>NZ_WING01000001.1:0-4800000 GCF_009793335.1 Actinomadura sp. J1-007 | reverse complement strand
GCGTGTGACAGCGGGAAGAAGGACGGCGGCGGCGAGAAGGGCGGCGGCGAGAAGCGTCCGGCCGCCGTCGGGGGCATCCCCACCGCCGCGGGCACGCACAAGCAGAAGCTCGACGTCGGGACGTTCGGGCACCGCGAGTACCTGCTGCACATGCCCGCCAAGGTGGCCAAGGGCAAGTGGAAGGGCGGCAAGCCCGCCGATCCGCCGCCCGCGGTGATCGCGCTGCACGGCGGCCTCGCCAACATGCAGCAGATGCGGTCGCTCACCGGCTTCGACGGGCTGTCGGACGACAAGGGCTTCCTCGCCGTGTACCCCGACGGGTTCATGACCACGTGGAACGCGGGGGGCTGCTGCGGCGCGTCGAAGATCGGCAAGATCGACGACGTGGGGTTCCTGAGCAAGCTGATCGACAAGCTGACCGGCTCGGGCCTGGTGGACCCCGACCGCGTGTACGTGGCCGGGTTCTCGAACGGCGCGGGCATGGCGTACCGGCTGGCGTGCGAGAAGCCGGGCAAGGTCGCGGCGATCGGGGTGGTCGAGGGCGCGCTCGCGACCAAGTGCGATCCGGGCCGCCCCGTCTCTGCGATGATCTTCCACGGGACGGCCGACCGGAGCGTGCCGATCAACGGGGGCGGGCGGATGGACGTCAACGACAGCAGCCCGTTCCCGCCCGCGGCGAAGGCGGTGGAGTTCTGGCGCAAGGCCGCGGGGCTGCCCGAGCCGAAGCGGAAGGTGGAGGCGCTGACCGCGCGCACCTCGTGCACCGCGACGGGCAAGGGGAACGGCGGCGCGGAGGTCGCGTACTGCAAGATCCAGGGCGGCACCCACAAGTGGCCGGACGAGGCGAGCACGATGCTCTGGCGGTTCTTCGCCGACCACCCCCGGGCGAGCTGAACGCGCCACCCCGCCGGGGACGTGAACTGTTTTCATGTTCTCCGGCTAGCATGGTGCGGTGACTTCCATGAACATCCGGGATCGGTACGACGCCGCGACCGCCGAGCTGGAGGCGCCGTTCGCGGCCGTCGACCTCGCCGCGTTCCGGGACAACGCCGCCGCGCTCGTCGCCCGCGCGGCCGGGAAGCCCATCCGCGTCGCGAGCAAGTCCGTGCGCTGCCGGGCGCTGCTGGACGAGGCCCTCGCCATGGACGGGTTCGCCGGGATCATGGCGTTCACCCTGCCCGAGGCCCTCTGGCTCGCCGGCCACCGCACCAGCGACGACATCCTCGTCGCCTACCCCACCACCGACCGGCGCGCGATCGCCGCGCTCGCCGCCGACGAGCACGCCGCCGCCACCGTCACCCTCATGGTCGACTCCCCGCGCACCTCGACCTCATCGAGAGCGCCGCCGGAGACCGCCCCGTCCGCGTCTGCATCGACATCGACGCCTCGTACCGGCCGCTCGGCGGGCACGTCCGCATCGGCGCGCTCCGCTCCCCGCTCCGCACGCCCGCGCAGGTCCGCGCGCTCGCCGAGACCGTGCTCAAGCGGCCGAACCTGCGCCTGGTCGGCCTCATGGCGTACGAGTCGCAGATCGCCGGCGTCGGCGACACCCCGCCCGGCAAGCCCGCCATGGGCCGCGTCATCCGCGCCATGCAGCGCCGGTCCCGGATGGAGCTGGCCCGCCGCCGCGCCGCGATCGTCCGCGCCGTCACGGAGCTGACCGACCTGGAGTTCGTCAACGGAGGCGGCACCGGCAGCGTCGAGAAGACCGCCGCCGAACGCGCCGTCACCGAGGTCGCCGCCGGGTCCGGCCTCTACCAGCCGCACCTGTTCGACTATTACTCCAACTTCACCGGACGGCCCGCGGCCCTGTTCGCGCTGCCCGTCGCGCGCCGCCCCGCTCCCGGCGTCGCCACCTGCCTCGGCGGCGGCTACCTGGCGTCCGGGCCCGCCGACGCGATCCGCCTCCCCCAGCCGTACCTGCCGACCGGGCTCGCCTATGACCCGAGGGAGGGCGCGGGCGAGGTCCAGACGCCGCTGCTCGGCCACGCCGCCGACCTGCTGGAGGTCGGCGACCGCGTCTGGTTCCGCCACACCAAGGCCGGTGAGCTGTGCGAACGCTTCGCCGAGCTGCACCTGCTGGAAGGTGAACACCTCGTCGGCACCGTCCCCACCTACCGGGGGAAGGGCGAACGTTCCTCTGACCGCCGCCGCGGCGGACGGAACGGTGCAACCATGACCGTTCCGGCCGCACAGCGGTTAGGTTGGCCGGTATGAGCGACGCCCCGTTGATCAGCGTCCGCGGCGAGGCGGTCCTGGAGGCCGAGCCCGAGATCGCCCGCCTGTCCGTCCACCTCCAGTCGCAGGAGCCCGACCGGCGCGCCGCGCTCGACCGCCTCGTCGAGCGCAACCAGCGCTGCCTGGAGCTCGTCCGCTCGTACGGCGAGGCGATCGAACGGCCCGAGACCGGCGCGCTGTCGATCACCCCGCTGCTGCGGCACCGCCGCCGCGACGAGGGCGAGATCCGCGGCTACCAGGGCACCGTCTGGATCAAGCTCACCGTCACCGACTTCGCCGTGCTCGGCGAGCTGGTCACCCGCCTCGGCGACCAGGAGCGCGCCTACGTCCAGGGCCCCGAATGGGCGCTGCGCCGCGACAGCGAGGTGCACGCCCGCGCCGCCCGCGAGGCCGCGCGCGAGGCCGTCGTCCGCGCCCGCGGCTACGCCGAGGCCCTCGGCTGCCGCATCACCGGCCTGGTCTCCCTGTCGGACGAGGGCGTCGGCGGCCATGTCGAGCACATGCAGCCGATGATGGCCTACGGCGCCGCCGCCGCCGGGCCGCCGACGAGCCCGAGCCGCTCGACCTGGAGCCCGCCACCCAGATCGTCCGGGCCGCCGTCGAGGCCCGGTTCACCGCCACGCAGCCCGAGAGCCTATGAGCACCCCCGGCGTCCCCCGCGGCCGTCCCTGGAGGACCCCTGCGCCGAACGCGGCCAGGCCGGCGAGCTGCTCCGCTCGGACGGACCGTTGCGGCGCGAGCCGTCCGCCCGCGACCTCGCCGCGCACGACCTGGACGTCTTCCTCACCGGCCAGGTCTTCATGGACATGATCTTCACCGGGCTGCCCGGCCTGCCGCCGCCCGGCACCGAGCTGGTCACCGACGGCCTCGGCTCGGCCCCCGGCGGCATCGCCAACATCGCCGTCGCGATGAGCCGCCTCGGCCTGCGCACCGGCCTCGCCGCCGCGTTCGGCGACGACATGTTCGGCGCGTACCTGTGGCGCACCCTCTGCGAGCAGGAGAACGTCTCGCTCGGCTGGTCCCGCCGCGTCGCCGGCTGGTCCACCCCCGTCACCGTCTCCCTCGCCTACGCCGCCGACCGCAGCATGGTCACCTTCAACCGGCCGCTCCCCTCGTCCGCCGCCGTCACCGGCCTGTTCGACGACCTCGCCGACGAGCCGCCCCGCGCCGCCACCTGCTTCGTCGACATCGACCGCCCCGTCCCCGACTGGGCCCTCGCCATGCGCCGCGCCGGCGCCCTGGTCTTCGCCGACCTCGGCTGGGACCCCACCGAGACCTGGTCCACCGACGTCCTCGACCGCCTCGACCACGTCGACGTGTTCCTCCCGAACGCCGTCGAGGCCATGGCCTACACCCGTACCGCCACCGCCGGCGACGCCCTCGAAGCCCTCGCCGAACGCGTCCCCGTCGTCGTGGTCAAGCAGGGCTCCCGCGGCGCGATCGCGATCGACTCCGGCACCGGGGAACGCGCCGCCGCGCCCGCCCTGCCCGTCGAGGCCCTCGACCCGACCGGCGCGGGCGACGTGTTCGCCGCCGGGTTCGTGTTCGGCACCCTCGCCGGATGGCCCCTCGGCCAGCGCCTGCACTTCGCCAACCTGTGCGCCGGGCTGTCGGTCCGCCACCACAGCGGCTCGCTCGGCGCGCCCTGCTGGGGCGAGATCGCCGCGTTCGGCGAGACCGGCGAGGTCGCCCCCGAGATCCTGGAGCAGTACGCCTTCGTCGTGCCCTACATCCCCGAGACCGAACTGGACCGCGGCGCCGACTCCGTCACCCGCGCCGAGCCCACCCTGCGCTAGGAGGACCGTGAAGATCGCGATCATCGGGGCGGGCAGCGGCTACATGCCCGGCGTGATCCGGGGCCTGCTGCACCGCGCCGCCGACCTCGCCGGCGCCGAGCTGGCGTTCCACGACCCCGACGCCGGGCACCTCGCGACGATGGCGCGGCTCGCCCGCCGCATGTTCGCCGCCCGCGACGCCGCGTTCACCGTCACCGAGCACACCGCCCTCAAGCCCGCGGTGGACGGCGCCGCCTACGTGTTCACCACGTTCCGCCCCGGCGGGATGGCCGGCCGCCACCTCGACGAGTCGATCCCGCTCAGGCACGGCGTCGTCGGCCAGGAGACCGCGGGCCCCGGCGGGTTCCTCATGGCCCTGCGCAGCGTCCCCGTCCTGCTGGACGTCGCCGCCGCCGCGGACCCCGACGCCTGGATCGTCAACTACACCAACCCGACCAACATCGTCACCGACGCCGTCGCCCGCCACACCGGCGCCCGCGTGATCGGCCTCTGCGACCAGTTCGCCGGCGACACCGAGATGTGGGCGGGCCTCCTCGGCCTCCCCGCCGAACGGCTCGAAGCCGACTGGATCGGCCTCAACCACGCCACCTGGGCCGAACGCGTCCGCGTGGACGGCGTCCAGATCGACCTGCCCGCGCTCCTCGACCGCCTCGACGTCCCGGGCGGCGGCGCCACCCCCTGGCGCGACCCGTCCCGCATGGCCGAGCTGGCCAAGGCCCTCGGCTTCCTGCCCAACTCGTACGCCAAGTACTACTTCTTCCACGACGACGTCGTCCGCGAGCTGCGCGAGAAGGGCACCACCCGCGCCGAGGACATCCAGGCCATGCTCCCCGGCTACTACGCGCAGATCGCCGCCGAGGCCGAACGCCCCGACCCCGACCCGAGCCGCGAGCGCGGCGGCGGCGAGCACGGCGAGTTCGCCGTGGACGTCATCTGCGCCCTCCACCGCGACGAGCACCGCCGCATGATCGTCAACACGGTCAACAACGGCGCCATCGCCTCGCTCCCCCCGGACGCGATCGTCGAGGTCCCGTCCCTCGTCGCCCGCTCCGGCCCGACGCCCCTCGCGATGGGCGAGCTGCCGCGCCCCGTGCGCGGCCTCACCCAGGCCATCCACGCCTACGAACGGCTCGCCGCCGACGCCGCCGTCACCCGTTCCCGCCGCACCGCGCTCCAGACGCTGCTCGCGCACCCGTTCGTCCGCAGCAAGCACACCGCCGAGGCGATCCTCGACGAGGGCGTCGCCGCCCACGGCATCGCGCTTGAACGGTGACCCCCTCGGGCCCGTACTGCCACCCGTGGAAGAGTGCCAGCACCGCCTCGGCCTCGGCGTCTACGCCCTCGGCCGCCTCCGCGGCCCCGAGGCCGCCGACCTGCGCGCGCACCTGAGCGCCTGCGCGCCCTGCCGGGCCGAGCTCGCCGAGTTCCAGGGCGTCACGGCCGTCCTCGCCCGGACGCGAAGAGGCGCCGGCCGCGCATCGCGGACCGGCGCCTCCGTGCACGTCCTCAGCGGCGGCGCCTGCGCCAGAGCGCCAGAACGGTGATCCCCACCGCCACGCCCGCCCCCGCCATCAGCACCCGCCGGTCGACCTTCGGCTCGCCGTCCTCGTTCGACACCATCGCGCGGACGGTCTTGGCGACCTGGTCGGCCTCCTCTTTCAGCCGGTCGGCGCCCCGCTGCGCGACGTTCCGCGGGTTGACCCGGTCGGCGAGCTCGTCGATCGTGCGGGCCAGTTCCATGCGGGTGCGCTCGATCTCCCGCTCCAGCGCCTCCGGGTCGCGCATGTCAGCCATGCCGTAGTCCTTATCGTGTCGAGCGACGCATGATCCGAACAGTGTCGCAGGTCTTGCGGTGAAACGCCCGCGCCACCCCAGCCGGTACGGTGGACCCGACCCACCCGAAGCGAAAGGCGGATCCGTGTCCGAGCGGCTACAGCCAGGGGACGACGCCCCCGAGTTCGAGCTTCCGGACGCCGACGGCAAGCCGGTGTCCCTGGCGTCCCTGCGCGGCAAGCGCGTGATCCTCTACTTCTACCCGGCGGCGATGACCCCCGGCTGCACCAAGGAGTCCGTCGACTTCCAGAGCAGCCTCGCCGACCTGGAGGCCGCCGGCGTCGCCGTCGTCGGCGTCTCCCCCGACGAGCCCGCCAAGCTCGCCAAGTTCCGCGAGAAGGAGGGCCTCACCTTCCCCCTCCTGTCCGACCCCGACGCCGGGATCCTCAAGGCGTACGGCGCGTACGGCGAGAAGAAGCTCTACGGCAAGGTCGTCGTCGGCGTCATCCGCTCCACCTTCCTCATCGACGCCGAAGGCAAGATCGACAAGGCGTACTACAACGTGAAGGCCACCGGCCACGTGGACCGCCTCCGCCGAGACCTCACCCTCTGAGAGGCCCGAGCACCCGCCCTGGTCCGGGGGCCGTCAGGGGCGCTGACCCGGCCTGTCGACGAAACCGGAGCGGATGCGCACCTCCAGCCTCTGGACGGTGCCGCGGCGCACGCTGACCGTGCGGCCGAGGTCGTCGCCGACCGTGTGGTCCTTGGCCGCGACGGCTCGTTCTCCCAGGTAGGCATAGGTTCGCGGGTCGAAGAGCACCTCCTCGTGGAGCAGCCCGTCCGGGGTGGTCCAGCCGATGGCGACCGCGTCCCGTCCGGCGTGGTCCTTGGCCCCGGAGACCAGCCCGGCGTCCGGCACCAGCTTCATCGCCCTGAAGACGGCGGCCTGGATCTTCGGCGGGGGACGCTGTCGCGCAGGATCGTGTTGAGGTACGACAGCGTCGCGGGACCGCCGCCGGCGCCGGCGACCGGAGCCTTGGCCGACTGCGCGCGCGCCGCCGCGAGCAGCCTGGCGGGATCGGCGGGAAGCGCCGCGACGGCGTCGTAGTCGGTCCGGGGCGTGATGCCACGCGGGTCCTGGAAGGCGATCCGGCCCTCGCCGTCCTTGACCGCCCATCGGCTGCCGTCCACGCGCTGCCAGGTCACGACCGTCGAGGTCACCAGCGGGTCCCCGGCGGCCCGCGCACCCGCGTTCCTGGACGTCGAGGTCGACCGCTCCTCCAGGTAGGTCCACTGGTCCTCGCGCGGCGTCCCGGCGGGCCTGGCCTCGGCCACGCGGGCCGCGCGGTCCAGCACCTGCGCGGCGTCGGCGGCCGCCCCCGTGGGAAAGCCGGGCAGGACGGAGCGGCGACGGCCATTCTCGTCGGTCCCGCCCAGGTTCTCCAGGACGGTCGCCCCGACGGCGATGCTCGCGGCGAGCCCCGCGACGGCGGCGACGCGCACCCCCGCCGACGGCAGGGCGAACCGGCGCCGCGCCCGCCGGTCGGACGCCATGATGGCCGCGATCCGCTCGTCGTGCTCGGGACCGACCCGGCCGCGCTCCACGTCGTCGAGCGCGGCGGGCTTGAGGGCCCGAACGGTCTTGTCGATCATCGGTGCTGCCCCTCCAGGGATTCGCCGACGACCGCCAGGGCGCCGGGGACTGCGTGGTCGTCGAGTGCGCACGCGAGCCTCCTGCGCGCCCGGTGCAGCCGTACGAAGAACGTCGCGGTCGAGCACCCGAGCACCACCGCGGCCCGCGCCGGGCCGAGCCCGTACCAGGCGGTGAGGATCAGGATCTCGGCGTCCCGGTCCGGCAGCGCGGCGAACGCGGCCAGCCCGACGTCCCGTTCGGCCACCAGCGACCCGGTGTCCCAGGCCGTCGCGTCGCGTTCGTCGGCGAGCCGGACGACGCGGTCGGCGATCGAGTCGTGCCGGCGGCCGGCGGCGCGCAGCTTCAGCCGGTGCCTGCGCGCCACCCCCAGCAGCCACGGCAGCGGATCGTCGGCCGGGACCGACCCGAGCTTCCGCCAGGCCGTCAGGAACGTCTCGTTCGCGATGTCCTCGGCGACGTCGCGCCGGTCATGCGCCAGCGCGTAGCCGAGCACGCTCGGATAGTGCCGCCGGTAGATGGAGGTGAACCATGTCTCCTCGTCCTCTTGGTCACCGGTGCTCCCACTGCTCACGCACGGCCCCTCTCAGCTGCCCCGTACGAGTCGGACACCTGGTAACCCCTCTGGGACCGCCGTTTCTTGCGGGCGAATCCGAACTTTCTGGTTGCCGGGACCGGCGGCGCACTCGGCGAAGGGGAGGGGCGACGCGGCCGTCGCCGCCGAGGTCGCCAAAGTGTCGGGGTGCGGACGGGGGGACTCGAACCCCCACGGTGTTTCCACCAACAGGACCTAAACCTGCCGCGTATGCCGATTTCGCCACGTCCGCCCGGATATGTCCGGTTCCTCGGGGAGGAGGCACGTTCAGCTTAGCGTCCTGGCCATGGGCGTCGGCGGCTTGCCGGGCGGCGCTCGGCCGGTGGCGGCATGTGAAAAACGGCTGTCGGGTTTGGGCGGGGGTGCGGCTTAGGGTGGGGGGAGCCCGTCCGGCCGGCGGGCCGTGGCGCCGCGATCTGGTGGGAAACCGTGAGCCGAGCCTTCGCCCATCGCGTCCTCCCCTTCGACGGGGTGGACGACTTCCTGGCGGGGACGGCGCCCTACCTGCGGGAGGGCGTCGAGGACGGCGACCGGGTGGTCGCGGTGACGAGCGTCGCCAGCGGGTTCGTGCTGCGTGAGGCCCTCGGGCCGGTGGCGGACGGCGTCGAGTTCGCCGAGGCCGAGCGGTGGTACCGGCATCCGGCGCGGACGTTCGCCGACTGCCTGGGCGACGCCGAGGAGGCGGCCCGCCAGGGGCGGCGGCTCAGGCTGCTGGGCGAGCCCGTGTGGACGTCCCGCCCCGAGGCCGAGGTGGTCGAGTGGCAGCGCGTCGAGGCCCTCGTGAACGTGGCGTTCCGCGAGACGGGCGCGTGGATCCTGTGCCCGTACGCGGTGAGGGCGCTGCCCGCCGGGGTGGTCGCGGCGGCGCGCAGGACGCATCCGGAGAGCGTGCGGGGCAGCCGCGTCGTGGCCAATCCCGGCTACGTGGACCCGTGGCTCTACAGCGCGCGGTGCGACCGGGAACCGCTGAGCGACCCGCCCGCCGACGCGGAGCTGCTGAAGATCGACGTGCCCGACCTGTACTGGCTGCGGGCGTACGTGAGCGACTACGCGCGGCAGGCCGCGCTGCCCGAGGAGGACCTCCAGCGGCTGCTCGTCGCGGTGACGGAGGTCGTGACCAACGCCCTGCGGCACGGCCGGCCGCCGATCGCGATGCGGCTGTGGACGGGACCGGGCCCCGTGCTGGTGTGCGAGGTGACCGACGAGGGGCGCTGGGCCCCGGGCACGGGGTACGGGCTGATCCCGCCGAGGGGCGCGGGCCGCGGGCGGTTCGGCCTGTGGGCCGTACGGCTGCTGTGCTCGGCGGTCCAGATCCGCACGGGTGACCGGACGGTCGTCCGGCTGCTGCTCAGGATGCCCCACGTTCCCGCAGGTCGGAACGTCACCGTCGACAGAGCGTGAGGGACTCCGTGCATTGGGCTTCCAAAGCCTCCCCGGCGGCGTACGCTGAACCCACCCGCACCAACCTCGATGGACATGCCATGGAACCCACCTGGTTCGCCAAGCGCCCCGTCAGCGACGTCCGGCCGGGTGATCACGGCTGGCTGGCGTACGCGGGCCCCGGAGAGCGCGACCGAGTCATCGGGACGTTCGTCCGGGACGGTCTGCACACCAACGAGAAGGTCGTCTACGTGACCGACGCGCCCGCGGAGGGGCTGCCGGGCCTGTGCCGCCTCGACCTCGACGGGCCGCGCCGGTCGGGGCAGCTCCGGGTGCTCCCCGCCGGGCCGCGTGCCTGGACCGGCGCGGGCGGTTCGAGCCCGCGATGCTGCTCGACACGCTGGGCCGGGAGGTCGACGCGGCGTTCGGCGAGGGGTTCCGCGAGGTGCGGCTGACGACC
Organism: Actinomadura sp. J1-007; assembly: GCF_009793335.1. Taxonomy (GTDB): domain Bacteria; phylum Actinomycetota; class Actinomycetes; order Streptosporangiales; family Streptosporangiaceae; genus Spirillospora; species Spirillospora yumaensis. The sequence continues at coordinate 4,790,107 of NZ_WING01000001.1, read as the reverse complement.
GACTTCACCTGGCTGCTGAACGAGCCCGGACGCTCCCGGCTGACCGAGATGCTCGGCTGCGAGCACGGGCTCGGCGAGGCCGTCTCGCCGAGCACGATGGCCAAGGCGATCTGCCAGGTCGACCGCAACGCCTGCCCCCGCGACGAACTGGTCGCCCTCCGCAACGCTCACGAGGTGCTCGTGGAAGTCGATCCCGAGTTCGACGACGGAATCCTCCGGATCATCCGCACCTTCGACCCGGCCGGGCTGCGCGTGGAGGGCGAGCTGGACGCGGCGCGGCACGCGGTGTTCGCCGAGGAGCTGACCAAGGCAAGCGGCGACCGCGGCCCCGTCCACCTGGACCTCTCGCGGCTCGGCTTCATCGACCTGGGCGGGCTCAACCTGCTGGCGCACCACGCCACCGAGCTCCCGAGGAGGACGCCCTGGTGCTCGACAACCTGCCGCCCGACGTCGAGGTCGTGATCGAGATGGTGGGCTGGCACCGGCTGCCCGGCCTCTCCCGCGGCCGTACGGGGGCGTGGCTTGATGCGACTGGAGCACAGGGCGTTCCTGTACGGCGGGCCCGAGGAGTTCCTGGCGGCGGCCGTGCCGTTCCTGCGGGCGGGGATCGAGGCGGGCGAGGCGGTCGTCGCCGTCGTCCGCGAGGCCAACCGCGGCGCGCTGCGCGACACGCTCGGCGACGACGCCCGCGCGGTCGACCTCTACACGTCGGAGGGCTTCTACGTCCATCCCGTACGGACGCTGAAGGACTACCAGCGGATCGTGGCGGCCAATGCGCCGCGCCGCGTCCGGGCCCTGGCCGAGCCGGTGTGGACCGGGTGGGACGACCGGCAGCTCCTGGAGTGGACCCGGTACGAGTCGCTGATCAACGTGGTGTTCGAGGGGTCGGGCGCGCGGGCGCTGTGCCCGTACGACCGGGCGTCGCTGCCCGAGCCGGTCATCGAGCAGGCGCGGCGCACGCACCCGCTGCTGCTGAGCGAGCGGACGGGCGGCGGCGCGGGGCCCGGGGAGTGGAACGAGCGCTACGTCGACCCGGTGTCGTTCGGCACGCGCTGCGACCGGGCGCAGCGGTTCGACCGGCCCGGTGACGCCGAGTACCTGCCGATCGAGGACGACGACCTGCACGGGCTGCGGACGTTCGTCGCCGAGCGGGCCGCCGCGCACGGCGTGGGCGCGCGCGCCGTCCGCAACCTCGTGACGGCGGCCAACGAGGTCGCGGCCAACGCGCTGAGGCACGGCGTCCCGCCGATGGGGCTGTGGATCTGGCGGGACGGCGACGAGGTGCTGTGCGAGATCGCCGACCACGGGCTGTGGCGGCCGGGGCCGCTGACCGGGTTCATCCCGCCCGAGTCGGCGCTCGACCGGGGGTTCGGCCTGTGGACGGTGCGTTTGCTGGTGGACTTGATGGAGCTTCGCTCGGGGTGGGACGGCACGTTCGTGCGGCTGCGCGTTCGGGTGTGATCCTCTCTGTACGCGCGTTCCCTCGGACGTCGTACTGGACGCGGGCCGGGACCTCCCGGCCCGCCCGCGATGGAAGGCGCTGTGGGAGAGGCGATGGACAGGTACTGCTCGTATCCGCGGCCGGTCCGCGACCTGCGGCCCGGCGACCACGCCTGGCTGGCGTACGCCAACGAGGAGGAGCGCCGCCACGTGATGGCGGGGTTCGTCCGCGACGGCCTGCGGTCGGGCGAGAAGGTCGTCTACCTGGCCGACCCGGACGCCGGCGCCGACGCGGTCCCGGGGCTGCCGTGCGAGCACGCGGACGGGCTGCTGAGCGTCGTGCCGTTCGACCGGGGCGGCGGCGCCGGGCCGGAGGCCGCGCTGGAGGCGCTGGCCGCGGAGGCCGCCCGCGCCGGGCCGGAACGGTACCGGGCGGTCCGGGTGACGGCCGACCTGACCTGGGCGGTGCGCCGTCCGGGCGGGCTCGCGACGCTGCTCGACCGCGAGCGCGAGTGGGACCGGCTGGTCGCCCCGAGCGTCCGGCTGATCGCCGTCTGCCAGTTCGACCGCCGCGCGTGCGACGCGGCGGCGCTCGCCGGGCTGCGCGCCTGCCACGGCGTGAGGGTCGATCCGAACCCCGAGTTCGAGGACTCCGTCCTCAAGATCGTTCGGACGTTCCAGCCGACCGGGCTGTCGCTGCGCGGCGAGCTGGACGCGTCCCGGCACACGGTGCTGGACGAGGCGCTGTCCACGGTGCTGTCGGGCGCCGGGGGCCGGGAGGTCCACCTCGACCTCGCCGGGCTCGGGTTCATCGACCTCGGCGCGATCAACCTGCTGGCCGACGCCGCGGCCCGCCGCCGCGGCGCGGGCCCGCTCGTCCTCGACAGCGTCTCGCCCCAGCTGCGCACGGTGATGGACACGGTCGGCTGGTCCATGCTGCCCGGCCTGCGCGTAGCCGGTGTTGATTGAGGTCCCGGCCCAGGCCGCTCGCCCGGCGGCTCGCGGCCTGACCGTGCCTTTGCGGGTGCCGCATCGCTTCGCGATCTGTCCGGCGGGTCCTACCTTCTGTTCGGGAGGCTCGGTCGGGGGGCCTCGGGGATGGACGGGGCGCGGGTGGGCGGATGGCCCGGGGGCTCCGCTGACGGGGCCGGGTCCGGCGATCTCGGGTGGCCGGAGGCCGGGGGCGCGTGGACGGGTCCTGCGGTCTACTCGGCCGTGCCGTCGGGGCTTCGGGGCTCGCCGACTCGGAGCCGGACGGTGCCGGGGACGACGTGGCGGGCGTGGCCGGGCCGAGGGGGCGCGGCGTGTCCGAACGGTCCGTACCCGGCCACAGGAACACCGCGACGGCGACGACGACCGCCGCCGTCACCGCTCCGGCGAGGACGGGCAGCGTCCAGCGGCGCAGCAGGGCCTTGAGGGACATCGCGCCCGTTCGGGCCTCCTCCGCGCCCGCGGCCTGGAACCGCCGTACGAGCGCGGGCTCGGCGTGGATCTCGTCGGCGCCCCGCCGGTAGTGGTCCCGCAGCAGGGCTTCGAGCTCATCGTCCATCGGCCCGGCCCTCCCTCACGTGCTCCCGCAGCGCGGCCATCGCCCGCGCGGTGTGGCTCTTGACGGTGCCCCGGGAGATCCCGAGGGTCTCGGCGATCTCGTGCTCCCCGAGATCGCACCAGTAGCGGAGCACGACCACGGCGCGCTGCTTGGCGGGCAGCGCGGCGAGCACCTCGTCCAGCTCGCCTCCGGTGGCCCCCGGCACCGGAGGCGCCCCGGCGAGGCGTTCCACGTCGGCGACGGACCCGACCGGCAGGTCGCGGCGGCGCGCCCTCCGCCGGTTCTCGTCGATCGCGAGGTTGACCAGCACCTTGCGCGCGTACGCCTCGGGGCTGCCGGACGCGACGCGCCGCCACCGCCGCGCGACCCGCTCGTAGGTGATCTGGAGGAGGTCCTCGGCGAGGTGCCGGTCGTACACCAGGAACACGGCGGTGCGCAGCAGGCGGCCCGCGGTGGCCGTCACGAACGCGTCGAACGTGATCTCGGCCCCGCGGACCTCCTCGGTGCTCAACGTGGACAGACCGCACCTACCCCCGGGGAGCGGACGGGACGTGGCGCGGGGCCCGCGGCGGCATGGGGGCGGGCGTCACGGGCCCGCTCGGCCGCGGCGACACCTTCGGCGGGCGGGACGGCCTCGGCTCCGCGCTCGGGGGCACGCACTGGCGCGGCTTGGCGGCCGGGTTCCCGGGCACCGACGGGTCGGCGGGCGCGGGCCTGACGGACCTCGGCTCGGCGGACCTGGACGGCCGCGGCTTCGCGGGCGCGGGCCTCGACGGCCTCGGCTTGGCGGTGGGCGGCGCGGGCGGAGCGGGGCGCGCCGTCGGCGGGAGGCAGGACGGCTTGGAGGGCTTGGACGGCGGGGCGGGGGCGGCGCTGGGCGCCACCGCCGCGCCGCGGGCGGCGACCGGCTCGATCCGCGGCGAGTCGGCCGACGCCGCCGACAGCCAGATGCCCGCGGCGAGCGCGCCGGTGCCGCCGATTCCGGCCAGCCCGAACGCGAGCCCGCGCCGCCCGCGCATTTTGTCGATCATTGTGCTCCTCGGGAGGGTAGGTCTTGGGAAACCGTTCACCCTCGTAAACCCCCGCCGCCCCGCGCGAGGTTGTCACGCCCCCGATTTTTCTCCCAAGTGCCTCAGCGGCTCCGCCGGTCCCGGCCCGCGGGCGCGGGCCCGCGGGCGGGCCGTCAGGTCAGGCCGGCGGCGGCCAGGGCGTCGGGGAGGATCCCGGCCAGGGCGCGGAAGGCGCGGCCGCGGTGGCTGATCGCGTCCTTCTCCTCCGGGGACAGCTCGGCCGTCGTACGGGTGTGGCCGTCGGGGAGGAAGATCGGGTCGTAGCCGAAGCCGTTGGCCCCGCGCGGCTCGCGGATGACGGCGCCGCGCATCCGGCCCTCGACGCAGTGCTCGACGCCGCCGGGGACGACGAGCGCGGCGGTGCAGACGAACCCGGCGGCGCGCCGGTCGTCGGGGACGTCGGCGAGCTGGTCGAGGACGAGGTCGAGGTTGGCGCGGTCGCGGTCGCCGGCCGCCGCGCCGAACCGTCCCGACCAGCGGGCCGACAGCACGCCGGGCATGCCGTTCAGCGCGTCCACGCACAGGCCGGAGTCGTCGGCGACGGCGGGCAGCCCGGTGAACGCGGCGATGGCGCGGGCCTTCAGCAGCGCGTTGCCCTCGAACGTCAGCTCGGTCTCGGGCACCTCGGGCGCGTCCGCGGGGAGGCCGACGACCTCGATCCCGGCGGCGGGGGCGAGGATGCGGCGCAGCTCGGCGACCTTCCCGCCGTTGCGGGTCGCCAGGACGATCCGGGTCACTGTCCGAGCGCCTCCGCCTGGAGGCGGGTGAGCTCGGCGCAGCCGCCCGCGGCGAGGTCGAGCAGCGCGTCCAGCTCGGCCCGGTCGAACGGGGCGCCCTCGGCGGTGCCCTGCACCTCGACGAACCGGCCGTCGCCCGTGCACACCACGTTCATGTCGGTGTCGGCGGCGCCGTCCTCCTCGTAGCACAGGTCGAGGCGGGCCTCGCCGTCCACGACGCCGACGCTGACGGCGGCGACGGAGGTGATGAACGGGTCGTGCCGGACCAGGCCCTTCTCGCGCATCCAGCCGACGGCGTCGGCGAGCGCGATGTAGGCGCCGGTGATCGCGGCGGTGCGGGTGCCGCCGTCGGCCTGGAGGACGTCGCAGTCGAGCTGGACGGTGTTCTCGCCGAGCGCCTTGAAGTCGACGCAGGCCCGGACGGAACGGCCGATCAGCCGGGAGATCTCGTGCGTGCGGCCGCCGATCCTGCCCCGTACGGACTCGCGGTCGTTGCGGGTGTTGGTCGCGCGCGGCAGCATCGCGTACTCGGCGGTCACCCAGCCGAGGCCGCTGTCGCGCCGCCAGCGCGGCACCGAGTCCTGGACGGACGCGGCGCACAGCACCCGGGTGCCGCCGAACTCGATCAGCACCGACCCCTCGGCGTGGTCGAGCCAGCCGCGCTGGACGCGGACGGGACGGAGCTGGTCGGGTGCACGATCATCAGGGCGGGCCATGGCGACCACCCTAATGCCCTGCCGCCCGTGACTCGGCGGGTCAGACGGCCGGGACGCGGGTGGCGGGGCCGGGGCCGAGATCGTAGGCGAGCCCGACCTCGGCGAGCTCGATGGTGCCGCGAAAGCCGCTCGCCTTGGCCTCGGCGAGCGTCTGCGCGGGGTCGTTCCACGGCAGCAGGTGGGTGAGGACGAGGGTGCCGACGCCCGCGCGCGCGGCGTGCTCGCCCGCCTCGCGGCCGGTGAGGTGCATGTCGGGGGCAGGTCGCGGCCCTGGAGGAACGCCGCCTCGCACAGGAACACGTCGGAGTCGCGCGCGAGCTCGACCAGGGCGTCGCTGACGCCGGTGTCGCCGGAGTACGTCACCGCCCTGCCCTCGTGCTCGACGCGGATGCCGTACGCCTCGACGGGATGGTTGACGAGCGTCGTGGTGACGGTGAACGGTCCGATCCGTACCGGCCCGGGGCGCAGGTCCTGGAAGTCGAACGTCTGCGTCATCGCGGGGTTGGGCTCGGGCTCGTACGCCTTGACCATGTGCTCGGCGGTGCCGGTGGGGCCGTAGACGGGGATGCGGGGGGCGGGGCCGTCGGGACAGTACGTCCGGGCGATCCAGTAGACCGTGAGGTCGAGGCAGTGGTCGGGGTGCAGGTGCGAGAGCAGGATCGCGTCGATGTCGAGTATGTCGTGGAAGCGGTGCAGCGATCCGACGGCGCCGTTGCCCATGTCGAGCAGCATGGCGAAGCCCTCCGCCTGGACCAGGTAGCTGGACGCCGGGCTGTCCGGCCCCGGGAAGCTGCCCGAGCAGCCGATCACGGTGACCCGCACGCTCACCCCTCCTCTTGTCTCCCCGAGGAATCAGTTGGCCAGAGCCTTGCTCAAGGCGGTCTCCACCGAACCGATCTCGGGCCCCAGGAAACGGCGGCCGAGGGCGGCGAACACGGCGGGGTCGCCGGTGGCGTGGAAGCGGTGCCGCGGGGCGGGCATCGTCTCGGCTCTGGCAAGCCCCTGGTCGTGCAGCACGCGATACACGTCCTTGGCGGTCTCGTCGGCACTTGAGACCAGTGTTACCCCGTCGCCGACCACATACGAGATGACACCGGTCAGCAGTGGATAGTGAGTGCAGCCGAGGATGAGCGTGTCGCAGCCGCTCTCGGTGATCGGGTCCAGGTAGTCGCGGGCCGCCTCCAGCAGCTCGTCGCCCATCGTGACGCCCGCCTCGACGAACTCCACGAACCGCGGGCACGCCGCGCTGGTCAGCCGGATGTGCGGGGCCGCGGCGAACGCGTCGTCGTACGCCCGGCTGGTGACGGTGGCGGTGGTCGCGATCAGCCCGACCTCGCCGTTGGAGGTGGCGCGGGCGGCGCGCCGGGCCGCCGGGTGGATCACCTCGATCACGGGCACCTCGTAGCGTTCCCTGGCGTCGCGCAGCATCGCCGCGCTCGCGCTGTTGCAGGCGATGACCAGCATCTTCACGCCCTGCTCGACGAGCTGGTCGAGCATCTCCAGGGCGTACGCGCGGACCTGCGCGATGGGCCGGGGGCCGTACGGCTGGCGCGCCGAGTCGCCGAGGTAGACGATCGGCTCGTTCGGGAGCTGGTCGAGGATGGCGCGGGCGACGGTGAGCCCGCCGAAGCCGCTGTCGAAGATCCCGATCGGCGCGTCTGACATGGTCAACAAGGCTAGGCGACGCACAGACATGCCAGTGCGTCATGCGTCGTACATCACATCGTCACGCACCGGAAATCATCGCCCGATCACCAAGCGTCGGCACGGCGGAGGTCAACGGACCGCCTTGACCGCCCGAAACCCGTCCGGAACACCCGTCCGGACGGCCCCGCAAGAGCGCGGCGGACGAACAGCGGGGGTCAGCGCCGGGCGGGACGGCCCATGCGGGCGATCTGGCGGCTCTGCGCGACGAGCCGTCCGGCCGAGTCCCAGACCTCGACCTCCTCGTCGAACCAGCCGCCGGTCACCAGCCGCCCGCCGCCGTGGATCGCGAGCCAGCCCGGCGCCGGGACGGCGCGCATGTGCCAGGTGAGCTCGACGGTCGGCGACCAGCCGCGGGCGCCCATGTTGAGCGCGACGGGCGGCAGCGCGTCCACCGCGAGCGCGAGGGCGTACGCGTCGGGCTCGTGCGCCTCGCGGAACCGGAACCAGGCGCGGATCTCGGGGCGCCCGCTCGGCTGCCCGTCCAGCCAGCCCATGGTGGACGGGTCGAAGCGCATGTCGACCTGGTCGGCGAAGCCGCGGTCGGCCTTGCCGCTGTCGAACGTGCAGCAGGCGTCGATGGGCGGCAGCGCCGGCGCGGGCGCCTCGCCGGTCCAGTCGGGCTCCCCGGCGGCGTCCAGGGTGCCGGTGACGACGAGCGCGTCCACGACGGGCTCGCCGCCCTGGACGAGGGACACGCGGGACGTGGCGGCCGTACGGCCGGTCTTGCGCTGCTCGACGTGGACCTCCGCGGGCCCCGGCTTGGCGACCCGCAGGAAGCTGGTCGCCGTGGACACGGGATGCTCGTGCGGCGAGGCGTCCACCGCGGCCCGCCCGACGACCGCCATGAGGTAGCCGCCGTTGAGGGCCTCGGCGAACCCGAACGCCTCGTCCAGCAGCACGGAGTAGCGCCCCTCGCCGACCCGCGTCACCGCCGTGGCCTCCGCGAACCCCGCCATCCGACCTCCAGCATCCTAGAATCACGTTCGAGAACGACCTTACCCCGCCCCGGTCCCGCGTCGGCGTCGGACGCCGGTTCGGGACCGGGGCGGGGCTGGGGAACGGCGGGTGGTGCGGGTCAGGCCCAGAGCTGGCCTTCGAGGCGGGCCTCGGCCTCTTCGAGGGTGCCGGCGTAGGCGCCCGTGGACAGGTACTTCCAGCCGCCGTCGGCGACGATGAACGCGATGTCGGCGCGTTCGCCCGCCTTGACGGCCTTGCGGGCCATGCCGAGCGCCGCGTGCAGGGCGCCGCCCGTGGAGACGCCCGCGAAGATGCCCTCCCGCTCCAGCAGCTCGCGGGTACGGCGCAGCGCGTCGGCCGACCCCACCGAGAAGCGGGTGGTCAGCACAGAGTCGTCGTACAGCTCGGGATGAAGCCCTCGTCGATGTTGCGCAGGCCGTAGACCAGCTCGCCGTACCGGGGCTCCGCGGCGACGATCTTGACGTCGGGCACCCGCTCGCGCAGGAACCGGCCGACGCCCATCAGCGTGCCGGTGGTGCCGAGCCCCGCGACGAAGTGCGTCACGGTCGGCAGGTCCGCCAGGATCTCGGGGCCGGTCGTCTCGTAGTGGGCGAGCGCGTTGGCCTCGTTGCCGTACTGGTAGAGCATCACCCAGTCGGGGTTGTCGGCCGCCAGCCCCTTGGCGACGCGGACGGCCTCGTTGGAGCCGCCCGCCGCCGGGGACGCGATGACGCGCGCCCCCCACATCTCCAGGAGCTGGCGCCGTTCGGCCGAGGTGTTCTCCGGCATCACGCACACCATCGAGTAGCCGCGCAGCTTGGCGACCATGGCGAGCGAGATGCCGGTGTTGCCGGAGGTCGGCTCCAGGATCGTGCAGCCCGGGGTGAGCAGGCCGTCCTTCTCCGCCTTCTCGATCATCCAGAAGGCGGGCCGGTCCTTGACCGAGCCGGTCGGGTTGCGGTCCTCCAGCTTCGCCCACAGGCGCACGTCGGCGCTCGGGGAGAGCCCGGGCAGGCCCACCAGGGGCGTGCGCCCGAGGGAGTCGAGCAACGAGTCGAAGCGCATGGGGGCTAGCCCCCGGCGACGGCCGGGAGGATGGTGACGTTGTCACCGTCGGACAGCGCGGTGTCCAGCCCTCCGAGGAACCGCACGTCCTCGTCGTTCAGGTACACGTTGACGAACTTGCGCAGCCCCTTGTCGTCCACCAGCCGGGCCCGCAGGCCGGGGTGCCGGACGTCCAGGTCGGCGAACAGCTCGTCCAGCGTGCCGCCCTTGCCCTCGACGGCCTTGGCGCCGTCGGTCAGGTTGCGCAGGATCGTCGGGATCCGGACCTCGATCGCCATCGCGATGATCTCCTTAGGTCGTACGGGGCTCCCCGCCCACGGCTTGGCACAACAGGGCGGGGCGCGGGGGAATTCCGGGCGGAGTCGGCGCGTCAGCGACAGTCGTAGACGACCTCGGCGCGCGAGTGCCCGAACAGGAAGCTCTGTACGGGAGAGGCGGCGCGGGAGCGAGCGCCGTCGCAGGGCCCGCGCCCGGCGCCGGCCCGCTGCTCGTTCGTCCGCATGGCCGCCAGTTTACCGGCCGGAACGCGCCCGCCCCCTGCCGGGTTCGGCCGGATTTCGAGGTCAGGCGTAGGCATCGACGACCGTGACCTCTTCCTCGGTCACCTCGCCGTCCAGGATCCGGTACGAGCGGAACTCCACGTCGTCGGCGTCGCGGGTGGACACCAGCACGTAGTGCGCGTTGGGCTCGGCGGCGTAGGAGACGTCGGTCCGGGAGGGGTACGCCTCGGTCGCGGTGTGCGAGTGGTAGATCACCACCGGCTCCTCGTCGCGGTCGTCCATCTCCCGCCACACCTTGAGCTGCTCCTGCGAGTCGAACCGGTAGAACGTCGGCGACCGCTCGGCGTTGGCCATCGCGATGTGCCGGACGGGCCGGTCGGACCCGGCCGGGCCCGCGATCACGCCGCACGCCTCGTCGGGGTGGTCGGCGCGCGCGTGCGCGACGATCAGGTCGACCAGGGCTCGTTCGATCGTCAGCATGCCGAGCAGATTACCGGGACCGTTCCGGCTCCGGCCCCTCCAGGTCGGCCCCTCCAGGACGACGCCGCCCGCCCCGCCCGACCCGGCGCGCGGGGCGCCGGGACGGGCCGGGACGGGCCGGGACGGGCCGGACGCGGGACTCAGCCGGGCAGCCTCACGTGCATCCGCACGCGGGTGCCGTGCGCGCCCGAACGGATCTCGACGATGTGGCACAGCCGCCGCACCGCCCACATGGCGGCCTCGCCGCGCCGGCCGCCGCGCGGCGGCGCGTAGCCGAGGAACCGGTCGTCCAGCGCGAACGCCGGGTCGGTCAGGTCGCAGACCAGCTCGCGTCCCTCGGTCCACACCCACAGCGACCCGTGCCCGCCGCCGTCGCGGATGATCCCGGTCGCGATCTCGTTGACCGCGAGGACGAACGGCAGGCAGGCGGCGTCGGGCAGGCCGTGCCTGACCGCCTCGCCGCGCAGGAACGCGCGCAGCCCGGGAAGCTCGCCGCTCGCGAAGATCCTGCGGGCGGCGTCCGGTGGCGGCGGCGCCAGCGGCGCGGCGTTGCACTCGGCGTAGACGTCGGCCGGGTCGGTGAACCGCCCGCTCGGGTGCACCCCGCCGGCGTCCTGCAACTCGGGGTGCGTGCGCATGGCGTCGGTGAGGACGCCGCCGGGCAGCGCCGCCGCGTCGTACGCGCAGAGCATCGACGTCGGGGTCCCGGCGAACATGACGTTGATCAGGGCCTCGTGCCGCTTCCACTCGCTGACCTCCAGCGCGGTGCGGCCCTCCCAGACGGGCTGGACGAGCAGCCGCAGCCGCCCGCGCGGCCACCAGTCGGCGCGGGCCCGGTCGTGGTACGCCGCGAACGCGTGCATCGGGCCCGCGAACCAGGCGTCCCGGTCGGGGAACTCGATCGGCGCCGCGTCGCGCTCGCCGAGCTGCTCGCGCAGCAGGTCGCCGAACGCGGCGGAGGCGATCACGACGAGGGCGTCGCCGTCGCGGCGGCCCTCCCGCAGGTACGGCACGGCGGCGGTGGCGAACTCGCGGTCGGTGCGGTGCAGCAGCGCCCGGTGGACCAGCGCGTCGCGTCCGGTCGCGGCGTACGGGCCCGGGGCGCCGCCCCTGCCGGTCGCGTCGCCGGTTCCGGTGAAGGCGTTCATCGGATCGCCCCCTCCAGGTAGACGCCGGGCGCGGAGTCCCACCCGGCGAGTCTCATCATGAGCCCGAGGTAGTCGGGCATGCCGCGCAGGACCACCTGCCGTTCCAGGGACGCGCCTTCCCGGCCCGCGCCGATCAGCACCCGCAGCCCCTCCAGGTCGCAGAACTCCAGCCCCGACAGGTCGAGGCAGAGGTGCCCGGCCCGGCCGGCCGCGCCGTGCAGCGCCTCCAGCAGGCCGGGCAGCGTGGACTCGTCGACCGCGCCGGTGAGCCGCAGCCCCGGCGGGGTGAACGTGGGCGTGATGGTCAGCACGCCGTCGGCGTACAGGTCGTCCACCCGGACCCGGCCGTCGTGGCAGGACTCCAGGATCCTGAGCTGGTCGGGCCCGAACCACCGGCGGTCGTACTGGCAGATCGCCATCGCCCGCGTGCCGGGGGCCTGGAACGCCTGCTGGCACTTGTGCTCGAACTCGGCGAAGTGCTCGGTGCCGGGCCAGCCGCGCACCGAGAACGACGTCTCGCCCGTGATCCGCACCCCGTCGTAGCCCTGGACGAGGGCCAGCTCGATCTCGGTGCCGAGCAGCGCGACGGTCTCGTCCGGGTCGAACCGCCCGGTCGCCATGAACGCCTCGATGATCGGGCGGATCGCGAGGTGCCCCTCGTCCGCCGCGGTCCGCAGCGCGTCCTCGTCCTTGCCGGCCTCGGCGGCGAGGCGTTCGAGGACGTCGCGGGGGTTCTCCTGGTCGGCCAGGTAGATGATCTTGTGATCGGCGCGGAGCCCGTCCCGGATGTAGGCCATCAGGACGGCATAGCGCTCCTCCTCGTTGTCGTAGGTGAGGCAGAGGTGGTCGCCGAACTTCATGCGGCCGACGGCCGTGCGCGCGGGGGCGCCGTCCGGGCCGCCGTCGAGACCGCCGCCGGGGCCGCCGTTGTGAAGGGAAGACATGTGGGGCCTCCCATGGGGGTTTGCCGTCAACATAGCAACACACAACGCGACGCCGGGCGGACATTGTGTAACGGTGACGGACACCCGTGACCGGACGCGGTCACGGCCCCGGGCGCCGGGCCCCGGCGCCGGGCGCTACCAGACGGCCTGGACGAGGCTCTCCTGGAGCATCGTCAGCCAGTCGTACGCGGCGAACATCGCGGTGCGCGGGTCGCGGGGGTCGAGGTCCTGCGCCTCCTCGTACCACTCCTCGCTGATGTCGAGCCGGGTGCCGAGCGCGAGGCGCACGTCGTTGAGGGCGCGCAGCCACGCCTGCGCCTGCTCCTTGTCGAGGACGGTGTCGACGCCGGACGACGTCGCGTCCGCCAGCGCGCCGAGGACCGTGCCCGCGGCCTCCCGCTTGCCGTCGCGCAGCCCGAGCTCGGTGTAGCGGCGGAACTCCCCGGCCGCGTCGCCGTCGTCGCGGTAGGCGTCCGGGAACAGCCGGGCGAGGACCGGGTCGTCCGGCTTCTCGGCCTTGTCGGCGATGCCGATGGAGGCCAGCTCGTCGTCGCCGTCGGGCGCGTCGCCGAGCAGCGTGACCAGCTGCTCCATCAGCGCCCGCACCAGCGCGGCCTCCTCGGGCTCCAGGCGTACGACGACGCCCTTGCGCCCCTTCTTCACTGTGCTCATGGCTTCGGCGGGCCCCCGCTCAGTCGTCCCGTTTGACGGTGGCCCACAGGCCGTAGGAGTGGAGGATCTCCACGTCGCGCTCCATCTCCTCGCGGGTGCCGTTGGCCACCACCGCGCGCCCCTTGTGGTGGACGTCCATCATCAGCTTCTCGGCCTTGGCCTTCGGGTAGCCGAAGACGGCCTGGAAGACGTAGGTGACGTACGACATCAGGTTGATCGGGTCGTTCCAGACGATGGCCAGCCACGGCCGGTCGGCGCCCAGGTCCTCGTGGACGTCCGGCCGTTCCAGCTCGACCGGCGCGGGCGCCGTACCCATGACCACCTCGCTCACGGCAGCGCTCATATCGCCGCGTCTCCCCCTCTCCCCGCCGGGTTCGCTCCGCCCACAGCCTCCGATGCTATGCGCCCCGCACGGCGCGAGGTGTGGTGGCCTGCACGTCCATGGTGCACGCGGCGGGCCGTAGGGTTCCACCTGTGGACCTTGAGAACGACCCCCGCGAGAGCACCGCCCTGCTCACGGACCGGTACGAGCTGACCATGCTCCAGGCCGCGCTGCGCAGCGGCACGGCCGAACGGCGCGCGGTGTTCGAGGTGTTCGCGCGCCATCTGCCCGCCGGGCGGCGCTACGGCGTCGTCGCCGGGACGGGCCGGCTGCTCGACGCCATCGAGTCGTTCGCCTTCGACGGGGCGGTGCTGGAGTACCTGACCGCCAACGGCGTGGTGGACGAGCCGACCGCCGAATGGCTGGAGAAGTACAGGTTCTCGGGGAACATCTGGGGATACCCCGAGGGCGAGTGCTATTTCCCGGAATCGCCGATTCTGGTGGTGGAGGGGACGTTCGCCGAGGCGGTCCTGCTGGAGACCGTCGCGCTGTCGATCCTCAACCACGACTGCGCGATCGCCTCCGCCGCGTCCCGGATGGTGCGGGCCGCGCACGGCCGCCCCCTGATCGAGATGGGCTCGCGCCGCACCCACGAGCGCGCCGCCGTCGCCGCCGCGCGCGCCGCGTACGTCGCGGGCTTCACCACCACCTCCAACCTGGAGGCGGGCCGCCGGTACGGCGTGCCGACCGCCGGGACGAGCGCGCACGCGTTCACGCTGCTGCACGACAGCGAGCGGCACGCGTTCGAGGCGCAGCTCGCGTCGATGGGCGAGTCCACCACCCTGCTCGTGGACACCTACGACGTCGAACGGGCCGTCCGCACGGCGGTCGAGCTGGCGGGCCCCGGCCTCGGCGCGGTGCGGATCGACAGCGGCGACCTCGGCGCGGTGGCGGGCCTGGTCCGCGAGCAGCTCGACTCGCTCGGCGCGCACGACACCCGCATCGTGGTGACCGGGGACCTCGACGAGTACGGGATCGCGGCGCTCGGCGCGTCCCCCGTGGACGGCTACGGCGTCGGCACGTCCCTGGTGACGGGGTCGGGCGCGCCCACCGCGTCGCTGGTCTACAAGCTCGTCGCCCGCGCGGACGGCCCGGACGACGGCGCGCCGATGCGCCCGGTCGCCAAGCGGTCCACGGGCAAGCCGACCCGGGGCGGGCGCAAGGCGGCGGTGCGCTGCGTGGACGCGCGCGGCACCGCGTACGCCGAGACCGTCACGACCGGCGAGCCGACCCCCGGGCCGCGCGACCGCGTGCTGCACGTCCCGCTCGTCCGGGACGGCGAGATCGTCGGCCGCGAGGACCTGGCCGAGGCCCGCGAGCGGCACCGGCGCTCGGTGGACGAGCTGCCCGCGACGGCGCTCCAGCTCTCGCGCGGGGAGCCCGCCGTGCCGACCGAGTTCGTCAACGGCGGCCCCCGCCGCTGAGCGGCCGCTGGGGTAGCGTCCGGGTAGGTGTCCAGGTACGTGCCGAGGCGTCGGCTAGAGGAACGGTCCGGGGAGCGGTCATGGGCAAGGCTCTGATCATCGTGGACGTGCAGAACGACTTCTGCGAAGGCGGGTCGCTCGGCGTGACGGGAGGCGCGGACGTGGCGTCCGCCGTGTCCGCTCACGTGCGCGCCCACCGCGACGAGTACGCGCACGTCGTCGCGACGCGCGACTTCCACCTCGATCCCGGCGCGCACTTCTCCGCGACGCCCGACTTCTCCGACTCGTGGCCGCCGCACTGCGTGATCGGGACGCCCGGCGCCGACTTCCACCCGAACCTCGCGCTCGCGCCGATCGAGACCGTGTTCAGCAAGGGCCGCGAGACCGCCGCCTACAGCGGCTTCGAGGGCGCGACGGACGACGGCGTCCCGCTGGCCGACTGGCTCTCCGCGCGCGGCGTCGACGCGGTCGACGTCGTCGGGATCGCGACCGACCACTGCGTGCGCGCGACGGCGGTCGACGCGGCGCGCGGCGGGTTCCGCACGACCGTGCTGCTCGACCTCACCGCGGCCGTCGCCAAGGACTCCGCCGACCGCGCGCTGGACGAGCTGCGCCGCGAGGGCGTCACGCTCACCGGCTCGCCCGTCGTCCGGGCCTGACCGGCATGCCCGAGTCCCCGGCTCCCCCGCCGTCCCGCCTCCCGCCGTTCCCGGACCGGACGGCTCGGCGCCGACCGTCCTGCTGGTGACGGGCGTGTCGGGCAGCGGCAAGTCGACCGTCGGCCGCCTGCTCGCCGAACGCCTCGGCTGGGACTTCGCCGACGCCGACGACTTCCACCCGCCCGCCAACATCGCCAAGATGCGCGCCGGAACGGCCCTCACCGACGCCGACCGGGGCCCGTGGCTCGACGCGATCTCCGCCTGGATCGCCGGACGGCTCGCGGAGGGCCGTCCCGGCGTCGTGACCAGCTCGGCGCTGAAGCGCGCCTACCGCGACCGGCTCACGGCGGGCCGCGTCCCCGGCGTCCACGTCGTCTTCCTCGACGGCGACCGCGACCTGATCGCCGCGCGGATGCGGGCGCGCAAGGGCCACTTCTTCAAGCCCGGCCTGCTGGACAGCCAGTTCCGCGACCTGGAGCGCCCGGCCGCCGACGAACCCGTCCTGCACGTCCCCGTGACCGGCGCCCCGGACGAGATCGTCACCCGGATCGTGAAGGCCCTGGACCTGCCCTAAGGCCCTGGACCTGCCCTAGCGCCGAAGGCCGGGCCCGCCGGCCGGGCCTCAGGAGCGGCGCTTGGTGGCCCATTCGCGGATCTTGGCGATGCGCTTGCGGATGTCCTCGGCGCTGGCCTGCGCGATCGCCGGGCCGCCGCAGGAGCGGCGCAGGTCGTTGTGGATGACGCCGTGCGGCTGGCCGGTGCGGTGGTTCCACGCGCCGACGAGGCCCTGGAGCTCCTTGCGGAGGGCGGCGAGGTCCTCGGCGGCGGTGCGGTCGGCCGCCCGGTCGGCGCGGGGGTCGCCGGTCTTGCGCTTGCGGTCCTTGGCGATCTGCTCGGCCTGCCGCTTGCGCAGCAGCGCCGACACCTGCTCGGGCTCCAGCAGGCCGGGGATGCCGAGGTACTCCTCCTCCTCGGCCGAGCCGGGCTCGGCGTGCATCCCGAACTCGCCGCCGTCGTACAGCACCCGGTCGAACGTGGCGGACGCCTCGACCGTCTCGAACGCCAGCTCCTCGCCGATCACGTCGTCGGGCGCGTCGCGCTCGCGGTTGGCCTCGGCGAGCAGGTCGTCGTCGAGGCCGTCCTCCCGGACGGGCCGGTCGAGCACGTGGTCGCGCTCGGTCTCCATCTCGGCGGCGTGGCCCATCAGCGTCGGCACCGACGGCAGGAACACCGACGCCGTCTCGCCGCGCTTGCGGGCCCGGACGAAGCGCCCGATCGCCTGCGCGAAGAACAGCGGCGTGCTGGTGGACGTCGCGTACACCCCGACGGCGAGGCGCGGGATGTCGACGCCCTCCGACACCATCCGGACCGCGACCATCCACCGGTCCTCGGAGTCGCTGAACTGCTTGATCTTCTTGGACGCGGTCGGGTCGTCCGACAGCACGATCGTCGCGCCCTGCCCGGTGACCGCGCGCAGCATCTTGGCGTAGGCGCGGGCCGCCTCGTGGTCGGTCGCGATGACCAGGCCGCCCGCGTCGGGGATCGCGCGGCGCAGCTCGGTCAGGCGCCGGTCGGCGGCGGCGAGGACCTGCTGGATCCAGTCGCCCTTCGGGTCGAGCGCGGCCCGCCACGCCTGCGACATCTGGTCCTGGGTGAGCGGCTCGCCGAGCGTCGCGGTGATCTCGTCGCCCGCGCGGGTGCGCCACCGCATCGCGCCCGCGTACGCCAGGAAGATGACCGGGCGGACGACGCCGTCGGCGAGCGCCGGGCCGTAGCCGTAGGTGTAGTCGGCGCGGCTGCGGCGGATCCCGTCGGGGCCCTCCTCGTACTGGACGAACGGGATCGGGTTGATGTCGGTGCGGAACGGCGTGCCCGACAGCGCCAGCCGCCGCGTCGCCGGCTCGAACGCCTCGCGCACCGCGTCGCCCCACGACAGGCCGTCGCCCGCGTGGTGCACCTCGTCGAAGATGACCAGCGTCTTGCGGGCCTCGGTGCGGTTGCGGTGCAGCGCGGGCCGCGCGGCGACCGTGGCGTAGGTCACCGCGATGCCGTCGAAGTCCTTGCCCGCGCGGCCCTGCGCGTTCTGGAACTCGGGGTCGATCTTGATGCCGACGCGGGCCGCCGACTCGGCCCACTGCCGCTTGAGGTGCTCGGTCGGGCAGATGATCGTCACACCGGCGACGATGCGGCGTTCGAGCAGCTCGCGGGCCAGGCGGAGCGCGAACGTCGTCTTACCGGCGCCGGGCGTCGCGACGGTCAGGAAGTCGCGCGGGCCGGGCTGCTGCCCGTCGGACCCGAAGTAGGCCCGCAGCGCCTGCTCCTGCCAGGCGCGCAGGGACTGGGCGGTCCCCCAGGCGGCCCGCTCGGGGAAGGCGGGGGGCATGCTCGATGCGGCGAAGGTGCTCACGGTCATCGAAGGCTACCGAGCCCCACCGACAGATCGTGCCGCGACGCCCCCTCCGGCCGCCGCGCGCTCCCGCGCCCCGGGGGCCCGGAACGCCGCCCACGCGGCGCGGATGCGCCGTCCCTGCCCGGGTGTGAACTCGCGCATGCAGTCGTCCCACCCGTAGTTCATGAAGTTGTGCACGGGGTCGGCTCCGGACTGCGGGCAGGTGTCCCTGGAGCCGGGGCAGCCCTCCGTCGGAACGGCCTCGTAGGGCGTGTCCGCGACGGCGTCGCCGGGCGCCTGGCAGCCGTTCTCGAACGTGTGGAACAGCCCGAGCCAGTGCCCGATCTCGTGCACCGCCGTGTAGCCGCGGTCGTAGTGCTCGAACGCGCCGCCGCGCAGGCTGCGGTGGTCGACGACCACGCCGTCCTTGCCGGGCGCCCGGCGGTACCACTGCGGGAACGTCGAGAAGCCCAGCACGTCGGACCCGACGGCCGCGCTGAACAGGTTGAGCGTCCCGCGCCCGCCGCGCCGCAGCCTGCCCTTCATCGCCCTCTCGTGCCGCTGCGGCTGCCGGAACCACGCCCGGTTGCGCGTCACCTCGAACGACACGAGGCGGAACGACACGCCGGTGTCGGCCCCGCCCGTCCGCCCGCCGTACGCGGCGTTGAGCGTCGCGATCTGCCGCCGCGCGGCCGCGCGCGACACCCGGCCCCGCCGCCCGTCGGTGATCGCGTGGAACCGGACCGGCACCCTGATCCGCCCGGCGCGCCTGCGCGGCGTGTCGATGACCCGCTCGTCGGCCGTTCCGAACAGGCCGGTGAGCGTGCGCCGGAGGTCGTCGAGCATCGACAGCGTCTGCGCGCGGTCGAGGTCGTCCGGGTCCCTGGTCTCGTCCCGTCCCGGCGGCCGTCCCCACAGCGGGGCTTGAACGAGCTGGGCGGGTCGAACGGTCTGGACGGGCTGGACGGCGCTCAGAAGGCTGATGGGCCAGGAGTCCGTACGGACCCGTCCGTTCATGGGCCCGTGCGCGCCCGTCGCCACAGAACCGCAAACAGCGCCCTCGGCCCGGCCCATCGCCACCACGTCGGCCGTTCTCGGGGGGCCACCGGGTGAACGCCCACCAGGGCCACTACCTACGGCGACAATGGTTGCGCAGAAAGTGACCGCCACCGCGCACAGTGAAACCCCGATGCCCCGCCCCATGCTCTCCCCCGTCGTGAAACGTCGCGATCCCGCGACCGGCCGTCCCTCGGGCCGATCGCAGGATCATCGGATCCGGCGTCCACCGCCCCCGCGATGTCCCGCCGGCTCCCCCTCGCCTACACCCCGTCGTTCACGCGCGCCCCGCACGCGCGCCACCGGCACGCCTCAGGACGCGCCGCACGCACGCGCCTCGGCGGGCGCGCACGCCCGCGCCGCACGCCCGCGCCGCACGCCCGCGCCGCACGCCCGCGCCGCACGTCCGCGCCGCACGCCCGCGCCGCACGCCCGCGCCGTGCGGACGTCAGCCGTCCTTGTCGCCGCCGCCCGACTGCATGGACTCGTAGATCTCCTTGCACTCCGGGCAGACCGGGTACTTCTTCGGGTCGCGGTTGGGCACCCAGACCTTGCCGCACAGCGCGATCACCGGCGTTCCGGTCACCGCGCTCTCGGTGATCTTCTGCTTCTTGACGTAGTGGGCGAACCGCTCGTGGTCGCCGTCGCCGTGCGACAGATCGGGGCGGGTATCGCGCTCGGTGTCGTGATCGGGCAGGATCTTCGTGCTCACTTGGCCTCCTCAGGCCATCACCTTAGTTCAGCGCCGGGTGCTCTCAGTTCAGCGTCGGGTCCTCCGGGAAGGTGGAGACGAACGCCAGGTCGCCGCCCTGCCTGCGCAGCACCTCCTGCCAGAGCCGGTCCGGGTCGCCCGCGAAGACGTCCCCGGCCTCGGCGGGGACCAGGTACCAGGCGCCGTCCTCGATCTCCGAGCGGAGCTGGCCCGACGACCAGCCCGCGTACCCGGCGAACACGCGGAACTGGAGCAGCTCGGCGGCCAGCAGGCCGGGCGGGGCGTCCAGGTCGACGAGCCCGACGCGCGACACCTCCGAGCCCCCGTCCAGGGCGCGCCACCCGAGCGGCTCGTCCTCCCCGGGGAGCCTGGCGAGCGCGAGCGCGTTGTCGAGCGCGACGGGACCGCCCTGGAAGACCACCGAGGGGCCGGTGACGAGCTCGGCCCACGGCGGCAGGACGCGGTCGACCGGGACCTCCGTCGGCCGGTTGAGGACAACTCCGAGCGTTCCGCCCTCCATGTCGTGCTCCACCACCAGGACGACGCTGCGCCTGAAGTTGGGATCGTCGAGCTGGGGGGTCGCGACCAGCAGGAGCCCCACCCGGATGCCGTCTTCCATGGGCTCCATCATGCTTTGCTGAGACCCCCGGCGGCACGTCCCCCCACTCGTTAGCCTGTTACGCACACCTATCGCCGTGGGTATCGGCACGAGACGGACCAAGGTTAAGAATGATCTAGGATCATCGGCCATCCGCTTGGTGTTCGCCGGCGGGCCGGGGAGGACGCGATGCAGTTGCCCAGGGTCGTCATCGCCGCCGTGTTCTTCGTCATCGGGGCGCTGATCGCCATCCCCGCGCTGATGAAGACCACCTCATCGGAGTCGCGGGCCTCCAGCAGTCCGGAATCCACCTCCTCCTCCCCCTCCCCGAGCACGAGCGGCTCAGGCACGGGCGACGCCTCGACCTCCCCGTCCCCCTCCCGGGGCAGCCGCTCGCCCTCGCCGTCCCCGAGCACGTCCCGGACGACGACGAAGCCGCCGTCGTCGCCCGTCAAGCCGCTGACGGCCACGGTCGGCGCCGTCCGCTGCCCCGGCCGCACGATCGAGGTCACGGTCCACAACCGCGGCCCGCGCACCGAGGACTACGGCATCGAACGCGACGACGACGCGCCGTCGGTGCCCGGCCGGATCACCGCGGGCGCGACCCGTACGACCACGCTCAAGCTGCGCGAGGACCGCGGCACCCGCCTCCAGGTGACGTGGAAGAACGAGCCGCTGAAGACCAGGACGGTCAAGGCCAACTGCAAGAAGGCGGGCGGCGGGCCCGCGCCGTCCAAGACGCCGCCGAGCAGGCTCCCGCACACCGGCGCCGACGACGGCGTGATCTGGGCCCGCACCGCGACGGGCGGCGCCGCCATGATCACCGGCCTGATCATCTTCTGGTACGGCGGGATCTGGCCGCGCCGGCGCGACCAGGTCTTCGCCAAGAAGGCCGACTGACCCTCCCGCCGTCCCCCTCCCGCCGTCCCCCTTCCGGACGTTCCGCCGCAACGGCCGAGGTCAAGGAACCCATGCCGTTCTGGACGCGCTTTTGGTATTGAACGCCCGATTCCGGGTGAGGAATGCCAGTGGTGCGACACGTCCATTCCGGGGGTAAAGCGTGGTGCTGCTGCTCGCGTTGGCCGCGTCGGCCGCCATGACGGCCCCCGCCCCGCCCGCAGCACCCGCCGCCGTGCCCGCCCGACCCGCGTCCGCGCGGCCTGCGTTCGCCGTGCCCGCCGCCGGGCTCACGGCGACGGTCGGCGGCGTCCGCTGCCCCCGGCGCCAGGTCGCGGTGAACGTGGTGAACGGCACGGACGCGCCCCACACCTACGAGCTGCGTTCCAACGGACGCGTCGTCCGGCGCGAGCGCGTACCGGCGGACCAGACGACCCAGCGCCTCGCCACGCTGCGCGAGAGGCGGCGTACGACGATCACCGTCACCTCGGAGGGCCGGACGATCGCGCGGGCCTCACGCAAGGCCGACTGCGCCGGGCACGCGCCCGACGGCGACGCCGCCGCCCTCCCCGTCCCCGCCCTCGGAGACGGGGAGGACCTTTCAGGAGCCGAGCAGGGCACGGGCGGCGCGCACCGCGGGAAGTCCGCCCGCCTGCCCCGTACGGGCGAGGGCGGAGGCACGACGGTACGGGTGATCACCGCCCTGGCCGTCCTGGCCGGAGGCGGCGTCCTGGTCTTCTGGGGCCTGCTGTGGCCGGGCCGGGGCCGGGGCGACTGGGCCACCCCGTCCCGCCGCCGCACCCCGTGACGGGCCGAGGCCCGCCAGTCCGGCCCGCGCGTCCCGGCTACGCCTCGGTGCGGGGCCTGCCGCCGGCGGCCTCGCGGACGGCGCCCGCCACGCGGGGGCTCACGTCCGGGTGGAAGACGCTCGGGACGATGTAGTTGGGGCCGAGCTCGCCCTCGGTGACCACGTCGGCGAGCGCCTTGGCCGCGGCGGCGAGCATCTCCTCGGTGACCCCGTTGGCCTGGGCGTCCAGCAGCCCGCGGAAGACGCCGGGGAACGCCAGCACGTTGTTGATCTGGTTGGGGTAGTCGCTGCGGCCGGTCGCGACGACGGCGGCGTGCTCGCGGGCCTCGTCCGGCGACACCTCGGGCTCGGGGTTGGCGAGGGCGAACACGATCGCGTCGTCGTTCATCGTCGCGATGTCGTCGCCGTTCAGGATGCCGGGGGCCGAGACGCCGATGAACACGTCGGCGTCCTTGACCGCGCCGCGCAGGTCGCCCGCGTAGCCGTCGGCGTTGGTGTGGTCGGCGATCCAGCGCAGCGAGTCGTCGAGGTCGTCGCGGCCGCCGTGGACGGCGCCGCGGTAGTCGCACACCACGAGGTCGCGGGCCCCGGCGTGCATGAGCAGCTTCAGGATCGCGGTGCCCGCCGCGCCGGCGCCCGCCATCGTGATCCGCACGTCGGCGATGTCCTTGCCGACGACGCGCAGCGCGTTGGTCAGCGCGGCCAGCACGCAGATCGCCGTGCCGTGCTGGTCGTCGTGGAACACCGGGATGTCGAGCAGGTCGCGCAGCCGCCGCTCGACCTCGAAGCAGCGCGGCGCGGAGATGTCCTCCAGGTTGATGCCGCCGAACGCCGGCGCGAGGATCTGGACGGTGCGGACGATCTCGTCGGTGTCCTGGGTGTCCAGGCAGATCGGCCACGCGTCGATCCCGGCGAACCGCTTGAACAGCGCGGCCTTGCCCTCCATCACCGGCAGCGCGGCCTCCGGCCCGATGTTGCCGAGGCCGAGCACCGCCGACCCGTCGGTGACGACGGCCACGCTGTTGCGCTTGATCGTCAGGCGGCGGACGTCCTCGGGGTTGCGGGCGATGGCGAGGGACACGCGCGCGACGCCGGGGGTGTAGGCCATGGACAGCTCGTCGCGGGTCCGCAGCGGCACCTTCGACTGCATCTCGATCTTGCCGCCGAGGTGCATGAGGAACGTCCGGTCGCTGACCTTGTGGATCCGGATCGCGTCGATCTTCTCCAGCGCGGCGGCGATCGCCTCGGCGTGCTGGGTGTCGCGGGTGGCGATGGTCACGTCGATGCGGAGCGTCTCGTGCCCGGCGGTGTTGACGTCGAGGGCGGTGACGATGCCGCCGGCGCTCTCGACCACGTGCGTGATCTGGCTGACGGCCTTGCCGCCCGCGGGGACCTCCAGCCGGACGGTGATGGAGTACGACACGCTGGGCACGCTCGCCACGACACTTGCTCCCTCTGCTACCGGGTACGTCTTCGTCCCGCCTCGCATCGTCCCACGGCGGGACGCGCGTCCGGGGGCCGCCGCCCGCCGCTTCCGCGAAGCTCAGACGGCCCGCGCCGCGGCGACGACGAGGTCGGCGGCGAGGGGCTCGGGCAGCCTGGTGGTGTCGATCACGAGGTGGTAGAGCCGCGGATCGGCGGGGTCGGCCCCGTAGAAGTGCTTCACGTAGGCCGCGCGGGCGCGGTCATTGTCATCGAGCATACGCTCAACCTCGCGCTGCGGCGTCCCGCTCCCCGCTCCGGCCCCGCCCGGCCCACCCGGTCCGGCCGGTCCGGCCGGTCCGCCTGGCCCGGCGGGTTCGCCGCCGCGCGGGCGGGGCGGCGGGCCGGGGAACGCGACGGCGCGGGCGAGGCGGCGCTCGCGGGGCCCGTCGAGCCGTACGTGCAGGACGTGCGGGACGTCGGCCAGCACGACCGCGCCCGCGCGCCCGAGCACCACGCCGCCGTCGTCCGCCGCACGGGCCACGATCCGCTCCGTCCGCTCGACGAACTCCTCTTCGGGGACGAACGTGCGGTCGGGCAGGTGGACGTCCATCCCGCCGAGGCTGACGCTCGGCAGCCGGGCGGCGCCCGCGAGGATCCGGCCGATTCCGGTCTCGGCCCGGCCGTCGTGCGCGAGCGCCTCCTCCAGCGTGCAGCCGATCTCGGCGGCGACCGCCTCGGGGATGGCCCGGTCGACGAACGGCAGCCCGAGCCGTTCGGCCACGGCCCGCCCGACGGCGCCGCCGCCCGCGCCGAACGTCGCCGAAATCGTCACGACATGTGCGCTCACACCCGATTCATGCCCGTTCGGCCGCCGATTCAACGGCTCGACGGGCACGCGAGGCGCGAGCGCCCCGGCTCACGCGGGGGCCCGGCGCGCGCCGGGCCCCCGCGGACGGCTCAGAAGAGCGCGGACTGGAGGGAGCGGCGGGCCTTGCCGACGCGGGGGTCGTCCGAGGGCAGCAGCTCGAACAGCGACA
The DNA here is from genome assembly GCF_009793335.1 of Actinomadura sp. J1-007. Taxonomy (GTDB): domain Bacteria; phylum Actinomycetota; class Actinomycetes; order Streptosporangiales; family Streptosporangiaceae; genus Spirillospora; species Spirillospora yumaensis. Next base: position 4,765,735 of record NZ_WING01000001.1, on the reverse strand, counting down.
GCAGGTGGCGGCGCGCCGCGTCGCGGTCGGCGCCCGCGGAACGGCGCACGGCGCCGAGCAGCCGGTCGAACGCCGCGTCGATGCGGCCCGACACCATCTCCACGTCGGACGCGTCGATCTGGTCCTGGACCTTCGCGTCGGGCTCGCCCGCCGCGGCGAGGACCCGCTCGGCGTCGAGGGAGCGGACCCGCAGGCTCAGCTCGACCAGGGCGAGGCCGCGCTTGGCCTGCTCGTCGCGCGGGGTCCGGTCGAGGATCCGCTGGAACGCGGCCTTGGCGCCGTCGAGGTCGCCCGCGTGCAGGGCGTCCTCGGCCTCGGCGTACACCGAGACGGCGGGCCCGTCCTCCTGCCCGTCGCCGGCCGGGGGCGGCTCCTCCGCCATGCCCTCGGGGAGGATGCCCTCCTTGCGCAGCGCGTCGAAGAGCTGGTCGATCGCCTGCCGCACCTGGGGCTCGGGCGCCGCGCCGTTCAGGAACGGCAGGAGCTGCCCGCCGACCACGACCGCCACGAACGGGATGCCGCGCACGCCCATCTGCTGCATGTAGGCGCCGAGCTGCGGGTTGGCGTCGATGTCGACCTTGGCGAGGACCCACTTGCCGGCCGCCTCCTGAGCCAGCTTCTCCAGGATCGGGCCGAGCTGCTTGCACGGCCCGCACCATTCGGCCCAGAAGTCGACGAGGACGGGAACGTTGCGCGACCGTTCGACGACGTCGGTGTTGAAGGTCTGGTCGGTGACGTCCATCACGTACTGCCCGGCGCCCGCCGGCGCATCGCCGCCGCCGCCCTGAGCCTGGCGTTCCTGCTGCTTCTTCGCGGCCGCCTGGAGCGCCCCCAGATCAACGGCCCCGTGCAACGAAAAGTCCCGAGAAGGCATGGGTCCATCCTGCCCCATGACCGCCCCCCGCCGTACGCCCGTCCGCTCCCAGCGGATCGCCGCCGCCGCGCGTACGGCCCTGGTCGGGGCCGGTACGCCCCCGGCGCGAGCCCGCCGGCCGCGAATGCGACCGACACGCCGGACAAATTGGACCGCTTTCGCGAATTCGCGCCTTCGCGCGGAAGGCAAAGAATCCAGAGCGGTGCGCGCCAACAGCAGAAAGAGTGCTGACAGCGATCACCAAGCGTGGTTATAGTCACGATGTCGATGCATGGTGCGACGGCAAAAGAGGCTCGGCGCCCGGACCCGTTCGACGGGCTCGGCCGGGCCGGATGAGCGCCTCGTGGCGGGGGAAGAAAGCCACCTGAGCGCTCGCGTTCCGTCGCGTTCGCATGACGCAACAACGGGGGAATACAAGTGATCGCGGAGCATTCCGCGATCGTGGCCCGAGGAATGGGTGTCCGCCGCGGGGGGCGGTGGCTCCTGCGCCCGGTGGCCTTCGGCATCGCCGGAGGCGTGGTCGGCCTGGCCGGTCCACCTGGTGTCGGTAAATCCACTCTGCTGGCCACGTTCGCGACCTTGCGCCGGCCTTCGTCCGGCGCGCTGGAGATTCTCGGGTACGACACCGGGAGCACACCCGATCTGCGGGCGGCGCGCGCCCGGATCGGTTATCTGCCGGGCTGCTTCTCGTGGGCGGAGAACATGACGGCGGGAGAGTTCGTCGCCTACGCGGCGTACTACAAGCGCGTGCAGGCGTCCGCGGCGAGGTCGGTGCTGAAACGGCTCGACCTCGCCGACGCCGCCGCGACCGAGCTGGCCCTCCTGCCGCCGGACGCCCGGCTCCGCGCGGGCCTCGCCGCCGCGTGCGTGCACGAGCCCGACCTCGTCCTGCTGGACGACCCGTTCGCCGGCCTGACCGCCGCGTCCGCCGCCGAACTCGTCCCGGTGGTCCGCGCGCTGGCGCCGTCGGTCGTCCTCACGTCGGGCGACACGCCCCCGCTCATGGGCTGGTGCGACCGGCTGTTCACGCTGGCCCGGGGCAAGCTGACCGAGCTGCCGCCCGGCGCGCCCGTCCACGCGCCGCGGGCCCCGCGCCCGTTCAGGGAGGGGCCGGGGGAAGCGCGCCCCGCGGCCCGGCGCGCGCGGCCCGGCGACCGGCCGGGCGACCGCGCCGCGACCCGGCCGAGGGCCCGCCAGCCTCAGCAGCACGGACGCGTACCGCCGCGGACGTCCCCGACCCGCACGACCGCGCCGCTGCCCCGCGTCCCTCCGGGCCCCGAGCGGCCGGGCCCGGCCGAGGGGTCCGCGGACCCGCGGCGGCAGGCCCCGGGCAGGCCCGGCGGGCGCGGGCCCTCGGCGGGCGCCGCCCGGCTCATGGCCGCCGGAGCCCCGGTGAACACCTCGCGCGCCACGGCCTCCGGCGCCCGTTCCAGACCCGTCCCCCGCACCGCCACGGCAAGCGCGGGGCAGGCGGGGGGCACGGCATCCGCCGGGTGGTCGCCCGCGCGGGCGCGCGCGGGAACGGCCGGCGACGCGGCACAGAACTGGACGATCGGCGCGGCGGGAACGGGCGCGGAGCGTGCGAGCGCGGCCCGTACGGCGGGGGCGGGGCCGGTCGGCGGGTCCGGCGGGCCCGCGCCCGAGCGGGGTGCGCGGCGCGGCAAGGCCCGGCCCGCCGGACGCGCCGCGGGGCGCGCGGCCGGACGGGTCGCGGGGCGCGCGGCCGGACGGGTCGCGGGGCGCGCGGCCGGACGGGTCGCGGGGCGCGCGGCCGGACGGGTCGCCGGGCGCGCCGCGGGCCGCGGGCGGGCGGCGGGGCTGGCGGCGGGCCGGGCCGCCGGGCGGGCGGCCCGCGCCGGACTGCCGATGATCCGGAGGGAACGGTCGCCCGCACGGAGCGGCGCCGGTGTCTGATCTGGGGCGGGTGCTCCGGCTGGACGCCCGCCGCACGGCACTGCTCGTCGCGGTGCCGCTGCTCGCGGGGATCGGGGTCGTCACGGTCTGGCTCTCCCTGGTCCCCGGCGTCGCGTACTGGGACAACTCCGTCGTGGCGCTGGTCGACTCCGTACGAACACTCGGGCCGGTGGCGGCGGGCATCGCCGCCTGGGCGGCGGTGCGCGAGCGCCGCCTCGACTACCTGCGCGACCTGACGGCGCGCTCGCCCGCCACCGGCGTCCTGCTCGACCTGCTCCTGCTGTCCGCGGCGGCGCTCGCGGCGTACGCGGCGGTCACGGGGGTGGTGGTCGCCGCGACGGTCGTCCGGCACAACGCGGGCGACGCGCATCCGCTGGGCATCGCGGCGGGCGCGCTGGCCCTCGTCCTGCACGTGGTGGCGGGCTACCTCGCCGGACGGGCCGCGCCGCACCGCGCGACGCCCGCCGCCGTGGTGGCCGCGACGGCGCTGTGGGCGCTGCTGCGCGGTCCCGGAACGTCGTGGTGGAGCCTGCTGCCCCCGGCCGCGCTCGGCCATGTGGAGCTGTTCACCGGCCTGCGCACGGGGGTGCAGGCCGACCAGGCGCTGTGGGCGGCGGGGCTCGCCGCGGCGCTGATCCTCGGGTACGTGATGTGGCTGACGCGGCGCTGGCCGCTCGCCGTCCCGCTCGTCCTGGCCCTCGCGCTGGCCGTCACCGCGACCGTACGGCTCCAGGCGACGGACGGCCGGGCCGTCGCGGACGACCCCGTCGCGCTCGCCTGCCGCGAATGGCCGCTGCGGACCTGCGTGCACCCCTCGCTGCGGTCCGCGCTGCCCACGCTGATCGCCGCCACCACCCCCCTGGCCGCGCGGCTGAACGGCACGCCCGGCGCGATCACCCGGATCGAGCAGCGGCCCGCGTCCGTTCCGGCGTCGGTGGCGAGCGGCGTCGCCCTCGTCCACCTCGACGACGACCTGCGGCCCGGGTACGGGACGCGCGCGGCGCGGGAGCTGCGCGACGCCCTCACCCGCCCGGCGGCGTGCTCGGCGGCCTCGGCGCAACGGATCCGTTCCCGCGAGTACAAGGCCCTCGTGGACGCGTGGCTGCTGGACGAGGGCACGCCCCCGATCGCCGACGCGTACGCGGCGCGCAGGTTCAAGTCGTGGGGCGAGCGGGCGCGGCGGTCATGGCTGCGCGCCCACTACGCGCGCTACCGGAACTGCACCCTGACGGCCCGCGATTTCCGGCCCGCGACCGCGTTTTCTCCGCGGCCGGTCCGGCCGGGCATCGCGCGCGGGCCGAGGACGGGGCCGTTCAAGGCGGGGCCATTCGGAACGGGCCCTCTCAAGACGCGCGCCCGCGCGGTGAGGCCGGGCGCGCCGCGTCCCGGTCTTCCGGGCGCGAAGCCCCCGGCGCTACGCGATCCGGCGCGTTCGTCCAGGTAGCGGAGGAAGATCCTCTGCATGACCACGACGGGACCCCCCAGACCCGCCGCGGCCATGCAGAAGCCGATGGGACGGCGCTCAGGCCGTCCGGCCCGCGCTCTCCCGCTCCGGCGCGCCGGCCGTACCGGGCACGGGCTTGGCCCAGTAGTGCTCCACGAGGAACGGGGCGACGGGCAGCACGGAGGCGATGAGCGCGAGCACCGTGCGCGCGGCGTTCCAGCGGAGCTGCCCGCGGACCACGAAGACCATGCCCACGTACACGAGGAACAGGATCCCGTGGATCGGCCCCATCGCCTGAACGCCCGCGGGCATGTCGCCCGCGTACTTCAGCGGCATGGCGATGAGCAGCAGCACCAGGAACGAGACCGCCTCCGCGATGGAGACGATCCGGAAACCACGCACGATGTCCACGCCTGGCCAACGCGCGGGACCCCGCGAGGGTTTCCTCCGGCCGCTATGGCCCTCCTCACACCGTCCCCGGCCCTGGCTTCCCGGGAACGAGCCGGAGGCCGCGCACCTCGCGGGGCCTCCGACCTGCGCCGTTCCGCGGAGTCCGGCACCGGTACCCGCGGGGAAGGTGAGGGGCCCGTACCGCCGGGAATGTCCCCTCCATGGCACGCCCTGAGACGAAGGACGAAGCGCCGCGCGGAACCGCGCCCCCCAGGCGCGGGCTGCGCACCTCCCTGCTGCTGATCGTGGCCACCGTCGCGATCGTGCTGCTCGCGCAGCAGACGCTGCGCATGCTCCCCAAGTGGATCAATCCGTTCGCGGAGGAGACCAAGGACCGCAGCGGTCCCGCGCTGCTCCAGTCGGTCCGCGACCTGCACCGCTACGAGGCCGCCAGCGGCAACTTCCAGGTGGTCGTGGACCTGGAGAAGGACGCGAAGTTCCTGCCGGGCCCGCTGCGCGGCTCGCGCACGCTGTTCATCGGCAACGGCTCGGTGGACGCCTACGTCGACTTCTCCAAGCTGGCCGGCGGCGCCATCACCGTGAACAAGGACCGTACGGCCGCCGCGGTGAAACTGCCCCGCGCCCAGCTCGAACCCACCAACCTCGACCCGAAGCGCAGCTACGTCTTCGCGCGCGAGCGCGGGCTGTTCAACCGCTTCGGCGACTTCTTCAGCGGCAACCCGAACGACCAGCAGCAGCTCTACGTGCTGGCGGGCCAGAAGATCCAGGCCGCCGCCAACGAGAGCGGTCTGCGCAACCGCGCCGACGCCAACACCAAGCTGATGCTGGAGGGGATGCTGAAAGCCCTCGGCTTCAAGACCGTGACCGTCACCCCCGCCCCCGCCTGACCCCGCGCACCGTGAGGCGGCGCGCGGAGACGGCGGAGAAAGGACGAACGGACCGGACGGACCGGACGGACCGGCGTACGGCGCGGACGGGCGGACGTACGGGGGACTCAGGCGGACGGGACGCGCAGGATCAGGGCGTCGCCCTGGCCGCCGCCCCCGCACAGGCCGGCCGCGCCCACGCCGCCGCCGCGCCGCTTCAGCTCGTACGCCAGGTGCAGCGCGATGCGGGCGCCGGACATGCCGACGGGGTGGCCGAGGGCGATGGCGCCGCCGTTGACGTTGACCTTCTCGGGGCCGACGCCGAGGTCGCGCATCGACTGCACGCCGACCGCCGCGAACGCCTCGTTGATCTCGATGAGGTCGAGGTCGGAGACGTCCAGGCCCTCCTTGCCCAGCGCGTGCCTGATCGCGTTGGACGGCTGGGACTGGAGCGAGTTGTCGGGCCCGGCGACGTTCCCGTGCGCGCCGATCTCGGCGAGCCAGGTCAGGCCGAGCTCCTCGGCCTTGGCCTTGGACATCACCACGACGGCGGCGGCGCCGTCGGAGATCTGCGAGGACGAGCCCGCCGTGATGGTGCCGTCCTCGCTGAACGCGGGGCGGAGCCGGCCGAGCGACTCGGCGGTCGTGTCGCCGCGCACGCCCTCGTCGGTCGCGAACACGACCGGCTCGCCGCGCCGCTGCGGGATCTCGACCGGCGCGATCTCCTCGTCGAAGACCCCGTTCTTGATCGCGGCGGCGGCCCGCTGGTGCGACCGGGCGGCGAACTCGTCCTGCTCCTCGCGGGTGATCGCGAGCCGGGCGTTGTGGCCCTCGGTCGACTCGCCCATGGACACGCCGTCGAACGCGTCGGTGAGCGCGTCGTAGGCCATGTGGTCGAGCACCTCGACCGAGCCGTACTTGTAGCCGCCGCGCGACTTCGGCAGCAGGTGCGGGGCCTGGGTCATCGACTCCATGCCGCCCGCCACCACGATGTCGAACTCGCCGGCGCGGACGAGCTGGTCGGCCAGCGCGATCGCGTCGAGCCCGGACAGGCAGACCTTGTTGATCGTGATGGACGGCACGTTCATCGGGATGCCGGCCTTGACCGCCGCCTGCCGCGACGGGATCTGGCCGGCGCCGGCCTGGAGCACCTGCCCGAGGATCACGTACTGGACCTGGTCGCCGGACACGCCGGCGCGCTCCAGCGCGGCCTTGATCGCGTGCGCCCCGAGGTCGGCGGCGGAGAAGTCCTTCAGCGAGCCCAGCAGGCGCCCGACGGGGGTACGCGCTCCGGCGACGATCACGGACTGGACGGACATGAGGGGGCCTCCATCGGGGTTCGGCGGCGACGTTTGCCACGATACCCAGCGGAACCACGCCGCTCTCCGGCGGCGTCCTCAGGAGGGGATCACCATGCTGACCCGGATCGACCACGTCGGTATCGCGTGCCACGACCTGGACGCGACCGTGGAGTTCTACCAGCGGACGTACGGGTTCACCGACGTGCACTTCGAGGTGAACGAGGAGCAGGGCGTCCGGGAGGCGATGCTCAAGATCAACGAGACGGGCGACGGGGCGGCGAGCTACCTCCAGCTCATCCAGCCGATCCGGGACGACTCGACGGTCGCCAAGTGGCTGGCGAAGAACGGCGAGGGCGTGCACCACATCGCGTTCGGCACGGACGGGGACGTGCAGGACGAGGCCGACGGGATCGCGGAGAAGGGCGTGCGGGTGCTGTACGACAGCCCGCGGCGCGGGTCGATGGGGTCGCGCATCACGTTCCTGCACCCGAAGGACGCGCACGGGGTGCTGACCGAGCTCGTCCAGAAGGCGTGACCCCGGCCCCGCCCGCTCCGTCCGCGCGGCGGCGGGCGGGCGGCCGGGATTGTGATGTGTTCGATAACACCCCCTGTGTCGGGGGTGCGGTGTCTGCCACTCTGTGATCGTTCGGACACATCTGGTGGGTTTGCCGGTCGGCACCTGGGGACCTGGGCCGCCGTCCGGCAAATTCCCAAACACGACAAAGTACGCAGTGCGTCAAGATGAGCCCCCAACACGGCAGCGGCCGGAGTACGCTTCTTTCGCCGGAAGAGGTCTGGGGCCCGTGCGCCCGTACAGCCAGGCGATCAACCGGTCCCCGGAACCACCCGTAGCCCCGTCACATCAGGATTGAGCCACATGCAGTCCGACATCGACGCCCAGCTCAGCAATTTCTTTGAAGACACGCCCCCACGCGAGTTCGACGTGGTGCTTCGCGGCTACGACCGGCACCAGGTCGACGAGCACATCAAGCAGCTCGACAACGAGGTCCGGCAGACTCGCGAGCAGACGCAGGCACTGCAACGCGAGCTCTCCGACGCCCACCGCCAGCTCCAGGAACAGGAGCGTCCGACCTACTCGGGGCTCGGCGCCCGCATCGAGCAGCTCCTGCGGCTGGCCGAGGAGCAGGCCACCGAGCTCGTCCAGGCGGCCCGTTCCGAGGCCAACGAGATCAAGGCCGCGGCCAAGGTCGACGCCGCCGAGCACCGCGCCACGGCCGAGAACGAGGCCGCCGAGCTGCGCGCCACCGCCCAGCGCGAGGGCGATGACATGCGCAACGCGGCCGAGCGCGAGGCCGAGGAGGTCCGCACCTCCGCCCGCCGCGAGGCCGACGAGCTGACCTCGACGACCGAGCGCGAGGTCGCCAAGCTGCGCGCCACCGCCGACCACGAGGTCGCCGAGAAGCGCGCCGCCGCCGAGCGCGAGATCGCCAAGCTGCGCACCACCACCGAGCGCGAGGTCGCCCAGCTCCGGGCGTCCACCAAGCGCGAGCGCGACGAGATCCTCACCACCGCCAAGCGCCAGGCCGACGAGATGCGCGCGCAGGCCCAGCGCATCCTGGAGGAGAGCGAGGCGCAGCGGGCGCAGGCCGAGGCCGAGTTCGAGATCCAGCTCGCGGCCCGCCGCGAGGAGGCCGACCGGCAGGACGCCGAGCGGCACGCCAACGCCCAGGCCGCCACCCAGAAGCTGGTCGCCGAGGCCGAGCAGCGCGCGGCGTCCGCCGAGCAGCGGGCCGCCAAGGCGACCCAGCAGGCCGAGCAGACCCGGCGCGAGGCCGACTCGCACGCCAAGCAGCTCATGGCCAACGCCCGCAAGAACTCCGACCAGGTCATCGCCGAGGCCAAGTCCCAGGCCGAGCAGCTCCTCGCCGAGACCAAGTCCGAGGCCGACCGGGTCCGCACCGCGGCGCAGCGCCAGGTCGACGAGCTCACCCGCCAGCGCGACAGCATCACCAGCCACCTCAACCAGCTCCGCCAGCTCATCGGCGGGGTGGCCCCGGCGATGGGCGGCGGCGGTGGCGAGCCCGAGCTGCCCGCTCCGCCGGAGAAGGCCGCGATCTCGTCCGCCGAGCCGAAGGCCGCGCCCGCCCAGGCGCAGCAGCCCGCGCAGCAGAAGCAGCAGGCCGCCGCGAAGGCCGCCCCCGGCAAGGGCGCCAAGAAGTCCGAGGAGGACGACGAAGACTGGTGGCAGGAGTAGGACACGTCCCACCCCGCAGCCTGAAACGTACCGTTCTCGTCCGAAAAGCCTAGAGGTGTCAACTACCTCTAGGCTTTTCGTCATCTCAACCTCGTAATGTGCGGTCCGCGCCCTCCTGGGTACCGGACCGCCCAGGCGTATGGCAGGACGGAAAGAGGAGACGGCGTGCCCGACGAGAGCCCCCACAAGGACCGGTCGGCGGCCCCCGGCGAGGGGCCCGCCGACTCCGGCGCGTCCGTCCCCTCCCCCGGCCCGCCCGTCGACGACGCCCCCGGCGACCCGGCCGAGCCCCGCTCGCGCGGCAGAAGCCCTGCGGCCACCCTGCGCCGCGCCTGGCGCGCCCGGAAGGCCCGCATCCGCACCGGCTCCTCCCCCGAGAAGCCCTCCATCCCGCGGGCCACCGCCGATCGCCCGTCCCAGTCGCACGGCACCTCCCCCAACGGCACGCCCGCCCCGGTCCCGGCCACGCGCGCGCCCCGTTCCGACGACGCGGACGACGCCGAACGCGGCACGCCCGCAGACGACGACGCGACGGAAAGCTCAGGAGCCGCGAAGAACACCGCCGGCCCGGCCCCTGACAACACCCGTTCCGACGACGACGCAGACGACGCCGGACGCGACTCAGACGGCAAGGCGGCCGAGAGCACCGAGCGCACGAGAGACGCCCCCGGCGCGGCCACTGGTGGCGCGCATTCCGAGGACGCGGACGACGCCGCGGCCGAGAGCGAGGGGATCTCGAAGAACGACACCGGCGTGGCCGCTCCTGGTGCGCGTTCCGGCGAAGACACGGGCGATGCCGGGCCCGGCGGGCGCGCGGATGACGACGCGGCGGAAGGCACAGCGGGCGCGAAGAACGACACCGGCGCAGCCGCTCCTGGTGCGCGTTCCGGCGAAGACACGGGCGATGCCGGGCGCGGCAGGCGCCCGGATGACGACGCGGCGGAGGGCACGGAGGGCGCGAAGGGTGCCGTGGGTGCGGGCGCTTCTGGTGTGCGTTCCGGCGAGGGCGTTGAGGACGGGGCGGGTTCGCGGGCGGTGGCCGTGGCGGGGGGCACGGTTCCGGCGGGGGACGTGCCCGATCCGGTGCACGACATCGAGCAGCGCAAGCGCGAGGCGGGGGTCAACCGGCTGTTCCCGTTCGGGCGGCCCGGGGAGCCGCTCGGGCGGGCGCATCCGTTCGTGTTCGGGTTCACCGGCGCGCTGGGCGTGATCACCGCGTGGCTGCTGGTCAAGGCCGCCACCAACGCCCAGTCGGTGCTGGTGATGATCCTGGTGGCGATGTTCCTGGCGGTCGGGCTCAACCCGGCGGTCGAACGGCTGAAGCGGCTCGGGCTGTCGCGCGGCTGGGCGGTCGCGGTGGTGTTCCTCGGGGTGCTGCTGTTCGTGGCCGGGTTCCTCGCCTCGCTGATCCCGCCGCTGACCGAGCAGGTCACCGACCTGACCAAGAACGTCCCGGACTACATCCAGCAGCTGCGCGGCAACCGGCGCATCGCCGAGTGGGACAAGCGCTACCACCTGCTCCAGCAGGCCCAGGACAAGATCAACGACTCGAAGTTCCAGCAGGACCTCGCCAAGCGCGCCTACGACGTCGGCAAGATGGCGCTCAGCGGCACGTTCCAGACGCTGACCGTGCTGATCCTGACGCTGTACTTCCTCGGGTCGCTGCCGCAGATCAAGTCGTTCGCCTACCAGCTCGCGCCGCGCTCGCGGCGGGCGCGGGTGGCGCTGCTCGGCGACGAGATCCTCGACCGGATCGGCGGGTACGTCGCCGGCCAGTTCACCATCGCGTTCATCGCGGGCGTGACCTCCTACATCTTCCTGGAGATCCTCGGCGTCCCGTACGCGCTGGCGCTCGCCCTGATCGTCGCGGTCACCGACCTGATCCCGCTGGTCGGCGCGACCATCGGCGCGTCGATCGTGTGCCTGGTCGCGTTCCTCACCGGGACCTACGAGGGCATCGCCGCGGTGATCTTCTACATCGTCTACCAGCAGGTGGAGAACTACCTGGTCTACCCGCGGGTCATGAAGCGGACCGTGGACGTGCAGCCCGCCGTGACGATCGTCGCGGCGCTGATCGGCGGGACGCTGCTCGGCGTCGTCGGCGCGCTGCTGGCGATCCCGACCGCCGCCGCGATCTCGCTGCTGATCCGGGAGATCGTCTTCCCGCGGCAGGAACGGCTGTAGCGCGGCCGGGTCAGTTCGCGAGGCGCGCCACCGCGGTGGCGAACTCGGCCACGGCCTGGTTGAACAGGTCGGGCTGCTCGACCGGGCACAGGTGCCCGGCGCGCTGGATGACGAGCAGCTCGGCGTTCGGCAGCGCGTCCGCCATCTCGCGGGCCTCGTCCTCGGTCGCGAGGACGTCCTCGGAGCCGACCATGACGAGCGCGGGGACCTTCAGCTCCCGCAGGGTGTCGAACGAGTCGGGCCGTGCGGCCATCGCGCGCTGCGCCCACGCGGCGGCCGGGGCGGGCGTCGCCTGGACGAGCCCGCGCACCCGCCCGTAGATCAGGGCGCGCTGCCGGAGCGTGGTGGGCCCGACGAGGTGCGGCAGGACCTCGTCGACGAGGACGCCGACGCCGCCCTCGCGTTCGAGCCGTTCGGCCTGGCGCAGGCGCGTCTCGCGCACGGCGTCACCGTCGGCGGACGCGCGGGTGGCGCAGAGCACGACGCCGAGCACCAGCTCGGGATGGCGGCGGCACAGGGCCATCGCGACGTACCCGCCCATCGACAGGCCGCAGACGACGGCGCGCGGCACGCCGAGGCGGCGGAACAGGCGGGCGACGTCGTCGGCCATGGCGTCCACGGACGGCTCGTCCGCGCCGAGCACCGACCCGCCGAAGCCGCGCAGGTCCGGGGTGATCACGCGGAACCGGTCGGCGAGGCCCTCGCGCTGGCCCAGCCACATCGCCGACGACAGGGGGAAGGCGTGCAGCAGGACGAGGGGCGTGCCCGCACCGACGTCTCGTGCGTAGAGCTGGGCGGTCATGGTGGCGCCGTCCTCCCCGTTCTCGTCCCCGATGACCGCCGTGTACGCGGCGGTCAGGTCATCGTCGCCTGTTTGTGCGTCGGGGTTGAGTGGGGTGGCCGCGATCGGTCGCGCGGGTTTACTTGTCCGTTTCGTCCCATTCGGTGGGAAGCGGGTGCGCGTGGGGCGCGACGCGCCGCACGATCTCGTTGAGGGCGATGCGCACGTAGGGTTCGCCGACCCACAGGTGCTTGGCCCCGTCCACCGCGACCACCTCGGCCTGGGGGACGCGTTTGAACCGTTCCCGCGCCTCGGCCGGGCGCAGGTAGTCGTCCAGCTCCGGTACGAGCGCCAGCACCGGGCGGCCGTCGGCCCCCCAGGCGTCGAGGTCGGCGTCGCCGGCCCGGTGCAGCGGCGGCGAGAGCAGGATCACACCCTCCACGGCCGGGTCGCGGCCCCACTTGAGGGCCAGTTCGCTGCCGAAGGACCAACCGAAAAGCCACGGGTGCGGGAGGTCGTGGAACTCGGCGAACTCCACGGCCGCCGCCACGTCGTACCGCTCGGTCTCGCCCCCGCCGAACTCGCCCTGCGACGTGCCGCGCGGCGACGACGTCCCCCGCGTGTTGAACCGCAGGACGGCGATGTCGGCGAGCGCGGGCAGCCGGTACGACGCCTTGCGCTGGACGTGGCTGTCCATCATGCCCTCAGCGGTCGGCAGCGGGTGCAGGCAGACGAGCGTCGCGACCGGCGGCCGTTCGGGCGGCAGGGCCAGCTCACCGACCAGCTCCAGCCCGTCCTGGGTGTGCAGCGTGATCTCCTCGCGCCGCGCCGGCAGCACCGTGGCCGCCCTGATCTCCGCCATCGTTCCCTCTTCCGCTCGCGCGTGGCCGTGGCCCTGATGTGGTCGTGGACTGGTCGTGGTCAGTAGCGCGGGGCGTTGCGCGCGCGCTGGACGCGCGGGCCGCGCCGGGCCCTGGCCGCCCAGCAGGGGCGGTGCCAGTGCCGCCGGTCGTCCGCGTCGCCCCGGCCGTCCGCGGGCCAGGCCACCACGTGCGGGACGCCCTGCGGGATCTCCTGGTCGCAGCCGGGGCAGCGGTACGGCTTGGCCGCGTTCGCGCCCGCGATGCTCCGGACGATCCAGTCGCCGTCCGGGCCTCGCTCGGTCTCCTGGCTCCACGGGCCCCCGCCGCCGTCGCCGTTCCCGCCGGGCGGACGTCGGTCCCGGGGGATTCGGCGGTTCTTGCGGGGGCTCATGGAATCCAGGGTATCCAGGACATTCGGCCGTCTCAGCGGAGCGGACGGCCCGCGGTGACGTGCTCCTCCAGCAGCGGCGCGGGAGCGAACGCGGGCTCGCGGGTCTCCTCGTACAGCGCCCGCAGCACGGCGACGGCGCGGTCCAGGCCGAGCCGGTCCAGGTCGGCGATGGGACCGGTCGGGTAGCCGCAGCCGAGCGTCATCGCGGCGTCGATCGCGTCGGCGCCCGCGTAGCCCGCGCCGAGCATCGCGGCGGCGTCGTTGAGGTACGGGAAGCGCAGCGCGTCCACGATCCCCCCGGCGCGGTCGCGGCCGCGCACGGCCGTCAGCCCGAGCCGTTCCGCGAGGGCGGCCGCGCGGTCGGCGAGCCCGGGGCGCTCGCGACGGTCGCGGCGATCTCCACGAGCGTGCCGTCCGCCTCGGGGAAGCGCAGGCCGACCACGTCGGCGGGACGGCCCGAGGCGACCGCGAGCCCGATCACCGGGACGGTCACGGCGGTCGTCGCGAGCACCGCGTCCGGCGGCGCGGCCTTCGCCAGCGCCGCGAGGGCCGGCGCCCGCTCCGCGTCCGTCCCGGCGGCCTCGATGACCAGGTCGCAGCCGGACAGGGCCGCCTCGTCGTCCGCCGCGACCCGCCGGACCTCGGCGCCCGCCGCGCCGCAGGTGCGGGCGACGGCCGTCGCGTACGGGCCCGTTCCGGCGACGCCGACGACCGGGGGCGGGCCGTCGGCCGCGTCGCCCGCCGCGCCCTCGTTCCCGGAGGCGGTGCCGCCGTAGGTGTAGAAGCCCTGGCCGGTCTTGCGCCCGAGCAGCCCGGCGGCGACCAGCTCGCGCAGCACGGGCGAGGGCGCGTGCCGCCGGTCGCGCGACTCGGCGTAGACCGCCTCCAGCACCTCCAGGCAGGTGTCGAGGCCGATCAGGTCCATCAGGGTGAACGGGCCCATCGGTAGGCCCGCCCCGCCCTTCATGGCGGTGTCGATGTCGTCGCGGGTGGCGTGCCCCGACTCCAGCATCCCGGCGGCCTGGTTGAGGTAGCCGAACAGCAGGCGGTTGGCGACGAACCCCGCGCGGTCGCCGACCGTCACCGGCGTCTTGCCGAGGTCCTCGACGAGCGCGGCGACGCGCGCGACGGCGTCCGGCTCGGTGAGAACGGTCCCGATCACCTCGACCAGCCGCATCACCGGCGCGGGGTTGAAGAAGTGCACGCCGACGATCTTGGACGGGCGGCGGGTGGTGACCGCGATGTCGGTGACCGACAGCGACGAGGTGTTGGTGGCGAGCACCGCGTCCTCCCGGCACACCCCGTCCAGCGTGGCGAACACGCGGCGCTTCAGGTCGAGCCGTTCGGGCACGGCCTCGATCACCAGGTCGCACCCGCCGAGGTCGGCGAACTCGGTGGTCAGCGTGGTGCGTCCGAGGATCGCGTCGCGCGCCTCCCCGGTCAGCCGCCCGCGCTCGACCGCCCGCCCGGTCGAGCGCTCCAGGTGCCCGCGCCCGCGCTCCAGCGCCTCCGCGTCCACCTCGACGCCGACCACGTCGAGACCGCCCCGGGCGAGCACCTCGGCGATGCCCGCGCCCATGGTGCCCAGTCCGACGACCCCGACCCTGCTGAACGAACCGCTGCTCATGCCCGGCAGTCTCCCAGAGCGCTCGGCCGGCCCGGCGGGCGGGTACGAGGGGAGCGTGCGCTTCGGAATCTTCCTCCTCTCCGCCCGTTTCCCCGGCCAGGACGACGCCGCCGCCCTCGCCAGGACCGCCGCGGCGGCGGTCGCCGCGGAGCGGGCCGGGTTCGACGACGTGTGGCTCGCCGAGCACCACTTCATGCCGTACGGCGTCGTGCCGTCCGCGACCGTGCTGGCCGGGCACCTGCTCGGGCTGACGTCGCGCGTGCACGTCGGCACGGCCGTCAGCGTCCTGTCCAGCCAGCACCCGGTCGCGCTCGCCGAGCAGGCGGCGCTGCTGTCGCTGGTGTCCGGCGGCCGGTTCCGCCTCGGCGTCGGGCGCGGCGGGCCGTGGCGGGAGCTGGAGGTCTTCGGCACCGGCCTGCCGCGCTACGAGCACGGCTTCGCCGAGTCGCTCGACCTGCTCCTGGCCTGGCTGCGTTCGGAACGGGTCGGATGGTCCGGCGAGCGGTTCCGGTTCCGCGAGGTGCCGGTCGTACCGCGCGCGCCCGTGCCGCCGCCCGTCGCGGTCGCGTGCACCTCCTCCGCCACCGAGTCCCTGGCCGCCGCGCGCGGCCTGCCCATGCTGCTGGGCATGCACGTGGACGACGAGGAGAAGGCCGCCGCCCTCGCCCGCTACGCCGCGTCCCGTACGGAAGGGGCGGCGGACGGCCGGATCGGGCACATCTCGACGCATCTCGCGCAGGTCGCGGGAACGCGGGAGGAGGCCGTCGCGACGCTGATGCGGGAGATGCCGCCCTGGCTCGGCCCCGGGCTCGACGGCTACGTGCCGGTCGACGACCGTCCTCGCCGCCCGAACGACCCGGTCGCCTACACGCGGCGCCTGTGCGACCTGCATCCGGTCGGGTCGCCGGACTACTGCGCGGAACGCCTGGTCCGCACGGTCGGACGGACAGGGGTCCGGCACGTCATCCTCCTGGTCGAGGCCGCCGGATCCCGTACCGCGACACTGGAGAACATCGCACGCCTGGGCGCGGAGGTCGTTCCCAAGGTCCGCGCCGCCGTTCCTGCGGAGAAAACGTGATCGAGCCTCGTTGAACGTCCGAATACGACGGGGGCCGGACCGCGATGGCGGTCCGGCCCCCGTGGCGTGCCTGCGCCGCAGGCGGCGGCGTCAGCAGTCGCGCAGTTCGGGCGACTGGTTGAGGATCTGCTCGCGCGCGGTCACGAACCGCCGGTACTCGTCCGAGTCGCCCGTCGGGAAGACGGCGACGCGGTGGCAGTTCTGGAACGCCAGCTTCACGCCGAAGTACCGTTCCAGCGTCCCGCGCATGGCGTCGCTGGCGAGCACCCGCAGGAGCTGGCCGCGCGCCTTCTCGTCGGGCGGCGGCGTCAGGTTGTCGGCGAACTCGCCGCCGTCGACCTGGAGCCGCGCCACCAGACCGCTGATCATCTCCCAGGCGTACGGGAGCGAGGTCCGGATGCACTCCACGAACGCCTTGTCGTCGATCTCGCCGCGCTGCGCGTCTTCGAGGAGCTCCGGGGACACGTCAAGGGACATCGCCTGGTTCCTTTCACAAGGGACGGGCACCCACCACTCGTGACGCTAGACACGACTCACCGTAAATACCAGGCTTGACAGCCGCGCTCACCGCCCGTAACCGGCCTCGGCTCAGCGGCCCGCCGCGGCGGCGCGGGGACGGCCGGGGCGGCGCACGCCGCGGGACGTCCACGTGGCGCGCTCCGCCCAGTAGGCGCGGGCGCGCCGGGCCCGCCCGGCGTCGCGGGCGGCCTTCGCCTCCGCCCTCAGGTCGCGGGTCCGCTCCTGGATGATCGAATGCATGATGTCGTGGTGGAACACGGCCCCTCCTCCGTCGCGGGCCCGTCCTTCCGGCCCGACATCTAAGAGGTTCGTTCTAAGGCGGGTGCCCCTACATCGGGACGAAGCCCTATATCCACTCCGGGAACGACTTAGAAGCCCTCAAGCAGGCGGAACACCGTAAGCACCGGCATAAGACCGGTGCCCGCTGGCAGAATCGCGGAGCATGAACGATCATGACCCGCTGGCCGGGCTCGACGAGATCGACTGGGCCGCCCTGGCGCACGCCTACGGTCCCGCCGAGGACGTTCCAGCGCAGGTCAGGGAGCTGACGTCCGCCGATCCCGCCGAGCGCGCGACGGCGCTGCACCACCTGTACGGCAACATCTTCCACCAGGGCAGCCGCTACGAGGCGGCGGCGCACGCGGTGCCGTTCCTGCTGGCGCTCGCCGCGCACCCGCCGACGCCCGACCGGGACGAGGTCGTCCACCTGCTCGCGGCCCTCGCGATCGGCCTCGACGAGTCGCACCTGCCCGCGGGCGTGGACGCCGCCGGGTGGCGGGCGCAGGTCGCGGCCGTTCTCGCGGTGGACGAGGCCGAGCGGCTCCGCGAGCTCGACGCGTGGGTGGCCGAGGCCCGCGGCGAGAGCGAGCGCCGCGTCCGCGAGATGCGCCGCGACGCGTACGACCACGCCCGGTCGCGGCGGTTCGCCCGGGCGGAACTGGACGCCTACGACGCCGTCCGCGCAGGGACGCCCGTCTTCCGCGCCCTGCTCGCCGACCCCGACCCGGCGGTACGGGCCGCGGCCGCGTACACGCTCGGCTGGTTCCCGGAGAACGCCGCCGAGTGCGCGCCCGCGCTCCGGGCCCTGCTCGGCGCGGAGGACGACGCGTCCGTCACCGCCAACGCGATCGTCTCGCTCGGCCTCCTCGGCGACACCGGCTCGGTCCCCCGGCTCCGCCGGTACCTCGACGCCGCGCCCGGCTCGGACACCGCGCCCGGCTCGGACACCGCGTCCGGCTCGGACGCCGCGCGCGACGGCGGGAGCGGGCTGGTGCGCTGGGCGGCGGCGGTCGCGCTGGCGCGGCTCGGCGCGACCGAGGCGGGCGTCATCGCCGAGCTGGCCGCGGCGAGCGCCGAGCCGCCCGCCGTGCCCGAGGACGGCCCGCCCGTGGCGTTCATGGACGGCGACCTGCGCGCCTACTCGTCCGCCTGCCTCGCCGAGCTGGACGGCGAGATCCCCCGCGAGGCCGTGGACGCCGTCCTGGACGGGCTGTCGCGCACGTCGGAGATCGCCTCGTTCGGGATGGCCGCCGCCGCGCTGCGCCTGACCTTCGGCCCGCCCCCGCCCGAGCCGCCCGGCCCGTACGAGACCCTTCCCGAGGACGCCCAGCGAGCCGTCCGCGTCCTCGCCGGCATGTCCGAGCCGACCTGGCAGTGGGTCAACTTCACCGAGATCCTGACCGCGTGGAGCTTGCCGTCCGAACGCGACGCCCTCCGCGGCTACGCCGGGCTGCGCTGACCGGGTCCCAACGGGTCGGCGGGCTTACTAGGGTGGGGCACCGTGCGTCTCGTTATCGCCCGTTGCAGTGTGGACTACGCCGGCAAGCTCACCGCCCACCTGCCCATGGCCCCCAGGCTCGTCCTCATCAAGTCCGACGGCAGCGTGAGCGTCCACGCCGACGACCGCGCCTACAAGCCGCTCAACTGGATGAACCCGCCCTGCACGCTCCGCGAGGAGCCGATCGAGGAGAACGGGGCGGTCGCGCGCTGGACGGTCACGCACGGCAAGTCCGGCGAACGGCTGATCCTCACGATCGAGGAGTTCCTGCACGACTCGTCCCACGAGCTGGGCCTTGACCCGGGTCTCCAGAAGGACGGCGTGGAGGCCCACCTCCAGGAGCTGCTCGCCGAGCACATCACCACGCTCGGCGACGGCTGGACGCTGATCCGCCGCGAGTACCCGACCGCGATCGGGCCGGTCGACATCCTGTGCCGCGACCACGGCAGCGCGACGGTCGCGGTCGAGATCAAGCGGCGCGGCGAGATCGACGGCGTCGAGCAGCTCACCCGCTACCTGGAGCTGCTCAACCGCGACCCGCACCTCGCGCCCGTCCGCGGCGTCTTCGCGGCGCAGGAGATCAAGCCGCAGGCCCGCGTCCTCGCCACCGACCGCGGCATCGACTGCGTCACCCTCGACTACGACGCCCTGCGCGGCATCGAGCACGAGGGCACCCTGTTCTGAGGCCGATTCGGTACGCGCGGCCCGCACAGGCGCCGCCGCGGCGGGCATGATTGCGGCATGACGACCCTTCACGCCGGCGGCACCTTCGACATCGACACCTGGGAAGCCGACAAGCCGTACGACGAGCAGGGCGGCACGAAGTTGACCCGGGTGCACGTCCGCAAGACCTTCCACGGCGACCTGGTGGGCGCCAGCACCGCCGACCTCCTCACCGTCGAGACGGCGGGCGGGCCCGCCGCGTACGTGGGGGTGGAGCTCGTCCGGGGCATCCTGCACGGGCGCGAGGGCACGTTCGTGCTCCAGCACAGCGCGGGCAGCGAGGACGGCACCGCCGACACCCAGTGGCTGCGCTGGCTGATCGTCCCCACGTCCGGGACGGGCGAGCTGGAGGGCATCCGCGGGCAGGGCCGGATCACCGTCACCGAGGACGGCGGCCACGTCTGGAAGCTCGAGTACAGCCTCGCCACCTGACCGTCCCGCGGCGCGGTGGCGGGGTTTCGCGGGGCCGGTAATCTGCACCCATGCCCCCGGCGACCACCGACACGACCCGCGAGCGGATCATCGACGCGGCGGAGGAGTGCTTCGCGCGCTTCGGCGTCGCCAAGACCACCGTGGAGGACATCGCCGCCGCGGCCGGGCTGTCGCGCGCGACCGTCTACCGCAGCGTGACCGGCGGCCGGGACGAGCTGATCCTCGCCGTCATCCTGCGCGACCTGCACCGGTTCCTCGACCGGCTGGCGGCGCGGCTGCGGCGCGAGCGGTCGGTGCCGGAGGCGATCGTCGAGGGCACCCTCGACGCGGTCAGGTTCGTCCGGGCCGAGCCGGCGGTCGCGCGGTTCCTGGTCCCGGAGGCGGCGGGGCACATGCAGGCCGCGGTCGCGGGGTCGGCCGAGCACGTCCTCGCCCAGTGCTGCGACTACGTCCGCCCCTACTTCGAGCAGGCGCAGCGGCAGCGCCGGCTGCGGGCCGACATCGAGGTCGAGGGGACGGTCGAGTTCCTGTTCCGGATCATCACCTCGCTGATCGTGATGGACCGCGACCGCGACGACGAGGGGCTGCGCCGGTTCCTGCGGACCTACGTCGTCCCGGTGATCACCGGCCCGTGACCGGGCCGCCGGCCGGGGCCCGCGATCCGGGCCCTTGACGCGGGCGCTACGCGGGAGGCGGTAGCTTCTGGGGCAGGCAAAGGCCGGGCGGGACGGCAGGACCTCACCGGCGGAGGGCGGCGCGGCGCGCGCCGCGCACGGAGAGGGGCCGTGATGAGGACGCTGCACGGGAACCAGGGGCGCTCGGCGGTCCAGCCGAGCCCGGTGTTCCTGGTGATCGTGGCGGTGACCGTCCTGTGCGGGCTGCTGGCCTGGCGGTACGGGATGACGACCGACAAGGCCGCCCGGATCTCGGTGTTCGGCTTCGTCGTCGCGGCGTGGGTGCTGTCGCTGTGCCTGCACGAGTTCGGGCACGCCTACCTGGCGTACCGGTCGGGCGACCACAGCGTCGCGACCCGCGGCTACCTCACCCTCAACCCCGCCAAGTACGCCGACGTGACGCTGAGCTTCGCGATCCCGGTGCTGTTCATCCTGCTCGGCGGGATCGGCCTGCCGGGCGGCGCGGTCTGGATCGACCGGCACGCCGTGCACGGCCGGATCAAGCACAGCCTGATCTCGCTCGCCGGGCCGCTGTCGAACGCGCTGTTCGCGGTGATGCTCGCGGTGATCTTCAAGAACTTCGCGTCCGCCGACCACGGCACGTTCTGGTTCGCGGTCGCGTTCCTGACCTACCTCCAGGTCACCGCGGCGCTGCTCAACCTGCTGCCGATCCCGGGCCTGGACGGCTTCGGGATCATCGAGCCGTACCTGCCGCGCCGCTGGGTGGAGCAGGCCAACGCCTACGGCGGCTACATCTTCCTGCTGCTCCTCGCGCTGCTGTGGGTCGGCCCGGTCAACCGCGAGTTCTTCGACATCGTGCACAACGTCACGAGCGCGCTCGGCGTCTCGCGCTCGTCCATCTCGTTCGGGTTCAGCATCTTCCGCTTCTGGAACTGACCGGCGACTTCGGTCGCGGCGCGGTCCTCGGCGCCGCGATCCTCGTCCCCCGGCCTGTGGACGGCCTCCGGGCTTAAGGTGATTTACTACTCGGTACCCAGGTGCAAGCAATCACTTACGAGGTCCTCCCGGGAGGTTCCCCATGTCCGTGGCCACGGAGAGCACCGAGACGTTCGAGTCCCTGAACCCGGCCACCGGCGAGGTCGTCGCCGAGCACCCCGTGCTCGGCGCCGAGGCGGTCGCCGCGGCCATCGGACGGGCGCGCGAGGCCGCCGGGTGGTGGCGGGCGCTCGGCCGGCGCGAGCGCCGCCTGCGCCTGCTCAACGCCAAGGGCGCGCTCGCCCGCAACCTCAACCGGATGGCCGAGCTGATCCACCAGGAGACCGGCAAGCCGGTCCAGGACGCCCAGCTCGAAACGATCATGGCGATCACCCATCTCGACTGGGCCGCGCGCAACGCCGACAAGGTCCTCGGCCCCCGCGGCGTCTTCCCGGGCCTGATGGCGATCAACCAGAAGTGCGTGCTGGAGTACCAGCCGCTCGGCGTCGTCGGCGTGATCGGCCCCTGGAACTACCCGATCTTCACGCCGATGGGCTCGATCGCGTACGCGCTCGCCGCCGGCAACACCGTGGTGTTCAAGCCCTCGGAGTTCACCCCGGGCGTCGGCGTCTTCCTCGCCGAGCTGTTCGCGGGCGTCATCCCCGAGCACCCCGTCCTCCAGACCGTCACCGGCCTCGGCCCGACCGGCGCCGCGCTCGCCTCGTCCCCCGGCGTCGACAAGATCGCCTTCACCGGCTCGACCCGTACCGCCAAGCGCGTCATGGCCGCCTGCGCCGAGAACCTCACCCCGATCGTCGCCGAGTGCGGCGGCAAGGACGCCTGCATCGTCGACTCGGGCGCCGACCTCGACGCCGCCGCCGACGCCGCCCTGTGGGGCGCGATGTCGAACGCCGGCCAGACCTGCATCGGCGTCGAGCGCATCTACGTCGTGGACGACGCCTACGACGCGTTCCTCGGCAAGCTCACCGCGAAGGCCGGCGACCTGCGCCCCGGCTTCGACCGCGAGGCCGCGTACGGGCCGATCACGATGCCGTCCCAGCTCGACATCATCGAACGGCACATCAAGGACGCCCTCGACAAGGGCGGCAAGGCCGTCGTCGGCGGCCCCGACTCCGTCCGCAAGCCGTACGTGGAGCCCGTCGTCCTCACCGACGTGCCGGACGACTCGTCCGCCGTGCGCGAGGAGACGTTCGGCCCGACCATCACCGTGCACCGCGTCAAGTCGCTCGACGAGGCCGTCGAGAAGGCCAACCAGTCCAGCTACGGCCTGGCCGGCTCGATCTTCTCGGGCAGCCGCTCCCGCGCGATGGAGGCCGCCCGCCGGATGCGCTCCGGCATGACCTCGATCAACGCGTTCGCCGCGTTCGCCCAGGTCGCGGCCCTGCCGTTCGGCGGCGTCGGCGAGTCGGGCTTCGGCCGCATCCACGGCCCGACGGCCTGCGCGAGTTCGCCCGCCCGAAGGCGATCACCCGCCAGCGCTTCGCGACCATGAACCTCACCTCCTTCGACCGCACCGAGAAGGAGATGGCCCGCGTCCTCGGCATGATCAACCTCATCCACGGCAAACGCTACAAGCGCTGACCCCGCCCCGGAACTCCCCGTCTGAGGGCGCCTTCAGCACGCTGGGTGCCCTCAGACGGCTCCGGGAACGCGTCTACAGCGGTCCGCCGCGTCGTGGATGAAGTGGCCGTACCTCGTCTGGAAGACCCGGCAGGCCCTGGCCTATCGGCCGACCACATGACCTGAACTCCTGTTCGGAATCAACGTCCCTTCCCTTTCTATCGAGGGCGGGGTATTTCGCCATTCCATGGAGCTGAGCTCGGCGTTCTCGGGTCCCAGTGCATTCCACTCCAAGAGTCGCGAGACTCTGGTGTCCTCCCAGCGACCACGAACTCACCCCACCCCCTCCTGTCCGGTCACTCTGTGAAGTGTTTTGATGACCGTACGTCACCGTCCGTGACGGTCCGTTCTTCCGTGATCCGACAAGAGAGGTTCTCATGCGCGTTACTTTGTGGCTCCGTGCAGCGCTCACCGCCGGCGCCCTCGCCCTCACCGCCGTACCGGCCTCCGCCGACACGCACTCACCGAACCAGGCCCAAGACGACCACATCATCCCGTGCAACAGTGACTCACCGCACGCCGCATGGACATGCCTCGGAGGTGAACTCGGACCAGACGGCGAACGCATCTGCAGGATGGAAAAGGGCTACATAGAAAGTCACTACGACGAGTCCGCGCAATGCGTGGAACGCAAGGACCAAGAGGGATGGGATCTGTGGGTGCTGCACCATTAGATCTGACGCCGCACCACAAGCCCACACCGGCACTGAACATCGCCGGAACAACGAGATAGCCCCACAATCCCGCAACAAAGCACACAGCCCCCGCTCCCCTCCAGGAGAGCGGGGGCTGTCGCGATCACCGCCATCGGGGACACCACCTCGCGGGCACCCATCTTGTCTTTCACGCGTTTCTCCCGCTGTGGACACCAGCAGCCTCGACCGGCTCATCACCGACCTGACCGCCATCGACGGCCACGCCGAACGCGCCCGCGCCGCCACCGACCTCCTGCACGCCCTGGCCGAAGTTCAGCAGCAGATCAAGGAGATCCGCCAGGACGACGTGATCGAGCTGCGCAAGTCCCGCACGCTGCGCGAAGTCGGCGAGGAGCTGGGCATGACGACCGCGCGCGTCGATCAGATCGCGAAGGCCAAGCGGCGCGACTGAGCGGTGTGGGCACCTCCGCCCCCTTCGCGCGCACGGTGAGCATGTGCGGGTCAGGGTCGTACCGACGCGCGTGTTGATCTCCCACCCGAGCCTGGAGAGGCTCTCGCCGAGCGAGAGCAGCCGTCCCATTTCCGACGCGGGTCCGAGGAACGCCTCGCGCCAGGGGTTGTTCATGAGATGCCCTCTTCGTGGTGGACGCGGCGGCGCGGTCCTCGGGGGCTGTCGCTGACACCGCCCGCCGTCCCGGGTCGTGAGACCAGGAGTCTCCGTTCCCCGGAGAGGCGGGGCCCGTTCGTCGTATCCGCGTCAGCGGCGGGGAGTTCGGTCTGCCGGTGGGGGCGTCGACACGGCGGGAGGCCAGGCGTGGCCGGCCGGGGAGGCGGAGGTCACTCCGCCCCTTCTTATCCAGTCACGGAGGGTGATGGTCTGATGCTGCTGCCGGGCCGTTCGGTCACCGGAACGGCTGGCGGAACATCATCAGGAGCGATCAAGGAGACATCATGGCCGTTCACATCCAGCCCCGCGACTGCGGTCCCATCGACCTCGCCGCGCTCGCCGCGGTCCCCGGCCTGCCGGCCGCTCACGTACCGGCGATCTGCACCCACTGCGGCGGTGACTACACGATCATGTGCGAGGACACGAGCACCCGATTCTGAACGCGAGCGCCGCCGCAGAAGGCGGGCCCGCGGTGACGGCCCGTTCCGGTATCGCCGTACGGCCGGGCCGTCGAAGGCGGCGCCCGCTTCACGGAATTCCGGGCCCGCCGCGCACTCGCGGCGGGCCCGGAGGCGTGTCAGGGCTTGGACGGGCGGAGTGCCTGGCGGCCCTTGTAGTGGCCGCAGGACGGGCAGGCCGCGTGCTGCGGCTTCAGCTCGCCGCAGGCCGGGTTGGAGCAGCGCCCCAGTCGGGGCATCGGGGCCTTCCACTGGGCGCGGCGCGAACGGGTGTTCGCGCGGGATTTCTTCCTGAATCCTGAGGCGGCCATGTCTTCCCTTCTCGTCGTTCGGATGCGGAAACGGCGAGGCAGGGAGGATCGGGCCCGATTTCAGGGCGCAGGCTCAGGGCGGCATTGTCCGAGCCGCTGAAAATGAATGGCATGACAGAACTCCGCGACTCCGCCGTTAATCGTTGATGGCGGAACGCAGTCAGATGAGTGAGCACGTGAGCGCCCGGCGTACGGGCGGGCGGGAACGCCGGAAAGGTCCGGCGGGATACTGCCGGACGGGCGTGGCTCAGAGTCTGGACGCCTCAGGGTCGGACATGCCGTGCAGATTAGTGAGGCCACCGGGGCACGTCAATTCATTTTTCGCGCCTAAGCCGCCCTAAGCCGTCCTAGGCGGCGTCTAAGGCGTCCTAGGACCCTGAGATAAGGCGTAGTCCCGATGTGCCGGGCACCGCCTTAGGACGAACCTTGAGGATGTCGGGCGGAGTGGCCGCCCGGCGGGTTCGAGGAGAAGCACATGATCCGCCCGGAGTTCAGCAAGGTCATCGTGGACGACCGCGTACGGGAGTTCCGCGCCGAGGCGAAGGCCGCGCGCCGCGCCCGGCTCCTGAAGGCCCTCAAGCGGTGACGCCCGCCGCGTCCCCCACCCGATTCACGCCCCCGTCCTGAGGACGGGGGCGTTCTCCTTTCCGGCCGCAGACGGTCAGCGGCCTTGACGGGCACCGCGGGCGCCGATGGATCCCGGGGAACCGCTCGACCGCCGTCCAGCGCCGGGTCAACCGGTTCGCGGACACCGGGGAGGGCGAGGACGGCCTCGACCCCTACCTGATCCGCTAGCGCCGCACCGGCGATCCCGGCGACCGGTCGGCCGCGCTGGAGGTGGCCCAGCACGTCCTGAAGGCCACCGGCGCGGGCCATCCCGACCGCGAGGTCGCGCGCGAGATCCTCGACGTCGTACGTCGCGGCTGGCCGGTCGCCCCCGTACGTCCGAAGTGGCATGATCTGGCCACTGTGCAGACGATCATCGCCGCCGCCAACGCCCTGACCGGCCGCTGGGCCGCGGCCTGCTCCGGGTCGTCCACGGTGGCCGCGGGGGCCGGCGCGTGGCCGCTGCTCGCCCTGCTCGCCTCCGCCGCCGACGGTCCCGGACGGGACGAACTGGAGAAGGCCGTCGGCCTTGACGCCGCGTCCGCCCGCGACGCGGGCCTGGCGCTGGTCGATCTGCTCGACGCGTCCCCCGCCATCAGCTCCGCCCTCGCCCTCTGGATGCGGCACGACCTCGCGCTCGACCCGTCCTGGACGCCGCCCGCCCGCACCCGCGGCACGCTCACCGGCGACCCGCGCGAGGACCAGCGCCGCCTCGACGCCTGGGCGTCCGAACGGACCGGCGGCCTCATCCCCGCCCTGCCCATCGAGGTGACCGACGAGTCGCGCCTGGTCCTCGCCAACGCGCTCACCGTCCGCACGCGGTGGTTCGAGCCGTTCCACGGCGACACCGTCCTGCGCCGCTCCACCGGCCACCTCGGGCTGGCCTGCGTCGCCGCCGCGCCGACCGGCGCCGTCACCATGGCCTGCGTCGCCGGAACGGACGACATCGACCTCCACCTCGTCCGCGGCGCCCAGTCCCCGGCACTGTCCTCACCGCCGCCATCGGGACCCTCGACCACCGGCACCCCGCCGTCACGGCCGCCGACCTGCCCGAGGGAACGCCCGGCCCCGGCATCACCGTCCGCTACGAGGAGTCGCCCTTCCCCGCCCCGGCGCTGCTCCTCACCGTTCCGCCGTTCACGGTGTCGTCGTCCCACGACCTGCTGTCCCTTCCGGACGTCTTCGGCCTCGCGACCGTCACCGACCCGTCCCGCGGCCACTTCCCGGGGATCAGCGCCGCGCCCCTCGCCGTCGGCCAGGCCAAGCAGAACGCCCTGGCCCGCTTCGACGCCCACGGCTTCGAGGCCGCGGCCGTCACCGCGATCGCCGCCGCCCCCGGCGGCGCCCCGCCCACCACCACCCACCGGGCCCGCCGCGTCGAAGTGACCTTCGACCCCCCGTTCGGCTTCCTCACCGTCCACCGCCCCTCCGGCCTCGTCCTCACCACCGGCTGGATCTCCCGCCCGTCCTGACCTCCCCCAGCAACGCCCGGAGCTGCTCTGCGGTGTCGGCGTCCACGACGTCCACCTCGTTCACCAGCTCCGGCGGCAACGGCCCGCGCAGCGCCCACCAGCGCCGCCGATCGCTCACGATGAACCGCCACCCGGGAAACTCCCTCCCGAGCTCCGCCTTGACCTCACCAATGTCACGCTCGGTGTCCATTTCAGGACGCTAAGCCGTCACGAACGCAGCGACGGACAGGGTTCCTGTCCCCTGGTTTCGGTTACACCAGGACGCCGATGCGGTCGGCGAGTTCGCGGGCGTCCCGCTGCAAGGCGCCGCGTTCGCCTGCGAGGTCCTGCGCCATGCGGCGGGCGTAGCCGTTGAAGCGGATGGTCTCCGGCGCGGCGACGTAGGCGTCTTTCAACGAGGCGAGCGCCGCCGCCTTGTCGCCGCCCAGCCGCCACGCCCGCGCGACCTCGATGAGGTGGCGGCCGCGGCGCGGTTGCGAGGGGATCTCCGCCGACGCGGTACGGGCCGCCTGTCTGAGGGCCTCGCCGCCCTGCCGCGTCTCGACCGCGACCGTCACCGCGTGCGCGCCCATGACGACCCGGCTGAACGACGTCATGGGGTCGTAGTGGCCCGGCGGCAGGCGGCGTGCCACCCCGTCCGCCTTCTCCCACCACCGCCACGCCGTCCCGCGCCGGCCGGACCGCGCGGCGGTGTACGCGACCTCGTGGTGGAGGGCGCCCCACAGCGCGAGCAGCTCCGTGTCCGCGTCCGCCATGCGCGGCGCGAGCCGTTCCAGCGCCTCGCGGTTGACGGCCTCGGCGGCGTCGAAGTCGGCGGCGTCGCGGTGCGCCTGGGCCGCGAGCCACACGGCGCCCGCGAACGCGCGCGGGTCGTCCGCCTCCTCGGCCGCCATGAGCGAACGCTCCACGACGCGCCACAGCAGGTCGGCGGACGGCTGATAGGCCAGGAAGAACTGCGCGAGGTTGTAGACGCCCGCGAGCACCGCCAGGGCCCGCCGCCGCTCGTCGCCCTCGTACGCGTGCGCGGCGAGGCGGGCGTCGCGGACCAGCTCGGGCAGGAGCGCCCCCAGCACCGTCCGGTGGTCCGGCGCCGCGTGCCGCGCCCGCCACGCCGCGTCCAGCCTCGCCTTCAACGCGCCGAGCGCGGGCGGCTCACCCGGCGGAACGGCCACGGCGTTGAGCGCCTCGCGGACGGCGGGCAGCGCGGGATGCCCGGGTCCGCGGAACATGTCAGCGGGCATGGGCCGCCCGCCGACCAGCTCCGCGATGTCCCGCACCTTCAGCGCTTCGGCGACGCTGAGCAGCAGCGGAAGCTTGGGCTGCCCGATCTCCCCCCGTTCCACCGCCTTCACCCAGCGCCCGGAACGCCCGACGAGCCCGCCCAGCACCTCCCGCGACATCCCGCGCCGCTCGCGGAAGTACCTGATCCGCGCGCCGACGTCCGGCCCCGATTCCATGCGCTCGTCCCGCATCGCCAGTGCCTCCCGCCCTCGCCCCACCCAGGCTACGGCGCGGGAAGCGGAGGGGGTGGGGTCAAGGGAGGAGGTGGGCGAGGACGGCTTCGGTGTCGGTGAGGTCGGGGAGGACGATGTCGGCGCCCGCGGCGCGGAGTTCGGGTTCGGTGGAGAAGCCCGTCGCGACGGCGATCACGCGGGCGCCGCCGAGGCGGCCCGCTGTGACGTCGTGGGGCGTGTCGCCGACCAGGACGGTGGACGCGGCGTCGAACGCCCGCCCGTGGAGGCGTGCGGCGCGGCGCTGGGCGAGGGCGACCAGGGGCGGGCGGTCGGCGTGGTCCTCGCCGTACGCGCCCGCGTCGAAGTCGATCAGCGGGTGCAGGCCGAACGCGGTCGTCTTGTGGACGGCGATCGGCCGCGCGTTCCCGGTCAGCAGCGACTGGACGGCGTCGTCCCGGGCGGCCACGGCCTCCAGCACCGCGCGGACGCCGGGCAGCACGCGACCGCGGGCGGCGATCTCGTCGCGGCGGGCCGAGAACGCCCCCGCCAGCCCGTCCGTGAACGCCCGCAGCACACCGGGAACGGGCTCGATCCCGTGCATCCGCAGCGTCTCGGCGATGATCCACAGGTCCGTCCGGCCCGCCATCGAGGCGATCGTCTCCAGCGGCCGGTCGGTCAGCTTCTGGAAGACCTCCGCGTAGATCTCCCTGCTCAGGCCCTTGACGCTGAGCAGGGTGTGGTCGACGTCCCACAGCACCAGAGTCCGCACGGTCGCATCGTAGGCGCCCCCCGCGTGCGGACCCGGCGCCGGGAGTCTCAGACCGTTCGGCCCCGGATCAGGTCCGCGGCGCGTTCGGCGATCGCGATCGTCGGGGCGTTGGTGTTGCCGCGCGGGACGACCGGCATGACCGAGGCGTCCACCACGCGCAGCCCCTCGACGCCCCGCACGCGCAGCTCGGGGTCGCAGACCGCGCCGTCCCCGCCCATCGCGCACGTCGAGGTCGGGTGGAACAGCGTCGCGCACTCGCGGCGGACGAACGCGGCCAGGTCCTCGTCCGACGCGGCCTGCTCGCCCGGCGCCCACTCGCCGCCGAGCAGGCCCGCGAGGGGGCCGGTGGCGGCGATCTCCCGGGCCTGCCGGATCCCGGCGACCAGGATGTCCAGGTCGGCCTTGTCGGCGAGGTAGGCCGGGTCGATCAGCGGCTTGGCGTACGGGCTGGCCGAACGGAGCGTCAGCGCCCCGCGGCTCGCGATCGCGACCGCCGTGACCATGACCGACAGCAGGCGCTGGGACGGCTCGACGAGGCCCTGGTCGACGAACGGCGTGGGCAGCACGTGGTACTGGAGGTCGGGCGCGGGCAGCCCCTCGACCGTGCGGACGAACCCGCCCGCCTCGGCGACGTTCGAGGCGTACGGCCCGCGGCCGAGCGCGGAGTAGAGCGCGAACGACCGGGCGTTCGCCAGCTCCCACAGGTTCTTGGTACGGGGCGTGGCGAACATGACGTTCACGAACGGGTGGTCCTGGAGGCCCTGCCCGACCGGGGAGTCCGCGACCACGTCGATGCCGTGCCCGCGCAGGTGGTCGGCCGGGCCGACGCCCGACAGCATGAGCAGCTGCGGGCTGTTGACCGCGCCGCCCGACAGCAGCACCTCCGCCTCGGCGCGGGCCGTGAGCGGCTCGCCGCGCACCTCGTACCGGACGCCGGTGGCGCGGCCGCCCTCGATCAGCACGCGGGTGGCGAGCGCGTCGGTGACGACGGTGAGGTTCGGCCGGTCCATGGCGGGGCGCAGGTAGCCGGCGGCGGTCGACCAGCGCTTCCCGCGCCGGTGGGTGACCTGGTAGAAGCCGACGCCGTCCTGCTCGGCGCCGTTGAAGTCGGGGTTGGCGGCCAGGCCGTACGCCTTGGCCGACCCGACCCACGCCCGGGTGAGCGGGTGCCGGTACCGCAGGTCCTCGACGCGCAGCGGGCCGCCCGCGCCGTGGTGCGGGGACTCGCCGCGCTGCTGGTCCTCCGCGCGCGCGAAGTACGGCAGCAGGTCGTCGAAGCCCCAGCCCGCGCAGCCGTACGAGTCGCGCCAGGTGTCGTAGTCGTACCGGTTCCCGCGAATGTAGATCATCGCGTTGGTGGACGAGCTGCCGCCGAGGGTGCGGCCGCGCGGCCAGTACACGCTGCGGTCCGCGGCGTGCTCCTGCGGCGTGGTGCTGTAGTCCCAGTCGTACGGGCCCTTGATCAGCGACGCGACGGCGGCCGGGATGTGGATCTCCGGGGCGTCGTCGGGCGGTCCCGCCTCCAGCAGCAGCACGCGGGTGCCGGGGTCCTCGCTCAGCCGGGCGGCGAGGACGCAGCCCGCGCTGCCGGCTCCCACGATGATGTAGTCGTACACGGCGGCCTCCGGGGGATCGTGCCGCGCGTCGGACGCGGCACCGTACGAGGTAAGCACGACATTACCGAACCGGTTTCTGAGCCCGGCGGGGTTAGGCTGACGGGCATGGCCAAGAACAGGGAGACACCGGTCGTGCTGTCCCGGATCTACACCCGCACCGGCGACGACGGCACCACGTCGCTCGGCGACGCGTCCCGGACCGGCAAGACCGACCCCCGTCTCGCCGCGTACGCCGACGCGGAGGAGGCCAACGCCGCGATCGGCGCGGCGATCGCCCTCGGGGCCCTGCCCGCGCCCCTGGTGACCCTCCTCACCCGCGTGCAGAACGAGCTGTTCGACGTCGGCGCCGACCTGTGCGCGCCCGTCGTCCCCGACCCCGAGTTCCCGCCGCTGCGCATCGACGACGCCTACGTCGAACGGCTCGAAGCCGACTGCGACGAGCACAACGCCGCCCTCGACAAGCTCCGCAGCTTCATCCTCCCCGGCGGTACGCCCGGCGCGGCCCTGCTGCACGTCGCCCGCACCGTCACCCGCCGCGCCGAACGGTCCGCCTGGGCGGCGATCGAGGAGCACGGCGCGGCCCCGGTCGGCGGCGACGGCCCCGACGGCGGCGTCAACCCGCTGACGGCCCGCTACCTCAACCGGCTGTCCGACCTGCTGTTCATCCTCTGCCGCGTCGCCAACGCGGGCCACGGCGACATCCTGTGGAAGCCCGGCGGCGAACGCTGACCCCGTTCCGCCGCCCCGCCCCGGCCGCCCCGGTGGTGGGGTTAACCCCACCATGGGAACGCCGGTCCGCCTCCTGGTGCCACCCGGCCCCTCGGCGAGGCTGGGACCTGTCCGGTGGTCCTTGCGCGTCGCGCAGCCGATCGAAGATCCACCGGACAGGCCCTAGGGCCCGTACCGGGGGACGACGAGGCGGGAGAACGACGTGAGGATCCTGGCTGGCGCGGCCGCGCTGACCGCAGTGGGGGCCGCGGCCGGGGCGCTGAGCGGCTGCGGCAACGTGGACGTCGGGCGCCACGACGAGACGCGCTCGTACACCGCCCCGTCCGGCGCCCGCGCCCTCAAGGTGCA
Organism: Actinomadura sp. J1-007; assembly: GCF_009793335.1. Classification (GTDB taxonomy): domain Bacteria; phylum Actinomycetota; class Actinomycetes; order Streptosporangiales; family Streptosporangiaceae; genus Spirillospora; species Spirillospora yumaensis. The sequence goes on along the minus strand of NZ_WING01000001.1, from coordinate 4,733,998 downwards.
CACCGGCCAGGGAGGCGTCGAGATCGTGGCGACCGACTCCCCCGGCATCCGCGTCCAGGAGAGGCTGCGCTGGTCCAACCGCCACAACCGGCCGCACCCGAAGCACGCCGTGGAGGGGACGACGCTGTCGCTGACCGCGTCCTGCTCCGCCAACATCTTCGGCACGAGCGTCTGCGGCGTCTCCTACCGCGTCGAGGTGCCGCGCGCCACGCCCGTCGAGGTGCACACCGGCGACGGCCGGGTCACCGCCAACGGCCTGTCCGGCTCGGTGGCGCTCAGCTCCCGGGACGGCTCGATCACCGCGCTCGGCCTGCGCGCGAGGTCCCTGACGGTCCGTTCCGGCGACGGCTCGGTCCGGGTGTCGGGCCGCGCGGCCGGCGCGGACCTGCGCTCCCGCGCCGGCTCGATCACCGCCTCCGCCCTCGACAGCGATACCCTCACCGCCCGGACCGACGACGGGAGGATCACCGTGTCGGGCCGGGCCGCCACCGCGCGGCTGCGCACCGCCGCCGGTTCGATCACCGCGACCGGGCTGGCCGCCGAGCGGCTGACGGCCCGTTCCGACGACGGCCGCGTCGTGCTCGGCTTCACCGCGCCGCCCGCCGACGTCGAGGCGGGCACGCGCACCGGTTCGATCCGGGTGGGCGTCCCCTCCGGCGAGGGCTACGCGATCAGCCTGTCCACGACGACCGGCTCCAAGCGCATCGACGGGCGCGTCCACCAGGACTCCAGCTCGCACCGCCGCATCAAGGCCACGACCGAGGACGCCGGGATCACCATCGTCCCGTCCTGACCGTCAGCGCAAGAGCCGGTCCCCCAGCCAGAGCGGTTCCGCCGGGGCGGGGCCCGTCGCGATCCGCGCGCGCCGCGCCGCCCCGTTCACCGGGAGCGTGCTCCAGGCCAGCCGCTGGACGACGAACGCGACCCCGTCGGCGTTGGTGTCGAGCAGCTTGAAATCGACGTTCTTCATGGTGTCGCACTTGGCGTGGTAGCAGGGGTCGTACGGCTTCCCGACCCTCCCGCCGAACGACTTAGCCTCGCGGGCCGTCTTGACGCCCTCCGCGCCGGTCGCGATGCCGCCCGCGGGGATGCCGCGCTTGATGAACGGCCCGTAGTCGGAACGGCCGTTGAACGCGCTCTCCGACGTCCGCAGCCCGCGTCCCGCGAAGTAGTCCCTGAACATCTTCTCGATCGCGCCGGACCCCGCGGGCGGCTTCGCACGGCCGCCGGACGAGTCGTCGCCGTCGTAGATCCCGCGCACGCCGTTCACCGACCCGAGCATGTCCAGGTTGAGGTTCAGGGCGATCTTGCGGCGGTCCGCGTCGTCCAGCGTGGACACGTAGTGCTCCGAGCCGCGCAGGCCCTCCTCCTCGGCCCCCCACCAGGCGAAGCGGACCTTGTTGCGCAGCCGCTCCGCGCCGAGCGCGCCGATCCGCTCGGCGGCGGCGAGCGCCGTGGCGGCGCCGGACGCGTTGTCGTTGATGCCCGGCCCCGCGCGGACGCTGTCGAGGTGCGCGCCGAGCAGGACGACGTTGTCGTCGCGGCCCGGCCGGGTCTCGGCGATCACGTTGGCGGCGGGCTTGCTGCCGCTGCGCACGGAGGTCCGCACCCGCAGCCGCACCCCGCCGTTCCGCGCGGCCTTGACCAGCGCGGCCCCGACCCGGTGCGACGCCGAGATCGCCGGGATGCGGTGCGGCTTGGTGACCGTCCCCTTCACCGGGCCCTTCTCGCCCGGCTTGTTGTAGAGGACCAGCGCGCCCGCGCCCGCCGCCTGGGCGTTGGCGGCCTTGGTCTCGAACGTGCAGTAGCCCCGCTGCGTCAGCGCGATCGCGCCCTTCGGGAAGCGCGCGAAGTCGGACGCCTGGCAGCCGCTCGACCCGTCCCCGCTCGCCGGGACGTCGACGGCGACGGCGCGGGCCGTCACGTCGCCCGACCCCGAGTACAGCAGGGTCAGGAAGTCCCTGCCCGGCTTGTAGCGCGCCTTCCCCGGGCCCGTCCGCGCGAAGAGGGGACGGGACTTCTCCGACCAGTACGTGAAGTCGAACCGCTGGATCCTCGGCGTGAACCCGGCCTGCCTGAGCCGGCCCGCCACGTACTTCACCGAGACCTCGTAGCCGGGCCTCCCGGCCGCGCGGTCGCCGCCGTTGTGGTCGGCGATCTCCTGGAACGCCGCCATGTGCCGCCGGACGTCACCGAGCCGCACCATCGCGGCGAGATCCGTGTCCCCGGCGTCCGCGGCGCGTGCCGCCGGGACCGCCGCGGCGACCGCCGCCATGACCGCGGCCGCGCACGCGGCGGCTCCCGAACGAAGCTTGCCCACCTGTTCTTCCCCCCGTCATTCAGGCTGGTGCAGATCCACTGGAAAGCCCGGGGGGGCGGCTTCCAGCCAGGCGAGGAAGCCCGTCAGCGCGGACGCTCCCATCGCCAGTTCCAAGGTCCGGTCGCCGTCGCGGACCTCGATGACCCCGACGCCCGGCAGCAGGCCCTCGGCCTCGCCGGGATCGGGGGTGCGGCGGTTGGAGACGACGAGGCCCCGGCGGTGGATCACCTGCCGGGGCCTTCTGCGGAAACCGAAGACGCGGTGCCAGTGCAGCACATCGCCCTTGTAGCGGCCGATGCCGAGGCGCCACACCCCCGGGGCACCGTCCTCGGGGATCACGCGCAGGCTGCACTCCACCGTGCCGCCGCGGCGCACGAACAGCCAGCGGCGGCCGAACATCAGCCCGAAGACCAGTGCCACCACCAGGACGACGGCGGCGAGCACCCCGCCCGCGTCCAGTGCCAGGTGCCCGCCCAAGTACCCCCGCCGTTCTCGCTTGCCGGTCCGCCGAGTCTAGGCGTCCTGGCCCGCCGCGCGCAGGCGAGCCCGCGCCCGGCGTTCAGCCGTCGAGTCGTCGGCCGCGTTCAGCGCGTCCTGGAGCGCCTGCCGCGCGTCCGAGACGTCCACCTCGGCGCCGAGCTCCGCCTGCTCGGCGAGGACCGACACCTCGTCGTTCGCGATCGAGAAGAAGCCGCTGCCGACCATGGCGCTGATCCACTCGCCGCCGTCGGCGGGCTCGATCTTCACCACACTGCCGTCGAGGAGCACGCCCAGCACCGGGGCGTGGCCCGGCATGATGCCGAGCTGCCCCTCGATGGTCTGCGCGACCACCATCTTGGCCTCGCCGGTCCAGATCTCGCGCTCCGGCGAGACCAGCCCGACCTTCAACGTTGCCACGTGTCCATCCTCCGCATACCAGAGCTGTCCCGGCGGGGCCGCGCCGCTGCGGCCCGGCCCCGCCGGAGCGGACTACTTCTCCAGCTCCCTGGCCTTCTTCTCGACGTCCTCGATGCCACCGCACATGAAGAACGCCTGCTCGGGCAGGTGGTCGTACTTGCCCTCCGCGATGGCCTTGAACGAGGCGACCGTCTCGTCCTTCGGCACCGTCACGCCGGGCTGGCCGGTGAACTGCTCGGCCACGTACATCGGGTGCGACAGGAAGCGCTCGATGCGCCGCGCCCGCTGCACCGTGACCTTGTCCTCCTCGGACAGCTCGTCGATGCCGAGGATCGCGATGATGTCCTGGAGCTCCTTGTACTTCTGGAGGATCCGCTTCACCTCCTGCGCGACGTTGTAGTGCTCGTCGCCCAGGATCTGCCGGTCCATGATCCGGGAGGTGGACGTCAGCGGGTCCACCGCCGGGAAGATGCCCTTCGCGGAGATGTCGCGCGACAGCTCCGTGGTGGCGTCCAGGTGCGCGAACACCGTGTGCGGCGCCGGGTCGGTGATGTCGTCCGCGGGAACGTAGACCGCCTGCATCGAGGTGATCGAGTGCCCGCGGGTCGAGGTGATCCGCTCCTGGAGCTGGCCCATCTCGTCCGCCAGGGTCGGCTGGTAGCCCACCGCGGACGGCATGCGGCCGAGCAGCGTGGAGACCTCCGAGCCCGCCTGGGTGAACCGGAAGATGTTGTCGATGAACAGCATCACGTCCTGGTTCTGGACGTCGCGGAAGTACTCCGCCATCGTCAGCCCGCCGAGCGCGACGCGCAGCCGGGTCCCCGGCGGCTCGTCCATCTGGCCGAACACCAGGGCGGTGTCCTTGAGGACGTCCGCCTCGGCCATCTCCACCCAGAGGTCGTTGCCCTCGCGGGTGCGCTCGCCGACGCCGGCGAACACCGAGGTGCCGCCGAAGTTGCGGGCGACGCGCCGGATCATCTCCTGGATGAGGACGGTCTTGCCGACGCCCGCGCCGCCGAACAGGCCGATCTTCCCGCCCTTGACGTACGGGCTGAGCAGGTCGATGACCTTGATGCCGGTCTCCAGCATCTCGGTGCGCGACTCGAGCTGGTCGAACGGCGGCGCGCTGCGGTGGATGCCCCAGCGCTCGTTGATCTCCAGCGAGGCCGCCGGGACGTCCAGCGGCTCGCCGAGGGCGTTCCACACGTGGCCCTTGGTGACGTCGCCGACCGGCACCGAGATCGGCTCTCCGGTGTCGGTGACCGCCGTGCCGCGCACCATGCCGTCGGTCGGCTGCATGGAGATGGCGCGGACCATGTTGTCGCCGAGGTCCTGGGCGACCTCCAGCGTCAGCGTCCGCGTCTCGCCGGCCAGCGTCACCTCGACGCGCAGGGCGTTGTAGATGCCGGGGATGGCGTCGGCGGGGAACTCCACGTCGACGACCGGGCCGATGACCCTGACGACGCGCCCTGTGGCGGTCGCCGTTTCTACCTGAGCAGTCATTCTCACTCCCCGCCAGAATCGGCGAGTGCGTTGGCCCCACCGACGATCTCGCTGATTTCCTGGGTGATCTGGGCCTGCCGTGCCTGGTTCATCTGGCGCGTGTAGACCCCGATCAGTTCATTGGCATTGTCGGTCGCCGACTTCATCGCCCGCCGCACCGCGGCCTGGAACGAGGCGGCCGACTGGAGCAGCATGTGGAAGATGCGGCTCTCGACGTAGTTCGGCAGCAGCAGATCGAGAGCGGCCTCCGCGGTCGGTTCGAAGTCGTAGGACGGCGGGACCGAGCCCTGCTCGCCCCCGTGCCGTTCCTCGATCTCCAGCGGCATCAGCCGCCGGACCTGCACCTGCTGCGTCAGCATCGAGACGAACTCGGTGTAGACGACGTGGATCTCGCCGACCCCGCCCTCGGCGTCGGACTTCAGGAAGTCCTGGACGAGCCGCCGCCCGATCGTCTCGGCGTCGGCGAACGCGGGACGGTCGCTGAAGCCGTGCCAGGTCCCGTTCACCTCGCGGCCCCGGAACCGGTACCACGTGATGCCCTTGTTGCCGACGACGTACGGAACCGGCTCCCGGCCCTGCTCGCGCAGCGCCTTGATGAGCGACTCGGCCTCGCGGATCACGTTGGCGTTGTAGGCCCCGCAGAAACCGCGGTCGCTGGTCACGATCAGCACCGCGCTGCGGTTGTCCTCGGGCTGCTCGCGCAGCAGCGGGTGGTCGATGCCCACATGGTGGCTGACCAGCGCCGACAGCGCCTGCGTGATCTGGTCGGCGTACGGCTTGGAGGCCGCCACCGCCTGCTGGGCCTTGACGATCCGCGAGGTGGCGATCATCTCCTGGGCACGCGTGATCTTCGCGGTCGACTTGACCGACTTGATCTGCTGCCGGAGTTCACGAACCTGGGCCATCGCCGATCAGTCCTTCGTGACGCGGGTGATCGTCTCCTGCTCGACGGCCTCGTCGTCGATGGGCTCGATCGACTCGTCCTCGCCGAGCAGGTCGCCCGCGCTCGTCTGGAAGCCCTTCTTGAACTCCGTGATGGCGTTCTTCAGGCCGGTCAGTCCGTCGTCGGAGAGCTGCCCGGTCTCCCGGATGCCGCCGAGCAGGCCCGACTCCTCGCGCTCCATGTAGTCGAGGAACTCGCGCTCGAAGCGGCGCACGTCCTCGGCCGGGACGTCGTCGAGCTCGCCGGAGGTGCCGGCCCACACCGACACGACCTCCTGCTCCACCGGGAACGGGCTGCCCTGCGGCTGCTTGAGCAGCTCCACGAGGCGGGCGCCGCGGTCGAGCTGCGCGCGGGACGCGGCGTCGAGGTCGGAGGCGAACGCGGCGAACGCCTCCAGGTCGCGGAACTGCGACAGCGCGAGCCGCAGCGTTCCGGAGACCTTGCGCATCGCCTTGATCTGCGCGGTGCCGCCGACCCGGGAGACCGAGATGCCGACGTTGATCGCCGGCCGGACGCCCTGGTTGAACAGGTCGGTCTCCAGGAAGCACTGCCCGTCGGTGATGGAGATGACGTTGGTCGGGATGTAGGCCGACACGTCGTTGCCCTTGGTCTCGACGATCGGCAGGCCCGTCATCGAGCCGGCGCCGAGGTCGTCCGACAGCTTCGCGCAGCGCTCCAGCAGGCGCGAGTGCAGGTAGAAGACGTCACCGGGGTACGCCTCGCGGCCCGGCGGGCGGCGCAGCAGCAGCGACACCGCGCGGTACGCCTCGGCCTGCTTGGACAGGTCGTCGAAGACGATCAGGACGTGCTTGCCCTGGTACATCCAGTGCTGCCCGATCGCCGACCCGGTGTAGGGGGCGATGTACTTGAAGCCCGCGGGGTCGGAGGCGGGGGCCGCCACGATCGTGGTGTACTCCAGCGCGCCCGCCTCTTCGAGCTGGCGGCGCACGTTGGCGATCGTGGAGCCCTTCTGGCCGATCGCGACGTAGATGCAGCGGACCTGCTGCTTCTCGTCGCCGGACGCCCAGTTCTCCTTCTGGTTGATGATGGTGTCCACGCAGACCGTGGTCTTGCCGGTCTGCCGGTCACCGATGATCAGCTGGCGCTGGCCGCGGCCGATCGGGGTCATCGAGTCGATGGCCTTGATGCCGGTCTGGAGGGGCTCGTTGACCTCCTGCCGCTGCACCACCGAGGGGGCCTGCAACTCCAGCGCGCGGCGCTCGGTCGACTCGATGGCGCCCTTGCCGTCCAGCGGGTTGCCCAGCGAGTCGACGACGCGGCCGAGGAAGCCGTCGCCGACCGGGACCGAGAGGACCTCGCCGGTACGGCGGACCTTCTGGCCCTCCTCGATCTTGCTGAAGTCACCCAGGACAACGGCGCCGATCTCGCGCACGTCCAGGTTCAGAGCCAGGCCACGGGTACCGTCCTCGAACTCCAGGAGTTCGTTCGCCATCGCGGAGGGCAGGCCCTCGACGTGGGCGATACCGTCGCCGGAATCGACGACGGTGCCGACCTCTTCGCGCGCGGCGGCCTCAGGCTCGTACGACTGGACGAAGCGCTCCAGCGCGTTCCGGATCTCATCCGGACGGATCGTCAGCTCCGCCATGATTCCTCTCTTGCTCCCTCTAGGGGTCAGCTCAGCTAGCTCGTGGCTCGTCGGTCGTCAGCTCGCGAGCCGCCGGCGGACGTCGTCCAGCCGCCCGGCGATCGTGCCGTCGATGATCTCGTCCCCGATCTGGATGGACAGGCCGCCCACCGTCGCCGGGTCGATCTCGATGTTCAGGTGTACCTCGTGGCCGTAGGCGGCGGCGAGCACCGCGCCGAGCCGGGTGCGCTGCGCCTCGGTCAGCTCGACCGGCGTGCGCACCAGCGCGACCAGGCGCTCGCGCCGCTGGGCGACGAGCTTGCCGTACTCGGCGAGCCCGCCTTCCAGGCTACGTCCCCGCGGGCGCAGCACCAGCTCGGTGACCAGCACCAGCGCGGCGGGCGTCACCTTGCCCTCCAGCAGGGCGTTCAGCAGGCCCTGCCGCCGGTCGGCCGGCAGCCCGGGCCCCGACAGCGCCCCGCGCAGCGCGGGCTCGCCCTCGATGACCCGGGAGAACCGGAACAGCTCGTCCTCCAGGTCGTCGATGCGCCCGTCGGCCTCGGCGCGGGCGGCCTCGGCGGTGACCGCGAGGGTCTCCACCGCGTCCGACAGCTCCGAGGGCTTCGACCAGCGCAGCCGGACGACATCGGCGACCAGCCCGAGAGCGGCCGGGGAGACCTTGCCCTCCAGCAGCGCCTGGACCAGCCCGGCCTTGTCGGCGCCGTCCCGCGCCGGGTCGGAGACCGCCCGCCGCAGGCCGTGCTCGCGGTCGATCAGGTTCAGCACCGAGAACAGGTCGCCGCCGAGGACCGCGAGGTCCGCCGTGGGGAGAACCGCCTCCAGGCGCTCCCCCGCCTCGGCCATCGACGCCCTGCTCACCGCTCCCGTGATGGTCATGATGAGATCTGCTCCTGGCTGCGGGCGCGGCCTTCGAGCTCCTCAAGGAACCGGTCGACCACGCGGCTCTGCCGGGCGCTGTCCTCCAGGGACTCGCCCACCACGCGCCCGGCCAGCTCGACCGACAGCGCGCCGACCTCGCTGCGCAGCGAGGCCAGGGCCTGCTGCCGTTCGGCCTCGATGTCGGCCTTGGCGGCCTCGCGGATGCGGTTGGCCTCGGCCTGGGCCTGCTCCTTCATCTCCGCGATGATCGCGGCGCCCTGCTCCTCGGCCTTCTTGCGCAGGCTGGACGCCTCGAGCTGGGCCTCGCGCAGCTTGGCCCGGTACTGCTCCAGGGTCTCCTTGGCCTCGTCCTGCGCCGCCTCGGCACGCTTGAGCCCGCCCTCGATCGCGTCCGTGCGCTCCTCAAGGGTCTTGCGGATCGCCGGAACGAACTTCCAGCCGACCAGGATGAGCACGATCGCGAACGCGATCGTGCCGAAGATCAGCTCGGCGGTGTCGGGCGCAAGCGGCTTGTATTCCTCTGTCTCCTGAGCCACGACCGCCGCGGCGAGCAGGTTGGTCATGAGGGTTCCGCCTTCCTGTCAGCAGTTCGCAGGGGCGGTTTACTTGTGCACGAACGGCACGACGAAACCGATGAGGGCGAGCGCCTCGGTGAGCGCGAAGCCCAGGAGCATGTTCTGGCGGATGACGTTGGTCAGCTCCGGCTGGCGGGCGATGGCCTGCACGCCCTGGCCGAAGATGATGCCCACGCCGATACCGGGGCCGATGGCGGCCAGGCCGTACGCGACGGCACCGAGGCTGCCGGTGACCTTGTCGTCGCCGGCGAGGACCATGGCTTCAGCGAGCATGTGCTCTTTCCTTTTCACTCGACCGGTGGGGTCGCCCACCGGAGGGCTTGCGTTGCGGGTGTTGGTCCGGGTCAGTGCTCAGGGTGCAGCGCGCCGCCGATGTAGGAGGCGGCGAGCAGGACGAAGATGAACGCCTGCAGGCTCTGCACGAAGATCTCGAACGCGGTCATGATGATCGTCATCACGAAGCCGACAAGGCCGACACCCGCCCCGAGGGCGGTGAGCTTCTCGGCGAGGAACCACCAGGACACGGTGGCGAAGAAGGCGATCAGCAGGTGCCCGGCGAACATGTTCGCGAAGAGCCGGATCGCGTGGGTGAACGGCCGCAGGATGATGTTCGACAGCAGCTCGATCGGGGCGAGGATGATGTAGAGCGCCTTGGGCAGTCCCGGCGGGAACATCATGTTCTTGAAATAACCGACGAGTCCCTGGTGCTTGATGCTCAGGAAGAGCATCATCACGTACACCACCAGGGCGAGCACGATGGGCAGGGCGATGTGGGAGGTGGCCGGGAGCTGGAGCACCGGCACGACGCCCGCCAGGTTCATCAGCAGGACGAAGAAGAACGTGGAGAACAGGAACGGCATCCAGCGGTCGCCGTCCTTGCCGATCATCGGCCGGGCCACCTGGTCGCGTACGAACAGGTAGCCGATCTCGCCGATGTTCTGGACGCCGCGCGGGACCAGCTTGGGGTTGCCGAACGCCTTCCAGGAGAAGGCGATCACCACGATCGCGGCGAGCGCGACGATCAGCAGGGGCTTGGTGAACCAGTCGAGCCACGCGGGACCGTCCGGGAACAGCGGGCCCCAGTCGAAGATGTGGAGACCGGGGGCCTCGAACTCATCTCCGCTCCCAGAGGCGAGGAGGTGCGGCGCGCTCACGCGGCAGTCCCTTCGTCAGTGACACTGCAGGTCAGTCGTACTACTCAGGCTCGGTGGTGCTACTTCGTTCGGTGCTCGGTCGGTGCTTCACTGCCTCGCGCGCCCGAGGGCGGCGCGGTCAACGCAAGATCATCGCTGGTCCTCGCCGCCGGCCGCGCCGTCAGGAGCGGCCGTAGCGGTGGTAGACCAGGTAGAGCGCGAGAGCGAGGCCCACCAGGACTCCGGCGGGGAACAGCGCCGAGGTGCCCAGCCAGCGGTCCAGCAGCCAGCCGAGGCCGCCGTAGACGGCCATCCCGCTGAGTATGTAGCTCGGGATCGCCCAGGCGGCGTTGGCGAAGCCTCGGTGGTCCGACTCGTCGGACCCCGGACCGGGCCGGTGCCCCTCCTCGCTCATCGCAGGACGGACCATAGCAGGCCACCCCCCTGATGGTCATATTGGAGTAGTCCATTACCGCCACGGTCGCCCACGGTGACATCACGGGCTCCGGTCGGCGCTGACGCGGGGGCTCTCCACCCGGTCCAGCTCGATGGCCTTGATCTTCAGGGAGGCGCGGATCTCCGCGCCGATCCAGACGAGGGTGAGGGCGATCACCGACCAGGCGAACGCCTCGGAGTTCCAGGCGGTGACGTCCTGGAAGAGCGCCACCAGCGCGAACATCACGAACAGCTTGGTGATGTAGCTGAACACGGCGGCGGCGAACATCATCTGCGGCGACACCTTGGCGGCGTAGCTCACCGCGACGACGCTGATGGAGAAGAAGGCGAGCACGACGATCGCGCCGATGGCGGCACCCAGCGCCCCTTTAGCCCCGCCGAGCGGCAGGCCGACCAGAACGGCGGCGATGCCTGCGAGACCGGAAGGGATCGCGGCGCCGCGGAGGATCCGGGCGTCGGAAGGTTGCATGAGGGCTCCGGCTGGTCACGTTCAGTGTTCGGCTCTTGTTCGTGAAAGGTATCACAAGCGTCCGGATTGTCCACAATTACCCTATAGGTAATGCCCCGGCGGGCCGCAAGCGCCCCCGGGTTACACGGACTTTAGCCCAGGTCAGAGGCCGTGTCGGGGTGAACGGCCCGGACGCGCCGCGATCGGCCGGTCGCTCTAAGCGCCCCGCCCGTACCCGCCCGGACGCGTCGGATCGCCCGCCTGCGGGTGCGTCCCGTCCGGCCGCGCGTACTCCCCGGCCTGCGAGAACCCGTCCGGCCGGGACGCGCCGCCCTGCGCCGCGCGGTCGCCGGGGCGCTCGGCGCGACGTCCGGGCGCCGCGCGGTGGGCGCCGTCGCCGGGGCGGAACGGCTGCGCGGGCGGAACGGTCTCGACCGCGTCGCCGGGGACCGGCGCGGGCATCGGCGCGGCGGCGGGCGTCGCGCCGGACCCGGCGACGGACGCGCCCGCGGGCGCGGACGCCGCGGCGCCCGCGGCGTTCGCGGCGGCGGCCGCGCGGCGGCGGCCCGAGCCGGCGAGCATCAGCACCAGCCCGGCGACGATGACCAGCGCCATGACGCTGCCGACGATGAGCTCGGCGTCGGTCAGCGCGAGCGCGACCACGCCGGACGCCAGCAGCCCCACCCAGAAGTACATGATCAGCACCGCGCGCCGGGTCGAGTGGCCGAGCTCCAGCAGCCGGTGGTGCAGGTGCTGCTTGTCGGGCGCGAACGGCGAGCGGCCCTGGTTCGTCCGGCGCCAGACCGCGAGCAGCATGTCCAGGAACGGCACGGCCGCGACCGCCGGGACCAGCAGGATCGGCACGTAGAAGGGGAACTGGCCCTTGCTCAGCATCGCGGTGTCGAACTGCCCGGTCAGCATGATCGTCGCGGCGCTGAGCAGCAGCCCGATGAGCATCGACCCGGTGTCGCCCATGAAGATCCGCGCCGGGTTGAAGTTGTGCGGCAGGAACCCCGCGCAGATCCCGACGAGGACGGCGGCGGTCAGCGTCGCGCCGCTGAGCGTGGCGACGCCGTTGGCCTTGGACAGCAGGTAGCCGTAGGAGAACAGGGCGAGCGCGGCGATCCCGACGACGCCGGCCGCGAGCCCGTCGAGGCCGTCGATGAAGTTCACCGCGTTGATCGTGGCGACCACGATGAACACGGTCACCGGCACCCCGTACGCGGGCGGCAGCGACACCGTGTCGCCGCTCGGCAGCGGGATCGCGTAGATCTGGATGCCCTGCATGATGAAGATGCCGGCCGCCGCGACCTGCCCGGCGAACTTGGTCAGCGCGTCCACGCCCCAGCGGTCGTCGGCGATCCCGACCAGCACGATCAGCCCGCCCGACAGCAGCAGCGCCTTGATCACGCCGACGTCGCTGGTCGCCAGGACCTTGCGCATCTCGGGCAGCCCGCTCGCGACCACCAGCGCCGCGACCATGCCGCCGAACATCGCGAGGCCGCCCAGCCGGGGCGTCGGGATGACGTGCACGTCGCGGTCGCGGGGCACGGCCTGCGCGCCGAACCAGACGGCGAACCTGCGCACGGCGGGGGTCAGCAGGTAGGCGACGAGGGCGGCGACGAGGATCGTGAGCAGGTATTCCCGCACTCGCCCTACGCCTCCCTTCGCCGGCCACGCCTACCCGGGTGAACGCGCGACGCGGCCGTTCCGTTCACGGCGGGACGTCCCGATCTCCGGTGGCGCCCGGACAACTCTATTCCTCCCACCGGGTGTCCGTTGCGCCTTGGGCCCCGTTCCTCCCGGCGCACACCGCTCCCGCCCCCACGATCGCCAACGCCAGGCCCATGAGGCACAGGTCCCCCAGTGAGAACGCCCACGGCCCGTGCGCGACCGCGTCGTCGGCGGCGTCGGCCGCCACCAGGACCGCCCCCGCCCCGATCATCACCGCCCCCACGCGGCGTCCGGGCGGGCGCCGCGCCACCGCCGCGACCGCCCCGAGGGCCAGCGCGAGCGCGGTGGTGCCCTGCCACGTCGCGTCCCAGTGCGGGCTGGCGTAGACGGGCGGCGGGACGGCGACCGCCCCCTTCGGCAGCTTGACCCTGACCGTCATGCCCTCGTGCGGGCGCAGCCCCGCTGGGTGAAGTCGATCGCGTACGGGCCGTCCCGGTCGCGCAGGCACGGCACCGTCGCGGGCGGCTCCCCGGCCCGGCACGTCGCGCGCCGCAGCGGGACGGGCGCCTCGACCCGCGCGGCGGCCTCGCCGATCGGCACGTCCCAGCCGGTGCCGAGCGCGTCCCAGGTCAGCTCGTCGTGGCCGGAGTAGGGGGTGAACGCCCCGCCGACCTCGTACTCGATCACGTACGCCTGCCGCCCGCGCACCTTGCGGTGCCGGTCGCCCACGCTGATCTGCACGTCGTGCAGCAGGTGCAGCGTCTTCGCGCGCGCGGGCGCGCCCGTGGAGGAGCTCGTCCGGACGTCGCGGATCGCGAACAGGCGGTTGCGGTCGCGGTACCGGACGCGCCGCACGATGCCGTGCTCGCCGTTCCGGTCGAAGTCGTAGGTGATCGTCTCCCTGACCCGCAGGACGCCGTCCGGCCGGATCGTCAGGACCACGTCGTACGTCGGGATCCGTTCGCCGTCGATGTCGAACGCCGGCCCGGCCGCGTCCCGCGCGGGCGTGCGCGCCGTGCCTTCCGCGCGCGCGGAAGGCGCGGCGGACATCAGCAGCAGAAGGGTGAGCAGGGCGAGCGCGGCGGCCGGCAGCAGCGACCCGCCCGCCGCGGCCACCGGCCCCCGGGCCCTGGCACGCACTTCAGGCATGGTTCCACCGTTGGAGGCGATCCGTCCGCGTAACGAACGGATTACCTTCCGCAGTCCATCGTCGTTCTCCGCTCAGCTCAGGTCCCCTGTCCCGGAAACCCACCATAAGGTCGTTCCGTGTAATCGATCGGGGGACGACACGATGAGCGGGGGCTCCGAGCAGACCGTCCCGGCCGGGGGGCCGCGGGGCGGGGAGATCGCGGGACCGCCGGGCCAGGGCCCGGCGCGGTGGCCGAGCGTGGCGGATTTCGCCGTGCCGGCCGTTCTGGCGTGCGCGCAGCTCTTCGGCACCTGGCTGCTGACGTCGGTCGCGAGCACGCCGCTCGGCGACCGCCAGTGGATGGGCCTGACGGGCTGCGTGATCGCCTCGTGCCTCGCGCTGATCTGGCGCCGCGCCGCGCCGGGGCCGGTGCTCGCGGCGACGGTCGCGCTCAGCGCGGTGGGACTGCTGATCGTCCAGCGCACCGACACGCTGGCGGCGGGGATCACCGACGGCGTCGCGCTGTACTCGCTCGCCGTGCACCGGGGCGGGCGGACGGCGCTGGCGGGGGGCCTCGCGGCGTTCGGCGTCGCGTTCGCGACCGCGCTGCCGCTGGAGCAGGGCCTCGGCGACCTGCTGGTCAACGAGACCGTCAACGTGGTGTTCTACCTCGCGATCACCGCGCTCGGCCAGCTCCGCCGCCAGTACACCGAGCGCCGCCGCCGGATCGCCGAGCAGCTCGCGCGGACCGAGCACGAGCGCCGGGCCGCGGCGGGCACCGAGCGCGAACGGCTCGCCCGCGACCTGCACGACGTCGCTGGCCACCATCTGAGCGCGGTCGTCGTCCACAGCGGCGCGGTCGCCCGCCTCGACGACCCGGATCTGACCGCGCGGGCGCTGACGGCCGCCGCCGACACCGGCAGGGACGTCCTGAAGGCCCTCAGCCGCCTCGTGGACGTGATGGGACCCGAGTCCGAGGACGGCGACCTCGACACGATGCTCCCGGCCCTCTGCGAGGGCCTCGCGCGCGTGGGCGTCCCCGTCTCCCTCGCCATCGAGGGCGCCCCGGCCGGGCCCCGCAGGCCGCTGCCGCTCGGGCGCGCCAAGCCCCTGCGCCCCGAGCTGCGGACGGCCGCGTACCGGATCGTCCAGGAGTCGCTGACCAACGCGATGCGGTACGCCTCGGGCGCGCCGGTCGCCGTCGAGGTCGCCCGCGTCCCCGGCGCGGTGGAGATCACCGTCGCCAACGAGGCGCCGCCCGAGGCCGACCCGGTGCCCTCGCTCGGCACCGGGCGCGGCATCGCCGGGATGCGCGAGCGCGCCGAGTCCGTCGGCGGCACCCTCACCGCGGGCCCGTCCGAGACCGGCGGCTGGACGGTCCGCGCCGTCCTGCCGACCTCGCCGGCCGGGCCCCGGCGCGGGCCGGGCTGGCCGGAGGTGCTCGACGGCTCCGTCGTGCTGCTCTGCGCTGCGCTGCCGCCGATCCTGGCGTTCACGCCGCCGGAGCCGATCCTGCGCGACTGGTCGCTCGGCGGAGCGGTGCTCGTGGTGGCCGCGCTGCTGCTGCGCGCCGTTCCCCTGTGGTGGCGGCGGCGTGCGCCCTGGACCTCGCTCGGCGCGCTGCTCGCGATCGACGTCGTGTGGGCCTGCACCACGAGCGTGTACTCCCCCGCCCTGGTCGGCCTGCTCGCCGTCGGCGCCATGGCCGAGATGGTCGCGGTCTACTCGGTCGCGGGGCACTCGCGTCCGGGCCGCTTCACGTGGCCCGCGCCGTTCGTCGCCGTCCTTCCCTGGACGCTCGCGTGGACGATCCTGATCTCCACCGACTCCGACTCCGCCGGGGGCAACGCCATCGTCCCGTTCGGGCTGCTCACCGGCGGCATGTTCGGCGCGCTCGTGCTGCTGCCGTTCTGGGCGTGGGGGCGCGCGGTCACCGGCCGGGGCCAGCGCTGGGAGGCCGCCGCGCTGCGCACCATGGCCGCCCGCGCCGGCGAGGCCGCCCTCGCCGAGCGCCACCGCGTCGCCCTCGGCCTGCGCGGGACGGTGCTCGACCACACCGCGCGGCTCGTCCGCACCGCCGAGGCGGGCCTCGCGGGCACCCCGGACGACGCCAAGGCGGCTCTCGCGGAGATCACCGGGCAGGCCCGCGCGGCGCTCCTCGACATGCGCGCCCTCCTCGACGCGCTCGAAGAACCGTGAGGGGCACCACACCGTTCGGCGCCGTTCCCGGCGAAGCCCTAAATGCCCGACTTCGGGCCGGGAATGGCGTTCCCGCGCGCCTTTGACGGGTTCTTTTCGGTGTCCCGCCCACCCCCGACTAGACCGTTGGATGCGCACCGTCCCTCGAAAGTTCGGATGTGGCGCCGATCACGTCCGTCCCTGGCCACGATCTAAGTCCGAGATAAAAATGATCTTGTCGTCCCTGCTAGGTTTGCGGAGCTAATTTCGTGAAACCAGAGCATGGAGGGACCTATGCGGCGTATCGCTGCAGTCGCCCTGGCCGCCGGCACCATGGTGTCCGGCATGGCCGCCCTGAGCGGGACCGCCCTCGCGGACGACGCCCCCGTCTCGGCGTCCACCAGCGGAGCGGCCACCACCGTGGCCCCCGCGCCCGCCTCCGGACCGGTCACGACGGCCGCCGCCCGCAAGTGAGCCCCGTACAACTCCTACGGCAACCTCTCCGCGTGGGGACGTACACCCGCAAGGGCGGCAGCACGTACGTGAGCGGCTACCTTCGCGACAGCAAGGCGAACGGCTGGACCGCCTGCGTGCGGTTCCTGTTCACCGAAGGCAAGAAGGGCTACTTCTCGCGTCACACCATCATGGCGCGCAGCTCCAAGGGGAGCTGGTACTACTACGACGGCAAGGCCACGGTCAAGATCTCGGCCAAGTCGTCGCTGAGCAGCCACCTGTACGTCCAGGAATGCGGCCGGAACAAGAAGACCGGCAAGTACCTCTACGGCAAGTCCAAGAAGCTCTTCTGAGCCACTGAGACGCAACGCGCCGTCTGACGCGCGAAGGGCCCCGCCACTCCCGGCGGGGCCCTTCGTACTTCCACCCCCAAGCCCCTGACCTGCACCAACACAACTCCGAAATCCCCCACCCACCATTTTCCCCTCCCCAAAGAACCCCAATTCCCCACGCCCACTCAGGCGGATTGGGCGGCCGGTTCGTTCGTGCGGGGGTTCTTTTTGGGGGTACGGATGGTTGCGAGGCGGGTCAGGGTTACGGTGGCGAGGATGGTCGCGACCGGGGCGGTCGTCTCTATGGCGAACGGGATCGGGCCGAACGGGTAGGCGTACGCCCTGGCCGCCAGGGCCGTGCCCGCGGCGGCGGCCAGGCCGGCCAGGGGGAGGACGACCGCGAGGGCGCGGAGCGTTCGTTGGCGGGCGGCGTCGGCGTGGAACCTGAGGACGGCCGACACCGCGGCGAGGACGCCCGCCCACGCGAACGCGCCGCTCAGGCCGTAGAGGGCGAACACCAGCCAGCCGGGCACGTCGAGCCCGGCCGGGTCACGGCCGAGAACTTCGGCCAGCGCTTCGCTCGACAGGCCGAAGACCATGAACAGGCCGGTCAGGGCGCCCGGCAGGCCGCCGAGCAGGGCCGCCGCCATGAGCCGCCCGGCGCGGGCGCGGACCGGGACGGCGCCGCGTTCGGACGCCCAGGCGCGCGCGAACCCGGCGGGGTCGCCGCCCACGTACGACTCGGGATCGCGGCCGTCCTCCCGGGCGGCGGCGAGATCGGCTTCGAGTTCGGCGGCCATCTCCGCCGCCACGTCCCGGGAGACGCCGATGCGCCGCCACGTCCGCCCGCACCTCTTGACGACCTTGTCCGTCACCGTACGATCCCTTCGTCGCTCACGGTCTCCGTCGCGGGGGCGACGCGGTCGAGCACGGCCGCGACGCCGCCGGTGAGCCTGGTCCACTCGCGCGACCACTCGTCCAGCGCGGAACGGCCCAGCTCGGTCGGCCGGTAGTACTTGCGCGCGGGGCCCTCGCCGCTCGGCACGAGGTACGACTCCACGAGCCCCTCGCGCTGGAGGCGTCCGAGGGCCGGGTAGATGGAACCGCCCGCGACCGCGTCGAGCCCCACCGCGTCGAGCCGCTGGGTCATCTCGTACCCGTACGCCGGCTCGTCGGCCACCACCGCGAGCAGGCAGAGATCGAGCACGCCCCGGAGCCACTGGCTGCGGCGCCGCCCACCGTCCACTGTCATGCACCGCAAGGTAGTGGCGCGGAGTCTTGCACCGCAAGATAGTCGGCCGCATGCGGCCCCGGCCGGGTCACGCGGCCGGGGCTCAGTCGGTCTTCGGGTCGTCCTTGGCGAGCGACGGCTCGGGGGCCGTCTCCTCCTTGACGAGGGACGGCTTGCCGGCGGCTTCCTCGCCCTTGGTCAGGGAGAGCTTCTCGGCGGGCTCCTCGTCGGCGTCGTCGGTGAGCAGGACGCCGACGATCGCGCGGATCTTGTCCTCGGGGACGGCGCCCGCGCGCAGCAGGCGAGGGACGGCGCCGGTGAGGTCGATGATCGTGGACGGGTCGCCGTTGCCGGAACGGCCGCCGTCGAGGTAGACGGCGATCGAGTCGCCGAGCATCTCCTCGGCGTCCGCCGCCGTGCGCGCCGCGGGGCGGCCGCTCAGGTTGGCGCTGCTGACCGCGAGCGGGCCGGTCTCCTTGAGCACTTCGACGGCCATCTCGTGCATCGGCATGCGGAGCGCGACGGTGCCCTTGGTGTCGCCGAGGTCCCACATCAGGTTCTGGTTGGCGCGGCAGACCAGCGTGAGCGCGCCCGGCCAGAACTCGTCGATCAGGTCCTGCCCGTACGTCCCGAGGTCCTCGACGAGGGCCGTGGCGGCCCGCACGGAGCCGACCAGGACGGGCGGGGGCACGTCCCTGCCGCGGCCCTTGGCGTCCAGGAGCGCGGACACGGCGGGCGGGATGAACGCGTCGGCGCCGACCCCGTACACCGTGTCGGTCGGCAGCACGATGAGCTCACCGCGCCGTACGGCGGAGACCGCGTCGGCGATCCCCCGGGTGCGCTCCATCGGCTCGGAGCAGTCATAACGTCGGCTCACGGTCGCCCGTCTTCCATCATGGAACTCTCTGGCAGGACCCAGGATATCCGCGCCCCGGACCGGGGCGGGGCGTCAGTCGGCGCCGAGCCGCGCGGTGACGAACCGGTCGCGGTTGGTCAGGTCGCGGCGGTTGCGCACGTCGCGCCAGCCGTTGTCCTCGGCGAAGATCCAGTAGACGCCGTTGCCCTGGAGGTCGCTGTGCTCGCAGGCGGCGTAGCCGCCGGGGCGCAGCAGCCGCCGCGCGGTGCGCTCGACCTGCCGGACCGCGTCGAGGCCGTCGTCGCCGCCGCCCCACAGCGCGTCGGCCGGGTCGTGGTCGCGGACGTCGCGCGGCACGTACTCCCACTCGCTCATCGGGATGTACGGCGGGTTGCTCACCACGAGGTCGACGGTGCCGTCGAGCTCGCCGAGCGCGGTGCCGAGGTCGCCGAGGTGCAGCCGGACGCGGCCCCGCTCGTCGAGCTCCTCGACGTTGCGGGTGGCGTGCACGAACGCCGTCGGGTCCTTCTCGACCGCGTGCACCCGGGCGCGCGGCGCCTCCTGCGCGATCGACAGCGCGATCGCGCCGGAACCGGTGCCGAGGTCGACCACGAGCGGGTCGCGCACGTCCATGTCGCGCAGCGTCTCCAGCGCCCAGCCGACCATCACCTCGGTCTCGGGCCGCGGGACGAACACGCCGGGCCCGACCTTCAGTTCGAGGTAGCGGAAGAACGCGCGGCCGGTGATGTGCTGGAGCGGCTCGCCCGCCTCGCGCCGCGCGACGTACTCCCAGAACAGGGCGTCGAACGCGCTGTCGGGCACGCTGTGCAGCTCCGAACGGTTGACCCGGTGCACGGCCGCGGCGAGCTCCTCGGCGTCGGCGCGGGGCGAGGCGGCCCCGGCGTCGGCCAGCCGCGCGGTCGCCCTGGCGATCTCGTCCAGCAGCAGATTCATGATCCTTGGGCTTCGGCCAGGCGGCGTTCCATGTCGGCGTCCACCAGGGCCTGGGTCACGTTGTGCAGGTCTCCGTCGAGCACCTGGTCGAGGTTGTAGGCCTTGAAGCCGACGCGGTGATCGGAGATCCGGTTCTCGGGGTAGTTGTAGGTGCGCACGCGTTCGGAGCGGTCGACGGTGCGGACCTGGCTCTTGCGCTCGGCCGCCGCCGCCGCGTCGGCCTCCTCCTGCGCCATCGCGAGGAGGCGGGACCGCAGGATGCGCAGGGCCTGCTCCTTGTTCTGGAGCTGGCTCTTCTCGTTCTGGCAGGAGACGACCACGCCCGTCGGTACGTGCGTGATGCGCACGGCCGAGTCGGTCGTGTTGACGCTCTGCCCGCCGGGGCCGGACGAGCGGTAGACGTCGATGCGCAGGTCGTTGGGGTCGATCTGGACGTCGACGTCCTCGGCCTCGGGGGTGACGAGCACGCCGGCGGCGCTGGTGTGGATGCGGCCCTGCGACTCGGTCACCGGGACCCGCTGGACGCGGTGGACGCCGCCCTCGTACTTCAGGCGCGTCCAGGCGCCGTCCTCCTGGCCGCGCGCCTTCACCGCGACCGTGACGTCCTTGTAGCCGCCGAGGTCGGACGGGTGCGCGTCGATGACCTCGGTCTTCCAGCCGACGCGCTCGGCGTAGCGCAGGTACATCCGCAGCAGGTCGCCGGCGAACAGGGCCGACTCCTCGCCGCCCTCGCCCGCCTTGATCTCCAGGATGACGTCCTTGCCGTCGTTGGGATCGCGCGGGACCAGGAGGCGGCGCAGCCGTTCCTCCAGGTCCTCGCGGCGCTTGTCGAGGTCGGCGGCCTCGGCGGCGAACGTCTCGTCCTCGCCGGCCAGCTCGCGCGCGGCGGCGAGGTCGTCCTCGGTGGCGGACAGCTCGCGGTAGGTCTCGACGATCGGGCGCAGCTCGGCGTAGCGCTTGCCGAGGCGCCGCGCCAGACTCTGGTCGGCGTGCACCGACGGGTCGGCGAGCCGTCCCTCGATGTCGGCGTATTCGCTGATGAGATCGTCGAGATTCACCGTGTGTCCTGGCCCGTTCCGGCCGCGTGGCCTCCGTGTTCCGGCTTCGGACGGCCCGGGGACCGTGGCAGTCCCCGGGCCGTCCCGCTTCGCTGTACGGCGTCCGTCGCGGCTACTTGCCGGCCTTCTTCTTGCCGAAGCGCTGCTCGAAGCGCGCGACCCGGCCGCCGGTGTCGAGGATCTTCTGCTTGCCCGTGTAGAACGGGTGGCAGTTGGAGCACACGTCGGCGTGGATCACGCCGTTGTCGGCGGTGCTGCGGGTCTCGAAGGTGTTGCCGCACGTGCACGTCACGGTCGTGACGACGTACGTCGGGTGGACGTCGGGCTTCATGGGGTCTCTCCTCGCCTTGGGGCGGTCGCCGGGCGCCCCCGGCCCGCACGGCGACGCCGTGGGAGATGTGGGAAGCGTGAACCGGTACCGCAGCGGTTGCACTCCAAGTGTGCCAGATACCCGAACGTGCCGAGGTCATCGGGCATTCCCGATCTTGTACGGGACGTACCGCCGCGGCCGGGCGGGCTCAGCCCTCGGCGCGGCCGAGGTAGGCGAGCACGGCCATCACGCGGCGGTGCCCGCCCTGGGCGGGCTGGAGGTCGAGCTTCATGAAGATGTTGGAGATGTGCTTCTCCACGGCGCCCTCGGTGACCACCAGGTCCTCGGCGATCGCGCCGTTCGAGCGGCCCTGGGCCATCAGCCCGAGCACCTCGTGCTCGCGGGGCGTCAGCGCGCGCAGCGGGTCGCCCGTCCGCCGCCGGCCGAGCAGCTGGCCGATCACCTCGGAGTCGATGACCGTCCCGCCCGCCGCGATGCGGCGCACGGCGTCGATGAACTCCGCGACATCGGCCACCCGCTCCTTGAGCAGGTAGCCGACGCCCTCCGCGCCGCCGCCGATCAGGTCGGTCGCGTACCGCTCCTCGACGTACTGCGACAGCACCAGGATCGGGGTGCCGGGCCGCCGCTCGCGCACCTGGAGCGCGGCGCGCAGGCCCTCGTCGGTGAACGAGGGCGGCATCCGGACGTCCACGATCGCGAGGTCGGGGGCGTGCTCCTCGACGATGCCGAGCAGTCCCGGGCCGTCGCCGACCGTCGCGACGGTCTCGATCCCGGCGTCGCCGAGCAGCCGGACGAGCCCTTCCCGCAACAGCACCGAATCCTCGGCGATCACTACCCGCATGCCCCCATTATCGGGGCCCCGCGGCGCCGGGACGCCCGGCGGCGAGGATCGGCGACCGCGCGGCCGGACGTACGGAGGCGCTGTCCGGGGGCGGCGCGGCGGGGGTCACCAGGTGCAGGGCAGGTCCGCGCGGATGATCGTCGGTCCTCCGGGCGGGCTGTCCACGATCAGCATCCCGTCGATCGTGGCGGCGCGGTCGGCCAGCCCGGCGAGGCCGCCCTCGGGGTTCGCGACCGCCCCGCCGACACCGTTGTCGATCACCTCGACCACGACCCAGGCGTCCTCGCGGGCGACGCGCACGGCGGCGCGGGTCGCGCGGGCGTACTTGGCGATGTTGGCGAGGGCCTCGGCGACGATGAAGTAGGCGATGCTCTCGACCGCCGCCGGAGGGCGCTCGGGCAGGTCCACGTCCACCTCGACGGGCACGGGGGCGCGCCCGGCCAGCCCGGACAGCGCCGGGTCCAGCCCCCGGTCGGTGAGGATCGCCGGGTAGATGCCCCGGGCGAGGTCGCGCAGCTCGGAGATCGCCTCCTTGGTGCCCGAGTGGGCCTGCTCGATCAGCGCCCGCGCGCCCTCCGGGTCCTCGTCGAGCTTGGCGCGGGCCCGGCCGATGTCCATGGCGACCGCGAGCAGCCGCTGCTGCGCCCCGTCGTGCAGGTCCCGCTCGATGCGGCGCCGCTCGAACTCCGCGGCGTCCACCCCGCGCGCCCGGCTGGCCCGGAGCTGCGCGGTCTTGGCGCGCAGGGCCTGGTTCTCGGCCTGCGAGCCGTTCGGGCCGAGGAGCAGCCTGGCCCACAGCGCGTGCCCGACCGCCATCGCCCGCGTCACGTACATGGCGAGGACGAGCAGGACGAGCCCGCCGACCGACACCGGCAGCGCCTCGAAGAAGTCGCCGGACCAGTACGAGACGTGCCCGAAGCTGATCTCCTTGCCGCCGTCCACCGCCACGATCACCGGCATGAACAGCAGGATGCCGACGGCGAGCCACAGCACCGCCGAGACCATCAGCTCCGCCACCGCGATGGGGAGCAGCAGCACGAGGTAGGCCAGGTCCTTCCAGGTGGCCGGGTCGACGGCCATGTCGCGCAGCTTGGCCAGCGGGTTGCGGCCCGGGCGCAGCGGCCGGTACGGGCTCGGGATCCGCACGCCGAACGCGGCCCGTACGAGCTGCCGTTCCAGCACGGCCCCGAACCGCCAGAGGAGCATCATCAGCGCCAGCAGCGGCAGCCCGACCCAGACGATCAGCGTCGCGAGCGACAGCGTCAGCCCGACCGCGAGGACCACGAACCAGCCGAGGCCCCACACGGCGCTGGTCGCGAGGTAGAGCGCGGACCGCCACGTGAGCGACGACCGCGCCATCGCCAGCGGCGTCCACGGGACGTCCAGGAGGCGCACCGGTCCGCGCCCCCGGCCGCCCGCCGCAACCGCACCGCCCGCAGGGCCCCCGCCCGCACCGCCACCGAGCCCCGCACCGCCGAGCCCCGCACCGCCGCCAGCGAAGCCCGCGCCTCCGGGGCCGGCGCCACCGCCGAGACCCGCGCCGCCGCCGAGGCCCGCGCCGCCGCCGAGGCCCGCGTCTCCGGGGCCGGCATCGCCGCCGAGGCCCGCGCTGCCCGCAGGAGCCCCGCCCGGGGCGGGGCCGAGCCCCGCGCCGCCGCCGAGACCAGCGCCGCCGCCGGCGAGGCCCGCGCCTCCAGGGCCGGCATCGCCGGCGAGGCCCGCGCTGCCGGGTTCCGCAGCGCCGGGGAGGCCGGCGGCGCCGGGGAGGCCCGCGGCGTCCGCGGCGTCCGCGCGGCTCGCGCTTCCGACGCCGGACGCGTCGTCTCCGTGGACTCCGCCGGCACCGGCCGGGGTCCTGTTCAGCTCGCCCACATCGTCCCTCCGTGGCCAGTCCTCCGTACGTACCCCAGCCTGCCCAGCGGAGGCCCCGGTCGCCATGCGGTCCCCTGCCGCTTCGTTGGTAGGGCTAACCCCACCCCGCGCCGGCGCCCGGCCGCCGGACGGCCCGCGAGAACCGGACGAGCACCGGGGACGGCAACGGGGCGGGGAACGGAACGGCCGCTGACGGGGTCCGTCAGCGGCCGTCGTCGGTCCGGTGGATCAGCGGTCGTCGGAGACCGTGGTCTTCTGGACCTGGAGCAGGAACTCGGCGTTGGACTTGGTCTCCTTCATCTTCTCGATGAGGAGTTCCAGCGCCTGCTGCGTGTCGAGCGCGTGCAGCACGCGGCGGAGCTGCCAGACGACCCGCAGCTCCTCGGGCGCCATGAGGATCTCCTCCTTGCGGGTGCTGGACTGGTCGACGTCCACCGCGGGGAAGATCCGCTTGTCGGCGAGGCTCCGGTTGAGCTTGAGCTCCATGTTGCCGGTGCCCTTGAACTCCTCGAAGATGACCTCGTCCATGCGGGACCCGGTCTCCACCAGCGCGGTGGCGAGGATGGTCAGCGAGCCGCCGTTCTCGATGTTGCGGGCCGCGCCGAAGAACCGCTTGGGCGGGTACAGCGCGGTCGAGTCGACACCGCCGGACAGGATGCGCCCGGACGCCGGCGCGGCCAGGTTGTAGGCCCGGCCGAGGCGGGTGATCGAGTCGAGCAGCACGACGACGTCGTGGCCGAGCTCGACCAGCCGCTTGGCGCGCTCGATGGCGAGCTCGGCGACCGTGGTGTGGTCCTCGGCGGGACGGTCGAAGGTCGAGTGGATGACCTCGCCCTTCACCGTCCGCTGCATGTCGGTGACCTCTTCCGGACGCTCGTCCACCAGGACGACCATCAGGTGGCACTCCGGGTTGTTCTTGGTGATCGCGTTGGCGATCGCCTGGAGCACCATGGTCTTGCCGGCCTTCGGCGGCGAGACGATCAGCCCGCGCTGGCCCTTGCCGATCGGCGACACCAGGTCGATGATCCGCGTGGTCAGGATGCCCGGGTCGGACTCCAGCCGCAGCCGCTCCTGCGGGTACAGCGGGGTCAGCTTGGAGAAGTCGACGCGGCCCTTGGCCTGGTCGGGCTCCATCCCGTTGACGGTGTCGAGGCGGACGAGCGCGTTGAACTTCTCGCGCCGCTCGCCCTCGCGCGCCTGCCGGACGGCGCCGGTGATGACGTCGCCCTTGCGCAGGCCGTTCTTGCGGACCTGCGCGAGCGAGACGTACACGTCGTTCGGGCCCGGCAGGTAGCCGGTGGTGCGGACGAACGCGTAGTTGTCGAGGATGTCGAGGATGCCCGCGACCGGGATGAGGACGTCGTCCTCGCTGATCACCGGCTCCTCGTAGCGCTCGCCGCGCCCGCCGCGCCCGCGGTTGCGCTCGCGGAACCGGCGCCCGCGCCGGCCCCTGCCGCCGCTCTCGTCGTCGTCGTTCTGGCCCCCGGCGTTCTGGCCGCCGCGCTGCCGTCCGCCCTGGTCGCCGCGGTCGCCCCGGTCGCCGCGGTCGCCGCGGTCCCGGTCACGGTCGCCGCGCTCGCCCCGGTCGCGGCCCTCGCCGCGCTCGCGGCTGCGCCCGCGCTGGCGCCCGCCGTCACGGCCGTCGCGCCCCTCGCGGCCGTCGCGGTTGCCGCCGTCGCGGCCGCCGCCCTGCTGCTCGCCGTCGTCGGTCTCGGCCCGGCCGTTCTGCTGCCGGTCGCCGCGCTCGGCGCGGCCGTCCGCCCCCTTGTCGGACGCGCGGCCGCCCTGCCTGCCGCCGCCCTTGTCCCCCTTGTCGGCGCGCTCGGCCCGCTCGGGCTTGTCGTTCCTGTCGGCGCGCTCGGTGCTCTCGGCCTTCTCGGCGCCGTCGCCGCGCGCGGCCTTGTCGGGCCGGTCGGCCTTCGCGGGCTTGTCGGCCGGGGCCGCCTGCTCGGTGGCGGCGGCGGACGGCGCGGCCTCGTCGATCGTCACCTGCTCGTCGGCCGGCTCGCGCTTGGCCGCGGCGCGGGTGCGGCGCGGGCGCTCGGTCTTCGGCGTGGCAGCGGCTCCCTGCTCGCCCCCGGCCGAGCCCTGCCCCTGGCCGCCCTGCTTCTCCTGGATGGCGGCGATGAGCTGGCTCTTGCGCATCCCGGTGGTGCCGGTGATGCCGAGGCTGGACGCGAGCGCCTTGAGCTCGGGCAGCACCATGGCCGACAGGCCCGTGCCCGTCCGGCGGCGCCGGGGGTGGTGGCACGCTCGGCGCCGGACTCGGCGGACTCGGCGCCTGGTGCCGTGCTGGATGCGTCCGTAAGGAGTTCGCTGGATTCGCTCACTAAGGGTCCTTCCCAGGGAGCGGGCTATGGCCGGCGTTCGGCCAGGCAACCCGGTAGTGCGGCCCGGCGGGGGCGCCGAGTCGGGCTCCGCTGATCACGATGGGGCCGCGATCTGCGATTTCTGGGCACAGCCAGATGGTGGACGGGACGGTTGGCTCGTACGTGTCCCCGGTTCCGCCACGTCCGAAGTTTCGCTGGAATGCCTGACAACGGAAAGTCACGGTGTCGGGGAGCCTGGTACGCGGGACCGACACGGCCGAAGGGCCGGACAGATGACGCGCGGCTGACGAGCACACGGGCCCGAACGGGGCATCTGGTGCGGCATTCAGCCTAACATCACCAGGGCACACTGCTATTCCCCAGAGGTCGATGTCTTGCCATTTTACCTAGCTGGATGGACGCACCTGGCCGGAGCGTCGCACCATCCCACCCCTGCGCGAACGTCAGGGGCGGGCCTCGGAACCGCCGTCCTGAACGAAGGCGCCATGGGGGGCGACGTCCAGCGGGTGTTTGTGCCACCCATTACCCACTTCCGGAGCCATCGAATCAACTTGTGATGCGGTTGTGAAGGCCAGGACAGTAGGACCTGCCCCGGAAATCACCGCGGGTACGCCCGCCGCGCGGAGCCGTTCGACGAGTCGCGCCGACTCGGGCATGGCGGGCGCGCGGTACCGCTGATGCAGCCGGTCCTCCGTCGCGTCCAGCAATGCCGCGGGATCGACGCCGGGCACCGTCAGCGCCGCGACGAGCAGCGCCGCCCGGCCCGCGTTGGCCGCGGCGTCGGCGTGCGGGACGGTCTCGGGCAGCAGCCCGCGGGCGCGCTCGGTGGCGAGGCGGTGCTCGGGAACGAACGCGACGACCCGCCTGACCTGCGGATCCAGTCGTACGAGCCGGGGCCCGCCGGGCGTCGTCCACGCGACGGTGAGGCCGCCGGCGAGGCACGGCGCGACGTTGTCGGGATGCCCCTCGATCTCCGTCGCGAGCCGCAGCGCGACGCCGTCGTCGAGCAGCCGGCCGTCCGGATGCAGGTGCCGCGCGGCGACGAGGCCCGCGACGATCGCGGCCGACGACGACCCGAGCCCGCGGCTGTGCGGGATGCGGTTGACGCACCGCAGCCGCAGTCCCCCGGGCTGGAACGGGCCCGTTCCGGCCAGTTCGCCGATCGCGTCGAACGCGCGGCGCAGCACCCTGACGATGAGGTGGCGCTCGCCGCGGTCGGCGACCTCCTCGCCCTCGCCCTCCACCTCGATGACCAGCCCGTCGCCGGTCAGCGCGATCTCGACGTCGTCGTACAGCGCCAGCGCGAGGCCGAGCGAGTCGAACCCGGGGCCGAGGTTGGCGCTGGTCGCCGGCGTCCGCACGAGGACCGTTCCCGCGCCGCCGCGCGCCGTCCCGCCGGGAGCCGCCGGGGCGGCCTCTGCGGACTGCGGCGCGGGTGCGGCGGGGGGTGCGGGCCCCGGGTCGTTCAGGCCGGTCATCGCGGCCCTCAGGCGAGGCCGAGGGCGGACGCGGCGGCCTGCGCGTCGACCTTGACCGTGGTCGGGGCGGGGGCGCCGGAGATGGCCCAGTCGGGGTCCTTGAGGCCGTTACCGGTCACGGTGCACACGACCTTCGTGCCGGCCCGGACGACGCCCCGCTCGCACGCCTGGAGCAGCCCGGCGACGCTCGCGGCCGAGGCGGGCTCCACGAACACGCCCTCCTCGCTCGCCAGCATCCGGTACGCGGCGAGGATCTGCCGGTCGGTGACCGAGTCGATCGCGCCGCCGGACTCGTCCCGCGCGGCGACGGCGAGGTCCCAGGACGCGGGGTTGCCGATCCGGATCGCGGTCGCGATGGTCTGCGGCTTCAGCACCGGCTCGCCCTTCACGAACGGCGCGGCGCCGCTCGCCTGGAAGCCGAGCATGCGCGGCGTCCTCGTCGCGACGGCCGGAAGGGGCGCGCCGCCGTGCGACGTGGCCGCGGCGGCGTACTCCTTGTAGCCCATCCAGTAGGCGGAGATGTTGCCCGCGTTGCCGACGGGCAGGCAGTGCACCTCCGGCGCGTCGCCGAGCGCGTCGACGATCTCGAACGCGGCGGTCTTCTGCCCCTGGAGCCGGTACTTGTTGACGGAGTTGACGAGCGCGACCGGGTAGTCGATCGACAGCTTGCGGGCCAGTTCGAGGCAGTCGTCGAAGTTGCCGTCCACCTGGAGCAGCCGCGCGCCGTGCACGAGCGCCTGCGCGAGCTTGCCCATGGCGATCTTGCCCTGCGGGACGAGCACGGCGCACGTCATCCCGGCCCGTACCGCGTAGGCGGCGGCGGACGCCGAGGTGTTGCCGGTGGACGCGCAGATGACGGCCTTCGCGCCGTCCTCGGCGGCCTTGCTGATCGCCATCGTCATCCCGCGGTCCTTGAACGAACCGGTCGGGTTGGCGCCCTCGACCTTGAGATGGACGTCACAGCCGGTGAGCTGGGAGATCCGTACGGCCGGGACGAGCGGCGTGCCGCCCTCCAGCAGGGTGACGACCGGCGTCCTCTCCGTCACCGGGAGCCGGTCGCGGTACTCCTGGATAAGGCCACGCCACGCGCGGGCGGTCGCGTTCACGTCGATCTCCTCAGATGACCTGCGGTGTTGTCCGGAATTCTAGGGCCCCGGCCCGTCCGCCTCGGACGGCCGGAAGGTGCGGCGGGCGACGGTCCGCACCCGTGGAGCGCGGCGCGGGACGCCGGTCCGCGCGCTGGAGGCGCGGCGCGGAGGATCGTTCTCCGCGCCCGGCACGTTCTGCGCGGAGGATCGTCTCCGCGTTCGACGCGGTCGGCGGGCGGTGCCGGGGGCCGTGTCGCGCGCTTCGTACGGCGCGGAGGGTCGCTCCTCGCCTTTCACGCCGGGCCGGGGTCGTCGCTCCCCGCCCCGTCCGGACGGTCGTGCCGTCCTGCCGAGCCGTCCTGTGCGCGCGGTGCGGCCGTCGCGCGCGGAGTGCCGCTGCCGCTGCGCGGGGTCAGTCCTCGCCTTCGACGCGCATCACGCTCGCGACCTCGCGGACGATGTCGAGGTTGCGCAGGCCCTCGACCGTCGAGGTCAGCGCCGCGTCGGGGGCGCGGTGGGTGACGACGACGAGCTGCGCGTCCTCGCCGAGGCCGACCTGGCGGACGGCCTGGATCGACACGCCGTGCCGGGCGAACTCCTCGGCGACCGTGGCGAGCACGCCGGAGCGGTCGGCCACGTCGAGCTGGATGTAGTAGCGCGTCACCGTCTCGCCCATCGGCAGGACGGGCAGCTTGGCGTACGTCACCTCGACCGGGCCGGGCGTACCGCCGCGCAGGTTGCGGGCGACGGCGACGAGGTCGCCGAGGATCGCGGACGCGGTCGGGGCGCCGCCCGCGCCCGCGCCGTAGAACATCAGCGAGCCCGCCGACTCGGCCTCCACGAACACCGCGTTGTACGCCTCGCGGACGCTGGCCAGCGGGTGCGAGCGCGGGATCATCGCCGGGTAGACGCGTACGGACACGCCCCGGCCGTTGCGCCCGCCCTCCTCGGGGACGCGCTCGCAGATGGCCAGCAGCTTGACCACGCAGTCCATCTCCTTGGCGCCGGCCACGTCCGCCGGGCTGACCTCGGTGATGCCCTCGCGGTGCACGTCCGCGGCGGTCACCGGGGTGTGGAACGCGAGCTGCGCCAGGATCGCGGCCTTGGCCGCCGCGTCGAAGCCCTCGACGTCGGCGGTCGGGTCGGCCTCGGCGTACCCGAGGGCCTGCGCCTCCTCCAGCGCCTCGCTGAACCCGGCGCCGTGCGCGTCCATCTGGTCGAGGATGTAGTTGGTCGTGCCGTTCACGATGCCGAGGACGCGCTGCACGTGGTCGCCGACGAGCGACTCGCGCAACGGCCGCAGCAGCGGGATCGCGCCCGCCACCGACGCCTCGTAGTAGAGGTCGGCGCCGTACTCGCGGGCGGCGGCGAACAGCGTCGCGCCGTCCTCGGCGAGCAGCGCCTTGTTGGCCGAGACGACGGACTTGCCGGACTTCATCGCCTCCAGCATGAGCGTGCGGGCGGGCTCGATGCCGCCGATCACCTCGATGACGATGTCCACGTCGTCGCGCGTGACCAGCGCCTGGGCGTCGGTGGTGAGCAACTCGCGGTCGACGCCCGCGCGGACCCGGTCGGGGCGCCGCACGGCGACCCCGGCCAGCTCCAGCGGGACGCCGACGCGCGCGGCCAGGTCGTCGGACTGCTCGTTCAGCAGCCGGACGACCTCGGTGCCGACGACGCCGCATCCGAGCAGCGCCACCCGCAACGGTTTCACGCTTCGACCTCCGCATCGAGCCGCAGCAGGTCCTCGTCGCTCTCCCGGCGGACGATGACCCGCGCCCCGCCGTCCCGCACCGCCACCACGGCGGGCTTCGGGACGTGGTTGTAGTTACTGGCCATTGAGCGACAGTACGCACCGGTGGCGGCCACCGCCACCAGGTCGCCCGCCGCGAGATCCTCGGGCAGCCACACGTCCCGAACGACGATATCCCCGCTCTCGCAGTGCTTGCCGACGAGCCTGCCGAGCGTGGCGTCCGCGCCGGACTCCCGGCTGGCGAGCACGCACGTGTACTCGGCGCCGTACAGGGCGGTCCGCAGGTTGTCGCTCATGCCGCCGTCGACGCTCACGTACGTCCGCAGGCCCTCGACGTCCTTGACGGTGCCGACCTCGTACAGGGTGATCCCGCCCGGCCCGATGATCGAGCGGCCCGGCTCCACCGTCAGGCGGGGCATGGCGAGCCCGTACGACCGGCACTCGCGGCCGACGATCTCGTGCAGCGAGTCGGCCAGCGCCTTCGGGTCGATCGGCTCGTCCCCGGGCAGGTAGGCGATGCCGTAGCCGCCGCCGAGGTCGAGCTCGGGAAGCTCAAGCCCGTGCTCGTCACGGATCGCCACGAGCAGTTCGGCCAGCCGGTGCGCCGCGACCTCGAACCCGTCGGCGTCGAAGATCTGCGAACCGATATGCGAGTGCAGCCCCACCAGTTCCAACTGCTTCAGGGCCAGAACGCGCCGGACGGCCTCCAGCGCCGCACCCGAACTCCGCGAGAAACCGAACTTCTGGTCGTCATGGGCGGTCGCGATGAATTCATGCGTGTGAGCCTCGACACCCGTCGTGACGCGCACCATCACCTTGGGCCGTACGCCCCGTTCCTGCGCCAGGTAGCCGAGCCGCGCGATCTCCTCGAACGAGTCGAGCACGATCCGTCCGACCCCGACTTCGAGGGCTCTGTCCAGTTCGGCGACCGACTTGTTGTTGCCGTGCAGCGTGATGCGTTCCGTAGGGAATCCCGCGGCCAACGCAACGGCCAGCTCTCCCCCGCTACACACGTCGAGCCCGAGCCCTTCCTCGTTCAGCCACCGCGCGACCGCGGTGCAGAGGAAAGCCTTTCCGGCGTAGTGCACGTCGCCGTCCGCGAAGGCCGCCGCGTACTCCCGCGCCCGCGTCCGCACATCGTCCTCGTCGTACACGTACAACGGCGTTCCGAATTCCTGGGCCAGGTCCCGCACATCGACGCCCGCCACCGTCATCGCCCCGTCCCTCCGGGCGCTGCGCGGCCAGATCAGCGGGTCCAGCTCGTTCAGGTCTTCCGCGGGCGGCAGCGGGTGGTCTTCGGGCAGTACGTCGGCGTGCCGGGGTCCGGCGGGGTGTACGCGGCTCATATTCGCTCTCTAGGGGTCTCACCGATCATCGTCAGGCCGTTTCCGATGGCGATGCGCGCGGCCCGCGCCAAAGCGACGCGCGCCCCGTGCACCGCCCTGGGTTTCTCGTCGCCCTTGGGCAGCGCCGGACAACGCTCATGCACATCGTGATAAGCGCGACCGAGCCGTTCGAGAAAGGACACGAAACCCCGGGCCTCCCCAGCGGCCCACCCGGGCATCTCCCCCAGCAGCCTGAGCAGTACGAGCTCGTCCCCCGCATAACCCTCCGGAGGACCGTTCTCCACACCCAGTTCCCCAGCGGCCCGCACGACCCACGCGGCCCGCGCATAGGCGAACCGCACCACGAATCCCGGATTGTCGAACGTCCGAGGCCGATCCGCCCAATAAACACCCTTGGCCACGTCCGCGACCCCATAGGACTCGTCCACGAGCGGCACCAGGGCCCCCTCAGGGCACCTCACCCGTACGAACCCCCGCGACGTGACGTCCCCCCGGACCCTCCGCGCGAGAACCCACGGATCGACCCGCAGCCTCAGCGCCACGGGCGATTCGTACACCCCGGCCCCCGTGCACCTGACGTCCACGGGAACCCTCGCGGGCACGGCGAGCTCCCCCTGCGCCGCGGCGTCTTCCACCGCGGCCGCGAGGGCGGCGCCCACCTCGGCTGGAGTCACCCTGGCGAGACTATCCGACCACTATCTGGACACGGCCGCGAGCTTGCGCACCGTCTGGATGAGCTGGTTGGGGTCGAACGGCTTGGTCACGTAGGCGTCCACGCCGATCTCGTGCCCCCGCCGCACATCGTGCTCCTGCGCCCGAGCCGTGATCATGACCACCCGGATGTGCCGCGTCCCCGGATCCTCCCGCAGCCGGCCGGCCGTCACCCACCCGTCGAGCCGCGGCATCATGACGTCCAGCGTGATCACGTCAGGCGCCACCTCGCCGACCCGTTCCAGGCAGTCCTGACCGTCCACGGCGGTGAACACCTCGAACCCCTCGAGCTGGAGGTTCACGGCGATGAGCTGGCGGATCACCTCGTCGTCGTCGACGACCAGCACGCGTCCCAGTGGCTCGGTCACGGCCACGAAGTTACCCCCCTCCACCCCACCACGCACGCCGAACACCGAGGTGCGCGCAACCCCCGCAACCCTGGTAGCCTTCATCTCGCGCCGCTCACCCCGGCGCACGCCCCCTTAGCTCAGGGGATAGAGCAACGGCCTCCGGAGCCGTGTGCGCAGGTTCGAATCCTGCAGGGGGCACCTCTCTGAGACCGCATACAAATCTTCGGATCGTGTGCGGGTTTCTGTGCCTTTAGAGCATTCTTCAACACCATTAGCTGGCCGGACAGGCTTCGGATGTGAGGTCACTTTGCAGTGCCCTTGTTGGTCTTGCGGGTGCGGCGCATTCTCAGCCGGAACGCCTTGAAGGGCTCGCAACGTCGCATCGGCACCTGGGCGAGGCCGGTCGTCTCGGACTGGTTTCCGTCCGGCGGCCCTGGACACTGGTGGGCGGGGCGGTGCCCTTCTGTGCCGAGGCTGGGGCGCGCGGCGGGCGCATTTGGGCGCGGTCCTGTCGGTGGGGCGTGCGACCCTGGGGACGTCACGTCCCGGGGGCTGAGGAGGGGAGGACGTGCCTCACTCTCACAATGCGAACCGCGGTTCGAGCGGAGGCGCCAGAGCCGCTGGCGGGTTCGAGTTCCAGGCCCAGGTGTTCGCCAGGTACGCGGCCAGGGCGGTAGCCGACCTTCCTCCAGGGCTGGGGCTGGACGATGACGTCCGGATCACGGGGATCGGCGGGGAGACGGGCCTACCGCTGGACGATGTCGGCATCACACTGAGCAACGGCGGCTTCGTGCTCGTCCAGGCGAAGGCGGGCATGCGTCAACTGCGGCCACAGGTCGCAGATCTGAGGCAGGCGATCGACCAGGTCGTGACGGCGCTCGTGGACGGGCTGGTCACCAAGAACGGAGTGCGTGCGGTCGAGCCGGACCGGGACCGGCTCGTGATCGCCACCAACCACGCCGGCAGCCGGACATTCGATGATCTGGGCAAGGTGTGCGCACGTTTTCCGGGGCATCCGGAGAACCTCCCTGTCCAGGGCGCGGCGAAGACACTGGCGCAGGAGCATGCGCTCAAGAGCTTTCTGGCGATCGTCCGCAAGGCATGGTCTGCCGCAACGGGTCACGAACCGTCGAACGCGGAGACGCGCCTACTGTTGGATGTGCTCCAGGTGCGACGTTTCGACTTTCA
Source organism: Actinomadura sp. J1-007 (assembly GCF_009793335.1). Taxonomy (GTDB): domain Bacteria; phylum Actinomycetota; class Actinomycetes; order Streptosporangiales; family Streptosporangiaceae; genus Spirillospora; species Spirillospora yumaensis. The sequence continues at coordinate 4,700,085 of NZ_WING01000001.1, read as the reverse complement.
GGAGCTGGAAGGGATCCATCTCCTCCGCACCACGGAGACCCTGCACAGGTGGACGAGCTCACCTTTGGTGGACGAGCCCTTCGAAGCCCTGGTCAGCCTGGGAAGGCGGGCGATCCGAGATCAGACCTGGTTCTTCACCGAGCAGCTCCGCCGGAAGCTCCGCAGGGATGCACGGACAGTGCCGGACGTGCAGACCCCCAACTGGTTGCGCGAGTTGCCCCAGCCCTATGTGGAACGCGGCCTGCCCGAACTGTCGTCCGACGCCGCGGAGGCGCACGCGATCACCGTCATCTCCGGCCCGGCGGGCTGCGGCAAGACAACGTTGGCCGTGAGGTTGGCGCACCGACTGGCGCACCGATTCCCTGACGGGCAGTTGATGGTCGACATGCGCGGGTTCGCCGCCGAGGCCCCCATGTCGACGAACGAGGCGGTCGACCTTCTGCTCCACCAGATGGGGATGTTCGGCAGCAACGGCAACGAGTCACCGGAGGCGCGAAGGCTGCGCTTGGTTCGGGCTCTGGAGAACGGCCGGTTCATCGTCGTGTTGGACAACGTCGCCGACAGCCCGGCCGTGAGGCCGCTCCTTCCACGCGGCGACTCGAGCAGGACGATTATCGCCAGCCGGCGTACGCTCGCCACGGTGGCCATGAAGCACGGAGCCGGTTCCTTGGAACTCGGTCTACTGACGACCACAGAAGCCGAGGAGCTTTTCGCTGCCCTGATCGGCCGGGAACGGATGGACGCGGAGCCCGAGGCCGCGGCGCGCCTGCTCGCGGCGTGTGGAAATCTACCGCTGGCCGTCTCCATTGCCGGAAGGCAGATCGCGCTGCTGCCAGGCCAGGCTCTGGAACAGATCGCGTCGGCTCTCACTGAGTCAGAGAGCCGTCTGGACTTCCTCGATCTCGGCGAACCCGAAGCGTCGATCCGGTCGATCCTCTCCTGGTCCTATATGTCGCTCGGCCCGGATCAGCGTCGGACTTACCTGCTCGTGGGCACCGCGCCGGGCCCGGACCTCGACGTCCCGGCCGCCATTTCTCTCCTGGGCTCCGAGCAGGCCCGGGGGGCGCTACGAGCGCTCCGGCAACTGGGGCTGGCCCAGGAGAACACCGATGGCGGTTTCACCATGCACGACCTTCTCCGTGACTTCGCAGCGTCACTGGCCAGAGCCGGGCATGTGTCGGAGGAGGCTCTGCACCTGGCGCATGGTCGTCTACTCGACCACTACGCCCGCCTGGCACAGGGTGCGGCCTGGGTCTCCGACAATCTCGACCGGCTACTCACGGCGGCACAACACCATGTGGACGGTCGACACGAAGCCGCCCTGCGAACGCTGACAGACAGCCTGATTGAGCCACTGTGGCACCGCGGACGGTTCGATGACGCGGTGTCGCTCCTCCGCTCTACCTTGACCGTGCTCCCGTCCTCAGGGCGGGAGGTCGTACGTGCGTACTTCCTTCGGCTGCTCGCGATCAGTCTCCGGCGCGCCGGCGATGCGAGCGAAGGGGCCGAGATGGCCGGCTCCGCACTTCGACTGCTGGAGGGGGACACGACGAAGGAGGCGATCCGTTCACGTGCGGACTGTCACTACATCCTTGGCACCATAAAGGCGACGAACAATGATCACGAGTCGGCTCTCGGGCATTTCCAGCTCGCCTTGGAAGGATTCGAGCACGCCGGAACCGAAGCCGACGTCGGCGACGTCCTCAACGCGATCGGGTGGAGCCTGACCATGATGGGTGAGCACACCATGGCACTCGCGCAGTGCCGCCGTGCCGCCGCCATCCACGAACGTGTCGGTCCGGCCAACAGCCTGGCGGCCGACCTCGACAGCATCGGCTACATCCACCGCCTGCAAGGCGATCACTCCGAGGCTCTCGACCATTTCGAGCGATGCCTGAAAATCTATCGCGACATGGGATACCGGACTCACGAGGCACGGACGCTCGAGGAACTCGGCGAAACGGCCAAAGCCGCTGGCGACCTTTCCTCCGCATCGCTATACTGGTCCCGCTCGGCAGTTCTGCGGACTGAGATCGGCGCCCCATCTGGGCGGGGCAGAGAAATCGAAGGCGGTGGACAAATGACACGGTCACCTCGTCCGACCAACCCGAAGCGCCCTCCGAACTTCCTTCAAGAGTCATTCTCCTGAGCGACGCGCACCGTAATCACGCAACGCGTTCCGTGCTTCTCTAATGAATTTATCGTCGGCGTCGACGCCATTATCACGGGTCCTTCCGATGAGCTCCTTCCAGAGCTTCTTCGCCCGTTCCTCGTCGCCCAGTTCGATGAAGATCCGAACGCCGCGTGCCAGCGCCCTGCGGACGTCCGTCCCCGCGGGTCCCTGCGCCGACTCCACAGCCGACACAACCCGCTGGAGCAGGTCCCCCGCCTCCTCGCGCCGGCCGTTTCCGGCAAGGTCGCTGACCCGACGAAGGTCTTCGATGAACGACGTCGGGTCGACCCGGGCCGCGGTGACCGTCCGCGGCGGCATCGCGGGGTCGCGCTGCCCGCCATGGGTCGCCCGATCCGGAGGGCGACACGGATCGCGAAAGGGAAGGGTGAGGTCGTACGGAGTGGCCTGCTCAACGCCCTCAGGCAGAGCCTGAGGCAGGAAGGGACGGAGCCTTGCGAAGGCCTCGCGCGCGTCCGCCGGCCGCGACGACGGTTCCTTCTCAAGTAGTTGCAGGACCAGCCGATCGAGTTCCTCGGGAACATCGGGGTTCCGTTCCCGCAAGGGCTGCGGCATCTCCGTCACATGCGCGATGTCGAGCACGCGCGACGACTGCTCGCCTTCCTCTTCGCTGCCGAACACCGGACCGCCGAGGACTCGATAGATGACGCAGCCGAGAGCGTACAGGTCACTCGAAGCCACCGGTCCCATCCTTCCCTGGATGATCTCTGGCGCCGTGTAACCGCTGGTGGTCGGGGCCCTTCTGCTGCGAGTCGTGACCCGGGTGCGGTGAGGCGCGACGATGAGCGCCGACCCGAAGTCGATGGCGCTCACCCTGCCGGCCTCGGAGACCATGATGTTCGCCGGCTTGAGATCGCGGTGGAAGACACCGCTGCCGGTACCGTGCAGCACGGCCAGGATCGAACTGAGCTGGGCGCCCAGGCTCGCCGCCTCCAGGACCGTGAGACGCCCACCGGTCTCCTCGGCCAGGACCCGGCCGAGGTCCTTCCCGCGGATGTACTGCATCGCGAGATACGGAGGTTCTTCGGTCTCGGGCCGTCCGCCCGACCAGTCGTAGACGGCGGGAATCCCCGGATGGTCGAGGCCCGCGACGGCTCGTGCTTCGACGGCGAACCGCTTGAGCAGTTCTCCGCGCTTCCAGCGCTCTTCGTCGTCCCCGCGTCCGTCCAGGTCCAACAGAACCTTGACCGCGACATCGCGTTCGAGTCGCCGCTCTCGCGCGAACCAGACCTGCCCGATCCCGCCTTCGCCCAACTTGCGGACGAGCTCGAACCTACCTCCCAGAGTCTGTCCCGCCTTGACACTTCTCATCGACATCACCTCGGCCGCCGTACCGTCCTGCACTGCACACATGCAATCCTCTGACATATCGCTCTGACTCGTGGCAGCATTGGGCCCGAAGGAGGGGCAATGCCACCGTCATCCCCCGATCTCCCATCGAAGGCGATCCGTCTCTACACCAGCGCGGTACGCGCCGTCCGCCCAGTCGGCGTCGAATTCGAAGGCCACGAGGTCCCCGAAGACCCGGGCGCTGGTCGAGAGTGTCCGACCTCCCGCGCGATCAAGGCCGACTCCATGCGGGGAGGGCCGAGATCGGCGCGCCCTCCGCACGTGTCCATGCCTTTCGAACCGTTCAACCAGATCCTCGATCTGATCGAGTTCGAGAAACTCGGTGAAGTCGAGGCACTGGCCAGGCTGGACATCCCGAAGGCGCTTTCGCCACGGTTGATTCATGAAGGGCTGGCGGTCTGGGTTCGGCAGGCGGTGCGGCGTTTTCGGGACGGCCTCGCCACGGACATGGCCGTGGTGGAGGCCCACGACCTGACCGCCGTACGGCCATGGGTTCATCAGATACCCGCCGCCGATCCACACTCCCGTACGTATGAACTGTGCGTATGGGGCCGGGGATACACGTACAGGACCGCCTCCGGATTGACCCGCGAACTGCGCGTTCCCGTTATCGGACACGCCGATGGAACGCGCCGGAGCGACGCGGAGAGGGCCGTGATGGCCTACGTTGTCGCGGTCGGCGGTCTGGTCGACACGCCCGTGTTCGACAAGGACAAGGGCCGCTTCCTCAGCGGCGTTCCGTTCCCGGTGCTGCCGGCGACCGCCACAGTTCCCGGAGCCCGAACGCCAGAGCATGTGCGTGTTGTCGAGGTCGGTCTCGCGGATGGCGAGTCCGTTCCACTGTTCCAGGGCAGCGTCGAGGCCGCCTCGGCGTACTTCGCGAAGCATGGACGGACCGCGATCCGCGATCTGTTCCGCTCCACCGACCTCAGGCCGGGCTACGACTGCCTGGACTGCAAAGCGCGCACCGATTGCAATCGGCTTCCCACGTTCGCCGGGCTGCTCGGCATCCGTGACAGGTCCCGCGCACGCCGCGTCTTCACCGCGACCAACGGCCGCTATCACGCCGAGTGCGCCGCCAAGGAGTATTTCCGCTCGTTGCGCCTGCCCGTGGACGCTGCCAAGGAGAACACACCGGCCGTACGCCAGGGCAAAGCCGTCCATGCCTGGCTGGAGCGGCTGCACAACCGCTCTCCGCGCCGTCCCTGCACCGAGGCGGACATGCCGGAGGACCCCGACTCCTGGAGCGCCGGTGGGTGGCACCTTCAGGGGGCGGAAGCCAGAAACGCCGCCGCCATGCTCGCGCACCACCCCGACATATGCCCGTTCATCGGGCTCGCTCCGGACGCACCCGCATACACCGAACGCGTCATAGCCGCTGACGATCCCCGCTCCAACACTCTGGTGATAGCCCACGCCGACCTGGTCTACCTGCGGAACGGCTCATGGCGGTATCGCGAGTTGAAGACGACTTCCTCATCGAGGATTCATGATGGCGAATCGCTGTTGAACCGGTACCCGCAAGCGGCGCTCGCCGTCCTGCTCTTCGAAGCGGGCGCGATCCCACTCGGCCCACTCTCCGCGGTCGAGGTGGAGATCCTCACGCCGCATGGCGCGGATCTCCGCATCCTCGACCCGAATTCGGCGCCGACGCGAGAGGCGGCCCGCCGAAAGGTCAATGCTCTCGCGAGCGCATGGCACGCTGACGTGGGCCATCTCGCCAACCCGGGCCCGGCCTGCCAAGGCTGCTCCTACCTGCGGTGGTGCCCGTCCGCCAAGGCCGACGCGAACGAGGTCGCGAGTGCCTGACGCGGAGGAGCCCTGGTGGGAGGAGGAGCCGGCTCTCGGGACTCCCAACCCGCTGGAGCAGTTGACCGGACCTGCTTTCAACGCCAACGAGTCGCTACGGATCCTCGGGCTGGTGGCCGTCACTGTGACACGTCTCGGCGAGTGGCCGCCGGGCGAGGAGTTCACCGTTCCGTATCCCGATGTCGCCCAGACGGCGGTCGACCGAATATGCCTTGCGGGTATCCGGCGGTTCTGCAACGACCACGAAGGTGATGGCCCGAAGTACCCCCGCTCCCTCCAGGAACTTCTCGCGTGGTGTCGTGAGCGGGATGTCCAGGAGTGGGGCTTCATCGACCTTCCCGCCGATCTGGAGCTCGCCGGGAGGCTACTCGTTGAGGACACTGCCGCCCCCTCGCGCCTGTGCGAGGAACTGGCGCTCCGATATAAGCACGAAGACACTGTCGGCAAGAGCATCGAGTCGATCCTCAAGGACCATATTCGTGAGATGTACGACCAGGCCGATGCTCCGGAAGGCTCCGTCGCCTTCCTCAAGAAGCTAGTGGACTCGCCCATTCTCACATCCGCCCAACTGGCCCGTTTCAAGGTCAGCAGGCCGCACATTCCCGAGGAGGTCATCGCGGCCTGTTACATCCCCGTCCACGATCGCTACTACGACAGGCACGGGCACGCCAACGCGTGCGACTACTGTGGACTGCTACGAGTTATGACGAGGAACAAGTGGCGATGCGAGATCGCCACATGCCCGGACCATCGCCGGAGTCGGGGCGGCACGCAATGGGATCGAGTCGATCACCTTTACCATGCCACCAGGCCGCATCGGGAATTCCTCATCGCCCCGCGCCGTCTGAAGAGGACGGCGGATAAATGGCCCATGGCGCCTGACGCGCCTCGAGACCTAGAGGGCAGGTGACAGCGTGCGCAGTACGAACGCCCACGTGAAAGAGGCGCTCAACGAGGTCTCCGCGTCCCAAGCCGCAGAGTTCAGGCAACTCCAGGAAGTCGGTCTTGACTATCGTGTCGAACTTGGGCTCTATCTCCTCGCCCGGGTCGATGAAAATCTGAAGCCGATCGACGGCTGGACGCTGTTCGGCGGCTACCCGTTCGGTCGGACCCGCCGTTTCGGCAAGGACCCAGCGGGCTCCGAGATCGACGTCATGCTCCGCGCAGGCCGCTACCACCTGGAGCCGATGCACAGACGTGCCGTCTGGGAGGCCGCACTGCGCAACTATCTTCGCAGGCTGCCGGCGCGCCACCGCCTGTTCGACTTCCCGAACAGCCTCGACTCGCCCGCCACGTGGGAGAAGCCATCGTTGGCCACCGCCCGGACCGGCGTCTACGACCACCTGCTGTCCACCGACGCCCCGTTCGCGGAGAGCGCCATGAAGCTCGCCGAGGCGGGCGATCACTATTTTCAGGGACGGCGTTCCGGCGTGCAGGGGGTCACGATTCCCGAAGGGCTGCCGGACGCCGGAGAACGCGGAATGAACCTTCATTTCCGCACGGACCGCACGCACTTCGACCAGCCTGTGGAGGCGTTGGAGCGCACCGCCTCGCTCATGGCGGAACTCGACCAGGAGGATCTCCCAGGAGAGTACGAGAGGAAGACCGACGACTGGGATCGGCGCTTCCAGTCGATGGAGCTCTTCGTACGCCGAGACGAGAGCGAGGAGTTCCAGAACGCCGACAACAATCTCGTCATCGACGGCGTCCTCAACATGATCGGCATCCCAGGTGTCGGCAAGAGCACGCTCCGCGACATTCTCACCGCCCATGCCGTGGCGGAGCTGGAGCAACATGTCGTCATCGTCGTCGGCGACGTCGCGGAGGCGCTGCGGACCGTCCAGCGCTTCAACCGACTCCGCGCGGCGGCCGAACAACACGAGGGCGATCCGAGGTTCGCGGGTTTCACCTCGTTGCGGGCGGCACCGCTGATCGGGACCACCACACGGGAACAGCATCTCAGGCGGCTGCATCGACGGGTTTCACGCCGATACCCGCTTCCCACGTTCCAGCATGACCCGGCGTTCGCCTTCCTGAGCACCGCGTGTCCTCTGAGCGCTTTGCGGGGCGCCGAGGCCGACGTGCCCATTCCGTATGCTGAGGCACCCTGTACCAGGTTGAAGCCGGCCAGAACGGCACCGGACGCCGTCCCGGACACCGACCGTCCGGCGTTCTCCACACGGAGCCCCTCCCGAGGCTGTCCGCTGTGGTCGTTCTGTCCACGGCACGACATCGAGCGAGCTCTCCGTGACGCGACGATCTGGGTGACCACGCCCGAGTCGCTGGCCACGACCTCGTTGCCTCCACACATGAATCGTGAACGGCTCCGCTACCTGGAGCTGGCGTGCCGACGCAGCGACCTGATCATCGTCGACGAGGCCGACCAGGTGCAGATCCGCCTGGACCGGGTCTTCGCTCCGACGGCGACGCTCTACAAGCCGGGCACCGACTCGTGGCTGGACGAGTTGGACCGGCACAACGTGGCCGAACTGGCCAGAGAAGGGCGGATCCAACTCAGTGATTCCCTGGTCGAACGATGGACCCTGGCGCTCGACACGGTGTCCACGAGCGCCAACCGGATCTACGCGATGCTGGTGAAGGACGGCCAGCTCCGCGAGTGGGTGGGGACGGACTTCTTCAGCCCGTGGACCCTTCAGCAAGAACTCGTCGGTCGATGGCCCGCGACTCGCCGGCCAGAGCGGGAGGAGGCCGACAGTGACAAGCAACGGCCACCGCGGAGACGGCGCAAGGAACGGACGACCCAGCGTCGGGAGAGTGCGCGCCTGCTCCGGCTCTTGGACGCGCATCCGGACCAGCCTCAAGAGGTCAGGAACAAGCGGCGGGAGTACGTCCAGGCGATCCTCGACGCCTTCCGCGACGACCCCCTCGGTGATCACGACGACGGCGACCCTGGCGACGCATCACCAGTGAGCGAGACCCGCCGGCTCTCCGATCTGGCCCGGCGACTGATCCTCAACGGTCCGGAGAATCCCGGAGTCGAACGAGAGGTACGGACGGCGCTTCAGTCGCTCTCTGGTCTACTCGCCCCGTCCGCCGACGGCGATGAGGCCACAGGCTCCGGTAGAACCAGCCGAAGCCGCGCCCCCAAGAAGGCCGGCGACAGCGACGAGGGGGCATCGACCCAGGACCTGGTCGAAGAGTTCGAACGTGAGCAGCAGCGGTTCGCTTTCACACTGCTGCTGTCGGTCATGCACGACCGTTTGAACGTCCTGACGAGTCTGTGGGGCCGAGTGGAGGCCGCCCTCCGGTTGGACCCCGCGACGAACGAGCTCTACCACGGCACACCGCCGGACTATGCGCCGGTCGTCCCGGAGTCTCCGATGGGGAACGTGCTCGCGTTCCAGTTCGCCGCCGACCGTCGTGCCGCCTATGCCCACACGGGGGAACTGCGCTTCGTCCGCTGCCACGGAGTGGGGAGGGAACTCCTGCGAGCCATCCCCTCTCTCCACTCGGTGGAAGGGAGCCGCGGCCCCAACGTTCTGCTCATGTCCGGTACGAGCTGGGCAGGGATGTCGACTCGCTATCACCTCGCGGAACCGGTGAGAGCGGTGTTGCAGGCCGCTCCCAGAAGAGAGCGGAACGACCGATCCTCACCGGACTCCGGACCGCTCATCACCATGATCGAGAACTATGTTCACGATCTGGATGAGGACACGGGACAGGTGCGTCCGCTCCGGCTCTCTGGTTCCGGAGACCGCCGCACGGAGATGGTGCGCAAGATGGTCCGGCGGCTCGCCGACCCCAAGCCGGACGGCGGGGAGGCGCCGCTCCTTCGCGAGTTCCATCACCTGAGGGAGCATCGGAGCGATCGCGCCCATCTCCTCCTACTGACCGGAAGTTACGACCAGGCCCGCGTCGCGGCGCAAACCCTTCACTCCTACTCGTTCTGGAAAGGGCAGGTCTGCGTCCTGATCCCGGACGACATGGACGCCGACATTCCGCTCGGGGACGACGTCGACACCGTTCCGACGCTGCGGCGGGGAGATGTCGCGAGCCTGCGCGAGACGCCGTACACCGTTCTGGTCGCTCCGCTGATGGCGGTCGAACGCGGTCACAACATCCTCAACTCCTTGGACGAAGCGTTCTTCGGTTCGGTGTTCTTCCTCGTCCGCCCGTTCCCCGCCCCGTCGGATCTGGGCGTGCTCATTCACTCGCTCAACGACTGGACCGTTCGCTCGGTGCGGATCGGCAACGGCTTCGAGAAGGTCGTCCGGGAAAGCGTGTCCCTGGACGCGGCGGGCCTGGAATGGCGCCACCAGGCACGGCGGCACCTGCACTGGCTGGCGAACCGGGAGCTCACGTGGAGCAATCTGACCCCGGCCGACCGCGAGCGCCTGACCTGGGATCTGCTCGTGGTGATCTGGCAGGTGATCGGACGTCTGACCCGGGGCGGCGTGGACGCACGGGTCCACTTCGTGGACGCCGCTTTCGCGCCGCTCCGCGCAGAGGGCAAGAAGAACGAGACGTCGAGCAGCAGCTTGTTGGTGAGCATGCACGACGTCCTGGCCTATTACTTCGGCCATCCGACCATCACCCCGTTGAAACCGATCTCCGATCGCCTCAGCGCGACCCCGGGCAACATCCATCTCGCGAAGGCGCTCTACCGGCCGCTGTTCAACGCACTACGCGATCTGCTGGCTGGCCCTCCCCCACCCGTTCCGGCGAAAGCACACCAGCCACAATGAGCTACAACGCGATAGAACTTGCCGCCTATCAGCCTACGGGTGCGATTCTCCAACCGGTCCATATCCTGCGACTGCCCGGAGAACTGCGTGCGGCCCTGGAGAAACTGTACCGGTCGGGCCTATCCGCCCGTTTTGCCGAATCTACGCGGACCTTTCCGATCAAATCGCTGAACGCGCTGCTGCCGCTGGCGGCGCCGGACGTGCTGTCGGCTGGCAGCCGAGTGTCGATCAAGGACGACGTCCCCTGGCTCTACTCGCTCCATCAGGTGGACACCGAGCTGGTACGGGACCTGATCAACATCTGGTCCCTCGGTTTGAAGGGCGATGACGAGCACCGGGCAACGGTCGCCCGTCTCATCGACCGTGCGCCCATGGACTGGGAGCGCATGTCCCTTGACCTGGCGGAAACAACGTCGAGTCCAGGGGGCATGGCCAAGCCCGCCGACCATGTCTACCCCCTGCTCCCCGCCCTGCTCGCTCGTCAGCTCCGCCTCGAAGGCCACCTGACCACGGGAAACGGCGACCGCCTCTTCTTCATGGAGTCCCCATGGCGAGGACACGGAGCGGAATTGGTCTCCTGACCTCCACGGCAGGGCCTGCCCGAAGAGCCGGACAGTTGGTTCTCGTACCTCATCACCATCAGCATTCAGACCCTGCCTTTCCAGCCGTCGTTCCGTGTCCATGTGCGAACGGGGATCAGGCGGTGGGTGACGAAAGTCGGCGCCCAGGGTCTGGTGTACACCGCCGGCCGCTCGGTCTCGGTCTATCTGGCCACCACGACCGAATGGCCGGGCATGACCGATGTGAAGAGCCGACTCGCAGTCCATCGACTCCGTTACGATTCGAAGGACGCGCGACACGCCTGGCACCTGGTCGACCAGCCTCATCTTCTCCCCCAGGCCAGTCTGATCCGATCCCCGGTGGACGCGACGGAACTGTGCCGGGAACCGCTGCGCTTCCTGACCGATTCCCGTACCGTGCGGGCTGCCATCCCGTACAACACCAGCATGGGAACACATGCCGTTGGCGCGGGACTGATGGCGGGCGACCGCGTCCCTTTCCTGAAGGCCACCGACCTCGCCTTCGCCGACATCGTGGAACGTGTCCCCGATTGGCAGCGGCAGTCTTCCCTCCCGGACAAGCCTTCGAATCATCAGTCGCGGCCTACTTTTCCCACGTCCCTTCCCAAAGAGGAACGGGACCGCCTCGCCGCAGAGGCGAAGCGAAACCGGGCGGCCGAGACGACAAAAACGCGACGCATCGCGTTGCAGTCCGTGCTGTCGGGCGGCCCTTTCACGGCGCGCATCCTCTGGCAGGAGGCCGCGACGCGAGACGCGCTGGTCGAGGCGTTGCGTGACGTCCTGGGGTTGGATGCGCCTCTCCGCTCCCACGGGACGGACTCGACGGGGGCGATGCAGACTCTGACCTGGAGCACTCCCGAGCTCAAAGTGGTCCTCGAACTCGCTCGCGCCGGCGATCTCTGCGGCGGCCTGGGTGTGGCCATGGAACGTCCAACGCGCACCGAGCTCGGGCAGGCCGTCGCCGCGCGGCGGACAGCGGCACGGGCGACGTTCGAAGGCCAGGCAGCGCACGCCGCGATCGTGGAGATCGATCGTGTCTTCAAGGTCGCGCACGATGATCCCAAGTTCGTGATCCGCCTCGGCTCGGCGGACGCCGGCGTGCTGACCCAGTTCATCCAGACCGCCGATCAGGACACCAGGCTCGCCAAGGAACGGCCGCACCGGGCACGGCAGTCCTGGCTCGACCTGCTCCGCCAGCTCGGCAGCGCCCGCGTCCCTCGGCCGGTGCTCTCGAGCCGCCTCGGTGAGGATCTCCAGTACATCGCGGTGTGGGCCATCAATCGTCAACGGCGCAGCGCGACCAACCCGCGGGTGTGGCGTCCGATCGCCATCAGATACCGCCCGTTCTCGGCCGAGCCCATTGAAGGGTGGCAGGACGAGGACCGGTGTTGGGTGCCCTACCGGAGTTTTCTGCTATGGCTCGCGCAAGACGCCAAGGCGCAGTCGCCGGACGACGAGTACAGCGAGGTCGATAAAGCGTCGGACGAAGACAGCCGGTGGAGCCGGGACCGGCGGCAGCGAGAGACGATGGCCTTCCTCCGGCACCTCGTCGCCGCTCAGCAAGGACGACCCACGGTGCTTATGGCGCATGCCCAGAATTTCCGATCAGACTGGCCATGGCTCGGCAACACGAGCATGACGATGGATCGGATCGACCTGGGAGACGGCGACGACGTCCCGGTCTCACTGTGGGGCAACGACCTCCACGTCGTTCGTGTGCGAGACAGCCAGGGCGATGAGACTCCCCAGTACTACGGGCGGGCGGGAAGCACGGGCTCCCGGCCGGCCTGTGGGCGGCCTCACCGGACGGCGACGCCCGCCTTTTCTACTCCAGCGGTGAGCGTGCCGTTACCGGCAGCAACGCAGCGGTCGGAGCCCGCAAGGAGGGAATCCGAATCGCATCCCGGGACCGGGAAGTCATCGACACGGGAACACCTGCATATAACCCTAATCTGCTGGAGCTCTGCGTTGCCGCCCGCTCCGCCGATACCTCTCCTGCCGAGCTGGCATCCTATGTGCATCAATTGCGCTATGCCCCGGAACTTGAGAGGTGGCTGACCCTGCCTTACCCACTTCACCTCGCCAAGAAGGCAGGCGAATACGCGTCTCCGCTCTAACGCCTCGTCCACACCTCTACCGTGATCGCCGGCCATCCTGCGCTGAGCAAGGTGGGTGGGTTCTCACTGTAATGGCATGAAAGTTTGCGGGGCGAGTGTCGCGCTCACGCCAGACAGCAGGTCAGCGCCGCTTTGAGACCGGCTCTGCTCAACACGTTCCGCCACCGGCCACCTCGCCTCCCACGGCGGTGTACCACGGGGCGCTGCGGCTGGAGGGCTATCTGCACGGTTATCGCGTTCGCTGTGGCCACGATTCTGATGGCCGATGCCGTTGCCGTGCTTGTGAATAAGGCTATTGAGGGCGTTCGCCGCCGATTCGCTAGGAGAACGGTCAGGTCAAGGAGGCGGTGGCGACGCGTAGCTCCTTCAGGGCTTTCTGGGTGTACTGGGCTAGGTCGTCCTCGGTGCCGCGGGCGGCTTCGGACCATTCGGCGTATGCGCGTTTGAAGGCGAGGAGGCCGAGTTCGGCTGCGAGGGCCGCGGTCGGGTCGGGGACGCCGCGGGCGGTCAGGGCGGTGGTCATCGCGGCGGCGAGGCTGACGCTCTTAAGGGCGTCGCGTTCTTGCAGTTCGGTGCTGGCGGCGACGGCCGCTTTCAGGCGGGGGGCGAGTTCGCGGTTCATGGGGCCCATCGCGGTCGAGGCGCGTGCCAGGCCGGCGGCGACCGCGTCGAGGGGGGCGGCGTCGGCGGGCGCCTCGGCGATCCCCTCGGCCAGGAGGCGGCTCAGCGTCTCCTGGCCGGCCACCAGGAGTTCACGCTTGTCGGGGAAGTGGCGGAAGAACGTGCTTTTGGTGACCCCGGCGCGTTCGGCGATCTGCGCCACCGTCGTGGCGTCGTACCCCTGCTCGGTGAACAGGTCGACGGCGGCCACGACGAGGCGTTCGCGCGCCCCCGGTTCCCAACGAGCCATGGGCCCATCCTAGGTGATGGGACTTTTGTCCCGTCACGTTGGTAGAGTGACGGGACAAAGGTCTCATCGCTCTGGGAGGGTTCCATGCGCGTCTTCGTCACCGGCGGTACTGGGCTGATCGGGTCCGCCGTCGTCGCGGAACTGCTCGGCAATGGCCACACTGTCCTCGCTCTCGCGCGTTCCGACGCCTCCGCGCTGGCCGTCGAGGGGGCCGGGGCCGAGCCGGTTCGGGGGGCTCTCGCCGACTTGGACGTCCTGCGCGCCGGCGCCGCCCGAGCGGACGGGGTGATCCATCTGGCGTTCGCCAATGACTTCAGCAGTCCTGAGGCTCTGGCTGAGGCGGTTGCGGAGGAGAGCGCCGCTCTTGGGGTTCTTGGCGAGGCGCTCGTCGGCAGCGAACGGCCCTTCGTCACGGTCTCGGGGACGCCTCATATGCCGGGCCGCGTCTCGACAGAGGCCGACCCGTTGTCGTTCGACGGGCCGGTCGGGGGCGGGGGCGCGCGGTCACGGAGGTGCTGGACCTGGCCTCGCGCGGGGTTCGGAGCACGGCCGTACGCCTGCCGCGGACGGTGCACAACCAGGGCGCGGGCGGGTTCGCCGGTTTGCTGACCGGCATCGCGCGGCAGACCGGAGTGTCCGGCTATCCGGGGGACGGCGAGCAGCGTTGGCCGGCCGTGCATGCGCTCGACGCGGCGGTCCTCCTGCGGCTCGCCTTGGAGCGGGCCCCGGCCGGGAGCGTGTGGCACGCCGTGGCCGACGAGGGGGACAGGGTGCGCGACATCGCCGCGGTCATCGGCCGGCGGCTGGGCCTGCCGGTCGAGTCGGTGCCGCCGGAGACCTACGGGCCGCTCGGCCCGATCTTCGCGGCCGACCAGCCCTCGTCCAGCACCCGCACCCGGCGGACGCTGGGATGGGAGCCCAAGCACCCACGCCTTCTGGAGGATCTGGAGAACATCCAGCCCTGACCGGCCTTGAGCGGCTCTAGGGGGAAGGGGGAGCGGGCAACCGGCTTGCGTATCAGCGGCGCGCGTGACTCGGGCGGTCTCCGCCGACCTCGGGCCGGGGTCGCCGTTCGGGCGAGGCGGTGCCGTCGACGTTCGCTGTGCTGCTGCCGGTGCCGCCGGTGCCGCCGGTGCCGCCGGTGCCGCTGGTGCCGCCGGTGCGGCGCAGGGTGGCTGAGGCTTCGGGGGGACGCGGCACGTACGCATGAGTCTGGGGGCGGGGGGTGGGCTTGCTCTGGAGGACGGGCTGGGAGCTCTGCTGGCTGGCGGCCGGGTACGGCGACGGAACGTGGCGCCGGGCGGGTGACGGGGTGGGTGGCGGGGCTTGGGGCGAGGTGGGGGCGTGATGGCGGGTGGTCGGGTGCGGCGGCGGGGCATGGGGGCGGGCGGTCGGGTGGGGTGCTGGGCTTGGGGATGGGTGGCGGGGGCAGTGGCGGGGTGGGTGGGGGATTTCTTGGGTTGGGGCGGGGTTGTTTTGGGAGGCGCGGGTTTTTGAGCGGTTTTTGATGGGGGGTGGGGTGGGGGGCGGCGGGATTTGTTGGGGGGTGAGTGGGTTCTCGGGGGTTCTGATTACTCGGCGTGTTTGTGGGGACGCGGGCGGCTGATCTTGGGGCGGGAATCGGGGGAATGGCGGGTGGGTGTGGTGAGAAGGGGTTGAACTTGCCAGCGTTTGCTGTGACTATACGGAACGACCTGGGCACTTGGTTATCGGAGTTCCGAGGGGCCGCGAAAGGAGTGTGCGGCCCCCGAGGGCGCTCCCGAATGGCTTCTCCCCTGTCCCGGCCTGCGCGCGCCGTTTCGGCGCGGCTCGTTCCGGGGCCGATTATCACGGAGGGTGATGATGCGTCGCGGTTCTCGACTCAAGCGGAGGCTGGCCGGGGGGTCGATCGTCCTCGCCGCCGCTCCCCTGGTGCTGTCCGGGGTGCCGGCCGCCGAGGCGGCCGGGAGCGCGCCGCGCGCGTCCGCGACCAAGCCGCGGCCCGTTCCGCAGGCCCGCGCGCGGGCGAACGACGGCGCGGCGATCACCAAGGAGAAGTGGATCGACGCCCGGACCGTCGACCTGACGGTGTCGACGCCGGCGATCGGGAGCCCGCAGATGATCCGGGTGCTCGTGCCGCCGGGATGGTCGCGCGAGGCCGCGAGGACGTGGCCCGTCGTGTACGCCTACCAGGGCGGCAACGACGACTACCTGTCCTGGGTCAAGGGCAGCCAGCTCGCCGCGCTCGCCAAGAAGTGGAAGGCCCTGGTCGTCATGCCGTCCGGCGGCAAGAACGGCGGGTTCTCCGACTGGTGGAACTACGGCAAGGGCGGAACCCCGAAATGGGAGACGTTCCACACCTCCGAGGTTCCGCAGCTTATGGAACGCAACTACCGTGCGGGTACCAAGCGGGCCGCGCTCGGCGTCTCTTCGGGTGGGCAGGGGGCCATCGCGTACGCCGCGCGGCATCCCCGCATGTTCAAGTACGCGGTGTCGTTCAGCGGGCTTCTGCATCTGACCAAGCCGGAGATCCCGCCATTCTGATGGTGCAGGGATTGGCGTTCGGGTTCGACCCGTTCCAGGTGTGGGGCATCCCCTACTGGGACGACAAGAACTGGAAGGCGCACGACCCGTACGAGCTGGCCGCGGGGCTGCGCGGCACCGGGCTCTACATCTCCAGCGGGACGACCGGCCTGCCCGGACCGTACGACGACCCGCTGCACAAGCCCATCGACCAGAGCATTCTCGGCGCGACCGGGGAGTTCATCGTCGGGTCGACCAACCGCGATTTCGTCGCCCGGCTCAAGGAGCTCGGCATTCCCGCCACCACCCATATCTACGGGAACGGCTGGCACAACTGGAACTACTGGCGTCCCGAACTCGACAAGGCGTGGCCTCTCATGATGAAGGCGCTCGGCGCCTCGAAGGCGTGATCGACCATGACGACCAGGACACGCGCGGTGCCCGCGGCGATCGCGCTCGGCTTCGTCGCCGACGGGCTGTGGCGGCGTTCCCGGGCGGCCCGCCTTCCCGTCCTGAATCGGGCCGCCCGTACGGCGGGCGGTGAGGACGGCGTCGATGTCGCGGCGTACCACTTCGTCACCACCGAGGGGGTACGGCTGGACGGGGCGACCCGGCAGGCCGCCTGCGCGTACGCGGCGGACAACGGCCTGGACGTCGTGGAGCTCGTGCCGGCGGGGCTCGACACCGCTCGGGCGCTGGAGTTCGTCCGGCGGCTGGATCCCGCGTCGTTCCGCGAGGCCCGGCTCGCGCGCGGCGAGGGCGCCGGGCACGCGGTGCTGGTCAGCGACGACGTCCTCAGGCGGGCGGGCCTGGAACGCATGGAGGGCCTCAGCGCGGACGAGATGGACGCGCTCAGCGTGCGGCTCAAGCAGTACGCGCCGACCGGCGCCGACGTGGCGGTGGTGCCGGGACTGCGCGCGCTGCCCGCCTCCGCGCTGACTCCCGGGGACCGGCGCGCGATCCTGCGGCGCCGGTGGCAGCTCGACCTGCCGACGCAGCTCACGGGCGTGCTCGGGGCGTTCGGGCTGATGGCGGCCGTGTCGGCGCGGCGTCCCCTCTGGGCGTCGGCGCTACTGGCCGCCGTCTGCGCCAATCCCGTTCTCGCGACGTTCGGCACGCCGCTGCGCCCGAACGACCTGCGCCGCTTCTCGCTGCTGCGCCCGGTCGCCGCGCCGTTGCGCTGGTGGCGGGTGGCGCGCGCGGCCGAGGCGCCCGATCCCGCGCTGCCCGGCCTGCGCGCCCACTACCGGGCCGAACTGGCGCAGGGGGTCGCGAGGTTCCTTGAGGCTCCGCGCGACACCTGCCCCTGGTGCGGCGGAACGGACCTGCGCAAGCACCTCGTCAGCGGCGACCACCAGCAGCGCAAGCCGGGCACGTTCAGGCTCGACCGCTGCGCGTCCTGCGGCCACGTGTTCCAGAACCCGCGGCTCAGCGGCGCCGGGCTGGCGTTCTACTACCGCGACTACTACGACGGCGTCGGGGAGGCGGAGGTCGAGCGCGGGTTCCGGCTCGGCGCGCCGCACTACCGTGCCCGCGCGCGGATGCTGCGCGGGCGCGCCGTCCCCGCCACCTGGCTCGACGTCGGCGGAGGGCACGGGCACTTCTGCAACGCCGCCCGCGACATCTGGCCGGACGCCCGGTTCGACGCGCTCGACTTCGGCTCCAGCGTCATCGAGGCCGAACGGCGCGGCTGGGTGGACCTCGCCCACCGCGGCCAGTTCCGCGAGTTGGCGGACAAGCTCACCGGGACGTACGACGTGGTCAGCATGCACCACTACCTGGAGCACACCCTCGACCCGCTCGCCGAACTCGACGCCGCCGCCGAGGTCCTGCCGCCGGGCGGGCACCTGCTCATCGAGGTGCCGGACCCGCAGTCGCCGGTGGCGCGGCTCGCCGGACGCTGGTGGCACAACTGGTTCCAGCCGCAGCATCTGCACCTGATGCCCATCGGCAACCTGACCGAGGCGCTCGCCGCGCGCGGCCTGCGCACCGTCGCCGTCGACCGGGGCGCCGCGCACCAGGAACTCGACCTGCTGATGGTCGTCACGCTGCTGCTCAACCGGCTGACCCCGCGCC
The DNA here is from genome assembly GCF_009793335.1 of Actinomadura sp. J1-007. Taxonomy (GTDB): domain Bacteria; phylum Actinomycetota; class Actinomycetes; order Streptosporangiales; family Streptosporangiaceae; genus Spirillospora; species Spirillospora yumaensis. The sequence continues at coordinate 4,681,843 of NZ_WING01000001.1, read as the reverse complement.
ACCCCGACCGTCCCTGGAACGACCCCGGCCACCGCCGCGCCCGCATCGCCGCCCGCGTCGCCATCACGGCCGCCGGCATGCCGTTCGCCATCGCCGCCGCCGCCGCGGACCAGCTCGCGTACCCGTTCATCCGCCGCTTCGGCGGCGCCAACACCTACCGAGTCCTGGCCCGCAAGACTTCGACATCGACTCCGACTTCGGCTTCGGCTCCGACTTCGGCCCAGGACCCGGCTCAGGACCCGGCCCCGACCTCGGACCCGGCTGCCGACTGACCTGCGCTCTGGCCCTGGTTGCGGCCCCGGCTGCCGGCTGACCTGGGCCCGGTCCCGGATCCTGGCCGCGGCCCCGGCCACGCCCGCAGGGTCCGTCGGCTCGCCTCCCGTTGATGCGAGGCGGGGCCCTCGGTAATGCGCGGCGGGGCTCGCAATACAGCGCAACGAGCCTCGTTCACGCGGGCGGGTCCTCGGTAACGCGCGGCTCGCCTTCCGTTGGCGCGTGGCAGGTCGTCGGTGATGCGCGGCTCGCCTCCTGGTGGCGCGCGACTTGCCTTCCGGTGGCGTGGGGCGGGGCCCTCGGTAGTGCGCGGCGGGCATCTCAATGCTGCGCGACGGGCCTCGTTCACGCGGGCGGGATCTCGTTACGGCGTGGCGCGCCTCCCGCTGCCGCGCGGCGAGTCGTCGGTAATGCGCGGCGCGCCTCCCGTTGGCGCGCGGCGGGCCGTCGGGGATGCGCGGCGGGTGTCTCATTGCCGCGCGACGGATCTCGTTGACGCGGACAGGCTCTCATTGACGCGTGGCGCGCCTTCCGGTGGCGTGCGGTGGGTCGTCCGTCATGCGCGACTCGCCTCCCGGCGGCGCGCGGCGAGTCCTCGGTGATGCGCAGCTCGCCTTCCGGTGGCGTGCGGCGGGGCCCTTGGTAGTGCGCGGCGGGTGTCTCGTTGCTGCGCGACGGGTCTCGTTGACGCGGGCGGGATCTCGTTGACGCTTGGTGGGGCTTTCGGTGGGGCTTGGCGGGGTCCTTGGGGCGGGTGGTGGGAGCTCGGGGGTGCGTTTCGGGGTTCGTTGACGTGGGTGGAGGGCGCGTTGGTGCGCCGCGCGGGGCGCGGCGCGTGGGATGGGGCTCGTTGGGGGTGGCGCGCTTTGCGTTGATGCGGGGGCCGTTGGTGGGGTGGGGGTTAGCGGGGGTCAGGGTGAGGGTGGTGGTGGGGGTTCCGGGGGTGGCTCGGAGGGTCAGGGTGGGGGCGTTCGGGCGGAGGTGACGGTGGCGCCGGTCGCGGTGGCGCGGTAGCCGCGCGGGTAGTGCAGCGGGGACGTGTGGACGCGGGTCTCGCCGCGGCCGGACGGTGTGTAGCGGAGCGTGAAGGTCCTGGTGGCGGGGTCGTAGCCGTAGTCCTTCGGCGTTCCGGCGACGAGCTGGGGGTACGGCTCGTCCAGGACGTCGAGCGCCGGGGCGTTGACGTTGGCGCCGGCGCGCGGGCGGGTGAGGTCGTAGACGAGGCCCTCGACGGTGCCGCCGTCCGTGGGGTCCTTGCAGCGGCAGTACGTCCACTCCAGCCAGGGGAGCTGGTGGCGGTCGGCGAGGCGGACGACGTACGCGATCTCGCGCGGGTTCTTCGTCGCGCCGAACTCGGAGAGGATCAGCGCGTCGCCCGTCCGGTCGGCCTGGGCGCGGGCGTTGGCGAAGACGACCTGCTGGACGCCGTCGCACACCGCGTAGAACCAGTCGGGAATGGGCTTGCCCGCGAGATCGACGCAGTACGCGTGGAACGAGAGACCGCTGCGGGCGTCCCCCGGCCTGCCGAGGTTGATGGGCGCGCCGACCGTCGCGACGAGATTGGGTTCGTAGAACGTGAGGTGCGCGGGATCGACGGCGTGAATCGCGCGGATCATCTTGGAGAAGAACGGCGCGAGTTTCTTGGAGTCGAAGTCCTTGCAGCCGAACGGCGGCATGCAACTCGGCCACGCCGTTCCGGGCCACGGCTCGTTCCACAGGTCATAGCCGAGGACGGCCGGGTCGTTCCGGAAGCGTTTGGCGACGTGCACCCATGCGTCGGTGTACCAGTCCTGGAGGCCCTTTCCGTGGACGGGCGCGTTGTTCCAGAAGTTGTCGTTGGCGCGCTGGAGCGCGGGATTCGACAGCAGGTTCTGGAACGTGTCGTGGTTGAGGAAGTCGACGGGGATGCCGTCGGTGCGGATCATCCAGTCCGGGTAGCCGGTGCCGCGGAACTTCGTGCTCAGCAGGTCCTGCGGGAACGTGATGAGGCTGCGGATGCCGTACCGTCCGAGCAGGTCGATCGTGCTCTTCAGGCTGGAGAGGTACGCCTCGTCGAACCGGCCGGGGCGGGGCTGGAGCCCGCTCATGACGATCCCGATCCGTACGGCGTTGAAACCGTGCTCGGCCAGGAACTTCGCGTCCTTCTCACCGAACCCGAGTTTCGCCGGATCGTACGGCGGCGCCTTGGCGACCATGTTGAATCCGTGGAGGATGACGCGCCGTCCTTGCGCGTCGGTGATCCAGCGGCCGTCGTGACCCAGAATTCCCGAGACGGGCGTTGCCGTGGGGGTCGGCGGCGGTGCGGCGGCGGCGAACGACTGCGGCGCCAGGAAGATGGACAGCGCGCCGGCGATGACGGCCGCGCTCTTGCGTATTCTCATGCCTCTCGGGCCTCCTTGGAGGCGGACGTTAACCTTGGTGACGGGCTCGGGCGAGGGGCTGGGCGAGAAAGTCCACACCTGGCCAGACGCGTTTCCAGACTGGTCGCTTACCGTTCCGAAAACATCGCTCCGGGCGACGGAAAACCGTTCAGGATTTGCGCGGGTATTGAGCGGACAATGCCGCGGAGCGCTGCCTCGGCCTCGATCGGCGACAATGGGTGCATGTCCAAGCGCCGACGTCCTCCGTCCCGTCCCGCCCGCGCCGTTGCGGCGCCCGGCTCCCCGTGCCCGTGCGGCCTGGGCGCCTCGTACGGCGACTGCTGCGGGCGCCTGCATCGCGGGGACGCGCAGGCCGCGACGGCGGAGCAGCTCATGCGGTCGCGGTTCAGCGCGTTCGCCGTGGAGGACGCCGCGTACCTGCTGAGGAGCTGGCACCCCTCGACGCGTCCGCCCGCCGTCGGATTCGGGGCCGGTACGCGGTGGCGGACGCTGACGATCGTCCGGACGAGCGGCGGCAGCCCGCTGCACACGGAGGGAACGGTCGAGTTCCGCGCCCGCTACACCGAGGACGGGCGGCCCGGCGAACTGCACGAGGTGAGCCGCTTCGTCCGGCACGGCGGCGCCTGGGTCTACCTCGACGGCACGGTCGGATGAACGGACCGGACGGCGGGTGAAGGGTCCGGACGGCGGGTGAACGGGCCGGACGGCGGGTGAACGGGCCGGGCGGTCAGCGGGGGCGGGTGGCCAGGGCGGTGAGCTTGGGGAGGAGGCGGTCGGCGGAGCCGTTCAGCCAGAGCCGCCGCCGTTCGGGGGGCCAGGCGTAGACGAGCGCGCCGTCGTCGGCGAGGGCGGCGACCTCGGGGATGCCGAGCGAGGACGCGGCCCACGCGTAGAGCGCGTCGACGCGGGAGCCGATCACGCCGTAGTCGACCAGGCGCGGGATGCTCCCCTCGCGGGCGATGATGCCTTCGATGGGCTGGCCGGTGAGCGGGTAGCCCTCGGGGAACGAGCGGCGCAGGTCGAGGAAGAGCTTCACCGAGCCGAGCCGCGGATCGCCGAGCCGCCGGCCGAGCGGGGCGAACGCGCCGAGCGCGAGCCGCGGTTCGGCGACCAGCGCGTGGGTGTACAGGACGCGCATCAGCGCGACGTTCATCATGAACCGCTCGGCGATCAGCTCGTCCTCGGCGAGCGCGGCGTTCTCCAGGTATCCGGCGACGACGCTGGCGTTGTGCGCGCGGTACCAGCGGGCGGGCGAGGGCGCGGCGATGAACTCGCCCCACAGCTCCACCGGGCGGCCGGACGGCGCGGAGGCGCGCGGGCTCCTCGCGTTCAGGTCGGCCTCGGTCTTGTCGCGCAGCAGCCGGTCGTTGACGGCGCGCCACCACGGGCTGCCGGTCTCGTTCCCCAGCACGCCGCGCGCGATCGCCCACCGCAGGAAGCTCAGCTCGGCCCGCCCGTACGCCCGCCTGCCGTCCCGGTAGAACGCGGCGGCGAACGCGAGGCGGGTGCCGGGCAGGGCGCCCGCCGCGCGCACCTCCTCGGCCGCCTGGCGTTCGTGGCTCATGGGCCGCCCCGTTCCCGCACCGTACGCCGGTCCCGGCCGCGGGCCGCCCGCATCCTGGCTCACCATGAACGGGGCATCAGCGGACGGGCACGTGCGCGGCGGCGGTCCAGCCGGGCGGCAGCAGCAGGAACACCTTCTCGGCGACGCGTTCCATCGCGCCGTCGCGTCCGATCACCAGCCCGGCGGCGAAGTCGACCAGCGGTTTGGCGTCGGTGTCGCTCATGGACGACAGATCCATGACGACGGGCACGTCCTTGCGGAAGAAGTGCCCGACATAGAAGACCTCGTTGTAGTCCTTGGGACGCAGCGTCTTGACCACCGCATCAGTCTGCCCGCCCTGCGCGCCGCGTCAAGCTCAGCGCAGCGCGGCCAGTTCGTCGACGTGGCGTGTGGGGGCGCCGAGGAAGACGTCGGCGGACGTTGTGCCGTGGGCGACGTTGAAGGTGTCGAGCCTGTAGGACCACTCGCCGCCGTTCGTTCCGGCGAACCGGTAGTTGATGCTCCAGCGCAGCCATTCGCCGTCGGCGACGCGCACCACCGGCGGACGCCGCCACCTGCGCGGCATTCCGTAGGGCGATGCCACCAGCTCGACCAGCAGGAGCCCGTCCTCCTCCCGGAGTGACACCCCGCACCCTGTGGACCGGTCCGGCAGGCCGGGCCGGGCCTCGAACCGGGGCCGGAAGTCATCGCGCTCGTTCAGGAAGACCTCGTGGACGAACGGCGCCCGCATGGACGGCAGCCGGAACGACGTCGGCGCGGCGTTCCGGCGGTCGGCCCCGGGATGGCCGCGGGACCGCTTCGTCCACGAGGTCCGCACCCACTGGACGACCGTTTCCATAAAGCCGATCTTCCGCCACGGCGCCCCCACCCACCACCGCTTTCCCGCGAAGCCCCAGGAACGCGCAGGTCACCGCCCGACATAGCATGTGCCGCCGACGACCCGCCGGATATATCAGGATGCCGCCCGAAGGCTGGCAGCAGGCGGACGAGGCGCAGGTCGGCGGGCCGGCGATCACGGGCCGGCGCGGCGACGAAACATGCCGACGGACGGGCGGCCGGGGGCGGCGGTGGGGGTGTGAGGGGGGTCACTTTGGGTTTTTTGGGGGTGGTGTCGACCGGAGGGGTGGGGGTGGGCGTATGTCGCTTGAGGCTAGAGATCCGGGGAGTGGTTGTTGACCGTTGAGGAGTTCGAAGAGTTCTACGCCCAGACGGTTACGCGTCTCACGGGGCAGTTGTACGTGATGGTGGGCGATCTGCACGAGGCGCAGGACGTCGTGCAGGAGGCGTTCGTCCGGGGGTGGAGCCGGAGGCGGCAGCTCGACTGGGACGGCCGGCCGGAGGCGTGGATCCGCACGGTCGCCTGGCGGCTGGCGGTGAGCCGGTGGCGTTTCCGGCGGCGCACGGCGGACGCCTGGCGGCACCGGGGCGTCCCGCCGCCCGTGGAGGGGCCCGATCCGGAGCAGGTCGTGCTGGTGGAGGCGTTGCGGGAGCTCCCCGCCCAGCAGCGCCGCACGCTGGCCCTGCACTACCTGTGCGATCTCACCGTCGAGCAGATCGCGCGCGAGACCGGCCTGTCCGCCAGCACGGTCAAGACCCACCTGGTCCGCGGGCGGAGCGCGCTCGCCCGACGCCTGCACGATCCGCGCATTGAGGAGGTTCCCGGTGCCTGACTCCCACGACCCGCTGCGGTCCCTGTTCCAGCGGGCGGCCGACGCCGGGAAGGCCCGCGCTGTCGTCGCGCCGGTCGAACGGATCACCGAGCGCGGGAGGCGGGCCCGGCGGCGCCGGGTCGCCGGTCTCGCGGTGGGCGCGTGCCTGGTGCTCGGCGGCGGCGGTGCGAGTGTGGCCGCGCTGCTGCCGGACGGGCGGACCCCGGTCGTTCCGGCCACCAATCCCTCTCCCCAGGAGCAGCCGCCCCCCTCCCCCGGCTGTCCCCGACGTTCCCGCCCTCGCCTCACTCCACCGACGCGCACCCGTCCGGCAGCGCTCCGCCCAGCCGCGGCAGGGCGGGACACAACCCCACTCCGACCGACACCGAAACCCGGCCGCCCGCCACGTCGGCGCGGTCCTCCTCGTCGCCGCCGCCGTCCCACGGGGCGGGCACGACCATGCCCTGATCCCCTCCGTCTCGTCACCGGGTGGTTCCGCATGGCCGCACACAGCCAAGAAAGTCTGAAATGTCCCTTTCATCGCTCCAGACGAGCGAGACCGTCCCCTCCGGCACGCGGGAACTGCCGGACGCTCCGCGCCGCCGGTGGTCGGCGCCGTTCACGCTGGACTCCGCCGACCGCGAGGTGCTGTGGCTGTACCTGCTGACCCGGATGGGCGTCTGGGTCATCGCGTACTGCGCCCGGTGGCTGTTCCCCGCCTCCCCCGGCGCCCGTGCTCCCGGGCCCGTCCTCGCGCCGTTCCAGCGGTGGGACTGGGTGCACTACCTGCACATCGCGCGGGACGGCTACTTCCCGGGGCAGGCCGGTCCCTGGCAGAACGGCTGGGACAACCGGGAGGCGTTCTTCCCGGGCTTCCCGCTCGTGCTGCGGGCCGTCCACGCCGTCGTGCCGGACTGGGCCGCGGCGGGGCTGCTGATCTCGTTCGCCGCCGGGGCCGTCGCGGTCGTGGCGCTCGGCCGGATCGCCCGGCTGCACCTGCCCGACGCGGACGCGGGACGGCGGGCCGTGCTGTTCCTGCTGTGCTCCCCGTGCGCGATCTTCCTGGCCGCCGGGTACACCGAGGCGGTCTTCCTCGCGCTGGCCCTGCCCGCCTGGCTCGCGGCCCAGCGCCGCCACTGGCCCCTCGCCGCCCTGCTGACCGCCCTGGCCTCGTCCGTACGCATCAGCGGGCTGTTCCTCGCCGCCGCCATCGCCGTGCACTTCGTGCTCACCGTCCGCACGCCCCGGCAGTGGCGCGCCCTGCCGTGGCTGGCGCTGCCCGCCCTGCCGGTGGCCCTGTACTTCTGGTACCTGCACGCGCGCACCGGTGACTGGAAGGCGTGGAGGCACGCGCAGGCACGCGGCTGGTACCGCGACTTCCACGCCCCCTGGGACGCCTGGGCCAACACCTGGCGTCCGGCGTTCGGCCACGTCCAGAGAACGGGATTCGCCTTCATGTGGCAGGCCGAACTCCTGGCCATGGTCCTCGGGCTGCTCCTGCTCGGGCTGCTGCTGTGGCGGCGCCGCTGGCCCGAGGCCGTTTACATCGGCCTCAGCCTGTGGGCGCTGGGCACGTCCTACTGGTACATGTCCGTTCCCCGGGCCACCCTCCTGTGGTGGCCGCTGTGGATCGTCCTGGCCGCGTGGAGCCTGCGCTCGCGGCGCTTCACCGCGTTCTACCTCTGCCTCGTCGCGCCGCTGTCGACCGTCTTCGCCGTCACCTTCCTGACCGGGCGGTGGGCCGGGTGAGCGCGGGCCGTCCGCGTCACGGGGTGCAGACAACTCCGCCGCTTTGCTGCACTCTGGAGGGGGAGCCCGTTCCGGGAAGAAAGGCCGAGGCAACGGTGTGAGTGATGGCCACCTGGTCTACCGCGTGCTCGTCGCCGTCGACATCCAGGCGTACAGCAAGCTCGACACCCGCGAGCAGCTCAACGCCCAGCGCGACCTGACGGACGCGCTCGACCGCGCCGCGCGCCTCGCCGGCCTGGAGCCGAACCGCTGGCAGCGGCAGGTCGGCGGCGACGGGGAGCTGAGCCTCCTGCCGGAGGACATCGACCCGTCGGTGGTCGTGGGCGGTTTCACCGCCCGGCTGTCGGACGAGCTGAGGCGGATCAACGCGCGCACGCCGGGCCGGCCGCGGCTGAGGCTGCGGGTCGCGCTCCATCACGGAACCCTGACGGCCGGGCCCTTCGGCCCCGCGGGCGACGCGCCGATCGTCGTGCAGCGGCTGCTCGACGCCACGCCTTTGCGCAGGCTCCTCACGGACGATCCCGGACGGGACCTCGCGCTCATCGTGTCGGACTCGCTGTACGAGGACGTGGTGCGGACGGGGTTCACGTCGCTGCCGCAGGACGCGTTCGCGCCGATCAAGGTGACGGCCAAGGGCACGGCGTTCCGCGGCTACATCCTGATCGGGAACGGGCCGGGGCGGGGCTCGGCGCAGCCGCCGCGGCCGGGCCAGCCGCTGCTGGGCACCGGCCCGCGCGTCCCGTCGTTCCTCGAACGGTCCTTCCTCGAACAGTCCGAGAGGGGGCAGACCTGAGCCGGTGCCGCCCGGTCCCGTCCGGACGGGACGCGGCGACGTGGCGGAGGGGGCGGCGCGGCGGGCGGCCGTGACCGCGGGGGGAACGGGCAGGGACGGGTCGCCGGGCGTGCCGAACGCCCCGGGCGGCCGAGGAGCGTCAGCGGAGGCGTCGAACGTGGCGGAGTCCGAAGGGGTGGCCGGACGTCTCGGGCGTCCGATCGCCGACTGGACCGACCCGTTCGACCTGGACGTGCACCCCGCGATCGAGAGCGGGGTCGCCGGGCTGCCCGTGCTGCCCGCCTACGTCCGGCGCCCCCACGACGACGTCCTCGCGGCGCGGCTGGCGCGGGCGGCGCGGACGAGCACCATGGCGATCCTCGTCGGCGAGTCGGCGACGGGCAAGACCCGCGCCTGCTGGGAGGCGCTGCGGGCGCTGCCGGAGGGCTGGCGGCTGTGGCACCCGAACGCGCCCGACCCGGCCGCGGCGGTGCTCGCCGGCGTCGGGCTCTGCGCCCCGCGCACGGTGGTGTGGCTGAACGACATCCAGGACTACCTGCTGGCGCCCGTCGACCGGGTGCGGGAGGAGGTGGCCGCGGAGCTGCGCGACCTGCTCCGCGACCCCGGGCGCGGCCCCGTGCTGGTGCTCGGCACGATCTGGCCGAGGCACTGGAACACGCTCACCGAGTACGCCTCGCCCGACGAGGACCCGCACGCGCGGGCGCGCAAGCTGCTCGCGGGCACCGAGATCCTCGTGCCGAAGAGGTTCTCCCCCGCGGACCTGCACCAGGCCCTCGCCGCGTCCCGCGCCGACCCCCGGATCGCGGAGGCGCTGGAGAAGGAGCCGGACGGGCACCTGACCCAGTACCTGGCGGGCGGCCCCGCGCTCAAGAGGCGGTACGGCACGGCCTCGGCCGCCGCGAGGGCGCTGATGGACGCGGCGATCGACGCGCGCCGCCTCGGGCACGGCCCGCTGCTGCCGCGCTCGCTCCTCCTGGACGCCGTGCACGGCTACCTGTCCCGGCAGGAGTGGGACACGCTCGACGGCGACGACCGCTGGGTGGACGAGGCGTTCAGGCACGTCACCGACCACCGGCCGTGCCGGGGCGCCCGCGCGCCGCTGTCCCCCGTGCGGCCCGTCCCGGGCGAACCGGACGACGGCGAGCCGCGGTACCGGCTGGCGGACTACCTGGAGCAGACCGGGCAGGCGTGGCGGCGGACGGTGCCGGTGCCCGAGTCGCTGTGGCGGGCGCTGCTGCGCCACGCGAAGGGCGGCGACCTGACGAGGCTCGGCAGGCAGGCCCAGCGGCGGGGGCTGTACGGGTACGCGCTGCGCTTCTACCGGGCCGCGGGCGAGTCCGCGCCGCCCGCCACGGACGCGATGCTGTGGGCGGGCGACCTGCTGTGCGGCGCGGGCCGTCCGGACGAGGCGCTGCCGTTCTACCGGCGGGCGGGGCAGGGCGGCGACCCGTACGCGTGGACGCGGGCGGCGGAGGTGCTGCGCGAGGCGGGGCGGACCGGCGAGGCGTTCACCTCGTACGAGCTGGCGGCGGCGGGCGGTATGCCGTACGCCCTGACGCACGCGGCGGAGATGTACCTGGCGGCCGGGGAGGGGAAGGACGCGTCGGCGTGCCTGCGGCGGGCGGCGGCGACGGGCGACGCCGAGACGCTCGGGCGCGTCGGCGAGCTGCTGCTGGAGTGCGGGCGGCCGGACGAGGCGCTCGAAGTCCTGAAGGCGGCGGCGGAGGCCGGGGACAAGGCCGCGCGCCACCAGGCGATGGACCTGATGGAGGACAAGGCGGCGCTGGCGTGGCTGGCCGACCTGCACGCGCGGCGTCCCGGGGACCACGGGCCCGAGAGCGACGTGCCCGACACGTTCCGCGTCGCGACGCGCCGGGCGCGGAACGGCGACCTCGACGGCGCGATCGAGCTGGCCCTCGCGTCCGGCTCCGCGAACCCGGGCGTGCTGCGGACCACGGCGCGGTGGCTCGAACAGGCGGAACGGCACGCCGAGGCGTTCGACCGCTACAGGCGCGCGGCCGAGAAGGGCGATGCCGGAGCCTTGAGGAGTGCGCTGAAGCTGTGGCCTGCGGAGTCGCGCGACGAGGAAGGGGTCCGGTGGCTCCGCGCGCTGGCGGACGCCGGCGACGCCGGGGCGCTGGTACTCGCGGTGCACGAGCTCATGCGGATCGGCCGGGGGCGGGAGGCGGACGCCTGGCTCAGGGCCCGGACGTCCGCCGGTGGCCCCCGGGACGCGGCGGCGCTGCGACTGCTCGCGTCCCTGCTGCACGAGCGCGGCGAGACGGCGGAGGCGATCGCGGCGTACGAGTCGTTCGACGGCGACCTGGGTGTCGCGGAGCTGCGCCACAAGGCGGAGCTGCTGCGCGCCGCGGGCCGTACGGACGACGCGGTCGCCTGCTACCGCTCCGCCGCCGAACGGGGCGACGGGGACGCGGTCTGGCAGGTGGCGCGCGTCCTGCGCCGCGGCGGGCAGGCGGAGCGGGCACTCGCGTGGCTGCGTTCGCGCGCCGAGAGCGGCGGCGGGGAGGCGGCGCTGCGGTGGGTGATCGACCTGTACCTGGAGGACGGCCGGGAGGACGAGGCGCTGGCGTGGCTGCGTTCGCGGGTGGAGGAGGGCGACCTCGCCGCGCTGACCTGGCTGGCGAACCTGCTGCGCGACACCGGGCGGCCGGAGGAGGCGCTCCGGTACTACCTGCGCGGGCGGAGGCCGGGATGGCGACGCTGGACTCCGACGACGACGACTCCGGCGCGCTGGCGCTGGCGGCGGCGCTGCTGAGGGCGGCGGGACGGCGGGACGAGGCGTCGCGGATCGTCCGCTACGGGGTGGAGCCGGGCGGGCGCATCGCCGCGGCGGAGCCCGGCCCTCGGAGAACGGAGACGGGCACCGTTCCCGCGTAGGCCGGGCCCGCCGCGGCGGGCGGCGTGCCGCAGGGGTCATTCGCGGGTGTTGATGGTGGTGGCGGGCGGCGGCCTCAGGGCCAGCCGGGCCGGGAGGAACGTGGCGAGGAGCGCCAGGGCCGCGGCCGACGCGACGACCGCGAGGTACGCGGCGGGCGGGACGTGCGGCAGGCCGCCGGTCATGCCGGACGCGAACGCGCAGAGGGTGGCGGCCGCGATCGCCGTGCCGAGGACGGCCGCGACCAGGACGACCGCGAGGGTCTCCAGGCCGAGCATCCGGAAGAGCTGGCGGCGGGTCGTCCCGACGAGGCGGAGCAGCGCGAACTCGCGCGCCCGGTCGGAGGTGGCCATGGCCAGCGTGTTGACGACGGCGATGGCGGTGAACGCGATGATCAGGCCCATCGCGACGTAGTTGACGTCGGCGTTCGCGGCGGCCTTGGCCTCGGCGACGGCGGACGGGGCGAGCGGGGCGGCCCCCGGGCCGGACGCGCCGGTGAGGACGGACCGGGGGGCCGTTCCGGCGACGAGGAGGAGGCCGCGCGGGTCGTCCACGTGCGCGGCGAGGACGCCGTGGGAGACGGTGAGGTCGCCGAACCCGAGGCCCCGCGCGTAGACGGCGACGACCCGGGGCGCAAACGGCGTGCCGTCCCCGAGGGTGAGGCGGAGCCGGTCGCCCGGCCGGACGTCCAGGCGTCCGGCGGCGGTCTCGCTGACCGCGGCCGTTCCGGAGTCCAGGCCCGCGAGGGAGCCGGAGCGGACGCCGAGGTCCATCGTCCGGGACAGGCCCTCGGGGGTGACGCCCTGGACGCCGTAGTTCTCCAGGCCGACGCGGACGGTGCTGCGCAGGACCTCGGTCGCGGCGGTGACGCCGGGGGCGGAACGGACCCGTTCGGCGGTCCCGGCGGGGACCTTCGGGCCGAGGACGTGCGCGGCGAGCGTGCCGTCCGCCGCCTGCTCCGTCGCGGCATGGCCCATCGTGGTCTGGCCGAACAGGATCGTCGCGGTGAGGCCCGTCATCAGGGTGAGCGGGGTGATGACGGAGGCGAGGCGGCGCGCCCCGGTCCGGAGGTTCGCGGCGGCGAGGTGGCCGCCGACCGGCGCGGCGCGGAGCGGGACGGCGAGCAGCGCGGCGGCGGCGCGGGCGACGGCCGGGCCGAGGAGCGCGACGGCGACCGTCCACACGATCGCGGTGAGCATCGTGACGGGGCTGGAGGCCGCCTCGGTGTGCAGGGACGCCAGCACGGCCGTCAGGGCGGCGGCCCCGCCGAGGCAGCCGAGCCCGGCCAGGACCCGGACGGTGGGCAGGCGGGCCGGGCGCAGCGCGGCGTCGCCGAGCGCCTCGACCGGGCGGATCCGGGACGTGCGGCGGGCGGAGACGCGGGCGGCGGCCCAGGCGGCGGCGACGGTGGCGGCCGCGGCGGCGGCGACGGGGAACGGGCCGACGACGAGGTCGAGGTTCGGCGGCAGCGCGCCGAGGCCGCGGAACCGGTCGCGCAGCCAGAACGCCAGCGGCAGCCCGGCGAGCGCGCCGAGGGCGCCTCCGGCGGCGCCGACGAGCAGCGCCTCCCGGCCGATCATCGCGCGGATCTGCCGCGGCGTGGCGGCGACGGCGCGCAGCAGGGCGAGCTCCCGTCCGCGCTGCTGGATCGACAGCGCGAACGTGCCCGCGACGACGAGGACCGCGACGAGCAGGGCGGTGCCGCCGAGGGCGCCGCCCATGCTGATCAGCTTGATCCGGGCGCTCTCCGCGCCGAGGAACTCGGCCCTGCCGCGCCCGTCGCCGGTGTGCACGGTCGCGCCGGTGCCGCGCAGCGCGGCCCGGACGGCGTCCGCGGCGGACGCCGGTGAGACGCCGATCGCGCTGACCATGCCGGGACGGCCGGCCAGCCGCGCGGCCCGCGCGGTGGAGAAGAAGATCGCGGCCTGGTGGCGGGGCGCCTGGCGCGTGACGCCGACGACGCGGTAGGCGCCGGGCTCGCTGGACGCCACGGACGTGCGGGACCCCGTTCGCAGGTGCGCGGCGCGGGCCGTCCGCGCGTCGATCACGATCTCGTCGCCCGCGGCCGGGGCGCGGCCGGAGGCGAGGGTGAACGGGGTGAACGCGGCCGACTCCCAGCCGTGCCCCCACGACTCGCGGCCCTCCCGCCCGGCCCCCGGGATCTCCGCCGGGAACGTCACCTCGGTCACGACCGTCCGGACGCCCGGGACGCCGCGCACCCGGTCCGCCACGGAGGCGGGCAGCCAGGCGCGCTCGGCGATCGCCTTGGCCTTGCGTTTGGTCTTGACCTTGCCCTTCTTCCGCTTCACCGTCGTCTGGCGCACGTACTGGTCGCCGGACACGAGGACGGGCGCGCCCGCGTACCGTTCGGGCGCGACCGAGCCGCGCAGGCCGGTGTCGAGCAGGACGCCGCACGCGCACACGAGCGCCGCCGCGCACAGCAGCGCGAGGAACGCCCCGGCGAAGCCCGCCTTGCGGTGCCGCAGGGTCGTCAGGACGAGTCCGAGCATCACTTCCACGCTCCCAGGCGGGTCATGCGGGCGGCGACGCCGTCGCCGGTCGGCGCGTCCATCGCGTCGGCGATCCGGCCGTCGGCGAGGAACAGGACGGTGTCGGCGTACGCGGCGGCGAGCGGGTCGTGGGTGACCATCACGACCGTCTGCCCCATCGCGTCCACCGCCTCCCGCAGCAGAGCCAGCACCTCGCGGGCGGTCATCGTGTCGAGCGCGCCGGTCGGCTCGTCCCCGAACACCACCTCGGGCCGCGTCACCAGGGCCCGCGCGATCGCGACGCGCTGCTGCTGCCCGCCGGAGAGCTGCGCGGGCCGGTGCCCGGCGCGGTCCGCGAGCCCGACCCGCGCGACGACCTCGTCCAGCCAGGCCCGGTCGGCGCGGGTCCGGGCCAGCCGCAGCGGGAGCGTGATGTTCTGCTCGACGGTCAGCGAGGGGACCAGGTTGAACGCCTGGAACACGAACCCGACGCGGCGGCGCCGCAGCTCGGTCAGCTCCGTCTCGTTCAGCCCCGACAGCTCCGTGCCGCCGAGCCGGACGGTGCCGGAGGTGGGGATGTCCAGGCCCGCCGCGCAGTGCAGGAACGTGCTCTTGCCCGAGCCGGACGGCCCCATCACCGCGGTGAAGCACCCGCGCGGGATGCCCGCCGTCACCTCGCGGAGCGCGGCGACCGCGCCCCCGCCCCTGCCGTACACCTTGCTGACCGTGTCGAGCCGCAGCGCCTCTTCCATGCCCGAAAGTCTGCTGACCTGCGGGTTCGCGGGCCAGAGACGCCGTCACCGATGACCCGTGACCTCGTCATGCCCCGGCCCGTGACGCCGTACCGCCCCCGGGCCGTGACGCCGTGCCGCGCGGCGCTGGTAGACATGAGGCGTGATCAAGGTGCTGCTGGCCGACGACCACCACGTCGTGCGCAGCGCGCTCGCCTCGCTGCTGGCGCTGGAGCCCGACCTGACCGTGGTCGCGGAGGTGGACCGGGGCGACGCGGTGCTGGCCGCCGCGCGCGCCGACCGTCCCGACGTGGCGGTGCTCGACGTGGACATGCCCGGCATGGACGGCCTCGCCGCCGCCGCGTCCCTCGCCGCGGAGCTGCCCGAGGTCCGGACGCTGGTCCTCACCGGCCACGGCAAACCCGGGCACCTGCGGCGCGCGCTCGCGGCCGGGGTCAGCGGGTTCCTGCTGAAGACGGCGCCGCCGGAGGAGCTGGCGGACGGCATCCGCAAGGTCGCCCGCGGCGAGCGCGTCCTGGACCCGAACCTCGCCCTGACCGCCTGGGACCTCGCCGACAACCCGCTCACCCCGCGCGAGACCGACGTGCTGCGGCTGGCCGCCGAGGGCGCCGAGCCGCCCGAGATCGCCGAGCGCCTGCACCTGTCCCCCGGGACCGTCCGCAACTACCTGACCGCGGTCGTCACCAAGCTGAACGCCAGGAACCGGACCGACGCCGCCCGCATCGCCGGCGAGGCCGGCTGGCTCTGACCCCCGCGTTCGCGGCGGGATGTCAGGTGGCTTGGCGGGTGGGGGCCGGGGTCGGGGTGGGGACGGGTTGCGGGGCGGAGGCCGAGGGGAGGGACGCCTCGACGCGGAAGCCTCCTTCGCCGTCCGGCCGGGCCGTGAGGGCGCCGTCGAACGCGGCCAGCCGGGTGGTCAGGTTGCCGAGGCCGGAGCCGGGCGGGGTACGGGGCGCGCCGGGATCGACGCCGTCGTTCTCCACGGTCAGCGTGACGGCCCCGGCGTCCACGGCGACGGTGATCGCGCAGCGGCGGGCGGCGCTGTGCCGGAGCACGTTCGTCACCGCCTCGCGCAGCACGGTGCCGAGCACGGCGGACGCCCCGGCGGGCAGCGCGGCGGGCTCGGGCGCAGGGTCGGCGGTGACCTCCACGCCCGCCGCCGCCAGGACCGAACGGGCCGAACGGATCTCGTTCTCCAGCGACAGGCCCGGGTCGCCTCCGGTCGCGGCGCGCAGGTCGGCGCCCGCGCGGCCCGCCATCTCGACCACCTCGGCGAGCTCGGCCCGCGCGCGGGCCGGGTCGGCGGCGGCGAGGCGGCGGGCCAGCTCGCACTTGAGCAGGATCGCGGCGAGGCTGTGGCCGAGCAGGTCGTGCAGGTCGCGGGCCGCGCGCAGCCGCTCCTGGACGGTCGCCGCGCGGGCTAGCTCGTCGCCCGCGAGCCGCAGGTCGCGCACGAGCCGCGCGAGCCGGACGAACCCGTACGCCACCAGGGCCGTGACGAGGGTGCCCATCACGTAGTTGGCGATCCGCGCGGGGTCCAGGGACAGCGCGGCGGCGATCCCGCCGACGGCCGCCATCAGCGCGGCGACGAGCGGGACGGCGGCGCGGGCGGGCAGCGCGACCAGCAGCGTCCCGGCGAGGAAGCCGGGGCCGCCGAGCCACACCGGGTCGGGCCACCACAGCAGCGGCGCGAAGCTCAGCACCGCCTGCGCGGCGAGGATCGGCGCCCGCCCGCGCGGCCGGTCGGACCCGATCCAGCGGGTCAGCGCCCCGGCGACCGCGATCAGCGCCACGATCGCGACCGGCCCGCCCGGCGCCGCCGGGACCTGGAGCAGGCCCTTGACGCAGAACCCCGCGAGCACGGCGGCGAGCAGCGCGAGCGACAGCCGGTACGCGGCGCGGTCCGGGACGCTGACCGGCCGGTCGCCCGCGCGGACGGCCGCCTCCACCGTGAACCGCCCGTCCGGCCCGAGGCCCGCCGCGAACGCACCGCCCGCCGCCTCGACCCGGGCCGCGGCCTCGGCGAGGCCCTCCTCGCCGCGCGCCGCCGTCCGCACGCCGTCGTCGGACACCCGCAGCCGGACGGCGCCGTCCGCGTCCTCCTCGGTCTCGATCGCGCAGCGCGTGGCCGTACCGCGCCGGACGACCTCGGTCACGGCCTCCCGCAGGACGGTGGACAGCAGCGCGCCCGCCGGGCCGAGCGGCTCGCGGTGCCGGGTCCGCACCTCGGCCTCGACGCCCGCCGCCGCGAGCAGCGCCCGCGCCGCCGCGGCCTCCGGCGCGAGCGACATGGCGCGGAAGTCGGCCGCGGCGGCCCGCGCGTCCGCGAGGGAACGGCGCGCGACGTCGAGGACGGCGCCGATCTCCTCGGGGCGGTCCAGCGCGCGGCGGCTGCCCTCGGTGATCGCCTCCAGGCCGCGGCCGAGGCCCTCGTTCAGCTCCGCCGCGATGCGCAGCCGCTCGCGGGCGACGGCGGCCATGGTGAGCGGCAGCCGCGCCGCCGCCGTGTCGGCCGCCCGGTCGGCCAGCCGGACCAGGCCGTACCCGACCAGCCCGGTGAGCAGCGCGGTGATCGTCACGTCGGTGACGGCGGCGGGGCCCGACCCGCGGGCCGCTTCGATCGCGGCCGCGCTCGCGACCACCGCGGCCCCCGCGCCGACCGCGAGCGGCGGTCCGCGGCGCGCGCCCGCGAACGCGAGCAGCAGGCCCCCGGCGGCGAACCCGAGCAGCCCGACCGACGTGCCGAACGCCAGCACCGACCCGTACGCCAGGACCGCCTGCGCGAGCACCGGCCACGGGCCGCGGAACCGGGCGAGGCCCGGCGCCACCCACACCAGCGCGAGGCCGAACACCGCGAGGGTCGCCGCGACCGACGCGGCGAGCGGCAGCGCCCCGTCCGTCCGGGACGGCCCGGCCAGCACGTAGATCATCGCGAACGACCCGAGCACGGTGACGACGACCAGCCGCGCCCGCCCCGGCGCGGACACGCCCCCGGACGGACGCGCGCGCCCTACGACCGCCCGACGTCCCATCCGCTCAGCGTAAGCCGCGTCTCGCGGTGCCCGCCGGTGCTCGCGATGTAGCCGTCCGGGCGTACGACGACCAGGGCGGGGCCGTCGTCGGCGTACGCGGCGTGGGCCGCTCCGTCGGGATCGACCAGGTCGCCGGGGCGCGCCTCCTCACCGGGGCGGACGACGGCCACGACCTTCGTGCCGGGCCCGGTGGCGAGGTCCCCGGGACGCGTCCCGAACGCCAGGACGGTCGTGTGCGTGCCCTTGAACACCTCGAACAGCCGCGTCGGCGAGCCGTCCGCCGCGCGCAGCACGGCGTCGGGAGCGCGCTCTCCGCCGCGCGGGCCGGACGACAGGGAACCGTCCGGGTAGCCGAGCGTGAGCTGCTCGGTCTCCTCGCCGCGCTTGAAAGCGTCGGCGTGCCCCTCGACCGCCTTCCGGTACAGCTCGGTGCTGATGCCGAGCACCCCGGCCGCGACCGGCAGCCGTTCCTCCTCGTAGGTGCCGAGCAGGGCGGGCGGCGCGCCGCCGAGGACGGCGCCGAGCTTCCAGCCGAGGTTGTAGGCGTCCTGCACGCCGGTGTTGAGGCCCTGCCCGCCCGCCGGGGAGTGGACGTGCGCGGCGTCCCCGGCGAGCAGGACGCGGCCGACCGCGAACCGTTCGGCCATCCGGAAGTTGACCCGGTGGACCGAACGCCACACCAGCTCCTCCAGGCGCACGTCGGTCCGGCCCGTTCCGGCCTCGAACACCTTCTGGTACGCCTCCAGGGTCGGCTCGGGCTCCTCGCCCGGCGCGAGCGGCGCGAGGAACTGGAACACCTCGCCGCCGGGCAGCGGGCACAGCGCGACCCGCGGCGACCGCGTCTCCATGTCGGCCCACATGTGCCAGACGTCGGAGCCGAGGCCCGCCACGCGGACGTCGCCGACCAGCATCCGCTCCTCGTCGGGGTCACCCCCGCGAACCCGACGCCGAGCGCCTTGCGGACCGTGCTGCGGCCCCCGTCCGCGCCGACCAGGTAGGCGGCGCGGATGCGCGTGCCGTCCGCCAGCTCGGCGGTGACGCCGCCGCCGTCCTGGGCGAACGACGCGAGCGTCCCCGTCTCGACGCGCCCGCCCAGCTCGGCGAGGCGTTCGCGGAGGATCCGCTCGGTGCGCCACTGCGGCACCATCAGCGCCGCCGGGTACGGGACGGACGCCGTGGGCTCCCGCTCCTCGTGCATCCGGCCCTCCCACACGACGGCCTCGCCCGCGTAGGCGCGCACCGGCGGGTAGGCGCCTCCGGCGGCCCGCAGCGCGGGGAGCACGCCGAGGTCCTCGAAGACCTCCAGCGAGCGGGGCTGGAGCCCCTTGCCGCGCGACCCGGCGGACGCGTCCGGCCGGTCCGCGCCGCCCCCGTCCCGTTCGATGATCCGGTGCGGGACGCCGCGCCTGGCCAGGTCGACCGCCAGGGTCAGGCCGGTCGGCCCGGCCCCCGCGATCAGAACGTCGGTGTCGTCCATGGTCTCCTCCTAGGTGCTCTCGACGCACCCACTCTCGGAGGGACCCCTGGCGTACGGCTGGCAGCGGCCTGGCACGGCCTGGCACCGGCCTGTCATGGCCTGACGGCGGCGGCCCGGACGCGGTGTCGCGGTGTCAGCGGTGTCGCGGTGTCAGCGGTGTCGCGGTGTCAGCGGGACTTCGCGGGCTCCTTCTCGTCCTTCTTCGCCTGGCCGGACGAGCCGTCGCTCTTGCTCCCGGACCCGGACCTGCCGGTGGAACCGGACCTGCTCGCGGAGGCGGGCTTGTCCTCGGTCTTCTTCGAGGAGCCGTTCTTCCCCTCCTCGGCGACCGCGTCCTCGTGGGTCGTGACGACCTCGCTGTCGCGGATCTCGCCGCGCCAGCCCTCGATCTCGTCGGCGCGGGTGAGGGAGTGCGTCATCACGTACCGGCGGAAGTGCTTGAGCTCCAGGCGGGCGCGCCGCCCCTGGGCCCGCCACATGTTGCCGATCCGCTCGAAGAGGCCCTGCGGGTGGTATTCGAGGACCATCAGGACGCGGGTCAGGTTGGGCGCGAGGCTGTGGAAGCTGACGGTGCCGTCCACGTGCCCCTTGGCCCCCTTGGACCGCCACACGATGTGGCTGTCGGGGACCTGCTCGACGATCGTGGACTCCCACGTGCGGCTCGACCAGAAGATCTTCACCTTCCAGTCCAGCTTCTCCTCGGAGGGCTGGTCGATGCTCACGACCTTCTTCATGAACGACGGGAAGTCCTGGAACTGGGTCCACTGGTCGTAGACCAGCCGCCGGGGCGCTCCGATGTCGACGTGCTCGACGATGTTGGTGACCTTGACCTTCTCGGCGCCGCCGCCCTTGCCGCCGCCCGTGCCCTTGGCCTTCTCGGCGAGCCGGCCGAGGACGCCGGGCTTCTCGCCGTCTCCGCCGCCGTCGCCGTCGCCGCCGGTGTCCTGGTCGGCCTTGCCGTTGCCGCCGGACTTGGCGTTCTGGCCGGTCTTGGCGTTGCGCGCGGCCTTGGTGTCGCGCTCCTCGTCCTCGCCCGGCTTCTCGACGCGCTTCGTGGCGCCCGAGTCGCTGGAGTCGCCGCCGTCGCCGCGGCCGTTCAGCCGTCCCGCGACCTTGGTCGCGGCGACCGCCGCGCCCGCGCCGAGCAGCACGCCGCCCGCCGCGCCCGCCGCGCGGGCGCCGGAGAGCCCTCCGGTGGGGATCTTGTCGACCGGCAGGTTCTTGGTGATCCGGCCGACGACCGGCGTCCGCTTGCGCCCGCCGATGGGGATGCGCCGCGCGACCTTGTCCGTCGGGATGCGCTGCGCGACCTTGCCTATCGACTTCTTCGTGATGGGGGTCTTCATGCTGGGTCTACCTCCGCCCATGTGCCGTGACGGTCTCGCCGCCGCGGATCTCGCCGCGCCAGCCACCGATGTCGTCCGCTCGCGTCAGCGTCCGGGTCATGACGTGACGGCGGAAATGCTTCAGTTCGAGGCGGGCCCGGCGTCCTTGGGCCCGCCACAGGTTCCCGGTGCGTTCGAACAGCCCCCGCGGGTGGTATTCGAGGACGAGCAGCACGCGGGTGAGGTCCGGGGAGAGCTCGTGGAAGCTGACCGTGCCATCCGCGTGCCCCTTGGCGCCCTTGGACCGCCACACGATGTGGGTGTCGGGGACCTGCTCGACGATCGTGGACTCCCACGTGCGGCTCGACCAGAAGATCTTCGCCTTCCAGGTCAGCGCCTCGTCCGCCGTCTGCTCGACGCTCACGACCTTCTTCATGAACGCCGGGTAGTCCTGGAACCGGGTCCACTGGTCGTAGACGACGCGCCGGGGCGCTCCGACGTCGATCTGCTCGGCGATGCTCGTGATCTTCGGCGCGCGCCGCCCGAAGATCCCCGCGAGGGTCTCCTTGAGGGCGGTCCAGCCGGCGGTGAGCAGCGCGCGGAACGGTGACCGTCCCTCGGCCAGCGCCCGTACGCCCGCCAGCGCCGCCCTGGTGAGCGGCCCGCCGCGTTCGGCCGCGGCGGTGAGGCGCCGCACCGTGCGGTCGAGCTTCGCCTCGTAGCGCGCCGTGATCCGCCTGAGCAGCCTGCGGCGCGCCCGCCGCAGCGGGCCCCGCGCGGTCCGGGCGACCGCGTAGCCCGCCGCTCCGGCGGCGGCTCCGGCCGCTCCCGCGGCGGTCGTCGTCCGGGGGTCATGGTTGCTTCACCTCGTCGCCTGCTCGGGTTCGGCCCCGGACTACCCGCAGGAAAACGGACGAAACAACGGCCCTGACCCGCTCAGTGACCGTTCGGTCACGCCTGTGCCCAGCGTGAACGGACGGACACGCGCGACGGCTCCGGCCGGACCACCGCAGCCCGCGAACCGTACCGGTGAACCGCCGCGCGGCGGCCGGATAACGGTTGAGACTCTTGCGCAGGCGGGCTCTTGAACTGGTACGGACCAGCTTTTATCTTCGGCACCACGCGCGTTTCTGCTCAGTGAACACTCACACCGCGCACATTTTTTCATGCGCGAAAGGGGGCAGGCGGGGGGCGGGCTCGGGGCCGGGATGAGCGCGGTCCAGCGGAGCCCGGCAGCAGCGAGAGCAGCGAGAGCACAGAGTGAGCCGGGAAAAGGCGGGACAGATGAAACGGCACCTCATGGGCGCCATCGCCGCGGGCCTGACATTGGCCCTCGGCGTGAGCGGGTGCGGCAAGGGGAGTTCGTCCAAGGGCGACGACTCCGACGGAAAGACCATCAAGTTCGTCGCGGCCATCTACTCCGACAACACCAAACCGTTCTGGGACTCCCTCATCAAGGACTTCGAGGCGAAGAACTCCGGTTACAAGGTGCAGCTGGAGATGGTCGACTGGACGCAGATGGACGCGAAGGTCAAGACCTACGTCCAGACCAAGCAGGTCCCGGACGTCCTGAACTACAACTCCTTCTCCGACTTCGCCCGCGACGGCCTGATCTACAAGGCGTCCGAGGTGGTGTCGCCGCAGGTCCTCGGCGACTTCACGCCGACGTTCACCGCGCAGGCCAAGTACAACGGCGAGCAGTACGGGCTGCCGTTCATCTCCAGCGCCCGGCTGCTGTTCTACAACAAGGACCTGCTCAAGAAGGCCGGCATCGCCGAGCCGCCGAAGACCTGGGCCGAGGTCAAGGCCGACGCGCAGAAGATCAAGAGCAAGGGCTCGACCGGGTACGGGCTGCCGCTCGGCCCCGAGGAGGCGCAGGCGGAGTTCTACTCCTGGGCGATGAACAACGGCGGCGGCTGGGTGGACGCGTCCGGCAAGTGGACGATCAACCAGCAGCCCAACATCGACACCTTGAACTTCCTGCGCGACCTCACCAAGTCGGGCCTGACCCAGCCGAACCCGGAGACCACCGACCGCAAGACGGTGTTCAACCAGTTCGCGCAGGGCAAGATCGGCATGGCGATCGGCGGCCCGTTCACCAAGGCGTCGTTCATCGACCCGGCCAACAAGGACCTGAACTTCGGCGTCACCTCGCTGCCGAGCAAGAGCGGCACCGAGCACAACACGCTCGGGGTGATGGACGTCCTCGCCGCGTTCAAGAAGAACGACGGCAAGAACAAGGAGGCCGTCACCAAGTTCCTCGACTTCTTCTACCAGAAGGACAACACCTCGAAGTTCCTCACCAAGGAGGGCTTCTTGCCGGTGACGTCCTCGGCGGGCGCGGCGCTGAGCGCCGACCCGTACATGAAGCAGTTCGTGGACGCGCTGCCGACCTCGAAGTTCGCGCCGACGAGCAACCCGGCGTGGACGGCGGTGGCGGGCGCGGTGAAGCAGAGCCTCGGCACCTCGGTGGCGGGCTCGCAGCCGAAGAAGGTGCTGGACGAGATCCAGAAGACCGCCGAGAAGAGCGGCTGAGTGCGCGACGCCACGTCGGGCGCGCGGGGTTCGGGGGCCCCGCCGCCCCGCTCCCTCCAGCCCCGGGCCGCCGTGCCCGGGGCCTCCCCGTCCCCCGCGCGCCCGTCCGGCCCCTCCCGGCCGCGCCGGATCGGCCGGGCGCTGACCCCGCTGCTGTGGCTCGGCCCGTCGATCGCGCTCATCGCCGTCGTGGTGCTGTGGCCGGTCGTGGAGATGGTCCGCACCTCCCTCCAGAAGATCAGCTCGTCCGGCGTCACGCTCGGCGGCAGCGGCTCGCGCAACTACTCCGACCTGTTCGACGAGGACGCGTTCCTCGCCGTCGTCGGCCGCACCCTGCTGTGGGTCGCCGGCGTGGTCGTGGTGACGATGCTGCTGTCGCTCGCGCTCGGGCAGCTGCTGAACGCCCGGTTCCCCGGCCGCCGCGTCGTCCGCTGGACGGTGATCGTGCCGTGGGCGGCGTCGGTGCTGATGACCGCGCTGATCTGGAAGTGGATGCTCGACAACTACTCCGGCCTGGTCAACCGGGTGCTGCTGGACCTGAACGTGATCGACCAGCCGGTGAACTGGCTGGCGCACCCGCACCAGGCGATGCTGTGGATGATGTGGGTGGCGGTGTTCGTGTCGCTGCCGTTCACCTCGTTCGTCATCCTCGCCGGGCTCCAGACCATCCCGGAGGACGTGTACGAGGCGGCGCGGGTGGACGGGGCGGGCGCGGTGCGCGCCTACTTCGGGATCACGCTGCCGCTGCTGCGCCCGGCGATCCTGATCGCCTCGATCATCAACGTGATCAACGTGTTCAACTCGTTCCCGATCATCTGGGCGATGACGGGCGGCGGGCCCGGGCACGCGACCGACACCACCACCACGTTCATGTACAAGATCGCGTTCTATGACCAGAACGTCGGCGAGTCGGCCGCCATGGCGGTGGTCAACTTCGCCCTCATCCTGGTGATGGTGCTGCTCTACCTGCGGGCCTCGCGCTGGCGGGAGGAGGTCCGATGAAACGGCCCGTACGGCTGCGCGTCGTCCTGCTGACGGCGGTGGGCTGGCTGGTGGCGCTCGCGTTCATCCTGCCGTACCTCCAGATGTTCCTGACCTCGCTGAAGCCCGAGCGGGAGCTGACCAAGTCGCCGGGCGGCTACCTGCCGACGCACTGGAAGTGGTCCAACTTCGCCGACGTGTGGGACGCCGCGCCGATCTGGACGAACATCCGCGTCTCGCTCACCGTCGCCGCCGCCGCGACGCTGGTGACGCTCGCGTGCGCGCTGCCCGCCGCGTACTACACGGCGCGCAACCGGTTCCGGGGGCGCGGCGCGTTCCTGCTGCTGGTGCTGGTGACGCAGATGTTCGCGCCGACCGCGCTGGTGATCGGCATCTACCGGGAGATGGTCGCGCTCAACCTGACCGACACCCTGCTGGCGCTGATCCTGGTGAACGCGGCGTTCAACCTGCCGTTCTGCATCTGGATCCTGCACGGCTACTTCTCCAGCATCCCCCGCGAGCTGGAGGAGGCCGCGTTCCTGGACGGCGCGGGGCGGATCGGCGCGCTCGCCCGCGTGACGCTGCCGATCTCGATGCCGGGCGTGGTGACCGCGGTCGTCTACACGTTCATCTCGGCGTGGAACGAGTACATCGTCGCGCTGACGGTGACGGCCTCGCCCGACCGGCGCCCGCTCACGGTCGCGATCCCGTCGTTCGTGACGCAGTACCAGGAGCACTGGCAGTACCTGTTCGCCACGTCGCTGATCGCCATCGTGCCGGTCGTGATCCTGTTCGTGTTCATCGAGCGGTACCTGATCGGCGGGCTGACCGCGGGCTCGGTCAAGTGACGGTCGTCGCGCTCGACGTCGGCGGCACGTCGATGAAGGGCGCCCTGATCGCGCCGGACGGGACGGCCCTGCACACCGAGGACCGCCCGACGCCCCGCCCGCCGGAGGCGGCGGCCGCCGCCGTCGTGGCGTTCGCCGCCGACCTCGCCGCGCGCGCCGACGGGGTCACCGCCGCGGGGATCGCCGTCCCCGGCCTGGTGGACGAGGCGACGGGCACCGCCGTCTACTCGGCCAACATCGGCTGGCGCGACGTCCCGTTCGGCGCGCTGGTGTCCGAACGGCTCGGCGTCCCCGTCGCGCTCGGCCACGACGTGCGGACGGGCGGCCTCGGCGAGGCCGCCCGCGGCGCCGGGCGCGGAGCGGGCGACTTCCTGTTCCTGCCGATCGGGACGGGCATCGCCGCGGCGCTCGTCCTCGGCGGCGCGCCGTACCCGGGCGCGTCGGGGTGGAGCGGCGAGATCGGGCACACGGTCGTCCGGCCGGGCGGGGAGCCGTGCACGTGCGGCAACCGCGGCTGCCTGGAGGCGTACGCGTCGGCCGCGGGGGTCTCCCGCCGCCACGCCGCGCTCACCGGCGCGGACGTCCCGGCCGAGGAGGTCGTGCGCCGCGCGCTGGCGGGCGACGGGCCCGCCGCGCGGGTCTGGGACGAGGCGCTCGACGCGCTGGCCGACTCGCTCGCGACCGCGACGCTCATGCTCGACCCGGCGCTGGTCGTCGTCGGCGGCGGCCTCGCGAAGGCGGGCGACGCCCTGCTGGGGCCGCTGGCCGAGCGCTTCGCGGCGCGGCTGCTGTTCCGCGCGCCCCCGCCGGTCGTCCCGGCCCTCCTCGGCGACCGCGCCGCCGTGCACGGCGCCGCCGTCCTGGCCGCGTCCGCCCGTTGAGCCGCGGCGGGGCGCGGTGCCGGGACGAGGCGGTGCCGCGCCCCGCCGCGGGTCAGCGTGGCGGGACGGACCGGCGGAGGGCCCGGACCAGGAACAGGGTCAGGAGGAACGGGGCGATCAGGTAGGCGGCGCGCAGGCCCGCGAGGTCGGCCAGCGCCCCGAGGGCCAGCGGCGGGACGCCCACGGCCGTCCCGGACGCGAGGGCGCAGCGGGCGGCGGCGCGGGCGGGACGTTCCGGCCAGGCCGCGAGCGCCTCGGCGAGGACGACCGGGTACAGCAGCGCGACGCCGAGGCCGACCGCGCCGAGCCCCGCGACGGCGGGCGCCGGCGGCGCGGCCCAGAAGGCCGCGAAGCCGGCGAGCGCGAGCGACGCGGCGCAGGCCAGCAGGCGTCGCGGGGTGCCCGCGTACCGGACGGCCGGCCCGACCATGGCGCGGCCCGCCGCCATCCCGAGCACGAACGCGGCGGACGCGGTGGTCGCGGCGCCCGTCCCGAGGCCCTTCACCGAGTGCAGGAAGTCCGCCGCCCAGAACATCATGCAGAACTCGACGCCGACGGCCAGCACGAGGTCCGTCCACCGGCTCCGGAACGGCCGCGGCGCCCGCCCGCCCGGCTCGCCGTCCGGCGGCTCGGCGAGGGCGCGGGCCGCGGGGCGGCGGACCAGCAGGACGGCGGCCACGAGCAGCGGCGGCAGCGCGAACGCGGCGCGCCAGCCGAGCCCGTGGGCGACCGCCGCGCCGATCAGCGGCGGCGCGACCACGGAGGCGCCGCTGGAGACGGCGTTGGCCTTCCCGATCGCCACCGTCGCGTCGTCGCGGATCGCGCGCAGGGTCGCGGGCACCACCTGGACGAGCCCCGCGCCGCCGAGCCCGAGCGCGAGGGCTCCGGCGGCGCCGCCGAGGCGTCCGCCGGACAGGGCGAGGACGGCCGCGCCGCCGACGAGCGAGCCGAGCGCGGCGGGCAGGGCGTGGCGGCCGAGCCGCCGGGCGAGGCGGTGTCCGGTCAGCCCGACCACGACGAGGCCGACCGCGAAGCCGGACGGGTACAGCGCGGCCTCGGCGCGCGGCAGGCCGCGTTCGGCGCGCAGCTCCGGGACGATCGCGCCGAGCGCGGCGAGCAGGTAGCCGAGGCAGCCGAGCGCCGCGTACAGCGCCGGGGTACGGGCCTCGCGGGTCATCGGCCGGGCATGATCGGGGCCGCCCCTCTGGGGGAAAAATCCTCGTCTGTCGAGATTAATCCGATTGCGGGAGAATGTCAGCCATGCGGACGACCGGGGCGCACCGGGCGCACACCCTGCGCCGGCAGGGGGCGCTCGCGTTCCTGCGGTACGCGCACGAGCATCCGGACACGACCAGGGCGGACGCGGCGCGCGCCCTCGGCCTCAGCAGCGGCTCGGCGACCGAGATCGCGGCGCGGCTGAGGGCGGCGCGGCTCCTCGCCGAGACCGCGCCGCCGCCGACCGGCGAGCGCGGGCGCCCCTCCCCCGCGCTCGGCGCGCACCCGCGCGGGCCGCTCGCCTGCGTCGTCAACATCGGCCACGAACGCTGGCAGGTCGCCGCCGTCGAGCTCGGCGGACGCGCGGTCCGCGAGACGTCCGGCCGGCGTCCGGGGCCCGGCCCCGCCGCCGTGCTCGGCGTCCTCAGCGAACGGGTGGCCGAGGCGCGCGCGGCGTACGGGCGGCGGCTGCGCGCGGTGTCGGTCGCCGTCGCCGGGACGGCCGTCGGGACGACGATCGTCCAGGCGTCCGGCCTCGGCTGGCGGGACGTGTCGTTCGAGCCGCTGCGCCCGGCGCCGGACGTCCCGCTGCTCGTCGGCAACGACGCCTCGCTCGCCGGGCTGGCGGAGGCGCGGCGCGGGGCCGGGGCGGGGGCGCGGGCCGTCCTGCACCTGACGGTGGAGGTCGGCGTCGGCGGCGTGCTGATCGTGGACGGCCGCCCGGTGAACGGCGCGACGGGGGCTGCGGGCGAGTTCGGGCACATGCCGTTCGGCGACCCGGCGCTGGAGTGCCCGTGCGGCGCGTCCGGATGCTGGGACCTGGAGGTGGACGGGCGGGCGATGGCGCGCGTCCTCGGCCTCCCGCCGCCGCGCGACCCCCGCACGGAGGCCGAGCGGATCATCGCGGCAGCGGGCTCGGACCCCGCGTCGCGCCGCGCGGTCGCCGCCGCCGCGCGGGCCCTCGGCCGCGGCGCGGGCGCGCTCGTCAACGCGCTGGACCCCGACCGGGTGACGCTGTCGGGCCTCGGCCCCGGCATCGCCGCCGTCGCCGGCGAGGAGCTGGACCGGGCGCTGCGCGCCGGTCTGATGAGCTTCCGGCGCGCCGCCCCGCCGCCGCTGCTGCCCTCGACGCTCGGCCCGCACAGCACGCTGGTCGGCGCGGCGGAGGCCGCGTTCGACCAGGTGCTCTCGGACGAGGGCCTGGCGGCATGGACGGCGACCGCCGCCTCAGACTGACGCGGCCCCGGCGGGGCCTGCGGGGTCGGCGGGTCCGGCCGGGACGGGCGATCTTTGACCTACCGCAACGATTCAGTCATGCCGCGGTGATCCGTCCTCCGGCTCGTCCGCGTTCGGCCCGCCGTCCTCCGGCGCGTCCGGCGCTTCGCCGTCCGGTGCGGCGGCCTCCGGGGCCCGCGCACCGGCGGCCTGCGGGCCGGTCTCCTGGGCCTGGGCGTCGGCGCGGCCGCGCAGCGTGCCCCGCTGGTAGGCGCCCATGATGCGCTGGACGTCCTCGGGCGAGCGGACCAGCTCCTCGGGCTCGGGCTCCTCGGCGACCAGCGGCGCGTCCGTCTTCAGCGCGGGCGCGAGGCTCTCCTGCGGGCGGCGGATCGGCAGGCCGCCCGGGGTGACGCCGTCGTCGTCCGGCTCCGCGCCGTGCTCGCCCGCGGGCTCGCCCGACGCGTCCGCGGGGCCGCCCGGCTCGTTCGCGGGCCGCGGTGTGTCGCCGCCGTGCGCCTCGCCGCGTTCGCGCGGGTCGTCGCCGTCGCCGCGCGGTCCGGGGGAACGGTCGCCGTCGCCGCGCGGTCCGTCTTCGGCGCGGTCGGCGGACGCCGGGCGGGTCGGCAGCGGCAGGTGGCCGTCGTCGGCCCCGTCGCCGTCCGCGCCGTCAGCTCCGTCCGCGCCGTCGCCGTCGTCGCCGGACGGGCCGGGCGACGGGAGCGCGACCAGCGCCGGGCCCTCGGGCCGCGCGGACGACAGCACCGCGAGGTTGCCGCGTCCGGGCGCGTCCTGCGCCGGGGACAGCGGCCGGGCGGACGAGGCGTCGCGCGCCCCGGACGCGCCCGCCGCCCTGCCGGACGCGCCGTTCACCATGCCCGCGCCGACGAGCGGGCGCTCCTCGGGAGCACGCTCGAACAGCGCGTCGGGCAGCAGCACGACCGCCGTGACGCCCCCGTACGGCGACCGCTTCAGCGTGGTGGTGATGGAGTGGCGGCGGGCGATCAGCCCGGCGACGAGCAGGCCGAGCCGCTCCTCGGGCGCCACGTCGAACTCCGGCGGCGTGGCCAGCATGTGGTTGGCCACCTCCAGCCGGTCGGGGTCGAGCCCGAGCCCCTTGTCCTCCACCGCGATCGCGAACCCGTTCGGGGTGGTCTGGCCGCTGATCTCCACGGTGGTCTCGGGGCTGGAGAAGCTCAGCGCGTTCTCGATCAGCTCGGCGAGCAGCCGGATCACGTCGATCACCGCGTGCCCGCGCAGCCACGCCGGGTCGATCCGCTGGAACGTGGCGCGCTCGTAGTTCTCCACCTCGGAGACCGCGGCGCGGATGACGTCCAGGATCGGGACGGGGCGGCGCCACACGCGGGTCGGCTGGCCGCCGGAGAGCTGCACCAGGTTCTCGGCGTTGCGGCGGGCGCGGGTGGTCAGGTGGTCGAGCCGGAGCAGGTCCTCCAGCTCCTTGCCCGCCAGGTCCTCGCGGCGCTCCATCCGGTCGATCATCTGGAGCTGCCGGTTGACCAGGCTCTGGTTGCGCTGGGCCAGGTTGCGCAGCGTCTTGCGGAACCCGGCGCGCTGCTCGGCCTGCTGGACGGCGGCGGCGATGGCGGTCTCCTGGACCCGGTTGAACGCCTTGCCGACGCGCCCGATCTCGTCGTCGCCGAACCGCAGCGGCGGGGCCTGCGCGGCGACGTCGACCTTCTCGCCGCGGCCGAGCCGGGCGACCACGTCCGGCAGCCGCGTGTCGGCCAGCTCCTCGGCCGCGATCCGCAGCCGGTTGAGCTGCCGGATGATCGCGCGGGCGGTGGTGAACGCGAGGACGATGGACGCGACGACCGCGACCAGCCCGAGGCCGGCGACCAGCACCAGCCGCAGCAGCACGCCGTAGCCGACCGGCTCGGCGCGCTCGACGACCGCGTCGCCGCCCTTGTCGATGGCCTGGTCGAGCTGGTTCAGCAGCGGTTTGGACGCGGCCTGCCACTGCGTGGCGGTCACGCCCGGCCGCTGGAGCGCGCGGGGCCGCTGCGCGAGGATCCGGTCCTCCATCGAGCGGACGGCGGAGTACGCCGCGCCGCGCGTGACCTCCTCGTAGTGCTTGCGGTCGCCCGGCGCGAGCTGCGCGTACGCCTCCTCCAGGCCGTACCGCTGGACGCCCACCGCCTGCGCGAACCGGTTCAGGTCGCCGGGCCCGAACCGGCCCTCGGCGATCACCCCGGACAGGAACGCGTCCTCGCGGGCGAGCAGCTCGCGGCCCCGGGTGAGGGCGATCAGCGCGCGGCCGTCGGCGGCGACCTCCTGGTCGTCGAGCTGGGCGTTGATGACCAGGATGCCGAACGCCGCGTCGATCGCCTGGTTGTAGACCTGCGCGGCGGACGAGCGGTCGGCGGTGCCCGCGTCGATCGAGGCGCGCACCGCGTCGAGCGCGTCGAGCCGCTTGCGGGTGTCGGCGACGTTCTTGGTGATCTTCCCGGGCGCGTCCTTCGCGGACCTGCGCCAGCTCGTGACCAGCCGGTCGGTGCGCTCGCGCTGGTCGGCCAGGCCGGGCACGACCGCGCCGCGCGGGCGGCCGAGCTGGACCAGCGACAGCCGCCGCTCGTCCTGGAGCATGTTGATCAGGGACTTGGTCGGGCGGCCCGCGGTCTCGTCGATCTGGCCGGCCTCCAGCAGGTTCCAGCCGTCCCGCACCGTGACCCACGCCGCGAACCCCCACAGCGCGACCAGGGACAACAGCATGGCCGTGATCTTCGCCCGCACGCGCGTGTTGCGGGCGCCGGGCGACTTGCGCAGGCGCATCGAGCAGTCCTCAAACCATCCAGAGCGGGGGCAGGCGGCCCGAGAGGGGACCCGCGCGCCCTCGGAGGATGAGGTGGCGTCCCGGGCGAGACCTCTCAGGCCCCTGTTTGCACGCAAAGCACCCTAGCAACGCCGCTTTCCTTGCGATCGGGTAATACCGGCTTCGTTCAGCGGGGCGTGAACTCCAATTCCACCGGAGTCCTCGGCTGCAACGTCAGGGACAGCTTGGGCTCGACCGGCGCGTTGCGCAACGTGACCTCGTACCTGCTCAGAATGGTCGCGACGATCAGCGACGCCTCCTGGCTGAAGAAATGCTGGCCGATGCACTGGTGCCCGCCGTCCCCGAACGGCAGGTAGGCGAGCGGGTGCCGGGCCCGGACCCGTTCGCGCGTGAAGCGGTCCGGGTCGAACTCCTCGGGCCGCTCCCAGACGTCCTCCAGCCGGTGGGTGAGGTACGGCGAGATGACCAGGGTCGAGCCGCCGGGGATCGGGACGCCGTCGATCACGTCGTCCTCGATCGCCATGCGCGGCACCGCCCAGCCGACCGAGTACACGCGCAGGACCTCGTTCAGCACCTGGTGGGTGTAGGTGAGCCGCCGGATGTGCTCGCGCTCGGGCCGTCCGCCGCCGACGACGCGGTCGACCTCCTCGCGGACGCGCTCGGCGACGTGCGGGTTCTGGAGCATCGCCACCCACACCCACGTCAGCGCGATCGCGCTCGACTCGCTGCCCGCGACGAACAGTGCCACGATGTCGTCGCAGATCTGCTCGTCGGTGAGCGGCGTCCCGTCCGGGCCCGCGCCGTTCAGCAGGCGGGTGACGACGTCCTGGCCCTCGCGGTCGCCGACGCGCGCCGCCGTGATGACGGGCCGCAGGATCTCGTTCACCGTGCGGGTGGAGCGGTGGAACGCGCGGTCGCCCGGCAGCGGCACGCGGTGCGGGACGAACGGCATCGCCATCCGCCACAGCAGCGAGCCCATCGCGGTCGCGATCGCCGCGCCGAGCCGGTCGCCCTCCTCGTCGGGGACGAGGTTGCCGAAGAAGACCGGGTTGATGACCCGCTGCACGAGCCGCGTCATCTCCAGCCCCGCGTCGACCGGCCGGCCCGGCCCGACCCGCGCGTCCAGGTCGTCGACCGCGCCGGCGATCGAGGTGATCATCTGCTCGCTCATCGCGGTGAGGTAGCGGGCGGAGAACGCGGGCTGGAGGATCTCGCGGCTCGCCTGCCACTGCGCGCCCTCGCCGCCGATGCCGTCGCCGGTCAGCCGGCCGAGCGCCGCCCACATCGCGGCGCCGCGCGGGTAGTTGCCCGCATGCGTGCGGAGGATGTGCTCCAGGTGCCGGGGGTGGGTGACGAGGAACGGGCGGAACGGGCCGAGGTTCAGCCGGGTGATGGAGCCCCGCGCGCGCCGTCCGGCCGAGTCGAGGAAACCGAGGGGGCCGCCCCTGCGCACCTCTCCGAGAACGCGGCGCAGCGGCATGACGCTGAGCCGCTCGCGCGGCCCTTCGACGGCGGATCCGGTCCCGATGGCGGTCGACATGAACGGTTCCCTCGCTTGTCTCGCGCGTCCGTCTCGGCGATCGGCCGATACAGCACAGATGGAACACCAGGCGCATTATTAATGATCTTGCTCATAAGTATCACATACCCCGCATATCACCCACAAGATCGCGAGGGGCAGACCTTAGGGCCCCTAACGGGATGCTCCGTTGGCCGGTCAGCGAACCCTGTCGAACCCGGAAAAGTCACCTGAAAAGGAAGGGGCCTCGGCCGCGTCCGCCTCGCGCAGCCCGAACCGGGCGTGCAGCCGCCGCAGCGGCCCCGGCGCCCACCAGGTCGCCCGCCCGCCGAGCCGCATCGCCGCCGGCAGCAGCGCGCCCCGGATCAGCGTCGCGTCCATCAGCACCGCGAGCGGCAGCCCGATCCCGAACGCCTTCATGAACGTCATCCCCGACACCAGGAACGCCAGGAACACGATCGCCATCAGCACCGCCGCCGCGCTCACGATCCGCCCGACCCGCTCCAGGCCCATCGCGACCGCCCGCGTCCCGTCCCCGGTCAGCTCGTACTCCTCGCGGATCCGGGCGAGCATGAACACCTGGTAGTCCATGGCCAGCCCGAACGCGACGCCGAACAGCATCACCGGGACCGTCGCGATCGTCGTCCCCGTCACCGTGAACCCGAGCGCCCCGGACAGGTGCCCGTCCTGGAAGATCCACACCAGCGCCCCGAACGCCGCGGTGAGGCTGAGCCCGCTCAGCACCAGCGCGATCACCGGCAGCAGCACGCTCCCGGTCAGCAGGAACAGCAGCACGAGCATCATCCCGACGACCGCCGCCAGCGCGTACGGCAGGCGGTGCTTCAGCGACGCCGTCCCGTCCTCGTTGACCGCCGCCGTCCCGCCGACCAGCACCCGGAACGGCGCGGGCTCGGCCCGCACCCGCTTGACGACCCGTCCCGCGTCGCCCTCCGGCACGACCGACAGGTACGCGGCCCGCCCCTGGGCGAACGCGCCCCTGACGTCCCGCCGCGCGCCGTCGGCGTAGCTGCCCGTGGACGTGTCGACCCGCGCGACGCCGTCCAGCCTGGACAGCCGTTCGGCGTACGCGCCGAGCCGCCCGTCCGCCTCGGGCGCCACGACCTGCAACGCGTTCTGCTCACCGGACGAGAACTCTCCCCGGACGACCGTCGCGACGTGCCGCGCCCCCGACGACTCCGGCATGACGCGCTCGTCCGGCATCCCGAGCTTGATCCCGAGGAACGGCGCGCCGAGCACCAGCAGCACCAGCACCGCCGGCGCCGCGACCCCGACCGGCCGCCGCATCACGAACGACGCCACCCGGTGCCAGAACCCCGTGGCCCGTTCCCGCCCGCGCCCGACCCGGTCGCCGAGCACCGCCAGCAGCGCCGGCAGCACCGTCAGCGACACCAGCGCCGACAGCCCCGCCGTCACGATCCCCCCGTACGCCATGGACCGCAGCGCCAGCATCGGGAACAGCCCGAGCCCCGACAGCGCGACCGCGACCGTCACCGCCGAGAAGACCACGGTCCGGCCCGCCGTCCGCATCGTCGCCGCGATGGCCTCGGGCCCCGCGTTGCCCGCGCGCAGCTCCTCCCGGTACCGGTTGACGACCAGCAGGCTGTAGTCGATCGCCAGGCCCAGCCCGAGCAGCGTGATCACGTTGATCGCGAACACCGACAGGTCGGTGACCTGCGTCAGCGCCCACATCGTCGCCATGCCGAGCAGCACGGTCAGCAGCGCCACCGCCAGCGGCAGCGACGCCGCGACCACGCTCCCGAACAGCAGCACCAGCGCCACCAGCGTCACCGGGAAGACGATCGCCTCGCCGAGCTGCACGTCCTTCTGCGACTGCTCGACCATCTCGTGCTGGAGCATCGCGTACCCGCCGACGCTCACCTCCAGCCCGTCGCGCTTCCCCTCGTACGCCCCGGCGAGCCGTTCGAGCCGTTTCTCGACGGCGGTGTCGTCCCCCCGGATCGTCGCGACGACGAGCGCCTTGTCCCCGCGCTTCCCCTTGAGCTGCGGCGCGCGCCCGTCCCAGTACGAGGCGACGTTGACGACGCCCTCCTCGCCCGCGAGCCGCTTCCCGAGCCCGGCCCCGGCCCGCGCCGCCGCCGGATCGTCCACCCCCTTCGGCGCGTCCACCAGCAGCACGAGGTTCGGCGGCCCCTGCCCGAACCCGTCCCGCAGGATCTCCGCCGCGCGCCCCGACTCCGACCCCGGATCGTCGAACCCGCCGCCCTTGACCCGGTCGAACAGCGTCGCGCCCCCGCGCCGCCCACC
Source organism: Actinomadura sp. J1-007 (assembly GCF_009793335.1). Classification (GTDB taxonomy): domain Bacteria; phylum Actinomycetota; class Actinomycetes; order Streptosporangiales; family Streptosporangiaceae; genus Spirillospora; species Spirillospora yumaensis. The sequence goes on along the minus strand of NZ_WING01000001.1, from coordinate 4,647,192 downwards.
AGCGCCAGCAGCAGCGCCACGACGAGCACCGCCCGCCGCCGCCGCACCACGAACCCCGCCAGTCTCCCCAGCACGTCCGCACCGCCTCCCCATCAAGCGCGCCCGAACGGCGCCCACCTGACCCGGAGACGCGACCACCCCCACAGAAAGTGACACCCCCACCCCACCCCACCCCCGTGACCTCCACCACACCCAGCTCGGGGTTCAGATGTGGATGAGGGTGAGGAGGTGGTCGAGGACTCGGGGTCGGCTGAGAGGCCGTTGTGGGCGTGCTCGCTGGTGATCCAGGTGCGGCAGCCGGGGATGACGCGGGCGGTCTCCAGCGAGAAGTCGCGGTCGACGTACATGTCGTCGTAGTAGACGGCCGCCGCTACCGGGACGGTGTTCGCGGCGAGGGTGTCGGGGTCGTACAGGGCGGGCCACTCGTACGAGGCGAGCAGGTCGGCGGTCTCGCGCAGCGGGGTGAGCGCCGGGTCCTCCTCGAAGAACCACGGGTAGATCATCTCGCCGACGAAGGTGAACGGCTCCGCGTCGAACTCCGGGAACTCCTCCCGCACGCGCTGCGCCGACCAGTTCGACGCCGTGCCGTCGCACACGCACGCCTCGTGGATCAGCGCGTACAGCGGCTGCGCGGCGTACGACACCGTCGCGCCGGCGGACTGGAGGAACGTGTCCGACAGCGCCGCGCCCTCCCGGCCCGCGACGAACGCCTCCTCCAGCAGGTAGTGCAGGTCGTCGAACCGGCCGGAGGCGCCGAGGCCGAGGCCGAGCGTCTGGAACCGGCGGGGCGTGAGGCGCTCGCCGGTGGGGAGCCGTTCGTCGCGTTCGGCGAGGTGGCCGGCGATGCGGGCGGCGACGTCGCGGTCGCCGGGATAGCGCGCGAAGTAGCGGTCGTTCGCGGCGAGGACGCGCAGGTACGCGGTGCGGTACCACTCGTCCGGGCTCGCGGTGAGGCTCGGCAGCCCGCCGGTGATGAACGCCTCGCGGAGCCCCTCGGGCGCCAGCGACAGGTACGTCACGGTGCAGAACCCGCCGAAGCTCTGCCCGAGCACGCTCCACGGCCGGTCGCCGATGAGGTGGCGGCGCAGCAGCTCGGCGTCCCGGACGATCGAGTCGGCGCGGAAGTGCCGCAGGTACGCGGCGGCGTCCGCCGGGGCCGCGGGAGCGTCTGCCGGTTGGCGGGCGTGCTGCGGCCCGTTCCGCGCTGGTCGAGCAGCAGCACCCGGTAGTCGCGCAGGGCGCGCCCGAGCCACGCGGCGGGCGACGCGCCCGGCCGGGGCGCCTTGTTGCCCGGCCCGCCCTGGAGGTAGAGCAGCCAGGGCAGGTCGTCGTCCTGCCTGCCGGGCGCGACGACCTCCCGCGCGTACAGCCGGATCGTGGGGCCGCCGGGGTCGGCGTGGTCGAGCGGGACGTCCAGGAAGTGGTCGGTGCAGGCGTAACCGGGACGGCGGAAGGAGATCGTCATCTCCCCACTATCGCCGTTCGGGGAGCGCGGGTCCTCAGGAGGGCAGGTGGTCGGCGGGGGTCTGCCGGGCGCCGCGTTCGTGCTCGGCCTTGTACGCGGCCGGGCCGAGGGCGTCGCGGGCGGCGGTCGCGGCGCGGTCGATGTCGGCGCGTTCGGCCGGGCCGGGCGACAGGTTGCGGGACGCGCGCAGGTGCGCGGCCGTGCCGAGGCAGCGGGCGGCCTCGGCGTGGCGGCCCGCCAGGCACAGCGCGGCGGCCATGCCCTCCAGGGAGAACGCCTCGTCGCGGGGCGCGTCGATGCGCAGCGCCACGTCCAGCGCCTCGCGGTGGAGCCGCAGGGCTCCCGGGGCGTCCCCGCGCAGCTCGGCGACGTGGCCCAGGCCCACCTGGACGAGCGGCAGGAACAGCGGCGGGGTGGCGTCGCCGTCCACGCTGACCAGGATGGGGCGCAGGCGCGCCTCGGCCGCGTCGAGGTCGCCGGTGCGGCGGTCGGTGAGGCCGAGGACGATCTCGGCCATCAGCGCGGCGGGCTGGCGGCCCCGTTCGGCGGCGAGCGCGAGGACCCGTTCGCCGTACTCGCGGGCCTCCGCGTACAGGCCGCGCTGGAGCGAGATCCACGCGAGCCAGCCGAGGCGCATGGCGAGGTTGGGCCACAGGTGCAGTTCCTCGGCGAGGTGCAGGCCGTCGCGCTGGAGGCGGGCCGCGCGCTCGTAGTCGCCGGTCAGCTCGGCGTGCGCGCCGAGCCATTCGGCGGCCTGGAGCTGCCCCCACCGGTCGCCGACCTCCCGAACAGCCGCGCGGCGCGCCGTCCCTCGCGTTCGAGGGCGTCCGTCTCCCCGCGCGCGTGCGCCAGCTTGGCCATCAGAACGTGCGCGGCGGCCATCCCCCACCGGTCGCCGAGCCTCTCGAACGTCGCGAACGCCTCGGCGACGCGTGCCCCGCCGTCGGCGACGTGGTCGTTCTCGCTGCCCGCCCACGCCAGCAGCCACTGCGCGCGGGCCCGTTCGCCCTCGTCCTCCCCGGCGAACAGGCGCAGGGCCTCGTCGCGGGCGGCGGGCCATCCGGCCTCGTCGCCGCGCAGCACGCCGATGGCCGCCAGCCACGCCGCCGCCTTCGCCCGCGCCACCCGCGCCGCCGGGGCGGGCTCGGGTCCGGCGGGGAGCGCGAGCGCGGCGCGGAGCGAACGGTCCGCCTCGGCCAGCCGGCCCCGCAGGTACCAGTACCAGGTCAGCGCGTTCGCGAGCCGCAGCGCGCCGTCCCGGTCGCCGTCCGCGACCGCGCCGTCCAGCGCGGCGCGGAGGTTGGCGGCCTCGCCGTCGAGGAGCCGGAGGCGGCGGGCCTGGCCGGGGCCGTAGAGGTACGGCTCGGCGCGTTCGGCGAGGCCGGTGTAGTAGTCGCGGTGCCGCGCGCGGACCCGCGCCCGCTCGCCCGCCTCGTCCAGCCGGTCGGCGCAGTACGCGGCGACCGACTCCAGCAGCCGGTAGCGGGGGCCGTCGCCGCCGCGGTCCTCCATGACGACCAGTGAACGGTCCACGAGCCGTACGAGCAGGTCGAGCACGTCCAGCGCGCCGTCGCCGCCGTCCGGGTCCGCGCAGACGGCCTCGGCGGCGTCGAGGGTGCAGCCGTCGGCGTGGACGGACAGCCGCCGCAGCACGGCCCGTTCCGGATCGGACAGCAGCTCCCAGCTCCAGTCGATCATCGCGGTGAGCGTGCGCTGGCGCGGAGGCGCGCCCCGGTGCCCGGTCGCGAGCAGCCGGAACCGGTCGTCCAGCCGGTCCACGAGGCCGTGCGCGCCGAGCGCCCGCACGCGCGTGGCGGCGAGTTCGAGGGCGAGCGGGATGCCGTCCAGGCGGCGGCACAGCACCGCGACGGCCTCCGCGGTGCCGGCGTCGAGCCGGAAGTCCCGGGCCGCGGCGGACGCCCGCGCCACGAACAGCCGCACGGCGCTCGACCGTTCGAGCACGCCCGGGTCGGCGGCGCCGGGTGCGGGCACGTCGAGCGGCGGGACGCTCCACACCACCTCGCCGGGCAGCGCGAGCGGCTCCCGGCTGGTCGCGAGGATCCGCAGGCCGGGCGCGGCGCCGAGCAGCCGCCCGGCGAGGTCCGCGGCCTCGTCGATCAGGTGCTCGCAGTTGTCGAGGACGAGCAGCAGCCGCCGTCCGGCCAGCGCGTCCGCGAGCCGTCCCGCCGGTCCGGACGGCCCGCCGGAGCCGTCGTCGCCGGGGTCGTCGCGCAGGTCGAGCACGTGCGCGACGGCCTCGGGCACGGCCGTGGCCGACCGTTCGAACGCGGCCAGCTCCACCAGCCACACCCCGTCGGGGAACGCGTCGCCCGCGAGCCCGGCGGCGGTCGCGAGCGCGAGCCGGGTCTTGCCGACGCCGCCGGGGCCGGTGAGCGTGACGAGCCGTTCCTCGGCGAGCCGGTCCCCGATCTCGGCGACCGCCTCGTCCCGGCCGATCAGCCCGGACGCCGGCTCCCGCAGGTTGCCCCGGACCGCCGCGCGGGCCGCGCGGGTCCCGGGCCGCGTGACGGCCTCGGCCCTGCGGGGCGGGGCGTTCAGCGACGGGTCCTGGCGCAGGATCGCCTGATGGAGCGCCGTCAGCTCGGTGCCGGGGTCCAGGCCGAGCTCGTCCGCGAGGCGGGCGCGGTGCGCCTCGTACGCGTCGAGGGCCTCGCTCTGGCGGCCCGTCCGGTAGAGGGCGAGCAGGTGGGCGGCGCGGAGCCGTTCGCGCAGGGGGTGGACGGTCAGCAGGTCGGCCAGCTCGCCCGCCAGCGCCGCGTGGTCGCCGAGCGCGAGGCGGTGCTCGGCGTGGTCCTCCAGGGCGGTCAGCCGCAGCTCCTCCAGCCGGGCGATCTCCGCGCGCGCGAACGGCTCGTCCGCGAAGTCGGCGTACGCGGGCCCCCGCCACAGGGCCAGCGCGTCCGCGAGCAGGCCGGGCTCCCCCTCGGCGCGGGCGCGCGCGACCAGGCGCTGGAACCGGAGGGCGTCCACCTCGCCGCACTCCAGTGCGTACCCGGCGGGACGCGAGACGACGAGCGCGCGGGCCCCGGCTCGGCGTCCTCCAGGACGCGGCGGAGCTGCGACACCTTCGCCGACAGGGCGCCCGCCGGGTTGCCGGGCGGCGCGGCGGACCCGCCCCACAGGTCGTCGATCAGCCGGTCGGCGGGGACCGGACGGCCCTCGTTCAGCAGCAGGACCGCGAGCACGGCGCGGACCTTCAGGCCGGGCACCGGCACGGCCGCGCCGCCGCCCGTCCGGACGGCGAGCGGGCCGAGCACCCCGAAACGCATGGCCCGCACCCTAGCCGCCCGCGTACCCCCAGGTCAGCAGGGTCCGCAAATCCCCAGAAAGCAACCGTAAGAATCCCGTAAACCGCCTCCCGCACAGTAGGGGCCATCGGAGCCGAGGGAACGAGGAGGCGGGACGGATGGGACTGCGCGTCGTGATCATCATCGGCAGCACCCGCTCGGGCCGGTTCGGGCCGACCGTGGCGGGCTGGTTCGCCGGTCACGCCCGCAGGCGTCCCGGACTGGACGTCGACCTCCTCGACCTGGCCGAGGCCGGGCTGCCGGACGTGCTCACCGACCAGGACGAGCCGCTCCCCGAGCCGGTCCGGGCGCTCGCGCCCCGGCTGGCCGCCGCGGACGCGTTCGTGGTGGTCGCCCCCGAGTACAACCGCGGCTTCCCGGCGCCGCTGAAGACGGCGCTCGACTGGTACTACGACGAGTGGCGGGCCAAGCCGGTCGCGCTCGTCACGTACGGCCGGGAGTCGGGCGGCCTGCACGCCGCCGCGCAGCTCCGGGAGGTGTTCGGCGAGCTGCACGCGGTCCCGATCCGGGACGGCGTCAGCCTGCCGTGCTACTGGGAGCTGTTCGCGGCGGACGGCTCCTGGCCGAAGCCCGGCGCGACCTGCGACGCCGACGCCGCGACGACCCTGGACCGGCTCTGCTGGTGGGCCCGCGCCCTCCGCGACGCCAGGTCCGCCCACCCGTACACCGACTGACACGGAGGAACCCCATGCGCAAGATCGTCAACTCGACCTACATCTCGCTCGACGGCGTCATCGAGAACCCGCAGAACTGGACCATGGACTACTTCGGCGAGGAGGCCCAGGGCTTCGCCCGCGAGCAGCTCTTCGCGTCGGACGCCCTCCTGATGGGCCGCGCGACCTACGACGGCTTCTCCCAGGCGTGGCCGGCCATGGAGGAGCAGACCGGCGACTTCGGCGCCCGGATGAACAACCTGCCCCACTACGTGGTGTCGGACTCCCTGGAGAAGGGCGAGTGGAACAACACCGTCATCATCCGGCGCGCCGACGCCGTCGCGGAGATCGCGAAGCTGAAGGAGCAGGACGGCCAGGACATCCTCCAGTACGGCTTCGGCCCGTCTCCCGCACGCTCATGGACAACGGCCTGCTGGACGAGCTGCGCCTGTGGATCCACCCGGTCGTCGTCGGCACCGGCGACCCCGCCGAGCTGCTGACCAGGGAGGGCTTCGCCGCGAAGTTCGACCTGACCGACACCGCCGTCCACTCCAACGGCGTCATCATCGCCACCTACACCCCCAAGCCCTCCTGACCCCCGCCCCCTCGGGCCCGGGCGACCGCGACACCACCGCGCAAACCCGGGCCCGAGGCACCGGGCATCGCATCGCGCACCGGGCACCGGGCATCGCATCGCGCACCGGGCACCGGGTACCGGGCGTCGCATCGCGCATCGGGTACCGGGCGTCGCGCATGTGGGGGTCGGGCATCGGGGGCCCGTGTCTCGCGTTGGGCTGGAGGTTGCGGGATGGCCAGGTGCCCCGGCCCGGTGGGGGGCGGGGCACCTTGGCGGGGGTGGATCAGGCGACCGGTTCCAGGGGGGGCGTCCTTTGCCGGGGCGTCCGGGGCGTCCGGGGCGTCGGGGCGTGGGACGGGTCGGACGGGTCGGCGGGGTGCTGGTCGAACTGGGTGCGGTGGAGTTCGGCGTAGCGGCCGCCGGCGGCGAGCAGTTCGTCGTGGGTGCCGCGCTCGACGATGCGGCCCGCCTCGACGACGAGGATGACGTCGGCGGCGCGGACGGTGGACAGCCGGTGCGCGATCACCACGGCGGTGCGGCCGTCGAGGGCCTCGGAGAGGGCCTCCTGCACGGCGGCCTCGGACGTGGAGTCGAGGTGCGCGGTGGCCTCGTCGAGGATCACCACGCGGGGCGGGCGAGCAGGAGCCGGGCGATGGTCAGGCGCTGGCGCTCGCCGCCCGACAGCCGGTAGCCGCGCTCGCCGACGATCGTGTCGAGCCCGTCCGGCAGGCTCCGGATCAGCGCGTCGAGGCGGGCCCGGCGCAGGACGTCCCACAGCTCGTCCTCGGTGGCCTCGGGGCGGGCGAGCAGCAGGTTGGCGCGGATCGACTCGTGGAACAGGTGGCCGTCCTGGGTGACCATGCCGAGCGTCTCGCGGATCGAGGCGAACGACAGGTCGCGGACGTCCTCGCCGCCGAGCCGGACGGTGCCCTCGTCGGTGTCGTACAGCCGCGGGAGCAGTTGCGCGATGGTGGACTTGCCCGCCCCGGACGAGCCGACGAGCGCGACCATCTGGCCGGGCTCGGCGCGGAACGACACGTCGTGCAGCACCTCCTCGCCGCCGCGGGTGTCGAGGCCCGCGACCTCTTCGAGGGAGGCGAGGGACACCTTGTCGGCGGACGGGTACGCGAAGCGGACGTGCTCGAACTCGACCGCCACCGGCCCGTCGGGAACGGTGCGCGGCGCGGGACGCTCGGCGACCAGCGGCGTCAGGTCGAGCACCTCGAAGACGCGCTCGAAGCTGACCAGCGCGCTCATCACCTCGACGCGGGCGCTGGCGAGGGCCGTGAGCGGCGCGTACAGGCGGGTCAGCAGGAGGGCGAGGGACACCACGGCCCCGGCGTCGAGTTGGCCGCGCAGGGAGAGGAACCCGCCGAGCCCGTAGACCAGGGCGAGGGCGAGCGCCGACACGACCGTGAGGGCGGTGATGAACACGTGCTGCACCATCGCGGCGCGGACGCCGATGTCGCGGACGCGCCGGGCGCGCGCGGCGAACTCGGCGGACTCGCGGTCGGGCCGCCCGAACAGCTTGACCAGCGTCGCGCCGGGCGCGGAGAACCGCTCGGTCATCTGCGTGCTCATCGCGGCGTCGTGCGCGGCGGCCTCGCGCTGGAGCCGGGCGAGGCGCGTGCCCATCCGGCGGGCGGGCAGCACGAACACCGGCAGCAGCACCAGCGCGAGCAGGGTGATCTGCCAGGAGATCCCGATCATCACGGCCAGCGTCAGCAGCAGCGTGACCAGGTTGCTGACCACGCCGGACAGGGTGTCGCTGAACGCCCGCTGCGCGCCGATCACGTCGTTGTTGAGGCGGCTGACCAGCGCGCCGGTGCGGGTGCGGGTGAAGAACGCCACGGGCATGCGCTGCACGTGGTCGAACACGGCGGTGCGCAGGTCGAGGATCAGGCCCTCGCCGATGCGGGCCGACAGCCACCGGTTGGCGAGGCCGAGGCCGCCCTCGGCGAGCGCCAGCCCGGCGATCACCACGGCCAGCCCCACCACGGTCGCGGTGGCCTTGCCGTCGACGATCGCGTCGACCACCCGCCCGGCCAGCACGGGCGTGGCGACCGCGACGACCGCCATCACCACGCTGAAGCCCAGGAACGCGGCGAGGCGCCGCCGGTGCGGCCGGGCGAACCGGGCGATCCGCCGCAGGGTCACCTTGGAGAACGGCCTGCGGTCGTCCTCGGCGTTCATCGCGTGGTGCAGCGACATCCACGCGGTCACTTCCATGTCCATCGGGTACCGCCAACTCGGTAGGGAATGCTCGCAGCTCGTACGGGCATCCTCGAACCTCAACGATCCTTGAGGTCAAGTACCCGGCTCCACCAGCTTCGCGCCGGGGTACGACACTTTGCGCCCGCGCCGCCGCCCCGGCTTGAATGGGCGGCCGGACCGTACCGGACGAAGGGCGCGTGACCAGGGTGGACATCGAGAGGCTGCGGGCCGAGACGCCGGGCTGCGCGAACGTGGCGCACCTCAACAACGCGGGCGCCGCGCTGCCGCCGCGGCCCGTGATCGACGCGGTCGCGGAGCACTTCACGCTGGAGGCGGAGACCGGCGGCTACGAGGCGGCCGAACGCGGCGAGGCGGCGATCGAGCGGTTCTACGCCGCGGTCGCCGGGCTGATCGGCGCGGACCCCGACGAGATCGCCTACGTGGAGAACGCCACCCGTGCGTGGGACATGGCGTTCTACGCGATCCCGTTCGCGGAGGGCGACCGCGTCCTGACCACCACCAGCGAGTACGCCAGCAACGCGATCGCCTACCGGCAGGTCGCCGCGGCCCGGGGCGTCCGGGTGACGGTGGTGCCGGACGACGGGCACGGGCAGGTGTCGCTGGACGCGCTGGCGGCCGAGCTGGCCGAGGGCGACGTGCGGCTCGTCTCGCTCAACCACGTCCCGACGCACAACGGCCTCGTCAACCCGGCCGCCGAGGTGGGACGGCTGTGCCGGGAGCACGGGACGCTCTACCTGCTGGACGCCTGCCAGTCCGTCGGGCACCTCCCCGTGGACGTGGCGGAGATCGGCTGCGACATGCTGTCGGCGACGGGCCGCAAGTTCCTGCGCGGTCCGCGCGGGACCGGGTTCCTGTACGTCCGCCGCTCGATCCTGCGGACGCTGGAGCCGCCGTTCCTCGATCTGCACTCGGCGGAGTGGACGGCGCCCGACACGTACACGGTCAGGGACGACGCGCGGCGCTTCGAGACGTGGGAGCGGTACGTGGCGGGCCAGATCGGTCTCGGCGTCGCCGCCGACTACGCCGCCGCGCTCGGCATGGACGCGATCGAGGAGCGCGCGACCGGCCTCGCCGCGCGGCTGCGCGCCGAACTGGCCGCCCGTCCCGGCGTCACGGTCCTCGACCGGGGCGAACGCCGGGCGGCGATCGTCACGTTCACCGTCGAGGGGTACGAGTCCGCCGCCGTGAAGGCGGCCCTCCGCGAGCGCGGCGTCAACGTCAGCGTGACGACGGGCGCCAATTCGCAGTACGACCCGCACGCCGTTCCGGCGGCGGTCCGGGCGTCCACGCACTACTACAACACCGAAGAGGAGCTGGAACGGCTCCTCGACGCCCTCCCCCGACGCGCGTAGACCCGTAAAGGCACGCGGGCACGTAAATAGGCTCGGGACCCGCCTTTCGACGGGCCCCGAGCCTTTTCCCACCACCCCTTGGAGGGTCTTTCCGACGGGATTCCGGTCGGGCGGCTCCCCGCGCCATGCGGGTGCCGCGCTCCGCGACCGTTCCCGTCCGTTCAGCAGCCCGAGCCGCTCAGCGGGCCGTTCAGCACGCCGAGCCGTTCAGCAACCTGAGCCGTTCAGCAGCCTGAGCCGCCTCAGCGGTTGCCGGTGGAGGCGCTGATGTCGGCCAGCGCCGACCGCTCGTCCTTCTCGATCGCGAGGTCGCCCAGGGAGACGATCCCGACCACGTTGCCGTTCTCGATCACGGGCAGGCGCCGTACGGCGCGCTCCCGCATGGTCCGGGCGGCCGCGTCCGTGGAGTCGTCCGGGCCGACGCTCGCGGTCACGTCGCTGCACACGTCGCCGACCTTCGCCTGGGCCGGGTCGCCTCCGGCGGCGAGACCGCGGACGACCAGGTCCCGGTCCGTGACCAGGCCGTGCAGCCGGTCGTCGTCCTGGACGAGCACCGCGCCGATGTCCTCGTCGCGCATGGATCGCGCCACGGTGACGATGTCGATCTCCGGTTTGAAGGAGGTCGGGGAACCGGTCATGATGTCGCGGACCTTGGTGGCCATCGTCGTTCACTCCTCGCTGTTCGCTGATATCGAGTTCGCCGTTGGCCCCGGGGATGGTTCCGGCCCTACCCGGCGAAATCGAAGTCACTCATCGATGGGGCGCTTTTCCAGAGGACGCCTGGCCGGGCCGTCCAGAACGGTCCCGTCGAGCGCGAACCGCGAGCCGTGGCAGGGGCACTCCCAGGTGCGGTCCACGTCGTTGAACGCCACCACGCAGCGCATGTGGGGGCACACCGCCGAGACCGCCCGCGCCACGCCGTCCTCGCCGCGGTAGACGGCGCAGGGCTCCCCGCCCATCCGCACGACCCCGCCCCCGCCGGGCGGTATGTCGGCGGCCGATCCGGTGACCGCGCGGTCGGCGACCAGGTGCCGGGCGACGGACGCGGCGGCGCCGAGCAGGGGGCGCGCCTCCCGCGCCGGATGGACGCGGCGCGGGTCGTACAGCTCGGCCCACTCGGGGCTCCGGCCCGCCACGAGCCCGGCGATGAGGCGGCTCGACATGATCGCGTGGCTCATGCCCGACCGCGCGTACCCGGTGGTCACGTAGACGTGGTCCGAGCCGCCGGGCCGGCGGCCGACGAACGGGATCTGGTCGGTCGTCTTGGTGTCCTGCGCCGACCAGCGGTGTGTGAACTCCGTCACGCCGAACGCGTCGCGCGCCCAGCCCGCCAGCCGCGCGTACCGTTCGGCCGCGTCGCCCGACCCCGGCGAGAACGACTCGCCGGTGACGAGCAGCAGCCGCCCGTCGCGGTACGGGGCCGTACGGACCGAGCGGGTGCCGTGCTCGCGCGTGATGTACATGCCGTCCAGGTCCTGGTCCGGGGGCATGGGCGCGGTGACGACGAGTTCCCGCAGCGCGGACAGCCGCGTGTCCAGGGTGGGGCGGCCGAAGACCGGGAAGAGCGTCGCGAGCACCACGTCGTCTGCGCGCACGCGCGCGTCGCCGTCGGTCGTGAGCGTGCACGGGCCGTCCTCGTCCAGGTCCACGACGCGGGTCTGCTCGTAGATCCGCCCGCCCTCCCGTACGAACGCCTCCGCGAGGCCCAGCAGGTAGCGGCGCGGGTGGAACTGGATCTGCCCCTCCAGCCGCAGCGCCCCGGCCGTCTCGAACGGCAGGCCGATGCGGTCGACGAACTTCGCCTCCAGGCCCGCCTCGCGCGCGGCCTCCCCCTCGTCGCGCAGGTCCGCGACCTCGTCGTCCGCCTCCACGAACAGGTGGGACGGGCGGCGTTCCAGCGCGCAGTCGATGCCGAGCTCGGTGGTCGTCCGCACCAGGTGCTCGACCGCGTCCTGCTGCGACCGCGCGTACAGCCGCGCCCCGTCCGTGCCGAGCGACTTGACCAGCGGCCGGTACAGGTACGGGTGGAGCGCGGACACCCGTCCCGTGGTGTGCCCCGTCACGCCGGTGACGATCCGGCGGGCTTCGAGGAGCACGACCGAGCGGCCCGCCCGGAGCAGCTCCCAGGCCGCGCACAGCCCGGCGATCCCGCCGCCGACGACCGCGACGTCGGCGGTCAGGTCCCCCTCCAGCCTCGGGTACGACGTCGTCCCGCTGGACTCGATCCAGAACGATCCCTCTCCGTGCGGCCCCAGGCTCTCCATCGCTTCACTCATGGGGAACGCTCTGCCCGCCAGAAGCGTGATCATCCACCGGCGCGCGGCGGGGCGCCCCCGGACCGCCGCGCGGACGGCGGTCCGGGGGCCGCCCCGGTCCGGCGGGGCGCGCGGCGTCAGTCCCTGGTCTTGAAGTGGGCGAACAGGCGCGCGGCCGCCGCCTGGTCCCACACCAGGCGCGCGAGGTCGGACGGGTCCGGACGCACCTTCACCGTCGTGTAGCGGACGGTCCCGGGCTTCGTCCGCCCGAGGCTGCGCGCGACCTCCTGGAGCCCCTTGAGATCGAGCCGGGGCGCCATCTCGACCGACCCGGACGCCGCCTTGAGGAACGCCAGGAACCGCACCGGGTTCCCCGTCTGCACGTCCTTCGCGCGCTTCGCGAGGGCGGCCAGGAACCGCTGCTGCCGTTCGACGCGCATCAGGTCGGAACCGTCGCCGACCCCGTGCCGCACGCGGACGTACCCGAGCGCCTGCGCGCCGTTCAGGCGGTGTGTCCCGGCGGAGATCCGGAAGCCGGACGACGGGTCGTCGATCGCCTGCGGCACCGTGAACGGCACGCCCCCGAGCGCGTCCACCATCGACCGGAACCCGCCGAAATCGACGGTGAGGGCCAGGTCCACCTGGACGCCGGTGGCGGACTCCACGGTCTTGACCGTGCAGGCCGTCCCGCCGATGGCGAACGCCTCGCCGAGCCTGCCCCGGTGCGCGGGCGCGTGCCCGCCCGTGCGGGTGCGGCAGGCCGGGATGCGGACCTGCGAGTCGCGCGGCAGGCTGGCCGCGAGCGCGCTCCCCCGCCCCTTCGGCAGGTGCGCGAGCACGATGCTGTCGGATCGCGCGGCCTCCCCGTTCCCCCGGGCGTCGGAGCCGATGAGCAGGACGTTCATGGTGGTGTCGGGGCCGTCGGCGCCGGACGCGGGGCGTCCCGGGCGGCTCCGGTCCTCGCCGCCGCGCAGCAGTACGGCGGGCACCAGGATCAGCGCCGCCGTGGCCGCCGCGACGACGCCGAGCAGCGTCCACCGGCCGGGGCGCGGCGGCCGTCCCGGCGAGCGGGCCGCGCGGCCCGCGCCCGCTGCGGCGTCGGCGAGCCTCGCCCGCTGCCGGGCGAGCGACGCGGGCGGGTCGTCCTCCAGCTCGCGGCCGAGGTCGCGGAGCATCCTCAGATCGTCCACGGCTACGCCTCCTCACGCGTCGGGTCGGCGCCGCCGAGCGCGGCGCGCACCTTGCGGCGGGCCCGGTTGAGGCGGGAGCGGACCGTCCCGACAGGGATGCCGAGCGCCCGCGCCACCTCCTCGTACGCCAGGTCGCCCCAGGCCACCAGCAGCAGCACGTCCAGGTCGCGGCGGTTCAGCCCGGCGAGGGCCTCGGTCAGCAGCGGCCGGGACGCCCGTGCGGTCACCCCGGCGGCGACCCGGTCGGCGGGCCCCTCGACGGGCCCGTCCACCGGGCTGCGGCGCAGCGCCCGGTACCGGGCGGCCTCGGCGCGGTGGTGCCGGGCCACGAGCTTGGTCGCGATCCCGAACAGCCACGGCCGCGCGTCCGGCTGCGCGAGGTCGTAGCGGCGGCGCCTGCCGAACGCGGCGAGGAACGTGTCGCCGACGACGTCCTCGGCCTGCTCGGGCCCGAGCCGCCGCGACACGTACCGGTACAGCATCGGCGCGTACCGGTCGAACAGCGCCGCGAACGCCTCCGGATCGTCCAGGGACCGGGCGATCAGATCGCCGTCGGGCACCGCCCCTCCAGCCACCGAAGCGGCGTGGAGCGGCGACGCACCAGCGGACGGCGGCGCGGCGGCGGGGGGTGGCGCGGCGGCGGAGGGCGCGAACCGTTCCGCGCCATCGGCCGGGGGTGCGGTCATCGCGGACACCATGGCATTCGGACCGGCCTTCCCGTGCGGGGACATTGTCAGCGATGTATCTCCGCAAGCCCCCGGACGGGTTCACGCCGACGGCCACGCGGGCGTCGGCGGCGCTCCCGGACTTGGCAAACTCTGCGCGCCCGCGGGGACCCGCGCGGGCCCGCAGGGAAGATCACCGGGCATGACCACCGTGCTCGCCGCGTGCCTGACCGTCTTCGGCGCGGGCGCCGCGTCGGTGCTGGTGGCGCTGGTGGCGCAGCGGGTGCTGCCGCCGGCCGTCCGGCACGACCTCGGCGCGTCCGGCGGGATGGTGGCGCTGGTGGCCGTCGGCGCGTTCGTGCTGTCGGTCGGGGCGATGATGACCTACACCTGGCTCGACCTCGGCCGGGCGGGGCGCAGCACGTTCGCCGAGGCCGGGGCGCTGGACGACCTGTACTGGTACTCGCACGTGGTCGGCGGGGCCGACGGCGTCCGGCTGCGCACCGAGATCCGCGACTACACCACCGAGGTCGTCCGGGCGGAGTGGCCGGCGATGAACGCGGGCGGCGGCCTCGGCGACCGCGGCTGGCGGCTCGTCAACCTGATCCGGTACGACATGGAGCTGCTCCAGCCGAAGCCGGGCGGCGAGGCCGAGCGCTACCAGGAGGCCCTCGAATCCGCCGAGCGCCTCGTGCGCGCGCGCAGGGACCGCGCCACGGTCGCGGCCGACCGGGTCCCCGGCCTGATGTGGGCCGCGGTCGTCGCCTGCGGGCTGCTCGTCGCCGCGCTGCCGATCGTCCGCGGCAACCCGCGCACCGCCGTGCGGGCCGTCCTGGCGTTCGTGGTCGCCTCGACGATCGCGTTCGTCCTCTTCCTGCTGTACCACCTGGACGAGCCTTTCGGCGGCAGCGTCCAGGTCCCGCCGACGGCCTTTCAGGCGACCTGGGACGGATACGGCGACATCGACGCGCTGTGGGCGAGAAAGCGTCCTTAAGAGACGCCCGCCACCTTGATCAATAATTCATAACGAAGTGAACCTTCCGGATAGACTGCCCATCCTCACCAGGGTGCACGGGGCTTACCGGCGCGTGGCCGCTCCGTCTGCGTAGGGGGACTCAGTCGAGGAGGTCGCGCCGTTGAACGACGACGCACAGCAGGAGCCGCAAGCGTCCGACCCGGCGGAGAACCCCGAGGAGCTCGCGGAGAAGGCGCCCGAGGAGCCGTCCCGTACGGCCACCACCGAGTTCCGCGCCCTTTCGCCCCGCGAGCCCGAGTCTCGGCCCGAAGCGGAGACGAAGGCGGAACCCGCCGCCGAGCCGGAGTCCGAAACGGAGCCGGAGCCGGAAACCGAGCCGGAAACCGAGTCCGAGGCGAAGTCCGAGCCGGTTTCCGATGCTGAGACAGATGCCGAGGCCGTGCCGGAGCCGGAAGAACCGCGTTCCGAAAAGCCAGAGCCAGAGGAGCCGCAGGCCGAAGAGCCCCCGCCTGCGGAACCGCAGGCCGAAAAGGCGCAGACAGAGGAATCGGGTCCCGAAGCGCCCCAGGCTGAGCACCCGCAGGCAGAAGCGCCGCAAAGCGAGAACTCCCAGGCCGAGAAGCCGCAGAACGAGGAATCGCGTCCTTCGGCCTCGCAGGATGAAGAACGCAACGTTCAGGAAGCACAGGCGCAGGAAACGCGGGCCCAAGAACTGCCGCCGGAAGAGCCGCAGGCCGATGTACCCGACACCCCTGCCGCCTCCGCCGAGCCTCCGGCCGAGGAAGAGGCGACCCCGGACCCGGAGCCCGAGCCGGAACGGAAGCCGGACACCGGGAACGCTTCTCTGACACGCCCCGATATCTCTATCGAGCGCCCTCAGAAGAAGGTCCCGTCGGCCAACTCGTCCGGCCAGTGGATCGTCTCGTGGAACAACGCGCCCGCTCCTGAAACGCCTCGCCCTGAAACGCAGGAACGGCAGTCCCCGCCGCCGGAACCCCCTCCCGCCCCGCCAACGGCCCCCCACCCCCAGCCGCCAGCGGCCCCAGAACCCCAAGCGGCCCCACAACCCCAGCCACAGCCGCAGCCCCAAGCGGCCCCGCAGCCGGCTTCACAAGCTCCTCCTCAGCAGCCGTACCAGCAGGAGGCGTTCCAGCAGCCAGCGCCCCAACAAGACGCCCCCCAACAGGCACCGCCGCAGCAGGCACCGTCCCAGCAAGCGCCGCCGCAGCAAGCCGCGCCCCGTCACGCCGCACCCCAGCAGGCAGCGCCGCGGCACGCTACGCCAGAGCGACAGCAGCAGGCGCCGACCCCGCCCGCGCACCAGTACGAAGGGCAGTACGAAGGCCAGTACGAAGGGCAGCATCACGCCCTCGCACCGGCTCCCGCGCCGACGCATCAGCCGTCCGCGCAGCCCGCGCCGCCGCAGCAGCATCCGGCCCCGGCGGCGCCGGTGCACCAAGCCGCGGCGCAGTCCTACCCCGCGTACGCACCGCTCCAGGAGACGCCCGCCTACGACGCGCCAGGCGCACCCCCGACCGGCGGTGACGAGGCGCAGGACGAGCACGGACGCGGACGCGGACGTGGACGCGGGCGGCGGACGCTGATCGCCGTCATCGCGGCCCTCGTGCTGGTCGCCGGAGTCGTGACGGGTCAGCTCGTACGCCCCGTGCCCGAGCCGACGGTGGATCTGACGCTGTCGAAGTCGAGCCACACGTTCCCCGGGACCGCGCCCCGGCTCCCGCTGCCGCAGCAGGGCCAGTCGGCGGTGTACGTGGACGGGCTGGGCACGATGGGGGCGTCCGGGGGTTCCGCGCCGACGCCCACGGCGAGCGTCGCCAAGGTGATGACGGCGTACGTGTTCCTGCGCGCCCACCCGTTGCGGACGGGCCAGGCGGGTCCGACGCTGACGGTGTCCCCGGAGGCCGCCGCGCAGATCCCCGCACGCAAGCGGCGGGGCGAGTCCCTGCTCGGCGTGACGGCCGGGCAGCGCCTCACCCAGCGCAAGGCGCTGGAGGCCATGATGATCATCTCGGCGAACGACGTCGCGCACGAGCTGGCCCGGTGGGACGCGGGCGGCGACGCGCCGTTCGTCGCGAAGATGAACGCGGCGGCGCGCGAGCTCGGCATGGCGAGCACGACCTACACCGACCCGAGCGGGTACGACAAGGGCACCGTCAGCACGGCCGCCGACCAGATCAAGCTGCTGCGGGCGGCGATGCGCATCCCCACGTTCGCCGAGGTCGTGAACAACCGGGCGTACGTCCCGGACGACGGCGGCGCGTCCCGTCCGGGCGGCAACATCCTGCTCGGGCAGTACGGCGTGGTCGGCGGCAAGACGGGCTACACCGACGCCGCGGGCGGCAACTACGTGTTCGCGGCCCGCAAGCGCGTGGCGGGCGTCGCCACGCTGATCGTCGGGGCGGTGATGGGGCAGCCGTCGCCGAGCGCGATGGGCGCGGTCACCGTCGGGCAGCATCTGGTCGCGTCCGCCGAGTCCGCGCTCACGTCCGCGTCGCTCGCTCCCGCGGGCGCGCGCGTGGCGCGGGTCGACGACGGGCTCGGCGGTACGACGCCGCTGCGCGCCGCGACCCCGGTGACCGTGGTCGGCTGGGCGGGCCTCACCGTCCCGGTCGGCGTCGAGGGCGACCCGCCGCACCAGGGCGACCAGGGCGAACGGGTCGGCACGGTCACCGCGGGCGCCGCCAGGATCCCGCTGTCCCTGGCGGCCCCGCTCAGCGCTCCGTCGCTGCTGTCCCGCCTGACCCGCCTCGGCTGACCCCCGCCGGGCCCCGCGCCCGGCGGCGGCCGCGGACCGGGCCGGGCCGGGCCAGGCCGGGTCAGCGGTGCGGGGAGTAGAGGACGGCGAGGAAGCGGATCAGGAGGCGCTCGCGCGTCTCCGGCGGCAGGACGTCCAGGACGGCGTTGACCACGGCCATCTCGGGCGCGCCGCCGTCCAGGTCCACGCCGACGGTGCCGAGCAGCCCGGCGAAGCCCGCGTCGTCCAGCCCGTCCAGGTCCAGCCCGGCGAGCGCGTCCGCCAGCCCCTCGGGAACGTCCGGCGGACCGGACCGGCGGGCCGCAGCGGCCGACTCGGCGAGCGCGGCGAGCAGCGGCTCGACCCGGTCGCGGCTCACGCCGGTGAGCGTGAAGTGCAGGTTCGCCGGGATGCCCTGGAACGAGAGCTGCGGCTGGAAGAACCACCCGCGCGTGCGCGCCTCGTCCGCGACCGTGAACACGTCCAGGCCCGGGTCGGACGAGGCGACGGCGACGAGCGGCGCGTCGGGGGCGCCGAGGACGCGCAGGCCGGGGATGTCCGCGACGCCCGCGGCGAGCCGTTCGGCGGCGCCCATGGCCTCGGCGGCGAGGTCGCGGTAGCCGCGCGCGCCGAGGGCGTTGAGCGTGGCCCACGCGGCGGCGAGCGGCCCGGCGCTGCGGCTGCTCTGCACGGTCGCGTTGATCACGGTGTAGCCGGGCCAGCCCGCCGACGCGAAGTACGCGCGGCGGCGCGCCGCCTCGTCGGCGAACAGCACGACCGACGCGCCCTTCGGCGCGTACCCGTACTTGTGCAGGTCGCACGAGAGCGAGGTGACGCCGGGCACCGACAGGTCGAACGGCGGGACGTCCCGCCCGCCCTCGCGCAGCCACGGCAGCACCCAGCCGCCCACGCACGCGTCCACGTGGCAGGGCACCCCCGCCTCGGCGGCGAGCGCGGCGATCTCCTCGACCGGGTCGATGACGCCGTGCGGGTACGACGGCGCCGACGCGACGACCAGGACGGTACGGGGCGTGAGGGCGGCGCGCGTCGCGGCCGGGTCGGCGCGGAACGTCTCCGGGTCGACCGGCACCGCGACGGCCTCCATGCCGAGGTAGTGCGCGGCCTTGTGGAACGCCGGGTGCGCGCTCGCGGGCAGCACGATCCGCGCGCGGCCGTCCACGGGACGGGCGTCGCGCGCGGCCTTGACCGCGAGCATGATCGACTCGGTGCCGCCGGCGGTGAAGATCCCCGGGGTGTCCGCGCCGCCGCCGAGCCGTCCGGCGACGGCGGCGACGACCTGCCGCTCCAGCGCGACGATGCTGGGGAACGCGGTCGGGTCGAGGCAGTTGACCTCCAGCAGCTCCTGGTAGGCGCGGGCGGCGAGGTCGTGCACCTCGGCGCGGCCGGTGTCGTACACGTAGGCGGTCACCCGCCCGCCGCGCACCGGCAGGTCGCCGGCGCGGTGCCGCGCCAGCTCGGCGAGCAGCTCGGCGGGCGGGCGCCCGACCTCGGGCAGGCCCCCGGGGTCCGGAACGCCACCGGGCGCCGGGGCGCTGTCGGGTCTCAGGGGTGTTTCAGGCTGCATGGGGGTTCGGTTCTCCGGTACGTCGGTGGGCGGCGGCCAGGCGGCGGTACGCCAGCAGCATCGGGACGCTGAGCAGGAGCAGCAGCGCCGGGACGAGGGTGAACCCGGCCGTGATCCCGGTGAGGGCCGACCCCGGCTGCCGTACGGGGTCGTCGAAGTCGGCGGAGCGGAACGAGGCCGCCGCGAGGATCAGCGCGAACACGCCGGGGCCGAGGGCGAGCGCGCCGGTCTCGGCGGCCGTCCACAGGCCGGTGAACGCGCCGGACTGCGCGTGCCCGGTGCGGCCCGCGTCGGCGCGGACGGTCTCGGGCAGCAGCGACAGCGGCAGGAGCTGGACGGCGGCGTAGCAGACCCCGACCGCGCCGGTCAGCGCGAGGACGGCGGCGGTGGAGCCGCTGGAGACGGCGGGGTGGAGCGCGGCGGCGACGGCGGCGAGGACGGTCACGGCCGCGAGGTAGCACGGGACCTGCCCGTACCGGCGGGCCGCGATCCGCCAGAGCGGGACGGCGACCGCGCTCGGCCCGACCATGCACACGAACATCGCCGAGGTGAGGCCGTAGTCGTCCAGCCGGTACGTCGCGACGTACGGCGCGCCCGCGAGCATCACCGCGACCGCGAGGGACTGCGCGGCGAACGCGCCGAGCAGCGCGAAGAACGGCCGGTTGCCGCGCGCGGTGCGCAGCGCGGCGGCGAGGCCGAGCGGGCGCGGCCCGGGGCGCGAGGGGACCCAGCGGGTGGCGAGCGCGCTCGCGACCATCGCCGCGCCCATGAGCAGCCCGACGACGGCGCCCATCAGCGCGTACCCGCCGCGGTCCTTGCCCCCGGCGTCCGCGACGGCGGGGGCGAGGCCGCCCGCGACGAGGATGCCGACGGTGAGGCACACGACGCGCCACGCCATCGCGCGGCTCCGCTCGTCCGCCGCCGGGGAGATCTCCGCGGGCAGCGCGACGTACGGCACCTGGAAGCAGGCGAACGCGCTCGCGGCCAGCAGGAACGCCACGCCCACCCATCCGGCGGCGAAGCCGGCCGGGCCCGCCGGCACGGCGAACATCAGCGCGAACAGCACGGGCAGCGCGATCGCGCCGGTCAGCAGCAGCCGCGTGCGGCGCCCGGTGCGGACGGCCTCGCGGTCGCTCGCCGCGCCGACGACCGGGTTGAGCAGGACGTCCCACGCCTTCGGGACGACGAGGACCGCGCCCGCGACCGCCGCCGACACCCCGAGCACGTCGGTGAGGTAGTAGAGCAGCAGCAGGCCGGGGACGGCCGAGAACACGCCCGTCCCGACCGAGCCGATCCCGTACCCGAGCAGGCGGCCCCGGGCGAGCGGCGCGGGCGCGTCCGGGAGCGGCGGCGAGGCCGCGCCGGCGGTCATCCGGGGTCCGGCAGGCCGAGCGCCGCGCCCGTCATCCGGTGCAGGTACGCGCGGAACCGGGCGATCTCCTTCGGGTCGTCCCGGCCGCGCCGCCGCCCGTCGGCGTCGATGACGCCGCCGCGGCAGAAGCCGTGCGTGCACCACACGGCCGTCCACACGGCGTACTCGACGTCCACGCCGGGTCCGACCGCCTCGCGGACGGCGCCGGCGACCATCTCCATCAGCGGCTTGACGTAGAGGTTCTCCAGGTGGGCGACGTCCGCGGCGTCCGACAGCCAGCGGTGCATCCACAGCGACGGGATCTCCGGGCGCTCCACGCAGAAGTCGAGGTAGCGGTCCAGCAGGGCGCGCAGGCCGGACGCGTCGGGGGTGATCCCGGCGAGCACGGATTCGAGCGCGGCCCGTTCGGTCTGGTGGGCGCGCTCCATCACCGCGAGGTACAGGTCGCGCTTGCCGCCGAAGTGGTAGGCGACGGTGGCGATGTTGAGGCCGGCCGCCTCGGCGATCAGGCGGGTGGACGTGCCGTCGTAGCCGAGGGCGGCGAACAGCCGGGTGGCGACGTCGAGGACGCGCTCCCGGCCGGAGTCGCTGGTCATCCGCCCACGGTAGGCATCGCCCGCGCTCTCCGTCAATCGTTTGATGGAGACCGGTCCGACCGCTGCCCGGCGGCCCGGACGGCCGGGTCCGCCGGACCGGTCGCCGCCGCCCGCCGCGCGCCGGCGCGGCGCGGGCGGCGGGCGGCGGGCGTCAGCGCCGGTCGCCCACGGCCAGCGGCTTCGGCGCGGCGGGCCGCTTGGAGCCTTCCAGCCTGATGACGTCGGCGGGCCGGGGGTCGTCCTTCGGGGCCGTGAGCCAGACGGTCAGCACCATCTCCATCTCCAGCCGCGACTCGGGCTCGTACAGCGCGTCCCCGAACAGCTCCTCCAGCTGGTGGAGCCGGTAGCGGACCGTCTGCGGGTGGACGTGCAGCCGGTTGGCGACCTCGGTCGCGTTGAACCCGTTCTGGAGGCAGGCGAGCAGCGTGCGCATCAGCCGCTCGCGGTGCCGCGGCCGTACGGCCTTGAGCGGCGCGAGCCGCAGGTCGGCGACGGCGCGCACCAGCTCCTCGTCGCGGAACACCACGAGCGTCGGCATGTGCTCGGCGCAGCGGATCAGCCGGTCGGACGGCACGATGCCGCGCCGCGCGAGGGGCAGCGCCTCGCGCGCCCAGCGCAGCGACTTGGCGGCGTCCTCGGTACGGACCGTCGGGCCCATCGCGGCGACCCAGTTGCGCAGGGCCGACTCCAGCATCCGGCCGCGGCCGGGCCCCTCCGGGTCCGGGATGATCAGGCAGGGCTCGCGGCGGTTGACGTCGGCGAGCACGTCCGGCGGCAGCGAGGGGTGCGAGAACGGCTGCTGCCCCCGCTCGTACAGCACGACGACGGCGACCGTGCGCGGCACGCGCCACTGCGCGAGCCGGGCCAGGTCGGCGATCGCCTGCGGCGCGGCGGGCGGCTCGGCGAGCATCAGGTCCAGCAGCCGGCGGCGCCGGTGCTCCAGCTCGCCCGCCTCCTGCTCGCGCGCCTTGGTGTAGCCCTCGGTCGCGGCGCGCGCGATCTCGTCCAGGAACGCGAAGATCGCCTCGGCGATGCTGGCGAGCGTGCGGCGCGAGACGTTCAGGTGCTCGGACTCGGCGGCGAGGCGCCGCCACGCGACGCGCGCGCCGAGCCGCAGCGAGGTCTGGAGGACGTCGAGGCTGCGGCCCTCGCGCGCCTCGGCCCAGCCGATCTCGCGGTAGACCCCGGCGACCGTCTCCCAGGACGAGTCGGGGTCCATGATGAGGTCGACGAACTGCCGCAGCGCGCCCTCCACGGCGAGCCGGACGAGCCGGGCGTACTCCTCGTCCTGCGGCCGGGAGTACTCGGGGACGCCGGCCAGGATCTCGTCGATCATCTCCTCGGCGAGCGTGTCCAGGTACGGCCTGAACAGCTCGGACAGCTCACAGGGCACGCCGACCCACGGCTTCAGGGGCGAGCGTTCCTCGATGGTCGTGGTCACCGTTGGCACCTCCCGCCCCGTTGCGATCCAGGGGCATTTCGGAAGTTACAGCCGCGTGACGGGGAACACTGCAAGACCGAGGACACATCTGGGGCGGGTGCTTGTCACCGCGCTGACAAACGGTGCGGCGCCGGAGGCGCCGTTATGCGCGCCGAGTGCTCGGCGCGGCGAAGACGGCGACCGCGCCGAGCCCGAGGTAGATCACCGCCGTGGCGTACCGCCGGCGGCGCTGGAACGCCGGCCGGGCCCGCAGCCACCCTCCGATCGAGCCCGCCGCGATCGCGTACACGAAGTCGCTGACCAGCCCGATCAGCGCGGTCGCGAGGCCCATGACGGCGATCTGGAGCGGCACCGCCCCCGCCTCCTGGTCCACGAACTGCGGCAGGAACGCCAGGAAGAACAGCACGACCTTCGGGTTCAGCAGGTTCACCAGGACGCCGTCGAGGTAGACGCGGCGCAGCGGCTGCGGGGCGAGGTCGAGGTCGTCGTGGCCGCCCCGCGCGCGCAGCGTCCGGTAGGCGAGGTACACCAGGTACGCGGCGCCCGCGTAGCGCAGGAACCCGAACGCGGTCGCGGACGCCGCGACGACCGCCGACAGCCCGGCCGCCGCCGCGGCCACGTGCACGAGCGTGCCGGTCTCGACGCCGAGCGCGGACGCGAGCCCGGCCCGCCGCCCCTCACCGATGCTGCGCGTGGTGATGTAGAGGTGGTTGGGCCCCGGGATCGCGACGAGCGTCAGCGCCGCCAGCAGGAACAGGAAGGGATTGGTCACCGCACGAACGCTACGGCCGACCCGCCGCGCGCCAGAAGGTCCAATCGCCGCTCCCGGGAACGGACCAAACCGGGGACCAACGGGATCAGGACGGGGCCGCGGCGGCGAGCGCGCCCGCGAGGACGAGGCGTCCGGACGTGCGGACCATCGCGGTGACCTCCTCGACGGGGCGGCGCAGCGAGGTCAGGCTGACGAGCGCGGCGAGCAGGACGTGCCCGAGCACGATCTCGACCTCGTCGCGGCCGGGGACCGGGTCGCCGATCGCCGCCGACAGCCGGTCGCGGACGAACAGGAACAGCACCGTGCGGGCGTCGTCCACGCTGGAGTCGCCGGACGTCACGCCCTGGATGATGGCCGAGGTGAGGGTCAGCTCGTCGGCGGCGACGGCGACGATCCGCTCCAGCAGCGCGGTGAGCCGCTCGGTCGGGGTGTCGCCGACGGCGAGCGCGTCGATGTCGTGCGTGATCCGGTGCGCCCAGTCGGCGGCGACCTCGGTGAGCAGGTGGTCCTTGGTGGCGAAGTAGCGGTAGACGGTGGCCCGCGCCACGCCCGCCCGGTCCGCGACGTCGTGCATGGTGACGGCCGCGTAGCCGCCCTCCAGGGCCAGCTCCCGCGCCGCGTCGATCAGCCGTTCCCGGCGGGCCTGCTGATCCTTGGTCAGCGTGCGCGTGACCGTGATCCGCATATCGCCGCTCAAAGTGTCGTCTCCTCCTCGCTGGACCGGCCCCCATCCTCTCGCACATTCGTTTCCGGCGAGCGGGGACGGGAGCGGGACCCCGCCGCCGGTGCGGCCGGGCGGGGAGCGCGGGCGCGCCCTCTTGCCCTACCGCTTGCTTGGGTGCGACGTTAGTTCAGACCGGAGTCTCACACCAGGGAGCCCCGATGACGGCACCACACCCGCCCCAACTCCCCCTGCCAGCCACTCCTGACCCCTCCGCCCCGGCCGGCCGCTCCGGCGGCGGCGTCCCGTTCCCCGGCCCCACTAGCAAGCGCCGCGCGTCCGGATCCGGCCGCGCGGCCCCGAGCGGTCAGGCCGGGCCCGCCCCCTCCGCGCCGGCCGTCCGCGCCGGGACGAGCGGGGTGGGCCGGTGAGCGGGGCCTTGGACGGAACGTCCGCGCTGGTCACCGGCGGAGGCAGCGGCATCGGCCTCGCCTGCGCGCGGCGGCTGGCGGCCGACGGCGCGGCCGTCACGATCTGCGGGCGGACGGAGGAGCGCCTCGCCAAGGCCGCCGCCGAGATCGGCGCGCGGTACGTCGTCGCGGACGTCGTGGACGAGGAGCGGGTCGAGGCGGCCGTGCGGTACGCGGCCGAGCCCGCGCCGCTGCGCGCGGTCGTGCACAGCGCGGGCGGGTCCACCTCGATCGGGCCGCTGCGCGTGCTCGACACCGACGCGTGGCGGGCGACGCTGGAGCTGAACGCGACGGGCACGATGCTCGTCCTCAAGCACTCCGCGCGGCTGATGGCGCGGCCGGCCGGGGACGGCGGCGCGTTCGTCGCCATCTCGTCGATCGCCGCGTCCAACACCCACCGCTGGTTCGGCGCGTACGGGGTGTCGAAGGCCGCGGTGGACCATCTCGTCGCGCTCGGCGCGGACGAGCTGGGCCACGCCGGGGTCCGGGTGAACGGCATCCGGCCCGGTCTCGTCCGCACCGAGCTGGTCGCGGGCGTCGCCGACGGCGGCCCGATCCTGGACGACTACCTGGAGTGCATGCCGCTCGGCCGCGCGGGCGAGCCGGACGACATCGCCGAGGCCGCCCGCTTCCTCGCCGGGCCCGAGTCGTCCTGGATCACCGGCCAGGTCGTCAACGTGGACGGCGGCCACCACCTGCGGCGCGGCCCCGACTACCGGTCCCTGTTCGAGCCGATGTTCGGAGAGCTGTGAACGGCCCGGCCGTCAGGAACGGAGGCGCGCGGTGAACGTGGACCTGCTCGACGGGGAGATGTACGCGACCGACCCCTGGTCGGTGTACCGGCGGCTGCGCGCCGAGGCCCCCGTCTACCACGACGAGGAGAACGGCCTGTGGGGGATCTCCCGGCACGCCGACATCTACGCGATCGAACGCAACGCCAGGGTCTTCACCAACTCCGGCGGCTACCGGCCGCAGCTCCCGTCCGACCCGTCCATGATCGGGCTGGACGACCCGGAGCACCTGCGCCGCAGGCGGATGGTCTACCAGCGGTTCACGCCGCGCGGCGTCGCGCGCTACGCGGACCGGATCCGCGCCACCGCCGTGGACTGCATCGACACGGCGCTGGAGGCGGGGACGGTCGACGCGGTCCCGGCGCTCGCGGCGCCGCTGCCCGCCCGCGTGATCGGCTGGCTGCTCGGCTTCCCCGAGGAGTCGTGGCCGCAGCTCGTGCACTGGTCGGAGACCGCCGTCTACGCGGGCGGCGGGCAGCGGTACGTCACCGACGAGGCGACGATCGCCGTGGGCGAGTTCGCGATGGCCGTCCTCGACATGGCGAAGGAGCGGCGCGCCTGCCCGTCGTCGGACCTGCTGTCCACCTGGTCCAACGCCGGGCCGGACGATCCCGCCTACGACGACGAGCGGCTGGCGCACGAGGCGCTGCTGCTCCTGGTCGGCGGCGCGGAGACGACCCGCACGGTCATCGCGACCGCGATCGACGCGCTGATCCGGCACCCGGACCAGTGGCGGCGGCTGCGCGACGACCCGTCCCTCATCCCGGGCGCGGTCGAGGAGTTCGTGCGCTGGACGACCCCGATCCTCAACATGTGCCGCGTGCCCAACGTGGACGCCGAGGTCCGGGGCGTGACGATCCCGGCGGGCGATCAGGTGCTGCTGATGTACGGCTCGGCCAACCGCGACGAGGACGTCTTCGACCGGCCGGACGAGTTCGACGTGACGCGCCCGTCCGGCGACCACATCGCGTTCGGGCTCGGGCCGCACTTCTGCCTGGGCGCGTCCCTCGCCCGCCTCGAACTCCAGATCTTCTTCGAGGAGTGGGTGGCGCGGGTGGGCGACGCGGAACGGGCGGACGCCGAGGGCCCCAGGATCCTGCGCAACGCGTTCGTGCGGGGCGTCACCGAGTTCCCCGTCACCCTGGCCCGGCGCTGAGGAGCGGCGATGCGATCGTTCAACCTGGCGGACCTGTTCGAGGTCGTCGCCGACGCCTGCCCGGACCGCACCGCGCTCGTCGCGGCCGGGCCGCCGGGCGCGCCCGCGGCGAGGCTGACGTACGCGGAGCTGGACGCCCGCGCCAACCGCGTCGCGCACCACCTGGCGGGGCGCGGCGTCGGGCCCGGCGACCGCGTCGGCGTCCTGGCGTACAACCGGGCGGAGTGGCTGGAGACGATGATCGGCTGCTTCAAGCTGCGCGCGGCCCCGGTCAACGTCAACTACCGGTACGTGGCCGGGGAGCTGGCGCACCTGCTCGGCGACTCCGGCTGCGCCGCGCTCGTCGCCGAGGCCGACCTGCTGGAGGCCGTCGAGCGCGACCGGCTGCCGGACCTGCGGCACGTCCTCGCGATCGGCGGCGGCTACGAGGAGGCGCTGGCGGCCGAGCCGGACGGGCGCGGCTTCGGGCCGCGCTCGTCGGACGACCCGTACCTGCTCTACACGGGCGGGACGACCGGGCTGCCGAAGGGCGTGCTGTGGCGGTGCGAGGACATCTTCGTCGCCGCGATGGGCGGCGGGAACTTCGGCGGCACGCCCGTCGCGTCGCCCGAGGACCTGGCGGCCTGCGCGGAGCGCGACCCGCTGCGCGCGCAGGTCCACGCGCCGCTCATGCACGGCGGCGGCCAGTGGATCACCTGGATCACGCTCACCACCGGCGGGACGGTCGTGCTGTGGACGGGCCGCCGCTTCGACGCCCGCGGGGCCCTCGACCTCGCGGAGCGCGAACGCTCGCAGATCATGATGGTGGTCGGCAACGGCATGGCCGCGCCGATCGCCGACGAGCTGGAGCGGGAGCCGCGCGCGGGCCTGGAGGTCTTCGCGTTCGGCTCGGGCGGCGCGCCCCTGTCGGCCTCGGTCAAGGAACGGCTCGCCGCGGCCGTTCCCGGCTCGATGGTCTCCGACAACCTCGGCGGATCGGAGACCGGCGCGATGGGGACGGCCGAGGCCGGCGGCCGCTTCCGCCTCACCGCCGGGTTCGCCGTCCTGGACGGCGACCTGAAGCCCGTGGCGCCGGGGTGCGAGGGCGTCGTCGCCCGTACGGGGCACATCCCGTCCGCCTACTGGGGCGATCCGGAGAAGTCCGCCGCCACGTTCGTCACGGGCCCGGACGGGCGGCGCTGGGCGTTGCAGGGCGACCACGCGCGCCTGGAGGAGGACGGCACGGTCACCCTCCTCGGGCGCGGCTCGCTCGTCGTCAACACCGGCGGCGAGAAGGTCTTCGCCGAGGAGGTCGAGACGGTCCTGCGCACCCATCCGGCGGTCGCGGACGCGGTCGTGGTGGGCGTCCCGGACGACCGCCTCGGCCACCGCGTCACCGCGGTCGTCCAGCCCGCCGCGGCGGACGGCCCCGCAGGGGCGGACGGGCCCGGGGCGGACGAGCTGGCCGCGCACTGCCGGGCCGCGCTCGCGGGCTACAAGGTGCCCCGCGGGTTCCGCTTCGTCGAGGCCGTGCGGCGGACGCCCGTCGGGAAGCCCGACTACGCGTGGGCCCGCGAGGTCGCCTCGGACGGGTGAGGCGGGGTGACGCGCCCGGCCCGTTCGGTCCTCCCGGCCTGGTTCGGCCGGAAGGACCGGACGGGCCCGTGCGGGCGGGCCTGTGGGTGCGGGATCGTGCGGGTCGGGGTCAGGCCACGTCCAGCTCGCGGCGGCGGGCCGCCCACTGGAGCGAGTGCCTGATCGCCTCCTCGATGGTGTACTCGGGCCTCCAGCCGAGCAGCTCGCGCGCCTTGGCCGGATCGACGAACGCGCCGACCACGTCGCCGGGGCGGGCAGGGGCCTCCTCCGCCTGGAAGCCGTCGCCGACCACCTCGCGGAACGCGTCGACCAGCTCCCGGACGGTCGTGCCGTCCCCGGTGCCGAGGTTGATGACCTGGTAGCCGCGCTGCCGCCCGGCCGCCTGGACGGGCGGCAGGATCGCGTCGAAGCGGGACGCGGCCTCGTAGAACGCGCGGGCGATGTCCCACACGTGGATGTAGTCGCGGATCGCGGTGCCGTCGCGGGTCTCCCACCCCACGCCGGTGATCCTGAACGGCACGCCCTGCTCGTACGACTGGATCATCTTGCCGAGGGCGTGCGAGGGCCTGCTGTGCTGGAGGCCCGTGCGCATCCGCGGGTCGGCGCCGATCGGGTTGAGGTAGCGCAGCGAGATCACCCGCAGGCCGTACGCGGCCGACAGGTCCTCCAGCATCAGCTCGGCCATCATCTTGGAGCGGGTGTAGGGGTTCTGCGGCTCCAGCGCCGAGGTCTCGGTCACCGACAGGTCGGCCTCGGGCCGGTACATGCCCGCCGTGGACGCGAAGATCATCCGGTCGCAGCGGTTGCGCACCAGGTGCCCGGCGAGCTCCAGCGTCTTGGCGAGGTTGACCCGGTAGTAGCGCTGCGGGTCGGCCATCGACTCGGGCACCACGATCAGCGCCGCGCAGTGCACGGTCACCGCGATGTCCGGGTGGTCGCGGAAGATCCCGTCGATCAGCGCGCCGTCCCCGATGTCCCCCTGGTAGAAGATCTTCCCGTCGGTGAACTCCTGCCGGCCGGTGACCAGGCTGTCGAGCACCACGGGCGTCACGCCCCGTTCGACGAACGCCGACGCGACGGTGCTGCCGATGAACCCGGCTCCCCCGGTGATCAGGACTTTCATGGGCATCCCCTGAGCCTTCGAGTCCCTGTGAATCGTCACGCACAGCTTCGGCACGGCTCCCCGGCCGGTCAACGGCGCGTTCCACAACTGACCGGCTCCGGACGGTGGTCAACCTCCCGCGCCGGACGCGCGTCCGCACCCGAGTCCTCCGCGCGCGCCCACCTGCGCCGATGAGGGTGCGCGCCGCGGCTCCGCCCGTCCGCGGGCGCGGGACGAGTACAGCGTTTGCGGGATCCGCCCGGGGCGGCGACCGGTCATCGTTCAGGCATGCAGCACATCCGCGTCCTCATCGTGGACGATCACGCGCTCTTCGCCGAGGCGCTCTCGGCCCGGCTCGGGCGCGAGCCCGACCTCGTGATCCTGCCGGTCGCCGCCGACGTCCGCCGCGCGCTCGCGCTGGCCGCGACCGAGCGGCCGGACGTGATCGTCCTGGATCTGACGCTCGGCGCGGAGAGCGGCCTGGACGTGCTCGACCGGGTCCGCGAGAGCCGTCCGGACGTCCGCGTCGTCGTGCTCACCGCGATGGACGACGTGGAGGTGATGGTGCAGGCCGTGCGGCGCGGCGCGGTCGGCTGGCTGTCCAAGACCGAGAGCGCCGACCTGGTCGCGCAGGTGATCCGCTCGGCGGCCCGGCGGGGCGGGTGGATCCCGCCGGAGGCGCTCGGCGAGGTGCTGCGCCGCCTGCTCGCCGAGGAGGCCGCGCCGGAGGGCGGCGCGCAGCTGCTCGCCGAGCTGACGCCGCGCGAGCGCCAGGTGCTCCAGTGCATGGTGGACGGGCTGAACCGCGCCGAGATCGCCGAACGGCTCGGCCTGTCGGCCAACACCGTCCGCACCCACACCCAGAACCTGCTGGCGAAGCTCGACCTGCACTCCGCCCTGGAGGCGATCACCCTCGCGATGCGCGCGGGCATGCGCCCCGGCGCCCGGGAGTGACCCGCGGCCCGCCCTGCAAACGACGTAGCGGGCCATCGTCTCGATGGGCGATTCGTTGGGGAATGCGCGTTCTTACGCTCGGCCTGACGAAGCCGGAGGGAAGATCGTGGAGATCGACGAAGTCGCCGCGCGCGTGGTCCGCAGCTACTGGGGCCTCCTGCTGGTCATGACCGTCCTGCCGCTGCTGCTCGTCGGGTACGTGGTGAGCGGGCAGGACCCGCCGGAAGTCGCCAAGACCCGGATCCAGGCCAGCAGCAAGGCCACCGACGCCGCGCCGGGCGACGCGGGCGTCAGCATCGTGGTGAGCCAGGTCAAGGCGTTCGCCACCAGCCGCAACCTGATGGACGGGGTGCTGCGGGCGCAGCCGGGCGGACCGCCGCCCGACAAGCTCGCCAAGGCGGTCTCGGTGACCGGGCTCGGCACCTCCACGGTGGTGGAGCTGGCGGTCAAGGACGCGGACCCGCGGGTCGCGCGGGGGCTGGCCGACGCGCTGTCGGCCGCCGTGGTCAAGGAGATCAACGAGTCCAACCAGGGCTCGATCACCGGCCAGATCGCCGAGATCGACCGGCGGGTCCGGGAGCTGGAGAAGCGGCTCGGCCCGCTCTCGCGGCGCGCCGGCGCGGTGCCGAACCCCGACATCGGGGCGGCGAACGAGCGCGAGCGCGTCCAGGCGGAGCTGACCGACCTGCGCAGCAGCCGCAGCGACCTGCGCGGCCAGCTCTCCGCGTCGGGGTCGGCGTCGGTCGTGCAGCCCGCGGTGCTGGCGCCGAAGAGCGACCCGGCCGTCATGATGGCGGCGATCGCGGGCCTGGTCGGGCTGGTCGCGGGCATCCTCGTCGCGGTCGTGCTGGAGACGTTCCGGCCGACCGTCCCGGGGCAGCGGCGAGTCGCCAGGCGGCTCGGGGTGCCGCTGCTCGGCTGGGCCGACCGGTCGCCGTCGGAGACGGCCGACCTCGGCCGGCGGGTCCGGCTCGCCGCCAAGCGGAACGGCGTCGGGAAGGTCACGCTGGTCGCCGCCGGCGACGGGCCGCTGCCCGCCGAGCTGGTCTCCGCGATCGCGGCGGCGGTGTACGGCGACGCCACGAAGGTCGTCGCGTCCCGCGCGGCGCGGCGCCGCCCCGGCCCCGCCGCCGGAGGCGGGGACGGGAACGGGACGGACGGCGGGACCGCGGACGAGGACGCGAAGGCCACCGCCAAGGACGGCGCCAAGGACCCCGCGAAGGACGGCGACGGGCCCGCGCTCAACTCCAGCGGCCCGTCCGGCGGCAAGCGCGGCGCGTCGGTCGTGCGGGCCGGGCCCGGGACGGCGGTGATGGCCAAGAAGCCCGGCGAGGCGGCCGTCCCCGCGGGCGTCTCGGCGACGGACGTGACGCAGCCCGTCCCGTTCCGCGCCGTCTGCCACGTGCACGCGTTCGAGGACATCGACCCCGGCTCCGACGACGAGGTCGGCGTGGTCGCGGTGGCCGGTCCGGTGACCCTCGTCTCGGGCCTGGAGTCGGTCCGCGACCTGGTCGCCGCGTCCGGCTGGCCGCTGCTCGGGGTCATCGCCACCACCCGCGCGACGAAGGGGAAGACCAGATGAGCACGAGCGGCACCGGCCAGAGCACCGTCCCCTTCACCGTCCCGTCGTTCGCCGGGGAGGTGTCCGACGCCGTGGTGAAGGTCCTGGACTCCGGCTGGGTGACCACCGGGCCCGAGACCGCCGCGTTCGAGCAGGACTTCGCCGACCACCTCGGCGCGTCCCACGTCGTCGCGGTCGCGTCCTGCACGACGGCGCTGGAGCTGTGCCTGCGCGCGATGGACCTGCCGCCCGGGTCGGCGGTGCTGACGCCGAGCCTGACGTTCTGCGGCGCGATCAACGCGATCCTGCACGCGGGGCACCGGCCCGTCCTCGTCGACATCGACGCGGGCACGCTCGTGCCGAGCCCGGCGACGGTCGCCGCGGCGGCGGCCCGGGTCGCGCCCGCCGCGATGGTCGTCCAGAACCAGGGCGGCTACCCGGTGGACGTGCCCGCGCTCACCGAGGCCGCCGGGCTCGACCGCACGCGCGTGGTGGAGGACGCCGCGCACGGCCCCGGCGCCGAACGCGGCGGACGGCCCGTCGGCTCGACGTCGTACGCGGCGTGCTTCAGCTTCTACGCCACCAAGAACATGCCGATCGGCGAGGGCGGGGCGGTCGCGACCACCGACCGGGACCTCGCCGACCGGATCCGCGCGACGCGGCTGCACGGCATGAGCAAGGACTCCTGGCGCCGCTACCTGCCCGGCGGGAGCTGGCGGTACGACGTGAAGGACGTCGGCCTCAAGGCCAACATGACCGACATCCAGGCGACGATCGGGCGGGCGCAGCTCGCCGCGCTGCCCGGCTGGCAGCTCCGCCGCGCCGAGCTCGTCGCCCGCTACGACGAGCTGCTGGACGGCCTGCCCGGCCTCGTCGTCCCGCAGCGTGACTTGGACGGCGTACGGCACGCCTGGCACCTGTACCAGGTCCGCGTCCCGGACCGGGACGGGGTCATCGCCGAGCTGGACGCGGCGGGCGTCGCGACGTCGGTGCACTTCATCCCGGCGAGCCACCTGACCGCGTACCGGGCGGTCCTCGGCGCGGACGAGTGCGCGAGCGTGCCGGTCACCGACCGGGTCGCCGAGGAGCTGCTGTCGCTGCCGCTGTACCCCGGCCTGTCCGAGGATGGGCAGGACCGCGTCGCGGCCGCACTCGCCGGGCCCTGCGGGCGCGGGGCTGACCGTGCGATGGCTCCCGCGCCGCCGCGCGCCCCGCAGAGCGCCCGCCCCGACCCGGCCCCGGCGAGCCCGCTGGCGCTGCTCATGGGCCGGGACGAGGTGGCGCTCGCGGGCCGGCGCGGGCGGCGGCTCGTGCGGGGCCGGCGGGTGCTGGTCACCGGCGCGTGCGGGACGGTCGGGTCGGCGCTGTGCCACCGGGTCAGGCGGCTCGAACCGGCCGCGCTGTGCCTGGTCGACAAGGACGCCGGGCGGCTGGCGCGGCTCGGCGGCGAGCTGGCCGGGCTGCTGGACGCCGAGCTGGTCACGCTCGCCGCGGCCGACGTGCGCGACGCGGCGGCGGTCGACGGCGTGGTGCGCGCGGCGCGGCCGGATCTGGTGTTCCACACCGCCGCGGTGAACGAGCTGGCCGCGGTCGAGCGGGACCCCTGCCGGGGCGTCGCCGACAACGTGCTCGGCACCCGGCACGTGGTCGACAGCGCCGTCCGGCACGACGTGGAACGGCTCGTGCTCGCCTCCTCCGACAAGGCCGCCGACCCGACCTCGGTGTTCGGCGCGACGATGCGGCTCGGCGAGCTGCTGCTCCAGACCGCGACGGGCGGCCGGACGTGCTTCGCCGCCGTCCGCGTCGGCAACGTCATCGGCGAGCCGGGCCCGCTGCTGAGCGTGCTCGCGCACCGGATCTCGTCCGGCGAGGCCGTCACGATCACGCACCCCGAGGTCGCGCGGCACTTCATGACGGTGGAGGAGGCGGCGGGCCTGCTGCTGGAGGCGGCGGCGCTCGCCGAGGAGGCCGAGACGTTCGTGCTGGACATGGGCAGCCCGGTCCCGGTGATCGAGCTGGTGCACCGGTACGCCGAGCAGCTCCGGCTGCCCGAGGTGACGATCCGGTTCAGCGGGCTCGGGCCGGGCGAGAAGCTCGCGGAGAAGACCTTCGCCGACTCCGAGCGCCGGATCCGCACCGCGCATCCGAAGATCTGGGGCACCCGCCCGGCGCCGCCCCCGCCGGGCTGCCGCAGCTCCTGGACGGGCTGTCGGCCGCCGCGGACGCCGGAGACGCCGAGCGGGTGCGGCTGCTGCTGCGGCGGCTGCTGCCCGAGTACCGGCCCGTCCGCCGCCCCGTCCCGTCCGGCGACCCGCCGGCCGGCTCGGCGTCGCTGTGCGACGCCGGATGCAGCCCCGAACCGCCCGGCCTGTGAGGTGCTCATGAGTCCGTCCCGCAAGCTCAGGGTGGCCACGGTGATCACCCGTTTCAACGGCGGCGCCGGCCAGGTCGCGCTGAACGGCGCGCTCGCCCTGCCGCCCGCCGGCTACGAGCGGGCCGTCATCACCGGCGGCGTCGGCATCGACAGCCGCACCGCCTCCGGCGGCGGTTCCGGCGGCAGCGGCGGCTCCGGCGGCGGGCCGTCCCGCGCGGACGTGCTGCACGGCGAGGAGGCCGTCGCGAACGCCGCGGCCGGCGACCTCACCCTCCTCGCGCACGAGGCGGGGATGGAGATCGTCCAGGTGCGCCCGCTCGTCCCGCAGATCTCGCCGCGCGACGACCTCGCCGCGCTGCGCGCCCTCACCCGCGTCCTCGCCGAGGGCCGGTACGACGTCGTGCACACCCACAGCGCGAAGGGCGGCGTCATCGGGCGCGTCGCCGCCGCGCGCGCGGGCGTGCCGCGCATCGTGCACACCTGGCACGGGTTCCCGTTCAACGAGTTCCAGTCGTGGCCGCGGCGGCGCGCCTACATCGGGCTGGAACGGATCGCCGCCAAGCACACCGACGCGTTCCTCGCGATCGGGTCGGAGACGGTGACGACCGCGCTGCGGCTCGGCCTCGCCTCCCCGAACGGGTCCGGCTGTCGTGGCCCGCCGTGGACGTCGCCGCGTACGCGACCGCGCCCGGGTCCCGCGCGCAGGCGCGCCGCCGCCTCGACCTGCCGCTCGGCGTGAAGGTCGTCGGCTCGATCGGGCGGCTCACGTTCCAGAAGGGCCCGGAGATCTTCGCCCGCGCGATCGCGCGGCTGCCCGACGACGTGTTCGGGCTGTGGGTCGGCGGCGGCACGATGGCGGAGGAGCTGGAGCGGCTGACGCGCAGGCTCGGCGTCGGCGAGCGGATGCGGTGGCTCGGCCACCGCGACGACGTCGCCGACGTGCTGCCCGCGTTCGACCTGATGGCGATGGCGAGCCGCTGGGAGGGGCTGCCGTGCGTGCTGGTCGAGGCGATCGGCGCGGGGATCCCGCTCGTCGCGACCGCCGTCCCGTCCAACCAGGACCTCGTGCTGACCGGCGAGACGGGCGTGCTCGTCCCGCCGCAGGACGACCGGGCGCTCGCCACCGCGATCACGCACCTGCTGGACGACCCGGCCGCCGCCGCCCGCATGGCCGAACGGGCCCGCGCGCGGGTCGGGGACTGGTTCTCGCCCGGCTACCTCGGCGCCCAGCTCGACGAGACCTACCGGGGCGACTCGCAGCGGCCCCACCGGCCCCACCGGCGCTGACGGAGCAGGAAGCAGGGAGCAGGGAGCCCATGACCGCGACCACCAAGGCCGTCCCGCCGCAGGCGCCGCCGCGGCCGTCCGCGCCCCCGCGCGACGGCGCGGAACGGTCCGCCGGGCCCGCCCCGGGCGGGCCCGCGCCGCGGCGCCGGTGGCCGGTCGCCGCCGTCGCGCTGGTCGCCGGGATCGCCTCGCTGCCCATGCTCCAGCCGTTCGGGCTGGGCCCCGGCCCCGGCAACACCGGGCTGCCCGACCTCGTGCTGGTCGCCGTCGTGACCGTGACGCTGCTGTGGGCGGCGACGCGGCGGGCGCCCGTGCGCTGGCCGTTCCTCGTCCCGACACTGCTGACGATCATCGCGGGGGGCGTGGCCGCGCTGGTCAACGACGCGGGCGCGCTGACCCTGATCAAGGACCTGTTCGTGCTGCTGTGGGGCGTCAGCGTCGCCAACCTCGGCCGCGACGCCCGGCTGCTGCGCGTCGCGCTGCGCGCCTGGACGGTCGTCGGCACGTTCTACGCCCTGGTCATGATCGCCGGGTTCGTCGCCGGGAACGACACGCTGTCGGGCAAGCAGATCGACGGCGAGCGCGCGATGTTCACGTTCGGCGACGCCAACTACGCGTCCAACTGGTTCATCTGCGTCTTCTTCATCACCCGCGCGACGCGCTGGCCCGAGAGAGCCTGGCAGCGGTACGCGGTGTGCGGGATCCTGCTCGCCGCCGAGGTCCTCACCGGGTCGAACGGGGGCGCGCTCGCGCTCGGCGCGGCGATCCTGCTGGGCTACCTGTTCCGGCTGTTCCGCGAGGGCAAGGCCCACCACGCGGTCGCGGCCGGCGCGCTCGCCGCGGTCGTCGGGGGCGGCGGCGTCGCCGCGCTGAGCCAGATCGACGTGCAGCCGTACCTCGACCGGGCGAGCGAGGCGTCGCCGATCCTGCGCGACTCGATCGGACGCACCACCGGGGAGAGCACCGAGTCGCGCAGCACCGTCCTCGCCACCACCGTCACGATGATCGAGGAGCAGACGCACCCGTGGGGCATCGGGCCCGGCCAGACCGAGTCGGCGATGCGCGCGAACCAGGAGACCTACGTCCGCGAGGCCCACAACGACTACATCGCCGCCGTCCTCGAACGCGGCTTCCTCGGCGGTGTCGCGCTCATCGTCCTCGTCTTCGTGCTGCTGCTGAAATGCGTGCGGATCGCGCGCCGCGACAACCTGACGGGCGAGTACGCGCGGCTCGTCCCCCGGCCCGAGCTGTTCGGGGCGCTCGTCGCGGTGTTCCTCATCTCCGGGCTGTTCTACGAGACGCTGCACTACCGGCACGGCTGGGCGTTCTTCGGGCTGATCGCCGCGCTGGACCTGTTCGGGCGCCGCGACGCGGAGGCGGGCGCATGACCGGCACCCGGGAGTCGCCCGCCGCCGCGCCCGACGACGCCGGGCGGCTGCGCCGCCGGCTGCTCGCGCTCGTCGCCGGCAACATGGCCGGACGGGTCGGCGCGCTCGCCTCCCTCGGCATCGCGACGATCATGGTGGCGCGGATCGGCGGGCCGAAGCTCGTCGGCGCGTTCACCCTCGTGCGGATCCTGCCCGGCCTGCTCTGCCAGCTCTCCAACGGCGGCCTGCCCGGCGCCGCTCCGTACTTCCTCGCCCGCGGCGAGGAGGACCAGTCGGTCGTGCGGCCGACCCTCGCCTGGCTGACCGTCGCGGGCGCGGTCGCCGGAGGCGCCGGCTGGCTCGCCCTCAGCCCCCTGATGTACGTGGTGTTCTTCAAGTCGTTCGGGATCTGGGTGACGCTCGCCGCCGCCGTCCCCTCGTTCACCCAGGGGTTCGTGTCGGTCGGCAAGGGGCTGCTCCAGGGGACCGACGACCCGCACGGCGCGAGCCTCGCCATCGCCGTCGAGGAGTTCGTGTTCCTGCCGATCTACCTGGTCATCCTCACCGGCTGGTACGGGCCCGGCGCGCTGATCACCGGCCTGGTCCTCGCCGACGTCGCCGCCGCCGCGTGGATCGCGCGGCGGCTCGCGCGGCGCGGGTTCTTCGCCGGGTGGGGCCGGCCCGACCGGCGGCTCGGCCTGCGCATCACCGGGTACGGGTTCCGCGGGTACGCCGGCCAGCTCATCGACCTGCTCCAGCTCCGCTTCGACATGGCGCTGCTCGGCGCGCTCGCGGGCCCGAAGGTGCTCGGCGTCTACACGGTCGCCAGCAAGTTCGCCGAGCTGGTGCAGCTTCCCGGCCTCGCCGTCAACTACGTCCTGTACCCCGACTTCGCCAAGGAGGACCGCGCCACCGCCACGCGCCGCACGGCCCGGCTGATCCTGCCCGCCCTCGCGGTGTCGGCGGCGGCGGCCCTCCCGCTCGCGCTGATCGCCGGGACGGCGCTGCCCTGGGTGTTCGGGGACGTGTTCGGCGACGCGGTCGTGCCCACCTACATCCGGCTCGCGGGCGTCGTCACGTTCGGCGTCACCGGGCTGGTCATGGCCTACCTGTACGGCGTCGGACGGCCCGGCGCCGCGTCCGCCGGCCAGGGCATCGGGCTCGCGGTCGTCGTGGTCGCCGGGGCGCTGCTGATCCCCGCGCACGGCGCGACCGGCGCCGCGATCGCCACGTCCGTCTCGTTCGTCGCCACCACGGCGGCGCTGCTGGCCTGGTTCCGGCACGTCCGGGACCGGGAGGACGGCACGGACTCCCGGCACGTCAACGACAAGGGGTGACCTCCCGTGCCCGAGCACGACGACGCGCTGCCGACCCGCCCGGTCGACCCGTCCGACGGCGTCCCCCCGTCCGCCGCGCGCCGCGCGCTGGACGTGGCGGGGCGCTCGCCGGGCTCGTGCTGCTCAGCGTCCCGCTGCTGCTGGTCTACCTCCTGGTCCGGCTGTCGAGCCCCGGGCCCGGGGTGTTCCGGCAGACGCGGGTGGGGCAGGGCGGGCGGCCGTTCACGATGTACAAGTTCCGGACGATGCGCCAGGGCGTCGGCGGCCTCACCGTCACCGCCAACTGCGACCCGCGCCTGACCCGCGTCGGCAAGCTGCTGCGGCGGTGGTCGCTGGACGAGCTGCCGCAACTGGTGAACGTGCTGCGCGGCCAGATGACGCTGGTGGGTCCGCGCCCGGAGACCTACGATCTTGCCGTGCACTACGACGCGCGCAGCCGCTGGATCTTCGACCACCGGCCCGGCCTGACCGGCGTCTCGGAGGTGCGGTTCCGCGACTTCGACGTGCTCGGCCCCGGGGAGGAGGTCGATCTGGTCGCCTACATCGAGCGGATCGTCCCCGCCCGCGTCGCGGTCGACGCCGTCTACCTGCGCGACCCGTCCACGCGGGCCACGCTGGGCGCGCTGTGGGACACCGTCAAGCACATCCTCGGCCTGCCCGTCGCTCCGCTCCAGGTCGCCGCGGACGGCACCGTCCGGGAGGGCGCCGCGTCCCGGTCGCCCGACGGCGGGCCCGTCGTCTCGCGCGCGGGCGAGGCGGAGGAGCCGGGCTCGGCCGCCTGACCGCACGCGACACAACCTCGGGGGACAGATGGACGTGCGCTTCAAGATCTCCGCGGTCGCGGTCACGATCGCCGTGGTCGTGGGGTTCCTGTTCTATGTCCAGCGCGACTCCTCCGGCGGGTACGAGCCGTACCACGGGCCGCTCGCCACGCCGGGCGGCCCGGCGGCGAAGCAGGGCGCGACCCTGCACATCGCGCTGAACACGCAGCCGTCCGACTACCCGAGGCTGCGCGAGCTCGGCTACGACCTCGTCGACGTCAAGCCCGACGACGCGCTGGTGAACGGCGTCCCCGACGGGATGCGCGCGCTGCTGTGGGTCGGCAACTTCACCTGCGGCGCGTTCGAGCTGCCCTACGACGCGTTCACCGACGCGGTACGGCGCCTCGCCCGCCACCCCAAGGTGTACGGCTGGTACCTGTCCGACGAGCCCAACCCGCGCGAGTGCCCGCGCGTCGCGCAGGAGATCCGCCGCCGCGCCGACTACATCGAGCGGAACGCGCCCGGCCAGATCTCGTTCGTCTCGCTGACCGACTGGCCGATGGGCCCGGTGACGCCCGCCAAGGTGAACGTCGATCTCGTCGGCCTCGACCCGTACCCGTGCAAGGGGGCGGCGAAGGCGCGGCCCGACTGCGACATCGACGCGATCGACCGGATGGTGCGGATGGCCGACGACGCGGGCATTCCGCGCGAGGCGGTGGTGCCGGTGTTCCAGACGTTCGGGCAGGGCTGCTCCAAGGGCGAGCGGCAGTACTGGCTGCCGACCGAGGAGCAGCTCCGCCAGCTCCTGAGCCGCTGGGACAAGCTCACGCCGCGGCCGATGATGGACGTCTCGTACTCGTGGGGCCGCCAGGGCGAGTGGGCGTGCCCGACCCTCGCGGACGCGCCCGGCCTCCAGCAGATCATGAAGGCCCGGAACGGGGCGCGCTGAGCCGCCGGGCGTTCCGGCGGAACGGGCGCCGGAGGGGGCCGGCGGGGGAAGGTCAGGTGCCGTCGGGATGGTCGGCGACCGCGCTGCGGTCGGCCTTGCCGTCCTGCACCGGGAACTCCAGCGACCCCAGCCTGAGGGCGAGGATCTCCATCACCCCGACGATCAGTACGAACGCGACGGCCAGCAGGCCGAGCCTCTTGCGGTCCACGCACCGACCCTTTCAACCCCGAACAAGCAGGGCAAACGTAGCATGTGCGCGGACCGCTCCGAGAACCGGACCGGGGGCTCCGCCGCCTGCGGAACGGCCCCGCGCTCCCCGGCGGGGCCGTTCCGCAGGACGCGCCGTCAGCGCACGCTCTGGAACCAGCGCAGCACGTCCGGCATGGCCGCGACCCCGGACGCCATGTGGTCGAGGTCGCCGAGGTCGACGATGGGCGCGTCCACGCCGCGCGCCCGCAGCGACTCGCGGCACAGCGCGGCGTTGCGCGTCGTCACGTCCCGGTCGCGGCGGGCGGTGTAGAGCCGTACGGGCGCCTTCGGGGTCCACCCCTCGCACACCCCGTCGCCCGCGCGCACCGCGCGCAGCAGCGCGCCGGACGGATGCCGCATCCACTGGGCGGCGCGCGGGGTGAGCATGTCGCTCGGGCCGTCCGGCAGGCCCTTGAAGATCTCGGCCTCCTGGTGCTTCCCGTCGAACAGGCGCGGGATCGTCTTGTCGTACGGCGCGCGGAACACCTCGGACGGGTCGCGGTAGAAGCGGTTCGTGCGGTTCGCGGCGGTGAGCCAGTAGCCGAAGTAGAAGTTGACCTCCTTCGGGTCGAGCGACGTGCCGTCCAGGCTGTCGGGGATCTGCGCGCGGCCGAGCTCGTACGGGCCGCTGACCGGGGCCAGCGCCGCGAGCGCGAGGTTCCGGTCGGCGCCGCCCTGCAACGCGCGGCCGAGCGCCATCGCGGCGTGCCCGCCCTGCGAGAACCCCGTGACGAACACCCGCCGGTCGAGCGCGCGGTGCCCCCGCGCCACCACCGTGCGCGCGGCGCGCAGCATGTCGACCGACGCGCTCGTCTCCGTCGCGACGTCCATGTACGGGTGCCGGCCCGGGCCGAGGCCGAGGCCGAGGTAGTCGGGGGCGACGCCCGCGAACCCCGCGCCCGCGAACATCGCCGCCGCGCCCCGGTCCCTGCTGGTCGGGTCCATGGTCCCGGTGTCGCCCCGGAACGCCATCGTCCCGTGCCCGTACTGGACGGCGCGCAGCCGGTGGGGCCCGCCCCGCGGCAGCACGACCAGGCCGCTCGCGGTCGTCGGCGCCCCGCGCCCGGTGACCGTGCGGTAGACGACGCGGTGCACGTCCACGCCGTAGCGCGGCCGGGTCCCGCGGAAGCCGAGGTCGTCGAGGCGGCGCGCGGTCGCGGCGCGGGACAGCCGCTCGATCCGTTCGTCCGAGACGACGGCGCCGCGCGCCGCGGGCCGGGCGGACGGAGCGGACGGAGCGGAGTGGGCGCGGGGAGGCGCGGAGGCGGACGCGGGCGGCGCCGCCAGGGCGGAGACGGCGGCGGAGGCCGCGGCGGTCGCGGCCAGGCCGGTACGGAGGTGTCTGGGTGTCATGCCCCCTGACGCTAGGAAGCGGCGGGGGCGCGGACCATGGCCCTGGATACCGGACCGAGGTGCACCTGGGTACACCCGCGGCCCGGCCGGGAGGCGCGGCCGGGCCGCGCTTCCCGGTGCGTCAGGACACCAGGCGGCTGCCGAGGTTGCCGGAACGGGCGTTGAGGCACGAGCCGGTGGCCAGGTCGAACGCGAAGTTGTGCGCGAGGCAGTGCACCTGCCCGTCGTGGACGACCGCGCCGATCGACAGGTCCTCGCCCGCGTGCGGGCAGTAGCGCGGGATGTCGTACGACCGCCCGCCCCACTCCACGAGGATGCGCTCGCTCTCGTCGCGGCCCGTCTCGTACGCCTCGACGGCGTTCAGCGCGGGCGCGTTGGCGTGCTTGAGCAGCCCGACGAGGTGGTCGTTGTAGACGTCGGGGTCGCGGTAGAGGCTCAGCCGGAACGAGATCAGCAGGTCCTCCCACGCGAGCCCGCCGCCGAGCACGCCCTCCAGCCACCGCCCGGCCGTGGTGATCCGGTAGTGCGGCCGGGCGCCCGGCGACGCCTCCCCGGCCTTGAGCCCGTCCGGGGAGAAGTCCACGTCCCAGATCCCGCCGTTCGGCCCGGTCACCTCGAACCGGACGAGCATGTCGATCTGGCCGAGGAAGTAGTCGCTGAGGCCGCCGAGGTGCTCGAAGTGCGCGACGAACCGGTGGAACAGGTCGGGACCGGGCTCGGGGTGCCCGGCGAGCACGCCCGCGATCGCCTCGGCCCGGTCGGCGGCGTAGCGTTCCAGGTAGGCGGGCCGGGCCTCGTCGGCGAACGAGAACCGCGCCGACACCGGGTCGCGCTCGACGTCCCCGGTGTCCAGGTCGATCGCGTCGCCGGGGCGGAAGTGGTCCCAGCGCTGGCGCGGCAGGTGCTCGCGCAGCCACGCGGTGGCCGTGTCCGGGTCGCAGAACGCGCCGTCCTCCTGGTCCAGCACCCAGTTGAGGTGCGCGACCTCCGCGTCCAGGAAGCAGGGCGGCCCGGCGAACGGCACGGCGAGCTCCGGCTCGGTCTGCCGGACGAGCCGCTGCGCCGCGCGGAGCTTGGAGATGCGCTTGCCCATGGAGACCGCGGCCATCTCCTCGGGCGGGTACTCGTAGCAGATCGGGTGCCAGGACGCGCCCGAGGTCTGGAGCGCCATGAGGTCGAGCCGGCCGCCCGCCAGGTGCTTGGCGCGGCGCGCCTGCGCGGCGGTGAGGCGCGCGTCGTTGCAGTGCAGAACGGCGCGCCCGTCCGCCACGACCAGAAAGGCGGCGTCGTGGCACATCGGCGACAGCTCCGGAATCGCGGTGATCCAGGACCCCCGATTGTCGAGCGGGAATTTCTCCCACGCCGCTATCTCGATTACCTGCCTGGAGCCGGCGGCGGCCGTCATCCGTTCCCTGAAGGCGGGTCCCGGATAGCGCGGAATGAGGATTCTGGTCCGTTCGGGAAGGCGCGCCACGACCCAGGGATCGAAATGATCTAGATGCTCGTGCGAGACCGCGACCCAGTCGGCGTCCAGCAACGCCGGAACGTCCAGGTGATCATTTCTCGGGTACTGGTGCCAGGCGCCCAGGAACGCGCCCGTGGGAGCGAGCCACGGGTCCGCGAGCAGGCGGAACGCGGCTGCGTGGACCGCCACTCCGGCGTGTCCGAGAAAGGTGACCGTCGGCATACCGGGACTGTCCCTCCGGGACAGGTCCCCCGCACCCGCCGGAATGCGCAAGCGGGCTACGCCGTAAGCATGAAATAAATGGCACGGAGAACACCGGCAATCCTGGCTTAGACGCGAGGACAATGAAGCGGGTTTACCACAATTTTGCCATGGCCACCTCCGGCCAGGTCCTGGTCTGTTGCGGTCAATTGACTGGACACCGGTCGTCATAGGGGTGACGGTCTGGATGGTGCTGGTAATACGGACGGGGGTCCTTCCATGAACAACGGGCAGTCTCGGTCGTCGCCGCCGGCCCCGCTCGCCGACGTCGCGGCGCTCACCGCGGTGGCCACCGCCACCCGCCCCCGGGAGCCGGAGCCGGGAGACCCGGCCCTCTGGCGGCGGCGGCTCCGGCACGACATCCGGCACGAGCTCGGCACGATCATCATGCTCGCCTCCGCCGTGGCCGTCGCCGACGACATCGGCGACGGCAGCCGCACGCGGATCGAGCAGCTCCTCGGCGAGACCCGCTGGCTCGACCACCTGCTGCGCCGCCTCGACCAGGACGACGAGCACGACGACGCCGGGCCGCCGCCCCGCCCCGAGCGGCTCCGGGTGGACGGCCTGACCGCCGAGGTCGTCACGGGCATGCGGCTCGCCACCCCGCACGAGGTGTGCTTCAGCGGCGGCGAGGCGTGGGCGCACATGGACGCGGTCGCGCTCTGGCGGGCGCTGCGCAACGTGCTCGACAACGCCTGCCGGGTCGCGGCGGGCCGGGTGGACGTGCTGGTCACCGCCGACCAGGGCTGGGTCGCCATCCAGGTGGACGACGACGGCCCCGGGTTCGGCTCGGGCAAGGCCGGCCTCGCCTCGCTCGGGCTCGGCATCGTCCACGACCTCATCTCGGGGTACGGCGGGAGCCTGGAGATCCGGACCTGCGAGATGGGAGGCGCCCGGGTCCGCATGCTGCTGCCGTCGGCCCCTCCCGCCGACGACTGGCGGCCGCACCCATGAGAGTGATCATCTGCGACGACCACGCGGTGTTCGCCGACTCGCTGTCGCTGGTGCTGTCCGACGCCGGGCACGTGGTGGTGGGCGTCGCCTACTCCCCCGCCGACGCGCTGCCGCTGCTCGGCGGCAGGGAGGCCGACGTGTGCCTGATCGACCTGCACTTCCCGGCGGGCACCGTGCTGGAGTGGATGCCGCGGCTGCGGTCGGTCGCGCCCCGGACGCGCTTCGTCGTCCTCACCGGCTTCCTGGAGCGGGCCGTCCTGGAGGCGGGCCTCGCGGCCGGCGTCAGCGGCTTCGCGTACAAGGGGCAGCAGGCGGGCGACGTCCTCGCGGTGCTCGGCCGCGTCGCGGCGGGCGAGGTCGTCGTCGACCAGGCCGCCCGGCGCGGCGACGGCGGGAGCCTCCGGCCGCGCAGCCAGGCGCAGCGGTTCGCGCGGTTCCTCACCCCGCGCGAGCGCGAGGTGCTCACCAGGCTCGCCCGCGGCGAGTCCACCCAGGCGCTCGCCAAGGCGATGGGGGTGACGCGCAGCACCGCGCGCAGCCACGTGCAGAGCGTGCTGAGCAAGCTCGGCGTGCACTCCCAGCGCGAGGCGGTGATCGAGGCGGCCCGGCACGGCCTGGTCAGCGTCGAGACCGGGGAGTGGCTCGCCGGCTGAGGCGGGCGGCCGTCCGGTGGACCGCGGGTGGAGTGCCGGACGGCCGCTTCCGGCCCCTGGCGCCGAGCGGCGCGGCAAGGCCGAAACCGGACCTAGAGGGTTCGGCCGCGACGCGTTAGCGTCCGCTAGAGGAGGTTTTCCCATGCCTCAAAGGCGAGGCGCGCTGCCCGTTTCCGACGCCGAGGTCCTCGGCTCCTCCGCCACCTATGCCCGCGGCGTCCCGTTCGACCGGCTCGAACGGCTGCGGTCCAAAACCCCGGTCGTGTGGCTGGACGGGCGGCTCGACGGCGGCGCCGGCGCCTGGGCGGTCCTGCGGTACGCCGACGTCCGCCGCGCCCTCAGCCACCCCGAGCT
This sequence comes from Actinomadura sp. J1-007, assembly GCF_009793335.1. Lineage (GTDB taxonomy): Bacteria > Actinomycetota > Actinomycetes > Streptosporangiales > Streptosporangiaceae > Spirillospora > Spirillospora yumaensis. The sequence continues at coordinate 4,602,340 of NZ_WING01000001.1, read as the reverse complement.
GTTCGTCTCCGAGCCCGACGGCGTCTTCCACGGACCGCTCACCCCGGCGGGACACTTTCCTGGCTCCGACGACGAGCGCGCTTCCGCCGAACGCCCGGACGGCGGCGACCGCGGCGACCGCGGCGAGGACGGCGACGCGGCCGACGGAGGGGACGGGGACGACGGGGACATGGCCCTGCTCGACATGGACCCGCCCGCGCGGGCCATGCTCGACCGCGTCCCGCGGGACGCCACCGTCGACTTCGTCACCGAGGTCACCGCGGAGCTGCCCGAGACCGTCCGCAACACCCTGGCCGGCGGCCTGTACGCGCTGCTGCGGCACCCCGCGCAGCACGAGCGGCTGCTCGCCGCGCCGGGCGACGACCGCCTCCTCGACAGCGCCGTCGAGGAGATGCTGCGCTGGTGGACGCCCGTCACGCAGGTCGCGCGGACGGTGCGGCGCTCGACCGTGATGGGAGGCGTCCCGCTGCGGGCGGGCGAGCGGGTCGCGCTGTGGCTGGCGTCGGCCAACCACGACGGCGAGGCGTTCCCCGATCCGGACAGCTTCCAGGCCGGGCGGTTCCTGACGAGCGCGCGCCCGCACCTCGGCTTCGGGTTCGGCACGCGCGCGTGCGTGGGGGCGCGGCTGGCCCGCGTCCATCTGCGCGCGCTGCTCGTCGCGATCTTGGAACGCCCAGGTCGTCCACGTTTGACCGGGGAACCGGTAATGTTGCGGTCAAGCGCCCGCCGCGGCTTCGAGCGGTTGCCGGTCCGCTGGACCGGCTGACCTCGCGGACCGTACGACGCGGGCACCGTGCGCCAGTGCGCCATCTCACATGACCGCGGCCTCACCTCGCCGCCGCTCTCGGGTCCCCGTGCCGCCCGGCCGGACGCGACCCGCCGCTTTGCGTTCTTGAACACTCGCTGGACGTCCGCTGGAACTCCGCTGGACGTCCGCCGAGTTAGTCACTGCGCGCGCCCGCTCGTCCGGGCGCCGCCTGCACGGAGGGGGCCGGGTAGTGGAACTGACGAGCTGGGGGCTGCTCAGCGTGCTGAGCCTGGCCACGCTCGCCTGCCTCGCGGCGACGGTGTGGCTGTGGCCGCGGGTGGCCGCCGGGAGGCCGGCGGCCGTGGCGGCGCGGGCCGGGCTGCTGCTCGGCTGCCAGGTGGCGGTCGTGCTGACGCTGATCACGGCGATCAACGCGTACTACCTGTTCTACGGCACGTGGAGCGACCTGCTGGGCGCCGCCGGCGGCGGGGCCCGCACGCAGCAGGGCCGCCCGCCCGCGCTGCCGGACGCGGCGGCGGCCACCCGCGTCGTCCGCAAGGTCTCCGCCGGCCTCGGCCCGGGGCACGGGTCGCGGCGCAAGCCCGCCAAGGACGGCCAGGTCGAGCACCTGGAGATCCACGGGGTGCGCAGCGGGATCGGGTCCGAGGCGTACGTCTACCTGCCCCCGCAGTACTTCCAGAAGCCGTACGAGGCCAGGCGGTTCCCGGTGGCGGTGTTCATCGCCGGGTACCCCGCGTCCGACCGGCTGACCTGGATCGACAAGGGGCACATCCCCGAGGAGGCGCTGAAGGCCGAGGCCGCCGGGCAGATCCAGCCGATGATCTACGTGATGATGCGGCCGACCGTCGAGGACGGCTGGGACACCGAGTGCGCGGACGTCCCGGGCGGCCCCAAGGTCGAGACGTTCTTCGCGCAGGACGTCCCCGAGGCGGTCTCGCAGACCTACCGGACGGCGCCCACCCGCGAGGGCTGGGGCCTCGCGGGCTACTCGACCGGCGGCTACTGCGCCACCAAGCTCGCCATGCTGCACTCCGACCGGTTCGTCGCGGCGGCGAGCATGGCGGGCCACTTCCACGCCCTGCTCGACACCACCACCCGCGACCTCTACGACGGCAGCGCCGACATCCGGCGCGGCAACAACCTGACCTGGCGGCTCAAGCACCTGCCGCAGCCGCCGATCTCGGTGCTGGTCGCGTCCGCCGACGTGGGCGAGAAGACGTTCCCCTCGGCCGAGCGGTTCATGGCCGCGGCCCGCCCGCCGCTGGTGATCGACAAGGTGCTGCTGCCGAGCGGCGGCCACAACTTCAAGACGTTCCGCAAGTACATCCCGCCGGTGATCCGGTGGCTGAGCGCCCATCTGCGGGGTGAGTGACGTGGAGCCCACCAGCGCGGGCCTGCTCGGCCTCGTCTGCGTCCTCGCCGCGGCAGCCTTCGGCGCCGCCGTCGTACTGTGGCCGCGCGCCGCCGGATCGGGCCTGCGCCCGATCGCCGCCCGGTCCGGCCTGCTGCTCACGTGCCAGGTGCTGCTCACCGCCGCCATCGTCCTGGTCGCCAACCGCTACTTCGTCTTCTACGCCACCTGGAACGACCTGCTCGGCGGCACCAACGTCAAGGTCCAGGTCAAGCAGGTGCAGCCGAGCCTCGGCAAGGAGGCCGACCCGTCCGGGCTCGTGCACCGCAACGGCACCGACCTCGCCCCGGTGCGCCGGGGCCGCGCGCACGACCCCGCGAAGGACGGCCGCGTCGACCACCTGCGGCTCCGCGGCGCGCGCAGCGGCCTGGACGCCGAGGCGTACGTCTACCTGCCCCCGCAGTACTTCCAGCCCGCCTACGCCAAGAAGCGCCTGCCGGTGGTGCTGCTGCTGTCGGGGGGCCGGTCCGACGGCAAGCTCACCTGGATCAAGGACGCGAACGTTCCGGCGGCGGCGGCCGAGGCGGTCAGGACGGGACGGGCGCAGCCGGCCGTCTACGGCATGGTCCGTTCCGTACGGGGCCTGACGCCGTCCCCGCACCCGCCCGCCGGCTCGCTCGCGGGGCAGGGGCTGCCGAAGGGCGGCACGACCGGGATCCGTCCCTCGGCCTGCCTCGACCTTCCCGGCCAGGGGGGCGGCCAGGCCGAGACCTTCTACGCCCAGGACCTCCCCACCGCCCTGGCGCAGACGTACCGCCTCCCCCGCGCGCGCGGGGGCTGGGCCGCCGCCGGGTTCGGAACGAGCGGCCAGTGCGCCCTGCGGCTCGCGATGCTGCACTCCGACCGCTTCGCCGTCGGCGCGTCCGTCGCCGGGCGGCTGACGGGCCCGCCGACCACGCCCGAGTCGAACGCCCCGCGGCCCGATCTGTACGGCGGCAGCAAGGTCTTCGAGCAGGACAACGACCTTCACTGGCGGCTGGAGCACCTCCCGCCTCCCCCGGTCTCGGTCCTGCTCGCCGACGGCTCCGCGGGCGGGCGCGCGGAGGCGGCCGAGAGGTTCCGGGGACTCGTCAAGCCGCCCATGCGCGCCGAGACGTTCCTGAAGCCCGCCGCGCCCGCCACGCTCAAGGAGTGGCGGCCGATGGTCCCGCACGTCCTGGAGTGGCTGAGCGCCCGCCTCCGGGGCGAGTGACCGCCTCCCGGGCGGCCCTCGGGGGGGTCGCCCGGGAGGCTTCCTCCCGTCCCGTCCGGTACCGCTCCGGGAGTACCCGCGCGCACTCCCGGCGGCCGACGCCGCGCCGGGCGTCCATGACTTAACGTGCTGGAATGAGCGCTTCCCCGGTCCGCGGCCACGCCCGGCCCCGCTGGCCGCTGCCCGCCGAATGGCCCGTCTGGGTCGTCCCGATCTTCCTGGCGTTCGTCCAGGTGGTGGGGTCGCTCGGGGCGCAGGGCGGCGGGCCGCGCGGGCCGCGCGGCGACGGGCCCTGGGACCGCGGCGGCGGACCGCACGGCTTCGGCGACGACGTGCACAGCACGGACCTCGACCTGCTCGGGTTCGCGCTGCTGCTCGGCGGGCCGGCCGTGCTGCTGCTGCGCCGGCGGCATCCGGTCGTGTCGCTCGCGGCGGTCGGGCTCATCACCGGGCTGTACTTCCTGCGGGCCTACACCTACGGGCCCGCGTTCCTGTCGCTGTTCGTCGCGGTCGTCGCGGCCGTCGCGGCGGGCCACCGCCTGTTCGCCTGGGCGGGCGCCGCGGGCGGGATCGCCGCCTACCTCGCGCTCACCGCAGTGATCGGCGTGCCGTGGGACGAGCGCGGCAGGGGCGGGCGGCCGTTCCCCGTGGAGGAGCCGTCGCTCGCCGGGGCGTCGCTGCTGGTCGGCTGGGCGCTGCTGGCGCTGGTGACGGCCGAGCTGATCCGGATGCGGGCGCAGCGGGCCGCGGCGGCGGCGCGGTCGCGGGCCGAGGAGGAGCGGCGGCAGGCGAGCGAGGAGCGGCTGCGGATGGCCCGCGAGCTGCACGACGTGCTGGCGCACAACATCTCGATGATCAACGTGCAGGCCGGGGTGGCGCTGCACCTCATGGACGACGACCCCGGGCAGGCCAGGACCGCGCTGGCGGCGATCAAGGAGGCGAGCAAGGAGGCGCTCACCGAGATGCGGTCGGTGATCGGCGCGCTGCGCTCGCAGGGCGAGAGCGCGCCCCGTTCCCCCACCGCGGGCCTCGACCGGCTGGACGACCTGCTCGCCCGCGCGCGGTCGGCCGGGCTGCGGGTGGAGGCCGAGACCACCGGGGAGCCGCGGCCGCTGCACGCCGGGGCCGACCTCGCCGCGTTCCGCATCGTGCAGGAGTCGCTGACCAACGTGACCAGGCACGCGGGCTCCGGCCCGGTGACGGCGCGGGTCCGCATCGCCTACGGTGAGCACGAGATCGCGGTACGGGTCGAGGACGACGGGCAGGGCGTGTCGCTGCTCGACGACCGCCCGGGCGGCGCCGGGATCCGCGGCATGCGCGAGCGGGCCGCGGCGCTCGGCGGGACGTTCGAGGCCGGGCCGCGCCCCGGCGGCGGCTTCCGGGTGCGCGCGACGCTGCCGCTGGCCGACGGGCCCGAAGGGCCGCCCGCCGGGGCGGAGCGGGAGGCCGAGCACCGAGGGAGCGCCGGATGATCAAGGTACTGCTGGCCGACGACCAGGTGCTGGTCCGCGCGGGGTTCCGGGCCCTGCTGGACGCGCAGGCCGACATCGAGGTCGCCGGGGAGGCGGGCGACGGCGAGGAGGCGGTCGCGCAGGCGCGCCGGCTGCGCCCGGACGTGATCCTCATGGACATCCGGATGCCGGGCCTGGACGGGCTCGCGGCCACCCGCCGGATCGCCTCGGACGACCGGCTGGACGGCGTCAAGATCGTGATCTTGACCACGTTCGAGCTGGACGAGTACGTCTTCGAGGCGCTGCGCGGCGGCGCGAGCGGGTTCCTGGTCAAGGACACCGAGCCGGTCGAGCTGATCCACGCGGTGCGGGCGGTCGCGGCGGGCGACGCGCTGCTGTCGCCGAGCGTGACCAGGCGGCTGATCGCCGAGTTCGCCGCGCGGGCCAAGGAGCCGGCCCCCTCGCCCCGGCTGAACGCCCTCACCGACCGCGAGCGCGAGGTGATGACGCTGGTCGGCGAGGGGCTGAGCAACGAGGAGATCGCCGCCCGCCTGGTGGTCAGCCCCGCCACCGCGAAGACGCACGTCAGCCGCACGATGGTCAAGCTCGGCGCGCGCGACCGGGCGCAGCTCGTCGTGTTCGCCTACGAGTCCGGACTGGTCAAGCCCGGCTGGCTGCCGTAAGGCCGGTCCGGCCCGTCCGGAAACCCGTACTGTGCCCCGATCGGCTGTCGTCCCCGGCGCGGACGTGACAGGGTGGTGCGAACAGGCCGTCACCGACGCGCGGAGGAGTGCGGTGCCGAACGCCACGAGGATCCTGGCCGTGGACGACCGCGAGGAGAACCTGGTCGCCCTCGCCGCCGTCCTCGACGCGCTGCCGGTGGAGGTCGTCTCCGTCTCCTCCGGCCACGACGCGCTGCGCGAGCTGCTGAACGACGAGTTCGCGCTGATCCTGCTCGACGTGGTGATGCCGGAGATGGACGGCTTCGAGACCGCCGGGCACATCAAGAGCCGCGCCCGCACCCGCGACATCCCGATCATCTTCCTCACCGCCGCGGGCGAGGCGGGCGAGCAGGCGTTCCGCGGCTACGCGGCGGGCGCCGTCGACTACCTGACCAAGCCGTTCGACCCGTGGCTGCTGCGCGCCAAGGTGCAGGTCTTCGTGGAGCTGCACCGCCAGAACGTCCAGCTCCGCGAGCAGGCCGCGCTGCTGCGGCAGTCGCTCGGCGACGAGGCCGAGGCGCCGGGCTGCGACCGGCTGCTCAAGGCCATCGACGAACGGGTCGCGCGCGTCGAGCACGACGTGGCCCGGCTCCGCACGGCGACCGCGGCCGCGGGCGGCGAGACGGGCGAGGGCGGCGGCGAGGGCGGCGAGCCGCTCGACGACCTCGAAGCCCACGTCGGCGACCTCCGCCTGGCCCTGAACGCCCTCGCCGCCGGAGGCTGACCCTCCCACCGGCCCACCGAAGCCGCCCTCGCCTTCCGGTCCATGATCACTGTCAGTGAACACTTTCTGAACGACCGGAAACCCTTTCCTCGACGGCGATCTCCGCACTTTCGCAGGTCAACCCGCTGAACCTCGCCATCAAACGTCCCCGACTTCCGGGTTGTCGGAAGTAAGTACTTGGGGGTAACTTGCACACATCGTCACGACGTGACCGGTGTCACCGGGGCCCGTTCCGACCCCCCGATCCCCGATCCCGATCCCCCAGGGAGTGCATATGTCCGACTCCACCGAGGACGCCCTCGGCCGGGTCCGCTGGAAGCGTTTCGCCGCGATCGCCGCCCCCGCCGCGATCGGGGCCGGGGCCCTCGTCTTCATGACCGCGCAGGGCGCGATCGCCTCGTCGTTCGCCGTGTCCGGGGGCAGCTTCAAGGTCAGCGCCGACTCGCTCGACGGCCAGGGCTTCGTCCAGTACGGCGGGGTCGACTCCACCAAGAACGGCGGCAAGCACCCGGTGCAGATCTCCGGCATCAAGTCGGCGCGGATCCGCAACATGTGCCAGTCGGTCAAGGTCGGGCCGTTCACGCTGCGCCTCACGGCGGGCACCGGCGACAAGCCCGTCGAGGCGAGCGACCTCGTGCTGGACGTCGAGCAGCTCAACGCCGACGCCACGTTCAACGACATCGAGATCGGACGCGACGCGAGCACCCTCGACCGCGGCCCGAACGGCGCGCACGGCCCCGCCGGGATGTTCGGCCAGCAGGCGTCCAGCATCGCGCTGAAGAACGTCAGGCAGGTCGCCTGGGCCACCACCGCGGGCACGTTCAAGCTGAGCGACCTGAGCATGAAGCTCGGGCGCGAGTGCTTCTGACAGCGCGGTGCCGTCCATGACCTCCTCCGCCCCGACGCGCCGCCACGCCCAGCCCCGCGCGCCCCGCGCGGGTTCCGCCGCTGGCGGCGCACGCGCCCCTTCTGGGGAGGCGTGTTCGCCGTCCTCGGCGGGATCGAGCTCATCGCGATCCCGCTCGCCCCGATGCCGCTGGTGGTCCACCAGGGCATGGCGGGCGTCGCGAGCTGGCTGATCGGCGCCCTGCTCGTCGCCGCCGGCGCGCTGATGTGGGTCTCGCCCGCGCAGCGCGGCTTCTACGGCATCCTCGCCGTGCTGCTGTCGCTCGCGTCGTTCCTCACGTCCAACTTCGGCGGGTTCCTGGTCGGGATGCTGCTCGGGATGGTCGGCGGCGCGCTCGGCTTCGCCTGGTCGCCGGGCGCGCGCCGCAGGGACGCGCCGGAACCCGCCGATCCGGGCCCCGGCACGGTCGTGGACGGGCCCATGCCGTACGGCGCGGTGCCGCCGGGCCCGGAGCGCTCGTCGTCCCCGGCGGTCGGATGCTGGCGCTCGGCCTCCCTGCCGCCGCGCTCCCGGCGCTGCTCGGCCTGCACCTGTCCGCCCCGTCGCCGTCCCCGTCCGCGTCCGCGTCGCCGTCCGCTTCCACATCCCCGTCCGCGTCGCCGTCGCCGTCCGCGTCGCCGTCCGTCGCGCCTACCGCTGCCAAGCCCGCGGACGGCGGGAAGGGGTGCCCCGAGGTGCCGTCCGACACGTCCAAGCTCTCCCAGGCGCAGGCTCGCGAGCTGCTCCGCAAGCTCGGGACGGGCGGCGGCGAGGCCGGCTGCGCGAAGAACGCGGCCGAGCCCAAGGACGCGGGAACGGCGCGCACCTTCAGCGACGCCGCGACGCTCCGCGCCGCGTCCCTGACGATGACGGGCCTCAGCTACGACGGCGTCGCCGAGCTTTCGTCGGCCAGGGGAACGGTCCGCGCGCTGAAGTTCAGCATGTCCAAGGCCGTCCTGAAGGACGTCGACCAGACGACCCGGAACGGCGGCGGACGGACCCGGCTGCGCACTGGGAACCTCACGCTGGACGGCGACGTGGTCATGTACACGACCAGGATGTCGTCGAAGCTGCTCGGCATCCCCCTGACGTTCACACCGGAGCAGCCGCCGCCGCTCACGCTGCCCTACATGGTGATGACGGACGTCGTGTCGGAGCAGCCGTCCGTACGGGCCGGCGGCGCGCAGATCTCCGGACTCGACATCACCACGTGACGGGCCGTGGAGCCCACGCGGCCGGCCATGCCGTTGGAGCCGCCGCCGTCGTCGTGCAGGCGCGTGCGCAGGATGTACGCGCCGCCGAGCACGGCCGCCACGACGAGGATCACCGCGACCGTGACGATCACGAGGGTCTTGCGCCGCTCGCGCGAGGCGCCGCGGGTCGCCCCGCCGCCCTGGTAGTCCGACGGCGGAGGCGGCTGCTGCCACTGCTGCTGCCCGTACTGCTGCTGCGGCATCTCCCACGGCTGCGGCGTCTGCGGAGGCTGCGGGGGCGGCGTCGGCCGTACGGCCGGGGGCGCGTTGTAGGACTGCGGCCGCGCCGTCCCCCGCGGCTGCGCCTTGCCCTGCGGGCGGGAGGGCGGCGGCGCCCACTCGGTCTCGTCGATCGTCCGCGACTCGGGGTCGTTCGGCGCGAACCGCCGGCCCGGCGGTCCCTGTGCTCCCTGCGGCTGCGGCGGGCCCTGCGCGCCCTGCGCTCCCTGCGGGCCCTGCGCGCCGCGCGGGTCGCGGCGGGTGATCGCCTCCAGCTCGGCGGGGTCCAGCACGGTGTCGGCGGCCTCGTCGATGACCGTGGAGGGGTACCGGCCGGACGGCTCGTCCATCACCGTCTCCTCCGCCGCGGGCGGCGGGGCGGGGCGGGCGGCGGGGGCGGCGGCATGGCCGCGACCCGCGCCAGGAGCGGCTGGGCCTGCGTGCCCGTCATCCGGTTCACCGGCTCGCGCGCGAGCAGCCCCTCCAGCACGCGCGTCAGCGGGCCCGCGTTGCGCGGCGGCGGCACCGGCTCGGTCAGCGCCGCCTGGAGCGAGGACATCGCGTCGGACCGCTCGTAGGGCGAGTGGCCCTCCAGCGCGGCGTACAGCGTCGCGCCGAGCGCCCACAGGTCGGACGCGGGGACGGCCCGCTCGCCCTGAGCGCGCTCCGGCGGGATGTAGGCGGGCGAGCCCATGACCAGGCCGGTCTGGGTCAGCGTCGCGTCGCCCTCGACCTGCGCGATGCCGAAGTCGGTGAGCACGACCCGGCCCGCGTCGGTGATCAGCACGTTGCTGGGCTTGACGTCGCGGTGCAGGATGCCCTTCTCGTGCGCGTGCCGCAGCGCGGCGAGCATCTGGAGCCCGATCTCGGCGACCCTGCGGTGGTCGACCGGCCCCTCGTCCAGCAGGTCCTGGAGCGAGCGGGCGAGGACGAGCTCCATCACGATCCAGGGCCGGCCCGCCTCCTCGACCACGTCGTGCACGACGACCACGCCGGGGTGGCTCAGCCGCGCCGACGCCCGCGCCTCGCGGAACGTCCGCGTGTAGAGCACGTCGCGCTCGGAGTCGCTGAGCCCCGGCGGCAGCACGACCTCCTTGACCGCCACGTCGCGGTCGAGCATGACGTCGTAGGCCCGCCACACGGTCCCCATGCCGCCGCGGCCCACGACCGCGTCCAGCCGGTAGCGGTTGCCGAGCAGGCGTGCCTCTCCCATGGCTAAACGATCCCCCGTCGCACCCTCAAGTCATCGCACCCTCAAGGTCGGAAACTGTCGAGCACATTGTTCACGGTCGGGCCGTACTGGTTCCACCTCGCGGCCGGAACGGCGACCATGACCGCGTACGCCCGGTCCGGGCCGAGGTAGACGCCGCGGTCCCTGGCGCGGGTCGGGCTGCCCGCCCGGTTCCACACGAACTCGATGTCGGCCGCCCGGCGCGCCCCCGCGCTCGTCGGCGTGATCGCGATCTTCCTGAAGCCCGGCATCTTGCCGTCGGCGATGGCGTCCTGCTCCCACCGCGTCCAGTGCCGCACCGGGTCGCTCGGCTCGTTCCGCCACGGCGTGCTGTCGACCTGCACGTACGCCTTGGAGACGGGGTCGAGCCAGATCGTGCTGTTGCCCTCGGTGCGGCGCTGCCAGCCGAGCGGCACCGCGACCGAGTACCCGGACCCGTGCTGGCGGTGGAACCCGGGCGGCAGGGGAGGGGGCGGGTCCGCCCTCGGGATCGTGCTCGGCCCGGTGCTCGCCCCGGGGCCCGGGTTGTACCGCCAGTTGTCGGTGACTCTGCCGGTCGAGGGCGCCCCCTTCGACGGGGACACCCCCGCCTGCGCGTCGTCCCCCTTGCCGCCCTTGCCGCCGTCGGGCCAGAGCATGACGGCGACGGCGACCGCGAGGACGGCGGCGACCGCGGCCCCGGCGAGCGCGGGCACGAGCGCCTTGTGCCGCCTCGCGGGCTCCGCGGACGTCCCCGTGGCGCCCTGCGGCATCCATGCCTGCCCGGACGGACCCGTCCGCGCGTAGTCGTCGGTGAGGTCCGGGGCCGGGCCGTCCGGCGGCACGGGCCCGGCATCGGGATGCGCGGCGGACGGCCCTGGCATGCTCGCCGTCCACGCCCTGGTCGAGGGCTCCGGCCCGGCCGAGGGGTCGGCCGAGGTCGCGTCGGCGCCGGTCGCCGGGGCCGCGTTCATCCCATTCGCCGCGTCGGCGCCGGTCGCCGGGGCCGACTGCCGCCCCGTCGCGTACGCGCTCGCGGCGACCTGCGCGAGGGCCGCCTCGGCCTGGTCGCCGCTGAGCCGCTGCACCGGGTCCCGTTCGAGCAGGCCGCCGAGGACGGGCCCGAGCAGCCCCGCGTTGCGCGGCGGCGGCGCGTCCTGCGTCATCACGGCGGCGAGGACGGCCATGGCGTCGGTGCGGTGGTGCGGCGGCTTGCCCTCGACCGCCGCGTACAGGGTCGCGCCGAGCGCCCACAGGTCGGACGCCGGGACCGCCTTCTCGCCCTTGACCCGTTCGGGCGACATGTAGGCGGGCGACCCCATGAGCAGGCCGGCGTGGGTGAGCGTCGCGTCCCCCGCCATCTGCGCGATGCCGAAGTCGGTGAGCACCGCCCGGTCGTCGGAGGTGATCAGCACGTTGGCGGGCTTGACGTCGCGGTGCAGGATGCCGATCGCGTGCGCGGCGTTCAGCGCGGCGACGATCTGGCGGCCGAACGCGGCGACCCGTACGGGCGGCTGCGGCCCGTCCTCGTCCACGATCTCCTGGAGGGACCTCGCCTGGACGAGCTCCATGACGATCCAGGGCCGCCCGTCCTCGTCCACCACGTCGTGCACGGTCACGACGCCGGGATGGTTGAGCCGCGCCGACGCCCGCGCCTCGCGCAGGGTGCGAAGGTGGCGGGTGTCGCGCTCGTCGGCGCTGAGGTCGCGGTGCAGCACGACCTCCTTCACCGCGACCTCGCGGTGCAGGGTCTCGTCGCGGGCCCGCCACACGGTGCCCATCCCGCCGCTGCCGACCACCGACAGGAGCCGGTAGCGCCCGCCGAGCAGCCGGCCCTTGTCCTGCCCCTTGCTCTCCCCGTCCGACATGAGTCGGGACCTTACCGACCCTGGCTAACGGTTCGGCATACGTCCCCCGTTTTCATGCCCTGACCGGACCGCTGACCCGGGCGCCGCGCTCAGTCGGACGCGGGCTTGAACGAGCGGTACACCGGCTGGAGCTCGGCGAACGTCCCGTCCCATCCGTCGTGGGGCGCGGACAGCAGGATCGCGTAGCCGTGGCCGTTGGCGACGAAGCCCCGGTTGAGGATGTGCATCCGGCCCTTGCCGGTCTGGTGGGTGAACTCCCAGTCGGCGGACTTCGCGCCGCTGCCGGTGTCGGGCACCGGCGGCTGGTCGCCCGTCTTGGCGATCTTGATGCGGTGGTAGCCGTTCCAGCCGCTGCCGCCGTTCTCCTGCTTCTCCCAGTCGGTGAGCGCGCTCGGGCCCGGGTCGTCGGTCTGCGCGATCTGGATGTAGGAGCGGTCGTCGGGCGAGTAGAAGAAGTCGCCGTACTTCTTGCGCTTCGGGCCCGACCAGTCCTTGGGGACGGCCACCGAGTAGCCGGTCCTGTCCTTGTGCAGCCGGAACCCCTCGGGGACGGACGGCGGGTTCGGCTTCGCCGACGACGGCGGCGCGGACGTCGCGGGGGCCGGGGACTTCGGCGGCGTGCTCGCGGCCTGCTTCTTCGCCGGCTTGCCGCCGTCGCCGCCGCTGTTGGCGAGCGCGACGGCGGCGATCACGATGATGAGGACGAGGACGGCGACGCCGATCAGCACGGCGTTGCGGTTGGAGGCGAGCGACCGGAGCGTGGGCCGGTCGGACGGCCCGGTCGCCGGGGGCACGCCGCTGCCCGCGGGCTCGGTCGCGGGCCCCTGGTGCCAGGACGTCGCGCGGGCGGGATCGTTGGCGATGTCGCCCGTCGTGTCGCGGTCGCGTTCGCGGTCGCGGGACGGGCGCGCCGCCGCGCCGCGGTCTACGCGCGTCACGTTGGGGTCGTCGCCCGCGCCGGCGTCGGTCACCGGGTCGGGCGCGGTGTCGCCGCCGGGCCCCGTCCGTCCGTCGCCGCCGTCGCCGACCGTGGGCGCGACGCGCGTGCGGCCGTCCGCGGCGGGCGGGGCGGGAGGCGCGGGCGGCGGGCCCTCCTCTGCGGCGTACGGGTCGCTGACGGTCTCCGACGGGCCCGGGGCGGGCTGGTCGCGCGACTGCGAGCGGGGCCGTTCCTGCGGGCGTTTCGGCGCGCGGTCCTGGGAGCGTTCCCTGCGGCTCGGGCGCAGCTTCTTGGCGAGCCGCTCCTCCCGCACGGGCTCCTGGACGGGCATCTCGCGCGCCGCGTCCTCCGCGGGCGGCGCCTGACCCATCAGCTCTTCGAGGGAGACCTCGACGGCCAGGGTGCGCTGGGTGTCGACGCTCTCCTGGCGGACGATGTCGTCGAGCAGCGCCCCGGCCTCGATCGCGTCCATCCGCTGGTCGGGGTTCTTGCGGAGCAGCCCCTCGATGACCGGCGCGAGCCGGCCCGCCTTCTCCGGCGGGTCGGGCTCCTCGGAGATCACCGCGACGAGCGCGGCCATCGGCTCGGGCCGCTCGAACGGCGACTTGCCGTGCACCATCGCGTACAGGGTGACGCCGAGCGACCACAGGTCGGAGGCGGGACCGGCGACGCGGCCCCGCGCGCGCTCGGGCGCGATGTAGGCGGGCGAGCCCATGACCAGGCCGGTCTGGGTCAGGGTGGCGTCGCCGGAGGCGGTGGCGATGCCGAAGTCGGTGAGCACGGCCCGGTCGTCCTGCCGCCCCGTGCCGGTGACCAGCACGTTGCTCGGCTTGACGTCACGATGCAGCACGCCGGCGTCGTGCGCCGCGTGCAGCGCGGCCAGCATCTGCCGGCCGATGTCGGCGGCCCGCCGGATCCCCAGCGGGCCCTCCTGCTTGATCACCTGGTCGAGCGAGCGCGACCTGATGAGCTCCATGATGATCCACGGCCGCCCGTCCTCCTCCACCACGTCGTACACGGTGACGACGCCGGGGTGGCCGAGGCGCGCGGCGGTGCGGGCCTCCCGGAACGTCCGCTTGTACTGGACGGCACGTTCCTCGTCGGTGAGACCATGCGGCAGGATGACCTCTTTCACCGCTACGTCACGACCGAGGACCTCATCGTGAGCCTGCCAGACCGTACCCATGCCACCGCGCCCGACCTGGGTCACCAGGCGGTAGCGGCGGGCGAGCAACCGCTCCCCGGAGGTCTCGTTCGGCATATCCGCGACCATATCCATTTTTGCTGACAATCTTGGACCCGGCCCGCGAGCCACGGTCCCCTACCGGTAGGACGTCCGCCATGACGCCAAGGTTCGCGGCCGGAACGACCTGGGCCGCAACGAAAGCGTGATGGACGTGACACCCGGTACAAATAAAAGAGCATCAGGGCACGGCGACGGGGGACCATGGCTGAGACCGGCCTACGGGGCGAGTGGCGGCGCCTCATCCAGGCCGCTCCGACGATCTTCTTCTGGTACACCCGCCTGTCCGGGATCCTGTCACTCCTGTCCTGGGTGTCGTACGGGCTGATCCTGGAGATCGCCGACATCTGGGCCCTGCGCTGGCTCGGCTATCTCGGCTGGTCCCCCAGCGTACCGATCGGACTGCTCTGGATCCTGCTGTCCATGGGGGTGCGTCGCCGGAAGAAGGCCGCGTGGCGCATCCTGGTGATCCTGTTCAGCCTGCTGACGTTCCTCAGCGTGTCCAAGGCCCTCGCCACGCTGCTCGACCCCGACGAGCCGACGCCGGTCGGGCTGATCGTCACCGCGGCGGTCTACCTGGCCGTCCTGACCCTGCTGGTCTGCGCGCGCGGCGAGTTCACCACGCTCCCGGACCGTGCCAACCGGCGGCTCGCGGTCGTGGTGTTCGTCAGCCTGCTGATCGTCAGCGGCGGCATCGGCACGGTGCTGGTCACCGTCACCGACCGCGACCCGCGCGGCGACTTCTGGACCCACCCCGTCTACGCGGTCGCGCAGACCGTGCTCGGCCCGCGCGTCACCGGCAAGCCGATCGACGTGTCCGCGCCGCTCTGGGTGGACGCGATCCTGTGGGTGCTCGGCACCGGCCTGCTCATCGCCACGTTCTGGGCGCTGTTCAAGCCCGGCCGCCGCGACCCGGTGCTCAGCCCCGAGGAGGAGCTCGCCGCGCGGGCGCTGCTCGCCGAGTACGGCGACCAGGACTCGCTCGGCTACTTCGCGCTGCGCCGCGACAAGGACGTCATCGTCGCGCCGAACGGCAAGGCCGCGATCGCCTACCGGGTCGAGGGTTCGGTGTCGCTCGCGAGCGGCGACCCGCTCGGCGACCCCGAGTCGTGGGACCAGGCGATCGAGGCGTGGCTCGGCGAGTGCCAGGCGCACGCGTGGATCCCCGGCGCGGTGTCGGTCGGTGAGCGGGCCGCGCACATCTACCGGCGGCACGGGTTCGACGCGCTGGAGCTGGGCGACGAGGCGATCATCGACCTCACCGACTTCAACCTGGACGGCCGCGAGATGCGGCAGGTCAGGCAGGCCGTCCGGCGGGTCGAGCGGGCCGGGTACACCGTCCGGATCCGGCGGCACTCGCAGATCCCCGGCTGGGAGATGGCCAAGCTGATCCGCAGCGCCGACGCCTGGCGCGGCGAGCAGACCGAGCGCGGCTTCTCGATGGCGCTCGGACGGCTCGGCGACCCGACCGACGGCCGCTGCGTGATGGTCGAGGCGTTCGACGCCGAGGGCGAGCTGCGCGGGCTGCTCAGCTTCGTCCCGTGGGGCCGGAGCGGCCTGTCGCTCGACCTGATGCGCCGCGACCGCGCGGCCGAGAACGGGCTGAACGAGTACATGGTCGCCAAGCTCGCCGAGAAGGCCGCCGCGGTCGGCGCGCAGCAGCTCTCGCTGAACTTCGCGATGCTCCGCTCGGCGTTCGAGCGCGGCTCGCAGATCGGCGCGGGGCCGGTCGCGCGGCTGTACTACCGGCTGCTGTCGTTCGCGTCGAAGTTCTGGCAGCTCGAGTCGCTGTACCTGTCCAACGCCAAGTACCTGCCGGTGTGGCGGCCGCGCTTCATCTGCTACACCCAGAGCCGCGACCTCGTCCGGCTCGGCCTGGCGTACGCGCGCGCGGAGGGCTTCCTGCCGAGCGTGAACCGGCCGAAGCTCGACCGCGCCGCCAACATGGTCCCCTCCAGGGACCTCGTCGACAAGATCAAGGACATCGAGGAGGCCGCCGACGCGGGCCGCGCGCCGCAGCGGCGGCTGTCGGAGCAGGAACGCGTCCGGCACGCGAAGCTGGAGCAGATCCGCGCGGCGGGCATGGAGCCGTACCCGCTCGGCTTCGACCGCGGCGACTACGCGGCCGACATCCGCGCGCGCTTCCCCGACCTCGCGCCCGACAGCCGTACGGGCGAGACCGTCGCGGTCGCGGGGCGGGTCGTCCTCGCCCGCGAGCACGGCCGGCTGATCTTCGTGACGCTCCGCGACGAGACCGCCGACCTCCAGATCATGCTGAGCGCCGACGCGCTCGGCGACGCGTCCCTCGCGTCCTGGAAGTCGCTGATCGACCTCGGCGACCAGGTGGGCGTGACCGGCGAGGTCGCCACGTCCAGGCGGGGCGAGCTGTCGGTCCTCGCCTCGTCCTGGAAGCTGACGGCCAAGTGCCTGCGCCCCCTGCCCAACAAGAGCACGGGCCTGTCCGACCCCGAGGCGCGCGTCCGGCAGCGCTACGTCGACTTCATCGTCAACGACGAGTCGCGGCGGATGCTGCGGATGCGCGGAGACGCCGTGGCGGCCGTCCGCGACGGGCTGCGCGGGCGCGGCTACCTGGAGGTCGAGACGCCGATGCTCCAGCCGATCCACGGCGGCGCGACGGCCCGGCCGTTCACCACCCGCATCAACGCCTACAACATGCAGCTCTACCTGCGGATCGCGCCCGAGCTGTACCTCAAGCGGCTGCTGGTCGGCGGCGTCGGCAAGGTCTTCGAGCTCAACCGCAACTTCCGCAACGAGGGCGTCTCGCAGAAGCACAACCCCGAGTTCACGATGCTGGAGGCGTACGAGCCGTACGGCAACTACGACACGATGGCCGCGCTGACCCGCGACCTGGTCGTGTCCGCCGCCCGCGCCGCGCTCGGCACCACGGTCGTCGTCCGCGACGGGGCCGAGTACGACCTGGCCGAGCCGTGGAAGGAGATCACCGTCTACGGGTCGGTGTCCGAGGCGCTCGGCGAGGAGGTCACCCCGGACACCCCGCAGCGCGCCGTCCGCGCGCACGCCGAGCGGATCGGGCTGAACGCCGCGCCGGAGTGGGGCCAGGGCAAGATCGTCCAGGAGCTGTTCGAGGCGCTGGTCGAGGAGCGGCTGATGGCCCCGACGTTCGTCCGCGACTACCCGGCCGAGACGTCCCCCCTCACCCGGCCGCACCGCAAGGACCCGCGCCTCGCCGAGAAGTGGGACCTCATCGTGTTCGGCCTCGAACTCGGGACGGCCTACTCCGAGCTGATCGACCCGATCCTCCAGCGGCAGCGCCTCACCGAGCAGTCGCTCCAGGCCGCCGGAGGCGACCCCGAGGCGATGGAGCTGGACGAGGAGTTCCTGCGGGCCCTCGAATACGCGATGCCTCCCGCGGGCGGCATGGGCATGGGCATCGACCGGCTCCTGATCACCCTGACGGGGCGTTCGATCCGGGAGACGATCCCGTTCCCGCTGGTCCGTCCGGGCTCGTGACGCGGACGGCGGCGGGGCGGGGCTAGAGGGCGCGGGCGGCGGGGCGGTAGCCCTGGTCGGCCAGCCATCGCCGGGCCGCGCCGCGCCGCCGCTCCTCGGCCTCGGGGTTCTCGGGGACGCCGGCGCCGCTCGGGCCGCCGGGCGGGAGCATGAGCCAGCGGCCCGGATCGTACGCCTCGCTCTCGCCGTCGAACGCGGGCTCGTCCTCCAGCTCGTCGGGTTCGAGGACGTCGCCGCGGGCCAGGTCGAGCACGTGGGCGACGCCGTCCCCCTCCAGGGCGTCCGCGAGCGTTCCGAGGTCCGCGGGCACGGGGGTCAGCGCGGGCGCGGGACGCGGGGCGCCGAGTGCCGCGGCGAGATCGGCGGCCAGCTCCGCGTCGCCGGGCAGGCCGCGCCCGTCCAGCTCCTCCAGGCACTTGCGCGCGTACCGTTCGGCGTCCGGCTCGCCCTCCGCGAGCGCCGCGACGAGCGCGTCCCCGGCGTACTGGAGGACGGGCGCGAGGGGACGGTCCCGGATCAGCCGGAGCCCCGCCGCGCCGTCCCGGCGATGAACGGCGGACCGCAACCCGCGCAGAGCTCCCGCATCCCAATCCACCCGCCCATTCCAACAGAAACCCAGCGCCCCGTTCGCCGAGTCGGGCTCATTGCGCGCGTCCCTCCCGGTACGCCTCGACCGCGAACCGCAGCCGCGCCCCGACGAGCAGCGCCTCGTCCTCGGGGCAGCCGAGCAGCCGCCGCGCCAGCTCGATGATCTGCTCGTCGTCCAGATCCGGCTCCCGCCGCGCGATCCTCTCCACGAACTCCACGAGCTCGGGCCGCCTGTACGACACGATCGACCGTCCGCGCCGCACGACCCCGTAAGGCCGCTCCTCGGTCTCCTCCGGCTCGTCCGGCTCCGGAACGGGCTCTGGTTCCTGGAAGACGGGCTCCGGCTCCTGGACCGGCTCCTGGATCGGCTCACGGGCGGGTGCTTGAGCGGGGGCGGTGAAGTGGGCCAGGAGGGTCTCGAACAGGCCGGTACGGGGGTCGATCGGGCCCGGCGGGAGGGGGCCGCGGGGGCGGGAGCGGGGGCCGGGCGGTCCCGCGAGGATGAGGCGGGGCGCGAGCCAGAGGACGAACAGGGCCTCGGCGCCCGCGCCGTTCTCGCCGTCCACGATGACCACGTCGAACGAGTCGGGGCGCGGCGGGACGACGTCGGGCACGCGCCACAGCGGGACGATCCAGGCGGGGACGATCTCGTACGGGTCGGCGGCCCCGGAGGCGAGGCGCGCCAGGCAGGCGCCCCACGCGCGCGCGGCGGACAGCTCGGTGCCGATGTCGCGCAGGCGCGCCTCGGCCTCGGCGAGGCGGCGGCCGAGGTCGGGCGGCGGCCCGGCCGGGTGGCCGGCGCCGGGCGCGGCGGGCAGGGCCGACAGGCGGCCCGCGGCGCGGGCCCACGCCCACGCCTGGTCCCAGCGTTCCATCCGGGCGGGCCAGACGGCGTCGCCGTCGGTCGCCGCGAGCAGGTACGCGAGGTCGGGGTGGACGGCGCTGACGCGGCCGAGGAGCTCCTCGCAGCGGAGCTGGAGGGCCCGGTCGTGGCGGCCGTCGGCGAGGGCGGCGAGGGCGCGGCCGTAGCGGGCGGCGTCGCGGGCGGCGATGGCGTCGACGGCCTCGCGGAGTTCGGGCGGGTCGTCGTCCTCGGCGCCGATCGAGGCGAGCAGGGCGGCGAGGTCGGCGGCGGCGCGGTCCACGCCGACGCCGAGCAGGGCGCTTTCGAGGGCGGCGACGTACCCGTGCCACTGGAGCGGGTGCGTGAGCGGGACGCCGAGCCCGGACGCGCCGAGCAGTTCGGCGGTCTCCTCCAGGGCGGGCAGCGCCTCGCGGATGCGGGTGAGGCGCGCGTGCGCGCGGGAGAAGCGGGCCACCCGGTCGGCGAGGGGCACGTCGGCGGGGAACGACACCCCGGCGGCCTCCCACACGTACTGGAGCTCCTGGCACGCCATCCGCACCATCAGCTCGGCGAACAGGACGTCGAGCAGCTCGGGCGTGGTCGGCGGGACGCCGTCCACGGTGACGGCGGCGAGCAGCGGCTCGGCCTGGCGCTGGGCGGACGAGCGGAGCGGGCCGCGCTTCAGCGTGCCGCCGTCGGCGAGGTAGTTGCGCAGGTCCTGCGCGGTGGACGCGAGGCGGCGGTAGTGCAGGTCGCCGGGCGGCAGCTCGACGTGGTGGGCGCGGATGCCGTCGAGGGACCGTTCGGCCCACTCGGCCTGCGCGCTCATCTCGGCGACCCGCGCCCACACGTGCGGGCGGCGGTGCGCGAGGGCGTCGGCGAACGCGCGGGCGGCGAGGTCGTGCGGCTTCCACCCGCTCGGGTGCCCGTCCAGGCCGAGGTCGCGGAGCGCGGCGACCACGACGGACGCGCAGCCGTCGAGGCGGGCGAGCAGCGTGACGTCGGCGCCGCGCAGGCGGCGGGACAGGTCGGTCTCGGACCGTTCGGCGCGTTCGGCGGCCGCGGCCTCCGCCTCGATCAGCGTGCGGACGTACGGGGCGCTCGGCAGCGAGCCGGGGTCCACGTCGCGCTGGGCGGTACGGGCCTGGCGCTCGGGCGTCTCCCCGCGAGCAGCCGGACGAGCTCGGCCGCCTCCAGGCCCGACAGCGGCGGGTCGTCGGGCAGGCCGGGACGGGACGGCAGCCAGCCGTGGTCGGCGGCCTCCGCGCGGACGCGCCGTTCCAGCTCGGCGCGGTCGCCCAGGTAGCCGGGCCCGAGGTCGCACGCTCCGGGCGCGCCGGACGGGCCCGCGGGACCGTCCGCGCCGGCGGCGCGCTCGCGGAGGGCGGCGACCTCGCGGCGCGCGCCCTCCTCGCGTTCGGCGAGGTCGGCGATGTGGCGGGCGTGGGAGCGGGGGTCGTGGCCGGTGGCGCGGTCGAGCAGGGCGGCGGCCACGGCGGAGCCCGCGGCGTCGCCGGCCGGTTCGGGCAGGGCGGTGAGCGCGGCGATCTCGGCGGGCAGCGCGGCGCGCAGCCGGGCGGCGGACGTGCCGTCGGCGGTGGCGACCAGCACCCGCTGGCCGCGTACGAGCAGCCCGGCGAGCAGGTTCGGGACCGTGCGGGGGGCGGGCGCGTCGATGTGCAGCAGCGGCGTCGGATGCGCCGGGGCGAGGAACCGGGCGAGCCCGCCGGGCACCACGGCGCCCGGCTCGGCGAGCCGGGCGAGCAGGGCGTCGTAGTAGTCGGCGACCTCCGCGCGCACGGGGGTGCGCACGACGAGCGCGGGCGCGAGCCGCAGGCGCGGGACGCCCGGGGCGGGGCCGGTGGCGTCCGGCGCCCAGTCCTCGCGGTACGCGACGTCGTCGGCGAGCGCCGTCCCCGCCCACTTGCGCAGGACGTCGCCGGTGGAGGCGCGCAGCCCGAAGCCCTGCCCGGTCTGGACGGCCTCGCGGACCCAGTCGGTGCGGGCGGGCAGGTAGCCGGGCAGCCCGGCGAGCAGGTCGCGGTCGCGCAGCAGCGTGTGCCCGGCGAGGACGACGTCGACGCGCCCGGTGCGCTCGTCCACGGCGACCCGTACGGGCGTGGCGAGCAGGTGGTCGCGCACGGCGGTGCCGCCGTCGGGCCGCCACGTCAGCAGGCCCGCCGCGAGGACGGTCTCGTGCCCCTGCGCGGGGACGCGCTCGGCGATGTCGCGGAGCGTCCGGTACCAGTGCCGCAGCCCGAGCCAGCCGTCGAACTCCTCCAGCACGGCGGGCGGCGTCAGCGGGATGACCGGGACGCTGAACAGCACGTCGCCGGGGCCCGCGTCGGTCTCGACGTAGACGTCGCCGGGCAGGTCGGCCAGCCAGTGGACCTGCTCGTGCGCGGCGAGGTCGCGGACCGGGCGGCGGCGCGCGAGGGCGAGGTCCCGCAGGACCCCGAGCAGCCCCGCCGCGGCGGCGGTGCCGGCCTCGGGCGCCGGGCCGTCCTCTGGCACAGCGACTCCTCTCCCTGCCCGCTGGGAAACGCTGTGCCACGATCTAACACCCTGCGCGGGCCCGGACCAAGGCTTACCGATGATCTTGCCCCAACCCGCACACCCCGCCTGGAGGAAGAACGGACGCCCCGCACGTGCGGACGGGCAGTCCGCGCGTGCGGGCGGCGCGGGATGGGTCAGTGGGCGGCGGCGTGGTGGCGGTCCTCGTTGGGCAGCATCGCCCACAGGACCAGGTACACCACGAACTGCGGGCCGGGCAGCAGGCAGGACAGCAGGGCGAGCAGCCGGACGGTGGAAGGAGCGAGGCCGAACCGGCGCGCGAGCCCGGCGCAGACCCCTCCGATCATGCGGCCGTGGCGCGGGCGGTAGAGGCCGTTCATGGTTGTTCTCTCCCCGTTTCGAGTGGAGCTGTGTGCGTACCCGCGGCTTGCGGCTACATGCTCCAAGCTACGAACCGGACACCGCCCCCACATCCACCGAACGGCCTGTTCGGGGGCCGTACCAGAGGATTACGGGATGACCCTTAGGGGACGGTGTTCCGTTCGGCGACGAGGCCGGGGAGGACCGACAGGTCGTCCAACGTGAAGTCCGCGTCGCGTTCGGCCTCGGGGTCCCGCTGGATGTGGCCCCAGGGGCCGCGGCGCAGGAACGCGGCGCGCATCCCGTACGCGAGGGACGGGCGGACGTCGTTGTCCAGGCGGTCGCCCACGTACAGGACGTGGTCGGGCAGGACGTCGGCGAGCTGCGCGCAGCGTTCGAAGAACTCCGGGGAGGGCTTCTGGACGCCCCACACGTCGGAGATCCCGACGACGTCCACGTCCAGGTCGAGCGCGGCGAACTGCTCGGCGGCCTCGGCCGGCTGGTTGCCCGCGACGCCGACGTACAGGCCCTGCGCCTTGAGCCGGGCGAGGCAGTCGCGGACGTCGGGGTACACGTCGTCCGGCCCGAACCCGTTGGGGACGCCCGCCTCCGCCCGCCGCCTCTCCTCGGCCTCCAGGTCGAAACCGGGCCGGAAGTACTCGAACAGGTCCATGTAGCCGCCGCCGGACGCGAGGACGGCGCCCAGCTTGGTGAGGAACGTGTGCCGGGGCACGCCGAGCCAGTCGGCCCAGCGCCCGTAGATCTCGCCCTCGTTCACCAGGGTCTCGCCGATGTCGAAGAAGACCGCCTGGATCGGGCGCGGGCCTCCGGCCACCGCCGCGCCGCGGGGCATGGGCGTCGCTTCGCCGGACGGCGCGAGCGCGCCGTCCGGCGGGGGCGCGGGCGTCACTCGGCGCCCAGGGTCACCGACTCGCCGGGGGCGAGGCGGCGGAAGTCGGCGCCCACGTCCTTGCCGGCGTTGCCGACGTGCATCTCCATGCCCTTCAGGCCGACCTCGTTGAGCAGCCCGTCGTGGATGACGAAGGCGCGTTCGGGGTGGACCTCGCGCGCGTAGGTGTAGAGCTCCGGGATCTTCATCCAGGGCGCGTTGCCCGGCAGGCAGAGCGTGCGGACGGGCTCGGACGGCACGGTGAGCGCGTCGCCCGGGTGGAACACCTCGCCGTCCACGAGGAAGCCGGTGTTGGGGATCGGCGGGACGTCGGGGTGCAGGATCTCGTGGTCCTCGCCGTAGACGTGCACGTCGAAGCCCGCGACGGTGACCGCGTCGCCGTGCCCGACCTGGTGGACGCGGCCGCCGAGGTCGGCGAGGCTCCCGGCGACGACCCGGGACGTCCAGACCTCCAGCCGCGGGTCGTCCGCCATGGCCTTGCGGAGCGCGTCGGCGTCGAAGTGGTCGAAGTGCTCGTGCGTGACCAGCACCGCGTCGGCTCCGGCGAGGGCGTCCGCCGCCTCGCTGAACGCGCCGGGGTCGATGACGATCGTCCGGTCGTCCTTCTGGAGCCGTACGCAGGAATGTCCGAGTTTGGTGAAGCGCATGGTCCGATGATTTCACGGCGGTACGGGCGGCCGGACGTTCCCCTGCGCACGTTCGGGCAATCATGCCCGGCCGGTCGCTTGCTCGTGCGGATTGGTATAGCCGCAGGCCGGGGGCGCGCGGCCCCGCGCGGCCATTGACCGCCCACCGCGCCGTTGATAGAACACGTTTCACTTTCTGTTCTGGAGGCGGCGATGCCCGTTCCCGACCAGCGCGACCCCGAGACGACCCGCGCGCTCCTCACCGGCTGGCTGGGCCGGAGGCTGCCCGGCGCGCGGATCCCGATGCTGGAGACCCCGAAGACCAGCGGCTTCTCCAGCGAGACCCTGCTGTTCGACGCCGCGTGGACCGACCCGGGCGGCGGCGAGCGGGTGGAGCCGCTCGTGGCGCGGGTCGCGCCCGCGCACTACCAGATCTTCCCCGAGCCGCGCTTCGAGGAGCAGTACCGCCTGATGCGGATCCTCGACGAGCGCACGCCGATCCCCGTCCCGCCGATCCGCTGGTACGAGCCGTCGCCGGACGTGCTCGGCGCCCCGTTCTTCGTGATGGGGCGGATCGAGGGCCGCGTCCCGACCGACATGCCGCCGTACCACATGGACGGCTGGGTGACCGAGGTCCCGCCGGAGGAGCGGGCCGCGATGTGGTGGTCCACGCTGGAGATCGTCGCGCGGCTGCACCGGCTGGACGCGGACGCGCTCGGCCTCGGCTTCCTCGACCAGCCGGAGTGGGGCGCGACGGGCCTGGAGCAGCGGCTCGCGTACTACGAGCACTACCTGCACTGGGCGTACGACGGGCCGCAGGACACGGCGCTGCGCGCGCTGGAATGGCTGCGGGCGCACCGTCCCGAGGAGCCCGGTCCGCCGGCGGTCCTGTGGGGGGACGCCCGGATCGGCAACGTCATCTTCCAGGACGGCGCGCCCGCCGCCGTCCTCGACTGGGAGACGGCCGTGCTCGGCGCGCCGGAGGAGGACCTGGCGTGGTTCCTGTTCCTGGACCGGCACCACTCGGACGGGATCGGGGTGCCGCGCCTGCCCGGGTTCCCGTCCCCCGAGGAGACCGTCGCGCGGTACGAGGCGCTGCTCGGCCGCCCGGTGCGCGACCTGGACTACTACGAGGTGCTGTCGGGCTTCAAGTTCTCGGTGATCATGGCCAGGATCGGGCAGGCCATGATCGACTTCGGCTGGATCGAGCCCGGCGACGCCTTCCCCCACGACAACAACTGCACCCGGCTCCTCGCCCGCATCCTGGGGCCGTCCCGGAGCCCCGCGAACGGAGGGACCGCATGACGCTGTCGCCGCTGGACGACTACCCGATCCACCAGGCCCCGGAGGTGATGCGCCACGTCACCACCTCCGACCGCAACTTCTACGACCGCTACTACTTCAACGTCCACCCGTGCTCGGACGACCTGATGATGATCATCGGGATCGGGCAGTATCCGAACCTCGGCGTGATGGACGCGTTCGCCGTGGTCCGCCGGGGCCCGCTGCACAAGGTCGTCCGCGCGTCCCGCGAACTCGGCGACGACCGGATGGACACCGCGGTCGGGCCGTTCCGGGTGGAGGTCGTCGAGGGCCTGAAGCGGCTGCGGGTCTCGCTGGACGACGCCGGGCACGGGCTCTCGTTCGACCTGGCCTGGGAGGGGACGATCCCGGCGCAGCTCGAACCACCGCACTACCTGCGCTGGCAGGAGCGCGTCGTCTTCGACTCGCGCCGCCTCGCGCAGACCGGCCGCTGGACCGGCTCGATCACCGTCGACGGCGAGCGGATCGAGGTGACCCCGGACCGCTGGTGGGGGTCGCGCGACCGCTCGTGGGGCATCCGCCCGGTCGGCGAGCCGGAGCCGCCCGGCATCCAGGTCAAGAACGCCGGGACGTTCTACTGGATGTACGCGCCGATCCAGTTCGAGGACCACTCGGTGCTCTGCATCGTCCAGGAGGACGAGAAGGGCCGCCGCGTCCTGGAGGAGGCCGTGCGCGTCTGGCCGGACGAGGCGCGCGAGCCCGAGTACCTGGGCCGCCCCGAGTACCGTCCCGACTACGCCGAGGGGACGCGCGACGTGGTCACCGCCACGCTCGCGTTCGCCCCGCCGGGCGGCGAGCCGTTCGCGATCCGCGCGACGCCGATCCTGCCCGTCCACATGATGGTGGGGACCGGGTACGGGCTGGAGCCCGACTGGAAGCACGGCATGTACCAGGGGCCGGAGCTGAAGGTGCAGGGCGTCACGTACGACACGCGCGTCCCTGAGGACGCCGCACGCATGTGGGGGATGGTCGACGCGGTGGGCCGCTACGAGTACCTGGACGGGGCGGCGCCGACGTCCGCCGCCGTGGGCTACGGGCTGTTCGAGTACTGGTCGCTGGGCCCGCACCCGTCGTTCCCGGAGTGAGGCGAAGCACCGCTCTCGCGGGGCGGGCCGTTCAGACGGCGGCGAGGACGACCAGCAGGACGACGACGGCGAACGCGAGCGTGGTGAGGACCGCGAACGCGGCGATCACCGCGCAGGCCAGGCCCTTCGGCTGGTCGCGCCAGCTCCCGTAGTGATCGCGCACTTGCCGGTCCAGCTCCTCGCGGGACGGGGCCGCTCGCCCGTCCGGGTCCTCGGTCGGGGACGTCACGGGCGCCAGTCTCGCAGACCGGCGCCGACGGGGCGCCGCTCTCCGGCCGGACGGCGACGCCGCGACGGCCGCGATGGGGCGCCGGTCCAGGGAAGGACCGGCACCCCGTCGGCGGCCGTCCGGGCGCTCCTGATCGAGCGGGGAGCGGACCAGGCGCGGCCGGGCGCGTCCGCGGACCCGCGCGCCCGCCCCGGCTCGCGCCGGGCCGGGGCCGCCGGGCCCGGGAGCCCTCAGGCTCCGGTGTCCCCTTCGGCGATCGTGAAGGCCACGTCGCCCTGCGGGTCCACCTGCGCGTCGAGGGTCTTGCCGTCGAGGAGCTGGGCGGCCTCGGCCTCCAGGTAGACCCGGGCGCCCTCCTCCTCGACGACCTGGTCGCCGGCCTCGGGGGCCGGCGCGACCGAGAGCCGCAGCGCGTCGGAGCCGTCGACTCCGGACTCGATGCGGATGCCCGTCTCGGGCGGCAGTTCGGGGTTGGCGGTCACGGTTTTTATGACCTGGACGGCACCGCTGGTCAGCGTAAGCATGATCAGCTCCTCACACGTCTCGGTGATAGCGGGTTGGCGTTCGCCCCACCCTCCCCGCGATGAACGTGCGTAAACGCCGGGCGCCGGGAAGTTCCGCGGGGCCGCGGCTCAGCCCGCGTCCGGCGCGAGCGCCCGCACCGCCTCGGCGGGCGACAGGCCGCCGCCGGGGACGATCGCGAGAACGGGCGTGGTCAGGCCGCTGTCGACGTACTCGCGGACGCGGGCGCGGCACCTGTCGGGCGAGCCGTGCACGATCAGGTCGTCCACGACCTCGTCCGGGATGACCTCCAGAGCCTTCTTGCGGTCGCCCGCGGCCCACGCCTCGTTCATCGGGGCGAGCGCGTCGCCGCGGCCGAGCCATTCGTGGAACGCCCGGTAGACCGGCACGGTCATGTACGCGGCGATCATCCAGCGGCCGATGGCGCGCGCCTCGTCCGCGTCGGCGGTGGGGCACACGAACAGCCGGGCGATCAGCTCCGGCCCGTCGCCCAGCTCGCCGCGCACGGTCGGCACGTCCTTCGGCGCGAGCCAGTTGGTGATCGCGCCGTCGGCCTCACGGGCGGCGAGGCGCAGCATCCCGGGCCGCAGCGCGGCGAGCACGATCGGCGGCGGGGACGCGGGCGCCGACTCCAGCTTGAAGCCCTTGACGGCGAACGTGTCGTACTCCTCCTTGACCTTCTCCCCGGCGAGGGCCTTGCGCAGGAAGCGCAGCGTGTCGCGGGTCCGCTTGTACGGCTCGTCGAACGCGACGCCGTTCCAGCGCTGGACGATCGTGTCGGAGGAGGTGCCGATGCCGAGCACGAACCGTCCCGGCGCGAGGTCCGCGACCGTGGCGGCCTGCTGGGCGAGCAGCGCGGGCCCGCGCGTGTAGACGGGCACGATCGCGGGCCCGAGGCGCAGGTCCGGCGCCCACTGCGAGGCGAGGGCGAGCGGGGTGAACGCGTCGGTTCCGTTGGTCTCGGAGGACCAGGCGTCGGTGTAGCCGAGGCCGGGCAGGCTCTCGACGATCTCCCGGTGCTCGGCGAGCGGCAGCCCGGTGAGCGGAATGGTCAGTCCCCAGCGCGACATGCGGTCTCCCTTACGCGATCGAGGGGCGGACGGTGGCGCCGCCGTCCACCACCATGGTCTGCCCGGTCATCCACGACGCGGTGTCGCCCGCGAGGAAGACCGCGGCGTTCGCGATGTCCTCGGGCACGCCGATCCGGCCGAGCGGCATGTACGCGCCGATCTGCTCCTCGTTGTTCTCCCACAGCGCGCGGGCGAGGGCGGTCTTGACCAGGCCGGGCGCGATGGCGTTGACGCGCACCTTCGGCGCCAGCTCCATCGCGAACTGCCGGGAGATGTGGATGACGGCCGACTTGGTGGCGTTGTAGTAGCCGATGCCGTGCTCGGTGACCAGGCCGCCGACGGACGCGATGTTGATGATCGACCCGCCGCGCTCCTTCATGGAGCGGTGCCAGGCGAGGTTCGTCCACTGGACGATCGCGAACTGGTTGACCTGGACGGTCTTGGCGGCGGCGGCGGGCTCGATGTCCACCATCGGGCCGAAGTACGGGTTGGTCCCGGCGTTGTTGACCAGGACGTCCACGCCGCCGAACTCGGCGACGGCGGCGTCCACGCACGCCGCGGCGGCGTCGGCGTCGCCGACGTGCGCGGCCTTGGCGAGGAACCGGACGTCCGGGTACGCCGCGCCGAGCTCCTTGGCCACCTCGTCGAGCGCGTCCTGCCTGCGCGAGGACAGCACGACGTCGGCGCCCTCGGCGGCGAGCCCGGCGGCGATCGCCTTGCCGATCCCCCGGGAGGCGCCCGTGACCAGGGCGGTCTTCCCCTGTAGTCCAGTCCGCATCCGCTCTCACTCCCTCGCGACAGAATCCGGCTCGGTTCACTGTACCCAAGTGACTGACGAGTCAGTTAGCTGCCCCGCCCGGCCCGCCAGCACGAACCGGCGGAACCCCTCCACCACCGGCGGCCGGGTCCGGCCGGCCGCCCACACCAGCCCGATCGTCCGGGTCGCGCGGGGGTCGGCGAGCGCGAGGTGCCGCACGCCGTGCACCACGTCCCCTCGGGCTGCGGCGCGACCACCGCGACGCCGAGGCCCGCCGCGACCAGGCCCCGCACGGTCATCGACTCCTCGCCCTCGAACGCGATGCGCGGCCTGATCCCGGCCCGTTCCGCCAGCTCCTCGAAGTTCGCGCGCAGCCCCGCTCCGCGCCGGAACGCCACGAACGGCTCGTCCGCCACGTCCGCCAGCCCGGCCCGCTTCCGCCCGGCGAGGCGGTGCCCGGCCGGGACGACGAGCTGGAGCCGCTCGGTGACCAGCGGCCGCCAGGTGAGCGCGGGGTCCTCCGGGTCGGGGCTGGTGATCGCGAGGTCGGCGCGCCCCTCGCGCAGCGCCGCGACGAGCCGTTCCGAACGGTCCTGGGTCAGCCGGAACGTGACGCCGGGACGGCCCTCCCGGAACCGGCGGATCAGGTCGGGCACGAACGAGGGCCCTGGGTGTGCAGGAACGCCAGCGACACCTCGCCGCGCTCGGGGTCGGCGGCCTGGGCGAGCGCCCGCCGCGCGGCCTCGTCCTCGGCGACGAGCCTGCGGGCGTGCTCGGCGAACACCGTCCCGTAGCGGCTGAGCGCGACGCCCCGTCCGGCGCGGTCGAACAGCGGCGCGCCGAGCTCGCGCTCCAGCCGGGCGATCGCCCGCGACAGGCCGGGCTGGGAGACCCGCAGCTCGGCTGCGGCGTTCGTCACATGGCCCAGCTCGGCGACCGTGAGGAACCACCGCACCACCGTGAGATCCATGGACTCATGCTGCCACCGCATCGTTTTCCATGCGAACTCTCATTGGACGCATGACAGCGGGCGGCGCAGCCTGGAGGCCATGACGTCCGCCTCGCCCCCCGCCGCCCCCGACACCGCGGATCCGGAGGAACCCGAACGGCACCGGCTCGGCTCGCCCGGCCTGCGCCGCGTCAACCTCGCGCTGTTCGCCGCCGGGCTCACCACGTTCATGTCGCTGTACTGCACGCAGGCGCTGCTGCCCGAGCTGTCGGAGAGCTTCCACGTCTCGCCCGCGCGGGCGAGCCTGCTGGTCTCCCTCGCGACCGGCGCCGTCGCGGTCGCGGTGATCCCGGTCAGCTCCCTGTCGGAACGGTTCGGCCGGACCCGCGTGATGATCGTGTCGTCGGTGGCGTCCGCGCTGATCGGGCTGCTGGTCCCGCTGTGCTCCACGTTCGGGATGCTGGCGGCCGTCCGGACCCTCCAGGGCCTCGCGCTCGCCGGGGTGCCCGCCGTCGCGATGGCCTACCTGGCCGACGAGGTGCACAGGGAGCACCTCGGCGGCGCGATGGGCCGCTACGTCGCGGGGACCGGCATCGGCGGCGTGCTCGGGCGCCTCGTGCCCGGCGTCGTGACCGACGTCGCGGGCTGGCGGTGGGCGCTCGGGGTCACCGCGCTCGTCGCGCTGGCGTTCACGGCCGCGTTCTGGCTGCTCCTGCCGCCGTCGCGCTTCTTCCGCCCGTCCCGGGTGGACTACCGGCCGCTGCTCGGCCACCTGCGCGACCCCGGCCTGCGCCGCCTGTACCTGATCGCGCTCGTCGCGATGGCGGGGTTCGTGACCGTCTACAACTTCATGACCTACCGGCTGCTGGACGCGCCGTTCCACCTGCCGCAGGCCGTCGTGTCGCTGATCGCGGTGATGAACGTCGCGGGCTCGGCCGCGTCCGCCCGCGCCGGGACGCTCGCGGACCGCACCGGCCGCCGCAGGGTGCTGTCCGGCGCGCTGCTGCTGGCCGCCGCCGGGCTGGCCCTCACCCTGCCCTCCTCGCTCCCGCTCGTCGCGGTCGGCCTGCTGGTCTTCACGGTCGGGTTCTTCGCGACGCACTCGGTGGCGAGCGGCTGGGTCGGGCTGCGCGCCTCGGGCGCCCGCGCGCAGGCGTCGGCGCTCTACCTGTTCGCCTACTACCTGGGCAGCAGCGTCGGCGGGACGGCCGGCGGCGTCGCCTACGAGCACGGCCGCTGGGACGGCACCGGCGCCTACGTCCTGCTGCTGCTCGCCGCCGGGCTCGCCGCCGCGCTGACCATGGCCCCTGTCTTGAACGGTCGCTTGGTTGGTAAAGTGCGCCGGGAGTGACCTGACAGGAGGGCCGCGTGAGCACCACCAAGGAACGGCGCCCGGCGATCGAGGGCTGGCACACCGCAGCCTCCGGGGACGTACGCCTGCTCGGCACCCGCTGCGCGGCGTGCGGCACCCCGTACTTCCCGCGCAACGAGCTGGCCTGCCGCAACCCCGGCTGCACGGGCCCGAAGGACGGCTCGGAGCTGGAGGAGTACGCCCTGTCCGGCCGGGGCCGCGTCTGGTCGTACGCCGACGCGCGCTACAAGCCGCCGCCCCCGTACGTCTCGCCCGACCCGTTCGAGCCGTACACGGTCGCCGCCGTCGAGCTGGAGGCCGAGCGCATGGTCGTGCTCGGCCAGATGGTCCCCGGCCTCACCCCGGCGGACCTGGAGGTGGGCATGGAGGTCGAGCTGACCGAGGGCGTCCTGTACGAGGACGACGAGGCCGAGTACACCGTGTGGATGTGGCGGCCGGCGAGCGCGGGCGGAGCGGGCGCATGAGCCGCGACATCGCCGTTCTCGGCTCCGGGATGCACCCGTGGGGCAAGTGGGGCCGCAACTTCGTGGAGTACGGGCTCGCCGCCGCCCGCGAGGCGCTCGCCGACGCGGGCGTGTCCTGGCCGGACGTGCAGTACGTCGCGGGCGCCGACACGATCCGCAACGGCTACCCGGGCTTCATCGCGGGCGCCACGTTCGCCCAGGCGCTCGGCTGGTCGGGCGCGCGCGTGTCCAGCAGCTACGCGGCCTGCGCGTCGGGCGCGCAGGCGATCAACTCGGCCCGCGCGCAGATCCTCGCGGGGCTCTGCGACGTCGCGCTCGTCGTCGGCGCCGACGCCGCGCCGAAGGGCTTCTTCAAGCCGGTCGGCGGCGACCGCCCCGACGACCCGGACTGGCTGCGGTTCCGCCTGCTCGGCGCGACCAACCCGATCTACTTCGCCCTCTACGCCCGCCGCCGCATGGCGGTGCACGGCGCGACGCTGGACGACTTCGCGGCCGTCAAGGTCAAGAACGCCCGGCACGGCCTCGCCAACCCGAATGCCCGGTACCGCAAGGAGGTGACCCTGGACGACGTCCGCGAGTCCGCCGTGGTCGCCGACCCGCTGCGCCTGCTGGACATCTGCGCGACGAGCGACGGCGGCGCGGCCCTGGTGCTCTCCTCGATGGACTTCGCGCGACGGCACGGCGTCGCGGACCCGGTCCGCATCAAGGCGCTGTCCACGGTCACTCCGACGTTCCCGAAGACGGTGCTGGACCTGCCCGACTTCGCGACCGACTCGGCGATGACCGCGCCCGAGCCCGAGCGCCCGTTCCGCTCGGCCATCGCGCACGCCGCGTACGAGGAGGCGGGCCTCGGCCCCGAGGACCTCTCCCTGGCCGAGGTGTACGACCTGTCCACCGCGCTGGAGCTGGACTGGTACGAGGACATCGGCCTGTGCGAGCCCGGCGGCGCCGAGGACCTGCTCCGCTCCGGCGCGACGGCCCTGGGCGGCCGCGTCCCGGTCAACCCCTCCGGCGGCCTGGCGTCGTTCGGCGAGGCGATCCCGGCCCAGGCCATAGCCCAGGTATGCGAACTGACCCGCCAGCTCCAGGGCCGCTCAGAGTCCCGCCAGGTCGCCAACGCCCGCGCTGGCATAGCGGTCAACCAGGGCCTCTTCGGCCACGGCTCCGCCATCATCACCACCCGCTGACCCCACCCAGGGGCCGGGGTCAGCGGTCTGCGGAGCGGGCCACTGAGAGGGCCCAGGCGATGAGGGGGGCCTGGAGGGGCAGGCGGGCGTAGACGGCGGCGCGCAGGGGGAGGGGGCGGCGGCGCCAGTCGCGGGCCATCTTGACGTTGGCCGGGAAGACCGCGACGAACAGGCCCGCGGCGGCGAGGGCGCCCGCCTTGCGGGTGGTGGGCAGGGCGATCGCGGCGGCGCAGGTCAGCTCGGCCAGGCCGCTGAGGTGCGTCCAGGTGCGCGGGCCGCCGGGGAGCCGCGCGGGACGATCGCGTCGAACGGCTTCGGCGCGAGGAAGTGCAGCGTGCCCATCGTGGCGAGCGTGCCGGCGAGCGCGCGGGCCGGGCGCGGGAACCGTCCGGCCGTGGAGAGGCGCGGTGCCTTCGAGTCCGTCATGGGCGGAGTCTGCCATGTCAGACGCTCGATCCAATAGATGTGTGGGCGAGGTCACCGGCCCGTTTCCGTGTCGAACGGCTCCCTGCGGACAGGTGGTGGAGGTCACCACCCGGACGTGGGGGTGCACCGTCCTCTCGGGGTTAGATTTGTACTGACCGGTCAGTTCAAATTCTGAGGGACCGTGATGACGTCCGAGACTCCAGGGACGGCCGCCGCGGCCGGGGGGACCGAAGCGGCCGTCCCTGGGCACGACCGCTCCGGGACGGAGGGGGCCGCCCCGGAGCGGTCCCTTCGCGGGGGCTGCCCGTGCGGGCGCGAGACCTGTCGTTGCGCGGGTCGCGCGGCTGGGTGTTCCAGGGCGTTGACCTGGACGTCCCGGCGGGCGGGCTCGCCGCGGTCGGGGGATCGCCGGTTCGGGGCGTACCGCGCTGCTGCTGGCGCTCGGCGGGCGGATGAGGCCGAGTGGCGGGACGGCCGTGATCGGGACGCACCGGATCCCGCGCGACCTGCGGGCCGTCCAGCGGGTGGCGGCGCTCGGGATCGTGCCGGGCGTGACCGACCTCGACCCGGCGCTGACCGTGGGCGAGCACGTGAGCGAGGCCCTGGACCTGCACGAGGGGCTGCTCGGGCGGTGGCGCGGACGGCGCGGACGCGTCCGCGCGGCGCTCGAACGGGCCGGGATCGGGGGGCTCGACCCGAAGACCCTGGCCGAGGACCTCGCGCCGGACGAGGCGCAACTGCTCGGCGTCGCGCTCGCGCTGGTCGGCGAGCCCGGCCTGCTCCTGCTGGACGACGTGGACGAAGGGCTCCCGTTCGAACGGCAGCGGGAGCTGTGGCGGCGGCTGCGCGCGGTGGCCGACGCGGGCGTGACGGTGGTCGCGTCCTGCCATGACCTCGGACCGGCCGCGGAGTTCGCGGCGCCGGTCCGGCTTCTGGAGGAGGTCCGCCGATGAGGCTTCCCGCACTGGCGTCGGGCGGCCTGGAGCTGCGCCGCTTCCAGCGCAACCGGTTGACGCGGATCGCGCTGGCCGGGCTCGTCCTGCTGCCGCTGCTGTACGCGGGGCTGTACCTGTGGTCGTTCTGGGACCCGTACGCCCGGCTGCGGCACGTCCCGGTCGCGCTGGTGGTGGACGACCAGCCCGCCAAGGCGAACGGCAAGACCGTCCACGCGGGCCGGGACCTCGCCGACGAGCTGAAGAAGCGGCAGGTGTTCGACTGGAAGACGGTGGACGCGGAGAAGGCGGCGGACGGGGTGCGTTCGGGCCGCTACTACATGGCGCTGACGATCCCGTCGGATTTCAGTGCGCGGATCGCGTCGCCCTCAGGGAACGGCACGCCCTCCCCCGCCGGGCTCAAGCTCCAGATGAACGACGCGAACAACTACGTCGTCGGGACGCTCGCGCAGGCCGCGTTCAAGGAGATCGGCAGCGCGGCAGGGAGCAAGGCCGTGCGCGGCTACCTCGACCAGATTTTCGTGTCGTTCGGCAAGCTGCACGGGAAGTTGGGCGAGGCGGCCGATGGGGCGGGCAAGCTCGCGGACGGCTCGGGCCAGGCCGAGGACGGCGCCGGGAAGCTCGCCAAGGGCGCGGACGACGCGAAGGCGGGCGCCGGGAAGCTGAAGGGCGGCATCGACACCGCCCGCGACGGCAGCGGGCGGCTGACGAGCGGGCTGGACGACCTGCGCTCCGGCACCGGCCAGGTCGCGCAGGGCATGCAGCGCCTCACCTCGGTCGTGGACAGGGCGGGCGACACGCTCGTTCCGCTGCTGCGCGAGAACGCGCCGGAGATCCGGCAGGCGGCCCTGGCCGTCGCCCGAGGGGCCGACGCCCTCGCGGACGGCGCGGGGCGGCTCCCGGCGCAGACGTCCGCCGCCGTCACGCGGGCCGAGTCGGCGCGGGCGGAGCTGAAGCGCTACCTCGACGCGCATCCCGAGGTCCCGGCGGACGTCCGCGGCGACCTCACGCGCGCGGCCGGGCAGGTCGTGACCGTCGCCCGCCAGGTGGACGGGTACGTGCGCGGCCACACCGGCGACCTGCGCAAGGTCGCAGCGGACGCCCGCGCGGTCGAGAAGGGCGCGCGCACCATCGCGCGGGCGGCGCCCGGCCTCGCGGGAAAGGTGGCGCAGGCGCGCCGCGACGTGGACCGGCTGAACGCCGGCACGCGCCAGGTCAACGCGGGCGCCGGGAAGCTCCTGGCGGGATCGTCCCAGCTCACCGGAGGGCTCGGCACGCTGTCCGGGGGCGCGGGCGACCTGCGCGACGGGCTCGGGCGGCTGTCGGGCGGCGCGGTGTCCCTGGAGACCGCGCTCGGCCAGCTCTCCGACGGCGGCCGCAAGCTCGCGAACGGCCTGGACGACGGCGTCCGGCAGGTGCCGGACTACGGGTCCAAGGAGCGCGACGCCCGCGCCGGGATGATGAGCGACCCGGTACGGCTCGCGAGCGCGACCGACAACAAGGCCCCCAACTACGGCACGGGCTTCGCCCCGTTCTTCGTGCCGCTCGCCCTCTGGGTCGGCGCGATGATCATCTACATGATGCTGCGCCCGCTGAACCCGCGCGCGCTCGCGGGCACCGCGCCCGGCTGGAGGGTGGCGCTCGCGGGCTGGCTGCCCGCCGTCGCGGTCGGCGCCGGGCAGGTCGGGGTGGTGCTCGCCGTCCTGCACTTCGGGCTCGGGCTCCAGGCGGTGCACTGGCCGGGGCTGGTCGCGTTCCTGGTGCTCGCCGCCGCCGCGTTCCTCGCCGTCGTGCAGTGGGTGAACGCCCGGTTCGGGCCGGTCGGCCGGATCATCGCGCTCGCGCTGCTGATGCTCCAGCTCACCTCCGCCGCCGGGACGTACCCGATCGAGACGAGCCCGGCGTTCTTCCAGGCGATCCGGCCGTACCTGCCGATGCCGTGGGTGGTGGACGCGGTGCGGCACCTGATCGGTGGCGGCGACCTCGCCTCGGTGTGGCAGGGTTGTGCGGTGCTGGCGGCGTTCCTCGCGGGCGGGCTCGCGCTCACCGCGCTCGCCGTCCGGCACAACCGGGTGTGGACGATGAAGCGGCTGCACCCCGCGCTCCAGCTCTGAGCGCGCCGCGACCGTGAGACGAGGGGCGATGGGCCGGACCGCCACCCGGGAGAGGCTGTTCACGGCGGCGATCGAGCTGATCGCCGAGGGCGGGCTCGCCGCGACGACCGTCGACCAGATCGCCGAGCGGGCGGGCGTCGCGAAGGGCACCGTCTACTACAACTTCGGCAGCAAGGCGGCGCTGTTCGCGGCGCTGCTGGAGTACGGCGTCGACCGCCTCGCGACCGCGCTGCGCGACGCCGCGGCCGGCCTGCCGCCGCTCGGCGCGCTGGAGGCGGTGGTGGCCGCCGAGCTGGCGTTCATCGGCGAGCACGAGCCGTTCGCGCGGATCCTCATCGCCGAGACGTGGCGGTCGGGCGGCGACTGGCAGCACGCCGCGCGCCTCATCCGCGAGCGCGCCATCGGCGTGATCGCGGACGTGCTGCGCGACGCGGTCGCGTCCGGCGAGCTGCGCTCCGACCTCGACGTCGGGACGGCCGCGTCGGCGGTCTTCGGCATGGTGCTGACCGTCGCCCTCGACTGGCGGGCCCTCCAGCCGTCCCGCGCCGTGTCGGACGTGCAGGCGACGCTGATGGACCTGCTCAGGGGACGCCTGGTCCCCTGAGCCCGGCGGTCGCAGGGCGCCTGGCGCCCCGGCGCGCCAGCCGGTCAGGGCAGGCGGCGGATCTCCTCGATGACCTGGGGCATCGCCTCGTTGCTGCTGCGCATCCAGTCGAGGATGAAGCCGACCTGCTCGTCGGTGTAGCCGCTGATGCGCTCCTCGAAGACCTGGCCGATCGGCCCGAAGTACTCCCCGAACCGCGCCGCGTTCTCCGGGACGAGCTCGACGATCACGCGCCGCCGGTCGCCCGCGTCGCGGGTGCGCTTGACGTAGCCGGCCTTCTCCAGCCGGTCGATCACGGCGGTGATCGCGCCGCCGGTGGTGATGCCCATGAGCTGGGCGAGCTGGCCCGGCGTCTGCGGGCCGTCCAGGGTCAGCGCGTTGATGCACTGCGAGTCGGTGACGTTCATGCCCGCCTTGCTCGCGGTCGTGTGATGCAGCAGTACCGTGAACATCGTGCTGCGCTGGACCGCCACCTGAAGTTCCCGCACCATCCGCGCGCGCTCCGGGGTCGGCACGCCGCACCTCGCTTCCTTGGGGCCGCCCGCGAGAAACTCTCAACGAGAGCAACTCTTTTCCGGAGACTCTACTCCCCGCCCTCCGGCGGGCCAGGGCCGGCGGACCCGTCGTGTGGCGCACCAGACACCGCTGACCAGGCGATCCGGTCCGGACGGGGCGTAGGATGGTGTTCGTTAGGGCCGCTAACAAGCGCTCCCAGCGGCGGCCCCGGGTCCCACAAGGATCCCGGGGCCCACCCGGCACCGGCAAGACCCGCCCCTCCGGAGGACGGAGCGGCGGGCCGGCGGCGGGCCCCGGCCGGCCCGGACGTCAGGCGGACGCGGAGTCCTCGGCCACCTGCTTGGCCCAGCGGTAGTCGGCCTTGCCCGCGGGCGAGCGCTTCATCTCCTCCACGAACGCGTACGCGCGCGGCACCTTGTAGCCCGACAGCTCCTTGCGGCAGTGGGCGTCCAGCTCCTCCGGGGAGGGCGCCGCCCCGGACGCCGCCGACGCGTCCGCCGGAGCCGCGAGCTGGACGACGGCGGCGACCCGGCTGCCCCAGCGCGGGTCGGGGATGCCGGTCACGACCGCGTCGTAGACGCCCGGATGGCCCTTCAGCACGGCCTCGACCTCTTCCGGGAACACCTTCTCGCCGCCGGTGTTGATCGCCTGCGAGCCGCGCCCGTACACGGCGATCGAGCCGTCCGCCTCGACGGTCGCGATGTCGCCGGTCAGCAGCCAGCGCCGCCCGTCCACCTCGGGGAACGTCCGCGCCGTCTTCTCCGGGTCGTTGTAGTAGCCGCGCGCGATGTGGCCGCTGCGCGCGACCTGGCCGATCACGCCCGAGCCCGGCCGGACGGGCCGGAGCGCGTCGTCCAGCACGGTGACGTTCTCGACGTCGGGCGCGAAGCGCAGGCCCTTCTCCGGCGTCGAGCCCGCGACGGCCTCGGCCGTGGAGCCCGACTCGGTCGAGCCGAACCGGTCCATGATGACCGTGCTCGGCAGCAGCGCCTGGATCCGGTCCCGGACGGCGCCGGTGAAGATCGCGCCGGTCGAGACGTAGGCGAGCAGCGAGGAGGTGTCGTACGACCCGCGCGCCAGCTCCTCGGCCATCGGGATCGCCATCGCGTCGCCGGTGATGGTGAGCGAGTTGACCTTCTCGCGCTCGATCGTCCGCCACACGTCGGCCGCGTCGAACGTGCGCGTGTAGACGACGGTCGCGCCCATCCACCAGGAGATCCACGTGGCCATCTGCGCCGCGCCGTGCATCAGCGGCGCCACCGGCATCATGGTCATCGGCCCGGCCTCGGCGGCGAGGCGGACGACGTCCTCCGGCTTGGCGGGGCGCGGGAACGTCGGGTTCCAGAACGCGAACAGCAGCTGCTCGGTCGACCACATGACGCCCTTCGGCATCCCGGTCGTCCCGCCCGTGTAGATCACGTACGTGT
Organism: Actinomadura sp. J1-007; assembly: GCF_009793335.1. Lineage (GTDB taxonomy): Bacteria > Actinomycetota > Actinomycetes > Streptosporangiales > Streptosporangiaceae > Spirillospora > Spirillospora yumaensis. Next base: position 4,564,120 of record NZ_WING01000001.1, on the reverse strand, counting down.
CGTCGCCCGAACGGGGCGCGAAGCCCCGCGTCCCCGGCCGCCCGGCGAGCGCCGCCTCGTACGCGACCGCGCCCGGGATCGCGGGCTCGCCGCCGACCGCGATCAGGTGCCGCAGCTCGGGCGCCTGCTCGGCGGCGGGACGGACCCGTTCCTCGAACTCCACGTCGTACAGCAGCGCGACGGCGTCGGAGTCGCGGTAGAGGTAGACCAGCTCGCTCTCCACGTACCGGTAGTTCACGTTGATCGGAACGGCGCGGATCTTCAGCGCGGCGAGCATCGCCGCCGCGTACTCGATCCCGTTGCAGAGCTGGATCGCGACGTGCCGCCCTGGGCCGACCCCGGCCGACTCCAGGTGGTGGGCGAGGCGGTTGGCGTGCTCGTCCAGCTCGGCGTAGGTGAGCCGCCGGTCGCCGCAGACGAGCGCGACGCGGTCCCCGATCGCGTCCGCGACTCCCTCGAACAGGTCGGCGTGGTTGAACTCCATCGGACGTCCTCCAGGGCCGGGGGGAAGGGGCGGGCGGGGGGTCAGGGCTTGTCGCTGCCGACGACCCACATCGCGAAGAACTGGGCGCCGCCGCCGTACGCGTGGCCGAGCGCGCGCCGCGCCCCGTCCACCTGGTGGTCGCCCGCGAGGCCGCGCACCTGGAGCGCCGCCTCGGCGAAGCGGATCATCCCGGACGCGCCGATCGGGTTGGACGACAGGACTCCGCCGGAGGCGTTCCACGGGATGTCGCCGTCCATCGCGGTCGCGCCCGACTCGGTGAGCTTCCAGCCCTCGCCCTCGCCGCAGAACCCGAGGTTCTCCAGCCACATCGGCTCGTACCAGGAGAACGGCACGTACACCTCGGCGACGTCGAGCTCGCGGCGCGGGTCGGCGATGCCGGCCTGCCGGTACACGTCGGCCGCCGCGTCCTTGCCGCCCTGCGGGTTCACGGTGTCGCGGCCCGCGAAGAAGATCGGCTCGGAGCGCATCGCGGTGCCGTGCACCCAGGCGGGCTTGTTCGGGGCCTTCTTCGCGGCGTCCTCGGACGCGAGCACCATCGCGCACGCGCCGTCGGACGACGGGCAGGTCTCCAGGTAGCGGATCGGCTCCCACAGCATCGGCGTGGACTCGACCATCTCGCGGGAGATCCCGGGGATGCGCAGGTGCGCGTACGGGTTCTTGATCGCGTTCTGCCGGTCCTTGACGGCGACGAGCGTGCCGATGTGGTCGGGCGCGCCGGACCTGCGCATGTACGCGCGGATGTGCGGCGCGAAGTAGCCGCCCGCCCCGACCACGAGCGAGGTGGTGAACGGCCCGGACACGGTGAGGCCCCACGTGGCGTTCGACTCCGACTGCTTCTCCCACGCGATGGTGAGGACGCGGTCGTGCACGCCGCCCTGGACGAGGCTCGCCGCGACGATCGCGGTGGAGCCGCCGACCGATCCCGCGGTGTGCACCCGCATGATCGGCTTGCCGGCGGCGCCGAGCGCGTCGGCGAGGTACGCCTCGGGCATCATCACGCCCTCGAACAGGTCGGGCGCCTTGCCGATGACGACGGCGTCGATGTCCTTCCAGGTCAGCCCCGCGTCGTCGAGCGCGCGCCGCGCCGCCTCGCGCAGCAGCCCGGCCATCGACACGTCCAGCCGCTTGGTCTTGTACGCCGTCTGGCCCACGCCGACGATCGCGCAAGCGTTTCCCATTACTTCTCTCCCGACAGGACGCAGACGAGGTTCTGCTGGAGGCACGGCCCGGCCGTCGCGTGCCCGAGGACCCGCGTCGCCGTGCCGTCGTGGATGCGGGCCGCGGCCTCGCCGATGCGGATCAGGCCGGTCGCCATCACGGGGTTGGCCGACAGGGGCCCGCCGGACGGGTTCACGGCGGTCGCCTCGCCGATCCCGAGCGCCTCGCGCAGGATGAGCTCCTCGTGCGTGAACGCCGCGTGCAGCTCGGCGACCTCGACGCCCGCCGCGCCCGCCTTCTCCCCGGCGATCCGCGCCGACTCCGAGCGCGACAGGTCGCGGGCGCCCGGCGAGTGCGGGTCGCTGCGGTGGTCGATGCCGCGGATCCAGGCGGGCCGTTCGCACAGCTCGCGGGCCTTGTCCCCGGCCGCGAGGACGATCGCCGCCGCGCCGTCGGTGATCGGCGCGATGTCGTACGGGCGCAGCGGCGCGACGTCGTACTCCTCGCCCGCGTCCGGCTCGTCCAGGTGCAGCGCGTACGGGTTGTCGTGCCCGGCCGCCCGCGACCGCGCCGCGACGGCCCGCAGGTCGTCCTCCTTGACCCCGGCGCGGTCCAGGTAGGCGCGGGCCTGGAGCGCGGCCAGCGACACCTGGTCCACGCCGAGCGGCGCCAGGTGGTACGGGTCGAGCTGCGCCGTCGCGATCTCGCGCTGCACGCCCTGCGACGACTTGCCGAACCCGTACACCAGGGCCGTGTCGATCTCGCCGTGCAGCAGCTTGACCCACGCCTCGTACAGCGCCCACGCCGCGTCCATCTCGACGTGGCTCTCCGAGATCGGCGGCCACGCCCCGACGGCGTCCAGCGCGGACACGAACGAGAACGGCGCGCCCGCCAGGTAGTCGTTGGAGCCCGAGCAGGTGAACCCGAACCGCTTCTGCCCGGTCCGCTCCTTGATCTCGGTGATCAGCGGCGCGAGCATCTCGGTCTCCGACAGCCCCGCGTCCGCGCCCGTGTGCTCGGTCTGCACGAACGAGACCACAGCGATCTCTCTGCTCACAGATAGTCCTTGATCTCGTCGAAGGGGACGTCGGGCTCGTCGAGCGGCTCGAACCACCTGATGTTGGCCATGGTCGCCCCCCACTCCTCGCGCGGACGCCACGCGGCCTTGACCCGCATGCCCATCCGGACCTGGTCGGCGGGGATGCCCGCGACGAGCGCGAGCATCGTCAGCCCGGCGCCGTCCAGCAGGATGTAGGCCGACACGAACGGCACCTCGGGCGCGCGCGGGTCGGGCAGGTTGTTCACGGCGAACGTGGTGACGGTGCCGGTGTCGGGGAGCTCGACCTCCTCGGTGGTCGGCACGCCGTCGCGCGGGCACAGCCCCTTCATCGGGACGATGACCTGCCCGCACACGCCGCACCTGTGCCCGATGATGCGGCCCTCGGAGATCCCCTCCAGGAACCGCTCCATCGCCCGGCCGCCCTTGACCCGGTACTCCAGCCGCGTCGGCGCGCTGATCATCGTGACCTCGGGGAGGAAGCACTCGATGTCGCCGACCGCGCCGGTGCGCTCCGCGCGCCACTTCGGCCGCACGCGCATCCCGGTCTTGAGGAGCTTCGGCGGCTTCGCGCCGTTCTCGAAGACCCCGAGGTCGAGGGCGTGCAGCAGCGCGGTGTCGGCGCCGTCCGGCTGGACGAGCGCCCACGCGAACGGCCGGTCGAACGGGTGCCTGCGCCCGGGCGTCGCCACCCACGACCACGTCTTCACCGTTCCCGCCGGGCCGACGGGGACGAACTCGTCCGTCACGTCCTCGCCGGTGTCGGGGTCGTACTCGGTGGGCGGGACGAGCACGCGCCCGTCCCGCGTCCGCACGCCGACCAGGCGGCCGTCGCGCAGCTCGCTCAGGAACCGCCCGATGACCGGCCCGACCGACCGCGTGTACCCGCCCGGGAACTCCAGGACGTGGTTCGGCTCCACGGCCGCGTCCGACGTCGTCTCAGATGGCACTCTCGCGGTCCTTCCAGTAGGGGTCGCGGAGCTTGCGCTTGAGGAGCTTGCCGTTCGGCTCGCGCGGCATCGTGTCGATGAAGTCCACCGTCTTCGGCCACTTCATCTTGGCGAGCCGCCCCTTGAGGGACGCGAGGATCTCCTCGGCCAGCTCCGGGCCGGGCGCGACGCCCTCGGCGGGCTCCACGACCGCCTTGATCTGCTCGCCCCACTCCTCGTCGGGGATGCCGAAGACCGCCACGTCGGCGACCTTCGGATGCAGGGTGATCTCGTTCTCGATCTCGGCCGGGTAGATGTTCGCGCCGCCCGAGATGATCATGTCCGACTTGCGGTCGGACAGGAACAGGAAGCCGTCGGGCGTCAGGTAGCCGATGTCGCCGACGGTGAAGAAGTCCTTGAGCCGGTTCTTCTGCGTCTTCTCCTGGTCGCCCTTGTACTCGAACGAGCTCCCGGCCATCTTCATGTAGATCGTGCCGGGCGTCCCGACCGGGACCTCGTTGCCGTCGTCGTCCACGATGAGCAGCTCGCTGATCGGCCACGCGTTGCCGACCGTGCCGGGGTGCGCGCGCCAGTCCCGCGGGCTCGCGATCGTCCCGCCGCCCTCGGTGGCCGCGTAGTACTCCCAGATGCAGTCGCCCCACCAGTCGAGCATCCGCTGCTTGATCGGCACCGGGCACGGCGCCGCAGCGTGGATCGCCCACTTCATGGACGACACGTCGTACCGCCGCTTCACCTCGTCCGGCAGCGCGAGCAGCCGCTTGAAGTGCGTCGGCACCATGTGCGTGTTGGTGATCTTGTAGTCCTGGATCAGCCGGAGCGTGTCCTCGGCGTCCCACCGGTCGACGTACACGACGGTGTGGCCCATCTGGAGGGCGCTGCCGCCGAACTGGGTGACCGCGGTGTGGTAGTTCGGCGAGGTGATCAGGTGCGCCTGCGGCTCGCGCCCGGCGGGCCGTCCCGGCTGGATCCCGAACATCGACAGCAGGAACGTCATCAGCTCGGCGCTGTCGTCGGGGTCGATCCCGGCGAGCGCGCGCTTGACGCCCTTCGGCCGTCCCGTCGTCCCGGACGTGTAGTGCATGGTGGCGCCGTTGCTGCGGTCGTCCGGCAGGGTGTCCGGCCGACCGTCCACCAGCTCGCCGTACGGGCGGAAGCCCTCGACCGTCCCGAACGCGAACCGCCGGTGCGGCTCCAGCCCCGCCTCGTCGGCGGCCTTGGCCCCCTCGGCGCCGTAGCGCTCGTGGACGAAGAACGCCTTGGCCTCGCTGTCGGCCACGATGTAGCCGATCTCGGGCCCGGTCAGGTGCCAGTTGATCGGCGTGTAGTACCAGCCGGCCTGGAGCGCGGCCAGGTAGAGGACCAGGCCCTCCACGCCGTTCGGGACGAGCCCGCAGACGCCGTCGCCCTTCTGGACGCCGAGGGCGCGCAGCCCGTGGACGAGGCGGTTGGCGCGGGCCAGCAGGTCCCCGGCCGCGTACTCGGTCCCGTCCGGATCGACGGCGGCGATCCACTCGGGATCGGCCTGCGCAAGCCGCCAAAAACCCAACGACCCCATCGGATCTCCCTTGCGTGATCACGGTGAGCACCGTCACACGGCGGCGCCCGGCCACCAAAGTAGATCACGTTCTCGTTTTGAGGCGCAAGACCTGTTGGGACGGCCCGGTCCCTACTAGAATCTGTTCTTGTTTTGCTTAACAGCGTGGCTCTGACCTGGAGGAAGCATGGCCGAGCGCCTGCCGATCAGCACCGAGCACTGCACCGTCGAGCGCGACGGCCACGTCGTGATCGTCACGATGAACCGCCCCGAGGCCCGCAACGCGCTCAGCTCGGCGATGCTCGTCGGCCTCGCCGACGCCTGGACGTACATGTCCGAGACGCCCGAGGTCCGGGTCGGGATCCTGACCGGGGCGGACGGCCAGTTCTGCGCGGGCGCCGACCTGAAGGCCATGGGCACGCCGCCCTCGGACCCCGCCGTCCAGGAGCGGATGGCGAAGATCCCCGACTTCCACTGGAAGGGCCTGCTGCGCGAGGGGCGGCCGACCAAGCCGCTCATCTGCGCGATCGAGGGCTACGCCGTCGCCGGAGGCACCGAACTGCTCGTCGGAACGGACCTGCGCGTCGTCGCCGAGGGCGCCACGCTCGGCCTGTACGAGGCGAAGCGCGGCCTGTTCCCGATGGGCGGCTGCGCGATCCGGCTGCCCCGCCAGATCGGCTACGCCAACGCGATGGACATCCTGCTGACGGCCCGTTCGGTCAGCCCCTCCGAGGCCCTGGCCATGGGCCTGGTCAACAAGGTCGTCCCGGACGGCCGGGCCCTCGCCGCCGCCCGGGAGCTCGCCGACCAGATCGCCGAGTGCGGCCCGCTCGCCGTCCAGGGCATCCTGCGCACCTACCGCGAGACCGAGTGCCTGCCCGAGGCCGAGGCCCTCAAGATCTCCGACGAGATCGGCTGGCCGGTCATCGGCTCCGAGGACGCCAAGGAGGGCTCGAAGGCGTTCAAGGAGAAGCGCCCCGCCGTCTACAAGGGCAGGTAGGGGCTCACCGGACGGCGGGCTCCTTGCCGGACGCCTCCGTCCCGGCTTCCGCGCGTCGGCCGGCGGGGATGAGCGCGGTCGCGACGAGCCCGAGGACGACGAACCCGGCGGCGATGTAGCCGCCGAGGGCGACGCCCCCGGTCATCGCCGACCGCGCCGCCTCGGCCGCGCCCGCCGTCTCGGGCCGCGCGGCCAGCGGCGCGATCGCCGCGCCCGCGCTGTCGGTGACGGCCCGCGCGAGCTGCTCCGACCGTTCCGCCGGGAGCCCGGACGCCGCGAGCCGTTCCTCCAGGTCCGAGCCGAGCGACGTGAAGAACACCGTGGTCAGCACGGCGATGCCGAGCGCGGAGCCGAGCTGCCGGAACGCGCTCTGGATGCCGGATCCCTGCCCGGCGCTGTGATCGGGCACGTCCGCGAGCACCACGTTGGTGACCTGCGCCGTCGCGAACCCGACGCCGACGCCGTACACGAACAGCACGAGCGAGATCGTCCACCACGCGCTGTCGTCGTCCGCGACCAGCGACAGCCCGGCCAGCCCCACCGCCTCCAGCGCCAGCCCGGCGCGCAGGATGCCGAGCGGCGACACCCGCGCGGCCATCCCGAAGCTCGCGCCGCTCGCGACGAAGCTCCCGATCGCGACCGGGACGAGCGCCAGCCCGGCCTGGAGCGCGCTGTAGCCGAGCGTGAACTGGAGCCACAGCGGCAGCACCGCGACGATCCCGAACTCCCCCACCCCGATGATCATCGTGGCGACGTTCCCGTTGCGGAACGACGCGACGGAGAACAGCCGCACGTCCATCAGCGCCTTCCCGGGGTCGCCGCCCCGTGTCAGCGCGAGCTGCCGCAGCGCGAACCCGGCCAGCGCCAGAACGGCCAGCACCAGCGCCACCAGCACCGGCGACGGCCCGCCGGTCCACTCCGCGCCCGGCACGTCGAACGGCTCGACCGTCATGAGCCACCCGTACGTCCGCCCCTCGATCAGCCCGAACGCCAGCAGGCCGAGCCCGGCCACCGACAGCAGCGCCCCGACGACGTCCAGGCGTCCGCGCACCCGGGGCGACGGCGCCAGGAACGCCAGCGCCCCGACGCAGATCAGCACCGCGAGCGGGACGTTGATGCCGAACGCCCAGCGCCACGACGCGTGCTCCGACAGCCACCCGCCGAGCAGCGGCCCGAGCGCGGCGGCGGCGCCGATCGTCGAACCCCACACGGCGAACGCCTGCCCCCGCGCCTTGCCGGTGAACGTGGCGTTCAGCAGCGCCAGCGAGGTCGGCAGGATCATCGCCGCCCCCGCCCCCTGGAGGAACCGCGCGAGAACGAGCAGCCCGCCGCCCGGCGCGACCCCCGCCAGCACGCTCGTCGCCCCGAACACCACCACCCCCGCGACGAACACCCGCCGCGCCCCGAGCATGTCGGAGCACCGGCCGACGACCAGCAGCAGCGCCGCGAACACGATCGCGTACGACTCCTGGATCCACTGCCCCTGCGCCGACGTCACGTCCAGCCCCTCGATGATCGAGGGAATGATCACGTTCACGATCGTGGTGTCCACCACGATCAGCGCGACGCCGAGCGCGATGGCGATCAGCCCCAGCCACCGCCGGACCGACTCACTGCCCACGAGATACCTCCACCATAAAGTAACTTCACGATGAAGGTAGTTAGCGACCGGTAGGTTGTCAAAGCCGAACGGAGGGAGGGCCCATGAAGGAAGAGCCACGCGACATCGCGACGCAGCGCATACGGCTGATGGACGGCCTCAGGGCCTTCGGCGGCACCTACAACGAGTTCGGCCGCCGCTTCGCCGCCTGGCTCGGCGTGCACTCCACCGACGCCGTCGCCCTCGTGGAGATCTTCTACGCGGAGGAGCGCGGCGCGCCGCTCTCCCCCGCCAGGCTCAGCGAGCGCATCTCGCTCTCATCGGGCGCCACGACCGCCCTGCTGAACCGCCTCGAACAGGCGGGCCACATCGTCCGCACCCGCGAGCACGCCGACCGCCGCATCATCACCCTGCACAGCAGCCCGGGCACGCAGAAACTGGGCGCCGAGTTCTTCACGCCCCTGTCCGCCCGCCTGGACGCCATGCTCGCGGACTACCCGCCCGAACTGCTCCAGCGCTACGAGTCGTTCCTCGCCGACCTGAACGCCAGCCTGAACGAACAGCTCTCCGAGCCGGACCCGCCTACCCCAGCTCCCCGCCCTTGATCCGCCCCACCAACTCCGCAAACCCGGCCGCGGTCACATGCAGATGCCCACCGTCAGGGTCCTTGGAATCCCGAACCCCCACCACACCCGCCAACTCCGCAACCTCGACGCACGTACTGCTGCCCTCAGACCCGGACCGACTCGACTTCCGCCACAACGCAGCCACTTCGACACACGTGCTGCTGCCTTCTTCGCCGGAGTAACTGGACTTCCGCCACAGCGCAGCAAGCTGGACGCAGTCGCTGCTACCTTCCTGCCCCGAGTAGCTGGACTTCCGCCATTGGGGGGTGAAGTGGTTCACAGCTCCTCCATTATCGATCGGATCAGCCGCTCGGACTCGGGCGCGGACAGAGCCTCGCTCTGAATCTCATCGAACCTTACTGCCATACGTTGGACAATAGCTGGACGCTCTACCACACGCCCCTGCCCCAACGCTGCCTCGACGTACCCAAGATCCGCTCCTTCCGCGAACCTGAGGAGGGCGAAGGGCCCGGAGACGTAGACGGGAGCGCCCACGGGAACCGCCTGGATCTTGACCTTCGGGCGCCGTCCAAGCTCGATGAGATGTTCGAGCTGCTCTCTGGTCACCTCTACACCACCCACGATTTCACGCAGCACGGCCTCTCTGATCAGAGCAACGATGAACGGTGGCTCGTCCCGCTCCAGAATGTCCTGCCTTCCTAGGCGGACCGCGACCATCTCTTGAAGCTGTTCTTCCCGCTGTCCCGCCTTGAGGGCCTCGCGCAAGTAAGCCTTCGTTTGGAACAAACCTGGCACCATGAGCGGCTCGTAGACATGCACTGACGCGGCTTGGTCCTCCTGTTTGGCGTAGCCACGGAAATTTGGTGTGAGCTCGGATTCCCTGAGAATGGCGTAGTACTGGTCCTCGAAGAAGTCGGAGCCGAAGAGGCGGTCGAGCTTCACGCTCACGTCCAGGCCGGGGAGACGCCAAAGGTTCTCGATGGCGGAGATGAGCTTGCCGGAGACGTTGCAGGCGGCGCCCACCTGCGCCTGGCTGAGCCGGTCCCGCTCGCGGTAGCGCCGCATCTTGTGCGCGAAGAGCGAGAACGCGCTCGAACGGGGGTCGAAATCACGGGAATCGTCCTGGCTCTTGGGAGGCATCGTCGGCTCCTTACATCTACGGGGAACCGGTATCCGTCGGCGTACTTCCGGACCCGGGACCAGCGCGTTCACAGTTGAGGGTGTTCACGGAAAGCAACGAGACGATCACACAGGAGTCCCCGCGATGACCCGCAGCACGTCCCGAATCAGCGCCCGCGTCCCCGACTCGCCGCAGGAGGAGGCGCGGCTGGCTCGCCGCGTACGGCTCCTGGCCCTGGCCGGCGCGCTGGACGATCTCGGGCTCCGTGCACGCCTCGCGGAGTACGTCCTCAAGCCCACCCTCCTTCGCTGCTGGAACCCGGACATGATGAGCCAGACGCTGCTCGTCGTCTGCGAGCGGTCCAAGACCACGGGCCGCTGGGAATTCCGCCACCACCCCGGCAACCGCACGTTCGCCGACGCCGAGAACGTCACCGAACCCGCCCACGCCCGCGAGGCGGCCGAGATCCTCGCCCCGACGCTTCTCAACCCCTGATCCGCCGGGCCCCGGGGAACGACCGGGCCGCCTCCGAAGTCGCCCCCGAAGAGGCGTCCCCGAGGGGAGCCCCCCGGGGCCCGGCCCCACTCCCATCACCCCGGCGAAACCACCACGACCGCCTCTGCCGTCGGCGCCGTCGCGGCTACCTCGGTCCAGGCGTCGAGTGTGTACAGGTCCTGGCAGCCCTCGATCGCCGAGCGGATGTGATCAGGCACTTCAAGCTGACGAGCGGCCAGGCGTCGCAGAATTCCTTTGGCCATCTCCTTGGCGACTACGCTGGCGAGCTCCTCGCAATGATTGTTGGCGAAGATTCGGGCGTGGATGTCCCCGCCGAGTCGGCGTTCCCGCACCTGAAGGTACTGATGGTTCCGCTCGAATAAGTTCATGCCGGATCTGCCGCACGGGCCTCCCGGACGCTTGGACAGCAGTTCTTCCGTCGAGTTCGCCGTCGCTGCCGCTCGCGCCCACTGACGCAGATCGTCCCGATCCGCGCACTCGGCGAGGTCCTGAACGGCGCGACGGGGCAGTCTCAGATCCCGGGCTTCGAGGACGACCAGCACCATTTCCAGTCTGGCGCCGGCCTTCGCATCCTCCAGCTCCGTGTACACATCACGGGAGTTTGAACGCGACATGGGCTCCTCCGAGCGTTCACGGCACTACGGCCACGGCACCGACCGAAGAAGCGTGGCACCCGCCCGTTCACGCCGCAGGGATACGAGACGCCTGTAGAGACATCGCGAGACCGCAGCCCGAGGGCTCCCGGGACGCCCCGGGCTGCGGCTCATCGCGATCGACGACCGGCTTCGCCGATCAGGCGGTCACTTCCTGTGAGCCCGCCGTTCGAGCAACTCTTCGACCGACTCCGCCGTCGACGCGCTGACGACCCAGGCGTCCAGGACTTCATCGTCCCGGCACTCGCTGATCTCTGCGCGGACGTCCTCGGGCACGTCAAGCCCCCGAGTCCTCAGCACCTTGAGAATCGTTTGTGCCTCGCCCTCGGCACGGCCCTCGGCACGGCCCTCGGCCTTACCTTCGGCCTTTTTGCTGCGGGTGTAGTCGCTGAGGAACTCGGTGTGCTGGGGTTGCATGTGCTCCTCCAGGTGGGACCAGAGTTTGACGGGCAGGCTGGTTCTGATCAGGTCGGCGTACTTGCCGACGGTGCTGGAGCCGCCGTCTTGGACGGCCGTGAGCAGGGCGTTCAGGATATCTGACGCCCTCGGGTCGGTGGCGTGGGTGATGACGGAAAGGACCGCCATTCCCAGGTTGGCCGCCGCCTTGGCGGGGTCGGTGATCTTGGGTACCCGTTCGGGGCCGGCGACGAGGGGGTGGAGGACGAAGTCCGGGTGTCCCATGGGGATGGGCTTGGCGCACCAGCGTGCGACGTTCTTGTCGGGGCGATGACGAGGAGGTGGACGGGGCACTTCATCCGCGCACGGGCGTTGGCCAGGTAGAGGGGCCAGGTCCACCGCTTGTCGGCGTCCTGGCCGCGCTGGACCTCGACCACTACGGCGGTCACGTTCTGCTGAGGGCCCTCCATTCGGCGTCTCTTGTAGGCGAGGACCGCGTCGGCGTGGTAGTCGTCCGACTTGAACTGGGTGTAGTCCGTTGCCTCCCTGCATGCCTCGTCGTACTTCGGTATGGACACGTTGAGCACTTCCGCGAGAACGTCGTCGGCCAGTTCGGGCTGGTCGAGGAAGAGGTGCGTCAGTATCTGGTGTTGCTGGCTGACCATGGCGATGACGTTAGGCAGTGAATCGAGCGCGTTCGGGGATTTTGGATTCAGCTGGTCATCGAATGGTTCGAGAGGCGTGTTCGCGGGTGGGCATCGTGTTTTGCGGGTTTCTCTGGGCGGGGGAGAAATTCGGGGCGGTTTCTCTGGGCGGAGTAGGGGTTTGCGGCGGACGTGGTGACTAGTCCGGTGTGGCTGGGCCGTTCGTCAGGATTGGAGGGCGGCGGGGGCGGCGCGGACGAGGCCGCCGTCGATGCCGAGGTCCTGGCCGGTGATGTACGACGCGTCGTCCGAGGCCAGGAAGGCGACGGCGGCGGCGACGTCGTCCGGGTGGCCGAGCGAGCCGAGCGGCACTTCCGCGGTGATGCGGGGTTCCGCGTCGGGGTCGATCGCGTTCCGGTACATCTCGGTCTCGATGTAGCCGGGGCTGACGGAGTTGACGCGGATGCCGCGCTGGGCGAGGTCGGTTCCGAGCGTGCGGGCGAGATTGTGCACGGCGGCCTTGCTGGCCGCGTAGACGGCGGCCCCGGCGAGGCCGCGGTGCAGCGTCCACGACGCGTTAAGGCTCGATACGTCCATTCGGCCATGTTAGGCAGCCGTCGGACGTTGACGGCCTGGTCATAAGGGCGAACGGCCCCGCCCGGGGGACCGGGCGGGGCCGCGCCTCGTTACGGCTTGGGCGTGACGTAGACCATGCGCTTGCCCCAGTGCTCGGTCAGCGTCCACAGGCCGCTGCGGTTCGCGTCGGAGCCGGGCCAGTACGACAGGTCCTCAGGGCCGATGCCGGCGTAGTGCCCCGGAGCAACGGTCCTCAGGACGCCGGTCGCGCCTTCCGGCGGCGGGACGGCGGTGAGAAGCGCCCCGGCCTCGCTGGACCCGCGGCTCTGGCTGAGGTACCAGGTGCCGTCGTAGCGGGCCGCGCCCTGGATGTTGCCGACGCCCTCGGGGATCGCGTACGCGGCGTCGGCGTGCATGCACGGGATCATCGGGTGCCCCGGCAGGTTCGACTGGCACGTGGCGTTGAGCTTGGGCTTGCCGGTGTCGCCGTCCATCTCCCAGGCGGCGACGCGCCCGCCGGTGTGCCCGTCGGGGGGCGTCTGGCCACCGCACCACTCGCCGGTGATCAGATGGTCGGTGCCGCTGCGGTCGAGCGAGACGTACGAGGTCGTCGGGGAGCCGGTGTTCTTGCAGCGCTCCTTCTCGGTGCCCGGACGGGGCGCGTTGTTGGTGAACGCGCCGACCTCGGGCATCACATAGCGGTAGCCGTGGCCGTAGAAGATCCCGTCCTGGCGGCCGATCTGCTTTTTGTCCGTGGTGTTGCCCTTATCTCCGGCGGACTTCAGGTCGAAGATGTAGCGCATGTCGAACACGCGCAGCCCGCGGCCCGTGTCGGCGACGTACAGGTAGTTGCCGTACCAGGCCATGCCGCCCACGTGCAGCGACTTGCCCTCGGCGTTCTGCTGGGTGCGCAGGCTCATATAGGTGGCGTTACCCGAGTCGTTCTTGAACGGGTACGCCAGGAGCACGTGCGCGTACTTCCCGGTGTTCGGGTCAACGAACGAGATCCGGGCGCCCTTCTTGTTGTCCGTGCAGTCCTCGGCACCGTTCTTGTGCTCGCAGTTGTACCAGCTCGCGATGAACGGCTTGGTGCCGTTCCACTCCTTGTCGGCCTGCGCGTCGGCCACCGTGGTCACGCCCTGCGGCGTCCACTCGTAGTTGCCGGAGGCCGCCGAGTCCGGGGAGTCCCAGCAGAAGCTGAAGTCGATGTCGGGCCGCTGGGTGCTGGTGCCGTCGAGGGCCTTGCCGTTGCACGCCTTGCCGTCGGCGGTGGTGCCCTTGCGGGGCGCCTGGGCCAGGATGTTCTTCACGCCGAGCTTGGGGAGCTGCGCGTCCAGCTCCTTCACCCGCGCGGTCAGGTCCTCCAGGTTGTTGGCCTGGCGCATGTAGTAGTCGTCGAGCGTGGGAGCGGGCGTCTCGGCCGCCCTCGCCGGGTCGGCGGCGGGGACCGCGGCGGCGGACGGCCCGGCCGCCTCGGCCGGAAGGGCCGTGACGGCGGTCAGCGCGCCGCCGGCGACCAGCGCCGACAGCCAGACCCGGGCCAGCACCTTCGGGTGCCGTTTCATGGGCTCTCCTCGCGGGAACTCCCGGCCGCGCCGGTGGGCGGGGGGTGGGCGCGACCGGGATCACGGTTGGAACCCGACGAATATGTCACAGCGTTCTCGTTTATCCATAGAGCCCGCCCGCCTTTATTTTCGGACGGTTATCGCGCCGCGCTGTGCACAAAACCAAACGTGCCAAAATGTCGTGGACGGGATTATGACAATCCGCCGTCCGACCCCTGCCCGGCGATATTCGCGACACGATGACGCTCGGGCAGGGGACCGTTACGGGGACGGGTTCACCAGGGCAGGGAGCCTGAGATGTCGAAGTAGCCGCCGGTGGGGCCGTCCGGGCCGATCCGGGCCATGCGGACGATGATCTCGGCGCCCTCCTCGACCGTCTGCGTGCCGGTGCGGCCGTTCAGGTCGGTCGCGGTGAAGCCGGGCTCGACGCAGTTGATCCGCATGGCCGGGAACGCCTTGGCGTACTGCACGGTGATCATGTTGACGGCGGTCTTCGACGCCGGGTAGGCGATGCCCGGGTAGCCGTGCGGCGGGGTGCCGGGGGCGGTGACGAGGGCGAGCGAGCCGAGGGCGCTGCTCACGTTCACCACGACCGGGGCGGCCGACCGCTCCAGCAGCGGCAGGAACGCGTGGGTGACGCGCACCACGCCGAAGGCGTTGGTCTCGAACACCTGGCGCAGCGTGTCGGCGGTCGCGTCCGCCGCGCCGATCACGCCGCCGTCCGGGGCGCGGCCTTCCATGCCGGCGTTGTTGACCAGCACGTCGAGGCCGCCGTCCGCCTCGACGGCCTTCGCGGCGGCCTCGACGGACGCGTCGTCGGTGACGTCGAGGACGACCGGGCGCGCCCCGATCGCCTCGGCGGCGCGCCGTCCCCGCTCCGGGTCCCGGCTGCCGAGGTAGACGGTGTGGCCCGCGGCGACGAGCCGGCGGGCGGTCTCGAAGCCGAGACCCTTGTTCGCTCCTGTGATCAATGTGGTGGTCATGTCCCCAGGTTGCGGCCGGGGAGGGCGGTCTGCCAGCCGTCCGGTCTTCCTGGGACCGCCGGTACCAGGCAGAACGCCGCCGGAGCGGGCACAGTGGAGGTATGGCGACCACGGAGTTCGGGCGGGCGGTGCGGCGCTGGCGCGACCGCGTCGCGCCGGAGGCCGCCGGGCTGCCCGCCGGCGGGGCCAGGCGCGCGGCCGGGCTGCGCCGGGAGGAGCTGGCCATGCTGGCCGGGATCTCCGTCGACTACGTCACCCGCCTCGAACAGGGCCGGGCGGCCCACCCTCGGAGCAGGTCGTCGAGGCGCTCGTCCGGGCGCTGCGGCTCTCGGCGCCCGAACGCGAGCATCTGTTCCGCCTCGCCGGGCTCGCGCCGCCCGGACGGGGCACGGTGCCCGCCCACATCACCCCGGGCGTTCAGCGGATGCTGGACAGGCTCACCGGGACGCCCGTCGCGGTCTTCGACGCGGCGTGGACGCTGCTGCTGGCCAACCCGCTGTACTCGGCCCTGATGGGCGACCAGTCCGCCGCGCGCGGCAACGAGCGCAACGCGGTGTGGCGCAACTTCCTCGGCCCGCCGGGCCGCGTCCGTCACACCCCTGCGGAACGGCGCGCTTTCGAGGCCACGCTCACCGCCGACCTCCGCGCGACCGTCGGCCGGTACCCGGCGGACGTGCGGCTGCGGCGCCTGGTCGCGGAGCTGCGCGCGGGCAGCGACCGGTTCGCCGAGCTGTGGGACTCCGGGGCCGTCGGCCGGCACGTGGCGGCCCGCAAGACCATCGACCACCCGCGGATCGGGGCTCTGACGCTCGACTGCGACGTCCTCAGCGCCGCGGACGGCGACCTGCGGCTGATCGTCTACTCCGCCGAGCCCGGCACGCGCGACGCCGAACGGATCGCGCTGCTCGCCGTCCTCGGCACCCAGACGCTCGCGGAACGGCACGCCTGACCGGCGCGTTCACGCGGAAAGGCGAGAGCGGGGCGCGCCGCCGCGCGCCCCGCCCGCCGCGGTCAGTCCTCGGTGAGGGTGTTGAGGCGTTCCAGCGACTCGACGTACTCCTCGATGAGGTCGTAGACGACCTGGGCCGCCGGCTTGACCTGGTTCATGGAGCCGACGATCTGGCCCACGGGGAACGTGGCCAGCTCGCCGTCGCCGGAGCGGCCGATGCGGCGCAGGGCGTCGGAGATCAGCATGAACTGCATCGGCATCGGCAGGGTGCCCGGCGACTTCTCGCTCTCCCACGCGTCGGTCCACGGGGTCTTGAGGAGCCGGGCGGGCTTGCCCGTCCACGAGCGGGAGCGGACCGTGTCGCGGGACGTGGCGTCCAGCAGCTTGCCGCGGGCCTTCTCGGGGGTGTCGGCCTCGTCCACGGTGAGCCAGATCGAGCCGGTCCAGACGCCGTCCGCGCCGAGGGCCATGCCCGCGGCCATCTGCCGGCCGCGGCCGATGCCGCCCGCGGCGAGGACCATGGTCTCCTCGCCGACCGCGTCCACCACCTCGGGGATCAGCACCATCGTGGACACGTCGCCGGTGTGGCCCCCGGCCTCGGTGCCCTGCGCGACGATGATGTCCACGCCGACCTCGACCTGCTTGCGGGCGTGCCGGGCGTTGGAGGCGAGGCCCGCGACCTTGACGCCGTGCTCGTGCGCCTGGACGACGACGTCCGCGGGGGGCGGGCCGAGGGCGTTGGCGAGCAGGGCGATGGGGTGCTTGAGCGCCACCTCCACCTGGGGGCGGGCCGTGGCGTCCGTCCAGCCGAGCAGGGCCTTGCCCGCGCCCTCCTCGGAGAGCGGCTCCACTCCGTGCTCGGCCAGCAGGTCCTCGACGAACCGCTTGTGCCGGTCGGGGATCATGCCCTGGAGCTTGGAGAGCATCTCGGTGGCGTCACCGAGGTCGGCGCCCTCGTACTTGGCGGGCATCACCACGTCCACGCCGTACGGCTTGCCGCCGACGTGCTCGTCGATCCACTTGAGCTCCAGTTCGAGCTCCTCGGGGGTGAAGTACAGGGCGCCGAGGACGCCCATGCCGCCGGCGCGGCTCACCGCCGCGACCACGTCGCGGCAGTGACTGAACGCGAAGATCGGGTACTCGATGCCGAATAGTTCGGTGACTCGTGTCCGCACAGCCCCGACCCTAGGCCCGCGACGGCCAAACTGCAACAGGTTCTAGTTCTGCTTTTTCTCCCCAGGACGGTGGGGAACGGCGACACTAGAACGCGTACCACTAGGTCAGGAAGAACGCGGTCGGGCGGACGCTCAGCCGCCCCGGCCCTCCTTCGGCGCGTGCGTGAGGTAGGTCTCGCGGCCGTCCGGCCCGAACGCGACGCCGAACGCCAGGCCCCCGCCGGGCGGGCCGACGCGGACCGGCGCGCTCACCACCCGGCCGCCGGTGACCACCAGGACGGACGGGCCGTCCGGCCCTGTGCCGCCGGTGTTGACGACGAAGACGCGCGCGCCGTCCGGCGTCGCCGCCACGCCGAACGAGGCGGCGCCGGTCTTGATCGCGGCCACCGGCGCGCGGGTGGCGGTGTCGAGCACGGTGACGAGCCCGTCGCCCTCGCGGGTCACGAACGCGCGGGCGCCGTCCGGGGAGAGCGCCACGCCGGACGGCTGCCCCTCCAGGACGATGGGCTCCCCGACGACCTTGCCGATCACCAGGTCGATGGTGCGCAGCGCGAGGATCCCGGGGCACGCGACGTAGGCGGTGCCGCCGTCCGGCGTGATCGCGATCCCGGTCGGGAAGCCGTGCACGTCGACGCCGCCGACGATCGCGCCGGTGGCGGTGTCGATGGTGTGGACGCGTTCGGCGGTCAGGTCGGTGGCGTACGCGCGGTCGCCGGACGGGTGCACGGCGACGCCGACCGGGCCGCCTCCCGTCGCGATGGACGCGACCGTCGCTCGCCGGGCGAGATCGACGACGCCGACCGTCCCGGAGGCGCGGTTGGCGACGTACGCGCGGGCGCCGTCCGGAGTGACCGCCACGCCGGTGGGCCGGTGGCCGACCTCGATCTCGATCGGATGGAACTCGTTGCCCATGTCGCTCCCCTGGACGCTGCGGGTCGGACGCGGGAGCGGAGCCGGCGCGGCGGCACACCCGGGCGGCGCGTTCCTCCGGTTCGTGCCGCCACCACAGCACGGGGAGGGACGGCTGGCAACGCGCCGGGGGCGGCCGGTTCCGGACCGCGCGGCGGGAGCGGGGGCGGGCGGGGCGAGCGGGTCAGCGGGGTGGGGTGGGGCCTGCGGGGACGTCCCCGAAGCGGCCGTCCGAGCGGCGCGGGGCCTTCATCGCGGCGGGCGGGGTCCGGCGGCCGGCGGCGACGCCCACGGCGACGCCGATCCCGAGCAGGACGAGGCCGACGAGGACGGCGGCGATCGGGCCCCAGATCCGGGCGAGCGCGATCTGGAGCGCGTAGCCGTCGGCCATGTCGGCGAGCTTGCGCTGGTCCTTGTCGACCGTGACCAGGTCGGCGGCGGCGACGGTCATGCTGCCGCGGCCGTCGGGGGTCTGGATGGTGCTCCTGATGTTCTGGCGGTGCTTGACCGGGACGCCGGTGCGCGGGTCCACCCACTCGGTGATCGTCGCGGTGAAGTAGCGGTCGACCTTCTGCGCCTTGCTCGTCTTGCCGAGCCCGAGCATCCCGCCGGGCACCTTGAAGTCGACCTTGGCGGACTTGGTCAGCGGCACCTGCTGGACGAACCGGTAGGTGTCGATCCCCTGCACCTGCTCCTCGCCCTCGAACCGCATCGGCAGCTCGCGCCGCGTCGTCATGTCGAAGAACGGGTAGTCGCGCTTGTGCACGTCGGCGAGCGGGAACAGCAGCCCGTACCCCGACATCTTGACCGAGGTGTCGCCGCCGACGTGCACGCCGCAGCAGTTGACCAGCTCGGACGTGCGGCGGTCGAACGCGATGCGGTAGCCCTGGATCTCGATCTGCTTGCCGGTGGCCTTGTCGGAGATCTCGGTGGAGGAGTCCCAGACCGCGATGTCGTCGTTGCCGTTGTTGGCCCGGACGTCCCCGCGTACGGTGTTCTCGGCGACGAGCGTGACGCCTTTGCGCGACTTGAACGAGGCGGTGTCGAAGTAGCTGGCGTTCGGCGCCTCCAGCCTGGTCTGCTGGTAGCGGTTGAGCGGGGCGCGCACGACCTTGTCGGCCACGTAGAACCGCACGAGCGGCGCGAGGGTGAGGAAGAAGGCGCCCAGCGCGATCAGGATCAGGCCGAGCGGTCGCCGCATGCTCATCTCCCCAGAATGCCGTCGTCGCGTGACCTCGGGGACCGCTTCCGCCGGGTCCGCGTTACCCTACATGACCCATTAGTACCAACCGTCCAATAAGCCCCGGGAACGCCCTACCTCCGCGAGGTGAGCACGCCCATGCCGGTCCGGCAGCCGCCGCCCCCGGGCCCTCGCGCGCCCGCGCGGGCGCGGCCCGGGCCGTCCGGCCGGGGGCCGCTCCGGCTGCCGGGACGGGCGGCGCTCCGGCTGCCGGGACGGCGGTGGCTGGCGCTCGCCGCCGTGCTGCTCGCCACGTTCATGGACCTGGTGGACGTGACGATCATGAACGTGGCGCTGCCCCGCGTCCAGCGCGACCTCGGCGCCTCCTACGCGGCCGGGCAGTGGACGGTCTCGGTCTACGCCCTCGCCTACGCGCTGCTGCTGATCACCGGCGGGCGGCTCGGCGACCTGCTCGGGCGGCGGCGGGTGTTCCTCGCCGGGGTCGCGGGGTTCACGGCCGCCTCGGTGGCGGCGGGCGCCGCGTCCTCCCCCGGGATGCTGATCGCCGCCCGCGCCGCGCAGGGCGCGTTCGCGGGGATCATGGTCCCGCAGGCGCTGTCCCTCATCACCGTCCGCTTCCCGCCGGGCCGCGACCGGACCCTCGCGTTCAGCCTGTACGGCGGGCTGCTCGGCGTCGCCCAGGTCAGCGGGCCGATCCTCGGCGGCGTCCTGATCGACCACGGCCTCACCGAGCACGGCCTGCTCGGCCTCGGCTGGCGCGCGATCTTCTATGTGAACGTCCCCGTCGGGCTCGCCGCGTTCGCCGGGGCCGTCCGCTGGATGGACCCCGACCGGGCCCGTGCCGGCGTGTCCGGCGCGGCGCGGGGACGGCTCGACCTCGGCGGGGCGGCGCTGATGAGCGCCGCCTCGCTCCTCGCCACGTTCCCGCTGATCCAGGGGCGCGAGCTCGGCTGGCCCGCCTGGAGCGTCGCGCTGCTGGCCTGCTCCGTCCCCGCCCTCGCCGCCTTCGCGGTGTACGAGCGCAGGCGCGAACGGCTCCGCGCGGCCCCCTCGTCCCGCCCTCCCTGTTCCGGCGGCGGTCGTTCCGCGCGGGGCTGCCGCTCGCGCTGGCGCTGTTCGCGGGCGTCGCGGCGTGCTTCATCACGCTGACGTGGGGCTTGCAGTTCGGGCTGGGCTGGTCGCCGATGAAGGTCGCGCTCGTCGGCCTCGCCTGGCCCGCCGGGGTGGCCTGCACCGCGCAGTTCACGCACCGCAGGGGCCTGCGCCGGGCCCGCGCGCTGGTCGGCGCCGGAACCACGGTCATGACCGCCGGAACGGCCGGGCTCGCCCTGCTGGCCGCCCACGCGGGCCGCGGCCTCGCGCCCTGGCCGATCGCGCCGTGGCTGTTCGCGTGCGGCCTCGGGATGGGGCTGGCCCTGCCGATCCTGGCGAACGCGGTGATCGCGGACGTCCCGGAGCACAGCGCCGGGGCCGCCTCCGGCGTGTTCAACTCGGTGACGCAGCTCGCGGGCGTCCTCGGCGTCGCCGCCGCCGGGATCCTGTTCTTCGGCTCCGCCTCCGGCGCCGCCCACCCGGGAGACGGGGCCGGTACGGGCGCGGACGTCGGGGCCATGCCGGGCGCGCTCGCGTTCGGGGCCGCCGCGTTCGCCGTGGCGGCCGTGCTCTCCGTCCTGCTCCCCCGCGACCTCCGTCCCGCCGCGCCCGGCGAGCCCGCCGCCCCGGCGCCGGATGACCCGGGCGCTACCCTCTTCGACACCCACCAGACCTGGGAGGCCACGCTGACGACGCCGCCGCGGGTGACCGTCGTGGTCCCGACCCGGAACTCGGCCCGCACCCTCGAACGCTGCCTCGCCTCCGTCCGGGCCCAGACCCGCCCGGTCGAGCTGATCGTCGTCGACAACGGCTCGTCCGACGCCACCCGCGCGATCGCCGAGGCGCACGCCGACGCCGTCCTCGACCACGGGCCCGAGCGCAGCGCCCAGCGCAACCTCGGCTGGCGCGAGGGCGCGGGCGGCCTCGTCGCGTTCGTCGACTCCGACATGGTGCTGGAGCCGGGCGTGGCGGCCGAGGCCGAGGCCCTGTTCGACGCCGACGCGGGCCTCGGCGCGCTGGTGATCCCCGAGCTGTCGTTCGGGGAGGGCTTCCTCGCCGCCTGCCGGGTCCGGGAGAAGCGCTCCTACCTCGGCGACCCGACCGTGGAGGCCGCGCGGATCTTCCGCCGCACGGCCCTGGAACGCGCCGGGGGCTACGACGAGGGCCTCAGCGCGTTCGAGGACTGGGACCTCGCCGACCGGGTCGCGGCCGAGGGCTTCGGCGTCGGCCGCGTCGCGTCCGTCGTCTGGCACGACGAGGGCCGCATCACGCTGCGCGGCGCGTACCGCAAGCGCCGCTACTACGGCCGCTGGCTCCCCGCCTACCGGGCCCGGCCGACGGCCCGCTCGTTCGGCCGGCCGGGGTCGCTGCGGCGCCTGCTCGCCGCCACCACCCCCTGGCATCTGGCGGGCCTGGCCCTGCTCAAGGCCGCCGAGGCGGCCGGACTCCTGACCGGCTCCCGCCGCCCCCACCGCGAGTGAACGCGCCCACGCCCCGCGCGGACGGGGTGAACGCGCGCCCGCCTCGCGCGGAGGGCCGCGGCGCGGGGCTCGGATACGCTGACGCCACCTCGACCGCGACCAGACCGTCCCCCACCCCCACCCCCGGCGCCCATGAACGCACCCGCACCGCCCCAGCAGCCCCGGCGCCCCGGCCGACGTCCGGGGACGGCGGGCTGCCGACGATCTCGGGCCACCACGACGCGCTCGACGGCGTACGGGCGGTCGCGGCGCTCGCGGTCCTGGTGTTCCACGTCGCGGCGAGCACCGGGTACCTGATGCGGCAGGGCGCCGTCCCGTCGCTGCTGTCGCGCGGCGAGATCGGGGTGCCGATCTTCTTCACGCTCTCCGGGCTGCTGCTCTACCGGCCGTGGGCCTCCGCCGCGCTCGGCCTGCGCCCGCCGCCCGGCTCCGGGCCGTACCTCTGGAAGCGCGCCGTCCGGCTCCTGCCCGCGTACTGGCTGCTGGTCGTGGCGAGCACCCTGCTGTACGCGCGCGACCACCTCGCCGACGCGTGGCACTGGGCGCAGACGCTCACGCTGACCTACTCCTACGACCGGACGCCCTGGTGGAACGACCACCTCGGCCCGAAGGGCATGGGCCAGATCTGGAGCCTGACGGTCGAGGCCGCCTTCTACGTCACGCTCCCGGCCGCCGCCGCGCTGCTCGGCCTGTGGGCGCGCCGCGGCGGCGACCTCGACGGGCGGGCCCGGCGGCTGCTGTACGGCGTCGGCGCGTACGCGGCCCTGTCGGCGCTGTACGTCCTGGCGCTCGGCCCCGTGGACGGCCGCGAGTTCTACGGCAACTGGCTGCCGCGCTACCTGGCGTGGTTCGGCGTCGGGATGGCCCTCGCGGTCCTGTCGGTGTGGGCCAACGCCGAGCACGGCCCGGACGGCCCCGTCCGCCGCTTCTGCCGTACGGTCGGCGCCTCGTGGGGCATGTGCTGGACGACGTCCGCGCTCCTGTACTGCGTCGCCGCGACCCCGCTGACCGGCGTCTCCCGCCTGTACGAGACCAACGTCTGGACCTCGGAGCTGCAACTCGTCCTGTACGGCCTGGTCGCGGCGTTCCTCGTGGCCCCCGTCGCGCTCGCCCCGGCCTCGCACCCGGTGATCGGCCGGGTCCTCGGCAACCGGACGATGGCCTACCTCGGGCGGATCTCGTACGGGGTGTTCCTGTGGCAGTTCGTGGTGATCTTCGTGTGGTTCGACGTCACCGACCACCGGCCGTTCACCGGGAACATGCTGATCGACCTGCCCGTCTGCACCGTCCTCACCGTGGGCGTGGCCGCCCTGAGCCACCATCTGGTCGAGGAGCCCGTACGCCGCCTCGGCTCCCGCCTCCTGCCCCGCCGCCCCGCGCCGCCCGCGCCCGCCCCGGCGCAGGCCACGATCTTCGCCTCACCGCCCGGCACGGCCCCGCACGAGGCTCCCGCGCCGTTCCCGGGCCACCAGGAGACCCCGCCGAACGCCCGCTAGTCCAGCCCGTACCGGTGGGGTACGCGGCGGACGTCAGCGGTGGTCTTGGGTTCGGTCCGGCCGCGGGGCCCCGCCGGGCGCGGGACGCGGCCCCGCGGTGAAGCGCCCGTCGGCCCGCGTGGACGCACCCGGATGCGCGGGCGCGGGCGGGGGCGAGGGCTCGGATGACGGGCCCGGCCGCGGGGGCTGCGGGGCGGTGACCCACTGGAGGTCCACGCCGGTGCTCAGCCAGCTGTCCGGGTCGCGGGGGGCGGCGAGGGTGCCGGCGAGGCGTCCGATGACCAGCAGGCACAGCAGTTGCGGGGCGACGTCGCCGAGGACGTCGGCGGACGCGCCGCTCGCGCCGATCCGGCCCGCCGCCGCCAGCAGCGCCCCGGCCGCCGTCATCGCGGCGACGACCGGCCAGACCGAACGCAGGCCGCGCGCCGTTCCGCCGGGGCGGCGCTGCGCCCAGTCGCTGGCGAGCGCCACGAGCGCGGTCGCGGCCAGGCCCGGAACGCCCGCCAGCCAGAAGCCGAGCGCGGCGGCCAGGGCGAGGGCCGCGACGCGGGCGGCGGGGCCCGGGGCGGCCGGGGAGGCGGGCGCCGGCTCGGGACGGCCCCGCGCCGGACGCGCCCAGACCGCGGCGATCAGCAGGACGATCAGTAGGTTGAAGCCGACGAGCAGCGACGCCCGGTAGACGGTGTCGGGCTCGTAGGAGAGCTTCACGGTGCCCTTGGTGCCCGCCGGGACGGCCCACGCCTGCCGCCAGCCGTCGAGCCGTACGGGACGCAGCTCGGGCCCGCCCTCGACGTGCGCGTGCCAGCCCCGGTTGTAGTTCTCGTTGACGACCAGGTACGACGCCTTGGCCGCGTCCACGCCGACCTCGCGTTCGCCCTTGCCCCAGCTCCTGACCTCGACCGGGCCGGTGGCCGCCTGCTTCGCCGCGCCGAGGCGGCTGCCGGGGTCCACCACCATGGAGCCGACCAGGTACGGGCCGCCCGCGCTGACGACGTTCTGCCCGGCCTTGACGGACGGCGCGGAGCCGCAGGTCTCGAAGCGCACCGGACGGCCGCCGAGCACCTCGTCCACCGTGGCGGTGACGCGGGTCCGCGCCCGCGCCCCGTTCACCTGGACGGCCGGGCCCTGCCCGCACGGCGTGGTGAACGGCGTGAACCCCGAGCCGGTGAGCGGCCGGACGCCCGGGACGACCAGGTCGGTGACCTGCACGGGCTTCTGGGACGAGCCGAGCCGCAGCGTCAGCCGGTCGGTCGTCATCGGCTGGAACGCGAACCGTCCCGACCGGTCGGCCAGGCCCTCGCGGACCTCGCCGTGAGCGCCGGTCAGGGTCAGGCGGAGCGCGCCGGTCACGCCGGGCGGGCGCCGTACGGTCAGCTCGCTCAGCCGCCGCGCGCCGCGCCACCCGACCGTGAGGGTCGGGTCGCGGTCGTCGCCGGCCGCGGCCCAGGTCGTGGCGGGGTTGCCGTCGAACGCCGACCGGGGCAGCCCCGCCGGGTGCCGCGTCCACGACGAGCTGGCCGACACCGTGACCTCGGACCCGTGGCGCGTCAGCCGGTCGATCGCCGCCGGGTCGGTGAGCACGGCGGTCCCCGTGATCCGCGCGGCCTCCTTCACCGGGGACGGGAAGCGGCGGCGGAACGTCCCGCCCTCCTCGTCGCCGCGCCCCAGCTCCGGCGAGCAGACCCAGCGCGCCGAGCCCTTCATGCACTCGGGCCTCGGCGGGACGGACCGCGCCATCACCGCCGCGGGAGCCTCCCCGGCCCCCGCGCCCGCCTTGCCGTCCTTGCCGTCCTTCCCGGTGGCCGGGGCCGGGGCCGGGGCGGCGGGCAGGTCGAGGTAGCGGACGGCGTTGACGCCGTCGATCCGCAGGTCGGAGATCGCCACCCGCGCCCCGGCCAACGCGGCGGGCTGCCGGGCGAGCGCGAGGACGCGGACGCGCAGCCAGCCCGTCGTGCCCGCCGGGACCTTGAGCCGCTGCGGCCCGGACACCGGCTGGACCTCCTGCTCGACCGTCCCCGCCGCCGTGTCGACGGCGACGCGGGACGGCGGCGGGCCGAGGAAGTCGTTCTGCGGGAACGCGACCTCCACGCCGTCCGTCCCGGCGAACTCGCGGGGCGCGCTGAGGTCCACGCGCAGCCACTGCCCGACGGGCCCGTCGAAGCCGCCGGTGATCCACTCGCTCTTCGGGTCGCGGTCGAGCGCGGCGTACGGGACCGCGCCCGGGTCGTCGAGGCCGGGGATCGCCTCGGCGTCGGACGCGGACGAGGACGCGGTGACGTTCGCGACGCCGGTGTACCCGGCGGTGGTGCGGTAGCGGTCCCAGCCCGGTTCCTCGGGGTCGGCGCCGCGCCCCCGCGTGTCGGAACGGGCCCGGTCGCCCGCCATCGTCGGGCCGATCTGGCTGCGGATCTCGCCGAGGGCCCGTTCGCGCCAGCGCAGCGCGTCGGACACGACGGTCTCGGCGGGCGCGTCCGGGTCGTCGCCGTCCAGCAGGACGGGACGGCCGTTGAGGACGCCGTTGTCGGCCAGGCTCAGCATCCCCTCGGGCGCCCCGTACAGCCGGATCGCACGATCGGCGTCGAGCAGGCCCACCACGTCGTCGGCGTCCGCGACCTCGTACACCTCGACGGGCGCGTACGGCTGGTCGTACGACCCGACGGCGTCGCCCGCCCAGCCGCCCGCCGCCTGGTCGCCGAACGCCGCGACCCGCTTGATCCCCGGCGAGGTCTCCAGCGCCTCGTGCACCCGCGCGGGCCAGGCGCCGCGCAGGTCGGCGCGGGTGAGGTCGTTGCGGACGAGCAGGTAGCGCACGCCCATCCGCGCGAGGGTCTCGGTCAGGCCGGGCGACCCCTGCCCGGCGGAGACCCGCTGGTCGATCGCGTCCATCACGCGCGCGTACCCGGGAGAGCCCTGCGGGACGAGCTGCCGCGCGCCCCACCGGGCGTTCAGCAGGGGCTGCATGATGTCGTCCATCGGACGGCCCCAGGTGTAGTCGCCGAACCGGGCGCCGGGCAGCGCCACCACGGCCTGCTCCCCCGCGCGCCCGTTCAGCCAGGCCGCCGCGTCCTTCCAGTACTTGGGGACGGCCGTGAAGTCGCCCGTGCCCGCCAGGCCGTTCGACAGCGCCGGGGCGCCCACGGCGGCGAGCGTCGCGGCGGCGACGGCGAGGAGCGCGAGCCGGGCGCGGGGCCTGCGGAGCGTTCCGGGCAGGTGCGCGAGGCCGATCGCGAGCGGCAGCCGCAGCAGCCCGTCGAACTTGTAGAGGTTGCGGATCGGCGCGAGCGGCCCGTCCAGCAGGTCGCGGACGGGCCCGGCGGCGGGACCGGCGAGGTCGCCCGCGTGCCCGGCGGCGACGACCGCGACCCCGGCCAGCAGGACGAGCAGCAGGAACGTGCGTTCGGGCAGGTCGCGGCGGGCGAGCCCGGCGAGGCCGAGCGCGGCGAGCAGCGCCGTCACCACGATCATCACCGTCTGCACCGACAGCGTGTGGCCGACCGGCAGCGACGAGGCGTCCAGGTAGTTGATCCAGCGCTCGGCGCCGCGCAGCACGTTGACCAGGCTCGCCTGGGACGTCGTGGTGTCGGCCTTCTCGGTGTAGCCGAGCCACGAGAAGCCGTACTTCCCGGTCAGCAGCAGCGGCACCAGCCACCACGCGACCGCGCACCCGACCGCCGCCGCCCACCACGCCGCGAGCCGCAGCCGGGCCGTCCCGCGCGGCCGGGTCAGCAGGTACAGGGCCGGGACGGCGAGGACGGCGACGGTCGCCGCCCCGTTGATCCCGCCGCACAGCGCCACCGCGAGCCCCGAACGCGCCGCCGCCCGCAGCCGCCCCCCGTCCGTCTGGACGGCCGTGACCAGCGGCAGGACGATCCAGGGCAGCATCGCGAGCGGCAGGTACTCCCAGGAGTTCTGGCCGAGCGCCGACAATCCGTGCGGCCCGAGCGCGTACGCCATGCCCGCGAGCAGCCGGGTCACCGGGCCGCCCGCGCCGAGCCGCGCCGCCAGCCGCCGCGCGCCGAGGAACGCCGCGATCATCAGCAGCGCCAGCCACAGCCGCTGGGTCATCCACGCCGGGACGCCCGCCAGGTGCCCGGCGGCGTAGAACGGTCCCATCGGGAAGAAGTAGCCGGACGCCTGGTTCTGGAGCTGCCCGAACTGCTCGGGGTCCCACAGGTGCAGGGCCCGGCCGAGGAACCCGACCGGGTTCACCGCCATGTCGATCTTGGTGTCGGCGAGGATCCGCCCCGGCCGGGTGGACGTCGCGAGGACGGTCAGCAGCAGGCAGCACACCAGCACGCGGAACCGCTCGCGCAGCCGGTCGTCGACCTCGGGCCGCGGCGGCCGGTCGTCCCGGTCGGCGTCGTCCACGCGGCGCGCGAGCCGGTCGGCCCACGCCGTGGTGGTCGCCATGCCGCTCGCGCCTCCTCCCCAGCCTGCGTCGAAACCCCGCGCCCCGCGCCCCGCGCGCCCTCCGGCCCCGCCGCGCGTATCGGCCCCGCTCAGCCGCCGCCCGCGGACCCGCCCCGAACGCCGCCGCCCGCAGGCCCGTCCGGGACACCGTCAGCGGGCCCGTCAGGGACGCAGCCAGCGGGTCCGTTCGGGACGCCGTCGGGGTGGCCGAGGAGGCGTTCGAGCGGGGTGGCGGGGCGCGCGGTGAGCGCCGCGCCGGGGTCGCGGAGGATCTCGTCGCGCAGGGGGCCCTCCACGACCCGAGGGTGCCCGTCACCGTACCCGGACACGACGTGCGCCCCGGAATCGGCCGTCGAACTCGTCCCGTTCCGTACGGCCGCCGCGACGAGGTCGGCCATCCGCGCGGCCGACCGCGCCCAGTCGAACTCGCCCGCCCAGGCGCGGCAGTCCGCGGCGATCCGGGCCCGGCGGGACGGGTCGTCCAGCTCCTTCAGCGCGCGCTCGACGGTTCCGGCGAGGTCGTCGCCCTCGGGCACCAGCCACCCCGTCACGCCGTCGCGGACGGCGTCGCGCAGCCCGTCCACGTCGTACGCGACGGTCGGGACGCCGAACGCGGCGGCCTCCGCGACGCACAGCCCCCAGCCCTCGCCCTGCGACGCGCTCAGATGCAGATCGGCCCGCGCCACCAGCGCCGCCTTCTCCTCCTCCGACACGAACCCGTGCAGGACGACGGCGTCCGACAGCCCGCGCGCCGCGACCTCGGCGGCGAGCCGTTCAGCCTCGGGGCCCCGCCCCACGATCCCGATCCGCAGGCCGGGCCGCTGGTCGCGGAGCCGTTCGGCGAGGTCGAGGATCCGCTCCACCCGCTTGTGCGGAACGAGCCGGGTCACGCACACCAGCTCCGGCCCCGCGCCCCGCCCCGCCGGAACGGCCTCCGGCAGGGCCTCCGGGACGGTGACGCCGACCGGGACGAGGTAGACCGGGCCCGTCCAGGCGAGCCGTTCGCGGAGGGCGGTCATGGTCGTCAGGGAGATCGCCGTGCAGGCGTGCCGCCGGTACGTCCAGCGCGCGACGGGGCCTTCGAGCATCCGGCCGACCCACGCCAGCCAGCCGGGGAAGTACAGCCCGAACTGCGCGTCGTGCACGTGGAAGATCGAGCAGAACACCGGGACGCGGCGCGGCAGCGCCCACGGCGTGAAGAACGGGATGCCGTTCTGGCAGTCGATCACGGCGTCGAAGCGGCGGCGGCGCGCCATCGTCCAGGCGAGGACGCGCGGGTAGACGGTGAACCGCCCGCCCATCCGGGCGAACTCGACGCCCTCGACCCGTTCGCGGCGCCGCTGCCCCGGCGAACGGCACGTCACGTACGTGACGCGGGCGCCCGCGGCGGCGAAGCGGCGGGCCAGCTCCCAGGCGTACCGTTCGGCGCCCCCCGCGGCCGGATGCCAGGGGTCGCGCCAGTTCACGATCGCGATCCGCAGCCCCGCGACGGCGGCGGCGGACGCGCCCGGCCGTACGTCGTTCATCCCGGCCCGGCCCCCGGCGCCGTCTCGGCCGCGAACACGGGCCCGGACGCGGCGGGCTTGGCGGACGCGGCGGGCTTGCCAGAGGCCGTCGCCGTCCCCGCCGCCCCCGAGGGAACGGCCGGGGCCGGAACGGGAGCCGGGGCCGGCCGCCAGGTGAGGGCGCGGATCCGGGCCAGGTCGCGCAGGCACGCCAGGGAGTGGCGGCGCACCGAGAACGTGCTGCCCGGGACGTCCCGCCACTCGACCGGTACGGCGCGGACCTCGGCCCCGCGCCGGGCGCACTGCATGAGCAGCTCGACGTCGAACGCGAAGCCCGTCGTGCGCAGGTCGGCGGCGGCGGCGCGGGCGAGCGGCCCGGCGAAGAACTTGAAGCCGCACTGGGTGTCGGTGACGCCGCCCGCCAGGTCGCGGATCAGCCGGTTGAACGTGATCGCGCCGAGCTTGCGCATCGGGTGGCTGTAGTCCTCGACCACCGAGCCGGGGTGGCGGCGGGAGCCGACGACGACGGGGACGCCCGCGCGCAGCAGGTCGAGCGCGGGCCCGAGCGCGCCGAGCCCGGTCGCCATGTCGGCGTCGCAGAACCCGGCGTACGGGGCGCGCGTGGCGAGCAGCCCCGCGCGGACGGCCGCGCCCTTGCCGCGCCGGGCACAGGTCAGCAGCCGGACCGGGACGGGGCCGGTCCAGTTCCGCACGATCTCGGGGGTCGCGTCGTCGCTGGCGTTGTCGACGACGAGCACCGCGGCGGGGATCCCCAGCCGCAGCAGCGCGCCGCTCAGCTCGGCGAGGCCGCGCGGCAGCCGGGCGGCCTCGTTGTACGCCGGGACGACGATCTCCAGCAGAGGTGACCCGTCCGCGCTCATGGCGAAGTCGGCGGTACGCGCCCTCGGGATGCGTGCCCCCGGAGGGGCTGCGTCACCGAGAGCCGTAGTTGTAGAGCGGCTTGATGACCGGGTCGTTCTGCGAGGCGTTGGCGAGCTGCACGACGCCGAACGACGCGAGGGCGGCCAGCAGGACGCCCGCCACGGCCGCGATCGCAATGCGCATCAGGGGGCCTTTCCACGTCGAGGGGGGCGGGGGGTGCGAGTGGCCAGGCTAATGCTTGGGGCAGAAATGACCAGAGAGTAACCCCGATCGCGACGAGCCAGGCGATCACGGTCGGCGCGAGCGGCGCGGCCTCCTCGCGGACCCGCGCGGGCCCGGGAATCCGGTAAAGCACCAGGTCGGCGTCGTCCACGAGGCGTTCGGCCCCGGCGAGGCGGGCGCGGTCGGGGTTGCCGGGCCCGGTCTCCGAGTCGAACGCCACGTACCGGACCCCCGCCGCGCGCAGCGGCTCCGTCAACGGCCGGCCGGACGCGATCGCCTCGTCCAGGGCGCGCGAGCGCGGGTCCTCGGCGGGGATCGTCTTCGCCCCGATCACCACCGCGTCGCTGGTGATCACCCGCCGGTCGAGGTAGCGGGGCAGGGCGTCCAGCGACGTGCGGCGGCCGTTCCAGCCGTACGAGCGGTAGGTGGCCCACGGCAGCACGAGCACGTCGCCGGCCGTACGGTCGGCCCGCACGATGTCCCGCGCGCGGGCCCACGACCCCGGGTAGTGGACGGGTTCCAGCCGTCCGGCCGCGCCCCACGCCAGCGACGGCAGCAGCACCAGCGGCACGGCGATCGCGAACGCCCCGAGGGCCCGCCCCGCCGCGTCCGCGCCTCCCGCCCCTCGCGTGACGCGCTCGACCCCGAGGCCGAAGCCCACCGCGACGGCGACGGCGAGGGGCGCCGCGTACTGCTGGCCGTCCCGCAGCACCGCGAACCCCGACCACAGGTCGATCATGCCCTTGAGCAGCGGCGCGGCGACCGCGCCCAGCGCCGCGAGGACGAACCCGGCCCCCGCCGCGACCGCCAGCCCGCGCGCCCACGGGGCCGCGCCCCGCGCAGGCAGTACCGCCCGTACGCGGCGAGCGACGCGGCGACCGCGGCGAGCGCGCACACCGCGAGCAGCGGGGTCCCGTAGCCGGTCGGGACGGTCTCGGCGTTCCACGCGCCGCCGAGCAGGAGCAGGCTGCCGAGCGTTCCGAACGGGGTGTCGGCGCGGGCGGCGAACGCGTCCACCGCCCCCGGGTCGCCGGGCATCCCGGACGGCCGCAGCCAGCCCGTCACCAGCCACGGCAGGCTGAGCAGCACCAGCACGGCGAGCGTGCGCCCGAGCGCGCCGCCGCGCCCCGTCCGCCGCCATCCGGCCACGGCGAGCGCGGCCAGCCCCGACACGGCGATCGCCGCGAACCCGCCGACCGCCGCCGGGACGAGGGCGCGGGCGAGCCGCCGCGTGCCGCCCCGCTCGTGCACGTCGGCGGCGGCGCCGACCACCCACGGCAGCGCCGCGTACCCGAGCAGGAACGCCCAGTGGCCGAGCAGCAGGCGTTCGGCGACGAACGGGTTCCACGCGTACAGCACCCCGGCGGCCAGGCGCGGCGCGAGGCGCGGCGACGGGACGAGCGACGCCGCGCTCGCGCACGCCATCACGAAGATCGCCAGCAGCACCAGCTTCTGCGCGGCGCCGCCCGGCAGCACCTGCCCGAGCGCCGTGACGAACGCGTCGCTCGGCACGTGCCTCGGCACCGTCCCCGTCAGCCCGAACGTCATCCGCGTGAACGCCGCGTCCGGCGCGAAGACCATGTCGAACGACAGCAGGTAGCCGGGCGCGAGGCCCGGCCCGAGGGCCAGCACCCCGAGCAGCAGGCCGGTGAGGGCGCCGTCCCACCGCCGTGACCCCTTCATCGCGAGGACGCTACCCGATCCCCCGCCGGGGACGGCGGTCAGCCGGCCGGGGCCGGGTCCCTGGGGAGCCCCAGGATCCGTTCGGCGATGACGTTGAGGTTGACCTCGGTCGTCCCGCCGCCGATGGTCATCGCGCGGGACGCCAGCAGGTACCGGGTCCAGCGGCGGCGCGGGTCCGACTTCCACGGGCCGGTCAGCGCGCCCTGCTCGCCGAGCAGCCCGAAGCCGAACTCGGTGACCCGCTGCCCGTGCTCCATCGCGACGAGCTTGCGGACGTTGGCCGTCGCGCCCGGGTCGGTGCCGGAGAGCTGCTTGAGGGTGGCGCGCAGCCCGAGCAGGTTGAACGCGTGCTCGTCGCAGGCCAGCCGCCCGATCCCGTCCCGGACGACCGGGTCGCCGTCCGCGCCGAGCTCCGCCGCGAGCCGCACCAGCTTCGGCAGGTCCCCGCCGAGCTGGAACGAGCTGGTCAGCCCCACCCGCTCGTTCGCCAGGGTGTTGCGGGCGACGCGCCAGCCCTCGCCGACCGGCCCGACGACCCGGTCGTCCGGGACGAACACCCCGTCCAGGAAGACCTCGTTGAACACCGCGTCGCCCGTGCACTCGCGCAGCGGCCGGACCTCGATGCCCGGAGTCGCCATGTCGACAAGGAAATAGGTGATGCCGTCGTGCTTGGGCCGGTCCGGGTCGGTACGGGCGATGCAGATGCCCCACTGGGCGTCCCGGGCGAGGGACGTCCAGATCTTCTGCCCGGTGATGCTCCAGCCGCCCTCGACGCGTTCGGCGCGGGTGGTGAGCCCGGCGAGGTCGGAGCCCGCGCCGGGCTCGCTGAACAGCTGGCACCAGATGATCTCGCCGCGCAGCGTCGGCGGCAGGAACCGCTCCCGCTGCTCCGGCGTCCCGTACTGGACCAGCGACGGCACCACCCACGCCGCGATCATCAGCGGTACGGGCCGCACCGACGCGGCCTTCAGCTCCTGCTGGATGACGATCTGCTCCAGCGGCCCGGCGTCCCGCCCCCACGGCTTCGGCAGGTGCGGCGTCACCCAGCCGCCCTCGGCCATCGCCGCGCGCTGCGCGAACGGGTCCATGGCGGCCAGCTCGGCGACCCGCGCGCGGACCTCCTCGCGCAGCGGCCCGGCGTCGTCCGGCAGGTCGATCGCCATCGGGCGGCGGACGCCCGCGACCGCCAGCGCCGCCGCCTCCGCCCGGTGCGCGCCGCCCCGCCCGAGGAACGCCCGCAGCGTCAGGGCGCGCCGGTAGAGCAGGTGCGCGTCGTGCTCGAAGGTGTAGCCGATGCCGCCGTGCACCTGGATGTTGCCCTCGGCGCACTCGACGGCGGCGTCCGCCGCGAGGACCCCGGCGACCGCGACCGTGTACGCACGCTGCTCCGGCGCCTCGTCCAGCGCCCGCGCCGCGTCCCACACCGCCGCCCGCGCCCGTTCCAGCGCGATCAGCATCCGCGCGCACTTGTGCTTGACGCCCTGGAACTGCCCGATCGGCCGCCCGAACTGCTCGCGCAGCTTCGCGTACGCGACCGCGTCGTCCAGCGCCCGGCCCGCGACGCCGCACGCCTCCGCGCCGAGCAGGACGACCGCGAGGCTCCGCGCGTCCGCGCCGTCCAGGACCCGTCCCGCCGGGACCGCGAGGCCGTCCACCTCGACCGCGCCGGACGGGCGGGTCAGGTCGAGCGAGTCGAGCGGCTCCACCGCCGCGTCCGCCGCGTCCACGACGACCCACCGCGACCCGCCCGCGGGCAGGACGAGCACGTCGGCGACCGGCGCCCCGAGCACCGGCTCGAACCGCCCCGAGTAGCGCCCGTCCCCGTCCCGGCTCAGCGCGCCGTCGAGCGCGACCGCCGCCGTACGGGTCCCGTCCGCGAGGCCCGCGAGCAGCTCCTCTCCCGCGCCGCCCTGGTCGAGCACGGCGGCCGCGAGGACGGTCGGGGCGTACGCGCCGGGCGCGACCGCGCGGCCGAGCTCCTCCAGCGCGACGGCCTGTTCGAGCAGCCCGAACCCCTGCCCGCCGCGTTCCTCGGGCAGGTGCAGGCCGAGCAGCCCCTGTCCGGCGAGCGCGTCCCAGAACCCGGGCCGCCCGGCCGCCTCCCCGCGCTCGGCGGCCTCGACCGCGTCCCGTACGGCCCGCGCGGTGACGTTCCGCTCCGCGAACCCGCGCACCGACGCCGCGAGCGCCTCGTGCTCCTCGGTCAGCCCGATCGCCATGACCCACCCCTTCTCCTCGGGTGCGGCACAGCCTATTAGAACGCGATTCGGTACGGCAGTCCCCGGATCACCAGAGCATGGCCGCGAGCACCCCGAGCAGCAGGATCGCGACGCCCCCGACCACGGCAGCCATCATCAGGTCGCCGTGCCGCAGCGCGTCCGCCGAGATCCGGTCGCCCCGCTCCCGCCCGGCGCGCTCCCCGGACGCCTCCAGCCGCGCCCGCGCGACGCTGCCCGCGCCCTCGGGCGGCGGCATCACCCCGCGCCCCTCGCCATCGGGACGGACGGCGGGGAGGGGACCGGTGGGCGCGTCGTCGTCCGGAGGATCACTCGCCACCCCGGCACTGTAAGCGAAATATCACATTATGCGCATCAAGGTCAGGACGGGGTGACCTTCAGCTTGGCGATGAACTGGTTCAGGTCCGGCCACATCTTGCGGTGCGTGTTGGGGATCGACGCGAACACCACGGCCGGCGACGGGCGGCCGGTGTCGATCACCGCGGCGGCCGTCAGCTCGCCGGTCGCCTTCACGCCCGGACGCTTGTAGGTGAGGTACGAGGCGACCAGCCAGCCCTTGTGCCCGTCCACCGTGAGCGGCTGCGACGCGAGCGGCGCCGACTTGTGCGGGAACGCGTAGTACATGCCCTCGAAGCCCTTGGCGGCGAGCGCGGTGACGTTCTTGACGCTCTCCGGGCCCTTGTAGGACCCGCGCAGCGTCGGGATCAGCGTCCCGGTGAGGAGCTGCCCGTACCAGAGCCGCGACCCGCGCTTCTCGGTCACCATCACCTGCTGGCCGGACCAGCCGGGCGTGCCGAGCTTGTTCTTCTTCGTCGGCGCCTGCCACGGGCTCGCCAGCCGCGGGAACGCCAGCCCCGAACGCGGATCGGCCACCCGTCCGACGACCTTGCTCGGCCTGCCCGGGAACCGCTTGAGCGGCTTGTCCGGCGGCAGCCGCACCTCCGGCGCCCGCGGCTTCGGCGCCGACACCGGCCGGTCGGGCTTGCCCTCCGACTCGGCGGGCTCGGTGTCGTCCTTGTTCTTCATCAGGTACACGCCGCCCGCCGCGACGAGCGCCACCACCAGCAGCCCGATCCCGCCGACGAGCACCAGCCGCGAACGCCCGCCGCCGCCGTCGTCGATCCCGCGCGCCGTGCCGAGTTTGCCGTCGGCGGACGCCTCGTCGGCCATCCAGTCGGGCATCTGCCAGTTGCCGCTGCTCGGCCTGCCCGGCTTGGGCGGCTCGGACGACCCGGACCCGGTCGCGGCGGCCGGAACGTACCGCGGATCGGCGTCCCCGCCGTCCCCGTCGAACAGCGACCCCTCCCAAGCAGGCGCCCCGTCGCCCCCCGCCGCGCCGTCGCCCGGCGCGCCGTCCCGCCGCCCCCCGGCGTCCACCGGAGCGACCTTGATGTCCTCGGCATCCGGCAACCCGTCCCCGCCGCCGCGCCTTGAGACGCGGACGGCGGCGCGGGCGCGACCTCACCGGCTCGCGGTTGCGGCGGCGCGGGCGGGGCCTGCGGGCCGGACGGCGCGGGCGGGACCTCGTCCCGAGCCCAGGACGCCCGCCCTTCGCCCCGGCCCTCGATCTTGCCCTCGACCCACCTCTCGGCCTCAGGCGCGGCCTCGGCCCGGGTCTCGGCCCCGCTGCCGGCCTCGCCCTCGACCTTGCCCCATACGTCGTGCCGGTCGGGCTCCGGCTCGGAGAAGTCGGTACGTCCCGTCGGCACCGGCATGGTCACCTCGGGCACCCGCACCTCGGGCACCTTGGCGTCGATCTTGGGAACCGGGCCCGTTCCCTCGTTCTGCTCGTGGTCGGCGGTGTCATCGCTCATATCGGTCCAGCGCACACCGCGCTCCCCCTGATCGGACATGCGGCACACGTTACGCGAAGATCATCCGTTACGTCCGGGGCGGCAATCACACTCAGGACACATTGTGGGTCCCGCCGGGCGCCCCGACGTCCAACCCCGTGACCAGCGGGTTGACCGCCAGCCGCTCCCGGACCAGCAGCGTCGCGCCCGCCACGGCGCCCGGCATCGCGAGCACCGCGCCGAGCGGGATGAGGAACACCACGAACGTGGCCGCGCCGAACCCGACCACCAGCGCCCGGTGCCGCTTCAGCAGCGCGAACCGCTCCGGCCGCAGCATCCCGCGCCGTTCCAGCGCGACCCCGGTCAGCTCCCCGGCCAGGAAGTACCCCGACACCAGCGCGGCGATCACCGGCACCACCGTCTGCCCCACCACCGGCAGGAACCCGCACGCGAAGAACACCACCGCGAACGCCAGCGCGACCAGCCCGAGCAGCACCGCGTCCTTGACCGCCCGCCAGATCTGCACCAGCAGCGGCACGTCCGGCTCGGGCGGCGCCCCGCCCTGCGACTCCTCGACCCGCACGGCGATCGCCTCGTAGAACGGATCGCCGACCAGCAGCGTCAGCGCGGTGAACGTGAGCACCGCCACGAACACGGACGCCCCGAAGATCGCGATCCCCGCGACCGCCCGCGCCGCCTTCCGCGCCCCGTCCGACCAGTCGTCGGCGAACGGCGTCACCCATCCCGATAGGTCGTCCAGCTGGTAGGCCAGCAGGCCCAGCGCCACCGCGTACACGACCAGGACGATCACGGCGGGGATCAGCCCGAACAACCACTGCCCGGGCCTCCGCGCGATCCAGCCCAGTCCCCGCAACAGGTAGCCGATCCCGGCGAGGAAGTCCTTGGGCCCGGACGACTCGACGGGCCGCGGCTCGTACGGTGGATTCACGTGCCCAAAGCTATCGTTCCGGGCAGCCCGACCAGATGCGCCGACGCACGCCATACCGCCTTGCGCAGCTCACGGTCCTTCAACGCCCCGGCCCTCGGCAGCAGGCCAGCCCCGGGCGCCGAGCTGTAGAACCCCCACTACAACCCTCGTACTTCTCGTCCGTCGCCAGCTCCAACGCCATCCGCGCGCCCTGCTCCGGCGTACGCACCGCCGGAGTATGGGAAATCAACCCGCTCGCCCTCTCCGCCCACCGCAACTCCCGCACCAACCCCGTCGCGACCACCCCGGGAGAAACCGCGTTGGCCGTGACACCCGTCCCCTCAAGCCGTTCCGCCAGTTCCTGAACGAACAGGATGTTGAGCAGCTTGGACCGCGCGTACACCCGGAACGACCCGGCCGCGCGGTACGACCCCGGCTCCGCGAGCCGTTCCGGATCGAACCGCCCCGCGTGCCGGTGCGCCTCCGACGCCACGACCACCACCCGCGACGGCGCCGACCGCCCGAGCATCCCGAGCAGCAGATTGGTCAGCAGGAACGGCCCGAGATGATTGGTGGCGATCATCCGGTCGTACCCGTCCGCGCTGACCTTGGCCCGCATCATGTGCACGCCCGCGTTGTTGACCAGGACGTCCAGCCGCCCGTACCGCTCCTCGATCTCCGCCGCGACCCGCCGCACGTCCGGCCGCACCGACAGATCGGCCAGGAACATGTCGGCCCGCCCGCCCAGCTCCTCCACAGCGTCCTCGCCCCGCATCGCGCTGCGCCCCACGATCCCGACCCTGAACCCCCGCCGGAGCAGCCCCCGCGCGATCTCCTTCCCGATCCCCGACGTCGCCCCCGTCACGACCGCGATCCTCTCGTCCATCCCCCCACCCTCCCGAAGATCTTCCGCCCCCGAAAGGCCCAACCCCCGTTACTTCACCCGCCCCGCCCACTAGAGAACCCCAAATCCCCAACGTCCCTTTATGATCATCAACCCGCCCCCAAGCCGCCCACCACTCCCAGCGAGCGCCGAACCGCCCGAGCCCACGCCCGCATGTAGGCGGCGCAGACACACCGCCGCTGGCAGCCCCCCGAAGAACGACCGAATCCGCCCGACCGACCAACAAACGCGCGCCCATCAGGCTGACAACCGCCCCTCTCGCCCACCGCCGCCCGCATCGCGCCCCGAACCCCAGAAAGGTGAACGGCTCCCACTGGCCAGCTTCGAGCACGTCCAGGCCCGACACGCCAATACCCCCGGGCCCCCGGCACCTGGCGTCGTTCGGCCAGTACGGCTAACACATCGGCGAGGCCAACGGAAAGGACGTTCCGCAGCGAGAATTCCTCAGACAGGCCGTGGGAGGGGTCCCATCGCACGAGGCTTACTCTCCCATGGTGTCTTCGCCCGAGAAGCAGACGCCGCCGCCCCCGGTAATAGTCACAGTGATTTTCTTCGCACTGCCTGGCATGGTCATTATCGGCTACTGGATCGCCATCTTGATCGGTGCGATCATCTTCGGCCATCTGTTCCTGGCAGGAATCATGCTGGTCGCCGCGCCCACCGCGCTCGTGCCCGGCGCGATCGCGTACGGACTGTGGCACCGCCGCTTTCAGACTTGGGCCCTCGTCCTGGGAGTCCTCAGCCCGCCGTTCGGACTGATGGTCATATGGCTGCTGACCACCCGAAGCTCCCAGGAGTGGTTCGCTTCCCCGACCAACCTCTGAACCCGCCGATGACGCCGACCTGATCTTCCCGGGCGGAATCCGAGCAACGCCAACCGGAATCTCAAGCCTGTACTCGTCCGGATGGACGCCGAGACGTTCAGATGGGTGACGTCGCACCCCTCCGCAAGACAGCGGCGACCCGTCTCAACGAGGCCGACCCGAGCACCCGCGCGATCACTGATCCATGCGCCACAACATGGCCTCCGCCCCCGCAGACGGCGCCCCGGGCGCGAAGCCCCTGGGGCTGGGGGTCTGGGGGTCGCCCCCAGAAAAGCATCGCGGGCCCCGGCGCAGTCGCGCGCAAGCGCGGCAAGCACAGGGGCCCGCCTCGTGGAGGTGGCGGGAATCGAATCCGCGTCCTTCGGGACATCAGTGCTTGCAACCGTCGGCAAC
Source organism: Actinomadura sp. J1-007 (assembly GCF_009793335.1). Lineage (GTDB taxonomy): Bacteria > Actinomycetota > Actinomycetes > Streptosporangiales > Streptosporangiaceae > Spirillospora > Spirillospora yumaensis. The sequence continues at coordinate 4,525,192 of NZ_WING01000001.1, read as the reverse complement.
GATGGGCCGCATGACCTGCACCTAAGTGCACTCTCCCGATTGACTGTCGTTGATCACGATCGGCATTTCGTGGCCATATTCCGGGCGTAAAGCGGGCGTGCTTGGTGACCGCCAAACTGACGGTCACTCCCATCCGCGCCTGGCCGGATCGTGCCATCGGCACCGGTAGGTGAACGGTCAATGAACGGCCTGCGTCCCAGAAGCACCCCGCGAAGCACGCCCCCCGCCGCGACCCACAACCCCCGATCGGACAGGACGAACCCCCATGCGCATCCGCCTCTTCGCGGCCCTCCTCGGCGTGCTCGCGACCCTCGGACTCACCGCCTGCGACCCGGCCACCGAGCCGACGCCCGTCCAGGGCGCCGAGTCCAAGGGCGCCAAGGCCGCCGGCGGGAAGGCGAAGGCCGTGCCGATCAAGCTCGCCGCCCGCCGCGCCCGGCCCGCCAAGTCCGTCCTGTCGACCGGCATGAAGCTGTCGTGCGTGAAGGCGACCGTCACCAACCAGTCGAAGAAGAACGTCGAGGTCAACCTGCTCTACTTCAGCCTGACCGACACCACCGGCACCAAGCACGACGTGACCGACGCGATGGCCGAGTACGAGAACGCGATCGACACCACGACCCTCGCCCCCAAGGAGAAAGCCACCGGCCTGGTCTGCGCCAAGGGCACGTTCGTCCCGAAGATCGTGGCCATGACCAACCCGCTGTTCTCCGAGGCCGCCCGCGCGAAGGTCGCCTGACCCTGAAACGAGACTGGCGCCCCGCCCTTCTCAGCGTGAGAGGCGGGGCGCCGCTGCATCGCGTGCCAGAGCCTACGTGCCGAGCGCGATGGCTGCCCGACGTTCCCACCGATAAAGTCGGCCCTCTCTCACCTGCTCTACAAGGTGCACCTCAGCGACCCGCAAGGGCTGAGGTTCGGGGCGAAGAGCCAGTGCTTCGATGATCGGTGCTGCCGGGCCGTCGCCGTGGCTGTACGCGACCGACACGTGTGGTGTCCAATGCGGCTCGTAGGCGAGCTGGTGCGCACGGACGGTCGTCGCGACGGCATCGCGTATCGCCTCGCGGACAGGCGTCAGGCGGTCCGGGGGACGGATGCCGAGCATCACGGCCTCACTGTGAAACCACAGCTTGCCGAGCTCGACCTCGACCGGGGAGAGGCTGGCGAACCGTGCTGCGGTCTCGGTCAGCATCGCGTCGATCTCGGCTTCGGGGATCTCGTCGGCGAACCCTACGATCTGCGTGGTCATATGCAGCCATTCAGGCGGGATGGGGTCCAGTCCGGGCAGCCCGGCCAGCTTGTCCTGGCACTGCCGAACGAGTTCGCGCGGCTCGGCCTGCTCGTCCAGGAGGATGTGCCAGACCAGCAGGCCCCGGCCGGGCCGTACCCCAGGCCGCCACCACCAATGATCAGACATGCGCTCGGGGAACGGGCTCACGGGACCTCCGGTGCGGTGAGTGCCTTGTGCTCCAGGAAGCCGACCTGGAACGCGCGGATCTCTTCCTGCAAGGCAACGGCGCGCGGGTCGCCTTTGAAGCGGCTGTGCCCGAGACGCTGAACGACCTCGGTCATCCGTCCGATGATGGTAACGACGCGATACTCGTTCCCCAGGTCGAAGACCGGGGAGAGTTCCCGGGCCGCTCCTTCGGGCTCACCCAGCATGACCTGTGCCAGGGCTGCGGCGATTCGCACCTGGGCCCATGTGCCGTACACGCGGGGATCTCCGTCCGCCCACGCGTCATCGGCCCGTTCGGGCGGCTGCGATCCCGACCAGGAGTGCAGCCCGGGAACACCGGGCAGCGGGTGCAATCCCAAGGCGTGAGGAGCTGAGATGAAGACCCTTCCCGGACCGGGGTTCGAGGAGCTGCTCCACCCGCACACCGGCGACCTCGCCGACATCCGGCCCACCTCGCACGGGAGCGAGTCGGCGTTCACGGGCATGGTCGACAGCGCCCAGGGGGCGTTCTTCGTCAAGGCCGTCCCCAACCGGCCGGGCGGACGCCGTGACTCCCTGGTCCGGGAAGGGCTCGTCAATCCTTACGTCCAGCCGCTGTCTCCCCCGGTGCGGTGGCGGGCCGAAGAAGACCGGTGGCTGGTGCTTGGTTTCGAGGTCATCGACGGACGCGCCTGCGATTTCACGCCCGGGTCGCCGGACCTGCCGGTGATCGTCGACATCATCAGCAGGATCGGTGCCCTGCCGCTGCCCGGCATCGCCCACGATTGGGCGGAGACCCGCTGGAACCGGTACGCCGACGACCGGGACGCCGAACTCTTCCGCGGTGACACGCTGCTCTACACCGACATCCACGAGAACAACCTGCTGATCGGCGAGCGTGGCACCTGGGCGGTGGACTGGGCGTGGCCCACCCGGGGCGCGGCGTTCATCGACCCGGCGCTGCTGGTGGTGCAGCTGATCGCCGCGGGCCACGACGCCGAGGCCGCCGAGGAGTGGGCGAGCGGGTGCCCGGCGTGGCGGGCCGCCGACCCGTCCGCGGTCTCCGCGTTCGCTGCGGCCACGCTGCGAATGTGGCGTGAGCGTGTGGAACGGAACCCTGATCCGGCATGGATGAAGGCGATGCTGCTGGCGACCCAGGAATGGGCGGATCACCGAGGCATCGCGGTCGGCTAGCGCAACGCGAAACGCCCGCCCTCCGCGTAAACAGCGGAGGGCGGGCGTCGGTCATTCTCGGCGCCGGGGGCGCTCAAGTTCAGGTTTGGGTGGAGTAGTCGTCGCACATGTAGGTGAGGTCGCACATGCGGGTGCAGTAGCGCGAGTGGTTGTCGGTCTCCGGCGAGGGGACCGCCGCCAGGGCGTTCAGGTCGACGGGGCCGCAGTCGCGGGGTTGGGTATGAGCAGCCACGGTTCCTCCTTGGTCACGTTGGGGATGTCCCCGCCACCCTTTTCGGCGACGAGGCGATTCCTCACAGCAATCAGACCATCACAGTTCGTGCCTGGATAGGAGGAGTAGGGTGACCTCCGCCCCTCGCGGCGGCCATGCCTGGGCTCCTACCGCAGTAGCGGCGCTGGGGGCAGGCCGAGCTGCGGTGCGGCAGGCCACCGGGACGGCGGGCGCGGAGTGTGCCGGACGAGACCGCCCGCCGCGCCCTGCCGGGTCACGTGGTCGAGCTGTGCCGACCGGTTCCACGCTTGGACGACCGCCGACCCAGCCGCCTCAATCTGTTCGCGGGCGCCTTCGCCGCCAAGTGGGCCGACAACACCACCCGCAACGGCGGAACCCTGGGCCCTGGAGCACGCCGCCGCCGAACGCACCAACAGCACCCCCGCTGGCCCCGGACGCGACGAAGCCGCGACAAGCAAGGGGCACGCTTCAGGGATCGGGGCCCTCAGAAAAGCATCACGGGCCCCTGGCGAAGTCGCAGCGAAGCGCGACAAGCACAAGGGCCCGCGTGAACGAACCTGAACGACCCCACCAAGCCCAGCCGCTGCGGGCGGGGGTCCGGGGGCGGAGCCCCTGGGGCCGGGGGTCTGGGGGTCGCCCCCAGGAAAGCATCGCGGGCCCCGGCGCAGGCGCGGCGCAAGCCGCGACAAGCACAAGGGCCCGCCTCGGGGTCTGGGGGTCGCCCCCCAGGAAAGCATCGCGGGCCCCGGCGCAGGCGCGGCGCAAGCCGCGACAAGCACGAGGGCCCGCCTCGTGGAGGTGGCGGGAATCGAACCCGCGTCCTTCGGTGATGAGTCAGGGCTTCTCCGGGCGCAGCCTGCTCGTCGCTTTCTCAGCCCCGGCGCTCACGCAGGCAAGTCGCCGACAGGCTCAGTCACTGTTTGTTTTCCCTACACGCTCCGTGACCGAGTGTGCAGGTGGAGTCTCCTTACGATGCCAGACCCCGGGGCGGAGACGTACCCGGGCTGACAGAGTTCGCTACTCGCTCAGGCGGCGAGAGCGAACTCGGACTGCTTCTTGTTGGCAGTTATTGGTTTGCTGTCACAGGATTTACGAGGTCACGACAGCAACCCTCGACCCGCTTCCCCTGGCTCGACCTACCGAAGTCGAAGCCGGTCACCCCCATGTTGAGTTGTCAACGCGGCCGTCCGGGGACGTCCGCACGATTGACGCTACAAGGATAACGCGATCAGGGGCAACAGGATTCCCGGCGGGCCGGGGCGGGGGCGGAAAAAGTGACGCCCCGGTGAGCGCGCTAGGCGCTCACCGGGGCCGACCGGCAGGGTCGGGCCGGTCCGGACGGCAGAGCCTCCCCCGAGACGAGGCTCTGGTCTCATCACGGCGACTGAGTCCGCAACCCCCCAAGCGGTGTCTCAGTCACCCATAAAGACGCCCGGGGCCCCTGGGATGGTTGCGCCCCCGGAGTAAAGAGACAACAAAACAGTAACGATGTGGGACGGGACTGTGCCGGTGGGTCAGCGGGCCGGGGTCGTGGTCCTCGCCGCCGGGGCGCCGGTCAGGAACTGCTTGGCGACCTTCGTGGCGGAGACGCGGCCCTCGACGGCGATGGCGAACGCCATGTCGCCGCGCGAGCCCACGAACCACGAGATCGTCCGGACGCGCTTGCCGTCCTGGTAGTTGACGAGGGCCGCGACGCCGGAGACGCTGCCGCCGCCGCGGGCGTTGGCGTTGCGGGCGGTGCCGGCCGTGACCGTACGGCGCAGCATCGTCTTCAGGTTGGACAGCGGCACCGAGTCGATGGTCTGGACGAGCGACGCCTTCGGCTCCCCGGTGTCCCTGGTCAGGTACGGGGGACGCCAGGCGCCGACCTCGGCGGCCCCGACCATCGCCGCGAGGGCGAGGGGGCTCACCCGGACCTTGCCCTTGCCGATCGCCGTGGCGGCCTTCTCGCCGTCGTTGGCGGGCGACGGGACGCTGCCGGAGAAGTGCGGGACCGACAGGCCCCAGTCGGCGCCGATGCCGAAGCGGCCCGCCTCGGCGAGCAGCGTCGTGGCGTTCAGCTTGCCGCTGAGCTGCGCGAACGTGGTCTCGCAGCCGAGCGCGAACGTGTTGGCGAGGCTGGTCGGCGCGTGGCCGCGGCCGGTGCGGTTGGCGAACGTCTGGCCGCCGACCGTGGCCGTGGCCGGGCAGTCGGTCTTGGTCGCCTGGGTCATCCCGCCGCGCAGCAGCGCCTCGGCGGACACTACGCCGAACGTCATGCCGGGCGGGTAGCTGCCCTCCATCGCGAGGTTGCGCCCGCCGGCGTTCTTGTTGGCGACCGCGAAAACCTCGCCGGTGCTGGGCCGCAGCGCCACGATGGACGCCGGTACGCGCATCGAGGCGAGGGCCTGGTCGGCGCGCGCCTGGTAGGCGGGGTCGATCGTGGTGTCGAGCGTCTTCGGCGGCAGGCCCTCCCACGAGCGCAGCTCCTCGACGGTCTTGCCGCTCTGGTCCTGCGCGACGACCCGGATCGTGGGCGTTCCGGCGAGCCTGCGCTGCTGGAGGAGCTGGAGGCCGCTGACGCCGATCGTGTCGCCGGGCTGGTAGGGGGCGCCGACCTGCTGGAGCCGGTCGGCGGTGGCCGGGCCGAGCGAGCCGACCAGCTCCGACGCGCTGCGCGGGGCGATCGGCACCTGGACGGCCCGCTGCTGCAAGCCGCTGATCTGCGAGAGCTGCGCGATCTGCGGGTCGTGCTGGGGGCGCTGGAGCGTCAGCAGCGGCAGGAAGCTCTGCGGCGGGGCGGAACGGACCCGGCCGAGCAGCCGTTCGGAGTCGAGCTTGCGCGCTCCGTCGATCTTGATGGACCGGGTGAGCTGCTCCACGGTCTTCTTCGGGTCCTTGAGCTGCCCCGGGATCACGCCGACGTCGACGGCGTTGACCTTGCGCAGCATGGACTGGCCGGTCTTGTCGCGGATGTCGCCGCGCCGCGGCACCTCGGTCTTCACCGCGAGCCGCTGGCCCGGCTTGAGCTGCGGGTTGATGATCGACGGGTCCCAGACGACCTTCCACTGGCCTCCCTTGCGCCGCAGGCTCATCAGGCCCGCGTACGTCCAGGGCTGGCCGTTCTCGCCGAGGTCGACCTTGACGGAGAAGCGGGCGCGGGCGCTGTCGCCCTTCTTCTCGATCGCCTTCGGCCCGTCGCCGTCGCCGCCCCCGTCGCCGTCACCGCCGCCCTCGGGCTGCGGGATGCCGAGCGCGAGCTTGAGGGACGCGGCGTCGAGCTGCCCGCGGACCTGGCCGAGCGCGGTCTCGACCTCGTGCCGGTCGACGCCGGTCGTCCGGCCCGCGGCGGCCTTGTAGTTGCCGACCTGCCACGCGATCAGGAAGTCGCGGACGGCGGGCATCGCGGACGGCTCGGCCCAGCAGCCGGTGGTCAGCCCGCCGACGAGCGTTCCGCAGACCGCCACCGAGATCGTCCGGCGGCGTACGGTGCGGGCGCGCGTCCCGCGCGAGACGGCGTGCCTCCTGGGGGCCCGCCTCCGGCCTCGGTTGGTCATCGACACCCTTCACCGTCTCCTGAAACGGGCCGCCGCAGCCTTGCGCATCTCGCGGTCGGCCTCGCGCTTGGCGATGGCCTGGCGCTTGTCGTAGGCCTTCTTACCACGGGCCAGGCCGATCTCGACCTTGGCCTTCCCGTCCTTGAAGTACAGCGCCAGGGGGATCAGCGTCCACCCCGGCTCGGACGTCTTGGCCGTGATCTTCTGGATCTCGCGCCGGTTGAGCAGCAGCTTGCGGCGCCGCCGCGGCGCGTGGTTGGTCCAGGTGCCCTGGGTGTACTCGGGGATGTGCACGCTCTCCAGCCACACCTCCCCGTCCATGACGTGCGCGTACCCGTCGGAGAGCGAGGCGCGGCCGGCGCGCAGCGCCTTGACCTCGGTGCCCATCAGCACCATGCCCGCTTCCCAGGTGTCGTCGATGTGGTAGTCGTAACGGGCACGCTTGTTCTGGGCGATGAGCTTGCGCCCTGTCTCCCGTGACACGTGATCAGCCTCGGTCCTTGTCCGGCATCGTGGCGAGCAGCCCGCGCAGCACCGCCTGGGCGCGCTGCTCGGCCGCTCGGGGCGGGCGGTCGGCGGAGACTGCCACATCGGGGTCGATCCCGACCCCGTCGAGATTACGGCCGAGCGGGGTGCGGTAGCGACCGACCGTCAGCTCGATCGCCGACCCGTCCGCCAGCCGGATCGGCTCCTGCACCGAGCCCTTCCCATAGGTACGCGATCCTACGATCACCGCGCGGCCGCGGTCGCGCAGGGACCCGGCGACGATCTCCGCGGCGCTCGCGGTGCCGCCGTCCACGAGCACGACCAGCGGGACCGCGGCGTCGCCCGGCGCCGTGACGGTGCGCCGCTCCGGCGGACGGCCCCTGCGCTCGTACGTCACGACGAGACCGTCGGACAGGAACGCCGACGCGGTCTCGACCGCCTCGTCCACCAGCCCGCCGGGATTGCCGCGCAGATCGAGCAGCACGCCGCCGCGCGGGCGGTGGCCGGGCCGTCCGCCGACCGCCTCGCGCACCTCGGCGCCGACGCCCCGGGTGAACGCGCCGACGCGGACCGCCAGGACGTGCCGCGGCAGGTCCGACACGGTGACGTCGCTCGTGGCGACGGGCGCGCGGACGAGCCGGAAGCGGTACTCGTCCCGGCCGCGGACGACGCCGAGCTCGATCGCGGTGCCGGGACGCCCGCGCAGCGCGGCCGCGACCCGGGTGACGTCCCAGCCGTCCACGGGGGTGTCGCCGACGCCGACGATCGCGTCGCCGACGCGTACGCCCGCGCGCGCGGCCGCCGAGCCGGGCTGGACGCTCGCCACCCGCACCCGCCGGTCTCCGTCCTCGGAACGTCCGCCGTCCGAGCGCACAGGCTCTCCCGCCGGGCCCGGCCTCTCACCGTCGGACGACATGCCGAGCCAGATGCCCACGCCGCTGTAGCGGCCGTTGAGGCGTCCCTGGAAGTCGTCGAACTCGCGGGCCGAGTAGTAGTGGGCCCACCGGTCGCCGAGGCCCTTGAGCATCCGGTCGATCGCGGCGCGGTCGAGCTCGCCGCGCGCGAGCCGCCGGGCCGTACGGCCGCCGAGCTCGGCCGCGACCTGGTCCACCGGGCCGTCAGCGCGGACGGACGAGCGCGCGGCGTCGTGCCCGCCGCCGGTGCCGCCGACCGCTCCGGCGCCGTACGCGCACACGACCGCCGCGGCGACGGCCGCCGCACGCGGCACACGGCCGTTGCACCGGAACATGCGGCCAAGTTTAGGCCGCGCGGCCCCGCCCGCCGGTGCCCACGGTCAGATCCGCAGGTAGCGGCGCAGGGTCAGGAACGACGCCACGGCGCACAGCAGCACGCCGAAGCAGATCGACACGATGATGACCGCGATCACCGTCCCCCAGCCGAGCTGGCTGACCATCTCCACGTTGCCCGCGAGCCGGTCGATCAGCATCAGCTTGGAGAACACCAGCAGCACCGACGCGAACAGCCCGCCGATCAGGCCGGCGATCGCGCCCTCCAGGATGAACGGCATCTGGATATAGGTGTTGGACGCGCCGACCAGCCGCATGATCCCGGTCTCCCGGCGGCGGTTGAACGCCGACAGCCGGACCGTGTTGCCGACCAGCAGCACCGCGGCGACCACCTGGATCAGCGCGACGAGCAGCGCGGCCCACTGGAGGCCGTCCATGATCTTGAAGAAGCGCTTGAGGATCTCCCGCTCGTTGATCACCTGGTCGACGCCGGCGAGCCCGCGCGCGACCTTGGCGACCTCCTCGTACTTCGACGGGTCCTTGAGCTTGATCCGGTACGAGTCGGGGATGTCGCCCTCGCGGGTGGACTCGACGAAGCCGGGCGAGCCGGAGAAGCGCTCCTTGAACCGGTCGAACGCCTGCTTCTTGTTCTCGTACTGGAGGTCGGCCACCTGGGGCAGGTTCTTCAGCTGGCTCTCGATGGCCGTCCGCTGCTGGTCGGTGACGTCCTGCTTGTTGCACGCCTGCGTGGTGCTGGTCTTGGCGCACAGGTAGACCGAGACCTCGATCCGGTCGTACCAGAAGCTCTTGGAGTCGTCGACCTGGCTCTTGATCAGCAGGCCGGTGCCGAAGAGTGCCATGGCGATGGCGACGGTGATGACGAGGGAGATCGTCATCGTGAGGTTCCGGCGGAGACCGATCCAGATCTCCTGGAAGACGAACTGTGCGCGCATGCCTCGCTGTCCTTGATCGCCGATGTCCCGCTGGGGGCGGTCGGCCCGCCGGGCCGGGCCCGGAGCAGGCTATGTCATCCGTCCGGGAAGTCGTACGACCCTGCCCGAACCGCTGGTTCAGATGGAGGTGCCGGGCGCCGGGGCGGCGGGCCGGCGGGTCGGGTCAGTACGCCTGCCCGTAGACGCCGCGGGACTGGTCGCGGACGACCCGCCCGTCCTCCAGCTCGACGACGCGCTTGCGGAACGCGTCGACGATGGCGGCGTCGTGGGTGGCCATGACGACGGTCGTGCCGGTCCGGTTGATGCGGTCCAGCACCTTCATGATGCCGATCGAGGTCGCCGGGTCGATGTTGCCGGTCGGCTCGTCGGCCAGCAGGATCATCGGCCGGTTGACGAACGCCCGCGCGATCGCGACGCGCTGCTGCTCGCCGCCGGACAGCTCGTCCGGCATCCGGTGCGCCTTGCCCTCCAGGCCGACCAGGTCGATGACCTCGGGCACGACCTTGCCGATGAAGCGCCGCGGCTTGCCGATGACCTCCAGGGCGAACGCGACGTTCTCGAAGACGTTCTTGTTGGGGAGCAGCCGGAAGTCCTGGAAGACGCATCCGATCCTGCGGCGCAGGTGCGGGACCTTCCAGTTGCTCAGCCTGCTCAGGTCCTTGCCCGCCACGTGCACGTGACCCTGGGAAGGACGTTCCTCCTTGAGGATGAGGCGCAGGAAGGTCGACTTCCCGGATCCGGACGGACCCACCAGGAACAGGAACTCGCCCTTCTCGATGGCGACGTTCACATGCTGGAGGGCGGGCCGGGTCTGGCTCGAGTAGACCTTGGTGACGTTGTCGAAATGGATCACGGCTGCATCACGGCGGTTCAGCACCATTCTTGCGAAGGACCCGCGCGGTCACGAACGGGAGGAATCGCGTCTTCTCTCTTGTCGTCCCCAGGAGCGGACTGTAGTTTCTGTGTAGCAGTACGTGAGCGTGAAGACACGACCGGCCTGCCTGGGGCGGCATCATACAGCCGCCTCTCGGGCCGATACGTCACCTCCAGTTGGCGGGCACGCGCACTGCCGATCCGGGCGCCTGGCCGCGGACGGTGTACTCCAGGGGCTGGTCCCGACTCCGGCGACCGGCGGCCAAGCCGCTCACCGGCGGGGAACCCGGTCCGTACGGCCCGTCGACCGTCCGGTCCTCGTGCAGTGTAGAGGTGCCGATCGACCACCTCGACCCTGTCGGCCCCGGCCTGCATCAGGACTTTACAGTCGGGGCAGGCCGAATACTGCGGAATAGCACCTAAAGTTCTCAGTGACAGGAACTTCCCTATGAGGAGAGGCAGCCCCATGAGCTGCGAACATCTGATCTGCGCTCAGTGCTCGCACCCGGTGGTCGAGGGACGCTGCCCCACCTGCCGGGCCGCCCGTTCCGAGCTGCACCGCCACGGCCCCGCCATCCCGCCGGCCCTCGTCCTCGCCGCCCTCGTCGCGCTCCTGTTCGTCGCCCTGGTCCTCCAGCGCGTCTACTGATCCCGCGCCTGCTCGGGCGCCCTTTCCGGAATCCGTTCCCGTTCCCGCGCCGTCGGCGCGCCGCCCTCCGCCCGTCGCCCTAGGGCGTCCGCTTGAGGTGACATTCGCCTCGTTGAGCCCCATGCGTCTCGCGTTCCGAACGCGGTGAACGCGACGAGCACGCGGAGCGCGGTGAACGTCGCGTCAGCGGAACGAGCCGTCCGTCACGGCTTCTTGGGCGGCGGGGCCGTCGCCTTGGTGAGCTCGCCCGCGTCGGCCACCACGTCCGCCTTCGGCTGCGCCTTGTCCTTGCCCTTGGCGCGCGGCGGGTCGTACGCCGCGAACTGGTACGTGACCGTCATGCTGATCTCGTTGCCCTCGACCACGCCGTCCATCAGGTGCTCGGCCTCGGACGGGATCGGCGGCTTGTCGTTCTGCTTGTCCTTCGCCCCGATGACGGTGTTGCGGAACATCCCGTAGAGCACCAGCGCGCCGCCGTGCTGGGTGCGCAGGGGGAAGAAGGGGAACGGCGTCGCCACGTACACGACCGTCTGCGTGAGGTCCTTGGCCTTGGCCTTCTTCTTCGCCGCGTTCGCCTGCCGGAAGTAGCCGGTGGTGACGGGCCCCTGCTTCATGATGCGGGACGCCACGCTGCCCGGCCCCTCCGACGCGATCGTCGCCTGGATGCCCTGCACGTCCCGCGGCCTGATCAGCACGGAGGTGTCGTCGTCGGCGAGCGGCGCCGCGTACCCCTCCTGGTCGAGCAGCACCTTCGGCTCCTTGGCCTTCGGCGCGAGCAGCGTGGTGAGGCTGAGCTTCCACCGGTCGGACGGGCCGCGCAGGATGAACGCCATGAGCGCCGTGCGGGCGCTCTTCTCCTCGCCCTGCTCCGAACGCCGCACCGACGCCACGAACCACTGCGGGAACACGTCGGGCTTGAGCCGCGGCACGTACAGCTTGGGCGTGCCGTAGGCGTAGCGGCTGACGGGGTCGCCGTCGAACGCGGCCTTGCGGAACGCCGCGGCCGTGAGCTGCGACTGCCCGTCGGACGTCCAGGTCAGCGCGAGCCGTTCGTCCGCCGCCGCACGCGCCACGTCCTCGTTGGCGACATAGGTCTGGAACTGCCGCGCGGCGACCTGCGGGGTGAGCGGCACCGCCACCGGCTTCGGCGTGGTCGGCACCGGGGTCGGACGCACCGCGCGCGGCTTGTCGCCCCCGCCGCACCCGGCCGCCGCCAGGGGCGCCGCCAGCAGCAGCGCGGCCACCGCCCGCGAGGTCCTGTGCACCGCCGCTACCCCCGGCCCTTTCCGAACGGATCGCCTGGGCGGATCCGTCCCGTTCCGCCACGCTGCCCCGTGATTCTGCCATCCACAGGGTAGTGACGGACGCTCGGGCACTGCCGGGACGGCGATAGGCTCAAGAGCGTGGCAGGAATCGACCCCGAAGAACAGCTCAAGGAGCTCGGCTCGACTCTCACCGGCATCGAGCAGGTGCTGGACCTCGACGGGATGCGGCGCGACATCGCCGACCTGAGGGAGCAGTCCGCCGACCCTGACCTGTGGAACGACCAGGAGCGCGCCCAGTCCGTGACGCGCCGGCTGTCGTACCTGGAGAGCGAGCTCGGCCGGGTCGAGGGCCTGCGCCAGCGGCTCGACGACGCGGGCACCCTGCTCGAACTCGCCCAGGAGATGGACGACGCCGACGCGCGCACCGAGGCCGAGGGCGAGCTGACCGGCCTGCTCAAGGCGATCCAGCAGCTCGAAGTGCGCACGCTGATGTCGGGCGAGTACGACGCGCGTGAAGCCCTCGTCACCATCAACGCGCAGGCGGGCGGGGTCGACGCCGCCGACTGGGCCGAGCAGCTCCAGCGGATGTACCTGCGCTGGGCCGAGCGGCACGGCTACCCCACCGAGGTCTACGACACCTCCTACGCCGAAGAGGCCGGGATCAAGTCGACCACGTTCACGGTGAAGGCCCCCTACGCCTACGGCACGCTGCGCGGCGAGCACGGCACGCACCGGCTCGTGCGCATCTCGCCGTTCGACAACCAGGGGCGGCGGCAGACGTCGTTCGCCGGGCTGGACGTCGTGCCGGTCGTCGAGCAGAGCGACCACGTCGACATCGACGAGAGCGAGCTGCGCATCGACGTCTACCGCTCCTCCGGTCCGGGCGGGCAGGGCGTCAACACGACCGACTCGGCGGTGCGGATCACCCACATCCCGACCGGCATCGTCGTGTCCTGCCAGAACGAGCGCAGCCAGCTCCAGAACAAGGCCACCGCGATGAACGTGCTCCAGGCCAAGCTCCTGGAGCGCAAGCGCCAGGAGGAGGCGGACAAGATGTCCGCGCTCCGCGGCGAGGGCACCAGCAGCTGGGGCACGCAGATCCGCAACTACGTGCTGCACCCGTACCAGATCGTCAAGGACCTGCGCACGGGCGTCGAGGTCGGCAATCCGGGCGCCGTGCTCGACGGCGAGATCGACGAGTTCATCGAGGCCGAGATCCGCTGGATGCGCCAGCAGGAGACCGCCTGACCCGGACGCCGGGGCGCGTCCCGAGCGACATTCCCCATTCGCTGCGTGACTGTGCGGTCACCCTGCGATGATGGCCGCTGGACCGGAAAGCCACTCCCCCGGGGGCCGCGCATGCCCGCACGCAACCTCACCGCACTGCTCCTGCCGCCCTGCCTGCTGCTGGCGAGCGCGGCGGCCTGCGGAAGCAGCTCGTCCGCGGGCTCCGAACCCCCGGCGCTCACGCGCGAGCAGGCCCAGGAGGTCATCGCCCGCTACAGCCGCGACGCGCCGAGGTCGCTGGCGTCCGCCGAGACCGACCCGCAGCTCGCGATGGACGCCGCCGCGCTGAAGATGCGCCGGGTCACCAAGCGCAGGGCGCCGTCGCGCACGTTCAGCCACACCGCGCTCTACGTTCCGCGCATGGCCGGCTATCCGCGCTGGTTCGCCGCCGACGCGATCAGCGGGCAGGGCAAGGAGACCCTGCGGCACGCGCTGCTGTTCACGCAGGCCAAGGCGGGCGCGCCGTGGCTGCTGGCCGCCGACCCGCTCCCCACCGACGCGTCCCTCGGACGTGTCGCCCTCGACCCCGACGGCTACGCCAGCCCGGTCGATCCCGGGCTCAAGGGCCTGGCGATCACGCCGGCCGACCTGCCGCGCGCCCACTCCGCCCTGTTCAACGGCGGTCCGAAGGCGCCCGGCGCGTCGGCCCTCGGCCCCGGTCCGAAGACGGACCAGGCGTACCGCGCACTGGTCCAGGGCGAGGCCGCGCTGAAGGGGCAGGGCATCGGCCTGGTGTCCCGGTTCAGCCCGGCGCCGGGCCCGGTGTTCGCCCTGCGCACCCGCGACCGCGGCGCCCTGGTCTGGTACGCCGTCAAGCAGAACGAGGCGTACACCACCACCGAGCGGGGCAAACTGGCCGTGACCGGCGATCTCGTCGGTCTCGCCCCGGCGAGGTCCGCCAGGACGCGCGTGGACACCACCGTCCTGGTGCAGTACCTCGCCGCCGTTCCGCCCAAGGGCCGCGCCACGGTCACCGGCATGTACCGCAAGGCCGTCGCCGCCAAGGGCTCCTGAACTCCGTCGGGTGCCGGTGCGGTCCCGCTCCTCTCGACCGCTGCAGTGGAACCGCACCGGCATCCGGCGGCCCGCCCCACGACCTCAGCGAAGGAGGGTGGGGCGTCTACACTGGCGCGGCGTCCGTTGCCGGCTGGTTCACTGGGGTGGGTATGCGCCGATTCGTGGCCCTGTGCCTAGCCGGTGTGTCCGTTCTGGCCGGGTGTTCGGACGGCGGGGCGGACACGGGGACGGCGGACGCGGCGGACACCGGGGATCCGGCCGTTTCGGCGGACGAGTCCGGGAAGGTCCTCGACGCGTGGGCCGAACGGCACAACGAGGCCATCACCTCCGGCGACGAGCGGCTGTGGCGCGACACCGTGGCGGGAGCGCTGGCGGCGCCCGTCGGCGCACGGGTCCGGACGTACGGGAAGATGCCCGGCTCGGCGAAGATCTCCCTGCACAACCCGGTGCTGTACGTGCCGCGCCAGGAGGGCTACCCGAAATGGTTCGCCGCCGCGCTGCTGGAGCGTTCTGACGGGAAAGAGCAGCAGATCCTGGCGGTGTTCGTCCAGGAGCGGGCGAAGGACGACTGGCGGGCGGCGCACTGGCTGGCGTTCAAGGGCAGGCCGCCCGAGCTGGCATACGACTCGCAGGGCTACGCGATCCCGGCGTCCGGGCGGGACCTGCCCGCCGCGCACGCGGCGTACCTGACCGCCGGGGACGAGTCGGGACTGGTGCCCGACCAGGTTTCGGTGAAGGCCCGCGCGACGGCGCGGGGCGACTGGCGGACGGGCCCCGGCCGCGTCACCCCGGGGCCCGGCGTCCCGTACGCCCTGCGCACGAAGGACGGCGGATCGCTGGTCTGGTACGGCCTCACGCAGCGGCAGGAGCTGACCGGCGGCTCCGCGTCGCGGCTGCCGGGCGAGCTGCGCGACTACCTGGCGAAGGACGGCGACGATCCCGAGGGAACCGTCCAGGCGATGTGGCAGTGGCTGGCCATCGGCTACTCCCCCGCGGCAGGCAAGGGACGAGTCCTCGGCGAGTCGGTCTCCCTCACCTCGGCGCTCGTCCACTGAGCTGCGACGCTGGTCCGCCGAACCTCGGCGTTCGCGCGCTGAGCCGCGACACTCGTGCGCTGAGCCGCGGCGTCCGTGCGCTGAGCCTCCGCCTCCGTGCGCTGAACCTCAGCGTCCGTCCGCTGAGGCTCCGCGTTCGTGTGTTGGGGGCGGCGCGCCGTTCGCGGGGTGTCGCGGACGGCGCGCCGGCGGCTACGCCTCTGTGGAGGGGAGGGCGCTGGCGGTGACCAGGGTGCGGATCGCGCCGAGGGCGACCGACAGGGTGGCGAGGTCGAAGCTCTCGCTCTCCCAGATCTCGCCGAGCGTCTGCTGGGCCCGGGTCACGGCGGTGACGTTCTGCTTCGCCCAGTGCGCCATGCGCTCCTCGGGCTGGGCGCCCGGGAGGCTCGACACGAGGACGGCGCGGGTCAGGGCCGCGTGCGCCGCGTACAGGTCGTCGCGCAGCGCGGAGCGCGCCATCGAGCGCCACCGGTCGTCGCGGGGCAGCGCGATGATGCGCTCGCGCAGCCGGGAGAGCTGGAGGCGGTCGGCCAGGTCGAAGTAGACCTCGGCGACCTCCTCGACCGGGCGACCGGTGTCGTGCGCGATCTCCACCAGGTCGAACGTGGAGTAGGCGGAGACGAGTACCGCGCACTGCTCGGCCAGCTCGTCGGGCACGCCGCGTTCGGCGAAACCGTCGCGGCGCTGCTCGAACGCGGTGAGGTCGAGGCCGACCAGCAGCTTCGGCAGCTGCTCGCCGAGCGCGACCGCTCCCGGCGCGAAGAACCCGATGGTCTCCCTGATGTCGAACGGGGGCCGCCGGTTGTGCAGCAGCCAGCGGGCGCCGCGCTCGGTGAGCTTGCGGGCCTCCAGCATCATCGCGATCTGCGTCGCCCCGTCCACCTGGTGCGACAGGTTCTCGACCGAGGTCCAGAAGCGCGGCATGTCGAACACCTCGCGCGCGACCAGGTAGGCGCGGGCGATGTCGGACGACGACGCGCCGGTCTCCTCGTTCATCCGGAACACGAACGTGGTGCCGGAGCGGTTGACGACGTCGTTCACCACCTCGGTGGTGATGATCTCGCGGCGCAGCGGGTGCCGGTCCATGTACGAGCGGAACCGCTCGCGCAGCGGGGTCGGGAAGTAGCCGACCAGCCACGAGGCCAGGTACGGGTCATCGGCGAGGTCGGAGCTGACCAGCTCGTCCTCCATGGTCATCTTGACGTACGCCAGGAGGACGGAGAACTCGGGGCTGGTCAGGCCGTGCCCGGACTGGCGGCGCTCGGCGAGGGCCTTGTCGTCGGGCAGGAACTCCAGCCGCCGCTTGAGGCGGCCCTCCCGCTCCAGGCGCCGCAGGTGCCGGGCGTGCACGTGCAGCATCGCGGGGGCCTGCGCGCGGGCGGCGGCGAGCACGACGTTCTGCGCGTAGTTGTCGCCGAGGACGAGCATGCCGACCTCGTCGGTCATCTCGTACAGCAGGTGGTCGCGCTGCTTGCGGGTCAGCTCGCCGTCGCGGACGACCTGGTCGAGCAGGATCTTGATGTTGACCTCGTGGTCGGAGGTGTCCACTCCGGCGGAGTTGTCGATGAAGTCGGTGTTGACGAGTCCGCCGCCCCGCGCGTACTCGATCCGGCCGAGCTGGGTGAGGCCGAGGTTGCCGCCCTCGCCGACCACCTTGCAGCGCAGGTCGGCGCCGTCCACGCGGACGGTGTCGTTGGCCTTGTCGCCGACGTCGGCGTTGTTCTCCATGGACGCCTTGACGTAGGTGCCGATGCCGCCGTTCCACAGCAGGTCGACCGGGGCCTTCAGCGCGGCGCGGATCAGCTCGAACGGCGGGAGCGCCTTGACGTCGGCGTCGATGCCGAGCGCCGCGCGGATCTGCGGCGTCAGCTTGATCGACTTGGCGGTGCGGGGGAACACGCCGCCGCCCTTGGAGATCAGCGAGGTGTCGTAGTCGGCCCACGAGCTGCGCGGCAGCTCGAACATCCGCCGGCGTTCGGTGAACGAGCGCGCCGGGTCGGGGTCGGGGTCGATGAAGATGTGCCGGTGGTCGAACGCGGCGACGAGCCTGATGTGCTCCGACAGCAGCATCCCGTTGCCGAACACGTCGCCGGACATGTCGCCGACGCCGACGACGGTGAAGTCCTCGCGCTGGATGTCCTTGCCGACCGAGCGGAAGTGGTACTTGACCGACTCCCACGCGCCGCGCGCGGTGATCCCCATGCCCTTGTGGTCGTAGCCGACCGAGCCGCCGGAGGCGAACGCGTCGCCGAGCCAGTAGCCGTACTCGGCGGCGACCTCGTTGGCGAGGTCGGAGAACGTCGCGGTGCCCTTGTCGGCGGCGACGACCAGGTAGGTGTCGTCGCCGTCGTGGCGGACGACGTTCGGCGGCGGGACGACCTTGCCGTCCACCAGGTTGTCGGTGACGTCGAGCAGGCCGGAGATGAAGTCCTTGTAGCAGGCGATCCCGGCCTTCATGAACGCCTCGCGGTCGGACGGGTCGGGGAGCTGCTTGCCGACGAACCCGCCCTTCGCCCCGGCCGGGACGATCACGGTGTTCTTCACCGCCTGCGCCTTGACCAGGCCGAGGATCTCGGTGCGGAAGTCCTCGCGCCGGTCCGACCAGCGCAGCCCGCCGCGCGCGACGGACCCGAACCGCAGGTGGACGCCCTCGACCTTCGGCGAGTACACGAAGACCTCGAACTTCGGGCGCGGCAGCGGCAGGTCCGGGATGCGCTCGGGGTCGAACTTCAGCGCCAGGTACGGCTTGCCCTGGTAGTGGTTGGTGCGCAGGGTGCTCTGGATCAGCGCGAGGTAGGCGCGCAGGATGCGGTCCTCGTCGAGGCTCGCGACCTCGTCGAGCTTGCCGGTCAGCTCCTCGGTGATGCCGAGGCCGCGCTCCTCCGCGCCGCCCGCGAGCGACGGGTCCAGGCGGCTCTCCCAGAGCCGGACGAGCAGCCGGGTGATCTGCGCGTTGCGCAGCAGCACCTGCTCGATGTAGCGCTTGGAGAACGTGATCCCGGTCTGCCGCAGGTACAGGGCGTAGGCGCGCAGGATCATCGCCTGCCGCCAGTTCAGCCCGACGTGGAGGACGAGCGCGTTGAACCCGTCGTTCTCGATCTCGCCGCGCCACAGCGCGATGAACGCGTCCTGGAACAGGCCCTTGACGGCCTCCTCGGGGGCGTCGGCGGGCGGCTCGTACCGCAGGCCGAGGTCGTAGATCCAGGCCCGCTTGCGGTCGGCGGGCATAATCTCGTACGGCCGCTCGTCGATGACCTCGACGCCCATGTTCTGGAGCAGCGGCAGCACCCGCGACAGGGAGATCGGCTCGCCCAGCCGGTAGATCTTCAGGCGGCGCTCGCCGGGCGTCGCGCCGTACGGCTCGTACAGGTTGATCGAGGTGTCGGCGTCCTCGGTCAGCGCGTCCAGGCGGCGCAGGTCGGCGACCGCGGTACGGGCCGGGAAGTCGGCCTTGTAGCCCTCGGGGAACGCCTCGGCGTAGCGGCGGGCGAGCGTGCCCGACCGCTCCTCGCCGCACTGGTCGACGATGGCGTCGGCCAGGTCGTCGGCCCAGGAGCGGGTCGCGTTGGCGAGCTGCGCCTCCAGGTCGCCGTGGTCGACGTCGGGCAGCGGCCGGCCGCGCTCGCCGCGCACCACCACGTGCAGCCGGGCGAGCATCGACTCGGTGACGTTGGCGCTGTAGTCGACGCTGACGCCGTCGAACGCGCGGCGCAGGATCTCCTGGATGCGCAGCCGGATCTTGGTGGTGTAGCGGTCGCGCGGCAGGTACACCATGCAGGACATGAACCGGCCGTACAGGTCCTTGCGCAGGAACAGCCTGAGCTGGCGGCGCTCGCGCAGCCGCAGCACGCCGAGCGCGATCGGCAGCAGGTCGTCCACGGAGATCTGGAACAGCTCGTCGCGGGGGTAGCTCTCCAGGATCTCGATGAGGTCCTGGCCGTCGTAGCTGTCGTGGGTGAACCCGGCGCGGCGCAGCACCTCCTCCAGCTTGCCCTTGAGGACGGGCACGTGCGCGATCGACTCGCTGTAGGCGACGTGGGTGAACAGGCCGAGGAACCGGCGCTCGCCGATGACCTCGCCGTTCGCGTCGAACTTCTTCACGCCGATGTAGTCGAGGTAGGCCGAGCGGTGCACGGTGGACCGCGAGTTGGCCTTGGTGAGCACGAGCAGCCGCTTCTCGGTCGCCTTCTCGCGGACCTCGGGCGGCAGCGCGGCGAAGCTGTCGGACTCGCGCTTGTCGTTGCGCAGGATGCCGAGGCCGGTGCCGGGCTCGGGCCGCAGCGCCGTGCCGTCCTCGGTGAGGGTGTAGTCGCGGTAGCCGAGGAACGTGAAGTGCCCGTCGCCGAGCCATTCGAGCAGCTCGACGCCCTCACCGCGCTCGCCCTCGGACAGCGGCGGCGGATTGCGCTTGATCTCTTCGGCGATCTCGCCGGTGCGGGCGCTCATCTTCGGGGCGTCCTCGACGGCCACCCGCACGTCGTGCAGGACCCGCTGGAGGTCGCGCTCCAGCGCGTCGAGCTGCTCGCGGTCGCTGGTACGGTCCACTTCGATGTGGATCCACGACTCGTCGATATCGGCGGTGTCGTCCTGCTTGCCGCGAAAGCCCTTGAGGTGTCCGGCCACGTCGCGGTCCACGCCGAGCAGCGGGTGGACGATCAGGTGGGTGGCGAGCTGGTGGCGGCTCAGCTCCATCGTCACCGAGTCGACCAGGAACGGCATGTCGTCGGTCACGACCTGGAGGACGGTGTGGCCGGGGTCCCAGCCGTTCTCCTCCAGCGTCGGCGTGAACACCCGCACCTTGGCGCGGCCCTGCGGGCGCTCCTCGCCGAGCAGCCGGTGCGCCATCGCCGGACCGCACAGGTCCGCCGGATCGCGGGCGAGGACGTCCTCGGGCGCGACGTGGCGGTAGTACAGCCGGAGGTAGTCGACCGACTCCTCCAGGTCGCCGCGCGCTCCCGGGCGCTGGGCGCACGTCTCAGCCGCCCGCCGGAGCAGGTCGTCCTTCGCTTGATCGAGCTTGCCGCCCATCAACAACTCCCCTATGAGACCCTTCGCCACCTCGTTGTGGCGCCGCTCACTGCGTCAGCGTAGCCAGGAATCGCCCCAAAGCCGACCTGCGCGGGCGCGAGGTGCACGTGGCTTTTCCCACCTTGCCAGCCCGTAAGGCGCGACTCGCCGTGATCAACGAAATCCGTTGATCATCCCGCGGGGCGCTCCTTGCCGGTGCCCTTCCCGCCCTTGCCGCCCTTGCCGCCGCCGGAGCCCGGCTCGTCCGTCGGGTCCGGGTCGGTCGGGGTGTCGGACGGGTCGGGCGAGGAGGTGTCGCTCGGCGGCGGGGTCGGGCTCTCCGAGGGCGGGGGCGACGACTCGCCGGTCGGGTCGGGCTCCTCGGGGGTGCCGGTGTCGGGCGGCGGAGTGTCCTCCTCGGTCGAGGGCGGGGGCTCCACGGCCCGGCGCGAGGGCGTGTAGGAGGGGCTCGGGGACGAGGAGGACGGGGCCGGGCTGTCGCTCGGGTCGCCGACCGTGCGCCCGGCCTTGCCCTTGCCGTCGCCGCCGAACGCCAGGAACGCCGACACGATCACGATCGCGACGAGCGCGGCGGCGGCGCCCGCGAGCAGGGCGGGGCGGCTCTGCCCCGCCAGCACCCGCCGCAGCGGGCCGCCGGAGGCGGGCGACGCCTTGCCGGGAAGGGTGTTCTGCGCGGCCCACTCGGCGGGCGTCGGCAGCCGTTCCGGCTCGCCGTCCGCCCGCTCGCCGAACGTGCCCGGCGCGTCGGCGAACCCGCCGTCGTCGTGGGCGTCGTGCGCGTCGGCCGCGGGGACGAACGCCGCGTCGCGGCGGCGGTCCCGGTCGTCGTCGAGGCCGGCCAGCTCGGCGGCCAGGACGCTGCCGACCTCCAGCATCGCGGTCGCGTCGTCGGGCGCGCTCGCGGGCGCGGGCTCGGCGGCCTCCTCGTGCCCGAGCAGCCGCATCAGCACCTGCCGGGCGTGCGGCCGTTCGGCCGGGTCCTTGCTGAGGCAGTCGGACACCAGGTCGCGCAGCGGCCCGCTCATCGGGCCGAGCTCGGGCTCGTTGTGCAGGATGCGGTTGATGACGGCGGGGATCGAGTCCTGGCCGAACGGCGGCTCGCCCGTCGCGGCGAACGCCAGCGTGGCCGCCCAGCAGAACACGTCGGCCGCGGTGCCGATCTCGCCGCCCTGGAGCTGCTCGGGCGCCATGTACGAGGGGGTGCCGATGACCTTGCTGGTGAGCGTGGTGGAACCGCTGATCGCGCGGGCCACCCCGAAGTCGATCACGCGCGGGCCGTCCGGCCCGATCAGCACGTTGTGCGGCTTGAAGTCGCGGTGGATGATCTCGGCCTGGTGGATCGCGGCGAGCGCGGTGGCGGTGCCGACCGCGAGCCGGTCGAGGGCGGCGCCGCCGAGGGGGCCGTCGGCCAGGACGTGCTCGTTGAGCGAGGGCCCGGGCACGTACTCGCTGACGATGTAGGGGCGGTCGCCGGTCGCGTCGGCGTCGAGGATCTGCGCCGTGCAGAACGGGGCGACCCGCTTGGCGACCTCCAGCTCGCGCAGGAACCGGGCGCGGGCCTTGTCGTCGGAGGTCAGCTCGGCGTGCAGCAGCTTGACCGCGACCTTGCGGCCCACGACCGCGCCGTCGCCGTCCGCGGCGTCGCCCCTGCCGGCGGACGCGGCGTCGCCGGCCCGGTCGTCCACGGACGTCTCGGCGCCGCCGTCGCCGTCGCCGGCGTCGGCCCGGGTCTCGCCGCCGCCCTCGCCCTCGGTCGCGGGGACGGCCTCGCCGAGGAAAACGGTGCCCTGGCCGCCCTCACCGATCCGGCCGAGCAGGGCGTACGGCCCCAGCCTCTCCGGGTCACCGGGCCGCAGCGCCCCAACCTTCATGCGTGGAACCGTCCCTCTCTCGAATCTCGGACCGCGACGATCGGATCGGACCGGGCGGAGCAGGATCGGGCAGGCCGGCGCGGGATCGCGCACGCCAGTGCTCCGCTTGTGTGACGCCTGGAACCCGGGGGAAGTTCACCCGGTCATCCGACCATACGGCGCGATCTGACCTGCGGCTTCCGTTCGGGCCCTGTTGGTCGGATCCACCCTAGTGGGGCGCGCCGCCCCGCGATACCGTACACATCCGTGCACGGCCGACATTTCCCCAGGTCAGAGGGGGTTCTCCAGGGAATTTCAGGAATGTGATCCGCGGGGCACGGGTACGAGGCAGCCTGAACGATCTTCATAAGGAGGTATGACAGGCATGTCCATCCCGTTAAAGGTCGTGAGCTGCGCGACCACGCTGAGCCTGGCCATGGTCCCGGGGGTCGCCGAGGCGGCCGCGGGCCCGGCCGGACCGCCGGCCGGACCGGGGGGCCGCGAGCCCGAGAGCGCCGCGGGGGCCCATGAGGCTCCACCCGCCGCGCCGGCGGGCGGGCAGCAGCAGGCCGCGACGGCGCCGAAGACGAGCGCGCAGGGCGCGGCGGCCGGCACGGCCGCGGCGCCCGGCACGTCCGGAGCGGCCGGCGCGGCCGCGACCAAGACGGCCGGGACGGCCCAGGCGGGCCAGACCGCCACCGGGGGCGAGGCGGCCGGCACGGTCCGGCAGGCCCACAAGGCGCAGCAGACCGGAGCCGCCGGGGCGACCCGCGCGCTGCACAGCCGCACCGCCCGCGCCCAGCACAACGCGATGATGCTCGCCGCCGTGCAGAAGGCCGTGCGCGCCAAGCGCGCGAAGCTGGAGGCCCAGTGGGAGCGCCGCGCCGAACGCGCGGTCGGGTTCGCGCTCAGGCAGAAGGGCCGCCCGTACGTGTGGGGCGGCTCCGGCGGCCGGGGCTTCGACTGCTCCGGCCTCGTCCAGCAGGCGTGGCGGCGCGCCGGGGTGTCGATCCCGCGCGTGACCACCGCCCAGTACCGGCGCATCCGCACGAAGGTCGCGCGCACCAAGCTGCGTCCGGGCGACCTGGTGTTCTTCAACCGGCTCGCGCACGTCGGCATGTACGTCGGCAGGAACCGGTTCGTGCACTCGCCGCGCACGGGCAGGACCATCACCACCGAGCGCCTGCGCGGGTACTACCGCCAGAACTACGTGGGCGCGGTACGACCGGCCTGGAAGAAGCTCCCGCCGGTCCCGACCTCGCTGTAGGGGGCGCGGGCCGCGCCGTCCGTCCGGACGGGCGGCGCGGCCCCTCCGCGAACGCCGGCCGTCGGCGACAATGGCGGGATGACCACGCTCGACGGACGCCTCGTCCGCACCCGGGCCGAGCTGATGGACGCCTACGGGCTCGGCCTCAGCACGCTGGAGAAGTGGTACCGGGAACGGGCCGCCAACGGCCATCCGGAACCGGCCGGAACGCTCGGCGGCAAGCTGGTCTGGGACGCCGGGGAATGGGACCGCTGGTACGCCGCGCGCCGTTCGGCGCCGAAGGTCCCGCCGGGGCTGGCCGACCGCGACGCGCTCGCCGCCCGGCACGGCCTGAGCCGCCACCGCCTCAAGCGGTTGTGGGCGGACCGGGACGCCAACGGCCATCCGGAGGTCGCGCACCAGGCGGGCAAGGCCCTGTACTGGGACGCCGCCGAGTGGGACGCCTGGTACGCCGCGCTCGCCGAGCGCCGGGCGGACGGCGACCCCGACGACCTCGTCACGCTCGCCGACGCCGCCCGCATCCTCGGGCTGGCGCAGACGAGCGTCACCGTCTACCCGAAGCGCCCGCCCGCGGGCTGGCCCGAACCGGCCCGCGAGGAGCCCCTCGGCGGCGGCCGCGTCCGCCGCCTCTACCGCCGCCGCGACATCCTCGCCTACGCCGCCACCCGCAACCGCCCCTGACCCGACCTCCCCCCACAGCGGCCGACGCACGGACGGTAAGCCGCACCGCCCCGCCAGCGTGCACAGCCCCGAAGCGACCCCAGCCACCGCGCGAGTGCGTTAACTGTCCGGGGGGAAGCGAAGCCGAAGGCGAGCTTCCCCCCGGACAGATCGCGAAGCGATGCAGCACTCGCAAAGACACGGTCACGACGCGAGCCGCCAGGCGAGCGGGCTGGGCCGGGGCTCAATCAACAAAGTGCTTGAGCACCTCGGGGTTGGCGAGGGTGTCGCGGTTGGCGGCCTCGTCGACGGGGGTGCCGAGGAGGATCTTGCGGACCGGGATCTCCAGCTTCTTGCCCGACAGCGTGCGCGGGATGCCGGGGACGCCGTGGATCTCGTCGGGAACGTGCCGCGGCGACAGGGCCGAGCGCAGCGCGCTCTTGAGGCGTCCGGCGAGGTCGTCGTCCAGTTCGGCGCCCGGCACGGTCTGGACGTACAGGATCAGGCGGCCCTCGCTGCCGAGCCGCCCGGTGTCGATCACCAGGCTGTCGGCGATCTCGGGGAAGCCCTCGACGACGCGGTAGAAGTCGGAGGTGCCCATGCGGACGCCGCCGCGGTTGAGGGTCGAGTCGGACCGGCCGTAGATGACGCAGCCGCCGTCCGGGCGGATCTTGATCCAGTCGCCGTGCCGCCACACGCCGGGGTAGGTCGCGAAGTACGACTCGCGGTAGCGGGCGCCGTCGGGGTCGTTCCAGAACGAGACGGGCATCGACGGCATCGGCTCGGTGATGACCAGCTCGCCGACCTCGTCCACGAGGGGCTCGCCGTCCTCGCCGTACGCCTCGACCTTGGCGCCGAGCCCGCGGGCCTGGATGACGCCCGCGTGCAGCGGGAGCAGCGGGGTCGGCCCGAGGAACCCGGTGCACAGGTCCGTCCCGCCGGACAGGGAGCCGAGCAGCAGGTCGCGGCCGACCGCGTCGTACACCCACTCGTAGCCCTCGGGGGCAGGGGCGAGCCGGTCGATCCGACGCCGCGCAGCGCGGACAGGTCGAACTCCTCGCCGGGGCGGCGGCCCTCCTTCATCGACGCGGTGATGTAGGGGGCGCCGACGCCGAGGTACGTCGCGCCCGCGTCGGCGGCGAGCTTCCACAGGTCGAGGGGCGCGCCGTCGTACATCAGCACCGTGCATCCGGTGAGCAGGCCGCCGACGAGGTAGTTCCACATCATCCAGCCGGTCGTGGTGTACCAGCAGAACACGTCGCCGGGACCGATGTCCTGCTGGAACGAGACGGCCTTCAGGTGTTCGAGGACGACGCCGCCGTGGCCGTGCACGATCGGCTTCGGCAGCCCGGTCGTCCCGGACGAGTAGACGACCCACAGCGGGTGCTCGAACGGCACCTCCTCGAACGCGGGCTCGGCGCCCTCGACGGGGAGGTCGGCGTACGCGACGCCGCGCCGGAGCCCGGCGCCCTCGGGGGACGCGGCGGGGTCGAGGTAGGGGATCAGCACCGTGGCGTTCAGCGAGGGCAGCGCCGCCTCGATCTCGGCGACCGTCGCGGTCCGGTCGAACAGCTTGCGGTTGTAGGCGTAGCCGTCCACCGCGACCAGCACGGTCGGCTCGATCTGAGCGAACCGGTCGATCACCGCGGAGGACCCGAAGTCGGGCGAGCACGACGACCAGACCGCCCCGAGGGACGCGGTCGCCAGGAAGCAGACGAGCGCCTCGGGATGTTGGGCACGTACGCGGCGACGCGGTCGCCGGGCCCGACGCCGAGGTTCGCGAGGCCCGCGCGGACCTCCGCCACGTGCAGCGACAGCTCGCGGTACGACAGCCTGCGGTGGCCGCCCGCCTCGGAGCGGAACACGATCGCGACGTCGTCGGGCGCGGTGCCCGCGCGGCGCAGCGCGTTGGCGGCGTAGTTGAGCGTCGCGCCGGGGAACCAGCGCAGCCCGTCGACCGGGAGCGGGCCGCCCGTCCGGACGGGCCCGTCGCCGCGGTGGCCGACGACCTCGAAGTACTCCCAGATCGCGTCCCAGAACGCGTCGATCTCGGTGACCGACCATCGCCACAGCTCGTCGTACGACTCGGTCAGCACGCCCCGGTCCCACAGCCAGTGCGTGAAGTGGGTGACCCGCGCGTTGGCGACGACGTCCTCCGGCGGCGTCCACAGCGGCGCGCCCTCGGAGACCCGGTGGTCACGGGACATGTGCACTCCCCTCCTGCCGCGCCCCGAGCGCGGCGCCCCCAGCATCGAGCGCGCACCCCCGCGAACGCAACCACCCCGCCCGGCCGCGTGTGGACCGGCGCGGCGTCCGGGGGCCGGGTCCGTCAGAGGCGGGTCAGGGAGGCCGCCGCCTCGACCACCGCCGTGGTGTCCTGGAGGGTCGCGAGGACGGTGTCGGCGCCCGCGGCGCGCAGCTCGGCCTCGGTGGCGCTGCCGGTGGCGACCGCGACGATCGGCGACCCGGCGATGTGCGCGGCCTGGACGTCGCGCGGCGAGTCGGCGATGTAGACCGTGGCCGACTCGGGAACGGCGCGCCGTGCCGTTCGGCCGCGCGGGCGCGGGCGATCTCCAGCAGCGCGGCCTTGCTGTAGACGCCGGTCTCGTAGCCGCCGCTGTCGAGGTCGAGGTGGTCGGCGAGGCCGAGCGCGGTGAGCTTGAGCGTGGCGTTCGGCCGGACCGAGCCGGTCAGCACCGACTGCACGACGCCCGGGACGCGGGCGAGGGCGGCCAGCGCCTCGCGGGCCCCGGCGAGCACGCGGCCGTGCTTCTCCAGGTCGGCGCGGCGGGCCGCGAACGCGTCGGCGAGCGCGGCCATGAACGCGGGCAGGTGGTCGTCGGTGGTGACGATGTCGTTGAACGCCAGCGTCTCGAAGATGATCTCGGACTCGGTGCGGCCCGCGGTCGGCGCGAGCCGGACGAGCCCGCGGCCGGTCGTGCGCTTGAACGCCTCGGCGTAGGCGTCCCGGGTGACGCGCCCGACGTCCACCAGGGTGTGGTCGATGTTCCAGAGCACCAGGCGGTTCAGCGTCGACATCCCGTTCCCATGCAGCGTCCCGGGCCGTCCCGGCGGGGCGGCCCCGCCCCCGCCACAGGCGGCGCGGGCGCCTTCATGGTCGGCCCTGCCGGGCGCTTCCGCAACCGGGCGCCGGGCGGTCAGGCGCTCCCGCGCGGGCCCCGCGGCGCGGGGGTCGCGGACGGGGCGTCCCCGAACGTGTCGCGGGTCGTCCTCGCCTCGCCCAGCACGTCGTAGGTGACCTGGCCGCGGGCGATGGGCGCGTACGTCGCGAGGTAGGTGCGGATGGCCAGCTCGTCCCCGGCGCGGCGGGCGGCGGCCGCGCGGACCCGCACCCGGACGGTGCGGGAGTCGCCCGGCCGCAGGACCGGGAAGTGGCAGTCCACGCGGTCGCCGGCGCGGCACGACGGGTCGCTGATCGCCACGACCCGCAGGCCCTTCCCGGCGCGCGGGCCGGTCACCTGCTCGCTGCGCGCGATCAGCGACCGGACGGGGCGGCGCCCGGTGTTGCGGACCCGGAAGGTGTACTCGTACGCGCCGCCGGGCACGAGCGCCGCCGTCCCGACCGGGAGGACGGCCGCGTCGGCGTCCAGCCGCAGCCCGGACGCGGCGTGCGCGGCGTTGACCGGCCGCGACCCGGCGCCCGGCCCGCCGTCGCCGAACACCGTGACGGCCGCCACCACGGCGACGGCGAGCACGACGGCGACGCCGCCGGCGATCCCTGCCGGACGCAAACCCCTGCTCCCCCGATTGACCAGCTTTGCCTGTTTTGCCTGTTTTGCCTGGTCAATAAGGTTATGCGAGGTTCGCCGCCGGTCAGCCGCCCATGTGCGGGTAGCGGTAGTCGGTCGCCGGGACGAACGTCTCCTTCATCGACCGGACGTTCACCCAGCGGGTCAGGTTGAAGATCGACCCGGCCTTGTCGTTCGTCCCGGACGCGCGGGCCCCGCCGAACGGCTGCTGGCCGACCACGGCCCCGGTCGGCTTGTCGTTGACGTAGAAGTTGCCCGCCGCGAACCGCAGCCGGTCCGCCGCCTCGGCGATCGCGGCCCGGTCCCGGGCCACGACCGCGCCGGTCAGGCCGTACGGCGCGGCGCCCTCCATCTGGGCGAGCATCGCGTCGTAGTCGGCGTCGTCGTAGACCAGCACGCCGAGGATCGGGCCGAAGTACTCGGTCGTGAAGATCTCGTCCTCGGGGTCGGACGACTCCAGCACGGTCGGCCGCACGAACCAGCCCCGCTCGTCGTCGGTGCCGCCCCCGGCGAGGATCCGGATCGAGTCGAGCGCCCCGGCCCGTTCGATCGCGGCCTTGTTCTTGGCGTACGCCCGGCCGTCGATCAGCGCGCCCATGAACGCCGACAGGTCGGCCGCGACGTCGCCCATGGTGAGGGCCTCGACCTCGTCGCAGAGGTCGTCGCGGATCCGGTCCCAGACCGAGCGCGGGATGTAGGCGCGGGACGCGGCCGAGCACTTCTGGCCCTGGTACTCGAACGCGCCGCGGATGAGGACGGTCTTCAGCACGGCCGGGTCGGCGGACGGGTGCGCGACGACGAAGTCCTTGCCGCCGGTCTCGCCCACGATCCGCGGGTAGCCGCGGTAGCCGGAGAGGTTCTCGCCGACCGTCCGCCACAGGTGCTGGAACGTGCGGGCCGAGCCGGTGAAGTGGATCCCGGCGAGCTCGGGCGAGGTCAGCGCGGCCTGCGACACGGCCGCGCCGCTCCCGGTGACCAGGTTGATCACGCCGGGCGGCAGGCCCGCGGCCTCCAGCAGCCGCAGCGTGTGGTGCGCGGCGAGCTGCTGCGTCGGCGACGGCTTCCAGACGACCACGTTGCCCAGCAGCGCCGGGGCGGTCGGCAGGTTCCCCGCGATCGCGCTGAAGTTGAACGGCGTGATCGCCAGCACGAACCCTTCGAGCGGCCGGTACTCCATCCGGTTCCAGACGCCGGGCGAGGAGTTCGGCTGCTGGGCGTACAGGGTGCGGGCGTAGTCCACGTTGAAGCGCCAGAAGTCGATCAGCTCGCAGGCCGAGTCGATCTCCGCCTGCTGCACCGACTTGGACTGGCCGAGCATGGTCGCGGCGTTCAGCGTGGAGCGCCACGGCCCCGCCAGCAGGTCGGCGGCCCTGAGGAAGATCGCGGCCCGGTCGTCGAACGGCATCGCGCGCCAGGCCGGGGCCGCCGCGCGGGCGGCCCCGATCGCGTCGCGGACGTCGGCGGCGGTGGCCTCGCCCATCCGGCCGAGCACGTGGCCGTGGTTGTGCGGCTCCACCACCTCGACCGGGTCGCCGCCGCCGAGCCGCCGCTCGCCGCCGATCGTCATGGTCAGCTCGGTCTCGGCCCCGCCGAGCTCCTTGATCCTCGCTTCGAGCGCGGTCCGCTCGCCGCTGCCCGGGGCGTACGTCCTCACCGCCTCGTTCACCGGAACCGGCACGGTGGTGACGGCGTCCATAGTGCTCGCTCCCTCGGATCCGACCTCGTCGACCGTCGTTGACACGGTGCCGGAGATCTACCCCGCCGTCCGCTTCCGATGCGTGGACGGGGTCAGAGGGCGAGGCCGGCGAGCTCCTGCGTGGCGTACCAGAGCAGCTCGTGGCCCTCCGCGCCGTCCACCGTGAACCGGGCGTCCTCGTCGCCCGCGTCGGCGGCGGCGAGGGCCAGCGCGGCGGCCCGCACGTCGACGGCGGCGGCCTCGTCGTCCACGTGGCCGGACGCGATCCGCTTCCACGGGACGGGCTCGGTGACCTCGGCGAGCGCGCGCTCGCCGTCGCCGCCGACGGCGGCGTCGCCGGACGCCCAGCGGACGGCGGCGTCGGGCATCTCGGCGGCCAGCACCACCCGGCGCGGCCCGGCGTCCGCCGCGGGCCCGCCCGGTGCGGCGAGGTCGGCCGCGAGCAGGCGGAGGGAGGCGCGGGCGGCGGCGGTCATCGCCGCGTACTCCAGCTCTTCGAGGTCGCCCCCGGCGTACCACTCGCGCAGCGCCGGGGTCACGGCGTAGGCGCGCAGCGGCGCGGGCCCGGCCTCGCGGGCGGCGAGGACGGCGGCGAGCCCGGCGGGCGTGGACGGCAGGTAGACGCGCATGACGGTGAGCCAGTCTGCCAGACCCGCCGGGACCGCCGGGGCCCGGCTCGCCCGTACCGCGGAGGGACGGCAGGGCCGGGGGCGCCCGGCGCGGAGGGACGGGGGCGGGGGTGACCGGACGGTCAGGGCAGGAGCTTCAGGTCGCGGAGGGCGGCGACGGTGGCGTCCGCGTCGCGGTGGAGGATCCCGCGCATGCCGAGGGCCTCGGCCGCGGTGATGTTGTGCTCGATGTCGTCGATGAAGACGCACTCCTCGGGGGCGAGGCCGAGCAGCCCGACGGCGTGCCAGAAGATCCGCTCGTCGGGCTTGCGCATCCCGACCTCGCAGGAGATCACGACGTGGTCGAACAGGTCCGCGAACAGGTCGCGCGGGTACTGGTTGCCCCACGAGTTCGACAGCAGCGCGGTGAGGGCCCCGGCGGACCGGGCGGCGCGCAGCGCGTCGTACATCGGCTGGACGGGCGCGAACGCGTGGAACATCCGGTCGATCAGCCCGGCGGCGGGCACCGGGCCGCCGTCCACGGTGACGAGCTCGGCGGCGAGGAGCCGTTCGAACTCGGCGGGTTCGAGGGTGCCGTCCTCCAGGCCGTGGATCGGGCTGACGCCGCCGCCGCTGTACGAGCGCTTCACCCACCCCGCATGACCGTGCGGTAGCGGTCCGCGTCGATCCCGTCGGCGGCCAGCCAGACGGCGACGGCCTCGTTCAGCGGGGAGGTCAGCACGCCGCCCCAGTCGGTGATCACAGCTTTGACGCTCACGGGCCGATGGTAGGCGATCCCGGCGACCGCAACCGAACGGCGTTCTGCCAGACTGGCGGCATGGACTTCGAACCGAGCCCGAAAGCGCGGGAGTACCAGCGGAGACTGCTGGAGTTCATGGACGAGCGCGTGTACCCGGCCGAGCCGGTCTACGCCGCCTGGCGGGCCGCGAACGACCCGCACGCCCTCCCGCCCGTCGTCGAGGAGCTCAAGGCCGAGGCCCGCCGGCGCGGCCTGTGGAACCTGTTCCTCCCCGACCTGTCCGGGCTGTCGAACGTGGAGTACGCGACGCTCGCCGAGCTGACGGGCCGTTCGCCGGACCTGGCGCCCGAGGCCGTCAACTGCGCGGCGCCCGACACCGGGAACATGGAAGTCCTGCACATGTTCGGCACCGAGGAGCAGAAGCGGACCTGGCTGGAGCCGCTGCTGAACGGCGAGATCCGGTCGGCGTTCGCGATGACCGAGCCGGAGGTGGCCTCGTCCGACGCCACCAACATCACCACCTCGATCGTCCGGGACGGCGACGAGTACGTGGTCAACGGCCGCAAGTGGTTCATCACCGGCGCCGCCGACGAGCGCTGCAAGATCTTCATCGTGATGGGCAAGACCGACCCGGACGGGCCCGCGCACCGGCAGCAGTCGCAGGTCCTGGTCCCCCGCGACGCGCCCGGCGTGACGGTGCTGCGGCACCTGCCCGTCTTCGGCTACCAGGACCAGCACGGCCACTCGGAGATCCTCTTCGAGGACGTCCGGGTGCCGGCGGCCAACCTGATCGCCGGGGAGGGCGACGGGTTCATGATCGCCCAGGCCCGGCTCGGGCCCGGCCGCATCCACCACTGCATGCGGGCGCTCGGGATGGCCGAGCGGGCGCTGGAGCTGATGTGCGAACGGGCCGCGTCGCGCGTCGCGTTCGGTCGGCCGCTGGCCGAGCAGGGCGTGGTCCGCCAGCAGATCGCCGAGTCGCGGATGGCGATCGAGCAGGCCCGGCTGCTGACCCTCAAGACCGCCTGGCTGATCGACCAGCACGGCGCCAAGGGCGCCCGCTCGGAGATCGCCGCGATCAAGGTGGTCGTGCCGCGGATCACCCACGAGGTGCTCGACCGCGCCATCCAGGTGCACGGCGGGGCGGGCGTCTCCGACGACACCCCGCTCGCCTCGATGTACGCGTGGGTGCGCGCCATGCGGATCTTCGACGGCCCCGACGAGGTGCACGTCAGGACCGTCGCCCGGCAGGAGCTGCGCCCGTACGAGCGCCGCTGACCGCCCGCCCGGCCCGCGATCCGTGACCATGCGACCGGTGCGGGGACGATCGCATGATCACGGGTGGCCGGCGGGCGACCGCGGCGGGCCGGGAAAGTCGGGCCGTCGTACGGCCCGGCCGCGCCGCGGGGTCGGGGACCGTCCCCCGGCGTGAAGGGAACGGGCCAACGGGTTCCAGGTCGGTCGTCGGTCGGTCGTCGGTCGGTCGTCGGTCAGGCCGAACGGAGCCGTTGCAGCGCCTCCCGAACGCCGCCGTCGGTCTCCTCCAGCAGGGTGGTGGCGCGCGCGGCGGGCACCTCGCCGAGCAGCGACACCAGCGCGACGCGGGTGTTCCCGGCCGCTTCGGCGAGCGCGTTCTCGCAGGTCCGGGCGTCCATGCCGGTCGCCTCGGTGAGGATGCGCACCAGCCGGGCGCGCAGCTTGGAGTTGAGGGCGTTGACGCTGACCATCAGGTTGGAGTAGGTGCGCCCATCCTGATCATCAGCGTGGTCGAGAACGAGTTGAGCACCAGCTTGGTCGCGGTGCCCGCCTTCATCCGGGTGGAGCCGCTGATCACCTCGGGCCCGGTGGCGAGCCCGATGTGCACCTCCACCTCGTCCCCGTACGGCGTGTGCGGGTTGCAGCTGATCAGCGCGGTGCGGGCGCCGCCCGCGGCGGCGGCGCGCAGCGCGCCGACCACGTAGGGGGTGCGGCCGCTCGCGGCGATGCCGATCGCCACGTCGCCCGGCGCCACCTCGGCGGCGTCGCGGGCGCCGAGCTCGGTGTCGTCCTCGACCTCCGAGACGGCCTGGGACAGCGCGCCGAAGCCGCCCGCGTGGTGGGCGACCACCCGGCCCCAGATGCCGAACGTGGGCGGCAGCTCGGCGGCGTCCAGCACCGCGAGCCTGCCCGAGGTCCCGGCCCCGAAGTAGTGCACCCGCCCGCCGCCGCGCAGCGAGGCGACGGCGAGGTCGACCAGCTCCGCGATCTCCGGCAGGACGGCCGCCACCACCATCGGCACGGTGGCGTCCTCGCTGTTGATGCGGCGGAGCACCTCCAGGGTGGGAAGCGTGTCGACGTCGAGGGTCCGCGGGTTGCGGCCCTCCGTGGGGAGCTCAGTGTCGATCACCGGCGCCTCCGGTCCGGTCGCATGGTCCGTCCGCGGACGGCCTCGAACGTGGCCTCCAGGGCCTTGCGGGTCGGCCCGTACGTGCGCTGCGCCACTCCGACGAACACGCAGTCGACCACGGTCAGCTGCGCGAGCCGGCTGGCGGTCGCGCCGGACCTGAACGTGGTCTCCCGCGCCGCCGTCGTCAGGATGAGGTCCGCGACCTCGGCGATGGGCGACTTGGGGAAATTGGTCAGAGCTACCGTCTTCACCCCCCTGCTCTTGGCGACTTCGAGCGCGTCGATGGTCTCCATCGTCGCGCCGGTGTGCGAGATGCCGAGCGCCACGTCGCCGCTGCCCAGCACCGCCGCGCTGGTCAGCATGATGTGGGCGTCCGACCAGGCCGAGCAGACCCTGCCGATGCGGTGCAGTTTCTGCTGGAAGTCCGCGGCGACGAACGCGCTGGCGCCGACACCGTAGACGTCGACCCGGTCGGCCGCCACGACGGCGTCCACGACCTGTTCGAGCATCTTGATGTCGAGCTGGGCCGCGGTCTCCTCCACGGCCCGCGCGTCGGCGAAGCACACCTTCTCCACGATCTGTTCGAGAGAGTCGTCGGGACTGATGTCGCTGCCGATGACCCGGCCGCCGGTCGCGCTCTGCGCTCGGCCCGCCTCGGTGGCGAGGGTCAGCCGCAGTTCTGGATACCCATGAAACCCGATCGCCCGGCAGAACCTGATGACGGTGGTCTCGGAGGTGCCACAGGTCTGGGCGAGTTCGGTGATGGTGGAGTTGGCGACCCCCTCGGGGTCGTCGATGACGCGTTGAGCGACACGTCGCTCTGCGGGGGCAGTGAAGGCAGGAGTGAGCGCACCCGTACCACGGTGCTCAGCGGCGTCGCCTCCTTGGGCGCCGCGTCGCCCGCGGGTGCCTGCGGCTCCCCTGTGCTCCCCGGCTCGGGGCCGGTGGGTTTCCTCATGGAAGAAATTTTCTTACTTCGAGGATGTCACGTCAACGGTAGAAAAGGCTACGGTCGCCATGTGTTGACCCATTTGGCCGGTCCGTACGTGGTCGGTATCGACGCGGGTGGCACGAAGACCCGCTGTGTCGTACTGACGCTCGGGGGAGCCCTGGCCGGAACCGGCACCGGCCCAGGGGCCAACCCCAACTCCGGCGGCGACACCGCGGGAGCTCTGACCACCGCGCTGCGGGAGGCCCTGGGTGACGTGGACCGTTCCCACGTCCTCACCGGGGTCTTCGGGATCGCCGGCGCCGGCTCGGCGGGACGCCCCGCCGCCGTCGCGGGCGCCCGGAGCGCCTGGCACGCCGTGGGGCTGCGCGGCTCGCCCGCCGTCGTGACCGACATCGCGGTGGCGTTCGCCGCGGGTACCAGCGCCCCCAAGGGCATCGTGGTGTTCTCCGGCACCGGGGCCGGGGCCGCCGTCATCAACGACGGGACCATCGTCCAGCGCGCCGACGGCTACGGCTGGCTCGTCGGCGACGAGGGATCGGCGGTCTGGCTCGGCCGCGAGGCCGTCCGGGCGGCGCTCGCCGCCTACGACGGCCGCGGCTCCCCGACCCTGCTGACCGAGTCGGTGCCGCGCGCGCTGCTCGGAGGCAGCGCCGTCCGCAACCAGGAGCCCTCGGCGCGCCGCCCCCGCCACCACCGGGCGCTGGCCTTGGCCGGCGCCCCTTCGCTGGCCTCCGGCGGCGCGCAGGGCGGCGGCGGGACGGGCACCGCGCTCCTGGTGGCGGACGACCCGTCCGGCGAGCCCGCCCACCACCCGCGGCCGGGCCCCCCGCCGAACCCGCAGCTCGCCCAGGCGATCATCAAGGAGGTGTACGGCCGCCCGCCGGCGGCACTCGGCCGGCTCGGGCCGGTCGTCGCCGCCGCCGCGGCCTCGGGTGATCCGGTCGCCCGGCGCATCACCGAGGAGGCCGCCGAGTGGCTGCTGCGCGACGTTGACGCGGTGCGCCCGGCCCTCTCGGACCCGTACGCGCCCGTCGTGATGCACGGCTCCGTCCTGCGCGACGGGCCCGTGGCCGACGCCGTGCGGTCCGGGCTGAGCGAACGGTTCGGCGCCGCGCCGCGCCGGGCCGGCGACGGCGCGATCGGCGCGGCCGGCCTCGCCCTGCGCCGCCTCGGCTTCCCCCTCCCCGACTGACGCCTCCCGGCCCCGTGCCGCCGTCCCGCGGCGTGCCCCCTGAGGACCGCTCCCGCCCCTCCATGGCCGTGCCCGGTCCCCGGACGGCACGCCGCTGCCCAACGCCGGGCGAGCGAGGGGTCACGGGTGCTTTGCCCCTGGGGTGGCCGGTCGACATCCCCGGGCGCAGCGGCTACCGTCGGCGGGTCAGATCACGAGCAAGTAACGACGACCACGTCGGGGGCCTGGTCCAGTGCGTGCCACACGTCCACTCGCGCTCGCCGCCGCGGCGGCGCTGCTCGCCGGCTGCGGCGGCGGCGCCGGGGACGGGCGGGACGGGCCCGGCGGCGCGTCGCGCGGGTCGGCGAGCCCGGCCGCGCCGCGGTCCGGCGGCGCCTGGATCCCCGGCTTCCTCGCCGACATGAGCCTGGAGGAGAAGGTCGGGCAGCTCTTCGTGCCCGCGTTCTCCGGCCGCGCGGACGCCGACCGGATGATCGGCAAGTACCACGTGGGCGGGCTGATCTACTTCCCCGCCGACCTCAGCACGCCCGCCCGCACGGCCGCGCAGTCCAACCGGTTCCAGCGCGCGTCCAAGATCCCGCTGCTGCTCGGGGTGGACGAGGAGCAGGGCCTGGTGTCCCGGACGCCGTTCGTCACCCGCTTCCCCGGCAACATGGCGCTCGGCGCGACCGGCCGCCCGGACGACGCCCGCGACCAGGCCCGGGTCACGGGCTCGGAGCTGCGCGCCGTCGGGATCAACCAGGACTACGCGCCGGTCGCCGACGTCAACGTGGACCCGCGCAACCCGGTGATCGGCGTCCGGTCGTTCGGCTCGGACCCGGCGCTCGTATCGCGGATGCTCCAGGCGGCGATCGGCGGCTACCAGTCCGCGGGCGTCGCGGCGACCGCCAAGCACTTCCCGGGGCACGGCGACACGAGCACCGACAGCCACACCGGCCTGCCCGTGATCGACCACACCCGGGCCCAGTGGGAACGGATCGACGCGCCGCCGTTCAAGGCCGCGATCGCGTCCGGCGTGGACGCGATCATGTCGGCGCACATCGTCGTGCCGAGGCTCGACCGCTCCGGCGACCCGTCCACGCTGTCGAAGACCGTGCTGACCGGGCTGCTCCGCCGCGACCTCGGCTACCAGGGCGTGATCGTCACCGACTCGCTCCAGATGGCCGGGGCCCGCGAGAAGTACGGCGACTCGGCCACCCCGGTCCGGGCGGTCAACGCGGGCGCCGACCAGCTCCTCATGCCGCCGAGCCTGCCCCGCGCGTACAAGGCCGTGCTGAAGGCGGCCCGTTCCGGCAAGATCCCGGCGAAGCGGATCGACGAGGCCGTCACGCGGATCCTGCGGCTCAAGGAGGCGCGCGGCCTGTTCCGCGACGCCCGCGCCGACCCGAAGCGGGCCGCGGCGGCCATCGGCACCGGCGCGAGCAAGGCGACCGCCCGCCGCGTCGCCGAGCACGCCGTCACGCTCGTCCGCAACGACCGCGACCTGCTGCCGCTCAAGGGCAAGAAGGTCTACGTCAGCGGCCCGAAGAGCGACGTGCTCACCTCGGCCCTGCGCCGCCAGGGCGTCCGCACGACCTCGCTCGGGGCCGCCGACGTGGCCGTCCTGACGACCGTCAACGCGGGCTCGGCGACCGCCGCCCGCGTCCGCTCCCTCGGCGCGAAGCCGGTCGTCGTGGCCGCCCTCGGCCGCCCGTACGACCTGGACCGCGCCGCCGGGGCCGCCGCGTCCCTCGCCGCGTACTCGTCGAGCGCGGTCTCGGTGAAGGCGCTCGCCAGGGTGCTCACCGGCCGGGTGAAGCCCACCGGCAAGCTCCCGGTCCGAGCCGGAGGCGAGCCGGTGGGCCACGGCCTCACCTACAAGTAGCGACCGGCGGCGCGGAACGCCACGACGCCGAACGGCCTCAGAGCCCCAGGGACGTCAGGGCCGTCAGGTGGGTCCTGGCCGCCTCGCGGGCGGCGTGCGGGGCGCGGGCGGCCCGCGCCGCGGCGGCGGCCTGGCGGCACTCGTCCAGGGTGTGGCGGGACAGGGCCGCGCGGACGAGCGGCAGCGACGGCGCGCCCATCGACAGGGACGTGACGCCGAGGCCCACGAGCACGCAGGCCAGCGCCGGGTCGCCCGCGGCCTCGCCGCACACGCCGCAGGGCACGCCCGCGCTCGCGGCGATCGCGACCAGGTCCAGCACGGCGGGCTGCCAGGGGTCCTGGAAGTCCGCGAGCCCGCCGATCTGCCGGTCGGCGGCGCAGGTGTACTGGGTCAGGTCGTTCGTGCCGAGGCTGAAGAACTCGACCTCGGCGGCCAGGTCGCGGGCGCGCAGCGCGGCCGCCGGGACCTCGATCATGACGCCGGGGTGGTCGATGCCCGCCGCGCCGCAGGCCGCCGCGAAGTAGGCCGCCTCCTCCGCGTCGGTGACCATGGGCGCCATCACCTGGAGCTTGGCCGAACGGCCCGACGCGGCACGGGCGAGGGCCGCGAGCTGGGCGTCCAGGACGTCCTCGTGGCGGCGCAGCATCCGCAGGCCGCGCTCGCCGAGGGCCGGGTTGGGCTCCTCGGAGGGGGCGGCAGGAAGGCGAGGGGCTTGTCGGCGCCCGCGTCGAGGGTGCGGACCACGACCCGGCCGTGCGGGAACGCGTCGAGCACCGCGCGGTACGCCTCCTCCTGCTCGGCGTCCGAGGGGGGCGTCGAACGGTCGAGGAACAGGAACTCGGTGCGGTAGAGCCCGACGCCCTCGGCGCCGTTGGCGACGGCGGCGTCCACGTCCTTCGGGCCGCCGACGTTGGCGAGCAGCGGGACCCGGTGGCCGTCCCGCGTCGCGCCGGGGCCGGTCGTCTCCGCGACGAGCGACGCGCGCGCGGCGGCGGCGTCGCGGGCGGCCTCGACCTCGGCGGCGGACGGGCCGACCGTGACCGTTCCGGCGGCGCCGTCCACGAGGACGAGCGTGCCCTCGGTCAGGGCCGTCGCGCCCGGCAGCGCCACCACGGCGGGCACGCCCATGGTGCGGGCGATGATCGCCGTGTGGCTCGTCGGGCCGCCCTCCTCGGTGACGAACGCCAGCACGTGCGACGGGTCGAGCACGGCGGTGTCGGCGGGCGCCAGGTCCCGCGCGACCAGCACGAACGGCTCGTCGGACTCGGGCACGCCCGGCACCGGCAGGCCGAGCAGCCGGGCCACGGCGCGGTCGCGGATGTCGTCGAGGTCGGTGACGCGGGCCGCGAGGTACTCCCCCGCTCCGGCCAGCATCTCCCGGTAGACGCCGAACGCCTCGAACACCGCGCGCGGCGCCGCGACGCCCGCCTCGACCTTGGCGCCGACGCCGTCGGCGAGGCCCGGGTCGCGGGCCATCAGCGCCTGGGCGTTCAGCACGTCCTGCCCGTCCTTGTTGCCGATCTCGGCGGCGCGGGCGCCCCGCGCCTCCAGGTCCTCGGCGACGGCGGCGAGCGCGTCCAGCGCGATGCGCTTCTCGGCCTCGGCGTCGCCCGCGTGGCGGGCGCCCGCGGTCGGCTCGGGCACGGCCCCGGCGACGGTCCGGACGGGGCCGGAGCCCACACCCGGGCTGACGCCGGCGCCGCGCAGGACCTCAGGCACCTTCCGGCTCCGTGAGCAGCGCCTCCAGCTCGTCCAGCAGCGCGTCGGCGCCGGGGCCCTCGGCGGAGAGCACGACCTCCTCGCCGTGCCGGGCGTCCAGGCCGAGCACCGCGAGGATGCTCTTGGCGTTGACGGGGTCCTTGCCCGGCTTGCCCACCGTGACGTCCATCGGGGCCTTGGCCGCGGTCTGCACGAACAGCGCGGCCGGCCGCGCGTGCAGCCCCACCTTGGACTCGATCTTGACGTTGCGCTCGGTCACTGCCACTCCTCGATTCACCGTCCCCGAACACCCGCAGCGCGGGGCCCGGCACCACGTTCACTTCCTTCAGGTCGGCCACCACCCGGTCGGCGGCGGACAGCGCCCCCGCCGG
The DNA here is from genome assembly GCF_009793335.1 of Actinomadura sp. J1-007. GTDB lineage: Bacteria > Actinomycetota > Actinomycetes > Streptosporangiales > Streptosporangiaceae > Spirillospora > Spirillospora yumaensis. The sequence continues at coordinate 4,485,843 of NZ_WING01000001.1, read as the reverse complement.
CAGGGTGGTGGCCACTGCGACGCAGGTCATACCCGCCGCCTTCACGGCGGCCACTCCGGCGGGCGCGTCCTCGAACGCGACCGCCTCGGCGGGCGGGACGCCGAGCGCCCCGGCCGCCGCGAGGTAGCCCTCCGGGTGCGGCTTGCCGACGGCCACGTCGCCGGCCGTCACCACCACGTCCAGCAGGCTCCGCACGCCGAGCCCGCCCAGCAGGCCCTCGGCGTACGGGCGCAGGCCCGAGGTCACGACGGCGAGCGGGACGCCCGCCTCGTGCAGCGACCTGACCAGCTCCACCGCTCCCGGCACGGGCGCGTCGGGCGGCAGGCCCGGGTCCGTGCCGTACGACAGGACCTGCTCGAACAGCTCCTCGACGGTGCCGCCGGGGAACAGGTGGAGCAGCTCGGCCAGCACCTCGGCGCCGCGCCGCCCCGCGAACGAGGCGATCAGCTCCTCGTCCCACGGGACGCCGTGCGCCGCGAACAGCCGGGCCCACATCACCCGGTTGCGCGGCTCGGTGTCGATCAGCGTGCCGTCCAGGTCGAACACCGCCGCGCGCAGCGGCAGCTCCTCCCCGTCCGGACCGCGTCCCGGCCCGTCGCCCGGAGTCAGTGCCATGTGAAGAGCTCGGCCCCTTCGTCACCTCGCCGGACTCCGCGACGTCGGACAGCGCGTCGGCGCCCGCGTCGAGGGCGACGATCGCGCACACCGGCGAACGGCCGCCCGCCTCGATCCGGTCGGGGTCCCAGCCGACGAGCGGGTCGCCCGCGCTCACCCGGTCGCCCTCGGCGGCGAGCAGCTCGAAGCCCTCGCCCTTGAGCTGGACGGTGTCGACGCCGAGGTGGACGAGCACGCCGTGCCCCTCGGAGTCGACCACGACGTACGCGTGCGGATGCATCTTGACGATCGTCCCGGTGACCGGCGCGATCGCCTGGCCGGGACCGCGCTCGGGGTCCACGGCCGTGCCCGGGCCCACCATGGCCTGGGCGAAGACCGGGTCGGGCACGCCGGCGAGGCCGACGACCTTGCCGCTGACCGGCGACAGTACTCGCGTCATTGCGTCAGGCCCCCAGGCTCAGTCGAGGATGTCCTCGATGTCGGTGGCGATGGTGTCGGCCTCCGGGCCGACGACGACCTGGACGACCGTGCCGCTGCGCATCACGCCGAACGCGCCCGCCGCCTTCAGGGCGGCCTCGTTCACCTGGCCGCCGTCCTTGACCTCGGTGCGCAGCCGGGTCGCGCACGGCTCGATGTCGACGATGTTGTCGGCGCCGCCGAGCGCGGCGACGATGGCCTCCGCCTTGTCCATGTGGTGCTCCTAATCCGTCTGGGTGACCTTGTTCAGGCCGCGGGGGACGTCGGGGTCGACGCCGAGCCTGCGGGCCAGATTCTCGACCAGGATCTGGCCGGGGACGATGAGGCCGAGCGGGGCGACCCACTCGGGCAGGGCCGGTCCGGGCAGCGCGGCCGAGCACGCCTCGGCGAGCCCGGCGCCGCCGCCGATGCCGTACGCGTTCGCGCCCGCGCTCCGGACCCGGTGGGCGAGCGCGACCGTGCCCGGCAGGGTCGGGCCGGAGTCGGCCGCGACCAGCAGCGCCGGGGTCTGCGCGTCCACGACCGCGATCGGGCCGTGCAGCAGGTCGGCGTACGACAGGCCCATGGCGTGCAGGTAGCACGCCTCCTTGATCTTCAGCGCCAGCTCCAGCGCGGTGCCGAACGCGATGCCGCGCCCCGACACGACCGCGCCGGGGACGGCCGCGAGGTCCTCGACGATCGCGGGCAGCGCGCCCGCCGCCTCGGTGAGCCCGATCAGCCGCGCGACCTCGTCCGGGACGCGGCGCAGGTCGGCGGCGTCCGCGTCCGCGCCGAGCCCGAGGCCGAGCACCGACAGCGCGGCGAGCTGGGTGGTGTAGGTCTTGGTGGCGGGCACGGCCAGCTCGTCGCCGGCCTCGGTGACCAGCGCGACCTCGGCCGACTCGGCGAGCGGCGACGCGGCGCCGTTGGTGACGGCGACCGTGCGGGCGCCGCAGTCCCGGGCCCAGTCGAGCGTCTCGACGATCTCCTCGGTCTTGCCCGACTGGCTGATCGCGACCGCGAGCACGCCCGACAGGTCGAGCCTGCGCCGGTACGTCGTCGCGATCGACGGCGCGGCGAGCGTGGCGAGCCGCCCGGTGTGCGACTCGACCAGGTAGCGGCCGTAGACGGCGGCGTTGTCGGACGAGCCGCGCGCGATGAACAGCACCTGCCGGGTGCCGCGCGCGAGCCGCTCCACGTCGGGCACGCGCGGCAGCAGCGCCTCGATCGTCCGGTCCAGCGCCTCGGGCTGCTGCCCGATCTCGGCCCGCATCCGCGAGGTCGAGCCCCCGGCATCGGCCGGACGGTCACTCGGCGTGGTCATGATCCCCCTTCGAAGACGTTCTGCCCGCCGACCCACGTCGTACGCGCGCGGTGGTCGGGCCCGAGCCAGACCAGGTCGGCGGCGGCGCCGGGCGCGATCCGCCCGAGGTCCGGCCGGCCGATCAGGTCGGCGGGTACGCGGGTGGCGGCGTCGACCGCGTCGGCGAGCCCGACGCCGATCCGCACCGCGTTGCCGATCGCCTCGTCCAGCCGCAGGCCCGATCCGGCGAGCGTGCCGTCGGCGCGCAGCGGCGGGCCCTGCTCGGGCATGGTGATCGGCTCGCCGCCGAGCTCGTAGGTGCCGGGCGGCATCCCGGCGGACGAGGCGGCGTCGGTGACGAGCACGACCCGTCCCCCGGCGGCGCGGAACACCAGCTCGGCCACCAGCGGCGCGACGTGGTGCAGGTCGAGGATCAGGCCGGGGCTCAGCCGGGGGTCGACGAGCGCCTGCGCGGCCACGCCGGGCTCGCGGTGGTGGACGCCGCTCTGGGCGTTGAAGATGTGGGTGACCATGCGCGCGCCCGCGTCGGCGGCGGCGGCGACCCGCTCGGCGGACGCGTCGCTGTGCCCGACGCTGACGAGCACGCCGGCCTCGGTCAGGGTACGGACCGCGTCGAGCGCGCCGTTCCGCTCGGGGGCGAGGGTGACCAGCTTGACCAGGCCCGTCTCCAGCAGCGCCGCGACCGCCTCGGGGTCGGGTCGGTGAGGTGCGCGGCGTTGTGCGCGCCCTTGCGCTTCTCGGACAGGAACGGGCCTTCGAGGTGGACGCCCAGCACGCGCGTCCCGGCGGGCAGGCCCGGCAGCAGGTCGCGGGCGCGGCGCAGCGCCTCGGCCTGCGTCCGGACCGGCGCGGTGATGAACGTGGGCAGGAACGAGGTCACGCCGGTCTCAGGCAGCCGGGACACCACGGTGTGCCAGCCCGCCTCGTCGGCGTCGACCATGTCGTACCCGAAGAACCCGTTGACCTGGAGGTCGACCAGTCCGGGCGCGAGGACGCCGGTGGGCAGGTCCACGTCCGGCGGCCCGGCCGGGCGGCCCTCGCCGACCTCGGCGATCACGCCGTCCTCGACTCGGACGTATCCCGGGGAGAGTACGCGGGTAGGACCGTCCGCGGGGGAAGTGATCAAGCTGTTCGCGGTGATCAGAAGCGATGCCATGGGTGCGCACTCTCCGTGACGTCGTGGCCACAGGTCACCGTCTCCGGCGACTGGTCTAGTCCGGACTAGACCAGTCTGCACCATACACAACGAATCAGGTAGAGCGAAGACGTCGGCCCGAACTTCCCCGTTCGGGCCCTTCGGGGGAGGTCATCCGCTCATGGGTTCCACGGCCGCCGCGACCGGCGGTTCCGGCGGCGACGGCGGCTCGGGCGGCCTGTCGGGCGCCTGGACCGCGACGTTCGCCGTCCTCCAGCGCATCGGCCGCAGCCTGATGCTCCCGATCGCCGTGCTGCCCGCGGCCGGCATCCTGCTGCGCCTCGGCCAGGACGACCTGCTCGGCAAGGACGGGCTCGGCTGGGACCGCGTCGCCGAGGTGTTCGCGGCGGCGGGCGGGTCCCTGCTCGACAACCTCGCGATCCTGTTCGCGGTCGGCGTCGCCATCGGCTTCGCCAGGAAGGCCGACGGGTCCACCGCGCTCGCCGCCGTGGTCGCCTACCTGGTCTTCGACCGCGTCTCCAAGACGATGTTCGCCCACTCGTCCGAGCTGAAGGGCACCGTCGTGCAGGCCGTCCGGCAGGACGACGGCAGCCTGAAGGAGATGATCGGGTACGGGCTGAAGAACCCGACCCAGGTGCTCGGCGGGATCGTGGTCGGGCTCATGGTCGCCCTGCTCTACCAGCGCTTCTACCGGATCAAGCTGCCGGCCTGGCTGGCGTTCTTCGGCGGCCGGCGGTTCGTGCCGATCGTCAGCGCCGCGTCCGCGCTGGTGCTCGGCGTGGTCTTCGGGCTGGTCTGGCCGACGCTCGGCGGGTGGATCGACTCGTTCGGCGACTGGCTGACCGGGCTCGGCGCGGTCGGCGCGGGCATCTACGGCGTCGCGAACCGGCTGCTGCTGCCGTTCGGCCTGCACCACATCCTCAACTCGCTGATCTGGTTCGTCTTCGGCTCGTACCGGGGGCCGGACGGGGTCGTGCACGGCGAGATCAACCGCTACCTCGCCGGGGACCCGCACGCCGGGAGGTTCCTGTCGGGCTTCTTCCCGGTGCTGATGTTCGGGCTGCCGGGCGCGGCGCTCGCGATCTGGCGGGCGGCCCGGCCCGAACGGCGCGGCGCGGTCGGCGGCCTGATGGTCTCGGCCGCGCTCACCGCGTTCGTCACCGGCGTGACCGAGCCGATCGAGTTCTCGTTCATGTTCGTCGCGCCGCTGCTGTACGGGCTGCACGTGGTCCTGACCGGCGTCTCGATGTACGTCCTCGCCGCGGCCGACGCGCAGCTCGGGTTCAGCTTCTCGGCGGGCCTGATCGACATGCTGCTGAACGCGACCAAGGACAACACCCGGCACCTGTGGCTGATCGTCGCGATGGGCGTGCTCTACTTCGCCGTCTACTACCTGGTCTTCTACTTCCTGATCAAGAAGCTGAACCTGCCCACGCCGGGCCGCGAGCGCGAGGACGAGCTCCCGCCCGAGGAGTCGTCCGGCCCGGCCCGCGGCGGCTGACCCCGCCCCACCCGCCACGCAAGACCGGAGCGGCCCCGTCCGGCGCGGACGAGCGGACGGGTGGACAGGCCAGGCGAGCGGAGGGGCCGCCGCGCGCGGACGGAGCGGCCCCCTTCCGGCGCGGACCGGCGGACGGCCGGGCGAGCGGACAAGCCGCCACGCGCGGCCGTCCGGGTCCGTTCCGGCGCGGGGGTCGGCCGGATGAGGTCCCGCGGGGCCCGCGAACGGGCCCTCACGGCGGCCGTCGTGACACCGTCATCGCGGGTCTGACCTGCGGATTCGTCGTACCTGGAACGTGCCGAGCCGTGATCCGGCCGTTATTCATTCGTGCATTGACACATCTTTGAGACGTGTGGTCTAGTCCGGCCTAGACCAGTATGAACCGAGTCGATCCGGCGCCCCGCCCTCCCGGCGGCGGCCGCCAGCACGGCCCCGGCCACCCGAGGACCTCCCCGTGACGACCATCGATCCGCACAGTCCGGTACCGAAGTACTTCCAGCTCCGCGCCATCCTGCTCGACCTCATCGAGAGCGCGGAACTGCCGGTCGACGCGCCCATCCCGTCGGAGCGCGAGCTCTGCGTCCGGTACGAGCTGTCCCGCATGACCGTCCGGCAGGGCGTCGACCAGCTCGTCTCCGAGGGCCGCCTGTACCGGGTGCCCGGCAAGGGGACGTTCGTCGCGCGGCCCAAGATCGAGATGCCGCTGCGCCTCGTCTCGTTCACCGAGGACATGCTCAGCCGGGGGATGCGGCCGGGCGCGATCGACCTGGACCGCCGCACCGTCCCCGCCGACGCCCGGCTCGCCCGGATCTTCGAGGTGGAGCCGGGCACGCTGATCCACATCATCGAGCGGCTGCGGACCGCCGACGGCGAGCCGATGGCCCTCGAACGCTCGCACCTCCTGGCCGCGCTGGCCCCCGACCTGCTCGACCGCCGGCTCGCCGACCGCTCCCTGTACGGCGTGCTGGAGGCGGTGTACGGGCTGGTCTTCGACGCCGGCGACCAGACCATCGACGCCACCCTCGCCGACGCGACCGACGCCCGCCACCTCCAGATCCCCCGCGGCAGCGCCGTGCTGCTGCTGCAACGCCGCTCGTACACCGGCGGCGTGTGCGCCGAGCTGGGCGTGTCGACCTACCGGGCCGACCGCTACCAGATCCACACCGCGCTCGGGAACCCTCCGACGCGCACCTGACCTGCCCGTCCGAGCCGCCGCGGCCCCTCCCCGCGCGGCTCCCGACCCCCCGACCAGCACCGCGATCCGCTACTGAAGGCGCCCCGTTCCAGCCCCGAAGCGCCTTCGACATCTCCATATCCGCACCACCGCGACGTTCGTCCGAACGTCACCCGAGGGCGCGCGGCGGCGCGGCCGGATCCCCGCTCGCGGCCGCGGCCGCGCCGCCGAACCCCCGAAGCTCTCCTGACACCTTCCGTGATCCGAGGAGGAACCCCCCTGATGAGTTCGACAACCGCAGTGGACTCCGCGCCACGCCGAGGGTCCGGCGCCCTCGCCGTGCTGCAGCGGCTCGGCCGCAGCCTGATGCTGCCGATCGCCGTCCTCCCGGCCGCCGGCCTGCTCCTGCGGCTGGGACAGCCCGATGTGCTGGGCAACGACGCCACCAAGGACCCGTGGATCAGTTTCTCGGGCGCCTCGTGGTATCCGAGCGCCGACCAGGTCGCGACGGTGTTCGGCAGCGCCGGCAGCGCGCTGTTCGACTGGATGCCGCTGCTGTTCGCGGTGGGCGTGGCGGTGGGCTTCGCCAAGAAGTCCGACGGCTCGACGGGCCTCGCGGCCGTGGTCGGCTACATGGTCTTCCACTACGTCAGCATGAACGTGTTCTTCCTGCGCTTCGACGACGACCTCAAGGCGACGATCAGCAAGGAACTCTTCGATCCGGACAACCCGGGCAAGCCGAGCATCGTGCTCGACCTGGCGAAGCAGAACCCGACGCGCGTCCTCGGCGGCATCGTCATCGGCCTGGTCACGGCCCTGCTCTACCAGCGCTTCTACCGGATCAAGCTGCCCACCTGGCTGGCGTTCTTCGGCGGCCGTCGGTTCGTGCCGATCATCACCGCGGTCACCTCGCTCGGCCTCGGCGTGGTGTTCGGCTTCGTCTGGCCGTTCCTCGGCAAGTGGCTGACCAGCTTCGGCGAGTGGATGGCCGACAACAGCACGGTCGGCGCGGGCGTCTACGGCGTGATCAACCGGTTGCTGCTGCCGCTCGGCCTGCACCACATCCCCAACAACGTGGTCTGGACGCAGATCCCCGAGTGCAACGTCGGCGGCAAGTCCTACGCCGGCGACCTCAACTGCTACCTGAACGGCGCCGACGGCGCGGGATGGTCCATGACCGGCTACTTCCCGGTCCTGATGTTCGCGCTGCCCGCCGCCGCCCTCGCCATCTGGCAGGCGGCGCCGAAGCACCGCCGCGCGGCCGTCGGCGGCATCATGCTCTCCGCCGCGGTCACCGCGTTCGTCACCGGCATCACCGAGCCGATCGAGTTCTCGTTCATCTTCATCGCGCCGGTGCTGTTCGGCGTGCACGCGGTGCTCACCGGCGTCTCGATGGCCGTCGCCGACGCGCTCAACATGAAGCTCGGCTTCAGCTTCTCCGCGGGCGGGATCGACATGTTGATCAACGGTTCGAAGGACAACACCAAGAACCTCGTCCCACTGATCATCATGGGGCTGATCTACGCGGCGATCTACTACCTGCTGTTCAGCTTCCTGATCCGCAAGCTGAACATCCCGACCCCCGGCCGGGAACCGGAGGGCGAGGACTCGGTCGCCGCCGACCCCGCCGCCTCCCCCGAACTGGCCGCGGGCGAGGGCGACAAGAAGCCGCGCCGCGGCTCGGGCGATCCCGAGGCGGCCAAGTCGAGCGGCTAGCCCCCGCCGCGCGCCGCCCCGCCCGGCGGGCGGCGCGCGGGCGCGGCGGCCCCGGCCGCCGCGCGCCCCGGCCCCAGGGTCTGTCCGGCGGTTCCCGTTCGCCGCGCAGCCGATCGAAGATCCACCGGACGGGCACCAGACCCCGGCCGGCCGTCTCTGGCGCGGCGGCCGGCCCTCCAAGGACCTCCCGACCTCCCCGGAAGGTCCGCCCGGCGAGCCCCCCTCCTCCCCACCCTCCGGGGGACTCGCCCACCCGGCGGCGGGGCGTCCTCCCAGACGCCCCGCCGCCCCTTTTCGTCGTAAGTCGGGACGCGGGAAACCGGGGGCGCGAGGCGGGACGCGGGACGCGGAAAACGGGGGGCGAGAGGCGGGAAACGGGAGGCGCGAAGCGGGAGGCGGGAAACGGGAGGCGGAAGGCGCGGGGCGCGAGGCGCGGGAAACGGGAAGCGGGAGGCGCGGGACGCGAGGCGCGAGGCGGGACGCGGGACGCGGGACGCGGGACGCGTGCGGTCAGCGGCGCACCCGCCGGACCGACCGACCGCCCACATGCCGGATGATGCCCAGGCGTCCGGCCGCTTTCCTCTCCGCGCGTCGCCTCGGTGCAACCGGGGGCTCGCGGAGGCGGGTGCTATGTGTCGTTCCGTCGAGAATCGGCGTGGGGTGGGCGTTGCGATTCTGGCCGTATGCGGTCAGAACGCATGTGGGAGACCGCACGCGCCTCTTGTTGTCGGCGCCGCTCTCCGGTGGCGCCTTCCGATGACTGGAGGCCGCTGATGCCCGCACACCTCACCACCCCCGCCGCCGTCCGATTCGTTCCGTACGCCCGGGGGCGCGGCGGCGCGCGGCGTGCCGTTTCGGCGACGGACGGGGCGCTCGCGCTGAGTCGGGAGCCGGTTCCTGCGGGCAGTCCGCCCGGACGCCGTCCGCGCCCGCCCAACCCGCTGCGCCTCGTCCGCCCCGACGAGCACCCTGACGAGTCGTTGGACGCCGTGGCCCTCGGGACCGTACGGCTCGTCCTGGAGGTCATCGCGGGGGTGCGGACGCCGCACCACCTGTCGCACCGCGCGACTCCCCAGGTGTGCCGGGGCCTCGCCGAGCACCACCGGCCGCTCGCCGCGGGGACGCGGTACGTCCCGCCGCGGGTCCTGACGACGTGGCTCCAGGAGCCCGCGGCCGACAGGGCCGAGACCGGCGCGGTCGCCCTGCTGAACGGCCGCGTCCACGCGCTGGCCATGCGCCTCGAACGCGTCCGGGGCCGCTGGCGCTGCACGACCCTCGAAACCACCGCGCCCGTCTGACAAGCGCGAAGCGGCCTTCCGGGACGAGTCCCGGAAGGCCGCTTCCGTCGTGCTCACGGGCGGGGCGGCCGCCTACTTGCCGCGAGGGTCGCCGTGGCAGCGCTTGAACTTCTTGCCCGAGCCGCAGGGGCACGGGTCGTTGCGGGACACGCCCGCGTACTCGTCCTCGGTCTCCTCGCTGTGCAGCTCGACGCCGCCCTCGCCGTCGACCGTGGGCGAGGAGTACTCCAGCTTCTTCGGGCGCTTCGGCTCGTCGAGCCCCTTCGCCTTGATCGCGGGAACGTCGTCGGACGGCGCCTCGTCCACGTCGGCCTCGGCGGTGTCCTCCTCGGTGTCGTCCGAGGGAGCGGCGGTCTTGGCCACCGACACCGGCTTCGCGCCGACCGCGGGCGCCTCCGCCGGCTCCTCGACCTCGACCTCGAGGTTGAACAGGTAGCCGACCGACTCCTCCTTGATGCCGTCGAGCATCGCGTTGAACATGTCGTAGCCCTCGCGCTGGTACTCGACCAGCGGGTCGCGCTGCGCCATGGCCCGCAGGCCGATGCCCTCCTGGAGGTAGTCCATCTCGTAGAGGTGCTCGCGCCACTTGCGGTCGAGGACCGACAGCACGACGCGGCGCTCCAGCTCCCGCATGACCTCCGGGCCGAGCTCCTCCTCGCGCTTGTCGTACGCGGCGAGGGCGTCCTCGCGGATCTTGTCCGACAGCGTCTCGGCGTCCAGCCCGGCGATGTCGCCGCCGACCTCCTCGACCAGCTCCTCGGGCGTGAGCTGGATCGGGTAGAGCTGCTTGAACGCCTTCCACAGCTTGTCGAGGTCCCACTCCTCGGCGAAGCCCTCGGCGGTCGCGCCCGCGACGTAGCCGTGCACGACCTCGTCGATCATGCGGCGGACCTGCTCGTGCAGGTCCTCGCCCTCCAGCACCTTGCGGCGCTCGGCGTAGATGACCTTGCGCTGCCGGTTGAGCACCTCGTCGTACTTCAGGACGTTCTTGCGCATCTCGAAGTTCTGCTGCTCGACCTGGCTCTGAGCCGACTTGATCGCGTTCGAGACGATCTTGGACTCGATCGGGACGTCGTCCGGGATGTTCAGCCGGGTCATGATCGACTCGACGCGGGCGGAGTTGAACAGCCGCATCAGGTCGTCCTCAAGGGACAGGTAGAAGCGGGACTCGCCCGGGTCGCCCTGCCGTCCCGAACGGCCGCGGAGCTGGTTGTCGATGCGCCGCGACTCGTGCCGCTCGGTCGCGAGGACGTACAGGCCGCCCGCCTCGACGACCTGCTCGTGCTCGCCCTTCACGGCGTCCTTGGCCTTGTCGAGCGCCTCCGGCCAGGCCGCCTCGTACTCCTCGGGCGTCTCCAGCGGGGACAGCCCGCGCTGGTGCAGCTCCAGGTCGGCGCGGAAGTCGGGGTTGCCGCCGAGCATGATGTCGGTGCCGCGGCCGGCCATGTTGGTCGCGACCGTGACGGCGCCCTTGCGGCCCGCCTCGGCGACGATCGCCGACTCCTGCTCGTGGTGCTTGGCGTTCAGCACCTGGTGCGGGATCCCGCGCCGCTTGAGCATCTTGCTCAGCTTCTCGGACTTCTCGACCGAGGTGGTGCCGACCAGGACCGGCTGCCCGTTCTCGTGCCGCTCGGCGATGTCGTCGACGACGGCCTCGAACTTGGCCTGCTCGGTCTTGTAGACGACGTCGGCGACGTCGTCGCGGATCATCGGCTTGTTCGTCGGGATCGGCACGACGCCGATCTTGTAGGTCTTGTTGAACTCGGCCGCCTCAGTGTCGGCGGTGCCGGTCATGCCCGCGAGCTTGCCGTACAGGCGGAAGAAGTTCTGGAGGGTGATCGTGGCGAGCGTCTGGTTCTCGTCCTTGATCGCCACCCCCTCCTTCGCCTCGATCGCCTGGTGCATGCCCTCGTTGTAGCGGCGGCCGTGCAGGATGCGGCCGGTGAACTCGTCGACGATCAGGACCTCGCCGTTCATGACGACGTAGTCCTTGTCGCGCTTGTAGAGCTCCTTGGCCTTCAGGGCGTTGTTGAGGAAGCTGACGAGCGGCGTGTTGACCGAGTCGTAGAGGTTGTCGATGCCGAGCCAGTCCTCGACCTTCTCGACTCCGGCCTCGGTGATGCCGACCGTGCGCTTCTTCTCGTTGACCTCGTAGTCGCCGGGGCCGTACTGGTCGACCTGCCCGGCGGTGCTGACGAGCTCGGCGCGCTTCAGCCGCGGGACGATCTTGGCGAACTCCGAGTACCACTTGGAGTTCTGCTCGGCCGGACCGGAGATGATCAGCGGCGTCCGGGCCTCGTCGATCAGGATCGAGTCGACCTCGTCGACGATGGCGAAGTTGTGGCCGCGCTGGACGCACTCCTCCAGGCTCCACGCCATGTTGTCGCGCAGGTAGTCGAACCCGAACTCGTTGTTGGTGCCGTAGGTGATGTCGGCGTTGTACGCGGCCCGGCGCTCGTCCGGCGTCATCTGCGGGAGGATGACGCCGACCTCCAGCCCCAGGAACTGGTGCACGCGGCCCATCCACTCGGCGTCGCGCTTGGCGAGGTAGTCGTTGACCGTGACGACGTGCACGCCGTCGCCGGCCAGGGCGTTCAGGTAGGCCGGGAGCACGCAGGTGAGGGTCTTGCCCTCCCCGGTCTTCATCTCGGCGATGTTGCCCAGGTGCAGCGCCGCGCCGCCCATGACCTGGACGTCGTAGTGGCGCTGCCCGAGCACGCGCTTGGCCGCCTCGCGGGCGGTGGCGAACGCCTCGGGGAGCAGATCGTCGAGCGTGTCCTCGCCGTTGGCGAGCCGTTCCCGGTACTTGTCGGTCAGCTCACGCAATTCGGCGTCGCTCATCTCGAGGAAGTCTTCCTCGATCGAGTTGACCTGATCCGCGAGCTTCTTGAGCTTGCGCAGGATTTTTCCTTCGCCCGCACGAAGGATCTTATCGATGACTGGCGGCACTCTCGGAGGCTCCTTGCAGATCGTGGGTCACCGCGCAGGGCGGTACGCACACCACACGTACGATGCCCATCGTAGGCGAGACCCAGAATGGTCTAGGTCACGTCGCTGCGCAATCCACCCGCACGTCCCGTTCCCCGCAGTCCGTTTGGCCGCCGATGTCCGTGGAAGATCTCCCAATGCATCCAGGGGAGGCGCACAATGACCAATCGACCTGAGGGAACGTCCTTCGAGCCCATGACCGGGCAGGGCGGGAGCCACGGCGAGGGCTCCACCGGCTCGCACGCCGGCCGGCCCAGCTCGTGGGTGGCCGTGTCGATCATCTTCGTCGGTTTCGCGGTGGGCGGCGCGGCGCTCTGCTTCGGACCGTCCTGGGTCACGTTCTACGTCGGCGTGGCGATCATCGTCGTCGGGATCATCGTCAGCGGCCTGGTCCACCTGTTCTCCGACGTGGTGGTGGACGCCCCGCGCGTACTCCCGGAGATCGTCGACTACTCCGTGTTCGGGTCGCGCAGCGCCAAGCGCCGCGGCGGCCTGGCCGGCGAGACCCTCGACAAGCCCATCACCACCGACACCCAGCAGACCCCGCACGGCTGACCCGCCGCAAACACCGCCCCCGGCGAGGCCCAGGCCCCGCCGGGGGCTTCGTCTGTGGCCTCGTCCGGGCTACGGCGCAGAGACGCGCAGGGCTGCGTCGACGAGCGCGGGAGCGATCTCCGGAACGACGCGTTCGACCCGTACGTCATCGCAACCGACCCACGCGGCGGCGCGCCACAGGGCCGTGGCGAGCGCGGCGAGGGAACGCTCCGTGCGCGCGGCCGTCGCGACGGCCCACGGCTCGAACGTCACCTGGCGCGCGACCAGCGTGGCGCCCTCGCGCGCCGGATCGACCCGGCCGAGCAGCCGCCCGCCCGACAGGAGCGGCATCGCGAAGTAGCCGTGGACGCGCTTGGCCTTCGGGACGTACGCCTCCAGCCGGTGGTCGAAGCCGAACATCCGCGACGTCCGCGCCCGGTCCCACACCAGCGAGTCGAACGGCGACAGCAGCGTCGTCGCGTGCCTGCCCCGCGGAGCGTCGGCCAGCGCCGCCGGGTCGGCCCAGGCGACGTTCTTCCAGCCCTCGACCCGTACGGGCACGAGCCCGGCGCCGCCCACGACCTGATCGACCTGCTCGCCCCTGATCCGGTAGTAGTCGGCCAGGTCCGCCCGCGTGGCCACCCCGAGCGAGCGCCCGGCCCGGCCGACGAGCCCGGTCAGGCACGCCTCGTCGTCCTGCGGCGCGTCCAGCAGCTCCCGCGGAACGGCCCGTTCGGCCAGGTCGTAGACGCGCCGCCATCCGACGCGCCGGACGCACACGACCTCCCCGACGTCCAGCAGCCACTCGATCCCGATCTTGTGGTCGCTCCAGTCCCACCACTCCGCGCTCGCCTTGGCGCCGCCCAGCTCCCTGGTCGTGAGCGGCCCGTCCGACCTCAGCCGCGCGCGGATCTGGTCGCACACGCCCTCGGGCACCTTGTGCCAGCGCCAGCCCCGCCGCAGGAAGGCCCGCCGCCGGAACGCGAACAGCGGCCACTCCTCGATCGGCAGGATGGACGCCGCGTGCGCCCAGTACTCGAAGGTCGTCCCGTCGCCCCAGTAGGCGTCCTCGACCTCGCGCCGCCCGACCGCCCCGAGCCGCGCGTACGGCACCAGCTCGTGCGACCGCGCCAGCACCGAGATCGTGTCGAGCTGCACGGCCCGAGCCGTTGCAGCATCCCCGCCACACCGCCCTTGGGCCGCGCCCCCAGAAGCCCCTGAGCGCGCAGCTGGATCCGCCGCGCCTCGTCCGCCGTCAGCTCTGCCTCGATCACCCCGCGATGCTAAGGCACAACACCGACAAACCGAGATTGCCGGTCGCCCACCCCACCCACCACCACGCCGCCCGCAACCACCGCCCATCACCCCACCGGCGCTCCCGTCACCACGCCTAACGTTGCGGGTTAGGACGGCGGGGCGAGGCAGCCGGCACGTCCGCGCTCTGGAGCTCGTTCGTGGCGTTGGACCCTTGGGACCAGAAGCCGTCGCGTGGCTTGGAGCCGACGCGGGAGCACGGCGGGATGGGCTAGGCGCTTCTTGGGCGCGTCCGTACGTGCCCCAGCAGGAAGCACCGCTTCCGGCTCCCTGACTCACGCCACTCGGCGGCCGTCTCGCCGGGTGGGCCGCTTGGCTGCGGGTGGTGGGGGTGCCGAACCCCGGGTGGGGGCGGGGGTCGCGGGGAGTGGTCTTGGGGGCGTTCGCTGAGGGGCGGCCCGGTGGGTGGGGGGCGTCAGGTGATTTCGAGGAGTTTTTCCCGGACGGCGTAGACCACGGCTTCCATCCGGGAGTGCAGTTGGAGCTTCTCCAGGATGTTGCGGACGTGGTTCTTGACGGTGTTCTCGGAGATGAACAGCTCGCGGGCGATCTCGCGGTTGCCGAGGCCGCGCGCGACCAGGCGCAGGACCTCCATCTCGCGGTCGGTGAGGCGGGGCGCGGGGACCTGCTGGGTGCGCTCCTCGCTGCGTTTGGCGAGGGACGCGAACTCGGTGATCAGCTTGGAGGCCATCGAGGGGCTGATCAGCGACTGGCCGCCGTGCACCGCGCGGACGGCCTGCGGGACCTCGTCGATCGAGATCTCCTTCAGCAGGTAGCCGGTGGCGCCCGCCTTGATCGCCTCGAAGAGGTCCTCCTCCTCGTCGCTGATGGTCAGCATGACGATCTTCGCGCTGGGGGCGGCGTCCTTGATGGCCGTGCACGCCTCGATGCCGCTGCGGCGGGGCATCCGGATGTCCATCAGGACGACGTCGGGCAGCAGGTCGCCGGCCATCTCGACCGCCTCGTGGCCGTCACCGCCCTCGCCGATGACCTCGATGTCGTCCTCGGCCTGGAGGACCATCTCCAGGCCCCGGCGGAACAGGGCGTGGTCGTCGACGATCAGCACGCGGATCGGGTCGGCCGCGCCGGGAGGCGGCGCGTCGGGCCGTCCGGCCTCGGTCGCGCCGGCCTGACGGGGTACCGCCGCGGAGCCGCGAGCCTCGGGATTCTCGCTCACCTGAGTCGCGGCGTGGAGGAGACGCCGCTTCCCCCCTTCACTGTCAGTGATCTGGGTCTACCGGAGGGTTCGGGATCCGGGGTCGCCCCCCGGAGACTGCCGCGGGGCGGCGGCCCGCGGACGACGGGGCGCGCGCCGAAGGCCCGCGCCATCGCCCCGGACCACCGCGTCCACGGCTCTGCTGGTAACGCCTTTCTAGATCATGACACGCTCCGGGCGGTGACGTGACGCAAGTGCCACATCACTCTTCGACAAGGCGGATGACGCCGTAGTCCCAGCCTCTCCTCCGGTATACGACGGAAGGGTGCCCGCTCGCCTTGTCGCGGTAGAGGAAGAAGTCGTGGCCGACGAGCTCCATCTCGAACAGGGCCTGCTCGATGCCCATCGCCTCGGCCTTGTGGAACTTCTCGCGGACGATGACCGGCCCGTCGCCCTCCATCGGGATCGGGACGAGGTTGTCGTCGTGGACGGGCGCGGAGCCCTCGGTCTGGCCGCCGATGTCGCGGTCGTCCTCGGCGACCGCGGTGGCGGCCTCGGCGGGAGCGCTCTCGGGGAACGCCTCGGGGACGGTCTCCATGGTGGCGAGCTTGGCCCGCGCCTTGCCGCCGTGGGTCTTGCGGCGCTCGCCGTCGCGGCGCAGCCGCGACTCCAGCTTGTCGAGCGCGAGGTCCAGGGCTCCGTAGCGGTCGTCGGCGGCGGCCTCGGCCCGGATCACCGGGCCGCGGGAGCGGATCGTCAGCTCGACGCGTTCGCGCTGGTCGGCGAGTCTCGGGTTGCGTTCCTCGGACACCTCCACATCCACGCGGATGACCTTCTGGTTGAGCCGTTCGATCTTCGCCAGCTTGTTGTCGACGTGCCTGCGGAACCTGTCGTTGACGTCGGTGTGCCGGCCCCTCACGGTGATGTTCACGCGGGACCCCCCTTCTCCCGGTTGCGTTCCTCGCCCGGTCCGGGGCTCCTGAACGCCCCGGCCGGACGCCACAGCTCGGTGGGTCGCACCCGCCCGGCCGACCTGGTCTTCGTCCCCACATCCGCCTGCTGAAGGTCTCGCGGCGCTCTCGCCACTACTGCCCTTCTCCCGGTCCGGGGGATGTCGGATCCCCCGGCGAGGCAGGACTTACCTCTAAGGCGCACCGTGATCGGTCGACGAGAAGTCGCCTTACGTGGGCCGTTTCGCCTGCGCCTGGCATCGGCTAGCCGGATCGCCTGTCGTGCTCCTGACGAGCACGGCGATCCAACGCAACCACGGACCCGGGCGGGTGCCATGCCAGGAACGCTAACCCCTTACGCCACGAATGTCAGGGGGGTGGGCTGAGGAAAAACTCACGGACCGTCATCACAAGAGGCCGCAGCGCCGCCCCCGCCGACGATCGCGGCGCTGCTCACAAGCCGTGCATCCCCGTATCCACAGGGCTTGCGGTCCACACCTGAGGCGCAGGTCACGGTGTCATGGCGCGGCGGTGAGTTTCCCAAATCTCTACCGCCGACATGACGCCACGTGACCCGTGATACCGCGATCAATCGGGTGTGATACGACAAGCCGGGCCGCCCCTCACTACGCTTGGTAACAAGCTGCCGGGTTTGACGACGATCGTGAAGAAAGTCACCCTCTCCCGGGCGCAGAGCCGCCCGTTCCGGGCACAGAGCCAGCCTGCCCCGGGCGCAGGGCCGCCCTTTCCCCGGCGCACGGTCGCCCCTCCCCGGGCACAGAGCCGCCCTTCCACGGGCCGCAGAGTCACCCTCGTCCGGGTGCAGAGCCACCCTCCCTGGGCGCAGAGCCCTGGGCGCAGAGCCCTCCCCTCAGCGCAGAGCCGCCCTTCCGCGGGCGTAGAGTCACGCTCCCCGGCGCAGCGGAGTGGCCGCCACCGTCGCCGCCGCCGCGACCTCCGCGCCCGCCCGCCGGACCGCGCGCGCCGCCTCGGCCAGCGAGGCCCCCGTCGTGATCACGTCGTCGACCAGCACGACGCGCCGCCCCGCCAGCCGGGCGCCCGGCACCACCTCCAGCGCGCCCGCGAGGTTGGCCACTCGTCCGGACGCCGTCAGGCCCGCCTGGTCGGCCACCTCCCGCCGCTGCCGCAGCACGTCGGCCCCCACCACGCGAAGGCCGCCCGCTCGCGCCTCCCGGACGGCGACCGCCGCCATCCGCCGCGTCGGATCATGGCCCCGCCTCCGGACGGCCCGCCGCCCCGAAGCCACCGGCACCACGACCACCGACTCCCCGACCGCCGGCTTCGCGGCCCCAACCACCGACGCGGCCCCGACCGGCGGCTTCGCGACCACCGACGCGGCGGCCCCGATTGTCGGCTTCGCTTCCCCGGCCTCCGCTTCACCGTTCACCGGCACGGCCTTGAGGAGGGCGCGGGCCAGTGCCTTGCCCAGCGGCTCGGCGAGGGGGGTGCGGGCGCGTTCCTTGTGGGCGACGATGGCGGTGCGGACGGCGCCCTCGTAGGACGCGATCGTCCAGGTGGGCGGCAGGCCGGGCGGGACCGGGACCGGGCGGACGAGGCGCGCCTTCGCGTTCAGGGCCGTCCCGCAGCGGCGGCATAACGGCTCGCCGCCGACGGCGCACACGACGCATCGTTCGGGCAGGACGAGGCCGACGAGGTCGCGGATGAGATCGCTGAACGGGATCGCGGGATTGAACGGGCTCGCTGGAGAGGTCATGCCCCGACCCTGCCGGTCCCCGCCACGTGATCGCCATCCGCCCCGGCGCCTGTGGATAACCCGGCCGACGCCTCGGGGTGCGAGCGGTCCATTGCTCCAGGACGACTCGCCGCGCGCGGCGAAGGGGCCGAGGGTTCGGCGAATGCGGTCGAGGGTTCGGCGGATGCGGTCGAGGCGTGGCTGCGCGCGACCGACCTGGTCTGACGCCGTGCTCTCAGCGTCGGGACCGCTCCTTGGCCTCGGCGAGGATGCGCAGCGCCTCGTGCGTCGGGAAGGTCTCCCTGCGGGACGGTTGCTGATCGACCAGCCGCTCCACCCTGGTCATTGCCCTGCTTTGGATCACATCCACCGGATACGGCCGGGGAGGAAAACGATCGCTTCGCCGGTGTCGGCGTGAAACGGTTGCCGCGTGCCTCAACCGATCTTGCGGACCGAGCGTCTGCTGCTGGTACCCCTGGCCGATCGGCATCTGGACCTGGAGGTCCGCCTCGACTCCGACCCCGAGGTGCTGCGCTATCTCGACGCCAGGACCCCGACCAGGGACGAGGTGGTCGCCACTCATCAGCGGCGCATCGCCGCGGCGGGCAAGGTGGACGGGCTGGGCTTCTGGACGGCTCACCTCTCCCATGGAGGGGAGGAGGGTGAGTTCGTCGGGCTGATGATGCTGCCGCCTGCGCATGGCCCCGATCAGCCCGACGATCCCACCGTCTGCGATCTGGGGTACCGGCTCGTCCGCCGGCACTGGCGGCAGGGCCTGGCCAGTGAAGCGTCCCGCGCCCTGCTGCGGCACGCCTTCGACACGGTCGGGCAAAGCCGCGTGATCGCACAGACCATGGCCGCCAACGCCGGATCCATCAAAGTGATGCGGGCCATCGGCATGCGGTACGTCCGCACCTACCACCCGCGGTTCGACGACCCGCTGCCGGACGCGCACCTCGGCGAGGTCGAGTACGAGATGACCCGCACCATGTGGGAGATGCGCGGCCGGTGCGGTCCGGGTTCACGCCCCGCCGCAGGAACCCCGGAAAGTCCAGCCCGCAGTCCGGGTCGTCGCGGTGGGCCGGCGGGCCGGCCAGGGTGGCGGCCACCGTGAGGTAGCGCTCTTTTCTTGAGCGGGTGTTCCAGATAGGTTAGCGTGGAGTCATGGCGAGGACCCGGGAGTTCGACACCGAGGCGGCGGTGAGCCGCGCCATGGAGCTGTTCTGGACGCGTGGCTACGAGGCGACCTCGGTGCGCGATCTGGCCCAGCACCTGGGGATCGGGCAGGGCTCCTTGTACGCCGCGTTCGGTGACAAGGACGGCCTGTACCGGGCCGCGCTGGAGCACTACCGCACCACCCTCACGGCGGACGCCCTGCGCAGCCTGGAGGAGGAGGCGGCGGACGTCCGCGCGGCGATCCGTACGCTGCTGACGGAGCGGATCCGCATCGCCGTCGGTGACGGCGGCCGAGGCTGCCTGGCCGTCAACGCCGCCTGCGAGCGGCTGCCGCAGGACGCGGCGACCCGGCGCACCGTACGCGACATGCAGGAGGCGAGCCGGGAGGCGCTGGCCGAGCTGCTGCGGGCGGCGACGGAGCGGGGCGAGATCGCCGAACGGCACGACCCGCACACGGTCGCCGCCTTCCTCGTCACCTTCCTCAACGGTCTACTGGTCTCCTCGAAGATCACCCTGGACCCGCGGGACCTCGAACCCCTCATCGACGTCGCGCTGACCACCCTCGACTGACGGTCCTCGCGGCCCCGTCGGACGCCCGTCCTTCCATGCCCTCATTCTGTAACGTACGCTCAAGAAAGAGGTTGCCCCATGATGTACGACCATGACGGAGCGCCCCTGCGCACCGGCCGTGCGGCCGTCAACGGAACGAGCCTGCACTACCGGACCGCCGGGTCCGGCCCCGCGGTCGTGCTGCTGCACGGCGTGCCGAAGACCGGCTACCACTGGCGCCACCTGGTCCCGAAGCTGGCGCCCCACCACACCGTCGTGGTGCCCGACCTGCGCGGTCTCGGCGACTCCGCCCGTCCCGCGGACGGCTACGACTCCGCGACGATGAGCGATGA
This sequence comes from Actinomadura sp. J1-007, assembly GCF_009793335.1. Taxonomy (GTDB): domain Bacteria; phylum Actinomycetota; class Actinomycetes; order Streptosporangiales; family Streptosporangiaceae; genus Spirillospora; species Spirillospora yumaensis. Next base: position 4,465,869 of record NZ_WING01000001.1, on the reverse strand, counting down.
CATCGCCGAGCTGATGGACCGCCTCGGACACCGGACCTACGCCGTGGTCGGCGAGGACTGGGGCGCGGTGATCGGCTACCAGCTCGCCGCCCGCCACCGCGACCACGTCACCTCCCTCGCCTTCGCCGAGGCCCTCCTGCCCGGCTTCGGCTTCGAGGACCACACCGCCCTCACCTCCGAGAATGTCTCCGGCATGCACCTGTGGCACCTGGGCTTCTACTTCCAGCCCGACGTGCCCGAGATGCTGATCTCCGGGCACGAACGCGAACTGATCACCTACATGATCAAGAACGAGCGCGGCCGCCCCGACACCGCCACCTCCGACGCCATCGAGGAGTACGTGCGCTGCTACTCCCTGCCCGGCGGCATCCGCGCCATGCTCGCCGTCTACCGGGCGATGCTCACCGACGCCGAGCAGAACCGGGAGGCCGCCCGGAAGAAGCTCGACATCCCCGTCCTGGCGCTCGGCGGCTCAGCCTTCATCGGCGAGCGCAACGCGGAGCAGGCACGGTTTGTGGCACACGACGTCACCGGACACGTCTTCGACGCCGGCCACGACCTCGCGGAGGAGGTACCTGACGAGATGGCCGCCGTCGTCCTGCCGTTCCTGGCCGCGCACCGGTAGCCGACCCTCCGGCCGCCGGGCGGTGGCCCCGGCGGCCGGAACGGTGACCGCCCACAACCTCAGCCATGCGCGACGTGGCCCGCCGACGCCGGTCTTCGACGTCCTGGAACGCGGGTCAGCGGGCGTAGGTGGGGTCTCGGGCGGGGATGTCGCAGACCCACGGGCCGAACTGGTCGCGGGTCGGGCGCTGCTTGCAGACGACGTTGAGGCCGGACGTGCGGGTGCCGACGAGGACGGGCATGCCGGGGGCGGCCGTGATCGTGCGGGGTTCGCCGAGGGAGCCGGTGCCGAGGGAGGTGATGGCGCTGCCGCTGACCGGCATGAGGTACGGGAGGTCCTGGGTGTCGGAGTCCTTCTGGCCGAGGACGGCGAGGGTGCCGTAGTCGCGCCAGACCAGGTCCTTGGCCTTGAGCAGTTCGGAGCTGACCGGGAGGAACGAGCCGACGTCGACCTTGCCGCCGGGCCCGCGCAGGATGCGGCCGATCTGGACCTGGGGCGTGCCGTCGATGTCGACGATCACGGCGGCGCGGACGCCGTCGCGGGCCACGCGGAACGCCCGGACCTCGCGTCCGCTGAGGCCCCAGTGGGACACGCGGACGGGCGGGCGGCCGCGCTGCCGCGCCCAGAGCCAGGACTTGTCGGCGGTCGTCTCCACGGTCCACATGAGGCCGTCACGGCCCCAGGAGGGCGGGGTGAAGCGCGCCCCGCGCCGGGAGGCGGCGAGGAGCGTACGGGGCGTGACAGGGCCTTTGAGGGGCGCGGCGGTGAGCACGCGGTCGCCCTTCGGGCCGAGCCCGGCGGCCTCCTGGTGGTCGGGGGCGACGGCCGGGCGCGACAGGCTCCAGGGCGGGCCGGTGTTGACGGGCTGCGGGACGCGGCCGTCGAGGGTGCTGAGGTAGCCGGACGCGCCGATGCCGTACGCGGTCTGGCTGACCTGGCCGTCCACGCCGTCGGGGGCGTTCTGGTCCCACGCGCGGACGGGCTGGGTGGAGGCCATCCCGTCCGGGGCGACGGTCTCGCCGTCGATGCGCAGCTTCCACTGCTTGATCTCGGAGAGCTGCCGGAGCGTCCAGCTCAGCTGGGCGGACATCCGCTCGACGCTGCCGGTCGCGGCCTCCTTGGTGAGGTCCACGGTGGCGACGTCCTTGTTGATCACGACGCCCGCGCCGCGCAGCCGGGTGCCGGGCGGGAACGCGCTGCCGACCGCCCCGTACAGCCAGGTCGTCGGGCCCTTCAGCAGCGCGCGGACGAGCTGGGACGGCAGCGTGCGCCGGTCGACCACGGGCAGGAAGATGCCGTTCGGGACGAGGGTCTGCTGGTCGGGGGCGAAGAAGTACAGGTTGACGGGGCGCAGGGCGCGCTCCACGTCGACCTTGGTGAGCAGCAGGCCCGCGCGCTCGTCGTCGGGCAGCCCGGTCACCCGCCACACGCCCTGCGCCGTCTTGGCGAGCTGGAACGTGACCTCGATGTGCTCGGACGCCGCCCGGTACTGCCCGTCGGACGCGATCGTGCCGAGCTGCTCGCCGGTGACCTTGACGGTCGCCTGGCCCGGGGCGGCCTGCTTGACCAGCCGGGGCGGCTCGCGTTCGGACAGGACGGTCACGGACGGGCGCAGGCCGGGACGCCACGACGTCTGCCCGGCGAGGTACTCCCTGGCCACCTTGTGGTCGTCGTCGAAGCTGGCCGAGGCCGCCAGGAACCCCGCGACGATCTGCTCGGGCCCCCACTCGGGGCGCGGGCGGACGGGGATCAGCCGCACGTACGGGTCGTCGACCTGCTCGGCGCGTTCGACGGGCTTGCCCGACACGACGCGTCCGCCGCTCGGGACGTTGGCGCAGCCCGCCACGCAGAGCGCCAGGACGGCCGCCACCAGCAGGACGGGCGGGATCCGGCCCCGAGTGCCGGGCGTCACTCGCCGGCCTCCAGTTCGGCGAACAGGGGACGGGACGCGCCCGCGCCCGGCGGCACCAGCGGCAGGGGCGAGCCGCGGAGTTCGGCGCCCGCGACGCGGGGCAGGGACATGCGGAACTGGGAGCCGCTGCCCGGCTCGCCCCACGCCTGGAGCCAGCCGCCGTGGAGCTGCGCGTCCTCACGGGAGATGGACAGGCCGAGGCCCGTCCCCCCGGTGGTGCGGGCCCGCGCCGGGTCGGCCCGCCAGAAGCGGTCGAAGACCATCTGCCCCTCCCCCGGTTTCAGGCCGACCCCGTGGTCGCGGACGGCGACCGCCACGGCGTCGCGGTCGGCGGCGACCGAGACGACGATGTCCTCGCCCTCGCCGTGCTCGACGGCGTTGACGAGCAGGTTGCGCAGGATCCGCTCGACCCGGCGGCGGTCCACCTCGGCCATGCACGGCTCGCCGGGGAGCTGGAGGACGACCTTGCTGCCCTTGCGCTCGGCGAGCCCCTGGATGTCGCCGACGGTGCGCAGGACCAGGTCGCGCATGTCGAGGGACTCGGCGTCGAGGGTCGCGGCGCCCGCGTCGTGCCGGCTGATCTCCAGCAGGTCGGCGAGCAGCGACTCGAACCGTTCGAGCTGGCTCTGGAGCAGCTCGGCGGAGCGGCCCACGGCCGGGTCGTCGAAGGTGTCGCGGTTCTCGTAGAGCATGTCCGCGGCGATCCGGATCGTGGTGAGCGGCGTGCGCAGCTCGTGCGAGACGTCCGAGACGAACTGCCGCTGCACCTGCGACAGGTCCTCCAGCTCGCCGATCTTGTCCTGGAGGTTGGCGGCCATGTCGTTGAACGAGCGGGCGAGGCGGGCCAGGTCGTCCTCGCCGCGCACGCGCATGCGCTCTTCGAGGCGTCCGGCGGCGAGCCGCTGCGCGCCCTGGGCGGCGAGCCGTACGGGGATGACGACCTGGCGCGTCACCAGCGACGCGATCGCGGCGAGGAGCAGGACGAGCACGACGCCGACCCCGGCGAGCGAACGGCCCACGTTGGTCAGCGTCTTCTGCTCCTGCTCCAGGGGGAACAGGTAGTACAGCTCGAACTGGCCCGACTTGCCGCCGACGATGAGGCCGCGTTCGGGCTTCGCGTCGCCGCCGACGTAGGCCAGCTTCCCGAACGTGTAGGAGCGCGAGCCGGTCGGGGCGTGCCGGACCTCCTCGCGCAGGCGCCGCGGGACGCTCTCCTCGCGCAGCTCGTTGGTGGCCCGGCCGTCGGAGTAGCGGTCGCTGGTGTCGCGGATGTAGACCTCGTACAGCCCGGACGGGCCGCTGCGGGCCTTGAGCCGGTTGACGACGGCGTCGAGGCGGCCGGTGCCGTCCTCGGCGGAGTTGCCGAGGTCGCGCTGCACCTGCGCGAGGCCCTCGTCGAGCTGGAGCCGCGCCGCCTTGACCTTGCCGTCCATCAGCGCGGACGACACCTGCTGCATGAGGAACGCGCCGAGGATCGCCACGACGATCGCCGAGATGCACAGCGTCCAGGTCACGATCCGCACCTGGATGGAGCGGCGCCAGCGGGCGTAGCCGCGCCGCGCCGCGCCCCGCACGACCCGCCGCAGCGTGCCGAGGCCCCGGCGGGTGAACCGCTTCAGCGCGTTCACGGACCGGCCCCCGGCGGCGCGGCCCGCCGCCCGCGCGGCGGCGGTCACGGCCTGTCCTCGCTGGCGTTCATGGGCGGGACGTCCTGGTCATGGCGGAGGGGGGAGCCGGGCGCCCGCGTCAGGCGGGACCGGCCTTGTAGCCGACGCCGCGGACGGTGACGACGATCTCGGGACGTTCCGGGTCCTTCTCGATCTTGGCGCGGAGCCGCTGGACGTGCACGTTGACCAGGCGGGTGTCGGCGGCGTGCCGGTAGCCCCACACCTGCTCCAGCAGCACCTCGCGGGTGAACACCTGGCGCGGCTTGCGGGCGAGGGCGACCAGCAGGTCGAACTCCAGCGGCGTGAGCGGGATGTGCTTGTCGCCGCGCTTGACCGAGTGCCCGGCGACGTCGATCGTGATGTCGCCGATCTGGAGCGTCTCGGGCGCGGGCTCGTCGGTGCGGCGCAGCCGGGCGCGGACCCGGGCGACGAGCTCCTTCGGCTTGAACGGCTTGACGATGTAGTCGTCGGCGCCCGACTCCAGCCCGAGGACCACGTCGACGGTGTCGCTCTTGGCCGTCAGCATGACGATCGGAACCCCGGACTCGGCGCGGATCTGCCTGCACACGTCGATGCCGTCCGCCCCCGGAAGCATCAGGTCGAGCAGCACGAGGTCGGGCCGGGTCTCCCGGAACGCCTCCAGCGCCTTGTCGCCGTCGTGGACGAACGACGGCTCGAAACCCTCGCCCCTCAGCACGATGCCGAGCATCTCGGCGAGCGCGAGGTCGTCGTCGACGACCAGTACACGTCCTCTCATGGCCCTCATCGTCACAAAGTCGGGGTTCGGTGGAGTGGGGTGAGACGCTCCGGCCCCACCTCGCCAGGGAGAGATATGCCTTGGCGTGCCAGGTTACCTGCGTTTGGCTCGTACATGACTCCTTCCGGCGTCCGGTGGAGGACGCCCGGCCCGCGGCGCGCGCGGCGCCGCCTCGTCCAAAGGGCGGATTGTAAACAGGACTCCCGCCGAGCACGAAGGGTTGGCACGGATCGTTAGTGGCAAATGCGGCACCGCGCCCGTGACAGGATGACCTGACCGGGCTCCGGGGGCCGCCCCGGAGGTGGATACTGAACGACTCATCACGCGGGGAGCTACGGGATGCCGGGACCGGACGGCGGGAACGGGGACGTGGGCGGCGACGTCCCGCTCCGCCCCATGTCCATCTCGGAGATGCTGGACGGCGCGATCGCCGGGATCCGACGCCGCCCCCGCGCGACGCTCGGCGCGTCGGTCGCGATCAGCACCGTGATCCAGGTGGGCGGCACGTTCGCGGCCTACTTCCTCGGCGGCGGCCGGTCCACCGAGGAGCTCACGCCGGGCGTGTTCCTGCGGACGGTCGGGGCGCAGTTCACCTTCGGCGTCCTCGGCCTGATCGTGTCGGCCTTCGGGATCCTGCTGCTGGCCGGGCTGCTCGCGCCGATGTTCGGGCGGGTGCTGCTGGGCCGTCCCGTGCCGCCGCGCCAGATGCTGCGCGACGTGCGGCCGAGCGCGGCGCGCCTCGCGGCGGTCGCGGCCGTGACGATGGGCGCGGCGCTGCTCGGCCTGCTGCTGCCCGCCGCGCCGTTCATCCTGCTGCTGGCCGGTGAGGCGCACCCGGCGCTGATCACGCTCGCGGGCATCGTGGGCGTCCCGGTCGGGCTCGGGCTGATGGTGTGGCTGTACGTGCTGCTCGTCCTCGCCGCCCCGGCCGTGGTGCTCGAACGGCAGAGCGTGGCCGGGGCGCTGCGCCGGGCCCGCGCGCTGTCGAGGGGCCGCTGGCTGCGCACCTGCGGGACGCTGCTCGCGGCGCTGCTGATCACCGTGTTCATGGGGTTCTTCGCGCTGCGGATCCCGTTCCTGATCGTGCAGCTCGTCTTCTTCGGCGACGCCGAGGACGGCGCGCGCCTGGTGCTCGGGCTCGCCGTGGACACGGTCGGGCGCATCGTGAGCTGGTCGATCGTGCTGCCGTTCGACGCGGGGGTGATCGCGCTGCTGTACGCCGACCGCCGGATGCGCCGCGAGGGCTTCGACCTCGACCTGCGCACACGCCGCACCGAACGCGCCAAGGCGGGCGAGGCCGGCGAGGCCGGCGAGCCCGGGAAGCCCGGTGACGGCGCGGACGGCGCAGAGGAGGAAGAGGACGACTTCTTCTCGCTGTGGCGTCCCACCGAGGCCGCGACGCGGGCGTCCGCCTCCGGCCGCTCCGGGCGTCCGCCCACCATGCCGCCGCCCCCGCCGGGCGCCGCCGGGCCGCCCATGCCCCCGTACGCGCCGCAGCCCTACCCCCAGCAGCCCTACCCCCAGCAGCCCTACCCGCAGCCGCCGTACGGGCAGCAGCCGTACGGGCAGCAGCCCGCACCCTTTGCGCCGCGCCCTCCGCAGCCCCCGCAGCCGCCGGGCGGCGGAGCGCGGCCCGAGACCGGGGCGTACCCATGACCTTCGCCGACCCGATCGGCCGGGACGAGGCCCGCGAGCTGGCCCGCCGGGAGCTGGACCAGCCGATCTACCACCGCGACGACCCGTCCCGGCTGGAGCGCACCTGGGACCGGTTCACCGGCTGGATGCGCGACCTGTTCGACCACGCCGCGGCCCCGAACGCGCACGGCAACGGCGGCGGCTGGATCTCGATCGCCGTGATCGTCGTGCTGGCCGCGGCGGCGGTCGCGCTGGTGCTCTGGCTGATGCGGGGCCGCCGCAACGTCCGCTCGGGCAAGGACGCCCTGCTGGAGCCCGAGCCCTCGACCGCGCTCGACCACCGGCGGGCCGCCGAGGAGCACGCCGCGGCCGGGCGGTGGCCCGAGGCCATCCGCGAGCGGCTCCGCGCCGTGGCCCGCGACCTGGAGGAACGGGCCGTCCTCGCGCCGCGTCCGGGCCGTACGGCCGACGAGCTGGCGGCCGAGGCGGGCGCGGCCGTCCCGCAGCTCGCGGACGACCTGGCCGCGGGCGTGCGGATCTTCGACGACGTCTGGTACGGCGACCGTCCCGGCAGCGCCGAGGGCTACGCGCGGCTCAAGGAGCTCGACGAGCGCCTCCAGGCCGCGCGCCCGAAGCCGTTGCGCTCCGACGACCCCGTTCTGGCGGGCGCCGGCACGGGCGCGGGAACGGGCGCGGGACCGGGAGCAGGCGCCGGGCCGGACGGGGCCGCCGAGGACGGAGGCCCCCGATGGTGATCCAGTCCCCGCCGCGCCCGGACGCGTCCGGCGGCGCCGCGGAGCCGACCGCGCGGCAGGTGGCCGGACGGCGGTTCCGCGCGGCCCGCGGCGTGGTCTTCGCGGTCCTCGCCATGATCGTCATCGCGATCGTGCTGGCGGCGCTGCGGCCCTCGGTGTCGCCGCAGGACCTCGACCCGACCTCGGCGACGCGGGGCGGCAGCCGCGCGCTCGCGGAGATCCTCAAGGGGCACGGCACGCCCGTGGCCGTCGCCCGCGACGCCGCCGACGCGTCCCGGCGCGCCGGCCCCGGCACCGTCACGGTCGTCACCCGCCCCGAACGGCTCACCCCGGAAGACCTGCGGCGGCTCCAGGAGGCGTCCGGCGACCTGCTGCTCGTCCAGCCCGGCCGGGCCCTGCTGGACGCGGTCGCGCCGAGCGTGCAGCGCGCGGGCAGCAGCTTCGAGAAGGCGGGCGACCCGGGCTGCGGGCTGAGCGCCGCGACGCTGGCGGGCCGGGCCGAGTTCGGCGGGTCCGACACCTACACCGTCCCGCCGGGCGGCACGAGCTGCTACCGGGCGGGCGATCAGTACCGGCTGGTGCAGTACCCGGACCGGGGCCGTACGATCACGGTCGTCGGCTCGGCCGAGCCGTTCACCAACGCGCACCTGCGCGACGAGGGCAACGCCGCGCTCGCCATGAACCTCGCGGGCGCGCGGGCCTCGGTGGTCTGGCTGATCCCCGACCCGCCCGAGGACGGCGCCGACACCGGCGACCGGACGCTGGGCGACCTGCTGCCGTTCGGCGTGAAGCTGTTCTTCCTCGAACTCGTGGTCGCCGTGCTGCTCGTCGCGCTGTGGCGGGCGCGGCGGCTCGGGCCGGTCGTGGCCGAGACGCTGCCCGTCGTGGTCCGCTCGGCCGAGACGGTCGAGGGCCGCGCCCGCCTGTACCGGGCGCACCGGGCGCGCGACCGGGCGGCCGACGCGCTGCGCGCCGGGGCCCGCGAACGCCTCGTACCGCTGCTCGGGCTCCCCCGCGGCAGCGCGCAGGACCCGGCCGCCGCGCGGGAGATCGTCACGGCGGTCGCCGCCCGCACCACCTACGACGAGGCGACGGTCGGCGGGGCCCTGTACGGTCCCGAGCCCGCGGACGACGCGGGGCTCGTCGGCCTCACCGACATCCTGGACGACCTGGAAAGGCAGGTACGGCAGTCGTGAACCACCCTGTTGAGCTCGGCAAGGACGAGGGCGGGGCCGGCGCCGGCGCCGCGGACGCCCGGCGCGACGCCGAGGACGCCCGTCCCGGAGCCGGGCACGACTCCGACACCGCGCGGGCCGCGCTGACCGCGCTGCGCGGCGAGGTCGCCAAGACCGTGGTCGGGCAGGACTCGGTGGTGACCGGCCTGGTCATCGCGCTGCTGTGCCGCGGCCACGTGCTCCTGGAGGGCGTGCCGGGCACCGCCAAGACGCTGCTGGTCAAGACGCTGTCGCGGGCGCTGGACCTGGACTTCAAACGGGTCCAGTTCACCCCCGACCTGATGCCCGGCGACGTCACCGGCTCGCTCGTCTACGACAACCGCACGGCGGAGTTCGAGTTCCGCGAGGGGCCGGTCTTCACCAACCTGCTGCTCGCCGACGAGATCAACCGGACGCCGCCGAAGACGCAGGCGTCGCTGCTGGAGGCGATGGAGGAGCGGCAGGTGTCGGTGGAGGGCCTGCCGCGCCCGCTGCCCGACCCGTTCGTGGTGTGCGCGACGCAGAACCCGATCGAGTACGAGGGCACCTACCCGCTGCCCGAGGCGCAGCTCGACCGGTTCCTGGTGAAGCTGACCGTGCCGGTGCCGTCCCGCGACGAGGAGATCTCGATGCTCCAGCGGCACGCGGCCGGGTTCGACCCGCGCGACCTGTCGGAGGTGCGCCCGGTCGCGGGCGCCGCCGAGCTCGCCGCCGGACGGGCCGCCGTGCGCGCCGTCCACCTCGACCCGAAGGTCGCCGCCTACGTCGTGGACCTGTGCCGCGCCACCCGCCAGTCGCCGTCGCTCCAGCTCGGCGTCTCGCCGCGCGGCGCGACCGCGCTGCTGTCCACGGCGCGCGCGTGGGCGTGGCTGTCGGGCCGCGACTACGTGACGCCGGACGACGTGAAGGCCCTCGCCCGCCCGACGCTGCGGCACCGCGTCCAGCTCCGGCCGGAGGCCGAGCTGGAGGGCGCGACCGCCGACGGCGTGCTGGAGGGCATCCTCGCCCACGTCCCCGCGCCGCGCTGAGCCGCCCGCCGATGACCGACGACCTGCACGCCGCGGACGCCCGGCACGACCCGCACGGCCGGAACGGCCCGCGCGACCCGCACGACCTCGACGACCGGAGGGCCGGGGCATGGCGCTGACCGGACGCCTGGGGCTGCTCGCCGCGCTGGCCGCCCTCGTCCCGATCTTCCTGCCGAGCTGGTGGACGCTGCTCGCGGTGTGGGGCGTCCTGCTGCTCGGCGTGCTCGCCGACCTCGCGCTCGCGGGCAACGTGCGGGCGCTGCGCTTCCACCGCGCGGGCGACTCGCGGGTACGGCTCGGCGAGACCGCGCACGTCGGCCTGGTGGTCGAGAACCTCGGCTCGCGGCGCGTGCAGGCCCGGCTGCGCGACGTGTGGCCGCCGAGCGCCGCCGCGACGCCCCGTACGGTCAGGGTGGACGTGCCCGCCGGTGAGCGCCGCCGCGTGGACATGGCCCTCACCCCGACGCGGCGCGGCGACCGCGCCGCGGTGACCGTGGTCGTCCGGTCGGCCGGGCCGCTCGGGCTCGCCGCCCGGCAGCTCTCGCGGCCCGCGCCGTGGACGGTGCGGGTGCTGCCCGCGTTCCCGTCGCGCCGCCACCTGCCCGCCAAGCTCGCCAAGCTGCGCGAGCTGACCGGCCACCACGTGGCGCTGATCCGCGGGCAGGGCACCGAGTTCGACTCGCTGCGCGAGTACGTGGACGGCGACGACGTCCGGTCGATCGACTGGCGGGCGACCGCCCGCCGCGCCGACGTGGTCGTGCGGACGTGGCGCCCCGAACGCGACCGGCGGCTCTACCTCGTGCTCGACACCGGCCGCACGTCCGCGGGCCGGGTCGGCGACATCCCGCGCCTCGACTGCTCGATGGACGCGGCGCTGCTGCTCGGCGCGCTCGCGTCCCGGGCCGGCGACCGCGTCGACCTGCTCGCGTACGACCGCCGCGTGCGGGCCCGGGTGGAGGGCGCGTCCCGCACCGACCTGCTGCCGTCGATGGTGCACGCGATGGCGCCGCTGGAGCCGGAGCTGATCGAGTCGGACGCCGCGGGGATGGTGTCGGCGCTGATGTCGCGCGTCCGGCAGCGCTGCCTGGTGGTGCTGCTCACCGAGCTGAACACCGCCGCGATCGAGGAGGGCCTGCTGCCGCTGCTGCCGCGGCTCACCGCGCGGCACCTGGTGATGGTGGCCGCGGTGTCCGACCCGCGCGTCGGCGAGATGGCGTCCGCCCGCGGCGACCTCGCCTCGGTGTACGACGCCGCCGCGGCCGAACGGGCCCGCGCCGACCGCCGCCGCCTCACCGCCGAGCTCCGCACGTACGGCGTCGAGGTCGTGGACGCCCCGCCGGAGCGGATCGCCCCGGCCCTGGCCGACGCCTACCTGGCGTTGAAGGCCGCCGGACGCCTCTGAGGTCCGTACCGGCGGGCCCGACACCAGCGGGTTTGGCACCAGCGGGCCCGGCACCGGCGGGCCCGGCGCGTTCCGCCGCGGGGCGGGCCGGGTCAGCCGGAGACGGGGGCGAGGTCGGGGCGGAGGTCGGCGTCGCCGGTCTCGCCCTCCCTGACGGCGCGGCGGCCGAGGACGACGACGTACGCCAGGAACGCGGCCTCGGCGACGACGCCGATGCCGATGCGCAGCCACGTCACGTGCACCCAGCCGGTCACGAAGCCCTCGATCAGGCCGGACACGAACAGCGCGCCGATCAGCCCGAGCGCGATGCTGACGGTGGCGCGGCCCTCCTCGGCGAGCGCCTGGCCGCGCCGCCGGGGGCCGGGGTCGACGACCGTCCAGCCGAGCCTGAGCCCGGCCGCGCACGCGAGGTAGACGGCGGTCAGCTCCAGCAGGCCGTGCGGCAGGATCAGGCCGAAGAACACGTCGCCCTTGCCGTGGGCGAACATCAGGCCCCCGGTGACGCCGAGGTTGAGCTGGTTGGTCAGCAGGACGAAGACGGTCGGGATGCCGAGCAGGATCCCGAAGATCAGCGCGACCGCGGACACCCACGCGTTGTTGATCCACACCTGGAACGCGAACGACGCCGCCGAGTGCTCGGTGTAGTAGTTGGCGAAGTCCTCCTCCACCAGCTTGCGGATCTCGTACGGGTCGCCGACGGCGGCCTGCGCCTCGGGGCTGTGGACGATCCAGATCGCGAGCGCGAGGGACAGCAGGTTGCCGAGGACGGCGCAGCCGAGCCACCACCAGCGCATCCGGTAGGCGGCGGCGGGGAACGAGCGGGTCGCGAACCGCGCGGCGTCCCGCCACATCGGCGCCTGCGCGCCCGCGACCGCCGCCCGGCCGCGCGCCACGAGCGACGACAGCCGTCCGACCAGCATCGGGTCGGGCGAGCTGGACCGCACCGCCGACAGGTGCGTGGCGGTGCGCTGGTACAGCTCGACGAGCTCGTCGATCTCCGCGCCGTTCAACCCGCGGCTGGAGTTGATCAGCTTCTCCAGCCGCTGCCACTCGGCGTTGTGCGCTGCCACGTAGGCGTCGACGTCCACCCGGCGAGACTAACGCCTGCGCCCGCCGACCGGGCACAATGGTGCGGGCCCGTACGGGCCCGTGCAGAAGGGACCCCATGGCCGAACTCGTCACCGGCGAGGCCGTCGCGCTCGACATCCGCGTCGCGCGCCTGGCCAGCCGCGGCTGCGCCCTCCTGCTCGACCTGTTCGTCCAGTTCTCGATCCTGAACGCGGCGCTGTACGTGACGGCGATGACCTCGATCGTCGCCGACGAGGCGTGGACGGTCGGCCTGTCGCTGCTGGTCACGGTGCTGGTGATCGTCGGCTACCCGTGCCTGCTGGAGACGCTCACGCGCGGCCGCACGCTCGGCAAGATGGCGGTCGGGCTGCGCACCGTCGCCGACGACGGCGGGCCGGTCCGGTTCCGCCAGACGCTCGTGCGCGCCCTCGCGGGGTTCCTGGAGTTCTGGACGCTGTACGGGGCGCCCGCGATGATCACCTCGCTGTGCAGCAGCCGCGGCAAGCGGCTCGGCGACCTGTTCGCGGGCACGATCGTGATCCAGGAGCGGGTGCCGAGCTCGTCGTTCTTCGGCCCGGTCGCGGTGATGCCGCCGCAGCTCGCCGGGTGGGGCCGGTCGCTGGAGCTGTCGATGCTGTCGGACGACCTGGCGATGACGGCCCGCAGCTACCTCACGCGCTTCTGGGAGCTGCTGCCGGAGGTCCGCGACTCGCTCGGGCAGCGGATCGCCGCGCAGGTGTTCGAGGTGGTGAGCCCGCCCCCGCCGCCCGGCGTCCGCCCCGAGATCCTCCTGTCGGCCGTGCTCGCCGAACGGCGCCGCCGCGAGGAGTGGCGCCTGGCCGAACGCCGCGCGCGGCGCATGCGGCACGCCGGACACCACCCCGGCTGGCAGGGCTTCGCCGAACCCGCCGCCGCCCCCGCGATGGCGATGGCCGGCGCGCCCGTCGCGGCACACGCCCACCCGCCGGGCCCGGCCGCCCCGCCGCCGTTCAGCGCCCCGGGCCCGGGCCAGCCCCGCTTCGTCCCGCCCTCCGACTACGGCGCGGGCCCCTACCGCGGCCACCTCACCCCCACCCCCAGCCAGCCCCGCAGCCCACCCCCAGCCGGGCCCGTACGCCGCGCCGCAGCCAGGCCCGCACGCGGGGCCGCAGCCAGGCCCGCACGCAGGGCCGCAGGCAGGCCCGCAGACGGGCTCGTACGCCGCGCCGCAGTCCGGGTCGTACGCCGGGCCGCCGTCCGGCCCGCACGCAGCGCCGTACGTCGGGCCGCCGCCTTCCTGATCGTCTCCGGGTCCGGCCGCGCCGCGTCGCGGCGGGTTGTCAGGATCGACGGAAGCGGGCGGGATCGTTGTGCAGTTGTGTGACTTCCCTCACGGGCGTGCGCCTCCTAATCTCCGAATAACTTTCATGTTCGGGAGGCGGGATGCGTGCTCGTACTGTCCTGGGACGTCACGGGCGGGGCCGGTTCGCGTCGGCCGCCGTGCTGGCCGCGTCGATCCTGACGGTCGTCCCCGCGACGCCCGCCATGTCCGCCTCCCCCGCCGAACCGGGAGCCGCGGGAACGGCGGGAGCGCCGGCGGCCGACGGCTCCGCGCCGCTTCCCGTGATCACCGATGACCAGGGGCGGGCGCTGATCCTGCACGGGCTCAACACCGCGAGCAGCGCCAAGGGGCCGAGCGGCCTGCCCTGGGTCGGCCGGGACGACGTCGTACGCGAGGCGCGCGAGATCGGCACCAACTCCGTCCGGTACCTGCTCCAGTGGAAGAACGTCGAGCCGAGGCCGGGCGAGTACGACGAGACGTACCTGGACGAGGTCGCGGAGCGGCTCGCCTGGTACCGCGAGCAGGGGATGCACGTCATCCTCGACATGCACCAGGACATCTACGGCCCGGCGGCCTGCGCGGGCTCCGGGAACGGCGCGCCCGCCTGGGCCACGTACACCGACGGGCTGCCCTGCACGCCGCAGGACCCGTGGGTGCTGACCTACCTCCAGCCCGCCGTGCTGCGGGCGTACGACAACCTGTTCGACAACACGGGCAGGCATCCGGAACTGGCGCGGCACTACGCCGGCATGTGGCGGCACGTCGCCGCGCGGTTCGCGGACGAGCCCGCCGTGCTCGGCTACGACCTGATGAACGAGCCGTTCGGCGGGACGCGGCAGTTCGGGTTCTTCGAGGGCCCGGTCCTGACGCCGTTCTACCAGCGGATCGTGGACGCGATCCGCGAGGAGGACCGCGATGGCTGGATCTTCGTGGAGCCGCAGGCGCTCGGCCCGAACGAGGGCGCCGACAGCTCCCTGGCGGCCGTGCGCGACCCGAGCGGGCGCGTCGTGTTCGCCCCGCACTTCTACCCCGGCGGCGTCGATCTCGGCGGCTCGTACGACGGGCTCGCGAAGGTGCTGGTGCAGGCGCAGTTCGCGCTGTGGAAGCGGAACATGCCGGGCGTCGCGCGGCGGCTCGGCACGCCGATGTGGCTCGGCGAGGTCGGCGGCATGAGCGAGAGGGTCGCGGGCGCGGACGCCTTCACCTCCGACTGGCTGGCGATGGCGGACGAGCTCGGCATCGGCTGGGCGTACTGGTCGAACGACCCCGGTCCGGCGGGCGTGACGGACGCGGACGGGAGGCTCACCTCGATCGGGCGGCTGCTCGCCCGTCCGTACCCGCGCGCCGTCGCCGGGACGCCGACGCGGATCTCGTACGCGGGCAGGGCGCTGACCGTCGCCTGGAACGAGCGGGCGGGCGCGTCCGGGCCGACCGAGCTGTGGCTTCCGGCGGGCGCGTTCCCCGGCACGCCGAAGGTGGCGGCGACCGATCCCACCGGGACGTGGAGGTCCCGGTGGGACGCGGGCCGCCGGGTCCTTTCCGTGTGGGCCGACCCGGGAAGCCCGTCGCACACCCTGACCGTCACCCCCTGAGGCCCTCGCGTGTCACGGGGGTGACGGCCAGAGGGCGCGTCAGCGGCGGAGTCCCGCCGGGCAGTACTGGCCCTGCTTGCCGATCGCCCGGTACGGGCAGTCGGCGTACTCGGTCAGCCGGAGCAGGGACTCGCGGGTCCCGGCCACGAGCGAGTCGATCCGGGACGGCGAGGGGTAGAAGCTGCCCCCGGCCACCTCGATCGTGAACGAGAAGATGCGCTGGTCGCCCCAGGTCCAGTCGTCGGTCGTCCCGTCGGTGATGTACAGGTCGCTCGACTGGCCGGGGGTGAAGCCGTTGGACGAGGCGAGGTCGCGGCCGATCGCCTGGTGCGTGGCGGCCTCGTCGGCGGACATGCCGGGCGCGGTGTCGTTGTAGGTGTAGCCGAACGGCCACAGCACCATCGCGGCGTCGGCGTGGATGTCCAGGAACAGCTTGAGCTGCTGCTTGCCGCCGACGACGCGGCTGCGGACGAAGTTGGTCAGCACCTTGGTCTCGGGCGCCGACTCGGCGCTCGGCCCGCGGTAGGTCTCGCTGTTGACGTTGCCGGACGAGCCGCCGCAGCAGCCCCACTTGTAGGGGAAGTTGCGGTTCAGGTCGGTCGGGGCGGGCTGCCGGTTCTTGCGCCACATCCGGCCGGGCTGGGTGTCGGACGTCATGTCGTACACCTGGCCGTCCGGGTTGACCATGGGCATCAGCCAGATCTCGCGGCCGTTCACCAGGTTCGTGATCCGGCTGTTGGAGCCGTAGCCCTTGGTGAGGGTGGCGATCAGGTCGAGGGTCTGCTCGGCGGTGAGGCGCTCGCGGGCGTGGATGTTGGAGATGTAGAGCACCTCGGGCTCGTTCTCGTCGGTCGCGACGTTGTCGCTGATCTTCACGCCGACGATGTCACGGCCCTGGTACGACTTGCCGATGACGACCTTGCGGACGATCTGCGGGTACGCGGCGACGACCGCGTCCAGCTCGGCCTGCATCTCGGCGAAGGTGTGGTACGAGGTCGCGGCGCGTCCGGACGGCTCGGGCGCGGGCGCCGGGAGGGCGGACGCGCGGAAGCCGAGCCGCTTGATCGCGGCCAGCTCGGACGGGATCGCGCTGACCTCGATCGAGCCGTCGCCGCGCACCGAGTCGATCGCGGCGCCGGTGCGCGCGACCTGGCTGCGCTGCTGGGCGTTCGACGGCCCGGTGACCAGGTAGCGGCCGGAGGACGGGGCGGGGGGAGCGGGAGCGGCGCCGGCCGGGAGCTGCGCCGCGACGGCGAGCAGGAGGGCCGTCAGGACGGCGACCAGCGGTCTTGGGAGTTTCGCCATGGGGGACACCTGCCGTTCGGGAATGGCGATCGTGGTGCCGGTGGTGCCGTCACGATGACCGCTGATCACCCGGCGGGCAATGGCCGCGCTCGCCCCGGGGACGTCCCGCCTCAACGGCGGATCCGCAGGTCGGGCCGTCCGCGGCGGCACCGCTTCCAGTGCCGCGCGGGCCCGGTCTGAAATTTCACCGGCCGCTAGAACGGCGCGGACCGCCCCGGCTCGGCAGGACGGGCCCGGTGGACCGGTCCGGCGGAGGGGCTCAGCCGGGGCCGGGCGAGGTCCCGAGGTTGGGCGGGGACTCCAGGTCGGCCAGCTCGATGCCGGGCGCGTCGAGGACGATGTCGCCCGCGAGGTGGACGTCCGCGGTCTCGGCCGTCGCGAGGTCGGTGACCTCGTACCGCTCCACGGGCAGGGGCCCGGTCTCGGTGTCGTACGACTCGGTCCCCGCGAGCCGCCAGCGCTGTACGACGGTCAGCGCGGACAGCGACGCCCCGACGAGGCGGACGAGCCGTACGTCGGCCGACGCGCCCTCCTCCAGCCGCAGCGTGCGCGCCACCGCGACCAGGAACCCGGGCGACTCCCCGAGGAACGCGACGGCCCGCGCGCCGTGCTCCTCCCCGCCCCTCCGGCCCGCGCCGCCCCACCGTCCGCGCCGTCGGCGGCCGGGCCGCGTACCCAGGCCAGATCGTGGCCGGTCACGCCGCCGCGCAGCCACCACGACGGCGCGACGACCTCGACGCGGATCTGCCGCCAGCGGCCGTCCACCACGAGGTCGGTGCGGACGCCGTCGGCGCGCTCGCCGACGTAGCGCCAGCCGCCGGGGCCGGGAGCGCACTGGAAGCGCTCCGTGAGGTCGTCGTCCAGGTGGACGTAGGTTCCGCGCGGCACGCGCCCGACCCTACGGGCTCGTCTCTAGAACGTGGAACCGCCGTCGATCTGGACCGCCGATCATGGATCGGCATACCTTGCGCGACATGTCCCTTTTGCGGAAGATGTGGCATTCCCCCCAACCGGCCGCCACCCTCGCGACGGCGGCCGCCGGCGCCTGCCTCGCGGCCTCCCTCGCCGTCTCCCTCACCGCTCCGCCCGCGCTGGCCGCCGGGAAGGCGGACCCGCCGTCCCCCGGCGCGCCCGGCGCGGGCGACCCGATCTTCCCCGAGCTCGGCAACGGCGGGTACGACGTCCGGCACTACACGCTGGACTTCGACTACCAGGAGGACACCCGGCAGGTGGACGCGCGGACGACGATCGAGGCGCGCGCCACGCAGGCGCTGTCGCGCTTCGACCTCGACTTCGTCGGGCCCACCCTGTACGGCGTCAGCGTGAACGGCTCGCCCGCCCGGGTGGAGCGGGTGCGCGAGGAGCTGGTGATCACGCCGTCGAAGCCGATCAGGAAGGGCAAGCGGTTCACCGTCGTGGTCGACTACTCCGCCGACCCCCGGATGGAGCTGCCGGACCGTCCCGGCTCGATCGGCGGGGCGAAGGACGGCTGGTTCGCCTACGACGACGGGTTCATCTTCGGGTTGCAGCCGCACCACGCGCACACCGCGTTCCCGAGCAACGACATCCCGAGCGACAAGGCCGACTTCACCTACCGCGTCACCGTCCCCGACAACCTGTACGGCGCGGCGAACGGCGTCTTCAAGCGCAGGACGAGCGCGGCCGGGCGCACCACGTACACCTACGTGACCAAAAGCCCGATGTCCACGCAGGTCGCGCAGGTCGCCGTCGGCGACTACACGCAGCTCACCGGAACCGGCCCGCACGGGCTGCCGCTGCGGCACGTCGTCCCGCGCGACCGGGTCGCGGACGTCCGGCCGCAGCTCGACCGGACGGCCGAGCACATCCGGTTCCTGGAGAAGCGGGTCGGACGGTACCCGTTCGCCAACTACGGGCTGCTCGCCGGGAAGACGTCCCTCGGCTACTCCCTGGAGAACCAGACGATGACCACCATCGCGGTCAACACGCTCTCCCGGCCCGCCGACAGCCTGATGGTCCACGAGCTGACGCACCAGTGGTTCGGCGACAGCGTCGCGCCCGCCGACTGGACGCACCTGTGGCTGAGCGAGGGCCACGCCACCTGGTACGCCGACCTGTGGGACGAGGCGCACGGCGACGACCTGGAGGCGACGATGCGGAGCCGGTACGAGGCGTCCGACGACCGCCGCGCCAAGGTCGGGCCGCCCGCCAAGCCGACGACGCCGCAGAACCTGTTCGGCGACCAGCGCTACGGCGGCGCGGCGCTCGTGCTGTACGCGCTGCGCCAGGCCGTCGGGGACGCCGCGTTCCAGCGGATCGAGCGGACGTGGGTCGCGCGGCACCGCGACTCGTCCGTCACGACCCGGCAGTTCGTCGACCTCGTCGCGGACCTGTCGGGCAACCCGGCGGTGGACGTGCCGGGCAAGCCGAGACTGGACCGGTTCCTGACCGACATGCTCTACAGCGCGAAGATCCCGCCGATGCCCGGCCACCCCGACTGGAAGTCCCTGCCCCCGAAGTGACGGGCCCCGAAGTGACGGGCCAGAAGTGACGACCGGCTAGGAGCCGATGCGCCAGCTGTGGAGGTAGTCCTCCTGGTCCTCGGTCAGCGCGTCGATGCCGATGCTCATCGACGCCAGCTTGAGCCGCGCCACCTCGGTGTCGATCTCCTTCGGGACGTCGTGCACGGCCGGGGCGAGGCCGGCGTGGCCGGTCGCGAGCCAGGCGCAGGTGAGGGCCTGGTCGGCGAACGACATGTCCATCACGGCCGCCGGGTGGCCCTCGGCGGCGGCGAGGTTGACCAGGCGCCCCTCGGCCAGCAGGACGAGGCGGCGCCCGTCGGCGAGCACGTACTCGTCGGCCTGCGGGCGCACGCTCTCGTGCACCTCCACCGCCAGGTCGGCGAGTGCGCGCACGTCGATCTCCACGTCGAAGTGGCCCGAGTTGGCGAGGATCGCGCCGTCCTTCATCACCGCGAGGTGCTCGCCGCGGATGACGTCGCGGTTGCCGGTCACGGTGATGAACACCTCGCCCAGTTCGGCGGCCCGCGCCATCGGCTCGACCGCGAACCCCTGGAGCGCGGCGTCCAGCGCCTTCACCGGGTCGATCTCGGTGACGACGACGCGGGCGCCGAGGCCGCGGGCCCGCTCGGCGAGGCCCCGGCCGCAGTAGCCGAAGCCCGCGATGACGATCGTCTTGCCCGCGAGCAGGGTGTTGGTGGCGCGGACGATGCCGTCGAGGGTGGACTGGCCGGTGCCGTACCGGTTGTCGAACATGTGCTTGGTGTCGGTGTCGTTCACGGCGACGACCGGGAACCGCAGCGCGCCCTCGCGCGCCATCTGGTGCAGCCGGATCACGCCGGTCGTGGTCTGCTCGCAGCCCGCCCGGACGGTGCCGATCAGGTCGGGGCGGTCGATGTGCAGCGTGTTGACCAGGTCGCAG
Organism: Actinomadura sp. J1-007; assembly: GCF_009793335.1. Classification (GTDB taxonomy): domain Bacteria; phylum Actinomycetota; class Actinomycetes; order Streptosporangiales; family Streptosporangiaceae; genus Spirillospora; species Spirillospora yumaensis. Next base: position 4,446,168 of record NZ_WING01000001.1, on the reverse strand, counting down.
CCGTCGTCCAGGACGAGGTCGGGCCCGGTCTCCAGCGCGCGGTGGATGTGGGCGTAGTAGCCCTCGCGGTCGGTGCCGGCCCGCGCGAACACCTCGGCCCCGTACTCCTCGACGAGCGCGGCGGCCACGTCGTCCTGCGTGGACAGCGGGTTGGACGCGCAGAGCGCCACGCTCGCGCCGCCCGCCTGGAGGGTGCGGATCAGCCCGGCGGTCTCGGTGGTGACGTGCATGCACGCCGCGACCCTGAACCCCTCCAGGGGCCGTTCGATCGCGAACCGCTCCCTGATCTGCCGCAGCACGGGCATGCTCCGGTCGGCCCACCCGATGCGCTTGACGCCCTCGTACGCCAGCGCAGCGTCGGAGATGTCGCTCATCACCACCCTCTCCCCTGAGCAGACCGCCGCACGGCCGGGACGTGCCCGGCCGTGCGGCGGCTCTCGAACGCTGCTCGAACGCTACCGGAGATCAGTAGCGGTAGTGGTCGGCCTTGTACGGGCCCTCCACGTGCACGCCGATGTAGGCGGCCTGCTCCTTGGTCAGCTCGGTCAGCTTCACGCCGAGCGCCGACAGGTGCAGGCGGGCGACCTTCTCGTCCAGGTGCTTCGGCAGCACGTACACGCCGACCGGGTACTCCTCGGTCTTGGTGAACAGCTCGATCTGCGCGATGACCTGGTTGGTGAACGAGTTGGACATGACGAACGACGGGTGGCCGGTGGCGCAGCCGAGGTTCATCAGCCGGCCCTCGGCCAGCACGATGATCGAGTGGCCGTCCTTGAACCGCCACTCGGCGACCTGCGGCTTGATCTCGATCTTCTCGATGCCGTCCAGCTTGGCGAGGCCGGCCATGTCGATCTCGTTGTCGAAGTGCCCGATGTTGGACACGATCGCCTGGTGCTTCATCCGCTCCATGTGGTCGGCGCGGATGATGTTGAAGTTGCCGGTGGTGGTGACGAAGATGTCGGCGATCTCGACGACGTCCTCCAGGGTGGTGACCTGGAAGCCGTCCATCGCGGCCTGGAGCGCGCAGATCGGGTCGATCTCGGTGACGATCACGCGGGCGCCCTGGCCCTTGAGCGCCTCGGCGCAGCCCTTGCCGACGTCGCCGTAGCCGCACACGACCGCGACCTTGCCGCCGATCAGCACGTCGGTGGCGCGGTTCAGGCCGTCGATGACGCTGTGCCGGCAGCCGTACTTGTTGTCGAACTTGGACTTGGTGACCGAGTCGTTGACGTTGATCGCCGGGAACGCCAGCGTGCCGGCCTTCGCCATCTCGTACAGGCGGTGCACGCCGGTGGTGGTCTCCTCGGTCACGCCCTTGATCGTCGAGGCGGCCTCGGTCCAGCGGCCCGGGGTCTCGGCGATGGTGCGGCGGAGCGTGTCGAGGACGACGCCGAGCTCCTCGGGGTCGTCGGCGCCCTTGGTCGGGACGGCCCCGGCCTTCTCGTACTCGGCGCCCTTGTGGACGAGCAGGGTCGCGTCGCCGCCGTCGTCGAGGATCATGTTGGGCGGGGTGCCGTCCGGCCAGCGCAGCGCCTGGTCGGTGCACCACCAGTACTCCTCCAGCGTCTCGCCCTTCCAGGCGAACACCGGCACGCCCTTCGGGTCGTCCGCGGTGCCGTCCCGGCCGACGACCACCGCGGCGGCGGCGTGGTCCTGGGTGGAGAAGATGTTGCAGCTCACCCAGCGGACGTCGGCGCCGAGGTCCACCAGCGTCTCGATCAGCACGGCGGTCTGGATCGTCATGTGCAGCGAGCCCATGATCTTGGCTCCGCGCAGCGGCTTGGCCTCGGCGTACTCCTTGCGTACGGCCATCAGACCCGGCATCTCGTGCTCGGCGAGCCGGATCTCCCGGCGCCCGAAGTCGGCCAGCGAAAGATCGGCGACCTTGTAGTCCATGCTTGCGTTGCTCCTTGGTCAGAATCGGCGCCGGTCACGGTCGGCGCCCGCCCGCGCCCCGTGCGGCGGGCGTGCGGGCCTGGGCCGGTACGTTCGCGAGTCTAGGGCCGTCCCCCGCGCGGAGCACGGTCGGGGACGACTTCCTGACACGGATTTGTCAGAATCGTCTCCATGCGCATCACGGAGGCCGCCCGGCGGCTCGGCACCTCGCCCCGCATGCTCCGCTACCGCGAGGCCCTCGGGCTGCTGCCTCCGACCGGCGCGGGCGGCGGCGGGCACCGCCGGTTCGGCGAGGCCGAGCTGCGTGCCGTCGCGCTGGCCCTCGCGCTGGAGAAGCGCTACGACATCGGCCCCGCCGAGCTGGCCTTCGGCCTGCGCGTGCTGGCCGAGCCCGAGGTCCAGGCGCGCGTCCGCGAGCTGGGCGAACGCGTCGGCCGCGTCTCCGCCCCGCCCACCCGGGCCCTCGACTTCGAGAAGGAGAAGGCCCTGCGCCTCCTCCAGCAGCGCCGCCAGCCCCGCCGCCCCCTCCGCTGACCCGCCCGGCTCCGTGCCGCATCCGGGCCGGGTCCGGGCCGCATCCGGGCGGGGTCTGTGCCCCGGCGGGGTCAGTTGGGGGCGTTCTCGCCCGGGACCACGACGCCCGACTCGTACGCGAGCATCACCGCCTGCGCCCGGTCCCTCAGGCCGAGCTTGGTGAAGACCCTGGCCACATGGGTCTTGACCGTGTGCTCGCTCACCACGAGCCGCTTGGCGATCTCGCCGTTGGACAGCCCGCCCGCGATCAGGACCAGCACCTCGGTCTCCCGCGCGGTGAGGGTCGACAGCGCCGACGGCGCCTGCGGACGGTGGCGGCGCTGCTTGGTGAACTCGCGGATCAGCCGCCCGGTCACCTGCGGCGCGAGCAGCGAGTCGCCGCGCGCGACGACCCGTACCGCCGAGACCAGCTCGTCGGCCGTGGCGTCCTTCAGCAGGAACCCGCTCGCGCCGACGGCGAGCGCGTCGTAGACGTACTCGTCCACGTCGAACGTGGTGAGCACGAGCACCCTGACGTCCTCGGCGCCGGGCCGGGCGAGGATGCGGCGGGTCGCCTCGATGCCGTCCATGCCCGGCATCCGGATGTCCATGACCACCACGTCCGGGCGGCCGGCCTCGGCCAGCCGGACCGCCTCGCGGCCGTCGCCGGCCTCACCGACGACGGTGATGTCCTCCTGGGCGTCCAGCAGCGCGGCGAACCCCGCCCGGACGATCGTCTGGTCGTCGACGATCAGTACCTTGATCACCGGGCGCCTCCGCGGCGGGAGGGCGGCCGCGGGCGGTCATCCCTGCGTCCGTCCGCCGTCCGGCGGGGCCTGCGAACCGGGCTCACGGGTGGGGTTCTCCTCCCTCGTCAGCGGAAGTTCGGCCTCCACCAGGAACCCGCCCTCGGTGGCCGGGCCGGCGGAGAACCGTCCGCCCAGCATGGTCGCACGTTCCCGCATCCCCACGAGCCCGTGTCCGCCACCGGCCCCCGCCGCGCCCCCGGGCCCGGACGCCGCGTCCGGACCGCCGGGAGCGCCCGGCACCGGCTCCATGCGGGTCCGGCCCGCGTCCCCGGCGGCGCCCGAGGGGTCCAGCACGGCGGTACGGGGCGCGGCGCCCTCCCGGTTCAGGACCATCGTCGGCGCGGACGCCCCGCCGTCCCGCACCCGGACCGCCAGCCGGTCCGGCAGGTAGGTGAGGTCCACGCGAACCTCCGCGCCCGGCGCGTGCCGCCGCGCGTTCGTCAGCGCCTCCTGGACGATCCGGTACGCCGACAGCTCGACCGTCGTCGACAGCGCCCGCGGGTCGCCGTGCACGGCGAGGTCGACCGCGCCGCCCGCACCGCGGTGCTGGTCGATCAGGTCGGGCAGCCGGTCCAGCCGGGGCTGCGGGGCGTTGGCCGCCTCCGGCTCGGGCTTGGCGTCGGCGCGCAGCACGCTGAGCAGCCGCCGCATCTCCACCAGCGCCTCCCGCGCCGTCTTCGCGATCTCGGTGTAGCCCGCGCGGGCCTCCGGCGACAGCTCCTCCATCGTGTACGGCGCGGTCTCCGCCTGGACGGCGATCATCGACACCGAGTGCGCGACCACGTCGTGCAGCTCGCGGGCGATCCGGGCGCGCTCGCGCATCACGGCCTGCTCGCGCTGGACGGCGGTGAGCCGGGTCAGCGTCTCGTTCTGCCGCTCGGCCGCCGCCGCCTCGGTGCGCCCGGCCGACTCCACGACCCGGCGGGCGTCGCCGAGGCCGATCGCGGCGAGCACGGCGACGATCGCCGCGGGCCACGGGATGTCGTCCAGGCTGTCGGTCGCCAGGTAGACCACGCCGACGGTGACGACGCTCCCGACCGCGAGCGCGCCGGTGGACTGGCGCGGCAGGACGCGGCCGAGCGCGTACAGCGTGTAGAGCGCGGCGAAGCTCGTGGTGACCAGGACGACCTGGCCGGTCAGCAGGCTCGCGGCGGACGCGCCGAGCACGACCGCGGCGACGGGCCGCAGGTACTCGCGGCGCCACACCAGCGGCAGCGTCGAGGCGACCGCGAACGCGCCCGCCACGCTCAGCGGGGAGTGCACGCGCGGCGCCAGCTCGGCGAGCGCGGCGATGGCGAGGGCGAGGCCGGTCAGCGGCGCGAAGTACCAGGACTCCGCGATCTCGCCCCAGGCGTTGATCCAGCGGGGCAGCGGGGCCGTCTCCCCCGCGGGCCCGGCGGCGCCGTGCGGGCCGGGCCCGGCGGGCGCGCCGTGCGGGCCGGGCCCGGCGGGCGCGCCGTGCGGGCCGCCCGCCGCGTGGGAGGCACGTCCTACGCCGTACAGCTTGGCCCGAGGCGGACCCCGAGCGGGCGCAGCAGCCGTCCGATCCCGGTGAGGATCCACAGCAGGAGCTGCCCGACGCCCGCGACGATCCGTCCGGACAGCCGCCACGCGTGGTGCGCGATCGCGGGGCCGAACCCCGCCGGGTCGGGCCGGGACGCGTCTCGCCCGGACGGGCCGGGGTGGTCATCGGTGGTCACCGTCCCATACTGACCGCTCCGGGCGGAGGATCACCTCACCGCAGGGAGCCATGCCCGCGACCTGTATCCCCTGGAGGACGACCCGTTTTCCCTCCTTTCGGTGGACGTGCGGAGAAGGGCGGCGCACGTAGTGTCATAACCGTGACCGCGACGGCAGCGCCGCCGACGTAGGGGGTTCGGCGGGGCTGCCGCGGTCACACCAGAACCGCCCGGTTTCAGGGGTCCGGGCGGGGAGCATGGGAAGGCGCCCTCGCCGGTCGGCCGCGACCCGTCTCCTCGGAGGCGTTCCGGTCTTGCCTGGGCTGGGGTCGGCCGGCACAGCGGCCGGCCGGTGAGGGGAGCTTCCCGCTCGCGAGAACGCGCAGACGCGAGAAGAGAACGCGCAGACACGAAAGCGCCCGCACGCGGATGACCGCGGCGGGCGTTTCGTCGTCTCGGGGGCGGAGGGCTCCGGAACGTCAGGTGGCGGGGGTCTCCGGGGCGGGCTCAGGGCTCGGCTCGGCGGTGGGGGCGTTCCGGCGGTCGGACTCGCCCAGCGCGGGCTCCAGGTAGATCAGCCGCGCCTCGGGGAACTGCGCGCGGATCTTGGCCTCGGCGGCGTCGATGCCGCGCGCCACCTCGGCGGCGGTGTCGTCGTGGTAGACGGCGATCTTCGCCGCGATCAGCATCTCCTCGGGCCCGATGTACTCGGTGCGGATGTGCATGACGTGGTCGACCTCGCCGACCGACTCCAGCGCCGCGACGATCCGGTCCTCCTGCTCGGGGTCGGCGCCCTCGCCGATCAGCAGGCTCTTGGTCTCGATCGCGAGGATCACCGCGATGATCCCGAGCAGCAGGCCGATGCAGACGGTGCCGACGCCGTCCCAGACGCCGTCGCCGGTGACCACGGCCAGCGAGACGCCGATCAGCGCGAGGATGAGGCCGACGAGCGCGCCGAGGTCCTCCAGCAGGACGACCGGCAGCTCGGGCGCCTTGGCGCGCCGCACGAACCGCACCCACGAGTCGTCGCCGCGCAGCGTGTTGGACTCCTTGATCGCCGTACGGAACGAGAAGCTTTCCAGCGCGATCGCGACGATCAGCACCGCGAACGCCCAGACCGGCTTCTCCACCTCGTGCGGGTCGCTGATCTTGTGCACGCCCTCGTACAGCGAGAACGCGGCGCCGACGGTGAACAGCACCACCGCGACCACGAACGCGTAGAAGAACCGCTCGCGCCCGTACCCGAACGGGTGCCGGGGCGTGCGGGCCCGCTCCGAGCGCTTGCGCCCGAGCAGCAGCAGCCCCTGGTTGCCGGAGTCTGCGACGGAGTGGATCGACTCGGCCAGCATCGACGACGAACCGGTGAACGCGAACGCGACCATCTTCGACGCGGCGATCCCGAGGTTGGCGGCCAACGCGGCGACGATCGCCTTAGTCCCACCCTCAGCACTCATGCAATCCTCGCTTTGAGTTCTTGAATGGCCGACACGGGCGTGGGGTCGGCGCCCATCGTGATGGCCAAGTAAACCGTGACATAGTCCGCCATGGCGATCAGAGTCGCGATCCGCTCCAGCGGGTGCTCGCCCTCGGCCACGATCTCGGTGACCGCGACGCCCCGCGCGCGGGCCAGCTCGACCGACACCTCGCGGCGCTTGCGCACCTGCGGATGCTCGTCGGTGTCGCGCATGACGACCAGGTGCAGGCCGTGCTCGGGGTCGTCGGCCCGGTCGCGGAAGAAGTCGTCGGGATCGCCCGGGTCGGCCGGGTCGCCGCCCGCCCCCTTGCCCGCGAAGTACCCGTCGAACGCCACGACCTGGTTGTGGTTGGCCTCGGGCATCTCGCCGTAGACGCCCGGGTACTTGGCGTTCTCGTTGAGCTGGCACACGAACCGGTAGGCCGCCGTGCCCGCGAGGGTGGACGAGCCCCACACCAGCGGCACGTCGCCCGCGATGTCGAGCGCGACGCGCTTGGCCGGGTTGACGAACGGCTCGCTCGCCGGACGGCACCGGTGCGCCACGTCCTCCAGCCGTTCGGCGGTGGACTCCAGCACGGCGTCCGGCACGTCGGCGAGGCCGAGGGCCCGCGCCGCGAGCAGCAGCGGCACCGACAGGCCCCACAGCGTCGAGCGCGGCTGCCCGACCGAGCGGACCGGCACGAACAGCCCGCGCGTGCGGGCGGCGAGGTCGGAGAGCGGCGAGTCGTCGCCGCCGACGAACAGCAGGCGGCACCCGCGCCGCGCCGCCTCCGCAGCGACCGCGAGGGTCTCCTCCGTACTGCCGGAGCACGAGACGGCCATCACCAGGTCGGCCGCGCCCACCCAGCCGGGGAGCCGGTAGCCGCGCACGGTGACGACGGGAACGGGGCAGCCGAGGCCGCACGCCGCCGTCAGCACGTCGCCGGAGATCCCGGAGCCGCCCATGCCGGTCACCACGATCGCGCGGGGGCGGCCCTCCTCCGCGACCCGTTCGACGCCCGCCTCGGCGGCCAGCCGCCGGGCCTCGCGGATCTGCGCGGCCGACGAGGCGACCTGCCGCAGCATCCCGCCGGGATCGGCGGCCTCGATCGCCGCCGCGCCGTCCAGCCGTCCCCGGTCGAGCCCTCCGCTCACGGGGTCGGAGCCCTCGCCTCGTCCACCAGCAGCACCGGGATGTCGTCGCGGACGGGGTAGGCGTAGCGGCACGACCCCGCGCACACCAGCTCGCCCGCCGCCTCGTCGGGCCGCAGGTCACCGCCGCAGTTGGGGCAGGCGAGGATCTCCAGCAGCCACGCGTCCAGCTTCACGGTCACTTCTCCCTCACGATCGCGAGGACCTCGTCGCGCAGGGCCCCCATGGTGGTCTCGTCGGCGGCCTCGGCGTTCAGCCGCAGCAGCGGCTCGGTGTTGGACGGCCGCAGGTTGAACCACCAGCCGTCGCCGCCGGTCACGGTCAGCCCGTCGAGCTCGTCGAACGCCACGCCCGGCCGTCCCGCGAACGCGGCGCGCACCGCGGCGGTCGCGGCGGCCTGGTCGGCGACCTCGCTGTTGATCTCGCCGGACGCCGCGTACCGGCTGTAGGCGGCGAGCACCCGCGACAGCGGCGCGTCCTGCTCGCCGAGCGCGGCCAGCACGTGCAGCGCCGCCAGCATCCCCGAGTCGGCGAACCAGAAGTCGCGGAAGTAGAAGTGGGCCGAGTGCTCGCCGCCGAACACCGCGCCCGTCTCGGCCATCGTCTGCTTGATGAACGAGTGCCCGACCCGCGTGCGGACCGGCTCACCGCCGTGCTCGGCGATGATCTCCGGCACGGCCGCGGACGTGATCAGGTTGTGCACGATCGGCGCGCCCGGGTGCTTGGCCAGCTCCCGCGCCGCGACCAGCGCGGTGATCGTGGACGGGGAGACGATCTCGCCCCGCTCGTCCACGACGAAGCAGCGGTCGGCGTCGCCGTCGAACGCCAGCCCGATGTCGGCGCCCGTCTCCCGCACCCTCGCCTGGAGGTCGCGCAGGTTGGCGGGCTCGATCGGGTTGGCCTCGTGGTTGGGGAACGTGCCGTCCAGCTCGAAGTAGAGCGGGACGAGATCGACCGGCAGGCCGCCGAAGACCGGCGGGACGGTGTGCCCGGCCATGCCGTTGCCCGCGTCCACGACGACCTTGAGGGAGCGGATGCCGGACAGGTCGACCAGGCCCTTGAGGTGCTCGGCGTAGCCCTTGAGCAGGTCGCGCTGGGAGACCGTGCCGGGCGTCCCGCCGTACGCGGGCACGCCCTTCTCGACCAGGTCGCGGATCTCGGTGAGGCCGGTGTCGCGGCCGATCGGCCGCGCGCCGGCGCGGCAGAGCTTCATCCCGTTGTACCTGGCGGGGTTGTGGCTCGCGGTGAACATCACGCCCGGCAGCCCGAGGCTCCCGCTGGCGTAGTAGAGCAGGTCGGTGGAGCCGAGCCCCGCCTCGACCACGTCGGCGCCCTGCGCGGTCGCGCCGCGGGCGAACGCCTCGGCGAGCGGGACCGACGAGGGCCGCATGTCGTGGGCGGTGACCACCTGGCCGGCCCCGGTCACCCGCACGAAGGCCGCACCGACCGCCTCGGCGGTCTCGGCGTCCAGCTCCGCCGGCACCACGCCGCGTATGTCGTACGCCTTGAAGATCCTGGCGAGGTCGCCCACTCCCGCTCCCTCTACGTCGTCGCTTCCGGGGGTGGCGCCCCGGCCTGCCGGGGCTTACGCCCCAAGGGCGTCACTCGGCCGTGAGCCACTGTTCGATGTGAGCCGCTGTTGGATACGAGCCACTGAGCCTACCGGCAGGAGCGGGCCCCGCCGGCAACCCCTGCCCGGGGTCACTCCTGGCCCGGCTGCGTTCCCGCGGGCTCGGACCTGAGCACCCGCAGGTGCCCGCGGCGGCCGACCTCGGTGCCCTGCCCGACCGGCTCGGTCGCCCCGCCCGGCGCCGGCTTGGCGGCCTCGCGGACGGCGTCGGCGAGGGCCTCCAGGTCGTCGGCGCTCGGCTCGGTCTCCTCCTCGACGGGGAGGCGGACCAGTTCCCATCCCATGGGGGCGGTGAGCCGCTCGGAGTGCTCCGCGCACAGGTCGTAGCAGTGCGGCTCGGCGTACGTGGCGAGGGGCCCCAACACCGCGGTCGAGTCGCGGTAGACGTACGTGAGCGTGAAGACTGCGGGCGCCTTGCAGGCGGTGCGGGAGCAGATGCGGACGGGGCTCACGATGGCCGACCGTACCCCGCTCCCGCCGCCTCCGCCACCACCCGCGTGCACGTGTCGCCGTTACCGGTGCTTTTCCGGGGTAACAACTACATTCCGTACCTCGTCGGGCGCGTTGGGCACCCGCCGGAGCGGCGCGCGGAGAACCGGAGTCGGCGGCCGGAGCGGGCGGGCGCGGCGGGCGGGGTAGTCTGGGAGACGTGCGATCCCGTGTGGCAGGCGTACGGCGCCGCGATCGGCACGGTCGCGGCCTCCGTGGCCCTCTGACGCCCCCTCAGGCGCCGGTCTCCCGCACCCGCGCGGAACGTTTCGACGACCTCGTCCACGACGAGGTGCGCCGGCTCGGGCAGCGCTGGGGCCGCGAGCTGGCCCAGGTCGAGTTCGCGGTCGAGGAGGTTCCCGACGTCGAGCCCTGGACCGGCGGCCCCGTGCCGCTCGGCCTCACCCTGCCCGGCGAGTCCGGCGGGCCCGTCCGCATCGTGATCTACCGGCGGCCCGTGGAGGCCCGCGCGACCGGTGACCGCGAGGTGGGCCGCCTGGTCCGCGACCTGCTGGTGGAGGAGGTCGCCGACCTGCTGGGCCTGTCCCCCGAGTCGGTCGACCCCAGCTACGACACCCCCGACGACTGACCGGCGCCCCGAAGGGGCCGCGTGGTCAGAAGGGGCCGCGTGGTCAGGGGACGTGGTCAGGGGACCAGGACGCCCTGGGAGTCGGCAGCCGGGGGAGCCAGGCGGTCGACTCCGCCGGGACGAGCGGCAGCACGGTGATCAGCAGCTCGTCGCCCTTGCCCTTGGTGAGCGTCCGCGCGCCGTACACCGGGCCCGACCCGGGAGCGGTGCGGACGACGGCGCCGAAGCCCTTCTCCCCGTCGCGCGGGGCGAGCACGCGGGTCTCCACGGTCCGTCCGGCGGGCACCCTGATCCGCTGCGGCGTGCCCGGCCCCTGCCCGCCGATCGCGGTGACGGCGACGTCGGCGGCCCCGGCGGGCGCGGTCAGCGAGATCCACGGGTCGAACCGGTCGTCGGCGAGGACGGCCTCCCCGAGCGGCGCGGTCGCCGTCCCGTAGGCCACGTCGGCGCCCCGTTCCGCCGCGAAGCCCGCGACGACCGGCCGGTCCGACGTCAGCCGCACGGCGGCCGACTTGCCCGCCAGGGCGCTCTCCAGGTCGATCGTGGAGACCGTCCCGGCGGGGGCGTCCAGCACGTCCTGCCCGTGCGGGGCGAACGACCCGCTCGGCGTGACCACCCGCACCCGGACGCGCGCGTCGTCCTGGCCGGGCACGCCGACCATCAGCCGCCGCGGTCCCGACCCGCCCGGCACCCCAGGGACGACCAGCGAGGTCGCGGGCACGGGCGACACCGGTACCCAGTCGATCCCTTCTTCTCGCCCGTCCGTACGCGCAGCGAGGCGGCGACGCGACCGCTGGTCGTGTGCACGCGCAGCGCCAGGTCCCGCGCGGTCTTCACGATGTCGCCGAGCCCCTCGGGGGACGCGCCGATGTGGACGACCTTGGTCGTGCGCGGCTCGACGGGGGTGCCGCGCCCGTCCGGGGTGTCGAGCGGGCCCTCCCCCGACAGCGCCGTGACGTCCACGGAGGCGGGCTGGGAGTCGACGTTGGTGAGGTAGAGGTCGAGGTTCTCGGCCGCGACCGGGCCCGGCCCGACGAACCACAGGTCCGTTCCCGGCGCGGAGCAGCGGATCGCGGCGAGGCCCCGGTCGCCGCCCGTCGGCCGGTGGGTGGTCTGCTCGGCCGCGAGGCCCGCCGCGAACGCGCCGTCCGCCCGCAGCGCGTACGCGCCGTCCGCCGCGGGCCGGTCCTCGGACCAGCCCTGCCCGAGCGCGGTCACCGACCCGACCGGGGACGCGCCGCCGACCGGGGTCACGTCGGCCCGGCCGCCCTTCTCGCGGGCGTCCCTGATGGGCGAGGACTGGACGCTGAGCCGTCCGTCCTCGTGTCCCGGGCAGACCGACAGCGCGGACCGCACCGGCGCCCGTACGCCCTCGGCGGCGGCTCCGGCGCGGTCGCCGGGACGCGACAGGGACGCCGCCCCGTACAGCGCCGCCAGCGCCACCAGGACGAGCGCCGCCGACGCGTAGCGCAGCCCGAACAGCCGCAAGACCTTGTCCATGGTCAGGAACGCTCCTCAGACGGCACCGGCACGTCCCCGCCGCCCTCGCCGGGCGTCGCGGCCGCCGGGAACGGGTCGTCGGGCCCGGCGGCGCGCTCGGGCCCGGCGGCGCGCCCGTCGCCTTCGGGCGGCTCGTGGCGGACGCGGGGACGCCGCCGGAGGGCGTTCGCGGCGCCGCGGGCCCGGCGGCCACGCCGCGAGACCGCGGGCCCGGCGCCCTCGAACCGCGCCGAGCCCGGCAGGGCCAGTACGGCGACGAGCACGACCGCGATGCCCTGGACGATCAGCCAGCCGTGCCGCGTCCGCATGCTCCGGGTCAGCTCGAACCGGCCGCCCTTCGCCGGGATCACGTAGCCCTGCGCCCAGCCGTCGACCGTGCGGGCCTTGACGTCGGAGCCGTCCAGCGCCGCGCGCCAGCCGCCGTCGGCGGGCTCGGCGAGCAGCAGCGTGCGGGGCCCGGCGCCCGGCGGGATGCTGACGCGGGCGCCGATCCGCCCGGCGGGCAGCGGCGTGGCGTTCGCGCCGTCCAGCAGCAGGAGCCGCCCGGACGGCGCCTGGAGCTGCCACACGCCGAACGACGGGGTGCGGCTGAGGCGGGTCAGCTCGGGCGCGGCGTCGAGCACGGCGGCCAGCGGATCGCCGGACGGGCGCGGGACCAGGACGTACTGGACGCCCATCCGGGTCAGCGCGGGGCCGTCGTTCTCGGCGCGGCCCCCGGCGAGCCCGGCGACCAGGCCGTCCATGCGCCGCCGCCCCTCGCCGCCCGCGGGCGTCTCGGCCTCGCCGAGGCTCGGCGGCAGGCCGCGCAGCACGCTGTACGAGACGCGCCCGCCGGGCCCGTGCCGCAGGACGAGCGTGCGCGGCCCCCGGGCGCGTGGACGAACGACGGGACGGCGTCGGGATCGACGCGCCCGAGCGGGCCGCCCGCCCCGTTCACGATCCAGCATCCGGCGGCCAGCACCGGCGCGGAGACCGCCGCGGCGACGATCACGGCGCCGGCCGCCCTGTACGGCAGGTAGGTGCCCGCGAGGACGTCGGCGGCGCGCTGGACGGCGGCGGTCGCGGCCAGCAGCACCCCGGCGCCCGCGAACAGCAGCGCGACGCCCGGCCACGCCGGCGCGGCGACCGAGCCCTTGGTGACGGTCGCCGCGGACGCCAGGATCGCGACGAGCAGCCCGAAGATCGCGAGCATCCAGCCGGACAGCACGGCCGTGCGGCGGCCCCGCAGCGGCAGCGCGCACAGCCCGGCGAGCAGCAGCCCGTACAGGGCCCACCGCGCCGGGGTGCCGGGGCCGCCCGGGTCGAGCGCCACCAGGCCGGGGGCGGTGGCGGCGGGCTCGGCCGCGCGGTGCAGCCCGGCCTCCAGCAGGAAGCGGGACGGGTGCAGCAGCAGCCCGGCCGTCCACGGCAGCAGGAGCAGCGGCGGCACCCCGAGCGCGATGGCGAGCTTGCGGCGGCCCCGGCGGCGCGGCCCGTCGAACAGCACCCACGGCAGGACGCCCGCGACGAGCGCCAGCGGCCAGGTCAGCGGAACGAACGCCATCGCGACCGTCAGCAGCAGCGCGACGGCCCACGCCGCGCGCGCCGCCCGCTTGCGGGGCACGGGGGCGCCGGGGGTGCGCGGCAGCCCGTACATCCGGGCGGCCTGGACGGCGATGAGCGGCAGCAGGACGAGCACGACGGCGGTCCCGAGCCGTCCGCCCGCGATGGCGCCGGTGGCGGCGGGCAGCAGCGCGTAGGAGGCCGCGAACCACGCCCGTACGACCGAGACCGGGATGCGGCGCCCGCTCGCCCGCGCGCGGCGTCCCGTACGGGGCGGGTCCACGACCAGGACGCGGGACGCGCGGTAGGCGGTGAGTCCCGCGAGCGGGACGCTGCCGAGCAGCAGGACCGACACGACCAGCCACGGCTTGCCGAACGCGAGGGTCGACAGGAGCGCGAGCACGCCGACGTACGGCGGGCTGCCCGCGTCGCCGCCGAGCCCGGACGGATGCCAGCCCGACAGGTACTGCGCCCACAGGTCGCTCGCGCCGCCCCACGCCGGGACGAGCGCGCCGCCGCCGAGCAGGCCGCCCGCGGTGACCAGCGACCGTTCGGCGGCGAGCGCGACGGCGACCAGCGCGAGGACGAGCAGAACGCCGGGACGGGCGAGCAGCCGGCGGAACGGGCCGGGCTCGTCCGGCGGCGGCTCGTCCTCGGCGTTCGCCGAACGGTCCCGCTCGTGCGCGGCGAGGTACTCCGACACCGACTCCACCGCGCGGCGCAGCGCCACCCAGCGGGGCATGTGGCGGCGGACGCTGCGGTAGACGCGCCTGCGTCCGTCGGCCCGCGCCGCGCGGTCGCGGCGCAGCCGTGCCGGGTCGCGCAGCACGTCGCCGAGCGCGCCCAGCTCGTCGCGCGCCGCGCCCGGCTGCTTGACCAGCAGCAGGTACAGCGACCGGACCAGCGTCACCCACACGTTGCGGACGAGCGCGCGCAGCATCACGGGGAACGGGACGTTGGCCAGCAGGGCGCGCAGGGCGTTGCGGCGGTCGCGGCGGCGCGGGCGCTCGGCGGACATGCCGACCTCGCGCAGCCCGCGCCGGGCCGCCTCGGCGTGGTGCACGACCGCGTCGCCGACGGCGACGACGCGGTGCCCGGCGGCGTGCGCGCGCCAGCAGAAGTCGAGGTCGTCGCGGAACAGGCCGTACTCGACGTCGAAGCCGCCGAGCCGGTCCCACACGTCGCGGCGCACGAGCATCCCGGCGCTGCCGACCGCGAGGACGTCGCGGACGCCGTCGTGCTGGCCCTGGTCGAACTCGTGCCGGTCCAGGCCGGTGTGGCGGCGCCCGGCCGCGTCGATCGCGACGCCGAGCTCGCGCAGCACCCGCCGGTCGTCCCAGTCGCGGGCCTTCGCGCCGAGGACGCCGATGCCGGGGTCGGAGTCGGCGACCCGCAGCAGCGCCGCGAGCGCGCCGTGCGCGGGCGCGGAGTCGTCGTGCAGCAGCCACACCCACTCGGTGCGGGGACGTCCCGGATCGTCGTCGGGGACGGGGGTCTCCGCCGCCGCGTGCCGCAGCGCCTCGGCGACGGCCTCGCCGTAGCCGGTGGTGCGGGGCAGCGTGAGGACGTTGCCCTCCCCCACGACCTCGGCGAGGACGGCGGGGCCGCGGTCGCGGCTCCCGTTGTCGACCGTGACGAGGCGCTGCGCCGGGCGCGCCTGCGTGAGCAGCGCCTTCAGCGTCTCGGGCAGCCAGCGCGCGCCGTCGTGGGCGACGAGGACCGCCGTGACGACGTGGCGATCGAGAGTGGGCGACAAGAGTCCGCTCGGTCCCTGGGACGACAATCAGCAGCCGTGCCGGCCCGGGGGCCGACACGGCTGACAACTGTACGCGCGGGCGCCACGGCCCGTCCGGGATCCCCCTGGATCGGGCGGACGACCGTGGCACGGCCCCCGGAGGGGCCTGGCGGACGGGCCCTAGCGGACGGTCCGCGGCGCCCCGCTCAAACGGCTTGGCGCTTCAGCTTCCGGCGCTCCCGTTCCGACAGTCCCCCCCAAATGCCGAACCGCTCATCGTGTTGCAGCGCGTACTCCAAGCACTCCGTCCGTACCTCGCATGCCCGGCACACCTTCTTGGCCTCGCGAGTGGAGCCGCCCTTCTCCGGAAAAAACGCCTCCGGGTCCGTCTGCGCGCAGAGCGCGCGCTCCTGCCAGCCCAACTCTTCACCGTCTGTGCCGTGCGCCAGCGGGATCACTACCTCGCTCACAGCGCACCTCCTAGCCCGTGGAGCCCCCTGGTCATTGCCTTCCCTCAGCTCCATCCCCGAGAAGGCATAGAACTACACCCACGAAATTACACGCGTGTAGCGCCCGCCCCGTCAAGCGGAACGAGTTTCCAGGGGGACATACGGGGTTATAAGGCGATCGGCTCGATCGGCTTTGGGCCGGAGATCACCTTTTCGGTATCAGCGCATCACTGCGGAGGCGGCGGACGGTTGTCGCGGTACCAGTCGCCACCCTCGTCCTGACCGTGTTCTCCCGGCTGCTGGCCCTGCTGCTGGCCCGGCTGGCCGCCCTGCTGCTGCGCGCCGGTCTCACCGCTGCCGCTGCCGCCGTACGCGCGCGTCCACTCGCCCATCTCCTCTTCCTGGGCGGGCTGTTGCTGCTGGTAGCCGCCCTGGGGCTGCTGCCCGTACTGCTGCTGGGCCTGCTGGTAGTCCTGGTGCTGCTGGGCGGGCTGGCCCGGCTGCTGCGCCTGCTGCCCGTACTCCTGGGGCTGGCCGTACTGCTGCTGCCCGTAGCCGGGCTGCGGCTGCTGGCCGTACGGCTGCTGGGCCTGCTGCTCGTAGCCCGGCTGGGCGGCCTGCTGGCCCTCGGCGCCCTGCTGATAGGGCTGCTGCTGGTACGCCTGGTACGGCTGCTGGCCGTACTGCTGCTGGCCGTAGCCCGGCTGGGGCTGCCCCGGCTGAACGGGCTGGCCGGGCTGCACCTGCTGGCCGGGCTGGTAGCCGAAGTCGGGGTATCCCGGCGGAACCTGGCCGGGGCCCTGCGGACGGGCCGGCTGCATTCCCTGGAACACGGTGAACGCGAACCATGCGCCGACGCCGACGACCGCGAGCTTCGCCGCCCCGTAAAGGAAGACGGCCAGCTTCTCGATCGCGCCCGCCACCTCGGAGTCGATCAGCATCGAGCTCAGCCAGCAGACCACGCCGAACAGCGCGATCCCGGCGAGCACGCCGAGCGCGCCCATCGTGATCGTGCGGGCCTGCGGGGTCGGGGTCCCGACCGAGGTCACGAGCAGGACGGCCAGCGCGAGCAGCGCGACGACGGCGACCTGGGTGAAGAAGCCGCCGGTGGTCTCGCCATAAGCGCGGCCCTTGAACGTTCCCGATCCGCCGAACAGGACGATGATGCCCGCGAACAATTGCAGTCCCGCAGAGGCGAGCAATACCCAGGCGGCCGGTTCGCGCAGGCGCTGGACGGCTTCCTTGTTCACGTCGACATCTCCAGACGAAGGCAATCGGATTCCTGCGCAAAGCTTTGCACATCGGGCCCCTCTCCGTCTCCGCCCCCGGGGCGGTGGATCAGACGAAGATCCTCTTCCGTACCGGCCCGTACCGGCGCCCGCACCGCCCGGGGACCGGCCCGGCGTGAGAGGCGACCTCGCGCGCGCCCTAGGCTGATGCGCATGAGGATCGTGGCGCTGGCGGGCGGAATCGGTGGGGCCCGCTTCCTGCGCGGGCTCCAGGCGGCCGCCCCCGAGGCCGAGATCACCGTGATCGGCAACACCGGCGACGACATCTCCCTGTTCGGGCTGCGCGTCTGCCCGGATCTGGACACGGTGATGTACACGCTCGGCGGCGGCATCAACGAGGAGCAGGGCTGGGGCCGGGCGGGCGAGACGTTCGCCGTCAAGGAGGAGCTCGGCGCGTACGGGGTCGGGCCGGGCTGGTTCGGGCTCGGCGACCGCGACTTCGCCACCCACATCGTGCGCACGCAGATGCTGGAGGCGGGCTACAAGCTGTCGGCGGTGACCGAGGCGCTGTGCGACCGGTGGAAGCCGGGCGTGCGGCTGATCCCGATGACCGACGACCAGGTCGAGACGCACGTGGTGGTGGACGACCCCGAGCGCGGGCGGCGCGCGATCCACTTCCAGGAGTGGTGGGTGCGGCTGCGGGCGTCCGTCCCGGCCGAGTCGATCGCGGCCGTCGGCGCCGAGGACGCGAAGCCCGCGCCGGGGGTGCTCGCCGCGATCGGGGACGCCGACGTCGTGCTGCTGCCGCCGTCCAACCCGGTGGTGAGCGTCGGGACGATCCTCGCGGTCCCCGGCGTGCGCGACGCGGTCGCCGCCAAGACCGTGGTGGGCGTCTCGCCGATCATCGGCGGCGCGCCCGTGCGCGGGATGGCCGACGCGTGCCTGACCGCGATCGGGGTGGAGACCAGCGCCCGCGCGGTCGCCGAGTACTACGGCGCGGACCTGCTGGACGGCTGGCTGGTCGACGAGGCCGACGCGGGCGTTGAGGTGGACGGCATCGAGGTGCGGTCCCGTCCGCTGCTGATGAGCGATCCGGACGCCACGGCGGCGATCGCGGGCGCCGCGCTGGACCTGGCTCGCGAGCTGGCAGCCGGGGCCGCCGGAACGGCCGGGGCCGCCGGAGAGGACGCGCGGTGAGCGCCCCGGCGTCCGGTCTGCGGATCTTCGGGCTGCCCGGCCTGCCGGAGGTCCGGGAGGGCGACGACATCGCCGCGCTCGTCCCCGCCGACCTGGTCGAGGACGGCGACGTGCTGGTCGTCACGTCCAAGATCGTGAGCAAGGCGGAGGGCCGCGTGCTCGTCGCCGACGACCGGGAGAAGGCGATCGACGCCGAGACGGTGCGGGTCGTCGCCCGGCGCGCGCACGCGCGCGGCGAGACGCGGATCGTGGAGACGCGGCAGGGGCTCGTGCTCGCCGCCGCCGGGGTGGACGCGTCCAACACCGCGCCCGGCACCGTCCTGCTGCTGCCCGAGGACTCCGACGCGTCCGCGCGCCGCATCCGCGCGGGCGTGCGGGAGCGGACCGGCCGCGACGTCGCGGTCATCGTCTCCGACACGCTCGGGCGGCCCTGGCGCAACGGGCTGATGGACGCGGCGATCGGCGTCGCCGGGCTCGCGCCGATCAGCGACATGCGCGGCCGGGACGACGCGTACGGCAACCGGCTGGAGGCGACGATCACCGCCGTGGCCGACGAGGTCGCGGCCGCGGCCGAGCTGGTCAAGGGCAAGCTCGACGGCGTGCCGATCGCGGTCGTGCGCGGCCTCGCGGGCCTGGTCACCGCGGACGACGGGCCGGGCGCGCGGGCGCTGATCCGCCCGCCGGACGAGGACATGTTCCGGTACGGCTCGGCCGACGTGCTGCACGCCCGGCGAACGATCCGGGAGTTCACCGCCGACCCGGTCGATCCCGGCGCCGTACGGCGCGCGGTCGCCGCGGCGATCACCGCGCCCGCGCCGCACCACACCACGCCGTGGCGGTTCGTGCTGCTGGAGTCGGCCGGCTCGCGCACCCGCCTGCTCGACGCGATGCGCGACGCGTGGGAGGCCGACCTGCGGCGCGACGGCTTCTCCGAGGAGTCGATCGCGAAGCGGCTGCGCCGCGGCGACGTGCTGCGCCGCGCGCCGTACCTGGTCGTCCCGTGCCTGGTGATGGACGGCTCGCACGACTACCCCGACGAGCGCAGGGCCCGCGCCGAGCGCGAGATGTTCGTCGTCGCGGCGGGCGCGGGCGTGGAGAACCTCCTGGTCGCGCTGGCCGTCGAGGGGCTCGGGTCGTGCTGGGTGTCGAGCACGCTGTTCTGCCGCGACGTCGTCCGCGAGGCGCTCGGCCTGCCCGCCGACTGGGACCCGATGGGCGCGGTCGGCGTGGGCCGTCCCGCCGCGCCGCCGCGGGACCGGCCGCCGAGGACGCCCGACGCGTTCATCGAGGTCCGCTGAGCCGTCCCGGCTCCCCCGGTCCCGGGGAGGGTCCGGGTCAGCGGCGCCAGGAGGCGAGCGCCCGGTCGATCTCCTCGCGGGTCGGGACCCTGAGCGGCTTCGGAGGGCGTTCGGGGAGGCCGAGGCGGTCCGCGTGCGGCTCCGCGAGGGCGCCGTCGGGCCGGCGGAAGCCCCGGCTCTGGAGCACGTCGCGCGCGGACCGGGAGCCGAGCGCCGCCTGGAACGCCTCGGCGGCCTCGCGGCGCTTGCCGTCCCGGGCGACGACGGCGTACGGGTGGTCGAGCATCAGCGTGCCCTCGCGCGGCGCGAGCGCGACGACGGGGTTCGGGCGGTGCGCGGCGTTGTAGGCGACCACGGCCTGCTCGGTGGTGACGGCGAGCGGGCGGTCGAACCGCTCGTCCCCGGCCAGGTCGGCGAGCGTCCCCGCGGAGCCGCCCGCCGCCCTCGCCCGTCCGGACGGCGCGCGCTTGCGCAGCGCCCGCACGACGCCCTCGTCCGCCGCCTCGTCCGGGCCCGCGACCTGGCCGAGCGCGATCATGCCGATGGCGCCGCCCATCCCGACGGCCGGGTCGGGGGTACGGCGCGCGAGCGGCAGCCCGCCCGCCTCGTTCTCCAGGAGCAGCTTCCAGCTCGCCGCCACGTCCGCGGCGCGGAACTCGGCGTCCACCGGACGGGTCGTCGCGAGCACGACGGGCGTCGCCGCCAGCGGGACGGCCGCCGGGGGCACCCGGTCGTCGGCGGCGCGCGCGACGCCGAGCCACAGCGACGACTCGGGCACCCAGGCGTCCGCGTCGCGCCGGGCCGCCGCGTCGCGGGCGTACGCGGCGGGCGCGACGGCGGTGATCCGCGCGCGGACGCAGCGCCCGGCGACCCGGTGGGTCTCCACGTTGAAGCGGGACGCGACCTCGCGCAGCGCGGGGGCGATCTCCGGCTGCGCGGCGACGCGGACCTCCAGGTCGTCGCCCCGGCACGGGCCCGTACCGGGCAGCGCGCCGACCGTCCACGCGCCGCCCGCCGCCGCGCCGGCGGCGAGGAGCGCGGCGGCGGCCCACACGGCTGGACGGCTCGCCGCCCCGCGCCGTGCGGACGCCGCCGCCGGCGACTCCTGTCGGTCCACGCGTCAGTATTACCGCAACCGCCGCGCGGGGTACCGGCTCAGGTGCCCACCAGGGGCAGGTCGAGCCGCCCGCCTCCCGCTCCCTTCCGCCCGAAGTCGCCGATGCCGTCGGTGCGGCGCGCCGCTTCGAGGCGTTCGGCCGGGACCTCGCCGTAGAGGGTGGTGCGCTGCCGCGCCGGGCGCCCGGCCCGCGCCGCGATCGCCTCCAGTTCGCTGATCGGCTTGAACGAGCCGTTCTCCGACCCGGCCATCCGGCTGATGGTCTCCTCCATCAGCGTCCCGCCGAGGTCGTTGACCCCGCCCTGGAGGACGCGCGTGCACAGCTCGTCGCCCAGCTTCACCCAGGACGTCTGGATGTTGGGGATCGCGCCGTGCAGCAGGATGCGCGCGAGCGCGTGCACCGCCACGTTCTCGCGCACGGTCGGCCCGGACGGGCGAGCCCGGCCAGGTAGATCGGCGAGTTGTGGTGCACGAACGGCAGCAGCACGAACTCGCTGAAGCCGCCCGTCCGCTCCTGGATCGAGCGCAGCAGCTTGAGGTGCGCGACCCAGTGCGCCGGGGTGTCCACGTGCCCGTACATCATCGTGGACGTCGTCGGGATGCCGAGCTCGTGCGCGGTCGTGACGACCTCGACCCACTGGTCGGTCGGGAGCTTGCCCTTGGTCAGCACCCAGCGCACGTCGTCGTCCAGGATCTCGGCGGCGGTGCCGGGCAGCGAGTCGACCCCGGCCTCCTTCGCGCCCTGGAGCCACTCGCGGATCGACAGGTCGGTGCGGCTCGCGCCGTTCACGACCTCCATCGGGCTGTAGGAGTGCAGATGGATGTCCGGCGCGCGCCGCTTCACCTCGCGGGCGAGGTCGAAGTAGGCGGTGCCGGGCAGGTCGGGGTGGATGCCGCCCTGCATGCAGATCTCGGTCGCGCCCGCCGCCCACGCCTCGTCCACCCGGTCGCCGACCTGGCTCAGCGACAGGGTGTACGCGTCGGCGTCCGTGCGGCGCTGCGCGAACGCGCAGAACCGGCAGCCGGTGTAGCAGACGTTGGTGAAGTTGACGTTGCGGGTGACGACGTAGGTGACGTCGTCGCCGGAGACCTCCCTGCGCAGGTCGTCGGCGATCCGCGTCAGGACGTCCAGCTCGGGCCCGTCGGCGTGCAGCAGCGCGAGCGCCTCGTCGTCCGACAGGCCCGCCGGGTCGCTCTCGGCGCGCGCGAGCGCGGCCTTGACGTCGGCGTCGAACGCCCGGGGCGCGCTCATCCGCTCCTTCAGCGCGTCCCAGTCGCCGTACACCTCGTCGAAGTCCTCGCGGCGGTCGCCGGTGCGCCCGGTCGTGTCGATCTCGGTGTGCAGGTCGGTGCGCCCGACGCCGCCGAACGACTCGAAGCCCCCGTCGGGCTCCTGCCAGGGGCGGCCCTCCGGGACGGCGCCCTCGCGGGCGAGGCCGGTCTCGGGGTCGGCGAGCGCGGCGACGTGCCCGAGCACGCGCGGGTCGAGCCACGGCTCGCCGCGCCGGACGTACTCGGGGTAGACCGTCAGCCGCTCGCGCAGCTCGAACCCGAGCTCGGCGGTGCGGGCGGCGAGCTCGTCGATCTGCGGCCACGGCCGCTCGGGGTTGACGTGGTCGGGCGTGAGCGGGGAGACGCCGCCCCAGTCGTCGATCCCGGCGCGCAGCATCAGCGCGTACTGGTCGTCCACCAGGTTCGGCGGCGCCTGGACGCGCGCCTTCGGACCGAGCACGAGCCGGGTCACCGCGATGGTCGCGGCCAGCTCCTCCAGTTCGGCGTCGGGCGTTCCGCGCATCTTGGTGTCGGGCTTGGCGCGGAAGTTCTGGACGATGACCTCCTGGACCGCCCCGTACTCGCGCATCGTCCGGCGGATCTCGAAGATGGCGTCGGCGCGCTCCTCCACCGTCTCCCCGATGCCGATCAGGATGCCGGTGGTGAACGGCACGTTCACGCGGCCCGCGTCCTCCAGCACGCGCAGCCGTACCGCCGGGTCCTTGTCGGGCGACCCGAAGTGCGGCCCGCCCTTCTCGCTGAACAGCCGCGTCGCGGTGGTCTCCAGCATCATCCCCATCGAGGGCGCGACGGGCTTCAGCCGCTGGAAGTCGCGCCAGGTCAGCACGCCCGGGTTGAGGTGCGGCAGCAGGCCGGTCTCCTCCAGCACCCGGATCGCCATCGCGCGCACGTAGGAGAGGGTGTCGTCGTAGCCGTGCGCGTCCAGCCACTCGCGCGCCGGCCTCCAGCGGTCCTCGGGCCGGTCGCCGAGCGTGAACAGCGCCTCCTTGCAGCCCATCGCCGCGCCCTGCCGCGCGATCTCCAGCACCTCGTCCGGGCTGAGGTACGGGGCGTCCACCCGGTGCGGCACCGTGGCGAACGTGCAGTACCCGCAGCGGTCCCGGCAGAGCCGGGTCAGCGGGATGAACACCTTGCGGCTGTAGGTGACGACCCCGGGCCGCCCGGCCGCTTCGAGCCCGGCGTCGCGCGTGCGGCCGGCGTACGCCAGCAGGTCGTCGAGCCGTTCTCCGCGCGCGTGCAGCAGCGTGGTGGCCTCGGATCGGTCGAGTGTCTTTCCGTCGCGTGCCCGGGCCAGCGCCCGGCGGAGCCCAGACTCCGTGAAAGCAGCGTCCATGCGGGCACTCTATGCCAATCGTCATAATTCGTGGACGGCGGGATGCCCGTACGCGGCAAGGACAGCGGGCGCGGGGCCCCGGCTATTCCCCGGCGGCCGGAACGCCCCGGAACAGGCTCGGCCGGTCGGCCGCCAGCTCGTCGGCGGCGCGGCGCAGCTCCGCCATCACCGCGCGCACGGACGGGCGGACGTCGGCGCCCGCGCGCGTCCACATCACCATGCGCCTCTCGACGCGCGCCTCGGCGATGTCGCGCACGACGATCCCCGGATGCCGTTCGGCGAGCGCGAGGTCGGGGACCAGGGACGCCGCGCCGCCGGACGCCACCATCGCGAAGATGACGAGCAGGTCGTTGGAGCGGTAGCGGACGGAGGGCCGGAAGCCGCCCATCTCCACGCAGGTCCGTTCGAGCAGCCCGGAGTGGTTGGTGCCGAGGTGGCCGGTCACCCACGGCAGGCTCGCCAGGTCGGCCACGCGCACCGGCTCGTCGGAACGGGCGAGCCGGTGCGCGGCGGGCAGCGCGATCCGCATCGACTCGGTGACCAGCACCTCCGAGACCAGCTCGGGACGCTCCGGGTGCGGGAGGTGGGAGTACTCGTCGTTCAGCACGACGTCGATCTCCTGGAGGACGAGCGCCTGGAGGACGCGGGTGAGCTCCTCGTCGAGCACGTCCACGGTCAGCTCCGGGTACGCCTCGCGCAGCCGCGGCAGCGCCGGGGCGACCACGTGCACCAGCGCCGTCTGGAACCCCACCAGCCGGACCACGCCCGCCACCCGGCCGCTCGCGGCGAGCGCCGCCTCGTGCGCGCGCTGCGACTCGGCCAGCAGCGACTCGGCGCGCAGCGCCAGCACCTCGCCCGCCTCGGTGAGCCGCAGCCGCCGTCCGACCCGTTCGACCAGGCTCACGCCGACCTCGCGCTGGAGCTGGGCGATCTGCTGGGAGACCGCGGACGGGCTGTAGCCGAGGGAGTCGGCGACGGCGCCGACGGTCCCGCGCAGCTTGAACTCGCGGAGCACCCGCAGCCGCCCGAGGTCCAACATGGTGAAGGGATTCTTACACAATCCCTACAGAAACAGTCGCTGGACCTGAAAGTTGGACCGAGTCAAACTAGAGGTGCGAGACCGGAGGAACGGCGGCGAACCCGCCCTTCCGGACTCGCGGAGGGCCTGCCCTCCACTCCCGCGCGGGAACGTCCGAGCCCAGGCCAGGGCTCACAGCGGACACGTCCGGGCCGTGCCGAACGGCCGGCCCCCACACCACGCCAAGGACAGACCCATGCTCATCGTGCTCGCCCTCATCGTCGTTCTCGGCCTGCTCGCCCCCGCCTTCGGCGCCGACTCCCGGGACGGCCTCGACTGGACGCCCGACAGCTTCTGGATGCGGCGCCGCCGGAGCCCCGGCGCGGTCAGAAAGACCGGTAGTCCCGCACCGGCAGCCGCGGGCCGCGCCTCGGCGGACGCGTGCCGGTCGATTCCAGCAGCCGGGTGACCCGGTGCCGGTGGCCCGCGTACGGCTCCAGCAGCTCCAGCATCCCGGCGTCGTCCACCTTCCGTCCGGCCAGCGCCCAGCCCACCACGCCGGGCAGGTTGTAGTCGCCGACGGAGACGGCGTCGGGATCGCCGGCCGCGCGCTGCCGGATCTCGGCCGCGGTCCACACCCCGATCCCGGGCAGCGTGCGGAGCCGCCGCTCGGCGGGGTCGGCCTCCAGCCGCGCCGCGACCCGCGCCGCGCCGATGATCGTCCGGGCCCGGACGGCCTCGGCGCCGGACCGGTGCCACTCCCACGACGGGATCCGGGCCCACACCTCCGGCGGCGGGGGCACCCGCATCCCGGGCGCTCCCGGGGCGGGCTCCCCGAACCTGCGCAGCAGGTGGCCCCACGCGCGCCACGCCTCCACCGCCAGGACCTTCTGCTCCAGGACGGCCGGGACGAGCGCCTCGAACACGCGCCCCGTCCGGCCGATCCGCATCCCCTCCGCGCGCAGCGCCGCGACGCGGAGCACCTCGTGCCGCGGCTCGAACGCCTCCGGGGCGTCGTCCGCGCCGAGCAGCGCCGGCAGCCCTTCGAGCAGCCAGTCCGCGCCCGGCCCCCACGCCAGGGCGTCGATGACGTCCCCGCGCCGCAGGACGCGGACCGTCCCGGGGCCCTCCGGCGTGTACGAGGCGCGCCAGACCGCGCCGTCGGGGGTCGTCCGGTGCGCGGGGTCGTGGGCCCCCCGCCGGTGCGGCGCGAGGGTGCGCCCGGGATCGACCGGCCACGGCGGCCGCCACACGCGGCGCCGCGCCGGTGAGCGGCCGGGGAGCCGCATACCAGCGGTCGGCTCCCCGGCCACGGACCCGCCGGGCGCGGACTCCCCGCGCACGGGACGGCCGGTCGCGGGCCCGCCGCCCGCGGTCTCCCCGCTCACGGGCCCGCCGGTCGCGGGCTCCCCGCTCACGGGCTCCCCGCTCACGGGCGTCGCGGTCATGTGTCGGTCGAGAAGCGGACGGCGGTCGGCGGCAGCTCGATGCCGGGCCACATCCGCAGCCCGTCGCGCAGCTCGTTGCCGGGGCCGACGACCGCGCCGTCCCCGAGGATCACGCCGTCCAGCACCGCGCCCGGCCCGACGCGGGCGCCGCGGCTGAGCACCGAGTCGCGCACGGTCGCGCCCTCCGCCACGAACGCGTCGTCCAGCAGCACGCTGCCGAGCACGGTCGCGCCCGCCTCGACCACCGCGTTGCGCCCGACCGTCGTGCCGTCGCGGACGACCGCGCCCGGCGACACCACCGCGCCGGCCAGGACGAGGCGCGGCCCGGGAGGCCCCGGCATCGCCGGCGAGGCGAGCCGCCCGAGCACCAGGTCGCGCGAGCCCTGGACGAACGCCTCGGGCGTGCCGACGTCCAGCCAGTACTCCGACTCCACGTGCCCCATCACGACCGCGCCGGACGCGATCAGCGCGGGGAACGTCTCGCGCTCGACCGACACCACCTCGTCCTCGGGGATCGTGTCGATCGCCGAACGGCGGAACACGTAGCAGCCCGCGTTGATCTGGTCGGTGACCGGGTGCGAGGTCTTCTCCAGGAACGCGGTGACGCGGCCGTCGGCGTCGGTCGGCACCGAGCCGAACCTGGACGGGTCCTCGACCCGCGTCAGGTGCAGCGTCACCGCCGCGTTCGCCTTCTCGTGCAGCGCGACCTGCGCGCGGACGTCGTGCCCGGACAGGATGTCGCCGTTCAGGATCAGCACCGGCTCGTCCGGGCCGCACGTCAGCGAGCGCGCCGCGTTGCGGATCGCGCCGCCGGTGCCGAGCGGCTCGTCCTCGCTCACGTACGCCAGGTCCACCCCGTGCGCGTGCGCGCCGAACGCCGCCTCGAACATCTCGGCGCGGTAGGAGGTGGCGAACACGATCCGCTCGACGCCCACGGCGTGCGCGCGGGCGAGCTGGTGGGCGAGGAAGGCGACCCCGGCCGTCGGAAGCAGCGGCTTGGGCGTGGAGATCGTCAACGGTCGCAGCCGGGTGCCCTGCCCCCGACCAACAGGATCGCTTCCACAAGGCCCCTTCCTCGAAGGTCTCGACGGCCGGACCCGAGCGAGCCTAGTGGGTCGGATGGGCCGGTTTGCCTTCGCGGGCGGCGGCGTACCGGCCGACGGCGCGCTGGTAGGAGGCCATGTGCGCCTCCGCCGAGAACGCCCAGGTGAACTTCTCGGAACGGGCGCACGCCGCGTCGGCGAGGCTCCGGCGGCGGACCGGGTCGTCGATCAGCTCCGACAGCGCCGCGCCGATCCCGGCGGGCTCGGGATCGGTGTAGGCGACGGCGTCGCCGCCGACCTCCGGCAGCGGGCCGCGCCGCGTCGTCAGGACCGGGGCGCCGCACGCCATCGCCTCCAGCACCGGCAGCCCGAACCCCTCGCCGCGGCTCGGCAGCGCGACGACGAGCGCGCCGCCGAAGAAGCCGGGCAGCGCGGACCGCGACAGGTAGCCGGGGCGGACGACCTTGAGCCGCAGCGGGACGGACGCGAGCGCGGCGTCCACCTCGTCGTCCCAGCCGCCGCTGCCCGCGAGGACGAGCGCCGGCGGGTCGGGGCGGTCGGCGCAGGCCCGCACCCAGCCGCGGATCAGGCTCGGCACGTTCTTGCGGGGCTCCAGCGCCCCGAGGTAGGCGACGTACGGGCGCCCGTGCAGGCCGAGCCGGTCGGAGACCTGCTTGACCTCCGGCTCGGACGGGCGGTGGAACACCTCGTGGTCCACCCCGTGGTAGGCCACGTCGATGTGGCCGGGATCGGCGTGCAGCAGCCGGACGAGCTCGTCCCGCGTCGCCTGCGACGGCGCGATCAGCCGGGTGGCCCGGCGCGCGGCCGTGCGCGTCGCCGACCGGACGTAGGTCGCGCGCACCGGATCGTGCGCGTCGTGCTCGGAGAACAGCGTCACGTCGTGCAGCGTGACCACCGTCGGCATCCCGGCCGCGACCGGGATCGTGTACGTCGGCAGGTGGATCACGTCGGCGCCGACGTTCTGCGCCACGTACGGCAGGCCCGTCTGCTCCCAGGCGAGCCGGCTGGCGCGGTGGGCGAGCGCCGCCGGGCCCGCGACGATCCGGGCGCCGGGCGCGAGCAGGCCGTACCGCTCCTCGTCGGCGCGTTGGCACGCCACCGCGAGGTCCGCGCCGAGCCCGTGCAGCGCGGACAGCAGGCCGTCGACGTACCGGCCGAGGCCGCCGCGGTCGGCGGACACCGACGTGGTGTCGAGCAGGATCCGAGGCCCCACGGGAACCATCCCCCATCCCGAACGAGAGGCGTAGATCACTCTTTACCCTTCGAGCCTACGCCGCCGGGACCGCTCCGGAGGTGATGACCACGCGAAGGTTACGACCGTTTACGGGCGTGCACGAGAACGATGCTGCCGCGCTCGTTCGGCGCCCTGCGGTCGGCCAGCGCCACCAGCGGCGTGAGGGGCGCGGCGGCGTTGAAGCCGACCTTGCCCCCGTACGCCGAGAGCGACAGGTACAGCCGCTCCGTCGCGGCCGTCCTGAACTGGTAGGAGTGCCGTACGAGGTCCATCCCGCGCTCGTCCAGCAGCGCGCGCAGGGACTCGTGCGTGTAGGTGTGCTGCACGTGGTACTTGGCCTTGTGCGCGTCGCGCAGCGCGGGCCAGGCGTCGGCGCGGCTCAGCACGTCGGCGGACATGAAGATCTCGCCGCCGGGCTTGAGCACCCGCGCCATCTCGTCCAGCGACCTGCCGCCGTCGTCGAAGTGCTCGATCGCGCACACCGACAGGATCGCGTCGAACGCGCCGTCGCCGAACGGCAGCCGCAGCGCGTCGCACTCGATCAGCGCGGGCGCGTTGGCGAGCGTCCGCCCGTACGCCATCTTGCCGCGGGCGAGGTCGATCGAGACCGCGTGGGCGCCGCGCCTGCGGGCCTGCCCGGCCCAGTAGCCGTCGCCCCCGGCCACGTCGAGGACCTTCCTGCCGCGCAGGTCCCGCCCGAGCCAGGACAGCAGCGTCCCCGCCTCGCGGTACCGGCACACGTGCACCTGGTGCCCCATGAAGGCGACCACATCCGAGAGTTTCATCGCCGCCAACTCTAGAGCGCCCAAGCGAATGCGCCTTCGCGTTCGCCTAGGCTGGGCGCGTGAAATCCAAGGCCGCCCTGCTGCGGGGCGTGCGCTACCTGCTGGTGCTGCTCGCGCTGGCGTTCTGCGCCTACAGCCTGGTCTCCACGTGGGACGACACCGTCCGGGCGTTCGAGCAGATGTCCTGGGCGACGCTGCTGGGCGCGTTCGCGGCGGGCGTCGCCGGGCTCTTCGCCTGGATGCTGGGCTGGCGGACGTTCCTGGCCGGCCTCGGCTCCCCGCTGCCGGTCCGGGCCGCGTTCCGGATCCAGTCGATCTCCCAGCTCGGCAAGTACGTGCCGGGCAAGGTGTGGGCGGTCGTGACCCAGGTCGAGCTGTCCAGCGAGTACAAGGTCTCCCGGATCCGCAGCCTCACCGCGACGCTCCTCGCCGTGGCGACGTCCATGGCCGGCGGCCTCGCCGTGGCGGCCGTGACGCTGCCGCTGACGTCCGAGGCGGCCCGCGACCGCTACTGGTGGCTGTTCCCCCTGGCGCCCGTGCTGCTGGCCGCCCTGCACCCCCGCATCGTCACCTGGTGCCTCGACACGCTGCTGCGCCTCGCCCGGCGCGCGCCGCTCGAACACCCGGTCAGCCTGGCGGCCACCCTCCGCGCGATCGGCTGGACCGTCGCGGGATGGGTCCTGTTCGGCGTCCACCTGTGGCTGCTGGCCGCCGCCGCCGGGGGCGACGGCGCGGGCCTGCCGTTCCTCGCGACCGGCGCCTACGCGCTGGCGTTCGTCGCGGGCTTCCTGGTCTTCATCGCGCCCGGCGGCATCGGCGCGCGCGAGGCGGCCATGGTCCTCGTCCTGTCGCCCGTCCTCCCGGCGGGCGCCCCCGCCGTCGTCGCCATCGCGTCCCGCGTGGCCCTCACGATCGCCGACCTCGTCAACGCGAGCGCGGCGTTCCTCATGGGCCGCGCCGACAAGCGGAACGCCCGCGAACGCGACGCCCGCGAACGCGACGTGGCGCGCGCGACCCCTCCCCCGCCCGAGCCGGGGAATGAACCCGCCGCCCCGGAGCTTGTCAGGGGTACGCAGCCGACGAAGGAGTGATCGTGACGGCCCCCATCGAGGTGACGGACGCGACGTTCGACGAGAAGGTCCTGGGCAGTTCGACCCCGGTCCTGGTGGACTTCTGGGCCGACTGGTGCGGGCCGTGCCGGATGATCGCGCCGGTGCTGGAGCAGATCGCGAGCGAGCACGACGGCAGGATCACGATCGCGAAGATGGACTACGACGGCAACCCGCTGACGCCCCAGAAGTACGGGGTGCTCGGGCTGCCGACGCTGCTGCTCTACAAGGACGGCGAGGTCGTCGAGCAGATCGTGGGCGCCAAGCCCAAGCGCGCGCTGCTCAAGGTCCTGGAGCCGCACCTGTGACCCGCGGTCAGCGGGCGAGCAGGGCGTCCAGGTAGGCGTTCCAGACGGGGCCGTGGTCGACCGGGTCGACCGCGGCCCTGAGCCGTTCGGGCTCGCCGGGGGCGTAGAAGCGCTTGAGCGCGTCGGCCAGCGAGCCGACGTCGCCGGGCTCGCAGACCAGGCCGTCCACGCCGTCGCGGATCTGGCCGGCGAAGCCGCCGACCCGGGTCGCGATCACCGGGACGCCGTACTCGTGGGCCATCCACACGTTCTGCGAGGCGGTGGCCGTGCGGTACGGCAGGACGAGCGCGTCGGCGCCGGCGAACAGGCCGGGGACGTCGGCGGCGGGCACGTAGCCGGGGCGCAGGTCCACGCGTCCGGTGAGGCCGAGGTCGGAGATCAGGGCCCTGGTCTCGTCCAGGCCGCCCCAGAACTCGCCCGCGACCGTGAGGGACACGTCGTCGGTGGTCGCGAGGGCGCGCAGGAGGACGTCCAGGCCCTTGTACGGGCGGACGATGCCGAAGAACAGGAGCCGCCGGGCCGTACCGGCGGTGCGGGCGGCCCGACGTGACGGCCCGGCCTTCGCGGGCAGGTGGGCGGGCATCTCCGCCACCCGGACGGGCCGCGGGTGAGGCCGCGCGCCAGCTCCGCCTGCTGCTCGGAGTGCACGAGCACGCCGTCCACCCGGTTGAGCAGGGCCTTCATCAGCGGCCTGTCGTACGGCTTGCGCTCGTGCGGCAGGACGTTGTGGCAGAGGGCCACCACGGGGGCGCGGCGGCCGAGGCCCGCGAGGATCCCCCGGTACGCGGGGACCTGCACGGGGCTCAGCACCGCGAGGACCACCAGGTCGTACGCGCGCAGCGACCGGCCGGCGCGCCACCAGCCGTCGGGGCGCCGCCAGTCGAGCCTGCGCCGGGTGCCCGCGAACGGCTCGCCCTCGGGCTCGGAGATCGTCTGCTGCCCCGGGTAGAGGAACGCGGGGTACTGCGCCCGCCACGACTCGATCACCGGGTCGTGCCCGGCCGCGGCGAGGCGGTGCGCCAGCTCGGTCGTGTGGTGCGCGCCGCCGCCCTTGTAGGGGAACGCGGGGCCGACGATCGCGATCCTCATGTGTCCCCCGGGAACGGACGATCAGGTCGGCCAGCAGCGCCAGCGACGCGATGAGCAGGCCCGTGATGAAGATGATCACGGTGTTGTTGGCGAAGTAGCCGAAGTGCACGACCATGTCGAACACGCCCTTGACGAAGCCGATCCCGAGCAGCCAGAGCGCCAGCGGCATCAGCACCTTGAGCGGGTTGAAGTACATCACCATGCGGAGCACCTGGAGGATGTAGCGGTAGGCGTCCTTGGTGAAGTGGAACTTGGACTTCCCGGCCCGCTTGGCGTACTCGATCGGGACGTACCGCACCGGGTGCTGGTTCGACAGGAACGCGATGGTGATCGTGGTGACGCAGGAGAACCCGGGGGGCAGCAGCCGCAGGTAGGGCAGCGACACCTCGCGCCGGAACGCGCGCAGCCCGGAGTTGAGGTCGGGGATCTGCGAGTTGGTGAGCCGTTCGGCGACCTTGCGGATGAACCACTTGGCCGGGACGCGCAGGAGCTTGTGCGTGCCCTCCTCGCTGGTGCGGGCGCCGACCACCTGGTCCACCGACGGGTCGGAGTCGAGCACGTCCACCAGCTCGGGGATGCGGTCGTTCGGGTACGACATGTCGGCGTCGGTCCACACGACGATCTCGCCGCGCGCCTGCTGCGACCCGATCCGCCGCACGGTGCCCGAGCCGCTGTTGTGCTGGAACGCCATGATCCGCATCTGCGGGAAGCGCGGCGCGGCCTCCTCAAGGCGCCGCAGCGTGGCGTCGGTCGAGCAGTCGTCCACGGCCAGCAGCTCGTAGGTCTTGCCGCTGTTGTCCATCGCCTTGCAGATGCGCTCGACCTCGTCGACGACGTGGTCCTGCTCGTTGTAGCAGGGCAGGACGACGGTCACGTGCACGTGCTCGGTGGCCTCGGTACTCACGCAGGGCGAGAATACTCGCCCAACGCGGCCGCAAGGCCCATCACGGCGCGGGCGGCTCCGAAATCCACACGTCCGAGCTGAGCCCCCACGTGCTTCCGGGCGGTTCGGTCAGCGTCCGTTCATCCTGCCGTGTCCGAAGCTTCACCGCCTGGGCGGCCGGGCCGTACGCGGCGACCTGGCCGGGCTGCGCGCCCATGACCACCGGGCGCCGTCCCGCCGCGTACACCTTGCCGATCACGCGCCGGACGTCGGCGGGCGTCGCCGCGGGGACCGTCCGGGCGGCCGGGAGCCCGCACATGCCGCGGAGGGCCGGGAGGTAGCGGTCGGCGGTCGCGCGGTCCACGACGACGACCGAACGGCCCTCGCCGAGCCGGTCGCACAGCCCGCGGACGGCCGCGACCTCGCCCTGGTCGGTCCTGGCGAACAGGTACGGCCCGGACGTCAGCAGGACCGGCACGGCCAGCAGCACGATCGCGGCGGCCGCCGACCAGCGGGTGACGGCGGGCCCGTACCCGACGCGGCGGACGCGGCGGACGGCCCACGCCGTCCCCCACACGGCGAACAGCAGCAGCCCGGGGATGACCAGGCCGATCAGCCGCCGCGACGCCCACGGGTGGTCCGGGGTGATCGCGGGCCGGGCCAGCGTGGTCACCGTCGTCCAGACGATCACGGCGTACGGCAGGAGCCATTCGGGGGCCCCGCCCCGCAGCAGCCGCCGGCCGAGCAGCGCCGCGCCGAACGTGGCGAGCAGCAGCGCGGGGACGCCGATGTACCAGACCACCCAGTAGAGGGACAGCTCCGAGTACTGCCGGGCGCCGTCGAGGGCCATGTGGTTGACCCGCTGCACCTCTTCGATGAAGTGCGCGTTCAGCCGGTCGTCGGCGTTCGCCGGGACGCGCCGCACGGTCTGGACCAGAGGCCGCACGGCGAACGCGGCCATCACGGCGACGGTCAGGACCGCGGCGGCGTCGGGGAGCCGTCCGCGCGCGACGGCCGCGCCGAGCCGGTGCAGGCGCGGGCCGGTGACGCGCCAGCGCAGCAGCGCGACCATGAGGGCGGTCGCGCCGATGAGCGCGACGGTCAGGGCGAGCAGCGGGTCGAGCGAGGCGTGCAGGTAGTCCAGGTACGGCTTGGAGAACATGAAGCCCTCGGCGAGCCCCGCGCCCGCGCCCACCGTCAGCCCGGCCGCGAGCGGGTACCCCGTGCGGCGCCGCCGCGCGACGAGCAGTCCGGCGAAGACGACCACGGGCAGCAGGTCGCGCAGCGCGTCGATCCGCGCCAGCAGGATCAGCCCCAGCGTGAGGCCGCCCAGGAACGCCTTGGCGCGGCTCCCGGGCACGCCGTTCTTGCGCACGTCGTAGAGGAGGGCGAGCCCGCCGAGCAGGAGCACGAGCGCGGGCAGCTCGCTGAACGTCGAGCGCGACACCCACAGCATCGGCAGCGTGAGCGCGAGCAGCAGCGCGCCGCCCGGCGCCCACCGCGGCCCGACGAGCCGCGCGACGAGCCCGCCGAACGACAGGACCGCGCACGCGCCGAGCAGCGGGGCCATGAAGAGGAGCCCGTGCGTGCCGCCGAGCCAGCCGCCGAGCGCCAGGACCAGCGGCAGGCCCGCCATGAACTGCGGGACGACCGTGTCGCCGACCTGGTAGAACGCCGGGCTGGCGTACTGGAGGGACGGGTCGCTCCCGCCGAACGCCCACCGGTCCTGCGTGATCGGGAGCGAGCCGTGCTCGTTCAGCCAGGCCGCGAACTGCGCGTACGACGCGGGGTCGCGGCGCACGATGATCTGCTCGGAGCACATCGCGAGCTGGAGGACGAGGAACCCCCCGGCGACGGCCAGCACCCCTCCCGTGGACCACCAGGAGACGGCGCCGAGCCCCTCGCGGAACGGGTGCGCGGGCCGTCCCCGCAGCCCGAGCCACAGCGTCCCGGCGGCCACCGGCACGTACAGCACGATCGCCGGTCCGGGACGGAACGCCCCGGCCATGAGCAGGGGCAGCGACACCGCGAGCCAGGCCGCGACGAGCAGCGCGGGCGCGACGGTGGCCCGGGCGAGCAGCCGCCCCGCGGTCACCGTCCCGTCCCGCCGTTCCCGCCGGTCCGGGCGCAGGCGCGCGGCCCGCGGTCGTCGAGGAGGTCGCTCATCGATGCGGAGCGTAGCGGTCATCGTCCTATGGTGACGTGTCCCGCGCGGGCGGGCCGTACGCTCGGCCCATGAGCGATGTCTTCCCTGACGGGCCCCCGGATCTGCTGCGCCGCCGGGTCGAGGACGACCCGTCGCGGCCGCTGGTGACGTTCTACGACGACGCGACCGGAGAACGGGTGGAGCTGTCGGCCAGAACGTTCGACAACTGGGTGGCCAAGACCGCGAACCTGCTCGTGGACGGGCTCGGCGCGGAGCCGGGCACGCGGGCGGTGCTCGCGCTGCCGCCGCACTGGCAGAGCGCGGCGTGGCTGATGGCGTGCTGGTCGGCCGGGCTGGTGGCCGAGCCGGTGGACCCCGCCGCGGTCGGGCCGGGATTCGCCCCCGCCCCCGCCGAACCCGGCGGGGCGTCCGGGCCGTACCTCCTGGTGGCGGCGGAGGAGGTGCTCGGACACGTGGTGGACGACGCGGACGCCGAGGAGGTGGTCGGGCTCTCGCTGCACGCGCTCGGCGGCCCGCTCGCCGAGTGCCCGCCGGGGGTCGTGGACTACGCGGTGGAGGTCCGCGCGTACGGGGACCGGTTCGTTCCGGATCCGGCCGTGACACCGGCGTTGCCCGCGTTTACTGTGACAAAGACCACATTCTCTGGGGCGGAGGTGGCGGCCGCGGCGCGCGAGACCGCCGCGAAATGGGAGCTGGACGCGCAGGACAGAGTGCTGGTTGACATGTCCTACGCCACACTCGACGGGGTTCTGGCGGGCCTGGTCGCACCACTAGCCTCAGGTGCTTCCGTCATAATCCAACGAAACTTCGACAAAGACCTCCTAGATCGCCGGGCGAGACTGGAGCATGTGACGGCGGTGGCGGGACTGCCCGGATGGAAAGACGGATCCGGGTCCGTTCGCCGCCTCGCCTGACCTACTCTCTCTTTGCCCTCCCTTTGTCACCCGACCCCTGGAAGCGGGCCCGCCCCGACACGGAGCCGATGAACAGCAACCCGATGTACATGGAGTACGTCGACGACGCCGATCCGCAGCCGGCGCGTCGGCGCGGCTGGCGCGTCCTCGGCTGGGTCTGCGTCGGGCTGTCGGCGGTCATGGTGGCCGGATCGCTCACCGCGTACGGCGTCTACCGCAACGCGATGGGCAACATCGCGCACGAGGACACCGACGCGCTCGTCGGCCCCAACCGGCCGAAGAAGCTGAACAGCGCGATGAACATCCTGCTCCTCGGGTCCGACACCCGCGAGGGCGCCAACTCCGAGTACGGGCGCAGCATGAAGAACGACCCGCCGCGCTCGGACACGATGATCCTGCTGCACCTGTCGCCCGGCGGCGGGCAGGCGATGGGCATCAGCTTCCCGCGCGACCTGATGGTGCCGATGCCGTCGTGCACCACCAAGGGCGGCGGCAAGACCCCGGCGCAGTCGCGGGCGCAGATCAACGGCGCGTTCACCGCGGGCGGCGCGTCCTGCGTGGTCAAGACCATCGAGCACCTGTCCGACATCAAGATCGACCACTTCATGCAGGTCGACTTCAACGGGTTCAAGGCGATCACCAGCGCCGTCGGCGGCGTCCCGGTCTGCCTGCCGAAGGACGTCAACGACCGGCAGTCCAAGCTGCGGCTGTCCAGGGGCCGGCACACGATCAAGGGCGCCACCGCGCTCGCCTACGTCCGCAACCGGCACGGCCTCGGCGACGGCTCCGACACCGACCGGATCAAGCGGCAGCAGAAGTTCATGGGCGCGCTCGCCAACAAGGCGATGAGCGCGGGCGTGCTGAGCAACCCGGGCAAGCTGCTCGGCCTGGTCAACGCCACGACCAAGTCGCTCACCACCGACAACGACCTGACCCCGCCGGTGATGATGAAGATCGCCAGCGGGATGCAGGGGATGACGTCGGGCAAGCTGCGCTTTGTCACCGTGCCGTCCGCCCCCGACCCGCAGGACCCCAACCGGGTCGCGCTCACCAGCGCCGCGCAGCCGTTCTTCGCGGCGATCCGCGGCGACAAGACGGTGCCGACCGAGGAGAAGCCGAGCGCGGCGAAGATCCCGCCGAGCCAGGTGCGGGTGCGCGTGCTCAACGCCAGCGGCATCGTCGGCCAGGCCCGCCGCGTCGCCGAGGACCTGGAGTCGCAGGGCTTCCAGGTGGTCAAGGTCGGCAACGCCGCCACCACCAAGACCTCCCGGGTGACGTACGGGGCGGGCGCCGACCAGCAGGCGCAGACCCTCAACCGGCTGATCCCGAACGCGCCGCAGCCGGCCGCGAGCACCAGCGGCTCCCCCGGCGTGGTCGACTTGATCGTCGGTTCCTCCTGGACCAACCTCAAGAGCGCCAAGAGCGGGATCCCGAAGCAGCAGGGCGAGATCCGCGCCGACGCCGACCCCTGCAAGGAGCCCTGACCCCGCGCCCCATGACGTACCCCACCCGGCCCGCCGGAGCCCCGACGCCCCCGAACCCCCGGGAGCCGGTGCCGCCCGGCCAGGCGGGTTCCGTCGCCGCCCCGCCGCCCGCACCGTTCGTACCGTCGCCGCCGCCCGCGTCCCCGCCGTCCGCGCCGCCCGTTCCCGGGATTCCGCCGCAGGGCGGGCCGCCGGTCGGCGTCCAGGACCCGGCGGGGCCGTGCCGCCCCCGGCCGCGGCCGACGTGGAGGCGGGCGCGCCGCAGGCCAAGCCGCGCAAGGAACGCGACCCGTTCTTCGACAACGCCAAGTTCCTGGCGATCCTGCTGGTCGTCGTCGGGCACTCCCTGGCCAACCTGCTGAACGTGCCGCTGGCCAAGGGCCTGTACATCTTCATCTACATGTTCCACATGCCGCTGTTCATCGTGATCACCGGCTACTTCTCGCGGAACTGGACGTTCGCCGGCGGCAAGGCGCGCAAGCTCATCACCAACGTCGGCGTGCCGTACGTGGTGTTCGAGTTCGCCTACTCGATCTACGACTGGCTGGCGGGGCGCAACGAGCTGGAGATCAGCCTGCTCAACCCGTACTACCTGACGTGGTTCCTGTGCGCGCTGTTCCTGTGGCGGCTGTCCACGCCGGTGTGGCAGCAGATCCGCTGGCCGCTGGCGGTGGCCGTGCTGTTCTCGCTGCTGTCGTACATGAGCGACCTCGGCGGGACGTTCGACATCCACCGGGTGATCGGGCTGCTGCCGTTCTACGTCCTCGGCCTCACGCTGCGGCCCGAGCACTTCGAGCTGCTGAAGCGGCCCGCCGCCCGGATCGCGGGCTTCGCCGTGCTGGCCGGCGGGCTCGGCGTGGCGTACCTGGCCATGAACCGGATGACGCGGAGCTGGATCTACTGGAAGAACACCCACGAGCAGCTCGGCGTCGACAACCTGACCGGCAGCGCGATGCGGCTCGGCATGTTCGCGTGCGCCATCGTGCTCGTCGCCGCGTTCCTGAGCGTGGTGCCGCGCAAGCGGCACTGGTTCAGCAAGCTCGGCGCGACGACGCTGTACGCGTACCTGCTGCACGGGTTCGTCACCCGGCTGCTCAACTTCACCGGCTGGTGGGGCGCGGACTGGATGCACACCACCCCCGGCGTGCTCGCCGTGATGGCCGGGGCGGTCGTGGTCGGCACGTTCCTGTGCTCCAAGCCGGTCGTGAGGTGCATGAGCTGGGCGCTGGAGCCGAAGCTGAGGTGGGTGTTCACGCCGCTCCGGCGCCCGAACACCGGCCGGTAGGAGCGCTCTTCGCCTACGATCTGGAGCGGTACCGCGACACGCTGCGCGTCCTCGACCCCGGCACGGGGAGTCCGATTATAGAAGAATCACCCTTCTGGCCCCAGCATCCCCAATTGGGGACTAGAGTCCTCATGCCTCCCCGCGAGCGGTTGTCACGCGCCAAACGGATCATTTCGGAGACATGACCGACATCCTCCCACAGACCCGCCCCCCGTCCGCCGGCGAGTCCGCACCGACCGGAGCGCCCGCCCCGCCCCCAAGCGGCAGCGCGACGCCTTCTTCGACAACGCGAAGTTCTGCACGGCCGTCCTGGTCGTCGTGGGCCACGTGTGGGCGGAGTTCGGCGACAGCCGGTCGGCGCACGCGGCGTACGTCGTCCTCTACGGCTTCCACATGCCGTTGTTCGTCTTCATGTCCGGGTATTTCTCGCGTGGATTCCTTCGCTCCACCGACAAGTTCCGGAGCATTTTCCCGACACTCGTCGTCCCCTATGTGATTTTCATCGTGCTCTATCGCACGCAGCTGATCGTGCTCAAGGACGTCGATTTCCGGCTGAACGAGTTGTTCAGCCCGCATTTCCTGATGTGGTTCCTCGTGGCGATGGTGCTGTGGCGGCTGAGCGTGCCGCTGTGGGGCCACCTGCGGCACCCGTTCGCGGTGTCCCTGGCCATCTCGCTGGTCGGCGGGAGCTGGGCGTTCAACACCGACGGGACGATCGCGCGGGCGGCCGGCCTGCTGCCGTTCTTCGTGCTCGGCCTCGCGATCAACCCCGACCACGTCGCGGTCCTGCGCCGGTCCTGGGCCCGCTGGGCCGGGTTCGCGATCCTGATCGCGGCGCTGCCGATCGCGTACGTGTGGGAGCTCGGCACCGTCCTGCCCAAGATCAACAAGGGCTTCATCTGGTGGAACCAGGGCTACCGGGACATGGGCTACTCGGGCCTGGAGGGCATGTCGGGCCGGCTGCTGACGGTGGCCCTGGCGATCGTGCTCGGCGCCGCGTTCCTCGCGATCATCCCCCGCGGGCACACCTGGTTCACCCGGATGGGCACCCGGACGATGTACATCTACCTGCTGCACGGGCTGATCGTTAAGTGCTTCGACTACACCGGCCTCCTCGCCGAGCCCGTCCTGCACACCCCGCTCGGCCTGGTCGGCGTGACCGCCTCCGCCCTCGCGCTCGGCATCGTCCTCGGCACCGCGCCGGTGCAGCGCGCCACCCACTGGGCGGTCGAGCCGCGGGCCCGCTGGCTGCTGAAGCCCTCGCACGGGCGGACTTAACGCCTTACATCCTTGGTGCGGGTATAGTCCAGATATTACCGAGCAGTTGATTGGCCTTCACGTGAGCAGTGCTAACGACATCTCTCTGAGCGTCATCGTTCCCGTGCACAAAGTGCAGGGATACATCCGGCAATGCCTGGATTCGATCCTCGACCCCGACCTGCCCAATCTGGAGGTCATCGCGGTCGACGACGCCTCGCCGGACGGCTGCGGAGAGATCCTCGACGAGTTCGCCGAGCGCGACTCGCGGGTGCGCGTGCTCCACCTCACCGAGAACGTCGGCCTCGGCAACGCCCGCAACGCCGGCCTCGACGCCGCGACGGGCGACTACGTCTGGTTCTTCGACAGCGACGACTACGCGACCGAGGGCGCCGTCCGCGCGATCTGCGAACGGCTCGCCGAGACCCGCCCCGACGTGCTGCTGTTCGACTACGCCCGCGCGTACTGGAACGGCCGGGTCAAGCGCAGCATCATCAACCACCTGTTCCGCGAGCCGCCCGCGCCCGACGTCTTCACGATCGCCGAGCGCCCGAGCGTGCTGGAACTGATGATGACGTCCTGGAACCGGGCGATCCGCCGCGAGTTCCTGCTCGACCTCGGGCTGCGCTTCAGCAGCGGCTACTACGAGGACGTCAACGTCACCTACCCGATCCTGATGGCCGCCGAGCGGCTGAGCCTGCTGGACCGGGTCTGCTACATCTACCGCCAGCGGCGCCGGGGCGCGATCACCAAGACCGCGGGCGAGAAGCACTTCGACGCGTTCGCGCAGTACGAGCGGATCTTCGCGTTCATGGACGAGCTCGGCGAGCGCGCCGACCCGTACCGCCAGCTCATGTTCAACCGCACGATCTGGCACCTGCTGGTGATCATCGAGCGCGGCGACCGGGTGCACGAGTCCGACAACGCCCGGTTCTTCGCCGAGATGTCGAAGATCTACAACAAGTACAGGCCCGCGGACCACACCCCGCCGTCCGAGCCGCCGCTGCTCGCCGAGAAGCACCGGCTGATCGAGAAGAACGACTACCGGGGCTTCCAGCGGATCAAGGGCTCCAAGGTCAAGGTCAAGGCCAAGAAGAGCGCGAAGAAGGCGCTCAACCTGCGCAAGCGCGGCGTGCTCTACTCCAAGGAGCTCGCCAAGGAGCGCTACTACCAGATGCACCGCGGCCTCGCCATCGACGAGAACCTCGCGGTGTTCGCGGCCTACTGGTACCGCGGCTACGCCTGCAACCCGGCGGCGATCTACGAGAAGGCCCGGGAGCTGGCCCCGCACGTCCGCGGGGTGTGGGTGGTCAAGCCCGGCGCCCGCAAGAGCATGCCCGAGGGCGTGGAGTACGTGGTGTCCGGGTCGGCCGACTACTACCGGACGATGGCCCGCGCCAAGTACTTCGTCAACAACGTCAACTTCCCCGACAACTACGTCAAGCGGCCGGGGCAGGTGCACATGATGACGCAGCACGGCACCCCGCTGAAGAAGATGGGCCTGGACCAGATGGAGTACCCGGTCGGCGCCGGGGACATGGACTTCAAGGCCCTGCTGGCCCGTTCGGACCGCTGGGACTACCTGCTGTCGTCCAACCCGCTCTCGACCGAGGCGTGGGACCGCGGCTTCCCGTGCTCGTACGAGATGCTGGAGATCGGCTACCCGCGCAACGACCGGCTCGTGCGGGCGACCGAGGAGGAGCGCGTCCGGCTGCGCGCCGAGCTCGGCATCCCCGAGGGCGCGACGGCGATCCTGTACGCCCCGACGCACCGCGACTACCAGCGCCGCTACAGCCCGATGTTCGACATCGGCCGGTTCGTCGAGCAGCTCGGCGACGACCACGTGCTGCTGCTGCGCGCGCACTACTACTACAAGCTGAAGAACATGGCCGCCGACATGGGCTGGCCCGAGGGCCGCGTGATCGACGTGTCCAAGCACCCGTCGGTCGAGGACCTCGGGATCGCCTCCGACGCGCTGCTCACCGACTACTCGTCGGTCATGTTCGACTACGCCAACCTCGACAAGCCGATCGTGATCTACGCCAACGACTGGGACACCTACCGGCTGACCCGCGGCGTCAACTTCGACCTGACCGCCTTCCCGCCCGGCGCGATCGCGACGACGGAGAGCGAGCTGGCCGACGTGTTCGTGTCCAGGGCCGCGTGGAGCGACACCGCCACCAAGGCGCGCGCCGCGTTCCGGGAGCGGTTCTGCCCCTGGGACGACGGGAACGCCGCGGAGCGGGCCGTCCGCCGGCTCTTCCTCGGGGAGAAGGTCCCCAACCCGCCGGTGTAGTCCGGCGCGCACTCTAGAATCGCCTGTAACACACGTCACACGTAACACGTGACACCCCCCGCCGGGGGCGCCCCCTGCCCGCCCGTCGGCCTCAACCCCGTCGTCTCACGACCGGTCGGTGCTCCCCCGGGTCGTGCACGCAGTCGAAGGAGTGGGTCGCTTGCCCGCACGCAGGATCAGCGTCGTCGTCCTCACCCATGGCGCCGGCGCGGAGCTCGGCGACACCCTGGAGTCGCTGTCGGCCCAGACGCACGACGACCTGGAGGTCCTCGTCGTCGACGACGGGGCGGGCACGGCCGCCGAGGCCGCGCTCCCCGACGGCCGGTTCCGGCTCGTCCGGCGGGGCGTGCTGAGCCGCGGCGCCGCCCGCAACCTCGGCGCCGCCGAGGCGACCGGCGACTACCTGGCGTTCGTCGACGGCGGCGACACGCTGCCGCCCGAGGGCCTCGCGCGCCTGTTCACCGCCCTGGACGCGTCCGGCTCCGACCTCGCCACCGCCGCCGAGGCCGTCCGGCGGCGCAGCGGCCAGGTGCACCGGTGGGTGGCGCGCGGGACGCCGCGCCCCGGCTCCCGCACCGACGCGCGCCGCACGCCCGAGCTGGTGCGCGACCGGCGGGTCACCAACAAGCTGTTCCGGCGCTCGTTCTGGGACGCGCACAAGCTGGAGTTCCCCGACATCAGCACCTACGACGAGCTGGCGGTCGCGGTCCGCGCCGTCTGCCTCGCCGGCGCGGTCGACGTGCTCTCGGAGGTGGCGGTGCGGCGGCGCGGCGGCTGGCCGCGGTCCACGACCGAGCCGCAGGAGATCGCCGACGGGTTCGGCGCGGCGACGCTGGTGACGTCCTGGCTGGCGGGCAACCGGCGCGCGAAGGACCTGCGGCGGTTCCAGATCGCCGCGCTCACCACCGAGCTGCTGGTCTTCCTCGACGTGCTGCCCGACCTGTCCGAGGACGAGCGCGAGCAGGTCGTCGCCCAGGCGGCGGCGTACGCGGCCGACGTCCCGGCCAAGGTGTTCGCGGCCGTCCCGGCGCTGACCCGGCTGAAGTGGCACCTGGCCTCGCGCGGCCACATCACCGAGCTGGTCAAGGTCGTCCGGTACGAGCGGGGCAAGTCGTCGCCGTCGATCGTCCGCGACCCGGTGCGCCGCTACGTCGTCTACCCGTACTGGAAGGACGACGGGCTGGAGATCCCCCGCGAGGTCTACCGCGCCCGCGACGAGGTGAAGCTGCGCAGCCGCGTGCACGCGGTGAAGTGGGACGGCGACCGGCTGACGGTCACCGGCGAGGCGTACATCAACTCGGTCAGCAGCCGCCGCCGCTGGACGTCGGTCAAGGCGGTCACGCTGCGGTCCGGGCGGCGGCGCATCGTGGCACGCGCCCGGCAGACCCCGAAGCCCGGCAAGTCCTCCGGCGCCTGGTCCGGTTTCGAGTTCTCGTTCGACGCGGGACGGCTGCGCGAGCGCGGCGACTGGACCGAGGGCCGCTGGGAGGTGCAGGCGGCCGTGCTGAACGCGGGCGTGTTCCGCGCCGGGCCGCTGCGCGGCGGCGGTTCGGGCACCGGCGCGCACCCGCCCTACCGGTACGTGGCCGACGACGTGCGGATCGTTCCGCGGATCGTCGGCGGCGGCCTCGCCATCGACGTCGAGCGGGTCCGCGCGAAGGCGACCTCGCTCGCCTGGGACGGCGACGCGCTCGTGATCCAGGGCTCAGCGACCGGGACGCCCCCGGCCGAGCTGACGCTGACGCTCGGCGACACCGCCCTCGCGGTGCCCGTCACGGCGGCGGGCGGCGGGTTCACCGCGCGGATCGACCCGGACCGGCTCGCCGACGTGCCGATCGCCGAGGACGCGATCGACGACACCCGCGACTGGGAGGTCGCGGCGGACGGCCGACCGCTCGTCCTCGCCGAGGGCGCGGACGACGCGCGGCGGCTGGTCGGCGCGCTGGAGGTCGACGCGGGCCGGGGGCCGAGCGGCTACGTCCGGGTCCGCGTCACCACGACCCGGCTCGTCGTCGACGCCTGCTCCTGGTCGGCGGACGGCACGCTGTCGCTGTCCGGCACGCACGCCGTGCACGAGGGCGGACGGATCGTGCTGCGCAGCCGCGGGCGGCGCAAGGAGCACGCGTTCGACCTGGTCCGCGGCGCGGACGGCACGCTGCGGGCGCAGGCGCCGGTCGCGGCCGTCCCGACCGTGGCGGGCGTGCTGCCGCTGCGTCCGGGCCGCTGGGACGTGCTGTTCCGGCCCGACGGGGACCGCGCGCTGACCGTACGCCTGGCCCGCGGCGCGACGCTGCCCGAGCCGGCGAAGGTGGCCCGGCGCGGCTACGAGCTGGAGAGCACCGACGGGCGGCTGGTCGTCTCGGTGACCGGCGACGTGTCCCGCGAGGAGCGCGGCGAGGGCACCAAGCTGCGCGAGGAGGCCCGCCGCCGCGTCGCCCGCGACGGGCTGCGCGACGCCGTGCTGTTCTCCTGCTTCAGCGGCAAGCAGTACTCCGACAGCCCGAAGGCGGTGCACGAGGAGCTGGTCCGCCGCGGCGCCGACCTGGAGCAGCTCTGGGTCGTCAACGACGCGCAGGTCGAGCTGCCGGGCACGCTGAAGGCCGTACGGCTGAACGGCGCGGAGTGGCACGAGGCGGTCGCGAGCTCCCGCTACATCGTCGCCAACCACCG
This sequence comes from Actinomadura sp. J1-007, assembly GCF_009793335.1. GTDB lineage: Bacteria > Actinomycetota > Actinomycetes > Streptosporangiales > Streptosporangiaceae > Spirillospora > Spirillospora yumaensis. Next base: position 4,402,254 of record NZ_WING01000001.1, on the reverse strand, counting down.
GCTCGGCGACTGGTTCCAGCGCCACCCCGACCAGGTCGTCCTCCAGACCTGGCACGGGACGCCGCTGAAGAAGATCGGCCGCGACATCAAGGAGGTGCACTTCGCCTACACGCCGGGCATGAAGAAGGCCCTCCAGTCGCAGTCCAAGACCAAGCAGGCGGGCCCGGCGCTGCCCGAGTGGACGCACCTGCTGTCGCCCAACCCGTTCAGCACCGAGATCTTCCGGCGCGCGTTCGCGTTCAAGGGCGAGATCATCGAGGCCGGGTACCCGCGCAACGACCTGCTGCACAGCCCGGAGGCCGGCGCGGTCGCCGCGTCGGTGCGGGCCCGGCTCGGCATCCCGGCGGGCAAGCGCGTGGTCCTGTACGCGCCGACGTGGCGGGACGACCAGTACTACAGCCGGGGCCGCTACAAGTTCGACATGCGGCTCGACCTCGCCCGCGCCCGCGCGGAGCTCGGCGACGACCACGTGCTGCTCGTCCGGCTGCACAGCAACGTGGTGGACGGCGTGCCCGAGGACGGCGACGGCTTCGTGTACGACGTGTCGCTCTACCCCGACATCACCGAGCTGTACCTGATCTCCGACCTGATGATCAGCGACTACTCGTCGGTGATGTTCGACTACGCCAACACCGGCCGCCCGATGCTGTTCTTCACCTACGACCTCGCCGACTACCGCGACCGGCTCCGCGGCTTCTACTTCGACTTCGAGGCCGAGGCGCCGGGCCCGCTGGTGGAGACGTCCGACGCGCTCATCGAGGCGATCCGGGACGTGGACGCCGCCACGGCCGGGCACCAGGACCGCTACAAGGCGTTCGTCGAACGTTTCTGCCCCCTCGACGACGGGCACGCCGCCGCCCGTACGGTCGACCAGGTACTGGGGGACGCCCTGTGAGGGGCGGTGAGGACATGGACTCTCCGAAGGTCAGCGTCATCGTCCCGGTCTACAACTGCCGGGCGTCGGTGGAGGGCACGCTCCGTTCGGTGTTCGAGCAGACGCTCGGCGCGGAGCGGGTGGAGGTCGTCGCGGTGGACGACGGGTCCACCGACGGCAGCGGCGAGGAGCTCGACCGGCTCGCCGCCGTCCACGACGGGCTGCGGGTCGTCCACCAGGCCAACTCCGGCGGTCCCGGCGGGCCGCGCAACACCGCGGTCCGGCTCGCGCGCGGCGAGTACCTGTTCTTCCTCGACGCCGACGACCGGCTCGGCCCGGAGGCCCTGGAGCGCATGTGCGCGATGGCCGACGAGCAGGGCACCGACATCGTGATCGGCAACTACGTCGGCGTCGGCCGGGGCGTGGCGCGCTTCGGCGCGACCGTGCCGCGCGTCTCGGTCGACGACCCCGACTTCGACGTCTACGGCCGCTCGCTGACGGCGCACAAGCTGTTCCGCCGCGACCTGGTGACGGGCAACGGGATCACGTTCCCGAGGGCATCCTGTCGGGCGAGGACAAGGTGTTCACCGCGCACGCCCTGCTGCACTCGGCGGGCGTCTCGATCATCGCCGACTACGACTGCTACTACCTGGTGGAACGCGACGACGGCACGAGCATCATGCAGTCCGGCGGCGCGCCCGCCGGGCCGTACTTCGCCAAGGCCGCCCGGCCGCTCGTCGAGAACGTGGTGTCGCACCGCAAGCCGGGCCCGGTCCGCGACCGGATGCTCGTCCGGCACTTCCAGCGCGACGTGCTGCACCGCTTCAACGGCCGGTTCCTCGCGGCGGCCGAGGAGGCCGCGCAGGAGACCGAGAGCGCCGTCCGGGCGCTGTGCGACGACTACCTGACCCCGGCGGTGCTGATGCGGATGCCGCCGAAGCACCGGCTGCTCGCGCACTGCGCGCGCACCGGCCACAGCGGGCTGCTCCGCGAGATCGTCCAGGCGGAGCTCGACCCCGACCCGGTCCCGGTGATGGTCGACAAGGACCGCGCCTACCTGCTGTACCCCGGTTTCCGCGAGCCGGCCGCCGCGATCCCCGACGCCTACTTCGACGTCACCGACCGTCTCAAGGTGGAGCGGACGCTGACCGGCGCCGACTGGGACGGCGACGTCCTGCGGGTGCGCGGCACCGCCGCGGTCGACCGGGTGGACGACCCGGCGCGCCGCGTCGAACTCGTCCTGCGCTGCAAGCAGAGCGGGGAGGAGCACCGGCTGCCCGCCGAGCACGACGGCGACGGGGCGTTCGCCGCCGCGGTGGACATGGGCGCCGCCGCGTCCGGGTCCCCGCTGCCCGCCGGGACGTGGGACCTGCACGTCGCGGTGACCAGCGACCAGATGACCAAGGAGGGCCGGTTCGGCGCCGACGCCGCCGAGGGGGCCGGGGTGCCCGGCGCCCGGTTCGTGCGCACCGGCGAGGGGGCCGGCGCCCTCGTCACGCCGTTCCTCACCAAGGGGTACGGCAACGTGTCGTTCACCGTGACGCCCGGCACGGCCGGCCTGGAGAAGCTGCTCGGCATCGACGAGATCGGCTGGGACGGCGGGGCGCGGCTGCGGGTCCGCGGGCACGCCGCCGCGTCGCCCGGCTCGGCGTCGCTCGTGCGCGTCGGCCTCCGCCTCGAACGGCGCGGCGGGTCCGGCGAGCGGACGGGCGAGGTCCGGCAGGAGGCCGGGGCGGACGGACTGGAGTTCACCGCCGTGGTCGACTCCAAGGGCCTGGCCGCCGGGCGCTGGGACGTGTGGCTCGACCTCGCGGTCGGCGACGCGTCCGCCCGGCTGCGGATCCCGCTGGCGACCGTGCCCGACGTCCCGGCGGTGGCGTGCGCGCCGCTCGGGATGCGCCGCGCGTCGGTCTACCGGACCAACGGCGGCAACCTCGCCGTCCACGTCGTCCCGGGGAAGGTGCCGTCGATGGCGCGCTCGGCGGGACGGCGGCTCGGCCGCCCGCGCCGCTGACACTGGTCCGGCGCGGGAACGGGCCGGGGCCGCTCCTCCGGGTCCATCCGGCACGTGGAGTGAGACACCAGATACCGGTTGGTAAGCTACCTGACTGCACGTTCGCGATCGGGGGAGGCGACGGCCGGTGGACGCGGTGGCTCGGCACGCCAGGGTGGACGGCGACGATCGGCTGCTCGTGCGCTGGTCGGAACCGCTCCCGGACGGCGCCCGGCTCGTCGCGCGGCACGCCGCGTCCGGCGCCGAACGGACCGCCGCCGTCACCGGCGACACCGCCACGCTGCCGGCGGGCGACCTCGCGGCGGGCGTGTGGAACGTTCTGATCGAGCTGCCGGGCGGCCGCGGGGGCGAGCAGGCCGTCCCGCTGCCGACCGACGACCCCGGGTTCTCGCTCGACGGGCTGCTCGCCTACGCCGCCGTCCCCCGCGACCGGGCCGTCCGCGCGAGCCGTTCCGCCGCGGGCGGCGCCGTCATGCTGACCGTCGAGGACGTCGCGCCGCACGCCGAGGTCGAGGCGGTCCACCCGCGCGACGGCGAGGTCAGGATCCGCGGGCGGCTCGCGTACGGCGGGGACGTGCCCGGCGGGGCGCGGCTGGTCGCGATCGCGCGGGAGGGCGCGGGCATGCTCGTGGAGCACGCCCGCACCGAGGGCACCCGGTTCGAGGCCGCGTTCGCGGTCGAGGCGTTCGCCGGCCCCTCGTCCACGCTGTGGGACCTCTGGCTCGACGCGGCGGACCTGCACGCGCGGCTCGCGACCCGGCTGGACGACGCGCCCGGCAAGCGCGGCAAGCTGTCGTTCCCGAAGCAGGCGGCGGGCGCGGGCGACCGGCGCGCGACCGTGCGGCCCTACTACACCGCGCGCGACGAGCTGTCGATCGCGTGCCACCCGGTCGAGCCGGTCACGGCGGGGGCGGCGCGGTGAGGATCTCGTTCCTGCTGCTGGACGCCTACACGATGGATGGAACGGTCCGCAGCACCTTCACCCTCGCCGGGGAGCTCGCCCGGCGGCACCGCGTCGAGATCATCAGCGTGCTCCGGGCCGCGGACGAGCCCGCGTTCCCGGTGCCCGGCGGCGTCCGGATGCGCTCGCTGGTGGACCAGCGGGCGGGCGCCAGGGCCCCGTGGCCGTACGCCGCCCGCGCGGCGCGCCTCGCCGGGCGGCCGAGCGGGCTCGTCCACCCCGAGGAGCGGTGCTACTCCAGCTTCTCCGCCTGGACGGACGTGCGCCTCGCCCGCGCGCTGCGCCGCATGCGCGCCGACGTGCTCGTCACCACGCGCGCCGGGCTGAACGTCGCCGCCGCCCGCTTCGCCCCGGCCCGGGTCGTCCGCGTCGCGCAGGAGCACCTCCAGCTCGGCATGAACGAGCCGGGCCTGCTCGCCGAGATCAAGCGGTGGTACCCGCGCCTGGACGCCGTCACGACCCTCACCGACGCGGACCGCGCCGACTACGAGGCCGCGCTGCCGGACGGCGGGTGCCGCGTGGTCACCATCGGCAACGGCCTGCCCGACCAGGTGCACCCGCGCTCGCGGCAGGAGAACCGGGTCGTCGCCGCCGGGGGCCGCCTGGTCTGGGTCAAGGGCTACGACCTGCTCATCGACGCGTTCGCGAAGGTCGTGGAGAAGCATCCGGGCTGGCGGCTGCGCGTGTACGGGAGCGGGCCGCGCCGCGACGGGCTGCGCGCCCGCGCCACCGGCCTCGGGCTCTCCAACGACGTGCTGCTCATGGGACCGGCGAACGACCTGGAGGGCGAGATCGCCAAGGCGTCGATCCTGGCGGTGTCGTCGCGGGCCGAGCCGTTCGGGATGACGATCATCGAGGCGTTCGCGTGCGGGGTGCCGGTGGTGTCGTTCGACTGCCCGCGCGGGCCCCGCGAGATCATCACCGACGGGCACGACGGGCTGCTGGTGCCGCCGGAGGACTCCGGCGCGCTGGCCGAGGCGCTGATCCGGCTGATCGACGACGAGGAGCTGCGGCGGCGGATGGCCGCCAACGCACTGGCCTCCGCGGACCGCTACCGGATCGGCGAGATCGCGGCCCGGTGGGAGGCCATGCTCACCGAGCTGCGCGCCGCCAAGCGCTGATCACCGCGCGTCGGCCGCCTCGTCGCCGACCGGCTCTCTGTCCTGCTCCTTGGCTGGTTCCTTGGCCCGTTCCTTGTCGTCGGCCGTCTCCTTCTCGGGGACGGCCTTCTCGGTGGCCTCCGCGGCGGGCTCGGCGGCGGGCTCGGCGGGCTCGGGCGGCGCGTCGTCGTGGTCGTCCTCGCGGGGCGCGGGGGCGGTGCGGAGTTCGCGCGGGGGCGGGATGAGGGCGAGGCCGAGGGCCAGGCAGGCGAACGGCACGGCGGGCAGGATGTAGCGGTAGTCGAAGTCGGCGGTCGCCGCCGGGATCACCAGCAGGGCGAGGCTCATCCCCCACGGGAGCAGGGCGCCGGTCCCCCAGTGCCGGACCGGGCCGAGGAGCGTCCAGCGGCCGTTGCGCCGGATGTGCGGGAGCGCCGCGGCGAGGCCCGCGAGCAGGATGATGCCGAGGACGGCGTCGGGCATCGCGTAGCGGTCCTGGTACTTCAGCATCGTCTTCGCCCACGGGTCGACCACGCGGAACTCGCCGCCGCCCGGGTCGTACTGCTCGGCGATCAGCGCCTGCTCGTCGGGCCAGCCCTCGCCCTCGGGGAACTCGTACTGGAGCCAGGTCCACGGGGTCGGGTACGCCTCGCGCTCCCAGTCGAACGACCGCATCGTGTCCTCGTAGACGACCTTGGCGTAGTCGCCGGGCTGGGCCTTGATCGCCGCCCACGCGAACTCGCCCGCCAGCTTGTTGGCGGTCGGGCCGGTGACCCAGCCGGGGATCTTGCGGAACGGCGAGTCGCCCGTCCACATCGACGCGAACGCCGGGGACATCCGCGGGTCGGTGCGCTTCGGGCACATGATCGCGAGTTCGGGCCGCGGCTTGATGACCTTGCAGTCGGCGAACGCGGCGGTCCGCCCGTACAGCCAGATCTGGTCGGCCTTGCTGAGCGCGAACTCGCCGTGCTCGGCCTTGAACCAGCCCATGTAGCCCAGCATCGGCGCGACGAACGCGAGGACGGCGGCCACGCACGCCCGCCAGCCGGCCCGGCGCAGCACCATCGCGACGAGGATCACCGCGATCAGCGGCAGCCCGGCGGAGCGGGTCAGCGCGGCGCCCGCCGCGAGCAGCCCGGCGAGCGCGCCGAGCCACCAGGTCATCCGGCGCCGCCACAGGGCCGCCGTGACGGCCGCGAGCAGGACGAACGTGAACAGGTTGTCGGCCATGAGCATGTGCTCAAGGGCGATCTGGTGGACGGGCATCAGCACCGGCACCGTCAGCGGCGCGGCGATCAGGCCCGGGACCCAGACCCGCCAGCCGAACCGTCCGAACCGTCCCTCGGCGCCGTCCGGGGCGGGCGGCCACGCCGCGCGGGCGGCGCGCCAGACAAGGACGTAGACGAGCACGCCGATGAGCACCCCGACGGCGTGCTGCACCGCCACCATCACGGTGAAGCTGTGGAACGGCTTGATCAGCCACAGCAGGAAGGGGTAGCCGCTCGGCCGGGTCGCGCCGGGCGCGAGGTGGATCGCGGCCTTCAGGTAGCCCTGGGAGTCGCCGAACCACAGCGGCGCCGGGTAGCCCTTGACCGCGATCACCCGGATCCAGACCGCCGCGGCGAGCACGCAGCCGAACAGCGCGTGCGCGGCGGCGAAGCGGCCCAGCCGGGCGGCGCCGGTCCGTACGGCCGGCCGGGGCGACGCCCCTCCGCCCTGCGACGACTCGACCGACTTCGACACCGGGGGACTGACGCTCACCCGCAAAGCCTACCGACGCCCGGCGATCATCCGGGCCCGCGGCGCGGCCGCGTACGGCCCCGGTTCGGTCCCGAACGCGTCACGGGACGGGCGGGACGGGGCCGGCCGCCACCCGTTCCGCCGGGCCGCCGCGTTCCCGGGAGACCGCCGGGCACGGGGCATAAGCGCGTTGTGAGCGGCGGGTCACGAGTAGGCGACATGCCGGAAGAGCCCGCCCTGGAAGCCGATAGCATCGATGGGCCGCACGGGGCCAGGGCACGCGCTCCCAGAGGCGTTCGCGCGCCCCCGGAGCTGTAAATGATCTTGAGGTTCGCGTGACCCGCGACCGGGGAAGCCTCTTCACGATGAAAGGACACCTCTCCATGGCGAACTTCACGCTCGACGACGTCCGGCAACGGACGTACAAGGCGCGTGACGCATGGTGGACGGTACTGCTGGTCGATCCGCTCGCCTCCCGGATGGTCCGCTTCACGGCCAACCGGACCAACGTGACCCCGAACCAGCTCACCGTGGGGGCGCTGATCCTCGGCCTCGGCGCCGGCGCCTGCTTCACCGCGGCCTCCTGGCCGTGGCTGCTGGTGGGGGCGCTGCTGTACCACCTGTCGTTCACCCTCGACTGCATGGACGGCAAGATCGCCCGGCTGAAGGGCACCGGCTCGGTCTTCGGCGCCTGGCTCGACTACATCTTCGACCGGGTGCGGGTGCTGGCCTGCGCGATCGCGCTGATGGGCGGGCAGTACGCGGCGACGCACAACGTGGCGTACGTGTGGACGGCCGTCGCGGTGGTCTTCCTCGACATGCTCCGCTACATGGACGCCCTGGAGATCTTCAAGGTGCGCCAGCAGATGCGCATGCAGCTCACCGCCGCCGCGGAGCAGTCGCAGGCGCTGGAACTGGCCGTACGGCGCGCCAACGGCGAGGTCGCCGACGAGGCGGCCATGGCCGAGGAACTGCGCTCGGCGCAGGGCGTCCTCGGCGCCGACCCCGAGGCCGACATGGAGAACCGGGTCCTCGGCGACACCAACGCCGCGCTCGCCCAGGGGTTCAACGAGCGGGTGCCGTGGTACCCGCGGATCCGCGACGCCCTGCTGCGCGGCCGGATCCGCCCGCACCTGATCAGCGGCATCGAGTTCCAGATGGGCGTGTTCATCGTCGCGCCGGTCGCCGCCGCGATCGTCCCCGGCGCCGTCATCCCGGTGGTGGCGCTGTCGGCCGCCGGGATGCTGGCCTTCGAACTGGTGATCATCTACAAGTTCTGGCTGTCCAGCCGCGCCTACAGCCGCAGCCTCGCCAAGCTGGAGGCCAAGATCGACGGCTACCGCGCGCAACTCCCCGCCGAGCAGATCGAGGCCGTCGTCGGCAGCGGCGGCTGACACCCCGCCCACACTCCGGAACGGTCCCGGCCCGCGATCCACGGCGATCGCGGCCCGGGCCCGTCCCACGCCCAGCGCCGTCCGCGTACGAGGCACGTCCGGCGGCGTCCTCGTATGCAGCAGGTCCCGGCGGCGTCCGCGTACGCGCCACGGCGGGGGGCTCCACGTACGCCGCCCGGCGGCGGGGCTCCGCGTAGCGGCCCGGCGGCGGGGCTCCTCGCACGCCGCCCCGTGGCGGGGCTCCTCGCACGCCGCCCCGTGGCGGGGCTCCTCGCACGCCGCCCCGTGGCGGGGCCCCACGTACGCGGCCCGGCGGCAGGGTCCCCACGTACGCGGCCCGGCGGCGGGGCTCCACGCACCCCGCCCGGCAGCGGGGCCCCACGTACGCCGCCCGGCGGCGGGGCCCCACGTACGCCGCCCGGCAACGGGCCGGTCGCGGGGGCTCAGCTGACCCGGGCGGGGTGTACGGGGGCGGGTGGTCTTGCGAGGAGGTCGGTCCATTGGCGGCAGACCTCGTCCAGGCCGTACGCGGCGCGGACCTGGTCGCGGGCCAGGGTCCGGTCGGCCTCCCAGCGGCCCTCGGCGACCGTGCCGGCGATGGACGCGGCCATCGCGGACGGGTCGGCGTGGATCCAGCGCGGGTCGTAGATGGTGTCCGCGCCGGGCCAGCCGAGCAGGACGGGGACCGCGCCGGACGCCATGCCCTCCGCCGGGGCGAGGTGGAAGCTCTCGTCGTCGCTGGTGGACAGCACGAACCCGATCCGCCGCAGCCAGGACGCGACGTCCCGCCCGTACGCGTCGAACACCACGCCGCCCGACAGCAGCGGCGACCGGCGGATGCGGCGGAACACGCGCTCGTAGTGCTCGCGCTCGTCGTCGCGCTGCCAGATCCACCAGTACTCCCACGGCAGCTTCGACTTCACGAACAGGGTGAAGCGCGGGTCGTCGCGGCGCAGCTCCTCCAGGGCGTCGAGCGCGAGGTCGAGCCGCTTGCGGGACGGCGCGATGCCGATCATGCCGAGGTGGTGCTGCGCCCCGGCGAGCTTCGGCCGGTCGAGCTGGTGGTCGTCCACCCAGTTCGGGACGGGCCGGACCTTCGCGGCGGGCCAGCCGGTGATCTCCCGGGTGAGGTCGGCGTAGTGCGGGCTGACGCAGACGACCTCGTCCACCGCGTCGATGTCGAGGTGCTTCGGCCACCCGGCGTACAGCTCGAACCGGTGCAGCCGGACGACGAGCCGCTGGCCGGGGCGCTTGTGCCGGGCGTACCAGAGGGCGTTCGGGCCGCACCACTCGCAGATGACGACGTCGGCCCAGCCGATCAGCGCCTGCCCGCGGTCGGGGTCGTGGACCTTCAGCGCCTGCCAGTGGTCGACGCGCACCTCCATGTCGGGCCGTGACCTCAGGTAGTCGAGCAGGCGGGTGAAGAACTTCAGGTCGTGCCCGGCGACGCCCACCCGTAGCTTGCGCGGCTCGTTCACCGCGAGCGTCCCCGCGCCGCCGTCGGTGCTCGCGCCGAGGCCCGTGCCCGCGCCCACGTCGGCCATCAGGTCGCCCGTCAGGCCGTCCGGCAGGCTCTCGGGGAGCACGCCGTCCGGGCCGGCGCCCGCGAAGGCGCGGGCGGCGTCGAGGACGCTCTCGGACGGGGCCGGGAACGCCTGCTCCAGGTAGCGGACGAGGCGTCCGGCGGCGGCGTCCAGGGTGTACTCGGCGGCGGCGGCGCGGCAGCGGTCGACGGCCAGGGTGTAGACCTCGGGGTTCTTGCCGATGAGGGCGAGGGCGTCCACCACGTCGTCCTCGGACGCGGCGAACAGCGGGTAGTCGGCGCCGAACAGGCGCTCGTGCATCGGGGTCCGGTTGAGCACGACGGGGACGCCGAGCGTGCCGCACTCCAGGACCTTGGTGGACAGCTCCAGGCTCGCGTCCAGCTCCGGGTGCCGCCACGACAGCCCGACGTCGCAGCCCGCCGTGAGCCGCATCGCCTCGGCGCGCGGGTGGCCGCCGTGCCAGACGACGCCGCGCCCGGTCTCCAGCGCCGTCCGCATCCGGGTGGCGAAGCCCGGGTCCTTCGGATCGTCGTGGATCTTGTCGCCGACCATGTGCAGCTCGGCCTCGACGCCGCGCACGGCCAGCAGGCGCGGCAGGGAGGTCATCTCGTAGGTGTTCCAGCGCGGCGCGAACTTGCCGGTGTAGACCAGCCGCAGCGCCCGGCCCTCGGGCGCGCCGTCCGGCCGGGCCGCGAGGCCCTCGGGCAGGACGACCACGGGCGGGAACAGCGCGCACTTGCCCGCCGCGGCCGGGACCGCGCTCTCCAGGAAGCCGCGCAGCTCCTCGGTCTGGCACAGCAGCGTCCGCGAGGCGTCGGCGATGCGGCGCAGCTCGCCCTTGCTCGCGCCGTCGAACTCGCCCGCCGACTGCGGGACGTCGGTGAGGTAGGTCCACAGGCGCCCGGCGAGCGGCCCGCCCGCGAGCTTCCCGGCGAGCCGCCGCCCCCGCACCACGACCAGGTCGAACGGGTCCTCGGCGTCGATCCGGGACAGGATCTGCCCGGCGACGCGCGGCGGCATGCTCTGGCCGGGGTCGACGAGGCCCTCGGCGTGCGGGGCGCGGACGGTGACGCCGGGCAGGGCGCGCAGCGGGTCGATGAGCCGCCCGGTGCGGACCGGGGCCTTGAGCACGAGGGTCACCGCGCATCCGGCGCGGGCGAGCGCCTGCACCATGCCCTGGGCCCAGATCGCCGAGCCGTCGATCAGGTTGAGATCGACGTCGCCGTAGACGAGGGCGCGTGGTCGCACTGAGTGTCCCTTCAACGAACGAGCCCGGCGAGCTGGGCGGGCGTGGTGGCGGTCGCGTCCCAGTCCAGGACGGCGAGGGTCGGCGGCGGCGCCTCGCCCCACAGGACGAGCGGCAGGCCCCGGCCGCGGGCCAGCTCCCGCACGTCGTGCAGGGCGCGGTCCCGGTCGTACATGCCGGGGGTGCCGAGGTAGGCCCACGGGCCCCCGGGCTCCCCGGCGGCGGCGTCGACGACGAGCACGTCCACGTCGGCGGTGTCGAGCGCGATCGTGGCGTCGTGCGGGTACAGCGAGACGACCCGCGCGTGCCCGGCGAGCACGCCCGCGGCGGCGCGGCCGAGCACCCCGGCGACCACCGGCCCGTCGTACGGCGCGGCGACGAGGAGGCGGTCCTCGGGGCGGTCGACGTGGTCGAGCTGGATCCGCTCGCCGTCGCGGGTGGAGACGGCGACGGTCGGCGCATGCCGCTTGCGCCAGAGCCGGTACAGCTCGCGCGGCAGCCGCACGCCGCGCCGCTTCGGGTTGCGGGCCGCGCCCGCGACGAGCCGTCCGAACTGGAGGGTGGTGGACGTCTCCAGCGCGTCGAGCCGCCGCTCCAGCTCCTGCACCCGCGACTCGCGCTCGCGCAGCGTGGCGCGCAGCCGGGCGAGCTGCCGGTTGGCCTTGGCGGCGGACGCGGCGCTGCGCGCCCCCGCGGCGCGCACCTGCTCGTCCCTGTCCTCGCCGGTCACCGGGCCGCCCCGTACTCGCCGAGGAACTCCATGACGACGTCGGCGATGCGGGGCCCGGCCTGCCCGTCCCACAGCGGCGGCCTGCGCTCGGCGCGGGCCGGGTCGTCGCCCTCCAGGGCCTTGCGCGCCTCGGGGACGAGCTCCTCGAACGTGACGAGCCGGTTGGTGCCGTGGGTGATCGTGATGGGCCGCTCGGTGTTGGGCCGCACCGTCAGGCACGGCACCCCGAGGATGGTGGTCTCCTCCTGGAGCCCGCCGGAGTCGGTCACGACCGCCGCCGCGCCCCGTACGGCGGCGAGGAAGTCGATGTAGCCGAGCGGTTCGAGGACGTGCACGCGCGGGTGGGCGTCGAGCCCGGCGGCCAGCAGGGTCGCCCGGCCGCGCGGGTGCACGGGGATCGCGACGTCGGCGAGGTCGGCGACGCCGTGCAGGTGCCCGACCAGCTCGGCGGCGATGTCGGGCGCGTCCACGTTGGCGGGCCGGTGCAGCGTCGCCAGGACGTACCGGGCGGGCAGCCCGAGGCCGGCCCGGACCCGTCCGGTGTCGAACGCGTCGAGGTTGCGCAGCAGCGTGTCGATCATCGGGTTGCCGACCAGGTGGGCCCGTTCCACCGGCACGCCCTCGTTGGCCAGGTGCCCGACCGCCTCCGGGCTCGTGACCAGGCACAGGTCGGAGAGCTGGTCGGTGAGCCGCCGGTTGACCTCCTCGGGCATCGTCATGTCGAACGAGCGCAGCCCGGCCTCCACATGGGCGACCGGGATCTGGAGCTTGGCCGCGACGAGCGCGGCGGCGATGGTCGAGTTCACGTCTCCGTACACGATGACCAGCGCGGGTGAACGGCTCGTGAACTCCTGCTCAAGCCCTGTCAGCAATGCGGCCGTCTGCGCGGCGTGGCTGCCGGATCCGACGCCGAGGTTGACGTCCGGCTCGGGCAGCCCGAGCTCGGTGAAGAAGATCTCCGACATCCGCTCGTCGTAGTGCTGGCCGGTGTGGACGACGGCCTGCTCGGCGCCCCTGGCCGCCAGCGCGTCGATGACCGGTGCGGCCTTGACGAAGTTCGGCCGCGCCCCCAGGACGTGCACGATAGGCGCCAACTCGATTTCCCTTCTGTTCATCGGGGTCGCTTACGCTCGCCCGCCGTGCTCACCAGACCCTTGGACAAGAGGTCCGTGCTGAAAAGGTCCGTCTACCTGCCGGGACTCGCCTGGCGCCAGTTCCGCGACGATCCGGCGCGGACCCCGCGCCTCGCCGTCCGGCTGCTGGCGCGCGCCGCGCCCGGCCGGGCGGGCGTCCGGCTCAGCCGGTCCCGCCTCGCCGTCCCGCGCCCGCGCTCCGAGGCCCGCGAGTGCGCCGAGCTGCGCGCCCTGCTGGCGCACACGCCCCCGCCCGGCCGCCCCGCGCGGTCCGCGTCCGGGCCCGGCGTGCTCGCGTTCGTGACCAACGCACTGCCCGCCACGAACGCCGGCTACACCGTCCGGACGCATCGGATCGCGGTCGCGCAGCGCGAGATGGGCTTCGACACCCACGTGGTCACGCGCCTCGGCTACCCGCTCAGCCAGGGCGTCGGCGACACCAGGCCCCGCGTGGACGTGGACGGCGTGCCGTACCACCGGCTGCTGCCGTGGCTGCCGCCCGGCGACCCGGTGCGGGCCGTGGAGAAGGCCGCCGACCTCGCCGAGCCGATCGTCGGCGAGGTCCGCCCGGCCGTCCTGCACGCGGTCAGCAACCACCTCAACGCCGCCGTGGCGCTGGAGCTCGGCCGCCGCCACGGCCTGCCCGTCGTGTACGAGGTCCGCGGGTTCCTGGAGGACTCCTGGCTGTCGCGCGACCCGTCCCGCAGCGAGGACGACCCGTTCTACCGGCTCACCCGCGAGCTGGAGACGCGGCGGATGAACGAGGCCGACCTGGTCGTCACGCTCGGCGAGACCATGCGCGCCGAGATCGCCTCGCGCGGCGTCCCCGACGGCAAGATCATCACGGTGCCGAACGGGGTGGACGGCTCGTTCCTCGAACCGCTGCCGGACGGGTCGCGACTGCGGGCCGACCTCGGCATCGCCCCGGACGCCCCGGTCGTCGGCCTGACCTCGTCGTTCTACGGCTACGAGGGCATCGACACGCTGATCGACGCCGCCGCGCTGCTGGCGGCGCGCGGCACCGACGTCACGCTGCTGCTCGTCGGCGACGGGCCCGAGCGCGGGGCGCTCGAACGCCGCGCCGCCGAGCGCGGCGTGCGCGCCGTGTTCACCGGCAGGGTGCCGATGGATGCGGTTCGTCGGTATCACGCGGTCCTCGATGTGTTCGCGGTCCCCCGGCGCGACGACCGGGTGTGCCGGATGGTGACGCCCCTGAAGCCGATCGAGGCGATGGCCGGGGGAATCCCAGTAATAGCAAGTGATGTCAATGCTCTGCGTGAAATGGTCGAACCGGGTGTGACCGGCACGTTAACACCTCCCGAAGATCCGGAAGCATGGGCGAATTCCCTCGACCGGCTCGTTTACAGTCCGGAAGTACGTAGAAAAATCGGACGGTCGGCCCGCGAATGGGTCAGCGCCGAACGCACCTGGCGGGCCGTCGCGGTCCGCTACCGCGAGGCGTACGCCGCGCTGGGCGGCCGTGAACCAGGACCGTGAACTCGCGAAGGGAGCCACCGGCGTGGATCTGGTGGTCATCGGGCTCGGCTACGTCGGGCTGCCGCTCGTGCGGGAGGCCTGCCGGGCCGGCCTGCGCGTCGGCGGCCTCGACCGCGACGCACGCGTCGTCGCCGGGCTGAAGGCGGGGCTGTCGCACGTCGACGACGTCTCGCCCGCCGAAGTTGAGGACATGCTCGCCGCCGGCTTCGTCCCGAGCACGGACGAGGCGGTCCTGGAGGGGGCCAGGACCATCGTCATCTGCGTGCCGACCCCGCTCTCGGAGGAGGGCGGACCGGACCTGACCGCGGTGCGCGGCGCCGCCGGGACGGTCGCGCGCCTGCTGGAGCCGGGGACGCTGGTCGTGCTGGAGTCGACCACGTACCCGGGCACGACCGACGAGGTCGTCCGGCCGATCCTGGAGACCTCCGGGCTCGTCGCCGGGGAGGACTTCCACCTGGCGTTCTCGCCGGAGCGGATCGACCCGGGCAACCCCGTCTACGGGGTCCGCAACACGCCCAAGATCGTCGGCGGGCACGGGGCGGCCTGCGCCTCGGCCGCCGCCGCGTTCTACGGCAAGTTCGTGGACGAGGTCGTCCAGGCCAAGGGCACCCGCGAGGCCGAGATGGCCAAGCTGCTGGAGAACACCTACCGGCACGTCAACATCGCGCTGGTCAACGAGATGGCGGTGTTCTGCCACGAGCTCGGCATCGACCTGTGGGACGCCATCGACTGCGCGGCGACCAAGCCGTTCGGGTTCCAGGCGTTCCGGCCGGGGCCGGGCGTCGGCGGGCACTGCATCCCGATCGACCCGAACTACCTGTCGTACAAGGTCAGGTCGCTCGGCTACCCGTTCCGGTTCGTGGAGCTGGCCCAGGAGATCAACGACCGGATGCCGCGCTACATCGTCGAGCGGGCCCAGCAGCTCCTGAACCGCGAGGGCCGCGCCCTCAAGAACGCCCGGGTGCTGCTGCTCGGCGTGACGTACAAGGCCGACATCGCCGACCAGCGCGAGTCGCCCGCCCGGCCCGTCGCGCGGCGCCTGGCCCGGCTCGGCGCCGACCTGGCCTACCACGACCCGTACGTCAAGGACTGGCAGGTCGAGGGCTGCCAGGTGCGCAACGCGGGGACGGACCTGGTCGCCGCGCTGGCGGACGCCGACCTCGCCATCGTGCTGGCCGACCACGCCGCCTACGACGCGGCGACGCTGGCCCGGCACGCGCGGCTGCTGTTCGACTCCAGGGGCCGCACACGCTCGGTCCGGCACGGGGCGGTCGAGCTGCTCTGAGCGCCGCCGCGGGCCGCGGCGGCGGGTGAACGCCCGCCCACGGGCGTGCATCCGCCCGTCGAACGGAATTCATCCGCAATTTCCATGCACGGCAAAGAATCCACCGTGGGCGATTATCGGCACCTTCCGGAGTGAGTGGAATGCGGGTCTGCGTTTGCACGGTCGTGCACCATCCCGAGGACGCACGGATTCTGCACCGGCAGATCCGCGCGCTGATCGACGCGGGCCATGAGGTCACCTATATCGCCCCGTTCCGGGCGTGCAACGTGACCCCGTGGCGGGAGATCAGCCCGGTGGACGTCCCGCGCGCCACCGGCCGACACCGGCTGCGGGCCCTGCGCGCGGCGCACCGCGCGCTGGTCGAGCACTCCGCGTACGCCGACCTGGTGCTGCTGCACGACCCCGAGCTGCTGGTCTCGCTGCCGCGCCCCGTACGGCGCCGGACCGTGGTGTGGGACGTCCACGAGGACACCGCCGCCGCGCTGTCGGCCAAGGGCTGGGTGCCCGCGCCCGCCCGCCCGCTGCTGCGCCCGGCCGTCCGGCGGCTGGAGAGCCGCAGCGAGCGGCGGCACCGGCTGCTGCTCGCCGAGGAGGGCTACCGGGCCCGGTTCCGCGACCCGCACCCGGTCGTCCCCAACACCACCTACGTCGCCGACCTGCCGCCGGGCCCGCCCGACGACCGCCGCGCCGTCTACGTCGGGCACCTGTCGGTGGCGCGCGGCGCGCTCGACATGATCGAGACGGCCCGGCTGCTCGCCCCCGAGGGCGTCACCGTCGAGCTGATCGGCGCCGCCGACCAGCGGGTCCGCCCGGCGCTGCGCGACGCCCAGCGCGAGGGCGTCCTGCGCTGGTACGGCTTCGTCCCGAACGACCGGGCCCTGCGCATCGCCGAGGGCGCCATGGCCGGGCTCGCCCTGCTGCACGACGAGCCGAACTACCGGCACTCGATGCCGACCAAGGTCGTGGAGTACATGGCCCGCGGCATCCCGGTGATCACCACGCCGCTGCCGCCCGCCGTGCGGATCGTCGAGCCCGCCGGCTGCGGCGCCGTCGTCCCGTTCGGCGACCCGCACGCCGCCGCGGACGCCGTCCGCCGCCTGCGCGCCGACCCCGAGCTGCGCGTCGGCCAGGGCAAGCGCGGCTACGAGACGGCGCGGGCCCGCTACCACTGGCCCGCCCACGCCGAGAGCTTCGTCGCCCACCTGGAGAGCTGGGCGGGCCGCTCCACCCCCGCCCCCGAACCCGAACAGGCCCGCTGACCAGCCTGCTGACCAGGCCCGCCGGCCTCGGCGTTCAGGGCGGGGGCGGTGGAGGCGGGTGGCGACCGACTTGGCGAGGCTGACGGCCGTTCCGCTCGTGCGGTTGGCGTCGATCACGATGATGTAGCGGTCCACGCGCATGGCGATCGTTCCGGCGGTGGGGCCCAGCTCGTACACCTCGTCGCCGCCGAGGTCGGTGCGGCGGCGCGCCTTGCTCTGGGTGGACTGGAGCGCGTCCAGGAGGCCGGAGGCGGCGGAGCCGGTGGGCGCGACCCAGCGGACCGAGATCCGCAGCGTGCGGTCGGACGACTCCGACTCCCCCAGGCCCGCGTCGTCGGGTTTGCCCGCCGTTTTCGAGCCCTTGGGGGCAGGGGAGCCCTTGGTGCCGGACGGCTCGGGCTTCGGGCGTTCCGGCTCGGACGAACCGGGGGCCAGGTCGCCGTTCGGGCTGTCCGCGCCCGGCTCCCCCGCGCCCGGCTCCCCCGCGCCCGGCTCTCCCGCGCCCGGCTCCCCCGCGCCCGGCTCTCCCGCGCGCGGTTCCCCCGCGAGGGTTCGTTCGTCGCGGGGACGGTCGCCCGGCCGGGCCTTCGCGCGCTTCCTCGGCTCCTTGGCCTCGTAGGCGCACGTGACGGGACGCGGCAGCTTGACCGTTCCCACGACGGCGCGGCCGGGACGGGTCTCGTAGTCGTCCATGCGGACGGCGGCGAGGTCGGGCCTCTTCAGCAGCCCGCACGCGTCGGGCCAGTCGCTCTCGGGGACGCCGCCCAGCTCGGCCGGGCCCGTCCCCGCCGGGCCGCCGCGCAGCGCGACGAGCCGCGCGGCGCCGTCCGGGCGGGGCGCGGCCTCGGGCACCGCCACGTACAGCAGGCCGCCCGCCGCCGCCAGCCACGGCCGCACCCCGTCGATCTCCGGGTCCACCGCGAACGGCGCGGGCGCGGTGCGGGCGCCGCCGTACGTCGGCTCGATGATGTCGACCCCGGCGGGCAGCAGGCCCTCGGCGAGCCGCGCCCGCAGCCCGTAGATCCGGTCGCCCGCCTGCGCGAACGCGGCGTACTCGGGGGCGTCGCGGCTCCACGCCCGGCGGCCCGACGCCACCTCGACCGCCTCCAGGCGGGACGCGCCCTCCGGCTCGCCCCGCGGGTGGTACGACACGACGAGCCGCCCGTCCAGCAGCGCCCCCGGGCAGAGCGTGCCGTCGCCGCACACGGCGTCGCCCGGCCACTGCGCGAACTGCTTGCCGTCCCGGTCGTACGCCCGCAGCGCCGAACCGTCCGCCGCGAGCGTGACGCCCTCGACCATCGCCACCTCGGGTGCGCCGCGCGACCCGAGCGGATGGTTCCAGCGGACGCGGCCGTTCCGCGGGTCGAGCGCGATCAGCCGGGACCGGCCGGGGCAGTCGAGCGCGACCACCGCGAGGTCCTCGCCTCCGGCGGCCGGGCGCGCCCTGCCGTCGAACAGGGCGCACCGCGCCGGCAGCCGCATCCGCCACACGCGCGAGCCCGTGGCCGCGGACCGTCCGTACAGCTCGCGCCGCCGCTCGTCGGTGGTGAGCACCACGTCCTCGGCGGCGGGCCAGCGCAGCGTGGCGCGCCCGGCGGCGGCCGGGTGCTCGGCGTCGCCGCGCCGCCACAGCAGCCCGCCCGACAGGGCGTCGAGCCCGACCATCTGCCGGTCGCCGCGGTCGCCGTCGCGTTCGAAGTAGGCGACGAGCCGGGCCCCGGTGGACGCCCAGCCGAGCAGCGTCCACCCGGCGCGGCGGTAGCTCCAGCGGTCGTCGCCGGTCCGGGCGTCGCGCACCTCCAGGCCCCGCCCCGACGCGGTGACCACCTGGCCGTCGGCGACCTCGTAGGCGACGCTGTCGTACGCGGCGACGGGCCCGTGGTGGATCCGCGCCGTCCGCTCCCAGCTCACCGTGAGCGGGCCGGGCGGCGGGCCGATCTCGCCCTGCGGCGCGACCGGCCGGGTGGTGACGGTGTGCCGCACCTGCCACCACTCGGCGTTCAGGACGAACCGGTCGACCAGGACGGCGCAGAGCGCGAGGGCGAGGGCCCCCGAGAGGACCCCGGCCGCCAGCCGCCACCGCCTCGCGACCACGCCCGTACCGCCTCCCCTGCTCCAGCTCCGCGCCCGGCCTCGTACTGTGCTGCGTGAGCGACTCCCACCATGCCGTGAACGCGACGCCCGCGCGACACGGGCCGGGCAGAACGGAGGAACCGTGGAGGTTTTCACCTCGTGGCGGACGTGGGCCGAGGCCCGCGCGGCCCTGCCCGTCGAGCCCGCGGCGCTGGACGTCCTCGACCGGGCGGCGGCCTCCGCGCAGCGCTGGCACGGCGAGCAGCGGCGGCCGACGGGCGTCCCGTACGTCGAGCACCTGCTGGAGGCCCTGGAGGCGATGGCGTGCGGCGCGGGCGTCACCGACACCGGCGTGCTGGCCGCCGTCCTGCTGCACGACACCGTGGAGGACACCGACGCGACCGTCCCGGAGATCGAGGACGGGTTCGGGCCGGACGTCGCCGAGCTGGTGGACTGGGTGACCAAGCCTCCCGCGGCCGGCGGCGGGAGGCAGGCCAAGCGCGCCGCGAAGTCGGCCTACCTGCGCCGCCTCGGCGACGCCCCCGACCGGGCCGTCCTGGTGAAGCTCGCCGACCGCGTCAGCAACGTGCAGCGCCTCGACCGGATGCCGCCCGACTTCCAGCGCCGCTACTACGCCGAGACCGTCACCTACGTCATGCCGCTCGCCCGGCCGCACCCCTGGTTCGCCGCCTGGTACGAGGACTGGCGGGAGACCTACGCGCACCTCCGCTGACGGGCCGCCCGCCCCGCATCAGGGGTCCGTTTTCCGACCTCATCCGATACGTTGAGCCCCCTTGCGCCGCACACGGCCGCGCACGCCGTGCGCACCGCGTGGGCGTACGCGTGCGCGGAGGGCCGTACGCGGGCGGCCGGTGCGGCGACCGGCCAGGGGGACGGCCGAGCGGAGGAGCACGCCCAGTGCACGGACACACGCAGTTCGGGGGACCCCTGCCGTCGGGGACGCGTCCGCTCGCGTCCGGCGACCCGGCGTCGATCGGGCCGTACGTCCTGCTCGGCGGGCTCGGCCAGGGCGGCATGGGCGCGGTCTACCTCGCGGCGGACGGCGCGGGCCGCCGGGTCGCCGTCAAGGTCGTCCGGTCCGAGCTGGCCGCCGACCCCGCCTACCGGGCCCGCTTCCACGACGAGGTACGGCACGCGCGGCGGGTCGCGTCGTTCTGCACGGCCGCCGTGCTCGACCACGGCGAGGACGCCGGGCGCCCGTACCTGGTCACCGAGTACGTGGACGGCGCGCCGCTGTCGGACCACATCGGGGAGCACGGGGCGCTGCCCGCCGGGACGCTGCACGGGGTGGCGGTCGGCGTCGCGGCGGCGCTGACCGCGATCCACTCGGCGGGCCTGGTGCACCGCGACCTGAAGCCCGCGAACGTGCTGCTGTCGATCTCCGGCCCCCGCGTGATCGACTTCGGCATCGCGCGCGGCGTGGGCGAGGGCTCCGGGCACACCGGGTCCGGGGTCGTCGTCGGGTCGCCGGGCTGGATCTCGCCCGAGCAGGTCCGGACCGGCGAGGTGACGCCGGCCAGTGACGTGTTCGCGTGGGGCTGCCTGGTCGGGTTCGCGGGCATCGGACGGCACCCGTTCGACGGCGCCGACCCGCGCGCCACGAGCGACCCCCTGGTCATGGCCTACCGGGCGCAGGAGCGGCTGTACGACCTCGGCGACCTGGCCGAGCCGCTGCGGACGCTGGTGGCGCGGGCGCTCTCGCCCGACCCCCGGGCGCGTCCGGCCGCGCAGGATCTGCTGCTCGCCCTCGTCGGCGGTACGCCGCGCCCGCGCGAGCCCGAAGCGGCCGCGACGCCTGAGGCGTACGCCTCGTTCGAGCCGCCCCTCGACATCCTGACCGCCGCCGGACAGAGCATCGACGCGACCTGGCGGCCGGAGGACCTGCCCCTGTGGACGCCGCCGGGCGAGCCGCTCCCGCCGCCCGCCGCGCCCCCGCCCGTGGACCCCGCCGCGGCGGGGCGCGGGCGGACCCGCGCGTGGATCCGCCGGGGCGTGACGCTGACCGTTCTCGGCGGGGTCGGCGCGGCCGGGCTCGCGATCCACCTGGAACGCGCGCGGCCAGCGGAGGGCGAGTTCGGCAGGCCCGCCAGGGACGGCGAGTTCACCTTCGAGGCTGCCCCGCCGGAGTGCGACGTGAAGGTCAAAGGCGTCCGGGCGCAGGACGGCAAGCTGTGCCGGCTGCGCCTCACGGTCACCAACACCGGCGTCTCCGCGCGGGTCCTCGACCCGGCCGAGCAGCGCCTGCGCGGCTCCACCGGGTCCGGGGAGGGCGCGATCGCGCTGTTCAAGGGCACCGTGCCGAACGCCAGGTCCAAGCTCCCCGTGCGGTCCGTCGCGACGGGCGCGTCGTTCACCGGCGTCCTGGTCTACGACGTGCCGCCCGGCTTCAGCCCGTCCGCCGTCGAACTCCATGTGGACGGCTCCAGCAAGGGCGTCCGCCTCCCCCTGCCCTGACGGCGCGGACGGCCCCGACGGCGCGGACGGCGCGCGCCGGTCCGGCACCGGCCATCGGTGATCAAGGACGGTCCGCCGTCGGTAGCTTGGTGCGGGTGCCGACCCCGATCACCCGACCGGACCACCCGCTGGCCCCCGCCGCGACGCCGCCTCCCCCGCCGATGGGCGCGGGCGCGCGGATCGCCCGCGCGGTGGGCGCCGTCATCGGCGTCCAGGCCGTCGCGGCGTTCGCCACGCTGCTGATCCTCAACTCGTATCGGCGCAGCGCGGCCGGATGGCTGCTGCCCCTCGTCGGCGCCGCCGACCTCGCGGCGACGGTCCAGATCGGGTGGCTCGCCGCGCGCGAGATCGCCCTGACCCGGGGCCGTACGGCCGCCGCGGCCTGGACGGGCCGGGTGCTGGCCGTGCTGGTGATCGCGGGCGTCGCGGCGGGCGGGCTGGCGGCCTGGCGGCACCTGCACCGCCCGGCCGAGGGCGCGTTCGGGACGCCGGTCAGGGACGGCGGCCTGACGTTCACCGCCTCGCCGCCGCGCTGCGGGACCGCGATCAAGGGCGTCAGGTCCGGGAACGGGGCGTTCTGCCAGGTACGGCTGGTCGCGACCAACACCGGCACCGCGCCGCTCGTGCTGGACGCGACGGCGCAGCGCCTGGACGGCTCGCGGGGCGGGCACGCCGGGGCGATGCTGTTCGCGGGCGGACGGCCCGGGCCGCGGACCCGGGCGTTCGCCAGGCCGCTGCCCGCCGCCGCGTCGTTCGAGGGCGTCCTCGCGTTCGACGTGCCGAGCGGGTTCCGGCCTGAGGCGCTCGAACTGCACGAGGGCGAGGGCAGCGAGGGCGTGCGAATCCCGGTCGGCTGAGGGCCGGGACGGTCTGGGACGATGCGCCCATGGAACGCGAATGGGTCGCCGAGGAGAGCATCGTCGTACCGTCCGGCCCGAGGGAGGTGTACGCGGCGGTCGCCGACCCGCGCCGGGCCGGGGAGTGGAGCCCCGAGGTCTTCGCCGTCTGGGTGCGGGGCGACGCCGTACGGCCGGGCCTGCGGTTCGTCGGGTTCAACCGGCTCGGCTGGCGGATCTGGTTCACCAACTGCCGGGTGACGGCGGCGGTTCCGGGCGAGGCGTTCGCGTTCCGCGTGTCGAGCTTCGGCATGGCGGTGGCGCTGTGGGGCTACCGGATCGAGGACATCGGGGACGGCACCACCCGGCTCACCGAGTACTGGGAGGACCTGCGGCGCGACTCCCGCGGCGCGGCCCTGGTCTCCCTGCTGGGCAGGGTCTTCACCGGCGTTCCGGCGCCGGAGCGGGCGGCCGTCAACCGCAGGGGCATGCGCACGACCCTCGAACGGATCAGGGCCGCCCTCTCCTGACCCGTTCGCGCTCAACCGAGGCCCCGCCCTTTCCTCCAAAACAAGAACCTGTTCTACTAAGCGGTGTGACATCCGCGTCCGACGCTCATGTGATCCAGGGTGAGAAGGTCACCCTGCCCGTACGCATCCGCGACGCCGCCGTGGCCTCGGCGATGTTCGCCGTGCCCGCGGCGGCGGCCCAGGCCGTCATCGCCTACTCGGGGCTGGAGATCGCCGAGCCGCGGCGGGGGCGGGCCGTCTGCTCGCTCGCCTTCGTCCGGTACGCCGACGGCGACCTCGGCCCGTACCACGAGTTCGCGGTGGCGTTCCTGGTCCGGCCGCCCGGCGCGCCGCCGCCGTCCGGCCCGCTCGGACGGCTGCGCGGACTCGCCGGGGTCGGCGCGTTCATCCACTGGCTACCGGTCAACCAGCCGTTCACGCTGGAGGCGGGCCGGACGATCTGGGGCTTCCCGAAGGAGCTGGCCGACATCCCGCTGGACCTGTCCGGACGGGTCCGGCGGTGCGCGGTGCGGTTCGACGGCCGGACGGCGATCGAGCTGGCCGTACGGCCCGGAGCGCCCCTCCCGAACGGCGCGGGCGCGCCCCGGCTCGACGCGTACTCCTGCATGGACGGGGTCACGCGCCGTACGCCCTGGGAGGTGCGGCCGTCCGGGGTCCGGATGCGCCTCGGCGGCGCCGCCGTCCGCCTCGGCGACCACCCGGTCGCCGAGGAGCTGCGCGGCCTCGGCCTCGACCGGGCCCGCGCGCTGAGCACCGCCACGGTGGGGCACCTCGCCATGACGTTCGAGGGCGCCGCCGAGGTGCGCCCATGACCGAGAAGGAGCGAGCGTGAGACGGACGGCCCTGGTCACCGGGGCCGCGAGCGGCCTCGGCGCGCTCGCGGCGCAGCGCCTCGCCGCCGCGGCGTGGGACGTGGTCGCGGTGGACGTGGACGAGCCCGGGCTCGCCCGCACGGCCCTGCGCTCCCCCAACATCCACGTCCGCGCCTGCGACGTCGCCGACTCCGGCGCGGTCGCGGCGGTGGCGGCCGAGGCGGGCCCGGTGCACCGGGTCGTGCACGCCGCCGGGATCGGACCGCTCGGGCCCGGCCTGGCCCAGCCCCTCCCCGAGGTCGAACGGGTCGTCCGGGTCGACTACCTCGGCACCGTCCACGTCGTCCGGGCCACGCTGCCGGGGATGCTGGAGCGCGGCCGGGGCGAGCTGGTGCTGTTCTCCTCGCTGGGCGCCTGGGTCCCGTCCCCGCGGTCGTCGGCGCACTCGGCGGCGAAGGCGGCCGTCAACGCGTACGCCGAGTCCCTGTGGATGGAGCACCGCGGCGAGGGCGTGGAGATCCGCTGCGTCTGCCCGAGCCCGGCCGACGGCCCGCTACCCCGCCCCAGTTCCGAACAGCGCGCCGCAGGCGACTCCGCGCCCGCCGGAACGCCTCCCGGAGCCGTACTGGACGCGGTCGAACGTTCCCTCGCACGGGCCGGCGAGCTGTACGTGGTGCCCGGCCCGCTGGCCCAGGCGACGGTGCTCGCCAAGCGCTACGCGCCGGGGCTCCTGCGCGCGTTCCTCTCCCGCGCGACCGCCCCGCGCTGATCCCCCGAGGGCCCCGGGGGCGGGTGCCACCGATCACGGTGAACGTCGGCGGAACCGCATAAGCTGTCTCATTCGCCCCTGCGAGGGGCGGCCGGAGCACAGCCCGGTGAGCACAGCGTGAGGGAGCAGCCTGCATGTCGTCCCCGGTCACGGGCCGGACGTCCGGTCACGGCGGCACGGTCAAGGACCAGGAGATCGCCGCCGAGCAGCGCTACGTCGACACGGCGTACGAGCGGCTGGAGGAGATGCGCGCGGACGCCCAGGCCATGATCCGCGAGGGCTACCGGCAGTCGCTGGCGGGCACCAAGGGCTCGCTGGTCGACCGCGACGCGATGGTCCACCAGGCCGCGCTGCGCGCCCAGGCGCTCGACGTGGCCGACGACGGCCTGGTGTTCGGCCGCCTCGACCTCGCCGCCCGCGACGCGACCGGCGGGCCCGGCGGGCCCGGCGAGCCCGGGGGACCGGGCGGCGACGAGGGGGACGCGACGGGCGGCGGCGACCGCCCCGGCCGCGTCGAGAACGGCCGCGAGGTCCGCTACATCGGCCGGATCGGCGTCCGCACCCGCGACCACGACTCCCTGGTGATCGACTGGCGGGCGCCCGCCGCCGAGGACTTCTACCGCGCCACCCCCGAGGACCCGCGCGGCGTCGTCCGCCGCCGCGTCCTGCACTCGCGCGGCCACGCGGTGGTCGACCTGGAGGACGACCTGCTCGACCCCGAGGCGTCCGAGGGGCTGACGGTCGTCGGCGACGGCGCGTTCATCGCCTCCCTCGCCCGCGCGCGCGAGGGCGCGATGCGCGACATCGTCGCGACGATCCAGCGCGAGCAGGACGAGGTGATCCGCGCGCCCGCCGACGGCACCGTCCTGGTGCGCGGCGCCCCCGGCACCGGCAAGACGGCGGTCGCGCTGCACCGCGTCGCCTACCTGCTGTTCCGGCACCGGCGGCGGTTCGGCTCGCGCGGCGTGCTGGTCGTCGGCCCCAACCCGCGCTTCACCGCCTACATCGAACGCGTCCTGCCGTCCCTCGGCGAGGGCTCGGCGACGCTGCGCTCCCTCGGCGACCTGGTCGACGGCGCCACCGCCACCGCGCACGACGCCCCGGCGCTCGCCCGCCTCAAGGGCGCGGAGCCGATGGCGGCCGTGCTGCGCCGCGCCGTGACCGACCACGCGCCCGGCGCGCCCGACGAGCTGCGGGTCGTCTTCAAGGGCGTGGTGGTACGGCTCGACCGCGCCCGGCTCGACAAGGTCCGCGCCGAGGCGCACCGGCGCAGCCGGGGCAGCGTCAACGCCGCGCGCGGCCGGGCCGCCGAGCTGCTGCTCGACGCGCTGTGGGAGCGGTTCGCCGACCTCGGCGGCCCCGACGCGCCCGAGTCCGCCGAGGCCGAGGCGACCGGCCTGTGGAGCGCGATCCTCGCCGCCGACGGCCTCGCCGCGATCGACGAGGCCGAGTCCGGGACGTCCGCCAACGGCTCGCGGGGCGGCGGCCGTCCGTCCGGCAACGGCGACGGCACGCGCGGACGGTTCGACGCGCGGGTGCGCGAGCAGCGGGCGTTCACCGACTTCCTCGTCGCCTGGTGGCCGATCCGCCGGCCCGCCGACGTGCTGCGCTCCCTCGGCGACCCCGACCGGCTGCGCCGCGCCGCGGGCCGCGACCTGGACGGCGACGCCGTCCGGGCGCTCGCCGCCTCCTGGGCGCGGGCGCTGCCGGACGAGGGGCCGCCCGCCCTCACCTACCAGGACGTCGCGCTGCTCGACGAGCTCGACGCGCTGCTCGGCTCGCCGCCGCGCCCGTCCCGCCGCCGCGCCCCCGCCGAGGGCGACCCGTACGTGGTGGACGGCGTCAACATCCTCACCGGCGAGGAGGTGGCCGACGAGACGTGGGAGCCGGAGATGCGCGAGCTCACCACGTCCATCGAACGCGTCGAGCGGTCCCGCCGCGTCGACGACGGCGTGGTGGAGGAACGCCCCGAGTACGCCCACATCGTGGTGGACGAGGCGCAGGACCTCTCCCCCATGCAGTGGCGGATGCTCGGCCGCCGGGGCCGCCAGGCGAGCTGGACCGTGGTGGAGGACCCCGCGCAGAGCGCCTGGGAGGACCTGGCCGCCGCCCGCGAGGCGATGGACGCCGCGCTCGGCGGCGACCCGCCGGCCTCCCGCGGCCGGTCCCGCCGGGGCCGTCCGAAGCGTCCCGCCAAGGCCGCGCCCCGCCGCGCCCGCCACGAGTACGAGCTGACCACCAACTACCGCAACTCGACCGAGATCGCCGCCGTGTCGGCCCGGGTGCTGGCGCTGGCCCTGCCCGAGGCCCGTCCCGCGCGCGCCGTCCGCACCTCGGGCATCGACCCGGTCGTGCGCGTCGTCGCGGAGAACGGCCTCGCCGCGTCCGCCCGCGCCGCCGCCGAGGAGCTGCTCGGCCGGGTCGAGGGCACGATCGGCGTGATCGTCCCCCTGCCGCCCGCCGAGCCCGCCTCCGAGAGCGCGGGCGAGGCCGACGGCCAGACGGCGCTGTCGTTCGACATGGAGCCCTCCGCGCCGTCCGACGTGGAGCCCTCCGGCCCCGCCTGGACGCCGGCCGTCCGCGACCGCCTCGCGGACGGCCTGCCCGAACGGGTGCAGGTGCTCGACGTCCTGGAGGCCAAGGGACTGGAGTTCGACGCGGCGGTGATCGTGGCGCCCGAGACCGTGGCCGCCCAGTCCCCCCGGGGCCTGCGCGTGCTGTACGTGGCGGTCTCGCGGGCCACGCAGCACCTCACCGTCCTGACCGCCGACCCCCGCTGGCGCACCACCCTCCTCCCCGGCTAACGCCCCCGGGACGACGAACGCCCCGGCACGCGCGAGGCGGCCGGGGCGGAACGTGAGGGCGGAGGGTCAGATGATGGGCGGACGGCCCGTCCGGGTCATCCGCCAGGCGGTCCGCCACGAGATCGGGCGGCGCGGCCCGGCGGGCTTGCGCCAGCCCTCCACGAAGCCCTTGAACCAGGGCTTGAGCGCGCTCGGCCTCCGTTCGCGCAGCAGGGTCATCCCGACCCACACCGCGAGGTACGGCAGCGCGAGGAGCCACGGCAGGTTGCGGCGGGCCAGCCACACCCGGTTGCGGGCGTTGTAGCGGTAGAACATGTCGTGCCGCGTCGGCAGCACCGCCGGGTGGAACATCACCGCGGACGCGTCGTACACGATCCGGTAGCCCGCGTTGAGGATCTGCCAGGCGAGGTCGGTCTCCTCGTGGGCGTAGAAGAAGTCCTCGGGCAGGCCGCCGCCCGCCTCGTACGCGGCCCGGCGGACCGCGCAGGCCCCGCCGAGGAACGTGGTGACCTCGGACGACCGCTCGGGGTCGCCCGCGCGCAGCCGCGGCACGTGCCGCCGCTCGCCGCGCCCGCCCTCGGGGTCGCGCACCCGGAACGACACGACGCCGAGGCCCGGGTCGGCGGCGAACCGGTCGCGCAGGTACGTCCCGAGCCGCGTCGACCGGTACCAGCCGTCGTCGTCGAGGAACAGCACCACGTCGCCGCAGGACGCCTCGACGCCCCGGTTGCGCCCGGCGGGGATGCCCACGTTGGACGGCAGGCTGAGGGTCTTGACCCGCTCGTCGTCGAACGGCGCGACACCGGCCCGTTCGCCGACGGGATCGACGCCGTTGCCGACGAGGACGACCTCGACGTCGACGTGCTCCTGCTCCAGCGCGCTGCGGACGGCGCGGGCCAGCTCTTCGGGACGGTTGCCCATCGTGAGGACCACGACGGAGAGTTTCACTTCAGCCTCCGCGACGCGAGGATGCTGACCAGGTGCAGGAGGGTCTGGACGACGGCGACGACGGCGACGGCGACGGCGAGGACGCGCATGGCCGCGGGGGTGTCGGTGCCGAGCACCACGTCGAGCGCCGCCGCCGCGAGGATCAGCAGCGACAGCTCGACCGCGCCGATGATCCGGTGGAAGCGCAGCATGGACGCCGCCTGCCGGGCGAGCGCCATCCCGGTGGAGCGGGGCCGCAGCGCCCGGTCGCCCCCGGCGGGGTCGGCGGGCAGGTTGGACTTCGCCCGCGCCACCACCACGTTGTCGGTCTCGGCCTTGATCAGCGCGGCGCCGAGCGCGGCGAGCATCCCGAGCTCGACGTAGCCGCCGGTGCGCCAGCCGCCCTGCGCGGCGAAGCCGAGCCCGATGAGCAGCGACACCTCCGACAGGTAGTGGCCGATCCGGTCGAGGAACACCCCGGCGACCGAGGTCTGCCTCAGGTAGCGGGCGACCTCGCCGTCCACGCAGTCCAGCAGCAGGTAGAGCTGGATCAGCACCGCGCCGCCGAGCGCCGTCCACAGCGCGGCGGTGCCGGTGGCGGGCAGCGACACCACGAGCCCGGCCACGACGCCGCTGGCCATCATCAGGTAGGTGAGCTGGTTGGGGCTGAGCCCCATCCGCAGGAAGACCCAGTCGAAGTAGGGCGACAGGTCGCGCATGTAGAGGCGGCCCGCCCAGTGCTCCTCGTTGCGGCGGTCCTTCAGGCCGGGGGGCTGGCCGTAGCGCCGGATGTCGGCGACGCGGGCCTTGCGCCGCGGCGGCCTCGCGTCGTCCGGGGGCCGGCGGAACCGGCGGACGCGCCGCCCGCCGCCGTCGCCGCACCGGGCGCGCCGGGCGTTCCGCCGGGGAGGTCCGCGGGCAGCTCAGCCCCCATGGGCCTGGACATACTCTTCCACCGCCTTGAGGGTCGCGCCCTTGTCGAGGCCGAGATGCTCCAAGATCGTATAGCGGCCGGGCCGGGTCCGCGGCGCGTACCGGACGGCCTCGGCGAACTGTTCCACGCTCAGCCCGACGTCGCCCGGGAAACGCGGAAGCCCGTGCCGGCCGAGGCAGGCGAGGATCTCCTCCAGGCGTTCCGCGCCCTCGCCGAGGTGGGTGGCGCGCAGGTGGTAGCAGAACGCGGCGCCGATGCCCGCCAGCTCGCCGTGGTTGCCCGTGCCGGGGAAGAGCTGGTCGATCGCGTGCATGATCTCGTGGTCGCCGCCGCTGGCGGGCCGGGAGTCGCCGGCGAACGACATCGCCATGCCCGACAGCACGAGCGCCTCGGCGAGCACGGTCAGGAACCGGTCGGAGTCGATCGTCCCCGGCTGGTGCAGCAGCGCCTCCGCCGCCGTGCGGGCGACGGTCAGCGCCATCCGGTCGACCTTCTCGCCGCACTCGGACGAGGCGAGCAGCCAGTCGTCCACGGCGGAGAAGTTGCTGACCACGTCGCCGATGCCCGCGCGGACGAGCCGTTCGGGGGCGGCGCGCACGTAGTCGAGGTCGACGACCATGGCGAGCGGCATCACCACGCCGAACGAGCCCTTGCCCTTGTCGTGCTGGAGCGAGGCGACCGGGGAGCAGATCCCGTCGTGGGACAGGTTGGTCGCGACCGACACCATCGGGATGCCCGACAGCGTCGCCGCGTACTTCGTCGCGTCGATCGTCCGGCCGCCGCCGATGCCGACGACCGCCTCGTACGATCCGGCGCGCAGCTTGGAGCCGAGGCTGACCGCGGCGTCCACGGTGCCGCCCTCGACGTGGAAGACCTCGCAGGACTCCAGGGAAGGGCGCACGTGCTCGGCGATCTGGTCGCCCTGGCCGGGGCCGACCGCGATGGCGACGCGTCCCTCGGTGGCGATCCGCCTGTCGGCCAGCAGCTCGCCCAAGGCGGCGATCGCCCCGGGCCGTACGTCGATGGACAGCGGCGCGGTCAGCATCCGCGTCAGCAGGGGCATGGCCCTCCTCGCTCGGGTTCTCGGTCGCCTCGGTGCGCGGGCACCGCGGGGGACGCCGCGCCGCCGGGCGGGAACGCGGGTGCCCTGCGGAGCGGACGGGGCCCTAGTAGCCCTTGGCGATCCGGCGGGCCTTCTCCAGGTCGTCGTGGTTGTCGACCTCGACCCAGTCGACCGCGCCGATCGGGGCGACGCCGATGCGCCCGCCCCGGTCGACCAGCTCCTGGTAGCCGTCCTCGTAGTAGAGGTCGGGGTCGCGCTCCCACGTCGCCTTGAGGGCGTCCGCGAGCGGCTCGGCGGCGGCGGGCTCGATGAGCGTGGCGCCGATGTACTCGCCGCCCGCGGTCGCCGGGTCCATCAGCTTGGTGATGGTCTTCAGGTGGCCCTCGCCGTCGAGGATCACCTTCATCTCCTCGTCGGCGAGAGTTTTCACGTCGTCCACGGCCAGGAGGATGTCGGGTCCGCGGCTCGCCAGTAGGGTCTTCTCGACGCCCACCGGGTGGACCGTGTCGCCGTTGACCATGAGGACGCCCTTGGCGAAGTGCTCGCGAGCCAGCCACATGGAGTAGGCGTTGTTCCACTCCTCGGCCTTGTCGTTGTGGACGAGGGTGAGGGAGACGCCGTAGCGCTCCTCCAGCTCGGCCTGGCGCCGCTCGACCGCCTCGGCGCGGTAGCCGACGACGATCACCACGTCGGTCAGTCCGACCGCGGCCAGGTTGCCGAGCGCGATGTCCAGGATGGTGGTCTCCCCGTCGACGGGGACCAGCGCCTTGGGCAGCGTGTCGGTGTACGGCCGCAGCCTCCGGCCCGCGCCGGCCGCGAGCACCATGCCGATCATGTGTCCTCTTCCTCCAGGTCGACCATCACGCCGCTGCCGCGACCGGTGCCCGCCCAGGTGCGGACGCTCTCGCTCGCGAACAACAAGCCAAGGTAGGCGGCGAGCGCAGCGTACGCGAACGGGAGGAGCCCGGAGAGGCCCGTGAAGGCCACAATGAGCATCCGGCCCTCCCAGCCGAGCCCGGCGCGGAAGATCCACTCCGGGGGCCGGAGGCCCTGGCGGGTGCGGTACACGGTGTCGTAGTGGTGGAACGCCAGGACGGCGATCAGCACGTGGACGAGCGGTGCCGACACTCCCTGCGCGAACCCCAGTACGGTGAGGTAACCATACTCGATCCCGCGGATTATGGGCGGTACGAGCCAATCCATCCGCCCTTCGTGCGGATGGGTCGAGGCGGGCCCGGTGAGCAGCAGCGCCACGACCGGGGCGAACAGCGCCGGGGTGGTCTCCGCGCCGACGCCCGCCGCGAGCAGCACCGCGGTGGCGGCCAGCGCGATGATCGCGCCGGGCAGCGGCCAGAGCTGCCCGCGCGCCAGCTCCCCGAGCGCGCGGCACACCGGCCCGTCGTCCCGGTACACCTGGAGCCGCGCCGGTCCCGGCGGCGCCTGCTCCCCGCCACGGCGAACGGGACGTCCGTGGTCCCAGGCGTCCCCGCCGCGCCGAGGCCGGGCGCCGCGGGCGCGACGGCGCCGCGGGCGCCGGGGCCGGGCGCCCTCTCGCCGTGAGCGCCGGGAGCGCCGGGGGCCGGGACGTTCGGGGTGCGGGTGCTCACGGTGCTGCCGCCTTCGGTGCGCGGAGGGCCTGGTTCATCCGTACGGCGAGCCCGTACGCGGCGGCGACGCCGCCCCAGGCGAGCAGGGCGAGGAACGTGACGCGGGCGTTGGTGACGGCGGCCGTGACCGAGATGAGCGCGAACCGTTCCCCGATCGGAAGGACGATCGCCTTCCGCGCCCAGTAGAGCGCCCGGTCGCGGCCGTCCCCTCCCGTCCCGCTGTACGGGTCGGGCGCGGCTTCCGTCGGCGGCGCGCCCGTGCCGCCGCCCCGTTCCAGGAACGAGAAGCCGATCAGGTGGCGGATCGCCTGGAGCACCATCGCCGCCGTCGCGAGCCCCCACACGTTCCCCGAGTGGACGAGGCTCCCCGCGGCGGCGGTCGTCGAGCCGACCGCGAGCCCGAAGTACGCCGCGTACTCCTTGATCCGGTCGCTGATCGCGTCGAGCCAGGCCCCGAGCGGCGTCTCCGAGCGGGTGAGCCGGGCGAGCTGCCCGTCCACGCAGTCCAGGACGAACGCCAGGTAGAGCAGCAGCCCGCCCGCGACCATGCCGCCCCGGGTGCCGCCCGCGAACCACACGGCCGCGAGCAGCGCGCTCCCCAGCGACATCGCGGTGACCGTGTTGGGCGTGAGCCCCCGCTCCGCCGCCCAGCGGGCGATCGCGGGCGAGTACCCGCCGACCGCGTACGTGGCGAACAGCCCGTCCGCGGGCTTGAGCACCCCCTCCGCGGCGGGCTCGGCGGGCTCGGCGGGCTCCGCGACCGACCCGACGGGCTCGACGTGCTCGGCGGGCTCAACGTCCGCGTCCGGCCCGGTGGTCTCCGGCAGCGGTACCGCGGGCTCGTCGTCCCAGCGGGCGATGGGCTCGCCGGAGCGTTCCAGCTCGGCCAGGAGGAGCGCGCCGGGGCCGGGCGCGGGGTCGTCCAGGCCGTCGAGCGTCCCGGCGAGCGCTTCGGCCATCTCCGCGAACGCCTCCACGCGGGCGGGCGCGATGCGCAGGACGGCGGGAGGCGGGACGCCGCCGCGGGCGGGGGCGGTGACGGCGGTCACCGGGTCGGCGTCGTCGGCCGCGAGGCGGCGCAGCAGCCCGCCGCTCGCGGCGAGGTCGCCGGGCAGCAGCAGGACGGGGCCGGTGGCGAGCCGGGCGAGCCGCGCGATCTGCCGCAGGTCGGCGGCGGTGTCCTCGGACTCGACGACGTCCAGGCCGTCCTCGCGCAGCGAAGGCGCGAGGCCGGGGCGGGTGATGACGTGCCGTTCCGGTACGTTGAGCGTGGCCGGCTCGTCACGCAGGCGCGCCAGCAGGGTCGCCGCGCCCCCCTCGGCCGGGGCGGCCGGGGCGGGCCCTCCGGCGCCCCCGGTCGCGATGATCACGGCTAGGGTCATCGGCGCCTCCGGCCTGGTCGGCGCACCACGGACGGGCTGGTGCGAACGCGGGATGACTGCACAGCGTAGTGGATCACTGACGGAGCGGGGTTGACATGGCGGCGCGGACGGTCGCGGTGGTGCTCGCGGGCGGCACCGGTCAGCGCGTGGGCGGCGACCTGCCGAAGCAGCTCATCGAGGTCGGCGGGCGGACGATCCTCGCGCACGCGATCGCCGCGTTCGACGGGCATCCGGAGATCGACGAGGTGCTGGTGGTGATGGCCGCCGGGCACGAGCGGGCCGCCGCCGCGATCGCCGCGCCGTTCCGCAAGGCGGCCGGGGTGATCGAGGGCGGCGACACGCGCACCGCCTCGACGGTCGCGGCGCTCACCGCGCTGGACGGCCGGCCGGACGGCACGCGGGTACTGTTCCACGACGCGGCCCGGCCGTTCGTCGGCCGCGACGTGATCGACCGGGTGCTGGACGCGCTCGGCGTGCACGCGGCGGTCGCGGTCGGCGTGCCGTCGCCCGACACGATCGTGGTGGTCGAGGACGGCGTGGTCGTGTCGATGCCGCCGCGCGAGACGATGAGCCGGTTCCAGACGCCGCAGGGGTTCCGGCTCGGCACGATCCGCGAGGCGTACGCGCTGGCGCTCGCCGACCCGGGCCTGCGCGCCACCGACGACTGCGGCATCGTGCACCACTACCTCCCGGACGTGCCGATCCGGGTGGTGGAGGGCTGCGAGCGCAACCTCAAGGTGACCCGCCCGCTGGACGTCGTCCTCGCCGAGCACCTGGCCGCGACCGCGCCCCTGACCCGGGAGGATTCGTGATCTTCGAGCACCCGCCCGCGCTGATCGGCCACCGCGGCGCCGGCAGCGGCCCCGACGAGAACACGCTGGCGTCCCTGCTCGCCGCCGACGCCGCGGGCCTGCCGTGGGTCGAGATCGACGTGACCCGCACGGCGGACGACGACCTGGTGCTGCGGCACGACCCGACCCGCGCGGACGGCGCGTACCTGTCGGAGCTCACGGCGGCCGACAGCGGGCTGCCGAGGCTCGCCGAGATCTTCGAGGCGCTCCCGGCCCACGTCGGCGTGGACGTCGACGTCAAGACCATCCTTGAGGACGCGGTGGACCCGCCCGAGCGCCGTACCGGCGAGCTGCTGCTGCCGGTGCTGCGGCGGGAGGCCGCGCGCCGTCCGCTGCTGGTGACCTCGTTCGACCCGTCGCTGCTGCTGCACCTGCGGGACGGGCTGCCGGGCGTCCCGCTCGGGCTGCTGACCTGGCTGCGGTTCCCGATGTGGCACGCGGTCCCGGCGGCGGCCGGGCTCGGCGTGCAGGTCGTCGCGGTGCACACCGGCTCGTGCGGGTTCGACCACCCCGACACGCGGCTGCGCCCGCTGGAGCAGTGCGTGGAGGTGGCGCACAAGGCGGGGCTGGAATTCGTCGCCTGGTCGCCGAAGCCCGACCGGGCGCCCGACTACGCCGCCGCCGGGGTCGACGCGATGGTGATCGACGACGTCCCCGGCGTGCTCGCGGCCCTGGGCCGCGCGTAGCACCGCGGGCGGTACCGCGCGTAGAGCCGGACGGTCCCGCCGTTCAGGACGGGCGGCCTCCGCCGCGCTGGTCGTCGCCCCCGTACATCCGCGTCCACTCGCCGACGCCTTCGTCCGGCGCGCCGTCCGAAGCCGATCCGGCCCGGGCGAGCCTCCCGCCCCGGACGGGCCGTCCGACCCGAACGGCACGGCGCCCGAAGCGGGGTGCCGCGGCGGAGGAGAGCCGGCAGGGGGCGCGGAGGGCGCCGGGGAGGCGCCGCCCGGCGGCTGCCCGTACGGCAGCGGAGCGGCGCCCTGAGCGCCGTAGCGGGGCTGCGGCGCCCACGCGGGCTCCTGCCCCTGGGGGCCGGGCGTCGCGCCCGGCGTCGCGCCCGGCCCGATCGGCGCGGGCGGCGGCGCGCCCGTCCCGTGGACGCCCATCCCCGGGGAACCCATGGCGTGCGCTCCCATCCCGGGCGCGGCGTGGCGCGGGGCGGGCGGCGCCTGCCCGGCCGTACGGGCCCTCCAGCGGGACGGCGGGAGCGACGCGACGATGAGCACGACGCCGAGCACCAGCAGCACCCCGTACGGGCCGACGATCGAGTAGCCGGCGTCGAGGCCGTCCGGGAGCCTCTCCACGGTGTGGGCACCGGTCCAGCGCGGCGCGGCGACCCACAGCCCGCCCGCGGACGCCAGCAGCACGCCCGGGACGAGCGAGGCGAGCGGGGAGATCCGCGAACCGGCGAGCAGCCCGATCACGACGGCGACGCCGACGAACGCGGCGGCGGCGATCCAGCGGTCGCCGCCCGAGAGGAACAGCCGGAAGTAGCGGGTCGCGCGCTCGGTGCCGAACATCAGGCCGAAGGCGATCAGCGGGGTCGCGGCCAGCCCGGCGAGCAGGCCGAGCACGTGGCGGGCGCCGTTGGACATGGCCACCTCCTGAGGGCCGGCGGGGTGATCCGCCGGCTAACCCCTCAGACGTGCCGGGAAACTGTCCGGTTCGCCTTGATCGTCAGCTTTTGGCCGGACTCGGCTGGCCCAGGCCGGGCGGGCTCGTCAGGAAGCCCACCCCCACGAGATGTGCATCGTCGCGAACACGAGCGGGAGCCGCGCCCACGCGGCGAACCGCAGGCCCCGCCCTTCGACGGCCGCGCCGGCGACCATCGCCGCCGCGTAGCCGCCCGGCAGGATCCAGCCGGGCCAGAACCCGAACGCCCCCGCGACCGCGCCCGCCGCCATCGCGACGACCGCGACCGGAGGCGCGAGGTAGCGCGGGTTGAGGGTGCCCTGGTGCTCGCGGCCGACGACGCGCCGCCAGCGGCCGGTGTGGAAGTACTGCTTGGCGAGCGCCCGCAGGTTGGGGCGCGGCCGGTAGGTGACCCGCATCCGCGGGGTGAAGAAGATCCGGCCGCCGCTCTGCCGGATGCGGTGGTTCATCTCCCAGTCCTGCGCGCGGACGAACGTCTCGTCGTAGCCGCCGACCCGTTCGAGGGCGCTGCGCCGGAACGTGCCGAGGTAGACGGTCTCGACCTCGCCCGCCTCACCGCCGGTGTGGAACCGGGCGTTGCCGACGCCGAGCTTGGACGTCATCGCCCGCGCCACGGCCTGCTCGAACGGCGTGACGCCCTCGGCGGCCATGATCCCGCCGACGTTGTCGGCGCCGGTCTCCTCCATCGTCTCGACCGCGGCCCGCACGTAGTCGTCGGGAAGCAGCGAGTGCCCGTCCACCCGGACGATGATCGAGTACTGGGACGCCTTGATCGCGATGTTGAGGCCCTGCGGGGTCCGTCCGGTCGGGTTGCGGACGACCACGATGCGCGGGTCCTCGGCGGCGAGCCTGCCGCAGATCTCCTCGGTGCGGTCCTTGGACGGGCCGACCGCCAGCACCAGCTCCAGCTCGCCCGGATAGTCCTGCGTGAGGATGCGCCGAACGGCGTCGGTCAGGTGGCGTTGCTCGTTGAGCACGGGCATCACGACCGACACCGCGGGCCAGGTGCGGTCGCCGGCGGCGGCCTGCGGCCGTCCGTGCGGGGAGCCTTGCTGCTCGGCGCTGTGCTGCTGGGCGCTGTGCGCGCGGGGAGACGGGTTCATCTGGGCTCGCGGGCACACCCGGAGGAGTGCCCCCCTTCCTCTCTCTTGCAAGCGAGTCTGTGACGCAGCCCACGGCCTCCGGCCTGGGGCAGAGGTTGCCGCCTGGGGCGGAGGTCAAGACGGCGCCACGTTACTGCAAGGACACGAAGTCCAGGTAGCGAACGGACGGGCGTTCCCCACTTTAGAGTGGTGGACACTCGCGTCAGAACACGCCGGATGACTCTCGGGAGGGCGGCGGCCGGTATGGCAGACGGGCACGACTCGGATCGCGGCGACGCCGATCCGCTGGAGCGGTACTTCCGCCCGCGTCCCGCGGGCGGCGCGCCGAGCGGCGACGACGAGGTCGACGGCGTGACCATCGACGGCGTGCCCGCACCGCGCGTGACGGTGGACGGCCCGCGCGGGCCCCGCCGTC
Organism: Actinomadura sp. J1-007; assembly: GCF_009793335.1. Classification (GTDB taxonomy): domain Bacteria; phylum Actinomycetota; class Actinomycetes; order Streptosporangiales; family Streptosporangiaceae; genus Spirillospora; species Spirillospora yumaensis. The sequence continues at coordinate 4,365,243 of NZ_WING01000001.1, read as the reverse complement.
CCGGCCGGGGCCTCGGCCCCGCGCGGCGATGAGCGCCCGCCGCCAGCGCCGGTTCCTCATGGTCACCGGCACGATGTCGGCGTTCGTGCTGCTGACCTCGGGCGGCGCGTGGGCCTTCCAGAACTACGTCACCGGCATGATCGACAAGGTGTCGGTCGGCGGCCTCGGCAAGGGCAAGGACGCGCCGAAGGGCGCGATGACGATCCTGGTCGCCGGGGTCGACCGCCGCGAGGGGCTGACCAGGGAGCAGCAGCGCGCCGCGCGCCTCGGCCACGAGCCGGGGGAACGGTCCGACACGATGCTGCTGGTGCACATCTCGCGCGACCACGACCGCATCTCGGTGGTCAACCTGCCGCGCGACTCGTACGTGACGATCCCGTCGCACAGGTCCAACGGCTCCGAGGGTGCAAAGGGGCAGCAGGTCCCGTCCCGTCCGGGCAAGCTGACCTGGGCCTACCAGTTCGGCGGGCCCGACCTCACCGTCGACACGATCAAGCGCGCGACGGGCGTCGGCATCGACCACTACGTCGAGGTCAACTTCTACGGCTTCGTCAACATGGTCGACGCGCTCGGCGGCGTGGACGTCTGCACCGAGCAGGCGATCGACGACCGCAAGAGCGGCCTGCGGCTCCCGGCGGGCAAGTCCCACCTGCGGGGGCTCCAGGCGCTCGGCTTCGCCCGCGCCCGCTACACGCTGACCGGCGGCAGCGACCTCGGCCGGATCGACCGGCAGCAGCAGTTCATGGCGTCGATGATGAAGCAGGCGCTGTCGTCCAAGACGCTCAGCGACCCGGTGAAGTCGACCCGCTTCCTCAAGGCGGCGCTGAAGTCGCTCCGGGTCGATCCGAAGCTCGCCAAGAACCTGCCGAAGCTCGCCGACCAGATGAAGGACCTGTCGACCGACAACGTCACGTTCGCCAAGGTCCCGCTCGCCAACCCGGGCTACAACGCCCTGCTCTGGAACTCGCCGAGCCCGCAGTCCACGGTCCAGTGGGACCAGGGCCGCGCCGACGACCTGTTCACCAAGCTCCGGCGCGACCAGCGGTTCGACAAGGAGACGCCGTCGCCGAGCGCGTCGCCGACCAAGCCCAAGAGCGACCTGACGGTGCCGCCGTCCGACATCGACGTGACCGTCCTCAACGCCATCGGCACCCGGGGCCTGGCGACGAAGGCGGGCGGCGACCTGCGCGAGGTCGGCTTCAAGGTGACGGTGCCGAGCGGCGTCGCGCGGACGGGGCAGCAGAACACGGTCGTCCAGTACGGGCCGGGGCGCAAGGACTCGGCCAAGACCCTCGCCGCCGCCATCCCGGGCGCGAAGCTCAAGCAGGTGTCCTCGCTCGGCTCGCGCCTCCAGGTCATGGTCGGCGCCGACTGGGACGGCGCGAAGAAGGTCAAGGTCAAGGCCGGGAGCGACGCGCCGTCCGCCAAGAAGCCCGATCTGGAGACGGGCACCGCCACCCAGAAGCTCTGCCACTGATGGCGCGGGCGGGCCCGGCCGGATGGACGGCCGGGCCCGCCCGCCCGGTCATTTGAGGAGTTGGCGGGCGATGACCATGCGCTGGATCTGGTTGGTGCCCTCGTAGATCTGGGTGATCTTGGCGTCGCGCATCATCCGCTCCACCGGGAAATCACGCGTGTACCCGTACCCGCCCAGCAACTGCACCGCATCGGTGGTCACATCCATCGCCACATCCGAGGCCAGCGCCTTGCACGCCGAGGACACCAACGTCAGATCCGGCACCCGCTCCCCCGCCATCGCCCGCTCGGACTTCACCGCCGCGTGATACGTCAACTGCCGCGCCCCCTCCAACCGCATCGCCATATCCGCCAACATGAACTGCACACCCTGGAAATCAGCGACCGCCCTCCCGAACTGCCGCCGCTGCCTCACATACCCCAACGCGAAATCCAACGCCCCCTGCGCGATCCCCAACGCCTGCGCCGCGATCGTGATCCGCGTATGGTCCAACGTCGCCAACGCCGTCTTGAAACCCGACCCCTCCGCACCGATCAACCGATCACCCGGAATCCGCACATCCTCCAAGATCACCTGACGCGTCGGCGACCCCTTGATCCCCAACTTGCGCTCCTTCGGCCCGAACGACACCCCCGCATCACCCTTCTCCACCACGAACGCCGAAATCCCCCGCGCCCCCGCACCCGGCTCGGTCACCGCCATCACCGTGTAGAACTCCGACACCCCCGCATTGGTGATCCACATCTTCGCGCCGTTCAACACCCACCCATCACCATCACGCACCGCACGCGTCCGCATCCCCGCCGCATCCGACCCCGCCTCCGCCTCCGACAGCGCATAAGAGAACATCGCCTCCCCCGCGCCACCGGCCCCAAATACCTGGCCTTCAGCTCATCCGACCCCGCCAGCAGCACCGGCACCGTGCCCAGCTTGTTCACCGCCGGGATCAACGACGAAGACGCACACGCCCGCGCGACCTCCTCGATCACGATCACCGTCGCCAACGCATCCGCCCCCGCACCCCCGAACACCTCCGGCACATGCACCGCATGCAACCCCGCCCCACCAACGCCTCCAACGCCTCCCGCGGAAACCGCCCCTCCTCATCCACCACCGCAGCGAACGGCGCGATCCTGGCATCAGCAAGCTCACGCACCGTCGCCCGCAGCAGCTCATGCTCCTCAGACGGGGCGTACGTGGGATAGTCGGAAGTCATACGACGGATGCTACCGGCCAGTACGCGGCGCTGGTCGAGTGCGGGTAGGACTTATCGGAAGGCTTGGGAAGGGATGGAAGGAAAGGGAGGGGTCTTGGCGCACCGGCTGACGGTGATCGGCACCGGGTACCTCGGCGCCACGCACGCCGCCTGCATGGCGGACCTGGGGTTCGAGGTGCTCGGTCTCGACGTCGACGCGGAGCGGATCGCGCGGCTGGCGGCCGGCGACCTGCCGTTCTACGAGCCCGGCCTGGAGCCGCTGCTGCGGCGCGGCCTGGAGAGCGGGCGGCTGCGGTTCACCACGTCGTACGACGAGGCCGCCGAGTTCGGCGACGTGCACTTCCTGTGCGTCGGCACGCCGCAGAAGGCCGGTGAGTACGCGGCCGACCTGGCGTACGTGGAGGAGGCGGTGACGCGGCTCGCCGCGCGGCTGCGGCGCCCCTGCCTGGTGGTCGGCAAGTCCACGGTCCCCGTCGGCACCGCCGACCGGCTGGCCCGCCGGATCGCCGAGCTCGCGCCCGTCGGCGGCGACGCGGTGCTCGCCTGGAACCCCGAGTTCCTGCGCGAGGGCTTCGCCTGCAAGGACACCCTGCACCCCGACCGGATCGTGGTGGGCCTGCCCGCCGACCAGGGCGCCGCCGGGCACGCCGAGAAGGTGCTGCGCGAGGTGTACGCGCCGATGCTGGCCGAGGGCACCCCGTTCGTGGTGGCCGACTACCCGACGTCGGAGCTGGTCAAGGTGTCGGCCAACGCGTTCCTGGCCACCAAGATCTCGTTCATCAACGCGATGGCGGAGGTCTGCGAGGCCGCGCACGCCGATGTGACCAAACTCTCGGAGGCGCTGTCGTACGACGACCGGATCGGCGGCCGGTTCCTCGGGCCGGGGCTCGGGTTCGGCGGCGGCTGCCTGCCGAAGGACATCCGCGCGTTCATGGCGCGGGCGGGCGAGCTCGGCGTGGACCAGGCGCTGACGTTCCTGCGCGAGGTGGACGAGATCAACATCCGCCGCCGGATCCGGATGGTGGACCTGGCCCGCGAGCTGCTCGGCGGGTCGTTCATCGGCCGGACGGTCGGGGTGCTCGGCGCGGCGTTCAAGCCCGACTCCGACGACGTGCGCGACTCCCCGGCGCTGGACGTGGCGGCGACGATCCGGGGGCAGGGCGGCCGGGTCACGGTGTTCGACCCGCGCGCCATGGACAACGCGCGGCGCGCCCAGCCCGCCCTGGCCTACGGCGAGTCGGCGCTCGCGGCGGCGCGCGGCGCGCACGTCGTGCTGCTGCTGACCGAGTGGTCGGAGTTCCGGCGGATGGACCCCGCCGACCTGGCCGAGGTGGTCGCCGAGCGCAACATCGTCGACGGCCGCAACGCCCTCGACCCGGAGCGCTGGCGCTCCGCGGGCTGGACCTACCGCGCCCTCGGCCGCCCCTGACGCTCAGGACGTACGCCTCTGACGCTCAGGACGTACGACGCGTCCAGAACGTCCAGGAGAGCTAGAACGTCCAGGACGTACATGACATCCAGAACACCGAGAACGCCGAGAACGTGGAGGACCTGCGGGGAACGATCCGCCCCTCGCCGCTGTTGCCATGGACATGGCTGATGCTGTGACGGGTGCCGCGGAGTTCGCGGACCGGGACGTGATCCGGCGGCTCCTCAACGACTCGAAGACCTGGGCGTTCGTCGGGCTGGGCGACAACCCCGAGCGCGAGGTGCACAACCAGGCGCGGCTGCTCCAGCAGCGCGGCAAGCGGATCTTCCCCGTCCATCCGTCCGGGGACACCGTGCTGGGCGAGCCGGGCCACGCCTCGCTGGCCGACCTGCCCGAACGGGTGGACGTGGTGGGCGTCTACCGCCGTTCCGAGCACGCGGGCGCGGTGGTGGACGAGGCGATCGCGGCGGGCGCGAAGGCCGTCTGGCTGCCCCTCGACGTGATCGACGTGGCCGCGGCCCGCCGCGCGCGGGACGCCGGCCTGGACGTGGTCATGGACCGCTGCCCCGCCGTCGAGTGGGCCCTGCGCCGCTGACCCGGCCCCCGTCCGCCCCGGGCCGGAGCCCGAGGCGGGCGCGAGCCGGGCGCGAGCGCGTCAGAGCTGCGACCTGAGGCGCGCGCCCTTCGCCTTGGCCTGCTCCTTCAGATCGTCCTGGAAGGCGCTCATCTTCTCCCTGAGGCCCTCGTCGGACGCCGCGAGGATGCGGACGGCCAGCAGGCCCGCGTTGCGCGCCGCGCCCACGGCGACCGTCGCGACGGGCACCCCGGCCGGCATCTGGACGATCGACAGCAGCGAGTCCATGCCGTCCAGGTACTTCAGCGGGACCGGGACGCCGATCACCGGCAGCGGCGTCACCGAGGCGAGCATGCCGGGCAGGTGGGCCGCGCCGCCCGCGCCCGCGATGATCGCGCGCAGCCCGCGGCCGGCCGCCTCCCCGCCGTAGGCGACCATCTCGTGCGGCATCCGGTGCGCGGAGACCACGTCGGCCTCGTACGGGACGCCGAACTCCTCCAGCGCCTCGGCGGCGGCCTTCATCACCGGCCAGTCCGAGTCGCTGCCCATCACCACGCCCACCAGCGGCGCCGCGGTCCCCGGCGTCATCGCATCTCCCCCATCCTCGTGCCCCAGCGCAGGTAGTCGGCCGCGTGCCGGGCCCGCTCGCGCACCTCGGCGAGGTCGCCGCCGAGCGCGGTGACGTGGCCGATCTTGCGGCCGGGCCGCACGTCCTTGCCGTAGAAGTGGACCTTCACCGCCGGGTCGTGCGCCATGACGTGCACGTAGCGGGGGTAGACGTCGGCGTCCTCCGGCTCCTCGCCGCCGAGCACGTTGGCCATGACGGTGTACGGGGCGGTCGGCTCGACCGAGCCGAGCGGCAGGTCCAGGACGGCGCGCAGGTGCTGCTCGAACTGGGACGTGCGGGCGCCCTCGATCGTCCAGTGCCCGGAGTTGTGCGGGCGCATCGCCAGCTCGTTGACCAGCAGGCCCGCCTCGGTCTCGAACAGCTCGACCGCCAGCAGCCCGGTGACGCCGAGCCGTTCGGCGATGTCGAGGGCGAGGCGCTGCGCCTCGGCGGCCGCGTCGCCGTCCAGCCCCGGCGCGGGCGAGACCACCTCGACGCAGACGCCGTTCTCCTGGACGGTCTCCACGATCGGGTAGGCGGCGCCCTGCCCGTACGGGGAGCGGGCGACGAGCGCGGCCAGCTCGCGGCGGAACGGCACGTGCTCCTCGGCCATCAGGTCCACGCCCTCGGCGGTCAGGCGCGCGACGAGGGCGGCGGCGCCGTCGAGCGTCTCGACCACCCAGACGCCCTTGCCGTCGTAGCCGCCGCGGGTCGCCTTCAGCACCAGCGGCAGGCCGTGGTCGCGGGCGAACGCCTCCAGGAACGGCCTCGGGGCGTCCGCCGGGACGTGCCCGAACGCGGGGCAGGGCGCGCCGAACCCGCTCAGCCGTTCGCGCATCACCAGCTTGTCCTGCGCGTGCCGGAGCGCGGCGGCGCCGGGGCGGCACGGGGCGCCGGCGGCCTCCAGGGCCTCGATGTGCGGGCCGGGCACGTGCTCGTGGTCGAAGGTGACCACGTCGCAGCCCTTGGCGAAGGCCAGCAGGTCGTCCAGGGCGCGGTCGTCGCCGATCCGCGCGTCGGCGACGGCGCGGGCGGCCGACTCGTCCGCGGAACCGGCCAGCACGCGCAGCGACACGCCGAGCGCGATCGCGGCCTGCTGGGTCATGCGGGCGAGCTGCCCGCCTCCGGCCATGCCCACGACCGGCATCTGAGCAGGGTTTCTCACGGCAGAAAGGTTATCGGCCGGTCAGGAGTGAACGAATCCTCCGCCACGGGCGTCGAAGGGGGAGTGTGAACCCAATGTCCGCGGGGACAGGAACCAGACGGGTACCGTTAAACGTTCATGTTCCGACGTGTCAGCGGCGGCCTGCGTCTATTCTCGTGGTGCCTTCGCATCCGCCGCCGCGTGACTCTCCGCGGCGAAGCATCCGCAGTCCGGAAGGACGGTTCTCCTTCGTGAGCCTGGTCGCCAATCTCTACCGCCAGTTCGCGCACCTCCTGCACGAGCTGGCGAAATTCGGCAGCGTCGGCGCGGTCGCCTTCGTCATCACGATCGGGATCGGCAACGTCCTGCACACGGGCATGGGCATGGGGCCGCTGACGTCCAACGGCATCGCCACGGTCGTCGCCACCACGTTCGCGTACGTGGCCAACCGCTACTGGACGTTCCGGCACCGCGACCGCACCGGGCTCGGCCGCGAATACGTGCTGTTCTTCGCGCTGAACGGCGTCGGACTGGTGATCACCGAGCTGTTCATCGGGTTCACGCACTACGTGCTCGGCCAGACGGGGCCGATCGCCTACAACATCTCGCTGGTGATCGGCACCGGCGTCGCGACGCTGTTCCGCTTCTGGTCGTACAAGAAGTGGGTCTTCCTGCCCACCGCGGTCGCCGCGGCCGCCGGCGCGGCGCCCGAGCCGGAGCCGCAGGACGACCTGCCCGCGCACGGCGCCGCGGGCCTTCCGGTCAACGGGCACGCGCTGCCCGCCCACCAGCTCGACCAGCCGCTCGGCTCGGCCACCGAGGCCGGGTTCACCCGCGCCCCCCGCTGAGGCCCGCGCCCCGCTGAGCACCCCGCCCCGCTGAGCACCGCGCCCCCTTCGAGCCCGCGCCCGCCGAGCCCGCGCCCGCGCTGAACCGGTGACGGCCCGCATGCCGAAAGGCCGGGCGGCTCGCTGGGGAGCCCCCGGGTCGCCGGGTACGGAGGGTCAGGCGGGGCCGATGACGACGCGTTCCTCGGCGAGGCGGGCGTCGGCCGCCTGGCGCAGGAAGACCCCGAACACCGCCGGACGGGCCTGGATGAGCTCCAGCCGCCCGCCGTCCACGACCGCGAGCGAGCGGGCCAGGTAGAGGCCGAGGCCCGTGCCCTTGCCGCTGCTGACGCTGCGTTCGAAGATGCGGGGCTCCAGCTCGGGCGGGATGCCGGGGCCCTGGTCGCCGATCTCCACGACGACCGAGCTGGCGCCCGGCTTGGTGTTGATCGTGACCGTGCCCGCGCCGTGCACGAGCGAGTTGTCCAGCAGGGTCGCGACGATCTGGGAGAGGCCCTCGGGGTTGACCATGCCGACCAGGCCCTGCTCGCCGGTGATCCGGATGTCCCGGCCGTCCCGCCGGAAGATCGGCCGCCACTCCTCGACCTGCTGGACGATCACCTCGTCCACCCGGGACGCGACGGCGCCGCCGGTGCGGTCGTGCCGGGCGCGGGCGAGGAGCTGCTCGACGACCGCGACGAGCCGTTCGGCCTGCGCGACGGCCGCGGCGCCCTCCTCGCGGACGACGTCGGGGTAGTCGGCGGCCTCGATCATCTCCTCCAGCCGCATCGACAGCGCGGTCAGCGGCGTGCGGAGCTGGTGGCTGGCGTCGGAGGCGAACTCGCGGCTGGCCGCGAGCAGGTCGGCGATCCGGACCGCGCTGCGGTCCAGGACCTCGGCGACCCGGTCGACCTCGGGGATGCCGTAGCGGCGGCGGCGCGGCCGGGCGTTGCCGGTGCCGAGCCGGTCGGCGGTCTCGGCGAGGTCGATCAGCGGGAGCGTGAGCTTGCGGGCCTGGAACATGGCCAGGCCCACGGTGACCGCGACGCCGAGCGCGGCGAGGCTGCCGATCAGCAGGAGCTGCCGCAGCGCCTCGTCCTGGACCTCGGCCGCGCGCCGCGCCACCTGCACGTGCACCCCGCCGGCCGTGCCCGCCGCGGTGAGCATCTCGGCGCCGCGCGCGGGCCGCGCGCCCGCGGTGACGGTCCGGTTGTCGGGCAGGGTGATCACGATGGACCGCCCCGGGTACTCCTGGGCGATCTTCTGGCTGGTGACCGGCTGGTGCGACTCCAGGCTGAAGCCGACGCCGCCGAGGATGGAGGAGACCTCGCGTTCCAGCGACTGGCGGGCCTCCTCGTAGATGAGCTTGTTGGTGGCGTAGGCGAGGGGGATGCCGAGCAGCAGGATCGCGACGACCGCCACCGCGAGCGTCGACAGGAGCAGTCGGCGCCTCATCAAGGCTCCTTAGGGTGAGGCCACGATCATGCGGCGCCGCCCCGGGGCCCTCGGGAGGCCCCGCGCGGAACCGCACGACCATGGCGGAGGTGCTAGTCGCCGCGTTCGAACCGGAACCCGACGCCCCGCACCGTGGTGATGTAGCGGGGACTGCCGGCGTCGTCGCCGAGCTTGCGGCGCAGCCAGGAAATGTGCATGTCGAGGGTCTTGGTGGAACCCCACCAGTTGGTGTCCCACACCTCGCGCATGATCTGTTCGCGGGTCACGACCTTGCCCGCGTCCCGCACCAGGACCCGCAGCAGGTCGAACTCCTTGGTGGTGAGCTGGAGCTCCTGGTCGCCCATCCAGGCGCGGCGCGACTCGGCGTCGATCCGCACCCCCTGCACGATCGGGGTCTCGGTGCTGCCGCGGCGCAGCAGCGCCCGGACCCGGGCGAGCAGTTCGGCCAGCCGGAACGGCTTGGTCACGTAGTCGTCGGCCCCGGCGTCCAGCCCGACGACGGTGTCGACCTCGTCGGCCCGGGCGGTCAGGATCAGTATGGGCACGCCATGCCCCTCGGCACGGACCCTGCGGGCCACCTCAAGGCCGTCCAGTTCGGGCAGGCCCAGGTCGAGGACGATGAGATCCACGCCGCCTCCGAGCGCCCGCTCCAGGGCCTGCGGCCCGTCCGGGCTGACTTCGACGGTGTACCCCTCACGACGCAGCGCGCGGGCGAGAGGCTCGGAGATGGACGTGTCGTCCTCGGCGAGCAGTACTGAGGTCATGAACCGATCGTATGGCCATTCATGAACGTTTCCCGGCAGCCGCCGCGCTCTTGACCTGCGGTTTGCCACTCGTAGTACATCCTCGAATACGGACGTACCAGAGAGAATGCGGAGGTAATCGCACTTGCCCCCCCTCCGGCAGGACGTCGCCCGTCCGCTCGGAGCGGTCCTGTTCCTCGGGATCGCGGTGCTGCACTTCCAGGCGATCGGCCCCGGCTTCGCCGTGCAGCCCTACCTGGGCGTGTCCCTGATCCTCGGCACGGCGACGGCCCTCGGCGGCGTCGCGGGGACGCTGGCCGAGGACCGCGACCGGATCTGGTGGTACGCGCTGGCGGAGGGCCTGCTGACCGCCGCGGCCTACGCGGTCGAGCGGCTGCCGGGGCTGCCGCTCGCGGGGCGCGATCCGGGCAGATGGTACGGCTCGCCGGGCGCGCGGACGCTGGCGTTCCTGGGGGTGTTGCTGGCGGTCCTGGCGGCTTGGACGCTGCTCGCCCGGTTCCGGCGGCGCCGGACGCGGATGCCCGTGACCTCGGCGTACGACCGGGATCTCATGTCGATACCGCGACCGAACCGCTCGGGAGAATGATCCGTCCCGTCCCTGGCGCGCCGGAGATGTCGAACGGGTCCCGGCCGCCCGTTTCGAGCCGTACGGCGGGGGCGGACGCGAGCAGCAGCCGGGAGGCCCGCGAGACGTCCAGTTCGGCGGGGTTGTCACCGAGGTTGACGGAGACGCGCACCCGCCCGCGCCGCATCGTGAGCCACCGCGCGCCGTCGTCCGCCTCCACCCCGGTCCCGGTGAGCCGCGGGTCGGCCAGTTCCGGCCACGCGCGGCGCAGCCGGATCAGCTCGCGGTGCCATTCGAGCAGCTCGCGGTGGTGCGCCTTGCCCGGTTCGGACCAGTCGAGCGCGGAGCGCCGGAACGTGTCCACAGCCTGTGGATCGGGAACCTCGCCGCGCCACCCGGCCCGCGCGAACTCCCGGCGCCGCCCCTCCGACACGGCCCGCGCGAGGTCCGGTTCCTGGTGGTCGGTGAAGTAGCACCAGGGGGTCGCGGCGCCCCACTCCTCGCCCATGAACAGCATCGGCGTGAACGGCCCGAGCAGCAGCAGCGCCGCGCCGGCCCGGAGCCGTCCGGGGTCCAGCGCGGCGGTGATCCGGTCGCCGGACGCCCGGTTGCCGACCTGGTCGTGGTTCTGGAGGAACGCGACGAACCGGTGCGCCGGGGTCCGGTGCACGTCCACGGGCCGCCCGTGCCGCCGCCCCCGGTACGACGAGAACGTCCCGTCGTGCACGAACACCCTGGTCAGCGCCTTGGCCAGCGTGGACATGGCGCCGAAGTCGCCGTAGTAGCCCTGCCGCTCGCCGGTCAGCGCGGCGTGCAGCGCGTGGTGCAGGTCGTCGTTCCACTGCGCGTCCAGCCCGTACCCGCCCGCCTCGCGGGGCGTGACGAGGCGCGGGTCGTTCAGGTCGGACTCGGCGATCAGGGACAGGTGCCGGCCGAGGTGCGCGGACAGGCCCGCCACGGCGACGGCCAGCTCCTCCAGCACGTGCACCGCGCCGTGGTCGGTGATCGCGTGGACGGCGTCGAGCCGCAGCCCGTCCAGGTGGTAGTCGCGCAGCCACGACAGCGCGCTCCCGATCATGAACGCGCGGACCTCGTCCGCGCCCGCCTGGTCGTAGTTGACCGCCTCGCCCCAGGGCGTGGTGTGCGCGGCGGTGAAGTACGGCCCGTAGCCCGCCAGCCGGTTCCCGCTCGGCCCGAGATGGTTGTGGACGACGTCCAGGACGACCGCGAGCCCGCGCCCGTGCGCGGCGTCCACGAACCGCTTCAGCGCGTCCGGCCCGCCGTACGGCTCGTGCACGGCCCACAGGTGGACGCCGTCGTAGCCCCAGCCGTGCCGGCCGGAGAACGACGCGAGCGGCATCAGCTCGACGGTGTCGATCCCGAGGGCGACCAGGTGGTCCAGGCGCGCGGCGGCGGCGTCGAGCGTGCCCTCGGGGGTGAACGTGCCGACGTGCAGCTCGTACAGGACGCTGCCCGGGAGGGGCCGCCCGTGCCATCCGCCGTCCGTCCAGCCGAAGCGGTCGTGCTCGTAGACGCGGCTCGCGCCGTGCGCCCCGTACGGCTGGCGGCGGGAGCGGGGGTCGGGCAGCACCTCGCCGCCGTCCAGGACGAACCCGTAGTCGGTGCCGTGCGCGGCCTCCGGGACGTCCGCGCCCCACCAGCCGTCCGCCGGGAGCGGGCTCATCGGTCGGCGCGGGGCGTCGGGCCCGAGGGCGACCTCGACGCGTCCGGCGGCGGGGGCCCAGACCTCGAACCGGGTCACCGCATCTCCTTCGGGACGAGCAGCGCGACGGGCAGGTCGGCGAGCACGTCGGCGACGTCCAGCACGGGGCCCCAGAACACGTTGCCCGTCAGCGCGTCCCGCCAGCCCTGGTAGCCGAGGTCGAGCGCCGTGCCCGCCCAGCCGCCGCGCCGTTCCAGCCCCGCCGGGAGCCGCGTCGCGACGGTGAGGGCGCCGCCCCGCCAGAACGCGACGGCGTGCCCGGCCGCGGGCCCCTGCGCGGCGAGCGGCCGGTACCCGCCGTCCGGGCCGAACCACTCGGGCCGGTCCCGGCGCAGCCGCAGCGTCCGCGAGGTGACCAGCAGCTTCTCGTCGTCGCGGTCGCGCAGGGCGCGGCCGGTGTCGAGCCGGTGCAGCCGCGCCCGGCGCCGCCCGTAGTCGACGGGCCGCCGGTTGTCGGGATCGGTGAGGTCCAGCCCGTACAGCTCGCAGCCCTGGTAGACGTCCGGGACGCCCGGCATGGTGAGCTGGACGAGCTTCTGCCCGAGCGTGTTGACCCGCGCGTACGGCGCGAGCGCGGCGACGAAGCCGGTCACGTCGGCCATCAGGCGCCGGTCGTCCAGCACGCTCGCGGCGTGCCGCAGGACGGCCTCCTCGTACGCGTCGTCCTGCTCCAGCCAGGACGTGCGGGTCTTGGCCTCCCGCATCGCCTTCTGGAGGTATCCCCAGAGCCGTCCCTCGCCGACCGGCCAGGCGCCGACGAGCGTCTGCCAGAACAGGTAGTCCAGATCGGGTTCCAGCGGCGACGGCTCGCCCGGCCGCCACCCCTGCCAGCGCGACACGGCCTGCGCCCACGCGCCGGGCATCTCGGCCAGGACCGCGAGCCGCGCCCGCACGTCCTCCTGCCGCTTGGTGTCGTGCGTGGACAGCGTCGTCATGGTGAACGGCCGCTCCCGGACGGCGCGCTCGCAGTACGCGTGGAAGTCGTCCGGGCCCACCGCGAACCGCCCGGGGTCGCCGCCCACCTCGTTCAGCGAGGCCAGCCGGTTCCAGCGGTAGAACGCCGTGTCCTCCACGCCTTTCGCGGCGATCGGAGCCGAGGTCTGCTGGAACCGCACCACGAACTCCCGCGCGGCGTCTCCGTCGTCCCCGGCTCCGGCTCCGGCTTCGTCTCCGGCTTCCGGGCCGCCTGGCGGCGGGGAGCCGAGCGCGAGCCGTACGACGGCGTCGAGGTCGGCGTGCAGGCCGTCCGGGAGGCGGGACCGGGCCCCGTCCGCCGCGCGCTCCAGAACGGCGACGGCGTCCGCCGGGGCGTCCTCCCCCGGCACGACGTACGCCCGGTAGACGGGCATCGCGGCCAGCAGCTCCACCAGGACGCGCTCCAGGCCGTCCCGCCGCACGTCGCCGTCCTTGACCCCGAGGGCGCGGCAGAGCACGCGGTGCAGGCGGGCCACCTCGGGCCGCAGCCCGTGCGCCGCCGCGTGCCGCCGCCCCTCGTACTCGACGCCGTCGAACGACGCGGGGCCGCCGGTCGCCGAGACGTACAGGTCGGTGAGGGGCTTCTCGCCGTCCGGGTCGAGGAACAGCCCGCCGACCATGCCGAGCGCGTCGTAGCCGGTGGTGCCCGCGCACGCCCAGCCGTCCGGGAGCCGCTCCTCCCCCGTGGTGATCTTCTCGACGAGGATCCAGGCGCCCGGCGCGCGCGCCGCGAGGCGCTCCAGGTAGGCGCGGGGGTCGGCGAGCCCGTCGGGATGGTCGATCCGCAGGCCGTGCACCATGCCCCCGGCGACGAACCGCAGCAGCGTCTCGTGCGTCCGCTCGAAGACCTCCGGGTCCTCCTGCCGCAGGGCGATCAGCCCGGAGATGTCGAAGAACCTGCGGTAGTTGGGCTCGCCCTCGGCGGGCAGGACGAGCCGCCCGCCGCCCGCCTCCCAGTCCACGTCGAACCAGCGCGCGTAGGGCGAGGACGCCCCGTTCGCGGCGACGTCGGCGAGCGGGGCGTTGAGCGACTCCGGATGGGGGATCGCCATGTGGTTGGGCACCACGTCCACCAGCAGCCGCAGCCCGTGCGCGTCGAACCGGGCCGCCATCGCCAGGAACGCCTCCAGCCCGCCGAGGCTCTCGGCGAGCCGCCCGTGGTCGACCACGTCGTACCCGTGGGTGGAGCCGGGCGCGGCCCGCAGCACGGGCGACAGGTAGACGTGGGAGACCCCGAGCGCGGTCAGGTACGGGGTGAGCGCGGCGGCCTCGGGGAACCCGAAGTGCCCCTCCCCCGGCGTGCCGCGCAGTTGCAGCCGGTAGGTCCCGGCGGGGAACGGCGCCCGCGCCCCGCCGTCCGCGCCGATCGAGTCGTCGGTATGGGTCCCGGGCGGGTAGTCGTCGCCCGGCCTTCCGTGCGGCACTGTCCCGGCCTCCCGTCCTCGCGTCGAGTCTGGTTCCCGTTGAGCGTTGCATCACACCGATCGGGAGGTCACTGGCAAGAACGGACATCCGTGGGCTACCTTAGGGGAGCCTTACCTTAATGAGGGCGCCCTAAGAGTCCCAGGTCACCGCATGCACGGGGCCCGGAACCGGGGTCGCCGGCCGGCCAGCCGCACGAAAGGTCTCCCACCCGCATGTACGTCTGCATCTGCAACGCGGTCACGGAGGACGACGTTCGCGGCTGCATGGCCCACGGCGGATGCCGTACGGCCAAGGAGGTCAAGGCGGCCTGCGGGATGTCGCCCGGCTGCGGCTCCTGCACCAGGAGGCTCCACGCCATGGTCAGCGAGTACCGCACGGCCAGCGAGCTGGTGGACGCCCTCACCGGCGGCCCGGCCTCCCTGGAGCTGGCGCCCGCCGCTCCGGACCTGGAGGACGTGCCGATGGGCGACGGACTGGAGGACGTTCCGGCCGGAGCCTCGCTGCCGACGGGTGTCGAGAGGGGTGCCGCGCCGCCGACCGCCGCCTGACGAACAGCGCCGAGAGCGCCTCCGCGCACCCGTTCTGAGGCCCCTCCGCAGGGGGGACACGCCCCAGAGCGGGGGTTAGTGCTGTCCACAGGAGGAGCTCCATGGAAGCATGGGGCGATATGGAAGGCGACAAGGACATCATCGCTCTGCTGAACGAGCAGCTCACCGCGGAGCTCACCGCGATCAACCAGTACTTCCTGCACTCCAAGATGCAGGAGAACTGGGGCTTCACGCGCATGGCCCGCCACACCCGCGAGGAGTCCATCGACGAGATGCGGCACGCCGAGAGGCTGACCGACCGCATCCTGTTCCTGGAAGCCCTGCCGAACTACCAGAAGATCGGCACCCTGCGGATCGGCCAGACGATCGTCGAGCAGCTCAAGGCCGACATGCAGATCGAGCTGGAGGCGGTCGCCCGGCTGCGTCCCGGCATCGAGCTCATGCGCTCGCGCGGCGACGTGACCTCGGCGCGGATCTTCGAGGACATCCTCGCCGACGAGGAGGAGCACGTCGACTACCTGGAGACGGAGCTCAGCCTCGTCGAGGCCCTGGGCGAGCAGAACTACCTCCAGCGCCTCACCGACGCCCCCGGCAAGGGCCTCCCGGAGCCCATTTAAGCCTCGGCTGTGTTGATTGAAGCCCCGGCCCAGGCCGCTCGCCTGCGGCTCGCGTCCTGACCGTTGCTTTGCGAGTGCTGCATCGCTTCGCGATCTGTCCGGGGGAGGCTCGCCTTCGGCTTCGCCTCCCCCGGACAGTTAACGCACTCGCCGACGGCTGAGGACCCGGGCCCGGGCCCGGGCCGGGGTTTGGGTCAGATGGACGGATCGTCCGGTTTTGTGGCCGCTCTGCGGAGGACGGACGGCTGGATGATGCCGAGGCCGCGGACGGGGCGTCTGACGATCTTCATGACGTCCAGGTCGGGCTCCTTCTCCAGCGCGGCGGCCAGTTCGGCGTCGATCACCACCGAGCCGGGGCGGGCCAGCGAGGTGAGCCGGGCCGCCAGGTTGACGGTCGTGCCGAACATGTCGCCCATCAGGGCAGCACCGGGCCGTACGCCACGCCGACGCGGACGTCGGGGACCTCCGTCTCGTCCTTGATCGTCTCGGCGATGACCAGCGCGATCTCGCCGCCGACCCGCGGCGACTCGGCGCAGAACAGCACCTCGTCGCCCAGCGTCTTGACCAGCCGGCCGCCGCAGGACGCCACGATGTCCGAGGCGGTCTCCTCGAACCACTCGACGACGCGGGCGAGCTCCAGCTCGTCCAGCTCGCGGCTCATCTGGGTGAACGACACCATGTCCGCGAACCCGACCGTCGTCAGCGTCCGGCCCGACGGCGCCGCCTCGCCGTCGCCGCGCGCGGCGGCCTCGCGGGTCGCGGCGGCGGCGATCGCGCGGGTCCCCGCGGCGGCGAGCTGGCGGCGCCAGGCGTGCACGACGAGCGGCTCGAACTCGCCGATGTAGCGCTCGGCGATGTCGACGATGGCCTCCACCGCCTCGGCGCTCGGCGGGTCCTGCGGGTCCTGGCTGAGCATGCTGCTCAGCAGGTTGACCTGCCACTCGGCGAGCCGGGTCATGGTCTGCCCGAACGCGCGCGCGAGCCGTACCACGCCGTCCTCGTCCAGCACCCCGTCGTCCATCAGCCGCCGGATGCGGCAGAGCGCGGCGACGTCGCCCTCGGTGAAGGCGAGGGCGTCGTCGGGCATCGAGGGGTAGCCGAACGCCCGCCAGAGCCGTCCGGTGAACTCGCGCGGGGTGTCCGACAGCCGCTGGGCGTCGATGCGGGTATAGCGCAGCTCGCCGCCGAGCAGGAGCTCTTCGATCTCTTTCGGATCGGGCAACCCTGCCGCCATCACTCTGCCTCTCGTTGTCGGGAGGTCTCCCCGATCACGATACGGCCCCGGTCTGCCCTGCTTTCACACGATGCGCCCCGAACCCCGTCCGGGACGGCGCGGAGTTCACCGGATGTTCGGCCGGGCGTTCACCTGGCGGTTCCCCGGACGTGCACGACGTCGCCGGCGCTGACGACCCGTTCGCCGGAGCCGGTCGCGACCACCAGCCGCCCCGAGCCGTCGACGTCCTCGGCCGTCCCGGTCAGGGCCTCCTCGTCGGGCAGCTCCACCCGCACCGGACGGCCGAGCGTCGAGCACAGGTCCTTGTAGGCCGTGCGCAGGCCGGACGTCTCCGGGTCGCCCTCCAGCGCCGTCCACTCCCGGTACCAGGTCGCCAGCTCGCGCAGGATCGCGCGCAGCAGCGGCGCCCGGTCGGTCAGCGGGGCGCCCTCGATCGCGAGGGACGTGGCGGTCGGGACGGGCAGCTCCTCCTCCCGCAGGCCCACGTTCAGGCCGATGCCGACGACGACGGCGCCCTCGACCCGTTCGGCGAGGATCCCGGCGAGCTTGCGGTCGCCCACCATCAGGTCGTTCGGCCACTTCAGCCGGGCGTCCACGGCGACGTCGGCCTGCGGCTCCCGGACGCCCGGCGCGAAGAACCGGTCGCCGGTCTCCGACCAGGCGGTCATCCGGCGGACGGCGGTCGCGGCGGCGACCCCGGCCAGCAGCGGCGTCCAGCCGAGGCGGGACGGCGGGACGGCCGGGCGCAGCAGGACCGAGAACATCAGCCCGGAGCGCGGCGGCGCCGTCCAGGTCCGGCCGAGGCGGCCCCGGCCCGTCGTCTGGACCTCGGTCACCAGGACCGTGCCCTCGGGCTCCCCGGCCCGCGCCCGCTCGGCGAGGTCGGCGTTGGTGGACCCGGTCTCCGGAACGACGCTGATCGCGCGCCACAGCCCGTCCCCCGGGCGAGGGCGCGCTGGAGCGCCGCCTCGTGCAGGGGCGGCCGGCCGAGATCGGCGTACGGTGATTCGCTCACCGCACCATCAAACTCCATGCGCCCGTCCCTCGGCCCGAGCGCCCCGCCGAGTGGCGATACAAGGGGCACCAGCCACCGCGCGAGTGCGTTGACTGTCCGGGGGAGGCGAAGCCGAAGGCGAGCCTCCCCCGGACAGATCGCGAAGCGATGCAGCACTCGCAAAGCAACGGTCAGGGAGCGAGCCTTTAGGCGAGCGGACTGGGCCGGGGCTTCAATCAACACAGCCGCCAGGCGAGTGTCCTGGGCCGGGGGTTCTGGAAATAGAGTGCACGCGTGGACGAGACGACTGATGGGGTGACCCTGCGGCGCGGTGAGAGTGTGGGCCACGTCGCCGAGATCGTGCTGGACCGGCCCGAGGCGCTGAACGCGCTGTCGACGGCCATGGCGCGGCGCCTCGGGGCCGTGTGCGCCGAGGTCGCGGCCGACCGGTCGGTACGGGCCGTGGTGCTGTCGGCGGCCGGTGAGAAGGCGTTCTGCGTCGGCGCGGACCTGAAGGAACGCAACGCGATGACGGACGCGGAGATCCTGGAGCAGCGGCCGGTGTTCCGCGCCGCGTTCGGGGGCGTGCTCGGCCTGCCGCAGCCGGTGGTGGCGGCGGTGCACGGCTACGCGCTCGGCGGCGGCTGCGAGTTCGCGCTGTCGTGCGACCTGATCGTGGCGGACGAGACGGCGGTGTTCGGGCTGCCCGAGGTCGGCGTCGGGCTGGTCCCCGGCGGCGGCGGGACCCAGCTCGCGACCCGGCGGCTCGGGCCGGGACGGGCCGCGGACCTGGTGCTGACGGGCCGCCGCCTCGGCATCGACGAGGCGGAGGCGTACGGGCTGGTGGACCGCCGCGTCCCCGCCGGAACGGTGCGCGAGGAGGCCCTCGCCATCGCCGGGGTGATCGCCGGCAACTCCCCGGCCGCCGTCCGCGCGGCCAAGCGCGCCATGCGGCAGGGCGACGGAACGGGCCTCGACGCGGCCCTCGACATCGAGGAGAACGCCTGGCGCACGGTCGTCACCTCCGCCGACCGCCGCGAGGGCATCGCCGCGTTCAACGAGAAGCGCAAGCCCGTCTGGCCGTCCTAGCGGTCACGCGGGCGGCAGTGGTTTGCGCATGTGGACGACGCAGCGGCCGCCGATGTCCTCGCGGCCCGTCTCCGCGTAGCCGAGGCGCCCGTAGAGGGCGATGTTGCCGGTCATCTTCTCGTTGGTGATGAGCCGCAGGGCGGGGAGTCCGGCGGCGCGCGCCTCGTCCTCGGCGAACGCCAGGAGCGCGCGGCCGAGCCCCCGGCCCTGCGCGGCCGGGGCGACGGCGACGTTGTCGACGTACAGCGCGTCCGGCTCCGGTACGAGCACGATCAGCGCGTCCAGCGCGGGGGCGGTCACGTGGACGCGGCCCGCCGCGATCAGCGCCGCGTAGTCGGCGACCATCGGCAGCGGGCGGACGCCGATCACCTCGGCCCACGGGGCGTAGGCGGCCTCGACGACCTCCTCCACGGCGCGCCGGTCGGCGGGGACGGCCGGACGGATCCTCACCTCGGTCTCCATCCGGCCAGTGTCCCCGCCGCGCGGGCCGCTGTCAGCCGGTGTTCTGGAGGCCGGCGGCGACGCCGTTGACCGACAGCAGCAGCAGGTCCTCCAGGTGGCGGCGCTCGGTCTCGTCCGCGACGCCGGCGCGCAGGGCCGACAGGGCGCGGAGCTGGAGGTGCGAGAGCGCGTCCACGTACGGGTTGCGCAGCTCGACGGCGCGGGACAGGACCTTGCGGTTCTCCAGCAGCCGCTCGTGGCCGGTGACGGCGAGGACGAGCGAACGGGTCCGGTCGTACTCGGCGAGGACGGCGTCCGCCAGCTCGGGGCGCCCGCCGAGCGCGAGGTAGCGTTCGGCGATCGCCCGGTCCGACTTGGCGAGGCTCATCTCCGCGTTGTCGAGCAGCGAGGAGAACAGCGGCCACGCCTCGTACGCCTCGCGCAGCTCCCGCAGGTCCTCGCCGCCGCCGGAGACGGCCGCGAGGCCGCTGCCGAGGCCGTACCAGCCGGGCAGGTTGACGCGGGTCTGCGTCCAGGCGAACACCCACGGGATGGCGCGCAGGTCCTCCAGGCCGCGCGCGGCCTTGCGCCGCGACGGCCGGGAGCCGATCCGCAGCTCGGCGATCTCCTCCAGCGGGCTGACGCGGGCGAACCACGCCGCGAAGCCCTCGGTCTCGATCAGCGAGCGGAACGCCTCGCGGGCCGCGTCGCCGATCCTGTCGGCGAGCGGCCGGAACCGGGCCGCGGCCCGGCGGGCCCGGTCCTCGACGGCGTCGGTCGAGGCGAGCAGGACCGCGTTGGTCACCTGCTCGACGTGGCGGCGCGCGATCTGCGGGTGGCCGTACCTGGCGAAGATCACCTCGCCCTGCTCGGTGACCTTGAACCGGCCCGCGACCGAGCCGGGCGCCTGCGCGAGGATCGCGCGGTTGGCGGGGCCGCCGCCGCGGCCGAGCGAGCCGCCGCGGCCGTGGAACAGCGTCAGCCGGATGTCGTGGCCCGCCGCCCACGCCGCCAGGGCCTCCTGCGTGTCGTACAGCACGAGGGTGGCGCTCGCGGGGCCGAGCTGCTTGGCCGAGTCGGAGTAGCCGAGCATCACCTCCAGGCGCCGCCCGGTGTCGTCCAGCCGCCGCCGGACGGCCGGGATCTCCAGCATCCCCGCGAGCACGCTCGGCGCGCGCTCCAGGTCCTCGCCGGTCTCGAACAGCGGGACGACGTCCAGCACGGGCGCGTCGTCGCCGAGCGAGGCGGCCAGCTCGTGCACGTTGGCGATGTCCCGCGCCGAGCGGGTGAACGACACGACGTAGCGGTGGCAGGCCCGCACGCCGAAGCGCCGCTGGATCCAGCCGACGACGCGGAGCGTGTCGAGGATCTCCTCGGTCATCTCGTCGCGCTCGCCGCCCGAGCGGAGCTGCTCCAGGGCCTTCTCGTGCAGCTCGGAGTGCTGCCGGATCTCCAGCTCGGCCAGGTGGAACCCGAACGTCTCGACCTGCCAGACCAGGTGCTGGATCCGCCCGTACGCCTGCCGGACCGCGCCCGCCGCGGCCAGCGACTCCTGGACGGTCCGCAGGTCGGCGAGCAGCTCGTCCGGCCCGGAGTAGCCGAGGTCGGCGTCGCGCTCGCGGGTCGCGGCGATCCGCTGGGCGGTGAACAGCAGGAACTGCCGGTGCGGCTCGCCCGGCGACCGCTTGGCGATGTCCTTGACCGGGCCCGGCTGCCCGGTGCGGGCGGCGGCGAGCGCGTTGCGCAGCGCGTCCGACGCCGGGGTGGTGCTCTCGTGGACGGTCAGCTCGCGGGCGATCCGCGCGCAGACGGCCTCCAGGGCGCGCAGCGCGTGGTCCGCCTGGATCATGATCGCGTCCCGGGTGACCTGCGCGGTGACGAACGGGTTGCCGTCCCGGTCGCCGCCGATCCAGCTCCCGAACCGCAGGTACGACGGCGCCAGCGGCGGCCGGGTGCCCGTCCCCTCCGGGTCGAGCGCCCGGTCCAGCGAGCGGTAGATCTCCGGCACCACCCGGAAGATCGTCTCGTCGAACGCGGCCATCGCGGTCCGGACCTCGTCCAGCGGGTCCATCTGCGTGTTGCGGCGCAGCGCCGTCCGCCACAGCAGGTCGATCTCCTCGCGCAGCCGCCGCTCGGCCTCCTCGCGCTCGCTCTCGCCGGGGCCGGCGTTCAGCGTGCCGAGCAGGTCGCTGATCCGCTGGATCGCGGTGACGACGGCGCGGCGCCGCGCTTCGGTCGGGTGCGCGGTGAACACCGGCCGGAACTCCAGGCCCGCGACGGCCTCGTCGAGCCGTCCGCCCCCGGCGGCCCGGATCTCCTCCACCGCCGCCGCGACGGAGCTGGTGGCGGGCTCGGCCCGCGGGATCGGCTCGCCGGAGCCGCCGGCCGCCTCCGGGTCGCGCGGCGTGTCGCGCTCGCGCAGCGTCCGGATGCGGTGGTGCTCCTCGGCGAGGTTGGTCAGGTGGAAGTAGACCGTGAACGCCCGCGCGACCTCCCCGGCCCGTTCCAGGGACCAGGAGTCGACGAGCGCCGCCACCTCCTCGATGCCGGCCTCGCCGCGCCGAGCGGCGATCACGGCGTGCCGCAGCCGCTCCACGTCGTCCAGCAGGCCGCGCCCGCCGTACTCCACGAGCCCGTCGCCGAGCATGGCGCCCAGCAGGCGCACATCGCGCCGCAGCGGTTCGGGCATATCCTGCCGCAGGGTGTCGCGCGTCTTCGTAGCCACATGCCAAGCGTAGTGATCAGGCGAATCGCCGCCCCGGCCGCATGCCCCCCATCAGTGGCCGGTTACCCTGGCCCGCATGGCGACGGAAGCTCCAGAACCCGCGGTGGACATCGACATCCACACGACCGCGGGCAAGATCGCGGACCTGGAACGGCGGCGGTACGAGGCGGTGCACGCGGGCTCGGCCGCGGCCGTCGACAAGCAGCACGCCAAGGGCAAGCTGACCGCCCGCGAGCGGGTCGACGCACTGCTCGACCCCGGGTCGTTCGTGGAGTTCGACGAGTTCGCGCGGCACCGCTCGACGATGTTCGGGCTGGAGGCCAAGCGCCCCTACAGCGACGGCGTGGTGATCGGCCACGGCACGGTCGACGGCCGCCAGGTCTGCGTGTTCTCGCAGGACGTGATGGCGTTCGGCGGGTCGCTCGGCGAGGTCTACGGCGAGAAGATCGTCAAGATGCTGGACCTGGCGCTGAAGGTCGGCTGCCCGATCATCGGGATCAACGAGGGCGGCGGCGCGCGGATCCAGGAGGGCGTGGTCGCCCTCGGCCTCTACGCCGAGATCTTCAAGCGGAACGTGCACGCCTCCGGCGTCGTCCCGCAGATCTCGCTGATCATGGGCGCGGCGGCCGGCGGGCACGTCTACTCCCCCGCGCTGACCGACTTCGTCGTCATGGTCGACCAGACCTCCCACATGTTCATCACCGGGCCGGACGTCATCAAGACGGTCACCGGCGAGGAGGTGACCATGGAGGAGCTCGGCGGCGCGCACGCGCACAACACCCGCTCGGGCGTCGCGCACTACCAGGCGTCCGGCGAGGAGGACGCGTTCGAGTACGTCAAGGCGCTGCTGTCGTACCTGCCGTCCAACAACATGGGCGACGCCCCGGTGCAGGACGCGCCCGCCGACACCGGCGAGCCCGTCCCCGAGCTCGACACGGTCATCCCGGACTCGCCCAACCAGCCGTACGACATGCACACCGTGATCGAGCACGTGCTGGACGACGGGGAGTTCCTGGAGGTCCACCAGCTCTACGCGCAGAACATCGTCGTCGGGTTCGGCCGCGTCGACGGGCACGCGGTCGGCGTCGTCGCCAACCAGCCGATGCAGTTCGCCGGGACGCTCGACATCCACGCCTCCGAGAAGGCCGCCCGCTTCATCCGCACCTGCGACGCGTTCAACGTGCCGGTGCTGACGTTCGTCGACGTGCCCGGCTTCCTGCCCGGCACCGACCAGGAGTGGAACGGGATCATCCGGCACGGCGCGAAGCTGCTGTACGCCTACGCCGAGGCCACCGTCCCGCTCGTCACGGTGATCACCCGCAAGGCGTACGGCGGCGCGTACGACGTGATGGGCTCCAAGCACCTCGGCGCCGACGTCAACCTGGCGTGGCCGACCGCGCAGATCGCGGTGATGGGCGCGCAGGGCGCGGTCAACATCCTGTACCGGCGCGAGCTGGCCGCCGCGCAGGACCCCGACGCCCGCCGCGCCGAGCTGATCACCGAGTACGAGGACACCCTCGCCAACCCCTACATCGCCGCCGAGCGCGGCTACGTGGACGCGGTGATCAAGCCGTCCGAGACGCGCGCGCGGGTCGTGCGGGCGCTGCGGTCGCTGCGCGAGAAGCGCGTGTCGCTGCCGCCGAAGAAGCACGGCAACATCCCGCTGTAGCGGCGGGGCGCGGCCCGGGGCCGCCGGACGGCCCGTTGAAGACCTTGTTCGGAAGACCCTGTTCGGAAGACGTTGTGAGGAGGCACCGTGGCGGACGACAAGCCGTTCCTGCAAGTCGTGCGCGGCGACCCGACGCCGGAGGAGGTCGCGGCGCTCGTCGCGGTGCTCACCGCGCGCGCCCGGGCCGCCGCCGCGGCGCGGGACGGGCGGGACGAGGGGACGCCGGGGCCCTCCCGGTGGGCGGACCGTTCCAGGCAGCTTCGCGGCCCGATCGCGCGGGGGATCCACCCGCGCGGGCGCGACGCGTGGAGGGCGAGCGCCCTGCCCCGCTAGCGCCCTCCGCGGCCGCCTCCGGCGCGTTCCTCAAGCGCCCCTCCAGCCGGCCGCCAACACCGTCGGACACCCTCCGAGCAGCACCGGAGCGGTGTCCGGCGCGTTCCCCGGGGAACGCTTCCAGGGACATGTAACCGTGGTTTCGCGCCCTGCGACGGCCTCCGCACGAATAAGGTGAAAGGCCATGGCCACCTCGGAGTTCGTCCCACAGCCCGCGCGCTACGCGATTTTCGTCGACGCGGGGTACCTCTACGCGGCCTCCGGTGCGCTGCTCCTCGGTTGCAGTTCCCGGCGGGAGTACCGGGTCGCCGCGGAGAAACTGATCAAGGCGCTGACCAGCCATGCCGACGACCAGTTGCTCGGCGAGCTGCTGCGCGTCTACTGGTTCGACGCGGCCCCGAAGCGGCAGCCGACGGTGGACCAGCGCGTGATCGCCAACCTGCCGCTGGTCAAGCTGCGGCTGGGCAATCTGAACGCCCAGGGCCAGCAGAAGGGCGTGGACGCCCAGCTCCGCGCCGACCTTGAGGCCCTCGCCCGGCACCGCGCGATCACCGACGCGGTGCTGCTGGCGGGCGATGAGGACATGCTGCCCGCCGTGGAGGCCGCGCAGCGGTACGGCGTCCGGGTGCACCTGCTGGGCGTGGAGCCGACGCACGGCTCCAACCAGGCCGAATGGCTCGTGTGGGAGTCCGACACGGTCGAGGTGCTGCCCGCCGACTTCCTGCGCCCCTACTTCACCAAGGCCAAGGTGCTGCCCGTCCCGGCGCCCGGCACGGCCGCCGCCGCCCGCGACGCCGCCGCGCGCCAGGCGAGCCCGGTGCCGTCGCCGTCGCAGGTGTTCGCCGGACGGGCCCCGGCGGTCAAGCCGTCGCCCGCCGTGCGCACGCCGGTCCCGGCCGCCGCCGGGCACGCCGCGACCCCGGCCACGGTCGCGGCCTCGATGAACTCCACGTCGGCCGCGGCGTCCGACGGCAAGCTCGGCCCCGACCGCAACAACATGCTGGAGATCGGCGAGCACGTCGCCCAGAAGTGGATCTTCGAGCGGGGCCGGGACAACATCCGCGACCTGCTGCCCGGCCCGATCCTGCCGCCCGTCATCGACAAGGAGCTGCTGATCGAGGCGGAGAAGGAGCTCGGCAGCTCGCTGCGCCCCTACCAGGAGGCCCGCACCTGGCTGCGGGACGGCTTCTGGGAGCGCGTCTACCGCGAGTTCGGCATCGGCATCGGCAAGTCCGTCTGACCGCTTTCCCAACACAATCCGCGTTTAGTCCGACACGGGCCGTGTCGCGCCGGTACAGTCCCTCGCCGTGACACCTCACAGGCGGCGGTCCCGGACGCGGCGGCCGGGCGCGGCGGTGCTCGCGGCCGTCGCGCTGCCGCTGTCCGGCTGCGGGACGATCCCGTTCTACCGTCCCGGCGAGGGCTCGCGGGACGCCCCGGTCGTGGGGCTCGGCGCGCCCGCCCCGTACCTCCGCGGCCGCGGCGCGGCGCCCGTCCCGGCGCGTCCCGGCGCCCCGTCGCCCTACCGGGACCGGCGGCCGTCCGGCGAGGCGGGCGCGCCCGCCGTCTACGCCGGGGCCGGGCCGGGGATGCTGGCGCCCGCTGCCCGCGCGCTCCCGCCGAGGCTGTACGTGCCCGGCGCGCGAGGCGGCGTGGGCGTCGCCGACCCGCGCGCCGGACGCGCCGCCGGACGCGCCGCCGGGCGCATCGGCCTGGACGCCTCGCGGGTCGTCGCCTCCCCCGACCCGCGCCGCCTGTGGACGGTCGGCGACCGCGCGCTCGTGCCGTTCGCCGCGCGTACGGGCCGTCCCGGCGCGCCCGTGCCGGTCACCGCGCCGACGGGCCTGCTGTTCACGCCGGACGGCCGGGACGCGCTCGTCACGGCGGCCCGCCCCGACCGGATCGAGGTCCGCGACCCGCGCACGATGCGCCGGCGCGCGTCGTTCCGCCTGCCCTGCGCCGCCGCGCACGCCGACTTCTCGTTCGGCGGGACGGCGCTGCTCGCGAGCTGCCCGGACGCCGGGCGGCTGGTCCGCGTCGACCCGTACCGCCGCGCGGTCACCGGCACGCTGCGGCTGCCCGCCGGGTCCCGCCCCGGCGACCTGCGGCTCTCCCCCGACGCCGCCGCGTTCTACGTCGCGGACGCGGCGCGGGGCGGCGTGTGGCTGGTCGGCGCGCGCCGCCTCGCGCGGCTCGGCTTCGTCCGCACCGGCGCGGGCGCGCGAGGCCTCGCGGTGGGCCGCGACGCCCGCCGCCTCTTCGTCGCCGGGGCCGGGACGGTGTCCGCCGTGGCGTTCGACACCCGCCGCGTCGTGGCCAGGTGGCACGTTCCAGGAGGCGGGACGCCCCTCGTCGGCGGCGTCTCGGCGGACGGCGCGGCGCTGTGGCTGGCCGACCGGGCCGGCGGCCTGGTGTACGCGGTCTCGACCCGTACCGGCCGCGTGCTCAGCACGATCCGGGTCGCGGGCCGTCCGGCCGGACTCTGCCTGCACCCCCAGCCGGGCCGCGCCCTCGGCGGCACCGGCCTGTACCGCTGACCCCGGCACGGGCCCCCGGCGGGCCCCCGGCGGCGCGGGTCAGCGGTGGGCGGGGGCGCGGCGGCGGTCGGGGAGGAGCTCGTCGATGAGGGCCTCGGTCTCCGGCTGGAGCTGGTCGATCATCGGGTCGCGAACGACGCGGGCGCGCAGCTCGTCCACCGCGATCCGCACCTGCTCCGGGTCGCCGGCGGCGTGCGTGGCGCGCAGCAGGTCGCGCCAGAGGCCCTCGTCGTCGGGCGCGAGGCGCAGGCCCGCGCGCCCGGCGCCGATCGCGCCGCGCACGTCGCCCTCGTCCAGGCGCAGCACGACCAGGCGGTGCGCGACGTCCACGACGCGGGCCGCCGCCTCGTACTCCAGGTCGCTGGACGCGAGCCAGCCGTACCGGCCCCGGGGCCGTCCCGCGAGGAGCGGGCCCCGCACCAGGTCCAGGGCGTACGACATGTAGGCCGTCTCGGACGCGGGCTCGGCCGCCGACCGCCACACCAGCCACCGGAACACCGCCCAGTCGACCCGCACCTCCGAGCCGAGCCTGATCCGGCCGCGCTCGTCGTAGTAGAGGTTGGGCCTGCCGCGCGCGTCGCGGCCGAGCCAGTCCGACACCCGCGCCACGCACGCGTCGCGGACGCCCGCCGACACCCCGCGCGGCCACACCGCGCCGCCGAGCACGGTCGGGTGGACGCCGTTAGGGTGCGCGGCGAGGTAGACCAGCAGCTCGGTGCACAGCTCGCGGCGGCTCTCGTCCATCGGGCCCGGCGCGTCGACCTCGACCGGGCCGAGCATCCGGATGTCGACCGACGACTGCTGCGCGATGGGCGGCTCGGCGCCCGACGGCTCGGGCAGCGGCACCTGGTCGAGCCGTCCCGCCGTGCGGAACAGCTCGAACAGGCCCCGGTAGTGCTCCTCGGGGACGAGCTGCGCGTCGACCTCGAAGCCGAGCACGCCCGCCCTGAGCCGCGCCGCGGCGTCGATCTCCCACGTCCACGTCGCGCCCTGCACCTCGCCGGGGACGAGGTAGCCCGCGGCCATCCGGGTGCCGGTGCGGGCGAGCGCGACGAGCCGGGCGGCGTCCCGCTCGTCCGGCCGGTCGGCCATGATCAGGTAGTGCGGCATCCACGCCTCGCCGAACACGCCCCGGCAGCGGCCGGTCAGCACCGAGTCGACGCCGGACGCGGCGAGCGCCTGCCGCACCTCCTCGCTGCGTCCCTCCAGCTCGGGCAGCGCGTCGGCGAGGGTCGGCACGGACCTGACCCGGTCCGGCGCGATCTCCGCCAGGCCCTCGCCGAGCTCGGCGCCGAACCCGACCAGCGTGATCCGCATGTGGTCGGACCAGCGGTTGGTGGCCAGCTCCAGCGCCAGCGCGGCCAGCACCGCGCGGCGCTCCTCCTCGGGGCCCTGGAGCGCGATCAGGCCGTGCGCCGCCTCCAGGTCGACCAGGATCCGCCCGTTGGCGTTGGTGCCGATCGACACCAGGCCCGGGTACGGGGCGAGCACGTCGGCGAGCTCGGCCTCCTCCAGCGGGGCGTCGGCGCGCAGCCGCCACACCTGCCCGTCGTCGAACGCCTGCCAGGGCGCGGGCGGGTTGCGGTCGGCGGGCGCGATCCACAGGTCGAGGCTGCCGTGCCCGAGATGCACGCCGTACACGGTCGGCAGGGCCCGGCCGCCCGCCGCCATCGACTTCGACAGGTGCCGCAGGCCGAGGTCGAGCAGCCGCGCCGCCGCGTCGTCGGCGCCGATCCGCAGCGCCCGCTCGGTCGTCGCGGCCCGCCCCTCGGGCCGTACGATCATGTGGCCGAACGCGCGGTGCCACATCTGGGCGCGGCGGCGGCGCCCGAGCGCGCCGAGCAGCCCGGCCGCGAGCAGCGACGCCGCGGCGAGCCCCTGCGGCCACTCCAGGTCGAACGACACCGGCGCCTTGTCGCTCTGCCCCGGGACCGTCGCGCCGCCGGTGCCGGCGCCGCCGCCCAGCTCCTCGTGCGGACGGGGCGCGGGCGCGTGCCGCGGCGGGCTCTGGTGCTGCGGGGCCTGCCGCTGGTGCTGCGGCGCCTGCGGCTTCGGCGCCTGCTGCGGCGGCGCGTCCTGGCCCTGGTGGGACGGCGTCTCGGGGGCGGGACGTTCCGGGGCGGGCTTCTCGGGCTTGGCGGGCGGGCGTTCGGCGTCCTTGCCGGGGACCGCGTGCCCGTAGCGGTAGTACTCGTCCAGCTCGCCGACGGGGACGACCCGCGCGCCCTTCGCGTCGGCGGGCATCTCCAGGATCCAGCCGGGGCGGATCAGGCTGGCGATGCTGAGCCGCGTGCCGTCCGGCTGCACCCGCCCCTTGTTGAGCTCGTAGATCTCCTTGTAGCGGCGGCCCTCGCCGAGGCACTTGTCGGCGATCTCCCACAGGCTCTCGTGGTGGCGGCCCTCGGGCGGCTGCACGCGGTAGATCTTCGTCGTGCGCGCCTTCTCGACCGGGTCCGCGGTGAGGTCCTCGGCGATCCGTTCGGCGGCGGCGTGCGGCTGCTCCTGCCCCTGCGGGATCCGCTGGAACTCCTGCGACTGCGTCTGGACGGGGCGCTGCGACAGCCCCCGCCGGAGAACGCGGGCATGATCACGGAGGTGGCGGTGAACAGCAGCAGCGCCGCGACGACGAGCCGGTGCGCGAGCGACTGCGTGCCGCCCGCGAGCGGGACGCGCGCGGGCACGCCGACGCCGCGGATGCCCGCGTACACCTCGACGGCCACGCACAGCGCGAGCTGGATCCACGCGAGCCAGACCAGCGCGACCAGGACGCCGATCAGCGCGCCGGGGCCGAGCTGGTGAGTGAGGTCGCCGAGCGAGGGCGTCCGCTCGGGCAGCGGCGAGCCGAAGAACGTCAGCAGCGCCCACGGCACCCCGCCGAGCAGCGCGCCGAGCGCGGCGACGGCGCCGAGCCCGGCCAGCACGTCGCCCGCGCTCCGGTGCGCCTTGACCTTCACGGGCGTACGCCCCTGCCGTGTCACCATCGCGTCCCTATGCGGTCGCCGTTCCCTGCTTGCGCGGACGTGGTCGCTGCCATCGTAGACGCGCCCTGCTCACGGTGCCCGGCCGCTCACGGCCCCGCTCCGGGCGCGGCTCCGGGCGCGGCCCCGCCGGGGGCGTCGTCGCCGGTGACCGGGTGGGCGGACGCCGTGGACTTCATCGTGAACGCGCCGAGGCCCGGCACGATGCCGAGGAGCTGCGGCTCGACCCTGATCTGCACGGTCACCCGCACCTCCTGGCCGTCCGCGTCGCACTGCGCGGCGGCGACCTTGTCGTGGTACGCGTCGAGGAGGTCGCAGGCAGCGGCCCGCGCGCGGCCGGGGACGAGCACGGGCTTGCCGGTGGCGCGCAGCGCGTCGGCGTCGATCTCGTTCGCCCCGGCGCGGGCGGCCTGCTCGGCCATGTCGGCGGCGCGCTGCCGCGCGTGGATCGCGAGCCCGCCGTCCACCAGCAGCCCGGCCAGCACGAACACCGCGGGCGTGAACAGCACCACGTACATGGCGACGGACCCGCGATCGCGTTCGCCGCGTTGGCCGCGTTGGCCGCGCTGGCCGCGTTGGCCGCGCTGGCCGCGTTCGGTGCGCTCGGTGCGCTCGGTGCGCTCGGTGCGCTCGACGAAGGGCCGGCGGATGTTCACGGTCCCTCCGGCGGTGCGTTGACGGTGTCGGTGCCGCGGTAGGTGTAGGCGTCGATCGGCGCGACGGCCTCGCCGGCCAGCCGCTTGGAGCCGGGCAGCCCGATGAACGCCAGGTCGGAGAGGTCCACGTCGCAGGTGATCGTCACACGGACCCGGCCGCCGGGCCCCCAGGCGCCGGTGTCGGTGTTCACCACCGGGCCACCCGAGCACCAGTCGTGGCCTTTGAGCCCGGCGGCGGCGGTCTCGCGCGCCATCGCGTCCGCGCCGCCCGCGCTGCGCGCCACCGACGCGGCCCGCACCGCGTCGC
Organism: Actinomadura sp. J1-007; assembly: GCF_009793335.1. GTDB lineage: Bacteria > Actinomycetota > Actinomycetes > Streptosporangiales > Streptosporangiaceae > Spirillospora > Spirillospora yumaensis. Next base: position 4,334,934 of record NZ_WING01000001.1, on the reverse strand, counting down.
GCGCCGCGCCGTCCACCTGGCTCTGCGCGTCCACCATCCGCCCGGCCCCGGCGAGGAACAGCAGGAACGCGATGAACACGGGCGTGACCAGCACCATCTCCAGCGACATCGACCCGCGCTCGCCCTCGGGTCCGCCATCGCGCGGGCGCCGGCGCCCGTCCCACCGGAGCCTCATCAGCCCGCCCCCTGGCAGGCGGTGCCCTCGTCGACGTCCGGGCGGAAGCACTCGATCGGCCCCCGCGACCGCTGCCGGACGTGGAACGTCATGAACGGGATGACCCGGACCGCCTCGCCGCTGACGGTCACCCACCGCTCGTCGTCGGCCTCGCCCGTGCCGACCTCCAGGCCGCTCAGCAGGTTCGGGCCGATCGCGCGGACGTCGCCGGTCGCCTTCGCGACGGCCTGGTCCTGCCAGCCCGCGCCGACGGGCTGGGTCCGCGCGACGCGGGCGCCCGCCTGCGCCGCGGCGAGCGCGACCTGCCGCGCGTGGTAGACCATCGCGAACTGCACCACGAACAGCAGCACGAGGATGATCAGCGGGGTGAGCAGCGCCCACTCCATCGAGGACACCCCGGCGTCGGGCCCGCGCTCCGGCCCGTCCGGGTCCGCCCCGGGCGCGGGCGCGTGCCTCCGGGACGTCCCACGGCGCGCGCCGGGAAGTCCCATCGCCGGTCAGCCCGTCTTGATGCTGTCGGCCTTGTCCTGGATCTTCTTCTGGATGACCGCGCCGATCGTGATGGCGATCAGCGCGAGGATCGCGGTGATGATCGCCCACTCGATCGCCGACGCGCCGACGTCGCGCTCCTCGCGCGTGCGCAGCCGGTGCCAGCGGTCGGCGAGGACGGCCCGCAGGTAGACCAGGGCCGGGTCGTTCATCGGGTTGAGGGGGCTCATGGTGACTGACTCCTTCGGGGGCGTGCGTGGACGGCGGGTCACGAGGCCAGCACCCGCATCAGGGCCGGGTAGGCGAGGAAGACGAGGAATCCGGCGCAGAGGAACAGCTGCGCGACGAGCATCGACTGGGACCGTTCGCCCGCCTTGCCCTCCAGCTCCGACAGCTCGCGGCTGCGCATGGACGCGGCGCGCGCGCCGAGCGACTTGCGGATCTGCGCGCCGTCGTCGGCGACGAGCGCGAGCGCGCCCGCCAGGTCGCGCAGCTCGGCGACGTCGAGCTCGTCGCCGAGGCGGCCGAGCGCCTGCCAGGGGGTCTGGCCGGTGATGCGGGCGTTGGCGAGGGCGTCGCGGATGCGGTGCATCGCCCAGCCCTCGCCCACGTTGGACGCGGTCATCAGCGCCTCGGGGACGCCGCGCCCGCCCGCGAGGTTCATCGAGACCAGGTCGAGGAACGCGCCGACGACGTGCCGGAAGTCCTGGCGGCGCGCGGCGGCCTCCTGCCGGAGCTGCATGTCGGGGAAGAAGAAGAACAGCGCCGCGAACAGCAGGCAGATCCACGCCGGGATCTGCACCGACGTGCCGAGCCCGAGCAGCGCGAAGTAGCCGACGATCAGCGGGATGAACAGCAGCGCCCCGGCGGGCAGCAGGAACTTGGTGGCGAGGAACGCGTCGAGCGAGCGCTCGGTGATGGCGAGGTCGTGCCGGATCGAGCGCAGCTGCCAGCCGCGCGACTCGCAGAACCGCACCAGCTCCCGCCCGACCTTGGCGCGGATCCCGCCGACCCGGTCGAGCGTCGGCGACATCCGTCCGGCCTGCGCGTCCTCCTGGTCGCGGCGCCGCGCGGCGTCGAACGCGGCGAGCCGCGCCGACAGCCCAGGGCGCGGCGGGAACAGCGCCCGGACGAGCACGTACAGCCCGATCCCGACGACGGCGCCCGCCACCAGCGCGCCGGTCACGACCCACCGCCCCCGCCCGCGTCCATCGTGTGCCGACCGCGCAGCGCCTGGCCGCCCGTGCCGCCCGGCAGCGGCTGCCCGCCCGTCGCGGTGAGGCCGCCGGGCGTCCCGCCGCCCTTCTGCCAGCCCGCGACCGTGCTCGGGACCTGGCCGGGGACGCCGGGCTGGGTCTGGCGCGGCTCGCTGAGGAAGCGGCCCGGCAGCTCGTACTTCGACAGCCGGCGCAGCCACAGGAACGCCGCGCCGTACAGGGCGATCACGACGCAGAGGACGAGCTGGCCGAGGAAGTCGTCGTACGGCTCGACGTAGGCGTGGTTGAAGACCGCGAGGGCGAGCGCCGTGCCGACCGACACGGCGACGACGATGCGGACGCTGCGGCGGGTGGAGCGGCGGTCGGCCTCGACGCGGCGGCGCATGTCGAGCTCGGCGCGGGCGGAGGTGGCGAGCGCGCCGAGCATGTCGCGCAGGCCGGGGCCGCGCAGCTTGGCGTTCAGGATGAGCGCGGCGATGACCAGGTCGGCGGACGCGTCGTCCAGGTCGTCGGCGAACCGGCGCAGCGCCTCCGGCATCGGCACCCGCGTATGCAGCCGGTCGACCAGGTTGCGCAGCGGCTGCTGGAGGGCGGGCGCGGCGACGCGCTGGGACGCCGGGATCGCCTGTTCGAGGCCGACCGCCCCGGCGATCGTGTCGCGCAGCGACTCGGTCCACGCGGCGAGCGCCTCCAGCCGCGCCATGCCCTTGCGCTCCTCGGCGGCGCCGCCCGCCAGGCCGTTCCAGCCGAGGACGAGCGCGGCGGTGCCGGCGGCGGCGGTCGGCCAGCGGGTGACGACCAGCACCGCCACCCCGACGATCACCGCGAGGGCGGTCCGGGTGGTGAGCGTCTTGACGATCTCCTCGCGGCTGCGCCCGCGCGGCGGCCCGCTCCGTACGGGAAGGCCGCGCAGCGCGAGGAACAGCAGCAGGACGCCGCCGCCGACCGCGGCTCCGGCGGCGACGGCGGCCATGACGTCGGGCTCATACATGCCGCGCCCCGTCCCGCGCGCGGCGGAGGGGGCGGGACGGCGCCGTGCGGGCGGTCACCAGGTGCCTCCGACCGAGGTGTCGTAGCCGTGCTCGGCGAGCTCGTCGCCGCAGGACACGGGGGCGGCGGGGACGAGGGAGCCGTCCGGCGCCAGCGCGAACACCTCCGACGACAGCACCCGGTTGTCGACGCCGGTCACCTCGCGGACGCTCGCGACGTAGCGGCGCAGCCGCCCGCCGCTGGCGTAGTCGTTGCGCTTCTCGATGAACACCACGAAGTCGATCGCGCCCGCGATGAGCATGTGGGTCGCCTCGACGGGGAGCCGCTCCTCCGACTGGATCGCGTACGTCGCGATGCGGTTGAACACCTCCATCGAGGAGTTGGCGTGGATGGTGGACAGCGACCCGTCGTTGCCCTGCGTCATCGCGTTCAGCATCGTGACGATCTCGTCGCCGAGGACCTCGCCGACGATCACGCGGGACGGGTTCATGCGCAGCGACCGGCGGACCAGCTCGGCCATCGAGATCGCGCCCTGGCCCTCGGAGTTGGGGAGCCGCTGCTCGAACGCCACGCAGTTGGGGTGCAGCTCGGGGAACGCGTCGAGGCCGAGCTCCAGGGCCCGTTCGACGGTGATGAGGCGCTCCTCGGGCGCGATCTCGTTGGCGACGGCGCGCAGCAGCGTGGTCTTCCCGGCGTTGGTCGCGCCCGCGATCATGATGTTCTTGCGGGCCCGGACGGCGGCGCGGAAGAACAGCCCGACCTCGGGGCTGAGCGTGCCGTTGCCGACCAGGTCGGACAGGAACACCTTGCCGAGGCGGGCGCGGCGGATCGACAGCGCGGGCCGCACCGTCACGTCCATCACCGCCGACAGCCGCGACCCGTCGGGCAGCCGCAGGTCGAGCTGCGGGTTGGCGGTGTCGAACGGGCGGGACGACAGCCCGCTGTAGGCCGCGAGGATCTGGATCAGCTCGACCAGCTCCTCGTCGGACTCGGCGACGGGCTCGCCCATCACCTCCCGGCCGTCGGCGTAGCCGATGAACACCCGGTCGCAGCCGTTGATGTCGATGTTCTCGACCTCGGGGTCCTCCAGCAGCGGCTGGAGCCGTCCGACGCCGAACAGCGCGGCGTGCACGCCCGCGGCGAGGGCCTCTTCCTCCTCGGCGTTCGGGGGGCGGCGCCCGGCGGTGATCTCGCCGCGCGCGAACTCCTCCAGCACCTGCCCGATCAGCGCGCGGGCGAACTGCCGCTCGTCCTCGCCGGACATCGGCGGCAGGCCGCTCGCGGCGTCGAGCCGCCGCTGCTGGGCGAGCCGGTCGCCGACGTCCTGGCGGAGCCGCTTGACGAGACCGTGATCCACCTAGCCCCTCCCCTCCAAGGACACGTGCGGCGCGGGCGACGCCATCGGCCCGGTCGTACGCCGCGCGTCGGACGACGGCGGCTGCGGCGGCGGTTCGGCGGCGCGCGCCTCGCCGCCCGGCGCGTACCGGCCCGGCGGCTCCTCGGTGGCGCGCTGCCCGGCGTACTGCGCGGCGTCGAGCGCTGCCCCCGCGTCGCGGGCGACGTCCAGGCGCCGGACGAGCTCGCCCGCCACCTCCCGCGCCGAACGGACCAGGAGGGAGCGATCCAGGCGCCCGCCCCAACGGCCCGACAGCAGCTCGGCGCCCTTCGGGTCGAGGGCGAGCCCGCCGAGGACGGTCACCGACGGCGGGGGCGGCCCCTGCGGGAGCGCGCCCTCCGGCGGGCGCGGGCGCTGCCGGGAGCCGGACACGATCCGGTCGACCTCGGCGATCGAGGCGCGGAAGTCGCGCGGGTCGGCGAGCACGATGACGCCGATCGGCGGGCCGCCGCGCAGCTCGTCCGACAGGGCCGCGACGCGTTCGCGCAGGTGCGCGACCTGTTCGAGGGTGGCCCTGGTGAGCAGCACGACCAGGTCGGCCTCGCGCAGCAGCCCGGTCAGCGGCGTGCCCGCGCCGAGCCGTCCGCAGTCGGCGATCACGTCGACCTGGCCGAGGCCCGCGAACGCCCGGCCGAGCGGCCCCCACAGCCAGGTCATGCCCTGCGCCTGCTCGGCGCTGGTGATCCCGACCAGTACGTCGAGGCCGCCGACGAGCCGCTGGCAGTGCTCGGCGACCTGGTCGGGGCGCAGGCCGCGGCGGGCGGTCGCGGCGAGGCTGAGCAGGCCGCGCGAGGGGTTCAGCATTTCCGACGTCCCACTGCCGCCCTTGGCGTCGCCGGCGGGCGCGGCGGGCAGCCGGTAGACCAGGTCGCCGCCCGCCTGGTCGCATTCGGCGACGAGGACGGGCCGGGGCCACACGGCGCCGAGCGCGACGGCGGCGGTGGTGACGCCCGGGGCGCCCTTGTCGGCCGCGAGCGCGATGAGTGCCACGGTCAGTTCCCGCCTGTGTCCGGGGGACGGCGCGCCCCGGCGCCGTGCCCGGCGCCGGTGCCCTGCCCGGTGTTGGCGCCGCCCGCGCCCTGGCCGCCCGTTCCCTGGCCTGTGCCTGTGCCTGTGCCCTGGCCGGTGCCTGCGGTCTGGCCGCCGTTCGGGCTCTGGTCGCCGGGGCCCGGCGTGCCGCCGGGGGTCTCGCCGCCGCCGGGCGCGGGCGTCTGCTTGCCCTGCTTGTCGGGGGGCGGCGACTGCGCGCCGCCGCTCACCCTCGTGCCGTCCGGGATGAGCGCGACCGCGACCGCGCCCGCCGACGCGGCCTGGGTGAGCAGCGCCGCCTCGCCGGGCGGTACGGCGACGTCCACGGTGGTCTGGTCGCCGCGCAGCCGGTCGCCGCCGCCCCGGCCGACGCCGATGACGATGGCCTCCTGCGACAGGACGGTGCCCGCGCGGGGCCCGCCGCCCGTGCCGCCGCCGACGGCGTAGAGGGTGACGCGCTTGCCGCTCTCCAGCCCGCCGCCGGGGAGCTGGCCGGGCTTCAGCGCGAGGCCGACGACGACGCGTCCCTTGGCCGCCTCGTCGGAACGGCTCACCATCGCGTTGGTCAGCAGCGCGCCCTTCACGAGCGGGACGGCTGCGAAGTAGCGGACCACGTTCTGCCGTTCGGACCAGTTGATGTACTCGATGCCGGTGTCGCCGACCTGCACCTCCTGGAGCGCGGCGGGGCTGATGCGCTGCCCGGCCGCGACCGGCTGCGCGATCCGGATCGCCGACACCCGCTGCCCGCTCGCCATGACCAGGTACGCGCTGGCGAGCGCGCCGCCGAGGACGAGCAGCACGGCGAGGGCGGCGAGCGCGGGCTTGCGCTCGCGCGGCGCGACGGGCAGCCGCTGGCCGCCGGACGTGCCGAGTCCCGTCCGGCCAAGGCCGGCGGCTCCGCCCTGAGGGGTGCTCGCGACGGTCGACTGGTCGGACTTCATGACGGACCACGCGCTCCTTCCCGCCCCTGCGAGAGCCCCGCCCCACGGATCTCCGCATCATCGAGCGATCCATGCTTGCGGTGCGGGCGAGGCCGCGTCAATGGATTCGGAGAGGTGAAGCCGTCCCGTGACTCGGCGTGTCCCGATGACCAGCGAATTCGCCGGTCACTTGGCCGCTTACCACCAGTCACAGCGGTCACTGACAGCACAGCGAGGTTCCGGGGCGAGCCGGACCCCCGCCCGGCGGCGGACATCTCATTAAGCTGGCGCGGACGGCGCGCGATGGAGGGCTTTGATGCGGATCTCGTTCACGGCACTGACCGGTCAGGGCCCCCGCGATGTCGTGGTCAACGTCGATTCCGAAGTGACGGTCGACGGGGTCGCCCAGTCGCTTTCCGCCCTCATGGACGGAAAGGCGGAGGCGATGCGGGCGCGTTCCGTTCCGGCCCCGCGCTTTTCGAAACAATCGCTTCCGGGCGGCGATTTCCGGAACGGTTCCGCGAACCCCCTCCAGGCGGGTTCTCCGGACGGCGCGGGCGCCGGCCGCCGGGCGCTGTGGATGGACGGCCGGATGCTCGACCCCCGGGCCCTCGCGGTCAAGGAGCTGCGCGACGGCGCGGTGGTCGCGGTCGAGCGGCGCGCCGCCGCCGCGACCGTGCTCGGCGAGCCGTCCGGCCTGGTGGAGGTACGGGTCGTCAGCGGCCCGGCGGCGGGTACGGTGCACCGGCTCGGCCTCGGCGTCAGCACGCTCGGGTCGGGCCCGGACGTGGACGTCGCGATCGCCGACCCGGCGCTCCCGGCCGCGTCGCTGCGCGTGACCGTCCGGCCCGAGGGCGCCGTCGTCGAGGCGTCCGACCGGACGCTGCGGGGCCGCGCGACGCTGGACGGCGCCGACCTCGCCGCGCCGGCGGAGGGCGGCGCGCCGGGCAAGGCGCCCTGGCCGCTCGGCGGGATGCTCGCGGTCGGCGGCAGCGTCCTCACGCTCGCGCGCAGCACCGCGCCCGACACCCATCTGGAGCCGCTGCCCGAGGGCGGCCTCGCGTTCAACCGGCCGCCGCGGCTCGGCCCGCCGCACCGCTCGCGGCGGCTGGAGGTCCCGAAGCGCCCCGAACGCAACCCGAAGGAGCGGCTGCGGCTGTTCGGCGCGATCCTGTTCTCGGCGTTCGGGCTGGTCATGGCGTTCGGGCTCGGGCAGTGGTGGTGGGCGCTGTTCGCGCTCGCGTGGCCGGTGATGACGGTCGGCGAGTGGGTCGGCGACCGGATGCACGGGCGCAAGTCGTACAAGAAGGCGCTGAAGGAGTACCACCGCAAGACCGCGGAGTTCGGCGGCGAGCTGGAGCGGCTGCGGCGCGAGGACGAGGCCGAACGGCGCGCGCTGCACCCCGACCCCGCCGAGGTGCTGCTGACCGCGACCGGGCCGAGGCGGCGGCTGTGGGAGCGCCGCGCGCACGATGCCGACGTCCTGCACCTGCGGGTCGGCGTCGCCGACCTGCCCGCGCGCATCGAGCTGGTCGGCGACGAGCCGCTCCCGGCGGGCACGGCGGGCACGGGCGGTACGGGCGGCGGCTCGGGCGGCGGTACGGGCGGTACGGGCCCGGACGGCGGCGCGGTCACCGTTCCCGCCGCGCGGCTGGTGCCGGTCGCGCTGCCGCTGCCCGACCTCGGCGTGATCGGCCTGACCGGGCCGCGGCCCGCGTCCCGCGCGCTCGCGCGCTGGCTCGTCGCGCAGGCCGCCGCGCTGCACAGCCCCCGCGACCTCGCGATCGTCGTGCTGTCGTCCGACCCGTACTCCGGCGAGGAGTGGAACTGGGTGCGGTGGCTGCCGCACTGCGCGCCGCGCGAGGGCGAGGAGTGCGTCGCGCTCGTCGGCACCGACCCCGAGTCGGTCGCGCACCGCGTCACCGAGCTGGCGATCCGCGTCACCGAGCGGCGGCGCGCCGCGCAGGCCGCGCAGTCGGGCTTCTTCGGGCAGGGCCGGCCCGCGGAGGCCGTCCCGTACAACATCCTCGTCGTGCTGGACGGGGCGCGGGCGCTGCGCCGCGTGCCGGGGATGCCGATGCTGCTGTCGCGCGGCGCCGAGTACGGCCTGTACGCGATCTGCGTGGACGACGAGGAGCGGCTCCTGCCCGAGGAGTGCAGCGCGGTCGCCGCGTGGGACCCCGACCTGCCGGAGGCGGTGCGGCTGCGCGGCCAGGGCCTCGACGTGATCGGCCCGGTCCTCGCCGACCAGGTGTCCCCGGCCTGGTCCGACCGCGTCGCGCGCTCCCTCGCGCCCGTCCGGGACGTCTCGCGCGAGGACGCCGAGGACGCGATCCCCGCGGACGTCCGGCTGCTCGACGTGCTCGGCATGCCCGAGCCGACCGCCGAGGACGTCCTGCGCGCCTGGACGCGGACCGGCGGGCGCACGACCCGCGTCCCGATCGGCCTCAGCACCGGCCCCGGCGCGGGCGACCCGCGCGGCGGCGCGGCGGGCGGGGCGGCCGGCGGCGCGGCGGGCTCCGGCGGGTTCCAGGCGTACGAGGTGGACCTGCGCGCGGACGGCCCGCACGGCCTCATCGCCGGGACGACCGGAGCGGGCAAGTCCGAGCTGCTCCAGACCCTGATCGCCTCCCTCGCCGTCGCCAACCGCCCGGACGAGATGACGTTCGTGCTGATCGACTACAAGGGCGGCGCGGCGTTCAAGGACTGCGCCCGGCTGCCGCACACCGTCGGCATGGTCACCGACCTGGACGGGCACGCGACCGAGCGCGCGCTGGAGTCGCTGGCCGCCGAGCTGCGCCGCCGCGAGGAGATCCTCCTCGCGGCGGGCGCCAAGGACATCGACGACTACGACGACGCGCGGACGGCGGCGTCCCCGCCGATGCCGCGGCTCGTCCTCGTCATCGACGAGTTCGCGGCGATGGTCACCGAGCTGCCCGACTTCGTCACCGGCCTGGTCGACATCGGACGGCGCGGCCGGTCGCTCGGCGTCCACCTGATCCTCGCCACGCAGCGTCCGGCCGGGGTCGTCACGGCCGACATCCGCGCCAACACCAACCTGCGGATCGCGCTGCGCGTCACCGACCCCGACGAGTCCACCGACGTGCTCGACTCGCCCGAGGCCGCGCAGATCTCCAAGTCCACGCCGGGCCGCTGCTACGTCCGGTCCGGGGCCGCCGCCGCGCAGGCCGTGCAGTCCGCGCGGATCGGCGGGCGCCGTCCGGGCGGCGCGGCGGGCGGCGGGTCGTCCCGCGCGAACGTGCAGCCGCTGCCGTGGCAGGGCCTCGGCCGCCCGCTGCCCGCGCCGCGCGACCCCGGCGCGGCCGCCGCGGACGACTCGATGGTCACCGACCTCGCGGTGCTCGTCCAGGCGGTCGCGGAGGCGGCCCGCCGCGCGGGCGTCGAGCGGCAGCCGTCGCCCTGGCTCAACCCGCTGCCCGAACGGGTCCGGCTCACGCCCCGCACGGCGGCCGGGGGGTCGGTGGTGGACGTCCCGCCGGTCGCGTTCGGCATCACCGACCTGCCCGCCGTCCAGTCCCGCGAGCCGCTCGCGCTCGACCTGTCGGGCGGCGGCCACCTGTACCTCGCCGGGTCGTCCCAGTCGGGCCGCTCGACGGCGCTGCGGACGATCGCGGGCTCGGTCGCGGCGGCCTGTTCCCCGTACGACGTGCACCTGTATGCGGTCGACTGCGGCGCGAACGCGCTGCTGCCCCTGGTCTCGCTGCCGCACTGCGGCGCGGTCGTGACCCGCGACCAGCTCGACCGCTGCGAACGGCTCCTCACCGCGCTGTCCGCCGAGGTGGCGCGGCGCCAGCAGCTCCTCGCGGAGGCGGGCTTCGCGTCCCTGCCCGAGCAGCGGGCCGCCGTCGCCGCCACCGACCGGCTCCCCTGGATGGTGCTGCTGCTGGACCGGTGGGAGGGCTTCCTCGCCGCGTTCGAGCACTACGACTACGGCCGCCTGGTCGACCAGGCGCTGCGGCTGCTGCGCGAGGGCGCCGCCGTCGGCCTGCGCGCGGTGTTCACCGGCGACCGCTCGGGCCTGACCGGGCACGTCTCCACGGTCTTCGACCGGCGGCTCGTCCTGCGGATGGCCGACCCCAACGACTACGGCTACGCGGGCCTCCAGGAGAAGCAGGTCCCGGCCGCGATGCCGCCGGGCCGCGCCCTGGAGGTCGTGGCCCCCGGAACGCCGCTCCGCGAGTCGCAGATCGGCCTGCTCGGCGACGACCCGTCCGGCACCGCCCAGGTCGCCGCGCTCCAGGAGATCGCGCGGGCGTGCGTGTCCCGCTACGGGCGGCTGCCCCGGCGGCAGCGGCCCCTGCACGTGGACGAGCTGCCCGTCCGCGTCACCTACCGCGAGGCGATGGCGTACGAGCCGGACCTGCTCGCGCCGTCCGCCCTGTGGGCGCTCGTCGGCGTCGGCGGCGACACGCTCGCACCGGTCGGCATCGACCTGCTGAACGAGGGGCCCGGGTTCGCGGTCGCGGGCCCGCCCCGTTCGGGCCGTTCCACCACGCTGCGCACGATCGTGCACTCGCTGCTCGACCCGGCGGTCGGCGGCGGCCTCGTCCCGGTCGTGCTGGTCACGCCGCGCCGCTCGCCGCTGCGGCAGCTCGCGGGCCGTCCCGGGGTGCTCGGCGTGCTGACCGGCGACGCCGAGGCCGACGACCTGGAGGCCGCGATCGGCGACGAGCACCGGTACGCGGTGGTGGTGGACGACGCCGAGCTGCTCGACGAGTCGGAGCTGGACGACGCCCTGCGCGACGTGCTGCGCACCGCCCGCGACGGCGAGCACGCCGTCGTCATCGGCGGGACGACCGAGGACCTCGGCCGCGGCTACCGCGGTTTCATGTCCGACACCCGCCGCTCCCGCTCGGGCGTCCTGCTGTCGATCGACTCGCCCGACGACGGCGACCTGTTCGGCCTGCGCCTCCCCCGCAACGCCCCCCTCGGCGGCCCGACCGGCCGCGGCCTGTTCGTGGCCGCCGGCGCCACCACCCAGATCCAGGTGGCCCTGCCTCCTGTTGATTGAGAACCGGCGGTGTTGATCGAAGCCTCGGCCCAGGCCGCTCGCCTGGCGGCTCGCGGCCTGACCGTTGCTTTGCGAGTGCTGCATCGCTTCGCGATCTGTCCGGGGAGGCTCGCCTTCGGCTTCGCCTCCCCGGACAGTTAACGCACTCGCGCGACGGCTGTGGCCGTCTGCCTCACTCGGGACGTACGGCTGTTGCGATCATGTGGGGGGAGGTGCCGAGGAGCTCGGGGACGCGTTCGGTCGCTCGGGCGGTGTCGAGGAGGACCTCGTGGCCCAGGGGGTCGGCCAGGCGGCGTTCGAGGTCGGGCAGGACGAACGCCAGGCCCTCCACGCCGACCAGGTCGGCGAGCTCCAGGCCGGCGTCGCGCACCTCGCCGCGCAGCTCGTCCGGCCGGTGCAGGTAGGCCCAGAACGAGCCGGGGACGATCGGCGGCATCCAGCCCGTCCGCTCCACCTCCGCGACGCGGGCGGGCATCGTGGGGTCCTCCTCGTACCGCGCGCGCCCGACGAGGTCGTCGTAGCGGGGCGCCCACCGGGAGATGGCCGCCGCGAACACCGTCCCGCCGGGCCGTACGACGCGCGCCGCCTCCCGCAGCGCGCGCACGCGGTCGTCGCGGTCGCGCAGGTGGTAGAGCGGGCCGAGCAGCAGGACCGCGTCGGCGGACGCGTCGTCCAGGTCGAGTTCCCGGGCGTCGCCGACGGCGGTCCGCACGCCCTCCGGCGCGGCCTCCCGCACCTGCTCGACGTGCAGCGGGACGGGATCGCGGTGCTCGACCAGATGCCCGCGCCCGGCGAGCCACAGCGCGTAGCGCCCGGCGCCGCCGCCGATGTCCGCGACGACGCCGGAACCCGGCTCGGGCAGGCGGCGCGCGAGGATCTCCTTGCTGCGCTCGAACTCCAGGATCCCCTGGCCCCGGCCAAGCGATCCCGTTCCAACCCCTGGGAGTAGTACGCGTGCAGGGCATCCTTCATCCCGCCAGCGTGCCGTTCGGACGGCGTCCGTGTCAGCCCGTTTTCCCTGCGGGCGGCGCTGGGAACGGACGCGGCGCGGTCCCGCCGGGAGCGGAACCGTTCAGTGACACCTGCGACGCTCTGTGGCGACGGACTCATTGACAGGGGCGTCCCAGCGGCATCATTCGGTCGGTAGCCTGATCGCCTCCAACCCCGAAGGGCGGGCTCGGCCATGGCGGCTTTCTGGCCTCGCACCCGGCGCCTGGTGCTGCGCGATCGGTTCGCGGAGAAGAGGATCGGCGACCTGGCGTCCGAGCTCGGCTGGCCGCGCCGCGAGGAGTACCCCGCCGACCCGGAGGAGGGCACCGACTACCAGGTCGTGTGGGCCGTCGCCCCGTCGCTGACCCTGCACTACTGCGAGGACGAGATCTCCCGCCACAGCTACCTGGTCGTCGCGGGCGAGGACCCCGTCGCCGTGCGCGGGACGGCCGAGCTGATGGAGTTCCGCCTCGACATCTGGCGGCTGGACGAGCTGCTCGACGAGATCGACGCCGCCGCCGGGCCCGCGCAGCTCGCGAGGGCCGTCGTCCGGGCCGGGCTCGGCTGCCCCGAGGAGTTCGACGAGCGCTTCTTCAGCCGCCTGCACGGCGCCCTGCGGCACCCCGACCCGCGCGTGCGCGAGAGGGCGCTGTGGGCCGTGTCGTACGTCCCGTGGCCCAACTACCGGCCCCAGCTCTCCTTCATCCGCGAGAACGACGCGATGGAGGACCTGCGCGGGACCGCCGGGATCCTGCTGGAAGCCCTGGACGAGATGGCCCTCTGACGGCCCCGCGCGAGGCGCGCGGACGGCTCGTTCCCGCGGACGGCTGGTTCCCGGCGACGCCGGCGCGGCCCGGCCCCGGCAACGCGAACGGCCCTCGCGGGGAGGGCCGTCGGGCCGGGCGTTTCCGGCTGGGAGTGGTGCGGGCCCCGACCTCGGGGGGATGGGCCGGGACCCGCGGTCCGTGGAGGCGGCGTCAGCGCGTCGCGGCCTCGATGTTCTGCTGGGAGCGCTTGATGTCCTGGCTGCCCTGCTCCAGGGCGACCGCCATCTTGTCGAACGCGGTCTTGGCCTCGGCCCACGCGCTGCGGAACCGGTCGGCGCCCGGGCCCCACCAGACCTCGGTGCTGCTCACGGTGCGGCCGTTCAGGTCCTTGATCAGCGCGTCGAGGTTCTTGGAGTGCTTGCTGAACATCCGGGACAGGTCCTCCAGCGCCCCGATGCTGGCACCGCGCTTGTCTCCGCTCATTGCTCGGACCCTTTCGTCGCTATTGCGATCCTCGCTCGCCTGCGGGGGCGGGCGCTGCACTTCCGAAGAATTGGCGACAGCCTACGCCCCACCGATCACAAGAATCCAGACGTTCATCGATGCGCGCATACCGATCGGGCCACATTCCCCCGGCTCCCCCTGGCCGGAACCGGCCAGGCGCTTTCTCCGCTGATCAGCGCCCGCCGCCCGGCGCCCCGTCCGGAACGCCCTTACTCTCCGTGAGTTCTGACCAATATCATTACCGTGCGTCAATGGCAGGGCACGGACCGATCACGGCGATCAGGCTCCCCACCTCGATGAATACATATTCACCGGAGAAATGACCGCGCTCAATGAACCCGCCGGGACATCGCGCACCGGTAAGCGAACCGTACCGGCGGGGGAGCCTCGGACGGCGGAGCACGCCGCGTGGACGGAGCGCGCCGCGCCGGCGGAGCGCGCCGCGTCGGCGGAGCATGCCGCGTCGGCGGCCGGCGGGGCCCTCAGCGGCCCGCGGGGCGGTCGGGGTCGTTCACCGGATGGGCGGACGGGTCCAGGACGCGCTCGCCGATCAGCGTGATCTCGGGGCCGCGCGTCATGAAGTCGAACCTGCGCCGGACGGACTGGGTGAGCGCGCCGGACCGGTACCGCACCTCGGTGTGCTCGGTCGCCTCCAGCGTGATCCGGTCGCCCTCGCGCACGGCGCGGCCGGAGTCGAGCCGGGTGCGGGCGCCGGTGTACTCGGGCCCGCCCTCGACCGGGGCGCGGTTGCGCGTCTCCAGCTCCCGTACGGCCCGTTCCTGCACCTGGGCGAGCGACGGTGAGAGCCGCACGCCGAGGACGTCGGGCGGCTCGGCGCGGTCGCGCGCGCGCCGGTCGACGAGGGCCTCGGAGCGCCGTTGCAGCAGCGAGTTCGCCGCGACCGTGAGCTGCCGCGTGGTGTAGGCGTCCAGCGTGTGCCGGGCGGACCCGGTCGAGGAGGGCAGCACCGCGCAGCAGGCCAAGGCGGCCGCGGCCAGGGCGGCGCGCGTCCAGGGGCGAACCATCACACTCCCGGTCATCCACTGATCACCCGCGAAGATACACCGGCGCGAACGGCCCCGGACAGTCCCGCCGGGCAGTCCCGCCGGGCGGCTCGCCCCGCCGGCCCGCTCGCCGCCCGCCCCGCTGCCCGCTGCCCCGCTGCCCCGCTGCCCCGCTCTCGGGAATGAAAACGGTTATCACTATGTTTGCACGATCGTGAGTTAAGCGGCAGAGAGGCAGGAAATGGCCAGGAACGAGCTGCGCCCGGTGATCCGGCTCCGGTCCACCGCCGGCACCGGCCACACGTACGTGACGACCAAGAACCGGCGCAACGATCCGGACCGCATGGTCCTGCGCAAGTACGACCCGATCGCGCGCCGCCACGCGACCTACAGGGAGGACCGATGAAGAAGGACACCCATCCCGCCTACCGTCCCGTCGTGTTCCGGGACCGCGGGGCCGGATACGCCTTCCTGACCCGTTCGACGGCGCAGACCGAGCAGACCGTCGAGTGGGAGGACGGCCAGACGTACCCGGTGGTCGACGTGGACGTCTCCTCGGCGAGCCACCCGTTCTACACGGGGAAGGCCCGCAACATCGACTCCACCGGCGCGGTCGAGAAGTTCAACCGCCGCTACAAGCGGCCGGAGAGCTGACCGAGCCCGTTCCCGCGCCGCGGGCCACGAGCCCGTTCCCGCGCCCGACTCCGCGCCCGGCCACGCGCCCCGGCCACGCGCGCGGAGCCGGAACCGGCCCGCGAGCCGCCCGACGCCCGCACCGCTCCCAGCGGCGCGGGCGTTCGCGCGTCCGCCCTCCGCGAACCGCCCGAAACCCTTGTCCAGCAGTGCGAAACGGCCATAAGGAGGGGCTTACGAAACTAGCGGGAAGCGATTACCTAGACTGCGCGTGCGAGGTTGAGGGAGGAGACCCACGTGCGTAAGGTCCTGATCGCCAACCGCGGTGAGATCGCGGTTCGAATTGCCCGCGCCTGTCGCGACGCAGGGTTGACCAGTGTCGCGGTGTACGCCGAGCCGGACCTGGACGCGTTGCACGTTCGGGTCGCGGACGAGGCGTACGCCCTGGGCGGGCGGACGGCCGCCGAGAGCTACCTGGACATCGGCAAGATCCTGAAGATCGCGGAGGAGGCCGGCGCCGACGCCGTCCACCCGGGCTACGGGTTCCTGTCCGAGAACGCCGATTTCGCCGCGGCGGTGGAGGGCGCCGGGCTGACCTGGATCGGTCCGCCGCCCGCGGCGATCACCGCGCTCGGCGACAAGGTCCAGGCCCGGCACATCGCCCAGAAGGTCGGCGCGCCGCTGGTGGCCGGCACGAAGGACCCGGTGTCCGGCGCCGACGAGGTCGTCGAGTTCGCGCGGGAGAACGGGCTGCCGATCGCCATCAAGGCGGCGTACGGCGGCGGCGGGCGCGGCCTGAAGGTGGCGCGGACGCTGGAGGAGGTGCCCGAGCTGTACGAGTCGGCGGTCCGCGAGGCCGTCGGCGCGTTCGGGCGCGGCGAGTGCTTCGTCGAGCGCTACCTCGACCGGCCCCGGCACGTCGAGACCCAGTGCCTCGCCGACCGGCACGGCAACGTCGTCGTGGTCTCCACGCGCGACTGCTCGCTCCAGCGCCGCCACCAGAAGCTGGTCGAGGAGGCCCCCGCGCCGTACCTGACCGAGGAGCAGGTGACGCTGCTCTACGACTCGTCCAAGGCCATCCTGAAGGAGGCCGGGTACGTCGGCGCCGGGACGTGCGAGTTCCTCGTCGGCCAGGACGGGACGATCTCGTTCCTTGAGGTCAACACCCGGCTCCAGGTCGAGCACCCCGTCACCGAGGAGGTGTCGGGGATCGACCTCGTCCGCGAGATGTTCCGGATCGCGGGCGGCGAGGAGCTCGGCTACGGCGACCCCGAGCTGCGCGGCCACTCGATCGAGTTCCGGCTGAACGCCGAGGACGCGGGCCGCGGCTTCCTCCCCGCCGTCGGGACCCTGACCGCCTGGGAGCCGCCCACGGGCCCCGGCGTGCGGCTCGACTCCGGCTACGTGTCCGGGCAGACCGTCCCCCAGGAGTTCGACTCCCTGATCGCCAAGCTCGTCGTCACCGGCGCGACCCGCCTCCAGGCCGTGGAGCGGTCGCGGCGCGCGCTGGCCGAGTTCGTGATCGACGGCATGCCGACCGTCCTGCCGTTCCACCGGGCGGTGGTGGACGACCCGGCGTTCGTCCCCGCGGACGACCCGACCGGCGAGAACGAGCCGTTCACCGTCCACACCCGGTGGATCGAGACCGAGTTCGACAACCGGATCCCGCCGTACGAGGCGCCCGTCGCGACGTCCGAGGACGAGGGCGCCGGCGAGCGGGAGCGCGTGACGGTCGAGGTCGGCGGCAAGCGGATCGAGGTCGTCCTGCCGTCCGGGCTCGGCGCCTCCGCCGCGGCGGCCCCCGCCGGGAGGTCCGCGCCGGCCAGGCGGCGCGGCGCCAAGAAGGGCGGCGCGGCCAAGGCGTCCGGCGACTCGCTGGTCAGCCCCATGCAGGGCACCATCGTGAAGGTCGTCGCCGAGGACGGCGCGACGGTCGCGGTGGGCGACGCCATCGTGGTCCTTGAGGCCATGAAGATGGAGCAGCCCCTCACGGCGCACAAGGCGGGCACCATCACGGGCCTGTCCGCCGAGATCGGCCAGACCGTCTCCAGCGGCGCCGTCATCTGCGACATCAAGGACAGCTAGCCCTCGACGCCGTTTCCCGTGCGCCCCGGCCGAGCCTCTCCGGCTCGCCGGGGCGCGCGTGTGCGCGGGGCCTGGACGGGTCAGCCGAGGAAGAGGGCGGACAGGCGCGGGAGGCGGCGGCGGGTCTCCTCCTCGTCTTCCGGGTCCCAGTTCTCACCGGCGGCGCGCAGGGGGCCGTCGGGGATGTCGCGCTCGCCCAGCGCGGCCTCCATCGCGGCCTGGAACGCGTCGGCCCGGCCCGTCCGGCGCTCGTACGCCTCGTCCGCCGCGTAGTTGAAGGCCTCGCAGCCGATCCAGCCGTCGTCGTCGCGGGCCATCCGGACGACGATCGGCACGTCGGCGAGGGAGTCGGGGTCGGCCACCGCCCGGGTGAAGCGCTCGCGGCCCTGGAGCACGAGCCCGGCGCGGAAGTCCATGAAGCCGTCGTCGCCGCAGCCGCCCTCGATGAGGTAGGCCGCGTTCCACAGCGGGTACCTGTAGGCGGTCCCGGTGACCTCGGCCAGCGTCCTGTCGAACGCGACGATCTCCTCGGGCTCGCGCCGCGCCAGCAGGTCGATCACGTGGCCGACGAGGGGGTCCCCGGCCGGCCCCGGTCGTCGGCGCGGTCGCCCGCGAGTTTGCGGGCCGTCTCGATCACGTCCCACCAGGCATCCAGGTCCATGCCGCGGATGCTAACGGCCTCCACCGACGTTCCGCGGCGCATTGATCAATGCGGTTGATCAGCGCGGTTCAGGTGGCGGGGGCGGCGGTGGCGTAGAGGACGTCGCGCAGGCCGGGGACGGCCTCGCGGTCGGCGCGCCAGACCAGGCGGAGGGCGAGGTCCGGGGTGTCGAGAGGCAGCCGGGTCAGGGCTCCGGCGGCGATCCGTTCGGCCACGGCGAACTCGGGGAGCAGGGCCACGCCCAGGTTCTGCTCGGCCCAGGCCCGCATGACGGGGACGCCTCCCGCACGCACGCGATGGACGGACGACCCGAAGAGGCGTTCGCCCGCGAGCCAGAACGAGCACGCGGGGACGTTCACCAGGAGCGTCTCGCCGCGGAGGTCGTCGCTGCTCAGCGCGGGGCGGCGGGCCAGGGGGTGGGCGGGGGCGGCCACGAGGGCCAGGGGAACGGGTTCGAGATCGAGGAAGTTCAGGGCGGCCGGGGGCGGCGTGAAACCCAGCTCGCCGAGGCCGTCGCCGGTGTCGAGGAGGAGGGCGGCTTCGAGGTCCCCGGCGGCGACGGCGGCCAGCAGCCCGTCGCGGGCGGTGTCGGAGCGCACGTCCACGGCGAGGTCGGGGCGCCGTCCGGCGAGGCGGGACAGGACGCCGGGGACGTGGGTCGCGGCGATCGTCTCCAGCGCCCCGAGGCGGAGCGCGGGGCTCGTGGCGGTGACCTCGCGGCGGGCCTGGTCGGCCTGGGCGAGCAGGCGGGACGACCAGGTCAGCATGCGGTGCCCGGCGGGCGTGAGCGTCATGCCCTTCGGGCCCCGGGAGAAGAGGGGGACGTCGAGGGAGCGTTCCAGGACGCGGATCTGCTCGGACACGGTGGACGGCGCGAGGTCGAGCGCGTTGGCCGCGTCGGTGACCGTTCCGTGGCGGACGACCGCCTCGAACGTCCTGAGCTGGCGGAGTTCCATGCCCCTCCCGAGGGTGGCGTTCGGGATTTCCGAACGGAGCGTGCGGACGGGCCGGTGGAGCCCTGCGCGACCGGACCCGAGAGTGGTTCGGCCGGTTTTCCCGATCACTCTTGGAGTTTCCTTGACGATTGTCGCTCATCGCACCGAACGCCCAGGTGTGCCCTTGTTCGGCATCTCGCTGGGCTACTTCATGGTCCTGCTCGACATGACCGTCCTGTCGGTCGCCGAACCGGACCTGGCGCGCGACCTGAACGGCTCGGTCGCGGGCCTGCAATGGGCCGTGACGGGCTACACCGTCATGTTCGGCGCGCTGCTGCTGTCGGCGGGGGCGGTCGCCGACCGGTTCGGGGCGCACCGGGCGTTCCGGGCGGGGGTCGCGGCGTTCGGGATCGCGTCGCTGGCCAGCGCGTTCGCCCCGGACCTGTGGACGCTCGTGGTCCTGCGGGGCGTGCTCGGCGCGGCCGCCGCGGCGTGCGTCCCGGCATCCATGGCGATGATCTCGCGGCTGTACCCGGAGGCGGCGGCGCGGGCGCGGGCGGTGTCGGTGTGGGCGGCGGTGAGCGGGGCCGCGCTCGCGGCGGGGCCGGTCGCGGGCGGCCTGCTGGTCGGCGCGTTCGGCTGGCGGGCGATCTTCCTGGTGAACGTCCCGCTGGCCGCGGTCACGCTGGCGCTGACGGCCGGACGGGACGTGGTGTGCGCCCGGGGCTCGCGGAGGATCGACTGGGCCCCGCAGATCGCGGCCTGCGTCGCGCTCGGGCTCGGCACGGACGCGCTGATCGCCGCCGGGAGCGGTGACGTGACGCAGGTGGTCTGGGCGGCCTGTGGGGCTGCTGTGGCCGGTGCGGCGTTCGTGGTGCTGGAGCGCCGGAGTGACAGCCCCGTCGTTCTGCGGGCGCCGGAGCTGGTCCCGGCGCTGGCGGCGGGCGGCGCGGTCAACTTCGCGATGTCGGGCGTGCTGTTCGTCCTGCCGCTGCTGTTCCAGCGGACGCTGCACCTGTCGGCGCTGGAGACGGGGCTGGCGTTCCTGCCGATGACGCTGCCGTTCGCGTTCAACCCGCTGGTGACGGGACGGATCATGGCGCGTTCGGGCCCGCGGCCGCCGATGCTCGCCGGGCTCGGGCTGCTGACGGCGGGCGGGGTGGTCTTCGGGGCCTCCGTGCTGGCCGGGCCCGCGTACCCGGTGCTGGCGGCGGGCCTGCTGTGCACGGGCTTCGGCGTGTCGTTCGCCCTGCCCGCCCTGGTGACGACGGTCGTGGCCACCGCTCCGGAGGGCGCCGCGGGGGCGGCCGGAGGGCTGCTCAACGCCGTCCGGCAGGTCGGCGCCACGCTCGGCGTCGCCGTGATGGGCGCGTTCGTGTCGGGGCAGGCGGCGTACGGGCTGCTGCTCTCGGCGGCGGTGTGCGCGGCGGCGGGGCTGCGCCTGGCCCGCTGACCGCCCGTTTCCTTACAGGCCGAGGAACGAGTCATCGGACATGTTCGTCGTACCTGCTGAGGAGGCACACTGTAACCATGAGTTCCGACCTTCGGTCCACGAGGACGGTACGCCGGGGAGCGGCGGTGATCATCGCCGCGGTCGTGCTGGCACTGCTCGGCTTCGGCGCCTCCGCCGCCCGGGCCGACGACGCGACGCAGATCGCCAAGGCCCTCACCGGCTCCCGCCTGTACGTCACCACCGAGGCGGGGAACGTGCTGTCCGCCTCGGACCGCGCCGAGATCACCAACGCCCTCAAGGGCGACGCCGACATCCGCGCGGTCGTGGTGAGCGACCGCGCGACCGGAGCGCAGGTCGGCCCGATGCTCAAGCAGGTCGCCAACCGGGTCGACAAGGGCGAGACCTACGTGGCGATCACCGCCGACGGCCGGCGCATGAACGGCATCTCCAAGTCGCTGAGCAGCAAGGAGATCAACCAGCTCGTCACCCGGACGGACGGCGCGCCGCTGAAGGAGCGGCTCGTCCGGTTCGGCGACCTGGCCGAGAAGAAGGCCGACGACCAGGCCCGTTCGAGCATGATCGGCATGTACGTGACGCTCGGCGTGGTCGTCGTGCTGATCGCGGCGGCGGCCGGGGCGTTCCTCGTCGTGCGCAGGCGCAACCGCGAGCGCGAGGCCCGGCAGATGGCGGACCTGAAGAAGGGCGTCGAGGAGGACGTCACGGTGCTCGGCGAGGACATCGCCCGCCTCGACCTCGACGTCATGGACAAGGGCCTCGACCCCGACACCCGCGCCGACTACGAGCGCGCGATGAACTCCTACGACGACGCCAAGACCGCGACCGAACGGGCGGCGCGGCCCGAGGACATGCAGTCCGTCACGACCGCGCTGGAGGACGGCCGCTACTACATGACCGCGACGCGCGCGCGGCTGGCGGGCGACCCCGTCCCGAACGCCGCGCGCCCTGCTTCTTCAACCCGCAGCACGGGCCGTCCGTCCAGGACGTCACGTGGGCGCCCCCGGGCGGCGTCGCGCGGTCCGTCCCGGCGTGCGCGGCCGACGCCGAGGCCGTCCTCCAGGGCGCCGACCCCGACGTGCGGATGGTGCCGTACGCGGGAGGGCGGCGGCCGTACTGGAACGCCGGCCCGGCGTACGGGCCGTACGCGGGCGGGTACTACGCCCCGTACGGCGGCCTGGACCTGCTCAGCGGCATGATGATCGGCACCATGCTCGGCTCGATGATGGGCGGCGGCTGGGGCGGCGGCGACATCGGCGGCGGCGATCTCAGCGGGTTCGGCGGCGACGGCGGCGACATCGGCGGCGGCTGGGACTTCGGCGGGGGCGACTTCGGGGGCGGCGGCGGAGGCGACTTCGGAGGGTTCTGACGCGGGATGGCACGGCTGCCCGGTGATCCGGGCCCGCTCGGGCGGGCCCGGTACGCGCTGGGCTTCCGCCTCCCGCCGCGGTACCGCGACTGGGTCCGCCACGACCTGGTCGACGCGGGCTGGCGGCTGCGGCTCCTGGTCCGCCACCTGTGCCTGATGATCCCGGTCTGCCTGCTGCTGGCCCTGCTGCCCGGCTCCTGGTGGCTGCGCGCCCTGGTGGCGCTCCTGGCCCTGCTGACCAGCATGTTCACCGTGGCGGTCAGCGCCGACGAGATGCGCCTGTCCCGCCTGCGCCGCCACGGCCTGACCCCGCCCGACCCCCGCTGACGCCCGCCGGTTCCGACGGGTCCGACGCGTCCGGGGCGCGACCCTAGTAGGCGTGCTCGGTCATGAGGCGGCGGGACGCTTCGGTGATGCTGCCCGAGAGGGACGGGTAGACGGCGAAGGTGTGGGCGACCTGGTCGACCGTGAGGTGCTGCTGGACGGCCACCGAGACGCCGAGGACCAGTTCGCTGGCGCGGGGGGCGACGATGACGCCGCCGAGGACGATGCCGGTGGAGGGGCGGCAGAACAGCTTGACGAAGCCGTCCTCGAAGCCCTGCATCTTGGCGCGGGCGTTGGTGAACAGCGGCAGCATGACCGTGCGGGCGTTGACCTCGCCGGAGTCGACCATGTGCTGCGTGACGCCGACCGAGGCGACCTCGGGGTCGGTGAAGATGTTGGAGGCGACCCAGCCGAGCTTGAGCGGCTGGACGGCCTCGCCGAGCGCGTGCCACATGGCGATGCGGCCCTGCATGCCCGCGACGGACGCCAGCATGAGCACGCCGGTGCAGTCGCCGGAGGCGTAGATGTGCGGGACGCTCGTCCGGGACACCTTGTCGACCTCGACGAACCCGCGCGAGCTGAGCCGCACGCCGGCCTTCTCCAGGCCGATCCCGCGCGTGTTGGGCTCCATGCCGACGGTCATGAGGCAGTGCGTGCCCTCGACCTTGCGGCCGTCCTCCAGCGTGACCACCACGCCGTCGCCGGTGCGTTCCACCGCGCCCGCGCGGGACCGCGACATGACGTTCATGCCGCGCCGCAGGAACACCTCCTGGAGGACGGAGGCGGCGTCGGCGTCCTCGGTCGGCAGGATCCGGTCGCGGGACGAGACGAGGGTGACCTTGGAGCCGAGCGACAGGTAGGCGCCCGCGAGCTCGGCGCCGGTGACGCCGGAGCCGACCACGATCAGCTCCTTGGGGAGCTCGGGCAGGTCGTAGAGCTGCCGCCAGTTGAGGATCCGCTCGCCGTCGGGCTCGGCGCCCGGCAGCACGCGGGGCGTCGCGCCCGTGGCGACGAGGATCACGTCGGCGCGGATCCGGCGCTCGCCGACCGCGACGACGTGCGGCTCCTCCAGCCGCGCCTCGCCGCGCACGATCTTGACCTCCTCGTAGGCGAGCCGTTCGGCGATGTCGAACGACTGGGCCCGCGCGAGGTCCTTCACCCGCTTGTTGACCGTCGCGAGGTCGGCCTCCAGCCCGCCGACGATCCCGTCGGGGCCGCCGCTGAACCGCAGGCCGAGCCCGGCGGACTCCGACATCACGGCCATCCGGGTCGAGGTGGCGATCAGCGTCTTGGACGGCACGCAGTCGGTCAGCACGCACGCGCCCCCGGGGCCGTCGCGCTCCACCACGGTCACGTCGGCGCCGAGCTGCGCCGCGACGAGGGCGGCCTCGTAGCCGCCAGGGCCTCCTCCGATGATCACAATGCGGGTCACATCATCCATTGTTTCCTACTCCCGGCAGTGGACCGTCCCGCACCCCGGCGCTCGGCCCGCCCGCCGGCCGGGCCGGGCCCCGCCGGGAGGCGCGGGCGCGACCTGCGCGCCGCGCCCGCCCCGAGGGGCGTACCCTTGGCGAACGTGGCACTGTACGCGGCGTACGCCTCCAACATGGATCCCGAGCAGATGGCCGCCCGGGCGCCCCACTCGCCGATGCGCGGCACCGGCTGGCTGGCGGGCTGGCGGCTGACCTTCGGCGGGCAGGACAAGGGCTTCGACGGGGCCCTCGCGACGGTGGTCGAGGACCGTTCGGAACAGGTCTTCGTCGTCCTGTACGACGTGCCCGCCTGGGACGAGAAGGAACTCGACTCCTGGGAGGGCGCCGGGCTCGGCGTCTACCGCAAGATCCGGGTGCGCGTCGAGACCCTCGACGGCGACGTCCTCGCCTGGCTGTACGTCCTGGACGACTACGAGGGCGGGCTGCCGTCCGCCCGCTACGTGGGCATCCTCGCCGACGCGGCCGAGGCGGCGGGCGCCCCCGACGACTACGTCAAGGACCTGCGCGACCGCCCGTGCAGCTCGCTCGGCGACGGCTGACCGGCCCGCTACCCGCCCGCTTCCGGCACGCTGTCGATCACGGCGGTAGTGTCGGATCCGTGAGCGACGACGCCTATGCACGGGCGCGCGCGGCGGCCGAACGGCTCCGCGCCCGCACCTCGTTCGACGCGTTCGACGTGGCCCTGGTGATGGGGTCGGGCTGGGTCCCGGCGGCCGACGCGCTCGGCGAGCCGGTCACCGAGCTGCCGGTGACGGAGCTGCCCGGGTTCGCGCCGCCCGCCGTGGAGGGCCACGCCGGGCGCGTCCGGGTGGTCGAGCTGGGCGGCCGGAGGGCGCTGGTCTTCCTCGGCCGCACGCACCTGTACGAGGGCGCGCGGGGACCCGAGGGCGCGGTGCCCGCCAACCCGGCCGACCCCGTCGTGCACGGCGTCCGCACGGCGCTCGCCGCCGGGGTGCGGACCGTGGTGCTCACGAACGCGGCGGGCGGGCTGCGGCCCGAGCACCAGCGCGTCGGCGACCCGGTGCTGATCTCCGACCACCTCAACCTGACCGGCGCGAACCCGCTGACGGGCCCGTCGTTCCTCGACCTGACCGAGGCGTACTCCGAACGGCTCCGGGCGCTCGCCCGCAACGCCGACCCGACGCTGTCGGAGGGGGTGTACGCGGCGCTGCGCGGCCCGACGTACGAGACCCCGGCCGAGATCCGGATGCTGCGGACGATGGGCGCCGACGTCGTCGGGATGTCCACCGCGCTGGAGGCGATCGCGGCGCGGCAGGGCGGCGCGGAGGTGCTCGCCGTGTCGCTGGTGACCAACATCGCGGCGGGCCTCGCGGAGGGGACCCTCGACCACGAGGAGGTCCTCGCGGCGGGCCGCGCGTCCGCCGCGCGCATGGGCGCGCTGCTCGGCACCGTCCTGTCCAAGGTATGACGGGCGGGACGGCCGCGCCGGACGGCGGCCACCGGGCGGCGGCCGAGGAGTGGCTGGCGCAGGACCCCGACCCCGGCACGCGCGCCGAGCTGCGGGCGATCCTCGACGCCGGGGACGGCGCGGCGCTGGCCGAACGGTTCGGGGCGCGGCTGGAGTTCGGCACGGCGGGGCTGCGCGGCGAGCTGGGCGCGGGCCCCAACCGGATGAACCGGGTGACCGTGATGCGCGCGGCGGCGGGCCTCGCGGCGCGCCTGCTCCGCGACCACCCGCCGGGCGCGGAGGTCGCGATCGGGTACGACGCGCGGCACGGGTCGCGGCGGTTCGCGCTCGACACGGCGGCGGTGCTGGCGGGCGCCGGGCTGGCCCCGTGGGTGTTCCCCGAGCCGGTGCCGACGCCGGTGCTGGCGCACCGGGTGGGCGCGTTCGGCGGAGTCGTGGCGGGCGTGATGGTGACCGCCAGCCACAACCCGGCCCGCGACAACGGCTACAAGGTCTACTGGGGCGACGGCGCGCAGATCGTCCCGCCGCTGGACGCGGAGATCTCGGCGGCGATCGACGCGGTCGGCCGGGTGGACGAGCTGCCGCTCGGCACGCGGTGGGGCACGTTCGGCGCGGACGCCGCGGAGGTCTACCTCGACGCCGTCACGGGCCTGGGCCTCGGCGAGGCGCGGGAGGTGTCCGTCGCGTACACGCCGCTGCACGGGGTCGGGCGGGAGACGCTGCTCGCGGCGTTCGAGCGGGCGGGGTTCCCGGCTCCGGCCGTGGTCGCGGACCAGGCCGAGCCCGACCCCGACTTCCCGACGGTGGCGTTCCCCAACCCGGAGGAGCCGGGCGCGATGGACCGGGTCCTCGCGCTCGCCGCCGCGTCCGGCTCCGACCTGGTGATCGCGAACGACCCGGACGCCGACCGCTGCGCCGTCGCGGTGCCGCTGCCCGGCGGCGGCGCGCGGGTGCTGACGGGCGACGAGGTCGGGGGGCTGCTCGCCGAGCACGTGCTGCGGCACACCTCGGGCCCGGACCGGCTGCTGGTGACCACGGTCGTGTCGTCGTCGCTGCTCGGCGCGGTCGCCCGCGCGCACGGCGTCCGGTTCGCCGAGTCGCTCACCGGCTTCAAGTGGATCATGAAGGCGGGCGGGCCGGGCGACCGGCTGGTGTTCGGCTACGAGGAGGCGCTCGGCTACAGCGTGGGCGACGGGCGGGGCGTGCCCGTCCGCGACAAGGACGGGATCGGCGCGGCCCTCGCCGTCGCGGCCCTCGCCGCCGAGGCCCGGGCGGCGGGCCGTACCCTGCTGGACCTGCTGGACGGCCAGGCCCGCCGGTACGGGCTGCACGCCACCGCCCAGCTCGCCGTCCGGGTGGACGACCCGGCGCTGATCGCCGGGGCGATGGCGCGGCTGCGCGGGGCCCCGCCCGGACGGCTCGCCGGACGCGCCGTCGAGGCGTTCGACGACCTCGCCGAGGGCGCGGGCGGGCTGCCGCCGACCGACGGGCTGCGCTTCCGCCTCGCCGCCGGGACGGCCCCCGGGGACGGCCCCGCGCGCGTGGTGATCCGCCCGTCCGGGACGGAACCCAAGCTCAAGTGCTATCTGGAGGTGGTCCTGCCGGTCGGCGAGGCCGCCGACGTCGCCCCGGTACGGGCCCGCGCGGCCGAGGGGCTGGACGGCCTGCGCGAATCCGTCAGCGACGCTCTCAGCCTCTCCTAGCGCGTCCGGCCTGGAGGATCGTTCAGCCGACGGCGGCGACCACGATCAGGACGACCACGAGGGCGGCCGGAACGGCGAGCGCGGCCACGGCCGGGACCGACCAGGAGACCCGCCCCGTCTCCGCGCCGTCTCCGTCCGCGCCGTCCCCGTCCGTGGCGGCCTTGGCCGTCTTAGCGGTCTTGGCGGTCTCGGCGGCGGGCCGGTGGCGCTCGCCGATCTCGGTGATCTGCTGCGCCGCGTACGCCGTCGGGGTACGGCCCCGGACCTGCGCCGCCATCGCCGCGCGCCCCGTCTCCGCCGCGTCGCGGCGCGCGCGGGCCTCGGCCTTCGCCTGCGCGCGCGGGGACGTCTGGAGCACCCACGCCCGCGTCCTCAGCTCCGCGCCGCCGGGCCCGGCGAACCGCACCGAGACCGCCGTGTCGCCCGTGACCTCCTTGACCGCCCGCCACGGCACCCGCACGTCCCGCAGCGGGTTGCGGACGGCGACCCCGGCCTCGTCCGCGACGATCGCGGGCCGCAGCCCGATCACGTAGGCGATGCCGCTGCCGAGCAGCAGCAGCGCGGCGACCGTCGCCGAGGTCAGGTCGTAGCGCGCCGACCCGGTGATGCCGACCCCCAGGTCGAGCAGGTTGAGCAGGGCGAACGCCAGCCACGCGTACGCGGTGACGCGCGCGGCCGTGGAACGGATCGTGAGCTGCGGGGTCATGGGCCGATCATGCCAGCCGGGCGGCGCGGCGCGGACCGTACCGCGCGGGCGGCGCGGGGCGCGGGCGGCGCGGGCCGCACCGGGCGGGTCCCGCTCACGCCCGGTGCCACTTGAGCCGCGCGAAGCCCGGCTTGATCACGCCGTTGATCAGCTCCAGCCGCTCGGTGAACGGGGCGAACGACGACTTCATCGCGTTCACCGTGAACCACTGGAGGTCGTCCCAGCCGTACCCGAACGCCTCGGTCAGCTTGGCCATCTCCTCCGACAGCGTGGTGCCGCTCATCAGCCGGTTGTCGGTGTTGACGGTGACCCGGAAGCCGAGCCGCCGCAGCAGCCCGATCGGGTGCTCGGCGATCGACTTGGCCGCGCCCGTCTGGATGTTGGACGTCGGGCACATCTCCAGCGGGATCCGCTTGTCGCGCACGTACGCGGCGAGCCGGCCGAGCCGGGGGTCGGGGCCCTCCCGCTCGGTGATGTCGTCGATGATCCGCACGCCGTGCCCGAGCCGGTCGGCGCCGCACCACTGGATCGCCTGCCAGATCGACGGGAGCCCGAAGCCCTCGCCGGCGTGGATGGTGAAGTGCGCGTTCTCCCGCTGGAGGTACTCGAACGCGTCCAGGTGCCGGGTGGGCGGGTAGCCCGCCTCGGCGCCCGCGATGTCGAACCCGACGACGCCCGCGTCGCGGTAGCGCACCGCCAGCTCGGCGATCTCCATGCTGCGCGCCTGGTGCCGCATCGCGGTGACGAGCGCGCCGATCTTGATCCCGTGGTCGCGCCCGCCCCGCGCGAACCCGTCCAGGACGGCCTCGACGACCGCGTCCAGGGACAGCCCGGTGCGGGTGTGCAGCTCCGGCGCGTACCGCACCTCGGCGTAGACGACGCCGTCCTCGGCGAGGTCCTCGGCGCACTCGTAGGCGACGCGGGCGAGCGCCTCGGTCGTCTGCATCACGCCGACGGTGTGGGAGAACGTCTCCAGGTACCGTTCGAGCGACCCGGAGTTGGACGCCTCGGTGAACCACGTGCGCAGGCCGTCGGGGTCGGCGCTCGGCAGCTCCTCGTAGCCGCTCTCGCTCGCGAGCTCCACGATGGTGGAGGGCCGCACTCCCCCGTCCAGGTGGTCGTGCAGCAGCACCTTCGGCGCGCGGCGGATGTCGTCGAGGGTCGGGCGTTCGTCCATCTTGAGAACCTACCCCCAACGTCCCGCGCGGGCTCCGTCAACATCCGCCAACGCGAGCCGGCGCGGGCCGTGGGCGAGTCGGCGCGGGCCGGGGCGGGCCGGTCGCCGGGCGCGGTCAGCCGACGCGGTCGATGACCAGCGGCAACGGCTCCGGAACGGCGGCCCCGTCGCCCCCGCCGTCGCCCCCGTCCGCGGTGACGGTGTACGCGCCGTCCAGCGCCGCGAGGGCCCGGTCGAAGCGCGCGGGGTCGTCCGCCTGGAGGGTCAGGAGCGGCTGCCCGGCGGTCACGCGGTCGCCGGGCTTGGCGTGGCAGAGGACGCCCGCGGCGGCCGACACCGGGTCGTCCCTGCGGGCCCGGCCCGCGCCGAGCCGCCAGGCCGCCACGCCGACGCCGTAGGCGTCCAGGCGGGCGAGGACGCCGGAGGACGGCGCGGCCACCACGTGCGTCTCGTTCGGCCGCGGCAGGGGCGCGTCCGGGTCGCCGCCCTGCGCGGAGATCATGCGGCGCCACGCGTCCATCGCCGAGCCGTCGCGCAGGGCGTCCGCCGGGTCCCGGTCGATGCCGACGGCGGCGAGCATCTCGCGGGCGAGGGCGAGGGTCAGCTCGACGGCGTCGGCGGGACCGCCGCCCGCGAGGATCTCCACGGACTCGGCCACCTCCACCGCGTTGCCGACCGCCGCGCCGAGCGGCCGGTCCATCGCGGTGAGCAGCGCGACGGTGCGCACGCCGTGGTCGGCGCCGATCCCGACCATCGTCTCGGCCAGCTCGCGGGCGTCCGCGGCCCTCTTCATGAACGCGCCGGAGCCGACCTTGACGTCCAGGGTGAGCGCGCCGGTCCCCTCCGCGATCTTCTTCGACATGATCGACGAGGCGATCAGCGGGATCGACTCGACCGTGCCGGTCACGTCCCGCAGCGCGTAGAGCTTGCGGTCGGCGGGCGCGAGGCCGGGCCCGGCCGCGCAGACGACCGCGCCGGCCTCGCCGAGGACGCGCAGCATCTCGGCCGGCGCGAGGGACGCCCGCCAGCCCGGGATCGACTCCAGCTTGTCGAGCGTGCCGCCGGTGTGCCCGAGGCCGCGCCCCGACAGCTGCGGGACCGCCGCGCCGCACGCGGCGACCAGCGGCGCCAGCGGCAGCGTGATCTTGTCGCCGACGCCGCCGGTGGAGTGCTTGTCGGTGGTGGGCCGGTCCAGCGCCGACCAGTCCATCCGCTCGCCCGAACGGATCATCGCCTCGGTCCAGCGGGCGACCTCGGGCCGCGCCATGCCGTTCAGGACGATCGCCATCGCGAGCGCCGCCATCTGCTCCTCGGCGATCGCGTCCCGCGTGTACGCGTCGATCGTCCAGTCGATCTGCTCGGGCGTCAGCGCTCCGCCGTCCCGCTTGGCGCGGATGACATCGATGGCGTCCACAGGTGCCTTTCAGGGTCGGTACGGGCTCGTTCGGTGCACGCGGCGCGGATGGCGCGGCGGCGTGGGCGGCGCGGGTCGGGCGCGGGTCAGGCGCGGCCGGTGAGGTCGTCCGGGCCGAACGCGTCGGGCAGGATCTCGCGCATCGGCCGCACGCCCCGCGCGGTCTCCAGGACGGTGTCGGGCGTGCCGTGCTCCCAGATGAGCTGGCGGCAGCGCCCGCAGGGCATCAGCGGGTCGCCGTTGCGGTCCACGACCGACAGCGCGACGAGCCGCGGCGGCGCGGCGCCGGGCCGCTTGGTCTCGCCGTGCAGCGCCGACACCAGGGAGCACTCCGCGCACAGCCCCACGCCGTACGAGGCGTTCTCCACGTTGCAGCCGGTCACGGTGCGGCCGTCGTCCACCAGCGCCGCCGCGCCGACCGGGAACCCCGAGTACGGCGCGTACGCCCGGCCCATCGCCTCGCGGGCCGCCGCGCGCAGCGCGGTCCAGTCGATCACCATGCGGGCATGATCTCAGCCGCCCTCCCCGCGGCGGTAGCGCAGGCCGTTCGCCGCGGGCATCCGGAGCCGCTGGCTCGCGAGGGCGAGCACGAGCAGCGTCGTCAGGTGCGGGGTGAACGACACCAGCTCCCCCGGCACGGCGTCGCTCGCGAGGAACCACGCGAACAGCCCGGCCGCGGCGGCGACCGCGAGGGTCGCGCCGACGAACGCGTTGCGGACGGCGCGCCGTTCCAGGTCGGTGCTGACGAGCGGGCGCATCCGGCCGCCGCGCCGCAGCTGCCACGCGGCCACCGCGATCAGGATGACCGTGACGAACAGCAGCAGCGCGTGCACGGACTCGCCGCCGCCCCGCACGTTCATCGCGTCGGTGTAGCCGAACAGCAGCGACCCGGCCGCGAGCCCGCCCGGCCGCCAGTTCCCGAAGATCATCGCGGCCAGGCCGATGAAGCCCCGGCCGCCGGTCTGGCCGTCCTGGTAGAGCGGCGCGGCGACGGTGACGAGGAACGCCCCGGCGAGCCCGGAGAACGCGCCGGAGATCGTGACCGCCGCGTACTTCATCCGGTACACGTGCACGCCGAGCGACTCGGCCGCGTACGGGTCCTCGCCGCACGAGCGGACCCGCAGCCCGAACGCCGTCCGCCACAGCACGAGGAAGCTGGCCGGGACGAGCAGCAGCGCGACGAGCGTCAGCAGCGACATGCCGCTCGTCAGGCCCCGCAGGATGCCCGCGACGTCCGACACCAGGAACCAGTGGTGCCGTTCGAGGGAGCCGAGCCAGTCGGGGCTGTCCCAGCCGCCGATCTTCCCGCCGGACAGCACCGGCAGCGTCAGCGTCTTGATCGGCTCGACGGGCGGCGACTGCCGCGGGCCGCCGCCGAGCGACTTGGCGTGCCCGGTGTTGAAGATCAGCCCGGCCAGGAACTGGGTGAGCCCGAGGCCGAGGATGTTGATCGCGACACCGGAGACGATGTGGTCCACGCCGAACGACACGGTCGCGACCGCGTGCAGCAGCCCGCCGAGCGCGCCGCCCGCGATCCCGGCGAGCACGCCGACCCACGGGCCCCACTGGTACCCCGCCCACGCCCCGGTCCAGGTGCCGAGGATCATCATCCCTTCGAGCCCGATGTTGATCACGCCGGAGCGCTCCGACCACAGCCCGCCGAGCCCGGCCAGGAAGATCGGCACGGCGAGGCGCAGCGCGGCGCTGACCGTCCCGCTGGAGGTGACGTCGTCGGCGCCGTCGACCAGCCGGACGAGCGACAGCAGCACGAGCAGCCCGGCGGCGATCAGGCAGTAGTGCGGCCAGCGCAGCGGGGACCGCCCGGTCAGCGCCTTGGCCCTGGCGGCGACGGCCGTCGCGGCGCCGCCGCTGTCCTTGGGGTCGCTCACGCCGCCTCCCGGGCCAGGTCGTGTCCGGTGGCGAGCTCGTCGGCGACGCTGCGCTGCTGCAACCGGATCTCCCAGCGCCGCACCAGCTCGTACACGATGACGACGGTCAGCACGACCACGCCCTGCATCACCCCGACGATCTCCTTCGGAATGTCGACCTCCTGGAGCACGTCGGAGGTCTGGTCGAGGAACGCGAACAGCAGCGCGGCGAGCGCGATCCCGACCGGATGGTTGCGGCCGAGCAGCGCCACCGTGATGCCGGTGAAGCCGAGCCCCGCGGGGAAGTTCAGCGAGTACTCGTACGAGGCGCCGAGCAGTTCGGGCATCCCGATCAGGCCCGCGACCGCGCCGGAGGCCACCATCGTCACCACGATCATGCGCCGCGCGCTGACCCCGCTCGCCCGCGCCGCGGACGGCGCGAGCCCCGACACCTTCAGGTCGAACCCGAACCGGGTGTGGTTGATGACCACCCAGAACACGGCCCCGACGACGATCGCGAGCGGCAGCAGCCCGTACACCCGGCCCGGCAGGTCCAGCCCGAACCAGGACAGGAACCCGTTGAGGTCGCCGACCCGCCCGTCCCCGGGGATCTGCGGGGTCGCGACGTTGTTGCTGCCCGGCCGCACCTCGGCGAGGCGCTTGTCGTTCAGCAGGTACGCGATCAGCCCGGTGGCGATCGCGTTCAGCATGATCGTGGACAGCACCTCGCTGACGCCGCGGGTGACCTTGAGCACCCCGGCGATCGCGGCCCACAGCCCGCCGATCAGCATCGCCGCCACGATCACCAGGAGCTGGCCGAACGGCGCGGGCAGCGTCAGCGCCCCGCCGAGCGCCGCCGACAGCATCGCGGCGAGCCGGTACTGGCCGTCCACGCCGATGTTGAGCAGCGCCATCCGGAACCCGATCGCGACCGCCACCGCCGACAGGTAGTAGCGCGTCGCCCGGTTGACGATGTCGACGAGCGAGTTCTCCGTCGTGCCGTAGTCGACCATGCTCCGCATCGAGCTGAACGGGTCGGCCCCGGTGATCCGCAGCAGCACCATCGTGATCAGCAGCGAGATCAGCAGCGCCAGCACCGGCGCGCCGATCTTCAGCCCCAGCCCCCGCGGCCCGAGCCCCTGCAACACCGCCCGCCAGGCCGGAACCCGCTCCGGCTCCGAAGCACCCCCGCCCTTCCCCGCCGGGCCGTCGCCGGAAGCGCCACCCGCCACGCCCTTGCCGGACGAGTCGCCGCCGGACGAGTCGCCGCCGGTGCCGGTGCGCGGCACGTCGCCGTCCTCGGGGCCAGGGCCGGGGCGTGGGGCGTCGTCGTCCTCGGGGCCGCTCATGAGGCGGTCCCCGCGCCGGTCATCGCGGAGCCGAGCTCCTCGGGGGTGACGGTCCCCGGGTCGACCCGCGCGACGAGGCGTCCGCGCAGGATCACGTGCAGGGTGTCGGACATGCCGATGAGCTCCTCCAGATCGGCGCTGATCAGCAGGACGGCCAGGCCGCTCGCGCGGGCCCTGCGCAGGTACTCCCAGATCGCGGCCTGGGCGCCGACGTCGATGCCGCGGGTCGGGTGCGCGGCGATCAGCAGGCGCGGGTCGCCCGACATCTCCCGGCCGACGATGAGCTTCTGCTGGTTGCCGCCCGACAGCGCCGCGGCGGGCACCTCGATGCCCGGCGTGCGCACGTCGTACTCGCGGACGATCCGGGTCGTGTCGCGGCGGGCGCCGCGCCGGTCCACCCAGGGCCCGCGCACGTTCGGGCGCTGCGTCTGGTGGCCGAGCATCCGGTTCTCCCAGAGGCTGCCCTCCAGGACGAGGCCGTGCCGGTGCCGGTCCTCGGGGATGTAGGCGATCCCGGCCTCGCGCCGCCGCCGGGTCGGCCAGTGCGTGATGTCGGCCCGGTCGCCGGGAGGGCCGTACGAGACCGTCCCGGCGTCCGCGGACCGCAGCCCCATGACCGCCTCGATCAGCTCGCTCTGCCCGTTGCCCTCGACCCCGGCGAGGCCGACGATCTCGCCGCGCCGGATGCTCAGCGACACCCCGTCCACGACCGGGCGGCCCTCGGGGGTGAGCACGGTCAGCCCGGCGACGTCGAGCTGGACGTCGTCGGTGACGGTCGACTCGCGCAGCTCCGGCGTCGGCAACTCCGACCCGACCATCAGCTCGGCGAGCCGCCGCGAGGTCGTCGCGTCCGGCGACAGCCGGGTCGCGACGGTCGTGCCGCGCCGGATCACCGAGATCGTGTCGGCGACCGACAGCACCTCGTCCAGCTTGTGCGAGATGAACAGCACGGTCAGGCCCTCGGCGCGCAGCTCCCGCAGGTTGCCGAACAGCTCCTCGACCTCCTGCGGGACGAGCACCGCGGTCGGCTCGTCCAGGATCAGCACGCGGGCGCCCCGGTACAGCACCTTGAGGATCTCCACCCGCTGCCGGTCGCCGACGCCGAGCGACTCGACCAGCACGTCGGGCCGCACCCGCAGCCCGTACTGCTCGGACATCTCGGTGATCCGCGCCCGCGCGGCGGCGAAGTCGATCCGGCCGCGGCGCCGGGGCTCGGCGCCGAGGATCACGTTCTCCAGCACGGTCAGGTTGTCGGCCAGCTTGAAGTGCTGGTGCACCATGCCGATGCCGCGCGCGATCGCGTCCGCGGGGGTGCGCAGCGTGACGGGCTCGCCGTCGATCTCGATGGTGCCCTCGTCCGGGCGCTGCATCCCGTAGAGGATCTTCATCAGGGTCGACTTGCCGGCCCCGTTCTCCCCGCAGAGCGCGTGCACCTCGCCGCGCTCGATGGTGAGGCCGACGTCGCGGTTGGCCACCACGCCGGGGAACCGCTTGGTGATCGATGACAGCCGGACGGCCGGCACCTGGTCAGGCACGGGGGCGCCCCTCTCGGACTGCGTGCCCTGCCGGACGCGCCGCGCGACCGCGCCCGGACCGGGCGCGGCGGCGGCCGGCCGGGGTCAGGGCTTGGTCGGGACCTGGATCTCGCCGGCGACGATCTGCGCCTTGAGCTCGTCCAGCTTGGCCTTGACGTCGTCGACCTTGCCGCCCGACACCGAGTAGCCGACGCCGTCGTTCTTCAGGTCGTACTGCTTGGTGCCCGACTGGAACGAGCCCTTGCCGACGCCCTCGACGAAGTCGAACACCGCCAGGTCCACCCGCTTGATCATGGACGTAAGGATCTTCTCCTTGGCGTCGGCGACCGCGGGCAGGTTGTACTGGTCGGAGTCCACCCCGATGGCCCACTTGCCGGCGCCGGCGACGGTCTTGATGACGCCGATGCCCGCGCCGCCCGCCGCGTGGTAGATCACGTCGGCGCCCGCGTCGAGCTGGCCCTTGGCGGCCTCGGTGCCGAGCGCCGGGTTCTTGAACCCGTCGAAGTTGGGCGGCTGGGTGAGGTACTTGGCGGGCAGGATCTTGATGCCGGGCTTGGCCTTCTTCGCGCCCGCGTCGTACCCGGCCTGGAAGCGCTGGATCAGCGGGACGTTCACGCCGCCGATGAACCCGATCGTGCCGGTCTTGGACTTCAGCGCCGCCGCCGCGCCGACCAGGTACGAGCCCTGCGCCTCGGCGAAGCAGGCGCCGAGCACGTTCGGGCCCGACACCTTGCACTGGTCGGCGTCCACGACGAGGAACTTGGTGTTGGGGAAGTCCTTGGCGACCTTGACCACGGCGTTGGTGTAGGCGAACCCCACCCCGATGATCATCTGGTAGCCCTTGTTGGCCATCAGCCGCAGCCGCGACTCCTTGTCGGCGTCCGGCTCGTCCGGCTTGGCGGAGATCTCCTCGGTCTGGACGTTCAGGTCCTTCTTCGCCTTGTCCAGGCCCGCCGCCGCCGAGTCGTTGAACGACTGGTCGCCGCGGCCGCCGATGTCGAACGCGAGGCCGACCTTGACGGTCTTCTTCCCGTCGCCGTCGTCGCCGCTGTCGGCCTTCTTGCCGCCGCACGCGGAGGCGCTGAGCGTCAGCGCGGCGCCCGTCACCGAGACGAGCGTGATCTTCAGTCCACGGCGCAAGGTAGCGCTCCTTCCGTTCCCCACCCAGGGCACGGCGACCGTTCCGTGCCGGTCACCGAATCGATCGGACGGTATCTCGGGAACGGCGCGAAGCGCCCCGGGCCGCACCGTTTCGCAACGTGTCCGTTACCTCTGCGTAGATTTCCATCCGCACAGGTCAGGAAGGTGATGCGCGCC
Organism: Actinomadura sp. J1-007; assembly: GCF_009793335.1. Taxonomy (GTDB): domain Bacteria; phylum Actinomycetota; class Actinomycetes; order Streptosporangiales; family Streptosporangiaceae; genus Spirillospora; species Spirillospora yumaensis. The sequence continues at coordinate 4,298,955 of NZ_WING01000001.1, read as the reverse complement.
GGGCCGTCCGTCGCGCTCGCGACGGCCCGCGGCGGGGAACGGGAGCGGACCGAGGACCGCGGACCCGGGGGGTGGACGGGGTACGGGCGGCGGGCCCGCGTCGGTCAGGCCAGCGCCGCGCCCTGCACCGGCTCGGCGTCGCCGGGCCGTCCGCCCTCCCAGAGGGCGGTGAGCGCGGTGCCGGTCAGCACCCGCACGCCGACCGCGACGCAGCGCTCGTCCACGTCGAAGTCGCCGCGGTGCAGGTCGTACTCGCCGGACGAGCCGGGCGTGCGGACCCCGAGCCGGGCGAGCGCGCCGGGGATCGACTCCAGGTACCAGCCGAAGTCCTCGCCGCCGAGGCTCTGCGGGGTGGGCACCACGCCCTCCTCCCCGATCACCGGCGTCGCGGCGTCGCGGAACATCTGCACGCTGCCCGCCTCGTTCACCGTCGGGGGGACGCCCCGCACGTACTCCAGCGACGCCTCCACGTCGTAGGCGGCGGCGACCGACTGGAGCAGCGCCTTCATCATCTCCGGCGCCCGGTGCCACGCCTCGTCGTCGAGGCAGCGGACCGTTCCCTCGGCGATGCCGTCGTCGGGGATCGCGTTGGCGACCGAGCCCGCCGAGATCCGGCCCCACACCAGCGACAGGCTGGAGCGCGGGTCGACGCGGCGCGACAGCGCCGACGGCAGCTCGGTGACGATCTTGGCGAGGGCGTAGACGAGGTCGGCGGTCAGGTGCGGCCGGGCGGTGTGCCCGCCGGGGCCGGTCACCTTGACGTACACCTTGTCGCACGCGGCGGTGATCGGGCCGGTGCGCAGCCCGAGCTGGCCGACCTCGATGCGCGGGTCGCAGTGCAGCGCGAACGCCCGGTCGACGCCCGCGATGCCGCCCGCCGCCATCACGTCGAGCGCGCCGCCCGGCGTCTCCTCGGCCGGCTGGAACAGCAGCCGGACCCGGCCGGGCAGCAGCCCCGCCGCCGCCTGCTGCGCCAGGAACAGCCCGGCGCCCAGCACCATCGCGGTGTGCACGTCGTGGCCGCACGCGTGCGCGACGCCCGGCACCGTCGAACGGTACGGCGCGCCGGCCTTCTCGTCCTGGAGCGGCAGCGCGTCGATGTCGGCGCGCAGCGCGACCGTCCCGCCCTCGGCGGGGCCGATGTCGCAGAACAGCCCGGTGCCCTGCGGCAGCACCCGGGGGTCGAGCCCGGCCGCGCGGAGCCGCTCGGCGATGAGCCGGGTCGTGCGGTGCTCGGCGTACCCCAGCTCGGGGTGCATGTGCAGGTCGCGGCGGAACGCGATCAGCTCGTCCTCGTGCCCGGCGAGGAACGCGTCGAGCTGCGGCTGGAGCGCGGCGCCGGGTCCGGCGGCGTCCTCGCCCGCGTCCGCGCTGGCGGACCGGGCCGCCGCCGGAGCGGTCGGTGGTTCAAGGCCGGGCATCACCCCGGGTCCCGGATGTGTCATGTGCGCCCCCTGCGCGAAGGCGGAGCCGAACGGCGTCCGCCCGGTGGTGGTCTGGTCGGTGGGGCCCTGCGGCTTCTCGGCCCCCGCGGGGTCGGGACGCCCGGCCGGCTCCTCAGGATCGGCCATGCGCCACCTCCCCGAGAGTGACGAACCTGTCCTCGGCGAGCTCGGTGATCGCCGCGTCGACCACGTTCTCCAAGGTTCCGCCGTCCGCGCGGATCGCGCGCTGGCGTTCGTACGGCGCCCCGTGCTCGAGGACCTCCCCCGCGACCTTGAGCTCCTCGGCGCAGCCGAGCCGGTCGGCCACGGGCTCCAGCTCCCGGATCAGCTCGTAGAGGTCGTCGCGGAGCGGGACGGTGCTGCCGGTGTCGTCGGTGATGACGGTGGCGTCGAGGCCGTAGCGGGTGGCGCGCCACTTGTTGTCGCGCACCACCCAGGCGGCGGGCCGCGGCAGCGTGTAGCCGCGGTCGAGCTGCTGGTCGAACAGCGTGACCAGGCTCTGGCACAGCGCCGCCGCCATGCCGACCTCCCGCATGGTGGGGATGCCGTCGAACATCCGGATCTCGACGGTGCCGAAGTCCGGGTGCGGGCGGATGTCCCACCACACCTCCTTGATCGTGCGGATGGTGCCCGCACGGATCAGCGTGGCCATGTAATCCTCGAAGGCCGCCCAGTCGTCCAGCGAGTGGGGCGGACCGGCCGTCGGGAGCTGGCCGAAGACGACCGCGCGGCTCGACGCGAGCCCGGTGTCCGAGCCGCTCCAGAACGGGCTGGACGCGGTGAGGGCGAGGAAGTGCGGGAGATGGGCCGACAGGGCGTTGACGATGGGGATCGCCTTCGCCGCGTCGGTGACGCCCACGTGGACGTGCACGCCGAACGTCTGGATGCGGCGCGCGAGCCACTGCATCTGCTCGATCAGGTCGGCGTACCGCTGGACCGGGGCCCGCACCGCGTCGCGCCAGTCGCTGATGGGGTGGGTGCCGGTGCAGGCGAGCGCGAGGCCGCGCTCGGCCGCGGCGCCGCGCAGCGCGTCGAGCGTGCCGGCGAGGTCGCGCTTGGCCTCGCCGACGGTGTGACTGATATCGGTCACGATCTCGACCGTCGACTCCATCAGCTCGTGCCGGACCTTGGGGTTGTCGCCGCCCTCGCTGAGCGCGGGCAGCGCGGCGAGCACCTCGCGGGCGTCCTGCCGCAGGTGCCTGGTCTCCGCGTCGATGAGCTGGAGCTCCCACTCGACGCCGAGGGACGCCCCGCGGGACGGGTTGAAGTCAATGGCCACGGCCAACCTCCGTCCACAATCCTTGCAGGTCGCTGCGTGGCACGTGGCGCAATTCAGCCAGCGGGTCCCCAAGCCTGGACGAACGCCGGTCCAGGGTCACGTGTTCCCCCCATGATGGCTCGCGAGGCCCGGTCCCCGCCGGGGAGCCTGCCCGCATCGGGTCATTTGACTCGTACGGGCCGGGACCGAACACACGGCGTCACCCTTTTCGGTCAGCGATCAGGGCCGAAGCGCCATTCGAATGGACTAGTCCGCACGTCCAAAAATAACCCCCCGCACGGACCGTGAGCGCCGGGCCCGTCCCGTGCGGCCCGCCGCGTCCCGTTCGCCCCATGCGTCGCCGTCTCCGTGGTGGGGTACCTGTTCTCCGGGTACGTCGCCTAGTCTTCGGGGAATCATGAGCACCGTTCGCCGCGCCGCCGCCGCGCTCACCGTGCCGCTGGTCGCGGCGTCCCTGGTCACGCCCTGCGGCACCGCCCACGCCGCCGCCCGCGCCCCCCGCGCCGCCGCCCCGCCGAGCGACCCCGTCGGCGGGCCGCAGCTCGCGGGCAAGGGCACCATCGTGAACGCGGCGCCCGGCGTGCCCGCCCCGCCCAGGATCAAGGCCGCGTCGTACGTGATCGCGGACGCCGACACCGGGGAGGTGCTCGCCGCGAAGGACCCGCACGGCCACTACCTCCCGGCGAGCACGCTGAAGACGCTCACCGCGCTGACGCTCGTCCCGAAGATGGACCCGAACCGGCTCGTCCGGCCCTCGCAGCGCGCCTGCGACGTGGAGGGCACCAAGGTCGGGATGACGCCGAAGATGCGCTACAAGGTCTCCGACCTGTTCCACGCGCTCATGATGATGTCGGCGAACGACGCGGCGGTGACCCTCGCCGAGGCCGACGGCGGGATGAAGAAGACGCTCGCCGACATGAACGCCGAGGCGAGGCGGATCAACGCCCGCGACACCCTCGCCGGGTCCCCGAACGGCCTCGACAAGGACCTCGGCCTCGACGTCCGCACCCAGCACACCTCCGCGTACGACCTGGCGCTGATCCTGCGCGAGGGGATGAAGAACCCCGACTACCGCAAGTACGTCCAGGCGATCGACACCCACTTCCCCGCCCCGCCCACCAAGAAGCAGCGCAAGAAGGGCAAGAAGACCGGCGGGTACCCGATCCACACCCACAACCGGATGCTGCCCGGCCAGCCGTACGCCTACGAGGGGATGCAGGGCGGCAAGAACGGCTACACCAACGCCGCCGGACAGACGTTCGTCGCGCAGGCCAGGCGCGGCGGGCACTCGATCGTGATCTCGCTGATGAAGGCCGACAGGCCGCCGTCGCCGTACGCGACCAAGCTGCTCGACTGGGGCTTCGCGGCGCGCGGCAAGGTCAAGCCGGTCGGCACGCTCGTGGCGCCCGGCGACGCGGGCGGCGACGCCAAGGGCAAGGACGCGCACTCCAACAGCCTGCTGCCCACCAACCCGCTCACGCCGGACGACTCCAAGCGCGGCTGGGCGCTGCTCGGCGGCGGCGCCGCGGCCGCCGTCCTCGCGGTGGGCGTGCTGTTCCTGGTGCTGCGCCGTCGCCGCCGCGACGGCCGCGCCGCGCGTGCCGCCCGCGCGGCCCGCGCCTCGGCCGCGACCCCGGCGACCGCTGGCGCGAGCGCGGGCGGCGGAACGAGCGGCGACCTCGGACCGGGCTCCGGCTCCGGCACCGGCCCGCTCCCCCTCCCCGACGAGGACGACTCCCGCACCGACCGCTGACCCGCCACCCGAACGGGCCGCCGGACGGAGGGGCTGAGCGGGGTGGCCGGGCGGGGAGGGCGTGGTGGCCCGCCCGGCGATGGTCGGCGCGGCCGTCTGGCCCCGGGCGCGGGTAGGGGCTTACGCTCGCCTTGGCGCCGGTGACCGCGCGCCGCCGCTGGACGGCGACCGGCGCCGTGGAGGATGCGCCGTGCCGACCCCCGCCTTCGTTCCCCGTACCTCCGAAGCCCCTCGCGTCTCCGACGTGCCCCGTGCCTCCGAGCACCCCAACGCCGCCCTGCTCAGGGACGGCTACACCGCGTTCGCCAAGGGCGACATCGACCTCATCCGGGACCTGCTCGCCGACGAGGTGGTGCACCGGGTGCCTGGCCGCGGCCCGCTGTGCGGCGAGTACCGGACGCCCGAGGAGGTGCTCGGCTTCTACGTCCGGCTGTTCGAGCTGTCGGGCGGCACGTTCGTCGCCGAGCCGTACGCGGTGATGGCCGACGAGGACCACGGCGTCGCCCTCGTCCAGACCTACGCCGAACGTCCCGGCAAGGTGCTCGACGGCCGTTCGGTCGACGTGTTCCGCATCCGGAACGGGCGGATCACCGAGATCCGGACGCTGGCCGAGGACCAGTACTCCGACGACGCCTTCTGGTCCTGACCGGCTTCGGCTGCGGCACGAGGGCGGGCTCCTTCGCGCCGTTCCGGACGCCGTCCGGAACGGCGTCCGCGTCGGCGGCGTCCCCGGCCGGCTCGCCCTCGGCCGGCCCGTCCTCGGCCGTCTCGTCCTGGTCGGCTTCGAGGACGACCATGCGCGTCGCGGTCCAGGCGGCGACGAACAGCAGGAACCGCGAGGCCAGGTTGATCCACACCATCAGCCCGACGAGCACGGCGAACGAGGCGTACACCGGGTTGCGGGTGGTGTGGCCGAGCAGCAGCGTGGCGAGCTGCTTGAGGATCTCCAGGCCGACCGCGCCGAACAGCGCGCCCCGGATGATCCGCCGCCACGGCGCCCGCGTCGCCGACAGCCGGGAGAACAGGAACAGGAAGATCAGCGTGTTGGTCGCGACCGCGCCGAGCAGCGACAGCAGCGCGAGGCCCGTGCCCGCGCCGGGGACGTGCGCGAGGCCGAGCCAGTCCAGGACGGTGTGGCTGGCGGACGTCGCGACGGTCGAGATCACCATGCCGACCACGAGCATCGCGCCGAGGAACGCCAGCACCGCCGCGTCCCAGAGCTTCTTGACGGCGAAGTTGCCGTCCGGGACGGGCTCGTTGCCCCAGACCACGCGCAGCGACTCGCGCAGCGCCTGCACCCAGCCGAGCCCGGTGAGCACCAGGCCGGCGAGCCCGAACAGCCCGACGGTGTTCTTGGACCGGGCGATCTGCTCGACCTGGAGCTGGTCGGACAGGCCGGGCAGCAGCGAGTTGACCGCCCGCACGAAGTAGTCGCGGGCCTCGTCGCTGACGCCGACGAGGTAGCCGAGCAGCGAGTAGGCGAGGGCGAGCAGCGGGAAGAACGACAGGAACCCGTAGGAGGTGAGCGCCGCGGCGAGCCGGTCGCCGCGCGTCTCCTGGTAGCGCTCGTACGCCCGGCCGAGGTGGTCGAAGGCCCGCCAGCGCTCGCGCGCGCCGCGCAGCAGGTCCTTCCCCGCCTCCGTCAGCTCTCCGGCCCGCCGCCCGGCCGCGCCGATCACCTGCCGCATGTACCGGCCATACCCGCGCCGGGCCGCTCGATGCGGCGCGGGGTGATCGGGCGGTGCACGGTCGGTGATCCGGACGGGCGGCGGGCCGCTGCTTCGCTCACTCGTCCGGGCAGTCCTCTTCGGTGCGCGGCCCGGCGGCGCCGGCGCCGAACGCGAAGTCGCGCTGGGGCCGCCAGACGCCGTCCTCGCCGTGCTCGTACAGCGAGAACCCCCACACCTCGAAGTCGGCGCGGTAGTCGGCCAGCTCCTTGAACGCCCGGTCCATGACCTCGTCGGGCAGGTGGTGGGCGATCGTCACGTGCGGATGGTAGGGGAACGCCGGCTTGCGGTCGAGCGGGCCGGACAGCACGCGCCGCTGGATCCGCGCGCAGCCGTCGATGCCGTCGGCGAGCGCGACGAACACCACGGGCGACACGGGCCGGAACGTCGCGGTGCCGCGCAGCCGGATCGGGAACGCCCGCTCCGTCCGGGCGATCTCCCTCAGGTGCTCCTCGATCGCGCCCATCGCCGCGCCGTCCACGGTGGACGGCGGGAGCAGCGTGATGTGCGTCGGGATCGCGCCGGCGAGCGGGTCGCCGAACGACGCCCTGATGCGCTGGAGCTCGCCGCCGAACGGCTCGGGGATGGGGATCGCCACGCCGATGGTGCGGTCGCGGGCCGCGCCGTCGGTGCCCCCGTCGACGACCCGGCCCGAGGCCGGGCCGGCGGCCGGGCCCGGGGCCCGGCCGGTCACCCGGTCGGTGGCCCGGTCAGTGGCCACGTCCCACGAATCCCACCCGATCGCGCACGATCTCCATGGTCCGCGCGGCGACCGCCGACGCGCGGCCGGCGCCCTGGGCGAGGAGCCGGTCGAGCTGCTCCTCGTCGTCCAGCAGCTTCAGCGTCCGCTCCCGGATCGGGGTGAACGCGTCGACGACGACCTCGGCCAGGTCCTTCTTGAACTGCCCGTAGCCGGAGCCTTCGTACCGGCGCTCCAGGTCCTCGACGGAGGTGCCCTCCAGGGCGGAGAAGATCCGCAGCAGGTTGGTGACGCCCGCCTTGCTCTCCTCGTCGTAGCGGACCTCGGAGCCGGTGTCGGTGACCGCGCGCATGATCTTCTTGCGCATCGGGCCGGGCTCCTCCAGCACGTCCACGATGCCCTGCGGGGACGAGGCCGACTTGCTCATCTTGGCCGTCGGGTCCTGGAGGTCGGTGATCTTGGCGGCGCCCTTCGGGATGTACGCCTCGGGCGCCACGAACGTCGCGCCGAACCGGTGGTTGAAGCGCTGCGCGAGGGTGCGGCTGAGCTCCAGGTGCTGCCGCTGGTCCTCGCCGACCGGCACCTGGAGGGCGGCCTCGCCGGGGCCGGGGTCGGGCGTGTAGAGCAGGATGTCGGCCGCCTGGAGCACCGGGTAGGTGAACAGCCCGACGGTCGTGCCGGACGTGCCCTGCTTGGCGGACTTGTCCTTGAACTGCGTCATCCGTCCCGCCTCGCCGAACCCGGTGAGGCAGCCGAGCACCCACGCCAGCTCGGCGTGCTCGGGGACGTGGCTCTGCACGAACAGGGTGGAGCGGTCCTGGTCCAGGCCCATCGCGAGGAGCTGGGCGGCGGCGACCCGGGTGCGGCGGCGCAGCGCGGCCGGGTCGTGCTCGACGGTGATCGCGTGCAGGTCCACCACGCAGTAGAACGCGTCGTGCGTGTCCTGCATCGCGACCCACTGCCGCAGCGCGCCGAGGTAGTTGCCGAGGTGGAACGAGTCGGCGGTCGGCTGGATGCCGGAGAACACCCGCGGGGCCGGCGTGCCGGTTGCGGCGCCGTGGGAACTGGACGCTTCGGACATGTGCACAGACCGATTCTCTCAGACCTCGGTGGAGGCGGTGTCGACGGATGGACCGCCAGGCGCGCCGCCGGGCCGGGCGCCGTCCGTCACGGCCGGCCGCCCGTCCGCCGGGACGCCCCCGCCCGCCGGGGGCCGCGCGCCCTCGCCCGGCGCCGCCGGAGCGGGCGCGGGCAGCGGTGTGACGCGCACGCGGGCGACCCGGCGGCCGTCCATGCGGGCGACCGCGAGCCGGCGGCCGGCGCACTCCACCGAATCGCCTTCGGCGGGGACGTGCCCGAGGGCCGCCATGATGTGGCCGGCGACCGTCTCGTAGGGCCCGGCGGGCAGCCGGACGCCGGTCTCGGCGGCGAAGTCGTCCAGGTTGAGCAGGCCGTCGACCTCGACCACCCCGCCGTGCAGGCGTCGCGCCTGCGCGTCGTCCACATCATATTCGTCCGTGATGTCGCCGATCAGCTCTTCGACCAGGTCCTCCAGCGTGACGATCCCGGCGGTCCCGCCGTACTCGTCCAGCACGATGGCGAGGTGGCAGCGCTCGCGGCGCATCTCCGACAGCACCGGCAGCACCCGCTTGGAGGGCGGCAGGAACTTCACCGGCCGGACGAGCTCCCCGACCGGGACGCCCCGGTCGGCGACCTCCGGCACGAGCAGGTCGCGGATGTGCACGAACCCGATGACCTCGTCGTGCGAGCCGCGGCACACCGGGAACCGCGAGTGGGGGCTGACGGCGGCGATCCGGGCCGCGGTCGACAGCGGCAGCGCCGCGTCCAGGAACTCCACCTCCGTACGCGGCACCAGCACCTCGCGCAGCGGGCGGCGCCCGGCGGCGAAGACCTCCTCGATGAGCGCGCGCTCCTCGGCGGTGAGCTGGGTGTTGGCGGCGACCATCTCCCGCATCCGCTCCGGCGTGACCTGGCGGCGGGACGCGCGGAGGTCGTCGCCCGAGAGGAACGCGGCGAGGTCGGCCGACCGGGACAGCAGTGCGGCGAGCGGCCGGGCGAGCCGGCGGGGGCGGCGGGACGCCCGAGGGCCCCGCCCGATGTCCGGTCCATCCGTTCATCGTTCCCCGGTCCCGGTTGCGGATAGCCTGTGACGCACCCGTCGGCCGAGATCGGCATGCCGCCCCGCCGTCCCGCCGTCCGCGATCCTGGAGGTCCGTCCGTGAAGCTGCTCGTCACCGGAGGCGCCGGCTACGTCGGCAGCGTCGTCTCGGCCCAGCTCCTGGAGGCCGGGCACGAGGTCGTCGTGCTCGACGACCTGTCCACCGGGCACGAGGACGCCGTCCCCGCGGGCGCCCGGCTGGTCCGCGGCACCCTGCGCGACGCCGCGTTCGCCACGCTGGACGGGGCGGGGTTCGACGCCGTGCTGCACTTCGCCGCCAGGTCCCTGGTCGGCGAGTCGGTGCAGAAGCCCGGCCTGTACTGGGACGGCAACCTCGGCGAGTCCCTCGCCCTGCTCGACGCGATGCGCCGCGCGGGCGTCGGCAGGATCGTGTTCTCCTCCACCGCCGCGACGTACGGCGAGCCGGAGTCCACGCCGATCCCCGAGACCGCGCCGACCCGCCCGACCAACCCGTACGGCGCGTCCAAGCTCGCGATCGACACCACGATCGGCGAGTACGCGCGGCTGCACGGCCTCGGCGGCGTCTCGCTGCGCTACTTCAACGTCGCGGGCGCGCGCGGGGAGCAGGGCGAGCGGCACACCGTCGAGACCCACCTGATCCCCAACGTGCTCAAGGTCGCGACGGGCGAGAAGGAGTCGGTCAACGTCTTCGGCGAGGACTACCCGACGCCCGACGGCACCTGCCTGCGCGACTACATCCACGTCGTCGACCTCGGCGAGGCGCACCTGCTCGCCCTGGAGGCGTGCGCGCCGGGCGCCCACGAGATCTTCAACCTCGGCAGCGGCGCCGGCTACTCGGTCCGCGAGGTGATCGAGGTGTGCCGCGAGGTGACCGGGCACCCGGTCCCCGTCGTCGCGGGCCCGCGACGCGCGGGCGACCCCGCCGTGCTCGTCGCGTCCTCCGACAAGATCAGGTCGGCGCTCGGCTGGAAGCCCGAGCGCGACCTGCGCACGATGGTCGCCGACGCCTGGGCCTTCATCCAGTCGCGATGACCGCCCCCCTGGATCCGGACGCGCTCGCGGCGGCGTTCACCGAGGCGTTCCGGCACGCTCCCGAAGGGGTCTGGCACGCTCCCGGCCGCGTCAACCTGATCGGCGAGCACACCGACTACAACGACGGGTTCGTGCTGCCGTTCGCGCTGGCCCAGGGCGTGTCCGTCGCCGCCGCGGCCCGGAGCGACGGCGTGCTGGAGGTCAGGTCGCGCCAGGCCCCGGGCGACGCGGTGCGGGCCCCGGTCGCGGGCGGTCCGATCACCGCCGAGGGGTGGCCGGCCGAGCACGCCTGGGCCGCCTACCCGGCGGGCGTCGCCCGCGTCCTCGCGCCGTACGGGACCGGCGGCGCGTCCCTGCTGATCGACTCCGACCTGCCGCGCGGCGCGGGCCTGTCGTCGTCCGCCGCGCTGGAGTGCGCGACGGCCCTCGCCCTGTGCGAGCTGTCCGGCGTGCACGTCGAACGGCCCGAGCTGGCGCGGCTGGCGCAGCGGGCCGAGCACGAGCACGTCGGCGTCCCGTGCGGGCTGATGGACCAGGCCGCGTCGCTGCTGTGCCGCGCGGGCAGCGCGCTCATGCTCGACTGCCGCAGCGGCCTGTCGTCGCACGTGCCGTTCGCGCCCGGCGACGCGGGGCTGACGCTGCTGGTCGTCGACACGCGGGCCCGGCACTCGCTGACCGCGGGCGACTACGCCGGGCGCCGCGCCGAGTGCGAACGGGCCGCGGCGGAGCTCGGCGTGCCCGCCCTGCGCGACGTCAAGGACCTCGCGGGCGCGCTCGCCTCGCTCCGCGATCCGGTGCTGCGCCGCCGCGTCCAGCACGTCGTCACCGAGAACCACCGCGTCGAGGCCGCCACCGGCCTGCTGCGCGCGGGCGCCGTCGCCGAGCTCGGCGCGATGCTGACCGCCTCGCACCTGTCGCTGCGCGACCAGTTCGAGATCTCCTGGCCGCAGGCCGACACGGCCGTGGAGGCCGCGATGCGCGCGGGCGCGCGCGGCGGCCGGATGGTCGGCGGCGGCTTCGGCGGCTCCGCGATCGTCCTCGCCCCCGCGGACCGCGCCGGGGACGTCCGCGAGGCGATCGGCGCCGCGTACGCCAAGCGGTCCTGGGAGCCGCCCGCCTTCCTGGAGGCGGCCCCGTCCGACGGAGCCCGCCGCACCCGCTGACCGCGCGGTCGCGCCCGGCGGGGTGCGGCGGTCGCGCCCGGCGGGGTGCGGCGGTCAGCCCATCGCGGCCCTGATCTGCTGGCGGAGCTGCTCGGCCTGCTCGGCGGGCTCGGTCTCGTCCAGCGTGCTGAACCCGTCGACCGCGGCGGAGGCGCACGACTCCGCGTCCTCCAGGCGTCCGGCCTCGGCGAGGATCCGGGCCTGGTCGAACGCGACGAGCGCGGTCTCCCAGATCCGCGCGGGCTCGTTGCCGGCGGGCAGGCCGGGCAGCGCCGCGCGGGCCTCCTCGGCCGCGGTCACGGCCGCGGCGGTGTCCCCGCTCCACAGCAGGCACAGCGCGGCGCGCCGCCGGGTGCGGACGGTGCCGTACGGGTCGCCAGCCTCCTCGTACGCCTCGGCGGACGCGGCGTAGCGCTCGGCGGCCAGGGCGTCCATGTCGAGGGCGGTGAGGACGCCCCCGGCCTCCTCAAGGAAGTGCGCGACCGCGTCGTGCCGTCCGGCCTTCGCGGCGTCCTCGGCGAGGGCCGCGAACCCGGCCGCCGCCTCCTCCTCGCCCATCTCCTTCTGCGCGTGCGCGAGGATCAGGCGGGCGCGGTGCGCGGACTCGGCGTCGTCCGGGCCGGTGAGGGCGGGCAGCGCCTCTTCGGCCACCTCGGCGGCCTCCAGGTGGCGGCCGGCGGCGTGGTAGGCGGCGGCGAGGTCCACGCGCAGGCCGACGGCCTGCGGGTGCAGGCCCTCCGCCGTCCAGCCCGCGACGCCCTCGGCCAGGTCGGCGACCGCGTCGGCGGGACGGTCGGCGGCGAGCAGCGCCAGGCCGCGCTCGGTGTGCGCCATCGCGCGCAGCGGCGACGGCCCGGTCAGCGCGGCGAGGGCCTCGTCGGCCAGGCCGAGGACCTCATCGGCCTGGTCCGCCCCGCCGGGCACGAACCGCGTCAGGGTCTGGACGAGCATCAGCGCGGGCCGGGCCACCTCCTCCGGGTCGTCCGCCGAACGGGCCGCGGCGAGGGAGCGGCGCAGGGCCGCCACGGCCCCGTCCACGTCGCCGGACGCCAGCAGCGCCCGGCCGCGCACGAAATCGACCTCCACGGCGGCGTCCGGGGCGTCGGCGGGGTCCACCCGGTCCAGCGCGGCCAGGGCGTCGGCGGGACGGTCGAGTTCGAGGAGGGCGGTGGCGAGGCGCAGCAGCGCGCCCGTCGCCGCGCCGTCGGCGGTCGGCCGCGCGGCGAAGTGGTCGGCGGCGGCGGTCGCGTCCGCCAGCCCGCCCTCGTCGCCGAGGCCGACCCGCGTCGCGCCGCGCCGGCTGAGCACCCGGTGCCTGCGGGCGTCGTCGCCGAGCTCGCCGAACAGCCGGGACGCCTCGTCCCAGCACGCGACCGCGCCCTCCCGGTCGCCGGCCATGACCCGCTCGATGCCTTGCCCGTCGAGGCGGCGCGCCCGCTGGAGCGGCGTCGGCTCCGTCCCGGCCGCGAGGTCGTCGAACCGCCGCCACGCCGCGAGCGCCCTCCGCCGGTCGTGTTCGGTCCTGGTTCCCTCGCCGGCGTCCAGCAGCGCGTCGAGGTCGTCCAGCGCGGCCACCTCGTCGTCCGGGGCGGCGGGCACGTCCGACGATGCGAGCGCGGGCGCGGGCGCGGGCGCGGGCGCGGGGGCGGGCGCGGGGCGGCGGTGGTGGTCGGCGAGCGGCAGGAACGCGACGACCGGCTCGGCGTCCAGCGTCGCCCGCACCTGGTCGCCCTGGTGCGGCGTCCCGTTGCGCGCGTCGAACCGGGCGGCCGTCTCCAGCGCGCGGGCCGTCAGGTCGGCGCGCAGCTCCGGCACCGGCACGTCCGCCGCCGCGCGGTCGCCCGAGGCCGGACGGCGGACGGCCGCCGAACCGTGCCCGGCCTCCTCCAGCCGCCGCAGCACCAGCGCCGCCGCCGCGGCGAACCGCATCTCCGCGTGCGGGCTCGGCGCCCGGTCGAGCCAGCCGAGATGCCGCTCCAGGATCTCCAGCCCGCGCGCCTCGTTGCCCGTGACCCCGCAGAACTCCAGGTGCTCGGCGACATCGCCGAGGTCGGCGAGCCGCGCGCGGTGCACCCGGTAGGCGCGGCGGTGCGCGTCGCGGGCCTCGTCGCCGCGCCCGGTGCGCAGGTAGACCGGCATCATCGCGGTCTGGACGGACTGCGGCTGCTCGTTGCAGGTCAGCTCCGAACGCAGCACGGGCGCGGCGATCTCGGCCGCCTCCTCGTACCGTCCGGCGCCCGCCAGGTGCCGCACCATCCCGGTCGGGTCGCAGCCCGCGCAGTCCGACAGCTCGTCGCGCTCGGCGGCCCGCCACTTCTCGAACCACCGGTCGGCCGACCCGTCGCCCACGTGCCGCGCCACCACGTTGCGGTGGTGGTGGACCGCCTGGAGGCTGTGCCCGCTCGCCAGGTACCGCCGCTCCATGTCGTCCAGCACCGCGTACGCCCGGTCCAGCGGGATCTCCGGGAACAGCGTCAGCGAGTTGACCGCCGCCTTCATCTGCCAGAGCAGAGCGCGCTGCTCGTCGTACCGCCCCGGGTCGCGGTCGTGGTCGGCCAGCGTCCGGCTGAACGTCGCGAACGCCTTCGCGGGCTCCCCGCCGTACTGGTAGGCGTCGGTCAGCCGCACCCGCACGCGGAACGCCAGCACGTCGTCGCCGGTCGCCTCGGCCCGGCGCAGCGCGTCCTCCACCAGGACGGTGCGGGCCTCCCCGTAGGGCAGCTCCTCCGCCCGGGACATCAGCGCGTACACGTCGTCCGTGCTCATCAGGGGGCCTCCGGGGCGTGCACGGCCCACTCCAGCAGGCCGATGAAGGAACGGTTCAGCACCGCCGTGTCGGCGGGCCGCAACGGATGGTGGCCGAGCAGCAGCGCCTGCCCGTACAGCGCCTGGACGGCCGGCTCGACCGGCCCGCCCTCGCCGAGCGCCGTGACGCGCCTGGTCAGCGGGTTGCGGTAGTTCAGCACGAGCTGCGGCCGGTCGACGCCGCCGGACGCCGCGCCGACCGCGCCGAGCACGCCCGCCCACAGCTCGTCCGCCGCCTCCACGGCCTGCGCCAGCTCCTCGCGGTGCCGCGCGTCGCGGCTGGTCAGGTACAGCGCGGGCAGCGACGCCGGGTCGAAGTCGCGGACGACCACCTCGCAGCCGAGCCGTTCCAGCGCGCGCCGCGCCGCCGCCAGGAACGGCCTCAGTGCCAGCTCCTCCGCCGGGTCCAGCAGCCCGAACGAGGTCGCCAGCTCCGCCGCGTCCAGCCGGGACAGCCGGATGTCGGGGTCGATCGCCGGGAGCCGTTCGATGATCTCCGTGTCGTGCACGTAGCCGCCGTTGACCAGCCCGACGCCCTGCGCGCCCGCCACCGCCGACAGCCGCCGGAACTCCTCCACGCTCGTGGTGAACCGGCCGCCGGGGTGCCGCCGCCGGAACTCCGCCAGCGTCATCGGCCCGGCGGACGTCTCGTAGTCCAGCCAGCGGTCGACGATCCGCAGCATGTCGTCGTCGTGCAGCGCCATCGCCTTCACGCCGAGCTGGTGCAGCCGCAGGAACCCGCGCAGCCGCGCCGGGTCGGTCTCCGCGATCCGCACCAGCCACTGCCGCAGGGCCTCGCCGAGGGAGTGCCGCACCGATTCGAGCAGCTCGTCCTCGTACAGCGCCTCGCGGCTCGCGGTCGGCCGCAGCTCCCCCGCGTCCACGACGCAGCGCGCGAAGAACGCCCAGTCGGGCAGCAGCCCCTCCACGCCCTCGGCCAGCAGCATCCGCTTGAGGTACACGCGGTGCGCGGCCCGCGCGGTCGGCGGCACGGCCTGCGGCAGCACGAACGCCACCCCGGTCAGCCCGGCCTCCGGGACGTCCAGGTCGATCACGTCGTACGGCGTGAACCCGTACAGCTCCTCGCAGTACTCCTCCAGCGCCCGGCGCCGCCGCGCCGGGTCGGGGTGCGGCGCCCGCCACGGCGGCCCGTCCCCGGTGATCGGCACGCCGTCCACGGTCAGCTCGACGGGCAGCAGCGAGCCGTAGGCGCGGGCGAGGTCGGCGACGACCGGCGGGCTCAGCAGCTCCGCCGCCCCGCGCCTGGCGTGCAACGTGACCGTCGTGCCCGGCTCGTCGCGCTCGGCGGGCTCGACCCGGTAGCTGCCGCCGGAAAGGCCCGTCCAGCGGACCGCGTCGCCGCCCCGCGCCGACCGCGTCACCACCTCGATCTCGTCGGCGACCAGGAACGCCGACAGCAGCCCGATCCCGAACTGCCCGAGGAAGTCGTGCCGCGCGAACCCGAGCTCGTCGCGCTTGGACGAACGGCCGATCGTGGCCAGCAGCGTGTGCACCTCGTCCGCCGTCAGCCCGATCCCGTCGTCGCTGACCCGCAGCATCCCGCCGCCGGTCTCGACCGTCACCCGGCCGGGCCCGGCGCCGCGGGCGGTGATCGCGTCCACCGCGTTCTGGAGCAGCTCCCGCAGGTAGACCCGCGGGCTCGCGTAGAGATGGCGGCTCAGCAGGTCCACCACGCCGCGTAGATCAACCTGGAACGACCGTTCCGCCACCCGTACGCCTCCCCCATCACCGTTCAGAGCGATCACACCCTAGCGACCGGTACCGGCTGGTTGAGGCCCCTTGCGCGCGAAAGAGCCCCGGACCGCCGGCGGTCCGGGGCTCCCCACCGCCGCGCCGCCGATCGGGCGGAACGAGCGGGACGGCCGTTCAGGCGGACGGGGCTCAGATCAGGCCGAGCTTGCGGACCGCGTCGCGCTCCTCGGCCAGCTCGTTCACCGAGGCGTCGATGCGGGCGCGCGAGAACGCGTCGATCTCCAGGCCCTGGACGATCTCCCACTCGCCGTCCTTGGTGGTGACCGGGAACGAGGAGATCAGGCCCTCGGGCACCCCGTACGAGCCGTCCGACACCACGGCCATCGAGGTCCAGTCGCCGTCGGCGGTGCCGTTCACCCAGGTGTGCACGTGGTCGACCGCGGCCGACGCGGCGGACGCGGCGGACGACGCCCCGCGCGCCTCGATGATCGCGGCGCCGCGCTTGGCGACGGTCGGGATGAAGTCGTTCTCCAGCCAGGACTGGTCGCCGACGACCTCGGCGGCGCTCTTGCCGCCGATCTCGGCGTGGAACAGGTCGGGGTACTGGGTCGCGGAGTGGTTGCCCCAGATCGTCATCTTCCGGATGTCGGAGACCGCGACCCCGGCCTTCCTGGAGAGCTGCGCGAGCGCGCGGTTGTGGTCCAGGCGCGTCATCGCGGTGAACCGCCCGGCCGGGACGTCCGGCGCGTGCGACTGGGCGATCAGGGCGTTGGTGTTGGCCGGGTTGCCGACCACCAGGACCTTGACGTCGTCGGCGGCGCCGGCGTTGATCGCCTCGCCCTGCGGCTTGAAGATCCCGCCGTTGGCCTCCAGCAGGTCGCCGCGCTCCATGCCCTTGGTGCGGGGCCGCGCCCCGACCAGCAGCGCGACGTTCGTCCCCTCGAACGCCTTGGTGGCGTCGTCGAAGATGTCGACACCGGACAGCAGCGGGAAGGCGCAGTCGTCCAGCTCCATGGCGGTGCCCTCGGCGGCCTTCACCGCCTGCGGAATCTCCAGCAGGCGCAGGCGTACGGGTACGTCCGGCCCGAGGAGCTGACCGGACGCGACGCGGAACAGCAGCGCGTAGCCGATCTGGCCCGCGGCGCCGGTGACGGTGACTGTGACTGGGGTGCGAGTCATTGCCTTCACTTCTCCTGCTGTGACCTGACGGGGCTCAGGCGGCCTTCTCTTGTCGTCCCGGCGTGACCTGGCGGGCGGTGCTCGTCGCGGGCCCGCACCGGGGTCTCTCGTCATCGAGATACTCCACGAGCCAGGCTATCGCGCACGCCGCCCCCCGCGCCGCCCAGGTACCCGTACGGCTCCCGGAGTGTCGGCCCACCGCCCGCCCGCGCCGAAAGGGGCCGGACGCGGCGAAGGCCGCCCCGGGGTGTCCGGGGCGGCCTTCGGAACCCGCTGCGGGCGAGCCGGCCGGTGCCGTCGCCGCACGGCGCGGGGCCGCGCGGCGTCGGCGGGGTCAGCCGTTGATCTTCTTCTGGAGGTTGGTGTCCAGGGCCTCCAGGAACTGCTGGGTGGTCAGCCAGGAGGTGTCCTTGCCGACGAGCAGGGCCAAGTCCTTGGTCATCTGGCCGCCCTCGACCGTCTCGACGCAGACGGCCTCCAGCTTGCGGGCGAAGTCGACGACCTCGGGGGTGTTGTCCAGCTTGCCCCGGTGCTCCAGGCCGCGCGTCCAGGCGAAGATCGACGCGATCGGGTTCGTCGACGTCGGCTTGCCCTGCTGGTGCTGCCGGTAGTGCCGGGTCACCGTGCCGTGCGCGGCCTCGGCCTCGACGGTCTTGCCGTCCGGGGTCATCAGCACGGAGGTCATCAGGCCGAGCGAGCCGTACCCCTGCGCGAGGGTGTCGGACTGCACGTCGCCGTCGTAGTTCTTGGCCGCCCAGACGAAGCCGCCCTCCCACTTGAGCGCGGCGGCGACCATGTCGTCGATGAGCCGGTGCTCGTAGGTGAGGCCCTTGGCGTCGAAGTCGGCCTTGAACTCGGCGTCGAAGATCTCCTGGAAGATGTCCTTGAACCGGCCGTCGTAGGCCTTCAGGATCGTGTTCTTCGTGGACATGTACAGCGGCATCTCGCGCTCCAGCGCGTACCGCATGCTCGTCCGGGCGAAGTCGCGGATCGAGTCGTCGTAGTTGTACATCCCCATGGCGACGCCGCCGCCCGGGAACTTCGCGACCTCGAACTCCATCGGCTGGGAGCCGTCCTCGGGCGTGTAGGTCATGGTGACCGTGCCCGGGCCGGGGACGACGAAGTCGGTGGCCTTGTACTGGTCACCGTGCGCGTGCCGGCCGATGATGATCGGCTTGGTCCAGCCCGGCACCAGGCGCGGGATGTTGGACGCGACGATCGGCTCGCGGAAGATCACGCCGCCGAGGATGTTGCGGATCGTCCCGTTGGGCGAACGCCACATCTTCTTCAGGCCGAACTCCTCCACGCGCGCCTCGTCGGGCGTGATCGTGGCGCACTTCACGCCGACGCCGTGCTGCTTGATGGCGTTGGCGGCGTCCACCGTCACCTGGTCGTCGGTGGCGTCGCGGTACTCGATGCCGAGGTCGTAGTACTTCAGATCGACGTCGAGGTACGGCAGGATCAACTGGTCCTTGATGAATTTCCAGATGATCCGGGTCATCTCGTCGCCGTCGAGTTCGACGACGGGGCCCGCTACTTTGATCTTGGGCATGCTGTTGCTGTCCCTTTCCTACACCGGCCAGCAGTCCTTGTAAGGCTCAACTGGCAAGGCTAGCCGAGGCCCCGATGAGGTCTAGACCTGACCTGGACTCCAGTCCAGTCCTACCACCTCAGCGGCCCTGAACCACCGTCCGCACCCGGCGCGGAGCGCTCCGCCACCGGACGCCACCGACCGCCACCGGACGAGCCGCGCGAGTCAGGGGCGCGGTGGCGCGGCGTGCGAGCGGGGCCGTCCGGGGGCGTTGGCGCGGCGTTCGGCGATCAGGAAGCGGGCGGCGCGGACCAGCAGGGCGAGCGCGATCAGGACGCCGAACGCGCCCGCGAGGACCAGGCCGGTCTTGTTCATGGGCGGGACGCTCAGCGCGACGAACGCGACGGCCTCGCCGAGGATCACCAGCGTCCAGCAGTCGACCGGGCGGCTGCGCACGGCGAGCGGGCCGAGCTGCGACTCCGGCAGCAGCAGCCGGGCGAGCGCGCCGAACAGCAGCGCGGCGGCCATCAGGCCCGAGCCCTTGCGGAAGTAGTCGAACGCGCACAGGGTGAGGCCCGCCGCGACGCCGCCGAGCACGATCAGGTAGGGCAGCCGGCCCAGCCAGTGCGGGGCCGCGCCCCGCCCGCGCGGCGCCCTGCGGCGCCGCCGGTGCACCTCGGTGCTCATGCTCGCGCACTCCGCTCAGCGAGACGTTCTCCGGACTCCAACGGTAATGCCATCGGCGCCCCGCCACGACAGCCTCGCGGGCCGCACCGACATGGCGGGACATTCCCCCCGGCGCCGGACCCGGGGCCGCGAGAGACCGTGCCCGGATGGTGCCAATGGGTCTCGTATGGGCGCTGAATCCCTTGTGCCATCGGGGCTACCGGCCGGTAGGAGGGTGTGACGCCGACGCGGCCGGGTAACCCGGCAGACAGGGGTCGCTAACTAGCTGGGAGGACTGCCGTGGAGGGGCCGTTCATGCGGATCGAGGACAGCGGGCTGGTGATGCCGCTGCGCCCCGACGTTACGACGGTCGGGAGAGGGAGAGGAGTCGACATCCGCCTCGACGACCCGAGCGTATCCCGGTTGCACGCCGAGATCGTGCGGCGCGGGCCGTACGTCTACGTCGTCGACATGGGCCTGTCCCGCAACGGGACCCGAGTCAACGGCCGGCCGATCGCCCGCCGTGTGCTGGAGGACGGTGACGTCGTGAGTTTCGGCACGGCGCGCTGCCGCATGGGGGGCATCCCCCGGGAGGAGGTCGATCCTGACGTCGAGCTGCGGCGGGCCGTCGCCCCCGAGCTCACCCGCCGCGAGGTGGACGTGCTCACCTCGCTGTGCAGGCCGGCCCTGTCGGACGAGGCGTTCGTCGCCCCCGCCACCGCCAGGGAGATCGCCGCCGATCTCGTCGTCACCGAGGCCGCGGTCAAGCAGCACCTGCTGCGGCTCTACCAGAAGTTCCGGATCCCCGAAGGGGCCAACCGCCGTACGCGGCTCGCCAACGAGGTCATCGCGATGGGCCTCGTCCGGCCGCTGCCCCCGGTGCACGTGCCCCAGCAGGGCCGCCCCCGATGGACGGCCGGGGAACGGGCGTCGGGCGCCCTGAGGCCCGCCGCCCGGGACCACCGGGTCACGCCCCCGGCCACGTCACCGGCCCGGGCCGTCCGGCCGCCGGAACGGCGGGCCGCCGGGCGAGCTGAGGTGAACTTGCGGTCGCCCTCTTAGGCAGCGCAACGCGAGGGCGATCGCTCGACCCGATGGACGGGGCCGCGCAGGAGGAGGCGCGGCCCCGTCCGCATGCCCGCCCGAACCGCGCTCCCTCTCCCCCGTCCCTCCGCCCCGCGGCGAACGGCAGGCGAAAGGCGGCGCCCCCGGACACGAAGACCGACCCGCAAGCCCGAGCGCAGAACACACACGCACCGCCCACGCACGACACGCACGGACGTGCGCAGGAAACGCGCAGGACGCGCGCGGCCCGCGCAGGACACGCACGGACGTGCGGGGCGGGCGGGTCAGGCGCGGGCGGCGGCTTCGGCGGCCTCGACGACGTTGGCCAGGAGCATGGCGCGGGTCATGGGGCCGACGCCGCCGGGGTTGGGCGCGACCCAGCCGGCGACCTCGCGGACGCCCGCGTCGACGTCGCCCGCGAGCCTGCCGTCCACGCGGGAGACGCCGACGTCGAGGACGGCGGCGCCGGGCTTGACCATGTCGGCGGTGATCAGGCCGGGGACGCCCGCGGCGGCCACGACGATGTCGGCCCGGCGGGTGTGCGCGGCCAGGTCGCGGGTGGCGGTGTGGCAGAGGGTGACCGTCGCGTTCTCGGTGCGGCGGGTCAGCAGCAGGCCGAGCGAGCGCCCGACGGTGATGCCGCGGCCGACGACCGCGACCTCGGCGCCCCGCAGCGGCACGTCGAAGCGGCGGAGCAGCTCGACGATGCCCTTCGGGGTGCAGGGCAGCGGGCCGGGCTGCATGAGGACGAGGCGGCCGAGGCTGATCGGGTGCAGGCCGTCGGCGTCCTTGAGCGGGTCGATCCGCTCCAGCACGCGCTGCTCGTCCAGGCCCTTCGGCAGCGGGAGCTGGACGATGTAGCCGGTGCAGGCCGGGTCGGCGTTGAGCTCGGCGACGGCGCGTTCGACGTCGTCCTGGGACGCGTCGGCGGGCAGGTCGCGGCGGATGCTCTCGATGCCGACCTCGGCGCAGTCGCGGTGCTTCATGTTGACGTAGGAGTGGCTGCCGGGGTCGTCGCCGACCAGCACCGTGCCGAGGCCCACCGAGACGCCCCGGTCGCGGAGCGCCGCCACGCGGGTCGTGAGGTCCGCGCGGATCTCCGCGGCGGTGGCCTTGCCGTCCAGGATCTGTGCCGTCATGTCGTACCTCCGCGCTCTCGCCGGGGCCTCGGGCAGGACCGAGCCCGGCTCGGGTCCCGTCCACCCAGGCGCGCGGTGCACGGACTGTCGTTCGCTCCCCGGTGGTCGTCCACCTTGACCGCGCCAGTCGCGTGAAACGCCCATCGTATCCGGCGGGCCCGGCGTGCCGCTCCGCCGCGGTCGCCGCGCGGCCGCCGCCCGCCGGGTGAGGTACGTCACCGCAGGTGGGAGGGCGTAGTGGATTCCCGGAATCGGGCCGAAGTGGATCTGCCGGGCGCCGGGCCGGGGCGCTTAGCGTGGCGGCCATGAGCGACACGTGGTTCGACAGGCCCGTCCTGAACGGGAGGTACGTCCGGCTTGAGCCGCTGGCGCCGGAGCACGCCGAGGGGCTGCTCGCGGCGGGCAAGGACCCCGGCGTCTGGACGTGGCTGAGCATGCGCCAGCCCGCGGACGTCGCGGGGATGCGGGCGCTCGTCGAGAAGATGCTCGCGGCGTACGAGCTGCGGGCGCAGGTGCCGTGGGTCCAGCTGGACGCCGCCACCGGGGAGGTCGCCGGGACGACCTCGTACTACGAGGTCGATCCCGTCAACCGGGCCGTCGCGATCGGCCACACCTGGCTCGGGGCGCCCTGGCACCGGACGGGCGTCAACACCGAGTCGAAGCTGCTGCTGATGGGACGGGCCTTCGAGGACCTCGGAGCCGTACGGGTCGTGTGGCACACCCACATCCGCAACGAGCGTTCGCGCGCGGCGATCCAGCGGCTCGGCGCGTCGTTCGAGGGGATCCACCGCAAGCACCGGCTGCTGGCGGACGGGACGTACCGCGACACCGCCACGTACTCGATGATCGACACCGAGTGGCCCGAGGCCCGCGCCGCGCTCCGCGCCCGCCTCCGCTGACCACGCCGGAAGGGGGTCAGTCCTCGTCGGGGCGTTCGCGCCAGGCGATGATCCGGTCGGTGCCGTGCCAGCCGAGCTGGGCGGCGAGGACCGCGGCCAGCACGGCGGCGACCAGGCCGACCACGTGCCGGGACTCCATCATCAACGAGGCCCACTGCGTCGTGATCCCCAGGAGCTGGGCGACGAGAGAGTCCATCACACCTCCAACGGCGGACGGGCGCCCCGGGAAGGAGGGGACGGGGGCGCGACCAGGTAGAGGCTACCTACGCGGAAACGTAAAACCGCCCCGATCGTGCGACTCCCCGGCGCGGGGCCCGTACCGGGGCGGTACGGGCCCGCGCGGCCGGCGGCTCAGTGGAAGAAGTGGCGGACGCCGGTGAAGTAGAGGCTGATCCCGGCCTTCTCCGCGGCCTCGATGACCTTGTCGTCGTTCACCGAGCCGCCCGGCTCGACGATGGCGCGCACGCCCGCCGCGACCAGGACCTCCAGGCCGTCGGGGAACGGGAAGAACGCGTCGGAGGCGCCCACCGCGGACGCCGCGCGCTCCTCGCCCGCCCGCGCGACGGCGAGCTTGGCCGAGTCGACCCGGTTGACCTGGCCCATCCCGACGCCGACGGTGGCCCCGTCGGCGGCGAGCAGGATCGCGTTGGACTTGACCGAACGGCACGCCCGCCACGCGAACGCCAGGTCGCGCAGCGTCGCCTCGTCGGCGGCGGGGCCCGTCTTCAGCTCCCAGGCGGACGGGTCGTCGCCGGGCGCGTCGACCCGGTCGACGGACTGGGCCAGCACGCCGCCGTCGATCCGGCGGAACTCGGTGGCGTTCGCGGGGCCCTCGGGGCAGCGCAGCAGCCGGATGTTCTTCTTGCGGGTGAGGATCTCCAGCGCCTCGTCCTCGAACGCCGGGGCGGCCAGCACCTCGGTGAACACCTCGGAGACCTGGCGGGCCATCTCGGCGGTGACGGGCGCGTTCACCGCGATCACGCCGCCGTACGCCGACAGCGGGTCGCAGGCGTGCGCCTTGCGGTGCGCCTCGGCGACGTCGGCGCCGACCGCGATCCCGCACGGGTTGGCGTGCTTGATGATCGCGACGGCGGGCCCGTCGAAGTCGTACGCGGCGCGGCGGGCCGCGTCGGCGTCCACGTAGTTGTTGTAGGACATCTCCTTGCCGTGGAGCTGCCGCGCCCCGGCCAGGCCGCCCGTGCCGTCGGTGTAGAGGGCCGCGCGCTGGTGCGGGTTCTCGCCGTAGCGCAGCACGGTGGAACGCCGCCACGTCGAGCCGAGGAAGTCGGGCCACTTCCGTTCGGAGGCGGTCGCGTCCGGGGCGTACACGCCGGCGAACCACGAGGCCACGGCCACGTCGTACGCGGCGGTGTGCGCGAACGCCAGCGCCGCCATCCGGCGCCGCTCCTCCAGCGTGAACCCGCCCTGCGCGACGGCCTCGATCACCGCCTCGTACGCGGCGGGGTCGACCACGACCGCGACGGACGCGTGGTTCTTCGCGGCGGCGCGGACCATGGTCGGGCCGCCGATGTCGATCTGCTCGACGCACTCGTCCGGCCGGGCGCCGGACGCGACGGTGTCGGCGAACGGGTAGAGGTTCACCACCGCCAGGTCGAACGGCTCCACGTGCAGGTCCTCGAGCTGCTGGAGGTGGTCCTCCTTGCGCCGGTCGGCGAGCAGGCCCGCGTGCACCTTCGGGTGCAGGGTCTTGACCCGGCCGTCCAGGCACTCGGGGAACCCGGTCAGCTTCTCGACCTTCATGACCGGCACGCCGGCGGCGGCGATCCGCCCCGCCGTGGAGCCGGTGGAGACGATCTCCACCCCGGCCTCGTGCAGCCCGCGGGCCAGATCTTCCAGACCCGTCTTGTCGTACACGCTGATCAGCGCGCGCTTAATCGCCACCCGACTCACCGGCCGAGCTCCCCTCATCATCCGACGAATCACTGCACGTCCTGCACTTCATGGAGACCCGCCTGCCGCGGGCCGTCCATCCGTCGCGGGCCAGCCGCCCGACGACGTCGACCAGGAGCCGTCGCTCCACACCCTTGATGCGCTCGTGCAGGGAGTCTTCGTCGTCATGCCAGCCGACCGGAACGGCCTCCTGGGCGATGACGGGCCCGGTGTCCACGCCTTCGTCGACGAAGTGCACGGTACAGCCCGTCAGCTTGACGCCGTACGCCAGGGCTTCCCGCACCGCGTGCGCGCCCGGGAACGAGGGCAGCAGCGCCGGGTGGGTGTTGACCGTGCGGCCGCCGAACCGTTCGAGGAAGCGGGGGCCGAGGATCTTCATGAAGCCGGCCGAGACGACCAGGTCGGGCTCGTGCGCGGCGACGGCCTCGGCGAGGGCGGCGTCCCAGGCGGCGCGGTCGCCGAAGTCGGGGATCCGGACGGTGAACGTGGGCAGCCCTACCCGTTCGGCCCGTTCGACGCCGCCGGTGCCGGAGCGGTCGGCGCCCACGGCCACGACGCGGGCCCCGTACTCTGGGTCTGCGCACGCGTCGAGCAGCGCCTGTAGGTTGGTCCCCGCGCCGGAGACGAGGACGACGAGCCGGGCGGGCACCATGACTCCCTGGTGGACGGTGGGGTTCGCAAGCCAGAACGCAGCCTATCGGCCCTGCTGTGCGCCCCAGAAACGACACCGCATCGACACCGCGTCGGCACGCATCGGCACCGCCCAGGAGGAACGAGTGAGTGAGCAGCCGGGACAGGGCGAGGGGCCCCGCCAGGACACCGGCAACGGCATCGAGGCCCCGGCCCGCCCGGGTGCGCCGCAGCCGCAGAGCCCGGGGCGGCCGGGTCCCGGCCAGCCCGGACCGGGCCCGCAGGCGCCCGGCCCCGGCCCCGGGCCGCTGGGGCGGCCTCCGGTGAACGGCCCGGCCGACCCCGCCGGACGGCGTGCGCTGTGGCTCGGGATCGCCGCGGTGGTGTTCTCGCTGTTCTTCCCGCCGGGCGGCCTCGTGCTCGGCATCGCCGCGCTCGTCATCGGGATCAAGGCCCACCGGCGGTCCAGGGGACGGCACGGCACCGCGCCCGGCGCGACCCCCGGCATCGTCCTCGCCTCGGTCAGCCTCGTCCTCGCGGCGATCTCGATCGGCGTCAACGCCTGGCTCTGGCCCGAGCTGAGCGCCAAGCAGGACTGCATGGACTCCGCCAACACCCGCGCCGACGAGAAGGTGTGCAACGACACCTTCACGCGCGACCTGGAGAAGAAGCTCCACCTGCCCAAGGGCGAGCTCAAGGGCTACGGCGACCTCTTCTGAGCCCCCGACTGAGCCCCCGACGCCGCTGGGCCGGGGCGTTCAGTCGTCGCGGGGCTCGTCTCTGAGCACGTAGATCGCGCCGCCTCGGGTCTCGGTGCGCTCGGGGTCGTCCCGGGGCGCGGGGACGTCGGTGCCGGCGTCCGTCGCGGCGGGGCGCGGGGGCTCGCGGCGGGGCGGCTCGTCCGGCTGCGGCTCGTCCTCCAGCGTCTCAAGGCCGGACGACTCGTACCGCTCGGGCCCTGAGGAGGCGGCGGGCGGGGCCTGCGCCTCGGCGGCGGGCTCGGGCCCGGACTCGTCCGGCGGGACGGACTTGGCGGACCGAGCGGACTTGGCGGACTTGGCCGGCTTGGCGGCGGGCTGGGGCGCGGTCTCCTCGATCAGCTCGGGCAGCGGCTCCTCCGCGCGTCCCCGGCCGCGCGGGCGGCGCGGCGCGAGAACGGGCTCGGCCTCCTCGAACTCCAGCGGGTCCGGCGCGTACGGCGACCTGGCGGGCGCGGCGGGACGTTCGGGGGCGGCCGGGGCGGCGGGCTCCGTCCGGACGGGCCGTTCCTCGGCGGGCGGGGCGGGGAGCGGCGCGGCGGCCTTCTCCGGGGCCTTCGCCTGGGCCTTGCCCTTCGTGCGCTTGCGCGCCTCCGCGCCGACATCGGGAACGGCCGGCGCGCGCAGGATCCTCCAGTTGGCGACCCACGCCGCGATCGCCGAGGCGATGCCGACCTCCAGGGCCGCCATCAGCCCGACCTGCCAGGCCGACGGGCCGACCGTCGCCATCCGCCCGTCCCCCAGCGGGCCGCCCGACAGCGCCGCGAGCAGCGCCACCACCGCGCCCGTCAGGGCCCCCGACACGAAGCCCCACAGCGGCGCGCCCTCGTACACCGGGCTCGGCATGGCGCGGATCGTCAGGACGCCGCCGACCGCGCCCGCGACGAACGGCGCGGCGAGCGCGACCAGCGACACCGCGGGCGCCGGGCCCGCCTCGGGCAGCGCCGCGAGCGGCGGGAACACCGGCACCACGTCCAGGAACACCCCGGTCGGCGACACGCTCGTGCCCGCGCCGACCGAGAAGCCCGGCCCGATCGCGTACGCCATGCCCCAGATCACCGCGTTCGGGAGGAACGCCAGCTCGACCACCAGGAGCAGGACGCCGCCGACGATGCCGGGCGCCATCGAGGAGTAGACGCGGTCGGCCTCGCCCAGGTGCGCCGCGAGGGAGCCGCCGACCAGGACCGCGCCCGCCGCCATCAGCACCGCCGTCGCGCCCGCGACGCCGATGACCAGCGAACGGGCCCGTCCCGGCAGCAGCCGCAGCAGCGCGCCGAGGCCCGACCTGACCCGCCGTCCCCGCGCGGCGATCGCGACGACGGCCCGCGCCGCGCCGAGGCCGCCCGCGACGGCGGCGACGACGAAGCACGCGACCAGCGCCTGCCAGGCCGAGGGCCGCAGCGACTGCGAGCTCGCGGCGAGCGCCAGCAGGCCCGACAGCGCCGCGTACGGCGCGGCCAGCGCCAGCGCGACGTGCACCACCCCGGACCGGTGCCGGGCCGGCATCCCGCCGACCCTGATCATCCAGCCGCCGCTGCGGTACAGCAGCGCGCCCGGCAGGACCAGCACGCCGAGCGGCAGCAGCCCGACCCGGCCCGAGCCGCTGGAGAAGCCCGCGTGGTGCGACATCAGCCAGAAGTTGACGGCCGTCCTGAACACCCCGGGCAGGCCCGAGCCGAGCGCGGTGCGGGGCGCGGCGATCCAGCCGATGAGCGTGATCGTGGTGAGCACGGCGAGGCCGATGCCGACGCACCACAGCGCCGCGACCAGGCCCGTCACGTACAGCGGGCGGTTCGCGGCGGGGGCCGCGGGCGGCGCGGCGTCGGCGGGGCCGGGCTCGGCGGCCTGCCCGGACGCCGCGCGCGACGGCTCGGATCGGTCCGGGATGGCGCGCCGTCCAGGGTTCAGGTCGCTCACGCCCCCATGCTGACAGCCCGGCCCCGCGCCGGTGGCCCGCGCGTCCGGCGTGTCGTCTTTGTCGTCCAGGCCCGTTGACGGTGCGCCGCGCCGTACCGCTAATGGGATCATGCTCACCTTCACGCTGGCCGCGATCGTGCTGGTCGTGATCCCCGGCCCGGACATGGCGCTGATCACCCGCAGCGCCCTCACGGGCGGGCGGCGGGCGGGCCTGCTCGCGACGCTCGGCGGCGTGCTCGGGCTGACCGTGCACGGCGCCGCCGCGTCCGCCGGGCTGTCGGCCCTGCTGCTCGCCTCCGCCACCGCGTTCACGGTCATGAAGGCCGTCGGCGCGGTCTACCTCGTGTGGATGGGCGTGCAGACCCTCCGCACCGCCGCCCGCACCCGCCGCGAGGCCGCGCCCGCCGCCGACGAGCCGGAGCGCGCCGCCGTGCCGCCCCTGACGGCGCTGCGGCGGGGTTCCTGTCCAACGCCCTCAACCCCAAGATCGCGCTGTTCTTCGTGACGTTCCTCCCCCAGTTCATCGACCCGGACGGCGCGGCCCCGTGGGCGCGGGCGCTGCTGCTCTCCCTGGTCTTCATCGCCCTCTACCTGTCCTGGTTCGCGGGCTACGTCGCCGCCGTCGACCGCCTCGGCCGGCTCCTGCGCCGCCCCCGCGTCCGCGCGTCGGTCGAGCGCGTCACCGGCGCCCTGCTCATCGCCTTCGCCGTCCGCCTGGCCACCGCCCACCAGTGAACGCCCGCCGCCCCGCCCGGACGGGTGCGGCAACGAAAGACGCCCGGGCCGGGGTGCGGCTCGGGCGTCTTTCGTGCCTTGATCCCCTGGCGGGGACAGGGTCAGAGGTTCTTCATGACCTCGCGCATCAGGCGGGCGGTCTCGCTCGGGGTCTTGCCGACCCGGACGCCCACCTTCTCCAGGGCCTCCTTCTTCGCCTGCGCCGTGCCGGCGGAGCCGGACACGATGGCGCCGGCGTGGCCCATCGTCTTGCCCTCGGGGGCGGTGAACCCGGCGACGTAGCCGACGACCGGCTTGGTCACGTGCTGCTCGATGTAGGCGGCGGCGCGCTCCTCGGCGTCGCCCCCGATCTCACCGATCATCACGATCGCGTCGGTGCCGGGGTCGTCCTGGAACGCCTTGAGCGCGTCGATGTGGGTGGTCCCGATGACCGGGTCGCCGCCGATGCCGACGCAGGTGGAGAAGCCGATGTCGCGCAGCTCGTACATCATCTGGTACGTCAGCGTGCCGGACTTGGACACCAGGCCGATGCGGCCGGGGGCGGTGATGTCGGCGGGGATGATGCCCGCGTTGGACGCGGCGGGGGACGCGATGCCGGGGCAGTTGGGGCCGATGATCCGGGTCGTGTTGCCCTTGGACTCGGCGTACGCCCAGAAGTAGGCCGTGTCGTGCACCGGGATACCCTCGGTGATCACCACGCAGAGCGGGATCCCGGCGTCGACCGCCTCGACCACGGCGTCCTTGGTGAACTTCGGCGGGACGAACACCACCGACACGTCGGCGCCGGTGGCCGACATGGCCTCGGCGACGGTGCCGTACACGGTGACCTCGGTGCCGTCGAAGTCGACCTTCTGGCCGGCCTTGCGGGCGTTGACGCCGCCCACGACCTTGGCGCCCGCGGCGAGCATCCGGCGGCCGTGCTTCATGCCCTCAGAGCCGGTGATGCCCTGAACGATGATCTTGCTGTTCTCCGTGAGCCAGATGGCCATTGTCATGCACCTGCCGCAGCGAGTTCGGCGGCGCGCTTGGCCGCGTCGTCCATGGTGTCGACCTGCTGGACGCCGGGCAGCGCCGCGTCGTTGAGGATCTTGCGCCCGAGCTCGGCGTTGTTGCCGTCGAGGCGGACGACCAGGGGGCGGTTGACCGTCTCGCCGCGCTCGCCGAGGAGCTTGTAGGCGGTCACGATGCCGTTGGCGACGGCGTCGCAGGCCGTGATGCCGCCGAAGACGTTGACGAAGACGGACTTGACGTCGCGGTCCGACAGGACGATCTCCAGGCTGTTGGCCATGACCTCGGCGGAGGCGCCGCCGCCGATGTCGAGGAAGTTGGCCGGCTTCTGCCCGCCGAACTCCTCGCCCGCGTACGACACCACGTCGAGGGTGGACATGACCAGGCCCGCGCCGTTGCCGATGATCCCGACCGAGCCGTCGAGCTTGACGTAGTTGAGGTCCTTGGCCTTGGCCGCGGCCTCCAGCGGGTCGGCGGCGGCCTTGTCCTCCAGCTTGGCGTGCTCCTGGCGGAACGCGGCGTTGTCGTCGAGGGAGACCTTGCCGTCGAGGGCCTTCACCTGGCCGTCGGAGGTCAGGATCATCGGGTTGACCTCGACGAGGGTCGCGTCCTCGTCGGTGAAGACGGCCCAGAGGCGCTCGATCAGCTCGGCCGCGCCGTCCAGGGCCTCCCGCGGGAGGCGGCCCTTCTCGGCGATCTCCCGCGCCTTGGCCCGGTCCACGCCGTCCAGCGGCGAGATCGGCACGAGCCCGAGGCGGTCGTGCGGGACCTCCTCGATCTCCACGCCGCCCTCGACGGAGCAGATGGAGAGGAAGGTGCGGTTGGCGCGGTCGAGGAGGAAGGAGAAGTAGTACTCCTGCGCGATCGCGCTGCCCTCTTCGACCAGGACCTTGTGGACCGTGTGGCCCTTGATGTCCATGCCGAGGATCTGGCCGGCGAGCGTCTCCGCTTCGTCCGCCGTGTCGGCGAGCTTCACGCCACCGGCCTTGCCCCGGCCCCCGGTCTTCACCTGGGCCTTGACGACGACCTTCGAGCTTCCCGCGGCGAACAGCTCTTCCGCGATGGCCCGGGCTTCCTGGGGAGTATGGGTGACCTTGCCGGTGGGCACCGGTACCCCGTACTCGGCGAAGAGTTCCTTCGCCTGATGTTCGAACAGGTCCACGAGGCGTCCTTAACGGATCGACATGCCTATGACCGCCGGAGTGGGGGGTGCACGTGCGTGCGTGCGGCCTGCCACTCTGCGGTCCGCTCCGTCGATGCAGCCTAGTCAACCCCCGTCCATGGTCACGCCGCCGGGTCGGGTCCTCCCGCTACGTCTCGGTAACGGCTGGTCGTACGGGGGTATCTCCCCTTCTTGAGGAGGACTCGGGTGACCCCTGGGGAGGAGGAACGGTTTGGCGGAGTTTGATGTACTTGTTTCCGCCCCGCGATGAAGCCGGGCTTCGAAGCGAGAGGGCCCTCTCACGAGGGATGAGGGGCCTTGAGGGATGAGGGGCCTTTGAGGGAAGAGGGGCCTTGGCCGAGGACAGGGTGACGCCCGCGCGACGGGGCGCGGAGCGCGTGCCGCGCCGCGCCCGCGTGACCGCGGCGCTGCTCCTCGTCGCCGCGCTGGTCTCCACCTGCGGCGCCCAGGGCTCCACCCGGCCCGGCGCGGGATGGGCGAGCCCCGGCCTGGTCGGCGGCGGAGGCTGGCCGTTCAACGGCTCCCCGCTCTCCCCGATCGACGCGCCCGGCGCCTCGTACCTGCGCGACAGCTCCGTCGTACGGCTCGGGAACGGGCAGATCCGGCTGATCCCGTTCGGCTCCGACACCCCGACGACCGTCGAGCCGTCCGACTCCCGAGTGAGCGCGGCGGTCCGTTCGGACGGCGAGTGGCTCGCGCACGGAACCGTTCCGGGGTACGGCGTCCCGGCGCCCGGTTCGAGCGCGGCGGTCACCGGCGCCGCCGCGCCCCGTTCCGTGCCGCGCGTCCCCGCGCCCCCGCGCCCGCCCGCGTCCCCGCAGGCCGGCGCCCCGACGGCGGCGCAGCCTCGCGGCGTCTGGACGCGGTCGCCCGAACGGCCCGGAGGCGCGGCGGTCGGCCGGGGCGGCGCCTCGGCCCCCGCTCCGGACGCGGCCCCGCCGGACGGCCCGCTGGGCCGGACCGGTGACCTGCTGCTCCCGCCCCCCGACCTCGTCGCGCCCCGTCCCGTACCGCCGGCGGCGCGGCCGGAGCCGCAGCCGGGAGGCGAGCGGCCGGGCGGTCCGTCCGCGGAGCCGGAGGGCGCCGCGAGCCCCGAGGAGCGCGCGGCGGCCGAAGAGCAGCGGGCCCGCGCGACCGGCTACCGCGACATGGCGGCCCGCTCCCTGCTCGACCTGCGGCTGCTCACCCGTCCGAACGGCGCGTCGCTCGCGTCGTGGTTCGGCGCCTGGCGGTACTGCTGGCCGCGCGACTCGGCGTTCGCCGCCGCCGCGTTCGCGGTGACCGGGCATCCGTCGGAGGCGCGGCGGGTGCTGCGGTTCCTGGCGCGCGTCCAGCACCAGAACGGGCTGTGGGCCGCGCGCTACAACGCCGACGGCAGCGCCGTGACGGACGGGCGCCCGCCGCAGCTCGACTCGCTCGGGTGGGTGCTGTGGTCGAGCTGGCTGTTCCGCGCCGAGCAGCCGGAGGAGGAGCTGCCGGAGCTGTGGCCGATGGTGCGGCGCGCCGCCGACCACCTCGCCGGGTCGCTCGGCCGCGACGGCCTGCCGCCGCCCTCGTCCGACTACATGGAGCGCGGCTCGGGGCGCGAGCAGGACCCGAACCGGCCGACGCTCGGCGTGGTCGGGCCCGTCCTCGCGGGCCTGCGGTCGGCGGCGGCGATCGCCGACGGGTACGGCAAGGACGGGCAGGCCGCCAAGTGGCGTTCGGCCGCGCACCGGCTGTCGGACGCGGTCGCCCGGCACTTCACCCCGCACGGCTACCCGCGCTCCCCCGTGGCGGGCGGGCTGATGGACACCTCCGTCACGTTCCTGTCGCCGCCGTTCGCCCCGGCCGACCCGGGCGTCAGCTCGGCGGTCGAGAACGCGGCGGAGAAGCTCAGGCTGCCGAACGGCGGCGTCCTGCCGGGCGAGAAGTGGCCCGGCCACAAGCTGGTCGCGTGGACGCCGGAGATGGCGCTGTTCACGCTGTCGGCGGCGACGTCGGGCCGTACGGACGAGGCGCTCGGACGCCTGGACTGGCTGTCGCGGCACCGCACGTCCCTCGGCGTCCTGCCGGAGAAGGTCGGCGAACGCGGCCAGCCCGCCGGGGTCGCGCCGCTCGGGTGGACGGCGTCGATGGTCGTGCTCAGCCTCGCCGCCCTCGAACGGCCGCTCCCCGTACCGCCCGCCTGACGCGCCGTTCAGGCGAGGAACTGCTCGTACCCGAGCTTGACCACCAGGGCCGACACCACGCACAGCAGGACGACCCGTACGAACCCGGCGCCGCGGCTGATCGCCATGCGGGCGCCGAGCTGGGCGCCGACGATGTTGCAGCACGCCATCCCGAGGCCGAGCGCCCACAGCACGTGGCCCTGCGCGGCGAACACGGCCAGCGCGCCCAGGTTGGTGCCGGTGTTGATGATCTTGGCGTTGGCGGAGGCGTTGACGAAGTCGACGCCGAGCAGCGCGGTGAACGCCAGCACGAGGAACGTCCCGGTGCCGGGCCCG
Organism: Actinomadura sp. J1-007; assembly: GCF_009793335.1. GTDB lineage: Bacteria > Actinomycetota > Actinomycetes > Streptosporangiales > Streptosporangiaceae > Spirillospora > Spirillospora yumaensis. Next base: position 4,266,070 of record NZ_WING01000001.1, on the reverse strand, counting down.
ACCAGCCCGTCGTAGAACGCGATCAGCACGCCGGGGATCAGCACCGCCGCCGCCACCCTGCGCCGCGTCCGCAGCACCAGGCCCGGCACCCGGCCGAGGTCGGGCCTCAGCACCACGATCGCCGCCACCGCCAGCAGCACCACCATGATCACGGGCTTGAGCAGGGCGGAGGAGATCGCGGCGGCGCACAGCGCGCCGCCCGCCGCGCAGCAGACCGCGATCCCGGCGGCGGGCAGCGCGACGTCCAGGTCGGGCTTGGCCTTGCGCAGGTAGGCGACCGCCGCCGAGGACGTTCCGGCGATCGAGCCGAGCTTGTTGGTGGCGAGCGCCGTCGCGACCGGCTGCCCCGGGTTGAGCAGCATCAGCGCCGGGAGCTGGATCAGCCCGCCCCCGCCGACCACCGCGTCCACCCATCCAGCCGCCAGCGCGGCGAGCAGCAGCAGGCACACCTGCTCAACGTGCACGTGGGGCTCCCGGGGGGTAAGGAGTCAACTTCGTTAACGCGCATGAACCTACTCGGTCACGCGCACCACCCGGCACGCGCTAGGCGGGCCACTCCTCCGCGAGCAGCGCCCACACCTGCACGTCCCGCCGCCGCCCGTCCAGCACGTAGGCGCTCCGCAGCGTCGCCTCCAGCGTGAACCCGAGCCGCCGCGCCGCCGCCGCGCTCCGCTCGTTGCCCGGGTCGCAGCGCCACTCGACCCGCGCGATCCCCCGCGTCCGCACCGCCCAGTCGATCATGTGCCGCACGGCCCGCGTCACCAGCCCGCGCCCCCGCCCGGCCGCGCCCATCCAGACGCCGACCTCGCACACCCCGGCCTCGGCGTCGAACTCCCGGAACAGCGTCCCGCCGCTCAGCTCCCCGTCGATCCAGATCCCGAAGATCCGCCCGCCCCCGGCCGCCTGCCGCTCGGCGTACCCCTGGAGATAGGCCCGCGCGCTCTCCTCGTCCACCACGGTCTTGGCGAACGGGATCCAGGGCAGCAGATCGCCCCGAACCCGGTCCACGTGCGCGGCGAACTCCCCCGCCGACCACGGTTCCAACGGCCGAAGCTCGGCCCCTTCCGCGAGCCGCAGTCCGAACACGCCGCCTCCTCCAGATCTCCGTGCACCCTAACCCGTGAAGATCACCACGGCCGACCGTGGAGCGCGGTCAGTGGCGGGTCCTGGCCCAGGTGCGAATGGTTTCGGCGGTTTCCTGCGTGAGGCCGGTGGCGGCCGTCTCGGCGGGGGCCAGCCAGCGGTAGGCCGAGTGCTCGGGTGACAGAGTGATCGGCGGGTCAGGGGGCCAAGCGGGTTCGGAGGGTGGGGGTGCCTTCGCCTTGGAGGTCGGGGAGGGCCGCGGGGCGGCCGGTGATGGCGAGGAGGAGGGCTTCGGCGGGGCCCCGGACGGCGGGTCCCGTGCCGTGGGACCAGTCGAGGTCGGTCGCCTGCCAGGACAGGCCGCTGAGGACGCCCTTGGCGACGAAGCCGACGGTCCGCTGCTCGGTGAGGAAGCGCAGGGCGGCGAGCAGGGGGCTCTCGGGGATGCGGCGGCTCAGGCCGAGGGGGCGCCTGATGTCCTGGCCGTGGACGAGGATGTCGGTCAGCGGGCCCTCCGGCCCGCGCAGGCGGGACCGCTGGCCGGCCTTGCGGCGCAGGGCTCCGGCGAGTTCCGGTACGGGGCGGGACGCGACGAGCGCCGTGCACTTGCGGCTGGCGGCGTGCACGTCGCCCCGGCTGGCGAGCACCGTCCAGACGAACGACGGCATCCCGACCTCCACCGCCGCCACCAGGTGCGCCGCGACGTCCCGTACGGTCCAGGCGGCGCACAGGCTCGGGGTGGCGAGCTGGCCGGGCGTCAGGGTGTCCAGCAGGTCCGCGAGGCCGCGGCGTTCGTCCGCGACCGCGTCCCAGAGCCCGATGGTGCCGACCGTTGCCATGTAAGGGGAACGACCGCGCGGGGGGCGCTCGTTCCCGGGCCAGGCTCTGATCATGGTCAGGGCACCGGTGTTCGACGTGTTCGGGACGGTCGTGGACCGGCACGGCGGCATCGCCGAGGACCTGGCCGTCCGGCTGCTCTGAGGCCCCGTCAGCCGAGCGGGCGGTCGTCCAGGTGGGCGCCGTAGAAGTCGGCCTGGCGGGCCATGATCTCGCGCATCGAGGCGCCGCGCGGCACGCCGTAGACGGTGCCGGGGAAGTCCATCTCGCGCTGGACCTCCCACAGCTCGTCGTGGCGGCCGGGCGGGAACGCCTCGGCCGGGTCGCCCGCGGCGATCCAGCCGATGGGCAGGACCGCGCCGGGGCCAGCCGCGAGTTGACGTGCAGGACGCTGTTGATCCGCAGCTCGGAACGGGCGCCCGCGACGGCGCCGGGGAACACCGACGCGCCGGTCGCGACGAAGACCTCGTCCTCGATCGTCGCGCCGTTGACGTGGGCGTGCGGCCCGATCAGGACGGCGTCGCCGATGACGGCGGGGCGACGGCCCCTGTGCTCGATCAGCAACGGCCCGTCAGAGCTTCTCGACCGGGGCGTAGCGCAGGACCAGGCGCTTGACGCCGTACTCGCCGCCGAAGTCGACGCTGGCCGCCGCCTTCTCGCCGCCGCCGTCGACGGAGACGACCGTGCCCAGCCCGAACGAGTCGTGCGTGACCTTGTCGCCCGGCGACAGGGACGGGACGGCGCGGTTGCCCGGGGAGCGGACGCCGGGGCGGGACGCCATCGACGCCATCGCGGGGGACGTGGTGGACGTCTCGCGCTCCCACTCCATGAGCGACGGCGGGACCTCGCCGAGGAACCGCGACGGCGGGTTGACCTGCGGGGCGCCCCACGAGCTGCGCATGGTGGCGCGGCTCAGGTAGAGGCGCTGCCGGGCGCGGGTGATGCCGACGTAGGCGAGGCGGCGCTCCTCTTCGAGCTCCTTGGGGTTGCTCATGGCGCGCAGGTGCGGGAAGACCCCGTCCTCCATGCCGGTGAGGAACACGACCGGGAACTCCAGGCCCTTCGCGGTGTGCAGGGTCATCAGCGTGACGACGCCCTGCTCGGTCTCCTCCGGCTGCTCGCCGGGCGGGACGGGCGCGCCCTTGGCGCCGCCGGGGATCGAGTCGGCGTCGGCGACGAGCGCGACCTGCTCCAGGAAGTCGGGCAGGCGGCCCTCGGCGGACTCGCCGTCGAGGCGCTCCTCGAACTCGCGGGCGACGGCCTCCATCTCCTGGAGGTTCTCCACGCGGGTCTCGTCCTGCGGGTCCTTGGACGCCTGGAGCTCAGCGAGGTAGCCGCTCTTGGTCAGCACCTGGTCGACCAGCTCGGCGGGCGTCGCCGACTCCGCCGCGCCGCGCAGTTCGTCGAGGAGCGCGACGAACTCGCGGACCGCGTTGATCGAACGGGTCGCCATGCCCGGCACGTCCTCGGGGCGGCGCAGCGCCTGCCAGAACGAGATCCGCTCGCGCGACGCGTACGCCTCGACGCACGCCTCGGCGCGGTCGCCGATGCCCCGCTTGGGCACGTTGAGGACGCGGCGCAGCGAGACGGTGTCCTCGGGGTTGGCGAGAACGCGCAGGTAGGCGAGCAGGTCGCGGATCTCCTTGCGCTCGTAGAAGCGGACGCCGCCGACGACCTTGTAGGGCAGGCCGACGCGGATGAACACCTCTTCGAAGACGCGGGACTGCGCGTTGGTGCGGTAGAAGATCGCGACGTCGCCGGGGCGGGCGTCGCCCGCGTCGGTGAGCTTGTCGGTCTCGTGCGCGACGAACGCGGCCTCGTCGTGCTCGTTGTCGGCCACATAGCCGATGATCTTGTGGCCCTCGCCCTGGTCGGACCAGAGCTTCTTCGGCTTGCGGTCGGCGTTGCGCTCGATCACCGCGTTGGCCGCCGACAGGATCGTCTGCGTGGAGCGGTAGTTCTGCTCCAGCAGGATCGTGGTGGCGTCGGGGTAGTCGCGCTCGAACTCCAGGATGTTGCGGATCGTCGCGCCGCGGAACGCGTAGATCGACTGGTCGGCGTCGCCCACCACGCACAGCTCGGCGGGGCCCACCCCCTCGACCGGGGCGGTCAGCTCGCGGACCAGCTCGTACTGCGCGTGGTTGGTGTCCTGGTACTCGTCGACCATGACGTGCCGGAACCGCCGCCGGTAGTGCTCGGCGGCCTCCGGGAAGACCTGGAGCAGGTTGACCGTCATCATGATCAGGTCGTCGAAGTCCATCGCGCCGGCCTGCTGGAGCCGCGCCTGGTACATCTCGTACGCCTCGGCGAGCGTCTGCTCCATGTGCGTGGACGCCCGCGCCTTGTAGGTCTCGTAGTCGATCAGCTCGTTCTTGAGGTTGGAGACCTGGGCGGAGAACGACTTCGGCGGATAGCGCTTGGGGTCGAGGTCGAGCTCGCGGCAGACCAGGGCCATCAGCCGCCGCGCGTCGGCCTGGTCGTAGATCGAGAAGCTCGTCGGGAAGCCCAGCCGCTTGGCCTCGCGCCGCAGGATGCGCACGCACGCCGAGTGGAACGTCATCACCCACATCGCGCGCGAGCGCGGGCCGACCAGGTCGTCCACCCGCTCCTTCATCTCGGCGGCGGCCTTGTTGGTGAACGTGATCGCCAGGATCTGCCCGGGGTGGACGTCGCGCTCGCCCAGCAGGTAGGCGATGCGGTGGGTCAGCACGCGGGTCTTGCCCGAGCCGGCGCCCGCGACGATCAGCAGGGGTCCGCCGGAGTGCTCGACGGCGGCGCGCTGCTGCGGGTTGAGGCCATCGAGCAAGGGGTGGGCTTCGGTCTTCGACATCATGTGCGAGTCTACGGCCCGCCGCGGACGAAATGCCGCCACTCCGGCCGCCGCGCACGTTCGCGGAACCGTCCGCGGGGCGCCGCCGCCCGGCCCGCGACATGGGTGTCCGGCCGGTCGCTCCTGGTCATCGGTCCGGATGCGGACAAACGATCGGGGACGCCGTTCACCTCGCTTGACGCACCCCGCCGTCCGGCGGACCGTAGGCCGGACAGGACGGCGCCGACGGCCCCTGATCACCTCTCACCTGGACGTGCTCCCCGCTCAGGGGACCGTCGTGTCCGCCCGCGGCAGCGGTGGGCCAGCAGGGGCCCACGCCCGGTGACGGAAGGTGGCATCGACGATGATCCACCAGCAAGCCCCAACCCAGCAGGCGGGCGAGCGGACGCTCGCGGGCCTGGAGGTCCCCGAGGCGCAGCTCGGCCGGCTGCCCGCGGCGCTGCGCGTCGAGGGCGCCGCGCCCTCCGCGCCGGACAGGCGCGAGGTGCCGGTCCCGGTGCCCGTGGTGAACGGCCACCGGTTCCTCGTCTACAAGCAGGACCCGTCGGTCACCTCGCTCGGGGTGCGCGTCGTGTTCGTCCCGACGGTCGTGCTGAACGGCCCGAAGGACACCCGCATCCAGACCGAGCTGGCGGACGTGGCCCCGGTCGCCCGCAACGCCGGAGGCGACTTCATCTTCACGCCGAACACCCCGCAGTTCGACTGCGCGCACACGTTCGCCGTCGCGCGCCTCACCCTGTCCATGTACGAGCGGCACAACGGGGGCGACCCGATCCCGTTCGCGTGGAACGTCGGCGGCAACACCGACCGCATCACCGTGCACCCGCACGCCGGAGTGGGCGCCAACGCGTTCTACAGCCGTACGGCCAAGGTGCTGAAGTTCCTGTTCTTCGTCCCGCAGGGGCAACCGGCGGACGGCAAGGTCTTCACGTGCCGTTCGCTCGACATCGTCGCGCACGAGATGGGCCACGCGATCCTCGACGGGCTGAAGCCCGGCTGGCTCTCCGCGGACAACCCGCCGCAGACCGGCGGGCTGCACGAGGCGTTCGGCGACCTCACGGCCATCTTCGTCGCGCTCGGCCAGCCCGACCAGGCGGAGGCGCTCGTCGCGCTCACCAAGGCCAACCTGCACGACCGGTCGTTCCTGCCCGCGCTCGCCGAGGAGTTCGGCCGGGCGCTCGGGCTGCCGACGGGCCTGCGCGACGCCGACAACGACCTCAAGCTGAGCGAGGTCGGCAACGAGGTGCACGCGATCTCGCAGGTGTTCACCGGCGCGCTGTACGACATCCTCGCCGACGTCTACGCGTTCGAGCTGGACCGGCAGCGCCGCACCAAGGACCCGACGGCCGTCCTGATCGAGGTCGCGAACGGGCTGTGCAAGCTGCTGTTCGACGCGATCGTCGCGTCCCCGGCCACCGGCGCCGCGTACGCCGACGTGGCCAACCAGATGCTCCAGCTCTCGGCGAGCCGGGGCGACCCGGCCGTGTACCGGACGTTCATCCGCAACCGGTTCGCGGTCCGCGAGGTCACCACGGCGGCGACCCCACTGGCGGACCTGATGAGCGGACGGATGAGGATGACCGACGCCGACTACACCGGCGACGGCCGGGACGCGACCGAGGTCGAGCCGTACGACGAGACCTCGGCGAGCCTGCGGGCCGAGCAGGACCGTTCGCGGTGCTGCGGCACCATGCAGATGCCGGAATACCGGGCCATCGGCGCCGACAGGCTCGCGCAGCGCGGCCCGCTGGACGACGACGACATCCTGCGCGACGATCTGGAGGAGCTGCGGCGGGCGTTCAGCAAGTAGCCCGCCGGACGACGCCCGAGGCCCGGCCGCCGCCCCGCGAGGACCGGCGGCGACCGGGCGGACGTCGGGCGGCGGGCGGTGGCCGCGGCCGGGTCGGGCGGTGGGCGGCGGAAGGCGGCGGGGTGCGATGCGGGTGAAGATCGAGAGCACGGGCGGGTTCGCCGGGCGCGAGGTGATGGTCGCCCTGTACGACACCGCCGACCTGCCCGCCGAGCAGGCCGAACGGGTCCGGGCGGCGGTGGAGGAGCTGGCGTCCGCCCGCGAGCCCGAAGAGGTCGGCGCGGACCTGCCCGCCTACCGCATCACGATCGACGCCGACGAATCCGGCGGGACCGACCGGACCGGCGGGACCGACGAATCCGGCGGGACCGATGAGGCCGGCGTTTCGGCGCCGCGCGTCTTCGAGGTGAGGGGCGACCCGACCGGGCCCCCGCTGACGTCCTCTCTCGCCACCCTCCTCCAAGGCCCCGGCTGACCCGGCCGCGAAGCCGCGCCCGCCCGCACGGCGCGGACGGGCGCCGGTCGCGGGCTCACGTCTTGCGGTGGTCGCGGGCCGATTCGGCGGCGGCCCGCACCGCGTCCAGGTCGGCGCCGGTCGCGGCCATGGACGCGGCGGCGATCGCGCCCTCGACCAGCGGGGCGTCCGCCAGAACGAGCCGTACGCCCCGGCCCGCCGCGCTTGCCGCGCCTGCCGCGCCTGCCGGGCCGTCGGCGTCTTCCTCCGCGTCCTCGATGGCGAGCTTCGCCGTCAGGACGGAGCTGCCGAGGTCGGCGAGCAGGACGACGCCGTCGCCGTCGTCGGCGGCGGCGATGGCGCGTTCGACCAGTTCGGGGCTCGTGCCGAGGCCGCCGCCGGTGTCGCCTCCGGCGGGTTCGACGACGGCCTTGCCGACGCCCATGGCCTGCGCGACCTCGGCGGTCCCGGCCGCCAGGGCGGCGCTGTGCGAGACGAGAACGATCCCCACCATGTTCGACTCCCCCTTCCGGTCAGCGGGACGACGCGACGTCGGCCAGGGCGCGCAGCAGCAGCGCCGTCGAGGCGGCCCCGGGGTCCATGTGGCCGACGCTGCGTTCGCCCAGGTAGCTGGCGCGGCCCTTGCGCGCCCGCATGGCGACGGTGGCCTCGGCCCCCTCGGACGCGGCGTCCGCGGCGGCCCGGACGGCGGACGGCAGGTCGGCGGCGGCGAGGGCGGCGGCGGCCGCCGGGCCGAGGGCGTCCACCATGGTCTTGTCGCCCGGCTCGGCCTGGCCGAGCTCGCGGACGCCGTCCAGCGCGGCCTGGAGTCCCGCGCCCAGGGCGGCCGCGTCGATCTCGGCGGCGTCGCCGAACGCCTTGCCCGCGCGGCGCAGGGCCGTTCCGTAGAGGGGGCCCGACGCGCCGCCGGTCTTGGACACGATCGCGCGCCCGGCGGCGATCAGCACCTTGCCCGGGGCGGCGTCGCCGGACGGCAGGGCGGCGACCGCCGCGGCGAACCCGCGGTCGAGGTTGAGGCCGTGGTCGCCGTCGCCGATCGCGGCGTCCAGTCGGGTCAGGTGCTCGGCGTCGGCGGCGACCAGTTCGGCCGCGCGGCGGATCCAGGCGGCGACGTCCGCGGCGGACAGGGCGGACGGGGCGTCCCCGGCGCTCACCGGCCCCACCTCAGGGCGGGCGTCTCGACCGGGGCGTCCCAGAGGCGGGTCAGCTCGGGCGTGAGGCGGCAGACCGAGACCATGCACCCGGCCATCTCCAGGCTCGTCACGAACGGCCCGACGAGGGGCCGCGCGACCGTCGCGCCGTGCCCGTCCAGCCACTCGGCCGCCGCCGCGTACGCGACGTACTGCTCGATGAGCGGCGTGCCGCCCATGCCGTTCACCAGGACGAGCAGCTCGGAGCCCGCGAGCGGCATGTCGGCGTCGATCGCGGTGAGCGCGGCGTCCACGATCTCCGCCGCGGTCGCGATCTTCACGCGCTCGCGGCCCGGCTCGCCGTGGATGCCGATGCCGAGCTCCATCTCGTCGTCGCCGAGCTGGAACGTCGGGGCCCCCGCGGCGGGCACGGTGACGGGCGACAGTGCCACGCCGAACGAGCGGCTGCGCTCGTTGACCTCCCGGGCGACGGCGGCGACGGCGTCCAGCGGGGCGCCCTCCTCGGCCAGCGCGCCCGCGATCTTCTCGACGAACAGGGTCGCGCCGGTGCCGCGCCGCCCGGCGGTGAACGTGCTGTCCTCCACCGCGACGTCGTCGTCCACCACGACGGAGACGGCCTCGATGTCCTCGTCCTCGGCCAGCTCGGCGGCCATCCGGAAGTTGAGGACGTCGCCGGTGTAGTTCTTCACGACGTACAGCACGCCCGCGCCCCCGCTGACGGCCATGGTCGCGGCGATGACCTGGTCGGGCACGGGGGAGGTGAAGACCTCGCCGGGGCAGGCCCCGTCCAGCATCCCGTACCCGACGAACCCCGCGTGCAGCGGCTCGTGGCCGGACCCGCCGCCCGACACCAGGGCGACCTTCCCGCGCCGCGGCGCGTCCGCCCGCACGACGGTCCCGGCGCCGGGGTCGACGCGCAGCGACGGGTGGGCCGCGGCGAGCCCGCGCAGCGCGTCGGAGACGACGTCCGCGGGGGCGTTGATGAGTTTGCGCATGTCTCTGCTGTACCCCGGTCCGGCCCCGAGTCCCAGCCCCGATCGAAGATCGCCGAGAACGCCGGGGCGGGCGCGGGCGCGGACCCGGCGGGAGTCGAGCGGGAGTCGAGCGGGGCTCGACCGGGCCTCGACCAGGGGGCGAGGGCGGGAAGGGCGTGAGCGGGCGGTCGGCGCATATGGTTGAAAGCGTGACCAACGTTATGGACGACAGTGACGTGCGGCGGATCCTGGCCGTGATGGCGCATCCCGACGACGTCGACTTCGGCGCCGCCGGAACGGTGGCGGGCTGGACGGACCGCGGGATCGAGGTGGTGTACCTCATGGTCACCGACGGCGACGCGGGCGGGTTCGACGACGGGATCACCCGCGCCGAGATGGCCGCGCTGCGCCGGGACGAGCAGCGCGCCGCCGCCAAGTGCGTGGGCGTGAGCGACGTCCGGTTCCTCGGCTATCCGGACGGGCGGGTGGAGGCGACCCTCGGCCTGCGCCGCGACATCGCCCGGGTGATCCGGCAGGTCCGGCCCGACCGGGTGCTGATGCCGAGCCCGGAGCGCGACTACCAGCGCATCTACCCGAGCCACCCGGACCACCGCGCGGTCGGCGCCGCGGCGCTCGACGCCGTCTACCCCGACGCCCGCAACCCGTACGCCTTCCCCGAGCTGCTCTCCGAGGAGGGCCTGGAGGCGTGGACGGCGCGCGAGGTGTGGATCAGCGGCGGACCGGCCGCCGACCACCACGTGGACATCACCGACCGGTTCGACCGCAAGGTGAGCGCGCTGCGGGCGCACGCCAGCCAGACCGGCCACATGGGCGACGGCCTGCCGGAGATGCTGCGCGGCTGGCTGTCGGCGAACGCGGCGTCCGCCGGGCTCCCGGAGGGACGGCTCGCCGAGTCGTTCCAGGTGGTCGACACCGCCTGAGCCGTCCCCGTCCACGGGTCCGGCGGCTAGACCAGCTCGTAGTACTCGTCGTGGTACGTGGCGTCGGGGGTCCCGTAGCCGACGGTCCTGGACCGGTAGACCGCCTGGAGGGCGTTGAGCCAGCGGAGCCGTTCGGCCCCGGTCTCGAAGAGGCACGACCCGAAGGCGAGCGCGCCGGTGCCGTGCGCGGTGTCCATGCGGCCGGTCCCGTGGAGGTAGACGACCTCCCCGTCCTCGGTGGCGACCTGGCCGCGCCAGTCCATCGTCCCGACGCCGTCGGGCGCGACGGCCATCCAGTCCGCCGCCGCGCCGGTGAGGCGGGCGGTGAGCCCGCGGCCCCGGAGGAACCCGTCCGTGATGCCGACGATCACCCGGGCGCCGGACGGGGTCCCGGGCAGCGCCAGCGGCGGCGCGATCCGCCAGACGCCGCGGAACAGGGGCTTGAGCCCGGCCGGCTCCGGCGTGCCCGGCAGCTCGCCGGCGATGTCCTCGATGGTCAGCATGGCGCGTCCCTCCGCAGTTACCTTGGCCCATCAATGTAACCGCTCGCCTTGAGAAGTCAAGGTAAGGTCGGCGGTATGACACCACGCGTGCGCCGGGATCCCGAGGAGGCCAGGCGGCTCATCCTGGAGGCGGCCGAGCGGCTGCTCGCCACCGGCGGGGTCGCCGCGGTGCAGGTCCGCGCCGTCGCCGCCCGGGTCGGGGTCACCGACGCCGCGGTCAACCACCACTTCGGCAACCGCGACCGGCTCCTCCAGGCGCTGCTCAGGCACGGCGGGGTCCGCCTCAAGCAGCGGCTGGAGAAGGTCGGCGGCGACGACGTCGAGCAGATCGTGGGATCGCTCGCCGCGGTGTACGCCGACGGCTACGCCGAGCTGGCCCTCGCGCTGCACCGGTCCGGGTGGCGCGACTCCGGCAGCGGGATGCTGGCGCCCGTCGTCGACGCGCTCTGCGAACGGGCCCGGGCCGAGGGCCGCGCGCGGCCCGACCGGCGGCGCGTCCAGCTCGCGGTCGCCGCGCTGCATCAGGGCGTCGCGCTCGACCCCGTGGTGGGCGCCGAGTTCCGGCGCAGCGCCGGCCTCACGGACGCCACGTCCGCCGAAACGCTCGCCTGGTGGACGCAGGCCATGATCCGGATGCTCGACTCCTAGGGCGCTCCCGGGCCGGGGCCGCGGATAGGATCACCGCCCGTCCGCACGTTGGGACGGCGGCCGTCCAGGCGCCCTCCCACGTCCCTTCCGGCTCCCAGGACGGCGCCTGTGCACAAGATCCTCTTCGACTGCGACACCGGCATCGACGACGCGATGACCCTGCTCTACCTGGCGGCCCTCGTCCGCGAGGGCGACGCGGAGCTCGCGGGCGTCGGCACGGTGCACGGCAACATCGACCCGATGACCGGCGCGCTCAACACCCTGCGCGTGCTGGAGCTGACCGGCGTACGGGACGTCCCGGTGGCGGTCGGCGCGGCCCGTCCGATGGCGCAGGCCGTCCACTACGCGCTGGACTGGCACGGGACGGACGGCCTCGGCGACACGCACCTGCCCGAACCCGCCGGGCGCCCCGTCGCCGAGACCGCGCCCGCGCAGCTCGTACGGCTCGCGCGCGAACACCCCGGCGAGCTGACGGTCCTCGCGACCGGCCCGCTGACCAACCTCGGGGCGGCGCTGCTGCTGGACGCCGAGCTGCCGTCGCTGGTCCGCGAGGTGGTGGTGATGGGCGGCGCGTTCGGCCACCCGGGCAACATCACCACGCACGCCGAGGCGAACATCTGGCACGACCCCGAGGCCGCAGACCTGGTGTTCGCCGCCGGATGGCCGGTCGTGCTGGTGCCGCTCGACGCGACGCACCCGACGGCCGTCCACGAGGACTGGCTGATCCGGCTCTCCGAGCACGACTCGGACGCGGCGCGCTTCGCGAGCGGCATCCTCCAGTTCTACGCCGACGCCTACACCGCGACGCTGGGGCGGCGCGGCGCCGTCATCCACGACGCGCTCGCCGCGATGCTGGCCGTCGACCCGGACCTCGGCGAGTACGTCGAACGAGCCGTCCGCGTGGAGCTGCGGGGCGAGCTGACCCGGGACACCACGATCTGGGACGCCCGTTCCCTGCCCGCCGAGGACCACCGTTCCCCGATCAAGGTGGCGGTGGGCAGCGACGTCGCCGCGTTCCAGGAACGGCTCCTCCGCGCCGTCCTCTCCCTGTGAGGCGTCAGGCAGGCGGGCCCTCGTAGGGGACGCGGCGGGCGAGGATCTCGTCCACGGTCTCCTCGACGGTCTGCTCCGAGGTGTCCAGCCAGAGGCCGATGCGGGGCGTGGTCGCGCGGAGGACGCCGTCGAGGTCGGCCACGCTGAACGTCCCGTACGCGCTCTTCGCCCGCGACGCCTCGCGCGCGGCGACCGCGTCGGGGCGCGGGGCGAGGACGACGACGTAGAGCGGACGGGTGCGCACGCGCGCGGCCGTCCACGTGAGCAGGTCGCCGAGGATCACGTCCTGGAGGACGGCGGTGAAACCCGCCTCGGCGTAGGTGTCGGCGGCGTCCGCCGCGAGCCGGTGCCGCAGCCGGAGCTGTCCCAGTGCCTCGGCGGACGGCTCGGCGTCCATCTCCTCGCGGCCCGACACGACGAACCGGCGGAACGCGTCGCCGCGCACGTGCGCCGACTTCGGGAACCGTTCGGCGAGCGCCTGCGCGACCGTGGACTTGCCCGCGGCCTGCACGCCGGTGATGAGGAAGACCGCGGAAGACATAGGGACCATGATGGCCCGCTCCGGCCGCCAACCTCTCCGATGGGAATAGTCGGGAATCAGCCGGGGTTGCCGCCGCCATGAGCATCGGAGTAGCGCTGTACACGCCGCCGTCCGGGAACTCCGTGGACGCGATCGTCGCCGACGCGCGGGAGGCCGCGGAGGCGGGCCTGCGGTCGGCCTGGCTCGGGCAGCGGACCGACTACGACGCGATCGCCCTCGCCGGGATCGTCGGCCGCGAGGTCCCCGGGCTCGCCGTCGGGACGTCCGCGGTGCCGATCTTCCCGAGGCATCCGCTGCTGGTCTCGGGGCAGGCGCAGACCGCGCAGGCGGCGACGGGCGGCCGGTTCCACCTCGGGCTCGCGCTCGGCGCGAAGGCGTTCGTCGAGCCGGTCTTCGGCGTGCCGTACGAGCGGCCGATCACCCGCATGGCCGAGTTCCTCACCGCGCTGCGGGGACTGCTGGCGGGCGGGCCGGGCGACTTCCAGGGCGAGACGCTGACCGTCGCGCCCGCGATGCCGACCGTCCTGCCGGGCGGGACCGAGCCGCCGGTGCCGCTGCTGGTGGCCGCGATGGCCCCGCGGGCGCTGCGGGTGGCCGGCGAGCTCGCCGACGGCACGCTGCCGCTGCTCGCGGGCCCGCGCACGCTCGGCGAGCACATCGTCCCGGCGATCACCGCCGCCGCCGAACGCGCCGGGCGTCCCGCGCCGCGCGTCGTCGCGTTCGTCGTCGGGGGCACGGCCTCCGACGTGGACGCCGCGCGGGAGGCCGCCGCGCGGCGGACCTCGTTCTACGACCGCATCCCCTCCTACCAGCGGGTCATCGCGCTGGAGGGCGCGGAACGGGCCGCCGACCTGGTCGTCCTCGGGGACGAGCGGAAGGTGGCGGACGCCGTGCGGAGCTACCGCGACGCGGGCGCGACCGAGATCGTGTTCACCCACTCCGACCTCGCCGGTCCGGCCGACCGGGCCCGTACCTGGAAGCTGCTCGGCGGCCTCGCGGGCTGACGCGCGCCGCCGGGCGGGTCGGCGCGACGCGGCGCGCGCGTCAGCGCGCTGACGGTGGCGCACGGCCTCTGTGAGCGTCCCGTCAGCGTTCCGTCAGCGCCTTCACCGACCCTTCGGAAGCAGGGACGCGGAAAGCACGACGACGAGAAGGCGGCGGAACATGAACGTACTCATCTCCGGGGCCAGTGTGGCGGGCCCGGCACTGGCGTACTGGCTGAGGCGGCACGGGTACGGGGTGACGGTCGTCGAGCGGGCGCCGGGCCTGCGCCCCGGCGGCCAGGCGATCGACGTGCGCGGCCCGGCACTGGCCGTGGCCGAGCGCATGGGGGTGCTGGAGGCGATCCGGCGCGACGGCACGAACCTGCGCGGCGTGTCGATGGTGGACCCGAACGGCGAGGAGCTGTTCCGCTCGACCGACTACACCGCGAGCGGCGGCGCGGTGGAGAGCCCCGACGTGGAGATCCTGCGCGACGACCTCGTCTCGATCATCGTCGGGGCGGGCGGCGACGGCGTCGAGTACCTGTTCGGCGACTCGATCGCGGCGCTGGAGCAGGACGAGCACGAGGTGCGGGTGCGGTTCGACGGCGGTACGTCCCGCACGTTCGACCTGGTCGTCGCCGCGGACGGGCTGCACTCCTCCACCCGCGCGCTGGTGTTCGGCCCCGAGCGCGAGCACCTGCGCCCGCTCGGCACGGGCCTGATCGCGGTCTGGACGGCGCCGAACTTCCTCGGCCTGGACCGCTGGCAGACGATGTACCAGGTCGAGGGCGAGCCGATGGGCGGCATGGCGATGAGCGTGCGCGGCAACGCCGAGCTGCGCGTCTACTTCGGGTTCGACGACGAGGAGGCGGCCGCCTCGTTCGACCCGCGCGACGCTGAGACGCACAAGCGGCTGATCGCGCGGCGGTTCGGGAAGGCGGCGCCGCCGGTCGACCGGTTCCTGGAGTACATGTGGGACGCGCCCGACTTCCACTGCGACACGATGGCGCAGATCCACATGGACACGTGGTCGGACGGCCGCGTCGCCCTGCTCGGCGACGCCGGGTACTGCGGCTCGCCCGCCTCCGGCCAGGGCACCAGCGTGGCGATGCTCGGCGCGTACGTGCTCGCCGGCGAGCTGAAGGCGGCGGACGGCGACCACCGCAAGGCGTTCGCCGCGTACGAGGAGGAGCTGCGCGGCTACGTCGCCGCCAACCAGCAGCTCGCGATCACCAACGCCGAGCGGATGCAGGCCGTGCACGCCTCCGCGATGGGGGAGGCGAGCGAGGAGCAGGAGCGGGCCGCGGCCGCCCTCGAAGAGGACTACAAGATGATCAATTCGTTCGTCCCCAAGGAGTACTAGGACAGGACGGCCGCGCCCGGGGCGGACGCCCGGGCGCGGGGCCGCTAGACGAGGCGGCGGGCGGCGGCCCAGCGGGACAGCTCGTGCCGGTTGGAGAGTTGAAGCTTGCGCAGGACGGAGCTCACATGGGTCTCAACGGTCTTGACCGAGATGAACAGCTCCTTCGCGATCTCCTTGTAGGCGTAGCCGCGCGCGATCAGGCGCAGCACGTCGCGCTCCCGCTGGGTGATCTGGTCCAGCTCCGGGTCCACCGCGGGCACGTCGCTCGCCGCGAACGCGTCGAGCACGAACCCCGCGAGCCGCGGCGAGAACACCGCGTCGCCGCCCGCGACCCGTTCGATGGCGTCGGTCAGCTCGGGGCCCGAGATGGTCTTGGTGACGTAGCCGCGGGCGCCGCCGCGCACGACCCCGATGACGTCCTCGGCGGCGTCCGACACCGACAGGGCGAGGAAGCGGGACGGCACGGCGCCGTGCAGCCGCCGCAGCACCTCGATGCCGCCCCCGCCCGGCAAGTGCACGTCCAGCAGCACCACGTCGGGCCGGACGGCCTTGATCACCGTCACCGCCTCGTCCACGTCGCCCGCCTCGCCGACGATCTCGACGGCGCCGCCGAGCTCGGCCTTCACGCCGGTGCGGAACATCTGGTGGTCGTCCACCAGCACGACCCTCTTCAACGGCTCGCTCACGTCGCTCACGACTTCCCGATCTCCAAACGCACTTCGGTGCCCTCGCCCGGGGCGGTACGGACCGTGGCCTTGCCCCCGTTGCGCTCCATACGTCCGATGATGGACCCCCGGACGCCCATCCTGTCCCCGGGGACCTGCTCCAGGTCGAACCCCTTGCCCCGGTCCCGGACGAAGATCTCGACGGTGTCGCCCTCGACCTCGGCGTACACCGACACCGACGGGGCCCCGGCGTACTTCGCCGCGTTCACCATGGCCTCGCGCGCCGCCTGGAGCGCCGAGCCGAGCCGCTCGTCCAGCTCGGTGTCCCCCACGCACACCACCTCGATCGGAACGCCGTGATCGTCCTCCACCTCGCCCGCGATCCGCTTGATCGCCGGCGCGAACGTCTGGTCCGGGTCGGCGCGCGGCTGGTACAGCCAGGTGCGCAGCGTGCGCTCCTGCGAGCGGGCGAGGCGCTGCACCTCGCGCGGGTCGGCCGCGTTGCGCTGGATCAGCGTCAGCGTGTGCAGCACCGAGTCGTGCACGTGGGCCGCCAGCTCCGCGCGCTCCTGCGAGCGGATCCGCTCGTGCCGCTCGGCCTCCAGGTCCTGCCAGAGCCGCACCAGCCACGGCGTGACGATCACCGCCACCCCGGTCAGGATGATCAGCATCGCGATGACGACCTCGCGGGCCTGCCCGGCGTCGACGTTGCGCACCACGAAGCCGCCGATGCCGCCGACCACCAGCAGCAGGCCGAGCAGGCTGCGCAGCCACCGCTGCCGCAGCGGCACCACCCAGCGCTGCCGCTGGTCGCGGTCGGCCTGCTGCCACAGGATCGCCGCGCCGACGCCGCCGACGACGAACGGCCACAGCCACACCTGCGCGACCCGCGTCCCCCACGGCAGGGCGGCGAGCCCGCACGTCACCGCGATGTACGCGGCGAGCTGGGCCCAGTCGCGCGCGGCCCAGCGGGACCGGGCGGGGGCGGCGCCGGCCGGCTGCCTCGGCGTGAGCACCCAGAACGCGATGTAGACGGCGAAGCCGATCCCGCTCGCGACCGTGAGCAGCACGAACGCGGCGCGCACGAACAGCACCTGGATGCCCAGGTTGTCCGCCAGCCCGCGGCACACGCCCGCGACCAGCCGCCCGTCGCGGCGGCGCTCCAGCCGCGGCGCGGACGGCACCGCCTCGTTCACCGTCGCCGCTCCCGCCATCAGTGGTCTCCCCAACATCAACGTCCCACGTCAACGATCGTCACATGCCCGGCCGCCGCGCGCATCAGGGCACGGCCCCGACCGGGCGCGCCGTTCCTCAGGGTCGGCTCAGGGGTTCCCCCGATGGCGGGCGCCCGCGCGAGCGGCGACGATGGTGGCCATGGCCGAGGAGCAGCACGCGACGACCGCGACACGACCGCCGGAGGAGGGCTACCGGCGGCTGACCCGCGACCCCGAGCGGCGGGTGCTCGCGGGCGTCTGCACGGGCATCGGGCGGTTCACCGGGATCGACCCGGTCGTCTACCGGGTCGGCTTCGCGGTCCTCGTCCTCGCGCACGGGCAGGGCATCCTGCTCTACATCGCGGCGGCGCTGCTGATGCCGGGGCGGCCCGGCGAGAGCTCGGCCGCCGAGAAGCTCTTCAAGCGGTGGCTGGACGGCGCCGGAGTGCTGTCGGTCCTCGGCGCGCTGCTGTGCGCCGGGGTGGCGCTGAGCCTGTTCGGCGGCGTCTCGACCGACTCGATCGCGGTCCTGACGGTCTTCGGCCTCGTCCTGCTCGTCGCGCACGCCCGGGGCGTGGACCTGGTCGGCACGGCGCGTTCGTTCCCCGAACGGCTCGCCGGGCATCCCCCGCGCCCCGCCCCCGCGTACGGGGAGGCGGCGTTCCAAGGGTCCGGCTCCGGGACGAGCCTGCACCAGGACGTCTTCGGGACGTCGCGCGGCGCGGGCGGCGGGCTGCCGGAGGGCATGATCGACCTGGCCACGCTCGGCTCGCCGCGCACGCCCGGGGCCGGGCAGGGCACGCCTCCGGCGGACGACGGGCCGTTCGGGACGGGCCTCCCGTTCCCGGGCGACGCGCCGTACCCCGGCGGGACGGCGGGCGCGACCGCGGCTCCCGCGCGGACCCGCGCGCCGCGCGCCAAGTCGCCGCTGACGCCGATCACGCTGCTGGCCGCGATGGCCGCCGCCGCGGCGATGACGCCCGTGGCGCACGGCCGGGAGCCGCTGGACGCGGCGCTGGTCATCATGGCCCCGGCGCTCGCCGTCGTGGGCCTCGGCATGGTGCTGGGCGCCTGGTTCCGGGTGCGGGGCCTCGCGACCGTCGGCGCCCTGCTCACCGTCGCCCTGCTGACGACCTCGGCCGCGACGGCGGTCCCGGCTGATATGAGGTACATGGACGTGGACTGGCGACCGACCGACGCGACCCTCTCCCATCAGGAGTACAGGCTCGGCATCGGCACCGCACGGCTCGACCTGACCGCGCTGCCGGTGGACCGCGGCCGCCGGGTGACCATCGACGCCAAGGTGACGGCGGGCGACCTGCGGGTCGCCGTCCCCCGCGCGACCCGCGTGGTGCTGGACGCCCGCGTCGGGCTCGGCGACCTCTCGGTCGGCGGCCGGACGATCAGCGGCCCCAACGCCAAGTCCGCCGACGTCCTCGAACCCGAGGGCGCGGCCGTCCGGAACCCGCCGGAGATCGTCCTGCGCATCCGCGCCCGGCTCGGAGACGTGAAGGTGACCCGTGACTGACCGGCCCGACACCACCAGGCCCGGGGACGCGGCGGACGCCGCGGCCCCGCCGCCCGCCAGGCACCCGTTCGACGCGGGCACCCTCCTCGCAGGGCTGTTCTTCCTCACCGCGGCGGGCGTGTTCCTGGCGGGCGGGCTCTCCGGCGCGTCCGTCATGGGCATGACCGCCCTCGTGCCGACCGTGCTGATCGGGCTCGGCGTGGTCGGCATCCTGCGCATCGTCACCCGCTCCCGCCGCCGCTGAGCCCGTACCTCCGCGCCCGATGTGACCAGGATCACACCCCTGCCCGGGAATCCACAAACCGGACATCAGGGTTAACTGTGCCCGTGAGGTTCTCCGAGAAGAGCGTTGTGCTCGTGGCCCGGCTGCACGTGGACCTGTGCCGCCTCGCCAGCGTCCTCTGTCGCGCCTGACCAGCTCCCCGCCCCCCTTCTCTTCTCCTTCTTCTCACCCCTCCGCCCTCCGGAACGTTCCGAGCCGCACCAGCGCCGGGCGCCCCGGGAACCGCCGCCCCGCGACGCGTCCGCGCCGTCCCGCCGGGGGCGTCCCGCCGCGCAGGCGGCGCCGCGCGACCGCGACCCGACGCGCACGGAAGCGACCCCCGGCAAGGGCGGACCCGACTCCTGGAGTCCCACCCGTGAACCTGCGCGTCTGGAAGTGGCAGTTCTGGCAGCAGATCGTGCTGTCGCTCGTGCTCGGCGTGATCGCCGGCGCCCTGATGAACAACCTCGGCGACGGCGAGAAGATCGCCGGGAACTGGCTCGACCCGTTCGGCGACGTCTACGTCAGCCTGCTGAAGGTCGTGGTCGTCCCGCTCGTGTTCGCCGCGATCGTGGTGAGCGTCGGGCGGCTGCGCAACGTCGGCAGCGTGGCCAGGCTGACCGCCAAGACCCTCGGCTGGTTCGTCGCCACCTCCGCCATCGCCACCGCGATCGGCCTGGCCGTCGGGCTGATCATCGAGCCGGGCAAGGGGCTCGGCAAGCTGGCGAGCGAGTCCACCGAGACCGACGCCGTCACCTGGACGCAGGTGCTGCACAACCTGTTCCCGTCCAACATCGTCAAGGCGATGTCGGAGGGCAACGTGCTCGGCGTCGTCACGTTCGCCGTGCTGTTCGGCGCCGCGCTGGTCGCGATCGGCGACCGCGGCGAGCGGCTGACCGGCCTGATCGACGACCTGTACCTGGTCATGCAGAAGGTCGTGTGGTGGGTCGTGCGGCTCACCCCGATCGGCTCGTTCTTCCTGATCGGCTCGGTCGTCGCGACGTACGGGCCGAGCTCGCTGTCGCCGCTGGCCAAGTTCACCGGCGCGATCTACCTGGCCGTCGCGATCATGCTGTTCGTCGGCTACCCGGTGCTGCTGCGGGTGTTCGGCCGCGTCTCGCCGCTGACGTTCCTGCGCAACTCCTGGCCCGCGATCCAGTTCGGCTTCGTCTCCTCGTCGTCCCTGGCCACCCTGCCGATCGCGCAGAAGGTCCAGATCGAGCGCAACGGCGTGCAGACCGAGTACGCGAGCTTCGCCCAGCCGCTCGGCGCCACGATCAAGTTCGACGGCTGCGGCGCGATCTACCCGGCGGTCGCCGCGATCTTCGTGGCCCAGTACACCGGCGTCCACCTCGGCATCGCCGACTACGCGCTGATCGCGCTCGCCGCGGTGATCGGCCAGCTCGGCACCGGCGGCACCCCCGGCCCCGCGCTGGTGGCGCTGACCCTGACGCTCACCACGGTCGGCCTGCCGCTCCAGGCGGTCGGCTACCTGATCGCGATCGACAAGGTCATCGACATGGCCCGCACCGCGCTGAACGTCACCGGCCAGCTCACCGTCCCGGTCCTGGTCGCCAGGTCCGAGGGCCTGCTGGACGAGAAGGTCTTCAACGGCCGCAAGGGCGACCTGACCTCGGGCCCCACCGAGCGGCCCGCCCCCGCCGAGCCCGCGCCGAAGACCGCCCCCAAGCCC
This sequence comes from Actinomadura sp. J1-007, assembly GCF_009793335.1. Classification (GTDB taxonomy): domain Bacteria; phylum Actinomycetota; class Actinomycetes; order Streptosporangiales; family Streptosporangiaceae; genus Spirillospora; species Spirillospora yumaensis. Next base: position 4,245,516 of record NZ_WING01000001.1, on the reverse strand, counting down.
GCCACGGCCTGACCACCCGTCCCGCCGGAGCGCACCCCGCGCCCCGGCGGGACACGTGCAAGGCCCCGCCGGAACGCACGCCGCTCCCCGCCGGAGCGCGCACCCCGCGCCCCGGCGGGGCGCGCGTCGGGCCCCGGACGCACTCCCCGCCGCCGAAGCGCTGCCGCAGCGCCGCTGAAGCACGGGTCGGCCCTGGGCGGGGGCGCGCGGGGGCCGTCGTTTCGGAACGGCGAGTAGTCTGTTCCGGACGGGCGGTCAGCGGGCCGTTCCGTTCAGGAGACCGAGAGACCGCGAGTTGCCGATGTCCGGGGATTCGGGGGCGGACGCGCTTCCAGGGTCGCGTTCCGCCCGGGAGCCGGAGCGGGCCATCAAGCCGGGACGGCACGGCCTCCCGCCCGAGACCGTCGCCGGGATCCAGCGCGACCGCCTCATCGACGCGTTCGTCCAGGTCGTCGCCCAGCACGGCTACCGCAACACCACGATCAGCCGCGTGACCGGCGCCGCGGGCGTCACCAAGAAGACGTTCTACGCCCACTTCGGCGACCTGGACGGCTGCTTCCTCGCCGCGTACGAGCGCGGCACCGCGATCGTGCTGGGCCGCATGGGCCGCGCCTACGCCAACGAGTCGTCCTGGGCCGAGGGCATCCGGGCCGCGCTGCGGGCGATGCTCGCCACCATGGCCGCCGAGCCGCACTTCGCGCGCGTCTCGCTCGTCGAGGTCAACGCGGCGGGGCCGCGCGTGCGGCGGGCCCGGATCGAGTACCTGCACGGCTTCCGCGGCTTCTTCACCGACCCCGCGTTCGACCTTGAGCCCGTCCCCGTCGCGGTCGTGGACGCCATCGTCGGCGGCGTCTACAGCGCCCTCTACGTACGGATCGAGTCGGGCGAGACGGCCGACCTGCCCGCGCTGCTCCCCGAGCTGACCTACTTCGCGCTGCTCCCCCTCGTCGGCAAGGAGGCGGCCGCACCCCACCTGGCCCGCCGCCCCTGACACACGGCCCGCCCCTCGGGGCGCTCGCGCACGGACGCCTCCTGCCGTCGCCGGTTGTCTCCCTGACCACAAGCGGACCGTCCCGAACGACCTCCTTGACGTGAAACACCCACGGGTTTCTATTAACGCTCACACGAGAAACCCGCGCCGTCGCGCGAAAACGCGCCGTCCCGGGCAAAAGCCGAAGGAGGCGATGGCATGGGCCATCGAGGTAGGCGGGCCGGGGCGCTCGCGCTGGCGGCCGTGGTGGGTACGAGCTCGTTCCTCGCGATCCCGGCCGCGCCGGGGCTGGCCGCGCCGGGCAAGGTCACCGAGATCGGCCTCCCGATCCCGGACGTGGCGCCGCTCGGCATCGCGAACGGCCCGAACGGCAGCGTGTGGTTCGCCGAGAACGGCGGCGGCGTCGGCAGGATCGACGGCGCGGGCAAGGTCACCGAGTACCCCGTGGCCGCCAACTCGCAGAAGAACCTCGGCATCCCCGACGCGATGGCGGCCGGCTCGGACGGCTCGCTCTGGTTCACCGACATCTCCGTCAGCGTCCCGCGCGTCGGCCGCGTCGATCCCGCCACCGGCGCGTCCACGCTGTACGAGCTGCCCCTGACCGGCGCGGTGAACTTCGCCAACGCCCAGGTCACCGGCATCGCGGCCGGCGCGGACGGCGCGATGTGGTTCACCGGCGGCTACTCCGGCGCGCTCGGCAGGATCGACGCGTCCGGCACCGTGACCGCGTACGCGACCGGCCTCACGCCGTACGCGGTGACGATCGGCCAGGACGGCGCGGTCTGGTTCACCAACAACGACGCGTCCATCGGGCGCCTGGACCCCGCGACCGGCAAGGTCACCTCCTACACCGCGCCGTCCGCCGGAACGGGGCTGCCCGCCCTCGGCGAGATCGTCCCGGGCCCGGACGGGCGGCTGTGGTTCACCGAGCCGGGCGTCGGCAAGATCGGCGCGCTGAACCCGTCCGACGGGCAGATCGCCGAGTACGGGGTGCCGACGGCCGACTCCAAGCCGACCGGCATCGTCGCCGGGACCGACGGCAGGCTGTGGTTCACCGAGTCGGCCGCGAGCAACGTCGGCTCGATCGACCCGGCGTCCGGGAGCGTCACCGAGCACCCCCTGCCCGCCACCCTGTCCTCCCCCATGCGGATCATGAACGGGCCCGGCGGCGAGCTGTGGTTCACCTCGCCGGGCCGCGGGAGGATCGGGCGCCTGGACCCGGCGGCGCCGCCGACCGGGACGCCCAACCAGTCCGTTCCGCCGCTGTCGGCCGGGTACCCGAACAACGCGGCCCGGTTCCAGAACCAGTGCCCGCGCGGGTCGATCTGCCAGACGCAGGTCACCACGGGCGGCAGCGTCAAGATCGGCACGTTCGAGCAGAAGCTGCCGAGCGGCGCGATCCGCATCACCGGCTACCTCGGCGACCCGGACGAGACGGGCGAGCCCGTCCTGAAGCCGCCGGTCACCGGGCAGCAGTTCGAGTCCGCGCCGGTCGAGGTGCCGGGCGGCCTGATCGGGCAGCTCCCGCTCGTCGGCCCGATCCTCGGCAAGACCCCGGCCGCGATGTGGGCGGTCAACAAGCTCACCGTCACGCAGTCGCTGGCGGGCCCCATCCACGTGTTCGTCACCGACACCGGCATCGGCGCGAAGGCCAGCCTGAACGTCAAGCTCAACAACACCCTGCTCGGCGGCAACTGCGTGATCGGCCCGATCGAGGCCAAGCTCGCGCCGACGTTCCGTTCCGGCGGGCTCGCGCTCGACCCGCAGCTCGGCTGGGTCGCGGCGCAGATCGGGATCGACGCGCCGATCGCCGTCCCCGCCGCGAAGGGCTGCGGGCCGTGGGGCATCCTCGACGGCGTCATCAACCAGATGATGGGCCTGCCGGCCGACCCGTCCAAGAACTCGATGAACCTCACCGGTGTGATGGCGCTCGGCAGCGGCATCAACGCCAGCAATGTCCCCGGCAACGCGCTGACGTCCGGGCCCGTCGCGGCGAAGGCCGGCAAGATCCTCAAGCAGCGGCAGGCGAAGCACGCCACCCGCAAGGCCCCGAAGAAGGTCACCCTCAAGCTCAAGGCCCGGCGCTGAACCCCCGTCCGTCCGGGGCGCGCCGCGGCGCACCCCGGGCGGGCGCCGACGAAGGAGGACCGATGATCCGGACGGCCGCCGCCGCGCTCGCGGCCGGGCTGCTGGTCACCGGCTGTAGCGGGAACGGACCCGACAGGGCGGACCCGCCCGCCTCGCACCCGGCGCCGTCCACGCCGTCCGCGTCCCGCCCGTCGCCGCCCACGGTCAACGGGGTGCGTCCGGGCGCGGAACGGCGGTCGAGCCTGGACGGCACCTGGACGTCCGGCAAGGTCGCGCTGCACCTGTTCCGCGGCGCCGCCGCGCTCAACCGCCCCACGTTCTGCTCGGGCACCGTCGCCGCGTCCGGCGACATCACCCTCACCTGCGCGAACGGCGACCGTACCCGGACGCGGGGGCGCGCGTCCCTGACCAGCCGCACGCTCACCGTCGGCTGGACCGGCGGCGTGCGGGACGTGCTCAGGAGGCGGTGACCGCCACCGCGTGCAGCGTCACCGCGTAGGCGGGGCCGGGGTTGGTCAGCTCGTGCGCGTGCCCGCCGCCGTGCACGCGCACCCGGTTGGTGCGCAGGGGCCGTTCGGCGACGCCGTCGGACGCGATCGTCACCTCGGCCAGCTCGCCCGCGATGACCGTGCTGACCGACGTCCCGCCGTGGTCGTGCACGCCCGTGCGGTGGCCGGGCGGCCAGGTCACCAGCCACGTCCGGACGCCGCGCGCCTCGCTCAGCGCGACCCGTACGGGCGCGTCGGGATCGAACGCGACGCGGTGCCACCAGTCGCCCGGGCGGGCGGCGAGCTCGCGCAGCCGGACGGCGAGCTGACCCACCGTCGGCGGACGGCTGCGCACCGTACGCCCGTGGGGATCGTCGTGACCACGCATCGTGAGGTCGGGAACCATGGGTCCAAGGTCCTTCGTGTGTTCGGAAGCCGGGCCGGTGAACGGGTCAGCGACAACACGAAGGACACAGCGCGCTGGCCACGCGGCGGAGGGCCACAGGGCTGGCGTGGGAGACGCGCGCTGACATGCCCCCAAGGAGACACGCAGCTACGGAGCGTTGTCAAGTCGCCCACGAAACGATCAACGCCGTTCACACCGCGGCCACCTCCGGTCCTGGCCGCGTACGCCGCCCGGCGAGACCATGCGCCCGGACCACCCTCAAGCGGAACGGAGCGGGCATGGACAGGCGGACACTCTTGCGCGGCGGCCTACTGACCGGCGCGGCGGTCGCGCTGCCGGGGCCGCGTCCGCGTCGGCCCTCGTCCGCCCGCGGCCGGGCCTCACCCACGGCGTGCAGAGCGGCGAGGCCACCGCGCACGGCGCCGTCGTCTGGGCCCGCGCGGACCGTCCGGCGCGGATGCTGGTCGAGGTCAGCCGCCGCCCCGACTTCCGGAACGCCCGCCACGTCCGGGGCCCCGTCCTCACGCCGCGCACCGACCTGACCGGCCGGGCGTTCCTGCGCGGCCTGCCGTCCGGCGAGGAGCTCCACTACCGGGTGCGGCTCGCCGACCTGGACCGGGGCCTGCTCTCCGCGCCCGCCGCCGGACGCCTCCGCACCGCGCCCCGCACCGCCCGCGACGTCTCGTTCGTCTGGTCGGGCGACCTCGCCGGGCAGGGCTGGGGCATCAACCCCGACATCGGCGGCTACCGCATCTTCTCCGCGATGAACGACCTCGACCCCGACTTCTTCCTGTGCAGCGGCGACCTCGTCTATTCGGACGGGCCCCTGGACGAGACCGTCAAGCTCCCCGACGGCCGTACCTGGCGCAATATCGTCACCCCGGAGAAGTCGAACGTCGCGCAGACCCTCGCCGAATACCGCGGCCAGTTCCGCTACAACCTCCAGGACCGCAATTTCCAGGCGTTCAACGCCCGCACGCCGATGCTCTACCAGTGGGACGACCACGAGGTCCTCAACAACTGGTATCCGGGCGAGATCCTGGACCTCCCCCAATACACCGAGAAGCGCGTGGACGTCCTCGCCGAACGCGCCCGCCAGGCGATGTTCGAGTACACCCCCACCGCCGCGCCCCGTTCCGGCCGGATCTACCGGAAGATCTCGTACGGCCCGCTCCTCGACGTCTTCATGCTCGACATGCGCACCTACAAGGACCCGAACGGCCCGAACAACTCCCCCACCTCAGAGAGCGGCCTCCTCGGCCGGACCCAGTCGGCCTGGCTCGAACACGAACTGCGCCGTTCCAAGGCCACCTGGAAGGTCATCGCGAACGACCTCCCCCTCGGCCTCGTCGTCCCCGACGGAACGGCCCAGGAAGCCGCAGCCCAAGGCGACCCCGGAGCCCCCCTGGGCCGCGAACGCGAAATCGCCGAGATCCTCTCGTACGCCAAACACCACCGCGTCCGTAACATGGTCTGGCTAACGGCCGACGTCCACTACACGGCGGCCCACTACTACGACCCGTCCAAGGCGTCCTTCAAAGACTTCGACCCGTTCTGGGAGTTCGTCTCAGGCCCCCTGAACGCCGGCGCCTTCGGCCCCAACCCCCTGGACGCCACGTTCGGCCCGCAACTCAAATTCCACCAGGCGCCTCCGCACGCCAACACCTCCCCGGCCGAAGGCTCCCAATTCTTCGGCCAAGTCCAAATCGACGCCGAATCCCGAACCCTGACCGTACGCTTGCGCGACCAGGACGGCACAGTCCTCTACACCAAAGCACTCACCCCAGCGACGCCGTGAGGCCCAGCGACCTGGCGAACACCTCGCGCGCCAGGGCGTTGACGGCCGTCGCGGGCGTTCGGCGTTGGCTGGAAGGGTGTCTGGGCGGGGGGCTGGCTGTCCGGAATGGTGGTTCTGGGGTGGTCTTTGGGGTGGGTGGGGATTCGCGGTTCCGGGGGCGGTGATGACCCCGCGCGGCTGTGCCGTGCAGGTACCGCGCGGTGACACCCATCCTGAGAGACACATGTGCGTTGAGCCGCGGATGGGTCTTGACGGAAAAGCCGGAGAAAGCAAGACAGTGCCACTACCGTCGGTGTCGGGTCGCGCACGCTACGCGGCGCGGCGGTGGTGCGGAACCTTCTGGAGGCGACGTGACTCGGACCGATGCCGAGGAGCTGACGTACATGAGGCAGGTGGACGTGCATCCCGACGTCCATCGGGCCACCGAGACCGACGAGGAGACCCTGCTGCGGGAACTGTACGGCGAGCCGGACTCCGACGGCGTCTACCGCGGGGAGGGCGACCGGTGAGCGCCGCGGGGATGCTGGCGCAGGCGCGCAAGACGCTGGGGATGTCCGGCCGGCCCAACAAGATCACGCGGGAGTACGCCAAGAGGCACGGGGACGAGTTCCTCAAGGCGTCCTGGTGCGACATGGCCGTGACCTACTGGGCGCGGCACAGCGACAACGCCGACGCCGTCCTGCCGGGCGGCGACCGGGCCTACACGGTGTGGCACGCGCAGGACTTCCAGAAGGCCGGGCGCTGGCACAGCGGCACGACGGCCAACGTCAACAAGGCCAAGCCCGGCGACATCGTGTTCTTCGACTGGGGCGCGACCAACTCCGTCGGCGCGATCGACCACGTCGGGATCGTGGAGAAGGCGCTCGGCAACGGGCGCGTGCAGACGATCGAGGGCAACACCTCCGACGCGTGCAAGCGCCGCGTCCGCGCCTCGAACGTCATCGCCGGGTACGGACGGCCCGCCTACGGCGGCAACGACTGGATGGAGGCCATGGTGAAGAAGCTCCCGCAGCTCGCGAAGGGCGACCACGGCGAGCACGTCGAGTCCGTTCAGGGGCTCCTGCTCGCGCGCAGCCACCCGGAGGTGAGCGTGACCGGGCGGTTCGACGACACGACGGAGAAGGCCGTGCGCGCCGTCCAGAAATGGGGCGGTATCGACGCCGACGGCGTCGTCGGACCGAAGACCTGGCCCGTCCTGCTCCGCGTGCACTAGGCGCCCGCCGGGCCCCGTCCCCGCGCGGGACGGGGCCCGTGCAATTAGGGAGAACGGGGGACTAGTACGCGGTTCGGCCCCGTCATACCTTCGGATGGTCGCCTTTCCCGGAGGTGGGCCCCGATGGCGTGGCCGGACCGTCAGCGCGCCCCTCCCGCCGAGGACGTCTCTCCCGTGCAAGCCCGAACCGAGACGCCCCTGGGGAGGAACGCATGCCACGAATCCGCGTCGAGGTCGACGGAACGGCGTACGAGGACGACGTCGAACCGCGCCTCCTGCTCGTCCACTACCTGCGCGACCGGCTGGGGAAGGTCGGAACCCCCGTCGGCTGCGACACCACCAACTGCGGAGCCTGCACCGTCCTGATGGACGGGCTGAGCGTGAAGAGCTGCTCCGTGCTCGCCGTCCAGGCGGACGGCCGCGACATCACCACCGTCGAGGGGCTCGGCGGCGACCACCCCATGCAGCGGGCGTTCCACGAGGACCACGCGTTGCAGTGCGGTTACTGCACCCCCGGCATGATCCTGGCCTCGATCGACCTGCTGCGCGACAACGCCGACCCGTCCGACGGGGAGATCCGCGAGGGGCTCGAAGGCAACCTGTGCCGCTGCACCGGCTACCAGAACATCGTCCGGGCCGTACGGCGCGCGGCCGACGAGATGCGGCGGCCCGCAGACCAGCGGCCCGCGGGGCAGGAGGTGGCGCCATGACCGCGGCGCCGGAGGCCGGGGCCCCGGAGGTCGGCGCCCCGCGCCGGAGGTCCGAGGACGCGCGGCTGGTCACGGGCAGGACGCGCTGGACCGACAACATGCAGCCCGCCGGGACGCTGCACGTGGCGTTCCTGCGCAGCCCCCAGGCGCACGCGCGGATCGTCCGCGCGGACGCCGAGCGGGCGCGGGAGCGTCCGGGCGTCGTCGCGGCGTTCACGGGCGCCGACCTGGCGGACGAGCAGGGATCGCTGCCCTGCGCGTGGCTCGTCACCGACGACATCAAGCATCCGGACCATCCGCCGATGGCGGTGGACGAGGTGCGGTACGCCGGGGAGCCCGTCGCGTGCGTGGTGGCCCGCGACCGCTACGCGGCGTTCGACGCGCTGGAGGAGATCGACGTCGACTACGAGCCGCTCGCGCCCGTCGTCGACATGGACGCGGCGGTCGAGGACGGCTCGCCCCTCGTGCACGAGGGCCTCGGGACCAACAAGTCGTACACGTGGGTGTTCGAGAACGGCGACCTCGACGCGGCGCTGCGCGACGCGCCCGTGGTGCTCGAACGCCGGTACGTCCAGCAGCGGCTGATCCCCACCGCGATGGAGCCGCGGTCGGTGCTGTGCGTGCCGGAGGGCGACGAGTTCACGCTGTACTCCGCCACGCAGATCCCGCACATCCTGCGGCTGATGCTGGCGACGGTGACGGGGATCCCCGAGCACCGGCTGCGGGTCGTCGCGCCCGACGTGGGCGGCGGGTTCGGCTCCAAGCTCCAGGTGTACGGGGAGGAGGTCATAGCGCTGCTGCTCGCGCGCCGGCTCGGCCGCCCGGTGAAGTGGACCGAGTCGCGCAGCGAGGGCAACATGGCCGTCCACCACGGCCGCGACCAGATCCAGCGGCTGACCCTCGCGGCGGACGAGGACGGGCGGATCCGCGGGCTGAAGGTGGACCTGCTCGCCGACATGGGCGCGTACCTGATGCTGGTGACGCCCGGCATCCCGATCCTCGGCGCGTTCATGTTCAACGGCATCTACAAGATGGACGCCTACTCGTTCACGTGCACGGGCGTGTTCACGACGAAGACGCCGACCGACGCGTACCGGGGCGCGGGACGTCCCGAGGCGACGTACGCGATCGAGCGGCTGATGGACGAGCTGGCGGCGGAGCTGGACCTCGACCCGATCGAGGTGCGGCGCCGCAACTGGATCGCCAAGGAGGAGTTCCCGTACGAGACGGTCGCGGGGCTGACGTACGACTCGGGCAACTACGAGGCCGCGACCGAGAGGGCCCTCGCGCTGTTCGAGTACGACAAGCTGCGCGCCGAGCAGGCCGACCGCAACGAGCGGCGCGACCCGGTGCGGCTCGGGATCGGGGTGTCCACGTTCACCGAGATGTGCGGGATCGCGCCGTCCCGGGTGCTCGGCTCGCTGTCGTACGGCGCGGGCGGCTGGGAGCACGCGTCGGTGCGGATCCTGCCGTCCGGGAAGGTCGAGGTGGTGACGGGGTCGTCCGCGCACGGGCAGGGCCACGAGACGGCGTGGGCGCAGATCGCGGCCGACCGGCTCGGCGTGCCGTTCGAGGACGTCCGGGTGCTGCACGGCGACACGGCGATCGCGCCGAAGGGCATGGACACCTACGGGTCGCGGTCGCTCGCGGTCGGCGGGGTGGCGCTGTACGCGGCGTGCGACAAGGTCGTGGACAAGGCCCGGAGCATCGCCGCGCACCTGCTGGAGGCGGCGGAGCAGGACCTGGAGTTCACCGGCGGCCGGTTCGGGGTGCGGGGCGTCGCGGGCGAGGGCGCGACACTCCAGGAGGTCGCGCTCGCCGCGTTCGCCGCGCACGACCTGCCGGACGGGCTCGAACCGTCGCTGGACTCCGACGCGACGTTCGACCCCGACAACTTCTCGTTCCCGCACGGGACGCACCTGTGCGCGGCGGAGGTCGACACCGAGACGGGCATGGTCAGGCTCCGCTCGTACGTCGCGGTCGACGACGTCGGCAAGGTCGTCAACCCGCTGATCGTGGAGGGGCAGGTGCACGGCGGGCTCGCGCAGGGCATCGCGCAGGCCCTCTACGAGGAGGCGGTGTACGACGCGGAGGGCAACCTGACCACGACGACGATGGCCGACTACCTGCTGCCGTCGGCGGCGGACCTGCCCGAGTTCACGACCGACCGCACCGAGACGCCCGCGACGTCCAACCCGCTCGGGGTGAAGGGCGTGGGCGAGGCGGGCACGATCGCCTCGACCCCCGCGGTGGTGAACGCGATCGTGGACGCGCTCAGGCCGTTCGGCGTGTCCGACGTCCCGATGCCCTGCACGCCCGAACGCGTCTGGCGCGCCCTGCGCGGCGAACGCGGCGAACGCGGCGGCGAGGGCGCGGAGCCCGGGGCCGGGGGCGGTCTCGGATCGGCTGGAGGTGCGCGGTGATCCCGGCGGCGTTCGAGTACGTGCGGCCCGCGTCGGTCGAGGAGGCGGTCGCCGCGCTCGCGGAGGCGGGCGAGGACGCCAAGGCGATCGCGGGCGGGCAGAGCCTGATGCCGCTGCTGCGGCTGCGGCTCGCCTACCCCGACGCGCTGGTGGACCTGGAGCGCATCGGGGAGCTGCGCGAGATCCGCGACGACGGCGACGCGCTGCTCATCGGCGCGACGGCGACGCACCACCAGGTGATGCGGGACCCGCTCGTCCGCGAGCACGCGCCGCTGATCGCGGCGGCGACCGCGACGGTGGCCGACCCGGCGGTACGGCATCGCGGCACGTTCGGCGGCTCGCTCGCGCACGCGGACCCGGCGGGCGACCTGCCCGCCGCGGCCCTCGCGCTCGACGCGGTCGTGCTCGCCCGGTCGGTGCGCGGCGAGCGGCGGATCCCGGCGGCCGAGTTCTTCGTGGACTGGATGACCTCCACGCTGGAACCGGACGAGGTGATGACCGCCGTCCGGATCCCGAAGCTCGGCGCGGGCTGGGGCGTGCACTACGAGAAGTTCCACCGGACGGCGCAGGCGTGGGCGATCGTCGGCGTGGCGTGCGCGGTCCGCCGCGAGCGCGGCGCGATCGAGGACGCCCGGGTGGCGCTCACCAACATGGGCCCCGTCCCGGTGCGCGCGTCCGCCGTCGAACGCTTCATCGAGGGCCGAACGGTGTCGGAGAACTCGTTCCGTTCAGCAGGCGAACGGGCCGCCGAAGGCACCGAGCCCCCGACGGACCTGCACGGCTCGTCCGAGTACCGGACCCACCTCGCCACGGTCCTGACCACCCGGGCCCTGACCGCCGCCGCGACCGTCTGACCCCGCCACGGGCGGCGCCGTTCCCGAGCGACTCCATGGGGGCGGCGCCGCCCGCGCACGGGGGCGTGGGCGCGCGGGCGGGGCGTTCGTGGGGCGGGTGGGTGGCGGGGCGGCGCGGGGGGTGTCTGGCGGCGGGACGGGTGACCGCCGTAAGGTCACGAACAAGCCCCCCGGATGAGAAGGGTCCACGACATGGAGCTCGACCACGAATTCACCGTCCCCGTACCGGTGGATCGGGCCTGGTCGGTGCTGCTCGACGTCGAGCGCGTCGCGCTCTGCATGCCGGGTGCCACGCTGGACTCGGTCGACGGCGAGGAGTACGCGGGCCGGCTGAAGGTCAAGGTCGGCGCGATGACCGTCACCTACCGCGGCACCGCCCGCATCGTCGCGGCGGACGAGTCGGCGCGGACGGTCACGATCGAGGCCGCCGCGAAGGAGGCCCGCGGGCCGGGCACCGCCTCCGCGACCGTCCAGGCGCGGCTGCACGACGGCGACGGCGGGACGACACGCGTCACCGTGCACACCAAGCTGAACGTGACGGGCCGTCCCGCGCAGTTCGGCCGCAACATCCTCTCGGAGGTGGGCGCCAAGCTCATCACCCGCTTCGCCAAGGCCCTCGCCCAGGAGATCGAGTCGCCCGCGGCGGCGCCCGAGATCGAGCCGAAGCCCGCTCCGCGGATCGAGGCGAAGCCGGACGCGCCCGCCGCGCTCGCCGAGCCGCCCGCCGCGCCGCCCGCCGCCGAAGCCGAGGCCGTCTCGCCTGTGGAGCGCGTTGAGCCCCCTGAGCCCGTTGAGCCTGTGAAGCCCGTGCCGTCCGTTCCGCAGCAGCGGCCCGCCAGCTCGGTCGAGTCCACAGCCTCGGACGCCGAACGCGAGCCGAAGAAGCCGGAGCCCAAGGCCGAGGCGGCGTCCGCGGCCGCGCCGTCAGCTCCCGTCACGCCGCTGCGGCGGCGGGAGGACGACGACGCTATCGACCTCCTGGAGGTCGCGGGTCCCTCGGTCGCCAAGCGGGCCGTTCCGGCGGTCGGGGCCGTGGTGCTGTTCCTCCTGGCGGTCCGGTTCCTGGTCCGCCGCCGGCGGCGCCGCTGAACGCCGGGACGGGACGAACGCCAGCGCCACGGCCAGCGCCCCGAACGGGAACGCGGGCAGCACGTACCGGTAGTCGAAGTCGGCCGTAGCGGCGGGCACGACCAGCAGCCCGAACGAGACCGTCCACGGCAGCACGGCACGCGACGCCGCCCCGTTCCGCCGTCCGCGCACGATCCCGGCGGCGGCGGCGAGGAGCAGGACGCCGAGGACCGTGCCGGGCAGGTACGCGCCGCGCTGGTAGGCGCGCATCCAGCGGGCGTACGGCTCGATGACCGGCCGCGTCCCGGCCGCGCCCGCGTAGGGCCGCGCCACCTTGGCCTGCCTGGCGTTGAGCCGCCGCTCGCGCGCGGGGAACTCGTACTTCGCGAACGTCCACGGCGACGGGTACACCGTGCGGCTCCAGGCGAACGCCCGCGCCGTGTCGCGCACCACGATCCGCAGGTAGTCGAGGGGCTGCGCGCGGATCGCGGCCCAGGCGAACTCGCCCGCGATCCGGTTACCGCCCGCCTTCCCGCCGGGCATGGCGGCGAACGGCGACCGGTCCGTCCACAGGGCGGCGTACGCGGGAGACACGTCCTCGGGCGGGGTGCGCGGGCACAGCCGCGCCAGCGCGGGACGGGGCCTGATGGCGCCGCAGTCGGCGAACGCGGCGGTCCGCCCGTACAGGAAGACTTTCTCGGTGCTGGTGAGCGCGAACCTCCCGTGCGCGGCGCGGAACCACGTCGCGTACAGCCCGATCGGCACCGCGCACGCCACCGCCAGCGCCAGCGCGGGGACGACCGCCGCCCGCCGACCGCGCCGACCGCGCAGGGCGAGCCAGGCGAGGGCCACAAGCAGCAGGGGGAGGGCGACGGTGCGGGTGACCGCCGCCAGGCCGAGGAGCAGGCCCGCGAGGACGGCCGCGCGCGCCGTGACGTCCGTCCGCCACAGCAGCGCGGCGACCCCGGCGACCAGCAGGAACGTGAACAGCGTGTCGGACAGCAGGAGGTGTTCCAGCTCGATCTGGTACGCGTCGAACAGCACGGGCGCGGCGACCGCCGTCCCGGCGGCGCTCGGCGCCCACCACCGGCCGCCCCACGCCGACGCCCGCACGTGCCTGTGGACGAGCGCGTACAGCAGCACAGCGGTGGCGAGGCCGATGAGGTGCTGGACGGCGGCGACGGCGGTGAGGCTCCGCAGCGGCGACAGCGCCCCCAGCATCACCGAGTAGGCGCTGGCGCGCGTCCCGGACGGCGTCAGGGTGAGCGCCGACCGCAGGTAGCCGACCGAGTCGCCGAACCACAGCGCGCCCGGATACCCGAGTACGGCCAGCAGCCGCAGCGACGCGGCGACGACCAGCGCGAACGCCATCAGCGCATGGGCGCGCGCGAAGGTGGACGACGCCCTCGGCATGGAGTGACCCCCCGATCACCTCGGTCCGGTCCGCGATCACCGGCACCGTTCCGTTCCTGCCCCGGGACCGCGCCGCTCACGCACCGTGCGGGCGCGGTGCCGGAGCGTTCCGCCGCCGGTCCGGCAGCGGGCCGGGCGCCTCGCGATCTTCCGGCCAAGAACGGGTCAACGCTGTGCCGGGCGCGGCCCTGACGCTGGCGGGCGGCGTCCGTGATCACGTCGGCTGGTGCCGTGGACACCATCGAGATCCAGCGGATCGCCGAGGTCGAGGACGAGAGCTGGTGGTACCGGGAGCGCCGGGCCGCCGTCGCCCGCGAGCTGCGCCGGATCGGGACGCCGGGCCGGGCCGTCGACATCGGCGCGGCCGGGGGCGGCAACACCCGGGTCCTCGCCGCGCACGGCTGGGACGCGGTGGCCGTGGACGGCTCGCCCGCCGCGGTCCGGCTCGCGCGCGCACGCGGCGTCGAGGCGTACGAGGGCGACGCCGCGTACCTGCCGCTGCCGTCCGGGCACTTCGACTTCGCGATGGCGCTGGACGTTCTGGAGCACGTGGAGGACGACCGGGCGGCGGCGGCCGAGATGGCGCGGGTGCTGCGGCCCGGTGGGACGGCGCTGGTCTCCGTGGCGTGCGACCTGTCGCTGTGGTCGGCGCACGACGTCGTGCTGGGGCGCGTCCGCCGCTACAGCCGCCGGGCCCTCGCCGAGGTGATCGAGGGGGCGGGCCTCCTGGTCGACCGGATGTGGAGCTGGAACGTGCTGCTGCGCCCGTTCGTCCGCTGGCGGCGGCACCGCGCGGCCGGCTGGGGCCTGGAGCGTTTCCATCCCGCCGTCAACGCGGGCCTGCGCGCGGTCGCGACCCTCGAACGCCACCTTCCGGTCAAGCAGCTCCCCGGCGTCACCCTCTTCGCGAGGGCCCACCGTCCCGTCTGAACGCCGGAGTCAGCCGTCGGCCGTCAGCGTCCGGCGCGGCGGACGGCGACGACCGTCTCCCGGCCGGCGCGCGTCACGTCCCACCGGTCCGGGGTGAAGTTCAGCGGGGTAAAGCGCACCGCCGGCTTGTGGTGCAGGGGACGCCACGTCCAGACCCGCCCGGCGTTCTCGTTCCGCAGGACGAAGACGTCGATCGGGCCGAACGGGGTGGCGGCGGAACGGCGCGCGAAGGCGGCGGCGTCCCCGGAGGCCGCGAGCGCGCGCAGGGCGGCGAACCGGTCGTCCCAGCGGGTCGGGGTCAGCGCGGCGGTGCGGTCCACCGCGATGTAGCCGCGCCACGGCAGGTACGAGAAGAGGCGCTCGTCGTAGGCGAGGGTGCGCGGGCGGGCGCCGCGCCCGAGACGGGACTCCACGGCGGCGCGTACCTGCTCGACGGGGAACCGCCCCTGTCCCGGCAGCGCGCGCGGGAAGTCGCGGCGGCCGTCCGGCGCGGGCTCGGCGTGCGCCCGCGCGACGGGCGACGTGCCCGCGGCGCGGACGGCGGCGCGGCCCGCGCTGCCCGGCATCCACGCCTCGTAGCAGGTCGCGCCCGTCCAGGCCGCCGCGCAGGCGAGCCCGAGCGCGCCGAGGCCGCGCGGCGGGACGGCGCGCAGCCGCCGCCCGAGCCCCGGCAGCGCCCGCGCGGCCGTGAGGACCCCGGCGAGGACGAGCAGCGCGTCGGTCATCACCGCGGCGTGGTGGATCATGCCGGTGTGCCCGGTCAGCAGGTACCGGACGGCGCAGCTCAGCCGGTAGAAGTACGTGCCGAGGACGAGCGCGGTCAGGGGCGGCGCCCACCAGGCCGCGCGCCGGTACCAGACGAGCCCGGCCAGCCCGGCGAGCTGGAGCAGCCCGGCGAACGACGGCCGCAGGAACGGGAACGGGTTCAGCGCGATCGCCCACGCCCCGAAGTGGTCGGCGACGACCTGCCCGCCCGACAGCAGCGCCGCGCCGTACGGGACGAGGTAGGGCGAGGCGATCAGCGCGGCGAGCCCGGCCGTCCGCCCGGCGTGGGCGAGGTGCGCGCGCCGGTCCGGCGCGCCGTGCCAGCCGATGGCGACCAGCGCGGCGATCCCGGCGGCGGAGTAGATCAGGTAGCCGTGGTAGGTCAGCAGGATCAGCCCGCCGATCACGCCCGCGGGGAGCCAGTGCAGCCGCCCGCGCGGCGGGCCGGCGAACGCCGCCAGCAGCCACGGCACGGTGACCGCGAGCGCGAGCACCTCGAACGCCTTCCACGGGTCGTGGAAGACGGCCAGCCCGGCGAGCGCCAGCACGAGCGCGAGGCCGGGCGGGACGAGCCGCCGCCACAGCAGGAACGCGGCGACGACGGTCGCGGAGGTGACGAGGACCTCCGCGTCGCCGAGCAGCCGCCACGCCGGGACGCCGGTCAGCGCGGCCGTCCGGCCGACCAGCCACGGGTAGAGCAGCGGGTACTCCGACGGGACGCCCGCCACGATCCCGTCGCTGCTGAACGCGGTGACGCCGTAGCGGGTGGCCATCGCGGTCATCCGCGCCATGTCGCCGTACAGGCCGTTGAACCCGAACGGCGTGCCGTGCAGCGCGGCCCGCATGACCAGCGCCGTCCACGACGCGAACAGCCCGGCGCTCGCCGCCACCAGCGCGTCGGACGCCCGCCACAGCCCGGCCGCCAGCGCCGCGGCGAGCAGCAGCGCGCCCGCGACGAGCGGCAGCATCGTGCCGCGCAGGGTGAACGGGCCCGCGGCGTCGCCCGCGAGGCCCGGCAGCGCCATCGCGACCGGCAGCGTGCACGCCCACGCGCCGACGGCCCAGGCGGCGACCGGCAGGCGGACGGCGGCGCCCGCGCCGAACGGCCACCGCCGCCGCGCCCGGCCGTCCTCCCCCGCCCGCCCGCTCTCCCGGCCGGGCGCCTCCAGAACGGTCACAGGGCGCCGCCGAAGACCCGCTCCACGACGCGGATCGTCGCCTTGCCGTCATCGAGCGGGCAGTGCCGTTCGGTGAACGCCCGGTACGCGGCGGCGTGCTCGTCCGCGACCGCGTCGAGGTCCTTCAGGGCGTCCACGACCTGCGCGGACGTGGACAGCAGCGGTCCGGGCGCCTCGGCCTCGAAGTCGAAGTAGAAGCCGCGCAGCGAGTCGCGGTACGACTCCAGGTCGTAGGTGAAGAACAGCATCGGCCGCCCGGTGACCGCGAAGTCGAACATGGCCGAGGAGTAGTCGGTGACCAGGACGTCGGCGACGAGCAGCAGCTCCTGCATCTCGGGGTACAGCGACACGTCGAAGACGAAGTCGCGGCCCGCCTCGGGCACGCGGTCCACGATGTTCGGGTGGCGGCGGACGAGCACGGCGTACTCCTCGCCGAGCTCCCGCCACAGGGCCTCCAGGTCGAGCCGCAGGTCGAGCCGGTACTTGCCGCGCCGGTAGAACTTGTCGTCCCGCCACGTCGGCGCGTACAGCGCGACCTTCCTCCCCTCCGGCACGCCGACGGCGGCCCGGACGCGGGCGGCGAGCGCGTCGCGTTCCGGCGCGAAGAACACGTCGTTGCGCGGGTAGCCGGTCTCCAGCACCTCCCCCTTGAACCGGAACGCGCGGCGCAGCACGGACGTGCACCAGGGGCTCGGCGACACCAGGTAGTCCCACTGGCCGACCTCGCCCGCCAGCCGCTCGTGGTAGTCGCGCGTCGCGAACTGCACCTTCTCGATGTCGAACCCGATGCGCTTCAGCGTGTTGCCGTGCCACGTCTGGACGACGGTCTGCTCCGGCCGCGCCTCGAACCACGACGGCAGGTGCGAGTTGACGACGACGTACTCGGAGCGGGCGAGCGCCTCGAAGTGGTCGCGGCCGAGCCTGCGGACCGGCGTGACGCCGTCCGGGACCTCCGCCTGCCCGTTGTCGACCACCCACAGGTACTCGAACGGCGCGTCGCGTCGCCGCAGCTCCTCCAGGACGGCGCGGGGGCTGTCGGAGTACTGCCGCCCGAAGTAGCTCTCGAACAGCACCGCCCGCCGCAGCGGCTCGGCCCGGACGCGCGGGTAGAAGCCGTCGCGCAGGTCGTCCTGGGCGCGGCGGCCCCGCTCGTCCGGGAGCAGGTCGTTCTCGGCGGTGAGGACGGGCGACTCGCCGCGCACGTCCGTCAGCGTGAACGCGCGGCCGTCCACGACGCAGCGGGCCGGGAGCCGTTCGTGCAGGGTCTCGTCCACCTGCGCCGGGGCGTCGGCGGCGTCCGCGCCCTCGCCGACGCGGGCGGCGAGCCGGTAGCCGCCCGCGGGCAGCGGCAGGACGCCCGCGAGCGACGCGACCCGTCCGGGCGAGAACTCCACGGTGAAGCGCTGCCCGATCCGGCCGAGCGGGAGGACGGTCTCCTCCGCGCGGCCGTTCGCGGCGATCACGAACGCGGCGGGCACGCCGTCCGGGAGCGGGAGGTCGCCGCCGAGGACGAGCCGCCCGTCGCCGGTCCAGTTGACCGAGTCGAGCACCGGGCAGACGGCGCGTTCGCGCAGCTCCAGCAGGCCGCGCGCGGTGCGGTGCACGGCGACCTCGCGGCGCGCCTCCGGCCCGCGCGGGAACCGGGGCCTCGGCGCGGACCCGGCCAGCCGCACCGCGAGGTCCCCGTCCCGCCCGCCCGCCAGCCGGACGGCCCAGGCCGCGCCGTCGCCGAGCGCCCGCGCCTCCGGGCTCATCGGCGGGAACGGCCCCGGCGCGCCCGCCCCGAGATCGTCCACCGGCACCCGCGCGGTGAACCGCCACACCCCGGCCCGGCCGTCGGCCGCCTCGCCCGTGCCCGCTTCGCCCGTGCCCGCTTCGCCCTCCGCGCCCGGCTCGTCGGCGTACGCGAGCGGGTAGCGGCGCGGGAAGCCGCCGGGCGCCCGCGTCAGCGTCAGCTCGCGGGGCCGCGCGCCGGGCTCGTCGCCGCCCCGGCGCCCGCCGCCGCGATCTCACCGGCGAGCACCAGCTCCGCGCCGTCCAGCCCGACGCGGGTGACGGTCGCGCAGCGGCGCTCGACCCGGACGACCAGCCCGCCGCTCTCCGACCACTCCGGGCAGACCCGCGCGCCGCCGCCGATCTCGCGGTGCCCGGGGCGCTGCGCCGGGCCGGACGCGGGCGGGCCGAGCTCGGCGCGGCGCAGGTGGCCGCGGTTGAGCACCCACAGCTCGACGCCCCACTCCCCCGGGCCGTCCGCCTTGCCCGTCAGCCGCCTCGGGTCGACGGTGACGCGGAACCCGCCCCAGTCGCGGGAGCGCCCGTCCGCCCCGGCCGCGGTGCGGCGCACGCACGCCGTCGGCAGCGGCAGCCGCCGCCCCGTGTCGGCGTTGACCAGCCACGCGAACACCTGCTGCTTCCAACGGCGGTTCGGTGGCAGGTACCTCAGCGCGGCGCGGCCCTCCACCACGAGCCTCCCGTCCTCCCAGCGGACGGCCTCGACCTTCTGCCGCAGCCCCACCTCCTCGCGCAGCCGGTACACCTCGCGCGGGACGCCGACGGCGGGATCGTCCAGGAACGGGTACCGGCCGTAGTAGTGGCGGCCCTTCCGGACGACGCCCGCTCCGGCCATCTCCCGGCTCTTCTGGAACGTCAGCACTTCGAGCAGTTCGGGGACCATGCGCCGCCGCACCAGGTGCCACTTCAGCCGTTCGATGGCGGGCAGGTCGTCCAGGACGCCCGGGACGGCGTCGTCCAGGTAGGCGTTCGCCAGGTCCAGGAACCGGGTCCGGTAGCCGTCGTCGCCCGCGTCCATCTCCTGGAGGAACAGCCGCAGGTCGTCGCCCACCACGACGCGGTCCCAGAGGAGCCGCTGGGCGTCCATGCCGCGTTCGGCGAGGAAGCCGCCGACCGCGCGCACCGCCCGCACCCGGTGCTCCAGCGCCTGCCCCGCCACCCGGTCCTGCGTGATCGACTTGTCGCCGTCCGGGCGGACCCGCCACAGGTAGACCGGGTGGCTCAGCTTGTCGACCGCCGCGGCGCAGAAGTGCCCGGTCAGCGCCACCACGATGTCCTCGTGCAGGACGCCCTCGGGGAACGCCATGCCCTGCGCGTCCCAGAACGACCGCCGCCACAGCTTGTTGGTGACGAGCCGGTCGGTCAGCAGCCCGGTGTCGCGGGTGACGTGCGTGCGCGGCTCCGGCGTCCGGAAGATCTTGCGGTGCATCGGCGACGGCGCCACCCCGTGCCCGTCGAAGCGCCGCACGTTCCCCGTCGCGAGGTCCGAGCCGGTCTCGGCCAGCGACGCGGCCAGGTACTCCAGCGCGTACGGCGGGAGCAGGTCGTCGCTGTCGACGAACGCCAGGTACTCGCCGGCCGCCTCGGCGATCCCGGTGTTGCGGGCCGCGCCGAGGCCGCCGTTCTCCCTGGTGACGAGGCGAAACCTCCCGTCCCGTTCGGCGAACGCGGCGGCGATCGCGCCGCTGCCGTCGCTCGACCCGTCGTCCACCATCACCACGTCCAGGTCCCGGAGGGTCTGCGCGGCGAGCGACTCCAGGCACGTCCGCAGGTAGGGCTCGACGTTGTAGATGGGCACGACGACGCTGACCGTCGGGGACATGCGGACCTCCAGATCACGGGGCGGGCACCGTCCCGCCAGCATGGCGACGCCGGGCGACCGCCCGAACGCGCATAGCGATGCCAGAACCAACGCCTGACCGACCCTTGACCGGCCGGGCCCGGCGGCCGGATCAGGCGGGCGCGGGCGCGGCGCGGGCCGTTCCCAGGCGGCCGTTCACGGCGCCTGCGCGGCGGCCCACTGGAACGCCGGGCCGTCGGCGTCGGACGGGTGCGGGACGCGCTCGAACACGCCCCACTGGGACAGGCCGCCCCGGACGGACGTCTCGACCGGCCGGAACTCCTCCGGCAGGTCCCGCAGGTAGATCAGGTGCGTGCGCGGGCTCGTCCGGCGCTCGGCGAGGCCGAGGCACTCCAGCAGCCGGCAGGCCCAGTCCAGGTGCGGCACGGGCGTGGTGACCATGAGCCGCCCGCCGGGCCGCAGCAGCGCCGCCATCGCGTCGAACAGGTCGCCGTGCTCGATCACGTCGAACGCGACGACCACGTCGTAGGAGCCCGGCTCCAGCCCGAGCCGCGGCCACTGCCGGACGTCGCCGAGCACGAACGGGTGCGGCGGCGCGGCGGGCGGCGCGACGGCGTCGATCCCGGTGAAGCGCTGCCAGCCGCCCGCGACGGCGTACTGCCCGACCCATCCGTCCGCGCAGCCCACCTCCAGCACGCGCGCGTCCTTGTCGATGCCCGCGAAGAAATGGTCGAGCTTCTTCCTCCGGGCGTACCGGCTCAGCACAGCGGTCATGAAGCCTCCGGTGTCGCGGGCGGCGCGGCTGTACCGCCGTGCCGCCACCGCGAACACGTGATCGGCGATCGGCAGCCGGCCCCTCGCCGGCGACCGGGACGCGACCATCGTCACCCGCCGTCCGCCGGGCCCGCCGCAGCGCCGGACCGGCTAGACCATGATTTTGTACGCCGGTTGCGGGGACAGCACGCGCCCGCGCCGCGCCGTGCGGGCGTCCGGGAACGCGAAGGACCCCGCGCCTGGGTGGCGCGGGGTCCGGGTTCCGCGGGCCGAGCTCCAGGGGTGCGCGATACCGGTTGCGGGACTGGCACCGTGCGCCCGAGCCGCGGGAACGGGGCTCGCGGAGGGTCGGCGGTCGCGGACGTCAGGAGTCGCGGCGGCTCCGGAGGATCACGCGCGGCGGGGCCGT
Organism: Actinomadura sp. J1-007; assembly: GCF_009793335.1. GTDB lineage: Bacteria > Actinomycetota > Actinomycetes > Streptosporangiales > Streptosporangiaceae > Spirillospora > Spirillospora yumaensis. Next base: position 4,224,416 of record NZ_WING01000001.1, on the reverse strand, counting down.
GATGGCCCGCCCGACGCGGAAGCTCGCCGACTCCTTGAGCGACTTGATCCGCCGGTCGCGGGCCTTCAGGCGGCGGCGCAGCAGCGCCACCTCCGCCTCGTACCGGGTCAGGCTCTCCTTGGCGCGGCGCAACTCCTCGCGCTGGTTGGCGGGGGCCTGCCTGCCGACCTTGCCCGTGTGCTTGACCCGGATCAGCCGGGCCCCGGCGACCCGCTGGACCTCGTGCCAGGTGTCGCCCGTCTCCGCGAGCCACTCCAGCAGCGCCTCCTGGAACGGGGCGGGGTCGGCCCACGTCCCGTACAGCTTCTGCGTGGTGACGCAGATCGGGCGCAGCTCGCCGCTCTCGACGGCCGCCCAGACGGCGGCGGCCACTCCGGGCGTGTGCTCGGAACGGTAGTCGTCGCACACGACGACGCCGTCCTCGCGGAGCGCGGCGCGGGCGGCGGAGATGTCGCCGACGACGTGCTCGTAGAGGTGGGACGCGTCGATGTGCACGAAGCGGCACGACCCGTTCTCGACGCGCGCCGGGACCTCCGACGTCGGCGCCTGGACGATCGTCGGCAGCCGTTCGTGGAACGCCCGGTAGTTGCGTTCGAACGCGGCGCGGGTCAGGTTGCCGTAGGACGTGGACATCTCGGCCTGGTTGGCGCCGTCCGGCGCGGGCGAGTCGAACAGGTCGCAGACCGTGAACGTCTCGTCCCCGCGCAGGTACCGGCCGATCAGGACCGCGCTCTTGCCCAGGTAGCAGCCCATCTCCAGCAGGTCGCCGCGGACGTCCAGCTCCTCCTGGCGGTCCAGGAGCCAGCCGAACAGCCGCTGGTCGACCCGCGGAAACCAGCCCGGCACCTCGTCGATGGTCGTCGGGGCTGGGCCTTGTTCTGTCATAGGCGCTCTCGCTTTCCGTACGTCGGGTACGTGGGATCGGATCCGGTCGCTCATCCGGTCGCGGGCACCCGGCCGTCCATCCGGGCCGGGGGGAGCGCCCGTCGCCGCGATGGCTCCGGAGATCGTAGGTGCACACCCCCGCCGATCTCCAGACACCCGCGGTGACCGACGCCGCCGAGCGGCGCGGTCAGCGGAGGGCGGCGGTGGCGGTCGCCATGACGTGGTCGAGCACGCGGGCGGCGGCGCGGCCGTCGTCGCGGGCGCAGTACCTGGCGGCGAACGCGGCGTACGCCTCCGAGCGCCCGCCGGGGAGCGTCCCGTGGTCGCGGAGCGCGTCGAGGACGTCGTCGGCGGCGCGCAGCACCGGCCCCGGCGCCTCCGCCTCCAGATCGAGGTGGAACCCGCCCGCACGCTCGCGGTACGCCTCCAGGTCGTGGACGAGCAGCACGATCGGACGGCCCGTGACGGCGAAGTCGAACATGGCCGAGGAGTAGTCCGTGACGAGCACGTCGGTGACCAGGTACAGCTCGGCGATGTCGGGGTAGGCCGACACGTCGACGACGCCGTGGCCGCCGCACGCGGGACCGGACCGGAGCGGCGGGAACGGCGCGAGCGGCGCGCCCCGGCCGCTCGGGTCGTTCGCCGTGCGGTGGTGGCCGCGCAGCAGCAGCACGTGGTCGCCGCCGAGCGCCGCGTCGAACCGCGCCGCCAGCCGCTCGGGCGGGTGCGCGCCGCCCCGGTCGCGCCCCGCCCCGGCCCCCCGCCCGCCGTGGCCGCGGCGGGCGGGCGCGTACAGGACGACGCGCGTGCCGTCCGGGACGCCGAGCCGCCTCCGGACGGCGGCGGCGATCTGGTCGCGGTGCGGGCTGTTCAGGATGTCGTTGCGGGGGTGGCCGCTCTCCAGGACCGGGCCGTCGTAGCCGAACGCCTCGCGGAGGATCGGCGTGGAGAACGCGTTCTGCGCGAGCAGCAGGTCCCAGTGCGGGACGTCGTGCGCGGCGTCGCAGCACGGCGTCCTCTTCAGCGGCGTGCCGTGCCAGCACTGGACGTACGTCTGCCCTCGCGCCCGGCGAACCACGGCCGCTGCGGCCCGTTGCCGAACACGTACCGCGCGCGGGCGAGCGCCTCGTAGTGCTCGCGCCCGCCCGCGAGGACGGTCCGCGCGCCCGCCGGGTCGCCGAACGCGCCGTCCTCGGTGACCCACACGCAGTCCAGGTCGGTGCCGCGCCGCCGCAGCTCGTCGTAGACGCCGCGCGGGTTGCACGAGTACTGGTGGCCCCCGTACGCCTCGAACACGGCGAGGTCGCGCACGGGCCGGGCGAGCTGGCGGCGGTAGTGCCCGGACCGCAGCCGCTCCTGCGCGTACGGGCCCCGTTCGTCGTCGGCGAGCGCGGGCTCCACGAGGAGCTGGAGGAGGTCGGAACGGCGCGCGACGACGCTGACGCGGTGGAAGCCCGACTCGCACCGTTCGGGCAGCGTGGGCAGGACGTCGCGGCGCATCGGGACCGGCGTCCAGCGGCCCCGCCCCCGCGCGGTCGCGCCGGCCGTCCCGGGGGACCGGCCGGTGGGCCCCGCCTCGGGCGCGAGCAGGTCCCAGCGGCCGGAGCCGAGCGGCCGGGCGAGGCCGAGCGCGGGCATCCGGGACGGGGCGAACGACGCGCTGAACCGGTCGCCGTCCCACGCGAGCGGGACGCGCCGCTCCTCGCCCGTCCCGCGATGGCGCAGGATCATCGCGTCCGGACGGCCCGCCGCCCCCCGCGCCGCGCCCCGGTACGAGCCCGCGATGATCAGCACGCCGCCCGCCGCCGACCAGCCGACCCGGGCGACCACCGGCCCGCGCTCCCGTACGACGATCTTGAAGTCGCCGCGCCGGGTCCGGGCGGGCTCCAGCTCCTCGTGGCCGCCGGGCGCGGGCCAGGACGCCCCGCCGACCGCCCCGTCCAGCAGGGGGCGGCCCGCGCCGGACAGCGCGATCCGCCACTCGCCCGGCGTGCCGAGCTCCACGATCGGCAGCCGCGCGGTGAACGGCGTGCCGCGCCCGCCGGACGCCGAGGCCGTCACGGGACCGGCCTCCACGGGCCCGGTGACGATCTCCGTCGCCGGGGCTCCGCCCGCGCCCGTGCGGGTGGCGGTGACGGCGGTGCCGGCGGCGAGGCCCGCGCGGGTCCAGCCGCTGATCTCCAGCACGCCGCCCGCCCGGCGGCACGACGTCACCACCGCGTCCACCCGCCGCACCTGGATCACGTACCGGCGTTTGGACGCCACGCCGCCCACGAGCACGTCCGGCGCGCACTCGTGCGGCTCGGGCCAACGCTGCGCGGTCAGCGCGGGCTGGGCGAGCGTGCGCCGCCGCCGCACACCGCGCGCCCACACCTCCACGCACGGGATCCAGTCGACCGTCCGCCACCGCCCGAAGATCCGCAGCGCCGCCGGGTCGATGTCGGCGACGAACCCGGAGCAGTCGTACGACACCGCCGACTGCCCGGAATCCGCGGTCACGTCCGGCCGCCGCGTCCGCCGGACCGGGACGCGGAGCAGCCCGCGCCGGTTGCCCGCGACGAGCCAGAGCCGGATCCGGGAGGCGTCCTCGGCGGACGCGTCGAGGTGCCGGATGTAGGCGTGGCCCTCGATCCGCAGCCGCCCGTCCACCCACCGCGCGCGATCGACCGCCGCGACGGGTACCAGCTCGTCGGTCACGTCGTACACGTGCGCGGGAACCCGCCGGTCGCCGAAGAACGGATAAGGCGCGTACCAGCGTGGACGCAGCCCCCGCCGCACCACCTGCGTCCGCCCAGGCCCGCCCTCGCGGACGAAGCGCAGCACCTCCAGCAGCTCCGGCACCATCTCCACTTTGAGCAGGTGCAGCGGGAGCCGTTCGATCGCGGGCAGTCCGTTCAGGACGCGCGGGCCGAGCCCGGCGGCGAGCGCCGCGCCGACCCCGACCAGGTCATCCCGCTCGCGCTGCCCCACGCACGGCAGCGCGTCCAGCAGCGCGCGCAGCTCGTCCACCAGCACCCGTTCGTCGAACGCGGCGAGCAGCCCCGGCGCGTGCTCGGCCACGACCGCCCGGACCGCGCCCGCCTCGATCAGCCGCCCCGCGAGGTCGCCGTCCTCCACCGGCTCGCAGACGGCGTCCGGCAAGACGTCCACCGACTTCGCCAGCGCGTACGCCTTGGCCGACAGCGCCCACGGACCGTCCTCGAAACCGAGCCCCGCGCGGTCCCAGAACGCGCGGCGGAACACCTTGTTCCAAGGCGTCCGGTCGTACAGAAGCCGCGGTCCGGCGCCCGGCCGCACCCCCTGGACGGCGCCGCACGCGACGTCGGCGCCGGTCCGTTCCAGCGACCCGACCAGCTCCTCGTACGCGTGCGCGGGCACCCGCCCGTCCGGCCGGGCGAACGCCACGTACTCGCCCGTCGCGGCCGTCTCCCACCGTTCGGCCGTCCGGAACCGCCCGTCCCGCTCGCACCACGCCCCGGCCGCGGACGACCCGACCACGACCACCTCCAGCTCCCGCAGGGTCTGCGCGGCCAGCGACCCGAGGCACTCGTCCAGGCGCGGCGCGTCGCCGAGCACGACGACGCTGAGCTTCGGGGGCAAGACCGGCCTCCCAATCGGTCGGGCGGGAAGAACGCGTACGACGAGCATGGCGACACCGGCCCCTGGAGCGTCCGCGCATCGCCATCCCGGGCCCGTCACCTGACCCAGACTTGACCGTCCTCTGGCCGCCTCGCGCGGCTCAGCCGCGGGCCTCCGCGACCGCCGCGCGGATCCCCTCGGCGAGCGCCTCGAACTCGGCGGCGCGCGGCGAGGTGGAACGGTAGCCGAGCCCGATCCGCCGGTACGGCGCCGGCTCGGCGAACCGCCTGAGCTGGAGGTTCGGCGCGCGGCGCGTCTCCACCGGAAGCGCCGTCTCCGGAACGAGCGTCACCCCGAGCCCGCCCGACACGAGCTGCACCAGCGTCGCCAGGCTCGTCGCGTACGTGGCCGCGGCGGCACGCGCCCCGACCTCGCGGCACACGTCGAGCGCCTGGTCGCGCAGGCAGTGCCCCTCGTTGAGCAGGATGACGTCCAGCTCGTTGAGCGCCTCCCGCGCGATCGGCCCGTCCGCTACGTCGTGCCCCTCCGGCGCGACGAGCACGAACTCCTCGTCGTACAGCACCAGCTCCGTCACGCCCGCCGCCGGAGTGGGCAGCGCGAGCAGCACGACGTCCAGCCGCCCGGCGAGCAGCTCGGCGACGATGTGGTCGGTCTGCTCCTCGTGCACCGACAGCTCCAGCTCGGGATACTCCCGCGCCAACCTCGGCAGAACGACCGGCAGCAGGTACGGCGCGACGGTCGGAATGACCCCGACCCGCAGCGGCCCGACCAGCGTCCCCCGCACGGCCCGCACGTCCTCCACGAGCCGGTCCAGCTCCGCGAGCACCCGCTCGGCCCGCCGCGCGACCCGTTCCCCCGCGGGCGTGAGCAGCACCCTGCGCGTCGTCCGCTCCACGAGCTGGGTGCCGAGCGTCTCCTCCAGCGCCGCGACGGCCCCGGACAGCGCGGGCTGGCTCATCCGCAACGCCGCCGCCGCGTCCCGGAAGTGCAGATGCTCCGCCAGCGCCATGAACGCCCGAAGCTGAGCCACCGTCGGCCTACCGATCCCAACCCCCCGATCACCACCCCAAAAACTACCCCACCCCAGCTCAGCCCCCCTGCTGGCCTCCTCCGTACAACCGAGAAGACACCAATGGGGGCACGAACCCCACGTCCGTGCCCCCATCGACCAACCCGCCTACAGGTCGAGTTCGCCCGCCTTGACCCTCGCGACCAGCCCGGCCAGCTCAGACCGCCCCAACACCAACCTCGGCCCTCAACATCCGTGGAATCACGCACCAACGTGCACCCGGCAACGTTGACGGAAACCTCGACGCACTCCCCCTGGCCTTGGCCTTGGCTGTGACTGCTCTTACGCCACTGGATCATCAAGCCTCCATCCGATCGGGGACGGTGGGGGTACGAACCACCCGTTCGCACCCCCACCGGTTATGCCGCCCTACAGGTCGAACTCGCCCGCCTTGACCCGCGCGACCAGCCCGGCCAGCTCAGACCGCCCCAGCATCAAGCGCGGCCCCTCAACATCCTTGGAGTCACGTACCAACGTGCACCCGGCAACGTTGACGGAAACCTCGACGCACTCGCCTTCGCCCTGCCCCTGGCTGTGACTACTCTTCCGCCACTGGATCATCACGCATCTCCTCCATCGTCTGCCGGATCAAGGACCGGCTGGCGTTTTCCGAGAGGGCTCGTCCCCTGAGCTCGTCGAACCTGAGGCCCGCCCTAATGACCTCTGGTGGGTTTTGGATCAGTCTGCCACCGAACTGAGCTTCGGCATAGCCGACCCTGCTGCGGTCGGCCTTGCTCAGCACGACGATCGGACCGTGCAGACCGTAATACCAACCCTGGGAGAACTTGATGATCTGAAGATGCACCCTCGGTAGCTCGCTCCTCTCCAGCAAGTACTGAAGCTGTTCTCTCATGACTTCTCTGCCACCGACCGGACGCACTATGACCGCCTGGTCGAGAACGGCGAAGAAATGAGGTGGGTCGTTGTCACGAACCAGAGCCTCCCGCCGAGCCAAGCGCCTGGCGATGCCTTCCTCAACGCGCGTGTGCGGGAGTGCGTTGGCTCTCATGTACCCCTCGGTCTGGAGGAGGCCGGGGATGTAGAGCGGTTGGAAGGTTCGGATTTCCGTGGCCTCGTTCTCGTGGGCGACGTACGCCTCGAACCACTCGTTCAGGTGCTCGCGCTGCGCATGGTGCCAGAGGCCCTGGAACAGTTCCCCGGTGCCGAAGAACTCGTCGAGCATCTTGCAGAACGTCTCGTCCGGGCGGTTGCGGCCGCTCTCGTAGGCGGCAATGGTCTCGCGCGTCGTATAGAGCTCCTTGGCGAGCCGGTCCTGGCTCAGTCCTTTCATTTCGCGCATCATCCGCAATGTGAAGGAGAGCTGAGCTTTCATGCTCGCCCGGGGATCGATCGGCACAGAAGCGGGCATAGGGGACCTCCGCACTTGGTATGTCGCGAAGTACCGGGGCTTGGCGTTCCCCACCTTAGATCTCACCGGTCACGCTGTGGAGGCGGTCCGCGACAAATCCGAATCCCACGAAGGCGAAGAAATCCATGACCTCCGTACGGCACCGGCCTGCCGGTCATCCGGTGATCAATATCCCGCGGAAAGAGTTCAGCGGTTCCTATCTCGCGACGCCGTCGGTCGTCGGCGCGGCCAGGCGCGCCTGCGAGGGCGCGGCGCTCGGCTGGGGCGTGCCCCGGCCGACCGTCGAGGACGTCGGGGTCGTCGTGTCGGAGCTGCTCACCAATGCCGTGCGCGCGACGCCGCATCAGGAAGTGCGGGTGTCCGTCGCGCTGAACGGGTCCGACCTCTCGGTCGAGGTCTGGGACGCGAGCCCCGAAGCGCCCGAACAACGCACACCCGGCCTCGAAGACGTCGCGGGCAGGGGGCTCGCGATCGTTGAAGCCTTGTCGCGCGAGTGCGGCGTACGGCCCGAGCCGTCCGGAGGCAAAACCGTGTTCGCCGTCCTCACCTGCTGACTTCCGCCGCTCGCAAGGCCGGGGTTCAGCCGCCGGGGGTGGTGACCGACATGCCGCCGCCTCCGACCCTCAACTGCGTCGCGCCGGGCACCGGCTTGCCGATGCGAATGGTCGCGCGTCCGGCCTCGGCGCGGACGAAGGTCAGCGAGATGCCGTTGACGTTGACGGAGTCAGGCGGCCCCGGCTGGGTGAATGTGGCCGCGCCGGACGCCATCGTGTAGACGAGCTTGTCCGGCCGGACGGACTTCACCTTCAAGTCCTCGAAACCAGCCTTGCGCGCAGCGCGTCCCGTGAACCGGATGGTCTCGCCCGCCTTGACCTGAACCTCGCAGCGGGCGTCCGAACAGGCCGCCAGCCGCTTGCCGTCCTTCGCCTTGACCGGCGCCGGGGTCGCCGACTTCGAGGGCGGCGCGCTCGCGCTGGACGGCGCGGACGGCGGCGGCGTGCTCGCCGCCGACGAGTGGCCAGCACCGGAGGACGGCTCGTCATCGCCGCACCCCGCAAGCGGCAGCACCAGCACCGGCGCGAGCACGAGCCACACCACGCGCCGTTCCCGACGTCGTTCTCGGTCCATGTCTGCCGCTCCCCTCGTCCCGCCCCCGAGCCGCCGACACGCTAACCCGCACACCTCGGGACCCGTCCCGGGTGAGGAGGGGATTAGGTGGGGTTGGGGGTTTGCGGCTACACTCCGTGTCTGCGGTCGGGACGGCCCTCGCTGTGATCTTGGTCATCGCCGGGCGGGTGACGGGAGGCGGGGCTCCGGCATCGTCCCTGGACACGCGGATGTCCTCCGCGATTGATAGGACGGCCCTATCAACGCGATGGGATAGATCGATTTCTCTTTTCAACCGGGCTGCGGCACGCTGAGTCACATCGGCCGCTGGGTGAACACAGGCCCCGGCGGCACGTTCCCAACATCGAAGCCCCGCCGTGCGGGGCTCTCATTCGTGAAACAAGGAGCATGCGTGCTTAGTGTCGGTGACCAGTTCCCCGAGTACGAGCTGACCGCCTGCGTCTCGCTGGACGCTGACAAGGCCTTCGAGACCATCAACCACAAGTCCTACGAGGGCAAGTGGCGGGTCGTGTTCTTCTGGCCGAAGGACTTCACCTTCGTCTGCCCGACCGAGATCGCCGAGTTCGGCCGCCTCAACGAGGACTTCGCCGACCGCGACGCCCAGGTGCTCGGCGCGTCCGTCGACAACGAGTTCGTCCACTTCGCGTGGCGCAAGGACCACCCGGACCTGCGCGAGATCCCGTTCCCGATGATGTCGGACCTCAACCGGGAGCTCGTCTCGGCGCTCGGCATCCTCACCGAGGACGGCGTGGCCCAGCGTGCGACGTTCATCGTGGACCCGAACAACGAGATCCAGTTCTCCATGGTCACGGCGGGCTCGGTCGGCCGGAACGTCAAGGAGGTCCTGCGGGTCCTCGACGCCCTCCAGAGCGACGAGCTGTGCCCCTGCAACTGGAACAAGGGCGAGGACACCCTCGACGCCTCCAAGCTGATGGCCGGGGTCTGATCCCCCTCCCCAGCACGAACGGCGGCCGGTCGCGACGCGGCCGGCCGTCCGCGTTGAAAGGAACGATTGTGAGCGTTGACACGCTGAAGGACGCCCTCCCGGGCTACGCCAAGGACACCAAGCTCAACCTCGGCTCGGTGACGTCCACCTCGCAGCTCTCCGAGCAGCAGCTCTGGGGGACGGTCCTGGCCTGCGCCCTCGCCACCCGCAGCGCCACGGTCATCCGCGAGCTGGCCGAGGAGGCCGGCGACTACCTGTCGGCCGAGGCGTTCGAGGCCGCCAAGGGCGCCGCCTCGATCATGGCCATGAACAACGTCTACTACCGCGCCACGCACCTCATCGGCGACGAGACCTACGCCACCCTCCCGGCCAAGCTGCGGATGTCGATCATCGGCAAGCCGGGCGTCGACAAGGTCGACTTCGAGCTGTGGTGCCTCGCGGTGTCGGCGGTGAACGGCTGCGGGCGCTGCCTGGAGTCGCACGAGAAGGTCGTCCGGGACGCCGGGCTCTCGCGCGAGCTCGTCCAGGAGGCCCTGCGCGTCGCCGCGGTCGTCAACGCGGCCGCCGCGACCCTCGACGCCGAGGCGGCCCTGGCTCCCGCCACGGTCTGACCGGCGCGCGAAAAGGCCCGGGTGCGAACGCACCCGGGCCCTTCTCATGCGTCACTCCCACTCGATGGTGCCGGGCGGCTTGCTGGTGATGTCGACGGCGACCCGGTTGATCTCCCTGACCTCGTTGGTGATCCGGGTGGAGATCCGCTGGAGCACGTCGTACGGGAGCCGGGCCCAGTCGGCGGTCATCGCGTCCTCGCTGGTCACCGGGCGCAGCACGACCGGGTGGCCGTAGGTGCGGCCGTCGCCCTGGACGCCGACCGAGCGGACGTCGGCGAGCAGCACGACCGGGAACTGCCAGATGTCGCGGTCGAGCCCCGCGCGGGTCAGCTCCTCGCGGGCGATCGCGTCGGCGTCCCGCAGGACGGCGAGGCGCTCGCGGGTGACCGCGCCGATGATCCGGATGCCGAGGCCGGGGCCGGGGAACGGCTGGCGCCATACGATCTCGGCGGGCAGGCCGAGCTGCTCGCCGAGCCGCCGCACCTCGTCCTTGAACAGCGTGCGCAGCGGCTCCACCAGCTCGAACCGCAGGTCCTCGGGCAGTCCGCCGACGTTGTGGTGCGACTTGATGTTGGCCGCGCCCGTGCCGCCGCCCGACTCGACCACGTCGGGGTACAGGGTGCCCTGGACGAGGAACTCGACCGGCTCGCCCTCGGCGCCCCCGACGATCTCGCGGGCGGCCTCCTCGAAGACCCGGATGAACTCGCGGCCGATGATCTTGCGCTTCTGCTCGGGGTCGGTCACCCCGTCGAGCGCGGCGAGGAACCGCTCGCGGGCGTCCACCACGTGCAGGTTGACGCCGGTGGCGGCGACGAAGTCCTTCTCGACCTGCTCGGGCTCGCCCTTGCGCAGCAGCCCGTGGTCGACGAACACGCAGGTCAGCCGGTCGCCGATGGCCCGCTGGACGAGCGCCGCGGCCACGGCGGAATCGACCCCGCCCGACAGCGCGCAGATCGCCCGCTTGCTCCCGACCCGTTCGCGGACGGCCTCGATCGACTCGTCGGCGATGTTGACCATCGTCCAGCTGGGCCGGCAGCCCGCGCCCTCGTACAGGAACCGGCGCAGGATCTCCATGCCGTGCTCGGTGTGCAGCACCTCGGGGTGGAACTGCACCCCGAAGAAGCCGCGCTCGCGGTTCTCCATGCCGGCGACCGGGGTGACCTCGGTGCTGGCGGTGACGGTGAACCCGGCGGGGGCGCGGCTGACGAAGTCGCGGTGCGACATCCACACCGCCTGCTCGCCCGGCAGCCCCTCGAACAGCATCCCCGGGTCGGCGACGGCGACGGACGCGCCGCCGTACTCGGCGACGTCGGAGTTCTCGACGGTGCCGCCGAGGGCCTGCGCCATGACCTGGTGCCCGTAGCAGATGCCGAGCATCGGGACCTCCAGGTCGAACAGGCCGTCCGGGGCGATCGGCGCGCCCTTCTCGTACACCGACGCGGGACCGCCGGACAGGATGATCGCCTTCGGGCGCTTGGCGAGCATCTCCGCGGCGGGCATCGTGGACGGCACGATCTCGCTGAAGACGTTGCACTCGCGCACCCGCCGCGCGATCAGCTGCGCGTACTGGGCGCCGAAGTCGACGACGAGCACGGTGTCAAAGGACTGGTCTACGGGCACCGAGGACGCCTTTCGCGGAACGGCACGGGATATCAGGGAGACCCCCAGTCTACGGGCCGCTGCCTGCGCCGATACCGGCCGCCCCGGCCCGGGGCGCGTGCCGGGCCCGTCCCGCCCGCCGCCCGGAGGCCGGGTTTGTGCATGGAAGAGCGTCCGGATGGTAACGGTCGGCTTGCTTTCGGCCTCAGAGCGCACCTCGGGCGGTCTCTCTCTGGTACGAGTTGGTAACGCCCTGTGTCCGGGCTCGCCTTCGTGGGTCTCCCGCCCTCGTCCATAGGAGTGTTGTGAAGCTGCTCGCAGCCGCCGCCCTGATCGCCGCCTCCGCGCCCGCCGTCCCGGCCGCCACGCCCGTGGCCCCTGCGGCGCCTGCCCGCACCGTCCACCTGGCGGGCCCCGGCGGCTGCGCGAGCCCCGGCGCCCCGGCCGTTCCCGGCGTTCCCGCCGTTCCCGCGTCCGGCCATGGCCGCGCCGGCGCGGACGCCCGCGTCCGCGACCCCGACTCGGGCGCGCGCGAGCGCAACGAGCTGACCCCCGCGCAGGCGGCGACGGTCGAGCGCGACCTCGCCGACGTCCTCGCGGGCCTCGGCATCGGACGGCGCGCGGGCGAGCACCGGTCACCCGAGGCGGAGGAGCAGGTCCGCAGAGCGCAGGTCAGGATCCCGGTCTACTTCCACGTCCTGCACGACGGCGCGAGGGGCAACGTGTCGAACGCCCTGATCGACCGCCAGATCACCGTGCTGAACGACACCTACGGCGGCCGGAAGGGCGGCGCCGACACGGGCTTCTCGTTCGAGCTGAAGAAGGTCACGCGGTCCGACGACGCGGCCTGGTACTCCGATCCCGAACGCCACGAGGCCGCCTTCAAGCCCAAGCTGCGCCAGGGCGGGGCCGGCGCGCTCAACCTCTACAGCGCCGACCTCGGCAAGGACCTGCTCGGCTGGTCGACGTTCCCCTGGAAGTACAAGGGCGACCCGAAGAAGGACGGCGTCGTGGTCCACGCCGGGTCCATGCCGGGCGGGTCGATCGAGCACTTCAACCTCGGCTACAGCGCCGCGCACGAGACCGGCCACTGGCTCGGGCTCTACCACACGTTCCAGGACGGCTGCGGCGGCGCGGGCGACCGGGTGGCCGACACCCCCGACGAGCGCGACCCCACCAACGGCTGCCCGACCGGCAAGGACACCTGCCCGTCCGCCGGCGACGACCCCGTCCACAACTTCATGGACTACGCCTGGGACAGCTGCATGCACGAGTTCACCAAGGGCCAGGGCGAACGGCTCCACAAGGTCTGGGCCGCCTACCGCCGCTGAACGGCCGCGCGGGCGCCGGGGCCTCGGCGCGCCGCGGGAGCCGCAACGTCGGCGCGCCGCCTCGGGGGCGGCGCGCCGACGCGCGTCACGTGACGTCGGCGAACGCCTGTCAGGTGATGCCGGCGATGGGGAGGCGGAGCGCGGCCGGGGCGTCCACGGGGACGACCGGGTTCTTCGGCGCGACCGCCGCCAGCCTCCGGTACGGGGCGCCGAGCGCGGGCCGGGCGTCGTCCTCGCCCTTGTTGGGCCACAACGACATCGCCCGTTCGGCCTGGGCGGTGATCGTCAGGGACGGGTTGACGCCGAGGTTGGCCGAGACCGCCGAGCCGTCCACGATGTGCAGCCCGGCGTGCCCGTAGACCCGGTGGTACGGGTCGATGACCCCGCTGTCCGCCGAGTCGCCGATCACGCAGCCGCCGAGGAAGTGCGCGGTCAGCGGGACGTCGAACAGGTCGCCCCAAGCGCCGCCCGCCATCCCGCCGGTCTCCTCGGCGAGCAGCCGGGTGGCCTCGTGCCCCTCGGGGATCCACGTCGGGTTGGGCTCGCCGTGGCCCTCCTCGGCGCGCACGTCCCAGCCGAACGGGCCCTTCTTCGGCCGCAGCGTGATCGAGTTGTCGCGGACCTGCATGACCAGGGCGATGACGGTCCGTTCCGACCAGTGCCGCACGTCGAAGAGCTGCGCGAGGTCGCGGGGCCGCCGGGCCACCTCGCCGAGGAACTTCGCCCAGCGCGGCCGGTGCCGTTCGCCCGGCCGGTCGCCGTCCACGAGCAGGGTCTGGAGGCCGGCCATCAGGTTCGAGCCGCGCCCGTACCGGACGGGCTCGATGTGGGTGTCGGGCGTCGGGTGGAACGACGAGGTGATCGCGACGCCCTCGGAGTAGTCGGGGCCCGCGACGCCGTTGCGGCGGCCCGCGCCGAGGATCGCCTCGGAGTTGGTGCGGGTCAGCGCGCCGAGGCGGGGCGACAGGCCCGGCAGGCGGCCGGTCGAGCGCAGCTTGTGCAGCAGCTTCTGCGTGCCGTACGTCCCGGCGGCGAAGACGACCTGCTCGGCGGTGAGCGTCTTGCGGTTGCGCCCGAACGACCCCGTCCGCACGATCTCCACCCCGTACCCGCCGCCCGCGAGGGGGGTGACCTGGGTGACGCGGCTGAGCGGCATGACCCGCGCGCCGGCCTTCTCGGCGAGGTAGAGGTAGTTCTCGGTGAGCATGTTCTTGGCGCCGTGGCGGCAGCCGACCATGCACTCGCCGCACTCCAGGCAGCCGCGCCTCCGGGGCCCGACGCCGCCGAAGTACGGGTCGGCGGTCTCGATGCCCGGCCCGGCGCCGAAGTGCACGCCGACGGGCGTCCGGACGAACGTGTCGCCCTTGCCCATCCGGTCCGCGACCTTCTTGATCACCTTGTCGGCCTCGGTCGTCGTCGGGTTCCGGACGACGCCGAGCATCCGGCGGGCCTGCTCGTAGTACGGCCTGAGCTCGTCCTGCCAGTCGGTGATGTGCGCCCACTGCCGGTCCTTGAAGAACGGCTCGGGCGGCACGTACAGCGTGTTGGCGTAGTTCAGCGACCCGCCGCCGACCCCCGCGCCCGCGAGCACCATGACGCGGCTGGTCTTCGCCCGCGGATCACGTGGACGCGCTGCATCCCGGTGAGGCCGAGCGCGGGCGCCCACAGGTAGCGGGAGACGCGCCAGTTGGTCTTCGGCAGCTCGGGGTAGCGGGACCCCGGCGCGCCGGTCGGGTTGGTGTCGAAGCGGCGGCCCGCCTCGACCACCCCCACCCGGTAGCCCTTCTCGGTCAGCCGCAGCGCCGTGACGCTGCCGCCGAACCCCGAGCCGACGACCAGGACGTCGTAATCCATCGGCACGTCCCCGCTCACTTGACGCGCAGCCGCTTCATGAGCTTGATGCCGGTGGCCATGACGTCGGCGAACGTGTCGTAGCCGATCTTCCCGGGAGGTTCGAGGTCCATGAAGTGCTGGCTCGCGACCGTCTGCACCTCGGTGAACTTCAGCAGCCCCTCCGAGCCGTGGCGGCGGCCCATCCCGGACTGCTTCATCCCGCCCATCGGCGCGTCGTACGAGGCGAACGCGGCGCCGAACCCGTCGTTGACGTTCACCGTCCCGGCCTCCAGGCGGGCGGCGACGCGGCGTCCGCGCGCGACGTCCTTGGTCCAGACCGAGGCGTTCAGCCCGAACTCGGTGTCGTTCGCGCGGCGGATCGCCTCCTCCTCGCTCTTGACCTTGTAGATCGCGACGACCGGGCCGAACGTCTCGTTCGCGCACAGGTCCATCTCGCCGGTCACGTCCGTGAGCACGGTCGGCTCGTAGAACAGCGGGCCGACCTCGGGGCGCGGCCTGCCGCCCGCGAGGACCGTCGCGCCCTCCTTGACGGCCTGCTCGACGTGCCGGGTGACGACGTCGAGCTGGCGCGGGTAGGTCAGCGAGCCCATCTCGACGTCGAAGCTCAGCTCGGTGCCGAGCCTCAGGTTCTTGGTGATCTCGGCGAAGCGGGGCACGAACCGGTCGTAGATCGCCTCGTGCACGTACATCCGCTCGATCGAGATGCACAGCTGCCCGGCGTTGGTGAAGCAGGCGCGGACGGCGCCGCGGGCGGTGCGCTCGACGTCGGCGTCGTCCAGCACGATCATCGGGTTCTTGCCGCCGAGCTCCATCGAGTAGCCGACGAGCCGGGAGGCGACCTTCCCCGCGATCGCCTTGCCGCCCTTGGTGGAGCCGGTGAACGACAGGTAGTCGGCGTTGTCGATCAGCGGGTCGCCGATCTCCGCCGGCTCGCCGACGACGACCTGCCACAGGTCGCGCGGCAGCCCGAGGGAGATCAGCAGGTCCAGCACCCACAGGCTGGACAGGCAGGTCTGGGTGTCCGGCTTCTGGATCACCGCGTTGCCCGCCATCAGCGCGGGCGCGATGTCGCTGGCGCCGAGCGCGAACGGGTAGTTCCAGGGGGCGATCAGCGCGACGACGCCCTTCGGGTGGCGCAGCTCGCGGACGCGCGTGACGCCCGGCATCATGCCCTGGCGGCGGCGCGGCCTCAGCAGCCTCTCCGCGCGGCGCGCGTAGTAGAGCGAGCACAGCGCCACGTCGAGGAACTCCTCCATCGCGTGGCGACGCGCCTTGCCCGTCTCCAACTGGATGACGTCGAGGATCTCGTCGCGGCGGTCCACCAGCGCGTCCGACAGCCGCAGGAACGGCTTGACCCGTTCGGACACCGGCAGCCGCGCCCAGGAGCGCTGCGCCTCGCGGGCCCGCTCGTAGGCCTTCAGCACGTCGGCGGCCGTGGAGACCGGGACGGTGGCGAGGGGCTCGCCGGTGAACGGGGTCGGGATGGTCGCGGTCTCGGCGCCGTCCGAGGCCACGTGGGAGGCCAGCCGCTCGATCAGGGTCCTGGGGAGCTTGTGCTCTGCCGCGCCTTTGGCGGGAACCGTCGGGGATGCCATGAATGCAGACTATGACCCCCTGGCCACCTCTGACTACCCGCAAGTAACAGGCTACTTGCGGTGATTTGCGGCACGCTTTCCGTGACGGTCGATCGGATCGTTCCATGTCGGCCGACTTCCCGAAGTCGGTGATTGACCATGCACTGGCGGTGTATTCCGTAACAAGGAGGAGAAGCGGCGTTCGGCCGCCCGCTCCCGGCCGTTCGCTGCCGCGCGCGCCGGGCCCGCGGACGGCCCGCGCCCGCGTGCGGAGGAAGGGAACACCACATGATCGACGCCCACGACGGCCAACGGCCCGAGGGAACCGGCGGCAGCGGACCAGAGGACCCCCTCGAAGCAGCCGAAGACCAGGAACGCACGGAGGCCGCGGCGCGGGCCGAGGCTGCGCGCACGGAGGCCGCGGCACAGGCGGAGGCGCAGGCGCGGGAGGCGGCGGAACGCGCGGAGGCGGCGGCGCGGGCGGAGGCGCAGGCGCGTGTGCGGCGGGAGCGCCGCGCGCGCACCCGGGACGCGCTGCTCGGCGCCGCGCAGCGGCTCTGGGCCGAGCGCGGCATCCACGGCGCCTCGCTCGACGACGTCGCCGCGGCGGCGGGCATGACCAAGGGAGCGGTCTACTCCAACTTCGCGGGCAAGACCGACCTGCTCCTCGCCCTGCTGGACCGCCACACCCGCGACCACGCGGGCGGCGAGATCTGCGACGAGCTGCACGGCGAGGGCACCCTGGACGAACGCTACGAACGCGCCGCCCAGGCGTACGCCCGGCGCGACGCGGGCGAAGGAGCGCGGCTGCACGGCATGCTGATGGTGGAGTTCTGGCTGTACGGCATGCGCGAGCCCGCCGTGGGCGCGCGCATCGCCGACTGGTACGCCGAGCGCCGCACCCGCCTGGCACGCGCCCTCGACACGGCGGACGGCGTCGAACCGCTCGACCGCGCGACCCTGGCCGTGGCCCTGGACACCGGCCTGGCCCTCCAGCACCACCTGGACCCCGACCGCGTCCCCGCCGCCCTCTACTCGACAGGTCTGCGCCTACTGAAGCCCCGACCGTGTTGATCAGGCCCCTGCCCAGGCCCAGGCCCTAGGGCCCGCTCCCTGGCCGCGGGACGTGGCGGCGGTCAGGGGGTGGCCGGGGCCTCGGTCTCGGGGAGGTTCAGTTCCTTGGTGGTGACCGGCTCGTTCTCCGGGTCCACGGCGTTGTCGGGAACGGTCTTGGTCGGGTTCCACGGGGCGATCGAGAGCCTGCCGTACGCCGCCGCGTACACCCGGTTGAAGTTGCGCAGGTAGACGCCGTAGGTGCCGCTGTACGGGATGGTGAGCATCGACTCGTCGTTGAGGCGCAGCGCGGCGGTGGTGTAGCTGTGGCTGCCCGTCATCACCATCTTGCGGCGGTGCCCGGCGTACACGCCGTCGATCAGCAGGTACTTGGAGTGCGCCTGCTTGGCCTGCTTCGGCGTGAACACGTGCACGGCGGGGCCGCCGTGCGGGCCGGGCTTGGCGAGGGCCTTCGCGGCCGACTCGCCGAGGCTGCCGCTGACGACCTTCACGTCGCAGCCCGCGTCGTCCAGCTTGGAGAGCTGCCGGGACACGCTGGTACGGGTGAACATGCCGCTCGACAGCCGCAGCCGCGTGCCGCCCTTGCAGCTCACCTTCTTCAGCGCGTCCACGATCGGGTCGCCGGACGCCTTCGGGAAGTACGACACCGAACGCATCCCGGAGGAGCGGGTGCGGTAGTAGTTCCCGTTCGGGCGGCGCTTGGCCAGGTCGTAGAAGTACCGGCGGTACGCGGTGTAGAGCTTCGCGTCGACCATCGTGTACGCGTCGTTGTACTGGTTGTACATCCCGCCGGTCGCGTTGCCGGACGTCTGCACGACCACGTTGCGCGAGTCGTACGTGCGGGAGAACGCGTAGAACTTGTTGTGGTTCTTGCTCCACTGCCCCTTCACGTGGGGCGCGATGCAGCCGCGCCCCTTCGGGCAGGTCAGGATCCACGAGCGGCGCTTCGTGCTGGAGCCGAGGTTCTTGCGCAGGTACGTGTAGACGTGGCCCCGCTTCTTCAGCGAGTCGCTGTCGATGACGACCCGGACCTTGGCCTTGCGCTTGTGGGCGCGGACGAGTTCCCTGGCCATCCCGTCGGTCTGGAGCCGGAACAGCGACACGTCGATCTCGGAGCCCGCCGGCGCGTGCCGGATCAGCTTCTTGACGTAGGTGTCGATCGCGCCCTGCTGGTACGCGTTCCCGGTCGGCAGGTTGAACCTCGGCCCCTGCGCCACGTAGTACTTCTTGCGCTTCGCGGCCTTGCCCTTGGCGCCCTTGGCGGTCTTCGCGGCCTTGGCGGGCGTCGCGGGCCTCGCCGGGGACGCCGCCGGAGTGGCCGGGACGGCCGCCGAGGCCGTTCCCACGTCCGTGACCACCAGAGCCGCCGCGATGGCGACTCCCCCGGACGCGATCGCGATCCGCCGCATGTGCCCTCCAGCCCCGCTGACCCCCATGATCAGAGCAGGGCAGGAGATTAGCACCTATTTACGTATTCGCGCCTTACACCTCAAAGCTCCCGAATTGCCACATCCGGACACCGTGCCGTCCCCGCCCCTGACGACGGCGGGGACGGGGCGGGCCTTCGGCGGTCAGAGCGGGAACGACGCGAACAGCGCTCGGGGCGTGGCCGGCGTCACGGGGTGGCGGTCGGGACGATGTCGGGGGCGCCGCGTCGGCGGGCGTCGGCCTCCTGGTCGCCGTCCTGCGCCTGGGAGGCGCGCTCGGCCTCGATCCGCTTGCGGTAGTACTCGATCTCGCGGTCGCGCTGCTTCTTGGACCAGCCGAGCACCGGCTGGAGCAGGTCCGCGGCCTCCTGCGCGACGCCGATCCCCCGGTCCCACGTCTCGATCGAGATGCGGGTACGCCGGGCCAGCACGTCGTTCAAATGCCGGGCGCCCTCGTGCGACGCCGCGTACACGATCTCGGCGCGCAGGTAGTCGTCGGCGCCGGTCAGCGGCCTGCCGAGCCCGGGGTCGTCGGCGATCAGCTTCAGCAGGTCGTCGACCAGCGTCCCGTACCGGCGCAGCAGGTGCTCGATGCGGGCCACGTGCAGGCCCGAACGCGCGGCGAGGCGGTGCCGCGCGTTCCACATCGCCTGGTAGCCCTCGCCGCCGACGAGCGCGAGGCTGTCGGTGCACGACTCGGCGACCTTGCCGTCCAGGCCGTGCGCGACGGCGTCGATGGCGTCCTTGGCCATCACCCGGTACGTCGTGTACTTCCCGCCCGCGACGAGCACCAGGCCCGGCACCGGGTGCGCCACGACGTGCTCGCGCGACAGCTTGGACGTCTCCTCGGTCTCGCCCGTCAGCAGCGGCCGGAGCCCCGCGTACACGCCCTCGACGTCGTCGTGCGTGAGCGGGGTGTTCAGCACCGAGTTGACGTGCTCCAGCACGTAGTCGATGTCGGCGCGCGACGCCGCCGGGTGCACCTTGTCGAGGTCCCAGGCGGTGTCGGTGGTGCCGATGATCCAGTGCCGTCCCCACGGGATGACGAACAGCACCGACTTCTCGGTGCGCAGCAGGATGCCGGTCGCCGAGTGGATGCGGTCCTTCGGGACGACCAGGTGGATGCCCTTGGACGCCTTGACGTGGATCTGGCCGCGCCCGCCGACGAGCTCCTGGATGTCGTCGGTCCACACGCCCGTCGCGTTCACGACCTGCTTGGCGCGGACCTCGCTGGTGGTGTTGCCCTCAAGGTCGCGGATGCGCAGGCCCGTGACCCGTTCGCCCTCGCGCAGGAAGCCCACGCACTGGGTGCGGGACGCGATGCGCGCGCCGTACTCGGCGGCCGTGCGCAGCGCCATCATCACGAACCGGGCGTCGTCCACCTGCGCGTCCCAGAGCTGGATCGCGCCGGTGAACGCGTCCTTCTTCAGCGACGGCGCCAGCCGCAGCGCGCCGCGCCGCGACAGGTGCCGGTGGTGGGGGACGCCTCGGGTGCTGCCCATCTGGAATGCCAGCGCGTCGTACAGCGCGACGCCCGCGCCGAAGTAGCCGCGCTCCCACACGTGGTGGGTGGTCGGCAGCAGGAACGGCACCGGGCGCACCAGGTGCGGGGCGATGCGCTGGAGCAGCAGCCCGCGCTCGGTCAGCGCCTCCCGGACGAGGTCGAAGTTGTACTGCTCCAGGTACCGCAGCCCGCCGTGGATCAGCTTGGACGAGCGCGACGACGTCCCGGAGGCGAAGTCGCGCGCCTCCACCACCGCCACCGACAGCCCGCGCGTCGCGGCGTCCAGGGCCGCGCCCGCGCCGACGATCCCGGCGCCGACCACCACGACGTCGAACTCCTCGCGGGACATCCGGTCCAGTGCGGCGGTCCGTTCGGCCGGTCCGAGCCGCGAGCTCCCCAAGCCGGTCACCGGTGATCCCGTCATCGCGCTTCCCCCCTGTGCTCTCGGGTCGACGACCTCTACCTACCCAACAGTAAGGACCGGTCCACACCGGAATCACCCATTCGCGCCCGTGGCACCCCGCCCACGGGCGTGGCTCTTCCCACAGGCGCGAACGGGAATGCGCGGCCGTCCCGGGGCACGCGCGGGCGCGCGGCGCTCAGCGGGCCTGCGGCGCCACCACGACCTGCACCCGCTGGAACTCCTTCAGCTCGGTGTAGCCGGAGGTCGCCATCGCCCGGCGCAGCGCGCCGATGAGGTTCATCGACCCGTCCGCCACGTGGGAGGGGCCGAACAGGATCTGCTCCATCGTGCCGATCGTGCCGAGGTCGAGCCGGGCGCCGCGCGGCACGTCGCCGTGGTGCGCCTCGCTGCCCCAGTGGTAGCCGCGGCCCGGCGCCTCGGTGGAACGGGCGAACGGCGAGCCGATCATCACCGCGTCCGACCCGCAGGCGAACGCCTTGGCGATGTCGCCGCTGTTGACCATGCCGCCGTCGGCGATCACGTGCACGTACCGTCCGCCGGACTCGTCCATGTAGTCGCGGCGCGCGGCGGCCACGTCGGCGACCGCCGTCGCCATCGGCACCGCCACGCCGAGGACGGTCCGCGTGGTGTGCCCGGACCCGCCGCCGAACCCGACCAGCACCCCCGCCGCGCCGGTGCGCATCAGGTGCAGCGCCGCGGTGTACGTCGAGCAGCCGCCGACGATCACCGGCACGTCCAGGTCGTAGATGAACTGCTTGAGGTTGAGCGGCTCGGCCCGTCCCGACACGTGCTCGGCCGAGACCGTGGTGCCGCGGATCACGAACAGGTCCACCCCGGCGTCGATCACGGCCTTGTGGAACTGCGCGGTGCGCTGCGGCGACAGCCGCGCCGCGACCGTCACGCCCGCCTCCCGGATCTCCTCGATCCGGCGGCCGATCAGCTCCTCCTTGATCGGCTCGCCGTAGATCTCCTGGAGCCGCTGGGTGGCGCGCACGTCGTCCAGCGAGGCGATCTCGGCCAGCAGCGGCTCGGGGTTCTCGTACCGCGTCCACAGCCCTTCGAGGTCGAGCACCGCGAGCCCGCCGAGCCGCCCGACCGCGATCGCGGTCGCCGGGCTGACCACGCTGTCCATCGGCGCGACCACCAGCGGCATCTCGAACCGGTAGGCGTCGATCTGCCAGGCGACGCTGACCTCCTCCGGGTCGCGCGTACGCCGCGACGGCACGATCCCGATGTCGTCGAACGCGTACGCCCGGCGGCCGCTCTTGCCCCGGCCGATCTCCACCTCAGCAGCCACTGCCCCAGTCCTCTCGCCCACCCCGCAACGGCGGTCGCCCCGCCGCAGGAGAAAATATGACTTTCGTCCAATTCTTCCCGTGATCACACGGTTGATATCCGCATCGGGAGTCTAAGGGCCCCCGCCTCCGGGCCACCCGTCCCCACACCTCCACAGCGTCCCGCCGTCCCAGACCTCGGACCACGGCGCGCGGCGGACCCTACCGAACGCGGTCCAGACCTACCCGGCAACGACCCGCACCACCACGCCAACGCGTTGGATCCACCCCGCAACAACCCCGACCCCCGCGCGAGTGCGTTAACTGGCCGGGGAGGCAAGGCCGAAGGCGAGCCTCCCCGGGCAGATCGCGAAGCGATGCAGCACTCGCAAAGGCACGGTCAGGGAGCGAGCCGCTAGGCGAGAGGACTGGGCCGGGACTTCGATGAACTCAGCGGCCCTGGTAGTTGGGGGCCTCGACGGTCATCTGGATGTCGTGCGGGTGGCTCTCGCGGAGTCCGGCGGCGCTGATGCGCATGAGCTGGCCGCGCTGCTGGAGCTCGGGGATCGTACGGGCGCCCGCGTACCACATGGACTGGTGCAGCCCGCCGACGAGCTGGTGCGCGACGTTCGCGAGGGGGCCGCGGTAGGGCACCTGGCCCTCGACGCCCTCGGGGATCAGCTTCTCCTCGGCGGACACGTCGGCCTGCGCGTACCGGTCCTTGGAGAACGATCCGCCGCGCTCGCGGTTGCGCATGGCGCCGAGCGACCCCATCCCCCGGTACGACTTGTACTGCTTGCCGTGCACGAAGATCAGCTCGCCGGGCGACTCCTCCACTCCGGCGAGCAGGCTGCCGAGCATGACGGTGTCGGCGCCCGCGACGATCGCCTTGGCGATGTCGCCGGAGTACTGGAGCCCGCCGTCGCCGATGACCGGGACCCCGGCCTCGCGGGCGGCCCGGGTGGCCTCGAAGATCGCGGTGATCTGCGGCACGCCGACGCCCGCGACGACCCGCGTGGTGCAGATCGAGCCCGGTCCGACGCCGACCTTGACGCCGTCGGCGCCCGCCTCGATCAGCGCCTTCGCGCCCGCGTACGTGGCGATGTTGCCGCCGACCACCTCGACCCGCGCGTTCGCCTTGATCTTGGCGATGGTGTCGGCGACGCCCTTGGAGTGGCCGTGCGCGGTGTCCACGATGATCACGTCGGTGCCCGCCTCGACGAGGGCCTGGGCCCGGCGGATCCCGTCCTCCCCGACGCCGACGGCCGCCGCGACGAGCAGCCGCCCGTCGGCGTCCTTGGTGGAGTCGGGGTACTGCTCGCTCTTGGTGAAGTCCTTGACCGTGATCAGGCCGCGCAGCCGGCCCTCGCCGTCGATCAGCGGCAGCTTCTCGACCTTGTGCCCCGCCAGCAGAGCGAACGCGTCGTCCTTGGAGACGTCCACCGGCGCGGTGATCAGCGGCATCGGGGTCATGACCTCGCGCACCGTACGGGACGGGTCGGTCTCGAACCGCATGTCGCGGTTGGTGACGATGCCGACCAGCACGCCGCGCACGTCGGTGACCGGGACGCCGGAGATCCGGTAGCGGGCGCACAGCTCCTCGACGTCGGCGAGGGTCGCGTCCGGCATGCAGGTCACGGGGTTGGTGACCATCCCGGCCTCGGACCGCTTGACCCGGTCGGCCTGGTCGGCCTGCTCCTCGGGGGCATGTTGCGGTGCAGCACGCCGATCCCGCCCTGGCGCGCCATCGCGACCGCCGTACGGGCCTCGGTGACGGTGTCCATGGCCGCCGACACCAGCGGCATCCGCAGCGACACGCGGCGGGTCAGCCGCGTCGAGGTGTCGGCCTCGCCCGGCTGGAGGTCGGAGTAGCCCGGCAGCAGCAGCACATCATCGAAGGTCAGGCCCTCGGGGAGGAACTTTGCGGGCTCGGCTGCGGGGTTCATCGATTGCCTTCCCAGGGGTCGTGGCGGCGTCCGGCCAGGTCACGGCGGCCTCTCCCATGGTAGGGCGTCCGCTGCGGGACGGGCGGCGCC
Source organism: Actinomadura sp. J1-007 (assembly GCF_009793335.1). Classification (GTDB taxonomy): domain Bacteria; phylum Actinomycetota; class Actinomycetes; order Streptosporangiales; family Streptosporangiaceae; genus Spirillospora; species Spirillospora yumaensis. Next base: position 4,200,711 of record NZ_WING01000001.1, on the reverse strand, counting down.
TTCGCCGCGGCCTGGGGGTGGTCTTGGTGACATCGGCAACGCGTGCATATCCCGCCGAATTCCCCGGATCCGGGCACGGAATGTGATTGTTCGCGCACAGAGGAGACCGGGGGGTGCACCGGACGGGGGCCCTCGCAGTAGCGTGGGGTGTGTGCACGACGATGCCCCGCTCGACCCGTTCGCCGGCGATCCGGAGGATCCGGCGGCGTCGCTCGGCGACCCGGACGACGACACGGCTCCGCTCAGCGTGGCCGAGCGGGAGGACGTGCTGGCCGACCTCGCCGACCTGGAGGTGTTCCGGGCCCTGCTCGAACCCCTCGGCGTCCGCGGCCTGACGGTCGACTGCGGCGACTGCGGCAAGCTCCACTACATCGACTGGGAGCTGCTGCACGGCAACCTGCGGCACCTGCTCGACCAGGGCCTGCCCCGCGTGCACGAGCCCGCCCTGTCACCCGACCCCGTCGACTACGTGAGCTGGGAGTACGCCCGCGGCTACGTCGACGGCGTGATCGACAGCGAAGAGGGCCGCGAACCCGAGTGAGCCGGGCCGTTCGACGGCCGGACGGCTCAGCGGTGCCGGTCGTTGAAGTGCTTGTGCGCCCGCCTGCGGATGTCGTCGAGCGTGCGCTTGGTGTCGTCGTCGCCCCGTTCGGGCGGGCCGGAACGGGGCGAGAAGCCGTGCTCGGGCCCGTAGCCCGGACCGGAGCGGTCGGGCTTCCCCGCCCGCTTGCGGGGCCGCGGCTCCGACGGGAACTCGGGCGGCAGGAGGCTCTCCAGCCGGTTCTTGAGCCGTTCGATGCGCTCGGTGCGTTGGCGCGCCGGGTCGTTCGCCCGGGGCTCGTCCGCCGGAACGGACGGCTTGGGCTCGGGACGGCTCCTGGCAGGCGGCGGCTGTACGGGCTGCGGCGCGGGCGCGGTGCTCTCGCGCCGGGAGTCGGTGGACTCGGGGCCCGCCGGGCGCGCGTCCTCCCGTACGCCCGCGGCGCTCGGGGACTGCCCGGAATGGCCGGTGAGCCCGCTGCCCGCCGCCGCGACGCCCGTGCTGGCGAGGACGGCCCCCGCCACGCCGAGCGCCACGATCGTGCGCGGGCCGCGGCGGCGCGGGCCCGAACCGGGACCGGACGGCGTGCCCGTCGGGGCCTCCGCCGCGGCGGCGGGCTCGGCCGCGGCGGTGTCGTCCACATCGTCGATCAGGGCGCGCAGCAGGTGCACGGCCGGGTCGTCGCCGGGGTCAGGCACGCCCCCGGAGCGGCGTGCAGAGCTGGCAGCGCGCCGTGCCGCCAGGGCATCGAAGATCGCGTCCGTGCGGCGCACCGCACCCAGGTCCCGCGGGCCGGCGTACGGAGAAGGGCCGACCGGATCCGGGGCGCCGCGGCTCCGCTCCGTCAAGCGATCGACTCCTCTCTGGCCATCGCCCGAAGCCGGGCCAGAGCCCGGTGCTGCGCGACCCGTACGGCCCCCGCGGACATGCCCAGTACATTACCGGTCTCCTCCGCCGACAGACCCGCCACCACCCGCAGCAGCACCAGCTCCCGCTGGTGGTCGGGCAACCGCGTCAGCAGGTCGCGGGCGCGCTGCGCCTCGATGTAGCGCACCACCGTCTCCTCGGGCCCCGGCCGGTCGTCGGGGCCGTCGGGAAGGTCCTCGGTGGGCACGGCCGCGCGGACCGCGCTGCGCAGCGCGTCGGCGATCTTGTGCGCCGCGATGCCGAACACGAACGACGCGAACGGCCGTCCCATGTCGCGGTAGCGGGGCAGCGCCGACAGCACCGCGATGCAGACCTCCTGGGCCACGTCGTCGGCGATGTGGTACTGCCCGGAGATCCGGCCGAGCCGCGCCCGGCAGTACCGGACGACCATCGGACGGACCTCGGCGATGAGCACCTCGATGGCGCCCGGATCACCCTGGACGGCGAGTGTCGTCAGTTCCTTGAGGTCGCTTTCGTCGGCTTTCGCCGTGCGCAGCACCCGCACCCCGCGGCCGGTGTCGTGGGGTGGTGGAGGGGCGGACCCCCCCGAGGGTTCGGTTGCGCGCGCGGTCATGGTCCCGGCGTAGCATCCCTCGGTCACGTAGAGCATGATGCCCAGCGGGCCCCTGCCTGTCTCCACTGTGCACGACAACGGAATGGTCACAGTGCGAGGACGAGCCGCCTGATATGACACAACGCGGTCAGCCGGGCGCGGAGCGTTCCGAGAATGTCACAAGTTGCACTGCAACTACCTACAAACGACCCATCGCCCTACTCGCCCCCACAATCCGGAACTCCTTGGCGAACGGAACACCCCCCACCGAAAGCCAACCGCCCCACCCCGCCTCCCGCCCCCACCCCGGTAAACCCCTCCAGTCAAGTCCCACCCCACCCCCACCGAGCCCCCGACCGCCCCCCATCCCAGGACACGACAACCCCCACCCCCTAGGGCACAACAGACGTCCGACCTCACGACGCGGCAGGCTCCCGCTCGTCGACACGGCAGACTCCACCTGTGGACGCACGGAGGCCCCGGCCCTCCAGGGCGCGGCCAATTCCGTGCCTCAGGACGCGACAGGCCCCCGTCCCTAGAACACGACAGGTCCTCACCCTGGGACGCAGCGTTCGTACCTCGGGGCACAGCAATCTCCGCCCCTGGCTGGACGCGGCGGACTCCGCCGTCAGGGCGTGACAAGCCGGTCCGGGACGCAGCGTCCTTGCCGTTGGGTGTGGCAGACCCGCACCCGGGGCACAGCCGATGGGCCTCGGGCATGGTGGTCCGCCGCTCCTGTGGCGCGGCAGGCTTTCGGCGCGGGGGCGGCAGGGGTCTCGGCTCTGGACGTGACAAGGCCCCCGCCTTGGGCGGGGCCTTGGGGTGGTGCTGGACGGGCCGTGGGGAGGGAGCCGAGCCGCACGCCTCCCTCGGGCGGGCCGTCCGTCAGCGACGGGCGCGTCGGTCAGTGGCCGTGGCCGTGACCGTGGCCGTGGCCTCCGGCGGCGCCCTCCTCGGGCTCCTCCGGCTTCTCGACGACGAGCGCCTCGGTGGTCAGCAGCATGCCCGCGATGGAGGCGGCGTTGGTGACCGCCGAACGGGTGACCTTGACCGGGTCGATGACGCCCTGCGCGATGAGGTCGCCGTACTCGGCGGTGGCGGCGTTGTAGCCGTGCCCCTCGTCCAGCTCCTGGACCTTGGAGACCACGACGTAGCCCTCCTGGCCGGCGTTCTCGGCGATCCAGCGCAGCGGCTCGACCAGCGCGCGGCGGACCGCCTCGGCGCCGGTGGCCTCGTCGCCGGACAGGCCGAGGGCGTCGAAGCCGCGCTTGGCCACGTGCACCAGCGCGCTGCCGCCGCCCGAGACCATGCCCTCCTCGATGCCCGCGCGGCTGGACGAGATCGCGTCCTCCAGGCGGTGCTTCTTCTCCTTGAGCTCCACCTCGGTGGCGGCGCCGACGCGCAGCACGCACACGCCGCCGGCCAGCTTGGCGAGGCGCTCCTGGAGCTTCTCGCGGTCCCAGTCGGAGTCGCTGTTGTCGATCTCGACCTTGATCTCGTTGATCCGGCCGGAGATGTCGTCCTGCGAGCCCTCACCGTCGACGATGGTGGTGGCGTCCTTGGTGACCGTGATGCGGCGGGCCTTGCCGAGGTCCTCAAGGCCGATGCTGTCGAGCTTGAGGCCGATGGCCTCGCTGACGACCTGGCCGCCGGTGAGGACGGCCATGTCGCCGAGCATCGCCTTGCGGCGGTCGCCGAAGCCGGGGGCCTTGACGGCCACCGACAGGAACGTGCCGCGGATCTTGTTGGCGACCAGCAGCGCGAGGGCCTCGCCCTCGACGTCCTCGGCCACGACCAGCAGCGGCTTCTTGGTCTGGGCGACCTTCTCGGCCAGCGGCAGGAACTCCTGCACGTTGGAGATCTTGCCGTCCACGATGAGCACGTAGGCGTCCTCCAGGACGGCCTCCATGCGCTCGGGGTCGGTGACCATGTGCGGCGACAGGTAGCCCTTGTCGAACTGGAGGCCCTCGGTGAACTCCAGTTCGAGGCCCATCGTGTGGGCCTCCTCGACGGTGATGACGCCGTCCTTGCCGACCTTCTCGAACGCCTCGGCGATCAGCTCGCCGATCTGCGGGTCCTGGGCGGAGATGGTCGCGACGTGCGCGATCTCGTCCTTGTCCTGGACCTCGCGGGCGCTCTTGAGGAGCTGCTCGGAGACGTACTGGGCGGCGGCGTCGATGCCCCGCTTGAGGCTCAGCGGGGAGGCCCCGGCGGCCACGTTGCGGATGCCCTCGCGCACCAGCGCCTGGGCGAGCACCGTCGCGGTGGTGGTGCCGTCGCCGGCGATGTCGTTGGTCTTGGTCGCCACCTCCTTGGCGAGCTGGGCCCCGAGGTTCTCGTAGGGGTCCTCCAGCTCCACCTCGCGGGCGATGGTGACGCCGTCGTTGGTGATGGTCGGCGCACCGAACTTCTTGTCGATGACGACGTTGCGGCCGCGCGGGCCGATCGTCACCTTGACGGCGTCAGCGAGAGCGTTGACGCCGCGCTCAAGAGCCCGGCGAGCGTCCTCGTCGAACTCCAGGATCTTCGCCATGAGATGAACTCCTTTGTCACGCGATCCGCCCCGGCCGCCCCACGAAGCGGGCCGGACCGGGGCGGTGCATCACGTCTCGGTGATTACTTCTCGATGACCGCGAGCACGTCGCGGGCCGAGAGGACGAGGTACTCCTCGCCGTTGTACTTGACCTCGGTGCCGCCGTACTTGCTGTAGAGCACGACCTCGCCGACCTTGACGTCGACGGGGACGCGGTCGCCCTTGTCGTCGACGCGGCCCGGTCCGACGGCCAGGACGGTGCCCTCCTGGGGCTTCTCCTTGGCGGTGTCGGGAATCACCAGGCCCGACGCGGTGGTGGTCTCGGCCTCAAGCGGCTGGACGACGATGCGGTCCTCAAGCGGCTTGAGAACAACCTTGGTGGCGGTCGTCACGATCTGACCTCCCCTTCGATTGATCCTCGGCCGGCCTCGGCGGGCCGACCGGCACATGTGACAGAGAGGCGACCCTGGACCGGCCTGTCGTCGCGGGTGCCAGACCGACCTTGTCGCTGTGTTGGCACTCTCCCTCGGAGAGTGCCAGTCGTGAGACTATTCCGTGCCCGGTGGCCCGTCAACACGGACACGGGCGAGCGGACGGCCCGTTCGCGCGGACGGGCGACCGTCCGGGGCGCGCTCGCGCGGCGCTACGGTCCAGCCTATGGACATCGAGGCGTTCCGCGGCCTGCTCACCCCGTCCGGCCAGGCTCTTCTCGCGGAGGCCGGAGCGGCGGACGTGAGCGAGGACGGGCTGATCGGCACCGCCTCCCGGCTCCGCCGCGGGCATCCGGCCGACCTCGTCGCCGCCGCCCTGACGCAGGTCCGGCTGAGGGGGCGGGCGGTGGCCAAGTTCGGCGCCGACGCGTCCCGGATGTACTTCACCCAGGCCGGTCTGGAGCAGTCCACGCGCGCCTGCGTGGCCGAGCACCGCGCCCGCCGCTTCGCCTCCTGCCTGCGGCCGGGTGAACGGGTCCTCGACCTCGGGTGCGGGATCGGCGCGGACCTCCTCGCGCGAGCGCGCGCGGGCATCGGCGGCGAGGGCGTCGAGCTGGACCCCCTGACGGCCGAGGTCGCGCGGGCCAATGTCGTGTCGTTCGGGCTGGACGGCATCGTCACCGTCAGGGAAGGCGACGCCAGGGAGGAGGACCCGTCGGGCTACGCGGCGGTGTTCGCCGACCCTGGCCGCCGTACGGCGCGGGGCCGCGTCTTCGATCCCCGGTCGTACGAGCCGCCGCTGGACACCGTGCTCGGCCTGGCCGGACGCGTGCCGTCCGGGTGCGTGAAGGTCGCGCCCGGCATCCCGCACGATGCGGTGCCGGACGGCGCGGAGGCCGAGTGGATCTCGGTCGGCGGCGAGGTGAAGGAGGCCGCGCTGTGGCTCGGCGGCCTGGCGGGCGACGTTCGCCGCCGCGCGACCCTGATCTCCCCGAACGTTCACACGCTCGTCCCCGACGAGGGGCTCGGCGGCCCGGAGGTCCGGGGGTGGGGCCGCTACCTGTACGAGCCGGACGGCGCGGTGATCCGGGCGGGACTCGTCGCCGAGGTCGCCGCGCTCGTCGGGGGCGGGCTCGCGGACCGGCACATCGCGTACGTGACGTCCGACGCGCTGCGGCCGACGCCGTTCGCCTCGGCCTACGAGATCGACGACGTGATGCCGTTCTCGGTGAAGCGCCTGCGGGCCGAGCTGCGCCGCCGCGAGGCCGGGGTGCTGACGATCAAGAAGCGCGGCTCGGCGGTGGACGTCGACCGGCTCCGCCGCGACCTCGGCTTCGGCGGCCGGCGCCCGAAGGGCGGGACCGCGGTCACCCTCGTCCTGACCCGCGTGGGCGAGGCCCCGGTGGCCCTCCTGACCCGCCCCGTCCCCGGCACGGGCGCCGCCGCCTGACCGTCCCGCCGCGCGCGCCTGGCCCGCCCGGTCCGGCCGTCCCGCCGCGCGCGCCTGGCCCGCCCGGTCCGGCCGTCCCGCCGCGCGCGGCCGGCCCGCCCGGTCCTGCCGTCCCGCCGCGCGCGCCCGGCCCGCCCGGTCCTACCGTCCCGCCGCGCGCGGCCGGTCCGCCGAGTCCGGCCGGCCCGCCACGGTCCGATCGGCGCGTTCGGCGGGGTTGACCCGCCCGGCGCGGCGCGCGTCCGCCAATCGATCCCAAAGATCTCCGCCGGGCCCGACAACCCCAAGCGAGCACGGGGAACGCGCCACGCCCGTGCAAATCATGAGCGCTTTCCGGCATTGCGTTCACTAAGGATTCAGGGTGGCGGCAAGGTCGATAGGCGAGAGCCGAAACGGCGCCGGACGATCACCGTCCCGGGAAAGACCAAGGAAAGTTCGGCGGCCATGACCTTACGCGGAGGAGTCGCTGACCTCGCACTGCCCGAATGCGGAACCGGAATGGCCGGCGCCGGAATCGGAGATCGTCCGCGCGGCGGAACGGCGCGCGGCGATACGTCCGCGATGGACGATCACCACGTGCCGATGTCGGCGGACATGTGCCCATCCGTGCGGGCGATCGCGCGCCCGCGCGGGCGCCGCCACCGCCGGGCGCATGCCGGACTCAGCCCCCGCATTCGCTCGGATCGCCATCGAAACCGGGAAATCCCCCTACGCCGGTAGATCGGTCGCGTTCCACTCCACTGGGATAACAGGCGCATTCCACAGAACTCGCAATGTTCCCTGCTCCCTCTTATAGCGATGCTCTGAACGCACTACAGTGAGCCGTTCACAAGATTCATTGCCGCGCGTATTTCGTCGCGTCGGCACACGAAGGAGCATCGGGTGGAAACGAATCACAACTTCCTGCAGACGGGGGGTCAACCGGTCTCGGACCGGATGCGGGAGTTGCTCGCCCGTGCGGCGCAGGACCACGTCTATGAACAGCGCTCACAGGGTCAGGTCCTCGACGAGATACGCCAGCGGCTGGAAGGCATGGAGTGGCTGCTGCGGGAGGTCCGGGAGCGCGAGCTCAACGGGCTGACCGGGCAGCTCGACAGCGTGCGCGGCCAGGTGGACGACCTGTCCAGCAAGCCTCCCGAATGGGCCGAGGGGCTGGCCGAGCACATCGAGGCCGTCGGCGAGCGGGTCAAGCCCGTCGCCGAGCTGCCCGCGCTGTGGGCCGACGTCGGCGTCGTCGCCGAGAACGTCGACGAGGGCCTCACCCGCATCCAGGCCGTGATCGACTCCGCGCAGCACATCACCGACGCGACGCGCCAGGCGACGCAGCGCATGGAGGAGATGTCCAAGCGGCTGGACAAGCTCCAGGGCAGCATGGAGTCGGCCTCGGTCCGCTTCAACCGGCTCGACAAGTCGCTCGCCGAGCTGGGCCACCGGTCCGAGCGGCTGGAGCACGCCATCAACGGCGTGACGACGCGGGTCGACCAGTCCCTCGGCGAGATGGCCGAACGGGTCGAGCAGGGGCTGGACGCGGTCAACGGCCGCGTCGAGGGCGTCGGCGGCAGGCTGGACGGCCTGGACGGGCGGCTCGACGGGCTCGACGGCCGGCTGGAAGGGCTGTCGGGCAAGCTGGACGGGCTCGACGGCCGGTTCGAGGGCGTCGACGACCGCATCGACGGGGTCAACGAGCGGATCGGACGGCTCCCGGCGGCGCTGGAGATCGGCGAGCTGCACCGCAAGATCGGCGAGCTGGCACAGCGCCCGCTGATCGACCACAGCGACCGCTTCGACGCGCTGGAGAAGCACCTCGCCGACGCCGTCGACCCGCTGATCGAGGAGCTGCGCGCCCGGCCCGACCGCGACGAGGTCAAGGCGACCATGTCGCAGATCGCGGAGACGGCCTACAGCGACGTGGCCAAGCGCATGGACGAGTTCTCCCGCCGGTTCGAGGACGTGCACGACGACGTCCGCAAGCGCATCGAGGGCATCCACGAGGAGGTCACCAGCAAGATCGACGGCGCGCTGGAGGAGTTCACCGCGCAGGTCGACATCGTGTCGCGGCGGGTGGAGTCGGTGCACACGGACGTGACCAAGCAGGTCGAGTCGGTGCACTACGAGGTCTCACGGCAGGTCACCGGTGTGCAGGAGGACGTCGGCAAGCGCATCGACGGCATCCACGACGACGTCGCCAAGCAGGTGGGCGGCATCCACGAGACCGTCGCCAAGCAGGTCGGCGGCATCCACGACGACGTGGCGCGCCAGGTCGACGGCGTCCAGACCGAGTTCGCCAGGCGCGTCGACCTCGTCCAGGACGAGGTCAGCAAGCGCGCCGAGGCCGTCCAGGCCGAGGTCGGCAAGCGGTTCACCGGCGTGCAGGACGAGGTCGGCCGCAAGGTCGACACGGTGCACGACGACGTCACCAAGCAGGTGACCGCCGTGCACGAGGACGTCCTCAAGCGCCTGTCCACGCTGGAGGAGACGATGCTCGCACTCGCCGAGGCGCTCCTGCGCCCGCGGCGCGAAGGGAAGGACTGAACGGTCCGGTGGGGCGCTCCCGCTGACGGGACGCTTCCGGCTCTCCCATGGGGAGCGTCCCACCCGACCGCACCCCCGGCCGCGCCAGGCACCCGCTCAGCCCCGCCCCGCGCACCCCGGTCACACCACCGGAAGCCTCCACCAGCACCAGCCTGCACCTACAGCAGCCTGCACCAAGCGCCTCCACATGCCGGAAGCCTCCGCCCGCCGGACGCCCCCGTCCACGGCAAGCCCGCACCCGCCGGAAGCGTCCACCCGCAGGAAGCCTCCGCCGCAGGAAGCCCGCGCCACCCGAACGACCCGCAACCTTCGCTGTCCCGACCCGTCCGCACCCTTCGCGCACCTGAACGCCCCGCAACCACCGCTCACCCGGCCGTCCGCACCCTTCGCCCACTCGAACGCCCCACAACCACCGCTCACCCAACGACCGCAACGACCGCTCACCCGAGCCGTCCGCATCCCTTGCTCACCCCAGCCATCCGCAACCTCGCTCACCCCAGCCGTCCGCAACCTCGCTCACCCCAGCCATCCGTGACCATTGCCCACCCGCCGCCGTTCGCGACGCTCGGGCTCTGGTCCAGCAGTCCATCGGTCCATCGGCATACCGCCTGAGGCCACGAACGCGATCGTGAACGTGAACCTTGTCCCCTCTTGCGCCCGTATCCCTTCAGTCCGACCCGTTGCCTTCGCTTCGGCCCGTCTCCACCGCTTTCGCCGTGCCCGTCGCGGCGCGGGCGGGCGGGCCGGCGCGGGTCGGGCGGGGACCGCTCGCCGCGCCGGGCGGACCGCTCGCCGCAGCCCGTCCGACCGTCCGTCGCCGGGTCCGGAACGGCCACCGCACGCGTGGCCGGACCCGGCCGGAACTCGCGGTGGTTTGTCCGCCAATCCGACTGGACGACCGAAGTCGGTGGCCAAAGGCACGTCGATGACGTGCACTTTGTTACGTTCCGTCTTCGCCAAATCACTCCCAACACCCTTCGGAATCCGTTTTCATGGATCTCGTGACTCAGACTCCGGCAGCCTGCCTCCCGACGAGCGCCCCGCCCAGCCGCGCGACACTGCGGTGGGTGCAGGAGTGTCTCGGCCGGGGCGCGGAGGTCCGGATGGTCCGCCCGCTCGCCGGGGGCGCCGCCCACGCCAACCACGCGCTGCTCGTGGAGAGCCGTTCGGGAAGCCCGCACCGGCTCGTCCTGCGCCGCTGGACGGCCCGCGACGGCGACCGGCCGGGCTCGGGCGGCCGGCACTCCTTCGGCGACGTCGAGTTCTCGCCCGAACGGGAGATCGCCGCGCTGGCCCTGCTCGCCGGCTGCACGCTCCCGACGCCGTCGCTCGTCGCCGCCGACCCCGCCGGGGCCTACTGCGACGCCCCCGCGCTGCTCATCACCCGGCTGCCGGGGCATCCGCCGCGGCCCGCGCCGGACGACCTGCCCGAGTACCTGATCCAGCTCGCCGCCGCGCTGCTGTCGGTGCACGCGCTGAACGGCGCGGCCACGATGCCGCCGTACCTGCCGTACAACCGGCTCGACGTGCGGGTGCCGCCGAAGCACGCGCTGCGTCCCGGGCTGTGGGAGCGGGCGTTCGACATCGCCTCCGCGCCCGCCCCGCAGGCGCCCGCGCGGTTCGTGCACCGCGACTACCACCCCGACAACACGCTGTGGTCGTACGGCAAGCTGACCGGGGTGGTCGACTGGTCGGACGCCTCGTCCGGGCCCGTCGCGGTCGACATCGCGCACATGCGGCGCGGCCTGGCGCTGCGGTACGGGCCCGCGGCGGCCGACCGGTTCCTCGCCTCGTTCGACCAGGTGTCCGGCGGCTACGAGCACGACCCGTACTGGGACGTCCGCAGCCTGCTCGACCTGCTGCCCGAGGACGACGACCGCGTCATCGACGAGGCCGACGTCCCGCGCCATGAGGACTACCTGGCCGCCCTCCTCGCCGACCTCCGCTGACCCGCCGCACCGCACGAGCGGGGGCCCCGGACGGGCCGGGGCCGCGGGCTCCGGTGCGGGGCCGCGGGCTCGGGCGGGTCAGAGGGTCACGGCGTCGATGGGGAGGCTGGAGTCGGCCGGGAGGTCGAGGGCGGACGGCGCGTGGCCGTTCGCGACCAGTTCGGAGCCGAGGGCGGCGACCATCGCGCCGTTGTCGGTGCACAGCTTCGGGCGCGGGACCCTCAGCCTGACCCCGGCGGCGTCGCAGCGTTCCTGGGCGAGGGCGCGCAGCCGCGAGTTGGCCGCGACGCCGCCGCCGATCAGCAGGTCGTGCACGCCGTTGTCGCGGCAGACCTTCAGCGCCTTGCGCGTCAGCACGTCCACCACCGCCTCCTGGAACGAGGCGGCGACGTCGGCGACGGGCACCGGTTCGCCGGCCCGCTCCTTCGCCTCCACCCACCGCGCCACGGCGGTCTTCAGGCCGGAGAACGAGAAGTCGTAGGTGCCGTCGTTGTACTTGCCGCGCGGGAACGCGATCGCCGCGGGGTCGCCCTCCCGCGCCCGCCGGTCGATGACCGGGCCGCCGGGGAAGCCGAGGTCCAGCACCCGCGCGACCTTGTCGAACGCCTCGCCCGCCGCGTCGTCCACGGTCGAGCCGAGCGACCGCACGTCGGACGCCACGTCCGGCACCAGCAGCAGCGAGGAGTGCCCGCCCGACACCAGCAGCGCCACGCACGGCTTCGGGAGCGGCCCGTGTTCGAGCTGGTCGACGCAGACGTGCGCGGCGAGGTGGTTGACGCCGTACAGCGGCTTGCCGAGCGACAGCGCGTACGCCTTGGCCGCCGCGACCCCGACCATCAGCGCGCCCGGCAGGCCCGGACCGGCCGTCACCGCGAACGCGTCGACGTCGGCGAACGCCACGCCCGCGTCGGCGAGGGCCCGCTCGACCGTCGGCGCCATCGCCTCCAGGTGCGCGCGGGACGCGACCTCCGGCACCACGCCGCCGAACCGGGCGTGCTGCTCCACGCTGGAGGCGATCGCGTCGGCGAGCAGCGTGTGCCCGCGGACGACGCCGACGCCGGTCTCGTCGCAGGACGTCTCGATGCCCAGCACCAGCGGCTCGGAGTCCTTGATCATCCGTCCTCCCGGGTGAAGCCGACCGGCGCGCGGCGGCGCGGTTTCAGGCACATCACGATCGCGTCCACGCCCGACGGCTGGTAGTAGCCCCTGCGGAGCCCGACCCGCTCGAACCCGAACCGCTCGTACAGCCGTTGCGCGGAGGCGTTGTCGGCGCGGACCTCAAGGAACACCGCCTCGCAGCCGCGCCGCGCCGCCTCGTCCAGCAGCGCGGTCAGCAGCGCCGCCCCGATGCCCGACCCGCGCCGGTCGGCGCGGACGCCGATCGTCTGCACGTCGGCCTGCCCGCCCGCCGCCGCGAGGCCCGCATAGCCGACGAGTTCGCCGCCGGACTCCTCGGCGACCACGTAGTGGCGGGTGCGCGGCTGGTCGGCCAGCTCGCCGCGCAGCATCTCCCGCGTCCACGCGTCGTCGGGGAACAGCAGTTCCTCCAGCGCGTGCACGGCGGACAGGTCGTCGGACGTCATCGTGCGCAGCGCGACGTCGCTCATCGGGGGGTCACCTTCTTGCGGGGGCCGGGCTCCTTGGCGTCCGGCCGCCGCAGGTAGAGCGGCTCGGGCGGCAGCAGCTCGGGCCCCGGCCGCCCGGACAGCCGGGCGATCGCCAGCTCGGCGAGCGCCGCGGCGGACGGCAGCAGCGGCGCCGGGTCGCCGTCGCCGAGGACGTCGGCGTAGAGGGCCGCGCCCTCGCCGATCACCGGCGGCGGCGGCGCGCCGTCCGCGCCCTTCAGCACGTCCGAGGGCGGGCCCACGGCGGGCTCGGTCGCGCGGACGCCGGCCGAGTCGTACCGGGCCCAGTAGACCTCCCGGCGGCGCGCGTCGGTCGCCACGGCGAACGGCTCGTCGCGCCCGGACGCCCAGGCGATCACGTCGAGGGTGCACACGCCGTGCACGGGGATCCGCAGGGCCTCGCCCATCGCGCGCGCGGTGACCAGGCCCACCCGCAGCCCGGTGTAGGGCCCGGGGCCGACGCCCACGGCGATGGCGCTCAGGTCGTCCGGCGCGGCCCCGGCGTCGGCGAGGACGCCCACGACGGACGGGGTGAGCAGCTCGGTGTGCCTGCGCCGGTCGACGGCCTCCGCCGCGCCCCGGCGGCGGACGCCCTCACCCGGGATCCACTCGTACAGCGCCACGGTGATCGCGGCGGTAGCGGTGTCGAAAGCCAAGACCAGCACGGATTGAAAGCGTAGTGCAGAAGCGCGATGCTACCGCCGGGTCGGCGGCGGCCGGGGGCGGCCGGGGGGCGGCTTGGGGCAGGCCGGCGGCAGCCCAGGGGCGGCCCGGGGGCGGCCCAGGGGCGGCCGGGCGGCGGCCCGGCGGTGGCGAGGCGGCGGCCCGGCAGCGGTTGGGCGGCGGCCCGGCGGCGGCTTGGGGGCAGCCCGGCGGCGGCTTGGCGGTTGCCCGGCGGCGGCTTGGCGGTTGCCCGGCGGCGGCTTGGGGGCAGCCCGGCGGCGGCCCAGGGGCGGCCCGGGGGCGGCTTGGCGGTTGCCCGGCGGCGGCCCGGCGGTTGCCCGGGGGCGGCTTGGCGGTTGCCGGGGGGCGGGCCCGGCGGCGGCTAGGTGGCGGGCGGGGGCGGCGCGGGGGCGCGGTCAGTTCGCGTCGAGGGCCTTCACGACGCCGCGCGCGGCCTCGACGGCGCCGTCGGTCGCCTCGTTCGCGCTGAGCGGGTCGCTGTCGTTGGCGCCGGAGTAGTGGACGGTCACCAGGACGTTGACGACGCGGACGTTGGCGACCGCCTCCCCCGACCCCTGGCCCTTGTCGACGCTGTAGACGGCGTAGCCCTCGTCGCCGAGGTCGGTGAGGCGGGTCTTGTCGGTCAGCTCCTGCCCGGACAGCAGCGCCTTGCCCGACTCGTCGTCGCGCCGTTCGTTCTCGAACGAGCGCCGCGCGGCGTCCGTCGGGCTCTGCTGGGCCGCGCCCGCGACGGCGCGCAGCTCGACGGTGAGCTGCCGCCTGCGGTCGCTGCTGTAGGCGCCCCACACGCACTGGCTCTGCCGGTCGTTGCCCTGGTAGTTGTCGCCCACGTTGCGTTCGGCGCCCGGGGCGAGCTTGGCGGCGAGCTTGTCGGCCACCTCGCAGGCGTCCGGCACCATGGACCGTTCGGCCTTGGACATCGGCGAGCTCTCCGCCGCGCCGCCGACCACCTGCCCGGACCCGCGCCCGCCGCTCGCGCCGACCCCGCTCATGATCGCGAACGCGGCCAGCACGCACGCCCCGACCCCGGCGACCACGCCCCCGACCGCGACCGCCCAGCGGCGGCCCTTCCTGCGCTCCCGAACGATCCGATGGCTGCCGCTCCCGGACCGGTAGCCGCCGCTACCCGCCGACCGCCGCGACCCGCCCGCGCCACCACTTCCGCTTCCGCCCCCGCCCTCGTACGAGCCGCTGCGCAGGGCGTAGTCGCCGCTCTCGTACGAACCGGTCCCGTACGAGCCACTCCCCAAGCCGTACGGGTCACCGGGAGTCGAGTACGCGCCGCTGGTCTCGCTGGGAGAGGGGTATCCGCCGCTCGTGCCGCTGGGGGTGGGGTACGCGCCGCTGGGCGTGTTGTAGCCGCCGCTGCTTGGGCTGTACGCGCCCGTGCCGTACGAGCCGCTGCCGTACGGGCCCGTGCTGTACGGGGCGCTGCCGTACTCGTCGCCGGGCGTGCTTCCGGGCGCGCCGTCCGCCTGGTAGGGGGTGCCGCCCGTCTCCTCGGTGCCGCCGCCCGAACCGCGATAGCTTTCGGCGCGGTGACTCCCGCCGCGATGGCTACCACTCACCGGATCCCACTCCTGCCAGTAGGAAGTCTTGATCTTTAGCGAAAGGTGAGGTTCGTTCGGGCAAAGGGTACGACATCCGGCACCAAAGTGGTCCGGCCCCACTTACAGAAACATTCGCCGGATTTTCCTGATCATCGCAGCTCGCGGTCCAGGTCGGCCCAGCGTGCGCCGACCCCGATGATCTTTACCGCGCGCTCCTCGGAGTCGCCGTCGCCGCGGGAAATGATCACTTCCAGGCGGTCGTCCGCGAGGCCCTCGGCGAGGCCCTCGCCCCATTCCACGATCGTCACCGAATCCTCCACCGAGGCGTCCAGATCGAGGTCGTCGAGTTCGGCGAATCCGCCCAGCCGGTAGGCGTCCACGTGGACCAGCGACGGGCCGCCGCGCAGCGAGGGGTGCACCCGCGCGATGACGAACGTGGGGGAGGTGATCGGGCCGCGGACCTTCAGGCCCTCGCCGATGCCCTGCGTGAGCGTGGTCTTGCCCGCGCCGAGGTCGCCGGTGAGCACGAGCAGGTCGCCGGGCCCCAGCAGCCCGGCCAGGCGGACGCCGAGGGCCCGCATGTCCTCGGCGGCGGGGACGGCGAGGACGCGCGGGGCGGTGCGGGGGGCGGGGGTGGCGTGGTCGGTCACGCGGAACGCTCCTGTCGTTCGGGCCGGACGCGGTCGATCAGCCGGCGCAGCCCGCCGGTGACCACGCCGGGGTACTCCAGCGGCAGCACGTGCCCGGCGCCGTCCACCTCGACGAACTCGGCGTCCGGGAGCGCCTCGGCGATGCGGCGGCCGTGCGCGGCGGGCGTCAGCCGGTCCTGGCCGCCCGCGGCGACCAGCACCGGGACGCGGCCGAGGGCCTCCAGGCCGTCCAGCCCGTCGTGCGCGATCAGCGCCGGGTAGAACTCCGCGATCACGTCGATCGGGGTGGACCTGATCATCTCCTCCAGGAACGCCACGACGGTCGGGCTGACGTGCTTGTCGGCGAACGCCATCCGCTTGGTGACCATGAACGCCACGTCCGCGCCGAGGCCGCGGGCCCGGTCGACCAGGTCGGCGCGGCGGCCGAGACCGCGCAGCGCGCCGGGCGCGAGCGGCCGGACGAGCTTGGCGAGCGCCATCGGCAGCCCGAGGGTCATCTCCGCCAGGTCGCCGCAGGAGGTGTTGACCAGCGCGACCGCCACCACCTGGTCGCCGAACAGCTCGGGGTGCCGCTCCGCCAGCGCCATGATCGTCATGCCGCCCATCGAGTGCCCGGCCAGCACGACGGGCGAGCCGGGCGGGACCGTGGCGCGCAGCACCGCGTACAGGTCCTCGCCGGTCTGCCGGACGGTCGCGTGGTCCGGCCTGCCGCGGCCCGAACGGCCGTGGCTGCGCTGGTCCCAGAACACCAGCCGCGGCCCGTCCGGTCCCTGGCCCCGCAGGTCGCGGCGCTGGTAGTGCCAGGAGTCCTGGTTGAGGGTGTAGCCGTGCGAGAACACGATCGTCAGCGGGACGGCGCCGTCGGACGGGTCGGGGCCGTCCACCTCCACGTGCAGCGGGAGGCCGTCGTCCGCGAGGACGGTCATCGGCGTGCCCCGCAGCTCGCCGAACGGCTCGTCCGCGTCGGGGTCCTGCCGCAGCCGCACCCGCCCGACCGCGAGCCGCCGCAGCCCGACGGCCGCGCCGACGCCCGCGGCGCCGACGCCCGCCACGGCGCCGGCGATGCCGATCCGCCGCTTGTTCCTACTGACCATCCGCGCCCCCTGAAGCGCCGTGCCCCACGTACTCGCGGGGCACCCGGGAACCGATCCGGGTCACGATCTCGTACGAGATCGTCCCGAGCGCGTCGGCCCACTCCTGCGCGGTCGGCTCCCCCCGGTCGCCCGGCCCGAACAGGACGACCTCGTCGCCCGCCGCGATGCGGTCGTCGCCGACGTCGATGACGAACTGGTCCATGCAGACGCGCCCGGCGATCCGGCGCCTCCGGCCGGCCGCGAACACCTCCAGCAGGTTGGAGCCGTGCCGGGGCACCCCGTCCCCGTACCCGGCGGGCACGACGGCCAGCGTGGTCTCCCGCTCGGTGAAGTAGGTGTGCCCGTACGACACGCCGCTGCCCGCCGGGACCCGCTTGACCAGCGCGGCGTCGGCCAGCAGCGTCATCGCGGGCCGCAGCCCGAACGTCCCGGCCTCCGGGATCGGCGTCAGGCCGTACGTGGCGATGCCCGGCCTGACCAGGTCGAACCTGGCCTCGGGCAGGGCGAGCGCGGCGGGCGAGTTGGCGAGGTGCCGCACCTCGGGCCGCACGCCCGCCTGCTCGGCGTGCCCGACCATCTCGGTGAACGCCCGGAGCTGGGCGGCGACGGAGGGGTGGCCGAGCTCGTCGGCGCACGCGAAGTGCGACATCAGCCCGACCGTCCGGACCAGGCCCGCCGCCTCCGCCTTCAGGGCCGCGTCCACCAGCAGCGGCCAGTCGCGCGGGCTCGCGCCGCCCCGGGACATGCCGGTGTCGGCCTTGAGGTGGATCCGGGCGGGGCGCCCGGCCCGTTCCGCCGCCTCGGCGATCTCCTCGACCAGCCACGGCGCGCCCGCGGCGAGGTCGACGTCCAGCGCGACGGCCTTGTCGTACGGCTCGCCCGGCACGCCGAGGCACACCAGCACCCGCGCCCCGACGCCGGCCGCGCGCAGCCGGAACGCCTCGTCCAGCTTGGCGACGCCGAGCCAGGTCGCGCCGCCCGCGAGCGCGGCCCGCGAGGCGTCGACCAGGCCGTGCCCGTACGCGTCGGCCTTCACCATGGCCATGACCTCGGCGCCGCCCGCTCTGTCTCGCAGCAGGCGGGTGTTGTGGCCGATGGCGTCCAGATCGACGCGCGCCCGCGCCGGAAACGTACCTCTCATGGTCACCCAGTGTGCCGTCCCCGCGGCCATGGCCGGAGCATCCCGGACCAGCTCACGGCCTCGAAGCGCTCCCGCGCCGTCCCCGTGGGCGCCTTTCCGCGCCCGATGTCCGGTATGACGCCCGTGCCCGTTCCGGGGTTCGCCATGCGGGCGGGCGGGCCGCCGGGGCCGGGGCGCGGGCGGTCAGGCGATCGCGCGGAAGGCGGCCGGCAGGGCCGTGATCACGTCGAACGCGCTGATCGGCGACTCGCCGTCGCCGGCCGGGTCGGAGGCCAGCCGCGCCGCGAGGCCGTGCAGGTACGCTCCGGCCGCCGCCGCGTCGAGCGCGGCCATCCCCCCGGCCAGCAGCGCGCCGATCAGGCCGGACAGCACGTCGCCCGTGCCCGCCGTCGCGAGTCTGGGCGTCCCGGTCGGGTTGACCCGCACCGGACGGTCCTCCTCGGCGATCAGCGTCGTGGAGCCCTTGAGCAGCACCGTGGCCGACAGCTCGGCGGCGGCCCGCCGGACGTGCTCCAGCCGCCGCGCCTCGATCTCGTCCCGCGCGGCGCCGGTCAGCCGGGACAGCTCGCCCGCGTGCGGGGTCAGCACGGTCGGCGCGGCGCGGCGCAGCAGGTCGCGCCGGCGAGCGAGGACGGTCAGCCCGTCGGCGTCCACCAGCGCGGGCAGCTCCGACCCCAGCACCTCGGCCAGCAGCCGCTCGGCCGCCTCGCCCGTGCCGAGCCCCGGCCCGACCACCCACGCCTGGACGCGGCCGACGCCCTCCAGCGGCCGGTCCGCCCCCGGGTCGATCACGGTCGCGACCGCCTCGGGCCAGCGCTGCCGCACCAGCTCCACCGGGTGCGCGACGGACGCGAACCGCACCATCCCCGCGCCGCCGTGCACGGCCCCGCCCACGCTCAGCACGGCGGCGCCGGTGAACGCGTCGCCGCCGGCCACGATCCCCGCCACGCCCCGGCGGTACTTGTCGGACTCGGCCCCCGGCTCGGGCGGCTCGACGTCCACCGGCCGCGCCGCCACCACGTCCGGGTCCGGCAGGTCGCCGCCGAGCCCGATGTCGACCAGCTCGACGACCCCGGCGCGCGCCGCGCCCGGGTCGATCAGCAGCCCCGGCTTGTACGTGCCGAACGTCACGGTCACGTCCGCCCGCACCGCCGCGCCCTCGACCCGTCCCGACCCGGCGTCCACCCCGCTCGGCACGTCGCAGGCCACGACCGTGCCGGTCGCCTCGGAGGCCAGCCGCGCCAGCGTGGCGTGCGGCTCGCGCAGGCCGCCCGTCCCGCCGATCCCGGTCAGCCCGTCGATGATCAGGTCGGCGCCCGCGATCTCGTCCCCGACCGCCGCCGCGGAGGCGTTCAGGAGGCGGCCGCCGGCTGCTCTCAGGGCGGCGAGGCCGCCTTCGTGGAGCTTGGAGCCCGCCTGGACGGCCACGACGCGCGCGCCGCGGCCGGCGAGCCGGGCGCCCGCGTACAGCGCGTCCCCGCCGTTGTCGCCGCCGCCGGCCAGCAGGACGACGCGCGCCCCGTACACCGAGGGCAGCAGCCCGGCGCACACCGCCGCGAGCCCGGCGGCGGCGCGCTGCATGAGCGCTCCCTCCGGCAGCCTCGCCATCAGGGCGGCCTCCGCCGCCCGGACCTTCCCGACCTCGTGCGCGTACCTCATCGCAGCTCCCTGGTGACCGGCGCTCGTCCCCAGGTTTTCACGCCCGCCCCCCGCGTCACGCGAACAGCCCCGCTCGTACTTTGTGGCGCAAGTTACAGCGTTCGGCCGTAAGAGTGATCCCGCCGCCGCGCGCTCCGTAGAATCATGGCGACCGGGTCCGCATGTCCTGCGCGTGACCGCCCTCCGGTACGGCAGACTGCGCACTGAGCACTCCGTTGGGCTGGAGAGGCCGCTGCAATGAGCGCATCCCGAGGTCCCTCCGTCCGCCAGCGCCGGCTCGCCGCCGAGCTGCGGAGGCTGCGAGAGCAGAAGGGATACACCGGAGACGACGTCGCCGACAGTCTGTCCTGGTCCACGGCCAAGGTCAGCCGGATCGAGAACGCGCGCACCGGCGCGAAGATCACCGACGTGCACCGCCTCCTCGACCTGTACGACATCGGCGGCAGCCGCCGCGACGACCTCATCGCCCTGGCACACGATGCCGCCGAGAAGGGCTGGTGGGAGGACTACCGCGACCTGCCGGGGCCGTACTCGGACTTCATCGCGCTGGAGGCGGAGGCGACCGCGCTCCGGGAATGGGACAGCACGGTCCTCGCGGGCCTGCTCCAGACCGAGGGCTACGCGCGGCACGTGATCGGCGGCTGGAGCGATCTGGCCACCCTTCCGCCCCAGGAGCTCGAACGCCGGGTCGAGGTCCGGATGCGCCGCCAGGAACTGCTGACCGGACCGGATCCGCTGGAACTGTCGGTCGTTCTCGACGAGGCCGTGCTGATGCGCCGGGTCGGCGACCGCAAGGTGATGTACGGACAACTGGAGCATCTGTGCCGGCTGGCCGAGCTGCCGCACATAAACCTGCAGGTTCTGCCTTTGAGCGTCACACACTCAGTGTTGACGGAATCGTTTATCCTGCTGGAATTCTCTCCGGTGCATGACATCACATTTCCTGATATCGTGCACACGGAAAGCCTGACTATCAGTCATCTGGTGGACGAGGCTGTTACTTTCATGTACAGACTCGCTTACACCAGTCTCGCGAGCCAAGCCTTGAGCACCGTCGAATCGCGGCGGAGAATCGTCGAGCTCAGAGATGAGTGGCGGTAGCCGGGCGACGTCTCGTTTTATTCGGCATGAAAGGCACCTGGTGTCCCCTTTCGTCACCCCTGCCCCGCAGTGGAAGAGAAGCGCCCACTGCGGCGCCAGCAACACGTGCGTCGAGGTGGCCCCGCTGGCCGGCCCGTCGTACGTCGGGGCGCGCGACGCGAAGAACGGAGCCGACGGCCCCGTCCTGACGTTCTCCCAGGGCGAATGGCGCGGATTCATCGCACGAGTGAAGAGGGGCGACCACGACCTGGAATGACGCAGGCGGCGGGACACGCCGCACCAACGCGCCCGTGAGGGCACGCCGCCGACGCGCGGCGCACGCGAGCCGAGTACCGACTCAAGAGCAATTGACGTCGGACTCGGCTCGTTCATTTGAACGTCATCCCCCCGTCATATCCGGGCCGCCCGCGACCGTTCCGGAACGCCGCCCGCCTTTTCTTCCGGGCCGCGCCCGCGGTGAGATTCTCAAAGAAACTCCCTTTCTCACGGCCCACAGCCATCTCGCACCGAACGTGACGAACTACTTCCTCCCAGTGAGCGCACCGGCAACCGGCGCGCACGGGTAACTCACGCGTATCCGAGGATCTTGTTACCGTTAGGTAGACGGCGCGACGACGACATCACCTCAGGCACCCAAGAGGCAGGAGCCGGGATGAATTCCCAGTCGGCATCCACCATCCGCTGGAGGCGCAGCGCCAGGTGCGCCCACACGAGCGGATGCGTTGACATCGCCCCGTTCGGAGGAGGGCTAGTCGCGGTCAGGGACGACGGCCCCGAAGATGAGATTCTCATTTTCGCCGGCACCGAATGGAGGAGGTTCGCCGGCGACGTCAAGAAGGGCCGCTACGACCTTCCCTAAACGCTCGGACAGGGCTACTCGACGGTTACGGATTTGGCGAGGTTGCGGGGCTGGTCGACGTCATGGCCCTTGGCGGTGGCCAGCTCGCACGCGAACACCTGGAGCGGCACGGTGGTGACCAGCGGCTGGAGCAGGGTCGGCACGGCGGGCACGCTGATCAGCGTGTCGGCGTAGGGCTCGACGGAGGTGTCGCCCTCCTCGGCGATGACGATCGTGCGGGCGCCGCGGGCCCGGATCTCCTGGATGTTCGAGACGATCTTGTCGTGCAGGACGTCCCGGGCCCGCGGCGGCACCACCACCACGACCGGCAGCCCGTCCTCGATCAGCGCGATCGGCCCGTGCTTCAGCTCGCCCGCCGCGAAGCCCTCGGCGTGCATGTACGCCAGCTCCTTCAGCTTGAGGGCGCCCTCCAGCGCGACCGGGAAGCCCACGTGGCGGCCGAGGAACAGCACGCACCGCTCGCCCGCGAGGGACCGGGCCAGCTCGCGGACCGGCTCCATGGTCTCCAGCACCTTGTCCACCTTGTCCGGCATCTGCGCCAGGAGCTGGACCATCGCGAAGACCTCGTCGCCCCACTTGGTGCCCCGCACCTGCGCGAGGTAGAGCGCGATCAGGTAGACCGCGACGAGCTGGGTGAGGAACGCCTTGGTGGACGCGACCGCGATCTCCGGGCCCGCGTGGGTGTAGAGGACGCCGTCGCACTCGCGGGGCAGCGTCGAGCCGTTGACGTTGCAGATGCCGAGGAGCTTGGCGTGCTGCTCGCGCGCGTGCCGTACGGCCATCAGCGCGTCCATCGTCTCGCCCGACTGGGAGATCGCGATGACCAGGGTGGAACGCGACAGGATCGGGTCGCGGTAGCGGAACTCGCTCGCCAGCTCCACCTCGCAGGGCAGCCCGGCCCAGTGCTCGATGGCGTACTTGGCGATCAGGCCCGCGTGGTAGGACGTCCCGCAGGCCACGATGATGATCTTGTCGACCTCGCGCAGCTCCTGGTCCGGGATGCGCATCTCGTCCAGGGTGAGGCGGCCGTCGGCGCCGATCCGGCCGAGCAGGGTGTCGGCGACCGCGCGCGGCTGCTCGGCGATCTCCTTCAGCATGAAGTAGTCGAAGCCGCCCTTCTCGGCGGCCGAGACGTCCCAGTCGACGTGGTAGGCCGTGGTCTCGGCGGGGCGGCCGTCGAGGTCGGTGACCGTCACGCCGCCCGCGCGCAGCTCCACCACCTGGTCCTGGCCGAGCTCGATCGCGTCGCGGGTGTGCGCGATGAACGCCGCGACGTCGCTGGCGAGGAAGTTCTCGCCTTCGCCGACGCCGACGACCAGCGGCGAGTTGCGGCGCGCGCCGACCACCAGGTCGGGGTCGCCGGTGTGCACCGCGACCAGGGTGAACGCGCCCTCCAGGCGGCGGCAGACCCGCCGCATCGCCTCGGCGAGGTCGCCGGACGACCTCAGCTCGTTCTCCAGCAGGTGCGCGACGGCCTCGGTGTCGGTGTCGGAGGACAGCTTGTGGCCGCCCTCCTCCAGCTCCGAGCGCAGCGCCGCGAAGTTCTCGATGATCCCGTTGTGGATCACCGCGACGGCGCCGGTGCAGTCGGTGTGCGGGTGCGCGTTGCGGTCGTTCGGCGCGCCGTGCGTCGCCCACCGGGTGTGCCCCATGCCGAGGGTGCCCGCCGGCGGCGGTTCCTCCTCCAGGGCGTTGCGCAGGTTGACCAGCTTGCCCGCGCGCTTGGCCGTCGCGAGGCGGCCGTCCGCCAGCACCGCCACCCCGGCCGAGTCGTAGCCGCGGTACTCCAGCCGCGCCAGCCCCTCGACCACCACGTCCAGCGCCGGCCTCGCGCCGACGTACCCCACGATTCCGCACATGGCGGCAAGCCTATTCGGTACGCCCCCGTCGCTCACCCAGCCGGGCCGGGCGTGATCGACTCCACCCCGGAAACCGACCCGGCGCGCGGCCCCGCAGGTCGGTGGCTATAGCGTGGACGGCCGGTGAACCGCAGGGACCGCCCCTTGGCGGGTGGCTACTGTTCAGTCATGACGAGCGGATGGGACGGCGTGCCTAGCCCTTACGTGGAACTCTCGCGCGACGCCTGGCGGGCGCTGCGGGAGAACACCCCGCTGCCCCTGACCTCCGGCGAGCTGGAGGCGCTGCGCGGGCTGCGCGACCCGATCGACCTCACCGAGGTCGAGGAGGTCTACCTCCCGCTGTCGCGGCTGCTGAACCTGTTCGTCCAGTCCGACGGGGGCCTGCGCGACACCGTCAGCGGGTTCCTCGGCGAGCCGGTGCAGCCGACGCCGTTCATCATCGGGGTCGCCGGAAGCGTCGCGGTCGGCAAGTCGACCACCTCCCGGCTGCTGCGCACGCTCCTGGCGCGCTGGCCCGAGCACCCGAGCGTGGAGCTCGTCACCACCGACAGCTTCCTGTACCCGAACGCCGTTCTGAGCGAGCGCGGGATCATGGACCGCAAGGGCTTCCCCGAGTCGTACGACCGCCGGGCGCTGGTCCGCTTCGTCTCCTCGATCAAGGCGGGGGCGGCCGAGTACGACATCCCGGTCTACTCGCACCTGGAGTACGACGTCGTCCCGGGCGCGTCGCAGACCGTCCGGCGCCCCGACATCCTGATCGTCGAGGGCCTGAACGTGCTCCAGGCCCCGCCCGCCGGGCAGCTCGGCGTGTCCGACTTCTTCGACTTCTCGATCTACGTGGACGCCCGCGTCGAGGACATCCGGCAGTGGTACGTCGACCGGCTGTTCGCGCTGCGCCGCACCGCGTTCACCGACCCGCGCTCGTACTTCCACAAGTACGCGCACGAGCTGGACGAGGACGAGACCGCCGCGTTCGCCCAGCGGATCTGGCGCGACGTCAACGAGATCAACCTGGTCTCCAACATCCTGCCGACCCGCGCCCGCGCCACCCTCGTGCTCCACAAGGACCGCGACCACGCCGTCCAGCGCGTCCGCCTCCGCCGCATCTGACCGCCTTCCGCACCGCCCGGTCGCGGCGAGCCGCCCGTCTCGGCTTCCGCACCGTCCGGTCGCGGCGAGCCGTCCGTCTCGGCCTCCGGGCGGCCCGGTCGCGGCGAGCCGTCCGCGCCGTAGCGGCCCATGGCGGCCACGCGCCGCGTTCCGTCCCGGGCACGGCGGCGGACATGCCACCCATCGGGGGACAATGCGGGTGGTTCGGGAGGTGGTAGCCAGGTGCGAACGGCGGCCCGCAAGCGCTACACCGACCTGCTGCGCCTCGCCTACCTGGCCCTCGACGACGGCACGTCTCCGTCCACGGCCGACGGTTGGGCGGTGCTGGGGCGGGCGCGGGGAGCCGTGCGGCGGGCTCGGGGGCGTCGTACGGGGCCGTACGGCGGGGGCTGGTCGGGGTGCTCGCCACGGAACCGCCCGCGAGGCCGCGCGTGACCCGGCCGCGGCTGTTCGTGGAGCCGGCCGTCACCCCGCCGGGCCCGGCGCGCGCCGCGCTGCGGGAGCTGTCCCCGCACGAGCGCCTCGCCTTCGTGCTGTGCCGGGTGGAGGGCCTGACGCCGCCCGAGGCCGCCGCCGAGCTGGGCGACCGCCTCCTCGTGACCGCCGGGGACGTCGACCGCGCCCTGGCCGCCGTCGACCGGGCCTCCGGGCTCGGCGCGGAGGCGCAGCGCGCGGAACTGCTGGCGTTCGACCCGGCGCTCGTCCGCCTGCGCCCGCCGCCGCGCGCCTGGCCGGTCGCGGTCGTCCTCGCCGCGCTCCTCGCCGCCGGCGCGCTGACCGCCCGCGGCCTCTCCGGAACGGGCCGTACGGACGATCCCGTCCTCGTCGGGCCGGGCCGCTGGCGGGCGACCGGCACCCCGACGATGGACGACTGGCCCGCGCGGGGCGGCCTGACCGGCGACCGGGCCCTGCTGCGCCGCGCCGCCGCCGCGTGGCGCGCGGACCGCCGCGCGCCGCCCCTCGGCCGGGCCGCCGTGCTCTTCGCGGACCGGGTGGACGGCGCGTCCGTGGTCGTCCTGCGCGACTCCCCCGGGCTCGGCGACCCGCCGAGCGTGGCGCAGTACTTCGAACGGCCCCTGACGCGGGGCGTGGAGTCCGTCCGCCGCCTCGGCTCCCCCGCCGGGCAACTGATCATGGTGGGGACGACGTGGCGCTACCTCGTCCCCCCGTGGTTGTCGGACCCGCGCGTCGCCCTGCCGTCCGAGCGAACGCCCGGCTGGCGCCCGATCGGCGTCCGGAACGGCCTGACCAACCCGGTGCCGTGGCGCTGGTTCACGCCGCGCTGCCAGAACTACGTGGCGGTCCGCATGGTCCACCGGCCCGGCGCCGGCGGGTGGCCGCGCCGCCTCACCCAGCTCGTGTCCCACAACCCCGGGTCAACGGCTCCGCGCGTGTGGTTCCGCGACGCCGGCCCCGACGACGAGGGCTTCCAGTGGGCCGCCGTACGGGCGGCGACCTGCGCGGCGGCGGCGTCCCTCACCGAGTCCGGCGACCTGCGGATCGGCAGGCTGTGGCGCGGCTCGCTCCCCGACGGCGGCGGCCGGGCGACCCTCATGACCGTGGACGTCGCGTCGCCCTGGGGCGCCCCGGGCGCGGCGGTGCTGATCGGCGACGACGGCCGCGCCCTGTCCGGGCGCGGCGGCACCAACGGCGACTACGCCTCGCCCGCCGCCACCACGGCCGGGGCGGTCTGGTGGCCCTCGCGCCGCCGCTGGCACCTGGTGGCCGCCGCCGGTCCGTCGGTCACCCGCCTGAAGACGATCGGGGACGTCGGCGGCCACGAGGGCAACCCGCTCCTCGTCCCCGGCCCGCCCGTGCGCGGCGCGGCGCCCGCGACCGAGCCCCTCCCCGTCGTCCAGGTGGTGGCCTACGAGGCCGACGGCGACCGCACGGTCATCAGCCCGTCCTGACCCGCCCCTTCCCCATCCCCGGCCCCGGAACGGGCGCGGGCGGGGTGGTCAGGGCTGTGGGTTCGGGGGTGGGGCGGCGATGGCTTGGGCTATGCGGTCGGCGTGCTGTTCCTGATGGCGGGTGATACGCCAGACGACCAGGATCGCCAGGACGGCGGCGGCGATGCCGACCGGGGCGAGCAGGACGAACGCCTGGAGCTGCGCGCGCATGGCGTCCAGCGACGACTCGCCGTCCATCCGGCCCGCGACCTGGTCGCCGACGAGGTAGACCAGCCACAGCGTCCACCAGGCGTTGATCAGGGCGGTGCCCTTGGAGGGGGCGACGGCCTCCCAGACGTCACCGACGATCCGCCGGGGGACGAACAGGTTCAGGATCGGCACCACCCAGCCGAAGATGATCCACGGACGGCCCCAGTGCTGCGGCGAACCGCTGATGACCTCGGCGTTCGTCCGGGCCCGCCACAGCCAGACGATCACGGTGACGGCGGCGAGGACGAACCCGGCGCTGCCCTGGACGGCGAGCACGGTGATCACCGCGTCGTGCAGGTCCAGCAGCCCCTCGTCGATCTCGGCGGTGCCCAGCAGGTAGAGCGTCCACAGCGCCGCCCCGCCGAAGACGAGGAGGGTGAGCGCGTGCAGGCCGAGGGCGGTCATGGCGGCGTACGCGGCGCCGCGCACCGGCTTGACCGGGCTGCTCGGGTACGCGCCCGTCGCGTACGGGCTGAACCCGCCGTACGAGCCGTTCGGCGGGTTCGGCGGGCCGGTCGGCGGGTTCGGGGGGTTCGGCGGGGGTGTCGGATTCATGGGGGGTCCGTTCTCGGGAGCGCGGCGAACGCGCGGTCGCGGTGGAAGAGGTAGGCGTTCTCGATGCCCTCGCCGAGGTACAGCCAGGGCTCGCGGGAGACGTGCCCGCCGGTCGCCGCGAACCGGGCCGCGGCCGACGCGGCGTCCCCGCCGGACAGGAAGCAGAACGCGAAGATGTTGTCGGCGCGGGCGTCCTCCGGCCGGGGGTCCCAGTGCGGCGAACGGACCGACAGGTCGGCGGCGGCGTGCAGTTCCCGCTGGACGGAGGGCGAACGGAAGTAGGCGTCCATGGCGTCCTCGGTGTCGCGGTCCAGCCACATCTCGATGTGGGCTTCGGCGACGAGGCTCGCCAGGGGGCTTCCGGGCGGGGCGGCGAGGGCGCGGTCGCGGGCGAAGTCGAAGAGCAGCCCGACCGAGCCGCTCCACTTCGGCGCGAGGCCTTGGAGCATCTGCGCGTGCGCACGGCGGTGCCACGGATGCCGGACGATCACCTCCTTGAACCGGCGGCCGAGCTCCTCCAGCCCCACTTCGAGGCCGCGGGCGGACGTGACGAGGTGCGCCCACGGCTCGGGGTCGTCGGGGGCGAGCCCGATGGCGCGTTCGAGGTCCTCCTCGGCGGCGGCGAGCCGTTCCCAGAACGTGTGGAACCGCGACCTCTCGGTGTGCTCGGCCTCGGCGTGGCCGCGCGCCTGCCAGGCCCAGCCGACGCCGTGCGCGCCCCTGACCAGGTGCGCGTCGGGGTTGCGGGGCTCGGCGGCCACCCAGGCGTCCAGCCAGGCCGGACGGCCCGCCCGCTCGGTGGCGGCGGCGACGTGGAACGCGCGCGCGTCGGGGTCGGCGGTGCCGCGGAGCAGGTCGCGGAGGCCGCCGTACAGCCCGTTGTCCAGCTCCTCGCGAACGCGTCGGGCGTCCGGATCGCCGTAGGTGACGTCGTACGCGGCGTCAGGCATGCGCGGCCGCCTCGGCGTGCAGGGGTCCGAGGTCGCGGAACGGGCCGCCCGGGATGTCCAGTTCGTCGCGTACGGAGGCGATGTCGCCGGACAGGACGCGGGCGGCCAGCTCGTCCACGGGCGTGCCGTCCCAGACGGCGTCGGCGGGAGCGGACCAGGACGCGGTCCAGCGGCCCGCGTGCCGTTCGACGATCTCGGCGGCGAGGGCCGTGCGGAAGGCGTTGCGGAGCGCGGCGTCGGGGTCGGCGGCGTCCGGAGCGAGGGCGCGGGCCAGGTCGTGCGCGCGGCCGGTGGCGACGAGTTCGAGGGCCTGGTCGAGCCCGCCGCGGTCCCACTGGGCGCCGACGGCGACGGCCCGCGAGCGCAGCGCGTCGCCCGCCGCGGCGAGGCCGGGCCCGAGGATCTCGGCGGCGGCCTCGTCCCAGCCGATCGGCCGGAGCGTGGCGGAGCCGGTCGCGGCGCGGGCGACGATGAGCGCCATCTCGCGTTCGGTGCGCTCGGGGTCGGCGACGAGCCGCCACGCCGGAGCGGAAGGCGGCACGGAGGCGGAAGGCGGCACGGAGGCGGAAGGCGGCACGGAGGCGGAAGGCGGCACGGGGACGGACGGCGGCGCGGGGACGGACGGCGGCGCGGGGACGGGCGGCGGCGCGGAGGCGGACGGCGACGGCGGCGCAGGGGCGGGCGGCGGCGCGGAGGCGGACGGCGGCGCGGAGGCGGACGGCGACGGCGGCGCAGGGGCGGACGGCGGCGCGGGGTCCGTGTCGCCGAGCGCGGCGATCAGGCGGACGCGCTCGCCGATGGACGGGTGCGAGTCCCACCGGCCGGTCTCCTCGGCGAGGACGGCCTCGCGGACGCGCACCAGCTCGTCCTGCCGGGCGGGCTCGGTGCACAGGGCGCGGAACCCGGCGTACATCTCCTCGGGCCAGCGGCCGCAGCGCCACAGGGGCGTGACGTAGCGCTCGACGAAGTGGTCGAACGCGCTGTCGGCGATCCCGGTGCGCTCCAGCGCGCGGATGGCCGCGGGGCCGCCCGCGACGCGTACGGCGGCCCGGTCGGCGGCGCGTTCCTGGGCCCGGGAGACCGCCATCGTCGTCCGCCGGAACAGCAGGAAGTAGAGCCGGAACGGCCGGGCGATCAGCGCCTTGACCAGCCTGCCGTCCTCTTCCAGTACGCGCACCGTCTGCTGGATCTTGCGCTGCGCCCGGTGCACCAGCGGGCCGAGCCGGGTGTCGCCGCCGGTGATGTGCCCGAACTCGTGCGCGAGGACGGCGCGCAGCTCCGCCTCGTTCAGCACGCTGAGCAGGCCGAGCCCGACGCCGAGCACCACCTCGCCCTTGACGAGGCCGAGGAGCCTGGACTCCTGCGAGACGAACGCGGTCACGCCGGGCACCAGGTGGATCCGGTCGGGGGCGGGCGCGCCGAGCGCCGACGCCAGGTTCCGCGCCTCGGCCCACAGCACGGGCTGCGTCGCGGGCGAGGTCTCGATGCCGAGCGGCGGCCCGTCCTCGCCGCGGCGCGCGCCGGAGAGCATCCCCCTGGCCAGGCTGAAGGCGCCACCGAGCAGCGCGACCACGACGAACGCGAACCCGGCGGGCGGCACCCGGTCCTGGGCGACGACCAGGACCACCAGGCCCGCGACGGCGCCGAAGATCACCGCGATCAGCGCGAGCGCCAGGGCGTAGAAACCGAGCAGCAGCGCCAGCGCCAGACCCGCGCGGAGGCCGAGGAGAGAAGCGTGTGCTTTCACGGCGGAAGATTGTGGTGGAGATCGACTTGACTCGGAAGCGATTGAAGGGTCAAAGAATCGTGACCGTCCGCCTCAGGCCGTCCCGCCAACCGATGGAGGCCGAAGCGCGTCCGCGCGAGCCTCGTACACCCCCGGCGAGCCCCTCACCTGGGCGGGAACGGTCCGTCACCCTCGCCGAACACCTCGGAGCGCCCGCGACCGAGCCGAACGCCAACGTCACACACCGTGACGACTCAGGGGCATGATCAGGCTGACCCGGCGTTCAGCAAGGTGGCGGGCAGCGGGCGCCGGGAGGCATCTAGCCAGCGCTGAGTGGCACCGAGACGGCACCCGCGTACGTCGCGCGATCGGGGGGCCCAGCACTCCACAAGCCCGTCCCGCCGCCTCAGCCGCCTCGCCTGTCTCAGCCGCCGCGTTCGCCTCAGCCGCCGCGCCCGCCCCAGCCGCCTCGCCCGCTTCGCCCGTCGCGGCTACTCCGCGCTGGCCACCGACAGGCTCCGCAGTCGGACGGCCGCGAGAAGCGTCCCCGCCACGGTCACTGCGACCAGCAGCGGGACCGCGACGGCCAGGTCGACCGTGGACTTGACCGCCGTGGCCCCGGTCAGCGTGTCCGTCACCGACAGCGCCCACTGCTGGATCGACGCCGACTTAGCGCCGGGCGCGAAGTTGCCGAGCAGCGTCTCCCACACCAGCGCGTACAGCAGGCCGATCGTGACCGCGTTGCGGCTCACCACCGCCAGGGCCACGAACACCGCGCTGTACGCGACGCCGCCGACCAGCACGCCCACGGTGAACGCGGGCCCCATCCCCTCGGTGCCGCCGGCGCTCAGGATCATCCCGGACAGCAGCGTCGGAACGGCCGCGAACGCCCACACCAGCACGATCGCCACCGCGAGCTTCGTCAGCACGATCACCGGCCGCGGGATCGGCTTGGTCAGCACGTACATGATCTGCCCGTCGTCGATCTCCGGGCCGATCACGCCCGTCCCGGCGATCAGCGCGAGCAGCGGCAGCAGCGTCGCCAGCCCGAACCGCTGGAGCACGTTCGCCGACACGTCCAGGTCGTCGTTCCCCGTGATCCGCAACGCGACGGCCATGACGACCAGCATCAGCGGCAGCGCGAGGAGCAGCAGCGCGCGCCGCCGCCCCAGCATCGCCCGGAACGTGATCACCGCGATCGTGGAGTTCATTCAGCGTGCCACCAAATACGAGAAGACGCTTTCGAGGGACTCGTCGGACGGCGAGACCTCCCACAGCCGCACGTCGGCGTCCCGCGCGACCTGCGGCAGCAGCCACGTGAAGCGCTGGAAGTCGACCGCCTCCACCTGGAGGCCCTTGTCGGTGAGCTGGACGCTGCGAGCCGAGCCGTCCGCGATGATCGCGGCGGCGAGCCGGCGGTCGTCGCCCGACCGGACGAGGAACAGGTGCGGCCGGTCGGTCATCAGCCGCCGGATCTTGCGGAAGTCGCCGGACGCCGCGTGCCGTCCCGCCACGACGACCTCGATGTGGGACGCGAGCCGTTCGACCTCTTCGAGGATGTGCGAGGAGAACAGGATCGTGCGGCCCTCGGCGGCCATCCGCTGGATGAGGTCCATGAGCTGGAGCCGCTGCCGCGGGTCCATCCCGTTGAACGGCTCGTCCAGCAGCAGCACCGGCGGGTCGTGCACGAGCGCCGAGGCCATCTTGATGCGCTGCTTCATGCCCTTGGAGTAGTTGCCGATCTGCCGGTCGGCGGCGTACTCCATCTCGACCCGGTCGATCGCGTGCTGCGCGGCGGCGCCCGGCTCGGCGAGCTTGTGCAGCTTCGCCATCGCCAGGATGAACTGGCGCCCGGTGAGGAAGTCGTAGGCGCTCTCGCGTTCGGGGACGAGCCCGAGGGAGCGGTAGACGTCCGGGTTGCGCCAGACGGGCGCGCCGTCCAGCGCGACCGTCCCCGAGGACGGCGGCAGGAACCCGCCCATCATGTGGATCAGGGTGGACTTGCCCGCGCCGTTCGGGCCGAGCAGCCCGGTCACGCCGGGCCCGATGGTCATGGAGATCCCGTTGACGGCGACGACGTTGCCGTACCAGCGCGAGACGTTCTCCAGGACGAGCTGGCTCACGAGAGGCCCGCCTTCCGGTACCTGCGGTACAGCACCGCGACCGAGCCCGCCACGATGGCGGCGCACAGGGCGAGGGCGACGATGCCGCCCTGGATCCCGGGCGCGATGCCGACCGAGGAGCTCTGCGCGCCGAGCAGCCGCACCTGCACGATGTCGACCAGGTTGAACGGCGCGAACAGGCCCGCCCAGCCCTGGAGGGTGAAGTTGGTCTGCGTCTCGGCGATGCCCTGCACGATCGTCACGACGGTCGTGCTCAGCATGAACACCGCGATGACCGCGGCGACGCCGAACCCGCGCCGCGGCGTGAACGCCGACACCACCATCCCGATCGCGCCGAGCACGAAGGCGAACACCACGCATCCGGCCATCGCCCCGAGATAGCGCAGGAGCTGCTCGGACGAGTCGGGCATCTTGGTGACCAGCCCGCCCGCGTACAGCACGGTCACCGGCACCCCGATCAGCGCGAACAGCGCCGTGGTCATCGCGCCCACCTTGGCGAGCACGAAGTCCAGGTGCCCGACCGGGCGGGAGAAGTACAGCGGGACGACATGGAAGCGCAGTTCCCGCGACGCCAGCACCGGCGCCTGCGTCGCCACGAAGATCGCGATGATGACCGACAGGGTCGGCGCGTACGAGGAGTACCGGATCAGCGTGTCGGGCTCCTTGGAGATCCCGAACGCCGCGACCGAGCCGGCCGCGGGCAGCAGCATGATCGCCGCCAGCAGGAACGGCATCACCTTGGCGCGGGCCGGCCGTCCGAGCCCGAACGCGGCGCGCAGGTTGTGGACGTACAGCGACCGCAGCACGTAGCCGCGGCCGAGCCGCTTGCCGTCGTAGTGCCGGTAGCCGATGTCGTGGATCGTGCTCGTGCTCATCGCGGCGCTCCCTGCGACGGCGGCTGGACCGGCTGCCCCGGCTGCCCCGGCTGCCCCGGCGTGCCGGGCACCGGACCGCCCTGCCCGCCGGGCGCGGGCCCTCCAGGCGCCGGAGCGCCGGGCGCCGGACCGCCCGGCCCCACGGGGCTCGGCGGCGCGGCCGCGGCGGGCTCGGCGGCGAAGACCTCTTCGATGCGGTGGCGGCGCTGCTCCATCCGGATCAGCCGCAGCCCGAGCTCGGCGACGCCGTCGCGGACCTGGTCGTAGGTGCTCTCGCCCGCGATGTCGATCAGCAGGAACCGGCCCTCCGGGCGGACGGCCACGCCCTGGTCGTACAGCCTGTGCCCGAGCAGGTCGCGGCCCTCGTCCACCTCGACGGTCAGCACGCCGCTCGCCTCGGTGTACGCCTCGACCGCCTGCGAGCGCAGCAGCCTGCCGCCGTCGATGATCACGACGTGGTCGCAGACCCGTTCGAGCTCGCCGAGCAGGTGCGAGGTGACCAGCACGCTGATGCCGAACTCCGACCCGACGCGGTGGATCAGCTCCAGCATCTCGTCGCGTCCGGCGGGGTCGAGGCCGTTGGTCGGCTCGTCGAGGAAGACCAGCTGCGGGTCGTGGACGAGCGCCTGCGCGAGCTTGACCCGCTGGCGCATCCCGGTCGAGTAGCCGCCGATGGGCCGGTAGCGCTCCTCGTACAGCCCCACGTGGCGCAGGGTGTCGGCGGCGCGTTCGCGGGCGGCCGTGGGCGGCAGCCCGCACATCCGGGCCATGTGCACGACCAGCTCGGTCGCGGAGATGTCGGGCGGCAGGGCCTCGTACTCGGGCATGAACCCGACCCGCTCGCGGATCCGCAGCCCGTCGCGGGCGATGTCGAGCCCGAGGACGGTCGCGGTGCCCGCGCTGGGCGGCAGCAGGCCGAGCAGGATCTTGATGAGCGTCGACTTCCCGGCGCCGTTGGCGCCGACCAGGCCCACGACGCCGGGCTCCACGGACAGCGTGAGGTCGTTCAGGGCGGTCACCCCGGAGAACCTCATCGTCAGCCCTTGGATGGCGATGATCGGCATACTTCCGAACCTAGTGCTTACCGGACGTCCCCGCGTCCCCCTTACGGCCGAGGCCAGGGGTCCCGCCTCCCCCTCCTGCGGAGTACGACGTGCCACACCGCGCGCTGGAGGACCAGGGTCAGGGTCCCAGCGATGATCATCCCGGCGAAGTTCACGCCGAGCTGCGCGAGCGACCCGTCGATCTCGCTGCCGTGCTTGAGCGCGAGCGCCACCGCGAGGTTGCCCGCCGCCGGAACGGTGGTCACCGAGATGAACACCCCGACCAGCGCCGACGACTTGCCCGCCGTCATCGACAGCACGCCCGCCGCGCCCGCGAGCAGCGCCACGATGAACGACCACCGGTCCGGGCTGTAGATGAACGCGGTGAGCGGCCGCGACTCGGGCAGCCGCCCCACCTCGATCACCCCGATCCACCGGCTGACCAGGGCGCACACGTACGTGACGGCGATCGCCACCACGAACCCGATGACCAGGCTGCGCGTCGCGACGCCGATCCGGCGCCAGTCGTTGCGCAGCAGCCCGTAGCAGATCGCGGCGACCGCGCCGAACTCCGGCCCGAGCACCATCGCGCCGACCACCAGCACCGGCGAGTCGGTGAGCGCGGCGATCGCCGCGAGCTGCGTGGCGAGCGCGAGGAACGCCACGAACGACCAGGTCAGCGTGGCGCCCTCGGCGGTCTGCCGGTCCAGCTCCTCCCACACCACCGCGTCGTCGCCGAAGCCGGGGGCGCGCTCCTCGGCGCGTTCGGCGGCCTCCGACAGCGACAGGTCGATCTTCTCCAGCGCGATCGAGCCCTCCCGCTCGACCCCGAGGTCCTGGAGCTCGGCCAGCACCTCGTTGACCGCCTCGCGCGCCACGTCCGCCGTCACCAGGTCCCCCCGCGGCGAACGGGCCGCGCCGGGCACGACCACCACGTTCGTCGCCCCCGGGTTCCCGGCGAGGGCCGAGCAGACCCGGTCCGTACGGTCCTCGGGGACGATCGCTCTCAGATGCAGCACCCGCCCCATGCTGCCGTAACGGCCCCGCGAGCGTGGCGGGTCGGCCACACCCTAATCTGTGATCGTTTATTCGCCAGGAATCGGGCAAACGTCCACAGGGGGTCGGGCTGGTGCGTGGGTGAGGTCATGACACGACGGCACAGAACGGCACGAACGACAGAACCGGCACGACGGACCGCATCACGACCGGCCGGTCCACCGCGCGAAGCACGGACGGCGCGTCCGCCCGGTCCCTCCCGTCCGCCCGGTCCGCCCCGCCCGAGGCGGGTGGCCGCGGCGGCGCTGGCCGCGCTCGCGGCCGGTTCCCTGGCGGCGGGATGCGGCGCCGACGAGGGCCGCACCGACGCGTCCTCGGGACGGTCCTCCGGCGCCGCGAACTCGCACCCGCCGGGCCGCGACGCGGAACGGGCCCGCTCCGACCTCGCGTCCCTGCGGACCGCGTCCGAGTCGCACGGCGACGGCTACAGCCGCAAGAAGTTCGGCGTGCGCTGGAAGGACACCGACCACAACGGCTGCGACCAGCGCAACGACGTCCTGGCCCGCGACCTGCGCGACGTTCACAAGAACGGCCGCTGCGTCGTGGTCTCCGGCAAGCTCGCCGACCCGTACAGCGGGAAGGCCATCACGTTCGCCAAGTCCGACGCCGCCGAGGTGCAGATCGACCACGTCTACCCGCTCGCGCTGGCCTGGCGGATGGGCGCGTCCGGGTGGCCGGCCGACCGCCGCGAGCGGTTCGCGAACGACCACGCCAACCTGCTGGCGGTCTGGGGCGTCCCGAACCGCCAGAAGAGCGACTCGGGCCCCGGCGAGTGGAAGCCGCAGAAGGGCTTCCAGTGCGCCTACGCCGTCAAGTACGTGGCGGTCGCCAAGGAGTACGGCCTCCCGGTCACCTCTCCCGACCGCTCGGCCCTGCGCGGCTTCCTCGACCGCTGCTGATCCCTGACCGTTCCGACACCCTCCGGGCCGCCGCCCGACGGCCCGGCAGGGCGGGAACGGCCCGGCGGGGCGGGCCGCGGACCCCGCATAGGGTGGCCGCATGAGCAGCGACGGCAACGGGCACGACGCCCGGATCAACGGACAGACGGCGAACGACGACGAGGCGGCGCGGGACGGCGCCGACCTTCCCCGCGTCCGCACCGAACGGGGCGTCGGCGCCCGCGCGACCGGGGCCGAGGTGACCGGCGCGTCCGCGACCGGCTTCACCCTCCGCCTCGGCAACGCCTTCGGCTCGCTCGCCCTCGGCTCCATGGCGCTCGGCGCGATCGCGATCGGCGCCGTCGGCATCGGCAAGCTCGTCGTCAAGAAGGCGATCGTCGACCACCTGGAGGCGGGCACGGTCGAGATCAAGCACCTCAAGGTCGGCCGCCTGGACATCACCGACTCCTGACGGCCCCGCCCGCCCCCGAAGGCCGCGCGATGAGCGGTGCCTCGGGGACGGCGGGTCGGGACGGGGCGGCGGGTCAGGACAGGACGGCGGGTCAGGACGGGACGGCGGGTCAGGACAGGGCGGCGGGTCAGGACAGGGCGGTGCGGACGGTCTCGGCGAGGCGTTCGGCCACCTGCCGGGCCTGGTCCTCCGACGCGGCCTCCACCATGACGCGGACCATCGGCTCGGTGCCGCTCGGCCGGATCAGGACGCGGCCGGTGGCGCCCAGCTCCTCCTCGGCCGCCGCCACGGCGGCGGCCAGTTCGGGGGAGGTCTTGGCGCGCGCCTTGTCGACGCCCTTGACGTTGATCAGCACCTGCGGCAGCCGGGTCATCACCTTGGCCAGCTCGTCCAGCGGGCTGCCGCGGCGGGCCATCGCGGCGAGCAGGTGCAGGCCGGTGAGCACGCCGTCGCCGGTGCTGGCGTGGTCGAGCATGATCACGTGGCCGGACTGCTCGCCGCCGAAGCCGAAGCCGCCCTCCTTCATCGCCTCCAGCACGTACCGGTCGCCGACCGCGGTCTCGACCACGGTGACGCCCGCCTCGCGCATCGCGAGCTTGAACCCGAGGTTGGACATCACGGTCGCGACGACGGTGTCGGCTGTGAGGCGGCCCGTCTCGCGCAGCTCCAGCGCCAGGATCGCCATGATCTGGTCGCCGTCCACCACGTCCCCGGACGCGGTCACGGCGAGGCAGCGGTCGGCGTCGCCGTCGTTGGCGATGCCCGCGTCGGCGCCGTGCTCGCGCACGGCCGCCCGCAGCGCGTCCAGATGCGTCGAGCCGCAGCCGGAGTTGATGTTGAACCCGTCCGGCGCCGCCCCGATCGTGACCACCTCGGCGCCGGCCCGGCGCAGCGCCTCGGGGGCGACCTCGGAGGACGCGCCGTTCGCGCAGTCCACGACGACGCGCAGCCCGTCCAGCGAGGCGGGCAGGGTGGTCAGCAGGTGTGCCACGTACTGCTCGACGGCGCCGTGCGCCTCGCGGACGCGGCCGACGCCCGCGCCGGTCGGCGGCTCCCAGGCGCTGCCGAGGCCGGTCTCGATGCGGTCCTCGATCTCGTCGGCGAGCTTGTAGCCGCTGCGGTCGAAGAACTTGATCCCGTTGTCGGGCGCCGGGTTGTGCGACGCCGACAGCATCACGCCGAGATCGGCGGCCAGGGTGTGGGTGAGGTAGGCGACGGCGGGCGTCGGCAGCACCCCGAGCCGCAGCACGTCCACGCCGGCGCTCGCCAGCCCGGCCACCACCGCGGCCTCCAGGAACTCGCCGGACGCGCGCGGGTCGCGGCCGACCACCGCGAGGGGACGGTGGCCGCGGAAGGCGCCCTGCTCGCCCAGCACCCGCGCGGCGGCGACCGACAGGTCCATGGCCAGCGGCGCGGTCAGATCGCGGTTGGCGAGCCCGCGCACGCCATCGGTCCCGAACAGACGACCCACAGTTCAACTCCCGGAAAGACGGAAGACCGCACGGCCGCGCCCGGGGTCCCCTGCCCCGGTACGCCCCGCGCGGTCAAATCTAGTGCGCCCACCCGCCATGCCCCCAAACGTCGCGGCGCGCGTCGCGCGCCGCGCCGGCGGCCGTGCGTCCCTGGAAAGGTCCTGAAAAGCGGACGAGCCGCCGCACCCGGACGCGCCGACCATGCGGGGTCGGCCACGGAGAAGCTTTCGGGGTGCGACGGCTCGTACCGTCGATCAACGCTTGCTGTACTGCGGCGCCTTGCGGGCCTTCTTGAGACCGGCCTTCTTGCGCTCGGGCACCCGCGCGTCGCGGGTGAGGAACCCGGCCTTCTTCAGCGCCGGGCGGTGCTCGATGTTGGCGAACTGGAGCGCCCGGGAGATGCCGAGGCGCAGCGCGCCCGCCTGCCCGGTGGTGCCGCCGCCGTTGACGCGGGCGAGCACGTCGAACTGCCCCTCAAGGCCCAGCAGCACGAACGGCTCGTTCACGATCTGCTGGTGCACCTTGTTGGGGAAGTACTGGTCGAGCGTGCGGCCGTTGATGGTCCAGTTGCCCGTGCCGGGGACGATCCGCACCCGGGCGATGGCCTGCTTGCGGCGGCCGGTGCCCGCGGCGGGGCCGGTCGCGATCGGCTGGCCGAGCATGTCGGCGTCGGCGGCCTCGGGGCTCTCGGTGGTGTACTCCGACGGCGCGTCTTCGTACGAGTCGAACTCGGCGCCCTCCGCGGGCGCCTCGGTGCCGGTGGACTCGTCCACGGTTCTCCTTGGTCTTCTAGCCAGGGCGGCTGGCCCGCGCCACGCGTGTCGCGTCGGGTGCCCCGGCGGCCTCTGGACGGCCGGACGTCGTCGCCCGGCCGCTCTTGCGGTCGTTCTCGCGCTGCCCTGCTCGCGCTACTTCTGGACCTGGCTGATCTGCGTGATCTCGAACGGCACCGGCTTCTGGGCCTGGTGCGGGTGCTCCGGACCGGCGTAGACCTTCACCTTGCCGAACATCTTCCGGCCGAGGGAGTTCTTGGGCAGCATGCCCTTGATCGCCTTCTCGACGGCCCGCTCGGGGTGCTTGGCCAGCAGGTCGGCGTAGGTCACCGACCGCAGACCGCCCGGGTAGCCCGAGTGCCGGTAGGCGAGCTTGCGCTCGGCCTTGTTGCCGGACATGGTCACCTTGCCGGCGTTCACGATGACGACGAAGTCACCGGTGTCCAGGTGCGGGGCGTAGATCGGCTTGTGCTTACCCCGAAGCAGCTGTGCGACCTGACTGGCGAGCCGACCCAGCACGACATCGGTCGCGTCGATGACGTACCACTGACGCTGCACATCAGCGGGCTTAGGGGTGTACGTGCGCACGGTCGTTGGCCTTCGTTTCTCGTCGACTTCTCGGTGGCTCCTGTTCACGCCGATCAGAAACCAGGTCCGACTCGACGCTCCGGGAGGCCGGGGCCCGAACATGGGGATCACCAGATCCGCATTGAGGGCGCACCGACACATGGATGCGATCTCGACCGCCCGTTGCGGGCAGGCGTCGTCGCATACAACAAACCCGCAGGATACCCGGCCGCACGGGCAAGGGTCAAAACGGGCCGTCGTGACAGTCTCCCAGCCACTCTCCAGTATGCCCCATGCCGTCCGATGCCCGGACCCCGATCGCCGCCGGCGGCCCCGAACGGTCTCGTCCGGACGCGGGACCCGTACGCATATATAGGGATAAGGTGCCGCCGACCGGTCCACGCCGGCGCCGCCGGCCCGCACCCGGGAGCCCCCGCTGTCCCCTCCCCGCAGACAAGGCCCCGCCCCCGACGACGCTTTCCCGAGAGCCCGCGACACGTTGGCCTCCGGGCCTCCCGAACGTCCTACAGCGCACGCGTATCAGAACCGAGGCGACACCTCTCCCAGGCGCATGACCGCGTCCACCCGGCCGACGGCCGCCTCCCCTGGACGGCCGGGAGCCGGCTCCTCCGCCCGGCGTTCCGGCAGGCCCGGCGGACGGCGCCGTTCTGCGGTCGCGCTCGCGGCCGTGGTCACCGGATCGGGCCTCGCCATCGGGACGGGCGTCGCGATCGACCGGCTCGTCCTGCCCGAGCTGCGCACCGAGCCGAGCGCCGCGTCGGCCGCCGCGCGGCCCACGGCGCCCCGCGCGTCCGACGTGGCCGGCGACCGGCGTCCCGGAACGTCCGGCGGCGCACGCGGAGCCCCCGCGAACGGCGCGGCGCCCGCCGGGCCCGTGACGACCCCGCCGCTCAAGGAACTGCGCGTCCCGGCCCGTACGGACGCGCCGTCCCCGAAGACGACACCGTCCAAGAAGGCGTCGCCGCCCTCCGGGGACGCTCCGCCGCCGGGATCGGCCGGGCCGGAGACCGCCGTGGCGCTGCTGACCAACACCGAACGCGCGAAGGCGGGCTGCCCCGCGCTGCGCATCGACCAGCGCCTCGTGACGGCGGCGCGGCGGCACTCCGCCGACATGGCCGCGAACGGCTACTTCGACCACACCTCCCGCAACGGCGACAGCCCGTGGAAGCGGATGGAGGACGCGGGCTACCCCAGCCCCGGCGCGGAGAACATCGCCAAGGGCTACTCCACGGCGGCGGCCGTCGTCGCGGGCTGGATGAAGAGCCCGGGGCATCGCGCCAACATCCTCAACTGCAAGCTCCGGGCGATCGGCGTCGGCCGCGCGGGCGGCTCCGGCGGCCCCCTGTGGACGCAGGATTTCGGCTGGAAATAGCGCTGAACTGGGCCGCCGGGACGACCTTCGACAAACGCCCGGCGCCCGGTTCGCCCCCATGTCATGGTTGGTGTTCCGAAGGTCCAGAGCCATGAATGAGGAACGGTAAGGTCCAACGCATGGGTTATCCGGGCGATCAAGGCAAACCCGGTGGCTGGTCTCCGGACCAGCCGCCGCAAGCGCCGTACGGCCCCGGAGCGGAACGGCCCGAAGCGGCACCGTACGGCAACGACAAGGACGAGTCCCCCTTCACCCGGCGCGGCGGAGAAGCGTTCGGAGGCGAGGCGTTCGGAGGCGCCGAGCCGTTCGGAGGCTCGGACAGGTTCGGCGGGGCCGAGCAGTTCGGTCCGGCGTCATCGACCTCTTCGACCTCCTCGGCCTCCTCCGACTCTTCCGGCTTCTCGGGCTCCTCGTGGGGCGACGACCCCGCGGGCGCGACCCTCCAGGCCCCGGGCTCCTTCACCGGCCAGGACGCCGGCGGCTCCGGAACCGGTCCGTTCGGCGTTCCCCCTGGCGCGCAGTCGCACGGGCAGGGCGGTTTCGACGCCCCCGGCGGATTCGGTGGATTCGGCGGTTCAGGAGACCAGGGCGAGCAGGGAGGCTTCGGCTTCGACGCTCCGGGCGGCCCCGGAGAACCCGGTTACGGCTTCTCCGACGCTCCTCCCGGCGGCGGGCACGACTCGTTCGGCGGATCCGACCCGTCCGGCGGTCCAACGCCGCCGCAGCGGCGCCGCAACCTTCCCCTCATCATCGGCGGCGCGGCCGTCGCCGGGCTCGTCCTCATCGGCGGCGGCGTCGGGCTGTCGTCGATGATGAAGGACGACCCCAAACCCAAGGAGAAGGCTCCCGCCGCGGTGTCCAAGAGCCCCGCGCCGAAGCCCTCCCCCACCGTCCCGGCCCTGGAGCCGGTGAAACTGAAGAGCCGCAACACCGACCCCAAGCCGCTGACGCTGAGCGAGGTGTTCGGCAAGAAGACGTTCAAGTCGGGCGGCCAGAAGTACGTGCGGACCGCCGCCAGCGCCAAGCGCGGCTGCAAGGGCGTCGTCGGCGGCGTCAAGCTGACCGGCACCCTGAAGAAGGGCGGCTGCACGCAGACGCTCCGCGCCACGTACGCGCGCGGCGACGGCAAGCTCATCGGTACGGTCGGCGTCCTCAACCTCAAGACCGAGACCGCCGCCAAGCTCGCCGTGAAGGCCGCGGCCGCCAAGGACGCGTTCCTCCAGGCGCTGCCCGGCGCGGGCACCACCAAGAAGATCGGCAAGGGCGAGGCGCTCGGCACCGCCGAGGCGCGCGGCCACTACCTGGTGATGACCTGGGTGCAGCGCCCGGACGGCAAGAAGATCCCGCCCGCCTACCACAAGACCGTCTCCGCCTTCGGCACGCAGGTCGTGAAGGACAGCAACCTCAGTTTCGCGCTGGCCTACAGGGAAACCGAAGGTAAGCCCTACCGAGACTGACCAGTATGAATACTCTGTCTGCTTATGTCTGGACCTAGAGAGACCCGGGAGACCGCCGGGGAGCCGGGGGCGTCGAGCGTCCCCGGAACCCCGGCGCCGCCCAGTTTCGGCAGCGCGGGTCCCGCCGACGACAACGGCGTCCCCGCGCCCGCCGAAGCGGCCTCCACCGATACCGCTCCCGCCGGCCCGGGCTCCGGCTCCGCCGAGGAGCCGGAGCCGACGGCCACCGGCCCCCTGCGGCTCCGGCCGTTCGGCTTGCAGACCCCCTGGTGGGCGGCCGACGCCGAGGACGACGAGGCCCCGTCGCC
This sequence comes from Actinomadura sp. J1-007, assembly GCF_009793335.1. Taxonomy (GTDB): domain Bacteria; phylum Actinomycetota; class Actinomycetes; order Streptosporangiales; family Streptosporangiaceae; genus Spirillospora; species Spirillospora yumaensis. The sequence continues at coordinate 4,158,656 of NZ_WING01000001.1, read as the reverse complement.
CGCCGAACCCCAGGCTCCCCAGCCCCCCGCCACGCACACCCCCGACGAGCCGGAGCCCCCGCAGGCCCCGGCCGCCCCGTACACCCCCGCCACTCCGGACGCCTCGTCCGAGACCTCCGCCCCCATCCCGGCGGCCCCCGAAGCCCCCGCCCCTGAGCCCTTCACAGCGGCCCCGTCCCCCGACGCCGACATCCCGGAAACGGATGGCGGCACGAACGGCCCCGACGCCGACGAACCCGGCACCCTCGTCTTCGGCGCCCCCACGACCCCCGCCCCGCCCGCACCGCGAGCGCAGGCAGAGGACGCGACCGAGGCGCCGGAGCCGTCCAAGCCCATCAGCCCGAGGACTTCGAGATGCCGCCGGGGACGCTGGTCGCGGGCATCGGCGTTCCGAGCGTCGACAGCCGCCGCGCCGTCCCGGCCGAACCGATCGTCCAGCGCCCCACGCCCACGTTCGCCGACACCGATCCCGACGGCATCCCGGTCATCACCCCTGAGACCGAGCCCCGAACGAGCCCCCGAACGAGCCGACGAACGACTCCGCGACCACCCGCGCCGACGGCATCCCCATCGTCGTCGACCTCCCCAAGCCCCCGCGCCACCCCAGGACGCCCCGGCCCCCAGAACGACGCCCCGCGCCCTTGGGCCGTCCCGCCCCCGCAGACCAGTTCGTCAACCCCTGACGACAAAGCCCCTCAGAACAAGGACGTTCGCCCCGACGAGGACAAGCCAGAGGACGCCTCCCCTCCGAAGGACGCCTCCCCTCCGAAGGACGACACTCCTCAGAAGCACGACGCCGACCAGACCGCGGACGACGGCTCCGAGCACGACGACTCCGAAGACGCCTCCGGCGGCGGGGCGCTGGCACCGGTACTGGTACCGGACGCGATCCTGCCGCCGGGCGTGACACCGCCCGCCGACGATTCCGTGCCGATCGCCCAGGCGGCCGTCGGCCAGGCGCTCGGCGGCCACGGGGACTCGGCCGCGACCGGGGCGACCGTGATCACGCCCATCTACCACGCCGAGGGCGGGATCCCGATCGGGGACGGGGCGCACGGCTACGACGCGACCGGCGCGACGGCGGCGTTCAGCAGTACGACCGGGACGTTCGGCGGCGGCATCTTCGAGCCGGGAACGGCCGCGCCCAAGCCGCAGTCCGAGCCGGTGCCCAGCATCCGCAAGCCGCTGCTGATCGGCAGCGGAGTGGCGGTGGCGATCGTGGGCGCGGTGACCGTGTTCTCCCTGGTCGCCGCCGGTTCCGGAGGCGACGGCAAGGCCCGCGGGGCCGCCGACCCCGCGCCCGGTTCGCGGCCCGCGACGAGTGCCGCGCCGTCCGTCCCGCCGTCGCCGCCACCGCCGAAGCCGGTGGACATCACCAGCGAGAAGACCGACACCAAGCCGCTCGCGCTCGCCGAGGCGTACCCGCTGAGCGCGCTCGACCTCGGCGGACGCTCGTACGTGCGCGACCGCTCGTCCGTCAACCACCGCTGCTCGCTCGCGGCGCGCGGCGTGATGGCGCAGGCCCTCAAGCGGGAGGGCTGCCGCAGCGTCGTCCGCGTGACGTACCTCGACAAGGAGAAGGCCCTCGCGGTCACCTCCGGCATCGCGTCGATGCCGGACCGGCCCGTCGCCCTCAAGGTCAGCAAGGCGGGCGATCCGAGCAGGTACGAGTGGTTCCGAGGCATGGCCGGGAAGAACTCACAGCAGATCGACCAGGCCGGCGGGTACGCGGTCAGCACGGTCCGCGGCCGCTACATCATCTACTCGTACGCCACGTACGCGGGCGGGAAGCGGCCGAAGCCCGGCGACAAGACCCTCAAGAGAGTCGCGCAGCAGTTCCTGGACTACAGCGTCCGCCCGATCGACGCCCGCGCGCACGGCCGCGCCTGAGCCTGGGCACCACCGCCCCGTCCACGGCGGGCCCGGGTCGTACCTCCCGCGCCCCTGGCCCGCCGAGCCCTTTCACACGGCCCGGACGCCCGATGCCCGCTAGGCCGTCCGCCCAGGCCCGACACCGTTGACGCCGCCCGACCCGTTGACACGGGGACCTTCGGCGGGACGCCAAGCAACGCTGTACGCAGACAGTGCGGTGCTGCCCTTCTCAGGGGCACCGTCGCCGCCCGTCCCGCTCTCTCCCCCGCCCTCGACACGGTCGGTCCCCTCAGAGCCCTCCGCGCCGTCGGCGTCGTCCCTCGCCTCTGCGCCCGCGGTGCCGTGGGCGGCGTTCAGGGTGCGGACGCGGCGCGTCTGCTGTGCCCGCAGGGCGAGGCCCTCGTCGTCCGGGTAGCGGATCTCCTCCAGCGACAGGCCGTGCGCGGGCGCCACGTTCACCCCGGAGTCGCGGACACGGGCGGCGAGCACCTGCGCGGGCCACTCGACGTCGCGGCGGCCGTCGCCGACCATCAGCAGCGCGCCGACGAGCGCGCGGACCATGGAGTGGCAGAACGCGTCGGCCTCGACGGTCGCGACCGCGATGTGCCGCTCCTCCCGGTGCCACTCGTACCGCTGGAGCTCCCGGATCGTCGTCGCGCCCTCGCGCTTGCGGCAGTACGCGGCGAAGTCGTGCTCGCCGGTGAGCAGCACGGCGGCCTCGTTCATCCGGTCGAGGTTGAGGGGCCGCGGGTGCCAGAGGACGTCGCGGCGCCGCAGCGGCGCGACGCCGACCGGGTTGTCGCACACCCGGTACTCGTAGCGGCGCGACAGCGCGGAGAAGCGGGCGTCGAAGCCCTCGGGCGCGACCGTCACCGACCACACCCGCACGTCGGCGGGGAGCATCCCGGCGAGGCGGCGCGGCATGGTCCCGTTGACCTGGGAGTACGCGGCGACCGGCAGGACGACGTGGGCGACCTGGCGGCTGGCGTGCACGCCCGCGTCGGTACGGCCCGCGACGGTGAGCACCGGCCCCGGGTCCAGCCGCAGCAGCTTGGCGAGCGCGTCCTCGATGACGCCCTGGACGGTGCGCTGGCCGGGCTGGCGGGCCCAGCCCGCGAAGTCCGACCCGTCGTAGCCGATCTCAAGCCGGAGCCGTACGAGTGCGGTCATGTCAGCCGGAGTGTCCCTGTCCAAAATCGCCTGCCCAACGTCCTGCCCGTGCGCACCGCCGTCCGTCGGGCACACCCTCGACACGTCCCCCCGCGAACCGTCGCCCCCCTGCCGTGACCATGGGGTCAAGTCTGGCAAAGATCAGGCCCGCCGTCCCGTAGCGGAACGGCGGGCCCTCACGAAAATCGAGCAAACGCTCGCAGGGGACGCGTGACCCCTACTTGCCGTCCGCCTTCTCGTCCTGCTCCGCGCCCTCGGCCGCGGTGTCCTCCGCGGCGTCGGCCTTGGCCTCGGCCGGGGTGTCCTCGGCGGTGTCGGCGGCCGTCGGGGCCTCCTCCCGCGCCGGGGCGGCGGCCGGAGCCGCGCCGGTGGAGGCCGACATCTGCTCCTGCACCAGCTCGATCACGGCCATCGGGGCGTTGTCGCCCTTGCGCGGCCCGATCTTGGTGATGCGGGTGTAGCCGCCGGGACGGGTCTCGAAGCGCGGCGCGATCTCGGTGAAGAGCTCGTGCACGACGCCCTTGTCCCGGATCACCCTGGCCACCTGGCGACGGTTGTGCAGGTCGCCCTTCTTGGCCTTGGTGATCAGCTTCTCCGCCAGCGGACGCACCCGCCGGGCCTTGGCCTCGGTGGTGGTGATGCGGCCGTGCTCGAACAGCGCCGTCGCCAGGTTGGCCAGGATCAGGCGCTGGTGCGCGGCGCTCCCGCCGAGGCGGGCGCCCTTGGTGGGCTGGGGCATGGTCGTTCCTTCCTGCGCCGGCCGTATCAGGTACCGACGTCAGCCGATGTCCGGCGGCGAACCATCGCCACCACCGGACGGGACGTTCTGAGCCCCCGGTCAAAGGGCCCGCGGTCACGCGAGTGCGTTAACCGTCCGGGGAGGCGAGCCTCCCCGGACAGATCGCGAAGCGATGCAGCACTCGCAAAGTCCCGGTCAGGGTACGAGCCGCCAGGCGAGTGCCCTGGGCCGGGACTTCGATCAATACTGCTCGGTCTCGGCGTAGCCCGCGTCGTCGTCGCCGTAGTTGTCGGCCGCCGCGCTCGGGTCGAACCCGGGCGGGGAGTCCTTCAGCGAGAGGCCCATGTCGTTGAGCTTCTGCTTGACCTCTTCGATCGACTTGGCGCCGAAATTCCTTATATCCAGAAGGTCCTGCTCGCTGCGGGCGACCAGCTCGCCCACAGAGTGGATGCCCTCGCGCTTGAGGCAGTTGTAGGAGCGGACCGTGAGGTTGAGCTCCTCGATCGGCAGGGCCAGGTCCGCGGCGAGCGCGGCGTCCGTGGGGGACGGGCCCATGTCGATGCCCTCGGCCTCGACGTTGAGCTCCCGGGCGAGGCCGAACAGCTCGACGAGGGTCTTGCCGGCGGACGCGACCGCGTCGCGCGGCAGCATCGCCTGCTTGGTCTCCACGTCCAGGATGAGGCGGTCGAAGTCGGTGCGCTGCTCGACTCGGGTCGCCTCGACCTTGTAGGTGACCTTGAGGACGGGCGAGTAGATCGAGTCGATCGGGATCCGGCCGATCTCCTGGCCCGGCTGCTTGTTCTGCGCGGCCGAGACGTAGCCGCGGCCGCGCTCGACCGTCAGCTCCATCTCCAGCTTGGCCTTGTTGTTGAGCGTCGCGATGTGCAGGTCCGGGTTGTGGACCTCCACGCCCGCGGGCGGCGCGATGTCGGCCGCCGTGACCTCTCCGGGGCCCTGCTTGCGCAGGTACATCACCACGGGCTCGTCGTGCTCGGACGAGACGACGAGCTCCTTGAGGTTGAGGATGATGTCGGTGACATCCTCCTTCACGCCCGGCACGGTGGAGAACTCGTGCAGGACGCCCTCGATGCGGATGCTGGTGACGGCGGCGCCGGGGATCGAGGAGAGCAGGGTACGACGCAGCGAGTTGCCGATCGTGTAGCCGAAGCCCGGCTCCAGCGGCTCGATGGTGAACCGGGACCGGTACTCGTCGACCTGCTCTTCGGTGAGAGTCGGACGCTGAGCGATGAGCATGGTTGATGCCTTCTTTCCGCGGTGCCCGCTATTTGACTACCGCGTTCTCTATTCTGCCCTGTTCCGCCGGGAATCCACCCCGCTCGGACGGACGGGCCGTCGGAACGGGGCGGACCCCGGCGAGGGTGGCCGCCGCGGCGGCGCGGCGAGGCGTCGCCGCGGCGGCCGGTGAGCCCCTACTTGGAGTAGAGCTCGACGATCAGCTGCTCCTGGACGGGAGCGTCGATCTGCTGCCGGACGGGCAGCGAGTGGACGAGGATCCGCATCTTCTCGGAGTCGACGCCCAGCCACGCCGGGACGGGCCGGTCGCCGGCCTCGGCCTTGGCGACCTGGAACGGCGTCATCTCCAGCGACTTGGACTTGACGTCCACGATGTCGGCCTCGCCGACCAGGGCCGACGGGATGTCGACCTTCTTGCCGTTGACCCGGATGTGCCCGTGGCGGATCAGCTGGCGGGCCATGTCGCGCGACTTGGCGAAGCCCGCGCGGTAGACCACGTTGTCGAGGCGGCGCTCCAGCAGGGTGAGCAGGTTCTCACCCGTCTTGCCGCCCTGCCGGTTGGCCTCGACGTAGTAGTTGCTGAACTGCCGCTCCAGCACGCCGTAGATGCGCTTGGCCTTCTGCTTCTCACGGAGCTGAAGCAGGTACTCGGTCTCCTTGGGGCGACCGCGGCCGTGCTCACCCGGCGGGTAGGGGCGGATCTCGATCGGGCACTTCGGGCCCTCGCACTTGCTGCCCTTGAGGAACAGCTTCATCTTCTCGCGGCGGCAAAGCTTGCAGTCCGCGCCGGTGTAACGAGCCATTGTTCTAGTTCTCCCCTGCCTCAGACCCGGCGACGCTTGGGCGGGCGGCAGCCATTGTGCGGAACGGGCGTGACGTCCTGGATCGAGCCGACCTCGAGGCCGGTCGCCTGGAGCGACCGGATCGCGGTCTCGCGGCCCGAGCCCGGGCCCTTCACGAAGACGTCGACCTTGCGCATGCCGTGCTCCATCGCGCGCCGGGCGGCGGCCTCGGCGGCCTGCTGCGCGGCGAACGGGGTCGACTTGCGGGAGCCCTTGAAGCCCACGTGGCCGGAGGAGGCCCAGGAGATCACGTTCCCGTTGGGGTCGGTGATCGAAACGATCGTGTTGTTGAACGTGCTCTTGATGTGGGCGTGCCCGTGAGCGACGTTCTTCTTCTCCTTGCGGCGCACCTTCTTGGCGCCGACACGGCTCTTGGGAGGCATCTGCTCTCTCTACTCCTGAGGTCATCGATCCGGACGGACCGAGAGGTCCGGACGGACTACTTCTTGCCGGCCTTCTTCTTGCCGGCCACGGTCTTCTTCTTGCCCTTGCGGGTGCGCGCGTTGGTCTGGGTGCGCTGGCCGTGCACGGGCAGCCCGCGGCGGTGCCGGACACCCTGGTAGCAGCCGATCTCGATCTTGCGGCGAATGTCGGCCTGCACCTCGCGGCGCAGGTCGCCCTCGATCTTGTAGTTCGCCTCGATCCAGTCGCGGAGCTTGACCAGTTCGTCGTCGCCCATCTGGTGGACCCGCAGGTCCCCGCTCACGCCGGTGCCCGCGAGGGTCTCCAGCGCGCGCGTCCTTCCGATGCCGAAGATGTAGGTGAGAGCGACCTCAAGGCGCTTTTCGCGCGGGAGGTCGACGCCGAGGAGGCGTGCCATCTTTGGGCAGTTCCCTTCATTGCGCGGAGGTATGGACACATCGCGCCCGCACACACCCTGCCCGGGTGGCGGCCCCGGCCTCCGACGGTCCGAGGGTCCCTCCACATGCCGGTGCCGTACGACCTGATCAAGGCCCCCGGAGGACCGGGGGTCCCTCACGCGAAAACCGCCGCGAGGGTGGAAGCGGCGCCGTTCCCCGAGGGGAGCGGCCGTGCCTCCGGCCAGGAAGTCGTACGGCCCGTATGTGAAGACTTGCGATGCGCTTCGAGTTGTCAGACTGCGCGTTGCCGGGCGGCCCGCTCTCGCGGGCCCTCCGGTACCGCCGGGCGCGCGCCCGGCGCGCCGGTCAGCCCTGGCGCTGCTTGTGGCGCGGGTCGGAGCAGATGACCATGACCCGGCCGTGCCGGCGGATGACGCGGCACTTGTTGCAGATCTTCTTGACGCTCGGCTTGACCTTCACTGGGTCTCCTAAGGGACAGGGTCACCCCCGCGCCGCCACACGCGGGGAAGGCAACCCCAGTGGGTGTTACTTGTAGCGGTAGACGATCCGACCGCGCGTGAGGTCGTAGGGGCTCAACTCCACAACGACGCGGTCGTCCGGCAGGATTCGGATGTAGTGCATCCGCATCTTGCCGCTGATGTGGGCGAGCACCTTGTGCCCGTTGTCGAGCTCCACCCGGAACATGGCGTTCGGGAGGGACTCGATGACGGTGCCCTCGATCTCGATGGCCCCTTCTTTCTTGGGCATGTCCTCCGCGCTTCGCTGATCGGCTCATTGGACTGCGGCCCGGAGCCCCGGGAAACGGGGGACCGACCGCACCCGTGCGACAGCGCCGAAAGCGCCGGAACAGAGAAGGGGCGGTCAACAGCGGACCGACATAGGAGTCTACGTCACCGGGCCGCCGAATGCGAAATTGTCGCACGATCCGGCTCCGGAGACTGCTCCCGACACAAGCATACCTCGGCTCCGCGTTGTACCTTTCCAGGAGGAAGGACGTCCAGGGAGGATCAGCATGCCGAGCTATGACTTCGCGCTGATCCTCAGCCGTCCCCTCTACGAGGACGAGCTGGACCCGCTGTTCGACCGCACGCACGGGGCCGTCACGGTCTCGATCATCAGCGAGCCGCAGCACGCCGAGCGCCCCGGCAACGCGTCCTGCTCGTGGCAGGGCGGCACCCTCGCCGCCGCGATCATGGAAGTGGTCGCGCACGTCGAGACGAGCGCCCCCGGGCTGCACGTGCTGCGCGTGGAGGCCGACCCGCTGCTGACCATCCGCGACATCGCCGAACGCGTCGGGCGCTCGGTCGACTCGGTCCGCCTGTCGATCACCGGCGCGCGCGGGCCCGGCGGCTTCCCCGCCTCGGAGATGTCCACCGCGGGGCACCGGCTGTGGCGCTGGTCCAAGGTCGCCGCCTGGTACGGCCTGGAGGACCCCCAGCTCGTCGAGGCCCGTCCGACGGCCCAGGCCATCAACGGCTGGCTGGCCCTCAGGGACGTCGTCCCGGACGTGGCGCCCGCGCCCGAGGAGATCACCTCGGCCCTCTCCGCGGTGATCCCGCACGTCGCTTGAAGGCCACGGGCCCCGGACGCGTGACCCCGCGCGCCGCGGCCGCGCGCCGTCCGCCACGGCGCGACACGCCGGAAAGCAGCAGGATTTTCGTCACCGTTCACGCCCCCACCAGGTCGGCGAGGGTGTAGGCGGCGGCGAACGTCGCGTAGACGATCAGATCGTCCGCGTACGCACCGCGCGCCTCGTCGTAGCGGCCCGCGCACGTGATCAGCCGCAGCTCCGGCCGCTCCCCCTCGGCGGGCGAGCGCGCGGCGGTGAACGCGGCCTTCGGCACCTGCCTGGCCGAGGCCACCCGGAACACCGCCACCGTGCCGTCCGCCCGTACGACTCCGACGACCGCGCCGACGCGCAGCTCGGCCAGGCGGGCGAACACCCCGGGGCCCGAGGGCGGGCCCGCCGGGTCGTGCCGGTTGCCGACGAGCACGGCCACGCCGGGCTCGCCGGGGGCGGGCCCCGGCACGCGCCAGCCCGCCACGCCCTCCCCCGCCGGAGCGGGCGCGGGGCCGTCCGCGCCGTCGCGGACGTGCGCGACGGCGGCGTTCACCTTGATCGCGGGGATCACCACGGCGGTGGGCAGCGACCAGCCGAGCAGCCCCGGCAGCGGGACCGGCCCGGTCGCGCGCGCGGGCTCGGCGGGACGCGGCGGCCGTCCGCGCGTGTAGGCGCACCGCCCGGAACGGCGGCGGCACGGGTCAGCCATCGCGCCCCGATCCGCGCCACCGGGCGAGAACGACGCCGGCGGCGGCCGGGACGAGCGCCACGGCACCGCCCGCGGAGGCCCGTAGAGCCCGACGGCGGCCGGAACGGCCCGTACGTCTCGCGGCCCCGGGCCGGAGGGCCCCCGTCCCGACCCTAGGATTGCCAGGGGAAACGGGGACCTCGGGCACCGGCCGGCGCCGCGCTCCCGCGGCGCGCCGGACGGTCGTCGCGGCGGGCGGCGCGGCGCGGTACAGCGCCGCGTCCGCGGTCGTCGTGCGGGTCATCGCCTCCCCGGCGGGCTCCGGTGACGGAACGGAGCACGTGATCTTCTTCTCCCCGGGGCGGGTCGACAGTCCGGTCAACCGGACGCAAAGATCGTTCCAGCACCGGGCCCGGCGTCCCCGCGCCGTGCCCGCCGGAACCGGGGTGCGACCGGCCGCGGTGTCCGTGATGTGCTTACCGGAGGGGGAGGATCAATGGCGATCATCGCGCAGCTCAGCGACATCCACCTGGCGGCGGGGCGGGACGGCGAGGTGGACGACGGTTCGGGCCCGGTGCGCGCCCTGCGCGCGGCGGTGTCGAGCCTGCTGTCGCTCCCGGCGCGGCCGGACGCCGTCGTCCTCACCGGCGACCTCGCCGACGGGGGCCGACCCGCCGAGTACGCGCGGCTGCACGCGCTGCTGTCCCCCCTGCCGATGGCCGTCTACCCGATGCCGGGCACCCACGACGACCGCGACGCGCTGCGCGCCGCGTTCGCCGACCACCCCGCCGTCGCGGCCTCCGGCGACGGCGCCGCCCCGCAGGCGCCCGTGCAGTACGCGGCCGACGTGGCCGGCGCGCGGCTCGTCTGCTGCGACACCACGGTCCCCGACGAGCAGTACGGCCGCATGGACGCCGAACGGCTCGACTGGCTCGACCGGACGCTCGCCGAGGAGCCCGCCAGGCCGACGGTCGTGGCGACGCACCACCCGCCCTACCCGATCGGGATCCGGTTCATCGACGACATGGGCTTCGCCGACCCGGCCGCGTTCGCCGAGGTGATCGCCCGGCACCCGCAGGTCGTCCGGATCATCAGCGGGAGCGTGCACCGCGGGTCGGTCGGGTCGCTCGCCGGAACGGTCAGCACGACCTGCCCGAGCACCTACCGGCAGCTCTTCCTCGACCTCACGCAGCCGGGGCGCGCCGCGGTCACCGGGGAGCCCGCCGGGTTCGCCGTCCACCTCGTCTCCGACGACGGCTCGGCGACCACCCACTTCGTCCCCACCGGCAACTACCGGCCCCTCATGGACGTCGAGTGACCGCCGCGGAGCAGCCGCAGACGCCGGACGAACGGCCCGCACGAACGACCCGTACGAACGGGCGCCGTCAGCGGCGCGGGCCGCGGACCATGCCGATGACCAGGGCCAGCCCCACGGGCCCGCGATCCACACCCACCACGGGTAGACCAGGTTGCCGGCCAGGGCGAGGATCATCCAGATCCCGAAGTTGATCCCGCTGACGGCCGCCCACGCCGACCACTGGGCCGCCGCTCCGCCGCGCCAGTGGGCCGCGTCCCCGCGCGGACGGCGCGCGGGCACGCTCGCGGTGCCCTTCTGCGACGCCGGGAACGGGAGCTGGTGCAGGTCCTCCTCCGGCAGGTCGGACGTGACCTCCTGGAGCTCCCCGAGCGTCTTGGACGCGTAGACGACCTCGATGCGCTCCTGGAGTTCGTCGGTCGTGATCCGGCCCTCGGCGCAGTGCTCGCGCAGGCTGGCCGCGACCCGGTCGCGGTCGGCGTCCGAGGCCCGCATGTCCGGGTTCGGCGCCATACCGGTCCCCTCTCTCGTCGGGCCCCTCAGGGGGTCACGCCCCCAGCTTCGCGAACCACTCCCGGCCCTCGTCAAGGGCCGTCAGCACCCGCGGACCGTCCTCGGTCACCGCGAACGTGTGCTCGAAGTGCGCCGACGAACGGCCGTCGGCCGTGATGACCGTCCAGCCGTCCTCCAGCTCGACGGTCTCCTTGGTGCCGAGGTTGACCATCGGCTCGACCGCGAAGCACATCCCGGGCTCCAGGACGGGCCCGAACCCGGCGGCGCCGTGGTTGGGGATCAGCGGGTCCATGTGCATCTCGGTGCCGATGCCGTGCCCGCCGTACCCCTCGACGATGCCGTACGGGCCCTGAGAGCGGATGTACGCCTCGATCGCGTGCGACATGTCGGTGAGGTGGGCCCCGGCCACTCCGGCCCGCAGACCGTGCCACAGGGACGTCTCGGTGACGTCCAGCAGGGTCCGGAGCTCCGCGGAGATCTCGCCGACCGGGACGGTGATCGCCGAGTCGCCGTGCCAGCCCTCGACGATCGCGCCGCAGTCGATCGAGATCACGTCGCCGTCGCGCAGCACCTTGGTCGCGCGCGGGATGCCGTGCACGATCTCCTCGTTGATCGAGGCGCAGATCGTGCCGGTGAAGCCGTGGTAGCCCTTGAACGAGGGGACGCCGCCGTTGTCGCGGATGTTCGCCTCGGCGAGCGTGTCGAGATCGAGGGTCGTGATACCCGGCTTCACGGCCTCGCGGAGCAACTGGAGCGTCTCGCCGACCAGCAGGCCGGCCTTGCGCATCAGCTCGATCTGCTCCGCGGTCTTCATCTGGATCGCGGGCCTGCGCCGTTTGAACATCTCTCCCCCTGAACCGGGCCGCCGTCTCCTCGGGTCCGGCCCGACGGGGCCCTCCGGGGCGCCGCGGCGGTGCGGAGCCCCGGGCGGCGCGCCCGGCGCCGCTCCGTCACTTCTCCAGCGGGCGGAGCGCGGCGAGGGCGCGCTTGGTGACCTCTTCGACCGGGCCGGTCGCGTCGATGCCGACCAGAATGCCCTCATCAGCATAGAACTGCACGAGAGGTGCCGTGTCGTGCCGGTAGACCTCCAGCCGGTGCATGACGACCTCTTCCTTGTCGTCGTCGCGCTGGAACAGGTGGCCGCCGCAGTCGTCGCAGATGTCGTCCTGCTTGTCGTCGAAGTCGACGTGCCAGATCCGCCCGCACTTGTCGCAGGTGCGGCGGCCCGACAGCCGGCGGACGACCTCGTCCTCGTCGACGACGAGCTCCAGGACGATGTCGAGCCGGGTGTCCCACTCGGCGAGGATCTTCTTCAGCGTCTCGGCCTGCGGGACGTTGCGCGGGAACCCGTCGAGCAGGAAGCCGTCGCGGGCGTCGTCCTCGCCGAGCCGGTCCCGCACCATCGCGATCGTGACCTCGTCGGGGACGAGGTCGCCGCGGTCCATGAACTCCTTGGCCTGCCGGCCGAGCTCGGTGCCGCCGCTGACGTTGGCGCGGAAGATGTCACCTGTCGAGATCTTCGGGATGGACAGATGCGATGCGATGAACTGGGCCTGCGTCCCCTTGCCCGCACCCGGGGGGCCCACCAGGACGATACGCACTACCGGAGGAAGCCCTCGTAGTTGCGCTGCTGTAGCTGACTCTCGATCTGCTTCACGGTATCCAGTCCGACGCCGACGACGATGAGGATGCTCGTGCCACCGAACGGGAAGTCCTGGCTGGCGTTCAGGAGTGCGAACGCCACCATCGGGATCAGGGCGACGAGCCCCAGGTACAGGGCACCGGGAGTGGTGATCCGGGTCAGCACGTAGTCGAGGTACTCGGCGGTCGGCCGACCAGGACGGATACCTGGGATGAACCCACCATACTTCTTCATGTTGTCGGCTACTTCAGTGGGGTTGAACGTGATCGCCACGTAGAAGTAGGTGAAGAAGATGATGAACACGAAGAAGATCGCCATGTGCCAGGCGTTGCTCTGCTGGAGGTAGGGCTGGATCTTCTGGAGCCACTTGGTGTTGGGCCACAGCTGCGTCGCCAGCACCGGCAGGTACAGCAGCGATGAGGCGAAGATCACCGGGATGATGCCCGCCTGGTTGACCTTCAGCGGGATGTAGGTCGAGGTGCCGCCGTACATCCGGCGCCCGACCATCCGCTTGGCGTACTGCACCGGGATGCGGCGCTGCGCCTGCTCGACGAACACGACGCCCGCCATGATCGCCAGGCCGACGATCAGCACCAGGGTGAAGACGAAGCCGCCCTTGGACTTGTAGATGCTCCAGAACTGGCCGGGGAACACCGCGACCACCTGGGTGAAGATCAGGATCGACATGCCGTTGCCGACGCCGCGGTCGGTGATCAGCTCGCCCAGCCACATGATCACCGAGGTGCCCGCCACCATGACGATCACCATCGTGATGATGGGGAAGACGCCCTTCTCGTGCAGCACGTCCCCGCCGCCGGACACCCCCTGGAAGAGCTGCCCGCTGCTCGCCATCGCCACGACGCCGGTCCCCTGCAGGATCGCCAGTCCCACGGTGAGATACCGTGTGTACTGAGTGATCTTGGTGGTGCCGGCCTGGCCCTCCTTCTTGAGGGCCTCCAGCCTCGGGATCACCACCGTCAGCAGTTGCAGGATGATGCTCGCGGTGATGTACGGCATGATGCCGAGCGCGAAGACCGACAGCTTCAGCAGCGCGCCGCCGCTGAACAGGTCGACCAGGCCGTAGAGCTGGTTGCTCTTCTTGGCCGCGTCGGCGGTCTCCCGCAGCACTTCCACGTTCACGTTGGGGGTGGGCAGGTTCTGCCCGATCCTGAACACCAAGATGATGAACAGCGTGAACAACAGCTTTTTACGCAGGTCAGGCGTACGGAAAGCCCGAGCGAACGCGGTCAGCACCATTCCTCCTGCGCGACAGGGTCATCCTTGGCCGCCGAGGGGCCGGGTCCAGGTCCATGATCGGCGTGCCGGGGGCTCAGCCGAGCCACCGCCGCCGGTGAGACTCTAACAGCAGATGAGACCGGGGCCGCCCCGCCGTGCGCGCGGCCTTTTCGGCCTTTGGCACAAGGCGAACACGGCCCCGGCATCAAATGTGTCCTTCTTTACAACTCGTCCGCGGTTCCGCCGGCGGCGACGATCTTCTCCTTGGCGGATCCGGAGAAGGCGTGCGCCTTCACCTGGACCGCGACGGAGATGTCGCCGGAGCCGAGGACCTTGACCGGACGGTTCCGGCGCACCGCGCCCTTCGCCGCCAGGTCCTCCGCGGTGACCTCGCCGCCCTCGGGGTACAGCTCCGCGAGCTTGTCCAGGTTGACCACCTGGAACTCGACCCGGTTGGGGTTCTTGAAGCCCTTGAGCTTCGGGACCCGCCGGATGAGCGGCATCTGCCCGCCCTCGAAACCGACCGGGACGGTGCTGCGGGCCTTGGTGCCCTTGGTGCCGCGACCGGCGGTCTTGCCCTTGGACGCCTCGCCGCGACCCTTGCGGATCTTGCTGCGGTTGGCGCCGGGGGCCGGACGCAGGTCGTGCACCCGGAGCGGCGTGCCCTCGGTGGCGTCGGCCTTGGAAAGGTCAGCCATCGTCAGTCGACCTCCTCGACGGTGACCAGGTGCGCCACCGTCCGGATCATGCCGCGCACCTGCGGGGTGTCCTCGCGGACGACGCTCTGCCTGATCTTCTTCAGGCCGAGGGTGCGCAGCGTGTCACGCTGGTTCTGCTTCTCGCTGATCACGGACTTGCGCTGCGTGATCCTGAGCTGGGTCATGACGCGACCTCCTGCCGGGGCTCGCTGCCGGCGGCGCGGGCGCGCAGCATGGCGGCCGGCGCGACGTCCTCGATCGGCAGGCCGCGCTTGGCCGCGATCTCCTCCGGACGCTTGAGCGCCTTGAGCCCCGCGATCGTCGCGTGCACGATGTTGATCGCGTTGTCGCTGCCCAGCGACTTGCTCAGCACGTCGTGGATGCCGGCGCACTCCAGCACGGCGCGCACCGGACCGCCGGCGATGACGCCGGTACCGGGGCTGGCCGGGCGCAGCAGGACCTCGCCCGCCGCGTCGCGCGCCTGCACCAGGTGCGGGATGGTGCCCTGGATCCGCGGCACCTTGAAGAAGTGCTTCTTGGCCTCTTCGACGCCCTTGGCGATCGCCGCGGGCACCTCCTTGGCCTTGCCGTAGCCGACGCCGACGGTGCCGTTGCCGTCACCGACGATCACCAGGGCGGTGAAGCTGAAGCGACGACCGCCCTTGACGACCTTGGCGACGCGGTTGATCGCCACGACCTTCTCGATGTACGACTGGCCCTTGTCGGCGCCACCGCGGCGGTCGTCGCGGCGGCCGTCGCGACGGTCGCCACCCTGACCGCCACCACGCCTCTGCGCTGCCATCAGTGGTTCCTCTTCTCGTTGGTCGAAAGGGCCATCACAGCTCCAGGCCCCCTCGCGCGCGCCGTCCGCGACCGCGGCGATGCGCCCGTGGTACTTGTTGCCGCCGCGGTCGAAGACCACGGCGGACACGCCGGCCTGCTTGGCCCGCTGGGCGACGAGCTCGCCCACCTTGCGGGACTTGGCCGTCTTGTCGCCCGCGTCGGCGCGCAGGTCGGCCTCCATCGTCGAGGCGTAGGCCAGCGTGTGGCCCTTGCTGTCGTCGATGACCTGGACGAACATGTGCCGGCTGGAACGGGTCACGACCAGGCGAGGACGGACGGCGCTGCCGACGACCTTCTTCCGGACCCGCAGGTGCCGGCGCTTGCGGGACTTGGCCCGCGCCGACGTGGCCTTCGCGGCCAGGGTCTTCGTGCCTGCCATGACTACTTACCAGCCTTTCCGACCTTGCGGCGGATCTGCTCGCCTTCGTAGCGCACGCCCTTGCCCTTGTACGGGTCGGGCTTGCGCAGCTTGCGGATGTTGGCGGCGACCTCGCCGACCTTCTGCTTGTCGATGCCCTCGACGACGAGCTGGGTCGGCCGCTCCACCGTGAAGGTGATGCCCTCCGGCGGCTCGACCGTGATCGAGTGGCTGTAGCCGAGGGAGAACTCCAGGTTCTTGCCCTTGGCGACCACGCGGTAGCCGACGCCCTGGATGACCAGGGTCTTCTTGTAGCCCTCGGTGACGCCGACGACCATGTTGTTGATCAGCGACCGGGTCAGGCCGTGCAGAGCGCGCACGGTGTTGATGTCGTTCGGCCGGGTCACGGTGACCTGGCCGTCCTCCAGCCGGACCTCGATCGGGTCCGACACCGTGTGCGACAGCGTGCCCTTCGGCCCCTTGACGGTGACCTCCCGGCCTTCGACCTGGATGTCGACACCGCCGGGCACGGCGATGGGGAGACGTCCGATACGAGACATTGTTAGAGCCCTCCCCTCACCAGACGTAGGCGAGGACTTCCCCGCCCACGCCGCGCTTGCCCGCCTGCCGGTCCGTCATCAGGCCGGAGGACGTCGAGATGATCGCGACGCCCAGTCCGCCCAGCACCCTCGGCAGGTTGTCCTTCTTCGCGTACACCCGAAGACCCGGCTTCGAGACGCGCTTGATGCCCGCGATCGAACGCTCGCGGGTCGGGCCGAACTTGAGCTCGATCACGAGCTTCTTGCCGACCTCGGCGTCCTCCACGCTCCACCCCGAGATGTAGCCCTCCTGCTGGAGGATCTCGGCGATGTGCGCCTTGATCTTCGAGTACGGCATGCCCACCGAGTCGTGGTACGCCGAATTCGCGTTCCGCAGACGCGTCAGCATGTCTGCGATCGGGTCGGTCATCGTCATGGCCTACAGGCCCTCCCTCGCCACGGTTTCCGTACGGACCTTTGGCGCGGTCGTGGGCACCTTCGTCAGATGCCCGGTGGTTATTACCGGCTGGAACGCCCGCCCCCGGAGGGGCGGGGACTCACCAGCTCGACTTCGTGATGCCGGGCAGCTCGCCCTTGTGCGCCATCTCGCGGAAGCAGACGCGGCACAGGCCGAACTTCCGGTAGACGGAGCGCGGACGCCCGCAGCGCGAGCAACGAGTGTAGCTGCGCACGCCGAACTTGGGCTTCCGAGCCGCCTTGGCGATCAGTGCCTTCTTCGCCATTCGCTCAGCTCTCCTTGAACGGGAAGCCCAGGAGCTTCAGGAGCGCCCGGCCCTCGTCGTCGGTCTTGGCGGTCGTGACGACCGTGATGTCCATGCCCCGGGTGCGGTCGATCTTGTCGGGGTCGACCTCGTGGAACATGACCTGCTCGGTCAGCCCGAACGTGTAGTTGCCGTTGCCGTCGAACTGCTTCGGCGACAGGCCGCGGAAGTCGCGGATGCGCGGCAGCGCGGTCGACAGCAGCCGGTCCAGGAACTCCCACATCCGGTCGCCGCGCAGCGTGGCGTGCGCGCCGATCGGCATGCCCTCGCGCAGCTTGAACTGCGCGATGGACTTGCGGGCCCGGTTCACGGCCGGCTTCTGGCCGGTGATCGCCGACAGGTCGCGGATCGCGCCCTCGATCAGCTTGGCGTCCTTGGCCGCGTCGCCGACCCCATGTTGACCACGATCTTGGTCAGCCCGGGGATCTGCATCACGTTCGCGTAGCCGAACTGCTCGCGCATCTTGCCCGCGATCTCCTCGCGGTAGCGCAGCTTCAGCCGCGGCGCCGGAACGGGGCGCTCGGTCGCGGTCTCGGTGACGGTCTCGGTCATGGGTCTCAGATCTCCTTACCGCTGCGGCGCGAGATCCGGACCTTGGTGCCGTCCTCGTTGACGCGGTAGCCGATCCGGACCGGCTTGCCGTCCTCGGCGATGGCGACATTGCTGACGTGCAGCGGAGCCTCGACCGTCACCCGGCCGCTCTCCTTGCCGGCGCGCTGCTGGTCGGCCTTGATGTTCTTGGTGATCAGGTTGACGCCCTCGACGACGACGCGCTCGGCGCGCGGGTCGACGCGCAGGACCTTGCCCGTCGCGCCCTTGTCCTTGCCGGCGATGACGACGACCTCGTCGCCCTTCTTGATCTTCATCACAGCACCTCCGGCGCGAGCGAGATGATGCGCATGAACTTCTTCTCGCGCAGTTCACGACCCACCGGGCCGAAGATACGGGTGCCGCGGGGGTCACCGCCGTCCTTGATCAGGACGGCGGCGTTCTCGTCGAAACGGATGTAGGAGCCGTCCGGGCGCCGGCGCTCCTTGCGGGTGCGCACGACGACCGCCTTGACGACGTCACCCTTCTTCACGCCCGCGCCGGGAAGGGCGTCCTTCACCGTCGCGACGATGATGTCGCCGACTCCCGCGTAGCGCCGACCCGAGCCGCCGAGAACCCGGATGCAAAGGATCTCCTTCGCACCCGTGTTGTCGGCGACCTTGAGTCGCGACTCCTGCTGGATCACGTCAACTCCTGTTCGTCACACCGGTTCTCAGCCGATCCCTCGGCTGAGCCTGGCGGAACCAGTAATTACTTGGCCTTCTCAAGGATCTCCACCACGCGCCAGCGCTTGCTGGCCGACAGCGGGCGGGTCTCCATGAGGCGGACGCGGTCGCCGACGCCACACTCGTTGGCCTCGTCGTGCGCCTTGTAGTTCTTCGTGCGGCGGATCACCTTGTGGTACCGGCGGTGGGTCACGCGGTCCTCGACGGACACGACCACGGTCTTGTCCATCTTGTCGCTGACCACCAGGCCCTCAAGGACCTTGCGGCTGCTCCGCTGCTCGGTCTGCTGCTCAGTCATCGTTGTCCTCCACGGACGCAACCTCTTCGTCCTCGGTGACCGTGACGATGCCGAGCTCCCGCTCCCGCATCACGGTGTAGATGCGGGCGATCTCGCGCTTGACGGTGCGCAGCCGCCCGTGGCTCTCAAGCTGGCCGGTCGCGGCCTGGAAGCGGAGGTTGAACAGCTCCTCCTTGGCCTCCCGGAGCTTGGTGACCAGGACGTCCTCGGGCTCGGTCCGCAGGTCGTCGGCGGTAAGACCCTTGGCCATCAGGACTCACCCACCTCTCGCTTCACGATCTTGCACTTCATCGGCAGCTTGTGGATCGCGCGGGTGAGCGCCTCCCGAGCGACCTGCTCGTTCGGGTAGGAGATCTCGAACATCACGCGGCCCGGCTTGATGTTGGCCACCCACCACTCGACCGAGCCCTTGCCGGAGCCCATGCGGGTCTCGGCGGGCTTCTTGGTCAGCGGACGGTCCGGGAAGATGTTGATCCACACCTTGCCGCCGCGCTTGATGTGGCGGGTCATGGCGATACGCGCGGCCTCGATCTGCCGGTTGGTCACGTACGCGGCCTCGACGGCCTGGATGCCGTACTCGCCGAACGTCACCCGCGTGCCGCCCTTGGCCATGCCCCGGCGCTTCGGGTGGTGCTGCTTGCGGTGCTTGACCTTACGAGGGATCAGCATGGGTTATTCAGCTCCCCTCACCACTCGCAGCCGGAGTCGCCGACTCGGCCGGCGCGGCCTGCTGCTCTGAACTCTGCTGCTGCTTCGGCGCGCCACCGCGCTCGCCGCCACCGGCACCGGGGCCGCCGGCGCCGCCGCGACCGCCGCGGCCACCACGGCCGCCGCCACCGCGACGCTCGCCGCCGCGACCGCCGCCGCGGCGCTCGCCGCCGCCACCGCCGCCCTGGGCGCGCTGCTGCGCGGCCTTGGCCTCGCGCTCGGCGCGCGTCGCCGCGGCCTCGCCCTTGTAGATCCACACCTTCACGCCGATGCGGCCGAACGTCGTACGGGCCTCGTAGAACCCGTAGTCGATGTCGGCGCGCAGCGTGTGCAGCGGGACCTGGCCCTCGCGGTAGAACTCCGACCGCGACATCTCCGCGCCGCCGAGGCGGCCGGAGCACTGGACCTTGATGCCCTTGGCGCCGGACTTCATCGCCGACTGGATCGCCTTGCGCATGGCGCGGCGGAACGCGACGCGGCTCGACAGCTGCTCGGCCACGCCCTGCGCGACGAGCTGCGCGTCGATCTCGGGGTTCTTGACCTCGAGGATGTTGAGCCGCACCTGCTTGCCGGTCAGCTTCTCCAGGTCGCCCCGGAGGCGCTCGGCCTCCGCGCCGCGGCGGCCGATGACGATGCCCGGCCGGGCGGTGTGGATGTTGACCTCGACACGGTCACGGGTCCGCTCGATCTCCACCTTGGAGATGCCCGCCCGGTCCATGCCCTTCTGGAGCATGCGCCGGATCTGGACGTCTTCCTTGACGTAGTCCTTGTAGAGCTTGTCGGCGAACCACACGGACTTGTGGTCGGTGGTGATGCCGAGCCGGAACCCGTGCGGGTTGATCTTCTGACCCACTACCGGGCCCTCCTCGTCTTCTTACCGCCGGGCGAGGCCGAGGCCCCGTCCCGCGACTCCACGACCACGGTGATGTGGCTCGTGCGCTTGTTGATGCGGTAAGCCCGGCCCTGGGCGCGGGGGCGGAAACGCTTGAGGGTCGGGCCCTCGTCCACCCACGCGCGGCTCACGACGAGCGTGTCCGAGTCGAGCTTGAAGTTGTGCTCGGCGTTGGCGATGGCACTCGCCAGCACCTTGCCCACAGGCCCACTCGCAGCCTGGGGGCGAACCGCAGCGCCGCCTGAGCCTCCGCGGCAGGCAGGCCGCGGATGAGGTCCACCACGCGGCGGGCCTTCCTGGGCGTGACGCGGATGAACCGCGCCTGGGCCCTGGCTTCCATCGCTGTTCCCTCTCTCCTACGTTCTAGCTGCCTGCTCAGCCGCGACGGCTGCGGCGGTCTTCCTTGACGTGGCTGCGGAACGTCCGCGTCGGCGCGAACTCGCCGAGCTTGTGCCCCACCATGGCGTCGGTGATGAACACCGGCACGTGCTTGCGGCCGTCGTGCACGGCGATCGTGTGGCCGATCATGTCCGGCACGATCATGGAGCGCCGGGACCACGTCTTGATGACGTTCTTGGTGCCCTTCTCGTTCTGGACGTCCACCTTCTTCATGAGGTGGTCGTCCACGAAGGGGCCCTTCTTAAGGCTACGTGGCATGTCGGACGACTCCTACCGCTTCTTCTTGCTGCGACGACGGACGATCAGCCGGTCGCTCGACTTGTTCGCCTGGCGAGTGCGGCCTTCCTTCTTACCGTTCGGGTTCACCGGGTGGCGGCCACCGGAGGTCTTGCCCTCACCACCACCGTGCGGGTGGTCGATCGGGTTCATGGCGACACCGCGGACGGTCGGGCGCTTGCCCTTCCACCGCATCCGGCCGGCCTTGCCCCAGTTGATGTTGGACTGCTCGGCGTTGCCGACCTCGCCCACCGTGGCGCGGCAGCGGACGTCCACCATGCGCATCTCGCCGGAGGGCATGCGCAGCGTGGCGTACTTGCCCTCCTTGGCGAGGAGCTGGACGCCGGCGCCCGCGGAACGGGCGATCTTGGCGCCGCCGCCGGGCCGCAGCTCGATGGCGTGGATGACCGTACCCGTCGGGATGTTGCGCAGCGGCAGGCAGTTGCCCGGCTTGATGTCCGAGCCCGGCCCGTTCTCGACCCGGTCGTTCTGCCGCAGGCCCTGCGGGGCGAGGATGTAGCGCTTCTCGCCGTCGGCGTAGTGCAGCAGCGCGATCCGCGCGGTGCGGTTGGGGTCGTACTCGATGTGCGCGACCTTGGCCGGCACGCCGTCCTTGTCGTGGCGGCGGAAGTCGATCACGCGGTACGCGCGCTTGTGGCCACCGCCCTGGTGCCGGGTGGTGATGCGGCCGTGGTTGTTGCGGCCGCCCTTCTTGGGGAGCGGACGCAGCAGCGACTTCTCGGGCTCGCGGCGGGTGACCTCGACGAAGTCGGCCACGCTGGAGCCGCGACGACCCGGGGTCGTCGGCTTGTACTTACGGATGCCCATCTTATTCGTTCATCCCTTGTCTGCTTCGGGACCTCGGCTGTTACGCCGGGCCGCCGAAGATGTCGATCCGCTCGCCCTCGGCCAGGCTGACGATGGCGCGCTTGACGTCCTTGCGCTTGCCGTAGCCGAACCGCGTGCGCTTGCGCTTGCCCTGCCGGTTGAGCGTGTTGACGCTCGTCACCTTGACGCCGAACACGGCCTCGACGGCCTGCTTGATCTGCGTCTTGTTGGCGTCCGGGCGAACGACGAACGTGTACTTGTTCTCGTCCAGCAGGCCGTAGCTCTTCTCCGACACGACCGGCGCGATGATGACGTCGCGGGGGTCAGCGATCTTGTTCATGTGCGACCCTCCTTACTTCTTCGCCGCGCGCGCGATGAACTCGTCGTACGCCTTCTGCGTGAAGACGACCTCCTCGTTCACCAGCACGTCGTAGGTGTTGAGCTGGTCGGAGACGATCACGTGCACGCTCGGCTCGTTGCGCAGGCTCTTCCAGGTCACCTCGTCCTCGCGGTCCAGGACCAGCAGGACGCTCTTGGCCTCGGTGACGCCGCGCAGCGCGGTCAGCGCCGTCTTCGTCTTCGGGGTGTCGCCCTCGATGAGGTGGTCCACCACGTGCACCAGGCCGAAGCGGGCACGGTCGGACAGGGCGCCGCGCAGGGCGGCGGCCTTCATCTTCTTGGGCGTCTTCTGCGTGTAGTCGCGCGGCTGCGGGCCGTGGACGACGCCGCCGCCGGCGAACTGGGGCGCGCGGGTCGAGCCCTGGCGGGCGCGGCCGGTGCCCTTCTGCCGGTACGGCTTCTTGCCGCCGCCGCGGACGTCGCCGCGGGTCTTGGTCGCGTGGGTGCCCTGCCGGGCCGCGGCCTGCTGCGCCACCACGACCTGGTGGATCAGCGGCACGCTCGTCTTCGCGTCGAAGATCTCGGCGGGCAGGTCGATGTCGAGCTTGGAGGTCACTTGCCCGTCCCCTTCACTGCGTCGCGGACCAGGACCACGCCGCCGTTGGGACCGGGAACCGCGCCCTTGATGAGGAGCAGGTTCTTCTCCGAGTCGATGGCGTGGACGGTCAGGTTCTGCACGGTGGTGCGGGCGTTGCCGTGCCGCCCCGCCATGCGCAGGCCCTTGAAGACGCGACCGGGGGTCGCGCAGCCGCCGATCGAGCCCGGCGAGCGGTGCTTGCGCTGGGTGCCGTGCGAGGCGCCGAGGCCCTTGAAGCCGTGGCGCTTCATGACACCCGCGGTGCCCTTGCCCTTGCTCGTGCCGGTGACGTCGATCCGCTGGCCGGCCTCGAAGACCTCAACGGTGATCTCCTGGCCGAGTTCGTACTCGGTGGTGTCGTCCGACCGCAGCTCCACGAGGTAACGGCGCGGCGTGACGCCGGCCTTCTCGAAGTGACCCGTGCGCGGCTTGTTCACCTTGCGCGGGTCGATCTGACCGAACCCGAGCTGGACGGCGGTGTAGCCGTCCTTCTCCTGGCTCCGGAGCTGGGTCACGACACACGGCCCGGCCTGGACGACGGTCACCGGAACGATCCGGCCCTCATCGTCGAAGACCTGGGTCATGCCGAGCTTCTCGCCCAGGACGCCCTTCCTCTGCGTACTCATCTCGGTGCGTCCCTTAGAGCTTGATCTCGATGTCAACGCCGGCCGGAAGGTCGAGTCGCATCAGCGAGTCGACCGTCTTGGGCGTCGGGTCGATGATGTCGATCAACCGCTTGTGCGTGCGCATCTCGAAGTGCTCGCGGCTGTCCTTGTACTTGTGCGGCGAGCGGATGACGCAGTACACGTTCTTCTCGGTCGGCAGCGGCACCGGGCCCGCGACCTTGGCGCCCGTCCGCGTCACCGTCTCAACGATCTTCTTCGCGGAGGTGTCGATGACCTCGTGGTCGTAGGCCTTGAGCCGGATGCGGATCTTCTGTCCCGCCATGGTGGCCTCGGTGTCCTTTGCTGGTAGTGCCGCTGTTACTTCGTCTGTTCGCGGTACGGCGGCCCGGCTGTCGAGCCTTTCCCGGACGGCCCCGGAGGGCTCCCCCGGGACCGGCGCGGGCGGCCGGGCCGCCGTACTGCGAGAGGTGTTACTTGTTGATCTTCGTCACGCGACCGGCGCCCACCGTCCGGCCACCCTCGCGGATGGCGAACTTCAGGCCCTCCTCCATGGCGATGGGCTGGATCAGCTCAACGCTCATCTCGGTGTTGTCGCCCGGCATGACCATCTCGGTGCCCTCAGGGAGGTTCACCACGCCGGTCACGTCCGTGGTCCGGAAGTAGAACTGCGGCCGGTAGTTGTTGAAGAACGGCGTGTGGCGGCCGCCCTCGTCCTTGGACAGGATGTAGACCTGCGCCTCGAACTCGGTGTGCGGGGTGTTGGTGCCCGGCTTGATGATGCACTGGCCGCGCTCGACGTCCTCGCGCTTGATGCCGCGCAGGAGCAGGCCGACGTTGTCGCCCGCCTGGCCCTGGTCGAGCAGCTTGCGGAACATCTCGACACCGGTGACCGTGGTGCTGGTCGAGGTGTCCTTGATGCCGATGATGTCGACGGTCTCGTTGACGTTGATCACGCCGCGCTCGATCCGGCCGGTGACGACCGTGCCGCGGCCGGTGATCGAGAAGACGTCCTCGATCGGCATCAGGAACGGCTTGTCGGTGTCGCGGACCGGCTCGGGCACGTTCTCGTCGACGGCGTTCATCAGCTCGACGATCGACTCGCCCCACTTCTCGTCCCCCTGGAGGGCCTGGAAGGCGGAGACGCGCACGACCGGGACGTCGTCGCCCGGGAACTCGTACTCGGACAGCAGCTCGCGGACCTCGAGCTCGACGAGCTCCAGGATCTCCTCGTCGTCCACCATGTCGCACTTGTTGAGCGCGACGACGATGTAGGGGACGCCGACCTGGCGGGCCAGGAGCACGTGCTCCTTGGTCTGCGGCATCGGGCCGTCGGTCGCGGCGACCACCAGGATCGCGCCGTCCATCTGCGCGGCGCCGGTGATCATGTTCTTGATGTAGTCCGCGTGCCCCGGGCAGTCGACGTGCGCGTAGTGCCGCGCCTCGGTCTGGTACTCGACGTGCGCGATGGAGATGGTGATGCCGCGCTCGCGCTCTTCGGGGCCTTGTCGATGTCCTCGAACGGCGTGAACGGGTTGAGGTCCGGGTACTTGTCGTGCAGCACCTTGGTGATCGCCGCGGTAAGGGTGGTCTTACCGTGGTCGATGTGCCCAATGGTGCCGATGTTCACGTGCGGCTTCGTCCGCTCGAACTTGGCCTTCGCCACTGGTTGCTCCTTGTTGCGATCCTCGGCCGTCTAGACGACCGCTTCGATGTACGTCCTGGTGATCTGTGGGCAGGCCCGGGTGCTTACTCGCCCCGCGCCTTGGCGATGATCTCCTGCGCGACGTTCCCCGGAACCTCCGCGTAGGAGTCGAACTGCATGGTGAAGACAGCCCGGCCCTGGGTCTTGCTTCGCAGATCACCCACGTAGCCGAACATCTCGGAGAGCGGGACAAGGGCCTTGATGACCCGCATGCCCGTACGCTCGTCCATGGACTGGACCTGGCCGCGCCGGCTGTTCAGGTCGCCGATCACGTCGCCCATGTTGTCCTCGGGCGTGGTGACCTCGACGGCCATCATCGGCTCCAGCAGCGTGGGAGTCGCCCTGCGGGCGGCGTCCTTGAACGCCATGGATCCGGCGACCTTGAACGCCATCTCCGACGAGTCGACCTCGTGGTAGGCGCCGTCTCGCAGGGTGACCTTGACGCCCACCATCGGGTAGCCCGCGAGGACGCCGAACTCGGCGGCCTCCTGGCAGCCCGCGTCCACCGACGGGATGTACTCCCGCGGGATGCGGCCGCCGGTGACCTTGTTCTCGAACTCGTAACCGTCGGACCCGCCGCCGAGCGGCTCCAGGTCGATGATCACGCGGCCGAACTGGCCCGAGCCACCCGTCTGCTTCTTGTGGGTGTACTCGACCTTCTCGACCTTCTTGGTGATCGTCTCCCGGTAGGCCACCTGCGGGCGGCCGACGTTGGCCTCGACCCGGAACTCGCGCTTCATCCGGTCGACGAGGATCTCCAGGTGGAGCTCGCCCATCCCCCAGATGATGGTCTGGCCGGTGTCGGGGTCCGAGCGGACCTGGAAGGACGGGTCCTCCTCGGCCAGCCGCTGGATCGCGGTGCCCAGCTTCTGCTGGTCGCCCTTGGTCTTCGGCTCGATCGCGACGTTGATCACGGGCGCCGGGAAGTTCATCGACTCAAGGACGATCGGGACGCGTCGTCGCACAGCGTCTCGCCGGTGGTGGTCTGCTTGAGACCCATCACCGCCACGATGTCGCCCGCGCCGGCGCGCTCGATCTCGGTGCGCTTGTTGGCGTGCATCCGGTAGATCTTGCCGATCCGCTCCTTGCGCTCCTTGACGGAGTTCAGCACCGCGGTGCCGGTCTCCACCACGCCGGAGTAGATGCGCACGAACGTGAGCTTGCCCAGGTGCGGGTCACTCGCGATCTTGAACGCCAGCGCGGAGAACGGCTCGTCCTCGCTCGGCTTGCGCGTCAGCACCTGGTCCTCGTCGCGGACGGCGTGGCCCTCGATGGCCTCGACGTCCAGCGGCGACGGCAGGTAGCGGACGATCGCGTCCAGCAGCGGCTGCACGCCCTTGTTCTTGAAGGCGGTGCCGCAGGTGACCGGGGTCAGCTTCGCGGCGATCGTCGCGCGGCGGATGCCGGCGTGGAGCTGCTCGACGGTGGGCTCGGTGCCCTCCAGGTACAGCTCCATGAGCTCGTCGTCGTTCTCGGCGAGCGTCTCGACCAGCTTGTCGTGCCACTCGCGCGCGACCTCGGCGTGCGACTCGGGGATGTCGAGCGTGTCGTACATCTCGCCGAGCTTGGCCTCCTCGTTCCAGAGCAGCGCCTTCATCGCGACCAGGTCGATGATGCCCTTGAAGTCGGACTCGGCGCCGATCGGGAGCTGGAGGACCAGCGGCGTCGCCTGGAGGCGGTTCTCGATCATGTCGACGCAGCGGTGGAACTCCGCGCCGACCCGGTCGAGCTTGTTGACGAAGCACATGCGCGGCACGCCGTACCGGTCGGCCTGGCGCCACACCGTCTCGGACTGGGGCTCCACGCCCGCCACACCGTCGAACACCGCGACCGCGCCGTCGAGCACCCGCAGGTTGCGCTCCACCTCGACGGTGAAGTCGACGTGCCCCGGGGTGTCGATGATGTTGATCGTGTGCTTGATGTCATCGACCGGCCATTCGCAGGTGGTGGCCGCGGAGGTGATGGTGATCCCCGCTCCTGCTCCTGCTCCATCCAGTCCATGGTGGCGGCGCCGTCGTGGACCTCGCCGATCTTGTAGCTCATCCCGGTGTAGTACAGGATGCGCTCGGTCGTCGTGGTCTTGCCCGCGTCGATATGGGCCATGATCCCGATGTTGCGGACCTTGGCCAGGTCTACACCGGTTTTGGTAGCCACTGTGCCCTCGCGTCGTCTCTCGTCGTCAGTCGTGTCCCGCCGGGGTTACCAGCGGTAGTGGGCGAACGCCTTGTTGGACTCCGCCATCTTGTGCGTGTCCTCGCGCTTCTTCACGGACGCGCCAAGGCCGTTGCTCGCGTCGAGCAGCTCGTTCATCAGCCGCTCGGTCATGGTCTTCTCGCGACGCTGGCGGGCGTACACCACCAGCCACCGCAGGGCGAGCGTGGTGCTGCGCGCCGGCCGCACCTCGACGGGGACCTGGTAGGTCGCGCCACCGACACGGCGGCTGCGGACCTCCAGCGTCGGCTTCACGTTGTCGAGCGCGCGCTTGAGCGTGACGACCGGGTCGTTGCCGGTCTTCTCGCGGGCGCCCTCCAGGGCGTCGTAGACGATGCTCTGGGCGATCGAGCGCTTGCCGTCCAGAAGGATCTTGTTGATGAGCGCGGTGACCAGCGGCGAGTTGTACACCGGGTCAGCGATCAGCTGGCGCTTGCCAGCGGGGCCCTTGCGCGGCATCAGCTCTTCTCCTTCTTGGCGCCGTACTTGCTGCGCGCTTGCTTGCGGTTGCGCACACCCTGGGTGTCCAGGGAACCGCGGATGATCTTGTACCGAACACCCGGGAGGTCCTTCACTCGGCCGCCGCGCACGAGCACGATCGAGTGCTCCTGAAGGTTGTGCCCGACGCCGGGGATGTAGGCCGTGACCTCGATCCCGCTGGTCAGCCGGACACGTGCGACCTTGCGAAGCGCGGAGTTCGGCTTCTTGGGCGTCGTCGTGTAGACGCGCGTGCAGACACCCCGGCGCTGGGGGCTGCCCGTCAGCGCAGGCGTCTTGTTCTTGGTCACCTTGTCCTGGCGGCCCTTTCGGACCAGCTGCTGGATCGTGGGCACCGCGTCTCCGTCTTCCTCGTACCGAGCCGGTAAGTCTTGTGTTCTTTCAGGGTTCCGCTCGCGCGGGACCCGTCATCACCACCTCACGGGAGGCTGTGACCTGCCGGTTTCCCGACCTCTCCGACCCACGCGGTCGGGCGTGTCGCCGCCGCACGCTTCTCAAGCCGCGCGAAACTGACACGGACCGCCCGGCCCAAACAGGGCCGAATCAAGCCGGGGAGTGGTTGCGGCACTGGGCCGGCCCCTGAAGAGCCCTACCACGCGCACGCAGAGTGGGCCCGCATACTGCGGGCACGAAGAGAGAGATTACCGGCCCTCGCGCGGAAGTGCAAAGCGAGCGACGCAATATCGTGCCGAGCCCCTCCGGCGCAACCCCGGCGTACCGTCCAAGACCGTCTTCCCGTAGCCCCAACGGCCGGATGCCGACGGGAGTTCCGCCCGGGAGGGCGGAGATCCGTCGGCATCCGGTCGGGCCGCTATCCGGACCCGCGGTACGGGTGCGATCCGCGGGTCCGGCGAGTCGTCACATCAGGACGGCCACCACGACCACGACGAGGAGCACGACGACGACCGCGCCGATGATGATGAAGAGGTTCTTGTTGCTCTTGCCCTCGCCGCCTTCGGCGACGCCGCCGTACCCCGGGTAGGCGCCGCCCTGCTGGCCCTGGCCCTGGCCCTGCTGGCTGGGCTGGCCGTACTGGGCCTGCTGGCCGTACTGCTGGGGCTGCCCGTACTGCTGCTGGTCGCCCTGCGGCGGGAACTGCTGCTGCTCACCCTGCTGGCCGTAGGGGGACTGCTGGGCGGGCTGGCCGTACTGCTGGTCCTGCTGCCCGTACTGCTGCTGGGCCTGTTGGCCCTGCTGCCCCTGTTGCCCCTGCTGCTGGCCGAAACCGCCCTGCTGGCCGTACTGCTGCTCCTGCTGGCCGTACTGCTGCTGCTCCTGCTGGCCGAACTGGTCCTGCTGCTGTCCGAACGGGGACTGCTCGCCGAAGGGGGCCTGCTGGTCGGACGGCGGGAACTGCTGCGCGCCCTGCGGCGGGTAGGGCTGCTGCCCGTATCCCTGCTGGGGCGAGGACCACTGCTGCTGGCCGATGTCCATGCGGGTGTGCTCGGGCATGCCGGACGGCTCGCCGCCCTGGCCCGGGTCGAACGACTGCGTGGGGCGTCCGTCCTCCTGCTCGCCCTGCGAGGGGCGCCGTACGCCTGCTGCTCCTCGCCCGACGAGGCCGGGGACGCGCCGAAGCCCGAGTCGGGCGGCGGCACCATCATCGTGCGCTCGTGGTCGCCCTGCTGCTGCGACTGAGGCTGCCCCTGCGCCTGGGACGGCGCCTGCGCGTCCGGCGACCACGGCTCGGGGGTGGGCGGCGGCGTGGGGGCCTGCCACGGCTCGGACGGGGCCTCGTGCTTGCGCTCCGGACCCGTCGCCACCGGAACGTCGGTGCCCGGCGACCAGTGCAGCGTCGCCGCGTCGTCCACCTTGGGCCGCTCGGGCTCGGCGCCCGGGCCTGGAACGATCAAAGTGCGGTCGGCGACGCCGCCCTCGGGTTCGGCGGGGGACGTCTCGGGGGCGCGCGCCTGCGGGGCCTGCGGCTCGGGCGGTGCCGTGAACGGCTCCTGCTGCCCGTACCCGCCCGGCGCCTGCCCGTACGGCTGCCGCTGCTCAGGCTGGCCGTACGGGTTCTGCTGCTGTTCCGGCTGGCCGTACGGCTGCTGCGGGTACGGCTGCTGCTGGGGCGGCTGCGGCGGCTGGTTGTAGGGCTGCTGCTGCCCGTACGGGTTCTGCTCCTGCTGCGGCGCGTACCCCTGCTGCTCGGGCTGCGGCGCGTAGCCGCCCTGTCCGTAGTCCTGGGACGGGGGCGCGTAGGGCTGCTGCTGCGGAGGCGGCGGCGGGCCCTGCGGAGCCTGCGGCGCGACCGGAGGCTGCATGGGCTCGATCATCGTCGCGGGCGGAGGGGCCGGGGCGGGCCGTTCCTCCCTCGGGGCGCCGGGGGCTGCTGCTGCGGGGCCTGCCCGCCGAGCTGCGGGGCGCCGAAGACGACCGTACGGTCGCCCATGGGCCGGGCCGGGGGCTCCTGCTGCTCGTCCCGCGGGCCGCCCTTGGCCGCGTCCTCGTCGTCCGGCAACGGCCACTGCGGTCCCTGCGTGCCGTCATTGTCGGTCATCGTCGGGCTCCTTCAGCGCCGTCGTCCCGGGGCCCTTCAGCACCCGGGCCGCTCGGAGACGCGCGGCGCGTTACGCGGCCTCCGAGCCTTTGCCACCGGTTCGCCCACGCGATGGTGTCGCCATCTAGTGGGCGTTTTCGCCTCCAGCCTGCCCCGATCGCCGGTGGTATCGCAAATCACCGCGGCCTCCGGCTCCCGGAACGCGACCGTTCGGTTCATCGTCGCATGTCAGGAGTGTCCGAGCACCGGGTGCGGACGGTAGGGGGCCTCCAGGCGCGCGATCTCCTCGGCGGAGAGCTCGATGTCCGCGGCGGCGAGGGCGTCGTCCATGTGCCCGAGCTTCGTCGCCCCGATGATCGGCGCCGCGACGCCCGGCCTGCCCATCAGCCAGGCCAGCGCGATCCGCGCCGGCGGGACGCCCCGTTCCGAAGCGACCTTTCTCACCGCGTCCACCACGTCGAAGTCGGCGTCCTCGTACATGCTCTCGGCCAGCGGATCGCTGCCCGCCCGGACGGTCCGGCGCTCTCCCCCGCGCTCGCGGTTGCCGGCGAGCAGGCCGCGCGCGAGCGGGCTCCAGGGGATGCAGCCGACGCCCTGGTCCAGGCAGAGCGGGATCATCTCCCGCTCCTCCTCGCGGTAGACGAGGTTGTAGTGGTTCTGCATGGACACGAACTTCGTCGCCGCCACGTGCTGCGCCTTGGCGAACTGCCAGGCGTACATGCTCGACGCCCCGATGTAGCGCGCCTTGCCCGCCTTGACGACGTCGTGCAGGGCCTCCATGGTCTCCTCGATGGGCGTCTCGTAGTCCCACCGATGGATCTGGTAGAGGTCCACGTACTCGACGCCCAGCCGCCGCAGGGACGCGTCGATCGAGGCCATCACGTGCTTGCGCGACAGCCCGCGGTCGTTCGGCGCGTCGCTCATGGGGAAGTAGACCTTGGTGGCGAGGACGTAGTCGTCGCGCCTGGCGAAGAACCGGGGCAGCAGCCGTCCGGTGATCTCCTCGCTCTTCCCCAGCGAGTACATGTCGGCGGTGTCGAAGAAGGTCACGCCCCCTTCGACGGCCCGCCGCACGATCGGCTCGGCCGCGTCCTCGCCCAGGAACCACTCCCGTGACGCCGGATCCCCGTAGCTCATCATCCCCAGGCACACCCGGGAGACCTTCAGACCGCTCGTCCCCAATCGCACTTGTTCCATGACCACATACTGTCGTTCCCCACCGTCAGGGGGAACGTGGGGTTTGGGGAGCAGGGCCCGAGAGGTCCGTTCCGCCCGGCGGATGGCGCCAGCGCCTCCCCGACGCGTTCCTCAGAGGCTGTTGATGAGCTCGGCGAGCCTGTCGCCGTTGGCGAGCAGGAGGGCCCACGCGGCGAGCCAGCAGAGGGTCAGGAGCCAGCCGAGGACGATCCCGGCGATCGCCCGGCCGTCGCCGCGCCCGCCGGGGCCGTCGAGCTTCTTGCCGTACGCCAGGTGCCCGAGGACGATCGCGAAGACCGAGGTGACGCCGCAGGTCACGATGCCGAGCAGACCGAGGACCAGCGCCGCCGTCCCCACACCGTCCGCCCACGTCCGCTCCGAGGGCGGCGGCGGGGGCGGACCCTGGTGGTAGACCATGCCCGGCACGCTACAGCGCGCCTCCGGATACGTCCCGTCCCGATCGGCGTCCGGCCGGGGGCGGACACGCGGGCCCGCGCCGGACGCCGCGCATGGCAGAGGCCCCCGTCCGGCGGGTGCCGGGCGGGGGCCTCTCTGCTGTGCGCGGGACGGCCCTCAGGCCGCCGCCGGGTCAGCGGTTGTACTGGCCGAAGTCGTACTCCTCCAGGGGAACGGCCTCGCCGGAGCCCTGGCCGAAGGCGTACTCGGCTCCGTCGTCGTACGAGCCGACGGAGTAGACGGCGGCCTTCGCCTCCTCGGTGGGCTCGACCCGGACGTTGCGGTACTGGGGCATGCCCGTACCGGCCGGGATGAGCTTGCCGATGATGACGTTCTCCTTGAGGCCCAGCAGCGGGTCGCTCTTGGCGTGCATCGCGGCCTCGGTGAGGACGCGGGTCGTCTCCTGGAAGGAGGCGGCCGACAGCCACGACTCGGTCGCGAGCGACGCCTTGGTGATGCCCATCAGGACCGGGCGGCCGGCGGCCGGCACCCCGCCCTCGGCGACCACGTTGCGGTTGGTCTCCTCGAAGAGGGGACGCTCCACGAGGTCGCCGGGCAGCAGGTCGGTGTCGCCGGACTCCAGGATGTTCACCCGCTTGAGCATCTGGCGGACGATGATCTCGATGTGCTTGTCGTGGATCGACACGCCCTGCGAGCGGTAGACCTCCTGGACCTCCTGGACCAGGTGCAGCTGGACGGCGCGCGGGCCGAGGATGCGCAGCACCTCGTGCGGGTTCTGCGCGCCCTTGATCAGCTGCTGGCCGACGTCCACGTGGGCGCCCTCGCGGACACCGTCCTCCAGGCGCGACCGCATCGGGACCGGGTAGGCGATCTCGTCGGCGCCGTCGTCCGGCACGATGACGATCTTGCGCGTCTTCTCGGTCTCGTCGATCTTCACCCGGCCGGCGACCTCGCTGATCGGGGCCACGCCCTTCGGGACGCGGGCCTCGAACAGCTCCTGCACACGCGGCAGACCGTGCGTGATGTCACCGCCGGCGACACCGCCGGTGTGGAACGTGCGCATGGTCAGCTGGGTGCCGGGCTCGCCGATGGACTGCGCGGCGATGATCCCGACGGCCTCGCCGACGTCCACCCGCTTGCCGGTCGCGAGCGACCGGCCGTAGCAGGCGGCGCAGACGCCGATCTTGGCCTCGCAGACCAGGGCGCTGCGGGTCCGCACGCGGTCCACCCCGGCCTCGACCAGGCGGGACACCACCGAGTCCGACAGGTCGGTGTCGGCCGGGAAGATCACCGTGCCGTCGACGACGACGTCCTCGGCGATGGTCCGGCCGATCAGGCTGGTCTCCGTGGTGGCCAGCTTGACCAGGGTGCCGTCGGACAGGCGGTCGGCGACCTCGAACGGGATCGTGCGGTCGGTGCCGCAGTCCTCCTCGCGGACGATGACGTCCTGCGCGACGTCCACCAGGCGCCGGGTCAGGTAGCCCGAGTCGGCGGTGCGCAGCGCGGTGTCGGCCAGGCCCTTGCGGGCGCCGTGCGTCGAGATGAAGTACTCGACGACCGACAGGCCCTCGCGGAACGACGACTTGATCGGACGCGGGATGGTCTCGCCCTTGGGGTTGGAGACCAGGCCGCGCATGCCGGCGATCTGGCGGAGCTGGAGCGGGTTGCCGCGGGCGCCCGACTGGATCATCATCCAGATCGGGTTGGCCTTCGGGAACGCCTGCTCCATGTCCTTCGCCACGTCGGCCGTGGCGTGGTTCCAGATCTCGATGAGCTCCTGCTTGCGCTCGTCGTCGGTGATCAGGCCCCGGTTGAACTCCCGCTGCACCTTATCGGCGCGGCTCTCGTACGAGCCCAGGATCTCCTGCTTGTTGGGCGGGGTCACCACGTCCTCGATGGAGATGGTGACGCCCGACCGGGTGGCCCAGTGGAACCCGGTGCTCTTGAGCGCGTCCAGCGCGTTGGCCACGGCGACCTTGGGGTAGGTCTCGGCCAGCTCGTTGACGATCGCGGAGAGCTGCTTCTTGCCGATCTCCTCGTTCACGAACGGGAAGTCGTCGGGCAGCGTCTCGTTGAACAGCGCGCGGCCGAGCGTGGTCTCCAGCCGGTACGGCCGGCCCGCGTCGTAGCCCTCGGGCGCCTGCCAGCCGCGCGGCGGCGGGACGTCCTTGAGCCGGATCTGGATCTTGGCCTGGAGGGTCAGCTCGCCCCGGTCGTAGGCCATGATGCCCTCGGCGATCGACCCGAACGAGCGGCCCTCGCCGGCGTCGCCGTCCTTCTGCGTGGTCAGCCAGTAGAGGCCGATCACCATGTCCTGGGTGGGCATGGTGACGGGCTTGCCGTCCGACGGCTTCAGGATGTTGTTGGTCGACAGCATCAGGATCCGCGCCTCGGCCTGCGCCTCGGCGGACAGCGGCAGGTGCACCGCCATCTGGTCGCCGTCGAAGTCCGCGTTGAACGCGGTGCAGACCAGCGGGTGGATCTGGATGGCCTTGCCCTCGACGAGCTGCGGCTCGAACGCCTGGATGCCGAGGCGGTGCAGGGTCGGCGCGCGGTTGAGCAGCACCGGGTGCTCGGTGATGACCTCTTCGAGCACGTCCCACACGACCGGGCGGGCCCGCTCGACCATCCGCTTGGCGCTCTTGATGTTCTGCGCGTGGTTGAGGTCGACCAGGCGCTTCATCACGAACGGCTTGAACAGCTCCAGCGCCATCTGCTTCGGCAGGCCGCACTGGTGCAGCTTGAGCTGCGGGCCGACGACGATGACCGAACGGCCGGAGTAGTCGACGCGCTTGCCCAGCAGGTTCTGGCGGAACCGGCCCTGCTTGCCCTTGAGCATGTCCGAGAGGGACTTCAGGGGGCGGTTGCCCGGTCCGGTGACCGGGCGGCCGCGGCGGCCGTTGTCGAACAGCGCGTCGACGGCCTCCTGGAGCATCCGCTTCTCGTTGTTGACGATGATCTCGGGCGCGCCGAGGTCCAGCAGCCGCTTGAGCCGGTTGTTGCGGTTGATGACGCGGCGGTACAGGTCGTTGAGGTCGGAGGTCGCGAAGCGGCCGCCGTCGAGCTGCACCATCGGACGCAGGTCCGGCGGGATCACCGGGACGCAGTCCAGCACCATGCCGAGCGGGCTGTTGCGGGTGTTGAGGAACGCCGAGACGACCTTGAGCCGCTTGAGGGCGCGGGCCTTCTTCTGGCCCTTGCCCGTGCGGATGATGTCGCGGAGCTTCTCGGCCTCGGCGTCGAGGTCGAAGTTCTGGAGCCGGGCCTGGATGGCCGCGGCGCCCATGCCGCCCTCGAAGTACTTGCCGAAGCGGTCGCGCATCTCGCGGTAGAGCAGCTCGTCGCCCTCCAGGTCCTGGACCTTGAGGTTCTTGAACCGGCTCCACACCTCGTCGAGGCGGTCGATCTCGCGCTGCGCCCGGTCGCGCAGCTGCTTCATCTCCCGCTCGGCGCCGTCGCGGACCTTGCGCTTCTGGTCGGCCTTGGCCCCGGCCTCCTCCAGCTCCGCCAGGTCGCCCTCCAGCTTCTGCTGGCGGGCCTCGACCTGGGCGTCGCGGGCCTGCTCGATCTGCTGGCGCTCGACCGAGATGTGCGCCTCGAGCGTCGGCAGGTCGCGGTCGCGGCGCTCGGCGTCCACGCTGGTGATCATGTAGGCCGCGAAGTAGATGATCTTTTCGAGATCCTTCGGGGCCAGGTCCAGCAGGTAGCCGAGCCGCGACGGCACGCCCTTGAAGTACCAGATGTGCGTGACGGGCGCGGCCAGCTCGATGTGGCCCATCCGCTCACGGCGCACCTTGGCGCGGGTCACCTCGACGCCGCAGCGCTCGCAGATGATGCCCTTGAACCGGACGCGCTTGTACTTGCCGCAGTAGCACTCCCAGTCGCGGGTCGGACCGAAGATCTTCTCGCAGAAGAGCCCGTCCTTCTCCGGCTTGAGGGTGCGGTAGTTGATCGTCTCCGGCTTCTTGACCTCGCCGTGCGACCACTGGCGGATGTCGTCAGCGGTCGCCAGGCCGATGCGTAGCTCGTCGAAGAAGTTGACGTCAAGCAACTGTTTTCCCCTTGAGTTGATCAGACCTCTTCGACACTGCTCGGCTCACGCCGGGACAGGTCGATGCCGAGCTCCTCCGCCGCGCGGAAGACGTCCTCGTCGGTGTCGCGCATCTCGATGGACATGCCGTCGCTGGAGAGCACCTCGACGTTCAGGCACAGCGACTGCATCTCCTTGATGAGCACCTTGAAGGACTCGGGAATGCCGGGCTCGGGATGTTCTCGCCCTTGACGATGGCCTCGTAGACCTTGACGCGGCCGAGGACGTCGTCGGACTTGATGGTCAGCAGCTCCTGGAGGGCGTAGGCGGCGCCGTACGCCTCCAGCGCCCACACCTCCATCTCACCGAAGCGCTGGCCGCCGAACTGGGCCTTACCGCCGAGCGGCTGCTGGGTGATCATGGAGTACGGACCGGTCGAACGGGCGTGGATCTTGTCGTCGACCAGGTGGAGCAGCTTGAGGATGTAGATGTAGCCGACCGAGACCGGCTCCTTGTACGGCTCGCCGGTGCGCCCGTCGAACAGCCGCGCCTTCCCGCCGGGGCCGACCAGCCGGTCGCCGTCGCGGTTGGGCAGGGTGCTCTCGATCAGGCCGGTGACGTCGTCCTCGCGGGCGCCGTCGAACACCGGGGTGGCCGCGTTGGTCCACGGCGGTGCCTCGTCGGCGCCGATCTCCTTGAGCGCGCGCTTCCAGTCGGCGTCGTCGCCCTCGACCTTCCAGCCGCGGCTGGCGACCCAGCCGAGGTGGGTCTCCAGGACCTGGCCGACGTTCATGCGGCCGGGGACGCCGAGCGGGTTGAGCACGATGTCGACGGGGGTGCCGTCCTCAAGGAACGGCATGTCCTCGACCGGAAGGATCTTGGAGATGACGCCCTTGTTGCCGTGCCGCCCGGCCAGCTTGTCGCCGTCGGTGATCTTGCGCTTCTGGGCCACGTAGACCCGCACCAGCTCGTTGACGCCGGGGGGCAGCTCGTCGCCCTCGTCGCGGGAGAACACCCGGACGCCGATCACCTTGCCCTCTTCGCCGTGCGGCACCTTCAGCGAGGTGTCGCGGACCTCGCGCGCCTTCTCACCGAAGATCGCGCGCAGCAGCCGCTCCTCCGGGGTCAGCTCGGTCTCGCCCTTGGGCGTGACCTTGCCGACCAGGATGTCGCCGGGGACGACGTCGGCGCCGATGCGGATGATGCCGCGCTCGTCGAGGTCGGCGAGGACCTCCTCGGAGACGTTCGGGATGTCCCGGGTGATCTCCTCGGGGCCGAGCTTGGTGTCGCGGGCGTCGACCTCGTGCTCCTCGATGTGGATCGAGGACAGGACGTCGTCCTGCACCAGCCGCTGGCTGAGGATGATCGCGTCTTCGTAGTTGTGGCCCTCCCACGGCATGAACGCCACGAGCAGGTTCTTGCCGAGCGCCATCTCGCCGCCGTCGGTGCACGGCCCGTCGGCGATGACCTGGCCGACCTCGACCCGGGCGCCCTCTTCGACGATCGGCTTCTGGTTGAAGCAGGTGCCCTGGTTGGACCGCTTGAACTTCGACACCCGGTAGGTCGTGCGGGTGGCGTCGTCGTTCATGACGGTCACGTAGTCGGCGGAGACCTCCTCGACGACGCCGGCCTTCTCGGCCGTGATGACGTCGCCGGCGTCGGTCGCGGCGCGGTACTCCATGCCGGTGCCGACCAGGGGCGCCTCGCTGCGCAGCAGCGGCACCGACTGGCGCTGCATGTTGGAGCCCATCAGCGCGCGGTTGGCGTCGTCGTGCTCCAGGAACGGGATCATCGCGGTGGCGACCGAGGTCATCTGCCGCGCCGAGACGTCCATGTACTGGACCTCGTGCGGCGGGATCAGCTCGACCTCGCCGCCCTTCTTGCGGACCAGCACCCGGTCGTCGACGAACGTGCCGTCGTCGTTGAGCAGGGAGTTGGCCTGCGCGACCACGTAGCGGTCCTCGACGTCGGCGGTCAGGTAGTCGATCTGGTCGGTGACCACGCCGTCGGTGACCTTGCGGTAGGGCGTCTCGACGAACCCGAACGGGTTGACCCGGCCGAACGCGGCGAGCGAGCCGATCAGCCCGATGTTGGGGCCTTCCGGCGTCTCGATCGGGCACATGCGCCCGTAGTGCGACGGGTGGACGTCGCGGACCTCCATGCCCGCCCGCTCACGGGACAGGCCGCCGGGGCCGAGCGAGTTGAGCCGCCGCTTGTGGGTCAGGCCCGCCAGGGGGTTGGTCTGGTCCATGAACTGGGAGAGCTGGCTGGTGCCGAAGAACTCCTTGATGGACGCCACGACCGGGCGGATGTTGATCAGGGTCTGCGGCGTGATCGCCTCGACGTCCTGGGTGGTCATCCGCTCGCGGACGACCCGCTCCATCCGGGCCAGGCCCAGGCGGACCTGGTTCTGGATGAGCTCGCCCACGGTGCGCAGGCGCCGGTTGCCGAAGTGGTCGATGTCGTCGACCTCGATCGGCACCGCGGCGGTGCCGAGGGTGGCCTCCTCCTCGCCGGCGTGCAGCCGGACGAGGTACTCGATGGTGCCGACGATGTCGTCCTCGGTCAGCGTGCCCTGCTTCATGTCGAGGTCGAGGCCGAGCTTCTTGTTGACCTTGTAGCGGCCGACCTTGGCGAGGTCGTAGCGCTTGGGGTTGAAGTACAGGTTCTCCAGGAGCGTCTGGGCCGACTCCTTGGTCGGCGGCTCGCCCGGGCGCAGCTTGCGGTAGATGTCGAGAAGCGCGTCGTCCTGGCCGGAGGTGTGGTCCTTCTCCAGGGTGACGTTGATCGACTCGTAGGAGCCGAAGTGCTCGCGGATGCGGGCCTCGTCCCAGCCGAGCGCCTTGAGCAGCACGGTGACCGGCTGCTTGCGCTTGCGGTCGATGCGCACGCCGACGTTGTCGCGCTTGTCGATCTCGAACTCGAGCCAGGCGCCGCGGCTCGGGATGACCCGGCAGCCGTAGATGTCCTTGTCGGACGCCTTGTCGAGGGCGCGGTCGAAATAGACACCGGGCGAACGGGTCAGCTGGGAGACGACGACGCGCTCGGTGCCGTTGATGATGAAGGTGCCCTTCGGGGTCATGAGCGGGAAGTCGCCCATGAACACCGTCTGGCTCTTGATCTCACCGGTGGTGTTGTTGATGAACTCCGCCGTGACGAACATGGGGGCGGAGTAGGTCATGTCCTTGTCCTTGCACTCCTCGACGGAGTACTTGGGCGGCTCGAACCGGTGGTCGCGGAACGACAGGGACATGGTTCCCGAGAAGTCCTCGATGGGACTGATCTCTTCGAAGATCTCCTCGAGGCCCGACTGGGTCGGGACGCTCTTACTTCCGGCCTTCTGGGCCGCCTCGACCCGGGCCTTCCACCTCTCGTTGCCCAGCAGCCAGTCAAAGGAGTCGGTCTGCAGAGCAAGGAGGTCCGGGACTTCGAGCGGCTCCTTGATGCGCGCGAAGGAGACGCGGTTCGGACCGGTTGCGGTATTCGAGGCGTTGCGCGAGGCTGCCAAGAGTGGTCCTTCCGAGGGCTCGCGGCGTAACTGACGACACGCACGCCAGACGATCCACGTCCGAGACCCGCACGATGAGGTCCAAAACGGACCTGGGCAGGAGTGCTCTCACACGTGGATAGTCAGAGGGCAGCGCAAAGGGGCAGTGTAGCCGACCACCACACCGCTCGCAACTCTAGCGCCGCAGTATGCATCACAGTTGCCATGGAGCATCGCTCCTCAGGGGCTTGTAGTCAAGAGCGGACTTGGACTTTTCGGGCTCTGACCTGCAGTGAGGAAGGCCATAGTTTAGGATTCCGCCTCCTACCCGATGGTAGGGGGTTTGAAGGCCCTCGGACGGGGTCGAGCGGCCACCCGCGAGGGTGACCGCTCGACGCGTTCACGGGGCCGGATCCGGCGGATCCGCGGCCGGGCTCAGGAGATCACGACGAGATCGGAGGCGAGCCAGCGGCTCTTCTCCTTGACCATGGTCAGCTTCAGCCGCAGCGGCTCGGGGAGCCGCTTCTCCTTGTCGGACTTGGTCGCCGTCGAACGGTTGGCGTAGACGAGCACGACCACCTTGTCCGGCGTCGCGCTGATCGCCCCGGCCTTGACCACCGTCGTCGTCGAGACCGCCTGCTGCGGGACGGCCATCGACTTCAGGTCCGCCGCGAGCTTGTCGTACTGGGTGCGCAGCTTGCCGGTCGTCGCCTGCGACGCCTGCTTCAGGTCGGCGTCGAGCGACTGGTAGTCGTACGACGACAGGTCCTGCGCGGCCCGGGAGGCGGCGAAGACGCCCTGCTTGGTCGCGGTCTCCACGGCCTTCTGGTGGCGGTACTCCAGCGCGAGTGCCACCGTTCCCGCGGCCAGGGCCACGATCAGCACGCCGACGGTGGCCGAGACCCAAACCGGCCACGGCCACCGGGACCGCCGGCGCGTCCGCGACTCGTCGTCCTCGGCCGCGGCCTTCTGGGCGGGCTTGAACTCGACGTCGTCGGCCTCGCCGGTGTCGGCCTCAGCGTCGGTGTCGGTTTCGGCGTCGGTGGCTGTTTCGGTGTCGGTGGCTGTTTCGGTGTCGGCGGCCGTGCCGCTGTCGTCTGAAACGTCCTCAGACGGCTTCTCAGAGGTTTTCCCCGTACGGGACGGCTTGGTGAGCGAGGTTTTGCCCTTCACGCCCTCAGAGAGCGTTTCGGAGCCATCCTCGGCCTCGGAGTCGTCGTCCGTGAGGGTGTCGGCGTCGTCCTCAGACGGCTTCGCCGCCTCTTTGACCTTGGACGAAGCCGTGCCGACGGGCTTCTCGCCGGCGTCGTCCTCGGCGGCGTCGGCGTCCTCGGCTGCGTCGGCCGCCTCGGGCGTGTCGGTGGCGTCCGCCGTCTCGGCCGCTTCGGCGGCGGCCTCGGCCTCCGCGGCGGCGAGCGCGGCGGCCTGGGCGAGGCGCGCGGCCTCCTTGGCCTTGGCGGCGGCCTCCTCGGCGAGCCGGGCGGCCTCCGCGGCCTCCTCCGCCTTCGCGGCCCGTTCGGCCGCGCGGTCGGCGGCGGCCTGGAGGTCGGCGGCCTTCCGCTCCGCCTTCTCGGCCTTGTCCGCCTTCTCGGCCTTCTCGGCCTCTACAGCGGTCTTCGCCTCGCCCTTCTTCTTGTCTTCAGCGGAGCGCCTGCCCCGGCCGAGCATCGTCACGGGACCATCTCCATCTCGGACACGAGCCAGCCGTCACCGGTCTTGCTGAGGTCCATCAGGAACCGGTAGGCGCGCGGCGTGCCGTTGGTGACCTTGGGGTTGGTGACCGTGCCGTTCAGCGACACCATCACCTCGGCGGAGTCGCCGTCGATCGACACGACCGCGGCCTCCACGTCGCTGACCGTCGACTTCGCCTGCGTCTTGGCGAGCTGGTCCATGAACGTCTTGGACTGGGAGCTGAGCTTGTTCTTGAGGTTGCCGGTGGCGCCCTTGACGATCCGGTCCAGGTCCTTCTGGGCCCTGGAGTGGTCGAGGGTCATCAGGTTGACGCCCATCTGCCGCGCGGACTGCATCGCCTTCGCGCGCTGGTCGGTGCCGTCCTGCTTGTGCAGCACGCCGATGCCGAGCCAGACCACCGCGACCGCGAGGGCCGCCACGACCACCCCGGAGGTGATCGCGACCGCCAGGCTCCCGGCGCGCCTCACTGGCTCAGCGGTCCCAGCAGGAGCCACTTCCACGACGATTCCTCTCCCAACTGACGAGTGCCGGCGCTCCGGGGCATCACGTACCGCTGGCCGTCCGGGCCGTAGACCGCGCCGGTCGACGGATCGTATCCGGCGAGTTCCACTGAGTTGGACGGAAACGGGACGAACATCTGATTCATCGGCGCGGCCGCGGCCTGACCGCCGGAACCGTTGCCGGAGCCGTTCGCCGCCCCTTACCGGACGCGGTGCCCGAGCCCTTCCCGGAGCCCTTCGCCTCGGAGCCGCCGCCGGTGGCGCCGCCGGGCGGGAACCCGGCGCCGTCGGTCGCGCCCGGGGGACGGCCGGCGGCGGCGAGATGGCGTCCTTCGGGAAGTTGCGGGCGCCGCGCACGGCGCTCGGCGAGTCGTGCCGGTCCTTGCAGCCGGTGTTCAGGTCCGGCTTCTTGCGCTCGGTGAAGTGGGGCCAGCGGCGCTTGGTCTTCTCGTAGCCCTTCTCGCAAGGGGGCGGCGAGTCGATGTTCAGCGCGAGGCCGAGGTGCTGGGTGCCGTCGCCGGGCGTCACGGTGAACGCGCCCGCGACCGTCACCGGGTAGAGGATGAACAGCGAGCGCAGCCCGGCCTTGCGGGTCGCGATGACCTGCCCGGTGGTGGTCAGGTTGGCCAGCAGCGTCGGCAGGGTCGGCTCCAGGGCGTCGACGAGCTTGCCGCCCTCGGTCACCGCGCCCGGCACGTTGTCGATCGTCTGCCGCAGCGCCGGGTCGTCCTTGCGGAGCTGGGTGGTCAGCTCGTTCAGGTTGCGGGAGAAGCCGAGGATGTTGGCGCCCTGCGAGCGCTGGGTGTCCAGGACGGTGCGGCTGTTGTCCAGCAGCTTCTTGGTGTCCGGGTACGCCTGGTCGGCGGTCTGGATCAGCCGGTCGGTGTCGTCCAGGATCGACTGGAGGTCCGCGGCCGACCCGTTGAACGCCTTGTCGAGCTCGTCCACGATCGTGCCGAGGTTCTTCGGGTCGACGGACGAGACGAGCTTGTCGACGTTGCGCAGCAGCTCGGCGGTGGACACCGGGAGCTTGGTGAGCCGCCTCGGGATCGTGTACGGGCTGCCCTGGTCGAGGTAGGGGCCGGTGTTGCGGCTCGGCTGGAGGTCGATGTACTGCTCGCCGACCGCCGAGCGGTTGGCCACGATCGCCGAGGTGCCCTCGCGCGGGATCCGCTTGCCGCGGTTGAGGACGAGCTTGACCTTGATGCCGGTGTCGGTGAGCTGGATCGGGCCGACCTTGCCGACCGGGACGCCGCGGTAGGTGACCTCGGCGTTGGTGAACACGCCGCCGGAGTCGGTGAGGTCGACGTAGGCGGTGTACTCGCGGCCGAGCAGCTTGCGCCCGACCCCGATGTAGTTCACCAGGACGACCGACACCCCGACCACGGTGATGACGGCGAACGCGATGAGCTGCAACTTGATGCCGCGCTTGAGGATCACGACAGGCCCCCCGTCATCAGGCTCCGCAGATCGCCCTCCCGCGCCGGGGGAGCC
The DNA here is from genome assembly GCF_009793335.1 of Actinomadura sp. J1-007. Classification (GTDB taxonomy): domain Bacteria; phylum Actinomycetota; class Actinomycetes; order Streptosporangiales; family Streptosporangiaceae; genus Spirillospora; species Spirillospora yumaensis. The sequence continues at coordinate 4,115,781 of NZ_WING01000001.1, read as the reverse complement.
AGGGCCCCCGGGCGGTTGCGGGCCTTGCCGCCGTTCTTCTGGGGCGTGGCGGGCGCGCCTCCGGTGCCCTGGCCCGGCAGGCCGGGCAGACCGCCCTGCCCGCCGCCCGAGCCGCCCGAGCCGCCCGAGCCCGCGGGCGGGGTCTGCGGCAGGACGCCCAGCGGCGACTGCGGGAGCTGCACGTTCGGGACCTGGAGCATCCCGCGCATCTGCTGCCCGCTGCCGAGCATGCCCTCCAGGTCGGTGCCGCCCAGCAGGTTGTGGGCGATGTTCTCGAAGTCCAGGTCGATGGTGAGGCGCACGTTGCCGTAGTCGCCCTTGATCACGTTGCCGAACGTGGCGGGGAACGGGAAGGTGATCAGCGTTTCGAGGGACTTGGGCAGCGTGTCGCCGGCCTTGTTGAGGTTGCGGACGATCGTGTCGAGGTCCTTGAGGTTGGCCAGCAGGTCGGCCTGCGACCGCTTGATCACCCCGGTGGTCGTGCGGCTCAGCCTGTCGAGCGCGACGAGCATCTTGGTGAGGTCGGCGCGGTTGCGGTTCAGCACGCCGATCGCCGGGCCGGTCTTGTCGATCGTGTCGGCGATCGTGGCGCGCTCGTTCGACAGCTTGCCGGTGAGCCGGTCGATGCTGTCGAGCGCCCGGGTGATCGCGGTCCGGTTGCGGTCCAGGGTCCCGACGAACGTGTTGACGCGGTGCAGCACCGACTTGATCGTCGACTCGCGGCCGCCCATCGCGGCCTGGAGCTCGTGGCTGATCGTGGCGATCTGCTCGATGCCGCCGCCGTTCAGCAGCATCGACATCGCCGACAGCACCTCCTCGATCTCGGTGCTGCGGTTGGTGCGCGCGAGCGGGATCAGGTCGCCGGACGACAGCTCGCCCTGCGCGGGCTGGTTCGGCGGCGCCGACAGCGCGACGAACTTCTCGCCGAGCAGGCTGGTCTGGCCGATGGACGCGACCGCGTTGTCGGGCAGCTTGACGTCCTTGCGGACCTTGACCGTCACCAGGGCGTGCCACCCCGCCGCGCCGGTCTGGCCGCCGCCCGTCCCGGCGGGGGCGCTCCCGCCCGCGGCCAGGTCGATCTTGTCGACCTTGCCGACGGACACGTCGTTGACCTTGACCACCGACTGGGGCACCAGGTCGAGCACGTTCGTGAACTCGATCTTGATCGTCTTCGGGCTGCCGCCGAGGTCGGGGCCGCCGGGCAGCGGGATCGAGTCGACGCCGCGGAACGAGCAGCCCGACAGGGCCGTCGCGCCCGCGAGCGCCGCGAGGCCGAGCAGGCGCGCCCGCCTCCACGCGCCCGTGCCCGCGCGTCCGCGCGTCGGACTGGTGCTCATCGGCCACCTCCGGGGAGCAGCGAGGTGATGTCCTTCGGCTTGTGTTGCGGGGCCGCGGCGCGCCCGCCCTTGCCGCCCCGGCCGCCCGGGCCGTACGCGTCCGGCGGGATCGGAACCGGGTCGTAGTGCGTGGTCAGCGCCGTGATCCAGGACAGGTCGAGGCTGAGCCCGGTGAGGGCCTTGCCGATCCCGTTGTACGGCCGGACGAAGTCCAGGCACTGCTTCGGCGGCGTGCCGACCGAGTAGGCGAGCGAGCAGACCCAGTCGGCCAGGTCGTGGAACTGGCGCAGGTCGGCGCGGTTGTGGATGGTGCCGCTGATCGGGTCGTACGCCCGCGCCAGGTTGTTGATCGCGAGCGGGCCGACCTCCAGCAGCTCGGCGAGCTTGTCCTTCTCCTTGACCAGCACGCCGGTGATCTGCGCGAGCTGCCGCACGTTGGTGGACAGCTGCCCGCGGTTGTCCTTGATGAACCGCTGGACGGTCCGCAGCGTCGGCGCGAGGGTGTTGAGGGCCGCGCTCAGCTCCTCCTTCTCCCCCGCGAGCTGCCCGGACACGCCGTTCAGATGCCCGGTGAACTGCTTGATCTGCTGGTCGTTGGCCTTCATCGCGTCGGTGATGACCCGCAGGTTCTCGATCGTCTTGGCCACGTCGCCGCGGTCGGCGCTGAGCGTGCTCAGCATCTTGGACGTGTCGTGGATGGTCTGGCGGATGTCGGTGCCCTGCCCCTCCAGGGTGTTGGCACCGACCTGGAGCAGCCGCGACAGCGACCCGTCCTTGTTGGCGCCTTCGGGACCGAGCGCCTTGCTGAGGTCGCTCAGGCTGCCGCCGACCTCGTCCACCTCGACCGGCACGGCGGTACGGCTCGTCGTCAGCGTCGCCTTGTCGGCCAGCGTCGCGCCGCCCTTGTAGACGGGGGTGAGCTGGACGTACCGGTCGGCGACCAGCGTCTGGTTGACGATCACGGCCTGCGCGTCCGCCGGGACCTTGCGCCTGGCCTCGTACTCCATCTCGACCCGCACCGCGTCGCCGACCGGCGTCACCTTGGTGACCTTGCCGACCTTGATGCCGAGGATGCGCACGTCGGCGCCCTTGTAGAGGCCGACGGTCTTGGTGAAGTACGCCGTCAGGTGGCGCTGCTTCGGCTCCTGGAGCAGCAGCACGAGCGCGGCCGCCAGCACCGCGACGGCGAGGATCGCGCCGCCGAGGCGAAGGATGGTTGCGGAGTTACGCACTGAATACCTGCCTGCTGGTGCTCACGGGAGGAAGGGCAGCGGGTTGTTCTGGTTTCCGGACCGGTCGCCGCCCTGCTGACCGCCGGGCTGTCCCTGCTGCCCCTGCTGGCCGCCGGGCTGTCCCTGCTGCCCTTGCCGGCCGCCGGGCTGCGCGGGCGGGACGGCCTGCTGCTGGGCCGGGCCCCGGGCGCCGCTCCCTCCCCCGCTCTTCTGCGGGTCCTTGATGGACGCCGGGATCGGCAGGAGGTTCTGGATGTAGGAGTCGAACCACCGGCCGGTGCCCGTGACGTCGGAGAACTGGCGGGCGAACGGGGTGAACAGCTGGAGGATCCGGTCCAGGTTGTCCTGGTTCTTCAGCAGCACCTCGCTGACGTTCTGGAGGTTGGCCAGCATCGGCCGCAGCTGCGCCTCGTTCTCCTTGATCAGCCCGTTGACCTGCTGCGACAGCGACACCGTGTTGATCAGGAGCTGGTGGATCACCGCCCGCCTGGCCTGCACGGCCTGGAGCACCTCGTCGCCGTCCTCGACCAGCTTGGTGAAGTCGCGGTTGCGGTCGGCGAGGAGCTGGGTGACGTTCTTGGCCTTGCCCGCCAGCTCGTGGATCTGGTCGTCGCGGGACGCGACGGTGTCCGACAGCCGGCGCAGGCCCTTCAGCGACGCCCGGATCTCCTCCGGCGAGTTCTTGAAGGTGTCCGACAGCACGTCGAACGACTTCGCCACCTGCTGGTAGTCGATCTTGCTGACCCGCTTGGTCAGCTCGCTGATCGCCGGGACGACCTCGAACGGCGTGCTGGTGCGCTCGATCGGGATGTCGCGGCCGAGCCGCCCGCCGCCGCGCGGCACCAGCGCCAGGTAGTGCGACCCGAGCACCGTCTTGATCTTGATCTCGGCACGGGTCAGGTCGCCGAGCCGCACGCCGTCGTTCACCCGGAAGGTGACCTTGACGTGGTCGCCGTCCAGGTCCAGGCCGGAGATCTCGCCGACCTTGACGCCCGCGATGCGGACCTCCTCGTCGGACTTCAGCCCGGCGGCCTCCTTGAACGAGGCGGTGTGCTCGGTGCCGCCCGCGACGAACGGGATGTTCTTCAGGTTCATCGCGAGCAGCAGCGCGACGATGATCACGGCGAACGCGGTGAGGCCGATGGGGACCGGGTTGCGCTCCCGGAACGGGATCCTCATCTACTTGCACCTCGCGTTCTCGTTCACGATCGCCGGGGTCTGGTAGACCGGGCCGCCCGGCAGCCGCACCCGCGCGTCGAGACCGCAGATGTACATGTTGAACCAGGAGCCGTAGGAGGAGATGTTCACCAGCTTCTCCAGCCGGTCCGGCGTGCGCTTGAGGCCCTTGTCGAGCACCGCCCTGTTGTCGTTCAGGGTGCCGGTGAGCTGCTTGAGCCCGGCGATGTCGCTCTTCAGGTCGGGCCGCGCGTCGCGCAGCAGGTCGGCGGTGGTGCCCTCCAGGCCGTTGATCGCCTCCACCGAGTTGAAGATCGCCTGGCGGTCGTCGGAGACCCCGCTGACGAACCCGCGCAGGTCGGTGATCAGCCGGTTGACCTCGTCGTGCCGCTGGTCGATCGTGCCGAGCACGTTGTTGAGGTTGTCGATGACCCGCCCGATGACCTGGTCGCGGTCGGCGAGGGTGTTGGTCAGCGACGCGACGTGCGCGAGCAGGCTGTTGACCGTGCCGCCCTCCCCCTGGAGGGTCTGGACGATCTGGAACGCCAGCTTGTTGACGTCGTCGGGCTCCAGGGCGCGAAACAGCGGGCGGAACCCGTTGAACAGCACGGTGAGGTCCAGCGCCGGCCGGGTCTGCGAGACCGGGATCACGCCGCCGGGACGCAGGTAGTCGTTGGCGCTGCCGGGCCCCTCGTCCAACGCCAGGTAGCGCTGGCCCATCAGGTTGCGGTACCGCACCTGCACCTGCGTCGACTTCGGCAGCCCGGCCGCGAAGACGCCGTCCTTGTTCAGCTTGAACGTGACCTCGGCCTTGTCGCCCTTGTAGAGCTCGATGTGCTCGACCTGGCCGACCCGGACGCCCGCGACGCGCACGTCGTCGTTGTCGAGCAGCCCGGCCACGTCGGTGAACACCGCCTTGTAGCTGCGGGTGTCCTGGAAGCGGAGGTTGGAGATCGTCATCGCCAGGATGCCGGTGGTCACCGACGTGATGGCCACGAAGATCGCCAGCTTGACGGCCGCGCTCGTCGTCCTCACCTGACCGTCACCACCGATCCCTGCATGACCGGCCCGAACATGAGCTGCGCCACGTCCGACACCTCGTTCGCCGGGGTGCGGATCATCGGCCCGACGACATTCTTGATCTTGTCCTTCTCGCTCATCGCCGTGCCCGGGTCCACGAACACGTTCGACACCGACCGGCCGCGGCCCTGCCCGGCGGCGCGCGCCGGGGCCTGCCCGCCGCCGTGCCCGCCGTTCGGGTCGTCGGGGTTCTTCCACCACAGGTCGTCCTGCGTGCCGTCCAGCGCCAGGTAGTCGGGGAACGGCACCTTCGGGTTCGGCAGGTTGTAGCAGCGCGGGTTGCGCTGGTCCTTCGCCTCGGGCAGGTCCAGCGGGTACTTGTACGGCGGCCGCGGCTTGACGACCTCGATCGTCAGGTTGAACGTCTTGGAGTCGCCCGCGCCGGCGACGCGCTCCATCTCCGGGCGGAGCTTGTCCAGCCCGCGGAACACGCACGGCAGCGACGGCGAGTAGCGGGCGATCAGCTCCAGGCCCTCGCGGTTCGCCACGTTCACCCCGATGATCTTCGGGCGTTGTGCCGCATGAACCGGTCGGTGTCGTTGGAGAAGCCGGTGACCATCGGGATGATGTCCTCGATCGTCCGGCGCTTGTCGGTGACCGTCTTGCTGGTGACGTTCAGGTTGCGCAGCGTCTGGAGCAGGTCCGGCGCCGCCGCGCTGTAGATGTCGGACACGTCCGACAGGCCCTTCAGGTCGTACACCAGCGTGCCGAGCTGCGGGTTGATCTTCTTCAGCAGCGCGTCGGCCTGCTCCAGGTTGCGGCCGAGCTGGTCGCCGCGGCCCTGGAGCGCGGTCGCGACCGCGTTCAGCGTGGCGTTCAGCTTCTCCGGCTTGACCGCCTGGAGCAGCGGCAGCAGGTTGTCGAGCACCTTGTCGATCTCGACGGCGGCCTGCGAGCGGTCCTGCTGGATGACCTGGCCGCCGCGCAGCCCGGCCGGCCCGGCCTGCGCCGGGATCTCCAGGTCGACGTACTTCTCGCCGAACAGCGTCTTCGGCAGCAGCCTCGCCTGCACGTTGCTGGGGATCAGCTTCGCCTTGTCGGGGTCGATCGCGAGGTTCAGCACGGCGCCGTTCTCCGTCGCCTTCGTGCTGCGGACCTCGCCGACGATCAGGCCCCGGACCTTGACGTCCGAACGGGGCAGCAGCTGGAGCCCGGCGCGCTCGGCCTCGACCTTCACCCGCAGCACCGGCGTGAGGGCCTTGTTGAACAGCGCGACCGTGAGCGCCAGCAGCAGCGCGATCACCACGACCATGGACAGGCCGAGCAGCCGGTAGCGCACCCGCTGCGGCATGCCGCCCTCCGGGTTCGAGACATGGGTCATCGCGCCGTCACCCCGCGATCCGTACGGTGGTGGTCGCTCCCCAGATCGCCATGCCGAGCATCAGGTCCACCACGTTGATCACCACGATGCTGGTGCGCACCGCGCGGCCGACCGCGACGCCGACGCCCGCGGGGCCGCCGCTCGCGTGGTAGCCGTAGTAGCAGTGGATCAGCATCACCAGCACCGAGAAGATGATCACCTTCCCGAACGACCACATGATGTCGTTGGGCGGCAGGAACAGCTTGAAGTAGTGGTCGTAGGTGCCGGTCGACTGGTCGTAGAACATCGTGACGATCACCCGCGTCGCGCCGTACGAGGCCAGCAGGCCGACGGTGTAGAGCGGGACGACCGCGATCATCCCGGCGATCATCCGGGTCGTCACGAGGAACGGCATCGAGGGGACCGCCATGACCTCCAGCGCGTCGATCTCGTCGGAGATCCGCATCGCGCCGAGCTGCGCGGTGAACCCGCAGCCGACCGTCGCCGACAGCGCCAGCGCCGACACCAGCGGCGCGATCTCGCGGGTGTTGAAGTACGAGGCGACGAACCCGGTGAACGCGGCGGTGCCGATCTGGTTCAGCGAGTTGTAGCCCTGGAGGCCGACCTGGCTGCCGGTGAAGAACGTCATGAAGCCGACGATCACCACCGAGCCGCCGATGACCGCGAGCCCGCCGGTGCCGAGCGAGACCTCCGCGAGCAGCCGCAGCACCTCGGTCCGGTAGCGGCGCAGCACCCGCAGCACCCACGCGAACGCGCGCAGGTAGAACGAGAGCTGGTGCCCGAAGTCCTCCAGCCGCTGGAGCGGAACGTTCAGCCACCGGAAGAACGACGGCCGCCCCGTGTTGCCTGAGGCCGCCATCTCACATGCCCTTCTGGGGGACGAACTGGAAGTACAGGGTGGAGAGGATGAAGTTCTCCAGGAACAGCAGCATGAACGTGATGACGACGGTCTGGTTGACCGCGTCGCCGACGCCCTTCGGGCCGCCCTTCGCGTTCAGCCCCTTGTAGGCCGCGACGAGCCCGGCGGTGATGCCGAACACGAACGCCTTGAGCTCGGCCTGGAGCAGGTCGGGGAGCTGCGCGATCGCGTTGAACGAGGCCAGGTACGCGCCGGGCGTGCCGTCCTGGAGCATCACGTTGAAGACGTAGCCGCCGATCAGGCCGACGACCGAGACCAGGCCGTTCAGGAACAGCGCGACGAACGCGCACGCGAGGGTCCGCGGCACCACCAGCCGGTGCAGCGGGTTGATCCCGAGCACCTCCATGGCGTCGATCTCCTCGCGGATCTTGCGGGAGCCGATGTCGGCGCACATCGCCGACCCCGCGGCGCCCGCGACCAGCAGCGAGGTGACCAGCGGGCTGGCCTCGCGGACGATCGCGACCACCGCGGTGGCGCCGGTGTAGGACTGCGCGCCGAGCTGCCGGATCAGCCCGCCGACCTGCAACGACAGGATGCCGCCGAACGGGATCGCGACGAGCATCGTCGGCACCACCGTCACGCTGACGATGAACCACGCCTGCTCGATGAACTCGCGCCACTGGAACGGCCACCGGAACGCGGCCCGCCCGGTGTCCAGGCACAGGGCGAAGAAGCGCCCCGGCTCCTTGATGGCGACGTTGGCGGCGCCGTCCGAGATCTTGCGGAGGGTGGCCGAGGCGCCACCCCCCTTCCTGCCCTCTCGCTGGTCCGCGCCGATACCAGGAGATGACATCAGTAGCCCGCACCCGCTCCCGGCCGGCCCGGGGGCTGCCCCGGCACCTGCCCGCCCGGGAACTGACCGGGGCCGCCCGGCGCGCCGGGCGCCGCGGCGGGACCGCCGACGGGCGCCATGGACGCCACGTACCGCGGCCACTCCTCGACCCAGTTGCGGCCGAGGTCGTCGATGAACGACCCGGGCGGCGGCGTCACGCCGTGCGCGGCGCACCACGAGCCGGGGGCGTGCTGGTTGGGCCGCACGCGGCCGTCGGACGGCATGAGCTGCGGCGGGATGGGCGGCAGCTTGCCGACCTCCAGGCCCATCTTGGCCTCGGCCTCCAGCTCGGAGACGTCCTTCTCCTCCGACATGCCGATCGGGCCGACCTTGCGGGCGTTCAGGAACTGGCGCACGACCGGCTCCTCGCTCGACAGCAGCATCTCGCGCGGCCCGAACATCACCAGCTCGCGGCGGAACAGCAGGCCGATGTTGTCCGGGACGGTCCGCGCGGTGTTGATGTCGTGCGTGACGATCAGGAACGTCGCGCCGATCTCCGCGTTCAGGTCCACGATCGTCTGGTTGAGGTAGGCCGTGCGGACGGGGTCCAGACCGGAGTCCGGCTCGTCCACCAGCAGGATCTCGGGGTCGAGCACGAGCGCGCGGGCGAGGCCGGCGCGCTTTTTCATGCCGCCGGAGATCTCGCCGGGCAGCTTGCCCTCGGCACCGAGGAGGCCGACCAGTTCGAGCTTGTCCATGACGATCCGCTTGATCTCGGATTCGCCCTTCTTGGTGTGCTCGCGCAGGGGGAACGCCACGTTGTCGTAGATGTTCATCGACCCGAAGAGCGCGCCGTCCTGGAACAGCACCCCGAACAGCTTGCGGGTGTCGTAGAGCTGCGACTCGGGGAGGTACGGCAGGTCGCGGTCACCGATCCAGATGTGCCCGCGGTTGGGCTTGAGCAGCCCGACCAGCGACTTCAGGAAGACCGACTTGCCCGTGCCGGAAGGCCCGAGGAGCACGGAGATCTCTCCTGCGGGCAGCGTTAGCGATACGTCCTGCCAGATGGTCTGGCTGCCGAAGGCCTTGGTCAGACCTTCGACCCTGATCTCGACGCCCACTCGTCACCTTTCGTCCAGGCCGGGGAATCCGGAACCCATGAGCGAGTAGTACTCAGACTGTCGCCGTGGTCGGCTGTGCGGTTGCGGTTGTCGTCACACCGGGTGCCCGGCCGTTTGCTACCGATCGGTAGCCGTGGCGGGTGCCACTACCGTAGCGGCCCGTGGCACAAATGGAAGAGGTTCGGGGCCGGAACAGTGGCAAAATGTGACGTCGTAAGACAATCGTTACTTACGTCTCCTATGAGACTACTGGTCCAAGAACGTGCACCTCAAGCCAGGGGTGGGAGATACGACCGGGTCCGGACGGGTCTCCTGGGGCCGCGGTGCCGAGGAGGACGCTACGCCGCCCTCGCGAGGCCCCACAAGCGGCTCGGGGAAGCGCTTCGGCCGGACGGCTTGTCACTTGTGCACAGTTTTTCGACCGCCCGCCCGCGCCGCGTTGGCTCCGGCACAGCACGCACGCTCCCCTGGCCGAAACCCCCGCGCGGCCCGTCCGGAAAAGGGAGAAGGCGGCCACCCCACGCTGTGGGATGACCGCCTTCCGAGAGCGGTGGGGACGCGCGCCGCGCGGCCCCGAAAGCTCGTGAGGCTGAAGCGCCTTACTTGACGGTGACCGAGGCGCCGGCCTTCTCCAGGGCCTCCTTGGCCTTGTCCGCCGTCTCCTTGTTGACCTTCTCCAGGAGCGGCTTCGGCGCGCCGTCGACCAGGTCCTTGGCCTCCTTGAGGCCGAGGCTCGTCAGGGCGCGCACCTCCTTGATGACCTGGATCTTCTTGTCGCCGGCACCCTCGAGGATGACGTCGAACTCGTCCTGCGCCGGGGCCTCCTCGGCGCCGCCGGCCGGGGCGCCGGGGGCGGCCACGACCTGGGCGGCCGGGGCGGCGGCCTTGACGTCGAAGACCTTCTCGAACTCCTTCACGAAGCCCGAGAGCTCCAGGAGGGTCATCTCCTTGAAGGTGTCGAGCAGCTCTTCGGTGCTGAGCTTCGCCATGATGTGTGTCCTCCGCTATGGCTACGTAACTGGGTGTTGCTGGACCGCGTGGGTCTCGGTCACTCGGCGGGCGCCGCGTCCGCGGGAGCCTCGGCCGGGGCGTCGTCCGAGGCGGCCGGAGCCGCGTCGGCCGGAGCCTCGGCCGTCTCGCCGGCCGCCTCGCGCTTGGCGCGCAGCGCCTCGGCGAGCTGGGCCGTCTGCGTCGGCAGGGCGTTGAAGAGCGCGGCCGCGTTCGACAGCGACGCCTTCATCGCACCGGCGAGCTTGGCGAGCAGGACCTCGCGCGATTCGAGGTCCGCGAGCTTGCCGATCTCGGCGGCGTCCACCGACTGGCCGTCGACGAAGCCGCCCTTGATCACCAGCAGCGGGTTGGCCTTGGCGAAGTCACGCAGGCCCTTGGCGGCCTCGACCACGTCCCCGTGGACGAACGCGATGGCGGACGGGCCTTCGAGCAGGTCACGGAACCGCTCGTCGACGCCGGCCTCGTTCGCGGCCCGCTTGGTCAGCGTGTTCTTCACCACGGCGAAACGCGCGTTCTCGCCGAGATTGGTGCGCAGCTCCTTGAGCTGCGCGACCGAGAGCCCGCGGTATTCGGTCAGCACGGCGCCGCTCGAGCTCTCGAATTCCTTCTTGAGCTCGGCGATCGTCGCGGCCTTCTCGGCCTTGGCCATCGGGCCTCCTTCCGATACCTGGGTGAGGAAGCCGCCGGGGCGCAAAAGTCCTGGGAAACAGCGAACGCCCCGGCGCAGGCGCACGGGGCGTCGGGCACGACGCGGAGGTCATGCGGGAAGCTCTCGTCTCACCTACGCGGGCCGCCCGAACGAATCGGGTCCTTCGGACACCCCGTGAAGGGTGACGACCGGCGGTCTTCGGCAGTCCACAGGGTAAGCGAACGCGCCCCGGATAGCCAAATCGCGGGGCGCGGCGCCGATGCCGCACCCCGCGATCGGACGGGTCAGCTCCGCGGGATCGAGGGGGCGCCCGAGCCGGCGCCGCCCGAGCCGCCGAGGTTGCCGAGGCCCTTCAGCATCGCGCTGAAGTCGGTCACCTGGTCCGCGGGCGGCGCCGCGATCTGGACCGGCTTGCCGAACTCGCGGTACGTCATCGTCACCGTCATCGGCGTCTGCGCACTCCGCGACTTCATCTCCATCTTGCGCGGCAGGTTCTGCCGGTCCACCCACACGTCGAACGCCATGGAGTCCATGCCCGCCTTGCTGAGCGTCTTGCGGGCCCTCTCCTGCTGCTCGGCGGGCAGCTTCGCGATGCCGTCGGCCATCCGGTACGTACCGGTGTAGTGGGTGGTCTTGATCCCGCCGACGGTCTCCTCGCCGACCTTGCGCGCGTCCTTGGACGCGGTGAGCAGCTTGGTGTTCTGCACCGGGTCCATCTGGCGGGACTGCTCAAGGAGCTGGTCCATGTTCATGCCGGACTTCTGGCCGAGCTCGTCGAGCGAGACCTTCATCCAGGGCTTGCGGCCCGCCCCGCCGCCGAGCTTCGCCAGCATCGGCATCTTCATGTACATGGTCCGGCCGACGAGGATCTGCTCCATCCCGCCCGTGTCCTGGCCCGCGGCCTTGAGCTCGGAGAAGTTCATGCTGTAGGCGAGGTCGGGCTTGGTGCGGTACTGCATCGTGCCCTTCATCGACACGTCGCCCTGGCCGGCCTCGGTCATCCGCATCGACATGTCGGCCTTGAACGTGTCGGTCCTGCTGGTGTTCTCGGCGGTCTTGCCGAGCACCGCGGCGGCGGTCAGCTTGATGTTCTTGCCGGCCTCGCCCGCCTTGTCGCCGGCGTCTCCGAGACAGCCGGTGAGCGAGAGGGCGAGGCCGGAGGCCACCGCCGTGGCCGCGGCGAAGCGACGGATCATCTGTGGGCTCCCTGTCCTGCGTGGTCGGCGGCCGGAACGACCGGCCGCCGGCCGTCCGCGCGATGTGGCGTTCGGTCCGCCTCGTTCGGTCTGCCTGAGGTCAGACGCACGGGAGCCTACTGGGGTTCATCTGCCCGTGTGGGACGGATGTCACCTGAGATCCGGATCGGGTCAGTTGTGGGGAGTCGATCCGCCGCCGAGGAAGCCTCCAAGCGAGAGGTTCCCGACCTGGTCCGACGGCGGGGGGTTGACGCCGAACGACTTGCCGTAGTCGCTGTAGAGCACCTGCACCGTGCCGGACTGCCCGTTCTTCGCCGTGCCCTTCGACACCAGCTTGCGCGGCAGGTTGTCGCCGTCGGTCCACAGGTCGAAGCTGATCTTCTCGTTGGCCGCGCCGCTCGGGAACCACGTGCTCACCTTCTGGCGCGCCTGCGCGTCGAGCCGGTTGAGCGCGTCCTGCACGGTGACCGTGCCGGTGTAGTGGATCGTCTTGACGCCGTCGACGGTCTCCTCGCCGACCCTGCGCGCGTCCTTCGAGCCGGTGAACATCTTGGTCTGCTCGGCCGGGTTCACCCGCTGGACCTGGTCGATCAGGCCCTTGACGTCGAAGCCGGTGCGCTGCGACATCTGGTTGACGTCGATCTTCAGCCACGGCTTGCCGCCCGCGACGAACTGCGCGAGCTGCGGGACGCGCGCGTACAGCACGTCGTCCTTGAAGATCGCCTGCCCCTTCACCGCGGGCACCGACTGGCCGCCGCGCGCGAAGTCGTCGAGCTTGGCGCTGAACGACAGCTCCGGGCTCAGCCGGAACTGCCCGGTCGCGTGCACGCTCCCGCCGCCGTCGCCGGTGTCGTTCACCGTCAGGTCGGCCTTGAACGTGTCGGCCTGCCCGGTCTTCTGCGACGACTTCAGCAGCGCCTCGCCGGCGCTCAGCTTCATGTTCTCCGTGGTCGTGCCGCTGGACCCGTCCCCGCCGCATCCGGACAGGAGGAGGGCGGCGCCCACGGCGGTACCGCCGGCGGCCACCGCGAATCGTCGGTTCATGAGAAACGTGCCTCCCTGATCGCCCTACTGGGTGATCCCAGTCTCTCCGGGGGCCCGGCGGGCTACATCCCCCGTGGGGACGAATGGGGCACCCGCCGGTACGACCAGCGGCGTACCCCGGCGCGAAGCCGCCTAACGGCCCACCGGCCGCCGGGGACACGCGCGGGAGGCTCCTGGAGCCCGTCCTAGCGGTACGACTTGAAGGTCATCGAGCCGTTGAAGCTCGCGCCCGGCACCGCCGCGTTCAGCCCGATCCACGAGGGACGGCTCGAACGGTCCGACCACAGGTCGAGCGAGACGCCCGTGCCGTCCGGCAGCACCTTGCGGATCTGCGCCGCGACGTTCTTCGGCAGCCGCGCGGACACGTCGCCCATGAGCGCCTTCGCCAGGTAGTGCGTCGAGCCGTACCGGTCGGGCCCGGTCCTGCCCACGCCCGGCACCGAGCTGACGAGGTAGGTGAACTGGCGCGGGTCCGACTCGTTCTTCAGCTTGCTGAGCTGCGTCGCCGTCAGCTTGCTCGAGGTCCACTTCTTGCCGTCGAAGCCCCGCATCGTCCGGCCGCTCACGATCACCTTCTGCGTGACCTTGACGAGCTTGCCGCCCTTCATGCTCTCCCTGACGCCCACCGCGTTCAGCGCGAAGTTCGGCGCCAGCGTGAACGACGCGGTCTCGCGCTGGTGCTCGTAGTCGCCGTTCGCCGCGCCCGACAGCCGCACGTCCGTCACGCGGGTGAACGAGGTGAGCGAGGCGGCGCCGCCTCCGGACGGCTTCGAGGAGCCGCCGCCCGAGCCCGAGCCGCCGCCCTTGCCACCGCCGCCCGCACCGCCTCCGCCGGTTCCGCCGCCGGGGGCGCCGGGGACGCCGGAGCCGGGCAGCGGGGCGGACGGTCCCGCCGGAGTCTTCGGAGCGTGGCCGCCGTTGCCGATCCTGGTCGGATCGTTCTGCGCGGCTATGGCCGCCGGGGGCATCTCACCCGGGTCCTTGGGCGACGAGCCGCCCGTCTTCATCACGGCCAGGATCGCCGTGGGCACGAGGACCACCGCGCTGATGGCGGAGATCGCGATGGCCCGGTCCGTTCGACGGTTCACGAGCCGATTCAACACCAACGACCCCACCGGTAACAAAGCGAACGGCCCTCACAAATGACCATTTCCGGACTGAATTCGTGTAACCCATCCGAACCGCCCAGAAACGGCGACAGGGCGTTCCCGGTCGGGAACGCCCTGTCACACGTACTCTCGGCTTGCCGCCTCGCGTGACCGCTACGCGTCGGCGCCGTCGCCCGCGATGTTGCGCACCACGTTGGGGTCGACGGGGATGCTCGGCCCCATCGACGTGGTCAGCACGGCCTTCTTGACGTAACGGCCCTTGGCCGCCGACGGCTTGAGCCGCTGAACCTCTTCGATCGCGGCGGCGTAGTTCTCCACGAGCTGCCGCTCGTCGAACGACGCCTTGCCGATGATGAAGTGCAGGTTGGCGTGCCGGTCGACCCGGAACTCGATCTTGCCGCCCTTGATGTCGGACACGGCCTTCGCCACGTCCATCGTGACGGTGCCGGTCTTCGGGTTCGGCATCAGGCCGCGCGGGCCGAGCACCCGGCCGAGCCGCCCGACCTTGCCCATCTGGTCGGGGGTCGCCACGACCGCGTCGAAGTCCAGGAAGCCGCCCTGGATCCGCTCGATCATGTCGTCGGACCCGACGATGTCGGCGCCGGCCTCGCGGGCCTCGTCGGCCTTCGCGCCGCCGGCGAAGACCAGCACGCGGGCGGTCTTGCCGGTGCCGTGCGGCAGGTTGACGGTGCCGCGGACCATCTGGTCGGCCTTGCGGGGGTCCACGCCCAGCCGCAGGGCGACCTCGACGGTCGCGTCGAACTTGGTGACCGCGGTCTCCTTGGCGAGCTGGACGGCCTCGACCGGGCTGTAGAGCCGGTCGCGGTCGATCTTCTCCGCCGCGGTGCGGTAGCTCTTGCTGCGCTTCACAGATCCACTCCTCGCGTGGACGGGTGGTACGGGCCGCGCCACGGCCCTTCCACCGGGTTGGCCTACTTGACCTCGATGCCCATCGAACGGGCGGTGCCGGCGACGATCTTCTCGGCGGCGTCGAGGTCCTTGGCGTTCAGGTCGGGCATCTTGGTGGTGGCGATCTCGCGCACCTGGTCGCGGGTCACCGAGCCGACCTTGGTCTTGTGCGGCTCGCCGCTGCCCTTCTCGACGCCCGCGGCCTTCAGGATGAGCTGCGCGGCCGGCGGGGTCTTGGTGACGAACGAGAACGACCGGTCCTCGTAGATGGTGATCTCTACGGGGATGACGTTGCCGCGCTGGGCCTCCGTGGCAGCGTTGTACTGCTTGCAGAAGTCCATGATGTTGACGCCGTGCGGACCGAGGGCGGTACCGACCGGCGGAGCCGGGGTCGCCTGGCCCGCTTGGAGCTGCACCTTGACGATCGCGGCGATCTTCTTCTTCGGAGGCATGCGCGCTCCTCTGTCCCATTGTCAGCGATGGCTCCGACTCCCGTCACCGGGCAACACGGCGGCTGGGACTCTGGCCGCCATGTAGGAACCGCTTGTACGATCCACGCGCGCCCGAGGGCGCGGGAAGGCTCGCCGCCGGAGACCGGCGCGAGAACTCGGGTGGACCGGCCCCGCGAGCGCGGGGACGACCCGTCCAGGATAGGCCCTGCCCGGAGCGGGCCGGTCAGATCTTGGAGACCTGGTTGAACGACAGCTCGACCGGGGTCTCCCGGCCGAAGATCGAGACCAGCACCTTCAGCTTCTGCTGCTCGGCGTTGATCTCGTTGACCGTGGCGGGCAGCGTGGCGAACGGGCCGTCCATGACGGTGACCGACTCGCCGACCTCGAAGTCGACGGTGGCGGCGACCTTGGCCTGCTCCTTGGCCTTGACCGCGCCCTCCTCGGGCTCGGGGGCCAGCAGGTTGGCGACCTCGTCCAGGCTCAGCGGGGACGGCTTGTTGAGCAGGCCGACGAACCCGGTCACGCCGGGCGTGTTGCGGACCGCGGCCCACGACTCGTCGGTGAGCTCCATGCGGACCAGGATGTAGCCCGGCAGGACCTTCTCGTTGACCTTCTGGCGCTTGCCGCCCTTGATCTCGGTCACCTCGTGCTGCGGGACCTCGATCTGGAAGATGTAGTCCTCCATGTTGAGGGTCTGCGTGCGGGTCTCGATGTTGGTCTTGACCCGGTTCTCGTAGCCCGCGTAGGAGTGCACGACGTACCAGTCGCCCGGCTGGAGCCGCAGCTGCATCTTGAACTCGGCGTAGGGGTCGACCGGAGGGCCGGCCTCGGCCTCCGCCTCCTCCTCGGCCTCCACCTGGGTCTCGGCCTCGGCGTCGCCCTCCGACTCGGCGTCGGCGGCGGCCTCGCCTCCCTCGGCGTCGGCCTCGGACACGTTCTCCGGCTGGGCGCCGATCACGTCGGCGGCCTCGGCGGTGTCGGCGGCGGGAGTGCCCGCGCCCTCGGTCTCCGTGTCGGCGGTGCCGGCGTCGGCGGACACGTCCGCGGCCGCCTCGTCCGGCTGGTCGGCCGCAGCAGCCGCAGCGGACTGGGCCTCTTCGATGGCCTCGTCGTAGGGCTGTGAGGGCTCGGACACGGTGACTCTTTCTCTCGTACGGTCTGCGGGGTTCGTTCTGTGGCGCGGTCGGACTGCGGTGCGGGCCGGACCGCGGTGGCGCCGCCCTGCGGGCGGCGGCATCAGCCGAAGACGGCGTAGATGCCCTTCTGCAGGCCCCAGTCGACGCCGGACACCAGCGCGACCATGATCAGCACGAAGACCAGGGACACGGTCGTGTAGGTGATCAGCTCCCGGCGCGTGGGCCAGATGACCTTGCGCAGTTCGGCGATGACCTGGCGCACGAAGAGAGCGGGCGAGGTCCGCTTCGGAGCGGGCTTGCCCTTGCCTTCGTCCTTCGCCGCGGCGTCGCCGCGAGTCTCAGTCGCCATTGTGCCGCCGTTCACCTCATAGGTCGTGATCAACCACCGTGATGTGGTTGCCGCGCGGACCCGCATCGCCGTGTGCCATGGCGTGTGCCATGACACGGCGCGCCACGACGTGGACGGAACGGGTGCGCGCACCGCACCTCGCAGGGCAGGAGGGACTCGAACCCCCAACCGCCGGTTTTGGAGACCGGAGCTCTACCAATTGAGCCACTGCCCTTCAAACTCCCCTGACGGGGATCGTGCACGCCCCCCGGAGGGGGCTCCCGGTCGAGGTGACCCGGGTCGCGCCGGTCCCAGTTTACGGCCCCGCGCGAGCATGACCGTAACACCGATGACGCGGCACTAGGACGGTGAGTCTACGTCGCCGAGGGCCCCGCGTCGAACCGGAACGACGCGGCGCCGCCGGCCGCGCGACCGCGCGTCCCGAGGACCGGCATGAATATATCGCGCGAGTCATCGGACGGCGTCTGTAACGATAGAGGCATGAGCATCGATCGTCCTCGCATCTCCAAGCGCATCGCCACGATCTCCGAGTCCGCCACGCTGGCCGTCGACGCCAAGGCCAAGGCGCTGAAGGCGGCGGGCCGCCCGGTCATCGGGTTCGGCGCGGGCGAGCCCGACTTCCCGACCCCGGACTACATCGTCGAGGCGGCGGTGACCGCGGCGCGGGTGCCGCGCTTCCACAAGTACACGCCGGCGGGCGGCCTGCCCGAGCTGCGGGCCGCGGTGGCCGAGAAGACCGAGCGCGACTCCGGCTACCGCGTCGAGGCGTCCCAGGTGCTGATCACCAACGGCGGCAAGCAGGCGGTGTACGAGGCGTTCGCGGCGCTGCTCGACCCGGGCGACGAGGTGATCGTCCCGACGCCGTACTGGACCACCTACCCCGAGTCGATCAAGCTGGCCGGGGGCGTGCCGGTGGACGTGGTCGCGGACGAGACCACGGGCTACCGGGTGAGCGTGGAGCAGCTGGAGGCCGCGCGGACCGAGCGCACGAAGGTGCTGCTGTTCGTGTCGCCGTCCAACCCGACGGGCGCGGTCTACACGCGCGAGCAGATCGAGGCGATCGGGCGCTGGGCCGACGAGCACGGCCTGTGGGTCATCACCGACGAGATCTACGAGCACCTGGTGTACGGCGACGCCGAGTTCCACTCGATGCCCGTGGTGGTGCCGGAGCTGGCCGACCGGACGCTGGTGCTGAACGGCGTCGCGAAGACGTACGCGATGACCGGCTGGCGGGTGGGCTGGCTGATCGGCCCGCAGGACGTGGTGAAGGCGGCGGCCAACATGCAGTCGCACGCGACGTCCAACGTGGCCAACGTCTCGCAGGCGGCGGCGCTGTCGGCCGTGACCGGCGACCTGTCGGCGGTGGCCGAGATGCGCAAGGCGTTCGACCGGCGGCGGCAGACGATGGTGCGGATGCTGAACGAGATCCCCGGCGTCGTGTGCCCCGAGCCGGAGGGCGCGTTCTACGCCTACCCGTCGGTCAAGGAGCTGGTCGGCAAGGAGATCCGGGGCAGGCGGCCGCAGTCGTCGGTCGAGCTGGCCTCGCTGATCCTGGAGGAGGCCGAGGTGGCGCTGGTGCCGGGCGAGGCGTTCGGCACGCCGGGCTACTTCCGGCTGTCGTACGCGCTCGGCGACGACGACCTGGTGGAGGGCGTGTCCCGGGTGGCGAAGCTGCTCGGTGAGGCCCACTGACGTTCGCACGCGTTCGCGCGTTCACGCGCGTTCTCGTGCTTTTTCGCCGGGGCGCCTGCCGCGATCGCGCGGGCGGGCGCCCCGGCGGGCTTTTCTGGGGACGCCCCGGCGGTTCGGACGGTACCGCCGGGGCGTCCCTTCTCTCTCCCTGCGGCTGCCCTCCAGAACCCCAGGGAAAGCCTCAGAGCTCCGGAACGGCGTCCAGAGCCGCAAGGAAGGTCAGGGCCGTACGCCCTCCGCGATGCTCATGAGCTGGTCGCGGAGCGCGGGGCCGACGAGGACCGTGACGCCGACGCCGGGCCGTTCGACCCAGGTGATCTGGCGTCCGCGGTCGGGACGGTCGGTGGCGACCGCGGGGCGGCCGTGCACCTTGGCCCCGCCCGTCACCGACGGCAGGGACGGGACGCCGGGCACGTCGCCGGGCGCGGTCAGGCCGGGCCCGCGCGTGACGTGGACCTCGGCCCAGCCGCCCGCGCCGGACCACTTGCACGCGGTCGTGGTGCGTCCGCCCTTGCGGTGGTCGGCGCAGGGCGCGAGGGCCTTCAGACCGGTCGGCAGGTAGCCGATCCAGCGCGGGGGCTTCGCGCCGGCGCCGGGCGCGGGCGCGGGTTCGGGGGCGGGGTCGCCGGGCGCGCGCGAGGCGTCCGGGCGGGGGTCCCCGTTCCAGGCCCGTCCCGGGGCGGGAGCGTGCTGGACGGGCCTGGAACGGGGAGGTTCTTGGGGCCGCCGGACGGGCCGCGGCCGTTCGGGGGCCGGTGCCCTCGCCGGCCGTGTCGGTGGGCGAGCCGACGGGGTCCGCCTGGAACGACTGGTAGGCGGGCGTGATCGCGACCGCGACCACCGCCGCCGCGGCGACGCCGACGGCCGCGCGGTTGCGCGCGACGCGGCGCCGGTGCCTGCGGCGGACGTCGCCGGCGAGGGTCGCCGGGGCGGCGGCGCCGGACGCGCGCTCGGCCATGGCGCGCCGCAACTCCTCCTCAAGGTCCACGGGTCAGCCCCCCAGGGGGGCGAGGCTCGCCCCGAGGCGTTCCCGGAGCCTGGCGAGGCCCCGGGACGCCTGGCTCTTCACCGTGCCGACCGAGCATCCGAGCATCTCCGCGGTCTCCATCTCCGACAGGTCCTCCCAGTAGCGCAGGACGAGGACGGCCCGTTGCCGGGGTCCCAGCCTGCGCAGTTCGTCCATCAGCGCCCCGCGCAGTTCGAGGGCGTGACTCTCCGGCGCGGTCGCGACCTCGGGGGGCCGCGCCATGTAGATCTCCCGCAGCACCTTCCAGCGCCGCGTCCTGCTGATCATCAGGTTGACCAGGATCCGGCGCACGTACGGCTCGGGGTCGGCGTCGGGGTCGAGCCGTCCCCAGTGCCGGTACGCCTTCTCCAGCGCGGTCTGGAGGTAGTCCTCCGCGTCCTGCCGCGCCCCGCACATGAGAACGGCGGTGCGCATCAGCGCGTTGCCGCGTTCCGCGACGAAATCCACGAACGACTGCTCATCTCGACGCCCCACGGTGCTCCGTCCGGCTAGCACTCATGCCATCTGTGGGCGGCCCCGTTCCGCCACGCCAAACCCCGTGCCGTGCCTTGCTCGCGGCGCCCCCGCGCCGCGGGACGCGGACGGCCCCCTCGCGCCTGAGGGCCGTCCGCGTCCGGGTCCTCAGGCGGGCGGACGCAGGTGCGACGCGACGTCCCGCAGGCTGCCCGAGAGCAGGGGGCTGCCGTTCAGGTAGAGGGCGTCGCCTCCGGGGGTGAGGACCAGGACGCCGTCGCCCTTCGGAGTCTGCCAGGCGACGCTGCCGCCGACGGTCGTCTTGGTCGCACCGGCCGCGATACCCGCCGCCTGGCGGAGCTGCGCCTCGGTCGCGCGCGGGACTCCCTTCAGCCGCTCGACGGTGAGCCACTGCCCGGCCTTGCCCGTCCACTTCTGCGTGACGGTGCAGATCCGGTGCGTCCCGATGGTCTTGGTGACGGAACGGACCGAGTCGAAGTGCAGGCCGCGCGGGAGTGTGACGGCCTTTTCGACCGTGCCGCCGACGGTGACGGCGGGCGGCAGCTTGTCGCAGGACAGCTTGGGCGCGTTCGGAACGGCGGGCATGCCCGGGACGGCGGGGACGCCGGACGGGACGGGGGACGGAGCGGGGGCGGCGGCGTTCGGTGCGCCCTTGGCGGCGGCGCCGTCGCAGGCGGGCGGCTTCGCGCCGTCGGGGAGGTGCTTGCCGGCGTTCAGCAGGTGCTTGCCGCCGGGGAGCTGCTTGCCGTTCGGGAGCTGCGGGACGTTCGGAACCTTGGTGCCGTTGGGAAGCTGGACGCCCGCCGGGAGCTTGGCTTCGGCGCCCTTGGGCAGCTCGATGCCGGCGGGGATTTTGGCGCCTTCGGGGAGCTTGATGTCGGCGGGGAGTGTCGTGCCCTTCGGCAGGACGGTGTTGGCGGGGAGCTTCGTACCGGCGGGCAGCGTCGTCACCTTGGTCAGCTTGCCGTTCAGCTTGCCGCCGGGGAGCTTCGCGCCGTTCGGCAGGGCGAGGCCCTCGGGCAGCTTGACGCCCGCCGGGAGCTTGACGGCGGAGGGGAGCGTCGCGCCGTTCGGGAGCGTGATGTCCGTCGGCAGGGTGAGGGCGGTGGGCAGCGCCATGCCGTTCGGCAGCTTGGCGTCGTGCGGGAGGCCGTTCTTCGGCAGGACGGACGGGGTGCAGGACGGCAGTCCGTGCGCGGCGGCGGGCTTGGCGGCTTTCGCGGCGGGGAGCCGGGAGTCGCCGGAGCGCAGGCCGGCGTCCGGCTGGGCCACGGAGGCGTACGTCGCGCTTCCGACGCCGACCGCGCCGACCGCCGACGCCACGATCAGTGCGGCCTTGAGCGAAATCATCGTGTATCCCTTCTGCCCCAACGTTTCTCTTGCGCCCCCCAAATACGCGCGACCCCCGCAGGGGGTTGCACGGTTCTCCGAACTTTTTCCGCGGCCCGCGGCACCGGGACCCTGGGCCTACGGCGCCGGGCCCTGGAACGGCCTCGCGACCAGTGCCGACATGGTCGTTCCGGGCCATGGGTGATGACCCGAGCGGGTGGTTGAGTGGTGCCGTGGGGGCCCGCGCGCGACAGCGGAGGCGGCATCGGGCAGCATTACGTCATGGAGGCCCGTACCGTTCCCGCCCGCCCGATACCCGCGCTCCCGAAGGCGCACCTGCACCTGCACTTCACCGGGTCGATGCGCCACTCCACGCTCGTGGAGCTGGCGGCCGAGCACGAGGTGCACCTGCCGGACGCGCTGGTCGAGGACTGGCCGCCGCACCTGCGGGCCACCGACGAGCGCGGCTGGTTCCGGTTCCAGCGGCTGTACGACATCGCGCGGTCCGTGCTGCGGACCGAGGACGACCTGCGCCGCCTGCTGCGCGAGACCGCCGAGGACGAGGCGTCCGAGGGCTCGGGCTGGCTGGAGATCCAGGTCGATCCGAGCGGGTACGCGGCGCGGTTCGGCGGGCTGACGCCGACGGTCGAGCTCGTCCTGGACGCCGCCCGGCAGGCCGAGGAGGCGGCCGGGATCGGGATCGGCGTGGTGATCGCGGCCAACCGCACCAAGCACCCCCTGGACGCCAAGGCCCTGGCGCGGCTCGCCGTTCGCTACGCCGGGCGGGGCGTCGTCGGGTTCGGGCTGTCCAACGACGAGCGGCGCGGCCGCGCGTACGACTTCGAGGGCGCGTTCCGCATCGCGCGCAACGGCGGCCTGCTGTCGGACCCGCACGGCGGGGAGCTGCTCGGCCCGGCGAGCGTCCGCGAGTGCCTGGACACGCTGTCGGCCGACCGGATCGGCCACGGCGTCCGCGCCGTCGAGGACCCGCGCCTCCTCGACCGGATCGTCGAACGCGGCGTCACCCTCGAAGTGTGCCCCGCGTCCAACGTCGGCCTCGGCGTCGCCGCGACGGCGGCGGAGGTCCCGGTCCGCAGGCTGTACGAGGCGGGCGCGTCGATCGCGCTCGGCGCCGACGACCCGCTGCTGTTCGGCTCGCGGCTGGCCCGGCAGTACGAGCTCGTCCGCGCCGAGCACGGCTTCTCCGACGCCGAGCTGGCCGCGCTCGCCCGCCAGTCGATCAACGCCTCGGCCGCCCCGGAGGTCACGCGCAAGCAGCTCCTCGCGGGCGTCGAGACCTGGCTCGCGACCCCGCCCGTTCCGCACCCGCTCGCCTGACACGCGACCGCCCCGCCCCGTCGAACCGCGGTGCGCCGTCGCCGGAGGCGTTCTCCAGGCGACGGCGCACCGCGTGCGAACGGGTCAGGCGCCGACCTCGGCGGGCTCGGGGGCCGGTGCCGCGGCGGTGGTCCCGGCGCGGCTCACCGGCGGGATGAGGAACGCGGCGGCCGCGGCGGCGGCCAGGGTGGCGGTGCCCACCCACAGCGCGGGCAGCAGCCCGTCGGTGAACGCCTGGGGGCCGGACATGTCGCCGTTCGCGGCGAAGACGGCTCCGAGGACCGCGATGCCGAGGACGGTGCCGAGCTGGCGCAGCGCGTTGCTCGTCCCGGACGCGACGCCCGCGTACTCGACCGGCGCGCGGTCGAGGACGAGCCGCGCGAGGGGCGGGAAGAACAGGCCCATCCCGGCGCCCGCGAGCACGAAGCCCGGCACGAACTCGCCGTACGTGGTCGCGGGCCCGGTGACCGCGGCGAGCCAGCCGAGCCCGGCGGCCTGGAACGCCAGCGCGGCGGCCAGGACGGCGCGGGTGCCGATCCGGGCCATCAGCGGCGCGGTGAGCGGCGCGACGAGCAGCGGCATCCCGGTCCAGGGCAGCGTGCGGACGCCGGCCTCCAGCGGCGACATGTGCTGGGTGCTCTGGAGGAACTGGATCAGCAGGAAGACGGCCCCGAAGACCGCGAACGACATCACCAGCGCGATCGCGTTGACGGTGCTGAAGCCGCGGTCGCGGAACAGCCGCATCGGCAGCATGGGGTGGGCCGCGCGCGTCTCGTACGCGACGAACGCCGCGATCAGGACGCCGCCGCCGACCAGCCCGGCGAGGACCTGCGGGCTCGTCCAGCCGTGCTCGTTCCCCCGGACCAGGCCGAGGACGACGCCGAGCAGCCCGGCGGTGAGCAGCGCGGTGCCGGCGAGGTCGAGGCGCTTGGCGGCGCCGCGGCTCTCGGTGAGGAACCGGGGCGCGAGCACGAGCAGCACCGCGCCGACCGGGACGTTCAGCCAGAAGATCCACTGCCAGGTGGCGTACTCGGTGACCGCGCCGCCGACGACCGGGCCGAGCGCGACGCCGAGGCCGCTCATCATGCTCCAGGCGGCGAGCGCGACGCCGCGCCGCGCGGGCGGGACGGCGGCGGCGAGCAGGGTGAGGGTGAGCGGGGTGATCACCGCGCCGCCCGCGCCCTGGACGGCGCGCGCGGCGATCAGCGTGCCGATGCCGGGGGCGAGCGCGGCGGCGGCGGACGCGAGCGTGAACACCGCGAGGCCCGCGACGAACAGGCGGCGGCGCCCGAACCGGTCGGCGACGGCCGCGGCGGGCAGCAGGAGCACGCCGAAGGTGAGGGTGTAGGCGTTGACCGTCCACTCCAGCCCCTCCAGGCCGGTGTGCAGGTCGGCGCGGATGGCCGGGAGCGCGTTGGTGACGATCAGGTTGTCGAGCGCCACCATGAACAGCGCGATCCCGGTGACGATGAACGTGCGCAGCGCGTTGGGTCGCATGTCCTGTCCCTCCGTGATTAGTTATCGGTCACTAACTTCTGGGCCGAAAAAAAAGGGGGTCGGCCCGCCCCGTTCAGGCCGTCACGTCGCGTCACGTCCTGCGGCCTGCGCACCGTCGTCGGCGTCGGCGTCGGCGTCGGCGTCGGCGCAGGTGTCTCGCGTGGCTCCGGCGGTTTCGCGGGCGGCCCATTCCGTCACGGACTTCGACATCAAGGGGCCGGCCTCGTAGGGCACGTCGAGCGCCCGCAGGACGTTCATGAGCATGCCGACGGCCATGAAGCGCGCCATCTCCGCGGGCTCGAAGGCGAGGTACCCGTGCACCGTCCGCCAGAGGCTCGCCCAGCGCTCGCGGCCGACCGCCCGGACGTCCTCGTGGTCGAGCGCGGTCGCGTACACCTGGAGCTGGAACTGGAGGAGGGTCGGCTCGTCCACGAGGAGCCGCTCGTAGCGGTCGCCGAGCGCCCGGTACGCCTCGTGCCCGTGCAGGCCGCCGCCCGCCTCCCGCATCCGCGCCTCAAGGACGTCGAAGCAGCGGTGCACGGCGGCGATGAACAGGGCGCGCTTGGACGGGAACAGCCGGAACAGGTACGGCTGCGAGACGCCGACCCGTTCGGCGATGACCGCGGTGGAGGTGCCCTCGTAGCCGCCGCGGGCGAACGCCTCGATGGCGGCGCCGATCACCTGCTCGCGCCGCTCCTCGGCGCTCATCCTCGTTCCCACGGCAGCTAAGTTAGTGCTCAATCACTAACTTCGTCAAGCTCCTCGTCGCGCCACATCCCCTGCCGGGCCAGATGGCCCATCAGCAGCTCCCCCGCGCCCACGATGTGCCGCCTCATCTCCGTGCCCGCCGCCCGCGCCGCGGCGGCCCGCGCGCCCGGCCCGTCCGGGCGGCCGCGCCCGGGAGCCGCCGCGGCCGACAGGGCCGCCAGGATCCGCCGGTGGTCGCGTACGGCCAGGCCCGGCCAGTCCGGCAGCCGCCCGTACAGCCCGCGCGGCGCGTACCGCGCGACCGACCCGAGCGACCAGGTCAGCTTCGCCGAGCCGGCCGCCAGGTTGATCGCCCGGTGGAACCGGTGGTTCTGCTCCTCCATCACGTCGATCCGCCCGGCGGACTCGGCCTGTTCGAGGGTCCGCTGGAGGCCGCGCAGGTCGCGCAGCGCCTCCGGGGACAGCCGGGCCGCGGCCCGCGCCGCCAGCTCGCCCGCGATCGTCGCCTGCACCCAGAACAGGTCCCGGACGTCCTGCCTGGACAGCGCGGCCACGACGAACCCGCGCCGCGGTTCGAGATGGACGAACCCCTCGCTGCGCAGTGACTGGAGCGCCTCCCGCACGGGCGTGACGCTGATCCCGAACTCCAGGGCCAGCCGTTCGAGCCGGAGGTACTCCCCCGGCCGGACCCGGCCGTCCATGATCAGCGCACGGATGCGGGCGGCGACCTCGTCGCTGAGCTGGGGACGCAGTCCCACTCCCTGCCCGAGTCGCGCAATGGCCACGTCTCACAACGCCCCAACCAGGGCCCTCCCGCGGCGTGGGGCCGCGGGCGCAAGGGCCCTGCCTTCATCATGCGCGCCGGACCGGCCAAGGGGAACGCACGGAGCCCGTCGCGTCCCCGAGAAAACATTTGACGCCGGAACCGCACACCCCGCAGAGAGTTCATGCGAAACGCCCGCGACCGGGACCGACGGCCCCCGCCGTGCCGTCCGCGCAGGAATCAGAGGGCGACGTCGACGAAGACGGGCTCGTTGACCAGGACCACCCCGAACGCGTCGCGGACGCCGTCGCGGACCTCGCGGGCCAGGGCGAGCAGGTCCCCGGTGGACGCGCCGCCCGGGTTGGTCAGCGCGAGCGTGTGCTTGGTGGAGATGCGGACGGGCCCGCGCGCGTGGCCCTTCGCGAACCCGGCCCGGTCGATCAGCCAGGCGGCGGACGTCTTGGTGCGCGGCGCACCGTCCGGGCCCGGGCTCTCGGGGTAGCGCGGGAACGCGGCGTCCGGGCCGAGCCGTTCGGCGACGCGGCGTTCGAGCTCGGCGACCTGCGCCGCGCCGAGGACCGGGTTGGTGAAGAACGAGCCGGCGCTGCGCGTGTCGGGGTCGGCGGGGTCGAGCACCATGCCCTTGCCGCGCCGCAGTTCGAGGACGGCCTCGCGGGCCTCCTTGAGCGGGACGCGCCGGCCGGGCTCGACGCCGAGCCTGCGCGCCAGCTCCGCGTACGCGATCGGCTTCGACTCGTCGGACTCCCGCAGCGCGTACGTCACGTCCAGCACCACGTAGCGGTCCGAGCCCTTGAACACGCTGTGCCGGTAGGTGAACCGGCAGGCGGCGTGGTCGAGCGTGACGACCTTGCGGGCCTGCCGGTCGTACGCGCGGACCTCGACGATCGTCTCGCCGACGTCCTGCCCGTACGCGCCGACGTTCTGGATGGGCGTCGCGCCGACGCGGCCGGGGATGCCCGACAGGCACTCGATCCCGGACAGCCCCTCCTCGACGCAGCGGGCGACGAACGGCTCCCAGTCCTCGCCGGCCTGGGCCCGGACGAGCAGCGCGCCGTTCTCGCCGGAGACCCGCTCGACGCCGCGCGTGCCCGCGTGCACGACCGTGCCGGGGAAGCCCGCGTCGGCGACGACCAGGTTGCTGCCGCCGCCGAGCACGAGGACCCGTTCGCCCTCGTCGTCGGCGCGGCGCACGGCCGCGACCAGCTCCGCCTCGGTCGTCGCCTCCACGAAGCGGCGGGCGGGACCGCCCAGCCGCAGCGTGGTGTAGCCGGCCAGGTTCACCTCTTCAGCGAACACCGCCACGTCGTGTTCCCCCTCCGTACGGTCGACCGCGCGCCCGGGACGGCCCGGCGGCGGCCGGCCCGCGCGAACGGGGACGGACCCGCGCCGTCCCCGCCCGCCGGCGCGTCCTCAGGCGAGCTGGACGACCGCCTTGGCGCGCGTGAGGACCTTCTGCTCGTCGGAACGGGCGGTGAGCGCCACGACGACCCTGCCGCCGTCGAGCTTCTCCTCCACCTTCCCGCTGATCACCAGCGTGGCGCCGCCCTCGTCGGGGACCACGACCGGCGCGGAGAACCGTACCCCGTAGTCGACCACCGCGCCCGGGTCGCCCACCCAGTCGGTGACGAACCTGCCGCCCTGCGCCATCGTGTACATGCCGTGCGCGATGACGTCCGGCAGCCCGACGGCCTTGGCGACCCGCTCGCGCCAGTGGATCGGGTTGAAGTCGCCCGACGCGCCCGCGTACATGACCAGGTCGGCCCGGTCGACGGCGTACGTCTGCGCCGGGATCTCGGTGCCGACCTCGACGTCGGCGTAGCTCACCTTGGCGGTCATCAGGCCCCCCGCTCCACGATCGTGTTGTACGACTTGACGACCAGCTCGCCCTCGACGGTGCGGACCTCGGTCTCGATGACCAGCTTCTCGTTGCTGCCGATCGACTTGATCTCGGTGATCGTCGAGGTGCAGGTCACCACGTCGCCCACGCGCAGCGGCCGGACGTACTCGAAGCGCTGCTCGCCGTGCACCACCATCGCGTAGTTCAGCCCGAGCTCGGGGTCGGCGAGCCCGGCGCCGCCCAGCGACACCACGATCGGGAACGTCGGCGGCGCGATCACATCGGGGTGCCCGGCGACCTTGGCCGCCTCCGCGTCGCGGTAGACCGGGTTGCCGTCGCCGATCGCGTCGGCGAACTCCCGGATCTTCACCCGGCTGACCTCGTACGGGTCGCTGGGCGGGAAGGTCCGCCCGATGAAATCACGGTTGAGTGCCATGCAATCCGTCCCTCCAGGTCGAACAGGGGCTGGTGTGGCCCGCCTGCCCGTCGTGCCCGCGCCCCGGCACCACTTCTCGGTCTGGACGGACGCTAACAGAACGACGTTCAGCCCGCCCTCGCGGGTGGGTGCGAGGACGGGCTGTGATCGTCGAGGCGGGCCGTCGGAGCGAAGTCACCGGTCGAACGTCCGTCGGAAGACGCCGCGCGGAGCCGTGGAGCCTGCCGGGCCCTGCCGTACGCGTCGTTCGCCCGCGTCGGCCGAGCCGGCCCGTGATCGCCGGGCGGGCGGAGCCGCGACGCGCGAACGGTCTCGCGAGGCGTGCCGGACGTGCGAGGCGCGCCGATCGTGCGCGGCGTGCGCGCGAGGCGTCAGCGGGTCTCGCGGTGCGGACGGTGCGTCCGGCAGTTGGGGCAGTACTTCTTGATCTCCAGGCGGTCCGGGTCGTTGCGCCGGTTCTTCCGCGTGATGTAGTTGCGGTGCTTGCACTCCTGGCAGGCCAGCGTGATCTTCGGCCGTACGTCGGTGGCAGCCACGATGGAGTGCCTTTCTGAGCTGGGGACAAGGACGTCGCGTACCTCGGCCGCCCCGGAGGGCGGCCGGCGATTCGGACCCAGCGCTCTCGCCCCCGGGAGGGAGTGAGAGATCTGGGTAGTAGCGAGGGCCGGACTTGAACCGGCGACACAGCGATTATGAGCCGCTTGCTCTGCCTGACTGAGCTACCCCGCCGCGATGGTCGGTGTGGACCGGATTGCAAGGATACCGGAAGTCCACCGCACCCTGGAAACACGAGACCCGGGCCTTGCGTCGCGGAGTCTCGGTTCCGGAAGGTCCGCAGACCGGTCCTCAGGTTACCGCCTGTGCGGATGACCTGCGAATCGTCCCGCTAGAACCGCAGGGACGCTATCACAGCGTGCGGTAAGGAGCGAAATCGGTAAACCACCGCGCCCCCGGCATCCCGTCCGCCACACCGGTCCCGCCGCCGGCGACGCCGCGCCGGGGTACGAGCCCGAACGGTGCGCGGAGCCGTTCCGCCGACTCCCGATCCGCCCCCGGAACACAGAAAAGCCGTTCCCGATGATCTCTGGGAACGGCCTCTGACTGCGGAGCCCCTTTACGGAATCGAACCGTAGACCTTCTCCTTACCATGGAGACGCTCTGCCGACTGAGCTAAAGGGGCCTGCGTCGTTCGCGCAGTGGAAACCATACACGGCCGCGGCACCACATGCGAAATCGTTTGGTCCCCTGCTCGCGGCGCCCGCGGCCCGGGTCGGCGCGGGTCGGCCGGGGCGCCGCGAGGGGCGGGCGGAGGGGTCAGCGCAGGAGGGTCCGGGCGATAACGAGCTGCTGGATCTGGCTCGTCCCCTCGTAGATGCGGAAGAGGCGGACGTCGCGGTAGAGGCGTTCGACGGCGACGCCGCGCATGTAGCCCATGCCGCCGAAGACCTGCACGGCCCGGTCGGCGACGCGTCCGACCATCTCCGAGCAGAAGTACTTGGCGCAGGACGGGCCGAGCTTGGTGTCCTCGCCCGAGTCGTACGCGCGGGCGGCCTCCAGGACCATCGAGCGCCCGGCGTACAACTCGGCCTGGGAGTCGGCGATGAGGCCCTGGATGAGCTGGTATTCGCCGATGGCCCTGCCGCCCTGGCTGCGTTCCTTGGCGTACGCGACGGTCTCGTCCAGGAGGCGCTGGGCGAGGCCGACGCATACGGCCGCGATGCTCAGCCGCCCGTGCGCGAGCGACGCCATGGCCGTACGGAAGCCGGTGCCCTCCGGGCCGACCATGGCGTCCGCGCCGACGCGCACGCCGTCGAGGAACACCTCGGCGGTGTGCGCTCCGCGCTGCCCCATCTTCTGGTCGGACGGCCCGATCGTGAGGCCCGCCGCGCCGCGTTCGACGAGGAACGTGGAGATGCCGCGCGACCCGGCGCCGCCGGTGCGTGCGAACACCATGAACACGTCGGCCTCGGGCGCGTTGGTGATGAAGCGCTTGGCGCCGTCGATCACGTACGCGTCGCCGTCCCGCCTCGCGGTGGTGGCGAGGGCGCTCGGGTCGGACCCGGCCTCGGCCTCGGTCAGCGCGAACGCGCCGATGACCTCGCCGGACGCGAGCCGCGGCAGCCAGCGGTCGCGCTGCCGTTCGGTGCCGGCGTGGACGAGGACCTGCCCGGCGATGCCGTTGCTGGTGCCGAACATCGACCGGAACGCGGGGCTGGCGTAGCCGATCTCGAACGCGAGCCGCACCTCCTCGCTCAGCGAGAGCCCGAGCCCGCCGTACGCCTCGGGCAGCGCGTACCCGAACAGCCCCATGTCGCGCGCGGCGTCCCGCAGCGCCTCCGGGATCGCGTCGGTCTCCTCGATCTCCTCCTCGCGCGGGACGACCCGGTCCCGGACGAAGGCGCGCACGGCGGCCAGCACGTCGGCGAAGTCCTGTTGCTCCATGAGGCCATTCTAGAATCCAATTCCAGAATGGGGCCACGGGGTCCGCGGGGAGATCGCCCGGTTCCCGGTAGAGGCTTCCCCTGTGCCAGGGTGATCATCCATGACCCCGGCGTTCCACCAGGTGTGCGACGAGCTGGTCCGCGCGGCGATCGCCGAGGACCGGTCGTTCGGCGCCCTGCTCCCCCAGCTCATGCGGGCGTCCGAGACCGCGGCGCCCGCCGCCCTGACGGCGGCCATGCCGCGCCTCGCCGAGGGCGTCGCGCAGGCCCCTCCGAACCTCGGCGGCTGGCTCGCGGTCGCCGCCGGTTCGTGGATCGAGAACGGCGCGGACCCGAACCCGTTCGGCGCCGCGCTCGTCGAGCGGCTCACCGAGGTCACCGCGGCGGCCCTGGCGTTCGGCGAGGCGTGGGAACGGTCCGGAGCCGGAGACCCGCCCGGCATGGAGGACGGCCGGCCGTCCCAGCAGGCGCTCGACGTCGTCGCGCCCGCGCTGAAGGACGGCGCGGTCACGGCGATGATGTCGTGGTTCGCGCTGCCGCAGTTCGCGATGTCGGCGTGCACGGTGCTGGCGACGGCGCCGATGGTGCGCGCGTCCCTGACGGACCGCGACCTGCGCGTGTTCGCCGCCGACCGGGCCGTCGCGTACCTGCCGCGGATGGAGTACGTGCGCGACCTGCTGCGCGTCCTCGACGGGGAACGGCTGCTGGTGCTCGACCGCGCCGGCCGCCGCGGATGGACGGTCACGATCAGCGGGATCGGCGACAACTTCCAGCTCCACACCCTGCTCGCGGGCGCGCTGATCGGCCGCCCCGGCGGAATGCCTGGCGAACCGCCGGCCCCCGAGATCGTCGCGTGCTTCCTGAACACCGACGCGCCCGCCGAACGCCCGGTCGTCAGCAGCCCGTGGAACCTGACCGACGCCCACGGCGAACCCGTCTACAACGAGGGCGTCCCCGCCGACGTACCGGCCGTGAACGGCACCCGCGTGCTCGTCTTGGACCCGCCGTCGTACCTGCGGACGTTCCCGGCCGGACGGCGCTTCCCGCTCATGCCCGCCACCCTCACCCTGGAGGGCGCGCACCTCCCCGAGGACCTGGCCGGCTGGTGGCCCCATATCAAGCCCGCCTGAGTCAGAACCTGACGAACACGGCCGTCGCGTCGTCGTACCGCTTGCCGCGCTCCCCGCCCCGTACGGCCTCCAACTCGCGCGTCCGTCGGACGACCTCGCCGGGCCCCTCGCTTTCGAGCAGGTCGAGCAGTTCCGCCCAGCCCATCACCCCGAACCGTTCGACCAGCCGCGCCGCCCCGTCGGACAGCACCGCCGCCCGCCGCACGCCCTCGACCGGCAGCTCACCGGTCAACGCCTCGTACGCCGCCTCGGGCCGGGTGCTCGCGACCCAGAACCCGCCGGGAGCGTTCCGCGCCTCCCGCACGGCCTGGGCGGTGTAGGCGGGCAGCCGGTCGACCCGGTCGTCCCTCAGCACCCGCACCTCGCCCGCGACGTCCACGACCACCGGCGAGTCGGCCAGCACCAGCCAGTCGAGGCGCTCCTCCCGACGCCGCAGCATCGCCACCGTCGCCGACGGGCTGTCGGGATTGCCGAGATCGCAGCTCAACGCGTGCTGCTCGGCGACCGCCTTGATGTTCTCGGCCAGCAGATCGGCCAGCGGCTCCCCGCCCTCCAGCGCCAGCCGCGCCGCCAGCAACCCGCCGAGCCGCCGCACCAGCCACGCCGGATCGTGCCGGCACCCGCTCTCGACCCCCGGCTGCGCCGTGGCCCCGTCCAGCAGAACGACCCAGCCGGGCCCCACCGCCGCGAAATCCTCGTTCACCCGTCCGGGCGTGGCCTCACTCGCATAACCAAAGCGCACAGTGCAGGTTTACCCCACGGCCCACTGCCGACCGGGACAGTAAACCCTCACCCCACCTTGCGGGCCACCATGTGCGCCTGAGGCACCTGCGAGGACCGCCCCGTCCCGTCCGGCTCCCGAAGGAACCGCACGTCCACCGCGAACCCGGCCTTCTCCAGCCACTCCTCGACCCGTTCGGGACGGAACCTGTGAAAGTCCAGCGTCACCTCGATCCCGAACGCCTCCCGCATCTGCAACGGCTCGTCCCCCACCTGGAACCCCAACAGCAGATGCCCGCCGGGCCGCAGCACCCGCCAGAACTCCTCGAACACCCCCACGACCCGTTCCGGCGGCATGTGGATGACCGAGTACCAGGCGACGACCCCGCCGAGGCTCCCGTCCGGCTCGTCCAAGGCGGTCATGCTCCCCTCAACGAACCTCAGCCCGGGATTCCCCTTCCGCGCCACGTCGAGCATCCCGGCCGACAGATCCACCCCGTACACATCGACCCCGCGCGCCGCCAGAAACCCCGTGACCCACCCGGGCCCGCACCCGACATCGACCACGCGCCCCTGCACGACCTGCGCGAACGCCCCCAACATCGCGAGCCCGTACGGCTCCCGCTCCATCTCGCCCTCGAAGTACTCCGCGTACCCGACAGCGATCGCGTCGTACCCGTTCCGCGTATCCCCCACAAAGTCACCCACGCCGGGCACCCTAGCCACTATGGCCCCAGCACTCCCCGCGAGGCTTGACGCGTCGTACGGAAGAAGGCGGCCTTGAGCCTCACGAGCCCAAGACCGCCCGCGCCCTGTTCCAACTCCTACTCACGCCCCGAGAACCCGACGAAATGCAAGGTCCGCTACGGACGAACTCACCGCACCACCGCTAGCGGCCCAGTGACCGACTCGACCCAGGCCCGGTGAGCGGGAACGTCGGTGTAGACGCCCAACCCGTCGTACCCGTCCCAAGTGATGTCGTTGATCCGGCTGAAGGCGCCGAGCAATTGCCAGCTCTGGCCCACCCGCGCGACCAGCGGCCCACCGGAGTCGCCCTTGTCGCCACCCGCGCGAGTGGCGGCGTTGCCGGTACAGATCTCCGTCGCCGGATCAGCCGGCGAGTTGTCGCAGTCAGTGGGCTGGTTGACCTGCGAATCGAGCTGTTGCAGCACAGGCGGCGGAGGACACGCGATATGCCCAGGCGTAGTGCATCCCCAGCCCAGCAAACGCACCGGATCCCCGACCGCGGGCCGCGCACCGATCGCGATGGGAGCCTGAGCCACCGGCTCGTCCAACTCAAGCAGCGCGAGATCATGCCTGGTGCCGTCGTAATCAGGATGCGCCACGATCCGGCTGAGCCCCCGTACGGATCCGCCTTCCGTAGCGGA
This sequence comes from Actinomadura sp. J1-007, assembly GCF_009793335.1. Classification (GTDB taxonomy): domain Bacteria; phylum Actinomycetota; class Actinomycetes; order Streptosporangiales; family Streptosporangiaceae; genus Spirillospora; species Spirillospora yumaensis. Next base: position 4,082,167 of record NZ_WING01000001.1, on the reverse strand, counting down.
CAGGCTACCGATCCGCACCGTGATATCCCCGGGCTCGTCATTGCTCACGCAGTGCGCCGCAGTAGCGACCCACTCCGGGGAGATCAGACTGCCACCGCAGAAATGAATGCCCCCAGCAGCCTCCTGAACCGACACCATGAACGAATACGGAGCCCCGGCATCGGCCCCGCGAACGATCGCCTGCACAGGACCCGCGACCGCCGTCACCACCAAGGCACTAACAACAACCAACAGCGAACGAAATGAACCACGCACATGTCCTCCAGCGTTCCGAGCGAAGATAACGCGTCCGACGATGTCACCGCTCGATCGAGAACCACTCAACGATCACTAATCACCACAGACAAGAGCCATAATGATCTTCATGCCCCGCTTGCTCGACAACAACGCCCTGGAAAATTCATCCGTGGTCGCCAACTGCACGATGAACCGCGAACGTTCACTCAGCGGCTACAATCGCGAACTCGGCCTCAACATCATGACGGAACTAACAAACCGCAGCGAAAACTCGCCCCGCATACGATGGCTGGACCTGTGCTGCGGCACCGGACGCGCCCTAGAAGAGACCACCCGTCTCCTCGCACACAGAGGCTTGGCCGACCAAATCGAAATAGTCGGGCTCGACCTGGTGGACCACTTCACCGCAGTCCCCACCCCACCAACGCTGCGCTTGATCACCCACTCCGTGACCGACTGGGCCCCAAAGACAGATACGACCTGGTCACCTGCGTACATGGACTGCACTACCTAGGCGACAAGCTCGACGTGCTGGCCCGTGCCGCGTCCTGGCTCACCGAGGACGGCCTGTTCACCGCAAATTTCGACACCCGCTCAATCCGCCGCGCGGACGGAACCCCATGGGGCCGCGCCCTAACACTTGAGCTGCGCAAGCAGGGATTCGTCTACAACCCCACTCATCACCGCATCTCTCGGCACGGCAACCAGAAAACCCACTTCCCCTACACCTACCTAGGCGCCGACGCCCAAGCCGGCCCGAATTACACCGGCCAACCCGCCGTAAATTCGCTCTACACCCGCCCTCTACACTAACCCCCGATACTCCGGCGAACACGCCACGCCCCTCAACCTCACCTTGTTCAACTCTCCCCGAGAGCCACCACAGCCAACGCGAACCCGCGAACCCGGGCCTCGAAAGCCAAGCACAAAAAGAAGACGACAAACCACATCAACAACCAACGCAAAACGGTGTACTACGCCGCCCTCCAACCACAGGAACTCGCAACCCCTCCCCCAAACACCTCGCCCAACATCCAAGAAGATAAGGACGGAACTACGTCCAACCGACACCCTGCCCTGAACACAAGAAGCAGGAGGCAGGCCTTCATGACAAAGAGCGCAAGCTATAGCCCTGTCTGCCTCGTGCGGGGTGGTCATGAACCACCCCGCAGCCAAGGAATTCAAGACTGACGAGCCGTACCTCTCGGACCAGCCCACCGAACACGGCCGGAACGGCACGGGGGTCTGAACGGCACGGGGTTCCCGGCAGACTGCGATCCGCCAGGAGCCGCCCTACTCGCCAGCAAAGCGGGCGTTCACCGCAGGGCGGCCTCGTACTGGTCGCGCCGGCGTTCCCACCGGTCCATGGGCAGGTGGACGAGGTCCGCACGCTCGCCGGCCAGCAGGCCGTCGAGGAATTCGAGGTGCAGGTGCCACCCGGCCAGTGCCAGCGGGTGCATCTCGGGCGGGAAGCCCACCGTGCTGGTGAACGTCAGGTCCGTGGCGTTCCCCGCCGCGCGGAGCTCGAACCGGAGGACTCCGTGGACGTCGGTCTCGTACTCGAGCAGACGCGGCGGTTCATATCGGACGACCTTTCCGTGCAGGGTGACGTACTCGCCCTTGTGGTCGGTGTTCAGCCAGCGCAGCACGATCCTCCCGCCCTCGACCAGGTCCAGCTCGTCGGCCGCTCCCCACCATCCGAGGAGTTCCTCGCGCTCGGTCAGTGCCGTCCACACCCGGTCGATCGGGTGCTCGAACCGCCGCTCGAAGCGCAGTGTGTGAGTGCCGTTGTCGCCGGCCTCCACGACACCGTCGGCGCCACCGGGTTCCGTGATGGGCATCAGACTTCTCCTTCCGGGTTCTCGTCGAGATGCCGTTCCAGCGCATCCAGGCGGCCCGCCCACAGCTTCCGGTACGGGCGCAGCCAGGCGTCGATCTCTTGGAGCGGCTCTGAAGAAAGCTCGTACCAGCGGCGCTGAGCGTCCGGTCGAACCCGTACCAGGCCGGCATCGCGCAACACCCGCAGATGCTTGGAGATGGCGGGCTGGGTCACTTCCAGCTGGTCGGCCAGCTCACCGACCAGCCTCGGCCGCTCCCGGAGCAGGTCGAGAATGCGGCGCCGCATCGGGGCCGCCAGAACATCGAACGCCGTTGACACCTCTCGAATATAACCATCCCGGCATTTAACCGTCAAGGCATATAAGCTCTATCCCAGCGCGTCCCCTCGACGCGCACACCACCTGATCGCCAAGACCAGGAACCCCAACCGCCAACCACAGACCACCCGGACAACACCACAGCCGTCTCAGCGACCGCTTCGCCGCCGCCGTCCAGCAGTACGGGAGGAACCCCGTCTGCACCCACCCGCCTCAACACCTCTCCAGCCCCGGCGACCGGTCTGCCCTGCGCTGACCGGTCCCCCGGCGCCCCGCCGCCCCGGCCCGCTCTGCGAACCCAGGACGCTTGGCCACTGTCGCGTGGTGCCCCGTCCCCGCGGCAGCCGAGAGCGTGGCCGCTGTTCTTCCCCCACCTCCTCCCCGGCCCGGACGAGACCTGTACTCAGCGACGGATGTCAGGGGCGGCGAAGTCATCACGTAGTGACGCCGAAGGGCAGTCCCGCACCACGAATACCCGCCCGCAGAGCGGTTCCGACAGGGCCTCGGTCCTCGCCGTGCTCACACGTATGAAGGTGCAGCCCGACTGGAGTGGTGGGTGAATCAGGACAAGTGCCTGTGCGCCATCAACATCCGCGTCGTCATCCTCAGCGACGACTCTGTACGGCGAGTCTCGGCAACCTTCGTTCCTCCGCTGACCAGCGAAGAGCGGGAAGACTGGGTATTCCTCATGGAGTTATCGCCTATTGCACTCTGCGGTTCAACGATGACGAGGACGCGACGACCGACGTGCACCTCAAGGAACCGGATGAGGGAAAACTGACTCTGTCCGCTGCGTGAGTGGCGGCAGCGCCATCCCACAGTGACTGGTCACGCGAGGCCAGCAGATCCGTCGCGATCAGCGGCCAGCCGCGGCCACCCCCACGCCGCACGCTCCAGCGGCCAAGCGCGGGGCCGCCGGAGTGGCCTGAATGCCGCCGCTCCCTGATTCCTCGGGCCCTGATGGCGAACGGACGCATTCCGCGTACATTCCAGAACCAGCGACACCCGGCTGCATGGCGGCGACTGTGGCAACGAAAACGGCCCCTAACCGTCGTCGCTGGTCAGAGGCCGTTTCAGCTTGTGTGGCGGGTCCAGGATTCGAACCTGGGTAGGCTAAGCCGACGGATTTACAGTCCGCTCCCATTGGCCACTCGGGCAACCCGCCGTGGCGTCGCTTCCGCGACGGCACTGGAAAGAATAGCGGACGTGGGGAGCGGTCGTGACATCGGTGGGTTCGGAGGGTGGGGGGCGGTCGCCTCCCGTGTGGGGGCCGGTGGGACCGTGGCCGGCTCGGTGCTGCGGCAGGGGCAGGGCAGGCGGGCAGTGTGGGGGCCACGTCGCTGGTTTGTGAGTGGGGCTTGGGACGTTGTGGGCTTTGGGAGGTGGTGGGCTTTGGGAGGTTAGGGGCCCAGGGCTTGTGGGCGGGGATCCTGGCTTTGGAGGTGGGTGGGCCTGGGTGGTCGGGCGGCTGGGGGTTTGGGTGGTTGGCGGGAGCTTGGGGTGGGGTGGCTTGGGGGACGGTTGGGGTGGGCTGGGGTGTGGGGGTTAGAGGGTTGGCCAGGCTTGTTTTAGGTGGGTGAAGGCTGTGGTGAGGGCTGTGGAGGGGGTGGGTTCCTGGCCTGCCAGGTCTGGGATTTCGAGGATGTAGCGGGCCAGGAGGCGTAGGGAGAAGTCGTTGGGGTCGCGGTCGGTCTCCTCGGCGATGACGCGGGTGAGGGACTCCTCGTTGGCGGTCCACAGGGCGCGGGCGTAGGCGCGTAGGGCGGGGGTGGCGACGACCAGGGCGGCCTTGCGGCGGAAGTCTGGGGTGGGGTCCGGGTTGAACGGGCCTCGGGTGGCGAGGAAGTCGCGCAGGGAATCGAGGATCGAGGTTCCTGGCGGGCGTTGGCGGACGGCTGCGGTCAGGGCCGCTTCGCGTTCGGCGCCGTCGCCGAGGATGAGGGCCTCCTTGCCGCCCGGGAAGTGGGCGAACAGCGTGGAGACCGCCGTGTCGGCGGCGTCGGCGATCTCGGCGACCGTGACCTTGTCGAAGCCGCGTTCGAGGAACAGCCGCAGGGCCGCGTCGGAGAGGGCCTTGCGGGTGGCGGCCTTCTTGCGTTCGCGGCGTCCTGGAGTCTCGCCCATGGGGACGACCGTAGCTGTTATCCGAGGGAGTACGAAATCGTAGTAAGTTTGAAGTCGGAGTGATTCCGACTTTAGGGGGACGTCGTGAGGGCGATATGGGACGTGCGTCGGGTGCCGCGGGCCGAGGGGAAGACCTTCCTGGTCACCGGAGGGAACGCGGGCATCGGGTATTTCGTGGCCGAGCAGTTGGCGGGCAGCGGGGCCACCGTGGTTCTCGGCAGCCGGAGCGATGAGAAGGCCGCGGCGGCGATGGACTCGATCCGGGGGCGGGTGCCGGGAGCGCGGGTTCGGCACCTCCGGCTGGACCTCTCTGATCTTCCGTCGCTCAAGTCCTCCGTGGACGGGCTGGACGGGCTCGACGCGGTCGTTCTGAACGCCGGGGTGCTGTTCGACGAGCCGCCGCGCAGGGAGACCGCGGAGGGGAACGAGGTGATGTTCGCGACCAACTACCTCGGGCATTTCGCGTTGACCGGGTTGCTGGCGCCGCTGTTGTCGGACGGGGCGGTCGTGTGGTGACCACGGGGAGCTTCACCGCGAAGTCCGTGGAGCTGAACCCTGACGATCTCCAGAGCACGCGGGACTACGAGCCGAAACGGGCCTACTCGCGTTCGAAGCTGGCGCAGATGCTCTTCGGCTTCGAGCTGGACCGGCGGTTGCGGGCCGTTGGGAGTTCAGTGGCGAGCGTGGTGACGCATCCGGGTGGCGCGCTGGACTCGTTGACGCCTTCCCGGCCGCCCGTGCACGTTCGGACGACTGGGCAACGGCTGCGGGCGATGCCCGCCGGGGTCTTGCTTCAGGGCAAGGACGCCGGGGCCTGGACGGCGGTCCGGGCCGTTCTGGATCCGGAGGTACGGGGCGGGCAGATGTGGGGGCCGAGGATGTTCGGGATGCGCGGTGCACCGAGGCTTGAGGCCGTTCGGGGGCGGCTGGCGGACGAACGGCTTGCGGCGCGGGTGTGGGACGCCGGCGTCGAGCTCACCGGTGTTGAGCCCGGCTTCGGCACGGGGCAGGCGCGCGGATGACTGGGCGGCCCGCGGGGGCTCGCTACGCTGGCTCGATACGTGAAGGTGTGGCGAAGGGGTTGTCTGGTGGCGGATTCGAGTTTCGACATCGTGAGCAAGCTGGACCGGCAGGAGGTCGACAACGCGCTGAACCAGGCCGTCAAGGAGGTGGCCAACCGGTTCGACTTCCGTAACGTGGACGCGGGCATCAAGTGGTCCGGGGAGGTCATCGACATCCAGGCGAACTCGGAGGAACGGGCCAACGCCGTTCTCGACGTGTTCAAGGACAAGCTGGTCAAGCGCCAGATCTCGCTGAAGTCGATCGAGGCCGGGGAGCCGAGGCTGTCGGGGAAGGTGTACAAGCTGACCGTGACCCTCAAGGAGGGCATCTCCCAGGAGAACGCCAAGAAGATCGGCAAGATCATCCGGGAGGAGGGGCCGAAGGGTGTGAAGGCCCAGATCCAGGGTGAGGAACTGCGCGTCAGCTCGAAGAAGAAGGACGACCTCCAGCAGATCATCTCGCTGCTCAAGGGCAAGGACCTCGACATCGCCCTCCAGTTCGTCAACTACCGGTAGTGGGGACGGGGCGCGGCCGCTCTCACCTGGGAACCCGCGCCCCGACGATTCCCGAGGGCTGGGGGAGGGCGCATCGCCCGACGCCGCGTCCACGATCGAGCGGGTCCGCTCCGCTCTTCAAGCGTCGGCCACTCGCCTCGCGCACCCGTTCAGCGTGATCGTTGGAGTTGAGTGGCTCGGGCGCCGGTTGAACGATCGCGATGTTCGCCGTTCTGTGGCGACGTAGTGACGCAGGCAGTGCGGGCAGGCGGGCTCCGTCGAACGGGTCGGGACGACGCTTGGGCTCGCGCCAGTCCCCTGCGGACGATCCGTTCGTCCGGGATGGATGGGGCTGTCGTCGCCTCTGTCGCCTGCGGCCCGTGGGCGTCCGTGCTAGTTGAGATCTGCGTCGCCGTTCGGATTGGCGGGTTGCGCGGGTCGGGCTCGCTGAGGGTCCCGGCGAGGTCGGGCCCAACACCCGAGCTGCGTTTCTGCGGGTGCGCTGCCGGGTGGAGCGGGCCTGGGGCAGAGGCGGGGACCGGGTGGGGGCTTCCCGCCTCTGCGTCGCAGCCGGTTGATCACTGTCCTTTGGCCCGGACTAGGTGATCAGGAATGTACGGCCTAGGACCACTCGCACTGGATGGTCCATGTCACCGAGCAGGTTACGCGGGCGACCACGGGCGAGAGGGGCTCCGGCGACGGAACGGCGGCCAGGGCTGCGAAGTCGAGGCCCCCGGCGTCGCGCGGCTCGATGAGAGCGGACATGTCTCCTCCTGTGAACGGTTGCCGAAAGTACCGGGTGGCTACAGAGTGTCACGCTCGGGGCTTTCGTGAGCGTCCTCTCCCCGTTGCCCCAACGACAGATCTTCACGGTCTGGACGACCCGGCGGGCCCGCACCTCGTTGCTCGGCGCGTTGCCGCCGGTCAGATCCGTCGCGTACTTCTCCAGCGCCAGGGCTCCGACGGAGGACGGCCGGACGATCCGCTCACAGACGCGGCCTGCGGGGCTCAGAGCGCGCTCGCGCGGGCATGGTGAGCGATGTTCGGCGAGGGCGCACCACGCACGCCGTCCGTGCAACAGGTGACGAGCACGTCCGGCATGTGGACGATCACCCCTGAACGGGTGGAGCGCGCCGGCCTCTTCCCCCGCAGAAGTGGCTCGGCGCGCTCGCAATGGGTATGACGCGGCGGTCGGCCGGATGGTTCAGGGGCGTGTCAAGGAAGTTCGGGCCGCCGGCGGGGACGGCCTCCGGAGGGCGGGCCCGGCCTCGCGGAGAGCGGGCCCGGCCTCGCGGAGGGCGCGGTGGAGGTCAGTCGGAGGCCATGTTCTCCAGGCGGGCTATGCGGTCGGCCGTCGGGGGGTGGGTGGAGAAGAGCATGCCGATGCCGGCGCCCTGGAAGGGGTTGGAGATCATCAGGGCGCTGGTGGAGGCGAGTTCGGGGTCCTGGGGCAGGGGCATGGCGCGGGTGCCCGCCTCGATCTTGCGGAGGGCGGAGGCGAGGGCGAGGGGGTCGCCGGTGAGGCGGGCGCCGGAGGCGTCGGCGGCGAACTCGCGGGTTCGGCTGATCGCCATCTGGACGACGGCGGCGGCGACCGGGCCGAGGACCAGCATGAGCAGGGCGGGCAGGAGGCCGGGGCCGTCGTCGTCGTCGCGGCCGACCGGCAGGAAGATCGCCAGATGGGACAGGTACGTGATCACGGTGGCGATCGCGGCGGCGACGGAGGAGACCAGGATGTCGCGGCTGTGGATGTGGGAGAGCTCGTGGCCGAGGACGGCGCGCAGCTCCCGCTCGTCCAGCATCCGGAGGATCCCGCGGGTGCAGCAGAGGGCGGCGTTGCGCGGGTTCCGGCCCGTCGCGAACGCGTTCGGCTGCATGGTCTCCGAGACGTAGAGGCGGGGCATCGGCTGCCGCGAGGCGTTCGCCAGTTCGCGGACGAGCCGGTAGAGCACCGGGGCCTCGACCTCGCCGACCGGGTGCGCGCGCATGGAGCGCAGCGCGATCCGGTCGCTGAAGAAGTACGCGACGCCGTTGGTGACGAGCGCGATGAGCAGCGCGATCGTCAGCCCGGCGGCGCGTCCGAGCACCCATCCGGCCGCGAGCAGCAACGCCGACAGCGCGGCGATGAGCGCGGCCGTCCTGACGCCGTTGAACCGCACCTGCGTGCCTCCCCGTCGACTTTCCGGCCTTCGGTGACAACGGGTTGACCAGCCGAAACGTTCCCGGTTCGGAGGTCGTCAGCCGACCGTGGACACCGCCTGGAGGACGAGCTGCGGCGCGGCCGACAGCACCAGCGCGCCGGCCGCGGTGGCGGCGACGGCGGCCCGTACGGCGGGTCCGGGCGCGGGTTCGTACGGCACGACCTGCGGGTCCTCGGCGGCGGGCGCGGGCGGGGCGAACAGCCGCGCGGCCCAGACGAGGTAGTAGTAGAGGCCGATCACGGTGTTGACCGCCATCACGACCGCGAGCCAGGTGACGCCGCCCGCGACGGTCGCGCGGAACACCACGACCTTCGCGAACAGCCCCATCACGCCGGGCGGCAGGCCGGCGAGGCAGATCAGGAAGAACGCCAGCGCGGCGGCGAGGGCCGGGCTGCGGCGGGCGAGGCCCCGGTAGTCGTCCAGTTCGTCCCAGCCGGCGGGGGCGGCGGGGCGGCGCCGGGCGAAGCCGGTGACGACGGCGAACGCGCCGAGGTTCATGACCGCGTAGAGGGCCACGTAGGCGGCGGTGGCGGCGACGGCCTCGGACAGGTGGTCGGTGCCGACCGCGAGCGGGGCCAGCATGTAGCCGGACTGGGCGACCGACGACCAGGCCAGCAGCCGGATCGCGGTGCGCTGGCGGAGGGCGACGAGGTTGCCGAGGGTCATGGTGAGCGCGGCGAGGATCGCGACCAGCGGGCCCCACACGTGGGCGTACGCCGGGAAGCCGAGGGCCAGCACGATCGCGAGTCCGGCGAACCCGGCGGCCTTGGAGACCACGGAGAGGAACGCGGCGACCGGGAGCGGCGCGCCCTGGTAGACGTCCGGGGCCCAGAAGTGGAACGGGACGGCGGCGACCTTGAAGCCGAAGCCCGCGAGGACGAGGACGACACCGACGGCGGCGACCGGGTCGAGGTCGGACGGGAGGCGGTCCAGGGCGGGGGCGATCCGGTCGAGGTGCATGGCGCCGGTCGCGCCGTACACCAGGCTGATCCCGAAGAGCATGACCGCGGCCGAGACGACCGAGACCAGGAACAGCTTCAGGGCCGCCTCGGACGCGGCGCCGTCGTAGCGGCGCAGCCCGACCAGGGCGAACACCGGCAGCGAGAGCGTCTCCAGCGCTACGACCAGCAGGACCAGGTCGCGGGCGGCGACGAGGGTGAGCGCGCCGACGACCGCGGCGAGCAGCAGGAAGTGGTACTCCCCGGCGGGCAGCCGCGAACGGGTGATCTCCTCCAGGGACAGCAGGACGACGACCACGGCGGCGGCGAGCACCAGGCCCTGGAACAGCAGCGTGAAGTCGTCGGTGACGTACGAGCAGGAGCGGGGACCGCCGGAGCGCAGGCCGTCCGGGAGGCAGAACGTGGCGCGGCGGTCCCCGGCGGCGAGGGCGACGACGGCGCCGAACGCGACGGCGAGGGCGCCGCCGCTGAGCAGCCCGACCGCGCGGCGCGGCACGTCGAACGCGTCGGCGAGCAGGACGGCGAGCGCGGCGGCGGCGAGGATCAGCGGGGGCGCGATCGCGGCGTAGTCGATCCCCTGGATCATCAGCCACCTCCGAACAGGGCGCGGACGGGGCCGGTCGTCACGGCGAGCAGCGTCTTCGGCCAGAGCCCGACGAGGAGGGTCAGCGCGATCAGCGGCGTCCACGCCGCGTACTCGTACCGGGTGAGCGCGGCGATCGGCTCGGCAGGGATCGGCGCGCGCTCGGGAGGGGTGAGCGCGGGGCGCGCCGCGGAGCCCTCGGAGGGCGCGGGCGCCGCCGCGGCGGGCTCGATGGGGTCGGGGGTGCGGCCGTGGGTGATCTTGGCGAGCATGCGGAGGAAGTAGGCGGCGGTGAGGACGGCGCCGAGCGCGCCGACCGCCATGAAGGTCACGAACGTCTCGCGGGGCAGGTCGGCGTGCGGGCTGTACGCGCCGAGCAGCGCGAGCATCTCGCCCCAGAACCCCGCGAGGCCGGGCAGGCCGAGGGAGGCGACCGACGCGAACGTCAGGATCGAGGCGAGGCGGGGCGCGGAGGTGAGCATCCCGCCGCCGAGGACGTTCAGGTCGCCGGTGCCGTAGCGGTCCTTGACCGAGCCGGCGAGGAAGAACAGCAGCCCGGTGATGAGGCCGTGCGCGATGTTGCCGAACAGCGCGGCGTTCACCCCGACGGGCGTGAGGGTCGCGATGCCGAGCAGGACGAAGCCCATGTGCCCGACGGACGAGTACGCGATCATCCGTTTGAGGTCGCGCTGGGCGAGGCAGGCGAGCGAGCCGTACACGATCCCGATGACGGCGAGGAGCCCGAGCCACGGCGCCCACACGCGCGCGCCGTCCGGGGCGAGGGGCAGCGCGACGCGGACGAGGCCGTACGTGCCCATCTTCAGCAGGACGCCCGCGAGGAGCACCGAGCCGACGGTCGGGGCCTCGGTGTGCGCGTCGGGCAGCCAGGTGTGCAGCGGCCACATCGGCGCCTTGACCGCGAACCCGAGGCCCATCAGCGCGAACGCGGTGACCTGCACGCCGTGGGCGAGGCCCGAGCCGTGCCGGGCGGCGAGCTCGGTCATGTCGAGGGTGCCCGCCTCGGCGCCGACGAGCAGCATCCCGGCGAGGAGCAGGCCCGAGCCGAGGAGGGTGTAGAGGATGAACTTGTACGCGGCGGCGCGCCGGGCGGGCCCGCCCCACACGGCGATCACCACGTACATCGGGATCAGCACGACCTCGAAGAACACGAAGAACAGCACCAGGTCGAGCGCGGTGAACGTGCCGAGCATCCCCACTTCGAGGACGAGCAGCAGCGCGGTGAGCAGCCGGGCCCGGCCGCCGGCGGGCGGGTGCCGCAGCGTGTAGAGGAAGCAGAGGAACGTCAGCAGGGCGGTCAGCGCGACCAGCGGCAGCGAGATCCCGTCCACGCCGAGGTGGAAGCGCAGCCCGATCGCGGGCGCCCACGAGCGGTCCACTTCGAGCTGCATCCGGGACGAGCGGCCGAAGTCGAACGCGGCGAGGGCGGACACGGCGACCAGCAGCGTCGCGCCGGAGACGCCCGCGCCGAAGCGCCGCACGGCGGCGTCTCCGGGCAGGAACCGGTCCGCCGGGACGAGCATCGCGAGGGCGCCGGCCAGCGGGACCGCCATCATCAGCAGGAAGATCATCGGAAGATCACCACTCCGGCGGCGATGACGACCACCCCGGCGACCAGGCCGGTCAGGTACGTCTGCGGGTTGCCGTTGACCTGGAGCCGCAGCCGCCCGCCGAGCCACCGCGCGCCGCGCCCGGCGCCGGTGACCGCGCCGTCGATCCGGCGCCCGTCGAAGATCACGACATGGCGGGCGAGCGCCTCGGCGGGCCGTACGATCACGGCCGCGTACAGCTCGTCCACGTAGAAGGCGCGCGCGAGCATTGGGCGGGCGCGGCCGAGCGCGCGGGCCGGGTCGGCGGCCGGATCGCGGTTCCAGACGAGGAACGCGGCGGCGGCGCCGAGCCCCGCGAGCACGACGCCGAGCAGCGCGGACCCGAGGTGCGGGCGCAGCTCGGACGCCCCGCTGCCGAAGAACCCGAGGACCGTGGCGGGAACGGCGAGCGCCGCGACGGTCCACGACATGATCCGCGGCGGGTCGGCGATCTCGTACGTCCCGCGCGGCTCCCCGAAGAACGTCATCAGCCAGGCCCGCGTCGCGTACGCCGCGGTCAGCACGACGGTGACGAGCAGCCCGAGGTAGACCAGCCACGCCACGCTCGCGGGCACGACCGGCTCCACCAGGCGGTAGGTCCACACGGGCGCGGGATGCGCGCCGCCGGCGCCGGGCGTCCGCAGGGGGTACTCGCGCAACGGCGTGTAGGCGAACCAGCCGGCGGTCGACGCGCTGTCGCCGCCGTGCAGGGCCGCGTGCTGGGCGGCCTCGATCACCGAGTCCTTGCTGAACCAGCCGCTGAACGGCGGGATCCCGGCGAGCGCGGCGAAGCCGGCCGTCATCGACCAGAACGTGATCGGCATGCCGCGCCGCAGCCCGCCGTACGCGGCGAGCAGGTTGGACCCGGCGACGACGATCACGCAGCCCGCGGCCAGGAACAGCAGGGCCTTGAACGCGCCGTGCGCGAGCAGGTGGAAGATCGCGGCGGTCTTCGCGCCGACGGCGAGCCCGGCGGCCATCACGGCGAGCTGGCTGATCGTCGAGTACGCGAGGACGCGTTTCAGGTCGTCCTGCGCGAGCGCGGCCAGCGCCGACCCGACCATCGAGACGACCGCGACGACGCCGAGGACGCCGAGCGCGCCGGGGGCGTTGAGGAACACCCCGTACAGCCGCGCGACCACGTACACCCCGGCCGCGACCATCGTCGCGGCGTGGATGAGGGCGCTGATCGGCGTCGGGCCCGCCATCGCGTCGGGCAGCCAGGTGTGCAGCGGGAACTGCGCGCTCTTGCCCGCCACCCCGGCGAGCAGCAGCAGCGCCGCGGCCGTCAGCGTCGCGTCGGGCAGGTCGGCGACGCGCGAGAGCACGCCGTCGATCGAGAACGTCCTGGCTCCGACGCCGAGGACGAGGATGCCGAGCAGGAACCCGACGTCGCCGAGCCGCGTCACGAGGAACGCCTTGACGGCGGCGCGCGAGTTGGCGCGGTCCTCCCAGTGGTGGCCGATCAGGAAGTACGAGCAGATGCCCATGACCTCCCAGCCGACGTACAGCAGGAGCAGGTCCCCGGCGAACACCACCAGCAGCATCGCCGCGGTGAACATCGAGATGAACGCCGCGTACGACGAGTAGCGCGGGTCCTCGGCCATGTAGGACACCGAGTAGACGTGCACGGCGAGCGCGACGCAGCACACCATCAGCCCGACCACGGCGGACAGGCCGTCCACCTGGAGGCCGACCCGGATCGGCACCGACCCCGTCTGGACCAGCGCGAGCGTCCCGGTGCGCGGGCCGGGGTCGCGCCACACGGTGAACGCGACGATCGCGGCGAGGACGAGCGACGCCGCGACGGGCGCGCACGCGATCAGCGCCGGTCCGTTCCGCAGCGGGTGCGGGGGGCGCGGCGGGCGCGGCGCCTCGGCCGGGCGCGCCTCCGCGTGCCCCGCCTCGATCTGCCCGGCCACGGCCTGCCGCTCCTCGGTGCGGCGCGGTTCGCGGGGGCCGCTGAGCGCGCGGGTCAGGCGGGGGCCGAGCAGCATCCCGGCGAACGCCGCGCCGAACGGCAGCAGCGCCACGAGCGACGCGAGCACGATCACGGCGCGGCCTCCTCGGTCTCCCGACCGGCGTCCCCGCGCCCCGCGTCCGCGCCGGCGTTCCCGCGCCCGGCGGTCTCGCGGTCGGACGGGTCTCGCTCGTCCCGCGCCGGCGCGGGCGGGCGGGCGGCGTCCGGCGCGCCCGCGCCCGTGCCGTCCTCGCCGAGCGCGCGGAGGCGGTCGACCTCGACCGAGCTCCGGTTGCGGTAGACCAGCAGGATGATCGCGAGGCCGAGCCCGACCTCCGCCGCCGCGATCACGATCGTGAACAGCGTGAGCACCTGGCCGCCGTGCAGCCGGTCCCGCCACCACACGTCGAACGCGACGAGGTTGAGGTTGACGGCGTTCAGCATCAGCTCGACCGACATCAGCAGCAGGATCGCGTTGCGCCGCGCCAGCACCCCGTACACGCCGACCGCGAACAGCAGCGCCGACACCGAGGTGGGGTAGACGATGTGCATCAGCCCTCGCCCTCCTCCGCGCCGTTTCCGTCGTCCGACCGCGCGCCGATGTCGGAGCGCGACAGGACGATCGCGCCCACCAGGGACGCGAGCAGGAGCACCGACAGGACCTCGAACGGCAGCACCCAGGTGCGGAACACGCTCGCGCCGAGCTGGTCGGCCGAGCCGCCGCCCGCGTCGACCGGACGGTGCGCGCCGCCGAAGCCCAGCACCATCACGGTGACGAGCAGGGCCGCCGTGGCGAGCGCGACGCCGAGCGCGATCCAGCGGTTGCCGGAGTCGAGGTCGGCGTCCGCGCCGATCGGCGCGCGGGTCAGCATGATCCCGAACAGCAGCAGCACCACGACCGCGCCCACGTAGATCAGCACCTGCACCCACGCGACGAACTCCGCGGTGAGCACCAGGTAGCCGCCCGCGAGCGCGCCGAACGACACGACCAGCCACAGCGCGGCGTGCACGATCTGCCGGGTGGTGACGCACAGCGCCCCGGAGCCGACGGCGACCGCGCCGAGCAGCAGGAAGACGGCGTCCTGCCCGGTCATGGCCGCCTCCCGGGCCCGTCGCGCCCGCCCGCGCCGCGCTCGGCCGCGCCGCGCCCGCCCGCGCCCCGCGCGGAGCGCGCCATCGCCTTCTCCGCCGCGGCGATCTCCTTCGGCGGCTCGGCGGCGGCGTCGTGGGCCTGCGGCGGCGGGACGGTCCACATCCACTCGCGCAGCCGGTCGCGCTCGTGGGTCAGCTCGTTGATGTCGTACTCGGCGTACTCGAACTCCGGCGACCAGAACAGCGCGTCGAACGGGCACGCCTCGATGCAGATCCCGCAGTACATGCACAGCGCGAAGTCGATCGCGAACCGGTCGAGGACGTTGCGCGTGCGCGCCCGCCCGCCGCCCTCGGCGGGCAGCGTCTCCTTGTGCGAGTCGATGTAGATGCACCAGTCCGGGCACTCGCGCGCGCACAGCATGCAGACCGTGCAGTTCTCCTCCAGAAGCGCGATGACGCCGCGGCTGCGCGGAGGCAGATCCGGCGCGACTTCTGGGTACTGACGCGTTATGGAGCGCCGCGTCATCGTCCGCAACGTGACGGCCAGCCCCTTGGCCAGCCCGCCTCCTGGTAGCCGTCCCACGGGTCACCATGATTCCTTACAGAGCGCCTCGGGGAACGCAACGGGCGCCGCGTTCGTCTGACCACACGTGGGCCGGACGGGTCCAGCCGTGCGCGACCGGCCGTTCCACGCCTCTGTCAGCCGGGCGGCGAGGAGGACTTGTGAGCGACGGTACGGACGGCACGTTCGGGCCTGAGCACGGCCCCGGCCCGCAGGGAGAGCACCCGCCGCCTCGGCCGCGCTCCCGTCCCCAGCCCCCGGGACACCGGCCGGGCGGGTACGGCGGCGGCTTCGCGAGCGGGTTCACGGGCGGGTTCCGGACACCGCAGCAGCCCCACTGGTCCGGTCCGTATCCCCCGCCGATGGGGCCGATGCAGCCGTCTCCCGTCCCCCCGCCCATGCCGAGCGAGCCGCACGGCATCCTGTGGGCGTTCGTGCCGTTCCTGACGCTGGGGTACGGCACGCCGTTCTCGTTCCTCTACGCGGCGGTGCGGCGCAACTCGTGGAACCTCGGCGCGACCGCCGCCGGGTACGGCGTCGGCACCGCGGCCGTGGTGACGATGATGCAGTCGGGCGACGCGCTGCTGGGGATCTTCGGCGGGTTCATGATGCTGATGCTGTGGATCGCGGGCACCGTGCACGCGTTCGCGGTGCGGTCGTCGGTGTTCCCGCGCACCGTCCCGCGCAGCCGGCTGAACGAGCACGCGATCGAGGTCGCCCGGTTCCGGCAGGCGATGCGCGAGGACGCCCGCACGCTCGCCAGGCAGGACCCCGCGCTCGCGTTCGAGCTGCGGATCGGCCGCCCCGACCTGCCGCGCCGCTACGACGACGGCGGCCTGATCGACGTCAACCACGCCCCGCCCGCCGTGCTCGCGACGCTGCCCGGCCTGACGCCCGAGCTGGTCGAACGGCTCGTCCGGCGCCGCGACGAGCAGGGCGGTTTCGTGTCGGCCGAGGAGCTCGCGGTGGACACCGACCTGCCGCCCGACCTCGTTCCCCAGATCGCCGAGTACTCGATCTTCCTGCCCTGACCGTCCGCCCCCGGTGCCGCGGGGGGTCAGAGGGCGACCTTGAGGACGCCGGTGAGCGCGAGCTGGGCCAGCGACAGCGGCACCAGGTAGGCCCACGCGAGCTTCTGGAGCTGGTCCTCGCGCATCCGCGGGTAGCTGACGCGCAGCCAGATCACCAGGAACGCCAGCACGGACGCCTTGGCCAGCGTCCACAGCCAGCCGAGCTCGGTGTCCAGGAACGGCCCCTTCCAGCCGCCCAGGAACAGCACCGTCGTCAGCCCGCACAGCACCACGATCCCCGCGTACTCGGCGAGGATGAACAGCGCGAACCGCAGCCCGCCGTACTCGGTGTACGGGCCGAAGATGATCTCCGAGTCGGCGACCGGCATGTCGAACGGCGGGCGGCGCAGCTCGGCGAGGCCCGCCACGAAGAACACCACCGCGCCGACCGCCTGCCACGGCAGCCACCACCAGCGCCACTCGTCCACGATCCCGGACAGCGACAGCGTGCCCGCCGCCATCGCCACCGACGACGCCGCGAACACCATCGGCAGCTCGTACGACATGAGCTGCGCCGCGACCCGCATCCCGCCGAGCAGCGAGTACTTGTTGGCGCTCGCCCAGCCCGCCATGATCGCGCCGATCACGCCGACGCCCATCACCGCGAGCGCGAAGAACAGCCCGACGCCGAGGTCCAGCGCGACCTGCCCGTCCGGGCCGACCGGCACCACGAGCAGCACCAGCAGGTACGGGACGATCGCGACGCCCGGCGCCAGCTTGAACACCCACCGGTCGGCCGCCGCCGGGACCACGTCCTCCTTCTGCGCGAACTTCACGCCGTCCGCGACGAGCTGCGCCCATCCGTGGAACCCGCCCGCGTACATCGGGCCGAGCCGCCCCTGCATGTGCGCCATCACCTTGTGCTCGGCCTGCCCGACCAGCAGCGGCAGCACCGCGAACGCCGCGGCGACCAGCGCCAGCTTGAGGACGATCTCCAGCAGCTCAGGCATGGGGCCCCAGTCGTCCGGCACGCCGGGCGGGCGGACGCGGCGCCGCGACGGCGCCCCGTGGCCCGACTCGCCCGGCTCCTTCGCGCCCGGCCACGGCTTGGCCACGCGCGCCGCGAGCACGAAGTCCTTGCGCAGCGGATGCCCCTCGAACCCGTCCGGCAGCAGCAGCGGCACGAGGTGCGGGTGCCCCTCGAACACCACCCCGAACATCTCGAACGTCTCCCGCTCGTGCCACGCCGCGCCCCGGTACACCCCGGTCGCGGTGGCCAGCACGGGGGCGTCCCTCGGCACGCGCGTGCGCACGAGGAGGTGGTGGCGGCGTTCGAGCGAGTAGACGTGCGCGACGACCGCGAAGCCGTTCTCCAGCTCGTCCACCCCGGTCAGCCAGTCGAAGAACCCGCAGGACAGGACGTCCCGGGCGAACGCCAGCGCCTCGATCCACAGCTCGGCGGGCACCCCGACCGACAGCCCGCCGTGGGTCTCCTCCGCCGACACCTCGTCCCCGAACCGCTCCCGCCAGGCGGCCGTCAGCTCCTCGGCGCTCATGTCCTGCCGATCTGGTCGTCGTTCCCGCCGTCGTCGTCCAGTCCCGGAATGATCGACGGATCGTGCTCGGGCGGGGGTTCGGGCGCGGGCGCGGGTTCGGGTTCGTTCGCGGCGTCCTGTGCGGGAACGGGGGCCGTCGCGTCCGTCGCCGAGGGCGGCTCCGGCAAGGTCGTTCCAGGACCGCCGGACGCCTCGGGCGCGGGCGCCTCGGGCGCGGGCGCGGAGGACGCGGGCGCGGAGGACGCGGGCGCGGAGGACGCGGGCGCGGGTCCGGTCGGGGCGGGAGCGTCCGGAGCGGCGGGGTCTCGGGGGCGGGCGCGGTCGTCCGGTCGGCCGCCGGGGGCTCGTTCGGGGCCGCCGGGGACTCGTCCGCGGGGGCGGGGGCTCGTTCGGGGCGGCGGGGCTGGAGGGGGCGGCGGAGAACGGTGGCCGAAAGCGGACGCGGAGCGGGCGGAGGGGCGACCGGGTCGGCGCCGCCGTCGTAGCGGTCGCTGAGCGACTCGCCCGCGATCTTCTCCTGGAGGCGGACGATGCCGTGCAGCAGGGCCTCCGGCCTGGGCGGGCACCCGGGCACGTAGACGTCCACGGGGATGATCTGGTCGACGCCCTTGGTGACGCAGTACGAGTCCCAGTACGGGCCGCCGCAGTTGGAGCAGGCGCCGAACGAGATCACGTACTTGGGCTCGGGCATCTGCTCGTACAGCCGCTTGACCGCGGGCGCCATCTTGTCGCTGACCGTGCCGGACACCACCATCAGGTCGGCCTGCCGGGGGCCGGGGGCGAACGGGATCACGCCGAGCCGGATGAAGTCGTGGCGGCTCATCGAGGTCGCGATGAACTCGATGGCGCAGCAGGCCAGGCCGAAGTTGAAGACCCACAGCGAGTACCGGCGGCCCCAGTTGAGCACGAACTTGATCGGCTTGGGCGCCAGGCGCGACAGCGGCCCGACGCCGGGCGGGGCAGGTCCACGGTGCTCACAGGAGCATTGTTACAGCCCCGATCCCGTTCGCCAGGGCCCCGGACGCATTCGCGCGGGCCTCAGACCCACGAGAGCACGCCCTTCTTCCCGGCGTACGCGAGCCCCACGGCGAGGAAGCCCAGGAAGACGAACATTTCGCCCAGAGTGGTCATCCCATATCCCGGGGCCGAGAAGACGGTCGCCCACGGGAACAGGAACACCGCGTCGACGGCGAACACCACGTAGAGGTAGGCGAACACGTAGTAGCGAACGTAGGACTGCGCCCAGTCCCCGCCGACCGGGTCGACGCCGCACTCGTAGGTGGCGAGCTTCTCCGCGGTGGGGCGGTGCGGGCGGAGCGACCTGTTGGCGGCGAGCGCGCCGCCGACGATGGCGCCGCCGATCAGGAGCAACGCCCCGACCACCGCGTACGAGTCGAAATAGTCGTGCACAGCAACCTCCCGGAGCGGGTTCCGTCAAGTATCGCCGAGATACCGATCCGGCGGCAGGACCGTTCGACCGGTAGGCAAGGATCACATTGTCGGCTCTTTGCTGCACACTAGAGATGCATTTGGGGCCTGATGACCTGGAAGGACGTGACCGGATGAGCAACCCACCGCCTCCCCCGGGCTGGGAACCACCCGCCGGTCCCTCTTGGCCGCCGCCTCCGCCCCCGGCGGGGCCCGGCGGAACGCCAGGACCCGGCGGACCGGCCGGGCCGGGAGGACCCGGCGGGCCGCCCCCGCCCCCGGCGGTTTCGGCGGGCCCGGGACCCCGCCGCCGTTCTACCCGCCGCCCCCGGGCGCGCCCGGCGGACCGGGCGGACCCGGGATGCCGGGGATGCCCGGGATGCCGCCGCCCAAGAAGTCCGGCGGCGGCGCGCTGATCGCCGCGCTGATCGGCGGCGGCCTGATCGTCGTCGTGCTGATCGCGGTCGTGGTGTTCGTGGTCGTGTCCGGCGGCGGCAAGTCCGACGAGGACAAGCTGAACGCGGCGGCCGACGCCCTCGCGCCCGCCCGCGCGGTGGGGCTGAAGGGCGACTTCGGCGGCGGCGCCGACACGCTGCGCGGCGAGCTGAGCGTCACCAAGGGCGGCCGCGCGACCGGCCAGGTGACCTGGAACACCGACAACGTGACGATGCTGTCGGCCGACGGCAAGCTGTTCGTCAAGGCCGACAGCGCCTACTGGAAGCGGCAGATCTCGGGCAGCGAGACGCCCTACTACCTCGGCAGCGGCCAGCAGTGGGGACGGCTCAGCGCCGACAAGCTCGACCTCGACTTCAAGCAGGAGCTGACGCCCGCCGCGCTCGCCACCAAGGTCCGGCAGGCCGCGACGGCCAAGGCCAAGTCGACGAAGGCCACGGTGCAGGGCAAGAAGGCGCTGCGGTTCAGCACCGCGTCCGGCACGGTCGTCATCAGCGACTCCGACGACGCCGAGCTGCTGCGCTTCGAGGGCTTCTCGCCCAAGGTCGCCGTGGACGTCCAGGGCAAGAGCTCCGGCGACGCCTCCACGGTGGTCTCGGAGATGCGCACCCGGATCGGCGAGCTGAAGGACGCGTTCAACGGCTCGGCCCGCCCGACCGTCGCCGAGTGGAAGAAGGGCGGCTGCAACAGCGACTCCGGCTGCACGGTCGAGGCCAAGATCCGGCCGCCGTTCGGCGCGGAGACGCCGCTCACGGTCGAGGTGCAGTTCCGGCTGACCGCGGGCACGCTGTCGGGCCGCGAGCTCGGCAAGTGCACGTCCACGATCACGATCAGCAGCTCGTCCCCGGTGTGGGCGAGCTGCCGGGTCAACAGCAGCGCGTGGTCGAGCTGGGCCAAGGCGACCGGCGGCACGTACTACAAGCACGCCGACTACAAGGTCATCGGCGCGACCTCCGAGGACGTCCAGGGGATGCTGAGCGGCCTCGACGGCGAGGGCGGCTGACGGCCCCGGGCCGGCCCCGGCCCGCGCCGGCGCGTGTGAGGAGTGCCGGACGATTCCCGGTCCCGCAGCGGGACCCCGGATCGTCCGGCACTCTTGTCATCGTTGATGACATGCCCGCCTTATGCGGATATGAGCAGAGTGAGCCCTCGTGAACGTTGAACAGGACGGGCCGTCCCCGCCGGCCCCCCTCCCCCGCCGTCCACCCCCACCCCGGACGGCCCCCCACCGACCCCTCCGACCGGCCCCGCCCCGGCGGGCAACGCCCCCGCAGGCAACGCGCCCGCAGGCAATGCGCCCATGGGGAACGGCTCGACGGGAACCGGCCCGGCGGACAACGGGCTTGCAGGCAACGCGCCCGCTGGGAACGGTCCCGCGGGCAATGGTTCGGCGGGGAGCGGACCCGGCGGGCCTGGCGGAACCGGCGGGTCCGGCGGACACGGCGGGCCTGGCGGAACCAGCGGATCCGGCGGGCCTGGTGGGACTGGAGGGGCGGGGCGGAAGGTTTCGGGGGTTCAGCGGGTCAAGGCGTGGCCCACGCGGCGGGTCGCGGTCGTGGCCGGGGTGCGGCGGCCGTCGCGGTCGCCGTCGCGGTGGCGGTCGGCTTCGCGGTAGCGGGGGACGGCGGAGGACGGAAGGCGGGCGGGCGGGCCGCGCCGCTGCCGTCGGCGTGGGCGCGGCAGGCCGGGCAGGCGGTCGCGGCCGGGCCCGGCTACCGGTTCGAGGGAACGCTCCCGGCGGACGGCAGGCCCGTGCGCGCCGCGCTGCGCGTCACCAAGGAGGGGTCGGCGAGCGGGACGCTCACGGCCGCGGGCGGGCTGCGCGCCGACGTCGTCGCGGTGGACGGCCGCACGTACATCAAGGCCGGGCCCGCGTTCTGGCGCGCGTACGGCGGGGAGAGCGCCCGCCCCGAGGCGTACGCGGACCGGTGGGCCAAGGCGCCCGCGTCCATGCCCGGCCTGGACGTCCCGGACGTGCTCGGCTCCGAGGCCATCGCGAAGCTGCTGGTCAAGGCCGCGTCGAGGCCGCCGGTGGAGAACGTCGCGGGCGTGCGGGCGTACCGGGTCAAGACGCCCGACGCCGACTACCTGGTGACGGCGTCCGCGCCGTACCGGCTGCTGGCCGTCCAGTCGGCGGGGCCGGGCGACCCGACGTTCACGGCGGCGCCGCTGGCCGCGCCGGGGCCGCTGCTCGCCGAGATCCGGGCCCGGGTCGCGAAGCTGGGCGGCGCCGCCGATCCCGCGCTGCGGTTCGCGCCGGGCAAGCTGTCGTTCGTCAACTGCGAGCAGAATTTGAACGGCTGCACCGTGAGCGTCCCCGCCACGCTGACCTCCCCGGACGGCGCGGTGCCCGCGGGCGCGCGCGCCGCGCTGCGGGCGACGGTCACCTCCAAGGGGCGGCGGCTCGGCGCCTGTACGGGTTCGGGCCCGGTGCCGTCCAACCGCGAGCTGGTGCTGCGCTGCACGGTCAAGGGGCACGCGTGGCGGTCGTGGATGCGCCAGGCCCTCGACGCGCCCGGCGCGCACCCGTACGGCGCGCAGGCCCGGGTCCTCGGCGAGGCGGTCGACCCGGCGGACGTGCCCGCGCTGCTGGCCCGGATCGACCGCGAGCGCGGCGCCTCCGCCGCAGGCGCGGGTCCGGGCGCGGGTCCGGGCGGCGGGCCGGGCGCGAGTCCGCAGTCCGGCCGCGGCGGCGGGGCCGGTGCGACCCCGCCCGCCTCGCGCCCGCCGGGATGAACGCGCCGGTCGGGGGGCTTGAGCCGTAAATCAGGGCCGCTTGAGCCGAACACTATTCGGGCTGTCTATAGTCAGGGCCGTGAAATCCGTGCCACTGGGGAGCAGCGGTTCCCCGACGTCCGCCATGCGGTTGCACAGGCGTCTGCACGTGGACCTGTGCCGCCTGGCGAGCTGCCTGTGTTCGGGGTGAGCGCGGGGCCGGTCCGGCACTCCACGGGCCGTACCACCGGATAGGACCTGCCCGAATCCGGCGGAGCCGCATGATCTGCCGCCCGAGGTGATACCTCTTGTGTTACGGGGCAACGACTTCCTGGAAGCGGGATGTCACATGACGGGCGGAGCGGCGTCCGCGAGCGAGCTCTCCCGCGGACCTCCGGAACCAGGGCGGCGACACCGGTGCGCGCGCCGCGCGCACCGCCGTCGGAGACGGCCTCCGTCTCCCTGACCTCCAGGTCCCCGAAGAGAGCATCCGTCCCCGGACATACCATGAAGGTAAGCCTAAGTAGCATCACGATCCTGGGTGCCTCCCCCAGGACGGGTGCTGCGCGTCGAGGAGGTCTTCCTCTGTGACCAAACAGGTCCAGCAACTCGACCGCGTCATCATCCGCTTCGCCGGTGACTCCGGCGACGGCATGCAGTTGACCGGCGATCGCTTCACCCAGGAAACGGCCGCCTTCGGCAACGACTTGTCGACGCTGCCGAACTTCCCGGCCGAGATCCGCGCCCCGGCCGGGACCCTCCCCGGCGTGTCCAGCTTCCAGTTGCACTTCGCCGACCACGACATCCTGACCCCGGGGGACGCGCCCAACGTCCTCGTGGCGATGAACCCGGCGGCGCTCAAGGCCAACCTCGGGGACCTGCCCCGCGGCGCCGACCTGATCGTCAACACCGACGAGTTCACCAAGCGCAACCTCGCGAAGGTCGGCTACGCGGCCAGCCCGGTCGAGGACGGCTCGCTGGACGAGTACCGGGTGCACGCGCTGCCGCTGACGTCGATGACCGTGACGGCGCTCACCGGCTTCGACATCACCAAGAAGGACGCCGAGCGGGCCAAGAACATGTTCGCCCTCGGGCTGCTGTCCTGGCTGTACCACCGTCCCACCGAGGGAACGCTCGCCTTCCTGGAGCGCAAGTTCGCCAAGAAGCCCGAGATCATGAAGGCCAACCTCGCGGCCTTCCAGGCGGGCTGGTCGTACGGCGAGACGACCGAGGCGTTCTCGGTGCAGTACGAGATCAAGCCGGCCGAGCACGAGCCCGGCCTCTACCGCAACATCACCGGCAACGTCGCGCTGGCGTACGGCCTGGTCGCCGCGGGCGAGCAAAGCGGCCTCAGCATCTACCTCGGCTCGTACCCGATCACGCCGGCGTCCGACATCCTGCACGAGCTGTCCAAGCACAAGCGGTTCGGCGTGCGGACGTTCCAGGCCGAGGACGAGATCGCCGCGGTCGGCGCGGCGCTCGGCGCCTCGTTCGGCGGGTCCCTCGGCGTCACCACCACCTCGGGGCCGGGCATCGCGCTGAAGAGCGAGACGATCGGCCTCGCGGTCGCGACCGAGCTGCCGCTGCTGGTCATCGACGTGCAGCGCTCCGGCCCGTCCACCGGGATGCCGACCAAGACCGAGCAGGCCGACCTGCTCCAGGCGATGCACGGCCGCAACGGCGAGGCGCCGGTCCCGGTGATCGCGCCGCAGAGCCCGGCCGACTGCTTCGACGCCGCGCTGGAGGCGGCCCGGATCGCGGTCACCTACCGCACGCCGGTGATCCTGCTGTCGGACGGCTACCTGGCCAACGGCTCCGAGCCGTGGAAGCTGCCGGACGTCGCCGACCTGCCCAGGATCGAGCCGGGCTTCGCCGAGCCGGGGCAGGACGACTTCCAGCCGTTCAGGCGCGACCCGGAGACGCTCGCGCGGCCCTGGGCGATCCCGGGCACGGCGGGCCTCGAACACCGGATCGGCGGCCTGGAGAAGGCCGACGGGTCCGGCAACATCTCCTACGACCCGGCCAACCACGACAAGATGACCCGGCTCCGGCAGGCCAAGGTGGACGGCATCGCGTCCGGCATCGCGCCGCTCGCGGTGGACGACCCGTCCGGCGAGGCGCGGGTGCTGGTGCTCGGCTGGGGCGGCACGTACGGGGCGATCTCCGCCGCCGTCCGCCGCATCCGCCGCACCGGCCGGAACGTGGCGCAGGCGCACCTGCGGCACCTCAACCCGTTCCCGGCCAACCTCGCCGAGGTGCTCCGCTCGTACGACCGGGTCGTCGTGCCGGAGATCAACCTCGGCCAGCTCGCGCTGCTGCTGCGCGGCCGGTTCCTCGTGGACGTGATCGGCTACAACCAGGTCCGCGGCCTGCCGTTCAAGGCCGAGGAGCTCCAGGGCGTCATCCAGGATGTGATCGACAGTGAGTGAGAACGGAGCCGGCGGGGCCAACGGCCGCGCCAACGGCGCCAACGGGTCGAACGGCAACGGCAGCGGCTTCGCCGCGCTGTCGCTCGTCCCGAAGGCCGACGGCAAGCAGACGATGAAGGACTTCAAGACCGACCAGGAGGTCCGCTGGTGCCCCGGCTGCGGGGACTACGCGATCCTGGCGGCCGTCCAGTCGTTCCTGCCCGAGCTCGGGCTGCGCCGGGAGAACATCACGTTCGTCTCGGGCATCGGCTGCTCGTCGCGGTTCCCGTACTACATGAACACCTACGGGTTCCACTCGATCCACGGGCGGGCGCCCGCGATCGCGACGGGCCTCGCCACGTCCCGGCCCGACCTGTCGGTCTGGGTGGTCACCGGCGACGGCGACGCGCTGTCGATCGGCGGCAACCACCTGATCCACGCGCTGCGCCGCAACGTCAACCTGAAGATCCTCCTTTTCAATAACCGGATCTACGGGCTGACCAAGGGCCAGTACTCGCCCACCTCGGAGATCGGGAAGATCACCAAGTCGACGCCGATGGGCTCGCTGGACTCCCCGTTCAACCCGCTGTCGCTGGCGATCGGCGCGGAGGGCACGTTCGTCGCCCGAACGATCGACTCCGACCGCAAGCACCTCCAGTCGGTGCTGCGGCAGGCGGCCGAGCACCGCGGCACGTCACTGGTGGAGATCTACCAGAACTGCAACATCTTCAACGACAACGCGTTCGAGCCGTTGAAGGACGCCTCGGTCCGCGACGACATCACGATCCGGCTGGAGCACGGCGAGCCGATCGTGTTCGGCGCCGACCGGCAGAAGGCGCTGCGCCGTTCGCCGTCCGGGTCGTTCGAGGTGGTGAACGTCGCGGACGTGCCCGCGTCGGAGATCGCGGTGCACGACGCGCACAACCCGGACCCGTCGCAGGCGTTCGCGCTGTCGCGGCTGGACTCCCCGGCGTTCGAGCACACCCCGATCGGCGTGTTCCGCTCCGTGGACCGGCCCTCGTACGACGAGCAGCTCCGCGCGCAGGTGGACGAGGCGATCGAGACGCAGGGCAGGGGCGACCTGGCGGCGCTGCTCGGCAGCGGCGACACCTGGCGCATCGACTGACCCGCGTTCGCACGGACGAGGCCCGGACTCCCACGCGGGAATCCGGGCCTTTTCGCGCAATCCCACCCGGCGGGGGAACGCGCGGTTGTCACGCGTTGAGCACTGCCGTAATTGGGAACGAACTCATGGCCGGGTTCGGCCTGAGCCCTAGTGCGCGACCCCGGTCCATGCTGGAAGACTGTGGAGATCATGCAGCCGGGGAGGTGACGATGCGGGTCGTTCCGCGCCGCAGCAAGGATCGTCGGGAGCCGCCGGGGACCGAGCCGGCGGCGGGTCCCCCGTCCACCCCGCCCCCGCCGTCGTCCGTCGCCGTGGCCGACGAGCCGTCGGCGGCGCCGCCCGCCCCGGCCGAGTCGCCCGGCCGGGGCCGCCGCGCGGCGAAGAAGGAGCGCCGCGCCGAGGCGAAGGCCGCGAAGAAGCGCGGCAAGGCGCCGGAGCCGCCCGCGCCGCCCGTCCCGGCCGATCCCGCGCAGCGCCGCCGGGCCCGTTCCGCCGAACGGCAGCGGGCGCAGGCCGAGGTCAAGCGGAGCCGCGCGGCGCAGCGGCGGAGCCAGACCGCCACGCCGGAGGCCAAGGCGCTGCGCCAGCACCGGTCCGCGCTGCTGATCATGGTGATCACGCTCGGGCTGCTGATCGCGGCGGTCGCGGTGACCGGCGGGATGATCGCCGCGTCCATGCGCACCCGCCCCGTCACGCTCGCCGCCCCGCTGCACGTCTACCCCGTCACGCAGTCGGTGCCGGGCCAGTGCCCGGCCGGGACGCAGGGCATCACCGGCCAGGCGGCCGGGGGCGTGACGTGCTACCAGCTCGCGCAGGGCATCGCGATCCGCAAGGTGGCCGACCTGCGGGTGCAGAAGTCGCGGGTGACGTCGGGCAACTACGACGTGGCGGTCACGCTGCGGCACGTCGACCGCAAGGCGTTCGCCGAGCTGACCAGGGCCACGGTGGGCCGCGACCTGGCGTTCGTCGTCGGCAGCCGCCTGGTCACCCTGCCCCGCGTCGACATGCCCATCCTCGACGGCAAGGTCGTCGTCACGGGCCCCCAGACCAAGGGCGACGCCAACAAACTCGTCCACGCCCTCAAGGGCAAGTAGCCCGACGAGAACGGGCCGCGACGGAAGTCGCGGCCCGCTTTCGTGCTCTTCGGGGGTCAGGCTTCGGGGAGGGTTTCGCCTTGGACGGTCTGGATCTCCAGTTCGACCTTGAGGCTCTCGCCTACGGCGGCGATGCCGGCTTCCAGGATCTGGTTGAACCTAATCTTGAAGTCGGCGCGGCGGAGCTCGGCGGTCGCGCGGAACGCGGCGCGGACGCCGCCCCACGGGTCGGGACCGGTGCCGAGGTAGGTGAGGTCGAGGTCGACCGGCTGGGTGACGCCGTTCAGCGTGAGGTGGCCGTGCACCGTCCAGCGGTCGGGGCCCACGGCGGTCAGCCCGGTGCTGCGGTACTCGATCGCCGGGTGGGCGTCGGAGTTGAGGAAGTCGGCCGACCGCAGGTGGTCGTCGCGCATCTTGTTGCCGGTGTCGATGGACGCCGCCTCGATCCGCGCGGCCACCGTCGAGCCCTCCACCGGCTCGGCGATCTCGACGCGGCCCTCGAACGCCCCGAACCGTCCCCGCACGCTCGACAGGCCGAGGTGCTGGGCGACCGCGGCGACGCTGGAGTGCGCCGGGTCGATCGTCCAGGGGCCGGGGGGCGGCAGCTCGGTGCCGCCCGCCCGCGCCAGCACCACCGCGCCGAGGTCGGCGGTGCCCGAACTGCTGACGATCAGCGTGGACGCGGCGGGCTCGTACCCCATCGCCGTCACGATCACCGTGTACGTGCCGCCGGGCAGCGGCTCGGCGGCGACCCTGCCGTCCTCCCCCGCCTGCACGCGCGCGACCTGGCGGCCCATGAGGT
This sequence comes from Actinomadura sp. J1-007, assembly GCF_009793335.1. Classification (GTDB taxonomy): domain Bacteria; phylum Actinomycetota; class Actinomycetes; order Streptosporangiales; family Streptosporangiaceae; genus Spirillospora; species Spirillospora yumaensis. The sequence continues at coordinate 4,054,538 of NZ_WING01000001.1, read as the reverse complement.
CCGTCACGGTCACGATGGCGTGCCGTACCGCCCAGCCGTCCTTGGTCCGCACCGCTCCGCGCAGACCCCGGTTGTCATCCATGTACGCCCCGCACTCCAGAGTTGGCTGCCGTGTACCCGTGTCCCCGCGTCCCGCCGCGGGGGCCGCGCCCGTCACTCGTCCGGGTAGCCGAGCTTGAGGTCGTGGCCGTCCTGGCCGCCGCCCGACAGCGACAGCGCGGTCGCGACGGGCGGGTAGCCGGAGGCGATCACGGTGTACTGGCCGCCGGTCAGGTCGGTGAACGCGTACTCCCCGTCCGGGCCGGTGATCATCATGGCGACCACGTTGCCGGCCGCGTCCACGAGGGTGACGCGGGCGTCGCCGACGGGCTCGCCCGCCTCGTCGCGGACGGTGCCGCGCACGCGGGACCCGGCCGGCAGGTGCACGTCGTGGCGGCTCTGCCCGTTGCCGACGACCTCGACCGGCAGCGCGACCGGACGGTGCGCGGCGGCCGACACCGCGAGGGTGTAGGTGCCGCTGACCACGTCCTTGAACGCGTACTCGCCGCCGGCGCCGGTACGGCCCGTGCCGACGACCTCGCCGCGCACGTCGGTGACCACGACCATGGCGCCCTCGATCGGGCTGCCGTCGGCGCTGCGGACGGTGCCGGCGAGGCCGCCGTTGCCCGCGAGCAGCAGGTCGAAGTCCACCGGCCGGTCGCCGACGACGAGGGTCGCCGCCTGCGGCTCGTGCTCGCCGGTCGCGGCGATCAGCACGTAGGTGCCCGGCCCGGGGGTCGGCAGCGCGTACCGGCCGTCCGACTGGGTGATCGCGCGGCCGAGCTGGTGCCCGCCCACGTCGATCAGGGTGAGCGCGGCGGACGGGACGGGCGTGCCGTCGCCGCTGCGGACGAGGCCGCGGATCGGCACGCCGCCGTCCTCGGGGTACTGCCCGCCGTTCCCGGACGAGGCGTACGCGTTCTGCATCGACATCATCTGTCCTTGGGAGAGAGCGGGGTCGGCGGCGACGGGGGCGGGCGCGGGCGCGGGGGCGCGGGCGCCTGAACGGGTTCCGTGCTCGCCCCGTTACCCATGGTGCCAGCGTTGCCCGTGTTCCACCCGGAACCGGCGCCGTTGGCGGACGCGGTGACGGGCGCGACGGAGACCAGCTCCTGGTCGCCGCGCAGCCCGTTCGGCTCGAAGCCGCGCGCGTGCCGTCCCCCGGCCGCGGGCGGCTGGCCCTGCGGCGCGGTCGCCGCCGGGTCCCCGCCCTTGGCGGCCTGGCGTGCGGCGGAGCCGCGCAGCGGCAGCTCCTTCAGGAACAGCACGACGAGGAAGCCGACGACCGCGATGGGGACGCCGACCATGAACACCGTCTCCAGCGCCTTGGTGAACGACTCCAGCACCAGGCCCTTGAACGGCTCGGGCAGCGCGTGGATCGCGTCGGGCGAGCCGAGCGCGGTGCCGGTGCCCGAGGGCGGCCGGACGTGCGCGGACGCGAGCGCGTCCTTCAGCTCGGCGCTCAGCCGGTTGCTCAGGATCGCGCCGAACGCGGCGACGCCCATGGCGCCGCCGAGGTTGCGGAAGAACGAGATCCCCGAGGTCGTCGCGGCGAGGTCGGCGGGCTCGGCCGCGTTCTGCGCGGCGAGGATGAGGATCTGGAGGGTCAGGCCGAGGCCGACGCCGAGGACGGCCACGTCCGCGCCGATCAGCACCTTGCTGGAGTCGGTGTGGAGCTGCGAGAGCAGGAACATCGCGCCGGCCACGAACGCCAGCCCGACCACCGGGAAGATCTTGTAGCGCCCGGTGCGGGTCACGATCTGCCCGGACGCGGTGGAGGTGATGAACATGCCGATGACCATCGGCAGCGTCATCAGCCCGGACGCGGTCGGGCTCATGCCCTTGACGATCTGGAGGTACTGCGGCAGGTAGATCATGCCGCCGAACATCGCGATGCCCATGCAGAGCGAGGCGATGCTGCCGAGCACGAACGTCCGGTTGCGGAACAGCCGCGGCGGCAGGATCGGCTCGCGCGCGAACCGTTCGGCGAACACCGCGCAGACCAGCAGGACGACGGCGAGGCCCCCGAGCCCGTACGTCCAGGTGGAGTTCCAGTCGAACTCCTTGCCGCCGAGCGACAGCAGCAGCATCAGGGCGGTCGCGCTGCCGGTGATCGTGACGGCGCCGAGGACGTCGATGCGGGTGTCGCGCTTGATCTTCGGCAGCTTCAGCACCCGCTGGATCACCAGGAAGGCGATCACGGCCAGCGGGATGCAGACGTAGAAGCACCAGCGCCAGCCGAGCCCGTCGGTGTCGACGATGAACCCGCCGAGCAGCGGGCCGGCGACGGTGGCGACGCCGAAGACCGCGCCCATGTAGCCGGAGTACCGGCCGCGCTCGCGCGGCTCGACCACGTCGCCGAGGATGACCTGGGCGAGGGCGGACAGGCCGCCGACGCCGAGGCCCTGGAAGGCGCGCGCCGCGATGAGCTGGCCGACGTTCTGGGAGAGCCCGGCCCCGACGGAGGCCACCACGAACAGGAGCAGGGCGCTCTGGAACGTCAGCTTGCGCCCGAAGATGTCCGACAGCTTGCCCCACAGCGGGGTGGACGCCGTCATGGTCAGCAGCGAGGCGCTGGCCACCCAGGAGAGCTGGTCCTGGCCCCCGAGGTCCCCCACGATCGTCGGCAGGGCCGTGCTGACCACCGATGTCGAGATCATCGCGGTCAGCATCGCCATCATCAGACCGAGGAGGATCTCCAGGATCTGACGGTGCGTGTATCGCGGTCGCGCTTGCTCTGGCGTCACCGGACCGTGCGACGCCACGCTCGCTTGAGCCACCCTGCCCCCAACAAGTCAATTACCTGTGTTTTGCATATATCCTATGTACGCGCCTGTTTACATGCAACTCGATGGATACTGGAGCCTCGCTGGAGGACACCGGCCGTGACGGGGAGCGGGAACGGAACATGCAGGCCGAGGCAGTGGTGAGGGAACGACCGAAGCGGAACCGGGAGGCCACGCGGCAGCGGCTGCTGGAGGCCGCCCGCGACCTGTTCGGCGAGCACGGCTACGACGGCGTCACCGTGCGTATGATCGCCTCCGCCGCGGAGGCCAACATGGCGCTCGTCAACCGCTACTTCGGCTCCAAGGCGGCGCTGTTCGCCGAGGTGCTCGAAGGCGAGTCGAGCCTCAACGCGGTGATCACCGCGCCCGGCCCGCCCGAGGGCCCGCCGCTGCCGCGCCGCCTCGCCGAGCACTTCGTCCGCCAGGTCCACCGCGGCCCGGCGAGCACGCTGTCGCGCATGATGGACCGCTCCGTCGGCAACGCCGAGGTGCGCGAGATCCTCCAGCAGCACATGAACGCGTTCCTCGTCGAGCCGATCGTCGAGCAGCTCGACGGCCCGCACGCCCGCACCCGCGCGCTGCTCGCCGCAACGCTGATCATGGGCGGCGGGCCCGTCCGCCGGATGTTCGGGCTGGCCGACCTCCGCGAGGCGGAGCCGGCGGCCCTGACCGACCGCCTGGAGGCGATGTTCGCGCAGGCCCTCTCCCCCACCGTTCCCTGACCGGCGGACGCCCGGCGACCGCGTTGCCCGAGGACGCGGCGTACACCTCCGGGTGTAACGGGGGCGGGGCGGCTACCCCAGGCGGCGCAGGCGGGGTCGGCTGAGCGGCGGAGCGGGCCGTGTTCGCCTTGCGCATAGGCTTTCCCGCATGAGGCTGGGGGGAGCCGCGCGGCTCCGGGAGCGGTGGAACGGCACGGGGCTCGGACGCCGCTGGGCGGGCGCCCGCCGGGGCACGCGCTGGGCCGCCGGAGGCGCCGCCGTCGCGGTCCTCGCGGGCGGCGGCGCGGCCTGGGGGTACGCGGCGGCCGGCGAGGCGGCCGTACGGGTCCACGAGCAGCGCATCCAGGTCGTGGACGGCCCGAAGGACGACCAGCGGGTGAGCCTCGACACCTCGTTCTACGCCCCGGTCGGGCGGCGGACGGGCCCGGCGGTCATGCTGGGCCACGGGTTCGGCGGCTCCAAGGACGACACCCGCGGCGAGGCCGAGCGGCTCGCCCGCGCCGGGTACGCCGTGCTGACCTGGTCGGCGCGCGGGTTCGGCCGCTCGGGCGGCGAGATCGCGCTGAACTCCCCCGACTACGAGGTCAAGGACACCCGGCAGCTCGTCGACTGGCTCGCGAAGCGTCCCGAGGTGCGGCTCGACGGGCCCGGCGACCCGCGGGTCGGCATGGCGGGCGAGTCGTACGGCGGCGCGATCGCCCTGATGACCGCCGCGTACGACAAGCGGGTGGACGCGATCGCCCCGCAGATCACCTGGAACGACCTCGCGACCGCGCTGTTCCCCGACGCGACGGGCCGGGGCGCGGGCGACGGGGTGTTCAAGAAGCTGTGGGCCGGGATCTTCTTCACCAGCGGCGCCCGCGAGACGGCGTGCGGCCGGTTCCTGCCGTCGCTGTGCTCGATGTACCAGCGGATCGCCGAGACGGGGATGCCGACCGAGGAGGCCGTCGCGACGCTGCACCGGTCGAGCCCGGCGTCCGTCGCCGACCGGATCGAGGTCCCCGCGCTGATCGTCCAGGGGCAGTCCGACTCGCTGTTCACGCTCGACCAGGCCGACGCCAACGCGCGCGCGATCGCGCGGAACGGCGCGCCGGTGTCGATGGTGTGGTTCCAGGGCGGGCACGACGGCGGCGACCCCGAGACCGGCCGGATCCGCGGCCTGGTCCGCGACTTCTTCGACGAGCGCCTGAACGGGACGCCCAGCGGCGGCTCCGGCGGGAGCGGCTCCGGCGGGCACGGGTTCACCGTCACGCGGGCGGGCGGCATCGACTCGTCCACCCAGTCCGTCGTGGTGGAGGCCGCGACGGCGCGTTCGTACCCGGGGCTCGGCGCGCACCCCTCGACGCTCCCGCTGAGCGGGCGGCGGCAGACGATCCACAACCCGGCGGGCGGCTCGCCCGCGTCGGTCTCCGCGCTGCCCGGCCTCGGCGCGCTCGGCGGCATCGGCGACCTCGGCGGCGGCGCCGCGTTCGGCGGCGGCCTCCCGGCCGACATGCCGGGGCAGTCCGCCGCGTTCGACACCGCGCCGGTCGACCGGGCGCTGCGGCTCACCGGCGCGGCGACGCTGAAGCTGAAGGTGACGGGCAAGGGCGACGTCCCCCTGTTCGCCAAGCTGTACGACGTCGCGCCCGGCTCCGGCGCGTCACCGGCCCGCCGGATCGCCGCGCCGTTCCGGGTGCCGGACGCGGACGGCGGCCGCGAGGTCACGGTGACGCTCCCCGCGATGGACCACCGCTTCGACCGCGGCCACCGGCTCCGCGTGGTCGTCGCGACGACCGACATGGGCTTCGCGACACCGCCGCGGCCCGCGTCGTACCAGGTTGAGGCGGTGTCCGGGCTGACCGTGCCGACCGTCCCGGCGCTGCGCGCCCCGGCCGCGCCGCTGCCCGCGTGGGTGTGGGCGCTCCCGCTCGTCGCGCTCGCCGTCGCCGCGGGCATCGCCGCGACCGGACGGCGCGGGCGGCGCGCCGGGCCCGCCGCCGCGTACGACCCGGACCTCCGCGACGTCCCGCTGGAGATCAGCGGGCTCACCAAGGCGTACCGCAACGGGCACCTCGCGGTGTCCGACCTGTCGTTCCGCGTGGAGAAGGGCCAGGTGCTCGGGCTGCTCGGGCCGAACGGCGCGGGCAAGACCACGACGCTGCGCATGCTCATGGGCCTCATCCACCCCGACTCCGGCGAGATGCGGCTGTTCGGCCACCGCGTGACGCCGGGCGCGCCGGTGCTGTCGCGGCTCGGGTCGTTCGTGGAGGGGCCGGGGTTCCTGCCGCACCTGTCGGGGCGCGACAACCTCGACCTGTACTGGCGGGCCACCGGGCGTCCGGCGGGCGAGGCGCGCATGGCGGAGGCGCTGGAGATCGCCGACCTCGGCACGGCGCTCGACCGGCCCGTCCGCACGTACTCGCAGGGGATGCGGCAGCGGCTCGCGATCGCGCAGGCCATGCTCGGGCTGCCCGACCTGCTCGTGCTGGACGAGCCCACCAACGGCCTGGACCCGCCGCAGATCCGGGAGATGCGCGAGGTCCTCGTGCGGTACGCGGCGGCCGGGCGCACCGTGATCGTCTCCAGCCACCTGCTGGCCGAGGTCGAGCAGACCTGCACGCACGCGGTCGTCATGTCGCGCGGACGGCGCGTCGCGGCGGGCCCGGTCGCCGAGATCGTCGGCACGTCCGGGCGCCGGCTGGAGGACGCCTTCCTGGAGATCATCGGCGACCACGGGGGCCGGCGTGAGCGGCGGGCCTGAGGCCGACGGGACCGGCACGGACACGAGCCTGAACGGAAGCGGGGGCGAGCACATGGGCACGACCGCACCGCCCGGCGGCGAGGCGTCCGCGCGCACCTTCGCGCCCGCCTCCGCCTCCGGCGCCGCCGTCGGCGGAGAGGGCGACGGGCGGGGCGGCGGATCGCCGGGGTACGACGTGCGGCGGACGCTGCCGCTGCGGGTGGAGGTCGTCCGGCAGTTCCGGCGCAGGCGCACGCTCATCGCGTTCGGGATCCTGCTGGTGCTGCCGTGGGTGCTGGTCGGCGCGTTCCAGATCGGCGGCGACCCGGGGCGCGAGGGCGTGCCCGGCCTGGTGGACGTCGCGACCTCCAGCGCGATGAACTTCGCGCTGTTCGCGCTGTTCGTCTCGACCGGGTTCCTGCTGGTGGTGGCGGTGGCGCTGTTCTGCGGCGACACGGTGGCGAGCGAGGCGGGCTGGTCGTCGCTGCGCTACCTGCTCGCGTCGCCCGTCCCGCGCGCCAGGCTGCTGCGGCAGAAGCTGGCCGTCGCGGTCGCGTACGCGGTGGCGGCGGTGCTGAGCCTGCCGCTGATGTCGCTGCTCGCGGGCACCGTCGCGTTCGGCTGGGGGGACGTCGAGCTGCCGACGGGCGGGACGGTCCCGGTCGGCACCGCGCTCGGCCGGATGGGGATCATCGTCGCGTACGCGCTGCTGTCCCAGCTCGTGGTCGCGGCGCTCGCGTTCCTGCTGTCGGTGACGACCGACTCGCCGCTCGGCGCGGTCGGCGGCGCGGTCGGCCTGGTGATCGTCAGCAACATCCTGGACGCGGTCACCGCGCTCGGCTCGTGGCGCGACTTCCTGCCGACCCACTGGATGTACGCGTGGATGGACGCGCTCCAGCCGCAGATCCAGTGGACGGGCATGGCGAAGGGCACGGCGGTCTCGCTCGCGTACGCGGCCGTGCTGTTCGCGCTGGCGTTCCGCCGCTTCCGCACCCGCGACATCGTCTCCTGAGCCCCCGCGCGGCGCGGGCGGGCCGCGTGGCGGTCAGCGCAGGGCGGCGAGGACGTCGTCGGTGGTGGCGACGTCGCCGAGCAGCGGGAAGATCGTCTCGACGGCGAAGCGGTGCGCCTCGGCGGTGAACCCGGCCATCGCGTCGTGCGGCAGGACCACCCGGTAGTCGTGGTCGCTCGCGGTGCGCGCGGTGGACTCGACGCCCGCGTTGGTCATCAGCCCGGCGACGACCACGGTGTCGATGCCCTGCCCGGCCAGCTTCTCGTGCAGGCCGGTCTCGTGGAACGCGTTCCAGGCCCGCTTGGTGATCAGCAGGTCGCCGGGGCGCGGCTCCATCTCGCCGACCAGCTCGCTGCCGGGGGGCTGCTCGTCCACGCCCGGCCGCTCGGCCTGGACGATCACGACGAGCGCGCCCGCCTCGCGCGCGGCGTCCGCCAGCCGCATCGCGGCGCGCACGACGTCGGCGCCGCCGCGCGGCCCGGTCTGCATGCCGACGATGCGCACCTGGAGGTCGATGACGATCAGTGCGGTACGGGACGGCTCGACGGCCAACTCGCTCATGGGGCGGAAGTCTAGGCCCGCGCGGCGTCCGGCCAGGTCCGGCCATGATCGCGCAATGGGCACGGGACGTGATGATTCGCCTGCGCAGGGCGAGAACGGGCTCCCGAAAACCGGTCGAACGGGCAGAGGCCGTCGCATAGGCTCGTCGAACCTCGCACCGTGCGGCGGCGTCGTACGGGGTGAGCACGACATCGGCTCGATCGACGGGTTAGCACCCGGCCCGACGGGGGAGATGATCACCATGGCACGGCAGCAGCTCGTCAAACGCCCCAAGCCTCCACGTCAACCGAGCCCGCTCGACCTCAGGACTCCGTCGGGACGCCTCCTGCCGTACTGATCACGGACCTCCCGTCTCCCGCGGGTCGCGCGAACGATCGACGCACAGGGCCTCCCCGCGCCGCCACGGCGCGGGGAGGCCCTGTCCGCTCTCAGCACGGCCTCCCCGGGCGCGCGAACGGTCACGCGCGCCGGTCGAACCAGTCGCGGCCCGCCGCCCAGTGCGCCGCCCAGCCGTCGAATCCGGGCGTCCCGCCGGTGTGCCCGAAGGGCCTGCCGAACGGCAGCGCGCCGGCGTCGGTGACGAGCCACACATGCCCGAGCTGCTCGCCGGCGACGACCAGGACCCAGTCCATCGCGCAGCCGTCCGTGCCGAGGAGCAGGCAGCCGTTCCGCACGTCGGGCTCGCCGCTCTCCAGATCCTCGGCGTCGTCCCAGAGCAGCGCCTCGGTCAGCGGGAACGGCACGTCGGGCCGCCAGCCCTCCGGGACCGTGTCGGCCAGCCGCGCGAGGCCGTACGCGGGCGGGCCTTCGGCGCAGCCGTCCCCGACGAGCGCGGTGAACGTGCGGTAGGGCTCGGGCACCGCGACGCCGTGCTCGGCCTCGAACGCGCGGACCGCGTCCCAGCCGAGCGGCGCCCCGAGGCCGCGCCCGGCGAACGCCCGCCGCAGAGACTCCATGCGCTCCACCCAACCACCCTTCCGTACGGGCCGCCGCGCCCCCGACACTGTGATCATGTTGGAGACCGAACGGCTGATCCTGCGTCCGCTGAGGGGCGACGACTTCGACGACTACGCCGCGATGATGGCCGACCCGGACGTCGCGGGCGGCCTCGCCGAGGGCAACGGCGCAACGCGCGGCGGCGGGCCGCCGGAGAAGGCGGGCCTGGAGCCGATGGACGCGTGGCGCAACCTGGCCATGTTCATCGGGCACCGCGAGATCCGCGGGTTCTCGCACTGGGCGCTGGTGGAGAAGGGGACGGGCCTGTTCGTCGGGCGCGCGGGACCGTGGCGGCCGCACGGGTTCCCCGGCCTCGGCGTCGGCTGGTGCCTCGCCCGCGCGCACTGGGGCAAGGGGTACGCGTCGGAGGCGGGCCGCGCCGCGCTCGCCTACTGCTTCTCGATGCTGGACGCCGAGGAGGTCATCTCGCTGATCCTGCCCGGCAACGACCGCTCCATCGCCGTCGCCGAGCGCATCGGGCACCGCCACCTGCGCGACACCGAGTACCGCGGCAACCGCGTCCACGTCTACGGCCAGCGCCGCCCCGCCCCCGACCCGAACGCACCGGACACGGCGAACACAGGCGCACAGCCGGGCTGAGCGCCACGGACCCGCCACGGGCCGAGTCGGACGCGGCGGCCGACGCACACGCGCGCGGGAGGTGCGGGCTGGTCCGCGCGGGGCCGTGCGCGGTTATTCGCGGGTGGTGAGGAGGGTCACGGGGCGGGGGCGGGTCGCGGAGAAGGTCGTCCAGACGCTCGTCGCGCCGGTCACCGCGAACGCGCCGACGGTGACGGCCGCGAGGAGCGTCCAGGGGACGGCCACGAGCGGGCGGCCCGCGCCGCGCAGCGACGCGGCGAGCATCCCGGACAGCGCGCCGCCCGCGACCGCGCACCCGAGGACGAGCCCGATCGCGGTCACCGCCCACGACTCGACGAGCGCGGCCCGCACGACCTGCGGGCGGCTCATCCCGGCGACGCGGGCGGCGGCGAACTCCGCCCGCCGCTCCGTCCCGGCGATCACCACGGCGTTGATCACCGCGACGACCGCGTAGCCGCCGGCCATGCCCATGAGCACGGCGAGGATGCCGAGGTTGCCGCGCTGCTGCTCGGCCGTGCGCGCGTCCGCCCACTGCGCGACCGTCCGCGCCCTGCCGAGGCCGGCGGCGCGGACGCGCTCGCGGACCTGGGCGGGCTCGGTGCCGGGCGCGACCCGTACGACGGTCTGCGCCTCCCCGCCCGCGCGGACCGGCGCGGGCACGACGTCGCGCGGCACGAGGAACGTCTCGGAGTAGTTCTCCAGCGTCGGGACGAACGCGGCGACGACCTTCAGCCGTACCGCGTGCCCGCCGACGCGCGCGGTCACGGTCGAGCCGACGCGGACGCCCTCCGCCGCCATGCCGGGCCCGAGCGCGATCGTCCGCCCGCGCAGCCGGTCGAACGAGCCCGCGAGCAGCCGCACCTTGTGCGCTCGCCGGTAGGCGGGAGGGTCCACGGCGACGATCCCGGAGTAGTGGGTCCTGCGCCAGGAGCGGCCCTCCTCGTGGTGCCGTGCGGTCACGCTGATCGGCACCGTCACCTCGGGCGAGGCGGCGGCCACGCCGGGCACCGCCGCGATCCGTTCGGCCGCGGCGCCCGGCGACTCCACGACCAGGTCGCCCCGGACGAGCCGGCGCTGCTCCTCGCCCGACATCAGCGCGAGCGAACCGAGCGTCCCGGCGAGGCCGACCAGCAGCGCGACCAGCACGATCAGCGGCGCGGCCGTGGACGCGCTGCGCCGCACGCCGTCGCGCAGGTTGGCCTGCGCGATCTCCCCGAGCGTGCTCCTGCGCAGGGCGACGCCGAGCGCGCGGCCCGCGAGCGGCACGACCAGGGGGCTGAGCGCGCTCAGCGCGACCCCGCCGGTGATCGAGATGCCGAGCGCCAGCATCATCGCGCCGAGCAGTTCGGCCGACTGCGCGAGCGCCACCATCAGGACGGTCAGCGCGAGGCCCGACACCCCCGACAGCCACCGCATCGGGGTCATCACGCGGGCCGAGGCGCCGGTGTCGCGCAGCGCGTCCAGCGGGCGGACCTTCGCGGCGCGGCGCGAGGCCGCGAGCACGCCCGCCAGCGACACCGCGATCCCGACGCAGGCGGACGCGACGGCGGCGCCGGAGTCCCACAGGACGGGCGCGAACCCGTCCGGCAGGAAGCCGAGCGCGATCAGCAGCCGCGCCTGCGCCCACGTCGCCGGGACGCCCGCCGCCGCGCCGAGCGCCGTGCCGGCGAGGCCGAGCAGCAGCGCCTCGGCGAGCAGCAGCAGGACGAGCTGCCCCCGCCCGCCGCCGACCAGCCGCAGCAGCGCGAGGTCGCGGCGCCGCTGCGCGACGGTGAACGCGAACGTCGAGCCGACGATGAACACGGTGAGGAACACCGACAGCATCACCGTCATCCCGAGCAGCGTCGCCGCGCCCGCGTACCCCTCGCGGATCTGCTCGCGCACCCGCCCGGACGCGCCCGGCGGGACGGGCGCCCGGTCGGTCGAGACCATGACCAGCAGGGACGACTGGACGAGCGCGACGCCGAGCGCCACCGCGACGATCGCGCCCGCGAACAGCCGCCACCGGTCGCGGAACGTGCTGAACGACAGGCTCAGCACGGCGCCGCCTCCAGCCGCGCGAGCCGTTCGGCGACCTGGGCGGCCGTCGGCCGGTCGAGGCGGTCCACCAGCCGCCCGTCGGACAGGAACACGACCGTGTCGGCGCGCGCCGCCGCGGCCGGATCGTGGGTGACCATGGCGATGGCCTGCCCCTCCTCGTCCACCATCCGGCGCAGCAGGGACAGCACGGTCCGCGCGGACGCCGAGTCGAGCGCGCCGGTCGGCTCGTCGGCGAACAGCACCGCGGGACGGGTGACCATGGCCCGCGCGATCGCGACGCGCTGCTGCTGGCCGCCGGACAGCTCGCGCGGGCGGTGCCGGAGCCGGTCGCCGAGGCCGACGGCCTCCAGCACGGCCCGCACGTCGCCGCGGGGCACGCGGACGCCGGCGAGCTTCAGCGGCAGCGCCACGTTCTGCTCGGCCGTGAGCGAGCCCATCAGGTTGAAGCTCTGGAAGACGAACCCGATCTTCTTGCGGCGCAGCCGCGTCAGCACCGCGTCCGGGGCTCCGGTGATCTCCTGCCCGGCGAGGAACACCTGGCCGCCGGTGACCCGTTCCAGCCCGGCCGCGCAGTGCAGCAGCGTCGACTTCCCCGAACCGGACGGCCCCATCACCGCCGTCCACGACCCGGCGGGGAACGCCAGGCTGACGCCGTCCAGCGCGCGGACCATGGCGCTGCCCGAGCCGTGCACCCGCGACACGTCGCGCAGCTCGGCCGCGATCGGGAACGCGGCGGACCGCGCGGGCGGCGGACCGCTGAGCTGTGTCATCGGCACTGTTCCTCCGGCTGTCCAGTGGGCTTGGCGTCCTTCCAGGGGACCACCCGGGGGACGCGCCCGGCATCATGGCGGGCCACCGATCGCAGGTAGGGCCAGGGCTACCGCGCCGCTACGCGTTCTCGGCTAGCGTGGGCCCGTGACCAGCACCGATCCGCGGAATCCGCTGGAATCGGTGGCCCGGCGCCGGTTCCTGATCTCGTCCTGGCCGTGGCGTTCGGCGGGCTACCTGCTGACGACGGCGGGGCCCGCGCTCGCGGCGGCCGTGCCGTTCGCCGTGCTGGCGCTGCCCTGGGCGGCGGCGCTGTCGTCGCGGCACGGGTTCGGCGCGCGGACGGTGTTCGCGGCGCTCGGCGCGCTGCTGGTCGCGGGCCTCGGGCCGCTGGTCGCGCTCCCGCTCGCGGGCGTCGAACGGCGGCGGCTCCGGCTGGTCGACACCCGGCCCGTCACGTCCGGGCACGTCCCGGCCTCCGGCGCGGCGCGGTGGCTGCGGGTCCGCTACGGCGAGGCCGCCACCTGGCGCGAGCTCGGCTACGCCTGCCTCCTGCTGGCGGCGGCGCCCGTCCTGTACGGGGCGTTCTTCATGATCGCGCTGTTCGTCGTCGGGCTCGCGGCCAGCCCGCTGCTCGCCGGGAACGGGTCCGGCCGCGCCGGCGAGCCGCTCGCGCTCGGCCCCGTCAAGATCGACTCCGTCGCCGAGGCCCTCCCGTACGGGGCGGCCGGGCTCGTCCTGCTCGCCGCGCTGCCGTACGCGGCGGCGCTGCTCGCGGGCGCGCACGCCGCCCTCGCCCGCGCGCTGCTCGGCCGCGGCTCCGGCGAACGGCTCCGCGCCGAGCTGGTCGAGGTGTCGCGCTCGCGGGCCCGGCTGGTCGACGCGTTCGAGGCCGAACGCCGCCGGATCGAGCGGGACCTGCACGACGGGGCCCAGCAGCGGCTGGTCAGCCTCACCCTCAAGCTCGGCCTCGTCCGGGTCGAGCTGCCGCCCGGCTCCGAGGCCGGGCGCGACGTGGCCGACGCGCACGAGGAGGCGAAGCTGCTGATGACCGAGCTGCGCGAGCTCATCCGCGGCATCCACCCGCGGGTGCTCACCGACCGGGGGCTCCCGGCGGCGCTGGCCGAGCTGGCCGACCGTTCGCCCGTGCCCGTGACCGTACGCGCCGACCTGCCCGAACGGCTCCCGCCGCACGAGGAGGGCACCGCCTACTTCGTCGCCGCCGAGGCGCTGGCCAACGTCGCCAAGCACAGCCGCGCGACGCGTGCGGCGCTGACCGCGGCGACGCGCGGCCGGACGCTCGTGCTGGAGGTCGAGGACGACGGGCGCGGCGGCGCCGACCCGGGCCGCGGCACCGGTCTGACGGGCCTGGCCGACCGCGTCGCCGTGATCGGCGGCAGAATGCTGCTGTCCAGTCCGGCCGGAGGGCCGACCCTGCTACGCGTGGAGATCCCGTGCGGCCGACGGTCCGAGTAGTCCTCGCCGAGGACGGCGTCCTGCTGCGCGAGGGCCTCGCGGGCCTGCTCGGCAGGTTCGGGTTCGAGGTGGTCGCCGCGGTCGGGGACGCCGAGGCGCTGCTCGCCGCCGCGGCCGAGCACGAGCCCGACCTGGTCGTCACCGACATCCGGATGCCGCCCGGGTTCAGCGACGAGGGTCTGCGCGCCGCCGTCGAGCTGCGCCGCGCCCGCCCCGGCCTCGCCGTCGTCGCGCTCAGCCAGTACGTCGAGCTCAGCTACGCCGCCGAGCTGCTCGACTCGCGCGACGGCGTCCGCGTCGGCTACCTGCTCAAGGACCGCGTGGTGGACGTGGAGGACTTCGTCTCGGCGCTGCGCCGCGTCGTCGAGGGCGGCACCGTCGTGGACCCGACCGTCGTCCGCCAGCTCCTGCGCCGCAGCCGCGACCCGCTGTCGCGGCTGTCGGCGCGCGAGCGCGAGGTGCTCGCCCTCATCGCCGAGGGCCACTCCAACAGCGCCATCACCCGCATCCTGCACATCTCGGACGCGACGGTGGGCAAGCACGTCGGCAACATCCTCGCCAAGCTCGACCTGCCGCTCACCGACGACAAGCACCGCCGCGTCCTCGCCGTGCTCACCTACCTGCGCGGCACCGCCTGACCGGTCACAGCGCCCTGCGGAAGCACACCCGGTGCTGGCCGGGCCCGTCGTAGTCGGCGCGCGGCGCGCTCGCCTCGAACCCCATCGCGCGGTGGAACGCGATGGAGCCCGTGTTGCCCGGCGACGTGACGGCCCGCACGGTGGTCCGCCCCGCCGCCCGCGCCTCTTCGAAGAACCTCTCGTAGAGCGTCCGGGCGAGGCCGCCCTTGCGCCGGTCGGGATGGACGCCGACGAAGTGGATGTACGCCTCGTCCGCGCGGTCGGCGGAGTGGAAGCCGACGAGGAAGCCCTCGACGCCGTCCGGGCCGTCCGCCACCAGGCTCGTTCCGGCGAAGTGCTCCAGGAACAGGCGCGGCAGCAGCAGCGACAGCTCGCGCGCCTCGTCCGGCGTGCGCGAGTCGCCCCACCACGCCGGCAGCGCCGCGATGATCGCCGCGTGGTCGTCCAGCCGTGCCCGCCTGATCGCTTCCATGGCCCTCCCTCGGTCGCGTGCACTCCAACCTAGGACGCGATCAGGGCAGCAGGACGTTCTTGCCGATCGTCGTCCGCTCCTCGAACGCGCGGTGCGCCTCCGCCGCCTCGGCCAGCGGCCGGGCCGAGCCGATGACCGGGTTCAGCTCGCCGCGCGCGGCCAGGTCGAACGCCCGCTCGCGCAGCGGGGCGATCCGTTCGGGCGGCATCAGCGCGGTCGCGAACGCGAGCACCGACAGCGCGCGCCGGTAGAGCAGGCCGCTGTCGATCTCGTGCGGGACGCCGCTGACGTTGCCGTAGAGGACCATGCGCCCGACGACGGGTTCGAGCCGTTCGAGCGCCTTGCGCGTGACCTGGCCGCCGATCGACTCGAACACGGCCTGCACCGGGCCGAACTCCCACTCGTCCCGTTCGAGGTCGACGGTCTCGTCGGCGCCGAGACTCCGGACGAGCTCGGCCTCCCGTTCGCCGCGAACCCCGGCGACCACCCGCGCGCCCGCGCGCGCGGCGAGCTGGACGAGCAGGCTGCCGACCCCGCCGGCCGCCGCCTCGACCAGCACGCTCTCGCCCTTCTCGACCCGCGCGACGTCCAGCAGCCCGACCGCGACCGTGCCCTGCGTCAGCAGCGCGAGGGCCTCGTGGTCGCCGATCCCGTCGGGGACCGGCACCAGCGCCGCCGCGGGCGCCGCGACGCGTTCGGCGTAGCCGCCGCCCATGACCTGCGCGAGGACGCGGCGCCCCCCGGCCGTCCCCACCACCTCGTGGCCGGGCGCGAACGGCATCGGCAGGTCGGGCATCCAGTCGCCGAGCGCGCCCGCCCTGAGCTGGACGTCGGTGTACCCGATCCCGGCCGCCGCGACCTCGACGACGACCTCCCCGTCCCCCGGCACCGGGTCGGGGACCTCCTCGTACCGCAGCACCTCGGGCGGACCGTACTGGTGGAAGCGCACAGCGCGCATGGCTCGTCCCTCCTCTAGCGGACCGGCGGTCCGCTTAACATCCGCTAGCATACGGACCGTCGGTCCGGATATGTCAAGCGGCGAGGGGTCATGAGGGCGGACGCCGAACGCAACCAGCGCGCGATCCTGCTCGCCGCGCACCGGCTGATCTGCGAGAACGACATCGACCAGGTCTCGATGAACGACATCGCGGCCGAGGCCGGGGTCGGCAAGGGCACGCTGTTCCGTCGCTTCGGCGACCGCGAGGGCCTGTTCGGCGCCCTCTTCGAGCAGCTCACCGCCGACTGGGAGCCGGGCGCCCTGGCCCGCCTCGCCGACCCGTCCCGCCCCCCACTGCACCGCGCCCTGGCGTTCATGACCGAGCTGTTCGACCGGATCACCGTCCCCGGCCTGCCCCTCGTCCGCGCCATGGGCGGACGCCACGCCACCCCCGAACGCCTCCGCCACTACCGCCTCTGGCACGAGGCGATGACCAAGGTCATCACCGAACTGCGAACCCCCGCCGACCCCCCGAACCTCCCGGACCCCGCGTTCCTGGCCCACGCCGTCCTCAACGCCCCCCGCGCCGACCTCGTCGACAGACTCACCGAAGCCGGCATGTCCCTGGCCGAAGTGAGAACGAACATCGTCGCCTTCACCCACACAGCCCTGACCGGCCTCCCCCTCCCCCCGACCTCCACCCCCCACCCCGCACCTGCCCCACCTCTCAGTGAGCGCCGCATCCCTCGCCCAGTCCCCTGCAAGCTCGTCGAACGCCGTCCGAGTCAATGGGCCGGAGCGAAGCCGACCGCACAGAAGGGGCCGGTCCGTCTAGACCGCAGTAACCGCCTGGGGCACTTTCCGGAAGTACTACTGGTGGCAGCTTTCGCCGTCGCCCACGGTCACGCCTGGACCGGCCACTCAAAGTCTCCACGCGACCAACGAGAATTTTGCGTCAAAAGGTGTGATCACTCTCCACCGCAGGCTGCCCGGCTCATCCAAAACAGCTCCACGGAAGCCACGGCTCAGCCCCACCTGGGCCGCTCGATTACCACGCAACCCATGGGCCAGCCAGCTCAACCAGTCAGGTGCTGACCACCCTACGAGTGCATCCACTCAGCTCACTCGTTGACCTGACGCTCCTCGGCCGGCTGTTCCAGATTCTGCTGACGCTTCTTCTGCTCGGATTTCAGGCGATGAACTTCCGCAACAAACTCCTCGAGGCGCTCATTTTCATCCGCGATGTTTTTGTATCGTCCGACGCCAATCTCTACCGCCTCCCATTCCTGTTCGATACTGTCGGCCGTCTGCTGGAGATAGAAGCTGCGTTCCTTGTATTTGAAGTAGCCCATGAATCCGCTCGAGATTCCGACCAGGAAGGTGACGGCCGGAGTGGCCCATCGCAGAACGGCATGACTGGTGGCCACACCGGCGATCGCCGTCGCAGCGAAGGAGCCGATTATTAGAAGGCCTTGCAAGCAATTATTGATGCGCCTGTACGAGTTACTCTCCTGCCTGAGCTGATCGATATCCGCATACGCATCCTCCTTGTAGGAGGTACGGCGAACCCTGACCGGCGTCTCCGCCTCAGAAATCAATCGCTTTCTAACCTCTCGTTCACGTGCCAGTTCAAGTTCCAACTGCCCTTCACTCTTCCGACCCTTCTGCCTTGCACGCCAGGTTTCCCAGGGAGAGCCACCACGGACCTCCATATTGACCGGCCCACCTGGATAATGTTTCAACAGTACGGTCGCAACGACGAATCCCGCGACCATGATCAGCGCAGGTGCGTAAATTACGTACACTAGTTTCCTGTCAATCCCGGGCAACCACCAGATACAATAGAGAACCAGCCCGAGGACTGGCCCCAGCAACAGTGAGATGTGCGACCAGCGGTGTCGCCTCCTTGCAATGTCCAGGTGTAGCTGGAGGGTGCGCACCTTGTGGTTGATGGCGAGTATCTGCTCGTCCACAAGCTTCCTTTCGATCATTCGGCCTTATCGTCGATTATCGAGGGTTGATCAGTATGACCGTGTCTGTCACGCGAAATATCCAGCCCGAGCTTCCCTTTGCCAGGCCACTGCAGAAATCAACGATTCGCGCCGCCTGGAAGGTCTCCAGCGGTGCCAGATCAACCGATAGGACCTTCCCTTCCCGATGAGCGCGAGCTATGTCGGAAACCGCAGAGCGATAGGTAGCGGGCCTGTATCTCACGAGATCATCCAATTGAACGCCCCGAATACGCTCAGAATGAGGATCGAATTCGTTGAGCCAAGAAACATCGTCCAAAGCATCCGCAAGCGGGTCGCGACCTCTGTCCGGCCCGCCTGTATTGCCGACCGGGCGGCGATAGCCCGCGCGTCCGACTCTCGTATCGCTCCGGCGCAGCGCTGCAAGCCCGAGCATGAAGAGAAGCAGGGCCACCGCCAGCCAAAGCGCTTCCACAAGAAATGTTGGTTGGATCTCATAGGGCACCCTCAGACTGTAGCTATCACCCCTGCGAGGAGCACCCCTGTCCGGCGAACCCCCAGTTCGCGGGCAGAAGAACGTGTCCGGTGACCCACCACATGGTCGTACGTCACGAGCGCGGCGCCTTCACCAGACTGCACCAGTCTCTGCGGGAGGCCCATGCGGGTGCCGGGCCCGAACCTCGGAGTAGGACGTGGCTGGCTGAGAGCCTAGCCTCGCCAGCGCCGAGGACCATGACTATGAGTAGCCCGTCCACGGCGCTGAAGGAGAGCACGAAAGTCACCGTTCGCATACAGGGCAGTAGCCTGCCAGCAAGGGGGACGGAACATCCGACCACCCAACGGAAGAGTGGGACCACCGCCTGACCGACAAGGATTCGCAACAGGAATTACTGGATCGTGCCCGAAAAACTCGACGCGCTGGACACCAAATTTTACACCGAACTGCGGTGATCGCTGCAAGCTGCCCCGCTTCTGCAAAAGTCCTCGGGCGATACGACTTCATCCGCACACGGGAACTCATGGTCGCACTGGTGGACGCCAATGGGCCCGAAAAGAATTCCATGACCGTGCGACGCATGCACGACCTTGCAGCCGGCTTCCTCCAACGAACGGAAGCCACGGCGCGGCCGTATCGTCCTCGCCAAGCAGAAGTTACTGAGAAGTCCCAGAGATGCGAAAGGAACTCAGCTCGTCGCGTGCGCGCCGCCGGACATGCACCCCTCACGCGCGGCCCCGGCCTTAGAAAACTCAACTCGGCCGTGCTTCCCTCTGCAATGTCCGCAAGCACCCTCGGGTGGAAACAAGACCAGAACGCCCCTCAAAGCGACTTCAGCAAAGCCCGGCTAGAGGCAGCCGCCACAAGCACAGTCTCCTCTATGCTCGACCCACCACACGTTATTGGCCTGATCGTTTGACTGTCCAGGAAGGGGCGGTTAAGGACGAGGAGAGGCGGTCATCCAGGAAGTGGCCGACGACTCTGATGAGGCCTCACAGATTGAAGGTCGAGTTAAGCGAGCCTGAATACAGTGAAGCATTGAGGGCACGCGCCAACGGATGCAAGTTGCAGTGACAGGAGACTCGAATATCAGAGGCACCGGATCAGCAGCTCGGAAGCTTAAAGACCCTTGTCGGCATGCCTGGCCTCGAAGACGACTCTCGAAATCTGTTTCAGCAGCGCGCGTACGCAGCAAGGCGTCGCGCGAGCGGACGGCCATGTCGCCGACCTCAAGCGCCCGAGGCGCCCTCCCGCTTTGTCGTAGCGCGGCTTGGTAATTTAAGGCCGCACGCCGCTACTCGCGTCGACCAGGGCGGGGCCGTCCCTCATCGGCTCCCAAGTTGATCGTTGACCGGAGCGTTTCGTAGC
This sequence comes from Actinomadura sp. J1-007, assembly GCF_009793335.1. Taxonomy (GTDB): domain Bacteria; phylum Actinomycetota; class Actinomycetes; order Streptosporangiales; family Streptosporangiaceae; genus Spirillospora; species Spirillospora yumaensis. Next base: position 4,034,935 of record NZ_WING01000001.1, on the reverse strand, counting down.
GGAGCACTCCTTCTCGAACGCCCGCCACTCCACCGTGGCCAGCTCACGTCCCAACCCACGTGACCAGGCACACCACGACGACTTGGGGCAGCCCGTACTTCGGCGGCGCCCGGGGGCACACGGCTGGGGTTTACGCCCAGGGCCTCACTCGGCTTCTCGACGCATGATTCTAGACCGGCGAGTCCACCAGATCGCCGAAGCCACGCATCCTTCGCGAAACAGCACATCAGCGAGATTCGCTGCAGCCTCCGCGTCACCGCTCTCTGCCGCTTGGCGGTACCAGCGCTTCGCCTCGTCAGGACGGGCCGAGTTGTTGAACGCCACACCTAGATTGAAGGCAGCGTCAGACAAACCGGACTCTGCTGCGACCGTCAAATAGGAAATTCCCTCCTGGAGCCGACCAAGATCGATGAGCAATTCACCTGCGGCGGCTGCCGCTTTACGATCACCCTCGTCCGCAAATTGCATTACGATCGAGACCGCCTCTGTGAGGCGGTCTCCGTCACAGTAAAGCCGAAAGAGGCACCAGGCTGCCACATCATGCCCTGCGTCGGCGGCACACCGATACCAACTCTCAGCATCCCCATATCGACCAGTCTTCTCGCATAGTCCCCCAAGATTGAACGCCGCGTCCGAAGACCCCTGATCTACGGCCTCCCTGTACAACTTCTCTGCCTCCGCCGGACGGCCGGTCTCCTTGAGAAGCACTCCCAGATTCGTCTTAGCCTCAACCGAGCCACGCGCAATAGCCCTTTGATACCAGCGTTCGGCGAGTTGTACTCTTCCTGCCTGATGGTGGAAGGCGCCGATGTTCGTGGTCGCTAGAGCGTCGTTGGCCATGTCCGCTTGCCGATACCAACGCTGTGCTTCGTCAGTTCGTCCCGCTTTACTCAGGATGTTACCGAGATTCGTTGCGGCATGATGTTCGCCCAGGTCAGCGCCTCTCCGATACCATTCTTCAGCTTCGTTTATCCGCCCCTGCTCTTCCAGGCTCAAGCCAACATTGAACAGCGCCGGCGGAAAGTCGGCATCTACAGCCAGTTGGTTCCATTCATCTGCCTCAGCATCGGCTCCCTCTTCACGCAAAAGGAGGCTGAGGTTATAGGCTGCCCGAGGTTCGCCCCACTCGGCACTTTTCCGAAAGAGCTCCCGTGCCTCACTTGGTCGGTCGTTCGCGCTGCAGAGGATTCCGAGGTTGTACGCGGCCATTGCGGATCCGCCATCGGCCAGCGGCCGCCACAGCGCCTCCGCAGTCGCACACGAAGCGTTCGACTCCGCCAACGCGCCGTGTAGAGCGACGTTCATCGCGTCGTACTCATCCGCGACGCGTTCGGCCGCACGTGGCCAAACGAATTCCGGGACCGGCTGGGGCTGAGCCAATTGCTCAATTCCGTCCACCAGGTAGTCGAAGACGTGCCAGTGCCCTTCGGTAGATGGCAATAACGGGCTGGTTACCCCAAAACGAACCCGTTCAGCCCAAACGAACGCACCCGCAAGCGGCTCCGGGCGGAGGAGGGCGCCTCCTTGCGCGGCCAGGTAATGCTCATGCAGTTCGACGAGCAGGTCCCGGGAGTACGGACCGGCCAAACCCGTCCGTGCAAGATCCACCGCAGCGGACACCAAGGCGGCGCCTCGTGGCGCGCCGTCGACGTCATTCGACCGGCGCCATTCAGACCAGATCGCAGGCCCCGCCGCGAGGTACTCCGCCACCCCGTGAAAACCGTGGTGCGCCACAGCGTCGACGATTCGCTCGTCCTTACTCGCCTTCGCGCGGCGGAGTTCCTGCTCCGACCACGTCCGATTGAGATCTAGTGGCTCAACGCGCCCCAGCACCCTCGCACCGATCTGCGCCGCCGGGTCCCCAGCCAGGAATCGCTCCTGGCTGATAGCGGGGGTGAAGATCTCGTATGGCTTTACTCGGATGGTCGCAAGGAGCGGGATGCGCAGCCGCTCGAACTCGGTGAGCATGTTCGTGTCCAAGCCGCCAGGGCCCAGAAAGCGTTCGAGACCGTCAAGCCAGAGCACGCACCGGACGCCCACGCCGCCGATCGCCTCAAGAACAACAGGTAGTTCGGTACCGATCTGCGGTGTAGCGACCCTGTGCTCTGGCAGGACCGCACGCATCGCTTCGAAAGCTGCCCGAGTCTTGCCCGCAGCTGAGTGCCCGCGGACCAGCACCAGACCGCCCCGCTCGTTCGCCGCTGCCAGCCTTTCACGGAGCTCGCCATCGACGTCGCGTTCGATGTACGGAGGCACACCTTGGTCAGCGGGGCTCGGTCGAGCACGGTGGGCCCCAGCCGACAACGGGTCCCATTCCACCGCAAGCGGCCAGAGTTCCGGTTCCGTCAGGTGAGCAGGCGCGCTAGACGTGGCCTCGTTGATGGACACTGAGCCGATGTCATGGGCCTGAACCACGGAACGCTGATTACCGCCATAGATTTCATTGCGAGTCGAGTCCACTCCTCACCCCGATCTCTCCACATGCAGGGGCCAACCATAGCTGGCTGGAGTATCGTGAGGCGGTCATACGCCAGGAAGGATCCATCGTCATGGGAAAGGGAAGTCGCGCACGACGCGAACGGCGTGACGGTCCCAAGAAGCAGCGGAGCAGTGCCTGTCCGGGTAGCTCACCGGACGAGGTCGCGAACGCGGCTCTGGATCGACTGATCAGGACCAACGAGCCCGGTCGTATGAGCCTTGCAGGTGCCTACGCGTACGGCTACCTGGCCCTCGCCCTAGCCCAGCAGGACGACGAAGAGCGGGGGTGGCTGAACGACACCGACCCACTTGACGTGATCCTCCTCGGCGCCGTGTTTCCTGCGAAGTTCCGCGGGGCGGGCGAATTTAGTAACGCACTCACCGCATGGCTCGAGGTGCTGCGCGGAACCCATCACTGGGCGAGCATTCAACGCTTCATCGCAGAAGCGGTTGCTGTCAGTCGAGAACTCGGACTTCCGGTCGACGACCCCACCGTGCTGCTCCGCTTGGCCGCGCGTATCGAGAAGGCGGGACTCGATCAGCCTAGGCTGCCTGCCGCTCTGCTGCCCAACCGCGCCCTCGCTGATGCCCGGTTCGGCCATGGCCCACCGCCCGACCTCGAACTCCCCACCCCTTCCGCGAAAGCGCAGCGAGAGGCCCACCGCCTGCTCTCAGAGTTCGATCTGGGACCAACTTATGAGAACACTTGTGCGGAGGAGCTGGCCACCGGACTATCGTTGTTCATCAATGCTGGCCTACCTGTCTGCGACGAAAGCTCGCTTCTACTGATGGCGTTGTACTCGGCACTTGCGGCATCAGACGATGAGGACCTTGATCTTCTGGGCGAACAGTCGACCGACTGGGCATTGGGGTTGCGTGAGGACAGCCCGCTGCTCCCGGTGGCCGACATCTTGCTCAGCGCGACGCCGCTCAATCTAGATCCATTGACCACCGTGAGCCACCTGTTCATGCTCCCCGCATTCACCCAATCGGTCAGAAGCGAAGACCGAGACTGGCACGGCGGCCCAGGAACCCTCTTCATCAAGGTCGCTTTCGAACTCGGCCACTCTCACGTCGAAACACGCAGACGCGAGGTCTTTCGGCTCGGCCCGCTTGCTGCCGCAGAGATGAGAAGCTTTCAGCGCAAGCGCGAGGAACACCTCGGCCGTCCACCCGCACCCGATGACTTGCTGTTCGCGGACAATGGACCGCTTGACTTGGCAGCAGCCGACCGTGCGAGAACCGCTCTACTCGAAAGCGCGGGCATACATCCCGCTTGGATTTATGCCAGTTCCCAGAACGACGGCCTGCTGCCTCGCTCCTCCGGCGACTTCCTTCGTCCGCGAGACCGGGAGGACTGGGAAAAATCCATCGACGAATATATTCGTCAACATCCTGATGAGGAGATCGATCACGAGCTTGAAGCATGGAAACTGCGCTCAATGCTCGGCATGATGACCGTACGGACAGCTACCGAAGATCATGAGTATGGCATCCAGGTCACCGCACTGCTAGACAGCACCTCTCCGAGCGGGGAAGACAGTCTTCAAACCATCTACGACTTTCTGGGGAGGATAGGTCCGGCGTTGGCAGACGCCATCGAGGAAGAGCCCCACCTGGCAGTTCACTCCGCGACCCTTGCCGCGGACTGGTCCGGTCCCTGCCTAGCCCGACGAGTGCTCGACTCTGCCAAGAACCTGCCGACCGGTGATTCGATCGATGATCCTGCAGCTACCTTCATCCTCGCCGTCGCCTTCCTCCATGGACAGAAACAATAGGCTCCGAGACCAGGGGATCAATCGGGAGGGGCCCCTCCCGATTGGGGAAGACAGGCCTGTGCCACCAAAGCCGCAGTAGCGTTGGGGTCCTGCAGAGGTACCGCTAGTAATCGTCTTGCCCGCGCATGATCACTCCACTTGGTAGCTCGCGAACACAGGCGGCAGCGGTTGAAGTTGCTCGCCTACTTTGAGTATCTGTCTGGCGCACCATACAGATGCGCCGATGCGTCGTTCCTTCCACTTCGAGTTTGATGCTGGCCAACCGCCACGGGGCGCGAGCACCAGCCGTCCCATCGTTGGTCGTTGGTGGCGGGCATGCGCAGGCGGTGTCCTGGCAATCCGAGTCGTCGAACCCGAACCGATGGCCTTGGAAGTCATCTCCAGAAGTGGACGGATGTTGGCAGGCAAACCCAACCTGAAGCAACGATGGCGTCTGCCGCTACTCGGCTGGGGCTACGCCCACAGGGCAGGAGAGGCCGGTGCCGCCTAGGCCGCAGTAGCCGTTGGGGACCTTCTCTAGGTACTGCTGGTGGTAGTCCTCGGCGAAGTAGAAGTCGGTGGCGCGGGTGATCTCGGTGGTGATGGGGCCGTAGCCGGCGGCCGTGAGGACCTGCTGGTACGCGGCGCGGGACGCTTCGGCGGTGTCGCGTTCGGCGTCGGTGCGGTAGAAGATCGCCGAGCGGTACTGGGTGCCGACGTCGTTGCCCTGGCGCATGCCCTGGGTGGGGTCGTGCGCCTCCCAGAAGACGCGCAGGAGGGCGTCGTAGGTCGTCTCGGACGGGTCGTAGACGACGCGGACGGTCTCGGTGTGGCCGGTACGGCCGCCGCAGACCTCCTCGTAGGTGGGGTTCGGCGTGTAGCCGCCCTCGTATCCGGCCGAGGTGGAGACCACGCCCGGCGTCTCCCAGAACTTGCGCTCGGCGCCCCAGAAGCAGCCGAGCGCGAACTCCGCGATCCGCGTGCCGTCCGGGTAGGGCGGGGCGAGTGGTGTGCCGAGGACCTCGTGGCGGGGCGGGACGGGCACGGGCTCGTCGCGTCCCGGCAGGGCCTGGGCCGGGTCGACCATCTTCGTGGAGCCGAACATGTCCTCAAGGTTAGCTCGCCGGGCGGCGCGGCAGCGGGCGCGTCCTCCTGTGGTCAGGAGCGTCTCCGTTTTAGCTGATTACGTCCTGATATCTTGAGGCTCGTGGTGGACCGTCGCGGATTGGCAGCCGGCTTCGCCGCCTACGTCCTGTGGGGGCTCTTCCCGCTCTACTGGCCGCTGCTGAAGCCGGCGGGCGCGATGGAGATCCTCGCGCACCGGATGATCTGGTCGCTGGTCGCCGTCGTCGCGATCCTCGCCGTCCGCAGGCAGTGGGCCTGGATCCGGACGCTCACCGCGCGGCAGCTCGGGCTGCTGGCGCTCGCGGCGGTGTTCATCACCGCCAACTGGGGCACCTACATCTACGCGGTCAACTCCGGGCACACGATCGAGGCCGCGCTCGGCTACTTCGTCAACCCGCTGATCACCGTGGTCTTCGGCGTGGTGATCTTCCGGGAACGGCTGCGGGCGTGGCAGTGGGCGGCGGTCGGGCTCGGCACGGCGGCGGTGCTGGTGCTGTCGGCCGACTACGGCCGCCCGCCCTGGATCGCGCTGACGCTGGCGTTCTCGTTCGGGCTGTACGGGCTGGTCAAGAAGTTCGCCGGCATGCCGTCCGCGGAGAGCCTCACGGTGGAGACGCTGGTGCTGCTCGTCCCCGCGATCGCGTACGCGGTGACGCTGGAGGCGCGCGGGGACGCGGCGTTCGGCCACCACGGGATCGGGCACGGGACGCTGCTCGCGGGGGCCGGGATCGTGACGGCCGTCCCGCTGATGCTGTTCAACGCGGCGGCGATCCGGATCCCGATGAGCGCGATCGGCATGCTCCAGTACCTGGCGCCGGTGCTCCAGTTCCTGATCGGCCTGCTGGTGCAGCACGAGGCGATGCCCGCGAGCCGCTGGGCCGGGTTCCTGCTGGTCTGGGCGGCGCTGGCGGTGCTCACGTCGGACGGCGTGCGCGCCGGGCGGCGGGCCCGGCGGGCCGCGGCGCGGGCCCTGCCCGACCCCGAGCCCGTCCGATGACCCGGCTCCGGCCCTGAAGGGACAACTTTTCCGGTTTTGGGGGCATCTCTAGGAGTGATGGTTCGTCAAGCACTAGAGTGCGGGAAGTCACATCCCCTCACCGAGGAGTCGCTTTGCGCGTACTGAGCGTCACCGTACTGGGAGCCGGCCTCGTCGCGGCCGGGCTTGCGTGCCCGATGAACGGTGAGGCGAAGACGCGGGACGCGCACGCGATGGGGGTGCAGCCTGGCGTCGCCCACCCGGGCCAGCGGGTGGAGATCACGGCCCGCGGCTGCGGGGCCGGCGAGAAGGCCGGGCCGAAGCGGCACTGGGCGGCGTCGCCGGCCTTCGCCGACGACGTGACGCTCGACGCGGACGGCTCCAAGGACGGCAAGCCCGCCGACGGCAGCGGAACGGCCGAGGTCAAGAAGGGCACGGCGGAGGGCACCTACCCCGTCGTCGCCCACTGCGGCAGCCGTCAGATCAAGGGCCACGTCAAGGTCTCGACCAAGCCGTCCTGGCCCGTCATGCTGCCCGCCGACATCACCCCGCGCCCCGCCGCCTGACGGCCGCGCCGCGCCCGAAAAAGGGCCAGCGGCTCTCGAACGAACTTCTCGTGACAGCCGGATCCGGCGCGCGTTCAGGCTGCGTTCGGACGGACTTCAGGCCGCTTCCTGACTGTTCCACGACGTGAGACGACCTCACCAGCAAGTGATGAACGTCACTCCGGGCACTATATATTTCTTCCTTCAACGACCTTGATCGCGTTAAATGATCATGTGATACTTCCACAGAACCCCACAAAGCACACAAGCTTCACTCTTGGGTACGGAATGCATAGTTCGCCCGCCTGACCCCCGTTTCCCCGACGGGCGACCCGGCGCCGTACTCGCCAATTCCACACCGAGGGGCAGTCGCGCATGTCCACTGACACCGGCCTCCTTCCCGCCCGGAAGTCCCCGCTCCGGACCACGCTCCGTCCGCCCGCACCCGCTCAGGGCGCGGCATGACCCCCGTGGAGGCGGGCGAGATCCGGACCGCGGCCGAGCAGGGCCGGATCTGCGCCCTCACCGCCCAGTGCGAACGCGACCTCCAGAGCTGCGCCAAGACCTACCCGGGCCTGTTCTCCGGGCGCCCGTTCGACGCCACGCTCTTCAACGCCGTCTCGATGGCCAACGCGTTCGGCTCCCCCGGATGCACGCGCGAGCAGCTGGAGACCGCCAACCGCACCTCGCTGTGGATCTTCGCCCTGGACTGGCAGATCGACTACCTCGCGACCGAGCGCGCCGACGTGGACGCGGTCGTCGCCGAGTGCCTCGCGGCGGGACGGGGCGAGCCCCCGGACGGCGACGTGCCGCTCGCCCGGTTCCTGACCGACATCCGCGAACGGCTCGCGACGTCCCCCTCGTTCGGCGCGTTCGAGGAGGTGTGGACGGACGAGCTGCGCAGGATGCTCGCCGCGATGGCCCGCGAGTGGGACTGGCAGGCCGCCCGTACCGCCGAGGGGAAGGCCGCGGCCGGCGGCGGAACGCGGCCCGGGGCCGTCCCGCCCGGCCCGTCGCTCGACGACTACCTCGCGAACGCCGACAACTTCGGCTCCACGTTCGTCAACGCCGGGCACTGGATCTTCAACTCCGAGCCCGGCGCGCTCGCGCGACTGGACGCGCTGCTGGAGGCCAGCCGCGACGTCCAGCAGGTGCTGCGCCTGCTCAACGACCTCGCGACGTACCGGCGCGACGTCGCCTGGGGCGACCTCAACGCGCTGCTCCTCGGCGCCGACCGCGAGACCGTGACCGCGCGGATCGCCGAGCTCGTCGAACGGTGCCGCGAACGGCTCGGCCCGCTGCGCGGCCCCTGCCCCGCCGAGACCGCCTACCTGGAACGGCAGATCGGCTACAGCATGGGCTTCTACGGAGGCACCGACTACTGGGGCGAGCTGTGAGCGGCGGCTCCCCGGCCGAGACCCGGGTCCAGCCCGCCGCGCGCACCACGCCCGCGCCCCCCGCGCCCGCGCCCGCGCCCCCCGCACCCTCGCCGGCCGCCGCCGTCCCCGCGGCGGACGTGCCCGCGGCGGCCCGCGACCTGATCACCGGGCTCGTCGCCGCGCCGTGGGGCCAGGTGTCCCCCTCGGTGTACGAGACCGGCCGGCTGGTGGCGCTCGCCCCTGGCTCACCGGCCACGCCGAACGCGTCGCCTACCTCGTCCGGACGCAGCGGCCCGACGGCGGCTGGGGCGCCCCCGACGACGGGTACGCGCTCGTCCCCACCCTCTCCGCGACCGAGGCCCTGCTGTCCGTGCTCGCCCGCCGGGCCGCGGCCCCCGCGAACGGCGCCGGCCCCGCTCCGGGCGACGTGGTGAGGGCGGCCGAGCGCGGGCTGCGGCGCGCCCGGGGCCTGCTGTACTGGGGCCCGCGGCAGGACGCGCTGCCCGACATGCCCGCGATCGAGCTGATCGTTCCGGCGCTGGTGCAGGCGCTGAACGAGCATCTCGCGGCCCTGCGCGCGGCCGGCGAGACCGCGTGGCCCGAGCCCGGCCTGCCCCTGCCGGACGGCATGGACGACGGCAAGCTGCGGTTCGTCCGGCGGCTGCTCGGCACGGGCGCCGAGCCGCCGCAGAAGCTGATGCACGCGCTGGAGATCGCGGGGGACGCGGCGCGCGGCCTGCCGCAGGCGCGGCCCGAGCCGACCGGGACGATCGGGGCCTCGCCCGCCGCCACCGCCGCGTGGCTCGGCGACCGGCCGCCCGCCGACCCGAGCGCGCCCGCGCGCTGGTACCTGGAGACGGTCACGGCGGCGCACGGCGGGCCGGTGCCGGTCGGGTTCCCGCTGACGGTGTTCGAGCGCGGCTGGGTGCTGGCGTGGCTGGAGCGCGCGGGCGTCCCGTTCGTCGCGCCGCCCGAGCTCGTGCTGAGCCTGACCGCCCCGCTCGGCGCGGACGGCACGCCCGCGGCGGCCGGGCTTCCCGCCGACGCCGACACGACGGCCGGGGCCCTGTACGCGCTCGCGCTGCTCGGCGCGCCGCACCGGCCCGATCCCCTGTGGGAGTACGAGACGGCCACGCACTTCTGCACCTGGCGCGGCGAGGAGGGCGCGTCCCTGACGACGAACGCGCACGTCATGGAGGCGTTCGGCGAGTACCTGGCGTCCGTCGGCCGGGACCGGATCGGCGCGGAGGCGGCCGGCCGCTACGCCGCGACGGTCGCGAAGGTCGCGGGCTGGCTGGCCGAGCGGCAGCGTCCGGACGGGAGCTGGACCGACCGCTGGCACGCGTCCCCGTTCTACGCGACGGCCTGCTGCGCGCTGGCCCTCGACCGCTTCGGCGGGGAACGGCACGCGGCGGCGGTGGACCGCGCGCGCCGCTGGGTGCTGGACACGCAGCGTACGGACGGCACGTGGGGCCGCTGGGACGGAACGGTCGAGGAGACCGCCTACGCCGTCCAGGTCCTCCTGCTCACCGCGCCCCGCGCCGGCGCTCCCGGCGGGCCGGGCGGCCTTGACGGGACGACCTCGTACGAGGAGTGCCGGCGGGCGGCGGAACGGGCGCGCCCGCTCCTCGAAGCGGACCTCGGACGGCCCGCCGCGGACCGCGCGGGCGATCCGCCGCTGTGGCACGACAAGGACCTGTACCATCCGACGGCGATCGTCCGCGCCGCCGTCCTCGCGGCCGTCCACCTCCTCATGCCGGGCGCGCCCCCTTCCCCGGAAAAGTGAATTTCGTCATAACCGGGAAAACGACACAAGGCGGCAAACGGGACGGCCTTCCCGGACCCTGTCATTCGCCTTGAGCGGGTGTGTTGGCATTGCTAGGGTTCTGGGCCGTACGGACCCGGCCGACCGCCGCGCCCGCCCACTGAACCGGAGTATCCCGCACCCGCTTTATTCCTCAAGCGGCTGCCGATTCCAAAAAATTGTTAGGGCGATTCCCATGCGCTTCCGCACCCCCCGCCCGCGGGCCGGGGCACGGCTCCCGCACGCGCGGGCGGCCGTCCCCCGCGCGTGCGCGGCGGCGGCTCCGGAGGCCGGCGCCCGGCGGGCGCGAGAAATCCGCACTTCGCTCCGCAGTCATCGGGACGGCGTACTCACCTCGCCGCACACCATCTCGCACAAGTGGGAACACTTCGGCCCACGAATTGTCAGCGCGCGCAGGTTCGCCGCCAACACGGACGTTCTCACATCCGTCCCCAATTGCGGCTCGCGGCGGCCCCGCGCGGGGCCGTGAACGGAAAGCCGACGCCCACCTCTCAGCCGGAGGACCAGCGACCAGTGCCCGACGAGACGACCACCCCGTCCGGCCTGCCCGTCCGGGTACCGCAGGCCAACCTGACCCCGCCGTTGCAGACCGCCCCCGAACCGGCCGCCGCCCCGGCGGGCGCCCCGGACGCCCCGCGCGCCGCGGCGGACCCGAGCGGCGCCCCGGTGCGTTCGCCCGAGGAGATCCAGCGGATCATGGACGCGTACCAGCTCGGCACGCGCCGCGGCCGGAGCGCTGCGGCGGCCCAATCGCTCGCTGAGCGAGCAGCGGAAGGCGAGGACGATCAGTGATGCAGAAGACGGGTTCGTCGGCGGACCTGAGCTGGCTGCTGGACGACCTGGTGCGGCGGCTCCCGAACGCCTCGCACGCGGTCGTGCTGTCGGCGGACGGGCTGCTGATGGCGTCGTCGGAGGGCATGGCGCAGGACGACGGCGAGCATCTGGCGGCGGTCGCGGCGGGGATCCAGAGCCTGGCCAAGGGCGCCGGGGTCCGGTTCGGCGGCGGCCCGGTCCGGCAGTCGATCATCGAGATGCAGTCGGCGTTCCTGCTGGTGACGGTGGCCGGCCAGGGCGCCTGCCTCGCGGTGCTCGCGGGCGAGGAGGCCGACGTGGGCCTGATCGCCTACGAGATGGCGATGCTGGTCACCAGCATGGGCCACCACCTGACGACCCCGTCGCGCGCGGAGGCCGAGGGCAGGGGCGCCTCATGATGCCGCCCGAGGACCCCTCCAGGGAGCGCTGGGCGGACGACGCGCCCCGCGAACGGCCCGGCGACGTCGACCACTGGTCCGAGCAGGCCGGCGCCGAGCCCTGGGAGGAGCACGCCGGCCCGATGGTGCGGCCGTACGTGATGACCAGCGGGCGGATCGAGCCGACCCGCGGCAGGTTCGACCTGATCACGCTCGTGGTCGCGGTCGGGTCGGACGCCGACGCCGCGGTCGGGCTCGGCCCCGAGCACGTCGCGATCGTCCGGCTCTGCCAGCAGGTCATGTCGGTGGCCGAGCTCACCGGCCATCTCAACCTTCCGATGGCGACCGTCCGGGTGCTGCTCGGTGACCTCCTCGACCAGGGCTTCATCTCGATGCAGGAACCCGAACCGGAGGCGGACATGCACGACATCAGGCTCTACAAGGCGGTGATCGATGGTCTCCGGGCCCTCTAGGCTCCCGAGCGCGGCCGCCGGCTGCCCACCGCGGTCAAGATCGTGATCGCCGGCGGCTTCGGGGTGGGCAAGACGACGATGGTCGCGACGGTCTCGGAGACCAAGCCGCTGCGCACCGAGGAGGTCCTCACCGACGAGAGCGTCGGCGTCGACGACATCTCCGGCGTGGAGAAGAAGAGGACGACCACGGTCGCGATGGACTTCGGGCGCATCACGATGCGCGACGAGTACGTCGTCTACCTGTTCGGCACGCCGGGCCAGGAGCGCTTCTGGTTCATGTGGGACGAGGTGTCGCTCGGGGCGCTCGGCGCCGTCGTGCTCGCCGACACCCGCCGCCTGTCCGACTGCTTCCCGTCGGTCGACTACTTCGAACGGCGCGGCACCCCGTTCATCGTGGCGGTGAACTGCTTCGAGGGCGCCCGCCAGTACGACCTGGCGGAGATCCAGCTCGCGCTGAACCTCGGCCCGAGCGTCCCGGTCATGCTGTGCGACGCCCGCCGCCTCGACTCGTGCAAGCAGGTCCTCATCGACCTGGTCCTGCACGCGATGAAGGCCAGGGGCCTGGCCCAGGAAGAGCCCCAGAACGCCTGACCCGGCCGTCCCCCGCCCCTCCCGTCCACACCCGCCTTCCAGCCCGCGCGTCGGCCCTCGGCGTCCACCGCCCCCGCTTCGCAGCAGGGGTCCAGGGAGTCCGCCGAACGGCCGCGGAGAGTGGCCGGGGGAAAGTCTGTGAGAGGGGAGGAGGGGAAGGGCGACCGGTCCGGGGAACGGCTCAGCCGGTGCGGGAGACGACGTAGTCGCAGAGGCCGGTGAAGGCCGACCGGGCGGGGATGTCGGGGAGGGTGAGGAGCTCGGCGCGGGCGTCCTCGGCCCAGCGGCGCAGGTCGGCGCGGGCGCGGTCCATGGCGGGGTGGGCGCGCAGCAGCGCGAGGGCCTCGGCGTGGGGGGCGTCGCCGGACAGGTCCTGGCCGAGCAGCTCGCGCAGCCGGGCGTCGCCCGGGCCGGACCCGACGCCCGCGAGGACGTGGTGCATCGGGAGGGTGCGGATGCCCTCGCGCAGGTCGGTGCCGGGGGTCTTGCCCGACTGCTCGGTGTCCGAGGCGATGTCGAGGATGTCGTCGGAGAGCTGGAACGCGACGCCGATCTTCTCGCTGGCGGAGGTGACGGTGTCGACCACGTGCGGCGGGGCGCCCGACAGCAGCGCGCCGAACCGGCCGGACGTGGCGATCAGCGACGCCGTCTTGTCGGCGACCACCTGGAGGTAGTGCTCCAGGGGGTCGCACTCCGGCGCGGCGCCGACGGTCTCCTGGATCTGCCCGCGGACGAGGCGGGCGAACGAGCGGGCCTGGATCCGCACCGCGTCGGGGCCGAGGTCGGCCAGCAGGTCGGACGCGCGGGCGAACAGGTAGTCGCCGGTGAGGATGGCGACGGTGTTGGTCCACCGGGAGTTGGCCGACGGCTGGCCGCGCCGCACCGTCGCCTCGTCCATCACGTCGTCGTGGTAGAGCGTCGCGAGGTGGGTCAGCTCGACCACCACCGCGGCCGGCACGACGCCGGCCGCGGCGGGGTCGCCGAACTGCGCGGCGAGCAGCACCAGCATCGGGCGAAAGCGCTTGCCGCCCGCCTCGACCAGGTGCTTGGACGCCTGGGCGAGCATCGGGTCCTCGCTGTGGACCGACTCCATCAGCAGGGACTCGACCGCGGCCAGGCCCTCCTGCACCTCCGCGGCGAGGGCCGGGTCGATGGGCAGCCCGAACGGTCCCGTCGCCTCGTCCGTCCCCGCCGCGCGCGGGGCCGGAGCCCCGGACGCCCCAGCGAAAGCGCTACTCACCCAAACCCCCTAGCGGAGCATCACCGCACGAACATCTGTGTCGCGGCGTGCCCGCGAGGTCCAGCATGGGCTGAGGGAGCACACCGAGTACCACAGTAGCCGTCAGCCCGAGCGCGACGGCAGCCGCGGTCGGCAGCCCGACGACGACCGTGGGGCCGTCCGCCTCGGGCTCGCTGAAGAACATCACGACGATCACGCGGACGTAGAAGAACGCCGCGACCGCCGACGACAGCACGCCGATGACGACCAGCGGGGTCGCCCCGCCCTCGATCGCCGCCTTGAACACCGCGAACTTGCCCGTGAACCCGCTCGTCAGCGGGATTCCCGCGAACGCCAGCAGGAAGAACGCGAACGTCCCGGCGACGACCGGGGAGCGCTTGCCGAGCCCGGCCCAGCGGGACAGGTGCGCCGCCTCGCCGCCCGCGTCCCGCACCATCGTGATCACCGCGAACGCGCCGACCGTGGTGAACCCGTAGGCCGCCAGGTAGAACAGCGTGCCCGACAGCCCGTCGCGTGAGGTGGAGATCACACCGGTGAGCAGGAAGCCGGCGTGCGCGACCGACGAGTACGCGAGCATCCGCTTGATGTCGGTCTGGGTGATCGCGATGACCGCGCCGACGACCATGGTGAGGATGGCCACGCCCCACATCACGGGCCGCCAGTCCCACTTCAGGTTCTCCAGCGCGACGTAGAACACCCGCAGCATCGCGCCGAACGCGGCGACGAGCGTGCAGGACGCCATCAGCGCGGTCACCGGGGTCGGGGCGCCCTGGTAGACGTCCGGCTTCCACATGTGGAACGGGACGGCGCCGAGCTTGAACAGCAGCCCGACCGTCAGCAGCGCGACGCCCCGAGCAGCAGCGTCTCGCTGCCCGCGTCCCGGCTGAGCTGCGCGGAGATCACCGACAGCCGCACCGACCCGGCGTACCCGTACAGCAGCGCCGCCCCGTACAGGAAGAACGCCGAGGAGAACGCGCCGAGCAGGAAGTACTTGACCGCCGCCTCCTGCGACAGCAGCCGGCGCCGCCGCGCGAGCCCGCACAGGATGTACAGCGGCAGCGACATGACCTCCAGCGCCACGAACATCGTGAGCAGGTCGTTGGACGCCGGGAACATCACCATGCCGCCGACCGCGAACAGCAGCAGCGGGAAGACCTCGGTCTGCCGGATCCCGGCGGCCATCGTCTGCTGCTCGGCCTCGGTGCCGGGCAGCGCCGCCGCCTGCGCGGTGAAGTGCCCGCCCTCGACCGAGGCCGCGCCGCGGCCGCCGCCGCGCTCGGCGATCAGCAGGAGGCTGACGAGCGCGAGGACGAGGATCGTGCCCTGGAGGAACAGCGTCGCGCCGTCCACGCCGATCGCGCCCTCGGCGGCGACATGGTGCGGCTTGTCCTTGGCGGCGAGCACGATCGTCCACACGAACGCGCCGGCGAGGCCGAGCACCGAGACCGCGACCTGCGTCCAGTAGCGGGCGCGGCGCCCGACGAACGCCTCGACGAGCACCCCGGCGATCGCCGCGCCGAAGACCAGCAGCATCGGCCCGAGCTGGTCGTACTCGATGTGCGGGGCGGGGATGTCGCCGCCCTGCGCGAGGACCCCGTGAGCGAGGGCCCCGCCGACGTGACTGCTCGCGCTCATGGACGCGCTCCGTTCTCGGCGACGTTGCCGGTGATCTTCGGCGCCGGATCGCGCTCGTCGACCCGGACCAGCGTCTGCTTGACCGATGGGTTGATCACGTTCAGCACCGGCTGCGGGAAGAAGCCGAGCGCGACGATGATCGCCAGGATCGGCGCCACCGCCCACTTCTCCCTGGCCGACAGGTCGCGCATCCCCTCCACGGCCTCGGCCTTCGGCCCGCCCATCGTCCGCTGGTACATCCACAGGATGTAGATCGCGGCGAGCACGACCCCGGCCGTGGCGATGACCGCGGGCACCCGGTACCGCGTGAACGTGCCCGTCAGCACCAGGAACTCCGAGGCGAACGGCGCGAGGCCCGGCAGCGACAGCCCGGACAGCCCGGCGACCAGGAACGTCCCGGCGAGCACCGGCGCGGCCTTCTGCACGCCGCCGTAGTCGCCGATCCGCGCGGACCGGCGGCGCACGATCATGAAGCCGACGACCAGGAACAGCGCGCCGGTGGAGAACCCGTGGTTGACCATGTAGAGCGCCGCGCCGGACTGGCCCTGCGAGGTCATCGCGAAGATGCCGAGCACGATGAACCCGAAGTGCGAGACCGAGGTGTAGGCGATCAGCCGCTTCAGGTCGACCTGCCCGATCGCGAGGACCGCGCCGTAG
Source organism: Actinomadura sp. J1-007 (assembly GCF_009793335.1). Taxonomy (GTDB): domain Bacteria; phylum Actinomycetota; class Actinomycetes; order Streptosporangiales; family Streptosporangiaceae; genus Spirillospora; species Spirillospora yumaensis. Next base: position 4,019,064 of record NZ_WING01000001.1, on the reverse strand, counting down.
ATGATGCTGAGCACCGCGAACCCGAGCACGACCGGCGTCGCCCACTTGGACGCCCCGGGGAACAGCTCCAGGCAGAACCGCAGCATCCCGTACGTGCCGACCTTGTCGAGCACGCCGACGATCAGCACCAGCGCGCCGGGCGGCGACTGCTGCGCCGCGTCCGGCAGCCAGGTGTGCACCGGCACCATCGGCGCCTTGATCGCGAACGCGACGAAGAAGCCGAGGAACAGCCACTTGGCCGTGGTCGGGTCCACGTCCATCTTGGTCAGCTCGCTGAACAGGAACGTGCCGTGCCCGACGCCGCCGTCGCTCACCGCCTTGTTCGACAGCGGGTAGAGCCAGATCACCGCGACCAGCATGATCATGCCGCCGAGCAGCGAGTACAGCAGGAACTTGACCGCCGCGTACGAGCGCTGCGGCCCGCCGAAGTACCCGATGATGAAGTACACCGGGATCAGCATCGCCTCGAAGAAGACGTAGAACAGGAAGACGTCGGTCGCCGCGAACACGCCGATCATCGCCGCTTCGAGCGTCAGCAGCAGCGCGAAGTACGTCTTCACCGACCGTTTGGCGGGCACGTCCACCCCGCCGGAACGGTCGTCCTCGCTCCACGAGGCCAGCATGACCAGCGGGACGAGGATCACCGACAGCACGATCAGCACGAGCGCGACGCCGTCGACGCCGAGCGCCCAGTGCACCCCGAACTGCTTGATCCACCAGTACTTCTCGTCGTACTGGAACCGCGCGCCGTCCGGGTCGAACTGCGAGGCCATCACCAGCGTGGCGATCGCGACGACCACCGACACCGCGAGGGCGGCCTGCTTGACGAGCGTCTCGCGCGCCCGCGGCAGCGCGCTCACCAGCACCGCGCCGACCAGGGGCAGCGCGATGAGGACGCTCAGCCAGGGAAAGTCCTTCATGACACGTTCACCACCAGCAGGGCCGCGACCACGAGGGCTGCGCCGAAGAACATCGACAGGGCGTACGAGCGGACGAACCCGGTCTGCATGCGCCGGATCCGTCCGGAGGTGCCGCCGACCCCGGCCGCGAGGCCGTTGACGGCGCCGTCCACGCCGCGGCTGTCGAACCAGACCGCGAGGCGGGTCAGCCACTGGCCGGGCCGCATCAGCACCGATTCGTTCAGCGCGTCGCCGTAGAGGTCGCGGCGGGCCGCGACGGTGACGAACGAGCCCTTGGGCGCCTCGACCGGCACCTTCCGGGCCCCGTACTGCCGCCACGCGATCGCCGCACCGACGATCATCAGCACGAACGTGGCGACGCCGGGAGCGGTGACGAACTTGAAGGAGTGCTCCTCCTCCGGCGCCCCGACGACCGGCTCCAGGAAGTCCGAGAAGCTCCCCAGCACCAGGAACCCTCCGGCGAACACCGACCCGACGGCGAGGACCATCAGCGGGATGGTCATCACCTTGGGCGACTCGTGCGGGTGCACGTCCTCCTCCCAGCGCTTCTCGCCGAAGAAGGTCATGAACATCACCCGCGACATGTAGTAGGCGGTGACGCCCGCGCCGATCAGCGCGCACGCCCCGAGGATGTTGCCCGAGACGCCGCCCTTCTCGAACGCGGCCTCGATGATGCCGTCCTTGGTGAACCAGCCCGACAGGAACGGGAACCCGATGATCGCGAGGTAGCCGAGCCCGAACGTCGCGTACGTCGCCACCATGACCTTGCGCAGGCCGCCGTAGTGGCGCATGTTCACGTCGTCGTTCATGCCGTGCATGACCGACCCGGCGCCGAGGAACAGGCCCGCCTTGAAGAAGCCGTGCGCGATGAGGTGCGCGATCGCGAACACGTAGCCCGGCTTGCCGAGCCCGGCCGCCAGGTGCATGTAGCCGATCTGCGACATCGTCGAACCGGCGAGGGCCTTCTTGATGTCGTCCTTGCCGCACCCGATGATCGCACCGGCGAGCAGCGTGGCCGCGCCGACGATCGTCACCACGAGCTGCGCGGTGTCGGACATCTCGAAGATCGGCGCGGAGCGGACGATCAGGTAGACGCCCGCGGTCACCATCGTCGCGGCGTGGATCAGGGCCGACACCGGGGTCGGGCCCTCCATCGCGTCCAGCAGCCAGGACTGGAGCGGGAGCTGCGCCGACTTGCCGCACGCGCCGAGCAGGAGCAGCAGCCCGATCGCGGTCGCCGTCCCGGTGGACAGCTGCGAGGCGAGCCCCACGTGCTCGGCGCCCTCGCCGAGGATCCGGTCGAAGCCGACGCTGCCGAACGTGGAGAACATCAGCACGATCGCGGTGATCAGGCCGAAGTCGCCGACCCGGTTCACCACGAACGCCTTCTTCGCCGCGGTCGCCGCCGTCGGCTTGTGCTGCCAGAACCCGATCAGCAGGTACGAGGCGAGGCCGACGCCCTCCCAGCCGAGGAACATCACGATGTAGTTGCCGCCGAGCACCAGCAGCAGCATCGCCGCGACGAACAGGTTCAGGTACGCGAAGAACCTGCGCCGGTCCGGGTCGTGCGCCATGTAGCCGATCGAGTAGACGTGGATGAGCGAGCCCACCCCGGTGATCAGCAGCACGAAGCTGATGGACAGCGGGTCCACCAGCAGGTCCATGCCGACCTTGAACGAGCCGACGTCGATGAAGTCCCACAGGTGCAGGGTGCGGCGCCGCTCCTCGGCGTCGTACCCGATCATCTGCGCGAACATCGCGCAGCCGACGACGAACGAGGCCACCGACATCAGGACGCCGAGCAGGTGCCCCCACCGGTCGGTGCGGCGCCCGCCGAGCAGCAGGACCGCCGCGCCCGCGAGGGGCAGGGCGACCAGGAGCCAGGACGCGGCCTGGATGCCTTCCGCTTTCATCCCCGACCTCTCAGTACTTCAGCAGGTTCGCGTCGTCCACCGACGAGGACCTGCGGGTCCGGAAGATGGTCATGATGATCGCCAGGCCCACCACGACCTCCGCCGCGGCCACCACCATCACGAAGAACGCGATGATCTGGCCGTCGAGGTTGCCGTGCATCCGGGCGAACGACACGAACGCCAGGTTGGTGGCGTTGAGCATCAGCTCCACGCACATGAACACCACGATCGCGTTGCGCCGCACCAGGACGCCGACGGCGCCGATGGTGAACAGGATCGCCGAGAGCGCCAGGTAGTGCCCGGGACTCATTCGCCTGCCTTCCCTTCGCTCTCACCGGTCGCGGGACCCGCGCTCCGGAACACCGCGCGCGACTCCGCGTCGGCGTCCTTCACCTCCTCGGTCACCGCCCGGACCGCCGCCACGTCCTCCTCGACGGCCTCCTCCTCGGTCTCGCCGTACAGGTCGGTGTGCCGTTCGATCGTGTCGGTGCGCGCCGCGATGACCGGGTTGAGGGACAGCTCCGAAGGCGTGCCGTCCGGCAGCAGCGCCGGCATGTCCACCGCGTTGTGCCGCGCGTACGTGCCGGGGCCGGGCAGCGGGCCCGGGTGCGCGCCGGTCTTGAACCGCTCGACCGACAGGTCCTTCTGCGTCGGCTTCGGCGTGGTCCGCTCGCGGTGCGCGAGCACCATCGCGCCGAGCGCCGCGGTGATCAGCAGCGCGCTGGTCGCCTCGAAGGCGAACACGTACTTGCTGAACAGCAGCCGCGCCAGCCCGATCACGTTGCCGTCGGCGTTGGCGGTCTTCAGCCCGGCCGAGTCGCCGAGCGCGGCGTTGCCGAGCCCGAGCGCGAGCAGCACGAAGAAGCCGACCGCGATGACCGCCGTCCAGAACCGCTGTCCCCTGATCGTCTCCACCAGCGAGTCGGTGGAGCTGACCCCGACGAGCATCAGCACGAACAGGAACAGCATCAGCACCGCGCCGGTGTAGACGATCACCTGCACGAACGCCAGGAACGGGGCGTTCTGGATCGCGTACAGCGCGGCCAGCGACAGCATCACCGTCGCCAGCAGCAGCGCCGAGTGCACCGCCTTGCGCATGAAGATCATGCCGAGCGCGGCGCACACCGACACGACCGCGAGGACCCAGAAGAAGAACGGCTCGCCGGACTGCTTGTCGGCGACCTGCGCGACGACCGCGCTCCCGGCCAGGACGTGGGCGCTCACTTCGCCTCACCCTTCCCGGGCGCCTCGGCGGCGGACGGCTCGGCGGCCGGCTCCGGCTGGAGGCCGAGGCGGTAGTAGTCCTCCTCGGTCTCGCCGAGCCGCATCGCGTGCGGCGGCGTCTCCATGCCCTCGCGCAGCGGCGCGAGCAGCATGTCCTTGGTGTAGATCAGGCTCTCGCGGTTGTCGTCGGCGAGCTCGTACTCGTTGGTCATCGTGAGCGCCCGCGTCGGGCACGCCTCGATGCACAGCCCGCAGAGGATGCAGCGCAGATAGTTGATCTGGTAGACGCGGCCGTACCGTTCACCGGGCGAGTACCGCTCCTCCTCGGAGTTGTCGGCGCCCTCCACGAAGATGGCGTCGGCCGGGCACGCCCAGGCGCACAGCTCGCAGCCGACGCACTTCTCCAGGCCGTCCGGCCAGCGGTTGAGCTGATGCCGCCCGTGGAAGCGGGGCGCCGTCGGCTTCTTCACCTCGGGGTACTGGACGGTCTCGCTCTTCATGAACATCTGGTGGAACGAGACCCCGAACCCCTTGACCGGGTTCAGGAAGTCAGTGAGTCCCACTGGTGACCTCCTTGCTCGACTCGGGGCGCGCGGCGGCGTCGGCCGGCGTGCGCGGCCCCGGAGGCTCCGCCGGCGCGATGCCGCGCCCGTGGTAGTGCGGCGCGTCCATCGGCGGCACGGGGAAACCGCCCGCCGCGGCGTCCGCGCCACCGGGCGCGCGGCCCGGCGCGATACCCGGGACGATCTCCTTGTCCCCGCCCCCGTCGCCGCCGCCGCGCAGGAACTCCCACGCCAGCGAGCCGACCAGCACGACGGCCGCGGCGACGACGATCCAGATCGTGATCTGCTGGACGTCGTAGCCCTCGTTCTTGAACGCCTTGATCGTGGCGACCAGCAGGATCCAGCCGAGCGAGAACGGCATCAGGATCTTCCAGCCGAGCTTCATCAGCTGGTCGTAGCGGACCCGCGGCAGCGAGCCGCGCAGCCAGATGAAGAAGAAGATGAACAGCCAGATCTTGACCATGAACCACAGCAGCGGCCACCAGCCGTGGTTGGCGCCCTCCCAGACCGTGGAGATCGGGGCGGGCGCGCGCCAGCCGCCGAGGAACATCGTGGTCGCCAGCGCCGACAGCGTGACCAGGTTGACGTACTCCGCCAGGAAGAACATCGCGAACTTCAGCGAGGAGTACTCGGTGTGGAACCCGGCGACCAGTTCGCCCTCGCCCTCGGGCAGGTCGAACGGGATGCGGTTGGACTCGCCCATCATCGTCACGACGTAGACCAGGAACGAGGGCAGCAGCAGCACCACGTACCAGGTGTCGTGCTGGGCGTTCACGATCGAGCTGGTCGACATCGACCCGGCGAACAGGAACACCGCGACGAACGACAGCCCCATCGCGATCTCGTACGAGATCACCTGGGCCGACGCGCGCAGCCCGCCGAGCAGCGAGTACGACGACATCGACGACCAGCCGGCCAGCACGATCCCGTACACGCCCATCGACGACATCGCCAGCACCAGCAGCACCGCCACCGGCAGGTCGGTGCCCTGGAGCGCGGTGTGGTGCCCGAAGACCGACACCGTCGGCCCGAACGGGATGATGATGAACGAGATCAGCGCCGGCACCGCCGACACGATCGGCGCGAGGACGAACACCACCTTGTCCACCTTGCGGGGGACGATGTCCTCCTTCAGCGCCAGCTTCACGCCGTCGGCGAGGCCCTGGAGCAGGCCCTGCGGCCCGGCCCGGTTGGGGCCGACGCGCAGCTGCATCCGGCCGATCACGCGCCGCTCGACCCACATCGTGAGCAGCACCATCACGACGAGGAAGACGAAGATGACCAGCACCTTGCCGCCGATGAGCCACCACGGGTCGTTGCCGAAGCCAGGCAGCGTGGGGTCGTCGGGCGCGGACGCCGCCGCGTGCGCGGGCGCCGCGAGCGCGGGCAGTGCGGGGCTCATGCGGAACCTCCCGAGGAGATCGCGACGACGCTCCCGGCCGTCGCGCCGAGATCGCGGTGCAGGGCGCAGCCCGCGGAGTTCGTCGGCAGCCACACGACCCGGTCGGGCAGGTCCGCGGTGATCTCCAGCGGGAGCGTCACCGCGCCCCGCGGGCCGGTCACCGTGACCGTCCCCGACGCGCCGGCCTCCGCGGCGGTCGCGGCCGACAGCCGCGCCACCGCGGACTTCGCGGTGCCCGCCAGGTACGGCTCGCCGTCCTGCATCCGGCCCCGGTCGAGCAGCAGCCGCCAGGTCGCGACGAGCGCCTCGCCCGCGCCGGGCTGCGGCGCGGCGCCCTGCCCGAAGCTCGGCGGCTGGGGCCGCTCGCCCCGGTACGCGCCGAGCGCGGCCAGCTCGCGCCGCGCGGCCTCCGGGCCGGGCAGGCCGAGGTGCACGTCCAGCTCGTTCGCCAGGGCGTCCAGGACCCGCAGGTCCGAGAGGTTCCCGGCCGACTTCAGCACGGTGTCGAACGGGCGGCCGCGGCCCTCCCAGTCCACGAACGTGCCGGCCTTCTCGGCGACGGCCGCGACGGGCAGCACCACGTCGGCGCGGTCGGTGACCGCGCTCGGCCGCTGCTCCAGGCTGACCACGAACGGCGTCGCGTCCAGCGCCGCCAGCGCCGCCTCGGGGTCGGGCAGGTCGTACGGGTCGACGCCGCCGACCAGCAGCGCGCCGCGCCGTCCGGCCGCCGCCTCGGCGAGGATGCCCTCGGCGTCCCGTCCGGGAACGGCGGGCAGCTCCGCGACGCCCCAGGCGCGGGCCACCTCGGCGCGCGCCTCCGGGTCGGTCGCGGGCCGGCCGATCGGCAGCAGCCCCGGCAGGGCGCCCGCCTCGACCGCGCCGCGCTCCCCGGCCCGGCGCGGCACCCACGCGAGCCGGGCGCCGGTCACCTGCGCGAGCCGGACGACCGACGACAGCGCGCCGGGGCTGGCGGCGAGCCGCTCGCCGACCATGATCACGGCGCCGGGGGTCTCCAGCAGGCCGCGCGGCCCGGACAGCGCCGGGTCGGTCCGGCTGCCGTCCGCGACGAGCGAGCCGAGCACCTCCGCCTCGGCGCCGGGCAGCGCCGGCAGCAGCGTGCCGCCGACCTTCGCCAGGCCCCGCGTCGCGAACGGCGCGACCGCGTGCACCTTCAGGCCCTTCTTGCGGAACGCCTTGCGCAGCCGCAGGAAGACGATCGGCGACTCCTCCTCGGGCTCGAACCCGGCGAGCAGCACGACCGGCGCGTCCTCCAGGTCGGCGTAGGACACCTCGATCGGGCGCCCGGCCACCGCCGCGGCGAGGAACTCCGCCTCCTCCTGCGAGTGCGGCCGGGCGCGGAAGTCGACGTCGTTGGTGCCGAGCGCGATCCGCGCGAACTTGGCGTACGCGTAGGCGTCCTCCAGCGTCACCCGCCCGCCGGTCAGCACGCCGGCGCTGCCGCGCGCGGCCGCGAGCCCGCGCGCCGCGACGGTGAGCGCCTCGGGCCACGACGCGGGCTCCAGCTCGCCGCGCTCGTTGCGGACCAGCGGGTGCGTCAGCCGGTCCGGGTGGGTGCCGTAGGTGAACGCCCACCGGCCCTTGTCGCAGTTCCACTCCTCGTTGACCTGCGGGTCGTCCCCGGCCAGCCGGCGTGTGATCTTCCCGCGCCGGTGGTCGGTGCGCAGCGCGCAGCCGGACGCGCAGTGCTCGCACGTGCTCGGCGCCGACACCAGGTCGAACGGCCGGGACCTGAACCGGTAGGCGGCGCCGGTCAGCGCCCCCACCGGGCAGATCTGCACGGTGTTGCCGGAGAAGTACGACTGGAACGGCTTGCCGTCCGCCGCGCCGACCTGCTCCTTGGCGCCGCGCTCGAACAGGTCGATGAACGCGTCGCCCGCGATCTGGTCGGAGAACCGGGTGCAGCGGGCGCACTGCACGCAGCGCTCCCGGTCGAGCAGCACCTGGCTGGACAGCGGGATCGGCTTCGGGAACGTCCGCTTGGCCTCGGTGAACCGCGACTCGCCCCGCCCGTTCGACATCGCCTGGTTCTGGAGCGGGCACTCGCCGCCCTTGTCGCAGACCGGGCAGTCCAGCGGGTGGTTGATCAGCAGCAGCTCCATCACGCCGTGCTGCGCCTTGTCGGCGACCGGCGAGGTGAGCTGCGTCTTGACCACCATGCCGGGCATCACGGTCGTGGTGCACGACGCCTGCGGCTTCGGCATCCCGCGCCCGTTGCCCGCGTCGGGGATCTCCACCAGGCACTGGCGGCACGCCCCGACCGGGTCGAGCAGCGGATGGTCGCAGAACCGCGGGATCTGGATGCCGAGCAGCTCGGCGGCCCGGATGATCAGCGTGCCCTTCGGCACCTCGATCTCGAACCCGTCGATGGTGACCGCGACCATGTCCTCGCGCCGCTCCACCGCGGCCTTGTCGTCGGTGACCGTCACTCGACACCTCCCCAAAGGGTGGACTTGGCCGGGTCGAACGGACAGCCGCCCAGCTCGAAGTGCTTGAGGTACTCGTCGCGGAACAGCTTGATCGACGAGACCACCGGGCTCGTCGCGCCGTCGCCGAGCGCGCAGAACGAGCGGCCGAGGATGTTGTCGGACAGGTCCAGGAGCGTCTCCAGGTCCTTCTCCTCGCCCTGGCCCGCCTCCAGCCGCTTGAGCATCTGCTTGTACCAGTACGTGCCCTCGCGGCACGGCGTGCACTTGCCGCACGACTCGTGCGCGTAGAACTCCGACCAGCGCAGCACGGCCCGCACCACGCAGGTCGTCTCGTCGAAGATCTGGAGCGCGCGGGTGCCGAGCATCGACCCGGCGCCCGCGACGGACTCGAAGTCCAGCGGGACGTCCAGGTGCTCGTCGGTGAAGATCGGCGTGGACGACCCGCCGGGCGTCCAGAACTTCAGCCGGTGCCCCTCGCGGATCCCGCCCGCCATGTCGAGCAGCTCCCGCAGCGTGATGCCGAGCGGCGCCTCGTACTGGCCGGGGCGCGTGACGTGCCCGGACAGCGAGAAGATCCCGTACCCCTGCGACTTCTCGGTCCCCATCGAGGCGAACCAGTCCGCGCCGTTCGCCACGATCGAGGGAACCGAGGAGATCGACTCGACGTTGTTGATGACGGTGGGACCGCCGTAGAGTCCCGCGACCGCCGGGAAGGGGGGCTTCAGCCTGGGCTGACCGCGGAACCCCTCCAGGGAGTCCAGCAGCGCCGTCTCCTCGCCGCAGATGTACGCCCCCGCGCCGGCGTGCACGACCAGGTCCAGGTCGTAGCCGGTGCCGAGGATGTCCCTGCCGAGGTAGCCGGCCTCGTACGCCTCCGCCACCGCCTGCTGGAGGCGGCGGATGACGTGCAGCACCTCGCCGCGCACGTAGATGAACGCGTGGTTGGACCGGATCGCGAACGAGCTGATGATGACGCCCTCGACCAGCACGTGCGGGTTGGCCATCATCAGCGGGATGTCCTTGCACGTCCCCGGCTCGGACTCGTCGGCGTTGACGACGAGGTAGCGGGGGTTCGGGCTGCTCGGCGGGAGGAAGCCCCACTTCATGCCGGTGGGGAACCCCGCGCCGCCCCGGCCGCGCAGGCCCGAGTCCTTGACGGCCTGGACGATGTCGTCCGGCTCCATGCCGAGCGCCGTGCGCAGGGCCTTGTAGCCGCCCTCGCGCTCGTACGCCGCGCGGGTGAACGAGTCGGGCTGGTCCCAGTTCCTGGTGAGGATCGGAGTGAGAGTCGTCATTGGTTGCGGCCCTCCTGGGAGCCGGGCTTGACGTCGCCGCCGACGGGCTTGCCGGGCTCGTTCGGCGGCGGATCGGTGATCTCGCCGGGCCGGACGGGCTCGTGCGGCTGCTCGCGGTCGGCGTCCGCGGGCGGCGCGGTCCAGCCGCGCTCCTTCGCCAGCTCCAGCCCGCGCAGCGACTCGCGCCCGGCCTGGACGCCCTCGTGCGCGCGGCCGTCGGGGAAGCCCGCGAGCACGCGCGAGGCGTCCTTCCAGCCGCACAGCGACTCCGGCCCCCGCGAAGGAAGCACTTGCTTACCAGCGCGCAGATCGTCGACCAGCCGCTTGGCCTTCTGGGGGTCATGTTGTCGAAGAACTCCCAGTTGACCATCATCACCGGCGCGAAGTCGCAGGCCGCGTTGCACTCGATCCGCTCCAGGCTGACCCGGCCGTCCTCGGTGGCCTCGTCGTGGCCCACCCCGACGTGCTCGGTCAGCTCGTTCCAGATCTGGTCGCCGCCCATGATCGCGCACAGCGTGTTGATGCAGACGCCGACGTGGAACTCGCCGACCGGCGCGCGCTTGTACTGCGTGTAGAACGTCGAGACGCCGGTGACCTGCGCCGGCGTGATGTCGAGCTGCTCGGCGCAGAACTCGATGCCCCGCTCGGTGATGTGCCCGTCCACCGACTGCACCAGGTGCAGCAGCGGCAGCAGCGCCGACCGCGGCTTCGGATACCGCGCGATGATCTCCTTGGCGTCGCGTTCCAGCCCCGCGCGCACCTCGGGCTCGTAGCCCGCCGTCTGCTCGCTCATCGGTCGACACCCCCCATGACCGGGTCGATGCTCGCCACGGCCGCGATGACGTCGGCGACCATGCCGCCCTCCGACATCGCGGGCGCGGCCTGAAGGTTGACGAAGGACGGCTCCCGGAAGTGCACCCGGTACGGGCGCGTCCCGCCGTCGCTGACCAGGTGCGCGCCGAGCTCGCCGCGCGGCGACTCGACCGGCGTGTAGACCTGGCCCGCCGGGACCCGGAAGCCCTCGGTCACCAGCTTGAAGTGGTGGATCAGCGCCTCCATCGAGGTGCCCATGATGTGCGCGATGTGCCGGGGCGAGTTGCCCATGCCGTCCGCGCCGATCGCGAGCTGCGCCGGCCACCCGATCTTCTTGTCCTCGATCATCACCGGGCCCTTGACCGTCTGGAGCCGGTCCACGCACTGCTCGACGATCTTGAGGGACTCCTCCATCTCCGCGACCCGCACCAGGTAGCGCCCGTACACGTCGCAGGTGTCCTGCGTCGGCACCTCGAAGTCGTACGTCTCGTAGCCGCAGTAGGGCTGTGACTTGCGCAGATCCCACGGCAGCCCGGTCGCGCGGAGCACGGGCCCGGTGATCCCGAGCGACATGCAGCCGGTAAGGTCGAGGTAGGCGACGTTCTTGGTCCGGGCCAGGTAGACCGTGTTGTGGTCCATCAGCTTGCGGAGCGCCTGGATGCGCTTCGGCATCCGGTCCAGGTAGTCGCGGACCTTGCTGAGCGCACCGCTCGGCAGGTCCTGGGCGACACCGCCCGGCCGCACGTACGCCATGTTCATCCGCAGCCCCGTGATCTCCTCGAAGAGGTCAAGGGTGTACTCGCGCTCGATGAACCCGTTCAGCATGACCGTCGTCGCGCCGAGTTCGAGGCCGAACGTGGCGATCGCGACCAGATGGGAGGAGATCCGGTTGAGCTCCATCATCATCACGCGGATGATCTGCGCCCGCTCCGGCACCTGCTCGGTGACGCCGAGCAGCTTCTCCACGCCCAGGCAGTACGCCGCCTCGTTGAAGACGGGCGCGAGGTAGTCCATGCGCGTGCAGAACGTGGTGCCCTGCGTCCAGGTGCGGTACTCCATGTTCTTCTCGATGCCGGTGTGCAGGTAGCCGATGCCCACCCGGCACTCGTTCACCGTCTCGCCGTCGAGGGTGAGGATCAGCCGCAGCACCCCGTGCGTGGACGGGTGCTGCGGGCCCATGTTGACGACGAGGCGCTCGTCGCCGGCGTCCTCGGCGCCCGCGACCACCTGGTCCCAGTCCTCGCCGGCGACGTCGAAGACCTTGCCCTCGGCCGCCGCGTCGGCGGCGTACGCGTCGTACTCGGTGTATTTCGTGCTGCTCATTGCCTCGCTCCGCTCGCGGCGCTCACGTGTACGACCTCCGCTCGTCCGGCGGCGGGATCTCCGCTCCGCGGTACTCGACGGGGATGCCGCCGAGGGGGTAGTCCTTGCGCTGCGGATGCCCGACCCAGTCGTCCGGCATCTCGATGCGGGTGAGCGCCGGATGCCCGTCGAACACGATCCCGAAGAAGTCGTAGGTCTCCCGCTCGTGCCAGTCGTTGGTCGGGTAGACCGGCGTCAGCGACGGAACGTGCGGGTCGGCGTCCGGGCAGGCCGTCTCCAGCCGCACCCGCCGGTTGTGCGTGATCGACAGCAGGTGCACGACCGCGTGCAGCTCGGCCCCGGTCTCCTGCGGGTAGTGCACGCCCGACACCCCGGCGCACATCTCGAAGCGCAGCGACGGCTCGTCGCGCATCGTCCGCGCCACCGTGGCCAGGTGCTCGCGCTTGACGAAGAACGTCATCTCGCCGCGGTCCACGACCACGCGCTCGATCGCGTCGCCGTAGTCGGGCAGCGCCCGCTCCAGCTCGTCGGCGATCTCGTCGAACTCGCCCGCCTCGGCCGTCCCGCCGGGCCCGCCGTACGGGCGCGGCGCGGACACCTTCGGGCTCTGCCGGACGACCAGCCGCCCGTACCCGGAGGTGTCGCCGGTGGTCTTGGCGCCGAACATGCCCATCCTGGCGACCGGCTGCTCGCGCCGTTCCTCCTCGGTGTGGGCCGGAAGCTGGTCGGCGCCCTGCTCCGCCTGCTGCTCGGGATTCTGGGAGGTCATCGGCCCGCTCCCGACTGCCCGAGCAGCGGGAGCTGGCGGCGCTTGGCCTCTTCCAGCTCGACGATCTGCGCCTTGCGCTGCGGCCCGAGCTTGGTGTTCTGGATCTTGTCGTGCAGCTTCATGATCGCGTCCAGCAGCATCTCCGGCCGCGGCGGGCAGCCCGGCAGGTAGATGTCCACCGGGACGATGTGGTCGACGCCCTGGACGATCGCGTAGTTGTTGAACATGCCGCCCGACGAGGCGCACACGCCCATCGCGATGACCCACTTGGGCTCGGTCATCTGGTCGTAGATCTGCCGCAGCACCGGCGCCATCTTCTGGCTGACCCGGCCCGCGACGATCATCAGGTCGGCCTGCCGCGGCGTGCCGGACGCCCGCTCCATCCCCCAGCGCGAGAAGTCGTGCCGCGGGTCGCCCGCCGCCATCATCTCCATCGCGCAGCAGGCCAGCCCGAACGTCGCCGGCCACACCGAGCTCTTGCGCGCCCAGCCCGCGACCTGCTCGACCGTCGTCAGCAGGAAGCCGCTGGGGAGCTTCTCCTCTAGACCCATGTCAGTCCCACTCCAGACCACCGCGCCGCCAGATGTAGGCGTACGCCACCAGCACGGTGAGGATGAAAAGGACCATCTCCACCAAACCGAAAATCCCCAGGTGGTTGAAGGCGACCGCCCAGGGATAGAGGAAGATGATCTCGATGTCGAAGACGATGAAGAGCATCGCCGTCAGGTAGTACTTCACCGGGAAGCGCCCGCCGCCCACCGGCTGCGGGGTCGGCTCGATGCCGCACTCGTAGCTGTCCAGCCGCGCCCGGTTCCACCGCTTCGGCCCCGTGAGCGACGCCATCGCCACCGAACCCGCGGCGAAGACGAAGGCGAGCACTCCGAGCACGATGATCGGAACATAGAGATCCATGTCTCTACTGCCTCTCCTCGGTACGTACGACGCTGTACGAGGCGCGCCCGGCCGTGCCGGGGACCGCGCGGGGCGCGGCGCCGCACGGGCGCGCCACGGTGGCGTGACCCTTTACACGTTCGTGACATCTGTCACGAACACGGGTCGCCACCCTAGCCAAGGTGATCAATAGCACTCCCCTCGGGGGGTCGAGACTAAGCTGTATTACCCGCCGACCAGGCACGACGCGCACCGCCCGGCACCGCGGCGGCCCTCTCCGGCAGCACGCCCGACGGACCGTTCCGCCGCTCCTTCAGGCCCGCCTTCACGCCCCGAACGTCCCGGGCGCCGCGTCCACCGCGCTCCTCGGTCCAGGCGCCGCCGCGCCTCATCGGCTCGCTCATGCTGCGGGAGCCACCTTCTGCATGGCGTTGATGAGGCGGTCCATCGCGTCGCCGCCGCGAGGGTCGGTGAGGTTGGCGAGGAGCTTGAGCGTGAAGCGCATGAGGGTGGGGTGCGGCAGGCCGTGCGTGGTCAGGAACTTCATCACGCGCGGGTCGCCGATGGCCTGCACGAACACGCGGGCCAGGGTGAAGTAGCCGCCGTGCTCGTCCTTGAGGATGCGCGGGTACTCGTACAGCGTGCGCTCGCGCTGCGCGGGGGTGCGGCGGCCGAGCGCCTGCACCATGATCTCCGCGGCCAGCCGACCGGACTCCAGCGCGTAGTCGATGCCCTCGCCGTTGAACGGGTTGATCATGCCGCCCGCGTCGCCGACCAGCAGCATGCCGCGGGTGTAGTGCGGCTGGCGGTTGAAGCCCATCGGGAGGGCGGCGCCGCGCACCGGGCCCGTGGCGTGCTCCTCGTCGAACCACCAGTCCTCGGGCATGCTGCCCGTCCAGCCCTTGAGCATCCCGCGGTAGTCGACGCTCTGGAACGCCTTGCTGGTGTTGAGCAGGCCGAGGCCGACGTTGCAGGTGCCGTCGGCGACGGGGAAGACCCAGCCGTACCCGGGGAGCAGGCGCTGCCCGTCCCACAGTTCGAGCCACGCCTCCATGTACTCGTCGGTGTAGCGGGGGCTGCGGTAGTAGCGGCGGACGGCGACGCCCATCGGGCGGTCCTCGCGGCGGCGCAGGCCCATGGCCAGGGACAGCCGGGTCGAGTTGCCGTCGGCGGCGACGACGAGCGGCGCGTGGTACTCGACGTCCTCGCCCGCGTACTTGGCGGTGACGCCGACGATGCGGTCGGTGCGCTCGTCCAGGATGGGGCCGGTGACGTTGCAGCCCTGGAGCAGCCGGGCGCCCGCCTTCGCGGCGTGCTCGGCGAGGAGCTGGTCGAAGTCCATCCGGGTGCGCACGAGGCCGAAGTCGGGGAAGCTCGCGAGCTCCGGCCACGGCAGCTCGATCTTGACGCCGCCGCCGTAGATGCGCAGGCCCTTGTTGCGCGCCCAGCCGGGCGCGTCGAGGTCGACGCCCATGCCGATCAGCGCGCGGACGGCGCGCGGGGTGAGCCCGTCACCGCAGATCTTGTCGCGCGGGAACGTGGCCTTCTCCAGCAGCAGCACGTCGAGACCGGCGTGCGCCAGCCAGTAGGCGGTCGATGCCCCGGCGGGGCCGGCCCCGACGACGATGACGTCTGCCTGTCGGGTGGAGTCGGTCACAGCGTGCCTCTTTAGCTCGTTCGCTTGTGAAGTACTTCACAAGGTTCCGGTGGGGAGTCTATTCCTTCGCGGCGGCCCGTGGGTACCTCTCGGCCGCCTCGGTTTTGGACCGGTCCGAAACCCGGGTTTACCGGTTCGGGCCGTTCAGCCGGGGTTGACGGCGTGGTGGAGCGCCGCAACACCGAAGGTCAGGTCGCGCCATCGCACCGCGGTCCACCCCGCGGACTGGATCAGCCGGGCCAGCTCCGCCTGCTCGGGCCAGGCGAGCGTGGACTCGGCGAGATAACGGTAGGAGTCGGGGTTGGAGGAGACCCGCGCCAGCAGCGGCAGCCCGTACCGGAGATGCGCCTTGTGGCCGAGCGCGAGCAGCGTGTTCGGCGGGTGACTGACCTCACACACCAGCAGCCGGCCGCCGGGCTTGGCGACCCGGCGCAGCTCGCGCAGCGCGAGGCCGGTGTCGGCGACGTTGCGCAGGCCGAACGAGATCGTCACCGCGTCGAACGAGCCGTCCGCGAACGGCAGCCGCAGGGCGTCGCCCGCCGCGAAGCTCAGGTGGGGGACGCCCGCCTGCCTGCGCACGCCGACGCGCAGCATCCCGAGCGAGAAGTCGCAGGCCACCGTGTCGGCCCCCGCCTCGGCGAACGGGACGGACGAGGTGCCCGTCCCCGCGGCGAGGTCGAGGATCCGCTCGCCGGGCCTCGCGTCGAGGGCCCGGACGACCTGCCTGCGCCAGCGCCGGTCCTGTCCACCGGTCATCAGGCTGTTCAGCAGGTCGTAGCGTTCGGCGGTGCCGTCGAACATCGCCGCGACGTCGGCGGGCTGCTTGTCGAGAGAGGCGCGGGTCATGGCACCACCCTAAGAGGCCGCGCCACCGCCCCCGCACGGGCCCTGGTCAGGACGCGGGCGGGTGCGTTCGCCGGAGGGTCAGGCGTCCTCTTTGGTGCGCGCGCGCTGGAACATGTGCCTGCGCTGCTGGAGGCCGGAGGCGACGACGGACGACATCCTGTCGCGCTGGGCGGACAGCAGCACGAAGCTGACGACGCCGCTGATCAGCAGGGCGAGCAGGAGCAGCAGCACGCCGCGGGCTCCGAACAGCGCGAGCACGCCCGCGGTGACGACGAAGATCAGCACGCGGGCGGCGGTGTAGAGCATTACTGAGCGCATGACTCTTCGAGGGTACCCCGGCCCCTCCGCGCCGCCGTTCCGGGTCCCGGCCTGCGCGTTCGCGCGCCGGCGCGGCGTTACCCGAGGACGTCCAGGAAGAGGGCCGGGTCGACGTTGCCGCCGGACAGGACGGAGACATAGGCGTCACCGGCCGGCAGCTCGTCCTTGCGGAAGAGGTACGCGGCGGTGGCGACGGCGCCGGCGGGCTCGGCGATGAGGCGGGCCTCGCGGACGAGCCGGCGCATGGCGAGGCGGATCTCGTCCTCGGTCACGGTGACGAAGCCGTCCACCAGCTCGCGGATGTGCGCGAACGTGAGGTCGCCGACCCGCTGCACGCGCAGGGCGTCGGCGACGGTGCGGCCGGTCTCCTCGGCCTTCCAGCCGACCGGGCGGCCCGCGCGGAACGACTCGCGCGCGTCGGCGGCCAGCTCGGGCTCCACGCCGATGACCTTCGCCCCGGGCCGTACGGCCTTGACGGCGGCGGCGACCCCGGAGACCAGGCCCCCGCCGCCGACCGGGACGAGCACCACGTCCACGTCCGGCAGGTCCTGGACGATCTCCAGGCCGACGGTGCCCTGCCCGGCGATGACCCGCGCGTCGTCGAACGGCGGGACGAGCGTGAAGCCGTGCGCGGCGGCGAGCTTCTCGGCGGTCTCGGTGCGGGCGTCCATCGACGGCTCGACGTAGACGATCTCGGCGCCGAGCGCCATGCAGGCGTCGACCTTCACGCCGGGCGTGGTGTGCGGGATGACGAGGACGGCCGGGACGCCGAGCGCGCGGGCGGTGTGGGCGACGGCCTGGGCGTGGTTGCCGCTGGAGTGCGTGACGACGCCGCGCGAGCGGTCCCGCTCGGGGACGGCGCTGATCGCCGCGTACGCCCCGCGCAGCTTGAACGCGCCGACCGGCTGGAGCGACTCGGCCTTGATCCGCAGGGCCGGGTCGGGCGGGAACGGGACGAGGGGCGTGCGGAGCGCGACGCCCTCCAGGCGTCCGGCGGCCCGCTCGATCTCCCCCGGGGTCACAAGATCGGCCATGTCCCGGAGACTATTCGTTCGCCCGCGGGGGCGTTAACGAGCGGGTCAACGGTGCGTACCGGCTGGTACACGGCGGGTCCATCGAGATCACCGTGACGGCTGTGCTCCATGTCACGTTTACTTCCCGTCATCTGGCCAGTTCAGGTGACTACAGAGCGTGATGTTTTGCGAAAACAAGGGAGAAATCGGTCTTGAACCGCCACACTGTAAACAGTCCACCCGCGCCGAGAGCGGGACAAAGGGGGAGAGAAAACGTGGAGAGCACGAGCGAGCGCCTGCTGACTCCAGGAGAGGTGGCCGCCCTCTTCCGGGTCGATCCGAAGACGGTGACGCGCTGGGCCGCGGCAGGCCGGATCAGCAGCATCCGCACTCCCGGAGGCCACCGCCGCTTCCGCGAGTCCGAAGTGCACGCGCTGCTGCGCGGCGAGGAGCCCGTACCCGAGCATTCGGTGCGCTGACCGGGCCGCCGCCCGGCCGGCGCCGGCCGGCCCGCAGCCCCGGGCGGCCGCCCGTCAGCCCTGGTCCTCCGCCCCGCCGGCCTTGAACTCCTCGAACGCGCGGAGCAGATCCTCGTCCCCGTCCCGCCACCGGCGCCGCTTCTCCTCCAGCTCATCCTCGGTCAGCGACTGGCCGAGCAGCCGGTCGTAGTCGGGATCACCGGGACCGATCTCCACGTACGCGTCGGCGATGATCCGTCCCTCGCCCTTCGAGGAGTCGGCGAGGACGCTGTGGGGAACCCGGAGCGTGCCATCGGGGAGCCGGATCACGTACATCGTCGATCACCTTCGATGTTGGCCTTCAGATTCCGAATCTGCGGTTGAAGAAGAGCATGACCTCAAGGGCGGTCCTGATGTTGCCGGCGAGCATATCGACCAATGCCGGGCGTTGCCGGGCGGAAATGGCGGCGAACGCGTCGGCGAAGAACTCGCGGCGGCCGAGCGCGTCCGGCTGCCGGTGGAAGTCGCTCGACAGGTAGGGGCGGCACTGCTCGTACAGCTCCCGGAACGCGGGGCTGTCGGAGGTCCAGGCGCCGCCCTCGCCGTCGATGTCGTCGAGCGCGTGCCCGACCTCGTGCATCATCACGTCCGGGGTCGGCGACGGCCGGTCCCCGACGATGATCTTGCCGTTGCCGTAGGCGCCCGCGCAGATGTCCCAGGTCGCCCGCCCGGACGGCAGCGGCCGGTCGCGCAGGTGCCCCATGTCGTCCAGCGCGGGGACGCCGCCGGGCCCCACGTAGATGCCGTCGAGCCCGCTCGCGAGCTTCTCCTTGAGCCGTCCGGGCAGCGCGGCGAGGCTCTCCACCGCGCGGATCACCTCGGCCGTCGGCGGGCCCTGCCGCGCGTCCCACTGCCGGTGCAGGATCCGTTCCAGCACGCCGCAGTGCCTGCGCCCGTCGGCCGCGTGCGGCGTGCCCGGCGCGTGGGGCCGCGCCCGCGGCGGCTCGTCGTCGAGCTCGAAGTCGCTCCAGGAGTACTCGGACGGGGCCGCGTGCCGTCCGCGCCGCCTGCCGTACCGCCCCTCCGGAACGGCCTCGGGGGCGTCGGCCCGCACGGTGAAGTCGTCGTCGCGCCCCGCCTTGCGGAACCGCCCGAACCGGTCCCTCGGCTGGTTGCCGCGCGGCCGGACCTGCCGCGGCTCGGGCCCCTGTCCCGCGTCCGGGGGCGAGGGCGCGTACGCGGTGTCCCTGAACTCCCGGGGCTTGCGGTGGACGCCTTTGAAGCGCATCGGGCTCCTCTGTCAGCGGGCCCTCGGTCACGGCAAGCGTCTGGGCCCCCGAGGCAGGGTAAGCCGGAACCCGACACGCCGTCATCCCCGCCGGTCACGCACTACCCTCGGGACATGGCGTATGCCCTGCTCGCCCTCGTCCTGGTCGGGATCTGGCTCTTCTGCCTCCTCGACGTCCTCACGACGGACGAGACGCTGGTGCGGTACCTGCCGAAGTTCGCGTGGTTCCTGCTCGTCCTGCTCGGCTTCCTCGCGGGCGCGTTCGCGTGGCTCGCCCTCGGCCGCCCCCGCCGCCGCGTCGTCGCCCACCAGGAGGCCCTCCAGCGCCAGGCCCCCGGCCCCATCCCCCGAGGCGCCCCCCGAGGCCCCGACGACGATGACGACTTCCTCCGCGAACTGGACCGCCGCCTCAACGACGACGAATGAGCGAACCCCGGGACCGTCGGACGGTCCCGGGGTTCGGCGTCTGGCGTACGGCGTACGGCGGCTCAGGCGTAGGAGTGGAGGCCGGAGAACATGTAGTTGACGCCGAAGAAGTTGAACAGGAGCGCGGCGAACGCGACGAGGGAGAGGATGGCGGCCTTGCGGCCCTTCCAGCCGGCCGTCGCGCGGGCGTGCAGGTAGGCGGCGTAGATGATCCAGGTGACGAACGACCAGATCTCCTTGGGGTCCCAGCCCCAGTAGCGGCCCCACGCCTCGTCCGCCCAGATCGCGCCCATGATGATCGCGGCCGTCCAGATCGGGAACGCGAACATGGTGACGCGGAGCGCGAGCCGGTCGAGGGCCTCGGAGGACGGGACGCGCGCCAGGAAGCCGGCGTCGTCCTCGGACGGGGCAGGACCCCCGGCGGCGGCGATCTTGGCCTCCTGCCGGGCCTTGAGGACGTACAGGATGGTGGACGCGCCGGCGACGGTGAACGAGCCCGTCGCGATGATCGCGGCGGTGACGTGGATGGCGATCCAGTACGAGTTGAGCGCCGGGACGACCGGGCCCACCGAGTTGTAGAGCCAGATGTTGGCGACGCCGAGCGCGACGACGGCCGCGAGCATGACGAACGCGCCGAGGAAGCGGGCCTTGTAGCGCCACAGCACCACGAGGTAGGCGGTCACGGCGGCGAACGCGATGGCGGTCAGGAACTCGTACATGTTGGCCCACGGCCAGCGGTCGGCGGCGAGGCCGCGCGACACGAGGACGCCGAGGTGCGCGCCCCAGCCGAGCACGTTCAGCAGGACGGCGAGCCGCACCCAGTCGGCCTTGGGCCGCTCGGCGGGGGCGTCCTGCGGCCCGGAGGGCGGGGCGTCGGCGACGGGTTCGCCGTCGGTCCCGACCAGCACCCTGGCCTCGGCCGGGGCCTCCACGGCGGCGCGGCGGCGCCGGCCGAAGCCGAGATCGGCCGCGTAGGCGACCATGGCGACGATGTAGAGCACGACTGTGCTCAGCATGAGCTTGTCGCTCAGGTTCGCGAGGTCGGCACTGCTCACCCGCGTCACTCCTTCGGTTCGGTCGCCGACCCGGTCCCGGGCTCGGCGTCGGCGCGCTCGGCGGCGCCGGGGCCGGCGTCCGCTCCGTCCTCGTCGGCGTCCGCGGCGGGCGCCTTCCCGGCGTCGCGCGGCCCGCGCAGGGCGGTCACGATGTCGTCGAACTCCGCGGTCGGATGCCCGAGCGTGAGCCCGCCCACCTGCACCACGGTACGCCCGCCCTTCCCGGCGCTCGCACGGACCCACACCCTGCGGCGCCGGACGGCGAACGAGGCGGCCACGCCGACGACCGCGAGGATGGCCGCGATCAGCGCCGGGATCCGCCCCGGGTCGTGGTTGATCGACAGGCTCGTCCACTGCTTGAGCCCGTCGAAGGTGATCGAGCCCGCCCCGCCGGGGAGCGTGAACGTCTCGCCGGGCTTGAGCAGCTTCTGCCCGCCCTTGATCGGCTGGAGGGTCTTGCCGATGCCCTCCAGCTTGTAGACCGACTGCGGGGCGCCGGAGTCGAGGCCGATGTCGCCCTTGAACGAGGAGACCGTCACGACCGGGCGCAGCGCGTCGGGGAACGCCGAGACGATCTGCTTGCCGTCCCCGCTCGCGACCGCGGTCGGCCACAGGATCGCGTAGAACGCGAGCTGCTCGGGCGCGGCGTCCGGGGCCTTGATCACGCCCTCGGAGGTGTAGGTGCGGGTCTCCATCGGCAGGAACGGCACCGAGTCCTGGTAGGCGACCTGGCCCTTGGCGTCGCGGACGGTGAACGTCGGCGCGTAGCCGTGGTTGATCAGGTAGATCTTCGCGCCGCCCGCCTTGAGCGGGTGGTTGACCTTGAGGTCGTACCTGCGCTCGGGCGAGTCGGGGCTGTCGCGGTAGCGGAGCCGGGCCTGGAAGTCGGTGGCCTGCCCGCGCTTGTCACCGCTGACCTCGTACTTGGCGGAGAACTTGTCGAGGCTGATCGAGAACGGCGCCATCTCGTCGGTGTCGAACGCCCGGCCGGGCGTGAACTGGTCGTAGTGGCTCAGCGCGTTCGCGAACGTCCTGCCCTCGGTGACCACCACGTTGCCGCGGTAGCCGAACAGGTTGCCCATGCCGAGCGCGAACAGCAGCGCGAGCAGCGCGAGGTGGAAGACCAGGTTGCCGGTCTCGCCGAGGTAGCCCTTCTCGGACGCGACGGCGTCGCCCTCCGCGTCCACGCGGAACCGGCGCTTGCGCAGCAGCGCGCGGGCCTCGGCGAGCACCTCCTCCGGGGAGGCGTCGGTCTCGTACGACTCCGACTGCGGGAGCCGGCCGAGGTTGCGGGGCGCGGCCGGCGGCCGGGCCCGCATCGACCTGTAGTGCTTGACGGCGCGCGGGAGGACGCAGCCCGCCAGCGACACGAACAGCAGGATGTAGATCGCCGCGAACCACGGCGCGGCGAACACGTCGAACAGCGACAGCCGGTCGAACCACGGCGCGACGGTCTTGTGGTCGGCGAAGTAGGCGGCGACCTTCTCGGGCGCCTGGCCGCGCTGCGGCAGGATCGAGCCGGGCACCGCGCCGAGCGCGACCAGGAACAGCAGGATCAGCGCCGTGCGCATCGTGGTGAGCTGGCGCCAGCCCCAGCGCAGCCAGCCGAACGGGCCGATGCCCCGCGGCCGGGACGGCGGGGACTCCCCCGGCGCCTGCCGCGCGGCGGGCGCCCGCGTCGCGGCGGCCTCGTCGGCGTCGATCTCGGTGTCCTGTGTGTTCGTCATCTCAAATAACCGGTTCGAAGCCGCTGATCCACGACCTCATCTGGATGGTCAGATCGCCCCACAGGCCGCTCACCAGCAGCACCCCGATGAGGACCAGCATGCCGCCGCCGATCCGCATGACCAGCGGATAGTGCCGCTTCACCGCGCCGAACGCGCCGAGCGCCCGCCGGTAGGCCACCGCCGTGATCAGGAACGGGACCCCGAGGCCGAGGCAGTACGCCAACGACAGTAGTGCCCCGCGGCCGGCGCTCGCCTCGGTGATCGCGAGGCCCTGCACCGCGCCGAGCGTCGGCCCGATGCACGGCGTCCAGCCGAGCCCGAACAGCACGCCGAGCAGCGGCGCCCCGGCGAGCCCCGCCGCGGGCGCCTTCCCGGACTTCATGGTCCGTTGCAGGCCGGGGACGAAGCCCATGAACGCCAGCCCGAACACGATCACCATCACGCCGAGGACGCGGGTGATCGTGTCCTGGTACTCCAGCAGCCACCGGCCGAGCCCGCCGAAGACCACGCCGTAGCTGACGAACACGACGCTGAACCCGAGGACGAACAGCGCGACGCCCCCGACGAGCCGTCCGCGCCGCTGCTCGGCGAGGTCGGCGCCCGTCATGCCCGTCACGTACGACAGGTAGCCCGGCACGAGCGGCAGCACGCACGGCGACACGAACGAGACCAGCCCGGCGAGCGCCGCCAGCGGCGCCGCCGCCAGCAGCGAGCCGCTGGTGACGGTCTGGTCGACGCTGGCGAGGGCGGTCACTTTTCCGCGAGGGCCTTCTCCACGAGCGGGTTGAGCTTGGAGTACGTCGTCGCGCCGATGATGCGGACGGCGACCCTGCCCTGCCGGTCGAGGATCAGCGTGCTCGGGATGGCGCTCGGCGGCACCTCGCGGAACGCGAGCGTGATGCGGCCGTCGGCGTCGTACAGGCTCGGGTAGCTCACCTTGAACTTGCGCTCGAACGCCTTGGCGTTCTCCTTGCTGTCCTTGAAGTTGACGCCGAGGAACTCGGCGCCCTTGGCCTTGGTGCCGGCCGCGACCTGTTCGAGGGACGGGGCCTCGCCGCGGCACGGGGCGCACCAGGACGCCCAGAAGTTGACGACGGTGACCTTGCCCTTGCGGTCGGCGAGCCGGATCCGGTCGCCGTTGACGGCGTCGCCGGAGACCTCCTGGACCGTCTTGCGCGAGCCGGCCTTGAACTGCGTGACGCCGCCGTCGCCCTCGATGAAGCGGTTGTCGTCGCCGCCCGGCCCGGACTGCGAGGCGTTCGTCCCGGCGCAGCCGGCGAGCAGCCCGCACAGCGCGCCGGCGGCGGCGACGGCGCGCGCGGGGGTGATTCGGGGGCTCAACGGACCCTCCTACTACAAGACGTAGTACATAACTTAGCGGGCACTTCAGGCGCCCGCCACACCGGTCCCCTCGCCGAGCCCGGAGGCCGGCTCGGCGTAGGCGACCTCGACCAGCCGGCTGCCCTCGAAGGACAGGCTCGTGACGCTCGCCAGGCCGCACTCGCGGCGGCGCGGGTGGTGCCAGAGGCGGCGGTGCTCGGCGTGCAGCCGCAGCGTCCAGATCGGGAGCTGGTGGCTGACGCACACCGCCTCGTGCCCGCGCGCGGCCTCCCGCGCGGCGATCACCGCGGCGCGCATCCGGGCGGCCAGCTCCTTGTACGGCTCGCCCCACGACGGCTTGAACGGGTTGACCAGGTAGCGCCAGTGCTCGGGGCGGCGCAGCGACCCGGCGCCCGCGCCGAACGTCAGGCCCTCGAAGTGGTTGCCCGCCTCGATCAGCCGGTCGTCCACGGTCACCGGCAGGTCGAACGTGTCGACCAGCGGAGCGGCCGTCTCCAGGGCCCGCTGCATCGGCGAGGAGAACAGCGCGGTGACGTCCCGGTCGGCGAACCATCTCGCCGCGGCCTTGGCCATGAGGATCCCGTCCTCACTGAGCCGGTATCCGGGCAGCCTGCCGTACAGGACGCCCTCGGGATTGTGCACCTCGCCGTGCCGCAGCACGTGAACGATCGTCTTGTCAGTCATGGCGTGGTCAGGTTACCCGCGCCGTCACGTGCGGTGGATCACCGCGTGCCCGGCTCGTCCCAGGTGTGGCGCTCCAGGAACGAGCGGCCGTCCGTCGCGTACTCCTCGAAGGCGCTCCGGACGTCGTCGAGGGAGGTCGCATGGGTGCGGTAGAGGCGGCCGCGGGCGCTGTCCTTGTATTCGAGCTCGTACCCGCCGTCCTCCGGGGAGACCTGGAGGAAATGGCTGCCGAACACGACCAGCGCGGCGAACGGGTTGGCCGGGCCCAGGCGTCCGAGGACGTCCCGCACGAGCGGCAGGTCGGGATCGACGACGATCATGCCGTCGCCGGTGTGGAGCTGCATCCCGTCGTACGCGCCGTTCGGCCCTGGGTTGTGGACGAGGCCGCGGAACGGGTCGTGGCAGACGAGCCCGTGCGCCTTCGCCAGGACGTACACCTCGGTGGAGATCTGGTCGGCGTGGTCGGGCTCCATGCGCACGCGCGCGTAGCGTCCGCCGCCGTGGACGGCCACGTCGGCGTCGGGCCGCAGCTTCGCCAGTTCGGCCGCGAACGCCTCGACGGCCGGATGCGGCTCGGCCGCGCCCGGATCGGTCGCGGCGGCCCGTTCGGCGGTGATCGGGGCGGGCTCGTGCCAGACGGCCAGCTCGAACGTCATGCCCCCATCCTCCCAGGTCACTGCCGGGCCGAGGCCACGTAGGCGGCGATCCGGGCGGCGACCCGGTCCAGGTCGGCCTCCGCGATCGCGGTCTTGCGGGTCGCCCGGACGAACCACCAGGTGAGCGCGGCCGTGCAGAGGTCTCGCTTGTCCCAGGGCACCGCGCACGCGATCGGGGACGGCACGCCGTCCTTGCCCATCGTCGCCAGCGTCACCGCCACGCGCGGCGACGGGGGGATCCGCGCGCCGCTGTCGGGCGGCCCGGTGCCCAGCATCGTCCGGACGCCCGGGACGCCGCTCGGCACGTTCACCCGCCTGGTCAGGGTGGACGGCGAGCAGTCGCGGCCGGCCTCCGGCGCGCCGGGGAAGTAGAGGCAGACGGCGATCCCGATCCCGCCGAGCGAGTTCTGGAACACGTTGCTGACCACGCCGGTCCGCGCGTCGCCGACGTCGGTGCTGCCGCCGGACGCGCCGAGCGAGCCCCGGCACGCGGCGTCCGCGGGCCCGATCATGAACTGGTCCTGGCCGCTGTGGTAGACCGCCGCGCCCGGCGGCAGCCTGACCTGCGGCGGCAGCCGTACGGACGCGGGCTTGGCCGGGGCCGCACCGTCTCGCCCGAGGGCCCGGTCGTCCGGCACGAGGAGATCGCCGACACGGTCGTGGCGGCGGGCGCGGACGACCGGCTCGCGGTCGAGCGCGGGCCCGGGTCCGACCCCGTGACCTGCGTCACCGTGAACGCTCCGCCCGCGACGACCACGGCCGTGCCGGTCGCGACCGCCGCCATCCCGCCGCCGCTGGTGACGAACGCCTTGACGCCCCCGGCCGCGGCCACCTTCCCGGCCCCGGCCGCGTGCCCCGCCGCCAGCCCCACCGAGCCCGCCGAGCCGCCCGCTCCGGCGCCCGCAGCTCCCGGGAGGATCCAGGCGGCCAGCGGGAACAGGGCGGCCAGGGCCGCGGCGGACGCGGCGACGGCGCGGACGCCGCGCGACTCCCAGTCCTCCCCGTACGCCCGCCGCGCGGCCTGCTCCAGCTCGTCCACGAACGCCGCCGCGCCTGCGGGCCGTTCGCCCGGGTCCTTGGCCATCCCGCTCGCGACCAGCGCCCGCAGCGGCTCGGGAACGGCCTCGACGGGGATCGGGCCGGTCAGGTGGGCGTTCATCAGCGCGGCGCGGCCGGACAGGGCGTACGGCCGCCGCCCGCTCACGCACTCCACGAACACGCAGGTCGCCGCGTACACGTCGGACGCGGGCGTGGCGACGTGCTCGGACCACTGCTCGGGGCCATGTAGTACGGGGTCCCGGCGCCGCCCGCGTCCGCCCCGGCGGGCGTGGCGATGCCGAAGTCGACGAGCTTGCTGCGCCCGTCCGCGGGGACGACGACGTTGGCGGGCTTGAAGTCGCGGTGCACGACGCCGAGGGCGTGCGCGGCGGCGAGCCCCAGCAGCGAGCCCTTGAGGACGGTGAGGGACGCCTCGGGGCCGAGCGCGCCCTCGCGTTCGAGGATCTCCTTGAGGGAGACGCCGTCCACGGCCTCCATCACGATCGCGACGCCCTCGGGCGCCTCCACGAGCCGGAACAGGCGGGCGACGTGGGGGCTGTCGGCCCGCCCGAGCATCCGGGCCTCGTGGCGCAGCCGTTCGCGCTCGGCCTCGCCCGCGCCGGGCCGGACGTACTTGATCGCGACCGGGGCGCCGGACGGCTCGTGCCGGGCGAGCACGACCCGGCCCTGCGCGCCCTCCCCGAGCCGCCGCACCTCCGTGAACCCCGCGACCCGCCACTCCGCCACCGGTCTCCGCCTCCGCGACCATCGACAAACTCCAGCAACCCAACCAAACCATTACAGGCCGGGCGCGGCCGGGCAGAGGCCGGGCGCGCGTCAGACCGCGGAGCGCAGGGCCGTGACGGCGGCGCGGATGGCGGGACGCCTCGCGGCCTCCTCGCGCCAGACGGCGTAGACCCGGCGGGACAGGGGCTCCTTCAGCGGGACGACCACCACGCCGGGCGGGACGTCGCAGCGGCCGAGCCGGGGCAGGATGATGTTGCCGAGCCCCGCCGCGACGAGGGAGAGCTGCGTCGCGAACTCGTACGCCTGGTGGTCGATGCGGGGCTCGCTGTCGACGGCCCGCAGGGTGCGCATCAGCCAGTCGCAGCAGATGCTGTCGGGCGAGGAGCTGATCCAGGGGTCCCCGGCCAGCTCCTTGAGCGCGACCTCGTCGCGTCCGGCCAGCGGGTGGTCGGGCGGCAGGACGACGTCGGCCACGTCGTCGCAGATGACGCCCTTCTGGAGGCCGTCCGGGAGCGGGAGCGGCTCGTTGTTCCAGTCCTGGACGACGGCCATGTCGAGGTCGCCGCGGGACACCAGCGGCATGCTGCGCAGCGGGTCCTCCTCGCGGAGCAGGACGCGCAGGTCGGGGTGGTCGGCGTTCAGGCGGCGCAGCGAGGCGGGGACGAGCCCGCGCATCGCCGTCGGGAACGCGGCGAGGGTGAGCTGCCCGACGACCGAGCCGCGGTGCGCCTCCAGGTCGGACTGGGCCTGCTCGACCAGCGACAGGATCCGCTCCGCGTGCGCGACGAGCAGCTCGGCGGCGTCGGTGAGGCGGACGCCGCGGCCGTTGCGCTCCAGGAGCTTCTGGCCGGTCTCGCGCTCCAGCTTGGCGAGCTGCTGCGACACGGCGGAGGTGGTCACGTGGAGGACGTCGGCGGCGGCGCTGACCGACCCGTAGGTCGCCACCGAGTGCAGGGCGCGCAGCCGTTCCAGATCCAGCATGAAGCAACTCTAAAACCATCCGTCAAGGAGATCTAGCTTGTCCTAAAACAAAGCCGTGGCGACCATCGGCTCATGAGACCGCGCCACGTCCTGCTGGCCACCCTGATCGCGGCGATCTGGGGGTTCAACTTCGTCCCGATCAGGGTCGGGCTGGACGACTTCCCGCCGCTGCTGTTCGCCGCGCTGCGCTTCACCGCCGCGGCGCTGCCCGCGGTGCTGGTGGTCCGGCGGCCTCCGGTGCCCGCCCGCTGGCTGCTGCTGATCGGCGTCCCGCTCGGCGTCGGCCAGTTCGGGCTGATGTTCATCTCGATGCGCCTCGGGATGCCCGCCGGGCTGGCCTCGGTGGTGCTCCAGATCTCGGCGATCTTCACGGCGCTGTTCGCCGGGGCGCTGCTGCGCGAACGGCTCACCCCGCGCCAGCTCGCGGGCATGGCCGTCGCGTTCGCCGGCGTCGCCCTGCTCGGCGTCGCCCAGTCCGGCGGGCGCGCGGGCCCGGCCGTCGCGTTCCTGCTGTGCGTCGGCGCCGCCGCGAGCTGGGGCCTCGCCAACGTCGGGATGCGCCGGATGAACCAGGACGCCGACGGGCCCGTGGACGCGTTCGGGTTCATGGTCTGGATGTCGCTCGTCCCGCCGGTCCCGCTGTTCGCGCTGTCGCTGCTGTTCGAGGGCCGGACGAGATCGCCGGGGCGTTCCGGCACGCCACGTTCGGCGGGTACGCCTCGCTGGCCTACATCGCGTACCTGTCCACGCTCGTCGGCTTCGGCCTGTGGGGCTGGCTGATGCGCCGGTACGAGGCGAGCACGGTGGCGATGTACTCGCTGCTCGTCCCGCCGTTCGGGCTGGCCTCCGCGGCGGCGTTCCTCGGCGAGGGCGTCGGCCCGGTCCGGCTCGCGGGCGCCGCCCTGATCGTCTCCGGCGTCGCGATCGGCTCCCTCCGCCGCCGCGCCGCGCGGCCCGGCTCCGCGCCGCCGCCCGCCCCGCCCTCCGTTCCGCCGCCCGCGCAGGCGGCGCCCGCACAGACAAGGTGAGAACGATGCACGGAATCCACGCGTCCCTGGTCACCCCGTTCACCCCCTCCGGCGAGGTGGACGCCAAGTCCCTCGAACGGCTCGCGCTGCACTGCCTGGACGCGGGCGCGGCCGGGCTGGTCGCGCTCGGCACCACCGGCGAGGCGGCGCTGCTCGACGCGGCCGAGCAGCGGACCGTCCTGGAGGTGTGCCGGTCGGTCAGCATCGACCGCGGCGCGCACCTCACCGTCGGCGCCGGGACGATGGGCACCGCCGACACGATCCGGCAGGCCCGCGAACGCGCGCCGCTCGCCGACGCGCTGCTCGTCGTCGTCCCGTACTACCTGCGGCCGTCAGACGAGGGCGTGCTCGCGCACTTCGCCGCGGTCGGGGACGCCGTGGACGTGCCGATCGTGCCGTACAACGTCCCGTACCGGACGGGGAAGCACCTCGCGCCCGGCACCCTGGCGCGGCTGCTCGCCCTCGACTGCGTCACCGCGATCAAGCACTGCGCGGGGGCGATCGACGGCGAGACCCTCGCGCTGCTGGCGGCGGCCGGAGGGCGTGCGGGCGGCGGACGCCCCGGCGACGGCCGTGCGGGCGGGGCGGTGCTCAGCGGGGACGACGCGTTCGTCTACCCGATGCTCCAGCTCGGCGCGGCGGGCGGCATCGCCGCGTCCGCCTGCCTCGCGCCGTCCGCCTACGCCGCGATGGAACGGGCCGCGCAGGCGGGGAACGGCCCGCGCGGGCTCGCCCTGCACAACGCGCTGCTGCCGCTCGCCGAAGCGCTGTTCGCCGAGCCGTCGCCCGCCGTCCTGAAGGCGTGCCTGGCCGAACGGGGCGTCATCGACGACCCGTCCGTACGGGCCCCCTTGCAGGCCCCGCGCCCCGAGTCGGTCACCGCGGCCCTGACCGCGCTGGCCCGCGTCGAGGCCCTCTTCGACTGACCGGCCCGGCCGGGACACCGATCCGGCCGAACGGCCCGGCGGCGGTCGTCAGACGGCGCGGGCGGCGGCGCGGGCCGCGTGCGGGAGGGCGTCCAGGACGCGTTCCAGCGCCGCCTCGTCGTGCGCGGCCGACAGGAACCACACCTCGTACGCCGACGGCGGCAGGTAGACGCCCCGTTCGAGCGCGGCGTGGAAGAACGCGGCGTACGCCTTGGTGTCCTGGCGCTGCGCGGAGTCGAAGTCGCCGACCGGCTCGCCGGTGAAGAAGACCGAGAACAGGCTCCCGGCGTTCTGCACGCGGTGCGGCACGCCCTCGGCGGTGAGGGCCTCGGACGCGGCCTTGGACACCAGCGCGGCGGCGCGGTCGATCGCGGTGTAGACCGCCTGCGTCGCGCCGCGCAGGGTGGCGAGCCCGGCGGCGGTGGCGAGCGGGTTCCCCGACAGGGTGCCCGCCTGGTAGACGGGCCCGGCGGGGGCCAGGTGGCCCATCACGTCGGCGCGGCCCCCGAACGCGGCGGCGGGCAGCCCGCCGCCCATCACCTTCCCGAACGTCACCAGGTCGCCCGCGACGCCCTCGACGCCGTACCAGCCGGACGCCGACGCCCGGAACCCCGTCAGCACCTCGTCGATCACGAGCAGCGCGCCGTTGCGCTCGCACAGCGCCTTCAGCAGCGCGTTGAACCCGTCCAGCGGCGGGACGACGCCCATGTTGCACGGCACCGCCTCGGTGATCACGCACGCGATCTCGTGGCCGTGCTCGCCGAACGCCAGCTCCACCGCGGGCACGTCGTTGTAGGGCAGCACGATCGTGTCGGCCGTCGTCGCGCCGGTCACCCCGGGCGTGTCCGGCAGCCCGAACGTCGCGACGCCCGACCCGGCCGCGGCGAGCAGCGAGTCGACGTGCCCGTGGTAGCAGCCCGCGAACTTCACCACCTTGGACCGCCCGGTGAACCCGCGCGCCAGCCGGATCGCCGACATCGTCGCCTCGGTGCCCGAGTTGACCAGGCGCACCTGGTCCACCGGCGTCCGGGCGACGATCTCCTCGGCGAGCTCCACCTCGCCGGGCGTCGGCGCGCCGTAGGAGGTGCCGCGCCCGGCCGCGTCCTGGACGGCCGCGACCACGTCGGGGTGCGCGTGCCCGAGGATCATCGGCCCCCACGAGCACACGAGGTCGACGTACTCGTTGCCGTCGGCGTCGGTCAGGTACGGCCCGCGTCCGCCGGCCATGAACCGGGGCGTCCCGCCCACGGCGCCAAAGGCCCGCACCGGCGAGTTGACCCCGCCGGGGACCACCCGGTTCGCACGGTCGAACAGCTGCTGGGAGCGATCGGTTCCAGTCACGGGACCAGTCTCTCAGCGCCGCCGGCCCGCGCGCGCCCGGGGGAGTTGCGTTGCAGTTCGGCGTCTGCCCTTGACCTCGCACGGTACGGGCCGATATTCCACCAAGTACGACATCGGCGTCCGGAAGAGGCGCCCCCGTTTTCAGCACCGGCGTCGGCCGGATCGGAGGGATGGCTCGCACCGTGGTCAACGGCTGGACGGTACCGGGCTTCACCCACGAGCGGGAGCTGGGCGGCGGAGGCTCGGGCCGGGTGGTGCTCGCGGTCGACGACATGACCCGCACCAAGGTCTCGATCAAGTACCTCGACTCGCGGCTGGACGCCGACGAGGCGTTCCTGTCCCGGTTCCGCTCGGTCTCGCGGCGGCTCTCGCAGCTCGAGGACCCGAACGTCGTGGACTTCTACGACTTCGTCGAGACCCCGCAGGGCACCGCGATCGTGATGGAGCACGTCGAGGGCGTCAACCTGCGCCGGATGCTCGCCGCGCAGGGCCCGACCGGGCCGCTCGCGGCGCTGTCGGTGCTCGGCGGCGTCCTGCTCGGGCTCGCCGCGGCGCACGAGCGCGACGTCGTGCACACGGCCGTACGGCCCGCCAACGTCATGATCGACAACGACGGCAACGCGCGGCTCACCGACTTCGGCCTCGCCCCCGCGGGCACCGAGGCGCAGGCCGGCCCGCCGTACGCGGCGCCCGAGCTGTGGGACGGGGCGATCGCGAGCCTCGCCACCGACCTGTACGCCGCCACGGCGATCTTCTTCGAGTGCCTGACCGGGCGGCCCCCGTTCACCGGGCGCAACCTCGCCAAGGCGCACCGGGAGACGCCGATCCCCGTCGAGGAGGTCCCCGGCCCGCTGCGCGACCTCGTCGCGTCCGGCCTGGCCAAGGAGCCCGAGAAGCGTCCCGCGTCGGCGGCCGACTTCCTCGGCGCGCTGGAGGAGGCCGCGGTCGCCGCGTACGGCGGCTCGTGGGAGGCCCAGGGCCGCGGACGCCTCGCTGAGCTGGCCGCGCAGACCGCCGCCCAGCCCGAGCCCGCGCCCCCGCGCGGACGGGCCGCCGCGGCCGTCTCCGCGCCGCCGAAGGGCGGCGGGCGCGGGAAGTGGGCCGCCGTCGCGGTCGCCGCTGCGGTCGTCGTCGGCGGCGGGGCCGTCGCGGCGATGACGATGGTCAAGGACGACGAGGCCAAGCCCGAGCCGTCGCCCGCGCAGAGCACCAGCCCCCAGCCCGTCGCGCCCGCCAACCAGGAGGCGGCCCGGCTGGTGGAACGGATCAACCAGGCGACCGCGCGCACGCCGAGCGCGTCGTTCGGGTTCCGCCGCTCGGGCTGCTGCAACGCGGGGACGAACGCGCGCGGCGCGCTCGGCCTCGTCCGCACGGGCCCGGCGTCGTACTCGATGACCGTGACCGGTACCGGCGAGGTCCGCCGCCCCGCCCGCACCGTCCTCGTCGGCGACACCGCGTACCTGCGGGCCGGCAAGAAGTGGCGGCCCGCGCCCGCCTCGGGCCGCGGCTACCCCGCGCTCGCCGCGCAGGTCCGCTCGGGCAGCTCGGTGCAGAACGTCACGTCGCTGCTCGGCGCCAGCACCGTCCTGCGCAAGACCGGCGCGGTCTGGCGGGGCGACGCGCCGCTCGCCGCGCTCTCGCAGGCGGCGGGCGTCGGCCCGCTCTACGCGGAGATCGCGCGGGCCACCGGCGCCCAGCAGGTCGGGTTCGCGCTGCGGCTCGACCGGGCCGACCGCCCCGTACGGCTGTGGCTGAAGGCGCAGGGCCCGGCCAAGCGCGCCCAGATCGTCTCGGCGACCTACTCCGGCTGGGCCCGCAAGGCCCCCATCGCCGCCCCCCGCTGACCCGCCCGCTCAGCTGACCCGCCCGCTCACAGCCGCGGAACGCACCGCGCCCGGGAGCGGGCCGCGCTCGGGCCGGGCGCGCTCTCCGCGTAGGGCTCAGAGGGCGTCACAGCTGTCGGAGAGGACTCCGAGCAGCCGCAGCGGGTCGGGCAGCGCCCCGCCCGTCGGCGGGAGGATCCAGGCGACCTCACGGCCGTACGGCAGGACGGACGGGGGCGCGAGCACGTAGCTGTCGCGGCAGTGCCAGCGCATCCCCGGCGTCTCGACGACGGTCTCCGGCGAGCAGTCCAGGTGGCACGACCACCACTCGTCCTCGTCCACGGGAGCGCCCCGGGTCGCGACGAAGAACAGGTGGCGCTCGTCGGCGACGGCGGCGACCGGCCCGACGGAAAGGCCCTCGCGCTCGATCCGTTCGAGTGCGAGGGCCCCGGCGGCGGCCGGCACGTCGAAGACGTCGAAGACGCGGCCGGTCGGCAGGATGATGTTGGCCTGGGGCCGTTCGGCCCACCAGCGTTTCAGGACGCCGGCGTCGGCGCTCGACTGGAGCGCCCAGGTCGCCGACACCGGATGCGCCGCCGGGTCGGGGCAGCCGACCCGGTCGCACGAGCACGCCCGGTCACCGCCGGCGGGCGGATGCGCCCCCGGATTGCAGGGCCAGCCGAGCGCCGCGTAGCCGCGCGCCGCCGCGGCCATCCGGTCGCGCGCCGCCCGTTGCCGCTTGTTCCCCGAGACCGCCAGCATCTACGCCCCCATATCCCAAGGTCGAACGCGGGTTCTTGAGGACGATGATGCCGCCGCCCCCGTTCGGAGGAGACGGCAACCCCCAAGAAACGACCCTAAGTGACTAGACGGGCGTGATCACCGGTAATAGATCACACTCCTGCGGTCACGGTACGTCACCGGACCCGGGAGCGCGCGGACCGCCCGTTCAGCGGGCGAGGCGGCGGGCCACCTCGGTGGCCCAGTAGGTCAGCACGATGTCGGCGCCCGCGCGGCGGATCGACAGCAGCGACTCCATGATGGTGCGCTCGCGGTCGAGCCAGCCCTTCTCCGCCGCCGCCTCGATCATCGAGTACTCGCCGCTGACCTGGTACGCCGCGACCGGCACCTCGACCGCGTCGCGGACCCGCCGCACCACGTCCAGGTAGGCCCCGGCGGGCTTGACCATGACCATGTCGGCGCCCTCGTCCAGGTCGAGGAACACCTCGCGCAGCGACTCGTCGGCGTTGCCCGGGTCCTGCTGGTGCGAGGACCGGTCGCCGAACTGCGGCGCGCACTCCGCGGCGTCCCGGAACGGGCCGTAGTAGGCCGAGGCGTACTTCACCGAGTAGCCCATGATCGCGACGTCGGTGTGGCCGGCGCCGTCGAGGGCGTCGCGGACCACGCCGACCTGGCCGTCCATCATGCCGGACGGGCCGAGGACGGCCGAGCCGGCGGCGGCCTGGGCGACCGCGATCGAGGCGTACCGCTCCAGCGTCGCGTCGTTGTCGATCTCGCCGGAGCCGGTCAGCACGCCGCAGTGCCCGTGGTCGGTGTACTCGTCCAGGCACAGGTCGGTCATGATCACGGTCGAGTCGCCGAGGTCGGCGTTCAGGTCGCGCACCGCGAGCTGGACGATCCCGTCCGGGTCGTCGGCCGCCGAGCCGGTGCCGTCCTTGACCGCCGGGATGCCGAACAGGATCAGGCCGCCGACCCCGGCCTCGACCGCCTCGTGCGCGGCCTTGCGCAGGCTGTCGCGGGTGTGCTGGAACACGCCCGGCATCGAGCCGATCGGGCTCGGCTCGTCGATGCCCTCCTTGACGAACATCGGCAGGACCAGCTCGGCCGGGTCGAGCCGCGTCTCGGCGACCATCCGGCGCATCGCGGGCGTGCGCCGCAGCCGCCGCGGCCGTGCGGCGGGGAACTGAGCAGACATGACCCCTTCTCCCTCCGCGGCCCCCGTCGGGGCCGCGGCGGTGGCATCCGTGCGTTGACGGGCTTGGCTACTTGCGGCGGCGGGCGCCCCGGCGCATCTGGCTGGGCTTGCGCAGCGGGTCCCCCGCCTCGATCTGGGCCGCCCTCCGCCTCGCACCGTACTCGGCGAGGGCCTCGGCGAGCGCCGATACGGACGGTTTGTCGGCCATCACGTCGACCCGCAGCCCGTACTCCTCGGCCGTCTTGGCGGTCTGCGGCCCGATCACCGCGATCACCGTGACGTTGTGCGGCTTGCCCGCGATGCCGATCAGGTTCTTCACCGTCGAGGACGAGGTGAACAGCACCGCGTCGAACCCGCCGCCCTTGATCG
Source organism: Actinomadura sp. J1-007 (assembly GCF_009793335.1). Classification (GTDB taxonomy): domain Bacteria; phylum Actinomycetota; class Actinomycetes; order Streptosporangiales; family Streptosporangiaceae; genus Spirillospora; species Spirillospora yumaensis. The sequence continues at coordinate 3,983,846 of NZ_WING01000001.1, read as the reverse complement.
CCTCGCGGATCGGCGCGGGCGGCGGCGCGGCCCGGACCGTCCGGTACGCCGTGACGTCCTCGCACTCCCAGCCGAGCCGGGTCAGCCCGGCGATCAGCGTGTCGGTGGCGATGTCGGCGCGCGGCAGCAGCACCCGGTTGATCGGGTCGAGGTCCTCGTCGTACGGCGGCCAGACCTCGACCAGGCCCTCGCCGGACTGCTGCCCGGTCGGGACGAGGTCGGGCTGCACGCCGAACTCCACCAGCGCCCTGGACGTCTGCTCCCCGACGGCCGCGACCTTGAGCCCGGCGAACGCGCGGGCGTCGAGGCCGTAGTCGGAGAACTTCTCCCGGACGGCCCGCACGGCGTTGGTGGAGGTGAACACCACCCACTCGTACCGGCCGGTGACCAGGCCCTTGACGGCCCGTTCCATCTGCTGGGGCGTGCGCGGCGGCTCGACCGAGATGGTCGGCACCTCGTCGGGGACGGCGCCGTAGCCGGTGAGCTGCTCCGACAGCGAGGCGGCCTGCTCCTTGGTGCGCGGCACGAGCACCCGCCACCCGAACAGCGGCTTGGTCTCGAACCACGCCAGCTTGGCGTGCCAGTTCACCACGTCCCCGACGATGATCGTCGCGGGCGCCTCCATGCCCTTGGTGTCGGGCGCGAGGCGCTGGAGGGTGGAGACCACGGTCTCCTGCTCGGTGGTGCTGCCGAGGCTGATCATCGCGGCCGGGGTGGCGTCGGCGCGGCCGGCCGCGACCAGGCCCTTGGCGACCTCGGCGACCGTCCCCTCGGCGCCGTGGATCACGAGGGTGACGTCCGGGGCGGCGAACCGCTCCCAGTCGACGCCGCCCTCGGAGGCGTCCACGACGCGCACCTCGCGGTGCTTGGCGTCGGTCAGCGGGATGCCCGCGTACGCGGGCACCGCGGTGATCGACGAGACTCCGGGGACGACCTCGAACGGCACGCCGGCCTTGGCCAGCGCGGCGGCCTCGCTCGCGAGGTCGCAGCCGAGCGCGGGGTCGCCCTGGAACAGCCGGACGACGGCGCGCCCGGCCTTGGCGGCCTTCGCGGCCTGCCGGGCCGGGTCGCCCTCGGCGGTGTCGACGATCTCGGCGTCCGCGCGGGCGTGCGAAAGGAACTCGGGGTGGACGGCGTCGCGGCGCACGACGACGGTGTCGGCGCGGCCGATCGCGGCGGCGGCGCGCAGCGTCAGCAGCCCGGGGTCACCGGGCCCGAGGCCGACGAACACGACGGTGCCCATGGCGGCGGCGTCGCGCCCGCCGGGGGACGCTCCCCCGGTCTTCCCGGCGGCGGCCGCGGCCGGGCTCTGGCTAGCGGGGCTCAATCTCGCTCCCCCATCAACTGGTCGGCCCCCTGGGCGAGCAGCCGGCGCGCGAGATCGCGTCCGATCTCCTCGGCCCGCTCTGGGTGGCCGCTTGCGGACAGCCGTACCTGGCGGCTCCCGTCGAACGCGGCGACGGTCGCCGTCAGGTGCAGCTTCTGTTCTACTTCGGCAGCGTATGTTCCCACGGGAGCGGAGCAACCCCCCTCAAGCACGGCGAGGACCGTGCGCTCGGCGGTGACGGCGGCCCTGGTCATCGGGTCGTCGACCGTTCCAAGCAGGTCACGCAGCTCCGGCCGGTCGGACCGGCATTCGAGCGCGAGGGCGCCCTGCCCGGGGGCCGGCAGCATCTGGTCGGGCTCGAAGATCTCGGCGACCGCGTCGAGGCGGCCGAGGCGGCGCAGCCCCGCGTGCGCCAGCACCACCGCGTCGAGCTCGCCGTCGGCGACCTTGCGCAGGCGGGTGTCGGCGTTGCCGCGGATCGGCACGACCTCCAGGTCGGGCCGCAGGGCGCGCAGCTGCGCGATGCGGCGCGGCGAACCGGTGCCGACGCGGGCCCCGCGCGGCAGGTCGGCCAGCTTGGACGGCCCGCACAGGACGTCGCGCGGGTCGTCGCGGGGCGGGGTCGCGGCGAGCGCGATCCCGTCGGCGGGGCCGGTCGGCAGGTCCTTCAGCGAGTGCACCGCGAAGTCCACCTCGCCGGCCAGCAGGCTGTCGCGCAGGGCGTTGACGAACACGCCGGTGCCGCCGATCTGGGCGAGCAGCGCCTTGGAGACATCACCTTCGGTCGTTACCCCGACCAGCTCCACGGCATGCCCCGTACGCTGCGACAATGCGTCGGCGACCAGGCCGGACTGGGTCATCGCCAGCAGGCTCCTGCGCGTCCCGAGCCGCAGCGGCCCCCCGCGTCCAGTGTTGCTCACAGCCTCGCTCCGCTCGGTGTGGGCGAGGTGTGCTCCCGCCCGTCGTCGTTCACGTCCGCTCCCCCTCGGCCCACGGCCTGCCGGCCGCGCCGGACGCGGCGCCCGGCACGCCTCCCGGCGGCTCGCCTTCGCGCAGGTCCGCGCGGGCGACGGCCACGGGGGCCTTCGGGTCGAGGTCGAAGAGCTCGCGCAGCGCGTCGGCGTAGGCGTCGCCGCCCGGCGCCGCGGCGAGCTCCTTGACCCGTACGGTCGGCGCGTGCAGGAGCTTGTCCACCACGCGCCGAACGGTCTGGGTGATCTCCTTGCGCGCCCGCTCGTCCAGCTCGGGCAGCCTGCCGGTGAGGCGGGCCAGCTCGGCGTCCACCACGTCGGCGGCCTTGCTGCGCAACGCCACCACTGTAGGGGCCACCGCGGCGGCGCGCGCGGCGCCGAGGAACGCGTCGACCTCGTCGGCCACGATCCGGCGGACGGCCCCGATCGCCTCGGGACCGATCGCCTCGGCCGCCTCCTCGGCGGTGCGCAGCTCGTCCAGCCCGGCGAGGCCGACGCCGGGCAGGTCGCGGACGGCGCGGTCCACGTCGTGCGGCAGCGCGAGGTCGAGCAGGAACCGCGGGCGCCCGTCCGCGCCGGCGCCGTGCGCGGCGAGCCGCGGGGCGGTGACGACCAGCCCGGTCGCCCCGGTGCACGACACGATCAGGTCGGCGCCCGCGAGCGCGCCGTCCAGCTCGGCCAGCCCGATCGCGCGGGCCGGCACGTCGAGGGACGCGGCGAGCCGTTCGGCCTTCTCGAACGTCCGGTTGGCGATCACGACCTCGCGGGCCCCGGCGCGGCTCAGCGTCGCGGCGGCGAGCGAGCTCATCGACCCGGCGCCGACGACGAGGGCGCGCGCGCCGTCCAGCGGGCCGAGGTGCGCGGCGGCGATCTGGAGGCCGACGCTGACCAGGGACGCCCCGGCCTTGTCGATGCCCGTCTCGTGGTGGGCGCGCTTGCCGACCCGCAGCGCCCGCTGGAGGACGTCGTGCAGGTCGCGGCCCAGGGTGCCCTGCTCCTGGCCGAGCCGGAACGCCTGCCGGATCTGGCCGAGGATCTGGCCCTCGCCGACGACCATCGACTCCAGGCCGCACGCCACCGCGAACGCGTGCTGGATGGCGCGTTCCTCGTAGTGCACGTACAGGTGCCGCGACAGGTCGTCCAGCGGCACGCCCGAGTGCAGGGCCAGCAGCTCGGAGATCGTCGAGACGCCGCCGTGGAACTTGTCGACGACCGCGTACACCTCGACCCGGTTGCAGGTCGACACGATCGCGGCCTCGGCGACGTGCGGCGAGTCGTGCACGGCGTGCAGCAGCTTGACCAGGTCGTCCCCGGTCACGGCGGCCTTCTCCAGCAGGGCCACCGGTGCGCTCCGATGGCTGAGCCCCACCACCAAGACGCTCATCGCACCCGTTCCTCCCGCTCGTTCCCAACGCGCCCTGCCCGCCCCGGCTTCCCGGGGCCCTGCGGCTTGCCGCGGCCCTTCGGCCTGTAGTGTCCCGCGGCGGCCTCACGCCCGCCTTGAGGCCCGCGCACGCCGATCACAGATCCACCGCCTCGACGTAGTGGGCGGTGCCCGGCGGGGCCTCGCCGGTCGCCAGCGCGTCGTAGTCGCCCGGCCCGCCGGCCTTGCGCTGCTCGTGGAACGCCAGGATCTGGAGCTCGATGGACAGGTCGACCTTGCGGACGTCCACGCCGTCGGGCACCGACAGCACGACCGGCGCGAAGTTGAGGACGCTCGTCACGCCGGCGGCGACCACCCGGTCGCACACGCCCTGCGCGGCGGCGGCCGGCGTCGCGATCACGGCTATGGACACGCCGCGCTCGGCGATCAGCTCCTCCAGGCGGCCGATGTTCTCGACGGTCATCCCGGCGATCTCCTGGCCGACGATCGACTCGTCGGCGTCGAGCAGGCCCGCCACCCGGAAGCCGCGGGAGGCGAACCCGCCGTATCCGGCCAGCGCACGGCCCAGGTTACCCACGCCGATGATGGCCACGACCCAGTCCTGGGTGAGGCCGAGCTCGCGCGAGATCTGGTAGACGAGGTACTCGACCTCGTAGCCGACGCCGCGCGTGCCGTACGAGCCGAGGTGCGACAGGTCCTTGCGGAGCTTGGCCGAGTTGACCCCGGCGGCGGCGGCGAGCTCCTCGGACGAGACGGTGGCGACCCCGCGTTCCTGGAGGGTGTGCAGGGCCCGCAGGTACACCGGCAGGCGCGCCACGGTGGCTTCCGGAATGCCGCGTTCCGCGCGGTCGCGGGGGCGGGTCTGTCGAGATGTCACGGCCTGCTCTTCGGGGCTCGACGCTAGGGGCGGGGCCCGAGAACCCCTGGCCCCGGCTCGCCGGGTCCGGGCGTCAGCCGCGGCCCGGCCGCCCCAGGGCTCCCCCCAGGTTAAGCCTTTGTGAATACGCGCACAAAGTCGCCCCCCGGTTCGGCGTTGGGAAAGGGTGCCCTAAGAAACCCTGTATCCCCAGGTCAAGGGCCGTACCAGTGGACGGTCGCGAGCGCCTTGCCGGGCGTCCTGGTGTGACTGACGAGACATCGCCCGCCCGGTGTTTCCCCGTAATTGCGGGCGGCTCACTTCGCCTTTCGCAATTCGGCGACGGCGGCGCGCAGCCGCGCCTCGTCCACCCGCCAGAAGTCGTGCTGGACGCCGTTGATCAGCGTGACCGGGATCTGCTCCCAGTACTCGCGGGTGTCGGCCTCGGACCGGGTGATGTCGCGTTCGGTCCAGGCGACGCCGAGGTCGGCGGCGACCCGCTCGATGACCGCGCGGGCGTCGTCGCACAGGTGGCAGCCGGGCTTGCCGAGCATCGTGATCACGATGTTGTCCGCCGGGGACGGGCCGTTCGGGGCGGACGGGTCGTCCGGGGCGGGCACGGTCACCGCCCGGGGTACTCGGGCGCGGTCGCGGACGGCGACGGGGACGCGGGCGGCTTGGGCCCGGACGGTCCGGACGGGCCGGGGGGCACGGGGGGCACCTTCGCCGTGCCGAGCTTCAGCTCGATCACGTTGGTGGCGAGGACGTGCCCGCGCGACTCGGCCTGGAAGCGCCGCAGGTGCGGCTGCCGCCGGTGCGCGGCGAACGCGGCCTCGTCGCGGAAGAGCTGGTAGAAGATCCGCTGCGTGGGGGCGTTGACCACCTCGTGGCAGGCGAAGATCACCGTGTCGGGCTCGGCGGTGCGGGCGCCGTTCACCAGGTCGTCGGCGAGCCGGTCGAACGCCTCCTCCCGGCCGTCCAGCAGCGTGTAGACCGTGATCTGCCCGCAGGCGGACGACAGGTCGGCGCCACCGGCGCCCGCGGGGCCTCCGGCGCCGGGCAGGCCGCCCAGGAGGCCGGGCAGGGCGGCCGCGGCGGCGGGAACGGACGGCTCCGGGACGGCGGCCCGGTCGACCGTGGTCGGCGCGGGCGGCTCGGGGAAGCGCAGCTCCTCGGCCTGCGGCTCGGGGAAGCGCAGCTCGCCCGCTTGGTCGCGGGCGAGACGGGCGGCGCGCCGGGCGGCGGGGCGGGCTCGGGCGGCGGCGGGGCGGCGTAGCCCTGCTCCTCGTAGCCGGCCGCCTGGTCGCCGGCGTAGTCGTCGCCGTACTCGTCGTCGTAGTCGTCCTCGTCGTACACCGGGATCGTGCGCATCGCGCCGTACCAGACGAGCCCGGTGGCGGCGCCGAGCGCGATCACGGCGAGCGGGCCCGGCAGGAACCCGCGGGTGCCGCTCACCACCAGCACCCCGGCGAGGGCGACCAGCGCGATCGGGATCAGCAGCTCGGCGGCCTCGCGGTCCTGCTTGCTCGCGAGCCAGGCGGTCACGCCCGCGCAGCCCATCAGGGCGATGACCGCGACCACGTGCGCGCCGTCGATCAGCAGCAGCGGCAGCGCGTCGTAGGTGTCGCCGGGCTTCGGCAGGCTCTTGGTCAGCGACGCCTTGAGCGGGTCGAGCACCAGGATGACCAGGGCGACCACGGTGTAGGAGACCGCGAACAGCCAGGCGGCGAACCGGACCTGCACGTACCGGGCGATCAGCTCGATCATGCCGAGGGCCAGCCAGACCGGCCCGATCATCGCCGCGCCGATCTCCATGACGCGAAACAGCGGGCCGCTGTAGCCGAGGAAGAAGCCGAGCGTCATCGCGGCCAGCGCCAGCGAGAGCCCGACCAGGGTGAGGGACCAGGCGATCAGGTAGAGCAGCCGGTCCTTGTAGGCGCGCGAGACCAGCAACCCCGTGGCCACTAAGGCACCCAGGGTCGCCAGCAGCGCGAGAACTCCGTCGACCATCGCGCCCCATGGTGCCCGATGCGAGGGGGTGAGGGGTAACCGCTCCCCCGAACCGGGCCGTCCCGGCACTTCGCCCACGGCACACCATTGCCTGCGATACCTGGCGGTATCTAGAGTGGCAGATCCCGCCGGAGGTCGCGCACGCCCCGAGGAGAACTGCATGAGCAGCCTGACCCTCGACGCACGGGTCGTCCCGTTCCCGCGGCGCTCCCGGCGGACCGGTCCAATCGGGCGGGCGGCCGGGCCGGCGGCGGACCAGGCGGAGACCGTGAAGGCCCTGGTCCTGCGCGCGCGGGACGGCGACGCCGACGCGTTCGGACTCCTCTACGACCACTACGTCGAGCTGGTCTACCGGTACGTCTACTACCGGGTCGGGACGCACTCGCTGACCGAGGACATCACCAGCGAGACGTTCCTGCGGGCGCTGCGCCGGATGAGCGACTTCAACTGGCAGGGCAAGGACTTCGGGGCCTGGCTCGTCACGATCGCCCGCAACCTCGTCGCCGACCACTTCAAGTCCAGCCGGTACCGGCTGGAGATCAGCACCGCCGAGACGCTGGAGCCGGGCCGCCCCCAGGAGGGCCCGAACGGGCCGTGATCGACTCGATGACGCACCGCACGCTGCTCACCGCCGTCCGCCGGCTGGGCTCCGAGCAGCAGGAGTGCGTGGTGCTGCGGTTCCTGCACGGCCTCACGGTGGCGGAGACGGCGCTGGTGATGGGCAAGAAGACCGGCGCGATCAAGGCCCTCCAGTACCGGGCCGTCCGCTCCCTCGCCCGGATGCTCCCCGACGACCTGCGCGCCTGACCCCCGGCCGTCCCGCTCGGCGTCCGGCGCCGCTCCGTTCCGGCCCCGAGGTCCGGGCATCGCCCGCTGGAACGTCCAATCGGGGTCGGGCCGTAACCCCGGCCGCGTCCGGCTCGTTCTTGCGGGCAGGGAGCGTGCGCGCGGCCGTGCCACCGGCACCGTCCGCGCGTGCGGGGAGAACGTTGGGGGCCGACGGCATGATGAAGGTGTGCAGGGTCACCGGGAGGATCTCGCGGGAGGAGCGCAACCCGTTCACGGGACTGCGGGCGAGCGAGGCGGCGCCGGACCCGGAGTTCCGCGCGGGCCTGCGTGAACGGCTCGTGTCGGCCGCGGCCGACCGCGGTCTCGCGGCGGCCGCCGCGGGCCGGGCCCCGGCCGGGAGCGACGACGTCCGGGGTCGCGCGGGTTGACTAGGCTCGGGGCCATGCGGCGATTCTGGCAGCGCGGCAAGGAGAACGACCACGTGAGCGCCGGGGAGGCGGCGGCCGCGGCGGCCACCGGGCCGAACCGCCCGCTCCCCGACCCCGACCCGACGGCGGCGGCGTTCTTCGACGTCGACAACACGATGATGCGCGGCGCGTCGATCTACTACTTCGCGCGCGGGCTGGCGTCCCGCAAGCTGTTCACGGCGCGCGACCTGGCGATGTTCGCGTGGGGCCAGGCCGCGTTCCGGCTGCGCGGCACCGAGAACCACGAGCACATCGGCAGCGCCAAGGAGGCCGCGCTCGCGTTCGTCGCCGGGCAGCGCGTCGACAAGATCGTCCGGCTCAGCGAGGAGATCTACGACGAGGTGATGGCCGACCGGATCTGGCACGGCACCCGCACCCTCGCCCTCCAGCACCTGGACGCGGGCCAGCAGGTGTGGCTGGTCACCGCGACGCCGGTGGAGGTGGCGCGCACGATCGCGCACCGGCTCGGGCTGACCGGCGCGCTCGGCACCGTGGCCGAGACCCGCGGCGGCGTCTACACCGGACGGCTCGTCGGCAACCTGCTGCACGGCCCGCCAAGGCCGAGGCGGTACGGGCCCTGGCCCAGCGCGAGGGCCTCGACCTCGCGCGCTGCTCGGCGTACAGCGACTCGGTCAACGACCTGCCGATGCTCACCGTCGTCGGGCACCCGCACGCCGTCAACCCCGACGCCGACCTGCGCGACCACGCCAAGGAGAACGGCTGGCCGATCCACGACTTCCGCACCGGCCGCAAGGTGACGATGGTCGCCCTGCCCGCCGCGGCGGGCGCCGGCGCGCTGGCGGGCGGCGTCGCCGCGGGCATCGCCCTGCGCCGCCACTACTCCCGCTGACCCGCGGGCGTCCCGGCGCTCGGCGGGGCGGCGGCCGTCCAGAAGGGCCGGAAAGGTCAGAAGAAGGCGGGGCCCCGGCGCAGGAGCGTGTCGTAGAGCATCTGCTGGACGTTCTCGCGGACGTGGTCGGTGATGTTGAACACCGTCATCGGGTCGTCGGCCGCGTCCTCGCCGTACTCCTCCAGCGGCATCGGCTCGCCGAACCGGATCATCCACTTGGACGGCAGCGGCAGCAGCCCGGCCGCGCCGAGCAGCGGGAACGTCGGGGTGATCGGGAAGTAGGGCAGGCCGAGCAGCCGGGCCAGCGGCCTCAGGTCGGCGATCTTGGGATAGATCTCCTCGGCCCCGACGATCGCGCACGGGATGATCGGGACGCCGGCGCGCAGCGCCGTCTCCACGAATCCGCCGCGGCCGAAGCGCTGGAGCTTGTAGCGGTCGGCGAACGGCTTGCCGACGCCCTTGAACCCCTCCGGGAACACGCCGACGAGCTCGCCCTTGCCGAGCAGCCGGGCCGCGTCGGCGGGGCACGCGAGCGTGTGCCCGGCCTTGCGCGACAGGTGGCCGAGCAGCGGGAGCTGGTAGACCAGGTCGGCCCCGAGCAGCCGTAGCGCGCGGTCGGCGTGGTCGTGCACGGCCACCGACAGCATGAGCCCGTCGAGCGGCACGGTGCCCGAGTGGTTGGCGACGAGCAACGCGCCGCCCTTCTCCGGAACGTTGTCGAGACCGAGCAACTCGACCCGGAACCACCGCTCGTACAAGGCCCGCGCGACGGGCAGCATCACCGCGGCGTTGAAGTCGGGGTCGTAGCCGAACTCGTCGACCTCGTACTCCCCCGCGATGCGGCGGCGCAGGAACGCCAGCCCCGACGCGATCCCGCGCTCCAGCGCCCCGCGCTCGTCCGGCCCGCGCCGGTGCCCGTCGGAACGGGCGGAGTCGAGCGGGATCACCCGCGCCCCCTCGTCCTCGCGGTCCCCGTCCAGGCGCCGCTCGTGGTGGGCGTTCATCCTGGTGGACCTCCTCGGGAGAACGCGGCGGTCAGCCGGTCGAAGAGCTGGAGCGGCACGCCGGGCCCCGGGGCGCGCGCCGACAGGAAGTCGGCGAGCGCCGCCTCCGAGCCGTGCTTGGGACGCCATGCCAGCTCGTTGACCAGCGCGGTGTTGTCGATGACCCGGCCGTACGTCAGCCAGCGCAGCAGCTCGGGCGAGAACCCGGACATGCCGCCGAACCTGCGCCCGAGGTCGCCGAGCATCGACATCGACGGCGCGGGGACCGGCACGTAGGGCCGTCCCGCCCGGCGCAGCGCCTGCGACAGCAGCAGCACGCCGTCGCCCGCGACGTTGAAGCAGCCGGGGTGGTCCTCGACCGTCATCCGGCGCAGCACCTCGACCCCGTCGTCCTCGTGCAGGAACTGGAGGCGCGGGTCGAAGCCCAGCACCGTCGGGACGACCGGCATGGTCAGGTAGCGGGTCAGCGGGGAGTCGACGCCCGGCCCGAGGAAGTTGGCGAACCGCAGCACCGACACCGTGAGGTCGCCGCGGCGGCGCCGCAGGCCGCGCACGTAGCCCTCGACCTCGACCGCGTCCTTGGCGTAGCCGGAGGTGGGCGCCTCGACGGGCTCGTCGCGTTCGGTGAACACCGCCGGGTCCATCGGCGAGGAGCCGTAGACCGCGGCCGACGAGCGCACCACGAGCTTGCGCATGTCGGGCGAGCGCTGGCACGCCGCGAGGAGCTGCATCGTGCCGATGACGTTGAACTCCTTGACCTTCGCCCGGGAGACCGTCTGGGAGGTCACCAGGTTCAGGTGCACCACCGTGTCGACCTCGGCCGTGGCGATGATCTTGGCGATGCTCGGCGTGCGGATGTCCACGCGCACGAACTCGGTGCGGCCGAGCGGTGTCGAGGGTGGGACCGTGTCCACGCCGATGACCCGCTCGATTCCGGGGTCGGCTTGGAGGGTGTTCGCGACCCGCGCCCCCAGGAAACGGGAGACGCCCGTGACAAGTACGACACGGGCCGCGGCGGCGGGCATGGAGGACACTGTGCGCCCCACCCCTTACGGCTGAGTGGCAGGCGTGTTTACTTCTTGTTGCGACGCTGGATGCGCGTCTTCTTCAGCAGCTTGCGGTGCTTCTTCTTGGCCATCCGCTTGCGGCGCTTCTTGATGACAGAGCCCACGAGACCTCGCTCGACGTGTCGGGAGTTGTGCAGGAGACGGCTGTGGCGCATGCGAGCATGACTCGGCGGGCGTACACGGGCCGCTGCCCAAGGGTACCGCTGTACCGGTGGAGGTCATGCCGCCGGTCACCGGCCGGGCGCCCGCCCACGTCGCGGGCCCCGTTCCCGCCCCTTCGGAGGAACGCGTCGCCGCACCCGTTCCCGAGCCCTCGGGGGAACGCGTCGCCGTCCCCGTTCCCGCGCCCGTCCGGTCGCGCGCCACCGAGCGCACCGCCGAACGCGCCGTCGTGCTCGCCGTCTCAGCCGCCCCGGCGTTCGACTCCATGCGCGCTCCCCGCGCGCAAGCCGTCACGGACCCGGCTCTCATCGACGCGACCGGCACAGCCGCCGCCGTCATGGACGCCGCCGTGGCGGACGTCACCGTCACGGTCGCCTGCGGTATCGCGTTCGGTATCGCATTCGGCGTCGCGTCCGCCGAGGCGTTCGCCGCCGCGTCCGTCGCCGCGCTCGCCGTCATGGGAGTCACCGGCGGGCACCGCCTCGCGGCGGCCCCCGCCCGGTGCCCTGTCCACTGCCGTCCCCGGCGCCGGGGCGCGCGGCGGGCATCGTCGATGCCGCCGACCCCCCGGACACCGGTACCGGCGGCCTCGCGGTCGCCGGCCGGCCTGTCTTCTCGGCTCGTCCCCGCTGGTGCGGGGAGTGTTCCCCAGCTTCCGCCGCGGATCGTCGGATCCGCGCCGGAGCCCCCTGCACGGCCGGGTGTGGAGCTGGCGACGGGGTCATGGTGCATGCCCCGCCACTACCCCCCGGAACGTCCCCGCATTCGCGGGAACGGACGTTATCCGGCTTCGATGTACGCTTCGCGCAGGTAGTCGTGAACGGCCTGCTCGGGAACTCGGAACGAGCGGCCCACGCGGATCGCGGGCAGCTCGCCTGAGTGGACGAGACGGTAGACGGTCATCTTGGACACCCGCATCACCGCCGCCACTTCGGCCACAGTCAGGAACCTGACCTCGCTGAGAGGTCGCTCGCCTGAGCTCATCGGACGCCCTCTTCCACACGTGCCGCGCACCGGCCCTTTGGGTGACTTTGATCACGCACGTGTACTTCCCCCAGCGTAAATCGTGTATCGACAGTCGCAAGAGGGGAGTTCCACCCATTTCCGTATCCGGACCTGACCGACCGGACACATTGTCGTCCCGCACGCAGCGTGGGTCTGACCGCACCGGGCGTGAGGCGGCGAACCGTTGTCAACCGAAACCACGCGGTGACCTGCGACTCAGGCGCCAACGAGGGCTCCGCGCGGGCGCAGACGCCACGCTACGGCCGTTACGTCACACGCAGTGACGTCCGAACGGGCGTTCCGCGGGCATTTCGGAGCCCGCGGCGGGTCAGCCGAGCCCGGCGCGGGCGAGCAGATAAGCCGTCAAAGGGGCGTAATGGTGCGGAGATATGCCGTCGTCCAGCGGAACGACCACGTCGATCTTGCCTTCGGCGGCGCCCGCGAACAGCGCGGGGTCGTTACAGTCCGCGAATCCGACCGTGTCGATGCCCGCCTGACCGGCCGCGCCAGCCCAGCCGTGGTCGGCGATGGCCAGATCCGGCCAATCCTCGCGTTTAGCGCCCGCTATGTCCGTGTCGGCGGTAACGGCGGCCCCCTCCTCACCGATGGCGCCGCCCCCGCGCGCCCCCTTCAGCCCCTCGTCACGCGGCGCGGAAGCGGCGCCGGCTCCGGCCCGGACGCGGGCGCTCCGCCGGTACGGGCCAGCTCGTCGAGCATGGCGTTCATCGGGTGGGGGTCGTGGGTGTGCTGGGTCAGGCCGCTCTCGTCCTCCAGCATCGCGACGCCGCCGGGCGCGTAGACGAGGCGGCGCGTCTCGGTGCCGTGGTACGAGACGTCGATCTCGTACGTCCAGCCGTCGGCGGGCGTCAGCACGCGGCACCCGCGTCCGGCGAGCGCGCGGGCCACCGCCTGGTAGAGGGGCGTCAGCGTGGCGGGGTGGCCGGTGGCGACCACGACCGTCTCGCGGCGGCGCGCGGCCTCGCCGATGCGGTCGCCCATCGCCTCCAGCGCGTCGATGGTGAGGTCGGGGTCGATCGTGTCGTCGCCGTAGACGTGCCGGGGGTCGGGATCGACGCCGCAGCGCTCGACCATCATCTCCAGCACGGTCCGCTCGGTCCACGAGGGCTTGAGCTCCAGGCCGAACTGGTAGTACGGGTGGCCGGCCGCCATCCGCCGGTAGTGCAGCAGGTTGTTCTGGCGCGGGGTGGCGACCTCGCCCGCGATCATCGTCCGGACGAGGTGCGCGCGCAGGTCGGGACGCGACGGCGCGTCGGCGGCCTCCGGACGGCCCGCCGCTCCGAGGCCGGTCACAGGTCGCTCATGGGGTCCAGGCCGTGTTCGGGGAACACCGCCCTCCGGGTCGCCAGCACCGCCTGGTCGACCGGGTTCGCCGGGTCGTAGCCTTCCCCCCACGTGTGCACCTCCACGACGTTCGTGCCATCGGTCATCCGGCGGGGCGCGACCTCCTCGGTGCGCTGCCGCACGAACTCGCGCCACCCGTCGGGCGTCTGCGTCTCGGGCGGGATCGGCGCTCCCGCCGCCTCCGCCAGCAGGTGGGTCCACGCGCGAGGAACGACCTGCACCAGCTCGTAGCCGCCGCCCCCGGTCACCACCCACCGGCCGCCCGCGGTCTCGTGCGCGAGCCGGTGCAGCCAGGAGTAGGCGGTCCGCTGGCCGTCCACGCTGAGGATCAGGTGCGCGAGCGGGTCGAGCGAGTGCGCGTCGGCGCCGTGCTGCGTGACCAGGACCTGCGGGCCGAACGCGCGCAGCAGCGGCGGCACGACGGCGTCGAACGCCCGCAGCCAGGGCGCGTCGCCGGTGCCGGGCGGGAGCGCGACGTTGACCGCGGTGCCCTCCGCGCCGGGCCCGCCGGACTCGTTCGGGAAGCCGGTGCCGGGGAACAGCGTGCGCGGCGTCTCGTGGAGGCTGATCGTCAGCACCCGGGGGTCGTCGTAGAACGCGGCCTGCACGCCGTCGCCGTGGTGGACGTCGATGTCGACGTACGCGACGCGTTCGGCGCCGGAGGCGAGCAGCCGGGCGATCGCGACGGCCGGGTCGTTGTAGACGCAGAACCCGCTCGCGGCGCCGCGCAGCGCGTGGTGGAGGCCGCCCGCGATGTTGGCGGCGTGCTCGGCGCGGCCCGTCCACACCGCCTCGGCCGCGGCGACCGAACCGCCGACGACCAGCGCGGACGCCTCGTGCATGCCGAGGAAGACCGGGTTGTCCGGGGTGCCGAGGCCGTGCCGCGGCTCGGTCAGCCCGGTCGCCCCGGCGTGCCTGACCGCCGCGATGTACTCCTCCTCGTGCACCGTGCGGAGGAGTTCGTCGGACGCCGCGTCGAACGTCCGCGTCGCCACGTTGGGCGGGTCCGGGACCCCGAGCTCGCGGGCGAGCGCCATGGTCAGCTCGACCCGGATCGGGTTCATCGGGTGGCCGGGGCCGAAGTCGTACGAGGTGAGCCGGTCGTCCCAGAAGATGTCGAGGCCGCAGCCGACGGGGGCTTGGGGCCTGGGCCCGGAGTTCTCGGGTGCCGGGGACGAGGCGCTGCTCATGGGCTCACGCTATCGCCCGTCCCGCCCCGCCGCCGGACCGCGTGGCCCGGATCACAGCCGCACCGCGGTACTCGCGTCCCTGGTCGGAACGGTCCCGGACCGTTCGCAACGGCCTCGCGGGCGGACGCGCCGAACGTCGTAAAGAAGTTGTGACGTGAACAAAGCGCCAAGGATGGGTATCCCACGTAACAACACGGAAACACGACATGGGGTGTGAATGGACTCGCGACTCCCCTCCCGGCCCCGGCGGAGGTGACCCCTCTGCCGCTCGGCACGGCAGCCGGCACCGAGGCCGCCCAGACCCCCCGGTCGCAGGCCACCCCGCAGCCCGCGCCGCCCGACGGCGAACCGTCCGAGCACCCGCCCGGCACCCGCCCGGCCGGAGCACCCCCGTCCGGGGCCCGCCCGTCCGGCGCACCCCCGTCCGGCGCACACCCGTCCGGGGCTCAGCCGTCCGGGGCTCAGCCGTCCGGTGCACATCCGTTCGGCGAGCGGCCGTTCGGTGAGCGGCGGTTCGGTGAGCGGCGGCCGAGCGTCCGCAGCCGCGCCATCTCCGGTGCCCTCCGGCTCGGCGTCTTCCCGTTCCTGCACCACGTGCCCGGCCGCGCGCGCGGCCTGCGCACCGCGCGCTCGACCGTGGACGCCGCGTCCCTGCTGATGCGGCACACCCAGCGGGTGCGCGTCCGGCCGCTGTACGACCCGCAGGTCGAGGTCGCCGGGGTGCGCCGTCCCGTCGTCGGCGAGTGGGTCGTCACCCGCGGCGCCGAGGAGGAGTCGCCGCCCGGCGCGATCCTCTACCTGCACGGCGGCGGGTACGTCGTGTGCTCGCCGCGGACGCACCGGCCGATCACCTCGCGGCTCGCGCTCGACACCGGCCTGCCGGTGCTCGCGGCCCGCTACCGGCTCGCGCCCGAGCACCCGTTCCCGGCGCCGCTGGAGGACGCGCTCGCCGCGTACCGCTGGCTGCTGACGCGCGGGATCCCGGCGTCCGGGATCGTCGTCGCGGGCGACTCGGCGGGCGGGCACCTGGCGGCGGCGCTGACCGCCGAGATCTGCCGCGCGGGCCTGCCGAGGCCCGCCGGGACGGTCCTGTTCTCCCCGTGGGTCGACCTGACCTGCGAGCTGTCCACGCGTGCCCAGCACGGCACGCGCGACGCGTACATCAGTGCCTCCGCGGCCCAACGGGTCGCGCGTCTCGTAGTGGGGCCGGCCGGATTCGACGACCCGCGGCTGGCCCTGCTCACCTGCGGATGGGACGAGGCGCCGCCGGTGCTGATCCAGGTCGGCGGCGCCGAGGTGCTGCGCCCGGAGGCCGAGGCGCTCGCCGAGGCCCTCGCGGCGGCGGGCGCCGACTGCGAACTCCAGGTCTGGAAGGGCCAGATGCACGTCTTCCAGATCCTCAACCGCGTCCTCCCGGAGGCGAACGCGGCGATGCGGGAGACCGCCCGCTTCGTCCGCGACGTCACCGCCGGCGCGGACGCCGCGCTCGGCGCGGGAGCCGTGGCGTGACCCGCCCGCACGCGCGCGGGACGCCCCTGACCTGAGGTGACCTCCGCACGGCCGCCTGGTGCGCGAGACCGCGGCCGTGCGGAGGCGCCTCGCCAACCACGGGAACGACCACGAGAACAAGACGACCCCCGGCCGAAACCGGGGGTCGTCGCACGCGGGGCGTCGGTCAGGGACGGGCGGGGGATTCGCTTCGGGGTTCCGCGGTCGGGGTCCTTCGCGCCGTCAGGAAGGCGGCGAGGGCGGCCAGGGCCGCGACGGCCTCGCCCGCCAGGCTGACCGTCTTCTCCGCGTACCAGACGGGTTCGTGCATGTCGGGCAGCGGCCAGATCGCCCCCGCGTCGACGTAGTAGTAGAGCACCACCGCGCCGGCGGCGCTGGCCGCGACGAGGAACGCCAGCGCGTACGACCAGCGGCGCGCGACCGCGAGGACCAGCACGGCGACCGCGGCGGCGAGGACGGCCTGGGCGCGGAACACCTCGTCGCCGCCCAGCGCGCCGCCCTCCACGTAGGCCATGTCAGGGGCGAACTTCCAGTGCACGACCGCGTCGGCGGCGAGACCGGCGGCCACGAGCACGCGCAGCAGGATTCCCATACCTCTAACACGGCCCGTGCGGGCCGTTCGGCTCAACGATTGAGGCGTCAACTTCCGGGGCCGTCCGGGCGGGGCGCCGCCGGGTCAGCCTCCGGCGAGGGCCCGGCCGCGGTCGCGGGCCGCCTCGATCGCCTCCAGGACGGCGGCGCGGACGCCGTGCCGCTCCAGCTCGCGGATGGCGGCGATGGTCGTCCCGCCGGGGGACGTCACGGCCTCGCGGAGCAGCACCGGGTGCTCGCCCGAGTCGCGCAGCATCACCGCGGCGCCGACGGCCGACTGGACCACCATCTCCAGCGCGGCGGCGCGCGGCATGCCGAGCAGGATGCCCGCGTCGACCATGGCCTCGACCAGGTAGTAGAAGTACGCCGGGCCGCTGCCGGACAGGGCGGTCGCGCCGTCCTGGAGCGCCTCGGGGATGCGCAGCACCTTGCCGACCGGGGACAGCAGCTCCTCGGCGAGCTTCAGGTGCTCCTCGCCCGCGTGCGCCCCGGCGGAGATCACGCTCATCGCCTCGTCCACGAGGACGGGCGTGTTGGACATGACGCGGACGACCGCGACGCCGTCCGGGAGCCGCCCCTCGATGAACCCGGCGGTGATCCCGGCGGCCATCGAGATCACCAGCGCTCCGGCCGGGACGTGCGGGCCGATCTCCTCCAGCAGCGCGCCCATGTCCTGCGGCTTGACGGCCAGCACGAGCGTGCTCGCGGACGCGGCGGCCTCGACGTTGGTGACGATCTCGATGCCGTACCGCTCGCGCAGCAGCGCGCCGCGCTCCTCGCGGCGGGCGGTCGCCCTCAGCTCGGACGGGCGGCGGCCGGCCCGGAGCACCCCGGACAGCAGCGCCTCGCCCATCTTCCCGGCACCCAGAATCGCGATCATTCGCATACCTTGACGTGGGGTTGCAACGACCGGCCCAGCCTAGTCGACCGCCCGGGACCGCCCGGCGCGGGGCGCGGGGCGCTGGCGTGCGCGGTCAGGAGCGGCCGGCGACCGAGCGGATGAAGAACCCGACGTTGGCGGGGCGCTCCGCGAGGCGGCGCATGAAGTAGGCGTACCACTCGCTGCCGTACGCCACGTAGACGCGCACCTGGTCGCCGCGGGCCGCGAGGCGGCGCTGCTCCTGCGGGCGGATCCCGTAGAGCATCTGGTACTCGAACGTCTCGGCGTCGCGTCCGTCCAGCACGGCCAGCGCGCCCGCGATCTCGATGAGCCGCGGGTCGTGCGTGGCGAGCATGGGGTGGCCCTTGCCCGCCATCAGCACCTTCATGCAGCGCACGAAGGACCGGTCGACCTCGGCGCGGTCGGTGAACGCGACCGCCTCCGGCGCCGCGTAGGCGCCCTTGCACAGCCGGACCCGCGACCCCTCGTACGCGAGGTCGGCGCAGTACTCCTCGGCGCGCCGCAGGTAGGACTGGACGACGACGCCGACGTCCGGGAAGTCGCGGCGCAGCTCGTGCGCCATCGCCAGCGTGGCGTCGACCCGGTCGTGCTCCTCCATGTCGAGGGTGACGGTCGTGCTCGCCGCGCGGGCCGCCTGGCAGACGCGTTGCGCGCTCGCGAGCGCGAGGTCGTCGTCGATGCCCTGCCCGATCGCCGACGGCTTGAGCGAGACCTCCGCGCGGGTGCCGAGGCCGGAACCGCCGAGCCGTTCCAGCAGCTCCACGTAATGGTCGGCGGTCGCGGTGGCCTGCCGGACGTCGCCCACGTACTCGCCGAGGACGTCGAGGGTGACCAGCAGCCCCTGGCCGGTCAGCTCCTGGGTGACGCCGAACGCGTCGTCGACGGTCTCCCCGGCGATGAACCGCCGGACGACGTCGCGGCCGAACGGAGCGGTCTCCACGATCCTGCGCGCACCGCCGCTGCGCGACGCGGCCAGCAGGGCCTGACGAAACACGTGCGATCCCCTCGTCCGGAGGGACGGCTCCGTCCCTCCCGTTCCAGGTTAACGCGCCGAGGTCGGCGAGCCGTTCCGGCGCGAGCGGCCGGGGGAGGCGGCGCGCCGGAACGTCAGGAGACGGTGCCGAGCGGGTTGACGCCGCCGTACTTGCGCACGTACTCGGGCATCTCCGCCGTCTTCACGGCCTCGAACAGCGCCGACGACTTGGCCCGGTCGAGCAGCACCACGCTCTGCTTGCCGCGCTGCGCGCTGCCCTTGTTGGGCGCGGTGATGAACTTCACGTCGCCCGCGCGCAGGTTGCGCAGGCCGAGCGCCAGCGAGCGCAGCTTGCCGCCCGACAGCCCGTCGTCCACGCTGATCGACTTGGTGAACGCCGACATGAACCGGTCGAGCTTCAGCGGGTTGGTGAGCGTCCCGCCGTCGGCGGCCTTCTTCGCGAGCGCGCCGAGGAACGCCTGCTGCCGCCGGATCCGGTCGAAGTCGCCGTTGGGCAGGTTGTAGCGCTGCCGGACGAACAGCAGCGCCTTCTCGCCGTCGAGCCTCTGCCGCCCGGCCGTCCAGTTCACCTTGCGGGCCGGGTCGTACACGCTCTGCTTGATGTCGACCTCGACGCCGCCGAGCGCGTCGGTCATCGACTTGAACCCGGCGAAGTCGATCGCGCCGAAGTGGTCGACGCGGATGCCGGTGAGGCTCTCGACGGTCTCGATCAGCAGCTTCGGGCCGCCGAACGAGAACGCCGCGTTGATCTTCTGGTTGCCGTACCCGGGGATGCCCACCCACGAGTCGCGCGGGAACGAGATCACGTACGCCTTGCGCCGGTCGGCGGGCAGGTGCAGCAGCATGATCGTGTCGGAGCGCTGCTGCCCGGGCTTCCACACGTCCGCGCCGTCGCCGGTCGTGTTGGCGTCGGCGCGGGTGTCGGAGCCGACGAGCAGCCAGTTCTGCGTGCCGGTGACGTTGGGGCCGGGGCGCTTGCCGCCGGGCATCACGCCGTGGATCCGGTCGATGTTGCCGTTGTAGGCCGACTGCCGCTGCCAGATCAGTCCGCCGAGGCCCGCGACGACGAGCGCCAGGAAGACGCCGATGGCGATGAGGATCCGGGGCCAGCGGCGCTTGCGCCTGCGGGTGCCCGTGCCGTCGCCGCCGGGACCGTCGCCGCCGTCCCCCCAGAACGCCTCGCCGGGGCCGCCGTCCTGCGTCGCGGTCGCCGGCGAGCCGCCGCCGGGCGGCACCGGAGCTCCCGCCGGTCCCCCGACGGGGCCGCCTGGCGCACCGGGTCCGCCGGGGCCCGCCGGGCCCGCGCCCGTCCCTGCCGGCCCGGAGGCCGGACCCGGCGCCTGTGCGCCGGGCATCGGGTCCGCCTGGTGCGCGGGCGCCTGCTCACCGCCGGGGTACGGGGAGGCCGGAAGGCCGTCGGGGTCTCGGGGGCTCATGGCGCCGGAGGCTACCAGCCGGACCTGTGGGGGACGGGCGGGTTGACCGGTGTCGCCCGTTCTCAGCCGGTACGGCGGCGCAGCGTGGCCGCGCCGAGCACCAGCGCCAGCAGCGTGCAGCCCGCGATGATCCCGACGTCCCGCGCGAGCGCCCCGGTGAAGCCCGGCTCGCGGCTGACCTCCTGCATCGCGTCCACCGCGTACGACAGGGGCAGCACGTCGGAGACCGCCTCCAGCCAGCCGGCCATCTGCCCGCGCGGCATGATCAGCCCGCACAGCAGCGCCTGCGGCAGCACGAACGCGGGCATGAACTGCACCGCCTGGAACTCGGTGCGCGCGAACGCGCTCGCGAACAGCCCGAGCGCCATGCCGAGCAGCGCGTCCAGCACCGCGACCAGGACCAGCGACCCGACCGAGCCGTTCAGGTCCAGCCCGAGCCAGGTCAGCGAGATGGCGAGCACCACGCCGACCTGCGCGAGCGCGACCAGGCCGAACGCCAGCGCGTAGCCGAGCAGCAGGTCGAGCTTGCCGAGCGGCATCGTCATCAGCCGCTCCAGGGTGCCGCCGGTGCGCTCGCGCAGCGTCCCGACGCTGGTCACGATGAACATGATCACGAACGGGAACAGCCCGAGCAGCATCGGCCCGACCCGGTCGAACGCGCCCGGCCGGTCGAACACGTACCGCAGCAGGATCATCAGCAGCGACGGCACGCCGATCAGCAGCCCGAGCGTGCGGTGGTCGTGGCGGAGCTGCGCGAGGATGCGGCGCATCGTCGCCAGCGTGATCGTCAGGCTCATGTCGGGCTCCCCGCGCGTTGGCTGATCACCTGGAGGAACGCCTCCTCCAGGTCGTCCGCCCCGGTGCTGGCGCGCAGCGACGCGGGCGTCGAGTCGGACAGGACGCGGCCCTCGCGCATCAGCAGCAGCCGGTCGGTGCGGCCCGCCTCGTCCATCACGTGGCTCGACACGACCAGCGTGGCGCCCCGTTCGGCGAGCTCGCGGAACAGCTCCCACAGCTCCTGCCGCAGCACCGGGTCGAGCCCGACGGTCGGCTCGTCCAGGACGAGCAGCTCGGGCGCGCCGAGCAGCGCGACGGCGAGGTTGGCGCGGCTGAGCTGGCCGCCGGACAGGGTCGCGGCGATCTGGTCGCGGTGCCGGCCGAGGCCGACCTCCTCGACGACCCGGTCGGCGTCCCCGCGCGGCGCGCCGAGGACGGAGGCGAAGTAGCGCAGGTTCTCGCCCACGCTGAGGTCGGCGTAGACGGCGGGCGACTGGGTGGAGTAGCCGACGCGGCGGCGCAGGCCGGGCGATCCGGCGGGCTCGCCGAGGACGGACACGGCGCCGCCCTTGACGGTCTGCACGCCGACCAGGCAGCGCATCAGCGTCGTCTTGCCGCAGCCGCTCGGGCCGAGCAGTCCCACCACCGACCCGCGCGGCGCCTCGAAGGTGACGCCGTGCAGGACCGGCCGCCCGCCCCGTTCCACCAGCAGGTCGCGGACGCTGACCGCCGGAGATGAACTCATCATGTGTTGAATTTAAGCCCGCGCCGGTCCCGAGTCAAGCCCCCGCGCCCCGTCGAACGGCGGCGAAGCCGAGGCGCGAGGTGGTCACGGGAGCGCTCCCATATCGGACGCGCCGCAGCCCGCGCCGGGAAACTGAGAAACCGGGAGCGACGCGGCGGTCAGGGGGCGGAGTGGTCCAGATAGCGCTGGATGGACGGGCCGATCAGAGTGACCAGCTCCTCCTCCGGAACGGAGGCGATCGGCTCGACCCGGATGACGTAGCGCAGGAGCATCACGCCGATGAGCTGCCCGGCGGCGCTCTGCACGTTGACCAGCGGGACGTCGGCCGCCGCGCCCGCGCGGGCGAACAGCGCGGAGCTGACGAACTCGCGCATCATCGCCGCGGCGCGCTCGTTGGTCATCGCCGAGCGCAGCATCGCGAGGATCGGGGCGCGGCGGTCGGCGTCGCTCCAGATCTCCAGGAACGTGCGGACCATCGTCTCGCCGAGCCGCTCCCGCGGCGCGGCCATGATCACCGGCAGCAGCCTGCCCGGGTCCACCGGGAAGCGCATGGCCGCGATGAACACGCCCTCCTTGTTGCCGAAGAAGTGGTGCACGAGCGCGGGATCGACCCCGGCCTCGCGCGCGATCGCGCGCAGCGACGCCCCGTCGTACCCCTTCTCGGCGAACAGCTCGCGGGCGGACGCCAGGATCGCCTCGCGCGTCTCGGTCGGACCGGGACGGCGGCCGGGCCCGCGCGAGCGGACCGCGCCCGTCACCGCAGGCTCCTGCGGGAGACCTCCCCGCCGGAGGTGACCTCCCACGTGCGGTCGGCGGCGGCCAGGTGCAGCCGGGCGAACGCGAGGGCCTCGGCGAGGTCCTCCATGCGCTCTGCGCGGGACGCGGCGCGTCGCGTGTTGACCTCCAGCACGATGTGGCCGCGGAACGAGCTCTCGGCGAGCCTCTCCAGGAGCGGCCCGCACGGCTGGCCTCCCCGGCCGGGCACGAGGTGCTCGTCCTTGTTGGTCACCCCGACGCCGTCGGCCAGGTGGACGTGCCGGAGCCGGTCGCCGAGGTCGGCGGCCATGCCGAGCGCGTCCGAGCCGGACACCGCCGTGTGCGACAGGTCGAGCGTGACGTACGGGTAGTCCTGGTCGACGGGGTCCCAGTCGGGCAGGTACATGCCGGCCTCGGCGCCGCGCGCCTTGAGGGGGAACATGTTCTCCACCGCGAACAGCACGTCGGTCTCGTCCTGCATCCGGGCGATGCCCTCGACGAAGTCGCGCGCGTACTCCCGCTGCCAGCGGAACGGCGGGTGCACGACCACGACGTCGGCGCCGAGCTCCTCGGCGACCTCCTTGGAGCGCACGAGCTTGCCCCACGGCTCGCGCCCCCAGACCCGCTGGGTGAGCAGCAGGCAGGGCGCGTGGATCGACTTGATCGGGACCTGGTGGTACTCCGAGAGGCGCCGCAGCACGTTGAGGTCCTGGGAGGAGGCGTCGGTCGAGACCATGACCTCGATGCCGTCGTAGCCGAGCAGCGCGGCGATCTCGAACGCGCTCGGCACCTTCTCCGGGTAGACCGACGCCGTGGACAGCGTGATCGGCGCGTCCGGGACCCGGATGGCCGGTGCGGCGCTGCCGTTGTGCTGCGGGGTCAAGGCTCCCTCGCCAGAATGTCGCTCGACAGGTTCGTCGGAAGGTTTCGTGGCAAAGCCTATGCGCCCGGAGCGCGGACGAAACCCTCGGCCCGCGGTGATCCTCATCGCCCGGCTCCGGGGCGGCTACGCTCTGTGGACCATGGTCGAGATCGCCCCGGGGGCCGTGCCGAGCCCCAACATCTGGAACTCGCCGCGCGTGTACGAGATCGAGAACCGCGCCGTGGACCCGGACGGGACGCTGGAGGCGGCCATGCGCGCCGTCCGCCCGTGGGACGGCGCGACGGTGCTCGACGTCGGCTGCGGAACGGGCTTCCACCTGCCCCGCTTCGCGCGGGACGCGGCGCGGGTGGTCGGCGTCGAGCCGCACTCCGGCCTCGCCGCGTCGGCGCGCCGCCGCGCGAAGGACGTACCGAACGTCACGGTCCGTGTCGGCAGCGCCCAGGCGTTGCCGCTTCCGGACGCCTCGGTGGACGTGGCGCACGCCCGCTGGGCCTACTTCTTCGGACCCGGCTGCGAGCCGGGCCTCGCCGAGCTGGACCGGGTCGTCCGGCGCGGCGGCGCGATCTTCGTCATCGACAACGACGCGACGCGGTCCACGTTCGGCGGCTGGTTCCGGCGGAGCCTGCCGTCGTACGACCCGGAGGCGGTCGAGCGGTTCTGGTCGCGGCGCGGCTTCTCGCGGGAGCCGCTCACGATCCGCTGGGCGTTCGACAGCCGCGACGACCTGCGCGCCGTGCTCGGGATCGAGTTCCCCGCCGACCTCGCGGACGCGTGCATGCGCGAGCACCCCGGCTGCGAGGTGGACTACGCGGTCAATCTGTGGTGGCGTTGCCCCTGAGTTACTGACTGGTCGGTCACCGCGGGGCCGGTGTGACCGCTACTGGACCTCGTATACAACAATGCGGTGCACAGCACGCGGAAGGGGAGCACCATGGGCCGAGCCGCCAGGACGAGCCGTACCGTCATCGCCGCGACCGCGCTCGGCGCGGGCGCCGCCGGAGCCGGGGTCGCGGCCCAGCGCCGCGCCCTGCGCCGGCTCAGGCTCCGTCCCGACCCGTACGCGGGCGAGCCGTTCGGGTCCCTGCGCGGGCGCCCGACGCCCGTCCGCGCGAGCGACGGCACCCGCCTGTACGCCGAGGTGGACGGGGAGGACCGCACCGACCTCGCCGTGGTCTTCTCGCACGGCTGGACGCTGACCCAGGACTCCTGGCACTTCCAGCGCAAGGCCCTGCGCGGCCTCGGCCGCCTGGTGTTCTGGGACCAGCGCGGGCACGGCCGCTCCGACGGCGGCGCCCGCGACGGCTACGCCATCCCGCGCCTCGCCGCCGACCTCGCCGCCGTGATCGACGCGACCGTTCCCGAGGGCACGCCGGTCGTCCTGGTCGGCCACTCCATGGGCGGCATGACGACCCTGCGGTACGCCGACGAGCACCCGGACGAGATCGGCCGCCGGATCGTCGCGACCGGCCTGCTCTGCACGTCCTCCGGCGGCCTCGGCGAGGTCACCCTCGGCATGCCCGCCGCCCTCGCCCGCACCACCCAGCGCGTCCTGCCCCGCGCGCTGCGCGCCGCGGGCGCCGGGTCCGCGCTGATCGAGAAGGTCCGCCACCTCGGCCGGGACGGCTCGATGCTGATCGAGGACCTGATCGCGTTCGGCCCGGACGCGAGCCCGGCGGCCGTCGCGTTCGCCGAGCAGATGATGGCCGAGACCCGGATGGACGCGTTCATCGACTTCTTCCGCTCGATGATCACGACCGAGGTGATCAGCGACTGCGCCGCCCTCGCCGAGGCCGACACCCTGGTCATCGGCGCCGAGAACGACATGCTCACCCCGGTCGAGCACAGCCTCAAGATCGCGAGCTGCGTGCCGTCCGCCCGGCTGGAGATCGTCCCGACGGCGGGCCACATGGCGATGATGGAGCGCCCGAGCGTCGTGTCCGACCACCTCGGCGACCTCATCGAACGCGCCCGCAAGTCGGCCGCCGCCTGACCCTCGCCCCCACCCGTCCGCGCCCGCGCGGAGCGGGTCGCCGGGCCCGCCGGCCACGGAATGTCACCGGCGGGCTCTACGCTTCGGCGCATGGCGAAGGCGAAGACGGCGGCCAAGGCGGCCTACCGCTGCGCGGAGTGCGGCTGGCAGACGTCCAAGTGGGTGGGGCGCTGCGGCGAGTGCCAGGCGTGGGGCTCGGTGACCGAGGCGGGCAGCGCCACGCCCGCGCGGGTGGTGACCGCCGGGGTGGTGAGCAGCCCCGCGCGCCCGATCGGTCAGGTGGACGTACGGTCCGCGCAGACCAGGCCGACCGGCCTCGACGAGCTCGACCGCGTCCTCGGCGGCGGCATCGTCCCGGGCGCGGTGCTCCTGCTGGCCGGCGAGCCCGGCATCGGCAAGTCCACCCTCCTGCTCGAAGTGGCCGCCCTCGCGTCCACCGGCGGCGTCCCGCCCAACGCCGACGCCGCGCGTGGCGCGGCCACCGCCAGCGGATCGGGGGCCGGTCCGCCCGGCGACGCCGCGCGGAGCGCGGCCACCGCCAACGGCTCGGGGGCCCGGCCGACCGGCGACAGCGCGCGGGGCGCGGGCTCCGGCGGCGGAACGGAGGCTGGGCCAACAGGCAACGGGGTCCGTGGCTCCGGCTCCGGTGGCGGTTCGGAGGCGCGGCCGACGGGCGACGGCGTGCGCAGGCCCGTGCTGTACGTGACGGGCGAGGAGTCGGCCGAGCAGGTGCGGCTGCGCGCCGACCGGGTGGGCGCCATCACCGACGACCTCTACCTCGCCGCCGAGACCGAGCTGTCGGCCGTCCTCGGGCACGTCGAGGCCGTCGAGCCCGCGCTGCTGGTGGTCGACTCCATCCAGACGATCGGCACGTCCGAGGTCGACGGCGCCCCGGGCGGCGTCACGCAGATCCGCGAGGTCGCCGCCAACCTGATCCGCGTCGCCAAGGAGCGCGGCGTCACGGTCGTGCTGGTCGGCCACGTGACCAAGGAGGGCGCGATCGCCGGTCCGCGCCTGCTGGAGCACCTGGTCGACGTCGTGCTGTACTTCGAGGGCGACCGGCACAGCCGGCTCCGCATGATCCGCGCCGTCAAGAACCGCTACGGCCCGACCGACGAGCTCGGCTGCTTCGACCTGTCCGAGGTCGGCATCGTCGGGCTGCCCGACCCGTCCGGGCTGTTCCTCACCCGCCGCGAGGAGCCCGTCCCCGGCACGTGCGTCACGGTCACGCTGGAGGGGCGCCGCCCGCTGGTCGCCGAGGTGCAGGCGCTGGTCGCCAAGTCGCACCTGCCGTCGCCGCGGCGCGCGTCGTCCGGCCTCGACACCTCGCGGGTCGCGATGGTCCTCGCCGTCCTCGCCCAGCGCTGCAAGATCTCCATGCACGAGCAGGACGTGTACGTCTCCACGGTCGGCGGCGTCCGCCTCTCCGAGACCTCCGTCGACCTCGCGCTGGCCCTCGCCGTCGCCGGGTCCACGGTCGAGCAGGCCCTGTCGGGCAGCCTCATCGCGCTCGGCGAGGTGGGCCTGGCCGGGGAGGTGCGCGTCGTGCCGGGCGTCCAGCGCCGGCTCGCCGAGGCCGCCAGGCTCGGCTTCAAGCACGCCGTCGTGCCGCGCGGCTCGCTCGAACTGGCCGACGGATCGCCGCTGCGGCGGGCCGATCCGCAGCTGTCGAGCTACGAGGGGATGAAGGTGATGGAGGTCGACAGCCTCCAGCAGGCGCTCCAGGTTTCCTTTACGGCGCCGTAACGCACCTCACGCCAGAGTATTACGCGCGACCCCGCACGCTTGCGACCAGGGGAGGAACCGGCGCGCGCGCCTCCTCGGTAAACTGACGCCGTCCAGCGACCTCCGGGGGCCAGGTGCCATCACTAGACAAGCCTCATGACGAACGACGCCGCGCCACGCTCGCCGCGGTGGCCCCGGGCACCCAGATCCGCGACGGACTGGAGAGGATCCTGCGGGGGCACACCGGCGGCCTGATCGTGCTCGGCTACGACCAGCTCGTCGAGGAGCTGTGCAGCGGCGGCTTCGAGCTCGACGTGGAGTTCTCCGCGACGCGGCTGCGCGAGCTCGCCAAGATGGACGGCGCGATCGTCCTCGACGGCACCCACGACCGCATCGTGCGCGCGGCCGTGCACCTGGTGCCCGACTCCACGATCCCGACCGAGGAGTCCGGCACCCGGCACCGCACCGCCGAACGGGTCGCGCGGCAGACCCGCTACCCGGTGATCTCGGTCAGCCAGTCGATGCACATCATCGCGCTCTACCTCGACGGCATCCGCTACGTCCTGGAGGACTCGGCGGCGATCCTGTCGAAGGCCAACCAGGCGCTCGCGACGCTCGAACGCTACAAGCTGCGCCTCGACGAGGTGTCCGGCACGCTGTCGGCCCTGGAGATCGAGGACCTGGTCACGGTCCGCGACGTCAGCGCGGTCGTGCAGCGCCTGGAGATGGTGCGCCGCATCGCCGACGAGATCGAGGGCTACGTGGTCGAGCTCGGCACCGACGGCCGGCTGCTGTCCCTCCAGCTCGACGAGCTGGTCTCCGGCGTCGACGTCGACCGCGAGCTGATCGTGCGCGACTACCCGTCCGCCGACACCCGCGCCC
This sequence comes from Actinomadura sp. J1-007, assembly GCF_009793335.1. Classification (GTDB taxonomy): domain Bacteria; phylum Actinomycetota; class Actinomycetes; order Streptosporangiales; family Streptosporangiaceae; genus Spirillospora; species Spirillospora yumaensis. The sequence continues at coordinate 3,956,213 of NZ_WING01000001.1, read as the reverse complement.
GCGGCGTCGAGGCCGTCCTCGCCGACCTCGACGTGCTGTCGGCCAACGAGCTGCTCGACCTGTCGACGGTCGCCGAGGTGATGGGCTTCTCCGGCCCTGACGCGCTCGACCTGCCGGTCAGCCCCAAGGGCTACCGCCTGCTGGCCAAGGTCCCGCGCCTGCCGAGCCTGGTGGTCGAGCGCCTCGTCGAGCACTTCGGCGGCCTCCAGAAACTCCTGGCGGCCAGCATCGACGACCTCCAGGCCGTCGGCGGCGTGGGCGAGTCCCGCGCCCGCAGCGTCCGCGAGGGCCTCTCCCGCCTCGCCGAGTCGTCCATCCTCGAACGCTACGTCTGACCCCGTCCCCGCCTCCGCGGGCGGGCCCGTGGCGCCGCGGGGGGCGGCTCAGCGCAGGGAGAAGATCTGCTTGCGGACCTTGATCTTGTCGGGCGAGTGGACCTTGGCGACGTAGGTCCCGGGACGTACGGGCAGGCGCTTGCCCTGGCAGCGGCCCGAGCCGCGCTTGCGGTCCCACGTGATCGTCGCGGCGTAGGGGATCCCGCGGCGGAGCATCTGGATGGACGAGCCGTCGCCCCGGTCGCACTGCGCCGACGACCACACCCGGTCCGAGCCGGACGTGACGCGCACGTCGAGGGAGCGCGGGCCGACGTCGAACGTGCAGGCGCGCCCGCCGGTGTTGACGGCCGTCAGGCGGAACTGGGGCTGCTCCCCCGCCGCGTACGTCTCGCGGGTCGCGGCCATGGTGACCACGACGTCGCGGGCGTCGCAGGCGTCGCCGGGCTTCTGCGCGGGCTTCGGCGTCGCGGTGACCTTGGCGGTCGCGGTGACGGTGACGGTCGGCATCGCCGAGGGGATCGGGACCCCCGACGGGGACGGGCCCGCCGTCGCCGCCGCGTTGCGCAGCGGCTTGCCCTCCTCGCCGCCGTCGCCGGCGCAGGCCCACGCCAGCAGGCCGACGGCGCCGATGACGCCGCCGAGCGCGATGGCGCGCCGGCGCCAGTACTGGTCGAGGCCGCCGGGATCACGACCGGTGTCCGCACCCATACGGTCAGTATGCATTCGCGGGTCCCGGGAGGCGGCGCGACCCGCCGTGCCGGGCGCGTCCCGCCGTGCCACAATGGCGAGTCGTCATGCAGATTCCGAACTCCCCCGCCTACCACGACCCGATCCTCGCCTGGTACGAGGCGAACGCCCGCGACCTGCCCTGGCGGGCCCCGGACGCCACCCCGTGGGGCGTGCTGGTCAGCGAGATCATGCTCCAGCAGACCCCGGTGGCCCGCGTCCTGCCGGTCTGGCGCGAGTGGCTGGAGCGCTGGCCCGAGCCCGCCGCGCTCGCCGCCGAGCCGTCCGGCGAGGCCGTGCGGGCGTGGGGCCGCCTCGGCTATCCGCGCCGCGCGCTGCGGCTGCACGCGAGCGCCGCCGCGATCGTCGAACGGCACGGCGGCGAGGTCCCGTCGTCGCACGACGACCTGCTCGCCCTGCCCGGCATCGGCGCCTACACGGCGGCGGCCGTGGCGAGCTTCGCGTTCCGGGGGCGGCACGCGGTGCTCGACACCAACGTCCGGCGGGTGCTGGCCCGGCTGGTCTCCGCCGAGGAGTACCCGCCGAGGTCGCAGACGCGCGCGGAGGTACGGCTCGCCGAGTCGCTGCTGCCGCTCGACCCGCCCACCGCCGCGCGCTGGAGCGTCGCGGTGATGGAGCTCGGCGCGCTGGTCTGCACGGCCCGCTCGCCGCGCTGCGTCGACTGCCCGGTGCTCGCGCGGTGCGCGTGGCAGCGCGCGGGCCGTCCGGCCTACGACGGGCCGCCGCGCAAGGGCCAGACGTACGCGGGCACCGACCGGCAGTGCCGGGGCCGCATCCTCGAAGTGCTGCGCAACGCCGAGGGGCCCGTCCGCAAGCCGGAGCTGGACGTCGTCTGGTCCGAGCCCGTCCAGCGGGAACGGGCCCTGGACGCCCTGATCGCGGACGGCCTGGTGGACCCGCTGGACGACGGCCGCTACGCCCTGCCCGGCTGAACGCGAGGAACCGGCGGAACGCGAGGAACGGCCGCTACGCTCCGCCCGGCTGAGCCCGCACCCGGCCCCCGGGGAACGGGCGGTCAGCCGTCGAGGAGCCACTCCAGCGTCGCCGGGGTGGCGTCGAAGTGGCCCGCGTGCCCGTCCTCCTCGCCGCGTACGAAGACCGCGCCGGGAATGCGGGCGGCGAGCCACTCGGCGTGCGCGAACGGGACGACGGGGTCCTGCACGCCGTGCCAGAGCCGTACGGGGACGGTGACGGCGGCGGGGTCGAAGCCCCACGGCTGGCCGAAGAGCGCCACGACGTCGTCGACCCAGCCGTCCAGCCCGGGACGCAGCGCGTCGGCGAACGCCTCGTCCAGCATCGCCTTGATCTCGGGCCGCCCGATGACGGACGTCTCGGTGTCGGGCAGCGGCGGGCGCTCCGCCGACCCGACCGCCGCCAGGTGCGACTCGACGGCGGGACGGCCGATGAGGGCGGCGACGGCGCTGTCCTCGTTGGAGGGCATCATCCCGGCCGTCCAGTCCAGGCCGCGGGCGTCGCGGGGCGCGAGCGCGGCGAGGGAGGCCACGCGGGTGACGCGGCCGGGATGCCGGGCGGCGAACGCCAGCGCGTGCGGGCCGCCGCCCGACACCCCGAACAGCGGGAACCGGTCGAGGCCGAGCGCGTCGGCGACAGCGGCGACGTCGTCCGCCGCGTCCGCGACGGCGCGGCCCGGCCGGGGCGCGGACGCGCCGTACCCCGGCCGGTCGTAGGTGATCAGCCTGATCCCGAGCCGGGCGAACAGGCCCGCGTCCGGGTGCCGCGCCAGCCGCCCGACCGGGGTGCCGTGCAGATACACCACCGGGGCCCCGTCCGGGACGCCCCACTCCTCCACGGCGAGCGCGCGGCCGTCGTTCGTGATCACCTGTCGCATGCCCGCGAACCTAGCCGCTCCGCGCCCCGTTCGCCCCGCTATCCGCCACGGGCGGAACGCTCATCGCCCGGCGGCGCGGCGCTTCTCGTAGGCGTCCATCAGCCGGCCGAGCTTCGCGAACTTCTCGGTGTAGGTGTACGGGTAGACGCCGGGCGGCGTCGCCGTGCGGTTCGCGTCGACGTACTGCGTGCCGAGGTTGGAGAACACCACGATCACGTAGCTGCGCCCGCCCTTGCCCGGCAGCGCCCGGACGATGCCCGCGTCGCCCGCCGAGTTGTTGACCCAGCCGGTCTTGTGGGCGAACGACACCTCGGCCTTCTTGTTGCACGGCCGCACGTCCCGGCCGAACTTCGCGCCGGCCACGGTCACCGTGCCGTCCGCGCCGATCCAGCGCGACGGCGCCGCGTTCGGGAGGCCGGGCGCCGGGTACGCGCCGCCGCACCGGTTCACCGACGAGAGCATGTCGTTGAAGCCCTGCTGCTTCAGCTCGTTCACGAAGAACCTGCGCGAGGCCGGGCTCAGCACGGCGCTCGTCACCGGCCTGCCGTTCGGCGCGGTCCACGCCTTGCCCGGAACGCCGTTGACCAGCGCCAGCAGCTTGGCGGTGTCGAGCGAGCTCATCGTGACCGGGTTGCCCCAGTGCCCGCCGTTGACCGGGTTGGTGCCCTTGAGCTGGAGCGTCGTCAGCCCGAGGTCCTGGAACGTCTTGTTGAGCGGGTCGACGGCCTTGTGGTCGTGCAGCAGCTTGATCAGCGCGCAGGACGAGGCGTTGGACGACGCGGTCAGCGACTCGTCGATGTACGTGCGGACGGTCTTGGCGCTCGCGCCGCCGCACAGGCTGCTGATCTCGGTCGGCTTGTACTCGTAGGTCGAGTCCAGCTTGACCTCGCCGCGGTCGACCAGCCGCAGCACGCCGAAGTTGACCATCAGCTTCAGCACGGACGCCGGGTAGGCGAGCATGTGGTCGAGCGGCGCCTTCTCGCGTCCGGGGACGACGTCGATCGTCCCCTGCCCCTTGTTGGCGTACCAGCCCTTGTCGTCCCACTGCCGCCACCGCACGTCCTGCGTGGACAGGTTCTTGTCGAGCGGGACGACGACGCCGTTCTTGTACTTCGGGCTCATCAGGACGGTCCCGGCCGAGACGGGACGGCCCTTGCCGTTCAGCTCGATGACCGTCGCGTCGATCTGCGGCTGCTGGACGATCGGCTCCGCCGCGGCGGCGGCCTTGGTCCCGGCCGCGTTCGTCCGGGCGCGCGGCGTCTGGCGCGCCTCCTTGTCGAACGCGTCGTCCAGCAGGCGCGCCTGGGCCTGCGATCCGGGCGGTGCCGTGTCGAGGACCTCCTGGAACCTCAGCCCGTCCAGGGTGGATCTCAGCCGTTCGGCGACCTTGCTCTTGGACCCGGCGGCGGCCTGCGTGTGCGCGACCTGCCCGGCGTTCACCGACCCGCACGAGGCGGTCAGCGCGGCGGCGGCGACGAACCCGGCCGGCCCGAGGACCCACTTGCGACTCAACACGATCCCCTTTCGGTACGAGTTCATGATCATAGTTACGTCTCGGTCGGATCACGCGGCAATCACGAGATTCCACCCCGGAACGCCGGTACGGCACGATCACGGCCGCCCCGCCCGGTCGAGCGCCCCCGGCGCACCCTCCTGGACCCCGCTCGGTCGAGCGCGCCCGGCGCACCCTCCCGAACCCCGCCCGCACCGCCCGCACCGCCCGCCGTCAGTCCGCGTCGATCCTGACCAGGTGCCCGGCGCGGATCTCGCGCAGGAACGGGTCGCCGTCGTCCTCCCACTGCGCGACCGTGCGGACGACCGGATGCACGGGCAGGCCGAGGCGCGCCGTCGCCTCCTGCGCCGCGTCGAACGCCGCGTCGCGCCCCGCGTCGCCGACCACGAGGACCTCCACGTCGCCGGGCGGCTCCCCGCGAACGCCGTCGTGCCGTTCGGCCCAGGCCCCGAAGAGGTACAGCTCCGCGACCCGGGGCACGCGCGCGAACTCCTCGGCGACCACGGCCGCCGGCCCGAAAGTCAGCATCAGCAGCCGCGCGAGCGGCTCGTAGAGCGGGCTCCCGGTGTCGCGCCGCACCAGCCGCCCGGCCGTCGTGCGGCGCAGCGTGAGGATCCCGGCGCGGGACAGCCGCTCGACCTCGCGGATGACCGTGCCGAGATCGGTACGGAGCATCACCGCCAGGTCGAGCATGCTCGTCTCGCGCTCCGGACCGAGCAGCAGCCGCGCGAGCAGCTCGCCCTGCGTCCGGGACCGGAAGATCGGGAGCTGCGGCGGCGCGGCGGCCCGCAGGTCGCGCAGGAACACCTGGGCGACGTGCGCGTCCAGCGGCCCCGGCCGCCGGGGCCGCCGCCCGCCGCGACGGAAGTCGGCGGCCGACCCGAGCACCGTATTCGATCGCATGTTCGAATGCTACGCGCCGCCTCGGACGTTCCACCAGGCCGGGCCGCGGCGGGCGGGTCCCGCTCCCCGCGTCAGCGCCTCAGGTAGGCGGTGAGGCCCGCGGCCAGCGCGCCGGCGGCCCGCTGGCGCCAGGCGGGCGTCCGCATCTTCCCGGCGTCCGTGGCGTTGCGCATGTTGCCGCACTCGATGAACACCTTCGGCACCTTCGACAGGTTGAGCCCGCCGAGGTCCTTGCGGACGTCGATGCCGTTCTTGCCGATGTACGACGCGTACGGCTGGCCCGCGCCGCGCTTGAACGCGTCGCGCACGTCGTACCCGAGCCGCTTGGACGGCTTCACGATCGGCCCCGTGTAGCCCTTCAGGTATCCCGGCAGGATCACGTGGAAGCCGCGCCGCGCCGCGGGGCGCCGTCCGCGTGGATCGAGATCGCGGCGTCGGCCCGCATCCGGTTGCCGATCGCGGCCCGCTCGTTGACGCACGGCCCCACGCCCCGGTCGTTCGGCCGCGTCAGCCGCACGGTCGCGCCCTGCGCGCGCAGCAGCGCCGCGAGCCGGGTCGCCAGGTCGAAGGTGTAGGCGTGCTCGGCGTAGCCGGAGCTCGTCGCGGTCCCGGTCGTGTCGCACGCCTTGCGGAACGGCCCCGCCGGCACCTTCTTGTTGATCGTCTTCGGATGCGCGTGGTTGCGTCCGTTGTGGCCGGGGTCGATGACCACGACCTTCCCCGACAGCGGCCGCACCGCCGCCGTCCGCCGCGCGGGCGCCGAGGCAGCGCCCTCGCCCTGCCCGGTCCCGACCGCCACGGCCGCCGCGAGGGCCGCCACCGCGGCCGTTCCGGCACTCAACGCACGCCAAGCCACCATGGCACCGAACGCTACCGGCAACGCCCCTCGCGCTCCCGTCCCGTTCCGGCCACACCCCCGTGCCCGGCGCGCCCCGTCCCCGGGCGCGCGGAAAGGCCCGTGCCGAACGATTCGGCACGGGCCTTTCCGATGACCTGGCGGCCGGCTCGCGGGAGCCGCGGCCTCAGTCCTTGTTGAAGTTGACCGCGCCCTCGATCGGGGGCGGGCTGTCGGGAACGGTCGACGGCTTCGGCACGCCCTTGAACGTGAACTTGGCGTCCTCGCCGGAGCCTTCGGTGCCGACGATCACGATCTGGCCGGTCTTGAGCTCGTTGTAGAGGATCTTCTCGGACAGGTTGTCCTCGATCTCCCGCTGGATCGTGCGGCGCAGCGGCCGCGCGCCGAGGACGGGGTCGTAGCCCCGCTCGGCCAGCAGGTCCTTGGCCTCCTGCCGGAGCTCCAGGCCCATGTCGCGGTCCTTCAGCCGCTCGTCCACCTTGGCGATCATCAGATCCACGATCTGGATGATCTCCTTCGGGGTGAGCTGGTGGAAGACCACCGTGTCGTCGACGCGGTTGAGGAACTCGGGCCGGAAGTGCTGCTTGAGCTCCTCCCCGACCTTCGCCTTCATCCGGTCGTACGAGCCCTGCTCGTCGTTCTGCCGCTGGAAGCCCATCCCCTGGCCCTTGGAGATGTCCCGGGTGCCGAGGTTGGTCGTCATGATGATGACGGTGTTCTTGAAGTCGACGACCCGGCCCTGCGCGTCGGTCAGGCGGCCGTCCTCCAGGATCTGGAGCAGCGAGTTGAAGATGTCCTGGTGCGCCTTCTCGATCTCGTCGAACAGCACGACCGAGAACGGCTTGCGCCGGACCTTCTCGGTGAGCTGGCCGCCCTCCTCGTACCCGACGTAGCCGGGCGGCGAGCCGAACAGCCGCGAGACCGTGTGCTTCTCCATGAACTCGGACATGTCGAGCTGGATCAGCGCGTCCTCGTCACCGAACAGGAACTCGGCGAGCGTCTTGGACAGCTCGGTCTTACCGACGCCGGACGGGCCGGCGAAGATGAACGAGCCGCCGGGGCGCTTCGGGTCCTTCAGACCGGCGCGGGTGCGCCGGATGGACTGGGAGAGCGCCTTGATGGCGTCCTCCTGCCCGATGACCCGCTTGTGGAGCTCGTCCTCCATGCGCAGCAGCCGGGTGCTCTCCTCCTCGGTGAGCTTGAACACCGGGATGCCGGTCGCGGTGGCCAGGACCTCCGCGATCAGCTCGTCGGTCACCTCGGCCACGACGTCCATGTCGCCGGCCTTCCACTCCTTCTCCCGCTGCGCCTTCTGGGCGAGGAGCTGCTTTTCGGAGTCGCGCAGCGCGGCGGCCTTCTCGAAGTCCTGCGCGTCGATCGCGGACTCCTTCTCGCGCCGCACGTCGGCGATCTTCTCGTCGTACTCGCGCAGGTCCGGCGGCGCGGTCATCCGGCGGATGCGCATCCGCGACCCGGCCTCGTCGATGAGGTCGATCGCCTTGTCGGGCAGGAACCGGTCGCTGATGTAGCGGTCGGCGAGCTGCGCCGCGGCGACCAGCGCGCTGTCGGTGATCGACACGCGGTGGTGCGCCTCGTACCGGTCGCGCAGGCCCTTGAGGATCTCGATGGTGTGCGACAGCGACGGCTCGGCGACCTGGATCGGCTGGAAGCGGCGCTCCAGCGCGGCGTCCTTCTCCAGGTGCTTGCGGTACTCGTCGAGCGTCGTCGCGCCGATGGTCTGGAGCTCGCCGCGGGCCAGCATCGGCTTGAGGATGCTGGCGGCGTCGATCGCGCCCTCGGCGGCGCCCGCCCCGACGAGCGTGTGCAGCTCGTCGATGAACAGGATGATGTCGCCGCGGGTGCGGATCTCCTTGAGGACCTTCTTCAGCCGCTCCTCGAAGTCGCCGCGGTAGCGCGAGCCCGCGACCAGCGCGCCGAGGTCCAGGGTGTAGAGCTGCTTGTCCTTGAGCGTCTCGGGCACCTCGCCCTTGACGATCTTCTGGGCCAGGCCCTCCACGACGGCGGTCTTGCCGACGCCGGGCTCGCCCACCAGCACCGGGTTGTTCTTGGTGCGGCGGGACAGCACCTGCATGACCCGCTCGATCTCCTTGTCCCGGCCGATCACCGGGTCCAGCTTGCCCTCGCGGGCGGCCTGCGTCAGGTTGCGGCCGAACTGGTCGAGCACGAGCGACGTCGACGGCGCGGACTCCGAGGGACCGCCGGAGGCGGCCGGCTCCTTGCCCTGGTAGCCGTGCAGCAACTGGATGACCTGCTGGCGGACGCGGTTGAGGTCGGCGCCCAGCTTCACCAGCACCTGGGCGGCCACGCCCTCGCCCTCGCGGATCAGACCCAGCAGGATGTGCTCGGTGCCGATGTAGTTGTGGCCGAGCTGGAGCGCCTCGCGCAGCGACAGCTCCAGCACCTTCTTGGCACGGGGAGTGAACGGGATGTGGCCCGACGGCGCCTGCTGCCCCTGGCCGATGATCTCCTCGACCTGCTGGCGCACCGCCTCGAGGCTGATCCCAAGGCTCTCCAGTGCCTTGGCAGCGACACCCTCACCCTCGTGGATCAGACCCAGGAGGATGTGCTCGGTGCCGATGTAGTTGTGGTTGAGCATCCGGGCCTCTTCTTGGGCCAGGACGACAACCCGCCGCGCGCGGTCGGTGAACCTCTCGAACATCTCGTCGCTCCTCACAGAGCGGTTGGGCAGAGTCCGGAACGTCCGGAACTGTCCTTCCGCATGCTAGCCCGCCCCGAGGAGGCCGCCCGGTGCACTCCCACCAGGAGACGTTCCCCAGCTAAGCGCTGTTCAGTCTCATCCAACTACCGCGCCGGTGCGTCATGTTCCCGCTACGCCCCAAGCGAACGGGGGCCTTTGCGCAGGTCGGCGACCCACCCGGCACCGCCTCTCACGAGGCGATACTCCGGCCGCGGGAACGGGGCGTACCTCCCGCCGCGGAACGCAAACCCGCGCGGCGCTACGCCACAAGCGAACGGCCCGCCTCACGCGAGGAGACGGGCCGCCGGCGGACGAGGCGTCAGTTGGCCGCGTCGTACTTCTCGATGACATGCGCCGGGATGCGGCCGCGCTCGTTGACCTTGACGCCATTGTTCTTGGCCCAGGCACGGATCTCGGCGCTCCGCTCACGGCTGGACGTGCCGCGCTGGCGGCGGCCGCGGGTACGGGCACCGGCCTTACGCGACTTCTCCACGAACGGCTGCAGAGAATCCCGCAGCTTCTTTGCGTTGGCGCCACTGAGGTCGATCTCGTAGGAGGCGCCGTCGATCGAGAACGCTACGGTCTCGTCCGCCTCGCCACCGTCGAGGTCGTCGACGAGAAGCACCTGAACCTTCTGTGCCATGGGGACAGACCTTTCAGACTGGAGCAAACTGCATTCGGTTGCCAAAGATATACCGGGAACGTTGCCGATGACAATTCAACACACGCGATGAACTTTCCTTCCCCGCCGGTAACTCCACGTAATCGTCCCCACCGAAACGGCGATCTGCCCCCATACCGCGGGGGGATGCGCGCCCCGGCGGGGCGCCGGGGCCGCGCGAATTGTCCGGCGGCGCCGCCCGGAGCGGGGTTTTCGGAGTGACCGAGGTCACCGGCGACCGCGCTGACCTGCCCCGGCGGCCGGGGATTGGACCGGGTTTCCGGCCATCCCGGCTTTCGGCGGGCGGACCGGCGGACCGGAATTGGGCCCGCGCCCGCCTTAACCGGGGCGGCAACACCCACCCCGAAGCCAACGATTAACCCCGGACGTAACGGCACTAACCACACCGCCGCCTGGGAATCCAGCACCGGCGGCGTCCCCTGCACCGTAGGGCATGGGGCACCCCCGGGCGCAGGCGATGTCGACAGATGACGCCATCTCGTCCAGCGCCGAAATCTCTTGCCATCGGCCGCCCGGCGAAGTGCCCGCGCGCAGAACTGCCCGCCGCGCCGAACTGCCGGGCCACCGCAGATCCCGGGCCGCGCACGGAACGCGCACGGCCACAATCTCCCATATCGAGAGGATTGGCCCGCATTGGCGGCCGGTTAGGGCCGCTTCAACACGACGGTGCCCGCAAGCCTGTCGTGCAACGCCTGGCGTCGCGTTCCTTCGTACATCGCCCCCGCGTTCCCCACCCAGAACAGCCCGGCGATCAGCCCGAGTACCGGTACCGGCCGCACCGCGACCGGCCCCGCGTAAACGGCCGTCCGGAGCAGCGCGCGCCAAACGCCGGGGCGCGCGGACGGCCGGGTCGCATTGGCATGCGGGACGTCGTTCCCGGGCGCGCCGTTCTCGGGAACGCCGGGGGCGGCTCCCCGAGAAGCTGATCGTCGCCGTTGAGGGGCTGTACGGGCCGTACGGGCTCCGGAGTCCCGAAATTGGACGCCTCATCCAAGGCGGGATCTCCGGGCGTTCCGGAGCCTTCTGAGGGCCCGGGAAAGGCCCCCTGGCCGCCCGCCGGAACGGCCTCCGCCCCGACCGCCGGAACGGCCCCGGAACCGCCCCCCGGAACACCGGCTTCGGGACCGGGCACCGGAACACCAGCTTCGGGGACGGCCTCGGGGCCGGGCGCCGGGACGGCTTCGGGGCCGGGCGCCGGAACACCAGCTTCGGGACCGGCTGCGGGACCGGGAGCCGGACCGGCTTCGGGGTCGGGCGCCGGGAGGGCCTCGGCGGGGAGGGCGTCGGCGCGGACGACCTCGATGCCGGCGAAGCGCTTGCCGAGCGTGCGGCCCCAGACGGCGAGCTGGACGGCCTCGTACACGAACAGCAGCGCGGCGACGGCCGGCGGCGCGACGACGTCGAAGTCGCCGCGCGGCGCGACCTCGCGGACGACCATGACGACGGGCAGGCCGACGAGGAGGGTGTCGACGATGCGGGCCAGCAGCCGCTGGCCCGGCTCGGCCAGGACGGGGGCGTCCGGCGGGGCGGGTCGGTCCGCGCCGGGCGGCGCCGCCATCGCCGGGGCTATCCCTCGTACCCGGAGTACTCGGAATCCTCCTCGTACTCCACGCGCTCGTCGATCACCAGGGTGCCCGCGAAGCGGTCGTGCAGGGCCTGGTGCAGGGGCTGGTCCCAGATCGCCCACAGGTACGCCATGAGGGTGCCCGCCCAGACGAGCAGCATCCCGTACGCCGCGTAGCTCCACGCCAGCGCGGCGATCGCGAGGAAGAAGAACACGCCGAGCTGGTAGCCGATGTGGGTGATCCCGGCCCGCCAGATCGCCTGCGTCGTCGTCACCGGGTCGCCCGCGGGCCGGGCCTGGACGACGCCGATGTGCAGGATCCGCTTGCCGAGCGTCCGCCCCCACATGGAGAGCTGCACCGCCTCGTAGATGAACGGCAGCAGCGACAGCACGCAGAAGAGCGTGAAGATGATGGGCCAGTTCCAGATGCCGCCCTCGTCTCCGGCCTTGCTCCCGGGAGAGTCGAGGCCGATCGCGCCGACGGTGATGGGCAGCACGAGCGCGAAGCCGAAAACCGCGACGAGCGCGTTGTCGAGAATGCGCGCGCCCGCGCGTCGGTAGATGGGCGCCAACGGCAGGTCGGCCCCAGCGGAAGCGTCGTCGTAGTGGTCATAGGAAGACTGCTGCCACTGCTGCTGCTGCGGGCCTTGCTGTCCCCACTGCTGCTGCGGCTGCTGCCATTGCTGCTGCGGGGGCTGCTGCCATTGCGGGGCCGGTTGCTGGTGCCTCGGCTGCTGGGGCTGCTGCCACTGGGAACCGTCGTAAGCGGGCGGCGGGCCGTACGAGGGCCCGCCGTGGGGTGGCTGGGGCGGCCGCCCGCGGTAGGGGGGTTCGCTCATCGGTCAGTCCTCCAGGCGAAGCAGCATCCGGGTGTTGCCCAACGTATTCGGCTTGACCCGGTCGAGGTCCAGGAACTCTGCCACGCCTTCGTCGTAGGAGCGGAGGAGTTCCTCGTACACCTCGGGCGCCACCGGAGTACCGAGTATCGGCGCGAAACCGTGGCGCGCGAAGAACTCCACTTCGAAGGTAAGGCAGAACACCCGGCGGACGCCGAGATCGCGTGCCGTCTCCAGCAGCCGGGTGACGATGCGGTGCCCGATTCCCCGCCCGCCGTGCCCCTTCTCCACCGCGACCGAACGGACCTCCGCGAGGTCCTCCCACATGACGTGCAACGCGCCGCAGCCGATGACGGGACCGGCCGCCCCCTCCGGGACGTCCTGCCTGTCCTCGGCGACCCAGAACTCCTGGACGTCCTCGTACAGCGTCACCGTCGTCTTGCGGAGCAGGCGTCGTCCGGTTCCCGCGTACAGGTCGACCAGCCTGCGGATCTCCTGAACGTCGGCGGTGCGGGCACGCCTGATCACGACTTCCACAAACAGGCGAGATTATCGAACATCAGGGTTTTACCAGATGTCGGCACCCCCTTACGTCGGGTGACCGCCCGAGAAGTGACTAGATAAAAACAACCACACCCCTCCGGGAAGGTGACGCACAACACATCTCCGGCAACGGACAGTCCCGGCGCATCCGCCGGAACCGTCGCCCTTCACCTGCGATTTCGCATGTTCTGGTTGGCATCCATTGCCGGTTCCGTTAGTGTCCTGCGCTGACATCGGCCGCCGCTGGACGGAGGCCGTACCGCCGAGTCCGCGGGCCGCAACCAGCGTCCCGAGGAGCCGGGGAACCACTTTCGGAGTGTTCCGGGGGACCGCCCCGAGAGCCCATGCCCGACTGGGGTTAATCCGCAGACCGCGTGGATCGACCGCACGCGCCCGCGGACGGGCTGCTCCGGCCCGCACCCGTCAGCTAACCCGGTAGGCGGACGAGGAGAGGAGAATGAGTGGAGCCATTGCGCCCTGCATCCCTTTCACGCTCCGAACGTTCGGGAGCCTGCTCGGCCGGTGCCGGAAGAGCCGCTCGATTCCGCCGCCGCGGCGCGGTCCTGACGGGGGCGCTCGCCGCCCTCGCGCTCGCGTCCCCGACGGTCGCGGCGCACGCCGACCCGGAGCCGTCCACCAAGGACCTCAAGGCGCAGGCCACCAAGCTGGCCGACCAGCTCGAACAGCTCACCGAGCAGTACAACGGCCTGAAGGTCAAGCTCCAGCAGTCGCAGCGGGCCGCGAAGGTCGCCACCGAGAACGCCAAGCGCCAGGAGAAGGCCCTCCAGGCCGTGCGCGACAAGGTCGGCAACCTCGCCGCCACCAGCTACATGCAGGGCGGCTCCGACCCGACCGCCTCGTTCGTCGCCTCCCAGGACCCGCAGGCGTTCCTCGACCAGGCCGCCACGCTGCACTACTTCGCCTCCCAGGACGGCAGCAAGGTCCAGGGCCTCATGCAGGCCATGCAGGCCGCCCAGCGCGCCCGCAAGGCCGCCGAGGAGCGCGCCCGGCAGGTCTCGGATCTGCGCGGCAGGCTGGAGGCGCAGCGCAAGAAGGTCTCCCAGACCTACGAGAAGACCCGCGGCAAGCTGGTCAAGAAGGACCCGACGCAGCTCGGCAAGCTCCCCGTCGTCGGCAGCGGCAAGGGCGCCCAGGCGCTCCGCTACGCGATGACCAAGATCGGGCGCCCGTACGTCTGGGGCGCGTCCGGCCCGTCCACGTTCGACTGCTCCGGCCTCACCATGTGGGCCTACAAGCAGGTCGGCATCAGCCTCCCGCACTACACCGGCAGCCAGTGGAACGCGGGCACGCACGTGTCCCGCGGCCAGCTCCAGCCCGGCGACCTGGTGTTCTTCCACGCCGACCTGCACCACATGGGCATGTACGTCGGCGACGGCAAGATGCTGCACGCCCCGCACACCGGCGACGTCGTGAAGATCGCTCCGCTGGCCGGCCGCCCGTTCGCCGGCGCCGTGCGAGTCGCCTGACCCGAGCCGCAAGCGCCCCGCCCGGAAAGCCCGGCCACGCTCCCATGACCCGCCATCCCGCCGTTTCGCTCCCCGCCCGCCGACCCGCGCCACCCGAACGACACGAACGCCCGCCGACACGGCCCCTCGCTGTACGTGATCGGGCCCGTACGCAGCGCGACGCAACGTACGAGCGGCGATGCGCGGAGGGCGGCGGGGCCCGGGGCTCGCGGCGCGGGGCCGGGCGCGGCGAGCGCGTTCGGGTGGGGGTTCCGCCATGACGACGACGTCCGCGGCGGCGCCTTCTACAGGGACCTACCTGTCAGGGGTTCGGCGCCGCCGCCGCGGGGTGGACGGCGTACGTCTCGGTCGGCCAGGGGTTTTCGGTGACGCCCGCCTTCCCCGGGGCGGACGTGGAGCGCACCGCTAGATGAGCTGCCTTCGGGCCGCCCACACAACGGCCTCGATAGGGGTGTTGACGTCGAGCCGGTCGCAGATCGTCCGCAGCCGGCGCCTCAGTGTGCGCGCACTCAGTTCGAGCTTTCGTGCCGCCACATCCGCGGTGACACCGCTGGCGATCTGCGCGAGGAGCCGGATCTCCTCCTCGCTGAGGCGCAGATCGTCCGTGCCTCGCCGTGTGAGTGTGGCCTGTTCCACTCCGTCCTCCCTCGTCCGTGGTGATGACCGCGGGGATGCAGCCGTCCGCTGCACAGGCACGAGTGGGCCTGGGTGTGTACGCGTTGGGTTGCCGGGTCCGGTGCGTTCCGGACTTAGATCATCGGGTTCCTTTGCCGTCGAGCGCGCTTGGCCGGAGGTGGCCGAATGGCCGATTGAGGGCTCCCCTGGAGGAACTCCGGGTGACGATTCACTCGTTGGCCAACCGAACGCGGACGCACCTCCGGGTGCGGAGGGCACGACCACGATGAGGTGGCAGGCCCCGCCGGGGAGGGGGACGTCTTGTCCGGGACGGGTCACGATCGCCAGCCATCCGAGCCCATCCCTTCTCGTTCGATTCGCCGTTCCCGCCGTGGGCGAAGATCGTGAATCGTTTCAAGCTACGCTTCGGCTCGGAACGCTAGGCGGCCGGATCCGGCCCGTCAAGCGCTGGTCAAGTACTATGCGCGTTCACTTGGCTACGTACCGCGACCAGTTTTTCAGGGGCTCGTTATGCAAAACTCGACAACCTGCGAAAACAGACCCGGGGCCGACGAGGAGTGAGTTGCCACAGAGCAGTATTCGCGAGGTAGCCAGGCGTGCCGGAGTCTCAGTTGGGACGGTTTCGAATGTCCTAAACCGGCCAGACCTCGTGGCCGAAGCGACCCGAGACCGCGTCCGCGCGGCGATCGAGGAGCTCGGATTCGTCCGCAACGAGTCGGCCCGCCGGCTCCGCCAGGGACCGGTCCGCACCGAGTCCGAACCGTCCGAACCCCGCGGCCGGACGCGCGGGCGCGCGTTCGGCATCGTCGTGGAGGACCTCACCAACCCGTACGCCACCGACGTGGCGCGCGGCGCGGAGCTCGCCCTGAACGAGGCGGGCCACGACGCCATCTGGCTGACGAGCGACCACTCCTCCGCCAAGGAGCGGCGCTCGCTCGACCTGCTGGAGGCCCAGCGCGCCGCCGGGGTGCTGATCATCCCGGTCGGGCTGGGCGACGCGGGCATCACCCGGCTGCGGTCGGCCGGGATGACGGTCGTGCTGATCGACCGCGCCGGGCCGGACGTGTGCTCCGCGCAGGTGGACCACGTCGCGGGCGGCGAGATCGCCGCCGCGCACCTGCTCGGCATCGGGCGCGAGCACGTGGCGTTCGTGACCGGCGCGCCCGAGCCCGTCCCGTGCGTCGAGCGCCGCGACGGCGCCGCCCGGACGCTGGAGGAGGCCGGGGTGAAGCCGCCGCTGGTCCTCGTCCAGGACGCCCTGTCGCCGACCGAGGGGCAGGCCGCGGCGCAGCGGCTGCTGGACCTGCCGGCGCTCCCCGGCGGGGTGTTCTGCGCCAACGACCTGCTCGCCATCGGCCTGATCAACGAGCTGACCCGGGTCGGCGTCCGCGTCCCCGAGGAGGTCGCGGTCGTCGGCTACGACGACATCGAGCTGGCCGCCAGCGCGGCCGTCCCGCTGACCACCGTCCGCCAGCCCCGCCGCGAGCTCGGCTGGGAGGCCGCCGAGCTGGCCCTCGCCGAGGTCGCCGAGGGCCCGTCGCACCGGCACCGCCAGCTCGTGCTGACCCCCGAGCTGGTCATCCGGCACTCCGCCTGACCGGCCGCGCCCGACCGGGCCGCAACCGACCGGCCGCGTCTGACCGGCCGCGTCTGACCGCCCGCCGCCGGACCCCCGCCGCACGCTGTTGACATCTCGTCCATGAACGGGATGACATGCCCTATGGGCAACGTGACCGGGACGAGCGGGCCGGCGATCGACGCGACCGCGATCCTCGGGTTCGACCCGTTCGATCCGGCCTTCCGCGCCGACCCCTACGCGCACTACCGCCGCCTCGGCGCGGACGCCGGGCTGCACCGCACCGGCGCCGGCCTCTGGATCACCTCGTCGTACGAGGTGTGCGAGCGGGTGCTGCGCGACCCGGGGTTCGGGCACCGGCCGGAGAGCGGCGGGGTGTGGCGCGAGCCGGCGGCGCGCAACCGGTCGTTCCTCACTCTGGACCCGCCCGACCACACCCGGCTGCGCCGCCTGGTCAGCAAGGCGTTCACGGCCCGGCTGATCGAGCGCCTGCGGCCCCGCGTCGAGGACCTGGTGGACGAGCTGCTCGCGGGCCGTTCGGGCGAGGTGGACCTGATCGCCGCGCTCGCCTACCCGCTGCCGGTCATCCTGATCAGCGAGCTGCTCGGTGTGCCGCCCGAGGACCGCGACCGGTTCAAGGGCTGGTCGGACGCGCTCGCCCGCGGCCTGGACCCCGACTTCCTGCTGCCGCCGGACCAGCTCGCCGAGCGGGACGAGGCCCGCGCGGAGTTCGCGGAGTACTTCCGCGAGCTGGTCGCGCGCCGCCGCGCCGCGCCGCGCGGCCCCTTGCCAGCCGCACAGCCCGACGCGCCGTCCGACCTGCTCGGCGCGCTCGTCGCGGTGTCGGACGGGGGCGACGCGCTGACCGAGGAGGAGCTGCTCGCCACGTGCGTGCTCCTGCTGGTCGCCGGGCACGAGACCACGGTCAACCTGATCGGGAACGGCGCCCTCGCCCTGCTCCGCGACCCCGCGCAGCTCGCGTGGTTCCGCGCGCACCCGGACGCGGCGCCGGACGCCGTGGAGGAGCTGCTCCGGTACGACCCGCCCGTGCAGCTCACGCTCCGCGCCGCCCTGGAGGACACCGAGGTCGCCGGGACGGCGCTTTCCGAGGGCTCGCTGCTCCTGCTGCTGACCGGCGCCGCCAACCGCGACCCGTCCGTCTTCGCCGACCCCGACCGCCTCGACCTCGCCCGGTACGGCTCGGACGCGCCGCGCCACCTGTCGTTCGGGCACGGCATCCACTTCTGCCTGGGCGCGCCGCTCGCCCGCCTGGAGGGACGGATCGCGCTGCGCAAGCTCTTCGAACGCGACGTCGCCCTGACCGGCGAGCCGCTCCACTACCGCGAGAACCTGGTCCTGCGCGGCCTGTCGGCCCTGCCGGTGACGCTCGGCTGACACCGTCCGACGGCGTCGCGGGCCGACACGCGCGCCTTCGGGCGTACCTGAACGGCCTCGAACGCGCTTGAACGGGCCTGAACGCCCGTGGACGCCGCCAGAGCGCACTGGCGAGGTGCATGTACACCCGGGGACCGTACGGCGCGTGCGGGCGCGTTCAGGGCCGTACGCGCGCGTCCCCGAGGGCCGGCGTCACCCGGCCCGGACGGGCGTCCGGACCGGGTGCGCGCGTCACTCGGGCTTGACCAGCGGGAACAGGATGGTCTCGCGGATGCCCTTGCCGGTGAACGCCATGATCATGCGGTCGATCCCGGCGCCCATCCCGCCGGTCGGCGGCATCGCGTACTCCAGCGCCCGCAGGAAGTCCTCGTCGAGCTGCATGGCCTCCGGGTCGCCGCCCGCCGCGAGCAGCGACTGCTCGGTCAGCCGCCGCCGCTGCTCGACCGGGTCGACCAGCTCGGAGTAGGCCGTGCCGAGTTCGGTGCCGAACCCGATCAGGTCCCACTTCTCCGTCAGCAGCGGCTCCTCGCGGTGCTGGCGGGTCAGCGGGGACGTCTCGACCGGGTAGTCCATGACGAACGTCGGCTGCACGAGCGTGTGCTCGATCAGCTCCTCGAAGATCTCCTGGACGAGCCGGCCCTGGCCCCACTTCGGGTCCCAGGTGATCCCGCGCGCGTCCGCCAGCTTGCGGACGTGCTCGATCGGCGTGTGCGGCGTGACCTCCTCGCCGAGCGCGCCCGACACCGACCCGTACAGCGTGATCCGGGGCCACTCGGGGAGCCCGAGGTCGATCTCCACGCCGTCGTGGACGACCACGGACGTGCCGAGCGCGGCGACGACCGCCTTCTGGTACATCCGCTGCGTGAGGTCGGCCATGTCGTTGTAGTCGAGGTAGGTGCCGTACGCCTCCAGCATCGTGAACTCCGGGTTGTGCGTGGAGTCCGCGCCCTCGTTCCGGAAGTTCCGGTTGATCTCGAAGACCTTCTCGATGCCGCCGACGACGAGCCGCTTGAGGTACAGCTCGATCGCGATGCGCAGGTACAGGTCCATGCCGTACGCGTTGATGTGGGTCCTGAACGGCCGCGCCGCCGCCCCGCCGTGGATCGGCTGGAGCATCGGCGTCTCGACCTCCAGGTAGCCCTCCTCGTGCCAGAAGTCGCGCACCGCGCGCACGGTGGCGCTGCGGATGCGGGCCATCCGGCGGGCCTCGTCGTTGACGATCAGGTCGACGTACCGCATCCGGACCCGCGCCTCGGGGTCGGTGAGGCCCGCGTGCTTGTCCGGCAGGGGCCGCAGCGACTTGGACGTGAGCGCCCACCGGTCGGCCATGATCGACAGCTCGCCGCGCTTGGAGGTGATGACCTCGCCCTCGACGCCGACGTGGTCGCCGAGGTCGACGTCGCGCTTCCAGGCGTCCAGGGCGTCCTGCCCGACCTTGGCGAGCGACAGCATCACCTGGATGTCGCCGCCGCCGTCCCGGATGGTCGCGAAGCACAGCTTGCCGGTGTTGCGGACCAGCATGACGCGACCGGTGACGCCCGCCTTCTCGCCGGTCTCCGTGCCCGGCTCCAGGTCGGGGTGTTTCTCCCGGATCTCGCTGATCGTCGCCGTCCGGGGGAAGCCCACCGGGTAGGGGTCGATGCCGCTCTCGCGGATCCGGTCGAGCTTCTCCCGGCGCACCCGCATCTGCTCCGGAAGATCGTCGTAGGTCTCGTCACTCACGGCCCAAGGCTATCGACCCGGCGAGATGCCGGGCGAACGACTTCCGCGCCGTTCACCGGGAGGGCTCCAGATAGTCGAACTCGTGCTCGGGCAGCAGGACGGGCCCGAGGTCCCTGGCGATCGAGGCGGCGAGCGAGCGGAACGCCCGCACCTCCGGACCCGTGTCGCCGCGCCGCGCCACCAGGACGCTGCTGTCCCACGGCGCGTCCAGGATCGGGACGTAGCGGACGCCCGGCCACTGGTAGAACCGCGCGAACGAGCACAGCGCCGACCCCACGCCCCGTCCCGCCGCCACGCTCGACAGCACCTCGTGCGGGTTGCGCGCCTGGTCGGGGCTGCGCCGCGGCCACGCGTCGCCCCGCGCGGACGTGAAGTACAGGTAGTCCTTGAACGCCTGCGGCGTGCACACCGGCACGTTGACGTACGGCAGGTCCAGCACGTCGGCCAGCAGCGCGGTCCGCCCGAGCCGGCTGCCCTGCGACACGACCACGATCCTCGGCTCGGTCGTCAGCACGTCCGCCTCGACGCGGTCGTCGTCCGGGGCGGGCCGTACGAACGCCACGTCCACCCGGTGCGAGAGCAGCGCCGACACGTGCTCGGTGAAGTCGAGGGTCTCGATCACCACGCGCGTCTCCGGCCTGGCCCGCCGGTACGCCTGGAGGATCGCGGGCGTCAGCTCCGCCGAACCGTGCCCCATGACGCCCACCCGCAGGACGGGCTCGGGGTCCCCGGACAGGTCGGCGACGGAGTCGGCCGCCGCGTTCACCGCCGCGAGCGCCGCGCGCGCGTGCGGGACGAACCGTTCGCCCGCCTCCGTCAGCCGCAGCGGGGACCGTTCCAGAAGCGCGACGCCCAGCTCCCGCTCCAGCCTCCGTACGTGGCCGGTCACGGCGGGCGGCGACAGGAACAGCCGGGCGGCGGCACGCGCGAACTGCCCTTCCTCGACCACCGCCAAGAACGACGCAAGCTGCCGCAGCTCCATGCCGTCCACGCTAGCCGCCTCGCTTCACGAAACGTGAAGGGAGGGTCCAGATCACCGCGTCTGCTTCTAAACAGAACGGCATGAAGGAAAACTGGCGTCCGGTGGCACTGCTGATGTTCGGTGTCGGATGGGGCGCGAACCAGTTCGCCTCCCTCCTCGGCCTCTACACCGACCAGCTCCACCTGGGGAACGGCAGCGCGCAGGCCATGTTCGGCGTCTACGCGCTGGGGCTCGTCCCGGGGCTCGCGCTCGGCGGCCCGGCGTCCGACCGCTACGGCCGCCGCCGCGTCGCGCTCCCGTCCGCCGCCGCGTCCGCCCTCGTCACGGTGGTGCTGATGACCGGGGCGACGGCGCCGTACCTGCTCTACACCGGCCGCTTCCTCGCGGGCATCGTCACCGGCGCGGTCCTCGCGTCCGGCACGGCCTGGGTCAAGCAGATCTCCCCCGCGTCCGGCCCCCGACTGACCGCCCTCGCCGTCTCAGCGGGCTTCGGCGCGGGCCCGCTGACCTCGGCCCTCATCGCCCAGTGGGCCCCCGCCCCCCTCGTCAGCCCGTACGTCCCGCACCTGCTGATCATGCTGGTGGCCGTCCCGTTCGCCCTCCGCGTCCCAGAGCCCGCCGCCCCCGCCCCTCCAGCGACCACCATGGACGGCTCCCCGCCTTCTTCGCCCGCCCCCATGGGCCCGGCGACCGACGTGCGCTCCCGGCCCGCCCCGCCACCGGTCCGCCTCGCGGGCATCCGCCACCCCGCGTTCCGCCGGAAGGTGCTGCCCACCGCGATCTGGACGTTCACGGCCCCGGTCACCGCGTTCACCATCCTCCCGGCCGAGGCGCCGGTCACGCACTGGCCGATCGCCTACACGGGCGCGCTGACCGCGCTCACCCTGGCCGCGGGCATGGCCGCCCAGCCGATCGCGCGCCGCCTGGAAGCCCACCACCCACGCCTGGTCGCCCTAGCGGGCCTGGGCTCGGTCACCATCGGCCTGCTTTTCGGCGCCCTAACGGCCCTGACCCACCAACCAGCGCTCAATCCCCTGGCCGCAATCCTGCTGGGCGCCGGATACGGCTTCATCCTCACGTACAGCCTCACCGAGGTGGCCCGCATAGCCCGCCCGAACGAACTCGCCGCCCTCACCGCCGTCGCGTACGCGTTCATCTACATCGGCATGTTCACGCCGCTCGTCCTAACGGAACTCCACCACCTAGCCCCCCTCCCCGCCCTCCTAACAGCCGCCGCAGCCCTAACAGCATTGAGCACCCTCCCAGCTCTCCGCGACCGCAACCCGAACACCCACTCAGCAGCGCAGTGACGCATTACGGCCCGTACACGTCGGGATGCGCCCGCCCGCTAAGCGGCCCCGCTCGCCTCAGGTCGTACGCCCCATCCTTAACCTCCCGGACGAACACGTCCCACGCGTCCCCCGTCAACGCCAACCGCGGTCCGCCCGGGTCCCGGGAATCGCGCACGGCGATTCGGCCAGCGGAAACGCCGCCGACCTCCACACAAGCGTTCGGCCCTTCGCTGCGACGACTCTTTCGCCAGGAGACATCGGACAGATCCTCGTTCCGCATCCACACTCCTCCAAGCAGATGAGCCAAGGAGTTCCGTGAACCTGAGTGTCGTCCTCCACCGGGCGCACTCACGGTGGTCTCCACAAACCCTCATCATGGTGAACGCTCCCGAGCGACCAGCGTAAGCGCCCGGGACACCAGGCAACATCTGCAACGTCCCGTTAGAACGCTCGGCCCTCACCTCAGGTCGTACGCCCCGTCCTTAACCTCCCGGACGAACGCACCCCATGCACCGCCCGCAACCACCAGCGTGGGCCCTCCAGGATCGTTGGAATCGCGCAGCGCGACGAAACCGGCCACGGGGGCGGCGACCTCCACGCAATCGTTTCCCTGCGGGATGCTCTTGCTGCTCTTGCGCCATGCCGTTCGCCTCAGATCAACCATCAGGCCGTGAGAGCTCCTCCGCCACGTCGGCGATGAACGCCACCGACCTCTCCGGAGGCATCGCCACGTCGCAAATGCGATTGAACGTCAGATTACTCCGCGCCACCTCGTCCGCGCTCTCCAAGAAGACGTCGCCTCCGAACCCCTCGACATAAACCACGTCGGGCTCATCGAGGACCGCACCGAAACCGAGAATGACGAAGGGCCCGCCGAGGCCCGCGTGCGCGCCGGCCTCGTTCGCGAGGACGCGCACGGTGACGTTGGGGCGCTCACTGGCGAGCGCGATCGCGAGAAGCTGCTCCTTCATGGCCAAGCGCGAGCCCACTTTCCGACGGAGCGCGGCCTCGTCCAGAACCACGTCCAGAACGGGCGCGTCTTTGCGGGACAGCAGCGTCTTTCGCGCCATGCGCGCCTGGAGGCGACGGTCCACCGCTGCGGGGTCGCCTGGAAAAGCGGCTTCCAGCAAGTGCCGCGCGTACAACTCGGTTTGCAGGAGACCTGGGATGACCTGGATCTGCCATGAGCGAATCGTCGCCGCCTCATCTTCGAGGCCGACATACGAGCCGGTGAAGACGTCCTTGTAGCTCGTCCACCACCCTCGGCGCCACGCGTTCTTGGCGAGGTGGTCCAGCGCGGCGCGACGACCGCCATCAGCGCCGTAGAGGTCGAGCATGGCGTTGAGGTCGGCCGCACTCGGTTTAGTCTGCGCCCTCTCTATCCGACTGATCTTGAAGCGGCTCCAGCCAAGACGCACGGCGGCCTGCTCGGGAGTGATCTCCGCATCCGCACGAAGCTGACGCAGCTCTCTGGCGAGGCGGCGACCTCGGACGGTCGGACTGTGGGGCTGCACCATGCCGCCAATATTCGCCCAGTGTAGTCATGTGATGTCTGTCAGTGACCACATGCGGTCACTGGCAATCATGCTCTCCACATTGTGATCACGCTCAGTGCACGAAGACGCTGTTCGCGTAGTCAGCCCAGTACAAGGAGTGGTGTGCATGAGGTGGGCGAGGGTGGAGCCATGAGCGTTCGGGAGATCGCTCAGGTGGAGGAGCCGCTCATGTGGCGGCGGGTGTTTCCGGGGCGGGTCGAGCAGGTGCGGAACGTGCGGCAGCTCGTGGCCGTGTTGCTGGCGGACGAGCCGTGCGTGGACGACGTCGTACTGGCGGCGTCGGAGCTGTTCGGCAACGCGTGCGCGCACACGCGGTCGGGCGAGCCCGGCGGTCTGGTGGTCGTAGATGTACGCAAGGGGCACGGCGGCGCGGCGATCGCCGTCACCGATCAGGGCGGTGCCACCGAGCCCAGGTGCGGGCAGGCGGACGGGCTGGGCGAGCGCGGGCGGGGGCTTCTGATCGTTCAGGCCACCGCCGCGGGGTGGAGCTGGTACGGCGACCAGACGGCTCGTACGGTGACGGCCGTTTTCAGGTGAACGGGGCCCTCAGGCGGAGGTGGCTATGTTGCGTTCGTAGATGAGGCGGAGGCCGACGAGGGTTAGCCAGGGTTCGAAGGCGTCGATGCTGCGGGATTCTTCGAGGACGAGGGGGGCGAGGCCGCCGGTGGCGATGACGGTGACGCTCTCGGGGTTTTCGGCGAGGTCCTCTGACATGCGTTCGACGATGCCGTCGACCTGGCCGGCGAAGCCGAAGATGATGCCGGACTGGAGCGCCTCGACGGTGTTCTTGGCGATCACGCTGCGGGGGCGGACGAGCTCGATCTTGTGGAGCTGGGCGCCGCGGGCGGAGAGGGCGTCGATGGAGATCTCGATGCCTGGGGCGATGGCGCCGCCGACGTACTCGCCCTTGGCGGAGACGGCGTCGAACGTGGTGGCGGTGCCGAAGTCGACCACGATCGCCGGGCCGCCGTGCAAGTGCACGGCGGCGAGGGCGTTGACGATGCGGTCGGCCCCGACCTCCTTGGGGTTGTCCATGCGGACCGGGACGCCGGTCTTGACGCCGGGCTCGACGATCACGGCGGGGACGTCGCCGTAGTAGCGGCGGCACATCTCCCGCATCTCGTGCAGGACGGACGGCACGGTCGAGCAGAGGGCGATGCCGCTGATGTCGGTGTCGGCGAGCAGCGGGCTCTGCTGGACGAGCCCCTGGAGGACGACGGCGATCTCGTCGGCGGTGCGGCGGGGGTCGGTGTTGATCCGCCAGTGCTCGATCACCTCCTCGCCCTCGAACAGGCCGAGGACGGTATGGGTGTTACCGACGTCGATGGTGAGCAGCATCAGGTCCCCGCTGATCAGGTGAAGTCAAGGCCGATGTCGAGCACGCGGGCCGAGTGCGTCAGCGCGCCCACAGAAAGGTAGTCCACACCGGTCACGGCGACGTCTCGGGCCCCGTCCAGGGTAAGGCCACCGCTCGCCTCCAGCTCCGCCCGCCCCGCCACGAACCTGACCGCTTCGGTCATGTCGGCGATGGACATGTTGTCCAGCATGATCGACTCCGCGCCGGCGGCGACCGCCTCCTCGACCTGGGCGAGGGTGTCGCACTCGACCTGGACGTGCAGGGACGGGTACACCGCGCGGATCGCCTCGTACGCCGCGGTGACCGAGCCCGCGGCGGCGACGTGGTTGTCCTTGACCAGCGCCGCGTCGCTCAGGCCCATCCGGTGGTTGACGCCGCCGCCGCAGCGCACCGCGTACTTCTGGACGGCGCGCATCCCCGGCAGCGTCTTGCGGCTGTCGCGGACCTTGGCCTTCGTGCCCTCCAGTTCGGCCGTCCAGCGGGCGGTCGCCGTCGCGATCCCCGACAGGTGGGTGAGCAGGTTGAGCGCCGGGCGCTCGGCGCGCAGGACGGCGCGGGTGGGGCCGGAGACGGAGATCAGCACGTCCCCGGCGGAGACGCGGTCGCCGTCGGCGGCCCTCGCCTCGTGGCGGACGCCGAGCAGTTCGAACACCGTTTGCGCGACCGGGACCCCGGCGACGACGCCGTTCTCGCGCGCGGTGAGGTCGCCGGTCGAGACGGTGTCGGGTGCGAAGATCGGCTCGCTGGTCACGTCGGCCTCGCCGTCCTCGGCCAGCGCGACCCTGACCAGGTTTTCCACAGCCTGTGGATCGAGCCCGGCGTCCTGGAGGCGGGCGTGCAGTTCCGGTGTCATGGGTCCTCTTTCCTCAGCGAACGGGTCGGTGGTCGGTCGTGAGCGCGCCGTCCGCGAGGCGGGTGACCAGGCGGGCGCGCCAGGCGGTGTCGTCGCGGTCCGGGAAGTCCTCGCGCCAGTGGCTGCCGCGCGTCTCCTCGCGCCGGCGCGCGGCGGCGACGATCGCCGTGGCGACCGTGTGCAGGTTGGTGGTCTCCCACGCTTCCACACAGGGCGCGGACGGGGCCTCGCCGGGCCCGCCGGAACGTTCCGAGAGTCGTTCGAGCTCGCGGGCCGCGGTGGCGAGGCCCGCGGCGTTCCGCAGCACTCCGGCGTGCTCGGTCATGATGCGTTGGATCTCGTCCCGGGCGCCGGGGTCGAGCAGGCGGCCCCCGTCGCGCGGGGGCTGTGCGTCCTCGCCGGCCGGGCGGGCGTCGGCGGGGATGGCCTCGGCGAGGCGTTCGGCGAAGACCAGCCCCTCCAGCAGGGAGTTGGACGCCAGGCGGTTGGCGCCGTGGACGCCCGTGCAGGCGACCTCGCCGCAGGCGTAGAGGCCGGGGACGGTGGTGCGTCCGGAGAGGTCCGTCCGGACGCCGCCGCTCGCGTAGTGGGCGGCCGGGACGACGGGGACCGGCTCGTTCAGCGGGTCGATGCCGTGGTGGCGGCAGGCGGCGAGGATGGTCGGGAAGCGCCGTTCCCAGGTGGACGCGCCGAGGTGGCGGCCGTCCAGCCACACGCACGGGTCGCCGGTCTCCCGCATCCGCGTCATGATCCCCTTCGCGACGACGTCGCGGGGGCGAGTTCGGCGAGGTCGTGGCGGGCGGGCATGAACCGTTCGCCGGAACGGTCGACCAGGTGGGCGCCCTCCCCGCGGACGGCCTCGGAGATCAGCGGCTGCTGGCCGCGCGCGCCGTCCCCGAGCCACAGGACCGTCGGATGGAACTGGACGAACTCCAGGTCGGCGACCTCCGCGCCCGCGCGCAGCGCCAGCGCCACGCCGTCGCCGGTGGACACCTCGGGATTGGTGGTGGCCGAGAAGACCTGCCCGAGCCCGCCCGTCGCCAGCACGACCGCTCCGGCGCGTACGGCCCCGACGCCGCCGGGCTGGCCCTCGCCCATGACGTGCAGGGTGATCCCGGCGGCGCGCCCCGCGCCGTCGCGCAGCAGGTCGAGCACCAGCGCGTGCTCGATCACCTCGATCCCGGCGTCCTTGAGCGCGGCGAGCAGGGCCCGGCTGATCTCGGCGCCGGTCGCGTCCCCGCCCGCGTGCGCGATGCGGCTGCGGTGGTGGCCGCCCTCGCGGGCGAGCGCGATCCCGCCGTCCGCCGAACGGTCGAACTCGGCGCCGAGCGCGATCAGCCGCCGTACGGCCTGCGGCCCCTCGGTGACGAGCGCCCGCACGGCGTCCTCGTCGCAGAGCCCGACCCCGGCGGTGAGGGTGTCGGCGAGATGGTCGTCCGGGGTGTCGTCGGCGGCGAGCGCCGCGGCGATGCCGCCCTGCGCCCAGCGGGTGGATCCGGCGTCCAGCAGGGCCTTGGTGACGAGCAGGACGCGCCCGTACGGGCGGCAGCGCAGGGCCGCGACCAGGCCCGCGATGCCGGAGCCGATCACGACGACGTCGGTGCGGGCGGTCCATCCGGGGGCGGGGGCGGCGAGAACACGAGGAATCATGGACGCTCCTCAGCGAGTTGTTCTCGTCATTGTGACATTATCCCCGCCCGCGGCGATCGACCGACCCCCGGCATACCCACGCACAACGGCCGTGCGCGCCCCTGAGCAGGGCGGACGCACGGCCGTTCGGAACGGGGCGAGGGGCTCAGCCGCGGATCAGATCACCGCGGACCTCGCCGCCGCCCGGCACCGGCTCGGCGGGGTCCGAGCCCAGCGAGATGATCTTGTTGGACCGGTCGACGTGCACCACCCGGGGCTGGAACTCGCGCGCCTCGGCGTCGCTGAGCTGCGCGTAGCTGATGATGATCACCAGGTCGCCGGGCTGCACGAGGCGGGCCGCGGCGCCGTTGATGCCGATCACCCCGGAGCCGCGCTCCCCCGCGATCAGGTACGTCTCCAGGCGGGCGCCGTTGTCGATGTCGACGACGTGCACCTGCTCGCCCGGCAGCAGGTCGGCGGCGTCCATCAGGTCCTGGTCGATGGTCAGCGACCCGACGTAGTGCAGGTCGGCCTGGGTCACCGTGGCGCGGTGGATCTTCGACTTGAACATCGTCCGGAACATCACGACTCCTTGGGGCTGCCGAACTTCAGGGGGAGGTTGTCGATCAGGTGGGTGGCGCCGACCCGGCCGGCGACGGCGAGCACGGCGGGACCGGCGTGGTCCTCGCCGACCTCGGTGAACGTGGCCGGATCGACCAGGACGAGGTAGTCGAGCTCCAGCGGCGGCTCGGCCCCGGCCGCCTTGTCCAGCACGGCGCGGGCCGTCCGCAGCACCGCGCCCGGCCCGTCCGCGAGCGCGCCCGCCCCGGCCTGGAGGGCCTCGGAGAGCGCGGCGGCCGTGCGCCGGTCGGCGGCGGACAGGTAGCGGTTGCGGCTGGACAGCGCGAGCCCGTCCAGCTCGCGGACCGTCGGGCCGCCGACGACCCGTACCGGCAGGTCGAGGTCGGCGACCATCCGGGTGACCAGGGCGAGCTGCTGCGCGTCCTTCTCGCCGAAGACCGCGACGTCCGGGCGGACAAGGTTGAACAGCTTCAGCACGACGGTGAGCATCCCGTCGAAGTGGCCGGGCCGGGCCGCGCCCTCGATCACCGAGCCCATCGGGCCCGCCGCGACCGTGACCTGCGGCTCGCTCGGGTACATGACCTCGCTGGTCGGCGCGAACACCAGGTCGACGCCCTCGGCCGCGCACGCCTCGATGTCGCCGGCGAACGTCCTCGGGTAACGGTCGAAGTCCTCGCCCTCCCCGAACTGCAACGGGTTGACGAAGATGCTCACGGCCACCGTGTCGGCCAGCTCGCGCGCCTTGCGGATCAGCGAGCGGTGCCCCTCGTGCAGCGCGCCCATCGTCGGCACCAGCGCCAGCGTCCCCCCGACCGTCGAACGGACCGCCGCCAGCTCCGCGCGCGTCTTGGCGATCACCGGTGTCACGCCGCCGCCCCCAGGTCCCGCCCGCCGCGCCGGACCGGCGCGCCGCACCGGACCTGCCCGCGGCGCCCGACCGGCGCGCCCGCCGTCGGTTCCCTCATTGGGAGTCCTCCTCGCTCAATCGGCCAGCACTTCGAGGAGCCGTTCGGCGTCCTCGGGCTTCAGCAGACCTGCGCCGAGCGCGCGGTCGGCGGTGAGGCGGGCCAACGCCACGTACGCGCGGCGGCCCTCGGGCGACACCCGCGACAGCTCGCCGACGTGGTCGGCGACCGTGCCCGCGTCGCCGCGCGCGACCGGCCCGGTGAGCCCGTCGACGCCGAGCCGCAGCGCGTTGTCGAGCGCCGCGCCGAGCAGCGGCCCGAGCATCCGGCCCGGCTCGGCCACGCCCGCCCGGGCCAGCAGGTCCATCGACTCCACGACCAGCGTGACCAGGTGGTTGGCGCCCCCGGCGAGCGCCGCGTGGTAGAGCGGGCGCCGGTCCTCGGCGATCCAGACGGGCTCGCCGCCCATCTCCAGCACCAGCGCCTCCGCGACGGGCCGCAGCGCGTCCGGCGAGGTCACGCCGAACGAGATGCCGGTGAGCCGGTTGACGTCGTCGGGACGCCCGGTGAACGTCATGACCGGGTGCAGCGCGAGCGGCAGCCCCCCGGCGCGGACGACGGGCTCCAGGACGTCGGTCCCGAACCGTCCGCTCGTGTGCAGGACGAGCTTGCCCGCCACCGGGACGTCGGTGAACGCCAGCCCGGCCGCGAGCTCGGGCAGCGCGTCGTCGGGAACGGTCAGCAGCACGAGGTCGGAGCCCGCCACGACCTCCTGCGGGGTGACGACGGCCGCGTCCGGGAGCCGTTCGGCCACCCGCGCGCGGGAACGGTCGGAGACGGCGGCGGCGGCCACGACGCGGTGGCCCGCCTGGGCGAGCGCCGATCCGAGCGCGGTGCCGACCCGGCCGGCGCCGACGACGCCGACCGCCAGCCGCGCCGGGCGGTCTTCCGGCCTCGGCTCGGACCCGTCGCCGGGCGCGCCGGAGGACGGCGGGACGTGTGCATCCATCTGTTCGTTCCAGTCCTTTGCTAGGTACCGGACGTGCGCGACCCAGCGTACCCGCGCGCGGAAACCGCGCCGGTCCCCGCCCCGGCGCTGCGGAGCGGCGGCCCCGGCCGGTGCGGCGCGTTCCTTTCGGCCCCGGCCGATGCGGCGCGTTCTTTTCGGCCGCGGCCGGGTGAGCGTTACGCGGTACGGCGGGTCCGACCGGATCAATCACACTCCGGTGACGGTTCGGCTACCGATCGTTACTGTCGCCTCGATGGCCCCGACACAGTTCGAGCGTCGCGGCCGGTGAAGCCTTGCCAGCGATCTCCCGGCGAGGGTAACTCTGGGTTGTGACGCCAGTCACGCAAGGTGAAGCAAGGGCGCTCCGCCCCCGACGAGATGGAGCCAGATCGTGATCAAGACCGCTCTCAAGACCGGTGCCGTTGCCGCGACCCTCGCAGGTGCCGCGTTCGTGGCGACCCCCGCCATGGCGAACACGAACGGCAACAACAACGGGCAGGCCAACGGCAACAACGTCAACGTTCAGATCGTCGGCGGATACGGCGTGACGTGCGGCTCGGTCTCCCTGGCCGGCCAGAGCGGCACGGACTGCAACGGCAACGGCGTCCACAACCACGGCAACGACAGCGAGTCCGGCGCCATCGCCGGGAACGACGACTGATAGCACCGGGCACGGCCCCCTGAGGGGCCCCGCACCGCCTCCGCCCCACCGCTCTTCCCGTACGAGCGGTGGGGCGGAGTCATGTCCGGACACGGGCCGCGGCCCCGGCGGACGCCTCGCCGGGGCCGCGGCGGCGCCTAGACGCTCAGCGACTCGACGATGGACGCCTTGGCCGCGCGGCGGGCCGGGAGGACGGCGGCGAGGACTCCGGCGACGGCCGCCAGGGCGATGAACCCGACGATCTGGAGGTACGGGACGGCGAACACGGCGTCATCGTCCATCGAACCCGTCGCCGCCCAGCCGAACCCGACGCCGAGCACGACCCCGGTGAACGCGCCGATCACGGCCATGACCAGGGCCTCGACCGACAGCATGCGGCGGAGCTGCCGCCTAGTGAGGCCGAGCGCGCGCAGCAGCGCCGACTCGCGGGTCCGTTCCACGACCGAGAGCGTGAGGGTGTTGGCGATGCCGAACAGCGCGATGATGATCGCCAGCCCGAGCAGCCCGCCGAAGATCATCAGCATCATGTCGATGGCGTCGGTGAACTCCTCCTTGATCTCGGCCGCCGAGGCGACCTTGACCGTCGGGTACGGGCGCGCGGCGTCCTGCACGACCGTGCGGGCGCTCGCGGCGGACACGCCGTCCTTGACCTTGACGTAGATCGCGTTCGGGCCCGGCGAGCCGAAGTGGCGGGCGAAGTCGGTGTCGGGCACGAGCACGTCCGGCAGCGGCAGGTCCCCGCCGTAGATCCCGACGATCTTCACCGGGACCGGGCCGCGCGGGGTCCGCACCTGCACGGTCGCGCCGGTGGCGAGCCCGCGGTCCTTCGCGAACAGGTCGCCGACGACGGCCGTTCCCGGCTTCAGGGCGGCGGCCGACCCGCTGGTGAACTCCGGCTTCAGCACCGTGCCGAGCGCGTCGCCGCTGACCATGCCGACCGTGGCCTGCGACGCCTCCGCGCCGAGCGAGGCGCCGGGCGCGGCGACCCCGGTCTCCTTCTCCTTCTTCTCGATGACGCGTTCGAACTCCGGCCGCTTGCCCAGCCCCTCGGCGAGGGCGCGCGGGATGGGCCTGGACTCGGAGTTGAGCTCGTTGTTGACCTGGAAGTCGACCGGGAACTGCTGCTGGAGCTGGTGTTCGGAGCTGACCTTCGCGCTCGCCCCGACCACCGCGAACAGGCTCATCAGCCCGACGCCGATGGTCAGCGCGATCGTGGTGGTCGCCGTCCGGTGCGGCGAGCGGCGCGCGTTCTCCACCGCGAGCCGTCCGGGCACGCCGCCGAGCCGCGCCGGGATCGCCCCGGCGACGCGGCCGAGCGGGCGGACCAGGGCGGGCATGACGGTGACGACGGCGAGGAACATCAGCCCGCCCGCGCCCGCCACCATGAACATCGACGACTCGCCCTTCTCCATCACCACCGCGCCGAGGAACGCGGCGCCGAGGCCGCCGACCGCGAACACGGCGGTCAGCACGGAGCGCACCCAGCCGAGCCGGAAGCGCCCGCCGCCCGGCTCCAGGTCGCTGCGCAGCGCGGCGACCGGCGCGACGCGGGTCGCGGCGCGGGCGGGCAGCAGCGCCGACAGGACGGTGACGACGATCCCGACCAGGAGCCCGACGACGACCGTACGGGGCGTGAGCGCGACGCCCGCAGTCGGCATGTTCGCTCCGAGCGCGTTGAACAGCGCCATCGCGCCGGCGCCGAGCCCGAGCCCGACGAGCAGCCCGGTCACGGACCCGACGAGCCCGACCACCGCCGACTCGGCGACGACGCCGCCGAACACCTGGCGGCGGGTCGCGCCGACGCAGCGCAGCAGCGCCATCTCCCGCATCCGCTGGGCGATCAGGATCGTGAACGTGTTGTAGATGACCAGCGCGGACACCAGCATCGCGACCAGCCCGAAGATCAGCAGCCCGGTCCGGATGATCTTGGTGTCGGCGCCGGCGGCCTTGGCGAGCGTCTCGCCGAGCCGCTTGCCCGTGTAGACCTCGTACTTCGGGCCGGCCGCCGCGGCGATCGCGGCCCGGTCCGAGCCGATGACGTCGATCTCCTCGACGCCCTTCTCACCGGTCATCAGCGCGGCGGTGGCCGGGTCGAACCCGACCGCGCCGCGCATGCTCGCGTCCTGGTCGATCCCGAAGTCGACCAGCCCGACCACGGTGAACCGGTGCGCGGCCCCCTTGGAATCGAGCACGGACACGGCGTCGCCGACCGAGAAGTGCTGGCGGCCCGCCGTACGGGAGTCGAGCACGGCCTCGCCGGACCCGCGCGGCACCCGTCCCTTGTCGAGGTCGTAGCGCAGCAGCCGGCCGTCCGGCACCGACAGCCCGACGGTCTGCATGTCGCCGACCGTCTTGCCGTCCCGGCCGACGAGGGCCGCGTCGCCCTTGACCTGCCCGTGCACGTCCTTCACGCCGGGCAGCGAGCGGATGCGCCCGACGAGCGCGGCGGGGATGTCCTCGGACGCGGTGGCGGACGGGCGCACCGCGTAGTCGACCTTGTCGGCGCCCCGCGCGAACGTCTGCTGGACGCCGCTGTCCATCGAGTCGGTCAGCACGAACGTGCCCGCGATGAAACCCACGCCCAGCGTGATCGCGACGGCGGTGAGCAGCAGCCTCAGCTTGTGGGCCCGCAGGCCCGCGAGTGTCGTCCTCAGCATCCGGCTCAGCCCCCGAGGCTCTTGAGCCGGTCGAGCACGGTGTCGGGCGTGGGCTGGAGGAGCTCGTTGACGACCACGCCGTCGCGCAGGAACACCACCCGGTCGGCGTACGACGCGGCGACCGGGTCGTGGGTGACCATCACGATCGTCTGGCCCATCTCCCGCACCGAGGCGCGCAGGAACCCCAGCACCTCGGCGCCCGCGCGCGAGTCGAGGTTGCCGGTCGGCTCGTCCGCGAAGATCACCTGCGGGCGGGCGACCAGCGCACGCGCGCACGCCACCCGCTGCTGCTGCCCGCCCGACAGCTCGTTCGGCCGGTGCGAGAGCCGGTCCCGCAGCCCGACGACGTCGACGACCTGGTCGAACCACGCCCGGTCGGCCTTGCGGCCCGACAGTTGCAGCGGCAGCAGGATGTTCTGCTCGGCGGTGAGCGTCGGCAGCAGGTTGAACGCCTGGAACACGAACCCCACCCGGTCGCGGCGCAGCAGCGTCAACTGCTTGTCGCTCATCCCGGTGATCTCCGCGTCGCCCAGCCGGACGGCGCCCTCGCTGACGGTGTCGAGCCCGGCCAGGCAGTGCATCAGCGTGGACTTCCCCGACCCGGACGGCCCCATGATGGCGGTGAACGCCCCCTGCGCGAACCCGACGCTCACACCGCGCAGCGCGTGCACGGCCGCGTCCCCTGAGCCGTACACCTTCGACACGCGGTCGGCGACGACGGCCGGCGGTGCGGCGGCGGGGCTCGGCGCGCCCCCGGGCGGACTGGCGAACGTGCTGGTCACGGCTTCTCCTTCGCGGACTCCATCGACGCGTCCAACGCTAGGAATCCGCGGCCCCCCTGCCATCGGCCCCATGGCCACGATGCGGATCAGCACTCTGGCTGGCGCACCCGCCCGCGTACGACCTTTGGCGTACGCGGCCGTCAACCCCCAAGGCGACCCGCGACCACGCGGGAGCGCCGGGCCCCCGATTTGCGGGGGTCCGGCGCTCTCGTGAAGGGGTCAGGCGCGCGCGGTCGCGCGCCGGCGGCCGGTCAGCGGTGGTGGTGGCCGGCCGGGGCCTGCTTGACGGAGGCGCCGCCGTGGCAGCCGGCGCCCGCGGTGCCGATGACCGCGATGGCGTTGCCGCAGACGTCGACCGGGACGCTGATGGGGGCGAAGATCTGGTTGCCGGAGATCACCCCGCCGCTGCCGTCGGTGTGGATGTCGGCGTTGGCCGGCGCGGCGGCCAGGACGGAGCCGGTGACGGCGAAGCCGAGGATGCCGGTGACTGCGAGCTTCTTGAGCACGTGAATCCTCCCGTACGTGGGCCCGAGGGGCCCCGAGTTGAGCAGGTGCTGATCCGCCGCGAGGGCGTGATCACGTACGGTAGTTATCCAGATACCCACCGGTAAGGGAAACCGGACCCCAAGGTCGAGGGAGAAAAGTCATCGCAAGGTAATCGCACCGTTACGGTAGGTGGTCGTTTTGCCCGCTCCTGACCAGACCCGTCTCGTACGCGAAGACGACGGCCTGCACCCGGTCGCGCAGGCCCAGCTTCATCAGGATCCGGCCCATGTGCGTCTTGACCGTCGCCTCCGAGACGTACAGCCGCCCGGCGACCTCCGCGTTGGACATGCCGCGCGCGACGAGCCGCAGCACCTCGCCCTCGCGGTCGGTCAGCGAGTCCAGCGCGCCGCTCGCCTGCCGCTCGGCGTCGGGCAGGTGCAGCGCGAACCGGTCCAGCAGCCGCTTGGTGGTGCTCGGCGCCACGACCGCGTCGCCGGAGTGCACCGCCCGGATCGCCTCGATGAGCTGCGCCGGCCCCGCGTCCTTGAGCAGGAAGCCGCCCGCCCCCGCCTTGATCGCCGCGAACGCGTACTCGTCCAGGTCGAACGTGGTCAGGATGATCACCTTGGGGCCGTCCGAGCCCGGCGCCGCGGCGGCGGACCGTCCGGCTCCCCCGGCGGCGCCCGCGGCGGCGGCACCGGCGGCGCCCGCCGCGCCCGCGCCTCCTGCCTGGCCGGCGACGATCCGGCGGGTCGCCTCGATCCCGTCCATGCGCGGCATCCGCACGTCCATCAGGACCACGTCGGCGGCCGTGCCGCGCAGCAGCTCCAGCGCCTGCGCGCCGTCGCCCGCCTCGCCCACCACCTCGATGTCGGGCTGCGCGTCGAGCACCATCGTGAAGCCCGCCCGGACGAGCTCCTGGTCGTCCACCAGCATCACCCGGATCGGGCGCTGCCCGGCCGGATCGCCGTCCAGACCGTCCAGCCCGTCCAGACCGCCGGGGCCCGCGCCCTGCCCGCCGTCCGCGCCCTGCCTGCCGTTCACGTGCGTACCTCCTCGCGTACCGGGACCCGCGCGACCACCTCGTACCCGCCGCCCG
Source organism: Actinomadura sp. J1-007 (assembly GCF_009793335.1). GTDB lineage: Bacteria > Actinomycetota > Actinomycetes > Streptosporangiales > Streptosporangiaceae > Spirillospora > Spirillospora yumaensis. The sequence continues at coordinate 3,921,000 of NZ_WING01000001.1, read as the reverse complement.
CGCGGGGCCCGGCCGCCACCGTGCCGCCGTAGACGGCGGCGCGCTCGCGCATGCCCGCCAGGCCGTGCCCGCGGCCGTCGTCGGCCGCCGAGGCGCCCCGGCCGTCGTCCACGACCCGGATCTCGACCGCGTCGCCGAGGTAGTGCAGCGCGACCCGCGCCTCAGCGCGCGGGCCCGCGTGCTTGAGGGTATTGGTCAGCGCCTCCTGGACGATGCGGAAGACGGTGAGCTGCCTCCCCTCCGACATCTCCTCCGGTACGCCCTCGACCGCGAACACCACCGGCAGCCCGGACGCGCGGACCTGCTCCACCAGCTCGTTCAACTGGCTCACGCCCGGCTGCGGGGCGAACGGCCCGGCCCCGTCGCCCTCGCGCAGCACGCCGAGCAGCCGCCGCATCTCCGCCAGCGCCTGCCGCCCGGTCGAGGAGATCGTCTCCAGCGCCTGCTTGGCGCGCCCGACGTCGGTCTCGATGGCGTACGACGCGCCGTCCGCCTGGACGACGATCACGCTCACGTTGTGCGCCACGACGTCGTGCAGCTCGCGGGCGATGCGGGCCCGTTCGGCGGCCATGGCCACCTGGACCTCGGTGTCGCGCTCGCGTTCGAGGCGCGCGGCACGTTCCTCCAGCGACCGCATGTAGGCGCGGCGGGTGCGCATGTGCAGCCCGAGGATCCACGTGCCCGCGACGAGGACGACCAGCGTGATCCCGGTGCTCTGCGCGTCCTCGGCGGTGATGGACCACCGCGCCAGGACCAGCAGCGAGCCGAGCTGGCCGACGAGCATCGCGGCCAGGCCCCACCGGAACGAGCGGCCCGCCGCCACGGTGTAGAGCACCATGAGGAACGAGGCGTTCGGCGGGATCGGATGGATGCCGACCACCCACTGCGCGAACGAGATCAGGGAGATCACGGCGAACGTCGTGCGCGGCAGCGTCCGCCGGAACACGAGCGGGAAGATCAGCACGGTGGTCAGCACGAGCACCTTGAGCTCTCCCAAGGCGTACGCGCCGCCGGTGGCGCCGAGCAGCGAGAGCAGCAGGAGCGGGAAGGCGAAAGCGGCGTCGACCAGCGGCGTCTTCGTCCGCCACCAGTCCCAGATTCTGCCGACCATGCTCCCAGCGTAAGTTCCCGCAGGTCAGCCCCGGATCACCCAAAGGTCTGACGCTCCGTACGCCCCAAGGAGGGGCGGTTTCCCGGCCGCTCCCATGACCGGCCCGCGACCCGGACGGGGCCGCCCGCGGGGCGGCGGGCGGGGGCGATCAACCGGCGCGCGCGATAACGTCGCAGTCGTGGCGGCGTGGATGACGTGGCGGACCGCGATGGACCGGGCGTTGTACGGTGCGGACGGTTTCTACCGGCGAGGAGAGCGCCCCGCCGAGCATTTCCGTACGTCGGTGCACGCCTCGCCGCGTTTCGCGTCCGCGCTGGCCCGGCTGCTGGCCGAGGTGGACGAGGCGCTGGGGCATCCGGCGCGGATCGACCTGGTCGACGTGGGCGCCGGGTCCGGACGGCTGCTCGCCAACATCCTCGCGACCGCCGACGCCCCGCTCGCCGCGCGGCTCGCGCCCGTCGCCGTGGAGATCGCGCCCCGCCCGCCCGACGTCCCCGAACGCGTCGAGTGGCGCGAGGACCTGCCCGACGGCATCACGGGCCTGGTCATCGCGAACGAGTGGCTCGACAACGTTCCGCTGGACGTCGTGGAGCAGACGCCCGACGGCCCCCGCACGGTCCTGGTGGACCCGGCGTCGGGCGCCGAACGGCCCGGCCCCGCGCCGTCCCCCGAGGACCGGGACTGGCTGGAGCGGTGGTGGCCGCTGCGCGAGCCGGGCGAACGCGCCGAGATCGGCCGTCCGCGCTGCGCCGCCTGGGCCGCGGTGGTCGGACGGCTCGTTCGCGGGATGGCGGTCGCGATCGACTACTCGCACGCGCGGACGGCCCGTCCCGTCTACGGGACCCTGGCGGGATACCGGGACGGCTCGACCGTGCCCGCCGTCCCGGACGGGTCGTGCGACGTGACCGCGCACGTCGCCCTGGACGCCTGCACCGCCGCGGGACGCGACGCCGGCGCGACCGCCACGCTGCTGACCACGCAGCGCGCGGCGCTGCGGGGCCTCGGCCTGTCCGGCGCGCGCCCGGCCGTCGAGGCCGCGCACCACGACCCGCGCGGCTACCTGGCCGCGCTCTGCGCCGCCGGAGAGGACGCCGAGCTAACCGACCCGACGGGCCTGGGCGGCTTCGGCTGGCTGGTCCAGACGGTCGCGATCCCCGTTCCGGCCGTCCTGTCCTGACGCGTCCCCGCGTCCACGCGCGCCCGCGCAGACGCCCAGGGGTCAGCACTCCACGTGCAGCGCCTCCAGGCCGCGCAGGACGAAGCCGGGCTTCCACGCCGGCTCCTCGGCGAGTCGGAGCGCGGGCGCGAGGCGCAGGAGCGCGCCGTACGACTCGGCCAGTTCGACGCGCGCGAGCGGCGCGCCGAGGCAGAAGTGGATGCCGAGGCCGAACGAGATGTGCGGGTTCGGGTCGCGGCCGAGGTCGAGGCGGTCCGGCTCGGCGAAGACCGACGCGTCGCGGTTGGCCGACGCGAACTGCAACGCGACCTCCGCGCCGCGCGGGATGTCCACGCCGGAGACGGAGACGTCCTCCAGGATCCACCGCTCGAACATCGGCGACGGCGTGTCGTACCGCAGCAGCTCCTCGACGGCGGTCGGCACCAGCGCGTGGTCCGCGCGGAGCCGTTCCAGCTCGCCGGGGTTGCGGAACAGGGCCCACCAGCCGTTGCCCGTCGCGTTCACCGTCGCCTCGTGGCCCGCGTTGAGGAGCAGCACGCAGGTGCCGATCAGCTCGTCCTCGGTAAGGCGGTCTCCCTCGTCCACGACCTGGGCCAGGGCGCTGATGAGGTCGTCGCGGGGTTCCGCCGCGCGCGCCCGCGCGAGGGCGCGCAGGTAGTCGGAGAACTCCGTGGCGGCGCGCACGGCCGTACGCTGCGCCTCCATCGACGGGTTCAGCTCGAACATGCCGCAGATCCCGGCGGACCACGGGCGCAGCAGCGGCCGGTCCTCGGCGGGGACGCCCAGCATCTCGGCGATCACGGTGACCGGCAGCGGCTCGGCGACCTCGGCGATCAGGTCGCCGCCGCCCTTCGCCGCCAGCGCCCCGGCGAGGTCCTCGGCCAGCGCGCGGACCATCGGCCGCAGCCCCTCGACCATCCGCGCGGTGAACGCCTTGGCCACGAGCCTGCGCAGCCGCGTGTGCGTGGGCGGTTCGAGTTCGAGCATCCCGGCGCGGTTGAGGTCCCAGAACGGCCGCAGGAACTCCGGCTCCGGCTCCCGTCCGAACTTCTCGTGCCCCGCGACGTGCAGGTACGTCCGCCCGAGCCGCCGGTCGCGCAGCAGCGCGTCCACGTCCGCGTGGCGGCTGACCACCCACTGCCCGGTCGGCTCGTCGAAGTAGACCGGCCGTTCCGCCCGGAGCCGCTCGAACGCCGGGTACGGATCGGCAACGAAATCAGGCGACCACGGGTCATAAGCCACATCGCTCATGCCCAGACGATAAGCCCGCACCCCCTCCCGCACCGCGCGGTTCCACCGACGGCCCGTTCCAGCGGCGAACGGCCCTGGAGACGGGCCGTTCCAGCGGCGAACGGCCCTGGAACGGCCCGTCTCCAGTGGCGAACGGCTCTACGCGACGGACGGCGCTAACGGCGGACGGGGCCTAACGGCGAGCAGGCTTAGCGGCGGACGGTCTTAACGGCGGGTCGCCCAGCGGGCGGGGTCGCCGCCGGACCTGCGGGCCGCCTGCGCGCGGAAGGCCGCCGAGTCCACGATCGCGCGCGCCTCGCCCAGGTCGCGGTCGGCGGCGGCGACCTGGACCGGTCCGGGCGGCGCGTCCACGTGCACGGTCGCGAGCCCGAGGAGGCGCTGGACGGGATTCACGGTGAGCCGCACGCTCTGCGCCCGCGCGTGCGCGATGACGTCCGTCCGGCGGCACAGCCATCCGTGCCGCGTCACGAAGACCTTGTCGTCCGTCCCGGCCGCGTCCGGGCGATCGAGCGCGACCGCCTTGTCCGAGGCGGGCAGCAGCGGAACCGCGTCCACGTCCGCGCCGGGGAACACCTGCGCCACCATCGCCATCGCGACCGCCCTCGGCGCGACCGGCAGCAGCGTGGACGACAGCGCCTGCCGTTCGCCCGCGTAACCGGCGATCGTCACATCAACGCGCGCCCACCCGAATCCGCGCCAGATCGCGGGCTCCACCACGCTCACGGCCTGCACGCGTCCGGGAGGCAGCGTCTGCATGCGCGTCTCCAGCAGGCCGTACCGGAGCCGTACGCCGTCCGGAGACATCGCGGCGCGGAAGTTGGCGTACATCACCAGCGGTGCCGCGACCGCACGGATCAGGCCCAGCAGCGCCGGAACGGCCACCGCGAGCATTCCCGCCTCGGCCCACAGCAGCATCAGGACCAGCGAGACGAAAAACAGGATCGCCGTGCCGATGACGGGCAGCCGCAAGACCAGAGATCCGAGAAGCGCTCCGAACGGCACGCGCCACAAGGGCCGTTCCGGTGCTTCGGGTGTATGCCCGGGGAGTCCGGCGGCGCGCGCCAGAAGTTCCGCACGCAAACGCTGCGCGGTGTCCCGTCCCAGGTAACGCAGCGCGATCTCGCTCTGCTCGCCGCCCGCCAGCTCGACCCGTACCTCCGCCAGCGAGAACACCCGCGTTACCAGCGGCCGTACGACATCAATGGCCTGCACGCGCGACAACGGGATTCTCCGCCTCCGCTTACGCAGAACGCCGGTCTCCACCACCAGATCGCTGCCGTCCACCCGGAACCGCAACGCCAGCCACGCCCACAACCCCGAACCGGACGCGATCACCCCCATCGGCACGGTCACGGCCACGAACCGTACGACCACTTCTGGACTCAGCTCGAACGCCACCCCGGAAGGCGTCTGCGTCAGCAGCAGCGGAAAGCCCAGCAGCACGAAGTACACGATGAGGAACACGAACGCCCGCAACGGCGCCGTGGCCCAATGCAGCCGATGCGTCCCCTCAGAGAACGGCAACGGCGGCGCCGCCACCTGATATCCGTACCCGCGCCTCGCATATCCGGGAGGCGCGTGTGCAGCACCTGCATATCCGGGGCCCGCATATCCGGGAGGCGCGTGCCTGGGAGGTGCGTAGCCGGGAGGGGGAGGGGGTGGGGGACTTTGCGGTGCAGAGCCGGGCGACAGATAACCCGTCTGCCCGTAACCGGGCTGCGCGTATCCGGGCTGCGCGTGCCCAGGCTGTACGTAGCCGCGCGGCGGATATCCGGGCTGCACGTAACCGGGCGGCGGGTGACCGGGTTGCGCGGTCATGGGAGCCGCCGGTCCTTCAGCCGGTCCGGGCGTTTGGCTGTTGTCCGGGGAGCCAGGGGGCAGGTAAACGGGCTTCGCGCCGTCGGCTCCCGGAGGAGGGCCTGCGATTCCGTACTCCGGACGGCCGGGCGGTGCGTACTCCGGGCCATACGCTCCGTACGGCGCGCGTCCCAGGGAAGTCTGGCCTTCAGCGTCGGTTCTCGCCCGTACGGGCTCCTCGCCGTTGCCGGGCACATTCTCGGACCCGTCGCCAGGGACGCCGGGATCACCCGGGACTCCGGGGTCGCCGGTGCTGTGCGGGGGCTTCACAGGCCCATGTTCCGCTCTTCGCCCTTGCGGGCGAGACGGTCGCGGAGCATCGCGGCCTCCGCGGCGGGGACGCTGGGGATCGTGGCGTCCGTCGCCGCCGCGGCGGTGTGCATGCGGACGGTCGCGATGCCCATCCAGCGCTCCAGCAGCCCCGCGGTCACGTCCACGAACTGCATCCGCCCGTACGGGACGACGATGAGCCGCCGTACGAAGACGCCGTGGGTGACGATGAGGTCGTCCGCCCGTTCGGCGTACCCGACCGAACGGTGCGCCAGCTCCGCGATAATCCCCGTGAGGACGACCGCGACCACGACGGCGGCCACCCACAGCAGGGCGCCGGGCAGCCCGCCGTTCCGCGAGACCAGGAAGCCGCCCACGGCCGCGGCCGGGACCGCGCACACCGCGGCCATCGCCACCCGCTGCCACGTGTGCCGCGGTGAGATCCGCGTCCACTCCAGCCCGTCCCCCGCGGCGAACGCCGACCCGGCCGCGTACTCCGACCGCGACACGGCGGCGGCGTCCGGCGGAGGTCCGGGGACGGCGGCGCCGGCCTCGCGCGGCGCGTCCGGCGCATCCGAAGCGTCCGGGAAGTTCGGGACGGCCGACGCGGCCGGGGCGGCGGCGGGGGTGGAAACGGGGCCTGATGGCGGTTCGCCATGACTTGCGTTCATTGCCCTCTAGTCAACCGGAAAACGTGCGCCGCACGCCATGGGACTATGGAGGAGTGACCCGAGCGGCGGAGACGCGACCATGACCACCGAACGGATCGTCGGGATCGGGGCGGGCGCCAAGGAGCTCGCCACCGAGGACATGACCCTCAACATCGGGCCCCAGCATCCCTCCACGCACGGGGTGCTCCGGCTGCGGCTGACGCTCGACGGCGAACGGATCTCGGCGGCGGAGCCGATCATCGGCTACATGCACCGGGGCGCGGAGAAGCTGTTCGAGGTGCGCGACTTCCGGCAGATCATCGTGCTGGCCAACCGGCACGACTGGCTGTCGGCGTTCTCCAGCGAGCTCGGGGTCGTGCTCGCGGCCGAACGGATGCTCGGCATGGAGGTGCCCGCGCGGGCGGTCTGGACGCGCACGCTCCTCGCCGAGCTCAACCGGGTGCTCAACCACCTGATGTTCCTCGGGTCGTACCCGCTGGAGGTGGGCGCGATCACGCCGATCTTCTACGCGTTCCGTGAGCGCGAGACGTTGCAGCGCGTCATGGAGGAGATCTCCGGCGGGCGGATGCACTACATGTTCAACCGGGTGGGCGGCCTGAAGGAGGAGCCGCCCGCCGGGTGGACGGGCCGCGTCCGCGAGGCCGTGTCCGGCGTCCGGGGCGGCATGTCGCAGATCGCCGACCTCATCATGGGCAACGAGATCTTCCGCGCGCGCACGCGCGGGGTGGGCGTCATCACCCGCGAGCAGATCCTCCAGTACGGGGTGTCCGGGCCGATCGCGCGCGCGGCGGGCGTCGACTTCGACCTGCGCCGCGACGAGCCGTACCTCGCCTACGGGGAGCTCGACACGCGCGTGGTGACCCGGACGGAGGGCGACTGCCTGGCCCGGTTCGAGTGCCTGCTCGACCAGGTGTACGCCTCGCTCGACCTGGCGGACGCGTGCCTGGACCGCCTGGCCGGGCTGCCGCCGGGGCCGATCAACCAGCGCCTGCCGAAGGTGCTGAAGGTCCCGGAGGGCCACACGTACGCCTGGACGGAGAACCCGCTCGGCATCAACGGCTACTACCTGGTGTCGCGCGGCGAGAAGACCCCGTGGCGGCTGAAGCTGCGGTCGGCCTCGTACAACAACGTCCAGGTCCTCGCCGAGCTGCTGCCCGGCAACCTGGTAGCCGACATGATCGCCATCCTCGGCTCGATGTTCTTCGTCGTCGGCGACGTCGACAAGTGACCCCGCCCCGCGCCCGGCGGGCGGACGTCACGCCGTGAGCAGCGGGGCCAGGCGTTCGAGCACGTCCACGGCGGACGGCAGGTCGGCGGCGAGCGGGTTCAGCAGGACGTGGTCCGCGCCGGCGTCCAGGTGCGCGCGGAGCCGGGCGGCGACCGCGGCCTCGTCCCCCCAGGCCAGCACGTCGTCCACGAACCGGTCGCTGCGCTCGCCACCGAGGTCCTCGTCGCCGTAGCCGAGGCGCCGGTAGTTGCGCTCGTACGGGCCGCCCCGCGTCCGTCCGCGGCCGCCGAAGACCGCCCGGAACGCGCCGCGCGCGGCGTCCGCGCCGGTCTCGACCAGCAGGAACTGGTGCGGGATCAGCAGCGCGTCCGGACCGGCCGCCTCGCGCGCGATCGCCGTGTGCCGGACGGGCTGCATGAACGGGTGGACGCCGTCGGCGCGTTCGGCGGCGAGCGCGTGCGCCTTCGGCCCGAGCGCCGCGAGCACGCGCGGGTACCGGACGTCCGGCAGGACGGTCCGCGCGGTCTCGTCCATCGCGTCGAGGTACTCGCGCAGCGCCGTCAGCGGCCGGTCGCCCCGCTGCCCGCCGAGGCCCAGCACGAACCGGCCCGGGTACGCCTCGGCGAGCGTGGCGGCGGCGCCGTGCATGGCGGCCGGGTGGCGCATGCCGACGTTGGCGATGCCGGTGCCGACGACGAGGCGTTCGGTCGCGGCGAGCATCAGGCCGTGCTGGGTGAACGCCTCGCGCCCGACGCCCGGCGAGTCCGCGGGGGCTCGCCGCTCCACAGCGACCCGTACCCGAGCCGTTCGATCCGGGCGAACTGCTCGCGCTGCACCGCGACCGGCGTCGCGTGCAGCGTGACCGGCATCAGCCACACGCCGAACGAGCCGAGCCGCCGCCGCGTCCCGTCCAGCGCCGTCGTCCCGCCCAGCGCCGTGGTCCCGTCCGCGGTCATCGCGCCTCCTCCGAGAGATAACCGGAGGCAGCCTCCGGCTTGTCTCGGACTACGATAGGGAGGCCGACTCCGTTTAGCAATCCCGGGGCGGCCCGCGATCGAGACCGGAGGGCGACCATGGGCGACGGCACGGCCCCACAGCCCCCGCGCGCCGGCACGGCCGCACGGCCCATGCGCGCCGACGCGCGGCGCAACTACGACAGGCTCCTCGCGGTCGCGCGGGACGCGTTCGCCGAACGCGGCATCGAGGCGTCCCTGGAGGACGTCGCGCGGCGCGCGGAGGTCGGCATCGGCACCCTCTACCGGCACTTCCCGACGCGCGACGCGCTGCTCGAAGCCCTCCTGCGCGAACGGTTCGACGCGCTCACCGCCAAGGGGCGCGCGCTGCTGGACCGGCCCTGCGACCGCGCCGTCCTGCTCGACTGGACGCGCTCGTTCATGGAGATGCTCGGCACCTACCGGGGCCTCACCGCCGCGCTCACGGCGACGCTCGCGGACGAGACGTCCGAGCTGCACGCGTCCTGCGCGGCGATGCGCGGCACGGGCACGGCGCTGCTCGTCCGGGCGCAGGAGTCGGGCCTGGTCCGCACCGACGTGGACGCGAGCGAGTTCATGACCCTCGTCAACGGCGTCACGTGGGGCAACGAGCAGTCGTTCGCCGGCTCCCCCGAACGCCTCGACAAGCTCCTCGGCATCGTCTTGGACGGCCTCGCCCCCGCTGACACGCGACGCGGCCAACGGGAGAAAGAGCCCAGCGGAGTCAGGCCCGGGACGAGCCCCGTTCGCGGTGCTCCTCGTCAGGGTCCTTCGGCACGCGGCAGGCGTACTCCAGGAAGAACGCGGCGCCCGTCAGCACCACCGCGGCCAGGAACGTGCCGCCGCTGACGAAGAAGTCCTGCCGCGGCGTCGGCTTGTCGAGCGAGTCGGCCAGCGACAGCGCGAAACCGCCGAACAGGCCCGCCAGGACCGTCGCCGACAGCGCGGTCGCCTTGCCGAGGGCGGCCATCCGCGCGACGACGAGGGGCTCGACGGGGCGGGTGTTGGGCTTGCGGCGGATGCGGCGCAGCACGTTCACGCCCGTGACGCCCTCGCCGAGCGCGAGGAGCAGCAGCGTCGGGACGGCGGTCCAGGGCAGCGGCGGCAGCGACACGTACGCCGTGCGCAGCACCGCCCAGGTGATCGCCGCGACGACGACCACCAGGGCGAGCAGGAACAGGGGGCGGGTGGCCTTCATGCAGGCGGCTGCAAGGTCAGGTCCTCCCGGCGGCGGACGGCCGACGGGCCTCCTTCCGCCGCCTTCGCGTCGGCCAGGTCGCCGACCCTGCCGTGCCCCGGCAGCAGCACGTCGGGCTCGATGTCGGCCCACGGCACCAGCACGAACGCCCGCTCGTGCGCGCGCGGGTGCGGAAGCGTCAGATCCGGGTCTTCGGACGAGACGTTCCCGAAGACCACGATGTCGATGTCGAGCGTGCGCGGGCCCCAGCGGACCTTGCGCACCCGCTGCATCGAGTGCTCGATGTTGAGAACGCGTTCGAGGAGGTTCTCCGGGGGAGCCGGGTGTCGGCGACGAGCACCACGTTCAGGTAGTCGCCCTGCTCCGGGAGCGCCTCGCCGGGCGGCGCGTACGGCGCGGTCTCGTACACCGGGGACAGCGCCACGTAGGACAGTCCCGGCGCGTCGAACAGCGCGTCGACGGCCTCCTGGATGTTGTCCAGGCGGTCGCCGAGGTTGCTGCCGAGCGAGAACACGACCCGATGCTGGACGAGCATGTGTCCACCGGTCGCGGTGCGCTCGGGCATGCGGTCGGACGCTGTCATGGGCGACTCCTCCTGATCTTCACGGCCACGTCCGTGAAGGGGTGCGGCACCGGGGCGCTCGGCTTGTGGACGGTGACCTCGGCCTCCGCCACCGTCGCGTCTTCCAGGCAGATCTTCGCGAGCCGTTCGGCCAGCGTTTCGAGGAGGTTGACCGGTTCCCCCTCGACGGCGGCGACCAGCCGCCCCGCGAGCGATCCGTAGTCGACGGTACGCGACAGATCATCGCCGGCGGCGGCCGGGCGGGTGTCGAGCCCGAGCGAGACGTCCACCACGAACTCCTGCCCCAGCTCGCGTTCCGCCGGGAGGCAGCCGTGCCGGCCCCGCGCCCTCAGCCCCCGCAGCTCGATCCGGTCCATCGCGTCGCTCATTCCTCGCCGGCCTCCGCGCCGTTCAGTATGGGGGACCCGTGGTGGAGCAGGAGCCGCCACGCGCCGTCCGAGCGGACGAACACGTTGGTGGCCACGATGCTCCCTCCCGCGAGGAACCCGGCCTCCGTGCCCTCGTCGGCGGTCAGGACGTTCTCCTTGCACGTGACCACCGCATGGTCACCGTAAACATCACTTTCCACGTCTGTCAGGACGAACTGGATGTACGCCGTGTTGGCCATGATCAGCGCCCAGGACCGCAGCACCTCGTCGCGCCCGCGCAGCATCGGCCACCCCGGATGCACGCACGACACGCCGTCGGCGTAGGCGCCGTCGGCCCACACCGCCGCCATCCGGTCGAGGTCGCCCTCCTCGAACGCGGCGTAGAACTCGGCATGGGCCTCTTCGAGGTCGGCCCCGTCCACCGCCCTGCTCACGCGCTGCCTCCCGTTCGCTCGTCCGGTCCGGAAGCGTCCCGCGGCTGCGCCGCCGGGCCCATCGCCTCGCCGAGCGCGGCGGCCCACTCCCCCGTCGGCCCCGAGCCCGCGGGGCCCGCCGCGAGCCGTACGGCGGCGGCGACCCGCACGGCGTCGGCGTTGGGCCGGACGCGGTGCACCCGCACCGCCCACGCGCCCGCGACGGCGGCCAGCGCGGAGATCGCGACGGTGGCGTCGTCGCAGTCGTTGAACGAGCGCGGTGTCCCGTCCGGGCCCGCCAGCAGCTTGCCGAGGAACTGCTTGCGCGACGCGCCCACCAGCACCGGGTAGCCGCTCGCGAGCAGCGCGTCCAGATGCGCGAGCAGCGCCCAGTTATGCGCGGAGCTGGGCTTCTTCGCGAACCCGAGCCCCGGGTCCAGAACGACCATCGAGGGGTCGACGCCCTCCGCCAGCACGGCGTCCACCCGGCGCAGCAGCTCGTCGCGCACCTCGCGCACCACGTCGTCGTACAGCGCCCTGGTCTGCATGTCGTGGCTGTGCCCGCGCCAGTGCATGACCACGTACGGGACACCCGCCGCCGCGACGACGCGCGGCATGTCGGGGTCGGCGAGACCGCCGCTGACGTCGTTGACGAGCCGCGCCCCTGCGGCGACGGCGGCTTCGGCGACCTCCGCGCGCATCGTGTCGATGCTCACCGGAACGCCTTCGGCCGTGAGCGCCTCGATCACCGGAACGACGCGGCGCAGCTCCTCCTCGCGGGAGACCCGCTGCGCCCCCGGCCGCGTGGACTCGCCGCCCACGTCGACCACGTCGGCGCCCTCGGCGACCAGGTCGAGCCCGTGCCGGATCGCCTTGTCGGCGTCGAACCACGCCCCGCCGTCGGAGAACGAGTCGGGAGTCACGTTGACCACGCCCATGACGAGGCACCGCCCTGGCGCGGGCAGCCCCGAAACGGCGGCACTGGTCATGCGGTCAACCCTATGCCTAGAACGGCCCCCTCGATCCCGCCGCCCCCGCCCCGCGAACGGGCGCCTCCGGGCCCGTACCGCACGGCCCGGGTCAGCGGCCGAGAATGAGGCTCATAGCCTCCGCACGCGTCTCCGCGTGGTCACGGAAGTCACCGCGCACCGCCGACGTGACGGTCTTGGCGCCCGGCTTCCGAACGCCGCGCATCGTCATGCACAGGTGCTCGGCCTCGACGACCACGATCACGCCTCGCGGCTCCAGGATGCGCATCACCGCGTCGGCGACCTGGCTGGTCAGCCGCTCCTGCACCTGCGGCCGCCGCGCGTAGACGTCGACCAGCCGCGCCAGCTTCGACAGCCCGGTGATCTGCCCCTTCTTGTTGGGCGTGTACCCCACATGCGCCAACCCGTGGAACGGCACGAGGTGATGCTCGCAGGTGGAGTAGACCTCGATGTCCTTGACCAGGACCATCTCGTCGTGGTCGGCCTCGAAGACCTTGTTGAGGGCGTCCTCGGGGGCCTGGCGGAGGCCGGCGAACTGCTCGGCGTAGGCGCGGGCCACGCGGGACGGGGTGTCGCGGAGGCCGTCGCGTTCGGGGTCCTCGCCGATGGCGAAGAGGATCTCGCGGACGGCGCGTTCGATGCGGGCGTGGTCGAACTTCGCGACGTCCGGCAGCCCGTCGCCCGCGGCGATGTCGTCGAACGCGCTCAGCGCGTCGCCGCGTCCGGCGGTGTCGCGCGGGGACGCAGGGACGGGCGCGGCCTGCGGGGTGCTCGATGCGCGGGAAGGCCCGCCGGAGACCTCGGTCTCCGGCGGGCCGTCCTGCCGTGATGCCTCGTCACGCAAAACGATCAGCTCTCGCCCGGGGCCGGGTCGGCGGCGGGCTCGCTCGCGCCCTGACCGTTGTTCTTGGTCAGGTCGGCGACGTCCTGCGGGCCCATCAGGGCGAGCTCCTTCGGCGTCAGCACGGGCGGCCGGTCGGACGGGAGCCGCTTGCCGTAGCCGGTGTAGGAGTTCTGGAGCGGACGCTTCTGGATCGGGGAGAAGATCCGCAGGACCTGGTCCTTGGAGAGCGTCTCCTTCTCCATGAGGTTGACCACCAGGTCGTCCAGGACGTCCCGGTACTCGACCAGGATCTCCCAGGCGGCGTCGTGGGCGGCCTCGATGTAGCGGCGCACCTCGTCGTCGATCGCGGACGCGATGTCCTCGGAGTAGTCGCGCTCGTGGCCGACGTCGCGGCCGAGGAAGACCTCGCCCTGCCCGGTGCCGAACTTGCGGGCGCCGAGGCGCTCGCTCATGCCGTACTCGGTCACCATGTTGCGGGCGATCGAGGTGGCCTTCTCGATGTCGTTGGCCGCGCCGGTGGTCGGCTCGTGGAACACCAGCTCCTCGGCGGTACGGCCGCCCAGCAGCATCGCGAGCTGGTCGGTCATCTCCGAGCGGGTGGTGAGGAACTTGTCCTCCATCGGCAGGGTCATCGTGTAGCCGAGGGCCCGGCCGCGGGGCAGGATCGTGACCTTGTGCACCGGGTCGGAGTTGGGCAGCGCGTGGGCCACCAGGGCGTGCCCGCCCTCGTGGTACGCGATGATCTTCTTCTCCTTCTCCGACATCACCCGGGTCTTGCGCTCGGGCCCGGCCATGACGCGGTCGATGGACTCCTCAAGGGTGTCCATGTCGATCAGCTTGCGGTCGAAGCGGGCGGTCAGCAGCGCCGCCTCGTTGATCACGTTGGCGAGGTCGGCGCCGGTGAAGCCCGGCGTGCGGCGCGCGATGACGTCCAGCTCGACGTCCGGCGCGAACGGCTTGCCGCGGCCGTGCACGCGCAGGATGCCCTTGCGGCCCTCCAGGTCGGGACGGTCGACGGTGACCTGCCGGTCGAAGCGGCCCGGGCGCAGCAGCGCCGGGTCGAGGATGTCGGGGCGGTTGGTCGCCGCGATCAGGATCACGCCGCCCTTGACGTCGAAGCCGTCCATCTCGACCAGGAGCTGGTTGAGGGTCTGCTCGCGCTCGTCGTGGCCGCCGCCGAGGCCCGCGCCGCGGTGCCGGCCGACGGCGTCGATCTCGTCGATGAAGATGATCGACGGGGCGTTGGTCTTGGCCTGCTCGAACAGGTCGCGGACGCGGGAGGCGCCGACGCCCACGAACATCTCGACGAAGTCGGAGCCGGAGATCGAGTAGAAGGGGACGCCCGCCTCGCCCGCGACCGCGCGGGCCAGCAGGGTCTTGCCGGTGCCGGGCGGGCCGTACAGCAGCACGCCCTTGGGGATCTTGGCCCCGATGGACTGGAACTTCGCCGGGTTCTGGAGGAAGTCCTTGATCTCCTCAAGCTCCTCCAGGGCCTCGTCGGCCCCGGCCACGTCCGCGAAGGTGGTCTTCGGCGTGTCCTTGGTGATCAGTTTCGCCTTGGACTTGCCGAAGTTCATCACCCGCGAGCCGCCGCCCTGCATCTGGTTCATGATGAACAGGAAGATCAGCACGATGACCACGATGGGCAGCAGGCTGAACAGCAGGTTGAGGAAGAAGCTCTGCTTGGGGACCTCGACGTTGTAACCGCCGGGGAGCTTGTTCTGCGCGGCTTGCTGCTGGAGTTGCTCCTGCAGTCGGATGCCCTGGCCGTCGACCCAGGAGGCCTGCTGCTGCTTGCCGTTGGTGAGCGTGACCTCGATCCGCTGGTCCTTGTCGATGATCTTGGCGGACTTCACCTGGCCCGCGGCGATCTCCTGGACCACCTTGGAGGTGTCGGTCTTCTCGTACGAACGGCCGGGGTTGACGCCCCACATGACGAGGGCGACCAAGAGGCCGAACAGCAGGATCCACAGCAGCGGCCCGCGAAAATAGCGCTTCACGTCCATTTATCCGGTTACCCCTTCGGGGCCCGTCCCTCCTGACCAACGTCTGTGTGCGATCCTCGCCCGTCCCGAGGACGGACGCCACTGCGAACCGACTCGTGCACGGCAGGCCCGTCGCCTGGGGCGCCCACCCGCCTAAGCGGTCTCTCCATCATGCGGCCCCGGGCCGAAAACGGCCCGGAACAACGACGGTACACCGCAGGGCACAGCGGACGCAGCCAGCGCCGATCCCCTGATCCTCTCGATATACCCGTCAACGCTCTTTGCAACGATCGGTAAGGGCGCCTTGTTCCCCAGGGGGCGGCTCAGCCCCCCTGGCCTCCGTAGACGTGCGGGGCGAGCGTGCCCACGAACGGCAGGTTGCGGTATTTCTCGGAGTAGTCGAGGCCGTAGCCGATGACGAACTCGTTGGGAATGTCGAAGCCGATGTACTTCACGTCGAGCTCGGCCTTGACCGCCTCCGGCTTGCGCAGCAGCGCGCAGATCTCCAGGGACGCCGGCCCGCGCGACCGCAGGTTGCTGACCAGCCACGACAGCGTGAGACCCGAGTCGACGATGTCCTCGACGATCAGCACGTGCCGGTCGAGGATGTCGGTGTCGAGGTCCTTGAGGATGCGCACCACCCCCGAGGACTTCGTACCGGACCCGTACGACGAGACGGCCATCCAGTCCATGGACGCCGGCGTGTGCAGCGCCCGGGCCAGGTCCGCCATGATCATGACGGCGCCCTTGAGCACGCCCACCAGCAGCAGGTCCTCGCCCGCGTAGTCGTCGTCGATCTGCCCCGCCAGCTCCCGCACCTTGGCCTGGAGCCGGTCCTCGGGGATCAGTACCTTCGCCAGGTCGCTGCCCAGGTCCTTCTCGTCCACAACCCCACCCTCGTTGTCGCGACCACACGACCGCGCCACGTGGCCGAACGCGCGTCACCCCGGACCGAACAGCAGCCTTCCACACCGCCGGAACGCGCGTACGCCCCCCGGCAGATCGACGCGCCGCTGCCCGCGCCAGGCCGTGACCAGCCGATCCACTTCATCGACGTGAACGGCCGCGAGCGTACCCGGTGGGCTTCCCGCCTCGATCGCCGCCATCCGCAACACCCGGGTCCGTACCGCACGAGGCAGGTCGGCCACCCCTTCCACCCCGAGCACCACGACGGCCTCTCCTTCCACGGAACGCTGCCCTTCACCCGGTGCGTCCTCGTCGGCTCCCTGCGTCTCGTCCGTAACGGGCCGGTTCTCCTCGGCGGCTTGGCTTCGCGGGTGCTCTGCGGGTGCGTGTTCGCTTTGCGCGAAGAGGGCGTCGTGCTCACGCTCCGTTAGCTCTGAGTATGCGCGAGTGGCGAATTCGTCCAAGGCATCGGCGTCGTCCCGCAGCATTCGGGCGGTACGAGCGAGCGCGGCAGGGATTCCGGGGCCGAGCGCGTTTTCGAGGGCCGGGAGGGCGTCGTGCCGTACGCGCACGCGCGTGTAGGCGGGGTCGTCGTTGTGCGGGTCGTCCCAGGGCTCAAGGCCCATCGCCTGGCAGGCGCGGCGCGTGGTTTCCCTGTCGAGCTCCAGCAACGGACGGTGGTAGCGCACACCGCCTTCCCCGCGTACTTCCCCGCGCACGAATGTCGGCGGCATGCCCGCCAGGGAACGCGCTCCCGAACCCCGCGCCAGGCCCATCAGGACGGTCTCGGCCTGGTCGTCGCGGGTGTGTCCCAGGAGAACGGCCGCGGCGTTCAGGCGGCGCGCCGCCTCGTCCAACGCGTCGTACCGCGCGATGCGTGCGGCGTTCTCGGGTCCGCCCTCGGCTCCCACGTCGACGGCGACGGACCCGGCGGGATCAAGCCCGAGATCGGCCAGCGTCCGTACAACGAGGGTGGCGCGCTTGGCGGAGTCGTCCTGCAATCCGTGGTCGATCGTGACCCCGCCCGCCGGACGCCCGGAGCGCGGGGCCTCGAACGCCAGCGCCGCCGCCAGCGCCAGCGAATCGGCTCCGCCGCTGCACGCGGCCAGCACCATCGCGCCGGGCGGCAGGTCGGCGAGCACGCGCCGTACCGCCAGTCTCACGGTCGCGACCGCAGGATCAGGCCCCATGCCAAATCTCTACCACGCCCCTGTTTCGCCCTTCGTCCGCCGGGAGCCGCGCCGTCTCGCGCGGATATCCGGGGAATTCGGGCTGGACGCGTCCCTCGCCGCGTTCCCGGTTGTACGGCCGACGCGGGCGCGTTCGCCGGGGAGGGGTTCAGGCTTCGTTGGCCTCGGGCGGGGCGCTGTCCAGGGCGCGGGGGCCGATCACCCTGTCCATCCAGAGCGCCGGCTCCTTGATCTCGTCGTGGGTGGGCAGCGTGGCGGGCGACTGCCAGATCTGGTTGAAGCCGCCCATGCCGACCTCCGCGACGACCCTGTGGACGAACCGCGATCCCTCGGCGTACTGCTTCATCTTGAGGTCGATGCCGAGGAGCCTGCGGATCGTCTTGTCCATCCGCGAGCCGCCGTCGCGGCGGCCCTGGAAGCGGGAGCGGATCTGCTGGACGGACGGCACCACCTCGGGGCCGACCGCGTCCATCACGTAGTCGCCGTGGCCCTCCACGAGGGTCATCACCGCGGTGAGGCGGTCGAGGATCTCCCGCTGCTCCGGCGTCTGGATCGCGTCGATCAGGTTGGCGTCGCCGCCGCGCACCGCGTCGGCGACGGCCTCCGCCGCGTCGCGGATGCGGTCGAGCATCGCGCCGGGGTCGAGGTCGGACGCGAGCAGGAAACGGGTCATCTGGTCCTGCACGTACTCGCGCAGCCACGGCACCCCGGTGAACTGCGCGCGGTGCGTCTCCTCGTGCAGGCACACCCACAGCCGGAAGTCGCGCGAGTCGACGGAGAGCTCCTGCTCGACCTGGACGATGTTGGGCGCGACGAGCGTGAGCCGCCCCGTGGGCGCGCGGCCCGACGGGTCGGGCGGCAGGAAAAGCTCGTACTGCCCGAGAACGCGGCTCGCCATGTAGGCGAGGATCGCGCCGACCTGCATGCCGGTCACCCGCGAGCCGATCGCCTCCACGACCACACCGCCCGGCCCTCCGCTCAGCAGGCCGCCGCCCCGGCGCTCCTGCATCTGCTCCATCAGCGGTTCGAGGACCACGCGGAAGCCGTCCAGATTGGCGCGGATCCAGCCGGGACGGTCGACGACCGTCGCGGGCGCGGGGTCGTCCTCGGACGCCATGCCGGTGAAGTCGCGTACGTGCCCGTGCGCGAGGGCGGACAGGTCACGCAGTTCCGCCACGACCTCCCTCGCCTCGTCGTGGCTGACCTGGGGCCCGGGCCGGACGAGCCGGGTCCCCGTCTGGACCGCCACGTTCCAGTCGATCATTGAGGCGCTCATGTACTCCACCGTACGTTTCAGTGATGGCGCCGGAGCGCCCTGCACGATCGTTCAACGAACAACCGATCTGGTTATCTCCCGTACGGCTTTGCCCACACTCCGCACCGCCGTCCGACCTCAGCTTCTCGGGTTTCCGACGGGCCCGCCACGGCGCTCCTACGGACGGACGTCCGTACGACCGGTGACGGCCATTCCCGGGGCCGTTCGCAGGGCCGTTCGCGGGCTCATCCGCAGCCGCAGCTCGCCACGGCGGCGGCGAGGCGGTCGAGACCGCCCGGATCGACCGGCGTCTTGCCGTCGCCCGCCATGAACGCGAACGCGAGGAGCCGCCCGTCCGCGTCGTACGCGACCCCGGCGAGCGTGCTGACGCCAGACAGGGTGCCGGTCTTGGCGCGGACCAGTCCGGCGCCCGCCTGGCTCGCGGGGACCGTGTAGCGCGGCGGGCGCAGCGTTCCCGAGAACCCGGCCACCGGCATGCCTGTGATGACGGACCGCAGTTCGGGATGGTCGGGAGAGGCGGCCAGGGACGCCAGGCGCGCCAGGGCGAGCGGCGTGATGCGGTTGAGGGGCGACAGGCCGCTCCCGTCGTTGACCGACACGCCGTCGGCGGCGTCGAGGCCCGCGAGGACCTGCCGGACGGCCTGCGCCGCGCCGGTGAACGACGCGGGCGCGCCCCGCCGGATCGCGACCTGCCTCGCCATCGCCTCGGCGACGTCGTTGTCGCTTTCGGTCATGAGGTGCTCGATCAGAGCGGACGCTGTCGGCGACTGCACCGCACCGAGCCGTACGGCGCCCTTTTGTGCTCTCGTGCCCCTGCCCGCCTTGGCCGCGACCCCGTACCGCGTGAGGAGCCGGGCGAACGACGCCGCCGCAGCGGCGGGAGGGTCCGCGACGCGCGATTTGCTAGCGGGGTCGTTCGGCGCGACCCGTCCCTCGTCGACTGTCAAGGCGCTCACGGGGGCGACCTCGCCGTCGGGCAGGTAGTTGGGCTTCCACCCGGGCGCGGTGCGCGGTCCCTGATAAGCGGACGCGTCGTAGTCCACCCGGACGCGCCGTACTCCGGACGGTTTGAGCGCCGCAGCGGTCTGCCTGGCCAGGTCCGCCAACGACGCGTACGGCGGGTGGCCGGCTTCCGGGCGCGCGGGCAGGGCGGTCAGGGTAGGATCCCCGCCTCCGACCAGTACGATTCCGCCTCCGGAGCCCCGGACGACCTGCGTGGTGATGCGGTGGCCCGGCCCGAGCGCGGCGAGCGCGGCCACGGTCGTGGCCAGCTTGGTCGTGCTGGCCGGGGTGGCGGGCCGGCCCGCGCCCTGCTCGAACAGCGGCCGGCGGGTCACCGCGTCGATCACCACCGCGTTGATCTTCGCACCGGCCCCGCCCATCAGCCCCGACAGCCGCCCCGCCAGGGCGGACGCGTTCGGGACGCGGGCTCCTCCGGGGTCGGCGGCGGGCGCGGGGGCCGCCGCGGAGACCAGTTCCCGCGCGGCCACGCCGGGAGGCTGGGGCGACAAATGCCGCTCCGGTGTGAGTTTGGCCACTGCCAGCCCCGCGGCGACGGTGAAAACATTAAGGAGGGACAGTGTCACCATGGCGAGGGTGCGGCCCTGTACGCGCACCTGACCGCCCCTCTCCCACTCAGCACTCACCAACGTGCGACATCCTTATATAAGGGAACACCCACCCTGTGGGGGTCGGCCTCGCCCGCTCAGACTCCCGAAAGACTATTCACTGCGACCGCGCAGGGAGCGGAGGACATCTTGGATTTCGACGTCACCATTGAGATCCCGAAGGGCCAGCGGAACAAGTATGAGGTGGACCACGAGTCCGGCCGCATCCGGCTCGACCGGATGCTGTTCACCTCGACCCAGTACCCGGCCGACTACGGGTTCATCGAGGACACGCTGGGCGAGGACGGCGACCCGCTGGACGCGCTCGTCCTGCTCCAGGAGCCGACGTTCCCCGGCTGCCTGATCCGGTGCCGCACCGTTGGCATGTTCCGGATGACCGACGAGGCCGGTGGTGACGACAAGGTCCTGTGCGTCCCCGCGACCGACCCGCGCCAGGAGCACCTGCGCGACATCCACCACGTGCCCGAGTTCGACCGCCTGGAGATCCAGCACTTCTTCGAGGTCTACAAGGACCTGGAGCCCGGCAAGTCCGTCGAGGGCGCGAGCTGGACCGGCCGGGTCGAGGCCGAGGCCGAGATCGAGCGCTCGCGCAAGCGCTTCGTCGACCAGGGCGGTCACTGAGCTTCCAGGACGGCGCCGCTTCCGCTCCCCGCCGTTCCCGCCGCCGCACGCACGCGACGGCACGAGAACCCTTCCGTACGGCTCGTCCCGTACGGAAGGGTTCTTTCATGTCCACGCGCCTCACGTCCCGTTAGGGCACGGCCGTGCGGGGACGCTGGTCAGCCTGCGGGGCGGGTGGCGCCGATGAGGTCGTTCCGGTAAATGCTCGATATCCGGACCCGCGCACCTGTGTAGGGCGCCTCCACCATGCGTCCCCTGCGGAGATAGATGCCGACGTGGTGGATCGTCCTTGGATCCGAGGTGTTCCTGGCGAAGAAGACCAGGTCCCCTGCGCGCAACGACCCCAGCGGGACGTGCGGGCCTGACGTCCACTGCGAGCCGGTCCAGTGGTCGAGCCGTACACCGGCCTTGTCCCACGCGTACATGGCGAGCCCTGAGCAGTCGAAGCCGTAGATGCGCGCTCCGTGGTCCACGCCGTAGCTCGGGCCGTTCACCGTTCCGCCGCCCCAGGAGTAGGCCGTGCCCAGCCACCTGAGTGCGGCGCGCGCAGCCACAGCGCCCCTTTCCGTGTCCTCTCCGACACCGGAACGCGCCTTGGCCGCTTCCGCCCGTTCCCGCGCCCCCACGCGCGCGCGTTGGAGAGCGGACGCCCGCGCTCGGGCGCTTCCCAGTCGTTGCTCCAGACGGCGCTTTTCGGCCCCGATGCGTTGCACCGCCGCCCGCTGCCGTGCGACCGCAGCGTGCGCCGCGTTCTTGGCGTCCGCGGCCCTGCGCGTTGCGGACGCCTGCTCATCAAGGGTGACGTGCGCCTGCCGCCGGAACACGTCGGCGACGTTCCGCACCGCCTCCACACGCCGGACGATGGCCGTACGCCTGCGCGCCAGCACTTCGACCATCGCGGCCCTGTCCATGTAGCCCTGCGGGCCGCCGTTCCCTGCGATGGCCGACGGAATCTGGTTGAAGCCGGTGTTGACCCGGTAGGCGTTCGCCGCGAACGAAGCGAGCTCTTTCTGAGCCTCGTCCAGACGGTGCGCCGCCTCGACGCCTCGTCTCTGCGTGTCGGCGTACGACTGGCGGGCGTTCCGGAGCTGTACCAGTTCGCCGTTGTAGCGCTCGACCGCCGATTCGGCCGCGGCGGCGAGACGGGCCAGTTCGCCGTCCGCCTGCGCCACCCTCGCCTTGATGCGCCCTACCTCGGCGGCCCGTTCCCGTACCCGGCGCTCGCTTTCCGCTACCTGGTCGCCTCCGGGGCCTGGTCGGGCCGCGGTCGCTGCCTGCCGGGCGGGCTGGGCAGGCTGGGCGACTGCGGGTGGCGAGGCCGTGACGGCGATGACCGCCCCGGAGGACAGCGCTATCAGCCGCAGCGTCCTCGCGCGTGCGGAACGCGGCCCCGGCGGCGCTGACGCGCGACGCTGAAGCTCTGGTGTGCCCGGTGACGGAACCACGGTTCCTCCTGCGCGATCTACGCAATGCAAGCAATCAGCAACAGACGGTAGTTCACATGGACAACAATCTGAACTTCCGCCACAGAAGCCGACGGAAGTTCTACCGTTCGCCGCCCGTGTCTATACCGAGCAACCTGGCGATCCAGGGGCGCACGACCGTCCTCGGCGGCAGCGACACGCGGGGGTAGCCGAACACCGGCGCCTGCGTCCCGTACGAGGCCCGCAGTTCCGCCGCCTTGCACCAGTCGGCCGCCGTACGCATCGCCGCCCAGGCCGCGGCCAACGGCGGGCGCGCCTCCGTCCGCCGCTCCCAGAGCCGCAGCAGGGCGACGGTCGTGTGCGCGGCCGAGTAGCCGTCCTCCGGGTACGCCCCGCCCGCCAGGAACGCGGCGGTCACCTGTCCGCCGTGCGGCGTACCGAGCGCCCACGTCCAGTTGGCCACGACGAGTTCGCGTACGGGCCTTGGCAGGGTTGTCGCCGCCTCGTACATGCGGTCCTGCCTCGTCCCTGCCAGCCGATTGCCGGCGAGCAGCCACTCCAACCCGCGCGCGCCCGCGGGGGCAGCCTCCTGTTCACCGCCTGTGCGGTTCGTGCCTCGCGCGGGCGCGCGAGGGTCGTTGCCCAGAGCGAGCCACGACAGCACGGTCAGGCCGCGGGCTGTCTGGAGGCGGCACAGTTCGCCCACCTCGCGCCGCGTGCGCGACGCGGGTTCGGTCCACAGCGGCCATGCGACGCGCTGGATGTCGCTGACCAAGGCGACGAGCGCGGGCGGCACCGGATCCGGGCTCACTCTGGCGTCGGACCTGAGCACGTAGGCGGGACCGATCACGTTCAGGCGTCCGTGCCTTGCGCGGGCCGTCCGCCACGGGACGTCCGCGCAGCCTCGGGCGTTGCAGCGGGCGGGTCGCCGGACGGCGGATCGCTCTGGCCGCCGGAAGGCGGGGGCGTGCCGGTGGAGGGCGGCGGGTCAGGGGACGGAGGAGGGCTCGACGGGGTGGAAGGCGGGGGCGCCGTGGGAGGGGATGGGGGCGCCGGGTTGGACGGCGTGGAAGGACTGGTCGGGTGGTCGGATCCGGGCGTTCCGTGGGGTGATCCGGGCGTCGGCGTCTGCGTCGTCGGCGGATGAGTCGGATTCGGGCCGGGGCCCGGCTCTGGGCCTGGGCCGGTGCCTGGATCGCAGGGGCGCCACGTGACGTGTACTTCAACGCCTCCTGGCGTGAAGACGACGCTGCCTTCTCCTTGCGAACGGGCGTCACGCGAGACGTGCACGTGGACCGAGGTCGTTGTTCCGGCTTCGAGCCGTCCCGATGCCTGGCTCACCTGCACTCCGCCCGACGCGAAGGCGTGCCACGGGACGGGGCCGCCCACGGCGCGGAGCTCGATCGCACCGTCCGCTTCGTTCGCGAGGTCGAGGTAGAGCGGCGACGCCTCCAGCATGCCCGTCCCCTGTGGCGGCACGGGCTCGGACGGAACGCGCCGTTCAGCATCGGATCGGCCCTCGGCGGGAAGCGGCGGCGAGGGCAGCGCGGTCGGAGGCGCTGCCGAGGCCCTGGTGCCCAGCGGGAACGTCGCGGACACGGGCACCGCGTCGAGGTTCTGCCCTACGCCCACCCAACGGCTCCCTTGAGACCTGGCGTCTCGTTCGTGATGCTGCGGGATATCGGCCGGGGACGACGGTTTCGGACCGTTGCCCAGGGCCGTAGAGCCTGAGTCTTCGTTGTCCGAACCGAGGAGCACGCGGACTGCGGTGAGCCCTCCCCCGCACAGGATCAGCGCGAGCACCGCCATGACGGCCGTGCGTGCCCCCGGACGCCGAGCCCGCCTTCCTGGCTGACGGCGCGGACGTCGCAGCAGACCGGTTCGCCCGGGTGTCGCCGCGCGACTCTGCGCTGCCGGTCGCCGCGGCTGGAGCGGAAACCCATCCGAGGTGAACTCCGTAACGCGCGTGGCGACGAAAAGCCGGTAGCTGACGAGTTCGGGATCGAGAAAGCAGCTCATCACGCGCAGGCGGAGCCCTTCGGGCGGAACCACTTGAGGCAGCAGCCCGTAGACCTTGGCGGCCGACACCGCGCGCGGGCGGAACGCTCCGCAGACGGCACATTCCTGCGCGTGTGCCATCAGGCGTGCGCTCAGACGGGGTGTCAGATCCCCGCGCCGTTCGCCCAACAGCACCGCCCGTCGCTCGCATCCGTATGGGCCCTGGTGCGCGAGGACCTGAGCCGTCAGCACCGTTTCCAGTTCCGCGTGCGCGCGGTCGAGACGCGTCTGGGCCTCCTTGAGCGGCAGGTCGAACACGGCGGCGAGGTCGGGCACCGAGAGCTGGTGGCGAACCCGCAGTTCCAGGAGTTCGCGCGCGATCGGCGGAAGCGTCAGCACCGCCCGCCAGGCCATGAGCCGCTGGTCGACGTCCTCCTGATCGTGGCTGGCGACCGGCAGGTCCGGCCGCTGGTTCCGGCCCGGCGTCCGACGCGCGCACTCCAGCCGCGCGATCGCGTACAGCCAGGGACCGAACCGGTCCGGATGGCGCAGCTTGTCGATGTGCGCCTCCGCCACGACGAACGTGTCGCGCAGCGCCACCTGCGCCGCGTTCCGTCCGCGCAACTGAAACCAGCAGTACGCGTAGAGGCGCTCGGCGTACGCCGCGTACACCGCGATGGGGGCATCGGGATCGCGCGCCCGCAGCCCCTCGACCAGGGGGTGGTCATTCATGCCAGAAAAGCTAAAGGCTCTACGGACTCTTTACCCGCAATTTCAAAAGATCCGGGGCAATATGCTGGCGCATAATGTTCGGTGATTTACCACTCTTTCCTTAAGTATGGAGAATCAGGGGATCGGAGGGCATTGTGGCGATACGCCCGACCCTTTAGATCTTGCTCCTACCTGCCAGGGAGGCCGTACCGCAGCCGCACGGACACCGACGGTTAAGGGACGCGAAAGCAGTCCGTCGGGCCGTTCACTCCGGAAGGAACTGCTCCAGCATCGGCGGCAGAAGCCGTTCGGCCGCCGCTGCGATGGTGGCGACCTGGGCGCTGGTGAAAACCACCGGCCGGACCGCCAGCGCGTTGGGCAGAGCCCGCGCCGCCTGGTACAGCACATCCCCGTGCCGCATTCCGGCGTGGGGCACGCGCGCGCCGTGAACCGCCACCACGGCGGCGACCGGAACCTCGTGGTCCAGTTCGCCGGAGAGCATCTCCGCCACCGCGCGGGCGGACCGCGCGGCCGTTCCCGAGAGCCTCGTCACCGATCGCCGCCCGTTCCAGATCCAGCCCCCGGCCCAGGCACCGCGCTCCAGCCACGGCCCGCTCTCCTCTACGCGCAGGCGCGTACCCCAAGCGCAACGGCGGCTGGCTATCGCGTACACGCCGGTGAGGCCGACGACGAGATGGTCGAGGTTCGTGCCGGGCGTCGCTTCCAGCGCCCGGTCGTGCAGGACGTGGAAGCCGGCCGGATCGAGGCGGGCCAGCCGCTTCCCCGTACGCCGCTCGGCGAGCGCGCCCTGCCGCCACTGCGTCACGGGTCCGCGGCGCACACGTCCATATGCGACATGCCCGGCGAAGAACGCGAGACCCACGAGCGGCCCGGCCCACCAGACGATCACGCCGGCCGCGACGACGCCGGCGCCGAGCCCGAGAACGGCGCCGATCACCAGCCGTTCCCGCCGGTGCTCGGCGGCCAGGGCGCGGTAGCGGGCCCAGGCCGACGCTCCGGCCCGGGACGTGCCGACAGCGGCCCCGCGCATCCGCACGCCCCTTCTCGTCGGCGTCTCGAAGGCTCAAGAGTGCGGCAGGGCACCCCGGCGTTCAAGGACTTTGACCTTCTCGTGCTCGTCCCGGGACCCGCAGATTTGACAGTGTCATCATTACAGTGTCATCATCGGGCCATGGACGGCACCTGGACGATCACCGAGCTGGCGGAGCGGGCCGCCGAGGCCCTCGCCGCCGACGGCTCCGTACGCCACAACGGCCGGGTGCGCGACCTGCCCAACGAGCGGCTGATCCGCTGGTACACGACCATCGGCCTGGTCGATCCGCCGCTCGGCCGCCGCGGCCGCACGGCCCTCTACGGGCACCGCCACCTGCTCCAACTCCTCGCCGTCAAGCGGCGGCAGTCCGCGGGCCGCACCATCGCCCAGATCCAGGCCGAGCTCGCCGGCGCCACCGACGCGACGCTCGAACACATAGCCGCCACACCCCCGGCGAGGCCGAAGCAGCGGAGGCCGCGCCACAGACCGGCGAGGAGACACCGTCAGCCGTGTTGGGGCGCGCGACGCGGGAGGCCGGAGCCCCGGCGTCGCGCGAGCGTTTCTGGGCGGGACGCACCGATGTCTCCTACTCGCCGCCCGCCGAGATCGTCGGTCTCCACGACTCCCGCCCCACGCTCGTGCAGGGTGTGCGGCTGACGCCCGACCTGACCGTCCTGCTCGACGTTCCGGCGTTGAGCGGCGACGACCTGGCCGCGATCGAGTCCGCGGCGCGCCCCCTCGTCGAGGAGCTTCGGCGGCGCGGGCTCATCGCAGGCCCCGACGAGGCCCAAGACACGTCCCCCGCCCTACCCCGGAGGTCACCGTGACCGTGCGCATTTCACCGCTCCGAGAGACAGTGACGCCTCCGGCCCCGAAGGCGGGCTGGGCGCGCTCAGCACCGACCGAGGCAACCTGCCCCTCGACTCGGTCGACGTCCACGCCTCGATCACCGGCCTCGCCGCCGGGATCGAAGTCGTCCAGGGCTTCCGCAACCCGTTCGACGTTCCGCTGGAGGCCACCTACATCTTCCCGCTGCCCGACCGCGCCGCCGTGACGGGACTGCGCATGGAGGCCGACGACCGCGTCATCGAGGGCGTGCTCAAGGAGCGCGGCCAGGCCAGACAGGACTACGACGCCGCCATCGCTTCCGGCCGGCGCGCGGCCATCGCCGAAGAGGACCGCCCCGACGTGTTCACGATGCGCGTGGGCAACATCGTCCCGGGCGAACGCGTCACCATCCGGCTGACGCTCGACCAGCCCCTCCCCTACGAGACGCTCGACCGGCCGTGCGCCACGTTCCGCTTCCCGCTCGTGGTCGCGCCCCGCTACATCCCGGGCGTCCCGCTCGACGACCGACGCGCGGGCGCGGGCGTCGCCGACGACACCGACGCCGTGCCCGACGCGTCCAGGATCAGCCCGCCGGTCCTGCTGCCCGGATTCCCCAACCCGGTCCGGCTGTCCGTCACCGCCGACATCGACCCGGCGGGCCTGCCGCTCACCGAGATCCGTTCGGCCCTGCACGTGGTGGCCGAGCAGGAGGGCGACAGCGGCCGGACGACAGTCAGACTCCGTCCCGGCGAACGCCTCGACCGCGACTTCGTCCTGCGCATGTCGTACGCCCCGCACGAGAGCGCCGCCCTGACCCTCGTGCCCGACGGGTCGGGCGAGGAGGGCACGTTCACGCTCACGGTGCTGCCCTCGGGCGAGGCCCGGTCCCGCCCGCGCGACGTCGTGCTGATCCTCGACCGTTCCGGCAGCATGTCCGGCTGGAAGATGGTCGCCGCCCGCCGCGCCGCCGCCCGCATCGTCGACACGCTCGGCACCGGCGACCGCTTCGCGGTCCTGTCGTTCGACACCGTCATCGAACGGCCCCGCGACCTCGGCCCCGGTCTCGCCGAGGGGACCGACCGCAACCGGTTCCGCGCCGTCGAGCACCTCGCGGCGCTGAGCGCGCGCGGCGGCACGGAGATGCTCGCGCCGCTCGAAGAGGGCTGCGCCCTCCTCGCCGACTCCCCGCGCGACCGCGTCCTGGTGCTCGTCACCGACGGGCAGGTGGGCAACGAGGACCAGATCCTCGCCCGCCTCGCGCCGCGCCTTCACGGCGTCCGCGTCCACACCGTGGGCATCGACCGGGCCGTCAACGCGAGCTTCCTCCAACGCCTCGCCGCCACAGGCCAGGGCCGTTGCGAACTCGTGGAGTCCGAAGACCGGCTCGACGAGGCGATGGACCACATCCACCACCGCATCGGCGCTCCGATCGCCACCGGCCTGTCCCTCCACCCGGACGGCCTCGACCTCGTCCCCGACTCCGTGGCGCCGCACCGCCTCGGCAGCCTCTTCCCCGGCGTCCCCCTGGTCATCGCGGGCCGCTTCCGCGGCGAAGCCGCCGGAAACCTCACCGTCCGAGGCACCACCCCGAGGGCTCCGCCTGGCAGCAGCACGCCACCGGCACGGTCTCCAAAGACCCCGCCTCCGCATCGGTCTGGGCTCGCGCGCACCTGCGCGACTTGGAGGACCGCTACACCATCCGCGGCTCCGACGCCCTGGAACGCCGCATCGTCGACACGTCCCTCCGCTTCAACGTCCTCTGCCGCTTCACCGGGTTCGTCGCGGTCGACAGCCGGGTCGTCGCGAAGGGCGGCGCCACCCACCACGTCGTCCAGCCGGTCGAGATCCCCGACGGCTGGGACGCCCCGCCCGCGCCCGCCGCACCGTCCGCGATGACGATGATGGCCGGGATGGCGCCGATGGCCGCCGCAGAAGACCACACCGCCTTGGCCCCCGATAACGCGCCGTCCCCCACGGCTCCTCCGCCCCGGCCCGTACGCGGCACGTCCCGCGCCGGCTACGGAATGCCGCTGCCGCCGCCGCGCCCTCCGATCAGACCGGGCCCCCGTCCCGGAG
This sequence comes from Actinomadura sp. J1-007, assembly GCF_009793335.1. Classification (GTDB taxonomy): domain Bacteria; phylum Actinomycetota; class Actinomycetes; order Streptosporangiales; family Streptosporangiaceae; genus Spirillospora; species Spirillospora yumaensis. Next base: position 3,892,351 of record NZ_WING01000001.1, on the reverse strand, counting down.
GCGCCGCCTCTCCCACCGCCCGCGATGTCGCCGAAGCCAGACACACGCTGGCCACGGAACTCGCCCGCCTGGAGCAGTTCGCGTCCACCGAACCCGACCGGCGCAGCGAACACCTCCTGACCGTCCTGCTCCCCATCCTCGAATCCGTCACCCGAACCCTCAGGAGCCACCCGGAGACCGCCGACCTGTCCGCCCTGGTGACCGACCTCCAGGCCGCACGCCAGGCTCCGTCCCCTCTCCCCGGCTCAAGCCTCGACGACATCTGGTCCCGAACGATCGAGACCCTCAGAACCTTCACCACCGCCCCGTCCCCCTCCCGTTCTGGAAACGCCGCCCGTAACACCCCCAGCAGAGAAGCCCGCCAGGCAGCGCACGCAGCCCCCCGGACCTGCCTCCCCCGGACCAGCCACGCGAGTGGAAAAGGGGAGGTTGGCCGGTCCAGGCAGCCGTCCGAAGCGCAGCCGTCCGAAGGGCGGCCGTCCGAAGGGCGGCCGTCCGAAGGGCGGCCGTCCGAAGGGCGGCCGTCCGAAGGGCGGCCGTCCGAAGCGCGGCCTTCCAAAGGGCGGCCCTCCAAAGGGCCGCCGTCCAAAGCGCAGGCGTCCAAAGCGCAGGCGTCCGAAGGGCGGGCGTCCGGAGCGCGGGCGTCCAAAGCGCGGGCGTCCGGAGGGCGGGCGTCCAAAGCGCAACCATCCGAGGGGCGGGCGTCCAAAGAGCGCGTCGAAGGGCAGGAGAGCGAGAGGCAGGAGAGCGAGGTAGGAGAACGAGGCAGAAGAGCGGGCCATGGACTTTGGCCTAAAAGGCTTGGTCCAGCCTGTCGGTCCGAGAGATTGGACCGACAGGCTGGACCAGGGACTGCGGAAGTCGGCGCGGGCGATCGGCGGAAGGAGAGCCGATCAGCGGCGACGATGCAGGAGGGACAGTGGACGGGTCGGAGATTACGTGGTCGCGCCGTGCTTGGGCCGGTAGTGGCGGATGAGCGGGATCAGGTTGAGGAGCAGTCCCACGACCGCAACGCCGCTGACCAGGTTGACCCCCGGGTGGAACTGGCCGAAGTCGCCGCCGGACTGCGCGCCGCCCGCGACGAGCGCGGTGACCACGGCGAGCACCAGGGCGGCGCCGACCTGGCCGGACGTCTGGACGAGTCCGGAGGCGAGGCCCTGTTCGGAGTCGTCGATGCCGTCCGTGGCCTGGGCCATGATCGAGCTGAAGCCGAACGCGAATCCGCCGCCGAGCAGCAGCATCGTCGGGAGCACGGTGACGAGGTAGTTCGGCGAGTCCCCGGCGGTGGCCAGGAACCAGACGTACCCGAGGCTGAGCGAGACCATCGAGCTGATGATCAGGCGAGGGGTGCCGTAGCGGTCGATCAGGCGGCCGACGAACGGCGAGGCGAACGCGACCAGGAGCCCGATGGGCAGCAGTCCCATCGCCATCTTCAGCGGCGACCAGTGCAGCACGTCCTGGAGGTAGAGCGTCATCATGAACTGGAAGCTCAGGAACGACCCGAACAGCGCGACGATGCTCAGGTTGGCGCGGACGATGCTGCCGATGCGCAGGATGCCGAGCCGGACGAGCGGGTGCGCGACCTTCTTCTCCGTCACCACGAAACCGGCGAGCAGCGCCGCGGCGACCACGACGGAACCGATCGTCAGCGGGTCGAGCCAGCCGCGGTCGGGCGCGGAGACGACGGTGTAGACGGCGAGCAGCATCCCGCCGGTCAACGTGACGGCGCCGACGAGGTCGTGCCCGCCTTCCACCCTGGTGCGGTCCCGCGGGATCAGCAGGACGCCCGCGATCAGTGCGAGGACGGCCAAGGGCACCGGCGTCAGGAACGTCCAGCGCCATCCGAAGCTGGTCAGCAGCCCGCCGAGGATCAGCCCGGACGAGTAGCCGCTGGCACCGAAGACCGAGAAGACCGAGAGCGCCCGGTTGCGCGCCGGTCCCTCGTGGAATGTGGTGGTCAGGATCGACAGGGCGGTCGGCGCTGTGAACGCGGCGGCCAGGCCCTTGATGAAACGGGTGACGATGAGCAGCGTGCCGTCGGAGACCAGTCCCCCGACCAGTGACGCGACGGCGAACACGCCGAGGGCGATCAGGAAGACCCGGCGCCGTCCGAGCAGGTCGGCCGTACGGCCGCCCAGCAGGAGCAGGCCCCCGTACCCGAGCACGTAGCCGTTCACGATCCACTGCAGCGAGGTGGTCGACAGGCCCAACTCGGAGCCGATGGAGGGCAACGCCACGCCCACCATGGACACGTCGAGCCCGTCGAGGAACAGCACGGCGCACAGGACCGCGAGCACGCCCCACAGCCGGGGGTCCATGTCTGTTCGGCCGGCGCGGCCGGCGCACGGACAGCGGAGACAGGTGAGGTGTCGGTGATAGTCACGTCGGAGGAGGTTACATGCACATGCATTCAATGTCCATGCACAAATTTCGTGAGCATCTAATGCAAGTGCAACTGATGCGCGTGCATGGTAGGATGCGCGGCATGGAGTCGGATGCTGCTCTGGTCGACCGGTGGCGTCACCTGCTGACCTGCTACAACACGATCGCGTGCGACCTCGACCGTGAGCTGCACGACGCCCACGGCCTGAGCATGAGCGAGTTCGAGGCGCTCGACCGCCTCGTCCAGAGCGACTGTGAGCAGCGTCGCATGCAGGAACTCGCCGCCGACATGTACCTGAGCCAGAGCGCCCTCTCCCGCACGGTCGCCCGCCTGGAGAAGCACGGTCTGGTCACCCGCGGCCTGTGCGAGTCCGACCGCCGAGGCGTGTTCGTCAACATCACCGAGGCCGGCCGCACCCTCCATGGCGAGGCCCGCAAGACCCACCGCACCATCCTGGCCCGCCACCTCACCGACTAGCCCTTCCCGCGCACCGGCCTCCCCTCGGCCCCCCACACTCGTCCCGCAGCCGCCTGAGCCCCGCGCACCATGCGGGCCCCGTCGCCCCCATGCGGACGCGCGCGGCGCGCCATGCGGACACCGCACACACCCCGCCCGCCATGCGGGCCCGCACGCCCGGCGGGCCCAGTCCCCATGCGCGGCATGCGGACTCGCACGCCCCGCACGCCCCGCCCCGTACGCGCCATGCGGGCTCGCAAACCATGCGCGTCCCGCCCGCCATGCGCGCCATGCAAGTCCCGCGCCCCGCCCGCCATGCGGACCATGCGGACTCGCACGCCCCGCGCCCCCGCCCGCCATGCAGGCACGCGCACACCCCGCCCGCCATGCGCACCATGCGGGCCCCGTCCCCCATGCGCGGCACGTGGACTCGCACGCCCGCACGTCCTGCACGCCCCGCCCCGTACGCGCCATGCGGGCTCGCAAGCCCTGCATGTCCCGCCCGTCATGCGCGCCCTGCAAGTCCCGCGCCCCGCCCGCCATGCGCTCCCCGCCCGCCATACGGGCCCGGCGCACGCCCCGTCTGCCATGCGGACCATGCGGACTCCCACGCCCCCGCACGCCCGGTCTCCCATACGGCCACGCGGACTCCCACGCCCTCTCGCGTCCCGCCCGCCATGCACTCTCCCCGCCCGCTATGCGGGCCATATGGACTTGCGCACCCCACATGTCCTGCACGCCCCGCGCACCCGTCTGCCATGCGGGCCATGTGAACTCGCGCCCCCACGCGTCCAGCGCGCCCCGCATGCGGCCGCGCGCCCCGCACGCCCCGCGCACCCCCGCACGCCCGCCCGCCATACGCGCCATGTGAACTCGCGCCCCCCGCGCGCCCTGCGCGCCCTGCGCGCGGCCGCGCGCCCCGCGCACCGCACGCCCCGCAGCCCGGCCCGCCCCGCGCGCCTCGTCCGCCATGCGCCCTTCCGGCGTCCAACCCAGCCCCGCCGAATGCCGCCCGCGCATCGTTCAAGCCGTCCACGCACCCACGTCGGCGCCTGCCACGTCCCCCCTCCGTCTTGAGATCGTGCGTGCGCCGGCCCGTCCGCCCAAGAGGCTGTGCGCTTCGCGTCCCGTCCCGCGGCTGCGCGCTCCGCGTCAGGCTGATGCGCGCTCCGCGTCAGGCTGATGTGCGCACCGCCCGTTGACCCGGGCGCTGCGCACCCACGCAAGAGGCGCGCCTCGCACGGCCGTTCTCTCGACGCCGCCACCGCGCGCGCACTCAGCCGCACTGCTCGTTCCCCCGAACGACTCGCATCGCGCATCGCGCCAGCAACGCCGCTCGCTTCGCCGGACGCCGCGTACCCAGACTGTCCGCGTTGCCTTGTCGAGCGTCACGCCGCGCACCCCGGACACCAGTCAGACCGCGCGCCCTTCCCGAGCACCGTGCACTCGGACGGCCGCGCCGCCCGTTTTCCGGAGGCCGCACACGCGCGCATTCAGCCGTTTCCCGCTGCCCTTCCCAAGCCGCGCACTCCGATGGCGGCGCCGCCTGCCTCCCGGACGCTGCGCACTCGCGCACCCAGCCAGTCTGCGCTGCCCGTTTCGAGCGACTTGCACCTTGCGCTCGCCCAGCCATGCCACCCGCTTCCCGGACGTCGCGCACAGCGCATCCGGTCGACAGCGCTTTCCTCCGCCTCCGAGCGCTGGTCAGGCGCGCATTCAGTCGGCCCGCGCCGTCCGTTTCCCGCATGACGCGAACCGCGCGTCCCGGCTAGCCGTGCCGTCCGCTTCCCCAGAGGCCGCCCACCCGTGCCCACGGACAGCCCGCGCCAGTTCGTTTCGACCGACACGCACTGCGCATCCCGACGGACACGCGTTCGTTCCCTCCAGACGGCGCCCTCCCAACATGCAGACAGCCCGCGCAGCCCGTTCTTCCGAACGATTTGCGCACGGCACCCGGTGAGCCGTCCAACCCGTTCCCCAACAGACGCCGCGTACTCCCGCGTGCAGACAGCCCGCGCAGCCTGTTCTTCCGAGCGACGTGCGCACCGCGCCCGGTGAGCCGTCCAACCCGCTTCCCAACAGACGCCGCGCACTCGCGCATGCAGACAGCCCGCGCAGCCCGTTTCCCCGGACGGCGCGCACCACGTCCCGCGTCCCGGACGCCGCGCACTGCGTCCCGCGCACCGCGCACCACGCACCGGGAAGGACACGTCGTTTGTTCCGTTTGGACGACGCGCACGGTCGTTGTCGAGGGGCTTGGGCTTTGGTCGCTCAGAGCGGCTCAGCGGCTGGGGTGCGCGTACGGCTCCAAGTCGTGTGCGTCCTACCTGCGCGCGCGCATCCGCAGAGAAGAGGCCCTGGAACGGGGAAGCGCGGAGAGGGAAAGCAGGTGCCGGTTGCGGTTGATACCAAGGTGACCGCCATCCGCGCCATGGAAAGGCACCACATGACAGGGGATCCCCCGCCCCACCCGGCTGAGCGATTCGAGGAGGTTTTCGACCTCTACTTCGCCGAGATCCATCGGTACGCGGCCAAGCGGCTCGGTCCGGACGCCGCAGCGGACGTCGCGGCGCAGACGTTCCTGGAGGCGTTCCGGCAACGTCGGCGTTACGACCCGGAACGCGCGGGCGTGCGCACCTGGCTGTACGGCATCGCGACCAGGGTGGTCGGCAGGCACAAGCGGGCCGAGACGCGCGCGCTGCGGGCGCTCGCCCGCATCGGGCCCGGCCGCGACGCCGAGGAGCACACCGAACGGGTCGATTCGCGGGTCAGCGCCGAGGGGCTGCGGGGCGAACTCGCCGGGGCGATCGCGGCGCTGCCGCGCGGGCAACGCGACGTACTGCTGCTCGTCGCCTGGGCTGACCTCACCCACGACGAGGTGGCCGCGGCGCTGGGGATCTCCTACGGCACGGTCGGCTCCCGCCTGAACCGTGCCCGAACCAAGCTGCGCAAGGCGCTGGGCGGGACCAATCCGATGCTCACTTTGGAGGAACAGCATGGATGAGGTGCGGATGGTCCGGGACTGCTCGCCCGATCCCGCCCCGCCGACCGCCCGGGAGATCGCCCAGGCGAAGGCGCTGCTGAACGAGCCGCCGCGCCGTTCGCTGCCCCGGCTGCGGTGGGGGCTGGGCGGCGTGGTCGCGGCGGGCGCGGCGGCGGCCGTGGCGATCACGCTCGTCGGGGGAACGCGCACGCGCCGTCCGGTCCGGTGAACCTGGACGGCAAGGCGGCGATCCTCGCGGCGGCGCAGAAGGCGGAACGGCAGCCGACGGGCAACTACTGGTCCTCCGCCAGGATCGAGGGCCAGGCGTACGTCATGCGTCCGAAGACGGGCACCTATGCGATCGCCGGCGCGCATACCGAGACGTTCTACTGGTCGGGCGCGAAGGCGGGGATGAGCGAGGCGTCCTTCGAACGCGAACTCCCGGCCCGTCCCCTGACCGCGCGGGACACGGCGCTGTGGCGCAAGGCCGGGGCGCCGTCGAGCTTCCGCGTCTGGTCGGGCGACCACTACGCCACCTACACCACCAAGGCGACGAAGTGGGAGGCGAGACGGCCGGACGCCGGAGGCGGAGGGGACTTCCTGGACGGCAAGTCGGCCGAGGAACTGCGGCGGCTGCCGTCCGACCCGGCCGAACTCGCCGAGATGTTCCTGAGCCCGAAGGAGCTGGCCAAGGCGGCGGGCCTCCCGCCGGGCAAGGAACTCCGGCAGGTGGACCCCGCAGCGAAGATCGCGAGGGTGGCGACCATCCTGGAGGGCGCCCCCATCCCCCGAAGGCGCGGGCCGGGCTGATGCGGGCGCTGGCCGACCAGCCCGGCATCCACGCGATCGGCCGCGCCACCGACCCGCTGGGGCGTCCGGGCGTCGCGCTGGCCTCCGACGACCACGCCACGACGGTCACCGGCGAGTCCGGCGGGCCGAAGCACGATCGGGGCACCTACCGTTCCCGCTCGGTGATCGTCTTCGATGAGCGGACCGGCGCGCTGCTGTCCTCGCAGGACGAGCTGACGCGGCCGGGCGGCGAGTACGCGGAGATGAAGCCGGGCTTCGTCATCAACTACTGGACGGTCCGTTCCGCGAAGTGGACCGACACCAAGCCGGCCCCTCCGGCCGAGCTGCCGTTCCACTGACCTTTCAACGGGCCCGGTCCGTCGGTCTCGATGCCGTCCAGAACGACATCGAGACCGACTGGCCGTACCGGACGTCCCCCGCCTCCCGTCGTCCTTGCCTCTCGCCTCTCGCCTGCTCGAAGAACGCGGGCCGGACGGCGAGCCTTGGCCGTTCGGCGTGCGGACGCAGTCGCGTGGCGTGGTGCGACACGGTCGTTCAACGGGCGCGCGATCGTGGTTGGGGTCGGACGCGGTCGTTCGGCCGACGCACGCCGGCCGCGTCAGCGTTCAGCGGCCGACGCCGGGCGCACGGTCTGAGCTGGACACATGGTTCGGGCCGGGAGCGTGATCGGGCTCGGATACACGAGCTGGGCCGGGAGCATGGGCCGCGCCGGAAGCAAGGCCAAAGCTGGAGCCAAGGCCAGGGGCGGAAGTGGAGGACGGGCCGCCGATGGTGGGGCCGGTGGGCCAGAGTTCGCTGAGGTCCGCAGGGGTGAGGGGCGAACGGTATGCGGCCCGGAGCACGTTCCGCCACGTCGTCGCATCGGTCTCCGCCAGGTGGACGAACCAGTCGATACCCGCCGGATAGGCCCACAGGTACGAACGGAGCCGGGGGTCGGCGCCCCGGTCGGCGAGCGCGTCCGCGATCACGCCGTCGCTCCACCACGGGACGCGGCGCCTCGCGTGGTCCGCCAGTTCCAGGATCGGCGCGCCGCGTTCCAGCCCGAGGTGCAGTTCCGACCGGACGAGCTGGATGTAGTGGTCCACCTGGACGCGTCCCATCAGGACCCGGTCGTCGGGGGCCACGAAGAGCGGCAACGCCTGCGCCAGTCCCTCCAGCAGGACCTGGTGCTGCGCGTGAACGGACATCAGCCGGACCCACTCGACGCCTCGTTCCGCCGCGCTCGTCCAGCTCGAACTCTGCAAACCGTGCCCGAGCACCTCGTGCAGCGCGAACCGCCGCAGCCCCGCGCGGGTGAACACCGCGTTCCGCAGGTTGAGCCGCAGGCGTACCCGGTGGCCCGAGCCGTCCAGCCAGTACGCCCAGTACGCGTCGACGTCCGCCGTCTCGATGACCAACTCGAACGGCGCGTCGCTACCGACGAGCTCCCGTACGACGGGTTCGTCTGCGTCCGTCGCAGCGCGGATGGCGTCGGGGACGTCGGCGAGTTCGATGCGCCCTTCGATGTCGTTCAGCTCGGCGATCGTCGTCGGCCCCCATTTCACGCCGAGATCGTCCAATGTCCGCCGCGCCCGCTCCCCGCAGGCCGCCACGTACTCCTCGCCCCAGCCCGCCGCCCCGCATCCCTGGGTCGCCCCAACGAACTCGTCCAGCGGCAGCCGTTCTCCCAGCAAAGCGCCCAGGAACGCGATATCGGCCCCGATCCGCTCTCGGAGCCGTCCCTCGGCCATGTTCCGCAGTTCGACGAGCTGCCGATAGACCTCGACACGGCTTCCGGCGGCCGACACCCCGCCGTCCACCGGATGGCAGTCGAAGTCGATCACGGGCGAACCGCCGCGCCCGACCTCGTACGCGTCCCACGCCCGGATCGTCGCCTCAACCTCATCCCGGAGATCCACAACCCACAACCTAAGCCGAACGGGCGAATAATCAACGGCATGAGCGCTCGATGAGCAGAACGGTGGCGCTGGAGGAAGACCACCACTCGCAGCCGATGCGCGACGCTCTATGCATCCGCACTGCGCCATCCGCCGCGTCCGGCCACCTGCACATCCGCACTTGGCGGTACGTCGGCCATGGCTAACGCCGCGTCAGGCCGCCCGGTGCTCGAATGATGAAGGTCGGCCGACGCCACGATGCGCGCACGTCTTGACCAGCACCTTCCCCAACGCACGTCCCTCTTGACGAGCACCATGCCAGCGCATCGAGTGCCCTCCGCGATCCTTCACAGAGGCGGGACGCCGCCTTTGTTCGAATAACGCACGGCAGACGGCACCGCCCCATCCCTCCAGCCCCCACGGCCGGAGCAATGTCGGACGGCTCGATGTCCGTTGGCCGGCCGTTCGCCTATAACGTTCCATGCATGAACGATGCGGTGGTGACCAATCGAAACTGGTGGGACGCGCTGGCCGACAGGCACGGGCGCGGGGACGACGACTACTACGACGTGGACGCCTTCCTCTCCGGCGAATCCTCGCTGACCGAGCGAGAACGGACGGAAGTCGCCGCGGCGGCCGGGGACGTTTCCGGCCTGGATCTGCTGCACCTGCAATGCCACTTCGGGCTGGACACCCTGTCGTGGGCGCGAGAGGGAGCACAGGCGACGGGAGTGGACTTCTCCGCCGTCGCGGTGGAACGTGCCAGGAAACTGGCCGCCGAGGCCAAACTTTCGGCGGAGTTCGTCGAGTCCGATGTGCTGGCACTGCCGGAGAGCCTTTCCGGCCGATTCGACGTGGTCTTCGCCTCGTACGGCGTGCTGTGCTGGATCCGTTCGGCGGCCGAATGGATGGCCTCCGCGGCGGCCTGCCTGCGCCCCGGCGGCTCGCTGGTGCTCATCGACATGCACCCGCTGGTGACGATGACCGACACGGTGGAGCCCCTGGTGGTCGACTTCCCTTACGCGGGGGAACGGCCCGTACGCTTCTCCAACAGTTCGTCGTACGCGGTGAACGAACTGTCGCCGCAAACGACGGAGACCGTCCAGTATCCGCACGGGATCGGTGAGGTGGTGAGCGCCGTGGCCAGCGCGGGACTGCGGGTCGAATCTCTCACCGAATGGTTCGATGAGGACATCGACCCGAAACTCGTCCGCTCTCCTGACGGACGGATGCGGTTCCCGTTCGGCGACCAGTGGCTGCCCACCTCCTACGGTCTGAGGGCCCGCCGCCCGTAGCGGGACGGCGTGCACCCGCCGACGCGTACCGGCCTGCGAAGGCTTGCAGGCGAGATACGCAGCTCGTTCATCGCCTTCTGGACGTCTCCGTACGCCGGACGGGAACGTGCCGCGGCCGCCGGTACAACGGTGGCCGGGGGTGCGGTGGCCTCGCCCCGTTCCCGCGGAAACGGGGCGAGGCCGAGCCCCCGAGCCGATGTACCACGCCTCAAAAACCATTTCTTTCTAGAGGTACCGAGGCGTGACAGCAGACCACCACCTCCCGACCCGGGCTATTTCTTGGGACAGAACACCGTTCCGGCGGCCTTGCTGAGAGCCGCGCTGATGCCGGGATTCGCGTTGTCCATGCTCAACGTGACGGAGACGGCGAACTGCCGGCGTCCATCGGGCGTTGTGAACGTCACGGCATTGAGGCCGGGCGCGCTGCCGGCGGGCCCGCGCAGTTCCGGCCTGCCTCCGCAGGGCCCGCCGTTGGGAGGCGGGCCCTGCGGTTCAAGCACCCGTTGCAGGTCCGCGGGCAGGAGATCGCCCCTCTGGAAAGCGCGGAAGAACCTGCTGATGTCGCGGGCGTTCGAGACCACGCCGCCGGCTCCGAGCGCTCTACTCGGATTGAGCCGGTCCATGTCGTGCAACCTGCCCGAGGCATCGGGGAAGTAGCCGTGCCCGTGAGGGCCTTTGATGCCCTGGCCGGGCCTGGTGGGCAGGTAAGTACGGTCCATCCCGAGGGGACGGAAGATGCGCCGCTTGAACTCGGCGGCCAGGGAGCGGCGGCTCACTTTCTCGATAATCATGCCGAGAAGGATGTAGTCGGTGTTGGAGTAGGAGAACTTCTCTCCCGGCTCCTGTTCACGCGGCAGAGACCGCGATGCCTTCAGCAGGTCGGTCGGTCGGTAGTGCGTCGTGAAATCGAAGTCATCGAATTCCTTGGTGTGAGAGAAATCCGGGATCCCCGAAGTGAGTTGCACCAGCTGCCGAACGGTGATCTCGTCCGCTCGTTCGACCAGGTCTCGGCGTGCCACTTCGGGAAGGACCTCGCTGAGCTTGTCGTCCAGTCCGAGCCTGTGTTCGTCGACCAGTTGCAGAAGCACCGTGGCCGTTATCCTCTTGGTCTGGGACGCGATGCGGTAACGAGCATCAGTGGGAATCCTCCCTCCCTTGCCGTTGAGGAGGCGGGAGCCGGCCGTTCCACGCCCGACGCGCTTGCCGTCGACGTACGTCTCTCCGATGGCACCCACCACTCCGGGCGTTCCAGCGAGGGCGTCCATCGCTCGTTGCACGTCACCCATCGCGGACCGGCTCTCGCCCGCCGCGACAGGCACAGCAGCAGCGGCAGACACCGCAGTGCTCAGGGCCAGCATCGCGCCGGTAATGCCGACGGCCGTCGTCGCACGTTTCACCACAAGAATCCTTTCAACGAAATCACGCCGTCTGAACGCGCGCGGACTTCGCCCCGGACACAATCTCCGGGCATCCGAAGGCGTTGATCTTTCGAGGACCTTGTATAAACCAGCAGGCGTTTCCTCAGCGTTTCCGAGACGCCCCGCCGCCCCGGATCGCGACCAGCGAGACGGGACGCCGCAAACCCAAACCGCTCATGGGACGGCACCGACTGCTGCCCGCCCCGCACAAGCCGTACTAACCCCAGCACAAGCCGCGCCGACTACACCGGACACACCGGACACACTGAACGCACAGCAAGCTCACACCGCGCAGCACGCACACCACTCGCTAGGTCCGCGCCGTCCAACGGCCTCGGGGCCTCAGTCGGCCAGCCACCGTGCCCTGTGCGCTTGGGCGGACAAGGTGGAGGGATGGTCAGGGCCGAGGACTCGGGAGAGTTCAGGCAGCAATTCATCGAATGCGGCCACCGCCCCGTCAGGGTCGCCCGCCTCGCCGCGCCACCGCGCCAGATAAGCCCGAGTGACAAGCGTCTGCGGATGGACGGCCCCCAGCACTCGGACGAAATCGGGGAGCAGTTCCTCGAAAACGGCGAGCGCTCCAGCCGCGTCACCGGCCTCTCCCCGCCAGTTCGCGAGACTTCCCCGCGCGTGCAGAACGTGCGGATGGTCGGGGTCCATCAGTCGCAAACGGTCGATGAGCAGTTCCTCGAACGCCGCTGCCGCCCCGGACGCGTCCCCCGACCTGCCCTGCCAGGACGCGAGATTGCTCTGGGTGTCCAGGGTGCTCGGATGGTCGGGGCCCAGCACCCGCAGCCGGTCCGCCAGCAGTTCTTGGTAGGCGGCCACCGCGCCTTCGGCGTCGCCCGCCTCACCGCGCAAGTGCGCCATGCTGTTCCTGGCGGTATGGGTGAGCGGATGGTCGGGGCCGAGAACTCGGACGAGGTCAGGCAGCAGTTCCTCGTACGCTGCGATCGCGCCGGCCGTGTCCCCGGCGAGCCCTCTCCACTTCGCCATGTTGTTCCGCATGGCCAGAGCGTGCGCGGTGTCGGAGCCCAACGCTCGGTCCACATCGGGAAGCAGCGCTTCGTAAGCGGCCACAGCACCGGCGGCGTCGCCCGTCTCGCCTCGCCATTGCGCGGCGTTGTTCCGTACGCCCAGGGTCAGGGAATGGTCGGAGCCGAGTGCCCGGGTGAGATCGGGCAGCAGTTCCTCGAACGCGGCGACCGCACCGGCCGCGTCTCCCGCGAGCCCTCGCCAGTAAGCCAGGTTGCTTCGGCTGTTCAGCGTCTCGAAATCGTCCGGCCCGAGCACTCGGGCCAGGTCGGGCAGCAGCCGTTCGTATGCGGCGACCGCTCCCGCCACATCGCCCGCCTCGCCCTGCCAGTACGCCATATTGCTCCGGCATTCGAGCGTCTCTGGTTCGTCCGGCCCGAGCACGCGAACGAGTTCGGGCAGGAGCTGCTCGAAAACGGCTATCGCACCCGCCACGTCGCCTGTCTCCCCAGCGCACGTCCGACGGCGCCCCTGCTGGTGAGCGTGTCGCGGTGGTCGGGACCCAGGTATTCGCGGGCGGAGTCGTAGAGGCGGTTCCATTCCGCGAGGGCCGCCGCGGCCTGGCCCGTCTCGCCGAGACTGATGGCGGAGTGAAACAGCACCGGATGGGCTTGGTCGTTCTGCCAGAGGGCCGAGGGGTGGGCACGTTCCAGGGCGGCCGTGTTGGTGCGCAGGGTCTGCGCTAGCCGACCGTGCTCGTTCTCGGGCCAGACCTCCATCAAGGCGTCGGCAGCGGTACGAACTAGCGCGGCGAGCGCCTCCGCGCCGGGGTCGGCCGAGGGCGCGAAGTTGTTTTCGCGGGTTGCGCGCTGGATGAGCTGGTGGATACGGATCTCGCGGTCCGTGGCAGCCGGATTGTGAGTAACGAGGCTGAAACGGTGCAGCAGCCTTACCGCGTCCCGTACCAGCTCGTGGTCGGAACCGTTGAGCAAGGCCAGCGCGGCCGGTGCGGTGAGGATCTGTTGCGGGATGCCGTTGGGATCCAGTACGGACAGCAGTTCCAGCAGGGGGCGGGCCAGTCCCTGGGGACGGGCCGCGTTGGCGCGGTCGATCGACAGCGCCCAAGCGGCGGCGACGATCCGCGGATGGTCGTCCGGCAGGCTGTCCGGCGCCAGGTCGCTGAGCGTGCGCCGCTGGTCGGCCAGCAATATCCGGTATTCGGCACAGGTGATGCCCGCGTCGATGAGGTAGGCGGCGGCCTGAGCGAGCGCCAGTGGCAGATATCCCAGGTCTGCGGCCAAGCCGTCTAGTTCGGCGTCGGGTTCGGTGCGTTCCAGAGCGGCGAGCTTGTCGCTCAGGTAGGAACGGGCCTCTTCCGCGGCGTAGATGTCGATATCGAGCACGCGACGCCCGTGTCCCCACAGCGCGGCGTCCCGGCGGCGGGTTGTGGCCAGCACGCGTCCCCCTGCGGTGTCGGATGGCGGCCACCAACCCGAGAGGTCGTCGGGGTCGCCCAGGTCGTCCAGGACCACGAGCCAGCTTCGGTCGGTCTCCCGCGTCCAGGCCAGGAAACCGCGCGCATCGGCCTCCTGGTCGCTACCGTCGCAGCCGGGCAGGGCCAGACGGACGGCGGTCTCGGCGTACGCATCGATCACCGCCGGAGTCGAGGCCGCCGTCACCCACACCAGCACGTCCACCGCCCCGTGCTCCCAGGCGCGGCGTGCGAAATCGGCCGCCAACTGCGTCTTGCCCACTCCGCCCATCCCCGACAGCACTCGCCCCCTACCGATGGAACGCCGCGTCCCGTCGGGCTGCTGGGTCAAGACGACCGTTTCCCCACCGGCCGCCTCCAGAGCGTCCTGCAACACAACGGCGACCTGACGCGGCTGGAAACAGTCCGCGACGGGCGGGATCACACCGACCAGGCACCGTTCCGGCGCGGAAGCAGATATCGGCGCCGACGGCCGCGCACGCGGCGGACGGCCGCCTTGGCCGCCGTCGGCGCGGCGTTCGGCGAGCGCCTGCCGGCGCATCTGGCCCCACCAGTCCGGTTTCGCGCCGACGAAGCCGGGATCACGGTGGCGCGCCCTGCGGGTCAGCAACTCGACCACAAAACCGGCGACCCGGGAGTTGGACGGCACGTTCCTGCCGTTGATCCAGTCGCTCCACGACGATTTGGCGATTTTGACCGGCGGGCGCTGCGCCGTGCCCTGCCGCGCCAGCTCCCTGTGGGGCGGCCTCCCCGCCGCCTCCCACAGACCGTTCAGTGCCGCCGCGTACCTGGCGGTCGCGTCGCGCCCCTCGGACCCGTTCACCCCGCCGCCCCCATCGCTCAGTCCGGTCCGAACCGTCCGGAGAAACGCACCGATGCCGCGTACCCGCCGGAAAGCCCAGGTCCACCACCCTGCCCGGCCGCCGCCCGCCAGACGACCAGAACCGGAAAACCGGCCGGAGTGCGCCAATCGCCCTTAACGCCCCAGACCACCACAGGGGCCGCACTCGAAAGGCCGCCATGACCAGCACCTCGCCCAAGCCCCACGTCGGGAGACGCCTGCGCGCCCGTGCCCGCAGGCTGAACCGCCTGGCCACCACCGCGGCCGTCCGCGGCCTGGCCTACGGCACCGGCACCGCCCTGGGAGCCGCCGCCGTCGACGCCCTGACCTGGTGGATCACCCACCACTGACCATCACTGAAGGGGCCCGGCCACCGGCCGGGCCCCTTCACGTCCGCCCGTTCCGCCTATACACAGAACATCCCGGAATCGTCCATCAAGAGACGACGGCCGCGATGGCGACGAACAACTCCTCGCCGCTCTCAAGCTCGACGCTGAACATGCCGGTCTCGTCCTCCACGACCTCCACCCGGACGGCACCGGGAAAGTCCCCGGCCGCCGCGGTGAGATAGTCCCGAAGCGCGACGATCTTGTCTCTGGCCATGGAGCTCCTTCTGAACGACAGCACCGCCGATCTTCCACCAACCCGACCGAGTCAGACCATGCCCACGGCGCGTCCGGCCCGCAAACGTCCAAGCACGGCCGTACGGCCCCCGCAGCCTCGGCCTCGCTCCCACCCCCGCCCCCGCTCCGACGCGACACGCACCGGCTCCTGCCCGGCCGCCACCCGTTGGCCGGGTGATCACTCGCGGTCGCCATCTTGATCGGGACGTCGTTCGAGCGAAAGGCCACCCATGCGGAAAGTCGCGCTGCGCGCCGCCCTCGTCTCCCTGATCGGCCTGGCCCCGGCATTCGGCCCGGACGTCTCGGCGAACGCCGCGCCCGCGAGAGCCGATGTGATCGCCCACCGCGGTTCCTCGGGCGTCGCGCCGGAGAACACGGCGGCCGCGATCCGGACCGCGATCCGGCAGAAGGCGGATTTCGTGGAGATCGACGTGCAGCGGACCAAGGACGGCCGACTGGTCAACTTCCACGACTGCACAATGGAACGCACCACCGACGTCGAGGAGCGCTTCCCCGGCCGCCCTTCCTACCGCGTGTCTGACTTCACCTGGAATCAACTGCGCACCCTGGACGCCGGCTCCTGGTTCAACAAGCGCTACGCCGGAGAGCGGATCGCCTCGGTACGCGAGGTCATCCAACAAGTCCGCGGCAAAATCGGACTGCTCGCCGAAATCAGCCCGTGCGACCACTACGACGGACTGCCCGAGGACATCAACCGCGAACTCCGAGCCGTCCCGGGCTACCTCCACCGAGCACTGGCCAGAGGTGAACTGGGCGTCCAGTCGTTCGTCGTGGAAGACGCCGAACGATTCCACGAACTGCTTCCGCAGGTACCGATCGGCGTACTGGACGCGGAACGCCCGTCCGACGCCGAACTGGTCGCGCTCAGCAAATGGGCCGACGACGTGAACCCGCAGTTCACGGTCACCGACAAGGCCCTGGTCGATCGCGTCCACGCCCTCGGCATGGGCATCAACGTTTGGACGGTCGACGAACCCGGCAGCATCCGCACCATGCTGGGCCTCGGCGTCAACGGCATCATCACCGACTACCCCCAGTCCATAACCCAACGCTGACCGATCGGAGCGGAACCGGTAAGCGGACGGCTCTAACGTTCAGGCAAGGTCGGATGCGGACTCGTAGGCAGAATGTCGACCATGGTGTTGGTGACCGCCCACCGTTCGTGGTCCCGCCACACGCCGTCGATGAACAGCAGTTCGGGCGAGTACCCTTCGTACCTGAATCCGACTCGTCGAGCCAGCTTGAGAGAAGCCTGGTTCTCAGGTTGTATATTGGCTTCGAGCCGATGTAGCTGCAACTGCTCGAACGCAAAGCGCATCACCAGCTCCACTCCTTCGGCCATATAGCCCTGACCGGCGAAGGAGGCAAAGGCGGCGTAGGCGATCGAGGCCGATTGGAACCGCCCCCGAATGATGCTGTTGATATTGACCACACCCGCGATAGCCCCACTACTGCGCAGGCAGACGAGCAACGACTCTTCACCCGGCTGCTCGTATCGCGCAAGGTAGGCCGCGTACTGCTCCGGCGTGGACGGCAGAGACATCCACGGATGGTGCAGTTCCGTGCTCGCGCTCACCAGGCCAAGGAACTCGCTTTGGTCACGACTGGCAGGGTGGCGCAGGGTCACCCGGCGAGAATCGTCCGGTCGGTTGGCCAGGAAGGCACTGATCACCGCATCGTTCACCGTCGAAACGATACCGGACGCCCAGAAAAGCGAGACGACCACCGAGCCCGCCTCACCCCAAGCACACGCAAGCGACACGGCTCATCAGGACCGGGCTGCCGGCAGGCCTCCCATCCCGGCGCGCCGAAGAAGACAACCGCATGACAAAAGCCCAAGAAACACATCGTCAGAGAAACGGAAGCGCCTGCTGTCAGCCAATGAGGCAGCCTGGATACTCTCATAAGTAAGAGAGTGCGAGCCCGCCATGGACCGTACTAACACCTTGTCGGAGCGTCCCGCATTAGTAACAGCGTTGAGGGCACGCCGAGCCACACGAAGATGCGATTCTATACGCGGCCTTGCAAATATCAGTCTCTGTCCGCGTCGGCCATGGTCGCCTTGACCGCGTTGACACCCGTCGCCTCCGCCACCGCGGCCGCACCTCTCCGGGTCACCGTCAACGGTTTCGACGCCGGGCCAGAACCCGTCGCGTACACCGGGACGGTCACCGGTCATGGCCAGTTCATGGTTGCGCGAGCGGACGGAAGCAAGGCACCGGCTCCCTACGTCCCGTACCGGCTCCAGTTCTCCGCCGACAAGAAAAACCTGGGGCAACAAGAGCGCGCTGACGTTGACGGATGAGCAGGGCCGCTTCAGTGTGACCGGCAAGGCGTACCGCGACGGGTACTGGCGCGTGGCCGTTCAAGGCAGCACCTACGGCGACTACGTGACGACGGCGGGACCGTCCGACTACGTGGACGTGCGCCATCTCACGCGCATCCTCGACTACAACGCGGCCCCCGAACCCGTTCGCAAGGGCGGGACGGTCACCGTCCAGGGAATGCTCTACCGCTACACCGACAAGTGGCACCACTTCGTCAAGCAGAAGATGTACTTCTACTTCCGCCCCAAGAGCTCGGCCAAGTGGACCTACGTCGGCAGCACCCGCGGCGACCGCAACGGGCTCTTCCGCAAGGGCTTCAAGGCATCCAAGGACGGCACCTGGCGGGCGTACCATCCCGGCTCGGCCACCTACGCGAAGGTGCACCGGGACGACTACGTGGACGTGCGGTAACGGCGGTCTACTCAGGCAGTCACGCAGAAGGCCCCTTCCGGGAGCGGAAGGGGCCTCTGACGTGGAGCCGCCTATCGGAATCGAACCGATGACCTATTCATTACGAGTGAATCGCTCTGCCGACTGAGCTAAGGCGGCGTGCCGTTGGTGGACGGCGGCTTGCAGTCTACCGGGTGTTGGGGAGTGCGTGCATCAGCGGCAGACGGTGCCGTCCTTGGGGGGCTGGCCGGTGAGGAGGTAGCCGTCGGTGGCGCGGCTGATGCAGGGGTTGCTCTGGAGGTAGGCGGTGTGGCCGTCGCCGTCGAGGGTGAGCAGGACACCGCTGGAGAGCTGGGAGGACAGGCTCTTGGCCCACTTGTACGGGGTGGCGGGGTCGCGGAGGGTGCCGATGACGAGGATCGGGGCGGCGCCCTTGGCGGTGATGGGCTTCGGCTGGGTGTGGGTCTGGACGGGCCAGTAGACGCAGGGCAGGCCGCCCCAGACCACGAACGGGCCGAAGCGGGGGAGGTCTTCTTGGCCTCGTCGGCGAACTTGGCGTAGGCGGCGAGCGACGGCGGGTTGGGCTTGTCGACGCAGTTGACGGCCATGTTGGCGTCGGTCTGGTTGCTGTAGGAGCCGTCGTCCTTGCGTTCCACCATGGTGTCGGCGAGACGGAGGAGGAGCGTGCCGTCGTTCGCCTGGAGGGCCTGGGCGAGGGCCTGGCGGAGCACGGGCCAGTACTCCTTGGCGTAGAGGGCGGTGGCGATGCCCGTCGTGGCCCAGGCTTCGGTGACCTTGCGGTCGTCGCGGGTGTTGGCGAGGGGGGTCTTGTCGGCCTTGGCGAGCAGGTCGGCAACCTTGGCCAGTGCTTGGTCAGGCGATTTTCCTAGGGGGCAGTTGGTTTTGACGCAGTCGGCCACGAAGGCTTTGAGGGCGGTTTCGAAGCCCTTGGCCTGCTCGACCAGGGTTCCGGTCGCGGATTCCTGGGGATCGAGGGCTCCGTCGAGGACGAGCGCGCGGACGTTCTTGGGGAACTGCTCCGCGTAGACCGCGCCGAGGTACGTGCCGTAGGACGCGCCGTAGTAGGTGAGCTTGCGGTCGCCGAGTGCGGCGCGCAGGACGTCCATGTCGCGTGCGGCGTCGGCGGTGCCGAGGTGGGGCAGCGATTCAGCGTTCTTGGCTTTGCAGTTGTCGGCGTAGCCCTTGCTCTGGGCGGCGAACGCGTCGGTTTCCGCCTTGTCGTCCGGGGAGGAGTCGGCGCTGAAGAACGCGTCGAGTTGCGGGCCCGTCATGCAGCGGACGGGCGCGCTGGCGCCGACGCCGCGGGGGTCGAAGCCGACGATGTCGAAGCGCTGCCGCAGGTCGTCGCCGAACGTGCGGGCCGCCTGCCGAACGAACTGGATGCCCGAGCCGCCGGGCCCGCCCGGGTTGGTGAGCAAGGAACCGATGCGTTCGGCCTTGTTCTCGGCTGGCAGCCGGATCAGCGAGAGCTTGATTTTCGTGCCGGAGGGCTTGGCGTAGTCCAGCGGCGCCTCGGCGGTCGTGCACTCGAAGCCGCCACCGCAGGACTTCCATTCGGGCTTCTGCTGATAGAACGACGTCAGGCCGGCGGACGGAGCCGGCTGCGCGGGCGGTGTCGACGCGGTCTGCTTCTTGTCGTCGCCCCCGCCGCCGCACGCCGTCGCCAGCAGAAGCACGGCGACCGCCGTGATGACTCGCGCTGCCCGCACTGGATCCCCGTCTCGTCGTCGCACCACGTGCACCTGCGCCTACGCTATGTCCCAGCCGCCTCGCGCGGCCACCGGCGGGGCGTTTCAGGCCCCGCCGTACTCGCGCTCGATGCCGTCGAGCAGCCAGTTGAGCCCCTTCTCGAAGCTCGCCTGACCGAAGATGCCCGCATCGAGGACCGGTTTCAGATGCTGGAAGTGGCCGTCTTCGAGCCAGCTTCTGAAGTACGGACGGCCCATCAGGCTGTCCTGCACTTCCTGGAGGCCGGTGCGTCCCATCTCGTCGATACGCTGCTCGCGCAGGGTGAATCCGAGCATGTAGTGGTCGATGCTAGTGACGATTTCCGTCTGGCTGAGGGGATCGTCGGTGAGTTTGGCCGCCACGCCCAGGGACTGGTCGGCGTGCCGCAGCCCGTTCGGACCGATCCTGGGCGAACTGCCCGCGAGCTGGAACATCCACGGGTGCCGCAACCCCGCCGCGCGCTCCTTGCGCGCGATCACCATGAACGCCTCGCGCCAGTCGTCCGGTAGCTCACCCTCGATCAGCACGTGCGCGGCGACCTCGTCGTACATGAGGTCGAGCAGGTCCTCCTTGCGGTCGATGTGCCCGTACAGGCTCATCGCGCGCACGCCCAACTCGTTCGCGACGCGGCGGATGGACACCGCCTCCAGGCCCTCCGCGTCGGCGATCTCGATCGCGGCGGCGACGATCGCCTCGCGCGACAGCTTCGGACGGCGACCGCCGCGTGGCCGGTCCCACACGTCGTAGCGCGCGGGCACGCCGCTGCGCTCGCCGCCGCGCGCCCGCGGTGCGCGTTCACGCTCGCCGCCGCGGCCCTGGTCACGGTCGCTCCGCTGAACGCGGCGCCGCACCCGATCACGGACCGCCGCGTCGTCGCGCACCTGCTCGGGGTCGTCGTCCTCCTCGTGATCGAGATGATCACCGTTCGCTGTCTCTGCCACGTTCCGATCTTACCCATACAGCGTACGTCCAGGCCGATACGGTGTACGCCAAACCGATACGGTGTACAGATCTCTCGATACGGTGTACGGTGGCACCGATACGGCGTACGGAAACCTCACTCCAGAAGGCGGCCGGATGACCACTCCTCCACCTGACAAGGCGTCTGACCAGGCAGGATTCGATCGGCACCTGTGGCGGCTGGCGCTGGTCGTCGTCCTCGGCGCGATCATGACCGTCCTCGACACCACGATCGTCAACGTGGCGCTCCCGACCCTCGGCACGGACTTCGACGCCTCGCTCTCGACGATCCAGTGGGTCGCGACCGGCTACACCCTGGCGCTGTCCATGGCGATCCCGCTGACCGGCTGGTCGGTGCAGCGGTTCGGCGCCCGCACGATGTGGCTGACCTCGCTGGTGCTGTTCATCGGGGGCTCGCTGCTGTGCGGCGTCGCCTGGTCGGTGCCCTCGCTGATCGCGTTCCGCGTGCTGCAGGGCATCGGCGGCGGGATGCTGATGCCGGTCGGGCAGACCATGCTGGCGCGCGCCGCCGGCCCGGCCGGATGGGCCGGGTGATGAGCATCGTCTCGGTGCCCGCGATGCTCGCGCCCGCGCTCGGCCCCCTGCTCGGCGGCGTGATCGTCGATCACCTGAGCTGGCGCTGGCTGTTCTACGTCAACGTCCCGTTCTGCGCGGCGGCGCTGCTCGCGGCCGTGCTGATGCTGCCGCGCGACACCGACCGCGACCGCGCGAGCCGCCTCGACGTGCTCGGCATGATGCTGCTGTCCCCGGGCCTCGCCGCCCTGGTGTACGGGCTGTCGGAGGCCGGGAACGGCGCGAGCCTCACCGGCGCCCGGTTCCTGACCAGCGTCATCGCGGGCGGCGTGCTCGTACTGGCGTTCGGCGCGCACGCGCTGCGCAAGGGCTCGGGCGCGCTGATCGACCTGCGGCTGCTGCGGACGCGCGCGTTCACCACGGCGACCGGCGGGTTCTTCCTGTACGGCGGGGCGGTGTTCGGGCTGATGATCCTCATCCCGCTGTTCGCGCGGATCGTCCGGGGCGACTCGGCGCTGGAGTCCGGCTGGCTGCTCGCGCCGATGGGCGTCGGCGCGATGGTCACGATGCTGATCGGCGGGCGCCTCACCGACCGCTACGGGGCGCGCTGGATCGGGTCCGGCGGCGTGGCGATCGTGCTCGCAGGGGCGCTGGCCCTCACCACGATCGACGCGTCCGGCGGGCGCTCCCTGCTCATGGGCGCGATGCTGGTCGTCGGCCTCGGCCACGGCCTGATCGCGCCCGCGCTGATGGCGGCCGCCTACCAGGGCCTGCCGCCCGCGTCCGTACCGGCCGCGACCGCCGGGAGCAACGTGCTGATCCGGATCGGCAGCTCGTTCGGAACGGCCGCCGCGGCCGTCGTCCTACAGATCGCGATCCGAAGCGAGATCCCGGGCGCGAGCGGCAACCTCAACGACGCCGCCGCGAACCACGGACCGCGGACACCCGCCCTGCTGACCGACGCGTTCACCGAGACGTTCTGGTGGACGGCCGCCGTCCTGCTGGTCGCCCTGGTCCCAGTCCTGATCATCCCGCGCCGAAAGCGCGAGCCCGACACCAAGACCGAGTCCGGAGCCCCAACCCCGGCCAACGCCTGACCCCCAACCCACTGCACGGCGAGCGCGTTGAGGAGCGTCGGCCGGCTGCGGCTGCTGCTGGAGACGAGCGCGCATGGCAGCGGAACTCCTAGCGGGGAGAGACGAGTCCAGTGCGTTAACCGGGAGCGTGCACGAGACCCGCGCCTCGGTCCCGGACACGTACGCCGACCCGCGCCTCGGCCCCGAACCCATACGCGACCGGCGGCTCGGACCGGGAGCGTGCGGGTCTCGCGGCTCAGTCCCGGACGCGTGCGGGGATCGCGCCTGGGGCCCGGACGCGTACGCGACCCGCGCCTCGGTGCCGGACGCGTGTGGGGCTCGCGCCTCGGTCCCGGCCCCGTACGCAACCCGCCCCTCGGATCGGGACGCGTGTGGGGCTCACGCCTTGGGCCCGGCCCCGTACGCAACCGCGCCCCGGACCCGGACCCGCTCCGCCCCTCGGACCCGCACCCGTACGCGACCCACGCCTCGGACCCGGACGCGTGCGAGGCTCGCGGCTCAGTCCCGGACCCGTACGCAACCGCGCCCCGGACCCGGACCCGCTCCGCCCCTCGGACCCGCACCCGTACACGACCCGCGCCTCGGTTCCGGACGCGTGCGGGGCTCGCGCCTTGGGCCCGAAGGCACGTGCGACGCGCGGGCCGGGCCGGGGCGTGTCCGAGGCTGCCGGGACGTGTTCGAAGCCGGGGCGTGTTTGAGGCTGGGCGTGGGTCGGGGGCGTACGGGGCTGGTCTTCTGGTGGGAGTGCGGACGAGAGAAACTCGGGGATTGCGCTTATCGGAGGGGTTTTTGCGGGCGTATCGGGTTTCCCTAAGGACGGTCGGAGATTTCGTTGGGCGGCTTCGCTGGGAGGTGAAATAGGGGTGCGGCGGGGGCTGTTGGCCCGGACATGGGCTCAACAAAGGACAGTGCTTCTCAGCGAACGCGCGTTCGGATCGAGCAGAGCGCCAAGCGGGTGCGGGCGTACCTCGGTGGGCGGCTGGTGGCCGACACCACGTCTCCCTCGCTCGTGTGGGAGATCCCCTACTACCCGGCCTACTACCTCCCGGTATCCGATGTCCGGGCCGAGCTCGTCGAGGACGGCCCCGGCGACCACTCGCCGAGCCGCGGCGACGCGACCGCCTACACGGTCCAGGTGGACGGCGCGCGGGCGCCCGGGGCGGCGGTGCGCTACAAGGACTCCCCCGTCGAGGAACTGCGCGACCTGGTACGTCTCGACTGGGACGCGATGGACTCCTGGTTCGAGGAGGACGAGGAGGTCTTCGTCCATCCGCGCAACCCGTACACCCGGGTGGACGTGCTGGCCAGCTCGCGCACCGTACGGATCGAGGTGGACGGCGTCACGGTAGCGGAGTCGAGCAGCCCGAAGCTGCTGTTCGAGACGGGACTGCCGG
Organism: Actinomadura sp. J1-007; assembly: GCF_009793335.1. Lineage (GTDB taxonomy): Bacteria > Actinomycetota > Actinomycetes > Streptosporangiales > Streptosporangiaceae > Spirillospora > Spirillospora yumaensis. The sequence continues at coordinate 3,868,726 of NZ_WING01000001.1, read as the reverse complement.
TGCGCTACTACCTGCCGAAGCCGCACGTCCGAATGGACCTGCTGGAGCCGAGCGATACGGTGACCGGCTGCCCCTACAAGGGGACGGCGGAGTACTGGTCGATCCGCGCGAACGGCGAGGTGCACAAGGATCTCGCCTGGTCGTACCGTACGCCGCTTGATGAGGGCCGGAAGGTCGCCGGTCTGGTCTGCTTCTACTCCGAGAAGCTGGACGTCTTCGTGGACGGCGTACGGCAGGAGCGGCCGACGTCGCCGTTCTGATCCGCCGGTTCGTTGCCCGGTGCGCGTTTTGTTAGCCGGGCCGCACACGGCGGGGCGGGTCTTTGTCAGCGGGCATTACACCATTCCATGGGACATCATGCGATGGTGTGATGCCCGTCGCTTTTGTCCGGCGGGGCTTGCCTACGTCCCTCTACCTACGCGAGCGTAGGTTACCCAAGCGTAGGTTCGAGCGCCCCGGGGAGGCCCGACTTGACCGCATCGCACGCGACCCGACGGCGGACCGGCGCAACCGCGCCCAGCAGCCGCTCCGGCGAGGGCCAGGGTCCGGCTGGCGGCAACTTTGGCAACCGTCCCGGCGGAGCCCAGGGTTCGGCAGGAAGCAACACCGACAGCGGCCCCGGCGGCCACTCCGACGCCGGCCGGGGTTCGGCTGGCAGCCGCTCCGGCGGCGGTTCCGGCAGCGGTTCCGGCAGCGGCCGGGGTCCGGTCCGCAGCGACTCCGGCAACGGCCGGGGCCAGGTCCGCAGCGGTTCTGGCGGGCCCTCCGGCGGCGCTGGCGGGAGCGAAGTTCCTGCTGGCAGTGGCTCCGGTAATGGCCCGGGGCCGGTCGGCGGCGGCTCCGCTGGCGGTGCCAGCAGCGGCTCTGGCGGCCACTCCGGCAGGGGCTCCGGCGACGGCTCCGGTGACGGCCGAAGTTCGGCAGGTAGCCATTCCGGCAACGGCTCTGACGATGGCCGCGGGCCGGCTGGCAGCCGTTCCGGTGACGGCTCCGGTGGTCGCTCTGGCGGGGGGCGGGGGCGGTCGGTGCGGCGCGGCGGCTCGTCGCTGCCGCGCGGTGGCTGACCACGCCCCTGCTGCCCGAGGACTACCTCGGCATGATCAACCCGCTTTGGTCCGCGGCGGACCCGCGCGGTCGGATCGAGGCCGTACGGCATGAGGCGCCCGGCGCGGCCACCCTCGTGATCCGTCCCGGCCAGGCGTGGCGCGGGCACCGGCCCGGACAGTGGGTCAAGATCGGCATCGACATCGACGGCGTCCGGCACTGGCGCACGTTCTCGCTCTCCTCGCCGCCGCGTCCCGACGGCCGCATCACCGTGACCGTCAAGGCGGGTCCGGACGGCTTTGTCTCCAGGCATCTCGTTCACGCGGTCCGTCCTGGGACGATCGTGCACCTCGGCGCGGCCGAGGGCGATTTCGTCCTCCCGCCGGATCTGCCCGAACGGCTGTTGTTCCTGACCGCGGGAAGCGGCATAACGCCCGTCATGGCCATCCTCCGCGCCCTCACCGAACGCGCCGCAGACCGCACGCCGACCCCGATCCGCCCGCGAGCCGCGGACCGCACGCCGGGCGTAGACCGTCTGCCGGGTGCGGGGCGTATGCCGGATGTTGTGCTCGTTCACTCCGCTCGTACGCCCGAGGATGTGATCTTCGGTGCGGAGCTTCGGGCGCTCGCCGAACGCGTGCCCGAGCTGCGGCTGTACGAGCGGCACACCGGCACCGACGGGCGGTTCAAGCTCGCCGAACTGGCCGACGTCTGCCCCGACTGGGCCGAGCGCGACACCTGGGCCTGCGGGCCGTCCGACCTGCTGGACGAGATCGAGGCGCACTGGCGTACGGCCGAGGCCGGCGACCGGCTGCGAATGGAACGTTTCCGGCTCGCCCTCCCCGCAGCGGGCGCGGAGGGCGAGGGCGGAGGCGGCAGAGTCCGGTTCAGTGCCAGTGACATCGAGGTCGACGCGGACGGGAGCACGCCGCTCCTGGACGCCGGGGAGGGCGCGGGCGCGCTGCTGCCGAGCGGCTGCCGGATGGGCATCTGCTACAGCTGCGTCGGCCGCCTCCGCTCCGGCCGAGTCCGCGACCTGCGCACCGGCGAGGTGCACGGCGAGGAGGGCCACGTGATCCAGACCTGCGTCTCGGCCGCCGCCGGCCCCGTGGACATCGAGCTGTAAGGAACGAGAGGTCATGACCGCCACCACCGCGCATCTCACCCGCGCCGACTACGAGGCCATCGCCCGCGAGCTGGACGCCATCCGGGACGAGGTGGCCGGCGACCTCGGCGAACGGGACGCCGCGTACATCCACCGGATCATCCGCCTCCAGCGCGGCCTGGAGATCGCCGGCCGCGCGATGCTGCTGGCCTCCTCGCTGCCGCCCGCCTGGATCGCCGGGACCGCGACGCTGGCGTTCGCCAAGATCCTGGAGAACATGGAGATCGGGCACAACGTCATGCACGGCCAGTGGGACTGGATGCGCGACTCCAAGATCCACTCGACGACCTGGGAGTGGGACAACGTCTCGCCCGCCGAGCAGTGGAAGCACTCCCACAACTTCGTCCACCACACCTTCACCAACATCCTCGGCAAGGACAACGACGTCGGCTACGGCATCCTGCGCGTCACGCCCGAGCAGGAGTGGCACTGGGCCAACATCCCGCAGCCGGTCTACAACACGCTGCTCGCGATGTTCTTCGAGTACGGCGTCGCGCTGCACGACCTGGAGCTCAACAAGATCCTGGAGGGCACGAACGACCCGGAGGAGACCGCGGCGAAGCTGCGCGCCATCGGCCGCAAGATCCGCCGCCAGTGGGGCAAGGACTACCTGGCGTTCCCGCTGCTGTCGGGCCCGCAGTTCCTGGCGACGCTCGGCGCCAACTTCACCGCGAACGTCACCCGCAACGTGTGGGCGCACATGGTCATCTTCTGCGGGCACTTCCCCGGCGACATCGAGGTGTTCGAGGAGGGCCGCCTGGAGGACGAGACCAAGGGCGAGTGGTACGTCCGCCAACTCCTCGGCTCGGCCAACATCAGCGGCGGCCCGTTCCTGCACCTGATGACCGGCAACCTCAGCCACCAGATCGAGCACCACCTGTTCCCCGACCTGCCGAGCAACCGCTACGCCGAGATCGCCCCGCGCGTGCGCGCGCTGTGCGAGAAGTACGACCTGCCGTACCACACGGGTTCGCTCGCCAAGCAGGTCGGCAGCACGTGGAAGAAGATCTTCCGCTATGCCCTCCCGGGCCCGCGCGGCGTCGTCCCGTCCCCCTCCCCGAAGGCCCCCGCCGAACACCCCGTCGCCGCCTGACCCCACCCACCGAACGACCGTCCGCTGAACAGGATCGAACGACAACGAGCGACGGGCGGAGGACTGCGGACGGCGCACGCCTCTGGACAGCGCACCACCGCACACGACTGCGGCTGTGGACGGTCCGCTTCGGCACACGACGCCAGCCGATGCCCGGCAATGTCCGGCGGCGCACGCCGCGCAGCCGACGCCCAGCGGCAAGACGCCCGGCGGTGCCCGGCGGCAGCCCACGCCTGGCGGTGCCTAGCGGTGCCCGGCGTCCGCTGCTCGGTGCTCGCCGCTCGGTGCTCGGTGCTCGGCAGTGGCCGGCGTGCAGTGGGGCCCGCCGAAGGGCGGGTTCAGCGGGCTCGGGTCTGAGTCCAGAGGGGGCTGTCGAGGAAGTGGTTGTCGAAGCGTTCCTGCGATTCGAGCAGTTCGGCGAACACGTCCTCGCCCGCCGCGAGCCGTCCGAGCAGGCGGAAGTAGTCGAAGCGCTCGACGCCGGGCGTGATCACGATGAGCAGGTCGGCGTCGTGGCCGGGAGCGGCGCCGAACGCGTGCGCGGTCAGCGGCGGAACGACCAGCAGGTCGCCCTTCCCGGCGGTGATCACTTCCTCGCCGGACAGGACCTGGAGCGTTCCGTCGAGTACGAAGAACAGTTCGCTCGCGGTCTCGTGGTGATGCGGCGTCGCGCCGTCCGCGCCGTCCGCGAGCGTGATCCGCTGGGCGCTCAGCGCTCCCCCGGTGGCGCTGCTGTCGGCCAGCAGCGTCCCCATGACGGGCAGCGCCCCGATCGTCTCGGCGTCGGCGGCGCGGACGACCACCGGGTCATGTGAAGGGATCAACGACATGGGTCATCCCTACAGCACCCCAGCTCACGCCGCCACCCCAAGCCCCTTCGACCCCGCGCCCCCACCAGCCACAGACGCCCAGTACACCCCCGCCTTGCCCAGCCGCAGACGCTCAGGACACTCGGACCGCGCTCTAACCACTGCGCAACAGAGTGAACGTGCGGAGCGCGCCGTTCAGGAGGGCTCCTCGCCGTACATCTGGTCGTGCTGCTTGCGGGGCGAGCAGACGGATGCGGACGGGCAGGAGCAGCGGCGCGAGCCGACCTTGACCGTGACGCGGTCGCCGGGGACGTTGTAGCCGATGACTTGCCCCTCCCCCTCGGGCGTGCTGACAGTGGACCCGAGGCGCGGCGCGCGTTCCTTGAACTCCATGTAGAGCGGGTGCTCGTACTTCAGGCAGCACATCAGGCGGCCGCACGCGCCGGCGATGCGCAACGGGTTGACGGGCAGGTCCTGTTCCTTCGCCATGCGGACGGAGACGGGCTCGAAGTCCTTGAGGAACGTGGCGCAGCACAGATCGCGTCCGCACGGCCCGATGCCGCCCTGAAGGCGGGCCTCGTCGCGCGGGCCGACCTGGCGCAGTTCGACGCGGGCCTTGATGCCGCGGGCGAGGTCACGGACCAGCGCGCGGAAGTCCACCCGGTGCGGGGCGGAAAAGTAGATCTTGAAGACGTTCTCGCGGTCGAGGTAGTCGACGCCGATCACCTTCATCGGCAGTTCGTGCTTGCGGATCAGCCGCTTGGCGATGCTCTTGCCCTCGGCGCGCCGCCGCCGGTTGGCCTCGTCGCGGCCGAGGTGCTCCTCGGTCGCGGGGCCCTCGCAGACCGGCAGGCCGTCGATGTCCTCCGACACCCACTGCGGCGCCCAGACGCATTCGGCCACCTCGGGACCCGAGTCGGTCGGAACGAGCACCCGGTCGCCCACCTTCGGGCTGTGCTCCCCGGGGTCGAGGTAGTAGAGCCGGCCGTACCGGGTGAAGCTGACTGCCATCACCATGCCCACGGTTTCGCTCCGTTCGCCCGGTTTCGTCAGCCCAACCCTACGTCCCCGACCGCCACCCCGCAGCGCCCAGTTTCCCCACAGCGCCCGCACTCCCGCACGGTCCGCACTCCCCGCAGCGCCCCATCCGCGCAGCGTCCACACTCCGCGCAGCGCCTGCGCCCCCCCCGCAGCGCTCGTCCCCGCAGGGCTTGCGTTCTGGGCCCGCGAACGTCGGGGGCGTGGGCGGGCGGTGGGGGGTTACCAGGCGGCGTCGGCTAGGTCTTTGCCGGGGAGGGCGCGGGTGCCCTGGGCGTAGAGGTGGCCGTCGCTGACGGAGGCGAGCAGGTGGCCGCCCGTTCGGTCGGGAACGAGGCGGGCGAGGCTTCCCGCGGCGTTCTGGCGCCACAGCACCTTGGTGGGGCGGCCGGTCTCGGTGGAGTACGCCTGGAACGCGATCTGCGTCCGCTGGGGAACGCCCGTGACGACGGTCCGGCCGTCCTTGCTGATGACGGCGACGCCGCTGCCCCTCGGCAGCTTGAGGACGGGCTTGCTGGCCTTGAGGTCGCCGGACGGAACGGCGGCGGTGTCGATGACGCGCACCTGGTGGCCGAGGGCCGTGGCGCGGCCGTTCACCCTGCGGTACGGGGTCCAGACGAACGAGAGGCGCCCGCCCGCCCACGACAGGCTGCCCACGCGCCCGGCGGCACGGGTCGTCCACGTCTTGCGGGCGCCACCCGACAGCGACACGACGTCCACGCGCGCCCGCGCGCCGCGGTACGTCACGTACGCGAGGGTCTTCCCGTCGGGGGTCACGGCGAGGTCGGACCAGGCGGTGGAGGCGCCCGCGACGGTCGCCTTGGGGAGTTCGGACAGTTCCTTGGGACGGCCGTCCTTCTCCAGCTTCAGCCGTTGGAACGTGACCTTCCGTGCGGCGGACGAGGCGACGATGTAGGAGCGTTCGCCCGCCGACGCGATCCGCTGGAACCGGCGGCCGTTCGACGCGGCGACGGGGAGTCTGACGTCCTCGCCCGTACGGACGTCGCGGACGACGACGGCGGTGCCCGGCGTGCGGACGCCGACGACGAAGCGCGGCTCGGTCCGCTGCTTCTTCGCGGCGGGCTTGGCGGCGTGCTCGGTCTCCTCCGCGATCCGGTGCCGGTGCACGACGTCCATGCCGCCGCCGATCACCAGCGCCGCCGCGGTGGCGACGCCGACCGGGACTAGGCCCTTCCACGCCGCCCCGAGGCGCCCTCGTGGGGCCCGTTCCTTGTGCCTGCCGTCCATCGGGATGTCCCCGCACCCGCCCTTCCGTGGCGCCGAGCCGTCATCGACCCGTCGTTTCTATCTCATCTTCCAGAAGACAAACAGCCATGATTGCGGAGTTACCAAGTCGAAGCGAAAGCGGGGCTCAGCCCCCGGCGCCGAGCGCCGCGGACGCCGCCTCGACCAGCGCCGAACGGTACGAGCCGCCGAACAGCGCGACGTGCACCAGCAGCGGATGGAGCTGGTGCAACGGGACGCGCTCGCGCCACCCGTCCGCGAGCGGCGCGCCCCGCTCCCGGGCCGCCCCGGCGTACGCGGCTAGGATCCGGTTCAGCATCGGCGTGCCGAACAGCGCCAGCATCGCGAGGTCCGTCTCCCGGTGCCCGCCGTGCGCCGCCGGGTCGATCAGCATCGCGCGCCCGTCCGTCCACAGGACGTTGCCGGACCACAGGTCGCCGTGGATCCGGGCGGACGGCTCCGCCGGCCCCGCCAGCCCGCCGATCCGCCCCATGACGCGTTCGACGAGCGCCACGTCGTCCCGCGACAGCGAACGGGACGCGCGCCTCAGGAACGGTTCGAGCCGCCGTTCGGCGTACCAGGCGGACCAGTCGCCGCCGTCCAGGGTGTTGTCGAGCGGAAGGTCGGCGATGAACCCGTCCCACGGCGCCCCGAACGCGCCCGGCGACGCGGCGTGCATCGCGTCGAGCTCGCGCCCGAACCGTTCAGCCGCCTCAGGCCCCGCCGCCCCCTGCTCCAGCCATGGCAGGACGAGCACGCGATCGTCGCTCGCCAGCACCTCGGGAACGGGCGTCCCGTCCCCCGCCTCCCCCAACCAACGCAACCCCGCCGCCTCAGCCGCGAACACCCCCGCCCCACCTGAACGATCCGCACCACCCGAACGATCCGCAGCAGCACCCAAGCCGCCTGAACGAGCCGCACCACCCGAGCCACCCGCAACGCCCGCACCACCCGAGCCGCCCGCGCCTTCCGCACCACTCGCACCACCCGCGCCTTCCGCGCCACCCGCGCCACCCGCGGCGCCCGCGTCAAGCGGGCGGTCGGTGAGGGCCTTGATGAACACCTCGCGTCCGTCGGACAGGGTCGCGCGGTGCAGGGTCCACGCGTGGCTCGATCCGAGGCCGGCGATCCGTTCGACCGGCGTCCCGAGCAGCGCGGCGACGCGCTCCCGCACGGCTCAGCGGTCCTTGAGCGCCGCGCGGACCTCGTCCAGCAGCCCCGGCATCGCGGCCTCGACCAGTTCCAGCGCGTGGTCGAAGTCGGCGCGCCCGCCGTAGTACGGGTCGGGGACGTCCAGGTCGCTCCCCGCCTCGGGGTCGAACTCGCGGAGCAGCCGCACCTTCTCGCGGGCCCCGGCGTCCGGCGCCATCGCCCGCAGCGCCCGCAGGTGCCCCTCGTCCAGCGCGATGATCAGGTCGTACTCGGCGAACCATTCCGGCTCGAACCGACGCGCGATGTGCGCCGACCGGTACCCGGCCCGCCGCAGCGCCGCGACGGTCCGCGCGTCGGCCTCGTCGCCGGCGTGCCAGCCGCCGGTGCCGGAGCTGTCCACCTCGACGTCCAGGCCCTCCTCCTCGACGCGGTGGCGGAAGACCCACTCGGCCATCGGCGAACGGCAGATGTTGCCCGTGCACACGAACGTGACTCTGTACGACCTCTTCGGGCTCATCGGAACGCTTACCACCAGGGAAGACGGGATCACGGGGAAGTCCAGGTCAACCAACATACTCCGTCCCCCTCGACGCCCCGAGAGGCACCTCCGCCCCCCGGCTCCGCCTCTTCCCCGGACGACACCGCATAGCAGCGCGGTCCCCGGCGGAGGTGCCGGGGACCGCGCGGGGAGAACGGGTCAGTGTTGGACGGCGTGCAGGGCGTCCACGATTCCGGCTCCGTAGAAGCCGTTGTGGTCGGACGACCCTTCACAGGTCTGCTTGGAGGTGTTCTTCACCCACTTGCCGTCCGTCAGCTTGTACCAGACGTATTCGACGGTCCGCGGGGACGGGCAGGCCCGCGGGGTCGCGGTCCCGGTGAGGACGCGCTCGACCTTGCCCGGGTCCATCGTGAGGCCGCCGCGGCGCCGGTCCTTCGTGCCGTACCTGCTGACGATCAGGGCGGCGACGCCCACGGCGTGCGGGGACGCCATCGAGGTGCCCTGGATCGACTGGTAGTAGCCGCAGGTCTTGCCGGTGCACTGGCGGATCACGTTCGGCACCTTGGGCGTGCCGTCGGCGTTCAGCTCGCCGCGCTCCTTGGCGAGCCGGGCGGGGTACGCGGCCCAGATGCCGAGCTTGTCGTCGGGCTTGCCCGAGGCGTTGTCGGCCTTGTCGCCGCCGGGCGCGGCCACCGCGACGTACCCGTTGCCGAAGCTGGAGTAGTACGACTTGCGCTTGCTGATGCCCGTCGCGGAGACCGGGATGACGTTGCGGCCCTCCGACGGCATCGACACGCAGCTCGCCGGGACGGTCCGCCTGTACGGCTTCTCGCCCGGAACCGACGGGAAGTCGGGGCTGGTCTCGTCGATGTTGGTCTTGGTGTAGTCGACCAGGTCGTTCCCGGCCGCGGAGATCAGCGTGACGCCGCGCTCGTGCGCGAAGTCCAGCGCGCGCTGCGTCGCCTTGATGATCGTCCGCTGCTCCAGGCGGTCGTTGGCGGAGTCGGCCGGGTTGTTCCCGCAGTTCCACAGCCAGGGGTCGATGTAGTACGACATGTTGACGACGTCGATGCCGTGCTTGCCGGCGTACGTCAGGCCGTCCACGGTCGGGCCCAGGTAGAACTGCCCGGAGTCCTGGCCGACGCGCAGGTTGACCAGCGACACGTTCGGCGCGACGCCCGCCGTGCCGAGCCCGTTCAGCGGCGAGGCGATCTCGGACGCGACGTGCGTGCCGTGGTCGTTGTCGTCCCAGTCGTTCGGGTCGACGCACGACGTGAACTCGCAGGGCCCGTCGACCTCGTTGCCGTCGGCGTCCTTCGGCACGTCGGTGGTGAAGTTGCGGCTGAGCCCGCGGTTGAAGTTCGGCTTGATGTCGGGGTGGTTCCCGTCCACGCCGGTGTCGAGCACGCCGACCAGCACCCGCTTGTCACCGCGCTCGTGCTTGTACGAGCCCTTCACGGTGGCGTGCATCTGCTTCATGTCCCACTGGAGGTCGGCGAGGGGGTCGGCGCCCTTCTCCGGCTTGCCGGGCGGCGCGGCCTTCCTGCCTCCGGCGCCCTTCACCCGTTCGACGGCCTTCCCGGCGCCCTTGGCGGCCTTCGGCGCGTTGCCGATCACGCGGTTGTGCGCCACGCCGTCGATGACCCGCTGCCCCATCGCGGCCTGCGTGAACTTCGCGTTCTCGGTGCGAACGGTCGCCACGCCGACGTCGGTGTTCTCGTGGACGATCCGTCCGCCGGCCGCCTTCACGGCCGCGTGCGCCTTCCCGAGGGAGGCCCCTTCCTTGTAGAGGACGACGTACTCCGACTCCGGTCCCTGCTTGTGGACGGGGTTCGGGGCCGCTGACGCTGGCAACGCGAGCGCCGTCGTGGTGACGACGGCGCAGGCGGCGGAGAGCAAGGCGCGCCGCAAAGCAGACCTCCTGGCTGGGGGGTTGCCCGTTCTGCTGGGCTTAGCCAGGCGACGTTAGGCGTGTGCCGGTTGAGAGACGCGTACGGATATGTAACGAAAAGGGACAACTCTTGTAAGTCGGACGAACCGGACCGCCCGCGCGCCGGAGCACCGCCGCCCGTAACCGGCGCACCGGAATCCGTTCGCCCGCGCGCGGGGTCAGCCGGTGCGGAGGGCCAGGGTCAGGGCCTCGACGGCGAGGAGGGGGTTGACGTTCGCCTCCAGGCTCTCCCGGCAGGCCATGATCGCGTCGAGGCGGCGCAGGGTCCGTTCCGGGGACCCCTGCGACGCGGCGGTGCGCAGCTCCGCCGCCAGCTCGGTGTTGACCAGCTCGGTGCCCGCGCCGAGCTGGAGCGTCAGCACGTCCCGGTAGTACGAGGCGAGGTCGAGCAGCGCGCGGTCGAGCGAGTCGCGCTTGACCCGCGTCGCGCGGGACTTCTGCCGGTCCTCCAGGTCCTTCAGCGCCCCGGCCGTGCCGCGCGGCATCCGGCCCTTGGCGCTCTCGCCGAGCGCCTGCCGCAGCGCGCTCGTCTCCGACTCGTTCAGCTCCTCGGCGCCGGCCTTCGCCTCCGCCTCGGCGGCCTTGACCAGGGCCTCCGCCGCGGCGACCGCCGGGCCGACCGACGTCAGCCGCCGCGGGAGGGCCAGCACCTCGGCGCGCCGGCTCCGCGCCTCGGGGTCGGCCGCGAGGCGCCGGGCGCGGCTGATGTGCCCCTGCGCGGCGCGCGCGACGACCTCGGCGGTGTCGCGGTCGATCCCGTCGCGCTGGACGAGCAGGTCGGCGACCGCGGCGACCGGCGGCGTGCGCAACGTCACCAGGCGGCAGCGCGACCGGATCGTCACCAGCAGGTCGTCGGGCGAGGGCGTGCACAGCAGCCACACCGTCCGGGGCGGCGGCTCCTCGATCGCCTTCAGCAGCGCGTTGGCGGCCGCCTCGGTGGCGCGGTCGGCGTCCTCGAACAGCACGATCTGCCAGCGCCCGCCGCTCGGCGAGGACGACGCGCGCAGCACCAGCTCCCGCGTCGCCCCGACCCCGTACGACAGGCCCGCCGGGCGGACGACCTCCACGTCGGCGTGCGTGCCCTGGAGGACCTGGTGGCAGGACGCGCAGTGCCCGCAGCCCCGGGGCGCCTCGGTGCACTGGAGCGCCGCCGCGAACGCCCGCGCCGCCGCCGAACGGCCCGCGCCGGGCGGCCCGGTGAACAGCCAGGCGTGCGCCACCCGGTCCGTTCCCGCGGCCCCGTCCGCCGCCGCGCTCAGCTCGGCGACGACGGAGTCCTGGCCGACCAGGTCGTTCCACACGCTCACGCCGTACCCCCGCCGCTCATGCCCACCAGGGTAGGGCTCAGTCGGTGATGGCGGGGAACGTGCTGGTGATGTCCTCGGTGGCCGCTGGGACGGGATCGGGGAGCAGCTCGCGGATGCGGTCCTGGATCGCGCGGCTCAGCTCGGCCTGCGGACGGCTCGCGTCCAGCACCAGGTAGCGGTCGGGATACGCCTCGGCGAGGGCGCGGAACCCGGCGATGACGCGCTCGTGGAACTCGTTCGGCTCGGCCTCGATCCGGTCGGCCGGGGAGGTGAGGCGGCCGAGGCCCGCCTCGGGCGGCAGTTCGAGCAGGACGGTCAGGTCGGGGATGAGGCCGCCGGTCGCCCAGGCGTTGACGCGGGCGATGTCCTCGACCTCCTGCCGCCGTCCGAAGCCCTGGTAGGCGAGCGAGGAGTCGATGTAGCGGTCGCTGACGACGATCGCGCCGCGCTCCATCGCGGGACGGATCACGTTGGCGACGTGGTCGGCGCGGTCGGCCGCGTACAGCAGCGTCTCGGCCCGGTCGGACAGCCCGGTCGTCTCGCGGTCGAGCAGCAGCGCCCGCAGCCGCATCCCGGTCTTGGTCGCGCCGGGCTCGTGCGTGGACACCACGTCGTAGCCGTGGTCGCGCAGCCAGATCGAGGCGAGCCGGGCCTGCGTGGTCTTGCCCGCGCCCTCGCCGCCCTCGAACGCGACGAACACGCCCCGCTCGTGCCGTACGGGGACGGCCGCGGTCGCCGCCTCGGCCGGCGCGGGCGGCGTGTAGACCTCCCCGCGGACGGCGGCGGCGAGGTCGGGGAGCAGCGGGACACCGCGCCGGTCGTCCAGCCGCCGGTACGCGACCAGGCCGGACAGCAGCACGAGCACCGCGGCGACGAGCAGCGCGAGGCCCGCCCCGCCGAGGTCGTACGAGCCGCCGCCGACCGAGAACCGGTGCGAGCCGAAGGCCCCGGCGAGCAGCGGCGCGACGATGAACGCGGCGAGCGTCGTGACGAGCGCGACGGAACGCGGGTAGGCGAGCGGGCCGGACGCGCCGTCCTCGCCCGCGTCCTCGTCGGGACCGGCGAGCGCCGCGGTGCCGGTCGCCCAGGCGGCCCCGGCCGCGACGCCGAGGAACGCCGTCACGAACACGACGACGACCAGGTTCTGGACGAGCGCCACGACGAGCAGGGCGAGCGCCGCGGCGACGACCGCGAGGCCGAGCAGGCGGCGGCGGCTGAACGGGCGCAGCACGCGCGGCCCGAGGAACAGCCCCGACGCGACCCCGATCGCGAGGGCCGCCAGGACGCTGCCGTAACCGGCGTCGCCTCCGCCCAGTTCCCGGGCGTGCACCTCGGCGACCGCGGCGACCGCCGCGCCGGCCAGCGTCGCCGCGGCGACCGCGAGGCCGAGGCCGCGCGCGGCCGGCGTCCCGTCCGCCGAACGGGGCGCCCGGAACGCGGCGGCGAGCGGCGCCGGGATCGAGAAGCCTTCGGGCGTCGGGCCGGACAGCTCGCCGAGCGACGCGACCACCGCGCCCCCGCCGAGGAAGACCACCGCCGTGGCGTACAGCGCGAGGTCGGCGCGTCCGGCGGTGTCGAACGCGCCCTCCGCGATCAGCGCGAGCACCGCGAACAGCACGGCCGCGACCGGCGCCGCCCCGTACACCGCCCGCGCCGCCGAACGGCGCGCGGCGCCGCGCAGCCCCTCGGGGACGAGCGCCGGGACGGCCGCGCCCGCGACCGGGATCCACAGCAGCGTCAGGCAGGAGACCAGGAACGCGGCGGCGAGCGTCCACGGCAGCGCGTCCACCAGCGGCACCGACAGCACCACCGCGAACCGCAGCACGTCGGCGACCGCCAGCGCCAGCCGCCGGTCGAGCCGCGCCGTGGCCGGGCCCGCGAGCGGCGCGAACAGCACCAGCGGGAGCACCATCAGCACCAGCGTGCCGCCGACCGCCTGCGCCCGGCCGGCGAGGTCCTCGTCGCGGGCCAGCAGCGCGGCCGTCGCGCTGAGCGCGGGCACGCTCAGCCACGTGCCGAGGCTGGACAGCGAGAGCGCGGACCACAGCCGCCGGAAGGGCCTCATCGGCGTTACCTCCGGCGGCGCGGCGGGGTGCGGCCGGGAGGCGCCCGTTCTGGTCATGTCGGTCAGGGTATCGGCGTAGATGTCCCTATGAGCCGGACTTTGACGAGGTGCGGCGGCGAGTTGGCGTCTTCTTCTTCCCGCCGCCCGCGGCCACCTTCTCACGCCGCTCCGCGAGCAGCTCGGCGGCGCGCTGGATCGTCACCGACTCGACCTCGTCGCCCTTGCGCAGGCTGGCGTTCGTCTCGCCGTCGGTGACGTAGGGCCCGAACCGGCCCTCCTTCACCACCACCGGCTTGCCGCTCGCCGGATCGGCCCCGAGCTCGCGCAGCGGCGCCGCCGCCGCGGCCCGCCGCCCGCGCTGCTTCGGCTGCGCGAACAGCTCCTTGGCCTGCTCCAGGGTGACGGTGAACAGCTCCTCCTCCGAGCCGAGCGAACGGCTGTCGGTGCCCCGCTTGATGTAGGGCCCGAACCGCCCGTTCTGCGCGGTGACCGGCTCGCCGTCCAGCTCGCCGAGCGTGCGCGGCAGCGACAGCAGCTTCAGCGCGTCGTCCAGCGTGATCGTGTCGAGCGACATCGACTTGAACAGCGAGCCCGTGCGCGGCTTGGCCGCGTCGGCCTTCTTCGTCCGCTTCTTCTTCTCGCCCTCGGCCGGCGCCGCCGGCTCGGGCAGGATCTCGGTGACGTACGGGCCGAAGCGGCCGGACTTGGCCACCACCGTGTGCCCGGTCTCCGGGTCGGTGCCGAGCTCGCGGTCGCCGCTCGGCTGCGCGAACAGCTCCTCGGCCTTCTCCGCCGTCAGCTCGTCGGGCGCGATGTCCTCGGGGATGTTGACCCGGTCGCCGTCGCGGTCGAGGTAGGGCCCGTACCGGCCGACCCGCACCATGATGTCGGTGCCCTTGATCGGGAACGAGCTGATGCCCTTGGCGTCGATGTCGCCGATGTCGCCGACGAGCTCCTTCAGGCCCTCCTCGCCGCCCTCGCCGTTGGCGCCCTGGGTGCCGAAGTAGAACCGGTCGAGCCACGGCACGCGCGCCGCGTCGCCCCGGGCGATCTCGTCGAGGCCGTCCTCCATGTGCGCGGTGAAGTCGTAGTCGACCAGGTTGCCGAAGTGCTGCTCCAGCAGGTTGACCACGGCGAACGCCAGGAACGACGGGACCAGCGCCGTGCCCTTCTTGAACACGTACCCGCGGTCGAGGATCGTTCCGATGATCGAGGCGTACGTGGACGGCCGCCCGATCTCCCGCTCCTCCAGCTCCTTGACCAGGCTCGCCTCGGTGTAGCGGGCCGGCGGCCGGGTCGAGTGCCCCTCCGCCTCGACCGACAGCGCGCTGAGCGCGTCGCCCTCGGCCAGGTTGGGCAGCCGCCGCTCCTGGTCGTCGCGGTCGGTGGACGGGTCGTCGGCGCTCTCGACGTACGCCTTGAGGAACCCGTGGAACGTGATCGTCTTGCCGGTCGCGCCGAACTCCGCCACCTCGTTCTGAGTGGACGTGCCCGTCACGCGGATCGACACCGACTGGCCCTCGGCGTTCTTCATCTGGCTGGCGATCGTCCGCTTCCAGATCAGCTCGTACAGCCGGAACTGGTCGCCCCGCAGCCCCGTCTCGCCGGGCGTGCGGAAGCTGTCGCCCGCCGGGCGGATCGCCTCGTGCGCCTCCTGCGCGTTCTTGACCTTCGAGGCGTAGACGCGCGGCTTGTCGGGCACGTACTGCGCCCCGAACAGCGTTGACGCCTGCCGCCGCGCCGCCGTGATCGCCGTCTCCGACAGCGTGATCGAGTCGGTGCGCATGTAGGTGATGAAGCCGTTCTCGTACAGCTTCTGCGCGACCGACATCGTGTACTTGGCGGAGAAGCTCAGCTTGCGGCTGGCCTCCTGCTGCAACGTCGTCGTCCGGAACGGCGGGTAGGGCTTGCGCGTGTACGGCTTGCGCTCGACCGACCTGACCTCGTACGGCCGCTCCTGGAGCCGTCCGGCCAGCCCGCGCGCCGCGTCCTCGTCCAGGTGCAGGACCTCGCGCGTCTTCAGCGTGCCGTCGGACGCGAAGTCGCGGCCCTGCGCGACCCGCCGGCCGTCCACCGAGACCAGCCCGGCCTTGAACGCCGTCGGCTCCTCGTCCTTGCCGGTGTCGAACTGGGCCGCGATGTCCCAGTAGTGCGCCGGGACGAACGCGATGCGCTCCCGCTCCCGCTCCACGACCAGCCGGGTCGCCACGGACTGCACGCGGCCCGCCGACAGCTTCGGCATGACCTTCTTCCACAGCACCGGGCTGACCTCGTAGCCGTACAGCCGGTCCAGGATGCGCCGCGTCTCCTGCGCCTCGACGAGCGCCTTGTTGAGCTCGCGCGGGTTGGCGGCGGCCCGCTGGATCGCGTCCTTGGTGATCTCGTTGAAGACCATCCGGCGGACGGGCACCTTCGGGTTGAGGACCTCCCAGAGGTGCCAGGCGATCGCCTCGCCCTCCCGGTCCTCGTCCGTCGCGAGGAAGAGCTCGTCGGCCTCGGCGAGCAGCTTCTTGAGCTTGGCGACCTGCGCTCTCTTGTCGGTGTTGACGACATAGAGCGGCTCGAAGTCGCGCTCGACGTTGACGCCGAGCTTGGCCCACGGCTCGCCCTTGTACTTGGCCGGCACCTCCGAGGCGCTCCCGGGCAGGTCCCGGATGTGGCCGATACTGGACTCCACGACGTAGCCACGGCCCAGGTACCCGGCGATCGTCTTCGCCTTGGCAGGCGACTCCACGATCACCAGCCGGGTCCCGGAGCCCCCGTCCTGGCCACTCTTCGCAGTGCCGTTCTTGGCTGGCACAGTCGCTCCAACCTCGCTGTCTGGTCTTCTTACACGAGCTTTCCTACAACGTCGCACGGCGCGTCGTTCATGCCCGCGAGTTCCCTACGTCGCGTTGCGATCCTCGTCCGCAGCCGCCGGACGGGGCCGTGGTCTCCCGCCACGACGAGCCTCCGACAGGATGACACGTCACCACGGGAGCCGGGACACAAGGCCGCCACCGTACGGTCCGCCGGCCCTTGAAGGCCAGGCCATAATGGGTCCCGATGGTGGAGTACACCTACCTCGTCCTACGACTGCCGCGCGGCACGACCCGTGACGCCGCCCGGCGGCTCCTGACCGAGCACGCCGAGCACGGCGGCTGGGAACTCGACAGGCTGCGCCTCTACCCAGACGGTAGCCGCCGAATCCAACTGCGCCGGAAGATCATCCGCCAGGTCCGCACGTTCTGACTGTTCCCGCCCGGATCGTAGCACTACGTACGCACATTATGACCACTGGTAACAGCTCGGCGCCCATCCTCGCACGCCCAGAGCCCAGCGACGCCCCCTGGCCCGCAGCGGCCCTGGCCAGCGGCGGCCGCTCGAGGTCCGTCTCCGGAGCCGAGCACCCGATCAGCAGCAGCCTCGGATCCTGCGGCCGCCCACCCGGGGGCCAGGCCGGCCCCCGGGCCAACGGCGGCCCCTGACCTGCGGCTCCCCTGGCCTGCGGCGGCCCGCCTGCGATCTCAGGGACCGACCGACCGTCGCCGGGCAACGGCGGCCCCTGGCCAGCCGCCCAGGGCTAGGGGCCAGGGGCCGGTCACTGATCAGCGATCAGCGACGGCCCCTGGCCCGCGGCGGCCCTGGTCAGCAGCGGTCGTCCAGGGCCTCAGGGTCCGGCCCGGTCACCGGATCAGCGGCGGCCGAGACGGAAGCGGCGGGTCACCGCCAGCGCGCCGGACGCGACCGCGAACATCGAGGCCATCGCCAGCACCCAGAACGACCCGGCCTTCGTGGCGTTCACCATCGGCTCGTCGGCCGCCATCGGCGCCATGCGCACCGGCTCGCCCGGCTTGGCGGGCTTGGCGGGCTTGGCGCCGTCCGCCTGCCCGGTGATCTTGCCGAGCGGGCTCGCGTGGTCCGTCACCCCGCCGATCTCCGGAGCCTTGACCTTCGTGGACACGGGCAGCGGCAACGAGCTGACCCCCTTGCCACCGACCAGCCCCTCGGCCGAGGGCAGCACCCCGGCAACCGAACCGGCCGCCGGAACGCCGTCCACCAGAGAAGCCGCCCCCACCTCGCGCTTCCCGCTGACAGGCAGCCCGCTGATCGGCAGGCCGCTGCTGGGCAGCCCGTTGATCGGGAGGCCGCTGGTCAGACCGTTGACCGGCAGGCCCTTGACGGGAAGGCCGTTGACCGGCAGGCCGTTGGTGGGGAGGCCGCTGGTGGGCAGGCCCTGGACGGGGAGGTTCATCGTGCTGGGGTTGCCCGTGCGGAGGTTGCTCGCGGGGAGCCCGTTGGCGACGGGAAGCCCCCGGAGGCCCTCAACTCCCTTGAGGCCGGCGAGCCCCTGAACGTCCTTGAGGCCGGCGAGCCCCTTGGTGCCGGTGAGGCTCTTGGGGCTGGGCAGACCCTTCGTTCCGGTGATGCCCTGGGTGCCCGGGATGCCGTTCTTGGTCAGGTCGCCGCCGGGGATGCCGGTCGTCGGCAGTTCGGCCCCGGACAGCGGCGAGGTGGAGGCGGTCCGGGCGTTCGGCACCGTACGGGTGTGCGAGGCCGAGCCCATCTCCGAGGCGGGCACCGGCACGACCGGGTTGAGGGCAGCGCCGGAGCGGACGAGACGCCGGGAATCTGCGGGGCATGGACAGCAGCGCCGACGCGTCCGGCAGTCCGGCGCCGTCGGAGACGCCCGAGAGGTCGCCGAGCCCCGGAAGCCGGTCGGTCAGGGGCTGCGACGCCAGGCCGTCGGTAGGCACGCCAGGGAGAACGCCGGTCGCGCCGTTCCTCAGCGCGCCGTTCCCGTTCTCGCGGGCCACATCTCCCTTACCCGAGCCCTTCCCCTTTCCCTGGCCGCCGTCCTTGCCCTTCCCCTTTCCGGCCCCGTTCCCCTTGCCGTTCCCGTTCGCGTTGCCCTTGCCGTTGCCGTGCCCCTTGCCGAGCAGGCCGTTCACGTTCGGGAGGGTGTTGCCGCTGGTCAGGCTGCCGGTGTTCGGGAGGCTGGTGACGACGGGCAGGCCGTCTCCACCGCCGAGGCCGTCAGCGCCCGGGATGCCCTCTCCTGCCCGGAGGCCGTCCACGCCGGGAACGCCCGGGAGGCCCTTTCCGGCGACGAGGGCGTCGGCAGGGACCGTTTGGCGCTCGTTGGAGTCCCCCTTCGGGCTCAGGGGCCGGGGGGCCGGGGCGTCGACCGGTAGCTGGGGCAGGCCCGGGTACACGGCGGACGGGTTCATCGGCAGCGTCCCCGGCAGTTCGGACAGGCCGAGACCGTTCGCGGCACCGAGCGCGTTCGGGCCCCCGACATCGGCGACGCCACCCGTGCCACCGGCGCCACCCTTTCGGTCGGCCGTACGGGTGAACGAGGTGACACCGCCCCACTTCGGGCCGTCGTCGCACTGCGGCTTCGGGAGACCGAGCACGGCGGCGACGTTGCCGCACACGTCCACGGGGGCCTTGGCGGGGGCGTTGGCCTGGTTGCCCGCGCCGACACCGGACGTGCCGGACGTGTGCTGGCCACCGCCCGAGCTGCTGCGCACGTGCGTGCCGCCCTCGCACTTCGCGCCCGCCTCGCCCAGCAGCGCCGCCGCGTTCCCGCACACCTCGATCGGGGCGCTGATCGGCGCGTTGCCCTGGTTGCCGCCGAGAACGCTGTGGTTCCCGTTGGTGGTCTGGCCGCCGGCCCCGTGACCGCCGTTGCGAACGGTCGCGCCCCCTCGCAGTGGGCCGCGGCGTTGCCCACGGCGTTGCCGCAGACGTCGATCGGGATGCTGATCGGCGCGTTGGCCTGGTTGCCGCCGCCGACGCTGGACGTTCCGGACGTGCTCTGCCAGCCGCCGGTGTGGCCGCCGTTCTTGACGGACGCGCCGCCCTCGCAACCGGCGACGGCCTTGCCGAGCACCGCCGCCGCGTTCCCGCACACGTTGACGGGCGCGGAGATCGGCGCGTTGGCCTGGTTGCCGGCGAGGACACCGCTCGTACCGTCGGTGAGCTGCCCGGCGGTTCCACCTTCCTTGCCGCCCTTGCCGCCGTGCTTGCCGTGCTTGCCGGCGGGCTTGCCGTGCTTGCCGCCGTGGCCGTGCTTGCCGCCGGGGCCGACGTGGGCGCCGCCCTCGCACCCCGCCTTCGCGTCGCCGAGGATCGCGATCGCGTTGCCGCAGGCGTTGACCGGGGCGGAGATGGGCGCGTTGAGCTGGTTGCCGGCCGCGACCCCGTGCTTGCCGGAGGTCTTCTGCCCGCCGCCGTTGTTGTCGACGGTGGCGCCGCCCTCGCAGCCCGCTTTCGCCTTGCCGAGCAGCCCGAGCGCGTTGCCGCAGGCGTTGACCGGCGCGGACACCGGCAGGTTGGCCTGGTTGCCGCCGAGGACGCCGGACTCACCGCTGGTGGTGTCGGCGAACGCGACAGGGGAGGGGATCGCCGAGACACCGAGAGCGACAAAGCTCGCGGTGAGCAGCGCGGCACGGGATGTGCCCTTGGCCCACGTACGCATGATGCTCCGTTCGGGGAGTTGATGACTGTTCGTGATGGAATGGATCGAGACCGTGACGGCACCGGGGCGCGGGCGACTCGCGTCGGGTCGCTGGACGCGCCCGTACGGAGCTGGTCTCGATTGGGGATGACGGCCGCCAGAGGACGGCGCGTCCCGGCCTGGCCCGAACCGCGCGGGTCCAGTGCCGGAGTCCTTACAAAGGGAGCGCCTGGTCCGGCGCGATAGAGAGCGCCCGGAACGAGAGGCGGCCCGCGCCGCCGTTCCGGACGAGGCGCCTAGTCAGGCGCGAAGGTCGGCTCGTCCGCCGCTGTGCGGACGGCCGGAGGGAGCGCGCTCGACGCGCGGAGCAGCACCGACGCGTGCCGTACGGGCTCCCATGCCTGACGGCTCGGCAACCCGCCGACACCGCCGAACACCACGGGACCCGCCACAGAGCCCGCGTTGCCACCTTGGGACGGCGGCGCGGGCACCTTTGACACCGGACGCCGAACGGTCCGCTTGCCGTGTGCGCGGTCGGCCTTCTTGGCGGACCCCCGCGGAACGACGCGTTCCCCGACGGCGGCCTTGCGGACCGTTCGGCCCTCGGCCCTGTCAGGCGCGCGTTCCGTGGAACGGGTCCGGATCCAGGAGACACCGCTGTCGCTCCTGTGCCCGCTCGACGACGGCGGCGGCGTGGCGATCTTCCCGACCGCCTCGCCGGGGTCGATCCGCGGCGGGACGATCTTGGGAGCGGTCCCCTCGCCCAACTGCTCGACGACCCGGGGGACCTTCGCGACCGCGGGCGCGCTCGCGACCTTCGTGGCCTCGGCGGCTCCGGCGCGGACCGCGTTCAGAACGGGCACGACCTGGCCCCCGGGCGCCGGCGGCGCCTCATCGGCGGACGCCTGGGCGGCGCCGCCGACCAGCCATCCGGCCGCGGCCAGGCCCACGATCACGAGAACGCGGCGGAGGGCTCGGCCGCACACGGCGCGACGCAGCCGGGCGGTGACCCGTCCCCACATCGCGTCGCCTGCCACCGATCGCCCTCCATCGCATTCCCCAAGAGCACCTCTCGGCGCCCCCTACGAAAGGTGACGCTAGCACCACGCTTCGCACCCGCGACACCAATTCCGGGGAAACTCAAGAACGATCAAGGAAATGGTCGAGAACGCGCACGCCGAAGCGCAGCCCGTCCACCGGAACCCGTTCGTCGACACCATGGAACATTCCGGAAAAGTCCAATTCCGGGGGGAGTCGCAGCGGCGCGAACCCGAAGCACCGCATCCCGAGCCGCGCGAACGCCTTGGCGTCCGTCCCCCCGCTCAGGCAGTACGGCACGGGCAGCGCGCCCGCGTCCTCCGAGGTCAGAGCGGCCTCCATGGCGGCGACGAGCGCCCCCTCGTACTCCGTCTCGACCGCGTGGTCGTGGTGGACGAAATCCCGGGTGACGTCCGGCCCGAGCAGCTCGTCCACGGTGGCGAAGAAATCCTCCTCATATCCCGGAAGGAATCGTCCATCGACCTGCGCCTCGGCGGTCTGCGGAATGACATTGGTCTTGTACCCGGCGTCAAGCCTCGTCGGATTCAGCGTGTGCCGCAGCGTCGCGCCGATCATCCGGGCGAGCGGCCCGATCTCCTTGAGGCACTTCTCCGGCTCCCGGGGGTCGAACTCCACCCCGTACGCCATGCACGCCCGCTCCAGGAAGGCCCGCACCGTCTTGGTCATCTGCACCGGGAACTCGTGCCGCCCCAGCCGCGCCACGGCCTCCGCCACCGCGGTGACCGCGTTGTCGGGATGGACCATCGACCCGTGCCCCGCCGTCCCGCTGGCCCGCAGGTTCATCCACGCGATCCCCTTCTCGGCGGTCTCGATCAGGTACATCCGCCGGTCACCAGGAACCGTGAGGCTGAACCCCCCGACCTCCCCACGGCCTCCGTGCACCCCTCGAACAGCTCCGGATGCTCCTGGACGAGCCACTGGGCCCCCCACTTCCCCCCGGCCTCCTCGTCCGCGAGGAACGCCAGGACCACATCCCTCGGCGGCTTCCGCCCCTCCCGCATCCGCTGCCGAACGACCGCGAGGATCATCGCGTCCATGTCCTTCATGTCCACGGCCCCGCGCCCCCAGACGCACCCGTCCGCGATCTCGCCGCCGAACGGGTCCCGCGTCCAGTCCTCCTTGCGTGCCGGCACCACGTCCAGGTGCCCGTGCAGCAGCAGCGCGTCCCGGCTCCGGTCCTCCCCCTCGATCCGCGCCACCAGACTGGTCCGCTTCGGATGCGACTCGAAGACCTGCGCCTCGACGCCCACCTCGGCGAGCCGTTCCGCCACGTACTCCGCCGCCACCCGCTCCCCGGGCCCGGAGTGGTCCCCCGGGTTGCTGGTGTCGATCCGGATCAGTTCCTGACACAGCCGGACGACCTCGTCCTCCACAGCGATCCCCTTCGCACCAGACCCGTCCCGTACCCGACCATGGTGCCCCCCGATCGACTTCGCCGCGAGTCGGGACCTTTGGTATGGTGAAGCCCGCCGCAGCGCACCACGCTGCGTCCACCGGTCCGGGTGGCGGAATAGGCAGACGCGCTAGCTTGAGGTGCTAGTGCCCTTTACGGGGCATGGGGGTTCAAGTCCCCCCTCGGACACAAACCATTTGCACATGTGGAAGCCGGGACCACCTTGGCTTCCACGATTTTTTCTCCGGGTAGTAGGTCATCGTCAGGCCGAGTTCTGTGTAGAGCTGTGCCTTGTCCTGCGGATGCGCGTGGACGACGGCGTGGGCGAGTTCCCCGGTCCAGTTCAGCAGCTCCTCCAGCCCGTGGCTGGAGACCTTGTGGCTTGGCGGGACGCTGCCCAGCTCGCACTCCAGCCGGGCGCGTTCCTGTTCGGTCTCGTTAATCCATGTGGCGACGTGAACGGCGTCGGCGCCTGCGTTGAGTGCCGCCCGGTACTGGCTGAGGCGCTGGTCGCAGGTCGCGAGCCGTTTGCGGAGCTGGGTTATGGCCGTGTTCTCTGCATCGTCGGCCTGCTCGGTCATCGCCTCGATCGTGGACTTGATCCGGGCGGGTGAGAACGCGGTCGTCAGCCAAGCGTCGATGTCGCCGATGATCTCGGCCTCGCGTAGGTAGACGACCTTGGGGTGGGCGATCTTGTTGGCGAGCGCGTACTCGGCCGGGAACCGGCACCGGGAATAAGCCTGGTCGTTGTTCCAATTGCCCTGCATCCTGCGGTCGCAGTACCCGCACAGCAGACATCCCCGAAACGCGTACGGCCGCCGCGTCCGGTGCGGCTTGTGCGTCGCCGGGCCATGTCCCCTCCGGGCCAGGACGGCCTGGGCGCGCTGGAAATCCTCGACCGACACCAGCGGCTGGTGGGCTTGCCGTTCGGACCAGACCCACTGGTCGCGGTCGTTCCAGCGCAGCTTGGTGGTGTGTCCCAGCGCGACGTCGTCGACGTCGAGGAGGACCTCGTCCTTGCGCTGCTTGTTCCAGACCTGCCGACCGGTATAGCGCGGGTTGGTGATGATCACCCGCACGGCCGACTTCGACCAGGCGATCTGGACGCGATGCCGGTTGCGGGTCGGGTCGGCCGCCGACGGGGACGGCACACCTTGGCGGGTGAGGTCCTCGGCGATGTCGAAGATCCCCCGCCCGCCGATGAACTGGGCGAAGATCCACTTCACCACCAGTGAATACGCCGGATGCGGGACCAGACGGCGAAGGCGCTTGCCTTCGGCCGCTTTGGCGGGGTTGGGGTGCGGCCCGGCGTCGACCAGCTCGTACCCGTACGGCGGGCGCCCACCCAGGTAGCGGCCCTCGGTCGCGGTGATCGCGGCCATCGCCGAACGGACCCGGATCTTGATCCGGTTCCGCTCCCCCTTGGACAGGCCCCCGAACACACCCATGATCATGTCGTGGGCCTCGTTGGCCGGGTCGATCGGGCCGCCGACCTCCGGCACCCACAACGGCACACCAAAGTGCTCGAACAGCGGGAACGTCAGCGAGTACTGGTTGCCGTAGAACGCCCGGTGCGGCTCACCCACCACGACCGCGTCGAAGCCGCGGGCAGGACTCTTCAGCGCCTCCACCAGCGCCGAAGCACGCGGACGACGAGCCCACGGGATCGAACGGGACTTGTCGACATCGAAGTACTCGGCGACGATCACCCCGCCCTTGGGCTCGACCAGCCCCCTCGCGCGGCGCAGTTGCCAGGCGCGAGAGGCGGCGGGGTCCTGGTTGTCCTCGGTCGAGACCCGCCCGTAAAAGGCGAACCTCAAGTCCTGCTGGGCGGCTGCCCGCTGCAGCGGCACACTCGGCAGTGTCATTCATCTTTCTCCTGTCGGCTCTCCACATCCGGGCTCGGCCTGGAGCGTGCGGCGAGCACGATCCGCAGCAGGACGCGAGCCGCATCCGGCGTGAGCCGTGGCGGTTCGTCCGGAACCAAGACCCGGATCTGTCGTTTGGTCTTGTCCGGGGCGCTCACCACGTGACCGCCCCGCCCATCCCGGCGGCGCTGCCGGACCGGAATCGGCCGGTCGATCCAGCCCGCCCTCGTTGGGCAAGGTCAAGCCCCGTCAAGCACGCAGGTCTCGATGGCGAGCGTCTGTTCGGCGAGCCTCCATCCAACTCGCCGGCACCGCACTGAACGGTCGCCGGCGCTCGCGTGGCTTCGGAACGGGCCTGGAACACCAGGAGGTCTTCGTGGGCGGTGGCCAGGGCGGGGATGCCCTTCTGTTGGAGGCGGCGGGCTTCGACCATTTGGAAGAACGAGGCGCGGGTGACGATCTGCCCGCCGCGGATACCGCACAGCAGGGCGGCGAACCGGTCGATCAGAACCAGGCCGTTCTCTTCGGCGATGCTGATCACCTGCCCTGGGAGGTCGATGAGTTCTCCGGCCACGCGGAACGGGCGGACGGTGACGGCCACGACTCCGCCGGGGCGCAGCAGAGTGGCGCTGCCGGTGAGGATCTGCCCGAATCCGGCGACGAGTTCGGCGGTCGGGCGGTGGGCGAGGTTACGGCGGTCGGTGGAGTAGCGGTTGTCGAACTTGTCGACCTTGCCGCCGCCGTTGTCACGGCCGGCGCGTACCTGTCCATGTGTCGTCGCTCCGTAGGGAGGAGAGGTCAGCACCAGCGCGGCGTCCCCGGTTCGTTCGGCGAGCGCGGTGGCGATGTTGCGGGCATCGCCCTTTACGATCTGCCCGGTGCCGATGGCTCCTTGCGAACGGGCGTGGCGCAGATTGCCCGCGGCCATCTGCGCGAAGTGCGCCTCGTACTCCATCCCGGCAGCGTGACGCCCCTGGTGGACGGCTTCGACCAGGGTCGTGCCGATACCGCACATGGGGTCGACCACCAGATCCCCGGGATCGGTGTAGGCGGCGATGACCTGTGCGGCGATCGCAGGCAGCATCTTGGCCGGATGAGCCATCGACTCGGGCGTGTAACGGCCCTTGCGCTGGACCCGTGAAGGCTGCTGACCGGTCAGCAGGACCGACGCGATTGCACGGGGAGTCTTTTGGGCTTGGGTGGTCTGGTTCATCGGGCTCCTTCCCGGCCGCTGCGGATCGGTTTGGTGAGGATGCACACGTCGGCGTGGACACGGGCGACCGGTGGAAGGGAGCCCGAACGGGCATCGCGCAGTTGGCCGAGGTCGGCGGGGCCGGCCTGCACGAGCAGCGTGTCCGCCTCGACGGGCACGCGAATGACGATGACGTGCTGGCTGTAGCGGAACCCGGCCGCCTGGCCCTGCCTGATGATCGCGGGCGCCGGGTCGACGAGTCGGCCGCCGTAGTGCCTGGCCGTGGTGACGATCGCCAGGTGCCCGCCCGGACGCAGCAGGCGGAACGCGGCGGGCAGGAACGACCGCGTCTGGAAGGTGCTGTTGGCCAGGACGTCGGACAGACAGGCCGGGCACCCGCCGGAAGTTCGGATGCTCTTGGGGTCGCTTCCGGCCATGGTCGGGCTGGACGTCGGTGGAGCTGCGATCACGAATGCGACCTGCCCGAGGTGGTCGGCGATGCCGCGGTGCATCTGATCGGCGCGGCACGGCCGCATCTGAACGCGGGCGAGGTGTTCACGCGGTAGCGCGACGCGGAGCTGCGCGCCGACGTGCTGGGCGAGCGGGAAGTGCGGAACGCAGGCCACGGCTCTGCGGTCGAGCTGCGCGGCGGTGCGCAAAGTGGCGGAGTTGGAGGTGAACGCTTCGGCGATTACGTCGCCTTCGCTGGTGGCGGCGGTGATGAGGTGGCGTGCCAGGCCGGTGCTGATGCTCGCCAGGTGCCGGTCACAGGTCCGCGCCTTCGCGGCTCGGTGGGCGAGCCCCTGACCGAGTCGCTGATCATGCGAGGGCGGGTCGGTGGTGTCGTCTGGGCAGAGCCAGACGGTCAGCGGCAGGAACTGCCGCGCGCCGGTGGCCGGTGTTGAGTTCGGCTGATTGGTGCCGGTCATGGCGGGTGACCCGTGACGGTCGCCCGGTCCCCTGTCTCACTAAGTAACCGACACGCTCAACCCCGACCTTGGACACGTTCAGCGCGGATTTCTCTCCAGCACGCGGTCGCAGCCTTGGGCTGACTGGGGTGCTGGAGCGGTGGCATGGCGAGGATAAGAGCGCCTCGCAAGGGGGCGGCGGCAGTGTTTGATCTTCCTTTGCGTGCGAATCTTCTGTAAGCGTGTCCACGCAGGTCAGCGCCGTTCTGCGTACATGCTCACTCTTGACCCGGCGGATCTGTCAGCGGCGTGCCCACCGCGTACAGATCGCGTTCACGCAGGTCACGGCGATTTTGAGCAGATAAGCGACAGCTCGCGGTGACGGATCGCTTGCGCTCATGAGCAGGGCCTGCACACAGAGTGCTCATGATCTGCTCATGGGCTCTGAGGAGATGTCGGCATCCGATCCGGAACCGATCTCTCGGGGTTCGCATGCACACCACCTCAGTCCGTCCCACCGTCCCTTCGGCCGTCCGCGGGGACGAGCACATCGACCGGTCCGCGCGCGGCGGCAAGGACGAGACCGCGCACGTGCTGGACGTCGCGGAGACGACGTTCGACCTGCTGACGCGGGGCCCGGCGCCGCTGGCAGTGGACGGTGCCGTCCTCGGGCACGGTCTGCCCGCACGTCGGATCGCGCTCGATGAGCTGCGCGCGATCCTGCTGCACCCGGCGACCAGCCACGAGGCGCGCGACCTCGTGTGGAAGGAACTCATTGGCCGCGCCAGGCGGGAGGGCGCCTCATGGGTCATGGGCTGTGTCGGTATCGCGCTGCCGGGTCTGAAGGCGATCGTGCGTGACCGGCTCCGGAGGCTGGACACCGAGCCCGACGCCGGCACCTCGCACGTGGCCGGTGAGCTGCTGTCGGCGTTCTATGACGCGCTCCTGCGCATCGATGTGGAGCGCCCGAAGATCGCTCAGCGGCTGCTGGCGCAGTCCGCCAAGGCCGTGGAACGCCGATACCAGGCGCGGGCCCGGGTGGTGCCGGTCGACCCGAGCACGCTCGCGCGGCTGGCCCCGGCCGCGGCGCCGTCCAACGGTGATGTGGATCTGCTGCTGGAGGCAGCGGTCCGTCAGGACGTCATCACCGCCGACGAGGCCGAGATCATCGCCGCGACGCGTCTGGAGGGTTTCGCACCCGCCGTGTTGGCCGAGCACCTCGGAACGTCCTACGACGCGCTGATGAAGCGCCGCCGTCGCGCCGAGATGCGGCTGGTCGAGGCGATGCGCGACAACGGCCTGCGGGACGACTTCGGCTACCTGATGTCCAAAACCGGGGTCTGAGCTGTCGGTTACTTAGTGCGAGGAACTCCAGGGCGAAGACGGGCTCAGGGCCGGATGCTCACCCGGTCCCCACCGTCCGACCATCCGCCGAGTGCCCTTGAAGGAGGACGCCCGCAAGGCTCTGGTCCGGCTTCCCCTGGGGTTCCTCTCCCAGCTCAGAGCGCCGTGCACGCGCCAGGCCGCGCTCCGCGCTCGTCCATCCGTCCGCCGCATCGTCCTCGTGCTTGGAGGGCTCCTTGGTGAGCATCCGCTCGTTGTCCGGTTTCCTTGCGTCCCGCTCGGTGTTCCGCCGGTCCCGCGTGAGCAAGACTCGCCTGGTCGCCGCTGTCCTGGTGGGCTGTGTGGGTCTTCTGCTGTTCACCGCGGTGGTGGCGGTCACGCTGACCTCGGCGGCACAGGCCGGCGACGGACTCCCCGTGCTGGCTGGCAACGCGCGGCTTGAGCAGGTCATCGGCCATCTCCGGAACGTCATCGTCGGTCTGCTGGTCGCGCTGGCCACGCTGTTCGCCACCATCGGCGGGGCCCGTTACCTGCTGGCCGGAGGCGACCCCGGCGAGGCCGAGGCCGGAAAACGCACCCTGCGCAACGCCGCGATCGGTACGGCATCGCGGCTTTGGCTCCGGCGCTGGTGCAAATCCTGCAATACGTCGTCGGAACCTGACCATGCGCGCCTTCCCTACGAGGGTCTCGCGCGTGGCGTTCGCGATCGGTGTTGCTCTGGTGATCGGCGCCTGCGTGATGAGCTCGGCACAGCTTGCTGCGGCTGCCGAGCCGCCGCCCCAGCCTTCGCCCTCTCCGGCGCCGAGCGTCACCTCGTCCCCAATCGCGCCGGCAACGCCCTCGGGATCTCCAAGCGTGGTGCCATCCGGTAGCCCATCCGAGACGCCGTCCACCGCACCGAGCGGTACCGACACCGGCGGCGGAGCCACGACCGGAGGAGACGGCAGGACGAATGCGGCTGGGGCGATATCGGTTGTAAGGCCAAGCAAGCCATCACGGGATGGTTCCAGGCCCTGGCCGGCGGCGCTCTCAAGCCGGTGATGGGCACGCTGGCAGCTACGCAGTTCTCAACGCCTGAGATCGGGTCGGCGCCGATGAAGGGAGCCGAACAGATCTGGCTCACGTCGCTGACGATCGCCGACACCAGTTTCGTGCTGCTGGTCACAGTCGCCGGCGTGCTGCTGATGGCCGGGCAGACCTTCGCGGGCGAGACTTCACCGAGTCAGGTCATCCCCCGTCTGATCGTGGCGTTCATCGCGATGAACACCAGCCTCATCTGGATCGGCTACGGCATCCGGTTCGCCAACGGCCTCGCCACCGCGATCCTGGCGAACGGCACCGACAAGATCGACCCTGACCAGGCCGGACGGGTCCTCGCCGAAGGCATAGAAGCCTCCATCAATACCGGCGGCGCCTTTTACACCATCGTCTCGCTGATCACCGTGACCCTCGCGGCGATCCTGCTGTTCGGGTACGTGATGCGCCTGGCCATCATCATGGTCCTGGTCGGATTGGCTCCGGTCGCGCTGATGTTCCACGCTCTGGCGCTGACGGACGGTTTGGCGCGGCTGTGGTGGCGCGGGATCACCGGCACGCTCGCGATCCAGGTCTGCCAGTCGTTCGTGTTCATCTCCGCACTGCGCCTGCTGCTGTCCCAGCACAGCGACAACAACCACTTCTTCCTCGGCGTCCCCACCGAGCAAGCCGAACTGGTCGATCTACTGCTGGTCATCGCGCTTCTGTACATGCTGATCCGCATTCCTCGTTGGGTCGCGCGGACGGTGTGGCAGCCCGCGCAGCCGCGCATGCTCCGCCAACTCGTGAGAACGCTTCTGGTCTACAAGGTGTACGGAGCCGTCAACCACGCGGCCGGACGAGTCCTTCGCAGCGGGAAGAACTCGCGCGCTGCGTCCGGGAGCACGGGAACCGGCCGTCCTCCCCCGGGCCCCGGGGGCAGGGGCACCGGCGCAACGGCCCGCACCGTGGGCCCCATGGCGGCAGCCCGAACGGCGGGCCCGGCCCCTAACCCGATCACGGCAACGCCCACCGACCCCGTCCCGGCGACCGGCACGGTGGCGACCATCGGCACCGGCGACACCACACCCCCAATCCCGCGCCCCGCGACGGCCATCACACGCCAGGACACACGGGTACCGGCACGCCCCATAGGCCGGGCCATGACGCCGGCTCACGGGCGACCCGACGGCCCCGCCCGCCTGAACCGCCCGGCCCCGGCCGGACACCCGGCGGCGGACGCACACAGCCGCCCGTCCCGACTCAACCACCGGCCCGCCCCTACCGGCGTGCCGACCACCCGCGCCGCCCAACGCCGCACACGCGCGTGCGTCTTGATCCGCCACGTCGCAGCCGTTATGGCAGGAGAAACCGTTGAACGACGACTACGAGCCGCTGTCGGCGCGCATCCCGGCCGACGTCGAGCAGCCCGACAAGATCATGTACGGGCTTACCGGGCGCCAGCTCGCCATCCTTGGCATCACCGCCCTGCTGACGGTGTCGGTCTTCATGGCCGCCGCGCCGGTTCTCCCGGTCGCAGTCGTCGTCGCGGTGTGCCTTCCGCTGGTGGCCGCCGGGTGCTCGCTGGCGCTCGGCCGCCACGACGGCATGGCCCTGGACCGCTTCGCGCTCGCCGCGCTCGACCACTTTCGCCGCCGCCGGACGCTGGTCGCCGCCCCCGAAGGCGTTACGAAGCCTCCGGCGTGGTGCCGGGTGCGCGGCAGGCTCCCCGGCCCGTTGCGGTTTCCCGTGCGCGCCATCCGTCAAGACGGCGTCATGGAGTTGGACGGCGGTGCGACGGCCGCACTCGTCCGGGCGGGAACGATCTCCCTTGGGCTCCGCACCGCCGCTGAACAGGCCGCACTCGTGGGTTTCTTCGGCCGCTGGCTCAACTCCCTCGAAACGCCCGTTCAAATCGTCGTCCAGGCGCGGCCGGTCGACCTCTCCGGATTCACCGAGCGCGTAGCCGAGGCCGCATCGCGGTTGCCGCATCCGGCGTTGCGGCAAGCGGCCGAAGGCCACGCCGCGTACCTCGACGAACTGGACGCGTCCCGGAATCTGCTGACGCGTGAGGTGCTGATCGTCCTGCGCGACCAGCCGATTCCGGGCTCGCCCGGGGCCGGACGGCGAGGCCGGGGGCGCGAGGCGAGCGCCGCGATCGTCTCGCGCCGCGCCATCGACACCGTCCGCTCCTTGAGCGGTTTCGGGATCAGCGCCGAGGCGCTGGGCGCCGACGAGTGTGTCCGCGTGCTGTCCGAGGCGATGTCGCGCGGCGAGGCGCGGCCCGTCCCGTCCGCCGATCTCGACCAGCCCATCAGCAGCCAGTTCCCGACCGAGGAGCCTCAGCCATGACCGGATTCCACGGACGTCCCGAGCAGTACGACCACACCGGCCTGGTCACCGGGCTGCGCACGGCCGCCCGGGGATTCTGCGACGAGTTCGCCGCGGTCGAGTCGTTGATCGCACACCGGTTCTGGCTCACCCGCGCCGACTTCCGCGACCGCTTCGTCCGCACCGGCGCCACCCCACGAGAAGCGAACGAGCCCCCAGCGGCATGGGTGAACTGGATAGGCGCCGCCACTGCTCTGAAGCTCGGATGGCTGGAGTGCTCATCCGACGAGGCCGCCCTCTTGCACATCGCCATCGCCCTGGCGACCAGCGGTCCGTTCCCCACAGCCGCGCTGTCCAGCCTCGACCGCGACAGCCTCGTCAAGGTCCTGACCGCGACCGCCCACGCCGACGGCTACTCCGATGTCCGCGTGGAGATCCGATGAGCGCGCCTACTCGCCCTTCGCTGGCCCGCACCGTCCTTTCACGGATCGCGGGCGCCGCCCCGCCTGCCGCGGAAGACAGCGGCGAGGGGAGATCCGTCGGCCTGGACGATCTGCTCGCGCCGTCCGCGCTGCGGATCAACGCGGCGTCTCTCGACCCCCGCATCACCCTGCACTTCACCCCGACCTCCTGCTCGTGGCTGAACCTGGTCGAGGTCTTCTTCGGCATCATCACCCGCCAGGCCATCCGCCGCGGCACCTTCACCTCGGTCACCGACCTGGTCGACGCCATCCGCCGCTTCATCGACGCCTACAACCAGCGCTGCGAACCGTTCACCTGGGCCAAGACCGCCGACGAAATCCTCGAACACGCCACCCCACACCGTCCAAAGACTTCATTCACGCGACACTAGTTACCGGCTGAGCTCCGGAAATAGGTACGACATCAGCTGTGAGGGTCGGGATCATCAGTAATCATTCACCTTGCTGCCCGAGGTGCAATCTCGGAGCCGTCTTCGGCCACGGCCCCGTAGCCGCTCTGAAGAGGCGGCCCGTAGGTTAGCGGGTGTGAGCGGTTATGACTTGATCGCATATGCCGGGAACGTGGAGGAAGTGGTGTTGATGCGTGCCTTCGCCGGGCGCCAGGGCGGATTCTTCGTGGACGTCGGTGCCGGCGAGCCCGTCAGTGGTTCGCTCACCAAGAACCTGGTGGACCGTCGGGGCTGGCGCGGAATCAGCATCGAGCCGCTGCCTGAGCGTCACGCGCGTCTCACGCGGGCCCGGCCGGACGACGTGTGCCTGCGGGTGGCCGTGGGTGCCGAGCCGGGCACCGTGAGGTTCTGAATCCTCAGCCGAGAGGGTGTTGTTCTCTGAAGAACCCAAGTTCATCAAGGCTGCCGCGCATCCTTATCACTGAAGCGTCCACTCGCCCAATGAAATTGGTCGGATCCCAGCCCTCATCATCGAGAACATCGCATTGCGATCTTCCCCATATCGATAGACCGAGGAATCGAACCCTGCATAGAACCTTCCGTCGCTTCCCGAGTACACGGTCAGATGGAAGCTGTCCACGCCGATCGGGAACAGGGGGGTGTCAGCCACCTCTGTGCATCGGCGAGCCACTTCTGCATCACGGGTGGTACAGACCGCGGACGGATCGAAATGCGTCCAACTTGAGATCCTCTCCCCCGCGATAACGAGGGCTGGGAGGTGGTCGATCTTTAGGCCAAGATATTCGCCCAAGAATTTCCTTGCCTCCTCATGACAGGCGAAGCCGACACACTCCAGACCTGCCACCATGGCATTCGTCTCACGGCGAAACCCAGCCGCCTCCCAGCCACACGAGCTAAGGAATTTATCCAGCTCCGACTCGCGCATCCTTTTCACCTCGATAGGTCCGTCGCTCCACGCCGAACAAGAACACTCTGACAGGATAGGCACGCCGCTTCTGGGGCACCCGTGGCACTGCGAACGGTCAGGAACTCGATGTCACTCAACCGTAGCGAGCGCTCGACTTGATCTTCAAAATCGGCTCCATATTCGGCGACCAGAGCATTGCAGGCCCGGATCTCGGCACAGTTATCGGCTCCGCGGCCAGCGATCTGCCCACCATCCGCGAGAGCGGAATCAATCTCGGGTTCGAAATAGGCGGGGCGGGACGAATGACCAGAGTGACCAGTGGAAACCATATCCGTACCCCGGAACCGAGCTGCTGCGCTCATTGTTGCGTCCGCGGGCGCCGACCGCGCTGCTGCTCTAGCCTCAGGTCCGCAGTTGTGAACCAGGACTGGGGTGGCCCCCGCCAGCACATAGTACGTGTGCTCGTCGGCGATGGTGAGGTTGTGGACGCGTTGGTGGCGGGTGCTCCAGTGTTTGGTTTCGGTGACCTGGACGTAGGTGCCAGCGCTGGTGCGGAGCCACATGCCTGGCTTGAGATCGGTGGCTTTGACCCAGGTGTTGAGGTTGCCAGCGACCCAGAAGGGGTGGGCGTCTGTGGCGATGATCACGCCACTGTTGGCGGTCTTGTGGGTGCGGATGAGTGTTCCGCTGTTTTTAGGTTCTTTTCCGGTGGTCCAGTGGGGACGGGGTGCGTCGGTGTCGACGCTGATCTGTACGAGGTTTTTGTCGCCCTTGCTGGTGATGGTGGCCAGGACTGGTTTGGCTTGGGTTGTCCCGGTCTCGGGATCGGTGGCCAGGACTTGGTCGCCGACGTTGACGTTTTCTATGGGTTTGTGGCTGCCGTCGGCCATCAGTACGGCGGTGCCGGGCAGGAAGCTGCTGCAGGGTGGTGCGCTGCGTGGGGAGGCGCCGAGTGGTCGTCGTTGAAGGATCTTTCTGGTTGCGCCGAGAACCTTTTCAATTTTGCGCGCAGAACGAAGGCCTTTGAGACCGCGGAGGGCGCGGGCTGCTCCCACGCCGGCGGCGCCGGGGGTGGGGGGCCCGAGGATTTCTCCGGCGGCTTTGGCGATTTTGTAGGTTTTGCTGTTGACGTCGCCGCCGGCGGGGATGTGAACGTCGGTTTCTTCGGCGGCCTTCTTCTCAGCGTTGTTGGCTGATCCGCATGCTGCGCCGCTGCCGAGCCCGCCCGCGCAGGACAGTTGAGAGCCGAAGGCCAGCAGGCCCCATTGGACCTGTCGGGGTACGTCGGCGAGCGGCTGGATGATGGATTTCGCGGCTCCGTCGAGGTAGCCGTTAAAGGCGTTCTTGAAGTGGCAGAGGCCGCTGCATTTTGGTTTGGTCGGCGGTGCTCCCCCGCCCCCGCCGCCTCCTCCTCCGCCACCGCCTCCTCCTCCGCCACCACCGCCACCGCCGCGCATGCTGGATGGGAACCAGCCGCAGCGGGGGTCGCAGGGCATGAGGCCGTCGGGGTCGGACAGGGTGGTGGGGTTGTTGTTGGCGTAGGTGTAGCCGTTCATCTGCTGGGGGTCGCCCTGATTGAGGATGGGGTCGACGGAGATGAAGCGGCCGGTGCCGGGGTCGTACTCGCGGGCGCCGAGGTGGGTGAGGCCGACGCTGGTGTCGTTGATGCCCCCGACGAAGCCGTGTTCGTCGCCGGCAGGCCAGGTGCTTCTGGTGGCGCGTATGCCGCCGAAGGGGGTGTAGCGGCGCTGGCTTGAGGTGCCGTCGGCGGAGTTGATCGCGAGTTGGGCGGTGCCTTGAGTGTCGTTGGCCAGGAAAGTGACACCTGCGCTAGTACGCAGCGCGATGGTCTGGTCGTCGACGTTGTAGTAGCGGGTGGCCTTGGGGGTGGTGGTGCCCTTGTCCAGGCGTAGTTCCATGCCGGGCAAGTAGAGAGTGGTGCCGCCTGGGTCGCGGCGGATCAGGCGGTCGCCTTCGGCGTTGTAGGCGTAGCTGGTGTCGCCTTGGGGGTCGGTGACCTTGTTGAGTTCGCCGTCCACGCCCCAGATGAACTTCGTGTCGCCGGAACCGGTGGTGCGGCTGGTGGTGTTGCCGGTGGCGTCGTAGCCGTAGGTTTCGGTGTGGGCGCCCTGCCCGGTCTGGGTTAGGCCGGCGAGTTGGTGGCCGCGGTATTTGGGGTCGACGCCTTCGCCGTTGGCGTAGGAGTAGCTTCGGGTGGACAGGACTTGGTCGCCAGAGCCGTATTGGGTTTCGCCCTTGCGGTTGCCGGTCTCGTCGTAGGTGTAGGCCAGGCGGTAGGGGGCGGGGCCGCCGAGTGTGGTTCCGTGCGGGTCGGCGGCGCAGGCCGGTTCGCCGGTCGTGGGCGTTTGCTGGGTCCAGGCGTCGGTCAGGCGTTGCAGGTCGTCATATTTGAAGCATTGGTTGTCGGTGCCGTCGCGGGAGGTTTCGGTGATCTGGCTGAGGTTGCCGCTGTCTTGGTAGGCGTAGGTGGCATTGCGGTCGATGCCGGCTTGGCCGTCGTGAACGGTGGTGGATGTTCTGAGGCGTTGGGTGCCTGGCTCGTAGGTGTAGGTCAGGCTGGTCTTCTTGCCGGTGTCGCTGGTGGCCAGTTGCTGGCCGATGAGCTTGCCGGTCTTGGTGTAGTCGGTGCCGATCAGGTAGTTGGACAGGTTGCTGGCGGCTTTGGTGATCGAGCCGACGTCGTTGTAGGTGTAGGTGAGCGTTTCGCCGCCCAGGCCGCCCGCAGCGGGTGAGCCGGTGTATCTGACAGAGCCGTCGGGGTTGTAGGCGGTGGTGAAGGTGTAGCCGTTGGCCGCGGCGAGGGGCGCCTCGGCGGCGGGCAGGCCATTGAGTTTGGTGGTGGTGCTGGTGGGGCGGTTGAGGTTGTCGTAAAAGTTGATCTTGGTGGTGTAGGTGGCAGTGCCGTCGTAGCGGGCGGAGCCGGTCAGCTGGCCTTTGCGGACGGTGTCGTAGGTCCAGTCGGCGAGTTTGGTGCCGGTTGCCGATCCGGCGCGCTGTTCGATCTTGCGACCGAGGTTGTCGTAGATGACGGCGATTTTGTCGCCGTTGGCGTTCTCGGTGAGGGCGAGCCGGTCCAGGTCGTCGTAGGCGTACTCGCTGGTGCCCTTGTCGGGGTCGTCTTGGGTGATCTTGCGGCCGCGGATGTCGTAGCCGTAGGTCCAGGTGTGGCCGCCGTGGGCTTTGACCTGGGCGAGTTGGCCGACGCGGTTGTAGTTGTAGGTGGTGGTCGCGTACGCGCCCGGTCCTGCGGCTCGGTGCTGGCGCAGTTCGGTGGTGCGGCCGAGCGCGTCGGTCACGGTGGTGGTCGGCGTGCCGCCCCGGGGTGGGGTGACGGTGACGCGGTCACCGCCGTAGCTGTAGCTGGTGCGCCATCGTTCTTGGGCGTCGCTGTTGCCGACCAGGAGCTTCTCGGCGGTGGTGCGGCCAAGCCCGTCGTAGTCGTAGACGGTCTGGGTCTCGACGGCCCCGGTTTTGTCGATGCCGAACAGGGTGGTGGTGGGGGCGTCGTCGGCGTAGTAGGCCTCGTAGGTTCGGTCGACCATGCCCAGCGGGTTGTAGAAGGTATCACTGATCAGTCTGCCGCCGCCGGGAGCCAACTCCTGGGTTTGGCGGGGACGCAACCAGCCGTCGAACAACTCGTAGGAGTCGTCTTGTTCTGCCTTGCTGTTCAGCTTCTTGGTCTGAATGGCGACGATCTGGTTGGGGACCAGAATGTATTGGTATTCCCGGTCGGGTGTCTGGTTGAGGGTGCGGTTGGGGCTCCAGATCTTGTGGACGCGTCCGAGGGGATCGTAGGCGGTCACGGTGCTTTTGCCGCCAGCGTCGGTCTCCTTGGTGGGCTGGCCCCAGGCGGGTTCGTACTCGGTCGTGGTGGTCAGCGCGGTGGTGGCGTCGCTGCGTTTGGCCGGAGGGCTGGTGACCGTCGATTTGGTCGTCAAGCCCTGCGTGTCAACGTAGGTCGTGGTCGTGGTGGCCTCGACCGGGGTGCTGGTGGTGTTGTCGACGGTGGTGGCGGTGAGCGGACGCCCGTAGGCGTCGAAGGTGGTCTTGGCCGAAGGCACGTACTTCACCGTTGAGGGCGTGGTCCCCGTGGCGGCGACCTTGTCGACCTGGGTGATGTCGCCCCGTGTCGGCGCGGCTTTGAAGGTTCCCTTGTCGAAGTAGTTGCGAACGTCGGAGACCAGTTGCTTGGTGTAGTCGACGTCCTCCCCGCACTTGGCGGCTACGGTCTGTACTTGGGCGGGGACGCCGAGGATTCCCAGCGTGGTGTTGTGCAGCAGTGTTGTGGTGGTGCAGCGGTCGTCGTTGGTGGTGTTGGGGTCGGCGTCCCCCAGGTTCTCAACTTGGACGGGTTGGCCGGTGCGGTCGTCGAATTCCTTGTTGAGCACCTTGGTTTCGCGCCAGCGGTCACCGTCTAGGGCGGTGAGTGTACGGGCGGTGTTGAACCCGACGAAGTTGGCGGTGACGGTTCCCCAGGAACGGGTGCGGGAAGCGGTCTGCTTATGCCACGGCGATTGGATGGTCTTGCTGGCCACAGGACCGCCGGGCTTGGTGTAGCTGACGGTGCGGACCTCGAAGCCTTGGAGGGACTCGTGGTCCTGGTAGGTGCCGCCTTCACCGTCGGCGATGGCGACGGTCTTGGTTCCGCCGTCCTTGCCGGCGCGGTCGCCGTGCATGCCCTGCATGTACCAGTGGTCGGCTTGGGTGGGTGTGCCGTTGGGGTTGCGGGTGGTGACCCGGACCTTGCTGAATCCGTGCCATTGCGCCCAGGTCTTGTACTTCTCCGGGGTCAGGCCGTCATCATCGTCGAAGTGCCATGCGGGTTGCCCGATGCCGTAGTCGTAGTCGGTGACCATGTCCGGTGCTTTGCCGGTGAGGTCGGTTTGAACGGTCTGTTCGACGGCGTACTTGTGGAACCAGTCCAGCGCGGGTTTATCACCGTTGGTGCCGTTGTCCCAGTAGGTGGGGAAACATCGGCGGTGGTTGTCAGTGATGCTGGGCGTGTTACTGGTGGTGCAGTCTTCGGCGGTGTAGTTCACGTCCAGGACGCCACCGGTCTCGTTGTAGACGGTGGCCACACGGTTCTTGATAAACGGTCCGAGATTGTCGCCCAGTTTGTCGACCCTATTGGGGAGCTGCTTGTAGACGAACGAGACCGGTGGCATGTTCACTGGTTTCGCGTCGCCGGTGGTGGCTTCGCCGGTGTGGACAATCGATTCCAGCAGGAGTTGACGGTCAATGTCGGCCATGCCCCAGGCGTGGTTGAGCTTCCAGGAGTCAACCGGGCGATATCCGGAACCGTCGGGCTTGATGATGCTGGTGGTGACCTTGGTCAGGCGTTTGCGGGACCAGAAGGTGG
The DNA here is from genome assembly GCF_009793335.1 of Actinomadura sp. J1-007. Classification (GTDB taxonomy): domain Bacteria; phylum Actinomycetota; class Actinomycetes; order Streptosporangiales; family Streptosporangiaceae; genus Spirillospora; species Spirillospora yumaensis. The sequence goes on along the minus strand of NZ_WING01000001.1, from coordinate 3,830,628 downwards.
GGCTGAGGGTGCCCTTGCCTTCCTTGCATGTGGTTCCGGGGTTGCAGTTGAGGTCCCAGGGCACATCCCACCAGTAGTCCGGGTGGTCTTTGATGTTTGTCGGATCGCAGTCGGAGGCGGTGTCGCGGATGCAGCGCTCGGAAACCTCAAAGTCGACGCGCGCGGGGGCCTTGTCGGGGAAGAGGTTGTCGCTGCGCAGGCCGTAGTTGATGTGGTCGAGCCAGCCGGCCCTGGTGTAGGGGGTGTCGTCGGCCTCTTTGAGGTTGCGGCCGTAGTGGTTGGTCTCTTTGGAGTAGTGGTAGGACATCGCGTTGCCGTGCGTGTCCACCACATAGTCCAGGTTCCATCGCCACGCTTGCTGGCACCACGAGTCGGCGAATCCCGAGTCCTTATGGCAAGGCTCGTCCTTGTTGTTGCCGTAGACCGGAGTGGTCCACGTCGAGTTCGTCTGTGGCTTGCCGTCGCTCCAGTGAGGCAATTTATTAAGTCCGAAGAAGTACTGCGTGCCTTCGGCGGTCGTGACCTTCCAGTGCTCGCCGTCGTTGTCCCCGTTGTCGGTGGCACTGCTTTTCAGTTGCTCTACGCGGGTACCGTCATCGTTCTTGAGTCGCCACGTGTTGCCGCCTGCGGAGACGAGTTCGCCGCCCTTGCCGTTGAACATCAAGGTGGCGTTGTCGTAGCCCCAGCATTGGTCGCCGGGGTAGCGGTCGTACTCGTCCTTGGCGGCACCGTCGTCCCGGCAAGACTTGTAGCGTCGCTCGATGTAGCCGGGCCACAAGTCGAATCCGTCGCCTACCCATGATGGTTGGGTGTTGGCGTTGGAAGTACGGCCATCGATGCCCGAGGAGGAGTAGCCCAGGGACAGGCTAGGTTCCAGTCCTCCCGGCACCGTGGGCGTGCGCATCTCATACGACCACGAGAAGTCACCGGTCTGCGGGCTGACCTTCCAGGCCGCTGAGGGTTGCAGGGCCGTCGCCTTGTAATCGCCCTTATCACTGGACTCGCTTGCAACAGCGGTGAAGAGGCTTCCCTGGTCCTGCGTGGCAGAGGACGGCGAGGCCGACGCTGCGGCAGTCCTGGCGGCGGCCGGGGCCGCGGTCACGTCGGCGGTGAGCGTTTGGGCCTCAGTGTCGTTGACGGTCTTGACCGGCGTGCCCTGTCGGCACTCGGCACGTTGGGGCGTGCTCAGTGCACATGACGGCAGCTGCACGAGTCGAAGCCGGGATCCGTACGAGCCGCCGAACGCCTGCGCGAACCCCGAGTAGTCGAGTCGGATGCCCAGCCTGCCTGGTTGGGGCGCGGCGCCCTGTGGGGATGAGGCGTCCATCCGTCCGACGGTGAAAAGCAATCCCTCGGTGCCGAGGCTCCTGGACTTGTCGCGCCCCAGGACACGCACCCGGACTTTAGCCGCGGGCTGCACATTGCGCTGGGCAGCGCTTCGGGACGGGATACCTGCTGGTGGGGCGACCCAGATCGGTGTTCGCCCTGCTCGCCGCGCCGGAACCGCCTGGTCCCGGCGTTGAGGCGCCGGCGGAGTTCCTGCGGGGACCTCAGCCTCGACGACAGCCGGTTTGGGCCAGTTCACCGTGGCCGCACCGGCCGGATGGGTGACCGCACGATCGCGTTGGCGTTTGCCAGCCTTGATGATATGGCCATCCACGACCTTTTCGTGGTCCACCGGCCGATAGCGCGCCGTTTCAGGTTCGGCCTGAGCGGGTGGAACCTGGAGCAGCCCCGCTGCTAGGGCCGCGGTGACGAACATGGCGGTGTACCGGGCGGCGCGTCCGGCACCATAGCGAATCAGTACCTTGCTGGGCACAATTTCCTCCATGCACGTCCCGACCCGTGACGACGGGCGTCCAGAAGCGCTTTGAACTGCGAGACCATCAAGTCAAAACGGGGTAGCGAGCGTGGACGTCGTGTCGATTCCTGCCAAGACGTCCCTGGGGTGGTCAGGTGTACAGATCGTCCTTCTCTGTGGGGTCGGAGAGCATGACTATCTGTTCCTCATCGAGCGCTCCGCGCAGGACCCACACCTCATCGAGCTGGCCGGCCCAGTTTTGCCCGCTTGGATAGGAGCCATCGAGCTTTCCTCGCCCGAGCTGGAGCGATGTGGCCGGGGAGAAAACCCGAACGCCTTCCCGGTAGGACACCGACGTGGATTCCTCGCTGCCTTCTTTCCATCCGTTCACCCACAAGGAGATCTCGGAGTCGAACCCGTCGTAAACGACGGCGATGTGATCCCAGTCTCCGGTCGGCCCGTTGTGGTAGCCGGTATGGTCGATGGTGATTTTGCTCGCATCACTCTTGTCGGCTGAGGCGACGTCGAGTACGTAGTGCTGTTTGGCGGCGTCGTAGCGCACCGCTATCGCGCTGTTATTCGCGCCGTCCATCGCCAGCACAGTCCGTGATTTCTCCGGATTTCCAGGCGTCATGACCCAGGCCGAGATGGTAAAGCTTTCGCCGCTGTTGACCACGGGAGCGTTTACCGAGGCGTAGTCGCCGTCGCCTCCCGGTAGGGCGAGGACTCCCTTGGGGCCCTGGGGTGGTGACACTGCGGCGTCGGCGTCCTCCACGACCCGGCCGGCACCGGCCAGTGTCACGGGGTTCTTGACCGTGGCCGGCGACTGGTCCGGGCTGCTGGACCCCGACTGGGTGTTGAGGTGCCAAAGTCCAGCGACCTGCGACCGGACCTTCGACATCGTGTTGACCTCGTCCGGCGTCACGACCCGGTCGTAGATCCTGAGATCATCGAGCGTCCCCTGATAGTGGAAGTTGGTCCCGTAACCGCCTTTGTACTTGAAGCGGCCGATCTGCAGCGGACCGTCGGAGGGATAGCTGTTCGGCTGCGAAGTAATTGTCGGCGCCGCGCCGTTCACATAGAGGCGGATCTCGTGGGACACATGGTCATATCCCGCGGCTAGGTGTACCCACTGGCCGAGTGGAGGCGCCGATGCAGAGATCGCCCGAATCAAGGTCGGGGTGTCCGAGGCGGCATCTTGCATATTGAATACCCACCGGTCGTAATTCGGTGAATAGTAGAGCGCAAAGGAGCTTCCCTTGGCGCCGTCTTGAGCAGTAACGACGGAGGTGTTTGTTTTGCTGCTCAGCTTGGTCCACGCCGAGACGGAGAAGCTCTTTGTAGTGTCCAGGACCTTTTGCGAGGTGGTCGCATACCCAGAACCACTCAGGATGATTGCTTTCCCTACCGCACCGGCCGCCTGATATCCGATGGTGCCACCGATGGAGGCAGGGTACCCTGGATCACCGGCGCTGTCAGAGAGTTGAGTCGAACCGTTGTCATCGTCCATCTTGAAATGTGCCCTGGGACCGGCGCCCTCGGTTACCCAAAATTGGTAGACCCCGGTCGTTGTGTTGTTGTACGCGTCCCAGACCGAGATATAGAGCTGGTTGAGTCCAGAGTGGTTCGGGAACACCGCTACCACTGCTGCGGCTCCGGGCTTGTTCTTCGCGGCAGAGGCTGTAGGGCTGGTGTTGACGGCGTAGGCGTATTTGGTCACGCGCGTGTCGAAGGCGATGTTGAAGTTCCCGTACCTGCCTACCCCCTGGGTGGGCAGAACGTCGGGATCGTCTGGGTCCAGCTCGGGGTAGTCCGTTGAGGTGATGTTCGGGGCGGGCAAAGCTTGCGGATCGTACTTGAAGTAGCACTGAGAGGGCGCTCCGGTCGAGGCCCACGGACTCCACACGCGACCGTCGTAGGCGCGAACGTCCCATCCCAGCTGCACTTTCTCCGGTACGGCTCCCGCAGGGATCTGCACCGAGAACGTGGAGCGGTGCGAGCCTGACGCGGCGTTCTTCTTGATGGCCGAGCCCGCGGGCTTCCATTGTTTGTCGGTGCCCGTGGCCGGATCGGTCCAGCGCACCACGATCTCGGCGGAGAGCTTCTCTCCCTCCACCCCGCCGGCGTCCGGGTCAGTGAGGTTGCTCGCGTACAGAGTCGGGAGCCGATTGATCAGCGCGGGAGACCCCCACTGATGGTCCGAGCACTTGCCGCCCGGGCTCAGCGACATCTGACTCGCCTTGGGCTGCGGCGGCGGGCTGTTGTAGTGGACCTGCAGGTAGCCGTTGCTGGAGAACTTCTTCCACCCGTACTGGTCGTCTTCGTGGCCTGCCTTCAAACCGAAGGTCGTGTAAGACCAGCCCTTCTTCGACGCGTCCTTGACGGCGCTGGCCACGTTGAAGCGAACCTGCCCGCCAGGGCAGGACGAGTTGTACCCCTTCGCGACGTCCTGGTAGGTCAGATAGTCGGCCCAGTTGTCCTTGGTGGAGTTCCACGTCGAAGCCGAGCCAAAGCCTGTCGTACGGTAGATATGCACCGACCGGCCGCTACAGGACGGCGCCCACGTCTCATTGATCGCAAACTCGGCGCTGATGATCTCCTTACCGACGAAAGCACTCGTCGGAATCCGGTAGAACAACCGCTTTACGTAGCTCTCAGAGCAGTACGCCCCGGCCGGCGGCAAGTCGATAGGACACCGTCCCATCCCCATCGACCCTGTGAAGTTATAATCCCGCCACCCGTTGCTGGCCACCATCAGATTCGCCGAGGACTTCGGCGTATACCACTTGGGGTCGAGGTACACAGGAAATCTCGTCTGCGGATCCGACAGCAGTCCCTTGTCCGGCTCCAGCGTCATTGTGCTACCAGCGAGACTGACCTTCATCGGCGCGACACGCGATGTGTTTCCAGGCGCCTCAGCGAGGTCCGCAGAGACCGGCATCGGATCGGGCTCGGCGGCGGCGGAGGGTCCGCTCGCTCCGCGCTTGGCCTGCGCGGTGTAGTCCCCCGGCTGAGCCGAATCCCACATCTTCGGAGTGGATGCCTCAAAAACCGTTCCGCCCGTGGCGGCGTCCTTCATTACCTGGTTACCCTCGGCGTCCATCTGGGTCTTCATGCCAGGCGACGACAGCACCAGTTGCAACTTGGCCAGCTCCGGGTTCGCGGCCGCCTCCGGGGTCTTGACCACCAGAACATGAGCAAACCCATCAGCGTCCGCACGAAGACGCAGATCCACATCCGGCAACACCGACCGGTAAACCGCAGTGTCGCCCTCCAGCACCGGTTCGGGAAGCCGGTCGGGCCATGTCAAAGACATGGTCTTGCCGGCCCGGGTCAACGACACCATCGGCGCCGTCCCACCCGCCGAAAAGCGCATATCTGTGATAGTGGCCTTAGGACTGATGCTCTCACCCGTCCGGCTCAGCCGGGTATCGATATCCATCCACGTGCCGTCCCTGATGGTCCGGACGGGCTCCAAATGCTCCCGAGCCATGAACTGACCCGCAGCGCCCGGCATCGCGAACACCTCCCGGCTTTCACCACGCCTGGCCAAAACCTCGACCGGCTGGCCGGTTCTGCGTGCCGCCGCAAGCGCCTGCGCATCGGTCACCTGCGGTACCCCGTCATCAGCCGCCGCCGACGGTATCCGCGAGGGGGTAACGCACAACAGAAGCCCCCCCAGCATCGCCAGACCGACCGTTACAGCGACCAACTTGAGCAATCGTCCGGACGGCAGCGACACCCCGAACCGCGACACCCGACCACACGAACGAAACAGGGAACGGAGAGGCACAAATGCTCCCGAACTAGGCAAGTCAGCACAAAGTCGCCGTAGCTTAACGTCACGAATGACCGGGCGTGAAGATCAAAGTTCCCCGTAAAATTGTGATCTACATCACTTCATTTGTCGCCAACCCTGCTCCTGACCTGCGCGTCACCAGAGTCCCAGGGGACTTCGTCATTCGTGGAGCTAGCTGCGTACGGATACTCTCTGTAGTTGTCGTGACCATGGTCAATGTGTCACAGCGGTGGGTGAGTGGATCGGTTGCCGAGCTGAGAGATGGCAGCCCGGAAAACGGTCCAGACACACCGAGCACAAGCGGGGCAGAGGTGGCAAAGGCGGGCGGGGCTGGAAATGCTAGGAGCTCCCGACGCTTTTGAGCCGGACTCCACGCCGGCCGGATTGTGGTTCTCCTGCCGGGACGGCGGACGGCGTCGAGACTGCCCTGGACGGCGCGGAGCTGGTTGGTGGATGCCACCAAAGCGAGCGGCTGCGCCGCCTGGTCGCCGAGTACGGCGCCCTCGGCATTCTGTTCCCCCACACCGCGACAGCCCGGGACGCGGTGGTGGACGAGCGCGGCGCGCCGGTGAATCCGCACGCCGCCCCAAGCGTCGCGGTCAGGGTCACGGCCGTCGGCTACCCCGGGGCCGACCTGGTCGTCACCCTGAATGAGACTGACCATCCCGGTCATGGCCCCTGCAGTCGCCACCTGGCACCTGGGCGCGCCCAAAGGCCACTACCTGTTGAATCCGACGCCGAGGCTCGCGCACCAGCCCGACCGCAAAGATCAGGATCGGACCCAACAAATTCAGCACGGCTGGATAAAGCAGCACGTGAAGCTCTCGCGCGAACCAGGTTAATCTTGATCGACAACTTCGTCTAGCAAAAAGCGTCACACATTCCGCAACCATATCCATCACCCGCCACCAATCCGTGCCCTCCACATCCAGGTTGAAATCACCTCAACGCCGTAAGTGACGGTATCCGCGTGGTGTCGTCGCTCCACGCCAACGAGGAACCTGCTTCCACGCCTCCTGCGAAGATTGGATCGAGGAAATCGCATCGTGGCCGCTTGGCTGCTACGTAGTGGGCGAAGGGAGCTCTGAGAAGAGGCCGGCTCCCTCTCGCATCCCATGGATGTATCCGGTGACTCGCCGCAGCGACACGGTCCGGATGGGGGAGCGGGACGGGATCGTTAGGCGGACGCGGGGGTGGGCGGAGCGGGTTGGGGAGCTTCCCCGTTCTTGGTTTAAACCGGTGCGGAAATCCATTCCGCGTCTTTGGTGCCAACTGGCACTCAAGCCAGCAACTCTCGATAGCGTTAAGTTCGTGCACAGTCACGCCGTATACGAACCCGGGATGTCGCTACGGCGGGCAGGTGGATAGCTATCCCACCGCGACGCGGTAGACGTCACCGATCGGGGTGGTGGCAGGCATGTGCGAATGGTTGTGATCGCCCCTCGGACACCGAAGCTTATATGTGGATGCAAAGTGGGACAGAGATTACTCTGTCCCATTTTTTTGTTTCGGGATTCAGGGAACGTTGCTGTTCTCTGTTCCGCTCAGGGTTGAAGAGCAAGCGGCTTGGCAGACTATGGCGGGCGCATCGGCGGATAGCGAATCCACAGCTGCAGGCTCCTGCGAAGTGTCCTGGTCGGAGCGGCTAGGTTTCGTCTGGCGTCGCTACGGTCAGGAGGTCAAACCCGGTCGAGGGCGGCAAGCTCTCGTTCGAGCTCCCTTTGACGTTGACGCAGCTCAGCCAGCTCTGCCCTGATCTCACGAGGGCGGAGGAGCCGTTGGAGCGGTGTTCCTTCCTCGAAGGACCTTGATCGAGTGCCGGGTGACCTCGTGAGGAGGGCGCGGGCGAGATCTGTGAAGGTCCAGTGAGGTGGTCTCAGCGAGTTCGGGGTGGGTGGTCGTGCTCGAAGTGGGTGAGGACGAGGGCGGTGTCGCCGATTTTGCTGGGGCTGGCGGTGATGTGCTGGAGGATGCGCCGGCGGCCTTTGAGTAGGGCGAATCCGGGTTCGCCGAGGTGGCGCAGGCCGCGCTGGAGCCAGTTGCAGGTGCGGTTTCCGTTGCTGAAGGGCCGACCGTCGGCAGGGGGGTGAGAATGCCGATTCCGGGGCTTTGGTAGCCGCCGTCGGCCAGGGTGGGAAGTCCTTGTGCCGCTGCGCCGAGGACATGGGGCGGGCTGCTGACAGGCCGTGGAGCGAGCCGTGCCCGGCAGGGCCCGGACGTTACCGGCGTGCTCGTGGGCCTTGCCGGAGTATCCCAGGTCGATCGGTTCGCGATTTGACGCTGAGGGTCTGCTGGGCGCGGCGATCGGCGGAGGCGTTCCAACCAGGGATGACCGTCGTCGCGGGGGTGGGCCAGCGCCTCATGCAGATCGGGGGCCTGGAGCGCCGGAACGGCGCTCCCTGGTTGATGTACCGGGAGGCCCGCGTCACCTTGTGGCCACGGTCGAGTTCGGGGATGTCGCGCTCACCGCGAACCAGCGCGACACCATGACCGCCTGCCCAAACCTCCCAGCCTCTGTGTCCGGTTCGGAATCCCTGAGATCACCTCAGTGGCAGGATCGGGCGGTGTCGTCGAGGGCTCGGCGAACGGCGGCCACGTCGGGGGCGAGGCCCTCGGGTGGGACACCGTCCAGCGCGCGGCACATCAGCGCGGAGGCGATGACGACACCGTCGGCCCACCGGGCGGCCTCGACCGCGTGGGCGGGCGTGGAAACGCCGAAGCCCAGCAGCGTGGGACGGTCGGTGACGGCCTTGATGGCGAGGCTCAGTTTCGCCGCGCTCTCGGCGAGGTCGGTACGCTCGCCGGTGGTGCCCATGAGGCTCACCGCGTAGACGAAACCCCGGCTGCGGTCTGCGATCTCGGCGAGCCGGTTCGGCGATGACGAGGGCGCGGCGAGCAGGACCAGGTCGATGCCGTTGCGTACGGAAGCCGCTTCCAGGCCCGCGGCCTCCTCCAACGGAGCGTCGGGGACGACCAGCCCGGCGACGCCAGCCTCGCGCAGCGCGGCGCAGAAGGCGTCAGGGCCTTCCTGGACGACGAGGTTGAGGTAGGTCATCGCCACCAGGGGGACGTTGGCGCGTAGGCGAGCGAGCTCCTCCAGGATCCCGCGCGCTGTCGCGCCCCGGGCCAACGCCCGGTCGGACGCCTCCTGGATGGTGGCACCGTCGAGCATCGGGTCGGAGAACGGCAGGCCGATCTCAACGGCGTCGGCCCCTGCGGCCTCGAACGCGGTGATGTAGTCCGGCCAGCGAGAGCTGAGGCCGCCGGTCACGTAGGGGACCAGCAGCTTGTGGCCGGCGTCGCGGCGGGCGCGCAGATGCGTCTCGAGGTTCATCGGCGCTCCGCCAGTGCCTCGATGTCCTTGTCGCCGCGGCCGGAGAGGACGAGTAGGACGGTCGAGCTCGACGGCAGGTCGGCGGTTCCGGCGGCGCGCAGCACCCAGGCGACCGCGTGGGCCGACTCCAGAGCGCAGAAGATCCCCTCCGCACGGGCGAGCCGCTCCACCGCCGCCAGGACCTCCTTGTCTCCGACGCTGACGTACCGGGCCCGGCCGGTGGCGTTCAGGTGGGCGTGCTCGGGGCCGATGCCGGGGTAGTCCAGGCCGGCGGCGATCGAGTGGGCCTCGGTGATCTGGCCGTCCTCGTCCTGGAGCACCATCGAGCGGAAGCCGTGCAGCACGCCCACCCGGCCGAAGGCGATGGCGGCGCCGCCCTCGGCCTCGACCCCGACCAGCCTGGCGGAGGTCCCGGTGAAGCCCGCGAACGTGCCCGCCGCGTTGGAGCCACCGCCGACGCAGGCGACCACGTAGTCGGGGACGGCGGAGGGCAGTTCGGCCGCGCACTGCGAGCGTGCCTCGTCACCGATGACTCGTTGGAGTTCCCGCACCATCCACGGGTAGGGGTGCGGTCCCATGACGGAGCCGATGCAGTAGTAGGAGTCCGCAGTGGAGGAAACCCACTGCCGCATCGCCTCGTTGCAGGCGTCCTTGAGCGTCCGGCTTCCGGTGCCGACCGGTACGACCTCGGCGCCGAGCATCCGCATGCGGAACACGTTGGGGCCCTGCCGTTCGATGTCGCGTTCGCCCATGAAAACCGTGGCGCTCATGCCGAGCAACGCGGCGGCGGTCGCGGTGGCGACGCCGTGCTGCCCGGCGCCGGTCTCGGCCAGCAGCCGCTTCTTGCCCATGCGGCGGGCCAGCAGTGCCTGGCCGAGCACGTTGTTGATCTTGTGGGAGCCGGTGTGCGCCAGATCCTCGCGTTTGAGGAGCACGGTGACACCGAGTTCGGCGGAAAGCCGCCAGGCCGGGGTCAACGCGGTCGGGCGCCCCGCGTAGACCCGCAGCAGGGAGTCGAGGTCATGGCGGAACGAATGGTCGGCCCACGCGTCCCGGAACGCCGCCTCCACCTCCTCGCAGGCGGGCACCAGGGACTCGGGCACGAACCGGCCGCCGAACTCGCCGAAGCGCCCGGTCCCGCCCGGATCACTCATGATCGCCGTCTGCCGGACCGCTATCTTCCCCATCGGCTCGCTCACTCCGGATCCCTTCGGTGTCGTCAGGAGAACAGCGGCCCGCGGTGGACCTTGTGCTGGGCCGCCTGCGCGAGCGGTCGTACGGTGATCTGGTCGATGTTGACGTGCGGCGGCAGCGATACCGACCAGGCCACGCATTCGGCCACGTCCTCGGCGACCAATGGGCGGTCCACACCGGCGTACACGGCCGCCGCGCGCTCGGCGTCGCCGCCGAAGCGGTTCAGTGCGAACTCCTCGGTCCGCACCATGCCGGGCGCGACCTCGATCACCCGGACGGGCTCGCCGCACAGCTCCAGGCGCAGCGTCCGGGTGAGAGCGCGCACCGCGTGCTTGGCGGCGCAGTATTCGCCGCCGCCTTCATAGGCGACCGATGCCGCGGTGGAGGAGACGTTGACGATCGAGCCGCCGCCGTCGGCCCGCAGCAGCGGCAGCAGGGCCTGGGTGACGCGCAGGGTGCCGACCGTGTTCAGCCGGAAGCCGCGCTCCCAGTCGTCCGGGTCCGACGTCTCGCCGGACGCCGCGGTGAACGCGCCGCCGGCCGCGTTCACCAGTACGTCGCAGCGGTGCAGCGCCGCCGCCAGATCCGCGACCGAGCTCGCGTCGGTGACGTCCACGGTGACGGACCCGCCGCCGATCTCGGCGGCCAGCTTCGCCAGCCGCTCGGTGCGCCGCGCCGCGACGACGACGTGGTGGCCGTCGGCCGCGAGCCGCCGGGCGCAGGCGGCGCCGATGCCGCTGCTCGCTCCGGTCACCACGGCGACTCCGGAATGTACGGTCATGACTCCCCCGGCAGGTCTCGCATCCCGCGCAGCGGCGAGAAGTAGATGATCATCCAGACGCAGGCCAGTCCCGCCGCGCTCACCCACAGGGCGGCGCGCGCACCGGCGAGCTGCGCGACCAGGCCGCCGACGCTCGCGCCGATTGCCAGCGCCCCGGTCATCAGGAAACGCATGGTGGCGTTCATCCGGCCGAGCATCGCGTCCGGAGTGGCCCGCTGGCGGAAGCTGACCTGGATGACGTTGTCGATGCCCGCCTTCATGGTGACCAGCAGCCACGCGCCGCCCGCCACGAACAGCCACGGGCCGTTGTCGATCAGCGGCACGAACAGCGCGATCGGAGCGACCGCCGCACCGGCGATCCACAGCATCCGGCCGTGCCCGACCCGGTGCGCGACGCGCCGGGCCAGCAGCGCGCCGGTGAGCACGCCGACACCGCCGATCGACAGGTACGCGCCGAGCGCGGTCTCCGACAGATCGAGCTGCCGCATGAAGATGATCGGCATGATGACCAGGTTGACCTGGAACGAGAAGTTGGTCAGCGCGCCGGCGAAGGCGATCGGCCGCAGGATCGGATGGCTGAGGACGAACCGCAGCCCCTCCCACATCTCGCGTCGCAGATCGCGGTCGGCCCCCCGCTCGGCCTTCGCCTCCGGCCGCCGGATGCGCATCAGCATCAGCGCCGACAGCAGGAAGCCTGCGACGTCCACCATGACGGCCCCGGCGGCGGTCGCGGCCGCGACCAGGTAGCCGCCCACGCTGCGCCCGGCCACCTCGCTGCCCGCGTTCAGGCTGCTGATGCCGGTGTTGGCGGCCATCAGCCGGTCACGGCCGACCACGTGCGGCAGATAGCTTTGCCCGGCGACGTCGTCGAAGACGGTGCCGACACCGCTCAGCAGGACCACCGCGTACAGCTGGTAGATGGTGAGGGAGTCCAGCGCCCAGGCGATCGGCACGGTGACCATCAGCACGGCCCGCGACACCTGCGCGGCGACCATCACCGGACGCCGCCTCATGCGGTCCACCCAGACCCCGGCGGGGAGCCCGACCAGCAGGAACGCGGCGAAACTCAGCGCGCCGAGCAGGCCGACCTGGCCCGCGGTGGCGTTCAGCTTGGTCACCGCGATCAGCGGGATCGCGATATAGCTGACCTGTGCGCCGATCTTGCTGACCAGCGCGGCGCTGAACAGCCACCGGTAGCCGGGCTCCCGGAAAATGGACGGCTCGCGCTCCGGAGCCCGCCTGGTCCGGCCGCCGGGCTCGGTCGCGACGGCGCCCTCCCGCGGCGCCCGTTCCTCCTGCGTGCTCATCGCGTCTCGAACCTGACGCGATCGACGGCCTCGTCGCCTCTGGCCACGGCGTCGCCGGCGTCCTTGCCCGAGACGATGACGTAGCCGTTGACGCAGTCGGCCACCGACCTCAGTTCGCGCACCTCGTCGCCCACGCCCTTGCCGACCACGACGCCGAGTTCGGCGTCGGCGAACCGGTTGATGTAGGGGACGATGTTCGGCAGCGTCACGCCGGGCGGCACCTGGACGACCTCCACGCCCTGCTCGACCAGCGAATCCACGCCCTCGATCGCGGTGATCGTCCCGGGCGGCGGCACGAAGAACTGGATGGCCGCGCCGCCGGTCCACTCGGGCGGCTCGGCCGGCAGCTCCTCGATGCCGAGGGTGACCGACAGGAACATCCGCGACAGGCTGAGCCCTGACACCCGGCGCACGAGCTCCGGCGCACCGCTGCCCGCCAGCCGGTTGTGCGTCTCCAGCACACGGGCCCCCTCCGGGGTGAGGATGAACTCGCTGTGCGCGGGGCCGTCCTTGAGCCCGATCGCGTCGAGCAGGTGGTAGGTCGTCTCGCGAAGCTCGTCGCGGTGCGGGATCGCGACGCGGCTCGGCGTGCTGACCTCCCATTCGGCGAAGTACTCGTTCATCCGGTACTCCGACATGCCGATCGCGAGATGACGGCCTTCATAAGAGAAGGTGTCGACGCTGACGACGGGTCCGTCCAGGAACTCCTCGGCCAGCGCGGACTCGTGCCCGGCCTCCCGCAGGCTCTTCCAGGCGGTCCTCACATCCTCGGCGGTGTCCGCCATGTGGATCTGGATGCTGGCGACGCCGTCCACCGGTTTGACGACGATCCGGCCGTTCACGGTGTAGAAGAAGTCGGCCAGCTCGTCGGCGCTGCGCACGACGCGGTGGCGCACCGGGCTGAGGTCGTGCTCGGCGAGACGCTTGCGCATCGCCCCCTTGTCCTTGACGACGCGCGAGGTCTCCGGGCTCGTCCCGGTCAGCCCGAGCAGCTCGCACAGCTCGCTGGTCGCGACCGCGCCGTCCTCGCTGGTGGTGAGCACCCGGTCGAACGGGCGCTCGCGGTGCAGCGGGGCCAGCACCTCGTACATGGCGCCGCTGTCGGTGATGGGCGCGTGGATGATGCGCTCGCAGTAGTCGGCGAACTCCGCCTCGTACTTGCCCTCCTCGTGCACGAGGACGACCTCGACACCGAGCTCTTGGGCCGCCGCCACAGCATGGGGTTGGCCCCCGATGACCGCCACACGGTACATGTTCTTCGCTCCTCGTCTAGCTGGCGTAGCACCGGCGCAGCCACCGGGCCTGGTCGTCGGGCGCCGGCTCGAAGGCGTCCCGGCGGTGCACGACGCGGTAGTTGTCAAAGATCAGGAAGTGCCCCGGCCGCAGCACGGGCCGCCGGCAGGGGACTGTGGCGAGCGCGGCGGCCCACGTGTCCAGCGCCGCGTCCGCGGCCTCGTCGCGTCCCCGGGTGGTGCCCCGGTCGTAACGGGCCCGCGGCCCGTCGTCGCCGTCGAGCTCCAGCACGGCGGTGCGGCCGTGGAAGCGACGCGCTCCGTCGTCGGCCAGGTCGTTGGACTCGGGCGCGGCGATCTCGAACACCGGCGCGGCCAGGACCCGCAGCGTCTTCTCGGGAATCCGGTCCAGAGCGGTCTCCAGCGCCATGACCTCGGTCGGCACCTCCTCAACGTTGCGGGCGACGCAGAAGGTCAGGTAGCGCGGGACGTACGGGCGGGGGTTGACGTCGGGGCCGCCGAACGGCAGGTGCGGGTTGTCGGTGTGCCAGAAGAACTCCGAGTCCGAACCCCACGAGCTGGCAGTGCCGGTGGCCTCCGGATTCGGCACCACGTTGCGGATGAGGCGACCCCGGTTCTCGTAGCCCACCGCGTACGGGGTGAGGCCGAGCAGCCGGATCAGCCCCAGGTGCAGGGCGTTGGTGACGGCCAGGGGCCCCTCGTCGGCGAAGCCGTGCACCGGTGTCGGCGGCGCTTCCGGACGCGGGAGGTTGCTCAGTAGCAGTGCGTGGTTGCCGGAGGCGGAGAACCCCTTCAGGGCTCCCAGCACCTCGGACGGCAGCGTGCGCCGCAGCGCCCAGGCGCCGATCCGGGCCAGGATCTCGCTGTCGCGGTCGGGATCGAGGTCGCTCTCGGCGACCCGTTCCTCGGTCTCCTTCTTCAACAGGTCGCGCGTTTCGTCCTCTATCCGGCGTTGGACGAAGCGCATGTGATCCTTCATGATCGCTCTCCCTCGGACGGTTAAGTCCGGCTAATCGGCGACCTCTAGCCGGACGAGTCTGCGAAATTCCTTGAAGACCTCGTCGAGATGGCCGGTGGAGTCGGCCGTGAAGATGAGATGGCCGTGCCCCTGGAAGGTCTGCGGGGGAACTCTCAGATATTCACCGATCCGCTTGTAGATCTCGATTTCATCGATGCGCGGATCGGCCTTGGCCTCGGCGAGCCCGTGGACGGCGGCGAGCGTCCCGGCACGATCGGGGAAGATGTTGCGGAACCCCACCGCCACCGGCTCGGCGCAGGGTTCGATGACCGGCTCACGCCCCAGCGACAGGTCCAGGGCGGCTTCCACCATGTCCACCCCGGTGCTGAGCTGGACCGACCGGTAGATCGGCCCGCCGCCCATGCGGGCGGCCGCCTCCAGCAGCACCGGCTCCTCGCCGCGCAGCCGGAACTCCACGTGCGTGACGCCGACCTCGATGCCCATCGCACAATGCACGGCGGCCGTCGCCTCGTAGAGCCGCTCGACGGTCTCGCGCGACAGCCGGGTGGGCGTGCAGGCGTAGACCTCCTCGAAGGTCGGCCCGGTCGGCAGCGGCTTGTCATGGATGGCGAACGACGTCGTGCGCCCGCCCGACACCACCGACTCGACGCTGATCTCGGTTCCCGGGACGAACTCCTCCAGCAGCAGCGCGCCGCCGTACTCCTCCTTGGCCCGGACGTACAACGGGTCGTAGTCGAGGCTCTCCCAGGAGCCGCGCCGCACCGTCTCGAAGTGCCGCTCCAGTTCGGCGTCGTCGGCCACGCTGCGCACGTACATGCTGCCGGTCCCGATGATCGGCTTGAGCACCAGCGGATAGCCGATCGAGTCCGCTGCTCGGCGGGCCTCGGCCGCGTTCGCCGCCAGGGCGAACTGCGGCTGTCCCGACTGGTCGCCGACGGCGGTGCGCATCGCGTACTTGTCGCGGGCCAGGAGCGCGGTGCGCTCAGGCACGGCCGGCAGGCCCAGGTCGGCGGCCACCCGCGCCACCGCCGGGACGGGAGCCTCGGCGAAGGTCAGCACCGCGTCCACCGGCTCGGCCAGGCCGCGCGCGGCGACCAGGGTGTCGTCGATGCTGGAGGTGTCGGCGACGACCACCTGGTCGACGTATTCCTTCTCCCAGGTGGGGTCCTTCATGATGAGAACCAGCCGCTGCCCGGTGTCGCGCGCGTACTGCCAGGCTCGGGCCAAATGGCGACGCCGACTCAGATTCTTTTTATGCAGAACGAGAATGCTCAATTTTCCGCCGCCTTTCGAGGGGATTGGCCGCAATTCGAAGATACGACGGCCGTGCGCCGCGAATCGACGGCTGTGGCATGAATGTTTCTGGCCTGCGTCTTTCAGTGACGCTTAAACCGGCAGCTCGGTGAGCCATTCAGAGTGCCGGGTGTCCACACCGCGCACCGTCGCCCGGTAGGCGCCGGCGAGGCGCCGGGTGAGATCTCCGGGCTCGCCCTCTCCGACGGACAGCCCGTCGATCGTCGTGATCGGCAGGATCTCCCAGGCGGTGCCCATGAAGAACAGCTCGTCGGCGAGGTAGAGCTCGGTGCGGTCCACCTCGCGGACCTCGACGGGGACGCCGAGGTCCGCCAACAGGTCCAGGGCCGTGGCGCGGGTGAGGCTGTCCAGCACGCCGCTGGTGAGCGAGGGGGTGATGACGGTGCCGTCGCGGACGAGCGCCACGCAGGAGCCGGGGCCCTCGCTGACCTTGTGCCTCTCGTTCAGCAGGATCGGCCAGTCGTGGCCGTTGGTCCGCGCCTCGATCGCCGCCAGCCGGCCGTTGTGATAATTGGAGAAGGCTTTGACGCGCGGCGGCATAGACGCGTCGCCGATGCGTAACCACGAGCTCACCGCCGCGCTGCACCCCTCGGCGGCGGGCGGACGGGCGTGGAACGGCCAGCTGTCGATGACGGCCTCACAGACGCTGCCCGCGGGCGCCATCTGCTCGCGGATGATTCCGGAAGGGAACACCCAGGGGCGCAGGTACGTGTCGTCGTGGTATTCGTTGGCGCGCAGCAGACCCAGTACCGCGCGGCCCAACTCCCCGGGTGTGTGGCGGAGCTCCAACCGGCAGATCCGCGCCGAGTCGGCGAGCCGCCGCATGTGGTCGTCGAGCCGGAACACCAGCAGCCGCCGTCCGTCGTCGGCCAGGTACGCCTTGACGCCCTCGAACACCGCCGCGACCGAGGCGTGCCCGACCGCGTTGACGTGCACGGTCGCCTGCTCCCACGGGACCAGTTCGCCGTTGCGCCAGATCCAGCGCGGGTGCCTGGCCCGCGGGGAGGCCAGCGAATCGAGCGTCATGCGATCACTTCGACCAGGTCCACCGCCGCCAGGTCGATGGCTCCGGGGTCGAGCACCGCGTCGGCCGCCCCGAGTCCCGCCGCGCCGGTGACCGCGTTGGGCACGGCCACGCACCGCAGCCCGGCGGCGCGGGCCGCCGCGACGCCGGGCGGCGAGTCCTCGATGACGGTGATCGCCTCCCGCGCCAGGCCGGAGCGCGCGAGGGCGTGCAGGTAAAGGTCGGGAGCGGGCTTGCTGGGGATGCGCCCGTCGCCGGTCACGATCAGGTCGAACCCGTCGCGCAGTCCGAGCCGATCGAGGTGGCCGCCCACCCACGGCTCGCGGGAGCTGGACACCACCGCCAGATACCGGTCACTGCGGGCGGCCGCCGCGAGGATCACCGCGATGCAGGGCCGCACCGGTTCTTCGTCGGCCAGCCGCTGCTTGCGCTCCAGCCGCCAGGCGATCTCGTCTCCGGTGAGCGGACGCCCGATCCGGGCGGCGGCATCGGCCATCGCCACGTCATGGCCGTTCGCGTGCCCGGCCATCGCCGCCCACACGGTCGCGGGGAACTCCAGCCCCAACCGCGCGTACAGCTCCTGCCACGACCGGTTGGCGGCGCGCTCGGTGTCGCAGATGACCCCGTCGAAGTCGAAGAACAGCGCCCGCCTCATGCGTACACCTGCTGGGCCGCGTCCACCGGGCCGAGCACCCTGCCGACGTACTCGTTGCAGAACATTCCGGTGGGGTCGAGCTTGCCGCGTATCGCCTGGAACCGGTCCCACTGCGGGTAACGCGGCCGCAGCACCTCGGCGGTGGCGGTGTGGGCCTTGCCCCAGTGCGGACGTCCGTCCAGGTCGCGCAGCAGGTGTTCGGCCGTGCGCAGGATCTCGGTATAGCGGGCGGTCCGCGGAACGGTCAGGTTGACGTATCCGGTCAGGCGGCCGAATACGGGGCTCAGCGGGGAGTCGTCGGCCGCGCCCACGCGCACCAGCACCGAGTAAGGCGAGTACGCGCCGAAGCGCCGAAGCGCCACCCGTAGCTCGCGCAGCGCCGCCGGCACGTTCTCCAACGGCAGCGCGTGCTCCAACGCCAGGAAGCGGACCGGCTGGGGGAAGCTGAACACCCGGTGGCCGGCGTCCACGTACTCGGTGGGGACGCCGGCGGCCAGCAGGCGCTTGGCCCAGGGAACGGCGGCGGGCCGCCGGTGCCCGGCCAGGCCCGCCAGTCCGCAGCGCATCTCGTCCACGGTGGTCGCATACCGCTGCCGGACCGCGCCGCGGGTCGGGACCTCATCGGTCCGATGCCAGGCCCGTGTGAAGGCCTCCTCGGTCCACGGCAGCCAGTTGAAGGACACATGGTCGGCGCTGTGCGCCCACTCCTCGAAGCGGTCCAGGATGCCGTCGAGCCGTTCGGCGCCGGGAACGCTGCGCAGGTTGAAGCGCGGGACGCAGCGCAGTGTCACCGTGCTGATCACGCCGAGCGTGCCGAGCGAGGTGCGTGCGGCACGCATCAACTCGGACTCCTCATCCACGCACAGCACGGCCCCCTCGGCGGTGACCAGTCGCAGCGCCGACACCTGGGCGGAGAACGGCCGGTGCGTGATGCCCGTGCCGTGGTTGCCGGTGGAGATCGCGCCGGCGACCGTCTGGGCGTCGAGTGTGCCGATGTTGGCCAGCGCCAGGCCCGCGCGGTCGAGCGCGGCGTTGATCTCGGCGAGCCGGGTGCCCCGCGCACCGTCACCGTCGCGGCCCGGCGGTCGATGTCGAGCACCCCGGTGTAGCCGGACAGGTCCAGGAGCATGTCCTCGGTGCAGGCGAGTTGGTTGAACGAGTGGCCGGAGCCCGCGACGCGGACGCCCAAGCCCTGTTCGGCGGCTGTGCGCACCGCCTCGGTGAGCTGCCCCTCGACCCGTGGGGTGATCCACCGGGCCGGGCGGCAGCGCACGGTTCGCGACCAGGTCTGCCAGATGTGCCGTCGGTCCGTCATTGGGCCTCCTTCCCGTCAGTGGTGTCCGGCGGGCAGCCGGCCGGTGAACCGGCGCACGGCGTCCTGCCAGGTCGGCATGGTGAATCCCAGAGCGTCGAGCCGGTCGGTCGCCAGCGTGGAGTCGCGCGGCCGCTCGCCGCGGAACCCGCATTCGTCCAGCGGCATCGGCTCGGCGCGGTTCCGGTGACCGGGCCCCAGCGCCACGCCGGCGACCTGGTACCAGCTCGCGCGGCCCCGGTTGGCGACGTGGACGGTGCCGGTGACCCGGCGTTGCAGGAGGAAGACCAGCGCGCGGGCGAGGTCCTCGGTGTAGGTGGGGGCGCTGAACTGGTCGTCGATGAGCCTGACGCGCTCGCCGCGCTCCACCCGGCGGACCAGTGCGAGCACCTGGTCGGTGATCTCGTCCCGGCCGCCGAACAGCCAGGACGTGCGCACCGACAGATGGCCCTCGACCGCCGCACTGATCCGCTCGCCCGCCAGTTTCGTCACCCCGTACACGCTCAACGGGTTGGGCAGGTCGGTCTCGCGGTAGCCGCCCGTCGGCGCGGCGGCGCCGTCGAAGACGTAGTCGCTCGAGATGAAGACCAACCGGGAACCGGCCTGGCGGCAGGCGGCGGCGACGTTGCGGGTCCCGCGCAGGTTCACCCGGAAGGCGTCGGCGGGACGGTGCTCGCAATCGTCGACGATGGCGTTGGCGGCGGCGTGCACCACCACGGCCGGCGCGAACGCCTCGATGGACTTGGCGACCGCGTCGGCGTCGCTGATGTCGAAGTCCTCGCGGGAGACCCCGAGTGCGGCCCAGCCGCTCGGCAGCGCCCTGAGCAGGGCGCTGCCGAGCATTCCGTTCGCTCCGGTGACGTAGACGCGCATCACAGGTGCCCGAACTCGGCGAGCAACTGCGACACGCTCGCGCCAGACGCGATCTTCTCCCGGATCACCCGTTCCTTGTCGATCTGGGCACGGGCGCGCCCCAGGGTCTCTTCGGCGAGCGCGGGCGGCACGACCGCGATGCCGTTCTCGTCCGCCACGATGATGTCGCCGGGGTTGATGACCTGGCCGCGGACCACCACCGGGACGTTCACCTGGACCGGCTCGGTGCGGCCGTGCACCGCGGTGGGCGACGGGCGGGGCACGGTGCCGCGGTACCAGACGGGGAAGTCCAGGTCGCGGATCTCGTCCACGTCGCGGATGGCGCCGTCCACGATGCCGCCCGCGACACCCGCCTTCTGCGACAGGGTGGACATCAGCCCACCCCACATCGCGGTCTCCCACGCGCCCCGGCAGGCGACGATGATGACATCGCCCGCCTGCGCCTTGGCCAGCACCGGCATACAGTCGACCAAGTCGTCGATCGACAGGTTCACGGTCAGCGCCGGACCGGCGATCTTGGAGTGCGGGCTGACCGGGAGCAGCCCGCCGATCGCGCCCACCCGACGGCGGGCGTCGGTCACCAGGCAGCTCGGGCTGTACTCCTTGAGCACTTTGCGGAACGCGTCCATCAGCTCCTGCGGTGGACGGTTCAACTCGTTGTAGACGGTTTCCACCTGTTGCCTCCTTAGGGGCGGGTGAGGACGTCGGCCAGCCGGGCGGCGCTCAGGCCATGGACGAAGAGGACCTCGTCGGAGGTGCCGCACGCGGGGACCTCGGTGAGTCCGACGCCGTGGAAGCGGGGTGGGGCCGCCAGCCCGAGTTCGAGCAGGGCACGGGCGACGAGGTCGGCCTGTCCCCCGTGGGTGTAGTGGTTCTCCACGACGACGATGCGCTCGGCGCGGGCCGCCAGCCCCGCCAGCCAGTCGGGGTCCACGCGGTTCAGCCAGGGCAGGTTGACCACCGTCAGGTCGGTGGTCTCGGCGGCGAGCAGGAGTTGGCCGAGAACGACCGGACCCGCGCCGACGGCGACGGTGGGTCCGCCCTCGCGCACGACCGTCCCCCGTCCGACCTCCAACGGCGCCGCACCGGAGGTGTCCGCGTCCATCGCGACGACCTCGGGCGGCACGGGCGCGCTGACCAGCCGCAGGTAGACGCTGTCGGAGGTGGACGAGCAGTACTCGACGGCCGCGCGCACCTGCTGCGGGCCGGCCGGCTCGACGACGACCAGGCCCGGCACGGACCCGACGGCCGACACATCCCGGACGGCCTGGTGCGAGTGCCCCGGCGCGGCAGGCAGCACCCCGCCAGCGACCCGACGTAGACCACCCGGCGTCCCTCGGTGGCGTTGTTGTAGATGTGCTCGTTCGGACGCGCGTGCAGGAAGCACGAGAACGAGTGGACGAACGGGACCAGGCCGCGCGCCGCGAGGCCGGAGGCCATCGAGACCATGTCCTGCTCGGCGATCCCGCACTCGATGAACCGCTCCGGCAGCCTCTCCATGAAGGGGACGAGGCCGGTGTCCAGGACCAGGTCGGCGTCCATGGCCACGATCCGCTCGTCCCGGAGCGCGACGTCCACCAGGGCTCGGCCGTAGGCGTCGGGCAGGGACGGGCCGGTCGCCTTGGCCGACGGACGCTCGTCGGATCTCCGCGGCGTCAGCGCCGCCAGGCCGTTGCGGGTGACGACGGCGTCGGCCGACGCGAGCAGCTCGTCGCGGGCCCGCTCGTAGACCTCGGGCGCGGGCGCGCCGCTGTGGAAGCGGTAACGCCACTCGTCCGGCGCCATGGACGTCGCCGCGAAGGCCGGGCAGCCGCCGCCCTTGACGGTGTCGGCGATGATGACGGCCGGACGGCCGGCGTACTGCTCGGCACGCTGCCGGAACGCTGTGCCGATCTGGTCGAAGTCGTGCCCGTCGCAGCGCAGCACCGCCCAGCCGAACCCGGCGAACCGGGCTTCGAGATCTCCCAGGTCGTTGACATCGCGCACCCAGGTGTCCGACTGGATCCCGTTGTGGTCGACGATGACCGTCAGCTCGCCCATGCCCGCGTTGACGGCACCGCCCAGTGCCTCGTAGTTCTGTCCCTCCTGTAGTTCACCGTCCCCGGTCAGCACGAACACGCGCTGGTGGAGTCCGAGCATCCGGTTGGCCAGGACGAGGCCCTTGGCCTTGGAGATGCCCATGCCGAGTGAACCGGTGTTGAAGGGCATGTGCGGCGTCCGGACGTCGGGGTGGCCGGGCAACCCGCCGAGTCGCCGCAGCCGGTGCACCAGGTCCTCCTCCAGCCGACCGAGCCCGATGAGCGCGGCGTAGAGGCCCGGAGCGTCGTGCCCCTTGGAGGAGAAGAGCACGTCCACGTCGGCCAGCTCGTCCAGCAGGAGCCGGCTGACGAGGTCGGCAGCGCTGAAGCTGGACCCGAGATGGCCCGACCCCGCCTTCATGACCATGTAGAGGGTGTTGAACCGGCTGAGCGCGGAGAAGGCGCGCAGCCGCTCATGGCGATCGGTGATACCGCCGAGCACGCGGTCGAACTCGCCGGTCGGCAACCATTGCAAGACATCCTCCGGGTCTGTCGTCACCAGCACGAATAGCCGCCGTCGACGAGCAGTTCGGTGCCCGTCACATAGCCGCTGAGGTCCGAGGCGAGGAACAGCATCGGCCCGACCAGCTCGTCCGTCCGCGCCATCCGGCCCATGGGTGTGCGCGCGCCGAACAGCTCCCGGAACCGCCGGTCCTGCCCGCCGCTCACCCCGCCGGGCGAGAGCGTGTTGACGCGCACGCCCTGCCGCCCCCAGAGGGCCGCCAGATAGCGCGACAACGCGCACACTCCGGCTTTGGACATGCCGTAGGCGGGGGGTTTGAGGAACGGCGGGTCCTGGGCCAGGTGCTCGTACAGCCGGGGGTCGGGCGCCATCCCGGCGTACAACGACCCGATGTTGATGATCGAGCCGCGGCCGCGCCGCGCCATCTCACTGCCGAACACCTGGCACGCGCGCAGCACGCCGAGCGTGTTGACGTCGACGATGGCCGTGCTCACCTCGTCCGGGATGTCCCCGAAGCGCCAACTGTCTCCGTCGGCGGTCGGTGGCCGGTCGATGCCCGCGTTGTTGATCAGCACGGTCGGCGGCCCGAAGGCGTCCACACACTCGGCCAGCGCCTTCGCGAGCTCGTCCCGCACCGTGACATCGGATTCGAGCAGCAGAAGCCGGTCCGGCTCGTACTCCTTCAGTGAGGGAGGCGCATCGGTACTCAGGTCGAGACCTACGACGCGGGCGCCCGCGTCGAGCAGGGCGCCTGCCCAGATCGGTCCGAGCTTGCCCAGCGCGCCAGTGACGACGGCGGTCTCGCCGGTCAGATCGATGCCCGGACCGGAGGGTGCGGTGGTCCCGCCGGCCGACTGGTCGGCCATGTCAGGCGACGACATCGAAGGTGAAGTCGCTGTCGGCGGCCAGCTGACCGGTCAACGTCCGGCCCACCAGCTCCCCGATCAGGTACGGCCGCAGCCCGTCGCCCGGCGACTTGATGGCGATGTCACGCTCGCTGAGCACGTGACCGGCGGGCAGGTCGCGTGCGGCCACCAGCTTCTTGGCCATCTTGCGCAACGCGGCGGCCTCCGACGGCATCTGCCGCTTGGCCTGTCGCCCGAGCGCCTTGCGGGCCTCCCGCAGCCCCGACACCAGCTTGGTCAGGTGCGCCGGCTCCAGAGAGAAGTGGTGGTCGCTGCCCGGACGGTCGCGGTCGAGCGTGAAGTGCTTCTCCACGACGCGGGCGCCCAGCGCGTAGGCCACCATGCTCAGCTCGGTACCGAGGTCGTGGCCGGAGAAACCGACCACGACCTCGGGGAACTCGCGGCGGAACGTCTCGATGACCGACAGGTGCAGGTCGGCGGGCCCGGCCGGGTAGACCGCGGTGCACTGGAGCACGGCGAGTTCGGGGTTGATCGGCAGGATGGTGTCGACCGCGCGCCGGACGTCCTCCATGTTCGCGCCGCCGGTGGAGATGATGAGCGGCTTGCCGGTCTTGGCGGCGTACGCCAGCAGCGGCGTGTTGGTCAGGTCGGCCGAGGCCATCTTGATGGCCGGCACGTCCAGCTCGGCCAGGAAGTCCACGCTGGCGAAGTCGAACGCCGTGGAGATGAAATCGATCCCCACCTCCTTGGCCAGCTTGGCCAGCTCGGTGTACTCGTGGTGGCCGAACTCCAGCGCCTCCCGGTGCTTTCCATAGGTCGGGCCGTAGCTGTTGCGGCCGGTGTAGGGCTCGTTGTACATGCTGGCAGTGAACAGCGACCTGTTGTCGCGCTTCTGCAACTTGGCCGCACTGGCGCCGGATTCCGCAGCACGCACGACCAGTTCCCGCGCTTTGCCCACATCGCCTTCGTGGTTGTGCCCGATCTCCGCGATGACGTATGCATCGGTGTCGTCCGAAACGATGCGTTCGCCGATCGTGAGCTTCCGAACAGCCATTTTCTCTCCCGAACCTTGAAGGGTTGGCCGGCAGCACCTGGTGACTTGGCCGCCGTTGCGTCGACTTTCCCGCGGGGATTCAAATGATTAATACACACCACTCAATGACGGCGTCAACAGGGCGATCACCCCGGTCACCATGGGCGGATGAGAGATCTTTGAGTGTCGGGTATAGCAGGTCTAACCGATTCAATGGAAACGATCGGCTACGGAGCGCGGCACGCCCGGAGCACACTGTCGGCACAGGGCGGAAGCTATTGCGGTACTACAACAACGATCTGCTGCCTCCAACGTCACTCAGGACTTCATCAAGCACCTCTGAATAGCCACGAGAGAGATCCGGAACCAAGAGTTCCGGATCCCGGAGGCAGGGTTAAGCCGCACCGGAGGCCGCGGTTAAGAATCTTTCATGTCCCACAGCCGAATCCGATCTCCCGGATGAGGACCTTTCTTGGCAGAATGAAATTTCCCCGACACTCTCTGTCAGGAGGAAAGTCCGATGCACGACTCCACCCTTGCCATCGGCGGCGATCTCGTCGTCCATCGTCTCGGTTTCGGTGCCATGCACCTGACCGGCCCCGGAGTATGGGGGCCTCCGGCCGACCGCGAGGCCGCCGTCAAGGTCGCGCGACGGGCGGTCGAGCTGGGCGTCGACTTCATCGACACCGCCGACTCCTATGGTCCGGGCGCCAACGAGGAGCTGCTCGCCGACGCCTTGCATCCCTACCCCGAGAAGCTGGTCATCGGGACGAAGGTCGGGCAGAGCCGGCCGAGCGCCCGCGAATGGCGGCCCCTCGGCCGTCCCGAGTACATCCGCCAGCAGGCCGAGCTCAGCCTGCGCCGCCTCCGGCTGGACCGCATCGACCTGTACCAGTTGCACCGCATCGACCCGGCGGTCCCCGCGGAAGAGCAGTTCGGCGCGCTCGAACAGCTCCAGCGGGAGGGGAAGATCCGTCACATCGGGCTGTCGGAGGTGACGGTCGAACAGATCGAACTGGCCCGCCGCCAGATCGAGGTGGTCAGCGTGCAGAACCTCTACAATCTGGCCGACCGCAGGCACGAGGCGGTGCTCGACTACTGCGAACGTGAGGGCATCGCCTTCATCCCGTGGGTGCCGATCGCCTCGGGCTCGCTGGTCGGCCCGTCCGGCGTGATCGCCGAGGTCGCCGGGGAGTTGGGAGCGACTCCGGCCCAGGTCTGCCTGGCCTGGCTGCTCCACCGCTCCCCCGTGATGATCCCTATCCCGGGCACCAGCTCGGCCGACCACCTGGCCGAGAACGTGGCGTCGGCCGGCCTGGAGCTGTCGCAGGAGCAGTGCCGGCGGCTGTCCGGGGCCGGTCCGGAGATCGGCTGAACATGCGGGCGATCGTCTTCACCGAGCACGGCCCGCCCGACGTGCTCCGGTCGGTGCGGCTGCCGGATCCGCGGCCCGGTCCGGGCGAGGTACTGGTCGAGGTGGCCGCGGCCGGCGTCAACTTCATCGATGTCTACCAGCGGAGCGGCGTCTACCGGGTGCCGCTGCCCTATGTGGCCGGGGTCGAGGGCGCGGGCGTCGTCGCGGCCGTCGGCCCGGACGCGGACGGGGCCGGGTTCCGGCCCGGCGACCGGGCCGGTTGGGTCAACCTGCCCGGCGCATACGCCGAGCGCGCCGTCGTCCCCGCCGACCGCCTGGTCGCGATCCCGGACGGCATCGATCTGACAACCGCCGCCGCGGCGCTCCTGCAGGGGATGACCGCGCACTATCTCACCCACGACACCTACGCGGTGCGGCCCGGCGACACGGTGCTGGTCCATGCGGCGGCGGGCGGCATGGGTCTCATGCTCACACAGATGGTCAGGCTGCTCGGGGGACGTGTCATCGGCACTGTCTCGACCGAGAAGAAGCAACGGCTGGCGGAGGCCGCCGGAGCCGATCACGTGATCCGCTACCGCGACGCCGACGTGGTCGCACAGGTTCGCGAGCTGACCGGCGGACACGGCGTCGCGGCTGTTTACGACGGCGTCGGCGGGCCGACGTTCGAGGCGAGCTTGGCCGCGCTACGGCCGCGGGGGGTACTGGCCCTCTACGGCCAAGCCGGCGGCGCGGTGCCGCCAGTGGACCCGCAGCGGCTGAACACGGCCGGTTCGGTGTTCCTGACCAGGCCGAACCTCCAGCACCACATCACCGACCCCGCCGAATTGCGCGCGCGTAGTGTCGACCTGTTCCGTTGGATCGCCGAGGAGGCGTTGGAAGTGGGCATCCGGCGAGACCTGCGGCTCGCCGAGGCGCCGGTGGCCCATCAGCTGCTGGAGACCGGCGCATCGGCCGGAAAACTGGTCTTGGTGTTGTAGCTCAGCTCCGTGGGCAGGGCCGTTTCGACCAGTGCGTCGGTGGCGGCGCGAATGGCGGGCCGACGCGCCGATTCACGCCGCCACACCGCGTACACATGTCGGCTGAGCAGCGGCCGAACACCGATCACGCGCACCCCGGGCGGCACCGGTTCCCGGCCGAGCCTCGGGATCAGGCAGATGCCGAGGCCGGACGAGACCAGCGCCAACTGTGTGGAGTAGTCAGCGGCGGTATGCACTACATGGGGCTCGACGCCGCACGCCCGGAAGGTCTGCATCAGCCAGCTGTGACAGACCGAGCCCGGCGTCCAGGTGATCCAGTTCTCGTCGGCCAGATCGTCCAGTTCCAGCATGTGCCGTTGGGCCAGGGGGTTCTGGGCGGGCAGCGCCACGTCTGCGACGTCGTCCAGCAGTGACGCCTTCATCAGCCCTTCAGGCAGGTCGAGCGGGGCGTTGAACCAATCCTGGACCACCGCGATGTCGACGTCGCCGCGCACCAACTGCCGGATCGACATGTTGGGCTCGTCCTCGCAGATCTTCAGGCCCAGTTTCGGATGTTTCTCCTTCAGCGCGATGATCGCCGGTGGCAGCAGCCCTCGGACGGCTGTTGAGAACCCGGCAATGGAGAGTTGTCCAGCGATCGCACCACGATGCCCGTCCAGGGCCGATTCGGCCTCGTTGACCAACGACAGGATGCGCTCGGCGTAGTCGACGAGGATTACCGCTGCGTCGGTGAGCCGTACTCCGCGGCCCAACCGCTCAATCATCCGCTGGCCGGTCTCACGCTCCAGCTTGGTGATCCGCTGAGAAACCGCCGAAGTCGTAATGTGGAGAGTTTCCGCAGCACTGCTGAGCGAGCCATGCTTATGAACTGCATACAAGGCATGCAGCAAGGGAATCTCGAGCATCGCCGTCTGTTGCCCCCTTTGCGGGCAGTGCCCGCTCCCCCGTGCCGTTCCACTTGACAGATTGACCATATTATCGAAAATGGAAATGGTCAATGTCAAGCGACAATAACTTCACCCTTGCTTCTTGTCACTGAGCATGACCGATATCGGCCAACCGGAGCGCGCCCACGAGGCAGACCCGCCGGGTACCAGGAAGTGGGACCGCACATCGCCGACGCAGGCACCTACGAAGGGCCAGCAGGGCGGACGCTGTCGCTTCTATCTCCCTCCGAAGACCTGCCCAGCCGCCATATCAGGCCAAGCGCGAGGCTCTCTACTTGAGAGTTCCCGCAGGAGTGGATCGGGTGCACCTCCAGCCGCTTGCCATCGGCGGCCGAGAGCGGCAACTACCGTCGCCGCGACGAGCCAGTCAAACCTCTGAATGACCTTCCAGATCGGCAGCGTCGCGGATGGTTTCGCCGTAGTGGGCGAGGTCTTGGGAAGTCCGCGGATTCTGCGGCGCACGGCGGCGTGCGAGCCGCGGTCTTGGGCGACGAGTTCGAGCGTGACGACTTTGCCACGATGGTTCGCGGTGAGATATCGCCCAGGCAAAAGGTGAGTGTGGTCGCTCCGGTGTTCGGACGGACACCGGTCACCACAATGCCCCTTTTTCATCCTGTGGTGGCGCGGGACGCTGGTCACAGCATGATCGTGACGTGCTGGTTGGGGTCGTGGCGCAGAGAGACCCTGGTAGACGGGTTGATCACTACAATCATGTCGTCTGGACCAGGGGCCTGTGCGTGCTGTTCTATCGTGCCGCAGTCGGTTTGTCGCGTTCAACGCTGAACTACGTCGCGGGGCTGATCTGCCGCCGGCGCAAGGCGATCGACCCGGTGTGGCTCCTGCTGGCGATCGTCAAGGCCAAGAAGACCGAACTGCTCTTTCTCGCTCTGTTCTTGCGCCTACTCAAGCCCGGCGGTCGGGCCGCCGTGATCGTCCCAGACGGCGTCCTCTTCGGCTCGACGGGCGCACTCAAGAAACTGCGCCGCATCCTCGTTGAAGATTACAAACTCGACGCGGTAGTCAACTACCGGACGGCGTCTTCAAGCCCTACGCCAGGGTCTCCACCGCCATCCTGTCCTTCGCCAAGACCAACAACGGCGGCACCGACAGCGTCTGGTTTTACGAGGTCGCCGCCGACGGCTTCAGCCTCGACGACAAACGGACCCCGCTCCCGGCCGACGCGATCGGGAAGCGCCGCCAGCAGTTCAACCAGATGTACGATGTTCCAAAGGACACTCAGCATCTCGCCGGGAACGTACTCAACAACCCGAATTACCCGCAGCGCCGAAATCCCGACGGAACACTCGACTTCCTCACGGGCAACGACCTCCCTCACCACTTGCAGTCGTACTGGCAGGGGGCCAGAATCTACAGCCCAGCCGGCGACCCTTTGAGTCAGGTTCGCGTGGTGCAGAAGGGCGACGTGCTCGGCTGGGTGGGCCGCGACAGCAATGGAGTGCACAATTATGGGAAGATCACTCGATACCCGTTCTCGAAGTGGTTCACGTGAGTGAAGCTGACGTGGCGGACCGGCTCGCAGCGACTGGCCTAGCCTTCCAGAATTGGCATGAGAAGGACCGGAACTACATACCTGTAGGTCTCACGGCGCTGTCCATCCACTTCCCCGACGTTCCGGGACGCATGTACTCGTCGGTCGCGAACGACGATCCCGATATCTTGGAGAAGGCCAACGTCGGCTGGTACCGGACAGCCCGGGACGGGAACCTCTTCGAGTCGGCCGACCCGCGCTTCCTGGTGGGAGCGAAACCGACCACGGACGCCCGCGTCTGGCAATGGGCGGTGGTCCGTCTCACCGAGCCCTGGGACATCATGGGCGCGGGCGGTAGAACGGGCACGCTCGGCGTAGCCTGGTGCCGGCCGGGCTTCGCGATGCTCTCCCTCGACGGCGAGGTGATCGTGCGCGGCGATACCTGGGAGAACGAGATCGGCACCGTGCGAGTCCGCACTCCGCGCCATCGAGAGTTCCTCGATTTCGCGCGCACCATCGCCGACGACCCCAGCGAGCCACCCGCTTTCCGCACCGAAATCAAGACCTGGCTCCAAACCTTCGAATGATGATCCGACCGGCCCGCGCGGCCTGAACCCAGCACGACAGATTGGGACCGGCCCCCGCATTTCCGGTGGCACCGAAGGGCACAGTTCTCGCAAAAATTCCCGGTACAAACAGGCGCAGGCGAGAGAGAACCTGGCCTTGCATCCCTTCAACGTTCCCCGCGCGTGACGGCAATGTCGAGCCGCACGCGAGCGTCGGAATCTGCATGCGGGCTCGCACCAACTTAACCGGGTGGATGCATACTATGCGCCAAGCGGAATGCGGTAGGGCATAACGAGCGGCGAATGGGCAGGCCATGTGCTGTCGGTACGTGTCCCCCCTCGGGCACGCACCGACTGCACTTTTGGAGGGTCCGGGATGAACCGGGCCTCCACTTCGTGTCTTCGGGGATAGCAGGGCCGCGGACGCGGCGAAGTGCCAGTGGGCTTGGACGCGGGTCCCCTCCCGGGCTCGCGGGCTTAACGTCCCCGGTATGTTCTCCCGCAGCCTGTGGCGTGGTGTAGCCGCGAACCTGCGTCCTACGGCGTTGTTGTCGTGCGGTTGGTTTCGAACGCTACTGGTGGCCGTCGTCACAGTGCTGGCTGTGGGCGGCTTCGGCGGGTGCAAGGGTGGAAACAGCGACTCGGGAGATACTCCCCGCGGAAAGACGGGTCCGGCGCAGCGGCCATCGATGGAGTCCGTGGCTCGTGCCGTCGACGGCGCGCCGCTGTTGCACTGGACCGGCTCGTGGATGGTGCGCGGTGAGTCGGTGGAGCTGGACCTTCGGGCCATGGGAGACGGCGACGCGATGGGGACTGTGGAGCGTGACGGCGACTCCGCAGAGGTCATCGTCATCGACGGGAACACCGTCCTGCTCAAGGGCGGACGGGCGTACTGGCGGCACGGGGAGGCCGGCTCCGCGGACGTCCCCCGGTTCGCCGACCGATGGGTCCATGTGAACGGCATGGTGTGGGGCGCCCGCTTGGGTGAGCTATCGCCCAAGGCGCTGGGGCGCGCGCTGCTCGGGGTGGGGAGCAACTTGTCCGGCTGGGACCCCGGACCCGCACCGGGCCCGATCCCTTCGGCCGTGCCGTCCAATGCTCTCGGATTCGAGGTGGACTCCTCGGTCATGCCACTCAAGGAGGGCACCTACTGGGTCTCGGCTGCCTCTGGGAACCGGCTCGCCGGCTACTCGGGCACGGACCTTCCCGGGAGCAGCGCCGATGAGGGTTTGGACGAGGAGTCTCCCGAGAAGACCGTGACGTTCGCCGTGCGAACCGGTAGCGCTTCGGAGGCCGAGGAGGCGTACACGCGGATGGCCTCCGAGGTTCGGACGATGCCGGAGACCCTCCCACTCGCCGGGGCCGACCGGGACGATCTCGACGTCGACGCGGAACCCCTTGGAACGGCTGCCGGGGTGGAAACTGCCGCGTTGAGGTCGAAGTGGCCAACGACCTGGGTCCGACCATGCCGTCGACTGTGGAGGCGGTGGTCAGAGTGACGCTGTACGGCGACGGGGGCGAGGGCAAGAAGAAGGCCGGCACCTGCACCATCCGGATGCCCGCCGCCGCGCCGGAAAGACCCGCACATGACTCCTGCAACGTGATCGATTCTCGGATCGAAAAGATCTGGAACTCCTCGAAGCCGGACTGTGCGCCCACGGAGTGCGTCAAGACCACCCAATGGAGTACGGACGCCAACGTCACGAGTATCAAAGGGCAGGTGACGGTCGCCCCGGCTCGGCTAGCCGCCAAGCTACGCGCCCGCGCGAAAAGTGCTCCCACCGCGCCCCAGAAGCCGTAAAGCGATGGGTGAGTGAGTCAGCTTTCAAGCCGAACCGTCCAAGCTCTGCCCTCCCGTATTCGGAAATGCATCACCGCAGGTCAGGGCCTTGTCGTCGGTTCCCGCCCCGAAGCGGCCAGCTGGCGTGCCACCTCAGGGGGTGGCGTGGGTGTGGATATTGAGGACGCTGCCGTCCGGCGCCTGGACGAAGAAGCGGCGGATGCCCCACGCCTCGTTGGTGAGCGGATACACGATGGTGAGCCCGCGCCGCTGCGCTTCGGCGTACGCCGCGTCGACGTCCTCGACTTCGATCGTCATTGTGGTGCGGTGCGTGTTGGGATCCCACGCGGAGGCTTCGCTGGAGATGACGGTCATCTGAGCGGTGGGGTTGCTCGGGGATGACAGCATGAGAAAGCCGGGCTCGTCCATGCTGATCGTCAGGCCGAGGAAGTCGCCGTAGAACTCCCGGCTCTTGGCCAGGTCGGCGGCCACGACGTTGGGCATCACGCGACGGATCTTCATCCGGGCAACGTACTCGGGCCTTGAGCCGCAACCGAGCGGCCAGTCACGGTAAGGAGCCCACGCACGGTCACGGGCGGTGGGCGGCGACCGGCGGACGGGGCGGGGTTCCGGTCCGGCCGCGACGGGATAAGGCGCGCCGGTTGCAAGCGTGTCATGAGCCCTGAACCGCGGTGATTCGGCTGGTCGATGCCCCCGATGCACGTCCAGGAGCGATCACGCTGTTGCCCACACGTCGCCTCGAAACCGCGGCTCGGCCGCTGCGGCGGACCGAGCAGGTTCCCGGTCCGACAGCGCGGCGCTGGGCAGGACCTGGCCCACGCGACCTCGCGGTGGTGGCGGTCAGTGGCCCGCTGTGGCGCGCAGGGCGGAGGCGAAGGTGCGCAGCGCCCTGCGAGCGGTCGGCTCGGATGGGCGTGATCGCAGGACGACGCTGCGGGTGGGCAGCGGGGGGAGGCCGAGTGATGCGCCCATGTCCATGGTGCCGGGTGGGGCCACGCGCGGGCTGAGCGCCGCCACGGCCAAGCCTGCTGCCGCGGCCGCGCCGATGGTCGCGATGCCGCCGCCCACGAACACCTCTTGCCAGGCGATGCCCGCTTCGTTCAGCGCGGTTACCGCCATCTCGTGCACATGGCAGGACTCGGCCTGGAGGGCGAGGCGCAGAGGCTCGCCGGAGCGGTGTTCGAAGTCGGGCGAGGCCATCCAGCCGAAGGGCTCCTCCATCAGGACTTCACCGTCGGTGCGGCGGCCCTCGTGACGCAGCACGATGGCCGCGTCCAGCGCACCGCCGTCGAACAGGTCAAGGAGCTCCCATGAGCTGGCGATGCTCACCTCCAGCGTCAGGTCTGGCTCTGTTCGCCCTATCTGGCGGAGAAGGTGGGGCAGTTCGGCGCCGACGACGTGGTGGCTTATGCCGATCGACAGGCGTTGCCGCTGGACGCCGAACGAGCCCAGCGCGCCGGCGTGAGCGGCCAGCAGTTCACGTGCGGGCCCGAGGAAGGCGGCGCCGTCTTGCGACAGGCGGACCAGGCGGGGCGTACGGTCCAGCAAGCGGCGGCCCAAGGCGTCCTCCAGCCGTTTGATCTTCAGGCTCACGGCGGACTGCGTGGAGTCCATCGCCTCCGCCGCGCGCGTGAAGCTCTTCATCTCGGCGGTCAGCACGAAGGCCTGCACAGCGTCCAGAGCGAGCATCTTCATCGCCATACCGATCATTAGGTTATTTAATGACTGAAATATCTTAAGATGGCTTTTTTGAATGATCAAGTGATGGCTACGCTGCGAACCGTCCCGAGGAACGGAGTCAGGCCATGCCCTTGGTCCAAGTGTCGTTGCGGCGAGGCAAGTCCCCCGAGTACCACCGGGCCCTCTTCGAGGGCGTCTACCGCGCCATGCGTGAGACCTTCAACGTGCCGGAGGACGACCGCTTCATGACGATCACCGAGCACGACGACAGCACCTTCAGCGTCAGCCCCACCTACTACGGTGTCGAACGGAGCGACGAGGTGGTCATCATCCGGATCACCGCCAACAACACGCGCGGGCTCGCCCAGAAGCAGGCGCTCTACCAGCGCATCGTCGAACTCTTGCAGGCGGACCCCGGCGTACGCCCGAAGACGTGTTCATCAACCTTGTGGAAGTACTGCCGGAGAACTGGTCGATCGGCAATGGCATCGCGCAGTACGCGGCGCAGCAGGGCTGAGGGAACGGTCCACTCCGCGCCTTCTGGGCCACCGACGAAACCCGGCCCGGCGTGGCCCCCGCGCCGTCGAGGACGAGCCGCGGCCTGGGGTCATGGTGTGGATCACGTCGCCGAGCAGGGTGATGTTGATGGTCGGCCAGGCGGGGATCGGCACCGAAGTGGAATGCCGGTTGGAGACGGCGGTGGCGGTGGGGGCGCTGAGCTCGAACAGCCGGTGCAGGTCGGGGGACCAGCCGGGCGACATGCGCCTGGCCATGTCGATCACGCCGGTGCCCTCGGCGTCGGCGAGCCCGGGCAGACCGCCGTCGTCATCACCGCGAAGTCTGCCGGGCGCAAGGTCTTCGGCCTCGCCACCGCAGGCCGTACGTCTCGCTTGACCTCCTGCGCGTCAGGCCGGCAGCCAGTGCAGCTCGTGCGCCAGGGTTTTGGCGACGGCACGGATGCGGCGGTGCAGCGGCGACTGCTCGCGTGGGAGGACCAGGTGGATCGTCATGCTGGGCGCGTCTCGCAGCGGTCGCCAGGTGAGACCGGCCGGTTGCGCCGTGCCCGCGGCTTCTCCGGCCGGGGCGAGGGTGACCCCGTCGCGCAGGTCGCGCTGAGCCATGTCGAAAGAGACTGCGGGCGTGCGGAATCGGGGCGGTGGTCGGGTGTCTCGGAACAGTGCGGACAGCTGATCGTGGATCACGGGGTTGGCCGCACGGTCCGGGAGTCGCAGCGGATACGCGGCCGCGTCGGCGATCTCGATCTCCGGGTGTTCGGCCAGCGGATGGTCCTGCGCCAGCTGGACCCCGACGCGCATGCGCCGCAGCAGGAACCGGCGCACGCCACGGCCCGGCTGTTCACCGCGGGTGATCCCGGCATCGATGCGGCCTTCGGCGACCGCGGGGGAGATCTCCGGTGTCGCCATCGGGGCCGCGCCGACCTCGAGCCCGCTGTTGCCGCGGATCAGCCTGTCCACCAGGGCCGGTGCCGTCTCGGCCCCGGCGCTGAGGCTGTATCCGATGCGCAGCGTGCCCAGTTCACCGGCCGCCGCGCTCCGGGCGGTGTCCCATGCCCGGTCCAGCGCCGCCAGCGCGGACGGCGCGGACTCCGCCAGAGCCGCACCGGCCGTGGTCAACACGACGCTACGCGTGTTGCGGACCAGCAGGGCCGTACCGAGTTCCGCCTCCAATCGGCGCATCCGCGCGCTGAGTGCGGGCTGTGCGATACCGATCCGTGCGGCCGCGCGGGTGAAGTTCAACTCCTGCGCCAGCACCAGGAAGTACCGCAGGCTCACCGTATCCGGCGCCACGTGCCCTCCCTGCCGATTGATAACGATCCGTTCTGACTCTATCCCGTACCGGTCTTTCCCTCGACCGCATATCAAGCTCTAACCTGCGCATATGCCGATTCAACCGGCCGCAGTACCGGTCGCCGGGATCGATCGATCTGAGTGTCAATTCGAAGTCGGACGTGTCCGGCCGAACACGGGAGGTTTCCATGGCTAAGGGCTACTGGGTCAGTGTCTACCCCACCATTTCCGATCCTGAAAGGCTGTCTGCCTACGACAAGTTGGCCGGTCCGGCCGTCCAGGCTGCCGGCGGGCGCAACCTGGCCCTCCTCCCGTCCCGTGGCGGACGGATCGTCGCCCACGAGGCCGGACTCACGCAACGCGTCGTTCTGATCGAGTTCGACAGCTTCGAACAGGCCGTCGCGGCATACGAGAGCGAGGCGTACCAGAAGGCGCTGGTGGCCCTCCCTGACGGCTTCGAGCGCGACTTCCGCATCATCGAAGGCATCGACTGACCGGCGGGCCCAGCCATCGCTGAGCATCCGCCACCTCGAAGGCGCGCAGCGACTTCTCTCGCGGGAACGCGGCGGCTTTAATGCGACGTTCGGAACGGCGGCGGCGCGGTCGTCGCACTCTGCCGTCAGTAGCTCGGCCAGAGAACACAGGTAGAACATCTGAACGCGGGCGCCATCGGCGGCCAGGCCACCGAGCCGGCCGCGGACCGTCGGCAGCCACAGCATCGTGCAGGATTGGTCGATCGCGGTCTGGGCGGCTTGCTCGGTCAGGCCACGGTGGCGCTTTTCGGTCATGACTCTCCTTCGGCGGAACGATCCGCACCAGGACGCGGGCGGCGCAGCAGTTGGTCATGAACCTTCACCGAGGGCAGCGGCCAGATATCGGGCGACAGGTGAGCCAGCCGCCGTTCGGTCAGAAACGTCGCCGTCGCGGCCTCACCGGCGGGTGGATCGGTGCTGGCGGGTTCGCCCTGGTCGGCCTCGGCGGCCTTTCGCGCCTTTCGACGCGACGGCGTCGGAGGTTATCGCGCCGGCCTTCAGTGGCTGTTTTCGATCCTTGTGATCGAGTAGGTACGCCTGGCCTGGGCGCTTCTTGTCGCGGTCGGCGGGGTGGGACGAGGTTGGATGGGTGGCGTCGCGGGCCCGGAGCTGTTTGTGTTGCGGTCGCGCTCTGGGCGCGAACGTGCGTGCTCACGCGCGGTTTTGCGGTGACGCGTGTCGGCGGCGGCATGGCCGGTGGGTCGCCGCTACGCGTGCCCGGGTGGCGGCGATGCGGGATGGGACGGCGCCGGAGGTGGTGTGTCCGGTGTGCGGGACGGTGTGGCTGGAGGGGATCGAGCGCCGACGCGGGGCGGTCTACTGTTCGGCGGCGTGCCGGACGAGGGCGTGGAGGGCGCGGGAAACCGGGCGGAAAAGCGTCACGGTGACCGATGTTCGCCAGTTTTCTCCGGGATCTTGTTGACGTGTCTGTCTTGTCTGGAACACCTCTATTATCTGGGGATTGTGACCATGTGTGAGTGAGCCGAGACTCACGGCCAAGTCGCTCGAACGTATCGGGCGCCAGCCGGGAGGAGCATGGTCATGGGGAACGCGGACGAGCGCACCGAGGCGGGCGGGAGCCGGATCGGTGCGGTGAGCCTGGAGCGTTACGAGCAGTTGGTGGCGCGACTGCTGGAGCTGGACGAGCAGCACATGCTGGCGCAGTTCGAGACCGGGGACGCGGCGCTGGAGATCGCGCCGATGCAGCCGCGGGGCGGGGCGCACGCGGCCGACGCGCTGTTCTCGGTGGAGGCGTCGATCGAGCGGCTGGCCGACGACACCCGGATCCCGGTGAGCACGCTGTCTGGGCGCAGGTGGGTGTCGTCGCGGTGGCCGGCCGAGCGGCGGCGGCGCGGGGTGTCGTATGTGGTCCACACGACCCTGGCGGCGATCGCCGACGAGCAGGAGCGGTGGCGCAAGATCGACGATCCGCCGCTGAATCCGCGGACCGGGCCGCCAGGAGTGGACCGAGGACGCCGCCAAGCGCGAGGTCGGCCGGAAGGTCAACCACCCGGTCACGGTGATCGAGAAGGTCCGCGCGATCCACGACCTGGCGGTGTATGAGCAGGTCGCCTCGTCGGTGGCGGCCGATCTGCTGCGCCGCCCTGATGTCGCGTTCAAGGCGATGGGCGACCGGGTCGCCCGGGACTCGGTGAACCGGGCGCAGGTCGAGCGGTCTCGGCAGGCGGTCGAGCACAACATGCCGCCAGCCGCGGCCGAGCGGCTGGAGGAGTTGCGCCAGTCGAGCGAGTTCCTGGACCTGGTCACCGCCTGCTCGGCGTTCACCGGCTCGATCGGCCGAACGATCGGCAACCTGCGCGGCCACCAGCTCACCGAGGCCGAGAAGAGCACGGTTCTCCAGCAGATCGCGAAGGTGAGGGCGACCGCCGACTGGCTGGAGAGCGCGGTCGGCACCGGGAACCTCACCTTGGACAAGGGCCTGGCCGCGCTGCTGCGCGGTCAGTAGCCGGGCCTGGTGACCGGCGGGACGGAGCCCACGTCATGCCAAGGACCAAGGGGTCGGTGAACGTGGCGGCCAACGTCTGCGGGGAGCGGGTGCGGATCGCGCTGATGGAGGCCCGGCCCGCCGGCCTCACCCTCAAGCAGTTGATGCAGGCCACGGGCATGTCGGCGCACCACGTCCGCAAAGGCCTGAACTACATCAAGGACACCTCCGCGCTGGAGCACCTGACCCCGCTCACCTACGACGCCAGGAACGGCTACCGGTTTCCGGTGAACGTCGCCGACTGGATCGCCTACGAGCTGGGCGGCGTCCAGACCCTGTTCAACCGGGCCAGCCGCCTGATCACCTCCACCATCGCCCCGCACGCCGCCGCGCGGCCCGAGGACGAGTTCGCCCGCAACGCCCTGGAGCAGATCAACGGACTCAAGGCGGGACTGGCGATGATCATCATGGCCGGGACGCATCGGCGGCCCTGACCACACCCAAGAGCCGGACACCGGCGAGCCGAATGCGGTGAGAGGAGGGGGCCAGTGACCAGGCGCCGCTACACCTGCGACACCACCGCCGCCGAGTGGGCGCTGATCGAGCCGCTGCTGCCGGTCCCGGCCTGCCGCACCACCGCCGGCGGCAGGCCGGAGAAGCACCACCGCCGCGACATCGTCGACGCCATCCGCTACGTCACCGACAACGGCTGCAAATGGCGGGCGCTGCCGCACGACTACGGCGTCCCCTGGCAGACCGTCTACGGCTTCTTCGCCCGCTGGGCACGCGCCAGCGTCCTGACCCGCATCCGCGACGCCCTGCGCGAGATGGTCCGCGCCCGCGCCGGCCGCTGCCCGAGACCGGTCACCGCGATCCTCGACTCCCAGACCGTCAAGGCGGCCGAGACCGTCGCCAAGGACCAGCGCGGCTACGACGCGGCCAAGAAGATCAACGGCCGCAAGCGGCACGTCGCGGTCGACACCCAGTGCCTGCCGCTGCTGGTCATGGTCACCCCCGCCGACCGCCCCGACCGCGACCTGCTGGCGCGCCTGCGGATCCTGCACCCCCAGCTCGCCCTGGCCTGGGCCGACTCGGCCTATGCCGGCACCCTGATCGCCTGGGCCGACCGGTTCCTGCACCTGACCCTCAAGACCGTCCGCCGCCCGATCGGACAGAAAGGGTTCGTCGTCCTGCCCCGCCGCTGGATTGTCGAGCGGACCCTGGGCTGGTTCATGCGCGCCCGCCGCAACGCTCAACGCGTTTCGGTGAAACGCCTACTGAACGCCAACGCCTACCGCGGCCGCCCATCGCGCCGCTGCTGCTCGCGCAGCGCGGCCAGCCAGCCCGGCACGACCCCCTGGCGCTCCCGCCACGCCGCCAGCCGGCACCGCGGCGAGCAGTACTGCGCATCCGAACGCTTGCGCACCCCCACCGGCCACGACCGGCCGCACACCGGACACCGCGCCACCGGCCGCAGCGCCCGCATCTCAGCACCGGTCGGACCCCGCGCCGCCCCGGCCTCCACCAGCCGCGCCAACGCCGCGTCATACTCCGCCCGCGCCCGCCGCCCCTCCCGCCACGCCTGAGACCGGCACGCCGCCGAACAGAACCTCCGCGACGACCGCGCCCCCTCCGGCAACGGCCCACCGCACAACCCGCACACCCTCGGCGCCCGCCACTCCACACCCCGACCATCTCAACCCGCCCACATAGCGTCACCACCCCGACGCGCCCTAGTTCCAAGATCCGGACTTACGAGACGGGCACTTACGACCACGTCCTGCGCCAGGGTTGGCCGATTGCCACGGGCGTCGTCGAAGGCGTAGTGCGTCATATCGTGGCCGGCCGGCTCGACGTTTCCGGCGCCCGCTGGGGACTGCATGGAGCCGACGCGGTCCTGAAACTGCGCACGATCGTCGCCAACGGGATCTTCACCGACTACTGGCACCACCACCTCGCCGAAGAACACCAACGCGTTGACCACGCCCGCGGCCAGCACGAATACGACCTCGCCGCGTGAGCCCCCCGAGCCGCGAATACCGGCAAAGCAGGCCACGTCGCCATAATCTCGTGCATGCCCAAGTTCGCTGACCTGTTCGTCGCACCCGAGAATGATCCTCGCACCGATGTGTCCGCCCGGGCCGATGAGAAGACCATGCTCGTCGGCTTCCTACGCTGGCAACGTCAGACGCTCGCGCTCAAATGCTCGGGCTTGGACCCCCGGGCCCTCGCCCGGCGATCGGTGGCATTCTCCGGACTGTCCCTGCTTGGACTGGTCCGGCATATGGCCGAGGTCGAGCGCATATGGTTTCGCGACAGGATGGCCGGTCAACGAACCACCCCGCACTACGACACCGGCGACCACCCCGACGCGGCGTTCGACGACGCGGCCCCCGACCCTGAGATGGTCGCCGAGGCATGGCGCATCTGGCAGGCGGAGGTCGACTTCGCCGAAGCCTTCGTCGCCCAGGCGACCGACCTCGACGCCATGGGGGCCGACCCCTCACGCAGTCAGGTCACGCTCCGCTGGGTGCTGATCCACATGGTGGAGGAGTACGCCCGACACAACGGCCACGCGGACTTCCTGCGACAAGGCATCGACGGCGCAGTGGGCCAATGACTGGAGACCGCCGTCCGCGAACTGATGCGCTTTGATCCACCGGTGCAGGCTCAGGAGAAGTTGATCGTCCAGGACATCTGCTTGGGCGGCCAGCGGCTCGGCCGTGGCCAGACGGTGACGGTACTGCTGGGATCGGCCTGCCATGACCCCGCCCAGTTCATCGATCCCGGCCGGCTGAGACTGGACCGCAGACCTAACCGACACCTGGCGCTGGGTGACGGCCCACACCGCTGCCTAGGGGCCTCACTGGACATGGCCCAGGCCAAAGGCTCCTTGCCGCTGCTCGCACGGCACGCGCCCCGGCTGCACCCGACAGGCCCGCCGGTCCGTGAACCCAACCCAGTGCTGCGCGGCATCACCGCCGCCCCCTTGCGCCTCACCTGACCGGCATACCAGCCGAGAACCGGGGAAGGTCCCTGGCCCGACCCCGTCGAGACCAACCCGTACGGGGCCGCCGCGAACACCCCGCCGCACTGACAACAACTCCGCGCACAACACCTGACCGCGTCCTAAGCGAAGGGACCTGCGCGAACGCGTTCGGCTGACGCCCGCGCGGATTCTCGTTCCGATGCTCGTCAACCCCCTGCGTCCGGGCGGCAGACCGGATCTTGGGGAACGGCGGGCGCTGTCTGCAAGGTGCGGTGGGAAGCCCTCCGGCATGGGCAAGAGCAAGGGATCAGGCAGCGGCTCCGCGCGGGCGCGTGGTGGTCTGTCCTGCGTGCTGGTGGCCGGGGTGGTCCTGGGGGCGTGGGGGGTCTGGGTTCCGGCCGCCCGCGCCGACTTCGGCGATATGGCCACCAAGCACTGGCAGTGCGCCGACAACAAGCACTTCGACCAGGACAAGGACAAGAGGCAGGAGATCCAGAACTGGAACTGCCTGATCTACGACGAGAAGGGACCGCCCGGCTACCTCAGGCCCGAGATCTCCCTGGAGTGGTGCAAGCACCGCACCCGACGCGTGTCGCCGCTCACGGGCGCGCTCGGCAAGGAGTACTGGGCCTACGAGGGCTGCCGGGTCGAGAGCGGCAGCTACTCCCTCAAGAAACCCGATGGCCAGACCAAGACCGGCACCTGGCCGAAGCAGCAGACCGAGGGCTACCACTTCCACAGCCAGACCAGTCTTAAGCCGAAGGGCATCGTGGCGCACTGCATGGCGGGCGTCTACACCCTGCGCAACCAGATGACCGTGCGCGTCATCCACCACACCTTCGACATCAACGGCATCATCGAGTACGGCACCGTCAGCTTCGACCACACCGAGAAGATCACCCTCAAGGGGTGCCCGTGACCGCGCCCGCACCGACCCGGCCCGCACCGACCCGGCCGGCCGCCGAGGAGCCGACGATGCCCCACCCGCACCCGATCACGCGACTGGCCCGAGCCGGCCTGCCGCTGGCCGTGCTCGCGCTCGCCGTACTGCCCGCCGGCCCCGCCGATGCCGCCGACGCCGTATCACCGGCACCGGCCGCCGCGGCGGCGCCTCAACGCGCCGACCGGCAGGCCCGGGACGCCAAGTCGTGCATCGACAAGGCCGTCAAACTCGGAGTAGCACAAGACCTCGCCGAACACGCCTGCACGCAGAAGACCGCCGACGCCTGCAAGGAGGCCTTCCATGAGGGATACGGATGGCCCGCCGCCAAGAAGTACCAACCCGCCTGTACCGAACTCACACCGCCCAAGAGCACCCGAACCCGAGGCTGAGAACCGAGCAGGTCGAGCGAGACGGGAACCGCCGCACTGAACTGGGCGACCCGCCTACCGATCGTCATCCAGACACCGGGGCGACCAAGGGCCCAGACCGAGGGGAACGAGACCGAACACCCACTGTCACCATCCGTAATGTCAATCACAGTGGGTAACTACGGTGAGACCTTTCCCGAGCTTGAAAGAGGCCGCCATGCGGGCAACCGACCAGCCCACCCGGTTCCGCGGCCGGTGGGCGCGGCTCAGCGTCGCGGTGCTGGGCGCCGGAGTGTGCGCCGTCGCGGGGGCGGGCGGAGCGCCGTCGGCGTCGGCGGATCCCGCCACCCTCAAGATCAACGGTGCGCGCGCCCAGGGCGGGACCCGCACCGGCTACGTCAACGTCACCTACGGCTGCGCCGCCGGCGAGGCCGACTCCCTGTGGGCCGAGTTGCAGTTCGGATGGGGCACGGCGAGCATCGATCATCCCGTGAAGCCCACCTGCGACGGCAAACCCCATACCGTCGACGTCCCGGTCGCCAGCAAATACAACAAGGTCGCCGCCAAGGAGAAGACGACCGCCCACGCGACCCTGACCAAGGGCAGCCTGTCTCCGGAGGACGTCGCCCATGCCACCCGGCAGTTGACCCTGAGCTGAGACTCCCGGCGGTAGCGCGGCCGGTGAAGGCCAGCTCGGCCGTGGCGATGGCCCGCTCCCCGCAAGCTCGTCAACGCCTCTGGTCGCAGTCCGGTTGCCGCTCAGCTCAACCGCTCAGGGTCATGTCCTTGCTGTCGGACAACTGCGTGATCACCTGGTTGACGGCGACCTTGACCAGGCTGGCGCCGACGGTGGCCTTGGTGCTGGCCTTCCAGGTTCCGGTGAAGGTGGATTGCGGATCGGCCTTCACCGCGGCGGTATGGGATTTGCCGTCGCAGGTGGGCGTGATGTTCCCGGCGCCCACGCGTTCGTACTTCTGGCCGGAGTTGCGCGGAGGCTGGCCGGCCACCGCGGTCAGGTGGGTGGCGTCGGTGCAGGTGTAGGTGAGCGAGATCGTCAGGCTCTTGCCATCGGCGGAGACCTTGGCGCCCTCGACGGTCAGGGCGTCGGCCGCCGCCCTCGCCACCGGGGCCGCCGGCGTCCGGAACCGGGAGAGAGTGGTCGGCGAGTCCACCGCCGGGGCGGTCGGGGCGGTGAGAGCCGCGGCGGCGACGTGCGCACGTGCGCGCGGAGGCGACTCCGGAAAGTCCCGTACGCGGGCGCGCATCGGCGTGTCCCGAAAGTCCCGAAACGGCGGGCTTGAGGTACCGGGGTGGCATGGGGTGGGCGGCGTTCGTCCCGTCCCATCCCCGTACGGCCGGAGGTGGCCTGGGGGTTCTACGGGCGGTCTGGGGCGGTGAGGCAGGCGTACCAGGACGAGGGCCCGT
Organism: Actinomadura sp. J1-007; assembly: GCF_009793335.1. Taxonomy (GTDB): domain Bacteria; phylum Actinomycetota; class Actinomycetes; order Streptosporangiales; family Streptosporangiaceae; genus Spirillospora; species Spirillospora yumaensis. The sequence continues at coordinate 3,787,716 of NZ_WING01000001.1, read as the reverse complement.
ACACGGTCCGGGCGTGTTCGTCGCGGTCCCAGCCGGTCACGGTCCGGCCGGTCAACTCCCATACGGCGGCGGCCGCGGCGTCCTGGGCGCCGCGGGTGTCGCGGGCGGCGATCCCGTGCCCGAGCAACCCGAACTCGGGGACCTCGATGGCTTCGTCCGGCGCACCAAGCGGCGTGACCGGTCATTTCCTGCCGGACGTGCCCCTGGTGGCGCCACCTGCCCACGCTGCCACACCGTCCAGCCTGGCCCAGCAATCGACCGCCACTGACACAAACCCCGCGCCGTCCGAAGCTATCTGCGGGTACCGCCAATGGCTGTCCGCAGGTTCCTTCCCCCCGATGTCGCGGACCAGGCGTGGACCTCGATCAGGGCGGCGCGCGGGCCGCGCGCGCAGTCGGCGGCCGACCGGGGCGCCGGCGACGGCGGACGCTGACCCGGCCCATGCGTCTGGCGTCGGCGACATCGTCCCCCAGGGGCTCGGGGACGTCGCGCGCGGCGGCGCGGGCGAGGCACCGGTCGATTCAAGAAGGCCCGCCCCTGATCCTGTTACAAGCTCTTTGAGACTTACCTCGGCACTACGCCAAGGATGGTTCTGTTATGTCATGAGCGGAACCAGTGAGCCCTTCGCTTTGTTGGTCGCCGGTGGGGTCTTCTTGGCTTTCGGTGTACCAGGCGTGCTCCGGGTCAGAACCCTGCGGCGGACGGGAGCCTCGGCGGTCGGGCGGGTCGTCGATATCCGCAGTGATGTATCAGACGGCGGGACAGTGGTGTACTCCCCGGTTGTGGTTTGGCAGACCCCTGACGGCTGTGAGCACGAGTACTGCCCCTCGGAGTATTCGAGCTCGAAGAGACGCTTCAGGGTAGGCACTCACCTGACGATCTACTACGATCCGGCCAATCCCGATCATCGACCGAAGCTTAAGGGCAGCGTCGGAAACGTCTTGGACTGGATCTCCGCGGTGGCCGGTGCCGCAATCTTCTGCTGGGGGCTGGTCCTCTTGGTGCGGCTCTTGTTGTGACACCGCTGTACCGCCATGCGGCCGCGGGCGGCTGCCACAGCTCCTGCCCTTCGGAGGAGCCCTGTCACGACGTCACGCCCGGGGACGTCGTGACGGCTCCGCTCGCGCGCAGTTTCCGCAGCTCGCGTGCCGGGCGCGGGCGCCGTGTCCGGCGTCTGGCCTGTGTCTATAGCCGTGAGCGTCACCGAAGCCGCCCGCACCCTGAAGATCGGGCGATCCACCGCCTACGAGGCGCTCAGCACCATGCGCGACGACGAGCAGGCCGCGCGGGCCGAACTGGACGCCATGCTGGCCGCCCTGCCCGCCGACGCGCGCCCGGCCCCCTCGGTCGCGCCCTACCTGTCAGCGCCCTGCCAGACCTGTTCACTAACACGCAACAACAACGCGAGGAATGACCCGCTCTAACGAGTTCAAAAACAGGCACTCAACACCACCGCCAGGCCCGCGACCAAGTGCTCGTGGCCCGCTGTACTTCCTGCCCGACAGTGACCTTCCGGCAACCGGGCGGTGATCTGCCCTGACGGATGGGATGGGCGGCGGCCACGGCGACACCGGCGCCCTCAACGGTGCGACGGACAAGCTGAACTGCGACGAATTCGCGTTCAACGCCACCTACAGCAATGGCGGAATGCCCGTGCTCGCGGGCGGCCTGAACCCGGTCAGCAGCGGCGATGCCTGTGTGCAGGCCCTTGCGGGGCGGAGGGTGACACCGTGCACCCGTTCAACATCGATGGTCTGGCGCCAACGTGGAAGGAGGTCTGCGGATGGTCCGCGTTCTCGGGAAGCGACAACAGCGGTTCGATGGCCGCGTTCCCGGCTTTTACATGGATCAGCGTCTGCTGGACCGGGGTCCGTACTGGCTGAACTCCAATATGAGCGCGGCGCGCTCCAGCGACAGCACGACCGTGAAGTGCACCATGACCGCGAATAACGAATAGCAGCATCCCGCCGATAAGGGGCGTCACGCCGACAGGGCGCGGTGCCCTGGCGCTGCCGTTCACAGTGGCGAGGGCAGATGCACTGCGGGCAGCAGGCCCTGCTCGATCTCCCGACGCGGCAGTGACAGCCCGAGATGCTCGCCCACTGCCCTGAACAGCCGCCTGGCCAACTCCTCATTCTCGTCCTCGGGATCCGCGCAGCCGGGGAAGGTGTCTCGCACCGCACCGGCCTGACGCATGGCCGCGTCCAGCCCGGCGAACGCCCCGAGCCGGTCCTCGGGCGGGATCGCGGTCTCCAGCAGGCTGTCACCGGGCTCGATGGAACGCGCTTCACCGACGGCGTCGACGTAAAACATCCACGGCTGCTCGTGCAGGAAACGATCCAGGCAGACGAGTTCCACGCCCTGCCCCACCACCAGGTCCTGGCCCAGCCGGTCAAGGAAGATCAGGTGCCAGGTGGCCTGTTCGATCTCCAGGACGTACGCCCACTCGCCGCTGCGGCCGAACATCGCCACGCTGTCGCCCCACGCCACGCTCGGCCGGTCGAAATCCTTGAACAGCGCGGGCCGTTCGGCCATGCGGCGGTCGGCACCGAGGCGAACCACGAAGTCCACCGGGTCCATGCCCCGTACCGCCGTGAGACAGATGTCCGAAAGCATCCCATCCTTGACGAGCCCACCGAAGTACCAGTGCTCGCCGATCCACGCCAAGCCGTCCGTCATCGCGTCGAGCCCTCTCCGCAGACTTCGCGCACACGGTACCGAGCCCCGGGGCGTCTCCACCCGGCGGGCGATCGGCCTGCACCCGCTGCTGCTCGCGCTGGACTCCAACCAGGCCGCGACGTGCTGGGGGATGATGCGGTAAGCCTGCGCCGGGACCATTCCCGTTCGTCGGCGTCGCGGGGGACCGGGACGTGCTCGCCGGTGGGCAGGTCGAGATGGCCCTCGCGCTTCGGCTGGTCTGGGCGTTCGCGGATCATCGCCGAGACGGTGGCGGCCGGGGTCGGTGATCGAGGTCATCTCGTGGTGGTCGCGCCGGAAGATCCGGTCGACGCTGCCCGGCGCGTTGAGCGCGCTGCCCTGCTGAATCCGGCCTGGGGCCCCGGTCGGTCCGGGCCTACTCTGTGCTGGTGCTCGAACCCTCCCCCGCCGCCGGGGACGCGTCGCCGGCCTCGCCCCGCCCGACCGCCCGCCGCCGAGCGCTGGTCGGCCTGACCGGCGTGATCGCCCTCACGGCGGCGGGTGCCGGCGGTTCCTCCTGGGCCGCACATCAGCTGAACCGGGACTGCCCGAGCACGTCGAAATCGCCGTGTGGCTGTGCATCGCCGCGGAATCGGGCTGCGACGGCCGGGAGGCCACGCAGGAACAGAGCAGTGAGATCCTCGTCCGGCTCCGCAAGCTGAGAGATCCCGCCGAGATCCGCTTCGTGGCGCACCAGGAGGCGTACCGCGAGTACCAGAAGGCATTGCCCGGTCTTCGGCACCGCCATCCCTGGCTCGACGTTCCGGACACCACCTCGCCCTCGGAACTGCCCGAGTCGTTCCACCTCCGCTACAAGGGCCTTGACGATTTCAGCTTCGTCCAGGCCGCCATCGACCCGATGCCAGGGGTGTCGCAGGTGGCGGTGAGCGCAACCAAGTTGAACGGGCTGAAGGGGACCTGACTCGTTCGCCTCCCGCGTCCGGCCGCCCCGCGTCTCGTCCGGCACGCCGCGCCGGGCAATCTCGCGGACGTTGCCGACGGTTGGCAGCCCGGTTCCGATGTCCAGGAGCCGTTCGATCCCGGTCTCCTCGGTCAGAACCGTACGGCGCGGCAGTTCGAGTTCGCAGAACCGGCCGCACGCGCGCCCGGTCGTCACCTGCGCCTGCACGGCCTGGTCCGCCGCACGCCTTGAAGCGGTCGGCCCACCGGAAGGTCGCCAGATCACCGGCGCGACCGGCGTGACGAGCCACCTGCCCGGCCACACCGCCGCCAGTGCCTAGCTTTGGAGAAGCCCCGGTCGATGTGGATTCGGTCGGTCGGGACGCCGAGTCCGAGAAGCTGCTCGGTCTGGACGACGACGTCCTGCTCGTCGGTGGAACAGCGGGCGTGGCCGACCCGAACGGCACCGAGGGCCGTGGCGTTCGCGGCGTTCACGCGCTCTAGATAGGGCCTCGTCACCTGGGCAGTTGGCGGAATGCTCTTGCGGGACGCCTCGGCCTGGGGCGCCGTCCCGGGCGGTGGGTTTTTCGATGGGGGATCCCCTAACGGAGCATCAGCGCAAGATCATGCTGGCTGGCAATTTAGTTGTTGCGACACAATAATTATTGTATAACAACCTTTGTGAGTTTTTCGGCCGTGCCTTCTCGCGAGCTGTCACCGCGCGGACGGACCATTGTGCTGTCGACCTGCTTGGTGAGCGTGGTCGTGGCGGGGCTGGACACGACGATCGCCAATGTGGCGCTGCCCTCGATCCAGAAGGCACTGCACGCTCCGCTCAGCGGTTTGCAGTGGGTGGTCGACGCCTACACGCTGGTCATCGCCTGCCTGCTGATGTTCTCGGGCTCGGTGGCCGACCGGTTCGGCCGGCGCCGGGTGTTCCAGGTCGGGCTGGGACTCTTCTCGCTCGGTTCGCTGCTCTGCGGCCTTGCGCCCTCTCTGGGGGCCCTGGTCGCCTTCCGCGCGCTCCAAGCGGTGGGCGGCGCGATGCTGAACCCGGTCGCGATGTCGATCATCGCCGCCACCTTCACCGACTCCAAGGAGCGCGCTCGCGCGGTGGGCGCATGGGGAGCGGTGGCGGGTCTGAGCGGGGCCGTCGGCCCGGTGCTCGGCGGCCTGCTGGTCAGCGGTCTGGGGTGGCGGTCCATCTTCTGGGTGAACGTGCCCGTCGGCGCCCTGGCCATCTACCTGACCCAGCGGTTCGTCCCCGAGTCCAAGGCGGCGCGCGGCAAGCGGTTCGACCCCCTTGGCCAGCTGCTCGTGATCGCCTTCCTCGGTCCGGTCACCGCAGCCGTCATCGAAGGGCCCCGGTACGGCTGGAGCTCACCGTTCATCATCGCGCTGTTCGTCCTGGCCGCCGCCGCGGTGGCCGGGTTGATCGCGACCGAGTCTCGGTGCGCCGAGCCGCTGGTGGACATCCGGGTCTTTCGCAGTCCCGCGTTCTCGGGGGCGGCGATCATCTCGGTGATCGCCTTGATGAGCCTGAGCGGGTTCTTGTTCCTCAACACCCTCTATTTGCAGGACGTTCGCGGCTACAGCGCGCTGCACACGGGGCTGCTCCTCTTCCCGATGGCGGCCGCAATGGCGGCCTGCGCGATGATCTCCGGGCGGATCGCGGTCACCCGGGCCGCCAGGCCGGCGTTCGTGCTGGCCGGGCTGCTGCTGGCGGCAGGTACCGGCCTGCTCCTCGGGACCGGGCACGGAACCGGGTCCTGGTACCTCGTTCTCGCCTACCTGCTGTTCGGCGCGGGTTTCGGCCTGGTCGGCACCCCGCTGACCAACACCGCCCTGTCAGGCATGCCACGCGATCAGGCGGGGGTCGCTGCGGCGATCGCCTCGACATGCCGCCAGACCGGCGGCGCGGTCGGCGTGGCGGTGTCCGGTTCGATCGTCGCGGGCGGCTCGGCCGGGTTCATCGCATCGAGCCATACCGCCTGGACCTTTCTGACCGGCTGCGGCATCGCGACCGCGCTGCTCGCCCTGCTCTCGACCGGGCGCTGGGCCCGTACCCAGGCCGAACGCAGCGCCCGACGGTCGAGCACGCACGCATTGGAGGCGACCCGATGAACGTCGAACCGACGACCCCCGGTCCGGTGATCACAGGCAGGACGACCGCCGGCAGCGACTCGGGCACGCTCGCCCTGGCGACGCGGGCCTGGACGGAAATGCAAGCGTTCGTCACCGACGCGGACCGCCGTCGCGCCCTGCGCGCCGAGCTGGGCCTCGGTCCCAAGAGAGCAAGGGTGCTGATCGAACTCACCGAAGGCCCGATGACACTGCGCGAGATCGCTGAGACCGCCGACGTCGATCCCCCCGCCGCCACCATCGCCGTGAACCAGTTCCAGCGACGCGGACTCGCCCGCCGGGATCCCCATCCCGACGACAACCGCCGCAAGCTCGTCCACATCACCGACGCCGGAGCGCAGGCGGCCCAGGCGGCCCGAAGAATCCTCACCGCCCCGCCCCCTGCACTGGCCGCGCTGGACGCCGACGATCTGACCACCCTCACCCGCATCCTCACCACGTTGAACTCCACGCCCCAGCCGGCGTCGACCGATCCGAAAAGCAGCTGACCGCCGCGAACGAGGGGGTTGGGACGTGCAGGCAGCACCGCACCGGTACGGTGTGACGTCCATCAGGACCTGGTCGAAGGCCCGTCCGGCGGTGTAGAGGCGAGCCCTCCGGCGGCGAGCGGGCCTAGGGACTGCGCTCAAGAGCGATTCTGTTGGTTGGCGCGGTGGCGGTCGTCTCACTGGTTGGAGTCCTTCGAGCTGCGAAACGAGCAAGGTTGGTTGCGACGCTTCCGTCTCGCGAGAACCGGCCTTCCAGGGACTCGCTGGCTCTTTGGCCCGCCGGTGGGTGATGTTTTCGGGGGTCAACGGGGTGTGCTCCGTTGGGTTGCGATTTCGCGTCTGGGATGACCGGTCAGTCCGGGGCGGCGGCCCTGGGAAGGATCTGCACGAGGACGGCGACGGCCACGGTGAACGCGGTCAGCAGGGCGACGCCCCATTCGAAGGCGTGTGCGTAGGAGGCTGGGTGCCCGTGGCCGAGGACGCCGAAGAACACCACGCCGATGGCCGCGACGCCGAGTGCGTTGCCGCACTCTTGGGCGGTGGACAGCACTCCGGCCGAAGCGGCGGCGTGATCGGGGGCGACACGGGCGAGGACGGTCGGTGTCACAGGGTTGGCGAACAGGGCCATGCCGGCCCCGGAGACCAGCAGTCCGGCCATCAGCAGGGGCGAGGCTCCGGAGACGCCGATCGCGTGCACGGTGCCGGCCAGAAGAACGTACCCGGCCGCGACGACCAGGGCTCCGACGGTGAGGACCTGCTTGCCCAGGCGTTCGGCCAGCCGGGGTGCGGCGAACGCGGCGGGGACGTACCCGACGCCCAGAGCGCCGAAGAGCAGGCCGGAGTCCAGCGGTGACATGCCTCGTCCGTCCTGGAGGTACAAGGCGAGCACCAGCATGAACGACGCCATCGCCGCGAAGAAGCCCAGAACGAGCACGACACCGACCGAGAACGCCCGGTCCTGGAACAGGCTCAGGGAGATCAGCGGCGCGCGGCCGTGCCGTTCCAGCCGGTGCTGACGCACGGCGAAGCCGGCCAGCAGTGGAACCGCGGCGCACAGGCACATCCACGACCACACCGGCCAGCCCTGCTCGCGCCCCAGGACCAAGGGCAGGACGATGGCGAGGAGGCCGGCCGAGCCCAGCACCGCGCCGACCAGGTCCAGGCCCGGACGACCGGTGCCCTGTGACTCGGCGATGACCTTGGGCATCAGGACCAGCGCGGCCAAGCCGATCGGCACGTTGATCAGGAAGATGGTGCGCCAGCCCAGCCCGGCGACGTCCAGGTGGATCAGTACGCCTCCGATGAGCTGGCCGAACGTCGCGCCGACTCCCATGGACAGGGCGAACGCGGTGAACGCGCGCGTCCGCTGGCGCCCGGTGAAGGAGGTGTTCAAGATCGCCAGCATCTGCGGGGTCATCACGGCCGCGCCGACGCCCTGGAGAACCCGCGCGCCGATCAGCGCCCCCGGGGTGGGCGCCCATCCGGCGGCCAGCGAGGCCAGGGTGAACAGCGCCATGCCCGCGGCGAACATCCGGCGCCTGCCGTACAGGTCGCCGAGGCGTCCTGCCGTGATCATGCCGGCGGCGTAGGCGAGGTTGAACCCCGAGACGATGAACTCGATGGCCGCGGTTCCGGCGTGCAGATCCGTGCGGGTGGCGGGGATGGCCACGTTGACCACGAAGAAGTCCAACGTGATCATGAACATGCCGGAGACCACGATGAGCATTCTGATCAGTGCGGGCCCGGCCGAGCCCGGCTCGGCCACCGCCGCGCCGGGCTCGGCCGGGCGGGTGTTGATCTCACTTGTCATGATGAGCGCTTTCGGTGGTGGAGTCCGTCGGGTGCTTGCGGGTTGCGCAGATCGGGCCAGGCGTGGTCGCCCGGCCCGACGCGTCCCGCTGAGCCGAGCTACTGGACGTCGAAGGATTTGACGGTGAACTGGTAGTCGCGGCGGACCAGGCCGTCCTCGTCCAGCAGCAGGAACACGCGCGCAGCCCAGGCGACCTCGTCGTTGGAGGTCAACTGGATGGTGAAGGTGACGTGGTCGCGGTCGCCGACCGCATCGCCCGCAGAGGTGACGGTGTACTTGCCGCTCTCCACGAACTCCCGGTGGGCGTCGGCGATCCTGGCCCCGAGTTCCCGGTGTCCGCGGAACCGCGTGCCCTCCACGATCTCGACGCCGTCAGGTGCCCACAGTCCGGCGACGGCGCTGCGGCGCGCGAGGGGATCGGGCTCGTTCCACACGGTCACGTAGCGGGCGGCGATCTCCTCGATCCCGCCCGGAGCCGGTTCGGTGTTCGTCGTGTGCGTCATGGCCGCCTTTCCTCTGTCGTCGTCGAGGCGAGGTTCCCGGCTGCCATGACGGAAGGGTCAAGCCGTGTTCCGGACAGGACTCTCCCCCTGGGGGAGATCGCACAATGGACGCTGTGATCAGCTATCTGTCCATCGGGGACTTCTCCCGTGCCACCCACATGACCGTGAAATCGCTGCGTCACTATCACCGGATCGGGTTGCTCGAACCAGCCGATGTCGATCCGCACACCGGCTACCGGCGCTACACCACCGAGCAGATCCCCAGCGCCCAGGTCATCCGGCGCTTCCGGGAGCTGGACATGCCGTTGGAGGACATCCAGGCCGTGCTGGCCGCTCCGGACCTGAAGACCCGCAACGACCGGATCACCGCCCACCTGGCCCGGCTGGAGGATGCCCTCGACCGCACGCGATGCGCCGTGGCCTCGCTGCGTGACCTCCTCGCGCCGCCCTCACCCCAGGCTCCCCTCGGCATCGAGGTGCGCAGTGTCGCGGCGACGCCCGCCGCCGCCATCACCGGCGTCGTCGATGCCGAGGACTCGGCGTCCTGGCTCCAAGGGGCTCTGGGCGAGATCTACGCGACCCTGACCGCCCAGCACGTCGCCGCCGACGGGCCCGCAGGCGGGATCTTCGCCGACGACGTGTTCACCCACCACCGCGGGCAGGTGACGGTCTTCGTCTCCGGCTCCGGTCCCGTCCGGCCGACGGGCAGGGTCACCTCTCTGGTGGTACCGGCCTGCGAGCTGGCGGTCATCACCTACTCGGGACCTCCTGCCCGCGCCGATCGCGCCTACGGCGCCCTGGCCACCTACGTGGCGCGCCATGCCCTGGCCGTCGACGGCGCCATCCGCGAGCACTACCTGGTCGGCCAACGTGACACCGCCGACCCATCCCAATGGCGAACCGAGATCGGCTGGCCGGTCTTCCAGACAGCAACCGGCCTTACCTGAACGCGCGGTCCCGACAGACTCACGCTCCGGCTGACCAGCAACCCGAACGGGTGCGGGCGCCCGCCGGACGGCGGCAGCGCACCACCGCGGCGAAGCCCTCACCGACCTTCCGCGGCCACCACGCGCCTAGAGAAGAGGCCCGGGGCGGGACTTCCGTCTCCTCCGGCGATCGCGCTCTCCGGGCGGACGTGTGCTCGATGGCATGGCGCTACCTGGCTCGGCCCAAGTCGGTCTGTACCAGGTATCGCCGAAGGACCTCGCCCGCGGGTTGTCGTCGGCCAGCCGTTCTAGGTGGCGGTGAGGCGTGGGTCAGGAGCAGGTGTTGGTGAGGATCAGGCTGAGGCAGCCGACGTGGAACAGAGGCCAGTACCGTTTGCCGGCTCCGCGCGCGTCCGAGGTGCGCTGGAAGCGGTAGGCGAGCCAGAGGCGTAGTGCCAGACCTGTTGCGATCACTGTGGCGTCCCAGCCGGGGTCGCGGTCCGTGGCGATGACTCCGAAGGTGAGCGTCAAGTCCCCGATGGCGAGCAGGGCAAGGTACCTGCGGTTGCCGCTGGGACCCAGACGTACCGCCAGTGTGCGCCGTCCCGCGGTGCGGTCTCCGCTCATGTCGACGGTGTTGAGGTAGGAGTTCAACGTCACGTACCACGCACCGACCAGTACGGCCTGCATCACCAGGTGTCCTGTCGGTCTCGCTCCGGCCAGCAGCGGCGCTGCGATGACCAGGCTCGCGGCGAAGTACATCATCACCACTTCGCCGTAGCCGCGATAGCTCAGGCGCAGCCCCCATGAATAGTGCGGGACGACGATGACGAGTCCGGCCACCAGGGCGAGGACGGCGGTGGGCCGAGCGGGGGCCCGGGCGATCAGCACGCACCACGACAGCGCTCCCCACAGCCACGCGGTGACAGCGAACCCCCATGCCCGTCGTAGCATGATCACATCGGACAGCAACGGCTTGTTGGCCAGGCTGCGCTGGTAGCCGGGCTGCCGGTAGTTGGCCGCGTCGCTGCCGTCCCGCCGCCCCTGGACGTCATCGAGCACCGACGTGGCGATGAACACGCCACCCGCCCCGAGCAGGGTCATGACGATGCCGTCGGCCGAGCATCGTGCCACCGGCAGCCAGGACAGCCCGACCAGCACGGGCAAGGCATAACTGCCGGTGGACTGGGCCTTGGCCAGCATGACCCACGCTTTGGCCCTGACGGCCAGCGGTTCATCCGCGCCCACGCGTCCAGCCTCTCCAAACCCCCCGTCCCGTTCTGACCCATCCACCAGGGACGACACGAACTCCGACAGTAACGGCTACGGTGCGTGACCGAGAGACGGTCGTTGCTTCCCAACAGGCGCCAGTGAGGGAAGGGCCCTCGGGGGTGCGGCCGAAGTACGACGGACGCATACCGCCGCCGAGATGCTGACCGGACAGAAGCTCTGCGCGGGCGAAACGGGAGGCGCTGGAGTACACCGAGCGGCAAGACCGCCCAGAGCGGCGCCGGGCCGCGGGCGCAGTCGGCGGCCGACCGGCGCGCTTGGCGACAGCGGACGCCCAGTCGGCCAACATGTCTCGCGCCGGAGACGGCACGAGCGCGTATCTGGCGCGGATTGCGGTGCTTTCGGTCGGTTTCGATGCGCCAGCGAGGTGGTTTCGCCTGGTCCAGGGTCCGGCGGCGATGCCGCCTTTCCTGATGATCAGGGGTGACCTCGGGCCAGACGCCCGGGGAACGTGAGGCAGCTCGGTTGATCGCCGATGCGGGTCAGTCGGTGAACCCGTTGAGCCAGCAGCTCTTTGGGCGATGGGTCACCGCGATGTGCCGGTAGGGGTCGCCCTTCTCGTCGCGCACGCTGGTACCGGCGTCCTCGCAGACCAGCGCGATGCGGTGGCTCTTGTCGCGCACCGTGACGGGTTTGGGCAGCGAGGCGCCTACGGCTGTGGGAGCGCCGTTGGAGGGCAGGCAGGCAGTCCCCTCCAGAAAGGGCCGGCCTTCTGCGGTCTTCCGCGATGTCAACTTCTCGCAGGTGTAGGTGGGCGGAGCCGGAGCGGCGCGTGCGGGCACGGCGCCGAGACCGGTGAGAGACAGTGCGCCGACGAGCGCGATCGCGAGCCTGTGGTCCATGGGAACCTCGTTTCTGTGTCGTGGTGCCGGTGCGGGACGGCCGCGACCGGCAGGTCGAGACGACGGTGCTGTATCGACCACCTCCCCCTCCATGGCCCACCCCCCTGCGGTGCCGACCGCCGCCGATCGGCCACACCACCAAGGCAGCCGGGGGCACGGTCCCGTACACCGCGGCGCGGCCCACGCACGGCGTAGTCCGATGTTCTTTCAATGCCATCTCTTCCCCGGGGGCGGCAAACACCGTGCCGTGTACGGGTAAGCGCTCGCCATGGCACCGGACCCGCCAGCACGACGCGGTTACGGCGTGTGATGGTCCGGTGATCGCCGGACCATCACCTCCTGTCCGCCGGGCTCCTCGCCCAGGCCGCCGTCCTGCACAGCCCGCGGGACCTGTGCGTCGTCGTGCTCATCGTTGGCGGCCCGTGGGGCGGGGAGTGGGGGTAGGGGTGGGCGCGCTGGCTGCCGCACCTGCGCCCTCCCCGGGCGGCCCGGTCGTGGCCGTCGGGGACCGCGTCGCCGGGCTGGAGTCGGAGATTCGGGGACGGCGGCAGATGCTGGGGGCGTTGGCGGATCGGTCGCTGCTCCGCGAAGCGGACGTCCTCGTGGTCGGGGACGGGGCGCGGCGGCTGCGCGGCCTCATCGAGGGGACCGCAGTGCGGGTCTTCTGGGTCTGCCTGGGCAGGGGCGGTCGGGTTGCTCGGGGGCGCCGGGTTGGGTGGGCTCTTGGCCTCGGGGACGGGTCGGGCGGTCTCTACGTAGTCGATCGGGGTCGGTTGTTCGGGGGTCGCAGCTCAGCTTGACCGGGCGTAAATGTTGCCATCAGGGGTGGCTGATTTTGGGAGAGATGAGGGGGTCATGGCAACGGCTCGCGGTGGTATAAATCGTGTGCGAATCGATGGCCTCACAAGATCTTGTCCACTATTCGGAAAGGAGGCCGGCGTATAGCCGTCCGATAGGAACGTCTTCTGTCGGGGCGGTGTGTGAGGTCCCACCCCCTGCTCCCCTTTCCCCCGCATTCTGCATCTCCTGTATGGACTCGGCCGGCCCCTGACGCCGTCCAGGAACCCCATGGCTCGTCGATGCCGAGCCCGGCCTCGCGTGTAGGCGCTGGTCGCGGCGGAGCTCGGTCATGCCCGGTTGCCTGGAGACGGGTTCCCCGACCCGTGAGCGCCCGCCATTGCGGGGCCGCCGCGCCACTTCAGTCGCGGGGGGCCTCCGGCGGTACGCACCGCCGATTGGAGAATTGCCATGCGGAAATTTATGCAAGCGGCGCTGTGTGCGGCCGCTCTCGCTCTCGCGGTGGGCGGTACGACCGCCGCGCACGCCGCCGATCCCCCGGCGGCGGGGGCCAGCCCATTATCGGTGGGCACAACGCCACCGAAACGTACTCCTGGATGGTGTCGCTGAGTAATGGCTGCGGCGGCAGCCTGGTGGCTTCGCAGTGGATCGTCACGGCGAACCACTGCGGCTCGGCTTCGCAGGGACGGATCGGCTCGACCAGCAAGAATTCCGGGGGCGAGGTCGGTCAGATCGACAGGCGCGTCACCAGGCCGGGCACCGACCTCACGCTGATGCACCTGCGCACGCCGGCCCGGTCCGCTCCGGTGAAGATGGCGCAGTCCAACCCCGCCGCGAACACTCCGGTGCGGCTGCTCGGCTTCGGCTGCATGAGCTGGCCGGGGTGCAGGACCGCCACCACCCTCCAGGAGATCGACCTGACCGTGCTGCCCAGCAGCGCGTGCTACGCCGGGGGCGGCACCGCGAACGACGTCTGCGTGTCGGGCGACCGGACGCACTCCGCCTGCCACGGCGACTCCGGCGGGCCCGCGGTCGTCGGCACCCGCGGCGACTGGACGCTCGTCGGCGAGACCCACGGGCCGGGCGACAACCGGGGCGAGTGCGCGACCAGCACCCTCTACACCGGGATCGCGCCCTACCTGTCCTGGATCAACCAGCAGATCGGCAGCTGACCATGTCCTTGCGCCGGATCATCGCGGCACTGGCCGTCACCCTCGGGCTGTCCCTGCTGTCGCCCGCGCTGGCCGTCGGTTCCGCGTCCGCCGCGGCTCCGGTCGCGGTCCGTACGATCTACTACGACGCCACCAACGCGCAGGAGTTCAAGGCGGCCGTCGACGAGGGCGCCGCCGCGTGAAACGCGGCCGTTCCGACGATCGCGCTCAAGCCCGCGACCGGGTCGCAGGCCACCGTCAAGGTCTACGCCGACGACGGCTGGCCGCGCACCATCCCGAACGGCTTCGGCCGCGGCATCGTCTACATGGGCCGCCAAGCGGTGGACGACGGCTTCTACCCGCCGCGGATCGCCGCGCACGAGCTCGGGCACATCCTCGGGCTTCCCGACAACCGCAACGGGCGCTGCGACTATCTGATGTCCGGTCACAGCTCCCCGACCTCCTGCCAGAGCACCACGCCGCATTCGACCGAAGCGGCGCAGGTCAGGCGCAACGCGGGCGGCGGCGCCCCCGCGACGCTCACCCGGCACCGCGTCTACGCGGACTGCTTCAGGTTCTGACCGCCCTCGCCGCGGGCACGCCGACCCCGGCGTGCCCGCGGCACGGCGTCCGGATCCGGGTCCATGGCTCGGATCCCCAGCGCGTGTGGAGGATCGGGTCCAGCCCTGCGACGCGTGACGGCTCAGGCGGGGAGGAGGCCGATCGCGGCTTTGGCCTTGCGGACTTTGGCGGCGGCGTGGGCGCGGGCTCGTTCGGCGCCGGTTCGTAGCAGGGCCTGGACGTGAGGCTGGTCGTCCGCGAGTTCCAGGTAGCGGGCGCGGACGGGGGCCAGGGTGTCCACGACCGCGTCGGCGACCGCCTTCTTCAGGGTGCCGTAGCGGTCGAACCGCCCGGCCAGTTCGTCGGGCCGGTCGCCGGTGCAGGCGGCCAGGATCGCGAGCAGGTTGGAGACCCCGGGCTGGCGCGCCGGGTCGTACGTCACGTCGCTGCCGGTGTCGGTGACCGCGCGCATCACCTTGCGCCGGAGGGTGTCGGGGTCGTCCAGCAGGCGCAGGGCGCCCGCGGCCGAGGACGCCGACTTGCTCATCTTGGCGTCAGGGGACGACAGGTCCATGATGCGGGCCGCGACCGGCGGGTTGACCGCTCGCGGGATCGTGAACGTGGGGCCGTAACGGCTGTTGAAGCGTTGCGCGATGTCGCGGGCGAGTTCCACGTGCTGGCTCTGGTCCTCGCCGACCGGGACCTCGTCGGCGTCGTAGAGCAGGATGTCGGCGGCCATCAGGATCGGGTAGGTCAGCAGCGACATCCGCACCTGGTGCTGGCGGCCCGCCTTCTCCTTGAACTGGATCATGCGCTGCGCCTCGCCGTACCCGGTGGCGCACTCCAGCAGGTAGTGCAGTTCGGTGTGCTCGGGGACGTGGGACTGGACCAGGAACAGGGAACGGCCGGGGTCCGCGCCCGCCGCCAGCAGGAGCGTCGCGAACTCCAGCGTGCGCCGCCGCACCTCGGCCGGGTCGTGCTCCAGGGTCAGGGCGTGCAGGTCGGAGATGAACACCACCGTGTCCTCGGTGTGCTGCCGGGAGACGATCGGCGCGATGGCGCCGATGTAGTTGCCCAGGTGCAGATCGCCGGACGGGGTGAATCCCGTGAGTCGTCGTGGCATCGGATGGCTCCTTCGAACGTCTGGGGAGCCGCCCGACCGGGCCGCCGGGGCCGGAGACGGAGAACGGCCGCCCGGTCAGGGCGGCCGCGGTGTCGGATACGCGGATGAACGGTGCCGCCCTCAGGGGCGCCACCAGCCGAGGCACATGGAGATCATCCGCATGTCCCGAGCGTACCACCGGTGCGGTCCGCTGAGTGGAACGGCCGTGGAACGGCCGGATTCGCCTATGGCACGCTCCCGCGACATGACGCAATCGGGGAGGCGCGAGATGATCGACACCGCGGGCGCGGGCGTTCGGGAGAACGAGGCGCGGGGGCCGGCCGTCCATTCCTTGGACCCGGTCGCGATGGTCGCCTACCGCGACCATCTGCGCGGGACGTGGACGAACATGGTCGGCCGCGTCGTGGTCGACGCGAAAAGGATTTCCGAACAGCAGGCGCTCCAGCAACTGGCCAACCGCTTTCACCAGGACTTCACGGTTTCGAGCACCGAATCGCGGCCCGTGAACGAGATCCTCATCCCGATCCTGCGGGAGATCCTGACGGCGCCCACCGGCGGAACGTTCGGCTTCGGCGTCCCGGCCGCGCAGATCCCGGCGCGGGGCGACGCGACGGCGCGCCGTTACCTCGACACGCTGATCGGGCTCACCAAGGTCAGCGCCGCGGAGCTGTCGCTGCGCTACCGGACGGACTTCGGCCGCCAGGACGGCGAGACGTCCTCGGCCGTGGCGGAGAACATCCGCACGCTCCAGGCGTTCTTCCGGGACGGCTTCCAGAGCGCGCCGGACCCCGTGCACACGGACCCGGACGTGCTCGGCCAGCCGATCGTGCCGAAGGTCATGCAGGGCAGGGCGCCGTTCTTCCTGGAGGAGGACGAATGGCTCGCCCGTCGGCGGCCCGTTCCGCTGGAGAACTATTTCCAGATCCGCACGATATTCAGCATCGAGGTCAAGCCCGAGGAGAGGGAGGAGATCAGGAAACGCGCTGTGGGCGTCGGCACGCGGCCGGAGCTGTTCCGGCTCTATTCCGGCGCGATCGACGTCATGGAGAAGATCGAGAAGGCGTACCGGTATCTGGACCTCAGGGAGTACCGGGCGGCGTACGACCTGGCCGCGTCCGCCGCCGGCGACACTTTCGGGCACCTCCAGAACGACCATGTCGAGAAGGTCAACGTGGTGGAGGAGTTCGGGAAGAGGAAGCAGATCGAGGTCGCCTCACTGAACGACCTCACGAAGATCACCGACCTGTGGACGGTCACCGGGCCGGGCAACGGGCAGTGGGACCAGTGGGCCGACGGCGAACGGCTGCGCATCGTCTGCGGCCTGGTCTACGCCGACGCCTTCACCCTGCCGGCGCTGCTCGCCCAGGCCGCGCTCGGGCTCGGCGACTACTCGATGGCGGCGCGCCTGTCCGCCCGGGTCGCGGCGTTCGCGATCGGCAAGGGCGCGGCGGACGCGAAGTACGCCTGGCGGTCCCACTACCTGTTCGCCGAGGAGGGGGACGACACCGCGTGGAGCGGCTTCAGGCTCTACCACGACGGGCCGCTGCCGTACACCGTCGACACCGCCGAGACGCGCCAGCTTCCGACGCCCGACGACGATGACGACTACTACTGGGGCGCGGGACGGGACGAATGGCCGTCGTGGAAGTTCACCCGCCTGCTGATCCCGGCGGGCATGCACCCGGTGGAGCTGCGGTACTTCGAGCTCCAACTGGGCGTCGCGATGCTCGACTGGGCCGACACCCTCTACCGGACGGACGAGCCCGCCAACGTCCAGCGGGCCCGCGAGCTCTACAAGGGCGTCTACTACCTGCACGGCGAGGCGCCGCCGATCGGCCCCGCGTGGTCGAACCCGCCCGTCCCGCCCGCGGCCGAACGCCCCAACCCCGCGCACACGTCCCAGCTCAGCCGGGCGCGGCTGGGGTTCTCGCAGATCTCGGCGGGCCTGAACTGCTTCGGTTTCGCGCCCGACATGGTGCCGCTGCTGCGCTACTCCACGCTGAAGGCCGCGGCCGACACCCTCGCGGCGTCCGCGCAGTCGGTGCAGGAGGACTTCCTGAACGCGATGGCGCAGCTCGAAGGCTCGCTGATCGAGAACATGAAGGACTCCGCCATGCTGCAACGGGCGAGCCTCCAGTCGCGGATCGCGCGGCAGCAGGCGGGCGTGGCCGCCGACCAGATCGTCATGGCCACCGACGTGGTCGGCCAGGTGCGCAAGCAGATCGAGAGCGTCAAGGCCGAGATCGCCGACCACGACAGCTTCTTCGGCCAGCTCGGCGACTACCTCGGCGGGATGGGCGACATCGTCAGCGGCCTGCCCGGCTGGGCGACCGGCCCGGTCGGGACGAGCGCCGCCGTCGAGGCGGGCTTCTCCAGCGAGGTGTCCACGGGGCTGCTCGGGATGGGCACCGCGGCGACCACCGTGACGGGGATGGGCGCGTTCTTCGTCGCCAGCTACATCACCCTGTCCAGCATGGCGAGCACGGCGAACGGCCGCCGGGCCCACCTCGCCGAGCTCCAGAACAGGACGCTCCCGGTGGCCGAGGCGCAGCTCGACATCGCCCAGCGTTCCGCCGCGATCGCCGGGCTCCAGCAGCGGATCGCGGACGTCGACGCGCAGCTCGCGGCCGACCTGCTCGAATTCGCGCAGGTCCGCTTCCTGAACGTGGAGTTCTGGTCGTCCATGGCCACGCTCCTCCAGCGCATCCTGCGCCGCTACCTCGACCTCGCGACCCGTACGGCGTGGCTCGCCGAACGCGCGCTGGCGTACGAGCACAACACCGCCGTCGATCTCGTCCGGACCGACTACTTCCCGGTCGCGCGCGGCGGCGCGGGCGGCGCGGACCAGCTCCGCCTCGACCTCGCGAACCTCCAGATCCGCCACCTGGAGAGCGTCCGGGAACTCGTCCCGGTCAAGCACACCATCTCCCTCGCCCGCGACCTGCCGCTCCAGTTCGCGCAGCTGCGGGCCACGGGGCGGTGCCGGTTCCAGACGCTGGAGGCCGCCGTCCGGGCGGCCTACCCCGGCACGTACGGCCACCGCGTCATGGCCGTGACGCCCCGGGTGCTCCAGGCCGCGGGCACCGCGCCGGTGCGGGGCCTGCTGTCGAACACGGGCGTCTCCCAGATCGGCGCGCCGGACGGGACGATGGAGCCGTCGGTACGGCCCGCGGACGCGCTGCCGATCTCCGAGTTCGACCTCGGCACCGCGGACCGCGAGATCTACGGCCTGCCCGGCAGCGCGCTGATGCAGTTCGAGGGCGGCGGGTTCCAGAGCCAGTGGACCCTGGAGTTCCCCGCGGCGGCCAACCTGTCCGGGATGCGCGACGTCGTCGACGTCCTGGTCACGTTCGACCTCCGGGCCCAGTACACCTCGGCGCTCCACCACGGGCAGGCGGCGGCGGCCGCGCCGACCGAGATCGACCGGTTCATCCTCGTCTCGGCCTTCCAGTCCGGGCTGGAAGGGCTCAAGGACCTGCGGGAGGGCAGGCTGCACGCCGTCCTCGCGTTCAACCTGGCCAAGCTGGGACTTCCCGCGGCCGAGAAGTCCCGGACCATCAACAACCTCGCCGTCCTGGTCTGCGGAGCCGAGGGAGAGGAGCCGATCAAGGCGAAGGTGTCGGTCACCCTTCCCCGGCCCGTGTCCGTTCCCGTCTCGATGCCCAAGGGGATCGCGTTCTCCAACCGCCCGCCGATCACCGACCCGCAGTCCACGGCCCCGCCGTCGCCGCTGAACGTTCTCGGCGGCGTCCCCGCCGACCAGACGGTCTCGGTGACGATCGACCACATCGACAACACCGACGTGGACTTCGAGAACGTCCGGGACGTCCTGCTGGGCGTCGACTACAAGGCGCAGATCTCCTGACCGGGCGCGCGCCGGGCCGCGTTGCCGACCGGCACTGCGGCCCGGCGCCGCGGCTCGGCGCCGCCCTCTCCAAGCCCGCCCCACCGCCTCCCGACCGTTCGCCGGGCACTGGCCGACGCGCCCACCGCCGCCCAGTGCCCGGCGAACTCACGCCGAACGGGCGGTACGCACCGGCTCCGTCGGCAGGCCCGCCGACGCTCCGCGCAGCGGCGAGCGCCTCGGCGTACGGCCCCGGCCAGCTCCGCGGTCAACGCCCGGGTACGGTCCCGGCCGGCTCCGCAGTCAACGGCCGCTCGTACCGCCCAGCGCGAACACGGAGCGGCCAACCGTCCACACTGCCCAGCGCGAACACGGAGCAGCCGGCCGTTCGTACCGCCCAGCGCGAACGCGGAGCAGCCAGCCGTCCGCACCGCCCAGCGCGAACGCGGAGCAGCCAACCGTCCGTACTGCCCGGCGGGAACGTGGTCAGCGGGCGTTCGTACCGCCCAGGGGGAACAGCGTGCGTCCGGCTCCGGGGATCCGCGCCAGGTTCGCCGAGATCCGTCCGGCGGTGTCGCGGACGGCGTCGACCAGCGACTGCGGCCTCTGCCGCTCCAGCACCGTCACCCCGACCGCCGCCACCACGATCCCGCCGGGCGCGTACACCGGCGCGGCGGCGCAGGCCACCGGCTCCACGGTCATCTCCAGGTCGAGCGCGAACCCGTCGTCCCGCGCGCGCCTGACGCGCCCGGCCCACTCGGCGTCGGCGGAGACCGGGGAGACGGCGGCGGCGTCGGGGCGGGCGGCGGCGATGACCGCCTCCGCGGCGCTGCCGACGGGCAGCACCACCCCGGGGCGCAGCGGGAACACCTCGTCGCAGCGGCCGGCCGTACCCACGACGACCAGCAGTTCGCTGGCGTCCATCACCGTCAGGCTCACGCTGTCGCCGGTCGCGGCGGCCAGCCGCCGGATCGGCAGGGCGGCGGCGGCGCGCAGCACCGGCGCCGGCTGCCACCCCTGGCCCAGGCAGAACGCCCGCGCCCCGACCCGGTACCGGCCGCCCGTCCCGCGATGCGCCATCCCGACGCCGACGAGCTGGTCCAGCAGCCGGTGCGTCGTCGCCTTCGGCAGCCCGGTCGCCGCCGCCAGCTCGGTCAGGCCCGACTCGCCCCGCCGCGCCAGCTCCTGCAACACCGCGAAAGCGCCTTCCAACACGCCGCGTCCCCCGCCGGGCCCCTGCCCTGAGGCGGCGCCGTCCTCCTCGCCCGCAGCGGGGAACGCGTCCACCATGCGTCCTGGCATCATCCACCAGCCCCCTGGAAGAACGAGGACCGGTCGCCGCAGAGGCCACCGGCCCGCGAGCCGCACCACAAAGTCACGGTCGCACAGCGGACGGTGAAACGGCATCCGGGTTAACCCGTACTCCCCCGGCGGGTCCGTCAGACCGTGCGTTCGTGGACGTGGATCAAGGCCGCCGACCCGACGCCTCGTCCCTCGAACGTGGTGGGGGGAACGGAGCCGATCTCGTCCACGCGGCTCTGACGGACGCGACGCCGAAACCTCTATGTTGAGTGACCGGGCCCCTGCGGGCCGTTGACCCGAGGAGATGAGTCCCATGAGCGGAACGGCGCCCCAGATCTGGATCGGGGCGGGCGGGAGCCATGACATGGTCCGCGCTGACGCGATCGTGATGCTCCGCCTGGACGAGACCGGGCGGTTGACCGCGCAGCTCCGCGACGACGCGAAGGTCAGTGTGACCCTCCTGGAAGGCTCGTCCGGCGCACGCCCGCCCGAGGACTTCCATCGCCAGCTCATCCGGGCGGTGGCCGAGCTCGCCGACTCCAGCGGCGCGCAGTTCCTGCGCGCACGGCATGAGGCAGGCGGCTGGCGCTGGATCAGCGAACCTCTCTAGGGCGCGCGTCCGAGGCCGCCACCGGGCGGACGGCGGATCCGCTCCCGCGCCGCCGACTCGGACCGTTCGCCGGAACCGGATCTCGACTCCGGCCGCGGCATGTCCGACCGGCTCGGCCGGCCGGCCTCAGCGGACCGGAACACGGGCGTCGCCGCGCTCCTCACCTTGGCGGTGCCGGTACGGGACCGGAGGCAGGGTTCTTACCGGCCCTCTCCGGCCAGCGTTCCCGGGATCATGCGGCGATCCCGGCACGGTCGCCCGTGGCAGGGCGGACGGTGAGGGCGCGGTCGAGCCCCATGGCGCGGAGCCGTTCGGCCACCTGCGGAACGGGGGCGGCGAGGCGCAGGGTGATGCCGAGCCCGGCGGCACGGCGGCGGATGCCGATCAGCACGGCCAGCCCGGCGGCGTCGGCGGACGCCACCTCGCTCAGGTCGAGTATCAGCAGCCGGCCGCTGCGCCGCAGCGCGCCGATCAGGTGCTCGCGCAGCGCCGGAGCGGCGGCGCCGTCCAGGACGCCCGACAACCCGACGATGGTGTGGCCGGGCCGCCGATGCGCGGGCATCCGCACTTCCTCGGGCCCCGGGACGATGCCCGAGGCGGCGGGCGCGGCAGCGGGCGTGTGGGCGGTGAACGTGGTCATGGTGATCTCCGATCGCAGGTGGGCGGAGGCGGCGCGCCCGGAAGGGCGGACGACGGACCGGTCGCGGCGGGCCGGGTCAACGTGGCGCGAGGTCCTCTCGCAGCCGTCCGCCCTCGGTCTCCCAGTCGTTCTCCGAGCCCGCCGGGGCGTCGGCCCGGTCCGTCCCGGCGGACGGTGAGGTCAGGGCGGCCAGCAGGCCGGGAGCGTGGATGTGGTTGTCGGGGTGGGACGCCAGTTCCATCGAAGCCTCGGCTTCGGTACCGGACGTGGAGGCCGGGACCGTGAACAGGTCAACGCGCCGGCCGTCGGCGTAGACCGCCGTGAGCAGCCCGGAGGGAAGGGAGTCGAACCAGCTCAGCCGCACCACGCGGATATCGGCCGGGCCGTCGACGCGCAGACGGCGGGGACGGCTGTCCCAGTCGCCCGTGCGGAGCAGGACGTGGGTGATGGGGCGGTGATCGTCGATGGGACCGCGGTCCTGGAGTGCCAGGATCAGGCCCGGCAGTTCCGCGACCGGGTCGGCCGATCGGGGCCACCAGGCGCCGTCCAGCGCGGCCCGCGCCGAGCCGGGAGGGGCCGGCGGACGGGCCGCGGGACGCAGCCGCAGCCGGGGTGTCGATGGCGGTGACAGGCTGATCGTCGTGCGGCGTTCGGTGGTGGTCCACATGGCCGTCGCCTTCCTTGGAGTGTCGAGCGGTGCGGCGGGCCGGTCTCTCATCGCGGGGCCGGGCACCGCTCGCGGAGCCGGGACGGGCCCTGCGCCGAGCAGGTGATCCGGGGCCGGGCGGCTTGGGCGGGGCCGCGAACCGGGCCGTCCGCTGATACGCGGCCTGTGCGAGGACGGCGTGACTCCCCCCTCTCGGGGGCGAGCCGGCGTGACGGACCGACCTTCAGAATGGGGGGTCGTCGTTTGCCGGATACTTTGATTCTACTCGATTAATTGTCAATGTGCGAAAAAAACAAAATAATTATCGGGGTTGTTGAGGCGGCGGGCGGGGCGCCGTTTCATTTCTTGCCGGGTCTCCGTCGCGGCGGCGGTTATCAGTGCGGGTGATGGCGTGTGCCCGGATTGGTGGTGTCCACCGCCGGGTCGCCAGGATCAGCTCTGGCCTCTCCTGTCGCTGCCGGGCAGGCTGGGCCTGGGTGATCCAGGGCCATCTCGCGCAGAAACTCCGTCCGCGAGCGGCGACAATTCGGTGTGAAGGCCGACGCCGATGACTTTTTCGTCGGCGCTGGTGTGCGACATCCTTCCCGCTCCGGCGCTCCGGGCCGTTCAGCAGGTGCAGGCGTACGTGACTCCGCGCCACGCGAGAAGACTGGACGGACCCGCCGCCGCACCGCCTCCCGCACGGCCGCACCGCCTCCACATGGCCGCGTGCGACACGGACGTCCCCGGTCGCGCACCTTCGCGAAGGATCGGCCGGTCTGGGGCGAATTAGACGGCGCAGACTGGGGAGGGTGGACGCATCGAGCCGGCGGAAGGGGCCCTGATGATCCAGATAGCCGACATTCGCGAATGGCGCACCCACACCGTCCTCGACTCCGGCGGGCGCAAGATCGGCACGATGGAGTCGGTCTACGTCGACACCAGCACGGACGCTCCCGCCATGGCCACCGTGCGGATCGGCCTGCCCACCCGGCACCGGCTGACGTTCGTCCCTCTGGACGGGGCGACCGTCGGACCCGGCTACGTGCGGGTCGTCCACGACCGGTCGCTGGTCAAGCACTGCCCGGCGATCGGAACCGACGACGTCCTGCCCGCCGAGGACGAGGAGGCCGTCTTCCGGCACTACGGCCTGGACTACCGCCCAGGCGCGGACGGCGAGCGTCAGCTCGCCCGCCGCTGACCGCTCCGCATCCGACCGAACGGGCCCATCATGCTCTTGTTCCTCTTGGCGGTCATCGTCGCGCTGGTGCTGATCATCCTCGGCATCATCGTGCACGGGCTGTTCTACCTGCTCGTCATCGGCGCCGTCGTTCTCGTCGCGGATGTGGCGGTCCTGGCCGTGCGTGCGACGAGGCGACGGCGTCCGGTCCGCTGAGGCGCCCGCGAAGCCCGGCGCCGGTGTCAGCCCCCGGCGTCGCGTGGAGGCGGGTCGAAGTCGACGTCGACGTTCTGGAAGCCCTTGCGGCGTTCGGTTTCGGCGTACGAGGTGTAGGCGCGCCTGTCCCCGGAGGTCAGCTCGACGTTGTCGGTGAAGGGCGTCAGGAGGCTGCGGGGCCACAGCCGCCGGTCGCGGACGACGTTGATCTCGGCGCCGAGCACGAAGGTGGCCGCGCCCAGGTAGAGCCAGGCCAGCATGCCGAGCACGAGGCCGAACATGCCGTACGTGGCGGTGGCGCCCTTGAGCGTGTGGCCGAGCAGGAATGCACCGGACCACTGCAAAGCCTGCCAGACCACCGCCGCCGCGACGGCGCCCGTCCGGACCTGCGCGATGCTGAGGCTCCGGGCGGTCAGCACCCGGAACGCCACCGTGAACAGCACGACGTTGATCGCGACGGCGACCGCGATGGCCGCCGCCCGGACGCCGCCGCCGAAGTGGCCGGCGGAGGCGGTCACCGCCGACAGCGCCGTGGTCGCCAGGACCGCCCCGCCGCCGGCGGCGAGCAGGGCCAGGCTGCGCCCCCTGGCGGCAAGGGGGTTCGGCCGGGAATTGCGCGGCACACCCCACATCCTGTTCAGGGCGTTCTGGGCGGCCTGTACGACGCCCAGGCCGCCGTACAGGCTGCCCACGACGCCCGCGACCAGGGCCGGGACACTGCCGTGGAACGAATGGATGTTCGCGCCGATCTGGTCGCCGATGACCGGGAACTGCGCCAGCGCGGAATCGAGCACGCGTTGCTGAAGGCCGGGATCGTCCTGCAACGCGAAACCCAGGACGGTGACCAGTAGCAGCAGGAGCGGGAACAGCGACAGGAACCCGTAATAGGTGATCAACGCCGTGAGGTAGGGGCCCTCGTCGTCCCCGAACTTGTAGACCACCGCCAGTGGCAGGCCCGCCCAGCGATGCCGCCTCTGATAGGCGTCCACGCGGTCGATCATTCCCACACGGTCACCCTTCCCCCGCGGTCCCCGACCGACGCGCCCGGCGTGCGCGACCGCGTCGGCTCACCCGTACCCTCGCACGCTCCGACCGGCGGCGGGTGCGGGAGCCGGCCGGCGTCCGGGCGGGACGGCCTGGAAGCCGCAGACGACCGTCCGAGGACTGCTAGCCCGGTACGTCGTCCCAGGCGGCGGAGCTCATCTTCCAGCCGTCGGGGGTCCGGATGAACTGCGTGGTCTGGCGGCCGAAGCCCTCGAACCACTCGCCGTCCCGGTAGCCGGACTTGCCGTACTCGCTGAAGCGCTGCGCGATCGACCCGAAGATCTCCGTCCGCTCGGCGATCTCCCATTCGGTGAACTCGGTGAGCGTCCCGTCGGTGAGGAACCGCTCCCGGGGCGCGATGAACGAGTCCAGGTCGTAGATCTCGGTCTCGCCCCCCACGTTCTTGATGATCATGCCTTCCGGGATGAACACCTCGCGGACGGCGCCGAGGTTCGGCCGGCCGCCGGTGTTGTCGAACGCGCCGAACAGGGTGCGCATCAGCCCGTCGAGCTCGGCCTTGACGTCGGCGGTCATGGGACCTCCCATTCACATAACGGATGTTTTGTGAATGTAGCCTGATCCCATGCCGCGCCACAAGGGAGACCATGACGCCCGGCGTCGCGACGTGTCGGCCGCGGTGTGGCGGGTGCTGGCCGCGCACGGGTTCGGCGGCCTGACGCTGCGGGCGGTCGCGACCGAGATGGGCGCGACGACCGGCCTGCTCACGCACTACTTCCCGAGCAAGAAGGACCTGGTCGCGCACGCGCTGACGCTGCTGGACGAGCGCCGCGCGGGCCGTCCGGACCGCCCCGCGCCGGACGGGCTCGGCGCGCTGCGCGCGATGCTGCTGGACATCCTGCCGTCCACGCCGCGGGCCGCCGCGGACAACCGGATCTGGGTCGGCTCGTGGGACGCCGCGCTGGCCGACCCCGACCTGGCGGCCGGGCACGCGGCCCGCTACGCCGGGTCGCGCGAGCGGATCCGGCAGCACGTCCGGACGGCGCAGAGTCTGGGGGAGCTGCCGCCCGCCGATCCTGACGACGTCGCGGCGGCGGTCCAGTCGTTCGCGCTCGGCTTGATCGTCCAGGCCCTGTTCGCCCCGGACGAGTTCCCGCCCGAACGCCAGACCCGGCTCCTGGACGGCTACCTCGCCACGCTCGCCGGAGACCGTTGAGCGGTACGGCGCGGCGGCCCGTGCCCGCACGCGCGTCCGGCGGACGGGTCAGTCGGCGCCCGTCGCCGCGGGGACCTCGGCCGCCGGGGCGCGTACGCCGTGGAAGGCGATGTTGAGCAGGATCGCGGAGACGGCGCTGATGATGATGCCGCTCTGGAGGACCACCTGGAGCTGCTCGGGGTAGTCGCGGAAGAAGGCCGGGTAGGCGACCGGGATCATGCCCAGCCCGATGCTGACGGCGACGGTGATCAGGTTGCCGTCGCGGTGCAGCTCGGCGCGGCCGAGGGTCTGGACGCCGATGGCGGTGATGATCCCGAACAGGACCAGCAGGGCCCCGCCGACGGCCGGCTTGGGCAGCGCGGCGGCGAGCGCGGCGAGTTTGGGCAGGCACGCCATGAGCGCCATGAACACGGCGGCGGCGGCGCAGACCCAGCGGCTGCGGACGCCGCTGGCGCGGACGAGCCCGATGTTGCCGGTGAACGTCGTGGGCGGGATCGAGTTGAAGGCGCCGCCGAGCACGGTGGCGACGCCCTCGGCCCGTACGCCGCGGGTCAGCTCCCGCCGGTCCGGCGTGCGGTCCACCGTCCCGCCGATGACGAAGTAGTTGGCGACGCTCTCGACCACGCCGATGAGGGTGGCGATGGTCATCGCGAGGATCGCGGCCGGGTCGAACTCGGGCGCGCCGAAGTGGAACGGGCCGACGAACTGGAACCAGCCCGCGTCGGCGACGCCGGAGAAGTCGGCGCGGCCGGTCAGGGCGCCGAGGGCGCCGCCGGCGACGAGGCCGAGCAGGATGGCGATGTTCTTGAGCAGCCCGGTCGAGAAGCGGTAGAGGACGACGATCACCGCGACGGTCGTCCCGGCGATCGCCAGGTCGGCGGGCCCGCCGAAGTCCTCGGCGGCCGGGTCGCCGCCTCCGGCCAGCGACGCGGCGACCGGGAGGATCGCGATGCCGACCATCATGATCACGGCTCCGGTGACGGCCGGCGGGAAGAACCGCATCAGCCGCCCGTAGAGCGGGGCGACCAGCGTCAGGACGACGCCCGCCGCCATGGTCGCTCCGAAGACGGCGGGGAGCCCTCCGGCGCCGCCGCCGTGCGCGAGCCCGATCGTGAACGTCGGGCCGAGCACGACGGCGGATCCGCCGAGGACGACCGGCAGCCTGATGCCGATCCGCCACAGCCCGATCGTCTGGACGAGCGTGCCCACTCCCCCGGCGAACAGCGCCGCGCTGAGCAGCAGCCCGGTCTCGCGGGCGGGCAGGCCGATCCCGGCGGCGATCAGGGCGGGGAGGACGACGATCGTCGCGTAGTAGGTCAGCAGATGCTGCAACCCGTAGAGGGCGAGCCGGCCGGGCGGCGGGACCTCGTCCACAGGGTGTGGAGAACGTGGTGGCGCGGTGGGGGTGTCATCGTTGCTGCTCCCTGGGGGGTGGTCCCGCGACGTCTACGCCTGGGGCGCGGGACGGTCAGTAGGGGCTGCCGCCGCCGTCGACGTTGACGCTCTGGCCGCGCACGGCCTGGACCCGGTCGGTGAGCAGGAAGGAGATCACCGAGGCCACCTCGGTCGGGTCGATGTGCCGGCCGAGCTGCTCGTTCGACATGATCTCGAAGAACGACGCGGCGTCGGTCTCCGAGCCCCGCGCGTGGTTGTCGGCGACCTGGTGCAGCATCGCGGTGGCGACCCCGCCCGGGCAGACGCAGTTGACGTTGATGCCGTGCGGCGCCCATTCGGCCGCCGCGACGCGCGTCCAGTTGATCACCGCGGCCTTGCTGGCGTTGTAGGCGATCATGCCGGGGTGGCCCTGCTTGCCGGCCTCCGAGGCGACGTTCACGACGGCGCCGGCGACGCCCTGCTCGATCATGTGCCGCACGACGAGGCGGGCCAGGTCGAACGGCCCGAAGACGTTGACGGCGAACTGGTCCTCCCACAGCGGCCGCTCGTGGTCGAGCGCGGGCGCCATCTTCACGATCCCCGCGACGTTGGCCAGCCCGTCGATGCCGCCGAGCAGCTCGACGCTCCGGGCGGCGGCGTCGCGGACCGAGGTCTCGTCGCGCAGGTCCACCGCGATCGCGTGCACGCCCCGTTCGGCGCCGCCCAGGCGGTCGGCGAGCGCGGTCTGCTCGACGACGTCGGCGGCGACGACCCGGGCGCCCTCGCGGACGAGCAGGTCCACGGTCGCCTGGCCGATCCCCCCTCCGGCGCCGGTCACCAGGAACCGCTTGCCCTCGTGGACGGGGAAGGCCCGCGGGGTCCGGACGGGGAGCCGGTGGCCGGTGTGGTGCCGGATCTCAGCCATGGTCGTCGGCCTTCCAGGTCGGAACGGTCCCGGCGGGCAGCTCGGCGAAGCCGGGCAGGTCGCGCAGCGCGTCCTCGGCGCCGCCGGGGGTGTAGGTGGCGATGATCCGCAGGGGGCGCCAGCCGGTGTTGAACGTCGAGTGCAGGGTGCCGCGGGGGATCCACACGGCCTCGCCCGCCTTCACCGGGAACTCCGCGCCGTCGCCGACGGTCTGCCGGCCCTCCCCGTCGATGATGTAGAGGATCTCGTCGGACTCCGGGTGCTCGTGCCGCTCGTGGCCCCGGCCCGGGTTGATGATCACTTCGCCCAGCGTGGAGCTCGCTCCCGGAACGCCGCCCGGGGCGACCAGCCAGGTGATCGAACCCCAGTCGAACACCATGGTGGGCAGCGCGTTCGGATCTCTGTGCACGGTCGTCCTCACTTCTCGTCGGTGCCCGCCGCCGGCGTGGACGCCTCGCGGCGCGGTTCGCGGGACCGCCTCAGGCGGTGGTGGGGATCTCCTTGAAGGCGCGCGCCTGGGCGGCGATCGCGCGTTCGGTGGGCAGGCGCTCCATGGAGGACGCGCCGAAGAACCCGGCGATCCCGGTGGTGTGCTCCATGACGTACGCGACGTCCGCGGGTTCGGCGATCGGGCCGCCGTGGCAGAGCACGAGCACGCCGGGATCGACGGCCGCGGCGGCGTCGCGCATGGCCTGCACGCGGACCGCGGCCTCCTCCAGGGTGACGGCGGTCTTCGCGCCGATGGTGCCGCTGGTGGTCAGGCCGAGGTGCGGGACGACGATGTCGGCGCCCGCCCGGGTCATCG
Source organism: Actinomadura sp. J1-007 (assembly GCF_009793335.1). Lineage (GTDB taxonomy): Bacteria > Actinomycetota > Actinomycetes > Streptosporangiales > Streptosporangiaceae > Spirillospora > Spirillospora yumaensis. Next base: position 3,758,725 of record NZ_WING01000001.1, on the reverse strand, counting down.
CGGCCGCCTGGTCCTCGTCGAAGACGTACGGCGCGGTCAGCAGGCCGCGCTCGGCCGCGGCGGCGATCATCGCGATCTCGTGCTCGAAGCCCATGCCGGTCTCCTCCAGGTTGGTCCGGAAGACACCGTCGATCAGCCCCACGGTGGGGAAGTTCTGCACCCCCGCGAACCCGAGCCCCTGGAGCCGGTCGAGGAAGCGCGGGATGTCGCGGAACGGATCGGTGCCGCACACTCCCGCGAGGACGGGCGTCGAGGTCACCACGGGCAGGACCTCGGCGGCCATCTCGACGACGATCGCGTTGGCGTCGCCGTACGGGAGCAGCCCGGCCAGCGACCCGCGGCCCGCCATCCGGAACCGCCCCGAGTTGTAGATGATCAACAGGTCGATCCCGCCGAGTTCGGCGGCCTTCGCCGACAGGCCCGTGCCGGCGCCGGCGCCGATGATCGGCCGTCCGCTCTCGCGCAGCGTCCGGAACCTGTGAAGGGCCTGGTCGCGGTTCATGCGTCGTCCTCTCGGTGGTCCCCCGCCCCGGTGACGAGCCGGTGGAGCTCGTCGGCCGCGGCCAGGGCGAAGTCCTCGTCGTTGATGTTGTGCCCGCTGGTGGCGACCTCGACGGGGGTGCCGTCCAGCCGCGCCAGCGCCGCGCCGACGCACGCCTCGTCGGCCCCGGGGTCCCAGAACGGCCCGCCCTCCGCGTCCACGGCGGAGAACCCGCCGCGCGGCACCCGCAGGCTGACGGGGCCCGTGGCGGCGGCGAGCTTGCGGCCGAGCAGGTCCCCGATCCGGGCGGCCTCGCTCGCGCTGGTGCGCATCAGCGTCACGTCCGCGTTGTGGACCAGCAGCTTCCGGTCGGCGAACCGTGAAGGGACGCTCGCCTCCGGGCCGAAGTTGACCATGTCGAGCGCCCCGAAGCTGACCACCTGCGGGACGCCCCGTCCGGCCGCGGCGTCGAGGCGCTCGGGCCCGGCGCTCAGCACTCCCCCGACGACCTCGTCGGCGAGTTCGGTGGTGGTCAGGTCGAGCACGCCGGCGACGTGCCCTCCCGCGATCAGCGACTCCATCGTGCGCCCGCCGGAGCCCGTCGCGTGGAAGACGAGCACCTCGTACCCGAGGTCCTCCAGGCGCCGCCGGGCGGTGTCGACCGCCGGGGTGGTCACGCCGAACATGGACGCCGCGACCAGCGGCCGGTCGGACGGGCCGCCCCGCGCCGCGGACCGCTCCCGGTAGGCCGCCGCCATGCCGGCCATCGCGCCGGCCGCGTTCTCCAGGACGGTGCGGGACAGGCGGTTCAGGCCCGCCAGGTCCACCACGCTGTGCATGATCGTCACGTCGGACGTGCCGACGTAGCCGGAGACGTCACCGGCCGCCATCGTGGAGACCAGCAGCTTCGGAAGCCCGATCGGCACCGCGCGCATCGCGGCGGCGGCGATGGACGACCCGCCGCTGCCGCCGAGCGCGAGCACGCCGCTCAGCTCTCCGGAGCCGTGGAGGCGCCTCGCGACGGCCGCGGCGCCCTCGGCCATCACCGCGAGCGCGGCGCCGCGGTCGCGCGCCGTCCGCAACGCGGCCAGGTCACCGCCTCCGGCGGCCGCCACCTCGGCGGCGGTGATGTCCGGCCGCGCGGACGGCTCGCCGACGACGCCGACGTCCACCAGCACCGTCTCGATGCCCGCGCGGGTGAGCCGTTCCTGGACGAAGGCGTACTCCGCGTGCTTGGTGTCGAGCGTTCCTAGCAGCATGACGGCCACGGCGGGGGCTCCTTTCCTCGTCGACCGGACTTGCGCGTCGGGGTGCGATGCTATGGACCACGCGATTGGCCCACACAGGCCAATTCGCGGTCGAATGGCCTACAGGGGAGGAGTTCATGGCCTCGGGGGACGTCGCCCGTCTCGCCCGGCTCCTGGGCGGCTGGGACGCGGCGCCGGGACGGCTGCCGCAGCGCCTCGCCCAGGCCCTCGCCGACCTGATCCTGCACGGCGACCTGGCCGACGGCGACCGGCTCCCCTCGGAACGCCACCTCGCCGAGGCGCTGTCGGTCAGCCGCGGGACCGTGACCGGCGCGTACGACCTGCTCCGGGCGGCCGACCACGTCTCCAGCCGCGTCGGTGCGGGTTCGGTGGTCACCGCCCGGCGCGCCCACTCCGCGCAGGGCGACGCCCGGCTCTCCAGCTTCCGGTCCCGGGAGTACGGCCGCATCGACCTGTCCAGCGGCGCGCCGGGAGGGCTCGTCGACCTCGTCATGGAGCACACCAGGGCCGTGGTGGACGGGCCCGAGCTGCCCGGCGCGATGGCCGGGGACGGCTACGAGCCGCACGGCGTGGCGCCGCTCCGCGAGGCGCTCCGCCGCCACTACGAGGACCTCGGGGTGCCCACCCGCGCCGACCAGCTGCTCGTCACGAACGGCTCGCAGCAGGCGCTCACCCTCATCGCGGGCGCGCTGGTCAGCCGGTCCGACACCGTCCTGGTCGAGGACCCCACCTACCGGGGCGCGATCGAGGCGTTCCGGCGGCGCGGCGCGCGCATCGTCCCGGTGCCGACCGGCCCGGCCGGTCCCGACGTCCGCCTCCTCGAACGGCTGCTCAGGCAGCTCGCCCCGCGCATGCTGTACCTGCTGCCGGTCGCGCACAACCCGACCGGCTCGATCGTCTCGGAGGCGGGCGCCCGGCGCGTCGCCGAGCTCGTCCGGGGCACCGGCACCATCCTGGTCGAGGACCGTTCGCCCGCCGACCTGCTGATCAGGGACGACGCGCCGCCCGCGCCCATCGGGTCCCGGATGGGCTCCGGCGCCTGGATCACCATCGGCTCGGCGTCCAAGGTGTTCTGGGGAGGTCTGCGCACCGGCTGGATCAGGGCCGACCAGGCCACCGTCCAGGCGCTGTCGCGCGCCAGGGTGAACAGCGACCTCGGCGGCTCGATCATCGGCCAGCTCGTCACCGCGCGCTGCCTCGCCGACCTGAGCCGCGCCCGGGAGGCCCGCCGCGCGCAACTGCGCGCCGGGCTCCGGACCGCGCTGGACGCCCTCCACGACCACGCGCCCGAATGGTCATGGGCCGAGCCGCTCGGCGGGAGCGCCCTGTGGGTCCGCCTCCCCGGGACCGACACCACCGCGTTCGCGCGCCTCGCGCAACGGCGCAACATCTCCGTCGTTCCCGGACCCGTGTTCTCCGCGGTCGGGGGCTTCACCGACCACCTGCGCCTCCCCTTCTGGCAGCCCGCGTCCGACGTCGCCGACGGCATCGCCCGCCTCGCGGACCTGTGGCGGCGGAGCGGAAGCGAGACGTCCAACGGCCACCGGGCCCGCCCCTGACGGGCGAACCCGGTGGCCGTCCGGGCTTCGACGCGTTGGCCCCGGCGCTGCACCGGGTCGTTCAGACGGGTGTCTGGCTGATGTTCCAGTAGTCGGCGTAGCGGGCGCTGCTGCGCAGGAGCTCCTCGTGGTCGCCTTCGTGCGCGATCCGGCCGCCGTCCAGGAACGCGATGCGGTCGGCGCGCCGGACGGTGCGCATCCGGTGCGCGACCATGACGACCGTACGGCCCGCCATCAGGCGTTCGATGCCGTCGTGGACGGCCGCCTCGTTCACCGGGTCCAGCGCCGAGGTCACCTCGTCCAGCAGGACGATCGGGGCGTCCTTCAGCAGGGCGCGGGCGATGGAGACGCGCTGGCGTTCGCCTCCGGACAGCAGCGCGCCCCCCTCGCCGACCTCGGTCGCCCATCCCGCGGGCAGCCGTTCGACGACCTCGTCCAGCCGCGCGGCGGTCGCCGCCGCCCGCACCTCGGCGTCGTCCGCGTCGGGACGGCCGAGGCGGACGTTCTCCTCGATCGTCCCCTCGAAGAGGTAGACGTCCTGGAAGACGATGGCGATCTGCTCCATCAGCACCGCGGAGTCGACGTCGCGCACGTCCACGCCCCCGACGCGTACCGCGCCGCCGTCCACGTCGTAGAACCGCGCGATCAGCTGGAGCAGGGTGCTCTTGCCCGCGCCCGACGGGCCGACGACGGCGAGCCGCCGCCCCTGCGGCACCGTCAGCGACACGCCGTCGATCACCGTGCGGTCGCCGTGCCGGAAGGTGACCGCGTCGAACTCCAGGTCGTGGCGGGACGGCCGGACCGGCTCGCCGGGCTCGGGCAGCGGCTCGGTGCGCAGCACCTTGTCGAGCCTGCCCAGCTCGGAACGGGCCCCGTGGAGCTGGCCGCCGATGTCCGACAGCGACAGCAGCGGGTCCGCGCAACGGGCGGCCAGCACGAGGATCGCGAGGACCTCCGCCGCGCCGATGTCCCCGCCGAGCGCGAGGTGGGCGCCGAGGACGAGCAACGCGGTGAACGCCGCCTGCACCGTGAGCGTCAGGCCGAGCACGCCGGGCAGCGTCGAGAGCACCGTCCGGCGGGACGCGCGCTGGACCTCCCGCAACGAGTCGTCCAGGGTCTGGAAGCGTTCGGCGGACCGGCCGCCGGCGCGCAGCACCGGCTGGGCGCGGAGGTACTCGACGACCCGGCCGGCGGCCTGCTGGTCGTGTTCGGCGCGCTCGGCGTCGGTGGCGGCCGTCAGGCGGCCGGTCCAGAGCTGGACCGCCGCCACGAGCGGGACGGCGGCGAGCGCGGCCAGCCCCATCTGCCAGTTGAAGGCGAGGATCACCGCGACGATCGTCAGCGGGGTCACGCAGGCGGAGATCGACGGCGCCAGCAGGTGCGCGATCACGCTCATGGCCTGGAGGACGCCGCTGCTGGCGAGGACCGACACCTCGCCGACGCGGCCCGCGCCGTACCAGCCGATGGGCAGCCGGGCCAGGTGGTCGCCGAGGCGGTGGTACATCCCGTGCAGCAGCGTGGTCCCGACGCGGAAGCCGGACAGGTCGCTGACGTAGCGCAGCGCCGCGTAGACCGCGACCGCCGCCCCGAACGCGATCAGCCAGGGCCGGGCGTCCGACGGCGTGCTCCCGAACAGCTCCCGCAGCACCGGGACCAGCAGCGCGTAGGACAGTCCCTCGACGACCGCGGTCGCCGTCATCAGGGCCACGGTGCGGCGCACCGGCCCGGCGTACCGGTGTCCCAGCACGCGCAGCAGCATCCGGATCATCGGGCCTCGCCTCCTCGCGGTACGCCGCGGGCTTCGCTCTCGTCGGCGATCGCGGCCTGGTTGGAACGCCAGAACGCGGCGAACCTCCCGTCCTGGGCCAGCAGCTCGGAGGGGTCGCCGCGCTCGACGACCGTCCCGTTCTCCAGCATCACGACGGTGTCGGCGTCGGCGATGGTCTCCAGCCGGTGGGCGATGACCAGGACGCTCCGGTCGCCCTCCGGCGCGAGCGCCCGGCGGACGGCCTGCTCGGTCTGCGGGTCGGCGAACGCGGTCGCCTCGTCCAGCACCAGGACGGGCGTGGCGGCGAGCAGGGCGCGCGCGATCGAGATCCGCTGCGCCTCGCCGCCGGACAGCCCGGCCTCGTCCCCGATCACCGTGTCGTAGCCGCGCGGCAGTTCGAGGATGCGGTCGTGGATGTTCGCCCGCCGCGCGGCGCGCTCCACGGCGTCGCGGCCGGCGTCCGGCACCGCGAGCGCGATGTTGTCCGCGACCGACGCGCGCAGCAGCCGGACGTCCTGGAAGACGAACGACACGTTCCGGTACAGCTCCCGGCTGCCGATCTCGCGCAGATCCACGCCGCCCAGCGAGACCGTTCCGTGGGTCGGGTCGAAGAACCGCGGCAGCAGTTGGACGAGCGTGGACTTCCCGCTGCCCGAGGGCCCGACGACCGCGGTCACCGTCCCCGGCTCCAGCACCAGGTCGATCCCGCGCAGTACCTCGTGGCCGTCCTGGTAGGCGAAGCGGACGTCCCGCAGCTCCACCAGGTGCCCGCGCGGTGCGACCGGGCGCGCGGGCTCCGGCAGCGGCCGCACCGCCAGCACCTCCCGGATCCGGCCGACCGCGCGCCGGGCGGCCTGAAGGCCGTCGAAACCGTGGCCGAGCGCCGCCACCGGAGCGGTCAGCCCCAGCCCGAGCAGCAGGAACGGCAGCAGGTCCGCCGCCGCCATGCCGCCGTCCGTGACCAGAACGGCGCCGCCCACCAGAACGACCAGCAGCACGAACGGCGGAGACAGCGCGACCTGCATTCCCGCGGCGACCGCGGAAAGGCCGCGCACCATCCGGTAGAAGACCGTGACGAAATCGTCGGTGGCCGTCCGGAACCTGCGGTGCGCCCGTTCCGCGCCGCCGAACGCCTTGACCACCGCGATGCCCTGAACGAATTCGACGACCGAGTTCGCGATCCGTCCCATGGCCGTGTCGAACTCCGCCTGCTCGCGCAACCGGGTCGGCGTCATCATCAGCGGAACGAGCGCCACCGCCAGCACCACCGGGATCAGGGTGATGAGCGTCATCCGCCAATCGACGGTGAACAGGTAGACCAGCGACACCAGCGGCACCACGAACGCCGAGATCAGCTCGCCGGGGGCGTGGGCGATGAACGGGTGCACGGCACTGACGTCCTCCCCCACCACCTTGGCCAGCTCGCCCCTCGGACGTGCGGACAGCCAGCCGATCGGCACGCGCCCCAGCCGCGCGGCCAGCCGACGCCGGAACGACAACTGCACCCGTCCGTCCAGAACGTGCCCCACCCCGGACGACGCGGCCTGGAACACCAGCCGGACGAACAGCCCGATCGCGCCGACGGCCACGACCGTCCAGACGTGGTCGTGGTCGACCGGATCGGACGACAGGAAAACGCGCCCCAGTTCGACGACGGCCAGCAAAGGCGCCAGACCCGCGACGGCCCCGACCACCTGCAAGACCACAACGGCCGCGAATCCCCCGGAATAGGGAAGCAGCAGTCCCGCCATACTTTCCTCCGCCGCGGAATCAGCGGAATCGGCGTCCGGCGGCGGCGGGGGTTGGGATTTCTCCCCCACAGGAGCCAGCTCGGTAGCGCTCATCGTCCTCTTCTCTCCGTCAATTGACATGGCCTACGTTCCGGCTCGCTTTTCCAGTCGGCTGCCGCGCGGCAGGGTGACGGCCATGATGTTGCTGGGGGTGTCCAGCTCGATGCGGTGCCATCGCCCGCGCGGGACGATGGCGGCGGTCCCGGCCGTCAGCCTGATCACTTCCTCCTCCTGTCCCGGCCGTTCCGGACGGAGGTGGAGGCGGATCTTCCCGATGAGGCAGGACAGGACCTCCTCGGCCTCGGGATGGACCTCCCAGTGGTCGGCGTGGACGTCGGCGTCGGTCTTCGCGTGGAAGGCCGTCAGCCGCCAGCCGTCCCGCTCGTGGACGGACGCCCGCGGCCCGGCGTGCACCCGGCCGCCCTGGTGGAGGCCGATGGAGGACGCGAACAGGTCGATCGGGGTGACGGTCATGCCGAGGCTTCCTTCCTGCGCTGCATCTGCCCCTGCCGCGTCGCGGCCGGTACGGGCGCGCCGGTCCGGCACAGGACGGTGAGGGCGACGAGGACGGCGCCGGCCAGGAGCACGGCGCCGAGGGACAGCCCGAGCGCGTACCCGTCGCTGAGGCTCTCGGGCGTGACGTCCCGTCCGGTGCGGTGCTGGGCGGCGGTGCCGAGCGCGGCGAGCCCGAGCGACGCGCCGATCTGGCGGGAGCTGGCGAGCAGGCCGGACGCGGTGCCGGTCTCGTGCGCCGCGACGCCGGTGGTCGCGGTGGAGACGACCGGCGCGAGGCACAGCCCGAAGCCGACGCTGATGAGGACCGAGGGGCCGAGGACGTCGGCGGCGAACGTTCCGTCCGGGCTGATCAGGCCCAGCCAGGCGAACCCGGCGGCCGCCAGGAGCCCGCCGGCGACCAGCAGGGTCCGGGGAGCCAGCCGGTAGCCGAGCTTGACGGCGAGCGCCGAGCCGACGATCACGCCGGCGGCGAGCGGCAGGAACATGATCCCCGTCAGCGCCGGACCGTGGCCGAGGACCCGTTGGAGGTAGAGGGAGACGAAGTAGAAGGCCGAGGACATCGCCGCGCCCGCCAGGAGGTTGTAGGCGTTGGCGCCCGCGACCGCGCGGTTGGCGAACAGGCCGAGCCGGACGAGCGGTTCGCGCCTGGTGGTCCGTTCGACCTGGAGGAACGCGGCCAGCAGCGCGACGGCGGCCCCGAGGGTCGCCAGGGTGGTCGGCGACGTCCACGCGTACCGGTCGGTGCGGACGACGCCGAACACCAGCAGCGTCATCCCGGCGGTGGCGAGGACGGCGCCGAGGACGTCCGGACGGCGGCCGCGGGCCGCGGGCGGCGCGGCGGCGACCCCGCGCCAGGCCAGGGCCAGCGCGCCGGCGGCCATCGGCACGTTCACGAACATCACCCAGCGCCAGCTCGCGTACTCGGTGAGCAGGCCGCCGATCAGGACGCCGAGGGCGGCCCCGGCGGCGTTCATCGCGCTCCACACGCCGAACGCCCGGACGCGGGCCCGGCCCGAGGGGAACGTCGCGGCCAGCAGCGCCAGCGCGGCCGGAGCCAGCACGGCCGCCCCGACGCCCTGGACGACGCGGGCGCCGACCAGGTGCCCCGGCTCCTGGGCGAAGCCGCCGAGCAGGGACGCGAGCCCGAACAGCGCGAGCCCGAGCAGCAGGACCCGCTTGGGCCCGTACCGGTCGGCGGCCTTGCCGCCCAGCAGGAGCAGCCCGCCGAAGGTGAGCGCGTAGGCGTGGATCACCCAGGTCAGGCCGGACGCGCTGAAGCCGAGCCCGGCGGCGATCTCCGGAAGCCCGACGTTCACCACCGACAGGTCCAGCGACACCATGAACTGCACGACGGCCACCACGGCGAGCGTCAGCCCCGGCCGGACGCCCGGCCGTCCGCCCGCCGTCCCTCCACCGGTCACCGCGGCCCACTCCCCCGTGCTCCCGCGGCCGCGGGCCCGCCCCTGCCGGGTCCCGGCGCGGAAGGCGACGGCCTGCGGCACCCCGGGGGTACGCGGCGGAACCGGCCCTTGACTCCGATCATGTGCATGCCGGACATCGTGGTGTCCGGGCCGTTCAGCGGTCATCGTGCGCAGGAAGACTCCTGCGCACGGCACCCGGGAAGTACGACCGGCCGTACTACTACGTGGGGAGTAGTGCTGATTTCCGCCGTGCTGCGGACATTGCTCGTTGAAACAGCCTCTAATCTGCACGAATGAGGTTCCTGGACCGGTGGCGGCCGCTCGCCGAGGACGGCTTGCTCGCCGCGTCGATGGCCGTCCTGCTGGCGGTCATCGTGATCTATACGCCGAGCGCGGGCGCGCTGGATCTCGCGGCCGTGCTCGCCGGCTCGTTCGCGCTCGTCGCCTGGCGGCGGGCGCCGCTGGTGTCGCTGCTCGTCAGCACGCCCTGCATGCTCGTCGTCGCGGCGACGATCGAGCCGGGCCCGGCGGCCTCGTTCCCGGTGCTGGTGTCGGTGTTCGCGGCGGTCAGGGCGGGCCATCTCCTGGCCCCGGCGCTGGCGGGCGCGGTCTACCTGGGCACCGGCCTGGTGAACCTGCCCCGCGACGCCGGCGTCGTGGAGAACCTCCAGGACACCGCGCTGCTGGTCGGCTGGTTCGTCGCGGCCGGCGTGGTGGCGACGGTGTCCCGGCACAGGCAGGCGTACCTGGAGGAGGCCGAGCAGCGGGCCGCGGAGGCCGAGCGCACCCGCGAGGAGGCGGCCCGGCGGCGCGCGGGCGAGGAGCGGCTGCGCATCGCCAGGGAGCTGCACGACTCGCTCACCCACAGCATCTCGATCATCAAGGTCCAGGCCGGGGTGGCCGTCCACCTGGCGCGCAGGCGCGGCGAGGACGTGCCGCCCGCGCTGCTCGCCATCCAGGAGGCCAGCGGCGACGCCACGCGCGAGCTGCGCGCCACGCTGGAGGTGCTGCGCGATCCCGGCCGTTCCGACGGCGACGCCCCGGGCAGCGGCCTCGACCGGCTCGGCGACCTGGTCGAACGGGCCCGTTCGGCCGGGCTGCGGGCCACGGTGGCGATCTCCGGCACGCGCCGGGAGCTGCCCGCCGAGGTGGACCGGGCCGCGTACCGGATCGTCCAGGAGTCTCTCACCAACGTCTCCAGGCACGCCGGGGGCGACGCCGCCGCGGCGGTGCGCATCGACTACGCGGACGGGGAGCTGGTCGTGCGGATCGACGACGACGGCAAGGCCGACCCGGACGCGCCGCCCGTCCCCGGCACGGGCCTGCTCGGCATGCGCGAGCGCGTCGCGGCGCTCGGCGGACGGCTGCGGGCCGAGCCCCGCGCCGAGGGCGGCTTCACCGTGCGCGCCGAGCTGCCCCTCGGGGAGCCGTCGTGATCCGCGTGCTGCTCGTGGACGACCAGGCGCTCATCCGCGGCGGCTTCCGGGCCCTGCTGGAGATCGAGGACGACCTGGAGGTGGTGGCCGAGGCCGCGGACGGCGAGCAGGGCGTCGCGCTCGCCCTCGAACACCGGCCCGACGTCGCCCTGGTCGACATCCAGATGCCGGTGATGGACGGCATCGAGGCCACCCGGCTGATCGCCGCCGACGCGCGGCTGAGCGGCGTCCACGTCGTGATCCTCACCAACTACGGCCTGGACGAGTACGTCTTCAACGCGCTGCGCGCCGGCGCCTGCGGCTTCATGGTCAAGGACACCGAGCCCGCCGACCTGCTCCAGGGCGTACGGGTCGCGGCCCGCGGCGACGCGCTGCTGTCCCCCGCGATCACCCGCCGCCTGATCGGCGAGTACGTCGCCCGCCGCCCCGGCCCCGCGCCCGGCGCGCTCGACGTGCTGACCAACCGCGAGCGCGAGGTCACCGCGCTGGTGGCCCGCGGCCTGTCCAACGACGAGATCGCCGTCCACATGGTGATCAGCCCGACGACCGCGAAGACGCACGTCAGCAGGGCGATGACCAAGCTGGGCGCCAGGGACCGCGCCCAGCTCGTGGTGTTCGCCTACGAGTCCGGCCTCGTCACCCCGCGCCGCGACTGACCTGCGGCCCGACGCCCCCACGGCGCCGCGTGCCCACCGGCAGCCGCCGTGCCCGCGAGTTAAGCGACGATCACACCGGGTAATGCTTCCAGTACCGCATATCGAACATGACGCAGCGTTAGGACACGACGATGGCCGATTCGGGGCACCCCGTCCAGGGCGAGCACCGCTACCAGCAGCAGGTGGACTCGCCGTACGAGCATGAGGAACGGGCCGGACGCAGCCTGATCACCACCGACCAGGACGTCATCCGCCGCTGGGCGAACGAGCGCGACGCCCAGCCCGCGACCGTGCCGGGCAGCGAGTACGACGGCCGTCCCGGCAGGCTGCTCTTCGACTTCCCCGGATACGGCGGCGACGACCTGGTCCACATCTCCTGGGAGGACTGGTTCCGTACGTTCGAGGAACGCAAACTCAACTTCCTTTACCAGGAGCATAAGAAGGACGGCTCGCAAAGCAATTTCTTCCAGTTGCAGAATCCGGAGCGGAGCGGCGGCGAGTGACCGCCCGCACCGGCACCGCGCGGGCCCGCCGGTGATCAGGCGTCGCCCGCCCGGGAGGCGGGACGCGGCGACACCGATCCTCTGACGGGGGCGGGGTCGAGGGTCTCGGCCCTGTCGGTGGGCGGGCGGGTGTGGTGGGGGCCGTCCCATTCGAGGACCAAAACGGTGGCGTCGTCCTGGAGCCGGTGGTCGTGGTACTCCAGGATGGCGCGGATCAGGCGGCGCAGGGTCTCGGGGACGGGGAGGCCGTCGGCGCTGTGCCGGATGATGAAGTCGACGAAGCGGTGGAGGCCGAACTCCCGGCCGTGGCTGTTGCGGGCTTCGGTGATGCCGTCGGTGTAGAGCAGGACCCGGTCCCCCGGTTCAAGCTGCTCGCTGCACATCGGGACCTCGCCTCCGAGGTCCAGCCCCATGGGGTGCGCGGGCGGGCACGGCAGGGTGGTCGTCCACCGGCCGCCGCGGATGACCACAGGCGGGTGGTGCCCGCGGTTGACCCAGGTGAACAGGCCGGTGGTGGTGTCCAGGTCGGCGATGATCGCGGTGACGAACCGGGTGTCGTCGCCGAACTCCTCGATCAGGGTGCGTTCGATGGCGATGCTGGTCTCGGCCAGGCCGGTGCCCTGGCGGCGCTGGTTGCGGCAGCAGGCCATGGCCAGGTTCGCCGTCAGCCCGGCGGACACGTCGTGGCCCATCGCGTCGAAGACCGCCAGATGGACGTTGCCGTCGGCGATGGCGTAGTCGAAGGCGTCCCCGCCGACCTCGTAGGCCGGTTCCAGCGCCGCGCCGATCACCATCTGCGGGGTCGCGCAGGTCAGCGGCGGCATCAGGTTCCACTGCATCTCGGCGGCCACGTGCATCGGCCGCGTCCGCACCAGCCTCGGGTAGGAGTCGCTGTACGGGCGGCAGCTCACCACCATCAGCGCCGTCAGCGACGCCAGATGCCGCAGCCGCTCCTCCACCCGCGGCCCGGCGCCGTCGCGGTGAACGGTGACCCGCAGCACGCCGACGCGTTCGGTGCCGTCGAGCAGCGGCACCCACCAGCAGTCCGCGCCGTCCTCCTCCGAGCCCTTCGTGGCCAGCATGCGCACCTGCTGGAACGCCCGTCCGGCCATCGTGCCGTCGACCCGCAGCTCCGCCAGCTCGGGATCGGCGCCCTGCCCCGCGTCGATCCCGTGCCCGGTGAGCTGCCGCAGCACGGTCTCCTGGAGGTCGGCCAGGTAGATCAGCACCTCGTCCAGCCCGGCGTGCCGCGCGTGCTCGGCGACCAGCCCCGGCACCTGCTCCATCGACGCCTCGTGGCTGGCGTCCAGCAGCGCGGTCAGCATCCGCTCGATACCGCGGTCCTCGTCCATCGGCCCCGTTCCCATCCGAGTACTGGCCCCCCGACCGCGCCGATCGGCCACCAGGCCCACACCCACGTGACCTACCCTTCGGCCGAGAACTCCACCATGCGCTCACGCCGTGCCCGCAGGACGGCGTCGCGGGTGTGCCGGGTCCCGGCGGGGGCGGGCGCGGTCCGCGGGCGGGTCTCGTTGATCAGGACGGTCCAGTCGCGGCCGAGGAGCCCGGCGATGTCGTCCGGACGGTAGTAGTCGCGGGGGTCGATGCCGTGCTCCCCGTGCCGGGCCAGGTCGGCGGAGTCGTGGGTGGCGAAGAGCAGGGTGCCGCCGGGCGCGACGGCGTTCAGCAGGCCGCGCAGCGCGGTGTGGCCCGGCTCCTTCCGGAGCGGGAAGTACTGGACCGACACCAGGTCGAACGCGCCGGCCGGGGCGGCGCGACGGCCAGGTCGGCCCGGGTCCAGGTCACGCGGTGGGCGGTGTCGGCCGCGGCGGCGCGTTCCAGGGCGGTACGGGAGATGTCGGCCGCGGTGACCTGCCAGCCTCCTCGCGCCAGCCAGAGGGCGTCGGCGCCTTCGCCGCATCCGACGTCGAGCGCTCGTCCCAGCGGCAGGCCGGCGGCCTCGGCGACGAGGACCCCGTTGGGGTCGCCGCTGAAGACCTGGCCGCGGCTGCGGTACATCTCGTCCCATGTCCGGGCGTCCATCGTGCCTCCTGGTGTCGGACGGCTGGTGCCGGGCGCCGGGCGCTGATCGCGGGCCGCCTGCGGCGTCACCGTGCCTCCGGCCGTGCGGGTTTGACAAACTTCTTTGCGGAAAACGAAAAACGTGGGGCAGTGTGGGCCCATGAGCGAGGAGTACGACGACGTTCTTGCCGCGGTCGGGCCACGGCTCCGCGAGCTGCGGCGCCGCAGCGGGACCACCCTGACCGCCCTGTCGCAGAGCACCGGCATCCCGATCAGCACCCTGTCGAGGCTGGAGACCGGGCAGCGCAAACCGGGCCTGGAACTGCTGCTGCCCCTCGCCAGGGCCTACCGGATGCCGCTCGACGAGCTCGTCAACGCGCCGTCCGACGCCGATCCCCGGGTGTATCCGCGGGCGGTCACCCGCGGCGGCATGACCGTCATCCCGCTGACCCGCAAGCCCGGCGGCCTCCAGGTGTGGAAGCAGATCCTCCCCGCCGACCCCGACCTCGGCCGCGTGCCCGATCCCCGTTCGCACGAGGGCTACCACTGGCTGTACGTCCTGAACGGGCGGCTGCGGCTCGTCCTCGGCGACCGCGAACTCGTCCTCTCCAGCGGCGAGGTCGCCGAGTTCGACACCCACCTCCCGCACTGGTTCGGCAACGCCGACGCCCGGCCGGTCGAACTGCTGAGCATCCTCGGACCCCAGGGCGAACGCTTCCACATCAAGGCCCGATACCGCCCCGGCTAGCCCGGCCGACGAACGGGTCGCGGTCGCCGGACGGACGCGGCGTGAACGGGTCGCGCTTCCGGGCGGAGAGGGCCGCGCGGCAACGCTCGCCCTGTGGCGCGACGCCGGGCGGGAGGCCCACCGGCACGTTGACGGCCTGCGGCGGTCGAGCTGAACGGCGGGCCACACGGGCGGCGGCGCCTCGCGGTCGTTCGCCGGTCAGTCGGGGTCGCCGGCGGCGAGCATGGGGATGAGGGTGAGGTCGGGGTGGTCGCGCTGGAGGCCGCGCATCCGCCACTTGTCGGAGAACACCGCGACCAGCGTGCCGTCCAGCGTCCGGGTGAGGACCTCGACGCCGCGGCGCGCCTCCAGCGTGGCAGCCGACTCCTTGTCGGTGAGGCGCGCGGTCGTGTAGTCGAGGCGGGTCAGCTCGACGGGCGCGCCGAACTCGTTCTCCATCCGGGTGGCGACGACCTCGAACTGGAGCGGTCCGACCGCGGCCAGCACCGGGGCCTGGTCGCCGCGCAGGTCGCTGCGCAGCACCTGCACCGCGCCCTCGCTGTCGAGCTGGTCGATGCCGCGGCGGAACTGCTTGGCCCTGCCGTTGTCGCGGGTGCGCGCCACCATGAAGTGCTCGGGCGCGAACGCCGGGATCGGCGGGAACGCCACCGGCGCGCGGGCGTACAGGGTGTCGCCGACGGTCAACCCCGACGCGTTCGGCAAGCCGATCACGTCGCCGGGGTAGGCGGCGTCGAGCGTGGAGCGGTCCCGTCCGAACATGGTCTGCGCGTACTTCGTCGCCAGGGGCCGTCCGGTGGGGCCGTGGGTGAGCGGCATGCCGCGCTCGAAGCGCCCCGAGCACACCCGGACGAACGCCAGCCGGTCGCGGTGCGCGCGGTCCATGCCCGCCTGGACCTTGAACACCTGCCCGGAGAACGGCGCGGTGACCGGCCGCGGCACCCCGTCGGCGTCCACCCGGTCGGCCGGCGGCGGAGCCAGCGCGCACAGCGCCTCCAGCAGCGCGCCGACCCCGAAGTTGGGCAGCCCGGCCCCGAACAGCACCGGCGTGCAGAGCCCGGCGGCGAACGCCTCCGGGTCCAGGTCGGCGCCGATCTCGTCCAGCAGCGCCAGCTCCTCGGCGGCGGCGTCCCAGGCCGCCCCCTCCTCGGCCGCGGCCTGCTCGGCCGGGACGCGTTCGGCGATCGCGCGGGTGGCGCCGCCGGGGGTGCGGCGGAACCGGGTGTAGGCGCCGCTCGCGCGGTCGATCAGGCCGCGGAAGTCGCCGGCGATCCCGACCGGCCAGTTCAGCGGGGCCGGGCGCAGGCCGATGCGCTGCTCCACCTCGTCCAGCAGTTCCAGCGGCTCGCGGCCGGGCCGGTCCCACTTGTTGACGAACGTGATGACCGGGATGCCGCGGTGGCGGCACACGTCGAACAGCTTGAGCGTCTGCGCCTCCAGGCCCTTGGCCGAGTCCAGCAGCATCACCGCCGCGTCCACGGCCGCCAGCACCCGGTAGGTGTCCTCGGAGAAGTCGGCGTGCCCGGGGGTGTCGAGGAGGTTCAGCAGCGTCCCGCCGAACTCGAACCGCAGCACCGAAGAGGTGATCGAGATGCCCCGGCTGCGTTCCATCTCCATCCAGTCGGAGGCCACGCCCTTGCGCCCGGCCTTGCCGTGCACCGCCCCGGCCTGCTCGATCGCCGCCGCGTGCAGCGCGAGGGCCTCGGTCAGCGTGGACTTGCCCGCGTCCGGGTGGCTGATCACCGCGAACGTCCGCCGCCGCGCCGCCTGCGCCGCCACCTCGGAAGAAGAACTCACCGCCACCGCTCCGCCCCGGACCCCCGGCCGACCCCTCGTGGGCCCCCTGAACCTGCCCTCACGTTAGGGTACGTCGCCCGCCACCCCTCGCTGGCCGCCGCCGGCCCCTGCGCGCCGCCGGTCAGCGGGCGCCTCGGCCGGTCGCGGCGGAGCGGGTCCGCGCAAGCCGTACGCTGGCGAGCCCACGGGTGTCCCGATCGACTCCAGGAGGAGCCGGATGGCCAGGCGTTTCGAAGAGCTCGACTGGCGGCCGACCCCTCTCGGCGAGATCAGCCTGCGGCGCCGCCTCGACCCCGCGTCCGGCGGCGAGGTGTACGAGGTCAAGCTCGACGACGACTTCCTGATGTCCAGCCTGTGGACGGCCGGAGAGGTCGCGCTCGCGAGGCTCGGCCTGGACGCGGCCGCGGGCGACCGACTGGACGTCGCGGTCGGCGGGCTCGGGCTGGGGTACACCGCGCACGCGGCCCTGCGAGACCGCCGGGTGCGTTCGCTGACGGTGGTGGAGGCGCTGGGCGAGGTGATCGAGTGGCATCGGGCCGGGATGGTCCCGCTGGGGGCCGGGCTGGTGGCCGATCCGCGGTGCTCGCTCGTCCAGGGGGACTTCTTCGAGATGGCCGCGGAGCCGTCCGCTCTCGCCGCCGCCTCCGGGCTCGGCCCGAAGGGCCTTCTGCACGCCGTGCTGGTCGACATCGACCATTCGCCCCGCCACGTGCTGGCCACCGGGCACGCGTCCTTCTACGGGCCGGACCCGCTGCGCCGTCTCGCCGCCCAGCTGCATCCGGGCGGGGTCTTCGCGCTGTGGTCCACCTCCCCGCCCGATGACGGCTTCCAAGCCGTTCTGGACGAGGTGTTCGCGGAGTCGAGCGCGCACGTCGTGGAATTCCCCAACCCGTTCCAGGAACGTACCGAGACCAACACCGTCTACGTGGCGAGCACCGCACCGCCGGGGCGCTAGGAGCGGTCGCGTCCGGCGGACGGCTCGGCGGCGGAGGCGGAGGCGGCCGGTCGGTCGAAGATCCCGGCGTTCCACAGGACGCGGACATGGTCGATCAGGGGCGGCCCGAGGGCCCGCAGCGCGTCCGGGTCCCCGGCGGCCACCGGCGGGGTCACCATCGCGCTGGTCGCCGCCACGAGCATCCGGCAGGCGAACCGGTCGGCCTCCTCACCGAGTCCCATCAGTTCGGCGAGCGCGTCGCTGATGACCTCCTGCAACCGGCCGCGCCGCCGGATCGCCTCGGGCCCCGCCGCGTACACCTCGACCAGGAACAGCCGCGCGTACGGCAGCTCGCCCGCCAGCGCCTCCAGGTAGGCGGTGATCGCCCGCTCGCACCGCTCCAGCCGGGCGTCCGCCGCCCGCCGCGGGTCCCCGGCGGGCTCCGCGCCCGCGCCTTCGGCGATCGTCCCGGACACCCTTGCGAGCAGCAGCTCACCCGCGCACTCGAAGGCGGCGTTGAAGCAGTCGAGCTTGGACGCGAAGATCTCGTAGAAGCTCTGCCGCGACACCCCGGCGCGCTTGAGGACGTCCCCCACGGAGGTGGCCACGTAGCCCTTCTCCGTCATCACCTCGGCCATCGCGGCGCACAGCCGCGACCGCTGGATGCGCTGCACCTCCTCGCGCGGCAGCGCGTGGCGGCCCCGGGGCAACCGGTGGGACGCTGACTCCGGCATCCGACCACCCTAAGGGACCCGGGCGCTCCCTTCCCGGCCGCGGACGCCTCCCGTTGGCCGGTTGCGGTACGCGCCGTTCCGGTGCTCGCCGGTTCCGGCGCCCGGCACGCGGGCCGTCGCACGTTTCCTGAACGTTCACCGAACTTCGCCCCCGCCCCTGCCGTCGTACGGGCCAAGGAGACAAGATTGTCTATTTGATGGGGACGGGTGGCCGTCCCGAGCGGAGAAGAGGGCTCATGGAGGAACTGCTGCGCGTGCTCGTCGCCGGAGCCATCGGCGGCGGACTGATCGGTGTCGCCGGGGTGCTCGGCCAGTCCCGGCGCAAGCGGAGGGAGGAGCGGCGCAGGCAGGGCCGTTCCTGACGCCGCGCCGGCGTCCTCCGCGCCCTCCGGCCGGAAGACGCGGAGGACGCCGAGGGCGCGGCGGCCGGGTCCTGCAGCGGGGACCGGCGTCTAGATATGTGAGTCCACGGCCGCCCCGGCCGGGCCGCGTTCAGCGGTCCCGGCCGGGCCCCGGCCCATCTGTCCGAGGATGCGAGTACATGGCTGGACCCTTGGTCGAGAGAGATCCTCGACAGCTCGGCGGTTACTGGCTGGCGGCGCGACTGGGCGCCGGAGGCCAGGGGGTCGTCTACGAAGGCTACGACGCGCGCGGCGAACGGGTCGCGGTCAAGGCCCTGCACGCCGACGCGGTCGGCGAGAAGTTCCGCGAGGCGATGCGCAAGGAGGTCGCGACGCTCCAGCGCGTCGCGTCGTTCTGCACCGCGCGGATCATCGAGGCCGATCTGGACCACTTCCCCCCGTACATCGTCAGCGAGTACGTGCCGGGCCCGGACCTGCAAAGCTGGGTCGCCCGCAACGGCGCGTACGGCGCGGGCGAGCTCTACCGGCTCGCCATCGGCATCGCGACCGCGCTGTCGTCGATCCACCGCGCGGGCGTGGTGCACCGCGACCTGAAGCCGGCGAACGTGCTGCTCGGCCCGGACGGGCCGCGCGTCATCGACTTCGGCATCGCCAAGACCGACGAGATGTCGCGCAGCGCCACCGGGCAGATGAAGGGCACCCCGCGCTGGATGGCGCCCGAGCTGTTCCGGGGCGAACGGGCCACGCCCGCCGTGGACGTGTGGGCGTGGGGCGCGATCGTGCTGTTCGCGGCGGTCGGCTCCGCGCCGTTCGACGGCGACACCCTGCCGGTGCTGATGCACCAGATCACCACCCTCAAGCCGGACACCGCCGTGCTCGGCGAGCCGCTCCGCGGTTTCGTCGAGGCCGCGCTCAGCCAGGACCCCGCCGAACGGCCGTCCCCCGAGGAGATCCTCGTCGGCCTGATCGGCGGCGGGACGCCGAACCCGCTCGAAGCGGGCAAGCAGGCCGCCGCCGGGAGCGCCCGGCCCGCGATGACGCTCCCGCCGTCCCTCGCCGAACTCGCCGAGCAGGTCTACGGCGGGCTGGACCCGCACACGCAGCAGGCCGTTCCGCGGATCCTGCTGCGCATGGTCGTCGCGCTTCCCGACGCGGACGACGTCCTGCGCACCGTCCCGCTGGGCGATTTCGCCGACGGAGAGACGGACCACGAGACCGTAGGGCGCGTTCTGACCGCGTTCGCCGGGCCCGGTCTGCTCCGTTACGTCGATGGCCAGACCGTCGGGATCGGCACCCCCGCCCTGCTGCGCGCGTGGCCCCGACTGCGCGACTGGGTGGAGGCGGAGCGGCACGGCCTGAACGGCCACCACGCCCTGGCCGACGCCGCGCGCCGCTGGAACGCCAACGGGCGCAAGCCCGCCGACCTGCTCCAGGGGTCGGGCCTGGACGAGGCGCTCGGCTGGGCGTCCACCGGCCGCCGCCAGCTCACCCTCAACCTCGCCGAACGCGCCTTCCTGGAGGCGTCGGTCGAGCAGACCCGCCACCGGGCCCGGACCAGGACCATCGTGACCGCCGCGCTGGCCGCCCTGCTCCTGGTCGCCACGAGCGCCGGGATCGCGGCCGGGGTCCAGAGCTGGAACCTCAGCCGGGCCAACGCGACGGTCTCCGAGCAGCGCGACTCGGCCGTGGGCCGCCAGCTCGCCGCGCAGGCCGTCCAGATCCGGCGCACCGACCCGGCCCTCGCGCGCCGCCTCGCCGTCGCCGCCGCGTCCCTCGCCGAGGACAACCCCGACACCCACAACGCGCTGCTCACCCTCTCGTCGCAGTGGGAGCGCGACATCTGGGCGCCGCCCGGAACGGACGGCTCCTGGAACCAGGGGTACCCGTCGGCCGGAGGCCCGGTCATCTTCTGGAAGCGCGAGGAGAGGAAGGCCATCCTCGCCGACCCCGACACCCGCAAGGTGCTGCGCACGATCACCGTCCCGGGCGCGCCGCTCACGGACCTCGCCCTGACCGCCGACGGCAGGCGTCTCCTCACCAAGCAGCAGGACGGGACCCTGACGTTCTGGGACATGGCGAAGGGGACCGCCAGCCCGCTGCCGTACAAGGCCCCGGAGGGCAGCCTCTGGCTCAGCCCCACCGGCACGAAACTGATCAAAGCCAACGACGGCCTGATCACGGTGCTGGAGACCGCCACCGGCAGGGAGCTGTTCAAGGCCAAAGGGCAGGCGAGCGTGTGGGGCCCGGCGATGCCCCCGGACGAGCGTTCCATGGTCATGGCGCTGGAGAGCGGCAAGCGGCACATGCGGCTGGCCTGGTGGGACCTGACCACCGGCAAGGAGCTCAAGGGCCCGTACAACTCCCCGAACCAGTACCCGTTCTCCGACGCCAGGCAGCTCCGCGACACGACGTTCAGCCCGGACGGGCGCCTCCTCGCGACCCGCGCCAACGACTCGATCGTCGTCCTGGACGCGCGCACCCGGCAGATCCGGACCACGCTCTCGGTGCCGAAGGGCCTGGACGACGGCGGCCTGGACTTCAGCCGGGACGGCCGGTACATCGCCACCGACATGACGATGTGGAGCACCGAGCCCGGCACCAACGCGGGACCGTACCTGCGCTACACCCCCGACGCCATGTGCTCGGGCACCAGCTTCAACGCCGACGGGACGGCCCTGCGCTGCGTCGACCACCAGGACCGGATCCGTTCGATCGACGTGTCCGGCTTCACCCGCAGGCTCCGGTTCTCCGAGCTGAGCGTCCGCTCGGCGGCCAGCCTGGACGGGACGACCCTGGCCGTCCGGACGGCCCCCGACACCGTCCAGATCTGGGACCCCGCGACCCGTACCCGCCGGGCCGCTCTCGCCATCGGCCACCCCGTCGAGTCCGAGATGGCGCTGTCGCCGAACGGCCGGAAGCTCGCCGTCACCGGCAGTGACGGGTCGATCGAGATCTGGGACGTCCGGGCCCGCGCCAAGCGCACAGTGATCAACGCCGGCGCCCCGTCCCTGGGAGGCAGGCCGCTGCCCTCGTTCTCGCCCGACGGCAAGGCGGTGGCCGTCATGACGTCGTCCAAGCCGGCCGTGCTGAAGTTCTGGGACAGCGCCACCGGACGCCAGCTCGGCGAGGCCCGTCCCGCGAAACCGTCCGAGATCTCCGTCGCCTCGGAGACGCGGATCGTCTGGAGCAAGGACGGGCGCCGCGTCGTCTCGGCCCCCGAACTCGGTGTGGTCGCGTTCCCGTCCGGCAAGACGCTCGTCCAGCCGGGAGCGCTCGCGTCCGCGGTGGGCCGCTCCGTGCAGGCGCTCAGCGCCCAGGGCGACCTCGCGACCGTCGAGGGCGTCATCGACCAGCGCTCCCTCATCTTCTGGAACGCCGAGACGCTCAAGCAGAAGGGCTCCCCCATCCACCTCCCGAAGGGCCAGACCTCCATCACGGCGATCTCCCCGGACGGACGGCTCGCCGCCACCGCCGACTACCGCGGCAAGATCGACATCTGGGACGTGCGGACCCAGGCCCACCTCGGCCTCGCGCTCACCGGCCACACCACCGACACCGACACGGTGATCCAGGCCCTGGCGTTCAGCCCCGACGGCTCCCGCGTCTACAGCGTGGGCCAGGACGACGCGGCCCTCGTCACCCACATCGTCGCCCCCACCCCCCTCAAACGGGCCCTCTGCGCCAAGAGCGGCCAACTGACCCGCCAGGAGTGGAACCAGTACGTCCGCAAGGCCAACGGCATCCCCTACCGAAAGACCTGCTGACCCACCCCAGTCCGGGCCGAGCCCCCTCGGCCCGGACTCCCGTTCCCGAATCCCGCTCGGGCCGTCAGGCGACCTTGATGGAGTGGGGTCCGACGCTGACGGTGATGTCCACGTGCCCGCCGAGCGCGGTGGCGTACGCGCGGAGCGTCTCCAGTTCCATGGCTTCGATGTCGCCGTTCTCGATCTGCGAGACGCGTGACTGGGAGACACCGAGGATCTGAGCGACCTCGGCCTGCGTCTTGCCGATGGCCTTGCGGAGTTCCTTGAGGTGGTGGCCGGCGACGTAGGCGTCCAGTTCGGCGCGTGCCCGGGCCCGGCGTTCAGGATCGGCCAGTTCGGGGTTGCGGCGGTGCGCTTCGGCCTTGACATCCTGCCAGCGGCGTCCAGTGCTCACCGTCCAGCCTTCCTATCCTTGGCGGCCCGGTACTCGGCGTAGCGGGCTTCGGCCAGTGGGATCGCCTCGTCGTACCAGCGGGACCACTGCCCGGCCTTGTCCCCGGCCACCAGGAAGATCGCGGCACGGTCCGGGTCGAAGACGAACAGCATGCGGATCTGCGATCTTCACGCGGCGGTGGCGCGGCCGGAGCATCGGACTCCGGCCGCGAAAGCCATGCTGACCATGCTCACCAGGGAGGCGTCCTTGGCCGCCACCGGCGGCTGACGCGGGCGGGCTGCGGGATATCGCCTTCCCCACTGCCAAGGCGCGAGGGAGCGGGGGTCAGAGGCAGCCTTCGAATTGGGGGACTTCGATGATGGACATGTCCAGGCCGGAGCCCGCGAACCACTTGGCGACGAGCTTGGCGGCCGTGCCGTCCTGGTACATCGTGGTGATCGCCTTGTTGAGCGCCTCGCAGCCGTCCGGGTCGCCGCGGCGGATGCCGACGCCGGTGTTCTGCTCGCTGATGCGGGCGTTGACCAGGCGGAACCCCGTGCCCTCCCGGCGGATCAGCCCGGCGAGGATCACGTCGTTGGTGGTGATCGCGTCCACCGCCCTGGACTTGATCATCTTCATGCACTGGTCGTAGTCGGCGGCGGGCACGAGGGAGGCGGTCATCCCGGTGACCGCGGTGAGGCGCTGCGCGGTGTCGGCGCCCCGCACCGCGCAGAACTTGCGTCCCTTGAGGTCGCGGAGCTTGGTGACGCCGCGCTCGGCGGCCCGCACCATGACGTCCTGGTACGACGTGAAGTACGGCCCCGCGAACGCGATCTTCGTCTTGCGCTCCGGCGTGACCGACAGGGTGGCCAGCACCAGGTCGGCCTTCCCCTTCTCCAGCACCGGGATCCGGTCGGCGGCGCGCACCGGGACGAACCTGACCTTCTTCCCGAGCCGTTCGACGATGTACCGCGCCACGTCGATGTCGAAGCCCTCGAACCGGCCGTCCGCCGTGCGCAGGCCGAGCCTCGGCAGGTCGGGCCGCACGCCCACGACCAGCGTCCCCTTGTCCATCAGGGACTGCTCGCGTTCGGCTCCGCAGCCAGAGAGAACGCCCGCCAAGAGCAGTACCGCCACGAGCAATCGCATTCCGCACCCCAGCGTCACAGCCGCCACCGCGATCGCCCGTCGCCATCGCTTTGGAAGATCAATGCAGGCGCCGGGGCGTTCGTCAAGACCGGCCGCGCGGAATGCGGCCGCCGGTCGCGGCGGTGGGACCGTGGCCCTGGACGAGACCAGGGCCACGGTCGCGGATCAAGCGGCGCCGAAGGCCGTGCGCAGGATGCCGGCCGCCTGGTCGATGGCGGCCTCGGCCGTCCACAGCCTGTGGACGCTCTCGGACCCGCGCCCACGCGACTTGTTCAGCCGCGGTACGGGTCGAAGTCAGTCGTGCGGGGCCGCGGTGGGGCGGCGCGCTGACCTGGGGGGTCGTTCCACCTCCTCGAAGAGGGCCGCCGCCCGCGCGGCGGTGGACGAGGCCCAGCGGCCGGTGCTGAGCAGGCCGAGGGCCAGGACGCCGATGCCGAGGGCGAGCACCAGCCCCCAAACCCCGCGTTCCGCCCTGGTGAACGCCGCCCCGTCGCTCGCCGGGACCGATCCGACGATCGTTCCGGCGATCGCGACGCCCAAAGTGGTGCCGATCTGCCGCCCGGCGGAGGACAGCGAGGCGGCGACCCCGGCCATCGAACGGGGCATCCCGGAGACCGCCGTGTTGGTGATCGGCGGGTTGATGGTCGCCAGGAAGACGCCGAACAGCACGTAGACCGCGAGGACGCCCGGCAGCGGGGTGTCCGGGCCCAGCCAGAACGACGCGCCGCCGCCGAGGGCCAGCGCCGTCCCGGCGACCGCGAGCGGCAGGCGGGGCCCGCGCGCGCCGACCATCCGGCCGGTGAACGGGGACAGCACCACGACCAGCGCGCCGACCGGGAGCAGGCACAGCCCGGCCGTGAGCGCCGGCATGCCGCGTACGTCCTGGAGGTACTGGGTGGTGAGGAACAGGAACGCGTTGAACCCGCACAGGGCCCAGACCGCCGTCAGGATCGCCGAGCTGAACGGCACGCTGCGGAACAGGCGCAGTTCCAGCAGCGGGTCGGCGCGGCGCGGTTCGTACCGGAGGAGGCCGAGCGCGCCGACCGCCGCGACGGCGAGCAGGCCGAGGACGACCGGCGACGTCCAGCCCAGCGCGTCCGACTCGATGATCGCGCCGACGGCGCCGCCCAGCAGCAGGACCACCAGGACCTGGCCGACCGGGTCGAACCGGCGCGCCCTGGCGGCGCGGGACTCGGGCACGAACAGGGCGGCGCCCGCGATCGCGGCGGCCACGATCGGCACGTTGACCCAGAACACCGAACGCCAGCCGAAGCCGTCGACCAGCGCGCCGCCGAGGACCGGCCCGAGCGCCAGCGACAGGCCCGACACCGAGCCGAACACCCCGATCGCCCTGGCCCGTTCGGCGGGTTCGGGGAACGTGGCGGCGACGATCGCCATCGCCACCGGGTTGAGCATCGTCCCCCGACGGCCTGGAGCGCCCGCGCCGCGATCAGCCAGCCGATGCCCGGCGCGAGGCCGCACAGCAGCGACCCGAGCCCGAACGCGGCGAGGCCGGTCTGGAACACGCGCCGCCGGCCGACCCGGTCCGCGGTGGACCCGGCCGGCAGCAGGAACGCCGCCAGCACCAGCGTGTACGCGTCGACCGTCCATTGGAGGCCGGTCACCGGAGCGTGCAGGTCGCGGCGGATCTCGGGGAGCGCGACGTTGACGATGGAGATGTCCATCACCACGACGACCATGCTGGCGCAGCAGATCGCCAGCACCAGGAACCGGCGGCGTACCGCGGGTTCGCCCGGCCGCGGCGGTGTCGAAGCAGTCATGGCCACGGACGCTAGGATTTAGAGCATGCTCGAAGTCAAGACGACGGAATCCGCCCCGGGCATCCCCGCGGAAGGGCTGAGCATCGCCGAGGCCGCGCGCCGTACCGGAGTGAGCGCGCACACGTTGCGCTACTACGAACGCGTCGGCCTGGTCGTCACCACCGTCGGCCGCACGGCCGGCGGGCGGCGGCGCTACCACCGGCTCGACCTCGAATGGATCAAGGTCTGCACCAAGCTGCGCGCCACCGGCATGCCCATCAGGACGATCCGGCGCTACGCCGACCTCGTCTCCGCCGGACGCGGCAACGAGCAGGAGCGGCTCGACCTCCTGGAGTCCCACCGCGCCGAGGTCCGCGCGCGCCTCGCCGAAGTGCGGAGGAACCTGGAACTCATCGACCACAAGATCGACGTCTACCGGGGCCGCCTGGCCGCCGGCGACGCCGACCGCCTATGGGCCCCCACCCCCGACCCCGGCCCCGCCCCCGAGTGAACGAACACCGTGTGTGGGCGGGGGTCAGGGTTTGCGGGCGGCCGCGGCGTACATGTTGGTGGCGGTGTCGGGGAGCGGCTGGTCGCCGGGGGCGGGGTGCCAGCGGGGCATGGGGACGACGCCCGGGTCCAGGAGTTCCAGGCCGGTGAGGAGGCGTTCCACCTCGGCGCGGTCGCGGAGGTACATGGGGATGCCGCTGCGGGTGTACTCGTCGGCCAGGCGCCGCGCCTCGGGGGCGAGGTCGGCGGTGGGGATGGTGACGGCGAGGTAGCTGCCGGGGGCGAGCGGGGCGACGAGCGCCTCCACCAGGTGCTGGGCGTCCTCGACGAACTGGAGCATCGCGATCATGGTGAGCGCGACCGGCTGCGAGAGGTCGAGGGCCTCGTGCAGGCTCGGGTCGCCGAGCAGCGCGCCGGGCGTGCGCATGTCGGCCTGGATGTAGGCCGTACGGCCCTCGGGGGTGCCGGTCAGCAGCGCGCGGGCGTGGGCGAGGACGATCGGGTCGTTGTCGACGTAGACGATCCGGGCGTCGGGCGCCGTCTCCTGGACGACCTCGTGCAGGTTCGGCGAGGACGGGATGCCGGTGCCGACGTCGATGAACTGCCGCACTCCGAGCCCGGCGAAGTAGCGGGCCATCCGGTGCATGCAGGCCCGGTTGGCGAGCATCGAGGTGCGCAGTCCGGGCCAGTCCGCCAGCACCTTCGCCGCGGTCTCCCGATCGGCGGCGAAGTTGTCCTTGCCGCCCACGATGTAGTCGTAGACCCGCGCCGAGTGCGGCCGGTCGGTCTGGAGATCCGTCTGGGCGATCCTGTCCTGTCCGTCGGGGCGCTTCCCTTGCGGGGCATCCGACATATCCGCGGCCTGCCTTTCGCTAGCGGCTGCCGTGAGCTGCTGCCCGCGGCTCCTTCCCCTTGAGCCGAGCACTATAGCTCCGCGCGCGAGAACGGGCTGGATCATGCTCGATATCGGCGTCCGGAGGAGCGTGGCAGCGAGATCCGAATGTCACGGATAGTGATCGGGACGGGTGCTTGAGTTTCGAGGGCGAACGGAATTCGCGGCGAAAGTCCGGCGGTTGATTTCCGCGGTGAGAGCGTGGATGCCGGGGGCATCGCTACTGGAATTGGTGGAGCCCGGATGTCTCTGGCGAGCAGGCTGAGAGCCAAGGCGCGGGCGGGGCGGAGGGGGGACGGGGAGCGTGAAGTGGTGATTTCGCCCGTGAACGCGGCGGGGGCGGCTACCGTGTGATTTGTGCCATTGGACTAGTCATGGAGGCTTTGGTGCCGGACACAGGAGACCACGGTCCGCCTTCCATGGACCTCGACACGGACGTGCCCCACTCCGCCCGGGTCTACGACTACCTGCTGGGCGGCAAGGACAACTTCGCGGCCGACCGCGCGGCGGCGGAGGAGGTCGTCAAGATCGCGCCGTACATGCGGACGTCCACGCGGGCCAACCGCGACTTCATGGTCCGCACGGCCCGCTACCTGGCGGCCGAACGCGGCGTCAGGCAGTTCCTCGACATCGGCACCGGGCTGCCCACCTCGCCCAACCTGCACGAGGCCGTCCAGGACGTGGACCCCGCCTGCCGGGTCGTCTACGTCGACAACGACCCGATCGTCCTGACGCACGCCCGCGCGCTGCTGACCAGCACGCCCGAGGGCCGGTCGCGCTACGTCCACGCGGATCTGAGCGAGCCCGAGACCATCCTCGCCTCCGCCGAACTGCGCGAGACGCTCGATCTGGAACGTCCCGTCGCGCTCTGCCTGATCGCGGTCCTGCACTTCATCAGCGACGTGGACGTGGCCCGTTCGATCGTCCGCCGCCTGATGGAGCCGCTCGCGCCGGGCAGCTTCCTGGCCGTGTCGACGATCACGAGCGACAGCGCTCCCAAGCAGGTCGCCGCCGCCGTCTCGGAGTACAACTCGCGCGGCATCAACTCCAAGGCGCGCCCGAAATCAGAAGTCGTGAGCTTTTTCGACGGTTTTGAACTGGTCGAGCCCGGTGTGGTCCCCGTCCACCACTGGCGTCCCGATGACAAGGCGCGGTCGATCGACGACTCGCAGGTCTCCATGTACGGCGGCGTGGCGCGGAAAAAGTGACGATTGCGGCGTTTCACTAGGATGCTTCCGTGAACGAAGGTCAGGACGGCCGGAACGGGCAGCCCATCGCCGGCGCGGTGGCCGATGACATCACCACGACCCCCCTCCGACCGCCGATCGGTGAGGACGACCCGACGGCGGTAGCGACGACCGGCGCGGCGTCCGGCCCGGCCGGGGCTGTCGGCGCTTCCGAAGCGTCCGGCGCCGCCGCGGCGTCCGGCAACGTCGCGGCGTCCGGCACCGGCGCGGCGTCCGGCAACGTCGGGGCGTCCGGCACCGCTGCGGGCTCCGCTCCGCTCGGCGCGTCCGGACGCGGTGCCGCGTCCGGCGCGGGCGTTGACGAGGGTGGCGGGGCGGCGCCTGTGCGGGCGTTCGGGCAGGACGTGGACCGGCTCGCGGAACTGGTGGCGCGGCTCGCCGCGACGGCGGCCGCGCTGGGCGAACGGCTCGACGGCGAGGTCCGCGGGGTGCTCGACGGGGCCGAGGAGGCGCTGGCCGAGGCGCGTGCCGCCCGCCGCGCGACCGCCGAGGCCGACGACCGCGCGCGGCTGGCCGAGGAACGGGCCGAGGCGGCGCGGCTCGAGGTCGCCGAGGCGCGGGAGGATCTGCGCAAGGGCATGGCCGCGGCGAGCGCGACCGTGGCGGCCGCGCAGGACAGCGAGGCCAACGCGTGGAGGGAGGCCGGCGCGTCCCAGCAGGCCCGCGCGACCGCGGCCAACGAGGCCGCGCACGCCGAGGGGCTCCGCAAGCGCGCCGAGACGGCGTGGAGCGCGGAGCACCAGGCGCGGGCTGAGGCAGAGAAGGAACGCGACGAGCTGGCCGCGCGGCTCGCCGCCGAGCAGAGCGCCCTCGCCGCCGTACGGGCCGAGTGCGAGGACGCCCGCGCCGATCTCGCGGACGGGCTGAAGCGGCTGGAGGACGCCGCGGAGGCCGAGCGGCGCCTGCGCGCCGAGCTGGGCGCCGCCGAGGGCGAGGTCGCGCGGCTGACCGCCGAGCGCGACGCGGCCGTCGCGCGCGCCGCCGAGCAGGCCACCCGCGCCGACCGCGCCGAGCAGCTCGCCGACACCGCGACCGTCCGCGCCGACGACGCGTCGGAGCGGGCCGAACGGGCCGAACGGCGCGCGGAGGCCGCCGCGCTCCGCACCGACCGCGACGCCGCGAGCGCGCGCGCCTTGCAGGACACGCTGCGTTCGGCGCTGGACCTGCCCGCCGTCGAGGAGCTCGACGGCGGGCGCGGCGTCCCGTTCGGCGAGGAGGGCGCGGTGACCGCCCTGCCCGGCGGCCTGATCGGGATCGAGCAGGTCCCCGACGTGCTGGACGGGGAGCAGGCCGCGAGGTTCGCGCGGGCGCTGCTGGCGGTGCGCGTCCACCAGGTCACGCGGCGGCCCCGTCCGGAGGCGGACGAGCCCGCGGACGCCACCGAGCCCGTCGAGGCGGTCGGCGCCGACGACCCGGAGGAGTGAGCGTCAGCCCGCCAGGTCGGCGATGAGCAGCCAGGCGCCGATGCCGATCATCGCCGCGCCGGACAGCCGGCCGCCGAGGCGCGCGGCGGCGGGGCGGGCGTGCAGCACCGTGCGCGCGAGGGTGCCGAGGCACAGGTAGAACAGGGCGCAGGTGGCCATGAACGCCAGGCCGAGGACCCCGATCTGCACGCCGACGGGCCAGCCGCCGTCCGGGTCGGTGAACTGCGGCAGCAGCGCGAGGAAGATCAGGAGTCCCTTGGGGTTGAGGCCGCTGACGCCGACGCCGCGTGCGAAGGTGCTCCAGTCGGCGCGCCCGGGGTCGCCGGACGGCTCGGCGTCCGGGACGGCGGGCTCGGCGGGGCGGGCGAGGGTCGTCGCGCCGTGCCACATCAGGTAGAGGCCGCCGACCGCGGTGAGGCCGGTCAGGACGGCCGGGGAGCCGGCGACCAGGGCGCCGACGCCCGCCGCGACGACGAGGGTGACGACGGCGTAGCCGGTGACCAGTCCGCCGACCGCCGGGAGGACCGAACGGCCGCGGAGCCCGGCGCCGATGGTGAACGCCCAGTCGGCGCCCGGGACGACGATGAGCAGCAGCGCGACCGCCCAGAAAGCGAACACGGAACCGGCCGCCACGATGCGTCCCTCCCCTCATTAGGGTTGATATGAGGAGGTTAGTTCTCAATGGCCCGAAAGTGCTTTCAACTTTCACCACGCACAGGCGCTCGAATGGAAGGATCTTCGCCGTGGACGCGATCGACCGGAAGATCCTTGCGCTGCTCCAGGAGGAAGGCCGGCTGACGATCACCGAGCTGGCGGCGCGGGTGGGGCTCAGCGTCTCGCCGTGCCACCGGCGGCTGCGCGAGCTGGAGCGCGCCGGCACCATCCGCGGCTACCGGGCGGTGGTGGACGCGGCGGCGCTCGGGCTGACGTTCCAGGCGCTGGTGTTCGTCACCATGCGGCAGGAGGACCGCGAGACGCTGCTCGGGTTCGAGGAGGCGGTGGCGCGGGTGCCCGAGGTGGTGCAGGCGCAGCGGCTGTTCGGCGACCCCGACTACCTGCTGCGCGTCGTCACCGCCGACCTGACCGCCTACCAGGAGCTGGAGGACGACGTGCTGGCCGCGCTGCCCGGCGTCCAGCGGCTCAACTCGACGCTGGTCATGAAGCACGTCGTGAGCGACCGGCCCCTGCCCACCTGACGGCGGGCGCCGCGCGGAGGGGCACGCGTCCCGGCTACGTACGATTGCCGGGCCGGAAAGAGCTCGTTCGAACGGAGGCGGCCATGGTCACGCGCGAGGACGTCGGAGAGGCCGCCGCGCGCATCGCGGGCCGGGTGCGCGCGACGCCGGTGATCGAGGTCGAGCCGGGACGGACGTGGTTCAAGCTCGAACTGCTCCAGCACACCGGGTCGTTCAAGGCGCGCGGCGCGTTCAACCGGCTGCTGGCCGCGGCGGAGCGGGACGGGCTGCCGAGCGCGGGCGTGGTGGCGGCCTCGGGCGGAAACGCCGGGCTGGCCGTGGCGTACGCGGCGGCGCGCCTCGGCGTTCCGGCCCTCGTGTACGTCCCCGAGACCGCGCCCGAGGTGAAGGTGCGCGGCCTGCGGGCGTACGGGGCGGAGGTCGTCCAGGTGGGGACGGTCTACGGCGAGGCGTACGAGGCGGCGGTCAAGCGGGCGGCCGACTCCGGCGCGCTGTTCAGCCACCCCTACGACCAGCCGGAGGTCTGCGCGGGGGCGGGCACGCTCGGGGCCGAGCTGCTGGAGCAGGTGCCCGGTGTCGACACGGTCCTGGTGTCGTGCGGGGGCGGCGGGCTGATGGCGGGGGTCGCCGCCGCCGTGGAGGGTTCGGCGCGCGTGGTCGCGGTCGAGCCGGAACGGGCGCCGACCCTGCACGCGGCGCTGCGGGCGGGACGGCCCGTGGACGTGCCGGTGGCGGGCGTGGCGGCCGACTCGCTCGGCGCGACGCGGGCTGGCGGGATCGCGTTCGAGACCGCCTCGCGGACGGGCACGCCGTCCGTCCTGGTCGGGGACGGCGCGATCGTGGAGGCGCGGCGCGCCCTGTGGAAGGAGCACCGGCTCGCCGTCGAGCACGGCGCGGCCGCCGCCCTCGCCGCGCTGCGGAGCGGCGCCTACCGCCCCGCGGACGGCGAACGGGTCGCGGTGGTCGTCTGCGGCGCCAACACCGACCCCGGCGACCTCGCCGGGCACGTCGTGTCGGTCGGCGGCTGACCGTCAGCCGGTCGCGTAGAGGGACTTCAGCTGGCCGGTCGTCATGACGTGGGCGGTGGAGAACGCCAGGACCGACAGCATCGTGGCGTGGACGTCCTCGGCCGCGTAGGCGCCCTGGCCGACGTCCGGGTAGTCGAACGTGGTGGTGGCGTCGGAGAGGAACGCGACCTTGATGTTGCGGAACATCGCGTCGCGGGCCGTGGAGAAGCAGCAGTTCTCGGTGGTGGCGCCCGCGATGATCAGCGTCTCGGTGCCGAGGCCGCGCAGCAGGATGTCCAGGTCGGTGCCGTAGAACGCGCTGAAGCGGTGCTTCTTGACGACGACGTCCTCCGGGCGGACGTCCAGGGCGGGGTGCAGGTCCGCGCCGGAGCTGCCGTCGATGAGGCACTCGCGGTCGGCGATCTCGGGGTGGATCTCGCTGTAGAGGCCCATGTCCCAGCCGTTGCCGCGGTGGACGTGCGCGGTGAACAGCACCGGGATGCCGAGGCCGCGGCAGAACCCGATGAGGTCGTTGACCGTCGGGACGAGCTCGCGGGCGGCGGCGGCCTCCAGCGGCGCGCCCTCGGCGAGGAAGTCGCTCTGCATGTCGATGACGATCAGGGCGGAGGTCTCCGGGGTCGCCCGGTCGATGGTGTACGGCACGGTGGCTCCAGGATCTCGGGACGGTCAGAGGAGGTCGAGCGCCAGGTCGCGCAGCTCGCCGGTGAGCAGGCTCTCCACGGCCCCGAAGTGCGCGGCGTCCGGCACCTGCACCTCGGTGACCGAGGCGGCGCGGGCCCGCCAGCGCCCGGCGAGGACGGCGGACTGCCGGTGCCACTCGTCCGACTCGCGCTCGCCGACCGCGACCACCGCCCGCAGGCCCGGGTCCGGGTCGAGGTGGGCGGGGCTGAGGCCGTCCGCGTCGCGGTTCAGGCCGAGCGTCCGGGCGATCGGCATCAGCATGAGCGGGGTCAGGTCGTAGAGGCCGCTGACGAGCACGGCCGAGCCGACCGGGCCGCCGTCCGCGGCGGCGAGCGCGGCGAGGTGCCCTCCGGCGGAGTGGCCGATGACCTGCATGCCGTGGTCGCGGTAGCCGAGCCGGGCCGCGTTCTCGTGCAGCCAGCGGACGGCCCCGCGCACCTGCCCGGCGATCGCCGACAGCGGTACCGACGGGCACAGGTCGTAGTTGACGACGGCGACCGCCGCGCCGCCGTCGAGGAGCCCGGCGGTGAACTGGCAGTGGTCGGACTTGTCCATCATCTGCCAGTAGCCGCCGTGGACGAACACGGCGAGGGGCGCGCCCGGACGCTCGGACGGGAACAGGTCGAGGGTCTCGCGCGGCCCCGGCCCGTACCGCAGGTCCGCGTGGTGCTCGCGGGAGCGCAGGAACTCCTCGCCGCGGCGCCGCCATCCGGCCAGGGTGTCCTGGACGCCGTCCTCCCACAGGATCGGGCCGTACTGCCACTGGAGCTCGGAGGCCGAGTAGCCGTTGTAGACCGCGCCGCGGGGCTCGTCGCGCGGCGGCAGCTCGCCGGTCACGGTGAGGCCGGGCCTGTCGGAGGCGTGCACGCGCAGGACGGGAACGTTCCCGGCGAAGTGCTCGCGCCAGAGCCGTTCGACCTGGAGGCCGTCGAACGCGGCGGGGTCGGGGACGCGCAGGTCGAGGGCGAGCAGCTCGGCTTCGAGCGCGCCCTCGGCGGCGAGCCGTTCCTGGAGCGCGCGGAACAGGCCGATGAGCGGCTCGGACGTGCCGGTGAACGGGCCGTCGTGGTCGACGCCGGCGACGACCGTGCCCCGTCCCGACACGCGGATCCGCGGGAAGCACTCGGCGGGCATCGGTGGTCCTCTCGACGGCGTTGTCGGGCCCGGCGCGGCGTACGGCGCCGTCCTCCATGCTCCGACCGGGCGGTCATACCGCACCAATGCCAAAGCTGACCGCGGGTATGGCCGGGCGGATATGAGAGGCCCGCGGGCGTTCCCGCGGGGCCTCCCGCCGGTCCGAGCGGACGGCGGTCGGGTCAGGTGCCGGCGTGCGGCGAGTGCTGGTTGCTGACGATGTCGCTGCCCGCGCTGCCCGAACCGTCGTTGGTGTTGAGCGTGCGGTCGATCTCCACGATCGCGTCGTTCTCGCTGTGGTCGATGACGATGAGGTTGATCTGGCGGGCCGGCGGGTCCGCGAGCGCGGGCCCGGCGCAGGCCGCCGGGACGGCGACGGCCGCGGCGAGGGCCGTCAGGACGGTGCGCAGGCGCATGGTCTCTCCTCGGTGGGTCAGGCGGTGGCGACCGCGGGTTCGGTGGCCGGGTCCGCGCGGCCGGCGAAGCGCTGCGCCAGCCAGGAGCAGACCAGGAGCTGGAGCTGGTGGTAGAGCATGAGCGGCAGCACCATCAGGCCGACCGTGCTGTCGGCGAACAGGACCGACGCCATCGGCAGGCCGCTCGCCAGGCTCTTCTGCGACCCGCAGAACAGGATCGCGACGCGGTCCGGCCCGGAGAACCCGCGCGACAGCAGGTGCGCGGCCCCGAGCGCGACCGCGAGCAGGACCGCGATCACCGCCAGCAGCGGCGCGAACCGCTCCGGTTCGAGCCGGCGCCAGACGCCGGTGACGATGCCCTGGCTGAACGCGGTGTAGATGACCATCAGGATCACGCCGCGGTCGAAGAGCGAGAGCTGCTTGGAACGGGCCCGCACGGGCCGGCCGATCCAGCGCTGCGCGAGCTGGCCGAGCACGAACGGCAGCAGCAGCCGCAGCATGATGTCGCCGACCGACCGCGCCGAGACGCCCCCGCCCTCGGCGCTGACCAGCGCGGCCGCGAGCACCGGGGTGAGCACGACCCCGAGCATGCTCGACAGCGACGCCGAGCAGATCGCCGCCGCCTCGTTGCCGCGCGCGATGGCGGTGAGCGTGATCGACGACTGCACGGTGGAGGGCAGGACGCACAGGAACGCCACCCCACCGTACAGCCGCGGGTCCAGCACGGACGGGACGAGGAGCATGCCGGCCAGCGCCAGCACCGGGAAGACCCCGAAGGTGAGCAGGACGATCACCAGGTGCAGGCGCCAGTGCCGCAGGCTCTCCAGGGCCTGCCGCGTCGGGACTTTGACGCCGTACAGGAAGAACACCAGGGTGATCGCCACCGCCACCGCCTGGTCCAGCACCGCCGCGGTCCCGCCGCGGCACGGGATCAGGGCGGCGATTCCCACGGTCAGCAGGATCGCGGCGATATAGGGGTCGAGGCGCAGGCGGGCCAACGCCGCTGAGACGAGTCGCACTGGTCCGTTCCTTGTCGAGGCCGTGCCGGAGACCGCGTTACACCCGGGAACCGGAGGACGGCTCCGGCGCGGGCGCGGGGACGACGCCCCGCGGGTGGTGCCGGCTGATGTTCTTCTCCAGCAGCGCCAGCGACTCCTTGACCCCGACGGCGCCCTCGGTCATCGCGGGGAGCCGCCCGTCCTCCCGCTTGAGTTCGAGCATCGCGCTCTCCATGGCCTCCTGGGCCGCGAACAGGCACGGCGTGCTGTAGATGGCGACGTCCACGCCGAGCTCGGTGAGCTCGGGCAGCGAGATGCGCGGCGACTTGCCGCCGGCGATCTGGTTGAACAGCAGCGGCTTGTCGCCGATGACCTCGCGGACGCGGCCGATCCACTCGACGCTGCGCACGCCGTCGACGAGGACGACGTCCGCGTCGGTGCGGGCGAGCGCCTCGGCGCGGCGCAGGATCTCCTCCTCCTCGCCGGCGTCGGTGCGGGCCACGACCACCAGGTCGCGCCTCGTCCGCAGGACCAGGTCGAGTTTCTCCAGGTACTCCTCCAGCGGCAGGATCCGCTTGCCGTCCACGTGCCCGCACCTGCGCGGGCGCTGCTGGTCCTCCAGGATCACGCCGGAGGCGCCGATGGCCTCCAGGTGCTCGACGACGTGGCAGGCGACCTCGGGGTCGACGTAGCCGTCGTCGATGTCGACGAGCAGGTGGTGGCGCGGGAACGCGAGCCGGAGCCGCTGGACGAACGCGACCATGTCCGGCCAGGCGATGAACCCGATGTCGGGCAGGCCGTAGTGGGACGCCGCGAATCCGAATCCGGACACGAACAGTCCGTTGTAGTGCTTGGCGGCCACGGAGGCGGAGAACATGTCGAACACCCCGATCAGCGGGGTGACCCCCTCGGACAGGATCTCGCGTCGTAGTGCGGCTGCGTTGTGCACCTTGTACTCCCGTAGTGGTTGTCGAGCCAGAGCGGGCGTCGATGTACGACAACTCGGCCATGACTCCCCTGAGGCATGGCTCACGACGTGTCGTCATCGCTTCGGTGCTTAGTTACTCACGAGCCGCACTAAGCGAAAATAATCGGCAACCCAAAGCGAGTTAAAAACCGTTGATCGCGGACGGCTTTATGCGCCCCCGGATTGCGGCCGACCGAAATGGGGGAGGTGTCGACCGTCCGGTCGCCGCGGACCGGGTTCTGACCTGCGGCGAGGCGAGACGAATGAGCGAACTGAATTGTTCCCGAAGATCAAGGCGGAAGAGTAAAGAATGAAGGCGGCGAACATTTCCGATCCACCGTCGGTGCGCCGGTGCGCCGCGCCCGCCCGGATCGTTCCGCCGCGAAAGAATGGGCGGTTGGGCCCCGCCGCGGGCGGCGCGGAACGGGGCCGAACGGACGGACCGGGGCGGGCCCGACAATCACGCGGGGGTGTACGGGTTCGCCAGGAGCGCCGCCAGGAGGGCGGCGCGGGCGGGCAGGGCCTCCAGGACGATCCGTTCGTCCGGGGCGTGCGCGCCGCGGCCGCGCGGGCCGAGCCCGTCGAGGGTGGGCAGGCCGAGGGAGCCGGGCAGGTTCGCGTCGCCCGCGCCCGCCGCCGGGCGGCCCTCGACCGTCTGGCCGAGCGCGGCGCCGAGCGCGGCGAGGTGGGCGAGCAGCGGGTTGGCGGGGTCGTCCGGCCAGGTGGGGCGGGACGTCAGGATCTCCGCCTCGACGGACGCGCCCGCGCGGAACGGGCGGGCGTCGCGGAGCACGCCGAGCATCCGGCGCTCGGCGTCCGGGTCGGTGAAGCGCAGGCCCAGCTCGGCCCACGCCTCGCCCGCGATGACGTTGGCGCGGCTGCCGCCCTGGACGCGGCCGATGTTGAACATCGTCGTGCCGTCGTCCGGGACGGCGGCGCGGACGGCGGCGAGCTGGTCGAGCAGCTCGTCGATCGCGGAGACGCCGCGGTCGGGGTCGAGCGCGGCGTGCGCCTCCCTGCCGCGCACCCGCAGGGCGACGCGGGTGCTGCCGCGCCGCGCGGACTTGAGCGCGCCGTCCGGGTGCGGCGACTCCAGCCCGACCACGGCGAGCGCGCCGTCCAGCTCGGCCTCCACCACCGCGCGGCCGGTGGGGCTGCCGACCTCCTCGTCCGCGACGACGACCGCGCGGACCGGGGCGGGCAGCGCGATCCCCGCGGACGCGAGCGCGCGCAGCGCCATCTCCAGGGCGACCAGGCCGCTCTTCATGTCGAGCACGCCGGGGCCGGTGACGGTCGTCCCGTCGTCGGTGTACGGCATGCCGGCGAGGCGGCCGACCGGCCAGACCGTGTCGTAGTGGCCGACGACCAGCAGGTGGCCGGGGCCGTCCGGCCCCCACGAGGCGACCAGGTGGTCGCCCGCCGGGGACGGGACGCGCCGCACCCGGCCGCCGGCGGCCGTCTGGCCCGCCTCGACCAGCGCGGCGCAGCGCGCCAGGGCGTCGGCGTCGCCGCTCGGGGACTCGGCCAGCGCGTACTCGCGGAGCCTGGCGCGGCCGTAGCCGAGCTGCGCGGCGGCGGCCTCGGCGATGCGGGCGGCGGTCTCGGGGGCGATCGGGGTCATGTCTCTCCTGTACGCGCGGACGGGGGCCCAGGTCAGGCCGGTGCGGCGGCGGTCATGACAGACATACGGATCGTATGTGCGAGCCGTACCGCCGCCTTTCTTGACGCTGACATGCCGTGATGCTACAACCAGGACATAGATCCAGAACATATCTAGGTCAGGACTTGTGCTGACAGTTAGCGATGCGATGCGGCCAGAACCCCCGGTCGTCCACGTGCGGCCCCTGTCCGATCCCGCGGAGATGCGCGCCGCGGTCGGCCTGTATCGCGAGGTCTTCCGGCTCGGCGCCACCGATCCCGCGGTGAGCCCCCGCCTGCTGGTCTCGCTCGCGCACAACGGAGGGTCGGTCGTCGGCGCGTTCGTCGGCGGCGACCTGGTCGGCTTCGCGTACGGGTTCCGCGGCGTGGACCCGTCCGGCGCCGTCTACCACTACTCGCAGATGGCCGCCGTACGCGACGACCAGCAGGGCCGCGGCGTCGGCCGCGCGCTCAAGCTCGGGCAGCGGGCGCACGTGCTGACGACGGGCGTGACGGCGATGCGGTGGGCGTTCGACCCCGTCCGCACCCGCAACGCGCACTTCAACCTCGACGTCCTCGGCGCGGTCGCCCGCTGGTTCGAGCCGAACCTGATGGGGGTGGAGGACATCGGCCGCGACCGCGGGAT
This sequence comes from Actinomadura sp. J1-007, assembly GCF_009793335.1. GTDB lineage: Bacteria > Actinomycetota > Actinomycetes > Streptosporangiales > Streptosporangiaceae > Spirillospora > Spirillospora yumaensis. The sequence continues at coordinate 3,720,910 of NZ_WING01000001.1, read as the reverse complement.
GCGCACCGACCGCCTCATCGTCGAGTGGGACCTCACCGCCGAGCCCCCGGCCGGGCCGTCCGCGCGCCGTCCCGCCGCGCCCGCCCCGCCGCGCGCCCCCTGGGGCGAACGGCTCCCGGACGGCGACGACGTGCTGCTCGGCCTGCCGAGCGACTGGGACGCGCTCGTGGACGCCGACCGCCCCGCCGCGGTGGCCCTGCGCGAACGCGTCGCCGAGGCCATGGCCGCGCTCGTCGCCGAGGGCCGCGCGGCCGTCTCCTGCCGGGTCGTCGACCGCGACACCGCTGTCTACCGCTTCACCCGAACGCCGTGACCCCGCCCGCCGCGGGGCGCGTCCCGCCCGCCGGCCCCCGGGCCGCCCACTCCCGCCAGGAGAACCACTGATGCCCTCCGTGGCCGCCGTAGAGGCGTTCCGGCTGAGCCTGCCGCTCGTCCGGTCGTTCCAGACCAGCTCGCACCGCAAGTCGCACCTGGAGCACATCGTGGTCCGGGTGACCGGGGAGGACGGGACGGCCGGCTGGGGCGAGATCGCCTCGCCCAGCGACCCGTACTACTGCCCCGAGACCGTCGACACCTGCTGGATGGTCCTCCAGCGGTACCTCGCGCCCGCGCTGGTCGGCGCCCGGTGGGAGCACCCGGCCGAGGCGGGCCGCGCGTGGGCGCGGATCCGCGGCCACCACTTCGCCAAGGCGGGCCTCGACATCGCCTGCTGGGACCTGTGGACCCGGGCGAACGGCACGCGCCTCGCGGACGCCCTCGGCGGCACCCGACCGCGCATCGCCGCGGGCGTCAGCCTCGGCATCGAGGCGACGGTGGACGAGCTGCTCGCCCAGGTGGAGCGGTACCTGGCGGACGGCTACCGGCGGATCAAGCTGAAGATCGCGCCCGGCTGGGACGTCGAGCCCGTGCGCGCCGTCCGCGCCGCGCACCCGGACCTCGCCTTGCAGGTGGACGCGAACGGCGTGTACCCCGAGACGCCCGAGGCCCTCGCCACGATGCGGGAGCTGGACGGGGCGGGGCTGCTGCTGATCGAGCAGCCGTTCGCGCCGGGCGCGCTCGCCGCGCACGCCCGCCTCGCCGAGCGGATCGCGACCCCCGTCTGCCTGGACGAGTCGGTGGACGACCTCGACCAGCTCGACTCGGCGATCGCGCTGCGCGCCGGGAGCGTCCTCAACGTCAAGGTCTCGCGGATGGGCGGCCTCACCGCCGCGCGCCTCGCCCACGAGCGCGCGGTCGCGGCGGGCTGGCGGGTGTGGTGCGGCGGCATGCACGAGTTCGGCGTCGGCCGGGCGGCGAACGTGGCCATCGCGTCGCTGCCGGGGTTCGAGCTGCCGGGCGACGTGTCCGGCTCCGACAAGTACTACGCGCACGACATCGTCGCCCCCGCGATCCGCGCGGTGGACGGCATGGTCGAGGTGCCGTCCGGTCCCGGCCTCGGTTACGAGGTGGACGAGGCCCTCGTCCGCGAGCAGGCGAGCGCGGCCTTCCACACGTGACCCCGCGCGGGTCCGCGCCCGCCGCGAGAACGCCGAGGCCCCCGTGCCCGATCCGAGTCGATCGGGCGCGGGGGCTTCGCCGTGGGCGGGCGCTTCGCCGTGAGACGGGGCTGCTCCCCGCCGGAAGGGCGCTTCGCCGGATGGGGCTTCGCGGTGGGCGTGCGGGTCAGGCTGGGATGAGGCCGGTGGCGGCGTAGACGGCGCGGCCCGTTTCGGCGATGAGGTCGGCCGCGCGGTCGCGGACGGGCTCGGGCTCCCGGCCGCCGCGGCCGCCGGGCGCGGGCGGCGGGTCGGTGACGCCCTCGGTCAGGACGACCACGACGATCGGGGCGCGGCCCTCGGGCAGGACGACGCCCGCGTCGTGCCGTACGCCCGGCAGCTCGCCCGTCTTGTGGGCGAGGCGCGCGCCGTCCGGCAGATGGCGCGGGAGCCGGTCGTTGACCTGCTGCCGGGCGAGGACGTCCAGGGCGAACGTGCTGGACCGCTCCCCCAGCAGGTCGCCGCGCACCAGCCCGGTGAACAGCGCGGCCATGTCGCCGGCGGTGGTGAGGTTCTCGTCGCCGCGTGCGCGCGCGTCGGCGTCGAGCATCCGGCGGGCGAGCACGGTGCCGCGCAGGCCGTGCCGCGCGCACCACGCGTTCACGGCCGCGAAGCCCACCAGGTCGATGAGCAGGTTCGTGGCCGTGTTGTCGCTCAGCACGATCATCAGCGTGGCCAGGTCGCGGAGGCTGAGGTCGGGGACGTCCGCGAGGTCCTTGAGGACGCCGCTGCCGCCGACCCGCGCCCGCGGGCCGACCGGCAGCCGGTCGTCCAGCGACCAGTCGCCGGCCTCGGCGCCCGCGAGCAGCGCCGCCAGCAGCGGCACCTTGATCACCGAAGCGGACGTGAACGACCGCCCGGCAGCGGCCTCGGCCCGTTCGCCGGTGCCGAGGTCGTGGACGGCCGCGCCGAGCGTGCCGCCCCACCGCTCCGCCCACCGGGCCGGGCCTTCGAGTGCGTCGCGCATCGTTCCCCCTGCCTCGGCACGGCGTCTCACAGCAGCACGGCGAACAGGACGAGGAACCCGGCCGTGTTGGCCACCATGATCGCCCAGCCGTTGAACAGCATCATCCGCAGGTCGCCGGAGCGGGCCAGGCCCATCTGCCCCATCATGTCCGCGGTCGGGTACGGGCCGAGCTGGTCGATCTGCGCCGTGCCGAGCAGCGACACCGCCCACGCGGCGGGCGGCACGCCGAGCGAGGTGACCAGCGGGCCGAACAGCTTGTTGATCAGCACCACCTGCGCGACGGCCGCGCCCGGCACCGCGTGCACGTAGCCGAGCAGCACCACCAGCAGCAGGAACGCGTACGGGCCGACGTCCGGCATGACGTCCTTCAGCGAGTCGAAGATCGTCTCGAACGCGCCGGTCTTCTCCACCAGCGTCAGCAGCGGGTCCAGCAGCCAGAACAGCACGAACAGCCAGATCAGCCGCGCCGCGCCCGCGTACACGGCCTCGGCCGTCGCCTTCGGGCCCTGCCCGGCCGCCAGCCCCGTCGCCGCCGCCGCGACGACCATGACGACCAGGGCGTAGGAGTAGCCGGCCTTCATCCACACCCCGTACACCGCGAGCACGACCAGCACGCCCACGAACACGAGCGCCGCGCGCCGTCCGGCCGCGGTGGACGGGGCGTCGCTCTCGCCCTCGGCCCGGTCCTCCGCGGTGTACTCCTGGTCGGTGTGCTTCTGGATCCACCGCGCCATGAAGAAGCCGGTGACGATGGTGATCAGGCCGACCGGGAGCCCGGCGTGCAGCAGGTAGTCGCCGTACGACAGCTTCGCCGCGGCCGTGATCGTCACGACCGGCGGGGTGAACGGGCCGACCATGAGCCCGGCCGCGCCCGCCGCGTGGAACATCGCGGCGACCGCCGGGGGCCGCCAGCCCATCCGCGCCGCGATCGGGATGACGATCGGCGCGATGATCGCGTTGCCGCCCGCCAGGGTGCCGAGCGCGCCCACGATGACCAGCGAGGACGCCATCACGCCGAGCTGGACGCGGGTCGGGGTGCTCAGCCCGATCCGGCTCATCACGGTCCGCACGAGGGTCTGCGCGGCGCCGGTCTGCTGCGCCACCTGGCCGAGTCCCGCGCCGAGCAGGATGATCAGCCCGATCACCGCGACGAGCGAGCCCGTCGAGGTGGCGAGCTGCTCGCCGAGGGGGACGGGCGCGGTGCGGGTCATGATCGCCGCGACCAGCACGGCGCCGACGGTGGCGAGCACCACGTCCACGCCGAGCAGCGCCAGCACCGCGTACAAGATGATCGGGACCAGGCCCCAGAGCCCGGCCTTGCCGCCGGCCACGGCCAGCACGATGCTCGCCGCGACGCTGATCCCGAAGCAGGCCACCGCGGTGGTCTGCTTGCGGTCCAGACGTCCGCCGAGCGTGACGGCGCTGTTCACACGCGCTCCTGTTCAACGGGGACCCCGTGCGGGGTCCGGTCAAGGTCCGTCCGGACCGGCGGCCGGGCGGCGCTCACGCCGCCCGGCGCAGGACGCGGCCCGGCCGGGCGCCGGTGGCGGCGGCGTCGCGGAGGACGGGCACGCCGCGCACCAGCACGTGCCGCACGCCCGTGGCGAGCCGCCACGGGTCGGCGAAGCCGGAGTTGTCGATCACCGTGTCCGGGTCGAACACGGCGAGGTCGGCGACCAGGCCCGCGCGGACCTCGCCCCGGTCGGCCAGGCCGAGGCGCGCGGCGGGCAGCGAGGTCATCTTGCGCACCGCCTCGGGCAGCGTGAGCAGCCCCTCCTCGCGCACGTACCGGCCGAGGACGCGGGCGAACGTGCCGAAGCTGCGCGGGTGCGGGCTTCCGGGCCCGGCGGGGCGCAGCGTCCAGCCGTCGCTGGCGACGCTCACCAGCGGATGGGCCAGGACGGTCGCCACGTCGGCGGGGGCCATCGCGTGGTTGACGATCGAGACGGTGGCGCGGTGCGCGGCCAGCAGCTCCATCGCCGCGTCCGCCGGGTCCGCGCCCAGCTCGGCGGCCAGGTCGGTCAGGCTGCGGCCGACGAACGCCGAGTAGGGCCCCTCGGGGAGCTCGGCGACGATGACGCCCGCCGGGTCGATGTCGCGGCCGAAGCGGGCGCGCAGCTCCGCGGCGATCCGGTGTCGGGTGGATCGTTCCATGAGGCGTTCGAGCAGCCGCGCCGTCCCGCCGTCCATCGCCCAGCCCGGCAGCCGGGACGTCAGCGTCGTGGACGAGGCGGTGTAGGGGTAGACGTCGGCGGTGACGTCCACGCCGTCCGCGCGGGCCGCCTCGATCGCGGCGAGCGCGGCGTCCACCGCGCCGTGGTTGGCCGGCCCCATCGCCTTGAGGTGCGAGATCTCCAGCCGTACGCCTGAACGGCGCGCGGCGTCCAGCGCCTCGCCGACGGCCGCGAGCAGCGCGCCGGTCTCGTCGCGCATGTGCGTGGAGTAGAGCATCCCGTGCTCGGCGGCCGTCGCGGCCAGCGCGGCGACCTCGTCCGGCGAGGCGTAGCTGCCGGGCGCGTAGATCAGCCCGGTGGAGAAGCCGAACGCGCCCTGCTCGGCGGCCTCGGCGAGCAGCGCGCGCATCCGCGCCGGCTCGCCGCCGGTCGCCGCGCGCTCGTCCGCGCCGAGGGCGGCCAGGCGCAGCGCCTGGTGGCCGACCTGGGTCGCCAGGTTGATCGCGGGCGGGTCGGCCTCGACGGCCGCCGCGTACCCGTCGAGGTCCGTCCAGCGGAACTCCATGCCGGAGGCGAGGAACCCGGCCGACCCGCTGAGCGCCGCCGCGTCCGCCACGGGGAACGGCGAGAACCCGCAGTTGCCGCCGAGCAGCGTCGTGACGCCCTGGTGGACGGCGGTGTCGGCGGCCGGATGGTCCTGGACGGTGAAGTCGGCGTGCGAGTGCAGGTCGATGAAGCCGGGCGCGACGACCAGGCCGGAGGCGTCCAGCACCTCGGCGGCGGGGCCGGGCTGGAGCGTTCCCGGCGCGGCGAGCGCGGTGATCCGCCCGTCGCGGACGGCGACGTCGGCCGCGCGGGGCGGCGCGCCGGTGCCGTCCACGACCTCGCCGCCGGAGATGATCAGATCGTTCACGCCGCCCCCCTCATTCGTCGGAGTAGATGTGCAGGGCCTGGGCGAGGTCCTCGCGCCGGGCGAGCCGCCGCCGCGCGCCCTTCGCGCTCGCGGCGGTGAGCGTGGCGAGGGCGTGGACGACGGCGGAGATGGCGGTCGGCGAGTCGCTGAACGACGCGCTGCCGGTGCCGACCACGACCGTGGTGTCGCCCGCGGCGGCGAGCGGGGAGCCCGCGTCGTCGGTGATCGCCACGACGTGGCCGCCGGCGGCGGCGAACTCGCGCGCGACCGTCGTGGTGTGCCGGGCGTAGCGGCGGAACGAGAACGCGACGAGCACGTCGGTCGGCCGCACGTCGCTGAGCACGTCGATGGCCCGTACCGCGGCCTCGTCGATCAGGCTGATCCCCGAGAGGCTGGCCGACAGCTCCAGGTGCAGCAGGGTCGCGTGCGCCCGGCTCTTCTGGCTGCCGGCGACGAACCGGCGGCGGGCCGCGACGATCTTGGCGGCGGCCCGTTCCAGCGTGCCGTCGGCCTGGAGCGCGGCCATCGTGCCCGCCAGATTGGCGCGCTCGGCCTCGATCACCGCGTTCAGCAGCACCGACGCCGACGACGGCCGCCGCAGCCGCGCCCCGTACCGGGCGTCCGGGCTGGTCAGCCGCCGGTTCTCCGCCGCCTCGGCGGCGCGCCGGTCATCGGCCGGCGCCGGGCCGCCCCGCCGGGAGGACTCGTCACTCAAGGCTCGCTCCCGTCCGTGGATACGTTTCCTATGTTGACGCGCCCCGTTTCTAGCAGCCTGGTTAAGCGCACGTCAATGGTCCTGCTCATGTAAATTCGAGCAGGTCAGGACGGGATCCGCACCCCTCCGACAATGTTGCTGATATGTAACGTATTTCTGCGTTGCCGGCGGGTGCCCGCCCGCGTCGGGGCGCGGGCGGGCGCCTTCGCGCTCAGATCCCCGCCGCCAGCGGGACGAGGAGCAGCACGGCGGGGAGCAGCACGGCCGCGCCGACCGACCAGCCGAGCGTCCAGCGGAACACGCGGGGCGTGTCCTCCTCGCGGGTGTTGGCGAGCACCAGCCCGCCGCCGAGGTGCAGCGGGCTGATCGCGACCGCGCCGATCGTCCCGCAGACGGCCACCAGCAGCGCGGTGAACTGCGCGGACGTCTGGTGCGGCAGCGCCGTCGCCGCCAGCGGGACGATCAGGCCCAGCACCGCGACCGTCGAGGACTCGATCGTCGCGAAGAACGCCGCCAGGTAGGCGATCGCGAGGACGGTGAGCAGCGTGCCGTCGATCCCGCCGAGATGCCGGGCGAGCGTCTTCAGCGTCCCGACCCGTTCGAGGTCGGCGACGTAGACCAGGATGCCCGCGGTCAGCACCACCACGCCCCACGGCAGGTCGGCGACCACCCGCCGGGTGTCCGGCCGGAACGCCGCGTGCAGCACGAGCCCGACGGCCAGCGCCACGAACGCGACGTTCATCCCGAACGCGAGCACGGCGACGACGAAGACCCCCAGCCCGGCCAGCGACCCGACCTGGTACGCGGTGACCGGCCCCGCCCCCGAACCTCCGGAACCCCCGCCCCCGCTCCCCCAACTTGCGAAGCACCCCCGCGCACGGACTCGGGCGCGGGGGCGGGACCGGACTCGGGCAGGGGCGCGGTCGCGGGGCGGGCACGGACCCGTGCGCGGACGCGGGCGCAGGCACGGACTCGGGCTCTTGGGCGGGCTCAAGGGTGGTGCGGCGGGCGAGGCGTCCGCCGCCGAGGGCGAAGAACGCGATCACGGTGACCGCGAACTTCAGCGCGGCGAGCCCGACGAAGAGCATGCCGGGCGAGTAGTCGGCACCCTGCCTGTCGGCGAGCGAGCGGACGATCGCCGCCCAGGGCGACAGCGGGGAGAAGCCTCCGACGCCCGCGCCGCTGCACGCGACCAGGGCCATCAGGACCGGGTCGATGCCGCGGTTGCGCGCCAGCCGCATCGCGATCGGCAGCACGATCGCGACCGTGGCGCTCGGCAGGGTGCCGATGCCGCTCAGCACGGCCCCGACCAGGAACATCACCCACGGCAGCGCCCAGTCGCGCCCGCCGGACGCGGCGACCACGGCGTGCACCATCCGGTCGATGGCGCCGCTGCGCTGCGCGTGCCCGAACATGTACATCACGCCGATGATGAGGACGACGATGTCGGCGGGGAACCCCGCGAGGACCTCCGCCTTCGGGATTCCGGCGATGCCGGCGAGGAGGAACGCGGCGGGCAGCGCGACCAGCCCGACGTTGACGTCCCGCCAGATCGCGAGTACGAAGACGGCGAGGAGCAGGACCAGGGACAGCACCTCGTTCGAGCTCATGCCGCACCGCCCCGCGCCGCCTCGGACCGGGCGGGGGCGGCTTCGCCGAGGAGTTCGGCGGTGTGCTCGCCCAGCTCCGGAGCGGGGCGGCGGAAGGTGTCCAGGCCGAGGCCGAAGCGGGTGGGGAAGCGGACCGCGGGGCCGTCGGCGGTGTCCGCGATGAGCTCCCGGGCCGCGATGTGCGGATCGTTCAGCAGGTCGTCCGGGCCGGTGAGGACGGGCGCCCAGGGGACCCCCGCCTCGTCCAGGACGCGGCTCCACCACGCCAGGTCGCGGGCGGCGAACGTCCGGGTCAGGATCCGCTCGACCTCGCGCTTGCGGCGGGTGCGCTCGGCGCGGCCGTCGAACGCGGCGGTGTCCAGGTCGGGGAACGTCCCGGCGAGCCGTTCGCGGAACGCCCGCCAGAACTTGTCCTCGAAGGTGGCGAGGGACAGCAGGCGCCCGTCCGAGGTCGCGAACACGCTGTTGTCGCCCATGACGAGCGGGCTGTCGGACGGCGCGGCGAGCCCGGCGAGCGACAGCGCCGCCGGGCCCGCCCACGCGGTGGCGGCGTCGTGCAGGGACAGGTCGAGGTGCTGGCCCGTCCCGTTCCGCCCGGCGCTCATCATCGCGACGGCCAGGGACAGCGCCGCGTACATCGAGCCGATCAGGTCGCCGACGCGCACGCCGGGCCGCGTGACCTCGGCGTCCGGGCGGGACGGGACCGCGAAGAAGCCCGAGAGGCCGAGGAAGTTGAGGTCGTGGCCGGGACGCCCCGCGTACGGGCCGTCCTGCCCGAATCCGCTGAGCGAGCAGAGCACGATCCCCGGGTTGGCGGCGCGCAGCCGCTCGTAGCCGAGGCCCATCTCGTCCAGGACGCCGGGGCGGAAGCTCTCCACGACCGCGTCGGCGCGTCCGGCCAGGCGCAGGAACGCCGCGCGGCCCTCGGCGGAGCGCAGGTCGAGCGCCACCGACCTCTTGTTGCGGTTGTTGACCGCGAACCGCCGCCGCCCGAACGCGCGCAGCGGGTCGCCGCCGGACGCCGCGTCCTCCACCTTGACCACGTCGGCGCCGAGGTCCGCCAGCAGCATCGTGGCGAACGGGCCGGGCAGCAGCCGCGAGAGGTCCAGCACGCGCGCGCCGTTCAGGCAGGACCAGGCGACCTCGCCCGGCGGCCCGGGAACGTCCGCGCCATCGGCGGGGGGTGGTGTGCTCGCCACGAGACCTCCTCAAGGCGCGCGGGCCCGGCGGCCTCCCCGTCACCGTTCGGCCGACCGCTCCCCGCACCCAAAACTGAACAGACTGTCTGGTAACAGTCGAAGTGGCCGGTAATCTACGTCACGTTCCGGAGCAGTCTCAAGGGCCCGGCGCGAACGAACGGCCCGATCACGCGAGGAGGCCAGGCGGCGCCGGACGTGCGGACGGGCCGGACACGCGACGAGACCAAGCGGACCCCGGACGTCCAGACGGCCCCGACGTGCGGACGGGCCCGGCCGTCCGGACGGGCCCGACGTGCGAGCGGGCCCGGCCGTCCAACCGGGCCGTCCAACCGGGCCGTCCAACTCGGCCGCCCAACCGGGCAGCCGGGCAGCCGAACGGGCCGTCCAACCGGGCGGGACAGCCCGACGGGACAGCCGGACGGGACAACCGGGTGGGACAGCCGAACCAGGCGAACACCGAACCGGCCGGGCGTCCGAACGGGGGGCGTTCGGGGAGGTCAGGTCAGGCGGGGGCGGGGAACCCGCTGGCCCAGTAGCGGCCGTGGACGGCGAGGTCGAGGAGCATCCGGGAGACCTCCTCGGCCGGCATCGGCGGGGTGTCGTGCTCGACCCACCACTGGAGGACGGCGGTCTGCTCGCCGACCCAGACGCGGGCGAGCAGGTCGGGGGCGAGCCTCGGCTCGACGCCGTTCAGCTCGGCGCGCTTGCGGAACTCCAGGCCGGTCGCCCGGACGAAGTCCTCGGTGAACATCCGCAGCGGCTTCCCGTCGCCCTCGCCGCGCAGGATGATCCGGTAGAGGTCGCGGCGGTCCTGGGCGTGGCGGAACATCTCCAGGACCGGCTTGCCGGTGAAGCCGACGGCGTTCTCGGCGACCAGCGGCTTCAGCCGCTCGCGCAGCTCGTCCAGCAGCTCGGCGGCCACCCGCGTGAACAGGTCGTCCTTGTCGCGGTAGTGGCTGTAGAACGTGGCGCGCGCGACGTCGGCGCGCTCGGCGATGTCCTCCACGGTGATGGCGGCGTAGCCGCGTTCGAGCACGAGCCCCACGAGCGCGTCGTTCAGGGCGCGCCGCGTGCGCCGCGTCCGCCTGTCCTCGGCCATCGTCACCCTTCGCGCGCCGTCGTCCGCTCGGGCGCGCCGTCCCGCCGTCCGCGCCCCTCGCCAGTCTAGAGACTCTTGACATGCGGTGAGTTAGTGAACATTCTGTCTGAAAATTTACAACACGTCCTCTAACTTCCGAGGTGATCGATGAACCTGGGCGTCTATCTGACCCGCAGCGCCCGGTACTGGCCGGACGAGCCCGCGGTCGTCTGCGCGGACCGCCGCTGGACGTTCCGGCGGCTGGAGGAGGAGGCCGACCGGCTCGCCTCCGCGCTGCTCGGCCGCGGCCTCGGGCCGGGCGACGCGGTCGCGAGCCTCGCCTGGAACCGGGGCGAGCTGGTCGTGGTCGAGTTCGCCCTCTACAAGGCCGGGCTGATGAGGGCCCCGATCAACGCGCGGCTCGGCCGGGCCGAGATCGCGCACATCCTGGCGTACGCGCCGGTCCGGGCCCTCATCTTCGACGCCGCGCACGCCGGCGACGCGCTCGCCGCCATCGCCGCCTCCGGCTCGGACTGCCTCCCCGTGGCGTTCGACGAACCACCCGCCCCGTCGGCCGGCTCCACCGCCCCGCCCGGCTCGGCGCCCTCGCCCGGCGCCACGCCGGAGGGCGCCGTGCTGGGGTACGGGGCGCTGCTCGCGGAGGGGGGCGGGGCCGGGCCCGTCCGCGTCGAGGTGTCCGAGGACGACCCGGCGGTGCTCAACTTCACGTCGGGCTCGACCGGCGCGCTCAAGGCGGCGACCCAGACCGTGGGGAACCGGCTCGCCAACATGCGCAAGCAGCTCATGAGCGACGAGTCCCGGCCGCGCCCGGGCGGACGCTACCTGGCGTGCGGCCCGATCACCCACGCGGCGGGCATGGGGCTACTCGCCGGGGTGTTCGGCGGCGCGACCGCGCACATCCTGCCGACGTGGGACGTGGACGCCTTCCTCGACACCGTCGAGCGGGAACGGATCACCGCGACGTTCATGGTGCCGACGATGCTCACCATGCTGCTCGCCCACGAGGGCCTCGCCGGGCGCGACCTGTCGAGCCTCACCAGCCTGCGGGTCGGCGGCGCGCCGGTGTCGCCGGCGCGGCTGCGGCAGGCCGTCGAGGTGTTCGGGCCGATCGTCGCGCAGGGGTACGGCCTCGGCGAGACCACCAGCGTCGTCGCCGGGCTGAGCGCCGCGGAGATCGCGCGCGCGGTCGCGGACGATCCCGAGCTGCTCGGGTCGTGCGGGCGCGCGGCGTACGACACCGAGGTCCGGGTGGTGGACGAGGCGGGCCGGGAGCTGCCGCCCCGCGAGGTGGGCGAGGTGGTCGTGCGCGGCCCCGACTGCGTGCGCGAGTACTGGCGGGAGCCGGAGCTGTCGGCCGAGACGTTCCGGGACGGCTGGGTGCACACCGGCGACCTCGCCTGGATGCGCGAGGACGGCTACCTGTTCATCGTGGACCGCAAGAAGGACATGATCATCTCGGGCGGTTTCAACGTGTACTGCACCGAGGTGGAGGCGGCCCTCTACGAGCACCCGGCCGTACGCGAGGCGTGCGTGGTCGGCGTCCCGGACGAGCGGTGGGGCGAGGCCGTCAAGGCGGTCGTCGTCACCCGCGGCGGCGCGGACGGCGAGGTCACCGAAGAGGGGCTCATCGCGTTCTGCGCCGAACGGCTGGACCGGTTCAAGAAGCCGCGCTCGGTCGACTTCGTGGCCGAGATCCCCCACAACCGCAACGGGAAGGTCGACCGGAAGGCCGTCCGCGAGCCGTACTGGGCGGGCGCCGCCCGGCGGGTCAACTGAAGCGAGGAGACGACGATGACCTTTTCCCTGCGCCCGTCCTACGACGAGGACCCGGACCTCGCGGCCCTGGTCGCGGACCTGCGCGGCTACCTCGACGGCGAGCTCGCCGACCACGAGCGCCGCAACGGCATCGGCCGCGACACCCGCCTCACCCGCGCGATGCTCGAACCCGTCTGGCAGCGCAGCCGGGAGCTCGGCTTCTACGGAATCCACCTGCCCGAGGAGCTCGGCGGCCGGGCCATCACGCACACCGCGCTGGCCGCGCTGAAGGAGGAGATCGGGGCGAGCGGCCGGGTGCTCGGGCACAGCGTGCTCGGCGAGATGGGCGGCCCGCTGCGCGCCGGCGACGTCTTCCGGCACGCCACCGAGCACCAGCTCCACAAGTACTTCCTGCCGGTGGCGCGGGGCGAGCGCGCCTGCTGCTTCTCGCTGACCGAGGCCGACGCGGGTTCGGACGTGCTCGCCATGCGCACCGTCGCGGTGCCGGACGGGGACGGGTACCGGCTCACCGGGCACAAGGTGTTCAGCAGCGCCGGGCCGTTCGCCGACTTCGCGATCGTGATCGCCCGGATGGACGGCACCGAGCGCTCGTTCTCCGCGTTCCTCGTGGACCTGGACAGCCCCGGCTGCCGGGTCACGGACGGCGCGACGCCGATGTCCGGCGACCACATCGAGAGCGACGTGATCCTGGACGACTGCCGCGTCCCGGCGGCCAACCTGCTCGGCCGGGAAGGCGACGGAATGCGCATCGGCCTCGGCCGCGTGACCGTCAACCGGCTGCTGCACTGCCCCACCCTGCTCGGCATGGCGCGCCGGGCCCTCGACCTGACGCTGGAACGGGCCCGCACGCGGATGGTGCACGGCGCCCCGCTCATGCGGCTCCAGGCGATCCAGCACAAGCTCGCCGACATGGCCACCGAGTTCTACGCGGCGCGCTCCATGACGTACGCGGCGCTGGCCGACCTCGACCGGGGCACGCCGCCGCGACTCGAAGCGTTCATGTGCAAGCTGTTCGTCGCCGAGACCGCGTTCCGCATCCTGGACGAGGCCGTGCAGATCCACGGCAAGGAGGGGCTGACCCAGGGGAACGAGGTCGAATACCTCTTCCGCCGGGTCCGGATGTTCCGGGTGCTGACGGGCACCTCGGAGATCCAACGCAACGGCATCGCAAAAGACCTCGCCGCCCTCCCCTAACCCGTACCACCTCTCCGCTGCCACCCCCCGCGCCCGCACCCGCGCCGCCCCACCGGACGCGGGCGCGACGCGCGGCGCGCAGGCACGGGCGGCGCGCGGGCGCGAGCGGGCGACGTGCGGGCGCGAGCAGCGTGCAGACGCGAGCGGCGCGCGGACGCGCGCGGCAGGCGAGGGCGGCGTGCGGACGCGAGTGGTGTGCGGACATGGACGGCGCGCGGACGCGAGCGGCAGGCGCGGGCGGCGTGCGGACGCGGGCGGCCGATGTGCGGGCGGGTGCGGCTGGCGTGCGGCGGCTTGCGGGCGACTTGTGAGCGCTCGGGCGGCGTGCGGGCACCGTGTGGACGCGGGCGAACGGTGGGCGGACACGCGCGGACGGCGTGCATACGCGTGCGTACGCGCTGCGGACGCGTGTGGGCGGAGTGGGGACGAGCGCGGCAGTGCGGGCGCGTGCGGGGGTCGTGCGGACGCGCGGCAGGCGCGGGCCGCATGCGGGCATCGGGCGGATTAGCGCGGACGGCGGGCAGGCGTGGGCTTGGCGGGCGGGCGGCCGCCGGGGCGGGCGGTCAGGGGCGGACGAGCGCGGGCAGGCGCGGACGAGGCGGGCGGCGGGCAGGCGCGGGCTCGGCGGGCGGGCGTGAGCTTGGCGGGTGGGGGGCCGTCCGAGTGAGGGCGGGCGGCGGGCGGGGGCTCGGCGGGCGGGCGTGGGCTTGGCGGGCGGGCACCCGTCCGAGTGGGGGCGGTCAGGGGCGGATGTGGGGGCCGGAGACGGGGGCGGACGCCAGGAGGGCGGACCAGCCGATCACCGAGCCCTTCTTGATGTGGATGGGCGTGCGGGAGTCGGTCTCGACGTCGGCGGGCGGCGCCGGGACCGTGTGGTCGGCGACGGTGATCGAACGTCCGCCCAGATAGCGGTAGGTGGTGCGGTCGAGGATCAGCTCCTGCCTGATGTAGCCCTCGCTCATCACGTACAGCGCGAGGCCGTGCCTGCCCTGCGCGTCCACCGAGTCGGGGAGCGTCCGGACGCCGGGCATCCGGGACAGCGCGCCGTACAGCGTCGCCTGGAGGCGCGGCGGGACGTAGTACGACTCCAGCAGCGCCGACACGAGGTTGAACGCCGCGATGCCGCGCGGCGCGCCGAGGACGTCGTTGCGCACGCTGAAGCCGACCGGGCCCCGGCCCGCGGGCGGGTGCGCCGCGAGGCGCCTGATGCGGTGGACCTCGGCGTAGAGGCGGGCGAGCGCGGCGTCGGGGTCGGCGGGCATGCCGATCAGCGCCTTCGCGGTCGGCTCGGTCAGCGGGACGATGGCGCGGTCCTTGCGGGGCGGGGTCCGGCCGTCCACGGTGAGCCACCGCTCGTCGACGGTCCGCTTGGTGCGGGGCCCGAGCACGCGGCCGTCGATCTCGGCGGTGAGGGTCTTGACGTAGATCCACTGGCCGGGCGCCAGCGGGGTGTCCGGCTGCGACCGCGCCGCCGTCCTCGCGCGGGTCGCGAGCTCCTGCGCGTTGGCGACCGGGCCCGCGGGGACGACGCCTCCCGGCGAGGTGTCGCCGCCCACGCTCTGCACGACCGTGACTCCGGCGGCGATCGCCGCGGCCAGCGTCCCGACGGCGACGGTACGCACCACGGGCCGCGAGAAGCGGCGGCGCGGGAAGGCAGGACGCGAAGAGGCGCGGCGTGAGAAGGCGCGGGTCTCCTGGTCGGCTCCGCCGTCCATGTCGGCGAGGAGCCTTGCGCGGCCCTGGGCCAGCGACGCGCTGTCCGGCTCGGCCACGTCGCGGACGAAGTCCTCCATCAGCTTGAGCTCATCCATGGCGGGTGTCCTCCAGGGTCGCGCGCATCTTCGTACGGGCACGGTTCACGCGGGACGACACGGTGCCGACGCTGACGTCCAGCGCGCGGGCGATCTCCTTGTAGCTGAGCCCGGAGGCGAGGAGCACCATGGCGTCGCGTTCGCCGAGGTTGAGGCGGGCCAGGGCGGCGGCGAGGCGCTTGCGCATGGCCTGGGCGGCGAGGCGGTCGGTGACGGCCTCCAGGGTCGTCTCGCGGGCCGGGTCGACGCCCGTCCGCGCGATCGCCTTGAAGAACCTGACCTCGGAACGGCGGTGCCGCCTGATCAGGTTCGTCGCGATGCCGTACAGCCAGGGCCGGGCGTCGGCGAACGCGGCGTCGTACCGGCCGCGGTCCCGGAACGCCTGGAGGAACGTCTCGGCCGTCAGGTCGTCGGCCGCGTCCGGTCCGAGCCGCCGGACGGTGTAGCTCCGGATCGCCGCGGCGTGCCGGTCGTACAGCTCGGCGAAGCGCTCCGGCTCGTCGCGGGACGCCCGGATCAGCGCGGCGTCGTCGACGCGGCCGCCGGGAGGGGCGAGGGGGCGGGGGATCATGCCGCCTCCCGGTCTGGGGGTGTGCGTGCCATGCCTGCTTTTGCCCGATGCCCCGGCGCTTCTTCCAGAGCCGGCGCCCTTGCGAACGGTCAGAACATCATGATCTTCTCGGGACGAGCCAGGGAGGTCGTGTGAGACACGTGGGGATCCTCGCCCACAGCGCCGAAGGCGCGGCGCTGTGCTTCCAGACCGTGTGCCGGGAGGGGTTCCGCGAACTCGGCCCGCACGAGCACCCGGACGTGACGCTCGACTGCGTCGCCATGGGACGCAGCATGCCCGCGTGGGACTCGGGCGACCACGCGTCCATCCGCGAGACGCTCGCCGTCAGCGTGGACAGGCTCGCCAAGGCCGGAGCCGACTTCTTCGTCTGCCCCGACAACACCGCGCACATGGCCCTGGAGGCCCCGGGCGAGCCGCTCGCCCTGCCCGGCCTGCACATCGCCCAGGTCGTCGCCGAACGCGCCGCCCGCGACGGCCGCGGCAAGGTCGGCGTCCTCGGCACCCGCTACCTGATGGACGGCGACCTCTACCCGCGCGCGCTCGGCGAACGCGGCATCGAGGCCGAGATCCCGGGCCCCGACGACCGCCGCCTGATCAACGAGACCATCTTCGGCGAACTGGTCAACGGCGTGTTCCGCGACGAGGCGAGGCGCGAGTTCGTCCGCGTCATCGAGGACCTGGCCGCGCGCGGCTGCGACGCCGTGGCCCTCGTCTGCACGGAGATCCCGCTGCTGGTGCCGCCTGAGTCCTCTCCCCTGCCGACCCTCGACTCGACCCGCCTCCTGGCCCGTGCCGCCTTCGAGGTGGCCGCGGAACACCGGCCCCTCCCGACCTGGCACGGCTGACTCCCCTTCCCGCGCGGGCCCGTCCGCCGGGGCGGCGTCAATGGTCGTCCAGCCAGGATTGGAGGCCGTCGAGGAGGCGGTCGAGGCCGAACGCGAAGCTGTCGTCGGGGTCGATGACGAGTGAGCCGTTCTCCCCCCACCAGGCGGCGTAGTGGGGGTACTCGGCGGCGGTGCGCGCGACGTAGGGCGCCAGGGAGCCGACCAGCTCGCTCGGCGTCTTCCCGGCGCGGGCCGTCGCGGTGCGCAGGGCGACGTCGCCGGTGGCGGCGCCGATGGCGTGCGAGGTGAGCAGCGAGCTCGCCCGCGCGAGGTCGGCGCCCGCGAACCCGGCGGCGGTCAGGACCTCGACCATCCGGTCGCTCATCCGCATCGCCTGCGGCCCGATCGCGGGCCGGACGCCGAGCAGGGCGACCATCCACGGGTGGCGCAGCAGCACGGCGCGCAGGTCGCCGGCGAGGCTCGCGGCGGCGGCGCGCCAGCCGACCGCGCCGACGTCCGGGAGCCGCACCTCCCCCATGATCTCGTCGACGGCGAGCTCCAGCAGCTCGTCCTTGTTGGCGACGTAGAAGTAGGCCGACGTGGCGCCCGCGCTGAGGTGCGCGGCGAGCCGGCGCATGCTGAGACCGTCCAGGCCCTCGGCGTCCAGCAGCTCGATGGCGGCGGCGACGATCTCCTCGCGGCTGAGCTGCGGCCGGCCCCGCTTCGGCTTGGCCGGACGCAGCCAGACCGAGTCGGCGATGGGGTCGGTGTTCTGGGGCATGCGCGCGTTCCTCCGGGGTGCTCGACGGCTCGAAGCCTACCCGCTGGAGAACAGCGTACGAAAGTTGGTACAGTGTGCGAAAATTCGATCGCCGTACCAATGAGGAGCCATGCCTACCCCTCACCCCCGCCGCTGGTGGATCCTCGGCGTCCTCTGCCTGAGCCTGCTCGTGGCCGTCATCGACAACACCGTCCTCAACGTCGCGATCCCGTCGCTGGTCCGCGACCTGCACGCGAGCAACTCCGACATCCAGTGGATCCTCGACGCGTACATGCTGGTGTTCGCCGGGGTGCTGCTCACGGCGGGCGCCCTCTCGGACCGGTACGGGCGGCGGCGCGGCCTGGTCATCGGGCTCGTGCTGTTCGGCGGCGCGTCCGTGCCCGCCGCGCTCGCCTCGTCCCCCGGCGAGCTGATCGCGGCGCGGGCCCTGATGGGCGTCGGCGGCGCGTTCCTCATGCCGGGGACGCTGTCCATCCTCACCACCGTCTTCGACGAGAAGGAGCGCAAGAAGGCGCTCGCGATCTGGAGCTCGGTGCTCATGGTCGGCGCGCTCGGCGGCCCGATCGTCGGCGGCCTGCTGCTGCGGCACTTCTGGTGGGGCTCGGTGTTCCTGCTCAACGTCCCGATCGCGGTGCTCGGCGTGGTCGCCGCGCTGCTGGTCATCCCCGAGTCGCGCGGCCCGCGCGTGCGCCCCGACCTCCCGGGCGCCGTGCTGTCCACGGTCGGGATGACGGCGCTCGTGTGGGGCGTGATCGAGACGGCGCGGGACGGCTGGTCGTCCGGGCGGACGATCGGCGGGTTCGTCCTCGCGGTCGTCGCGCTCGCCGCGTTCGTGCTGTGGGAACGGCGCTGCCCGAGCCGATGCTGCCCGTCGGCCTGTTCCGCGACCGCAACTTCAGCGGCGCGAGCCTGTCGGTGGTGCTGATGTCGTTCTCGGCGGGCGGCCTGCTGCTCGCGCTGACCCAGTACCTCCAGTTCGTCCTCGGGTACAGCCCGCTCAAGGCGGGCGTCGCGTTCATCCCGCTGCTGCTCGCGGCGATGGTGTGCAACGGGATCGGCGTCGTGATCGACAAGAGGTTCGGCGCGCGGGTCGCGGTCGGCGGCGGCCTCGCGCTGCTCGCGGTCGGCTTCGGCGTGCTCGCCATGCTGTCGCCCGGCGACGGCTACCCGATGCTCGTCACCGCCCTGGTCATCATGGGCATGGGCAGCGGGACGATGGGCCCCGCCGCGTACGGCACGCTGCTCGGCGCGCTCCCGCCCGAACGCGCCGGGGTCGGCTCCGCTGTCAACGACACCGTCCAGCAGCTCGGCCAGGCCCTCAGCGTGGCCGTGCTCGGCAGCGTCCTGTCTGCGGCGTACTCGGACAACCTCCCGGACGCGGTCACCGGCCCGGCGCGCGAATCGGTCGGCGACGCCCTCGCGGTCGCAGCCGCGAGCGGCGACGCCGCCCTGGCCGCCGCCGCGCGCAACGCCTTCACCGAGGCGGTCTCCACAACGGCGGTCGCGGGCGTCATCGGCGGCGCGATCGCGGCGGTACTGGCGTTCGTCGTCCTCCGCCCGACCCCCGCCGCCCGCCCCACCACGGAGCCGGAGACCGCCGACGACGGTGACGACGGCAAGGGCAACGGCGACCCGGCCACCACCGTCCCCGGCTAACGCCGTCCTCGCGGCCGGCCGCGTTCCGGCGGCCGGCCACGTTCCGGCGGCCGGTCGCGTTCCGGCGGCCGGTCGCGTTCCGGCGCCCGGCCGCGCCCGCAGCCCAAGAACGCCTTCCAAGGGCGGACCGAAACCGGCCTGAATGTGTAGACGCGAAGGGAGGGGTACGTACGACCATCGACAACGAAGAAGGAGAGACAATGCGCCGTATCACCGCGGCACTGCGAAGCATCATCGCGACCATCGTCAACGTCGTCACGCTGCCGTTCCGGGTCCTGCTCCAGCTCCTCACCCCCTCGGGCCGGGCGGGCCGCCGCACGTCGCGCCGCACCCGCCGCGCGGCCTGACCTCCGACGCCCGCCTCCGGATGCCGCACACCGCGCAGCCGGACGACCGCAGCACCACCCCGTCAGCGCACGCGTAGCCGTGATAGCGCAGCGCGGAGACGACGTCGGCGCGCGCCCGTTCGCCCGTGCCCTCCGGAATGCCCACGAACCGGCACCGGATCGCACCCCTCTTGAGGACGAACACGGCGCCGCCGACGTCGTCCACCCCGGTGTCCCGATCGGGCGAACGGCGGTCGCAGGACCGGCCGGTTCTCGCGGGGGCGCGCGCGTCCGACACGATGGATCATGGCGGAGCCGTAGTGCGGGCGGGAGGGACGACCATGATCCGGGTGCTGATCGCCGAGGACATGCACATGGTCAGGGGCGCGCTGGTCGCGCTGCTGAAGTTGGAACGCGACATCGACGTCGTCGCGGAAGTCCATTCGGGCGACGCCATCGTCCCGGCGGCGCTCGCGGAACGCCCGGACGTCGCGGTCATCGACATCGTGCTGCCCGGCGTGGACGGCCTCACCGCCGCCGCCGAACTGCGCGACAGGCTGCCGTCCTGCCGCGTGCTGGTCCTCACCGGCGTCGGCCGCCCCGGCAACCTGCGCCGCGCGCTCGCCGCGAAGGTGTCCGGGTTCATCGTCAAGGACGCGCCGCCCGAACAGCTCGCCGAGGCCATCCGCAAGGTCGCGGCCGGGCTGCGAGTGATCGACCCGCAGCTCGCGGTCGCCGCGCTGGAATCCGAGTATGGCCCGCTGTCGGACCGCGAACTGGAGGTGCTGCGGCTCGCGGCCGAGGGCATCGAGAGCGACGAGATAGCGGCCCGGCTGAACCTGTCCCCCGGAACCGTCCGCAACTACCTCACCGCGATCGTCGCCAAACTCGGCGCCCGCAACCGCCTGCACGCCGTACGAATCGCCGAGCACGCCGGCTGGCTCTAACCCCACCCCGCCAGCCGAGCCGGATGCGCCAACCGAACAGACCAGCCAAACGCGCCAGGGGCCGCCCCCGCCGAACGCGCCCGCTAGCCGCCGAACGCACCGTCCGAACGCGACCTCCGCGCGTCCCGTCCGGACGCGCCCGCCAGCCGCCCCCGCCGCCGTACGCACCGGCCGGGTGCAGCCTCCGCCCGCCCGCCGTCCTCCACGGACGTGCCCACCAGCCGCCCCTGCCGGACGCGGCCCCCGCCCGCCGGACGCGGTCTCCGGGCGCCCCGTCCGGACGAGTCAGGCGTTCTGCCACTGGCTACGCTGGGGCGCATGGACTGGACCCGGTACACCTCGGCGGACGAGGACAGCGGCCGGTGGGAGGACTTCCCGTTCCGCCGGGGCGACATCGTGATCAGTACCCGGTCCAAGAGCGGCACGACCTGGATGCAGATGATCTGCGCGCTCCTGGTCTTCCGCACGCCCGAACTCCCCGAGCCGCTCTCCGCTCTCTCCCCGTGGCTCGACTGGCTCGTCACGCCCCGCGACGAGGTCATCGCGCGCCTCGAAGCCCAGCGGCACCGCCGGTTCGTCAAGACCCACACCCCGTTGGACGGCGTCCCGCTCGACCCCCGCGCGACGTACATCGTCGTCGCCCGCCACCCGCTCGACATGGCCGTCTCCCTGCACCACCAGAGCGCCAACATCGTCCGCGAACGGTCCCGCGCCCTTCCTCCCCTGGACGAATGGCTTCTCGACTGGATCTCCCGGGACGTCTCGCACCTCGAAGAGATGGACTCGCTCCCCGGCGTCATGTGGCACCTGTCCGACGCCTGGTCGCGTTCCGAGCCGAACGTCGTGCTCGTTCACTACGACGACCTGCTGCGCGACCTCCCCGGCGAGATGCGCCGCCTGGCGGGGATCCTCGGCATCGACGTGCCCGAGGACGTGTGGCCGTCCCTGGTGGACGCGGCGACGTTCGCGTCCATGCGCGCGCGGGCGTCCGTTCCGACGCCGCCGGGCGTCCTCAAGGACGACGCCGCGTTCTTCCGCCGCGGCACGTCCGGCGAGGGCCGCGCGGCCCTCACCCCCGCCGACCTGGCCCGCTATCACGAACGCGCCGCCGCCCTCGCCCCGCCCGACCTGCTCACCTGGCTGCACCGTGATTGACGCGGCCGTCGAGGCGATCCGTACCGGCGCCCCCGAGACGCTCCGCCGCGTTCTCGCCGCCTCCCCGAACCTCGCCACCGCCCGCCCGGACGGCGCCCGCACGCTCCTGCACGTCGCCACCGACCACCCCGGCCACCTCCCGGAGATCGCGCGGACCGTCCTCGTACTGGTGGAGGCGGGCGCCGACGTCAACGCCCCGTTCGCCGGCGCGCACGCCGAGACGCCGCTGCACTGGGCCGCGAGCAACGACGACGTACCCGCCGTGGACGCCCTCGTCGCCGCCGGAGCCGACGTCTCCGCTCCCGGCTCGGTCATCGACGGCGGCACGCCCCTCGCGGACGCCGTCGCGTTCGGCCAGTGGAACGCCGCGCACCGCCTGCTGGAACACGGCGCGGACCCCAACCTCTGGCAGGCCGCCGCCCTCGGCCTCCTGTCCCGCGTCCAAGCCCTGACGGACCCGGTCCCCGCCCGTTCCGAACTCTCCAACGCGCTGTGGTGCGCAGCCCACGGCGGCCACCAGAACACCGCCGCCCACCTCCTCGCCCTGGGCGCCGACCTCAACTGGGTGGGCCACGACAACCTCACTCCCCTGGACGCCGCCCGCCGCTCCAACTTCCCCACCATGGCGATCTGGCTCGAATCCCACGGCGCCCACCCCACCTAACCCCCAACCGCATTACCTGGCCGATCAATTCATATAATCCACCCCTCCGAAGGCACCGAAATCCCGTAACGAGAACACTTCGACTCCCCGGCCGCCCGCCGTTTATCCCGGGTCTCCCGAATCACTTCCTACGACACCCGTTGCGAACGCATAGGCATTTACTGGTCGGGCCCGATGAAACGCGCCTCAGCGTGGCCGCCGTCCCGCGCCTCCAGCAGCGCGAGCGGCCAATCAGGATGGAAGGCCGGCTCACCGGGAATCCGATCGGACGAATCCCAGACCCCGATCCACACGCAATGCCGGCCGAACGTAGAGCGGTAGTGGATCTCGGCGTACGGCGTCTCCTTGCAGGCGTTCGTCAGGAGTTCGGAGGTGGCGAGATACAGGTCGTCCGCTCGGCCGCCGAGCAGAGGCAGCAGCCCGCGCCCCGCGAGGCGCTGCTCCAGCAGGAGGCGCACCGTGCCCGGCAGGCTCGCGCTCGGAAGGGCCTTCCAGTCGAGCACGAGAGGCGCACCGGCCTTCACGTCCCCAATGCCCACCACCAAGCAGACAAGCTGGACGCGTTCCTCCAGCTCAACGGGCATTTCGCTCGCTTGGTCAGATACGCGAGAACGGCCCACGACCCGGACTGGTTCGCGGAGTACGCGAAGTACGAAACTCAGGCGCGAGTCATCCGGTTCTACCGGCTATCGCTGATCCCTGGACTCTTCCAGACGCCCGAGTACGCGCGGGCCTGCATCACGGCCTCACGCATGGTGACCGACATCGAGGGCGCCGTAGAGGCCCGCATGCGCAGGCAGGACGTTCTACGGCGCGATGACCCTCCGCACGTGTGGGTCCTGCTGGACGAGTCCGCGCTGCTCCGCCCGATCGGCGGTCCCAAGGTGATGCGAGACCAACTCGCGGTCATTCACGAACTCGCCTGCCACCCTCAGGTCAGCGTCCGGGTGGTCCCGCAAGCCACGAATTTCTACCTCGGCCTGGACGGTTCCTTCAACAGGCTCGCGCTTGCCAGAGGAAGCCTCGCTTTTGTCGAAGCTCCAGGAGGAGGGAGGCTGATTCAGGGAGACTCTGAGCTCCGTGAGTTCGAGGTACGTTGGGACCGAATCGGCGATAGCGCCTTGCCTTGGGACGCTTCGCGGAAGCTCATCGCACGACGGATGGAGCAGTGGAATGACCAGCTGGCGTAAGTCGAGTCGTAGCGGCGGCGGGGGCTCTGGCGGCCAGGACTGTGTGGAGCTGGCAGCGCTGGAGCAGGGTGTGGGTGTTCGGGACAGCAAGAATCCTGAAAGTGGGCATCTGAGCCTGTCGTCCGAGGGCTTCGCCGAGTTCGTTGGCCGCGTCAAGCGGGACGAGCTGAGCTTCTGAGGGAATATTGGCTGACGTGAGTGAGCGGCGCGGTCGTGGAGTCCGTGCCGCTCATCGCATAAAGGAGAGACCAGACGATCCCTCCTCACGCCTCCGACGTGCACACATGGCGCCGTTCTCTCGTGCAGCGACGGCGTTCCTCCGGGGGGCTGCTGGGTACGTGCGTCGCCGTCCCATGTGAAGACGCGTCCGCCGCTCGTTCGCCAACCGCGCGGAGAGCAAGGCTGGACCTAAGCCCGAGAGTCCATGAGAGTGGGAATCATCGTCCAGCACGTTCTTGTTGAGCGCCGTTGGCCACCGTTCGAGCCGGTACGAGGCCCGGATGCGGCAGGGAGTCAATGCGATGAAGAGCCGGGCATGGCGGAGATCCAGCTACAGCAGCGGGTCTTCCGGACAGGCGGACTGCGTGGAGCTGGCAGCGATCAGCAGCGCCCACGTCGGCATCCGTGACAGCAAAGATCCTGAGGACCGTCATCTGACCCTGTCGGCCGAAGGCTTCGCTGAGCTTCTGATCCGCGCGAAGCAAGTCGAACGAGCTTGCTCAATGCCGGAACAGAATTGGTAGGCGCACATGATTCGGTGGCGGAAGTCGAGTCGTAGTGGCGGGGGCGGCGACGGCGGACAGGAGTGTGTGGAACTGGCGGCGCTGGTGCAGGGTGTGGGCGTTCGGGACAGCAGAGATCCCCAAGGCGGCCACCTGTGCCTGTCGGCCAGGGTCTTCGCCGAACTGCTTGATCGGGTGAAGCGCTACGAGGCAAATTTTTGAGTCCGGTGTGGATGGAGCGACGTGCACATGCAGCAATGGCGTAAGTCGTCCTACAGCAGCGGGCAGTCGTCCAACGCAGACTGCGTGGAGATCGCAGGCTCGGCGGGTCGCGCGGTCTGCGTTCGTGACAGCAAGGCGCCGGAGCGCGGACGGCTCGTACTGACGGCCAAGACCTTCGCCGAGTTGGTGCGCCGCGTGAAGGCGTGAGGCCGGTGCCGGAGGGCGGCGCGGTTGCCTCCGCCCTGCGGTGGCGTGGAGAAGAGGCGCCCTCGCCATCTCGCTGGATGCCTCTTTTCTGCACTGACCCGGCTTCCGCGGCACGGGCGTGTGGCGGGATGGGTTAGTGGGGTGGTTCGGTGGGTTTGTAGTTTTTGGGGATGAGGTGGTGGCCGATGAGGCCGGACAGGAGGAGGGTGATCGCGGCGGCGAGGAAGGACCAGCCGAGGGCCGCGGTGAACGCGCGGGTCGCCTCGTGCATGGCGTGCGCGCCTGCGGGGCCGCCGATCTCGCCGGAGACGACGGCGGCCTCGCCGATGGAGTCGCGGAGGCGGGCCGACAGCGGGGCGGGCAGGTCGAGGGCGGGGAGGGCGTTGCGGTACAGGACGCCGGCCAGGCTGCCGATCGCGGCGACGCCCATCGCGCCGCCCAGCTCGTACGAGATCTCCTCGACCGCCGCCGCGCCGCCCGCCTCCTCCTGCGGCGAGGACGCCAGCAGCGCCACCGAGGCCGCGGTGGCGGCGATGCCGAAGCCGATGCCGAGGCAGGCGAGCGCGACGGCGACCGCGGCGTAGTCCAGGCGGCCCGCCAGGTCGGCCAGCCACGGCACCGCCATGCCGAGCGCGGCGACGCCCATCGCGCAGCCGAGCACCGGGCCGACGCCGAAGCGGCCGATCAGGCGCGGTGTGAAGAGGGGCGCGATGATCAGGGTGGCGGGGGCGGGCAGCAGCCGCACCCCGGCGGCGAACGGCCGCAGGCCCTGCGCGTACTGGAACCACTGGCTGAGCAGGAACAGCACCGCGCCGAGCGCCAGCATGCCGAGGAAGATCGAGACCGCTGAGACGCTGAACGTCCGGCGCGCGAACATCCGGACCTGGAGCAGCGGGTTCGCGATGCGCAGCTCCCGGCGCACGAACAGCGTCAGGGCCGCCGCCGCCAGGACGAGCAGGGCGAGGCCGAGGGGCACGTCGTGCGCGCCGGCCAGCTTGATCCCCGCGGCCAGCGACACCATGCCGACGACCGACTGCGCCACGCCCCACCAGTCCCAGCGGCCCTCGCGCGGATGGGACGACTCGGGCACCAGCCACAGCGTGAACACGATGCACACGGCGGCGACGGGCACGTTCAGCAGGAACGCCGCCTCCCACGCGAACGCCTCGACGACCAGGCCGCCGACCAGCGGGCCGAGCGCCATGCCCGCGCCGATCACGGCCGTCCAGACGCTGTAGGCGAGGGCCCGCTCGCGGGGGTCGGTGAACACCACCCGCAGGATCGAGATCGTCGCCGGCATGATGGCGGCGCCGCCGACGCCGAGCAGGGCCCGCGCGACGATCACCACCACCGGGGTGGTCGCCGCCACCGCCAGCAGCGAGGCCAGCGTGAAGATCGCGAAGCCCGCCAGCAGCAGCCGGCGGCGGCCCCAGCGGTCGCCGAGCGCCCCGGCGGTGATCAGCAGCCCGGACAGCACGAGCGCGTACGCGTCGACGATCCAGAGCTGCTCGACCGAGGACGGCCGGAGGTCGGCCACCAGCGACGGGAACGCCACGTTGAGGATCGTCGCGTCCATCGCGATGATCAGCAGGCTGCCCGACAGCACCGCGAGCACGGCCCACCGCCGACCGCCCATGCGTCACCCCCGAACCCGGGGGCGATCGTGATCGTGCCCGGACCGGCCGCGGCCTAATCCCGGCCGGTCGAGGAGGTCTTCGGCTTGAGGACCCACTGACCCTTGACGCACGTGAAGGTCTGGTTGAGGATCTTCGCGTCGCTGCCCTCCGGGACCAGGAACGGCTTGAAGATGGGGATGTCCACCCGGCAGCCCTGCGCCGCGAGGGCGGTGGGCTCCGGCGCCGCGGACGCCGCGGGCAGCGGGCCGGCCACGGCGCAGGCGGCGCAGGCGGTCACGGTCATCACGCGCTTCACGTTCATGCAGTCCCCCGATTCGCGGTCGTCCCCAGGCCGGAGACGTCCCCCAGAGCTTGATCACCTTTACGCATGCCCACGGAGAGTGACCGCGGAAACCTCGCTCGGCGGGAACGGCGCGCCGGACTCCGCGCGAGCCGTCCTCGGCTCAGCGTTCGAGGGGGAGCAGGGCCCCGGCTCGTTTCACCGTGCGGATGACGGGGGCCGTCTCGATCGTGTGGATCGCGTCCAGTGACGCGATCCGCTCGGTCAGATACCGCGCCAGGTCCAGGGAGTCCTTGCAGTTGACGGCGGCGAGCAGGTTGGTCGGCCCCGTGGTCTGGGCCACGAGCGAGACTTCGGGGTGGCCGGCCATCGCGCGGGCCACGGCGGCGAGCCGGGACGGGCGCACGGTCATCCACAGGCGGGCCTCAGCGCGGAAGCCGAGGGCGGCTGGCGGGATATCGACGAGGAAGTTGAGCACTCCGGACCTGCGCAGGACGGTGAGTCGGCGTCGCACGGTCGATTCGGACCAGCCGGTCGCGGCCGCGAGTTCGGTGTGGCTCGCCCGTCCGTCCCGGGAGAGCAGGTCGAAGAGCGGACGGTCCGCGGGCTCCAGGGAGACGTCGGCGGCCTCGGGAGGCGGCGGGACGAGCGGCGCGGCCTGCTCGGGGGTGAGCCGGGCGGGCCCGGCCCAGTCGCCGGGCAGGGCGTGGTGGCCGAGCAGCAGGTGGGCGGAGACGGCGGTGACGCGCCTGGTCCTGGGGAGCCTGTGCAGCAGCAGCGCCTCGCTCTCATCCGCGGTGGGCGTCTGGACGCTGCACGAGATCTCGGTGCCGCCGGAGAGCAGGTAGACGTAGGACGTGTCGGGACGGGCGGCGAGGGCCTCGGCGATGGCGGTCGCCGCGTCCGGTGTGCACTGCAACCGGATGGTCCAGGCGTTGTAGCCGAGCCGGGCGCCGTTGAGGGTGCCGACGACGCGGAGGACGCCGGCCGTGCGCAGGCGGCGGTAGCGGCGGGCGACGGTGTTCTCGGAGACGCCGAGGGCCTGGCCGACGAGGCGGAACGGGGCCCGGCCGTCGATCCGCAGCGCGTGCACCAGTCCCTGATCAACCTCGTCCAGGGTGACGGCATCCGTCTTCATCGGGCAGAAGTATGCCAGTATCCGCCGAGCATGGGGCCCTGGATGGCGTCCGAGGGACGTTGGTCCGGACAGTGGAGGCGTCCGACGAGTTCTGCGGAGGAGAGCCTCATGCGCAAGTGGTGGCCGCTGGTCGCCGTCTGTCTCGGCACGTTCATGTTCCTGCTCGACACCACCGTGCTGTCCGTCGCCCTTCCCGAGATCGGGGAGGGGCTGTCCGCCCCGCTGCCCGCGCTCCAGTGGGTGGCCAACGTCTACACGCTGGTCCTGGCCGTGCTGATGCTCATGATGGGGGCCCTGGCGGACCGGTTCGGCGCGCGTACGGTGTACGTCGCGGGTCTGATGGTGTTCGGCGTCGCCTCGCTGGCCTGCGGCTCGGCCCCGAACGCGGGCGCGCTGGTCGCGGCCCGCGCGGCACAGGGCGTCGGCGGCGCGGCGATGGCCGTGACCACGTTCGCCCTGATCGGCTCCTGCTACCGGGGACCCGACATGGGACGGGCGATGGGCGTCTTCGGCGCGGTGTCCGGCCTGGCCGCCGCGGTGGGGCCGATGCTCGGCGGCGCCCTCACCCAGTACCTCGGCTGGCGGTCGGTCTTCTTCCTCAACCTCCCCCTCGTCGCCGTCACCGTGGCGTTGACGCTGCGGGTCCTGGCGCCGGGACGGCAGGGCACCGGAACGCGCATCGACCTGCCCGGCATGGTCGTCTTCGCGCTCTGCGCGGGCTCGCTGACCTACGCCCTGACGTCGGCCGGCGAGGTGGGCTGGGCGTCCCCCGCGGTGCTGGGCCCGCTGGCGCTCGCCGCACTCGCTCTCGCCGTCTTCGCCCGCGTCGAGCTGCGCAGCCCCGCGCCGCTGCTGGACGTGGCGCTGTTCGGCCGGGCGGCCTTCTCCGCCGTGATGATGTGCGTGGTCGCCTCCACGGCCGCCTTCGCGGCGCTCGTCTACACCTCGGTGTGGTTGCAGTCGGGACTCGGCCTGGGACCGGCGCGCGCCGGGCTCGCGCTCATGCCGCTCGCGCTGGCCTCCTTCGCCACCTCGCTGATCAGCGGGCGCAGGCTGCACGGAAGGTCCCCGCGCGCCGTCCTCGCGACGGGCCTGCTGCTGAGCGGGATCGGTTGCGCGCTACAGGCGGGGCTGGACGCGGGCGCGTCCGCCGTTTCGCTCGCGCCGGGGCTGGCCCTGACCGGCGTCGGTGTGGGGCTGCTGGGCCCGGCGATGGGAGCCGCGGTCTTCGCGGCGCTTCCGCCGGAGCGGGGAGGCATGGCCGCCGGGGCCATGACCACCTTCCGGCAGTTGGGGCAGACACTGGGGGTCGCCGTCCTCGGCGTGCTGTTCCAGCAGGGCGGCGGTGCCATGACCGAGGGCCTGGACCGGGTCCTGATCGCCGCCGCGGCGGCCGGGATCATCGGCTCCGTACTCGCGTACGTCTTCGTGCCGAGGCCGGCGGCGGCCAACGCGCCGGCACCCGCCCGCCGCGACCTGACCGACTCCCGCTGAGGACGTCCGGAGCCGTCCACCGTCCGGGCGGCCGGCCGCGGCGCAGGGGTTCACGACACCGGAGGGTCAGGCGGCAGGGTGCTCACCACGGCGGTGCCTCGGGGGGAGAGGCGGTAGCCGGTCCCGAGGCTTTCGGTGAGGCCCAGTTCCTTGAGCCTGCGGACGTCGCGCTTGAGCGCCGCCGTGTCGCGGCCGAGCCGTTCCGCGAGAACGGCGGCGGGCGTGGCCGGGAGCTCCTGGATCAGGCGGAGCAGGTTCGCGGTCCAGGGTCCCCGGCGTCCGGCCTTGTCGATGCGGGCCAGCTCCCGCCGGACCTCGGCGGCCTCGCGGGCGTCGAGGA
Organism: Actinomadura sp. J1-007; assembly: GCF_009793335.1. GTDB lineage: Bacteria > Actinomycetota > Actinomycetes > Streptosporangiales > Streptosporangiaceae > Spirillospora > Spirillospora yumaensis. The sequence goes on along the minus strand of NZ_WING01000001.1, from coordinate 3,691,763 downwards.
CGCCTCGTTCGCGGAGCGCGGTCCGCGGGTCCGGGCCGGCGAGGCGGAGGCCGATCCGGTAGAGGGCGCCGTCGGGGTACCTGGCCAGCTCCTTGCGCAGCTCCTCCAGGGACGCGTAGCCCGCGCGCCGGACGTCCTCCGGGGTGACCGCGTCCTCGGCGACCTCGGCTACCGAGTCGATCTCGACGACGCCGGCGCCGGTGCGAAGCCGGCTCCCCGGGCGTACGGCGCAGCGCTTCCAGCGGCGGAAGGCCAGCGTGACGCTCCCGTCCGCGATCCCCTCCAGGACCTTCTGCTTGAACAGCACGCGACTCCCCTTCCCCTCACGCCGAACGCTACTGCCGGACGGTCTTCGTGAGGCAAGGGGAGAAGCGGCGCGGGTTCCGGGGTGGGCGCGCCACCCCGGAGCCCGCGCCGCCCGGCTCAGCAGTTGCCCTTGGCGGGCTTGTCGTGGAAGCGGTCGTCGAGGAAGTTCATGACGTCGCCGGAGGCGCCCCACAGGGTGGTGGCGTGCTCGGTCGGGTACGTGTTGTTCCAGGTGGTGTTGATCCCGGCCTTGCAGTACGCGGCGCGGGTGCCGTCCTCGGTCTCGTGCGGGATGATCTCCTCGAAGTAGCCGCGGTACTGGAAGACCGGGAAACCGATCTTGTACTTGGCGTTCGAGGACGGGGCGCCGATGTCGACGCCGAGTTTGAGGCCGTCCACGATCTGGCCCCAGGTGGCGCCGTCCGGGCCCTTCAGCGCGTAGATCTGGTCGAGGGTGAGCTTGTCCTTGGAGAAGTTCTCCATGCGCTGGCCCGCGAAGACCGCGAGGGTGCCGAAGAGGCAGTTGGTCTGGACGTCCTTGATGGCCTTGCGGCCGGTGTCGTTCATCAGCTCGTCGAACGGCATCTCGGGGTACTGGAAGTGGAAGCCCACGACGGCGTCGGCCATGAACCCGGCGAACGGGCCGCCGTTCAGGAACTTGGCGACCGTCTTCAGATCGCCGGGGACGCCGCCGGACGCGACGCCCGCGACCTTGAGCTCGGGGGCGTACGAGGCGGCGAGCTGCGCCGCCCACAGGGAGCTGTTGCCGCCCTCGGAGTAGCCGGTGATGCCGACCTTGCCGTCGCCGCCGAGCGCGCCGCCCGGGACCGGGTCGGGGATCCTGCGGGCGGCGCGGACGACGTCGAGGGCGGCGCGGCCGTTCGCCTGGCCGTTGACGTAGAAGTGGGTCTGCCCGTCGAGGTAGCCGACGCCGTCGGTGGCGGCGAGCGCCCAGCCCTTGTTGAGGAAGCCGGAGAGGTTGGGCGCCTCGTACTGGTCGTTGAACCCGGTGGTCATCTGCTTGGACAGCGAGCACTGGGGGCCCGATCCGTGCGTGAACGGGGTGTAGTTCACGGTGGGCCGCGCTCCGCCGCCCGTCCAGGCCGCGTCGGGGACCGCGACGGTGCCGGACGCGGCGACCTTCGCGCCCTTCGCGTCCTCGGTGACGTACTGGACCTTCCAGGCGTGCAACTTGGGGGCGTTCGGAACGTAGGGGAGCGTGGTCGGGCGGCAGGCGAGGATGTCGCCCGGGTTCCCGGTCACGGTGGCGGGGGGCTTGTAGATCTCGGCCTCGGTGGCGGTGCAGCCCGCCGCCGACGCGGGTCCGGCCCCCGCCACCGCGGCGGTGACCGCGGCCGCGCCCGTGGCGCACGCGGCCAGCACGCTGGTGATCTTCACGCGGTCCTCCTCGGCGCTTCTGGGGAAAGCTGGACTGCGACCGTGGCAGAGGGGACCGCGTGAAGATACGCATCCGATGACGAAGTCGGTGCCGGTGAGGCGTCGATTCCTATGAAAAGTCACGCGGGGACGGGTCAGGCGAGGACGAGGCCGGACGCGCCTCCCGAGACGATGACCAGGTAGCGGTCGGCGGCGGCGTCGTAGCCCGGCGTCTCGTCGAGCAGGCGCGACTCCCCCGTCCTGACCCGGACGGGCACGCCCCGCGGCCGGACGAGGCGCAGGCCGTCCACCGACGCCAGCCGGACCGTGCGGGTGCCGCGCGGGCGGCCGAGCGCGATCGCCGCGCGCGCGAGGCCCGCGTGGAACGCCAGGGAGCACAGGTCCACGCCGGTGAGGTCGGCGTCGAGCCCCTCCGCCGCGCCGTGCACGTCCACCGACCACGGCAGGGACGGGTTGAGGTGGACGCGCGAGGTGCGGGTGCGGGGGAGCAGGCGCGCGCCGAGCGGGTACTCGATGTGCGTCTTGGCGTCCACCGCCCACACGATCGGCAGGGGCTCGGCGAACGTGGCCTCCAGCAGGTGCGGGAGCTCGCCGGCGCGGAGCGCCAGCCGGCTCAGCCCGTTGTCGAAGCTGAGCCGGGCGACGCCGGCGGGCGGCATCGGGACGACGACGTGCTCGTCCCGGACGCCTTCGGGTGTCGCGATCACGGCACGTGCCGGACGGCGCGCAGGGCGCCCGCCAGGTCGGCCGGGTCGCCGCCGCGCCAGGCGACGAACCCGTCCGGCCGGACGAGCAGCGCGCGCTCCGTGCCGGGGACCTCGTGCGCTTCGAGCCCGGCGTCGAGGGCGGGCCCGAGCCAGGAGGCGTCCGGTGCGACGAGGACGAAGCCGCGCCCGTACAGGTCGAGCGTGGAGCGGCCGTCGCCGAGCACGCGGTGCGGGGCGCGGGTGCCGGGCCGGCCGTCCAGCTCCGCCGGCCGGAGCGGCGCGCCGTCCTCCGCGCCGAGGACGGCGGACGAGACGTAGCGGTACCCCATCGAGACGGCGCCGTAGTCGATGACCGGCGGCGCCTCGGCCGGACCCATCCGCGTCCCGAACCGGGCGAGGGCCTGCTGCATGGTCAGCAGCCCGGCGGGACGGCGCTCGGCGTCGTAGCTGTCCAGCAGCGCTTCGCCCGCGCGGCCGTGGTGCACCTCGGCGAGCTTCCACGCGAGGTTGTGCGCGTCCTGGATCCCGGCGTTGGCGCCGAGGCCGCCGGTGGGAGGCCAGGCGTGGGCGGCGTCCCCGGCGAGGAAGACGCGGCCGTCGCGGTAGGCGCGGGCGAGGTGCGCGCCGATCGGGAACGACAGCACCTTCAGGTCGGTGCCCGGGACCTGCGGGCACAGCCCGACCTTGAGGTCGGGCAGCCCGGCCGCGGCGCGGACGAGGGCCGTGACGCGCTCGTCGGTGAAGTCGTACGGGCAGTCGCGGTCCGGGTCGTACCCGGTGCCGAACACCCAGCGCCGCCCCTCCGCGTCGTGCGCCATCAGGATGGTGAACGGCTGCGGCTCGTCGAGGTAGGCGGTGCCGACCTCGCGGCCCCGGGTGGCGGGGCTGAGGTCGGCCTCGATGACGGCCGTGATCGTGTGGAACATCGTCCCCGGGCCGTCCGCCTCGATGCCGAGCCGCGCGCGGATCGGGCTGTGGAACCCGTCCGCGGCGACCAGGTACCCGGCGCGGATCGTGCGGTGCTCGCCGGTCGCGTGGTCCACGACGCGGGCCGTGACGCCCGCGCCGTTCTGCTCGAACGAGATCAGCTCGGTCGCGAACCGGACGTCCGCGCCCAGCTCGCGGGCCCGGTCGCGCAGCACGACCTCCAGCTTGTCCTGGTCGACGGGGCCGAACGAGGTCGGGCTGGAGGCGGACCCGTCATCCTCGAACGGCTCGTCGGGCACGCCGTACTCCTCGTCGTTCAGCGTCCTCGCCCGGACGGGCCGCCACACGAACCCCTCCCCGGCGTACGCGACGCGGCGCAGCGCGTCCTCCACGCCGAGCTGCCGGTAGATCTCCATGGTGCGGGGGGTGAGGCCGCGGGCGCGGGGGTGGATGAGCAGGTCGGAGTGGCGCTCGATGAGGACGCAGCCGACGCCGTGCCAGGCGAGGAAGGCGGCGGCGGTCAGGCCGGCGACTCCCCCGCCGACGACGAGGACGGGGGTGCGGATCTCGGACATCGTTCCTCCTGGGGTGGCGGCGCGCCGTGCGGGCGGCGCGCCTGGGCGCTCGCACCCCGCTCCGGCGCCGGGCCCGGCGCCGTGCGGCCCGCGCCGTGCGGGCGGCGCGTGTCCCGCGGAGGGCGCTCCGTGCGGGGCGGGTCGCCGTGCGAGGTGATGGGCCGCGAGGTGTGCGAGGTGTCGGGTCCAGCCTGCGCCCGGCACGGGGCACGGCACGTCCGGCGAACGCCTTACCTGGTGCCTTATATAGCGATTCCAACCGCTCTGGTGTCTTATCTCCCGGCCGCTGACAGGGCAAAATGGCGATCATGCACCCGGGAAGGTTCGTCGGCCGCAGGGAGCAGCTCGCCCGGATCGACGGGGCGCTGCGCCGGGCCGAGGCCGGCGAGCCCGGAGTGGTCGTCGTCGGCGGCGAGGGCGGGGTCGGCAAGACCCGCCTGCTGGAGCAGGTCGCCGGCCGGCTGGCGGGCTCCGGGGTGCGGGTGCTGCGCGGCGCGTGCGTCGAACTCGGCACCGAGGGACTGCCGCTCGCCCCCCTGACCGCGATGCTCCGCGACCTGGCGCGCGACCTCGGCGGCGACGGACTGACGACGTTGCTGCCCGGCGCACACGCCCTCTGGCGCCTGCTCCCCGAACTCCCCACCCCCGCGAACGACCCCGCCCAGCCGATCGGCCCAGCCGCCCCGACGGACGGAGCGGACTGGCCGAACGGACCGGGCGGCCCGCCGGGCGGACCGAACGCGCCGGACGGGTCGGGGGCACCGGACGGGGCAGAGGCGCCGGACGGGGCGGACGGGTGGGGGGTGGGGATCGACCAGGGGCGGTTGTTCGAGCCGTTCGCGGCGCTGCTCGAACGGCTCGGCGCGCAGCGGCCCGTGCTGCTGGTGATCGACGACCTCCAGTGGGCCGACCGGTCCACCCGCGACCTGGTCGGGTTCCTCGCCCGGACGCTGCGCGCCACCCGGGTCCTGATGATCATGGCGTTCCGGTCGGACGCGCTCGGCGACCGGCATCCGCTGCGCGCGTTCCTCGCCGAGCTCGGCCGGCTGCCGAACGTGCTGCGCGAGGACCTGCCGGCGTTCGACCGGGCCGAGACGACCGAGCTGGTCGCGGCCGTCCTCGGCGCGCGGCCGCACGCCGCCCTCGCCGACCGGGTGTTCCGCGGCTCGGGCGGCAACGCCCTGTACGCCGAGGAGCTGGTGCGCGCGGGCGGCGACGCCCTGCCCGAGACGCTGCGCGACCTGCTGCTGCAACGGTTCGCGGGGCTGCCGCGCCCGGCGCGGGGCCTGGTCCGGCTCGCCGCGGCGGGCGGCCCGCGCATCTCCCACGAGCTGCTCGCCGAGGTCGCCGGGCTGCCCGAGGCCGACCTGCTCGCCGCGCTGCGGGCCGCGCGCGACGCGCAGGTGCTCGTCCCGGACGGCGACGGCTACGCGTTCCGGCAGGGGCCGCTGCGCGAGGCCGTGGCCGCCGACCTGCTGCCCGCCGAACGGCTCCGGGCGCACCGCACGTACGCCGAGGCGCTGGAGGCGCGGCCGGGCCTGGTCCCGCCCGACCGGTTCGCGGCGGAGGTGGCGTTCCACTGGTGGGAGGCGGGCGACGCGGCGCGGGCGCTGCCCGCCCTGCTGCGCGCCGCCGAGGCGGCCGGGGCGATGAACGCCCACGCCGAGCAGGGCCGGATGCTCGTGCGCGCCCTGGAGATCTGGCCGCGCGCGGGCCGGCCCCTGGACGAGCGGTACGACGTGCTCCAGCAGGCCCTGTCCGCCGCGGGCTGGGCGGGCGAGGACCTCCAGATGATCGACCTGTGCGACCACGCGCTGGTGGAGGAGACCGACCCGGGCCGGACGGCGATCCTGCTCGCGCACCGCGGGATGGCCCTGCACAACCTCGGCCGCGACGGCGCCCTAACCGCGCTGGACGAGGCGCTGCGGACCGTCGCGCGCGCGGGCCGCCTCGACCGCGCCCGCGTCCTCGACCTGGTCGGCGCCGCGTTCATGCTGCACGACCGGCCCGCGCGGGCGTACGAGACGGCCGTCGAGGCGCGCCGGCTCGCCGAGCAGCTCGGCGAGGCCGTCATCGCCGCGAACGCCGCCACCACCGCCGGGACGGTCCTCGCCGGGCTCGGCCGCACCGGCGAGGCGCTGTCCACCCTCACCGAGGTCGGCGAGATGGTCGCGCGGCGCGGCGACGTGGTGCAGCTCGCCCGCGTCCACCTGAACCGCGCCGACCTGCTCGGCAGGCTCGGCCGGCACGAGGAGGCGATCGAGGCCGCGCGGCTCGGGCTGGAGGCGGCGCGCACCGGCGGGCTCGCCCGCACCCTCGGCGCCCTGCTCGGCGAACGGCTCGCCGCGTCCCTCACCGCGACCGGGCGGTGGGACGAGGCGGAGCGGGCCGCGGTGGAGGCGCTCCGCCTCGACCCGTCCAGCCGGTTCGGGAGCATGCTGCACGCGATGTGCGGCGACATCGCGTTCGCGCGCGGCGACGTCGAGATCGCCCGCGAGGAGCTGCGGCTCGCGCGGACGCTGGAGGGCGCGCCGCAGGAGATGCTGCCGGCCGCGCTGCTGGAGATCCGCCTCGCCATCGGCGACAACCGGCTGGAGGAGGCCCGCGCGTCGATCGCGCGGCTGCTGCCCGGCACCGGCGACACGGAGATCTGGCCCCTGCTCGTCCTCGGCGCCCGCGTCGAGGCCCGCCTCCGCGACCGCGAGCGCGACCGGGAACGGCAGGACGAACGCGACGGGAAGGCCGGGGGCGGGAGCGCCGGGCTGCGCGCCGCGCTCGAACGCCGCGCCTCGGCGCTGCCGGTCGCCTCACCGCTGGACAAGGCGTACGCCGCGGCGTTCCGCGCCGAGACGGGCGAGGGGCCCTGGGCGGACGCGGTCGCGGCCTGGGACGCGCTCGGCTCCCCCTACCGCGCGGCGTACTCGCGGCTGCGCGCGGCCGAGGCGGCGGCGGGCGCCGGGGACCGGAACGCGGCGGCGGAGCTCCTGCGCACGGCGGCGGACCGGGCGGCGAGCCTCGGCGCGCGCCCGCTGCGCGAGGAGATCGAGGTGGTGGCGCGGGCGTCCCGCGTCGATCTCACCACCGGTCCGGACGGAGCGTACGACGAAGCGGCCCGGCGTGCGGGCGCCGGGCGCGAGGGCGTGCCCGGCCGCGCCCGCGACGGGCTCGGGCTCACCGAACGGGAGACGGACGTGCTGCGGCTGGTCACGGCGGGGCGGTCGAACCGGCAGATCGCCGAGGAGCTGTTCATCAGCCCGAAGACCGCCAGCGTGCACGTGTCACGGATCCTCACCAAGCTGGACGTGGCGACGCGTGGCGAGGCCGCGGCTCTGGCGCACCGCCTCCGTCTCTTCCCGTCGGACGGGGCCCCTGGGGGCCCTCAGGATGGGTTCAGATCTTGATCAGCTTGGCGAAGGGCGACGGGATCCGCACCTTCTGGGTCCCGAAGTCGACGACGATGGCGGAATCGCCGACGACGTCGACGACGCGGCCGAGGCCGTACTTGTCGTGGCTGACCCGGTCGTCGACCTCGTACTGCTCGACGGGCGGGGCCGCGGGCGGTGGTTTGAAGGGACTGGTCGGCAGGTGTCGCCGCGTGGCGGCTCTCGGTGCTTTCATCATTGCCAGTATGCGCCCTGTTGGGCGATAACAGGGCGTTCTTTGCCGAACCAATCCCCCGCGTGCCCTCGCGCGGGGGTGCCGCATCGTCGAGAAACCCCTGCGCACAAGGGTTTTCCGGCGATACGGGGAGGCCGATTTCGCAGGACGCCGGGACGTCGTGGTAGACTTTGGGTGTTGCGGTTCTCATAGACTCTTGTGTGCGCCTGCTGGTTCTTCTCCTCAGGCGCATTTTTTGTTGTTCTGGATCTTCCGGATGGGATCTTCGCGGCAACTCCGGCCCCGCACGGTGCGGGACCGGGCATTGACCCTAAGGGAGTCAGACATGGCCTCAGGCACTGTGAAGTGGTTCAACGCCGAAAAGGGCTTCGGCTTCATCGAGCAGGACGGCGGCGGCCCCGACGTCTTCGCCCACTTCTCCAACATCGCCGGTTCCGGCTACCGGGAGCTCCAGGAAGGCCAGAAGGTGTCGTTCGACGTCACCCAGGGCCAGAAGGGGCTCCAGGCGGAGAACATCCTCCCCGCCTGAACGCGGTGACCCCCGGCGGGCCCGGCCACCGGCCGCGGCCCGCCGTTCTCATGCGAGCACGCGCTCGCCTTTTCCCCTGGCTCGTTCTTGCGACTTCTTCGTGCGGTACCGCGCGGCTGAACACTCCTCGACACGCGCCGCCCGAGGAAGGTTTCTTTCCCCGAATGCCCCACAACGCACGCTCCCGCTCCGCGCCCGGCCGCTCCTCGCGTCCGCGCGGCGGCGCCCGCAGGGCCACCGCGCCCGCGGCGCCGCAGGGCGACTTCGCCCTCCCCGAGAGCACCACGCCGCCGCTGCCCCCGGTCTCGTCGTTCGACGAGCTCGACATGCCCGGCGCACTGCTCGACACCCTCACCCGCCAGGGCGTCACCGAGCCGTTCCCCATCCAGGCCGCGACGCTGCCCGACACGCTGAACGGGCGCGACGCCCTCGGCCGCGGCCGGACCGGCTCGGGCAAGACCCTCGCGTTCGGCCTCGCGCTCCTCGCCCGCACCGCGGGCCGCCGCGCCGAGCCCCGCCGTCCCCTGGTGCTGGTGCTGGTGCCCACGCGCGAGCTCGCGCAGCAGGTCACCGACGCCCTCACCCCGTACGCCGAGGCCGTGCGCCTGCACATCGCGACCGTCGTCGGCGGCATGTCGCTGAACCGCCAGGCCGAGGCGCTGCGGCGCGGGGCCGAGGTGCTGGTCGCGACGCCCGGACGGCTCGCCGACCTCATCGACCGCGGCGACTGCCGGCTCGACCAGGTCGAGACCACCGTCCTGGACGAGGCCGACCAGATGGCCGACATGGGCTTCCTGCCGCAGGTCACCGCGCTGCTCGACCAGGTCCGCCCGGACGGGCAGCGGATGCTGTTCTCCGCGACCCTCGACCGCAACGTCGACCGGCTCGTCCGCCGCTTCCTGAACGACCCCGTCACGCACTCGGTGGACCCGTCCGCCGGCGCGGTCACCACGATGGAGCACCACCTCCTGCACGTGGACGACGACGACAAGCACGACGCCGCCGCGCACATCGCGGCGCGCGACGGCCGCGTCATCATGTTCGTCGGCAAGAAGCACGTGGCCGACCGGCTCGCCCGCAAGCTGCTCAAGCGCGGCGTCCGCGCGGCGGCGCTGCACGGCGGCAAGTCGCAGCCGCAGCGCAACCGCACGCTGGAGCAGTTCCGCACCGGCGGCGTGACCGCGCTGATCGCGACCAACGTCGCGGCGCGCGGCATCCACATCGACGGCCTCGACCTCGTGGTCAACGTCGACCCGCCCGTGGACCACAAGGACTACCTGCACCGCGGCGGCCGTACGGCCCGCGCCGGCGAGTCCGGCACCGTGGTCACGCTCGTGCTGCCCGCCGAGCGCCGCGAGATGGACCAGCTCATGGCCATGGCGCGGATCAAGCCGGTGGTCACGCGGGTGCGGCCCGGCGACCCCGACCTCGCCCGCATCACCGGCGCCCGCGCGCCGTCCGAGACGCCCGTGACGATCGCGCCCGCCGCGTCCGCCGCTCCCGCCCGTACGGACGAGGGCGGCCAGGCCAAGCGGGGCGGCTCGTCCCGCCGCAGGAACGGCCGCGGCTCGGGCGGGCGCGGCGAGCCCGCCCGCCGGAGCGACGCCTCCGGGTCGCGCGAGGCGTCCGGGCGGGGCGACTCGTCCGGACGGGGCGACTCCGGGCGGTACGGCGCGACGGCGCAGCGCGACGCGCCCGGCTCGCGCGCGGGCTCCGGCCAGCGCGACGGGTCGGCGCAGCGCACCGGCCAGCGCGCCGCCGCCGGGCAGCGCGGAGGCCCGGCGCAGCGCGACGCGTCCGCTCAGCGCGACGCGTCCGGGCGCCGGCGCGGAGCGCGGCGAGGCCGCGGTGCGCGCACCGGGGCCGTCGGCTCCAACAACACCTGACAGGCGGGCGCCCCCTTCCGGGCGCCGACATACACGCGCGGTACGCGGCGGCGGGATTCCCCTCGCCGGGTGCCGCGCGTTCGCCATGCCCGCGGCCCGCGCGGCGGCGCCCCACCGGCGCCGTACGCGCGGGCCGCGCCTTTGTCGGGGGCCGACAAAGGGGGGGTGAAAAGTGCGGAGGGTTCTGTGCAGCAATCGGGGCGGCGCGCCCGCACAATCCTTTCCACCTCCCACCCCGAGAAAGGACCGCCCCGATGAACAGGCGTCTGAGGGATTCGCTGAGAGTGCTGCCCGCCGCCATCGCGCTGGCCGCGGCGGGTACCGCCGTCGCGGCGCCCGCGCAGGCGGCGGGCGCGCCGTCCGCGCGGGCCGCGCTCTCCGCGCCGCGCGCCGCCAACCCGTACGAGCGCGGGCCCGCGCCGACGGAGTCGAGCGTCACGGCGGAGAAGGGCCCGTTCGCGGTCGAGAAGATCGACGTGCCGCAGGGCAGCGGGACGGGCTTCAACAAGGGCACCATCTACGCGCCCACCGACACCTCGCAGGGCACGTTCGGCGCGATCGCGGTGTCGCCGGGGTTCGTCTCGCCGCAGGCGTGGATCGACTGGTACGGGCCGCGGCTCGCCTCGCAGGGCTTCGTCGTGATGACGCTGGAGACGCTCAGCCTGCTGAACGCGCCCGACGAGCGCGCCGACCAGTTGCTCGCCGCGCTCGACTACATGACCACCAAGAGCAAGGCCGCGAGCCGCATCGACACGTCGCGCCTCGCGGTGATGGGCCACTCGATGGGTGGCGGCGGCACGCTGCGCGCGGCGCAGAAGCGCCCGACGCTCCGGGCGGCGGTGCCCCTCGCGCCGTGGCACCTCGAACGCGACTGGAGCGCGGTGCGGGTGCCGACCATGGTCATGGGCGCGGACAACGACTTCATCGCCGCGGTCGGCATGCACGCCGAGCCGTTCTACCAGAGCATCGCCGCCGCGCCGGAGAAGGCGTACCTGGAGCTGAAGAACGCCGGGCACATGACGTTCAACACCCCGAACGCGACGATCGCGAAGTACGCCATCTCGTGGATGAAGCGGTTCGTGGACGACGACACCCGCTACGACAAGTTCCTGTGCCCGGCGCCGGCCCCGAGCGCCGCCATCTCCGAGTACAGGGACACCTGCCCGAACGGCGCCGCGGCACAGCCCGCCGCGTGAGCGCGGCACAGCCCGCCGCCTGAGCGCGGCGCGTGAGCGCGGCGCGAAGGCGCGCGGTCAGGCATCGGGGAGGGGGCGGTCCGGGGCGCGGAGTCCCGGACCGCCCTTCGCGGCGTCCGGAGAGCGGCCACGTTCGGAGACGCCAAGTGAGCGCTCGGTCATTTACGTGCCCAGGTGCGCATTCCGGTGATCAAGTGGTGCGGTTCGGCAGTAGCCGCGCCCCTGGCGGTAAGCCGAGGATCCACCCCATGAAGAACGTGCTGCGCGTCCTGCTCGTGTGCGTCCTGCTGGCCGCCCTGGCCCCGCTGACCGCCCCCGCCGCCTCGGCGGCCCGGACGGGCGCGGCTCCGGCGGGCCGGCCGGGGGCGGGGACGCACGAGCGGGCCGTCACCATGTACGGCCTGTGGAAGCGGGACTACCTGCTGCGCGTCCCGCCGGGCCGGGCGCGTCCCCGGCCGCTGGTCGTCGCGCTGCACGGCGGGCTGAACGACGCGAAGTACATGGAGCAGTCCACGGGGTTCGACGCGGTCGCCGACGCGAAGGGGTTCCTCGTCGCCTACCCGAACGGGTTCATGGGGACGTGGAACGCGGGCGGCTGCTGCTGGTTCGCGCGGATGGCGGGCGTCGACGACGTCGCGTTCCTCGACCGGCTGATCGGCACGCTGGTGAAGGAGGGCCTCGCCGACCCGCGCCGCGTCTACCTGACCGGGTTCTCCAACGGCGGCGGCATGGCGTACCGGTACGCGTGCGAACGGGCCGGGAAGGTCGCGGCGATCGGCGTCGTGTCGGGCTCGCTCGCGGTGCCGTGCGAGCCGGAGCGGCCGGTGTCGCTGATCGCCGTGCACGGCACCGCCGACTTCTCCGTGCCGTTCGGCGGGGGCGGCAACCAGGACTGGAACAACGAGACGCCCTTCCCGCCCGTCTCGGCGATCATGGACTTCTGGCGGACGCTCGACGGGCTGCCGCCGCTCGACCGGATCATCCTGGACGCCGCGTCCACCGTCTGCCGCACGTCCGCCGGGGCGGCCCGGGTGCAGGTCGAGTTCTGCACGGTCTTCGACGGCGGGCACACCTGGCCGGACGGGCGCGGCAAGGGCGTCGCGGCGTCCCCGCTCCTGTGGGACTTCTTCGCCCGGCACGTCCGCCGCTGACCGCGCCGTACAGCCTGTACGGGCCGTACAGGCTGTACGGGCTGTACGGCCCGCCGGAACGGGCGCGTCAGGGTCCGGCGCCGTCCGCCCTCGGGAACCGGGTCCAGGCGTGCAGCAGGAGCAGCAGTTCGAGGCGGCCGTCCGGGTCGTGGAGCGCGTCGCCGAAGAGCTCCTCCAGGCGGCGCACGCGGTAGCGGACGGTCTGCTCGTGCACCATCAGCCGCTCCGCCGCCGCGACGGCGTTGTCGTGGTTCTCCAGGTACGCCAGCAGCGTCTTCGCGAGCGGGACGCGGCGGTTGCGGGGCAGCGCCAGCAGCGGCGCGAGCCGTACCGCGATCGCCAGCTCCAGCACCTCCTCGCCGCTTGAGGCGACGAGCGTGGGCACGTGGTCCAGCCAGCTCACCGGGCCCTTGTCGCGGATGACGCCGCGCGCCGCGAGGTCCAGCGTGCGGCGCGCCCAGCGCAGCGACACCCCGCCCGCGCCGGCGGGACGGTCGGCCCGACCGCCGCCGGGCGGTCCCCGACCAGCGCGGCGACCATGCGCCGGCGGCCCGGCCCGTCCGGGTCGGGGACGACGAGGTACGGCTCGCGCCCGTGCCAGTCGGCGAGGACCATCGGCGGGATGACCGGGGCGTGCCGTTCCACCGCGGGTCCGAGCGCGACGGCGGCGACGGTGCGCGGCGTCTCCCACCCGGCCTGCTGGGCGAGTTCCGCGACCGCCTCCGGGCTGGCGGGCGGCTGCGCCACGAGCAGGTCGCGCAGCCGCCACCGGTGCCGTTCCCGCTCGGTCGCGAGGCGCTCCTGCGCGTCGGCGTAGCCCTGCGCGGCGGCGCCCGCCAGGCCCTCCAGGTACACGAACAGCGACTCGACGATGTGCCCGAGCGCGGTCAGCGGCCAGTCGAGCCGCCGCGCGTCCTTGATGAACCGGCGGCAGGCGACCTGCCCGCTCACCCGGATCGCCGTCTGGAGGCCGTTCAGGCTCCGGCCGCGCCGCGCCTCGTACGCGCCGATGCCGACGAAGATCTCGGTCAGCGGCTCCCACTCGATGTCGGCGCGGCCCATCGCGTCCACGAACCGCCGCACGGTCTCCTCGGTGACCCACCGCATCCGCTGCCCGTACCGGCTCTGCGGCGCCCGGTCGTACTCGGGCACCATGCCCTGGATCTCGCGCACCATCTCCTCGGCCGCGGCCCTCAGGTACGGGCGCAGGGAATCGGCCGTCCCCGCGGGCACCTCGGTCAGCCGCAGCCGCGCGGCGCGGGCTCCCGTCCGCTCGCCCATCCGGACCTCCCGTGGTCAAAGGCCCCGATCACCTCTCTCGTACCGAGCACTCCACGGTCGCGTGCGCGGACGCGGGAAGGTAGTCACGCGCGTCAAGTCCTCGAAGGGCGTTTTCGTTCGCTCGGGACAACGGGCGGGCCGCGCGGTGGGCCCCGCACGGGGCGTCAGAGCGCGTAGTCGGGGAGGTCCACGGCCTCGGCGGTACGGCGCGCGGCCTTCGCGATCAGGCCCTTGCCGGGCAGGTAGGGGAACGCCCGCTGCTGCTGGGCGAGCAGCCACGTCATGATCCGTCCCTCCGGCGCGATGAACTTCGCCGCGCCCTTCCCCTGCTTCTGGCAGCGTTCCGCGTACGGCCGCATCACCGCCTCGTACCGGGCGAACGCGGCGCGGTGGTCCTTCGGCGAGGCGGCGATCTCCCCGGCCAGCACGTACGCCCCGACGACGGCGAGGCCGGTGCCCATGCCCGACAGCGAGGACGGGCACGCCGCCGCGTCGCCGAGCAGCGCCACCCGCCCGCGCGACCAGCCGTCCACGTGGATCTGGCCGACGGCGTCGAAGTAGAAGTCGGGCGCGTCCGCCATCGCGGCGAGCAGCCGTTCGGTCTCCCAGCCGTGGCCCGCGAACCGTTCCGCGAGGATCTTCTTCTGCCGCTCCGGATCGCGCCGGCCCTCGTCGTCCAGCGGCGGGGACGCGAAGTAGAACATGGCCTTCGCCTCGGTGTTGCCGCGCGCGCTGTAGATCGCGACGAGCCTGCCGCGCTCGCTGTAGCCGAGCCCGGAGTGGTCCAGCTTGAGATGGTTGTCGGTGGTGAAGACGGCGTTGTAGAGGCCGAGATGGGTCGCGTAGCGGTGTTCCGGGCCGAACGCCAGGGAGCGCACGTTGGAGTGGTAGCCGTCCGCGCCGATCACCAGGTCGTACCGGCGGGGCGGGCCGTGCTCGAACGTCACGCGGACGCCGTCCGGGTCCTCCTCCAGCGCGGTGACGGAGTCGCCGAACACGTACTCGGCGCCGTCCCTGCTCGCCTCGTACAGGATGCGGACGAGATCGCCGCGCAGGATCTCGACGTCGCCCGCGAAGAGGTCCTCCGGCATCGTCCACCGCTCGCGGCCGTCGCGGTCGACCGTCACCATCGCGCCCATGCGGGTCCGGGCGGCCTCGATCTCGCCGAGGACGCCCATCCGCCGCAGCACGCCGAGATGCGCGTCGCCGCGGAAGTCGACCGCGTACCCGCCCTCGCGCAACACCACCGCCCTCTCGACGACGGTCACGGCGCAGCCGTGCCGGACCAGCCAGTAGGCCAGCGCGGGGCCCGCGACGGACGCCCCCGAGATCAGTACTTCAAGGCTCATGCGGCCGACCCTGCCCGCCGCCGCTCACCACCCGCTCACCCCGCACTCACCGCGCGCGCCCGCGCGCTCGCGCCCGCCCGCGCCGCGCGCCGCCGGGGTCAGGCGGTGGTGCGGCGGGGGGCGGCCAGGGCGAGGACCTCGTCGTGGGTCATCCGCGTTCCGGCGTGGTGGGCCGCGTCGAACGGGCCGTCGCCCAGTTCGGCGCGGGCCGCCGCCGCGACGCGTTCGACGCGGGCGGCCTCGGCGCCGAGGGGGACGCGGTGCCGCGGAACGCCGCCGCCGCGCCGAGCAGCGCCGCCGCCCCGTACGGGTCGCCGTCCGCGAGCACGGCCCCGGCGAGCCCGGCCATGGCCTGCGCGCCCTCGAACCGCGCGCCCATCGGCGCCGCCGCCTCGACGGCCCGCCGGTGCAGGTCCCGCGCCTCGGCGAGGTCGCCGCGGCGCTCCGCGAGGCGCCCGAGCCCGGACAGCGCGCGGGCGCGGTTGCCGACGCTCTTGACCCAGCGCGGGTCGAACCGTTCGAGCGCGGCCTCGTACCGTTCGCGCGCCCCGTCGAGGTCGCCGTCCAGGGCGGCGATGTCGCCGAGGCCGCGCAGCGCCGCCGCGAGGTAGGTGGGGCCGCCCGCGCGGCGCGCGAGGTCGGCGGCGCGCGCGTAGTCGGCGCGGGCCGCCGCGGGATCGGCGTCGATCCGGTAGTCGCCGAGGTTGCAGAGCAGGTCGGACTGGTCGTCCACGGCGCCGAGCCGTTCGGCCAGGCCGAGGGCCTCGCGGGTCAGGACGATCGCGCGCGCGGCGTCGCCGTGGGACGCGGCGAGGCCCGCGAGCGCGTCGAGCGCCATCGCGGTGCCCCAGCGGTCCCCGGCCTCCCGGAACGTCGCGGCGGCGACGCCGAACTCCCGTTCCGCGCCCTGGGCGTCGCCGGCCGCCAGCCGGGGGAAGCCCGACAGCAGGTGCGCGGCGGCACGGGCCCAGGGGTGCGGGTGGTCGCGCCCGCCGCGGATCAGCGCGAGCGCGCCCCGCGCGTCGTCCGCCCCGACCGTCACCATGAACCACCGGAACGGCACGTACGGCCGCCGCCCGCCGCCCGCGAGGACCACCGCGCCGACGGCCTCCCGGTGGCGCCGCCACGTCGCGGCGCGGGCCGGGTCCGCGGCGACGACGAGGCCGCAGATCGCGTACTCCTCCTCCAGGCCCGGCGGCGGCGCGTCCCCGGCGAGGTCCAGCAGCCGCGCCGCCAGGCCGGACGCCGACGTGGACAGCCCGCGAACCCACAGGTAGGTGGACAGCGCCGCGAGCAGGCGCAGCGCCGTCGCGACCTCGCCGCCGTCCACCGCCCAGCGCAGCGCGGCCAGCAGGTTGTCGTGCTCGGCGGCGAGCGCGCGCAGTCGATCGAGCTGCCCGGCGCCGAGGAGATGCGGGTCGGCGTCCTCGGCGAACGCGAGGAAGTGCAGCGCGTGAGCCCGCCCGGCGTCGTCGTCCGTGGTTCTGGCGGCGGTCAGGCGTTCTGCGGCGTAGGCCCGGATGGTCTCCAGCATCCGGTAGCGGCCGGCGGCGGCGTCGAGGAACGACTTGTCGGCGAGCGACTCCAGCACGTTCGCGGCGTCGGGGACCGCGCACACGGCCGCCGCCGCCTCGGGCGACGCGCCGCCCGCGAACACCGCGAACCGGCTCGCCGCGCGCCGTTCGTCCGCCGTCAGCAGGTCCCAGCTCCAGCCGATCGCCGCGCGCAGCGTCCGGTGGCGCGCGTCGGCCGAACGGGTGCCGCGCGCGAGCAGCCCGAGCCGGTCGTGCAGCCCGGACGCGAGGCTCGCGATGTCCCGCGTGCGGAGCCGCGCCGCCGCCAGCTCGATCGCGAGCGGCAGGTCGTCCAGCGCCGCACAGACGCGGCGGACGTCGGCGGCGTTCGCGCCGTCCACGGTGAAGCCGGGGCGGACGGCCGCCGCCCGGTCCGCGAACAGCCGTACGGCCGCCGCCCCGTCCAGCGGCCTGACCTGCCGCAGGTGCTCGCCCGTGACGCCGAGCGGCTCGCGGCTCGTGGTGAGGACGCGCAGGCCGGGGCAGGCGCGCAGCAGCGCGAGGACCAGCGCCGCCACCGCGTCCAGGACGTGCTCGCAGTTGTCGAGGACGAGCAGGGTCCGCCGTTCCGCCAGCGCCGCCGCGAGCCGTCCGACGGCGACGGGCACGGACGGCCCGGCCGCCGGAACGCCGGGCGGGGCGAGGAGGACGGTCTCGCGGAGGTCGAGGGCGCTCAGGACCGCCTGCGTCACTCCGGTCTCGTCACGGGTCGCCGCGAGTTCGACGAAGCACGCTTCGGAGTCCGGCGGGCCGGACGCCGCCTCGGCCGCGAGGCGGGTCTTTCCCACGCCGCCCGGCCCCAGCAGAGTGACCAGCCGCGCTCTGCGCAGGAGGTCGCGCACCTCCCGCACCTCGTCGGTCCGCCCGACGAAGCTGGTGTGCTGCGCGGGTGCCCGCGCCACCGCCCCGCCCCCGAACGGCCCGTCCGGCGGGGTTTCTTGCAGCAGGGACGTGTGCAGGGTGGTCAGTTCGGCGGACGGGTCGGTGCCGAGTTCGTCGGCCAGGGTGCGGCGGGCGTGCGCGAACGCCTCAAGTGCCTCGGCCCGCCGGCCTTGGGACGCGAGGGCGCGCATGAGCAGCGCGTGGAGCCGTTCGCGGACGGGATGCCGCCCGATCAGTTCGCGCAGTTCCGGGACGACCGCGTCGCCGCGGCCGAGCCGGAGGTCCGCGTCGATGCGGTCCTCGCGGGCGGCGAGCGCGCGTTCCTCCAGGCGTACGGCGTGGGCGCGGCCGGACGGCGCGTCGGCGATGTCGGCGAACGGCGCGCCGCGCCACAGCCGCAACGCGTCGCGCAGCAGGGCCGCCGCCGACGCGTGGTCACCCGCGCCGAGGGCGGCGCGCCCCTCGTCGGCCATCCGCTCGAACCGCCACGCGTCCACGGCGTCGGGCGGGGCGGCGACGCGGTAGCCGGACGGCGAGTGCTCGATCGGGGCGTCCGGGCCGAGTGCGCGGCGCAGCCTCGACACCTGGGCCTGGAGGGCGTGCGCGGCCTTGTCCGGGACCGTTCCGCCGTGCAGCTCGTCCAGGACGCGGCCGACCGGGATCGGCCTCCCCGGGTCGGTGAGCAGGACGGCGAGCAGCGCGCGCCGGGCGGGGCCGCCGAGCGCGGCCTCGCTCCCGTCGTCCCGCCACGCCCTCGTGGCCCCAGCACGCCGAACCGCATACCCGGATTATCCGCGCCTTCAGGCGCGCGCGAGCGCCTCGGGAGGTCGGCGCCGTCCAGGACGCTCAGCGCGATCCGCAGCTCCCTGGCCGCCGGGTCGCGGCGGGCCGCCTCCTCCAGCTCGGAGCGGTCGGCGGCGGACAGGACGGCGCGCAGGTCGGCGGCGTTGTTGAGGCCGATCTCCTCCCACACCCACTCGGCGATCGCGACGGCGTCGGCCGCCGCGGCGGGGTCCGCGGCGACCAGCGGGGCGAGGAGCGGCAGGCCGCCGTCGTTGCCGCCGTGGGCGAGCGCGAGCGCGATCAGCGCCCAGCGCGCCGGGCGGTCGCCGGGGTCGGCGGCCAGGCGCAGGCTCGCGTGGTCGTGCAGCTTGAACAGCGTCGCGTCGGTGTTGGCCCAGCCGATCCAGAACGCGTCGTCGCGCGGCAGCGCGTCGAGCGTGGCGACACCGTCCTCCAGCGCGCGGACGAGCCGTTCGGCGAGGTCCGGGTGGCCGACGTCGCTGCCCGCACGGCGGAGCAGGTCGACGCAGGTGGCGAGCCGGCTCATGCGCCGTGCGGGTCGGCGGGGCCGCGCAGGATCGCGCCGGTCATGGACACTCCGTCTGGTGGTACGGCGAGGGACGGTCCGGGGTCCGGGGTGGCGGGTGGGCCGGGCCCGAGGGCGGCGGCGTGCAGGGGCCCGGCGACGGGTCCGACGGTGTCCGGGCCGTGGTGATCGTTCCCCATGCGCGGCCCTCCCTTCGGTACGATCTTGCAAGCCGTACGGCTCCAGCGGAAGGGCGTCCCCGGGCCGGACCCGGCGGCCTCCGTTCCGGAGAGGCCCAATCCCGCCCGGATGTACGACTGTTTCCTCGGCGGTTCCGCGGCAGCCGCGCGTTCCTGGGCCGCGCGGTCGAGCATCTGCTGGGCGCGGGCGTACGGCGGTTGCTCGGCATCGGCTTCGTCACCGACGACGCCGAGACCGCCCGCGCCGTCGCGACGCCCAGCGCCCCCGGCTGGCGCACGGCACGTGTCTTCCTCGCCTCGGCTTACGGCACTCGCCTGGCGGCTCGCACCTGACCGGGTCTTGCGAGCGCCGCATCGCTGCGCGGTCCGTCCGGGGAGGCTCGCCTCCCCGGACGGTCAACGCGCTCGTGCGGTGGCCGAGGTCACCGCGTCCGCGGCGTCGGTGGGGCGGGGAGGGTGGCGCGGACGCGGTGGGCGGCGGCGACCATGTTGCGCAGGGACGCCTCCGTCTCGGCGTAGCCGCGCGTCTTGAGGCCGCAGTCGGGGTTCACCCAGAGGCGGCCGGGCGCGATCGCGCCCAGCGCGCGACGCAGTGACTCTTCCATCTCCTCGACGTCAGGTACACGTGGCGAGTGGATGTCGTAGACGCCCGGACCGATCCCGGCGGCGTACCCGGCGGCGCTCAGGTCGGTGACGAGCTCCATGTGGGAACGGGCCGCCTCGACGCTCGCCACGTCCGCGTCCAGGTCGCCGATCGCGCCGATCACCTCGCCGAACTCCGAGTAGCACATGTGCGTGTGGATCTGCGTGCCCGGCGCGACGCCCGAGGTGGCGAGCCGGAACGCCCCGACCGCCCACGCCAGGTAGGCCGGGCGGTCGGCGCGGCGGAGCGGGAGCAGCTCGCGCAGCGCCGGCTCGTCCACCTGGACGACGCCGATCCCGGCGGCCTCCAGGTCGCGGATCTCGTCGCGCAGCGCCAGCGCGACCTGCCGCGCGGTGTCGGCGAGCGGCTGGTCGTCGCGGACGAACGACCAGGCCAGCATGGTCACCGGCCCCGTCAGCATCCCCTTCACCGGCCGCCGCGTGCGGGACTGCGCGTACGTCGTCCAGCGGACGGTCATCGGCTCGGGCCGCGCCACGTCGCCGTGCAGGATCGGCGGCCGGACGCAGCGCGTGCCGTACGACTGGACCCAGCCGTTCGCCGTGGCGGCGTAGCCGTCGAGCTGCTCGGCGAAGTACTGCACCATGTCGTTGCGCTCGGGCTCGCCGTGCACGAGGACGTCGAGGCCGAGGTCCTCCTGGAGCGCGACGACCCGGTCGATCTCGGCCCGCATCGCCGCCTCGTACGCCTCGGTCGTGATCCGCCCGGCCCGGTGGTCCGCGCGCGCCGCCCGCACCTCCGCCGTCTGGGGGAACGACCCGATCGTGGTCGTGGCGAGCGGCGGCAGCCCGAGCGTCCGCGCCTGCGCCGCGAACCGCACGGCCCGGTCGGGGCGTCCGCCGCCCTCGCCGAGGGCGTCGAGGCGCGCGCGCACGCGGTAGTCGGCGGCGCCCTCCGCGTCCCGCGCCGCGCGGCTCTCCGCGATCTCGGCCGCGACCGCCTCGTGCCCCTCGCGCAGCGCCCGCCCGACGAGCACGACCTCGTCCACCTTCTGCCGGGCGAACGCCAGCCGGGCCCGCAGCGCGCCGTCCAGGCCCGTCTCCGCGGCCAGGTCCAGCGGGACGTGCAGCAGCGAGCACGACGTCCCGACGACCACGTCGCCCGCGAGGCCGAGCAGGGACGCGCAGGTGGACAGCGCCCGGCCGAGGTCGGCGCGCCACACGTTGCGGCCGTCCACGACGCCCGCGACGAGCGTGCGGCGCGGCAGCCCGCCGATCGACGCGATCGCCCTGAGGTTGCCGGGCCCGGCGACGAAGTCGAGCCCGATCGCCTCCACCCGCGTCCCCGCGAGAACGGGCAGCGCGTCGCCGATCTCACCGAAGTACGTGGCGGCGAGCAGCCTGGGCCGCGACGGCAGGGCGCCGAGCCGCTCGTACGCCCGCCGCAGCGCGTCCAGCTCCTCGCCGGTGCGGTCGGCGGCGAGGGCGGGCTCGTCGAGCTGGACCCACGCGCAGCCCGCGCCCGCGAGCCGTTCGAGCAGCTCGGCGTACACCTCGACCAGCGGGTCCAGCAGGTCCAGCGGCCGGAACCCGTCCGGCGCGCCCGGCGCGGCCTTGGCCAGCAGCAGGTACGTCAGCGGGCCGACCAGCACCGGCCGGGTCTCGACGCCGAGCCCGCGCGCCTCCCGGTACTCGGCGAGCGGCTTCGCGCGTTCCGGGCGGACGAGCCGGAACCGCGTGTCCGGCCCCAGCTCAGGCACGAGGTAGTGGTAGTTCGTGTCGAACCACTTGGTCATCTCCAGCGCCGGAACGCCCTCCGCGCCGCGCGCCATCGCGAAGTAGGCGTCCAGCCCGTCCAGGTGCCGGAACCGTTCGGGGACGGCGTCGACCAGCACGCTCATGTCGAGCATCTGGTCGTACAGCGAGAACGTGTTGGACGGGATCGTGCCGAGCCCGGCGTCGCGCAGGCCCGTCCACACCGAACGGCGCAGCGCGCGGGCGGTCCCTTCGAGCTCCTCCGCGCCGGTCCGTCCCGCCCAGTACGCCTCGGTGGCGCGCTTCAGCTCGCGGTCCGGGCCGATCCTCGGGTACCCGAGCACGGTCGTGTCGATCGTCATGACGGCTTCTCCCTCGTCAGGCCGTAGCCACGGCCGTACGGGGAGGAGGGGATGCGGGGCCGCCGCGTCCCGGGCCGTCCCGCGAGGCCGTGGACCACCGCGCGCCGGACGGCGCGCGGGCGGAGGCAGGTCTTCGGACTCACGGGCACTGGTGGCCTACTGGCCGTCGCTTCCCAACCCGTGACGGATCAGTGCGTATGACGGCGGTCGTTCCCGTTCACCGCTGCGGGGCAGTTCCGGAATTGGCGGGCCGACTGATCGGCCCGGCCGCACCGGATTCCCTCTTGCGACACCCGCACCTGCGTGCGGGTGAACCTTCCGCAGCCGCGAGTATAGACGGACGGCGCACGGCGCCCTCGGCACGCACATCCTGAAGGGGCGGACACATGACGGGACAGGCACGACCGATCACGCTGGTGGGGGAACCGGTGCTGCACCGCCCCTGCCGCCCGGTCGAGGACTTCGACGCGGCGCTCGCGGCGCTCGCCGACGACATGTTCGCGAGCATGTACGCGGCGAACGGCGTCGGCCTCGCGTCCAACCAGATCGGCCTCGACCTGCGGATCTTCGTGTACGACTGCCCCGACGAGGACGGCGAGCACCGCAAGGGCGTGCTGGTCAACCCCACCCTGGTGCTGCCCGCGCTGGAGGAGCGGCGGCTCGACGACGGCGACGAGGGCTGCCTGTCGGTTCCGGGCCCGAGCGCGAAGCTCGCCCGCCCCGACCGCGTCACCTGCCACGGCTTCGACGTCAAGGGCGACCCGGTCACCGTCCACGGCACCGGCGTCCTCGCCCGCTGCCTCCAGCACGAGACCGACCACCTGGAGGGCCGGCTCTACATCGACCGCCTCTCCACCAGGGCCCGCAAGAAGGTCCTCAAGGAGTACGAGTCCCTCCAAGCCGAATCCCACTGACCCGCACCCGCCCGCCCCGGAGTTCCGCCGGGGCGGGGACGGCCTGGTCGCGGGTTCGGTCGGCGGTCAGGCGGGGGTGTCGGCGAGGTAGGGCGGGGCGGGGTCGTACTGGATGTGGCGGCGTACGGCGCGGGCGTGGTCGCGGCCGTGGAGGTGGCCGACGAGCCAGAGCGACATGTCGATCCCGGCCGAGACGCCCTGGCTGGTGACGAGGTTCCCGTCCACGACGTAGCGGACGTCGCGGACGACCGTGACGTCACCGAGCCGTTCGAGGGCGTCCTCCGAGGCGTGGTGCGTCGCGACGCGGCGGCCGCGCGCGGGCCCGGCGGCGTGCAGCAGCACCGAGCCCGTGCAGACGGCCGTCACCCAGTCCGCGCGTTCGGCGGTCTTGGCGATCCAGCCGGTCACGGCCGGGTTGGTGGTCTGGTCCTCGCGCGCGCCCCGGCCGCCCGGGACGAGCATGACGTCCAGCGGCGGGTGGTCGTCCAGCGTGTGGTCGGGGAGGACGCGCAACCCTCCGACGCAGCGCACCGGCGCGTCGTGCTCCGCGATGAGCACGGCCGCGTCGCCCTGCCCGCGCAGCCTCGCGGAGACGTTGAACACCTCCCAGGGGCCGACGAAGTCGAGCTCCTCCGCGTCGGGGAACACCAGCAGTCCGTAGGTCGTCACGCGTACTCCTTCATGGCTCGGAAACGTTCGCGGTAGTCGGACGGGGCCACCCCCAGGTGCCGGTGGAACGAGCGCCGCAGCGTCTCGCCCGTCCCGAAGCCGAGGCGGCGCGCGAGCGCCTCCACCGGCTCGTCGCCCTCGGCGAGCGCGCGGCGCGCGGCCTCGACCCGCACCCGCTCGACGTACGCGGCGGGCGGCACCCCGACCTCGTCCGCGAACCGGCGTTGCAGGTGGCGGGGGCTCAGGCCGCAGCGGTCCGCCAGGTCGGCGATCGAGTGCCGCGCCCCCGGCTCCGCCTCGACGGCCGATACCGCCGCCCGGATCGGGTCGCTCGCGGGACGCGCCGTCCACAGCGGGACGCTGAACTGCGACTGGCTGCCGGGCCGCCGCAGGAACAGCACGAGCTGCCGCGCGACCGCGTGCGCCACGTCCCGCCCGAGGTCGTCCTCGACCAGGGCGAGCGCGAGGTCCATCCCGGCGGTCACTCCGGCGGACGTCCAGACCGGTCCGTCCCGGATGAAGATCGGATCGCAGTCGACGTCCAGCTCGGGATGGGCCTCCCTCAGCCCCGTTCGCGGGACCAGTGGGTGGTGACCCGGCGGCCGTCCAGCACCCCGGCGGCGGCCAGCAGGAACGCGCCGCTGCACACCGACGCCGCGCGCCGCGCCCCCTCCGCCGCGCGCCGCACCCAGCCGACCAGCTCCGGGTCCTCGCACGCGGCGTCCACGCCCACGCCGCCCGCGACGACGAGCGTGTCCACCTCCGCCGGGTCGAGGTCGCCGATCCCGTACGAGGCGTGCACGGGCAGGCCGCTGCGGCTCGCCACGGGCCCGGCCTCGGGCGCGACCACCCGGCAGTCGTAGCCGCCGTCCGACAGGTGCCCGGCGTACTGGAACACCTCGTACGGACCGGTCAGGTCCAGCGACTGGAACCCCTCGAAGATCACGAACACGACGCGGCGCATGCCCCCAGGCTCGTCCCGCCGCCGCGATGGCGTCAACGACGCCCACCCCACAGATCACGCCATCACCCCGTTGTACGGGAGCGCGGCCACCACGTCCCTCCGCCCATCCGCCGAGACGCTGTGCTGCACGTACCCCGGCGCCACGAACCGTTCGACCGCCGCCGGATCCCGCCGCCCGACCAGCTCCGCCACCGCCCGGACGACCACGTCCATGCTCTCCGCACTTCCCACGACGCCCCCTAAGCCCCCGCCCCCATTCCCAGGACCAGACCCCGCACGAGCGTGTGCCGGACCGGCGTGAGCGACGCCCCGCGACAATCACCCGCCATTTATTCCGCGAGAACGGGCTTGACATCCATGCGCCCCGTACCGCTATTATCTGGGCCATGGAGCTTTGATTCTCATTGGTTGAGCCGCCCGCAGCGACGCTGCCGGCACGCTCCCATCCCCCGCGCCACGGGCGCACCCCCATCGCATCACCCCTCCTCATACCGCCTGCACGGCGGCCCTGAGCCGGGGCTCGACGCATCCGCGATGGACCCGCACCGACCGTCCCCGGACGGCCGTCCCGTACCGCGCGCGGCCTTTCCCTCTTTTCCGCACGGCCTCGACGCAGGCCGAATTCGACATGCCCGGAGGTGGTTTCTTTATGCGCGCCAACATCCAGAACCCGGAAGGCAACAACCCCTTCGAGAAGGCCAAGAAGAAGGGCAAGCGAAAGACGCCCGACTTCAGGTCGGCGGCCTTCAACGACAACCGCCGCAACGCCCGCCAGATGCCGGCCCGCCGCCTCCAACGAGGCCGCTGACCCCATCCCGCCGAGCCCCCGGCCCCCGCCCGTCCCCGACGGGCCGGGGGCCGGGGGCTCCCCCGCTTCCCACCCAAACCCTCCGCCCAGCCCCCCACCTCCACGACCCCACCTCCACACCCCCGCCCACTCGCCACCCCGCACTCGTACCGCCACAGAACTCGACGTCCGTCCGTCCGCCCGGCACCCACGGCCGCCCCCAGCCGGAACGCGCCGTCCGCCAACGACGGAACGACCGTCACCCGGCGGAACGCAGAAGCGCCCCAGTGGCGACAACGACCGGCCACGAGCGCCCCAAGAAGAGCCCCGAGGCTGCCAGCCCGCAGTCCGCCCTGACGGCGCACGCACCCGGACCAAGCAGCAGGCCACCAGCGCGAGCACTCGGAGGCACAGCCGAACGCTCCCCGGACATCCGCGCTGCGACCAGCCCCCACGACCAGCGAGCCGGCCGCCCCGCCAGGCCCTCGCGGCGTCATCGAGCGCATCCCCGGCCAAGCCCGGCGGGTAGCGGATACGGGTCGGCGGAACCGCGTGCTTGACGAACGTCCCGAAGGCGCCCGCCCTGAACGGCGTTCCAGCACCTGGCCGCTGTTCAGCCCAGGGCAGGACAGTCGTGTCCGTCTCGCCGACGCCTCAGTCAGAGCCCAATCCGGTGGTCGGCAGCCAGGGCTATCGGGCTCGCTGGTGGACGAGGCAGTCAAAGCCGCTGCGCTGATGGCCGGTTCGGGACAATACGGCTTCGCCGCAGCACACGTTCCGGGGCGAAGCGGCGCGGCTGGGACAATGCCGCGGGTATCGAACCGGGCATGTGACTGCGGGGTGCACGCCCGAGATCTCCTACCGCGGCCACAGCAAGGGGCGGACGCCCGGAGAGGGAGGGGAAATCTTCGAACGCCGAGGGGAAGGGACGCCTTGCGAATGTCCATGGGCCAACTTGAAGGCGCGGTGGGTGTTTTTCTGGGCGCCCGTCTAGCAAACGTCGGACGCTCCCTCGATATGGGCGAGATCGGCAATGGCGGGTCGGCGGGGCAGAGCAGTATTGTCCCACCGGCCCGCCCGCTGCCACGAGACACACCAAAAGGAGCACAATGGACTACACGCCTCCCCTGACAATCACGGGCTGGGTCCATATCTCCTACGGCCAGTATTATCTTATGGCCCACGGCGCCGGTGAGCCCGAACCACCCACCGAAGACGGACTCATCCTCAGCAACGAAGCAGACGAAGGTTCGCTGTACATTGCCTCTGAAACACAGCACGGAAAGATCCGTCTGATCGTACGCGTGTATGACCGAGAGCCTTCTTTGGACTCCGGTGAATGGGATCACATCGAAAGCAGCGAAATTCGTGCCGAGTCTGCCGATATCGACGTGATCAAGTGGGGTGGGGGAAGCCCGCCGGGTTTCACCGGCCTGGCGGACTCCGGACCTGGGCTTTACGAAGTTCGCGTATATAGGCGCCGCCGCCTGTTCCGACCAGAGGATGTATCCCCTGAGGAGGAGAGTGACAGGGACGTTGATATTGAAGATGGCATGCGCGAAGAGCATCTGATTGAGATGTGGCTCGCGGATGAGTGACCGCCCCGCCGGGTGGGCGGGATGAGTGAAGGCCGCGACCGGCAGGACCGGCGGCCTTGTCGCCTGCGAACCGAGCTCGTCCAACCAGGCCGGTGCCATGGTGGAGGCGCTCGATGCCCGGTCCGGCCCTTCTGAAAAGCCCGGACAGAGGAGGCTTCCTCCTGCGGGGCGCTGGGGGCGGGGGGCGGCACCTGCTGGCGGTGGGCAGGCGGGGACGTGCTGTCGTCCGACGCGGTCGAGCGGGGTCGGGTGATCACTGAGGGTTACAGTGGGGTGGAGGCCGGGGCGGGGATTCGGGGGATCCGCGGTGAGCAGGGGCATGGGGGGACGGAGGCGTCTCGACCAGTGGCGTTCGCGCCTGTTCTACTCGGTGCGCGGGCGGGCGACGGTCGTCACCGTGGGGGTGGCGGCGCTGATCCTGACCGTGTGCGTGGCGCTCGCCGGGATGCTCGCCCGCGACGCCGCCGTCAACGCCGTCCAGGACAGGGCGGAGCACACGGCGGAGCGCGTGATCTACGGCATCGCGAGCGGGGCGGGCGGGTCGCCGATCGCGACGCGGCCGGGCGAGGCGCCGTACGTGCAGGTCGTCGACCAGAGCGGCGCCGTACGGGCCGCGACCCGCAACCTCGGCGGGAAGCCGCCGATGATCGCGCCGAGGTCGCCGCGGAACAGGCTGCTCATCGACACCAGGCTCTGCCCGGAGGCGGTGGACGGCTGCCTGTGGGCGTTCGGGATGCACCTGCCGACCTCGCCGTACGGCCCGAACGTGTCGGTGTACGCGGCGGCCCCGATGCCCACCCTGTGGGGCAAGTGGGCGGTGCCGCTGTGGTCGCTGCTCGCCCTCGCGTCGTTCCTCACCCTGATCGGCTGGTGGACGTGGCGGACGATCGGCCAGGCGCTGGCGCCGGTGGACGCGATCCGCGCGGAGATGGCGGGGCTGAACGCGTCGGGCCTCGACCACCGGGTCCCGGAGCCGCACACGGGCGGGGAGATCCAGCGGCTCGCCGAGACCGTCAACGACACCCTCGAACGCCTGGAGGAGGCGACGAGCCGGGAGCGGCGGTTCATCTCCGACGCCTCGCACGACCTGCGCAACCCGATCGGCGGGCTCCGACTGCGGCTGGAGAGCGCGCTTGAGGAGCCGGACGGCTACGACTGGCGCGCCATGGCGCGTGCCGCGCTGCGCGACGCCGACCGGCTGAACGACATCGTCATCGACCTGCTGGAGCTGTCGCGCCTCGACTCCCGCGCGCCCGCGCCGCTCGAACGGATCGACCTCGCCGAGCTCGCGCGCCGGGAGGTGGAGCGCCGCCCGCACGAGATCCCGATCGCGACGCGGCTGGAGCCCGGCGCGGTCGTGGACGCCAACCCGGTCCGGCTGAACCGCATCCTCGGCAACCTGCTGAGCAACGCCGAGCGCCACGCCGAGTCGTCCATCACGGTCCGCTCGTACGTGGACGGGGACGGCATGGCGGTGCTGGAGGTCGCCGACGACGGCGCGGGCGTCCCGGAGGAGTCCCGCGAACGGGTCTTCGAACGGTTCGCGCGCCTGCCGGAGTCGCGGCGCAAGGACCCGGCGGGCACGGGCCTCGGCCTGCCCATCGCGCGAGAGATCGCCGAGATCTACGGCGGCTCCCTGCGCCTCGCCGACAGCCCGCGAGGGGCCCGGTTCGTCCTGCGCCTGCCGTTGGCGAAGGCACCCGTCCCGCAGCCCGCCTGACCGCCCGGTCAGGGGGCGAGGGCCGCGGCGAGGTCGTTCGGGAGGGGGTCGGGGCCGCCGTCCGCCGGGGTGTCGGTCACGAAGCCGAACCCGAGGCCGAGATCCGGGTCGGCGAAGCCGAGCGCGCCGACCGCGCCGGTGTGGCCGAACGCGTTCGGCCCGGTCCAGGGCCGCCAGGGCGCGGCCTTCTCGAAGACCGTCGCGTAGCGGGTCGGCATCGGCAGGACGAGGTCGGGCCCCTCCGCCTGCACGGCCGTGACCCGCGCGAGGGTCTCGGGCGTCAGCAGGCTCCCGTGCGCGACGGTGGAGTAGAGCGCCGCGACCCCGCGGGCGCTGCCGAAGCCGCCGATGGACGGGACGCCCGCCGCGCGGAAGGCGCGCATCCCGAGCAGGTCGCCGCCCGGGGACCCGGGGCGGCGGTTCATCGCCTGGCGGAAGAACGGCGGCGGCTCGAACGGCGGGTCGCCGGTGCCGAGGGCGATCGGCCGGGTCGGGACGACCCGTTCCTCCTCGCTCTCGGGGAGGCCGATGAAGAAGTCGATCCCGTACGGCCGGGCGATCTCGTCGCGGAAGTACGCGCCGAGCGTCCGGCCCGTCACGCGCCTGACCAGCTCGTCCAGGAGGGCGCCGAGGGTGAGGGCGTGGTAGCCGTGGGCCGTGCCGGGCTCCCAGAACGGGCGCTGCGCGGCGAGCCGTCCGGCCAGCGGCTCGTGGGCCAGCAGCTCGTCCACGGTGAACATTCCGTCGACGTTGACGAGCCCGGCCTGGTGGGACGCGAGCCAGCGCACCGGGAGCCGGTCCTTGCCCTCCGCCGCGAACTCCGGCCAGTACGTCGCGACGGGCTCGTCCGGGTCGATCAGGCCGCGCTGGACGAGCAGCGCCAGGACGACGCCCGCCGCGCCCTTCGTGACCGAGTAGACGCCCTGGAGGCTGTCGGGCCCGTAGCCGGGCCCGGCCCGCAGGTCCACGACCTGCTCCCCCTTGAGCCGTACGGCCAGCGCCAGGTTGACGCCCGGCCGGTCGGCCGCGCCCGCCTCGAAGACCTCGCGCACGCGCTCGAAGCCGGCCCGCACCGTTCCCCGCGCGATCCCGTCCGCCATGACGCCTCCCCAGATCCGCCGCCCACGCTAGGACCTCAAGCAAGGTCAAGGTCAACCGCGCCCGCCGGGGGGGCGCGATGGGGAATGATCTCGCCGGAGCGGTTGTCGTCCCCCGTGACCGGACGACGCGGGCCGCGCGAACGCGGCGAGGAGGACGACCATGGACCACGACCCCGGGCGCGACTGGCAGGGCGGCAGGCTCGACCTGGACGCCTATCTGGCCCGGATCGGCTTCGAGGGCGAACGCACGCCCACGATCGCCGCCCTGCGCGCGTTGCAGCGGGGCCACGTCACGACGTTCCCGTTCGAGAACCTGGAGATCATGCTGGGCCGGCCGGTCGTCCTCGACATGGACCACCTCCAGGACAAGTTCCTGCGCGGGCGGCGCGGCGGCTACTGCTTCGAGCACGCGAAGCTCTTCGCCGCGGTGCTGGAACGCCTCGGCTTCTCGTTCCGCGCCCTCATCGGCCGCGTCACCATGGGCGCCGACAAGCTGCGCCCCGCGACGCACGCCATCCTGCTCGTCACCACGGACGACGGCGGCGAACGGGCGCGCTGGGTGTGCGACGTCGGTTTCGGCGGCGGACCCTTGGAACCGATCCCGTTCGTGGACGGCACGGAGGTTTTCCAGGACGGCTGGGGGTTCCGCCTCGAACAGCTCACGAACGCCGCCGAAGGGCTGCCGGGCGTCCAGGAATGGGGGCTGTCCCAGCGCGAACCGGACGGATGGCTCCAGCGGCACAATTTCGTGGTCGCGCCCTCGTACCCGCTCGATTTCGAGGTGCTGAGCCACTTCGTCTCCACGCACGCACACTCGCCGTTCACCACGCGCCCGTACACGCAGCGGTTCACAGGCGACCGGCACCACCAGCTCGACGGAACGACCCTGACGACGACCACTCCCGACGGGCAGCGGACCCAACGCGAGGTCGCCCCAGAGGAACTCCCGGACGTCCTGCGCGACACGTTCGACATCGTCCTGGACCCGGACGACACCGACCGCCTGGTCTCCCGCGCGCCGCGAGTGCAGGGGGTTGGCATCGGCTAATCTGGACGTGTAGCATCCAGATTATGCGGATGAGCGAGGGCGTCGAGTGGGCGGTGCACTGCTGCCTCCTGCTCGACTGGATGGGCGAGGACCGGCCCGTGTCGACGACACGGCTCGCGGCCGGTTTCGAGCTGCCTCCCCCTTACCTCAACAAGCAGCTCCAGGCGCTGGTCAGGGCGGGCATCGCGACGTCCACGGCGGGCGCGCGCGGCGGGTTCCGCCTGGCCCGGCCCCTGGAGCGGATCACCCTGATGGACGTCGTCGCCGCGATCGAGGGCCCGGACGACGCCTTCCAGTGCACCGAGATCAGGCGGCGCGGAGCGGGGGCCGACTCGCCCGAGTCGGCGTTCGCGCGCCCGTGCGCGGTGTTCTCCGCCATGCACCGGGCCGAACTCGCCTGGCGGCGGGCCCTCGCCGACCAGACGCTGGCCGACGTCCGGGCGAACGCCGAACGCAACGCGCCCCGGGTGGGCGAGCACGTCCGCGCCTGGTACGCCCGCAACTGACCCCCGAACCCGACGACCCACGACCCACGACCCCGACGGCTGTCCTGAATCTGGACATCCAATATCCAATTAGGAGCAGATCATGCAGGCAAGGATCACCGACCTCCCCGCGCTCGCCCGCGACGGCTACAAGGCGATGCTCGACCTGGAGGCGTTCCTCGGGCGCAGCGGCGTCCCGGCGAGCACCCTCGAACTCGTCCGGATCCGCGCCAGCCAGATCAACGGCTGCGGCTTCTGCCTGGACATGCACGCCCACGACGCGCGGAAGGCGGGCGAGACCGAGGAGCGGCTCTGGTCGGTCGCCGCCTGGCGCGAGTCGCCCTACTTCACCGACGAGGAACGCGCCGCGCTCGCCCTGACCGAGGCCGCGACCCGCCTCGCCGACAACCCCGACGGCGTCCCGGACGAGGTGTGGGACGACGCCGCCGACCACTACGACGAGAGCAGCCTCGCGGCCCTGGTCATGGCCATCGCCGCCATCAACGCCTGGAACCGCGTCAACGTCACCACCCGCCAGATCGCGGGCTCCCTCCGCCGCTGACCGCCCCGCGCGGACAGCTCGTGCGCACGGACGGCCCGCGCGGACGGCTCGCGCGGACGGCTCGCCTTGGCGCGCGGTGCTAGGTGAGGGGGAGGCGGGAGAGTTCGCCTCGGGACGCCACGCCGAGCTTCGGGTACGCCTTGTAGAGGTGGTAGCCGACCGTGCGCGGGCTGAGGAAGAGCTGCGCGCCGATCTCGCGGTTGCTCAGGCCCGTCGCCGCGAGCCGTACGACCTGGAGCTCCTGCGGGGTGAGGAGGGCGAGCAGGTCCGCGCCCGCCTCGGCGGCGGAGTCGGCGAAGCTCTCTCCGGCGGCGCGCAGCTCGGTACGGGCGCGTTCCGCCCAGGGGACGGCGCCGAGCCGTTCGAAGGCGTCCAGGGCGGAGTGGAGTTGGGCGCGCGCGTCGTTCTTGCGGCGCGCGCGCCGTAGCCATTCGCCGTACAGCAGCTCGGTACGGGCCCGTTCGAAGGGGATGCCGCCCTGGCGGTGCAGCTCGACCGCCTGGGTGAAGTACTTCTCCGCGTCGTCGTCCGTAGCGAGGAGTGCGGCGCAGCGCAGCGCGACGGCCTCCGCCCACGGCAGGCGTACCTGCGCGGACCATTCGCGGTACCAGGCGGCGGCGTCCGCGCCGCGTTCGGGACGTCCCGAACGGACGGCGGCCTCGACCAGGTCGGGGAGGCTCGCGATCGCGCCCTGCCGGTTGGGCGGGCCCGCGACCAGCTCCGACAGCCGGTTCAGCGCCGCCTCGTGGCGTCCCGCGCCGAGGTCGAGGAGGCCGAGCGCGGCGACGGCGTGCACGCTGCTCGGCGGTACGTCGCGCGCGATCGCCTCGGCGGCCAGTTCGGCGCAGCGCTCCTCGTCCCCCCGCATCGCGGCGATCAGCGCGAGCACGGTCGCCTGGTAGACGCGGATGCGGTGCTGCCCGGTGTCGGCCGCGATCCGCATGCCCTCGTCGGCGGCGGTCAGCGCGTCGCGCGTACGGCCGAGCATGAGCAGCGTCCGCGACAGGGGCATCAGCGTCAGCGACAGCAGCCCGATCGCGCCCTCGTCGCGGAACCGGCGCTCCAGCGACGCGGCGATCTCGTGCCCGCCCCGCACGTCGCCGAGCATCAGGTGCCACATCGCGAACCGGACGACGTCGCGCGGGCTCAGGCAGTCGCGCATGCCGTCCAGCAGTTCGCGCAGCGCCGCGACGCCGTCGGCGGCCCCGGCGGCCCCGGCGGCGCCGAGCGGGTTCTGCCCCGCGAACACCCGCGCGAGCGCGCGCACGTACGGGGCGTTCGGCGCGCCCATCTCCTCCGCGCGGCCGGCGATGCGTTCCAGCTCGGCGAGGTCGCCCGCGTTCCCGGCGGACGCCGCGGCCTGGAACAGCAGGTGCCCGGCGGTGTACGGCTCGGCGCCCGCGACGGAGACGGCCTCCTCGACCAGCAGCCGGGACGCCTCGCGCGTGCGGTCCTGCTCGTCGGCGAGGGCCGCGCGCAGCAGCACGAGCCCGGCGCGCTCGCCGTCGTCGGCCACGTCCGGCGCGGCGCGGCCCGCGAGCGCGAACGCCTGCTCGGCCTCGCCCGCGTCGGCGGCGGCCCGCGCGGCGGCGGCGAGGCGGCGGCCCCGGTCGGCCGGGTCGGGGCTGAGCCGCGCCGCCCACTCGTACATGGACGCCGCCGCGTGCTGCCCGCCGCCCTGCCGCTCGCCCTCGGCCGCCTCCTCCAGCGCGGCGGCGGCCCGCTCGTCGTGGCCGGTCGCGGCGTTCGCGAGGTGCCAGGCGCGGTGGCAGAGGTCGCCGCTCGCCGCGTACGCCTCGGCGAGGGCCGCGTGCGCGCGGAGCCGGTGCCCGACGGGCCGCCCCTGGTAGACGGCGCTGCGGATCAGCGGGTGCCGGAACTCCAGCCGTCCCTCCGCCGAACGGACCAGCCGCGCCCGCTCGGCCGGCTCCAGGTCGGCGACGCCCGCGCCGAGCCGTCCGGCGGCGTCGAGGACCGTGCCGAGCCCGCCCTGGTCGTCGGACGCCGCGACGAGCAGGACGGTGCGGGTCGCCTCGGGCAGCTCCTCGACCCGTTCGGCGAACGTCCGCCAGAGCCGCCCGAACGTCGCGGTCACGGGCCGCGCGCCGCGCGCCGGGTCGGCGGCGGGGTCCGGCGCGGGGACGGACGCGGGGCCCGGTCCCGTCCGGGAGGCGCCGACGGGGAGTTCGAGCAGGGCGAGGGGGTTGCCGCGCGCCTCCGCGAGGATCTCCCGGCGGACGTGGGCGGGCAGTCCGGCGGCGCGCTCGTCGAGGAGCCCGGCCGCCGCCGCGTCGTCCAGGCCGGTCAGCCGCAGCTCCGGCAGGCCCGGCGCGGGGAACTCGGGGGCGTCGGGGTCGCGTGCCGCGAACAGCATCACGATCGGCTCCGCCTCCAGCCGCCGCGCCGCGAACAGCAGCGCCTCGGCGGACGCGCCGTCCAGCCACTGCGCGTCGTCCAGCAGGCACAGCAGCGGGCGCTCCTCGGCGAGGTCGGACAGCAGCGTCAGGACCGCGAGGCCCACGAGGAACCGGTCGCCGCCGGTGGCGGCCCCGGGCGCGGCGGCCGTCGCCGGGTCCGCGGGCGCGGCGGCGTTCGCGCCGACGCCCATGCCGAGGGCCCGGCGCAGCGCCTCGGCCTGCGCGTCCGGCAGCGCGCCGACGCGGTCGAGGTGGCGGCCGAGGAGCAGGTGCAGCCCCGCGTAGGGCATGCCGAGTTCGGACTCGACCCCGGTCCCGCGCAGGACCCGCAGGTCGGCGGCCTCGGCGGCGCGGTCGAGGAGCGCCGACTTGCCGATGCCCGCCTCGCCGCGCAGGACGAGCGTCCCGCTGCGTCCGGCGCGGGCCCGCTGGAGCAGCAGCTCGATGGCGGCCAGTTCCCCCTCGCGACCGTGCAGCATGGCCCCAACCCTATTCAACCTGCGCCAACGCGGCCATTTCGAGCTCCGCCGCGAGGGCCTCCTCGGACTGCGCGCCCGCCAGCGGCGGCCGTCCCCCGATCAGGAACACCGGGACGCCCCGCACGCCCGAGGCCCGCACCCGTTCCAGCGCGGCCCGCGTCTCCCCGGCCGCCGCGCCGTCGCTCCACGGCACCCCGATCTCGGCGGCCAGCGAACGCAGCGTCGCCGGGTCGGCCACGTTCAGCGCGTCGGTGTGGTGGGCGCGGAAGAGCCGTTCGACCATCGCCTCGCCCCGGCCGTGCGCGGACGCCACCGCGATCAGCCGGTGCGCGTCGAACGTGTTGGACATCACCGCGCCCTCGTGCCGGAACGTCAGGCCCTCCTCCGCGGCCTTCGCCGTGATCCCCGCGATCGCGTCGGAGGTCCCGTCGCCGAACGCGCGGCGCAGCACCTCCGTCTTCGGCTCGCCCTCCACCGTCGCGTCCGGCGCGAGGCGGTACGGCAGGAACCCGACGTCCAGCACCCCGCCCCGCGCCCGGAACCGTTCCGCCACCCGCTCGAACCGGGTGAACGCGAAGTACGACCACACGCACGGCACGTCCAGAACGATCTCGACCCTCATCGCCGGGCACCCGCGCCCGCGGCGGCCGGGGCCGCGCCCTGGTCCTGGTCCTGGGCCGGCTCCTGGCCCAGGTCCTCGCGGATCGGCGGCTCGCCGTTGAACCACACCGGGTGCACGTCCAGCCGCCTGAACCGCCACGCGCCGTCCTCCGGCGAACGGACCGCCTCGCCGTCGAAGTAGCCGCCCACGTCGAAGTGCGCCCCGGGTTCCAGGCCCCGCGCCTCGACCGTCGAGTCCAGGTGGACGTGCACCATCAGCGCGTTCCACCGCACGTCGGCGCGGTCGCCGTCCACCGTGATCACGTAGTTGGAGCCGATGTGCTGGGTGCGCTGGAACCGGCCGACCGCCACGGCCGTCCCCTCCGCGATCCCGGCGCGGCCGGAGTGGTCGCCGACGGGCGTCCGGGACACGAAGTCCTCGGTGTGGAAGCCCGCCGCCCATTCCGCGTCGAAGACGCGCTCGTCCAGGCTCAGCAAGTACCGGTCGATCAGCGCGCCGATGCTTCGGATGTCGTCCATCGTTCCCTCCGGGTCCAGGTGCTCCGCCCTTCCGGACGTTCCGGGAGGGCACTGACGACGCTAGGAGCGCGACCACCGCCCCGGCATCCGTCACCCGACCGGTCTCCCCGACCGGGATGACCGGCCGCCCCGCCGTCTTCCGCCGGCTGGGGCCCGGCCGGACCGGGCCGGATGGTTGAGATCCGCTGCCGGGGTACCGCCACCTTGATGACCGGAGCGCCATCCGAGACCAGAGGGGGACGATCATGACCCGGACGGACCACTCCGTCGTCGACCTGCTGAAAGCCCAGCACGACGAGATCCGCGGGCTGTTCGACGAGGTCGAGAAGAGCACCGGGACGGCCCGCGCCGAGGCGTTCGACCGGCTGCGGCACCTGCTGGCCGTGCACGAGACGGCCGAGGAGGAGGTCGTGCACCCGTTCGCGCGCCGCTCCCTGGACGGCGGCGGCAAGGTGATCGACGCGCGGCTGGAGGAGGAGAACCACGCCAAGAAGACCCTCAGCGAGCTCGAACGGCTCGGCACGGACGCGCCCGAGTTCGCGCCGCTGTTCGGGCGGTTCCACCGGGACGTCGAGGAGCACGCCGAGCGCGAGGAGCGGGAGGAGTTCCCGAAGATCGCGGAGAACGCCTCCGCCGAGCAGCTCCGGGGCATGGCCGCCGCGGTGAAGGCCGCCGAGGCGACCGCGCCCACCCATCCGCACCCGGGCACCGAGTCGGCCGCCAGGAACCTGGCCGTCGGCCCGCTCGCCTCCGTGGTGGACCGGGCCCGCGACGCCATCCGCAAGTCCCGCGGCTGACCCCGCCGCACCCGCCCGCCAGCGCGCCGCCCGGCACGACCGCCCGACGCGACCGCCCGACGCGACCGCCCGACGCGACCGCCCAGCGCGTCCGCCCAGCGCGTCCGCCCGCGCTCCGCTTGGTGCGGCCGCC
Source organism: Actinomadura sp. J1-007 (assembly GCF_009793335.1). GTDB lineage: Bacteria > Actinomycetota > Actinomycetes > Streptosporangiales > Streptosporangiaceae > Spirillospora > Spirillospora yumaensis. The sequence continues at coordinate 3,655,345 of NZ_WING01000001.1, read as the reverse complement.
GGGCACATCCGCTGGTGCGGTCGGTCGGCGGGGTGGTCGTACGTCGCACGTTCAACGGCCCCAGGGAGGGGAGCATGACGAACGATCGCAGGAACGACGCGGACAAGCCGCTCGCGGATCGCCGCGCCGAGCAGGGCGCGCCGCAGGAGGACGCCGAGCAGGACTTCGCGGACGAGCACGCGCCCGGTCCGACCGACCCGCCCAACGCCGAGGCGGAGGCGCCCGGCGGCGAGGAGGAGGGCTACAGCCCGCAGACCGAGGTCCCCTGACCGGCGGTCACCGGGCTCCCCGGCCCGCCGTCGGCCGTTCGTTCCCCGTCACTCGCTGTCGTCGTCGGTACCCGTGCCGACGGTGACGCCGACGATGTCGGGCAGTTCGCTCAGCACGCCGGTGAGGTCGGGGACCGAGCCGGTGCCCTCCAGCACCAGCGTGACCACCGCGTTGCCGCGCCCGCGGCCGGGCCGCTCGTCCCGGTCGCGGCGCTCGTCGCGGCCGAGGTCGGAGTCGTCCGGGAGGTACTCGCGCTCGACGGCGACCTCGGAGACCACGAACCCCCGGCCGGTGCACTCCATCAGCGTCCGCCGCAGCGCGCCCCGGCCGTCGCGGTAGACGAGCCGGACGCGGTGCGTGTCGGGCCGCCGGAACCGGCCGAGGGGCAGCGAGCGGGCGAGCCAGCTCAGCCCGTACACGACCAGGAAGTGGCCCGCCGTCACCGCGACCGCGAGCACCGGCAGGCCGCCGCCCGCCGCCATGCCCACGGCCGCCGTCACCCACACCACCGCCGCCGTGGTCAGACCGCGCACCGCGTCCCGCCGAACGAAGATCAACCCGCCGCCGATGAACCCGATCCCCGACACGATCTGCGCCGCCACCCGCGACGGATCGAACGCGACGTTCTGCCCCGGCACGTTGTCGAAGCCGTACTTGCTGACCAGCATGAACAACGCCGCACCGACCCCGACCAGGGTGTGCGTGCGCAGGCCCGCGCTCTTGTTGCGCAGCCCGCGCTCCAAGCCGATCGCGGCGGACAGCACCAGAGCCAGCAGCAGCTCGCCGAGCTGCGTCCAGCCCTGGCCGGGGGAAAGGTCGATCACCCCATCCCCCTACCCACGCTCGTCGCCTTGATCCACTCGGGCGCGTGGGCCGCGACACACGGGCGGCCCGCCCGCCCCGGCGCTCGGCCGGGACGGACGGGCCGCCGCGCCGCGCCCGCGATCGGGCGCTCAGCCGGAGCGGTCGGTTCCGCCGCCGTCAGTCCCTGGCGCCGACAGCCCGGTCAGTCCTCGGGGCTGTCGGTCCAGTCCTGGCGCTGTCGTCAGTCGGGGTGCTGAGGCCGCTGGTCCGGGGGCGTGCCGCCGCCCTTGCCTCCGCCCTTGCCGCCCTTGTCGGTTCCGTGAGCGTGGCCCTTGGAACGGGACGACTTCGGGTCGGTGGCCTCGGGCGCGGGTTCCTCCGTGACGGCGGTCCGCCCGGATCGGCGCATCTCGGGTTGCTGCGGGTTCGGCATGTGTCGTCTCCCTCCGGTTCGTCTCCGGTGCTCCCGCTACGGCTTCAGGGGATCGTGGCCGACGTTCATGAGCGAATGCCGCCAGTCCTCGTTCTGCACCGCCTGCGGGGGCCGGTCGTCCAGCCGGTCCTCGACGTACTCCACGACCTGGCGCATCACGTCGGCGTCGCGGGGCGTGAGGTCGACCTTCCGCTTGCGCAGCAGGTCCACGACGCGGGTGCCGAGTTCCGGGAGCCTCATGTCGGGCTCGGCCGGGAACGCCTCCTCGCCGGACGCCTCGGTGAGCAGCCAGGTGCGGAGCTCGTCGCTGGTCATGTTGACGACCTGGTGGAACTCGTCCCAGACCAGCTCCGCGTCGGCCGGGGTCGGTTCAGTCATGATCCCTCCCTGTCCGTCGGGCCACTGTCCTACCCGGGAGCGGGCAGGGCATTCGAGCGCATCGACCCGTTCTGAGGGGGTAAGCCCCCGGAACCCCGGTGAGGAGGAGGATGTCGTGACGGGTAAAACTCCCGGCAAGGAGGCCCGGCTCGGGTGGCGCGGCAGGTGGGGCGTCGGGAGACGGACCGTACGGGAGTTCCGGAACGACAACCTGGTGGACTGGGCGGCGGCCCTCACCTACTACGGCGTGCTGTCGCTGTTCCCCGCGCTGATCGTGGCGGTGTCGCTGGTCGGGCTCGCGGGCGCCTCGGGCACCAAGACCCTCGTCGACAACGTCCGGCAGCTCGCGCCCGGCCCGACCCGCGACACGCTGATCGGCATCATCGAGAGCCTGCGCGGGACGGCGCCGACGGCCGGGCTGATGGCCGCCGCCGGACTGCTGGTCGCGCTGTGGTCGGCGTCGAAGTACGTCGCGGCGCTCATCCGGGCGCTCAACGCGGTGTACGACATGCCCGAGGGCCGTCCGATGTGGAAGCTCGCGCCGCTGCGGCTCGCGCTGACGCTCGCGATGGTCGTCCTGCTCGGGGCGAGCGCGCTGGCCGTCACGTTCACCGGACGCCTCGCGGAGCAGGCGGGCCGCGTGCTCGGGCTCGGGTCGGCGTTCGTCACCGCGTGGGGCATCGTGAAGTGGCCCGTCCTGCTGCTCGTGGTGATCGTCGCGATCGCGACGCTGTACTGGGCCGCGCCGAACGTGCGGCGGCCCGGCTGGCGCTGGATGACGCCGGGCTGCGTGTTCGCGGTGCTGGTGTGGGTGGCGGCGTCGGCGGGGTTCGCGGTGTACGTGTCGGGCTTCGGCACCTACAACCGGACGTACGGCGCCCTCGCCGCCGTGATGGTCTTCCTCGTCTGGATGTGGCTGTCCAACATCGCCATCCTGCTCGGCGCGGAGCTCGACGCCGAGCTGGCCCGCGGCCGCCGGATCAGCGAGGGCGAGATCACCGACCACGAGCCGTTCGCCGAACCCCGCGACACCCGCAAGATCAGCGACCGCGAGGGCCTGGCCGAAGCCTGACGCGCCGCCCGTCAGCGGGGACGGGCGGGGGGCTGGACGTAGTCCTCCAGGCGGGCGACGGCGAAGCCCCTGCTGCGGATGTGCTTCAGCATGTGCGCGAACATCCGTGTCATCGACTCGCCCTTGAGCGCGTCCGGCCCGCGGAAGTGCGCGAGCAGCACGTCGCCCGGGTACAGCTTCTTGCCGGGGTCGTCGTACTGCATGTCGTGGATCTGCATCGACGCCTTCCACAGCACGATCCCGTGGACGCCGCAGGACGCCGCGGCCTGCTGCGTCAGCGAGTTCCACGAGCCGAACGGCGGCCGGAACAGGATCGGCGCCGTCCCGTAGTGCCTGGTCAGGACCTTCTGGTCGCCGCAGATCTGCTGCCGCTGCCCTTCCAGCCCGAGCGTGGTCATCTGCGGGTGCGTGAGCGTGTGGTTCTGGACGTGGTCGCCGAGGTCCCGGATCGGCTTGAAGTAGCCGTAGTCGTTCAGGATCGACTGGTCGGTCAGGAACATCGACACCGGGACCTTCAGGTCGCGCAGCATCTCGACGAACCTCGGGTCCTTCTCCTGGCCGTCGTCGATCGTCACGAAGACGACCCGGTCCTTGGTCGGCACGTTCGAGAACACCCGCGCCGACTTCGCGGGCAGCTTGAGCGGCTTGACGACCGGCGGCGGGGGCGCGGGCCGCATCGGCTTGAGCCCCCACTTCGCCCACGTCGCCGCGCTCGGCCGTTCGGTCGCGTGCTCGCCCGACACCGGATCGGCGGAACGTTCGGCGTGGGTGCCGCCGTGCGCGGCCGGCTTGTCGCACCCGCTGCCCAACGCCGCCAGCACCGCGGCGAGCGCCGCCGCCCCCGCCGCCCGGCGCGCCGCGGCCCGCCCCGTCCCGCCGCCGCGCCCACCCGCGACTCCGCCCCCATGCACACCGCGCACACCGCGCACGCCGGCCTCCCCGATGACCCCGATACCGCCGTAATGATCACAAACCTACGCCACGTCCGGCCACGTGAACGCCCCGGCCGCCGTGGTGGGGCGCGGCGTCAGGCGTCCGCCGCGAGGGCCGCGACGACCTGCTCGGCGGGGGCGTCCGAGGCCAGCCGGAACGACTCGCCCGCCCACAGGTTGACCACGTCGGCGTCGCCCCGCGCCGCGCCCGCCTTGCGCAGCGGCGAGGTGACGTAGTGGACGTCCGGGTACGCGGCGGGCGCCTCCCCGAGTGCTCGGCGAGGAAGCGGTTGACCAGGCCGCGCGCGGGGCGTCCGCTGAACGCCCTGGTCATGGCCGTGCGGGTGAAGCGCGGGTCGGCGAGGGCGGCCTTGTGGACGGTGCTCGCGCCGCTCTCCGGGCAGCGCAGGAACGCCGTGCCGCACTGCGCGGCGACCGCGCCGAGCGCCAGCGCCTCGGCGACGTGCGCGGCCGTCGCGAGCCCTCCGGCCGCGATGACGGGCTGCCGGGCGGCGTGCCGTACGGCGCGCACGAGGTCCCGCACCGGCGGGACGTCGCCGAGGGTGTTGGCGAACGAGCCGCGGTGCGCTCCGGCCTCCGCGCCCTGCACGCACAGCGCGTCGGCGGACGCCGCCTGGCGCGCCTCGTCCGCCGAGGTGACGGTCGCGATCACGACCGCGCCCCTGCGCTGGAACGCGCGCACGACGTCGTCGGAGGGGAACCCGAACGTGAAGCTCACGTACGCGGGCGGGTCGGCGAGCAGGTCGGCGACCTTCGCGTCCCAGTCGTCGTCGCGCGCCCGCGGCGTGCCGGGCTCGACGCCGAGCCGTTCGGCCTCGGGCAGCAGCCGGTCGCGGTAGGCGGCGACCGCCGCGTCGTCGATCCCGTCGCGGGACGGCATGAACAGGTTCACGCCGAACGGCTCGCCCGTCAGCCCGCGCGTCCGCTCGATCTCGGCGCGCGTCGCGGCGGCGGTCTTGTAGCCCGCGCCGAGGAACCCGAGCGCGCCCGCCCGCGCCACCGCGGCGACCAGTTCGGGCGTGGACGTGCCGCCCGCCATCGGCGCCTGGACGACCGGGTGCTCCAGCATCGTTCACCTCGTTCCCGAGGGCCCGCGTCGGCCCCTCCCCCTCCCGGCAACCTAACCGGCGCGGCCCGCGGTCACGCGGCCGCCTTCACGAATCGTGAACGCGGCCGAAGGGGCTAGGGGATCAGCACGGGCTTGACGACCTCGCCGGACAGCGCGTCGGCCTCGGCCCGGTTGATGTCGGCGAGCGGGTACGTCCGGATGAGCCGGTCGTAGGGGAAGCGGCCCTGCCGCCACAGTTCGACCAGCTTCGGGATGAACGTCTGCGGGACGACGTCGCCCTCGATGATGCCCTTGACCGTACGGCCCATCAGCATGAGGGACGGGTCGAGCCGGTACTCCTCGCTCCCGACGCCGACCAGGCCGCAGACGCCGGTCGTGCGCAGGGACGCGACGGCGGCCGACACGACGGACGGGACGGCGGTCGTGTCGAAGGAGTACTGCACGCCCTCCCCGCCCGAGATCGCCCGGATCCGCGCGGCGAGGTCGCCCTCCGCGCCGTTCAGCGTGTGCGTCGCGCCGAGCTCGCGGGCGAGGTCGAGGCGGGACTCGTGCAGGTCGACCGCCACGATGGTGGTCGCGCCCGCGATCCGCGCGGCCATCACGGCGGCGAGGCCGACCGCGCCCGTCCCGAAGACCGCGAGGGTGTCGCCCGCGCGGACGCCGAGCGCGACGAGCACCGAGCCCGCGCCGGTCTGCATGCCGCAGCCGAGCGGGCCGAGCGTCTCCAGCGGCGCGTCGTCCGCGACGGGCACGACGTTGCGGGCGGTGCCGAGCGCGTGCGTCGCGAACGACGACTGCCCGAACCACCGGCTGTGGACGGGCGCCCCGCCGCCGTCCGTCACGCGCGGCATCCCGTCCGGCGGGACGGACGCCATGTTGAGCGCCGCCATCCGCGCGCAGTTGCCGGGCAGCGCGGCGCGGCAGTTGGCGCAGCCGCCGCACGAGTCGATGGACAGCACCACGTGCGCGCCGGGCGCGACCGCGGTGACGCCCGGCCCGACCGCCTCGACCACGCCCGCGCCCTCGTGCCCGAGGACCACCGGTTTCGCGACGCGGCCGCCGGGCGCGCGGCCGAGCAGGTCGGTGTGGCACATCCCCGTCCCGGCGATCCTGACCAGCACCTCCCCCGGTCCCGGGTCGGCCAGGTCGAGCGGCTCGATCGTGTACGGGGCGTCGGCGGCGCGCAGCACCGCGGCCTCGATCCGCATGCGGGCTCCCTTGCCGGAGTGGGAAGGCGGGGTCGGGGAGGCGGGGGGGTCAGGTCCTGAGGGTGTAGCGGACGGGCAGGCGCTTCAGCCCGCCCACGAACGTGGTCGCGACGCTCTCGGCCGGCCCGGCGGCCTCGATCGACTCCAGCCTCGGGATCAGCTCCTCGAAGAACGCGCGGACCTCGATGCGGGCGAGCGCCGCGCCGAGGCAGTAGTGCACGCCGAAGCCGAACGCCAGGTGCTTGTTGGGGTCGCGGCCGACGTCGAAGCGGAACGGGTCGTCGAAGACGGCCTCGTCGCGGTTGGCCGACGGGTACGACAGCAGCAGCGCGTCGCCCTTGCGGACGGCCGTCCCGTTCAGCTCGCAGTCCTCGGTCGCCGTCCGCATGAACTCCTTGACGGGCGTGACCCAGCGGATCATCTCGTCCACCGCGTACGGCATGAGGGACGGGTCGGCGCGCAGCCGCGCCAGCTCGCCGGGGTGCTCCAGCAGCGCCAGCAGCCCGCCGGAGATCGTGGAGCTGGTGGTGTCGTGCCCGGCCGTCGCGATGATCACGTAGTAGGAGGCGGTGTCGAGGTCGTTCAGCGGCGCGCCGTCCACCTCGGCGTTGGCGATCGCGGAGGCGAGGTCGTCGGTCGGGTCCACGCGGCGCGCCTCGGTGAGCCGCTGGAAGTAGGCGAAGAAGTCGAGCAGCGTCGCGATCTGCTCGTCCGGCGCCTCGCCGCGCCGCATCTCGTCGTCGGCGCCGCCGAACAGCTCCTGGGTGAGCTTCAGCATCCGGTCGAAGTCGGACTCGGGCAGCCCGAGCAGCGACAGGATGACGTACAGCGGGAAGTGCACCGCGACCTGCTGGACGAAGTCGCACTCGCCGCCGAGCTCGACCATCCGGTCCACGTAGCGGCGGGCCAGCTCGCGGACGCGCGGTTCGAGGGCGCGCATCGCCTTCGGCCGGAACCAGTCGGCGCCGATCGCGCGGACGACCCGGTGGTCGGGGTCGTCCATGTGGACCAGCGTGCGCAGCGCGGAGCCCTGCCGCGCCCGCTCGGCGTTGATCGCGTCGAACGCGGCGGTGGTGAGCATCGGGCGCGGGGCGTTCAGGAAGAGCTGGTGGTCGCGCTCGACCTCCATCACGTCGGCGTGCCGGGTGACCGCCCAGAACGGGTTGTAGCCCGGCCTCTCGACCCGGTGCACGGGCGACTCGCGGCGCAGCAGCGCCAGCGCCTCGTGCAGCCGCGCGTCGTCGGCGTACGCCCCCGGATCGGCGACCGTCCGGCCCGCCTCGTCCACCGTCAAGGTCATTCTCGGCTCCCTGGGTCTCCCGCTCCGGGCGCCCCCGCCGCGCTCGCGGCGGCGGCGCGTCCCGGCCGCCCGCAAGGGGAACCTAGAACCCGAATGTCGTTCGGTCAACCGCCCGCAACGGTACGGCCAGCGTACGCCGGGCGGCGCGATCGCCTCGGCCGGTCGCGCGGGGATCTCAGATGTCGGTGAAGTCGCCGTGCCGTCCGCGGCCCGCCGCGAACCGGGCCGCGCCCTCCACCGCCTCGCCGAGGGCGCGCATGCCGTGCGCCAGCTCGCCCGCGATGGCCTCGGCCTCGCCGAGCCCCTCCTGTTCGAGGACGGACATGCGGTCGCCGCGCATGCAGGTCTGCGGGAAGCGGGCGATCTCGGCGGCCAGCTCCTCGGCCGCCGCCCGCGCCCGCCCCGTCGGGACGAGCCGGTTGGCGAGGCCGATGTCGTACGCCTCGCGCGCCGGGACGGGCCGACCCGTGAGGATCATGTCCATGGCGCGGCTCGTGCCGATGAGGCGCGGCAGCCGCACGGTCCCGCCGTCGATCAGCGGGACGCCCCAGCGGCGGCAGAACACCCCGAACACCGCGTCCTCCTCCGCCACCCGCAGGTCGCACCAGAGCGCCAGCTCCAGCCCGCCCGCGACGGCGGGCCCGGCGACGGCCGCGATCACCGGCTTGGACAGCCGCAGCCGCGAGGGCCCCATCGGCCCGTCGCCGTCCGCCGCGACCCGGTTGCCGCGCCCGTCCGCGACGCCCTTGAGGTCGGCGCCCGCGCAGAACGCCCCGCCCTCGCCCCACAGCACCGCGACCGACGCGTCCGGGTCGGCGTCGAACGCGCGGAACGCCGCGGCGAGCGCCTCGGCGGTCGGGCGGTCCACCGCGTTGCGGACCTCGGGACGGGACAGGACGACCGTGGTCACCGGTCCGTCGCGCTCGACTCGTACCGCCATCGGCCTCTCTCCGTTCGGCTCTCGCGCGGGTCGCGCGGTCGGGTGCGGGGCGCCTCGGGTGCGGGGCGCCTCGGTTCAGGCGTTCAGTTGAGGCGTTCCTTGGTGAAGTGCTCCTCGGGGACCTCGACGAACAGCGCGGCGGCGCGCACGGCGACCGGGCCGTCCGGCGCGCCGATCCGCCCCTCGCCCTCGACGTACGCCTTGCGGCCGTGCACGCCGTTGCACCAGGCGCGCAGGCGGACGGTCGCGCCGACCGGCACGGGCGCGAGGAAGTCGGTCTCCAGGCGGCCGGTGACGTAGCGCCCGCCGAGCCGCCACGCCACCGAGCCGAGCACCTCGTCCATCGCGGTCGCGAGCAGGCCGCCGTGCGCGAGGCCCGGCGCGCCCTGGTGGACGTCCCGCACCGCGAACTCCGCCTCGACCGACGTGCCGTCCACCCGCGTCTCCACGATCCGCAGGCCGGACGGCGAGTCGCCGCCGCAGCCGAAGCAGCCCTGGTAGTCGTCCCGCGCCGGGCTGCTCGCCCGGGGGAACGGCGCGCCCGCCGCCGGCGCCGCCGCGCCCGCGGGCGGGGTGGTCCGGGACGAGGCCGGGCCGCGGCGCCGGACCGGGCCGTCCGGCGCCGCGGAGGCCCAGACCTCCAGGTCTTCGCCCGAGACGCGGTCAGAGGGGATCGTCATGCTTCTCCTGTCACAACCGAACATAATTCGGTCACGAGGGTACGGCGTGCCTCACTCCCGATCGTCCACCAGGGCTCCGTCCGCGAGCTCGCCGAACCGTTCGAGCTCCTCCGCCGGGGCGTCGATCCCGCGCAGCGGCCCCGCGTCGGCGAGGTGCTCGCGCGCGTACAGCCGGGCCACCAGCGCCTTGCGGTCGCCGCCGGAGTCGGCGCGCTCCCAGCCCGCCTGCTCCAGCAGCAGCGCCGCCGCGTAGACGTCCGCCATGTACCGCGCGAGCGGGAACAGCCGCGCCTCGGCCGCCGCGCCGTCCAGCTTCTCCCACGTCGCGATGGTCTCCCGGAGCCGCCCGATCCGCTCGTGCACCAGCCCGGCCGTGGCGTCGTCGCCGGACGGCGCGCGCCCCGCGGCCTCCTCCAGCCGTTCGAGGAACGGCTCGTGCGCCCGCTCCCGCGCCATCGCGCGCCGCACGTCCAGGCACAGGATGTTGTCGCCGCCCTCCCAGATCGGGTTGACCTGCGCGTCGCGCAGGATCCGCGCGACGGGCCACTGCTCGATGTAGCCGTTGCCGCCGTGGATCTCGATCGCGTCGCTCGCCGCGGTCACGCCGAGCCGCGCCGCCCGCAGCTTGATCAGCGGCGCGCCGATCCGCAGCCGGGACGGCCCGAGGTAGCCGTCGTAGACCAGCGCCTGCGCGGCCTCGGTCTCCACGATCAGCTCCGCGAGCTTGCGGCGCATCAGCGGCTGGTCGGCGAGCGGCGCCCCGAACGCCTCGCGCGCACGGGCGTAGCAGAGCGACTCCACCAGCGAGCGCCGCGCGCAGCCGAGCCCCATCATCGAGATGCCGAGCCGCGCGCCGTTCGTCAGCTCCATCATCCGGGCCAGCCCCTTGCCGTCGCCGGCCTCGCCCTCGACGGGCGCGCTGGTGGCCGGGGCCAGCAGGAACGCCTCCGCGTCCGTGAACTCGATCTCCGCCGACGCCACCGAGCGGGTGCCGAGCTTGTCCTTGAGCCGCCGGATCCGGATCCCGTTGCGCGAGCCGTCCCGCCGCTCCCTCAGCACGAGGAACGGCGCGATGCCGCGCACGCCGTCCCGCGCGCCCTCCGGCTTGGCGAGCACCACGAACGCCGACCCGTTCGCGTTGGAGGCGAACCACTTCAGGCCGTTCAGCCGCCACGCGTCGCCGTCCGCCGTGGCCGTCGACTCCAGCGCGCCGAGGTCGGACCCGCCGGACCGCTCGGTGAGCATCTGCGCGGCCTCGCCCGAGAACGCGCCGTCGCGGAAGATCTCCCGCACCCGCTCCTTCACGTCGTCCGGCGCGAACAGCTCGGCGAGCCCCACCACCATGTCGCCGCCCGTCCCGAGGGCGCACGCCATCCCGATGTCGGCCTGGTCGAGCAGGTAGCTCCACGTCACCGCGAGCGGTGCGGGATCGACGCCCGCGGCCTTGGCCTCGGCGAAGAACGCCGGGCTGGTGAACGACGAGGCGACCATCTCCCTGCGCGCGTTCTCGAACGAGGCGGGCATCACCACCTCGCTGACGTCGCGTCCCCACCGGTCGTACTTCTCCAGCCGGGGCGGGTTGCGGTCGGTCTCCTCGGCCCAGGCGTTGACGGGCCCGCCCGTCAGCGCCCCGAGCGCCTCCAGCCTCGGCTCCGCCCACGCGAGCCCGTCGCCGAGGTGCTTGCGCATCAGGAACCGCAGCGTCGGGTCGCAGGTGTACCAGTTGAGCCCCGCGGCCCCCGGTACCGCTCGGTCGCGTACCGCCGTGCCTTGTCCGGAGTCCCGAACGGGAGCCGGTCCGTCGCCTCAACGAGATAGCCCATGCCCCCGGACATTACACTTGCCTTGCACGCGACGGAAGAGTGTAATCCGGCTAGGCTCCGGGGCAGCCATGACGACCAGGACCCTCGGCATCCGCCCGCTCACCGCGCGCTCCGTCGTGCTCAGCACGCTGCTGGGCCTGCACCCGCCCCGCCTCCCGGCGCGCTACCTCGTCCGCGTCGGCGAGCTGTTCGGGATCGCCGAGGGGACGATCCGGGTCGCCCTCTCGCGCATGGTCACCTCCGGCGACCTCGTCCAGTCGGACGGCGGCTACGAGCTGACCGACCGCCTGCTCAGCCGCCAGGCCCGCCAGGACGAGAGCCGCTCCCCCCGGACCCGCCCGTGGGACGGCGCCTGGGAGATCGCCGTCATCACCGCCGACCGCCGTCCCGCCGCCGACCGCGCCGCCCTCCGCCAGGCCATGTCCGAACTGCGCCTGGCCGAGCTGCGCGAGGGCACCTGGCTCCGGCCCGCCAACCTCACCCGCCCCCGCCCGGAGATCGTCACCCGCCAGTGCACCTATCTGTCGGGCCGCCCCGAGCAGGACCCGGCCGCCCTGGCGTCCGCCCTCTGGGACCTGGACGCCTGGGCCGCGCACGCCGAGGCGCTCCGGCACGCCGTGGACGCGGCGGACACCCTCGCTGACCAGTTCACGGTCTCCGCCGCCGTCCTGCGCCACCTCCTCAACGACCCGCTCCTCCCGCCCGAGCTGCTTCCCCCGTCCTGGCCGGGCCCCGCCCTCCGCGCCCACTACGCCGACTTCGAGACCCGCTTCGAACGCCTCCTCACCCACCACCTGACCGCCTGACCGCCCCGTCCGGCGGCGGGCGGCCGTCCCGGCCGCCGACTCGAAGTCCGGTACGGACGTTCTTTCCCGAATTGTGATCTTGCGCACGCAGGTTTCCGGCGCGGGGCGGGAAGACCTCTTCGGTGGACCGCGCAGCGCGGCGCGGGCGAGGAGGTAGTGCCGTGGCCCCCGACGTGCTGAACGGGATGCTCCGCCGCAAACCCATCGAGCAGATCGAGGACGAGTCGCCGGGCGGGGGGCTGCGGCGCACGCTCGGACTGTGGCAGCTCACCGCGATCGGCGTCGGCGGGATCATCGGGGCGGGGATCTTCTCGCTGGCCGGGGCCGTCGCGAACGAGAAGGCCGGGCCCGCGGTGCTCATCTCGTTCCTGGTCGCGGGCGTGGCGAGCGCCGCCGCGGCGTTCTCCTACGCCGAGTTCGCCGGGCTGATCCCCCGGGCCGGGTCCGCCTACACCTACGGGTACGCGGTGCTCGGCGAGTTCACGGGATGGGCCATCGGCTGGGACCTGCTGCTGGAGTACACCGCGATCGTGTCGGTGGTCGCGATCGGGATATCCGGCTACTTCAACGACCTGCTCGGCTTCATGGACGTCGACCTGCCGCTCTGGATGGTCGGCGCGCCGGGCACCGAGCCCGACGGCGTCGCGGACGGCAGCTACAAGGTCAACCTGTTCGCGGCGCTGCTCTGCCTGCTCATCGCGTACGTGCTGAACCTCGGCATGAAGAACGCCGCCCGCTTCGAGACCGCCCTGGTGTACCTCAAGGTCGGGATCGTCCTGCTGGTCATCGTCGTCGGCGTCTTCAAGATCAAGACCGGGAACTACTCGCCGTTCCTGCCGTTCGGGTTCTCCGGGGCGTTCACCGGGGCGGCGACCGTGTTCTTCGCCGTGTTCGGGTACGACGCGATGAGCACCGCCGCCGAGGAGTCGCGGGACGCGCGCAAGCACATGCCGAAGGCGATCCTCTACTCGCTCGCGATCTCGATGGTGCTGTACGTCCTCGCGTGCCTCGTCCTCACCGGCATGGTCGACTACAAGGACATCAACCCCACCGCGGCGTTCTCGTCGGCGTTCAAGTCCGTCGGGCTCGACACGATCGGGATCATCATCGCGGCCGGCGCCATCCTCGGCGTGCTGACCGTGATGTTCACGTTCATGCTGGGCGCGACGCGGGTGTGGTTCTCGATGAGCCGCGACGGGCTGCTGCCCGCGTGGTTCGCCCGGACGCACGCGGCCCGGCACGTGCCGACGCGGATCACCTGGATCCTCGGCGCCGGGTCCGCGGTCATCGCCGGGTTCCTGCCCATCGGGGAGGCCGCCGAGCTCACCAACATCGGCATCCTGCTGGCGTTCATCGTGGTGTGCGTGGCGGTCATCGTGCTGCGCTACCGCCGGCCCGACCTGCCCCGCGAGTTCCGCACGCCCGGGATGCCGCTCGTCCCGGCGATCGGCGTGGGGTTCTCGATCTGGCTGATCACGTTCCTCCAGTGGCAGACCTGGGCGCGGTTCGCGGTGTGGTTCCTCCTCGGCGTGGTCGTCTACTTCGCCTACAGCCGCCGCCACTCGCACCTGGCGCGCCCGGACGGCGGCGCGCAGATCAGAAAGTGACCACCTGCCGTACGGCGTCGCCCGCGTGGAGGCGGTCGAAGCCCTCGTTGACCTCGTCGAGCGTGAGGCGGTGCGACAGCAGGGCGTCCACGGGCAGCGTCCCCGAGCGGTACATGCCGATGAAGCGCGGGATGTCGCGGCGCGGCACCGACGAGCCGAGGTAGCTGCCGCGCAGCGTCCGCTCCTCGGCGACGAGGCTGAGGGCGGGCAGCGTGAGGGGCTCGCCGGGCGCGGGCAGGCCGACGGTCACGGTCGTCCCGCCGGGACGGGTCGCCGCGTACGACTGCTCCAGCACCGGGACGACGCCCGTCGTGTCGATGACCTTCTCGGCCCCGCCGCCCGTCAGCTCCCTGATCTCCTCCACCGCGCCGGGCCCGCCCGCGACCGCGTGCGTGGCGCCGAGGCCGAGCGCGAGGTCGCGCTTGTGGTCCACCACGTCGATCGCGACGAGGGTCGAGGCCCCGGCGGCGCGGGCGGCGAGGAGCGCGGCGAGGCCGACGCCGCCGAGGCCGAAGACCGCGACGGTGTCGCCCGGCCGGACGGCCGCGCTGTAGAGGGCGGCGCCCGCGCCGGTCAGCACCGCGCAGCCGAACAGGGCCGCGATGTCGTACGGCAGGTCCGCGTCGATCTTGACGGCGGACCGCGCGGACACGACCGTGTACGCCGAGAACGCCGAGACGCCCAGGTGGTGCGCGGGGCGCGTGCCGTCCGGGTAGGCGAAGCGCCGGCCGCCGCCGAGCAGCGTGCCCGCGCCGTTGGCCGCCGCGCCCGGCCCGCACAGGGCGGGACGGCCCCCGACGCACCGTTCGCAGTGCCCGCAGGCCGGGACGAACGCCAGCACGACGTGGTCGCCGGGCGCGAACTCCGTCCCCTCGCCCGTCTCCACCACCTCGCCCGCCGCCTCGTGCCCGAGCGCCATCGGCAGCGGGCGCGGGCGCGAGCCGTTGATCACCGAGAGGTCGGAGTGGCAGAGCCCGGCGGCGCCCACCCTGATCAGCAGCTCGCCCGGCCCCGGCGGGTCCAGGTCCAGCTCGGCGATCTCGACGGGACGGGACGCGGCGTACGGAGCCGGGCGGCCCGACTCGACCAGCACGGCGGAACGGGTCCTCACGCGGCCACCAGCCTCTGCATCTCGGCGCGGATCGGGTCGGCGATCTCCACGGGCCGCCGGGAGCCGCGGCCCACGAACACGTGCACGAAGTGCCCCTCGGCGACCAGCGTGCCGTCCGAGGAGCGGACCATGCCGATCTCCCACCGGACGCTGGAGCGGCCGAGCTTCCCGACGCGCATCCCCATCCGGATCGTGTCGGGGAACGACACCTCGGCCTTGTAGACGCAGTGCGACTCCACGCACATGGCGATGGCGTCGCCGGCCAGGGGGTCGAACCCGGCGGTACGGATCATCCACTCGTTGATCACGGTGTCCATCAGCGCGTAGTGGACGACGTTGTTGACGTGCCCGTACACGTCGTTGTCCTGCCACCGCGTCGGCACCGTCTCCCAGTGCGGGTAGTCGCTCGTCACGGCCGCCAGTGTATGAACCGGCCGGTAACCGCCCGCCCCCAGGGCCGCGGGAACGCGGGGAACGCGGGCGCGGCGCCCACCGGGCCGCAAGGAAAGGTTCTGAGCACGATCCCGGCCCGGTGGACGCCGCGGCTTGGTCGGCGCCACGGCGGTCAGGACCGTGGCGCCGGGCTCGTCAGGCCGTGCGGGCGGCGTCGAAACGGCGGGTGACGTCGGTCCAGTTGACCAGCGACCACAGCTTCTGCACGTAGTCCGGGCGCACGTTGCGGTACTGGAGGTAGTACGCGTGCTCCCAGGCGTCGAAGACCAGCAGCGGGGTGGTGTTCATCCCGACGTTGCCGTGGTGGTCGTAGATCTGCTCGACCACCAGGCGCTTGCCGAGCGGCTCCCAGGCCAGCACGCCCCAGCCGGACCCCTGCACGAGCGAGGTCGCGTTGGACAGCTGCTTGCGGAACGCGTCGAACGAGCCGAAGTGCTCGTCGATCGCCGCGGCCAGCTCGCCCTCGGGCCGGTCGCCGCCGTCCGGGGACAGGTTGTCCCAGAAGATCGAGTGCAGCACGTGGCCGGACAGGTTGAACGCGAACGTCTTCTCCAGGCCGACCAGACCGCCGAACTGTTCCTTGTCGCGGGCCTCCGCGAGCTTCTCAAGGGTGTCGTTGGCGCCCTTGACGTAGGCGGCGTGGTGCTTGGCGTGGTGCAGCTCCAGGATCTCCCCGGTGATGGCCGGCTCCAGCGCCGCGTAGTCGTAGGGCAGATCGGGCAGCGTGTAGTTCGACATGATCGCCACTATTGCAAATGAATTGCAGGTACGTCCAACATGCAACACCGTCCGGAGACGCGTCGGGCCCGTGACCTGGGTCACGGGCCCGGACGTTTCGGACAGCCGTCATCGCCGCGCCCGCCGTCACCGCGAGCGCGCCGTCCGCGACCGCCTCAGTGGCGCTTGCCGCCGCGCAGGCGGGCGAGCAGGCTGCGCGCCTTGGCCTGCGTGCGCGGGTCGCGGGCCAGCCGCTGGGCCTTGGCGCGGGTGCGCTGGCCCTGGGGACTTCGCAGGTAGTGCTTGATCCGGTCGACGATGGATGCCATGTCGTTCTCCTCGGCCCTGCCGTAGGGGAGCGTGCGGCGCCGGGTCG
Source organism: Actinomadura sp. J1-007 (assembly GCF_009793335.1). Taxonomy (GTDB): domain Bacteria; phylum Actinomycetota; class Actinomycetes; order Streptosporangiales; family Streptosporangiaceae; genus Spirillospora; species Spirillospora yumaensis. The sequence continues at coordinate 3,639,345 of NZ_WING01000001.1, read as the reverse complement.
GCCGCCTCACCAGGACAACGTGCCCACCCACCGGAAAGTTTGCGCCAGGTGACAAACACCTAACCCCGCCGCCCGCGGACCCGTGCCCGGCGGCGCTAGAACGCCTCGTCGAACGCCACGTCGCCCTCCACGCCGATCTGGTAGGCCGAGACGCGGCGTTCGAAGAAGTTGGACAGCTCCTGGACGTCCTGCAACTCCATGAAGGCGAACGGGTTGGCGGTGCCGTAGCGGACCGGAAGGCCGAGGCGGGCGAGGCGCTGGTCGGCGACGTACTCCAGGTAGCCGCGCATGTCGTCCGCGCCCATCCCGGGCAGGCCGTCGCCGCACAGGTCGCGGGCGAACGCCAGCTCCGCCTCGACGGCCTCCTCCATCATCCGCGTGACCTGCGCGGTCAGCTCGGCGTCGAACAGCTCGGGCTCCTCCGCCCGGACGGTGTCGACCACGGAGAACGCGAACGCCATGTGCATCGACTCGTCGCGGAACACCCAGTTGGTGCCGGACGCGAGGCCGTTCAGCAGGCCGCGCGAGCGGAGCCAGTAGACGTAGGCGAACGCGCCGTAGAAGAACAGCCCCTCGATGCACGCGGCGAAGCAGATGAGGTTGAGCAGGAACGCGCGCCGGTCGGCGGCCGTGCGCAGCTCGTCCAGCGAGTCGATCGACCCGATCCAGCGGAAGCAGAACTCGGCCTTCGCGCGGATCGACGGGATGTGCTCGACCGCCGCGAACGCCTTCGCGCGCTCGTCGTGGTCGGGCAGGTACGTGTCGAGCAGCGTCAGGTAGAACTGGACGTGCACGGCCTCCTCGAAGAGCTGCCGCGACAGGTAGAGGCGGGCCTCGGGCGCGTTGAGGTGCTTGTAAAGGTTCAGCACGAGGTTGTTGGCCACGATCGAGTCGCCGGTCGCGAAGAACGCGACGAGCCGGTTGACCAGGTGCAGCTCGGCGGGCGTCAGCCGGGCGAGGTCGGCCAGGTCGGACGCCAGGTCCACCTCCTCGACCGTCCAGGTGTTGCGGATCGCGGCCCGGTAGCGCTCGTAGAAGTCGGGGTAGCGCATGGGCCGCAGGGTCAGGTCCATGCCGGGGTCCAGGAGCATGGCGCGTTCTCCGGTTCGGGTGGTCACTGGCACGCCTCGCAGGTCTCGGGGTTCTCAAGGGAGCAGTACACGGCGTCCGCGTCCGGCGCCGGCGCGGCCGGAGCGGCGGAGTCCTCCGCCGCGAGCGTGGTCTGGGCGATCCGGGTCGCGGGGCGGGAGCGCAGGTAGTAGGTGGTCTTGAGGCCGCGCCGCCACGCGTAGGCGTACATCGAGGAGAGCTTGCCGATGGTCGGCGTCTCCATGAACAGGTTGAGCGAGTGGCTCTGGTCGATGTACGGGGTGCGTCCGGCGGCCATGTCGATCAGCGCCTTCTGCGGCAGCTCCCACGCGGTGCGGTAGCGGGCGCGCAGCTCCGCCGGGATCTCGGCGACGCCCTGGACGGAGCCGCCCGCGCGCTTGATCGCGTCCCGGACGGCGGGCGTCCACAGGCCGAGGTCCTTCAGCTCGGCGACGAGGTAGCCGTTGATCTGGAGGAACTCCCCCGACAGCGTCTCGCGCTTGAACAGGTTGGACACCTGCGGCTCGACGCACTCGTAGCAGCCCGCGATGGACGCGATCGTCGCCGTCGGCGCGATGGCGATCAGCAGCGAGTTGCGCAGGCCGACGTCCGCGATCCGGGCCCGCAGCGCGTCCCACTCGGCGGCGCGGGTCGGCGCGGCGTCCGGGAAGTGGTCGGGGTGCAGCTCGCCGCGCGCCGTACGGGTCGCGGCGTACGCGGGCAGCGGCCCGAGCTCGGCGGCGAGGTCGGCGGACGCGCCGTACGCGGCGAGCGCGATCTCCTCAGCGATCCGCGTGGACAGCTCGCGCGCCTCGTCCGAGTCGAACGGCAGCCGCAGCTTGAAGAACACGTCGGCGAGGCCCATCACGCCGAGGCCGACCGGCCGCCAGCGCCGGTTGGCGCCCGCCGCCTCCCGCGTCGGGTAGAAGCCGCGGTCGATCGTCCGGTCCAGGAACCGCACGGCCGTACGGACCGTCCGGCGCAGCCGCTCCCACTCCACGCCGGACGGGCCGGTGTGCGCGGCGAGGTTGACCGATCCGAGGTTGCACACGGCGGTCTCGCCGTCGGACGTCACTTCGAGGATCTCGGTGCACAGGTTGGACAGGTGGACGACGTTGCCGGGCTCGGCGGTCTGGTTGCACGCGCGGTTGGCGGCGTCCTTGAACGTCATCCAGCCGTTGCCGGTCTCCGCGAGCGTGCGCATCATCCGCCCGTACAGGCGCCGCGCGGGGACCCGCCGGACGTACCGCCCCTCGGCCTCGGCGCGCCGGTACGCCTCGTCGAACGCCTCGCCCCACAGGTCGGTCAGCTCGGGGACCTCCTTCGGGTCGAACAGCGACCAGTCCGCGTCGGCCTCGACGCGCCGCATGAACTCGTCCGGGACCCAGTTGGCGAGGTTGAGGTTGTGCGTGCGGCGCGCGTCCTCGCCGGTGTTGTCGCGCAGCTCCAGGAACTCCTCGACGTCGGCGTGCCACGGCTCCAGGTAGACGCACGCCGCGCCCTTGCGCCGTCCGCCCTGGTTGACGGCGGCGACGCTGGAGTCGAGCGTGCGCAGCCATGGGACGATGCCGTTGGAGTGGCCGTTCGTGCCGCGGATCAGCGAACCGCGCGCCCGGATCCGGGTCCACGAGACGCCGATCCCGCCCGCGTACTTGCTGAGCCGCGCGACCTGCGCGTACCGCTCGTAGATCGACTCCAGCTCGTCGCGCGGCGAGTCGAGCAGGAAGCAGGACGAGAGCTGCGGGCGGCGCGCCGCCGAGTTGAACAGCGTCGGCGAGCTCGGCAGGTACGACAGCGTGCTGAGCAGCCCGTACAGCTCCGCGGCCTCCGCGACCGTGTCGGCGAGGCCGCACGCGACGCGCAGCAGGAAGTGCTGGGGCCGTTCGAGGACGCGGCGCGTCGTCGGATGCCGCAGCAGGTACCGGTCGTAGAGGGTCCGCAGCCCGAAGTACTCGAACCGGTCGTCGCCCGCCTCGTCGACCAGGCCGTCCAGCGCGTCGGCGTTGTCGCGGACGAACGCCGCCGGGCCGTCCGCCAGCAGCCCGCAGGCGTGCGCGGCGGCCACCGATCCGGCGAACGTCCGCACCCCCTCCTCCGCCGCCTCGTCCGCGATGTGCGCGCCGAGCAGCCGCGCGGCGACCTTGGAGTACGCGGGCTCGACCGCCACGAGCGCCGCCGCCTCGCCGATCGCCAGCTCCCGCAGCCCGCCCGCGTCGGCCCCGCCCCCGGCCCGCACGGCCGCGACGACCCGCCCCGGATCGGCCCCCGCCAACCCCGCACAGGCCGCGGCCACCATCGCCCTGAGCCGCTCCCCCGCGTCCGCCGCGCTCGCCGTGTCCGGTCCGTTCCCCGTGCCGGGCCGCTCCGGCGCGACCGGTCCTCCCGCCGCTCTCGGGCCTCGGGGCGTTCCTCGGCGGTCGGCGCGGTCGCGGACCGGACTTCGGGGCCGGGTGGGGCGGTCAGGTTCTGTGTCACGTGCTCGTGTCCCCTCGCGTGCGGCTCGGCTTCGCGTTCGGGCGCGCGAACGAGGCGCGGCGAGGCGGCCGCGCGCCGTCCACAGGCCCTCCCGCGGAGCCCGGACGATCATCGGTGCGGGCAGGTCTTCGGACTCACGGGCACCGCGCCTCCGGAGAGGCGCGACCTAGTGGCCGTCGCTTCCCGGCCCGCCGGGCGGGCCAGTGCGTGATGACGGCGGTCGTTCCCGTTCACCGCTGCGGGGCAGTCCCGGACTCCCACCGGGTTCCCTCTTACGACGCCCGGCCGTTTCCGGCGCGGGCGAACCAGCACGAGGCAAGACCCTACATCTTGATGAGAGCCGGAACGCAACCCCAACATGTAGGGCGTGTCTCGAGCGATCTTCGAGGGGCGGGGTGGAGTCCGCGTGCCCGGGATGGGACGATGGGCCCGCCATGTCGCCGCATCCGCCGAGCCCGCTGTTCCGCACGTCACGGGCTGTCGTCTTCGCCACCGTGTGCGTCGCCTTGGCGACCCTCGGGCACGCCATGGCGTCGGGGTCGGCGGTGCCCGCGTGGGCGGTGCTGGCGGGGTTCGCGGGCACCTTCGCGGTCACCGCGGCGCTCGCCGGCCACGAACGGTCCCTGGCGACGCTGACCGGAGGGCTGCTCGGCGGGCAGTTCGCGCTGCACGCGCTGTTCGTGAGCGCGAGCGCGCCCGCGGCGTCGATGCAGCACCATCCCGCGTCGGCGGCCGGGCCGTCCGGGCACGGGTCCGGCACGGCGATGACGCTCGCGCACATCGCGGCGGCCGTGCTGTCGGCCTGGTGGCTGCGGCGCGGCGAGCGGGCCGCCTGGTCCCTCGCCCGGCGCCTGTCGGCCGTGGCCGACCGGCCGATCCGGCTGCTGCTCGCGCTGCTCGCCGCCGAACCCGCCGCCCCCCGGCCGCGCACCCCCGTCGTACCTGCGGCGGACGTTCCCGGCCCCGCCGTCCGGGTGCTGAGGCACCTGGTCGTCCGGCGGGGTCCCCCGGCCCGTTCGAGGGCGCTCGCCCGGTCCTGAGGGACCGCGGGCGCCGTACGCCACCGGACGCCGCCCCGGCGCTTCCGGCTCCCGTCCGTACTCCCGTACGGCCCGTACACCCTCGAACGGAGCAACAGACATGCTCGTCAAACAGCGCGCCCGCCGCCGCGCCGCCCTGGTCGGCGCCGGCGCCGCCATCGCCGTCGTCGGCCTCGCGTCCGCCGCGTCCGCCCACGTCACCGTCAACCCCGGCACGGCCGAGCAGGGCGGGTTCACCAAGGTGTCGTTCCGCGTCCCGAACGAGCGCGACGACGCGGGCACCACCAAGGTCCAGGTGGACCTGCCGGCCGACCACCCGATCGCGTTCGTGTCGGTGCGGCCCGTCCCCGGCTGGGACGTCAAGGTCGACAAGACCAAGCTGAAGACGCCGGTGAAGTCCGAGGGCGGCGAGCTGACCAAGGCCGTCTCCAGGATCACCTGGAGCGGTGGCAAGATCGAGGCGGGGCAGTTCCAGGAGTTCGACGTGTCGCTCGGCCCGCTGCCGACCGGCGTCGACCGGGTGCTGTTCAAGGCCGAGCAGACCTACTCCGGTGGCGAGGTCGTCAAGTGGGACCAGGACCCGGGCAACGGCCCGAACGAGCCCGAGCACCCGGCGCCCGTCCTCAAGCTGACCCCGAAGGGCGCCGCCGAACCGGCCGCCGCCGGCGCCCCGTCCGTCAAGGCGAGCCCGGCCGCGGCGACCGAGTCCGACGCCTCCGACGGGACGGCCCGCACGCTCGGCGGCATCGGCATCGCGGTCGGCGTGATCGGCCTCGCGGTCGGCGGCTACGGCCTGTCCCGCGCCCGGACCCGGTCATGAGGCGCTTCGCCGCAGCCGCCGTCCTCGCCCTGGCGGCCCTGCCGTTCCTGGCGTCCCCGGCGTCGGCGCACACCACGCTGAAGTCGGCCGACCCGGCGTCCGGCGCGCAGGTCGCGCCGCCCGCGCAGATCACGCTGACGTACGCCGACCCGGTGATGGTGCCGCAGGTCGTGCTGACCGACGCGAGCGGCGGACGGCACGAGTCGGGCCCCGCCCGCGCGGTCGACAACAAGGTGACCCAGCAGGTCAACGGCACGCTCCCGAACGGCGTCTACAACGTCGGCTGGCGCGTGGTCGCGACGGACGGCCACCCGGTCACGGGCAGCTTCAAGTTCACGGTGAAGGGCTCGTCCGCCGCGTCCGCCCCAAGCTCGGCGCCGGCGGCCGCGCCCTCGACGGCCGCGGCGTCGGACGAGGGCTCGTCCGGCTCGTCGGGCTGGCTGTGGGTCGGCCTGGTCGCACTGGTCGTCGTCGTGGCGGGCGGCGGCGTGGCGTGGGCGCTGAGGTCGCGCCAGAGCTGACCGGAGGGGGCGTCCGTTCGCGGAAGGCGATCACGGTCGCGAACGGACGCCCCTCCCCGAAACCGGGCCCCCATGCCATGATTACTTGATTACATCCCGGGCCCGGAAGGACGCTGCATGATCGTCGAATACCTCCGCTACCGCATCGGCCAAGCGGACGCACCGGAGTTCGAGGCCGCCTACGGCCGCGCCGCCGCGTCCCTCGCCGCCGCCCCGCAGTGCGTCGACTACGAGCTGTCCCGCTGCGTGGACGAGCCCGAGTGGTACGTCCTGCGCATCGGCTGGACGTCCGCGAAGGACCACCTCGAAGGATTCCGGGGCGGCGAGCACTTCAAGGCGTTCTTCGCCGAGATCCGCCCGTACGTCCAGCAGATCGAGGAGATGCGGCACTACGAGCGCACCGCCGTGCGCGGCAACGGCGGCTCGGTGCCCACCCTGTACGACTGGGCGGGCGGCGCCGAGGCGTTCGAACGGCTCACCGAGACGTTCTACGAGCAGGTCCTCAAGGACGACCTGATCGGCCCGCTCTTCGCCGGGATGGACCCGGGCCACCCCCGCTACGTCGCGATGTGGCTCAGCGAGGTCTTCGGCGGCCCGTCCCGCTACAGCGACGAGCGCGGCGGCTACACCCACATGGTCACCCAGCACCTCGGCCGCGCCATCTCCGACGCCCAGCGCCGCCGCTGGGTGAACCTCCTGATGGACGCCGCCGACGAGGTCGGCCTCCCCGCCGACCCTGAGTTCCGCGCCGCGTTCGCCGGCTACATCGAGTGGGGCACCCGCATCGCCCTGGCCAACTCCCAACCCGGCGCCAAACCCCCCATGCAGGCCCCCGTCCCCCACTGGGGCTGGGGCGTAGCCCCGCCCTACCTCCCCTGACCAAGGCCCCGCACGCGACGCGTCAGGTGCCGATGAGCGCGGCGTGGATGTGGTCGTCCAACTCGTCGACGAACGGCTCGCCGCGCCAAGGACCGAGTTCCCGCCGCGCTCTTCTGAGCCGGATGGCGGGCACACGGCCCCGGGTACGGGCTGTGAGATCGACGCATTCGTGAAGTAGGGCGGCGGCCGCCTCTGGTGCCCCCGGCCCACCGATTCGCAGCCGGGCGATCGCCCTGTCAGTGAGGACGATCGCACGCTGCACCGATTCACGACGGCTCGTGAGAACGGCTGCGGACCTGGCCAGTTGCCGTTCCGCCGCGTCGGCTTCCCCGAGAAAGATTCCGCAGACGCCTTCGAAACCGCGCAGACGCCCTTTACAGAAAGCCGCGTTCATCGGGTCCCCGGTGGTGTCGGCGTCCAGAACGTGCCGAGCGAGGCGGAGCGCCGCCCGAGCGCGGCGATGCATGACCGGTTGCCCTCGTGCGGCCATTTCGGCCTGCAACGCGTGTGCTCGGGCTCGCACGAGGACGCTGTCACCGCTCTGAGCGTCCCGTACGGCGGCGTCAACGTTTCGGGTCGCGCGGCCGACGTCCCCTGTCGAGTAATAGACCACCATCGTCTGGCTCGACCGGATCAGAGCGCGGCGCGACATCTCAGCGGCTCCGACCGTGTTCACCGCGTCTTCGTACAAGGCGAGTGCCGTGGCGTCGTCATGCATTTCGAACGCCAGCCGCGCGGCGAGGGCGCAGGCGTCAGCGGCGACCTGGCGGAGTCGTGCGCGTACCGATGACGGCTGTTCGCCGCGCAGGAGGCGCCGACATGCGTCGACCACAGCCGCCTGGGCCAGGTGCAGCCGGACGAACGGCACACTGCCGATCCGTTGGTTCACGCTGTCGCTGGCGGATGCCAGGGCCTCCAGCGCACCGAGCTCTACCGACTCGGGAGCGGCGAGCGCGGCCGCCAGCTCCGCCCGCTGCCCCGGCCCGAGGAAAAGGAGAAAACCCATTGCGGGATCGGCGACGGCGTTCACCACGCAGTTCGTGAGTTCTTCGATTCGGCCGGGCGCGATTCCATGAAGAGAGAATACCTCCAGCAATTCCTGGAAATCCGAGCCCGGACCGACCTCGACCGTTCCGAGCGGAGACCGGGCATAGGCGAGCGCGAGGAGGTACTGATACTGCTCGTCGGGGACGGTACGGCCGGCCTCCCAGCGGGCAATGGTCCGGCGGATATTGGGAATCTGCGCCATCGCGATGCGCGCGATCCGGTACGTCCGGGCCTGGGAACGGAGTTCGAGGGCGAGATCCGTCCACGACCATCCCCGTCTGACGCGGAGCCGCCGAAGCGTCCGGGAACCGTTCTGCCAGTGCGCGTCCACACGCTCAGTACAGCACCGACCGCGTCACACGGGCACCACCAAGCGCGCTTTGTCCAGGTTCGCCGCGTAATCGATCGTGTAAAGGGTGCCGCTCGACGTGGTGCCCTTCCGGGGAAATCCGATCACCATGTCGGACCGGTCGACCATCCACCGGTTTCTCGCGTGGTAACCGGGCGTACGGGTTTCGCCGCCGAGCTCGACCAGATCGGAAAGCCGTCCCGTCTCACCTACCGACCGCACGGCGTGCTGGGCCTCGTCGGGCTGGTCGCCGAGTCCGGCGGGCACCACCACCACGAGTTCGGCCTCGGTCTCGCCCGCCAGCCAGAGCAGTGCGAGTGAGTCGATCCCCGCCGCACCGCCGAGGTGGAACCGTACGCCCGCCCGCGCGAACGGAGTCAGGTAGTCGGCGAAGATCCTGCGGTAGTCGTCCGGCGCGCGATGGACGGTCGCCCGGGTGCCGGTGATCGTCACGGCCTGCGGCATCGGGTCCCGTTCCGTGTCATCGGATGTCATCTCCTCACGCGACGTCCGCCCCGTTGTACTCGGACGCATGAGTGAACATTCCCACCTGGGCCGGTCAACGGCCGGGCAGCCCTGGCTCTACGTATGGGACGTGGAGCCGTACGGCACCGCGAACGGCGGCGAATGCGGCGTGACCGGCGATGAGAGCGCCGCGATCGGCCATCTGCGCCGAGCGCTCGGCAACGCACCGCCGGGGACGGCGGGCGCGGTGAGCCGCGTCCGCCCCTCCCCGTCGGGACGGGCCGTCTACATCTACCTCGGCACGGTCGCCCAAGGCCGCCGCGATCAGGCGTCCGGAGTCGTGATCTACTCCTGACGAACGGAGAAGACCGTCCGCGTCCGGCCCCGGCCGCGCGTTTGCGGACGCCCGTCGGGCGGGCAGGCTGACCAGCGCGAGACGCTCGCGCGGTGCTTGGAGACCGCGGCGTGTCGCGGCTTGGCGTTACCCCCGTTCGGGGGTGGTGTGGGTCACGGTCGTGTCGAACGATCCTCGTAACCGGGTGGCAGTGCGGCTACGAGGAGGAACCATGCCGGCGGTCGAGTTCAGGGCGGCCCGCGACTTCCTGCTGGCTCACCGGGAGGACCACGCGGCGGCGGCGGAGAAGTTCCGCTGGCCCGTCCTCACCGGGTTCAACTGGGCTCTGGACTGGTTCGACGCGATCGCCGAGGGCAACGACGCGCCGGCGCTGTGGATCGTCGAGGAGGACGGGTCCGAGGCGCGGTACTCGTTCGCCGAGATGTCGCGGCGGTCGAACCAGGTCGCCAACCGGCTGCGCGCGGCCGGGGTGAAGCGCGGCGACCGGATCATCCTCATGCTCGGCAACCAGGTCGAGCTGTGGGAGACGGTGCTCGCCGCGACCAAGCTCGGCGCGGTGATGATCCCGTGCACGCCCCTGCTCGGCCCGGCGGACCTGCGCGACCGGCTGTCGAGGGGACGGGCCCGCCATGTCGTGGCGGGCTCGGCCGACGCTGGCAAGTTCGCCGGGCTGGAGGGCGACTACACGCGGATCGCCGTGGGCGAGCCGGTGGACGGCTGGCTGCGGTACGACGAAGCGTACGGGGCGGACGAGCGGTTCGAGCCGTACGGCGCGACGCGGGCCGACGACACGCTGCTGCTCTACTTCACCTCGGGCACGACCGCGCGGCCGAAGCTGGTCGAGCACACGCACGCCTCGTACCCCGTCGGGCACCTGTCGACGATGTACTGGATCGGGCTGCGGCCCGGCGACGTCCATCTCAACATCTCCTCGCCCGGCTGGGCGAAGCACGCGTGGAGCAACGTGTTCGCGCCGTGGAACGCCGAGGCGTGCGTGTTCATCTTCAACTACGCGCGGTTCGACGCGGAGCGGCTGCTCGACACGCTCGAACGGTGCGGCGTGACGAGCTTCTGCGCGCCGCCGACCGTGTGGCGGATGCTGATCCAGGCCGACCTGAGCCGCCTCGCCACGCCGCCCCGGGAGGTGGTCGCGGCGGGCGAGCCGCTCAACCCCGAGGTGATCGAACGGGTCCGGCGGGCGTGGGACCGGACGATCCGCGACGGGTTCGGGCAGACCGAGACGACCGTGCAGATCGCCAACACGCCCGGACAGCCGGTCAAGGCCGGGTCGATGGGACGGCCCGTGCCCGGGTACGCGGTCGCGCTGATCGACCCGCTGACCGGCGAGCCCGGCGACGAGGGCGAGATCTGCCTCGACCTGTCCGAGCGGCCGCTCGGGCTGATGGCGGGCTACCACGGCGACGAGGAGCGCACCGCCGAGGCGATGGCGGGCGGCTACTACCACACCGGCGACATCGGGTCCCGCGACGAGGACGGCTACATCACCTACGTCGGGCGGGCCGACGACGTGTTCAAGGCGTCCGACTACAAGATCTCGCCGTTCGAGCTGGAGAGCGTGCTGATCGAGCACGACGCGGTCGCCGAGGCCGCCGTCGTCCCGTCGCCGGACCCGGTGCGGCTCGCGGTGCCGAAGGCGTACGTCACGCTCGCCGCCGGGTGGGAGCCGGACGCGGAGACCGCCGCGGCGATCTTCGCGCACAGCCGGGCGCAGCTGTCCCCGTACAAACGGGTGCGGCTGCTGGAGTTCGCCGAGCTGCCGAAGACGATCTCCGGGAAGATCCGGCGGGTCGAGCTGCGCACGGACGAGGCGCGCAAGCACCCGTCCCCCGACTCCCGTCCCGAGGGCGAGTTCCGCGAGGAGGACCTGCGATGACGTCCTCCGCGCCGACCCCTGCGGGCGCGCTGCCGTCGTACGCGTCGGGCACGTCGGCGGCGCCGCTGCTCGGCGACACGATCGGCGCGAACCTGGACCGCGCCGCCGCCGCGTTCGGCGACCGCGACGCCCTGGTGGAACGGGCGACCGGCCGCCGCTGGACGTACGAGCGGCTGGTCGCCGACGTGGACGCGGTCGCGCTCGGGCTGCTCGGCCTCGGCGTCGGCACGGGCGACCGGGTCGGGATCTGGGCGCCGAACTGCGCCGAGTGGTTCCTCGTCCAGTACGCCACGGCCAGGATCGGCGCGATCCTGGTCAACATCAACCCCGCCTACCGGGTGCACGAGCTGGAGTTCGTCCTCAACCAGGCCGGGGTCCGCACGCTCGTCGCCGCGCCGTCGTTCAAGACCTCCGACTACGGCGAGATGATCGCGGACGTGCGGCCCGCGTGCCCCGACCTGCGCGACGTCCTGCTGATCGGCCGTCCCGAGTGGGACGCGCTGCTGGAGGCGGGCCGCGCGGGCGACCGGGCGCGGCTCGCGGAGATCGGCGCGGGCCTCGGCCCCGACGACCCGATCAACATCCAGTACACGAGCGGGACGACCGGGTTCCCGAAGGGCGCGACGCTGTCGCACCACAACATCCTCAACAACGGCTACTTCGTCGGCGAGCTGTGCGGCTACGACGAGGAGGACCGGATCTGCGTGCCGGTGCCGTTCTACCACTGCTTCGGCATGGTGATGGGCAACCTCGCGTCCACCAGCCACGGCGCGTGCGTGGTCATCCCGGCGCCCGCGTTCGACGCGGCGGCGACGCTGGAGGCGGTCGCGGCGGAGCGCTGCACGTCCCTGTACGGCGTCCCGACGATGTTCATCGCCGTGCTGAACGAGCCGTCCCTGGAGGGCCTGGACCTGTCCAGCCTGCGCACCGGGATCATGGCGGGCTCGCCGTGCCCGGTGGAGGTGATGAAGCAGGTCATCGAACGGCTCGGCATGGCCGAGGTCGCGATCTGCTACGGCATGACCGAGACCTCGCCGGTGTCCACGCAGACCCGCGCGGGCGACTCGCTCGACCGCCGCGTGTCCACGGTCGGGACCGTCCACCCGCACCTGGAGGTCAAGGTCGTCGATCCGGACACCGGCGCCACGGTCCCGCGCGGCACGCCGGGCGAGCTGTGCACCCGCGGCTACTCGGTGATGCTCGGCTACTGGGACGAGCCGGACCGTACCGCCGAGGTGATCGACGCCGCGCGGTGGATGCACACCGGCGACCTCGCGGTGATGGACGGCGACGGCTACGTCAACATCACCGGCCGGATCAAGGACATGGTCATCCGCGGCGGCGAGAACGTCTACCCGCGCGAGGTCGAGGAGTTCCTCTACACCCACCCCGACATCGTGGACGCGCAGGTGATCGGCGTCCCGGACGAGAGGTACGGCGAGGAGCTGATGGCGTGGGTGCGGCTGCGGCCCGGCGCCGAGCCGCTCACCGCCGAGGCGCTGCGCGCGTTCTGCGCGGACCGGCTCGCCCGCTTCAAGATCCCGCGCTACGTGCACGTGGTGGACGAGTTCCCGATGACCGTCACCGGCAAGGTCCGCAAGGTCCAGATGCGGGCCGAGGCGCTCGACATCCTCGGCCTGCCCGAACCCGGCGCCCGCCGCTGAGCCCGGTGCGCCGTGGACGGGCCGGACGTGGCGAGGGGGCTTTCCCCCGGAGGTTCTACCGGGCATGCTTTCCGGCATGGGTGACGACGCCGGCGCCGTCCGCTCGGCGGTGCTCTCACTGCACCGCGCGACGGGCCTGCCCATGGTGTTCGGCGGCGCGCTGAACGGCCGCGACCGGCTGCGGATCACCGAGCTGGTCGGCAACACCACCGACTCGTTGAGCGGGCTGGTCGTCCGGCAGGGCAACGGGCTCGGCGGCAAGGCGATGGCGACCGGCCGGCCCGGCTGGGTGAGCGACTACCCGCGCGCCGCGACGATCAGCCACGACTACGACCGGCCGGTCGGCCGCGAGGGGCTGCTGTCGATCGTCGCCGTCCCGATCGTGGTGCGGCGGCAGGTCAGGGGCGTGCTGTACGGGGCGCTGCGCGAGCCGCTGTCGCTCGCCGACCGGGTGGTCACCGCGGCCGTGCAGGCGGCCCGCGACCTGGAGCAGGACCTCGCCGTCCGGGACCGGGCCGACGAGGCGATGGTCCGGTACGGCGGCCACGCCGCGCCGCCCGGCCCCGGGACCGAGGCGTCCGCGACCGCGGCGGCGCGCTGGGAGGAGGTCCGCGCCGTCCACGCCGAGCTGCGCGACCTCGCCGAACGCGTCCGCGACCCGGCGACCCGCGACCGGCTGCGGGAGGCGTCGCTGCGGCTCGCCGCCGCCGGACGGCTCGCGCCGCCCGCCGCGTCCGGCGACCCCGCGCCCCCGGCGGGGCCGGTGCTGTCGCCGCGCGAGCTGGACGTCCTGTCGTACGTCGCGATCGGCTGCACCAACGCCGAGGCCGCCCAGCGGCTCGGCCTGCTCCCGGAGACGGTGAAGAGCTACCTGCGTTCGGCGATGCGCAAGCTCGACAGTCACACCCGCTTGGAGGCGGTCAGCACGGCCCGCCGCGCGGGCCTGCTCCCCTGATCCCGGCCCCCGCCGCCCTGCCGTCCGCTCGCGCGTCCCGCCGAGTACGCCGCGCCGGCCGCGGCGAGGGCGGTGGCCCCGGCGGCGGTCATGACCACGGCGAACGCGTGCCCGGGGCGTCCGGCGAGGGACAGGTACAGCGTGCCGAGCACCGCGACGCCCGCCACGCCCGCGAGCTGCGCGCCGGTGTTGACGAGCCCGCTCAGGTCGGGCGCGTGCCGGGCGGGCACGGCGGACGTCAGCCGGCCGAGCTGCGCGGCGTACCCGAGGCCGAGCCCGAACCCGCCCGCGCCGAGCAGCGCGAACAGCGTCCAGCCCTGCCCGCGGGTCGCAGCCAGACCGAGGTAGGCGCCCGCGAGGATCACGTACGCGGCGACCGGGGCGCGGGCGGCCAGCCGGTCCGGGCAGCGCGGCAGCAGCGGCCCGGCGATCCCGAACGCCGCGACCCACGCCACCGGCACCAGCCCGGAGTACAGCGCGCCGCGGCCGAGCCCCTGCTGGAGGTAGAGCGCGAGGACGAACAGCATCGCCAGGTAGGTGCCCGTCGCGGCGGCGAGCGCGGCGAGCGTCCGCGCGACGACCGGCATGGCCACCACCTCCAGGTTGAGCAGCGGCGCGCCGCCGCGCGCCGCCAGCCGCCGCTGCCGCCGGACGAACGCCGCGAGGGCGGGCGCGCTCGCCGCGAGGCAGAGCCAGCACCACACCGGCCAGTGCGCCTCCCGCCCGAAGATCAGCGGCAGGGCGCCGAGCAGCACGGCCGCCGACAGCAGCGCGACGCCGGGCAGGTCGAGCCGTCCGGGCGCCCCGTCCCGGTCGGCGGGCAGCAGCCGGAGCCCGGCGGCGAGCAGGACGAGCCCCACCGGGACGTTGATCAGGAAGATCGGCCGCCAGCCGAGGCCCCACAGGTCGGCGGCGACCAGCACGCCGCCGAGCGCCTGCCCCGCGACCGCGCCTCCGGCGAGCGCGAGGACCAGCAGCCCCTGCGCGCGGGCCCGCTCCCGCCCGGTGAAGTGGAGCTGGATGCCCGACAGCACCTGCGGGACCATCAGCGCCCCCGCCGCGCCCTGCGCGATCCGCGCCGCCACGAGCGCCGCGGCGACGGGCGCGAGGCCGCAGGCGAGCGACGCGGCCGTGAACCCGGCGAGCCCCACCAGGAACATCCGCCGGTGCCCCCGCGCCTCGCCGAGCCGCGCGCCGGTGATCAGCAGCGTCGCGTACGCGAGGGTGTACCCGGAGACGATCAGCTCCAGCGTCCCGCCCGAGGGCCGCAGCCCCTCCCGGATCGCCGGCCCGGCCACGTTCACGATCGCGGTGTCGATGTTGACCATGATCTGCCCGGCGAGCAGCACCGCCAGCAGCCCTCTGCCCCGTCGTCCCATGCCCCGAGAACCCCGCCGCCGCACCGCCCGTTGCACCCGCCCCGCGCGCGTGCGAGCGCTGCGCGGGCGGGGGGTGCGGGCGGGGCGCGGGGTGGCGTTCGGGTCGGGGCGGGTGGGGGCGGTGATCGGCCCGGCGACGGGGTCGGCGGAACGTGCGGTGGTGGTCCAGCGGCTCGGCCCCCGTGGCGTACCGCCCGGATCCGTCACCGCTTCGCCCGCCGCACCGGGCCGCGATCGCGGAACGTCCGCCCCGTTTCGCGCGGGACGGGCGTCCGGCCCCCGAGACGCATGGACGACCGTACACCTTGGCGAACAACCGTGTTCGTGATGTGCGCCATAGTCCGCCGCAGCCGGCGGCGGCGCGGCGGTCCGCGCCGCGCCGGTCCGCCGGCCCGCCGCGTTCCGCCGCGCCCCGTCTAGATGAACGTGCTGAGCAGCGCGGCCACCGCGAAGCCGACGACCGACAGGATGGTCTCCAGCACCGTCCACGTCTTCAGCGTGTCGCGGACCGACATGTTGAAGTAGCGCGACACGATCCAGAAGCCGCCGTCGTTGACGTGCGAGGCGATGATCGACCCGGCCGAGATGGCGATCGCGATCAGCGCCAGGTGCGCCTGGGAGTGGTGCTCGCCGGTCACCAGCGGCGCGACGATCCCGCCGGTGGTGACGATCGCGACGGTCGCCGAGCCCTGCGCGAGCCGCAGCCCGCAGCTGATCAGGTACGCCAGCACGATGGTGGGCAGGCCCGCGTCCGACAGCGTCCCGGCGAGGGCCTTGCCGACGCCGGTGGCGGAGATGACCGCGCCGAAGAACGAGCCCGCGCCGATGACCAGCATGATCATGCCGATCGGCCGCAGCGACCTGCTCGCCAGCTCGGAGATCTCGGTGAGGGGGATGCCGCGGCGGATGCCGAGGAGCCAGATCGCCAGCAGCACGGCGATGGTGAGCGCGACGGCGGGGTTGCCGAGGAACGTCAGGGTCGGCAGCGCGGAGCTGTCCTCCCACCAGACCGTGCCGAACGTGGCGAGCAGGATCAGCACCAGCGGCACCGCGATGATCAGCAGGACGAGGGAGAGGGCGGGCTCGGTCCGCGTGGCCAGGGCGTTCGCGCCGCCCGCCGTGCCGCCCGCCGCGCCGTCCGTCTTGCCGTCCGCCGTGCCGGGGGCGGCGTCGCCGCGCTCGCGCTCGCGCTCGGCGATCACGTAGTCCTCGGGGACCTCCACCATGACGCGGCGCCCGATCCACGCGCCCCACGCGACGCCCGCCGCGAGGAACGCCGGGATGCCGCAGGTCAGGCCCATGACGATGAGCCAGCCGAGGGAGACGCCGAGCAGTCCGGCGGCGGCGACGGGGCCGGGGTGCGGCGGCAGGAACGCGTGCGTCATCGACAGGCCCGCGAGCAGCGGCAGCGCGTACAGCACGAGGGAGCGGCCGCCGCGCCGGGCGGTGATGTAGACCAGCGGCGCGAGCACGAAGATGCCGATGTCGAAGAAGACCGGGATGCCGAAGATCAGTCCGGCGAGGCCCATCGCGAACGCGGCGCCGCGTTCGCCGAAGATGCCCAGCAGCCGGCGGGTCAGCACGTCGGCGCCGCCGGACGCTTCGAGGATCGCGCCGAGGATGGTGCCGAGCCCGACGATCGGGGCGATGTGCCCGAGGATCCCGCCGAAGCCGGTCTCCAGCAGGGACGTCTTGGAGCTGAGCGCGGTGCCGACGATCTGGTTGACGCTGAGCCCGGCGGCGAGCGCCAGCAGCAGCGAGGAGACCAGCAGCGAGACGAACGGCTCCAGCCGCACCTTGATGATGAGGAACAGCAGGATGGCGATGGACGCGGCGGACAGCAGCAGCAGCCCGCCGGTCTCGTGTTGCAACCAATGGATCATGAGGAGTCTCCGGGGGCCGGGTGGGGGTCGGGGTCGGGGAGCGGGCGGACGGCGGGGAGCGGGTACACGGCGGGGGCGGGTCAGCGGCGGAGCGAACGGCCCGGGAGCGCGCTGGTGCGGCGGCCGTCCTCGATGACGGCCGTGCCGCCGACGAGGACGTAGGGGATGCCCTCCGCCTGCTGCTTCGGGTCGTCGAACGTGGCGGCGTCCCGCACGGTGACCGGGTCGAACAGCACCAGGTCGGCGTGGAAGCCGGTGCGGACCAGGCCGCGGTCGGCGAGGCGGAGGCGCCGGGCGGCGCGTCCGGTCAGGTGCGCGACGCACTCTTCGAGCGAGAGCACGCCCAGCTCGCGGACGTAGCGGGCGAGGTAGCGCGGGAACGTCCCCCACGCGCGCGGGTGCGGCTTGGCGGCGGCGAGCAGCCCGTCGCTCCCGCCGGTGTGCGCCGGGTGCCGCATCATCGTCTGGACGTTCTCCTCGTGGCCGACGTGCTGGAGGATCGTGGTGGACAGGTCGTCGGCGACGAGCCGTTCGGTGAAGACCTCGAACGCGGGGCGGCCGGACGCGGCGGCGAGCTCGGCGATCGTCCGGCCGACCGCGGCCGGGTCGGGCGAGCCCGACACCTCGATCGTGTCCCACTCGGCGGGCACGCCGTGGCTGCCGTCGGAGCCCTCGACCTCCATCGCGTGCCGGATCCGCGCCCGTTCGGCCGGGTCGGCGAGGCGGGCGAGGATCGCGGCGGGGCCGCCCTCGCTCGCCCAGCTCGGCAGCAGCGCGGCGAGCGTGGTGGAGCCCGGCAGGTACGGGTAGGTGTCGAGGCTGATGTCGCAGCCGTCCGCGATCGCCTCGTCCAGCAGGCGGACCAGGTCGGGGGCGCGGCCCTTGTTGACGCCGAAGTTCATCGTGGCGTGCGCGAGGTGCAGCGGGCAGCCGGTACGGCGCGCGAGCGCGATCATCTCGGCGTACGCCTCCAGCGCGCCCGCCCCGTACGAGCGGTGGTGGGGCGCGTAGAAGCCGCCCTCCGCGCACACCACCTCGCACAGCGCGGCCAGCTCGTCGTCGCCGGCGTACATGCCGGGCACGTACGTCAGGCCGCTCGACATGCCGAACGCGCCCTCGCGCATCCCGTCCGCGACCAGCTCGCGCTGCCGGTCGAGCTCGGCGGTTGTGGGCGGGCGGTCGTCCCAGCCCATCGCGAGCATCCGGACCGCGCCCTGCGGGACGAGGTAGCAGGCGTTGACGGCGATGCCCTCGTCCAGCCGGTCGAGGTACTCGCCGACGCTCCGCCACGACCAGTCGAAGCCGGGCGGGTCGCCGTTCCAGCCCGCGATCGCCTGCCGGATCTCGGCCAGCGTGCGGTCGTCCACCGGGGCGTACGACAGGCCGTCCTGCCCGATCACCTCGCAGGTCACGCCCTGGCTCACCTTGGCGAGGTGCTCGGGCTCGGCGAGCAGCGCGAGGTCGGAGTGGGCGTGCATGTCGATGAACCCGGGCGCGAGGACGAGCCCCGCCGCGTCGATCGTGCGGCGGCCGGTGAGCCCGGCGCCGATCGCCTCGATCCGGCCGCCGTCGATCGCGACGTCGGCGACGCGGCCGGGCGCGCCGGTGCCGTCGACGACCGTGGCGCCCTTGACCACCAGGGCGGTCATCAGAACCACGTCCGGATCAGGTCGACCACGACGGGCCGTTCGGCGCCGGCGTCGTCCACGACCGGGATGAGGGTCCACTTGTCGAGCGCCGTGCAGGGGTGCGACAGCCCGAGCCGGACGACGTCGCCGACCGCGACCTCGGCGCCTTCGAGGAACGTGTGCTGGTCGTTCAGCGCGGTGACGCGCGCGCCCGCGACGGGTCCCGGTCCGGCGCCGCGCACGAGCTGCGGCTCCGGCAGGCCCTCGTCGAACGGCAGGTCGCGCTTGCCCGTGTCGAGCAGCGCGAGTCCGGGTTCGGGGCGGGAGATGACCCGTCCCCAGCCGTGCATCCCCGCGCGGAACCGCCCGCCGCCCGCGCCGCCCGCGCCGTCGCCCTGGGCCGACGCGGTGCCGCGCGAGAACGGGGAGATCCCGCGGTAGAAGCCGTCGTCGTGGATGATGTACGCGCCCGAGCGGAGCACCAGCTCGCCGCCGAGGCCGCCGAGGACGTCCACGACCTGGTCGAAGAACGAGCTGCCGCCCGCCGTCACGATCGGGTCGTCCACCTCGAAGTCGGCCCGCCGGTGCAGCTCGGCGAGCCTGCGCAGGTAGGCGTCCACCGAGGCGCGGCCGTCCGCCGACGCGTCGTGCGCGAGCGCGCCCTCGTACCCGGCGGTGCCGGCGAGGCGCAGGGTCGGGGCCTTGCGGACGGCGTCGGCCACGGCGAGCGCCTCGCGGTCGTCGCGGACGCCCGTCCTGCCGTGCGGGCCGCCGAGCTCGACGCACACCTCGACCGGACGCTGCGCGCGGGCGGCCCGCAGCGCCTCGTCCATCAGCTCCACCGAGCGCGCCGAGTCGACCCACGACACGAACCGGAAGTCCGGGTCGCCGTCGAGCTCGCCCGCGAGCCAGGCGAGCCCGGCGGGGTCGAGCAGCGCGTTCGCGACCTGCACGCGGGCGACGCCGAACGCGCGGGCGACGCGGAGCTGCGGCAGGTTGGCGACGGTGATGCCCCACGCGCCCGCGTCGAGCTGCCGGCGCCACAGCGCCGGCGCCATGGTCGTCTTGCCGTGCGGCGCGAGCCGTACGCCCGCGTCGCCGGTCCACGCGGCCATGAGCCGGACGTTGTGCTCCAGCGCGCCCGCGTCGAGCGTGAGCAGCGGCGTGCCGAAGTCGGAGAGCGGCGGGCGCGCGCGCCTGTACTCGCCGACCGTCGCGCCGTGCGCCGACGCCGGGACCGCCTTGAACCGCCAGTCGAGCCGCTCCTCGTCGAGCGCGTCGACGGCGCCACCGTCGATGGACGGGACCATCATGACCTCCTGAGTTGCACCTGACGCAATCAGCATTGCATCCTGCGCTGCTGTGGTTGTAGCATCGCCGTCGCGTCCCGGTCAACGGGCCGCCACCGGATCGTGACCCGAACTCCGAGAGGGGCCGATGGAAAGCTCACCGACGGCGGTCTGCGTGGGCGAAACGATGGCGGCGCTCCTGCCCGACCGTCCCGGCCCGCTGGAGGACGTCGCCGCGTTCCGCTCCGCCATCGGCGGCGCCGAGGCCAACGTGGCGCGCGGGCTGGTCGCCTTCGGCGTACCCGCCGCGTGGATCGGACGGGTCGGCGCCGACGGCTTCGGGCGGCGCGTCGTCCGCGAGCTCGCCGCCGGCGGCATCGACACCAGCGCCGTGACGGTCGACGCCGAACGGCCGACCGGACTGTACGTCAAGGAGACCGGTCCTCAGGGCAGCGTCCTGCACTACTACCGCGACGGCTCGGCGGGCTCGGCGCTCGGCCCCGGCCTGCTCGACGGGCCGGGTCCGGCCGCGGCGATGCTGACGCGGGCGCGGCTCGTCCACCTGTCCGGGATCACCGCGGCGCTGTCGGACGGCGCGCTCGCCCTCGTCCGCGCGCTGCTGGAGCGGCCGCGCCCGCCGGGGCAGGCGGTGAGCTTCGACCTCAACTGGCGGCCCGCGCTGTGGCGGCGCCGCGACCCCGCCGTGCTGCGCGCGCTGCTGGACGCGGCCGACATCGTGCTGCTCGGCGCCGACGAGGCCGCCGAGGCGCTCGGCACCGGCGACCCCGAGGGGCTGCGCGCGCTGCTGCCCGGCCCGGCGACGATCGTCGTCAAGGACGACGCGCGCCGCGCGAGCGCGGTCGACCGCGACGGCCCGCCGGTGTCCGAGCCCGCGCTGTCCGTCGACGTCGTCGAGCGCGTCGGGGCGGGGGACGCGTTCGCCGCCGGATACCTGGCCGGTACGCTCCGCGGGTACGACCGCCGGCGCTGCCTGCGTCTCGGCCACCTCGCCGCCGCCGCCACGCTCGTGGTGCACGGCGACCACGGCCCGCCGCCCGCGCCCGAGCGCGTCGAGAAGCTGCTCGCGGCGGCGCCGGAGGAGTGGGCCGCGACGAGAGTGGGGGCGGGATGAGCCAGAGCCTGGGACGCGGCCTCGCGATCCTCGTCGAGCTGGGCGAGGGGCCGCGCACGCTCGACGAGCTCGCCGCGACCGTCGGCGTGCACAAGACGACCGTGATGCGGCTGCTGCGCGCGCTGGAGGAGGAGCGGTTCGTGCACCGCGACGACGGCCACCGCTACCACCTCGGGTCGCGGCTGTTCGCGCTGTCGGGCGCGGCCCTGGAGCAGCGCGGCATCCGCGCGATCGCCGCCCCGCACCTCGCCCGGCTGAACGAGGCGACCGGGCAGACCGTGCACCTCGGCGTGTACGAGGGCGGCGAGGTCGTCTACCTCGACAAGTACGACTCGCGGCACTCGATCCGGATGTACTCGCGGGTCGGGCTGCGGATGCCGCTGCACGCGACCGCGATCGCCAAGGTGCTGCTCGCCGACCTGCCCGAGGACCTGCGCCGCCGCGTCGCCGACGGCATCGAGTACACCCCGTTCACCGAGCGCACCATCACCGGGCCGCGCGAGCTGCTCGCCGAGCTGGCCCGCGTCGCCGAGCGCGGGTACGCGACCGACGACGCCGAGCACGAGACGTTCATCCGCTGCGTCGCCGCGCCCGTCCGGGACGCGGGCGGACGGGTCGTCGCGGCGGCGTCCATCTCCGTGCCGGACGTGGTGCTCAGCGGCGACCGCGTCGGCGACCTGCTGCCCGACCTGCTCGCCACCGCGCGGGCGATCTCGGCCGACTGCGGCCACACCGAGAGAACAGAGAGAAAGGCAACACCTTGAGCGACAAGACCCGCGTCGTCACCGACGGCGCGCCCACCCCCCTGCCCGTGTTCTCGCAGGGCGTCCGGAAGGGGCCGCTGCTCCAGGTGTCCGGGCAGGGCCCGCAGGACCCGGCGACGGGCGAGTACGTGCACCCCGGCGATGTGAAGGCGCAGACGCGGCGCGTGCTGGAGAACATCAAGGCGGTCCTGGAGGCGGGCGGCGCGAGCGTGGACGACGTGCTGATGTTCCGCGTCTACCTGACGACGCGCGACGACTTCGCGGCGATGAACGAGGCGTACTCGGCGTTCGTCACCGAGAACTGCCCGAGCGGCGTGCTGCCGTGCCGGACGACGGTCGCGGTCGAGCTGCCGCACCCGTCGATGCTCGTCGAGATCGACGCGCTCGCGTCCGTGTCGTGAAGGTCATCCCAATTGAACCTATTGTGATCTGATTACGGCCGCCTCGACCCCACCGATCCCGATAGCGTGGGAGTTGTGGCGGAAAGTGAGTCGGGCGAGCCATCCCGCCGCAAGGCACTCTGGCTGATGGGGGCGGCGGCCGGGCTCGGCGCGCTGGGAGCGGACGGCGCACGCCAGGCAGGCGGGCACCACGCGGCGGCGGCGACGGGCGCGCCCCGGCCGAGGGCGCTGATCCATCCGACGCCGACGCCCACGCCGACCCCCACCCCGACGCCCCGGCCCGCGCCGTGGACGCCCGCGAAGCTGACGGCGCTGAAGACGCCGGTCCGCGACCTGTCGGAGCTGTCCCCGGCGCCGCCGCCGCAGACGATCGCGCTGACCATCGACGACGGCCCGCACCCGACGTGGACGCCGCGGGTGCTCGACCTGCTGGCCGAGCACCAGATCCACGCGACGTTCTTCATCATCGGCGAGCAGGTCAAGGAGATGCCGAAGCTGACCCGCCGCATCGCCGACGCCGGCCACCAGGTGTGCAACCACACGATGACGCACCCGATCACCATCGCCGGGCTGTCGGAGAAGCGGGTGCGCAGGGAGATCGTCGAGGCCAACGAGCGCGTCGCCGACGTGACGGGCGTCCTGCCGCAGTTCTTCCGGTCGCCCGGCGGCGCGTGGTCCAAGACCGTCCTCGAACTCGTCGCCGAGAACGGCCTGCTGCCGATCGACTGGGCCGTGGACCCGCGCGACTGGTCGCGTCCCGGCGTCGGGCACATCCGCCGCACGCTGCTCGGCAGCAAGGCGGGCAACATCATGCTGTGCCACGACGGCGGCGGCGACCGCTCCCAGACCCTCTCCGCCCTCGGCAAGGTCATCCCGAAGCTGAAGAAGCGCGGGCTGACGTTCGTGGCGCTCTGACGCCCGCGAACAGGTCGTCCTCCGGAAGCTCCGCCGCGACGAGCGAACGGGCGAGCCGGTAGTCCTCGGTCGGCCACACGTCCCGTTCGACGTCGCGCGGATGCAGCATGAAGCCCGCGTCCGGGTCGATCTGCGTCGCGTGCGCGAGCAGGGCGCGGTCGCGTACCGCGAAGTACGCCTCGCACCGCACGCGCGTCGTGACGTCCAGTTCCGGCGCGGTGTCAGGCCACTCGTCCAGCAGCGGGCCGATGGCCGACACGACGCCGCGCGCCGTCATCGCGTCGTGCAGCGCCTGGAACCACGCCCGCGAGAACGCGCCCTGGTAGTACAGCTTCAGCGGCGACCACGGCTCACCCGTTCCGGGATAACGCCCCGGATCGCCCGCCGCGTCGAACGCCTCCACCGTGACCTCGTGCGTCTTCACGTGGTCGGGATGCGGATAGCCGCCCGTCTCGTCGTACGTCACGACGACATGCGGCCGGAACTCGCGGATCAACGCCACGAGCGGACGCGCCGCGGACTCCAACTCCTGCAAAGCAAAACACCCGTCGGGCAGCGCCTCGCCCTCTCCCGGCAGGCCCGAATCGACGAACCCGAGGAAACGCTGCCGTACACCAAGAATCCTCCGCGCCGCGTCCATCTCCTCCCTACGGATCTCGGCCAGCCGCGCCCGGACCTCGGGACGGTCCATGCGCGGGTTGAGCACGCTGCCGCGCTCGCCGCCCGTGCAGGTCGCCACCAGGACGTCCACGCCCTCGTCGGCGTACCTGGCGAGCGTCGCCGCGCCCTTGCTCGACTCGTCGTCCGGATGGGCGTGCACGCTCAGCAGCCGCAGCCCTTCACCATCGGTGACGCGCATCCGCTTCCCTTCACTTCTTGGTCGGATAGAACAGCGCGGGGATCAGCGTGACGGCCGACAGTCCGAGCGCCCACCAGAACGTCTCGCCGAACGCGGACGCCGCCCCGCCGGGCGCATGCGCCTCGATCCGTCCCTGGAGGACGACGGCGAGCACGGCAGTGCCGAGCGAGCCGCCGATCCGGTTGAGGGTGTTGACGGCGCCCGCCGCACGGGGCGCCTCGTGCGGGGCGACGCTGGAGTAGATCGCGGCCATGCCCGGCGCCATGACCACGCCGAGGCCCGCGCCGCGCAGCACCAGCGACGCGACCAGCAGCCACCCCGCCGGATCCGAACCGAGCTGGGTGAACGCCACCGTCCCCGCCATCGTCATGACGATCCCGGTGAGGATCAGCGGGCGCGGCCCGACCCGGTCGGCGATCTTCCCGGCGAGGAACGACACCAGGGCCGTCCCGAGGGCCTGCGGCGCGATGAGCAGCCCGGCCTCCAGCGCGCTCGCGTGCTCGACCCGCTGGTAGTACAGCGGCAGCAGCAGCATCGAGCTGTAGAGCGCCGCGCCCTGGAGGAACGAGTTGGCCGTCGCCACCGCGAACCCGCGCCGCGCGAACAGCCGCAGGTCGATCAGCGGCGCCGCCTTCCCCCTCATCGCGTGCGCCCCGTACGCCGCCAGCAGGACGGCCCCCGCCGCGACCGCCCCGCCGACCCGTACCGTCCCGAACCCCCGGTCGCCCGCCTCCGACAGCCCGTACACCAGCGCCGCGAGCCCCGGCGACAGCAGCACGAACCCGACGAGGTCGAGCCGCCCGCCCCGTTCGTCCCGCGGCGGGTCCTTCGGCAGCACCCGCGCCGCGAGCAGCAGCGTGACCAGCCCGACCGGCACGTTCACCAGGAACATCCACCGCCAGTCGAGGTGCTGGAGGATCACCCCGCCCAGCACCGGCCCGGCCACCGGCGCGAACGTCAGCGGCAGCACCGTGATCCCCATGACCCGCCCGATCCGGGACGGCCCCGCCGCCCGCGCGATCATCGCCTGCCCGAGCGGCTGGATCATGCCGCCCCCGACGCCCTGGAGCACCCGGAACACGATCAGGCTGCCCGCCGACCAGGCCATCCCGCACAGCGCGGAGCCGAGCACGAACAGCGCCACCGACACCGTCCACATCCGCCCCGCGCCGAACCGCTCGGCCGCCCATCCCGACAGCGGCATGACGGCCGAGACCGCGAGCAGGTACCCGGCCGACACCCACTGGACCGTCGCGAGCGGACTCCCGAACTCCCCCGCCACCGCCTCGATCCCGACGTTGACGATCGTGGTGTCCAGCATCGCCAGGATCGGCCCGAGCACCAGCACGAACGCGAGCCGCAGCAGCTTCGGATCCAGCCGCCCCGAGGCGTCCTCCCCCGCTTCGCCACGAGCGACGACAGCCACCTGAACCTCCCCGGCCCCGACACTTACTTAGGTCGGACCTAACAGTAGGCTCAGCACACATCATGGGTCAAACCAAAATTTAGGTCCAACCTACAAAGTGGTGTGCGATGGGCCGTTACAACGTGTCCGACCCGGGCGCTGGGTCTAAGCGCCCAGCGCTCGGATCGTCGGCAGGGCCCCGTCAGGCCGTCTTGGATTGGCCGCCGTCGATGATGTAGTCGGCGCCGTTGATGTTGCGGGCCTGGCCGGAGGCCAGGAACAGCACGAGGGCGGCGACTTCGTCGGGTTCGGTGAGTCGCCCGGTGTTGAAGCCCGCCTTGGCCGGGAGGCCGGCCAGGAGCTCGGCGACGGTGCTCCCGCTGGCCGCCGCGAGCGTCGCGCCGATGCCGTGCTCGCCGTCCCAGGCCGGAGTGCGGGTCGGTCCAGGGGAGACGCTGTTGACCCGTATCCCGCGCGGCCCGAGTTCCTCGGCCAGCGCCTTGCCCAGGTTGGTCAGCGCGGCCTTGGACGCTCCGTAGTCGACCGTGCCGGGCTGGGGGAAGCGCCCGCGGATCGAGGAGACGTTCACGATCGCTCCTTGGCGTTCCAGCAGGGACGGCAGGGCGGCGCGGATCGCGCGCACGGCGGAGAAGAAGTTGACCTCGAAGGTGTGCTGCCACTGGGTGTCGGTGATCGCGCCGAACCCTTCCAGCCGCGCCTCGAAGGCGCCCACGTTGTTGACCAGGACGTCGATGCCGCCGAGCGCGTCGACGGCTTGGCGTACCGCCTCGCCCGGGCCTTCGGCGGTGGCCAGGTCCACCGCGACCGGATGCGCTCCGACGGCCTTGAGGGCCGGGCTGATCGTGCGGGCCACGCCGGCCACCCGGGCGCCCTGCGCGATCGCTCCGGTGGCGACGGCCAGACCGATCCCCTGGCTCGCCCCGGTCACCAGAAGCGTCTTTCCGGACAGGGACATGATGACCTCCATGTGTAATGATCGTTCGAAAAAGAGGGTAAAAAAAACTCGCGCGCCGCCTCACAGCGCGTCGACCGTCGCGTCCACCACCTCCACCAGTCGCTCCCGATCGGTGGCGGCCTTGCCGAGCACCCGCAGTCCGTAGACGGCGTTCAGGACGAACCGCGCCAGGGTGGCGGCGCTGCGCTCGCCGGTGATCTCACCGGCCCGCTGGCCGCGTTCCAGGGCCGCCGTCAGCGCCTCCTCGACCCGGGCGAAGGTGCGCCGAACCAGGACGGTGACCGCCTCGTCCTTGCCGGCCAGCTCGATCGCGGCGTTCACCGCCAGGCAGCCCCGCCGCCCGGGATCGCCGAGTTCGGCGTCGATCACCCCGAGCATCAGCTCCCGGATGTGCTCCTTCACCGGACCGGGCTCGTCCAGCAGCGCGATGTCGGCCTCGGTGTTGCGCTCCAGGTATCGGCGCAGCGCCAGCTGGTAGAGCCGGTGCTTGCTGGTGAAGGCGTTGTAGAGGCTGCTGCGCCCCAAACCGGTGCTGTCCACCAGGGCCTGCGCGGACGTGGCGGCGTACCCGCGCTCCCAGAACGCCTCCATGGCGGCGTCGAGCACCCGCTCCTCGTCGAACTCCCGCGCCCTGGACATGAAGATCAGGCTACGCCATCAGGAACGATCGTTTCAAATCGGCGGCGACAGCGAGACGGGGGCTCGGAGCGTGATGCCGCCTTCCGGTTCGTTGGTGAGCAGCGTTGCCGCGGAGATCCTCAGCCTGCGGGCGGCCCGCGACGCGGACGGCGCGGACCGACCACGGCCCTTGCGCCGCCGGGTCGTGGCGGGGTCGGCTTCGCGGCGGTTCTGGCTCGGTGGCGGCGGACGGCGTCGCGGTTGGCGCAGGTCCGGGTGCAGTAGCGCTGGCGGCCTCCTCGGGTCATGTCCACGAAGGCGAATCCGCATTCCTTCAACGCGCAGCGGCCGAGCCTGTGCATTCCGAACTGCGTCAGGTGCTTGGCGGCGGCCACCACCGCGACCGCGCGGAGCACCGCTGCCAGGTGCACGCCGTCGTCGCGGTAGTGCAGGTGCCAGGCGGTGCCGCCGTGGCCGGTGATCCGCGGGTAGGCGGCCGTCTCGGCGAGCAGGGCGTTCAGCAGCCGCACGCGCTCCTCTTCGGTCTCCGCGTCGATCACCTCGGTCCAGCGGGCGAGGAACTCGCGTGTCTCGGCGAGGTCCCGGGCGTCGGCCGTTCGGCCGGTGCCGAGGCCGGCGGCGTGCCATCGGCGCGTCAGCTCGTCGGGATCGGTCGGCGGACGGTTGGTGAGCTCGGTCACGAAGTTCAGCACATCGCCGTAGTAATGGTTCCCCTGCACAAGCCCATTACAGCAAAGTCGTGGGCATGTCCGACTCAGGGATACCGGCGACGAGCGGCGAACGCACCGCGGCCACGTCCGCGCTGACCGCCCTGGCGCCCGCCGTCTGGGGCTCCACCTATCTGGTCACGACCGAGTTCCTGCCGCCCGACCGCCCGCTGCTGGCGTCCACCGTCCGAGCCCTGCCCGCCGGGATCGTCCTGCTGCTGGTCGGCCGCGTCCTGCCCAGGGGGATCTGGTGGTGGCGCGCACTGGTGCTCGGCGTGCTCAACATCGGCGCGTTCTTCTACCTGCTGTTCCTCGCCGCCTACCACCTGCCGGGCGGGGTGGCGGCGCTGGTCATGTCCACGCAGCCGATGATCGTTCTGCTGCTGGGCGGCGTCCTGCTCAAGGAGCCGATCCGGGCCGCGCACGTCGTCTCGTGCGTGCTCGGCATCGCGGGCGTCGCGCTCCTCGTGCTGGAGCCGGGCGTCCACCTGGACGGGGTCGGCGTGCTGGCCGGCGTGCTCGGGGCCGCGTCCATGGCCGTGGGCATCGTGCTGACGAAGCGCTGGGGGCGCCCGGCGGATGTGACGCTGCTGACGTTCACCGGCTGGCAGCTCACCGTCGGCGGCCTCGTCCTGCTGCCGGTCACGCTGGCCGGCGAGTCGCTGCCGGACGGTCTGACGTGGGGCAACGCCGGCGGCTTCCTGTATCTGAGCGTCGTCGGCGCGATGATCGCGTACGCCCTGTGGTTCCGCGGCCTGTCGCGCCTGCCCGCGCTGCTGGTCTCGCTGCTGTCCCTGGCCTCACCGCTGTGCGCGACCGTGCTCGGCTACGTCTTCCTGCACCAGTCGCTGGGGCCGGTCCAACTGGGCGGGGTGGCGGTCCTGGTCGCGGCCGTCCTCCTCGCCCAGCCGCGCGCACCTCGGGGGAACGGCTCGTCGCTCAGCGCGCCTTCCGCGCGTGAAGCCCGTCCATGAACGCCTCGGCCAGTTCCCGCGCCGCGAGCCCGGAGGGATCGCGTCCGCTCAGGATCCAGAAGAAGGGCGGGCCGATCAGCAGCGCGGTGGCCAGATCGACCGGGATCGACGCGGCCTCCTGCCGGACGACTCGTTCCACCACGCCTCGGGCGCTGTCTCCCAGCACGTCCTTGGACGCGAGCAGTTCCGCGACGGCGGAGTCCTGCTGCGCTGCGGCGAGCAGCGCCCGGTAGGCGGCGCCGGCCGGTGAATGCGCGAGGAAGCGCACGAGGGCTTCCAGATAGGCCGTGAGGTCGTCCAGCGGAGCGCCCGCCGGGCCGATCGCGAGCTCCTCCTCCGCGTCGGCGACGCTGGCCTCGAAAAGGATCTCCGCCTTGGTCGACCACCACCGGTACACGGTCTGGCGGCCCACTCCGGCCCGTTCCGCGATGCCCTTCATGGTCATGGCCGCGTAGCCGACCTCCAGCAGCAGGTCGTCCACGGCCTGCAGGACGGCCGTCCTCGCCTGCTCGCTCCGGGGACGTCCGCCTCGACCGCGCTCCTCGTTCATGCCCCGACTATATCGAGACACCATGCCTCGAATGTGCTACCTTTTCGGGACACGGTGACTCGAAACTCGGTGCCGGACCGGTGGCGCCCGTCCGCGTACGGGTCCGGGTCCCGCACCCACTGCATGGCCCGGAAGGGCTGAAGGAGGGCACGCACATGCGTGTGTTCGTTACCGGAGCAACGGGCTGGATCGGATCGGCGACCGTTGACGAGCTGCTGCGAGCAGGGCACGACGTCGTCGGATTGGCCCGGTCGGAGAACGCCGCGGCGTCGCTCAAGGGCAAGGGCGCGACGCCCCTGCTCGGGGACCTCGACGACCTCGACGCGATCCGCCGCGGGGCTCGCGACGCCGAAGCGGTCGTCCATCTCGCCAACAAGCACGACTGGGCCGACCCGGCCGCTACCAACCGCGCCGAACGGGGCGCGGTGGAGACCATCGCCGAAGCGTTGGCCGGCACCGACCGGGCTTTCGCGGTCGCGAGTGCGCTCTCCGGACTCGTCCAGGGACGCCCGGCGCTGGAGACGGACCCGTCACCTGCCGTCGGCCTGGACTCCCCGCGAGGCGGCAGCGAGAACCTGGCGCTCGACTACGCCCGCCGCGGAGTCCGCGCCATGAGCGTCCGTTTCGCCCCGTCGGTGCACGGCACGGGCGACCCGGGCTTCATCGCCTCCGTCGTGGCCGCCGCCCGTCGGCACGGCGTCTCCGCCTTCATCGGCGACGGTTCCGCGGCCTGGTCAGCGGTGCACCGTACCGACGCTGCGCGGCTCATCCGGCTCGGGCTGGAGGGGGCGCCCGCCGGATCGCGCCTGCACGCGACCGCGGAAAAGGCCGTTTCCACTCGTACGATCGCCGAGTCCGTCGGAGCCGTTCTCGACCTCCCGGTGACATCAGTCGCCCCGCAGGACGCCGCCGAGCATTTCGGGTTCGTCGGCAGGTTCTTCGGGATGGACATGACCGCTTCGAGCGAACGCACCCGCGAGATGCTCGCGTGGACCCCGACCGGGCCGACCCTGGTCGAGGACATCCGGGAGGGCGCGTACACCGGCGCCTGACGCCCGAACCGAACCGGGCCCCCGACCGTCCGGGAACGGCGCGTCGGGGTCCCGGTCGGGCGTCGCGCCGAGGGCTTTCGCCGTCCGGCCGGACGATCCGTGCCTCAGGAACCCGCGGGCGCGATGCCGAATTCGGTGTCGAGGTCCTCGACCCGCTGCACCGCGGACTTCAGCAGATGCCGGTTCAGGACCCGGCGGGCCGGACTGCCGTAGGGCGCGACCAGGTGCAGGGTGCCGCGAGCGGCGCGTACGGCGAAACGGGTCTTGGCCAGCAGGGCGGCCCCTGGGAGTCGACCGCGCCGACGCCGGACAGGTCCAGCACCAGCCGCAGGGGCCGCGGGGACAGCACGACCGTGGTCAGGATGCGCGCCTCGGCCGTCACCACCGTGTCCGCCACGAGGTCCCCCGCCAGCGCCAGAACGGTGGCGGGCCCGTGAGCGCGCGACCGCGTCTCCAGACTCGGCCTGCCCGGACGGGCCGGAGCGCCGGAACGCTGCGAGCCGGGGCCCGGCGCGGGCCGCCGCCCGGCGGAGTGCGCGTACACGCGGGCCCTCCCCTCTGGCCGACCGGTCGAACGCGGAGCGTCAGAAGCACCAAGAATGTTACACGAAATATTATTCGTCAAAAGCCGATCGTATAATGTTCGGGAAACGTGCACCTCCGGCATACCGGCGGTGAAGCGGCACCGGCCCGGCGGCCGCGCCCGCGGGCGCGCGCCCCGGCGCCGGACGAGCACGGACGATGAGGTAGGCGCATGGGGAGCACACCACCCCGCGACGGCAAGCCGTGGACGTTCCTGACCAACCACGCGCGGGTGCTGATCTGCATCGCCCGCCAGCCGGACCTGCGCGTGCGGGACGTGGCGCAGGCGATCGGGATCACCGAGCGCGCCGCGCAACTGATCATCACCGATCTCGAAGAGGCCGGCTACCTCACCCGCACCCGCGTCGGCCGCCGCAACACCTACACCGTCAACGGCGCCCGACCGTTCCGCCACCCCGTCGAGGCCGACCACGACGTCCAGGCCCTGATCGAACTCTTCGCCGGCCACGACTCGTACGCCTGACCCGCCCGGCCCGCGCACGCCCGGCGACACCACTCCGGCCGGACGCACTTCTCTGCTCCGGAACGCGCCCGGCTTGCCCCGCCCGCCCCGGCCGCCGACGGCGGTCCCTTCGGCCGCGCCCGTGGTCCGGCTGTCCGTTCCAAGCGTCCGACACGCCTCCGCGTGCCGAGGCTTCTCCCGGTACCGGATACCGCGATCCGCTCCCCGGACGGTGCGGGCGGCGGAAGTCACCGCCGCCCCTATGCCAGCATGGCGTGGTCAGAAGAGCACTCTCCGTGATTGGAGCAGTTCACATGCGTACTGTCCGCACGTCGCTACGGGCCTTGACCGCCGCCGCGGTGGCCCTGACCGCCCTCACGCTGCTGTCCGGCCCCGCGAGCGCCGCTCCCGCACAGCTCGGCCCGGTGGGCGGTCTCCTCGGACCGGTGCTCGGCGCGCTCGGTGGCGTGGGCGGGGGCGGCTGAGCCCGCGGCACCGCACGGGCCGCCGAGGCGGAACGTGCAGGCCGCTCACCGAAGAGGCAAGACCCGGGGTCCCGGGATCGCAGAGCACCGCGATCCCGGGATCTCCGGTTGCGGGCGACGGCACGCGCGCCGGGAACGCCCCAGGTCAGCCGCGCCTGGGCCGCCGGGTGACGCCGCCCTGCCCCCCTGGACCGAATCATCGCGGTCGTCACTCTATGTAGTTGCAATTACGTAGAGTAATCCCGGGGTCGGGGCAGAGAGGACGGAACGATGATCGGCCCGCGCGTACTCGGCGGCACGGCCCCGGAGGCCGCCGCGGTCCTCGCGGCGACGGGCCCCGCGGCCTCGTCGCCGGTCGGCCCGGATCGGCGGGACGACCCCTCGGTCTTTCGAAGCCATCCATGAGCCGGGGCCGGGCAGTGGTGGCCCGGCCCCGGGTGGCATCCAGGGCCGTCGCCCTCTCCAGGAAAGTCGCTCCCTCCAAGAAATCGGTGCGGGCCCTTCCGGCCCTGCGTGGTGGGGGTTGTCGCATTTCGGGGGGTGTACTCAGGTACACCCCTCTTCCGGGAAGGAGGCACACTGCGTATCGGGCTCCGCGGCCGGAGACTGGTCTCGGCACGACGGACGAGGTACGGAGGAAACCGTGGACGCGGAAGTGAGCACGAGAGACGGCAGGCTCGCGGCGCACGCCAGAGCGCCCTGGCACGGACTGCGGTTGTGGCTGATGTCCTGGCCCGCGCTGCTCCTGTCCTGTGCCCTGCTCACCGCGATGTCGCTGGTGGGGATCGGGATCGGGATGCTGCTCGTGCCGCCGGTGCTGCTGGCCGTCCGCGGGCTGCTGAACGTCTACCGCGACCTGATCTCGCGGTGGACGGGCACGGAGATCGAACGCCCCTACCTGCCCCTGCCGGACACCGGGACGGGCCTGAACGGGCACGTCAAGCGGTTCGTGGCGCTGATGTCGGACCCGGCGACGTGGCGCGACTGGGCCTGGCTCGCCGCCGACCCGTTCGTGGCCCTGTTCACCGCGTCGCTGTCGTTCCTGCTCGTGCTGTACGGGGTGTGGGGCTGGCTGCTCGCCGCGTTCGCCGGTGAGCTGATCGCCGACGCGGGCGGCAACGACTGGTACGCGTGGATCAACGTCACCCGCGGCTACGGCGACGACACCGGCGCCCGCGTCGAGACCGCCGCGCTCGGGGTCGTGTTCCTGGCCGCCGGGATCGTGTTCGGCCCGGCGCTGCTGCGGGCGTACGGCCGGTGGGGGCGGCTGCTGCTCGGCCCGACCGAGAAGTCCCGGCTCGCGCTGCGCGTCCGGCACCTGACCGAGACCCGTTCGGACGCCGTGGACACCTCCGCCGCCGAGCTGCGCCGGATCGAGCGCGACCTGCACGACGGCGCGCAGGCCCGGCTGGTCGCGATGGGCATGAGCCTCGGCGCGATCGAGCACCTGCTCGACCGGGACCCGGAGAAGGCGCGGCTGCTGCTCGCCCAGACCCGCGAGTCGTCCGCCAAGGCCCTCGGCGAGCTGCGCGACCTCGTCCGCGGCATCCACCCGCCGGTCCTCGCCGACCGCGGCATCGGCGACGCGGTCAAGGCCCTCGCGCTCGACCACCCGCTCCAGGTCGAGGTGACCGTCGATCTGCCCGGACGGGCGGAGCCGCCGGTCGAGTCCGCCGCCTACTTCGCGGTGTCGGAGATCCTCACCAACGCCGCCAAGCACTCCGGCGCCCGCCGCGTCTGGATCGACCTGCGGTACGAGTCGGGCATGCTGCGGATCTCGGTCACCGACGACGGCCGCGGCGGCGCGCGCCTCGACGCCGGGACGGGACTGCGCGGGATCGAGCGCAGGATCGGTACATTCGACGGCGTGCTCGCCCTCAACTCGCCGCCCGGCGGGCCGACCCTCGTGACCCTGGAGCTGCCGTGCGCGTTGTCCTCGCCGAAGACCTCGCTCTCCTGAGGGAGGGCCTGGTCTCCCTGCTGGAGACGCACGGCTTCGAGATCGCCGCGGCCGTCGACAACGGCCCGTCGCTGCTCAAGGCGCTGCTCGACCACCGCCCGGACGTGGCGGTGGTCGACGTCCGCCTGCCCCCGTCGTTCACCGACGAGGGACTCCAGGCCGCGCTGGAGGCCCGCCGCCAGGTCCCGGGCCTGCCCGTCCTCGTGCTGTCGCAGTACGTCGAGCAGCTCTACGCGCGGGAACTGCTCGCCGACGGCACCGGAGGCATCGGCTACCTGCTGAAGGACCGGGTGTTCGACGCCGCGCAGTTCGTCGACGCGATCCGCCGGGTCGCACAGGGAGGCACCGCCATGGACCCCGAAGTGATCTCCAGGCTGGTCGCGCGCGGCAGCCGCGACGAGCCGCTCGGCCGCCTCACCCCCCGCGAGCGGGAGGTGCTGGAGCTGATGGCGCAGGGACGGTCGAACGCGGCGATCGCGCAGGCGCTCGTCGTCACCGAGCGGGCCGTCACCAAGCACACCGCCAACATCTTCGCCAAGCTCGACCTCGCCGTGTCCGACGACGACAACCGCCGCGTCCTCGCCGTCCTGGCCTACCTCGACCACTGATCCGTAAAGCTCTCCGCGCCGTGCGGCGGACCCGCCGTACGGGCGTCGCCGGCGCGTTCCGGAACGGTCCGCGCAGCCGCCGTCCGCCTTCCGCGCCCTTTCGGGCTATCCGGGCTCGCGTCCGGTGGCTTATCTTGCTCGGCGAGAGGGCCCGTTGGAGGGCGCACGATGACGGTGATCTTGATCCTGCTCTGCATGGCGATCGCGGGCCGCGAGCTGTACCTGGCGTTCGAGCGCAAACGGACCGGGAACGCGCCCGAGATCGCCGACATCCGCACCCAGCTCGGCGCGCTCAAGGGCACCCGCGACGAGCTTGAGCGGTTCCGCGCCGAGCAGACCCGGCGGCTGGACGCGCTGGAGGCCGGGCGGGGCGAGCGCCTGGAGCAGGACCTGGAGCGGCTCGCCGCCGAGCAGTCCCGCGAGAACGAGTCGCTGCGCGGCACCGACGCCCGCGTCCACTCCCTCGTCACGCAGATCAACGAGCGGATGGTCCCGGAGATCAACGCCAGGCTCGGCCGCCAGCGCGAGGCCGCCGACGCGCTCGCCGCCGAGGTCGCCGAGCTGCGCGGCCATCTCGCGCGGCGCCTCGACCAGGCCGCCGCGACGTCCCTCGGCGCCGACCCCGCCGACGTGGTCGCCGGGTCCCTCGCCGTCCCCGGCCACGGCCTGCGCGGCCCGTACGAGCGGTTCGCCGAGAGCTACGGGATGCGGGTCGAGCTGGTCCATCCGTCCGAGCCGGGCCCCGTCCGCTACTACCTGACGGGACGCAGCCCGCGCGGCCTGGAACGCGACTTCCTCGACCTGCTCCACACGCTCCGCACGGCGTGCGACCGGAAGGGCGCCGCGCCGCCGAACGCCGCCGCGCAGGCGCTCCTGGAGGCGTTGCGCGGGATCGGCGAGGGCACGGTACGGCTCGGGCCCCTGCTGATCGTCCGGACGCCGGCGACCCTCGTGTGCGGCGTCCTGCCCCTGGCCGAGCTGCTCAAGGCGCGGACGGCCGCGTCCGCGGCGGACCCCGGTGAGGCGTCCGCCCATCTCGCGCACCTGCCGGCGGCGCGCCGCCACGACGCCTCGCGGCCGCCCGTGAAGCGCTAGGGCGCGGGCGCCGTCCACGTGAAGACCGGCGGACGGCGTTCGAGGAACGCGGCCACGCCCTCCGCGGCGTCGCCGCCCTTCGGGACCTCGTCCAGCCAGCCCCCGGCGGTCTCCTCGACCCGCGCGGGCGGGGCACCGGACGCGATGACGTCCACGATCTCCTTGGTGGCCCGCTGGGTGAGCAGCGACCGCGACGCCAGCGTGGCGGCGAACGCCGCCACCCGCGCCCGCAGCCCGTCGCCGCCGCCGACCGGGACGACCTCGTCCACCAGGCCGATGCGCAGGGCGTGCTCGACGCCGATCAGGTCGGCGGAGTAGAGCAGGTACTTGGCGGCGGACGGGCCGACGAGGCGGACGATCCGCGCCGTCGCCGCCACCGGGTAGACGATCCCGAGCTTGGCGGGCGTGATCCCGAACCGGGCGTCCTCGGCAGCGAACCGCAGGTCGCACGCCGCCGCGAGCTGGCAGCCGCCGCCCACGCAGTACCCCTCGATCGCGGCGATCGTCGGCTTCGGGAACGCGGCGAGCGCCTCCTCGGCGGCCGTGGACAGGTGCCCGCCGTCCCGCCGGTCGATCTCGGTCAGCTCGGAGATGTCGGCGCCCGCGCAGAAGTCGCCGTCCGCGCCGGTCAGCACGACGGCGCGCACGTCCGGGTCGGCGGCGAGCCCGGCCAGCAGGCCGGGCAGCTCCCGCCACATGTCCGCCGTCATGGCGTTGCGCTTGGCGGGCCGGTCGATCGTGACCGTGCCGACGCCCCCGGCGACCTCGCGGCGCAGCCCCATACCCGTCCCCCTCCGGTCCGACGTCCCGCAATCGTACGGACGGAGGAGATCATCGCGTCCGGCGGGCCCGCGCGACGCGGCGGCGGAACGGCCCGCGCCGCGCCCCTGGGAGTGGTCAGGGATCCTCCTCCGTCCTGGGGACGAGGCGAGGTCATCGGCCGTACACCTCCGGGCGAGCCGTAAGACACCCCTTACGAGGGAGGAATTCAACGGGCCGCGCGCGGATTCTTATTAGCACGGGCGGCCCCGTCGAACGGAGTTCGCAGTGCCACACAGCACCCGCGTCTTCTGGACCATCCACCTCGATGACCCCCTGGCCACCAAGCCCGACCGGGTCGGGGCCAAGGCGGCCAACCTCGCGCGCGCTGCCCAGCACGGCCTCCCGGTGCTTCCGGGTTTCGTCATCCCGGTGCAGTGCGCGTCGCAGGACTCCGGCTACCTCAACACCGGCGAGCTGCGCGCCGCCTGGGCGAGGCTCGGGCGCGACGGGCGCAGGCCGCTCGTGGTCCGGTCGTCGTCCACCCAGGAGGACGGCGCGGCGTCGTCCATGGCGGGACGGTTCGTGTCCGTGCTGGGCGTGCGCGGCTGGCCCGAGTTCCTCGCCGCCGTGAAGCGCGTCGTGGCGTCCGCGACCGGGCCGGGGACGATGGCGGTGCTCGTCCAGCCGCAGCTCGACGCGGCGGCGGGCGGCGTGATGTTCGGCGCCGACCCCGTGGACGGCCGTACCGACCGGGTGATCGTGTCGGCGGTGCCCGGCGGGCCGCAGGCCCTCGTGGGCGGCGAGGCGAACGGCACCCGCTACGCGCTGACCCGGCGCGGCCGGGTGGTCGACGTCGAGGACGACGACACCGGCGAGGACGCGGGCCCCGGAGCCGGCGCGGGGCGCGCGGCGGACGGCGAGCGGGGCCCGCTCACCCGGCTCCAGCTCCGCGCGCTCGCGCGGATGGCGGCCAAGGCGGCGGCGGTCTTCGGCGGCCCGCAGGACATCGAGTTCGCGTTCGACCACGAAGGGCGGTTGCGGCTGCTCCAGAGCCGACCCGTGACCGCGCTCGCGCCGCTGCCGCCGCGCCGGGCCGTGCTGCTCGGCCCGGGGCCCGTCGCCGAGACGCTGCCCGACCCCCTCGCGCCGCTGGAGGAGGACCTCTGGCTCGTCCCGCTCGACCGGGGGCTCGGCGAGGCGCTCGCGACGGCGGGCGCGGTGTCGCGGCGCGCGCTGCGCCGCGGCCCGACCGTCCGCGCGGTCGGCGGGCGCGCCGCCGCCGACCTGCGCAGGCTCGGCGCGGCGCCCGGCCGCCGCTCCCGGCTGCGGCTGCTGAACCCCGTTCCCCCGGCGCGGCGGCTCGGCGCGGCGTGGCGGGTCGGGCGGCTGCGCGCCGAGCTGCCCGCCCTCGCCGCCGAGACCGCCGCCCAGGTGGACGCCGACCTCGCCGCCGTCCCGCCGCTCGCCGAGATCACCGACGAGGAGCTGGTCGCCGCGCTGCGCTGGGTGCGGGCCGCCCTCACCGCGCTGCACGGCCTCGAAGCGCTCTCCGGCTCGCTGCTGGAGCAGCGGGACGGCGCGGGAAGCGCGGCGGCCCGGGGCCTCGCGGCGCTCGGCCGGGGCCGGGCCCTCGGCCGCGACGACCCGCGGATCCTCGCCAGCGATCCGGCGGTCCTCGCGCTGTCGCCGCCCGCGATCGTCCCGGCGCCGCGGCTGCCCGCCGCGGCCCCCGCCGACGCGCCCCGCGAGGTGCCGGAGCTGCCGCCGCGCGAACGGCTCCGCCTCCGGATCCGCTGGGTCCAGGAGCTCGGCGCCCGCCTCGCGTGGACGGCGGGACGCCGCCTCGCCGCGTCCGGCGCCCTCCCCGACCCGGCGCTGGTCCGCGCGCTGCGCTTCGACGAGCTGGTGGCCGCCGTCGAGGGCGCGGCCCTCCCCGCCGACCTTGAGCGCCGTCCGGCCCCGCCGCGCACCGCGCCGCTGCCCGCCGAGTTCCGGCTGGCGGGCGACCGCATCGTGGCGGAGGCCGCGCCCGCGGGGGACGGCGCGCGTCCCGCGGGCGGCGGCCGGGGCGCCGGGCCGGCGCACTCGGGCCCGGACGCTCCTCCGCCCGGATCGGTGCTGGTCGTCGGCACGCTCGCGCCGTCCCTCGCCGCGCACCTGCCGTCCCTCGCCGGGCTGGTCGCCGAGACCGGCAGCCCGCTGTCGCACCTGGCGATCCTGGCGCGCGAGCTGGGCGTCCCGACCGTCGTCGGCCTGCGCGGCGCCCTGGACCGCTTCCCGCCCGGCACCGAGATCCTCGTGGACGGCGACACCGGGCGCGTCGAACCCCTCCCCGCCGCCCCCGGCCCCCGCGCGGGAGAGGAGTCGGTCGCATGAACGGGACGCGCAAGGGCCGGGCGGGCAAGGTGGAGGCCGGACCATGAGGCGGGTGGTCTACGCCGGGCTCGGGGCGATGGTGGCGGCCACCGGCGGGTACGTCGTCGTCTACCTGGCGCGGTGGGAGTGGCAGCGGGCGCTGATGGCGGGCGAGCTGCTGCTGGTGAGCCTGATCGTGCTGGTCGCGGTCGCGGGGGCGCACCGGCTCGGACGGCTGGAGCGGCGGCTCGGGGAGCTGGCCGAGGGCGACGGCGCGGGGCGCGGGGCCCCGGTGCGGCTGGCGGCGGTCCCGTCCCAGCGCCCCGCCGCGCCGTTCGCCGAACGGGCCGGGAGCGGGCCTTTCGCCGGACGGGCCGGGGGCGGGCCTGAGGACGACGCGCCGCGGTTCCGGTGGCTGGAGCCCGACCAGGACGCGTACCGCGTGTTCATCCCCGTGCTGCTCGGCGCCGGGATCCTCGTGTCGGGGCTCGCGGCCCTGGTCGAACGGGTCGCGACGGCGCTCGGGCGGGGCGGCGTGACGTCCGGGCGGGTACGGCTCCCCCGGGCGCTGACCGTGCCGTCCGGCGGGGTGCTCGCGGGCGCGCCGGACCTCACGCCGCCCGGCCCCGACCGGCGCGCGCGGCTGCGGGTCGCGGCGTGGGCGCTGGCCGTCGCGCTGGTGGCGGCGCTGGTCGTCCAGGAGATGGCCGAACGGACCCAGGACCGGCCGGACGCGCCGGTGGGCGCGGTGGCGAGCACGCTGGTCGTGCAGGCCAGCACGCACGGGTACACCGGCGCGGCGACGGCCGATCCGCTGGCGACGCGGCTGTGGGAGTACTGCAAGGGCTCGACCCGCCCGTACGTGGAGGACGGCGGCGTGGTGCCGATCGGCGGGCGGCGGTACGCGTTCGTGGCGAGGCCCGCGCTGGGCGAGCACGCGCTGCGGCGGATGAAGGGCTGCCTGGAGGACGCGGTGATCGACGGCGGGCGGTTCCGGGTGGTGTCGGTCGAACCGGCGGACGATTGATCGCCGCCTGATCGGAACCTGGACGCCTCCCGAAGAGTCATAAGGGGCCATAAAGGGCCGTTGCGGGCGCGCCGGGGGGATGCGCGCGCCCCGTTCTCCAGGGGAGACGTTCAGATGGACGACCGAGGTTGGGCGGCGCGCGTCGCGATCGGGGCCGGCTGCGTGGGGCTCGCCGTCGCGATGACGGGCTGCGGGGGCGCGAAGAAGCACAGACGGACGGACGCGGGGGCCTCCACGACGCCCGCCGCGTCCACCGGTGACGGCCCGCTGAACTGCACCGACCCGACCGGCGACGTCAAGGGCGGGCGGGGCGCCCCGGCCGGGACCGACCTGTCGGCGGTGTCCTGGACCCGTACGGGCGAGGGCGCGACGGTCGTGTTCACCACGGCCGGGGCCGCGGACGCCGGGAAGGGCTCGCCCGCCGTCACGTACACCACCTCGTTCGCCCAGGGCGCGGCCGAGGCCCGGGTGGACGCGCGGCGCGACGGCGACGCCTGGCGCGTCACGAGCAGCGGACCGGGGAAGACCGCCGTGCTGAAGGCGGCCCCGCGGGCCGCGAACGGCACGGTGACGCTGGACCTGCCGCGCAGGCTGCCCGCCGGGGACCGCGTCATCGACCTGTCGCGGCGCGCGGACGTCGGCGCGGCCACCAGGTCCGGCGCGTACGGCGACATCGAGTGCGGACGGGGCGCGACGACGCGCACCTCCACCGTCCACGGCCGGAAGAGGAAGATCAAGCGCCATCTCCTGTCGTGGCCCGTCCTCGCCGGCGGGCCGTCCGGCACGGCGCGGCGCCCCTCGTCCGGGTCCGGCGGGCCCGCGCCGACGCGCCGGGCGACCCCGCCGAGCGCGCCCCGCAAGTCCTCCGGGACCTCGGGGTCCTCGGGCTCGGGGTCCCGGCCGTCCAGGCCGCGCGGCCGCCACTGAGATCCGGGAATGCGCGGCGGGTCCGGTTTGCTGTACTGTCGTAGCAGCGCCATCGGATTTCCGCTCAGCGTCACGAACGCGGCGACGGCGCCCCTTCCCCGCCCGGGCCATCTGAGCGCCCGGTGATCCACTTTCGGAGACGCGCAGGCCCGAGTCCTGGGCCCACACGCATCAAGGGAGCCGACGTCAGCCCGGAAGGCCGAGCTGCAATCCTCTCGTTCCTCTCGCGTACGAGCCGCGGGTCGTTCCGCCGTACGCGACGACCGACTCCAGGCGGGCGCGGAACGTTCCGCACCACCTGAGAAGGGACCTGCATGTCCACCCCCACCATCACCCCAGAGCGCACACCGCCCGCCGCGGCGGAACGCGCCGTGTCCGCGAGGGGCACGGCCGCCCGCAGGCAGCAGGGCCGGCGCGCCGCCGCCGTCCAGCCGCCCGCCGACGAGACGACCGTGCCGTTCCAGGGCGTCCTCGCCCTCCAGGACAAGCACGCGTTCGTCCGCACCTCCGGCTACCTGGCCGGGCCCGACGACGTCTACGTGACGCTCGCCCAGGTCAAGGACGCGCACCTGCGCCCCGGCGACGTCGTCGCCGGGACCGCCCGGCCGCCCCGCTCCAACCGCGAGAAGTTCAGCGCCCTCGCCGAGGTCGAGACCGTGAACGGCGCGTCGCCCGCCGCGGCCGCCGGCCGGCCCGAGTTCGGCAAGCTGACCCCGCTGTTCCCCGACGAGCGGCTGCGGCTCGACACCGGGCCGCTCGCGACCCGGATCATCGACCTGGTCGCGCCGATCGGCAAGGGCCAGCGCGGGCTCATCGTGTCGCCGCCCAAGGTCGGCAAGACGATGGTCCTCCAGTCCCTCGCGAGCGCGATCAGCCAGAACAACCCCGACTGCCACCTGATGGTCGTCCTCATCGACGAGCGTCCGGAGGAGGTCACCGACATGCAGCGCACGGTGCGCGGCGAGGTGATCCACTCGACGTTCGACAAGCCCGCCGAGGAGCACACCGCCCTCGCCGAGCTGGCGATCGAGCGCGCCAAGCGGCTGGTCGAGCAGGGCCACGACGTGGTCATGCTGCTCGACTCGATCACCAGGCTCGGCCGCGCCTACAACCTCGCCGCGCCCTCCAGCAGCCGCATCCTCGCCGGCGGCGTGGCGACCACCGCGATCTACCCGCCCAAGCGGTTCTTCGGCGCCGCGCGCAACATCGAGAACGGCGGGTCGCTCACCATCCTCGCCACCGCCCTGGTCGAGACCGGCTCCCGCATGGACGACGTGTTCTTCGAGGAGTACAAGGGCACCGGCAACATGGAGCTCAAGCTCGACCGCGGCCTCGCCGACCGGCGCGTGTTCCCCGCCGTCGACATCGAGGCGTCCAGCACCCGCCGCGACGAGCTGCTGATGTCGCCCGAGGAGCTCGCCATCACCTGGCGGCTGCGCCGGGCGTTCCAGGGCATGGAACGCCAGCAGGCCATCGAGATGCTCCTGGAGAAGATGAAGGGCACCTCCTCCAACGCCGAGTTCCTGCTCCGCATCCAGCAGACCACCTGAGGCCGCGCCCCCGTTCGGGGGCGACCGCGCTCAGGGCCGATCGGGGCGGAAGGATTTGAGGATCTTGTCGTAGAGGCGCTGGCCCGGGGTCCACTCCGCCTCCGGCGCGAAGAAGGAGAACTCGTACCCGGCCGCCCGGCTGCGCAGCCCGTGCCCGCGTGACGCGCCGCCCGCCGCGCCGCCGCCCGGCCCGTCCGCCCGGGCGCCGCCCGCGAGACCGCCGCCGGAGCCGTCCGGCAGGCCGTCCGGCGGGCCGATGGACGACATCCCCCGAGCCCGAACACGCGCGGCATCCGCGACGTGCCGTACGACGGTCCCGAGACGCCGCCCGACGTATCGTCCGGCGCATCGCCCGGTGTTCCGTCCGCCGCTCCGTCCGGCGCTTCGCCCGGCGCACCTTCCGACGCGCGGCCCGGCGTTCCGTCCGGTGTTCCGTTCGGGGAAGTGGCCGTGGGGCCGGTCGCGCGGCCGTTCCAGGTGAACTCCCATTCGGCCGCGCCGTTCGACACCTCCGGCGTGGCTTCGAGGCGCAGCCGCCGGTAGCCGGGGTAGAGCCCGCCCTCAGCGGCGGCGCGCTCGGCCGCGCGCAGGCCGGCCAGCGGATCGCCGCCGACCGGCGCGACGCGCAGGGTCTGGTCGCCGTCCGGCGACCGCCACCGCACCGACGAGCCGTCGCGCTCCTGCGCCCAGCCCACCGGGACGTCCACGCTGTACCCGTCGGGCTCGTGGTAGGTGATCGTCGACAGCTCCGCGCCGGGCGCGGGCAGCAGCGCCACCGCCTCGCTCTTGCCGACCGACGTCCACGGCGACGCCCACGTGCCGAGCCCGACCGACAGGAGCGCGAGCGCCGCCACGCTGGCGACCGCGCCGAGCCTCGGCCGCCGCCCGGTGACCAGCGTCGCGGTCCGCCGCCGCCACGGGACGAGGCGCGCCGCGCGGGCCCCGGCCGCCGCGTCCGGCGCCGCGCCGTCCGCCGCGTTCTCCCCGCGGGGCTCCGGAACGGGGCGGGCCGCCCCGTCCAGCAGCGCCGCGGTCGCCTCCGCCGTCAGCCGCTCCCGCGGGTCCTCGCGCAGCAGCCCGGTGATCACCGGGGCGAGCGCGCCCGCCCGCTCCGGCGGCGGGTACTCCCCGAGCAGCACCGCGACCATCGACGCGAGCGCGTGGCGGCGCAGGAACGGCGGCGTCCCCTCCACCGCCGCGTACAGCGTCGCGCCGAAC
Source organism: Actinomadura sp. J1-007 (assembly GCF_009793335.1). Classification (GTDB taxonomy): domain Bacteria; phylum Actinomycetota; class Actinomycetes; order Streptosporangiales; family Streptosporangiaceae; genus Spirillospora; species Spirillospora yumaensis. Next base: position 3,596,207 of record NZ_WING01000001.1, on the reverse strand, counting down.
GACCACAGGTCCGACGCCTCCAGGGACGGCTCGCCGCGGACGCGCTCGGGCGGCAGGTAGGCGGGCGAGCCCTCGATCCCGGCGACGAGCGTCTCGGCGATCTCCTGCCCGCCCCGGTCCATGTGCACGGCCAGGCCGAAGTCGCTGAGCAGGACGCGGCCGTCGTCGCAGAGCAGGATGTTGCTGGGCTTGACGTCGCGGTGCAGTATCCCGGCGCGGTGCGCGGCGCGCAGCACCGACAGGACGGCGGCCCCGACCTCGGCGGCGCGGGCGACGCCGAACGGCCCGTCCTCGGCCACGGCCTCGTGCAGCGAACGGCCGCGGACGAACTCCATCACGATCCAGGGGCGGCCGTCCTCGATCACGACGTCGTACAGCTCGACGACGCCGGGATGGCGCAGCGCGGCGGTGGCGCGGGCCTCGCCGATGAGGCGGCGGCACAGCACGCGCCGCTCGCCGCCGGTGAGGCGCTCGGGCAGGCGGACCTCCTTGACCGCCACGTCCCGGTCCAGCATCTCGTCGCGCGCCCGCCAGACGGTGCCCATGCCGCCCATGCCGCCCACCGAGAGCAGGCGATACCGGCGCGCGAGCGGTATCAGCCGTTCCTCCCCCATGGGGTGTTTATGTGCGGGAACCGCGCCAAGCCACGCTCCGGCCGCGTCCATCATTTCTTGACCAGCGCCCGTTGTGTCGGCATTGCAGGGGTTTTGTGGTGCCTGCCGCGCAGGATCCAGCCCGCCCACGCGAGACCGCCCGCCGGCATCTCGATCGCGTACGTGTAGAACGAGTACAGGACCGTCGCCGCCGCGGCCGGGCCCGCCGCCACACCGAAGTGGACGAGCAGCGCCGCCGTGCCCGTCTCGCTGATCCCCGCGCCGCTCGGCGTCACCACCGCGATCGTCAGCATCCGGTTGATGGCGAACACCGCCACCACCTCGGCGAACCCCGCCCGCGCGCCCACCACGTGCAGGCACGCCGCGAGCAGCAGCGCCTGCGACAGCAGGTACGCCGCCATCCCGGCGGTGAGCCCCGGCCAGCCGGTCCGCAGCACGCCGACCGCCTTGCCGCGCACGTCGAGCATCGCGCCGTCCGCGCGCATCAGCGTCCGGCGGGCCCGGCCCCGCAGGCGGGACGCGGCGGCGCGCAGCCTGCGGTCCACGGCGCGCGCGGCGGTCTCCGAACGCAGCACGAGCGCGAGCAGCACCACGCACCCGGCCAGCACGCCCGCAGCGACGGCCGCGACCGCCGCCATCCGCCGGTCCGGCAGCTCGCCCGCGGCCAGCAGCGCGGCGACCCCGACGGCCGGGAGCAGCAGCCGCGCCAGCACGTTCCACACGCCCGTGACCAGCGTCGACACCGCGATCGCCGTGCCGCGGTGCCCCCAGCCCCGGCACATCGCGAACGTGACCGCCACCCCCGCCGCGCCGCCGAACGGCATCAGGTTGCTCACCGCGCTGCCCACCGCGTTCAGCATGAACGCGTGGACGTGGCCGAGCCCCGGCAGCGACGCCGTCAGCACGAACGTGTACGCCCACAGCCCGGCCAGCCACAGCGCGGTGAGCGCGGCCAGCTCCCACGGGCTCAGCCGGGAGATCTCGCCGCCGATCTGCCTCCAGTCCACGCCGACGACGTACGGCAGCGCGGCGAGCAGCGCGGCGGCGCCCAGCAGCGACAGTGCGGACAGCGCGACCCGCGCCGGCCCGTTCAACGCGCGCCCGCGACCCTGCCGCCGCCCGTTCCCTGGCCGGCCCTGCGTTGGGGGAACGACGCGAGGGGATGGTCGAGCACCGTTCCGGGCGGGAGGTCCCGGCGTACGTACCACTCCGTGCCGAGCGCGCGCCGGAACAGCGGGCGCGGCAGCCGGAGCAGCGCCGCGAGCGTACGGACCGAGTCGCCGCCCGTCGCCTGCGACGCGTGCGCGGCCATCGCGGCGCGCTTGGCGGCGGCGTACCGGCCGACCCGGACCCGGTGGGTGATCTCCCGCGCGGGGAGGTAGGCGTGCTCGAAACGGGACGCGTCGAGCGCGCGCGGGGCCAGCCGCCAGCGGACGATCGGCCGCAGCACGCGCAGCAGCAGGTCGCGGTCGACCGTCGCCTCCAGCACGACGGGCGTGCCGGCGAGGCGCGCGGCCTCCACGCCGACGCGGTGCACCTGGACGTGGTCGGGATGCCCGTAGCCGCCGGACGGGTCGTACACGGTGAGCAGGTCGGCGTCCTCCTGCCGCAGCAGTTCGGCCAGCTCCGCCGCGGCGACGTCCACGTGGGCGCGCGCGAACCCGCCGGGCGCCCCGCCGTCCAGCCCCGAATCCTCGTACCCCAGGAGAACGACCCGCGCACAGCCCAGCACGCCCGCCGAAGCGTGCAGCTCCCCCGTCCGCACCTCCCCGAGCCCGGGGCCTGGATCGGCGGAGCCGTCGCGTGGAGGGTCGTGGTCGGCGGTGAGGCCGCGTTCGCCGGCGGTGGCGACGACGAGCACGACGCGGTGCCCCTCGTCCGCGAGGCGGGCCATGGTGCCCGCCGTCAGCAGCGCCTCGTCGTCGGGGTGGGCATGGAAGAAGACGCAGGTCCGTCGCACGGCTTCTAGATTCCCGCGCGCCGCTGAAATCCAGGTCACGCCCGCGTCAAACCTGTGCCATCGCCCGCCGGGGAAGCGTGTCGCGGGCGTCCGCGCCGACGGACTTCGGTGGGGTGCGCGAGTGAGGATTCTCCACGTCAGCGACTGCTACCTGCCGCGCCTCGGCGGCATCGAGGTCCAGGTGGACGAGCTGGCCCGCGCCCAGCAGGCGGCCGGCCACCAGGTCGCGGTCGCCACGGCCACCCCCTCCGGCGCTCCGGAAGACGAACCCGAATGTGCCCCACTGCCCGTGGTCGCGCTCTCGGCGGCGTCCGCGCCCTCACCGTCCCCGCCCTCGCCTTCCCTGGCGGGCGCGGCGTTCGCCGTGGAACGGCTCGTGACGCCCATGCCGTGGGAGCTGCCGATCGGGCGCTCCCTCGCGCCCGTCCTCGCGGGCCGCAAGCCGGACGTCGTGCACGTCCACGCGGGCGCCGCCTCGCCGTTCGCGTGGCGCGCCGTCCACAGGGCTGTGCACGCGGACGTCCCGGTCGTGCTCACCGTCCACAGCCTGTGGGGAACGTTCAGCCGCGCCGCCTACCGCGCGCTGTTCGCCGGGTGGACGCGCCGTCCGGGCGGGCTGGTCGTGACGGCGGTCAGCGAGGCGGCGGCCGTCCCGGCGCGCCGCGTCGCGGCCGGGCGCGTCCCCGTCCGGGTCGTGTCGAACGGCATCGACCTCGCGCGCTGGCGCGACGGCCCGCCCGCCGCGCGGCGCGGCGCGGAGGAGCGGGTGCACGTCGTCGCGGTCGGACGGCTCGCGCCGCGCAAGGAGCCCGTGCGGCTGCTCCGGCTGCTGCGCGACGTCGAGGCCGCCGTCCCGATCCGCGCCACGATCGTGGGGGAGGGCCCGGCGCGCGCACGCATGGAGCGGTACCTGCGCCGCCACCGGATGGACGGCTGGGTACGGCTGACCGGCCGCCTGGACCGGTCGGGCGTGCGGGCCGTGCTGGCGGGCGCGGACGTGTTCCTCGCCCCGGCCGCGCGCGAGTCGTTCGGGCTGGCGGCGCTGGAGGCGCGCCTCGCGGGCGTGCCGGTGGTGGCGCGGGCGGGCGGCGGCGTCGCCGATTTCGTGGCGTCCGGCAGGGAGGGGCTGCTCGGCGGGACGTTCCCCGAGATGTCGGCGGCGCTGGCGCGCCTGGCGGGCGACGCCGGCCTGCGCGCCGGCATCGCCGCGCACAACCTGGCGACCGAGCCGGTGCGCTGCACCTGGCCCGCGGTGCTGGACGACTTCGCCGCCTGCTACGAGCTGGCGGCGGCGAAGACCTCCCTGGCCCACTTGTAGTCGGACTTGCCGACGGCCGTGCGCTGCACCTCGTCCACGAGCGTGATCTGGCGCGGCAGCTTGTAGCCGGCGAGGCGGTCGCGGCAGTGCGCGCTCAGCTCCTCCAGCGTCGGCGCGGCGCCGGGACGGGGCGCGATCACGGCGGCGACGCGCTGGCCGAACCGCTCGTCGGGCAGCCCGACCACGACGACGTCGTAGACGTCCGGGTGGTCCTTGAGCGCGACCTCGACCTCCTCGGGGTACACCTTCTCCCCGCCCGTGTTGATCATCAGGGAGCCGCGGCCGAGCAGCACGATCGTGCCGTCCTCCTCCAGGCTCGCGAAGTCGCCCGGCACCGACCAGCGCACGCCGTCCGCGTCGGTGAAGAACGTGGACGCGGTCTTCGCCGGGTCGTTGTAGTAGCCGAGCGGGATGTGCCCGCTGCGCGCGAGCCGTCCGATCTCGCCCGGCCGCACCGGCTTGAGGTCGTCGTCCAGGACGGTGATGCCCGGCTTCATCATGAACCGGGCCGTGCCCTCCTTGCCGCCGACGGACGGCCCGCACGCGCCCGTCTCGGACGCGCCGTAGTTGTCGAGGAACATCACGTTCGGCAGGTGCGCCTTCAGCTCGTCCTTGGCGCCCTCGGTGAGCGGCGCGCCGCCGGAGGCGATCGCGAACAGCGACGAGGTGTCGTGCTCGCCCGCGCCCAGTTCTTTCGCGAGCGGACGGGCCATCACGTCGCCGACGACCATCAGGACGTTGGCCTGCTCGCGGGCGAGGAGCCGCAGCGCCTCCGCCGGGTCGAACGCGTGATCGGTGTAGAGGACGACCTTCGCGCCGCTGAACAGGCCCATGAACGCGACCCACTGCCCGGCGCCGTGCATGACGGGCGCGCAGTCGAGCACGGCCATCGGCGGCTGGTCAGCGTTCGCGGCGATCGCCTCGGGGCTGGTGATCGGGTCGCCGAGGACGTTGCCGCCGCCGAGGGCGCCGAAGAAGATGTCCTCGCAGCGCCACTCGACGCCCTTGGGGTAGCCCGTCGTGCCGCCGGTGTACATCACGTACCGGTCGTCATCGCTGCGTTCCGGGAAGTCGTCGCCGGACGCGGCGCCCGCGAGGGCCTTCTCGTACTCGACGGCCCCCGGGATCGCCGCGTCCGAGCCGTCCTCCAGGACGAGGACGTGCCGCAGCTCCGGCAGGTCGGCGCGGACCTCCTCGACCTTGGCCAGCAGCGACCGCTCCCCGACCAGCGCGACCGAGTCGGAGTCGGACAGCACGTGGTGCAGCTCGCCCGCCACGTACCGGAAGTTCACCGGGATCGGCACCGCGCGGATCTTGAAGATGCCGAGCATCGCCTCGATCCACTCGGCCCGGTTGTGCGCGAGGATCGCGACGTGCTCGTCCGGCCGGACGCCCGCGGCGGCGAGGTGGTGGCCGACCCGGCTCGCCCGCTCGTTCAGCTCCCGGTAGGTGCGCCGCTCGTCCCCGGCCACCAGGGCGGGACGGTCCGGGCCCGCCTCGGCCAGGATCTCGAGCAGGTCGGCCAGGTTGTAGCTACGCGCCATGCCGTGTCCTCGCGTCTCGGGGTGGGGGACGGTGCCTCCGATCATCCTCGACGCCCGAGGGGCGCTCAACAGCTGTTGGCATCGCGTCCAATGAGATCGGTCACAGGCTCCGGCCCCGCCGCGCTCACCCGGGCAGGCGCACGTACCGCAGCTCCGTCCGGACCCCGCTGTCGATCAGCCGGCCGTCCGGGCCGAACGTGCCGAGCCCGAAGTCGTTGTCGTTGACCACCGCCAGCGTACGGCGGTCGGCCAGCGCGATCCCCTCGATCTTGCCCGGCATCCCCGGGACCGCCGACAGGTCGCTGACCAGCCGCTTCGGCAGCGCCGCCACGCCGTCCGGGACCTGCGCGGACTTCTCCAGCGACGGCGCGGTCGCCGCGTCGTCCCAGCGCGACCCCGCGATGTCGGTGGCCTTGCGCAGATCGACCGAGTAGACCTTCGCGACCTTGTCGGTGCGCTCGTCCACGAGCAGCGTGCGGTCGTCCACGGCCGTCAGCCCGGAGATCTTCATCTCGTTCTGGTCGCCGCAGCTCGCCCCGTCGAACGCGCACACGTCCTCGAACCGGTACACGTACTCGCCCGCGACCCGCCGCGACCGCAGGTCGAACTTGAAGATCCGCCCGTTGCGGGACGCCTTGTAGGTCTTCTTGTCCGGGTTCGACAGCGGGCTCTGCACGGCGGCGTAGAGCGACCGGCCGTCCGGGCTGATCGCGAGGCCCTCGAAGCCCCGGTTGTAGGTCCGCTTGCCGAGGATCGCGGGCAGCGTCTCCCGGACCGGGTAGCCCGCGTCCCCGCCGCCCCAGCCCTTCGGGACGTACCGCTCGACCACCCGTCCGCGCCGGTCGAGGTGCAGCAGCGACGGCCCGTACTCCTCGGCCACCCAGAACTCGCCGTCGCGGGTGCGGACGAGCCCCTCGGAGTCGATGCCGCCTGCGTTGAACGGCAGCCGCTCCTTGCCGTCGAAGCCGTACGGCGCCTCCTCCCGGCCTTCGACGTTCGGCAGCCCGGTCACCGGCCTCCCGTTCCGGCCGGTGATCGGCAGCGCGCGGACGATCTTCAACGTGCCCTTGCGGACCCGCAGCTTGACGATCGTCGGGTCGAACCCGGGGACGGGGAACGTCACGCGCTCCTCGCCGTTCACCGTGGCCGTGCCGTTCGGCCCCCGGTCGGTGACGGCCCAGAACTCGTCCGGGCGGTCGCCCTTCGCGTGGAACAGGTCGCTGCCGACGCCGCCGAGCGCCACGCCCCGGTCGTCGGCGACACTGCCGGGCAGCAGCCGGTTCTGGAACGGGGCGAGCGGGATGCGCGGCAGCACGGCCGACGCGGCGGGCTCCCGGCCCTTGCCCGCCGGGCCCGCCGCCGCGCCCGCCGCGCCCGGGACGGACGCGAGGAGGGCCCCGACGGCAAGGGCGATGAGTCCGGACTTATAAGGAAATGAGCGTTCTGTCACAGCCGGACGGTACGGCGCGCGGGTGTCCGGAGGGTGAGCGCCAGGTGAAACCCCTGGTGGCGGCGGGCCCGCGCGGGCAGGGTCGGGAGAAGCCGCATCCGGCCAGCCGGCCGGTTCTTACACGGCTCTTATCCGGGTACCGGCATGCTTGGCCGTAACGATTTCGCATCAGACGGGGGTAGCGGTGAGCGCAGGCGCGATGGCGTGGACGCCTCCGACATGGGAGGAGATCGTCAGCGAGCACTCGACCAGGGTGTTCCGGCTGGCGTACCGGCTGACCGGCAACAGGCACGACGCCGAGGACCTGACCCAGGACGTGTTCATCCGGGTCTTCCGGTCCCTGTCGTCGTACAGCCCCGGCACGTTCGAGGGCTGGCTGCACCGGATCACCACCAACCTCTTCCTCGACCGCGCCCGCCGCAAGCAGCGCATCCGGTTCGACGCGCTCGGCGAGGACGCCGCCGAACGGCTCCAGGGCCGCGAGCCGAGCCCCGCCCAGTCCTACGACGAGCGGCACCTCGACGCCGACATCCAGAAGGCGCTGGACGCCCTCGCCCCGAGTACCGGGCCGCGGTCGTCCTGTGCGACATCGAGGGCCTCACCTACGAGGAGATCGCCGCGTCCCTCGGCGTGAAGCTCGGCACCGTCCGCTCCCGCATCCACCGCGGGCGCGCCCAGCTCCGCGCCGCGCTCGAACACCGCCGCCCCGCCGAAGCCTGCACCTGACGTCCGGGCGTGACGACCGTCACCCGTGACCGGTAAGTGGCTTCTGATTACAGTCGTGCCGTGGACATCGTCTTCGAGCGCCGCGGCGAGGGCCCGCCCCTCGTCCTGCTGCACGGCATCGGCCACCGGTGGCAGGCGTGGCGGCCGGTCATGGACCTCCTCGCCGCCGAACGCGACGTCATCGCGGTCGACCTGCCCGGCTTCGGCGCGAGCCCGCCGCTGCCGAAGGGCACCCCGTACACCCTGGACTCGGCCCTCGACGTCCTCTCCCGGACGTTCGCCGAACTCGGCCTCGACCGCCCGCACATCGCGGGCAACTCGCTCGGCGGCCTGTTCGCCCTCGAAGCCGCCGACCGCGGCCTCGTCCGCTCCGCCACCGCCCTGTCGCCCGCCGGGTTCTTCAACGCCGCCGAACTCCGGTACGCCATGTCCGTCCTGCGCGCCTCGCGGCTGGTGGCGAACGTGCCGGACGCCGTCCTCACCCGGCTGGCGCGTTCGCCCCGCCGCCGCGGCGCGATGTTCGGCATGATCTACGGGCGCCCCGACCTGCTGGACGTCGAGGCGCTCGCCGGCGACGCCCGCGCGATGCGCGCCGCGCGCGGCTTCGAGCCGACGCTCCGCGCGGGCCGCAAGGTCCGCTTCCGCGGGACCTGCGCCGACGTCCCCGTCACGATCGCCTGGGGCACCCGCGACCGCCTGCTGCTGCGCAGCCAGGCCATCCGCGCCCAGCGCCGCCTCCCGGGCGCCCGCTTCGTCTGGCTCGAAGGCTGCGGCCACGTCCCCATGGGCGACGACCCGTCCCTCGTCGCCCGCGTCCTCCTAGAGGGCAGCACGGCCACCCCCCTAGCCCGCACGGCCTGAACGCCCCGCCCAGGCCCCTGACACGCTCCGACCCCGCGCCGTAGCCTGAGGTTGCCGAGACGCTCAGGAGGTACGAGGCCGATGCACGCCGAGACCACCACCGGAACCCGGCTGCGGTCCCTACGCCGCTGGCGCGGGATGACCCTGGAGGAACTCGCGGGCCTCTCCGGGCTCAGCAAGTCGTTCCTCTCCATGGCGGAACGAGGGCTCCGGGCGCTTGACCGGCGGTCGCACATCTCCGCTCTCGCGGCGGCGCTGGAGGTTTCGGAGACCGAACTCGTCGGTGGTCCGCATCTGGGCTCCGACCACCTCCAGTCCGACCCGCACACGGTCGTCCCACCGATCCGGACGGCCCTCCAGACCAACACGCTGCTCTCGCCAGGCGCGGACCGGGCCCGCCCGCTCGACGAGCTCGTGGCGGAGATGGCGCGGATCGAGCCGCACCACCAGGCATGCAATTACCTGGAAGTGGGCCGGTCCCTGCCCTGGCTGCTGGACGAGCTGCACTTCCATGCCTGCGCCCCAGCGGACGAAGCGGCCTACCGCGTCGCCCTGGAGACCCTCGTGGACGCGTGCGTCGCGGCGACGTTCACCTGCAAGGATCTCGGCTACCCCGACCTCGCCCACCTCGCCGCCGTCCGCGCCGAGGAGGCCGCCCGGATCCTGGACGACCCGGTGCGCCGGGGACAGGCGGACTTCCTCCGGATCCACACCATGCCGCGTGCCGGATCGTGGGACCGGACTCTTGCCGCGGCTGAGCTGGCCGCCGATCGGCTGGAGCCCCACGCGCACGACGAGCACGGGCAGCAGGTGCTCGGGATGCTGACTCTGTCGGCTTCACTCGCCGCCGCCGTGAACCACAAGGCGCAACGGGCAAGGGACTGGATCGGCGAGGCCGCCGACCTCGCCCGGCGAATGCCGGACACCCTCGATGAGACCTGGATGTCCTTCTCATCCACGAACGTCGGCGTCTGGGACGTCGCCGTGAACGTGGAGTGCGGACGGACCGGGATCGCGGTCCTCGACCTCGCGCGGAACGTGGACGAGACCAAGCTCGCTGACAAGCAGGGGCGGCACGCGGCGTTCCTCGCCGATGTCGGTCGCGGGTTGGCCCGGGACACCAAGACCAAGGACGAGGCCGTGCGGTGGCTGCACCGGGCGGAGCGCGCCGCGCCGCAGTGGATCCGCAACAGCAGCCCGGTGCGCGAGGCGGTCGGCGTTCTCCTGGAGCAGGCGCGGACCACATCGCAGGGACGCGAACTGCGGGGCATGGCATCAAGAATGGGCGTTCCGCACTGAGAAAACACAGGTCACAGCATCATTCACGCCTGTGAACGCCCTCGGTCGGCACATGGTTACGTTCTGTGGTCATGGACGGTGCGCGACACCTGGGGAACCTCCGCTCCGAGCTGATCAGCAGGGGGTGGAGAGCCGAGTTACGCGCGCGTCCGAACGGTGACGTCCTGCACGCCCAGAACCCGGCCGCCGCTGGAACGGGCGGCGAGGTCACCTGGGAACGCGAACGTAGAGGCGGACGCGAGGCCGGTGCTTGAGGCCCGCGGGGCCGGGACGGGCCGTCAACCGTCCCAGCGGGTGCCGGTGAGGCGTTCGTAGACCTCGACGTAGCGGGCTCGGGTGGCCTCGACGATCTCGTTCGGGATCTCGGGGCCGGGCGGGGTGCGGTCCCAGTCGAGGGTGCTGGACCAGTCGCGGACGAACTGCTTGTCGAGGGAATGCTGCGGGCGGCCGGGCTCCCATTCGTCGGCCGGCCAGAAGCGCGACGAGTCGGGGGTGAGGACCTCGTCGCCCAGCACCAGCGTGCCGTCCGGCGCGCGGCCGAACTCCAGCTTGGTGTCGGCGATGACGATCCCGCGCTCGGCCGCGAGCGCCGCGCCGCGCCGGTAGACCTCCAGCGTGACGTCCTTGAGCTCGGCCGCGGTCTCGGCGCCGATCTCGTCCACCACGTCGTCGTAGGTGATGAACTCGTCGTGCCCTTCGGTCGCCTTCGTCGTCGGCGTGAAGATCGGCTCGGGCAGCCTGGACGCCTCCACGAGCCCGTCCGGCAGCGCCACCCCGGAGACGGCGCCCGACTTCTCGTACTCCTTGAGGCCGAGGCCCGCCAGGTAGCCCCGCGCGATCCACTCGACCGGGAGCATGGTCAGGCGGCGGCACCGGATGGCGCGCCCGGCCCACTCGTCCGGGACCCGCGTCCCGGAGATGACGTGGTTGGGCGTGACGTCGGCGAGCTGCTCGAACCACCACAGCGACAGCTGCGTGAGGATCTTCCCCTTGTCGGGGATCAGCGTCGGCAGGACGACGTCGTAGACGCTCACCCGGTCGGACGCGACCAGGACCAGGTCGTCCCCGTCCGCGTAGACGTCCCGGACCTTGCCCGAGTGCACCAGCTCCATACCGTTCCCCATCTCCTGCCGGGCGGCCCTCCGCGCCGGGTCGCGTGCGCCGGCCCGCAGCGGCCGACCTGGACGATAATGTCAGCGCCCCCCGCACGCCCCTTCACCCGCCCGGCCGCCGGGGCGTTGACATCCGCGCAAGGGCCTTGAAGCATCATGTGCCATGGCCCATGCGGACTCGCTCGAGGCTTATCGCGCGCTGCTCCGAAGAGACCCTGGCCTGGGCGGCGCCCTGTGCGTCACGTGGTGCCAGGGGGCTCCAGAGGTCGTCGCGGAACGGTTCGGCGCGGACCTGTCCACGGCGGTGCCGTCCACCCTGGACGCGGCGCGCGCGGCCGAGCCGGAGTACCAGGTGCCCCTTCCCACAGTGCTGCTGGTGGGCGACCTGGGTGAGGGCTGGTCCTTGGCAGTGGAGATCAACGGGTTCCAGGGGACCCGGCCGGAGGTGCTGCGCGCTCTGACCGCGGGCGGCGAGACGGCGTACGCGGCGTACTGGAACATCAACCTGGACAGCCGGGTGGTGCTCGCCGAGAGCGGCCGGGTCGTCGGAGCGATCGAGCCGTTCGACGGCGATGACATGTGGGGCGCGGCTCCGGAACGACTCAGCCGGCATTTCGAAGGACTACCTCTCGGTCGGCCCTCCGACGACCTGCTCCAGGTCCCTGACACCGATATCAAGGCGGCGGCCCTGCTGGCCGGGGAACGAGCGACCGGCCGCGGCGTCGACGCCGGCTGGCTGGACCGGCGCCACGTCCGCTACCTGATCACCGACGGCCTCGCACCGGACGGCCCCGCCCTGAACGAACTCGCGGACCACCCGCTGGTCCGGGCCGACCCCCGGTTGGGCGAGATCGTCGCCGACCCGGTCCCCGCTCGCCTGCCGACGCTGCTGGACATCTACGTCACCACGATCCTCGACTACTGCGAGCTGGATGACCCGGACGTGGCCCGGGCTCGGGCGCTGGTCGCCGACCGTCCCGCCGGCCACGAGGCGGACCAGGCCGTCCAGCGGCTCGAAGCGGTGTACGACCGTCTCAAGAGAAGCGGGATCGCCGCACGTGCGCGCGGAGGCGGCGACGAAGGACCCGGCTCGGAGGCCCAACACCGGTTTCAGGGATGTGACGCGGTGCGAGCGCTGATCTCGGCACTCGATCCCGACCCGACGCATGCCATGGAGGAAACGATCTGGGCGGCACGCAATCGCGGCTGGCCCGGTATCGAGGAACGTCTGGCACTGCTTTCCGACATCTTCGAGCTGATCAGAGAAGGGACGCCTTGACGCGTCCACGGTGAACTCGCGGCACCGTCCAAGCAGATGTGCCGGCGACGAGCTCGGGCGGCGGCAGTACCGCGGTCCGTGGTGCTGCCGCCGCCCGGGCATGGTGTCTCAGCGGGAGTCATCCGCCATTGCAGATCGTGTCGAAGTAGTCCGCGCGGTTGTCCTGGCCCTCACCGACGAACGACGACTCGCTGCGGGCCAGTTCGCGCCACAGCAGCCGGATCGGGTCGGTGTCCTGTTCGTAGGTGATGACCAGGTGGCCGGTGGTGTTGCGCCAGGACGTCGTCTTGCCCTTGAAACCGTAGTCGGTGAAGTACTGGGTGCCTCCGCAGTCGCGGAACTGGAGCATGCGGCCGCCGAAGTTCTTGTACTGGTAGAAGCAGTACCAGCCGGTCGGGCAGGGCGTGGCGGCGCGGGTGGCGGCGGGGAAGGTCATCACCACCGATCCGCCCTTGTACGCGACCCGGTGAGCGTCGAGTTGGCGGCCGCCCGGGTGGTCGCGGAGCTGGGTGTTGATCTGGGCCTGAACGTCGCTGCCGGAGGGCTCCGCGGTGAGCGTACCGACGGCATGGGCCGGCGGGATGGTGAGGCCGAAGGCCGTCGCGGCCGCCGCGGCGCCGAGGCCGAGTTGGACGATCTTCATGTGGGCTCCTTGGCTCATTCGCTGTTGCAGTCCAGCGGGTCGGGGTCGTCGGCGGCCTTGTCGGCCAGGTGCAGCCGGTCGATCAGCCGTCCGAGCGAGGCGGCGGTGTTGGGGTCGTTCTCGATGCGGACGTAGAACGGGTCCTGGATCTGCTTGGTCTTGCCGTCGGTGGGGTCGGTCCAGGACGCCGCGCTGCGGAAGTCCAGGATCCGGTCGCTGGCGTACCAGGCGCCGAGCATGCTGCCGGACGTGCTGTTGTCCACGGCGGTGATGGCGCGGGCGGAGAACATGCCGTACTTGACGAGCCTGTCGTATTTCGGCTGGGCCGCTCCCTCGTAAGTGCAGGAGAAGGGGTACTCGTCGCAGCTGAGTCCCTTCGAGGGGTAGTTGGGGTCCTTGGCCCGGCAGACCGCGACGGCGTCGGCGCGGTTGGCCCTGCGCCGCGTCATGTCGTGCTTGAGCCGGTGGATGATGTTGGTGCGACTGCACCCGGCTATGACCTTGGGGTAACTCACCTTGGGGTCGGTGGTGTCCGGGCGCTTGCACGCGTTGGAGATGTGCTTGACCGATTCCCTGATCCGCGGTTCCTTGCCGTCCAGCGGCCAGGAGGGGACGACCGCGTTGAAGATGGCGCCCTTCTGGCTGCCCTTCCTCATGTACTGGGCGGAATCGAAGCGGGCGTAATTGGCGTAGGAGTGCGGGGTGGGTGCTCCCGGCCAGGAAAGGGTGAAGGTGAACCGGCCGAGGACGACCTTCTCCACGGCTTCACCGGCGTTGTCCGAGGAGAGGGTGAACGTCGCCTCCGGCTGGATCTTCCACTGCGCGACCGGGCGTAGGACGGTGCCGGAAGGCTTGCAGTTCCCGCCCGTGTTCACCGTCGAGCAAGCCAGCTGGACCGAGAGAGGGACCTCGGCCCACTCGGGTCCGCTTCCCGGCGGGTGCACCCAGTCCGAGAGCCGGACCGTGAACGTGGCCTGGCGGCTGTTCTTGCTGCCGACGCCCAGAATGGTGAGGGTGAAGTAGGCGATGTCCAGGGGTTTGTCGCTGTACTTCAAGGTCATTTGCTGTCGTGTGCACCATGCGTAGTGGTCGCGCACCCAGCCATCCTGAACGGAGTGGTCCGAAGTCCCGGGAATGGGGAATTCCTTCTTGCAGTCGGTCTCCAGGTCGCCCGCCTTGGACACGCGGGCGGTCCCATCCGCCCCGATCATGTCGGGATCGGCGGTGTAGGTGTTGGCCTGCTGCATCTCGCCGAGCCGCTGGGCCATCTCCTGCCTGGTCCGGGGCTCGGGCCGAGGCGTTCGGCCGTCGGCGCCGTACAGCCCGGGTACGGAGGGAGGGCCGGGTGGCGGCTCGGCTCCGGCGGGTGTCGGCGCGAGCGGTGAGGCGGCCAGCAGCAGCCCGCCGACTGCGGCCGACACACGACGAGAATAAGTCCGTACGGTCCGCATGTTCCTCCTGTTCACGAAGCTCGTCTTCACTCTGCGACAACTGACGTTCGAACAGAGTTACGAACATATGTTCGCGGCCCAGAAGGTAGGCGGGTCGGAATTTCGACACAAGGGGGGCGGCAGGCAAAGGATTATTTATCACCGCTCCACCTGCGGTGGCGGAATCAGGCCAAGCCCGCCAGTGAACGCGACGGCCTCCTCACGCGTCGCCCCCCTTCACTGCCTTTTCGGTTAATACACAAGGGGTGTCGTGCTTCAGCTTTCCGGCAGACGCGGGAGATCGGTTGTGCGCCGCGGGTCGTGCCGGGCCCTGACCACTCATCTCCGTTCTCCGCGCCACCTGGACGAGGCCGTCCTCCCGGTCGGTCTGATTTAGGGACGGGTGGTGGCGACGGAGGCTTTGAGGTCGGCCCAGAATTCGGGGCGGACGGTGATGCGGTAGCCGAGGCGGTAGACGATCGTCTTGACCGGGCCGCGGACGTGCAGGTGGACCTCGGTCGGGCCGGGGTGCGACCGGAGGATCTCCTTCAGCCGCCGGACGGCGTCCGGGGTGACCTGCGACTCCCGCAGGTCGAGGCGGACGGGCTCGCCGTCGGGGGTCAGGTCGGGGACGGCGAGGTCGGTCGCGACCAGGCGCGGGACGTCCTCGCGCCGGTCGAGGCGGCCGGTGACCAGGACGATCGCGTCCTCGGCGAGCCGGTCCGAGACGAGCCGGTACGACGCGGGGAAGAACAGGCAGTCGATCGTCCCGGCGAGGTCCTCGACGGTGGCGATGGCCCAGGCGTCGCCCCGCTTGGTCATCTTGCGCTGGAGTCCGGAGACGATCCCGCCGATCGTGACGACCGCGCCGTCCGGGTGCTCGCCGCCGGTGAGCTGCGGGACGGTCGCGTCGCAGCGGCGCGCGAGGACGTGCTCGACGCCGAGGAGCGGGTGGTCGGAGACGTAGAGGCCGAGCATGTCGCGCTCCTGCGCGAGCAGGTACGGCTTCGGCCATTCGTCGTCGGGGAAGTCGTGGTCGAGGCCGGGCGCCGGTCCGTTCTCCGGGGCCGTTCCGAACAGGTCGAACTGCCCTTCGGCCTGCCTGCGCTTGACCTGGACGGCGCTGTCGACCATCGGCTCGAAACGGGCGGTGAGGCCCTTGCGAGTATGGCCGAGTCCGTCGAACGCGCCGGCCTTGATGAGCGATTCGACGGCACGTTTGTTGCAGACGGTCGTCTCGACCTTGTCGAGGAAATCGGGGAACGACGTGTAGCGGCCTTTGGAACGGGTGCCGATGATGGAGTCCACCACGTTCTGCCCGACGTTGCGTACGGCGGTGAGGCCGAAAAGGATGACGTCCTCGCCCTGTGCTGAGAAGTCGGCGGACGACTCGTTGACGTCGGGCGGCAGGACCTTGATGCCCATCCGGCGGCATTCGTTGAGGTAGACCGCGGATTTGTCCTTGTCGTCGCGTACGGAGGTCAGCACCGCCGCCATGTACTCGGCCGGGTGGTTGGCCTTGAGGTACGCCGTCCAGTACGAGACCAGAGCGTACGCGGCGGCGTGGGCCTTGTTGAACGCGTATCCGGCGAACGGCACCAGCACGTCCCACACGGCCTGGATCGCCTCGTCGCTGTAGCCGCGTTCACGGCAGCCGTCGCGGAACGGAACGAACTCCTTGTCGAGCACTTCTTTCTTCTTCTTGCCCATCGCGCGGCGGAGAAGGTCGGCCTGCCCGAGCGAATACCCGGCGAGGACCTGTGCGGCCTTCTGCACCTGCTCCTGGTAGACGACCAGGCCGTACGTGAGGCCGAGCACTTCTTTCAACGGCTCGTCCAGTTCGGGATGGATCGGCGTGATCTCCTGCTGGCCGTTCTTGCGGAGCGCGTAGTTGGTGTGGGTGTTCATGCCCATCGGGCCCGGCCGGTACAGCGCCGTCACGGCGGTGATGTCCTCGAATCCGTCCGGTTTCATCAGCCGCATCAGCGAACGCATCGCGTTGCCGTCGAACTGGAATACCCCGAGCGTGTCGCCCCGCCCGAAAAGCTCGTACGTTTTCGCGTCGTCGAGCGGGATGGACAGCAGGTCGAGGTCGATCCCTTTCCCGGCCCTGACCATTGTCACCGCGTCGTCCATGATGGTGAGGTTGCGCAGGCCGAGGAAGTCCATCTTGAGCAGGCCGAGCGCCTCGCAGCTCGGATAGTCCCACTGCGTGATCGTGACGCCGTCGGCGTGCCGCACCCACACCGGCACGTGGTCGGTGATCGGCTCGCTCGACATGATCACGCCGGCCGCGTGCACGCCCATCTGCCGGACGAGCCCCTCCACGCCCCGCGCGGTGTCGATCACCTTGCGGACGTCCGGCTCGTTCTCGTACATCGCCCTGACCTCGCCCGCCTCGCCGTGGCGCGGGTGTTCGGGGTCGGTGATGCCGGCCAGCTCGATGCCCTTGCCCCGGCGTCGGCGGGCATCGCCTTGGTGATCCGGTCGCCGGTCGCGTACGGCAGGCCGAGCACGCGGGCCGAGTCCTTGATCGCGTTCTTGGCCTTGATGGTGCCGTACGTGCCGATCATCGCGACCCGGTCGGCGCCGTACTTCTCGGTCACGTACCGGATGACCTCGCCGCGGCGGCGCTCGTCGAAGTCGATGTCCACGTCCGGCATCGACACCCGCTCGGGGTTGAGGAACCGCTCGAAGATCAGCCCGTGCTCGATCGGGTCGAGGTCGGTGATCCCCAGCGCGTACGACACGAGCGACCCGGCCGCCGAGCCGCGCCCCGGGCCGACCGCGATCCCGTTGTCCTTGGCCCACATGATGAAGTCGGCGACCACGAGGAAGTAGCCGGGGAAGCCCATCTGGACGACGATGTCCATCTCGTAGTCGGCCTGCCGCCGGTACTCGTCGCCGAGCCCGTCGGGGAAGCGCCGCCGCAGCCCCCGTTCGACCTCCTCCCGGAACCAGGTGACCTCGGTGTAGCCGTCCGGCACCTCGAACCTCGGCATCAGGTCCCGCTTCTCGAACCACCCGGCCGTGTCGACCTGCTCGGCGACGAGCAGCGTGTTGCGACACCCCTCCTGCCAGGCGTCGGACGCGTCGATCGCGTACATCTCCTCCGGCGGCTTCAGGTGGTAGCCCGACCCGTCGAAGCGGAACCGGTCGGGGTCGGTCAGGTTCTTGCCGGTCTGGATGCACAGCAGCGCGTCGTGCGCCGCCGCCTCCTCGGCGTAGGTGTAGTGCGAGTCGTTCGTGACGAGCGGCGGGATGCCGAGCCGGCGGCCGATGTCGAGGAGCCCGTCGCGGACGCGGCGCTCGATCTCGATGCCGTGGTCCATCAGCTCCAGGAAGTAGCGGCCCTCGCCGAAGATGTCCCGGTAGTCGGCCGCCGCGCGCAGCGCCTCGTCCGGCTGCCCGAGCCGCAGCCGCGTCTGCACCTCGCCGGACGGGCAGCCGGTCGAGGCGATCAGCCCGTCCGACCATTGCGAGAGCGTCTCGCGGTCCATCCGCGGCCACTTCTGGAGCCAGCCCTCGGCGTACGCGTCCGACGACAGCCGGAACAGGTTGTGCAGCCCCGTCCGGTCGGCCGCCCAGATCGTCTTGTGCGTGTACCCGCCCGACCCGGACACATCGTCCCGCTTCTGGTGCGGGCGGCCCCACTGGATCTTCCGCTTGGTCCGGCGCGACTCCGGCGCGACGTACGCCTCGATCCCGATGACCGGCGTGATCCCCGCGGCCCGCGCCTGGTGGAAGAAGTCGTA
This sequence comes from Actinomadura sp. J1-007, assembly GCF_009793335.1. Taxonomy (GTDB): domain Bacteria; phylum Actinomycetota; class Actinomycetes; order Streptosporangiales; family Streptosporangiaceae; genus Spirillospora; species Spirillospora yumaensis. The sequence goes on along the minus strand of NZ_WING01000001.1, from coordinate 3,578,216 downwards.
CGCCCCGTGCAGGTTGCCGTGGTCGGTCATCGCCAGATGCGTCATGCCCATCGCGGCGCACGCCTCGAACAGGTCCTTGAGCCGCGCGGCCCCGTCCAGCAGCGAGTACTGCGTGTGCACGTGAAGGTGGGTGAAAGGCCGGGCCACTCTCCCGCTCCCCTGTTCGTTCTCGGTCAGCCGGTCGCTTCGGCCTGGTCGGTCGCGTCGGCTTCGAGGTCGCGGGCGATGGCGCGGAGCCCGGCGGCGACCTCGCGGGCGGACGGCGCGCGCTCCGGATCGACCAGCCACTGGAGGCCGAGCCCGGCGACCAGGGCCATGTGCACGGAGCCGACGGCCCGCGCCGTCTCGGGGTCCTCGGCCGCGTCGAGGCCGTGCAGGTCGGCGGCCATCCGGGGCCGCCCGTCCTCGTACGCGTCCGCGATCCGCCCGCGGACGTCGGCCGAGTGCTCCACCTGGGCCAGCGCCTCGATCGTCCCGAGGAGCATCGGCCGGTCCGTCACCCCCGCCTGCGCGACGCGGTCCCACATCCGCACCAGCCGCTCCCCGACCCCGCCCGCGTCCTCCCCGCGGGCGACGGCGTCGTGCACCGTGCGGTCGCCCCACTCGCCCACCATCTCCATGAGCGCCGCGTTCATCAGGGCGTCCTTGGAGCCGTAGTGGTAGTTGATCGTCCCGACCGGGGCGTTCGCGGCGGCGGCGATGTCGCGCGAGGTCGTCCGCGCGTACCCGCGCTCCTCCAGGCAGCGCTTGGCGGCGGCCATGAGCTCCTCCCGATGTCCCATGCGCCCCACCGTACCGCAGCCTTGAACGCCCGTTCAGAACGTTCGTTCAAATCGGGTTCGGCGGCCCCGTCCGCACACCTGCCGTCACTCGGCTTCCCGCAGCGCGCCGGCGGCACAGCGCAAGGCAACGAGAACCGACCCTGGGCCCGCGGAGCCGTGCCCGGAACCCGCCATGAGGCATAGCCGCAAAATCACTTCCGCTCGGACATCGATGTACGCCTTTACATTTGTTTATAACCTCGGCGCGTATTGTCCAACGTTGCTTGTTGGATGGGCCACTTGAACTTGTCGAATCTCGTTGTTCGGCAGACATGACGCTCCACACGGCCTGCCCGTTCACCCCTGGGCGACTATCGTCCAAGACCGGCCCCGAAGGTTGATCAAGGCCGGGGCGGGCCGTCTTCTGGTTGAGGCAGACTCGCCGCAGCAAGGAGGCCGCCCGTGGGCACACCACCAGCCGCGAAGCCCGTACAAGGATTGAGGAGGAACCCTCGTTCTCCAAGATTGAGAAGCGCATCAAAGGCAGGTGCGGTCCTTTCGGGAATTGCACTTGGAGTATCGACCCAAGTGGTCACTCCGGCCGCACACGCAGACAACTGGGGATCTACGGCCTGCGGAGGTGAGCCGCGCAACTGCGTCAGCCTCGCGAACAACAACGAACACTCTGTCTTTCTCGATGGGAGTTTCGGCGACGATGTCGCATCCGACGTCCCCGGTCTCGACGACGCCGTCAGGTGGTCTCTGGCGAACGTCTACACCCCAACGGACATGAACGCCTACGTCGACCAAGCGGACCCTTATCCCGACGTGAGGATGGCCGATTTCGACTGGGGCGTGAGGAACGGGGTCGTCGGCTGGGCGCAGTGTCCGGACACCAATACCGGGACCGGGGGCGACCGTGCCGCGGGCACGGGGTGGTGCCGGGGCCAGCATCTGCGCTTCAACGCCTACTACTACTGGCACTACTCCGGTGTGTTCGACACCGCGACTCAACGTCGGCAGATCGCCTGCCACGAAACAGGCCACACGGTGGGACTCCGGCACAGAAACACTCTGGACTCATGCATGTACACCAATGCGGGGGAAGGCGCCGCAGCCACGCTGGACGCCCATGACCGAGGCCACATCAACGGCCACTACTGAGCGGATGGGGATATGAAGAAGATGCCTTCGCACAGAGCCATGCCGGTGACCCTGCTGCTCGCGGCCGCATCCGTCGCCACAGGCTGCGGCGGCGATCAGGTGACCGCCACACCGCACCGGACCGCCATGGCGCGCGGCGCCGCGGTCGCCGACGCGGAACTCGACGCCTACCGCTCCGAGAACGTGAGATTCTTCAACCGGTTCCGGATGCCGGGCGCACTGCTGGTCAAGCCTCCTCGCGACCTGGCGGCCGGCGCGAGGAAGGCCACCGCGGTGATCGTCGCGGAGGTCGCCGACGTACGCCGGACCCGCGTCGTCGGCCCGTCCGAGGCCAGAGTACCGATGACCGGTGTCGTTCTCCGGCCGGTCGAGACCCTGCACGGCAGGCTCCGGCCAGAGCTCAACGAGGTGGTGGTGGAGTTCCTCGGAGAGGCGACCGTGGATTCCCCCAACCCCGTCGCGGCGCTGCGCGCCTCCCTGCCGCGAGGAAAGTCGGTGTGGTTCCTGCGCTGGCAGGGCACACCGCCGAACGTCTCCAAGCCCGGCGCTCGGCCGATCCCCGCCGAGTCCAAGGCGTTCTACGACGTCATCTCCCTGGAAGGCGGGATGTTCACCCAAGGAGCCAGGACGGTGGTCAGCCCGATCGCCGCCGAGAGCGGCGATCCAGCCGGGCCGCCCACCATGCGCAAGGACGGCGAGCGGCTCAGGAAGCTCAGCGAGCTGGCCAAGAAGGTCCGTGCGCTGGACTGAACGCCTCGGGCCACCAACCGCCGGGGCAGCCGGGGGCCTGGCGACGAGAGCGGACCCGTGCCGTTCATCTCGGCCGGCCCGATCGACCGCCTACCGGACGAGCGCCCCGAATCCGCCGCCGCGGCACCGTGATGAGCGCCGCCGCGGCGGCGGCTTCGATCTACCACCGCACTGCGCGTCCGTTAGCGACGCCCATTCACGGGCGCGCTCAGTCTCCGATCTCTGCCAGGCCGTCCTTGATGACGACGTCGCCGGAGCTGGACGTCGATTCGAAGGCCACCGAGCCGTCGCCCTTGTCCCAGATGCGGGTGGTGACGTCCTGGCCGGGCAGCACGGGCTTGGAGAAGCGCACCGCGAGCCGCTTCAGCCGCGCCGGGTCGCCGCCCGCCGCCGACTCGACCACCGCCCGCGAGGTGAACGCCATCGTGCACAGGCCGTGCGCGATGATCCCGGGCAGCCCGGCCGACTTCGCGAACTCCTCGTCCAGGTGGATCGGCATCGGGTCGCCGGACGCCTTGGAGTAGCGGAACGTCTGGTCCTCGTCCACGTGCTGGACGACCTCCGCGAGCAGCGCGCCGGCCCGCAGCTCCTCGGGGAACGTGTGCGCGGGCGCCAGCTCGCCGAGCGTCTCGCCCGCCTGGTAGCCGCGGAAGAACGACACCATCCACTGCTCGTTCACGAGGTCCCCGCCGTCCGTGCGGGTCTCCAGCTTCACCGACACCGTCGTCCCCGACGACTTGGACGCGAACCCGGTGACCTTGGCCCGCGACACCAGGCTCATGCCCGGCACGATCGGCCGGTGGAAGACCATGTCCTGCTCGCCGTGCACCACGAACGGGATCAGGCTGTCCGGAACGACCTTGAACAGCGGCGGGATCATCCCCTCGAACACCGGGACGATCGCGAACACCGGCGGCGCCAGCTCGCCGGACACATGCCGCGGGTTGTCGTCGTTGGTCGCCTTCGCGTACGCGATCGCGCGCTCGCGCTCGACCTCGAACCCGAACGGGTCGCTCCACACCCCGAGGCTCTCGGTGTTCATCTGCGGCTGGTCGCTCATGCTCGTTCCTCCGGCGGACGGTTCGGCAGATACATACAGCCCTGACTGTATTTACTTCTCCCGCCCACCGCGACCCCCGCAGCTCCGGATCAGCGAACGAGCCCGGAACGCGACGACCCCGGCGGCAACATGCGGCCGTTCCTGTGTGCTCGCGGGGTCAATGCGCGGTTCAACGAGGAGATCACCGCCGTTCGCCGGGACGGCGCGGTCCGCGCGATGTGGGCGTGGGACGAGGAGCTGCCGCACGACCCGCGCGAGGCCGCCGCAGCCGTCCGCCGCGTGATCAACCCGGTGGCGTGAGATGTCGGGACGGCACGCGGTCTCCTCCAAGGGACCGCGCACGCCGCCGCCCGTCCCGGACGTCGAGCGGACCGGCGTGCGGCTCGCGGTGCCGAACCGGGAGCGCATGACCTACCTGACGCGCCTGGCCGAGCGGTTCACGACCGTGCCGGGGTTCTGCGCGGGCTTCGGGTACCGGGCGCACGAGGTCGTGCTGTACGTGATCGCCACGAGCGCCGGCCCGGCCCGGAACCGGCCGTCCCCGATCGGAGGCGTGACCGTGCGGTGCGTCTACGAGGACGGGCAGTGGTGGTTCGCGCGCGGCGGCGACGGCAGCCGCTTCGCCGCCGCGAACGACTTGAGCACGGCGGAGACCATCGTCCGACGCGCCATCGAGAACCCGGCGGTCCCGGCGTGACCCCGGCGAACGGCGCGCGGCCGGCCTTGGGCGGGTCAGGTGTGGAGGGAGCGGGCCCAGCGGTAGTCGGCTTTTCCGGCGGGGGAGCGCTTCACCTCGTCCACGATGCGGATGTCGCGCGGGACCTTGTAGCCGGCCATCGCGGTGCGGCAGTGCGTGATCAGCTCGTCCGGCGTGACGGGGGCGGCGCCGGCCGCCAGGGAGACGGCGGCGGCGACGCGGGAGCCGAGGCGGTCGTCGGGGACGCCGACCACGAGCGCGTCGTAGACGGCCGGGTGCGTCTTCAGCGCGGCCTCGACCTCCTCCACGAAGACCTTCTCGCCGCCGGTGTTGATCACCAGCGAGCCGCGGCCGAGCAGGATGATCGAGCCGTCCGCGTCCACCCGGGCCATGTCGCCCTGGAGCGCCCAGCGCTCGCCGTCGGCGCCGGTCACGAACGTCTTCGCGGTCTTGGCCTCGTCCTTCCAGTAGCCGAGCGGGATGCGGCCGGTGCGGGCGAGCTGGCCGATGGCGTCGGAGCCGGGCGGGACGCGCCGCAGCGACTCGTCCAGCACGGCGACGTCCGCCGAACGGGGCATGAAGCGCGGCGAGCCGTCGGCGGCGGGCTCGACGGCCTGGCCGGACGCGCCGGTCTCCGAGCCGCCGAACGCGTCCAGGACGACCAGCAGGGACGGGATCAGCTCGTGCAGCCGCGCCTTGACGTCGGGGGACGTCGCGGCGCCGCCGGTGCCGATCGCGATGACGTTCGACAGGTCGTGCGCGCCGGGCGCGGCGGCGAGCCGGTCGGCGATCGGGCGGGCCATCACGTCGCCGACGAGCAGCAGGACCTGCGCGCTCTCGCGTTCGGCGACCTCCAGGACGGCGGCGGTGTCGAACCTGCGGCCCGTCCACAGGACGAGGGTGGAGCCGGAGGTCAGCGCGATCCACGCGACCCACATCCCGGCGCCGTGCATCATCGGCGCGCACACCATGGTCGTGACGCCGCCGTCCAGGGCCTTGGTCCCCAGCTCCTCGGGCTTGGAGACGGGGTCGCCGAGGAGGTTGCCGCCGAACATGGCCGACATGAAGATGTCCTCGCAGCGCCACATGACGCCCTTCGGCATCCCGGTCGTCCCGCCGGTGTAGAGCAGGTAGAGGTCGTCGCTGGAGCGTTCGGCGAAGTCGCGGTCCGGGGACGCGGCGGCGAGCGCCTCCTCGTAGCGGGCGCCGTCCACCTCGTCGTCCGAGCCGTCCTCGATGACCAGGACGTGCCGCAGGCGGCCCAACTCGCCGCGCGCCGCGCCGAGCCGCGCGATCAGCGACCGCTCGCCGACGAGCGCGGCCGACTCCGAGTCGCCGATCACGTACGCCAGCTCGTCGGCGGTGTACCGGTAGTTGACGTTGACGGGCACCGCGCGCAGCTTCCAGGCGGCGATCTGCGTCTCGATCCACTCGGCGCGGTTGTAGGCGAGGATCGAGACGTGGTCGCCCGGCCCGATCCCCGCGGCGGCGAGGTGGTGCGCGGCGCGGTTCGCGCGTTCGTCCAGCTCGCGGTAGGTGAGCCGGGCGTCGCCCGCGACGAGCGCGAGCTTGTCCGGCACCGCGTCCGCCACGATCTCGAACAGGTCGGCCAGGTTGAAGCTGCGAGTCATCCGTCCTCCGGGGGTGGGCCTGCGCGTCGTCCGACCCTAGAAACATACAAGCTTGACTGTTTCTTAGACAGGGCCTAGCGTCGCGCCTGGACGGGACCGCGCGCGCACAGGCCGCGCGTACGGCAAGGGCCCGCTCAAGGCGTGGAGGAACGAACGTGAGCAACAGGACCTTCGTGGTCGGCGTCGGCATGACCAAGTTCGAGAAGCCCGGCAGCCGCGAGTGGGACTACCCGGACATGGCGCGGGAGTCGGGCACCAAGGCCCTCCAGGACGCGGGCATCGGCTACGACAAGATCGAGCAGGCGTACGTCGGGTACGTCTACGGCGAGTCCACCTCCGGGCAGCGCGCCGTGTACGAGCTCGGCGTCACCGGCATCCCGGTCGTCAACGTCAACAACAACTGCTCCACCGGCTCGACCGCGCTGTACCTCGCGCGGCAGGCCGTCAAGGCCGGCGTCGTGGACTGCGCGCTCGCGCTCGGCTTCGAGAAGATGCAGAAGGGCTCGCTCGGCTCCACCTACGAGGACCGCGAGCAGCCGATGCTGAACCACCTCAAGGAGCTGTTCCCGCTGTACGAGTGGGGCGGCGAGCCGATCGCGCCGTACATGTTCGGCGCGGCGGGACGCGAGCACATGAAGCGGTACGGCACGACCGCCGACCAGTTCGCGCGGATCGGCTGGAAGAACCACAAGCACTCGGTCAACAACCCGTACGCCCAGTTCCAGGACGAGTACAGCCTGGACGACATCAAGGCGGCCCGCACCGTCTACGAGCCGCTGACCAAGCTCCAGTGCTCGCCCACCTCGGACGGGTCCGGCGCCGCGATCATCGCCAGCGAGCGGTTCGTGGACGGCAACGGCCTGTGGGACCGCGCGGTCGAGATCGCGGGCCAGTCGATGGTGACCGACCTGTCGTCCACGTTCGACAGCAAGAGCGCCATCACGATCGTCGGCGCGGAGATGTCGGCGCTCGCCGCCCGCAAGGCGTACGACGAGGCGGGCATGGGCGCGGACGACGTGCAGGTCGTCGAGCTGCACGACTGCTTCTCCACCAACGAGCTGCTCACCTACGAGGCGCTCGGGCTCGCCGCCGAGGGCGAGGGCGGCAAGCTGGTCGACAGCGGCGACAACACCTACGGGGGCCGCTGGGTCGTCAACCCGTCCGGCGGGCTGATCTCCAAGGGCCACCCGCTCGGCGCGACCGGCCTCGCGCAGTGCTCGGAGCTGACCTGGCAGATCCGCGGCACGGCCGACCGGCGCCAGGTCGAGGGCGCCACCGGCGCCCTCCAGCACAACATCGGCCTCGGCGGCGCCGCCGTCGTCACCGTCTACAAGCCCGCCCGCTGACCGCGCGCCCCTGACCGCGGGGTCAGGGGACCGGCTGGTCGCCGAGCATCGTGCGGAGCCGGGCCTTCGAGCGCGTCCAGCGCTCCTGGGCCCGCTCCTCCGAGGCCGGATGGACGAACTGGAGCATCCGCAGGCCGCGGATCGCCTCCAGCACCAGGTACAGGTCGCCGCGGAACTCCGGGTCGTCCACCCGGTCGCCGACGAGCGCCGCGCTCACGTCGATGATGCTCGCGGTGACCATGCGCTCGAACGACGCGACGTGCTCGCGCAGCTCGGGATCGGTGCGCGAGGCCACCCACAGCTCCATGGACGCCTCGAACAGCGGGCCCTGGTGGATCTCCCACACCAGGTCGAGGGTGTCGCCGACCCAGTCCCGCGAGCGGCGCAGCCGGCCGATCCCGCCGCGGTCGACGAACTCGGCGGCCCGCCGCGTCGCCAGGTGCTGGACGGCCGCGACGACCAGGTCGTTCTTGGTGGGAAAGTGGTGCACCTGCGCGCCGCGCGACACCCCCGCCCGCTCCACCACCCGGGTCGTGGTCGTGCCGTGGTAGCCGTACTCGACCAGGCAGTCGATGGTGGCGTCGAGCAGCGCGCGCCGGGTCGCGGCGGTGCGCTCCTCCTGGGTGCGCCGGGGCGTGGCCATGCCCGAATCGTAGCCAAGAAACAAACAGTACGCGCTGTATGTGGCATCCGGGCCGGGGAGCGTTACCGTACCGGCACCGGAGGATCTCGCGGCCGGGGCCGCGTCCCGGGAATGCGCGGGGTTTGACACGTGCTTGAACCCTCAACTAATGTCCCTCAGGTCGTTGAAACTTCAAGTACTTCTGGAGAGCCCCGTGAGCATCGCCACCTCCGCCCCCGGCCTGACCGCCGGCACCTGGAACATCGACCCGAGCCACTCCGAGGTCACCTTCGCCATCCGGCACCTGATGACCAAGGTCCGGGGCAGTTTCACCGAGTTCTCCGGCGCCGTGGTGGTCGCGGACGACCTCGCCGACTCGACCGCGACGGCCGAGATCCAGATGGCGTCCATCGACACCCGCAACAGCGACCGCGACGCCCACGTGCGCTCCGCCGACGTCCTCGACATCGAGAACCACCCGACGATGACGTTCGCCACCAAGGGCGTCCGCGCCGAGGGCGGCTCGCACTACGTCGACGGCGACCTCACGGTCCGCGGCATCACCCGCCCGGTCACCCTGGAGGTCGAGTTCCACGGCGTCGCCGACGACCCGTGGGGCGGCGTCCGCGCCGGCTTCTCCGCCACCACCACGATCAACCGCAAGGACTGGGGCGTGGAGTTCAACGTCCCGCTCAAGGGCGACCGGGCCATGCTCGGCGACAAGGTCGAGATCCAGCTCGAGGTGCAGGCCGTCCGCGCCTGACCGCGCCGCGCCGCCGCCGCGCCCAGGAACGTTCCACCCGAATGGGGCCTTCCGGACGGGCCGTCCGTCGCGAACGGACGGCCCGTTCCGGCGTTCCCGGTGTACGGAGCCGGGCCCGGGCCACGGGTCCGGGCGGACGGTCACATGCCGGAGGAGCCGCCCGAGTCGGAGCCGATGTCGCCGCTCTGGCCCAGGTGGCCGTCGCCGGTGTAGCGACCGAGGCCCGGCGTGTCCCGTCCGCCGAGCCCGCCGAAGCGCCGCTTGTCGCGCACCTTCACGGGTTCCGGGTCGGGCGTGGTGAAGACGCGGCGCAGCCGCCCGTCGGCGATGGCCTCCGCGCCGCCCGCCGCCACCGCGCGCAGGCCCTTCGCGGGCGCGTCCGCCACCAGGCGGTCGCGTTCCCTCCGCCCCTCGCCGGTACGGCCCGGCGCGCCCGGCCACCGGAGGCGGGACAGCAGGCCCCGTTCGATGAGCGCCTCCCGGACGTCCGCGACGGCGTCCGACCTCTCGACCTCCCGCAGCACCTTCCCGAGCAGCTTCCCCGCGTCCGGAACGGCGTCCAGCACGGCCCGTTCCATGTCGTCGGCGGGCTCGCGGACCAGGGCGTCCACCCGGTGCCGCGCCGCCGACACCTTGACGCGCCGCTCCTCGCAGAGCGCCACCAGGGCGACGAGCGCCACCCGCGGCGGTCCGGCGACCAGGTACGCGGTCTCGTAGAGGTCCAGTTCGTCGCCCGCCGTCATCGCCGCCGCCTTCCGGGGCCGGGGCCCGCGTCGTCCCGGGCCGGATCCGCGCCGTCCGCACGGCCGGCCGTGCGGTCAAGCGTGGCCCGTCCGTACGGCGCGCGCAGGGTCACCAGACCCACGTGGATCATCGCTGGTCGTGCTGGAGGGGCAGGCGCAGGACGAAGCGGGCGCCCTTCGGGGCGTCCTCGATGCGCAGCGTCCCGCCGTGGGCGTGGGCGATCTCGCGGGCGATGGCGAGCCCGAGGCCCGTGCCTCCGGCGCCGCGGCTGCGGGCGCTGTCGAGGCGGGTGAAGCGCTCGAAGACGCGTTCGCGGTCCTCCTCGGCGATCCCCCCGCCGTCGTCGCTGACGGTCAGCAGCGCGTCGTGCCCGTCCCGCGCGACCTCCACCGCGGCGACGCCGCCGGCGTAGCGGTCGGCGTTGTCGAGCAGGTTGCCGAGCAGCCGGACGAGCTGCATCCGGACGCCGCGCACGGTGACGTCGCGGGCCAGCTCGACGCGGGGCCCGGCGCCGTACGCGCGGCGGTCGATCTCGGCGGCGGTCAGCTCGGCGAGGTCGATCGGCTCCTGGGCGGCCATGCCGCCGGTGCCGATCCGGGCGAGCAGCAGCAGGTCGGTGACGATCGACTCCAGCCGGTCGGTGTCGCGGAGCGCGGACCGCACGACGTCGTGCAGGTCGGTGTCGTCCGGGTGCATGGCCGCGTCCTCGAGGTTCGTGCGCAGCCCGGCGATCGGCGTGCGCAGCTCGTGCGAGGCGTCCGACGCGAACTGCCGCTGCCGCGCGACGGCCCGCTCCAGCCGGTCGAGGGTCTCGTTGGCGGTACGGGCGAGCTGCGCGATCTCGTCCTCGCCGGGGGTCTCGGGGACGCGGCGGCTGAGGTCGCTGGCGCTGATCTCGGCGAGCTGGGCGCGGATCGCCTCCACGGGCCCGAGGGTGCGGCCGACGACCCGCCAGGTCACCCACGCGACGAGCGCGGTCAAGACGAGCACGGCCGCGCCGAGCAGCACCTCCAGCAACCCGGTGACCAGGTACGACGGCATCGGCTTGGAGGCGTACACCACGACCGAGTCGGGCGCGGTGGTCACCCGGATCACCTCGACGAGGTCACAGGAGCCGCCGGGGCCCTTGCCCTCGCACTCGATGACGTCGCGGACGCGCACGTTCGCGGACGGCCACAGGCGGCTGAGCGGCGGCCGTCCCGCGGCGGCGGGCGTCGAGTCGAGCACGTGGCCGCCGGCGCCGACGACCTGCACGAGGACGCGCCCGCCGGTGTCGTCCGGGATGGGCGTGGCGAGGGTGCCGTCGCGCACGCCGCCGCTCGCGCGCCGGGCGGCGAGCTGCGTCTGCTGGAGCAGGTCGCCCTTGACCGTGTTGCGCATGGACAGGTCGACGGCGGTCGCGATCGCGCCGAGGACGAGCGCGGCGAGCACGGCGGCGACGAGCGTGTCCCTGGCCCGGATCGACCTGGGTCGCATCCGCATCCGCCCTCCCACCGTTCGGTCCAGCTCACAGGATGGCGCAAACCACCAGCACAACGACATCCCCCGGCGTGCCGGACGTACCACATCGTCGCCGGACGGGCGGGACCGTGGCGGAGCCGTCGCCGGACGGGCGAGGGCATGCGCCGGACGGGCGCCGGGGCGGCGGGCGGGACGGACGCGGGAGGCCGGGGGAGGCGTCTCGGGCCATCACAGACTGTCACGGGACGCAGGCCGGCCGCGCGGTGGATTCCATACGCTACCGACCGGTCACATATCGGAACGCCCGATACACCGCCCGGGGTTTCCAGCGACAACTCCCTGGACATCCCGTTTTGTGACGGTTCCCCCGACCACAGGGACGGACACATGGGCAGGGACGTGGCCGCCGTGACGATCAGCGGCGAGGACCGGCGCCGCTATCGCGACAAGGTGCGGCGGTGCTTGGACGTGCTCGCTCGGATGCTGGGCGAGTCGCAGTTCGACTTCGACCGGCCGCACATCGGGCTGGAGATCGAGCTGAACCTGATCGACGAGCTGGGCGATCCGCTGATGCGCAACGCCGACGTGCTGAAGGCGATCGCCGACCCGGCCTGGGCCACCGAGCTCGGCCAGTTCAACCTGGAGATCAACATCCCGCCGCGGGAGCTGGGCGGCGAGGGCACCGGCGAGCTGGAGACCGAGGTGTCCGGCCACCTCGACCACGCCGACGCCCGCAGCCGCGAGCTCGGCGGCCGGCTCGTCATGATCGGGATCCTGCCGACGCTGCGGCGGGCCGACATCGGCGAGGAGACGCTCTCGACCAACGGCCGCTACAAGATGCTGAACGACCAGATCTTCGCGGCGCGCGGCGAGGAGTTCCGGATCGCGGTGGACGGCGAGGAGCCGCTGCGGATGCACACCGACTGCATCACGCCGGAGGCCGCGTGCACGAGCGTCCAGTTCCACCTCCAGGTGAGCCCCGAGCAGTTCGGCGCGTACTGGAACGCGGCACAGGCGATCGCGGGCGCGCAGGTGGCGATGGGCGCCAACTCCCCGTACCTGTTCGGCCACCGGCTCTGGCAGGAGACCCGGATCACGCTGTTCGAGCAGGCCACCGACACGCGGCCCGAGGAGCTGAAGGCGCAGGGCGTCCGGCCGAGGGTGTGGTTCGGGGAGCGCTGGATCACCTCGGTGTTCGACCTGTTCGAGGAGAACACCCGCTACTTCCCGTCCCTGCTCCCCCTCTGCGACGACGAGGAGCCCGAGGACGTCCTCGACGCGGGCGGGATCCCCGAGCTGCCCGAGCTGTCCCTGCACAACGGCACGATCTACCGCTGGAACCGTCCCATCTACGCGGTCGTGGACGGCCGCCCCCACCTGCGCGTCGAGAACCGCACGCTGCCCGCCGGGCCCACCGCCGCCGACATCGTCGCGAACGGCGCGTTCTACTACGGCGTGGTCCGGATGCTCGCCGAGGAGGAGCGGCCCGTCTGGACGCGGATGTCGTTCCCCACCGCCGAGGAGAACCTGCACAGCGCGGCGCGGCGGGGACTGGACGCCACGCTCTACTGGCCGGGCATGGGCGACGTCCCGGCCGCCGAGCTGGTGCTGCGCAGGCTGCTGCCGATGGCGTACGAGGGGCTGGACCGGTGGGGCGTCGACCCCGCCCGCCGCGACCGGCTGCTCGGCATCATCGAGCGCCGCTGCGTGACCGGGCGGACGGGCTCGGCCTGGCAGGTCGGCACCGTCGAGGCGATCGAGGAGTCGTTCGGCACACCGCGCCACGAGGCGCTCCGCATGATGACCCGCGCGTACGTCGAGCTGATGCACACCAACGAGCCCGTCCACACCTGGCCCCTCGGCCCCTGACCCCCGCGCTCCGCGCCGCCGCCACCGCCGCCCCGAGACCCGCCGCCCACCCCGATCCGCTCCCCCTCTCCCCCGCCGCCCGCTCCGTCTCCCGCGTCACCGCGCCGCCGCCACCGCCGCCGGCGGACCGCCCGCAACGGGCTGATCTTCACACAACCCGCACACATCGCCCTCGGAGCATCCGCAGGGCGCTCCTAGAGTCGGGCCCGTGACAGGGAACGAGCAGCGCATCCTGGTCGTCGAGGACGAGCCGACCATCGCGCGGGCGGTGGCGGACCGGCTGGCCGCGGAGGGCTTCGCGGTGGACCTCGCCGGCGACGGCCCCGCGGCGGTCGAGCGCGCCCGCGACGGCGAGCCCGACCTCATCGTGCTCGACGTGATGCTGCCCGGGTTCGACGGCCTGGAGGTCTGCCGCCGCGTCCAGGCCGAACGGCCCGTGCCGGTCCTGATGCTGACGGCCCGCGACGACGAGACCGACCTGCTCGTCGGGCTCGGGGTCGGCGCGGACGACTACGTGACCAAGCCGTTCAGCATGCGGGAGCTGGTGGCCCGGATCCGCGCCGTGCTGCGCCGCGTGGACCGCCCGGCCGCGTCGGCCGCGGCGGGCGGGGCGCCCGGCACGGTGCGCAGCGGACCGCTGGAGATCGACGAGAGGGCGCGGCGGGTCCGCCGCGACGGGCGCGAGGTGCACCTGACGCCGACGGAGTTCGACCTGCTCGGGTGCCTGGTCCGCAACGAGGGGACGGTGCTGACGCGCGCCGTCCTGCTCGAACAGGTCTGGGACTGGGCCGACGCGTCCGGCACCCGCGTGGTCGACAGCCACGTCAAGGCGCTGCGCCGCAAGCTCGGCCCGGGACTGATCCGGACCGTGCACGGCGTCGGCTACTGCCTGGACGCCGCGCCGTGACCGCGGACCGCCCGCCGCAGGCGGCCCGGACCCGGCGGATCGCCCGGCGGATCGTCCGGCGGCTGTGGACGCGGCTGCCCCGGCCGCTCGACCCGCTGCGCTCGATCAAGGTCAAGTTCGGGGTCGTGGCGGTCGTCACCGCGTGCGTGGCGACGCTGATCGTGCTGTGGGGGTACGCGCTCGGCTTCCGGGCGCGGCAGACGCTGCCCGTCGGCCTGCTGATCTCCCTCGGGGTCACCCAGCTCATCGCGCACGGCATGACCGCGCCGCTGCGCGAGATGACCTCGGCGGCGCGGGCGATGGCGCGCGGCGACTACAGCCGCCGCGTGCGCGCGACGTCCCGCGACGAGGTCGGCGAGCTGGCCCACGCGTTCAACCGGATGGCGGCCGACCTCGCGCAGGTGGACCGGCAGCGGCGCGAGTTCGTCGCGAACGTCTCGCACGAGCTGCGCACCCCGATCAGCGCGCTCCAGGCCGTCCTGGAGAACGTCGCGGACGGCGTGACCCCGGCGACCCCCGAGGTGCTGGAGTCGGCCGTCGAGCAGACCGAGCGGCTCGGCCGGCTGGTCGCCCAGCTCCTGGACCTGTCGCGGGTGGACGCGGGCGCGGTGCCGCTCGCGCTGTCGCGCGTGGACGTCGCCTCGTTCGTCGCGGACGTCGCCGCCGAGTCCGCGGCCGGGCACCCGGACGTCCGGTTCGAGGTGGACGTGCCGCGCGGCCTGCACGCGGTCGCCGACCGGGACCGGATGCACCAGGTCCTCGGCAACCTGCTCGACAACGCCGCCCGGCACGGCCCGCCGGGCCGGCCGGTGGCGGTGCGGGCCCGGCCCGCCTCCGACGGCGGCGGGCTCGTGCTGGAGGTCGCCGACGAGGGCCCCGGCATCCCGCCGAGCGAGCGGGCCCGCGTCTTCGAGCGCTTCTCGCGCGGCGCCGCCGGCCACGCCACCCCGGACGGCGGGACCGGCCTCGGCCTCGCGATCGCCCGCTGGGCCATCGACCTGCACGGCGGCGACATCCACGTCGTCGACACGGCGCGGGGCTGCCGCATCCGGGTCACCCTCCCCCCGACCCTCGGAGAACCGTCATGACCACCGAACTCCCCCGTCTCGCCATGCCCCGCCCGGCGCCGCGCCGTCCGACCGCCGTCGAACGGGTCTTCGCCGCCTGGAAGGAGCCGCCGCTCCCCCTCTCCCCCAGCCTGCTGGGCCGCGTGCTCGGCGCGGGGGTCCTCGGGGCGGTCGCCCTCGGGGACTTCTTCGAGAACGGCTCCTTCGGCGTCAACGTCCCGATCGCCGCCCTCGCCGTCGCCGCCGTCGCGTTCTCCACCGCCTGGACGGCCGGACGCGTCGCCGCGCGCGGCCGGATCGACCGTACGGGGATCGCGTTCTGCCTGCTGGCGCTGGTCCTGGCCGGGACGGCGGCCGTACGGGACGCGCCGTGGATCGTGGGGCTCGCGCTGCTGCTCGCCGTTCCCCTCGGGTCGTACGGGGCGGTCGGCGGGCGGACGTGGACGTCCGTGCTGGGCGGCGGGGCCCTGGCCCTGCCGATGGCGGCGGCGCGGATGCTGCCGTGGGCCGTGCGCGGCGTGCGGCGGCTCTCCGCGGAACGGCGCGCGAGCACGTGGCCCGCCGTCCGCACCGGGCTGCTCGTCGCGGCGCTGCTGGCGGTGTTCGGCGGGCTGTTCGCCGGGGCGGACGCCGCGTTCGGCGATCTCGCGGGCAGCCTCGTCCCGGAGGTGTCGGCCGGGCCCGTCGTGCCGCGGGCGGTCGCCGGGGCGCTGACGGCCGTGCTCGCGCTCGCCCTCGCGTTCCTCACGCTGGCCCCGCCGCCGCTGCGGATCCTGGAGCGCGCGCGGCCGGACGCCGCCGGGCGGTGGGCGTGGGCGGTGCCGATCGCGGCGCTCGACCTGCTGTTCGTCGCGTTCTGCGCCGTGCAGGCGAGCGTGCTGCTGGCCGCGGACAAGGACCGGCTGCTGCGCTCGACCGGCCTCACCTACGCCGAGTACGCGCGGCGCGGGTTCTTCCAGCTCGTGGTCGTGACCGTGCTGGTGCTCGCCGTCGTCGCGTTCGCCGTGCGGCACGCCCCGACCGGGACCCGCCGCGACCGGGTCCTCGTGCGGGCGCTGCTCGGGCTGCTGTGCGCGCTGACCCTGGTCGTCGTCGCGGTCGCGCTGCGCCGCCTGTACCTGTACGAGGAGGCGTCCGGCTGGACCCGGCTGCGGCTCTGGGTGCACGCGTTCGAGCTGTGGCTCGGCCTGGTGGTCGTGCTCGTCGCGGCGGCGGGCGTACGGCTCAGGGCGCGGTGGCTGCCGCGCGCGGTCGCGGCGAGCGGCGCGGCCGGCCTGATCGCGCTGGCGGCGCTGAACCCCGACGCGTTCATCGCCGAACGCAACGTGAGCCGCTTCGAGCACACGGGCAGGCTCGACGTCCAGTACCTGCGCGGGCTGTCGGCGGACGCCGTGCCCGCCCTCGACCGCCTCCCCGAGCCGCAGCGGTCGTGCGCGCTGCGGGCCGTCGCGCGGCGGCTCGGCGGCGACGAGACGCGGCTGTCGGCCAACCTCGCCCGGCACGAGGCGAGGGCGCTCCTCGACCGCCGGCCCGTCCGGGACGGCACGGACTGCTGAGGCCGCGCGCCGTTCCGCCCGACCGCACGCCCGGCGAAGGGCGGGCGGAACGGCGCGCGGGTCAGGTCGTGCGGCGGAAGGTGACGATCTCGGCCGAGTCGCCCACGGCCTCGGGGGCCGGGGGATGATGTGCTCGCCCGGGTTGTCGGCGAGCAGGGCGCGGGCGCGCAGGACGATCTCCAGGTCGAAGCGCAGGTCGGGGTCCAGGAGCTGGTCGCCGAAGAGCTCTTCGAGCTGGCGGAGCCGGTAGCGGACGGTCTGCGGGTGGACGTGCAGCCGCATCGCGACCTCGTTGGCGTTGCGGCCCGACTGGAGCCAGGCCAGGAGCGTCTCGGCGAGCCGGTCCTGCTGGCTGGCGCGCAGGTGGGCGAGCGGCGCCAGGCGGAGGGCGGCGAGCGAGGTGATCAGCTCCTCGTCCTGGAACAGGATCAGCGTGGACATGTGCTCGACGCTGCGGATCACGCCCGCGCCGTCCTCGATCACCCCGCGCTGGACGAGGCCGAGGGTCTTGCGGGCCCACTGGATCGAGCGCGCCGCCTCGGCGACCGGGACGGTCGGGCCGACGACGGCGAGCACGCCGCTGAGCGCGCGGTCGACGAGCTTGGCGCGGCCGGGGCCGTCCGGGTCGGGCACGATCAGGCTCGGGGTGCGGCGGGTGAGGTCGGCGAGGATGTCGGGCGGGAACGCGGACTGCCGGGCGTCCTGGTGGCCGAGCGCGACGGCCGCGACGGTGCGGGGCACCGGCCAGTGCGCGGCGGCGGCGAGGTCGGCGATGGCCTCGGGCGCCGCGGGCGGGTCGGCGAGCAGCAGGTCGAGCAGCCGCTTGCGGCGGCGCTGCATCTCGCCCGCGACCGCGGCCTTGGCCTGGGCGAACCCCTCCGCCGCGGCGGCGGCCAGCTCGTCCTGGAACATCAGCAGCGCCTCGCCGACCGCGCCGAGCACGCGCGGCGAGACGTCCTGGTGGGCGGCCCCCTCGGAGATCCGCCGCCACGCGATCATGCCGCCGACCCGCATCGCGGTCTGCATGGCGTCGAGGCTGCGGCCCTCCCCGGCCTCGCCCCGGCCGATCGCGCGGAAGAAGTCGTTCACCGAGGTCAGCTCGTGGCCGGGGTCGGCGACCCGGTCGACGAAGTAGTGCAGGACGCGCTCGACCGCGAGGCGGAGCGTGCCCGAGTAGGAGCCGTCGCCGGGCCGGTCGTACTCGCGCACCCGGGACTGGATCTCCTGGATCATGTCGTCGGCGACCTCGTCGAGATGCGGCCGCATGTGATCGGCGAGTTCCCGGGGCAGTTCGGCCCAGGGGCGCCCGTGCGCGGTGGACGGTTCGTCCACGTGTCCCTCCCCTCCCCCTGCGTTGCGCGCCGGACACAAGGGGTAATTACTTACTTATGTGTTCCCTGTGGGAAAAATCATGACCCCCTGATACGCCCGGGCGCAAAGTCTAGGTCGAAACACGACCAGATTCGGACGCCGTCCATGACGAGATGCCACAGCCCGGACCGTCCGTGACCGATCGGTCACCTGTGCGGGCGCCCGCGCCCGCCGAGATGTCACAACCCCGGGCCCTGGCCCGTCTGGATGTCGGATGCGACATTGAATGGACGAGCGACCGATGCGCGAGGTGGTCACGTGGCCCCGAACCCCGGCAAGCAGCCGCCCCCGGCCCTCGGGGCCGCGGGCAGGGCGATCGACGAACGCTTCGGCGGCACCGCGTTCCTGCGCAAGGCGATGCGCAAGGCGTTCCCCGACCACTGGAGCTTCCTGCTCGGCGAGATCGCCATGTACTCGTTCGCGATCATCCTGCTGACCGGCGTGTTCCTGACGCTGTTCTTCAAGCCGAGCATGACCGAGGTCGTCTACGACGGCTCGTACGTCCCGCTGCGCGGCGTCCGGATGAGCGAGGCGTACGCCTCCACGCTGCACATCAGCTTCGACGTGCGCGGCGGGCTGCTGCTGCGGCAGATCCACCACTGGTCCACGATCGTCTTCATGGCGGCGATCGTCGTCCACCTGCTGCGCAACTTCTTCACCGGCGCGTTCCGCAAGCCGCGCGAGCTCAACTGGCTGATCGGGATCGTGCTGTTCATGCTGGTCATGGTGAACGGGCTGTTCGGCTACTCGCTGCCCGACGACCTGCTGTCGGGCACCGGGCTGCGGATCCTGGAGGGCGTGGTCGCCTCGCTGCCGGTGGTGGGCAGCTACGTGCTGATGTTCCTGTTCGGCGGCGAGTTCCCGGGCGACCTGATCATCCCGCGGCTGTACGTGATCCACATCCTGCTGATCCCGGGCATCCTGCTCGCGCTGATCCCGCTGCACGCCGTCGTGCTGACCTGGCGGCAGACGCACACGCAGTTCCCCGGCAAGGGCAGCGGCAACCGGACGGTGCGCGGCTACCCGTTCTTCCCCGTGTTCATCGCCAAGACCACCGCGTTCTTCCTGTGGGTCTTCGGCGTGACCGCGCTGCTCGCGACGTTCTTCCAGATCAACCCGATCTGGCTGTTCGGGCCGTACGACCCGGGCGCGATCAGCTCCGGGTCGCAGCCCGACTGGTACATGGGCTGGCTGGAGGGCGCGCTGCGGATGATGCCCGCCTGGGAGATCACCGCGTTCGGGCACACCGTCGCGCTGAGCGTGCTCGTGCCCGCGCTGGTCGTGCCGGGCGTGCTGTTCACCGGGCTCGCCGCCTACCCGTTCCTGGAGCGGTGGGTCACCGGCGACCGCGAGACCCACAACCTGCTCGACCGGCCGCGCGACGTGCCCGCCCGGACGGGCATCGGCGCGGGCGGCGTCGTGTTCTACGGGGTGCTGTGGCTGGCGGGCGGCAACGACGTCATCGCGCACACGTTCCAGATCCCGCTGTTCTGGACGACGTGGTTCTTCCGGTGCTCGATCATCCTCGGGCCCGTCCTGGCGTACGTCGTCGCGTACCGGATCTGCGTCGGCCTCCAGCGCCGCGACCTCGCGCTCGTCGAGCACGGCCTGGAGACCGGCGTGATCCGGCGGCTGCCGAGCGGCGCGTACGTCGAGGTCGAGCGGCCTCTGGACGGCGAGCGGCTCGCGCCGATCACCGACCCGCGGCCCGCGCCCGCCGTCTCCCTCGCCCGTCCCGAACGGCGGGGGTCGAGGCCCCGCAGACGCGCGGCCGCCTCGGCAAGGTCCGCGTGGCCCTCAACCGCCGGTTCGCCGCCGACCTGGCCCGTCCGCCCGAACGCACCGGGAACGGCGACGGCGCCGGGCACCGCGAGTCGATCGAACCCTGACCCGGGCCGTAGGGCCGCGGACGGGTGTCCGCGGCCCTGCGGCGCGCGTCGTGCGGGGGCGGCGAAGGGTCAGCGGCGGTAGAGGTTGAGCTTGTCCTCGCCGACGCGCTCGCGGAGGGCGGGGTCGTCGACGCCCTGGCCCTCGGCGGTGGCGCCGCAGAGGACGGCGACCTTGCCGATGTGCTGGTTGGTCTGGACGGCGCGGGTCGCCTCGCCCGCCTCGTCCAGGGAGAACGACTTCGACAGGGTCGGGTGGATCATGCCGAGGCCGATCAGCCGGTTGATCTGGACGGCCTCGTGGTAGTTGAAGCCGTGCGAGCCGATGATGCTCTTCAGCCGCATCCACAGGAACCGGTTGTCGTACTCGTGCTTGTAGCCGGTGGACGACCCGCAGGTGACGATCTTGCCGCCGCGCTTGGCGACGTACACCGAGGCGCCGAACGTCTCGCGGCCGAGGTACTCGAACACGATGCCCGGGTCCTCGCCGACCTGGCGGCGGATCGCCTCCCCGAGCATCCGGCCCGCCTTCGGGTGCCGCAGGCCCTGCTCGCCGAGGTCGAGGTCGTTGCGGTTGATCACATGGTCGCAGCCCTGCGCGCGGACGATCTCGGCCTTCTCCTCCGACGACACGACGCCGACCGGGATGCCGCCGCCGTTCTTGACCAGCTGCGTCGCGTACGAGCCGAGCCCGCCGGTCGCGCCCCAGATCAGCACGACGTCGCCCTGCTTCATGCGGGCGCCGTGCCCGCCGACGAGCATCCGGTACGCGGTCGCGGCGCACAGCGTGTTGGAGCCCGCCTCCTCCCAGGTGAGGTGCGCGGGCTTCGGGATGAGCTGGTTGGCCTTGACGATGCAGTACTCGCCGAGCGACCCGAAGTTGGTCTCGAACCCCCACGCGAGCTGCGTCTCGCTCATCATGCCGTCGTCGTAGGAGCCGTGGTCCTCCTCGTCCACGTACGACGGGGAGATGACGACCTTGTCGCCCACCTTCCAGCTCTTCACGCCGGACCCGGTGCGCACGACGACGCCCGACCCGTCCGAGCCGAGCACGTGGTACGGCAGGTCGTGCCGGGCGCCGTGCCAGCCCTGCCGGCCGAACTTCTCCAGGAAGTGGAACGTCGGCAGCGGCTCGAAGATCGCCGACCAGACCGTGTTGAAGTTGATCGCCGCGGCCATCACCGCGACCACGCACTCGTCCGGCGCGAGCTCGGGCATGTCGACCTCGCCGACGTGCATCGAGCGGCGCACGTCCTTGTCGGTCTGCCCCTCGAAGAGGCCGACCTCGTCCTTGCGGGTGAAGGCGGCGCGGAAGCGGGCCGGCAGGTCGATGTCCTGGAGCTCCCGCCCGGACGCGCCGGACCGGACGGCGTCGAGCAGCGGGTCGTGGGACGTGGCGGACTGTGCCATGGATCTCCTCCGTGCAACGCGGGGTCAGGGGCGTGCCCTCAGCGGGCCGGGGCCGGCCGGGTGGCCGGCGCCGGGGTGGGGCGGGCGGCCGGCGCGCGCCGGTCGCCCGCGGCGAGCCTGCCCTCCAGGTGCGCGGCGAGGAACTCCACGCCCGGGGGGTCCAGCAGGTTCAGGTGGTGGACGCCGGGAACCGTGACGATCTCCAGGTCGGGGCAGAGCCCGCCGAACCCGTTGGTCCCGTCGAGCACGTAGCGGGCGTCCTTCACCGACCAGGGCGTCTCCTCGGGCGCCCGGTAGAGGATGACCCGCCCGCCGTACCCGCCGGGCCGGTACGCCTCCAGCGACCGGGTGTCCTGGTGCGAGGTGAGCTGGTGCGCCAGCGCCGCCGGGGGATGTGGTCGACCAGCGGCGCGGCCCGCTCCATCACCAGCGCGAACTGCGCCTCCTCGTCCAGCCCGGCCAGCTCCTCGTAGGCGAGGCTGACGTCCAGGCCGTAGGTCTCGTTGACGTACTCGGCGAACGCGGAGAAGCGGCGGGCGAGCGTCTCGGACTCGTCGTCCACCTCCAGCGGCAGGCCGGCGTCGAACAGCGCGACGAACTCGACCTCCCGTCCCGCCTCGGTGAGCAGCCGCGCCGTCTCGTACGCCAGCACCCCGCCGAACGACCAGCCGCCGAGCCGGAACGCGCCCTCCGGCTGCGCCTCCAGCAGGTGCCGGACGTAGCGCGCGGCGCGCTCCTCCACCGGGGGCGCGTCCTCGAACCGCTCCAGCCCGTACACCGGCTGGTCGGGGCCGAGCAGCTCGACGAGCTGCCGGTAGCAGGCCGTCGTGCCGCCCGCCGGGTGCGCGATGAACAGGGGGCGGCGGGTCCCGGTCGCCTTCAGCGGCCGTACGGTCTGCCGCGCGGCCTCCTCGTCGGCGGCGCGGATGAACTCGGCGACGTGCTCGGCCGTCGCCGTCGCGAGCAGCTCCTCGCGGGTGACGGCGGGCGCGGCGTTCCCGCCGGCCGCGCCGCTCTTGGCTGCGCCGCCGTTGGCCGCGCCGCCGTTGAGGGCGGCTCCGTTGGCGGCGGCCCCGTTCGCGGCGGCGCCGTTGGACGTGCCGTTGAGGCGGGTGGGGCCCGCGGTGCCGTTCGCGGCGGGGACGCCGCCCGTGACCTTGGCCAGCTCGGCGGCGACCAGGGCGACGACCTGGTCGGCCTGGTGGTCCTGGCCGCCGAGGTCGGCGAAGAAGTCGGCGGTGACGCCGACGCGGTCGAGCCCGAGGACGTCCTCGAAGACGCGGACCGCGAGGCGTTCGGCGTCGTCGCGGGGCATCACGTACCCCGCCTCGGCGTTGGCGACGGCCGCGGACGCCGGGGACGTCGCGGACGGCGCGGGCGCGGCGGCGAGGCCGAGCTCCCCGGCGGCCCACTCCTCGAACGCGTTGACGCTCGCGCCCTGGAGCAGCACGGACGCGGGGACGGTCAGCCCGAGGTCGTGCTCGACGCCGCTCTTGATCCGCACCGCGACCAGCGAGTCGAGCCCGAGGTCGGTCAGCGGGACGGCCGGGTCGAGCCGTTCGGGGTCGAAGCCGAGCACCGCGGCGATCCGCGCCCGGACCTGCGCGGCGATCATGCGGCGGGCGGTGGCGGGGTCGGCGGCCTTCAGCGCCTCCACGCCCGGCCAGTCGCCCGCGGCGTCCGCGCCGCGCCCGGCGGCCTCGGTGAGCGCGGCGAAGTACGGCATCCGGCGGATCTCGGGGAACAGCTCCACCGCCGCGGCCGGGTCGAACCGCAGCACGCCCGTCGCGGCGCGGCCGTGCGCGAGCAGCGCTTCGAGCGCCTCCGCGCCCTCCGCCGGGCTGATCGGGTCGAGCACCGCGACCCGCAGGTCGGCCGCGCCGCCGACCTGCGACCAGGTGCCCCAGTTGACGGTGGCGGCGGCCCGGCCGTGCGCCCGGCGGTACGCCATGAGCGCGTCGAGCGCGGCGTTGGCGGCGGCGTAGGCGGCCTGGCCCGGCGAGCCGAGCAGCGCGGCGGCCGAGGAGTGCGCCGCGAACCAGTCGAGGTCGAGGTCCCAGGTGGCGGCGCTGAGCCGCCGGGCGCCCTCGACCTTCGCCGTCCACACCCTGTGGAGACCCTCCGCGCCGAGGTCGGCGACCAGCCGGTCGTCGATCGCGCCCGCGCCGTGCACGACGCCGCACAGCCGCACGCCGCCCTCGCGCGCGACCGCGACGAGCCGTTCGGCGACGCCCGGCTCGGCGATGTCGCCGAGGACGACGCCGACGTCCACGCCGTCCTCGCGCAGCCGGGCGATGACCTTCTCGGCGGCGGCGTCCGGGCCGGAACGGCCCGACAGCACGATCCGCCCCGCGCCGCGCTCGGCGAGGAGCCGGGCGGTGACCAGGCCGATCCCGCCGTACCCGCCGGTGATCACGTACGCGCCGCCGCGCCGGACGATCCGCCGGGGCCGGGCGCCCGCGCCGGTCGCGGCGGGCCCGCCGCCCGCGGCGGCAGAAGCGGCGGTCCCGCCGCGAGTCCCGGCGGCCCGGCCCGGCGCGCCGTCCGCGCCGTCTCCGGCGGGCTCGGCGGTCAGGCGGGCCTGGGCGAGGCGGGCGACGCGGCGGACGCCGCCGCGCCACGCGACCTCGCGTGCCTCGCCGTCGCCGAGCAGCTCGGCGACGAGGTCCGCGGGACGCTCGACGTCCACGAGGGTGGCGCGCTGGACGGTCCGCTCGAACGCCAGCACGCGGGTGATCGCGCGGACGGGCGCCTGCCCCGGCTCGCCGGGCTCGCCGTCCAGCACGTCCAGCGCGCTCCGCGTCGCGACCCACAGGCGCGGGCCGTCCGGCAGCGCGTTGCTGACGCCCGCGACGGCGAGCACCAGCTCCTCGTCCACCAGGTCGGCGGACGGGACGAGCACCACGCCGTCGATCGGCGCGTCCGTCTCCGGGTGGTCGTCGGGCGGCCGGGCGGTGAGCCGGTGCCGTACGACGCGGTGGCCGCGGCCCTCCAGCTCGCCGGCGACCGCGCCCGCGAGCGCGTCGTCCTCGTCGGAGAGCACGAGCCACGTGCCGTTCTCGATCGCGGGCTCGGGCGGCTCGGCCTCGTCCCAGACCAGCTCGACCAGCTTGTCGGCGAGCGGCACCGGCACGTCGGCCCGTTCGGTGCGGCGCAGCACGATCCCGGTCGCCTCGGCCAGCGTCTCGCCGCCGTCGCCGACGAGCCGTACCGCGCCGGTCGTCTCGCCGTCCTCGTGGACGGCCTCGGCCCGCACGTGCCCGCCCCGGTGGGTGGGGCCGTAGACGCGCAGGCTCCCGATCGTCTCGGCCAGCCACGCCCCGGCGGACGCGGGCGAGCCGGGCGAGCCGGGCGCGGTGGCCTCGGCCTCGGCGGACAGGACGGCGAGGCAGCGGTCGAACACCTCGGGGTGCAGCCGGTAGTGGCGGCTGCCGCGCTCGGCCCCGGCGACCTCGGTCGCGGGGCCGGACGGCGCGGGCGCCGGGGCGCGGTGGTCGGGGCCGACGTCGGCGCTGGCCAGCCGCGCCCAGGTCCCGGCCGGGGTCAGCGCGTGGATCTCGACGCGCTGCTCGTCCTCGGCGAACGTCGTCGTCACGGTCGTGTGCTCGTCCAGGGCGAGCGGGCGCTCCATCCACAGGCCGTTGACGCGGACGTCGCCGGTGCCGAGCGCCTCCGCGCCGGCGGCGAGCGCCATCTCGGCGTACGCGGCGACGGGCAGCACGGCGAGGCCGTGCACGCGCGCGCCGTCCGGCCAGGCCAGCGCGGCGGCGCCGACGTCGGCGCGCCACACGTGCCGGTCCTCGCCGGGGATCTCGGCGTGCGCGCCGAGCAGCGGGTGCTCGTCCCGGCCGCGCGCGGCCCGGCGCGAGGTGTCGACCCAGTGCCGCTCGTGCCGCCACGGCGACTGCGGGACGTCGGCGATCGCGCCGTCGGCCGGCGGCGCGACCGCGTGGCCGTGGGCGGCGAGCGTGCCGAGCTGGGCGTGGAAGGTGAGCGTGTCGTCGGTCTCCTCGCCCTTGCGGGCCCGCTTCAGCGTGTGCGTGACGAGGGCGCCGGTGCCGTCGAGCGTCTCACCGACGGCGTGGGAGAGGATCGGATGCGCGTTGACCTCGACGAACGTGCGGAAGCCGTCCTCGGCGGCGGCGGCGACGGCGCCGGTCAGCCGGACGGGGTTGCGCAGGTTGGCCGCCCAGTACGCGGCGTCCATCGCGACCCCGGCGGACGGGGCGCCCTCCGCGCCACCGGCCGGGAAGAGCGCGCGGGGGTCGTCGAGCGCGGTGGTGTAGAGCTTGATCCCGTCGGCGAGGGGCGTGCCGGGGTCGGCGGCGACGCCGTCGAGGAGCTCGCGCAGCTCCGGCAGCAGCGGATCGACCTGCGGCGAGTGGCCCGCGCCCTCGGCCTGGACCATGCGGGCGAGCCGGCCCTCCTTCTCGGCCCGTTCCACAACGGCCGCCACCTGCTCCGCGTCGCCGGTGACGACCGTCTGCGCGGGCGAGGAGTGCACCGCCGCGTACACCTCGGGCAGGTCGCGCGCGAGCCGGGCGACGTCCTCGGCGGACGCGCCGAGGACCGCCATCGCGCCGCCCCCGACCAGGCGGGACAGCAGCCGCGAGCGGCGGCAGATGACCTTCACGCCGTCGGCGGCCGTGAGGTGCCCGGCGACGACGGCTGCGGCGACCTCGCCCATCGAGTGGCCGATGACCGCGCCGGGCGTGACGCCGTACGACCGCCACATGCGCGCGAGGCCGATCTGCACGGCGAACAGGACGGGCATGACCTCGGCGGGGCCGCCCTCCAGCTTCTCGCCGGATTCGAGCAGCGCCCACAGCTCGGGGCCGTTCTCCTCGGCGAACAGGCCGTCGAGGTCGTCGATGGCCTCGGCGAACGCGGGCTCCTCTTCGAGGAGCCGCCGCGCCATGCCGGGGCGCTGCGCGCCGTACCCGGAGAACACCCAGGCGGGGCGGCCGGGCGCGCCGAGCGCGGCGCCGGTGACGACGCCCGGGTGCGGGCGGCCCTCGGCGAGCGCGGTGAGGCCCTCGACCAGTCCCGCCCGGTCGCGGGCGGCGACGGCGGCGCGGGCCCGGCCGCGCCCGCCGCGCCGGTGCAGCGTGCGGGCGACGTCGGCGAGCGGCACGTCGTCGCGTTCGGGCAGCCAGGACGCCAGGAGCGCGGCGTGGTCGCGGATCCGGTCGGCGCTGGTGTCCGACAGCGGGAACGTGCGGACCGTGACGGGCTCCTCGTCCGCCTGCTGGGCGGGCGCCTGTTCGAGGATGACGTGCGCGTTGGTCCCGCCGAACCCGAACCCGGAGACGCCCGCGCGGGACGGCCGCCCGCGGTCGGGCCACGGCGTCTCCTCCGCGACGACCGCGAGGCGCAGCTCGCCGAACGGGATGTGCGGGTTGGGCTCCTTGTAGTGCGCGGTCGGCGGGATCGACCGGTGGTGCAGCGCGAGGACGGTCTTGATCAGCCCCGCGACGCCCGCCGCCGACTCCATGTGCCCGAGGTTGGACTTGGCCGAGCCGATCAGCAGCGGCTCGTCCTCGGCCCGTCCGGCGCCCGCGCCGAGCACGTCGCCGACCGCCTTGGCCTCGATCGGGTCGCCGAGCAGGGTGCCGGTGCCGTGCGCCTCGACGTAGTCGACCCCGTCGGCGGGGACGCCCGCCGAGGCGTACACCTCGCGCAGCAGGGCGCGCTGGGCGTCGGAGTTGGGCGCGACGAGCCCGTTGGAGCGGCCGTCGGAGTTGACGCCCGAGCCCCTGACGACCGCGAGGACCCGGTCGCCGTCGCGCTGGGCGTCCGACAGGCGCTTCAGCACGAGCGCGCCGCAGCCCTCGGCGCGGACCATGCCGTCGGCGGACGCGTCGAACGCCTTGCAGTGCCCGTCGGCGGCGGTCGCGTCGGCCAGGTCGAACGTCATCGTGACGGTCGGGGACAGCAGCACGTTGACGCCGCCCGCGAGCGCGAGGTCGGCCTCGCCGCTGCGCAGCGCCCGGACGGCGAGGTGCGTGGAGACCAGCGACGACGAGCACGCGGTGTCGACGATCATGCTGGGCCCGCGCAGGTCGAGCAGGTAGGACAGCCGGTTGGCGATGATGCTGAGCGCGGCGCCGGTCGCGGTGAACGGCTCCAGCGAGGCCAGGTCGGACGCGGTGAACGCCGCGTACTCGGGCGCGGACACGCCGACGAACACGCCGGTGCGGCTGCCGCGCAGCGACGCCGGGCCGATGCCCGCGTGCTCGAACGCCTCCCAGGCCACCTCCAGGACCAGCCGCTGCTGCGGGTCCATCACGGCGGCCTCGCGCGGGGTGATGCCGAAGAACTGCGCGTCGAACTCCGCGACGTCGTCGAGGAACCCGCCGAGCCGCGTCGTCCGTTCGAGCAGGTCGCCGACCTCGGGCGAGCCGTCGTCGAACGCGTCCCAGCGGCCGTCCGGCACCTCGCGGACCGCGTCGCCGCGACCGGTCAGGAAGCGCCAGTAGTCGGCCGGGCCGGTGAGGTCGCGGTCACCGCCGGGGAAGCGGCAGCCGACGCCGACGACCGCGATCGGCTCGTCGTCGGCGGCCCGGCCCGCCCGCGCCGCGGCGGACATCTCGGCCGCCGCCGCGTTGGCCGCGGCCGCGTCCCGCTCGGCGGGACCGCCGGACAGCGCGACCGACAGCTTGTTGATCGTGGGGTGCTCCCAGACCAGCGTGGCCGGCAGCGCGCGGCCGAGCATCTGCTCCAGCTCGCCGGCGATGGCCACGGCGTCGCGCGAGGCGAGCCCGAACTCCTCCAGCGGGCGGTCGGGGTCGATCTCGGCGGCGGAGGTTCTGGAGCGGCGCGCGATCTGCTCGATCAGGTGCCGACGTATCGAATCCTCGCTGATCCGCGTCAGGTCACGCTCGTTCTGCGCGGCTCCGGAACGATCGTTGCTCTGCATGCGGTCGGCTCCCCAATGAGACCAGGATCGTTCGAAGCGGAGGGACCACCTTGTCCTACTTTGACCGTCTCACGATGCGCATCCAGACCACTTTTCTCACTGGTCACTTGTCACGGTGATGACAAGACTCAGCGGTAACCGATGTGGCCTGATGGGATAGTGAGGATCCCCGGCCCAGAGTCAGGGGTGCGTAACGGGATACCAACGAATCGTAACAATACCCACTACTTCTTTTAGGGGGAAGCGGCGGTTTTCCCGACGGGGAGTTCACGCCGTGCGGACACCTTGACCCGGGGTCGCTACCGATGGGCGCTGGCGGTCGTCGCCGTCAGCGCGTTCATGATCACCATGGACAACACGGTGGTCGCCAACGCGCTGCCCACCATCATGCGCGACCTCGACATGTCCAACACCGCCAAGGACTGGGTCGCCACCGGCTACATCCTGATGTTCTCCTGCCTGATGATCGCGGGCGGGCGGCTCACCGACGTGTACGGCTGCCGCGTCACGTTCACCACGGGCATGGCGGTGTTCACCGCCGCCTCCGCCGTCTGCGGCCTCGCCCCCGACGCGGCCACGCTGATCCTCGCCCGCGTCACCCAGGGCGCCGGGGCCGCGCTCGCGCTGCCCGCGACGCTGGTCATGGTCACCGTCGGGCGCACCGACAAGCAGCGCTCGCTCGGCACGATCGTGTGGGTCGGCGCGGGCTCGGCCGCGACCGCCCTCGGCCCGGCCATCGGCGGCTTCATCGTCCAGCAGTGGGACTGGGGCTGGATCTTCCTCATCAACGTCGTCCCCGGCGTCCTGGTCATCCTGCTCGGCCTGGTCGTCCTCACCTCCAAGGGCGAGAACAAGGACTCCCGCGTCGACATCCCCGGCGTGCTGATCTCGGCGACCATGGTGTTCGCCCTCGCGTACGGGCTGGAGACGGGCCGCAAGCACGGCTGGGCCGACCCGTCGGTGCTCAGCGTCTTCGCCCTGGCCGGGATCGCGCTCGCCTGCTTCCTCGTCGTCGAGTCGTGGGCCCCCGACCCGATGATCAACCTGCGGTTCTTCCGCAACCGGGTCTTCGTCGGCGGGCTGCTGTCCCAGATGCTCTACGGCATCGGCTTCAACGGGATGATCTTCTACTCGGCCACGTTCCTCCAGCGCTTCCTCGACTTCTCGCCGCCCGAGGCCGGGCTGGTGATGCTGCCGCCGTCCATCGCGATCATGGTGATGACGCCCGTCGCGTTCTGGCTGGCCGGCAAGATCGGGCCGCGGCCCGCGATCGGCGGCGGCCTCGCCCTGATGGCGGCCGGGATGTTCATGTTCTCCACGCTCCAGCGCGGGGACGGCTACCTGGACCTGATGCCCGGCGTCATGATCGTCGGCGTCGGCGCCGCGATGGCCATGCCGCTCGCGATGTACGTGCTGAAGGCCGTCCCCGAGGAGCAGGCGGGCGTCGCCAGCGGCATCCTCAACGTCATCCGCGAGGTGTCCGGCGCGTTCGGCATCGCGATCGTCGGGCTGCTCATCCACTCCACGCCCAAGGAGGGCGCGGGCCCCGCCGCCCTGGAGGAGTTCCGCCACGGCACCGCGTCCGGCCTCGTCCTCGGCGCGGCCCTCGTGCTCGTCGGCGGCCTGATCAGCGGGCTCACCCTCCCCAGCCGCCGGGGCTGGCTCGGCCCGAAGCACAACCGCCGCGCCACCGCCCCGGCCGCCGCCGACCCCGCCGCCGACGCGGCGCCGGACGCCGTTCCCGCGATGGAACCCGTCCACGCCACCGCGGGCGCACCGGTGGCGGCGCCCGCACCCGCCCCGGACGCGCTCCGGCCCGCGCGGCCCGACCGCGCGTATCCCCGCGTCCCGGCCGCGCCGCCCGCCCGCGCCCACGGGTCGTGGCCGCCGCCTCCGCCCGAGGGCTGGTACATGCCGTACGTTCCGGACGACGCCGGAGACACCGGCCCGCTCCCGGCCGCCGGGCCGTTCGACCGCCCCGCCCCCCGCGACGACGCCTGGCAATGACCTCCCCGCGCGCCGTACGCCTCGAAGCGAACCCGTCCGCTTTTGAGCGGACGGGCGGATCTCGGTGCGGCGGGTGTGCGCGCCGGGCGTTGTGGAGGAGGCCGGTGGGTTGCCAGGATGCTCGTTCCGGCTACGGCCGGGCGAGGCGTCGGATGACGCGTGGGGAGGAGTGGCGGTGAGCCGACGGATCGTGATCTTCGCGGCGGGGTCGCGGGGCGACGTGCAGCCCTGCGTCGCGCTCGGCCAAGCGCTGCGGGCGCGCGGCGACGAGGTGCGGCTCGTCGCGAGCGCGCGGTACGCCTCGATGACGCTCGCGGCGGGCCTGGGGCTCGCGCCGCTCACGGCCGACCCGGCGGAGATCCTCGACTCCGAGGCCGGGCAGGAGCTGCTCGCCGGCGGGCGCAACCCGGTGAGGTTCCTCGGCGGGTTCCGGCGGATCCTCGGGCCCATGGCGGAACGGCTGCTCGCCGAGTGCCTCGCCGCCTGCAAGGACGCCGACCTCGTCCTCGGGCCCACGCTCGGGTTCCTGCCCCGGCACGTCGGCGAGCACCTCGGCGTGCCGTGGGGGCTGATCCACTTCCAGCCGAGCCAGCCGACCGGGGCGTTCCCGCACCCGTTCGTGCCGCGGGCGGGGATGCTCGGGCCGTGGGCCAGGCGGGCGAGCTTCCTGGCCGTGGACCAGATCGCCTGGCAGCTCTCCCGCCCGTTCGTCAACCCGTGGCGGCGGACGGCGCTCGGCCTCCCGCCCGTCTCCCTCCGCGGCCCGATGCACGCGACGCGGAACGAGGCGCGGCCGGTGCTGGCGTGCTTCAGCCCCGCCGTCGTGCCGCGCCCCGCCGACTGGCCCGCCTACCTGCACCTGACGGGCTACTGGTTCACCGACGACTCCGCGTACGAGCCCCCGGCGGAGCTGGCCGGCTTCCTCGCCGCGGGGCCGCCTCCGGTGTACGTCGGGTTCGGCAGCATGGTGCCCAAGGACGCGGCGGCGACCGACCGGATCGTCCGGGCCGCGCTGCGGCTGGCGGGCGTGCGCGGCGTCGTCCAGGGCGACCCGGGCACCTCGGACGAGCACGTGCTCGCGGTCCGCGACGTGCCGCACGCGTGGCTGTTCCCGAGGACGGCGGCGGTCGTCCACCACGGCGGCGCGGGCACCACGGCGGCGGGGCTGCGGGCGGGCGTCCCGACGGTCGTGTGCCCGTTCTTCGGCGACCAGCCGTACTGGGGCGAACGGGTCGCCGCGCTCGGCGCCGGGCCCGCTCCGCTGCCGTTCCGCGACCTGAGCGTGCCGAGGCTCGCCGCCCGGATCCGCCGGGCGACCGGCACCGCCTCCATCGCCGAGCGGGCGGAACGGCTCGGCCGGCGCGTCCGCGAGGAGGACGGCGTCGCGCGCGCCTGCGAGATCATCGACACGATGACGGCGTGAAGCCCCGGCCCCCGCCGGGAAGGCGGAACGGCCGGGGCCCGGAGCGCCCGCGTCGCGCTACTTCACCTTCTTGGCGCCGATGGTCTTCATCATCTGCGGCCAGGCCGTGTGCAGCTCGCGCTTCCAGTACGGCCAGGAGTGCCGGCCGTTCCCGTAGATGTGCGCGGTGATCGGGACGCGCAGCCTGCGCGCCTCGGCCGTGAACGCCTTGACGGTCGGGCCGATCGCCCGCTCGCTCAGCAGCCCGACGTCCCACGGGGCCGTGTCGGGGTTGTCGAGGGGGCCCGGCTTGCCGGTCGTCCCGGACGACACGTAGAACCGCGTCGAGCGCATCTTCGGCAGCAGCTTGATGGGGTCGTGCGCGTCCCAGTTGGCCTTGTCGATCCAGGGGATGCCCCAGATCGCGTTGGGGTCCACGTTGTTGCCCATGTTGGTGTACATGAGCAGGGCCGGGATGCCGGGGGAGCTCATCGACAGCGTCCCGCTGAAGCACGCCGCGTACCGGAACATGCCGGGCGCGCGTCCCGGATACGTGCACGCCCCCTGCGCGCCGGACGACACGCCCATCGCGGCGCGCGACCCGCCCGCGTGGAAGTTGCGCTCGACGAGCTGCCGCACCTCGCGCAGGTGGAAGTCCTCCCACTTCGGGGTGCCGCCCCGGCCGCCGTTCCACCAGTTGGTGTACGAGCCGTTCGCGCCCTCGGGCATCACGACCATGACGCCCCACTTGCGGGCGAGCGCCTGGATGTCGGTGCTGCGCTTGCGCGTCCAGGACGTCCAGTTGTCACGGCCGCCGTGGTAGGCGTACACGACCGGCCAGCTCTGCCTGGACTTGCTCTTCCAGCCCTTCGGCAGCAGCACGCGCACGTGCTGCGTGGACCCGAGCGAGGGCGACCGCACGAGGAAGTCGAACGCGGACTTGCCCTTGTTGAGCCAGGTGTACTTGGTGATCTGGGCGCCGGTGTCGGCCTTCCTGAACCCGGCGGCCTCGGCCGGGGCCGGGCTCGGCGGGAGCACGGTCGCGCCCACGACGGCGGAACCCGCGACGAGTCCCCCGGCCCACCTCGCCGCGCGGCGTCGTGACTCAGCGTGCATCGTTGTCGTCCTCCACAGCGCTCCAGCGCCACCCCGTACCGTCTGGAGTGGGCACTATCTCACGCCGGACGCGGGTCTCGCGCCTCGGACGCGGCTGTGGAGGACCGTCCGCCCACGGGGCCCACGGCGCGGCCGGACGAGCGCCGCCGGAGCCGTTCACCGAGGTCGGGGGCGGGTCAGGGGTTCGCGCGGGCGGCGGGTCCACCCGCCACCGGTCGGTCCCGGGCTCCCCGCGCGCCGGAGCGGCCACATTCGGACGTGCCGGATCTGTGCTCCAGGACGGTCCGTTAAACGTCGCCTCCGGCTCGCCGCCGCCCTGCGACACTCCGTGACCGTACGTAGCGGACCCGGCCGACGTAGCGGACTCGGAAGGCGCGGAGGGCGCGGCGGACGCGGCGGACGTAGCGGACTCGGAAGGCACAGCGGACGTGGCGGGTGCGGCGGCGGAGGGCGCGGAGGCACTCGCCCATACCGGGCGCTCCGGCGCGGGAACGCTCGGCCCCGCCGCTCCGGGAGCGGGAGGAGGCGCGGGGCTCGGGAAGGCGCCGGGCACGGGAGGGGCGGGCGCGGAGGAGCCGGGCGCGGGGTTCGGTACGGAAGCGGGCGCGGAGGAGGCAGGCGCAGGACCCGGTACGGAAGCGGGCGCGGAGGAGGCGGGCGCGGGACCCGGTACGGGCGGGGCGGTCGGGGCGTCCGCGGGGGTGGACTCCCAGCGGACCGCGTAGGGGAACGGCTGGTCGGCCGGGAGGGGCGGCGCCTTGGCCGGGGGCGCGGAGCGCGCCACCGGGGCCCCGGTGTGCTCGCGCAGGTCCATGCGGGCGTGCAGGCCCGCCAGCGGGCCGGGCAGCCACCAGTTGGCCGCGCCCATGAACCGCATCGTCGCGGGCACCAGCAGGGACCGGACGAGGGCCGCGTCCACGACGACGGCGACGAACATGCCGACGCCGATCAGCTTGACGACGGTGATCCCCGCCATGCTGAACGCGCCGATGACCACCAGGAACAGCAGCGCGGCGCTCGTGATGATGCCGCCGGTGTGCTGCATCCCGGACGCGACGGCGGCGCGGTTGTCGTGCGTGCGGTCCCATTCCTCGCGGATCCGGCTGAGCAGGAACACCTCGTAGTCCATGGACAGCCCGAACACGACCGCGAGGATGAGGATCATGCTGGTCGCCTCGACGCCGCCCGTCGGCGTGAAGTCGAGCAGCCCGGCGAGGTGCCCGTACTGGAAGCCCCACACGATCGCGCCGAACGAGGCGCCGATCGACAGCACGTTCATCACGATGGCCTTCAGCGGCAGCACCACCGACCCGAAGAACATGAACAGCAGGACGAACGTGGCGACGCCGACGAGCAGCGCCATCTTCGGCAGCGTGCGCATCAGGCTCGACATCAGGTCCATCTGCGCGGCCGTGCTGCCCCCGACGTCGATGTGCATCGGGTAGCCGTTCTTGGACAGGCTCATCGCGCGCACCCGCTTGACGAGGTCCTGCGCGCGCGCGTCCATCGGCTCGTACTTGTGCGTGACCGAGATCCGCACGCCGCCGTACGACCCGGAGTAGCCGGTGAACTTCGACTGCGTGACGCCGGGCAGCGCCCCGAGCCGCTCGCGGAACTCGTCCAGGTAGGGCGGGATCGGGTCGCCCTTGCGGGCCGGGCGCCAGTTGCGCGGGATGAGGTCGCCGGAGACGACGACGTCGATGGGCTCGGCGGAGCCGTTCGGGAAGTCGGCCTTGACGGACTCGACCACGTTGCGGGTCACGCTGTCCTTCGGCAGGACGCGCGCGTCGATGCTGCCGAACTGCACGTTCAGGAACGGCCCGAACATCACGGCGAGGATCACCAGCACCACCGCGAAGTAGGGCAGCGGGTGCTTCATCACGCTGTGCCCGAGCCGGTACCAGAACCCGCTGTCGGGGTCGCGCCGCGAGCGCCGCGACCCGGGCCGCCGCCACGGCATCCGCCCGAACTCCACGCGCGGGCCGAGCAGCGCGAGCAGCGTCGGCAGCAGCACGGTCGCGCCGAACACCGCGACCATGACCGTGGCGATGCCCGCGAGCCCGATCGTCCGCAGGAACATCTGCGGGAACAGCAGCAGCCCGCCGAGCGCCGCCGACACCGTCACCCCGGACACCATGATCGTGCGTCCGGCGGTGGCCATCGTGGCGGCGAGCGCGGCCTCCCGCAGCGGGGCCAGCTCCTCCCGGTACGCCTCCTTGGCGGCCTTGCGGGCCTCCCTGCCGGACGCCTGTTTCCAGGGTTTCCCCGGTGGGACGCCGGACGCCTCCATGCCGCGCGCCAGCTCCTCCCGGAACCGGCCGACGATGAACAGCGAGTAGTCGATCGCGAGGCCGACGCCCATCATCGTGACGACTTCGAGGGCGAACGAGGTGACGTCCGCGGCGTACGTCACCACGTGCAGGACGGCGAGCCCGCCGACGATCGAGAACAGCGACACCACCAGCGGCAGCGCCGCCGCCGTCAGCGCCCCGAACAGCACGACGAGCAGGACGAACAGCGGCAGCGCCGTGATCGTCTCCGCGCGGACGATGTCGGAGACGACCTGCGCCCCGAACTCCTGCCCGAGCGGGATGCTGCCGCCGAGCCGCACGCTGAGGCCCGGCGCGTTCAGCCGGTCCTTGACGTCCTGGTAGTTCGCGGCCTTGTCGGCGTCGGTGTCGCCGCGCAGCTTCACCGCGACGAACGTCTGGTGCCGGTCGTGCGAGGCGAACGCCGCCGCGTCCTTGCCGTCGATCGCCCAGTACGAGATCAGCTCGGCGACCTTGTCCTTCGGGAGCCGCGCGACCGTGGTGACGACGGCGGCCTGGTAGCGCGGGTCGTCCACGGTGAGGGTGTCGCTGCGGTACAGCACGAGCACGTCGGGGTTGGTGCTGCCGAAGTAGGTCGCGCCGAGCTTGGCGACGAGCGTGGACGACGACTTCGGGTCGTCGAACCCGCCCTCCTTGAACTTGGCGAACACGCCGAGGCCCCACGCGCCCGCGAGCGCCGTCGTCACCAGGATCAGGACGAGGCTGGTCCAGCGTCGCCGGTGGATGAGACGCCCCAGCCCCGAAAGCATGATCCTCCTGTGTCGTCCGCCCGCGCCGCCGCCGCGGTCGCGCCGCTATCCGCGCGAGGCGAGCCGCGCCCGCGTGGTGGACAGGGTGCCGTCAAGGTACCGCTGCCGGGTCGCCGCCCGAGCGATCTTGCCGCTGGAGGTGCGGGACACGCCGCCGGGCTCGATCAGCACGAAGTCGTGCACGCTCATCTCGTGCTCGATGTTGATCGCCCCGCGCACGGCGCTCTCGACCTCGTCCAGGTCGAGCCGGCCGAGCGGGACCCGCCGGTTGCGCTCGGCGACCACGACGAGCCGCTCGGTCTCCTCGCCCTCCAGGGCGAACGCGGCGACGTGGTCGGAGCGCACGGCCTCGTGCGACTCCTGCGTGGTCACCTCGATGTCCTGCGGGTAGTGGTTGCGGCCGTCCACGATGATCAGGTCCTTGATCCGGCCCGTGACGTACAGCTCGCCCTCGTGCACGACGCCGTAGTCGCCGGTCTTCATCCACGGCCCCGCGGGCAGCCCGCCCGGCTCGGCGAGCTCGCCGCCGAAGGTGTCCTGGCTGCGCTCGGAGTTGCGCCAGTAGCCGGGCGCGGTGTTCGGGCCGTGCACCCAGATCTCGCCGACGTGCCCGTCCGGCTGTTCGAGGCGGGTCTCCGGGTCGACGATCGCGACGAGCTGGCCGCTCGGCCGGCCGCACGACACCAGCGTGCTCACCCGGTCGGCCGCGCCCGCGTCGGCCTCGTCGCCCCCACCGGCCTCGATCAGTCGGAGCTCGCCCTTGGTGAGGGCGTCGCGGTCCACCCTGATCAGCTTCGGCGGGACGTCCTCGGCGGCGGCCGTGACGAAGACCGTCGCCTCGGCCAGCCCGTACCCGGGGGCCTGCGCGCCCGGCCGCAGCCCCGCCCCGGCGAACGCGTCCGCGAACATCGCCAGCGTGGACGTGCGGATCGGCTCCGCGCCGTTCAGGCAGGTGGTGAGGCCGCTCAGGTCGAGCTTGGCGAGCCGCTCCGGCTTGGCCATCGACGCGGCGTACTCGTAGGCGAAGTTGGGCCCGGCGGTGTAGACGTTCTTGCCCGGCCGCTCGGAGATCAGCTCCATCCAGCGCATCGGGTTCATGATGAACGACACCGGATCGGTGTAGATCGCGTGGTCGCCGTGCACCATCGGCAGCGCCATCGTCGCGATCAGGCCCATGTCGTGGAACAACGGCAGCCAGCTCACCAGCTCCGGGTCGGGCTTCTCCGGCGCCCATCCGGCCCAGAGCTGCGCGGCGTTCGCCGTGACGTTCCCGTGGGTGATCTCGACGCCGGCCGGGCGGCGGGTCGAGCCGGAGGTGTACTGGAGGTACGCCAGCTCGTCGAACCCGATCGGCTCGTCCCGCCAGGTCGCCGCCAGCTCCGGATCGACCTCCTCGGCGAACACGATCTCGCGCGGCTCGGCCACGTCGTGGTCGGCGAGGAACTTCTCCACGTGCGTCAGCGCGCTGCGCGTCGTGACGATCACCGCGGGCTCCGAGTCGCCGTACGCGCCGATCAGCCGGTCGGCGTGGCCGGGCAGGTCCGGCGAGAACAGCGGCACCGCGACCACGTGCCCGTACATCGCGCCGAGCATCGCCATCATGTACTCGAGGGTCTGCGGGAGCAGCAGCGCGGCGCGCTCGCCCGGCTCGGCGGCCTGCCGCAGCCTCGCCGCCATGGCCCGCGCCCGCCGGTCCGCCTCCGCCCAGGTCAGCGTGAGCTTCGCGCCGGACGGGTCGAGGGAGTAGTCGACGAAGGTGAAGGCCGGCGCGTCCGGCTTCTCCCGCGCCCACCGGGCGACCCGCTCGATGAGCGGGGTGCGTCCGGGGCCGCCGGGCCGGAGTTCGGGAAGCAGCGAGCCCAGTGCCATTGATCAGTCTCCCGGGATGATGGGCGGACGGCACCGGAAGGGGACGGGCGCCATCGGCGGGGTCGAGCGGGGGTGTGGCGGAGGTTCGAGGGGGATCGGGCGGCGATGGCCGGACGACCGTCTGGCGCCCCCCTGCTACCGGCAATGATCGTGCAGCGCGAAGCTACCCGATGGTAGGCGACGAACGGTATTAGCCCGGAGCCACATTCGTTCGCGAAGCCTTTGTCACGGGAGTGACAAGCGGCGCACGCCCCCGGAGCCGAGGGCGTCTTTCCGGTCACCGACCGTACGCGAGGCGCGGCCTCCGCCGCACGCCTCCTCGCGGTGCCACGCCCGTGACCGTGCGCTACGCGTCCGTAACACTCCAGCGCCGAACGGGAGGACGTCTCGCGCGGTCACGTTCGGTGACGTGCCCGGCCGGGGTCAGCCGCCGTCGCCGGCGAAGATCCGCTCCATGATCCCCGCCGGTGCCGCCCCTGGTAGGTCGTCTCGGGGTTCTCGTCCTCGGAGAGCTCGGCCAGGTACTTGCTCTCCGCGTCGATCAGCAGTTCCAGCTCCCCGCGGTCGAGGAAGACGCCCTGGCACCCGGGGCACTCCTCGATGACCACCCCGTGGCGCTCGTGGGTATCGAGCGCCGATTCGCACTTCGGACACTGCAACGTCGTCTCTGACATCCGGATCCCCTGTCCGTAACGACGGTGTTCACTGTCAGCCGGTCAGCCTAACGACGTGGTCAACGGAGTGGAACGGCCGAGTGGGGATCGATCAGTCGATTCGGGTGTCCGCAACCGGCTAACGCACGTTCGCGTCGCCGCCGCCCCGGACCCGCGAAGCCGCCCGCCGCGCCCCGCCCGCCCGAGCCAGCGCGGCCCGCCGCCGCCACAGCCCCAGGCACGCCGCGAGCCACAGCAGGCCCACCTCGGCGATCAGCGAGATGCCGAGCACCTTCGCCCAGTCCAGTCCGCCGCCCCGGTCGGTTCCGGTCGGCGAGACCAGCGTCATCTGGCTCTCCCCCGCCGCGTGCGCCCCGCCGCGCCCCATGCCCTGCCCCGGCAGTCCCGGCGCGTTCACCGGCGGGAGCACTGCGCCGTTGGTGGCCATGTCCATCGGCGGCAGCGGCTGCGCCTGAGGCGCCATCGGCATCCCCGGCGGCGCGGGAGCGGGAGCCACCGCCCCTTGCCGCGGCGGCTGCGCGCCCTGCTGCTGCGGAGGACGTTGCAAAGGCGGCAGCGCCTGCGGCGGAGGCGCAAGCTGAGGCGGCCGGTCCTCCCACGGCCGCTGCGGAACAGGCCCCCGCGGAACCTTCACCGAAGGCTCGTACACGCGCGGCTTGGACATCCGAGGCTTCACCACCGGAGGCGGAGTCCCCGCCCCATGCCCGGAGCCCTTGCCGGAAGCCTTGCCCGCCCCCTGCCCCTTCGCGCCGCCCTTCCCGCCGTGGCCGGGCCGGACGCCCTTGGGCTTGCCCTTGCTCGTTCCGTCGGCATGGCCGGGCCTGACGGCGCGCGGCCGTGGCGTGAGCGCCGACGAATCGGTAACGCCGGAAGGCTCTGCGCCCGACGGCGCGGGCCTCGGTTTCCCGTGCCCGTCCGGCGGGACGACCACAGGCGAGTCGGCGGTGGACAGCGCCGATTCGGCCTGGACGGGCGACGCGTTGTCGGCGGTGACGGTCGCCCGCACGCGCGGAAGCGAGTCCCTCGCCCCGCCACCCGCCGTACCGGCGGTGACGCGAATCTCCCGCCTGCCCATGAGGTGCCCGAGGAAGCAGCGCAGCCCTCCGACCCGCCTGCCGCACCCGGCCGGGAAGCCGATCCACCGAACGGGCTCGGAGGAACTCAGCACGAGCGCAGCGTTCCTCGCCGCCCCGCCTTCCGCCCGTACGGCGATGACGTAACTGGCCCCCGACGCAGTACGCGCGGCCTCCGCGAACGAAGCAACAAGCCCAACCCGCCCGCCAGCCTCGTCCACCCCCCGCCCCCACCCACTCCAGCCGAGCCACCCACTCCTGACGGGCGGCCTCCTCCAGGCGAGCCGCCCACTCCAGCCGAGCCCCCTCCCCCGGGTGAGCCAGCCGCTCCCTGTGGGCCGCCCGCTCCCGGAGAGCCGTCCGGTCCATGCGCCCCGCCCACTCCGGAGGAGCCACTCACTCCCCACGGGGCGTCCGGTCCATGCGGGCCGTTCGGTCCCGGCGAGCCGCCCGCTACCGGTGGTTCGCCTACTCCGGATGAGTCGGCCGCGGCTCCTCGTGGGGTGCTCGGGTCGGGTTCGCCCGCCAGTGCGGGGACGACCACCGACGGTACGGCTAGCGGCGGTACGGCCAGCACGCCGCTCAGCGCGAGCGCCCTCCAGCGCCGGTCGCGCCTTTCCCTGCCCTCCCTGGCCACCCGTTCCCCTCTCGCAGGCCGCGCCCGGGGGGACGGCGTGCCTGGACGCCGGGGCTTACTGGGTTATAGCCACGGGAGCATCGGAGGTAACGTCCGTCACGGAGCCGGGTTCATTTCGCACAGCGAAATAGTTCTTCCATACAATCGGGTGCTCACGAGGAGAGGGGACATCGGTGGCGGAGGCCGTACGGTCGCTGGAGCGCACGTTCGAGCTGCTGGAGCATCTCGCGGACGCGGGCGGCGAGATGGCGCTGTCGGAACTGACGGAGGTCTCCGGGCTGCCGATGCCGACGATCTACCGGCTGATGCGGACGCTGGTCAACCGCGGCTACGTGCGCCAGGAGCCGTCCAAGCGGTACGCGCTCGGGCCGAGGCTCATCCGCCTCGGCGAAGGGGCGACGCGGCTGCTCGGCTCGTGGGCGCGGCCGTCGCTGACCCGCCTGGTGAACGAGGTGGGCGAGACCGCCAACATGGCCGTCCTAGAGGGCGACGAGGCGGTGTACGTGGCGCAGGTGCCGTCCAGGCACTCCATGCGGATGTTCACGGAGGTGGGCCGCCGGGTCCTGCCGCACTGCACCGGCGTGGGCAAGGCGCTGCTCGCCCAGCTCCCCGAGCCGAAGGCCCGCGAGCTGCTCTCCCGCACCGGGATGCCCGCGAATACCCCGCACACCTTCACCGACCCGGACGCGCTGGTCGCCGAGCTGGCGCGGGTCCGCGAGCAGGGCTACGCGCTGGACGACGAGGAGCAGGAGGTCGGCGTCCGCTGCGTCGCCGTGCCGCTCCCCGGCGCGCCCGCGCTCA
Organism: Actinomadura sp. J1-007; assembly: GCF_009793335.1. Lineage (GTDB taxonomy): Bacteria > Actinomycetota > Actinomycetes > Streptosporangiales > Streptosporangiaceae > Spirillospora > Spirillospora yumaensis. The sequence continues at coordinate 3,537,574 of NZ_WING01000001.1, read as the reverse complement.
CCGCGCTGTCGGTGTCGGGGCCGTCGGCGCGGATGACGCGCGAGGCCGTCGCGGACGTCGTCCCGATCATGCGGAACGTCGCCGAGTCGTTCGCCGCCGACCTCACCCGCTGACCGCCCGCGAACGGCGCCGCCCACCGCCGGCCGGAGCAGGCGGGCGGGCCGTACGGCTCAGTCGACGACCTCGCCCACGACGACGGTCGGCCGGCCGCCGCGCTCCCAGGCGACGAAGTCGCCCGCGGCCTTGACCAGCATCGCGGCGAGCCACAGGGCCACGCCGGTGTCGTCGACGATGCCGACGATCGGCAGGACGTCGGGGATCGCGTCGATCGGGGAGACGATGTAGACCAGCCCGAGGGCGAGCAGGCCGAGCGTCCCGAACGACATGCCCTTGTAGTCGCCCTTCAGGACGGACTTGAGCATGCGCGGAACGGCGCGGACCCGCGCCCACATCCCGGGCGCCTCGGGCTGGAGCGTCTCGCTGTAGATCTGCCACGCCTGTCCGGCGGCGGCCGCGCCGCGCTTCCTGTCCACGGGCTCTCCTCTGCGGAACGAAGTGAGGGCGCGCCCCCGCGGCGCCCACGACTAGATACGACGCGACGCGAGCCCGTCTTGTTCCCTCCGTGGGGAGTTGTCATGCTGCGAACCGTTCGCGGTAGGTATCTCCGGGCCGTCGACTCGCAACGCCGCGCCCGCCGGGGAGGCCGAACCGCTACCCGGATCCCCGTGGGACGACCCGTTGCGGCGCCGCCACCTCGGGTTACCTCCGGTGAGTCATCCATCACTCCGTTGTACGGGGTGAGGTGATTCGGCCGCATTTCCCGGCGTGCGCTGGAAACATGGCGTTCGAGGAGCACGGGAGGGGCGCCGCCTCCCAGCCGGCCCGTCGAGCACGCAGGAGCTGACGTACGACATGAGCGGCGAACGCCCGAACCAGCGCGACCTCGACCGGGACGACCTCACGCGGCGCGACTCCCCGCACGCCGGGCCGCCGCCCCAGCCGGGCGTCGCGCCCGCCCGGCACGCCTCCGCCCGCTCCGCGCACGGCGGCGCGCCCGTCCGGGGCACCGCCGCCGGGGTCGGCTACTTCGCGCTGCCGCCCACGGCGGTGGACGCGCGGCCGAACGGCCCGACGCGGCTCATCGTCGCCTGGCCCGGGTTCGACCCGCCGCGCGCCGCCGCCGCCCTAGCCGCCGCGCTGCCGATGACGGGCGTGCCGGTCTGGCGCGTGTTCCTCGAACTCCCCGCCGTCCCGGCCACGGCGGGGATGTCGGCGTCCCGGGCGATGTCCGGCGGGCTGGGTTCGAGCGCCTTCCTGGAGCCGTCCGGCATCGAGGCGTACGGCGCCGTGGTCGAGGAGGCCGCCGCGCGGCTGCCCGACGTGCTCGCGGAGCTGCGGCGCACGCTCGCGCTGGAGGAGGGGCCGGTCGGGCTGGCCGGGTTCTCGGCGGGCGGCGCCGCGGCGCTGCTCGTCCTCGCGCGCGGGGACGTCCCGGTGAGCACGGCGGCGCTGGTCGCCCCGGTCATCGCCCCGTCCCGCGTCGCCGCCGCCGTGGAGAAGCGCGCGGGCCGCGACCGCGCCTGGCCGGACGGCGCGCGGGAGACCGCGGGGCGCCTCGACTTCGGCGCCCGCGCGGGCGAGCTGGCGCGGCGGGACGCGGCGCTGCTGCTGATCGGCGGCGCCAAGGACCGCGTCGTCCCGCCGAACGAGATCACCGCGTTCCGCGACGCGCTGCGGCGCGTCGGGGCCCCGGCGGTCGAGTCCGCCACGTTCCGGATGGGCCACGCGCTCGCGGCCGAGCCCGGCACGGACGCGTGCCCGCCGATCACCGAGGCGGTGCGGGTGGACGGCGTGCTCACCGACTGGTTCCGCGAACGCCTCGCCGAGACGACCGAGCCTGAGCCGTCCGCACCCGCGCACACCCAGCCGGAGCAACGCCCCGCGCCGCAGACCGTCGCCCAGGGCCCGTTCTCCCTGGACCTCAGCGGAACACCCCTGGAGCCCGCCGCCCACCTGCACCGCTGACCCGCCTCCGCGCGGACAGCCCGGGGGGATTGACCTCAGCCACCGGCGAGTGCGTTAACTGTCCGGGGAGGCGAGGCCGAAGGCGAGCCTCCCTCGGACAGATCGCGAAGCGATGCAGCGCTCGCAAAGCAACGGTCAGGACGCGAGCCGCCAGGCGAGCGGCCTGGGCCGGGGCTTCAATCAACACAGCCGCCAGGCGAGCGGCCTGGGCCGGGGCTCAATGAACTCAGCGCGCCAAGACCTGGTAGCGGACGGGGATGACGCCCGCGCCGGTGCCGCCGACCGCGGACATCGCGGCCCTGGACAGGTCGAGGCAGCGTCCGCCCGCGTACGGGCCGCGGTCGTTGATGCGGACGATGACCGAACGGCCGTTGTTCCTGTTGGTCACGCGGACCTTGGAGCCCATCGGCAGCGTCTTGTGCGCGGCCGTCAGCTCGCTCGGGTCGAACGCCTCGCCGCTCGCGGTCATCTGGCCTTCGGAGTAGAACGACGCCTGGCAGGAGCCCGAGCTGAGCACGCGGTAGCGCGGCTTCTTCTTCTTGGGCTTCTTCTTGGGCTTCGGCTTCGCCTTCGTGGCGGTCGCCGAGGGCGTCGGGGCGGGCGCGGGGCCGCGGGTCCCGCCGCGGCTGGCCCGTTCGGGGGCGGTGCGCGGCGGGTCGGCGAGCGGGGCGGCGGCCTCCGGGGCCGTCTGCGCGGCACGGGCCGAGTCGGCCGAGCCTCCGCTGGAGAGGAGGGCGAACGCGCCGGCCGCGACGACCGCCACGGCGACGCCGGACGCGATCAGGATGGTGCGGAGTCGTGCTTTGGGGCGGTGCTTGCCAGGGCTACCCACAGAGGAGTCCTTTGGTCGGGGACAGGGCCCCGGACGCCTCGGCGTTCTCGTTGACGCCGTTCGCGCGGCGTGCCGGCGGGCGTGCGCGCCGCCGGACCGCTCGCCGCCGTTCGCGAGGGCCTCTCCCGTCGGGGTGAACGACCCCGCGGGCGCCCGCCGCGGCGCCTGGACAAAGGCGCGTCCGCGTCATCGCGGAACCGGCGTCCGGTCAGGTGCGGCGAACCTCGGCACACGCGTCGCTCATGCCGCCGCACACAAGTCCTTGACCGTAGGGGCCGCGCCGGGTGAATCAAGCGAACGGCCGCCCTTTGTGGGATTAGTCACCCTCTTTTTGACTCCGCGAAACCGCGCCCGTACGGCGGGCGATCGAAATTGAAGATCAATTCACGGAACCGTGAAGGTTGATCACGGCACTATAACAAGCGCTCGCCCGGACGCGGGCGGGGCGCCCCGGACCCTGCCGGGGCGCCCCGCCGGGACCGCCGCCGGACGCGGCGGCGTGCGGCCGTGCCGCGTCAGCGCTGGAGGCCGCTCAGCAGCGGGAGGGACTTCGGCCCCACCGGCACCTTGCCGATCAGCGGGACGGAGACCGGGGCCTCCTCGTCGCCCCCGGTCGCCGGACGCGGCGCCGGAGACCCGCCGGTCACGCTTCCGAGGAGGTCGCCGCCGCCCGCGCGGCGCTCGGCCGGCGCCGCGGCGCGCCGCTCGTTGCCGACGAGGCCCTTGGCCGTGCCGGTCAGGCCGGACAGGGTGCCGCCGACGCCCTTCGGGCCCTTCCCGGTGAGCCCGGCCGCGACGTCGTCGATCTTGCCGAGGGGGCCGTTCTGGCCGCTGCCGGACGGGCAGCGCGCGGCCCGCTCGGCGGACGCGGCCGGGGTACGGGTGCGCAGCCCCGCGGCCTTGCCGCCGGTGACCGGGCCGGTGAGCTGGCCGAGGAGGCCGGTCAGGCGCGCGATGCCCTCGGCGCCCGGGTTCTCGGCGGGCGCCGCGGCGGTGCGGGCGGACGGGCCGTTGGCGCAGGGACGGGCGGCGAGCCGCGCGTCGCGGGCGGTGCGCCTGCCGGGCTGGACGGTCGCGCCGAGCGCGGTCGTCGGCGTGGCGGCGCTGCGGGCGGTGCCGACCGCGCCGTCCACGGCGCCGGCGGCGGTGGTGCCGACCGAGCGGGCGGCCGGGTGGCCGGCGAGCGGGACGGACTTCGCGAGCGTGTCGGTGAGCGCGCCGACCGGCGCGTCGCCCACGTTCAGCGGGCCGCCGGGGCGCGGCGGCCCGCTCGCGTGCGCCGGCGCGAACCCGACGGCGACCATCGCGGCGACCGGGACGAGGACGGACGTCCTCATGAGCTTCTTGGCGGATCGATTCATGTTCCGTTTCCCCCGTGGATGTTCGTGTGGCCCTGCACATGCGCGCGCGGGGCGGATCCGGTGTCGTCCTCGGACCCCGCCGTCCGCCGCGCCGTCGTGCGGGGACGTTAGTACAGTCCTGGAGACCGCACAGTGAATTCACAAACGAATGAAGAAACGTATCGAAGATCTACCGAAAATGATCGGTGCCGCGCGCGGTGCCGAGGCAATCGGACGTTTCACGCCATTGCGGTCCGGTCATGGCGCCGCCTTTGTCCAACGCTTGCGCCGCGATGGTGTCCATGGAATGCGACGGGGGCGTTCCGGACTTCTTCCGGAACGCCCCCGGGCTCGTCGCCGTGCGGCGCGGGCCGCCGCCTGCGAGTCCGCCGCCCGGCGCTCGCGGGCGCGGCGGCGCGCTATGCTCCGTGCCGCTACTCCCCGCCGCCCAGGGCGATGGCCTCGTCCACCTCGTCCTTGCGGGCGGCGACCTCCGCGGCGTAACGCTCCTCGTCGACCTTCTCGGCGATCTCCTCGTCCTGCCTCATGAGCGCTTCGAGATCGGCCTTGGCGTTGTCGAGGACGCCCATGTCGGCGTACGCGGCCTGGACCTTGCCGCCCCACAGGCCGACGTCCTTCACGCACGGGACGATGCGGCTGAACAGCAGCGACTGGTAGAGCGTGTACATGTCGGAGTTGTCGACGTACTCCATGCACTTGTCGACCGGCATGTCGAGCTGCTCGAAGACCTCGCGGCCCTTGAAGCGGTCGCGCATCAGGTAGCAGCCCTCGACGACGAACTCCTCGCGCTCGGCCCGCTCCTTCTCGGTGAGCTCGGCGTAGTAGTCCTTGAGCGCGAGCCGCCCGAACGCGACGTGCCGCGCCTCGTCCTGCATCACGTACGCCAGGAGCTGCTTGACGAGCGGGTTGGTCGACATGTCGCGGTAGAGGCCGAACGCCGCGAGCGCGAGCCCCTCGATGAGCACCTGCATGCCGAGGTAGGGCAGGTCCCAGCGGCTGTCGCGCAGCGACTCGGCGAGCAGCTTCGCCAGGTCCTGGTTGATCGGGTAGTACGTGCCGATCTTCTCGTGCACGAACCGCGTGTAGAGCTCGACGTGCCGCGCCTCGTCCATCGTCTGGGTCGCGGCGTAGAACTTGGAGTCGAGGTCGGGAACGGACTGGACGATGCGCGCCGAGACGTTCAGCGCTCCCTGCTCGCCGTGCAGGAACTGGCTGAACAGCCACGATCCCTGGTGGCGGCCGAACTCGTCGCGCTCCTTCTGGTTCATCCGGTCCCAGATCTCCGACCCGAAGAGCGGGTTGAAGTTCTCCGGGAGCCCCGCGACGTTGTTCGGGTCCACCTCCAGGTCCCAGTCGATGCGCTTCTGCGCGTCCCACTGCTTGTCCTTGCCCTTCTGGTACAGGTTCAGCAGCCGGTCGCGTCCGTCGTCGTACTCCCAGGTGAAGCGGGCGTCGCCCGCCATCGGCACATTCCACGTCTCCTGGGGGACGGGAGTGGTGTAGAGGTCGTGTGAACTCACGGGAAGCCTCCTCCGGGGGCGGGGGGTACGAGCCGATCCACCGCTTTACATCCCTTCGTAACATGTAAAGCGCGTACTGAACAGAGCCCAAGAGCCGCCCAAAAACCGTCCATGCCCGTCCATGCCCGTCTCTGCCCGTCCATGCATGCCCAGCGCCCCGCACGCTCCCACCGGACGCCTCCGTCGCCGGAGCCGCGGCGGGTGCGACCGCCGCGGGCGGCGGCCGTGCGGGAGGCGCGCGGCCCGGGCCGTCGGCGCTGGTGGGGACGGAGTTCTCCGCCCGCGGCCGTACGATGCGGGTCTCATGACTTTCCTGTTCGGCCGCGAGACGACGGAGGGCGTGGACCTGGGGCGGTCGCGCCCCCGCCGGACGTTCTGGGCCGCGTTCGGGCTCGTCTACATGCTGCCGCTGATCAAGGTGGTCGCGGAGTACCCCGGTGCGAAGCAGGTGCTCGGCGCGCTCGCCCTCGTCGCGTTCGTCGCCCTCTACCTGGCGACGCCGCTCAGCATGGAGAGCTGGATCAACCCGGTGGGGCGGCGCACCTACGCGCTGCTCGCGGTGTTCGCGGTGCTCTGCGCGGGGCTGCCGTTCGCGTTCGGGGCCGAGTGGATCGGGATGCCGATCTACCTGTCGATCGTCTGCGCGATGACGCTGCCGATGTGCCGGGTGCTGTGGGGCGTCGGCCTGTCGGGGCCGCCGCGCTGGCGCAGGGCGCGCTGATCGACGGCGCCCGCGGCGCGCTGCCGATGATCACGCTGACGACCGTGTCGCTCGGGCTGTTCATGTTCGGCTTCCGGCACGCGCGCACGCTCGTCCAGCAGCTCCGCGAGGCGCGCGGCGAGGTGGCCCGGCTCGCCGCCGCGGACGAGCGCCTGCGCATCGCCCGCGACCTGCACGACCTGCTCGGGCAGAGCCTGTCGCTGATCGTGCTGAAGAGCGAGCTGGCCCGGCGGGTCGCCGGCCGCGACCCGGCCCGCGCGCTGGACGAGCTCGGCGACATCGAGTCGGTCGCCCGGCAGTCCCTCGCCGACGTCCGCGCCGCGATCTCCGGCTACCGGCGGCGCGACCTCGCCGAGGAGCTGGACGGGGCGCGCGGCGTCCTCGCCGCCGCCGAGATCGGCACGACCGTCCGCACCTGCGCGACGCCGCTGCCCGAGGAGGTGGACGGCCTGTTCGCCTGGGCGGTCCGCGAGGGCGTCACCAACGCCGTCCGGCACTCCCGCGCCGCGCACGTCACGATCACCGTCGCCCGCTCGGGCGGCGCCGCGGCCCTCGACGTGGTCGACGACGGCTGCGCGGGCGCCGCCGGGGCCGGGCCGTTCGCCCCGGGCAACGGCCTCACCGGCCTCACCGAACGCGTCGCCGCCGCGGGCGGCACCGTCGAGGCCGGGCCCCGCGAGGGCGGCGGCTTCCGCCTCGCCGTGCGCGTACCGCTCGGCCGTCCCGCCGAGGTCGCCGCCTTCTCAGGGGACGACGTCGGCGACGACCTGGCCCCCGCTGCCGCCGCCCGTGCGCGGGGGCGGCTGCCGCGGCCTACGATCGAGCGATGGCACGATCGTCGTTCGCCGTCCTGAGGGCGCGATGGGCCGGACGGCTCGTGCTCCCGCTCGCGGCCGTCCTGGCGGTGCCGGCCTGCTCGTCGCAGGGGACGGACGGCTCGGGCGAGCGCAGGGCGACCGGCAGGCAGGGCGCGTCCGCCGGCGGGGCGTCCGCGCCGCCGAACGCCTCGGCCGCGCCGAGCGCCGGATGCTCGCGCCGGGGCGTCCGCGACGGGCGCTACTCGTTCGGCGGGCGCTCGTACCTGCTCGCCGTGCCGTCGCGCAGGCCCGGCGTCGCCGCGCCGCTGATCGTCGACCTGCACGGGCTGCGGTCCAACGCGTTCCAGCAGGCCCTCTACGGACGGCTCGCCGGTACCGGGCCCCAGCGCGGCTACCTCGTCGTCGAACCCGAGGGCCTGCGCGGCCGGACGGGCTGGAAGCTGCCCGGCATGTCCGAGGGCGGCGACGACGTCGCGTACGTCGGCGCCCTGCTCGACCACCTGGAACGGACCCTGTGCGTCGACCGGCGGCGCGAGTACGCGGCGGGCTTCTCCAACGGCGCCGGGCTCTCCGCCGCCCTGGTCTGCGGCCTGCGCGGACGGCTCGCGGGCGTCGCGCCCGTCGCCGGGCTGAGCCTCGCCCGGCCGTGCCGGAACGCGCGCCCGACGACGATCGTCGCGTTCCACGGCACGGCCGATCCGATCATCCCGTTCGGGGGCGGCGAGCCGTTCGGCGGGAACCAGCGGCGCGTCCCCGGCTGGATGCGCCCGCTGGACGGCGTCTTCCGGCTGCCCGCCGTGGCGCCGCTCGCGGCCCGGTGGGCGCGGACGTTCGGCTGCGGGGCCGCCGTGCGCGACGTCCCGGCCACCGGCGTCGGGCACCTCACGTACCCGCGCTGCCGGAACGGCGCGCGCGTCGAGCTCTACACCGTCACCGGCGGAGGCCACACGTGGCCCGGCTCCATCCCGATCGGCACCGGCCGTACGACCCGCCGCGTGGACGCCACCGAGCTGATCCTCGACACGTTCTCCAAGGCCGAACGCCTCTGAGGGGCCCGCCGCTCCCGCGAGGCCAGGGGCCCGCCGACCCGGACGTCAGCGCGACTGGAGCGCGTCCAGCCCGACGGCCTGCGCGATCACCAGGCGGCGGTCGAGGCGCGGGTCCTTGATGTCCACCACGTAGCGGTCGCGGAAGCCGAACTTCTTCTCCACCGAGAAGACGACCTGGTCGCCCGCGTAGAAGTCGAAGTGGTACGGCCAGGCGAACGGCAGGTTCTCGGCGTACGGGATGACGTGCCAGAGGCGGCGCAGGACGGCCACGAACTTGTTGCGCTCGCTCCCGGTCGTCACGCCGAGCCCCGGCTGGTCGAGGTGCCACGTCGAGGCCAGCAGCGACTTCTTGAAGTCCTTGCGGAAGACCCCGATCGCCTGCCCGCCCGCGTCGGTCACGTCGTACGCGGAGGCCAGGTCGATCCGCTTGCGCGCCTTGAACCCGAGCAGCGGCCGGGTCTTGGAGTCGTCGGCGTACAGCGTGACCTGCTCCTTGAACGCCAGCCGCTTCTGCTGCGCGAACGCGACCAGCTCCCCCTCCGAGCCGTCGCCCCGCTCGGTGTGCACCTCGTACTGGTTGACCATCAGCCGCAACCGCTGACGCACCAGAAAGCGGTTCTGCGTCTGGAGCTTCTCGAATTCCACCGGGCTCACCTGTTCTGCACTGTTCTGGGGGTCTACGTGGGTGCGGAGTCTGCCATACCCGCAATCCCGAAAGCCCGGAAAAATCGTCGCCCAGGGGCGGAAACAGCCGTATCCGGCCGCGGGGTCGCCGCGGCGGCCCCGGGGCGGCTCAGGTCTCCTGGATGTGGGCGGCCAGGTAGCCGTGGATGAGGCGCTCGGTCTCGGCGAGGATGTCGGGGTCGCCGTCGGGATTGCGGCGGAAGGCCATCTTGAGGACGGCGTCGCCGGCCTCGACGGCGATGGCCAGGGCGCGGGCGAGGCCGGGGGTGTCCTGGATGTCGAACGTGTCGACGATCATGCGGCGGAGCCGGTCGGCGACGACGGCGTTGTTGTCGGCGTCGGAGTCGAGCAGGTTGACGTCGGCGACGTCGCCGAAGCGCAGCACGCGGAAGCCGGGGACCGTGCGGTGCATCTCGACGAAGATGTCGATGATCGCGCCGACCGTGTCGGACCAGTCGGAGAACGAGCCCTCGGCGAGGCGCGCCGACACCCGCCGGCCGAACACCTCCAGGTTGCGCAGGGCGAGGGCCTGCGCGACGGCCCGCTTGTCGGGGAAGAACTGGTAGACCGACCCGATCGCCACGTCGGCCCGCTGCGCGATGCGCGTGGTCGTCAGGCCGTCGTAGCCGTCCTCGTCGAGGATCTCCGCGCAGGCGTCGAGCATCCGCTGAACGCGTTCGGCACTGCGGCGCTGGGCGGGGCGGCGGCGGAGCGGGGTCCGGATCTCGGTCACGGTCCCATTGTCGCCGAAGCGCGGCGCGGCCGGGCATCGGTCGGCGCCCGGCGCTTCCGCCGGACGGGCCGGAACACCTAGGATCCGAGGGTTATTCGCATTTTCGGGGAGGACGAATGGGCTTTCCGGCCGGGTTCCAATGGGGCGTCGCGACCGCCGCGTACCAGATCGAGGGCGCGGTGGACGAGGACGGCCGCGGCCCCTCGACCTGGGACACGTTCGCGCACACCCCCGGCCGGGTCCGCGACGGCCACACCGGCGACGTCGCCTGCGACCACTACCACCGCTGGCCCGAGGACGTCGCGCTGATGGCGGACCTCGGCGTGGACGCCTACCGGTTCTCGATCGCGTGGCCGCGCGTCCAGCCGTCCGGCTCCGGGCCCGTCAACGCCAAGGGCCTCGACTTCTACGAGCGCCTGGTCGACGCCCTCCTCGAACGCGGGATCTCGCCCGCCGCGACCCTCTACCACTGGGACCTGCCGCAGCCGCTGGAGGACGCGGGCGGCTGGATGAACCGCGACACCGCGTACCGCTTCGCCGAGTTCGCCTACATCGCCGCCGAACGGCTCGCCGACCGCGTGGACCGCTGGATCACGCTGAACGAGCCCGTCGTCGTCACCGCCTACGGCTACGCGTTCGGCGTGTACGCGCCCGGACGGGCCCTCATGCTGGACGCGCTCCCGACCGCGCACCACCAGCTCCTCGGCCACGGCCTGGCCGTGAGCGCCCTGCGCGGCCGGAACGCCCGCGCCGTCGGCCTGACCAACCACTACTCCCCGGCCTGGCCGGCGGACGGGTCGTCCCCCGCCGACGCGAACGCCGCGCTCGCGTTCGACGCGTTCATGAACCGGCTGTTCACCGACCCCGTCGTGGACGGCCGCTATCCCGACCTGTCGGCGCTCGGCGGCCCGCCCCTCTCCGGCTTCGTCCGCGACGAGGACCTCAAGGTCATCTCCGCCCCGATCGACTTCCTCGGCGTGAACTACTACCAGCCGACGCGCCTGCGCGCCCCCGCCGAGGACGGCCCGCTCCCGTTCGACATGGTGGACGTCACCGGGTACCCGACGACCGGGATGGGCTGGCCGATCGTCCCGGACGCCCTCCTCGGCCTCCTGCGCACCCTCACCGAACGCTACGGCGCGTCCCTCCCGCCGATCCACATCACCGAGAACGGCTGCTCGTTCCCGGACGAGATCGTGAACGGCGTGGTGGACGACACCGACCGCATCGAGTTCCTGGAGTCCCACATCGGCGCGGTCCGTACCGCCATCGAGGAGGGAATCGACGTGCGCGGCTACTTCACCTGGTCACTCCTCGACAATTTCGAATGGTCGGAGGGCTACCACCCGCGCTTCGGCCTCGTCCACGTCGACTACGAGACGCAGAAGCGCACCCCGAAGCGCTCCTACGCCTGGTACCGCGACCACATCACGTCCGCCCGCTCCTGACCCCGTACAACGCCTCGCCCGCTCCGGTCATCAACGCCCAGTACCGGTCCCCGTAGGACCAGTGCCACCACTCGGTCGGGTAATTGACCAGCCCCGCCCGGGAGAGGGCCTCCCCCAGCACCTGCCTGTTCCGCCTGCCCTCTGTGGAAACATTGGCGGCTTCGCTATAGCAGGCCCCGTCGCTCTCCTCCGGGCTGGCGTTGAGCTCGCAGCCCATGTCGAGCTCCCGCCCTTTGCCGTCCGCGAGAGTCAGATCGACCGCCGCTCCCGCGCAATGCGGGGCGTTGTCGGGGGGCGAAACATAGCGGCTGGCCGCCGAACGCACCTGCGCCTCGTCCCATTCGGGATTGCCGGCGCGGAGTTCAGCGGAGTACTCCTCGAAGTAGCTCTGCTGCCGTTCCGGGGCCCGGTACCCCTCGACGAACACCAGCCGTATTCCGTCGGGCAACAGCGCCGCCGCGCGGACCAGCCGCTCGTACACCCCGGCGCGGACGAACGCGAAAAGGCCGTCCGCGTCGGCCACCCGCCGGTCGACCAGCAGTTCTCCGCGCTCCCGTACGTCCACCAGCGGGTCACCGCACTCCCTGATCGGAATGGCGTAAACCGCGGGATCGGACATCAACGTCACCTCGGCCATCCCCGCATCATCACACGGCCGCCGCACGCGACGGCCCGCGGGAGCGCCTCGGCGGGATGGGCTTACCTCAAGGTACGTGCTTTCGCTGAGTTAGCGGCTTCCCGTACGGTCGCCGGATGGAACGAATCGCACTCATCACCGGGGCCGGGCGCGGGATCGGCGCCGCCACGGCGGCCGAGCTGGGCCGGCGGGGCTTTCACGTGGTCGTGAACTACCGTTCGGACGAGGCGTCCGCCCGCGCGGTCGCCGAGGGCATCGAGAAGGCGGGCGGGTCCGCTCGGGCCGTACGCGCGGACGTGTGCGACCCGGCCGCGGTCGCCGGACTGCTCGCGGACTGCGGGACGATCGACGTGCTGGTGTGCAACGCCAACATCATGCCGCCTTTCATGCCGTTCTCCTCCATGCCGTGGGAAGCCTTCTCCGAGAAACTCCAGGGCGAACTCGCGGCCGTTTTCCACGTGAGCCAGCAGGTGCTCCGCGAGATGAGCGAAAGGAAGGCCGGGCAGATCGTCTATATCTCCAGCCTCAGCGCCGACCTGACGCGGCCGGGGGCGGTCGCGCACTCCGCGGCCAAATCCGCTCTGGACGCGTTCGCCCGCCACGTCGCGGCGGAGGCGGCGACCTGCGGAATCACCGTCAACACGGTCGTCCCGGGCGCGGTCCGCACAGAGGCGGCGTCCGCGCTCCGTACCCCGGAAATGGAGGCCGACCTAGGGCAGCGGTCCGTGCTGGGCCGGATGCTCGATCCGGAGGACGTGGCGACGGTCATCGGCGCGGTCGTGGACGGCGCGTTCCACGGCGTGACCGGCGCGCGCATCCCCGTGGACGGGGGCTTCCGCGTCCTCACCCCGCCCTGAGCCTCCCGTTCAGCGGACGGGCTGGTGGGTGCGCCGGTACTCGCTCGGGGAGATGCCCAGCTCGCGGGAGAAGTGCGCGCGGAGGTTGGGCGCGCTGCCGAGGCCGCACCGCTCCGCGACGAGGTCCATCGGCAGGTCGGTGCGTTCGAGGAGCTCGCGGGCGCGCATGACGCGTTGGGCGAGGAGCCAGCGGAGCGGTGTCGTGCCGGTCTCGGCGCGGAAGCGCCGGATCAGGGTGCGGCCGGTGAGTCCGGCCTCGGCGGCGAGGTCGGCGACGGTGAGGGGCCGGTCGAGCCGGGCCGTCGCCCATTGCAGGAGCGGCCCGAGGCCGTCCTCGTGGACCGGGATCGGGGTCTCGACGTACTGCGCCTGCCCGCCCGCCCGGTGCGGGGGGACGACCATCTGCCGGGCCACGGCGCCGGCCGTCTCGAAGCCGAGGTCCTGGCGGACCAGGTGCAGGCACAGGTCGATCCCCGCCGTGTTGCCCGCGCCGGTGAGCACGTCGCCGTGGTCGATGTAGAGGACGGACGGATCGACCTCGACGGCCGGGTACAGCCCGGCGAAGACGGGCGCGTGCTTCCAGTGCAGCGCCGAGCGGCGGCCGTCGAGCAGGCCCGCGGCGGCGAGCACGAACGCGCCGGAGCACAGGGAGACGACGCGGGCCCCGCGCGCGTGCGCCGCGCGGACGGCCTCGACGGCGGCGGGCGGCGGCGGGGCGCTCGTCCCGGCGGGGCGGCTCGCGGACGACACGGGCCGCCGCAGGAGCTTCCTGCTGGGGATGGCGCTGTTCGGGGCGGCGTCCGCGGCGTGCGCGGCGGCCCCGGCGCTGCCGGTGCTGGTCGCGGCGCGGGTGGTGCAGGCGGCGGCGGGGGCGGTGCTGATCCCGACGTCGCTCGGGCTCGCGCTGCCGTCGTTCCCCGCGCGCGAGCACCCGACGGTGATGGGGATCTGGACGGCCGTCGCGGCGTTCGGCGGCGGCTGCGGGCCGGTGGTCGGCGGGCTGCTGCTGATGGCCGACTGGCGCTGGATCTTCGTGATCAACGTTCCGGTGGCCGCGGGCGCCCTGGTGCTGGGACGGCGGCTGCTGCCCGAGCCGCCGCGCCGCGCGCGGCAGCGGCTCGATCTGGCCGGCGCCGCGCTGGTCCTCGGCGCGACGGCGAGCCTGACCGCGGTGTTCGTGCAGGGCCCGGCGTGGGGGTACGGCTCGTCCGCGACGCTCGGGTGCGCGCTGGCGGCGGCCGTGCTCGGCGCGGCGGGCGCGCTCCACATGCGGCGGCACCCGAACCCGGTGATCGGCTTCGGGCTCTTCCGGCACCGGACGTTCGCCGTGTCGGTCACGGGCGTCTTCCTGTACTACCTGGTGTTCGCGGCGATGCTGCTCTCGGCGACGCTGTTCCTCAGCGGCGTCTGGCACTACTCGGTGGTGCGCGCGGGCCTCGGCATCGCGCCGCTGCCGGTCACCTGCATGCTGCTGTCGCCGTTCTCCGGACGGATCGTGGCCCGCGTCGGCGGGCGCGCCTCGGCGGTGCTCGGCGGGGTCGCGCTCGCGGGCGGCTGCGCGTGGTGGGCGCTGGCGGCGACCGCGCATCCTTCGTACGCCGCCGCGTTCCTGCCGGGCGGCGTCCTCGCGGGCGCCAGCACGGCGCTGCTCCAGCCGCCGCTCTTCGGGTCCGCCGCGACGCTGCCCGCGGGCAGCCTGTCGCTCGGGTCGGCGATCCTGATGATGTCGCGCCAGATCAGCTCCGCCCTCGGCGTCGCCGTCCTCACCGCGATCCTCGGCGGCACCGCCGCCCCCTCGCTCGCCGGTTTCCGCACCGGCTGGACGTTCATGCTGGTCACCGCGCTGCTGTCCGCGCTCGTCAGCCTCCGCTACCGCCCCGCACCGCCAGTGGCGGGCCGGACGCCGTCCGGTACGGCCGGGCGGTGGGCGGACGCTGTTTCCCACCCCCGGCCGTCCGACGAGAGTGCTCCCGAGACCCTCGCCGCCGGACGCGGACCTTGCGGCCCTTCACCCCGTCCAACGGGCGTCGGCGGCGACGGGTTCCCGCCCCCGCAACCGGAGTGACACGAGTACGACCCCGAGGCGATCCCACCATCACCCGGGACGAACGGCCCCGCCGCGACGCGACAGTCGAGACCGCGGATCGTGCCGACGCACGCCCGGCGAGCACCCCACGAACGCTCAGCGAGGAGGGGCGGGGCGGGGGCGGGTTCGGGCGCGGTGGCCGAGGCGGGCCAGGGTGCGGGTGGCGGCGGGTGACAGCCGCGACAGGGTGCGGACGACGCGGGTCTCCGGGGTGACGGGGACGACGGGACGGTCGTGGAGGACGGCGCGCAGGATGGCCTGGGCGACCCGTTCGGGCGGGTAGCCGCGCCGTTCGAACGCGCGGGAGCCGGTCTCGCGCAGCTCGTCGGCGGCGGCCCGGCTCATGCCGACGTACTCGGTGTTGCGCGGGATCGCGGTGTTGACCACGCCGGGGCAGATCGCCGAGACGCCGATGCCGAGCGGCGCGAGGTCGACGCGCAGGCACTCGCTGAGCTGGAGGACGGCGGCCTTGACGGCCGAGTACGCGGGGAGTTCGGCGGTCGGCATGAACGCGGAGAGCGAGGCGATGTTGACCAGGTGGCCGCCCTCGCCGCGTTCGGCCATCTGCCGCCCGAAGAGCCGGCAGCCCCGGTAGACGCCGTCGAGGTTGACCGAGCGGATCCGGGCCCAGTCGTCCTCGGACGTGGACAGCAGCGACCCGGCGAGCCCGATGCCCGCGTTGTTGACCACGACGTCGGGCGTGCCGAACGTGTCGCGGACGTACGCGGCGAACCGTTCCATCCCGTCGGGGTCGGCGACGTCCACCCGGTACACGTGGGCCTCGCCGCCGCGCGCGCCGATCTCGTCCGCGGTGTGCTTGGCGGCGCCCTCGTCGATGTCGGCGGCGACGACGCGGGCGCCGGCGGCGGCGAACGCGTGCGCGGTGGCGCGGCCGATGCCGCTGCCCGCGCCGGTGACCACGGCGACCTGCCCGCCGAAGTCCCGGCCGGGGCGTCCGGCGGCGCGGGCGCGCGCGAGGTCGGGCGTCTCCTCGCCGCCCGCGACGTGGTCGGCGAACTCGGCGATCCAGCGCGCGACCAGGTCGGGATGGCTGCGCGCCACCCAGTGCCCGGCGGGGACGCGCCGCACGTAGAGGCGGGACGCGTGGCCGCGCGCCGACAGCAGCAGCGACCGGCCGCCGTAGCGGTCCCTGGTCGGGACGATGAGCTGGACGGGGACGTCGGTGTCGCCGTCGCCCTCGACGCCGCCGAGGTTCCGCAGGTTGGCCCGGTACAGGCCGAGGCCGTTGCGCGCGTCGCGCGGCAGCGTGGCCGCCGGGTGCCCCGGCCTCGGGTCGGCGCCCTCGCGCCACCGCAGGCCCCGCCCGAACGTGAGCGGCAGCGTGCGGGCGAGCAGCTCGCCCGCACGCGGCGCCATCAGCACCGGCATGTACGCGCTGCGCCGCGCCTGCCCGAGCACCTCGGCGAGCCCGCGCGGCCCGGACCGCGCCGCCTCCCGCGTCCACCGCGCGAGGTGCTGGCGCGCGGGGCCGGAGATCGAGGTGAACGAGGCGATCCGCCCGCGCAGGCGGTCGCCCGTCACCGCCTCCCAGCCCTGCACCGAGCCCCAGTCGTGCCCGACCAGGTGCACGGGCCCGTCCGCGCCGAGCCCGTCGAGAACGGCGGCGAGGTCGTCCACGAGCACGTCCACGCCGTAGTCGAGCGGGTCGTCGGGGGTCGTGGAGGCCCCGGCGCCCCGCACGTCGTAGGCGATCACCCGGAAGCGCGCTTCGAGCCGTTCGGCGACCTCGTCCCACATCGCGCTCGTGTCGGGGTAGCCGTGCACGAGGACCACGGTGGGACGGTTCCCCTCCCCGCGTTCCCGCACGGCCAGCTCGACCTCGCCCGACCTCACCCGGTGATCCCGCACTGTGCCCACCTGCCCGTCCGAGGGTGCACTCTCCCTGCGAACGTACGCCTCCCCGCGCCCGCTGTGCAGCCGCCGCCCGATCCCCGTCACGGCCGAGGGCGGGGCGGGGCTACGGGGTCGCTTTGAGGCCCGTGCAGGAGCGCAGGCCGTTCCACCGCTTGAGCTCGGCGGACGCGGCGGCGCCCTTCAGCGGGAGGGGGAGGCCGCCGGAGATGCGGGCCGGCTTCCACCTGGCGTTGGCGACCTTGCCGTTCTGGACGCGCAGCAGGAGCACGCCGGAGTTGGCGGTCTGCCCGGACGCGGAGGAGAAGACGAAGTTGCCCATGCCGTAGTGCACGTACTTGCCGTCCAGGTAGCCGCCGCCCAGCGGGACGTGCGCGTGCCCGCCGACGACGACGTCGGCGCCCGCGTCGGTGAGGGCCTTGGCGAGTTCGCGCTGGCGGGGCAGCGGGCACGCCTTGAGCTCCTGCCCCCAGTGCAGGTGGACGATCACGAGGTCGGCCCCCTTGCGGGCCTCGCGGACGGCCTGGACCATGCGCGGGACGTCCTTGGCGGACGCGAGGCCGCCCTTGCGCTCCCCGGCCGTCCACGCCTGGATCAGGTGGTCGTCGAGGACCTGCGTGGCGCCGATGATCGCGACCCGGTTGCCCTTCACCGTGACGCGGTGGGCGCGGTACGCCTCGTCGGCGTCGCGGCCGATCCCGACGGTCGGGAAGCGGGTGCGGCCGATGGCCTTCAGGGAGTCGCGCAGGCCGCCCTGCATGAAGTCCATGCCGTGGTTGTTGGCCATGGACGTCACGTCCACCCCGGCGGCCTTGAGCGCGGTGAAGGCGGAGGGCGGCGCGCGGAAGGCGAACTCCTTGCCCGGCGCGTGCGTCCCGCCCGTCGTGATCGCCGTCTCCAGATTGACCATGGCGAGATCGGCGGCGCGGAGGGTTCGCGCGATGGGCCCGAGCGCGGTCGCGGGCCGCGCGAGGCGGGCGCGGAGCTGTCCCTCGAAGTGCGTGTCGCCACCGAACGCAATCGTGATGGGCCGCTTGGCGGCGGGCTCGGCGGGCGCGCCGGACGTCCGCGCGCCCCCGGACGGGGCGGCGGACGCGGACGGCGGACCGGTGTCGCCCTTCGCCTCCGAGTTGCCCGAACCGCTGCTGCACGCGCCCGCGACCAGCGCCGTCACCCCGGCGAGGGCGGTCACCACGACCGTGTTACCGCGCATCGGACCGCTCCTTAACGTTCGGCTCGGCCCAGCATGACACGGACATCGCGGACCCCCGCGCGTCGCTGATCCACGTGAAACATCGATTACGCAGAGTTATCGAACTCCGGCCCCGATCGAACGCCCCGCCATGACCAGCACCCCCCGGCCCACCGACCACCCCGCCCCCGGGCACTTACTCGGCCCCGGCAACGGCCGGAACCCGGTCCCCCGGGAGAGGCGCTTGGCCGGTTCCGGCCCTGAAGGACAAAGCCCTCCAAAGTACGCATCAATCCTTAAGTTGAATGATTCGTGTTTAGGGAGGTACGTTGAGACCATGACCGCCTCCGAGACCCCGACCCCCGCGTCCGAACTGCGCGACGCCGGCCTGCGGGTCACGGCGGCCCGTGTCGCGATCCTGGAGACGGTGCGGGCCGGCGACCACCTGGGGGTCGAGGCGATCGCCGGAGGCGTCCGCGAACGCGTCGGCCACGTCTCCCTCCAGGCGGTGTACGAGGCGCTGCACGCGCTGACCGCCGCCGGTCTCGTCCGCCGGATCGAACCCGCCGGGAGCCCGGCCCGTTTCGAGGGACGCGTCGGCGACAACCACCACCACCTGGTCTGCCGGCGCTGCGGCGCGGTACGTGACGTCGACTGCGCCGTCGGGCGCCCGCCCTGCCTGGACCCGGTCGACGACGCCGGATACCTGGTCGACGAAGCCGACGTCACGTTCTGGGGCCTGTGCCCCGACTGCCGCCGCCTCCCCACCGAACCCGCCAAGCCCTGACCCCGACCGTCCCCCTGCCGCCTCCTCACCACCGAGGCGTCCGTTCGGGTGGACGGGCTACTTGGGGCCCTCGTTGAGCGCGGGCGGCTTGTCGTCCGGGGACGTGCGCTTCTCGGGCCCGGCGGGGGTCTCCGAGGCTGCCTTGGCGAGTTCGGCCGCGGCGGCGAAGAGAGCGGACTTGCCCACGCCACCCGCGCCACCCGCGCCACCCGCGCTGCCCGCGCCGATCGCGCCGGCCGTCCCGCCACCCGCCGTCCCGCCCGCGATCTCTCCCGGGTCACGACGTGCGGACGGCGACCCGGACCCGGCCCCGGACGCAGGCACGGGCGTGGCGGTCTCGGTGGTGCCTCCGAACGCCTGCGAGACGGCCTGGAGCGCGGAGGTGACCTCGCTCGGGATCACCCAGAACGTGCTGCCCTGGCCCTCCGCGAGCTTCGGGAGCGTCTGGAGGTACTGGTAGGCGAGCAGCTTCGGGTCCGGGTCCGCGGCGTGGATGGACGCGAAGACCTGCTCGATCGCGATGGACTGGCCCTCGGCCTCCAGGATCGCGGCGCGCTTGGCGCCCTCGGCGCGCAGGATCGCCGACTGCTTCTCGCCCTCGGCCGTGAGGATCCGGGCCTGCCGTCCGCCCTCGGCGGTGAGGATCGCGGCGCGCTTCTCGCGTTCGGCGCGCATCTGCTTCTCCATCGCGTCCTTGATGGACGGCGGCGGCTCGATCGCCTTGATCTCCACGCGGGTGACGCGGATGCCCCACTTGCCGGACGCGTCGTCGAGGACGCCGCGCAGCGCGGTGTTGATCCGGTCGCGGGAGGTCAGCGTCGCCTCCAGGTCCAGGGTGCCGATCACGTTGCGCAGGGTCGTCGCGGTGAGCTGCTCGATCGCCTTGATGTAGTCGACGATCTCGTAGTCGGCCGCGCGCGGGTCGGTGACCTGGAAGAACAGCACGGTGTCGATGTGCACCACGACGTTGTCCTCGGTGATCACCGGCTGCGCCTTGAACGCGATGACCTGCTCGCGCAGGTCGATGAGGTTCTTGACGCGGTCGACGAACGGCACGACGAAGCTGATGCCGGGCTGGAGCGTACGGCTGTAGCGGCCGAGCCGTTCGACGTTGCGGGCGCGGGCCTGCGGGATGATCCACACGGCCCGCGTCACCGCGGTGGCGAGCACGATCACGCCGGCGGCCAGCAGGACCAGGACGGCGATGGCGATGTCGGTCATGGTGGCTCCTCAGTCCGCGCCCGGGACGGGGTAGAGCAGGGCCGTGGCGCCCTCGATCGCGAGCACGTCGGCCGTGCGTCCCGCGGGGATGACCAGGTCGGGGTCGTACGGGCGGGCCGTCCACTCCTCGCCGCCGATCCGCGCCCGGCCGCCCGCGCGGCTGACCTCGGTGAGGGTGACGGCCTCGCGGCCGACGAGGGCGGCGGCGCCGGTGCGCAGCGGCGGCGGCTGGGCGATGTGGCGGCGGGCGACCGGCCGGACGACCGCGACCCCCGCCACCGAGCACAGGGCGAACACCGCGGCCTGCACGCCGAGCGGCATCCCCGCCGCGCCCGCCGCACCCGCGGCGACGGCGGCGACCGCGAGCAGGCCGAGCGCGAGCGTGAGCGTGAGCAGTTCGGCGATGCCGAGCGCCGCGGCGAGCAGCAGCCAGGCGACCCACGCCTCCATCGCGACTCCCTGAGAGGCGGACGGATGTCCTGCCCTCACGGTAACCCCGCCACGCGAGCCCGGCCATGCCCTGCCGCGCCCCGTTCGCAACCCCGTCGTGATCCCGGCAGGCGGGGTGTGGCCACGTCCTGACGGGGGCCGGTCGTGGCGTCGGGCGGGGCAGGGGTCATGATTGGTGCGGTCCCGGTCACGAGGAGCGAACCCGATGGGCACCCGCACGGCCTTCCGCACCTGTCCCCTCTGCGAAGCCCTCTGCGGGCTGGAGTTGACGCTCGACGACGCGGGCGGGATCACCCGCGTGCGCGGCGACGCCGCCGACCCGTTCAGCAAGGGCTTCATCTGCCCGAAGGGCGCGACGCTCGGCAGCCTCGACGGCGATCCCGACCGGCTCTCCGGGCCGCTCGCCCGCACCGCCGGCGGGCACGCCGACGTCGGCTGGGACGAGGCGTTCGAGACCGTGCGGCGCGGGCTCGCCGAGGTGGTCGAACGGCACGGGCGCGACGCCGTCGCCGTCTACATCGGCAACCCGACCGCGCATTCGGTCGCGGGCCCGCTGTACGCCGGGGCGCTCGTCAAGGCGCTCGGCACCCGCAACCTCTACACCGCGAGCACCGCCGACCAGATGCCGAAGCACGTCAGCAGCGGCCACCTGTTCGGCGACCCGCTCGCCGTGCCGGTTCCCGACCTCGACCGCACCGGGCACCTGCTGATGCTCGGCGCCAACCCCCTGGAGTCGAACGGCAGCCTGTGCTCGGCGCCCGACTTCCCCGGCCGGCTCAAGGCGATCCGGGAACGCGGCGGCAAGGTCACCGTGGTCGACCCGCGCCGTACCCGCACCGCCGGGCTCGCCGACGAGCACCTGTTCATCCGGCCGGGCACCGACGCGTACCTGCTGATCGCGCTCGTCCACACCCTGTTCGCCGAGGACCTGGTGTCCCTGACCGCCCACCTGCGGGAACGCCTCAACGGGCTGGACGACCTGCGCGCCGTCGCGGTCGACTTCACGCCCGAACGCGTCGCCGCCGTCACGGGCATCCCCGCCGCGACCATCCGCCGCACGGCCCGCGAGCTGGCCGCCGCCGACCGCGCCGCCGTGTACGGCCGCATCGGCACCTGCACGCAGGCGTACGGGACGCTCAACAGCTGGCTCGTCGACGCGCTCAACGTGCTGACCGGCAACCTCGACCGGGAGGGCGGCGCGATGTTCCCGCGGCCCGCGCACACGCCGGTCTACCGCCGCAAGCGCCCGTTCACGACGGGCCGGTGGCGCAGCCGCGTGCGCGGCCTGCCCGAGGTGAACGGCGAGCTCCCGGTCGCGACCCTCGCCGACGAGATCGAGACGCCGGGCGAGGGCCGGATCCGCGCACTGGTCACCATCGGCGGCAACCCGGCCCTGTCGGCGCCCGGCTCCGCCCGCCTCGACGCCGCGCTCGCCGGGCTCGACTTCATGGTGAGCGTCGACCCGTACCTGAACGAGACCACCCGCCACGCGACCGTGGTGCTGCCGCCGCCGCGCCCCGCGCAGACGCCGCACTACGACGTCGCGCTCCTCGGGTTCGCGGTCCGCGACTACGTGCGCTACTCGCCGCCCGTGGCGCCGCTGCCGGACGGCCGCCCCAGCGAGGCCGCGATCCTCGCCCGCCTCGCGCTCATCGCGTCCGGCGCGGACGGCGCGTCCGCCGGGGACGGCACCGCCGCGCTCGACGAGATGATCATCTCGGGGACGCTCGGCAAGGCGGCGGCGATGGACGGCTCGCCCGTCCACGGCCGCGAGCCCGCCGAACTGCGCGCGATGCTCGACGGCGGCACCTCCACCGAGCAGCGCATCGACATGATGCTGCGGCTCGGCCCGTACGGCGACGGGTTCGGCGCCGATCCCGGCGGGCTCACCCTCGCGCGGCTGCGCGCCGAGCACCCGCACGGCCTCGACCTCGGCCCGCTGAAGCCCCGGCTGGACGAGATCCTCTGCACGCCGTCCGGGCGGATCGAACTGTGCCCGCCGCCGTTCGCCGCCGACGCCGACCGGCTCCGCAGCGCGCTGAACGCCCCGCGCGACGCCCCCAGCCGCTCGTGCTGATCGGCCGCCGGCACCTGCGCTCCAACAACAGCTGGCTGCACAACGTGCCCGAACTCGTGCGCGGATCCAACACCTGCACCCTGCACCTCAACCCGTCCGACGCCGACCGCCTCGGCATCGGCCCCGGCGACACCGTACGGGTCGTGTCCCGCACGGGCTCGGTCGAGGCGACCGCCGAACCCACCGACGCCGTCATGGCCGGGGTCGTCAGCCTCCCCCACGGCTGGGGCCACGACCGCCCCGGCACCCGTACGGGCACCGCGAGCAGGCACGCGGGCGTCAACGTCAACGTCCTCACCGACGAGCGCGAGATCGACCCGCTCTCCGGCACCGCCGTCTTCAACGGCGTCCCGGTGACCCTGGAGCCGGTCCCCACCTCCCCCACCGCCTTGCCCCACCAGCGGACGGCCGCCCCCGCCCGCAGCCCCAACCAGCCGAACCCACCCCCTGACCCGCCCACGCCCGGCGCGGACGTGCCGGCCGCTGGCGTGGCGGGTCAGGCGATGGCGCGGTCGGCGCGGGCCGCGAGGTGGTTCTCGGCGCGGACGCGGGCGCAGAGTTCGGCGTGGGTGTCGGCCTGGACGATGAGGCGGCAGCCGGCCCGGAGCTGCTCGATGGTCAGGGGCGCGGCGGCGGTGCGGAAGGCCCACCAGCGGAGGGTGTCGCTGCGCCACGCCTTCCATCCGGGGAAGCGGACTCCGATCTCGTCGATCAGAGAGCGTTCGGCGTGGGCGGGCTGGGGGTGCGGCGCCGTCGCGGGGCGGGTGGATCGCGACGACTCTGGATCGTCCATCGGGCTCGACTCGTCCGGTCGCTGGGGGTCGCCCTCACTGTAAGCGATGGAGCCGCTGCGGAGAAGGCATCGGCGGGCGAGGGTCCCGTTACGTGGAGCGCCCGGCCGGAAAGCGGGGTTTAGGTCGTCCTACCCGCAGGTACGTAACCAGCGAGAGAGCCCCGCTCGCGGGGTGCCCGGCTCCGCCGAACGGGCCGCCGGGCCCCTCCCCCGGGTGGCCGCCGGTGACAGCGGAGACTAACCTCGCAACAAGCGTCCCATTACGGCCGTCACCTATCGGTACCGGAGGCACGCACCCGAGGAGGGACAGTGAACCGACGGGCGAGCAAGATCTTCCGGCGCGGGCCGCTGCCGCAGGCACGGCCGCGGCTGGTGGACGTGGCCGAGGAGCTGGAGCAGGCGGACGGCCTCGACCGCGCGATCCGCACGATCTCCACGGCCGTGCGGCGCGTGCTGCGTCCCGGCCCGGTCAAGGACGCCCTGCACGGCGTACCGGCCGGCCATCCGGCCCACCCGACCCTGACCGACGTGCCGATGGGCTGCTGGATCTCGGCGGCGGTCCTCGACCTCGTGCCGGGCACCCGGCGCGCGTCGCAGGTCCTGGTCGCCGCCGGGCTCGCCGGCGCGGTACCGACCGCGCTGACGGGCCTCGCCGACTGGTCCGCCCTGCACCGCGAGCAGCAGCGCGTCGGGCTCGTCCACGCGCTCGGCACGGCGAGCGCGACGATGCTCTACTCGGCGTCCCTGCTGGCGCGCCGCCAGGGCCGGGACGGCGCGGGCCGGATGTTCGGGTTCGCCGGGCTGACGGCGCTGATGGCGGGCGGCTACCTGGGCGGCCACCTGGCGTTCCGCCAGGCCGCGGGGGCCAGCCACGCCGACCAGGTCGCGCATCTCGTCCCGCTCGGCTGGCACGACCTGTGCCAGTCCGCCGACCTGCCGGACGGCTGGCCGGTGCACCGCAGGCTCGGCTACATCGGGCTGTTCGTGCTGCGCGACGGCGAGGAGATCCACGTCCTCGCCGACCGGTGCAGCCACCTCGCGGGCCCGCTGCACCAGGGCCGCGTGATCACCGACGACGACGCCGACCTGTGCGTGGTCTGCCCCTGGCACGGCAGCACGTTCCGCGTGACGGACGGCTCGGTCGTGCACGGCCCCGCCACGAGCCGCCAGCCCGCGTTCGAGTCACGCGTCCTGGACGACGGCACCGTCCAGGTCCGCCCCCTCGGCTGACCCACACCAGCACACGCGCCCGACGTACGCGAGGCGGACGTGCGGGAGGCCATCACACAGGACGGCCCGGCGCACAGGAGGGCCCACCGCACAGGAGGGCGCGGCGTACGGGGGTCTCAGGTCTTTTCGCCCCACAGCCTGCGGACGGTGTCGAAGACCTTCTGGTTGTGTGAGATCTCGATGACGTTGCCGTCCGGGTCCTTCAGCGCGCAGACGTAGCCGACCGGGTCGGGCAGGTCGCGCGGCTCCCAGTGCAGGCAGCCGAGTTCGCGGGCCCGTTCGGCGAGGGCGTCCACGTCGGCGCGCTCCGGGACCTCGATGTCGATGTGCGCGAACGGGCGCAGTAGCCCGAGTTCCTTGACCCGGTCCCCGTCGAACGACACCAGCACGAGCACGAACGGCGTCTCGACCTGCCCCTCGTTCGACAGCCAGGCGCTCTCGCCCGCGTCGTCGGAGAACCGCTCCACGACGACCAGCGGGGTCAGCGAGGTGTAGAAGCCGATGGCCTTGTCGAGATCGCCGGTCGGGAGCGCGATGTGCGTCCAGCGGGCCCGGGTGAGTCCGGTCGCCACGGTGTCCTCCTCGGGGCTGCGTTCCGCGGGTCGTCCACCGAACGTAACCGTGCCGCGGCGCCCTAACCGTCGGTGTCGGAACGCTCGTCGAGAACGGGGTGCTCGACGAGCGCCAGGACCCGGCTGGCCATGAACCGGGCCGTGCGGACGGCGCCGCCCGTGCGGGTGACCTCGCTGACCTCGACCACCCCGCGCCTGGTGCTGATCTCGACGCGGCGCCCGGCGCGGGTCGCGGCCACCTCGTACGTCCTCGTCTCCGTCCCGCCCACGTCGACCACGATCTCGACCCTGTCGCCCTTCATCCGCGCGAACCTCCCGGCCACATCGGGTTATCGAACGTATATTCGACTTATACCCGGAAACGGCCTCCGGCAACCCTCGCCGAGCCCGCCGGAACGCCGCGAAACCCCTGGTCAGGCCAGGAGATTCACGATCGCGACGATGCCCACCACCACGATCACCCCGCGCAGCACCAGCGCCGGGATCCGGCGCCCGAGCTTCGCGCCGAGGATGCCGCCGAGCGACGACCCGACCGCGATCAGCAGCACCGCGAGCCAGTCGATCCGCGTCCCGCCGAACGCCCACGTCACCGTGAACGCCACGGCCGCGGTGCCGTTGACGATCGCCACCATCACGTTCTTGCCCGCGTTCAGCCGCTGGAGGTCGTCCTCGATCGCGATCGCCATCAACGCGATCAGCACGATGCCCTGCGCAGCGCCGAAGTAGCCGCCGTAGACGCCCGTGGCGAGCGCCCCGAACCAGAGCCACCGCCCGCCGTCCGGACGCCGCTCGCCGCCCCGTCCCGCCATCCACGACTGGATCCGCGGCTGCGCGACGACCAGCACCAGCGCGACCGCGATCAGCACGACGACGATCGCGGTGAACGCCGCGTCCGGCAGGCTGAGCAGCAGCACCACACCGATGAGCGCGCCGAGCCCGGAGGCGCTGCCGAGCCGCAGCAGCCGGGCCCGCTGGCCCTCCAGCTCCTTGCGGTAGCCGTACGCGCCGGACGCGTTGCCCGGCACCAGGCCGATGTTGTTGGACACGTTCGCCACGATCGGCGGGAAGCCGAGCGCGACCATCGTCGGGAACGTGATCAGGGACCCGGACCCGACGATCGTGTTGATTCCCCCGGCGGCGATCCCCGCAGCGAAGATCGCGACCGCGTCCACCACGTCCAAGAGCGCCCACCCACGTCCACCGAGTTCCGAACGGCCCCCGATGGTAGGGACCGCCCGTCCCCCGCCGGAACCCGGGGTCCGTCCGAACGCCTGAACGGCGGCGGCCGGACGGCCGGACGGCCGGACGGCAGGCGGCAGCGGCCGTGCGTCGGGACGCTTAGGAGGCGGCGGCCGTACGTCGCGTACCGGTCAGGGGCGCGGGGCGCGGGCCCGCGCGTACCAGCGGCCGTTCTGGCGCTCGATGCTGAGGGGCAGCCCGAAGCAGCGCGTCAGGTGCTCCTCGGTGAAGACCTCGTCGACCTTCCCCTGCGCGATGGCCTCCCCCTTGCGCAGCAGCAGCGCGTGGGTGAAGCCGTCCGGGACCTCCTCGACGTGGTGGGTCACCATCACCATCGTCGGCGCGGACGGGTCGTCGGCGAGGCGCGCGAGCCGGGTCACCAGGTCCTCGCGGCCGCCGAGGTCGAGCCCGGCGGCGGGTTCGTCCAGCAGCAGCAGCTCGGGGTCGGGCATCAGCGCGCGGGCGATCTGCACCCGCTTGCGCTCGCCCTCCGACAGCGTGCTGAACGTCCGCCGGATCAGGTCGGCGCAGCCGAGCGCGTCGAGCAGTTCGACGGCGCGCGCCAGGTCGGTCGAGTCGTACTCCTCCTGCCAGCGGCCGAGGATGGCGTACGACGCGGTCAGCACCAGGTCGATGACCGTCTCCCCGGCGGGGACCTTCTCGGCGACGGCGGTGCTGGCGAGGCCGATCCGCGGACGCAGTTCGAACACGTCGGTGCGGCCGATCTCCTCCTCAAGGATCTCCACCGAGCCCTCGGTCGGATGGAGCATCGCGGCGGCGATCTGGAGCAGCGTGGTCTTGCCCGCCCCGTTCGGGCCCACGATGACCCATCGCTCGTCCTCGTTGACGGTCCATGTGACGTCGCGCAGCAGGGTCGCACCCTCGCGCCGGACCCCGACTCCGCTGAGCTGCAGTACCTCGCCGGCCATCGCGCGCTCTAATCCCCAATCCCGGAATCCCAGGTGATCCGTCTCCAGGAAAGAACCTATGCGATGCGGGGTGCTCGTGGTGCCCCGCCTCCCTCGGGAACGGCGCCGGCGGAGCGAGCGCTTATGGTGGATCGCATGCCCATTGGGGATTGTTGGGGACGGGATGAGTAACGACGTGGCGACCTCGCTGGTCGCGTGGGGAAACGCGTGGCTGACCGGTCACGTGGGTCTCGACGAGGCGGTGGACGCGGTGGAGAAGGCCGCCGGACCGCAGATCCTCGGCTGCGTCCCGCCCGCGGCGGCGTTCGCCGGGGCCCTCGGCGGCGGGGCGGAGGCGCCGCTCCGGCGCGGCCTCGGCGACCTGCGCGTCGCGGGGATGACCGCGTTCCGGCTGGCCCTGCCCGCGGCGGGCGACCCGCTCGGACTGGCCGGCCCGCCGCCCTTCAACCGGGCCGCGATCGACGCCGGGTCCGCCGTGGTGGTGGCGCTGCCCGACCGCGCGATCGGGCTCGTCCCCGCCGAGGACCGGCGCGGCTCGTCGTACGTCGGGGTGCGCTGGGACGCCCACGACGCCGCGCCCGGCCCGCCCGACGTGCCGTCGCTCGCCGACGCCGACCGCCAGCTCACCCTCGCCATGCGCGACGCGACCGAGGCCCTGCTCACCGTGGACGACGTCGCGGGCGTGCCGCCGGAGGTCGCCGACGCGCTCGTGGACCTGCGCGACCCGACCCGCGGCGACCATCCCCTCGCGCCCGGCTACCCGCCCCGCGCCCACCGCGTCGCCGCGCTGGCGGGACGGCTGTCGCTGGTCGTCGACCTTGCCCGGCGGATGGATTCCCCTGGCCTCACGGCGGATCAGATCCGTCGCCGCGGAGAGGCTTTGCGCCTCATCGACCGCGCCGTACGCCGCGCCCTGGTGGCCGCCTGCAACAGCGCCTTCGACCCCGTCCCCTGACCCACTCCGGCTGGCCGCGGGCCGCGGCTGCGGGCTGCGGCTGCGGGCTGTGTGCTCTCCCGTCCGTTCGCCCCGCCTGCCGCCCAGTCGCGCGTTCGTGCGCCCGTTCACCCGTCTCCGCCGTCCGTCCTCCGTCCAAAGGCGGAGGGCTCGGCCGATGCGGGGCAGGGGCGGCGGCTGCGATCGTCGGCGCCATGAGCGATGAGATCAATGTGGCGGGGTGGATCGAACGGTACCGGCGGGCGTGGCTGGACAAGGACGCGGAGGGCGTCGCGGACCTGTTCACGCCTGACGGCGTGTACGCGTCGGATCCGCTCGCCCCTCCGCACGTCGGCCGGGACGCGATCCGCGCGTACTGGCGGCGCGCGACCAGGACGCAGGAGCACCTCGACCTCAGCTTCGGCGCGCCGGTCGCGCAGGGAGCGCGTGCGGCGGTCGAGTGGTGGGCGACGATGCGCGACGACGACTGGTACAAGCCGTCCGGCCCGGACGGCGGCGTGACCCTGCCCGGCTGCCTCGTCCTGCGCTTCGCGTCCGACGGCCGCTGCGCCGAGCTGCGCGAGTACTACAACCCGGGCTTCGGACCCCGCAAGCCCGCGCCACCGGGCTGGGGCGAGTGAGGAACCCCGGACCAGACGAAGGACCCGGGACCGTGTGAAGGGCCCGGACATGGCGAACGGGGCGCCCCCAGGGGAGGGACGCCCCGTTCCCGCGGGCGGCCTGGTGCGCGTCGCTCCGGGCCGCCGGACGGCGTCAGTTGCGGACGACCAGCGTGTTGCAGATCTTGTCGGCGAACGTCTGCTTGCGCTCGTCCCACAGCGGCCAGAGGAAGCCGATGTAGCACAGGAAGCTGTCGGCGATGTGCGCGATCTTGCGGACGAACGCCATGCCGAACCCGATCGGCTGCCCGGTCTGCGCGCTCACCAGGCGGATGCCCATCTGGCGCTTGCCGATCGACTGCCCGGTCGTGCCCTCCTGGTAGCAGATCCACAGGGCGCCGGCGAACGACACGATCATGCCGACCAGCATCAGCAGCACGCCGATCAGCGCCGCGCCGCCGCCGGAGCTGGAGAGCAGCGCGCCGAGGAAGTACAGCACGAGCACCGGCGCGATGATGATCAGGTAGTCGATGATGTAGCCGCCGGCGCGCGAACCCCACTCGGCGAGCTGACCGGTCGACCCGTAGTGGTGGTGGTGCACCTCCTGGTACCCCGGCTGCGCCGGCGGAGGGGCCTGGCCGTACCCGGGCTGCGCGGGCGGCTGCCCGTAGCCCGGCTGCGCCGGGGGCTGGCCGTACCCGGGCTGGGGCGGCGGCTGCTGCCCGTAGCCCGGCTGCGCGGGCGGCTGGCCGTACCCGGGCTGGGCGGGGGGCTGACCGTACCCGGGCTGAGCCGGCGGCTGCTGGCCGTACCCGGGCTGCTGCTGCCCGTAGCCCGGCTGCTGCTGCCCGTACGGGTCGTAGGGGTTACCCACACTTGCTCCTTATTGATTGACCCTGTGGTTATGTGACGCCCGCCGGACCCGGAGGGCTCCGCAAGTCTGCCGACGAACGACGACGGCCTCAAACCCGCAGGAGACCGAGCCTGGCGAGCTGCCACAGCTCCGACCCCACGAGGGCGGTACCGAGGACCCACGCCCGGGTCCTCGGCTGGAGTGCCCACCACCGGCTCCCGAGCCCGAGCGGCGCGAGCGCGACCGCGATCGCGCCGGCGAGGGCCACCGGGTTGGCGAGCACCGCGCGGGCCGGACGGCCCGAACCGAACTCGATGAACACGGTGGTCCCCCCGCACAGGGGACACGGGACACCGGTGATCGCCCGTAGGGGGCAGAGCACACCGGGGTCGTTGGCACGGTGGATCCATGCCGCGCCGACGGCCGCGATGGCCATCGCCGCGACACGCAGCATGACACCCGTAGTGCCGTGCCGCGCAGCGGTGAGGGTCCGGCTGACGAGTCCCCCGAGCGCACCTCTCGGTGCATCGGTGACCGCCGCCCCGGGCGCTCCCCCCAACGAATCCTCCGCCTCGATGACAAACGTCCAGGTCACCCGTATACCGGGTGCACCCGGAGGAAGGTCAACCCCGGACAACCATCCGCGATCGGACCGTTACCCAGCGCGCGAGTGACCTCACCTCAGGGGAAAGAGTAGGACAAACCGCTAACGACGTGGGCGGTCTTTCGCGTGATGGGCGATATCCACCCCTCGCCCCGCGCACCCCGGACGTCCACGCCCGGCCCGTCCGCGTCCCGCGTCCATGACTTGTCTGGCTGAAGGCCGAGGCTGGCCTGGGGGCTGAGCTGGTCTGGAGTCGGGCTGGCTCGGGCGGCGTGGAGTCGGGCTGGCCTGGGTTCGGGCTGGCCCGGGTCCGGGTCGGCCTGGTTCGGGCTGGCCTGGTGTCGGGTCGGCCTAGGTTGGGGTCGGCCTGGGTTGGGCTGGTCTGGCTTGCGGCTGGGTTGTTTCGCTGCGTTCGTCGGTGCGGGTCGTCGACACGGAGAACTGAGAACGGAGACATTCACAAGCGGGCCCCTCCCGCCCGGAGGCGGACCTGCGTACACCCATCGTCAAGCCCTCGCGCAGCGCAGGGAAGTCGAACGAGGTTCTGGGGATAACTCCCGCGGACAGGCCGGGCGTGGATGCGCGGATCACGGACGGCCGGGCGCGGGCGGGGGCCGGGCGCGGGCGCGGGCGGGCACGAGCGGGGCCAGGCGCGAGCGGGGGCCGGGCACGGGCGGGGCCGGGCAGGAGCAGGGGCCAGGCACGAGCGCGGTCGGGCGCGGGCGCGGGCGGGCTGTGGGGCCGGGCGGCGGACGCCGGGGCGGCACGGACCGTCAGCAGGGGTCAAGGCCGCGAAGAACGCGGGGCCAGGAACGCGGGGTTAGGGCCGCGAAGAACGCGGGGCTAGGAACGCCGGGAACAATGCGAGGCCCGGGACGCCGAGGAGGACGCGGGGGCAAGAACGAGGCAGGAACGAGGCCAGGGCCAGGATGAGGCCAGGGCCGAGGACGGGACTCGGGTGAGCGGCGGCTTGTGGGCGGCGGATGGTGGGCGGCGGGTGGCGGCGCGCGCGTGGGTCAGGCTTGGCCGGCGGCGCCGACGGTGAGGGCGGTTTCGGGGTCGGTGATGTGGTCGGCCTCGACGACGTCGGCGACGACGGCCGTGATGTTGTCGGGGCCGCCGTTGTCGCGGGCCGTCTCGATGAGGCGCTGGACGGCGCGCACGGGGTCGGCCTCGGCGGTGAGGATCTCGTAGATGCGCTGGGCGTCGACCGGGCCGCTCAGCCCGTCGGAGCAGAGCAGGTAGCGGTCGCCCAGCTTGGCCTCGCGCAGCTTGAGGTCGGGTTCGCGGTCCTCGCGGCCGTCGAGGACGCGGTAGAGGACGTGCGAGAGGCGGGAGGTCTCGGCCGGGTCGGCGGTGCCGCCGGCCTGTTCGGCCTCCGACTTCAGCAGCTCGTCCATGGTGTGGTCCTGCGTCATCTGGAAAAGCTCGCCGTCGCGCAGGAGGTAACCGCGCGAGTCGCCGATATGCGCGAGCGCGACGGAATGCCCGGACCACAGCATGGCGGTCAGCGTGGTGCCCATCCGGCTCAGATCGGGGCGTTCCTCGCGGACGATCCGCAGTTTCTCGTTGGCCTCGGCGACCGCGCGGCCGAGGCTGCCGACGAGCTCGTCGACATCGCGGGCGTCGCCGTCCAGCGAGCGCAGCGAGCCGATGACCGTCGAGCTCGCCACCTCGCCGCCCGCGTAGCCGCCCATGCCGTCGGCGACCGCGATCAGCCGAGCACCGGCGTAGCCCGAGTCCTCGTTGTTCTCGCGGCTGCACCCGATGTCGCTATCTGCTGCGTACCTGATTGCTACGTTCATACCGATTTCGATGACGATCCTGTCAGAGGAGTTGTATCAGTCGCCGGCCAGTCCGTGGCGAACGGCGTACAACGCCGCCTGGGTCCGGTCCTGCACTCCCAGTTTCATGAGCAGATTACTGACGTGCGTCTTGACCGTCTTCTCGGAGACCACGAGAGCGCGAGCGATCTCCCGATTGGACCTGCCCCGTGCGATGTGCACGAGCACCTCCCGTTCCCGTTCGGTCAGCGCGGCGACGCCGCGGTCGTCACCCGCCGGCTCCGCGCTCAGCATCGCCTCGGCGGCGTCGGGCGCGAACAGGACGTGCCCGTCGTGGACCGCTCTGATCGCCTGGACGAGGGCCTGTGGGTCGACATCCTTGTAGAGATACCCAGCCGCCCCCGCCTGTACAGCGGGCAGCACGTGTCCTCGTTCGGTGAGACTGGTCAGGACGAGCACGCGTGCCTGGACCCCGCGAGCCCGCAACTCCGTCAGCGCGGTGAGGCCGTCGGCGCCCGGCATCTTGAGGTCCATCAGCACGATATCGGGCTTGAGGGATTCGGCCAGCGTCACGGCCGACGTGCCGTCGTCGGCCTCGCCCACGACATCGATGTCGTCCTGGATGCCGAGGAACGTCCGCAGACCCTGCCGGACCACCGGATGATCGTCGGCGATCAGCACGCGGATCACAGCGGCACCTCCAGCCGGACCGCCGTTCCCGCGCCCGGTACCGCGTCGATCACGAGGCGCCCGCCGATCGCGCACGCCCGTTCGCGCATCGAGGCCAGGCCGAGCCCGCCGTACGGGTCGTCGGCCGCGCCTTGGGAGTCGGGAACGTCGCGCGGCAGGCCGTGTTCGCCGAGCTCAGCGGGCGCGCCGTCCCATGCGAGGGGGCCCGATTTGCCGTTCCCGTTCGCGTTGCCGTTGGGGCCGACGACGAAGCCGGAGCCGTCGTCGGCGACCTCCAGGACGGCGCGCTCGCCCTCCGCCGAAAGCGTGACCTGGATCGTGCGCGCCCCGGCGTGTCGCAGCGCGTTGTGGAGCGCCTCCTGCGCGATCCGGAAGACCACGGCCTCCTGCTCCTCGGGCAGCGTGACGGCGCCGCCCGCGGTCATCCGCACCGACGTCTCGTACGCCCGGTCCAGCACCTCGACGTGCTTGCGCAGCGAGGCGGTCAGGCCGTCGGCGAGGTCGGCGGGACGCAGCTCGAAGATGACGGCGCGCAGCTCCGCGAGCGCCTCGGCGGCGAGCCGTTCGACCTGCTCCAGCTCCCGTACGGTGCGGGCGGGGTCGCGTTCGGCGAGCGCCGAGGCGGTACGGGCCGTCAGCCGCAGCGAGAACAGCTTCTGCGCGACCGCGTCGTGCAGCTCGCGGGCGAGCCGGTTGCGTTCGGCGACGACCGTCAGCTCGCGGTTGTGCTCGTACAGCCGGGCGTTGGTCATGGCGATGGCGGCGTGCGCGGCGAACAGGGCGAGCAGGTCCTGGTCGTCCTGCGTGAAGCCGCCGGGGCGGCGCCGGTTGGCGAGGAACAGGATGCCGAGCACCTTCTCGCCGTCGCGGATGGGGACGCCGAGGAAGTCCTTCAGGACGGGGTGCGCGACCGGCCAGCCCTCGAACTCGGGCTCCCGGCGGATGTCGGCGAGCCGCTTCGGCGTGTCGTCGCGCAGCATCGCGGCGAGCATCCCGTGCTGGCGCGGCAGCGGTCCGATCCGTTCCCACTGCTCGTCGGAGACGCCCTCCACGACGAACTCGGCGAACGAGCCCTCGTCGTCGGGCACGCCGAGCGCCGCGTAGCGGGCGTCGAGGAGCTGCGCCGCGGCCCGGACGATCACCTGGAGGACCTCGTGCACCGACAGGTGGCTGGTGACGGCGAGCACGGCGGAGCTCACGGCGTGCAGGGTCGCCCCCGGGTCGCCGCAGCCGTCCCGTTCCGTGGTCATCTCGTCTCCCCGCGAGCGTCTCCGGTGCTCACATTTGAAGACCGTACTCTCTGGCCGGGGGCGGGCGAATCAGTCCGGGGTCTTACGTCCGCGCGGGCGGTCGCCCTCCCCGGTCGCATACCGGCGCCGGCGGCGTCGTCCGCTCGGGCCATCCGCCGCGCCCGCCGGGGGTCCTAGGTCCATGTGACCAAGGCGCGGGGGGCGGTCGGCCGATGCCCTCCGGACGCCGCGGTTCCTAGCGTCGGGGGCATGACGCGGAAGACGGCACTCATCACCGGAGCCTCCCGGGGGCTCGGCCGGGCCCTGGCCCGCGAGCTGGCCCGGGACGGCTGGAACCTGATCATCGACGCGCGCGGCGCCGCGGCGCTGGACGCCGCCGCCGACGACCTGACCGCTCTCGGGGGCGCGGTCACGGCCATCGCGGGCGACGTCGCGGACGGGGCGCACCGCTCCGCCCTCGCGGCGGCGGCCGGGGACGGCCTGGACCTGCTGGTCAACAACGCGAGCACGCTCGGCACGACGCCGATGCCGCGCCTGGCCGACCAGCCCGTCCGGGACCTCGCGGACGCGTTCGCGACGAACGTGCTCGGGCCCCTCGCGCTGGTCCAGGCGTTCCTGCCCACCCTGCGCGAACGCCGCGGCGCGGTCCTCAACATCACCTCCGACGCGGCCGTCGAGGGGTACGAGACGTGGGGCGGCTACGGCTCGACCAAGGCCGCGCTGGAGCAGCTCTCCAACGTCCTCGCGGCCGAGGAGCCCGGGATCGCGGTGTGGTGGGCGGACCCGGGCGAGATGCGCACCGACATGCTGCGCGCGGCGGGCGAGGACGCCGACGCCGCCCCGCCTCCCGAGGAGGCCGCCGCCGCCCTGCACCGCCTGATCACCGACCGACGCCCGTCCGGCCGCTACCAGGTGTCCGACCTCGCCACGGCCCCCGCGGAAAGCGGCCCCAGCAGCCAGAACGACACCGCAGGGGCGCGGGCGCAGGGCGGGCCGGAGGCTCCGGAGGCGGTGGCGGGGCGGGGCGGGCGATGACGGCGACGCTGGAGTCCGGCGGGGCTCCGGGCGCGGCGCGGTCCCGGCGGGAGGGGGTGCTGAGCGCCCGGTACCGGGCGCCGACGCTGGGGATCGTCCTGGTCGTCACGATGGAGGCGTTCGAGTCCATGGCGGTCGGGACGGTCATGCCGGCGACGGCGCGCGACCTGGACGGGCTGTCGCTGTACGCGTGGGGCTTCAGCGCGACGCTGATCGCGAGCCTGCTGGCGACGGTGCTGGCGGGCGGCTGGGTGGACCGTTCGGGACCGGCGCGGCCGATGCTGACGGGCCTGTCCGGGTTCGTCGCCGGGCTCGTGATCGCGGGGACGGCGCCGCACATGGGGGTCTTCGTGCTCGGCCGCGCCGTGCAGGGCCTCGGCACCGGCGTGACGCTCGTCGCCGTGTACGTGGTGATCGCCCGCGTGTACCCCGACGGGCTGCGGCCGCGGGTGTTCGCGGCGATGTCGGCGGCGTGGGTGCTGCCGTCCCTGCTCGGGCCCGCGGTCGGCGGGGCGGTGGCGGAGCACGCGGGGTGGCGCTGGGTGTTCCTCGGGCTGGTCCCGATCGTCGTCCCGGCGGGCTTGATCCTCGTGCCGACGCTGCGCCGCATCCGGCCGAGCGCGCGCGGCGCGGAGCCCGTCGGGGCAGGGCGCTACCTCGCGGCCGTCGCGGTGGCGGGCGGCGCCGGGGTCCTGCTGTACGGGCTCCAGCACCTCGGCTGGACGACGGTCCCGATCGCCGCGGCGGGGCTCGCCGGACTCGCGTACGGGCTCCCGCGCCTGCTGCCCGCCGGGGCGCTGCGGCTGGGGCGCGGCCTGCCGAGCGTGGTGCTCGCGCGCGGGCTGCTGTCCGGGGCGTTCTTCGGAACGGACGTGTTCGTCCCGCTGGCCCTGACCTCGCTGCACGGCTTCAGCGCCACCGAGGCCGGGCTCGTGCTGACGGCCGGCGCCCTCGGCTGGTCGGCGTCCTCGCAGTACCAGGGCAGGTCGAGCAGGCCGCGGGCGTTCTTCGTCCTCGCCGGGGCGGTCGCCGTCACGGCCGGGATCGCCGCCACCACGGTCGCGCTCCAGCTCTCCGGCTGGGCGGCGGCGCCCGCGTGGACCGTCGGCGGCGCCGGG
The DNA here is from genome assembly GCF_009793335.1 of Actinomadura sp. J1-007. GTDB lineage: Bacteria > Actinomycetota > Actinomycetes > Streptosporangiales > Streptosporangiaceae > Spirillospora > Spirillospora yumaensis. Next base: position 3,501,553 of record NZ_WING01000001.1, on the reverse strand, counting down.
ATGGGCCTGACGATCGGCAGCCTCAGCGTGCTCATGCTGGAGTACTCGCCGGAGGAGAAGCAGGGCGCCAACAGCTCCTCCCTCCAGATCGCCGACTCGCTCGGCTCGTCACTCGTCGTCGGCGTCGCGGGCGCCCTGGTCGCGGCGTTCGGCACCGAACGGCTCGGCACCGGCCTCGCCGTCGCGGGCGCGCTGTTCGTCTCGATCGCCCTGCTCGGCGTCGTCGCCGCCCTGCGCCTGGACCCCCGTCCCGCTTCCGCATCCGCCTGAGGCCGGGTCCCGGCCGCCAACGCTTGGAGAACCGCCATGGTCGACGCGCTCGACTTCGTTCTGCCCGCCGAGCTGGAGGCCCACGAGCCGCCCGAGGCGCGCGGCCGGGCCCGCGACGGGGTCCGGCTGCTCGTCGGCCGCAAGGCCACCGGGGAGGTGTCGCACCACGGGTTCCGGGACCTGCCCGAGCTGCTGCTGCCCGGCGACCTGCTCGTGGTCAACACCTCCTCGACGCTGCCCGCGGCCGTACGCCTGGACCGGATCAGCGTGCACTTCTCCACGCCCGTCCCGGACGGCGGCGACCGGCTCTGGCTCGTCGAGCTGCGGCGCCGCGCCGGGAAGGCGACGCTGCCGTACCAGGGCGGCCGTCCCGGCGAGTGGATCCCGCTGCCGGAGGGCGCCACGCTCACCCTCGTCGGCCGCCGTACCGGACGGCTGTGGGAGGCGCGGCTGAGCACCGAGGTGGTGCCCTACCTGCGCCGCCACGGGGTGCCGATCCGGTACGGGTACGTGCGGCGCGACTGGCCCGCCGCCGCGTACCAGACGGCCTTCGCGTACGACCGGGAGACCGGGAGCGCGGAGATGCCGAGCGCGGCCCGCCCGTTCACGCCGGAGCTGGTGACCCGGCTCGTCGCGCGCGGCGTGCTGGTCGCGCCGATCACGCTGCACACCGGCGTCGCGTCGCCCGAGGCCCACGAGCCCCCGTACGCCGAGCGGTACGAGGTCCCCGCGCCCACCGCCGCGCTCGTCGGGCACGTGCGCGGGCGCGGCGGCCGGGTCGTCGCGGTCGGCACGACGGCGGTACGGGCCCTGGAGACGGCCGTGGACGCCGGAGGGACCGTGCGGGCGTCCGCCGGATGGACCGAGCACGTCGTCACGCCCGAACGCGGCGTACGGGCCGTTGACGGCCTGCTGACGGGCCTGCACGAGCCGAAGTCGTCCCACCTGATGATGCTCACCGCGATCGCGGGCCGGGACCTGCTGGCGGCGACCTACGAGGCGGCGCTCGCCGAGGGCTACCTCTGGCACGAGTTCGGCGACGCGAACCTGCTCCTTCCCGAGTGATCACGGCGGGCCCGGAACGCCGCGCCCGCGGCCCGGGCCCGTGCGAGGGGCGTGCGCCGCCGCGAGCCCGCGCGGACGGGGCGTTCAGGCCCCTCACCTGGCGTTTCGTCCGCCTCGCGGGACGCCGCCGACCTGAACCGCCGCTGAACACCGCTGGAACAGGTGTCCGCATGGTGGACGTCACGAGCGCCGCGCGGCGACGGGCCGGTACCGTTGTGAGCAGCATGGACGGCTCAGCTCAGCGCACGCTGCTCATCACCCTCACCGGCCGCGACCGCCCCGGCGTCACGTCGCGCCTGTTCGGCACCCTCGCCGACTTCCCGATCACCGTCGCCGACGTGGAGCAGGTCGTGATCCGCGGCCGGCTCGTCCTCGGCGTGCTGGTCGCGTACGCCGACGGCGCCGACATCGGGCGCGTGTGGACCGCCGCCGAGAAGGTCGCGACCGACCTCGACATGGAGGTCGAGCTCGCCACCGGCCGCACCAAGTCGATGCCGCGGCGGCGCGGGCGGCTGCACGTCACCGTCCTCGGCGCGCCGCTGAAGCCCGCCGCGATGGCGGGCATCGCGGGCCGGATCGCCGCCAACGGCGCCAACATCGACCGGATCGAACGCCTCGCCCAGTACCCGGTGACCTGCATCGAGATGGACGTCTCCGGCGCCGACCCCGAGGGCCTGCGCGCCGCGCTCGCCATCGAGGCCGCCGAGCAGCAGGTCGACGTCGCCGTCCAGTTCGGCGGCCTGCACCGGCGCGCCAAGCGGCTGATCGTGATGGACGTCGACTCGACCCTGATCCAGGGCGAGGTGATCGAGCTGCTCGCCGCGCGGGCGGGCTGCCTCGACGAGGTCGCCAAGGTCACCGAGTCCGCGATGCGCGGCGAGCTCGACTTCGAGGGCTCCCTGCGCGAACGCGTCGCGCTGCTCGCCGGGCTCGACGCCGCCGCGATCGACGACGTGCGCCGCGAGGTCGAGCTGGCGGCGGGCGCCCGCACGATGGTGCGCACGCTGAAGCGGCTCGACTACAAGTTCGCGATCGTCAGCGGCGGGTTCACCCAGGTCACCGACGCGCTGGTGGACGACCTCGGGATCGACTACTCGGCCGCCAACACGCTGGAGATCGAGCACGGCAAGCTCACCGGCCGGATCTCCGGCCCGGTGATCGACCGGGCGGGCAAGGCGACCGCGCTGGAGCGCTTCTCCCGCGAGGCCGGCATCCCGATCAGCCAGACGGTCGCGATCGGCGACGGCGCCAACGACCTCGACATGCTCCAGGCCGCCGGGCTCGGGATCGCCTACAACGCCAAGCCGGTCGTCCGCCAGGCCGCCGACACGGCCGTCAACGTGCCGTATCTCGACACGATCCTGTTCCTCCTCGGCATCTCCCGCGAAGAGGTCGAGGCCGCCGACGCCGCCGACGCCACGCCCCGCCCGCCACCTGACCCCGGCGGCCCGCCCCCGGCCCGCCTGATCCCTCGCGCGCCCCCTCCTCGGCGCCCCGCCGCCCCTCTCCCACGTGACGATCATGGTCGCGCGGATTGCGGGTACAAGGTCACCTGCGGGACGACGCGCGAGGAACGTGGGAAGGCAGGGACGCGTGCTACAGCGTGCGCGGGAGGCGTACGCCCAGATCAACGGGCGGGCGGCGCCCCTGTACGGGCTCGCCGCCTCCGTCGCCATGGCCGTCCCGCTGCTGGTCGGGACGCTGACCGGGTACGCCGCGGCGGGCTCGACGATCGCGCTCGGCGCGTACCTGGTGGCGCTGCGCGCACCCGAGGGGCCGTACGGGTCGCAGGCCCGCGACCTCGCGGGCGGCGTGCTGATGGTCACGGTCGGCGCGGCGGTCGGCGGGCTGCTCAGCGGGCACACCTGGCTCGCGGTCGCGGTCGTGCCGCCGCTGGTCGCGCTCGGCACGGCCGTCTCGCAGATCGGCTCGACGGCCGGGATGGCGGTGCTGAACAGCGCGATCCGGCCCCCGACCTCGGACGTGGTGCACAGCGGGCTGCTGGAGATGATCGGCGGGCTGTTCACGACCGCGCTGCTCCTCGCCCCCTGGCCCGCGCGGCGGCTGAAGCCGCTGCGCGCGGCGCTGAGCGAGGCCGCCGACGCGGTCGCCGAGGCGCTCGACGCCGTCGCGCAGGACGTCGGCGCCCCGGATGGCAGCGTCCTGGACAAGGTCGAGCTCGACGATCCCGAACTGGAGGAGGTCACCCGCAAGCCCGACTGGGAGCAGCGCCGCCGGGCCGCCTCCGAGGCGCTCACCGACGCCCGGACGACGTACAGCCTCTACCGGTCGGGACGCGGGCGCGAGGACCCCACCCGGCCCGAACGGTTCATCGAGGCGCTCGCCCGCATCATGCACGAGGCCGTGACGCTGGAGGCGGTGGTCGAGGCCACCCGCAACAGCCCGCCCGACCGCGAGTGGGAGCTCGACACCCACATCGCCATCTCCGCGCTCGCCGCCCGGCTGCGGCTGCTGTCGGGCGCGGTCGCGACCGCCGGGGACGCCCCGCTCGGCGGCGAGGAGTCCGCGGCGGTGCGCCGCGTCGTCCGGCAGACCGAGGCGATCCGCCGCGCCGGGCTCGCGGGCGACGAGGACCTGGTGGCGGTCGCCCTGATCGGGCAGATCCGCCGTTCCATCGACCGGATCTCCGGCGAGATGAACACCGCGCGCCGGCTCGTCGCGGGCGGGCTGCGCCTCAAGGTCGGCGCGCCGCGGCTGCCCGACCCGCACCCGATGTCGGCCTCCGCGCGGATCGGCCGCGCCGTCCGCAACCGCACGCCGAAGTTCCGGCAGGTCGCCCGGGTGCTCGTGACGGCGGTGGTGTCGATGGCGCTCGCCGCCGCGTTCGCGATCCCGCACGGGCAGTGGATGACGATCACCGCGATGCTGAGCCTGCGCGACACCTACGGCGAGACCGTCGACCGGCTCGTGCAGCGCGTGGGCGGCACCGCGGCCGGGTCCGCCGTCGCCGCGCTGCTGCTGGCGCTCGCGCCCGGCCACCTGACCATCATCCTGGTCATCTTCGTGTTCGGGCTCGGGGCGTTCGCGCTGCGTTCGGTGAACTTCACCTACTGGGCGCTGTTCGGGTCGCCGCTGTTCCTGATGCTGCTGAGCTTCTCGACGCCGTCCGGCTGGGCCACCGCCGGGGAGCGCATCGGCCTCACGGTCGCCGGGACGGTCATCGCGTTCCTCGCGGTGCGGCTGCTGTGGCCGACCGGGCACGTCGAGCGGCTGCCCGTCCAGCTCGGCCGGATGCTCGGCGTCCACGCCGAACTGGTCCGCGCGGCCGCCGCCGTCGTGGACGGCGAGCTGCCGAGCCTGCCGCACGAGAAGGTCGTCGCGGCCGAGGAGGGCGCCCTCGCCGTCGCGAGGACCCGCGACCGCCTCGAACTGGAACGGGTCCCCGACACCGAGCTGATCGACGCCCTCCTGACCGCCGTCCGCGCCGCCCACCGCGTCCGGGACCGCCTGATCGCCGTCGCCCGGATGGCCCGCGAGGAGGCCGTGGACACCGGCCCCTCCCCGAGATCCTCGACCGGCTCGCCGACCAGCTGGAGGAGGCCGCCGAAGGGATCGAGGACCCCGAGGAGATCCCGCCCGGCGGCCCGTCCCCCATGGAGGAGCTGGAGGAGGAGCTCGCCGCGCTCGACGCCCACCTGACCAGGCTCACCAAGCGCCGCCGCGCGGAGATCAAGTCGGGCGTGGACCGCGAGGAGTACACCCCGATCCGCCGCGCGCTCCTCCAGGCGTCCGGCATCCGCCACACCGTCGGCTCGCTGCGCCGCGACGTCGCGACCGTCATCGGATCCTGCGTGAACGCCGTCGCCCCCGACCTGGGCCCCGCCGACGGCACCACCGAAACGGAGTCCGAACCCGACGAACCGGAACCGACCGGCATCACACCCGACGACTCCGAACTGGCCCGAGACCCCGAATCCACCCCGAAGAACAACCCCGGCCAAGAGAAAGGGCCAGGCTGACCACTGCGGACACCGCGAGCGGCGGGCCGGTCAGTCCTTGGGCGTACGGGTCGTGAGGAGGGTCCCGGTGCCCGGCCACGTCTCGGACCAGGGGCCGGGGACCTCGATCACGGCGAGCGCGCACGTCGGGAACGCGTCGGGCGACTCCCCGGCGAGCCCGTGCACGACCTGGTGGACGGACGGGTTGTGCCCCAGGACCATCAGCGTCCCGACGTCGTCGCGGCCGTTCTCGCGGACGAGCGCCAGCAGGTCGTCGGGGTCGTTGTCGTAGACGCGCGACTCGAAACCGGTCTCCGCGTCGAGGGCGAGCAGTTCGAGCGTCTGCCGGGTCCGTACGGTCGTGGAGCACAGCACCTGGCCGGGTACGAGGTCGTTCGAGCGAAGCCAGTCGCCCGTCGCGGCGGCGTCGCGGCGTCCGCGATCGGCCAGCGGACGCTCGTGGTCGGGGAGCCCGATCGCGGCGGCGGCCTTGGCGTGGCGGAGGACGATGAGCTTCGGCATGCCGCCACCCTAGAGCCTGCCCGGCGGGTCTTCGATCCGACGGGCCCTGGAGCCCGTGCGGTGGATTCGTTCGCCGCGGCTACGGAGCGGCTACGGAGCGGCTACGGCGCGACGAGGGCGGCGAGCCCCCACAGGACCGCCATGATCCCGAGCATCCCGCAGAGGACGATCGCGAATCCCCTGGCCCCTGACACCGTCTGCTTGCCGCTGCTCACTGTCCCGCCTCCCGGCCTCGCGGGGCCCGCCGGACGGGCCCCTCGTACAGCGTACGACCGGTCCCCCGTGCTCCCGACACCACCCGCCCGGACGGCCGGAGGGGGCCGGCGGCGCGATGCCACCGGCCCCCTCCTCCGCAGGTCACGCCTTGTTGGCGGGCGACTCCTCCCCTGAACCGGCGGGCTCGGCCGGCTTCGCGGATTCAGTGGACTCAGCGGCCTTGGGCTCAGCGGCCTTGGGCTCGGCCGGCGTCGGGGCCGGCACGGACTCGGCGGGGGCCGCGGGACCGCCCACGGCGGACGTCCCGGACGCCGTTCCCGACGCGACCGGGCCGCCGCCCGGCCCCGCGCCCGCGCCCGCGAGCGCGGGCTCGCCCGAACCGGACCCGATCGGGTCGGCGCGGCGCTTGGACACGACGATGGCGCCGACGACCACCGCGACCGCGACGGCGGTCACGCCGATCCGCAGCGGGACGTTCCCCGCGTAGGTGACGACGGCGTCGGCGACGAGCAGCGCGACCAGGTTCATCACCTTGATCAGCGGGTTGATGGCGGGGCCGGCGGTGTCCTTGAACGGGTCGCCGACCGTGTCGCCGATCACCGTGGCCTCGTGCGCGGGCGAGCCCTTGCCGCCGAGCTCGCCCTCCTCGACGAGCTTCTTGGCGTTGTCCCAGGCGCCGCCGGAGTTGGCGAGGAACACCGCCATCAGCACCCCGGCCGCGATCGCGCCGCCGAGGAACGCGCCGAGCGGCGCGTACCCGAAGGCGAAGCCGACCGCGATCGGCGTCAGGATCGCCAGCAGGCCGGGGGTGGCGAGCTCGCGCTGGGCGTCGCGGGTGCAGATGTCCACGACCCGGTCGTAGTCGGGCTTCTCGCTGTAGTCCATGATCCCGGGCTTGGTGCGGAACTGCTCGCGCACCTCCACCACGACCCGTCCCGCCGCCCGGCCGACCGCGCTGATCGCGAGGCCGGAGAACAGGAACACCACGGCCGCGCCGACGATCAGCCCGACCAGCACGTTCGGGCTGTCGATCGACAGGTTGAACGTGGCGAACGAGTCGAGGGCGTCCTTGGCGTCGTCGGAGGCGTCCGCCAGCGCGCTCACGACCGTCGTGCGGAACGACCCGAACAGCGCGGTCGCCGCCAGCACCGCCGTCGCGATCGCGATGCCCTTGGTGATCGCCTTGGTGGTGTTGCCGACCGCGTCGAGCCGTTCGAGGATGGCGGCGCCCTCGCCCTCGACGTCGCCGGACATCTCCGCGATGCCCTGCGCGTTGTCGGAGACCGGCCCGAAGGTGTCCATCGACACGATCACGCCGACCGTGGTGAGCAGCCCGGTGCCCGCCATCGCGACCGCGAACAGCGCGACGGTCGTGTTGCCGAACCCGAGCAGGAACGCCCCGTACACCGCCGCGCCGATCACCAGCGCGGTGTAGACGGCCGACTCCAGGCCGAGCGAGATGCCCGAGAGGATCACGGTCGCCGGGCCGGTGCGGGCGCTGGCGGTGACCTCCTGGACCGGCTTGCGGTTGGTCTCGGTGAAGTAGCCGGTGAGCAGCTGGATCGCGCTGGCCAGCACGATCCCGATGAGCACCGCGCCGAGCGCGACCCAGCGCGGGTCGGCGTCCAGCGACTGGATCTTCGGGTCCGTCACGCCGGACAGGTCCGCGAACGAGGACGGCAGGTAGGCGAACGCGGCGATCGCGACGAGCACGGCCGAGATGATCGCCGAGATGAAGAAGCCCCGGTTGATCGCGGACATCCCGGAACGGTCGCGGTCGCGGGGCGCCACCGCGAAGATCCCGATCACCGCGGTGATCACGCCGATCATCGGCACGATCAACGGGAACACCAGGCCCTCGGTGCCGAACGCCGCCGTCCCGAGGATGAGCGCGGCGACGAGCATCACGGCGTACGACTCGAAGAGGTCGGCGGCCATCCCCGCGCAGTCGCCGACGTTGTCGCCCACGTTGTCGGCGATGGTGGCGGCGTTGCGCGGGTCGTCCTCGGGGATCCCCTGTTCGACCTTCCCCACGAGGTCGGCGCCCACGTCGGCCGCCTTGGTGAAGATGCCGCCCCCGACACGCATGAACATGGCCAGCAGCGCCGCGCCGAACCCGAAGCCCTCCAGGACCTTGGGCGCGTCCCCCTGGTACGCGAGCACGACGACGGCCGCCCCGAACAGTCCGAGGCCGACCGTGAACATCCCGGCGACGCCGCCGGTGCGGAACGCGATGCGCATCGCGATCCGTTCGCCGCCCTCCTCGCGGGCCGCGGCCGCGACCCGCACGTTGCCGCGGACCGCCAGCCACATCCCGGTGAACCCGGTGACCGCGGAGAACGCGGCGCCGATGACGAAGAAGACCGACCGGCCGATCCGCTCTCCCCACGAGTCGGCCGGGAGCAGCAGCAGTACGAGCGGGATGAGCACCACGAACACCGCGACCGTGCGGAACTGGCGTTTCAGGTAGGCGAGCGCGCCTTCCTGCACGGCCCGTGCGATGTCCTGCATCTTCTCGGTGCCCTGGCCCGCGGCCAGCACCTCGCGAACCAGACCCGCGGCGACGGCCAGTGCCAGCAGCGCGATCACGGCGACGACGACGACCAGGGAGAGGTCGCCGCCGCCGAGATCCACTTCTGCGCTGGCCGGGCTTGACAGGGAAAGCCCAGACATCCGTCCTCCTCGACAGGGGCGTTGCGATCTCGACCGTCATAAAGACGATCTTTACCGCGTACCCCGCGAGTGGTGATTTCGAACGCCTCGCACGGCAACGCGGGTGCGGGGAGTCTACGCAGCGCGCTCGCCGATGAGAAGAGCGTGAGCGCCTTCATGAGGACGACACGGAACTGCAATCCGGCATACGCCGAAACTTAATCTCAAACTGCCCATGGAGCCGTATATCCGCAGGTCACCTCGGGGACACCCAGATGTCACGCTCCACCGTGCGAGCACCCGCGCGCCCCGCGCCCGGTTCCGCCGACATCCGCCGTCCCTAATTCAAGCTAGGCATTAAATAGCAATTTGTCCAGACCCTAATGCGGACGATCGGTATCCCGGCCCGCAAACGATCTCATGACGCCATTCCCACCCCACCTCGGCCCCCCGCGAAACACCCGCCCCACCCGTTACCCACCCCGAACGCCGCACGCACCACGCCAACGCGAGAACACCGCCCAGCGGTCCCCACACCGACAGCAGCACATAGCAAGCGGTCAGCGACCACATCGCCGCCCCGTCCGGCACGTCCGCACCCCCATACCCGCGACGCCCACCCCCGCGTCCCCCGCGACCATCGCCACCCACCCGCCACAGCCCGGACGGCAACACGCACAGCGGCACCACGCGCGCCGCCCAGCCCGTCCACCCCACGGACGACGCGAACGCCCCCGCCACGCCCCTCTCCCTCCACGGAGATCGACGTGGACAGCCCCGTTCAGCGCCCCGCCCAGACCGTCCACCGCGCGGGCGACGCGAACGCCCCCGACATGCCTTCTCCTCCACGGAGATCGACGTGGACAGCCTCGTTCAGCGCCCCGCCCACCCGCCTCCCCCGCGCGCCACCCCGTTCTCCCCACGAGACCGACCCCCGGCGCCCCGCCCCCACGCACACAAGCCCCGGAAGCCACCGCCCAGCGCCCCCACGCCCCCACGGCCCCGCGGCCCGCTCGCCAACACGATCGACGCGGGAGGGGCCCGAATCAATGCGAAAGCCCTCCTCCCTGAGGGAAGAGGGCGGGAATGACGAAGGCCCCGCTAGCGGGGCCTTCGTCTGGGTGTCCGGGCGGCCGGACCGGGAGGGGCGGTCAGATGGACGCCTCCGCTTCGGCGGGCCAGCTCATCCTGATCTGGACCCCCTTCGGCGTGTCGGTGATGTCCACGTCGTCGGCGAGGCCGGCGATGACCGCCAGGCCCAGTTCGGCGACGCCCTCTCCGAGGCCGTACTCGAACTCCTCGGCGTCCCGCACCGAGGGGATGCCGCCCGCCGCGTCGTCACCGGGAACGCTGTCGCTCACGATGACCTCGAAGCGGCGGTCGGCGCCGCACAGCTCCAGCCGTACGGGCTCGTCCGGGCAGTGCAGGCGGTGCGCCTCCACGGCCCGCGAGCACGCTTCGCCCACCGCGAGCCGCACCTCGTCCAGCAGCGCCTCGGCGACCCCGCTGCGGCGGGCCACGGCGGTGACGATCAGCCGGGCGGTGCGGACATGGACGGGCAGCGCGCTGAAGGACAGCTCAACGGTCGCCATCTCAGCCGGGCGCCTACTTGGCGCCCTTGCGCTTTTCCTCGGCCTCGGCGATCGAGTCGTGGATGCCGAAGACCTTGGTCAGCCCGGTGATCCGGAAGATCTTGAGGATGCGCTCCTGGGTGCACACCAGCTCCAGCGAGCCGTCGTGGGCGCGCACCCGCTTCAGGCCGCCCACCAGGACACCAAGACCGGTCGAGTCGAGGAACTCCACCTTCTCCATGTCCACCAGCAGGTGGAACTTGCCCTTGTTGACCAGATCGATGAGCTTCTCGCGAAGCTTCGGCGCCGTGTAGACGTCGATCTCGCCCTCCACGTTGATGACCGTCAGGCCATCGTCGGTGGTGTAGTCGTTCACCTTCAGGTCCACAGATCCTCCAGCGCCGTACAGCACACTCTGTTCCCGCGTTTCCGAACCCCCGGAACGGTGGCCGGACCGGCGAGACTCCGCCGTGATTCAACCACGCTCCAGCGCCGTGTACGCACGTTATCGCCCACTCGGGCGAAAGTTCGCGCCATCCCGTCTGACCTGCTGATCCACGGGCCGGGGCAGGGGGAACGGACCCAGCGGCGCCAGGGCGTTCCCGTTGTTTTGCCCATGCTGGCACACTGAAAACCTGATGGGCGCCCAAAGATCTTCATCCCCCCTGGACCGGCTCCTCGCCGACCCGACGCGCCGCGACCGCATCACCCATGTGGAACGCGTTCCCGCACGTGAGGGCCGTCATGCGGCGTGGCCTGACTGGTCACCGCGGCTGCTCGTCGACCGGTTCGCCGCGGCGGGCGTCCCGGCGCCCTGGGAACACCAGGCCGCGGCCGCCGAACACGCCCGCGCGGGCCGCTCTGTGATCATCGCCACAGGCACCGCGTCGGGGAAGTCCCTGGCCTACCTGCTGCCCTCCGTCGCCGCGGTCTACGGGGAAGGCGAGGACGAGCCGCCCCGCCGCGAGGGCACGACCCTCTACCTGTCCCCGACCAAGGCGCTCGCCGCCGACCAGCTCCGCGCCCTGCGCGCCCTCCGCCTCACCCGCGTGCGCGCCGCGACGTACGACGGCGACACGCCCCGGGACGACCGCAACTGGGTCAGGCAGCACGCCAACTACGTGCTGACCAACCCCGACATGCTGCACCGCTCGATCCTGCCGGGCCACTCGCGGTGGGCGAGCTTCCTGCGCCGCCTCCGCTACGTGGTCGTGGACGAGGCGCACGGCTACCGAGGCGTGTTCGGCTCGCACGTCGCCCAGGTGCTGCGCCGCCTCCGCCGCGTGTGCGCGCGGTACGGGGCGACGCCGACGTTCGTCCTCGCGTCCGCCACCACGTCCGAGCCCGCGACCGCCGCGTCCCGCCTGACCGGCCTCGACGTGGTCGCCGTGGACGACGACGCCTCGCCGCGCGGGCCCGCCACGTTCGCCCTGTGGGAGCCGCCGCTCACCGAGCTGCGCGGCGAGCAGGGCGCGCCCGTCCGCCGCACCGCGACCGCCGAGGCGGGCGACCTGCTGGCCGACCTGGTGGTCGAGGACGTCCAGACCCTCGCGTTCGTCCGCTCCCGGCGCGGCGCCGAGTCGGTCGCCCTGTCGGCCAAGCGCGCGCTGCACGAGGCCGCGCCCGCCCTCGCCGAGCAGGTCGCCGCCTACCGGGCGGGCTACCTGCCCGAGGAGCGGCGCGCCCTCGAAGCCGCGCTGCGCACCCGTTCGCTCGTCGGCCTCGCCAGCACCAACGCCCTCGAACTCGGCGTGGACGTCTCCGGCCTCGACGCCGTCCTCGTGTGCGGCTGGCCCGGCACCCGCGCGTCCCTCTGGCAGCAGGCGGGCCGCGCCGGACGCTCCGGCCAGGCGGCCCTCGCGGTCCTGGTCGCCCGCGACGACCCGCTCGACACGTTCCTCGTCCACCACCCCGAGGCGATCTTCGGGACGCCCGTCGAGGCGACCGTCCTCGACCCCGACAACCCGTACGTCCTCGAACCGCACCTGTGCGCCGCCGCGTCCGAGCTGCCCCTCACCGAGGCCGACCGGGACCTGTTCGGCCCCGCGACCGAGGACCTGCTGCCCGACCTCGTCCGCCGCGGCCTGCTGCGCCGCCGCCCCGCCGGCTGGTACTGGACGCGCCGCGACCGGGCCGCCGACCTCGCCGACATCCGCGGCGCCGGCGGCGCGCCCGTCCAGGTCGTCGAGGCCGCCACGGGCCGCCTGCTCGGCACCGTGGACGAGGCGTCCTCGCACACCACCGTCCACGACGGCGCCGTCTACGTCCACCAGGGCGAGTCGTTCGTCGTGCAGACCCTCGACCTGGACGACTCGGTCGCGCTCGTCCAGGCAGCCGACCCCGACTACTCCACGACCGCCCGCGACGTCACCGACATCCGCATCGTCGAACGCCTCCGCTCGACCGCGTGGGGCGAGGCCACGCTCTGCTTCGGCACCGTCGAGGTCACCCGCCAGGTCGTCGCGTACCAGATGCGCCGCCTCCAGACCGGCGAGATGCTCGGCGAGAAGCCCCTCGACCTGCCGCCCCGCACCCTCCGCACCCGCGCCGTCTGGTGGACGCTCTCCGAAGCGCAGATCGACGCCGTCGGCGACCTCGACCTCGCGGGCGCCGCGCACGCCGCCGAACACGCCTCGATCGGCCTGCTCCCCCTCTTCGCCACCTGCGACCGCTGGGACATCGGCGGCGTCTCCACCGCCGTCCACCCCGACACCGGCCTGCTGACCGTCTTCGTCTACGACGGCCACGAAGGCGGCGCCGGCTTCGCCGAACGCGGCTACGCCGACGCGTCCGAATGGCTCCGCGCCACCAGCGACGCCATCGCCTCCTGCGAATGCGACTCCGGCTGCCCGTCCTGCATCCAGTCGCCGAAATGCGGCAACGGCAACGACCCCCTCGACAAGCAGGGCGCCCTAACCCTCCTAGCCGAACTCCTCGCCGAAGCACCCCCTCTCTAGCCGCCTGCCCCAGTCAGGTGCGACGGCGCTGCACGGCACGCGTCGTTCCCTGGCCGGACCGTCTATTTGGCGGCGCTGTCCGCAGCGGATACCCCTGAGACCCATGCGTTCCTTCCGGATCAGTACGAGTGACGCCGTCTTGGACGATCTGCGCGTCCGGCTGGAGCGGACGAGGTTCCGCCAGGCCCTTCCCGACGAGGACTGGGCCTGGGGAACGCCTCAGCCGTGGCTCCGCGACCTCGTCCATCACTGGCTCCACCGCTACGACTGGCGTTCGACGGAAGCCGAGCTGAACGAGCTGCCTCAGGTCGTCACCGAGACCGATCCGGCCGTCCACGCCTTCCACGTGCCGTCCCGCAACCCTCGCGCGATGCCGCTCCTGCTGTGCCACGGCTGGCCCGGCTCGGTCATCGAGTTCATCGACTGCCTGCCCTTGCTGAACGACGCGTTCCACGTCGTCCTGCCTTCGATGCCCGGTTTCGGCCTGTCGGGCCCGACCACCCGGCGCGGGATCGACGTTCCGGCGATCGGCGACGCGTTCGCCGCCCTCATGTCCGGGCTCGGCTACCGCCGCTTCCTGGCGCAGGGCGGCGACTGGGGCGCGTTCGTCGTACGCCACCTCGGCCTGGCCCATCCCGACCGCCTCACGGGAGTCCACATCAACTTCCCCTGGGCCGTACCGCCGACCGACCCTCCTCCCGTCACCGCCGCCGAACGCGCCGCCCTGGAACGCAACGAACGCGTCTACGGCGCGGACCAGGGCTACTACATCCAGCAGGCCACCCGTCCCCACAGCATCGGTCCCGCCCTCGAAGACTCCCCAGCAGGACTCGCGGCATGGCTGCTGGAAAAGTTCCACACGTGGTCCGATACCCGGAAGGGCCTGCCGTTCTCCCTGGACCGCCTGCTCGACAACACCATGCTCTACTGGCTGACGGGCACCGCCACGTCCTCCGCACGCCTCTACGCCGAATCAGAGTCGTACGGCTCGGATCCGCGCGTATGGAACGCCCGCGTCGAAGTCCCTACGGGAATCGCCCTCTACCCGTATGAGAAAACCCGTTCGCCACGTTCCTGGGCCGAGCGCCAGTGGAACGTCGTCCGCTGGACCGAACAGCCCCGAGGCGGCCACTTCGCCGCGTTCGAACAGCCCGCCCTCTTCGCCGCGGACCTGCGCGCCTTCGCCCAGGCCGTTCAACCGGAGTGAGGCGCCACCCGCTGCGCGGGCACCGTCGGCTGCGGCTCAACCGCACCGCGACGCGCCTGCGCCAGCGCCTGCTGCAACCTCCGCCGCTCCATCTCCAGCGTCTGGAGCGACTCCTCGCGCTCGTCCCGCAGATCGCGCAGCTCACGCCGAACGCCCACGGCCCGCCTGAACCCGAACGCCGCGACCGTCACCCCCGCCATGAACACGATCGCGACGACCACGCCCGCCATGAACACCTGCCACTGCTCGGTGACGCCGGGCACCGTGTCACCGAACGCGCTGAGCCGGACCGCCCCGTCGTTCTCCATGACGACGGCCGCTCCCGCCGCGACGGCGGCGACCGCGACCACCAGACCAAGGAAGATCATGCGGAGTGTCCCCTCTCCGTGGGCGTCCGGGCTGGCAAGGGAGCCTAGACCCGCGGACAATCCGGTCGCCAGCCCCCTCAGCCGCCGAGCCGCCCATGCCGGATCGTGAACTCGGCCGACGCGAAACCGCCGCCCTGCGGCCCCTCGAAGGACGCCCCCTCAGCCGGCGCGAACCGTTCCGCGTCGTCCTGCGGCACGTACCCGATCCGCTCGTCCAGCTCCCAGAACCTCCGCGTGTTCGCCGACACCGCGTAAACGGCCAGGAACCCCACGCCCTCCACGGTCAGCGCCGCCTCCACGAACCCGGCGCAGTCCCGCGGGCTCAGCCACGTGGACAGGTGCCGCGGCTCCGTCGGCTCCGCCTCCATGCTCCCGATCCGCAGGCACACCACCTCCGTCCCGAACTTGTCCGCGTACAACCGCCCGAGCGCCTCCACGGCCGCCTTGCTGACCCCGTACAACCCATCGGGCCGTACGGGCATGTCAACGGACACCTCCTGATCGGCCGGATAGAACCCGGTCAGCCGATTGCTGCTGGCCAGCACCACCCGCCGCACCCCCGTACGCCGCGCAGCCTCCAGCATGTGATGCGTACCGAGCACGTTGCCGTCCAGAAGGCTCTCCAACGGCGCCTCATCGGACACCCCGGCCAGATGCACGATCGCGTCCGCCCCCTCCACAACGCGCATCGCATCCTCAACGCCCTCGACCGCCCCCTGCCGCACCTCCTCGTTCGTCCCCCGCGCGCTCATCTCCACCCGATCAACGAGAACGAGCCGCCGCACAACCCGCCCCAACGGCTCCCGCAGAACCGCCCCAACCCGTCCAGCCGCCCCAGTAAGAACCACAGTCCCCAAGCTCATCCCCCCACCTTCCCCCCACCCCGATCCCCCCGCCACCCCCCAACGGTCCCCGCCCAGCGCCACCGAGCCTTCGCCACCAGGCCGTGGCCACCTGCCTTACACCACCAGACTGTTGCCGCCCCCAGCACCACGGGCCATTGCCACTGCCCTACGCCACCCGGCGAACGCCACTCAACTCCCCTGCCCGACCGGCCCTGCCCGGCTGGGATGGTGCGAAAGACGGCGGACTTAGCGTGCAGCGATGTCGCACCAGCCTCACTCCCCACTGCGGGGTCAGCGCGCCGCCGCGAAAAACGCCCAGTCACCAAGACAGCTCGCCTAGCCCCTTGCACGCGCCGCGCGCGCCGACAGTCACTGACTGGCGCGCGTAAGGCCATGCTTTAGCGGACGGTGCACGGCGCGAAAGCCCTCACAACCGACCAGGCAGCTCCCATATCGCCACAGCCTGCAACGAGGCGCCCGCCCCCGTACTGGAAGGAGACGGAAACGGTTGACGTTCGGTCAGCCTGTGCGGCGGCGGGCACCCCGGCGAGAACGTGCCGTAGCGGCGCGGTTTCCCTTGAGGTCGCGCTGCTCGGCCGCGGCGGGAGCGCCAGACGGACCGATCCGCACGTTCACACCAGACGTACCGGAGGAACGCTTACCCAACGTCGCCGGCCGACGTCCGACCTTCCCGTTCGCGCCGTTGGCCTGCTTCGGCGAGACAGGAGCGTCAAGGACCGCCGTGTCGCCGGAACGGGCCTTCTTCACGCCGGCCTTCTCAAGATTGACGGGCGACTTCGCGATGGCCTCGGCACGAGCGATGTGCTCGCGCGCCTTGCGCACACGAGTACGACCGCTGCCGCTACGCGCGATCCGCGCTGCCATCCCCTTGCGGCTCACCCCTGCCTGGGACACGCGCAGGTGGCGCGTCCAGGTCCCCAGGTGCGCGGCGACGATCAGCAGAATCAGCGCGATGCCGATGCTCTTGCTCCACTGCAAGCGGTCGGTCGCCGCCATGTTCTCGGCCCGGGGCTTGGTCTGGTTCGCGACCTGGGGCGTCGGATAGGTGAAGCCGGGCGTAGCGCCGTTGGGCTGAACGGACGGCAGGGTGACCGGAGACTCGTTGTTGAACGGCGTCAGCGGCGTGGTCGCGCCGGGAGGCGTGCTGCCCGAGGGGTACGACGGCGGCACCGAGGACGAAGGCGGAGGAGCCGTCGAACCACCGGCGATCGACACGTGCGTGGAAGCGGACGACGAGTAGAGCGAACCGCCCGCGCCGTTGGACCGCTGCGCACGCACGCTCACAGGAACCGTGCCGGTGACGCTGGAGGGCAGGCTGAAGCTCGCGGAGCAACTCGTCCCCGAGCACAGGCTCCCCGCGCTCCCACTCTTGGAACGCCCAGATCCCGCGCTGACCTTGTATCCCCTGAGGTCGTTCTCCAGACCCCGGTTCCAGCGAACGGTGAGCTTACCCTTCGAAGCACTCGCGGACAGGCCACTCGGCGTCGCGGGGGCACGCGAACGCGAAAAGTCTGGGTGTCTTTGTCTATCCACCCGATGAGAAGCATCTTGTACTGAAGCTTCACCGAGTAGCTACCGTTGTTCTCGATCGTCGCGTAACCGCTGAGGGTCTTGCTCCCTCCGCTCTTACTGGCGGCGATGTTTGCGGAGCCGCCGACAGGGGCGACCAGCAAGCGCCATTCCCCCCGCCCGGTGCTTGCGGTGACGCGCACTGACGTGCCGTGGGTGACCGACGCGTTGTTGCCGGGGCTGGTGATCCCGGCGCTCGCGGCGTCGGCGGGCATGGCAGCGCCCAGAATCGGAACGCTCATCGCAAGGGGTGCGGCTAGCGCGACTGCACCGATCCTGCGAATCATCGTCACGGTTCAATCCCTTCATCGGACGATCTGCCGCCAGCGCTCTGCTCGTTCCGTCCGCCGGTCCAGCGAGGGTCTGGTCGGCCGCGGGGGCGAGGGGCTGTAGTAGCCACCGTGTCGAGAGATAACTGTGGGCTTACGGCAGCGTAACGTACCACTCGGTAGTAAAAGTCACAGGAAGGTGACAAAGAGGTAGCAGGCCACGAGACTCCTTCATCTCTCCGCGCACCTTATTGACAATGGGTGCAATGAGTCACCCTACGCCGTCCGCGCCCACCGGACCAGCCCTGGCCTGAGAAACCACACGGAGCACACCGGCCCCGAACGGCGCGTCCAGCACCATCGTCACGGTCACGTCGACGATCCTGCCACGCACCGAACAAACCGACAGCCGTCCCCCGAACCGGTCGCGATCGCGGCCGCTCTCCTGCACGCGCCGCCCGCTCCTTCTCCCACATGTCCTGCTGCGGCCAGCGCGGCCAGGTCCGCCGCCGAGTCGGCCTTGTGCCGTGCCGCACGTACGGCTCCCACCGCCATCGCCGTCGTCGCGGCGAGCCAGACGACCGCCATGAACGCCGCCGTCCACACCGTTCCCGATCCGCGATCATCCCCTAACCGCAGCCTCATCTCCTCGCCTCCTCTCGAACGTCCTCACCGCCACCACCGAGCCAGCTCTCGCGCACTCACCCCGCGCCGTCCACACCCACAGCAACAGCCCGCCCACCGGCCCACGGAACTCCCAGCCGGGCAGATCGTGCCGCTCAGCTCGCAGCTCAAAGCGGACCGTCGTCATCCACCCGACGAGGCGATCCGTACGTCCCGCTTGACGATCACCCGGACCGCGACCGCAGAACGCGGACCGCGGAACGCGGGGCCCGGACCGCGGAACGCGGGGCCCGGACCCCGGAACCCGGAGCCAGGACCGCGGGGCCCGGCGCCCGAACGCGGGGCCCGGAACGCGGGGCCCGGAACGCGAGGCCCGGAACGCGAGGCCCGGAACGCGAGGCCCGGACCGCGAGGCCCGGACCGCGGAACCCGGAGCCCGGAGCCCGGAACCCGGAACCCGGAACCCGAAGCCCGGAACCCGAAGCCCGGAACGCGGAACCCGGAACCCGAAGCCCGAACGCGGAAGCCCGAACGCGGAGGGCATGAGCAACGCGCTGTGCGGACTCGGAGGTGACGGGGTGCGAAGCGAGCGACGCTTCATTCACCGTCCACTCCCAGGCCGTCATTTGCTGTCCACCCCTGGCTCGGTCGCGGTGGTCGCGTGCGCGGTGACCGTCAGCGGCGGGAGGCCGCTCGGAGCCGGAGCGCGGACCGGCACCGAGACTTCGACCCGTACCGCCGCCGCGTCCCGATGCACCTTGACCGTCGCACCCGGCGGGAGGGCCTTGGCCGCCATCTCACGGACAGCGGTAAGGGACTCGCCGCGCGCCGCCGCCCGTGCGCCCGTGCGGGCGACGTCCGTGCAGGTGAGCTGTACGGACGCGAGGGTGACACCCCAGAGCGCGACCACGGTGATCAGGACCAGGGCGGGCAGGGCCACGGCGATCTCCACCGTGGCCATGCCCTGGTCACGCCCGGCCCGTCCGGCCTGTCTGGCCCGCGCGACCAGCCCGGCCCTCACAGTCAGCCCGGCACACTTGGCGTGCGCGGTCAGCCCGCCAGGCCCGGTCCGCGCGACCAGCCCGGCACGAGCGGACAGCCAGGCCCATCTGACGCGCGCGGGCAACCCGGCTCGCGTGGTCAGCCCGCGAGTTGCAGGGCCTTCTTGATGATCCCTAACAGCAGGGTTCTCACCTCCGAGCTGGTTACGATCTTGTAGAGCAGGCCGGCGAAGGCGGCCGCGGCGATCGTGCCGACCGCGTACTCGGCGGTGGACATCCCCAGGTCCCTGGTGCCTTCGCGCCATCTCCGCATCACCGTCTTCATCGCGCGCATCCGTTCCTCCTTGTGTTCGGCGTCCGTCGACGCCCGATCTCCAGCGTGCGGCGTCCCGAATCCGCACACCATTCGAATCTCGTTCTGGGGATAACCCTCACCAGGGCACGAAGAGGGTCGCGGCGATTCCGGCGATCGCCGGAACCAGCCCCAGCAGGACGAACGCGGGCAGAAAGCACAGACCGAGAGGCGCGATCGCCCGCACGCCCGCAGCACGTGCCCTCTTCTCCGCAGAAGTACGGGCCGTGCGCCGCTGATCCCGCGCAAGGCGCGCGAGGGACGGCGCCAGACCGGAACCGCTGGAGGCGGCTCGGACCGCCGTGCGGGCCAGCGGCGCCAGCATCGGCTCATCCGCCAACGTGAGCCAGGCTGCGGCCGGATCCGCACCGAGGCGGATCTGCGTCGCCACACCCTTCAGTTCATCGCCGAGCGGACCGCCGACCGCGGTGGCGACCGCCTCCACCGCCTCGGCCCACGGCGTTCCGCCACGCAGGCACGCGGCCAGAAGATCGACGGCGACCGGGAGGTCCGCGACGAGGCGCGCCTGTCTCCGCCGCTGCTCCGCGCGGCCGAGGCGTCCGAACGAACGCCAGACCACGAACGCGGCCACACCTCCTACCGTCCACCCCGTGAGACCGCCCAGGACGATCACGCACAAGGCCCCGACGGCGACCGCCGCAGTACGGCGCAGAAGCAGCTCGCGCCCGCCCTTGTCGTTCGACACCGAGCGTCCGCCGGCGCCATGGGCATGCCCTTGCAGCACGTCGCCGATAGCCACTTCCGACGCAAGGCGCGCAGGCTTAGCCCCTGCTTGCGTGGTCGGAGCCCTGGCTACGCCTCGCACACGGACGGTCGTGTACGGCCCACTGCCCTGAACATGCCCTGAGCCAGGCCCGGAACGCGGAGGCGGCCTTTTCTGTCTCTCCCCGCCGTCTAACCCATGACCGCTTTTCGCTGCCCCGCTCTCCGGACGTGCGCGGCTACGCCTGGGAAGCCAGCGACGCCATCTCGGGAGCGCAGCGTGTCTCGGTGATCCGCGCTCGGGGAGCTGCCTCGCCAGCCTGGTAGTGGCGGAGGGCGCCTCCTTCGGCAAGAGGAAGCCACAAACCGCCATGCACAGAACGACCGTCCACATGAGGATCCGTCCTTTCGCCGCATCCGACTTATTGACCCGCTTCGTCCCTGCTCAACCAGCACCGTTCCGCCAACACCCGACCCACGGCTGCTGCCGTTCGCCGTGCTATCCCCGTTCAACCGCCTCCTGCGCTGCTCACCCCAGCCGTCCACTCCGCTCCGCGCTGGGCCCACCCGCTCACCTGCCCACTCGGCCGCTCACCCGCTGCCCCCTCAGCCACGCGCTCGGCCGCCCCATTGCCTTCTCACCTGGCGCTCGACCGTTCGCCCCGCCGCGGCCACGGCCACTTGCCCCTCGACCGCCCGCACTGCTGCGCCTTGACCGTCCACTCCGCCACGCGCTCGACCGCCCACTCACCTGTCCGGTCGCCCGCCCCGGTGCCCTCTCACCCGCCGCCCGACCGTTCGTCCCTCCGCGCCCTCGGCCGCCTATCCGACCGGCCGCCCTCTCGGTCGTTCGCCCCGCCGCGCCTTCACCATCCGCTCGTCCACCCGCTCGGCAGCCCGCTCACCTGCCCACTTGGTCGCTGTTCAGCCGCCTGACCACTCGCCCACCCGCTCGGCTGCCCACTCGGCCACCTGCTCGGCCGACCGCCACCCCGCTTCCGCTTAGGTGCCTGCTCAGTTGCCGATCAACTGCTCGTTCAGCCACCCGCTTGGCCGCACGTGCTCGCCGTGCACTCGTCCGTGCGCGCTCGCCACGTGCTCGTCCGTCCGCAGCCGCCCTTTGCCCGAGTCCATTCGGTCAGATCGCCCCGCCGTCTGTGGTCAACCACCCGGCCACTGTCCCCGCCTCGTCCTCTTGCTGGGCACCGTGCTCAGTCGTGCCTGTGCCGTTGTGGACGTTTCGCCGTTGCCCCCGCGGTTCTGCTCACTGACGATCTCGGTGCCATGTCGCGAGAGGGATGGCTAACGCCGCATTTCAACGGCATCGGAGCAGCGACACCAAGCGAGGAACCTCAGTAGTGCGGGAGGTATAACTGCCATCGTCGGAACGCTTCGGGTCGGGCGGCTTCCGTTGAGGGCACCTTGAGTTGGAAGGCGCTTCTGGTTGTGGACGCTGCCAGAGCGGTGCTGCTGAACGATCTGGGGCCGCAGTCCGCGTCCAGCACCTGCGGGCGTTCGGGCACCGGGCCCGCCAGCAGTGGGCAGGCGCTGGGTGGTGGCGTCCGCGAGACGGGTCCCTGTCGAGGCTGGTGGGGGCGCTCAGGTGAGGCACGTGGGGGGCGGTATTCGTTCGTCCTGAAGGGCGTTGTCTCCCTCACTAGGGGGTTTCGGCGGCTTGGGCTAGGCGGCGGGTCCACCAGAGGCCGGCGAAGTTGAGACTCACGCCTGTGAGCAGGCAGACGAGTCCCGCGAAGGTGCCGCAGAGGAAGGCCAGCGGCTCGGCACCGATGGCGACCGCCATGCCTAGGCCCAGCAGAGGTAGCGCAGCCAGGAGGCGGGAAGTGGCACGTGGACCCGCCAACTGGATGGCAACCTCCTGGCGTTGCGCCTCTTGATCGCGGAGGGCCGAGGCTAAGCCGTCGAGCACGGTTGCCAGCGTGCCGCCGCGCTCCGCTCCGATTCGCCAACAGGCGGCCAACAGGCGCAGTCCCTCCGCGCCAGGCCGAACGGCCAGCGATTCCAGGTGCTCCGGAAGGTCGATGGCGAAATCGTCGGAAGGGTGCGGCAAGGCTTGTTGGGGCTGGGACGTGACGGCGTTCAGCGATTCGGCGATGTCCGGGTCGAGGACGGCTGTGGCCGCATCGAACGCCTCTTCCGGTGTGCGGCCCGCTGCGAGTTCTGCCGCCATGCCGTCGCAGAGCTCAATGACGGCCGAACGCCATCGCGTCGGCAGCTTTCGACGCTGTCGCACGGCGTCGAAACGGACGCGCAGGAGGTGAACGATCCGCTGGGGTGGTGGTCTCTTGCGCTGACGTTGCGGGAGTACTCGGTCGAGCCGATGGGTTGCGGGCGCTGGGCTCAGGAGCAACCAGATCGCGCCGGCGGAGCAGAGGGCGGCGAGCGTGAGGGCGTTGATCATCAGGTGTCCTTGGGTTGAGAGGGTTGATCGGTCACTGCGGGCACCAGCGGTGCCCCAGTCGGGTGGCGAGCGTGTCGGCGCCTCGGGACGCGACCATCTCGCCCGCCGTTGTGAATTCGATGGCGGGAACGACCCCGACCAAGCCATCCGGACCACGATGCAGGAGGCAGACCTCCGCGATTCTGCGGCGACCGCCACCGGGTTCGCGGACCAGGTGGACGACGATGTCCAGCGCTGCGGCGAGCTGGCTGTGAACGGCTTCACGGCTCAGCCCGGCCGCGCATCCCAGCGCTTCCAGGCGAGCAGGCACGTCTGCCGCCGTGTTGGCATGCAGCGTCCCGCACCCGCCCTCGTGCCCGGTGTTTAAGGCGTTCAACAGAACGACGACTTCGGAACCGCGGACCTCACCGACTACCAAACGGTCAGGGCGCATGCGGAGGGCCTGGCGGACTAGGTCGTTGAGAGTGACTCCGCCGGCGCCCTCGACGTTGGGTGGACGCGCTTCGAGCCGTACGACGTGGTCGTGGTCGGGGCTGAGTTCGGCCGAGTCTTCTACGAGGACCAGCCGTTCGGCCGGATCGGCATTCGAAAGCAGGCAGCTCAGCAACGTCGTCTTGCCTGAACCAGTACCTCCCGAGATCAGGAACGCGGATCGAGACGTGATCAGCGCCGCCATGAGCGCGATGCCCTCTGCGGGGATCGTCCCTGCGGTCACCAACTCTTCGAGGGTGAATGCGCGTCGGCGAGGGAGTCTGAGCGACAGGCACGTGCCGTTGGCGGCGACGGGCGGGAGCACGGCATGGAGCCGAACACCGCCTGGAAGGCGCGCGTCCGCGTAGGGGGCGGCGTCATCGAGCCGACGGCCGGCGGCGGCCGTGAGCCGCTGGGCCAGACGGCGAAGCGTCGCCTCATCTGGAAACCGCAGTCCGGTACGGCTCAGGCCCTCGCCGGTGTCGATCCAGACCTCGTTGGGGCCGTTCACCAGAACGTCGGTGACTTCTGGCGCTCTCAGCAGCGGTTCCAGCGGGCCTGCGCCGACGAACTCCGCACGTAACTCGTCGGCCAACGCCAGTACTTCCCGATCTCCCAGCAGCCGCTCCTCAGCCCGCAAGGCGGCTGCCACGCGTCCCGCCGTCGGTTCCCCTCCGGCATCCGCGAGCCGCCCTCGCACTGCCTCCGACAGTCTGGTCATGTCCGTCCACTCCTTCTTTTCTCTTTCTCTCGGGCGTCGCGCCCCCGACGCACCGCCGATGCACTACCGACGCACCGCCGCCCCCTGGTCCAGTCACGTGCGCTGCTCACATCACGCGCCTCTCTGGCTGTGTGCTGCTCTAGCTGTGCGACGCCTCAGGGGGTGCTGCTCTGGAGGGTGCTTGCCAGGGCATGTGCTGTCTGACCGTCTGTTTCTCTGGCTGTCCGCTGCCCTGACTGTGTGTTGCTGTGGGCGAGTGCGGCCGGCAGGTGCGGCCCGGGGCCAAATGCTGCCGTGGGCGGGCGCGGACCTGGGCCGATGCTCTTCAAGCCAGGTGCTGCCTCGGCTGTCTGCTGGTCTGGCCGCGTGTGCTCTGGTCATCTGCCGCTACTGGCGGGATGGATCTGTGGTGCGTTGGTGTGGCGGGTGGGGTTCGGTTCTCGTGAGTGCTGGGGTGCGTCGCCGGTGCACTCCCCCTCTGCGTGCACCGGCGACGACAGATAGGCGATCTCTATCGGTGGGGTCGGCGACTCTTCTGTGGGTGCTTTCTCTTCTGGACACGGGGCGTTGCTCTCGCGCGGATCGTTAGGCATAGCGGAGAGGAGCGGAACGGGAGTCCCGGGCGGCTAGGTTCTGGTGGGCGCAGGTGCGCGGCAGGGTAAACAGTTTGGTGTGGTGAGGGCGGCGGGCTCGGCCGTAGGGAGCGTGTTGTTCCGTCCGTGAGGGGACGAGGCACCTTGAGCATCGTTAACGCACGGGATCTCGCGGAGCGGAAGTCCGGGTCTGCGTCGCGGACGGCCATAGGAACCGGGCGTAGCGTTCCTGGTAGGCGGCGATCTGGTCCTCGGCGTACAGGTCCGAGTGCGCCTTGGACTCGATGCGCATGCCAGCGGCGTCCAGGGTGGGGCGGTGAGGGTGGGGGCGTACGGGAGGTGGGCTGTTCTGGGTCCGTGCTTGTGGTGGTGAGGCTTGGCGTTGTTCTGGAGGGCGGGGCCGGAGGCGGGGCGGAGGTGCGGGAGTGCGGAGGTCATGCGGCTTCCAGTCGCTGAGTGACGAGTTGCGGTAGGAGGTCTGCGATCAGGTCGGCGCAGAGATCGGTCAGGGGGCCTCGGCGGGTGACGCGGCCTAGGTCTCCCTCCTCGATTGCAGTGGGGAACCTGCGGTCGCGTTCAAAGACCCCTGTGAGCGGCATGTCGAGGGCCTTGGCGACCACCTCTGGTGTGAGCCCGCCCGGCGCAGGGCCACGTACGACCAGGCGCAGGTCGGAGGTCTCCCGTCGGAGCGCGGCGGACAGGCCGTCGGCGGCCACCGTGGCGCGGACCTCTGCCGGTACGGCCAGGTAGGTGACGTCGGCTGCCCGCAAGGCCGACCGCCCTGTCTCGTCCGGATAGCGGGGTACGTCGACGACGACCAGGTCGAAGCCTCGTACGGCGGCGTCGAGAAGGGAGAGGACCGCCTCCTGGGTGACTGGGACGGGTTCCCCGCGTCGCCAGGAGAGGACGGAGAGTTCGCCGGTGCGGGGCAGTGCCTCGCGGAGAGTGGCCGCGCTGAGGCGGCCTCGGCGTTCGGCGAGGTCAGGCCATCTCGCGCCCTCCTGTTGTTCGAGACCGAGGAGCAGATCCAGGCCGCCGCCGAACCGGTCGCCGTCGATGAGGAGCGTCTGGGCGCCGGCGCGGGACGCGGTCAGTCCGAGCGCGGTTGCGAACGCGCTCGCGCCCGCGCCGCCGCACGCACCGACGACGCAGACGGTGGTGCCCCAGCCGTCGGATGGTTCGGTGGACGCTGCCAGGGCGTCGATCAACCACCCTTCGTCGTCCGGGAGGACGGCCACGTCCTGCGCGCCGATCTCCATGGCCTTGCGGTAGATGTCGGTGGTGTCGCCCGCCTTGGTCACGAGGACGACGGCCGGACGGCGCGGGAGCGCAGCGGCGGCGAGCTCTTCGACTAAGTCGAGACCGACCAGGACGAGGCCGGGCCAGTGCCAGGCGGCTCTGGCCTCGTCGGCTCCGCGCGCGATCTCCGCTTTGGCGTCGGCCGCAGCGGCGAGGCGTTGCAGGCCGTCGGTGATGGCCAGGTCATCGGTGACGATCAGGGCCGTGCTGGTCATCGTGTCCTCCTCGCGGTCGGCTGGTCTCCACCATGCGATGCGGGAGCAGGCCGGGAAAAGTCGTTCCCCAGCCTGTGGATAACTTCGCGGGATGAGGTGGGGCGGTGCCATTGACGTGCGCTGATACGGCGCATGGTCGGCGGCGCAGCTAGCGGTCGGATGCGAAATGGGCGGGTTCTGGGGGTGATGTCTTTTCCGGGAATCTGCCGGGTCAGCGCGACATCGAGGCGCCTCCAACTTTGCGGGCCCTTCCCTGCGCGCGTTCCGCAGGAGCCCGGGAGAGAGGGAAGGCAGGGGGAGGGGCAGAGGAGGGGGAGGGGGAGACGGGGCAGTGCGGGAACGCGGAGGCGCCGGAACGTCGCAGTGCAGGAACGCTGGAGCGGCAACGTGACGAGCCTTCCGGGTGGTGCGGTGCCGCCTCCGGATGACGCGCGTCTTCGCGGTCGCGCGGGGATTTGTGGTGCCGCTCCGAGGTTGCGCGGCACCCGTCCCTGGTCCCTGGGGGTGCGGTCCTCCGGGGAGCAGTGCTCCCTCCAGGGGGTGGTGCACCCTCCAGGGGGTGGGCACGGCGCCTTCGCGGTGGGGTGGCGTCGGACCTTGGGGCTCACGTGACCCCTTGAGGTACACGGGGCTTCGGTGTGGTGCGGGCTTTCGCGGTGGTGCGGGCTTCGGGGCGGTGCGGGCTTCGGGGCGGTGCGGAGCTCGCGGTGGTGCGTAAGAGGGGTAGGGCGGCGGAGTGGGGTGGAGAAGGCGCAGAGTGCGGGCGGGGGCGGAGCGCGGTGAGGAAGTGGTGCGGGAGGGCGGCCGGGCGCGGGAGGTATGGGCACGCGGGAGGTCAGCGGGGAGGTCCGCTGCGTACCGGCGGCGTGGGGAGGCGGGGCACGTGTAAGTGCGGTGCGGGAGAGCGGGCACGCACCGGTGCGGCGCGGGGCGCGGGGCACGCGCCGGTGTGGTGCGGGCGCGGGCACGCGCCGGTGCGGGGCGTGGGCGCTGGGGGTGGAGCGGAGGGAGGGGGTTAGCGGTCGGGCGGGGCCTCGGGGTGTGGTCGAGGTCCCCGCCCGACTGCTTACGGCAGGGCGACCCCCGCCGGGGGGGAGAGCGGGGGTCGCCGAACGGTCCGGCTCCGGGGGGTAGAGCCGGCCCGTTTTCCCAAGAAAGACTCGAGGGGAGATCAAGCTAAGCCGTGCGCAAGTTCGATCTATAGGAGCAGCAAACTCGCTGTCCGCCAGTGTAGGCAGATACAACATATGCTGCCCGACCGCTGAGACTGCCGTCGAGCCGCAAACTCGCCCGGCGGCGACGTTTTTTCTCACCTGGTTGGGATGATCCCACTGCGCGGGCCGCTCGGCCCTCCCGGCCCGCCCCCGCCGACGCTCCAGGGAGTGCAACGCGCCGGGAATGGGAGCGTACCGGAGGACTAAAGATCTTTCCCGTGCGCCCCGGGGAGAGCGACGAAAAGGAATCGATCACACTGAGTGATCAAATCTCGGGTGTGTCAGTCCTGGGCGATACTTCCGAAATGGGTGGTTTTAGGGACAGGGCGCCACACCAGGCACGCCGGCCACCTCCGCCGTTCCGCGTGCCGTTCTCCCCTTTGGAACGCTCGTTTTGCAAATCGGGGCCTTGTCAACTGGGCGATTGAGGCGTAGACAGGTGCTACGGACCAAGTGTCCGTGCACGGCAGCCGGGTACCCACGCGCGACCAGCCGCGGGAGGCGCGTCGAGACGGGCTTGACCCGATCCGACGGATATGAGGTGCACGCTTGGTAACCCGGTGTGACGTGGCTGGCGACGGCGTCTCCTCGTGAAGGGGCGCCGTTCGCTATGTGGGACGGGTAGTGGGCGATGCCCGCCGCGGACAGTGCGCAGGACCAGGCACGTCCCCCAGCGGCGGTTCGTGGGCGTTAGTCGTGGCGGACGTCCAAGCCGAGTGATGTGGCGACGACCACGGCTTGGTACGGGGCGATGCGGGCGTTCTTGAGTTCGACGGTGTACGGGTCGATGGACGAGATCTCGCTGCCGCGCAGGTCGCAACCCGTGAAATCGGCCTTGTGCATCCAGGCGCCTGACAGGTCGACGTCGCGGAGGACGGCGCCGGCGCAGCGCGCGCCCGTGAGGTCGGCCTCGCGCAGGCGTACGCCCGTGAACGACGCTCTGCGCAGATCGGCACCGGGGAGGCCCGTGAACGACCAGTCGCCGCCCTCGACCTTCATCAGGTCGTAGGAGCAGCCGTCGAACATCGCGCCCACCACCTTGCATCCGCTGAACGTCGCGTCGAAGAAGCCGCATCGGACGAACGTGCAGTTGAGGAACGCGGAGTCGGTGTGCGTGGAGGCGTTGAACCGTACTCCCCGGAACGTGCAGTCGGTGAAGACCGCGCCGGTGGTGGACGCCTCGGTCATGTCGACGTCGACGAAGAGCACCCGGGTGTGCTCCTCCCCCGCGATCGTCCGGGAGTCCCAGTCGGCGGAACGGACCGTGCTGTCGGTGGCGGGCGCGGGACTCCCGTGTTTCCGGTCAGCCACGGGCGTTCAGCCGCGGAGGAAGGCTTCGCAAATGGCCTGGGAGTCGCGCGCCGCGGCGGCGGTCGCGGCGGAACAGTGCCGGATCCACGTGGCCACGCCCTCGGGCGTCCCGGACGCGTACGCGCGTAGGGCGTCGGGGTACTCGTCGGCTAGCTCCGCGTGGCCGACTTCCGGTGCGGTCAGCGATTTGGGGTCCAAACCGCGCGCGACCAGGGTGAGGCGTTGCGCGGCGCGGGCGACGAGGCCGTCCCCCCAGCCGAACGGACGGAGGGTGAGCAATTCGCCGTGAACGATGGCCGCGACGACGATGGCCGGGGCCTTGGTGGGCTGTACGAGGAGTTCGCTGAGCTGGTCGAGGCGGCCGGCGACCTCGTCCGGGGAGACGTCCGTAGCAAGGTCTGGTACGTCCGTCACAGGACGTTCCTCCGTACGCGGCCGTCCCAGCGACGCGTGGTCGACGGCATCGGCGGCGGCCAGGACGTGCAGACGGGCCAGAACCTGGCGCGGGGCCTGCCGCCACGTCTCCGCGAGCGAGCCGAGCTCGGCGGACACCCGAAGGGAGCCCTGGACGATCGGGTCGTCCGGCCTCTCGGCCGTACGAAGTTCTTCGAGCGTGACCGACGCGCCCTCCAGGACGGCCGAGGCGCGCGCGCCGCGCAACGCGGATTCCGTGGAAACCTCGGCGCTGCGCCGACGGAGAATCCGGTGGCCGAGCAGCCGGTCCACCGCGACACGGGCGTCGGCCACGGCATCGGCCACGCCGGGCAGGTTCGCTACATGGGCAAAGGCATCGGCATCGGTCACGGCCCGACTTTATGCGTTCACCGAAACCGCCCACGCAGCGCCCCGCGCCCACGCCCGCACGGCCACCGTACGGCCTCGCCCGTACGACCAGTTCGTACGGCGGGCTTCCCTCCCGCGCTCGCACCGCACGCACCGCACGTGTACGTCCGGTGGCGCTGTTCAGAGCGTTCGGCTTCTTGCGGGCACTTCGCTCGTCGTAGTCGAACGGCTCGCCGGGACTGGTCGTCCAGGAGGCAGGGGGGTGGTCTAGTGCTTGAGCAGGGCAGGCAGGGGTGGAGGCTTGTGACCAGGGAAATCGTGTCCGTTCGTTCGGCATAGGCGGTGGGACGGACCGGTTCCCGTTCGGCAGACTGGGAAGCACGGCTGTGTCGGGCGTCACCTAGCATCCATCCGGAGGCGGGAGCGCCGGGCACGACCGCGGCCCAGTCCGGAGGTGCGGCTTGTGTGAGCAAGACCGTCCCTGGTGGAGTGGGTGGATCGGGCGACCCCCGCTTTAGCTAGCAAGGAGCACGCGTTGAGCCAGAACCAGAACCCGAACCAAGAGACACTGTCGAACCTCCTTCAGGAGAACAGGCGCTTCCCCCGCCCGCGGACCTCGCCGAGTCGGCCAACGTCAAGGCGGACGCGTACGAGGAGGCGGCGAACGACCGCCTGGGGTTCTGGGCGAAGCAGGCGGACCGGCTGACGTGGTCCAAGCGCTGGGACGAGGTCCTGGACTGGAGCAACCCGCCGTTCGCCAAGTGGTTCGAGGGCGGCGAGCTGAACGTCGCGTACAACTGCGTCGACCGGCACGTCGAGGCCGGGCGCGGCGCGAAGGTCGCGTTCCACTGGGAGGGCGAGCCGGGTGACGGCCGGACGCTGACCTACGCCGACCTCCAGCGCGAGGTCAACAAGGCCGCGAACGCGCTGCTCGAACTCGGCGTGCGCAAGGGCGACCGGGTCGCGATCTACCTGCCGATGATCCCCGAGCTGCCGATCTCGATGCTCGCGTGCGCGCGGATCGGGGCCACGCACTCGGTGGTGTTCGGCGGGTTCTCCGCCGACGCGCTGCGCACCCGGATCGACGACGCGCAGGCGCGCCTGGTCATCACCGCGGACGGCGGCTACCGGCGCGGCAAGCCGTCGGCGCTCAAGCCGACCGTGGACGAGGCCGTCGAGCGGACGCCGAGCATCGAGCACGTGCTGGTCGTACGGCGCACCGGCGCGGAGGTCGCCGAGAACCCGCGCGACGTGTGGTGGAACGACCTGGTCGAGCGGCAGAGCGACCAGCACACCGCCGAGCCGATGGAGGCCGAGCACCCGCTCTACATCCTCTACACCTCCGGTACGACCGGGAACCCCAAGGGCATCCTGCACACCTCCGGCGGCTACCTGACGCAGGTCGCCTACACCCACCACGCGGTGTTCGACCTCAAGCCCGAGACCGACGTGTACTGGTGCTCGGCCGACATCGGCTGGGTGACCGGGCACTCCTACATCGTGTACGGCCCGCTCGCCAACGGCGCGACGAGCGTCCTGTACGAGGGCACGCCCGACACGCCGCACAAGGGCCGCTGGTGGGAGGTCATCCAGAAGTACGGGGTGACGATCTTCTACACCGCGCCGACCGCCATCCGCACCTGCATGAAGTGGGGCGACGACATCCCGGCGCGGTTCGACCTGTCGTCGCTGCGCGTGCTCGGGTCGGTGGGCGAGCCGATCAACCCCGAGGCGTACGTCTGGTACCGCGAGAACATCGGCGCCGGGAAGACCCCGGTCGTGGACACCTGGTGGCAGACCGAGACCGGCGCGATCATGATCAGCCCGCTGCCGGGCGTGACCGCCGGGAAGCCGGGCGCGGCGATGCGCCCGCTCCCGGGGATCGTCGCGGACGTGGTGGACGACCAGGCGAACAGCGTGCCGAACGGCGGCGGCGGGTTCCTGGTGCTCAAGGAGCCGTGGCCGTCGATGCTGCGGACGATCTGGGGCGACGACGAGCGGTACGTCAAGACGTACTGGTCGCGGTTCGACGGCCTGTACTTCGCGGGCGACGGCGCGAAGAAGGACGAGGACGGCGACCTGTGGCTGCTCGGCCGCGTCGACGACGTGATGCTCGTGTCGGGCCACAACATCTCGACCACCGAGGTCGAGTCGGCGCTGGTCTCGCACCCGAAGGTCGCCGAGTCCGCCGTCGTCGGGGCGACCGACCCGGTGACCGGGCAGGCGATCGTCGCGT
The DNA here is from genome assembly GCF_009793335.1 of Actinomadura sp. J1-007. Taxonomy (GTDB): domain Bacteria; phylum Actinomycetota; class Actinomycetes; order Streptosporangiales; family Streptosporangiaceae; genus Spirillospora; species Spirillospora yumaensis. The sequence goes on along the minus strand of NZ_WING01000001.1, from coordinate 3,470,100 downwards.
TCGTGATCCCGCGCGGGAACGCCGGCGAGGACGTCGAGGGCGAGGAGTTCGCCAAGGAGCTGCGCGACCACGTCGCCAAGTCGCTCGGCCCGATCGCCAAGCCGCGCCAGATCATGATCGTTCCGGAGCTGCCGAAGACCCGTTCCGGCAAGATCATGCGGCGGCTGCTCCGCGACGTGGCCGAGAACCGCGGCATCGGCGACGTCACCACCCTCGCCGACAGCACGGTCATGGACCTCATCGCCGAGAAGCTGCCGAGCGCCAAGTCCGACGACTGACCCTCCGGACCGCGGGCGCGCCCACACGCGCCCGCGGCCGACGCACGCGGCCGACGCACGCGCCCCGGTTCCCGCTCAGAAGCGGGAGCCGGGGCGCGTGCGTGTGGAACGGCCGTTCGGTCGCAAGGCGCGCCTTCGGGCCGCCGAAACGGGCGGAACGGGCGGAGCGACGCGGACGGACGATCCGGTCATCCGGGCAGGTCGGGGGCGTCAAGGGCGCATAAGTGACGATCATGCGGGTACGCTCGGGCGCAGGTGTGCCGGGAAGTCTGGTCGGCGGGGGTACGGGCCGTCCCGGTCCTACGGCGGGGACGGGCTGTGCCGCGTCCAGCCCGCCCACCTGCACAGCTCGGGGGATCCATGCCGCGTCGTGTCGCCGCAGTCCGGCCCGTCCGTCCCACCATCCGCTACTCCCGGCACGTCGCCGAGGCGCTGCGCGCCGAGACGGTCGGCGGCATCGTCATGCTGCTGGCGACGGTCGCGGCGCTGGTGTGGGCCAACACGCCCTGGTCGTCCGCCTACACGCGGCTCCGGTCGTACGAGATCAGCCCCGGCTGGCTCGGGCTCGGCCACATGGACCTCCAGCACTGGGCGTCCGGCGGGCTGCTCGCGGTCTTCTTCTTCATCGCGGGCCTCGAACTGCGCGAGGAGCTGACGCACGGCGAGCTGCGCGATCCGCGCGACGCCGCGCTGCCGGTGATCGCGGCTGCGGCGGGGGTCGTGATGCCCGCGGTGCTGTTCGTCGCGGTGAGCGCGGGAGAGCCGGGGCGCTCAGCGGATGGGCGGTGCCGACGGCCACCGACATCGCGTTCGCGCTGGCGGTGCTCGCGGTGACGTTCTCGTCGTGCCCGGCGCCGCTGCGGGCGTTCCTGCTGACGCTCGCCGTGGTGGACGACCTGATCGCCATCCTGATCATCGCGCTGTTCTACACCGACACGCTGCGCTGGGGCCCGCTGCTGGCCGGCGCTGCGCTGATCGCGGTGTACGGGGCGTTGCAGTCGCGCGGGGTCCGCACGCCCTGGGCATACGTCCCGCTGGCCGTCCTGGCCTGGTACTTCGTGCAGCGCAGCGGTATCCACGCGACCGTCGCGGGCGTCGCGCTCGGCATGCTCACCAGCCCGCGCGAGCCCCTGGACGGGCGGCCGACGAACGCCGAGCAGGCCGACCACGCGCTGCGGCCGCTGTCCGCGGGCGTGTGCGTGCCGGTCTTCGCGTTCCTGTCGGCGGGCGTGGCGCTCGGCGGGCCGGCGCTCGGGCGGTGTTCGGCGACCGGGTGGCCCTGGGGGTGATCGTCGGACTGGTGGTCGGTAAGTTCGTGGGGTCTTCGGCGGAGCCTGGACGGCCGTGCGGCTCGGCCTGGCGACGCTCGGGAGGAGCTGCACTGGCGGGAGATCGCGGGCGTCGCGTTGCTCGCCGGTGTCGGTTTCACCGTTTCACTGCTGATCGGCGGTTTGGCCTATACCGACCCCGCACAATTCGAGAGAGTGACAACAGCGGTTCTGCTCGCGAGTGTGATCGCGTCGGCGGCCGCCACCGTCGTCTTCCGCAGGCGGGTGCGCCAGCGCGCACGCCAGGAGGAGACCGTCGGCTGACCGGTGCCCGGCAGCGCGCGCCCGCCTCGCCGCGAGCGCGCCGACCCGCCGGCGGGCGCCGGACGGCGGCGGGCGCCGAGCGGCGGGCGCCGGACGGCGGCATCGGGCGGCCGGCGGGCGGGTGGCGCCGGACCGCCGCCGACGCCGGGTGGCCGGACGAGCGGCCCGGCTGCCAGGCTGGGCCGAGCCCTGGAGGCCCGGGCCCCGAGACCGGGGTCCTGGAAGGAGAGAGCGATATGTCCGAGGCACTGCCGGACGAGCAGGTCGGGGAGAAATCCCTCGGCGAACTGGTCGCGCTGGCGTCGAGCAACGTGTCCAACCTGGTCAGGGCCGAGATCGACCTGGCGAAACTGGAGCTGAAGGACGACGCCAAGAAGGCCGCGCTCGGCAGCGTGATGTTCGGGATCGCGGGCCTGATCGGCGGCCTGATCGTGATCCTGCTGTCGATCGCCGCCGCGTACGGCCTGGTCGCGGCGGGCATCTGGCACTGGGCCGCGTTCCTCATCGTCGCCGGCGCCTACCTCCTGCTCGCCGTCGCGCTGATCGGGATCGGCTACTGGCGGATCAAGAAGATCGACGGGGCGAAGCGCACCCGCAAGACGCTGAAGGCCGACCTGACGATGCTGCGCCACCGCGGCGACTCGGACAAGCCCGCCCTGACGGACTGAGCGGGCATGGCCGGGCACGACGCGTCGGTGGTCGAGGTCGAGGGGCCGTGGACCCACCGCGCGGTCAGCGCGGGCGGCACGCGCTTCCATGTCGCCGAACTCGGGGAGGGCCCCCTCGTCCTGCTGCTGCACGGCTTCCCCGAGTTCTGGTGGTCGTGGCACAACCAGCTCGTCTCGCTGGCCGCCGCCGGCTACCGCGCCGCGGCCGTCGACCTGCGGGGCTACGGCGGCAGCGACAAGCCGCCGCGCGGCTACGACCTGGTCACCCTCGCGGGCGACGCCGCCGGGCTCGTCCGCGCCCTCGGCGAGGCCAACGCCATCGTCGTCGGCCACGACTGGGGCGGGCTGCTCGCCTGGACGACGGCCGTCTACCACCCCAAGGTCGTCCAGCGGCTCGCCGTGGTCGGCGTGCCGCATCCGCTGCGGCTGCGGCAGGCCGTACGGGGCGGGCTGCGCGGCGGCCAGGCGTGGGCCGCCCGCCACACGTTCGGGTTCCAGGTGCCCGCGTGGCCCGAACGCCGCCTCGTCCGCGACGACGCCGCCCTGGTCGGCCGCCTCCTGCACGAGTGGTCCGGCCCCGGCTGGCCGGACGAGCGCACCGAGCGCCTCGTACGGCGCGCGGCGCAGATCCCCGGCGCGGCGCACAGCGCGCTGGAGTACCACCGGTGGCTGATCCGCTCCCAGCCGCGCCCGGACGGAATCCGCTACGCCCGCCGGATGCGCGCGCCGATCCACGTGCCGACCCTCCAGCTCCACGGCGCGCTCGACCCGTGCGTCCTGCCCGGCAGCGCGCAGGGCTCCGGCCGCTACGTCGCCGCCCCGTACCGGTGGAAGCTCATCGAAGGCGCCGGCCACTTCCCCACGAGGAACGCCCCCGCGCGTTCGACGCCCAACTCCTCGGCTGGCTGTCCGACCCCGAACCCGACCACTGACCCCCCGGCTCCCGCCCACCCCGCCGCGCCCGGCGTACGCGCGCGCGTACGGTGGGGGGATGCGGGATCGCGATGAGGAAGGGCGTCCACGGAACGCACGGCCCCGTGACGCGTACGGGAGGCCGCTGCCGCACGGGACGGCGGGCGTGCCGACGATGCCGGACGACATCTCCCCCGCGCCCGCGCAAGGGCTGGCCGAGGCGCAACGCCTGCTGGACGAGGATCGCCCGTTCCACGCCCACGAAGTGCTCGAAGCGGTGTGGAAGGCCGCTCCCGAGGGCGAACGCGAACTGTGGCGGGGCCTCGCCCAGGTCGCCGTGGGCCTCACCCACATCCGGCGCGGCAACCCCAAGGGCGCGCGGGCGCTGCTGAGCCGCGCGGCCGACCGGCTGGAGGAGTACGCAGGCGAACGTCCCCACGGCATCGACGTCCCCGGAGTCGTCCGCGACACCCGTGCGCTGGCGCAGGCGAACGACCTCCCCACGGACCTCCCCGTACACCTCCGCCTGTCCTGACCCCCGCCCCTAGCCGAAGCAGCACGGACGGACGGGCCGCCGCCGGAACGGGCAGGCGCAGAGCCGGGATCAGTCGGAGCAGCTCTCCGTGCTGACGGGGACGGTGGCGTTGACGCCCGCGCGCGCGTCGGGGGCGACCTCTTCCGCCGTCAGCGCGTAGCCGGTGGACGGGGTGTCGAGGGCCGCGGCGAAGATGACGCCGTAGACGCGGCCGTCGGAGGCGAGCAGCGGGCCGCCGGAGTTGCCGGGCTCGACCGTGCCGCGGATCGCGTAGATCTCGCGGCTGACCTGGCCGGAGTGGTAGATGTCGGGGCCCCGGGCCGTCTGCCGGGCGCGGATGCGTGCGGCGCCGGCGGTGAACGGGTGGTTCTTCGGGAACCCGGCGATGATCGCGTCGTCCCGGACGCGGGCGGGCCCGGCGAACTTCAGCGGCGGGGCCTGCAACCCGGGAACGTGCAGGATCGCGATGTCGCGCTTCGGGTCGTACAGCACGACGCGGCCGCGGTCGCGGGAGCCGTTCAGCGACAGGACGCTGGACGATCCGCTCGCGCCCGCGACGACGTGCGCGTTGGTCATGACGCGTTCGGGCGCGAACACGAACCCGGTGCCCTCGATCTTGCGCTGGCACTGCGGGGCGGTGCTGACGACCTTGACGATGCTGCGCTTGGAGGCGCGGAGCGCGTCGGTGTTGAGGATCCGGTCGTCAGGCGGCGGGACCTGCGTGACCGATTCGCCGCCGAGCCCGTTGAACACCTGCGGGAACTCGCTGCTGCGCACGAATCCCTTGAACGACGAGAACCACGTCTGCGCCTGCGGGGGCATCACGTCGTTGATGCCGTTGAGGATCGACGAGCCGTTCACCTGCGTGCGGACGGGCTTGAACTCCGAGCCCACCACCAGCGTCCCGAAGAACCACGCGACGATCAGCAGCGACAGCGAGCTCACCACCGCGCCGCCGGCCGCGTCGACGGCGCGCGCGTTGAGGCCGGTCACGCGGTTGCGCAGGACGGCGCCCGCGGACGAGGCGATGAGCTGGCCGAGGGTGGCCGCGAGGAACGCGATCACGATGGCCAGCAGCGCCCGCTGGGCGGCGCCCTTCACCGTGGCCTCGGCGATCGGCGGCGCGATCAGGACGCCGAGCACACCGCCGCCGACGAAGCCGACGAAGCTCAGCAGGCTCACGATGAAGCCCTGCCGGTAGCCCGAGACCCGAACAGCACGATGAGCACGATCAGGATCGCGTCGAGAAGGTGGTCGCCCAGCACCGCTTCACCGTATAGCGCGGGACACCGTGTTCACGTCCCCTCGCTGGACCAGATCGGGCTCCGCGGTGTAGCCGCGCGGAGCGACGCGGCGCGGCGCCGGTACGCGCCGGGGATGACCCGTGCCGGCCTCCCGCAGGTCCCGCGCCCAAGTGACGGATCCGCTCACATCGCTCCCGTACGTGACCCCGCGCGTTTCCGGCCGTCCGGATTCCCGGGGCCGAGTACGGAAGCTTAGCCGCGCGAAGCGAGGTTGAGGACCTCGGGAGGCAGGTCCTCGACGCGGCTCGCGTCCCACGGCCGGTCCCAGCCGCCCGCGCCCAGGACCTGGATGAGCAGCCCGGCGGTGAAACCCCAGACCAGCATGCCGCCGACGCGGAACGCCGGGCCCATCTTGAGGCCGGACGGGTGCCGCACGGTCAGCCGGTTGGCCGGATCGACGAGGTCGGCGATCGGGACGCGGGCGACCGTGGCGACCTCGCCCGGATGCCCGGGGGCGATGTCGGACGGCTCGCGCCACCAGGCGGCGACGGGCGTGACGCGGTGCTCGCTGTGCGACAGGTACAGCTCGGGCAGGGTCGCCAGGACCTCGACGCCCGCGGGCTCGACGCCGGCCTCCTCCCACGCCTCGCGCAGCGCGGCGGCGACCGGGCCGTCGTCCTCGGGGTCGATGCGGCCTCCGGGGAACGCCGGCTGGCCCGCGTGCTTGTTGAGCGTCGCGGCGCGTTCGGTGAGCAGGACGTCGGGGCCGTGCGGGCCCTCGCCGAACAGGATCAGCACCGCCGCCGCGCGCCCGCCCGACGTCGGCCGCAGCATCGGGGGCACCGCCAGGTGCGGCGCCTCCGCGCGGAACCGGTCGAGCCATCGCGGGACGGGGGTCGCTGTGTCGCTCACGCCTTCTCCCAACCTCCGAACGGCCGGGATCCTTCCCGAACACCGTTCTGTGTCGCCGCGCGTTCGCGGTCGCACGGAACGCGGCGCCGCCCGCCGCCCGAACCGCTCAACCTACTCGAACGCCCCGACCGCACTGGCCCGGCGGAAAGGGCGGCGGAAAGGCTCGGGAGGAGCCGAGGCCCCGCAGAGGTCAAGGCCCCGCAGAGGCCACGGCTCAGGAGAAGGGGCCTTCCTTGACCAGCTTGCGCGCCTCGTCCTCGCCCGTCGGGCCCTCGCCGTACGACGGGCAGAGGTGGGCGAGCGTGCAGGCGCCGCAGGCGGGGCGCCGCGAGTGGCAGACGCGCCGCCCGTGCCAGATCAGCCGGTGCGACAGCATCGTCCAGTCCTTGCGCGGGATCAGCTCGCCGATCTCCTGCTCGACCTTGACCGGGTCGGTCTCGGCCGTCCAGGCGAAGCGGCGGGCGAGCCGTCCGAAGTGGGTGTCGACCGTGATTCCCGGCACATCGAACGCGTTGCCGAGGACGACGTTGGCGGTCTTGCGCCCCACTCCGGGCAGCGTGACCAGGTCCTTCAGCCTCCCGGGGACCTCGCCGCCGAAGCGGTCGCGCAGCGCGGCCGACAGCCCCATCACCGACTTGGTCTTGGCCCGGTAGAACCCGAGGGGCTTCAGGATCAGCTCGACGTCCTCGGGATCGGCGGCGGCCAGATCCTCCGGCGTGGGGTACTTGTGGAAGAGCGCCGGAGTCGTCAGATTGACGCGTTTGTCGGTGGTCTGGGCCGACAGCACGGTGGCGACGAGCAACTCGAACGGGTTGACGAAGTTGAGCTCGCAATGGGCGTCGGGATAGGTCTCGGCCAGCGTCCGGTTGATCCTCCTGGCCCGCCGTACCAGTGCCAGCCTGCTTTCGGGCTTGCGCCCGGACCCCGCCGCGGCCCCGTTCGTCGCCATGCCGCCAGCGTAGCCGCCCGGACCGCCGCGAGGCGTATGACCAGCGCGTTCCGGACCGTCCGCTAACGGGCGAAGAGAGCCGGTGTGACACCCTTCACCCGTTGGTCCGTAGACTGAGGCGACAGGATCGTGGCGACCGGCAGCTCAGGTGGATGCGTGAAGTCCAGCTCGCGGGGCGCCGCCACGGGGGCGGGACCGCCGTTGCGAGGCACGGGCGCAAAGGTGCGGCCCGGTCCCGTTTCGGCGCGCCGTGACCCCACTTTCACGTACGCGGTGGGACGTACGTCACACTATGCATGTAGGTGTTTGAGGAGGAGAAGCGTGACCGACCGCGACGTGGACGTTCTGAGTAGAGCCCCGTTGTTCGAGGCCCTCGACGAGCAAGGCGCCAAGGCGCTGCGCGCCAACGTGACCGAGGTGCGGCTCGCACGCGGTCAGACGCTCTTCAACGAGGGCGAGACGGGGGACCGCCTGTACGTGGTCCTGGAGGGGAAGATCAAGCTGACCCGGACCGCGCCCGACGGCCGGGAGAACCTGCTGAGCGTGCTCGGGCCGAGCGAGATGTTCGGCGAGCTGTCGCTGTTCGACCCGCGTCCCCGCACGGCCAGCGCGATCGCCGTGACCGAGTGCCGCCTCGCGGGGCTCGGCCACGACGACCTGCGGCCCTGGCTGACCGGGCACCCGGAGGTCGCGGTGCAGCTGCTGCGCGCCCTCGCCCAGCGCCTGCGCAAGACCAACGACGTGATGGCCGACCTCGTCTTCACCGACGTTCCGGGACGCGTCGCCAAGGCCCTGCTCGACCTGGCCGAACGCTTCGGCCAGCCGTCCGAGGCCGGGCTGCACGTCCACCACGACCTCACCCAGGAGGAGCTGGCGCAGCTCGTCGGCGCCTCCCGCGAGACGGTCAACAAGGCGCTGGCCGACTTCGCCCAGCGCAACTGGCTCCGGATCGAGGCGCGGGCCGTCGTCATCCTCGACATCGAACGGCTCCGCAAGCGCTCCAAGTGACGGCCGACCGCACGATCACGCGCCGCCCGCCGTGATCGTGCGGCCCCTCGCACGAGCCCGACCTGGAACGCTCCACTCGCCCATCGACAGCGTGGCGAGGGCGGGCCGTACGGTCAGCGGCGCTCGTCGAGGTAGTCGAGCTGCGACTGGACCGACCACTCGGCGGCCGGCCAGAGCGCCGGATCGACGTCCGCGTAGACGATCTCCACGACCTCGCGGGCCGTCCGTGCGCCGCCCGCCACGGCGGCCTCGACCTGGGCGAGGCGTTCGCGGCGGTGGTCGATGTAGTGGTCCAGCGCGGCGAGCGGATCGTCCAGCTTCGGGCCGTGGCCCGGCAGGATCGTGGCCGCGCCGGCGTCCGCCGAGAACGCGCGGAGCCGGTCGAGCGAGCTCAGGTAGTCGCCGAGCCTGCCCTCCAGGACGGTCGTCCCGTACCCGAGGACGGTGTCGCCGGTGAGGACCGCGCCGTCGGCGGGCAGCCAGAACGTGAGCGAGTCGTGGGTGTGGCCCGGCGTCTCCATGATCCGCAGTTCCAGGCCGCCGGTGGTGACGACGTCGCCCTCGACCAGGCCCTCGTCGCCGAGCCGGTGCTTCGGGTCCATGGCCCGCACGTTCACGCGGGAGCCCGCCGCGGCGGCCGACGCCATCTCGGCGAACCGCGCCGCCCCGGCCGCGTGGTCGGGATGCCCGTGCGTCAGCAGGACGAGCCCAACCCGGCGGCCCTGCGCCGCGACGGTCTCAACCACCCGCTTGAGGTGCCTGGCGTCCTTCGGGCCCGGGTCGACGACGACCGCCTCGCCGGCGCCGGGCTCGGCGATGATCCAGGTGTTGGTGCCGTCCAGCGTCATCATGGACGGATTGGGCGCCAGCACGCAGGTCGCCCGTTCCGTTCCCATCCCGTCGATCTCGCTCATCCGTCCCATCCTGCCCGAGCGAAGATCGGGATGGCGGACCGGGTTCCAGCCCGCGCGGTCCAGGTGGCGCAGGGCCGAGGTGCCCGCCAGCCGCCGGACGAGCGCGTGCGCGAGGGGGTCGATCCCGCGCGCGAGCCGGCCGCGTGCGAGGCGGCTGCGGGCGAGCCTGCGCGGGAGCACGGTCCGTTCATCCCCTGGGGTAGTGGTGCGCCGACTCCTCGGGAAGGACGAGGTAGGGCTCACCGTCGATGATCTCGGCGTGGGGCTCCTGCACCACGATGTCACGGGACGCCGCCAGCACGCCCGCGACCGTCTCGAACTCCGCCAGTTCGGCCAGCGTCGCCAGCGTCGGCGGCAGCATGAACCACTCGCCCGCCCGCGCCCGCTCGGCCGCCTCCGCCGGGCGGACCCACGCCACGCGGTCGGCCTCCGTGCTCACGTCGCGGGCCCGCTGCCCCTCCGGCATCCCGGCGACGAAGAACCGCGTGTCGTACCGCTTCGGCTCGATCGCGGGGGTGACCCAGTGCGCCCAGGGCCGCAGCAGATCCGAGCGCAGCACGAGCCCGCGCCGGTCGAGGAACCCGCCGAACGACAGGGAACGGTCCAGCAGCGCCTGCCGGTCGGCCTCCCAGTCCTCGCCGCGGGTGTCGTCCACCACCGTCTCGCCCGTCGGACCGGCGAGCAGGACCAGCGTCTCTTCGAACGTCTCGCGGACCGCCGCGCAGACCAACTCGCGCGCCAGCGTCTCGTCCGCGTTGAACGCCGTTCCCCACTCGGACGGCGCGGGCCCCGACCAGGCGAGGTCGGCCTCGCCGTCGCGCGGGTCCACCGACCCGCCGGGGAAGACGTACGCGCCCGGCGCGAACGCCATCGACGCGACCCGCCGCAGCATGAACGCCTGCAACCCGTGCCGTTCGTGGTCGCGCAGCACCACGACCGTGGCCGCGTGCCGGGCGGGCGCCGGCTGGACGCTGCCGTCGAGGATGCCCTCGACCTGCTCCCTGAGCTCCGCGGGAAGCTTCAGCCCGTTCACGGGCGCCCGGCTGAACATGTGATCCTCATGGCCGCCCATTCGGACATACCGAACGCCATTCCGTCAACCCCTCCCGCCCCCGCCCGAGCCTCCCGCGCCCGTCTCCCACCAGGACCGGAGAACGGGCGCGAGGCGCGGCGCGCGGACGACCGAGCCCCAGGGGGAACGAGGACCGGCCGCGACGGACCGTTCTCGCGAACGGCTCGACGCCGCGGCCGGGAGGCCGGAGGGGGCGCGTGGCCCGAGTCAGGCGATCTCGGCGATCAGCTCTACCTCGACGGCGGCGTTCCGGGGCAGGGAGGCGACGCCGACGGCGCTGCGCGCGTGGACGCCCGCCTCGCCGAACACCTGGCCGAGCAGGTCGCTCGCGCCGTTGACCACCTGCGGGTGGCCGCCGAAGTCGGGGGTGCTCGCCACGAATCCGACCACCTTGACGATCCTGGCCACCCGCGACAGCTCGCCGACCTCCGCCTTCACGGCGGCGATGGCGTTCAGCGCGCAGATCCGTGCCTGCTCGATCCCCTGCTCGACGGTGACCTCGGCGCCGACCCGGCCGGTCACCGGCAGCTCGCCCCTGACCATCGGGACCTGCCCCGCCGTGTAGACGAGCGAGCCCGTGCGCACGGTCGGCACGTACGACGCCAGCGGCTTGACGACCTCCGGCAGTTCGAGGCCGAGCTCCCTGATCCGCTCCTCGGGCGTTGCCATGATCACTTCCCTTCCCGGTGCCGCGCGCCCGCGCCCGCGGCCCCGCCGGTGCCGGTCCGGACCGCGGGTCCGGTGATGTCGAGTCGTACGGGCTACTGGGCGTCGAGCTCGCGCTTGAAGTAGGCGACGAGGTTCTCGGGGTTCGGGCCCGGCAGCACGGTGACGAGCTCCCAGCCGTCCTGCCCCCAGTTGTCGAGGATCTGCTTCGTCGCGTGGACCAGCAGCGGCACGGTTGCATATTCGAAACGCTTCACAGGGGCCACCCTATGACGCCGCGCCCCGCCCCTTCCCACCTCGCGCACCGGCCACCCCGGAGCCGTCCCGTCCCGGCCCCGGGCGCCGCCCGCCGCTCCGGGTCGTCAGGGGTTCTCGGCCTTGCGCATGACGCGGCGGAGGAGGTCCGCCAGGAGCCTGCGCTCGTCGGGGTTCAGGGCGCCGAGCAGGCGGTCCTCCTCGTGGCCGAGCGCGGACATCGCGCCCAGCCAGGCGGTACGGCCCTCGTCGGTCAGCTCGACGTCCACGCGGCGGCGATCGGTGGCGGACGGGAGGCGGCGGACGAAGCCGCGGCGGTCCAGGGCGTCCAGGCGGCCGGTGACCGAGTTGGGCGCCATGCCGAGGTCGGCGGCGAGCTGCGAGGGGGCCGCGTGCCCGCCGCGCCCGGCGAGCGCGTGCAGGGTCTCGTACTCGTGCCGCTGGAGGTCCAGGCCGGCGAGCGACTCGGCCTTCACGCGCCGCAGGTGGTCGGTCAGGAACGCGGCGCGGGTCACGACGCCCTCGATGTCGGGGTCGAGATCGGGCAGCACCGGCAGCCAGCGGGCCACGTGGTCGTCCGTCCGGTCGGGCGGCGGGCCGGACCTCGTCGCTTCCCCTGGCATGTGGCCGTACTCCTTGCTCGCCGGATCGCGTGGCTCGTTCGGGGCCCACCCTACCCAGTTCGACGCAGAAATGTTCGTTGACGAATAGTTCGTCAACGAAGTACCTTCCCGGCATGGCTCATCCACTTCGCGGCCGGGACTTCCGGCTGCTGTTCGGCGCGCGCGTGCTCTCGCTGACCGGGGACGCGGCGGTGCCGGCCGCGCTCGCCCTCGCCGTGCTGCGCGCCACCGGCTCCACCTCGGCCCTCGCGCTCGTGCTGGCCTGCGCGATGGTCCCCCGGTTGCTGCTGCTGCCGTTCGGCGGCGTCGCCGCGGACCGGTTCGACGCCCGCCGGGTCGCGCTCGCGACCGACCTCGCCGCCTGCGCGGCCCAGGCGTACGCCGCGTTCGAACTGCTCAGCGGCGAGCCGCGGCTCGCCCACCTCGCGGTCGCGCAGGCGGTCGGCGGCGTCGCGTCCGCGTTCCAGAACCCGACCGTCTCGCCGCTGGTCGCCGGAACGGTGGACCGGGAGGGCCTGCAAAAGGCCAACTCCCTGCTCGCCGTCGCGAACGGCGCCACCGCGCTCGCCGGACCCGCGCTCGCGGGCTCCTTCGTGCTGACCGTCGGACCCGGCTGGACGTTCCTGCTGGACGCGGCGTCGTTCGGCCTCAGCGCGGTACTGCTCGCGTGCGCGCGCGTACGGCACGTCCCCCTACCGCGCCGTTCGCTGCGCGCCGACCTCGCCGAAGGCTGGTCGGAGGTGCGCAGCCGCGACTGGTACTGGTCGAGCCTCATCGCGCACTCGGTGTGGAACGGCGCGGCGGGCGTCCTGCTGACGCTCGGGCCCGCGCTCGCCATCGAACGGCTCGGCGGCGAGGGCGCGTGGATCGCCGTCCTCCAGGTCGGCGCCGCCGGGCTGGTGCTCGGCTCGCTGGCCGCCTCCCGGCTGCGGCCGCGCCGCCCCGTCCTGGTGGCCAACGTGGGCCTCGCGACGTTCGCGCTGCCCCTCGCCCTGCTCGCCGCCTCCGCGCCCGCACCGCTCGTCATCGGCGCGTACGGGCTGGCGATGGCCGGGCTCGGCGTCCTCAACCCGATCTGGGAGACGGTCGTGCAGAGAACGGTCCCGCAGCACGCCCTGGCCCGCGTCACTTCGTACGACTGGCTGCTCTCCCTGGGCGCGGCGCCCCTCGGCTACACCCTCGCGCCGTGGGCGGCCTCCGCCTGGGGACCGGGAGTCCCGCTGACCGTCACGGCCGTTCTGGTCGGCGGGAGCTGCCTGGCGACGGCCGCCGTCCCCGGCGTACGCCGCCTATCCCTGGACCCGCCACCGGTACAGCCCCCGGCCGCTTCGGCTTCCGTTCAAGTGCAGTGACGTTTTTACTCGGGCGGGGTCTGCGGGCGCGGGCCTTCGGATTCGCCGCTTGCGATGCCTCTCGGGCCGTTCTCCTCCGTGCCCGCCTCCACGCCCTGGGTCTCGCCTCGTTCGCCCTGGCCGTGGTGCGGTTTGGGCTCGTCCAAGCCGATAACGGGCGGAACCTCGTCGGCGGGCGCCAGCGGCTGCTTCTCGGCGGCCTTGGCGAGCTCCTCCTCGGCCTTCGCGAGCCGTTCGCCCAGGCCGGGCTTGCCTTCGCCCGTCGGCTCGCCCTCGGAACTGCTGCCGCCGCCGGCGGCGCGGTCGAAGAAGCGCAGGATCTCGACGGGCAGGGGCATGACCAGCGTGCTGTTCTTCTCGGCGGAGACCTCCACGACCGTCTGGAGCAGCCGGAGCTGGAGGGCCGCCGGGTCCTGCGACATGATCTCCGCCGCCGCCGCGAGGCGCTTGGACGCCTGGAACTCGCCGTCCGCGGTGATGATCCGCGCGCGGCGCTCCCGCTCGGCCTCGGCCTGCCGCGCCATCGAGCGCTTCATGCCCTCGGGCAGCGAGACGTCCTTGATCTCGACGCGCTCGATCAGGATGCCCCACGGGTCCTGGGTGATCTCGTCCATGATCCCGCGCAGCCGCACGTTGATCTTCTCCCGCTCGCCGAGCAGCTCCTGCATGTCGGTCTGCCCGATGACCGAGCGCAGCGACGTCTGCCCGATCTGCGAGACGGCGTAGCCGTAGTTCTGGACGTTGACGATCGCCTTCACCGCGTCCACGACGCGGAAGTACACGACGGCGTCCACGCGGACGCTGACGTTGTCCTGGGTGATGCCCTCCTGCGCGGGCACGTTCATCGTGACCGTCTGCTGGTTGACCTTCTGCATCCGCTCGACGATCGGCAGGATGACCGTCAGCCCCGGCGAGCGGACGGCCCCCGGCCTGAGCTGATCGTTCCGCCGCACCTGGCCGAACCTGAAGACGATGCCGTGCTCGAACTGCTGGACGACGCGGATCGACGACGCCAGGCCGATCAGCCCCACCACCACGACGCCGAGCACCACGAACAGAATCACCGCTGCCATCGCGGGCCGCCTTTCACGAGGAAGGTCCGGAGCCCTGCAACCAGTCGTACCCGGCCCGGGGGCCGGTTTCACGTTTCCCACCCAACCTCGCGGGCAGGCCCGAAACAACGGCCCCGCGAGGGTTTCCGCAGCATGGACGGCACCGTGTCAGGAATCACTTGCATGAGAGCGGGCACCCTCTGAAGTCCTTGCCGAGCGAACGATATGGTCGATCGGGTGAGCGCGAGAGACACCGACTGGGACGGCGTACGCCTCCACGTCGTCACCGGTAAGGGCGGCACGGGCAAGACCACCGTCGCCGCCGCCCTCGCCCTGGCGCTGGCCGCCGGGGACGGAAGGTGCTGCTGGTCGAGGTGGAGGGCCGGCAGGGCATCGCCCAGCTCTTCGACTGCCCGCCCCTCCCGTACGGGGAGCGCAAGGTCGCAGTCGCCCCGGACGGCGGCGAGGTCTACGCGCTCGCGATCGACACCGAAGAGGCGCTCATCGAGTACCTCGAGATGTTCTACAACCTCAAACGGGCCGGGAAGGCGATGACCAAGCTCGGCATCGTCGACTTCGTCACCACGATCGCGCCCGGCCTGCGCGACGTGATCCTCACCGGCAAGACGAGCGAGTCGGTGCGCCGCAAGGAGAAGAACGGCTCGTTCATCTACGACGCGGTCGTGATGGACGCCCCGCCCACCGGCCGGATCACCAAGTTCCTCAACGTCAACGACGAGGTCTCGGGCCTCGCGAAGGTTGGACCGGTCCGCAACCACGCCGACACCGTGATGAAGGTCGTGCGCAGCCCCGAGACGGCCGTGCACTTCGTCACGCTGCTGGAGGAGATGCCCGTCCAGGAGACCCTCGACGGCATCCACGACCTGACGGAGGTCGGCCTCCCGGTCGGCGGCGTGATCGTCAACATGGAGCACACCCCCGTCCTGCCGGAGGACGACCTCGCGGCGGCCGCCGCCGGCGCCCTTGACACCGACGAGATCGTCCGCGGCGTGAAGTCGGCCGGGCTGGAGAACGGCGCCGAGGCGATCGCCGCCGACCTCGCCGCCGAGGCCGCCGAGCACGCCCGCCGCACCGCCCTCCAGCGCCGCGAGAAGGAACGCCTCGAAGCGATCGAGCGGCCGCGCTACACCCTGCCGTTCCTGTCGGACGGCATGGACCTCGCCGGCCTCTACGACCTCGCCGCCGCCCTCCGCGACCAGGGCGCCGCATGACCGCGGCCCCGGTCCGCCGAACGACCCGTCCGCGCAGGCGCACGGCCCCCGCACGGGAGACTGAGGAAGATGAGCCCGACCGGTAAGAACCCGCCCGTTCTGGACGTGGACGCGCTGCTCGACGACCCCCGCACCAAGATCATCGTGTGCTGCGGGTCCGGCGGCGTCGGCAAGACCACCACGGCCGCCGCGCTCGGCGTGCGCGCCGCCGAGCGGGGCCGCGACGTCGTCGTGCTGACCGTCGACCCCGCCCGCCGCCTCGCCCAGTCGATGGGACTGTCGGAGCTCGACAACAACCCGCGCCGGATCGAGGTCGAGGGCGACGGCGAGCTGCACGCCATGATGCTCGACATGAAGCGGACGTTCGACGAGATCGTCGAGGCGCACGCCGACCCGGACCGCGCCCGGCAGATCCTCGCCAATCCCTTCTACCAGTCGCTGTCGTCGTCCCTGTCGGGCACGCAGGAGTACATGGCGATGGAGAAACTCGGGCAGCTGCACCGCTCCGGCGCCTGGGACCTGATCATCGTGGACACCCCGCCGTCCCGCAACGCGCTGGACTTCCTGGACGCGCCCGAGCGGATGGGCCGCTTCCTCGACGGCCGCTTCATGAAGATCCTCGCCGCCCCGGCCAAGACCGGCGGCCGGTTCGGCGTCAAGGTGATCAGCGCCGGGTTCGGCATGTTCACCGGCGTGATCAACAAGGTGCTCGGCGTCCAGCTCCTGCGCGACGTGCAGACGTTCGTCGCGGCGTTCGACACGATGTTCGGCGGGTTCCGCGAACGGGCCGAGAAGACGTTCAAGCTGCTCCAGACGCCGGGCACCGCGTTCCTCGTCGTCGCCGCGCCCGAGCCGGACGCGCTGCGCGAGGCGTCCTACTTCGTCGAGCGCCTCGCCGAGGAGCGGATGCCGCTCGCCGGCCTCGTCGTCAACCGCGTCCACGAGTCGTCCGCCGACGGCCTCTCCGCGGCCCGCAGCCAGGCCGCGGCGGAGACCCTCGACGAGCGCGGCGACCACCCGCTCACGGCCGCGCTGCTGCGCCTGCACACCGACCGCATGCAGCTCGCCGCCCGCGAGGAACGGCTCCGCGACCACTTCGCCTCGGCGCATCCCACCGTTCCGGTGACGGCCGTCCCGGCGCAGGCCGAGGACGTCCACGACCTCGACGGCCTCCGCCAGGTCGGCGAAGACCTCGCGGCGCGCACCACCCGGGCTACGCCCGCCGCCTGACCCTTCCGGCGACCTCGCCCCGCGTGCGGGCTAGAGGATTGGCACCGTGCGGCCGGTTTCCGCGCGAAGCCCGCCCGACCGGACGCGGGTTGTCCTAAACCGAGCCGGTACGACCACATGCGGCCAATCGCTTTTCGGCTCGTCCGTAATTCCGCGCGAGTGCTGTCCGAAAAGCGGTGAGGCCCGCACCCATGACTCGGGTACGGGCCTGTAGCCGTTGACTCAGTCCTTGGACCTCCGCTGGACAGGGCCGCGCACGTCGCGACCCGTACCGCCAGGAGTGCCGGTCAGCTCGCGACGAGTTCGCTCTCGTCGACGTCGACCGACCGCTCGTACTCCTCCTTGGCGGTCTCCAGCAGCTCGCGCCACGATTGCACATCCGGCCGCCGCCGCAGCAGAGCTCTACGCTCCCGCTCGGTCATCCCACCCCAGACACCGAATTCGATCCGGTTGTCGAGAGCGTCAGCGAGACACTCGGTCCGCACCGGGCAGCCGCGACAGATGAGCTTGGCTCTGTTCTGCGCCGCCCCCTGGACGAACAGGGCGTCCGGATCCGCGTTACGGCAGGCGGCGCGGGCGGTCCAATCCGTGATCCACATCTTGGCCCCACTCCCCTAGGGTCTGTGTCGATTTGCGCTCCTTGGCCGGACGGGCGCGGACGTCAGGCCGCCAAACGAAAGCCGTGGGGAAGAACTTACGGAAGCGAGGCACGATTCAACAGCCCCCGATGGGCCCATTCTCGATATAGCCCACCGGGGCCATACCGCCGGAACGGACTAGTTACCTGTAGTTGACGGCCCAGACACCACGACGGTTGTCGTGGAGGGCACGGATCGGGTGATTGTTCCGCTCCGCGCGGCGTCCCGCGCCGTCCCGGCGACGCCCACGACGCCCGCGCGACGCGAACGAGACGGCCATGCGACGGCCATACGGCGCGGACGAGGCGGCGTGCGCGCCCCGCGCACCCGGCCGTCGCGCGCCGGGCCCGGCGAAGATCGCACCCGGGGCCGGCGAAGATCGACGCGGCGAGAAGGGCAAAACGCGGTGTCGCGCGAGACCTGTCCCGAATGCACTGGTCGTCCCGCGTACTCTAGACCCCGTGCACGATGCTGATAGAGATCGGGGTAAGGCGTTCTCGACGCTGTTCCGGCTGTTGGGGGCAGGGGTCGTCGCCGGCGTCCTCGTCGCGTTCATCGCGCTGCCCGGTGTCGGCAGCGCGGGGCTGACCGCGCGCGACGCCGCCAACAACTTCGAGAACATGGACAGCAAGATGAACACGCAGCCGCCGTCCGAACGGACGGTGGTGTACGACGTCAACGGCAAGCCCGTCGCGTCGTTCTTCGACAAGTACCGCGAGTCGGTACGGCTCGACCAGGTCGCGCCCATCATGCGGCAGGCGATCGTCGACATCGAGGACTCGCGCTTCTACCAGCACGGCGCGCTCGACCTGAAGGGCACGATCCGCGCGTTCGCCTCCAACGTGGAGTCCGAGCAGACGCAGGGCGGCTCGACCCTCACCCAGCAGTACGTGAAGAACATGCTCGTCGACAGCGCGACGACGCCGGAGGAGTACAAGGAGGTCACCGCCCCGACGGTCGGGCGCAAGCTGCGCGAGCTGCGCTTCGCCCTCGACGTCGAGAAGCGGATGACCAAGAACGACATCCTCCAGGGCTACCTCAACGTCGCGTACTTCAGCGCCGGGGCCTACGGCGTGCAGGCCGCCTCCAAGCGCTACTTCAGCAAGCCCGCGTCCAAGCTCACCCTGGAGCAGGCCGCGCTGCTGGCGGGCATCACGCAGAACCCGACGGCGTACGACCCGATCCGCAACCCGAAGGACGCGCGCAAGCGCCGCGACGTCGTCCTCTACCGGATGCTCCAGCTCGGGCACATCACCAAGCAGCAGGCCGACGCGGCCGCCGCCAAGCCGATCGAGCTGAACCGCACCGACCCCGTGGGCGGCTGCGAGACGAGCAACGCGCCGTACTTCTGCGAGTACGTGAAGTACGACATGCTCAACATCCTGTCCAAGGGCAAGTACTGGTCGCTGCAGCCGAAGCAGCGCCAGAACATCGTCAACAAGCTCAACCGGGGCGGCTACACGGTCCGCACCACCCTCGACATGAAGGCCCAGAACGCCGTCGACCGCGCGCTGCGCGGGCAGGTGCCGCCCCCGGCAACCGGGTCGGCGCGGAGGCCATGGTCGAGCCGGGCACGGGCAGGCTGAAGGCCCTCGGCGTGAGCAAGCGGTTCGGTGCGGGCAAGCGGCGCACGACCATCAACCTCGCGGCCGACTCCGCGCACGGCGGCGGCAGCGGCGTGTCCGCGGGCTCGACGTTCAAGGTGTTCACGCTCCTCGCGGCGCTCGACCAGGGCGTCCCGGTCAGCACCAACATCAACTCCCCGCAGACCATGGGCATCTCGGGCTACCAGCCGTGCAAGTACACGGGCATGTTCGGCGGCAAGAAGTACAACAACGAGATGCTGGGCGGCGGCTCCTGGCCGTCCGTCTCCAACGCGGGCGACAGCGAGGCCGGCAACTTCAACCTCAAGACCGGCACCTGGCACTCGGTCAACACGTTCTACGCGCAGCTCGAGAAGCGCGTCGGCGTCTGCAACGCCATCAAGATGGCCGAGAAGTTCGGCATGAGGCGCGCCGACGGCAACGCGCTCGCCCCGATCCCCTCGCAGGTCCTCGGCACCAACGAGATCGACATGGTGCACCTGGCCGCCGCCTACGCGGGCCTCGCGGCGCGCGGCAAGTACTGCGCGCCGATCTCCGTCACCGAGGTCGTGGACGGCGCGGGCAAGAAGCTGAAGCTCCCCAAGCAGGACTGCCACCAGGCCGTCGACGAGCCCATCGCCGACAAGGTCAACTCGATCCTCAAGGGCGTCCTGACGAAGGGCACCGCGAAGGGCCGCAGCATCGGCCGTCCCGCCGCGGGCAAGACCGGCACCTGTGAAGAGCACTCCTGCGCGGTCTTCGCCGGGCACACCCCCAACCTCGCCGCCGCCACCGCCTACTGGGACTACCGCGGCCCGGTGCAGTACAAGGTGTACGGCGTGTTCGGCGCCGACACCCCCGGGGCCATGTGGCAGCAGAGCATGCAGAACGCGCTCGCGGGCAAGCCCGCCCCCGAGTTCGCCCAGCCGACCGAGGACTTCGGCGACACCACGACCGTCCCGAAGGTCAAGGGCCTGCCGCTCGCCGCGGCCAAGGCCAAGTTGCAGGGCGCCGACCTCCAGGTCAAGGTCTCCCCGCGCCCGGTCGAGGCCGACCAGCCGAAGGGCACGGTCGCGGCCACGTCCCCCGACGCGGGCACCGAGACCGCCCCCGGAACGACCGTCATCATCTATCTGAGCAGCGGCAAGAAACGCGACGACCACGGCGGCGACAAGCCGGACGACGGCGGCTGGCCCCCCTGGGGCGGCGACTGACGCGAAAGGGCCCGGCTCCTCGGAGCCGGGCCCTTCGGCGTTCTCAGCCCGCGAGCTGGCGCTTGACCTCCGCCGAGACGCGTCCGCCCTCGGCACGCCCCGCGACCTTGGGGTTGACGGCCTTCATGACCTGCCCGATCGCCCGCGGCCCCGCCGCGCCGGTCTCCGCGATGGCGTCGGCGACGAGCGCGGTCAGCTCCTCGTCGCCCAGCTGCGCCGGAAGGTACTCCTCCAGGACGGCGCCCTCGTCCCGTTCGTTCTGCGCCTGCTCGGTACGGCCCGCGTCCGCGAACGCCGTGGCCGCCTCCCGGCGCTTCTTGGCCTCCCGCCCGAGCACCTTCACCACGTCGTCGTCGGACAGCTCGCGCGACCGCTTGCCGGCGACCTCCTCGTTCTTGACCGCGGTGAGGGCCATGCGCAGCGTGCGGGTACGCACCTCGTCGCGGGCCTTCATCGCGGTCGAAAGGTCGGTTTCCAGCTTCTCCTTCAGGGCACTCATGCTCACATCATGCCCGTACGCGCACCGGGGCCTCACCAGGATTACGGCGCGATTCGGCAGGGGCGTCCCCGTCTGGGAGCATGGGACCGGGCCCGCCACGGGGCCCTGGAGGGGAGAACCGTGCGGAAGCTCTACGCCGTACCGCTGGGCCTCGCGGGCGCCGGAGCCGCGACCTTCGGGTACGCCTCGCTGATCGAACGGAACTGGTTCCACCTGCGCCGCTTCGACGTCCCGGTGCTGCCCCCGGGCCGTCCCTCGGTCAAGATCCTGCACCTCTCCGACGCGCACCTCACCCCGGGCCGCTCCCGCCTGATCCACTGGGTCCGCTCCCTCGACGCCCTCGAACCCGACCTCGTGGTCAACACCGGCGACACCCTCTCGCACCGCGACGCGATCGGCCCGTTCCTGGACGCCCTCGGCCCCCTCCTCGACCGTCCGGGCGCGTTCGTGTACGGCTCCAACGACCTCTACGCGCCGATCTTCAAGAACCCCCTGCGCTACATCTGGCGCACGTCCAAGTCCGACTACGGCCGCCGCCGCCGCGAGCCCGACCTCCCGTACCGCGAGCTCGGCTCGTCCCTCCAGGCCGCCGGCTGGCTCGACCTCAACAACCGCATCGGCCGCCTCAAGGTCGGCGGCCTCGACGTCGAGTTCGGCGGCATCGACGACTCCCACATCGACCGCGACCGCTACGACAAGATCGCGGGCCCGGTCGACCCCCAGGCCGACGTCCACCTCGGCGTCATGCACTCCCCCGAACCCCGCAACCTCGACCGCTTCGCCGCCGACGGCTACGACCTCCTCTTCGCGGGCCACACCCACGGCGGCCAGGTCTGCGTCCCGTTCTACGGCGCCCTGGCCACCAACTGCGGCATCGACCGCCCCCGCGTCAAGGGCCTGCACCGCCACAACGGCTCCTGGCTCCACGTCTCCGCCGGCCTCGGCACCTCCCCCAAGGCCCCGGTCCGCTTCTGCTGCCCGCCCGAGGCGTCCCTCCTCACCCTCGTCCCCCGCCCGGGAAATTAGGGACGCACCACTCCCCAGCATCCGCTAAAGTGGTCAAGGCGCCGGGAGCACGTACGACTCCCGGGCAGCCACCACCGGGGTGTAGCGCAGCTTGGCAGCGCGCTTCGTTCGGGACGAAGAGGTCGTGGGTTCAAATCCCGCCACCCCGACAGATAACGCCAGGTCAGAGGCCGTTCCCCAGCACAGGGGAACGGCCTTTTGATCGTTTGGCTCTCATCCGGCGCTGGGACTGGACGTCATCAGCTGATCCTGCCCTCAGCGGCGCGGGTAGCGTCCTCACAGATCGATCAGCGGAACCATCGAGTTCAGACAGCTGCCAAGCAGTCACCGATGCGCCGAAGTTGGCAGCCAGGGAACCCCGCCGCGCGGCGTGTAGCGTCCGCTGCGCGGCATGAGCGGAGGTCGTCCGGCGGTGTCCTACCGAAGCGTGGTTCCTCTCGAAACGTTATGTGACACCTACGGCTTGGCCGACGAGGTGATCGGCGATCCGGCCAGGGCCGCGGAGTCCGGCACGCCCGTGTAGTCGGGCAGCTCGATGCCGTTGATCGCGCGCCCGACCAACTCGGTGAACCATGCGCTGGCGAAATCGGGGCGCGGCTCGGCGTCCGCCCCAGGGACGTCGCGACTGCGGGCGTTCAACCGGCCGATCTCCTGATTGGCCTCGACGAACGAGCGCATCCGCGCCTCGTAGCGGGCGAACCCGGTGTCGGGGTCCCATCCGGCGGCGGCCAGCTCTCCGGCCAGCAGGTAGGCGCCGACCAGGGCCAGCCCGGTGCCCTGGCCGGACATCGGCGAGGAGCTGTACGCCGCATCCCCGAGCAGCCCCACCCGTCCACTCGACCAGCGGTCCATCACCACCTGGGCGACCTGGTCGAGGTAGAAGTCCGGGGTGTCGTCCAGGTGCGCGAGGATGTCCGGGGTCAACCAGCCCAGGCCCGCCATCCGCTCGCCCAGCACGACCTTCTGGGCCGCGACGTCACGGTGGTCGACGTCGAAGTCGGCCGAGGGGAAGTAGAACATGGCCATCGCCCGGGTGGCGTCCTGGATGGGCCGCAGGAGGGCAGAGCGCCCGGTCTCCTGGTCTTGGTGCTCGAGCAGCCAGCGGTCCAGACCGAACTCGTTGGGCACACTGTAGAAGGCCAGCACGTGCCCGAGATGGCGGAGGAACCGCTCATGCGGCCCGAAGACCATCGCTCGCAGCTCCGAGTGCAGCCCGTCGGCCCCGACCACGAGGGCGAAGCGCCGCCGGTCGCCGCCCGCGAAGACCACGTCGATGCCGTCCACGTCCTGGGCGAGCCCGGCGATTCGGTCGCCGAAGACGTACTCGACGCCGTCGCGGGTGTCGTCGTAGAGCACCTGGGACAGGTCCCCGCGCAGGATCTCGATGTCCGCGATGAACCCGTCGCCGCCATCGTCGTCGGCACGGAAGGTCTCCAGCACTTGCCCGTCCGCGTCCACGGTGTGTGCTCCGGCGGTGTCGGTGCACGCCGCGCGCACAGCCGCGTCCAGCCCCATGCGCCCGATGACCTCCTTGGCGACCCCGCGCGCGTCCACCGCCTGCCCGCCGGGACGCAGTTCGGGGGCCCGTTCCACCACGGTCACCTCGGCCCCCCGCCGACGCAGCCAGTGGGCCAGCGCGGGTCCCGCGATGCTCGCTCCCGCCACCAACACCTTGGGACCGCTCACCCGCGTCCCCTGCTCGCCAGTCCGAATGGCGTGCTCCTGCTTTGAGTCGCCGACGCTCATCACTGCCCTCCATGTGCTTCCCCGCGCTGGGATGTTCGCAGCACTGGCCCACCGTTATCGGTGTGTCCATCCGTATCGACTACGGATCCGCACAAAGCTCATCGGCACGACCGAAATCGCGTCCGCGGTGCAGCCGAACGAAGGCCGGAACGATCCCCTTCAAGCAGGAGGAGTTGAACAGCCTCGTCCCGGTCAAGCCACCGACCCCTGCTGTCAGGCCGCATCGCGACCCTCTGACACTCCCATGAAGGCCCTTGCGCACTGCGAGTGCGCAGTTGCTCGTGGAACTGTGCACTCCTAGGCTCACTGTTCGTAAAGAGCACTACCTCACACGGCGCACTGGGGAGTTTCACTCATGTCGAATCCGCTGACGAGTGAGGACCCACTTCTCGGCCGCGCGGAGATCGCCGCGCTGGTCGGCGTGAGCCGATCGACCATGGCCTCCTGGGAGGAGCGGGATGCCGGCTTTCCCTCGCCACGGCACTCGAACGGCCAGGACCGCTTCTCCCGGTCGGAGGTCATGAGCTGGCTGGATCAGCGCCCCGTGCCGCCCGAACGGCTCACGGCCGGCGAACCCCTCGGGACCACTTACGGCGATCGGGCAAGACGTAGGGACGGCGCCGGAAAGTCCTCAGCTGGAGAGATGGAACGCCGGTCCGGGGGCCGGTCGCCATACCGCCTTCCGTTCGGCGCGGTCGACGAACCCCGTCCCGAGAACCGCCGGATCGTGACCGAGTTGCTGGACGCGTCCGTGGACCGCGTTCGCGGAGCAGCCAGCGTGCTCGAGTATCTGAGCCTGCTGCTATGTCTGCACTACCTCCGCGGTGCCGCCGCCGATCGGTTCGAGAGATTGGCCGCCCGGGCACGTGCTGTCAACACCCTCGACGAGGCAGCCCTACTGCTGCGGGACATCGGTCGCGAAGCCGACGAGGACCTGTGTGGGCTCGGCGTCCGTCCGAGCATGCAGGAGGCGTTGGGTCGCCTCGAACCCAGGACCGCTCGCGATCTTCGGAACGTCGTGGAAGCGATGAGCAGCCTCGACGAGGACGTGTTCGGACTGATCCTCGATGAGTACGAGCAACGAGCCGCACTGGGCAGTGGCGAGTTCTTCACTCCCCGTGCGGTGGTTCGGGTGATGGCACGGCTGGCTTGTTCGGAGTTCGGCCCCGGGCTGCCGGAATCCATCTACGATCCGTACGCTCGCGACGGCGGATTCCTCATCGAGGCGGTTGCCGCCTGCGCTTTCGATGAAGACGGCCTGCCACGCGAGGAGACCGTGCGGACGTACGGGGAGACCCGGCGCGCCGACACCTGGCGGCTCGCGACCATGAACCTCCTCCTTCACGGCACCGCGCCAGCCATCGCCCTCAAACGCGCAGTCCCATGGGCCGCCGACGCGACGCGCTTCCCCGCGAGCCGTTCGACGTCGTGCTCACCAACCCGCCGTTCAACATGAGCGACCCCGGCCGCGGGGAACGCCGCGATGGCCAGTGGGCGTACGGGGCTCCACCCCTCGACAACGACAACTTCGCCTGGCTGCAGCATTGCTTGTCCATGCTGAGCACAAGAGGCCGAGCCGGAATCATCATGCCCAACAAGGCGGGGAATTCGGGTAACAAGTCAGAGCGCGCCATCCGCCGGAACCTGGTGGAGTCCGGAGTCGTCGACTGTGTCATCGCCCTCCCCGCTCGGTTGTTCACTGGAACCGCCGTTCCGGTCTCAGTGTGGCTGCTCCGTCATCCCAGCTCACCGTGCGACAGCACGCTGTTCCTCGACGCACGGCATATGGGTGCGCAAAACGGCTCGCGCCGAACCTTGAGCGCTCTGGACGCGGAGACGCTCCTCGATGCCTATCGCACCCACAGGAGCCCGGAGAAGGCCGCAGTCCGGCTTGAGACGTCGGCTACGGGGGAGCAGGTGCCCGCCGCTCTGGTCTCCCAGAAAACACTGAGGCGCAGCGACTACTCCCTCAACCCTCTTGACCATGTCGAACGCCGGGGAGGCAAAGGCGAGAACTCCGAGCACGACCTCAAGACTGCCTGGAAACGGCAAGGCGATGCTGAGAGGCACCTTCGTGACGTCCAGGCCGCCGTTGCCCAGCTGCCGTTCGTCGGGGACCGGGAACCGCCGCCCCGAAGAAGACGACCTAACGCTATGTTCACCCTCAACTCACTGTGCGACATTCAGGCAGGCCCCTCCTATTCCAAGTTGGGCAAGGCCCAGCGCGGTGAGGGCGGGCCGGTCCCAGTCGTCTTCCCGCGGCATCTGAGGGACCGGCGCATCAGCGATGAGAAGGACGAGCGCGTCTCAGAGGCCACGGCCCGCTGGCTGACGGGCTTCGAATTGCGAGCGGGGGACATCGTGTGCGTCCGTTCCGGCGCGATCGTTCCGCCAGCTCTGGTGCGGGAGCATCAGGCTGGTTGGCTGATGAGCCCGAACATCATCCGGCTCCGCGTACTCCCGGAACACCAGGGCCGGGTACTGCCGGAGTACCTGTTCCACTACCTGTGCCTGGACGGATCCGTCGCCTGGATGCGTGATCGAGCCGCGGCCACCGCGGCCCCATCGCTGCGGACCGAGTCCCTCGGGACCCTGCGGATTCCTCTACCGGATCTGACCGAGCAACTGGAGATCGCGGGCGCACTCGACGGCCTGGACGAGCTGGACTGCGCGTACCGAACCGCAGCCGCCTCTTTGCGGCACACCCGCACCACCCTGGCCAGCGCGCTGCTGGACGCGCCCGCCGAACCAGACCCTGGGATCAGCGCCCACCACCGACCTGAGAAGGAAGCGTCGCTGTGAACACCCCACACCAACCGTCCGCATCGACGACTCCGCTCCCGTCGAGACCTGAGCCGCCGAACAGCGCCTGGATCCCTTGGCTCCTGGTCATGGTGCTGTTCTCTGCTCTCATCGCGGTGTGCGTCGGCTTCCTCAAGGCACTCGACGGCAGTCCGGCCACCGATGCCGTCCTCTCGGCAGGCGCGGCATTCGGAGGCGCCGCGCTGCTGTGCCTGGCCGTGGTCCCGGTCGTCCAGCAACTGCGGCAACGCCGCTAAGCGGCATGAGCCGATGTTGTTTTGGTCGGTGGCGCTGCCAGGGAGGCTGTGGATCACGCTAGGACATGGCTGCCAGGACTGTCTGGATCACCCCGGCGATCGTAGCGATGATCGTGAGAAATGTGATGAGGGTCTGTTTCGAATCGATGGTGGCCGGTTCGGTTTCAGGTGCCGAAGCAGGCGGGGCCGGCTGTTGCCCTGGGCGTGGCGCCGGTGCGCTGAATTGCCGAGGAGGGCGCCGGAAACCCAGCATCCGAAGCAGTGCATCGTTCTTGTAAACCGCATGTGAGGACTCGCGCTTGCACGCGATCAGACGCCCGTTTGCTGGATTCTTGCAGGGCCACCCCTTGCTCGTTTCCACACCGCAGAGCGTGGGAACTGCGCACAGTTCATAGTAGGCGAGTGTCAAGATCGGCAGGATCCAGAGTTCCGGAGAACCCGACTGCCACGCGAATACTGCCAACAAGATGACCGCGCCCCACCAGATCAGAACGGTGTTTCGCCGCTTCTGGGATTGGGTCTGTCGTCGCGCCATATTTTCGTCTCCCCGCCGATCCTGCCAGACGGAGGCAGCGTAGGCACCGGAGGCCGTGCAGTAAATGCACTTTGACACACTGCGCAACTAAGTTGCCAATGAGACGTAATGTGACGATCGTTGCTGGTGATGCGGGCTATCCGCTGGCACGATTGCGAGGGCTGTGAGGGCAATTGCGGGTTTGAAGTCGAGCTCAGCGACAGCCAGGGCGGAAATCCAGATCTTGCGGCGGAAGCAGTCGCTGGGGATGTCGCCGTCCGTCTCGCGGGTGCCGGAGGATCGGGGGTTGTCCTTGCCCTTGGCCCGGCGTTCAGCTCGGTAGAGCGCAAAGGCTGTCTTGCAGTGGGGCAGCGGCGCTTGCCAGCGGTGTAGGCGCTGAGGGTGGCGTGACGGTAGCTGCGGCCTTTGTCGTTCGGTTGGGACATCCCTAGGTCGTCGGGGTCTGGAGCCGCTCCGTGCTGGTGCGGGGCTTGGTGGTGACTTGGCGGAGGGCGAAGAAGAGGGAGGGCGGCAGCATAAGGGGCGACTCGACGGTAATTGCGGTGGGAAGTCGGTGGAGTTTTGCAAGTCAGAGGCTTCGTGATCAGACTGTCTGACCGGACAGGGCACGGGACGTGATGTTGCCGCAGGGCGCTTTAGATTTTGGATTTGGTGTGGGCTTGCTGGGTCCAGGTGGTGTGGCGGGAGTGGGCTTCGGTGAGGAGGAGGTTGCGGAGGTGGGCGCGGGTTTGGCCGCGGGTTTTGGTGGCGTGGCAGTTGGGGCATAGGGCGATCATTTGGCTGGGGTGGTCGCGGCCCCAGTTCGCGCGGTTTTCGAGGTGGTCGACTTCCAGGATCGGCTCGCCGTGGTCTGTTACGTCGGCGGGTTGGCCGGTGCACAAGGGGTTCTCGCAACAGCCTCGGCTGCGGGGGAGTACGGCTTTTACCGCGGTTGTGGAGCGTACGGGTCGTTCGTTGGTCGTACGGGTGGTGCGGTCGTGGTCGCCGCGGGCTTCGGCGGCCTCGACGCTGTGGCAGAGGCGCTGGTAGGTCTCGAAGTCTTGGGGGTGGGTGTGAGGGTTTGCTTTTGGGGGGTCAAGACCTACTTCTTTGAGTAGGGCTTGGGGGATTTCGCCGTTGAAGAAGCGTTGGGCGAGTTCTGCTATGGCTTCGGTGCGTGCTTCTTCGGTGGAGGCTGTTAGTTCGTACGCCCAGGTGGATAGGCCGCTGGATGGGTTGTGCTGTTCTAGCCAGCCGAGGGGCTCTCCATGGGCGGGTGGAGCGGCTCCGTCGGGGCCGTGGAGTTCCCATAGGTCGGTGCGGGCCAGGGCGAGGATTGGGAACTCTGGATGGGGCCTTGAACTCGGCTGGCCGTATGCGCGTAGGAGGCCGCGAAGTTCTAGGTGAGCTGAGTTCCAGGGGACTAGGCGCGGGGCGCGGTGAGCGGCGCGGCCTAGCGCCCAGAGGAGGGTGATCGGCTGGTGTCTGGCAGGTCCGTTTGCGGTGCTGGCGACGCGTAGGCCCTTCAACTGGTCCTTGAGTTGTTGAAGGGATGGAGGAGGGGCCTTGGCGGCCACCTTGAAGTCCAGGCGGGTGAGGAGTCGTACGACGGTTTGGAGGCCGCCGGAGAATTCGTTGGCGTTCAGTGGGCGGCCCGCTACGGAACGGTAGGCCACGCCCACGATGGCTTTGGAGTCGTAATGGACGTCGTTGTGGTGCAGGAAGTAGCGACGCGCGGGGTCGTAGCCGTACTTCTTGAGGAAGCGGTCCCGCCCCAGGCGGTCGCACTTGGCGATCGTCTCCAGCACGGCTTCGCGTGTAATGGGCGAGAGGTCCATGGAGGGAGGTTATGCCCGGGTCCGGGCGGTTCGCGGGTGGTCGGGAATGCACTGGGTGGGGGTGGGAGGTGGCCGGGGGGTGAGGGATTGAGACCGGTTGGGGGCTGTTCGGGGACAAGGGGGGTTTTGGGGGTCAGGCTGGGTGGGGGGCGGAGTCGCCCCTACGGTGAGCAGAGGAGAGCGCCATGGACGATTACGTCGTCTCGATCATCCGCACGTGGGTGCCCGTCGCCGTTGGGACGGCGCTGACCTGGCTCGCGCGGGAGCTCGGGATCGTTCTCGACAAGGACACCAGTGCCATGGCCACGACGGTCGCGGTCGCGCTGGTGATCGCGGTGTACTACGCGGCGGCGCGGGCGGTGGAGCAGCGGTGGCCGGCCGTTGGGCGGGTGCTGGTGGCGCTGGGGCTGCGGAAGAGCCCGCAGTACGTCGTGGCGAAGTCGGTTCGGCGGTCGGCGCAGGCCGGTTGAGGCGGGGGTTCGCTGCGGCGAGGTGCTTCAGGCGGAGGGGTTGGCGGTTGTTCCTTCGGTGCTGAGCAGGATCAGGGTGCTGGACAAAGGGAGGGACAGGCCGTTCTGGAGGGCGGCGCGTACGCCTGCCAGGGAGGCGGCGCCGCAGGGGCCTGCGGGGACGCCCAGCGCGGCGAGGTCGTGGGCGGCGCGGACGGCGTCGGCGTCGGTGATCGCGACTGCGGCGTCCAGGCCGTTGCGCAGGTAGGGCCAGGCGATGCTGGACGGGGTGGCGCAGTTGAGGCCCGCCATGATCGTGGCGCCGGTCGGAATGGTGGTGGGGTGGTCGTTGTGGAGGGCCGTGAGGACGCAGGCCGCTGAGCGGGGTTCGACGGAGAGCAGGGTGGGGGCGAACGGCCCGCTGCGGTAATGGGTCACTGCCGCCTGGGCCAGGGAACCGACACCGACGGGGACAGCGATCAGGGACGCGGCGGTGCCGAGTTGGGCGTCGATCTCGGCGAAGAGGGTGCTGTAGCCCTCGACGATCCAGCGGGGAACGTCCTCGTAGCCCGGCCAGGCCGTGTCCTGGACGAGGAGGTCGGACGGGCCCGCTGTCGAGGCGGCGTGGCGGACTGCTTTGTCGTAGGTGGTGTTTAGGGTGACCAGGGTTGCGCCTTCGGCCTCGATGGCGGCGCGGGCTTCGGGGTGGACACCGTTCGGGACGTAGATCAGGGAGTCGAGGCCGAGGCGGCGTGCCATGGCGGCGACGGCGCGGCCGTGGTTGCCGTCGGTCGCGGTGATCAGGCGTACGGGTGGAAGGTCCGTCAGGCGGGCGAGGTCGCCGTCGGGGGGCACGTCGTGGTGCCGGCAGAGGGCCCGGTAGACGCCCCAGGACGCGCCAAGGATCTTGAACGCGGGGAGGCCGAGGCGGGACGACTCGTCCTTGACGAAGACGTGGGCCACGCCGAGTTCGGAGGCTAGTGCGGGTGTTTCGAGGAGGGGGGTCGGGGCGTAGCCGGGGAGGGACCGGTGGAACGCGGCCACGTCGGTCGGCGCGGGAGGGCAGCGCCACGTTCGGGCCTCTGGGCGTGCGTACCAGGTGGGGGTCCGCGGGGGCGAGTCCTTGAGGCGTGGCATGGGTTCACGGTGCCGTAGGGGCGATCGGTGGGTCCAGCGAATGTTTTCGAGGGATAGTCGTTAGGAAATCCGAACGGGGGGGTGTCGTGCTCGACCTGCATCGGCTGCGGCTCCTGCGGGAGCTGAAGCATCGCGGGACGCTCGCGGCGGTGGCCGCGGCGCTCTCGTACAGTCCCTCGTCGATCTCCCAGCAGCTCTCCGTGCTCGAACAGGAGGCGGGGTTCCGCTGCTGGAGCCGGTCGGGCGGCGGGTGCGGCTCACGGCCCAGGCGGAGATCCTCGTCGCGCACACCGAGGCCGTTCTGGAACGGCTCGAACGGGCCGAGGCCGATCTCGCGGCGTCGCTGGAGGGCATCAGCGGGGTACTGCGCGTCGCGGCGTTCCAGACGGCGGCGCTGGCGCTGGTCCCGGCGACGCTGACGCGCTTGAGGGAAGCGCATCCGGGGCTGCGCGTCGAAATCACGCAGACGGAGCCCGAGACCGCGCTTCCGGCCCTGGTGGCGCGCGATTTCGACCTGGTCATCGCCGAGGAGTATCCGGACGACCCCGCGGCCCGTCCGGCGGAGATCGAGCAGGCGGAGCTGTGCCGGGACGAGCTGCGTCTCGCCGTGCCGCGGTCCGCGCTCCGGCGCCTGGACGGACCGGGCGCTTCGCTGGAACGGCTCGCCGACCACCCGTGGGTCATGGAACCGGCGGGTACGGCGTCGCGGCGCTGGGCGACGACCCTGTGCCGCCGGGCCGGATTCGAGCCGGACGTACGTTTCGAGTCCACGGACCTGTTGCTCCACCTGCGGCTCGTTGAGGAGGGGCATGCCGCGGCCTTTCTGCCCGATCTGGTCTGGGACGGGCGTACGGCGTCCGTCGCGCTGCGGCCTTTGCCGGAGGAGCAGGGGGTTCGGCGCTTGTTCACGGCCGTACGACGGGGAAGCGGTCGGCATCCGGCCGTGCGCGCGTACCGCGACGCTCTGCTCGCCGCCGCCGAAGCGCGCACGCGCCCGCGGATGTGGGGTGGCGGGGGGCGGTTTAGGGGTTGGGAACGGCCGCCGGAAGGGCTTGACTGAAGGAGCGCGGGGGCTGCGACGGGGGTCGCGGAACGGCTCCATGCGACGCGTTTTGCCTGCTGGGTGAGGGGCACGAGACCGGTTCGTTCTGTCAGAGGGGGTACGTAGATTGAGTCGATGGGTAGTGTGACGCGATACGGGAGGATGACCGCGCATGAGGGACGAGGGGGCGAGCCCGCAGAGGTGTTGCCCGAGGCGGCTGAAGGGCCGCGGGGCGACTCTCGGGGCGAGCAGGACCTCGTCGAACGGCCGGCGGACCGTCCGGATGCCCTCTGGGTGACGGGAATGTGGCGAAGCCGGTCGGACCTGGACGCCCCATCGGCCCGGGTGCGCGGGAGTGAGGCCGCCGCGGCGGCGAAGGCGCTGGTCGAGAGCGCCCAGATGATCGAACTGAAGCCGATCGGACGCGGGGAACCGGGCTTCTCGCCCGCCTCGTAGGCTCCGGGTGGAGCCACACCTACGGGTTGTATGGGGGCCTTCCCCACCAGGGGTGGGGGTTTTCCCCGATGGCGATGAATTCGTCCGGTCGTCAGAGTCGTAGTCAGCAACAGGGGATGGGAGCCCCTCCGCAGGAAGAAGGCACACGATGTCGAAAACGCTGAGCCTCACCTCGATGACAACGTCAGACCTGGCCCAGGTCCTCTTCACGTCCGGGTTGCAGGCCTCGGCGGACCCGTCCCCCGAACAGGTCCGTACCGCGATAGACGAGCGTCTGTGCGCGTGCGGCGGCGACCGGGCGTCCTGCACGGCGTCCGTCGCGCAGGAGGCGGGCGACCATCCCGACGAGTACGCCGCCCGGATGCGCTGGGCGTTGCACACGGTGACCCGCACGTTCCCGGGGTGCGTGGCCGCCGCCTGAAGGTCCGTCCGAAGAGGAGATGTCCGATGCGTTCTCCGTTCGCCGACAAGACCGAAGAGATCGTCCCGCGCTCGCTCAAGCAGTTGCTCGCCGCCGACGCCGCCGACGCCGCGCCGGACGACGACCGCAAGCGCCGTCCACGCAAGACCAAGACGCTGCGGCGGGTCACCTAGGCGGGCCGCCCGGACCGGAGCACCGTCACCGACGGCCGGGCCGGGCGGCCGCCAAGCCCCTGACCCTCCGCTGCACCTCCGCCGGGTCCTCCTGCTGCACCAGCCGCAGATAGCGGCGCGTCACAGCGGGAGAGCCCCCGGCGGCCGCCATGAACGTGTCGCGCACGTGGCGCACGCCGGGAACGGTCGCGCTCTCGCTGGCGACGCGGTACGCCTCCGACAGCCACCGCAGCGCGTTCGCCGTGCGACGGCGGCGCTTCTCGTACGCCCGCGCGGCCTGGGCGCACGCGTCGCCCGTACGGCCGCCGCCGTCCAGGGCACGGGCGAGTTCCTGGGCGAGGACGTACGCGTCGAGGAGGGCGCTGTTGGCCCCTTGCGCCAGGTGCGGGGCCATCGCGTGCGCGGCGTCGCCGAGCAGGACGAGACGCCCGTCCACCCAGCGGCGGCAGCTCACGGTCTCGATCGGCGTCACGATCAGCTCGTCGAACGAGCCCACGCCGGCCAGGGCGGTGTCGCCGCCGGGGATCATCGACGCCGCCAGCCGGCGTAGCGCGGGCAGGTCGCCCCGGGCCATGGCGTCCCACGCCGCGCCCCGCGAGGCGGATATCGCCAGGTAGGAGACGCCGCCGCCCATCGGCGCGCCCATCGCGATGCCGTGCTCGCTCCAGAACTCGCCAACGTCCGCGGGGAACGGCTCCCCTCCACAAGCGCCCGAACGGTCAACCCCGGCGTCCTGACCCGCCGCGCCCCAAACCCACCGCACGACCGAACGACCGACCCGATCCCGTCCGCGCCCACCACCAGGTCAACACGCGCCAACTCCCGCCCCCCGCCGCTTACGCCTGGGGCTGGGGCTGGGGCGGGGGCGGGGGCTGGCGCTGGGGCTGGGGCTGAGGCGGGGCCGGCGGTCGGGTCGCCACCCGGGGCGGGGTGGACGGTCGAGTCACCGCCCAGGGCCGGGCGGACGGTCGAGTCGGTGTCCAGGGCCGGGCGGACGGTCGGGTCGCCGTCCGGAGCGGGAGGGACTGCGAGATCGCCGCCTGGGGCGGGGTCGGCGGTCCGATCGCCGCCCGGGGCGGGGCGGACGGTCCGACTGCCGTCGGGGGCGGGGCACGCGGTCGGATCGTCGCCCGGGGCGGGGCGGACGGTCGAGACACCGCCCGGGGCCGGACGGACGGTCGGGTCGTCGTCTGGAGCGGGAGGGCCTGCGAGATCGCCGCCTGGGGCGGGGCCGGCGGTCGGATCACCGCCCGGGACGGGGCGGACCGTCCGATCGCCGCCCGGGGCCGGATGGACGGTTGAGTAGCCGCCCAGGGCCGGGCGGACGGTCAGGTCACCGCCCGGGGCGGGACGGACGGTCTCGCCGTCCGTGGCGGGCCGGAGGGGCGGGTCGCCGGCCGGAGCAGGACGGACCCTCAGATCGCTGTCCAGAGCAGGACGGACCCTCAGATCGCTGTCCGGAGCAGGACGGACGGTCAAGTCGCCGTCCGGGGTCGCGTGGACGAGTTCGTGGCCGAAGAGGGTGTCGATCCCTTCATCGGTTTGGACGGCTTCGTGGAGGACGTCGAAGAGGTGGGCGCGGGTGACTCCGAGGGCGTGGTCGAGGCCGTCGCCGAAGTCGGGCAGGGCGGCGCGGCGGGTGCGCGTCCCGAACCGCAGGCCGCCCGCGTCCGTGGCGTACGAACGGCTGGTGAGGCGTTCGCGCAGGCCGAGCCCGTAGAGGACGGCCAGTCCGTTCGGGAACAGCGCGATCGCGGCGCCCACGGGGGCGGGCTCGCGGACGCGTTCAAGGAGGGTCACCCGGGCGCCGGCGCGGGACAGCAGCAGGGCCGCCGCCATGCCCCGATGCCCGCGCCGACGACGGCGACGTGCGGGGACGGGACACGGTCGCGGGGACTCCTCACCATGTTCGGGTTCCTTCCACGCCATAGCAGCGGACCGGCCGAGGGTAGCCGACGCGCGGGAACGCGCCGCGACCGGTACGGCACGCTGCGTTCGGCCCCCGCGTTCCGTTCGTGTGGACGCGAACTATGCTGGCGGCCGTGAGCGATGAGTCGGCGGATGATCTGAAGGGCCGTCCCGGCGCGGGCGGCCGTGAGTACCGCATCGGCGAACTCGCGCAGGCAGCGGACGTCCCGGTGCGCACGCTGCGGTACTACCAGGAGCGCAAGCTGCTGCCGCCGCCGCGCCGCGCGGGCCGCATCGGCCTGTACTCCGAGGAGCACCTGGCCCGGCTGCGCATGATCGGCAACCTGCTGGAGCGCGGCCACACGCTGGAGGGCATCCGCGAGCTGCTGTCGGCGTGGGAGCAGGGTCGCGACATCGGAACGGTGCTCGGCGTCGAGAAGGCCGTCACCACCCCGTGGTCGACCGAGACGCCCGTGACCATGACGCTGGCCGAACTCGCCGAGCTGTTCCCCGGCGAGATCGACCCCGAAGCGGTCGAACGGGCCGTCGCCATGGGCCACATCGAGATCGACGGCGACCGCGTCACGCACTGGAGCCGCCGCCAGCTCGAGGCGACCGTGGCGCTCGTTCGCGCCGGGGTCCCGCTCGGCGAAGTGCTGTCGGCCAGCCGCGAACTCCAGCGGAGCATGGACGAGCTGGCCGCGATGTTCGTCCGGCTGATCACGACGCACGTGGTGGACCGGATCGCGCAGCAGGACCTCGGCGACCTGACCCGGATCCTCGCGCGCCTGCGTCCCGGCGCGCAGGTCACGGTCGAGGCCGGATTCGCCCGCGCCATGGACCGCCAGGTGCACGCCGCCATCGACCAGGTCCTCGGCCGCCTCACCACCCCCGAAGACGCCACGTCCCAACGTTCATAGCGCCATCGGCGAGGGTTGGGCGGCAGTTGGTGGGGGTTGGTGGTTGGGGAGGGGGTGTGGGGTCGGTGTGCGGGGTCCGCGTTGATCGTTCGGTACGGAGTCGTTACCTGCCCCACTCGGACGTGGCACGCGTCTGATCATTAGCGTGGTGCGGGTGTCGCGACGTCTCTCTCGAACCCTGACCGCCGCTCTGGTCGCCGGAGCCGTGCTGTCCGCTTCGGCCGTTCCGGCGAACGCCTCGCCGCAGGCCGGAGCCCCGTACCGCCTGGACGCCCGCGCCGCCGCGGCGGCGCCCGCCCTGCCTGCGACGACCGCAGCCGCGAGCAATCCATGCAGGTCGTCGGCGCATCCGAAGGTCGCCAAGAAGCTCGGGGAGCAGATCCGCGCGGCCCTGCGCGGGCGCAGGGGCACCGAGTCGGTCGCGGTGTACGACCGCAAGCGCGGCATCTACTGCTCCGTCGACTCGGGGCGGCACTACGACTCGGCGAGCGTGGTCAAGGCGACCATCCTCGGCGCGCTGCTGCGCAAGGTCACCGACCAGCACCGGGCGATGACGCGGTCCGAGAAGTCCCTCGCGAACAAGATGATCACCCGTTCGGACAACAACGCGGCCTCGGCGCTGTGGCGGTCGGTCGGCCGGACCCGCATGAAGCGGTTCCTGAAGCGGGCGGGGATGACGCACACGACGCTCGGGTCCGGCGGTTACTGGGGCCTGACGCAGATCACCGCACACGATGAGATGCAGCTCCTGCGCCACCTCACCGCGCGCAACGCGCTGCTGCCCGACAAGGCCCGCGCCTACGCCCTGAAGCTGATGAACAGCGTCATCCGGTCGCAGCGCTGGGGCACCCCCAGCGGACGTCCGGCCGGGACCAAGTGGCATGTCAAGAACGGCTGGCTGCCGCGCCACAACAAGTACTGGCGCGTCCACAGCATCGGCAGTTTCGACGGGCACGGCCGCGACTACATGATCGTCGTCCTGACCAGGGACACCCCGTCCATGGCGTACGGCGTCGGGACGATCGAACGCGTCGCCAAGGTCGTCCACCGCGACCTCAACCCGGGCCTGCGCTCCATGACCACCGAGCCCGTTCCCAACCCGACCTTCGAACGATCGGACGGCTCCGTCCCCGCCGACGCCTGATCACCTGGGAACCGCCCATTTCCGCCAACACTCGACCGTCCAGGAACGCCCGACCGTTCGCGAACGCTTGAGCGTGCACAGGAGGTTCGAGCGTGCGCGGACGTTCGGTCCCTGCGTACGGCTGACCGTCCGAGAACGTCCGGACGCGCTGGAACGCCGCATTGCTGCGACGCTTGACCGTCCGATGCCGCCTGGCCGTCCGCGGACGCCCCACCGTCCGCGGACCGTCCGACCGTGCGAGAACGCGCGAGCGTGTGGGGACGCTCGATTCTCGCGGACGCCTTCCCGTGAACGCCTGACCGCTCACGGACGCCTGATCCCGGATACGGCGTCTCGGAAGCGATGACCCGGAGGCGGCATCCCGGAAGCGGCGTCCCGGAGGCTGTGTCCCGGACGTTCGGGGCTGGTCGGGGCTGGGCCCGGCCTCGGTGAGTCGGCCCCGGCCCCGGCGGTCACCGGGAGGCTGCGGGCCGGGCTTGGTGGGTGTTCCAGGGTGGGGCTGGTGGGGGCTTGAGCTGGGTGATACTTGGCGCATGGTCGATGATGAGCGCTGGAAGGCGCGGTTCCGGGCGGCGCGGGTGAGCCTGCCGCGCTGGGCGCGGGACGCGCCGCACCGCAGCACGTACCGGTCGAACGCCACCGGCACCTGGGAGATCTA
This sequence comes from Actinomadura sp. J1-007, assembly GCF_009793335.1. Lineage (GTDB taxonomy): Bacteria > Actinomycetota > Actinomycetes > Streptosporangiales > Streptosporangiaceae > Spirillospora > Spirillospora yumaensis. The sequence goes on along the minus strand of NZ_WING01000001.1, from coordinate 3,433,181 downwards.
CTCCTGGGACAGGGAGACGGACGCGCGCCGCCAGGTGACGGAGCGTCCGAACGGGACGTGGATGGGCGGCGTCGACCCGTCGGGCGAGTGGATCTGGTGGTTCGCCGACACCGACGGGGACGAGTTCGGGGTGTGGCGGCGCGTGCCGTTCGGCGCGGACGTCAAGGACGGCAGGGACCCCAAGGACGGCAGTGTGCCGGCGGTGCCGGAGCTCGGGCCGTCGTATCCGGCGGGGCTCGCGCTCGGACGGGACGGGCTCGCGGTGGTCGGGCGGACGACCGAGGAGGGCAACACCGTTCACCTGTGCCGTCCGGGGGCGGCGCCCGAGGTGCTGTACCACCACGCCGAGGACGCGCACGTGGCCGCGCTGTCGCGGGACGAGAGCCTCATTGCGATCGGGCACAGCGAGCACGGCGACAGCCGCCACCTGGCGCTGCGGGTGCTGCGGCCGGACGGCTCGGCGGTCGCGGACCTGTGGGACGGGCAGGGCAAGGGCCTGTACGCGAGCGGGTTCGCGCCGGTGCCCGGCGACGCGCGGCTGCTGGTCAACCACGAGCGCCGGGGCCGGGAGGAGCTGCTGATCTGGGACCCGGTCGCGGGGACCGAACGGGAGATCGTCCTTGACCTGCCGGGCGAGATCGGCGCCGAGTGGTATCCGGACGGCTCGGCGCTGCTGATCTCGCACTCGTACGAGGCGCGGGACGAGCTGTTCCGCTACGACCTGGCGGACGGGGCGCTGACGCGGATCGAGACGCCGCGGGGCGTGATCGGCGGGGCCGCGGTGCGGCCGGACGGGACGGTCGAGTTCTCGTGGTCGTCGGCCGCCGAGCCGCCGGTGATCCGTTCCACGGCCGGAGGCGTGGTGCTGACGCCGCCGGGGCCGCCCGCGCCGGCGTCCGTCCCGGTCGAGGACGTCTGGGTGGACGGACCCGGCGGGCGGATCCACGCGCTGGTCAGCAGGCCGGAGGGCGGCGCCGCGCCGTACCCGGCGGTGTTCGACGTGCACGGCGGCCCGACGGCGCAGGACGAGGACTCGTTCGTCCCGTCCGCCGCCGCGTGGGTCGATCACGGCTTCGCGGTCGTCCGGGTCAACTACCGGGGATCGACCGGGTACGGGTCGGAGTGGCGCGACGCGATCGAGGGCCGTGTCGGGCTGACCGAGCTGGAGGACATCAAGGCCGTCCGCGACTGGGCCGTCGGAACGGGCCTCGCGGACCCGTCCCGGCTCGTCCTGACCGGTGGGTCATGGGGCGGGTTCCTGACCCTGCTCGGCATCGGGACGCAGCCGGACGACTGGACGGTCGCGGTCGCGTCCGTGCCGGTCGCCGACTACGTCGCGGCGTACGAGGACGAGATGGAGGGCCTCCAGGCGTTCGACCGGTCCCTGTTCGGCGGGTCGCCGGACGACGTGCCGGACCGGTACCGCGAGTCGTCCCCGATCACCTACGTCGAACGGGTCAAGGCGCCGGTGCTGATCCTCGCCGGGGAGAACGACCCGCGCTGCCCGATCCGGCAGATCGACAACTACCTCGGGCGTCTCGCCGAGCTGGGCCGTCCGCACGAGATGTACCGCTACGACGCGGGTCACGGGTCCCTGGTCGTCGAGGAACGGATCACGCAGATGACCGCCGAGATGGACTTTGCCCGGAAACATCTAGGTATGTCCTGACTTATCCGCCCGGGTGCGGGCCATTCCCCCCGCACCCGGGTTTACAAGATCGCAGCTCCGGGGATTTTTCCGAACGGCCGCTGACGAGCACGCCGGTCACCAGGACCGGCGGCCCCCCGGCGTGCCGCCGCCTCAGCGCGCGGCGGCGCGGCGCTCAGCCGACGCCCTCTGATCCGAGGGCCGGACAACCGGGGGAACCGCATGTCGTACGGACACGCCACCGAATCGCGTCACCGGACCATCCGAAAACCGCGGGCGGTACGCCGCGCCGCGCTCGCGATCGGCTTCGCGGCGACCACCGCCGCCTCCGCCATCGCCACACCCGCCGGCGCCGCGGCCCCCGCCCGGGGCCCCGCGCCTCGGCACGCCCGCCCCGGCCCGGACCCGGAAACCCGCTCATCCGCCACAACACCCGACGGCGCCACCCGGCAGAACCTCCCGGACCGCGTCCGCTCGTCCGCCACAACGCCCGACGATGCCGCCCGGCGGAACCTCCCGGACCGCGTCCGCTCGTCCGCCGCAGCGCCCAACGGCGCCACCCGGCAGGACCCGCCGCCACGCGCCCGCTCGGTCGCCGCAGCGTCCCACCGTGCCACTCCTCAGGACGCTGCACCTCGCGTCCGTTCGGCCGGTCCAGACGACTTAATGTCCGCGCCCTCCTCACCCGAAATGCGCTCGGACGTTCAACGGCCATCGTCCGAAGTAGGCGCCCTGGCCCGTTCCCTGCTCGGCGAAACAGCAGCACCCGACGAAACTTTGCCCGCTATTGACGCGAACGGCCCGTCCCTGCCCGACGCCGACATAATCGCGCCAGCCCTGCACGTCGCACGTCCACCGAGCAGCGCCGGAACGAGCGGCCAGCCATGGCCGGAGACCTTTCCCAGCGGGAACGAGAAGTCATCGCCCGTCTCGAACGAGCCCGCAGGCATTTCCACACGAGCGGATGCGAACGGACCTGAACATCCCGAGGACACCGACGTCCCCGGAAAAGCGGCCGGCCCCGCAGGAGAAACCGCTGCCGACGCCGCAGCGGAAGCCGCAGCGGAGGCGGCCGCGGCCGGGGTCGCCGTCGGGCGCGCCGTGCCGGTGACCAGCGCTTCGTTCCGGCCCGCCAGCAGTGCTTCGCTGATGCCGAAATCCACGTCGCCCGCCGCGCTGGAGATCGCCGTCCGGACGCACGACGCGCCCGTCTCGTTGCGGGTCGCCGGTCCCACCACCGCCAGGAAGAGCGCCGGGCCGCCGAACGGGGCGCGCCGCGTGCCGCCACAGCCCGATACGCGGCGGATGTCCAGGACGGCGCGCGTACGGCAGGGCCTCGCCGAATCGGCCCTGCGGGCGAACGGCATCACGTGGCGTTCGACGGGCGGCTGCTCCGAGCGGACGCGGCTCGGCTGCACGTCGTTCGACCAGATCAGGTGGGGCTCGATCGACGGGCTGATCGGCTTCCGGAAGGCGACCGGCTGCGGGCTGGTCGTGTCGGGCGGCACCGAGCGCGGCCACGCGCCCGGCCCGTACAGCCACTGGAACGGCTACAAGATCGACATCATGCCGACCGCCTGCACCGACCGGTACATCCAGCGGTACCGCTTCCTCGGCACCAGAGGCGACGGCGCGGAGCTCTACCGTTCCCCGGCGAACGCCGTGTTCGCCCGGGAAAGCGACCACTGGGACATCACATTCCACTGACCACGGCCCCAGCCACGGGCCCCGGCCCCGCCGGCCCCGGCCACGGCCACGGCGGTGGTCAGGCGCGGACGTCGCGGATGATGTTGACCAGTTCGCGGGTGACGGACTTGAAGCCGGGCAGGCGCGACATCGAGACCATCCGGTTGACCAGCGGGACCGTGCGCTCGACCAGCAGGTACGTCTTGCGGCAGCCCGGCGAGTCGTCGTGCACCCAGTACAGGACGATGCCCATCGAGTAGAGCCACAGCAGCTCGGGCAGCTCCTCGCGGAACTCCTTGTCGATCTTGAGGCTGGAGCCGTTCACGACCTCGCGGTAGATCGCGACCGCGGAGTCCCGCGCGGGGCCGGACTCGGCGCTGAACGGGTTCAGCGGGCTGGTCGGCTCGGCGGCGAACTTGAAGAACTTCCCGGCGAACTCGTGGTAGGGCACCATCGTGTCGACCCGCGCCTTCAGCACGCCGAGCAGGCGGGGTGCGAAGTCGCGCTCGGCGGCGAGGACGGCGCGGCAGGCGGTGACGTGGTCGTCCTGGAGCTCGTCGTAGTACGCCTGGATCAGCTCCTCCTTGGAGCCGAAGTAGTAGTAGGCGTTGCCGACCGAGACGCCCGCCTCCTTCGCGATGGCCCGCATCGTCGTCGCCTCGTACCCGCGCTCGCGGAACAGCCGCAGCGCGGTCTCGACGATCAGCGCCCGGGTCTGCTCGGACTTCACGGCCTTCGTCTCGGTCACGCATGCCAGCCTAAAGCCCAGCGGCGACACTTGTTCATGACGCCGAACGCGTCTCAGCCGGTGGAGCCGGTGGAGTCCGCGGCGCCCGCGGCGACGAGTTCGGCGGTCCGCACGATGTTGAGCGCGGCGCCCTGCCGGAGGTTGTCGCCGCACAGGAACAGGTCGAGCGCCTTCGGGTCGTCCTCCGAACGGCGCACCCGCCCGGCCCACGCCGGATCCGTCCCGACCACGTCGGCGGGCGTCGGGAACTCGTGCGCCTCCGGTACGTCGCACAGCACCACGCCCGGCGAGCCCGCGAGGACCGCCTGCGCCTCCCGCCGGTCCGTGCGCTCGCCGAACACGGCGTGGACGGCGAGCGCGACGCCGGTCACGACGGGCACCTGGACGCAGGTCGCGGTGACCTTGAGGCCCGGGAGCCCGAGGAGCCGCCGCGTCTCGTCGCGTACGGCCCGTTCCGCCGAGGTCCAGCCGCCGTCCGCGAGAGACCCGGCCCACGGCACGACGTTCAGCGCGAGCGGCGCGGCGAACGGCCCGGGATCACCGGCCGCGCCCCGTACGTCCCCGGCGCGGTGCCCGAGGGTGCGGTCGCCGCCGACCCGTTCCATCTGCGCGTGCAGCGCGTCCACGCCCGCGCGCCCCTCCTCGGAGGCCGCCTGGTACGAGGCGACGACGAGGCGGCGCAGGCCGTACCGGCGGTGCAGCGCGTCGATCGCGGCGATCATCGTGAGGGTGGTCGCGCCCGGCCCCGCGACGATCCCGCGCGGGCGTTCCCTGACCCGGCCGCGGCCGATCCCCGGAACGACCAGCGGGACGAGCGGATCGTCGCGGAACGCGCTCGTGCCGTCCACCACGACGGCGCCCCGTTCCACCGCGACCGGCGCCCAGCGCTCCGCGGTCTCGGCGGCCTCCCTGCCGTTCCCGGCGAACATCGCGATGTCGACACCGTCGAAGACCTCCGCCGCGACCGCGGCGACCTCCACCCGCTCGCCGCGCACGGCCGCCTTCCCCCGGCCGAACGGGGCGGGCCCGCGAGCCTGATCTCCCCGTACACGTCGGCCCGCGTGGACAGCAGGTCGAGGACCTCGGCGCCGACCGCTCCCGCGGCCCCGACCACGGCGAGCACCGGACGCCCCCGGCCGAACGCGCTGGAGCCCATGATCGCCTCCACCCTCCCGGCCGACCGCCTCAGTCGCCGCCGCCGACGGGACCGGACGAGCGCGGCGGGTTCCACGCGTCCGGCGGCGACGCGCCAGGCTTGGCGCGCCGGACGGCTCGCGGCGGCGCGCCGTCCGGCGCACCCAAACCCTCGCCCGCCCGCCGCCCCCGCACTGTGTCCCGTGGCACACCGGACCACATCAGGCCGCACCCAGAAAACGGCACGGAACGCCCGTGCCCGGCCCCCGCGAACGAGGACCGGGCACGAACGAACGGCAGCGCGGGTCAGCGGCCGGTGCCTCCGTAGACGACGGCCTCGACCTGCTCGGTGTCGAGGTCGAACGCGCGGTGCGCGGCGGCGACGGCGGTGTCGAGGTCGTCCTGCGCGGTCACGACGGAGATCCGGATCTCCGAGGTGGAGATCATCTCGATGTTCACGCCGGCGTCGGCGATGGCGGCGAAGAACGTGGCCGTCACGCCGGGGTGCGAGCGCATCCCCGCGCCGATCAGCGAGACCTTGCCGATCCGGTCGTCGTAGCGCAGCGACTCGAACCCGATCCGCTCCTTGAGCTTGTTGAGCGCGGTCAGCGCGCTCTGCCCGTCGGTCACCGGCAGCGTGAACGAGATGTCGGTGCGCCCCGTGGACGCGGCCGACACGTTCTGCACGATCATGTCGATGTTGATCTCGGCCTCGGAGAGCACCGTGAAGATCGTGGCGGCCTCACCGACCTTGTCGGGCACCCCCACCACGGTGATCTTGGCCTCGCTCCGGTCGTGCGCGACGCCGGAGATGATCGCCTGCTCCATGTCGTGTCCTTCGATCTCGCTGCTGTCGACGACCCACGTGCCTTCCTTCTGGCTGAACGAGGACCGTACGTGGATCGGGATGTTGTAGCGGCGCGCGTACTCCACGCAGCGCAGGTGCAGGATCTTGGCGCCGCTGGCGGCCATCTCCAGCATCTCCTCGTACGAGATGCGGGGGATCTTGCGCGCGGCGGGCACGATGCGGGGGTCGGCGGTGAACACGCCGTCGACGTCGGAGTAGATCTCGCAGACGTCGGCGTCCAGCGCGGCGGCGAGCGCCACCGCGGTCGTGTCGGAACCGCCGCGGCCGAGCGTGGTGATGTCCTTGGTGCCCTGCGAGACGCCCTGGAAGCCGGCGACGATGCAGATCGAGCCCTCGTCCAGCGCGGTCCGGATCCGTCCCGGCGTGACGTCGATGATCTTGGCTTTGCCGTGCGAGCCGTCGGTGATCACCCCGGCCTGCGAGCCGGTGAACGAGCGGGCCTCGTGGCCCAGGTTGGCGATGGCCATGGCCAGCAGCGCCATCGAGATGCGCTCCCCGGCGGTGAGCAGCATGTCGAGCTCACGGGCGGGAGGCAGGGGGCTGACCTGCTTGGCCTTATCGATGAGGTCATCCGTCGTGTCACCCATGGCGGAGACCACGACGACGACGTCGTGGCCCGCCTTCTTCGTCGCGACGATGCGCTGGGCGACCCGCTTGACGCACTCGGCGTCGGCGACGGAGGAGCCACCGTACTTCTGCACGACAAGAGCCACGAGTGGGCGCTCCTCGGATCGGGGTCAGTGCGTACGCCCGAAGAGTCTACCGAGGCGCTCGCCGTGGATTACGAGCAGGTAACTCACACCCCGCACCGCCCCCGCCCGCGCTATGAGCCCCACACCCCCTCCGGCGCCGCCCGAAGCCCCTGCGCCCCGGCGACGCTTACGGCCTCAGCCCACGGCACTGGCCCCGCGTACGGCACTGGCCCGGCGTACGACGTACGGCTTGCGGCGTGCGGCGGTCATCCTCCGGCGTCGCCCAAGGCCCTGCGGCCCGGCGAGGCGTACGGCCCTCAGCCCACGGCACTGGCCCCGCCGCGTACGGTACTGGCCCGGCGTAGGGCGTACAGCGTGCGGCGGTCAGCCTCCGGCGTCGCCCGAGGCCCCTGCGGCCCGGCGAAGCGTACGGCCCTCAGCCCACGGGCCGGCGGAATGCGCGGCCGTCGGCGTGCCCGGAGGGGTCAGCTTGCGGCGACGGACTCGGTCACGACGTCCAGGCGGGCGCCGGCCACCACGGCGTGCAGGGCGCGCAGGGCGGCGCCGGCGTGGTTGCCCCAGTGGTTGAAGTAGGAGTACTGCCACCACCAGAGCGCCTCCAGGGGACGTTCCTGCTGGTAGTGGCGCAGGCCGTGGACGAGGTCGCTGGCCACGTCGACGAGGTCGTCGGACAGGCGGTACGCCGTCGGCTCGGTGTCCTTGTAGGGGTCGAAGACCTCCACGTACTCGTCGAGCGCGGTCAGGCGGCTCGCGAGCCCCTGCCGCACGGCGTCGAGGTCGGGGTCGTCGCCGATCTCCGGCTCCCAGTTGTCGGGCAGGATCACGTCGGCGCTGGCGCCGAGCTGCGCGCCCGCCAGGATGACCTGCGAGACCTCCAGGAGCAGCAGCGGAACGGTATGGGAGCCGCCGTCGCCCCGCGCGACCGCCTCCAGTCCGTTGAGGTAGTTCTCGACGTGGCACGCCACCCGTTCGGCGAGGGCGTTCCAGTCCTGCGGGCTGTTGGTGTCAGACATCGAGCAGCCTCCGTCCTTCGAATGCGCGGCCCAGCGTTACCTCGTCTGCGTACTCCAGGTCGCCGCCCACCGGCAGGCCGCTCGCCAGGCGGGTGACGGTGAGCCCCATGGGCTTCACGAGCCGGGCGAGGTAGGTCGCGGTCGCCTCGCCCTCCAGGTTGGGGTCGGTGGCGAGGATCAGCTCGGTGACCGCGCCGTCCGCCAGGCGCTGCATGAGCTCGCGGATGCGCAGGTCCTCGGGCCCGACGCCCTCGATGGGGCTGATCGCCCCGCCGAGCACGTGGTAGCGGCCTCGGAACTCGCGGGTCTTCTCGATCGCCACGACGTCCTTGGACTCCTCGACCACGCAGATGACGTGCGGGTCGCGGCGGGCGTCCCGGCAGATCCGGCACTCCTCCTCCTCGGCGACGTTCCCGCACGTCTTGCAGAAGCGCACCTTGTCCTTGACCTCTTTGAGCGCCTTGGAGAGCCGTTCGACGTCGGCGGGGTCGGCGGCCAGCAGGTGGAAGGCGATCCGCTGCGCGCTCTTGGGGCCGACGCCGGGCAGCCTGCCCAGCTCGTCGATGAGGTTCTGGACCACCCCTTCGTACAACGGTCGCTCCCTTTCACGTGTGGCCGCGGTCCCGGTTCCGACTCCGGTTCCGGGACCTTACGCCGGTTTCCGGTCGCGGCGCCGGTTCTCCGGCTTCCGCCAGGTTCCGGCCTGGGGACATCGGCGGCGGTCCCGCACCTGCGGGCTTGGCCTTTCAGTACGGGCTTTTCGTTCGGACTTTCCGTTCCGGCCGTTCCGGTCGTTCTGGTCGGTCCCGGTCCGGTGGGACGGCTTCTTCTAGGACAAGGCTCACATTGAAGCCGTCGCCGGGCCAAGCCCCTGCGGGATCCATTTCCGGTCGCCGCTCCGCGGTCCCGCGCGAACGGTCCGTTCGACCGCCCGTGCGCGGCCTGCCAGGAGGGCCCGGTGAGGCGGCGCGCGCGGCGGGAGGGCCGCTCAGGCGCCGGGCGTACCGGGCGTACCGCCGCCGAGACCTCCGAGGCCGGGGAAACCGCCGGGCAGGCCGCCCTCGCCGAGGCCGGGCATGCCGCCGCCGCTCCCGAGGCCCTCGGCCAGCGGGCCCATCTTCTCCTGCTGGAGCTCCTGGGCGGCGCGGCCGGCGTCGCGGATCGCGGCGAGCACCAGGTCGGCGATCGTCTCGGCGGTGTCGGCCGGGTCGTCGGGGTCGACGGCCTTCGGGTCGATGGTCAGCCCGGTGACCTCGCCCTGCCCGTTGACGGTCGCCGTGACGAGGCCGCCGCCCGACGTCCCCTTCACCTCGGCCTCCGCCAGCTCGCGCTGCGCGGTGAAGAGCTGCTCCTGCATCTGCTGGGCCTGCTGGAGCAGTTCCTGGATGTTCAAACCACCGGGTTCCACGGTGCACTCCGTTCCTCGGCCCTGGTGAGGGCCTTGTCCTCGGCGACCCGCCGACCACCGGACGTCTGTTCCCCCGAGACTACGGGGTGACGACACGATCCGGCACGTACCGGCCGCGGTGCGCCGACTACGGCCGTTCTCCTCAGGAGTTGTCGATTTCTCGGATGATCTGCCCACCGAGCTCGCGCTGGATGAGGGCCATCCCGTTCATCTCGGCCTCGTTGCCGTCGGCGTCGGCGTCGCCCTCCGGATCGACCTCGTCGCTCTCGTCCACCGGGGACGGCGCGTCGGGCGGAGGCACCTCGTCCGGCGGCGGGGCGGGCGGCGGAGGACCGGGGTCTCCCGCGGGTTCCGCGGACGGCGCCGCGTTCGGGCGCGGAGGAGCGGGCGCCTCGGCCAGCGCCTGACCTCCGCCCGGCCCGGGGGCCCCGGACGCACCGCCGCCGCCGAACGAACCGGAGGCCGGCCCCGAAGCCTGTCCCCCTGCGGGGCCGTTCGCCGGCTGGCTGTGCCGCGATGGCCCGCCGCCGTACCCGCCGCCGCTGCCACCGCTGCCGCCGCCGGGCCTGGACCCGCCGCCTCCGGGACGTCCGCCGCCGCCCGGCGCGGGCTCGGACCCGGCGAGAACGGTGTCGACACGCCAGTCGACGCCCATCCGTTCCTTGAGCACCTCGCGGAGCACCGCGTCGCGGCCGCCGTTCGCGAAGTTGGTCCTGGCCCCTTCGGCGTCGAACGCCAGGGTGAGCAGGTTCCGGTCGAGCGACACGGGCCGCACCCCGGACATGATCACCATCCAGGCGACGCGGCTCTTCTGCTTGACCGCCTCGATGATGTCCGGCCACAACCGCTGAACGGCCGCGACGTCCATCCCCCCGGCGGCGGGCGCCGACTCCCCGCCCCCGCCCGCGGCGGGCGAAGGAGCAGCGGGCGGCGCGGCCGGCCGCGACGGCGCGGGCGGCGTGGACGGCCTCGACGGCGCGGACGGCGCGGAGGCCGCGGGCTCAGGTGCGGGCGGCGGCTTGGGCCGTTCCCTCTCAGGCTCGGACCGCGGCGCGGGAGACGGAACCGGCGCAGCCTCCACCGGAGCGGACGCCGCGGGCGCGGGCGCAGGCGCAGCGGCTGCGGGCGGAGCCGACGGCAGGCCACCCGAGACGCCCTGGAAAGCAGGCTGCGGCGGCGCGCCTCCCGCGGAGGGAAGACCGCCCTGGGACGCCTGCCGTTCGAGCCGGTCGAGGCGGGCGAGCAGCGACGCCTCGTCCTCGTACGCCGCCGGAAGCAGGATGCGCGCGCAGATCAGTTCGAGCAGGAGCCGGGGCGAGGTCGCCCCGCGCATCTCCGTCAGGCCGGTGTGCAGCAGGTCGGCCGCCCGGGTCAGCTCCCCGGGGCCCATCGACGCCGCCTGGCGCCGCATCCGCTCCATCTCGTCGGACGGCGCGTTCAGCAGCCCCGTCCCGCCGGCCTCCGGAACGTTCGACAGGATCACCAGGTCGCGGACGCGCTCCAGCAGGTCGGCGGTGAACCGGCGCGGCTCCTGCCCGCTCTCCACCACCCGGTCGATCGCCGCGAACACCGCGGCGCCGTCGCGGGCCGCGAACGCCGCGACGACCTCGTCCAGCAGCGTCGAGTCGGTGTAGCCGAGCAGCGAGACCGCCCGCGCGTACGTGATGCCGTCCTCGTCGGACCCGGCCAGCAACTGGTCGAGGATCGACAGCGTGTCGCGCGCCGACCCGGCCCCCGCCCGCACCGCGAGCGGCAGCGCCGACGCCTCGTACGGGACGTCCTCGGCCCGCAGGATCTCCTCGACCAGCTCCTGGAGGACGCCCGGCGGGATCAGCCGGAACGGGTAGTGGTGCGTCCGGGACCGGATCGTCCCGATGACCTTCTCCGGCTCCGTCGTCGCGAACACGAACTTCAGGTGCGGCGGCGGCTCCTCCACGAGCTTCAGCAGCGCGTTGAAGCCCTCGCGGGTGACCATGTGCGCCTCGTCGATGATGTACACCTTGAAGCGCGCCGACACCGGGGCGAAGAAGGCGCGTTCCCGCAGGTCGCGCGCGTCGTCCACGCCACCGTGCGAGGCGGCGTCGATCTCGATCACGTCGATGTGGCCGGTGCCCGTGGGTCCGAGCGCGACGCACGAGTCGCACTTGCCGCACGGTTCGGGCGTCGGGCCCTGCTCGCAGTTCAGCGAACGGGCCAGGATCCGGGCGCTGGACGTCTTGCCGCAGCCGCGCGGCCCGCTGAACAGGTACGCGTGGTTGATCCGGCCGTTGCGCAGCGCCTGCTGCAAGGGCTCGGCGACGTGTTCCTGCCCCTTGAGCTCGGCGAACGTCGCTGGCCGGTACTTGCGGTACAGAGCCAGACTCATGGGGGTCCGCCCTCCCTGGAGAAGCAGAGCGTCAAAAGCGAAAAGGACCCCCCGCACACCCGCCAGAGCCTGCTTATCCTTGCTGCCTTCCGGCCCTGGGGAGGTTCACAGGGTGACGCCGTGCGAGGGGTCTGCACAGAGTCTATGACATCCCCGGTCCCTGATTCGCACGCTTCCCGCGTAGGCTCCCGCCCCATGGCCCCGACGCTGCTGCACATCGCCGAACGCCGCCACTGGGAATCGGCCCGCGCCGCCGGAGTGTCGTACGAGATGTCCACCCTCGGCAGAACGCTCGCCGACGAGGGCTTCATCCACTGCTCCACCGACGAGACGCAGGTCGAGGGCGTCCTGGCCCGCTTCTACCGGTCCGTCGACCGGAACGACCTGGTGCTCCTGGTCATCGACCCGACCCTCCTGGACGCCCCCGTCCGCTACGAGCCCGTCGACGGCGACGTCTTCCCCCACGTCTTCGGCCCGATTCCGCTCTCGGCGATTATTGATGTCCGCGCACTGCCCGAGACCCGGTAAGCTCTCTCGCGGAGGATTCGCCTAGTGGCCTAGGGCGCACGCTTGGAAAGCGTGTTGGGTGCAAGCCCTCACGAGTTCGAATCTCGTATCCTCCGCTCGCCTGACCAGGCAAGACACGAGGCCGGTACCCCACGGGTACCGGCCTCTCATGCTCTCCGCCCCCAGCCAAAGCCCACGCCACGCCCCTCCAGGGCGTCCGTGCCGCCTCCGTGCCCGCTCGCCAGGGATCGCCCACGCCGCCGCCGGCGCGCCCTCCGCCTAGCCAGCCGTACACCGTACGCCGTGCTGGTTCTGAACGGCATTCTCTTGCGATCTGAGCCCCGTCGCTCCGACCACAGAGATCATCTACTTGCATCGGCGGACGTACGGAACGATGTGAATTTTCACCACTCAAACACCTCCACCTTTGGCAGCACGCCGCACGAATACAGGTGGAGCGGCTCACGCGTCCCCGCGAGGCCGGAAATCCAACCAAGATCTCCACGACCGGCATCCGTCCCGCCTACCCCCTACGACCAGGTAGAACGGTCCTCGACGCCCGAGGCGGGCGGCGCCGCGCACGAGCGGGGCCGGTGATCAGAATTCGGGATTGCTTGTGGACGAATCGGTCTCTGGGGGCGGGCTTGCCGACCGGCCGTAATTCGGTGGCCGTCGCGCTGCCCTAACTGGGCATTCCTTGCGATTGATCGAGGGCCGGTCGATGTCTACGTTCACATCATGGGAATTCCCACTGAACCGATCGGCAGCATCCCCCGGCCCCCCGAACTGCTGGCGGCGATGAGCGCCGGAGACCCCGTCGAGACGGCCGCCGCGCAGGGCGCGGCCGTACGGGACACGATCCGCCGTCTGGAGGAGATCGGCTCGCCGGTCGTCACCGACGGGGAGCAGTCCAAACCGAGCTTCGCCACGTACCCCCTCGCAGGGGCGGACGGCCTGGGCCCGGACGGCGTCGTCATCCCGTTCGAGGACGGCCACACGCGGCAGCTCCCGGTGCTCACCTCCGGCCCGTTCCGCTACGCCGTGCACGCCCAGGACTACCTGCGGGCGGCGCTCAGCCACGCGAACGTCCCGGTCAAGCAGGCCGTGATCGCCCCATCGGCGCTCAGCCTGCTCTACCCGAGCGACGGCCTGGACGGGTACCCGGCGAAGGCGTTCCGCGACGATCTGGTGGCCGAGGCGGAGGCCGACATCCGAGGCTGCCTGAACGCCGGGGCGCACGTCGTCCAGCTCGACTTCACCGAAGGGCGGCTGTCGCTCAAGCTGGACCCGTCCGGCGGCGTGCTGGACGACTTCGTGGCGCTCAACAACCAGGTCCTGGACCGGTTCTCCGAGGCCGAACGCGCCCGGATCGGCGTGCACACCTGCCCCGGCGGCGACCAGGACTCCACCCACAGCCTGGACGTGGACTACGCGGGGCTGCTGCCCAAGCTCTTCCAGATCAGGGCGGGCAACTTCTACGTCCAGCTCGCCAGCGAGAGCGACCCTGAACGCGTCCTCGGCATCATCGCCGACCATCTTCCGGCGTCCGCGCGCGTGTTCGTCGGCGTCATCGACCCCATCGACCCGCGCGTCGAGACCCCCGAAGAGGTCCGCGACCGGGTCCTCGCCGCCGCCGCCCGCATCCCGGTCGAACGCCTCGGGACCTGCGACGACTGCGGTTTCGCGCCGTTCGCCGACGACACCTCGACGTCCCGCGAGATCGCCTTCGCCAAGATCCGCGCCCGCGTCGAAGGCACCGCCCTCGCCTCGACCCAACTGGGCCTCTAGCCGGTTCTCCGGAGGCCCGTCCACCGCGCTCGCCAGGGCTCGTGCCTGACCGCGCCCTGGCGAGCGCCGCATCGCTTCGCGATCGGGCCGGCGGCTCGGGTACGGAGCGGTTGAGCTGGGGCGGCGGGGTTGACGGACGGGCGGGGGACGCGTGAGGCGGCGGGTTGCGGTGCCTTCTCTGGTGTTGGCGGACCCCTTAGACTCGAAGTGTGATCTTCAAGGCGGTAGGTGACGGAAGGCCCTATCCCGAGCACGGATTCTCGTCCCGGGACTGGGCCAAGATCCCGCCGCGCCAGGTCCGCCTCGACCAGCTCGTCAGCACCAAGCGCGAGCTCGACCTCCAGTCCCTGCTGGCCAAGGACTCGACGTTCTACGGCGACCTGTTCCCGCACGTGGTGCAGTGGCGGGGCGAGCTGTACCTGGAGGACGGCCTGCACAGGGCGCTGCGCGCCGCGCTGCACCAGCGGCTCGTCCTGCACGCCCGCGTCCTCGACCTCGACGCCGTGGACATGGCGGGCACGCCCTCGGAGTGAACGCCCGGACGGGTCCGCGATCCGTCGCGTTCACCGGTGGGACGTGACGGATCGCGGCCGGGGCGGGTTCAGCGGCGGGCCGGTTCCGGGGCGGGGGCGGCCAGGTCCTTCGGCTCGATGAGGTGCTCCAGGCGGCCCTCCTCGTGGACGGGGTCCGTCCGGACGAAGCCGGGGCGCGCCGCGAGCAGGCCGAAGATGATCTCCGGGACGACGAGGGCGAGCAGGAGCGTCAGCGAGACGTTCCAGCCGCCCGTGGCCGAGTGCAGGACGCCGACCGCGAGGGGGCCGAGGCCCGCGAGGAGGTAGCCGCCGGTCTGCGCCATGCCCGACAGCCGGGCGGCGACCGCGGGGCTCGGCGAGCGCAGGCTGAGCAGCGTGTAGGCCAGCGGGAACGCGCTGCCGGTGCCGACGCCGAGGAGCGCGACCCACACCCAGCCGAGAGACGGGGCGAGGAGCAGGCCGCCGATGCCGGCCGCCATCGTCGCCGCGACGCCGACCACGACGGCGCGCTGGTCGCGCAGGCGGGCGGCGAAGACCGGCACCGCGAAGCCGAGCGGGATACCGATGATCATCATGGCCGAGACCATCATCCCGGCGGTCGCGGGCGCGTAGCCGTGGTCGCGCATGACCTCCGGCAGCCAGGACATCAGCACGTAGAACATCAGCGAGGCGAGGCCCATGAACGCCGCGACGTACCAGGCCACGGGCGAGCGCAGCAGCGAGCCCTCGGCCTTGGGGGCCGCCTCGGCGGGCGGGGCGGCGCGCCGGCCGCGGACGGCCAGCGGGCCCCACGCGAGCGCGGCGACCAGGGACGGGACGGCCCAGACGGCGAGCGCGAGCCGCCAGCCTCCGGCGTCGTCGAGGGGGACGGCCACCCCGGCCGCGATCGCGCCGCTCGCCGCCATCAGCATCATCGCGAGGCCGGTGAGCGAGCCGACGCGGGACGGGAACACCCGCTTGATGACCGCCGGCATCAGGACGTTGCCCATCGCGATGCCCGCGCCCGCGACGACCGTCCCCGCGTACAGGGCGGCCTGCGCCGGGACGACGCGCAGCAGGATGCCGATCGTGATCATGACAAGCGCCCCGGCGATCGCGGTCTCCGCGCCGAGCCGCCGCGCCACCACCGGCGCCAGCGACGCGAACGCGCCGAGGCACAGCACCGGCAGCGTGGTGAGGACGCTCACGCCGACGCCCGACAGCCCGAACGTGTCCTGGATGTCGCTCAGCATCGGGGAGATCCCGGTGATCGCGGCACGCAGGTTCACGGTGAGCAGGACCAGGCCGGTGAGGGTCCAGATCGCGGTGGCACGCGAGACGCGTGGAACGGACGGGGTCGCAGAGGTGCTCATGTCGCCTTCGTCATGCGCCCGTGGGCGCGTCGTACGTGGAAATGGGGCAGACCGCGGTGCCGGGACGTCCCGGAGGCGCGGATCGTGATGGCGGGCCGTTCGACGGCCCGTGCCGGCGTGCGGGCGGGTGGGTCCCGCCGCGCCGGAGGTCAGGCGTGGACGGCCTCGGCGTCGCGCGGCGGGGCGTCCGGGATGGGCTTGGTGGATTCGAGGATGCGGTCGAGGCACGCGTGCGTGGCGTGCGCGGCGGCCTCGGCGTCGCCGGCCTCGATGGCCGAGGCGATCGTGTCGTGCGGGATGTCGGCGTGTTCGAGGAGGGTGCCCGCGGCGCCGATGCTCGCCCGCAGCGCGACGCCGAAGTCGCGGTACAGCTCGATGAGCACCTGGTTGTGGGTCGCCTCGACCACGGCCTGGTGGAACGCCAGGTCGGCCTCGACGAACTCCGCGTGGTCGCCGGACGCCCACGTGGCGTCCCGGCGGGCGAGCGCCCGCGCGATCTCGGCGGCGTCCGCGGCCGTCCGGCGGGACGCGGCGAGCCGCGCGGCCTCGACCTCCAGGCCGCGCCGCACCTCCAGGATCTCGACCAGCTCGGCCGCCTCCAGGCGCCGCCGTACGGCTCCGGACAGCTCGCTGGTCGCCCGGACGTACGTGCCGTCGCCCTGGCGGCCTTCGAGCAGGCCGGCGTGGGTCAGCGCGCGGACGGCCTCGCGGACCGTGTTGCGCCCGACCCCGAGGGTCTCCACCAGCACCGGCTCCGGGGGGATCTTCGCGCCGACCGCCCAGTCGCCGGCGGCGATCTCGTTCTTCAGCTGGTCGATCACCTGCTCGACCAGCGACGAACGGCGGGCGGTGCGCAGAGTCAAGGCGTCCCCTCGGTCCGGGACCCACCGGAACGTCCGGTGAGCCAATCATCCCATGTCTGCAAGGTAAGACGTTCAGACACACCCGCGGTATTCCGTAACGGGCGCACTGTGAAGCAACCCACACCCCGTCCGCGCGGCCGGGCCCGGCGCGGCGTCAGACGCGTCCGAGGTCCCGGGCGGCGGCGGTGGGGCGGGGGTGGCGGAGGCCGGCGGCCTCAAGGGCCCGGCGGTACGCGGCGGCGGCCGAGGCCGGATCGCCGACGATCTCGTGGAGCTCGCCGAGCTCGCGGTACAGGGCGGCGGTGGGACGGCCCGGCGCCAGGCCGTCGAGCTGGTCCTGCGCCGCCCGCAGGACGACCCGCGCGGCGGCGGGGTCGTTCTCGGCGACGCGGGCGCGCGCGAGGACGAGGCGGGCCAGGACCGTCGTGTGCGTACGGGCCTCGGGGTCGGTGCCGGGCGGCGGCGAAACGGGCCGCGCGGTCGAGCCCTCCGGCGCCGCCAGGGCCATGCCGGTCTGGAGGAAGTCCTCAAGGGCGGTGACGGCCTGCGACGTCTCCCCGGCCAGCACCAGCGCCCGCGCCCTCACGATCGTCGCCTCGGTGGCCTCGGAGCCGGTGAGGGTGGACGTGGCGGCGAGGAGGCCGAGGGCCTCGGCGGCGGCCTCCGGCGTCCCCTCGGGACGCGGGCGGCCGAGCTCGGCGGACGCGGGGAACATGCCCCGGCGGCCCTCGGGCTCCGCGGGCGCCTCGGAGAACGGGCGGACGCCGCGCAGGAGCGCCTTGGCGCCCGCGAGGCTGAGGCGGGCCTGGGTCTGGCGGGGCGTTCCCTCGCGGCGGGACGCGAGGGCCTGGTCGGCGAGGTAGAGCGAGTCGCCGATCGCCGACTCCTCCAGCGCGCGGGTGCTCGCGCGCTGGTAGTGGACGGAGGCGGGCGCGTCGTCGCCGGAACGGTCCGGGCCGAGCAGGGTCCGGCCGAGGGCGTGCGCGCGTTCGCGGTCGGATCGATCCACGTAGGCGAGCAGGAGGATCCGCCCGGCCTCGGCGTGCTCCTCGCCGACCGCGAGGCCGAGGCGTCCGAGCCGTTCGAGGGCGCGCTCTCCGAGGGCGATGGCCTGCCCGAGGTCGCCGACCGTGTGGTAGCAGCGCGCGAGCGCGATCACGGGCGGCAGCCAGCTCGCGCGGCCCGGGTCGCGTTCGGCGTGCTCGCGCAGCTCCTCGAACAGGGCGATGGCCTGCGCGGTGCGGCCGAGCTCCTCCAGCGCGCGGGCGCGGCCCCAGCGGGCGCGCGCGGTGAGGTCGGGGTCGTCGCTGCGCGCGATCACGTCGTCGAAGCCGGACTCCGCCGTGGCCGGGTCGCCGCCGAGCAGGGCCAGGTGCGCGTGGCGCTCCCGTACCTCCAGGTGGGCGCGCTGCTCCGGCTCGACGCCCTCGGCCAGGTACTCCGGGGTGCAGCCGAGCCGTTCGGCCAGCATGCGCAGAACGGTCGGGGTGGGCGTTCGCTTACCCGACTCGATCAACGAGATGTAGCTGTCTGAGAGGTCGTGACCGGCGAGCTGTGCCTGCGACAAGCGTCTGGTCAGCCGCAGGTTGCGGACACGTTCGCCGACGTTGCCTGGACCCGGCATGTGGACTCACTTAGCGGAAGTAAACAAGCGGCTGGGGTGCCGACATGATTGCACATTGCGGGTTATCGCACATCGAGAGTAATGAAGCGGCAAGAGTTGGCTCCACCCGTCCGGCCCCCGTGCTCGGCACCCCGTCCCCCGACCGTAGCCGACGAACCGGCCAAGATCACCGTATCCGCCGATTTTGCTCGTCGCCTGCACCGGTCCACGGCCGCCGTACCGGAACGACCCGGGAGCCGCCTGGCGAACGGGGGCGGGAGCGGGGACGCCGCGGCCGGGCCGTCCTGGACCGGCGGCGCGCCGCGGCCGGGGAGGGGGGTCAGTCGTCGGCTCCGGGGTTCTTGTTGGGGAAGATCATTTCGCAGACCTCAAGGTAGAGCTGCTCGGGGTAGGGGAGGTACTCGACCGTCGACAGCGCCTGGTCCTGGCCGGCGGACTCCAGGACGAACTCGCCGTAGCCGAGCATCCGGCCCGCGATCGTCCGCTTGAAGCTCATGTCGGTGACCTTCGCCAGCGGCATCATCGCGACCTTGCGGGTGATCAGGCCGGTGGTGAGCAGCATCCGCTGGTTGGTGATGACGAAGTAGTCGACCGACCACTCGGCGACCCGCCACACGAACCACGCCAGCAGGATCAGCCAGCCCCACCAGATCCACGAGATCACCGAGCCCGCGCCCGCGACGGTGTTGCTCAGCACCCCGGCGATGATCAGGCCGCCGAGGACGAGCCCGACGGGCACCATCAGCACCGCCGGGTGCCGCCGCACCGTGATGACCTGCGTCTCGTGCGGAAGGAGGTACTTGTTCACCGACGCCGGAGCGGAGTCGCCGGGCGTCACGAGTCTCATCGGGACCTCAGGCCAGTGCGTTGACGAAGGTGGCCACGGAGCCGGCGGCGGAGGCGAGTCCGTCCGCGGCGGTCTGCACGGATCGCGCAGCCCCGTCGGGCTGGTTGAACACGTAGAACGCCACGAAGGCCACGGCGACCCACGTGATGTACTTCTTGGCGGGCACGACTGCCTCCCGGAGCGCGCGTAGACCCACTGACCCCAGGTCAGTTTCGCACAGCGGGCAGCACCGGCAAAGCAACGGCTATGGCGCGTTTCCGAGAGACGTCCGGCGCGCCTGGCGGCGCCGTTCCGCCGCGACGGCCGCGAGCACCTGGAGGTGCCTGCGGGCGATCCGTTCGACCAGGCCGGCCTCGGCCGCCCCCGTGACCTCCTCGGCTCCGTGGCGCGCCGCCGCGACGCACCGCGCGACCGTCTCGGAGGCGTGCACGCCCTCGAACTCCTCGGTGAGGCGCTCGCCGATCTCCTCGTACAGCGGCTCCTCGCCGTCCCCTTGGTGAGCCATCACGCTTCCTAGAGCCTCGCTCGCACCGCCCCGGTCCGAACCGTCCCCTGTTGCCGGGGTGGCGGAGGGGAACGAACACTGACGTTCCGTAGCGGTGTATTACCCAAGGTCATCAAGGATCGAACATTCCGGCGACGCCCGCCGCCGGGAACGCCGGGAAGGCCCGTTCAGACGACGCCGTACAGGCGGTCTCCCGCGTCGCCGAGGCCCGGCATGATGAAGCCCTGCTCGTTGAGGTGGGAGTCGATCGCGGCCGTGACCACGCGGATCGGGGCGTCCACGTCGGCGAACGCCTGCTCCAGGTACTTCAGGCCCTCGGGGGCGGCGAGCAGGCAGATGGCCGTGACGTCGTCGGCGCCGCGCTCGCACAGCAGCTTGACCGCGGCGGCGAGGGTGCCGCCGGTGGCGAGCATCGGGTCCAGGACGTAGCACTGCCGCCCCGACAGGTCGTCGGGCAGCCGCGTCGCGTACGTCTGGGCTTGCAGGCTGCCCTCGTCCCGGATCATCCCGAGGAACCCGACCTCCGCGGTCGGCAGCAGCCGCGTCATGCCGTCCAGCATCCCGAGGCCCGCGCGCAGGATCGGCACGACGAGCGGCTTCGGGCTGGCGAGCTGGACGCCCCGCGCCGGCTCCATGGGGGTGTTCACCGTGGCCTCGGCCACCCGGACGTCGCGGGTAGCCTCGTAGGCCAGCAACGTGACCAGTTCGTCGGCCAGGCGGCGGAACGTGGGCGAGTCGGTGCGCACGTCCCGCAGGGTGGTCAGCTTGTGCGCGACGAGCGGGTGGTCGACGGCGAGGGTCTGCATGGCCACACCGTAACCCACCCGCCCGGACGCTCCGCCCCTGCTCGGCCGCCCGTCGGAGCCGGAGGATAGGAGCCCGCTGAGCTGGGCAGTATGCCGTTATGAACAGCGATCGCGATCAGCATTCGAGGCCGGCCGCGCGGGCCCGCGAGTCCGCGCCCGACCCGCCTCCCGCGCCCGCCGCGCCCTCCGCGTCCGGCCCGGTCAGCGGCCCGTCCGGCGCCGCGCCGGCGGCCCGCGCGAGCCGTTCCCCCGAGCGCTCGTCCCCCGGAACGCCTCCCGCTCCCTCCCCGCCTTCGACGCCGTACGCGCCCTCCCCTCCCACTCCGTCCGGTGAGGCCGGTCTCCGGCCCGTCGCCGGACGTTTTCCGGACGTTCCCTCGCGCGAGACGGCGGAGGCCGGCGGGGTCCAGGGGGAGAACGAGGTTTCCGCGGTCGGCGAGGTTTCCGCGGAGGAGGTCCGGGAAAGGCTGCGGCGCCGGGCGATCTTCCTCCGGGAGTTGGCCGAGGCGCGCGAACTGCGCCGCCGGGTGACGCCGCACCGATCCAGAAGGGCACGGATCCACGCGGCGCTGCGGCGGCGGACGTTCCGCATCAATTAATCATGGACCAGGAGCTTGCGCAGGGCGCTTGGACCAGCGCTGACTCCCCGTTTCACCGCGGGCGCGGCGCCCCAGTTCGGCGGTGAGGTACGCGAGCACGCGCCGCATCTGGGACCATGCCCTGGCAGGAACCGCGCCGGTGGGGTGGAAATGACGGATGTGGACGCGACGGACTTCGCCGTCGTGGTGTACCGGGAAGACGACCGCTGGGAGGCCGAGATCCTCCCTGTGGCGCTGACCGAGGATCTCGCTGGGCTGATCCACGCGCTGCGGCAGCAGCCGAGCCTCGGCGGGACGATCGGGCTGGTCTCGGTCGGCGACGACTTCTTCGTGGCGATCCGCCTGCTCGGCGACGAGGTGATGGTCTTCCTGTCCGACGTCACCGCGTCGGTCGACTGGCCGCTCGCCGGGCAGGTGCTCGACCACCTCGACATCCCGATCCCGGAGGACGAGGAGCTGGACCAGGTCCTCCCGGTCGGCGACATGTCAATCTTCGCGGACCTCGGGCTGGACGAGATGGAGCTGGGCGCGATCTCCGGCGACCTGGAGCTGTACCCGGACGAGATGCTGCTGAGCGTCGCGGGCCGCATCGGCTTCGCCACCGCGTTCGAACGGGCCCTGGACGCGGTCGTCTAGCACGTCCCCGACGATTCCCCGGCCCGACGTCCGGGGCGCGCGTGCTCTTGGGGCGCGGTCTCTGAGAACGGCGCTCGCGAGGGTGTGACGGTTGCGATCCCGTGGGTCACAATGAGCAGGTGTCGTACTTCTCCGCAGTCTTCGCGCGTACCCCGCAGGGCTGGGTCGGCGCCGAGGCCGTGCTCGCCGAGGCCGAGGGCGTCGACGACGTCGCCGATCTGATGCGGGAGGCGGCCGTCGAGTCGTACGGCGACCCGGTCGTGCTGCTCATCGAGCAGGACGACGACTGGTTCGCGGTGGTGCGGCTGGACGGCGACGAGGAGCCGCACGCCTACGTGTCGACCATTCGCGACGACGGGCTGGGTGCGCTGTTCCACCAGCTCGTCGGGGACGTCCCGGACGGCGAACCGGCCGGCGACCCGTCCCTGCTCGCCGACCTCGGGCTCGACGCCAAGGAGCTCGGCGACCTCGGCGAGCGCGCCCTGCCCGGCGACGCGCTGCTGGTGGTCGCCGAACGGGCCGGGTTCGGCGAGGAGTTCGACCGGCTCCGTGACTGAGATCCCTCCCGGCGAGGAGTTCGCGGAACCGATGCGGCGCGCGCTCGCCGAGGCGCGGCTGGCGGGCGAGGCCGGGGACGTCCCGGTCGGCGCGGTCGTGCTCGGCCCGTCCGGCGAGACGGTCGCCGCCGGGCACAACGACCGCGAGCGCGCCGCCGACCCGACCGGCCACGCCGAGATCGTCGCGATCCGCGCCGCCGCGGCCGCGCGCGGCGCCTGGCGGCTGGCGGGCTGCACCCTGGTCGTCACGCTGGAGCCCTGCACGATGTGCGCGGGAGCGGCCGTCCAGTCGCGCCTGGACCGCGTCGTGTACGGCGCGGCCGACCTCAAGGCCGGCGCGGTCGGCTCCCTCTGGGACGTCGTACGGGACCGCCGCCTCAACCACCGTCCCGAGGTCATCGCCGGGGTGATGGCCGACGAGTGCGCCGCGTTGCTGACCGAGTTCTTCACCCGCCGCAGAGTCGGGTAGGCTCTCCCGCGGTGGTGTCGCCTAGTGGACGAGGGCGCACGCCTCGAAAGCGTGTGAAGTGCAAGCTTCCGTGGGTTCGAATCCCACCACCACCGCCATTTGAGTCGGCCGTCCACCTGGCCGACCACGTTGAGGGCGGGACCCCCGGGTCCCGCCCTCAACGCGTTTCGGCCTCGGGTTATTGGGTGGGGAGGGTTGTGAAGGGGGGTTTGTAGGTGGCGGCTTGTTTGGCGGGGAGCAGTTTGGTTACGCGGAGCAGGATTCCGCCGCGGATCAGGTGGTATTCGGGGACGAGGATTCCGACGGCGGCGATGGACTGCTTGATGAATGCCGAACGGGCCCTCGCGCCCGCGTTCGTCGGGTAGACCTCGACTCCGCAGCCGTACTCGACGCTTCCCTTGGACTTGTCGTGGACCTTGGCGAGGGGGACGCGGCGGTCGGCGCAGGCGGCCTTGCTCGTGTACTGGCCCGGTTTGCCGAGCTTGTGGTTGGGGTCGGTCCGGGCGTTGTAGACGGCGGTCACGCGCAGGGGGACGCCTCCGCGCTTCAGGGCGGCGAGGACCTGCGCGGCTGTCAGGCGTCCGCTGGGCGAGGAGCCGCGCGGCGCGGGCGGGGAGGCGGCCGGCTCGGACGAGGCGCCGGGCGATGCCGGTACGCCGCCCGACTTCGGGTCGTCTCCGGACGTTCCGCATCCGGCGAGTCCGATCATCGTCGCGCCCGCCACCACGGCAACGGCGTACCGCATGCTTCCCCCTCGGCCTGTTCCAAGATCGCAGCCGAGAAGGTATGCGGACGGGGGCCGTTCCGCCCATGGATACACGACACAAAGGCCAGATCCGGCTATTTGCTACATCGGCGTACACAACGGTCAACACGTTGCCGGGAGCGTTCCAGGTCAGCCGACCGTGACGAGTGCCACTCCGGCGACGGCGACCGCCATGCCGACGCGCTGGACGGCGCGGAGCCGCTCGCTGTAGGCGATGCGGGCGAGCAGGACGGTGATCGCCGGATAGAGGGAGGTGAGGACGGCGGCGAGGCTCAGCATGCCCTGCTGGGCCGCGACGAAGTAGAGGGCGTTCGCGCCCGCGTCCAGGGCGCCGGAGAGCAGGGCGAGGCCGATCAGGAGCCGTCCGGACACGCGGGGTCCCGGGTCGGCGCCGCGCATCCGCGCCATGGCGGCGAACGCGACCGCGATCACCGCCACGTTGCCCGTACGGGCCGCGACGAGGGGCCACAGGCCGCCGTCGTCACCGGCGGTCTTCAGCAGGATGAAGAAGATCCCGAAGCAGGCTCCGGAGACCGCGGCCATGGCCGGTCCGCTGTCGAGCAGCCGCCGCGCGTCGAGGCCGCGGCGCGGTTCGGCGGCGGGCCGGGCGGCGCTGTCCTCCATGCTGACCAGGCCGATCGCGACCAGGCAGAGCAGCACCCCGGCGAGCGCGCCGGTGTCGAGCCGTTCGCCCCGGGCCACTCCGACGATCACCGGCAGCACGGCGGAGGCGAGCGCGGAGACGGGGGCGACCACGCTCATCGGGCCGCGGGCGAGCGCGCGGTAGAACGTGATCAGCCCGGTGCCGCCCGCCAGGCCCGCGACGAACCCGCTGGCCAGGCCGGGCGCGGTGGGCCGTCCTCCGGTGAGGAACGCGGCGAGCAGCACGATCGCCAGGCCCATCGGGACGCACCAGAGCAGGGCCTTGAGCGCCGTCGAACGCCGGGCGACGGCGCCGCCGAGGAAGTCCGCGACGCCGTAGGCGAGCGCGGCCGACAGCGCCAGCGCCGTCACCATCACTCGCCGCCGATCAGGCGGCTCTCGATCCGTACGCCGGGGGTGACGGCGCGCAGCCGCGCGGACAGCGCGTCGCCGGCGGCGCGCAAGCGGTCGAGGGGGTACGGCTCCAGGCGTTCGAGGAGGAACAGCGCGTTCTTGGTGTCCTCGGTGAGCCTGGTGCGGACGCACTGCCGCCAGTTCCAGCGCCGGCAGGTGACGCCGTCGTCGTCCCGCCACACGACCTCGCCCGCCGACGGGTGCTCGACGGCCGGTTCGCCGCCCGCGACCGTGTCGAACGGCTCGTCGCCGTCCGCGCGGACGAGGCGTGCGGGCCCGCGGTAGGCGTCGAGGTCCTCGCCGCCGATGGGCAGGGCGTACTCGACGCTGATCGCGTTGTAGGCGTCCACGACCTTGTTGACGGTGGGCAGGGCGTCGGCGCGGCGGAGCAGGGCGTCCACGGAGGGCCTGGTGCGCTGCGGCTTCGCGCCGAACGCCCGGTAGGCGTCGCGCCACGCCTCGATGTGCGGGTCGCCCGCGGACGCGGTGGCGGACCCGGCGGCGGCCTCCAGCCAGCCGGCGGCGACGTCGTCGGTCGGGCCGTTCGCCAGGCCCTCGGCGGTCATGACGAGGACGGCGAAGTCGGGGCGCAGCGCGCGCACGGCGCCGTCGACGGCGATCCGGTCGAGCATTCTCGGGGTCTCCCTCATGCGGTCACTTTAATGCACTGTAAATATCAGTATAACGACCATCGTGGGGGGTAGATGAGGTTCGTGCCGTCCGCCGGAGCCGGTGGGGGGTGTGAGATCGTTCCTGCGCGGCCGGGCCGGGTCCGCGGCGGGCGGGACGACCGTACGGAGGCCGGCCCATCGGGCGGAAGGGACCCCCTTGAGCGAGCACGAAGCGATCGGCGAGGCCGTCGCGCGGACCGTCCGCGCCCTGCGCGGCGGCCACGGCTGGAGCCTCGACGAGCTCGCCGGGCGGGCCGGGGTCAGCAAGGGCGTCCTCGTCGGCCTCGAACAGGGCCGCGGCAACCCGAACCTCGGCACCCTCATCCGCATCGCCGACGCCCTCGGCGTCCCGCTCACCCGCCTCGTCCAGGTGGAACGGGAGCCGCTCGTGCGCGTGTTCCCGGCCGACCGGCAGGTGGTGCTGTGGCGGGGCGACTCGGGCGGCACCGGAACGCTGCTCGGAGGCAGCGACCCGCGCCCCTCGCTGGAGCTGTGGCGCTGGGAGCTGGCCCCCGGCGAGACGCGCGAGAGCGACGCGCACCTCCCCGGCACCAAGGAGATCGCGTACGTGGAGGAGGGCACGCTCACGCTGCTCGTGGACGGCGCCGTGGAGAGCATCGGAACGGGCGTCGCCGCGGTGTTCGTCGGCGACCGCCCCCACTCCTACGTCAACGAGGGCGACACCGGCCTGCGGTTCGTCCTCGCCGTACTGGACCCGTGACCGCGTGAGCGGCGTGGACCGGACGACCGGACCGAACCGCCGGAGGCTCCGTGGAACGGACCGTTCAGATCGTTTCGTTGGTGGGGTGTGCGAACGCTTGTCACGACCCACGGTCACGGTCGATGATCCCGCTGGACGGGACCCGTCTCACAGGTGAGGGGCCGTAAGCGGTGAACCGGCAAGAGACCCATGGCCGCCCCAGGGTCACCGGCGCGGCGATGGTGCTCCGGGGCGGACCCTGGCAGGTCGTCGCCCCCACCGCGGTGGAGATCCCGCACCTGCTGACGGGAGTCGCCGCGGCCTCGCCTACGCAGGTCTGGGCGGTCGGGAACGCCTCCCAGCAGCCCCTGGCCGCGTACTGGGACGGCACCGCTTGGACCGTCCCGCCCGGCCCGGCCCCGGACGCCGCGTTCCTCGGCGCGGCCCTCCAGGGCGTCGCCTGCACCTGGACCCCCGTTCCCGGGTCTGGTCCTGGCTCCGGACCTCAGGCTCAGGCGGGCGGCTCGGACGTGCCGGGCCAGCGGCCCGGCGCCTTGGGCGGGACGGGCGCGGCGGCGGCTGGGCTGGAAGCGTCAAGCTCCTTGGGCGGGACTGGTGCGTCGGGCGCGCCGTACGGGCCGCCGGGCCCGACCGGCGGAACGGATGCGTCGCCGGGTGAGGGCTTGGCTTCGGCGGGGCGTTCCGGGCGTTCGGACGGGCCGCCGCAAGCTGGGAACGGGCCGTACGCGATCGCGGTGGGCGGTGCCTACGACCGCCTCGCCGGTACGGAGGTGCCGCTCGTCAGGCACTGGGACGGCGAGTCCTGGCGTTCCTGGGACGCTTGGAGCGCTCCCGAACTGGCCCGCGGCTACGTCCTGACCGACGTCGCCATGCTCCCCGACGGGACCGCGTGGGCGGTGGGCCATGGCTTTCCCCGGACGCCCGCGGAGAATCCCGCCGGGCCGTCCGGAACGAGGGTCGGCGGGCGCGCGGACGCTGGTCCTGGGGGTTCGGGGCCCGTGGCGTTGCGCTGGACGGGACGCGACTGGGCGCCCGCGGCCATGCCGAACGTTCCGAAGGGGAAGCTGCTCGCGGTGTCCGCGGCGGCGCCCGGCGACGTGTGGGCGGTCGGGGCGGCCGACCGCGCCGGGCTGATCACGCACTACGACGGCCGCGCGTGGCGCTGGGTCGCGGCGCCGTCCACCAGGTTCCCGCTGACGGACGTCACGGCGGTGTCGCCGGAGGACGTGTGGGCGGTCGGGCGCGATCGCGTCCTGCGCTGGAACGGCCGCAAGTGGCGCCGCGTCAAGTCGCCGGTGACCGCCGCCAACACCGTCACGGCCGTCGGCCCGGACGACGTGTGGGTCGCGGGCGGACGGGGCGAACTGGCGCACTTCGACGGGCACCGCTGGACCCTCGAAGCGTCCCCCAGCCGCTGGGCGAGGGCGCGGTCTGGCTGGCGTCCACGTCGACGCGCCAGGACGGCGTCTGGCTGGTCGGCACGCGGCAGCAGGCGCGCACGGGCCCCTTGGACGGAACCCCGACGATCACCGCCCGGTCCACCGACACCTGACCCGGGCCGATCACGCGCCGTCAGGCGGGCAGGCCGAGGAAGTCGGCCATGCGGTCCACTGCGTAGGAGAAGAACGCGTCGGCCGGGTCGAGGGTGCGGGCCAGATGGCCGAACAGCTCGAAGCTGATCATGCCGCCGAGCTGCGTCCAGGCGACGGCGGCACGGAGGACGACCGCGGCGGGGACCCCGGGCGCGATCGCGTCGGCGACGAGCGCGGCCTGCGCGTCCAGCGGCGGCGCCAGGGCGGCGCCGTCCGGAGGGGGGTCGAGGGCCCCGGCCTCCCACGCGTCCCGGACGATGCCGAACAGCGCCGCCGGTACGCGGGCCGCCGATCCGATCGTGGCGTCGGGGGCCTGGTAGCCGGGCACGGGCGAGCCGTAGACCAGCGCGTACTCGTGCGGGTTCTCGACCGCCCAGGCGCGGACGGCCTCGCAGACCGCCCGCCAGCGCGCCCGGAAGCCGTCGCGCGGCACCTCGCGGGCGGCCGTCTCGGTCCGTTCACCGAGGGCGTCGTAGGCGTCGACGATCAGCGCGGTGAGCAGTTCGTCGCGGCTCGGGAAGTAGCGGTAGAGGGCGGACGACACCATGCCGAGCTCGCGGGCCACCGCGCGCAGCGACAGTCCGGCCGGCCCTGAGGCCCCGAGCTGGCGGCGGGCCTCCTTCTTGATCTCCGACGTGAGTTCGGCCCGGGCTCGTTCGCGCGCGGTACGGCCTGCGTTCATGCCCGGCAGTCTGGCAGAGGCGAGAGCGGCGAACAAATTCGAGAGCACTGCTCTTGACGAGGGTCGGGCAAATTGTGCACACTGATCTCACTAGAGAGCAGTGCTCACAGTTTGGAGACCTGAGATGACCGCCACCGCCGCGCCCCGCTACATCGAGACCGTCGGAGTCGAGGTCTACCTCCACAAGGCCGTCGCGTTCCTGGCACGGCGCGGGATCAGCCTCTTCGGCACGCGCGTCCTCGCCGTCCGCGGCCGTACCAGCGGCGAGTGGCGGACCAACCCCGTCAACGTGCTCACCGTCGACGGCGAGCGCTACCTCGTCGCGCCGCGCGGCCACACCCAGTGGGTCCGCAACCTGCGGGTCGCGGGCGACGGCGAACTCCGCCTGGGCCGCTCCGCCGAGCCGTTCACCGCGACGGAACTGACCGGCGACGACAAGCTCCCGATCCTCCGCGCCTACGTGGCGCGCTGGGGCTGGGAACTGGGCCGCTTCTTCGAGGGCCTCACCAAGGACTCCACCGACGCCGAACTGGCCGCCGTAGCCCACGACTTCCCCGCCTTCAAACTCAACTAAGTCCCGACCAGCCGCCGATCCCCCTCCCCAGCGAGCGAAAGGCGGAGCGGTGAGCGACGGCCGCTCGGCCGCGCGGCCGAGCGGCGGCGCAGCGGGAGCGGGGAGCGGAGCGACGGAGGGGGAAGCGACGGCCGAACGGTCGGGCGGCGGCGCAGCGGGCGAACGGCCGAACGGCGGCGCGGCGCAGCGGGGAGCGACGGCCGAACGTCGGGCGACGCAGCGGCGCAGCGGGCGGACGGCGGGAGCGGCGCTACTCGGCGGCCGAGCGGACGTCCTCCACGCTCAGGGCACGGCGTTCTCCAGGCGCGAGCACGCGACCAGCATGGGTGCCCGACGGGCGTTCGGCAGGGGGTTCGAGATGGGCAGAGGGGCGGGGGTCACCGGTTTCGGGTGGGGGTCAGGCCGCGGACGATCGCCTCGGCGACGGGTGAGGGGTCGGTGCCGTCCAGGTCGAAACCGTCGGGGACGGCGATGCCCGGCTGGGACATCATCCGTGGCGTCGTCCCGGTGTGCGGCCAGGTCGCGGTGTGGACCAGGAACGGATGCAGCAGGTACACGTCGCCGGCGCGGCCGGTGGCGTGGGTGACCGGCCGGTGCAGGACGGAAGGCCGGAGCCGTTCGGCCACGGCGCCGCCGCTCATCCCGGCTGGGCCCGCGGCGGCGAGGATCGGGGGAACGGACAGGTGGGAGCCGGAGACGAGCCGGGTGGGCGCGTCGTTCCGGCCGACGTCGGAGAACAGGAAGAACGCGGTGAGCCCGCGCCCGGTGGAACGGGCATCGGTCCAGTAGTCCTCGCCGCCCCACCGGTTGCCCTCGATGTGCCAGCCGGTGTCGCCCGGCCAGTCCTCGAAGGGGAACTTCACCGTCCCGCCGTGCGCGGGGATCGGAGCCTGCCACCGACCGGCGCCGATCAGGGCGTCGATGGCGCCGACGAGGACCGCGCCGCTCGCTGCGGCGGCGAACGGCCCCCCGGGCGGGCACGCGGCGTCGACCTTGGGAGCCCGCCAGGTGCCGCGATCCGCCCGGTCGATCCCGTGGGACTCCAGCACCGACCAGATCACCTCGCGGCACGCCGCGGCGACATCGGCATCGAACGCCCGCCGGATCACGACATGGCCGTCCCGCACGAAGCCCTCGACGTCCACGCATCCAGCATCCCCGATGGTGCGGTCGCGTCAACCGATGATCGCCGGTGCGAGCCCTCTGCCACCTGGCCGGATGCCGCCAGGGGTTGACGCGCACCCGCAACACCTGGCTCCCGCGCCGTTCCCGCACACCCGCCCAGCGCCGCCGCACCGGCTGCGACCCACGCCCGATCCGCCCCGCCATAACCGTCCGGTCCACGCCGCCCTCGCCCCCGCGCCCGACCGTCGCCATAACCGTCCAGTCACCGCCGCCCCCGCCCCCGCGCCCGACCGTCGCCATAACCGTCCAGTCACCGCCGCCCCCGCCCCCGCGCCCGACCGTCGCCATAACCGTCCGGTCAACGCCGCCCCTGCCTCCGACCGCCGCCCATTGGCCACGGCAGCCACGGCAGGGCGAACCGGACGACGGCTGAGATCCAACGGCCATGGGACGGGACGTCCCGGGGAGACGCGGAGGGGCCGGGGCGGGACGGCAGGAACTGGGAGGCCGGGCAGTCAGGAGGTCAGGAGGTCAGGCGGTCAGGCGGACGGGCATGGCCAGGTAGCGGAAACC
The DNA here is from genome assembly GCF_009793335.1 of Actinomadura sp. J1-007. Lineage (GTDB taxonomy): Bacteria > Actinomycetota > Actinomycetes > Streptosporangiales > Streptosporangiaceae > Spirillospora > Spirillospora yumaensis. Next base: position 3,402,752 of record NZ_WING01000001.1, on the reverse strand, counting down.
GGTGTCGCCGTCGGCGTCGGGCTCGGACTCGTCGTCCTCGGGGTCGGGGATGGCGGTGAGGAGGGCGGCGCGGGTCGGGCCGGAGCATTCGAGGCGGGCGAACTCGGTCTCGATGCCGGCGAGGCCGTCCAGCAGGTACTGGGGGCTGAACGCGATGTCGACGTCCTCGCCGGTCAGTTCGGCGGGGAGCGACTCGTTGGCGCGGGCGGCGTCGCCGGAGGCCGCGCGGATGCGGAGTTCGTCGGCGGTGAACGCGAGCCGTACCGGGGTGCCGCGCTCGGTGACCAGCGCGACGCGCTTGATGGCCTCCACGAACGGCGCGGTACGGATCTTGGCGGTGGACGTCCAGGTGCCGTTGAGCCGCTTGCGGTAGTCGATGTACTGGTCGTCGAGCAGGCGGGACGTCATGGCGCGGCCGCCGCCGGAGACGCCGATGAGCGTGTCGGCCGTACCCGCGAGGTCGATGGTCACCTCGGCGCCGGGCTTGATCGCCTTGGCGGTGTCGGCGAGGGTGCGGGCGGGCACGACCACGCCGGCCTTGAAGCCGGGGTCGGACGGCGACCAGGTGAGTTCGCGGGCGGCGATGCGGTAGCGGTCGGTGCAGGCCAGCCACATGGTGTCGCCGTCGATGTCGACGCGCACACCGGTGAGCATGGGCAGGGTGTCGTCGCGGCCCGCCGCCGGGGTGACCTGCGCGACGGCGGCGGCGAACACGTCGCCGGGGACGGTGCCCGCGAGCCCCGGCGGCTCGGGTAGGGCGGGGTAGTCCTCCACGGGCATGGTCAGCAGCCCGAACTCGGCGTTGCCGCACCGTACGACCACCTCGGCGCCCTTGAGGGAGACCTCGACGGGCTGGGCGGGCAGGCTGCGGACGATGTCGGACAGCAGCCGCCCTGGGACGAGGACGCGGCCGGACGCGGCGACGTCCGCCTCGATGCGGGCGCTCGCGGAGACCTCGTAGTCGAAGCCCGCCAGCGACAGTCCGCCGTCGGAGGAGGCTTCGACGAGCATGCCCGCCAGCACCGGGAGCGCCGGACGCGCGGGCAGCGTGCGCGCCGCCCAGGCGACGGCTTCGGCGAGCGTCTGACGATCGACCCGGAACTCCACGATGACCCGCTCCTTCTCACACGTACGGCGATCCCAGCGAGATCGCCCACACCCGGGACGTTATCCCTCGCCTCTGACATTCCAGCGCGACGACGCCCGCCCCCGGACGGCGGGGCGCAGACGGCGGACGGACTCGGCGTGCTGGGCTTGGCGCGGCCCGTTCGCCTCCGGTGGCCGTGCTCGTCTTGCGCGCCGCGTCCCGTCCCCGCTCGGCCCGGCCTGCCACCGGGCCGCCTCGGCGGGCGGGACGGGGTCAGAAGAGGGGTTGGAGGGTGGGGGTTTGGCGCCGGTACGGGTTTCGCGTTCGAAGGCCAGGAGGAAGCGTTTGCGTTCGATGCCGCCTCCGTAGCCGGTGAGGTCGCCGGTGGAGCCGACGACGCGGTGGCACGGGACGATCACGCCGATCGGGTTGCGGCCGTTGGCGAGGCCGACGGCGCGGGACGCGGCGGGGTTGCCGATCTCGGTGGCCAGTTCGCCGTACGAGATCGTCTCGCCATACGGGATCTCCCGCAGGGCGGTCCAGACGCGCTGCTGGAACGCGGTCCCGTGGAGGGTGAGCGGCATGTCGAACTCGATCCGTTCGCCCGCGAAGTAGGCGGCGAGCTGGTCGGCGGCCTCCCGAACGGGCTCGTCCGGGCGTCGGGGACGAACGCGCCGAACGTCTCGTCCGCCGGTCGGTGCCGTTGCAGGTCCATGTAGAGCCCCGACAGGACGCCGTCGGTCGCGACCAGGGTGAGGCGGCCGACCGGGCTGTCGATGGCGGTGTGCGTACGGGCCATGGGGTGATCCTTTCTCGGCCTGCGGGGGGCTTCAGCCGGTGGGGAGGAGGTTGATCGCGTGGTCGCCGGTCGCCCACAGGTACTGCACGGCGTACGCGCGCCAGGGGCGCCAGGCGGCGGCGCGGCGGGTGAGGGCGGCCGGGGTCGCGGGCAGGTCGAGGGCGCGGGCGGCGGCGCGGACGCCGAGGTCGCCCGGGATGAACGCGTCGGGGTCGCCGAGCGCGCGCATGGCGATCGACTCGATCGTCCAGGGCCCGAATCCGGGGAGTCCGGCGAGGCGCGCGCGGGCCTCCTCCCAGTCGGCGCCGACGCCGAGGTCGACGTCGCCGGCCGCGAGCGCCTCGACCAGGGCGGCGAGGGTGCGGCGGCGGCTCTTCGGGAACGCGAGCGTTTCCGGGTCGAGGTCCGCGAGCGCCTCCGGCGACGGGAACAGGTGGGTGAGTCCGCCCGCCGGGTCCGCGACCGGCTCGCCGTACGCGGTGACGAGCCGGGCGGCGTGCGTGCGGGCCGCGGCCGTGGACACCTGCTGCCCGAGGACGGCCCGTACGGCGAACTCGGGCCCGTCCGCCGTGCGCGGCACGCGGCGGCCCGGCGCCTTGTCGACCAGCGGCGCCATCACCGGGTCGCCGCGCAGCAGGTCGTCCACCGCGACGGGGTCGGCGTCGAGGTCGAGCATCCAGCGGCAGCGGCTGATCGCGATCGTCAGGTCCCGCAGGTCGGCGAGGGCGAGGGAGCAGGCCACGTGGTCGGGGTGGGGCCGCAGCGTCGCGACGCCGGGACCGTGCGGCAGGCGCATCGTCCGGCGGTACGCGCCGTCGCGCCACTCCTCCACGCCGGGGACGGCGGTCGCGGCGAGGTGCCCGTACAGGTTGTCCGGGCACAGCGGCGCGCGGAACGGCAGCCGCAGCGACAGCGTCCCGGACGCGGCGGCCGGATGCCCGCGCGCGACCCGGTCGCGCAGCTGCGTCGGGGTCAGCGCGAACACCTCGCGCACGGTCTCGTTGAACGCCCGGATGCTCGCGAACCCGGCGGCGAACGCCACGTCGCCCATCGGGATCGGCGTGGTCTCGATCAGCAGCCGCGCGGTCTGGGCGCGCTGGGCCCGCGCGAGGGCGAGCGGTCCCGCGCCGAGCTCGGCGCTCAGCTGCCGTTCGATCTGCCGGGTGCTGTAGCCGAGCCGGGACGCGAGGCCGGGCACGCCCTCCCGGTCGACGACGCCGTCCGCGATGAGGCGCATGGCGCGCGCGACCGCGTCGGCCCGGTGGTTCCACTCGGGCGAGCCGGGGCTGGTGTCGGGGCGGCAGCGCTTGCAGGCGCGGAACCCGGCCTGCTGGGCCGCGGCGGCGCTAGGGTAGAACCGCATGTTCTCGGGCTTCGGCGGAACGACCGGGCAACTCGGACGGCAGTAGATCCCGGTGGTCACGACCCCGGTGAAGAACCACCCGTCGAAGCGGGCGTCCTTCGACTGGACCGCCCGGACGCACCGTTCCACATCTTCGTGCATGCCTCCAGCATCACCGATGGTCAGCACGTTCCACTAGCGGAATTCCGACATCAACGTCGGCGGGCGGACAGGCGTTGTCGCGCGGGGTCAGCGGGTGCGTCCCGCGAAGGCGTAGAGGACGACGCCCGCGCAGATCGCCGCGATGCCCGTCCACGACCAGGCGCCGGGCGCGGCGGACGAGGTGATCACCGGTTCGAGGAGGGCGACGAAGACGACCTCGGCGGCCTGGGTCGCCTCGACCGCGGCCAGCCGGAACGGGTGGCGGCGCACCCGGTGCGTCGCGGCGAAGAACAGCGAGGTCGCGATCACGCCCGAGCTGACCGCGACCAGCGCCGTCCCGGTGAGCTGCCCGGACGGCGGCGGGCCCGCCCGCACCGCGCCCAGCACCCCGACGGCCAGCCAGAACGGCAGGCTGGCGATCGACATGGCGAGCAGCCGCTGGAACGTGTCGAGCCCGGCGCCCGCGAGCTCCATCGTCCGCCGGTTGCCGAGGGGGTAGGCGACCGCCGCGACGAGGACGACCGCGACACCCCCGGCCATCCCCCAGGACAGCGAACCGTGCCCGCCGAGCTGCGTCAGGAACACGCCCGCGAGGATCAGCGCCGACAGCGCCAGGCCTCGCACGGGGATCGCGCCGCGCTCGTCGTCGTACAGCAGGGGCGCGAGGAGAACGCCGCAGACGATGGTCACCTGCCAGGTCGCGGCGACGGTCCAGCCGGGCGCGAGGTCGGCGGCGAGGCACAGCGGCGCGTAGAACAGGCCGAACCCGACCGTGCTCCACACCGTCCACTGCCAGGGCCGGGCGCGCAGCGCGCGCAGCACGGGCCCCGTCCCGCCGCGCGCGGCGACGATCACGAAGAAGATCGGCAGCGAGTAGAGGAACCGCAGCGACGCGCTCCACTCCCACGCCCCGCCGTCCACGGCCATGACCCGGTTGGCGATGAACGACGCGGAGAAGAACAGCGCCCCCAGCACGGCGAGCCCGATCGAAGCCGCCGCCGCCCCGTTCCCCCGAACGCGGCCCCCGCCCCGCCCGGCGGATCACTGCCTGCCAAGCCCATCTGACCAGCCGAAGTCACCTGACCAGACGAGACGGCCTGACCGGACGGGACGGACCGGTCCGCTGGGGCCGTCTGGCCAGGCGGGACGGACTGGCCGGACGGAACGGATCGGTCCGCGGGGACCGTCTGGCTGGACGGGACGGACTGGCCGAACGGAACGGATCGGTCCGCGGGGACCGTCTGGCCGGACGGGACGGACTGACCAGGCGGGACGGACTGGTCCGCTGGGGCCGCCTGGCCGGACGGGACGGGCCGTCCGTCTGGCCGAGCGGACTGGTCCGCTGGGGTGGCCGGGTCGGTTCGGCCGGTCGGGGGTGTGCCGGGTGTCGCCGGGTCGGCCACTGGAGCCGCTCTCCTTCCTCGCGTTCGGATGCCGTCTCGCGCGCCGCTCGTACCGCTCGCGGCACATCGCCGTGCGGACGGGTCGATCTTCGTGGAGGGTGGGAGGGCGCGGGCAGACACTATCCGGCCCGGGGGCGGGCGAATCCGGGCAGGCCGCGACGTTCCGCCAGAACGGGGGGCATGACCCGCGAGGTAATCGATCTCCGGTCGTTCCGCTGGAAACGTGGACGACAACGGGGAGCCGGACGGCCTCCCGGACCGGATACGGCAGGAGAACGCCATGAACGACGCCCAGCAGATCGTCGACCGCTACATCGCCGCGTGGAACCAGAAGGACCCGGCCGCGCGCCGTGCCGAGATCGACGCCCTCTGGACCGAGAACGGCGCGTACATCGACCCGCTGGCCGAGGCGGAGGGCCGGGACGCGATCGACGCGACCATCGGGGCGGTGCAGGCGCAGTTCCCCGACTTCGTGTTCCGGCTGGCCGGGGGCGTGGACGCCCATCACGACCTGGCCCGGTTCACCTGGGAGCTCGGTCCGGCTGGCGGCGAGGCCGTCGTGGTCGGCTTCGACGTGGCCGTTCTCACCAAGGACGGACGGATCGACCGCGTCCACGGCTTCCTCGACAAGGTCCCCGCCTGAACCCCCGCCGGACGCGCCACCGCCCGGCCCCGGCGACGGGGTTCCGGGCGGACGGCGGGCGGCGGGCGAGCCGTACCACCGGGGTCAGAGGTGGGGGAGGGTGCCGCCGTCGTCGGTCCGTTCGGCCCCGGTGACCTGGGAGGCGAGCGGGGACGCCAGGTAGCCGATCACCCGCGCCGCGTCCTCAGCCGCCTCATGCTCTACGCCGCCGAGCCGGGCCCCGTCGCAACGGGCACTGCGCAAGCTGGCCGAGACGTCCCACCACGCGTCCAGCACCGACCTGGCTGCTCCCCGAAGCCGGCGGGCGGCGGCCCGGCGTCGCGGCCTTACGATCGGGGGAACGGCGGCGACTAGGGGTGACATGGGCGGAGAACGCCTCGCGTGGACGGAGAACGGGGAGGAACGCACCGCCCTCTGGCGTTCGGAGACCGGAGCGGCGGCCCCGCGCCGGGTGGTCGTGGCGGACGACGCCACCCGCGCGGACGACGCGTACCGCATGGCCTGCGAGGGCACCGCGCTGCTGTGGCGCGGCGACTTCCAGAACGCGCGGCAGCTCCTCACGGCGATGGCGCGCCGCGCCGACCGGACGCCGCGCCGCAAGCGCCGGGGCCGGGACCGGGTCGAACCGTCGCAGGTCCAGGCGTTCCACCTCTACCGCCAGGCGCGGGCGCAGCGGGCGCGAACGCTCGGGATGCTGCTGATCCCGCTCGACGCCGGCCACGTGGTCCCGTTGCGGCGGGCGCCCGACGTGCGGGAGGCGTGCGCCGAGGCGTACGGCCCGGACGGCGGCCCCTACGTGACGTCCCTGCGCGAACTGCTCGGCGTCGTCGGCGCGCACGAGTGGCGGGCGAAGGGCGTGGAGATCCCCGCCCTCGCCGGTGCCCGGATCCATCCGCACTACGGGGTGTTCTCGCCGATCAGGGGCGAGTACGTCGATCTGGTCGCGGACGCGCCGCTTCCGTCCACGACGCTCGCGTACGACGTCGGCACCGGCACGGGCGTCCTGTCGGCCGTTCTGGCCCGCAGGGGCGTCGAACGCGTCGTCGCGACGGACCAGGACCCCCGCGCGCTCGCCTGCGCCCGTGACAACGTCGCCCGCCTCGGCCTGGCCGGCCGGGTGGACGTCGTGGAGGCCGACCTGTTCCCGCCGGACGGCCGCGCGCCGCTGATCGTGTGCAATCCGCCGTGGCTGCCCGGACGTCCCGCCTCCCCCTCGAACACGCCGTCTACGACCCCGACAGCCGGATGCTCCACGGTTTCCTGAACGGGCTGCCCGGCCGCCTCGAACCCGGCGGCGAAGGCTGGCTCGTCCTCTCCGACCTCGCCGAACACCTCGGACTCCGCACCCGCGCCGCCCTCCTCGACGCGTTCGCCGCCGCAGGGCTGACGGTCCTCGACCGCCTCGACATCAAGCCGCGCCACCCGCGCGCGTCCGATCCGGACGACCCCCTGCACGCCGCCCGCGCCGCCGAGACCACCTCCCTCTGGCGCCTGTCCCCCACCTGACCATCGCACGCCGCTCTGACATTCCTCGTCCTGAGGAGGGGGCCCCGCGTGCCCTGAGGACGACCAGCCGCGCCCCATCGCGAAGCTCGGGCCGCGGGCCTCGGCCACGGCACACCGAAACCATGCGCGCCGATCTCCTTCCCTTAGCTGTCACCCATTCGCGACCGCTTCGGCGTAGTTGCGGTGAAGACGTTGATAGGAAGGACGCCGCATGGCGGATCGATCCGGCTTCACCGGCTATGTCGAGGAGCATTCCGACCGTTTACTGCGCCTGGCGTACCTGCTGACGCAGGACTGGGCCCGTGCCGAGGATCTGTTGCAGACCGCGCTCGCCAAGGCATGGGTCGCATGGGGACGGGTGTCGGACGATCCGAGCCCGTACGTCTACCGGATCCTGACCAACACGCACGCCTCCTGGTGGCGGCGGCGCTGGCGCGGCGAGGTCCCGACCGCGCGGCTCCCCGAGACCGCCCGGCCCGACCCGACGACGGCCTTCGACGACCGGGACGCGATGTGGACGGCGCTGGCCCGGCTGTCGGACCGGCAGCGCGCGGTCGTGGTGCTGCACTACTTCGAGTCGCTGCCGCTCGCCCAGGTCGCCCGGATCCTGGGCTGCTCCGTTTCCAGCGTCAGGACCCAGCTCCGCAGGGCCCTGCTGCGGCTGCGGGTCGATCCCACCCTCCAAGCCCTCAAGGAAGCGAGATGACCATGCCTCGATCAGAGCGGGAACTAGTCGTCATGCTGCGGGAACGCACCGAGAACCCACCCGCCGCCCCCGAGCGCGGCGAACGGGCCGCAGCACTCGGGCAACGCATTCTGCGCCGCCGCCGCGCCGTCCGCGCGTCGTTGGCCACCGGCGCGGTGGCCGCCCTGATCGGCGCCGCACTCGCCCTCCCAGACGGCAAGGACGACCCGATCCCCGCCGAAGCCGTGCCGGTGTCGGTACGCCTTCCGGCCAAGGTGCCGCTCCCCGCCAAGGCCGGCCACCTCTTCCGGAACGAGAACCTGCCGCTCATCCAGTCGGAGCAGCACGACCGCATGGGCGAACCGGTCCGCCTGCGGTTCACGGCCTTGAGCACCGACACCATCTACAACGTGCGATGCTCCGTCCCCGACTCCTGGCTGGTGGTCAAGACCGACTCCCCCGGCCGTGCGGCGGACATCGGCCGTTGCGGCCCGCGGGACCACCTGGCGCAGTTCGACCCCCAATCGGCCGGAACCGCGTGGGCGGGACGGCCGCACACCTGGGAACTGTGGGTGCTACCGCCCGAGGCGGAGATCAACGGCACGACCGACCCGGAGAAGATCGACAAGGTCGCCGCCCGCACCGGCACCCGCCCGGGAACCTGGGCGGTCGGCATCTACGACAGGCGCAAGTGACGGACTGCGCCCACCGACGACCAGGCGGCGACACCTCGGCGCTGCCTCCTGGCGCGGACGAGACGTTCACCTGTCTCGCCGCGCCAGGACGCAAGGCCGGACAGGCCCCGGCGTGCCGGGACCGCTCCCCGGAACGATCAATCGGGCAGGTCGGCCTCACGGGCGGCGACCAGGCCGAACAGGTCGCCGATCGTGGTCAGAGCCGCGGCGTGCAGGTCGTCCGCCGGGACCGGCGCGCCGCCCGGACCGGGAAGCGGCCGACTCGCGCACGCCTCGGCCACGACGGTGGGCCGGTACCCGAGGTTGAAAGCTCCCTGCGCCGTGAACTGCACGCACATGTGGGTCATGAAGCCCGCCAGCACCAGATCCGGCCCGGCGTCCAGCCGTTGCAGCACCTCCAGCAGGTCGGTCTGGTGGAAGGAGTTCGGGAATCCCTTCACCACGACCTGCTCGCCGTCGCGAGGCGCGACGCGCGGCTCGATCCGTCCGATCTCAGCGCGGATGTCGTACGGACTGCCCTCCCCGCCGTCGTTGACGACGTGCACCACAGGCGTCCCGACGGAACGAGCGCGCTCCAGCAACCGCGCCCCAGCGTCCAGGGCCCGATCTGCGCCGGGAAGCGCCATGACGCCCGTACGGTACGTGTTCTGAAAATCGATCAGCACCAGGGTGGACGCGGACAGCCGCGGCAGCGTGCCGTCCAGCCCCATCACCTCGCGCAGCGTCGCCGAAACGTTCATCTGTCTCCTCCAAATCAGAAATCGAACAAACCAACCCACCAGCCGACGCACTCCGCACCCGACCGCCCCGGCCCTCCGCCTCAGCCGCGCGACGCCCCCGGCAAGCGCACCGGAGGCCGCGCCGACTCAGGCCGCGCCGAACGCGCCGCACCGGCCTCGCCCCGAGCGCACCGCACCCGAGGCCCCGCCCGTACGACACCGTCCCGCCTGGACGAGAAATCAGGCGGCCGTGCGGAACCGCCGTCGGTAGGCCGCAGGAGTAGTGCCGAGACGTCGGCGGAACGCCCGGTGCAGCGTCTCCACCGACCGCAGGCCGCACGCGTCGGCCACCCGGTCGAGCGGCTCGTCGGTGCTCTCCAGCAGCCGCCGCGCGGCCTCCACCCGCGCCGCCTCGACGTAGACCGCCGGGGTGGTGCCGGTCTCCTTGCGGAAGACCCGGGTGAAGTGCCGTTCGCTGAGGCACATCCGTTCGGCGAGCGCCGCCGCCGACAGGTCCGCGGTGAGGTCCGTGGTGATCCACGCCCGCAGCTCGTCGATGTCGCGGCGCTCGGTCGGGGCCTGCCACAGCGGGACGCTGAACTGGCTCTGCCCGCCCTGGCGCTTGAGGTACATCACCAACTGCCGGGCGACCGCCAAGGCGAGCCGTTCGCCGTGGTCCTCGGCGACCAGCGCCAGCGTGAGGTCCATGCAGGCGCTGATGCCCGCGCCCGTCCACACCTTTCCCGAACGGACGTAGATGGGGTCGGGGTCCACGGTGACGTCGGGATGGTCGGAGGCCAGCCGGTCGGCGGTGGCCCAGTGCGTGGTCGCCGTCCGTCCCGCCAGCAGCCCGCCGGCGGCCAGCAGGTGGGCGCCGACGCACACCGACGCGACCCGGCGGGCGTGCCGCGCGGTGTCGGTGATCCAGTCGACCACCACCGGATCGATCACCGGAGCCCCGTCGGCGTCCACCGCGCCGGGCACCACGAGCGTGTCCACCCGGTCGCCGACCTGGTCGAACGTCAGGTCGGTGGCAAGCCGTACCCCGGCGCTGGTGCGCACCTGCCCGCCGTCCGGCCCGGCCAGCAGCACCTGGTAGGGCGTACGGCCCGACATCTCCCGGTTCGCGACCGAGAACACCTCGGCGGGCCCGGTGACATCGAGCAGATCGACGCCGGGAAACACGGCGACGACGACACGGTGCGGAGTGGACATGTCCTCATTGTCGCTAACCAACCCCCATGACCGCCATGACGACCTTCTGTCACATCCGGACACCCCGGCGCGGGGCGAACTCGCTGCCGCGACTGGGTACGCGCCTTTACAGGGTGATCGTCCTGACGCCAGGCGGGCCCGCAGGGATCAGGAGGCGGTGCCGCCCCCGGCCTCGCGCTCGCGTTGCCGCTGCCGGGCCGCGGCCCGCTGGATGATGTCGCCGTACACGCGGACCTCCTCGGCGTCCTCGCGCCGCCCCCGGTAGTACTGCGACGCGGGGACGATCGCATCCATGAACCGTTCATAGGCGGCGAGCGCCTCGCCGAGATCCCGGGCCCGGTCAGCGTCCACGGCTCACCTCACCTTCGTGCCGCGCGGCCGGCGCCCGACGAGGGCGGGTGCGGGCACCGACCGCGCGTCCTCCTTCCTCGGCTCCTGGACGGAGATCCCCCAGGAGCCGAGGAAGCATGGACCGTACGGCCCCCGCCTCGGGTTGCCCGGGATAGGCCGGGCGGGCGACCGTACGGCGTCGGGATGTGCCAGATGAAGCGGTGAATCCCGCCGTTCATGCGGAACGCGCGCCATCCGTTCCGCCCTCGACGTCGATGCCGAGCACCTCGCGGGAGGTCATGACCCGACCTCACGCAGCACGTACACAATGCGGTCCGCGACGCCCGTCACCGCCGTGACCGGCCCGATGACCGGACCCCAGACCCAATGGAAGGCGTCGTCCTTGCAGACGATCTCGCCGTCCATCCGAGCGAAGGCCGGGTTCTGCACATGCAGAACGTCACCGTTCGGGCGGGTGCGGATCTCCGCTCTCCACTTCCGGCCGATCAGCTCGGAGCGGAGGTTCCCCAGGTGTCGTATGGCGTCCATGACCACGGAACGTACCGGCGCGATCGCACTCCGATTTCACAGGTGTGGAATCCCGCCCGATCCGCTCAGCCGTTCAGTGCGGCACACCCATCCGCGCCGCCATCCCCCGCAGCTCACGGCCGACTGCCGCCGCACGCGCCTGCTCCAACAAGACTTCGACCGCGTGCCGCGCCGGAGTGCTGTTCCTGATTCGCTGCGGGGCGATCCGCTCGGCCTTCGCCAGGGCCGCGACCGCGTCTCGTTCCCGGCCTGTGACATGGGCGAGCGCTCTTCCCACGTCGGCGAACAGCATCGCCTTCCGCTCCTTGTTGGCCAGGCGCTCTGGGTTGACGCTGCTCGCAGCGCGGACGGCTCCCTCATAGTCGCCCGCTTCGGTCGCGATGGCGACGCCCCAGATGCCGACGTTGGTAGGGCCGAAGTCGCCCCATGCGCCCGGCCGTTCCCCCGTCCGGCCCGCAGTCTCGGCGGCCTCGGCGAGATGCTCGTCTGCCGCGCTTGTGTCGCGCATGACCGCCGAGCACATCGCGGCGGACAGATGCAGCATCCCGTAGGTCTCCTGTGCGGCGGGCTCGTCCAGGTGCGGCTGCAACCGGGCGGCGGCCTGGTCGGCAATGCGGACCATGGTCTCCGCGCCACGCTTCGGCAGGGTGTGAACGCGCAGGTTCGCAGCGCGACCGGCGAGGACCGGATCGTCCGCCCGCCACGCGGCCTCCCGCGCCCGCTCGGCGGCGACGAACGCGAGGTCTTGATAGTTCAGGTGCCGCAACGTCATCCCGGCGCCATTGCACGCTTGCACCAGCAGCGCGCACGCCTGACGCTGCGCCGCCTCGTCGCCGGTCGCGCTGTGAACGTGCAACTCGTTGAGCACGGGACCGAGCAGATTCCCGCGGACGAGGTAGTCCGCACGCTTCTCCGCTTGGTGGATCGGACCTGCGAGTTCGGCAGCGAGTTCGGCGAGCGGCCGGGCGTAGTCGGTGCACGCGTCGTCCAGGGTGTTGGACGTGAGCGCCAGCCGGAGCGCCGGAACGGTGCCGTGCGCCGCGGACTGGATCGGGTCCTTCGACAGGTGCGGTCCCCCGACGATCTCGGTCTCCGACACCCGCAGCGCCACCGCCAGCGCCGCGATATAGGACCGCCGATCCAGCGCCCGCTGCCCCCGCTCGATCATCGACAGCAGGGACGTACTCATCCCCGCCTGCCCAGACAACTCGGCCAGACTCATCCCACGCCAGACGCGCAACGCCCGAAGCCGCGACCCGATGGCCACCCCGTCGTACATCGGCCTCACACCTTCCTGACGGACGGGTCCCGAGAACCTCAGGCTACGGCGCGCCCCCGAATCATGTCAGGGGTCAGGTGAACGGCCTGAAGCACTTGCGCCCCTATGCCCCGTCCCGGCCTGCTCCCTCGATTCCTCGCACTGCAAGCCCAACGCGGCCGAGCAGGACGCGCCGCAAGCACAGCGCCAGGGCACGGACGTACGGCGCAGAGGCGGTCGCAAGGCCCGCGCGCATTGCCCAGCGCACGCCTCGGCGCAGAGCCCAGGCGCAGGACGCGTCCAAGCGCTGAACGTGCCAAGGCGTAGGGCGCGGCGCAGCAGCGGAGCGCAGTCGTCCAAGGCAGGCGCACAAGCAAGCGCCAACGCAAGGCAGGCGAACGAGCCCAGGCAGTCAAGGGCTGCTGCGACCGCTGCGGCTGATACGGCTGCTGCGGCTGCTACTTGGACGGGGGCGAGGAGTCCCCAGGAAGGAAGCGGGCAGCGAGGCCGTCGAGGACGCATTGGAGTCCGCTGTCGAAATCCTCATCGCGGGAGGCCCTCACGTTCTGTTTCCGCTGGGCGGCGTACAGCTTCCGCAGCCGCGGGTACTCCTGGACGGCTTGTTCGGCGGCGGGCCAGAGGCTTTCGGTCCATTCCTGCTCGCTCTTGCCGCTGCGGGCCAGGGTGGTCAACCAGGCGGCCTCACTCGTCGCCACCCCGACGACGTAGGCGACGACCGTGTTCAGGGCTCGATCGGCCGCTTCCAGGGTGAAGCCCCCCTGCTCGAACGTGGCGAGGATGGCCTCGTTCTGCCGCAGCACGTTCGGCCCTAGATAGGCCACGCCGGCCTCGCCCTGTACGGACACGATCCAGGGGTGGCGCAGGAACGCGGCCCGCATGCTGTGGGCGCAGCGCGCGATGGCCGTACGCCAGCCCGCCGGATCGCCAGCGCCCGCCGGATTGCCGGTGCCCGCCGGATTGCCGGTGCCCGCTGAATCGCTGGCACCCCCCGGATCGTCGGCAGACGGTGGCTCGACCTCGCCGTAGACCTCGTCGACGACCAACTCGATCAGCTCGTCCTTGTTGGCCACGTGCGTGTACATCGAGGTGGCCCCGGCGTTCAGGCGGGCGCCGAGCTTGCGCATGCTGAGGGCGTCGATGCCTTCGGCGTCCAGCAGTTCGAGCGCCGCCGACACGATCTGCTCGCGGCTCAGCGGCGGCTGCTCCCGCCGGGGCCGGTGCGGGCGGGCCCACACCGACGGGTACGGCTGCTTGTCGGCCGGCATCCGGTCTCCTTCACGACGATCCGTTCCGAACAGTGTACGGCTTTACGAACGACGCACGACCTCCGTACAGTGTGCGGAGCGCCGCACAACGTACGGTGCATCAGCTGAAAGGACCGTTCTCCATGCCGTCATCACGTTTCGAGGCCGACCGCTGGCAGGCCAGGCTGGACGGGTTGCGCGCCGTCCATCACGTTCCGGGCGCCACGCTGGCGGTGCTGGTGGACGGTGAGATCCACGAGCTGGCCAGCGGCCTGCTGCACCGCGGGACCGGCGTGGAGGCGACCACGGACTCGGTGTTCCAGTCCGGTTCGATCGCCAAGGTCTATACGGCGACGCTGGTGATGCAGCTCGTCGACTCCGGCGAGCTGCGGCTGGGCAGCAGGGTCGCCGACGTCCTGCCCGGCTTCGCGCTCGCCGACGGCGAAGTCGCCGAGAACGTGACGATCGGGCAGTTGCTCAGCCATACCAGCGGGATCGCCGGGGACTTCACGCACGACACCGGACGCGGTGACGACTGCCTCGCCCGTTACGTGGAGGCGTGCGCGGACGTGGGCCAGGACTGCCCGCCCGGGACCGTCGTCTCCTACTCCAGCACCGGGTACGCGATCCTCGGCCGGATCGTGGAGGTGATCACCGGCCGGACCTGGGACGAGGCGCTGCGCGACCGGCTGCTGGCGCCGCTCGGCCTGGAGCACTCGATGACCCTGCCGGAGGAGGCGCTGCGGTTCCGGGTGGCGATGAGCCATCTCGGCGAGCCGGGCACCGAACCCGAACCGGCGCCGGTGTGGGACATGCTGCCGCGCTCGGCCGGGCCGTCCGGGCGCGTCCTGGTCACCGCCGCCGACGTCGTCCGCTTCGCGCGGATGCATCTGGACGGCGGTACGGCGCCCGACGGCACGCGCGTGCTGTCCGCCGAGTCGGCGGCGGCGATGCGGCGGCGCGCCGTCGACTGCCTGGACCGGTGGACGTTCATGGCGGACGGCTGGGGCCACGGGTGGGCGTTGTACGACTGGGACGGCGTCGACGGCTACGGGCACGACGGCGCCGCGCTCGGGCAGTTCTCCTACCTGCGGGTCGTGCCCGGCAGCGGCGTCGCGGCCGCGCTGCTGACCAACGGAGGCCGCGCGACCGGCCTATTCGTCGACCTGTTCCAGGAACTGCTCGGCGAACTCGCGGGGGTGCGGATGCCCGACGCCTTCGCCCCCGCCGAACGGTCCCGGCCGTTCGACGTCGCCCCGTTCGCGGGCACCTACGAACGCGAAGGCGTCCGCCTCACGATCGGCGAACGGGACGGCGCGCCGCGGCTGCGGCTGGAACTGACCGGCGGGAACGCCGGATACTCGCCGCCGATCGAAACCGGCCTCGTGCCGGTGTCCGGCACCGTGCTCGCGATGCCGGGCATCGGCCCCGTCAGCGCGCCGTGGCTGCCGCTGGTGTTCGGGACGTTCCCGGACGGCGCGCCCTACCTCTACTTCGGCATGCGGGCGGCACCGAAGGTCGCCTGAACGAGCCGCCAACGCGTTCAGCGCCGCGGTCGGCGAACCGCGGCGTGACCAGGCTCAGCCGCACGCGGACCGGCCCAGCCGATGGACCTCCAACGCCACGGCGGGCGCGGTCGGCAAGACCAGCAGGGCAGGCGCGGCACCGTACGGCCGCAGGGCCGTCAACGGCGCGGCAGGCCACGCCGGACGGGATCGGCCGTCACGACGCCGCTTCGAGCCGCGCGCCGTTGCGCCACGCGGCGGCCAGGTCCTGGATCGGCAGGTCGAGCACCTCGCTGAGGCGGGCGACCGTGCCGAACGCGGGGGACGGCAGCCGACCGGTCTCGATCTTGCGCAACGTCTCCGGCGACATGCCGGCCGCACGCGCCACGTCGCCGAGGTCTCGGTCCGCCCGCGCTTCGCGCAGCAGCCTTCCGAGACGCCTGCCGGCCTCGACCTGTTCGGGCGTGAGCGGATTGCGAACCATGGCACCAGAGTACGGTTGGTATTTTAATACCGCAAGCGCTAGGCTCGGTATTAAAATACCAGCGTACGACTCGTGAGGTACCCATGATCGAACTGAAGTCGCCCGCGGAGATCGAGCGGATGCACACCACCGGGCGGTTCGTCGCCGACATCCTGTCCGAGCTCGGCGAGATCGCCGACGTGGGCGTCAACCTCCTCGACCTCGAACACCACGTCCGCGACCGGATCCGCCAACGCGGGGCCACGTCCTGCTACTGGGACTACGCCCCGTCCTTCGGCAACGGCCCGTTCCGCAACGTCATCTGCCTGTCGGTCAACGACGCGGTCCTCCACGGAATGCCCCACGACTACACGCTGCGCGACGGCGACATCCTCAGCATGGACATCGCCGTCGGCATCGACGGCTGGGTCGCCGACTCCGCCCGCACCGTCATCGTGGGCACGCCCGCCCCCGAGGACCTGCGGCTCCTGCGCGCGACCGAGGAGGCGCTCGCGGCCGGCACCGAGGCCGCGCGTCCGGGCAACCGCCTGGGCGACGTCTCGGCGGCCATCCAGGCGGTCGCCACCGGCTACGGCTACCCGATCAACACCGAGTTCGGCGGCCACGGGATCGGACGGACCATGCACGAGGACCCCCACGTCCCCAACAAGGGCCGTGCCGGCCGCGGCCTCAAGCTCCAGGCGGGCATGACCCTCGCGCTCGAACCCTGGCTCGCCCGCACCACTGACCGGATCGTCTTCGACCCCGACGGCTGGACGATCCGTTCGGCCGACGGCTCCCGCACCGCCCACTCCGAGGACACGGTGGCGATCACCGAAGACGGCCCCCTCGTCCTCACCCGGCGCCTCCCCCACCACGCCGACCCGACCCCCGCCTGACCTGGCCCCTCACCCGCGCGGCCCTCGCCGCCACTCCCCAGCACGAAACACCCACACCCCCGCCCGGACCTCAACGAGCCCCCCAGGCCCCGGAGACGTGCCACAGCCCTATCCCGCTGCCTTAACCGCATTTCACAGACGAAATCGAGCCCAAGTCACCCGCCCGAAGAGCCGACTCCACAAAGGCCGCGCGACTACTGGGCCATGTCGACAAAACGACTGTAGTGGCCCTGGAAGGCCACGGTCACCGTCGCCGTGGGGCCGTTACGGTGCTTGGCCACGATCAGGTCGGCCTCTCCCGCGCGCGGCGATTCCTTCTCGTACGCGTCCTCGCGATGGAGCAGGATGACCATGTCGGCGTCCTGCTCGATCGAGCCGGACTCGCGCAGGTCCGACACCATCGGCTTCTTGTCGGTGCGCTGCTCGGGACCGCGGTTGAGCTGGGAGAGCGCGATCACCGGCACGCCGAGTTCCTTGGCCAGCAGCTTGAGCGAACGGGAGAACTCCGAGACCTCGACCTGGCGGCTCTCGACCCGTTTTCCGGACGTCATGAGCTGGAGATAGTCGATGATGACCAGGCGCAGATCATGCTGCTGCTTCAAACGGCGGCATTTCGCGCGGATCTCCATCATCGACATGTTGGGCGAGTCGTCGATGAACAGCGGCGCCTCCGCCACCTCGCTCATCCGCCGGGCGAGCCGCGTCCAGTCCTCGTCCTGCATCGTGCCGGAACGCATCGCGTGCAACGCCACCCGCGCCTCCGCGGAAAGCAGGCGCATCGTGATCTCGTTGCGCCCCATTTCCAGGCTGAAGAACGCCGACGTCAGCCCATGCTTGATGGACGCGGCCCGGGCGAAGTCGAGCGCGAGCGTCGAGTTGTGCGTCGGAACGCACGAACGACCCGCCAGGTACATGTGGTCGTCGTTATCGACCTGCACGCACCGCACCGGCACACTCTCGACCCGCCGCACATCCACGATGTAACGCACCCGCGCCCCCGGCTGCCCGGTAAGCCACCGCCGCGCCGCCTCACCGTCCCCCCGAAACCCCGTCTCGGCCCCCGTGAACTCAACCCGATAAAACACAGCGACACTAGGCACCGCCCCACCTCGGCCCCGACCGCCAAACCGGTGCCCACCCCCGCGCCCGCGCCCAGCGTCGCGTCCGTTCCCGGCCCGGCAACCATTCCCGTCGCCGCGCCCAATTCCGATGCCGTGCCCGGTCCCGGCATCGGGTCCGCGCCCGGTGCGGGGACTTGGCCCGGCGTCGCCGTCATCGTGGCCTGGTGACCGAGGCTGAGGAGCAACTCGCGCACTCCTTCGGCCAGTCTTTCGCAGCCGAACGCCAGCCATACCTGCCCGGCTTCCGAGCGGCGCCCGCCGGTGTCGAGCAACCCAGCGAGCAGTGCGCGCCGCTGGTCTTCTGACGCCCGCAGGTAGATGGCGGGGACGTGCTTGTCGTTCAGCAGCCCGTGGTCCTTGAGCCTCCGGGCGAGTCCCGGCAGGCCGTACCAGCCCGGCCCGAGGGGAGTGACCTGCTCTCCGGCCGCTTCCAGTTCCGCGACGATCTCCGTGCCGAGGCCGGTGATCTCGCCTCCGTCGCTCGTACCGCCGCCGAGCCACGCGCCGAGGACGTACGGATCGATGGGGAGATCGGCATGAGGCAGGACGAACGGCCTCGCCACCTCGACGGCATGGTTGGGACGGCCGTCGCCGCGGACGCGCAGGGTCGCGGCGATCTCCTCGGTGGTCTTGACCGACCGCTGCGACACCTCGGACGTGCCGTCCGCGACACGGTTGAAGTGCCGCGTCTCCCGCCCGACCCCAGAACTCTCGACCCGCTTCGGCCCTAGCCCGGACCCCGCAACGTGGCCCGTCCCGCGACCGAGGAGGCCGACCTGGTTCGGACGTGGCTCGTAACTTCCGATGCTGCTCAGCCCGAGCCGGACAAGCCTGTCTTGGTCCAGGATCAGCTCGGCTGTTCCGATCTGGCTCGGCTCATGACCGAGAAGCCCGAGCTTCCTCATCCCACGCTCGGACCTTCTGACGTTCTGCGTCCCGAGAAGACCGAGCGGAAGCCCGGTGCCCGTGCGCGGACGCCGTGGGCGCATGAAGGAGCTACGAAGGTCACGCATCGCCTGGTCCGCGTGCACGAACGGCCCGGCGACCGCCACCATGCCCCGCCCGCGCAGGCCCCACGCCGGCACCCTCCGCTCACGCAGGCCCCACGTCCGCGCGACCTGCCCGCGCTTACCCCCCTTGCGTATGTCCTGTCCGCGCTTGCCTTGCTCGCGCATGCCCCTGCCACGCGTGCCCTGCTCACGCCCGCCCTGCTCACGCAGGGCCTGGTCGCGCATCCCCAGCTCACGCGCGACCAGATCGCGCGTGACCAGATCGCGTGTCGCGTGGTATCTCGGGTCAGTGGTGCTGGGCAGTGCGCCGCGGGCCGTTCGGGGAGGCGATGGCGGGCGTTGGGACGGTTGGGTGGTCGTTCGCCATTGGTGTTGGGCGTCGGCGACGATGACCTCTCCGTCGGAGAACTCGACCTCGTAGCAGGGGCGGCCGTACATGACCTCCGTCGCGGCGACGACCCGCGTCGGTCTGCCGTCGGCGCCGAGGAGGTGGTCGCCCACCTGGACCTCGCCCATGGTGGTCCAGCCGGTGGGCGTCGCGAGGGGGGTGTCGGTCTTGAGGGCCTTGCCCATGGCGGGACGGGCCGCGACGACGATCATCTGGCCCGGGTGCAGGCCGTTGGTCAGGGCGTCCATGTCGGCGAAGCCGGTGGGGACGCCGGTCATCTGGCCGCCGCGGCTGCCGATGGCCTCGATCTCGTCCAGGGCGCCGGGCATGATCTCGCTGAGGGGGACGTAGTCCTCGCCGGCGCGCTTCTCGGCGATGGCGAACACCTCGGCCTGGGCCCGGTCGAGCACCTCGTCGGCGTCGGCGCCGTCGGCCGCGTACCCCATCTGGACGATGCGGGTGCCGGTCTCCACGAGCTTGCGCAGCACCGACCGCTCGTGAACGATCTTGGCGTAGTAGCTGGCGTTGGCGGCCGTCGGCACCGAGGAGATCAGGGTGTGCAGGTAGGGGGCGCCGCCGACGCGGGAGATCTCGCCGTTCTTGGTGAGCTCGCCGGAGATGGTGACGGCGTCGGCGGGGTCGCCGCGGCCGTACAGGTCGAGGATGGCGTCGAAGATGATCTGGTGCGCGGGACGGTAGAAGTCCGCGGTGCGGATGACCTCGATGACCTCGGCGATGGCGTCCTGGGAGAGCAGCATGCCGCCGAGGACGCCCTGTTCGGCGGCGATGTCGTGCGGTGGCGTGCGCTCGAACTCTCGCTCGTGCGGTCCGAGCTCGGTCACGCTCACCGTCGCACCCCCTTCATCCTCGGTCGCCGGCGTCCCCGTCCGCCTCGTTGCCGACCGTTCATCACACGTCTACCGGAAGCGTCTGACATTCTCCGAGTCCGCGGCGCCGACACGCAAAGCGATCTGTGGACGAGGGTGTGGAGTCCCTGTGCAGACACGCCGGGAAGGTTGTGCACGACCTGTGGACAACTCTGGGGAAAGTCCGGGAAAGATCGCCGCGTCACCCTTGCTGACCTGCACTGACGTCGTCCACCGCCTGTGTGGGAAAGAAAGTCGCCGATCCGGCCCGCGGATGATCTCCGTAATCGTCTATTTTTCTATGTCGATTACAGCTTGATACCCTGCGCCCCCTATGGTCGGCTCACCCCTGCGGCGGCGCGCGAACGCGCACGACCGCGAGATCCTGCGGCTCGCCGTGCCCGCCTTCGGCGCGCTCGTCGCCGAGCCGCTGTTCCTGCTGTCGGACTCCGCGATCGTCGGGCATCTCGGAACGGCGCAGCTCGGCGGGCTCGGCGTGGCCGGCCAGGCGCTGACGACGCTGGTCAACCTGTGCGTGTTCCTGGCGTACGGGACGACGGCGGGCGTCGCGCGGCGGGTCGGGGCGGGCGACCTGCCGGCGGCGGTGCGGCAGGGCATCGACGGGATGTGGCTGGCGCTGGTGATCGGCGCCGTCCTGGTCGCGGCGGGCTGGCCGTCGGTGTCGTGGCTGGTGGAGGCGTTCGGCGCGTCGCCGTCGGTGGCGCCGTACGGCGAGACGTACCTGCGGATCAGCCTGTTCGGCATCCCGGGGATGCTGGTCGTCCTCGCCGGAACGGGCGTGCTGCGCGGCCTCCAGGACACCCGGACGCCGCTGGCCGTCTCGATCGGCGGGTTCACGCTGAACCTCCTGCTGAACGTGCTGTTCGTGCTCGGACTCGACTGGGGCATCGCCGGATCGGCATGGGGAACGGTGATCGCGCAGACCGCGAGCGCGGCCGTCTACATCGCGGTGGTGCTGCGGGCCGCGCGCCGGTACGGGTCGCCCGTACGGCCCGACCTCGCGGGCCTGCGCACGTCGGCGACGGCGGGCGTCAGCCTCCTGCTGCGGACGGCGGCGATGCGCGTCGTCCTGATCGTCGGGACGGCGCTGGCGGCGCGCATGGGCGACGCGGAGATCGCGGCCTACCAGGTCGGATTCCAGATCTGGACACTGCTGGTCTTCGCGCTGGACGCCCTCGCGATCGCCGGGCAGGCGATCACCGGCCGGTACCTCGGCGCCGCCGACACCGCCGGGACGCGCGCGGTGACGCGGCGGATGGTGGGCTGGGGCGCGGGCTGCGGCGCGGTGTTCGTGGTGGCGATCCTGGTCGCGCGCCCATGGCTGCCCGGCCTGTTCACGACGGACGACCACGTGCGGGACCTGCTGCTGGCGTCCCTGGTGATCGTGGCGGTGCTCCAACCGGTGGCCGGGGTGGTGTTCGTCCTGGACGGCATCCTCATCGGCGCCGGGGACGGCCCGTACCTGGCCGTGACGTCGCTGGTCGCGACCCTCGCGTTCCTGCCCGCGGCGTTCGTCGCGTACCGGCTGGACTGGGGCCTGCTCGGGCTGTGGACGGCGATCGGCCTGTGGATGGTCACCCGTTTCACCACCCTCGGCCTGCGCGCCCGCGGCGACGCCTGGATGGTGACGGGCGCCGTCCGCCGCTGACCGGCCCGCCCTGCCCCGACGAGCGCCGACGGCCGCTCGGCATACGCGGGCACAGCAAAAGCGCGCTACGCCGACGGACGACCCTCAGGGGACGGACGCGCGTCGGGACGGGCGGCGAGGCGGGCGCGCATCCCGTCGATGAGGAGGGCGAGACCGTACTCGAAGCCGTCGCGCCCGTCGGAGAATTCCTCCGCGGCGGCAGCGAGAAGCGGAAAACCCTCGGGACCGCCCTGAAGGCGTTCGAGGCTGTCGTCCTCACGGTCGCGGCCCGCCTGCTCCTCAAGGACGGCGCCGCTGACGTAGTCGGTGACGGCCAGGATGTTGAGCAGCGCCTCGCCGGGGGTGAAACCGGCGTCGCAGAGGGTGGCGAGCATCCCCTCGATGGCGGGGGCGCGGTCGGCGGGCGGACGGGTGCCCGCGGCGAGCCGTACGGCGTCGCGGTGGGCGCCGAACCCGGCGCGCATGGCGCGGGCGCGTTCGGTGAGCCACACGTCCCAGGTCTGGCCGGGAGCGGGCACGTCCGCGCCGTAGCCCTCGCGGGCCATCATGCCGACCATCTGGTCGAGGAGTTCCTGCTTGTTCTTGAAGTGCCAGTAGAGCGCGGGCGCCTGGACGTCCAGCTCCTTGGCGAGGCGCCGCAGGCTGAGGCCGTCGAGACCGACCTCGTCGAGGAGGCGGATGGCGGTGCGGACGATCTCGTCGCGCTCCAGCTTCATCGTGGCGGTCCTCTCGAAGGTGGGCGGGGCTTGACAGCTTAACAACGTTAAACCATCCTTAACGGCGTTAAATTTAACGACGTTAAGGGAGCGTGCCATGGAACGTCACGAGGTGGTCGTCGCGGGCGGCGGCCCGGTCGGGCTCATGCTGGCGGGCGAACTGCGGCTGCGGGGAACGGACGTGGTCGTCCTCGAACGGCTCACCGCGATCGACCGCCGCCTCAAGGCGGGCGCGATGCACGGCCCGGCGGCGGCCATGCTGGACCGCCGCGGCCTCGGCGGACGGCTCGAAGAAGTCCAGCGCGAGATCCTGGCCACCGTCGGCGCACCCCCGCGAAACCGCGAGTCCACCGAAGCGAGCGGCCCGACGGGACCCTCCACACTGCGCGGCCACTTCGCGGGCATCTGGGCACTCCGGGAGAGCGCGTACCCGTCCGATCCCCTCTTCCTCATCCCGCAGGACAAGCTGGAAGAGATCCTCGCGGAACGCGCCGCCGAACTCGGCGCCGACGTCCGCCGCGGCCATGCCCTCACCACCTACGAGCAGGACGCGGATGGGGCCACGCTCACCATCGAAGGCCCCGACGGGACGTACGAGATCCGGACCGGCTGGCTCGTCGGCGCCGACGGAGGCCGCAGCCTCGTCCGCAAGCTCGCGGGCTTCGCGTTCCCCGGAACGGACGGGATCATCACCGGCTACCAGGGCCGCGTCGAGCTGGACGACCCCGGCTTCGCACCGCGCGGATGGACGCGGTACCCCGGCGGCCTGCTGGTCAACGGCCCGTTCCCCGGACGCGTCATGGTGGTGGAGTTCGACGGGCCGCCGCCCGACCGGGACGCGGAGATCGCACTGGAGGACATGCAGGCGGCCGTACGGCGCGTCAGCGGGACGGAGGTCACGCTGAGGTCCGCCACGTCCCTCACCCGCTTCACCGACAACGCCCGCCAGGCGGACACCTACCGTTCGGGTCGCGTCCTGCTCGCGGGGGACGCCGCGCACGTGCACTCGCCGTTCGGCGGGCAGGGCCTGCTGCTCGGGATCGGCGACGCGGCCAACCTCGGCTGGAAGCTCGCGCTGGTCGCCGCCGGCCGCGCGCCCGCCCCGCTGCTGGACACCTACACGGCCGAACGGCATCCGGTCGCCGCCCGCGTCCTCGCCAACACGCGGGCGCAGGTCGCGCTGCTCCGTCCCGGCCCGCACACCGACGCGCTCCGGGAGATCTTCGAACGGCTGCTGGACCACGACGGCGCCAACCGCTACCTCACCGACATGATCACCGGTTCGGACGTCCGGTACGACCTGGGCTCGGCGGACGATCTGGTCGGCCGCTGCCTCCCGTCCGGCACGTCCCTCCACGACGGCACCCGCGTGGCGGACCTCCTGCACGACGGCCGGGCCCTCCTCGTCACGGACGACCCCGCCCTGCACGAGGCCGCCACCCCCTGGAAGGACCGCGCCGGAGTCGTCAGCGCCCCGGGCGTCCCGTACCTCCTGCGCCCGGACGGCGTCGTCGCCTGGACCGCCGACGAGCCCACCCCCCTGCCGGACGTCCTGACCCGCTGGCTCGGCCCCCACTGCCCCACTGACGGCAGCCGCCGTCCCCGATGGAGCGTGCTCCGCTAGAAGCAGTGGAGGACTCCGCCGGGTCAATTCGCGAAACCTCACCCGGACCACGAGCCACAGTCGCTACTATTCGAACATGTGTTCCACACATGGTGAGCGGATGGCCCGGCTGACGCAGGCGATCGACGACCTGGCGGCCGAGGGCCTCGCCGGGCTACCGCCGGAAACCCTGGTGGAACGCGTCGCGGGCATCTGGTCGCTGGTCGAAGGCATCGACCCCGAGATCGCCCGCCGCCGCACCCGCTACACCCTCCCGGAAACCTGACCCCGTCCGGCCCAGCGCCCGCCTGGCCCCGCCTCACGGCCCGCCCGGTACGCTTTCCGCATCCCGCATCCCGCACCACCTCGCCCCTCGCCCCTCGCCAGCGCGCCCGTACGCAACGAGCCCGTGGTTCTCCGGCGGCAAGAGGCGGTGGCCGGGTCGCTGGCCGCGCCAGTCACCAGCTCACGGGCCGTCGCTGAACGGGGAGGTGGTTTCCGTGCCGCCCGGGGAGGTACCGGCGGCGGGGTCGGGCTGGACGCGGACCGTGGACGTGGCGTCGGTCTCCATGCTCGTTCCCGGCCCGGTACGGGGACGGGCGCGAGGCCCGGTGGCACGGTCGAGCTCTTCCGAATCCAACGGGTCGGACGATGCCGGAGCACCGCCGAGGCGGGCCGCGACCGCGGAGCGCAGCTCGGGGAGCCGGCTGTAGAGCACGTCGCCGGGGCAGGTGGTGTCGTTGTAGTCGCGGTGGCCCACGATCCCGCGCCGCGGGTCGAGCCCGTACTCCTCGCACAGCCAGTGGCAGACGTCGACCAGGGCCGTCCACAGGCTCGCCGGGACGGGCGCCTTCATGTACGTGCCCTCGTTCTCGATGCCGATCGTGTGCTCGTTGTGGTGGAGCGCCTGGGCGCCGACGACGTGCCGGCCCGCCAGGATCGAGGACAGGCTCCGGTTGCGGCCCTCCATCACGTGCCCGCCGCGGCTGATCGTGAGCTGCTGGCCCGTGTCGTCCCACCCGCGCCCCCGCATGTGGAACCGCTGGATGTCGCGCGACAGCCGGAAGGCGTGCTCCAACGAGGAGTCCGGCGAGTTCGGCGACGCGGTGTGGTGGACGACGATGCGGTCCGGCGGACGGCTCAGGACGCGGGACGGGTTCTTCGGCGGCTTCGCCCTCCACTCGGCGCGCGTGTGTACGCGCGGGTCTCCCGATCCGGTAAGCGCGGCGAGGGTCTCGGCCATGGCCTCATTGTCCGGCTCGAACACGAGCAGCCCGGCCCCGAGCGCTCCTCCCAGCACCGAACGGCGTGTCAGCGGTCCTCCGCGCGCCGGATCCGTCATGGGACGCCCCTTCCCCTCCGCGATGATCTAGTTACGGAACGTAGCCGTCCGAATGTTGATCACGAAGGAGTGGGCGTTTCGCGGAGGAAGAGGAGACAACCCCCGCGAAGATCATCAATGCGAGCCGAACCAGCCCCACCACCGACCGAAGCAAACCGAACCGCCCACCTCTGCCCCAAGGCCAAGGCGAACCGGCCGCCCCCGTCCAAGGGCGAGGACGAATCGGCCGCACCTGCGAAAGGGCGAGGCCAAGGCGAACCCGCCACCACCACGCGGAAGCGCGAGGACGAAGCCGAACCCGCCGCCACCACGCGAGAGGGCGGGCGCAGGAGGACCGCCCCCGCCGCTACACGGGGACGAGGGGGGTCTAGAGCTGACCGGTCGCCGCGAGGGAGTGCGGACGCAGGCCGACTGCCCCCGCCACCGCGCGGAAGTGCGGACGCAGGCGGACCGCCCCGCCGCTACACAGAGACGAAGGCGGGCTTCAAAGCTGACCGGTCGCCGCCCCGGCGAAGAGGGGCCGCCCCAGCGAAGAGAGGGGGCGACGGCGAAGGGGGGGTGCGACGGCGAAAGAGGGGGTGCGACGGCGACGGCCGGGTCCCTTTCGGGGGCCCGGCCGTCGTGGTGGTGCGGTGTGGTGCTGAGGTCAGACCTCGACGACGTCGACGTCGATCGTGGCGTTGACGTCGCTGTGCAGGCGGACGCTGACCTGGTGGGTGCCGACCGTCTTGATCGGGTTGCCGATCTCGATGCGGCGCTTGTCCAGGTCGGGACCGTCGGCGGCCTTGACCGCCTCGGCGATGTCGGCGGCCGTGACCGCGCCGAACAGGCGGCCGTTGCTGCCCGTGCGGGTGCGCAGGGTCACCTTCAGCGACCGGAGGGCCCCGGCGACCTCGCGGGCGTGCTCGACCGTCGCGATCTCGCGGGCCGAACGCGCCTTCTTGATCGACTGGATCTCCTTCTCCGCGCCCCGGGTCCACCTGATGGCGAACCCGCGCGGAACGAGGTAGTTGCGGCCGTAGCCGTCGCGGACCTCGATGATGTCGCCGGGCTCGCCGAGACCGGAGACCTGCTGGGTCAGGATGAGCTTCATGTTCCCCACCCCTCCTAACGCGCGGTGCTGGTGTACGGCAGCAGCGCCATCTCACGAGCGTTCTTGATCGCCGTGGCGACGTCGCGCTGGTGCTGGGTGCAGTTGCCGGTCACCCGACGGGCCCGGATCTTGCCGCGGTCGGAGATGAACTTCCGCAGCAGGCCGGTGTCCTTGTAGTCGACGTAGGAGATCTTCTCCTGGCAGAACACGCAAACCTTCTTCTTCGGCTTGCGAGGAGGTGGCTTCGCCATCGTGGTGCTCCTTCCAGAGCCCCGCTCGCGCGGGAATGGGCGTTGTACTCGTTGTGATCGTCTGGCCTGGAACGGCGGCCCGTGACGGGGTTAGAACGGCGGGTCGTCGGAGAAGCCTCCGCCGCCGCCACCGCCCCCGCCGCCGGTGGCCCAGGGGTCGTCGGCCGGGGCACCGCCCCCGCCGGGTCCGCCCTGGCCGCCGCCGAAGCCGCCGCCCCCACCGGGGCCGCCGCCGAAACCGCCGCCGCCCTGGCCGCCACCGCCGCCGAAGCCCCCGCCACCCTGCCGCTGGGTCTTGTTGACCTTGGCGGTGGCGTTGCGCAGCGACGGGCCGACCTCGTCGGCCTCGATCTCGAAGACGGTGCGCTTCTCACCCTCGCGGGTCTCGTACGACCGCTGCTTGAGCCGGCCCTGCACGATCACCCGCATGCCGCGCTGGAGGGTCTCGGCGCAGTTCTCGGCCGCCTGCCGCCAGACGTTGCAGGTCAGGAACAGCGCCTCGCCGTCCTTCCACTCCGACGTCTGGCGGTCGAAGAACCGCGGCGTCGAGGCGATGCGGAACGACGCGACCGCCTGGCCGCTCGGGGTGAAACGCAGATTCGGGTCCTCGACGAGGTTCCCGACGATCGTGATTACGGTGTCGCCTGCCATGGGGCTCGCTCCGGCTGGTGTGAGGGCTGGGCCCGGCTCAGTGGACCTCGGGGCGGATGACCTTGGTACGGAGGATCGACTCGCTCAGGTTGAGCTGCCGGTCGAGCTCCTTGACCGTCGCGGGCTCAGCCGACAGGTCGACCACCGCGTAGATGCCTTCGGACTTCTTCTGGATGTCGTACGCCAGGCGCCGGCGGCCCCAGACGTCGACCTTCTCCACGCTGCCGCCGCCGTCCTTGACGACCTTCAGGAACGGGTCGAGCGCCGCGGGTGCGGTGCGCTCGTCGATGGCGGGGTCGAGAATGGCCATGAGTTCGTAACGACGCATGCTGTGTCCCTACCTCCTCTGGACTGATGCGGTCACGGTCTCTCCGTGACAGGAGGGCTCTTGCGTCTCCCGCGGCGGTACGGCCCGGATCGCCGGGGCACCGGCCGCGAGACCGATACAGGCTACCAAGACCCGGCAGCGTACGAGCCGGTTCCGGGTCGCCCGGACGGGCCGGACGGGCCGTGCCGGTGTCAGCGGCGGGCGCCCGCGCGGGCGCCCTTCGCGCAACGCCGGCGTTCGAGCTCGGCCATGATGTCGGCCATGCGGGCCCGCATCCGGGCCGTCTGGGTGGTCAGCATCGACAGCTCCTCGACGAGCTCCGCGTCGCCGATGACCGTGAGTTCGCTCTGCCTCACCGTGTGCACCTCCTGCCTCTCCCCGCTTCCCCTCGGGGCGGACCGAGACCGCTGTTCTCGAATCCATGTTCGACCGTACCGGGTGCCGCCGACATTTTCCGCCCCGGCCGCCCGGATTGATCTCCCGGCCGGCCGGGAATCCTCTACGGATGCGGGTCATGCCGTCCCGCGGCCACCACGCGTCCCAGGACGCAACGGAGGAGGTGTCCCGATGTCACAGGAGGCAGCCGGACCCGAACGGTCCGCCGCCGCGACCGCCCCGAGGACCGAACGGCACCCGCTCCAGAGCGCGCTGGCGCTCGCCGCGGTCGTCATCGGGCTGGCGGCCCTGGTGCTGGGCGCCATCCCGACCACGCACTTCTTCGGCGCGGTCGCGGGCGTGATCGGGCTCCCCCTCGCGCTCTACTCGCAGATGATGTCCGCCACGACCAACGAGCGCTGGCTGAACGTGATCGGCATGGTCGCCTCGTTCGTCGGCGCCGGATTCGCCCTGCGCCACGGCGGTTTCAGCATCTGAACCCGTTCCGGCTCCCGGGATGCGGGCGGGGGGCGGCGCAGCGGAGCTAGTCTCGTTGTCATGCGCATCGGAGCCCACGTCGACCAGACCAACCCGCTCGACAGCGCCCGCGCCAAGGGGGCGGACGTCGTCCAGTTCTTCCTGGGCGACCCGCAGGGCTGGAAGAAGCCCGTCCTGCCCGAGGGCGTCGAGGCCGTCAGCGAGTCCGATGTCGACGTGTACGTGCACGCCCCGTACACGATCAACGTGGCGACCTCCAACAACCGGATCCGCATCCCGAGCCGCAAGAACCTCACCCAGCAGCTGGAGGCGGCGGCGTCGATCGGCGCGAAGGCCCTGATCGTCCACGGCGGGCACGTGCTGAAGGACGACGACCCCGAGACGGGCTTCGAGAACTGGCGCAAGGTCTTCGAACGCGTCGAGTGCCCCGTCCCGGTCTACATCGAGAACACCGCCGGCGGCGGGAACGCCATGGCGCGCAGGTTCGACCGGATCGCGCGGCTGTGGGAGGTGCTGTCGGGCGTTCCCGGGCTGGAGTCCAAGCTCGGCTTCTGCCTCGACACCTGCCACGCGCACGCGGCCGGCGAGGAGCTGATCGACGCGGTCGACCGGATCAAGGCCATCACCGGCCGCATCGACCTGGTGCACTGCAACGACAGCCGCGACGCGTTCGGCTCGGGCGCCGACCGGCACGCCAACCTCGGCAGCGGGAAGATCGACCCGGACCTGATCCTGACGGTCGTCCGCGCGGCGGGCGCGCCGGTGATCGTGGAGACGCCCGGCGACGGCCAGGCCGACGACATCTCCTGGCTCCGCTCCAACCTCGGCTGACCCGTCCCTCGCCCCCACGCCCCTCGCCTCCACGCCCCGTCCGGTGCGCCGCGTGCGGGACAGCGCGTCCGGGACGGCGCGTGCGGGACGGCGCGTGCGGGACGGCGCGTGCGGGACGGCGCGCCGGTGGGGGCGGGTGGCGGCGGCGCGGGGCGGGGCGGGGGAACCTTGCCGGGTTCGTGTGCATCTAATCTCGCGTGGGTGCGAACGGCATCAAAACCGCAAGCACGACACACTGGCATAATCCGGAACCCCAGCCCTCAGCGCACGCGCGGTACACAGGCGACGGCGGGCGCGCCAACCGATCGGGAAGTCAATGGCACAACCCCCCTATGACCCGTACGGCGGCTACGGGCCATCGGACCCGTACGGCCAGCAGCCCTACCAGGCGCCGGTACAGCACCACTACTACGGCGGCGGGCCGCCGCCGATGGCGCCGCGCAACAACGGCATGGCCGTGGCGTCCATGGTGCTCGGCATCATCGGCGTCGTGACCTGCGGCGGGATCATCTTCTCCGTCGGCGCCGTCATCTTCGGGCACGTCGCGCAAGGGCAGATCCGGCGCACCGGCGAGGGCGGCGGCGGTATGGCCACGGCCGGCCTCATCCTCGGCTACATCTTCGCCCTGATCGGCCTGATCTACTGGATCGTCGTCGTGGGGATCTACGGCGCGGCGATCTGGAGCATCAACCACGACTCGTCCACCACCTACTGACACGGCCGGCCACGGGCACGGCGGCCACCGACGGCGAGCGGGCGGGGAGGTCCTCCGGCCCGGCCGCGGCTCAGCCGAGACGGGGAACGCCCGCCACCTCCACACCGACGCTCGACAGGAGCACGGTCATGGGGGTGGCGGTGTCCCGCCAGATCTCCACCGCTCCCTTGAACACCGCCAGCGCCGTACGGAACGAAGCCTGATCGGCTTCGGCGAGCTCGGCCCACGACTCGTACAGCACGACGAACCCCTTGCGGGCCCCGGCCCAGGACAGGTCGGCCAGGCAGTCCTCCAGAGCGTCCCAGTTGCCGCCGAACCAGCCCGGGAACCCGAACACCTCCGCGCACAGCGCCAGGAACGCGTCCTTGCCGCGCGCCCGCCGTCCGTCCAGGTG
Organism: Actinomadura sp. J1-007; assembly: GCF_009793335.1. Taxonomy (GTDB): domain Bacteria; phylum Actinomycetota; class Actinomycetes; order Streptosporangiales; family Streptosporangiaceae; genus Spirillospora; species Spirillospora yumaensis. The sequence continues at coordinate 3,372,376 of NZ_WING01000001.1, read as the reverse complement.
GTACGCCCGCCAGCCTTCCTCAACGGCCCGCGCCGTCCAGCCGGTGTCGCCCACCGCGCCTGGAACGGCGGCCGTACGCCACTGGTAGACGCCCGGCTTCAGGTCGCCCTCGACCAGCCGGGTGAGCGCCCGATTCGCGTCCACGTCTCCTCCCGGTAGCCGTCGCTCGCTTCCCGCCGTACGGGCTCGGCGGCCCGTGCGTGCCATGCCCACCATGCCTCGCCGGGCCCTCACCTGTCGCCTCCTCGGAGTCGCGCGTTTGACAGGGACACCACGCTCACCTAATCTCTCTTTCAGAGAGAGACTCTTTGGGGAGTTGCTCTCGCTGCGAGGTAGTTGCCCGATTCCGAGAGGAAAACTGAGATGGACACCGCGCACACCAGCACCACCACCGACAGCACCACCGCCGCGACCACCGGGACCGAGGGCGGCGCGGACGCGTCCGTCGAGCGGGTCCAGGTGCACTACGGCAACGTCAAGAAGCTCGGCAACTGGACGAGCGCGTCCCGCTTCGAGGTGCGCGCCCGCAGGGGCATGGCGGTGATCGACCTGCGGTCGCCGCGGATCCCCGAGGGGACGATCGAGGTGGCGGTCGACCTCGACCACTCGATGGTCAAGCTCCTGGTCCCGCAGGACGCGCGGATCGACCACTGGGACCTGCGCTACACCGGCCGCGGCCGGGTCAAGGACTGGACCGGCGAGGACGGCGAGGGCCGCCGCGTCCGCGTCACCGGCGAGGTCCGGCACGGCGAGATCCGCGTCCACCGCGGGGGCGTCGCGACGCTGTCCGCGATGTTCTCCCGCGAGTTCGTGCGGGACGCCCGCCGCGCCCACCGCGAGGGAACCACGCCGACCGTCGCCGACCCCGCCGGGGCGGCCTCCGCCGACTCCGCCTGACGGCCGCGGCGCGTCGTTCCCTTAGCGAGATCGCGTACGGCCCCGCGGCCGTGCGCGATCTCGCGCGTTCAGCCCCTGGACTCCGTGCGGGCCCGTCGCGAGCGGTCTACCGGTTCGCTCCTCGGCGCGGGAGCGGGGCGGTCATGGGGACAGGAGGGTTCGCAGGTCGGCGAGGCGGCGCTCGCTGAGGTCCGGGAGATCGTTCTCCATGCCGTGCAGGACGTCCTCCACCGGGTCGGCGAGCGCCCAGAAGCGCAGCTTCGCCTCAAGCCGCGCGGTCATCGGGGCGCCGCGCTCCTCTTGGACGCGCCGGACGAGGCCGGGGCCCGCCTGCTGCCACAGGTAGGCCAGGTCGAAGTCGGGGTCGCCGACCGCGACGTCCCCGAAGTCGATCAGGCCGGTGATCTCCGTGCCGGTGACGAGAAGGTGGTCGAGGCTGACATCGCCGTGGATGAGCACCGGCTCGTCCGGGAAGTTGGCGTCGTCGCCGAGGTACGCGCCGAACGCCGCGAGGAGCGCGTCGGCCTCGCCTCGCGGCAGCAGCGGGACGACGTGCTCGCGCGCGAGCCGCTCGCTGTCGGCGTACTCCTCGCGCGGCTCCTGGAGCGGGACGCCGAGTTCGCGCGCCCGTTCGGCGGGGAAGGCGTGGACGGCGTCGAGGACGCGCGCGATCAGCCGTACCGGTCCCGGCTCGTCCAGCAGGCCGCGCGCGTGCCACTCCTCGGGGCGCAGCGAGTCGCCCGGAACGGCCGGGTAGCAGCAGAACGTTCCCGGGCCGAGCGGGTTGGGGGCCGTGAACGCGAAGCGCGGGACGGGCACCGGGAGCCGCGGGGCGAGCTCCGGCAGCAGGCGCGTCTCGCAGGCGATGCCCTCCGCGCCGTCCTCGTTCCGCGGGAAGCGCAGGACGTGGGCGGGGCCGCCGGGCGGTTCCAGCAGGAGCGCGACGCTCTCGAAGCCCTCTCCGAGGGGACGCAGCGCGCCCGCCTCCGCGAGATCCGGGCGGACGTCCGCCACGGCCTTCCGTACCCGCCGCTCCCGCTCGCCGGTGAGCGCGTCCCCCGATGTCCGCATGCGCGCGATGCTAGGGACGATCTTCGATGACGGCCAGCCGTTTATCGGCGGGAGGCGAGAAAGCCCCAGTCGAGCATCCGCCGCGCGTCCTGGAAGCGCGCGGCGCGCCGCGTCCGCGAGCTGTGCAGGACGACGCCGACCAGCGTCCGGCCGCCTCGGCGCGCGGCGAACAGGAGGCAGTAGCCGGCGGCGGACGTGTAGCCGCTCTTGATGCCGAGCAGTCCCCGGTAGCGGCCCATGAGATCGTTCGTGCTGCGCCACACGTACCGCTTGTGGTGCGGGCCGCGGCGCAGCACGTGCCGTCGCTGCCCGACCACCCGTCGGAACAGCGGGAAGCCCATCGCGTACCGGCCCAGCGCCGCTTGGTCGCGCGCCGTCGAGTTCCCGGGCGCGGGCGGCAGGCCGGACTCGTCGGCGTACCGGGTGCGCCTCAGCCCGAGCGCGCGCGCCGTCCGGTTCATCTTCCGCAGGAATCCCGCGCGTCCGGGACCGTACGCGTCCGCGAGCGCCGCGGCGGCGTCGCAGCCGGACGGCAGCATCATCGCGCTCAGCAGCTCGCGCGCCGTGATCCGGTCGCCGGGCCGCAGCCGGGCGGTCGTCCCGTGCCGCGCCGCGGCGTACGCCACGTGCCTCGGCCGGATGCGGACCGTACGGTCGAGCCGGCCCTCGCGCAGGACGACCACCGCCGTCATCACCTTGGCGATGCTGCCGATCGGCCGCCGTACGCCCGCGCGCCGCGACCACAGCACGCGCCCGCTCCCCATGTCCGCGAGGACCGCCGACCGGGCCCCCACCCCGCGCGGCCCGTGCGGCCCGTGCGGCCCGTGCGCGCCCCCACCCGCCTCCGCGACGGCCGGCGCGCGCGTGGCGTTCGCCGTGCGCGTGCCGTTCGCCGTGCGGGCGGTGTTCGCCGTGCGTGTGGCGTTCGCCGTGCGTGCGGCGGTGGCGGGCGGGGTGGCGGGTACGGCTAGGGAAAGGGTGACCGCGGCGAACGTGACGGCCGCGGCGAACGTGGTCCGCATGGTCGGTGACTACCCCTGCCACCAGGCGTTCCATGCCGCGTGCCCGGGTTCTTGACCCGCGTCCGGCGGACGAACGCGGACACACTTCCGCGAGTCGGTCCGTTCGCTCGCGCCGCATGTTCCATGTGAAACCTCGCGGGGGATCGCGCCGGTCCTGGGGCGTGTTCGTTTCAGGTGGCGGGGACGGTGGTCTGCTTGGGAGTGCGGCTGTGGCGCCAGCGGGTCAGCGAGACGGCGTCGTCGGCGCCGTCGAGCACGCCGCCCGCCGGGTCGTCGTCCCCGTCCGTACGCACCCGGTCGGCGGACGGGCGCAGGATCTCCCACACGACCAGGATCGCCAGCGCGAGCACCGTGAAGAAGCGGGCGAACAGCGCGAGGTGGTAGACGCCGCTGGTGATGCCTTCGGACGGCGCGTCGAAGCGCAGCACGGACGAGATCGTGTCCGACAGGTCGGCGCCGCCGCCGGGCTGCGTGGACACCGCCAGCAGGTACCACCAGATGCCGAAGAAGTAGAGGATCTCCCCGGCCTGCCACACCAGGAACGCCGGGACCTTCGGGCGGGCGAGGGCGACCAGCGGCAGCAGCCACAGCACGTACTGGGGCGACCAGACCTTGTTGGGCAGCATGAACGCCACGAGGACCAGGAACATGAGCTGCGGCAGCCGCGGGCGGCGCGGCGCGGCGAGCGTGAGCACGGCGATGCCGAGCGCGAGGACGAGGAACGTGCCGGTGCCGAGCAGGTTGACCCGGCCGGTGTCGTCCAGGCCGGACAGCCCGTGGTCCTTGAGGAAGAAGAACACCGACCCCCAGTCGATGCCGCGGTGCTGGCTGAAGGTGTAGAACTCCAGCCAGCCGTCCCACGCGAAGACCATCACGGGCAGGTTGACCGCCAGCCAGGCCACCGCCGTGCCCGCCAGCATCCGGCCCATCGCGCGCCACTGGCCCGCGCGCACGCACAGCAGGACGAGCGGTCCGAGGAACAGCAGCGGGTAGAACTTCGCCGCGATCGCGAGGCCCAGCAGCCCGCCCGCGAGCGCGGGCCGCCTCGCCGTCCAGGCGGCGAGGGCGAGCGCGGACAGCGCGACGGCGAGCAGGTCCCAGTTGATGTACGCGGTGAGCAGCAGCGCGGGCGACAGCGCCACCATCAGCCCGGCGCGCAGCGAGCGCCGCCCCGCCGCGTAGGCCGTCGCGAGCACCGCCACGATCGCCAGCAGCGCGAGCAGCAGCACGGTGACGTTGTAGAACGCCATGCCGCGCTCGTCCACGCCGAACGGCCGCACGAGCACGGCGGCGAGCTGCATGAACCCGCCGCTGAGCACCGGGTACTCGACGTAGTGGAGGTCCGAGCCGGTGAACGAGTCGAAGTAGGGGATCCTGCCGTCGTTCAGGCCGCGCACGAAGTACAGCGGGTAGATGTCGGTGTAGCAGCCGTTCGTCGTCGTCTTGACGAAGTCGAAGCCCGCCGTCGAGCACGGACGCTTCTGGAGCCAGCCGAGCAGGCAGACGAGGGCCGTGACGCCCGTGAGCACCGGCGCGAGCCGCGCGGCCCGTCCCCGGCCGGAGCGTTCCGTCACGTCACCATCGGTCGCGGAGCCGGACATCGTGAGCCTTTCGGGTGGCGGCGGCATGGCAGCAGACTATTGGGCCCGCGGCCCCTCCCCGCACTTCCGGCAACTCCCCGCAGACCAGACACCCGCGGCCCCGCGGCGGACCGGCCGGAACGGGGAACGGGGGAACTGCCGGAACGGGGAACGGCCCGGAGCGTCGTGGCTCCGGGCCGTTCCATCGCGCCGCGCGCGGCGGCGTCGCGTGCTCGCCGTTCCCTACTCGCCGTTGCGGTTGGGGCCGCGGGGCGGCGGATCCTCCCTGCACTTCGGGTGGTTCGGGTGGCTGGGGCACCACCAGCCGAGGTCGCCGCTCGGCGGGAGATCCGGGTTGCAACCCACCGGCAGGTGCATCTGGTTGCACGGCTTCTCGTTGGGCGACGGCGACGTCGGCGAGTCCGTCGGGTCGGGGGTCTTCTTCTTGCAGCCGCCGGGGGCGTCCGGGTCCTCGACCTCGTTGGGCTTGCAGGTCGGGTCGGCGTCCGGCGTCGGCGTGTTCGTCGGCTTCGGGTCGGTCTTCGGCGTCGCCCACGGCGCGATCGAGCCGACGTTCGCCGGCGGGCCGAACTGCGAGATGTCCTTGCCCTCCAGCGCCTTCATCATGAAGCGCCGGAACAGCTCGGCGGGGACGTCACCACCGTAGATCTGGTCGTAGCCGCCGACGCCGAGCAGCGACTGCCGCACGCCCTTCCTGTCCTGCCGCCACATCGCGACCGACGTCGCGTACTCCGGCGTGTAGCCGACGAACCAGGCCGACTTGTTGGCGTCGGTGGTACCGGTCTTGCCGGCGACGGGGCGGACGCCGAGGTTGGCCTTCTTACCGGTACCGGACGTGACCACCGCGCGCATCGCCGACGTGGCGTCCCTGGCGACCCCCTCGGGGAAGACCTCCGTCGTCTTCTCCCACGGCCGCTTCTTCAGCTTCTTGCCCTTGTCGTTGGTGACGGGGTTGCCGTGCTGGTCGGTGATCTCCTTGATCACGTGCGGGCTGCGGTGCTTGCCCTCCGCGGCGAACGTCGAGTAGACCGACGCCATCGTCACCGGGCTGGCGTCGATGACGCCGAGCGGCAGCGAGGTGTAGGTGGAGTCCAGGCTCGGGGTGTTCTCCGGGATCCCCATCGCCTTGGCCATCTCGACGACCTTGCTCAGCCCGATCTTCTGGCCGAGGTCCACGTACGCGGTGTTGATCGACATCGCGGTCATCTGCTTGAGGTCGTAGACGCCGTTCTCACCGCGGCTGTCGTTGGTGAACGGGGTGCCGTTGATGACCCGGCGGTAGCTGCCGTCCAGCGTGGTGCGGAGGCTGGTGCCCTCCTTCAGCGCGGTCGCGAGGACGATCGGCTTGAACGACGAGCCCGGCTGCACCTTCGCGTCGAACGAGTCGTCGAACTGCTGCTTGTTGTAGCCGGGACCGCCGTACGCGGCGACCACGCCGCCCGTCTTCGGGTCGATCGTGGTGAGCCCGAAGTGGATGTCCTTCTGGAGGTTGCGCTCCTTGCGGACCGCCCGGACGACCTTGGCCGTGTAGTCCTGGAGCCCCTTGTCGAACGTGGTGGTGATCCGGAGGCCGCCGGTCTCCAGCTTCTGCTCGTCGATCCCGAGCGTCCGCAACTCCTTGACCACCCGGTCCTTGAGGTAGCCGGCGGTCTGCGTGGTGTCGCGGACGTCGCTCCAGTTGGTCTGCGTCTTCGGGAACGTCAGCCCGGCGCGCTTGGTCGGGTCGAGCCACTTCTCCTTGACCATGCCGTCCAGCACGTAGTTCCAGCGCTCGATGAGCGCCTTCTTCGCCGGGTTGCTGTCGCTGCCGGTCGTGACGAAGTACGAGGGGCGCTGGATCATCGCGGCCAGCAGCGCCGCCTCCGCCTCGTTGATCTGGTTGACGGTCTTGTGGAAGTACGCCCGGGAGGCGGCCTGGATGCCGTACGCCTGGCGGCCGAACGAGACCGTGTTCAGATAGAGGTTGAGGATCTCCTTCTTCTGCTTGTCGTTGCCCAGCCGGACCGAGATCAGGATCTCCTTGAGCTTGCGGGAGATCGTCCGCTCCTGGCTCAGGCCCTGGTAGTAGTTGCGCGCGAGCTGCTGGGTGATCGTCGAACCGCCGGTCACGTCGCCGCCCGTCGCGGTCTTGAACAGCGCGCGGGCGACACCGGTCGGGGAGACGCCCGGCTCGTGCCAGAACCCGCGGTCCTCGGCGGCGAGCACGGCGTCCTGCACGTGCTTGGGGACCTTGTCGAGGGGGACGTCCTCGCGGTGCATGCCGACGCGGGCGATCGGCGTGCTGCCGTTGCCGTAGTAGATCACCGACTCCTGGCGCGTCGCGTCGGTCTGCGTCGCGGTGGGGATCGGGGTGTTGGCGTACGCGACGACGACCAGTGTCGCGACGCCCAGGATCATGACCGCGACCACGGCGACCATGATCTTCCAGGACGGGACGTAGCGCCGCCAGCCCGTCTTGACCGGCTTGTCGCCGCGCTTGCCGCGCCGCCCGCGCCCGCCGGGACCGCCGGGGCCACCAGGACCGCCGGGTCCTCCCGGCCCGCCCGGACCGGGACGCGGACCACCGGGACCGCCCGGACCGCCAGGGCGTCCGGGGCCGCCGGGCCCTCCCGGGCCGCCGGGACCGCCGGGACCGCCGCCGCGTCCGCCGGGACCACCAGGGCCGCCGCCGGGTCCGCCGGGTCCGCCGGGTCCGTTCGGGCGGCCTACGCCGGGGCGCGGCGGGGCCGGCGCGCCCATCGGGCTGGCCGCCGGAGTGCCGCCCGTCTGCGGGCCGCCGCGCCTGCCGGGGGGCGGCGGCGAGCCGCGGCGCCGGGTGCCGCCTCCACCGCCGCCGACGCGGGACGGTCCGCCGCCCCGGCCGCCGTTGCCGCCTCGCCCGGCCGCGCGGGCGGACCGGCCGGGCATCGGCTGGCCGCCGCTGTTGCCGCCGCCGCCCGGAGCCCCGCCTCCACCGGGGGCCCCACGGCCGTTGGGCGCGCCAGACCCGCCGGGGCGGTACGAGCCCTGCCTGCCCGGGCTCTCTCCGTATTCCGGTCCGTATTGGCTTGGGTAACTCACGCGACCTCATCAACTGGGGTACGGCAATGCGTCGTCCGAGAGTACTGCGAGCTCCGGTGCCCAGGGGGCAGGGGAGCGGGGCTCGGGAACGACGGCGAGGACGAATGCGCTCCCGCGCGGCTACTGGTCATGACTTATCCCCCCTCGGATTCCGGTTACGGCTCCGTTCGGCTCCCGCCCGGCTCCCGCCGTCCACCTTCCGATCGGCGGAAAGTCCTTCTTCCGCACGGCCGAAACGCAGGTCCGGCAGGAGCTCCGGGCCGATCCGCGCCCGGCGCTAGCCGGGCGGTCTCGTGGCGAGCCGTCTCGGCTGCTGCTCCTGCGGGTACGGCCAGTTCGGCCCGCCCGGCCCTCCGGGACCGCCCGGACCCCCGGGACCGCCGGGGCCTCCGTGCCCGCGGCAGGACGGGTGGCCCGGATGCGTCGCGCACCACCACCTGGGCGGGTTCTGGCTCGGCGGCTTGTTCGGGTCGCAGTCGCCGTCCGGGAACGGCGACCGGCACGGCGGCTTGTCGCCGTCGTCGTCGTCGCCGTCCTGGCACCTCGGGTCGTACTTGCCGATGGGCTTGTCGCACCACGGCGGCTTGCCGTCGTCCTTCGGCTTCTTCGGCTTGAACGGCTGCGCCCACTTCTGCGGCGACCCGACCCACGCCGGCGGCTGGAACTGGTCGACCGGCGTGCCCTTCGTCGCCTCCGCCATGTACGCGTGCCAGATCTTCGCGGGAATGGAGCCGCCGACGACCTCGCCGCCCGGATAGGTGAGCGACTTGCGCTTCTCGTTGTACATCGTCACCGCGGTCGAGATCTTCGGCACGTAGCCGACGAACCACGCCGCGACGTTCTTGTCGGTCGTCCCGGTCTTGCCGGCGACCGGACGGTCGGGCAGCGCCGCCGGGACCGCCGTGCCGCCCGGCTTGACCACCTGCTGGAGCGCGTACGTGACGTCCCGCGTGACGCCCTCGCTGAAGGTGTCGGGCTTCTGCTCCCAGCGCAGCGTCTTGTAGACCTGCCCCTCGGACGTCTTGACCGCCTTGATCACGTGCGGCTGGCGGTAGGTGCCGCCGTTGGCGAACGTCGCGTACCCGGCCGCCTGCTCGATCGGCCGCAGGTCGTTGATCCCGAGCGCGAGCCCGACCTGGCCCTTGTACTTCTCCACCATCGAGGGGTCGACGCCGGCCTTCTCCGCCGTCTTCACCACGTTCGAGACGCCGGTCTTCAGCGCGAGCTGCACGAACGCGGTGTTGGTCGACTCCTTCGTCGCCTGGACCAGGTTGATCGCGCCCTTGCCCGCGTGGCTGTTCGGGAACGGCCCGACGCTGCCGTCCTGCCCGTTCGGCACGACCTTGCCCGTCCCGTCGAACGACTTGCCGGACCGGCCCTCGACCAGGCTCTTGAGACCGAAGCCCTTCTCCAGCGCCGCCGCGAGCACGTACGGCTTCATCGCCGAGCCCGCCTGCGCCGACCCCACCCACACGTTGTCGAACGACTGCTTGAGGTAGTCGGGCCCGCCGTAGATCGCCTCGACCTCGCCGCTGGCGGTGTTGACCGACGCGAGCCCGAGCCGGACGTTCTTCTTCAGCAGCTTGGACGGGTTCACGTTCGGCACGGTCTTCTCGACGGCGTGCTTGGCGGCGGCCATCTTGCGCTTGTCGAACGTGGTGGTGATGCGCAGGCCGTTCTCGATGACCTGCTGCTCGGTGATGCCCTGCCGCTCCAGCTCCGTGAGCGCCCGCTTGATCATGTAGCCGCGCTGGCCCCCGTAGGTGGCGGGCCCGCCGACCGGCTTGGTCTCGGGGAGCTTCTGGCTGTACTTGTCGAAGTCGGCCTGCGACAGCGCCTTGGTCTTGCGCATCCCGTCCAGCACGTAGCGGTAGCGCGCCAATGTCTGCGCCTGCGCCCGCTTGTCCTCGCTGCGCGGGTCGAGCCGTCCGGGCTGCTGGATGATCGCGGCGAGCAGCGCGCCCTGGTCCGGGCGCAGCTTGTCGACCGTCACCTTCGGGCCGAAGTAGGCGCGGGACGCGGCCTGGATGCCGTACGAGTTGCGGCCGAAGAAGATCGTGTTGAGGTACAGCTCCAGGATCTTGTCCTTGGTGCCGAGCTTGTCCTCCAGCTTCAGGGAGATGAACATCTCCTTGAACTTGCGGGTCATCGTCCGGTCGTCGGTCAGGTAGTACTTCTTCGCGAGCTGCTGGGTGATCGTCGAGCCGCCCTGCGTCTCGCCGCCGGTCAGGTTGTTCCAGACCGCGCGCGTGATGCCCGAAGGGGAGAACCCGTTGTCGGAGCGGAAGCTGCGGTTCTCGGCCGCGATCACCGCCTCCTGCACGTGCCTGGGCACCTTGCCGATCTCGATCAGCTCGCGGTTCTTGCCGATCCGGCCGATCTCCGTGCCGTCCCGGTAGTAGAAGATCGCCGCCGTCTTGGTCGCGTCGGAGTTGCCCACGTCCGGCACCGGCGTCTGGGCGTACGCCACCCCGACCAGCGTCGAGACCCCGACGAACCCGAGCGTCGAGACGCCCGTCACGAGCTTCCACGACGGCAGGAACCGCCGCCATCCCGTCGGCCGCGACCTGAGGTGATCGGCCAGGCCCCGCTTGCCGCCGCCCCGTCCGGGCGGAGGCCCGTCGCCCGGCATCCCGAATCCCCCCGGCACCCGAGGACCCCCCGGCCCTCCGGACCCACCAGCCCCACCGGGACCGCCGGGACCGCCGGGACCGCCGAAGTTTCCAGGGGCGCCAGGACTTCCGAAGCTCCCAGAACCGCCGGAGCCACCAGAGCCGCCGAACCCGCCCGTTCCGCCGGGTCCGCTCTGTCCGCCGGAGCCGCCGGAAACGCTGTAGCCGCCCGTCCCGCTGTAGCCGCCCGTCCCGCCGGAGCTGCCCGGACCGCCGGAACCACCTGGCCCGCCTGAGGCGCCGATACCGCCTGGCCCGCTCGAACCGCCAGGGCCGCCGGGACCGCCCGGGCCGCCGGGGCCGCTGGAGGAGCCGTTGCCGGGGGTGAACGAGGCGTTCGCCGCGTGGCGGCCTCCGGCCTGGCCTCCGGGGCCGGGCAGGTGGCCCGGGACGCCGTGGCCGGCGGTGCCGGCGCTGCCGAAGCCACCGGCGTCGCCGCCGCTCGGGCCGTTGCCGGTGCTCATGCCGCTGCCGTACGGAGCGCCGCCGGCAGCACCGCCGGGAGCGCCGCCGGGGACGCCGGAGGGGGCGTCGGGACGGCCGGGCGGGGTGGCCTGGGCGCCGGGACGGGGGACCTGCTGCCCGCCCGGCCCTGGAGACCCGGAGTCCGGTCTGGGCTGGCTTGGATAACTCACGCGACCTCATCAACAGGGGGACTCACGACTGGTGCGTCGTCCGAAGAGTACTGTGCGGGCTGGTGAGCGGGGGGCCGCTGTGCACGGTGGGGAACCGCCTCGGGCGGACGGGCGTCCACGCAGGTCGGACGGCCTGCGTTCCCTCCTCATCGCTCGTCGGGCCGGTCCGCGTGGCCGAGCGTGTACGACATCGCCAGATGGTTCCAGGCGCAACTTTGGCACACTTCGACCACATAGACCCTGAATTCTCCGTATTCGCGGTCCATGTCCGCCAGCTCGGCGGTGGCCTTCACGCGCCCTTCGTAGCGGCCCAGTTCGGCTCCGTACACGTACGTCACGTGGGTCAGGCGCTCGCGCGCGCAGACGGGGCAGGGCTTGTCGGTGGGCTCGCCGTGGTGGCGCGCGGCGCGCAGCAGGTAGGGGTGGGCGTCGCAGGCGTCGTCCCTGGTCAGCGCCCCGGAGCGGAGCTCGGCGAGGGCCGCCCTCTTCGCGAGGCCGTAGTCGACGACCAGCCTCGGTCTCATGGGCGGCGGCTCCGACCCCACATGGCAGCAGGGTAAGGCGCTCCCGCCCGCATTGGAAGATCGCCGGGGCCGTTCCGGAGGGGGCGCGCCGGACGGGCGACTTGCCAGGATGCGCGGCGGTACGTATCTTTGCGATGTATCGAGCCGATACATTCGCTCGATACATCAGCCCGAGACATCGGGCCGATACCTCGGCTCTGCGGAAGTGGGAACCGGATGGCTGGCAAGAAGGGCGCGGGCGTGCTGGAGCTCGCCGTGCTCGGCCTGCTGCACGAGTCCCCGATGCACGGGTACGAGCTGCGCAAGCGGCTCAACACCCTGCTCGGCATGTTCCGCGCGTTCTCGTACGGCTCGCTCTACCCGTGCCTCAAGCAGCTCCTCGCCAAGGGGCTCATCGTGGAGGACCGGCCCGAGGAGCCGACGGGGGCCAACGCGCCGCTGGCGCTCCAGAGCCGGCGGTCCAAGATCGTCTACAAGCTCACCGCCGAGGGCAAGGAGCGGCTCCAGCAGCTCCTCACCGAGGCGGGCCCGGCGGCCTGGGAGGACGAGGGGTTCGGCGTGCACTTCGCCTTCTTCTCGCACACCCGCGCCGACGTGCGGCTGCGGATCCTCGAAGGCCGGCGCAGCCGGCTGGAGGAGCGGCTGGAGAGTGTGCGCGCCGCCTTGGCGCGGACCCGGGAACGGGTCGACAGCTACACCCTCGAGCTCCAGAACCATGGGCTCGAGTCCGTCGAACGCGAGGTCCGCTGGCTCAACGAGCTGATCGGGCGCGAGCGGGCGGAGCAGGAACAACAAGCCAAGTCTTCGAATACCACCCGCAGCCTGCCCCGGGAGACCGGCCGCTGAACGGCCGCCCGAGGGCTCGGGTGAACCTAGTGAAGGAGCAACCGGATGGGTTCGGTGCGCGTAGCCATCGTCGGTGTGGGGAACTGCGCCGCTTCGCTCGTCCAAGGCGTCGAGTTCTACAAGGACGCGGCCCCCGAGACGCGGGTCCCGGGACTCATGCACGTCCAGTTCGGCGACTACCACGTCGGTGACGTGGAGTTCGTCGCCGCGTTCGACGTGGACGCCAAGAAGGTCGGCATGGACCTGTCCGACGCCATCGGCGCGAGCGAGAACAACACCATCAAGTTCGCCGACGTCCCGCCCACCGGCGTCATCGTGCAGCGCGGCCCCACCTTCGACGGCCTCGGCGAGTACTACCGCGAGATCATCGAGGAGTCGGACGCCGAGCCGGTCGACGTCGTCAAGGCCCTGAAGGACGCCGAGGTCGACGTCCTAGTGTCGTACCTGCCGGTGGGCTCGGAGGAGGCCGACCGCTTCTACGCCCAGTGCGCGATCGACGCGAAGGTGGCGTTCGTCAACGCGCTGCCGGTGTTCATCGCCTCCGACCCCGCGTGGGCCGAGAAGTTCACCGAGGCGGGCGTGCCGATCGTCGGCGACGACATCAAGTCGCAGGTCGGCGCGACCATCACGCACCGCGTGATGGCCAAGCTGTTCGAGGACCGCGGGGTCGAGCTGCTGCGCACCTACCAGCTCAACTTCGGCGGCAACATGGACTTCATGAACATGCTGGAGCGCAAGCGCCTCCAGTCCAAGAAGATCTCCAAGACGCAGTCGGTCACCTCGCAGATCCCGCACGAGATGGCGAAGGCCGACGTGCACATCGGCCCGTCCGACCACGTGCCGTGGCTCGACGACCGCAAGTGGGCCTACGTCCGCCTGGAGGGCAAGTCCTTCGGCGACACCCCGCTCAACCTGGAGTACAAGCTGGAGGTCTGGGACTCCCCCAACTCCGCCGGCGTCATCATCGACGCGGTCCGCGCCGCCAAGATCGCCAAGGACCGCGGCATCGGCGGCCCGATCCTGTCGGCCAGCTCCTACTTCATGAAGTCGCCGCCGGAGCAGTACAACGACAGCGAGGCGCACGACGCGGTCGAGGCGTTCATCCGCGGCGACGTCGACCGCTGAACGGCCCGGACCGCCCGTTCGTCCGATCCGTCCGCACGGATCGACCGAAACCGGCGCGCCTTCTGAGAGTCTGACCCCACGGTCCGGTAGAGCCGCTCTTCGGGCGGAGCCGCGGGAACTGGGATTCCGCCCCCTGAGGGCATGGGACGCCTTGCCAGTGGACACCCCCACTGGCAAGGCGTCCTTACTTCTATAGGGAAAATGGTGATGTAGCGGCCGTTGTCACGCTCCGGCCCTACTGTGACACCCCCGGTGAATGCGCGCACCGCTTCCGAGGCCGAGTGGAGGACGTGGATGGCACGCGAGGTTCTCATGGGACGCGAGGTCGTCCTGATGACGGCGGGACTGGCGGGACTCGCGGTCGGGCTCACCGGCTGCGGCGGCGGGGCCGATCCCGCGGGCGCCGCCGGTCCGCCCCGCGACGGCGGGACGCTCCGCGTCGTCGGCTCGTCCGACGTCGAGCACCTCGACACCGCGAGCGCCGTCGGCGTCGGGTCGTACGGGCTGACCCGCGTGTTCGCCCGCACCCTGTTCGGCACCAAGGCGTCCAACGACTTCAACGAGACCGTCCCCGTCCAGGCCGACGTCGCCGCCGAGATCCCGACCAGGGAGAACGGCGGGATCTCCAAGGACGGCAAGACCTACACGGTGCGGCTGCGGCAGGGCGTCCGGTGGGACACCTCGCCGCCGCGGCCCGTCACCGCGCACGACTTCGTCCGGGGCATCGAGCGCCTGTGCAACCCGGCGGCGCCGTACTCGGGCAAGGGCTACTACACCTCCACGATCAAGGGCATGGACGCGTACTGCGACGGGTTCCGCGACGTGGACGCCAAGGACGCCGCCGCCATCGCCGCGTACCAGAACCGCCACGACGTCAAGGGCCTCGAAGCCAAGGACGACCGCACGCTGGTGTTCCGGCTGACCCGTCCGGCCAGCGACTTCCTCAACCTGCTGTCGCTCCAGGCCACGGCCGCGGCGCCCAAGGAGTACGAGCGCCACGTTCCGGACGGGCGCGAGTTCCGGCAGCACACGATCTCCGACGGGCCGTACCGGATCGCCGAGTACCGCCCCGGCGTCTCGTACCTGCTGGAACGCAACCCGGTGTGGCGGGCCGACACCGACCCCCTGCGCGAACGGCACGTCGAGAAGATCCGCATCACGTTCGGCCAGGACTCGCCCGAGACCGTCCAGCAGCAGATCGAGCAGGGCGGCGCCGACCTCGCGTGGGACCAGCCCGTGCCAACGTCGGCGATCCCCCGGCTGCGCGGCGACGACCGGTTCGCGATCAGGGAGACGCCGAGCAACAGCCCGTACCTGGTGTTCAACACCCGCGGCCCCGGCAACGGCGGCGCGCTCCGCAAGCGAGAGGTGCGCCAGGCGCTCCAGTACGCGATCGACCGTTCCGCCCTCGTGAAGCTCGTCGGCGGCCCGTCCGTGGCGCAGCCGCTGCACACCGTCATCCCGCCGGGCAACTCCGGCTACGCGCCCACCAACCGCTACCCGACCGCCGGGGAGGGCAGCGACCCCGGCAAGTGCCGCCGGCTCCTCGCCAAGGCGGGGCACCCGAAGCTGAAGCTGCGCTTCCCGTACCGGACCAACAGCGTGCACAAGCTCATCGCCCAGTCGATCAAGGACAACCTCGCCGGCTGCGGCGTCGAGGCCGAACTGCGCGCCGACACCGGCGGCGACTTCTACGCCCGGACGATCTCCTCGCCCGAACAGGCGAAGGAGGGCAAGTGGGACATCGCCGCGCCCGGCTGGACGCCCGACTGGTACGGCAACAACGGCCGCTCGATCATCCAGCCGCTGTTCGACGGGCGCACCTACGGGCCCGGCTCCACCAACTACGGCGGCTACGACAACTTCCTGGTCAACGGCCTGATCGACGCGGCGCTCACCGCCCCCGACCCGTCCCGCGCGGCCGGCTACTGGCAGCAGGCCGACCAGCGGATCATGGAGGACGCCGCGATCGTCCCGCTGCTCGACCGGGCCCACACGATCTTCCGGTCCGGCCGCGTCGCCGGCGCCCGGTTCCTCCCGACCGCCGCCGGCTACGACTACACCCGCCTCTGGCTCACCCGCTGACCTCGCGCGGCACCGTCCGGGACGGTCCGGGGCCCCGGATCGAGGGCGCCGGGGCCGCATAGGGTGATCTGGTGAGGGCGAACGAGCTGCGCGCGATCCTGGGCGGCCGGGACTTCCGGCGCCTGTACGGCACGCGCCTCGCCTCTCAGCTCACCGACGGCGTCTTCCAGGTCGCCCTCGCCGGATACGTGTTCTTCTCCCCGGAACGGCAGGCGTCGGCGGGCAAGGCCGCCGCCGCGTTCGCGGTCACGCTGCTGCCCTACTCGGCGCTCGGGCCGTTCGCCGGGGTGCTCATCGACCGGTGGCCGAGGCGGCGGATCCTCGTGTGGACGCCGATCCTGCGGGCCGCGCTCGTCCTGCTCGTCGCGGCGCTCGTCGCGGCGGGCGAGGACGGCCTGCCGTTCTTCCTCGGCGTCCTGGTCGTGCTCGGCGTCAACCGGTTCTTCCTCGCCGCCCTGTCGGCCGCGCTCCCGCACGTCGTACGGCGCGAGCACCTCGTCACCGCCAACGCGTTCGCCGTCACCTCCGGCACGGTGATCGCGTTCGTCGGCGGCGGCGCCGGCTACGCGCTGCGCCGCGCGTTCGGCGGCGGCGCCGACGGGACGGCGCTGATCCTGGTGTGCGCCGCCGCGCTGTTCCTCACCGCCGGGCTGATCGCGACGGCGCTGCCCGACCGCCTGCTCGGCCCGCACCTGGAGAACGTGACGCGGCAGACGAGCGAGGCCCTCGGCAACGTCCTGCACGGCCTCGCCGACGGCGCGCGGCACCTCGCGCACCGCCCGCTCGGGGCGCTCGCGCTCGCCGCGATCTCGTTCCACCGGTTCCTGTACGGCATCGTGCTGATCATGACGCTGCTGCTGTGCCGCAACCACTTCAGCACCGACGCCGACCGGGGGCTCGCCACGTTCGCCGCGATGCTCGGGGTGTCGGGCGCGGGCTACTTCGCCGCCGCGCTGGTCACCCCGCCGGTGGTGCGGCGGATCAGCAAGGAGGCGTGGATCGCGTGGCTGCTCGGCGGCGCGGCCCTCGGCCTGCTGCTGCTCGGCCTGCCGTTCGCCGAACGGGCGTGGGCGGCCGGGGCGTTCGTCCTCGGCGTGGTGTCGCAGGGCGTGAAGCTGTGCGTGGACACCACCCTCCAGGAGTCGATCGAGGACGCCTACCGGGGCCGCGTCTTCGCGGTGTACGACATGCTGTTCAACACGATGTTCGCCGCGGCGGCAGCGGCGGCGGCGACCTGGCTGCCCGCCGACGGCCGCTCGTACGCCACCCTCTCGGGCGTCATCGTCGCGTACGCCGCGGGCGCCGTCGCCTACCGCACCGCCTCGTCCCGGGCCGCCGCCCACCGCGACCCGGCCCCCGTACCCCACTGACTCCCGGGCCGCGGTCGGGTGAACCGCCGGACGCCGTTCCGCCGGGGTTCAGGCGCCGAGCGACTCGGCCACCGCGTACAGGGCGTCGGCGATGTGGCCGGTCTCGTCCTCGGTGCAGACGTACGGGGGCATGGCGTAGACCAGCTTCCCGAAGGGCCGCAGCCAGACGCCGTGGTCCATCACCAGCTCCTGGACGGCCCGCGTGTCGACCGGCTCCTCGGCCTCGATGACACCGATCGCGCCCAGGACCCGTGCGTCCGCGACGCCCGGCAGGTCGGCGGCGCCCTCCAGCCGCGCGGTCAGGATCGCCTCGATCGCGTCGACCTCCGCCCGCCAGTCGCGCGACAGCAGCAGGTCGATCGACGCGGACGCGACGGACGCCGCGAGCGGGTTGGCCATGAACGTCGGGCCGTGCATCAGCGCGCCGCCCTCGCCGGAGGTGAGCGTGGTGGCCACCCGCTCGGTGCACAGCGTCGCCGCCATCGTCATGTACCCGCCGGTCAGCGCCTTGCCGACGCACATGATGTCGGGCGCGAGCTCGGCGTGGTCGCAGCCCCACAGCTCGCCCGTACGGCCGAACCCGGTGGCGATCTCGTCCAGGATCAGCGGCACGCCGTGCTCGTCGGCGAGGTCGCGCAGGGCCCGCAGGTACTCGGGGCGTAGAAGCGCATCCCGCCCGCGCCCTGCACGACCGGCTCGACGATGATCCCGGCCAGCTCGTGCGCGTGCGCGTCGGCGAGGGCGGACAGCTCCTTCAGGTACGCCTCGTCCGGCTCGGCGAGGTAGCCGAGCGGCGGCGACGGCGCGAACACGTGCCGCGCCAGCACGTCGCTGAAGAGCTGGTGCATCCCGTTCACCGGGTCGCAGACCGCCATGTCGCCGAACGTGTCGCCGTGGTAGCCGCCGCGCAGGGTGAGCAGCCGGTGCCGTTCGGGACGGCCCTGCGCCCGCCAGTACTGCAAGGCCATCTTGATCGCGACCTCCACCGCGACCGACCCGGAGTCGGCGAAGAACACCTTGGTGAGCGGCTCGGGGGTGAGCGCGACGAGCCGTTCGGCGAGGCCGATCGCCGCCGGATGGGTCAGGCCGCCGAACATCACGTGCGCCATCTTCCCGAGCTGCGCGGTGACCGCCGCGTCCAGCACCGGGTTGCGGTAGCCGTGGATCGCCGCCCACCACGACGACATCCCGTCGATCAGCTCGGTGCCGTCGGCGAGGGTCAGCCGCACGCCCGACGCCTCCACCACCAGCTCCGCGGGCGACGTCGCGGGCATCGGCGCGTACGGATGCCAGACGTGCTCGCCGTCGAACGCCCGCAGCCGCTCGCTCTCCGCGGGACTCATCCGCCCCAGCTTGAGGTCGATCACGCCTCGCCACCCCGCTCCCCGTCGCCGTCTCCGTCTCCGTCGCCGTCCTCGTCGGCGTCGCCGTCCCGCACGGCCCCGCCGCCGCGGGAGGTGGCGGCGGTGCCGGGGAGTTCGTCGAAGAGGCCCTGGGCCGCGGCCCAGCGGCGGAGTTCCTCGGCGGCGGCGTCGCGGCCGATGATGCCGCGGTCGAGTCGAAGGTCGAGCAGGAACCGGTACGCCTTGCCGACGAGCGGGCCGGGCCGGATGCCGAGGATCTCCTGGATCTCGTTGCCGTCGATCTCGGGGCGCATCGCGGCCAGCTCCTCCTCCTCGGCGAGCCTCGCGATGCGTTCCTCAAGGTCGTCGTAGGTGCGGCGGAGCCGGTCGGCCTTGCGCTTGTTGCGGGTCGTGCAGTCGGCGCGGGTCAGCTTGTGCAGCCGCGCCAGCAGCGGCCCGGCGTCGCGGACGTAGCGGCGGACGGCCGAGTCGGTCCACTCGCCCGTCCCGTAGCCGTGGAACCGCAGGTGCAGCTCCACCAGCCTGGACACCTCGTTGACGACGTCCTTCGGGTAGCGCAGCGCGGTCAGGCGCTTGCGGGTCATCTTCGCGCCGACCACCTCGTGGTGGTGGAACGAGACGCGCCCGCCCGCCTCGAACCGCCGGGTCCTCGGCTTGCCGATGTCGTGCAGCAGGGCCGCCAGGCGCAGCACCAGGTCGGGGCCGTTCTCCTCCTGCGCGATCGCCTGTTCGAGAACGATCAGCGAGTGCTCGTAGACGTCCTTGTGCCGGTGGTGCTCGTCGATCTCCAGCCGCAGCTTCGGCAGCTCCGGCAGGACGTGCGCGGCGAGGCCGGTGTCGACCAGCAGCGCCAGGCCCTCGCGCGGATGCGCGCCCGTGATCAGCTTGGACAGCTCGTCGCGGACCCGCTCGGCCGACACGATCTCGATCCGGCCGGCCATCTCCTCCATCGCCCGCACGACGTCCGGCGCGACGGTGAAGCCGAGCTGCGACGCGAACCGCGCGGCGCGCAGCATCCGCAGCGGGTCGTCGCTGAACGAGTCCTCCGGCCGGCCCGGCGTGCGCATCACGCGGCGCTGGAGGTCGGCCAGCCCGCCGAACGGGTCGACGAACTCGTAGCCGGGCAGCCGCGCCGCCATCGCGTTGACCGCGAAGTCGCGGCGCCGCAGGTCCTCGACCAGCGACGTGCCGTACGCCACCTCGGGCTTGCGGGACTTCGGGTCGTACGACTCGCTGCGGTAGGTGGTGATCTCCAGCTCGTGCCCGCCCTTGCGCAGCCCGACCGTGCCGAACTCGATGCCGATCGTCCACACCGCGTCGGCCCAGGGGGTGACGAGCTCCAGGACGCGCTGCGGCGGCGCGTCGGTGGTGAGGTCGACGTCCTTGCCGGGACGGCGCAGCAGCGCGTCGCGGACCGGGCCCCGACGAGGGCCAGCTCGTGCCCGGCGGCGGAGAACAGGGCGCCGAGCTCGTCGGCTACGGGCGCGACCTCGCGCAGCAGCTCCGCGATCGCGGTCTTCTGCGTCCGCGAAGGCTCTGGGGTCACGTTCTGGTGGGGCACGGCCATCGAGCGTATTTCCTTGGTGGACGGCGGACAAAGGACTTTCGGACGGTCCCGGGGGCGCGCGGGAGCACCCTTCCGTACGCGTAGGGAAGTGGGCTCTTCACATGGCGCGATCCCCGGGTTACGTTCTGGACACCCCGATGACGCCCTCGCGTCCGCCGGTGAGCCTCCCGTACACCAAAGGTAGCGGGCTCCGGCGGGACGCCGTTCCGCCGCCCGTACGGCCGGGCCCTGAGCGGACGCCAGGGGTCGATGCGGGCCTCGTGGGTAAGAGGGGAGTCCCCCCGCGGCGTGGAGTAGCGGGGACACACGAACGGGGGTGCGAGCGGGGAAGGTCCCCGCAGGGACGGAGCCGGACATGAAGGACGCCCTCGCCATCCACCGAGAGCTTCTCGAACGTGAGACCCGGCACGAGATCGTGCGGCTGCCCACCGCGATCGCCGACGCCGACGAGCTGCCGAAGGCGCTCGGTCTCCCGGCGGTCCGGTGCCTGGTGACGCGCGTCTACGCCTGCAACGACGTGCACCGGGCCCAGCGGTTCCTCGCGGGGGTGATCGTCCCGGCGGGCGGGCGCCCGCCGACCGGGGCGGTACGGCTCGCGGTCGGCGCCCGGCTGATCCGCCCCGCGCGGCCCGACCTGGTCAACGCCCTCACCGAGTACGCCGCGGGCCTCGTCTGCCCGCTGCTGCTCCCCGACACGATGCCGCTGCTGATCGACGAACGCGCCGTCGACCGCGTCCCCGCCGACGACGCCGTCTACACCGCGACCGGCGAGCCGTCCACGGCCCTCGGGATCCGCGCCCTCGACCTGTTCTCCCTCTGCGGCGCCAAACCGGTCGCCCTCTGAACGGGCCGCCCGCCGCCCGCGGCGCGTCCGGCACTTCGCGGAATCGCGGGGACCGGCGGGCCAGAAGGGTCTGAACCCCCCGGGGTCGGGACTAACATCGAGCCCGTGGTGCGGGAAAACGACGCCCGCTGTCCCCGGGCGGCCCACACGGTCACGGGCGGCCCTCGGGCGGACATGGCGTGAGAACGGTCAAACGCGCGGTCGCGCTGGCCGCTCTCCTCCCGTGCGCCGCCGCGGCCACGGCCCCCGGCGCGACGGCGTCGCAGGCGGCACCGTTCCGCATCTCCGCCGCCTCCGCCTCGGCCTCCGCCACCGTGCAGGGCCAGGCGCTCGCCGAGGCGGCGTCGCCCGCGCAGCCCGACGCCGAACGGCCCCAAGGGGCCCGCCGGTCGCAGGTGGGCGTGGCGCTGACTCGGGTGTCGCCCAAGCCCGTCGGAGAGAAGTCCAAGATCACGGTGACCGGGCTCGCCCAGAACCGCTCGGGCCACCAGCTCCCCGGCGCGTCCATCCGGCTGCGGTACGGCGCGCGGCCGTTCAGCAGCCGCGGCCAGCTCGACCAGTACGCCGAGGCCCCCGCCTCGCAGCTCCCCGGCGTCCTCACCACGCGCCCGCTCCCCGGGCTCCAGGGCTCGGGCGGCCGGCAGGGCTTCTCGTTCACCGTCCCCGCCAGGACGCTGCGGCTGAGCGGGTTCGGCGTCTACCCGATCGGCGTCGAGGTGGTCAACGCGGCGGGGCAGACCGTCGGAGGCGTGACCACGTTCATCACCTTCATGCCGAAGCGGCGGGACTTCACCCCCGTGTCGGTCGGATGGGTGTGGCCGCTGATCGACCGGCAGCACCGCGCGAACGACGAGACGTTCATGGACGACCGCCTCAGCAAGGACCTGGCGCGCGGCGGACGGCTCGACGACCTGCTCAGCGCGCCCGCCCAGTCGAAGACGCCGGTGACGTGGGCGATCGACCCCGCGCTGGTGGACGACGTACAGCGGATGACGCGCTCCTACACCGTGCGCGCGCCGCGTTCGGAGGACAAGACCCGCAAGAAGGCCGCCCCCGCCGCGTCCGCCTGGCTGAACGCCCTGAAGCAGTCGGCCCGGCTGCCGTCCTACTCCTACTTCGTCACGCCGTACGCGGACCCCGACGCCATCTCCCTGGTGCGCAACAAGATGTACTCGCACCTGTCCGTGGCGTACGACCCGAAGAACACCGGATTCGTCGCCGAGCACCTCGGCAAGCAGCCGACCACGCACATCGCCTGGCCCGCCGCCGGGACCGCCGGGCCCGAGACGCTCAACAGGCTCGCCGACCTCGACCTCAAGGGCGGCGGCGCGTTCCTGATGAGCAGCGCGTACTTCCAGGACCCGCCCCAGGGCCTCGCGGCGAACGCCACGACGGCCGTGCAGGCCGGAGGCGAGACCAAGAAGACCCTCGCCTACGACCAGAAGCTCAACGAGATCGTCAGCGGCGACACCCGCACGCCCGGCGCCGCCGTCCTCACCGAGCAGCGCTTCCTCGCCGAGACCGCGATGATCGCCGCGGAGGCGCCGAACGCGCGCCGCACCCTCGTCGTCGCCCCCAGCAGGCACTGGAACCCCGCCCCCGGACTCGCCAAGCGGCTGCTCGACTACACCCGCGGCGCGCCCTGGCTCGCCGAGACCTCCCTCGACAAGATCATGAACGCCCGGCCGCAGGACCGCGCGTTCCAGGGCTACCCCGAGCGGTACGAGAACAGCGAGCTGTCGGTGAAGTACCTCGACGGCGTGCGCGGCGTCGCCCGGCGCGCGTCCAGCTTCTCGGCCGTCCTCGCCGACGAGCGCCACATCAGCTACGAGCGCGCCATCCTGCGGCTGGAGTCGGCGGCGTGGCGCGGGCGGTACGGGCGCGCGCACGCGGCCCGCGACGAGCTGTCCGACGAGCTCGCCGACGACATGAACCGCGTCCGCATCATCATCAACCCGCAACGCCGGAGGTCCCTCGCGGGCAGCTCCGGCAAGTTCCCCGTGACCATCGTCAACGAGCTGCGCGACCAGCGCATCAAGGTCCTGCTGACGGCCGAGTCCGAGAACCGCGCCAAGCTCCAGATCGGCCAGCTCGACGAGCGCGACCGCGAGATCGTGCTCGATTCCGGGCAGAAGGTCCAGAAGTGGATTCCGGCGCAGGCTGCGGGGAACGGGAACTTCCGTGTCCACCTGCAACTGATGACGCCGGGACCGCGCAGCAGGAAGTTCGGCGCCGGCGAGGACATCACCATCCGTACCACCGGGTACGGGCAGCTGTCGCTGCTCATCATCGGCGGCGGACTTGCCGTACTCTTCGTGGGCGTCGGAGTGCGGGCCATGCGAGCAAGGCGCCGCCGGAAAGCGGAGGCAGCCGGTGAGGGGTCGACGGGAGAGGGACCAGCGAACGCCGGAGCCCACGGGGCGGCCGGGGGCGGAGCCCCCGGAGGCGGCGTCGCCGGAACCGGGCTACCCGACCCCGGAACCGGGCTACCCCCCACAGGGCTACCCGGAGGACCAGGGAGCCCAGGAGACCCGCGTCCAACCGACCCAGGGTCCGGGGCCACACGGAGCCCCGCCCCGGACGACTCCGGGCGCTCCGGCGGGCCGGGCGCCACAGCCTCCTCCGGGCCGCCCCGGCTACCCGCAGACACCCCAGGGCCAGAGCCGTCCGGCACCGGACCAGGGCCAGGGGCAGGGACGTCAAGGTCCGCCGGGACAGGGACAAGGACGCCCGGGTCCGCAGGGCCAGGCCCGTCCGGGCCAGCAGGCCCCACGTCCGGGACCGGGCCAGGCACCGGGTCAGCAGCCACCGGGGCCGGGTCAACGGCAAGCACCGGGAACGGGCCAACGGGGCCAGGGCTACCAGGCTCCTCCGCCTCCGCAGACGCGGGGACCCCAGGGGCAGGCGCAGGGATATCCCGCGCGACCACCCCAGGGCCCTCCCCGCCCCCAGGGCCCCCAAGGGCCTCCTCGTTCTCAACAACCTCAGAGCCCTCCGCCTCCGCAGGCGCCTTCGACACCTGGACAGGGTCCACAGGGGCAGGGCCATCCGTACTATCCGGCACCCCAGCCCCAGGCACCCCAACCGCCGGCACGCCCGCACCCGGCTTCACAGCAGCAGAACCCACGATCCCCGCAGGCTCCTCAGGGACAGCAGGGGCAGGGACCGGGACCGAGGCGGGATCACCCAGCACAGCAGGGCTATCCGGGGCAGCCTCCGCAGGGACAGACCCCGCGACGTCCACCACCGCCACCCCAGACACCGGCTCCCCAGGGACCGCCCCCGGAGCGACACGCGCCCCAGAGCCAGGGGCAGGGACAGGGCTATCGGCCACAGGACCCCAGGCACGGACAGGGGTACGGGCAGGAACAGGGGCGGAACCAGGGCCGACCAATGGGTCCGCCCCGGAGTCCGTCCCCGAATCCGCCGATGAACCCGGCGCAGGGCCAGGGACGCCATCAGGCGCCGACGGGCCAGGCGTACGGACAGGGGCCGACACCGCGTGGACAGGGTCCGGCCCAGGGGTACGGCGCGAATCAGGGCCCGCAGGGCTCTCCGATGACGAATCGCCAGGGGATGGGGGCTCCACCGAGCGTTCCCCCAGGCATGGCAAACACCGCGGTGGAAACGGCGGTTGACGTACCGCTGCCCGACGGCGCCGAACCGCCCACGCCTCCCGTCGAGGAGGAGAAGGGCGGCGGCGCGTCCGGGATCCTGAAGTCGGGCGCCGTCATGGCGATCGGCACGCTGGCGTCCCGCGTCACCGGGTTCCTGCGCACGGCGATGCTGGTCGCCGCCCTCGGCACCGGCGCGCTCGCCGACGCCTACAACACCGCCAACACCGTTCCGTTCATCGTGTACGACCTGCTGCTCGGCGGCGTGCTGACGGCCGTCGTCGTGCCGCTGATCGTCCGGGCACGGGAACGGGACGCGGCGTACGGCGCACGCTACGAGCAGCGGCTGTTCACCCTGGCGGTGCTCGGACTCGCCGTCATCACGGCGGTCGCGGTGGCGCTCGGCCCGGTGTTCATCTCCCTGTACGGCGGCGGGATGAAGGGCGACCAGCGCGACCTCGCGGTGATGTTCGCGCGGCTGTTCGCCGTGCAGATCTTCTTCCTCGGCGTCAGCGCGTTCTCCGGAGCGATCCTCAACACCCGCAAGCGGTTCGGCGCGCCGATGTGGGCGCCGGTGCTGAACAACATCGTGATCTGCTGCACGGCCGCCGCGTTCCTGCTGGTCAGCAGCGATACGGTGACGCCCGGCTCGGTCTCCGACGGGCAGGTCGGGCTGCTGGCGGGCGGCACGATCGGCGGCATGGCGCTCCAGACGCTGGCGCTGTGGCCGTCGCTGCGCGGCTCCGGGTTCCGCTGGCGCCCGCGGCTCGACTTCCGCAAGGGCGAGCTCGGCCAGATGGGGCGGATGGCCGTCTGGACCCTCAGCTACGTGGTGATCACGCAGGTCGGGTTCGCGGTGACGACCCGGCTCGGCAACGCGGCGGGCGTGCTCGGCCGCGAGGAGGGCCTCGGCGACGTCGGGTACACCCCGTACTTCAACGCCTACCAGCTCTTCCAGCTCCCGTACGCGATCATCGGCGTCTCGGTGATCACCGCGCTGCTGCCCCGGATGAGCGAGCACGCCGCGTCCGGCCGGATGCAGGAGGTCCGCGACGACTTCTCCAGCGGCCTGCGGCTCTGCTCGGTGGTCATCCTCCCGGCGGCGGCGCTGATGGCCGTGCTCGCGCCCGACATCACCGTGGTGCTGTTCGCGCACGGCCAGACCACGGTCGGCAACGCCCAGGTCATCGCCAACGTGCTGGAGGCGTTCGCGGTCGCGCTCGTGCCGTTCGCCGCCTACCAGCTCATGCTGCGGGTCTTCTACGCGATGCAGGACACCCGCACCCCGGCGTTCATCAGCGTGGCGGTCGTCGCCACCAACATCGCGATGGCGCTGGCCGCCTACAACCTGCTGCCCACCGACAAGATCATCGTGGGCATCGCGGCCGGTTTCGGCCTCGCCCAGACGATCGGCGCCGTCGTCGGCTGGGCCGTCCTGCGGCGCCGGCTCGGCGGCATGGACGGGCGGCGGGTCTTCGTGACGTACCTGAAACTGGCGGTCGCGCTGTGGCCGCTGGTCGGTTTCGCGTACGCCGCGCACGCCGTGCTGGAGGCCGGGATGGGCGCCGGGCTCGTCCCCGGCGTGATCTCGCTCGTGGTCGGCAGCGCGGGCGGCGGCGTGCTGTACCTGCTGTTCGCGAAGCTGATGCGCGTCGGCGAGGTGCAGACGATGATCTCGACGATCTCGTCCCGCATTCCGGGTCGCCGATGACGGCCGTTCCGGTGAAGAGTGGCAAAGTACACAGGACGCGCGCGGATAAGGCAGCCACTCCCCGGTGTAGCCACTACCATGTGGGGGACTACGGCTTGCGGGGCGACACCCTGGGGAACGCAAAGAGGAGGGTCGGAGGCGTAAGCTGCCACGCCACGAACATGGGATCTGACCACCTGCGCAGGACGTTGCCGTGAGCACGTCAGTCATCGAGCCCGGCACCCGTCTCGCCGGCCGCTACCGGCTTGAGGAGCGCATCAGCGACGCGGGCGGCTCCTCCCTCTGGAAGGCCATCGACGAGATCCTCGCCAGGGCCGTCGCCGTCCGCACCTTCGAGCCCGGCTTCCCGCGCGTCGGCGAGGTCGTCACCTCCGCCCGCGCCGCGAGCCGCCTGACCGACCCGCGCCTCACCCAGGTGTTCGACGCCGACGACTCCGGCGAGAGCGCCTACGTGGTGAGCGAGTGGGTGGTCGGCGAGACCCTGGAGCAGATGCTCGCCAAGGCGCCGCTGGAGCCCGGCCGCGCCGCGACCCTGCTGTACGAGGCGGCCGAGGCGATCGCCGCCGCGCACGCCGCCGGGCTCGCGCACCTGTGCCTGACGCCCCGCGACCTCGTCTGGACGACCGGCGGCACCGTCAAGCTGCTCGGCGTCGCCACCGACGCCGTCCTCGGCGACTGCTACTCCGACGACCCCGCCGGCGAGGACGTCCGCGGCCTCGGCCGGATGCTGTACGCCGCGCTCACCGCGCACTGGCCCGTCGTCCCGGACGAGCCGGAGAGCCGCCGCTCGTCGCTGCCGCCCGCGCCCGAGGCCGGAGGCGTCGTCAAGGCCCCCCGGCAGGTGCAGGCGGGCATCTCCCACGCGATCGACGCGATCGTGTGCCGCTGCCTCGGCGCCGGCGACCAGGCTCCGCTGGAGACCCCCGCCGACCTCGCCAAGGCCCTGCGCGGCGTCCCGCGCACGCCGCTGCCGCTGTTCGCCGGGCTCGGCAACGCCCAGCCGCCCGCGCCCCGTTCGACGGCCCGGCCCGCGCCCTCCTCGTCCACCGAGACGCAGCAGCACCCGGCCCCGCCCCCACGCACCGCCGCGAACGGACCGCCGCCCAGCCGCAGCGCCGCTCGCACGCCGCGCACGGCCACCAGGCGTCCACCTCACCGCCCGCGCCGACGACGGCCGCCTCGATCCCGCCGCCCCGCGCCTCCACCGGCAAGAACCGCGCGCTCATCGGCGTCGCCGCCGCCGCGCTCACCGTCATCGTGGGCCTCGGCGCGTGGGCGCTCACCGGCGACGACTCCGACTCCGGTGGGAAGGGCCCATCCGACCGCGCCCAGCCGTCCAGCGCGCCCCCCAGGCCGAAGTCGGTCGAACTGAAGCCGGTGCAGGCACGCGCCGTGGAACGCCTGACCCAGGGCTCCCACGACCTCCAGATCAACAAGCACCCCGAAGCGGTCTACGACGGCGATCCGAGGACGTTCTGGGAGACCCAGACCTACAAGTCCGCACGCTTCGGCAACCTCGCCAACGGCTTCGGCGTCGTCCTCAACATGGGCAAGCCGGTCCACGTCAGCAAGGTCACCGTGCAGACCCCGGTCGGCGGCGTGCCGATCCAGCTGCGCATCGGCAAGTCCGAGGCGTTCGAGGCCATGCGCCTCGCAGGCCAGGAAACGGCCCGCCACGGCGGCTTCAGCATCAACGCCTCCAAGGACGTCGTCGGCCAGTACGTCCTGATCTGGTTCACCAACGACGTCCCCGCCGGCTTCAAGGCCAAGCTCAACGAGGTAACCGTCCACGGCTCCCCCGCCTGACCCGCCAGCCAAGCCTCCGACTACCGTCCCCAAAGCCCCGGCCCACCCCCACACCCCACTCCCCACGGCCGCCGCGCTTCCCCACCCCACCCCAAGCCGCACCCCCGCCGCCCTCGCCCGCGCAAGAACCGCTCCGCGCCCCACCACAGCGCTTCGCCAGCCGCACTGATCCGCCGCGCCGGTCCAGCGAGGAACGCTCCGCTGCGTCCGCACACCGCCACCGCGCACGGGCCACAGCACCTCACCCGCCGCGCCTCGCCCCCGCGTGAGGAACGCGTCACCGCGCACCCGTCGCTGCGCTCCGCTGCTGCGCATCCCCGCCGCGCTTCGCCGCTCCAGCATCCCCGCCACGCTCCCCGCGCGTCGCCTGCCGCGCACCATCCGCTGGGGGCGGCTGCGTTGGGAGGGCTTTCACGAGGTGGGGTGCGAGGGTGGGGCGGCGTGTTGGAGGCGGGGGTTATGGAGCTTGGGTGGGGTGTGGGGGGTGGCGGGTCACGGGTTCGCGGCGAATCGGGTGGCGCGACGAGGGCTGTGACGTGGGCCGCCGCTTGTCGGTATCGTGCCTGTGAGCAGAATGTCCCCTCCCCCCAGGAATCTGTGGTGTCTACCCCAGCAGGTGCGACCGGCCGGGCCCTCCCGGCGCCGTCCGCCGTCCCCGCCTTCGGCCCCGCCGGACGCGAGGGCGTGCGCTGATGGCGTCGCTCAGCATGCGGCGCGTGGACGAGGTCCCCGACAAGGAGCTCCTCGCCCGCCACGCCCAGGGGGACCCGCACGCGTTCGCCGAGCTGGTGCACCGGCACCGCGACCGGATGTGGGCCGTCGCGATCCGTACGCTGGGCGACCCAGAAGAGGCCGCCGACGCCCTCCAGGACGCCTGCCTGTCCGCGTTCCGCGCCGCGGGCCGCTTCCGCGGCGACGCCGCCGTGACCACCTGGCTGCACCGCATCGTCGTCAACGCCTGCCTCGACCGGATCCGCCGCAAGTCCGTACGGCCCGCGACCCCGATGGGCGACGACGCGACGTTCGACGCCGTGGCCCCGAAGATGCCCGACCCGACGGACGCGCACGGGGTGTCGCTCGACGTCCGGACGGCGCTGGAGCAGCTCCCGTTCGAGCAGCGCGCGGCGCTCGTGCTGGTCGACATGATGGGCTACTCGGTCGACGACGCGGCCCAGGTCATGGAGGTACCGCCCGGTACGATCAAGAGCCGCTGCGCCCGCGGACGGGCCCGGCTCGCGCCCCTTCTCGGCCACCATCGGAACCGACGGGACCCGAAGAACGTCGGAGGTGTGGAAGGAGGTGGCATGCCCAAATGAACCCCGCACATCTGGACTACGACACTCTCGCCGATCTGGCCGAGGGACTGCTCGAAGACGATCAGGCCGCCTCCGTCAGCGCGCACCTCGACACCTGCGCCGAATGCCGTGAACGTTCCGCCGACCTTGCGGACGTCTCCCGGATCCTGGCGGAGGCACCCGTCCCGTCGCTGCCGCCCGACCTGGCCGAACGCATCGACACCGCCATCGCCGCGGAGTCGCTCGAAACGGCCACCGTGGTGAGCCTGGAGCAACGGCGCGGCAGGCGGCATTGGCGGATCCTCTCGGCGGCCGCCGCGACGGTGGTCGTCCTCGGCGGCGGCGCCGTGGCCGGGAAGGTCGCGCTGGACGGATCGGACGACGCCGGCCACCGGCACTCGGCCAACACCCCCGCCATGGACGGGACCCGCAGCACGGTCACGAGGTCGGGACCCGGAACGGCCGCGGGCGCCGCACCGTCCGGGGAGGTCCCGACGTCCGAGGGCCTGCGCTCCGCGGGCTACGCGGTGTCGCACTCCGGCACCGACTACAGGACCGGAACGCTCGGCAGGCAGGTCGACCGGCTCCTCGGCAAGGGCGCCGAACTCAAGGTCCAGGGCGCGCCGCCCGACGGCCGCCTCGCCGGCTGCGTCTCGGCCGTCACCCGCGGCAAGGCCCCCGGCCTGGTCGACGAGGCGAGGTTCGAGGGACGGCAGGCGACCGTGATAGCCGTCCAGAGCGGCAGGCCCGGCACCTGGGACGTCTGGGTCGTGGGCCCCGACTGCACCGCCCAGAACCCCCACGTCCTCAAGCAGGAACAAGCGGCGTCCTGACCCTTTCCCCTACCGTCCCTCGTCGCGTCCGTGCGCCGGGGGCGGTCAGAGGTCGGTGATGAAGGAGCGGGCTATCGTCCAGGCGCGGTCGGCGGCCTCCGCGTCGTGGTCGGGGAGGCCGGGGTCGGTGAACAGGTGGCCCGCGCCGCGGTAGCGGAAGATCTCGACGTCGGCGCCGGCGCGGCTCATGCGCAGGTACCAGGCGTTCAGCCAGTCGACGGGTTCGTAGGTGTCGTGGTCGGCGACGTGCAGCTGCACCGGGATCTCGGTGGACGCGTCGTCGGCGATGTCGGACGTGCCGTGCATCAGCAGCAGGCCGCGCGCCTTGCCGTCGGCGAGGGCAAGGTTCTGCGCGAGGGCACCGCCGAGGGAGAACCCCGCGTAGACCAGGCCCTGGTCGGTGAACGGCGCGGCGGCGGCGACGGCGCGCTTCAGCAGTTCGTCGCGGCCGATCTCCTCCTTGATCGCGATGCCCTCCTCGGCGGTCTCGACGACGCGGCCGTCGTACAGGTCGGGTACGTGCACCTCGTGCCCGTCCGCGCGGAGCCGTTCGGCCGCCTGGTGGACCGCGGGCCGCAGCCCGTACATCGAGTGGAGAAGCAGGATCGACGCCATGGCCACAGCTTAGGACCGGGCTCGGACGTGCCCGGCGGCACCGGCGGGGCCGGACGGGAATCCCCGGGCTCTAGGATCGGTTGACGCGACTGGCAGGCCGGGTCGTGCCGGAGGCGCACAGCGACACCGTGGCGGCCACGAGAAGTCGTCTGGCACCGAAGGCGAACGAGGAGAGGCACAGACAGTGAGCGACGTCCGCAACGTCATCATCATCGGCTCGGGCCCCGCGGGCTACACCGCCGCGATCTACGCGGCGCGCGGCGACCTCAGGCCGCTGGTGTTCGAGGGCTCGGTGACCGCCGGTGGCGCGCTGATGAACACCACCGACGTGGAGAACTACCCCGGCTTCCCCGACGGGGTCATGGGCCCCGACCTGATGGACGACCTGCGCAAGCAGGCCGAGCGCTTCGGCGCCGAGCTGATCACCGACGACGTCACCGAGGTCGACCTGACCGCCGACCCCAAGATCGTCAAGTCGGGCGACGAGGTGTACCTGGCCCGCTCGGTGATCGTGGCGACCGGCTCCGGCTACCGCAACCTCGGCCTGGAGGACGAGCAGCGGCTGTCGGGACGCGGCGTGTCCTGGTGCGCGACGTGCGACGGCTTCTTCTTCCGCGACCAGGACATCGCGGTCGTCGGCGGCGGCGACACCGCGATGGAGGAGGCGACGTTCCTCACCAAGTTCGCCCGTTCGGTCACCGTGGTCCACCGCCGCGACACGCTCCGCGCCAGCAAGATCATGCAGGACCGGGCGTTCGCGAACGAGAAGATCCGCTTCCTGTGGGACAGCGAGGTCGTCAAGATCCACGGCGATGACCGGGTGACCGGCGTCGAGGTGCGCGACACCAAGACCGGCGCGGAGAGCCGCCTGGACGTCACCGGGCTGTTCATCGCGATCGGCCACGACCCGCGCAGCGAGCTGTTCGGCGGCCAGCTCGACACCGACGCCGACGGCTACCTGCTGGTGGACGCCCCCACCACGAAGACGCGGCTGCCCGGCGTGTTCGCCTGCGGCGACGTGGTCGACCACATCTACCGTCAGGCCATCACCGCCGCGGGCAGCGGCTGCTCCGCGGCCATCGACGCCGAACGGTGGCTCCAGGACCAGGGCGCCGCCGAGACCGTTCCGGCCGACGCCGCGGAACTGACCCGCCAGGGCTGAGCCGTACGGGCCGGCCGCCGTCGCAGGGGTCCGGCCCCACCGAAGAACCGCCCGCCGACGTGCCCGGCGCGCAACCCGAAGGAGAACCATGAAAGCCGTGACCGACGCCGACTTCGAGACCGAGGTCCTCAAGAGCGACAAGCCCGTCCTCGTCGACTTCTGGGCGGAATGGTGCGGTCCGTGCCGGATGGTTGCGCCGATCCTCGAGGAGATCTCGGCCGACCACGCCGACAAGATCGAGATCGTCAAGCTCAACATCGACGAGAACCCGAAGGTGCCGTCCGAGTACGGCATCATCAGCATCCCGGCCATGTTCGTCTACCAGGACGGCAAGGTCGTCAAGCAGATCATCGGCGCCAAGCCGAAGGCGGCGCTGAAGCGCGAGCTCGCCGACTTCCTCTGAGCCCGTCCCGACCACGCCTCGCCCTCCGGGACGAACGAGGCGAACGTACGGCCCGTCCTCCTGAGAGGGCGGGCCGTACGTCGTGTATGAACGGATATGAGCGAGACGTCCGCGCGGGACCGAAGATCGCCGAGACGGCCGACGCGGCCTTGCGGGCGCTCAGACGACCTCAGACGGGACGCAGGGCGCCTTCGGGGGTCATGGACCCGAGAAGACGTTCCAGGGCCACCTCGACGTCCTCACGCCACGACAGGGCGGACTTCAGTTCCAGCCGCAGCCGCGGGTAGCGGTGGTGCGGCCGGACGGTCTTGAACCCGACCGACAGCAGGTAGTCGGCGGGCACCATGCAGCCGCCGTCCTCGCCCTTCAGGTCGCCGAACGCCTCGATGGCCTTCACGGCGCGGCGGGTGAGGTCCTTCGCGACGCCCTGCACGAGCATCCGCCCGAGGCCGCCGCCGGAGAACTCCGGCAGGATGTGCGCCGTCATCAGCAGCACGGCGTCCGCGCTGACCGGGCTCGTCGGGAACGCCACCGAACGCGGCACGTACAGCGGCGGCGCGTACAGCACGAACCCCGCCGGCACGTCGTCCACGTACACGATCTTCCCGCAGGAGCCCCACTCCAGGAGCGTCGAGGAGATCCACGCCTCCTTCTCCAGCTCCGGCGCGCCGGACTCCACGGCGCGGTCCCGGCTCACCGGATCCAGCTCCCAGAACACGCATCTGCGGCACCGGCGCGGCAGGTCGTCCAGGTTGTCGAGCGTGATGTTGACGAGACGACGCGACACCGGATCGGCACCCCCTGAAGGACTCGGCCTTCCGGCCCCGAGCATGCGCCAGGCACGTGAACGGGACCGGTGGGCCAAGCGTGCTGAGCGGGTATTCCCGGCAACCTTCCGGGACCCTCGGGCATCGTATCGGACGGAGCGGCCGCCGCCCGTGCCGTGAGAAGCCCGGAGAACCCCCTTCCCGCCGCGGGCGCCAACCCCGGGGTTCGTAGCCTCGCGCCCCACGCGATGCCGTAGTTTGCAAGGAAGCCGGATCACCCCTGGAGGTGCCTCGTGGAACAGCACTCGCGTACAGACGCCTACTCCGACCGTTACGCCGCCCGTGCCGCCGGCATGGTGCCCTCGGAGATCCGGGCCCTGTTCGCGATGGTCGCCCGCCCCGAGGTCGTCTCCCTCGCGGGCGGCGCGCCGTACGTCTCGGCGCTGCCGCTCGACGCCGTCGGCGACATGATCGGCCAACTGGTCGCGGGCCGCGGCGCCGAGGTCCTCCAGTACGGGTCGGCGCAGGGCGACGAGGGGCTGCGCGAGCACATCTGCGAGGTGATGGCGCTCGAAGGCGTGCGGGCGAGCGCGGACGACGTCGTCGTCACCGTCGGCGCCCAGCAGGCCCTCGACCTCATCACCAAGATCTTCGTGGACCCGGGCGACGTGGTCCTCGCGGAGGCGCCCTCCTACGTCGGCGCGCTCGGCACGTTCGCCGCCTACCAGGCCGACGTCGTGCACGTCCCCCTCGACGAGGGCGGCCTCATCCCGTCCGCGCTCCGCGAGTCCTTGGAACGCCTCCGCAGGGACGGGCGCCGCGTCAAGTTCCTCTACACCGTCCCGACGTTCCAGAACCCGGCGGGCGTCACCCTCACCACCGCACGCCGCGCCCAGATCCTGGAGATCTGCGCCGAATACGACGTGCTCGTCGTCGAGGACAACCCGTACGGGCTGCTCGGCTTCGACAACGAGCCGATGCGGGCCCTGCGCGCCGACGACCCCGACCGCGTCATCTACCTCGGCTCGTTCTCCAAGACCATCGCGTCCGGCCTCCGCGTCGGCTGGGTCCTCGCGCCGCACGCCGTCCGCGCCAAGCTCGTCCTGGCCGCCGAGTCCGCCATCCTGTGCCCGTCCAACTTCTCGCAGCTCGCGGTCCGCGAGTACCTGGCCACGCAGCCGTGGCGCGAGCAGATCAAGGACTTCCGGGAGCTGTACCGCGAACGCCGCGACGCCATGCTCGAAGCCCTCGACCAGCTCATGCCCGAAGGCTGCACGTGGACCCGCCCGGCGGGCGGCTTCTTCGTCTGGCTCACCCTCCCCGAGGGCCTCGACTCCAAGGCGATGGCCCCCCGCGCCATCGCCGAACGCGTCGCGTACGTCCCCGGCACCGGCTTCTACGCGAACGGCGAGGGCCACCGCCACATGCGCCTGTCGTACTGCTTCCCCGAGCCCCACCGCATCCGCGAAGGCGTCCGCCGCCTCGCCGGGGTCGTCGAACAGGAACTGCGCCTCCGCGACACGTTCGGGGGAGTCGGTCAGAGCGGTCCCACGGGTGTCCACACGCCCGGCCCGCACGTAGTCTGAACGCTCACCTCGTACACGCCGGCTCCCCCGTCCGGAGCCGGCGTGTTCGTCTGTCCGGAAGGAACCAGCCTTGGAACTCGGTCATGTCGTCGTTCTCGCCGGGGGACTGTCGTACGAGCGGGAGGTCTCCCAGCGCTCCGGGCGCCGCGTCACCGAGGCGCTCCGCGCGCTCGACGTCCCTGTCGAGCTCCGCGACGCCGACGCGACGCTCCTCGACTCGCTCGTGAACGACCCCCCGGACGCCGTCTTCCCCGTCCTGCACGGCGCCGCGGGCGAGGACGGCTCGATCCGCGACGTCCTCGAACTCCTGGACGTCCCCTACGTCGGCGCCCGCCCCGACGCCTGCCGCGTCGCCTGGGACAAGCCGACCGCCAAGTCCGTCGTACGGCGCGCGGGCCTCAACACCCCCGAGTCCGTCGCCCTGCCGAAGGAAGTCTTCCACGACCTCGGCGCCTCGTCCGTCCTCGAACAGATCGTGAACCGCCTCGGCCTGCCCCTCTTCGTCAAGCCCACCCGCGGCGGCTCGGCCCTCGGCGCGTCCCCCGTCCACGAGGCCGCCGAACTCTCCGCCGCCATGGTCGGCTGCTTCGCCTACGGCGACGCCGCGCTCGTCGAGCGGTACGTCGAGGGCACCGAGGTCTCCGTCAGCGTCATCGAGATCGGCGGCGAGCCCCGCGCCCTCCCCGCCGTCGAGATCGTCGCCCCCGGCGGCCGCTACGACTACACCGCCCGCTACGACGCGGGCGACACCGAGTTCATCACCCCCGCGCGCCTCTCCCCCCAGGCCGCCGAACGAGCCACCGCCGCCGCCGTCACCGCCCACCGCGCCCTCGGCCTCCGCGACCTCTCCCGCACCGACCTGATCGTGGACGCCGACGACGAGGTCCACTTCCTCGAAGTCAACGTGGCCCCCGGCATGACCGAGACAAGCCTCCTCCCCCGAGCCGTCAGCGTCGCCGGCCTGGACCTGGGCCACCTATGCCAATCCCTCCTCCTCAACCACCTCCCCTGACCCCGCCCACGCCCTCCGGTCCAAGCACCTCCCACGAAGCCCCGCCCGGGACGGCGCACGCCCCGTGGTCACTCCAAGGCGGCCGTTTCACGTGAAACAACGCGCCCCGGATAATGCCCGCCTGCCACAGCAAACACTGTGCCCCGCCCCATTCAGCCCGCGCTGGTTTCACGTGAAACATGCACCCAGCGCCCAGGACGAGTAGCCAACTCCGGCGCCACCCAAGGTGTACTCAGTCAGCTCCCAACGCTCGGCGCCGGACGAGGGAACGCCCTGCTGTTCGCACCGAGCCAAGCCGTGAGCCGCCCCACCTGGCTCAGGGTTTCACGTGAAACGTCCACCGCGATGAGCGCGAAGGCCGGGCCGACAAGCTCCGAACCAGGACTTGCAGCCCCTCGCCCCTCGTTCCGAGCCGCCCGTGGGGCGGACGCGCATCAGCCGCCATGAGACATGGCCTCCCGCAGCACCGAGGTCACTTCGGACGACAGCGTGGGTGTGCAGAGAACCTTCATCGGGTCCGGGGGCCGCGAACGCGGACAAGATGGATCCGCCAGGAGCCATCAGAGCGTCGGCGCACCAGAGTCGGTCGACGTAGGGCGACATCGCTTCGTCAGGGGGCTTGCGATAACAAGTCTGGGAAGGGCGACCGAGGGAGAGGGCGAAGCCCCAGGGCACCTCGGCATCCGTACTCACCCCACGCTCCCCACTCACGAACGCCCGGCCCAGCTTGCACCGGCAGGGGTCGAGCCACCGTCCACCACGTCTGGCGGCAGGAACCCGGCGGCGAGGCCGTGGCTATGCCCAGCGCAAGATGGAGGGCGGCGTGCGCTCCAACGCCACGCGTCGTCAGCGTGATGTTTCGGCGCATAGATTCTGTGGCCCAGCGTGAGGACGGACCGAAGCCGCCGTTTCACGTGAAACAAGCTGGCTGGATCGGCGTAGGTTTCACGTGAAACCGTTGCCTTGCTCAGCTCGACTCGTACCGCGCACTCGGCTCCCCCAGGCACCCAACGCGCATTCCCTGGACCGTACGCCCAAGCGTCCGTCTCAGGCGCCCGAGTCGCCCTGGCGACCGAAAGGCCCCCGCAGCGCGCTACTGAACACGAGAACGCTACGCAGGATCTCCTGAAATGGGGGGAGTCGCCTTCACGAAGAGCACGGCGGACGACAGGAGAGCACGGTGGCACCCCCGGAGGAATGGCGAGGGGTGCAGACAAGGCGACGGTCCGCGCATGTGGCGAAGGGACAGCGCAGCGAACGGCGTGAAACAGCGGACGGTGCGGCGCAGCGGACGGGCGGCGCGGCGGACGGTGTGGCGCAGCGGACGGGCGGTGTGGCGCAGCGCGGCGGACAGCGCGGCGCAGCGGACGGGCGAAACGGCGGACGGGCGGCGCGGCGCGGCGGGCGGCGCAGCGGACAGCGCAGCGCGGCGAACGGGCGGCGCGCAGCACAGCGGACGGATGGCGCAGCGCGGCGGGCGGCGCGGCGTTTCGAACGGGTGACGCTGCGAACGGGCGGCGCAGCGGTCAGCGCAGTGCGGTGGTCAGCGCGGCGCGGCGGTCAGTGCGGCGCGGCGAGTGGCGCAGCGGACGAGCGCCGCGGCGGACGGCGCGGCGCAGCAAACGGGCGATGCTGCGAACGGGCGGCGCAGCGAACGGTGTGGTGCAGCGGACGAGTGCTGGCGGACGAGCGGTGTGGCGGGCAGGCGGTGCGGGGACTCGGGGCGTCACCAGAGGACGGCGTGTGGAGGGTGACGGATGTATGGCCCAGGCGCTGCGGGGGCGCGGCGCGTGAGTGGGGCCGCGGAGTTCTGTGGCGTGGCGGCTCAGGGGGCAGCAGGCCCGACAGCGCTCCCTGTCCCGGACGACGTCACTGCCCACTGCCCGAGGTTCGGCGACGGCCCCGGTGTGGCGGGCGGGCGGGCGGTGCGGCGGGGACTCGGGACGTCATAGAGGAACGTGTGTGCGGGGCGGGGGATGTATGGCCCAGGCGCTCCGAGGGGGCGGCGCGTGAGTAGGGCCGCAGTGCCCCTGTGGCGTGGCGGCTCAGGGGGCAGCAGGGCCGACAGCGCGCTCTCCGTTTAGGCGGCACCGCTGTCCGAGGCTCGGCGGCGGCCCGGAGTGGCGTGGCGGCCCGGGAGCGGACGGGGGACCGGGCGGGAGAGCGGCGGCCCTGCCGGGGCGGTACGTCAGTCGGGGGTGGGGCAGGGAGCTGGGTTGGGGGTTGCAGGGATGGGGACGCCCGGCCCTTCAGGGACCGGGCATGAGGATGCCCTGGCCCATCAAGGACCGGGGAATGGGGACGCCCCGGGCCTTTGGGGTCCGGGGCGTTGGTGGGGTGGCTGGTCAGTTCTCGGAGACGCCCTTTTCGTCCGGGGCCATGGACTTGATGATGCGGTCCAGGTCCTCCAGGGTGGCGAACTCCACGACGATCTTGCCCTTGCTGCGGCCGAGGTCGACGCGGACGCGGGTCTCGTAGCGGTCGGAGAGGCGGTCGGCCAGGTCCTTGAGGGCGGGCGCGACGGGCTTCTTGCGGCGGCCCTGGCGGGGTTCGGCGGGGCCCTCCTCGACCTCGCGCATGGCGATGATCTCTTCGACCGCGTGGACGGAGAGGCCCTCGGAGACGATGCGCTGGGCGAGGTGCTCCTGGGCCTCGACGGTGTCGAGGGAGAGCAGGGCGCGGGCGTGGCCCGCCGACAGGACGCCCGCGGCGACGCGGAGCTGAACGGGGGGCGGGAGCTTCAGCAGGCGCAGGGTGTTGGTGATGTGCGGGCGGGACCGGCCGATGCGTCCGGCGAGCTGCTCGTGGGTGGCGCCGAAGTCCTCCAGGAGCTGCTGGTACGCGGCAGCCTCCTCCAGCGGGTTGAGCTGCTGGCGGTGCAGGTTCTCCATGAGCGCGTCACGGAGCATGTCGGTGTCGCTGGTCTCCCGGATGATCGCGGGGATCGCTTCGAGGCCGGCGCGCTGGGACGCCCGCCAGCGCCGCTCGCCCATGATCAGCTCGTAGTCGTGCTCGTCGGAGGTGATCCGGCGGACGACGATGGGCTGGAGCAGGCCGACGATGTGGATCGAGTCGGCGAGCTCTTCGAGGGCCTCCTCCTCGAAGTACTTGCGGGGCTGCCGGGGGTTGACCCGGATGCTCTTCACGGGCAGTTCCGCGAAGTGCGCGCCCGCGACCGGCTGGACGTCCGGCGCGGGCGCGCCGTCGGAGCCGGTGCCGTTCGGGACGGCCGGGTAGCCCGGTTCGCCCTCGCCCGCGCCCGCGCCCGGTTCCGGGGCGGGCGGTGGGGTGGGCGGGGCCGGCGGGATGAGCGCTCCGAGCCCCTTGCCCAGGCCGCGCCGCTGCTGGCTCACTGGGCCGCTCCCGCGCCGCGGTGGGCCACCTCGGACGCCGCCTCGCTGTAGGCGAGGGCGCCGCTGGAGCCGGGGTCGTACGTCATGACGGACTGCCCGTAACTGGGCGCCTCGGAGACGCGGACGCTGCGGGGGATGACGGTGTTGAGGACGACGTCGCCGAAGTGGTTGCGGACGTCCTCGGCGACCTGCGCGGCGAGCCGGGTCCGCGCGTCGTACATGGTGAGCAGGATGGTGGTCACGGCCAGCTTCGGGTTGAGGTGCGCCTTGACGAGGTCGACGGTGCGGACGAGCTGTCCGAGGCCCTCCAGCGCGTAGTACTCGCACTGGATGGGGATCAGCAGTTCGTCCCCGCCGACGAGGGCGTTGACGGTGAGCAGCCCGAGCGACGGCGGGCAGTCGATCAGGACGTAGTCGAACGCCTCGGTGTCGTACGACTCCAGGGCGCGGCGCAGGCGCGACTCGCGGGCCACCTTCGAGACGAGCTCGATCTCGGCGCCGGCGAGGTTGAGGGTGGCCGGGGCGCAGAACAGGTTGGGGATGTCGGTGGCCGGGACGACGATGTCCGACAGCGGCATGTCCTCGATCAGCACGTCGTAGATCGACGGGATCTCCGCGTGGTGCTCGACGCCGAGGGCGGTCGAGGCGTTCCCCTGCGGGTCGAGGTCGACGACGAGGACCTGGGCGCCGTGCATCGCGAGCGAGGCGGCGAGGTTCACCGAGCTGGTGGTCTTGCCGACGCCGCCCTTCTGGTTGGCGATCGTGACGATCCGGCAGTGCTTCGGCCGGGGCCACTCCTTCTCTCTGCGGCCCGACATCACCTTCATGGACGTCACCGCGGTTTCACGTGAAACCTTGGCGTCCTTGAGCGCCTCGCGCACGAGTTCTGACTCCCCCTGAGATGGTCCCTTCCGCGGACCCGGCGGCGGCTGCTGCGCGCCGCCGTTCGTCGGTACGTAGCCGACGTTGTCCGCGGTGCCGGACGTCGTGTTTCCCCACATGGCGTGCCCGGAGGGAGGGCCCCCCGCCTCCGGTGCCGGCTCCCCCGGCGCGTTCCCGGGCCCGGCCTCCCCGGCCACGCCCTCACCGCCGGGCCGACCGGGTCCGGACGGCTGATCTTCGGGGGGTTCGTCGGCGCGGTCAGGCCAGCCCAGTCCTGGTCCCGTGCTCATGAAGACCTCTTCCTCGACCCTTTGGCGCGGCGGGGCGGGCGCTCGACCCGTCCGGCCACCACACGGACAAGCGTTGTCGGCGGATCGACCTTACCGCGCCCGACTTGCCGCAGTTCGGCCGTCCGCACCCCGAACCGTTCGAGAACGGGCCGGGCCTCGTCCAACTCGCCCGCCGCGCGCTCGCCCTTGAGGGCCAGCAGCTCGCCGCCGGGGCGCAGGAGCGGGAGCGCCCACTTGGCGAGACGCTCCAGGGGCGCGACGGCGCGGGCGGTCGCCACGTCCACCGCGAACTCCTTGGCGACCTCTTCGGCGCGGGCGCGCCGCACCTCGACGTTGGGCAGCTTCAGCATCTCGACCGCCTCGTCGAGGAACCTGGTGCGCCGCAGCAACGGCTCCAGCAGGGTGATCGTCAGATCGGGGCGGACGATCGCGAGGACGATCCCCGGGAGCCCGGCCCCCGAGCCGATGTCGACGACGTTCGCACCCTGCGGGACGGCCTCGGCGACCACGGCGCAGTTGATCAGGTGGCGTTCCCAGAGGCGATCGGCCTCCCGGGGGCCGATGAGGCCCCGCTCGACGCCCGCGCCCGCGAGGAACTCCGCGTAACGTTCCGCGACGGGCAGCGCGTCACCGAAAACCTCTAGTGCAATCCCCACCGTACGAAT
Organism: Actinomadura sp. J1-007; assembly: GCF_009793335.1. Taxonomy (GTDB): domain Bacteria; phylum Actinomycetota; class Actinomycetes; order Streptosporangiales; family Streptosporangiaceae; genus Spirillospora; species Spirillospora yumaensis. Next base: position 3,331,699 of record NZ_WING01000001.1, on the reverse strand, counting down.
CGTTCCACAAAAAACCCAGGCGGCGAACATACGAAACGTTCCAGGCCACCCCTTGCCGCGCGGATGGGACAACGGCGGGACGGCGATGGGTCCGTTCGTACGCTACGCCGCGTCACATGACATCTGCCCGCATATTCGCCGTAGCCGGGGTAAAGGAGGACGAGTGCCAACCGCCCTCCTGGAAGGAGGCTCCGAAGCCCATGGGTATTGGAGTCAGTCTCGCCTTCATCGCCCTCGGCGCCATCCTCGCGTTCGCCCTCCGTGTCGACCTCAGCGGTGTCAACATCCAGATGGTCGGCTGGATCCTGATCCTCGTCGGCGTCATCAGCATGATCTTCACGCTGATGTACACCCGGCCGCGCCGCCGCGCGGGCCAGATGGCCGGCGCCGACCCGGGATACGTGGACGAACCCGCGGGCCCGGTCATCCGGGAGGAGCCGACGGAACGGATCGTCCGGGAGGAGCGTGTCATCGAGCACACCACCGGCGAGCCGGTCGAACGAGTCGAACGTGTGGTCGAACGACCGGTGTCCTCGGACCCGCCGCCTCACGGCCACGCGGCGCAGGACCCGTCCGTCGCGCAGAACCCCACGATCGCGCAGGACCCGGCCCACGAGAACCGCACCTCCGTGACGTCCGAACCCCCTCCTCGCACCCCCCGCGACCGATAACGCGCCATCCCCGTCCCGCGTCGTTAACACAACAACACCGTGCCCGCAGCGGACACGCGCGGCCCCTCGCAACACCGGGCCAGAACGCCCGCCGCAAGGCACGCCGCTCGCGCCGCCCGCCGAGCACCACGCCGAACGACACGGCCACTGCACAGCACGCCAATCCGACCGGCCACCGTGCAGCGCACCGGCCGAACCGGCCACTGCACAGCGCGGCGGTCCGACCGGCCGCCGCGCAGCAGTCGGTCCGACCGGCGTCGCACGGCACGTCGGCCCCAACAGCCGCCGCGCAGCACGCCAGGTCGGTCGTCGGTCGGGCGGCGCGCGGCGGCGGGCCCGGCGGGCAGGCCGCAACGGACGGGCCCGCACCGCCAGACCGGAACGAGCGGACCTGGACGAGTAGGCCGGGACCAGCGGGCCCGAACGGACAAGCCCGAACGAGCGGGCCAGGACGAGCAGGCTCGGACGGACGGCCCAGGACGAGCAGGCCCCACCGGAAGGACAGGGACGAGCGGCCCGCACCGACAGACCGGAACGAGCAGGCCGGGATCAGCGGGCCGGGACGAGTGGGCCCGCACGTGCGGGCCTGTAACGAGCGGGCCAAGACGAGCAGACCCAACCGGACGGACAGAAACGAGCGGCCCGAACGGGCGGAAAGGGACGAACAAGCCCAACCGGACAGGCCCGAACGGACAGGCCCGAACGGACGGGTCGGGACGAGCAGGCCTGGCAGGTGGGCCGGGACGGCGATGGCCCCCGCACCACAGGGTGCGGGGGCCATCGGGGAGTTCGGGTCAGGCGGGGTAGACCACGACGTAGCGGTCGGGCTCCTCGCCCTCGGACTCGCTGCGGAGGCCGGCGGCGGCGACCGCGTCGTGCACGATCTTGCGTTCGAACGGGGTCATCGGGGCGAGCGGCTTGGACTCGCCGGCCTGCTTGACCTCGTCGGCGACGTCCTGGCCCAGCTTGGTGAGCTCGGCGCGGCGGCGCTCCCGGTAGCCGCCGATGTCGAGCATCAGCCGGGTGCGGTTGCCGGTCTGGCGGTGCACCGCGAGGCGGGTCAGCTCCTGGAGCGCCTCCAGGACCTCGCCGCGCTTGCCGACCAGCTCGTCCAGGGAGGCGCCGACGACGGCGACCACCGCGCGCTCGCCCTCGACGTCCATGTCGATGTCGCCGTCGTAGTCACCGATGTCGAGCAGACCCTCGATGTAGTCGGCGGCGATCTCACCTTCCTGTTCGAGCGCCTGGACGTCGACCTCAGTGGTGTCGGTCTGGCTCAACGGGATCTCCTTCTTCGACAAGGACCGGGCTCAAAACTAGCGCTTCTGGCTGCCGCTGCGCTTGCTGCGCGGCTTACGCGTCGGCTGGTTGCGGACGACCTTGGGCTTGTCGTCCTCCGGCTCGGGAACGGGCTCCGGCTCCTTCTTCAGCTTGGCCTTGATCCCGGACGGGGCGGCGGCGTTGTTCTTGGCTCCCTTGGCGGGGGCGCCCTTCGCGGCGGGCTTGCCCGTCGTCTTGCCGGTGGTGGTCTTGCCCTTGCCGGCGCCCTGCGCGCCGGCGCCGCCGCCGTTGTCGCCGTTCGTGGTGAGCGGCGGGTACTTGGAGTAGATGTAGTGCTGCTGCGCGAGGGTCCAGCTGTTGGACGTCACCCAGTACATGAGGACGCCGAGCGGGAAGCCGAGGCCGAACAGGCCGAACAGCGGCGCGAGGAAGACCATCATCTTCTGCGCCTGCATCATCGGGTTGGCGTCGTCGGTGACGGGCTGCCGCTTCATGCTGGCGCGGACGGTGAAGAACGTCGTGCAGGAGCTGATCACCACGGCGATGCCGGTGATGACGATCGCGCTCCACGGCCGCGGGTCGCTGCCCCAGGCGTGCAGGAACGTGTCGGGGATGTGCGCGCCGAAGATGTTGGCCTTCTGCGCGCTCTGCACCAGGTCGGGCGTCACGGCGAACACGCCGTGCCCCTCCTTGGCGTCCGAGATCCGCTTGAGCACCTGGAAGAGGCCGATGAACACCGGCATCTGCACCAGGATCGGCAGGCAGCCCGACAGCGGGTTGGCGCCGTTCTCCTGGTAGAGCTTCATGACCTCCTGGTTGAGGCGCTGCTTGTCGTTCTTGTACTTCTTGCGCAGCGCCTGAACCTTGGGGTTCAGCTCCTGCATCTTCCGGGACGCGTGGATCTGCTTGACGAACAGCGGAACGAGCGCCAGCCGCAGCAGCACGGTGAGCAGGATGATCGAACCGCCCCAGGCCCATCCACTGTCCTTGGGGACGACGGTGCTCAGTCCCGTGTGCATCCACACGATGAGCTGAGCGACGATCGAGTAAAGCCAATCAAGCACCGGGCAGCTCCTTGGGCTCTGCTAGGGCGGGGCCGCTCTCCGCGCGGCGTGAGGTGATCGTGGGCGCGGGCGCGTCCCGCCGCGGCGGCACCGGGTCGTACCCGCCGCGGTTGAAGGGATGGCACCGGCCGATCCGGCGGGCCGTCAGCCACGTGCCGCGCAGCGCCCCGTGCACCTGAAGGGCCTCCAGGCCGTACGCGCTGCAAGTGGGCTGGAACCGGCACTGCTGCCCGAGCAGGGGACTCAAGAAGCGGCGGTAGGCGCGGACGAGCAGGATCAGTACGGCGGCCGCAGGGCCGGTGCCCCGGGCCGTGTGCTGTGCGGGGACGTCGTCCCCTGGCCGACTCGTCATCTCCGCCCCTTGGACGTGGGTGGCCGCAGAAGCCGGTCGAGCGCCGACTCCAGATCCGCGGCCAGGTCGTCTGGGCGCGCCCGACCCGCGGCGGGGTTGGCACGCACTACGAGCAGGCTACCCCGCGGAAGTCGATCGAGGTGCCCGCGCACCAGGTGCCGCAGGCGGCGCCGCACCGAATTACGGACCACGGCGTTGCCCACGGTGCGGGCGACGATGAACCCGACGTGCGGCGGGGCGGACGGGTCCGCTCCGGCGGCGACGGTCCGAGGGGAGTCGTCCCGAGGGGCATCGCCGCGGCGGAGCAGGTGCGCGACGACAGTTGGCCGTCCGGCGCGACGACCGCGCCGGACGGCCAACGTGAACTCGTCCCGCCGCCGCATCCGGTACCCGGACGGCAGCATGCGTGCTGTGGGTCAGACCGCGATGCGGGCGCGGCCCTTGCTGCGCCGCCCGGAGAGAATGGCGCGCCCAGCGCGGGTGCGCATGCGCAGCCGGAAGCCGTGCTTCTTGTGGCGGCGACGGTTGTTCGGCTGGAAAGTACGCTTGCTCACTCTAGGCTCCAGTGCTGCGGTCGTATGTGACTTCAGGCGTGATAACCCGCATCGAGGGCCGCGTCTGGTCCCCCGCAGCGGGGGCCCACCCGTTCTCCCTGGAGGAGCAGATGGCGGGCACGCGTCACCACCGTCGATGCGACTCGACCTCAGAACGTTACGGGCTGGCCGGCCATCAGGTCAAACGGAGCCGCCTCCGCCGCGACCGGCGGCGCTCGCGGCCCGAGCCGGTCGGGGCCGGTCGGGACCGGTTCGGGATGCGGTGTGCGTGTTGCGGGGTGGCGGTGAGGCCGTTAAGGTCGCACCCCTGGCCTTTTCGCCGAGTCAGGTGAACGGCCCTCCCGTAGACCCTCCCGAATGACCCCCGCGGAACCGCCCGGAGGCGGCCGAATACCCGGGGATTTCATGAATCTCGCCTGACCAGACGTGCGCCCTGTGGGCTTTTACACAGGGTGCCGATGTTCATGCACAGCATGTGGACAACTCTGTGGACAACTCGTGAGAGAGTAAGTCTTCCGCGCCGCCGGAGTGCCCATCGAGGCGCGTCGCGCGCCGTGGGACGGCTGGGCGGACAGGCACTCCGGTCCGCCGGAGTTTTGGGGAGGGGACCTTGCGCATGGACGGTCAGGATCTCGGATCGGTCTGGGCCCGGACCCTCACGGCGCTGTCGGAGAGCGATCTCGCCCCGAGCTACCGAGCGTGGCTGCCGATGGTCCGTCCGCTGGCGCTGGTCGAGGGCACCGCGCTGCTCGCCGCGCCCAACGAGTTCGCCAAGGACGCCCTGGAGACCCGGCTCCGCAACCTGATCACGCAGGCCCTGTCGCACGAGCTGGGACGGGAGATCCGCGTCGCGGTGACCGTCCAGCCCGAGCCGCCGGCCCCGGCGGGCGAGCAGCCGGGCGCGGGTTCCGGCGGCGCTGGGGTTCCCGCGCAGGGGCACGAGCCCGGCGCGTACGCGGGCGAGGGCGGGTACGGCGGCGAACGGCCTTTTGACGACCGCCAGCCGTACGGCGACAAGCAGTACGGCGAGCAGTCGTACGGAGACCGCCCCTATCCAGAGCAGCCCTACAAGGACCAGGGGTACGCCGACCAGAACTACGCGGATCAGGGGTACGGCGACCAGAATCCCTACGGAGACCAAAACGCGTACCGGCCGCAGGGCGGAGTTACCCACAGCCCCGGCGCGCCCGGTGGATATCCGCCGGGCGACGACGATCGGGGTTGGCCGCAGCGCGACGGCGAGCACAGCGGCGCGTATCCGGCCGCGCCGCGTCCGCCCGCGTACGGCGCGGGGCCCGGCGGGCGCGCGCCGTACGACGGCCGCGGGCAGCCGCCCGGACAAGGCTTCGGCGGCCCAGGACCGGGTGGCCCAGGGCTCGGTGGCCCGGGAGGGCGGGGGCGGCCGGGCGCCGGTCCGTCCGACGGGTACGGCGAGCCCGGGGGCTATGGCGGCGAGACGGGCGGACGTCCCCCGCACGCGCCGTCCCATCTGAACGACCGCACGCTCGGCGCGATGCGTCCCGGCGGAGGGCGTTCCGAGCAGCAGGGCGGCGGACGCGAGGCCCGCGAGCAGCAGCCGGGCGGCGGCGGAACGGGCGAAGGCCCCCTCGGGCACGGCGACGACCCGTACCAGAACGGCGAGCCGTACCAGGGCGCGGAGCCGTACCAGAGCGTCGATCAGTATCAGGGCGCGGAGCCGTACCGGGGCGAGAGCGCCTTCCGCGACGACTTCCGCGACGACGACCAGGGCGAGTCGCGCGGGCCCGCCGGGCAGGCGGCGCCGACCGATCTGCGCGACCCGCGCGGACCGGGCGACCTGCGCGACGGCCGACCAGGCGACCTCCGCGAGGGTCGGCCGGGGGACCCGCGTGACCCGCGCGGACCCGGCGAGTCCAGGGCGCGCGACGGCAGGGAGCCTCGCGACCACGAGGGCCGCGGCGGCACGCCGGGGCCCGGCGGGCACGGCTCGAACGGAGCGCCCGCCCCGGGCGGCGCGCACAGCGGTGCGCACGGCGGTGCGCACGGCGGTGCTCACGGCGGCGGTTCCGGCGGCGGGGGAGCCGCTCAAGGCGCGGGCGCCGAGCACGCGCGGCTCAACCCCAAGTACACATTCGAGACGTTCGTCATCGGGTCGTCCAACCGGTTCGCGCACGCGGCGGCCGTCGCCGTGGCGGAGCAGCCCGCCAAGGCGTACAACCCGCTGTTCATCTACGGCGACTCAGGTCTGGGGAAGACGCACCTTCTGCACGCGATCGGCCATTACGCCCAGAGCCTGTTCAACGGCGCGCGCGTGCGGTACGTGAGCTCCGAGGAGTTCACCAACGACTTCATCAACTCGATCCGCGACGGCAAGGCCGACGGGTTCCGGCGGCGTTACCGTGATGTGGACATCCTCCTCGTCGACGACATCCAGTTCCTGGAAGGCAAGGAACAGACGCAGGAGGAGTTCTTCCACACGTTCAACACCCTGCACAACGCGAGCAAGCAGATCGTGATCAGCAGCGATCGCCCGCCCAAAGAACTGGTGACGTTGGAGGATCGGTTGCGCAACCGGTTCGAGTGGGGACTGACCACCGACGTCCAGCCGCCGGAGCTGGAGACGCGGATCGCGATCCTCCAGAAGAAGGCGCGGCAGGAGGGCCTGGCGGCGCCGCCGGACGTGCTGGAGTTCATCGCCTCGCAGATCGCGACCAACATCCGCGAGCTGGAGGGCGCGCTGATCCGGGTGACGGCGTTCGCCAGCCTGAACCGGCAGTCGGTCGACATGAAGCTCGCCGAGATCGTCCTGAAGGACCTGATCCCGAACGACACCGGGCCGGAGATCACCGCAGCGATGATCATGGCGCAGACGGTGGAGTACTTCGGCACGACGATCGAGGACCTGTGCGGGCCGTCGCGTTCGCGGATGCTGGTGACCGCGCGGCAGATCGCGATGTACCTGTGCCGGGAGCTGACGGACCTGTCGCTGCCGAAGATCGGGCAGCAGTTCGGCGGGCGCGACCACACGACCGTGATGCACGCCGAGCGCAAGATCCGATCGCTGATGGCCGAGCGCCGCGCGATCTACAACCAGGTCACCGAGCTGACGGGCCGGATCAAACACCAGGCCCGCAAGCGCTGAACGCCGCCGTGCGGACCCGGGCGGCTCCTGACGCACCGGCCCGCCGCATGAAGCGCACGCGCACCGCACACGGACGACGCGCACGGCGTGAACGGCGCGTACGAACCGTCCGCCACCGTCCTTCCCCAGGCCGCCCACAGGCCCGCGAGCGCCTCGCGACCCTGTTGACAGCGGCCGGAGCCGATCAAGGAAGGCTGGGGATAACCAGGCGGGCACCGCGCCGACCGAGCCCGGAGCCGGCGGAACCCGAAAAATCCCAAGGGAACGACCGCAGATTCCGGGGAAAAGGCCGGATCCGGGTCGTTCGGACGGCGCGTCGAAGCACTTCCGCACACACAGGCTGGGGAAAACTCTGGGGATTCTCGTGGATAGCCGGGGGACAACCTGCGGACAACCTGAGGACGACCGGTGGATGGATTGGGGACAGGCTGGGGGCGCGGACCCGGCATCATGGGGACGAGTCCGTGGACGACCTGGGGATCACCTGGGGACGGCCTGGGGACGGTCTCGCCGGCGGACGGCCCGCGACACCGCGTCCCCATGACGGCTGGGAAAACCTGCGGAGAACTCGTGGACAACCGGGGGATGACTTGAGGACGGACTGTGGGGACGGAATCCCTGTCCTCAGGCGGCGCCGCGCCGTCCACCGGCGATGCACAGGGCCGGTGGATGACGCCACGCGGTACGACCTGCGGGAACGTGGGATGTCCACACTGTCCACCGCCCCTATGACGAGTACTGCTCTACTTCTCTACTCAAGAAAAAACTCAACTCAAACTAGGGCCTGGGGATCACGCGCTCCGAGCGCCCCGCCGAGCCCCAAAGAGCGCCAACGCGGCAAGCTCGTACATCACGTACAACTCATCGTTCACGTACACCTCGCTGTTCGTCCGACACCTGCAGGAGGCGGGTCCCCTTGAAGTTCCGCATCGACAGAGACGCCCTGGCTGACGCCGTGGCCTGGACCGCGCGCACGCTCCCGGTCCGGCCCCCGGTGCCCGTTCTCGCCGGGATGCACATCGAGGCGAGCGACCGGCTGAAGCTGTCGGCGTTCGACTACGAGGTCTCCGCGCAGGTCTCCACGGACATCGACGTGGAGGAGCCGGGGACGGCCCTCGTCTCCGGCCGCCTCCTCTCGGAGATCTCGCGCAGCCTTCCTCCCCACCCTGTGGAGGTGACGACCGACGGGGCGAAGGTGATGCTCCGCTGCGGCAGCGCGAAGTTCACACTCCTCACCATGCCTGTGGAGGACTACCCGACCCTGCCGGACATGCCCCCGGCCGCCGGCGCGGTGGGCAGCGACGAGTTCGCCGCCGCCGTCGCGCAGGTCGCGATCGCCGCGGGCAAGGACGACACCATCCCCATGCTCACCGGCGTGCGGGTGGAGATCGAGGGCGAGACCGTCACGCTCGCGTCCACCGACCGCTACCGCCTCGCCGTCCGCGAGCTGCACTGGAAGCCGGAGCGTCCCGACTTCTCCGCCGTGGCGCTCGTCCCGGCGAAGACGCTCGCCGACACGGCCAAGTCGCTGACCGCGGGCGCCGAGGTGCAGATCGCGCTCGCCGGCACGGGCGCGGACGGCGGCGCGGGCGAGGGCATGATCGGCTTCGAGGGCGGCGGACGCCGGACGACCTCGCGGCTGCTGGACGGCGACTTCGTCAAGTACCGGTCGCTGCTGCCGTCGGAGTACGCGGGCCTCGCCGAGATCCAGACCTCGCCGTTCATCGAGGCGGTCAAGCGCGTGTCCCTGGTGGCCGAGCGGAACACGCCCGTACGGCTCTCGTTCCGCCAGGGAGAGGTCGTCCTGGAGGCCGGGACCGGCGACGAGGCCCAGGCCGTCGAGGCGCTGGAGGCGACGCTGGAGGGCGACGACATCGACATCGCGTTCAACCCCGGCTTCCTGCTGGACGGGCTGTCGGCGATCGGCTCGGACACGGCGCGGCTGTCGTTCACCACGCCGACCAAGCCCGCGGTGCTGACCGGCAAGCCGCCGCAGGACGGCGAGAACCCCAACTACCGCTACCTGATCATGCCGGTGCGCCTGTCAGGGTAAGGGACGATCCTGGGGCAATAGAGAGGGAGGCGGGGAGCGGCCTCGCCGTCAACGACGCGCACAGGGGAGCTGAGCATGGAGCTGGGGATCATCGGCCTGGGCAAGATGGGCGGCAACATGGCCGAACGTCTGCGCCGCGGCGGGCACACGGTCGTCGGGTACGACCGCAATCCCGACGTCAGCGACGTCGCCACGGTCGAGGAGCTGGTCGAACGGCTGTCGCCGCCGCGCGCGGTGTGGGTGATGGTGCCCGCGGGAGGCCCGACCCACGAGACCGTCCACAGGCTGGGGAACTGCTCCAGGCCGGCGACCTCGTCGTCGACGGCGGCAACTCGCACTATGTGGACGACCAGCGGCACGGCGAGGAGCTGGCGGCCAAGGGCGTCGGCTTCGTCGACTGCGGAGTCAGCGGCGGCGTGTGGGGCCTCCAGAACGGCTACGCGCTCATGGTCGGCGGCGACGAGGACAACGTGAAGCGCCTGATGCCGATCTTCGAGACGCTGAAGCCGGAGGGCGAGTACGGCTTCGTCCACAGCGGGAAGATCGGCGCCGGGCACTTCGTGAAGATGGTCCACAACGGCATCGAGTACGCGATGATGCAGGCGTTCGGCGAGGGCTACGAGCTGATCGAGGCCAGCGACGTGGTGACCAACGTCCCCGAGACGTTCCGGAGCTGGCAGGAGGGCACGGTCATCCGGTCGTGGCTCCTGGACCTGCTCAACCGCGCCCTGACCGAGGACCCCGAGCTGGACGACCTGCGCGGGTTCGCCAACGACTCCGGCGAGGGCCGCTGGACCGTCCAGGCCGCCGTCGACCACGCCGTCCCCCTGCCGGCGATCACCGCCTCCCTCTTCGCCCGCTTCTCCTCCCGCCAGGACGACTCGCCCGCGATGAAGGTCGTGGCCGCGCTGCGCAACCAGTTCGGCGGCCACGCCGTGGAATCGGCGAAGGGCGCCGACTCCCCCGGCGCCGACGTGACCCCCCACCGGTCTGAGCTCTCCTGGGGCTGCCGGGCGTCGTTCGGCGGCGGGCGGTTGTGCGGTCGCCGACGCGCGCGCACGCGAGGGCTCGTGTGCACGCGAGGACTCGCGCGTACGGCGGGCCTCGGCGGCCGCGGGGCGCGTACGGGGCTTGGGGCTGGCGGCGTAGGACGGGGCCCTGCGTGCCCGTAGACGTTCGTACGGCTCGCGTGGGGTGATCGGGGAGGGTGCCGCTCCCGTTGGCGTGCGCGGGGGCTGTGAGGGGATTCTCCGGGGCGCGGGTCGGCCGGAGGGGGCGGAAGGCTCTACCCTCGTGTCCCGTGCACGTCGCCCACCTGTCGCTCCAGGATTTCCGCTCGTACGCCACCGCAGAGGTCGCGCTAGAGCCGGGGATCACCGCGTTCGTGGGCCCGAACGGCCAGGGCAAGACCAACCTGGTCGAGGCCATCGGCTACGTGGCCAGCCACGGCAGCCACCGCGCCGCCACCGACGCGCCGCTCGTCCGGCAGGGCGCGCCCCGCGCGATCGTCCGGGCGGGCGTGGTGAAGGACGAGCGAAAGGCCCTGATCGAGCTTGAAATCAACCCCGGCAAGGCCAATCGAGCGCGCCTGAACCGCTCCCCCGTCCCCAGGCCGCGCGAGATCCTGGGGATGCTGCGTACGGTGCTGTTCGCCCCGGAGGACCTCTCCCTCGTCAAGGGCGACCCGGGTGAGCGCCGTCGTTTTATGGACGAACTGCTCACCGCCCGCGCACCCCGCTTCGCTGGCGTCCGTTCTGACTACGACCGCGTCCTCAAGCAGCGGAACGCGTTGCTCAAGTCTGCGGCGGCGCACCGCCGGGCCCCTGGTGCCGAGGTCCTGGCGACGCTCGACGTGTGGGATTCGCACCTGGCCCGTACCGGCGCGGACCTCCTCGCCGCCCGGCTCGACCTCGTCACGGCGCTGCGTCCATTGGCCGCCCAGGCGTACGAGGCGCTCGCCCCTGGCGGCGGCGACGCGGACCTCGCCTACAAGAGCTCGGTGGGCGCGGAGTTGTCCACAGACCGTGGACAGCTCGCCGAGCAGATGCTGGCCGCCGTCGCCGACGCCCGCAAGCAGGAACTCGAACGCGGCGTCAGCCTCATCGGCCCCCATCGCGACGATCTCGTACTCCGGCTCGGGGACCTGCCCGCGCGGGGGTACGCCAGCCACGGCGAGTCGTGGTCGTTCGCCCTCGGACTCCGCCTCGCCGCGTTCGACCTGCTCCGCGCCGATGGGGACGACCCCGTACTGATCCTGGACGACGTCTTCGCCGAACTCGACACGGGCCGCCGCAGCCGCCTCGCCGGCATGGTGGCGCCCGCCGAGCAGGTGCTCATCACGGCGGCCGTTCCGGCCGACGTCCCTGAGGAACTGACCGGCAACGCCTACGCCGTGGCCGACGGCACGGTGACCCGCGGATGAACGCCTCGGCGCCCTGAGGGAGAACGCGCGTGAACGACGATCCACAGGATGTGCATAACTCCCCGCGTTCTGCACCGCGAGAAAAGGGCCCAAGCGCGGCCGATTCCGCCAGCGCGGCCGACTCCCCCGGTGCCGGGGGCGCGATGGGCAGCGCATCCGGCAGCACGGCGGCGGGCGGCGCGCCCGGCGGTGCCGCGACGGGCAGTGCCGCGACGGGCGGCAGCCCGGCGGATGGCGCGACGGGTGGTGGCCTGACGAGCGGCGGCCCGGAGGGTGGCGCGCCCGGCGCTGCCGCGGGCGACGCGTCGGGCGGCAGCGCGATGGGTGGCAGCGCGTCGAGTGGTGGCGCGATGGGTGACGGTGCGGTGGGTGGCGGTGCGGAGGAGGCCGTTCCGGCGAAGTCGGGGATCGAGCTTGCGCGCGAGGCGTTGGCGCAGGCCAAGGCGGATGCGCTCAAGCGCGGGACGATGCCCGGCCAGGGCAACAAGCGCAAGGGCGCCCGCCCGCGCGCGTGCGGGAGCCGGGCAGGGGTGGCGACCCGAAAGCGTTCGGTTCGGCGATCCGGGAGCTGATGGCGACGCGGGGCTGGGAACAGCGCGCGGCGGTCGGCGGGGTGTTCGGCAACTGGCAGGGCATCGTGGGGCCCGAACTGGCAGAGCACACCAAGCCCGAACGTTTCGAGGAGGGGGAGTTGACGGTCGTCGCCGATTCGACGACGTGGGCCACGCAGCTCCGCCTCCTGTCGTCCAACCTCGTCCGGCGGCTGAACGAGGAACTGGGGCAGGGGACCGTACGGCGCGTCAAGGTGGTCGGTCCTTCCTCTGGCCCCCGGCGGGCGGGAGCCTGGCGCGTCCGCTGAGTTATCCACAGAATTCCGTTCTACTTCCCTGGGACGGGAGGGGCCTTGACGATGGAGGTAAGCGGTCCGCCCCGGGCGGGAGGGGTCTGGTTTTTGGGGGTGCGGGGCGGGGGCCGCGAGGGGCGCGTTCGGGGGCGGGGCTTTACTTTGGGTGTACGGCGTGACGCCTTGGTGTGACGGGGATGTCAGTGGCGGGTGGGAACATCTGTTCGGGAAGCGCGATGACTAGTTACGCTGCGAGCGCTCCATAGGCCGGAGGACCCCCCGGGGCCTATGGGGGGATGCATCTCCACGCCCGCTCGGGCGGCACGAGCGCACACAGCGCTCGTGAGTGCCACTTTTCGCCGCGTGACCCGGTAGAATGAAAGCGGGTTCAGGATGCTGCGCCGCCATGGGTCGCCCGGGACTCTGACAGATATGAGCCAGAGCACATGGGCGCCCTTACGTGTGTTACGGGGCACACCGCGCTCCCTCGGGCGCGGGGCGGCGAACGTCCCCGGCAGGAGGATCTCCTTTGGCGTACGACGCTAGTTCGATCACTGTCCTTGAAGGTCTGGAGGCGGTTCGCAAGCGCCCCGGCATGTACATCGGATCGACCGGGGAGCGGGGCCTCCACCACCTCGTCTACGAGATCGTCGACAACTCGGTCGACGAGGCCCTGGCCGGTTACGCCGACGACATCGTGGTGACCCTGATGTCGGACGGCGGCGTTCGCGTGCTCGACAACGGGCGCGGCATCCCGGTCGGCGAGCATCCGGTCGAGAAGCGGCCGGCCATCGAGCTGGTGCTGACCACGCTGCACGCGGGAGGCAAGTTCGACGGCAAGTCGTACGCGGTCTCCGGCGGTCTGCACGGGGTCGGCTCGGCCGTGGTCAACGCGCTGTCCACCCGGCTGGAGGCCGAGGTACGGGTCGACGGGCACGTGTGGCGCCAGTCCTACACCTGGCAGGGGCCGGAGACGGCGCTGACCAAGGGCGAGGCGACCGACGAGACCGGAACGCAGATCACGTTCTGGCCGGACGGCAGCATCTTCGAGACCCTCGAATGGAACTTCGAGACCCTCTCGCGCCGCATGCAGGAGATGGCCTTCCTCAACCGCGGGCTGTCGATCACGCTGCGGGACGAGCGGCCCGACCACGGCGACGGCGACGAGAGCGCCGAGCCGCGCGTCGTCCGCTACCACTACGAGGGCGGCATCGAGGACTTCGTCCGCTACATCAACGCGAAGAAGGACGCCGTCCACGAGTCGGTGGTCTACTTCGGCGACGACACCGAGGGCATGTCGGTGGAGATCGCGATGCAGTGGAACTCCTCCTACGCCGAGTCCGTCCACACGTTCGCCAACACGATCAACACGGCGGAGGGCGGCACCCACGAGGAGGGCTTCCGGGCGGCGCTGACCAGCATCGTCAACCGGTACGCCAAGGAGCAGAAGCTCCTGAAGGACAAGGACGACAACCTCACCGGCGAGGACGTCCGCGAGGGCCTGACGGCGATCATCTCGATCAAGCTGGCCGACCCGCAGTTCGAGGGGCAGACCAAGACCAAGCTCGGCAACACCGAGGCCAAGTCGTTCGTCCAGAAGGCGTGCTTCGAGCACCTGCGCGACTGGTTCGAGCGCAACCCGGGCGAGGCCAAGGAGATCATCAACAAGGCCACGCAGGCGGCGCGGGCCCGGATCGCGGCGCGGCAGGCCCGCGACCTGACCCGGCGCAAGAGCCTGCTGGAGTCGACCTCGCTGCCCGGCAAGCTGTCGGACTGCCAGTCGACCGACCCGTCCCGCTCCGAGCTCTACATCGTCGAGGGCGACTCGGCGGGCGGCTCGGCCAAGGGCGGGCGCGACCCGCACTACCAGGCGATCCTGCCGATCCGCGGCAAGATCCTCAACGTGGAGAAGGCGCGGATCGACCGGATCCTCAAGAACAACGAGGTCCAGGCGATCATCACCGCGCTCGGCACCGGGATCCACGACGAGTTCGACATCGCCAAGCTCCGCTACCACAAGATCATTCTGATGTCGGACGCCGACGTCGACGGCCACCACATCAACACGCTGCTGCTGACGCTGCTGTTCCGGTTCATGAAGCCGCTGATCGAGGCGGGCCACGTCTACCTCTCGCAGCCGCCGCTCTACAAGATCAAGTGGGACGCGCGGGGCAACGAGTCCGACTACGCCTACTCCGACCGCGAGCGCGACGCGGTCATCGAGGCGGGCGTCGCGGCCGGCAAGCGCGACCCGCGCCCCCGCGACCAAGTGCAGCGCTTCAAGGGCCTCGGCGAGATGAACGCCAACGAGCTGTGGGACACCACGATGGACCCCGACAACCGGGTCCTGCTCCAGGTGCAGCTCGACGACGCCGCCCAGGCCGACGAGCTGTTCAGCGTCCTCATGGGCGAGGAGGTCGAGCCCCGCAGGGAGTTCATCCAGCGCAACGCCAAGGACGTGCGCTTCCTCGACATCTGAGGCTCCGGCGGAACGCCGCCGCCGCCCCGTACGGGCGGTCCGCGGCTGACGGGCTCTGAAGCTTCCTTCCACGACGTTAGAAGAGGTCTTACAGGTGACGGACGTGACCACAGAGGGCGGTGCCCCGTTCGGCGGGCGTGTCGAACCGGTCGACATCCAGGGCGAGATGCAGAAGAGCTATCTCGACTACGCGATGTCGGTCATCGTCGCGCGCGCGCTGCCGGAGGTCCGCGACGGGCTGAAGCCGGTGCACCGCCGGGTGCTGTACGCGATGTACGACGGCGGCTACCGCCCCGACCGCGGCTACTTCAAGTGCGCGCGCGTCGTCGGCGACGTCATGGGGAACTACCACCCCCACGGCGACTCGGCGATCTACGACGCCCTCGTCCGGCTCGCCCAGCCGTGGTCGATGCGCTACCCGCTGGTCGACGGCAACGGCAACTTCGGCTCGCGCGGCAACGACCCGGCCGCGGCCATGCGCTACACCGAGTGCCGCATGGCGCCGCTGGCGATGGAGCTGCTGCGCGACATCGACAAGGAGACCGTCGACTTCTCGGCCAACTACGACGGCCGTTCGCAGGAGCCCGACGTCCTGCCGTCCCGCTACCCCAACCTCCTGGTGAACGGGTCGGCGGGCATCGCGGTCGGCATGGCCACCAACATCCCGCCGCACAACCTGCGGGAGGTCGCCGAGGGCGTCCAGTGGTTCCTGGAGAACTACGGCGCGACCGACGAGGAACTCCTCGAGGCGCTGCTCCAGCGGATCAAGGGCCCCGACTTCCCGACCTCCGGCCTGATCGTCGGCCGCAAGGGCATCGAGGAGGCGTACCGCACCGGCCGCGGCTCGATCACGATGCGCGCCGTCGTGGACGTCGAGGAGATCCAGGGCCGCACCTGCCTGGTCGTCACCGAGCTGCCCTACCAGGTCAACCCCGACAACCTCGCGTTGAAGATCGCCGAGCTGGTCAAGGACGGCAAGCTCGACGGCGTCGCCGACGTCCGCGACGAGACGTCCGGCCGCACCGGCCAGCGCCTGGTGATCGTCCTCAAGCGGGACGCGGTCGCCAAGGTCGTCCTCAACAACCTCTACAAGCACACCCAGCTCCAGGAGACGTTCGGCGCCAACATGCTGGCGCTGGTCGACGGGGTGCCGCGCACGCTGCGCCTCGACCAGTTCATCCGGCACTGGGTGCTGCACCAGATCGACGTCATCGTCCGCCGCACGCGGTTCCTGCTGCGCAAGGCGGAGGAGCGCGCCCACATCCTGCGCGCGCTGCTGAAGGCGCTCGACCGCATCGACGAGGTCATCGCGCTGATCCGCCGCTCGCCGTCGGCGCAGGAGGCGCAGCGCGGCCTGATGGGCCTGCTGGAGATCGACGAGATCCAGGCGCAGGCCATCCTCGACATGCAGCTGCGCAAGCTCGCCGCCCTGGAGCGCCAGGCGATCATCGACGAGTACGACAAGCTGATGGCGGAGATCGCCGACTACAACGACATCCTCGGCTCGCCGGAGCGGCAGCGCCGCATCGTCGGCGAGGAGCTCGCCCCGATCGTCGACAAGTACGGCGACGAGCGGCGCACCGAGATCATCCCGTTCGACGGGGACGTGTCGTACGAGGACCTCATCGCCGAAGAGGACGTCGTCGTCACGATCACCCGCGGCGGCTACGCCAAGCGCACCAAGACCGACCTGTACCGGGCGCAGCGGCGCGGCGGCAAGGGCGTGCGCGGGGCCCAGCTCAAGCAGGACGACATCGTCGACCAGTTCTTCGTCACCACGACGCACCACTGGATCCTGTTCTTCACCAACAAGGGCCGCGTCTACCGCGCCAAGGCGTACGAGCTGCCCGACTCCGGGCGCGACTCGCGGGGCCAGCACGTCGCCAACCTGCTGGCGTTCCAGCCGGACGAGCACATCGCCCAGGTGATGGACCTGCGCGACTACGAGGTCGCGCCCTACCTCGTCCTCGCTACCAAGAACGGCAAGGTCAAGAAGACCGCGCTGCGCGACTTCGACTCGCCCCGCACCGGCGGCATCATCGCGATCAACCTGGTGGACGACGACGAGGTGATCTCCGCGCGGCTGGTCACGCCGGACGACGACCTGCTGATGGTCTCGACCGGCGCGATGGCGATCCGGTTCCGCGCCGACGACGACTCGCTGCGCCCGATGGGCCGCGCCACGTCCGGCGTGATCGGCATGCGGTTCGAGGAGGACCAGGAGATCCTCAACATGCTCGTCGTGCAGGAGGAGACGCAGAACGTCCTGGTCGCCACCGAGGGCGGCTACGCCAAGCGGACCCCCGCCGAGCAGTACCCGCTCCAGGGACGTGGGGGCAAGGGCGTCCTCACCGCTAAGATCGTGCAGACCCGCGGCAGGTTGGTGGGGGCGCTGATGGTCGGCCCCGACGACGAGGTGTTCGCGATGACGTCCAACGGCGGCGTCATCCGCACCACGGCGGCGGAGATCAAGCAGTCCGGCCGCCAGACGATGGGCGTTCGCCTCATGAACCTCGCGGACGGGGACAGCGTGGTCGCCATCGCGAGGAACGTAGAGTCCATGGAGGACTCTGACGACGCCGACGCCGACGCGGGTGAAGGGAGCGAGGGTGAGTCAAGCGCCTGACCTCGTCACGCCGCTAGGCCAGGAGGACACGTGAGCACCGAGCCCGGCAAGAACAAGGGCCGTACCGGCAAGGGCTCAGGCGGCACGCCGAAGAAGAAGGCGGTGCCCGCCTCCGCCAAGCCAGGACGCGACGAGGCCACGGTCGACATCACCCCCGCCGACGAGACCCGGACCGACCTCGCCAAGGTCGAGACCGACGACGAGCCGGAGATCGCCCCCCTCAAGGACGAGGGTTCCGAGCCGGCCGCCAAGCCGACGGTGACGGACGCGGCCAAGTCCGGGACGTCCAAGCCGTCGCCGAGCACGTCGAAGCCGGCGCCGGGTTCGGCGAAGCCCTCCGCTTCGCCGTCCCCGTCCGCTTCGCCCGCCTCGTCGGCTTCCAAGCCGTCGGCCTCGCCGTCCGCTTCCGCGCCGAAGCCGGCGCCGAAGCCCGCGGCGGCGAAGCCGAAGCCCGCCTCCCCGCCGTCCGCCCCGGCCGCGGCCTCCTCGAACGGCCCGAGGCCGGCCGAGACCAAGACCGACTGGGCGACGCCGGCCGAGCCGGGCGGCTCGGTCTCCAGCGGCCGCAGCAAGATCGGCAACCCGTTCGGCCGCCGCGAGTCGGCGGCCTCCGGCTCCGGAACGGGCGGTTCGAGCGGCACGGGCGGTTCGGGCGCGGCCGGGTCGGGCTTCGCGGGCACCGTCCTGAAGGACCGTCCCGCCCCGTCCGCCAACTCGTCGGCGCCGGGCGGCAAGCCCGCCGCCGCGAAGTCGGCGCGCAAGGCCCAGCTCCAGCTCGCGCGGCTGGAACCGTGGTCGGTGATGAAGTTCAGCTTCGTGATGTCGCTGGTCTGCTTCGTGGTCCTGCTGGTCGCGGTCGTCGTGCTGTACGTGATCCTGTCCGGGCTCGGCGTGTTCGACGCGATCAGCGGCACGATCAACGACCTGACCAAGCAGCAGGGCGAGACGACCGGCAGCGTCGACGCCGGGAGCTGGTTCTCGTTCGTGCGCGTGTTCGGCTACACGGTGCTCGTGGGCGCGCTCAACGTGCTGCTCATCACCGCCCTGTCGACCATCGGCTCGGTCATCTACAACCTCGCCGCCGACCTGGTCGGCGGTGTCGAGGTCACCCTCAAGGAGGCCGAGTGACCTGAGCCCGCCGCCGCCCGGCAAACGATTTCAGGTTGCCCCTCCAGATGCGGTAATCTCTCGTTGCGCCGCTAGGGCGGCGGCGGCACAGCGGGCGTATAGCTCAGTCGGTTAGAGCGCATCCCTGATAAGGATGAGGCCGGAGGTTCAAGTCCTCCTACGCCCACCACGAAGAATCGCTTCGAGGCCGGTCCCCGTTATGGGAGACCGGCCTTCGACGTTTCGCGCCCCGTCCGGTCGCCCGGGGCGGCCCGTTGGAAGCCCGTTGTTCATCCCGGGTTCGGGGCGCGTTCGGGTCGCGAGGCTGTGTGGTTGAAGCGAACGGGAAGGCCGTTCGGGAGCGTGTTCCGTTCGGGATGCGCGGGTGCGGTGAAGGGGACGTTGAGGCCCTGGATTGGTGTGGTCGCGGAGCGTTTTCTGGGACGGCGCGTACGTGCGGTGTGGCGTGCGGTGCTCCGGCGGCCGGACGTGATCTCGTACGGACAGCGGGGGCGCGGACCTGCCAGGGGGCATCGGGCCGATAACTGTCCACAGGTTGTGGATAAGTGGTCGATGTGCGGTGGGGAGAAGTGCGCCTTCCCGCGGGGGCGCGCGAGCGCGGATCTGTGGATTGGGCTGGGGATTCCGGCGCTCGAACGGCGCGCCCCAAGGCATTGCGCTTGTGGGCCCGGTTATCCACAGGCGGTGAATCGAACGTACCGCGTTAGGGTTGCCGATCATGGGGACGAACGGGGCACCGCTCAAGGTCGGCGTGATCGGGCTCGGCGACATCGCGCGCAAGGCGTACCTGCCCGTGCTGACGGCCCAGCCGGGCCTCGAACCGCACCTGCACACCCGTACGCCCGCCACGCTCGATCTGGTCGGCGACGCGTACGGCCTGCGCCACCGCCACCGCTCCCTCGACGCCCTCCTCGACCAGGGGCTGGACGCCGCGTTCGTGCACGCTCCGACCAACCAGCACGTTCCGATCACCGAACGGCTGATCGACGCGGGCGTCCCCACCTACGTCGACAAACCCCTCGCGCCGTCCCACCGGGACGCCGCCCGCCTCGCGGAACGGGCCGAACGCGCCGGGGTCGGGCTCATGGTCGGCTTCAACCGGCGGTACGCCCCGGACTACCGCGCGCTGCTCGACCGGCCGCGCGACCTGATCATCCTGCGGAAGAACCGCAGCGGCCTGGCGGACGAGCCCCGCAGGGTGGTGTTCGACGACTTCATCCACATTGTGGATACGTTGCGTTTCCTGGTCCCCGGGCCGGTCGAGGACGTCGACGTGCGGACGCGCGTGCGCGACGGGCTGCTGCACCACATCGTCCTGCGGCTCGCCGGAGACGGGTTCACCGCCCTCGGCGTCATGAACCGGGTGAGCGGTTCCGCCGAGGAGATCCTCGAAGTCTCGGGCGGCGACGCGAAACGCGAGGTCCTCAACCTGTCGGACGTCATCGACCACGGCGCCGGCGGCACAGCCCTGCGCCGCCGCGGCGACTGGGTCCCGGTGCCGCGGCAGCGCGGGATCGAGCAGGCCGCGCTCGCGTTCCTCGACGCCGTGCGCGCAGGCCGCCCCCTCTCCGCGGACGACGCGGTCCGCACCCACGAGCTGTGCGAGCGCGTGGTCGAGGCGGCCCTCGGCTGAACGCCGCGCGGGGATGCGTCGGTGTGAATGCCGCGCGGGGGTGCGTCCGTGTGAACGCCGCGCGGGGGATGCGTTCGCGTGAACGCCGAGCGGGGGATGCGTCCGTGGACGCCGCGCGGAGGATGCGTTCGTGAATGCCGCGCGGAGGTGCGTCCGCTGCGCCCGCGTGAACGCCGCGCGGGGGGTGTCCGCGCCCGGGGGGCGGGCATGACCTGCGGTGTGGCGTCCGGCGGGTAGGAGGTGCGAGATGCCGGAACAGGACCATCACAGGCAGCCCCCGGGCAGCGAGCCCCTGACCGCCCGCAGCCCGCTCCGGCTGCGCGTGATCCTCTCGTCGATCGCGCTGGTCGCCGCGGTGGCCGCCGCCGCGATCTTCCTCGTGCTCGGGACGAGCACCGCCCACTGGACCGTCGCGGCGATCTGCCTGCTGATCGCCCTCATCGCCGTCGCCGACCTGTGGACGGTCATCCGCCGCCTCCGGACGTGACGTGCCGGGCTTACCTTGAGGTGCGTACTTACTAGAAGTTAGCTCAACTTCTACGGTGGGCCCATGAGGATCGAAGTCTTCTCCGACATGGTCTGCCCGTGGTGCTACATCGGGAAGCGGCGGCTGGAGACCGCGCTGTCCCGCGTCGAGGAGCCCGCCGAGATCGTCTGGCGCGGCTTCCAGCTCGACCCGTACTACGTGTCCGAACGTCCTGAGACGCTGCACGAGGCGCATATCGGACGGTACGGCGTGAGCGAGGCAGAGAGCGAGCGCCGGATCCGTACGATCACCGAACTGGCCGCCCGGGAGGGCCTGCACTACCGCCTCGACCGCGCGATCGTCGTCAACACGCTGGACGCGCACCGCCTCGTCCACCACGCCGCGACCCACGGCAAGGGCATCGAGGTGGTCGAAGCGCTGATGCGCGCGTACGCCGTCGAGGGGCGTTCGATCGCCGACCCGGAGACGCTGGCCGAACTCGCGACCGCTGCGGGCCTCCCGCCCCTGGAGCCGGGCGCCTACGCCGAACGTGTCGCCGCCGACCGGGAACGCGCGCACCGTTATGGCGTGACCGGCGTACCGACCCTCGTCGTGAACGAGTCGTACGGCCTCGTCTCCCCCGAAGTGGCCGACCTGATCAACGTCCTTACCTCCGCCCGCATCTGACTACCCGGGCGGAATTGAGTATGTGAGCGGATGGGGAGGGGCACCCCGGCGCGCGACGCTTCGGACATGCGAATCAGTTGTCCCGGCTGCGGAACGCCGATCCCGGCCGCCACGGGGGCCTGTCCCCTGTGCGAGCTTCCGCTCCGTGGCCAGGCGGCGCAGGACCTCTGGCACATCGACACCGAACTGCTCCGCCTGACCCGTCTCCGTACCCAGGTGCTCCACTGGCTGTACGAGTCGGCTGCCCGCCCTCACGCGGCGTACGCGGATTCCGTGTTCCAGGCGCGGGCGAGCGGTGCGCGTGCCGGGCGTACGGCTGGGCCTCATGCGGACCGGGCCGTCGCGGGCGCGGCGTTCAGCGCCGGTAGTGCACAGGGTGTGGACGGGGCCGCTGGGGAGCGGACGCGGGCGGGGCGGGACGTTTCGCGGTTCGGGGTTCGCAATGTGCTGCTGGTGCTCGGCGGGGCGTTGCTGGGCGTGGCGGCGCTGGCGTTCACGGTGATCAGCTGGGGCTCGCTCGGGATGGGGGCGCGGGCGCTGGTCCTGCTGTCGTTCACCGCGCTGGCGCTCGGCGCGGTGTGGCCGCTGGCGCGGCGCGGTCTGGCGGCGACCGCGGAGACGCTCGCCATGCTCGGGCTGGTGCTCGTCGTGCTGGAGGGCTACGCGGCGTACGCGGGGGACCTGTTCGGGCTCGGTTCGCTGGACGGGCGGTGGTACGCGGTCATCGCGGCGTCCGTCCTGACGGTCGGCTGGGGCTTGTACGGGCGGGTCGCGCCGCTGCGCCTCACGGGTCCGCAGACGGTCGTCCTCGGGCAGTCGCCGTTGCCGCTCGCGGCGTTCGCCGTGGACGTCTCCGCGTCCTGGATGGGGATGGCGCTCGTCCTGCTGTCCGCCGCCGATCTCGGGGTGCGCCGCCTAGCGGCCGGGCGGGAGGGCGCTGTGAGCGTACGTGCCGTGGCGGGGTTGTGCGGCGTTTCCAGCGGCGCGGCCGGGATCTTCCTCGCCCTGGCGGTCAGCTACCGGCCCGACCACGGCGACTCCGAGGCGAGCGTCGCCGCGGTCCTGCTCGTCGCCGCGGCCGTCGCGATGGGCTGGGCCGTTCTCGCCGAACGCCTCGTCGCCGCCGCGGCCGGGCTCACGTTCACGGCCGCCGTGACCGTGCTGCTGCCGTACACCTGGACGGCGGCGACCGGCGCCGCGGTGGCCGTGACCGTCATGGCGTCGGCCCTCCTGCTGCTGCCCGTTCCGTTGCGCCGCCCGGCGGCCGGCGGGGCCGCGACCGTCCTCGGTGTGGCCGTCCTCTGGATCGCGCCGGACGTAGTCGTCGCGGCGTTCAGCCCGCTCCAGTTCGTGGTCGATCGCTGGACGGCGGAGTCCGAGCGGCTGTTCCTCACCCTTCCCAGGTGGACGGACCCGTCCGCGCCGTTCGTGCTGGGGATCCTGGCCGCCGCGCTGCTGCTCGTACGGCGGCGCGCGGCCGTACCGCCGGTCGCGGCGTCGGCCGTGCTCTCCGCCATCGTCGTCGCGCAGCCGCCGTACGCGGTGACGCTCGCCCTGGCCGTCGGGCTCGTCGCGGCGCTCGCGGCCCTCACGGTCTGGACCGTTCTGGACGAACGGGTCCGTGCCATCGCGGGCGGCACGGCCGTCGCCGCCGGGCTCTGGGCCGCCGCCGCCTCGCTCCTGACCCGTCCCGCGACCATCTCCGTCCTGGCCGCGCTGACGCTGATCGGCGTCGCCTGCGTCGCCGCCACGCACGCGGAGGCGCGGGCTGGGGCGGGTGGAGGCAGGAGGACCGCGTTCGGGGTGCTGGACGGGGCGGTGGCGGCCACGGTGGTCGCCTTCGGAGGGCTGGTCGCGGCTTCGGGGCTGGCGAGCGGGATCGGTAGGGAATGGGCCGCGTTCGGGGTGCTGGCGGCGGCCGGGGTTGGGCTGCTCGCCGCCGCGTGGGCGCGGAGCGTCGCCGCCGAGACCGCGGCGTGGGCCGTGGCGGTCGCGGGCGTCGCGATGGCGGCGGGGAACGCGGCGTTCCTGAGCGTGGCGCTGGCCGTCGCGGGCGTGCTCGCGTTCGCGGACGCGCTGCGCGACGGACGCCGCCATGCGGGACTGGCCGGGTCGGCGCTGCTGCTGGCCGCCTGGTGGGTACGGCTCGGCAGCGCCGACATCACCGTTCCCGAGGCGTACACGGCACCGATCACTCTCGCGCTCCTGGCGATCGGACTCGCCCGTCGTTCGCGGCGTCCCGAGCTGTCCTCCTGGGCGGCGTACGGGCCCGCGCTCGCCTCCACGCTGCTGCCGAGCGTTCTCGCCGCCTGGGCCGACCCTGCCGGGCCGCGTCCGGTGCTCCTCGCCGTCGCGGCGCTCGCCGTCACCCTGGCCGGCGCGCGGGCCCGCCTCCAGGCGCCGCTGCTGCTGGGCGGCGCGACGCTGCTGCTCGTCGCGGTCCGCGCGCTCGGGCCGTACGCCGCGCGGGTGGTGCTGGACCTGCCCGGCTGGTTCCCGATCGCGTTCGCCGGGCTGGTGGTGCTGGTCGTCGGGGCGACGTACGAGCGGCGCCTGCGCGACCTGCGCCGTTTGCACGCCGCCGTGAGCCGCCTCGGCTGACCGCCGCGGCCGATCGCCTCGGCTGACCGCCGCGGAGTGCGGCCGGGGCGCATCGCGGGGGTGGGGGCAGCCCCACCCGCAGAGTGGAGATCACCCCGCCGACATCCGCGCCGGAAAGCGATGGGATCGTGGTCATGGACATTTCCACACCCGGGGCACGGGCCGCCAAGATCGCCATCGGTGGGCTGGTGGGGACCGCCCTCGTCGTCGGGATCGTCGAGCATTCGGCGACGCGGCAGAGCGTCTCGGCCGAGCTGAAGCACGCCACCTCGCCCGCGTCGGAGTGGACGGCGGCGTGGGGCGCGGCGGTGCAGCCGCCCGTCGACGGCGACGAGGACTCGGGCCCGAACTGGTCGCGCAAGGGGTTCGCCGACCAGTCCGTACGGCAGGTGGTGCGCTCCGGCGCGGGCGGCTCGAAGGTACGGATCCGGGTGTCCAACGCGTACGGCACGAAGCCGCTGCGGATCGCGGGCGCGACGGTCGGCAGGTCCGCCGGCGGCGCGATGATGTGGCCCGGCACGGCCCGCGCCGTGACGTTCGGCGGCGGCAAAGCGGGCGGTACGGCGGGCGGTGCGGCGGTGGTCCCGGCCGGTCGCGAGCTCGTCAGCGATCCGGTGCCGTTCACCACCTCGCCGCTGGAGAAGCTGGCGGTGACGTTGCGGTTCAAGGAGCCGACCGGTCCGGCGACGTTCCACCGCTTCGGCATGGGCACGGCCTCCTACCGCGCGTCCGGCGACCACCTCAAGGACGAGGGGGCGGACGCGTTCCGGGAGTCGAACGGCTCGTGGTACTACCTGAGCGGCGTCGAGGTCGCGGGCGCCGCGGCGGGGACCGGCGGGCAGAGCGGGCAGGGAGCGGGCGGGCGCGGCACGGTCGTCGCGTTCGGCGACTCGCTGGTGGACGGCGTCGGCTCCACGCCGGAGGCCGACAGCCGCTTCACCGACGACCTCGGAGAACGGCTCGCCGCCGCGCACCGCCCGTACGGCGTCGTCAACGCGGGGATCGGGTCCAACAAGCTGCTCAACTCGTCGGCGTGCGGCGGGGAGAAGGCGCTGGACCGGTTCCGGCGCGACGTGCTCGACCGGCCGGGCGTCCGCTCGGTCATCGTGCACCTCGGCGCGAACGACATCGGAGCGCCGCAGGTCGAGGACCCCTGCGTCCACCCGAACCCGAAGGTGACCGCGCGGCAGCTCATCGACGGCCACCGCAGGCTGGTCCGCGCCGCGCACGCGCGCGGCATCCGGGTCATCGGCATGACGGTCCTCCCGATGAAGGGCGCCCGGTTCCCGCTCTGGAACCCGCAGGCCGAGCAGCTCCGCCAGGCGCTCAACCTGTGGATCAGGACGGGCCGCGCGTACGACGCGGTCGTCGACGCCGACCGGGTGCTGTCCGACCCGGCCGACCGGCCGATGCCGAGGCCCGGCTACGTGTTCATGGACGGCCTGCACCCGAACGACGCGGGCTACCACGCGATCGCCGGGGCCATCGACCTCTCCGACCTCTGAGCCACTGAACAGCTTATTCAAATTTGACTAGAGGCTCGGGCCGGGCCTACCCTCGCGGCATGGCCGAGAAGACGATCCCGATCCTTCCGTCCCGTTCCATCCAGGGAGCCTGGGACTTCTACCGGGTGCTCGGGTTCGAGCGGACCACCTGGCAGACGAGCCCCAACCCCTACCTGAGCGTCCTTCGCGGCGACATCGAGCTGCACTTCTACGGGTGGAAGAAGCACGACCCGTCCGCCTCCATGACCATGTGCTACATCGTCACGGACGCCGTCGACCCGCTGTACGAGTCGTTCCGCGGCGGGTTGAAGGAGGCCCTGGGGCGCGTCCCGACCCGGGGCCTCCCGCGCATCGGACCGCTGAAGGACATGACGTACGGCATGAGGCAGTTCCTGGTCAGCGACCCCGACGGCAACCAGCTCCGCATCGGCCAGCAGATCTCCGACGACCTGCGGCACGCGCCGATCCCCGAGGAGAAGGTGGCGCGGTCGCTGCACATGGCCCTCCTCCTCGGTGAGTCCAAGGAGGACCCCCGCGCCGCCGCCAGGATCCTCGACCACCTCCTGAACTCCGGCGAACCCCTCACCGCCCCCCAACGGCTCCGCGCCCTCGTCCTGCGCGCCGACATGGCCGTCCGCCTGGACGACCCGTCCCGCGCCCGCACCCTCCTGGCCGAAGCCCGCGCCACAACCTCCGCACTCCCCACCTCCACCCCGTCCGCCGGCGGTGCCGCAGAGCCCGACGCTGCCGCTGGTCTCGACGCTGCCGGGCTCGGCGCCGCCGGGCTCGATGACGCGGAGGCTTCCGGGATGCGCGATGACCTGCGCCGATTGGAGGATCTGGAGTCGTTCCTGTCTTGACCCGGGTGGGGGCCAGACGGGTTTTCCCCAGGGGATGTGAGGCGCGGTGGAAGGTCGCGTCAAGATCGGTGAGTCCGCTGGTACGGGACGGAGGACGCGGATAGAGAGGATTCCGTACCGCGTTCCACTCGTCCGCGAGGAGAAGACCATGCAGGTCAGACACGCCGTCCCGTTGGCCGGAGCCGCCCTGGCCGCCGCATCCGTCGCCCTCCCGGCCCACCCCGCCGCCTCCTCCCCCACCCCGGCCACCGCGCCCGCCCGAGCCCTCGACGCCGCCCCGGCCACCGCCCCGGCCTCCGTGCCCGCCCCGGCCACCGCGCGGGCCACCACGCTCGTCCCGGCCTCCGCCCCGGCCTCCGTGCCCGCCTCGGCCTTCGACGCCGCCCCGGCTACCGTCCCGGCCTCCGCCTCGGCCTCCGCCTCGGCCTCCGCGCCCGCGCTGGTCCTCGACGCCGCCCCGGCCAACGCGCCTGCCCCGGCCACCGCGCCCGTCCCGGCCTCCGCGCGGGCCTCCGCGCCCGCCTCGTTGACCGGCCCGAGTTCAGCGCACGCTCTGGCGTCGCCGGACCCGACAGAGCCGAAGAGCGCACAGCCGCGCTCCAAGTCCGACCCCGGCCAGGGGGCCGAACCGGGAGTCACACCTGGTCCTGCGGTCGGCCCCGCCACTGGTCCCGCCACCGGCCCCGCGGTCGGTGTCGCATCCGGCCGCGCATCCGGTCCGGCGTCCGGAGTCGCGTCCGATCCCGCGCCCGGAGTCGCGTCCGGAATCGCATCCCATCCCGCGCCCGGGGTCGCGCCTGGGGGCGCGTCCGATCCCGCGCCTGGGACGGGCGCCGGTCCCTCTTCCGGTCCTGCGTCCGCTCACGAGCCCGCGCCTGGGGCGGCGTCCGTGCCGATCTTCGTTCCTGGGTACGGCTTCGTGTTCGTGCCCAGGGCTGAGGCCGATTCCACGCCCACCGCGAGCCGCGACATCATGGTCGTGCACGAGACGTTCGGGCCGGTGACGAGGGCGTCGCGCGCCTACACGTACGCGCCCAAGCTGGTGCCCGTGGGTTCGAGCGCGACGGTGCGTTCGGCGACCGTGGGGGACCGCAGCCGGGTGACGCTCAGGGTGAACGGCCTGGTTCCTCTGCGCGCGTACGACGCGCACGTTCACAACAAGCGGTGTTCCGCTGACCCGGCCGCGTCGGGCGGCCACTTCAAGCACGACCCCAAGGGGCCCGCGAACGCCGAGAACGAGGTGTGGCTCGGCTTCCGCACCGACGCCTTCGGCCGCGCGTCGTCCAGCTCGGCGCACGCGTGGACGTTCCCAGCGGACGGTGCGCTTCGTTCGGTCGTCATCCACGACGTGCGCAAGGTGAACGGTGTGCAGCCGCGGCTGGCCTGCATCACGCTCCCCTTCACCTCCTGACCGCCCGCCACCACTCCGCCGCGAGCGCGCCGCCACGCGCGCCTTCTGCGTGACCCGCGTCGCACTCCACGAAAGGGACGCGGCGGGTCGCCATGTGTTATGGAGCTGTCTCGGGTGGCCGAATCAGGTCACTCTCGGCCGCCGTTCCATAAGGCCGCGCCGCCGTCTCCGACCTTGGACGTTCCGGCGCGGCCATTCTGCTTGTCAATAGTTTGACGGCCTTCCAGTATTACTCGTTCACCCAACTCCATATCCGTACGAGCGGCCTCCCTCTTAGCCTTTCCGCGCCGATTGGCTAACTGAGGGGGGCCGCGTCCCATGTTCGGAACTCGGAAGCGGAGTGCCCGCCGGCGCGGCCTCGTGGTGGCCGTCCTGGCGGTCACGGGGCTTTCGGTGTCGCCCGCCGCAATGGCGAAGCCGACACCGCCCGCGTCGCCCGCGAAGGTCTACGACCACGGCAAGGCGAAGGGGAAGGCACCCGGGACGCACGTCCCGCTGCCCAAGGGATTCTCCACCAGCGAACTCCAGGTGAAATTCAGGGCGGACAAGACCGTGCGCGTGCGCGGCCAGCGGATGTCGGCCTCGTCCGCCGACGACGGCAAGGCCATCAACGCCGTACTGGCGAAGTATCCGGGGACGTCGATAAACCCGATGTGGAACGGGCCGGAGCGTGAGATCACCGCGCGGCGGGAGAAGCTGGAAAAGCGCACCGGCCGCGAGTTGCCGGACATGAACTCCTGGTACCGCGTCACCGTGCCGAACGGCGGCGCCGGCGGCCTGCTGACGGACCTCAACACGTTGCCGTCGGTGGAGTTCGCCCAGGCGAAGCCCCCGACCGTCCGGCTGTCGGAGCCGCTGCGGCCGTACCAGAACTACCGGAACCGGGTCGGCGCGGCCACGGGCACGGGGGTGGACGCCGACTACGCGGCCGACCTGCCCGGCGGCAAGGGGGAGGGCATCACAGTCTCCGATATCGAGACCACCTTCCAGGGCGACGGGCTCGACAGCGGCGTCCTGCCGAGGGACGGTCTCGGCGGTGTGGCGGCCGGTTACGCGCACACGGTGCTGGTCGCCTACAACGGCGGCGGCAACGTGTACGCGACCGGTGACAACGGCTCCGGGCAGCTCGGCGACGGAAGCGGGACCGACAGCACCACTCTGGTCAAGGTGTCTGGGCTGACCGGCGTCACGGCCGTCGCCGCAGGGCGAGCCCACTCGCTCGCGTTGAAATCGGACGGAACGGTGTGGGCGTGGGGCGCCAACGCCGACGGCCAGCTCGGCGACGGCACCACCACCGAACGCGACGCTCCGGTCCAGGTCCCGGGGATCGCCAACGCCGTCGCCGTCGCGGCGGGCGCCGACCACAGCCTCGCCGTGCTCTCGGACGGGACCGTTCGGGCCTGGGGACAGAACGCCTACGGGCAGTTGGGAGACGGAACGGCCACGTCCCGTTCCTCTCCGGTCGCCGTTTCGGGGCTGACCGGGGTTTCCACGTCCGCGGGTTCGGTTTCCGGCGGCCTCGCGCACTCGGTGGTCGTGATGGCCGATGGGACGGTCCGGGCCTGGGGGCGCAACCAGTACGGCCAGCTCGGCAACGGAACGACCACCGACAGCCGCACTCCCGTCACGGTCACCGGCCTATCGGGTGTCAAGCAGGTCGGCGCGGGCTCACTGCACACGCTCGCGCTGCTGTCCGACGGCACCGTTCGCGCGGCGGGGGCCAACGCTAACGGCCAGCTCGGCGACGGTACGACCACGTCCAGGAGCATCGCCGTCAACCCCGGGCTGAGCTCGATCGAGACCATCGCGGCCGGCGGCCACTTCAGCCTCGCCAGCAGGAACGTCCAGACCCGGGTCACCGCCTGGGCGTGGGGCGCCAACGACAAGGGGCAGCTCGGCGACGGCACGACCGCCGACGCCTCCGCCCCGCGGCAGGTGGCCGTCCTGCACGGCAACAGCGGCGGCTACTCCGGCGACCGGGTCGTGGCGGGCTACAAGCACTCCGTGGCCTCGGCCGCGGAATGGGGCTGGGGCGACAACGGCGAGGGGCAGCTCGGCAACGGGAGCACCACCGCCGCCAGCAGCCCCGTGCTCGTGCGGACGACCTTCTCCCGCTTCAACAGCTGCCACGAGGAGTACACCGGGCGCGCCTCGCCCGTCGTCCAGCTCCCGCCCGCGATCGGCGACCCCTGCTACCCGCACGAACATCCCACGGCGACGCTGGGGATCGTCGGGGCGAGCGACGACAACGGAAAGGGCATCGCCGGCGTCGCCCCGCGCGCCAGGCTCCAGGTCACCTACGACAGCGTCAAGGGCGGCGGGTTCGACGGGGTCCTGGCCGGAGCGCACCCCGGCGACGTGATCTTCCTGGAGTTCGCCGTCCCGCACGGGGACCGGCAGTATCCCGCCGAGTACGACCAGTCGGTGTACGACCAGATCGTCCTCGCCACGGCCGCGGGCGTCACGGTGGTCGAGCCGGCCGGCAACGGCGGCAACAGCCTGGACGACACCACCGACCTCTACGCCGCGCAGGTCATGGTCCGCCCGGACTCCGGCGCGATCATGGTCGGCGCGGGGGAGCCGCCGACCGTGAACGGCGGCAACTGCCTCGGCGCGAACCGTCCCGCGGCCCGTACGGCGCTGTCCAAGTCGTACCACTGGTGGGGATCCACCTATGGCGGCCGGGTCGACGTGCAGGGCTACGGGGAATGCGTCGCGACGGTGGGGACGCCGTCCGCCCGGTCGCTGACGCCGACGGAGACGGACCCGAACAAGCAGTTCACCTATTACAACGGCACCTCCTCGGCCACGCCGATCGTCGCGGGCGTGATCGCCGACCTCCAAGGCGTCGCCGGGAAGGCTGGCGGCGTCCTGGCGCCCGCGCAGGTCCGGCGGGTGCTGCGGGCCACCGGCAGCCCGCAGCCGCCGGGGACACCCACCACATCGGTCCGCTGCCCAACCTGAAGGCCGCGGTCGCGAACCTGCGCGGCGGCATCGCCGGCGGCTCGTACCACACCGTGGCGGCCAGGCCCGACGGCACCGTGTGGGCGTGGGGCCGCAACGGCGAGGGACAGCTCGGCGACGGCACGACCACCTGGCGTCCGAGCCCCGTGCAGGTCAGCGGGCTCACCGGGGTCGTCAGCGCCCCCGGCGCCGTCGCGGCGGGCGGCCGCCATTCCCTGGCGGTCAGGTCCGACGGAACGGTCTGGGCCTGGGGGTCCAACGACAACGGGCAGCTCGGCGACGGCACCACGACCACGCGGACCGGTCCCGTCCAGGTCACCGGCCTCACCGGGGTGACCGCCGTGGCCGCCGGAGACGCGTTCTCGCTGGCCCTCAAGTCCGACGGGACGGTCTGGGCCTGGGGCAGCGGCAACCAGGGCCAGCTCGGCGACGGCGCCCGCACTCCCACCCGTACCGCACCGGCCCAGGTCAGCGGCCTCACCGACGTGGCCGTGATCGCGGCCGGAGCCGCCCATGCCCTCGCCGTACGCTCCGACGGCACCGTGCGCGCCTGGGGCATGAACGACGACGGCCAGTTGGGAGACGGCACCACCACCCTGCGCACCGCGCCGGTGACGGTCTCCGGGCTCTCCGGCGTGTCCACCGCGCCGGGCGCGATCGCGGCCGGACGATCCCACTCCTTGGCGGCGAAGACGGACGGGACCGCCGTCGCCTGGGGCGGCAACGCCAAGGGACAGCTCGGGAACGGCTCCACCACCGCATCCACCGCCCCGGTCGCCGTCAGCGGCCTTACGGACGTCGCCGCCGTCGAGACGGGATCAGGACACTCCCTGGCGGTCAAGGCCAACGGGAAGGTCGCCGCGTGGGGCGACAACAGCGACGGCCAGGTGGGCAACGGCCTTTCCGGCGGGCACGTCACCACCCCCACCGTCATCTCGCTCACCGCTGCGACCGGCGTCGCGGGAGGCGACTACCAGAGCATCGCCGTCCGCGCCGACGCGACCGTCTACACCTGGGGCGGCAACTACAGCGGACAGCTCGGCGACGGCACCTACACCGGCAACGGCACGCCCAGGCAGGTCCCCGGAACACCCTGATCGACCCCATGGGCATGGCGCCGGTGCCGGACCCGCTCGCCCGGCGCCATGCCCGCCAGATCACACCCCCGCGAGAAACGCGACGTTCCGTTCCCGGACTACCGAGGCACGCCGGGCCCGCACCTGACCCTTGAGGCCCTCGGCGACGGCGCTCCGGGCGAGGCCGTGTCCGGGATGTCCGGAGCGATCGCCGCTCTCGCCGACGCGGGGACACGCCTCGTCCGGGGCGCGGTGTGTCGAGTGGTGGACGGCTGTGGAAGATCGGGATCGTGGTCCGCGGCTGGGGACACGGCTGGGGATCTCCGGTGGGTGACGCCGTCCACCGGTCATGGAACGCTGTGGAGGCCCGTCGCCCACAGTCTGTGAACGGACTGTGCGCGTACGCTCGCTGTACGTGCCTTCTTGCCTGGTCATCGGGTTATCCACGTGGTGGACAAAGGATCGCTCCGCCTGGGGGCGACCTGGGGATACGGCGTGGACGACCGCGGCCCCGTTCGTACCCAGGTTGTGCACCGAAGTTATCCACAGGATGTGGATAGAGCTGGGGGCGAGGTTGTCCCAAGGGTGCGCCGGACCTGGCGGTGGACAACCGGGTTCAGGCCCGTCCGCCTGGGGATTCCGCTGTGGAACGAACCCGCCGCAGCCCCCTTCAGAGCAGGTCGGAGGTTGTGTGCAAAGTTGCCCTCAGCCTGTGGATGACCGGGGCGCCGCCGAGCGAACGGCCCGTCCCGCCCCGTTCCGCTCCGCCTCGTCGCGAGGGGTGGCGCGCCACGCCCGGGACGCCGGGGAACGGGCGCGTACGATGATCCACGTCCGGCCCGGCGGGGCTGGGAAACGCGTGCTCAAGGCGGCTCCCGACCGGCCCGGATGGGGCGCTGAGCTGCGAACACCAGTTCGAATTGGTGCTAGGCTCGCGGACTCATGGGGCACCTTCTGAACGAGCCGATCCGCGCCGAGCACGACCCGGCCGGACGTCTCACCGCGTACGAGTGGCGGGGGTCGCGCTACGCGGTCGACGAGATCCTCAAGACCTACGGATCGTCCCCGGACGGCCGCGTCTACCGCGTGCGGGTGACCGGCGCCGCCGGCGTCGCGGTCGCCGAACTGGGCCGCGACGCCGACCGATGGCGCCTGCGCCACATCTTCTCCGCCTGACCCCTCAGGCCAGACCCGCGCGCCCGTAGGGCCCGCGCGCCCGTCGCGTCAGCGGACCCGCCGGACCGCCCGCGCGCACCGTCCCAGAACGCGCGGGCCCTTCGGGAGCGGGAGGCGGCCGGGGTCAGCGGAGGGTGACGGTGAACCTCTTGGGCTTGCTCGTGTTCCCCGCGGAGTCGGTCGCGCGGTATTCGATGGTGTGGCGGCCCTTGCCGAGCTTGCCGTACGTCAGATGGTCGATGACCGTGCCGTTCTCGGTGAACAGGAACGGGGCGCTGGAGTCGGTCGGCCAGCCGAAGTAGTTGAACCAGCCGTCCCCGTCCACGCGGAACTCCGGCACCACCACGCCCGGCCGGTCGTCCGCGCCCGTCAGCCGCATGGTGAAGCGCCCGTCGAAGACGTGGCCGCCGTGCCGGACGCCCTCCGCCGGCTTCGACAGCTCGTACGACACGGTGGGGCGCCGCGCGTCGACCGTCCAGGCGCGGGTGGCGGCGCCGACGCGGGCGGTGACGCGGTGCGTTCCGTCGCGCAGGTGCAGGCGGCGGAGGTCGAGGTCGCGGTCCGCGTTCCGGACGCGGCGGCCGTCGACGCGCCAGTCGATCGTCGGCGCCTTCCGCGCGGGGTGCGTGGTCTCGGCGTACACGACGCCGTTCGCGGCGACGGGACGGTCCGTCGGCGTCGCGGCGGTGAAGTCGAGGGGGACGGAGTCCGGCGGCGTCTTCACACGCGTGTCGACCGTCCAGGCGCGGGTCTGGGTGAGCGCGGCGGACGAACGGATCGCGGGATCGCGGACGAAGTCGGTCGGGTCGGTCACGGTCGCCTGGACGGTGTGCGTCCCGGACCTGAGGCGCAGGCGCGAGAGGTCGAGGTCGTGCCCCGCGCGCACGCGGTGCCCGTCCACGGTCCAGGTGACGGAAAGCGGGTGTCCCGTGGGATGCGTCGTCTCCAGCCACAGCACGCGGTCGGCGCCCACCGGACTGCCGTTCGGCGTGTGGTCCTGGACGAGGGCGACCTTGGACGAGATGCGCTGAGTCATCCGTTCCCTGGCGACCTGGTCGAAGTAGTAGCCGAGCGTCTTCATCATCGAATGGGCGCTGGGACGCCACACGCCGCGGCTGCTGTAGAGGCCGCCCTCGTACCGTCCGATGACGCCGCCCGACTCGCTGCGCTCGCCGAGCCACCGCCACCACTTCTTCTTCTGGTCGCGCATCTGCCGTTCGGTGAGGAGCGTGTGGTGGACGGACGAGGGCTCGGGACCCGAGTACGTCCCTCCTGGTTCACCGCGCTGGTAGTAGTCGTACTCGTCCTCCAGCCCGCCGAGCGAGTGGCCGAGCTCGTGCGGGGTGATCAGCGCCGACATCGCGTTGCCGCCGGACGCGGTCGCGTACGTCCCGCCCGCGCCGCCGTAGGTGTCGCTGTTGGCGAGCGCGACGATCTGCCGGTTGCCC
Organism: Actinomadura sp. J1-007; assembly: GCF_009793335.1. Taxonomy (GTDB): domain Bacteria; phylum Actinomycetota; class Actinomycetes; order Streptosporangiales; family Streptosporangiaceae; genus Spirillospora; species Spirillospora yumaensis. The sequence continues at coordinate 3,297,277 of NZ_WING01000001.1, read as the reverse complement.
GCCGTCGTCCCCTTCACCAGGTCGGCGTACGACTTGGCGGCGCTGGAGTCCATGACGAGCAGCCGTTGCAGGCCGTCCTTGCGGCACCCGCTCCAGAACGCCATGCCGAGCGGCGTCTCGTGCCGCGGGGAGGACAGGTCGGGGTCGCAGCTCACCCCGACTCGGGCGAGGTGATCTCGACCGCGTACACGTTGATGTACGCCCGGTACGACTTGAACGGCTCCAGCGTCCACAGGTCGTTCAGGTGCCGGTCGAGGTGGGCGCGGAACTTCGCCTGGTCCCCCGCCGCGTACCCGTCGCCCATGACCACCAGGTTGAACCGCTTGGCCGGGTCGCCGGTGACCTGCACCGGCACCACCTTCGCGTCCGCGGTCCGCGCCGCGGCCGACGCCGCGGGCACCGCCGCCGCCGTTCCCGCCACCGCCGCCGCCGACAGCCCGGCCGCCACGGCGAACCTCTTGCTTCTCCTCATGCGCGGACCTCCTCGAAGGCGCGCGGGGACCGGACGGGGCCGCGCGGGTTCGCGCGCGGACCACCCGGCGCCCGGACGCGCCGGCTCCGTCCGCTGATCACGCGGACTGAGCCGGATTATCGCGGGAAGATCCGCATTTGTCCCCACCCCGACGACGTAGACCCCACGCCCCCACCCTCACCGCGTCAAACCCCTACCGCGGAAACGACACGACCACCCGAACGCGGTCAGCCGAGGGCGGTGAGCTTGGCGACGTCTTCGGCGGGGAGGGAGAGCGTCGCGGCGGACATGTTGTCCTCCAGGTGCGCGACCTTCGACGTGCCCGGGATCGGCAGCAGTACGGGCGAACGGTGCAGCAGCCACGCCAGCGCGAGCTGCGACGGGGAGACGCCGTGCCGCGCCGCCGCCTCGGCCAGGTCGCCGCCCGGTTCCGCGAGCCGTCCCATGGCGAGCGGGAACCAGGGGATGAACGCGATCCCCTCCCGTTCGCAGCGCCGCAGCACGTCCTCGTACTTGCGCGAGGTCAGGTTGTAGAGGTTCTGCACCGAGGCGATCTCGACGTGCTCGCGCGCCGCCGTCAGCTCGTCCACGGTGACCTCCGAGAGGCCGATGTGCCGGATCTTGCCCTCGTCGCGCAGGTCGCGCAGCACGCCGAGCTGCTCGGCCAGCGGCACCTGCGGGTCGATCCGGTGGAGCTGGTAGAGGTCGATCCGTTCGAGGCGGAGCCGCCGCAGGCTCATCTCCACGCACTGCCGTAGGTACTCGGGGCGGCCGACCGGCGCCCACCGGTCCGGGCCCTGGCGGGTGAAGCCGCCCTTCGTCGCGATGAGCACGCCTTCGGGGTACGGGTACAGCGCCTCGGCGATCAGTTCCTCGCTGACGAACGGCCCGTACGAGTCGGCCGTGTCGATCAGCGTGACGCCGAGGTCCACCACTCGCCGCAGCACCCGCAGCGCCTCGCCCCGGTCGGCGGGCTCGCCCCACGCGCCCGGCCCGGTGATCCGCATCGCGCCGAATCCGAGCCGGTGCACGGGCACGTCACCGCCGATGGCGAACGTCCCGCTCGCCGCCGCCGGACGATCGGACAGACCAGTCATCGTCTCCCCCAAGAACACTCGTCGCGTCCAATTGGATCATCGCCGTCCGGTCGCGCCAACGAGCCCCCTCCCGACCTCCGCACGGTGGCCGGCGCGTCAGCGCCTGCCGCGCTGGCCCGCGGCGAGGTCGCGGGTGATCCGGCCGCCGCCCGCGCGCCGCTGGACGGCGGCGACCAGCGCCGGTGCGGCGCCGCCGACCAGCGCGCCGAGCCGCAGGCCGAGCGGCGCGACGTCGATCTCGGCGACGTCCCGTTCGACGGCCCGGACGGTGGCGCGGGCGTGCCCGCGGCCACGATCGGCCATCCGCGCCCCGGCGAGCTTCGCCATCACGATCGGCGCGCGCAGGTTGACGTCCAGTGCCCGGTCCACCTCGTCCAGCGCGTAGCCGGACAGCAGCCCGGACGCGGGCAGCGCCGCGTTCGCCACGAGGACGTCCACCGGCCCGGCCTCGGCGAGCAGTTCCTCGGGCGCGTCCCGTTCGGCCAGGTCGGCGGCCACGACGCGGCCTCCGATCCGTTCGGCCAGGGGTTCCAGCACCTCGGTCCGCCGCCCGCTGAGCACCACCTCCGCGCCCCGGGCGGCGAACGCCTCGGCCAGGGCCCGCCCGATGCCGCCCGAAGCGCCTGTCAGCAGAACGTTCGCGCCGCGCAGTTCCATGGCGCAGATGATGGCACCGGGCGCCCGGCCCCCGGAAGGGGCTCAGAGACCGATCCGCCACAGCAGCAGGATGACCGACGACAGGACGAGTCCGGCCGCGCCGAGCGGGACCTCGCCGAGGGCGATCAGCGCCGTGCAGCCCGTCGCGGTCGCGCCCGCGACCAGCAGCATGCCGCGCGCGCCGCCGCCGTCGGCGTCCGGCGTGCCGGGTTTCAGCTCGCGCTCCCAGAGACCGAAGTCGTCCTCTGCGCCCATCTCCGGATTATGCGTCCGTCCCGCGGTCCCGGCGATATGGCGGCGGCGTGACAGCGGCGGTCCTGATTGGACGATCGGTCCGATACCGGTGACTGGGTGCGGAGCGCCCGGGATCGGTTGCTAGGCTGCGGAGAACCTGGGGGCGTACTCACTGAACCCCGGGATTGGCTTCATAGTCGAGGTGAAGGGGTCCCCACCGTGAAGAAGCTGCTTATCCTGGCCGTCGTCGCTCTCGGCGGTTTCGCTGTCTGGCGCCGCCTCCAGCAGGACCGTGCCGAGCTGGACCTGTGGACCGAGGCCACGTCCTCCGACAGCTGAGTCGCCGGCGATAGAGCCCGCGGAGACATCGACTTCGAGGGAGGGCCCGGCGTGAGCGGAGCAGAGCGGATCACCGTCGCCTGCCTCGATCTCGCCGGGACCACTGTCGCCGACGGTGACACCGTCGAGACCGCCTTCGCCGAGGCGATCGCCACGCTTGGCATCGTCCCCGGCACGGCGGCCCACGACCGCGCCATGGCCCGCGTACGCGAGTCGCGCGGCCGTTCCAAACCCGAGATCTTCCGGGAGCTGTTCCCGGACGAGGCCCGCGCCCAGGCGGCCAACCTGTCGTTCGAGCGCTCGTACGACATGCTGGTCGACCGCCGGGGCCTGGCCCCCGTACCCGGTGCCGAGCACGCCATGGCGCGGCTCTCCGGCGCCGGGATCCGCGTGTGCCTGACCACCGGCTTCAGCCGCCGGACGCTCGGCCGCGTCCTCGACACCCTCAACTGGTGGGACCGCGCCGACCTGGCCCTGTGCCCGCAGGACGCCGGCCGCGGCCGTCCCTGGCCCGACCTCGTCCTCTCCGCGGCCCTGCGCCTCGGCGTCGACGACGTCCGCCACATCGCCGTCTGCGGCGACACCGCCAACGACATCCTCTCCGGCCGCCGCGCCGGCGCGTCCATCGTCGCCGGCGTCCTCACCGGCGCCCACGACCGCGACCGCCTCCTCGCCGCCGGCGCCACCCACGTCCTCCCCAGCATCACCGATTTCGCCGACCTCCTCCTCTCCACCTCCCCACCCGCCCTAACCCCCACACCCCCCTGATCCCAGGCCGCACGCGCGCGCCCGCCCCCGCTCCTGCGGCCCTGCCCACACCCCCGCCTCCCCGGCCCCGCAGGCCCCGGCCCTGCCCCCTCCGCGCCCGGCCCTGCTGCGGCACCGCAACGTGGACCCCAGCCATGGGCGGCCTCCCCACACACGCACCCCGGCCAAGCACGTCGTGACCGATGCGATGGCCGGGTACGAGGACACGATCGACACCACGCCCCTCGCCCCGCGGGAGAAGAAGGCGACCGGGCTGGTCTGCGCCAGGGCAGGTTCGTGCCCATGACCAATACGCTGTTCTCCGAGCCCACACGCGCGAGGGGCGTCTGACCTCCGGAACGAGACCAGCGCTCCGTCTCCCTCGGCACGAGGTCGGCGGACCGCCGGTGCATCGCGTGGGACGGACGGCGCGCAAAATAGGCTGACCGTGTGATTCGCTCCGTGGTGTTCGACGTCGGCGAGACCCTGATCGACGACACGCGGGAGTGGCGAGCGTGGTCCGACTGGCTCGGCGTTCCGCCGCACACCGTGTCAGCGCTCGTTGGCGCGGTGACCGCACAAGGCCGTGACAACGCGGAGGCGTTGCGATTGATCCGGCCGGGCATCGACATCGCAGCCGAACGCCGAGCGCGGGAAGCCGCCGGACACGGAGAGCAGATCAGCGAGAACGACCTGTACCCCGATGTCCGTAGCGCTCTCGATGATCTCCGATCACGCGGACTATGGATCGGCGTCGCAGGAAACCAGACAGCGCGCGCGGCCGAGCTGCTGCGCGCGTTGAACCTCCCCGTCGACGCGCTGGCCACATCCGGTGAGTGGGGTGTCGCCAAGCCGGCACCGGCGTTCTTCGCTCGGCTGATCGATTGGGCACCCGGCGCTGCGGGGGAGATCGTCTATGTCGGCGACCACCCTGCCAACGACGTCGAGCCCGCCCGGGCGGCAGGCTTGCGTACGGCCCTCCTCCGGCGCGGCCCGTGGGGATACCTCTGGTCCGACGATCGCGAGGTCAGGGCTGACTGGCGAATCGACGGGCTGACCGAACTCGCCGCGCTGGTGACAACCGACTGACCTTGCTTCGCTCTCAGGAGGTTGCCGATAGATTCCGGCTAGGGCCCACTCTGGAGCGTCATGTGAAGTCGGACAAGGAGGTCGGCGATCGGATCGCCGCCCTCCGCACCGCCAGAAGACTTTCCCAGTCTCAACTCGCCGAGTCGGCGCCGGTCTCATTGAGCCTTTTGAGGAAGATCGAGCAGGGCTCCAGACCGGCGACCGACCGGGCATTGGAAGCGCTCGCCGAAGCGCTCGGAGTGGTGCCTGAAGTGCTGGCCGGACGACGCGCGCCATCGGGCAGCCGCGTGCACGCGGCCATCCCCGATATCCGTCGCGCGATCGATTCCTACGACCTCCCAGAGGACGGCCCGGTCCGGACCACTCCCCAGTTGTGTCGAGCGGCCGATGCGGCGACTCAGCTTCGCCTGTCGTCGCAGTACACCAAGCTTGCCGAAACCATCCCACCCTTGCTGGGCGAACTCTCCCGGGCGGTGCACGTCCAGGGCGGCATGCAGACGCACCAAGCGGCGACGGCGCTGATGGTGGCCTACCGTGCTGCTGATGCCGTTGCCTACAAGTACGGCTACTACGACCTGTCGGCCCGCTTGGTCGAACTGATGCGCTGGGCGGCGACGAAGGCGGAAGACCCGGCTCTGGCCGCCACCGCCGCCTACGTACGAACCGAAATCTTCTTCGCCAGCCGAAACCTCGCGACGGGGCTCCGGGCCCTTGAAATGGCATTGGACGAGGTGCCGTCGCCGAGCCTGACTGGCCAGCGCGCTGCGGTCGGCGCCCTCCACATGCGCGCAGCCGTCGTGGCTGCCCGTCTGACGGAGGACCCGGGCGCTGTGGAAGACCATCTGTCACGAGCACGCCGGCTGGCCGCGACCGTCCCCGAAGGGGTCTACCTGGGTACCGCCTTCGGGCCGGCGTCGGTGCACGTCCACGAGGTGTCGGTCGCGGTCGAACTCGGCGACGCCGTACGCGCCGTCGAAGTGGCCGACCAGGCGGTCAATCTGCGAGCCCGAACCCGCGAGGGACGCCTGACCCGGAACGAGAACAGCGCCCAGCTCCTCTCAGTGTGAGGACGGGGCGCCGATGTTGCGCTCGGTCAGAGCAGTCGGGGACTCGCCTGGCGGGACAAGTCTTGGTGCAGGCGACGCTGCACCTCGTCGGAGATGGCGGCGACGGTCGAGGGCGCGTCCGTACGTGCGATCCGGCCGACGGTCCGGGCGAGCAGGTTCGCCGTACGGGTCGACCCGACCTCGCCGACCTGGGCGGCCACCTCCCCCAGCACGGGTTCGGCCTCGCGCCAGTCAGCGACGTGCACGAGCGCGTTGAGCAGGTGCACCAGATCGTTGTACCGCGCACGCTGGTAGGCGGCCCGCCGGTCGGCCGTCTCACGAAGAAGCGGTACGGCAGCGCCCCACTCGCCCAGCTCGGCGTGCGCCATCCCCGTGTGCCACAGGACTTCGGCATCGGTGATCCACCACGTCCAAGGCGAGTCCGCTGCGGTGATGCCGTCCTTGAGGGTCGCCCGCGCGCGGCCGAGAGCGTCGAGTGCGCGTCGCTTGTCGCCGAGCTGGGCGAGCGCTCGGCCGCGCCGGATGTCGAACAGCGCAGTCACACGCGGGGATGGGCGGCGGCCGTCCACGACGTCGGCGGTCAGCCGCACCGCCTCGGCGGGCCGGTGCAGATGGACCGACTGCATCGCCATATGCGTCAGTTCGAACAGCTCCATGTCACGGTCGCCGGCCGCCCGGGACAGCATCAGAGCCTCGTGGATGACCTGCCGTGAGACCTCTTGCCGGTCGGCGTCGAACGCCAGCCAGGCGGCGACCTCCGCGATCTCGCCGGTCGCGGCGATGAGATCGCGCTCAATCGGGCGCTCGTACGCACCGGAGCCGAGTTTGCGGTTCGCGACCCGGAAGGCACGCAGGGCCAAGGGCAGAACGTCGTTCCCGCCGTGAACGGTGTCGAGTCGCACGAGCGCCTGGCTGGTCTCGCGAATCGACTCCACATATGCCGCATCGACGGGACGGCCGTTGACGTCCGGCAGGTCGACGCCGAAGAGATCCACAGGGCGCTCGCCGCGACGGCGAGCCGACGACGGCTCGGTGAGGGGCACCAGTGATCCCTCCGCATCGAGCGCCGCTTCGAGCCGCCTGGCCATGGCGTCGGAGGGAGTCTGCTGATCCTGCCTGAGCTTGGACAGATACCCCGGATTGCAAGGGACCCGCCGGGACAGCGCACGCACGCCCACACCCCGCTCGACCATGAGCCGCCGGAGTTCCCGACCGAACGTCGTCATGTGGCCTCGCTTCGTCCCGAGGTGCCCTGCCTTTCCTGTTTCCAGCCTTCGCAGCCAACGGGAAACGCCTTCCACCGTAGTTCGGCTTGAAGTCGGCTGGTGTGCGGAAGGTGATTCCAGCCACAAGTACGGCCCTCGTCTCGGCGGGCGAACACCCCGCGGGCCCGAGGGTCTGACCGAAGGTGAGTCCGGCATGGGCAACATTGCGAACAAGATGCCGTGGTCCCACGCACGGCACCTCGACCGACCGCCGTCCTTGTACGCCTGGGACGTCGACCCGCCCGGCAACATCGGCGGAGCCAGCGGGGTGACCGACAACGAGGACCGTGCGCTCCGCCACGTTCATCACGAGTTGGTCGACGCACCCCTCGGAACGCGCGGCATCGTGCGACGGGTCGGCCTGGCCGGGATCTCAGGCCGCGTCTACGCCGACCTCGGAACCGTCGCCACCGCCCGCCGTGACGAGACGACCGGCGCGGTCGTGTGGCAATGACCGCGGACGAGCTGGCACGGCTGGGCCGACTCGGCGAATGCCTGCGACGCCTCGGCTGGCAGACCGAGTTGCGGGTCGGACATGACCGTCCGCACACACTCATCGTCCGTGCCAGGAACGCGACCGTGGGCGACAGCATCACCATCCGATCCCGCAACGGCGTCCGATGGTTCTGGTCCTCGCTCGACCGGCCGCTCGCACCGGTCAGCGAGATGCGCGCCGCAACGCAAGCGACCGACGCGATCCTGTCCGACCCGCCCGGGGCGCTGTTGGAAGCGCGAACCGAGCGGCTCGGCACCGGTTGACTCCGCGGCCCCGGGCTCGATGGCGCGCGCCCGGGGCCGTGGCGACCGTCCAACAGCGCCACATGACCATGGCGGGCCCGCCGCCCACGACCGGCGCGACCTGGTGCCGCCGGAGACGTGCGCGGCGGACCGGATCTTGGCGCGGGCGGTGCCCCTGCGGCGGCGGGACGGGACGAACCGGATGACTTCGGCGCGCATCCGTGCTCTTCGGAAGGGGTGCCGGGAGCCGTTACTCACCGGCCACCCCGTCCGGAAAGCCTGTGCTCTGACAACGGTGTACGATCGGACTTCGCCGCGTCGACCCGGCGTCACCGCTGGTAGATGCCAGTAGCGCGAGGGGCCTTAGCTCAGTTGGTAGAGCACCGGCTTTGCAAGCCGGGTGTCAGGGGTTCGAATCCCCTAGGCTCCACCCAGGTAAAAGGCCCGATCTCATCCGACCGCCGCAGCCGACGAGCGTCGTTTGGGAGACGTTCGGGAGACGACCTTGGATGTGGTCTCCCGCTGGGGGGCGAGTAGCTCATCCAGCAACCGTACGGGCGACCGCGGACACAACGCAGCCCGCGCGGCCAGCGCGTTCTCCCACCGCCGTTGCAGCGCGTCCACCAGGTCGGCGCGCATCGCCGGGGAGACGTGCGAGTAGACGCCTCCGATGCCCGGCATGACCTGTCCCATCCGGTCGTGCTTGAGGATCTCGGGCATCCCGTCCTCGTCCATCCAGACCTTGTGCGAGTGCCGCAGTCCGTGCGGTGTCAGCCCCGGCTTGATCGGCAGCCACGACGCCAGCGCGACCCCCGGGCCGTCCAGCGCCGCCGTGATCCTGGCGCGATGCGTCGGCACCGCCTTGCCGGTCCCGGAGACGCACGGTCGCCCGCGGGCCTGTTCGCAGTCGGGGCACGGCACCTTGAGCGCCTGCTGCTGGGCCGAGTCGTGGCGGGTCATGCCCGGCCCGCGCGGAGGGCTCCACTGCGGGCCGGTGGCGAACGGCCACGCAGGCGTCAGCGGCACGCCGGGCCAGCCCGCCGCCATGTCCACCAGCACCGGTCGCGCCGGACGGGACCGCCGGCCGTCCTCCTGCGGATAGACGCCGTCGCACGCCGGCCGCCAGTATCGGCGGCTGTAGTTCCCGCGGCGGGGGTGGCCGCCCTTGGGCCCCAAGAAGACGAACCGCCCCTCTCCCCCGCACCGGCCGTCCTCGCAACTGCATGCACGCGGGGGCCGCCTGCTGATCTGCTCTCGCATCAGCGCGGCCAGACCCGGCGGCATCTCCACCGCGCCGAAGAACCCCGGCTCGTCGATCCGGTAGGAGTCGTCCTTGGGGCCCTCCCTGCGGAACCGTCCGTCGTCGTACTCCGCCAACTGCCATTCGACGAACACCTTGGGGTCCCGGTAGAAGGACTGCTCCAGCCCGATCAGCTCACCCCACCGCATCGCGCCCCAGGCCCCCAGGACCCACAGCACGAAGTCGTCGTCTCGGTAAAGGCGATGCCCTGATGAATGGACGGCAGCCGTCCAGAGCTTGAGTGCGTCGCTAGCCGCGCCAGGCCAGAGCCGGTGGTACTCCAGTCGGGCGAGCACGCATTGCCCATGGGGTGAGAGGCCGGGAAGAGAGGACACAGGAAGCAGGACTGTTGTTCCTGGATAACGCCGAGGTACCACCTCGGCCCGCAACTCGCTTGGCCGCTTACGCGGCATGATCCCTTCGGGACGAGAACATGCGCTGAGGATAGTGCACTTTCCTTCGCGCGAAAGAGGCCCGAGCTTAATCGAAATGTGCGGGACTCCGCGCCGTTCGCGGCCGTTGGACGCCTACAACTGCCACGAGCCGTCGTCTCGCTGGGGGCAGAGCGCCCTGGTGGTTGACGCGGCTCCGGGGAGGCCGCATGGAACGCGCGTCCCGGTCAACCCCCCGGATTCGGGGGTGTGGCGTCGCCTGTCGCGCGGCTGATTCTTTAGACATGGATACCGAACACACCGATCAAGGGCTCATCGTCATGGCCGGGAGCGCCAGGGCGGTAAGGGCGGCAACCAAGATCATGCTTGCGGGGGCTCTCGCGCTCGTCGTGAGCTGCCTTCCCGCCGCGGCGGCGATGGCGCACGCCGGGGCCCTGGCACGCCCGGCCACGGCAGCGGTCGCCCCTGGCGCCGTCCTGAAGCCAGGTGAGCAACTCCAGCCGGGGCAGTTCCTCCAGTCGGCGAACGGGCGGTACAAGCTCGCCCAGCAGAACGACGGCAACCTCGTGCTGTCCGCCGGGGGCGTCGTGCTGTGGGCCAGCCGAACAGCCGGTTACCCGGGAGCGGTGACCGCCATGCAGGAAGACGGCAACGTGGTGGTGTCCCGCGCCGACCGCCCGGTCTGGTCGACCAACACCAGCGGCTACCCCGGCGCCGTCCTGGCGGTGTACGACGACGGGAACCTCGTCATCAAACGCGGTGACACGATGGTGTGGTCACGGCACATGGCCGTGGGGCGGCTGGAGAGCGGCCGTGTGCTGGAGAGCGATGACATGGTCGTCTCACCCAACCGTCTGTTCACGCTGTACCAGCAGAACGACGGGAACCTCGTGCTGCTGAAAGGCACGCGCGCGCTGTGGAGTTCCGGCACGGGCGGCTCGTACTACGCGGCCGCCGCTATGCAGGAGGACGGCAACCTGGTGATTTCTTCGCGCTCGGGCCACCTGCTGTGGGCGTCGGGCACCGACCGGCATCCCGGGGCCTTTCTCGCCGTCCAGGACGATGGCAATGCCGTGATCTATCACGGCGGCACCGCACTGTGGTCGACGGGCACTGCTGGAAGCCGGCGTCGCTGAGCTGAAAAGGCTGCCTTGGATCTGAGGATCGAAGACAGCCTTTTCCGCGTCCGCGCGTGGGCGCGGTGCGGCCTGGCACCGGGGCCGTGACCAGCACGCCGCTGATGGGGTGTCCGAGGCGCGCTTTAGGATCGGCGCATGGCTGACGATCACGAACTTCCTCGGTATCGGGTTCTTACCGGCCCCGATGATGCTGCGTTCTGTCGGCGGGTCAGTGAGGCTCTTGAACTGGGGTACGAGCTTCACGGTTCGCCGGCCGTGACGTTCAACGGCGAGCGCGTCATCGTCGCCCAGGCCATCGTCCGTCCCAACGGTTGAGGCCCCTCGGGTGGACGAGCCCGGATCAGGGCGAATGCCGCGTCGCCGTCCCCGCCTCCCGGGCGGATCCGAGGGGGCGGGGACGGGACGAGGCGTCAGTCGATGGGCTTCGGGATGATCGGGAGTTCGATCGAGGACGGGTGGTCGGCGTCGTGGTAGATCGTCTGGCCGGCCACGCGGGTCTCGGCGTCGGTGCCGAAGCGGTGGCCGGTGTTGGGGTTGCGGTCGTACATCGGGAAGTTGCTGCTGGAGATCTCCAGGCGGATCCGGTGGCCGGCCTTGAAGACGTTGCCGGTCGGCCAGACCTTGATCGTGTACTTGTAGATCTCGCCCGGCTTGATCAGGGAGGGGCGTTCCAGTGAGGTCCGGTAGCGGGCGCGCTGGACGCCGTGCTGGATCAGCATCGAGGTGCCGTCCGGCGACACGTCGGTGAGCTTGGCGGTCCAGTCGGTGTCGCGGGCGGTGGACGAGGCGTACAGCGTGACCGAGATCGGGCCGGTGGCCTCGGTGTCCTTGGCCAGCGGCGGGGTGCTGTAGACGAGGACGTCGGGGCGCTGCTCGATGAGCCGCTGGTCGTGCGGCCCGCCGGGGACGGACGCCTGGAAGCGTCCGCCGAAGCTCGGCACCGGGTCGTCCGGGTCGTAGCGGTAACGGTCGGTCGCGGTCTCGCCGGCCGCCGGCGGTGAGGTGCTGAGCGTGCCGTCACCGGTGAGCGTGTTCGCCCCGCCCGCGCTGTGCAGGTAGTACTTGGTGTTGACGGTCCCGGGGATCGGCCAGGTCGGCGCTGTGCGCCACTTGTTCGCGCCCATTACGAAGACCTTCACCGCCGGGTCCTTGTCGACGCCGTTCGGCTTGCCCTTGAGCCAGTGGTCGAACCAGCGCAGATGCAGGGCGGGGACGTCCAGGACGGCGTTCGGGCCGAAGTCGACGGCGCCCACGTTCCGGCCGGAGCCGCCGTGCGTCCACGGCCCGAGCAGGAGCTTGGAGCCCTTCCGCGCGGTCTCGGAGCCGCCCTTGGCCTGCATGCCGGCGAGGTTCTCCGCGGTGCCGTCCAGGAAGATGTCGTACCAGCTTCCGAGGTTCAGCGACGGAACGGTCACCTGCGGGTAGCGCGTGCGGATGCTCCAGCGCTTCCAGTACGCGTCGTTGCTCGGGTGCTTGACCCAGTCGTAGTAGTACGGCGCGATCCGCTTGTCCTTCGGGTAGAGCGGCGGGAACTCGTTCAGCGGCAGCGACCAGTACCACTTGCTGAACAGCTCCCTGCTCGCCTGGCCCATCTGCTTGCGGATCTCGGCGCCGTCGGGCAGCTTGCCGACGGCGCCGTTGGCCAGGTACATCAGCGGCCACGACTGCGTGAACGACTGGTACAGCGCGCCGCCCTCGTAGGTCCAGCCGTCGTAGTAGTCGGACGAGGTGAACGCCGGGACGATCGTGGTGAGATGCGGCGGGCGCAGCGTGGCGGGCATCCACTGGGTCAGCCCGGGATACGAGAAGCCGTACATGCCGACCTTGCCGTTCGCGTGCGGCAGCCGCGCGGCCCATTCGATGGTGTCGTAGCCGTCGGTGGCCTCGTCGCGGAACGGGTAGAACGTGCCGTCCGACTTGTACTGGCCGCGGACGTCCTGCACGACGACGACGTAGCAGGCCGCGGCGTAGCGGGTCGGCTTGTCGTAGAGGAAGTCCTCCGCGCCCTCCTTGTTGTACGGGAGCCGCATCAGGATCACGGGGAAGTCGCCCTCGCCCTTGGGCGTGAACACGTTCGAGCGCAGAACGGTGCCGTCGCGCATCTTCGTGCCGACGTCCTTCTCCACCGTGAACTCGCAGTGCTCCTCCTGGCCGGGCGCCGCCGCCGATGTTCCCCCGGCCGACACCAGCGCGGCCCCGCCGAGCGCGATGGCCGCGGCGCCCTGGAGCAGCCGCCGCCCGCGCCCGGGTCCGGCCGGCCTGATCGTTCCCCGCCGTCTTCTCATGCCACGGGTCCCTCCTGCTGGACGATCCGACGGCCGGAGCGTGACACGGCCGGAGACCGCCGCGAAGACGTCCGCACACCCGCTGCGCCGAGCGCCCACGCCGACGGGACGAACGGCACAAAACAAGCGACGAACGGACATCGAGCCATATTTCCCCGCCCCACGGACCGTCCCCCGGCGCCGCGTCCGTCGTCATTCGCTCACAGGGACCGGAAAGCGACTTGCAGGTCGGTTCCGTAGGAGGCCCAGCAGACGACGGAGCCGTCCTGACGCAGGCCGCCCATGTACCACTCGTCTTGGAGCCTGACCAGGCAAAGACCGTGAAATCCGATGACGGCACCGACATCCCCGGCCCGCACCGGTACATAGGCCGAACGTCCGTCGTTCCGCTCTTCGAGCAGGATCCGCCGTTCCGTGGAAAGTAGCGAGGCGCTGTCGTCGGACGATAGGGCACGCACGCGCTCGATCGTCCAACCGGGCGGAAGTTCTGAGGGCATCCCTTAATGCTCCCGCCCAGAGGAGGAGGCCGGGCCGGCGGACCTACACTGCTCGCATGAAGCTCACCGACGCGACCCGCATGATCATGGCGGAGGCCGCCCCCTTTCCGGAGCTGATGAGGGTCACGCGGAACGCCCATGACGAGTTGGCCACCGGCCGCCCGGTTCCTCACCAGACGCTCAGCTGGATGGTCCGCGAGGCCAGCCGCAAGGACCTCTACGGTGTGCTCATCCGGAAGCACGGCAAGAACGCCTTCGACGAAATGGTCACCGTGCTCTGCCGAGAGATCGACAGGCAGGCGCCGGTCCCGGCCCGCTGACACCGCGCGTAATGCGTTCATGGTGCTCAGAGTCGTGCCGTTGACGTAGCCGGCTTCGGGGGACACGACAAAGACGATGGCGTTAGCGAGGCGCTGCAAAGCGACGAACTTTCCGGCCCCCGCCCCTGCTTCCTGGTAATCCGCAAGGCTCTTTGCCGTCCGGGCGAACGGATCGTTCGGACGCGATGGTGCAACACGCGGACGCGTTCGCCTGTGGCCGTGACCAGCCGCGACGCGAGGCGGCCCGACCCGCGACCCGGGCGTCACGGCGTTCTGCGCGGGACCGTTCGGTAGCGCTGGCCCTCGACCTGCCGGACGTCCTCGGCCAGGACGCGCGCGGACTTGACCTTCCACGCCTCCCCCTCCAGAACGACCCACGCGATGTGCGCGCCCCAGGAGCGGTCGGGCAGCCGTTCCCACGCGATCAGGTACGCGGGACCGCCGGCGGTGGCGGACTCCACGATCGGCGGTACGGCGGGCATGTGTCCGTCCTACCCACTGCCTCTGACGAACCAGCCGCCCCGCACCCGGGGAAACGTTCCTGACCTGCGTGTTAGGCGACACGACCGGGCTGCCGGGGCCGCCGTCCGCCGCGTTCGGAGAGCGCCTCCCGACGAGGACGAGGCCCGCTGGCGGCACCGACGCCGGAGTGCCAGACTCGGGGCGCGGTGAGGGCTGATCTGTGGGAGCGGCGGAATGCGGACCAGAGGCAAGGGCGCGCCGGACGCGGAGAGACCGTGGGACGAGATCGTTCCCGGGCTGTGGATGGGCGGTCACCATTACCGCGGGCCCGGCGGGGAACGGATGCCGGCCGTGGCGAACGACGAGTTCGACATGGTGATCAGCCTGTTCCGGCGGGACGGGCACGGGCCGGCGCCGGGGGTCGAGCACCACTACGCCGACCTGCCGGACAGGCCGCTGCTGCCGGACCAGCTCGGCGAGGTCTGCCGGCTCGCGGACCTCGCGGTCGTGGCGGTCCGGGCCGGGCGGCGGGTGCTGGTGCGGTGCCACTTCGGCTACAACCGGTCCGGGCTGGTGGTCGCGCACGGGCTCGTCACGATGGGCCATCCCGTCGAGGACGCGATCGCCCTGGTGCGCAGCCGCAGGTCGGAGTGGGCGCTCCACAACCGGGTGTTCGTGGACTACCTGACCACGGGCCTGGACGTCGCGCGGCTGCTGTCGGGGCTGGACGCCTGAGACGCCCGGGACGCCCCGGGACGCCCCGCGGTCGATCTCGCGAACGGTGGGTAGAGGGGCCGTATGGAAAGCCCCGACGAGAAGGCCGGCGCGTCCCCTCGCGCGTCGGACATCGAACGGGAGGCCGTCGTCGCGCGGCTGAGCCGCGCGTGCGGCGAGGGGCTGCTGAACCTGGGGGAGTTCAGCGAACGGGTCGAGTCCGCCCGCGTGGTCCGTACGCGCGCCGAACTGGACCGCCTGGTCGACGACGTTCCGGACGCGCCGGGCACGCGCGCCGTACGGACGCAGTGGCACGTCGCGCCGGTCGGCGGGCTGCGCCGCCACGGGCGCTGGCGGATGGACCGCCATCTCGTGGCGCTGACCGTCATCGGCGGGACGAGCCTCGACCTGCGGGACGCGGAGATCACCGCGCCGGAGGTGACGCTGACGAAGGTGTCGCTGCTCGGCAACGTGACGGTGTGCGTCCCGCGCGGCGTACGGGTCGTCCTGGAGGGGCGCAGCCTGCTGCCGTGCCCGCGCGGTGGACGCCTGGACGACTGCGACGACGCCGGCCCGGACGCCCCGACACTGCGAATCCGCTCGTTCTCCCTGCTCGGCGGCGTCACCGTCCAGTCCCCGCCGTACGCCCCCTAAAGCCCGACCTGCGGACCTTCGGGCGGCTGACCGGCGCCCCTTCAACGGTCCGCGCGACCGATCTCCGATGAGCCGCACACCACACCCGCCGCCCCACGTCCCCGGACACCACGTGCCCGGACGCCGCTCCCGCCGGGACGCCGCTCCGGCCGGACGCCGCTCCCGCCGTCCTCCAGGAGCGGCAGCGCGGCCATGACGCGTTGCGCGACGACCCAGCGGAGCGGGGCGGCGCGGCTGGCGTTCGAGACCGACGTCTCGGACGTCGCCTCCGCACTCGACGCGAGCGCGCCGCTACCCCGGCCCCCTGAGGGCTCCGATCACAGGCATCTCCTGCGCCTGCTGATCCCCCGGCCACCGGTTCGCCCGGCACCGAACGCCACTTCCGACACTCCTTGCCCAAAGCGCCATCGCCATCCGGGCCCCGAAAACCCGTTCTCCGGAAGATCTCCCCAGCGCCTGGGTCACCTCGCGTAGCGTTCGTTCATCACGCGTGCGAGGGGACGTCCTCCAGGACGGGCCGGATTCCGGTGCGGGCGAGGCCGGGCACAGGTGGGGGAGACCGCGTTCGCGGGTGGCGAGAGCGTGTTCGCGGGCGGCGCGCGGGGCGTTGCGTATGAAGTGGATCGAAAACATTTGGCCTACTCCGCGCCTCCCTGCAACGGCGGCAGGGGCGGCGATCCCGGGCTTCTCAGGGGGTTTCAGGGCGTCGGCGGCGCGGCCGAGAGTAGCCGATGAGAGACCTGAGGAGGAGTGTCACGTCCGGGACGGGGCATAAGGAGGTATCCCGACGACGTTAGACTGAACAAATCACTCTTACGACGCCCACGGCGTTCGGCTCGTCCTTGCAGCCCACCGGATCCGCTCGCGCGGTCCGAAGGTGGTGCCTCCCGAGACGTGCCCCCTCTCGGAAGGTACTGCGTGACACCAGCTACTGCTGCTCAAGACCTGACCGCCGACACGACCCCCGCCGCCCCGGAGACCCCGGACGCCCTGGGAGCCGACGAGGCCCAGGTTCCCACGTTCGCCGAGCTCGGCCTGCCCTCGGAGCTCGTCTCCGCGCTGTCCCGGCAGGGCATCTCGGCGCCGTTCCCCATCCAGGCCGCCGCGATCCCGGACATCATGTCGGGACGCGACGTCCTCGGCCGCGGCAAGACCGGCTCCGGCAAGACCCTCGCGTTCGGCCTGCCCATGCTCGCCCGGCTCGCCGGACGGCACGCGGCGCCGAAGCGCCCGCTCGCCCTCATCCTCGTGCCGACGCGCGAGCTCGCCCAGCAGGTCCAGACCAACCTGGAGCCGCTCGGCCGCAGCCTCGGGCTGCGCTTCAAGACCGTCATCGGCCAGACCTCGATGTTCAAGCAGATCGACGCGCTGCGCCGCGGCGTGGAGGTCCTCGTCGCGACGCCGGGCCGCCTCAAGGACCTGATGCGGCAGGGCGCCTGCGACCTGTCCGACATCGAGATCGCCGTCCTGGACGAGGCCGACCACATGGCCGACATGGGCTTCCTGCCCGACGTCACCGACATCCTCGACGAGGCCCGGCGCGACGGCCAGCGGCTGCTGTTCTCGGCCACCCTCGACAAGGACGTCGACGTCCTCGTCCGGCGCTACCTGAACGACCCGGTGACGCACGCGATCGGCCCGGTGGACGAGTCCGTCGACACGATGGAGCACCACCTGCTGCTCGTCGCGCCGAAGGACAAGAGCGCGATCACCGCGGAGATCGCCAACCGGGAGGGCCGGACGATCCTGTTCGCCCGCACCAAGCACGGCGTCGACCGGCTCGCCAAGCAGCTCACCCAGGCCGGCGTCCGCGCGGCCGGGCTGCACGGCGGCAAGAGCCAGGGGCTGCGCACCCGCACGCTCGCGGAGTTCCGCGAGGGCACGATCAGCGTGCTCGTCGCGACCGACGTCGCCGCGCGCGGCATCCACGTCGACGACGTCAGCCTGGTCATGCACGTCGACCCGCCCGCCGACAGCAAGGACTACATGCACCGTGCGGGCCGTACGGCGCGCGCGGGCGAGCGCGGCACCGTCGTCACGCTCGTGCTGCCGCACCAGGTCCGCTCCACGTCCGCGATGACCCGCCGCGCGGGGATCAACGCGCCGCGCACCCGGGTCGCGTCCGGCGACGAGCAGCTCGCCAAGCTGACCGGCGCGCGCGAGCCGTCCGGCATCCCCATCCCGGAGCCGCTCATCCCCGAGCGTCCCCGCCGTGAGGGCGGCCGGGGCGGACGTCCGGGCGGTCGCCGCGGCGGCGGCGGGCGCGGCTTCAACGGCGGTCGCGGCCGCTCCTACGACCGGCAGGACGGCGGAGCTCCCCGCGAGCGCCGCGAGGGCGGCTCGTACGAGAGCCGTGAAGGCGGCGGCGGTCGCGGCGGCGAGCACCGCGGAGCGTCGTACGGCGGCGAGCGCCGCGGCGGCGCGCCGCGCGGCGGCTCGTCCTACGGCAGCCGGCGCGGCGGCGCCTACAACGGCGGCAAGCCGCGCCGCGAAGGCGGCCCCGAACGCCGGCCCGCCCGCACCAACTAACCGCAGTGTGAAAGAGGCCCCGTCGACCACCCGGCCGACGGGGCCTCTTCGCACCTGTTTCGCGCACCGACCGGCGTGCGGTCAGCCCGCCTCCTCCTGGAGGGGGATTGTTCGCGGTCCTCTTCGCGGGCGCGGTCCTCTTCGCGGAGTTTGTCCTGGAGGATCTGGAGGCCCGCGAGGCCGTCGACCGACAGGGCGGCCAGCTCGTCGAGGGAGATCAGAGGGTGGTTGCGCAGCGGCGGCTGCCAGCCCTCCTCGGGGTCGTGGCTGCGCAGCACCTTGGCGGGGACGCCGCCGATCACCGAGTGGTCGGGGAACTCGCCGCGCACCACCGCGCCGCCCGCGACCGCGACGTTCCGGCCGAGGCGGGTGCCGGGCAGGATGATCGCGCCGGTGCCGATCCAGCAGCCGTCGCCGATCACGACCGGGTTGTTCTCGGGCCACTGGCGGCCGATCGGGGTGCCGAGGTCGCCGTAGCTGTGGTTCTGGTCGGTGATGTAGACGTTCGGGCCGGTGAACACGTCGTCGCCGATCTCGATCGACTGGTGGCCGACGATGTGCGTGCCGCGGCCGAGCGAGCAGCTCCTGCCGATCGTGACGATCAGGTCCGGGCCGAGGTCCAGCCCGGGAACGAACCCGGCGGAGATCGTGACGTGCGTGCCGACCAGCGTGTGGTCGCCGATGGAGATCCACGGCTCGCCGTAGAGCGAGCCGACCGGGAAGCCGATGCACGCGCCCTCGCCGAGGTAGGCGAAGCGGCGGCGGCCCGGCGTGTGCGGGGTGATCTCGCCGTGCCGCTGGATCCATTCCCAGCCGAGCTGGACGGCCGTGTGCGCGCCCCGGCGGGCCCGCGCCCTGAGGCGGGCGGCCAGGAGCCGCCCCGGCGAGCTGGAGTTCGGCGACATGGCGTTCACCGTACCGGGTGGTAGGGAATGGCCGGTATCGCACCTCCGGAACGGGTCTCACCAGGTACGACCCCGGCACGCGGAAGGGCCCGGCCTGGGTCGGCCGGGCCCTTCTGCTCGCTGCCGCTACCGGGGGTACGGACTTCCCCGTCCGACTTGGCGTCCGCGTCGGTGTCCGCGGACGACTGCTCCGGGGGGTCGGCCATCTCCTGTGCGGCCTTGCGCCGCGTGAACAGGACGCCCGCGGCGCCGATCGCCGCCACGGCCGCCACCATGAAGAACGCGGCCTTGCGTCCGCGCCGGCGTCCGCGCCCGGCGGGTTCCACCCGGTCGGCCGCGCCGTCCAGCATCGTGCTCACCCGCGGTCCGAGGTCGGCCTCGACGTAGCGGGCGGCGGTGTGCAGCCTGGGCGCGCTCCATCCGCGCGCCGCCGTCAGGCGCTCGGCCGCGACTTCACGCGTGTGCTGCGCGGCCGGGGTGATCCGCTCGGACGCGGTGGCGGCCCCCTGGCGGCACATGTCCGCGCCGTGCCGGGTCGCCTCCTGGACTCGTTCGATCCGCGACGCCACCTGGCGCCGCGGCTTCCGGCGGATACTCATCTTTAGGGACACGCTAACCTCCCTGTTTGCGAGGTCCTGTCATGCAGCCTTCCCGAGGAGGCGGAGGTAAACCCTGTGGGCGCGATCATGCGGTCACGCACGGTGGGCAGGCGCGCGACCCCATCCGGTACGAACGTTCGAGGAGGAGGCCCGTCGTGGCCAACGAGATCTTCGCGACGCTCAACACGTCGCTCGGCAAGATCGTCATCCAGCTCTACCCGGAGCAGGCGCCCGAGACCGTGAGCAACTTCGTCGAGCTCGCCGAGGGCAAGCGGACGTGGCACGATCCGCGGACCGGGCAGAAGTCCGACGCGCCGCTGTACAACGGGACGGTCTTCCACCGCGTCATCCCCAACTTCATGATCCAGGGCGGCGACCCGCTCGGCACCGGCACCGGCGGTCCGGGCTACGAGTTCGCCGACGAGTTCCACCCGGACCTGAAGTTCAACAAGCCGTACCTGCTGGCGATGGCCAACGCCGGACCCGGCACGAACGGCTCGCAGTTCTTCATCACGACCAACGTCGCGGCGACCCAGCACCTGACCGGCCGGCACACCATCTTCGGCAAGGTCATCGAGGGCACCAACGTGGTGGACGCGATCGGCAACGTGCCGACCGGCCGCAACGACCGCCCGGCGCAGGACGTCACGATCGACACGGTGACGATCGAGCGCCGTTAGTCGTCGTACAGGGTGAGACCCCTTCGCGGCGAGCGCGCGGTCCGCGCCGCGCGATCGCCGTGAGCACCGCCACCGGTCCCGACGGAGCCGTTCGATGAGCACAGAATCCAGTCCCGCGCCCGAGACCTCGGTGCCGACCTGCTACCGGCATCCGGGGCGGGAGACGTACGTCCGGTGCACGCGGTGCGACCGCTACATCTGCCCGGACTGCATGCGGGACGCCGCCGTCGGGCACCAGTGCGTCGAGTGCGTCGCCGAAGGCAACCGGAACGTCCGCAGGCCCCGCACTCCCGTGGGCGCCGCCGTACGGGGCGGCGGGGCCGCGGCCGTGCCCGTCGTGACGTACTCGCTCATCGGCGTCTGCGTCCTCGCCTACCTGGCCGAGCTCGCCTCGTACCGGGTGGTCTGGGACTTCATGATGCTCGGCTACGGCATCGTGCCCGGCGGCAGGGTCGGCGGGGTCGCCGACGGGGAGTGGTACCGGCTGTTCACCGCGATGTTCCTGCACCAGCGGGGCGGGACGTTCGGTATCACCCACATCCTGTTCAACATGTGGGCGCTGTGGGCGGTCGGCCCGGCGCTGGAACAGGTGCTCGGCCGCTGGCGGTACCTGGCGCTGTACGTGCTGTCGGGCCTCGGCGGCTCGGTGCTGCTCTACCTGGTGGAGCCCACCGGGCAGGCGGTCGGCGCGTCCGGGGCCATCTTCGGCCTGTTCGGGGCGTTCTTCGTGATCGGCCGCAGGCTCGGCGGCCAGGTCGGGCCGATCGTGTTCCTGCTGCTGATCAACCTGGTGATCACGTTCTCGGTGCCGGGGATCTCCTGGCAGGGGCACATCGGCGGCCTGGTCACCGGCGCGGTGCTGGCCGTGGCGTTCGCGTACGCGCCGCGCGCCCGGCAGCTCGCGGTGCACATCGCGGCGCCCGTGGCGGTGCTCGCCGTGTTCGTCGCGCTGGTGCTGGTCAAGACGTCCGACATCCAGGCGGCGGTGCCGGGCCTCAGCGGGCTGGTCTGACCTGCGGGCCGCCGCCGCGCCGTCCGTCCGCGCGTTCCGCCCGAACGCACCGGAGGCGCGGCGGCGTCCGGGCGGCCACGGGACGAGCCTGTGGAAAACCTGGGGAAAGAACGGGTCTGCAATCCCCAGTCTGTGGATAACTTTCGTGGATTCGGACGGCCGCGCAAGGGGTAAGGCCGCTGGTTCCGCGTCCGGTTCCGGCCGAGCCCGGATCCGTGCCCGGACCCGGGCTCAGCGCCAGCGGGTCGACAGGATCACGCCGAGGATGATCGCCGTGAACCCGATCCCCAGGTTCCAGTTGTGCAGGTCGCTCATGACCGGAACATCGGTGCCCGTGCTCGCCGTCACGTAGAAGACGGCGATCCAGACGAGCCCGACCAGCCAGAGCGCGACCATCGTCGGCACCAGCCAGCGGGGGCTGACCTCGGGCGCCTTGGACTTCTGCGGCGGCGTGTAGACGGCCTTCTTGCGCACTTTGGACTTGGCCACGGTGGGATCGATCTCCTCGGGCGGCTGGCGGCCGGAGCGCCGGTCCGCGCATGGGTGTTTTGTCGGTTAGCGTAGTCGCTGGTGAGCAGCGTACGGCGTCGAACGTGGGGAAGCATCATCCCAGCCCTCACGCTTGTTGCGGGAACCTTGTTCGCGGCGAGCGCGAGCACGGCCCGCGGCACGAGCCTGCGCGACGAGGGCCGGACCCGGATCACCGAGCTGATCGCCTCCGAGCAGCGCCGCACCCACCGGGAGCGCGACGACTACCAGCGGCTTCGCCGCGAGGTCGACGGCATCTCCCGCGAGGCCGGACGCCACGACGCGCGCGTCAAGAACGCTCAGGCCAACGCCGACCGCCTCGCCCAGCGGTCCGGATTCACGCCCCTGAAAGGCCCCGCGGTGCGTGTCGCCCTGAACGACGCGCCTCTCCCGAAATCAGGTGATCTGCCGCGCGGTGTCGGCCCCGACGACCTCGTCGTCCACCAGGCGGACGTCCAGGCCGTCGTGAACGCCCTCTGGGCGGGCGGCGCCGAGGGAATGCAGATCATGGACCAGCGCGTGATCTCCACGAGCGCCGTCCGGTGCGTGGGCAATACCCTGATCCTGCAAGGGGTCGTGTACTCGCCGCCGTTCCGGATCACCGCGGTCGGGGACCCGGCCCGGCTGAGGGCCGCGCTCGACGCGTCCCCCGAGATCGCGATCTACCGCAAGTACGTGCACGAGTACGGACTCGGCTACTCGGTGCGGACCGACGACCAGGCCGACCTGCCCCCGTACACCGGAAACGTGACCATGAACCACGCCAGGGTCCCCGAACGCTCGACCCAGGACGACGGCGACTGACCACCCGCCCGCCTCCACCGGCCGACCGCTCGAAAGCACCCGACCGCGTCCGGCGTCAAAGGCCCGACCGCCTCCGGCGTCGAAAGGCCCCGACCGCCTCCGGCCCGCGCCCGCGCCCACAGGCCCCGCCCAACCGGACGCGCAACGAACCCCGCGTCGCCGCCCGCCAGCGCCCGGCGGAGGGCCGTCCGCCGGACGTTGACCGCGGTCCGCCGCGAGGCTCGCGGCGAGGGTGTGGTGCCGGGGACCGCGCTCGGGTGCCATGCTCGTGTCGGACGACGGCTGCCTACGACGAGGGGGACGCGCGGTGCGGATGGTGATCCGTGGCCTGGGCGAGTTGTGCATCACCGCCGGGCTGATCCTGCTGCTGTTCGTCACGTACGAGCTGTGGGGGACCGGTCGCTACACCGCGCAGCAGCAGCACCGGCTGACCGACGAGCTGCGCAGGTCGTGGGAGGCGCCGAAGGTCACCACCGAACGGGTCAAGCTGGGCAAGGGGCTCGCGATGATCCGCATCCCCCGCTTCGGCGCCAAGTACAAGTACGTGGTCATCGAGGGCGTCGACCTCGCCGACCTGCGCAAGGGGCCCGGCCACTACCCGGGCAGCGCGATGCCCGGCCAGGTCGGCAACTTCGTCGTCTCCGGCCACCGCACCACCTACTCCGCCCCGTTCAACCGGCTCGGCGAGCTTCGCGCCGGCGACCAGATCCTCATCGACACCCGTACGACGCACTACGTCTACCGGGTCACCGACCGCAAGATCGTCAAGCCGACGGCGGTCGAGGTCACCGCGCCGGTGCCGTTCCGGCCGAAGCGCAAGCCGACCCAGCGGCTCATCACGCTCACCACCTGCCACCCGAAGTACTCCGCCGCCGAACGGATGATCATCTTCGGGGAGCTGAGCCGGCAGCTCCCCCGCGTCACCGCACCCGCCACCGGAAAGTGAGGAGGCCCGATGTACGCCTGGCTCTGGCGCCACCTGCCCGGCCGCTGGCAGGCGAGGACCGCGCTCGCGGTCGGCCTCGCCCTCGCCTTCGCCGCCGTCCTCTGGTACCTGGTGTTCCCGTGGGTCGAGCCGAAGGTCCAGTTCGACCACGGCGTCGTGGACGGCACACCGGCGTCGTCCACGGCTCCCACGGCTCCCGCGACGCCGGGCTGACCCGCGTACGGCCCGGCCCCTGACCAGCGCTTCTCGCGCCGAGCCGACGATACGCCGGTTTGTACAGAAAAAATCTAGTGAAACGCGTAACGTCCGGCCTGCCCCGTACGAAGACCATATCGAGGGCTTCCGCCATTGCCCCCGAGTGGCGGAAGCCCTCTTCTCATGCCCGGACGCAGGAAGCCTCCAGCCACCCCTCCCGGACGCCCCCGGCCCCGCGTCCCACCAGCGCGAGAGTCCGCAGCGGCTCATCCGGGACGGCCCGTTCCGCCCCCAACCGCCGAAGAACCCCGGCTGCACATCCCGGACGCCCCCGCCCGGCAGCCCGTCCGCCCAGAGGCCCCGGCCGCCCAAGGCCGCATCCGCCCGAAGGCCCCATCCACCCGAAGGCCCCGGCCGCCCGAAGGCCGTCCACTCAAAGGCCCCATCGCCGAAAGGCCCCGGTCGCCCTCTGAGGAGAGAGGCCGGGGCCCTTTCGCCGCTACGCGGTGCTCAGTCGAACGGGTTGCCGTCGTCCGGTGGGGTGACCGGGGGCGACACCGGCGGTGAGGTCTGCGGGGTCTGCTGGACGAAGATGGTCACGGTGTCGCCGGGCGCCACCGTGGAGTCGGGGCTCGGCTGCTGGTCGTACACCTGGCCCGGCGAGACCGGCTTGTCGGGCGGTGCGGTGCCCGGCATGACCTTGCACTTCAGGCCCATCGACTTCAGCTTGTTGCAGGCCGACAGCTTGCTGTTGTTGAACAGGTTGGGGACCTTGAGGGTGCTCGGGCCCCGCGACACGTACAGGGTGACCTCGGTGCCCTTCGGGCGCTTCTCCCCGCCGGACGGGTCGGTCCTGATCACCTGGCCGCGCGGGACGTCGTCGTTGGTCTCGGTCTGCTGCGTGACGTCGAAGCCCCGGTCCTCCAGCAGGCTCTTGGCCGTGGTGTACGGCTTGCCCGTGACGTCCGGGATCGTGTACTCCTTCGGCGGCCTGCGCCCCTTGGACACGACCAGGCTGACCGCCGTGCCCTTCTTCACCTCGTTGCCGGGCGGGGGTTGGAGCTGATGACGTAGCCCTTGCGGACGTCGCTGCTGAAGTCCTCGTTCACCGTGCCGGACCTCAGTCCCGCCTTGGTGAGCTGGGCGGTCGCGTCGCTCTGCTTGATGTTGACGACGCCGGGGACCTTGACCTTGGCGACCTCGTCGCCGCCCCCGCCCGACATCAGGTAGCCGATCAGCGCGGCGCCGCCGACGAACAGGACGGCGAGCCCGATCCACAGGGCCGCCTTCTTGCCCGCCCCGCCGCGCTCGGGTCTCTGGTCGTCGTACTGCACCGGCGGCAGGTCGTAGCCCGTACGCCCGCCGGGCGGATGCGCCTGCGTGCCCTGCATCCCGGGGACCTGGCCCATCACCTGCGTGCCCTGCGGCTGCGCGCCGCCCATCAGCATCGTCGAGGCCGCCGTGGACGACACCGGCTGGCCCTGGAGGACCCGCTGGATCTCCTGCCGGAACTCGTTGGCGTTCTGGTAGCGGTGGTCGGGGTCCTTCGCCATCGCCTTCAGCACGATCGCGTCGGCCCACTGCGGGATGTCCGGGTCGATCTGCGACGGGGGGATCGGCTCCTCCCGTACGTGCTGGTAGGCGATCGCGACCGGCGAGTCGCCGGTGAACGGCGGACGGCCCGTGAGCAACTCGTACAGCACGCAGCCGGTGGAGTAGATGTCGCTGCGGGTGTCGACCCGCTCGCCGCGCGCCTGCTCGGGCGACAGGTACTGCGCGGTGCCGATCACCTGCGCGGTCTGCGTCATCGTCGCGGCCGAGTCGGCCATCGCGCGGGCGATGCCGAAGTCCATGACCTTGACCTCGTGGTTGCGGGTCAGCATCACGTTGGCCGGCTTGATGTCGCGGTGGACGATCCCGCCGCGGTGGCTGTAGTCCAGGGCGCGCAGCACCCCGTCGGTGATCTCCAGCGCCTTGTCGGGGAGCAGCGCGCGGTTCTCGTGCAGGAGCTCGCGCAGCGTGCTGCCGTCGACGAACTCCATCACGATGTACGGGATGTGGGTGTCGCCCACCGTGTCCTCGCCGGTGTCGTACACCGCGACGACGGAGGGGTGGTTCAGGGAGGCGGCCGACTGCGCCTCGCGGCGGAAGCGGGCCTGGAAGGTGGGGTCGCGGGCCAGGTCGGAGCGCAGCGTCTTGACCGCGACCACGCGATCGAGGCGCAGGTCCCGGGCACGGTAGACCTCGGCCATGCCGCCTCGCCCGATCACCGCGTCGAGCTCGTAGCGGCCGCCGAGCAGCCGAGGTTGACTCATATGTGCACTTTCCCTCGTACGTCTACACCTTGTCCTCCGAACCTAGTCCCCCGCTATCGGTGGGCGAGGGACCCGGGCTCGGAGTTGACGGAGTCGTGGCGCTGTCCGTCGGTACCGGTGTGGGCTTTGGGGCGGTGGGAGTCGCCCTGGACGGTGGTTTCCTGGTTGGCTTCTGTGAAGGGGACGCCTCGACCGACCCCGGCGTTGACGTGCGATGCGAACCGGACGGGGATCTCCCCGCCGGGGAACCGGGCCGCACGACGTCGTGCAGGGGAGGCGCGCTGGAGCGGAGCGTCGCCCGCGCGCCCGCGCCGCCCGGCGCGGACGGGACGGGCCTGTCCCCCTCGTCCCGGACGAGGTCGGCGGGGACCAGGCCCCGCCACATGGAGCCCGCGACGATCGCGCCGACGATCAGCACTCCCGCCGCGACCGAGGTGTACGCCAGCGCCGTGCGTCGTTGCCCGGCTCCGGTGGCACGGTCGCCCGTCCCGGAGGTGAGGGTATCCGGCGCGCCGCCACCGTCAAATCCCCTCCCCCGCCCCCTCCGGCCCCTGGACGCACCGATGATCATGTCGCGGCCCCTCCGCAGGAGGGACGCCGGGGGACCGCCGGCCCCGTTCCGCGACGTGACGGCCGCCGCCCCGGACGCACCGGACCGCGTCGCCCCCGCCCGCACCGCGCCGAACCCGACAGATCCGGACCGCGCAACCCCCGAACGAGTCGCCCCCGACCGAGTCGCGCCAGAACGCGTCGCCCCCGGCCCGCCACTGCTGCCACTACCGCCACTGCCACCATCACGCGGAACGGCGCGGACGGCCCGGGTCGCCGCGCCCGCCCCGCCGCCCGCGCCCGGACCGCCGTTCCGCCGGGAAGCGTCGTTCCGCCGAGGAGCGCCAGGCGCGGCGGAAGCGCCGGAAGCGCCGGAAGCGCCGCGGATCGTACGGGCTCGGGCGGCGACCTCGGTGGCGTCCTCCGGACGGTCCTCCGGGGCCTTCTCCAGCAGGTCGGCGACCAGCTCGCACAGTTCGTCCGGAACGGAGCCGGGCAGGTCGGGCGGCGCGTCCCGCACGTGCTTCAGCGCGATCTCGACCGGGGTGTCGCCGTCGAACGGCGGCTCGCCGGTCAGGCACTCGTACGCCACCACGCCGAGCGAGTACAGGTCGGCGACCGGGGTGATCTCCTGCCCGGACGCCTGCTCGGGCGAGATGTAGTGCGCGGTGCCCATCACCATGCCGGTCTGCGTCTGTGAGGCCATCGCGAGCCGCCGCGCGATCCCGAAGTCGGTGATCTTGACGGTGCCGTCCCCGGTGACCATCAGGTTGGCGGGCTTGACGTCGCGGTGCACGATGCCCGCCGCGTGCGCCGCCGACAGCGCCTCGGCGACCTGCTCGACGAGGTCGAGCACGGCGGGCGGCGCGATCGCGCCCTCCCGTTCCATGATCTCCGCGAGCGGCTCGCCGCGCACCAGCTCCATCACCAGGTACGCCCGGTCGTCGTGCTCGCCGAAGTCGTACACCTGCGCGATGCCGCCGTGCGGGCGCAGCGCCGCCGCGAACCGGGCCTCGGAACGGAACCGGCCCTGCACCGACTCGTCCTGGACGAGCTCCTGCCGCAGCACCTTCACCGCGACGTCCCGGGCGAGGGCCTCGTCCACGGCGTGCCAGACCTCGCCCATCCCGCCGGTGGCCAGCCGCTCCAGCAGCCGGTACCGGTCGTTCAGGACGAGGCCGGGACTCACTTCTTCAGCACCTGCGCCATGATCGACGCGGCGATCGGGCCGGCGTTGGTCGCGCCGTCGCCCGAGCCCTCGGTGACCACGGCGAACGCGTACCGCGGCTTCTCCATCGGGGCGAACCCGACGAACCAGCGGGAGTTGGGGAAGCCGGGGCCCTGCTCGGCGGTGCCGGTCTTGCCCGCGATGTTCCTGCCCTGGAGGTTCTTCGCGGTGCCCTCCTGGACGACCGCGCGCATCATGTCGGCGAGCTGGTCGGCGGTGTCGGACGTGATGGCCTGCGAGTACAGCTTCGGCGTGGCGTTGTAGACCTCGCTCTGGTCCTTGGTCCTGACCTTCTGCACCAGGTACGGCTTCATGATCTTGCCGTCGTGCGCGATCGCGCTCGCGACCATCGCCATCTGGAGCGGCGTCGCCCGCACGTTCTCCTGCCCGATGCCCGAACGGGCCGTGCCGTCCTTCCCGGTCGGGATGTCCTTCTGCGTCTTCGGGTCGAACACCGACACCGGCACGTCGCTCTCGGCGGTCATCAGGTCCGGCTCGATCTCCAGCTTGCGGTTGAACCCGAACTTCGACGCGCCCTGGTTGAGCTGCTCGATCCCCATCTTCAGCGCCAGCTCGCCGAACGTGCTGTTGCAGGACTCGGCGAACGCGCCGCGCAGCGGGGCCTGGCTGCCGCAGTTGCCGGTGTCGTGCGAGTTCGGCAGCGGCCGCCCCGACTCCGGCAGGATGAGCTGCCCGGTGTTGACGACGGTGGAGCTGCTCATGTTGAGCTGCTCCATCGCGACCGCCGCCGTCACCGACTTGAACGACGAGCCCGGCGGGAACGTCTGGCTCATCGCGTTGTCGATCAGCGGCTTGATCACGCCGGGCGCGCGGTCGAGCTCGGCGAGCCGCTTGCCGCCCTTGTCGCCCTTCTGCGGCGCGACCTCGTTCGGGTCGAACGAGGGGTAGGACGCCAGCACCGGCACCGCGCCGGTCTTCAGGTCGATCACCGCGGCGCCGGCCCGCCGGCTCGTGTTGCCCTTCAGCGCCTGGTACGCCGTCTGCTGCGCCGCCGTGTTCAGGGTCAGCTCGACGTTGGCCCCGTCCGGCTTCTTGCCGATGAACGAGTCGAACCACCGCTGGTGCGTGATCCGGGTGTCCTTGCCGGTCAGCAGCGAGTTGTACGACATCTCGATCTTGCTCGGCGAGCCGTTGAAGTAGCCGGTCACCGGCGAGTACACCGGCCCGAGCTTGTAGGAGCGGCCGTACTTCTCCTTGCCGGTCTTCGGCGAGTCGACCAGGATCTGCCCGTCCGCGATGATCTTCCCGCGCGGCCGCTTGAACACGTCGGCGAACTTGCGCCGGTTGTTGGTGTCGTTCTGGAGGCTCTCGGCCTGGCTGCCCTGCACGTAGTTGACCTGGGCCATCAGCCCGAAGAACAGGAGCAACCCGAAGATCGCGACCCGGCGGATCGGTTTATCCATGTTCATGGGGTGAGATCACCTCGTGCTCACGATCTGGGTCATGCCTTCGTCCTGGATCGCCTGGGGGCGGGCTTGCGCGCGTCATGGCTCATCCGGACCAGGATCGCGATGAGGATCCAGTTGGCCATCAGGGACGAGCCGCCCTGCGACAGGAACGGCGTGGTCAGTCCGGTCAGCGGGATCAGGCGCGTGACGCCTCCGACGATCACGAAGACCTGGAGCGCGAGGACGAACGAGACGCCCCCGCGAACAGTTTCAGGAACGGGTCCCGCGCGGCCACCGCGGCCTTCATGCCGCGCTGCACGATCAGCGTGTAGATCAGCAGCAGCGCCATCAGCCCGGTCAGCCCGAGCTCCTCGCCCATCGAGTCGAAGATGAAGTCGGAGAACGACAGCGGCGTCTGCCACGGTTCGCCCTGGCCGAGGCCGGTGCCGAGCACCCCTCCCTGGCCGAGCGCGAACAGCCCCTTCATGAGCTGGGCGCTGTCGGAGTACTCCCCGCCGAGCTGCGAGCAGGCGTAGTAGCCGGCCTGGATGTTCTGGGTGGCCTTGGCGTCGGCCTCGTTGCCCGCCTTGCGGTACTCGGCGGCCTTGGTGTCGAGGACGAGCCGGTACTTCTTGTAGGTGTCGGAGTCGGGGTTGACCGGCTCGACCTTGCCGTTGTCGAGCAGGCACCCGCCGTCGAAGTACGGCTTCGGGTTCTGCCAGATGTCGATGCGCTGGTTGACGTGCCCCATGAACGGCAGCAGCGTCGCCACGAACACGCCGACCGCGAGCAGCCCGACGCCGATCATCACCCACGACGCCCGCTGCGTCGCGATGTAGATCATCGACACGAACAGGCCGAAGTACAGCAGCGCCGTGCCGAGGTCCTTCTGCATGAACAGC
Source organism: Actinomadura sp. J1-007 (assembly GCF_009793335.1). GTDB lineage: Bacteria > Actinomycetota > Actinomycetes > Streptosporangiales > Streptosporangiaceae > Spirillospora > Spirillospora yumaensis. The sequence goes on along the minus strand of NZ_WING01000001.1, from coordinate 3,267,208 downwards.
ACGCCCAGGCAGAACAGCCAGATCACCACGATCGGGCCGAGGTCGCGGGCGCGCGGCAGGCTGATCGGGCCGATCTTCTTGCCGATCAGCGACATCGCCTGCCGCTTGTTGACCAGGTAGCCGGCGAAGAACACCACCAGCAGCAGCTTGGCGAACTCGCCCGGCTGCACCGAGAACGGCCCGAGGTGCACCCACACCCGCGCGCCGTTGATCTCCGCGCCGATGCCCGGCACGATCGGCAGCAGCAGCAGGATGACCGCGCCGAGCCCGATCAGGTACGTGTAGCGCTGCGCGGTCTTCGGCGTGAACGACAGCGGCGCGTCGGTCTTGTCGGTGTCGCGCATGATCAGCAGGGCGATCACGAACAGCGCGATGCCGACGAACGTCCACATGAGCTGGCCGGGCGCGTCGGCCGCGTCCTTGAGGACCTTCTTGCCGACCTGCGCGGCGACCTTGCGGTCCTCGCTGGTGTCCAGGTCCAGCCGGTAGATCATCGCCAGGCCGAGGCCGTTCAGCGCCACCGCGAGCGGCAGCAGCAGCGGGTCGGCGAACGGCGCGAACTTGAGCTGCACGAGATAGGCCGCGAACGCCAGCACCGCCAGCGCCCCGCCGTAGCCGAACAGGCCCGAGGGGATGTCGCCGTCACGGGCGAGGCCGACCTCCGCGAACGCCGACAGCGTCAGCACCATCGCGAAGATGAGCAGCGCCAGCGAGGCGGCGTTGCGCCGCTGGTACGGCAGATGCGCCCTGATCTGCTCGCCGATCGAAGCCATCTACGAACGTCCTCCGGCCGAGGCCGGGCAGCCGCTCGGGCGGGCTTCGCGGTCTTGCACGCGTTGCGGTGCTCGCCCAGCTCCTTCAGCTTCTGCTCGGCGGCGGCCTGCCCGATGAACGCGAGCGTGTTCCTGCCCACGGCGGTCGCGTCGCTGCTCGGCAGCTCGGCCACCTGGATCTGGCTGTTCTTGACCTTGCTCTCCTGGCAGTTCTTCTGGCCCTTGCCCTTGACGATCACGACGTTGCCGCTCTCGACGGACAGCACGTACTTGCACACCGCGTTCTTCAGCTCGTTCAGCGCGGACGGGCCGTCGACGGTGTAGGTGGCCTTCACGTCCTGCTGCCGGTCCTGCGGCAGGTCGGCCAGCATGATCGGCGGGTTGGCCTGGTCCTTCGCGGCGGCCTTGCGGGACAGGCTGAGGCCCGGCACCTTGTCGTTGGTGCCGCGGTACAGCACGACCCGGCCGTTCTCCTCGCCGATGTAGTAGCCGCCGCGCACGTACTGCAACGCCGCGAAGCCGCCCGCCGCGAGGCCCACCACGACCACACCGGCGACGACGACCAGCCACGTCCAGCGGCGCGGACCGCGGCGGCGGCCCGCGGGGGCCGCCTGCATCGCGCCCGGCTGCGGCCCGCCCGGCATCGGCTCGTTCATCGGGGACGGCGCGGGCGGCGGCATCTCGTCGACCGCGACCGGAGGCTGCGGCATCGTGTCGCGCAACTGCGCCGCGCGCCCCGCCGGGGTGTCGACCGAACCGCCGGCCGCCGCGCCGGGAGGCCCGCCCTGCGGGTCGGGCGGCGAGGCGTTGGCGGCGGCGCCGACCGCGTGGCCGGGGCTCATCCCCGGCGGCTGCTGCCCGAGATCGACGACGTCGGCGACCACGCAGGTGATGTTGTCGGGGCCGCCGCCCCGGTTGGCCAGGTCGATGAGCTGCCGGACGGCCTGCTCGGGGTCGGCGACGTCGGTCAGCACCTGGAAGATCGTCTCGGCCGTGACCACCGTCGACAGGCCGTCCGAGCACAGCAGGTAGCGGTCGCCGACCTTCGCCTCGCGCAGGGACAGGTCGGGATCGACCTCGCCGCGGCCGTCGAGCGCCCGCAGCAGCAGCGACCGCTGCGGATGCGAGGCCGCCTCCTCGGGGCTGATCCGGCCCTCGTCCACCAGCGACTGCACCAGCGTGTGGTCGTGCGTGATCTGGAACAGGCTCCCGTCGCGCAGCAGGTACGCCCGCGAGTCGCCGATGTGCACCAGCGCGACCTGGTTGCCCGCCCACAGCATCGCCGTCAGGGTCGTGCCCATGCCCTGGAGGGCCGGGTCGGACTCCACGATCCGGTGCAGGTTGTCGTTGGCCGTCTTGACCGTGTGCTCCAGCGCGGCCAGCAGCTCGGTCGCGGGAAGGTCCTTGTCGAGGTTGCGCAGCGCCTCGATGGCGGCGGCGCTCGCGATCTCCCCGCCGACGTGCCCGCCCATCCCGTCGGCCACCGCGAGCAGGTGCGACCCCGCGTACGCCGAGTCCTCGTTGCCCTCGCGCAGCATGCCGACGTCGGAGCGCGCGGCGTATCGGATTCCCAGGGTCATTTGCGCAGCTCGATCACGGTCTTGCCGATACGGACCGGCACGCCCGGGGGCACCGGCATCGGCCGGCTGACCTTCGTGCGTCCGAGGTAGGTCCCATTGGTCGAGCCGAGATCTTCCACGATCCACTGACCGTCCTGCGCATAAAGTCGGGCATGCCGGCTCGAAGCGTAGTCGTCGGTCACCATGAGCGTGGCGTCATTGGCGCGACCGATCGTGATGGGCACGCCCGTCAGATCGATGACGGTGCCCGCCCGTTCCCCCTGGACCACCACCAGCTTGGTCGGGGCGCCGCCGTGCGCCTGGGCACGGGGCGGCTTGGGCTGTTTCGCCGCCTTGGCGGGCCGCGGCGGCGCCGCCGCCCGCGTCGCGGCCTTGGTGGCGGCCTTCGAGCCGAACAGGTCGGCCCGGATCACGCCGACGGCCGCGATGACGAAGAGCCAGAGCACCGCTAGGAACGCCAGCTTGATCAGCGTGAGGGTGAATTCGGACATCGGAGTCGGGGTTACTCCCTATCGCGGCGGAACACAAGGGTAGTGCGGCCCATCGTCACCCGCGAGCCGTCGACGAGAGTCACCCGCCTGATCGGCTGCCCGTTGACGAACGAGCCGTTGGTCGACCCTAGATCCACCAGCACGATTTCGGGACCTTCTACACGGATCTCGGCATGGTGCCGGGACACCCCCGGGTCGACCAGCCGCAGGTCACAGTCCGTGCCGCGGCCGAGCAGGGTGACCGGAGTGTTGATCTCATAGGTGCGCTGGGTGGTGTCGGACCCCTCGATCGCCGTCGTCACCAGCAGCCGCGGATGCCCCCCGAACACGCCCCCGCGCCCGCCCTGCGGCACGTCGCTGACCGGCTGGCGGATCTCCCCGCCCTCCACGGTCGAACCGCGGATCACACCGGAACGGATCCGGAACATGCCCGTGGCGAGATCGCCGGCGTTCTCGAACCGGACGCGCACCGGACCGACGAAGGAGTACCCCTGCTCCTTCGCGTACTCGCGCGCGAGGTTGGCCAGCTCCTGGCTCAGGCTGTCGGCGTACACCTGTAGCCGCTGCCCGTCCTGCTGGGAGATCTCGACGACGAAGTCATTCGGAACCAGCGTGCGGCCCTGCGCCACGATCGCGGCCCGATCGTCCATCTCGCGCTGCACAGCACTGGCCACCTCGACCGGCTGTAGCTCTGACTTGAAGGCACGGGCGAAGGCTCCTTCGACCATGCCCTCGAGCCGTCGCTCGAAGCGCTGAATGACGCCCACGGGCACCTCCTCTCCCCACTGGTAGACGATCGTATCGGTGTGAAGGTTCGCTCGAAGTATCTGAGTACCTAACCACTGCTCGGACCGTGCTAGCCTTTTTCACGCACCTGGGGGCCACCCAGGGGCGCTACACCCTAGGGCGGGTGGCGGAACGGCAGACGCGCACGGTTCAGGTCCGTGTGTCCGAAAGGATGTGAGGGTTCAAATCCCTCCTCGCCCACTTCTGAGTTGGGAGTGGTGTGGTCGGAGCTTTGCTCCTTCCCCGCCACTCCTTCGTCATTCTGCCCAGGGGGCGACCCCCTGGAACCCCCGGATGCGGGGGGCTTCGCCCCCGCGCCCCCCTTTGGGGCTTCGCCCTTGCCCCCTCTGGGGCTGCGTCCCTTGCCCCCCCTCTGGGGCTGTGCCCCTTGCCCCCCTCTGGGGCTGTGCCCCTTGCCCCCCTCTGGGGCTGCGTGGCTTGCCCCTGTGGGGTTTCGGTCTTCTCTTCGTGATGGTTAGTGCTTGGGTGGGTTACTCGGTTTTGGCGGCTGTGAGGACGGGGACGGCTGCGGCGCGGCGTCCGGGGAGTGACGAGATCGCCAGCGTTGCCGTCGCCGCGCCCGCCGCGACGAGCGGGAGCAGCCACCAGGGCGGGATCGGGCGCAGGAACGAGCTGCCGGTCGTCACGTGCAGCAGCGTCAGCGTCCCCAGCGCGACCGCGAAGCCGAGGACCGTGCCGAGCACGACCACGGTGGCCGCCTCCCAGCGGACGATCGAGCGGATCTGTCGCACGGTGGCGCCCACGGCGCCGAGCAGGCCGAACTCCCTGGTCCGTTCGGTGATGCTCATCGACACCGTGGTCGCCATCCCGAACAGCGCGAGCAGGAGCGCCATGCCGACGAAGCCGTACGTCGCGCGCAGCGCCCGGGTGAGTGAGGCCGACGCCTCCGACACGTACGCGTCGCGGTCGAGGACCCGTACGCCGGGGGCTCCAGCCAGCGCGCGCGCCAGGGCGTCCGGGGTGCCGCCCCGGACGAGGACGACCTGGGTCGCCGCGTTGGCGTCGAGTGCGTCCATCGTCGCGGGTGCCACGAGCGCCTGCTCGGCGAAGAGGTGGGACGGGTCGTGGTAGGCGTCCGCCACGGTGAGCGCGGTCCGGCCCTGTGCGCCCCGTACGACGATCTGCTGGCCGCGCCGGAGTCCGCGCTCCTTCATGACGTTCGACGACAGCGCGATCTGCCCGGGACGGAGCGCGCGTGGTCGGCCGCCCAGTTGTAGGACGTCGCGCAGCCCGGTCTGTTCGGCGCCCGTGATGAGGAAGCGGAACGGCTCGGGCTCCTCGGCCGACACCAGCTTGACCTCCGTCCGGGTCAGCGCGGCCGTCCGCGAGACGCCCGGCGCGGTCGCGATCCGCGCCGCCACGTCCCGGGACAGCGGCGCGGGGGCGCCCTCGGCGGTCCTGGCGGTCGCGGCGACCGCGTGCTCGGCCGCCATGACCTCCCGTCCCGCCTCCTCGAAGCGGTCGTGGACGGACAGCGTCACGAGCGCGACGGACGAGACCAGCGCGACGCCCAGCATCAGCGACGAGGCGGCGGAGGAGACGCGGCGCGGGCTGCGGGTGATGGCGGCGTGCGCCAGCCACCCGGTCTCGGCGCTGACGAGCGTCCCGACGCGGCCCACCAGCCCGCCCAGCGGCCGGACGAACAGCGGGGTGAGGACGGCCAGCGCGGTCATGGCCGCCAGCGAACCGAGCAGGACCATCAGGGAGACGGCGAACGTGCGGTCCTGGCCGGGAGGATCGTCGGCGCGGACGGCGACGCCGAGCGCGAACCAGAACCCCGCGCCGAGGAGGATCGCCGAGGCGGCGAGCACGCGGGGCAGGCGGCGTTCGCGCGGCTCGGCGACCGTGCTGCGCAGCGCCTGCACGGGTGAGATGCCCGCGGCGCGGCGGGCCGCCCGCCAGGCGGCGGCCTGGGTGACCGCGATCCCGGCGGCCGCCGGGACGCCCAGCGCGACCCAGCCGAACTGCGGCCCGGCGGCGGACACGTCGAAGCCGTCCCGCGCGAACAGCCGGGTGACCAGCGCGGACATCGGGAAGCCCGCGGCGACGCCGCCCGCCGAGGCGATCGCGCCGAGCACCAGCGCCTCCAGCCGGATCAGCCGTTCCACCTGGCGCGGGGTGGCGCCGATCGCGCCGAGCAGCGCCAGCCGCCGGGTCCGCTGCCGCACCAGCGTGCCGAAGGTGTTGGCCACGACGAACAGGCCGACGAAGATCGCCACGGAGGCGAGCATGCCGATCACGCCGGCGACCGACGCGCCCTCGCTCGCCGCGGCGCCCGCCTGCGCGCGCCGTACCGACTCGGCGGTGCTCACGGTGGCCGCGCCGCCCAGGTACCCGGCCAGCTCGGCGCGTAGCCGTTCGGCGGACGTTCCCGGGGCGGCCTTCAGCCAGACGCTCTGCCAGCTGCCCGGGGGCAGCATGGCGGCGCGCCGGGCGGTCTCGGGCGGGGCCAGCACCAGGTCGCCGGCGGCCACCGCATCGCGTCCCTGGACGGTGACAATTCCGGCGACCCGCATCCGGCGCGTCTCGCGGGGCAGCGTCAGGGTCAGGGTGTCGCCGGGGCGCAGCTTCCCGGCCCGCGCCATGTGCCGGACGATCACCACTTCGCCGTCGGCCGCGGGGGCGCGGCCGTCCTCCAGCCGGTACGGGTTCAGCCGCGGGTCGGCCACCCAGGGACGCAGCAGCGTGCGGCCCTCGGCCGACGCCGTGATCGGCTTCCCGTCGGGGCGGGCCGCCGTCACGGGCACGGCGGCGTCCCCGGCGGCCGCCGCCACTCCGGGTCGGGACGCGATCGCGTCCGCGCGGATCCGGCCGTCGGACGGCGCGTACGGGTCGTCCGGGTCCGCCGTCCCGCCCCGCACGAGCACGTCGGCGCGGTGGTACTCGCTCGCGTCGCTGCCCGACACCGCGTCCTGCGTGCGCAGCGCGAACTGGAGCGAGCCCGCGATGAGCGCGACCGATCCGAGCGCGGCCAGCAGCGTGGCGGTCAGCCGCACCCAGCCGTCGGCGAACGAGCGGCGCGCGATGAGCCACAGGGCGTTGCCCACGTCAGCCCTCCATCCCGCGCATGCGCGCGTGGACGGCGTCGATGGTGGGCGCGGCCAGCTCGCCGGCGATCGTCCCGTCGGCGAGGAACAGCACCCGGTCGGCGCGCGCGGCGGCCGCCGGGTCGTGCGTCACCATGATCACCGTCTGCCGGTAGGTGTCGACGGCGGCGCGCAGGAAGCCGAGCACCTCCGCGCCGGAGCGGGAGTCCAGGTTGCCGGTCGGCTCGTCCGCGAACAGCACCTCCGGACGGGTCAGCAGGGCCCGTGCCACGGCGACCCGCTGCTGCTGGCCGCCGGACATCTCCGCGGGGCGGTGGCCGAGCCGTTCGCGCAGCCCGAGCGCGTCCACGACCGTGTCGAACCACCGCCCGTCGGCGCGGCGGCCCGCCAGCCGCCCGGTGAGCCGGATGTTCTCCTCGGCGGTCAGCATCGGCAGCAGGTTGAACGACTGGAAGACGAAGCCGATCCGGTCGCGGCGCAGCTCGGCGAGCCGGGCGCGCGACAGGGCGGTGATGTCGGTCCCGCCGATGATCACGGTGCCGGACGTCACGGTGTCCAGCCCCGCCAGGCAGTGCAGGAAGGTCGACTTGCCGGAGCCGGACGGCCCCATGATCGCGGTGAACCGGCCGCGGCCGAACGCGGCCGAGACGCCCCGCAGCGCGGGCACCGCGGCGTCGCCGGAGCCGTAGGACTTCGTCACGGCGGTGGCGGTCAGCACGGGATCGCGGGCCTGCTCGTCGGTCATGACCCGGTCGCGGGTCTGCTCGTCCGGCATGAACGTCTCCTGATCGAACGGCGAAGGGGGGAAGCACTCAAGATAATCTTATCTGAGACTATATCGAGTGATCCTTGTTCCGCCTCACCCGTAAGAGGGATCAGGGTCCGATCAGGGTCGCGTTCCTTGTCGGGCGGGACGGCAACGCCGTGCTCGGTCCTCCGCCGCAGCGACGCGTTCATGCGTGAGTCCCGCGCCGCGCGGGGGCGCGCGGCGCGGGACCAGGTGGACGGGACGGCGTTCCGGGGTCGTTAGGCCGCTGGGCTGACCGTTCGGCGGGGGCCGAGGACGGCGGCCGTGGCGAGGGCAGCGAGGGTCGCGGCGATGGCGGCGGCGAAGGCGGTCCGGTATCCGAGGTTCGCGGCGATCTGGCCGCCGAGGGGTCCGGCGGCGAGGATGCCGAGGTCCCAGAAGGACGTCATCGTGCCGACCGCGGCGCCGGGCCGGAGCGCCCCCGTGCGGCCGAGGGTGATCGTGGTCGTGCAGGGGTAGACGAGGCCGAGCCCCGCGCCGGTGACGGCGACGCCGGCGAGCGCGACGGGTTCGGAGGTCGCGGCCGTGAGGACGGCCAGGCCCGCCGCCTCGACAAGCAGGACGACGCGGGCGACGGCGGCCCCGCCGTACCGGTCCACGAGGGGGCTGCCCGCCGAGCGCGAGATCAGGAACGGCACCGCGAACATCGCCAGTCCCGCCTGCTGCCCGCCGATGTGCCGGTCGCTGAGGTAGAGGACGAGCAGCGCGGTCAGGGTGCCGTAGCCGTAGGCGGCGAGGCCGAGGCACAGCCCCGGCAGGCCCGCGCCGCCGGGCAGCAGGTCGTGCCAGGAGCCCGGCCGCCGCTCCTGCCGCGAACGGGTCGTGGCGACGAGGGCGCTCGACACGACCGGCAGGGCCACGACCGTCCACCAGACGGCGTCGGCGCCGCCGAGCCGGTGGACGAGGACGGCCAGCACGGGGCCGGCGGACAGCCCGCCCCACATCGACAGCCCGAACCATCCCGTCAGCCGTCCCCTCCGGTCGCCGGTGGCCCCGGCGAGGACCCAGGGCACGGCGCCGGAGAACAGGGCCGCCTCGCCCGCGCCCATGACCAGCCGGGCGGCGAGCAGCACCGCGAGGTTCGGGGCGAGCAGATGGCCGACGGCGCCGGCGGCGGTGAGCGCGCCGCCCGCCATCACCACCGGACGGGCCAGGCCGGCGTCCCCGGCGCGTCCGGCGAACGGGCGGACGAGCGCGGTCGCGGCGAAGGCGGCGCCGACGGCCAGCGCCGCCGTCGCGGTGCCCCGGCCCATGTCGTCGGTCACGTAACCGGGGAGTTCCTGCAACGTCGCGCCGAGCGCGAGGTAGCCGCAGAGGACCGCCGTCCAGAGTCGCCGTATCGGCACCGAGTCGTCCATGCGGCAAGACAGTACAGTTCTGTACTGTGACAGTACAACCCGGTACCCTGTGGCCATGGCCGAGACGATGTCGGCGGGCCAGGCCGCCACCCGCGCGCGGATCCTGGGAGCGGCCGCCGAACTGTTCTACGAGCGCGGCGTCCACGCCGTCGGCGTCAACGAGATCGCCGCGCGGGCGAGCGCGTCCAAGCTCAGCCTGTACCGCTACTTCCCGTCCAAGGAACGGCTCGTGCAGGCCATGCTCACCGACCACAGCGACCGCATCCAAGCCTGGCTCGACCGCGAGACGGCGTCCGCGCCCCCCGGGCCCGAACGGGTGCTGGCGGTCTTCGACCTGCTCATCGACTGGTTCGCGCAGCCCGACTACCACGGGTGCGCCGTCGTCAACACCGTCACCGACACCCGCGCGGACGTCGAGATCGCCGCCATCGCGCGCCGCCACCTCGTCCGGTACCGCGCGCTGCTGGAGGACCGGCTGGACGGCCTGGACCTGGCCGACCCGGCGGCGACGGCGCGGCAACTGCTGCTGCTGATCGAGGGCGCCAGCGTCGTCACCGCCATCGACGGAACCCCAGCCGCAGGACAGGACGCCCGCAACGCCGCCCGCCACCTCCTCGCCCACCCCTAACCCCGCCGCCCGCCGAACCGCAGCAGGACCCGCCGACGGAACGGGCCAGCTGCCCAGACGCCCGGCCGCCCGGTCCTCCCGCGTCCGAACGAGGCGGCGGCGGAGGAGGAGGCGGAGGAGGAGGCGGAGGCGGGGGCTGGCTGCGAGGGAACTGCCGGTCGCGGTTGGGAATTCGGCCGCCCCCTACCGTCAGGCGGCCAAGGACCTGGCGAACGGAGCGCGGCCACCGGGGGCGGCACCCGCGCCGGCGCCGACACCGACACCGACACCGGCACCGGCGCTGGCACCGGTACCCGTGCCGGCGCTGGCACCCGCACCCGCACCCGCGCCGGCGCTGGCACCAGCACCGGCACCGACGTTCAACGGGCCGTGGCCCTGCACGGGGGCGGTCGGGCGAGTTTCGTTCGGGCCGCTGGCTGCGTCAGGAAGGGTCCTCCTGGCAGGGGGGCGCGGCTGCGACGCTTGCGACGAGTCGTCGTACGCCTGCGCGGAGCCGCTTCTCGCCGACGTCCGGGAGGATCGCCGCCACGTGCTCCGCCGCGAGCGCCGCGAGGACGGCGTGCGAGGCGTGCTCAGGGTCGGGCGTCCCGTCCAGCAGGATCGCCAGGTGCCGGTGCCAGAACCGGTAGGCGCCGATCCGGTACCGGGCCCCGGGCGCCGCCGTCTCCGACATGCGAACGAGCGCGACGTGCTCCAGCAGGTGGTCGAGATAGGCGTCGACGAACGCGACCGCGCGCTTCGCGTTCGGCGCGCCGGGGCCGAGCGGCGGCGGTCCCTCCAGGATCGCCTGCTGCAACACGCGCTCCCGGGCGTCCAGCAGCGCCGCGGCTAGCCCCGCCTTGTCGCCGAAGCGCCGGAACAGCGTGCCCTTGCCGACCCCCGCGGCGGTCGCCACCTGGTCCATCGTCACGGCCTCCACGCCCCGTTCGGCGAAGAGCCGCGCGGCGGCGTCCAGCACGGCCGCCCGGTTCCGCGCGGCGTCGGACCGTTCCTTGGGCGGAGGGGTGCGCAGCAGTTCGAGCGGCATTGCGGAAGCGGACTGTGGTCCGCTATCGTCCTGAGCCATGAACCGGACTATAGTCCGTTCTCACTCAGGAGGTTGTGCCATGACCGCACTCATCACCCGCGACGAGCTGAAGGCCGCGATCGACGCGGGCTCGGTCACCGTGGTGGACGCGCTCGGCGGCGAGTACTACGCCAAGCAGCACCTGCCCGGCGCCGTCCCGCTCGTCCGGGCCGACGTGGATGAGCAGGCCCCGTCGCTGCTCCCCGACCGCGACGCCGCGATCGTCACCTACTGCTCGAACCCGGCCTGCCCCAACAGCGGCCAGGTCGCCGACCGCCTCACCGAGCTCGGCTACACCGCCGTGCGCAAGTACCGCGAGGGCATCGAGGACTGGGTAGGCGCCGGCCTCCCCACCGAGTCCGCCTGACCCCCGTTCGCCGCACCGCACCGCCATCGCCCGCCGAACGACGCCGTCCCGGACGGGGACGGCCGTAGCGTCCCGGCGAGCGATGGCGGGAGTGTCTTGGGGCGACGTGCGGCGATGTTCCGGTGGGTGACGGTCGCAGTGTTCCGGCGGCGGCAGCGGCTCGGGGGTGACGGCCGCAGGGTTGCGTGGGCGACGCACGGCAGCGTTCCGGCGGCTCGGTCAAGCAGCTCGCGCTGGGCATCGGCATCAACAATGATCGGGGAGTTGGTCATCAACGACGTTCTGCGGGGGCCGTGTCTGGTCATCGTTCCGTCGGCCTCGCCGCCGTTCGCCTACTGAGCCCCCACTCCAGCCATCGGGCGCCCGAGCTGAACGCTCGGGCGTCTTTGCGTTACCGCTCCGGCCGGCTGCAACGTGGCCTGGCGATTCGGGCGGGCCTGGGCGCGGGTTCTGGCCAGGCTGTACTGGCTGGGGTTGGACGACGCGGGCGCGCGGTGCGCGGTGCGTGGTCGGCTTGGCGGCGTTCGCGCATGCAAGGGGGGTCAGGGGGGTGGGGGTGCCTGCTGGGTGTGGTGGTCCAGCAGGCGGGTGAGTAGTCGTACGAACTGGTCGCGTTCGGCGGGGCGCAGGGGGGCGAGCAGTTCTTCGTGGAGGTCGTCCAGGACCTTGTCGAGGCGGTGCAGGTGCCGGCGGCCCTGGGTGGTGATCGTGATGACGTTGCGGCGGCGGTCGCCGGGGTCGAGGGCGCGCTCGACGAGGCCGCGCTCGGACAGTTCGTTGAGGACGCCGACCATGTCGCTGCGGTAGACGCCGGTGCGCCGGCTCAGCGTCGCCTGGCTGGCCGGGCCGTGCTCCTCCAGCGAGGCGAGGGCGGCGTAGTGCCACTTGCGCGCGTCGGCGCGGGCCAGTCCATCGGTGATCAGCCGGTCCGTCTGCGCGGCCACCTGCGACAGCAGGCGACTGGCCCGTCGGCGCAGCCGCTCCGGCGTCCTGAACTCGCCGTCGTCGGGCATGTCCGCGGCTTCGGCTCTGGTCATGGCGCCGATCCTAACCCTTGCGTTAGTCCGACTAACGACGTATGTTCGTTTACGGAACGAACGTTAGTGACATGAACGTTAGTCATCGGAACGGAAGGGGAGGGCGTCATGGCGACCACAGGCCAGGCGTTCGGCACCGCGCTCATCGGTCAGACCGAGAAGGCGCTCAACGCGATCCTGGACCGGCAGCTCGCCGGGACCGGCATCACCGAGCCCCAGTGGGTGACCCTCACGCTGACCGTGGCCGGCGGCGGGACCGTCGACCGGGACGAGCTCGTCCGCCGGGTCAGCGGTGCCGCGCAGTTCAGCCAGGCTTCGGTGGCCGAACGTATCGCTGAGCTGACCGCCGCGGGTTTCCTGCGCGACGGCGGCGGCCGCGTTCAGGTCACCGACGAGGGGCAGGCGCGCTGGACGCGGGTCCGCGCCGCCATCGGCCCGATCACGCAGGAACTGTGGGGCGACCTGCCGCCCGAGGACCTGGCCGTCGCCGGCCGCGTCCTGAACATCGTCCTGGAACGGGCCAATGCAGTGCTGGCCGCTCCCGACCCCGCCACGAAGACGGCTTAGAACGAGAGAGGACGCCATGTCCACGGACACATTGATCGCCGACCGTATCGAGATCGCCGACCTGGTCACCCGCTTCGCGCTCCTGCTCGATGAGAAGCGCTGGGACGACGCGGACGCCGTCTTCGCTGACGATGTGGTGGTGCACTCACCGCGCGGGGGAGAGCTCCAGGGCATCGACGAGGTCGTCGAGTTCATGCGGCGGAGTGAGGTCGAGGGGCAGCACACCCAGCACACGACCACTGACCTGCTGGTGGAGGTCGACGGCGACCGGGCGGCCGCCTCGGCGAACTCGACCGTCCACTACTACCGCGACGGCCAGGCGCCCCACTTCACCGGCGGCCTGCGCCAGTCCTGCACCGTTGTGCGGACGCCGGCGGGCTGGCGGCTCCGCGAGGTGCGCATCACGCCCGCCTGGACGCGCGAGAACTGATCTCTGGACGGGATCTGGCGTGCCCGCGTTCCGGCCGGGCTTGGCGGGACCGGTCCCGGGGTTCGGGCGGGACGATGGCGGGCGCGTGGGGCCGGGGCGGTCCGGGCTCGTCGAGGAGACGTGGAGGTTGCCGGTGGCCCGCTCATCGAAGGAACCGAACGGCTCGGTGTCCGGTCCGGCCCCGGGCGGGCGGCCCGCCTGGGTGATCGTGGCCGCCGGCGTCCTGTTCACCGCGGCTCTGGTGCTCTGGGTCGTCGCCGGCGGGTTCTGGCTCGTTCTGCTTCTGTACGTCGTGTCGGCGGTGGCCGCTGTCGCGGGGCGGTCGGCGGCCAGGTACTCGGTGGTGTTCACGGCCCTGATGGTCGCGGTCACCACATACCCCGGCCAGAGTGCGGGGCATGTGGTGCTGGACATCGTCGCGCTCGTCCTTTCCGGAGTGGGGGTCTTGCTGCTCATCTGGTGGAACGGGTCGGAAACCGCCGGCCGCTGAGCGGAACGGCTCGTTGAGCTTCGGACGCGTCGGGACCGCTAGTGCGAGGCCGTCGGCCGGGTTTGGCACAGTGCCGTCTGGACGGCGGCCTTCATGTCTTCGCTCTGCGCGTCCGTGCCGCCGGGGTCGACGTTCACCATGACCGTCGCCTGGCCGCCGTTGACCGTGGCGCCGCTCGCGGTCTCGTACCCGAAGATGTCGCCGCCGTGGCCCCAGTACAGGCCGCCGCAGGGCAGGCTCCTGCTCTCCAGTCCGAGGCCGTACGCCCGGCCGCCGGAGCCGCCGGTCGCGCGGGTCCGCATCATCGCCCGCAACTGGGCCGGGCGCAGCAGCCGGCCGTTGACGAGCGCGCCCAGGAACCGGTTGAAGTCGGCCCCGCTGGAGATCATGGCGCCGCTCGCGCCCGCGACCGAGGGGTTGAACGCGGTGATGTCGATGAGCGGCGCGTCCTTGCCCGGCCGGGCGTACCCGCGCGGGTGCGGTCCGGGGATCGCCGAGCCGTCACCCGGTACGGACGTGTCGCGCAGGTTCAGCGGGGCGATGACGCGCCGGCGGATCTCCTCGGCCCACGTGCGGCCGGTCACCTTCTCGATGACCATGCCCGCCAGCAGGTAGTTGGTGTTGGAGTAGCGCCAGCCCTCGCCGGGCTCCTTCAGGGTCGGCGGGTGGGCGAGCGCGAGGTTCACCAGGTCGCGCGTGTCGTGGTGGGCGAGCGGGTCCTTGAGGATGTCCGGCGGGGACAGGTAGGTGAGGTAGTCCGGCACGCCGCTGGTGTGCTGGAGCAACTGGCGGACGGTGATCCTGCGCCCGTCGCCGCCTTCCCCGCGGACGACGCCGGGCAGGTAGCGTTCCACCGCCGAATCGAGCGAGACGCGCCGTTCTCCGACGAGCTGGAGTACGACCGTGGCCACGAACGGCTTGGTCATGCTGCCGATCCGGAACCTGCTGTCGCGGGCGATCGGCGCGCGGCTGTCCACGTCCGCGATCCCACTGGTCAGCACCGTGGTGCCGCGCCGGTCCCGCAGGTTCAGGAGCGCGCCCGGGCCGCCGTCGACCGTGGTCAGCCGGTCCATGATCTGGTGCAGCCGAGCCCGGCCCGCGTTCGGGGTGCCGGCCTGCGCTGTGCCGGCCTGCGCTGTGCTGGTCAGTGCGTTCGCCGCGACGCCGGCTGCGATGGCCATGGTGAGTGCGCCACGCAGCGCACGCCTCTGCTTGTTCATGTGTGATCCCCTTGCGTGTGCGGTGTCGGGTCAGGCCGCGACGCGGGCGGTGGTCGCGGTGCGCGCGGGGGTGGACGGACGCTGCTCGCGGGTGGCCAGGAAGAACGCGAGCCAGATCGCCACCGCACCGGCCGGGAGCAGGTCCAGGTTGGCCGTGATCGCGACGAAGCCGACGGCGGCCAGAACGGGGCTCAGCGCAGCCGCCGCCTTCCGTCCAGGCGTGATGACCGCGAACTGGATGAGCAGCGCGAGCAGCCCGAGCATGAAGAACACCGGGCCGATCTCGTACAGCGCTTGGGGGAGCACGGCGGGGACGTCGGCGTACCGGTCGGCGAGCACGCTCTTCTCGGCGGCGTCCGCGGCCTTCAGGCCGACGACGATGTCGACGATCGCGACGCGGACGAACAGCACCAGCCCGAACGCGGCGACCGCGGCCAGGACGCCCGCCGCGGCCCGGCGGGCGGTGCCGCCCGCCGCGGCGCGGATCCGGCCGTACAGGCCCGCGATCACCCCGCCGTACAGCAGGAGGGAGCCGAGGAAGAGCAGATGGCCCACCGTCCAGGCGGGTCCCGGCCCGTGCTGCCCGTCCCGGCCGTCGATGAACCGGACGGCGCCGTAGGCGAGCATGAGGGCGGGGGCGAGATGGAAGGCGATCCTGGTCATGAGCGGTTCTCCCGGAGTTCTTCGAGACCTGCGTTCTTACGTTCTCGATCTTCCGGGAGCCCGCGGCCGGGCGGATCGCCGCCGCGAGCGGTCTTCGGGCATCGGTGGCGCGGGGGAGAACGGCGGCGCGACTCCCCGCGCGACGGAGCCGCCCCTCAGGAGGGCTCGATCAGCCTGGTCTCGTACGCGGCGATCACGGCCTGGACGCGGTCGCGGATGCCGAGCTTGGCGAGGACGTTGCTCACGTGGGTCTTCACGGTGTGCTCGCTGACGACCATGGCCGCGGCGATCTCCGCGTTCGACAGCCCGCGGCCGAGCAGGCGCAGGGTCTCGCGCTCCCGCTCGGTCAGCACCGACAGGCGGTCGGAGGCGGTCGCGCCGGAGCGCGGGCGGGTGCGGGTGAGGTCGGAGATGAGGCGGCGGGTGACGGTGGGCGCGAGCAGCGACTCCCCCGCCGCCACCACGCGGACGGCGTGCACGAGGTCGTCGCGGCGCACGTCCTTGAGCAGGAACCCGCTCGCGCCCGCGTAGAGCGCGTCGTAGACGTAGTCGTCCTGGTCGAACGTGGTGAGCATGATCGCGCGGGCGCGGGTCTCGGCGCACACGACCTTCGCGGCCTCGATGCCGTCCACGCCCGGCATGCGGATGTCGAGCAGCACGACGTCGGGGTCGTGCTCGCGCACGGCGGCGATCGCGGCGGCGCCGTCGCCCGCCTCGCCCGCCACCTCGATGTCGGGCTGCGCGTCCAGGATCATCGCGAAGCCGCTGCGGACGAGCTCCTGGTCGTCGGCCAGCACCACCCGGATCACGCGGCCACCGCCTCGGCGTACGGCAGCCGCGCGAAGACCCGGAACCCGCCGTCCGGGAGCGGTCCGGTCTCGGCCGTGCCGCCGCAGGCGGCGGCGCGTTCGCGGATGCCGACGAGACCGTCGCCGCCCCGCCGCCAGCCCGGATCCCTCTCCTCGTGGCCGTGCCCGTCGTCGGTCACCGTGATCTCCAGTTCGTGGTCGGTCCAGCGGAGCAGCACCCGCGCCGTCCGCGCGTCGGCGTGCTTCACCGTGTTGGTGAGCGCCTCCTGGACGATGCGGTACGCCGCCAGGTCGGCGTCGGGGGGCAGGCCGCGCCGTACGCCCTCGACCGCGAGCCCCACCCGGACCCCCGTCCGGCCGACGTGCTCGACCAGGTCGGGCAGCGCGTCGATGGTCGGCTGGGGCGCGCGTACGCCGTGGTCCTGCTCCTCCTTCAGGATGCCCAGCATGCGGCGGAGCTGGGCCATCGCGTCCCGGCCCGCGTCGGCGATCGCGTCGAAGGCCCGTTCGGCCTGGGCCGGGTCGGTGTGGACGACCACCGGACCGGCCTCGGCCTGGACGACCATGATGCTGACCGCGTGGGCGAGCACGTCGTGCATGTCCCGGGCGATGCGGGCCCGTTCCTCCGCCGCCGCCCGCGCGGCCTCGGCCTCGCGTTCGCGTTCGAGCGCCTCGCGTTCGCGTTCGAGCTGCGCGGATCGTTCCACCAGGGCGTTCGACCGCTCCCGCGCGGTCCGCGCCAGCGTGCCGAGCAGGAACGCCGTCACGGGCAGCAGCAGCGTGAACATGAACTCGCCCGCGTCGTTGTCCTTGACGAGCAGCGCGCCGGGCGGGGTCGAGGCGGCCAGCGCGCCGATGAAGCCCCAGCGCTGCCAGCGGTGCCGTCCCAGGTCGGCGAGGGTGTAGACGGCCACCAGCGCGCCGTACTGCAACATCTGGCCCGGCCGGTGGTGCAGCGACACCCCCATGGCGAACGCCGCCACGACCAGCGCGACCGCGAACGGCGCCCGCCGCCGCCACACCAGCGGCACGACCGTGCCGAGGCTGAACACCACGCCGAGCGGCGTCACCTCCGGCGCCGTGGCGAACGGCACGAACACCGGGACGGCGACCGCGGCGGCGACCAGCACGTCCACGCCGTCCGCCCGCGACCGCGGCCAGAGCCGCGGCCACGACCGTGACCGTGACCGCGGCCGCGGCCAGGGCCGCCCGAGGAGACCGGAACCACGGAACCAATGCGACATCCCCCAAGTATCGCGACGTAACGGGCATTCCCGCCTCGCTCGCACGAGGGATTGTGGACGGGGCGGTCTAGCGCGTTCCGAGGCTCGCCAGGAGTCCTGCCGTGGCTTCGGGGACTCGGCCGGGAAGTGGTGGCTGCCCAGGTCCACGAGGACGATGTCGAGGCGGTCCCGGTAGCGGTCGATCGCTTCCGAGGCCACCAGGTCGCGGATCGCGAACACGGTGATCGGCTGCTTGGCCTCGCGCAGCGCCGCGTCCATGTCCCAGCGCACCAGGCCCTCGATGGAGCGCAGGCCCGCGGGTTGCCGGACCGCGGCCATCTTCTTGAAGTACGCGTCCTTCAGGGCCGGGTCGGTCTCTGCCGGCGATCCGCCCTCCACCAGGCCCCGGACCGCCCCGGGGAAGTCCTCGCGGAACGCGCGCAGCGTCGCCTCGGTCTGCTCGTCGCTGAGCGCCGGGAACAGGGACAGGTAGTGCAGCGCGTCGAGGGCGACCACGTGCGAGACGGTGCCGGGGAGCAGGCGGCCGGCCTCGACGGCGACCGCGCCGCCGAGGGAGTGCCCGGCCACGACCGCCGTGCGCGCCGACTCGGCCTCCAGTACGGCGGCCACGTCGCGGGCGAACTCCTCGATCGTCCACACGTCCCGGGTCGAGCGCGACTCGCCGTGCTCGGCGAGGTCGATCGCCAGGACGCGGCGGTCCCCGGGCAGATGGTCGATCACCGGGTCGAAGTCGCCGCGGTCGCACCCCCAGCCGTGGACGAGCGCCAGGACCGGGCCCTCCGCGGGGCCGGCGGCGGTGTAGCGGATCGTCGTGTGGCCCGATCGCCGAACCTCACGGACGTTCCTGGTCGTGCTCGCCATGGTGTCTCCTTGTGCCGCGTTCGGGAAAAGTGCCGCGTTCGGAAAGGCCGGTCGGGCCGGTAGCGGGTCGGGCCGGTGGCCGTCGGGCCGGCGCCTCAGCCGCACGTGGCCGGGACGGCGCGGCGCTCGGCCCGTACCTGGTTCAGGCGCAGGGCGAGGGCGCAGAGGGTGATCGCCGCGATCGCCAGCGCGTAGATCTCGGTGGCGGTCCTGAGCCCGAGGACGGTGACGGCGATCCCGCCGAGCACGGCGGGCACGCTGTTGCCCAGGTAGCTGATGACGTTGGCCAGGGCGAAGACCGCGCTGCGCTCGTGCGGCTCGGCGATCCGGGCGAACGTGCCGAACGTCGCCAGCACCGACGCGCCGACGCCGAGGCCCGCGACGACGGTGCCGGCGGCGGCGAGCCAGACGAGGTCCTCGACCGTCCCGGCGAGCGTGATCAGGGTGCCGAGCCCGAGCACGGCGGACGAGGGGGCGAGCAGCGAGGACGCGGGACGCGAGCGCAGCAGGAAGACCGCGACCGCTCCCGTGCCCGCCAGCAGCATCACGACGAGGCCGCCGGCCAGGCGGTTGTGCAGGCCGAGCAGCCCGGCCGCCACGGACGGGCCGAGCGAGAGGTACATCCCGGCCAGGGCCCAACTGGCGATCATCGCGGGCACCACCGGGACGATGTCCGCGCGCAGGTGCGCGGGCATCGCGACCCGGGGGCGCAGGGAGGCGAGGGCCCCCGGCCGGCGTCGCGACGTCTCCGGCAGGAGTGCCACGACCACCGCCGCCAGCGCCATCCCGCCGAGCAGCAGCGCGTAGATCAGCCGGGTCGGGGCGGGGCCGAACTCCACCAGCAGACCGGTCCCGAGAGCGCCGAGAGCGAGCCCGGACAGCGGCGACACCGCGGTGACGACGCCCGCCCGGCCGCGGGACGGTTCGAGATCGACGAGAGTGGCGCTCAGGGTGGTCGTCGCCGCCCCGGTCGCGATGCCCTGGAGCACCCGGGCGAGGGACAGGACGAACACGTTCCCCGCGACCAGGAACAGGACGAGCGCGACCGCCTCCAGCCCGATCGCCGCGGCGAGCACCGGCCGCCTGCCGAGATGGTCCGACAGGGCTCCGACGACCAGCAGCGAGCCCAGCAGGCCGACCACGTAGAGGGCGAAGACGACGGTCAGCACCCAGGCCGTGAAGTGCCATTGGCGCTGGTAGAGCGCGTACAGCGGGGACGGTGCGCTGGACGCGGCCAGGAAGAGGACGAAGACGGCGGCCACGCGGGCGAAGGCGGCCTTCCGCGGGCCGCCCCGCGCGCCACCGGCCGGTGGCGCGTCGATGACGGCAGGTTCATCACGCATGGAAACCTCGCAGTGATCGTTGCGTTAGAGACCCGACGGTAGCACAAACGCAGCGATCACTGCACTAAAAAGGCAGCGATCAATGCAATACTGGGGACATGGCCACGACTTCCGCCCGGCTCCAGGCCGGCAGCAGGCCCGGCGGCCGCTCCGCCCGAGTCCGCGCGGCCGTCCACCGGGCCGTCCAGGAACTGCTCACCGACGAGGGCGCCGAACCGCTGACGATCCCGGTCGTGGCCGCCCGCGCGGGCGTGCACGCCACCACGGTCTACCGCCGCTGGGGCTCGGTCGGGGACCTGCTCGCCGACGTCACGACCAGCCGCTTCTCCGGCGACATCGTGGTGCCGGACACCGGGAGCCTGCGCGGCGACCTGGAACGCTACGCCTGCGACCTCGCCAAGGACCTCAGCGACCCCGACACTCTCGCCCTGGTCCGCGCCACCATCGGCACCGGCGGGGAGCAGGGCGCCGCCGCCTGCCGGGGGGAACGCCAGCAGCAGCTCGAAGCCATGCTCGACCGGGAACGGGCCCGCGGCAACGAGCCCCCCAGCCTCGAACGCACGACGGACGCCGTACTCGCCCCCCTCTACTACCGGGCCGTCTTCACCGACCAGCCCCTCACCCCCGAATGGGCCCGCACCCTGATCTCCACCCTGCTCCCCGCCTGACACCCCTGCCCCACCAGGGCCCGGCGGCGGAGGCCCGACCGACCACCGACCCTGATCACCGGACCTGCTCCGACGCAAGACGCCGGATGCCCGTGCTGGAGCTACAGGCTTGGCGAGGGGCGGGCGGTGTCGGTGGTCCCGCTGGTCTCGCCGGTGGCGTCGGGAGCGGCCGCGAACGAGGCGAACGGCGAACGGCGTGCGGCGGTGCCTGGCTGTCGGGCTCGTTCCGGCGCGAGCGGCGGCTACAGGCGGGTCGAGGGACGGGCGATGCCGGCGGTCCCGCTGGTCTCGTCGGTGGCGCTGGGGGGCGGCCGGGAACGAGGCGAACGGCGAACGGCGTGCGGCGGTGCCTGGCTGTCGGGCTCGTTCCGGTGCGCGAGGTGGCTAGAGGCGCGTCGAAGGACGGGCGGTGTCGGTGGTCTCGGTGGTGTGGGTGAGGTCGAGGGCGGCGGATACGAAGGAGGCGACCAGGGGGCGGCGGTCCTGCTCGTTCCAGGCGAGGACGAGGCGGCTGGGCGGGGCGTCGGTCACCGGGACGGCGATTAGGCCGGGCGGGAGGGGTTCGACCAGCGAGCGGGGCAGCACGCCGACCATCCTGCGCAGTGTGATCATTTGCAGGAGCTGGACCACGTCGGCGACCTCGGGGCCGGTGCCGTCGCCTCCGGTAATCCCCTTCCAGCGCGGGAGCGTCTCGCCCTCCAGGTCGGCCGTCCGCGCTGACGGGCGCTCGGCCAGCCGGTGGCCGGACGGGACGACGACCACGCGGTCCTCGGTGTGGAGCGTCTCGTGGTCAAGGCCGTCCAGATCGTCGAACGGCGCGTAGAGCAGGCCGACGTCGGCGCGGCCGTCGCGCAGGAAATCGGTGCGGTCGGCGGGGCCGCTGAACAGGATGTCCACCCGGCGGGCGTCGGGCTGGTGGGCGTACTCGGCCAGGAGCTTCGACAGCAGGCCGGCATCGCCGCCGGGTTTGATCACGAGTCGCAGGTGGGCGTGGGGGTCGGCGGCGTGCCGGGTGTTGCGGACGGCGGCGCCGACCGCGTTGAGCGCGTGCCGTCCGTGCTCGCGCAGCGCGTGCCCGGCCGGGGTGAGCTCGACGCGGCGGCTGGAGCGGACGAACAGCTGGACGCCGAGCCGCGTCTCGATCCGCCGGATCGCCTTCGACAGCGCCGGCTGCGCGATCGAGAGCCGGACCGCGGCCCGGCCGAAGTGCAGCTCGTCGGCGACGGCGAGGAAGTACGCGATCTCGCGGGTCTCCAGTTCGACCATGCCTCCAGGTTATCAGCGGAGATCCAACGGATCTTGGACTCGGGTGGCGTGCACCGCCGAGAATCGACACATGATCCAGCACACGATGATTGTTTCGTTCGAACGTCCCCTGCCCGACGCCGAGCTCGACCAATACCTGGAAGACATCGAACGAGCCATGTTCGCCACCGGTCTCGCGCAGTCGGTCGTGGCACGGCGGCACCTCCCCGTTCCCGGGGAGGAGGCCGTTCCGGCGCTGATCGCGACCGCGATCGTGCAGATCGCCGTGGCCGACACCGGCGCGCTGGCGAAGGCGTTCGCCGAGCCCGCTCTGCACGAGGTCATCAAGCGCTGGCAGGCGCGGCACCCGTACAAGGTCGCCTGGGCCAACCACGAGGCGCTGGCATGAGCGGCGCCGCCCGGAAGGCGGGACTGGTCACCGGCGCGGGCAGCGGGATCGGCCGCGCGACGGCCCTGGCGCTCGCCCGGAGCGGCGCCGCGGTCGCCGCGCTCGACCTCGACGGGGACACGGCGGCCGAGACCGCCGAGATGATCGCCAAGGACGGCGGGGAGGCGCTGAGCGTCCCCGTCGACATCGCCGACGAACGCTCCGTACGGGCGGCCGTCGAGCGCACGGTCACGGCGTTCGGCGGCCTGGACTTCGCCGTCAACAACGCGGGCATGTCCTCGCGCCGCAAACTCGACCGGATGTCGCTGGACGAGTTCGAGCGCGTGGTCCGCGTCAACCTGGCCGGGACGTTCCTGTGCATGAAGTACGAGCTGCCTCAGCTCGGAGGCGGTGGGTCCATCGTCAACATCGCCTCCAACGGCGGCCTGTACGCGATCCCGCACGCCCCTGCCTATGTGGCCGCCAAGCACGGCATCGTCGGGCTCACCAAGGTCGCCGCGGTCGACTACGCGCCGGACGGCATCCGCGTCAACGCCGTCTGCCCCGGCCCGACCCGTACTCCGGGGTTCGAGAGGTGGGCGGACGACCCGGACCTGATCGCGCGGCAGGAGGCGATCACGCCGCTCGGCCGGCTGGCCGCGCCGGAGGAGGTCGCGGCCGCCGCGGTCTGGCTCTGCTCGGACGCGGCGTCCTACGTCACCGGGATCGCGATGTCGATCGACGGCGGACGGCGAGCGTGAAGGGCGGCGGGGCGGGAGAACGTTGACCGGTCTGGCCTGGATGAACGGGTTTGTAGCCCGATGGCAGGTGGGCGGCCGGGACGGTGGGGAATCCCGATGCGAGGGGTCGGTACAAACGCGAAAGGGCTGTCATGCTGCACGGCATCGACGTGGCGTCCTACGAGCCCTCCTTCGACACCGAAGGGCTGGACTTCGTCATCGTCAAGGCGACCGAGGGCCGCTCCTACAAGAACCCCGAGCGCGCCCAGCAGGTCGCGCGGGCCCGCCGCGCCGGGTGCGTGGTGGGCTTCTATCACTTCCTGCACGGCCGCCGGGGCCTGCGCCCCGCCCGCATCGTCGCCCAG
Organism: Actinomadura sp. J1-007; assembly: GCF_009793335.1. Lineage (GTDB taxonomy): Bacteria > Actinomycetota > Actinomycetes > Streptosporangiales > Streptosporangiaceae > Spirillospora > Spirillospora yumaensis. The sequence continues at coordinate 3,244,213 of NZ_WING01000001.1, read as the reverse complement.
GCCCGCTACTTCGTCGCGCACTGCGGCGCCGAGGACGGCGACTTCCTGGCCCTCGACTGGGAGACCGACCCCAAAGGGCGGCGCGCGACCAGCGCGCAGAAGGACAAGTTCCTGCGCACGGTCAAGAAGCTACGGCCGAAGCACCGGATCGTCCTGTACTGCAACCGCGACCTGTGGACCCGCAAGAGCACCGGCGACTACCACGCCGACGGGCTCTGGATCGCCGACTACCGCAAGGCCGGGCATCCGCTCATCCACGACGAATGGCTCATCCACCAGTACACCTCCCACCCGCTGGACAAGAACGTCGCCAAATTCAAAACCCGCAATGACATGAAGAAGTGGGCCGCCCGCAAATAGCCGTCCCGTCCGCGCCACCCACCTGGGCGACCGATGGGCGCGCACCCGGGAAGGCCGTTCTCCCGAGCCCCAGCCGCCCCGACCGACCAGCGCAGCCGCCCGAACTTACCCGTTCCCCCGGCTCGCGGCGGCGGGGCGGCCGCATCACCCTCCGGACATGCGCTGCCGTTCCAGGAAGGCCGCGACTTCAGCATCACTGGAGTCGACGCGGAACTCGTTCCCTTCGGGGTCCGTCAGCACCACCCAGCCGAGTTCTGAGCCGCGCGGGTGGCTGCTGACGAGCGTGGCGCCCAGTCCGGTGAGGCGGTCGACCTCGGCGGCGAGGGTCCCATCGACGGGGTTGAGATGCAGATGCAGTCGGCCCTTGGCCGGCCGTGGTTCGGAGCCTTGCCGGAAGAACAGGGAGAGACCTGGTTCACCTTCGTGCAGTTCGATGAAGCTGCCTTCGGCCGAGCCTTGGACGGGACGGCCGAGCGCCTCACCCCAGAACACCGCCAGCGAGTGGGGGTTGCCGACACAGTCGATCATGAGGTACCGCACGGCTGGGCTCATGGCGGCGAGTATCCCAAGGCTGCCTTGGGGGTCGGGTGGGGCGCGGGGGTCCTGGGGGCGGAAGCGGACAAATTGGTCGTTTAGGGTTTGGGGGTGGGTACTCCGTTGGGGGACTTTCTGCGTGCTCGGCGGGAGCGGCTCAGGCCGCGGGACGTCGGGCTCGCCGAGTACGGGCGGCGGCGGGTCAAGGGGCTGCGGCGCGAAGAGGTGGCGATGCTCGCCGGGATGAGCACCGACTACTACGTGCGTCTGGAGCAGGGGCGCGAGGCCAACCCGTCGCCCCAGGTGGTGGCGGCCGTGGCGGACGCGCTGCGGCTGGACGCGGAGCCCGCCGAGCATCTGCGGCGCCTGGTCCAGGCGCCGGAGGCGCGTCGGACGCCGGACGCCGGTGTCAGCCCTCAGCTGCTGAGGTTGATGGACGGCTGGACGGCCTGTCCCGCGTTCGTTCTGGGGCCCGCCTTGGACGTTCTGGCGTGCAACGCGCCGGCCGCCGCGCTGTACGAGGGGTTCGAGCCCGCCGACAACCTGGCCCGCATGGTGTTCGCGGACCCGGCCGGACGGGAGTTCTACCGGGACTGGGAGCGGGCGGCGCACTCGTGCGTGGCGGAGCTCCGCGCCGCGTACGGGCATGATCCGCGGTCGGAACGCATCGGCGAGGTCGTCGCGGATCTGTCGGCGCGCAGTCCGGAGTTCGCCGCCCTGTGGGCCCGCCACGACGTCAAGGCCAAGACCCAGGACGGCAAGCGCCTGCGCCATCCGGTGGTCGGCGACCTGTCCATCCTGTTCTCGGCGTTCACCGTGAACGGTGCGCCGGGCCAGGAGTTGGTGGTGTACCAGGCCGAGTCGGATGCGACGGCGGCGGCGTTCGGGCGGTTGGGCGAACGGCGGGTACGGGTCGGCTGACGCGAGGCCGGGCGCTCGTCCCGGCCTCGCGCGCGGTCAGGGGGTTCTGCCGAGGCCGCGGGCCAGCAGGGTCGCGGTCCTGGCGATGACGCCGTCGTCGATCTCGGGGTGGTCGCCGTCGCGGTTGGTGTAGACGGTGATGATCACCGGCGCGCCGGACGGCGGCCAGGCGATCGCGATGTCGCTGGCGTTGGCGTACTTCCCGCCGCCGGTCCCCGTCTTGTCGCCGACGGTCCAGCCTGGCAGTCCGGCGCGGATGCGCGCGCCGCCGGTGGAGCTGGCCTTCATCCAGTCGATGAGCTGCCGGCGGTCCGCGGGAACGAGGGCGTTGCCCACGGTGAGTTCGGCGAGGCTATGGGCCATGAAAGCGGGCCTGATGGTGTCGCGCTTCTCGCCCGGCTGCCATTCGTTGAGCTCGGGCTCGAAACGGTCGAGCCGTCCGACCGGATCGCCGAGGGAACGGTAGTAGCGCGTCATTCCGGCGGGGCCGCCGATCTGCTTGAGCAGCACGTTGGCGGCCGTGTTGTCGCTGAGGGTGATGGCCGCGTGGCACAGTCGCGCCGTGGTCAGCCCGTTCTTGATGTTCTCTTCAAGGCCGGCGACCGGGGAGTTCTGCTTCACGACCTCTTCCCGGGTCCAATGGAGTGTCCGTTCCATCAGGCCCGGGTCGGCCGTGCGCGCCTTGTTGAGGACGGCTCCGCACAGGATCGCCTTGAAGGTGGAATTGCTCGGGAAACGTTCGTGCGATCGGTGGCCGAAGGTCCTGCCGGTGGCGGTGTCGATCGCGTACGCGCCGATGCGTCCCCGGTAGGACGCCTCCAGTGCGCGCAGTTGCTTGGTGACCTCGGCCCGCTGGGACGACACGTCCGACTTGGGAACGGCGACCGTCAGCGCCTGCGCGTTGCCACGCAGCGCCGCCCCGCTTTCCGCCGCGTCGGTGCCGCAGGCGGCCGCGCCCAGCAGCAGGGAGGCCGCCAGCGTTGCCGTGCCCAGCCTCCGCCACGGCCGTCGGCGCTCGGATTCGCGCATGCTCGGGCTCCTCGTTCCTGTCCTCGTCGTTCAACGAACTTCGAACGCGGGACAGCCCACCAGACCCGGGCCATTTGTGTCCAATATTGATATGGCCGGATGAACGATTATTAAATACATATCGCAGATGGTCAGCGTTCGGGTGCCGGCATGGTCGAGGCGGCGTGCAGGATCTGCCGGATCCCGAACCGGAACCGTCCCTCGAAGTCGACGGACATGAGGTCGTCCAGCGCCGGGACCAGCCCGGGGAACCGCTGCCCGCTCACGTACGCGCGCAGGCGGTCGCGCTGGCCGGTGGGCTCGGCCTGCTCCTCCTGGACGAGGCCGAGGGTGAAGTAGAAGAGGTTCCAGGCCGTCCACGCGGCCGTCCTGCCGGTGGGGCAGCCTTCCAGGAGGGCGGTCATCAGGCGGTCGGTGAACGCCAGGGTCCGCGGTTCCGCGGGGAACGTGCCCGCGACGATCCGGGCGCCGTCGCGGTGCCCGAGCATCGCGCGGCGCAGCCGTCCCAGCAGCTCGGCCGCCTGGTCGTCCCACCTCCCCGGCAGCCCGTCGAGGTCCACCTCGCCGAGGACGGCCTCGGCCATCGCGTCCAGGAGCCGTTCCTTGGTGCGGATGTGCCACATGACGGTGTTCATGCTGACCCCGAGCTCGGCCGCGATCGCCCGCGTGGAGAGCTTGGCGACACCGCCCCTGTCCAGTACGTCGAACGCCGCGCCGACCACCTGGGCGAGCGTGATCCCGACCTTCGCGCGGTCGGCGGCTTGCTTCTTGGTCACTGACCAAGTATATCTGAACGGCATTATTCTTGGTCACTGATAGAGAGGCTTGGCATGGAAGAGAGCCAGGAACGCGAGCGCGGCCGTTCACGGACGGGAGGGTTCGCGATGACGGAGGCGAGGCAGACAACGGTGCGGCCGGTCCTGGCGCTGTTCGCGCTCACGCTGACGGTCTCGGCGGTCCTGCTGGGCAGCACGATCCTCAACGTGGCGCTCCCGACCATGCAGGACGACCTCGGCGCGAGCAACACCGAGCAGCAGTGGTTCCTGAACGCCTACACGCTCACCTTCGCGGGCTTCCTGCTGGTGGCGGGCAACGCGGGCGACAGGTTCGGCCTCAAGCGCCTTCTCGCCTGGGGAACGGCGGCGTTCGCCGTGACGACGGCGGTGGCCGGGTTCCTCGACTCGCCCATGGCGATCATCATCCTGCGCGCGCTGATGGGCGTGGCCGCCGCCACGATCATGCCGACCACCCTCGCGGTCATCCTGCGGATCTTCCCGGCGGAGAAGCGCGCGCGGGCCATCGCGTCGTGGGCCGCCGCCTCCGGCCTGTCGATCTCGCTCGGGCCGCTGCTCGGCGGCGCGCTGCTGAGCGCGGGCATGTGGTGGGGCTCGGTGCTGGAGATCGTCGCCCTGCTCGCGCTCCTCGGGCTCGCGGCGACCTGGGCGTGGATTCCCGCGATCCCGGCGAGCGGCGCCGGGGAACTGCGCGTGATGCCCGTCGCCGGGTCGCTGGCGGGGATCGGCCTGCTCGTGTTCGGAGTCGTCCACGCGACCGACGACGGCTGGGCCTACCTCGGGACCTGGCTGCCCGCGGTCGTGGGCATCGTCGTCCTGGCGGGGCTCGCACTGGCCGAGGCGCGCCACCGCGAACCGCTCCTGGACGTCGGCCTCTTCAAGCACGCCTCGTTCACCGCCGCCGTGGTGGCGCTGACCGTCGGCTCGTTCGTCGTCTTCGGCTACCTGTACTTCACGACGTTCTACCTGCAAATCCTGCGCGGCTACTCGCCGTTGCAGACGGGCCTGCTCCTCATCCCCCTGTCGGTCGGACTGATGGTCGGGGCCCGCTGTCCCGGAACGCGACGGAACGGTTCGGAGCGCGGGCGACGATCAGCGCGGGGATCGTCCTCATGACCGCGGCGTTCGCCTGCGTCGCCGGGCTGGGCGTCCACACCGGGCCCGGCTGGTTCGTCGCGGACGCGTTCGCTCTGCAACTCGGCTTCGCGCTCGTCCTCGCGCCCGCCACCACCCTGGCCTCCGCCTCGGTGCCCATCGAACGGGCCGGGGCGGGGTCGGCGCTGCTGAACACGCTGCGCCAGCTCGGCAGCGCGCTCGGCGTCGCGGTCCTCGGCTCGATCCTGTGGTCCCGGTACGCGGGCATGATGCACGACCGTCTCTCCGGCGCCCCGGCGGGCGTCCGCCGAACGGCTTCCGAATCGCTCGCCTCTGCGCTGGCCACGGGCGATCCCGCGGCCGTGAAGGCCGCCGGTCCGGCGTTCCTCAGCGCCATGCACACGACCGCGCTCGTCGCGGCGGGGGTGTGCGGGATCGCGCTGCTCGTGACGCTGTTCCCGCGCCCGTCCCGCCGTTCGGGAACGACCGCCGCCCCGCCGAGGACCCCGGCCAGGGAACGAACCCACGCCGACCACCGGTCATGACGCGGACCGTCCGGACGCGGCCCGGCCGGGCTTGCCCGTTGCGCTAGGTACTGAAGGTTTAGTTAGAAGCTATCGCGAACCCTATTGACCTCTGCGCGCTCTAGCCGTTATAACTTCTAACGAACACCAAAGCCTCTAGCGAAGTGCGAATGCGGGGCCGGTCCGGAGCCGGGCGCGCAGACGGACGAAGGGAACGCCATGACCACCACCTCCACGACACCCGTCCGCGCGGACCGGCGCGTTCCGCGGACCGTGACCGTCTCCGCCTGGGCCGTCCCCGTCATGGTCGTCGGACAGTTCGCCCTGCTGGCGGTCGTCCCGGTCGTGATCGCGCTGGTCGGCGCGCTCCGCGGCGCCCGCGACCGGACGGTCCGGTGGACGGCCGTGCTCGCGGCCGCCGCGTACGCCGTCCCGCTCGTCATCTGGCGGGTGCGGCCCGACGGCGCGGAGAGCCTGTCCAAGGACATCCACCCCGCGTTCGTCGGACTGATCGTCGCCGCGTCCGCCGCGTTCGTCTTCGCCATCCACCGGGCCGGGCGGCGGCGCCTTCCGGTGCGCTGACGCGCGCTCACACCGCCACTCCCGCAACGCGCACCATCCACTGACAAGGGGAACGCCATGTCCGCGATCCGCAGCACCACCGCCCGCACCGCCCTGCTGACCGTCCCGCTCGCCCTCGGTGTCCTGAGCGCCGTCGCCGCACCCGCCGGGGCCGCCACCGCGTCCGCCAAGACCGCCGAGGCCGCCACCTCCGCCGGGGCCGCCACGTCCGCCGAGGCCGCCACGTCCGTCGGGGCCGCGTCGCGTCACGGCAAGTCCCTCACCTGCCGCGGCGAAGGCGTGGACCCGAACGCCCGCGTCCGCTACAGGACCCAGACCGTGATCAACGCCCCGTTGAAGACCATCTGGAGGTTGCAGACCGACGTGGAGCGCTGGCCGGCCTGGCAGTCCCCGTCGACACCATCGAACGCCTCGACCACGGCCGCTTCCGGAAGGGCTCGGCGTTCCGGTGGACGACCATGGCGCCGCCCACCCCCACCACTCCGGCCGGCACGCTGACGATCACCTCGACCGTCAGGCAGCTCAAGCACGGCTCCTGCATCCGGTGGACGGGCCCCGCGATCGGTACGGGACTGCACATCGACGGCGTCCACGTCTGGAACTTCACCAAGGTCAGGGGAGGCGTCCTCGTGTCCACCGAAGAGACGCACCGAGGTGAGCAGGTCGACTCCAACGTGCCGCTCGCGACCGAGATCCTCGGCCAGGGCCTCAAGGGCTGGCTGAGCGAGCTGAAGACCGCCGCCGAGGCCCGCGGCCGCTGACCGCGAACGGCCCCGCGCCGCCCCCCTCATCGCCGCGCGAGAGGGGGGCGGCGCCGTGGCGTACGGGCCTTCGCCGCCTTCCGCGCGGGGCCGTCCCCCGTGCGAGCTACCCGCGAATGTCCTCTGCGCGGGGAAGATCGCGGGGCCGTCCGATCCCTAGCGTTCGAGATGGCCGCGGCGCTCGGACCGCGGGCTCTCGAAGGGGTCGTCATGCGTTTGCTCAAGCAGTTCCTGGCCGTCGCGGCGGTCGCGTTCGTCGGCGGCCAGGCCGTCGCCGCGGTGGACGGGAACCCGTTGCTCACCTTCGTGCTGGGGCTGGCCGCGGCCGTCCTCGCGCCGGTCGTGTACGCCTGGGTGGTGCGGCGGACCGAGCGCCGCGCGCCGGCGGAGGTGGCCGTGGAGGGCGCCGGCGCCGCGGTGGGGCGGGGGATGCTGATCGGCGTCGGGATGTTCCTGTTCGTCATCGTGAACATCGCCTTCCTCGGCGGCTACCGGGTCGACGGCTACGGCTCGGCGGCGGGCGCGCTCGGGCTGGTGGGCTTCATGGCCGCCGCCGCGGTGACGGAGGAGCTGCTGTTCCGCGGCGTCCTGTTCCGGATCGTCGAGGAACGCGTCGGCACGTGGGTGGCGCTCTCGCTGACCGGCCTGGTGTTCGGCCTGTCGCACCTGGCCAACCCGCACGCCAGCCTGTGGGGCGCGATCGCCATCGCGTTCGAGGCCGGGGGCATGCTCGCCGCCGCGTACGCCGCCACCCGCACCCTGTGGGTGCCGATCGGCCTGCATTTCGGCTGGAACTTCGCCCAGGCGGGCATCTTCGGCAGCGAGGTCTCCGGCAACGGCGACACCAAGGGCCTGCTGGACGGCGCGACCTCGGGCCCGGCGCTGGTCAGCGGCGGCGACTTCGGCCCGGAGGCGAGCCTGTACGCGGTGGGGGCCGGCGTGGCGCTGACGGTCGCGTTCATGTGGCTGGCCCGCCGGCGGGGCCACCTGGTCGGCCGCCGCCGCCCCGTCCGGTCCGCCGCGACCACTACCCTCGCCCAGTGAACGATCTTCGGAGGCTCGCCGGCCTGTGGCGGCGGCGGGACCCCACGGTCCAGGACCTCCCGCTCGCGGTGGGGCTGGCCGCCGTGTCGCTCCTGCCGCCGTTCTACGGCCACGGGACGGAGGTCGGCGACCTGCCGGTCCGCCCGTTCGACGCGCTGGCCGTCGTGGCCGTCGCGCTGGAATGCCTCCCGCTCGCCGTCCGCCGGCGGTGGCCGGCCGCCAGCCTCGTCCTGGTCGTGGCGGGCTTCGCCCTCGACCAGCTCCGCGCCTACCACACGTTCGGCGGCTCCGCGCTGGCCCTGGCGCTGGTGAGCGCGGGCCTGCATCTGGAACGCCACCGGCGCGCCACCGTGGTCCTCCTGTCGGCGGCGTACGTGCCGCTGGCCGTCGCGCTCGACCGGCTCGGCTCGTCCGAGGGGCTGGAAGGGTTCGTGACGTTCTACCTGGCGGTCGTCGCGGTGTGGTGCATCGGGGTGCGGCTGCGCTCCGCCCGCGCCGCCGAGGCCGAGCGCCGCCGCCGCGTCGCCGAGGAGTCCCGCGCCGCCGAACGTTCCCGCATCGCCCGCGAGCTCCACGACGTCGTGACCCACCACGTGACGGCGATGGTCGTCCAGGCGGAGGCGGCGCGCTACCTGACCGCCGCCCCCGACCGCCTCGACGAGACGCTGAGCGCGGTCACCGACACCGGGCGGCGGGCCATCACCGACCTGCGGCACCTGCTCGACCTGCTCAACCCCGACCACGGCACCGGCCACGGGACCGACGCCAGGACGCCGTCCGTCACCGACCTGAGGACGCTCGTCGAGCAGACGCGCCGCGCCGGGCAGCCGGTGGAGCTCACCGAGGACGGCGAGCCCGCGGAACCGGCCGGCAGCGCCGAGTTCGTGGCCTACCGGGTCGTCCAGGAGGCTCTGACCAACGCCCTCAAGTACGCGCACGGCAGCCGAACGTCGGTCCGGGTGCGCCATCGCGAAAAGGAGATCACCGTGGAGGTCGGCAACGACGGCCCCGGCTCGCGCAGCGGGTCCCCGGCGGGAGCGGGCGGGGGCTCGCCGGGCTCCGCGAGCGGGTCGAGGCGCTCGGCGGCGAGTTCGCCGCGGAGGAACGGCCGGACGGCGGGTTCGCCGTACGGGCGCGCATCCCCTCGGGGAGCCGGTCGTGAACGCGCCCGTACGGGTCCTGGTCTGCGACGACCAGGCGCTGATCCGCACCGGCTTCTCCACGATCATCGACGCCCAGCCCGACCTGGAAGTGGTGGGCGAGTGCGGTGACGGGCGCGCCGCCGTCGACCTCGCCCGCAGGCTGAAGCCCGACATGGTGGTGATGGACGTGCGGATGCCGGTGCTCGACGGCATCGAGGCGACCCGCCTCCTGGCGGGCGCGGGGGTGGCCGACCCCGTCAAGGTGCTCGTGGTGACGACGTTCAACCTCGACGAGTACGTCTACGAGGCGCTGCGCGCGGGAGCCAGCGGGTTCCTGCTCAAGGACGCCCCGCCGGCGCAGCTCCTGCACGGCATCCGCACCGTCGCGACCGGCGCCGCGCTGCTGGCGCCCGAGGTGACGCGGCAGCTCGTCGGCCGGTACGCGGCCCGGATCCGTCCCGCCAAGGGCACCCCGGACGACCCCGCGCTGACCCCCGCGAGCTGGAGGTGCTGCGCCTCATCGCCAACGGCCTGTCCAACAGCGAGATCGCCGCGACCCTGGTGATCAGCCACGAGACCGTCAAGACCTACGTCTCGCGCATCCTCACCAAGCTCGACCTCCGCGACCGCGTCCAGGCCGTCGTCTACGCCTACCGCAACGGCCTGGCCACCTGACCTCCGTCCGGCCCCGCTCCCGACCCCGGCCCCGACCCGGTGCCCGAACGCGCTCGCGCGCGTTCGGGGGAGTCCGGAGGGGTCAGTAGACGGTGAGGCCGAAGGTGTTGAGGATCTCGGGGACGGGTTGGAAGTAGGACGCTCCGCCGCCGGTGCTGCACGAGCCGCCGGAGCCCAGTTCCAGGCCGACGGCCATGGTGCCGGCGAAGTAGGGGGCGCCGGGGAGTTCGGGCGGGTCGATGCAGATGTTCGTCCTCGCGACGCCGTTGATCGTGCCCTCGGGGAAGTTGATGGTGAGGTTGGTCGCCGTCACGGTGCCGCAGCGCACGCCGGTGAGGGGGCCGCTGCGGCAGATCCGCTGGCCGACGGACGGGTAGCCCGCGTGCACGATGTCCTGGGAGCCGGGGTACAGGTACACGCTGCCGGGCCGTTCGATCCCGGGGTCGAAGTAGCGGACGAGCGCGGTGGAGATCTTGGCGACCGCCACCACGGTGCCGAGCGGGACGGTCAGGGCCGAGTCGGCGTAGATCGTCAGGCCGGTCTTGGCGCAGCGGCCCCCGGTGAGGAAGTAGTAGGCGTCGGCCTTGCGCACGTTGAAGCCGAGCGCGCAGCGGACGCCGCCGGGGGCGTAGACCGCGCGGCCGCCCTCCAGCATCGGCACGGCCGCGGACGACGGCGCGGACGCGGCCGGGGCCGTGGAAGCGGGCGGGGACGCGGACGCGGCGGGGGCCAGGCCGATCAGGAGGGCGGCGATGCTCGTGGCGATCGCGGCTACGCGGAGTCTCACGGGGTCTCCTGCGGGATCGGAGCCAAGGTTGTTGGCTTTCCCGGATGGTGCGGAAGACGCGGGGCTCCGGCAAGGGGAGGAAAGTGCCAAGGTTGCCGGCGGCCGTATATCAACTGCCGGGGAGTGGAAAGGTCGGTCAGCCGAAGGTGCGGCGTCCTTGTGGAGCGCCGCCGGTCAGGGCGGTGGCTGGGGCGTGACCGTTATGGCTGATACGAGCGCGTCGCTGCGCGGCCAGGGTAGGGGCGACTCCCAGGCTGGTGGGTACGGCTCGGCGTTCCGCGGTGGCGCGGCCGCCTCCTCGGTGGAGGCGGCCGCGCCGGTCGCCTAGCCTCCTGAAGGGACGCCCGGCCGGCTGAGAAAGTCGCGCAGGACGCGCGCGGTGTCGCTCGGGGCGGACGCGGCGACGCACAGCCTGTCGAGCACCAGCAGGTAGCGGCTGAGGTCGCCCGCCTTCTCGACGTGGACCGCGCTGGCGAGCTGCTCGATGTAGACCACGTCGGGCAACTCGTCCTGGTCGAAGCGCAGCACGGTGAAGCGGCCGTTCGGCCCGCCGTGGACGGGACGGCTGAGCGGCAGGATCTGGACCGTCGTCTCCGGCCGTTCGGCGAGCGCGGCCAGGTGCTCGATCTGGCGGCGCGTCACCGCCTCGCCGCCGACCCAGCGGTGCAGGACGGCCTCGTCCAGGACGGCCCAGACGCGGGGACCGCCCGGACGGGCGAGGCGTTCCTGCCGGGCCATCCGCAGCTCGACCTGGAGGCGGACCCGGTCCTCGGGCGCGCGCGGGTCGCGCAGGCGGACCGCGGCGTCGGCGTACTCCTCGGTCTGGAGGAGGTCCGGCACGGCCATCGCCTCGTACACGCGGATGAGCGACGCCGCGTCCTCCAGCCCGAGGTACGGCTCGAACGAGCTCGGCAGGGCCTCGGCGTACGGCGCCCACCAGCCGAGGGTGTTGGCGTCCTCCGCCAGGCGGAGCAGGGCGGCGCGCTCGTCCTGGTCGGTCACGCCGTAGAGGGTGAGCAGGTCGGAGATGTCGCGCTCCTTGAAACCGACCCGGCCGAGCTCCATCCGGCTGATCTTGGAGTCGGAGGAACGGATCCGGTACCCGGCCTCGTGGCGGGCGATGCCGCTCGCCTCGCGGTGGACGCGCAGCCGCGCGCCGAGCCGCAGCCGCGCCACGGTCGGCCCGGCGCGCCACGGCGAGCCCGCCTCCGGCCGGACGTTCGAGCTCTCGGGGCCAGGACGCGGTGGCAGGCGCGGGCCCAGACCCGCAGCTCGTGGTGGGTCGCCCCGCAGAGCTGCGCGATGCGCGTGACGTCCTGCGGGCGCGGCTGCCGTTCGGCGCGCAGGTACTCCGAGACGGTGGTGCGGGCCAGGATCCCGTTCTCGGGGTCGCGGCGGGAGAGCTCGACCAGGCGGCGCAGGCTCAGCCCCGCCTGTTCGCGCAGCCGGTCGAGCTCGTCCATCAGCTCGCGCAGCGTGCGCGCCCGGGACGGGTCCGCGCTGAGGGACGGCCGGGGCGGCGTCTCGACCCGCCCTTTCTCGGGCGGCGGCCTTTCCCTGTCGTCGCCGTCGGGACGTCCCAATGCGGCGGCGGTCTCCCGCCAGCGTTCGCGCCATTCCCGCAGCTCCCCGCCGCAGACCTCGACATAGGCGCTGGTCACCGGCCAGGTCGGGAAATCCCTGCCGCCCGCGGCCTCGGAGAGAATGGAATAGCTGTAGTGGCACCGTGCGGCCATCGCGCGATAGGTGGGCTTTCCGGCCTTCTCCCGGAGGGTGCGGAGCGCGAGGGCGAAGGCCGCCACCGGACCGGCGGACGGATCGAGGGGTTTCTCCTGCCGCGGCATCGTCAGCCACGCGGCGCGCGGACGGCGGCGTTCGCGAGCAGGGCCGCGAGTTCGGCCGCGGCGGCGCACGCGCAGGCCGCGACGCAGGCGGCCTCGTGCGGGTCGGTCCCGCGCAGGACGAGCAGGACGACCATCAGCAGGATCGTCACCGTGATGACCGGCCGCTCCCCGGAAAGGGGCAGCGAGGCCGGAGGCCGGCAGGCAAGGGAAAGGGACACCGGGGTTCCTGTCTGTCATGGCTCGGGCGGAAATTCGCTGAACGGGCGACGGACCTCGGATGGCCCCGCGCGGTTGCCGCCGCGAAAGGCCGGGCATCTCCCGTTTCACGCATCATCGTCGCGGACGGCGCGCGGAACGGGAAGCGTTATGCCTCCCCATATTGTTCACAAAACCAGCGCGCATATCCGCGGGGAACGGCCGTGTCAAGGGCTCGTTGTTCGCGAATCGCGCGGTCAAACAGGCCAAACGTGCGTGCAGAGCATGAACGACCGGGCCGCCCGGCGAACCCGGAACAATGCGCGCCGCCCGCCGGACCGCTGTCCGCGCAGGTCAGCGCCCGGCACGGCGGAACGCCGCCCCGGGCAGGGCGGCCTCAGGGCGGCGCGGGGTTGCCGGACAGGCCGCGTCCGGACTTTGCTTGGAGAGGCCGATCACCGTCTGATGGCTCGGGCGGGACCGATCGAGCGGGGGCCTCCCGTTGCCGCGGGAGGCCCCGACGCGACCCTTCGAACGCGACACCCCCGGCCCGCCGTTCGCCTCCTTCCAGTGCGGCGCCCCGGCGTGCCGTTCGAGCCACGAAAAAGCGGAGGTCCGGCCCGCCGTGCTCAGGGGAGAGGCACGGCGGGCCGGGATCCGTGGGGCACCGCGGCGCGGTACGGCGGCCGGGCCGGGGGCGCGATCAGCGCAGGGTGGCGAGGGCGCGGTGCTCCTCCAGGGCTCGGTCGACCTCCTCGTCTAGCAGGTCGTGGTTGAGGGCGATGGCGGCGGCCGAGCCCATCCCGGCCGCGGTGACGACCTGCGCGCGCGGGTCGGCGACGTTCCCGGCGGCCCAGACGCCGGACACGCTGGTACGGCCCGTCGCGTCGGTGACCACCCGGCCGTCCTCGCCGGTCGCGCAGCCGAGGCCGGTGAGCAGGCCGTCGTTCGGCACCATGCGCGGGAACACGAACGCGGCGTCGCGCGGGACGACCCGTCCCTCGGCCAGTTCGACGGCGCGCAGCCGGTCGCCGTCCACCACCAGCTGCTTGATCGTCCCGTCGAAGATCCGCACGCCGCGGGCGGCGATCCGCTCCCGGTCGGCGTCGTCCACCTCCAGCGTGTGCGGGAAGAAGACGACGTCGTCGGACCACTGCCGCAGCAGCAGCGCGTGGTGGACCGAGCCCGGGTGCGTGCCGAGCACCCCGAGCTTGCGGTCGCGGACCTCGTACCCGTGGCAGTACGGGCAGTGCAGCAGGTCCCGGCCCCAGCGCTCGCGGACGCCCGGGATGTCGGGCAGCTCGTCGCGCAGTCCGGTGGTGACGATGACGCGGCGGGCCCGCAGGACGGCCCCGCCGACCAGGCGCACGTAGAAGCCGTGGTCGATGTGCTCGACCCTCGCCTTGATCAGGCTGACCCCGTACCCGGCGATCTCGGTCCGGCCGACCTCCAGCAGCGCGGCCGGGGACATCCCGTCGCGCGACAGGAAGCCCTGCATGTGGGCCGCCGGGGCGTTGCGGGGCTCGCCCGCGTCGACGACCGCCACCCGGCGCCGGGCCCGGCCGAGCACCAGCGCCGCGTTCAGCCCGGCCGCGCCTCCGCCGACCACCACCACGTCGTACACCGGGTCCCGCTCGGTGTCCTTCACATCGCTCATGGCGATCACCTCCACCGGCAGGATGCGCGGCCCGTCCCCAGACCGGCAACTTTTGTTGCCAATATTGGGACAAACGGGTGGAATGGCCGGCGTGGACAACGCACCCGCCATCGCCCGCGCCCTGACCGAGGTCGGCCCCCGCCTGAAGCGCCTGCGCACCGAGCGCGGCGTCACGCTGGCGGCCCTGTCCGAGGCCACGGGCATCTCCAAGAGCACCCTGTCACGGCTGGAGTCGGGCCAGCGCCGCCCCAGCCTGGAGCTGCTGCTGCCCCTCGCGCAGGCCCACCAGGTCCCGCTGGACGAGCTGGTCGGCGCCCCCGAGGTCGGCGATCCCCGCGTCCGCCTCGCGCCGCAGCGCCTGCACGGCAACGTCGTGCTGCCCCTGACCCGGCAGCCCGGCCCGTTGCAGACGTTCAAGATGGTGCTGCCGGCGTCGCGCAGCACGCCCGACCCCTGCACGCACGAGGGCTACGAGTGGCTGTACGTGCTGTCGGGCCGCCTGCGGCTCGTCCTCGCCGAGCACGACCTGGTGCTAGGGCCGGGCGAGGCCGCCGAGTTCGACACGCGGATGCCGCACTGGTTCGGGACGACCGGGGACGGGCCCGTCGAGGTGCTCAGCCTGTTCGGGCGCCAGGGGGAACGGATCCACGTCCGCGCCAGGCCCCGTTCCGGAAAGCCGTCCGGCGGCTGACCGTCCGGGGCTCAGGTGGGGTAGCCGGGGGTCGCGCCGACGGCGCGGGTCTCGGCGAGTGTGGCGATGCGGGTGGTGGAGCGGCCCGGGATGGCGGGGAGCTCCCACACCTCCGCGCCGAGCACGGCGGCGGCCTCGCGCTTGCCCGCGCCGTGCGGGTCCTCGGCGGTGTAGGCGAGGGCCGCCGGGCGCAGCGGCGCGAACAGGTCGGCGTACGCGCGCCAGTCGACGACGTCGAGCGCGCCGTGCACGATGAAGACCCCGTCCACGGACCGCAGCGCCGCGAGGATCTCGGCCCGTTCGGCCTCGGTCTGGTACGGCCTGCCGGGGCCCTTCCAGGCGCGGGTGCGCGCGTCGTCCTCGACGCCGACCACGAGCGGGTGGCCTTGGGCGCGCGCCGCGTCGAGGAAGCGGACGTGCCCGACGTGGAGCAGATCGAACACGCCGGTGACGATCGTCGCCCCGGACGGCGCGGTCGCGCCGTCCGGAAGCTCCAGGGCCAGTCCGGCGCTGGTCTGTTCTGAGGAGTTCATGTCGGGCGTCGTCCCACTTCCCTCGGTCATGGTCAACGGTACCTACCGTCGCTCCCCATCATCGGACCTCGGGTTCGGTCGAGGTCAACGCACCGCGTACCTCGACTGGACGAGGCCCGCGCCGAACACCTCGGTGCCGAGGTGCTCCAGGTCGACGTCGCGCTCCAGCTCGCCGAACAGCGGCAGCCCCGACCCGATCAGCACGGGCACGGTCGAGATGGTCAGATCGTCCACCCGCCCGGCGCGCAGGAACGACCTGATGACCTGGCCTCCGTCCACGTAGACGTGCCGGGCGGTGGCGTCGAGGTGGTCGATCAGCGCGTCCAGGTCGCGGTGGACGGTGACGCGCGGATCGCCGGTCTCCAGCGTCCTGCTGAGGACCTCGACCCTCTTCCCCTCGTGCGGCCAGGCGCCGAACGTGAGCCCCGTCTCGTACGTCGCGCGCCCCATCACGATGGTGTCGATGCCGGCGATGAACGCGTCGTAGCCGTACTCCCCGGCCTTCTCCCCGCGCGAGGTGAGCCACTCGATGTCGCCGTCGCGGCGGGCGATGAACCCGTCGAGGCTGACGCCGATGAAGACCGATGCGATGAACGTCACGGATGCCTCCCGTTGGCCCGGTAGGGGTCGATGAGTTGGGTGAGCGCGGCGCGCAGGGCGTCCGCGAGGGTGCCGGAGCCGTCGATGGCCCAGGTGATGAGCGCGCCGTTGTAGGCGACCTGGACCGAACGCGCGGTCAGGCCCTCGGCGAGCTCGCCGTCCCGCTCGGCCTCCCCGACGAGCCGGGCGATCTCGCCGTGGATCCGGCGGGCCTGCGCCCTCGCCAGGTCGCGGAACTCGGGGTCGGTCAGGTCGAGCTGGAGGAATCCCAGGTGGTTGGCCATCTCCTCGGGGGTGCGGACCGGCGCGGCGAACGAGTCGAGCGCGGCGAGCAGGGCCGCGAGCGGGGAGCCGTGCGCGGCGCGGGCCCGTTCGAACGCGCTCGCGGCGGCGCCCTCCGCGGTCCGGGCGACCGCGAGCAGCAGCCCGCGCTTGGAGCCGAACCGCTGGACGAGCGTCGCCGGGGACAGCCCCGCCTCCTCGGCGACCTTCGCGAGGGTGAGCGCGGCCGTGCCGTGCGCGCCGATCGCGCGCGCCGCCGCGGCGAGGACAGCCTCGTCGCTGGTCGTGCGTGGCCGGGCCATCGCGCCTCCCGTGGGCTCCCAGTTTGTGAACGGTCGTTTGGAAACCTAGCGCATCCGGGCCCATTAGTAAACGAACGCCCATTTACTAACCCGCCCGCGGGGCGCGCAGAATGCGTCCGCGCGTTCGGCACTCCGTCGCCGGACGCATAGACCGGACGCCCCCACGCTGGCACTTTGGCGCCCATGCCCACGAACCCAGCCCCACCCCCGCCCCCGCCACCGACCACCCCTCCGCCTCCACCCCCCGCACCCCCGCCGGCCGAACCATCCGTGCCGCCTGCGCCGTCCGCGCCGTCCGACCCGTCCGCGCTACTCGCGCCGCCTGCGCCGCCCGCACCCCCAACGCCCCCGCCGTATGTGCCTTCCGGGGGTTTGCGGTGGGGGCGGGGATCGGGCGGGAGTTGGAGCTGCTGCGGAAGGAGGTGGTGGACGATCTCGGGGACCGGGACGCCCGCTACATCCGGCGGGTGATCGCGGTCCAGCGGGGGCTGGAGGTGGCCGGGCGCGCGCTGCTGCTGGCGCACGGGTGGCACCGCAACCTCGCCCGGCCGGGCGCGCGGCGCGGACGTGCGTTCGGCCGGACGGTCTGGGGCGCGGGCACGGCGAGCCTCGCCGCGGCCAAGATCCTGGAGAACATGGAGATCGGGCACAACGTCCTGCACGGCCAGTGGGACTGGATGCGCGACCCCAAGATCCATTCGACGACGTGGGAGTGGGACACCGCGTGCCCGGCGGCGCAGTGGAAGCACTCGCACAACGTGGTCCACCACACCTTCACCAACGTCGTCGGCAAGGACCGCGACGTCGGCTACGGCGTGCTGCGGGTCGCGCCCGAGCAGCCGTGGCATCCGGTCTACCTGGCGCAGCCGTTCTACAACGTCCTGCTCGCCCTGCTCTACGAGTACGGCATCGCGCTGCACGACCTCGCCGTGGAGAAGGTCGCGACGGGCGAGAAGGCGCAGGAGGAGGTGGACGCGCAGCTCCGCGAGATCGGCCGGAAGGTCGCGTGGCAGTGGGCCAAGGACTACGCGGCGTTCCCGCTGCTGTCGGGGCGGTCGTTCCTGCCGACGCTGCTCGGGGCGCTGACCGCCAACACGGTCCGCAACGTCTGGGCCCACATGATCATCTTCTGCGGGCACTTCCCGGCGGGCATCGCGACGTTCCCCGAGGAACGGCTCGACGGCGAGACCAGGGACGAGTGGTACGTCCGGCAGCTCCTCGGGTCGGCGAACATCACCGGCGGGCCGCTGTTCCACCTGATGACCGGGAACCTCAGCCACCAGATCGAGCACCACCTGTTCCCCGACCTGCCGAGCAACCGCTACGCGGAGATCGCGCCGCGCGTCCGCGAGCTGTGCGAACGGCACGGGCTGCCGTACCACACCGGGCGGCTCGGCCGGCAGGTCGCGAGCACCTGGAAGAAGATCGTCAGGCTCGCGTTCCCCGGCGGCTGAGGGCGGCGGGCACCGCGAGCACGGCCGGGACGACCAGCAGCGCGACGCCCGCCGGGACGAGCAGGTACCAGCCGCACGACAGCAGCACGACCGCCGTGAACGCGGTGGCCGCCCACGCCGCCGCGCGGGCCCGTCCCGCGAACAGCCGCGCCGCCGAGGCCATGCCGACGACGGTCACCGCGGCCAGGCACGCCGAGGTGGCCCGCATCAGCGGGTCCAGGCCGACGCCGCCGAGCACGACCGCCGCCGTCAGCGCCCCGGTGAGGACGGCCATGACCGCGAGGGGACGGTGCGGCGTCCCCGACGCCGATGGCGGCGGCCCCCATCGGCGGGGCAGGACGCCGTCGCGCGACAGGGCGGCGCCGAGCCGCGCGCCGCCCGCGATGTAGGTGTTCATCGCGACGAAGCTGAGGGCGAGCGCGACGCCCGCCGTGACGGGACGGGCCGCCGAGCCGATCCCCGCGTCCAGCAGGAGCGTCAGCGGTACGGGCGACGACGCGGCCCGTTCGCCGAGGACGCCGGTCACGGTCACGGCGAGGCCGAGGTAGAGCGCGCCGACGATGACCAGCGTCAGCACGGTCGCGCGCCGCAGCAGGCGGCCGTCCGCGAAGTCGGCGGACAGGTGGCTGGCCGCCTCCCAGCCCGCGAACGCGAAGAACAGCACCCCGGCGGCGTGCGCGATGCCCGCGGCGCCGTGCGGGGCGAACGGGGTGAACGCGTCCGCCCGCACGTGCGGTCCGGCGGCGCAGACGGCGGCGACCAGCAGCGCCGCGAGCAGCGCCACCAGCGCGAGCTGGACGCCGCCCGACAGGCGCAGGCCGCCGTGGTTGGCGGCGAACGCGGCGGCGAGCAGCCCGGCGGCGATCGCGAGCGTGCCCGTACGGCCGAGCCCGGCGGCGGACGCGACGTAGTCGCCGCCGATCAGCGCGCCCGCGAGGACGCCGACCGGCACGGCCGCGTAGAACCAGAGGCCGACGACCGCCGAGACCCTGCGCCCGAAGGCGCGGGCCGCGAACGCGGCGACGCCGCCCCCGTCGGGGTGCCGGGCGCCGAGCGCCGCGAACGTCAGCGCGACGGGCACGCTGAGCGCGAGCAGCACGGCCCAGGCGAGGATCGAGGACGGTCCGGCCGCCGCGGCGGCCAGGTGGGGCAGGGCCAGCACGCCGGGGCCGAGGACCGCGCCGACGAACAGCGCGGTGCCCTGGCCGAGGCCGAGCCGGTGAACGGGCGACTCACTCACGGTGCGGAAACTAGCCAGACGAACGGTCCGTACCGGTCCAAGACGAATGTATGGCCGGAATATGGCCGATAATCCCGTGCATGGACGAACTTGATACGGCGATCGTGCGGCTGCTCCAAACGGATGCCCGGCAGTCCAACCGCGAGCTGGCCCGCACGCTCGGCATCGCGCCGTCGACCTGCCTGGAACGGGTCCGGGCGCTGACCCGGCGCGGCGTCATCCGCGGCTACCACGCCGACATCGACCCGGCCGCGCTGAACCGGGGCGTGCAGGCGCTGGTGTCGCTGCGGCTCCGCCCGCTCACCCGCGGCGTGATCACCACGTTCAAGGACGACATGGCGGGGACGCCGGAGGTGGTCAGCGTGTTCGTGGTGGCGGGCGGCGACGACCTGGTGCTGCACGTCACCGTGCCGGACCTCGACCGGCTGCACGGGTTCCTGCTCGACCGGCTCAGCAAGCGCAAGGAGATCGCCGGGTTCCGCACCTCGGTGATCTTCCAGCACGTGCACAACCGGGTGCTGTCCAGGCTCGACGGCCACGCGTCCCCCTGAGGCGCGGGGTGCAACGCGGCGGAGGCGCGCGGGGTTCCAGTCCCGTAACCGAACGCCCCCGCACCGAAGGAAGAGCATGGACCTACAGCTTTCCGGCCGCGTCGCCATCGTGACGGGCGCCTCGAAGGGCATCGGGCTCGCGATCGTCCGCGGCCTGCTGGACGAGGGGGCGCGCGTCGTCGCGGCGTCCCGCACGTCCGGCCCCGGGCTGGACGCGCTCGCCGGACCGTCCCTCGTCCACGTCCCGGTCGACCTGATGGACCCCGAGGCCCCGGCCCGCGTGGTGGAGCGCGCCGTCGAGGCGTTCGGCCGCCTGGACGTGCTGGTCAACAACGCGGGCGGGCCGCCGCCCGGCGCGACGCTGCCGCGCTTGTCGTTCACCGGCCCGACCGACGACGACTGGCGGGAGATGTTCGAGTTCAACCTGTTCTCGGTCGTGCGGGCCGTCCGGGCGGCGCTGCCGCACCTGCTGGAGAGCGACGCGGCGGCGATCGTCAACGTCTCGTCCTGCAACGCCCGGCAGCCACCGCCGATGAACGTCGACTACAACGCGGCGAAGGCGGCGCTGAACAACCTCACCAAGGCGCTGTCGGAGGAGTACGCGCCGCGGGGCGTCCGGGTCAACACCGTCTCGCCCGGCCCGGTCCGCACGGACTGGTGGACGAAGGACGGCGGCGCGGCCGACGTCCTCGCCGAGCAGACCGGCGCCGGGCGCGACGCCGTGATGGACAAGGTCGCCCCGGAGATGATGAACCTCTCCACCGGCCGGCTCGCGGACCCCCGCGAGGTCGCCGACGTCGTCGCCCTGCTGGCGTCCCCGCGCTCGGCCAGCACGACCGGCGCGGACTTCGCGGTCGACTCGGGCTTCGCCAAGGCCGTCTGACCGACCGGTCAGACCGGGGCCGCCGCCGCCCCTGAGCCGCCGGCCCCGTCCGCGCACACCGCCCCGTCCGGCCGGGCAGCGCTGTCCGCGCGCGCCGTACCGTCCGGTCGCGCCGTACCGTCCGCGCGTGCCGTACTGTCCGCGCGCGCCGCACCGTCCGGCCGGGCAGCACCGTCCGCACGCACCGCGCCGTCCGCGCGTGCCGCACCGTCAGCACGCGCCGTACCGTCCGCGCGCGCCGCATCGTCCGGTCGGGTAGCGCTGTCCGGTCGGGCGGGGGCGTCCGGTTCGGCGGGGGCGTTCGGGGGACGGGGCGGCGGCGCAGGCCCCAGGCGGTGACGGCCGCGCCGAGGGCCGCCGCGACGACCGGCACGACCAGCGCCGCGCGGAACGCGCCGAGCCGGTCGCCGGGGGACGTGCCGTCCAGGGCCGCGACGTGGACGGCGGTGGCGATCGAGATGCCGAGCGCCGCGCCGAACTGGAACGCGGTGTTGAGCAGCCCGCTCGCCAGCCCCTGCTCGGACTCCGCGACGCCGTCGGTGGCCGCGATCGTCAGCGGCCCGTACGCCAGCGCGAACGCGACGCCGAGCAGCAGCAGCGAGGGCAGCATCGCGGCGTACGTCCAGTCCATCCCGACGGGCAGGAACAGCAGGTACGACACGATCGCGGTCAGGAACCCGCCGAGGATCACCCGCACCGTTCCGAAGCGCCGCACGAGCCTCGGGGTGAGGGTCGGCGCGAGGACGACGTCGGCGCCCGCGACCAGCAGCGCCAGCCCGGTCTGCAACGTGCTCCAGCCGCGCAGCTCCTGGAGGTACAGCGTGACGAGGAACTGGAATCCGAAGAACGCGCCGGTCAGCAGCAGCGCCCCCGCGTTCGCCCGGACGAGCGCGCCCGACCGCAGGATGCCGAGCCGGACGAGCGGCGCGGCGGCGCGCCGTTCGATCGCGACGAACGCCGCGAGCAGCGCGGACCCGCCCGCGAACACCAGCGCCGTCCACGCCGCGCCGTCCCCCGGGTGCTCCAGCCGAACGACGCCGTACACCAGCAGCAGCATCGCGGCGGTGACGCTCACGGCCCCCGCCAGGTCGAACGACCCGCCCCGGCCCCGGCCGCCCGCTCCGGCACGTCCGGCGGCGCGGAACGCACCGCCGCGGAACGCACCGCCGCGGGCCGCACCGTCGCGGGGTGCACCGTCGTGGGACGCACCGTCGTGGGGCGCACCGTCGCGGAACGCGCCGTCGCGGTCCGCGCCGTCGCCGGGCGCACCGTCGCGGGCCGCACCGTCGCGGGCCGCACCGTCGCGGGGCGCGCCGTCGCGGGGCGCGGGCTCGCGCGTGCCCGGACCGTCCTTCGGCAGCAGGAGCAGGGCGCCGGCCAGGATCGCGGCCGACAGCGCGACGGGCGCGAAGAACACCCAGCGCCAGCCGAACGAGGTCAGCACGCCGCCCGCGACGAGCCCGAGCGTGAAGCCGCCCGCCGCCGTGCTCGCGTAGACCATCAGCGCCCGGTTGCGCAGGGGGCCCTCGGCGAACGTCGTCGTGATGATCGACAGCCCCGCCGGGGTCATGAACGCCGCGGCGGCGCCGGTCACGAACCGTGCGACCAGCAGCGTCCAGCCGTTCCCGGCGAACCCGCCGAGGCCGGAGAAGACCAGGAACACCCCGAGCCAGAACAGGAACATGCGGCGCCGCCCGAGCAGGTCCGCCGCGCGCCCGCCGAGCAGCATGAAGCCGCCGTAGCCGAGGACGTAGGCGCTGACGACGCCGCTCAGCGTCCCCGTGGACAGGTCCAGGTCGGCCCGGATGGACGGCAGCGCGACGTTCAGCATGGCCACGTCGATGCCCTCAAGGAAGATCGCGCCGCACAGCACCATCAGCACGCTCCAGGCGCGCCCGGCGGACCGCGCGGGCGGCGCCGGAGGGGGCGGAGCGGCGGGCGGGGACGGCGTGGTGGACATCGGGACGGCTCCTTCGTAGACGGTTATGCACGCGCACATCGGTTCTCTCTTGTAACCGACGCCATCATGCGGCACCATCTCCGACCATGGAAGACGGCACTTCGCGGACCCTCGGTACCCCCGGTGATACCGCCTCCGACTTCGACGTCCTCAACTGGGACGTCCGGGAGGGGTGCGAGGTCAGGCAGATCCTCGACCGCATCGCCGACAAGTGGTCGCTGCTCGTCATCGCGCTGCTCGACTGCTCCAGCCTGCGCTTCACCGAGCTGCGCCGCGAGATCGACGGCATCAGCCAGCGGATGCTGACCCGCACGCTGCGCCATCTCGAACGGGACGGGCTGGTCCAGCGCACCGTCCACCCGGTCGTCCCGCCCCGGGTGGACTACGCGCTGACGCCCCTCGGCCGCAGTCTCCACGCGACCATCAAGGCCCTGGTGACCTGGACCGAGGAGCACCAGCGGGAGATCGCCGAAGCCCGCGGCGCCTACGACGTCCGCACCGCCGAGGAGGCCGCGCTCGAACGCGACGGCGCCGCCCCCGCCGCGCCCGCGCGCCCCGCCGGGTCCGCCGCGCCTGCCGGGTCCGCCGCGCCTGCCGCGCCTGCCGGGTCCGCGACCCCCGCCGGGTCCGCGACCCCCGCCGGGTCCGCGACCCCCGCCGGGTCCGCGCGCCCCGCCGCGTCCGCCGCGCCTGCCGCGCCTGCCGCGCCTGCCGCGCCTGCCGCGTCCGCACGCCCCGGCGCGTCCGCCGCGCCCGCCGCGTCCGCGCGCCACGCCGCGCCCGCCGAGTCCGCGACCCCCGCCGCGCCCGCCGCGCCCGCGCGCTCCGCCGCGCCCGCCGCGCCCGCGCGCCCCGCCGCGTCCGCCGAGTCCGCGACCCCCGCCGCGTCCGGCTGAGCCTCCGGCCGCTCGTCCTGCTGGGCGTTGTCCCCGGCCGGGGTGGGCTTGCGGCGGGGCAGCAGGAGCGCCGGGACGAGGGCCAGCGCCATCAGGACGAGCGCGAACCCGTAGGTGTCCCGGAACGCCCCGGCGAGCGGCCCGGCGATCGCCGCGTGCTCGTCCGGGCCGAGCCGGTGCAGGGCCTGGAGGCCGCCGTCGCCGGGGACGAGGCCCGCCATGAACGTGGTGAGCAGCACCGACGCGACGGCCGTGCCGATCGCGGCGGACGTCGTGTTGACGAGGTTCACGGTGGTGCTCGCGGCGGGCGTGCGCTCGTTCGACAGGCCGCGGCTCGCGGTCGTCATCGTCGGCATCATCGTCGCGCCGCCGCCCGCGCCCATCAGCAGCATCGCGCCCCACAGCCCCCAGTACGGGGCGTCCGCGCTGAGCTGCACGGCGAACAGCGCGAACCCCGCGAACGCCACCGCGATCGCGCACGGCACGAACCGTCCGGGCGCGACCCGGTCGATGATCCGCCCGGCGACCTGCATCGTCACGCCGGACGCCAGCGCCGCGGGGACGCCGATCAGCCCGGCGGCCGTGGCGCTCTCGCCCCGGACGACCTGGAGGTACAGCGGCATCAGCAGCATCGTCCCGAAGTAGCCGGTCGAGAACAGCGCCAGCGTGCCCGTCGCCGCGGCGAACGTCCGGTCGCGGAACAGCCCGAGGTCGATCAGCGGGTGCCGCGCCGTCAGCGCCCGCACGGCGAACGCCGCGACCAGCAGCACCCCGGCCGCGATCGGCGCCAGCACGGCGGGCGCGGCGAAGTCGCCCCGGTCGCCGCCCGCCGTCACGCCGTAGATCAACGCCGCGAGCCCCGGCGAGAGCAGCAGCAGGCCGAGCACGTCCAGCGGACGCCGCGGCTGCGCGCCCTCGCGCGGGAACGTCCGGGCCGCGAGGTACACCACGAGCGCGCCGATCGGGACGTTGACGAAGAACATCCACCGCCACGACACCTCGTCGATCAGCCAGCCGCCGACGACCGGCCCGGCGAGCGGGCCGACCAGGATCGACAGGCCGAGCGTGCTCATCAGCCGGCCGAGCCGTTCGGGACCGGCGGCGCGGATCAGGATGGTCATCCCGACCGGCATCACCATCCCGCCGCTGAGGCCCTGCACGACGCGGAACGCGACGAGCGACTCGATGTTCCAGGAGAGCCCGGCGAGCACCGAGCCCGTCGCGAACGCCGCGACCGCGATCAGGTACAGCCGCCGCGCGCCGAACCGCCCGACCGCCCACGCCGTGCTCGGGATCACCGCGCCGAGCGCGAGCGAGTAGCCGGTCGCGACCCACTGGATGGTGCCGAGCGGCGCGTCGAAGTCCTGCGAGAGCCGGTTCAGCGCGACGTTCACCACGGTCGTGTCGAGCGTCACCATGATCGACCCGGCGACCAGCACCAGCGCGATCGCCATGGCCCGCGGGTCGCCCCCGCCCGCCGCGGAGCCCTTCGCGGCTCCGGGGGCCGTTCCTCTGGAGGACATGGCGGTCACGACGCGTAGGGGCGGACGGTGCGGGCCTCGCGCAGGGCCAGCGCCCACCACGCGAGCTGGTCGAGCATCTGCTTGGCCGCGGCGTTGCTCTGCTCCGGGTCCTCCAGGAGGCCCTGGTCGTCGAACCGGCCGTGCGGGTGGTGCAGCGCCACCGAGTCCCGCACGGTCACCGCGTGCAGCTCGGCGAAGACCGGCCGCAGGTGCTCGACCGCCCGCAGCCCCGCCGACACCCCGCCGTACGACACGAACCCGACGGGCTTCGCCTGCCACTGCGTGAAGTGCGAATCGATGAGGTTCTTCAGCGTGCCGGGGTAGCTGTGGTTGTACTCGGGGGTGACGATGACGAACGCGTCCGCGGCGTCCAGCGCCGAGGTCACCGTGTCGAACGCCGGGGGCGGCGCCGACCCGAGCGCGGCGGGCGGCGGCGCGTCGGCGAGGTCGATCACGTCCACCGCGAGGCCGCGGTGCTGCTCGGCGCGCTCGACGAACCAGCGCGCGACCGTCGGGCCGAACCGTCCCTGGCGCGTGCTGCCGATGATGACCGCGAGGCGCAGCGGCGTGTCGTTCATGGGATCTCTCTCCTCAAGACGCAGGTCACAGGCTCTTGCCGGTGGGTCTCCGACGCTACGGAGCCCCGCGCGGCCGGGAATCTGTCAGGTGACCGGCCTTGGCGACCGGCCCGTCCGTCCACACTCTGAGACCTGAACGAAACTTGAGGTCAACCCCGCGGCGCGCACCGCCTCGGCACGCGCGTCAACGTGCGAGGCGGGCAGGCCGGAAGAGGGCGTTCACGGCTGTGCGCGAACGCCCGGTCGAACGGGCCGGGTCAGCCGCGGTGGGCCAGGGCGTCGCCGATGACGTGCTCGCGGCCCCACGCGCCGAGCGGCGCGAGCGCCTCGTTGAGGGAGACCCCGAGCGGGGTCAGGGAGTACTCGACGTGCGGCGGGACCTCGTCGTGCTCCTCGCGGTGGACGATGCCGTCCGCCTCCAGCTCGCGCAGGTGCGAGGCGAGGACCTTCTCGGTGATCCCCGGGACGTTGCGGCGCAGGTCGCCGAAGCGGCGCGCGCGGTCGTGCAGTGCCCACAGGATCAGCACCTTCCACTTGCCGCTGACGACGCCCATCGCCGCGTCGATCCCGCAGACGTACGTGCCCGGCCTCATCCGCCACCTCTCCTGCCTGCTCGCTAACCCCGGGGTAACCGCCCACTCGCAAGTGCGTACTGGTGCGGCCGGGTCGCTCGTACCAGCCTAAACGGCATGGACAACGACATTCGGATCACGTTGCTCGGACTCGGCGACATGGGCACGGCCCTCGCCCGGACGTGGCTCGCCGCCGGATACCGGCTGACCGTCTGGAACCGCACGGCCGCCAAGGCCGAGCCCCTGCGCGCGGAGGGCGCGGCCGTCGCCGCCACCGCCGCCGAGGCCGTCGCCGCGAGCGACCTCGTGGTGGCCTGCCTGCTGGACGACGCGTCCGTTGAGGAGTCCCTCGCGGGGGCGGACCTGGCGGGCAAGGACCTGGTCAACCTGACGACGGGCACGCCGGGCCAGGCCCGGTCGCGCGCGGACTGGGCCCGCGGCCGCGGCGCCCGCTTCCTGGACGGTGGGATCATGGCGGTGCCGCCGATGATCGGCGTACCGGAGTCCGGCGGGTACATCTTCTACAGCGGCTCCCGCGAGGTCTTCGACGCCCACCGCGAAACGCTGGCCGTCCCGACGGGAACGAGCTACGTCGGCGAGGACGCGGGCTTCGCGGCGCTCCACGACGTGGCGCTGCTGAGCGCGATGAACGGCATGTTCGCCGGGGTGTGCCACGCGTTCGCGCTGGTCCGCAACGAGGACATCTCCCTGAAGGATTTCGCGCCGCTGCTGACCGGTTGGATCACCGCGATGGCCTCGAACCTCGGCGTCGTCGCCGAGCAGCTCGAAAGCGGCGACTACACCAAGGGCGTGGTGTCCAACCTGGCCATGCAGGTGGCGGGCAACGCGACCCTGCTACGGACCGCGGACGAGCAGGGCGTCAGCGCCGAACTCCTCGCCCCGTACATGAACCTGATGGAACGCCGCCTCGCGGCGGGCCACGGCGAGGAGGGCACCACCGGCATCATCGACCTCCTCACCCGCTGACCCCACTGACCCCGCATCCACGGACGCCCCCACCCCCGGCCGGTCGCCGTCCTGCGGCCTCCCGCCCCGCGGCTCGCGGGCGGTCCCAGCCCCCGGCCGGTCGTCGGCCTGCGGCCTCCCGCCCCGCGGCGTGCGGGCGGCCCCAGACGCCCGGCCGGTCGTCGGCCTGCGGCCTCCCGGCCTGCGGCCTCCCGGCCCGCGGCTCGCGGGTGGCCTCAGGCGTCCGGGCGGGCGGCGGGTTCCGGGGGGTCGTCGGCGAGGGACGCGAGGTCGAGGCGGGCGAGCCGTTCGGGGTCGGAGAGGACGTCGATGGCGACGACCTTCCCGCCCGTGACGGTGAACGCCATGATCGACAGCGGCCGGCCGCGCGAGGCGACGACGACCCCGGCCGCGCCGTTGATCAGCGCCGGGCGGGCGTGCGGGGACAGCCGGCCGAACGTGACCGCCTGCTCGGCCACGGTCCGGGCGCCGGTGATCACGACCGTGTGGCGGGCGCGCGCGATCCCGCCGTCCGAGCGCAGCACCACGCCGGGGTCGAGCACGGAGACGAGCGCCTCGAAGTCGCCGTCGCGGGCGGCGGCGAAGAACGCGTTGACCACGTCGCGCTGGCGGCCGAGATCGGGATCGGGCGCGGGGGCCTGTCCCCGCACCCGGCGGCGCGCCCGGCTCGCGAGCTGCCGCGCCGCGACCGGCGTCCGCTCGATCATCGGGGCGATGTCCTCGAACGGCACGGCGAACATGTCGTGCAGCACGAACGCGAGCCGTTCGGCGGGCGCGAGCGTTTCGAGCACCACCAGCAGGGCCAGCCCGACCGAGTCGGCCAGGAGCGCCTCGTGCTCGGGGTCGGTGCCCTCCTCCCGGTCGACGACCGGGTCCGGCATCCGCGTTTCGAGGGGCCCCTCGCGCCGCTGCTCGCGCGAGCGCAGCACGTTGAGGCACACGCGGGCGACCACCGTGGTCAGCCAGCCGTCGAGGTTCTCCACGCCGTCCGTTCCGGCGCGGCTGACCCGCAGCCACGCGTCCTGAACGGCGTCATCGGCCTCGCTCAACGAGCCGAGCATCCGGTACGCCACCGCGCGCAGGCGGCCCCGGCTCTCCTCGAAGCGCTCCGCCAGCAGTTCGCCCTCGTCCACCTGTCACGTTCCTTCCTCGCCGCGTGTCATGACGGTAGACCCGCGTGAACGGGGTGAAGCTGACCGGGCCGCGCGCCCGGAACGGACCAGTTCGGAGGAGCCATGACATCGCCCATTCTGCTCACCGGTGGCACGGGGACGCTCGGGCGCCTGGTCGTACCGCGCCTGCGGGAAGCCGGCCGCGACGTGCGGGTGCTCAGCCGCCGCCCGCACGAGCCCGCGGAGGGCGTCGAGTACGTGACGGGCGACCTGCTGAAGAACGAGGGGATCGAGGCCGCGGTGGACGGCGCGGAGACCGTCCTGCACCTGGCGGGCGGCGCCAAGGGCGACGACGAGGCGACCCGCAACCTGGCGCGCGTCGCGGCGCGCACCGGCGTCCGGCACCTGGTCCACATCTCGGTCATCGGCGCCGACAGGATCCCGCTGGCCTACCTGCGGACCCAGCTGGAGGCGGAACGCGCCGTCGCCGACGCGGGCGAGCCGTGGACCGTGCTGCGCGCCGCCCAGTTCCACGACCTCGTCCTGAAGATGGTGGAGAAGATGGCGAAGCTGCCGGTCGTGCCCGCGCCGGGCCTCCGGCTCCAGCCGGTCGACCCGGCGGACGTCGCGGCCCGCCTCGTCGAGCTGGCGCTCGGCGAGCCCGCCGGGCGGGTGCCCGACCTCGCCGGGCCGGAGGTGCTCAGCATGGCCGACCTGGTCCGCGCGTACCTCGGGGCACGCGGCAAGCGCCGTCCCCTGATGCCCGTCCGGCTCCCCGGGAAGGTCGGCCGCGCGTACCGGGCGGGCGACAACCTGACGCTCGAAGGCGCGGACCTCGGCAAGCGCACCTGGGCCGAGTTCCTGGCCGACCGCCTGCCTTGAAGGACCGCGCCCTCAGCGGGGCGGCGGTGCGGACGGCCGCCGGAAGTCGGCCCACACCACCGTCCCCCTGGCGGCGCCGTGCGATCCCCAGCCTGTGGACAGCGCCTCGACGGGCCGCGGCCCGCGCTCGTCCTCGCAGGTCGGCTCGTCCCGCACGCGCCCCGTACGGAGTCGAGTCAGTCCGCGGGAACGAACGACAGGGGTTTGGTGAGGGTGCGGCGGACGGGGGAGCGTTCGACGCGGTCGAGGACGGCGGTGCGCTGGGCCGGGGTGAGGGACGGCGGCAGGGTGAGGGCGTAGCGGAAGCGGGTCGCGTCGTCCTCGCGTTCCAGCCAGACCCGGGCGTGGACGTCGCCGGTGACGCCGAGGTCGGCGAGGGCCATCCGCGCGGTCATCGTGACGCAGGAGGCGAAGGCGGCCTCCAGCAGCTCGTGCGGTCGCGGGCCCTCGGCGCCGCCGACGCCGTTCTTGGCGGTGTCGGCGAGGCCGGCGTGGAGGTCCGTCCGGTACTCGACCTGGTTGGGAACGGGCAGTGCTCTCGCCTCGATCATGGAACGAGGCTAGCCCGCGTGTCCGCATGTTGGCCAACATCGTCCACTATGTGGACGGAAGTCGGGGCGGCAGCAGGCAGCGCAGGACGGGGCGGGCCGCTTCGGCCGGGTCGGAGGGCAGGCCGGGCGGCAGGTTGCCGTTGAGCCAGAGGGCCGCGAAGCCGTGCACGATCGACCAGGCGGCGATCGCGGCGGTCCGCTGGTCGGCGCCGGACGGCGCGGCGTGGCCGCGCGCGCCCCGCTGGAGGATCGCGTCGGCCCGCGCGCTCTCGGCCGCCACCTCCGGGTCGTCCGCCCGGTAGAGGTCGGGGCGGAACATCACCTCGAAGTAGGCGCGGTGATCGACCGCGAACCGCACGTACGCCGCGCCGACGTCCAGGAAGTCGTCCCCGGCGGCGGTGAGGGCGTCGGCGAACAGCCGGTAGCCCTCCGCCGCGACGGCGGTCAGCAGGCCCGTCTTGTCGCCGAAGTGGTGCGCGGGCGCGGCGTGCGAGACGCCCGCGCGGCGGGCCAGTTCGCGCAGGCTCCAGGTGGCCGGGCCGGACTCCGCGATCGCCTCGACGGCCGCGTCGAGGACGGCGCGCCGCAGGTTGCCGTGGTGGTACGAGGTCACCCGCCGATCATATCTTGCCATTGACAAGTTGTGCCCGCCCGTGCGTCAATCTATCCACTGACAAGATGCGAAGGAGGGCGACATGCCCGCTCTGCCGTGGACCGGATTCCCCGACGCCGACGACGGGTCGAAGGTGGTCGTCATGGCCTCCCGCCTGGAGGTCCGCTCGTTCAAGGACGTCCCGGGGTTCTTCCGGGCGTCGATGACCGTGCTGCGCCAGGCCAAGGAGTCGGACGGGATCAGGGGCGTCGCGCTGAAGGCCGACCTCGCCCGCCGCACGTTCTGGACCGTCTCGGTCTGGCGCGACCGCGACGCCGTCCACGCCTACGCCGCCGCCGAACCCCACCGTTCGACGATGCGCCGCAAACGCGCCGTGATGCGCGACTCGACGTTCGTCTTCTGGGACGCCGAGACCGCCGACCCCGTCCCCTGGGACGAGGTCGAACGCCGCATCACCGCCCAACGCGCCACCGCCTGACGCGGGGGGCAGGGGGCAGGAGGCGGGGGGTCAGTGGCCTCGGACGAAGGAGAGGTTGCGGGTGAAGGGGCGGAAGCCGAGCGACTGGTACGTGGCGCGGGCCGAGGGGTACGCGTCGTCGCCGCGGGCCGCGACGCGGGCGTGGTCCGCGCCGAGGGCGCGGGCCGCGCGCAGGGCGCCGAGGACGGCGGCGCTCGCGAGGCCGCGGCGCCGGTGCCCCGGGGCGGTGCCGACCGGTTCGAGGACGGCGGCGCGGTTGCGCTCGTCCAGCCAGACCAGGCAGAACGACACGGGCGTGCCGTCCGGCGCCTCGACCAGCCAGTCCAGGTCCGCCCGGTACGGCCAGGCGCGCATCACCCTGAGGTAGCTCTCCGTCACCACCTCGGACGGCTCGCCGGGCCGGGAGAACGCCGCGCGGTGCACGGCCGCGCGCGCCCCCGCCTCCTCCTCGCCGCGTACGGGACGCAGCGTGTAGCCGTCAGGCACCGCCGGTTCCGGGAGGTCGCCCGCCAGGGAACGGCGCAGGTGGACGAAGAACGGGCCGTTGCGCTGGAGCCGGAAGCCGTGGCCGAGGAGGGCCTCGACGAGCGGGGACTCGGTGTCCAGGACGGTCACCACGCGCGCCGACCTTGGCGCGACGGTCTCGAACCATCGCAGGATCTCGTCCATCACCCGCGCGTGCGCCGGATCGACGTGCAGGTCGAGCCGTCCGGGGGGCTGGGCCCACGCCCACGCCACGGTCTCGCCCGCGTGCTTCCAGACGGAGATCCGCCACTGCGGCTCGCGCCCGGGGTGCTGGAGCCGGTGCCAGACCAGCTCGCCGAGGTGCCAGCGGCAGCCGTCCGGGGACCACAGCCGTCCCGTGAGCTCCTGCATCGCGCGGAGATCGGCGAAGTCGTGCCGTTCGTAGCGGCCCTGTCCCATCGACGGGACCCTACCGGTGGCCCCGTCCCCCGCGCGGGTGTTCGTGTTCCGTCCCGGGGTGGCCGGGCGGCTTCCCGTGGGACTTCGGCTTCTTCGGCTTCTTGGACTTCCACGGCCCGCGCGGGGGCGACCCGTGCCCGCGGCCCTTGTCGTTCTCGTCGTCGCCGCGCTCCGGGACCGTTCCGCCCTTGGGCTTGGTCCTCTTCGGCTTCTTGTGCTTGTGGTGCTTCTCGCCGTCCGCCTCGGGCTTGCCGGAAGGACCGGAAGGAGGAGAGCCGGGCGAACGTGACGGGTCCGCGGTCGGGGACCGGCTCGGCAACGGCGTCAGGCCGTCCCGCGCGGGCGACCGGTCCGGGGAGGGCTGGATGCGGGAGTGGTGCGGCTCCTGGCCGGGCAGCCTGCCCGTACCGGCGGCCAGGGCGACCCCGCCGCCGAGCACCGCCACCGCGCACGCCCCGGCCAGCGTCTTGGCGGTGAGCAGCCCGGCCAGGGCGGGACGCCGCCGGGCGCCGTGCCGTCCGGTGGCCGTGCGCGGCGGCGCTTCGGGCAGGACGGCCGTCCGCCCGGCCGCGACTCCGCCGGACGACCGCGCCGCGCCGTTGGCCCCGGCGGTGCGGGCCGCGAGGAACGCCGTCACGGCGGCGTCCTCCCCCGCGAGTTCCGCGTCCGACGCGGGTCCGGCCGCGGCCTTCAGCAGTTCGGCCAGCGGCCGGTCCTGCGCGGTCGCGGGATCGGCGTGGCCGCCGGCGTCGAGCAGGCGCTCGGCGGCGGCCGGGTCGAGTGGATCGTGCCGGTGATCGCTCATCTCACCCCTTCAGCGCCGGAAGCCTCACCGCCGTCACCGTGCGGCGCGGGAAGCGGCACAGGGTGCTGGCCGGCGGGCGGCGCGGAGAGGCGTTCGGTGAGCCGCCGCAGCCCCCGGTACGCCGCCGTCCGCACCGCGCCGGGGCGCTTGCCGAGGACCCTCCCGGCCCCCTTCGCGTCCAGGCCGACGACCACGCGCAGCAGGACGGCCTCGGCCTGGTCGGGCGGCAGTTCGGCGATCAGCGCGACGGCCGCCTCGGTGGCCAGGCCGTCGAGGGCGAGCGCGGCGGTGTCGCCCTCCGCCGCGATCCCGACCAGCTCGTCCGCCGGAACGTCGGCGACCGGGCGGCGGCTGCGGCGCCGGATCTGGTCCAGGGCGCGGTGCCGGACGATCGTCGCGCACCAGCCGCGGAAGCCGTCGATGTCGCCGGTGAACGAGCCGAGGTCGCGGGCGATCTGGAGCCACGCCTCCGACGTCACGTCCTCGGCCTCGTCGCCGACGAGCGCCTTGGCGTAGCGGAGCAGCCGGGGCTGCACGTCGCGGAAGAGCGCGCGGAAGGACTCCTCGTCGCCCGCCTGCGCCGCCAGAACGGCGCGGTCGAGCTCCTCGTCCCTCGCCGCGTCCCTCACCCGCGACATTGTGCAGCCATTTCGCGACAGGTGTGATGCCTACCGCCGCCTGGGCGCCGAACGCCCGTCCCGGCCCGCGTCCCCGGACTCCGATCCGCCCGGACGGCGGCCCCGCCGCCGCCACGACCGGCGGGGCGCCGAACGAGTCAGCGGAGCGAGTCAGCGCGTCCGGCCGCGCGGAACGCGGGCGCGGCCGGACGCGCCGTACGGTCAGGTCAGCGCTTGACCTGGCCCCGGTAGCCCACCGGGCCCTCGCCCTTGAACTGGGCGGCCCCCTGGAACCTGGAGCCGTCGTCGAAGAACGTGATGCTCGCGTTGCCCTCCTGGCCGGCCCACGAGATCTGCGTGCCGTTGGCCGGCAGCCGGTCGGACGGGACGACGGCCTCGCGGTTCTGGACGACGACCGTCAGATCGTGGTCGTCGTGCCAGGGGGCGTCCGGGCCGCCCCACTGGATCTGCGTCTTGTACGTGGCCATTGCCAACCTCCTTCGCTCGCGCGCTGTCGCGCGCTCCTCGGTGCTGCGCGGCCGTGCCGAGCGCGGGCACGGCCGAGAGGCCGCGGAGCAGGGTCCGCGACGGGAGACGTCGACGCCGAGGGCCTCCGGGGCCGGGATCCCGGCCGCTCGCCTGACGATCGTTCGGTAAACGCTCTTGTCAAGTCGGCCCTCTCCTCGTTCGTACGCTCGCGGTCACGCACTGACAACCTCGGTGGCCCGTAGCGGACGGCTCACGAGCCGTAGCGGCAGAGTGAGGAGGCCGCCGCGGAGCGAGTGCGGACGCCGTCCCGGCACCCGTCCGGAGTCTGGCGCGGCGCCTGTCGCGGAAACCGTCGTGGAGCGAGGGCGCGGAGGCCGTTTGCGGCACCCGTCCGCGCGGCCGTGGCACGCCTGTCCTATAACGGCCGCCCCAGAGGCCAGGCCAAGCCAGACCCGGAGCCGGACGGCGACGCTCGCCGCCCGTCCCGCGCGGGCCCGATCGCGCCGCTCGGCGAAGACCGGATCGCCGGGCGGGAACAATCGGGGTGGGGGGACGGTTACACATAGCGGTCGGTGTGCTTGGTGTCCCCGGGCCTCACCTATCGCCTTCGCGGAATACCGTCCGGCTGGAGCCGCGTTGTGCCTTTCGCCGAGAGGCGACCCACACATCGACCACGACCGGGACCCCGCCGGGCCGCTTGGCCCGGCGGGGTTCGGCCTTTTCCGGATGGAAGATCCCGGATGGAAGACTTGCGGGCATGAGTCTCGCGGCACGTCTGGAACGCCTCGGCCGGCCCCTGGTCGAGGAGCAGCTCCGTCACCCCACGGTCGAGGGCATCGCCCGCGGCGATCTGGACGAGGCGGTGTTCCGCTCCTGGCTCGAACAGGACTACCTCTACCTGCTCGACTACGTACGGGTCTTCTCGCGGCTCGCCTGGCAGGCGCCGTCCGCGCACCTCGGTGATCTAGTCGATCTGGCGTACTCGACGTTCCACGACGAGCTGGCGCTGCACCGGTCGCTGTCGGCGGAGTTCGGCGCGGACCTGGAGGGGGCGGAGAAGGGCCCCGCGTGCGCCGCGTACACCGAGTTCCTGCTGGAGAGCGCCGCCGACTACGGCGACGGGCTTGCCGCGCTCTACCCCTGCATGTGGGGCTACTCGACGCTCGGCGCGCGTCTCGCTGAGGACCCGCCCGCCGAGCCCCGCTACCGCCGCTGGGTCGACACCTACGCCGACCCCGCGTTCGCGGAGCTCTCCCGCCGCTGCGCCCAGATGATCGACGAGGCCGCCCCCGACCCGGACCGCGCCGAACGCCTGTTCCTGGAGGCGATGCGGCACGAACTCGCCTTCTGGTCCGTCCCCTAGCGCCGCGGCCTGGGCGCGGCGGGCATGCCGGTCACGCGGCCGCGCGGGGGATGAGGGGCGGTTGGGGGATTCATGGGGTGGAGCGGAACTCCGCACTGCTCGATACCGGGCATATGCCTCATATGACGACATCTGGTTATGCCGTGGCCGGTGCTCGTCTCGCCGACCGGCCGGCGGACTACGAGGCCCTTGGACTGCCGAGACGGGGCATCGCGCTGTGGGAGGACGGCTTCCGCACCGCGCCCGGCGCCCCCGGAACCTGGGAGTGGTGGTACTTCGACGCCCAGCTCGACGACGGATCCCAGCTGATGATCGTCTTCTACGCCAAGGAGGTCGGCCACGAGCCGTCCGGCGTGTCGCGGCCGTTCGTCACGCTGGAGCTCGACCGCCCGGACGGCACGCGCGTGGAGACGCGCGCGGTGGCCGACGAGGGCGACTACGCGTTCTCGACCGACCGGTGCGAGGTGCGGATCGGGGCCAGCGCGTTCTCCGGCGACCTGCACGACTACCGCATCCACGTGGAGGCGGAGGACGTCACCGCCGACGTCACGCTGACCGGTTCGACGCCGCCGTGGCGGCCCGGCACCGGCCACCTGTTCTTCGGGGACGACGAGGGACGCTACATCGCCTGGCTCCCGGCCATCCCGCACGGAGAGGTCGAGGCCACCCTGCGCCTCGGCGGCCCCGAGGCCGGCCCGGACCCCGGCGGCGCGGCCGGCCCCGGCCAGGGCGAACGGCTCGCCGGGCACGGCTACCACGACCACACCTGGGGCGACGCGTCGCTGGCCATGCTGGTCAGCCACTGGTACCGGGCCCGCGCCGCCGCCGGGCCGTACACCGTGATCGCCTCCCACCTGACGGCCGGGAGCCGGTACGGGCACGCGGTCGTCCCGCTGTTCCTGCTGACCAGGGGCGGGCGGATCATCGCCGACGACGGCGCCCTGGTCTACATCCACACCGCCGGGGAGCACGACGACCGCGACACCGGCAGGCCCATCGCGGACACCGTCGTCTACGAGTACCGCGCCGTGGACCCCGCCGACGACGGCTACCGCGTCACGTTCTCGCAGGACGGCGCCGCCGAGCCCGCGTCCGAGCACTCCCGCGGCTTCCAGCACGTCCTCGCGCGGCTCGCCGGGCTCGAAGGCGCCTACCTGCGGTTCAGCGGGCGGGCGAAGATCGAGCGGTTGAGCGGCGGGCAGACGGCCGAGGAGCACTCGACCCACGCCACGTGGGAGCTGGTCTACCCCGGCGACGACGACCCCGCCTGACCCGCGTCACCTCCCGGCGGTCAGCGTGAACGCCGCCGTCCGGACGGCGTCCCCGTGCTTGAAGTCGAGGAACAGCCGGTACGTCCCCGGCCCGGGGACGGCGGCGTGGAACGCGATGCGCGGGCCCGCCGCCGTGACGCCGTCGCCGGGCTCGCCGTCCGGGTGGACGTGCACGTAGGCGAGGTCGCCGGCGCGCAGCACGACCAGGTGCCCGTACGCCGCCAGGTACGGCTGGAGGTCGGTCACCGGGACGCCGTCCCGCGCGACGGTCAGCGTCACCTCGCGGGCCTCGCCCGCGACGAGGTCGCCGTCCAGCGTGACCGTGTAGCCGTCCACGTCGAACGAGCGCGAGGCGGCGGGCACCGGCTCCGGGGCGTACGGCCCGGCGACGGCCAGGTCCGCGCCGAGCGTGATCGTCCGGCCGAGGGCCTCGGGGGCGATGTCGGCGAACACCCGGTACGCGCCCGCCGCGGGCAGGTCGAGCCGTACCGACCAGGTGCCGTCGGCGTCGCGTTCGGGATGGACGTGCTGGAACCCGGTCAGCTCGCGCCGGACGACGATCAGGTGCAGCTCGCGGTCGTGGATCGGGGTGAACGCGTGGACCGGCCGCCCGTCCGGCCCCAGGATCCGGAACCGCAGCTCCTGCTCGCCCGGCTTCGCGATCGCGGCGTCGAGATCGAGCGTGTGGCCGTCCTGCGAGATCTGCAACCCGCCCGGCGCCCCGTGCCCGCCATGAGCGTCGGCCGTCCGCGGAGCATGGGCGAGCGGGGTATGGGCGTGGGTCTGCGAGGTGTGCGTCGTGTTGCTCATCGGTCTCGCCCTTCTTTCCTGGGGGACGGCCCGGTCGCCGGTCCGACGCTTCAGAACATATACGGTCGGGGGGTATATGACCATTACGTTCGCGGTGATGTGGGTCACCGTGCGGAGGGGTGGGGCGGGGGCGGCCGGGCGTTGGAGAGGTTCGTCCCGGACGCGCCCGCCGGAGGGCCGCCAAGAGGTTGATTACCATTAGTTAGGATTCATCTACTCAGCGTGAGGTAGATTCCGTGCTGTGGACACGAGGGGGTACCGGGGGGTATCGGGCGGACGCCGTCCGGCCGTGCTGTGGCCCGTTCTCCTCGCCGCGTTCCTCCTGCTGACCGGGCTGTCCGCGCCCGGAAGCCACATCTGCCAGGCGCAGAATCCCCTCGTCAGCGCGCTGCACGACGTGGGCGGCCACTCGTCCGTACCCCGCCGCGCTGACGCTCCCGACCCGCACGGCACGGACGTCGCGCCGCCGGACGTGCGCCCCTCGATCCTTCGGCCTGACGCACCTGCCGTGGGCGTCCGGTCCGTCCCGGCTCAGCCCGTACGGCCCGTACCGCCGGCGCAGGCCGCCGCGGGCGAGTCCGGCGCCGCCGAGGCGGCCCAAGGGCAGGCCGAGAGCGGACGGGGCGAGTCCGGTGACCAGGAGATCGCCCGCCGCGCCGTCCCGCGCGGCTCCGGTCGGGGCGCGGCATCGCGTCCCGCCCGGTCGGCGCAGGACGGGTCGTCCGCCGTCCACGGCGGCGCGGCCGGACGGACGAGCCCCCGCCACGGACGCCTCGCCCACACACCGGGTGCGCGCTTGCTCGTCAGCCTCGGCGTCTCCCGCGTATAGGACCCGTCCGACGCGCCCCACGCACGTTCACGCGTGCTGAGCGACGGGTCGCCGCACGTCCGCGTGCGGGCCCGACCGCCGTCCCCGTCGGGGCGCGTCCTCGCGATCCGTTGGGTTCAGACGATCGAGGAGCGGGATTCCATGCGAACCCGGAACGTACACGTCATCACCGAGAACTGGCGGTTCCACTGCCTGCACTGCCAGGCGCGCTGGGAGCACCTGTACGAGGCGTGGCACGGCGACGACGGGCACGGCGGCGACGCCGTCGCCTGGCGGCTCGGCGGGGTGGCCAGCCAGCCGCCGTGGATCGACCCGGCCTGCCCGTCCTGCCTCAGCCTGCACGTCAAGACGCTGCCCGCGGGGCCACTGGTCCCCGAGCAGCGCTGAGGCGGACGCCGCGAAGCGATCACGCGCGGCCCCGGCAGGTGGGGCCGCGCGTGATCGGTCAGGGAGGGGGCGGGACCGCCCCTTCGGTCAGCGGGCGGCGGCCTTCTCCGCGCGGGCGGGCGCGGGACCGGAGCCCACGGCCGGGGCCGCGTCCGCGGCGAGGGACTTGAAGCCCTTCAGCCGCAGGCTGTTGCTCACCACGAACACCGACGAGAACGCCATCGCCGCACCCGCGATCATCGGGTTGAGCAGGCCGCACGCGGCCAGCGGCAGGGCGGCCACGTTGTAGGCGAACGCCCAGAACAGGTTCCCCTTGATCGTGCGGAGCGTGCGGCGCGACAGCCGGATCGCGTCGGCCGCGGCCCGCAGGTCGCCGCGGACCAGGGTCAGGTCGGACGCCTCGATCGCCACGTCCGTCCCGGTGCCCATCGCGAGGCCGAGGTCGGCCTGGGCGAGCGCGGCGGCGTCGTTGACCCCGTCGCCGACCATCGCGACCGTACGGCCCTCGCCCTGGAGGCGCTTGACGGTCTCGACCTTGTCCTGCGGCAGGACCTCGGCGACGACCTCCTCGATCCCGACCGCGTCCGCGACGGTGCGCGCGACGGCCTCGTTGTCGCCGGTCAGCAGCACCGGCCGCAGCCCGAGCTCGCGCAGCCGCGCGATCGCCTCGGCGGAGGTCGGCTTGACCTGGTCGGCGACGGTGACCACGGCGCGCGCCGCGCCGTCCCAGCCGACCGCGACGGCGGTGCGGCCGAGCGCCTGCGCGTCCGCCATCGCCCGCTCCAGCTCCGCCGGGAGGTGCTGCGACCACTCGGCGAGCAGCCGGGGGCGGCCGACGAGCACGCCGTGGCCGTCCACCATGCCCTGCACGCCGAGGCCCTCGACGTTCGCGAAGTCCTCCACCTCGGCGAGCGGGCCGACCCGTTCGGCGGCGCCGCGGGCGACGGCCTGCGCGATCGGGTGCTCGGAGGCGTTCTCCAGCGCCCCGGCGAGGCGCAGCGCCTCGTCCGCGTCCACGCCCTCGGCCGTGACCACGTCCACCAGGGCCATCCGGCCGGTGGTGACGGTGCCGGTCTTGTCCAGCACGACGGTGTCGATCGCGCGGGTGGACTCCAGCACCTCCGGGCCCTTGATCAGGATGCCGAGCTGCGCGCCGCGCCCCGTCCCGACCATCAGCGCGGTCGGGGTGGCGAGGCCGAGGGCGCACGGGCAGGCGATGATCAGGACGGCGACGGCCGCGGTGAACGCCGCGGCGAGCCCCGCGCCGGCCCCGATCCAGAACCCGAGGGTCGCGACCGCCAGCGCGATCACGATCGGGACGAACACCCCGGAGATCCGGTCGGCGAGCCGCTGCACCTGCGCCTTGCCGGTCTGCGCGTCCTCGACCAGCCGCGCCATCTGCGCGAGCTGGGTGTCCGCGCCGACGCGGGTGGCCCGCACCAGCAGCCGGCCCCCGGCGTTCACGGTCGCGCCGACGACGGTGTCGCCCGGCCCGACCTCGACCGGGACCGACTCGCCGGTCAGCAGGGACGCGTCCACGGCGGACGAGCCCTCCTCGACCACGCCGTCCGTCGCGATCTTCTCGCCCGGACGGACCACGAACACGTCGTCCACCGCGAGCAGGTCCACCGGGACGCGCTCCTCGCGCCCGTTCCGGACGACCGAGACCTCCTTGGCGCCGAGCTCCAGCAGCGCCTTCAGCGCGGCCCCCGCGCGGCGCTTGGAGCGCGCCTCGAAGTAGCGCCCGGCCAGGATGAACGCGATGACCCCGGAGGCGGCTTCGAGGTAGATGTTCATCGAGCCGTCGGAACGGGTCATCGAGAAGTCGAAGCCGTGCTTGACGCCGGGCTCGCCCGCCGTCCCGAGGAACAGCGCCCACAGCGACCAGCCGAACGCGGCGAGGGTGCCGACCGACACGAGGGTGTCCATGGTCGCGGCGCCGTGCCGCAGGTTGGTCCAGGCGGCCTTGTGGAACGGCCAGCCCGCGTAGGTCACGACCGGCGCGGCGAGCGTCAGCGACAGCCACTGCCAGTACTCGAACTGGAGCGCCGGGACCATCGCCATCGCGATCACCGGGACGGCGAGGACGACGGAGGTGACCAGGCGCTGCCGCAGCGGGCCGAGCCCGTCGTCCGGCTCCCCGGACTCCGCGCTCTGCCCGCCGCCTCCCGCGGGCTCGGGCGGCGGCGGGACCTCGGCGGTGTAGCCCGCCTTCTCGACCGACGCGATCAGCTCGTCGGCGGTGACGCCCTCGGGGACCTGGACCCTGGCCTTCTCGG
This sequence comes from Actinomadura sp. J1-007, assembly GCF_009793335.1. GTDB lineage: Bacteria > Actinomycetota > Actinomycetes > Streptosporangiales > Streptosporangiaceae > Spirillospora > Spirillospora yumaensis. The sequence continues at coordinate 3,203,807 of NZ_WING01000001.1, read as the reverse complement.
TGGCGTAGTTGACCGTCGCGGTCACGCCCTCGATCTTGTTGAGCCGCTTCTCGACGCGGGCCGCGCACGACGCGCAGGTCATCCCGCCGATCGCCAGCTCGATCTGCCCGGACGCGGCGTCGGGGACGGCACCGGTGCTCATCGCTCCTCCTCCTGGTGTGTCGTTCGTGCGGGACGTCTAGTGCGCGTGGCCACCGTGCCCGCCACCGGACGGTTCATCCGGCTTCTGGGACGGCGCCTCGGACGGCGCCTCGGACGGCGCCGGAGCGGACCCGCCGGACCCGCCGGGCGAGCCCTGCGAGCCCTGCGCTCCGGCGACCGCGGTGAACTCGGCGGTGCGGACCTTGCCCTCGTGCTGGAAGTCCAGGTACAGGCGGTACGCGCCGGAGCTCGGCACCTCGGCGTAGAACGTGATGTCGGGGCCGGGCCTGGTCCTCCCGTCGCCGGGCTCCCCGTCCGGGTGGACGTGCAGGTAGGCGAGGTCCCGGTCGCGCAGGGCGACCAGGTGGCCGTACGCCTCAAGGTACGGCTGGAGGTCCGTCACCGGTTCGCCGCCCTTGCTGACCGACAGCGTCAGCCTGCTCGAACGGCCCGGAACGAGGTCGCCTCCGAGGCGCACCTCGTAGCCGTCGACCTTCGCGACCCGTTCGGGCGCGGGCAGCGGCTCGGGCCGGTAGTCGCCGGGCGCGGAGACGTCCGTGCCGAGCGTGAGCTGCTCGTCCACGCCGTCCGGCTGGACGTCGGTGAAGAACCGGTACGTCCCGGCGGACGGCAGCGTGACCGGCGCGGACCAGACGCCGCCGCCGACCTCGGTCGGGTGCAGGTGCTGGAACCCCGACAGGTCGCGCCGCGCGATGATCAGGTGCAGCTTCTTGCCGTGCAGCGGGGTGTAGCGGGTGACGGGCCGCCCGTCCGGGCCGTTCACGGTGAAGCGGAAGTCGGTCCGTTCTCCCGGCTCGACCGTCGTGGTCCGGGGGCTGAGCGTGTAGCCGTCCTGGGCGACCTGGAGCCCGCCGGGTACGGGGGTACCCGTATCGCCGCCGGTCTCCGCGCCGGGCGCCGCGCCCGGGGCGGACGCCCCGGAGTGGCCGTGGCCGCCCGAGCCCGAGGCGGAGCCGACGGGGCCGGCCGCGTTGCCGACCCCGACGGCGCCGCCGAAGACGACGGCCAGGCCCAGGGCGTACGCCCCCAGCTTGGTCGCGGTGTTCATGCCGCTCTCACGCCTTCACTTCGTATCCGGCCTCTTCGACGGCGGCCCGGAACAGGGACTCGTCGAGAGGGGCCTCGCTGGTCACGGTCACCGCGCCGGACTCCAGGTCCACGTCCACGCCGGTCACGCCGGCGATCGCGCCGACCTCCTCCTTGACCGACCCGACGCAGTGCCCGCAGGTCATCCCGGCGACGGTGTAGGTGGCGGTGCTCATGTCCTGTCTCCTCTCGCTTACCCCTAGGGGGTATCCAGTGGTCCTCATGCTGCCACAGCGCCTCACCGTCCGCAACCCGTACCCCCTTGGGGTTATTTCGAGATCCGGGTCACGTCCGGGCGCGGCGGCGGGCCCGTCCGGCGCGGCGGGACCGGCGAAGTTATCCACACCCTGTGCGGCGGCCGGTCCCGAACTGGACCGGCGTTCTGTTGAGATTTGCCGAGGTATGTCCCGTGGAGGGAGCGTCTTTCCGCGGGATCCCGAGGTTGCACACAGGGTTTTCCACAGCCTTCCACAGGGTTGTGGACGGAAATCATCGCCGATACTTGAGTCATGCCAGAGCTACCTGAGGTGGAGGCGCTCGCCGGCTTCGTGCGGGAGCACGCGGTGGGCCGCGCCGTCGCCCGCGTCGATGTTCTCGCCATCTCGGCGCTGAAGACGTACGACCCGCCGGTGACCTCGCTCGGCGGCCTCACCGTCACCGGCGTCGCCCGGCACGGCAAGTTCCTCGACCTGGACGTGGACGGCCTGCACCTGGTCGTCCACCTCGCCCGCGCGGGCTGGCTGCGCTGGCGCGACGAGCTGCCGTCCAAGCCGGCGCGGCCCGGCGGCAAGAACCCGCTCGCCCTGCGCGTCCACCTCGACGACGGCTCGGGCTTCGACCTGACCGAGGCGGGGACGAAGAAGGGCCTCGCCGTCTACGTCGTCCGCGACCCGGCGGAGGTGCCCGGCGTCGCCGGGCTCGGCCCCGACCCGCTGGACGAGGCGTTCACCCCGGACGTGCTGCGCGGTATCGTCGCGGGCAAGCGCACCCAGATCAAGGGGCTGCTGCGCGACCAGAAGGTCGTCGCGGGCATCGGCAACGCCTACTCCGACGAGGTCCTGCACGTCGCGAGGATGTCCCCGTTCAAGATCGCCTCATCGCTGACCGGCGAGGACATCGACACCCTGCACGGCGCGATCGTCACCACGCTGCGCGACGCGGTGGCGCGGTCCCGGGGCCTCGCCGCGCAGGACCTCAAGGGCGAGAAGAAGACCGGCCTGCGCGTGCACGGCCGTACCGGCCAGGAGTGCCCCGTCTGCGGCGACACGATCCGCGAGGTGTCGTTCGCCGACTCCTCGCTCCAGTACTGCCCCACCTGCCAGACCGGCGGCAAGCCCCTGGCCGACCGCCGCCTGTCGCGCCTGCTCAAGTAGCCCTGTCCCCGGACATGAGTGAGGACCCCGGCCGCCCATGACCGGGGTCCTCTGCCGAACGGGCCGGAACGGGAGCGGCTCGTTCAGCGGACCTTGGGGACGTCGCCGAACAGCGGGCCGAGCCCGCTCCAGCGGTGCAGTTCGCAGCCGTCGGTGCGGGTGAACCGCGCCCGCACGGGCTGCCCCTTCCAAGTGCCCTTGACCGTGGCGACCTCCGGGCCGCCGTAGATCTTGGTGCACATCTGCTGCTTGGGCGGTGCGGCGAACGGCGCCTTCGCCTTGGCGAGGGTCGCGCACGCCGCGTCCGCCTTCGGATGGTCGCCGCCCCGCGCCTTGCCGTCCGCGGCGTCGCACCGCAGCGTCCAGGTCTTGGCGGGCGCCTGGGTGGACGCCTTGACCTGGACGGTCAGGGCGTCGCCGCCGCCGGCCGGGGTGGACGGCCGGACGGACGTGGTGGCGGAGGGCTTGCCGGCGGAGTTGCTCGTGGTCTGTTCATCACCGCAGCCGGCCAGTGACATGATCGCCACGAGGCCGGGCGCCGTGAGAAGGAGCGTCCGATACCGCATAGGTGATTCGACGCGGGAGGGTTCCGCGCGGTTCCATGGAGGTGTGATGAATTTCGGGGACGACGTGCCGGCCGTGGACGCCGCGGACGTTCCGCAGGACGCCTATCTGCTGGACGTGCGCGAGCAGGACGAGTGGGACGCGGGGCACGCGCCCGAGGCCGTCCACATCCCGATGGGGGTCCTCGGCGACCGCGCCGGCGAGGTGCCGCGCGACCGCGAGGTGTACGTGATCTGCCGCTCCGGCGTCCGGTCCGCGCAGGTGACGGTGGCGCTCAACCAGGCGGGCTGGCTGGCCAGGAACGTGGACGGCGGCATGAAGCGGTGGGCCGAGACGGGCCGTCCCATGGAGAACGGCGGCGACGGGCGTCCCTACGTGGCCTGACCGCCCGGACCCGGACCCCGGCCGGACCCGGACCGCGGCCCGGACCGCGCGCCACGCCGCCACCCCGCCGCCGCGCCGCCCCTCGCCCGGTATGACCGGCGTGGGGCGTTCGTCCGGTCGGCGGCTGTACGATCGGGGCTGACCGATATCCGCGGGAGCTCGTGCCGAACGGGCTGAGAGGGCGATCTGAACGGCGTCGCCGACCGCATGAACCTGTCCGGGTAATGCCGGCGTAGGGAGTGAGTCCCATGACGTCCGATGTCCGGGAACGTCCCCGGGACGAGGTCCCGTACACCCTCGACGAGCCCGCGCCGAAGGTCCTCGGCTTCTGGGACCAGGGGGCCTTCTGGGCCAACCTCGGGGTGAGCCTGTTCGCGTTCTCCGGCGCCTACACCGTCCTCGCGCCGGACGCCGACGGCAGGCCGACGATGTCGATCGTCGCGGGCATCGTCGCGATGGCCGCCGGCACCGTGATCGGCGGCCTGATGCTGGGCCTCGCCGCGGCCCCCGGCGCCCGCACCGGGCAGCCGGCGATGGTGCTGCTGCGCGGCCTGTTCGGCGCGCGGCTGTCGTACGTGCCGACCGTGCTCAACATCGCGCAGCTCGTCGGCTGGGGCACGTTCGAGCTGATCGTCATCGCCGACGCCGCCCGCGCGCTGTGGGACGGCGTGCCGCGCTGGTCGTACGTGATCGCCGCCGGGCTCGTCACGACCGTGCTGACGGTCTGGCCGCTCGGCTCGGTGCGGCTGCTGCGCCGCTACGTGACGGTCGCGGTGCTGGTCGCGCTCGTCTACTTCTACGTCCAGCTCCTGCGCGAGCCGCTGCCGGACCTGACGGACGGCTCGTGGGGCGGGTTCTGGCTCGGCGCCGACGCCGCGCTCGCGGTGTCGATCTCGTGGGTGCCGGTCGCCGCCGACTACACCCGGCACGCCCGCAGCGCGCGCGGCGCGTTCGGGGCCGCCGCGGTCGGCTACTCGGTCACCCAGATCGTCGCGTACGTGCTCGGGCTGCTGGCGCTGGCGATCGTCGCGGGCGACTCCACGCGGGTGTTCGACCCGTTCCTGCACGTCACGCTCGGTGTGGTCCTCTTCGCGGTGTTCGTGGTGCGCGAGGCCGACCAGTCGTTCGCGAACGTCTACTCGACGGCGGTGTCCATCCAGAACCTCGTGCCGCGCGCCGACCGCCGGGTGCTGTCGGTCGCGCTCGGCGCCGGCGTCACCGTGCTCGCGCTGCTGCTGGACATCGGCGACTACTCCGGCTTCCTGTCGCTGATCGGGTCGGTGTTCGTGCCGATGCTGGGCGTGCTCGCCGCCGACTTCTTCCTCGGCCGCGGACGGCTGCCGAAGTGGGACAGCTCCCGTACGGCGCCGTCCCGCTGGGGCATGATCGCCGCCTGGGCCGTCGGGATCGTGGCGTACCAGCTCGTCAACCCCGGCGCGGTCGGCTGGTGGACGCGGTTCTGGACCGGCGTCCGCGACGCCCTGCTCTTCACGCCGCAGAGCTGGATGAGCGCCTCGGTGCTGTCGTTCGCCGTCGCGGCCGCCGCCGCGCTGCTCATCGGCAGGGTCGGCGGCACGGGCGGGACGGGCGGGGTGGCGAAGATCACGCGTTGAGCCGGGCCGGAACGGTCAAGATCAGAAGAGCGCCCGGTTCCCGCTCACCGGCGCCCGCCGCGCCCGCGCCCGCGGGGCCCGCGGCAGCTCGATCGGGCGCCGCCGTGGCGTCTGACGTGGCGTTCTTCCGGTCGGAGGTCGGGCGCGGTGGGAACCTTTCGGCGGTGGTTGCCGGGCACGGGCAGGCGATCCGGTGGCACGATGTCAGTCGTGCCCCACCACGTCCACGACCCGATCGCCCGCGCCGTCATCCAGAGCGCGGCCGACGCGATCGTGGCCGTCGACCACCGCTACCGCGTCACGGTGTGGAACCCGGCCGCTGAGCGGATGTTCGGCTGGACGGCCGAGGAGATGGTGGGACGCGTCGCGCCGATCGTCCCCGACGAGCTCCAGGCCGAGCACAACGCCGTCCAGGAACGGCTCCTCACGCGCCGTACGGGCGAGGGCGGGCAGATCTCGATCGCGACCCGCAGGTTCCACCGCGACGGCCGGCTGATCGACGTGCGGATCGACACCAGCCTCCTCAAGGACCCGGACGGCGGCCCGCTCGGCTGGGTCGGCGTCTACCACCCCGTCGAGGAGGACGACGTCGTCCAGCACCACATGGCCGAGCGCGCCCGGCTCGTCCGCCGCCTGAACGACATCGTCGCCGACCTCAACGCCGAGCTCGACCTCGCCACCGTCCTCGACCGGATCACCGACGCGCTGATCGAGCTGACCGGCGCGGACGCGGGCGGGTTCGTGCGGATCGACGGGGACCGGCTGCGGCTGGTCAGCATGTCCGGGCTGCCCGAGCACCTGCGCGGCACCACCGCCGACCTGCGGTCGAGCCTGGTCGGCGAGCTGCTGCGCTCCGGCAAGACGGTCAAGCTCGCGACCGGCGAGCGGCGGCTCGGCGACCTGGTCTGGTCGGAGCTGCCCGGCCTGCACACGATCGCGCTCGGCCTGTCGTACCTCCAGAACAGGCCCTACGGCGCGCTGTACGCGCTGTTCTCGGGGCAGAAGGTCGGCCACACCGAGCTGGAGCTCCTCGAACTGCTCGCCGGGCACGCCGGGGTCGCGGTCGGCAACGCCGTCGCCTACGCCGAGGTCGTCCGGCAGCGCGCGCACGAGCGCGCCGTCATCGACTCCAGCGCCGACGGGATCGCCGTGCTGGACCGCGACCTGGTCGTCCGGCAGTGGAACCCGGCCGCGCACACCCTCACCGGCATCCCGGCCGGCGAGGCGCTCGGCCGGCCGCTGCCGTTCGCGATGCCCGCGCTGGGGGAGATGCTGACGATCCCGTGGTCCGAGGGCGTCTGGCTGAACGTCCTCGCGGCCGAGATCGAGGAGACCGGCGGGCTGGTGGTCGACTTCCGCGACGTGTCCGAGGCCAAGGCCCTGGAGGAGGCCAAGGACCTCTTCCTCGCCACGACCAGCCACGAGCTGCGCACCCCGATCACGGTCGTGCAGGGGTTCTCCAGCACGCTGGTCAACCGCTGGGACGAGCTCGCCGACACCGACCGCCGCGCCGCCGTCGCCACCATCGCCGAACGCGCCCAGTCCCTCGGCCGCCTCGTCGAGCACCTCCTGCTCGGCGCCCGCGCCGGAGCCGACGAGCTGACCGTGACCAACGAGACGTTCGACCTGGCCCGGGTGATCGAGGGCGTGGTCGCGGGCTTCCGCTCCCTGTCGTCCCTGCACCGCGTGGAGCTGGAGATCGACCCGGACCTGCCGCAGGCGCGCGGGGACGCGATGGCCACCGACATCGTGCTGGGCCAGCTCCTGGAGAACGCGTTCAAGTACTCCCCGGACGGCGGCACCGTCCGCGTCAGCGCGTACCCGGAGGGCGGCTCCCTGGTGATCACGGTCGTGGACGAGGGCATCGGCATCGCCCCTGGCGACCACGAGCGCGTCTTCGAACGGTTCGTCCAGGGCGAGGCGGGCGACCGCCGCCGCTTCGGCGGCATCGGCCTCGGCCTCTACATCGTCAAACGCCTGACCGAGGCGCAGGGCGGCACCATCAAGGCCGGCCCCGCCCCCCACGGCGCCCCAGGCACCTGCATGACCCTGACCCTGACCCGCCCCGCCTGACACGGCCCGATCGCGTCCGCCCCGGTCCTTCGGCGCGTCCGCCCGGTCTCTTCTGCTGGACGTTCGTTCGGCTGTCGCTCTTTGTGCGGGCTGAGGGGGTGGGGCGGGGTGGTGGAGCGGGGCGGGGCCGGATCCGGCCAAAAACGGGGAACGGGAAGGTGTCTTGTCGCGATCTTGACAACCGGGAGGGTGTGAGGTTGCGGAAAAGTACGGTGTCGCCGGGGTGTGACGGACGAAACGTGCGCGTGAGGAGTAATCCGTCGTTGGCTGGATAGATCCTTTGTTGTTCGCCGTTGGTGACGGGGTTCCATTGGGCGCCGCGTACGGGGGAGATCGCCGTGACCGGATGGTCGCTCGCTCGTTGGTCCGGTGGCAAACTGTTTCGTCCAGGTTTCCGGATGAGTCCTTCAGGGCATTTCGGTCGTAACGGAAGTGCGGTACGGGGACCGATCCGAGACGGATCCACGGGGAGGTGAGGGTGTCGAGCGTCGTTCTGCTGCCACACGCACCGTCCAGCGTCGCGGTGGCCCGCAAGCGCCTCAGCTCCGAGCTGGCCGCCTCCGGAGTCTTCGAGTCCGTGATCGACGACGCCAGCGTCATCCTCAGCGAACTGCTCAGCAACGCGCTCCGGCACGCCCGCCCGCTCCCGTCGGGCCAGATCCGGGTGTCCTGGGACTGCCGCGGCGAGCTGCTGGAGGTCGAGGTCAGCGACGGCGGCGCGATGACCGAGCCGCGGTGCGGTCCCGGCACGCTGTCGTCCCTGGGCGGGCGCGGCCTCGGCATCGTTGAGGCGCTCTCGGAAGGCTGGGGCGTCCGCCGCGAGGACGGCGCCACCACGGTCTGGGCGATCCTGCGCGCTCCGCACCTCGCCGACGCGAGCGGTTCGCCGCGGGCGGGCGCCGCGCACGCCGTCGTGCCGGACCTGGCCGATCTGCCGGGCGTTCCCGACGAACCGGACGCCAACCTCTGCAACGGGACCAGGCACGGAGCGGCCTCGACTAGGGCATACCCCGCCTAGAGCGGCCATTGCCCCGCCTTGTAGGGTCCTCGACAAGCTCGGGCGCTGTCGTGCCCCCGTCGACACCGCCCGAGCCATCCACGTCCGGGCCCCCGGCCGCCGCGCAGGCGCCGGGGGCCTCGCCGTTCCCGGCGCGCCGCGCGGGACGGGTCAGGCGGGCGGGTCGCGGAGGATGGGGCAGGACATGCAGCGCGGTCCGCCCCGGCCGGTGCCGAGCTCGCTGCCGCTGATCCGGATGACCTCGATGCCGGCCGCTTCGAGCTGGGCGTTGGTCTCGATGTTGCGCTCGTACGCCACGGCGAGGCGCGGCGCGACGGCGAGGGTGTTGTTGCCGTCGTCCCACTGCTCGCGTTCGGCGGTGACGGGGTCCAGACCGGTGTCGATGACCTTCAGGTGGTCCAGGCCCATCGCGTCCGCCGCGGCCTTGAGGAACGGGCGGGGCTCGGACACGGCCAGGTCGCCGTTCGCGGCCGTGACCGTGTAGGCGGTGAGGGAGTGCGCCACCGGCGGGTACATGACCACGGTGTCGACGTCGACCATCGTGCAGACGGTGTCGAGGTGCATGGTCGCCCGTTCCTGCGCGATCGGCACCGCGAGCACGGTGTGCGCGAGGTTGGCCTCGAAGACCTGGCGGGCGAGCCGTTCGACACCGGCGGGCGTGGTGCGCTCCCCCGTGCCGACCGCGAGGACCCCGGGGCTCAGCAGGAGGACGTCGCCGCCCTCGACCGATTCGAGGGACGGTCCGTACACCGGCCGCACGCCGGAGAAGCGCGGGTGGTGCGCGTAGATGAGGCCGGCCAGCGTCGACTCGCGCCGCCGCGCGGGCATCGCCAGGCTCGCGACCGCGACCCGGCCGCCGATCCAGGCGCTGCTGTCGCGGGTGAACAGCAGGCCGGGCAGCGGGTCGATGATGAAGTCGAGCCGGTCCATCAGCCGGTACACCAGGCCGTGCCCGGCCTTCAGCTCCTCGTGCGCGAGCCCGGCGATCAGCGTGTGGGCGAGGTGCTCGGGGTCCTGGTCGCGCAGGTAGCCCTCGACGACCCGGCCGAGCTGGTCGCCGAGCCGGGGGTCGGCGACGATCTCGGCGATCGCCTCGTCGCGGGTCTCCTCGTACTCCAGCGCGTCCTGGAGCAGCTCGGTCACGTACAGCACCTCGACGCCGCGCTCGCGCAGCGCCTCGGCGAACGCGTCGTGCTCCTCCTGCGCGCGCCCCACCCACGGGATCGCGTCGAACAGGAGCTGGTCGCTGTTGCGCGGCGTGAGCCTCTTCAGCTCGGCGCCCGGACGGTGCAGCAGAACGGTCCGCAGCCGCCCGACCTCGCTGGTGACCCGATGCGTGCGCTCCGTCGTCTCCGTCACCCTTTCGAGTCTAGGCGGCCCTTGATCGGCGGGAACGCCGGGGACCGGCGATGCCGTGACACCATGCGAGAGTGATCCCGGGGCTTGCGCCGCACCTCGGCGCCGCGACGCTGCTGCGGATCTCCGCCGAGGGGATCGCGACGGCGCTCGTCCTGACCGTCCAGGCCCGTACCGGGCACGCCGCCACCGCGGGGTACGTCCAGACCGCGATGACCCTGCCGTACGTGCTGAGCGGCCCGGTGATCGGCCACGCCATCGACCGCACGACCCGTCCCCGCCGCACCGCCCTCGCGCTCGCCGCGGCGTACGCGGCGTCCACGGCCGCGCTGCTCGCGACCGTCGGACGCGTCCCGCTGGTCCTCGCCCTCGGCGTCGCGGCCGTGATCGGCTGCACCGAGCCGGTCGTGGTCGCGGTGACGGGCCTGCTCCCGCGCTTCGTCCCCGCAGGACGGCTCTCCCGCGCGTACGGCCTGGAGGCGTCCAGCTACAACCTCGCCGCCGTCGCGGGCCCCGGCCTCGCCGCCGCCGTGGCCGCCTACGCGGGCGGCTCGTACGCGGGCGCGGTCATCGTCGCCGCCTCCACCCTCGGGGCCCTCGCCCTGCCCCTGCTCCCCTTCCCGCCCCGCCGCCGACCGACTCCACCGTCCCCGTCTCCCCCACCGCCGCGCCCCCTCCACAGCCTCGTCCGGCTGCGCCCCTTTGGACGAACGCGGCGTCCAGAACGACTCCGGCGGCGCGGACGAGCCCGTTCGGCCGGAGGAAGGCGGGAACGGCGGGAAGGGCGGGGACGGCGGGGACGGCGAGGAAGGCGGGGGTGGCCGGGGCGGCGGGTCGGTCGGGAGGGGAGTGGCCGGGGTGGCGGGGGTGGTGGTCGGCGGGTTGAGGGTGCTCGCGGAGGGGCGGGTGCTGCGGGCGCTGACGGCGGCGACGACGTTCGCGTGGCTGGGGTTCGGGGGCGTCGCGGTCACGGCCGTCCTGCTGGCCGGGCACCTCGGCGAACGGCCGAGCGCGGGCGGGCGGCTGCTGGTGGCCATGGCCCTCGGGTCGCTGCTCGGATCGCTCGCGTCCAGCCGCTGGCTCACGCCCCGGCACGCCGAACGGGTGATGGTCGGCGGGCTGGTCGCGTTCGGCGCGTCGCTCGCGTCGCTGGCGGTGGTGCCGTCGCTGACGTGGGCCATGGTCGCGTTCGCGGCGGCGGGGCTGTCGGAGGGGCCGGTGTTCGCGGCGACGCTCATGCTGCGCCAGCGCGAGGCGCCGCCCGAACGGCTCGGGGAGGTCAACACCACCGGCGGCAGCCTCAAGATCGGCGCGTCGGCGCTCGGGCCGCGCTGACGGCCGCGTCCGCGGACCTGGTGGGGCCGGTCGGGCTCGTGCTGACGATCGCCGGGTTCCAGTTCGCGGGCGCGGCCATCGGCGCGGTCCTGCTCCGGCGTCCCGAAAGCTGACCGCCCGTTTCGGACGGGTATCGTCGGCGACTTTGAGCGACGACGGCGGTGCCCGGGTGCGACCGCTCCTCGTGGGGGAGAACAGCGTGAGTACACCAGTGGGTGAAGGGCGGGACGGCGGTCGGCGGGGGCGCCGCTCGCGCCGTCCGGACCCGGGCGAGGGGCCCGCGGCGGCCCTCGCCGAACGGTTGTGGCGGCTCAAGAAGGAGGCGGGCGACCCCTCGTACGCCGAGATGTCGTCCGCGCTGGGCGCTGCGGCGTCCAAGTCGTCCCTGGCCGCCGCCGCGCGGGGCCGCGGCCTGCCGACCTGGGGGACGACCTGGGAGTTCGTCCGCGTCCTCGCCGTCGACCGCCTCGGTGCCGACCCCGAGCGCACCGAACGCGAATGGCGCGCGTACTGGGAGGAGGCCCGCGACGCGCTCACCGCCGCCGAGGACGCGGCGGCCCTCCCCACCGGAACGGACCCCGAGCCCACCTCAGCGACACCCTCGCCCCCCGCGGACCCGCCCAGGGCGAACGAGTCCGTGGACGGGGACACGCAGCCGGTGGGGGTGCGGCCCAGGCGGCGGCCCTACCTGTACGTGGTCGCCGCGGCCGTGGTGGCGGCGCTCGTCGCGGGCGTCGTGGTGCTCGTGAACGCGGGCCACGGCTCGTCCGCTGGCAAGGACGGCAAGGGCGGCAAGGACGGCGAAGGGACGCGGGCGAACGCGGGCCGCCGGGACGACTCGCGCTTCGAGGGCGACGTCACCTATCCGGACGGGACGAAGGTGCGCGGCGGCACGACGTTCCGCAAGGTGTGGCGGATCCGCAACACCGGCGACCTGCACTGGAAGCGCCGCTACCTGCTGCGCGTCGGCAGCGGCCCCTGCTCGGCGCCGAAGTCGGTCGCGATGCCGGACGCCGCGCCGGGCCAGGCCGTCGACGTCGGCGTCCGGGTGACCGCGCCGAGGACGCCGGGCCGCTGCCGGATCTACTGGAAGATGGCCGACGAGCACGGGCGCGTCCTGATGCCCGACAAGCGCCCGGTCTTCCTGGACGTCGCCGTCGTACGACCCTGACCGGCGCCGGTCGGCCCCGCCCGCCCGAGCGGCGAATAAATCGGTCGACTCCGGGCCGGACGGTCCGTACCGTCTGACGCATGTTCTTCGCAGCCGGCACCCTGACGCTCGCGGACCACGGTCCGCTGAGCGCGGTGCCGGCTGCCTTCCTCTCGGGAGCAGCGGCAGCGGGCGCGGCCGTCGTCGGCGGCGCGCGAAGCTGACCCCTCTCCGTCCCGCCTCCGGAGAACCAGCGGAGGGGGGTGTCATGGCCCCGGGCGCACGCCCGCGGGGGTTCTCACGTTCCGCACATGGATCCGGTGAGGACGAACGATCATGGCCAAGCAGCTGTACGAGCGCGACAAGCCGCATCTCAACATCGGCACGATGGGGCACGTCGACCACGGCAAGACCACCCTGACCGCGGCGATCACCAAGGTGCTCGCCGCGCGCGGGCTGGCGGCGGCCGTGCCGTTCGAGGGCATCGACCGGGCGCCCGAGGAGCGCGACCGCGGCATCACCATCAACGTCGCGCACGTGCACTACGCGACCGCGACCAGGCACTACGCCCACATCGACATGCCCGGCCACGCCGACTACGTGAAGAACATGATCACGGGGGCGGCGCAGGTGGACGGCGCGGTGCTGGTGGTGTCGGCGCGGGACGGCGCGATGCCGCAGACCCGCGAGCACATCGTGCTGGCCCGGCAGGTCGGCGTCCGGCACATCGTGGTGGCGCTCAACAAGGCCGACGCGGTGGACGACCCGGAGCTGCTCGACCTGGTCGAGCTGGAGGTCCGCGAGCTGCTGTCGGAGTACGGCTTCCCGGGCGAGGAGATACCGGTGGTCCGGGTGTCGGGGCTGCGGGCGCTGGAGGGCGACCCGTACTGGACGGCCCGGATCGGCGACCTGCTCGACGCGGTCGACGCGTACGTGCCGGTGCCGGAGCGGGCGCTCGACCGGCCGTTCCTGATGCCTGTGGAGAACGTGCTGACGATCACCGGGCGCGGCACCGTCGTGACCGGCGTCGTCGCCCAGGGCTCGGTGCGGGTCGGCGACGCGGTCGAGGTCGTCGGGCTCGGCGACTCGTTCGGGTCCGTCGCGACGGGGCTGGAGACGTTCGGCCAGACGATGGACCGCGCCGAGGCGGGCGACAACACCGCCATGCTGCTGCGCGGGGTCAAGCGCGACCAGGTGCGGCGCGGGCAGGTCGTCAGCGCGCCGGACGCGGTCCGGCCGCACGCGCGGTTCCGGGCGCGGGTGCGCGTGCTGACCGCCGCGGAGGGCGGCCGGAGCGGGCCGTTCTTCCACGGCTACCGGCCGCAGTTCCACTTCCGCACCACCGACGTGGTCGGGGGCGTGGACCTCGGCGGCGACGGCGGCATGGCGCTGCCGGGCGACACGGTCGAGATGGCCGTCGAGCTCGGCAGGCCGGTCGCCATGACCGAGGGACTCGGCTTCGCGATCCGCGAGGGCGGCCGCACGGTCGGCGCAGGCACCGTCCAAGCCCTGCTCGACTAGCACCCGACGAGAAGGAGCGCGGGTCGGGCCCGCGGAGAGTGGGCGCGGGGCGGGCCCGGCGGGGAGCGGGTGCGCGACGGGCTCGGCGGGGAGCGGGTGCGTGGCGGGCCCGCGGTGAGTGGGCGCGCGGCGGGCCCGGCGGGGAGCGGGCGCGGGTCGGGCTCGGCGGAGAGCGGGTGCGCGGCGGGCCCCGCGGGAGAGCGGGTGCGCGACGGGCCCCGCGGAGAGCGGGTGCGCGACGGGCTCGGTGGGGAGCGGGCGCGGGTCGGGCTCGGCGGAGAGCGGGTGCGCGACGGGCTCGGTGGGGAGAATGCTCCGCCGGGCCCGTTCGCCGCGTTCTCGCTCGCTTACCCGACGGGCCGACGCCTTCTGATTGGCCCGGTCGCGGAAGTATTTTCCGGCGCTTTCAGATGTCCGTTGAAGGCCGCGGTGGCGGGGCTTTCGGCGGTTCTCGCATGTCGGACGGGTTTCGGCGGTGGCCCGTCCGCCGCGCGGCGGGAAGGCTCGACCGAAACAGGTCGCCCCAGCGTGATCGGACGGTCGCGAACGGCTGGCGGAAGCGATCTTGATGTGGTGAGATTTCGGGGATCATCCCCGCTGATCCCTGTCCTGGAGAACGTGTGCGAGCCCCCCGCGCCCTGATCCCCCTGTTCGCCGTCTGCGGAGCCGCGGCGGTGGTCGCCGTCGCCGGAGCCGGAGCGGCCATCGAGGGCCTGCCCGACGTCGGTTCCGCCCACGCCGACGGCGTCCGCGCCGTCCCGGGCGCGACGATCACCGCGACGACCTGGAACGTGTGCGCGGACGCCCTCGCCGGCTGCCCGCTCGGCGCCGCCCCCGCCGAGCTCGGCAAGCGCATCCCGCAGCGGATGCGCGGCATCGAGGTCGGCGGCCGGAAGGTCGACGCGACCGCCGTGTTCCTCCAGGAGGTCTGCTCCGGACACGTGAACGTCCTCAAGAACGTCCCGTCCATGCGCGGCTGGACCTGGGCGTTCGCGCCCTCCGGCGGATCGTGCACGGACGGCCAGGGCAGGCTGGGCGTCGCGCTCGGCACGAGGGCCCCGATGACCGGCGTACGGCACGTGCGGCTCCCCGCCCCGGCCCGCCACGAGCGCGTCGCCGTCTGCGGCGACGTCGCCCGCTGGCACGCCCGCGTGTGCGCCACGCAGCTCAGCGCCCCGCGCTGGGACGACGACCCGATCGGCGACTGGCGCGCCAAGCAGGTCAAGCGCCTCACCGGCGAGCTGGCCGGAGCCGAGCGCGCCATCCTGGGCGGTGACCTGGGCGAACGCCCCGAGAGCCCGTCGCTCGACCCGCTCTACCAGGCGTACGGCGAGTGCGACCAGGGCCCGGGCCCCGCCCGCACCGGCTCGGGAACCCTCCAGAACGCCCGCGGCCAGGCCGTCGAGAAGACCGACTACCTCTTCGCGTCCAAGTCCGCGGGCGTCTCCTGCGGCGTCCCGGAACGTGCCGACACCGCGTCCGACCACCGCCCCCTCACGGCCGTCATCCGCTTCCGCCGCCCCGCCGAGCCCATCACCGACCAGCCCGCCAACCCGTCCCGCTGACCCGTCCCGCCGGGCTCGCGCCGTCCTGTCCCGCGGGCCTCGCTCGGCGACCGCGTTCCGCGGGCTCAGCCCGTTGGGCCCGCTCGCGGCGGGTCGGATCCCTGCGGGCCTCGCTCGGCGACCATGTTCCGTCGGCTCAGCCCGCTGGGCTTGCTCGCGGCGGGTCGGATCCCCGCGGGCCTCGCTCGGCGACCGCGTTCCGCTGGCTCAGCCCGCTGGTCCCGCGCGCGGCGGGGGTCGGACGGCTCGGGTCAGTGGACGGCGCGGTCCTCGCCTTGCCAGTACGGGGCGCGGAGCTCGCGTTTGAGGATCTTGCCGGTCGGGTTGCGGGGGATCGCGTCGCGGCGTTCGACGGACGTGGGGCATTTGAAGTGGGCGAGGCGTTCGCGGCAGTAGCCGATCAGGTCGGCGTCGGACACGTCCCCGGCCAGTACGACGATCGCCTTCGGGGTCTCGCCCCAGCGGTCGTCCGGGACGCCGATCACGGCGCAGTCGGTGACCGCGGGATGGTCCATCAGGACGTTCTCGACCTCGGCGGGGTAGATGTTCTCCCCACCGGAGATGATCATGTCCTTGACCCGGTCGTGGATGTAGAGGTAGCCGTCCTCGTCGAGGTAGCCGGCGTCGCCCGTACGGAACCAGCCGCCCGGCAGCAGCGCCGACGCGGTCGCGTCCGGCATCCCCCAGTAGCCCTTCATGTTCTGCGGCGTACGGCAGAGGATCTCCCCGACCTCGCCCGCGGGCAGCTCGTCCAGCGTGGCCGGGTCGGCGATCCGCAGCGCGCAGGACGGGTTGGGCAGGCCCGCGCTCCGGATCCGGTGTGCGTTCGGCCCGTCGGGGTCGTGGTCCTCGACCGGCAGCATGGTGATCGCGCCCGTCGTCTCCGTCAGCCCGTACACCTGCATGAACCCGGTGCCCGGCAGCATCTCCATCGCGCCGCGCAGCACGTCCTCGCTGATCGGCGACGCGCCGTACAGCAGCAGCCGCAGGCTCGACATGTCGGCCTCGGCGACCTCGGGGACCAGCCGCATGAACTGGAGCAGCGCCGGAACGAGGAAGGTGTGCGTGACGCGGTGCCGTTCGATCTCCCGCGCGATCGCGACCGGGTCGGGCTCGCGCGTGATCACGCCGGTGATCCCGTCGAACACCACGCAGACCGTGAGCGCGTTCCCCGCGACGTGGTACATCGGCATCGCGACCATCAGCACCGACTCGGCGGTGAGGCCCCACCGGTCGTTCGTCAGCGGCAGTACCGACGCGAAGTTGTCGTGTGTCAGCATCACGCCCTTCGGCAGCCCCGTCGTCCCGGACGAGTAGAGCTGCACGAAGACGTCCGAGGTGTCGAACGCGTCGTCGTCGAGGCGCGGCGCGCCCTCGTGCGGCGCGAGCCACTCCGCGTAGTCGCGGTACGCATGGCCCTCGCCGCCGATCACGATCAGGTGGGCGGTGTGCTCCAGCTTCCCGGCGATCGCGTCGAGCACCGGCACGAACTCGGGGCCGACCAGGAAGACCCTCGCCTGCGCGTTGTTGACGATGTAGGCGACCTCGTCGGGCGCGAGGCGGTAGTTGACGGGGACCTGGACGGCCCCGATCCGTGCGGCCCCGAAGAGCTGCTCGGCGTACTCCAGGGAGTTCTTGTCGAGGATGGCGACCCGGTCGCCGTGGCCGACGCCCGCCGCCGCGAGCGCCGCCGCGGCCTGGTCGGCGCGCCGGTCGAAGTCGCGGTAGGTGATCGCGGTGTCGCCCGCGACGAACGCGACGCGGTCCGGATGCCGCTCCGCGCGGTCGCGCAGCACCCTGGTCAGGCCCGGCACGGTTGGCCCCTTTCGCCGATGACCGCCTGCTGTCTCGGCATCATGCGGTCACCGGCGGCCCCGGGCAAGAGGCGGGGCGGGTTGGTTCTACCCCTTTTTGGCAGACTTGGAGATCAGGCTCACGACCAGCATGACCACCACCGCGATCAGGCCGATGAAGAAGAACAGCTTCAGCATCGAGAAGATCGCGCCGATGACGGTCACGACCAGCCACAGTGCGAGTACGACGCCGACGATTGTCAGGATTGTCCGTCCCATGGCCCACACGCTATGCGTTCCGCCGACGATCGTCATCACCCTGCGGGAGGACCCCGCCCCTGCCCCAGCCTCCGCCTCCGGACGGACCGAACCCTGAGGCCACCCCTGACCCCACCCCCCTCCAAGCTGCCGTTCCACGGTCCGAGGGACCGTCGGGCCGCGAGCCGTTGAGCCGCGAGCCGTCGGGCCGCGAGCCGTCGGGCCGGACGCCGTCGGGTCGGGAGTCGTTCAACGGGACGGCGTTTGACTGGCAGTCGCCGGGCGGGGAGTGGTTGGGCCGGAGGCCGTTGGGTCGCGAGTCGTTCAACCGGACGGCGGTTGAACGACTCGAAGTCGCCGGGCCGGGGGCCGTTCGATCGGAAGTCGCTGCATCAGAGGCCGTTGAGTCGGACGCCGTTGGGCTGGGAGGTGCCGGGGCGGGTGGTGTTCGGTGCGGGTCAGGCGTTGCGCTGGCCGTACGGCTGGTCGGGCGCGCCGGGCTGGCCCGGGTAGGGCTGGGGCGCTCCCGGGTACGGCTGCCCGGCCGGAGGCTGCCCCTGGCCGTACGGCTGGCCGGGCGCGCCCATGGGCGGAGGCGCGGTCTGGCCGGGGTACGGCTGCCCCGGCTGGCCTGGCCCGTACGGCTGGCCCGGCTGCGGCGCACCGTACGGCTGCGGCTGCCCCGGCTGGCCGGGCTGGCCCGCTCCGTACGGCTGCGGTGCGCCGAACGGCTGGGGCGCGCCGAACGGCTGGGGCTGTCCCGGCTGCGGGCCGCCGAACGGGGCGGCGTTCCCGCGCGGCTGCGTCGAACCGCTCGCCATCAGGGTGCGCAGGCCGAGCAGCCCGCCCGCGGCGACGGGCGCGAGGAGCATCCACCAGTCGGGACGGGCCGTCAGCACGTCGCCGACGAACCCGTCCGGCATCGTGTGGTCCATGACCACCATGTAGAGCAGGACGCCGATGCGTACGCCGACCAGCATCGCCACGTACGCCGACACCGCCGCGGCGATCGCGCCGAGCGGCCCGCGCGGACGCGTGAAGATCGCCGGCGCCGCGGTGAGCAGCCCGGCGAGCAGGCATTCGAGCACGAACAGCGCCGTCGACTGCCGGAAGTCCAGCAGCAGATCCGATTCGTAGATGCGGAAGAACGTCACGACGATCGTGGCCCCGGTGGCGAGGGCGCCGCCGAGGAGGATCAGGACGATGACCGCGCCCGGCGAGGAGGCGGTGCGAGAACGGGACATCGGTCCATTAAAGCGACCGTTCCTCCCAGGGAGAAGCCGGATCTTACGGAGTCATGACGTGTGTGCCGCCAGGTCGTCGGCGCACATAACGTGATGCCGTGATGTCACAGCCGGCGGGCCGCGTCCTCGTGGTCGACGACGATCCGACCGTCGCCGAGGTCGTCGCCCGGTACCTCGCCCGCGACGGCCACCGCGTGGAGTGCGTCGCCGACGGACGCCAGGCGCTGCGCAAGGCCCTGGACGACCCGCCCGACCTGGTCGTCCTCGACCTGATGCTGCCCGGCATGGACGGCCTGGACGTGTGCCGCAGGCTCCGCGAGTCGTCGTCCGTCCCGATCGTCATGCTGACCGCGCTCGGCGCCGAGACCGACCGGCTGATCGGGCTGGAGACCGGCGCGGACGACTACGTCACCAAGCCGTTCAGCCCGCGCGAGCTGGCACTGCGGGTGCGCTCGGTGCTGCGCCGCTCGCGCGGCGTCCCGCCACCGGTCGGGGGCCCGTTCCGCGACGGCGACCTCACCGTGGACGTCGCCGCGCACGAGGCGACCCTGCGCGGCGGGCTGCTCGCCCTTACCTCCCGCGAGTTCGACCTGCTGGCGTTCCTGCTGCGCCACCCGAGGCAGGCGTTCACGCGCGACGAGCTGCTCGAACGCGTGTGGGGCTGGACGTTCGGCGACTCGTCCACCGTGACCGTCCACGTCCGCCGCCTCCGCGAGAAGATCGAGGCCGACCCCACCACCCCCCGCCGCATCGTCACCGTCTGGGGCATCGGCTACCGCTACGAGCCCGCAACCACCCGAGCGACCGAGCCTCCATCCGCCCCGCCGACCGAGCCACCGTCCGCTCCTCCGTCCGCCCCGCCGGCCGTCCCGCCCTCTGCCCCTCCGGCCGAGCCTCCGTCCGCCCCTGCGGACGTCGCGCCTGCCGCCCCTCCGGACGTCCCGCCCGCCGCCCCTCCGGGCGTCCCGCCCGCCGCCCCTCCGGGCGTCCCGCCTGCCGCCCCTGCAGACGTCCCGCCCCCTGCCCCTGCGGACGTCGCGCCCGCCGTTCCTCCAGGCGTCCCGCCCGCCGCACCTTCCGCCGCACCTTCCGCCGCACCTTCCGCCGCACCTTCCGCCGCACCTTCCGCCGGGCCGCCCGCCGGGCCTCCGACCGCGCATTCGGCCGCGCCTCCGTCTGGGCTTCCGTCCGCCCCTCCCGTTGCGCATCCGTCCGCCGGGTCGCCTTCGGCCGCGCCTTCCGCTGCCCCGCCCGCCGTTCCTCCGGCCGGGCTTTCCGCCGGGCCCCCTCCGACCGAGCATTCCGCTGCGCCCTCCGCCAGGCGTTCGTCCGCCCCTCCCGCCGAGCCTTCCTCCGGTTCGCCCGCCGGGCCTTCGTTCGCCCTTCCGTCTGCGCCGCCCGTCGCGCCTTCGTCCGGGCTTCCGTCCGTCCCTCCCGTTGCGCCTCCGTCCGCCGGGTCGCCTTCCGCCGGGCCTCCCCTCGGCACGTTTCGTCCGGTGAACGGGGCATTGGCGTGATTCCTTTTGAGGATCTGCTCTGGGTCGGGTTCTATGCGGCGCTCGCCGCGCTGATCGTGGCCGGGGTGGCGCTCGGGCTGCTGTACGTGCTGCGCGGACGGTCGGTCGCGACGCAGCTCGTCGTCGTCGGCGCGGCGACCGTACTGGCGACGATCTCCGGGATCCTGGTGATCTCGTTCATGATGCTGCTGAACGACCACGACCGGGCGGTGGTGCTGGCCGTCGTGACCGCCGCCGGGCTCGTCGCGATGGCGGTGTCGGTGCTGCTCGGGCGCCGGCTCGTCGCCGCCAACCGGGTGCTGGTCGAGGCCGTGCGCGCCGGGCGGTTCGAGCCGCCGGAGGTACGGCTCCCGGCCGAGCTCGCCGAGCTGTCGCGCGAGCTGGATGCCGCCTACCAGCGGCTCGCCGAGGCGCACCGGCGCGAGCAGGCCCTGGAGGCGTCGCGCCGCGAGCTGGTCGCGTGGGTGAGCCACGACCTGCGCACGCCGCTCGCCGGGCTCCGCGCGATGGCCGAGGCGCTGGAGGACGAGGTGGTGGCCGACCCCGAAACCGTCCACCGCTACCACTCCCGCATCCGCGTCGAGGTCGAACGGCTCACCGAGATGGTGGACGACCTGTTCGAGCTGTCGCGCATCCACGCGGGCGCGCTGCGGCTGTCGCGGCGGCGCGTCGGCCTCGCCGACCTGGTCGCCGAGGCGGTCGCGGGCGCCGAGGCGCTGGCGCGCGCCAAGGGCGTGCGGCTGCGCGGGGACGTACGCGAGGGGCTGCCCGTCCAGGTCGACACCGCCGAGCTGGGCCGCGCTCTGCGCAACCTCGTCGTGAACGCGATCCGGCACACCCCGGCGGACGGCACTGTCGAAATCATCGGGGACGTGCGGGACGGCCGGGCGCGCGTGACGGTCGCCGACGCGTGCGGCGGGATCCCCGAGGACGACCTGCCGCGGGTCTTCGACGTGGCGTTCCGGGGCGAGACGGCCCGTACGCCCGGGGGCGGGGCCGGGCTGGGGCTCGCGATCGCGCGCGGCATCGTCGAGGCGCACGCGGGGGAGATCGGCGTGGCCAACGCGGGTCCCGGCTGCCGGTTCGAGGTCCACCTGCCGCTGCTCGCCCTGACGGCGTGAGCCCGGAGCTTGTTTGTCGACAAATCGACGTGTCGCCACGTCGGTTTGCCGATGACTCGACGTGGCTGTGACCAGCGCCTCAGCCGTGATGTGGATCATCCTGGCAGGCCGGGCCGGACGCCCCGGGGCCCGCGCGCCCGGCCCTCGTTGATCCGTTGTCACCTCGTTGACCAGGCTTTACTTCGCCCGCGCGACCGGCGTGCCGTCCCGATTGTGGGACGCATCACGGTCGATAAGAAGACGCTTACCGAGGGTAACGTGCCGTCCCGACTTATTGGACGTGGCGTGCCATAGAGGCGCGTGGAGGTGGCACTGTGCGTTCTCGGGGGACCCGGGCCGTCGCGCTCGGCGCGGGGACGGCCATGGCGCTGGCCGGGCTCTGGACCGTTCCGGCTCGCGCTGGGGCCAGGGCCGTCGCCGGGCCGTACGACTTCAACGGCGACGGGCGGCGCGACCTGGCCATCGGCAGCCCGGACGGTACGGCCGCCGGGAAGCGCGCCGCCGGTTTCGTCAGCGTCGCGTACGGGACCGGGTCCGGCTTCGGAACCAGGCAGGTCGTCAGCCAGACGTCGAAGGCCGTGCCCGGCGCGGCCGAGCCCGGCGACCGCTTCGGCTCCAGCCTCGCGTCCGCCGACTTCAACCGGGACGGGTACGCCGACCTCGCGGTGGGCGCGCCCGGCGAGGACGCGGGCGGACGGGCCGACGCGGGCGGCGTCACGATCCTGTGGGGCTCGCGCTCCGGCCTGCGCTCCGCCACCGCGTACGGCGAGTCCCGCACGCCGGGCGCCCGCCACCGCTTCGGCGAGTCCCTCACGGCAGGCGACATCGAGGGCGACGGCACGCCGGAACTCATCGTCACCACCCCCGGAACGAGCACGTTCACCTGGCTCTCCTTCCACACCGGAACCAGCTCCGGAACGCGCTCCGAAACCCGCTCCGGAACGCGCTCCGAGCCCCGCCCCGGAACCCGCTTCGGAACGCGCGCCGAGACCGGCACCAAGCCCCCCGCCACCAGCGGTGCCGGGATCCGTTCTGCGCGGGACGTCAACGAGTCCTGGGTGGCGTCCGGCGACGTGAACGGGGACGGGCGCGGTGACGTCGTCTACGGCTGGTACGACTTCGACGATCCGGAGGTCGGACATCGGCGCGGCTTCACGCTGTTCACCGGGACGGCCGGAGGGCGGTTCGCCAAGGGCCCCACCGTCTACACGACCGTCCACGCGCTCGCCGTCGGCGACTTCAACGGTGACCGCCGCGCGGACGTGGCCGTCGGCGACTCCTACGACCGTCCTTCCACCGGAGGGCGCGTCACGGTCTACCCCGGCTCGTTCCTCGGGCTCGGACGCCCGTCCACGATCGACCGGTCAACGGCGGGCGTCCCCGGCCAGGGCGTCAACGAGGACGACTTCGGAGCCGCCCTCGCCGTCGGCGACGCCAACCGCGACGGCCGCGCCGATCTCGCCGTGGGCGTTCCCAAGGCCGACGTGGGCCGCGCGCCCGACGCCGGACGCGCGTACGTCCTCTTCGGCTCCCCGGCCGGCCTCACCGGACGGGGCGCGCAGGCGATTTCCCAGAGCAGCCCCGGAATCCCCGGCGGCGCGGAGCCGTACGACCTGTTCGGCGCACAGGTCGCGCTGCTCGACCACAACGGCGACGGATACGCCGACCTCGCCGTCGGCGCGCCCGGCGAGAACCGGGACGCGGGCTCCGTCACGGTCGTACGCGGCGGACGCGGCGGCCTGTCCACACGCGGCGCCACAGGGCTGTCCCCACGCACGTTCGGCGTCCAGTCCGCAAACCCCCGGCTCGGTACCCGCCTGCCCCACTGATCTGCAAGCAGCCTGCGGAGCGGGACAAAGCAAGGTGACTAAGGTCAAGAGACGGTAAACCGCCTTTGGGTGGTGTGCGTCACTTCTGTACCGCGTGTCACTCGGACACGCTGCTTCGGAGGTTCCCCCCTTTGCGCACACGTTTCCTCCCGGCCGCCGTGGCCGCCTCGACGGTGGCCGCCCTGGGCGGCCTGGGGATGGCCGTGCTCGCCCCCGCCGCGTCCGCCGCCGCCCCCGCCAAGCCGTTCGACTTCAACGGGGACGGCTACCGCGACCTGGCCATCGGCAGCCCGAACGGCAAGGTGAGCGGCAAGAAGGCCGCCGGGTTCGTCACCGTCACGTTCGGCTCCGCGAGCGGGCTCAACACCGCCAAGAGGCAGGTCCTCCACCAGGACACCGCGGGCGTCGGCGGGGCCGCCGAGGCGAACGACCACTTCGGCTACGCCGTGTCGTCCGCCGACCTCGACCGCGACGGGTATGCCGAACTGGTCGTCGGCGTCCCCGACGAGGACGCGGACGGTAAGACCGACGTGGGCGCGTTCACCGTCTTCTGGGGAACGAAGTCGGGACTGTCCACGCAGGCCGCGACCGTCGCGCCCCAGGACGGCGCGACCGGCTCGCGCGCCGGGCTGAGCCTCGCGGGCGGCGACTTCAACCGCGGCGGCTACGGCGACTTCGCCTACACCGGCGCCACCGGCTGGGGCTGGTACTCGTACGAGCCTCCCGCCGCCCGTACGGCCCGCGCGAACGGCGCGGCGTTCGTCCAGCACGCGATGCCGGCGCCCCGCAAGCGCGCGGGCGCCCGCGCCGCCGCCGCGCCGCGTCCGGTCACCGCCAGGGTCCAGGCCGCGTACGTGACGAACTCGACCTACCCCGGCGTGCTCCTCGGCTGGAACGACCCGGGCGCGCCGGAGCCCGGCGACCGCAACGTGGTCGCGCTGTTCGAGCGCGGCGAGACCCCCGACACGCTAACGCCGACGTCGGCGTACTCGATGGAGCCCGGTTCGCTCGCGTCGGGCGACTTCAACGGCGACGGGTTCGGGGACGTCGCGATCGGGCGGCCCGCCGTGTCCGACGCGCACCCGGGCGGCGAGGTGCAGATCATCCCGGGCACGGCGCAGGGCTTCGGAACCGACGTGTCCGTGATCGACGCCGACACCCCCGGCGTGCCCGGCGGCGTCGTGTCCGGCGCCCGGTTCGGGGCCGACCTCGCGGCGGGCGACGTCAACAAGGACGGCAAGGCCGACCTCGCGATCGGCGTTCCCGGCTACAAGTCGGGCTCGGCGGCGTCCGCCGGCGGGACGTACCTGCTGTTCGGCTCGGCGACCGGAGTGACCGGCACCGGCACGCAGTGGCTGTCGCAGAGTACGGCGGGCGTGCCGGGCGGCTCGGAGGCCAACGACCGCTTCGGCACGCAGGTGACGCTGCTCGACCACACCAAGGACGGCAACGCCGACCTGGTCGTAGGGGCGCCCGGCGAGAACGGCACCGAGGGCGCGATCACGTTCGTCAAGGGCCGCGCGAACGGCGTGGTCCCCGTGACGGGCGCCGTCTCGTACGGCCCCGGCACCTTCAAGGTCGGCGGACTCAGCGCCCAACTCGGCCTCTGGATCAGCGACTGACGACAACGCCCCAGAACACCCCCTGACCGGCGGGCCGCCTCTCCCCAGGCGGCCCGCCACCCCACCCCCGCCCCAGCACGGACGACCAGCACCCCCAGCCGACCCCGCACGCCCCCCGCCCAGCGAGCCGCGCCCCCGCAGCCCGGGCCAGCACCCCCGGCCGACAGCGCCCGACGCACGGCCCGCCCCACGGTCAGTGATCGGCAACCCATGGTCAGCGCCCCTTGAGCAGCGACGCGGTCAGCGCCCTTGCCGGTGGCCCACGGAGTACGAGCCCGGCGTACGGCCCCGGCCCACGGCGTACGGCCCCGGCCCACGGTCGGTGATCGAGGGCGCATGGTCAACGGCCCTGGGCGGCGGCACGATCAGCGCCCCTGGCCGCTGGTCCACGGCGCACGGTCGCTGATCGGCGGCGCATGGTCAACGGTCCCTGGACGCCTGGCGCACGGTCGGCGGCCCCGTTCGGCGGCGCCCGGCCCACGCCCCGGCGCACGGCCCACGTTCGGCGCCGCACAGCGCACCGCCGCCGGCCCGGCCCACACCCCAAGGCCGGCGATCGGCGCTCCACGGCCTCGGCACACGACCCACAGTCAGCAGCGCACGGCGCCCCCGCCCACGGCACACGGTCAGCAGCGCACGGCCCCCGGTCGACGGCCCACGGCCAGCAACGCACGGCCCCCGGTCGACGGCGCACGGTCAGCAGTGCAGGGCCCACGTACTGACGGCGCAGGGCCCACGGTCAGCGGGCCCCAGGCCCCAGGCCCTGGTCGGCGGCGCGCGGTCGGCAATCAGCGGTCAGCGGTCGAGGGCGTCGCCGACGGCGCGGAAAGTCGGGCAGGGCCAGCGGGCCATGCAGGCGCGGCAGCGCCTGAGCGGGGTTTCCGGGTCGCTGGTGATGCCGCCGGCCTCCTGCGGCCGGTGCAGGTCGATCAGCCGCATCCCGAGGTCGGCGAACGCGAGCACCTCGTCCCTGGCGCCCGCGAGGAAGACCAGGTCCTCCCGCGAGAGCCGCGTCCTGATCGGCACGAATCCGGACCGGTTGACCAGCCTCGACAGATGCTGGGTGGACGCCCGCCACGAGCTGGACTTCTCCGAACGCGTGCGGATGGTCTCCAGCCGCTCGCGCAGCCGAGTTTCGCGCGGATCCGCGCCTCGCCGGGTCTTCACGCGCGGCACCCCCCTTGCCTCTGCCGCCTTAGCACCCGCTCAGCCTTCCTCACCGGACGGCTCCGCGCGGCGTAATCCCGCAGATCCCCGGACCGGAGACGGCCACCCCACCACCAAGCCCCCAGAGCGCCTCCGCCACCACCACGACGCCCGAAAGAGATTTCGCTGCCCCGCGCCCCGCGCCCCGCGCCCCGCGCCCCGCGCCCGCGCCCCGCGCCCCGCGCCCCGCGCCCCGCGCCCCGCGCCCCGCGCCCCGCGCCCGCGCCCCGCCGAAGCGTCCCCGCCGAAGCGTCCCCGCCGAAGCGTCCCGCCGCCGCGTCCGCCCGCCGCGTCCGCCCGCCGCGTCCGCCCGGGAGCGCCCCCGCGGTCCAGCCGTGCTGCCGCCGCGCCCGCCACCACACCGGAGTGCCCCGCCGCCGCGTCCGCCCATCGCGTTGGCGCGCCCGCCGCGCCGTCGCCCTTGCTTCGGCCGCGGCCGCGCCTCGCCTTCGCGTCCGTTGCTTCCGCCGCGGCTTCGCTTGGCCGCGCCCGCCGCCACACCCGAAGCATTCCCCCGCCGCTGCGCCCGTTCGCCGCGTCTGCCCGGGAGCGCCCCCGCGGCCGCACCCCCGCTGCCGCCGCGTCCGTCCCCGAGTGTGCCCGCTGCCTCGTCCGCCCGCCGCGTTCGTGCGCCCGTGGCCGCACCACGACCCCCGCGCCCCGCCATCGCGTCCGTCGCGTCCGTTGCCGTGCCCGCGCTGCCGTCCCGCCGTCGCACCCATCACTGCTGCTGGGAGCGCGTTCGCCGTCGCACCCCCTGCCGCCGCCGCGCCCCGCACCACGCTCTCGGGCGGCCCCGCCGCTGCGCCCGCCACCGCTTCCGCGCTGCCGCCGCCGTGCTCGCGCCTTGCCACCGCGTCCGCCGCTGCCGTGCCCGTTCACCACGCCCGGGGGCGTGCCCATCACCACGCCCACGCCTCCGCTACCGCTTCTGCGCTGCCGCCGCGCCGCGCCCCGCCATCGCGCCCGGGAGCGCCCTCCGCCCGCCGCGTCCGTCCGCTGCCACGTTCGGGAGCGCCTCTGCTGGCGCGACCGCGCTGTCACCGCGCCCGCCACCACACCCGAGTGCACCCGCTGCCGCGTGCGCCCATCGCGTCCGCGCGCAATCATCCCCGCGCTCCGCTATCGCGTTCTTTCGCGCATGTGGCGTGGCGGGGATGGTTTGTTGGGCTCATGGGTGGGGGTGCAATTGGGGTGTAACGGAATGTAGTTGGTAAAGCGTACGGGGGGATGGCGGGGGCGGCGCGCCAGGGGATCGC
Source organism: Actinomadura sp. J1-007 (assembly GCF_009793335.1). Lineage (GTDB taxonomy): Bacteria > Actinomycetota > Actinomycetes > Streptosporangiales > Streptosporangiaceae > Spirillospora > Spirillospora yumaensis. The sequence continues at coordinate 3,176,758 of NZ_WING01000001.1, read as the reverse complement.
CTTGGTTGCAAGGGACTTGGACAACCGCCTGGCCCGGGGGCCGTTCAGCGGATAGTGTGCGGCACGTGGAGCTAAATGTCTCGACCGCGTCTCAGGGAGGTCACGCCGTCGTCACAGCGATCGGCGAGCTGGACCTGTACACCGCGCCCCGGCTACAGGCCGCGCTGGCGGGATTGCTGCGCGATCCGCTCGACCGCGTCGTGGTCGACCTCAGCGGTGTCGAGTTCTGCGACTCGACCGGCATGAACGTGCTGCTGTCCGCCATGAAACGGCTCAAGGAGCAGGGCGGGTCACTCGAACTCGCCGCGCCGCGCCCGGCCGTCAAGCGGATCCTTCAGGTCACGGGGCTCGACTCGGTCTTCACCGTGTGCGACGCCGTGCCCGCCCTGGACGCCGGCTGATCCGTCCGAGCGCGGTGCCCCGAACGGGCCGCCCTCGGATCCGAACCGATCACCGTCCGTTCACCGTCCCGTCCATCACCACCGAACAGCGCCGACGGCCCGCGGGGGCCCGCCTCCCGCGGGCCGTCGCCGTGCCCGGCCCGTCCCCGGAGCGGGCGCCCGGCGATACCGGCGGCTCCGGCGCGGGCGCACTACGATCACCGTTATGCAGGACGTAGCCGTGATCATCCCGGCCAAGAACGAAGCCGACCGCATCGCGGCCACGGTCAAGGCCGCGCTCGAACTGCCCGGCGCCGACCTGGTCGTGGTCGTCGACGACGGCTCCGCCGACGGCACCGGACGGGTCGCGCAGCAGGCCGGGGCCCGGGTCGTCCGGCACGGCCGCAACCGCGGCAAGGGCGCCGCGATGGAGAGCGGCGCCGAGGCCGTCACGATCCTCGACGGCGACCGCGAGCAGCCGCGCCACCTGCTGTTCCTCGACGCCGACCTCGCCGAGACCGCGCGCGACGCCGCGCCGCTGGCCGAGCCCGTGCGGGCCGGTGAGGCCGACATGACGATCGCGGCGTTCGCGACGACGGTGAAGCTCGGCGGGCACGGGTTCGTCGTCCGCCTGTCCCGCGACGGGATCCGGCGCGCGTCGGGGTTCCAGGCGACGCAGCCGCTGAACGGCCAGCGCTGCCTGACCCGCGAGGCGTTCGAGGCGGCCCGGCCCCTCGCCGCCGGCTTCGGTGTGGAGACCGCGCTCACGATCGACCTGGTCCGGCAGGGCTTCCGCGTGCGCGAGGTCGAGGTGCCGCTCTCGCACCGCGCGACCGGCACCGACTGGCGCGCGCAGGTGCACCGGGCCCGGCAGTTCCGCGACGTCGCCCGCGCGCTCGCCGTGCGGGAGCCGGCCGTGGCCGAACGGCTCGCCCGGTTGCGCGGCCGTCCGCGCCCGTGAAGTCCCTCCCCGCCGGACGGAGCGTCGCGGCGGACGAGCCGCCCCCGGGTCCGGCGGGACGGGTGTGGCAGGGCTCCGCCGGGCTCGCGGGCATCGCGCTCGGCGCCGGATGCTTCCTGGTCACCGCGCTGCTCGGGCCGTCGGTGTTCGAGCCGGCGCTGCCGGGACGCGCCGGGGAGCCGCCCTACGCGCTGGCCGTCCAGCCGTCCCCCTACCTGGTGGTCGCGCTCGTCGCCTTCGGGGTGCTCGCCGGGACGGCCGGGCTCGGGCTGTGCCTGTTCGCGGTACGGCGCGGCTGGCGGGTCCGGCCGCTCCCGCTGCTCGTGGCGGGGCTCGCGGTCGTGGCGGCGTTCACGTTCCTGCCGCCGATCGGGTCCTCAGACCATCTCAACTACGCCTCGTACGGGCGGATGGCCGAGACCGGGCGCGACCCGTACGTCACGCACGCGGTGGACGTGCCCGGCGACCCCGTGATCGGCGCGCCGGAGGAGTGGCGGCGCACCCCGTCGACGTACGGGCCGATCACCACGGCGGGGCAGGCGTTCGCGTCGTGGGCGGGGAACGGCTCGCTGCGGCTCACGGTGTTCGTGATGTCGCTGCTCAACTCGCTGGCGTTCGCCGCGGTCGCGCTGATCCTCTACCTGGCGTCCCGCACGGATGAGCGGCGGCTCCGCACGGCGCTGCTGTGGACGTGCAACCCGCTCGTCCTGCTGCATCTCGTCGCGGGCGCGCACAACGACACCCTCGCGATCGCGCCGATGGTCGCGGCGCTGGCGCTGTTCACGGGGAACGGCGGGAGCAGGGGGTGGCGGTCGCTCGCGACGGGCGCGCTCGTCGGCGCGGGCACCGCGATCAAGCTGCCCGCCGCGCTCGTCGGCGGCGGCCCCGCGTGGGCCCTGCTGCTGCGCGCCCGTGCGGACCGGAGCGCGATCGTACGGCTGGCCGCGCTGTTCCTCGGCTCGGGAGCGGTCGCGGCGGTCGCGTTCTGGCTCGGCGGCCCGCACGTGCTCGACCGGGTGAACGACGCGAGCAACATGGTCTCGCTCGCGACGCCCTGGCACCTGCTCGACGACGCGCTCGGCCGCGGCGCGCACCGCACGGTCGTCAAGAGCGGGTCGATGGCGCTCGCCCTGGTCCTGGTCGTGCTGCTCGCGCGGGGCCTGCCGAGCGACGGCGGCGAGGCGGGGGACAGCCGCCGGATGGCGGCGGCGCTGATGGTGGCCTGGCTGTTCGCCGCGCCGTACGAGCTGCCCTGGTACGACGGGTTCGGGTGGGCGCTGCTCGCGCTGCTCCCCTGGTCGAGGATCGACTGGATCCTGCTCGCGCACACCGCCGCGCTGAGCGCGGCCTACCTGCCCGCCCGCGCGCCCGAGCGGATCGGGATGCCGGACGACCTGTCGTGGCTGTTCACGGTCGTGCGGCCGTGGGTCATCCCGCTGACGCTGATCGGGATTCTGGCCGCTCTGACCGCTGCCTGCCTTCGTCCTGGAGGTCCATCTCCCACGACCGGACGCCCGACGCGAGCATCAGCGGGGTCGCGAGGCTGAACGACACCGACAGGATCACCACGCCGGAGTCGTTCACCAGGGTGCCGATCACGCCGACCGCGAGCGCGCAGATCAGCGCGGGCCTCATCGTGCGGCTGCGCTGGTACGCCTTGTCGAGCAGCGACGCCCGGTAGCGCGTCGGCCGCGCCAGCACGAAGAACAGGAACCCGACCGCCCCCGCGAGCGCCAGCGTGAACGGCCAGTAGCCGAGGCTGCCGACCATCGCGCTGAACTTGCGCTCCACCACGTCCCAGGCGTCCCCGCCCATCAGGTCCTGCCAGAACCGGCCGAGGTGCGTCGGGTTGGCGCTCTGCGCGTTCAGGTACGAGATGAACAGCACGAGCGCGAGCCCCGCCACGCAGAACGCGCCGAGCTTCCACAGCGAGACCTTCTTGCCCGCGACCAGCATCCCGAGCATCGCGAACGCGGGCACCATCGCGAGCACGCCGCCGAAGTCGGCGCCCCACGCGGGCAGCCCGTCCACCGCGACCGCGAACACGCCCACCACCGCGACGACGCCGACGGCGACGAACCTGCGGCCCGCCTTCAGCGGGTACTCGGCGAGCCACGCCGCGGTCAGGATCGCCGCCACCGCGAACAGGGAGAACGCCTGGTTGCCGAAGCCGTAGAACCGTCCGGCGACGAGCGCGGTGTAGCCCATCAGCGAGTTGAGCTGGAGGCTCGACCCGGACATCACGTCCAGCGCGAGCACCAGCGCCGTCACCCCGGTGATCACCAGTCCGGGCGCGACCGGCGAGCGCCGCCACGGCCCGGCGAGCCCGGCCGCCGCGAGCAGCACGCTGAACCCGAGCACGGCGCCGATCAGCACGGGCGTCGGATGCCCGGCCTTCCACCACGGCACCACCCCGGCGAGGAACGACGCGCCCGGCGCCGCTCCCCCGATGAGCGCGATCACCCGCGTGCCGCCGAGGATCCGCGCCCGCGACTGCGGCCGGTCGTTCAGCCGCCGCAGCGCCACGGCCGCGATCCCGTACAGCAGGAGCTGCGTCGCGAACAGCACCCAGTAGAACGAGCCCTGGACGGAACGGATCGCCTGCGCGGCCACGTCCTCGTCGACGAGGGAGCCGACGCGGTCCTCGGTCGTGGAGTCGCTCTGGTCGAACCGCCACTGCGAGCCCACGGCCTGCTTCGGCTCGGGCAGGCCGAGCAGCTTCAGCGCGGTGGACGTCGTGTCGGTCAGCGTGACCATGCCCGGCTGCCGTACCGCGCTGGACGACAGGTGGCCCTTGCCGTACCCGGGGCCCTTCGCGATCGCGACTCGCAGGTGCGGCGTGACGCCCGTGTCGGCGAGCCCGGCCACCAGCACGGTCGTCCCGGCGGGCAGCCCGGCGAGCACCTGCGCGACGCGCTTGTCGGCGGCGGCCGCGGCGGCGGCGCGCTTCTCGTCCTCCAGCGGGACCTGGTCGCCGTGCGGGTCGACGCCCGCGTTGAGGTAGGCGTGGAACATCTCGTCCACGTCCACCGCGGTCAGGCCGCAGCGCGACCAGTCGGCGGCCGTCGCCTTGTCGGGGACTCGACGTAGCGGTCGACGCGGCCCGCGCCGTCGGCCAGGCCGAACACCGCTCCCGGCCCGACCGCCGTCGTGCAGCCGCCCGCCTTGTGCATCGCGTCGCCGAGCAGGCCCACCTGCGCGTGGTACGAGGTGTGCGCGTTGTCGGACTTGATCGCGGGCCAGCCGGGCGCGACGGCCCCGCCCTCCGGCGGCGGTCCCGCGGGGGAGGGCTGCCCGCTCACGATCGGCGCCGAGGGCAGCGCGCAGTCGCCGTGCGCGAGCCGCGACCGCTGCCCGGCCGACAGCGTCAGCCAGCCGTCGGTGGGGCAGGTGTTGGTCTTGGTCGTCCGCACGCTGAGCCCGGCCCCGGCGCCCTGCGCCATGAGCCCCCACAGCGCCGGGGTGGTGTCGCGGGTGACGTCGCTCCACATCAGACCGGGCACGCCCACCACGGCGACCCGGCCCGGCGCTCCGCCCGCCGTGCCGTTCGGGACGGGGACGCCTGCGCGGCGGCGCTCGCGGCGGCGCTCGCGGCGGCGCTCGCGGGGGAGGCCGCCTGGGAGAGCGAGAGGGCGCCGAAGAGCGCCACGACGGCGGCCATGAACATGCCGATCCACGCCCCCCACCGCCTCATGACGTTCAGGTTACACAGGGGCCAATGGGGCTGTTGGCGATCTACCAATGCCCGGAACCTGTGGAATGCCGGGTGGTGGCGGCGCATATCCTGCTTGCCGATCGTGACCGGCAGCCCCGGATGCGCGGGGCTGAAGCCCGGGTGGGCCGGGCTGGACGAGGACCGGCCGAAGGAAACAGCGGCCCGATTGCGCCAGGATGAGGGCATGCGTGCAGGCAGTGGAGCCCCCCGGGAGCCGGACGCCCGACCGGACGCCCGGCCGGACGGGCGACCGGACGGGCGGCGGTGGGGGTCGCCGGCGGACCTGGTGATCCTGCTCGCGGGGGCCGCCATCGCGGTGGCCGCGATCGCGCCGATCGTCACCCGGTGGCTCGGCAACCCGCCCGACCAGCGGCTCGTCGACCTGGAGGTCTACCTCGACGGCGGGCGCGCGGTGCTGCGCGGGGCCCCGCTGTACGACGTGCTGACCCAGCCGCCGCAGCTCCTGCCGTTCACCTACCCGCCGTTCGCCGCGGTGCTGGCCGCGCCGCTCACCCTGCTGTCCTGGCGGGCCGCCCAGTGGGCGTGGATGGCCGCGATGTACGCCGCGCTGCTGATCATCGTGGCGTACTCGTTCCGCGACCTGATCCGGCGGACGGGGCGGTACGCGCCGATCGCCGCCGGGGCGCTCGCGGCGGGGCGGCGTGGCTGGTGCCGGCGTACGACCAGGCGCGGTTCGGGCAGGTCGGGCTGTTCCTGATGGCCCTGTGCCTGGCCGACTGCTGCACCCGCTCGGCGCGCTGGCCGCGCGGGATGCTGGTGGGCCTCGCGATCGCGATCAAGCTCGTGCCGGGCGTCTTCCTCATCTACTTCCTGCTCACCGGCCGGCGCGAGGCCGCCGTCAACGCGATGCTGACGGCCGCCGCGGCCTGGCTGGGCGCGTTCGCGCTGCTGCCGCACGACTCGGCCGACTACTGGTTCGGGGCCCTGCTGGAAGGCGGCGACCGTACCGGCGCGGTCAACGGGACGACCAACCAGGCGATCAACGGGATCGTGGCGAGGCTCACAACCGAGGGGCCGCTGCGGTCCGGGATCTGGCTCGTCCTCGCGCTCGCCATGGCGTACTACGGGTTCCGGCTGGCCCGCCGCACGACGCTGGCCGCCGACCGGCTCGCGGGCGGCGACCGCTTCGTCGGCACGGGCCGGGTGGGCGGCACCGACCACCTCGCCGCCGCCGACCGGCTCGCCGGGCCGGACGCCTACAGCCTGCTGCTCGCGGGCGTCGCGATCACCGGGCTGCTGTCGGTGCTGCTGTCCCCGGTGGGCTGGATCCACCACCTTGTCTGGATGATCGCGGTGATCGGCGCTCTGGTCGGCGATGGCCGGGACACGCGGAGATGTCTGGTCGCGGCGGGCGTCTGGGCCTACTTCCTGTTCCCCCTGCCCTGGCTGGGGACGCGGCTGCTCGGCCCCGACCACTCCCTGATCGCCGTGTTCTTCGGCCGGGTGGTCCAGGACCTGTTCGGCGCCGCCGCCATCGCGATGGTCGCCGTCCTCGGCCGGTGGCTCGTCGGACGCCTGGCGGAACGGGCGGTTCGCGAGGATCCTTCGCGCCGTGCGGCCGGGGTCGGTACGCTCGCCCCGTGATGCTTGTCGCGGTGGCCGTCGCCGGTCTGGTGGCCGGGGTGGCCGGACTGTCCATCGCGGTGGTCGCCCACAACCGGGCCAACCAGGTGGTCGAGGAGTGCGCCGACGCGCTGCGGCGCCAGTTGCAGGTCGCGAGCGGCACCGTGGACGACCGGGCCATCCGCGACCTCGCCATCGTGCACTACGACGCGCTGAAGGAGATGTCGGGGCACCGGTCGTTCTCGCTGGCCCTGCTGAACGCCACCGGCGACGGCGTCGTGGTCAGCTCGATCAACGGCCGCACCGAGACCCGCACGTACGCCAAGGTCGTCCAGCAGGGGCACGCGGTCGAGATGCTGTCCCCCGAGGAGAACCAGGCGCTGCGCGCCGCCCGCCTCGGCAAGGGGCCGGTCGTGACCATGGACGACCCGCTCGCCGACTTCGGCGGTGACCACACATCGTCGGCCCGGCTCTGAGCGGCGTAAACTCGTCTCTCACACCACATCTGTCTCGTTTTCGCAATCCGTCCCGTAACATCCGCAATCTGCCTCGACCATCCGCACCGCTACGAGCCGGGGGACCTCGTGACCGGACGCACCAGGAGCTACGCCTACCTAGGGCCGAGCGGCACGTTCACCGAGGCCGCGCTCGCGTCCCTGCCCGACTCCGAGGGCGCCGAGCACCTCCCGTACGCCACGGTCCCCGCCGTCCTCGACGCGCTGCGCCGCGGCGACGTCGACGCCGCCATCGTCGCGCTGGAGAACTCCGTCGAGGGATCGGTGCCGACGACCCTCGACGAGCTGGCGACCGGAGAGCCCCTCCAGATCGTCGCCGAGGTCGCCCTGCCCGTGTCGTTCGCCCTGCTGGTGCGTCCGGGCACGTCCATGGCCGACGTCAAGACCGTCGCCTCGCACCCGCACGCCCAGCCGCAGTGCCGCCGGTGGCTGGCCGACAACATTCCCGACGCGGAGTGGCGCGCCGCGACGTCCAACGCCGAGGCCGCCCAGCACGTCGCCGACGGCCACTACGACGCGGCCCTGGCCGGTTCGTTCGCCGCCGCCCGCTACGGCCTGGACGTCCTCGCCGAGGACATCCACGACGTCGCCGACGCGGTCACCCGCTTCGTGGCGCTGCGCCGCCCCTGCGCCCCGCCCGAGCCGACCGGTTCCGACCGCACCTCGGCCGTCGCGTTCATCGGCGAGGACCACCCGGGCGCCCTGCTGGAGATCCTCACCGAGTTCTCCGTGCGCGGCATCAACCTGACGCTGATCCAGTCCCGCCCGACGGGCGCGGGCCTCGGCTCGTACCTGTTCTGGATGGACTTCGAGGGCCACGTCTCCGACGCCCGCGTCGGCGAGGCCCTCATGGGCCTGCGCCGCGTCTGCGCCGACGTCCGCTTCGTCGGCTCGTACCCCCGCGCCGACCACGTCCGCCCCGAGATCCGCCGCGGCACCCACGACGCCGACTTCACCGAGGCCGCCGCCTGGCTGGAGTCCGTCCGCACCGGCCACCCGTAGCCGCCCCACCGCTGCGCGGGCGGCGCAGACGCCCCGGTGATCCGATCGTGATCATGAAATCGGCCGGCGCGGCCAACCCGTGATCGTGGTGGTGCGTCCTCTCCGTGCGAACGGATCTTGGAGGCGTTACGTGCGACGACGACTGGCGGTGGCCGCCCTCACGGCCGCGATCCTGCCCACCATCTCGGCTCTACCGGCCGTTGCGGACGCTCCCCGCTCCGCCGGTTCCGGGTCCGCCGGTTCCGGGTCCGCGGCGTCCCCGCGGTGACGGGCGGCCCGGTCATCAGGAGCGCGGCCGTCCTGGGCGACGGGACGGGGAAGGTCGAGGTGACGCACGAGCCGCAGGTCCGGCGGATCGAGCTCAGGGTGCGGCGGGCCGGTACCGCCGAGGTCGTCGCGGTCCTCTCCGACTTCGCGTTGGACGGCGCGCTGACCCCCGTCCTCGACCGGTGGAGGTCGGCCGGACGGGTGACCCTGCCGCCTGTGGGCGACTTCGCCGTGGACGTGTCGGTCTGGAGTGCGGACGGCGAGCGCACCGACAAGACCGACGCCAGCAGGGTGACCCGGCGGCTCAGGTCCAAGCTGTCCGACGTCCGGATCTCTCCCGAGGTGTACGACGCCGAGAGCGGCCCGCTCGACCTCACCGGGCGCCTGACCTCGTTCGACCCGGACGGCACCGAGCGGCCGCTGGCGGGCGCCCGGGTGACCTCGGGCGACGGGGTGTTCGTGACGCGCGCCGACGGGACGTTCTCCGGGAAGGCGCCTGCGGCGCGGATGGTGACGGTGACCTACGCCGGGGACGGCACGCACGGCGCGACCTGGGCCGACAGCAACACGATCGCGTTCCGCGAGTTGGAGACCCGAATCTCCATCGCCTCCACGAAAGCCCCTCTGGCCGGTGACAAGGTGACCGTCTCCGGCCTGCTGGAGCGCAGGACGGCGGCCGGCGCGTGGGGGCCGCTCCCCCGCAAGCCTCTGGCGATCACGTTCTACAACCGCGACACCAAGGCCAGGGAGAGGAGCGCCGAGACGGTCTCCGGGGCGGACGGGCGCTACAGCGTGGCCGTGCCCGTCCCGGCGAGCGGCCAGTGGCAGGCGGCGTTCGACTTGGACGGGTCCGACCGGGGCTACGGCGACTCCGCCGCGGGCACCGGGACCGTGTACGTGCACCAGCCCACGGCGGTCACGGCGACGAGTGTCGGCCCGAGCCCCGTCGCGGCGGGCGGCGCGGTGACGGTGCGCGGCCAGGTCGTCCGCCCCCGGCTGACCGGCGCCCGCGCCGTGGCCACGGACGGCTTGGTCACCCTCCAGTTCTCCGCGGACGGCAAGGACTGGCGCAACCTGAAGAACGTCCGCACCGACGGGCAGGGCCGTTTCACGGCAGCGGCGGCGGCGTCGAAGGACGGGTACTGGCGGGCCTGGTACGACGGCGGCCCGTTCGGCAACGCGTCGAGCGACACCCAGGACCAGGAGTCGTTCGGCAAGGCCGGCTACGTGGACGTCCGGTACGGGACGCGGTTCACCTCCTTCAACGCCTCGCCGGAGCCGGTGCGGAAGGGGAGGACGCTCACGGTGGCGGGCAGGCTCCAGCGCAACTCCGGGGGCTGGAAGGCGGCCGGGGCCGGTGCGGTGGTCAACGTGTACTTCCGGGCCAAGGGGACCTCGAAGTGGACGCTCGCCGGGAACGTGAAGACCGACTCCAAGGGCGCGTTCCGCAAGGGCTTCAAGGCGTCCAAGGACGGGACGTGGATGGCGTCCTACAAGGGCAGCGGGACGTACCTGGGGTCGAGCGGGCCGGGCGACTACGTCGACGTCCGGTAGGCGAGGGGCGCGGGCGTACGCTGCCGGGGTGGCGACTGATTTCGATGTGTACGAGCGGGAGTTGTGGGCGGGGCGCGCGCCCGCGTACCAGCGGGGGTTCGCGCGGCTGACGGCCTACATGGCCGGGCCGCTGCTGGACGCGGCGGGCGTCGGCGCCGGGACGCGGGTGCTGGACGTCGGGACGGGACCGGGCGTCGTGTCGGCGGAGGCGGCGCGTCGCGGCGCGGAGGTGTCCGCGATGGACGCCGACCCGCTGATGGCCGAGACGGCGCGGCGGAACGTACCCGGGCTGGACGTGACGGTCGCGGTGCTGCCCGACGTGCCGTTCGCCGACGGGACGTTCGACGCGGTCGCGGGCAACTTCGTCATCAACCACGTCGGAGACCCCGGTGTGGTGGTCAAGGAGCTGCGGCGCGTGCTGCGGCCCGGCGGGCGGCTCGCCCTGACCTGCTGGCGGATGCCCGGTTCCGGGGCGCTCGCCCTGGTGCGGGACGCGATCGAGGCGGCGGGCGTCGAGTGGCCGGACGACCTCCCGCCGACGCCGTTCATGGAGCTCGGCGAGCGCGAGGCGTTCGAACGGCTCGTGCGCGACGCGGGCTTCGACGACGCCGCCGCCGAGGACGTCCACTGGGAGCACCTCGTGGACCCGGAGGAGTGGTGGGAGACGGGCGCGCTGGCGCGGATCGGCTCGAACGGCGTGGTCGTCGGGCGGCAGGACGCGGAGACCGTCGCGCGGATCAAGGTGGAGTACGACCGGCTCGTGGCGGAGCACCGGCGCGGGGACGGCCAGGTCGCGCTGCCCGCCCACGCCCTGATCGCGCACGGGACGCGGTGACCGGTCGATAACCCGCGCGCGCCGGGGCCGTCCGCACCGGTAGCCTCGGGTCTGTGATTGACCTGCGAGCTCTTCGAGAGGATCCCGAGCGGTTGCGCGCGTCCCAGCGCGCCCGCGGCGAGGATGTGGCCGTCGTCGACACGCTGCTCGACCTGGACGAGCGGCGCCGTTCCGCGCTGACGTCGTTCGAGCGGCTGCGCGCCGAGCAGAAGAGTTTCGGCAAGTCGGTGTCCCGGGCGCAGGGCGACGAGCGGCAGGAGCTGCTCGCGCGCGCCAAGGACCTGGCGCAGCAGGTCAAGGACGCCGAGGCGGAGGCCGACCGGCTCGGCGGCGAGCTCGACGGGCTGCTGAAGGCCGTGCCCAACGTCGTCGAGGACGACGTGCCGCCCGGCGGCGAGCAGGACTACGTCGTCCTGGAGCACGTCGGCGAGCCGCCGGTGTTCGACTTCGAGCCGAAGGACCACCTGGAGCTCGGCGAGTCGCTCGGCGCGATCGACATGGAGCGCGGCGCGAAGGTGTCGGGCGCGCGGTTCTACTACCTGACGGGCGTCGGCGCGCGGTTGCAGTACGCGCTGCTCAACCTGGCGATCGAGCAGGCGGTGCAGGCGGGCTTCGTGCCGATGTACCCGCCGGTGCTCGTCAAGCCGGAGGCGATGGAGGGCACCGGGTTCCTCGGCGCGCACGCGCCGGAGGTCTACCACCTGCCGGGCGACGACCTCTACCTGGTCGGCACGTCGGAGGTGCCGCTCGCGGCGTACCACATGAACGAGATCGTCGACGGGCTGCCGCGGCGGTACGCGGCGTGGTCGTCGTGCTTCCGGCGCGAGGCCGGGTCGTACGGCAAGGACACCCGCGGCATCATCCGCGTGCACCAGTTCGACAAGGTGGAGATGTTCTCCTACTGCGACCCGGCCGACGCGCGCGACGAGCACCGGCGCCTGCTGGAGTGGGAGAAGGAGATGCTCGCCAAGGTCGAGCTGCCCTACCGGGTGATCGACGTGGCGGCGGGCGACCTCGGCGCCAGCGCGGCGCGCAAGTTCGACTGCGAGGCGTGGGTGCCGACGCAGAACACCTACCGCGAGGTGACCTCGGCGTCCAACTGCACCGAGTTCCAGGCGCGCCGGCTGTCGGTCCGCTACCGCGACCCCGACGGCAAGAACCACCCGGTCGCGACGCTGAACGGGACGCTGGCCACCACGCGCTGGATGGTCGCGATCCTGGAGAACCACCAGCAGGCCGACGGTTCGGTCCGGGTGCCGAAGGCGCTCCAGAAGTGGCTGGGCCTTGAGGTGCTGGAGCCCGTCAAGCACTGAGCGCGAGACGACGAGGGGGCGGCCCGCCGGACGGGCCGTCCCCGCTCGCATGTGGCCAATGTGGGCAATGGTGGTGATCTGTCGCCTAAGGTGTGTCTGAGCTGCACGGCAGGTCCGCGCGCCCGTCCCGCGGGCGACGCGGAGGGAGACCGGGGTGCGGCGAGACTGGAAGGTGACATGTCCGAGCCCACTGCGCCGCGCCTGATCGCCACCGACCTCGACGGCACGATCGTGCGCTCCGACGGCACCGTGTCGGACCGTACCGTCGCGGCCCTCGCCCGCGTGGAACGTGCCGGGGCGACGCTGGTCATGGTGACCGGCCGGCCGCCCCGCTGGATGCACGAGATCGCCGGCGCCGTCGGCCACAACGGGATCGCGATCTGCGCGAACGGCGCCGTGGTCTACGACCTGCACACCGAGACCGTGCTGCGCGCCCACATGATCGAGCCGGAGACCATCGCCGTGGCGGTCGAACGGCTCCGCGCCGCCGTCCCCGAGTTCCGCTTCGCGGTGGAGTACCCGACCGGGTTCGTGTTCGAGGCCCGCTACAACCTCGGCCGCTGGGACGCCGAGGCGCTCGGCGGCCGTCCCGTGGACGGCGAGACGCTGGTCAGCCGGGGCGGCACCAAGCTGCTGGCCTTCCACCCGAACGCCGACTCCGGCACCCTCGCGGACAAGGCCGAGAAGGCGGTCGGCGACCTGGTCACGGTGACGTACTCGTCCGGGCGGGGCCTGCTGGAGATGAGCGCGCAGGGCGTCACCAAGGCCAGCGCGCTCGCGGAGTTCTGCGCCGAGCAGGGCGTCCCGCCGCGCGCGGTCGTCGCGTTCGGCGACATGCCGAACGACCTGCCGATGCTGACCTGGGCGGGGATCTCCTACGGCGTCGCCAACGCCCACCCGGACGTCAAGGCGGCCGTCACGCACACCACCGGCAGCAACGACGAGGACGGCGTGGCCTGCGTCTTGGAGCGCCTCTTCCCCTGACCGTCCGTTCGTGCCGGAAAGACCGCCGAGCGGGGCGGGCCGTCGACTCCCGGCGCGGAGCGGTGCTTCGGCGCGCGCGCCGGGAGTGAACGGGCTTCGTCAGTCGTGCGGGATCACAGGTACGGGCCGGAGCTCTGCCTCGGGCCCTGCGGCGACTGCTCCTCGGCCCCGGGCGGGAGCACTCCGGGCGGCAGGGCGCGGCGCATCTGCTCAAGCTGGGCCCGCGCCGCCATCTGCTGCGCGAACAGCGTCGTCTGGATGCCGTGGAACAGCCCTTCCAGCCAGCCGACGAGCTGGGCCTGGGCGATCCGCAGCTCGGACTCGCTCGGCACCGTTCCCTCGGTGAACGGCAGCGACAGCCGTTCCAACTCCTCGACCAGTTCGGGCGCGAGACCGTCCTCCAGCTCCTTGATGGAGGAGCTGTGGATCTCGCGCAGCCGGGCGCGGCTGGCCTCGTCCAGCGGCGCGGCCTTCACCTCGTCCAGGAGCTGGCGGATCATGCCGCCGATCCGCATCACCTTCGCGGGCTGCTCGACCATCTCGGCCACGGACTTCTCGTCCTTGCCGGTGTCTGCGCCGCCCTCGATCGCGATACCGTTCGGACCGACCACGAGGACCTGCGGCTCCTGTTCGGATTCGTTCTTCGAAGGGTCGTTCATATCGTCTTATCCTCACACGGTGAGCAGGATCTTGCCGACGTGACCGCTCTCCTCCAGGAGCCGGTGCGCACGCGGGGCGTCCGCCATGGGCACCGCCTGGTCGGTCACCGTACGTACGTCCCCCGATTCCAGGAGAGGCCACACGTGCTCGCGCACCGAAGCCACGATCTCCGCCTTCTCGTCCAGCGGACGGGACCGCAGCCCGGTGGCGTGCACGGACGCGCGCTTGCTCAGGAGTTTGCCGAGATCCAGCTCGCCCTTGGCGCCGCCCTGCATTCCGATCACGACCAGCCGGCCTCCGGCGCCGAGCGCGTCGATGTTGCGCGGCAGGTATTTGGCGCCCATGTTGTCGAGAATCACGTCGTACGGCCCGTGCTCGACGAAGTCGTCGGTCTTGTAGTTGACCGCCTCGTCCGCGCCGAGCGCGACGCAGCGCTCGGCCTTCTCCGGGCTGCCGACGGTGCACAGCACCCTGGCCCCGCGCGCGTGCGCGATCTGGATCGCCATGGTGCCGATGCCGCTCCCGCCGCCGTGCACGAGGAACGTCTCCCCGGCGTCCAGCCCGGCCAGCATGAAGACGTTGGACCAGACCGTGCACACCACCTCGGGCAGCCCGGCCGCCTCCACCAGGTCCACGCCGCGCGGAACGGGCAGCACCTGCCCTGCGGGGATGGCGACCTTCTCGGCGTAGCCGCCGCCCGCGAGCAGCGCGCACACCTCGTCGCCGACGTTCCAGCCGGTGACGCCCTCGCCGATCTCGGCGATGCGGCCCGAGACCTCCAGCCCTGGGTACTCGGACGCCCCGGAGGCGGCGGATAGAACCCCATCCGCTGCATCACGTCGGCCCGGTTGACGGCGCTCGCCGCCACGTCCACGACCACCTCGCCGGAGGCCGCGACGGGGTCGGGCACCTGCTTCCATTCGAGCGCGTCCGGGTCCCCCGGCTCGCGGATCACGATCGCACGCATACCGATCACGCTACCGGGCATCCTGGGACGCCATGAGTGCCATGGTTGGGAGGGTAATGCGGGCATTACTCCGAGACGCATGGTATTGGCACACAGGTACCCTGTCCTGGGGCCAATGCCTACCTGCTCCGTAAATGATCATTTCAGACTTGCCCGAGGGGAGAAACGGTGGCAAGGAACGAGCACGACGGGCGTTCCCTGGAGGAGCGGCTGGCCTCGCTGGACGCGATGAGCGGTGAGGCGGGGCCCTCCGGCGCCGTTCCGCCCGCGTCCGAGGCCGAACCGTCCGCGCCCGCCGAGCAGGTCCCCCCGAGCCAGGCCGAGCCTCCCGCGCCGTCCGGCGGTCCCGGCGGTCCGGGCCCCGGTTCGCCCGACGAGCAGGCGACCGGGCAGCAGGCGGCCCCCGCCCCGCCCGACAACCCGTGGCTCGCGGCCCCGCCGCCGTTCCAGGGACAGCAGGAGGGGTTCGGGCCGCCGCTCCCGGGCCCGCCGCCCGAGGACTTCGGCCCGCCGCCCGTTCCGCCGCCCCCGCAGGACGCCTTCGGCCAGGCCCCTCCGCCGCAGGCCCCGCCTCCGCTGCCGCCCCAGCCGCCGCAGGCCCAGGCCCCGCAGCCACCGCAGGCTCCTCAGGAGCAGGCCCCTCAGCAGGAGACGTACGGGCAGGCGCCGCAGCCGCCCGAGGGTTTCGGTGCACCGCCGCCGCCCGCCGCGCCCGAAGGTTTCGGCGCGCCGCCCCAGCCTGAGGGTGAGGGCCCGGTGCCCCCGCCGCCCGGCTTCCCGGCGTACGGCGACCCGAGCGGCGGCGCGGGAGGTCCCGGCGTTCCTCCCGGCTACGGCACCCCGCCGCCGTTCGAGGCCGCGCAGCCGCAGCAGCCCTACGACGGCGGGCCGATGCCCCAGCCGTTCGACGGTGGCATGCTCCCGCCGCCCTACCCGGGAGGCGGCTACCAGCCGTACGACCCGTCCCAGATGCCGCCGTTCGAGGCGGCGGGCGGGCAGCAGCAGCCCTACGAGGGCGCGCAGCAGCAGCCTCCGGTGTACGACCCGGTGCAGCCGTGGGAGACCGGCCCGGCGCCGCAGCAGCCGTACGACCCGGCCAACGGGCAGGGCGCGCCGCCGCTCGACCAGCTCCCGCCGTACCCGTCGCCCGACCAGTACGGGCAGCAGGGCCAGCAGGGGCAGCAGGGCCCGCCCGCCGGGGAGGGCGCGCCGATGGGCCAGTACGCCCCGATGCCCGGCTACGGTCCCGACGGCCAGCCGCTGCCCGAGGGCTACCCGCAGCCTCCCGCCGAGGGTTACGCGCAGCCTCCCGCCGAGTACCCGCAGCCCGAGGGCTATCCGCAGCCGCCCGCCGAGGGCTACGCCCCCCAGCCGGGCGCGTACCCGCAGATGCCGCCGGGCCAGCCGCAGCAGGTCGGCCCCTACCCGGGCCAGCCGGGCCAGCCGGGGCACCCGGGCCAGCCGGGCTATCCCGGGCCGGGGTATCCGCAGCAGGGCGGCCAGCCGCAGCAGCCCGCGCCGGAGAGCTCCGAGAGCCTCAGCTCCGAGAACCTCCTCGGCGAACGCCGCATCGCCCCCTCGTCCGGGTGGCGCCGCGCCGTCTACAAGGCGTCCGGCGGCAACATCCACCCCGGCGAGTCGCAGACCGAGCTGCGCCGCAAGGACCTGATCGCCCGCGCCCGCACGACCGTCGCCGGGGGTCACCACCGCGTCGCGGTCATGTCGCTGAAGGGCGGCGTGGGCAAGACGACCACCACCACCGGCCTCGGGTCGATGCTGTCGTCCATCCGCGGCGACCGGGTGATCGCGGTGGACGCCAACCCCGACCGCGGCACGCTGTCCGACAAGGTGAAGCTGGAGACGGCCGCGACGGTCCGCGACCTGCTGAACGGACGCGACAAGATCCACCGGTACGCCGACGTCCGCGGCTTCACCTCGCAGAACGGCGCGCGCCTGGAGGTACTGGCCTCCGACCGCGACCCGGCCGTCAGCGAGGCGTTCAGCGCCGAGGACTACTCCTCCGTCGCCGTCGTGCTGGAGCAGTACTACTCGGTCTGCATCACCGACTGCGGCACGGGCCTGCTGCACTCGGCGATGGCGGGCGTGCTCAGCCTCGCCGACCAGCTCGTCCTGGTCAGCTCCCCGTCGGTGGACGGCGCCCGTTCGGCGAGCGCGACCCTCGACTGGCTGGAGGCCCACGACCACGGGCACCTGGTCCGCAACGGCGTCGTCGTCCTGTCGATGGTCCGCAACCGCACCCGCAGCCAAGTGGACCTCGACAAGCTCCAGGCGCACTTCGAGAGCCGCTGCCGCGCCGTCGTCCGCATCCCGTACGACGACCACCTGGAGGAGGGCGCCGAGGTCGAGCTGGAGCAGCTCGCCCCGGCCACCCGCGAGGCGTACCTCAACCTCGCCGCCGTGGTCGGCGACGGCTTCGCCTTCCAGCGCCCGCAGTCCCCGGCCGCCGAGTGACCCGCGCCCTCGGCTAGGGTCGCCGTTCGTGGACGGGGTTTATGTGGGCTCGGCGGAGGCCGACGCCGCCGGGGACCGTGGTTGGCTGCTGGGGCACTTCAAGCCGGAGGGCGACCTGCGCCACAGCGACGACGTCGAGATCAAGTGGGGCGTCCACCCGCGCGGCGAACGGCGCGCGCGGTGGACCGACGGCGAGAAGCGCGACGCGCTGCTCGTGCTGATCAGCGGACGGTTCCGGCTGGAGTTCCCGGAGGGGAACGTGGTGCTGGCCGAGCGGGGCGACTACGTCGTGTGGCGGCGCGGCGTCGACCACTCCTGGGAGGCCGAGGACGACTCGGTCGTCATGACCGTGCGCTGGCCGTCCATCCCCGGCTACCGCGTCCCCTGACGCGACGTCCGCCGCCCGCTCCGGGGCCGTCCCCGGGTGATCGCCGGGAGGCGGATACGCGGTCGAAGTCAGCGGCGTACGACCGCTATCGTTGGGCGTGGTCACTGGAGAGTTCGCATAGTGGACTAGTGCAGGCGCCTTGAAAGCGCCCAGGGCTGGGGACAGTCCTCGTGGGTTCGAATCCCACACTCTCCGCACGGAGCGAGGGCGGCGGCCGGTCAGAGAGGGCCGCGTCGCTGCTGGTAGCGTCAGCGAACGTGAGGGAAATCGGGGATCAACTCACGTCACGTACCCGTCCGGCGAGGTGTCCGGGCGTTCGCCGGTGCTGCTGTCCGCGCCGCTCGACGGCGGCTACGGGATCGTCACGCACGCGACGCCGTTCCACCCGCTCGACCCCTCCTGGCCCGACCAGCCCGCCGACTCCGGCCTGATCCAGGCCGAGGGCATGGAGCTGAAGGTCGCCGACTGCCTCACCGGCGCCGTCCCGCTCGACCCGGGCCCCGGCTCCGGCGTCGCGGGCGACGCCGAACGCATCCTGCTCGGCGCCGACATCCCGGTGCGGCGCGGCGAGGGCGGCTGGGCCTGGCTGGTCGTGCACGTCGTCGAACGCCACGTCCCCGAGAGCGCCGAGGCCCTCCTGTTCGTGGACCCCGTCCGCCGCCGCGCCCTGTCGGCAGGGCACACCGCCTGCCACGTGACGGCGCTCGCGCTGAACGCCGCGCTCGCGCCCCGCTGGCGCGAACCCGCCCGTACCGACGGGCTCGGCCGCCCCGACTTCGACGCGCTCGCGATCGTCTCGTCCCGGATCGTGGAACGGGGCAGCCGCGATGTCTACCGCGTCGGCCGTTCGCTGCGCCGCGCCGGCTTCACCGCCGAGGGCCTCGCGGACGATCTCCCGGGCATCACCGCGACGATGAACGGCCTGCTCGCGTCGTGGGTCGCCGCCGACGCGCCCGTACGGATCGACGCGCCCTCGCCCGAGCTGGCCGCCCGCCGGACCTGGCGCTGCGACCTGCCCGAAGGAACGGTCGAGATGCCCTGCGGAGGCACGCACCTCGACCGGCTGGGCGAGCTGGCGTCCGTCACCGCGTCGCTCGAACTCTCGCCCGAGGGCGACGAGCTGGTGGTCGAGACGCGCGCCACCGGACCGGCCCTCTCGGGCGAATGGCGATGAACACGCCCGAATCCATCCGTTACCCTCGTCCGCATGTCTCAGAACGCGAATGATCCCGCAGGCACGACCCACCAGTTCCAGCGGTTCGCCCAGCAGTCGCAGCCCGAGAAGTCGGGCCCGCCCGTCGGCATGATCGTCGGCATCGTCGCCGTCCTCGCGGTCGTCGTCATCGCGGCGCTCGCCCTCACCATGCTCTGACCAGCCCGACCCGCGGCGGGCGCTCCCCGCCGCCGCACGGCCCGTCGGACCGGGGCTCCCGACCCCGTCCGGCCGCGCCCCACCCCGCCTGTCTCCGGGCCCCGCGCCCGTCCTCAGCTTCCGTGAACGAGCCCCGCGCGCGCGTCCGCGCCGTTCCACGAACCGCGCCGCCGTCCGCCCGCCGAGCCGCCCGAACCGGGTCCGGGTCCGGGTCCGGGCCGAAGGGGCTAGCGGCCGTTGCTGCTGAAGTGCTGGAAGTCCTTCGTGCCGTCCCACTCGCCGCCCCAGCCCCAGCCGATCGAGTCGAACGCGCGGACGACGGCGTCGTTCGCGTGGATGACGCCGGGGTCGCGGTTCTCGCGGTCGGCGTACTTCACGCAGTGCTTGTGGTCGACGTGGCCGTCCGCGGTGACGTACGGGTTCTCGCACGGGTTGACGTCGACCGCGAGGCCGTAGGCGTGCTGCGACCACGAGCCCGAGCCGGTCGCGTTGCGGCAGTTGAACGCCGAGGTGTTGTCGGCCTCGATCGAGTCGTAGTCGCTGCCCTTGTAGGCGTCCACGGGCTCCATGCGCTTGATCGGGTAGCGCAGGTCGTACAGCTTCCTGAACACCTTCACCAGGTCGTCGGCGGCCTTGGCGTTGACGACGAGCCGGCCGCCGTCGTGCGGCTCGCGGTCCATCCCCCAGTACGTCATCTCGATCATCCGCAGGCCGGAGAGCGGGACGGGGCAGCCCTTGCGCCACGAGTGGTCGAGGGTCGCCGCCGAGACCTTCGTGATCCGCGACTCGAACGCCTTCGGGCCGGTCGGCGACGCGGACGGCGAGGAGCCGCTCGCCGTGGGCGGCGAGGCGGGCGACGCGGAGCCCTTCGAGCCGTCGTCGGATCCGCCGCCGCACCCGCCCGTCAGGACCGTCACCGCCGCGAACGTGGTCATGAACGCTGCGCCACGAAGTGGCCGTCTGCCTGGCATCCCAGCAGGATGGCACGTCGCGCGGACTTCGCGTGGGACCCTGGATTCGCTACGGTGCGTTGGAGAGCGTGCTCGCCGTACGGGGCCGGGGGCGGGCGCGCGCCGCGTTGACGTCCGTCCACGCCGGGCCTGCCCCGGCGCTCCTCCCGGCCCAGGGAGCCGGCATGGCGGATCCTCAGAACAAGGACTTCCCGAGCCTCGAAGACGAGATCTTCTCCGTCGCGCACACCGTGGAGGTCGAGCCCGCCTCGCGGAGCGGGCCGCGCCTGCGGTGGCGCTCGGACCGCGTCCAGGCGCTGGGCGAACGGGCCCAGGCGCTCGGCGGGCGCGACATCGGCGCGCTCGCGGCCGGGTTCGGGACGTTCGTGTTCGTCGACGTGGTGATGATGTACGCGCCGCTGATGTCGAGCCGGCGGCCGAGCCTGCTGCCGCAGTTCGTGACGCTGCTGGTGCTGGCGTTCGGGCTGGGCGGGCTGCTGGTGTGGAAGGTGGGGGCCGCTGGCGGCCGTTCGGCGCCGGGATGATGGCGGGCTGGATCGCCCTCACCCTGATCTCGGTCGGCTTCCTCACCGGCGTGTCGGTGACTCTGTAGTACCGCCCCCGCCACCCGCGTCTGCCCGTTCCGGACCGCCGCGGACCGTTCGGCCGCCGGGGCGAACGGGGCGCGTCGCGGGGCGGGCGCCGGGCCGACGGGTCCGCCCGCCCGAACGGGGCGTGCCGCGAAGATGGGCCGCGGTCGGCGGGTCAGCCGTGGATGCGCTTCATGACGGCGGTGAAGGCGCGGCCGATGGCCGCGAGGTCCGCCGGGTCGATGACGTCGATGAAGTACGCGCGGACCGTCTCGACGTGGTCGCGGGCGGCCCGTTCGAGCGCCGCGTAGCCCTCGGGGTGAGGATCGCGAAGACGCCGCGCTTGTCGCCGGGGCAGGTGTCGCGCATGACCAGGCCCTTGGACTCCAGGCGCGAGCAGGTGTGGGACAGGCGGCTGCGCGACTGGCTGGCGTTGGCGGCGAGCTCGGCCATGCGCAGCCGGTGCTCGGGGCCTCGGAGAGGCGGACGAGGATCTCGTACTCCGACACCGACAGGCCGTGCTTGGACTTCAGGTCGCGATCCATGATCTCGGTGAGCCGGACGCTGCCGTCCACGTAGGCCCGCCAATCGCGCTGCTCGGTCGCATCGAGCCATCGTGGTTCGCTCATGCCCGGAGTATAGGCCACATGTTGAACATTCAACTAATCCTCGCTACAGTCGCGCAGGGGCATCGTACGAGGGATCCCCCGTCCCGGAATAGTTTATCTTTCAACTATGTTGCGGACAGCGCCACCGTCCACCGTGCCGGCGGCCCACCGATCGAGGGGAGACCCCATGCCTGCCGTGATGGCGGACCCGCTGACCCTGCCGCGCCTGGCGCCGCTGCCGGACGGCCGGACCGACTGGCGCCGCGTCGCCAAGGTCGTCACCGCCCAGCGCCACCTGGAGGGCGAGGGCTTCCAGGTGCGGCGGCCGTTCCCGGGCGTCGACCTGGCCCTGGCCGACCCGTTCCTGCTGCTCGACCACATGGGCGCGGTGGAGTACGCGCCGGGCGAGGCCAAGGGGACGCCGTGGCATCCGCACCGCGGGTTCGAGACGGTCACCTACATCATCGACGGGGCGTTCCAGCACCGCGACACCACCGGCGGAGGCGGGCTGATCTCCGACGGCGCGACCCAGTGGATGACGGCCGCGTCCGGCATCCAGCACATCGAGCAGCCGCCGCCCGAGCTGGTCGCCAAGGGCGGGCTGTTCCACGGCGTCCAGCTCTGGGTCAACCTGCCGCGCGCCGAGAAGTGGGCCGACCCCCGCTACCAGGACATCGAGGCGCGCGACGTCAAGCTGCTCGCCGCCGCGGACGGCTCGTCCCTGGTCCGCGTGATCGCGGGCTCGGTCGGCGGGCACGACGGGCCGGGCGTCACGTACACGCCGATCAACTACCTGCACGCGACCGTCGCGCCCGGCGCCCGCCTGGCGCTGCCCTGGCCGCGCGACTTCAACGCCATGGTGTACGTCCTGTCCGGGCGCGGCACCGCGGGCGTGGAGGAGGTCGCGCTGGACGAGGGACGGCTCGCGGTGTTCGGGGGCTCGCACCACAGGGGCGAGCAGGACGGGCTGGTCGTGCGCGCCGCCGACGTGCAGCCGCAGGCGAGCGCGAACGGCTGGGAGATCCTGGTCCTCGGCGGCCTCCCGATCCGCGAGCCGGTCGCGCGGTACGGCCCGTTCGTGATGAACACCCGCGAGGAGATCGTCCAGGCGTTCGAGGACTTCCAGGCGGGGCGGATGGGGACCGTTCCGGCGGAGAAGGTCCCGCACCTGTCCAACGCCGACGAGTCCCTGTCCTGAGGGACGCGCGGCTCGCCGTACCGAGGAACGTGCGGCTGAGCTGCGGATCTGTGGTGGAACGGCCACGTGCGCACGGGACAGTGTGCGCGCGTGGCCGTTCTGCTTCGGCGGGGCGCGGCGGGTTCTCGGGAGTTCTGGGGGATCGGGTGACGGGGTCGTACGCATGCGCTACTGTGTTCGAATGAGTCGAACACAGATTCGACCAGCATGTTCCAAGGCGCGCAGGCGCGGAGGCGTTCGCCCGGGGAGGCGGCATGGTGGCGACGGTGGCCGCGGGGGGACCTGACAGTGCGGCGCGCTGCCGGCGACGGCAGCCGTACGCGACACGCCGTACGAGTTTCTACGCAAATCTACGGCCTCAGCTATATCGCCTCATAGAGTCCGAGACCGTGGACCCCGTGCGCAATCCCTATGCCCCGGGCGCCGGGCAGCGCCCTCCCGAGCTGGCCGGCCGCGACCGCGAGCTCCAGCAGTTCGAGGTCGTGCTCGAACGCGTCGCCCGCGGGCGTCCCGAGCGCAGCATGATCATCACCGGGCTGCGCGGCGTGGGCAAGACCGTGCTGCTCAACGCGTTCCGCTCGATGGCGATCCAGCGGCTGTGGGGCACCGGCAAGATCGAGGCCCGTCCCGACCAGTCGATCCGCCGGCCCGTCGCCTCGGCGCTGCACATGGCGGTGCGGGAGCTGGCGCCCCGGCACCGCGCGCCCGACCGCATCGAGGGGTTCCTCGGCGTGCTCAAGGCGTTCGCGCAGGCGGGCGAGGAGCCGGCCGGGCGCACGGCCAAGGCCCGCGCGCACCGCTGGCAGCCCGGCATCGACGTGCCCGCCGCGCGCGGTCGCGCCGACTCCGGCGACCTGGAGATCGACCTCACCGAGCTGTTCGTGGACGCGGCGTCGGTCGCGACCGACGTCGGCGCGGGCATCGCCCTGTTCGTCGACGAGATGCAGGACATCCCGGCCGACGACGTGTCCGCGCTCTGCGCCGCCTGCCACGAGCTGTCGCAGAACGGCGGCCCGCTGATCGTCGTCGGGGCCGGGCTGCCGCACCTGCCGGCCGTCCTGTCGGCGAGCAAGTCCTACTCCGAGCGGCTGTTCCGCTACGCCCGGATCGACCGGCTCGACCGCGACTCCGCCGACGTCGCGCTGCTCGCGCCCGCCGAGCGCGAGGACGTCACGTTCACCAAGGACGCCCTCGACGCGCTCTACGGCGCCGCCGACGGCTACCCCTACTTCGTGCAGGCGTACGCCAAGGTCGTCTGGGACGTCGCGCCCGACACCCCGATCACCGCCGACGACATCAAGGTCGCCGCCCCCGAGGCCGAGAGCGAGCTGGCCGTCGGGTTCTTCGGCAGCCGCTACGAGCGCGCCACGCCCGCCGAGCGCGACTACATGCGGGCGATGGCGATGCTCGGCGACGAGGGCGACACGCCGGTGTCGACCGCGTCGGTCGCCGACGAGCTCGGCCGCAAGCCGTCCAGCCTGTCGCCCGCCCGCGACGGCCTGATCAAGAAGGGCCTCATCTTCAGCGCCGAGCGCGGCCTGGTCGCGTTCACCGTGCCGCACTTCGGCAAGTTCCTCCGCTCGCAGCCCGCCTGACCCGCACCGCCTGACCCGCACCGCCTGACCCGCACCGCTCGACCCGCACAGCCTGACCCGCACAGCCTGACCCGCACCGCCGGCCCGTCCGGCCCGACCGCGGCTCCCGCCGCTCGATGTCCTTCTACACCTCTCTCGCCGTACGCCTAGAGAGCCGTATAGAGCCGAATCGCCGCTTGACCTGCGGCGATGTGACGCTATGCGAATATAAGCCTCTCTAGGGATTCTGCTAGAACGACGTAGAAGAGGCACGAGTGGCGTCCCGTCAGGTCTCTATTCGGCGTTCTAGGAATTCCTCTAGAGAGCCGTATAGCGAGCGATGGACGTCCCCGGGTCCGAACGGGCCGGGCCGGGAGGTGGTTAGACGACCCCGGAGCCGATCGTTCGCGACTCTCCGGTGTCCTCGACCTCCGCCTCGGCGGCGTCAACGTCGGCCGCATCGGCCGAGGCGCGCCCGTCCGTGTGTTCTTCCTGCGTTCTGCCGTCGGCGGGGAGGTCGGGGGCTCGGGGCGCTCGGGGCGAGGAGGACGGCCTTCACCTCGCGGTCGCGGGCGGCGGTGGAGACGGCGAAGACGGCCTCCATGGGGCGGCCGTCCACCCGGGCCGGGTAGACCACGAAGCGCCAGCAGCCCTCGCGCCACACGTCCAGGGGAACGGCGCTGGCCAGCACGTTCTCGTACGCCAGCCAGGCCGGGCTGTCGTGCAGCGTCGCGTACGTCTCGGCGAGGGGGCTCAGGCGCCTCCCGCACGGGACGGGCGGACGGGTCCGCAGGCCGCGCCGGTCGAGCGGGGCCGACAGCTCGGGGAGATCGCGGCGAACACCGCCAGCTCCAGGACGAGCACCGGCCACACCTGCGCGGCGTCGTGCCGCAGCACGGCGAGGCCCGCGTGCGGCGCGGTCAGCGACACCACGCCCGCACCGGTGAACAGCGCGGCCCGCGCCACGCTGCGGCGTCCCACCCGTTTGGCGCTCAGCCCGCCGAAGCAGCCGCATCCGGCGTCAGGACGGTGCACCCGCAGCTCGCCGACCGCCCACGTCGCCGCGGCGAACGCCACGGTCGTCGCGATCCGTACCGACAGGTGCGGCGACAGCAGCAGGGCGAGGCCGAGCGCGCCCTCGCCGACGCCGAGGCCGACGTTCAGGCCGCGGCTCGACCGCAGCGCCGTCGCGCGCCGCAGCCGGGCCGGGACCGGGACGCCGTGCACGTGGTCGGGCACGTCCGCGACCGGCGCGCGGATCGTGAGCTTGGCCAGGCAGGCGGCGAGCAGGACGGCGGCGAGCAGCAGCACCTGCGCGTTCTGGAGATCGGAGATCGTCATGGGGTGGCCGCCCCCGGCGCGCCGTGGCGGACGACGGCGTTGAAGCAGCCGGCCTCCAGATCGCCGCCGAGCCCGGCGAACGCCGCGGGGGTCAGCTCGACGATCCGGCCGCGCGGCGAGGTGCCGCACTCGACGCAGCGGTCGCAGTACCGCGCGGCCGTGCAGCCGCACTCGACCACCGGGACCGTCCCGCCGCGCCCGGTGCACTCGTTGCGGACGGCGACCTCGCTGCCGAGCGACAGGTAGGGGAGCGCGACGCAGCCCGAGGGCGCGCCGGCGCAGCCGCCCGCGCCGCCCTCCGCGTCCACCGCCGGGTACGTCGCGCCGGGGGCGTCGTCCGGGGAGCCGAACCAGGTCGCGGTGCCGTGCAGGACGTCCGGCACGGGCGCGCCGGGGCCGGGCGGCGCGAGGTCGTCGGCGCGGTTGCCGGGCTGGGAGGTGCTCGGCCGTACGGCCATCGGCCCGTCCGGCGAGCGCACGCAGATCGCGTCGAACAGGTAGCCGGGCTCCAGCCGGGGATGCCGGACGAGCACGCGGCCGAGGGCGTGCGGGGGATCACCACATGGGCGCGCCCGCGATGGGGTCCCATGTCCACCTCCACGGTGTCCCGCCCGCACGCCAGGATCGTGCCCGCGACCCGTCCGATGTCGACCCAGACCCGATCGGCGCCGAGCCCGCCGGGCGCGGACCGCACGACCGCCGAGCGGCCCGGCCGCAGGGCGGCGAGGCCCCCGCGCCCGCCGTGCCAGACGGTGGTCGCCGGCGTCATCGCCAGCCGTTCCTCGCCGCCCTCCGTCCGCAGCACCAGCAGGTGCGGGCTCGCGTCCAGCACCGTCCCGCCGAGCGCCCGGAGCGACCGCTGGTGGGCGGGCGGGGAGGCGGGGCTCCGAGGACGGCGTCGCGGCGGCGGCGGCGCGCGTGTCCACGGCGGCGGGGAAGCGGCATGGGGGCACTCCGGCATCGGTCTTCACGGCGGGTGACGGCTGTTAGGACGGCGAGTCAAGGTTCACGCCGGTCCCCTCACCTGTCGACGGATTTGTCGCGATAAGTCGTCCGGCAGTAGTAGATCTTCTCACTCTGGTTGGTATTTCTCCTCCGGTTGACCCGATTATGCCATTTTTGTTGGCCCCGAATTACGATCTTCGTGCCATCGTCGTCAGTACTGGATCTTCCCCGAACGAGGTCCCGAACGAGGTTCCGGACGGGACCCCCGGAATGGCACGGCCCGACGGCGACCCCTGGCTCGGTGGTGACTTGAACGACACGCGGCACGAGGAGTTCCGCGAGTACGTCACGGCCCGCGGCGCGGCCCTGCTCCGCGCCGCCACCCAGCTGACCAGCGACAGGGCCGAGGCGGAGGACCTGCTCCAGGCCGCCCTCGCCAAGACCTACCTGGCCTGGGACCGGATCCAGGACCGCGCCGCCGTGGACGGCTACGTCCGCCGCGCGATGGTCAACACGCAGATCTCCTGGTGGCGCCGGAAGAAATTGGACGTCTATCCGACCGACCGGCTCCCGGACCGCCCGGTGGACGACCACACCGGGCGCAGCGAGTTGCACGACGCGCTCGGCCGCGCGCTCGACCGGCTGCCCGAACGGCAGCGCCTCGCGGTGGTCCTCCGCTATTACGAGGACATGCCGGAGAACGAGATCGCCGAAGTGCTCGGAATCAGCGTCGGCACGGTCAAGAGCACGGTGTCGCGCGCGGTCGCCAAGCTCCGCGACGACGCCGGGCTCGGCGCCGACTTCCCCGGCGTGCCCCCTCAGCAGGGCTGACAACCCCGGGCATCTCCGCCAGAATCCGGTTCTGGGATCCGCTGAGCAGGAGGCGCGCCGTGTGGAGCACGATGCAGGACCACCCGCTGACCATCTCGTCGATCATGCGGTACGGCACGGAGGTCTTCGGCTCGGCCGAGATCGCGACCTGGACGGGCGCCGGCGCCCGCCGCATCCCCTACGCCCGGCTGGGTGAACGGGCCGCCCGCCTCGCCGGCGCCCTGCGCGGCCTCGGTGTGGACGCCGACCAGCGCGTCGCCACGTTCATGTGGAACAACACCGAGCACATGGAGTGCTACCTCGCCGTCCCGTCCATGGGCGCGGTGCTCCACACGCTCAACATCCGGCTGTTCCCCGACCAGCTCGTCTACATCGCCGGCCACGCCGAGGACCGGGTCGTGATCGTGGACGCCTCGCTGGTGCCGCTGCTGGCGTCCGTGCTGCCGAGGTTCACGACCGTCCGGCACGTCATCGTCGTCGGCGAGGCCGACACCGCGCCGCTCGAACCGGCCGGCAAGGAGCTGCACTCGTACGAGGAGCTGCTCGCCGCCGCTCCGGCCTCGTTCGACTGGCCCGACATCGACGAGCGCTGGGCCGCGGCCATGTGCTACACCAGCGGCACCACGGGCGACCCGAAGGGCGTCGTCTACTCGCACCGTTCCGCCTACCTGCACTCGATGGCGGTCTGCACGGGCAACGCGATGGGCCTCGCCGCCGGCGACAGGGTGCTGCCGGTCGTCCCGATGTTCCACGCGAACGCCTGGGGGCTCCCCTACGCGGCGGTGATGGCGGGCGCGTCCCTCGTCATGCCGGACCGGTTCCTCCAGGCCGAGCCGCTGATCGAGCTGATCGCGGCGGAACGCCCGACGGTCGCGGGGGCCGTTCCGACGATCTGGGGCGACGTCCTGCGGTACGCGCGCGAGCACGGCTCCGACCTCAGCTCGCTGCGGCTGGTGCCGTGCGGCGGCTCGGCCGTGCCCGAGTCGCTGATGCGCGGCTTCGACGACCTCGGCGTGCGGATCGTCCAGGCGTGGGGGATGACCGAGACGTCGCCGGTCGCGACGATGGCGCACGCGCCCGCCGCAGCCGAGGACCCGTGGCCGCACCGCGTCACGCAGGGCCGCGTGCTCGCCGGGCTGGAGATCCGGATCGTCGGCGACGGCGACGTCGTGCTGCCGAACGACGGGGAGGCGGTCGGCGAGGTCGAGATCCGCGGCCCGTGGATCACCGCCGCGTACCACCGCGGCGAGGACCCGGCCCGGTTCCACGGCGGCTGGCTGCGCACCGGCGACGTCGGCACACTGTCACCGGACGGCTATCTCGTTCTCACCGACCGGGCGAAGGACGTCATCAAGTCGGGCGGCGAGTGGATCTCCTCGGTCGAGCTGGAGAACCAGCTGATGGCGCACCCGGACGTCATCGAGGCCGCGGTCGTCGGCGTGCCCGACGACCGCTGGCAGGAGCGGCCCCTCGCCTCGGTCGTCGTCCGGGAGGGCGCCGCCGTCACCGCCGCCCAGCTCAGGACGTACCTGGGCGGCCGCGTCCCGAAGTGGCAGCTCCCGGAGCGGTGGGCGTTCGTCGAGGAGATCCCGAAGACCTCGGTCGGGAAGTTCTCGAAGAAGACGCTGCGCGAGCGGTACGCCGAAGGGGCCCTGGCGGTCGAACGCCTCGACTGAGCTCCCGCGAGTTCCCGCCGCGCCGCGCATGGCCGGACCCGGACGGTGTCCGAGCCCGGACAACGCGAGAACACCGGCGCGGCGAAGGCCGTCTGAGCACGTACTCGGGGCGTCCCGGACCCCGGTACACAACGGAGGCGGCTGGTGACCACTCCACCGCAGGCACAACAGCAGCAGCGCGTCGGGCCGGTGATGCTCGCCGTCCTCGGCGCGGTCTGCTGCTCCATCATCGGCACTCTCGTGACCACCCACTACGGCGCCTCGCCCGAGATCCGGCTGGTCGGCGCGGCGGCCGGCGCGGCGATCGGCCCGCTGATCAGCACCGCGGGCCGCTTCCACTCGCTGCGGGTGGGCGTCGGCGTGTTCGTAACGCTCGCCGCGCTGGCGATCACGTACGGCGGGTTCACGATCGTGGACGCCGCGACCGGCGGGAGCCAGACGTTCCCGGTCCCGGACGGGGGAGGCGGCGGCAACGGCGGCGGAGGAGGGAGCGGCGGCGGCAGCGGCGGCGGCGGGCCGTCCGGGTCGGGGCCCGGCATCGCGGTGAGCCCGACATCCCTCGACCTCACCTGCGCCGGGCGCGGCTGCGTGTGCAACGTCGAGGTGTCCAGCACCGGCGGCGCTCCCCTACGGATCGGCGCGATCGAGCTCATCGGCCCGGCGGCGCCCGGGATCTCCCTCGTCGACTCGGGCTGCGAGGGCAGGACCCTCACCACGTCCGGCGAACCGTGCCGGATCGCGCTGTGGCTCGTCAACGGCCAGGGCTCCGCGCGCCTGGTCATCCACCAGAACCTTCCCGGCCCGCCCACCTACGTCCGCGTGAACGGCCCGAACCCGATCGCCCCGCCGCCCACGACCGACCCGCCCACCTCAGGCCCCACGACCGAGCCGCCCGCGATCCCGTGAGCCCGGAGGCGCTTTTTGGTTCATGACGCCGAACTCGCCCGAACGGCACGAGCGGACCACGCGCGCTGATTTCCGAAGGCTCGCGAATCCGTATGTGATTTCCGATGATCACTCAGGGATGGGGTGTTCTCACCCCGCGGTCACCCTTCACCCCCATTTCGTGGGATCAAGTGGTGCAGATGGGGCGGCGGGGTGTATGCAAGGTGAGCCGATTGTCAGGACGACCTCTTCCCATGCCTGTGCCGGGAGCCGTGTATGCCCAGGTGGTCCTCCGAGGAAGTCGCGGCCGACCGCCGGTTGGTCCAGGGCCTCAACGAGGGTGACGACGTCGCCCTGGGCGAACTGTACGAGGAATACGCTCCGCACCTTTATGATTACGTTTCGTCCGTCACGGGCGATGTCAAGGTCACGGCCGACATCGTGCACGACACGTTCATCGACGCTTATCGGCGCGCGCCGAGGATGCGCGACCACGTCCATTTGAGCTCGTGGCTGTTCGGCGCGGCGCGGCGGCGCTGCGTCCAGCGCGGGCGCACCGGCGAGCTCTGGTGGGACCGCGACGCCGAGTTCGCCGGGCACGACCTGCTGCGCGCGACGCTCGCCCGGATGGAGTTCGCCGACCAGGAGGCGGCGCTGCTGGCGTTCCGGCACCGGCTCCGGCCGTCCAGGCTCGGGGCCGCGCTCGGCGTGTCGTCCCGCCGCGCCGCGCTGCGGGTGCGCAGGGCGCGGACGAGCCTGGAGGAGGCCCACCGGGCCGAGCTCGAACAGGCCGCGCGCGAGTGCGCCGGCCTCCGGGCCGCCGAGCCCGAACCCGCCGCGAAGGCGCGCTCGTTCCGTTCGGCGGCGGTCGTGATGCTCGCCGCGCGCGCCCCCGAACGCCGCGCCCCGGAGCCCGCGGCGCCGCCGATCGAGGACGAGGACGTCCGGCGGCACGTCGGCGACTGCGCCGACTGCCGCGAGCGGGCCCGTCCCGGCGCCGTCGAGCTGCTCGCGTCCGCGCCCGCGCCGGTGCTGCCCGCGGCGCTGCGGCACCGCGTCATGCACACCGCGACCGACCCCGAGCTCGCCGGGCACCGCGCCGACATCGCCGCGCGCGGCGGCGCGCTCACCCCCGAGGGGCTGCCGAGCCAGCCGGACGTGCCGTCGCCGTTCACCAAGCGGTGGCTGTTCACCGGCGGCGGCATGGCGGGCGCGCTGGTCACCGCGCTGCTCGCCACCGTGGTGATGGGCACCGGCCTCGGGCCGTCCACGCTGCGCTGGCCGCCGTTCGGGACGCGCCCGCAGCCGTCGGTGACCGACCGCTCGTCGCCCGGCGGCCCCGACCACGGCACCCGCCCGCCGCAGGCGCAGGCGCCCGGCGGGCGGCCCGGCGCGGCGGGCGCTCCCCCGGCCGTACGGCCGCAGACCGACGGGCGCGAGCCGCGGGTCCCGTCGCCGGGACCGGGACCGACGACGCCCGCGCCGACCACCCCGCCCCCGGTGCCGCCCACGGTCCCGGGCGAGCTGCTGGTGTCGCCCGGCAAGATCACCATGTACGGCACCAAGGTCGCGCACATCCGCCTCGCCGCGCAGAAGGGCCCGGTGACCTGGACCGCGATGTCGTCCACCGGCCAGATCGTCCTCGACCGCATGCAGGGCGGCATGGCCAAGGGCGCCTCCGACGAGGTGACCGTGACCCTCCGCACCGCCCTGATCGGCCTGCCCGGCGAGGGCAAGGTGACGATCACCGACTCCGAGGGCGCGGCCCACCAGATCACCATCGCCTGGGGCGTCAGCCTCCTCTAACCCCCAGCCCCCACGCTCCCGCAGGCGCAACGGGCCCCGGAGGTAATGGGGGTCAGGGGTGGTCGGTGGGGAGGGCGGTCAGGTGGTCGCGGACGGTCTCCAGGTGGGAGCCGAGTGCGGCCTCGACGCGGGTCTCCATCGCGCGGGCGATGAACGGGTCGACGACCATCTTGACCAGGGGGCGCATCCGGCGGACGACCTCGGCCACGTCGGTGATCTCCTCGGTCGTGGGGTTGGGCAGGTCCTCCAGGCGCTGGAAGATGTGCTCCTGGACCAGGTTGACGAACCGTCCGGCGATCACGTCGCAGTCGTCGCGGATCTGCCGTGCGATGTCGAGCACGGACCCGAGCGGGATGCCCGCGGCGACGAGTTCGGCGCCGACGTGCAGCAGCCGCGGGCTCGGCACCCGGTACTGGTCGCCGTCCGGCTCGATCAGGCCGAGCTCGACGGTCCGTTCGAGCAGCGCGGCGGCCTGGTCCTCGGCGAGGCCGCCGCCGAAGATCTCGAACAGCTCGGGGTACGTGGCGGTCGTCGGGATCTCGTCCGACCAGGGGTCGGTGAGCACCTTCTCCAGGCCGAGGACCTCGCCGACGTCCTTGCCGGTCTCCCACGCGGACAGCAGGTCCTTGATGATCGCGAACGTGTAGCCGCGGCCGAGCAGCTTGCCGATCAGCCGGAGCCGGGCGAGGTGGGTGTCGTCGTAGATGCCGACCCGGCCCTCCAGCCGGGGCGGCGGCAGCAGCCCCCGGTCCTGGTAGGCGCGGATGTTGCGCACCGTGCTCCCGGCCGCGTGGGCCAGATCGTCGATTCGGTACTCGGCCATGCCCCGTCCGCCGCGCTGCTCGTCACCTGCCGGACCCGGCGCGGGGGTCGCCCGCGCGCTGGATCGCTTCTTGACCCCAGCGATCTTACTCCGCCACTATTGTGACATCAGCCGATGACACATAGAGGTGGCCCCCATGGTGGACCCCCAGGTGCCGCAGGACATCGAGGAGACACTGCTCGGCGGGCCCGTGCGCTACACGCGCAAGGAGGTCGAGGCCCTCGCGGACGTCACCGAGGACCACGCGCAGCGCATCTGGCAGGCCCTCGGTTTCCCCGCCCCCGCCGACGACGAGGTCGCGTTCACCGACGGCGATGTGGCGGCGCTGCGCGAGATCAACGAGCTGCTCGGCAACGAGCTGGTCAACGAGGAGATGGTGCTCCAGCTCGTCCGGGCGGTCGGGCAGACGATGGGGCGCCTCGCGAGCTGGCTCGGCGACGTGTGGCTGCGCCGCCTCGGCGAGGAGTTCCCGCCGGACGAGCCGGTGACGCCGGAGATCGTGCACGCGGCCCTCGCGCTCACCGAGGAGCTGCGGCCCGCGTTCGAACGGCTCCTGCTGCACGGCTGGCGCCGCCAGCTCGCCGCCGCCGGGATGCGCGCCGCCGCGTCCACCGCCGCCGCCCGCGCCGACCCCGCCGCGGGCGTCGCGCACCTCGCGGTCGGCTTCGCCGACATCGTGTCGTTCACCAAGCTGAGCCGCCGGATGGACGGCGACTCCCTCGCCGAGTTCGTCGAACGGTTCGAGCGGGAGGCGACCGAGGCCGTCGTCGAGGGCGGCGGCCGGGTGATCAAGACGCTCGGCGACGAGATCCTGTTCGCCGCGGCGGAGCCGCCCGCCGCCGCCGAGATCGGCCTGCGCATCGCCGAGCGCTTCGACGCCGCGCCCGACTTCCCGCGCGTCCGCGTGGGGATGGCGTACGGCGAGGTCATCCAGCGCCTCGGCGACGTCTTCGGCGACCCGGTCAACCTCGCCGCCCGCCTCACCTCGACCGCGTACCCGGGCGCCGTCCTCGTCGACACCGGGTTCGCCTCGGTGCTGAACGGCGACCCGTCGTACGACACCTCCGCGCTCCGCCCCCGCCCCTCCAGGGCCTCGGCCGCGTCCGCCCCGTCCTCCTCCGCCGGCCCGCACGCGGCGCTTAGGAGTCCCGGGCCGGGCTACGGGGCGCCGCGGAGGCGGGCTACCTCGGCCATAGTGCTTTTGCTGGACGAGCGGACGAAGGCCAGCAGCGCGTCGAGCTGGTGCTGGTCGAACGAGGCGAGGTCCTCGCGCGTGCGGGCGGTGAGCCCGGCGTAGTACTCGGTGATGCGCTCGATGCCCTTGCCGGTCGGCTCGATGAGGGTGCGGCGGCGGTCGCCGGGGTCGGGCCTGCGGGTGACGCAGCCCGCGGCCTCCAGCCGGTCGATCATGCGCGAGACCGAGCCGGGGGTGAGGCCGACGCGCTCGGCGAGCGCGGCGGCGGTGGCGGGGGCCTCGTGCAGCGCGTGCAGGCAGTGGAAGTCGCTCGGGGTGACCTGCATCCGCTCGGCGATCAGGCCGTTGAGCAGGATCGCGGCGTTGATCAGGTCGGGCAGCGCGTCGATGATCCCGCTGATCGCGGCGGTGCTGTCCCGTTCGCTCATGTGTCCTCGCTGGTTTGACAGGGCTCGGTCGCGTCGAATAGCTTGCGCGACGCAATCATTGCGTGACACAACTAGTGTGCCACGCAATGCTATCAGCCGAGGAGGCACGGTTGCCGGACGTACCCGTTCCCCGACCGATCGCCGGGAGGGCCCGCTCGCTCGCCCTCGCCGTCGTCCTGATCGCCGCGTTCATCGACCTGATCGGCGTCACCATCCTCCAGGTCGTGCTGCCCGCCATCCGGGAGGACCTCGACGCGAGCCCCGCGCAGCTCCAGTGGATGCTCGGCGGCTACACCCTCGCTCTCGCGCTCGGCATGGTCAGCGGGGCGCGGCTCGGCGACATGCTCGGGCACAAGCGGATGTTCGTCGCGGGCATCGCGGCGTTCGTCGTGACCTCGGCGCTGTGCGCCGCCGCGCCCGGCGCGGGCCTGCTCGTCGCCGCGCGGATCCTCCAGGGCCTGTCGGCCGCCGCGATGATCCCGCAGGTCCTGTCGCAGATCCAGGTGATGTACGCGCCGCGCGAACGGGGCGGCCCGATGGCGGCGTTCTCCGCGCTGACCGGCCTCGCCGCGACGCTCGGCCCGCTCCTCGGCCCGCTGATGCTGCGCTGGGACCTCGCGGGGCAGAGCTGGCGCATGGTCTTCTGGGTGAACGTCCCGCTGGGCGCGCTCGCCTTCGTCGCGTCCCTCCGGCTGCTGCCCGACAGCCGAACGGCCGGGGCACCGCGCGTGGACGTGCCCGGCGCGGTGCTGTCGAGCCTCGGGCTGCTGCTCGTCCTCTACCCGCTGATCAACGCCGCCGACCGCGCGAGCCTGCCCGGGTGGGCGTACGTCTCGATCGCCGCGGGCGCGGCCGTGCTCGCCGCGTTCGTCGCGTACGAGCGGCGGCTCGGGTCCCGGGGCGGGGCGCCGCTGCTGGAGACGTCGCTGTTCCGGTTCCGGTCGGTGAACGGGGGCCTGCTCGTCCAGCTCCTGTTCTTCGTGCCGACCATGGGCTTCTTCATGGTGTTCATGCTGTTCCTCCAGATCGGGCTGGGCATGTCGGCGACCCGCGCGGGCCTGATGATCCTGCCGTGGTGCATCGCCGTGCCCGTCTTCGCGACGCTGTCGGCCGCCGTGCTGCTGCCCCGCATCGGGCGCGTCACCGTGCAGATCGGGCTGGTCGTCATGGCGGCGGGCTGGGCGCTGCTCGCCGTCCAGGCGGACGGCGCGACGCACGGCACGGCGTGGACGGACCTGGTCTGGGGCGTCCTCGTCGGCGGCGCCGGGATGGGCATGCTCGTCGCGCCGCTCGCCCAGCTCACCCTGGACGACGTCCCCGTCACCGACGCCGGCTCGGGCTCCGCCCTCTACAACACCGTCACGCAGCTCGCCGCGGCCGTCGGCGTCGCCGTCGTCGGCACGTACTTCTTCACCGAGGTCAGGGACACCGGCCGTACCGCGGAGGCCATGGCGGACGGGTACGGCGAGGCGTTCTCGGGCTCGCTGTGGCTCGGCATCGGCCTGCTGGCGGTCGCGCTCGCCGCCACCCCGCTCCTGCCCCGCCACCCCGGCCGGACGGCCGCGGCCGAGGCGCCCCGCCCGGAGGAACCCGCCGATGCCTGACCTCCCCGCGCCCGCCGCGGCTCCGGACGTTCACCCGGCCGACCTTCCGGGACGGCTCCAGCTCACCTTCCTTCCGGCGGAGGGAACGCTCGCCTGGTGGGGCACGGCCGACGTCGCCGCCGCGCTCCGCGCCCACGGGCTGCCGGAGGGCCGGCCCTCCTCCGCCCGGCTGGCGATCCCGGTGGACGGCGAGCTGAGGAGCGTGCTGGTCCCCGTCCGGCTCGCCGACCCGGAACGGGACGTCGATGCCCTGCTCAAGCTGGACGTCCCGACCGGCCCGTTCGGCGACTCCGTCCGGACGTGGCGCGAGGCCGCCCGCCTCCCCGGTATCGCGGACGGCTCGGTGCGCGAGGAGGTCGCCGCGCGGATGCCGCCCGCCGCGCACGCCGTGCCGAACGACGACGGGACGGCGGTCATGTCCGCGGGGGCCGCGCTCGGCGCGTTCGCCCGCACGCTGCGGACCCGTGCCGAGCTGGCCGTCGCCGCGGTCGACGCCGAGTTCAGGCCGTACCAGCTCGCCGGGGTCGCCTGGCTCCGCTCGCTGGCCGAGGACGACGGCGCGAGCGGCGGCGGCGTGCTGGCCGACGAGATGGGGCTCGGCAAGACGCTCCAGGCCATCGGCCTGCTCGCGACCCGCCGCGCCGGGCCGCACCTGGTCGTCTGCCCGACCTCCCTGGTCGCCAACTGGCGGCGCGAGCTGGCGCGCTTCGCGCCGGGCACGCCGGTGATCGTCCACCACGGGCCGCGCCGCGACCTGCCCGCCGCGCCGCCGCCCGGCGCGGTCGTCGTCACCGGCTACGGCGTCCTGCGCGCCGACGACGCCCTCCCGGCGATCGACTGGGACGTGCTGATCCTGGACGAGGCGCAGCAGATCAAGAACCCCGACGCGCTCGCGTCCCGCGCGGCGGCCCGGCTGCCCGCCAGGCTCCGGATCGCGATGACCGGCACGCCCGTCGAGAACCGCCTCGGCGAGCTGTGGGCGATCCTCAACGTGACCAACCCCGGGCTGCTCGGCCCGCGCGCGAGGTTCCGGCAGCGGTTCGCGGTGCCGATCGAACGGCGCCGCTCCCCGGCCGCCGCCGCCCGGCTGAACGCGCTCGTCGCGCCGTACCTG
Source organism: Actinomadura sp. J1-007 (assembly GCF_009793335.1). GTDB lineage: Bacteria > Actinomycetota > Actinomycetes > Streptosporangiales > Streptosporangiaceae > Spirillospora > Spirillospora yumaensis. Next base: position 3,140,221 of record NZ_WING01000001.1, on the reverse strand, counting down.
CTGCGCCGCACGAAGGCCGAGGTGCTCGCCGACCTGCCGCCGAAGCAGCACTCCACGATCACCTGCACCCTCACCGCCGAGCAGGAACGGCTCTACCGCGAGGCCGTGGACCGCGCGTTCGCGGACGGGCTCGGCAGCGGCATCGAGCGCAGGGGACGCGTCCTCGCCCTGCTGACCGCGCTCAAGCAGATCTGCAACCACCCCGCCCAGTACCTCGGCGCCCATGACACGGGCGAGGACCTGGCGGGCCGTTCGGGCAAGTTCGACCGCGCGACCGAGATGCTCACGGAGATCGCGGACGACCGGGTGCTCGTCTTCACCCAGTACCGCGCGATGGGCGAGCTGCTGGCGCGGCACCTCTCCGGAACCCTCGGCACGCCGGTGCCGTTCCTGCACGGCGGGCTCGGACCCGAGCGCCGCGACCGGCTGGTCCAGGCGTTCCAGAACGACCCGGACGCGCCGCCCGTCCTGCTGCTGAGCCTGCGCGCGGCGGGCTTCGGCCTCAACCTGACGCGGGCCGGCCACGTCGTCCACTACGACCGCTGGTGGAACCCCGCCGTCGAGGACCAGGCGACCGACCGCGCCCACCGCATCGGCCAGCGCCGCGCGCTCAACGTGCACACCCTGGTCACCGCGGGAACGATCGAGGAGCACGTCGCGGCCATGCACGAGTCCAAGCGCGCCCTCGCCGGCGTCGTCGCGGGGAACGCCGAAGGCGCCCTCGCCGACCTGTCCGACGCCGATCTGCGCGCCGCGCTCGAAGGGCGGACCGCATGACCGCGGAGTTCGGCGCGACCGCCTGGGGCCGGGCATGGCTGCGCACCGCCGAGCCCGTCGCCGCGCCACCCGACCGGCTCCGCCCGAAGGCGCGCAGCCTCGCCCGCAACCACGCCGTCACGTCCCTCACGATCACCGCCGGCCAGGTCGAGGCCGAGGTCGCGGGCCACCGCACGTCCCTGCGCCTCCCCCTCTGGGACGACGCCGAACGCGTCGAACGCCTGGTGGCCAAGGCCCTCGACAACGCCGGACCGCTGGCGCCGGGCGACCTCCCCGACGACCTGGCCGCCGCGTTCCGCTCCGAGGGCATCGCGATCGCCGTACCCCCGGACGCCCTGACCCCCGACTGCGCCTGTGCGGCCCGCCGCCCCCTCTGCGTCCACGCCCTGGCAACCCTCTACGCCCTGATCCAGCGCATAGACGAAACCCCGGCCCTGGCCTTGGACCTCCGCAGACAGGCACACCAGCTCCCAGACCCGCCCTCCCCCGACTGGACCCCCATGAGCACCATCAACCCAGCCCACTTCTACAAGTCCCCTGGCGAAACCAACGGCCCAACAACCTCAGCCCGCACGCGAGTGCGTTAACTGTCCGGGGGAAGCGAAGCCGAAGGCGAGCCTCCCCGGGCAGATCGCGAAGCGATGCAGCACTCGCAAAGGCACGGTCAGGGAGCGAGCCGCCAGGCGAGCGGACTGGGCCGAGCCTTCATTCAATACGCGTCCAGGCGGTCGGTGATGCGGCGGAGGATGGCGCGGAGGGCGTGCAGGTCCTCGACGTCCAGGCCGGTGATGGCGCCGATGCGGCGGGGCACCTCGGCGGCGCGGTCGCGGAGCGCGGAGCCGGCCTCGGTGAGGTGGACGGTGACGGAGCGCTCGTCGCGCCGGCCGCGGCGCCGCTCCACCAGACCGGCCGCCTCCAGCCGCTTGAGCAGCGGTGACAGGGTGCCCGAGTCGAGGCGCAGGCGTTCGCCGAGGCGTTTGACGGTGGGGCCGTCGGTCTCCCACAGGGCGAGCATCGCGAGGTACTGCGGGTAGGTGAGGCCGAGGTCCCGGAGCTCGGCGCGGTAGACCGCGTCGAACGCGCGCGAGGTGGCGTGCAGGGCGAAGCACACCTGCGCGTCGAGCCTCATCAGCTCGCTGGGGGAGGGGTCCTCGGGCATGGCCTCATCGTACGTTCGGGCGGTGCGCGGCGTGCCCCGCCGACGGGACGGGCGCGACCGTGCGTCATTATGGGTGACTGTGAGTGATCGTCGGCGGCCGGAGAAGTCGCCTGAGGGTTACAGCTACGGTCTCGGCCACTTCCAGCTCGGGATGATCGCGATCGGCGGGGCCATCGGGGTCGGGCTGTTCCTCGGGACGGGCGGCAACCTGCACCGGGTCGGCCCGTCGCTGTGGCTCGCGTACGCGCTGTGCGGCACGGCGGCGTTCTTCGTGATGCGGGCGCTCGGGGAGCTGGTGCTGTACCGGCCGTCGTCGGGCTCGTTCGTGGAGTACGCCGGGCTGTTCATCGGCCGCTGGGCGCGCTTCGCCAGCGGCTGGATGTTCTGGCTGAACTGGGCGTTCACCGGGATCGCCGAGCTGACCGCGACGGGCACCTACGTGAGCCTGTGGGCGCCGGGCTGGCCGCGGTGGCTGACCGCGCTGATCGCCCTGGCGTTCGTGCTGACGATCAACCTGGTGTCGGTGAACCTGTTCGGCGACTTCGAGTCGTGGTTCTCGATGCTGAAGGTGCTGGCCATCGTCGGGTTCCTGTGCGTCGGGCTGTACGCGGTGCTGACGGCCGCCGACATGGGGCACGGGGCGAGCGCGGGCCTCGGGAACCTGGACGGGACGGGCGGGTTCTTCCCGAAGGGGTTCGGGGCGGCGCTGCTCGGCCTCCAGTCGGTGATCTTCGCGTACGCGGCGATCGAGATGGTCGGGATCGCGGCCGGGGAGACCAGGGACGCCGACCGGGTCGTGCCGAAGGCGATCAACAGCGTGATCGTCCGCATCGCGGTCTTCTACGTGGGGTCGGTGCTGCTGCTCGCGCTGTGCCTGCCGTGGACGGCCTACAGCGGGCAGGAGTCGCCGTTCGTGACGGTGTTCGGGCGGCTCGGGATCCCGGGCGCGGCCGACGTCATGAACTTCGTGGTGATCACCGCGGCGCTGTCGTCGTCCAACTCGGGCCTGTACTCGACGGGGCGGATCCTGCGGCAGATGGCCGACGCCGGGGAGGCGCCGAAGGGGATCGCGCGGATGACGGCCAACGGCGTGCCGTACCGGGCGGTCCTGATGACGGCGGCGGTCTACCTGTTCGGCGTCGTCCTGTACTACTACGTGCCGACGCGGGCGTTCGACATCGCGACGTCCGTGGCGTCGCTGGGCGTCATCACCACCTGGATCACCATCCTGGCGTGCCAGATCGTCTACCACCGGCGGACCGAACGGGGCGAGCTGCCGCGGTCCTCGTTCCGGATGCCCGGGTCGCCGTACAGCGGGTACGCCACGATCGCGTTCCTGCTGCTGTGCGTCGTCCTCATGGCGTTCGCCGACCTGGAGCAGCGCGTGGCGTTCTGGTCGATCCCGTTCCTCGTGGTGGCGCTGGCCGTCGGCTGGAGGCTCGTCAGATCCCGCGGAACGCGGTGAAGGAATCGTTCGCGGCTCCGTGCGTCGTGCGCGGCGCCGCGTGAGGGGGGCGTCATGGCGCTGCACAGGAAAAGGGACTCGGGGCTGGACGACGTGTTCGCGACGCCGCTCAGCGAGAAACCGCTGCCGAAGTACAGGATGCCGGACGGGGAGTCGCGGCCCGAGTCCGCCTACGAGCTCGTCCGCGCCGAGCTGCTGCTCGACGGGAACTCGGCGCAGAACCTCGCGACGTTCACCACGACCTGGTCGGGGGACGAGACGCGCAGGCTGATGGCCGACAGCCTCGACAAGAACCTGGTCGACAAGGACGAGTACCCGCAGACGGCCGAGATCGAGAACCGCTGCGTGCACATCCTCGCCGACCTGTGGAACGCGCCGGACCACCGCGGCGCGATGGGCTGCTCGACCACCGGGTCGAGCGAGGCGGCGATGCTCGGCGGGCTCGCGCTCAAGTGGCGGTGGCGGCAGCGCCGCGAGCGGGAGGGCAAGCCCGCCGACCGGCCCAACCTGGTGTGCGGGCCGGTGCAGGTCTGCTGGGAGAAGTTCGCGCGCTACTTCGACGTGGAGCTGCGGCAGGTGCCGCTGGAGCCCGGCGCGACGGGGCTGCGCCCGCACCAGCTCAGCCACTACGTGGACGAGAACACGATCGGCGTCGTCGCGATCCTCGGCGTCACGTTCACCTGCGACTACGAGCCGGTCGAGAAGATCGCCAAGGCGCTGGACGCGATCCAGGCCAACACCGGGCTCGACGTCCCGATCCACGTGGACGCGGCGAGCGGCGGCTTCGTCGCGCCGTTCGTCCAGCCCGACCTGGTCTGGGACTTCCGGCTGGAACGGGTCGCCTCGATCAACGCCTCCGGCCACAAGTACGGGCTGGCGCCGCTCGGCGTCGGCTGGGCGGTGTGGCGGCAGGCGGACCTACTGCCGGACGACCTGGTGTTCCGCGTCAGCTACCTCGGCGGCGAGATGCCGACGTTCGCGCTGAACTTCTCCCGGCCGGGCGGCGAGGTCATCGCGCAGTACTACGCGTTCGTCCGGCTCGGCCGCGAGGGGTACCGGAGGATCCAGCAGGCGTGCCTGGACGCGGCGGCCGGGCTCGCCGAGCGGGTGGCGCGGATGGGGCCGTTCGAGCTGCTGTACGACGGGCGGGGCGCGCTGCCCGCCGTGTCGTTCACGCTGCGGGACGCCTCGTCGCCGTTCAGCCTGTACGACCTGTCCGACCAGCTCAGGATGCGAGGCTGGCAGGTGCCCGCCTACCCGCTGCCGCCCGGCCGCGAGGACACGGTCATCATGCGGGTGCTCGTCCGGCACGGCGTCTCGGCGGACGAGACGGCGCTGCTCGCGGACGACATCCGCGCGTCGGTGGAGCGCCTGTCGAAGGGCGCCCCGCCGGACTCCGAACGCCAGGCGTTCCACCACTGACACGCGCCCGCCCCCGCCTCTTCCAGCGGAGGCGGGGGCGGGGCACGCGAGAGGGGAGGGGGCCCCTAGAAGGCCCCCTCCCCCGTTCGGCGACTGTGTCAGTCGTCGTTACCGCTGGCGTGCGAGCCGTTGACGGCAGTGGTCTTGTCCGAAGACCCGTTGGCGCACTTGCCCTGCTCCTTCTCGGTGCCGAGGATGTTGTGCACCACCACGGCGATGACACCCACCTCGACCGAGCGGCAGGTCTGAACGCCCAGCACCTGGGTGTTGCTGCTCTTCGGGTCCTCGTGACGGTCGTTGGCCATCGCCGGGGATGCGCTCAGCATCACACCGCCGACGGTCAGGCTCAGGAAGCCGGCTGCCGCCAGTCGCTTCATCATCATGCCCCTCCTGGTTCCTGTGCTACAGACAGTGCTGTGATCCCATGCGCGGACGATGCCCGCGAGATCTTCAGCCCAGGTAACACTGCGCCGACGGCGCGCGCATGGCCCGGCGGGCCGAAGTCGGCTTAATTTGCCGTCTTATTGCAGCCGGATTACTCGGCTCAAGAAATCAATTCCCCAATGCTTGCCGCTGCAATCTTTTCTGTCGCCCGGATGATCACGTTCAAGTTTCGCACGGTGTTCGTTAAAGGGCGCAGAGCCGTTCTGTGTGTTCTGCCATGCTGGGCGCGACGCGAAATATTCGCCGGGCCGGTGTGCGCATCCCTGAAAGGATCCGAGCGATGGGAGCCCAGAGGCTGAGTGAGCCGGCCGGCTCAGCGGACTCCGCTTCGGGGGCCGGCGCGAAGGTGCCCGCGCAGGCGGCGTCCGAACCGGCCCTGGCCGGCTCCGAACCCGCGGGAGCGCACGGCGGGGCCGGCCGCCGCGGCGGGCCGTTCCGCCGCACGCCGCTCGCCCGCCTGCTCGCCGCCGCCTACCCCGCCGGGCTGGCCGGGATCGACGCCGTCGCCGCCGTGGTGGTGGTGCTCGTCGCCGCGCCGGGCGAGCCGGGGCCCGCCGCCGCCGTCACCGCCGCCGTCGCGCTGGTCTGCGTCAACGCGCAGGGCGGGCTGCTCCGGGCGCCCCGCGAGCTCTCGCTGCTCCGCGACGCGCGGCCGCTGGCCGGGCGGACGGCGCTGCTCGCGGTGGTCGCGGGCACGCTGTGCGCCGCGCCGTCCGCGCCGTCCGCGCTGTCCACCGCGTCCGGCCCGCGGTTCCCGGCCGTGCCGCCCGGCGTGCCCGGCGGCGAGGCCGTCGCGGGGACCGTCATGGGCTGGGCCGCCGCGGCGATCGCGGGGACCGCCGTCGCCCTGGCGGGACGGGCCCTCGCCCACGCGGCCGTCCGGTCGTTCCGGACGAGGCGTACGGCGGCGCGCCCGGCGCTCATCGTCGGCGGCGGGCCGCTCTCGCTCCAGATCGCCGGCATTCTCCAACGGCACGGCGAATTCGGACTTATTCCCATTGGCCGCGTCGATACCGGCATTTCCACTGCCGAACGTCCGGGGAACTCCCGGCGGAACTCCCGGTTCTCGGGGATTGCGAGGACCTCTCCCGCATCCTGTGGGACCACGGAATCGGCACGGTCGTCGTCAATGCGGAGGAGGTCGAACGGGCATGGCTCGACGTGATCGTGCGGATCTGTTTCGCGCTGCGCTGCGAAACGCTTCTCATGCTCTCCCCCATCGACGCCCTTTCCGTTGACGGCGCGCGCGTCGAGCATCTCGCCGGAATGCCGTGCGTACGGCTCCCGCGGCCCCGGCACGAGGGCCTCGCGCGGCACGTCAAGCGGGCGTTCGACGCCGCCGCGGCCCTGGCCGCCCTGCTCCTGCTGCTGCCCGTGCTCGCCGCGTGCGCCCTCGCCGTACGGCTCGACACCGGGCCCGGCGTGATCTTCCGGCAGCGGCGGGTGGGGCTGGACGGCCGCGAGTTCGTCCTGCTGAAGTTCCGGACCCTGCTGCCCGCCGACGACCACGAGGCCGACACGCGCTGGTCGGTGGACGGCGACGAGCGGCTGAAGCCGGTCGGCCGGTTCCTGCGCGACACGTGCCTGGACGAGCTGCCGCAGCTCTGGAACGTCGTCCGCGGCGACATGAGCCTCGTCGGCCCGCGGCCCGAGCGCCCCCACTTCGTCCGGCACTTCGCGGGACGCTGCCCCGGCTACACGCTCCGGCACCGGATGCGCGGCGGCATGACCGGCTGGTCCCAGGTGCACGGCCTGCGCGGCGACACCTCGATCGACCTGCGGGCCCGCTACGACAACCACTACATCGACGGCTGGTCGCTCGGGAGCGACCTCAAGATCCTGCTCAAGACGGTCCGGGTCGTGCTGCTGGGGAACCGCCGGTGACGGTGCGGCCCCCGTCCTCCCCGCCCGCCGTGCCCGACCACGGCGTGCCGCCCCCGCGCGTCCCCGCGCCCCGGCCCGCCGGAACGGCGCCCGCCGCGCGCCGCGACCGGTACCGGCCGCGGCCGAGCTGGCTCGCCGCCGCCACCGCCCTGTCGGTGTGCGTTCCGCCCGGCAGGGCCGACCTCGACGGCGGCGTCAACGTCACGGCGGGCGACGTCGTCAGCGCCGCGCTCGTGTTCGTCACCGCGCTGGCCCTCGCCGCCCGCGCCCTGTCTCCGCACGCCCGCGTCCGCGCGCTGCCCACGGGCGTGCGGGCGATGGGGCTCCCGCGCGCGGGCGCGGCGGTGTTCGGGCCCGTGCTGGTCGCGGCCGGGGCGGCGACGGTGTGCTCGCAGGACGTCGCCGCCAGCCTCCCGGGGTACGTCCGGTTCGTCCAGCTCTTCGTGCTCGTTCCGGTGGCGGTCGCGGCCTGCGTCCGGGAACGGCGCGACGCGTACCTCGTCTGCGGGGCCGTCCTCGCGGCCGGGCTGTTCGAGGGCGGGTACGGGCTGTGGCAGACCGCGACCCGCACCGGCGCGTCGTACGCCGGGCAGAGCGTGCGCGCGGTCGGCACGTTCGGTGCCGTGGACGTGATGGCGCTGTCCACCGTCGTCGGGTACGGCGCGATCGTCGCGGTGGCGTTCGCCCTCGCCGCCGCCCGCCGCCGCACCCGTGCGGCCGCGCTCGCGGCGTTCGCCGTGCAGGCGGCGGCGCTCACGGCGGCGCTGAGCCGGGGGAGCTGGCTCGCGGTCGGCGCCGCCGTGCTGCTCATGCTGCTGCTGTACGACCGGCTCCTCACCGCGCGCGTCGCGGTGTGCGCCGCCGCGGCGGCCGTCGTCCTCGTCGGCGGGCTCGGCGTCGGCTCGGCGACCCTGGCGGAACGGACCCGTTCGATCGCGCAGTCGGCCAGCTCCCCCGACCGCTCCGTCGGCGACCGCTACGACCTGTGGCGGACCGCCGCCGCGATCTGGACCGACCATCCGCTGACCGGCGTCGGCGTGAAGAACTTCGCCGCGTTCCGCGACGCGCGCGCGCCGCTCGCGCTCTCGTCCGGCAGCGAGACCGACGACGGCGTCAACGGGTACGTCCGCCAGCCGCTGCTGTCGCCGCACAACCAGTACCTGCTGGTCCTGTCCGAGCAGGGCGTCGCCGGGCTCGCCGCGTTCGGCGCGATGCTCGCCGCGCTCGCCGCCGGGCTGTGGCGGCGGCGCGCGTTCCGCGACCCCCTCTGGCTCGTCTGCGCCGGGTTCCTGACCTGGCTCGCCGCGGACTTCCTGTACGCCGACATGGGCGGCGCGACCTGCGTGCTGGTCGCCGTCCTGCTCGGCCTCGCCCTCTCCCGCGCCTACCCGGACGGCGGCGGGGAACGGGAGGCGCGGTGACGGAGGTCGCGGGCCGTACCGCCGTCGCGGAACGGCCGCCGGACGGGGGCGCGCCCACCGGGACCGGCGGCGGGTCGGTCCGGCGGGCCGCGCTGCTGTCGGGCGTGCTCGTCGCGGGCGGCACGGGCCTCGGGTTCCTGCGGGACCTGACGATGGCGCACCTGTTCGGCGCGGGCCGCGAGACCGACGCGTTCCTGGTGGGCTGGACGATCCCCGAGACGGTGTCGCCGCTGCTCATCGAGGACGCGATGGCGCTGGTGATGGTGCCGCTGATCACCCGCACGCTGGCCGGCCGGGACGGGGTCCGGCCGCTGCTGGCGCGGGTCCTGCCCCGGCTCGCGGCGGGCCTGGCGTGCGCCGTCGCGGTCATCATGGCCACCGCGCCGTGGCTGGTCGGGCTGCTCGCGCCCGGTCTGCCCGACGCGGCCGCCGCGACCCGCTGCGTACGGCTGACGGCGCTGACCGTCCTGACGTTCGGCATCGCGGGCTTCATGTGCGCGACGCTGCGCGCCCACCACCGGTTCGGGCCCCCGGCCGCGATCTACCTGGCGTACAACGCCGGGATCCTGGCCTCGCTCGCGCTGTTCGCCGGGACGCTGCACGTCACGGCGGCGGCGCTCGGCGTCGCGATCGGCGGCGCCTGCATGATCGCCGTGCAGGCCCCGGCGTTCGCGTCCTGCGTCCGCTCCGCGCCCCGGACGCTCCGAAGCCCCCGGACGCCCCGGGCGGGGAGGCCCGCCGTCGAGCTCGCCCTGATCGCGCCGATCGCCGCCTGCACGCTGCTGCGCCAGGCGCAGGTGTTCGCCGAGCGGTTCCTCGGGTCGGGCCTCGCGTCCGGGTCGATCTCCCACCTCAACTACGCGCAGAAGGTCGCGCAGGTCCCGATGGTGCTGTCGCTGCTGGTCGTGACGGTGACGTTCCCCCGGCTGGTGCGCAGCTCGGCGAGCGGCGACACCGGCCTGGTCCGGCGGCGGGTGGAGGCCGACCTCGTCGTGGTCAGCGGCGTGGTGCTGGCCGCGACCGCGTTCCTGGTGGCGTTCGCGCCGCAGATCGTGGCCGTGCTGTTCGAGCACGGGCGGTTCACGCCCGCCGACACCGAACGGACCGCGCTGATCCTGCGCGTCTACACGCTCGGACTGTGGGGGCAGTCGGTGATCGGCGTCTCGGTCCGCGCGTTCTTCGCGGGCGACCGGCCGACGTGGCGGCCCGCGCGGGCGCTCGTCACCGGGCTCGCGGTCACCGTCGCGGTCGGCGCGGGCGGGGTCGGCCTCGCCGGGACGACCGCGCTCGCGGCGGCCAACGCGACCGGCATCACCGTCGCCGCGCTGCTCCTGCTCCGCGCCGTGCGGGCCCGCGTCGCGCCGATCTCGTTCCGCACGGTCGGCGCCGGCGCGGGCAGGCTCCTGCTCGCCGCGCTGGCCGCCTGCGCCGCCGGCCTCCTGCTCGCCGATCGGCTGGACGGCCTCGTCCCGCCGGTCGCCGTCCTCGCCGCCGGCGGCGCCGTCGTCGCGGCCGTGTTCGCCGCGGTCGCCCTCGCGTTCGCCCGCACGTTCGCCCACCACCAGCCCGGGGAGCACCGTTCATGACCCATCCCGCCCATCCCGCCCCGACCGACAGCCCCGTCAGCCCCGACCGGGCCCCGGGCGGCGGCGGCCCGATCCGGCCGATGCCGCTGGTGCTGATGTACCACTCGGTGGACGAGTACGACGAGGACCCGCACCAGATCACGGTCACGCCCGCCCGGTTCGCCCGGCAGCTCGCGTGGCTCCGGTCGGCCGGGCTGCGCGGCGTCGGGATGCGCGAGCTGCTGGACGCGCACGCCGACGGCCGGGCCCGGGGCCTCGTCGGCCTCACGTTCGACGACGGCTACGCCGACTTCGCGACGCGGGTCACGCCGACGCTGCTGCGGTTCGGGTTCAGCGCGACCGTCTTCGTCGTCACCGAACGGATCGGCGGGGACAACGCCTGGGACGACGGCCCGCGCAAGCCGCTGATGACGGTCGGGCAGATCGCGTCCGTCGCGCGTTCGGGCATGGAGGTCGCCTCGCACGGCCTGCGGCACGTCCCCCTCCCGGCCGCGTCGGACGACGCCCTGGCCGCCGAGCTGGCAGGCAGCCGCGCCGCGCTGGAACGGATCGTCGGGGAGCCCGTCACCGGCTTCGCCTACCCGTACGGCCACGCGGGCGCGCGCGAGGCCGCCGCCGCCGAGGCCGCGGGCTACGACTACGCGTGCGCGATCGACCCGTACGAGCCGTCCAGGCACGCGCTCGCCCGCACCTACATCGGCGAGCGCGACCGGCGGCTGCGGCTGCGCGCCAAGGTCGTCCGCCACGAACTGCGCTGGAGGAGCCGCGTATGACGGCGCGCGTGCTGCACGTCATCACGGGCCTCGACCACGGCGGCGCCGAACGCCAGCTCCTGCTGCTGCTGCGGCACCTGCCGGCGCGGTGCGAGGTCGCCACGCTGACGTCCGGCGGCGCCCTCGCGGGCGCGGTCCTCGCCGCGGGCGTCCCGCTGCACGAGATCGCGATGCGCGGCAACCGCGACCCGCGCGCGCTGCCGCGGCTCGTCCGGCTGATGCGGCGGGGCCGGTACGACGCCGTCCACACCCACCTGTACCGCTCGTGCGTCTACGGGCGGATCGCGGCCAGGCTCGCGGGCGTGCCGCGCGTGATCGCGACCGAGCACTCGCTCGGGGACGGCCACATCGAGGGCCGCCGCACGACCGCCGGCGTGCGGCTGCTGTACCGCGCGACCGAACGGCTCGGGTCCGCCACCGTCGCGGTGTCGCCCACGGTCGCGCGCAGGCTGGGGGACTGGGGCGTCCCGGCGTCCCGCGTCGTGGTCGTGCCGAACGGCATCGACGCGGCGGCGTTCGCGTACGACCCGGGCGCGCGCGAGCGGGTGCGCGAGCGGTACGGCATCGGCCCCGGCGAGTTCGTGGCGGGCGCGGTCGGGCGGCTCGTCCCGACCAAGCGCTTCGACCTGCTGATCGAGGCGTTCGCCGAGGTCCCGGACGGCCGCCTGCTCCTCGTCGGCGACGGCCCGGAGCGGACCGCGCTCGAAGCCCTCGCCCGCGAGCGGGGCGCGCGCGTCACGTTCACCGGCGGGACCGCCGACGTGGCGGGCGCGCTGTCGGCCATGGACCTGTACGCGGCGCCGTCCACCCAGGAGACGTTCGGGCTGAGCGTGCTGGAGGCGCTCGCGTCCGGCCTGCCCGCGCTCTACACCGCGTGCCCCGCCCTCGACGACCTGCCGCCGGACCTGGCCCCGTCCGCGCACCGCCTGCCGACGCTCCTCCCCGTCTGGATCACCGCGCTCCGGCACTGGGCCGGCCGCGGCGCCGCCCGCACCGGCGCGCGCCCCGGACCGCCCCCGGCCGTGGCCCACTACGCGATCACCGCCCACGCCGCCCGCCTCGCCGACCTCTACACGGCGCGGGACGGGGACGGCGCGGGCGCCGAGCCGACCGAAAGGGACAGGGATGAACGACGAACGGCTGTCACGCAAGCACCTCGCCCGTAGGTACGGGCCGCCCGCGCTGCTCGTCCTGCTGGGGCTCCTCGCGGGCCTCGGCTTCGGGCTGCTCAGGCCGCCCGGGTACGCGGCGGTGGCGCACGTCGCCGTGGTCGCGCAGCGCCCCGACGGCCCGCAGACGGCGCAGAGCTTCGCGCAGGCGTACGGCAGGCTGGCCGCGCTCCCGGAGACGCTCGAACTGTCGCCGTCGCTGCCGCGCCCCGCCGCGCGGGCCCGCAGGCACGTGGAGGTCTCCACCTCGCCCGACACGCCGCTGATCCGCATCACCGGGACCGGGAGCAGGCCCGAGCGCGCCGCCGCGTACGCCGACGCCGCCGCCGACGCGCTCGTCCGGTACGGCGCCGTGCACGCGGCCGACACCGGCGTCCGCGTCGCGCTGATGAGCTGGGCGGACCGGCCCCTCTCGCCCAGCACGCCCAACCTTCCGCTCGCCATCGCGGTGGGCGGGGCGTCCGGGCTGCTCCTCGCGGTGCTGCTCTATGCCGCGGCCGGGCGCACGCCACGTACGGGACGCGACGCCCGGCGTCCCGCGTGCCCTGACTGCGGAGCGCGGGCGGCGGCCGGACGCGAGGCGGAACCCGCGGGGGTGGGGAATTGACTCTCCCGATCACGACGGGGCGGGGCCCCGTGTCCGTTCCCGGCTGGTCGGCCGAGGTCCGCCGGGACGACGGCGCGCTGCGCGGCCTCGCCGCCGAGTGGCGCGACCTGTACGCGCGGTCTCCGGCCGCGACGCCGTTCCAGTCCCACGCCTGGCTGGAGTCGTGGTGGACGCAGTACGGCGCGCCGGGACGGCTCCGCCTGGTCCTGGTCCGTTCCGGCGGACGGCTCGTCGCGGCGGCCCCGCTCGTACTCGGCCGCCGCTGGGGCTGCCCCGTCCTGGCCCCTCTCGCGGCGCCGCTGAGCGACTTCACCGACGTGCTGTACGACCCGTCCGCCGATCCGCGCGCCCTCGACCACCTCGCCCGCGCGCTGCTGCGCGAGCCCGGCTGGACGGCCCTCGACTTCCCCGAGGCGCGGCCCGGTTCCGCCGCGCACGCGCTGCTGCGCCGCTGGCCGCGGCAGGCGTGGCGGATGCCCGCGTCCGTCTGCCTCGACCTCCCCGCCGGCGACCTCGACACGTTCCTGGACCGGCTGCCGGGCCGCAGCGCCGGGAAGATGCGCGCGCGGCTCCGCAAGGCCGACGCCCGGCAGGTGACCGCCGCCGCCGTTCCCGCCGAACGCGCCGTCGCGGCCGTCGGCGCCCTCCTCGACCTGCACGTCCGGCAGTGGCAGGACCGGCCGATCAACCCCGAGCACACCCGCGACCGCTTCCGCCGCCACCTCGCGGGCGCCCTCGTCCCGATGATCCGCGAGGGGCAGGCGGAGCTGTTCGAGTACCGGCACGAGGGCCGTCTCGTCGCCAGCGACCTGGTGGTCGTCGGGCACGGCTTCGTCGGCGCGTACCTCTACGGCGCCGACCCGGGACTGCGCCGGATCGCCGACGTGTCGCTGCTGCTGCTCCGCGAGATCCTCGACAGCAGCGCCCGGCGCGGCATGTCGCGCGTCAGCCTGCTGCGCGGGGAGGAGCCGTACAAGATGAAGTGGCGTCCCGTCCCCGTCCCCAACGAGCGCCTGGTCCTCGCCCGCTCCAGCGGAGCCCACGTCTACGCCGCCGCGGCCCGCTCCCGAGCCTTCCTGGCCTCCATCCGCCACAACCCCGACCACCCATGACCCCCACCCCCCACACCGTCCGCGTGCTGCATGTGGCGCAGCCGACGGGGGAGGCGTCGCCCGTTATGTCGAGGAGGCCGCTGTGCGCCAGCTTCGGCTGGGCTGGGAAGTGGCCGTCGCCTGCCCTACGTCCGGCGGGCTCGCGCGGCGGCTCGCGGAGGCCGGAATTCCGCACGTTCCGTGGGAGGCCGGACGGTCCCCGGGACCGCGTGTGCCCAGGGAGACGCTCCGGCTGCGCCGCGCCGTCCGCGCGTACGGTCCGGACGTCGTCCATCTCCACTCCGCCAAGGCGGGGCTCGCGGGGCGGCTGCTGTCCCCTCCGGCGCGCCGGGACCGTCCGCGCCCGAAGGTGGTCTTCCAGCCGCACGGGTGGTCGTGGCTCGCGGCGTCCGGGGTGCAGGCGGCTGCGAGCCGGATGTGGGAGCGGGCGGCGGCGCGCCGCGCCGACCTCGTCGTGTGCGTCGGGGCGGGCGAGCTCCAGCACGGGGTCCGGGCCGCCGTCCGGGCGCGCTACAAGGTCGTCCGCAACGGCGTGGACCGGCGGCGGTTCGCCCCGGCGGGCGAGGCCGAACGGCGCGCGGCCCGCGACGTCCTGGGCCTGCCTCGGGACGCGCCCCTCGCGGTCTGCCTCGGCCGCGTCACGCGGCAGAAGGGCAGGACGTCCTCCTCGCCGCCTGGCCGTCCGTACGGGCCCGCTGCCCCGACGCCCTGCTCGCCCTCGTCGGCGAGGACGCGACCGCGGCCCTGGCCGACCCGGCGGCGGCCGGACGAGGCGAGGCGGGTCAGGTCTCGGTGCAGGGCGGGTTGCGCCTCGTTCCGCCGGTCGAGGATCCGCGCCGGTGGCTCGCGGCGGCGGACGTGGTCGTCATGCCGTCGCGCTGGGAGGGGCTGCCGCTCACCGCCCTGGAGGCGCTCGCGACGGGCCGTCCGCTGGTCGGCAGCGCGGTGCCCGGCCTGGTCGAGGCGGCCGGGCCCGGCACCGGCGCGCTCGTCCCGCCCGAGGACGTGCCGGCGCTGGCCGCCGCGGTCGCCGCCAGGCTGCTCGATCCCGCGCTGGCCGCGGCGGAGGGACGGGCCGGGACCGCCTGGGTGGAGGACTTCGACGCGGACGGCACGTTCGCGCTGCTCGCCGGGGTCACCTGGGGCCTGGTCGGCGGCGACGGCGTGGCGGGCGTCGGCGCGTGGCCGGGGCCGGGGCCGGGCCCGGCGGCCGATGGCGCGGACCCGGTCGCGGTCCTGGACGGCGAAGGAGCGGGCCCGGTCTGAGCCGGTGCGGGATCGCTCGGCGGGGGAGCGGGCTTGGGCCCGCTCGGTGAGGCGGCGGGCTCCGTCGGAGCGGGCGCGGGCGCGGGTGCGGCAGGCGACGGAGCGGGGCCCTCCGGGACCGCCGGGGAGCCGGTGGGGGCGGGCGCGGGTGCGGCAGGTGACGGCGCGGGACCGGACGGCGACGGCGGCGAAGGGGCTCCCGACGCGGCGGGCGCCGGCGCTGGTGCGGTCGTCTGAGAGGTGGTCGGAGCGGGCGCGGAGCCGGGGGTGCCCGTCGTGGCCGGGACGCCTGGAGTGCCGGACGGGGCGCCGGACGGGACGCCGGTCGGCGCGGGAGGCGTCGCGGGGGCGGCTCGGGCACGTGGACGCCGCCGAACAGCTCGCGGTAGGCCGCCGACGACCGCTCGTTCTCGTCGCAGCTCCACACGCCGTGCGGGCAGTAGTCGCTGATGCTCTGGTAGAGCACGTTGTGCGAGTGGATCCATTCGTGCATGCCCTGGACGTACGACGGGTTGTCCTCGTTGCGGAACAGGCCCCATTCCGGAAAGGAGATGGGCTTGCCGTGCTCGGCCGCGAAATCGGCCTGAGCCTGGAGCCCGTACGGTTCCCGGACGAAATCTGAGAACGTCTTTCCATAGGGTTGGTCGTACGAATCCGAGCCGATCACGTCCACCACGTCGTCACCCGGATAGCACTGCGTCCAGGGCACCGCGTCCTGCCCGCGCGTCGAGGTGAAGTCGAAGCGGAACCGGGCCCCGGGAACGCTCCGCATGGCGGCCACGATGCGCCGCCAGTACTGCTTCCACGCCTCCGGATCGGGGGCGCACCGGCCGCTGTAGGTGGTGCCGTTCATCTCCCATCCGAGGACCAGGACCGCGTCCGGCGCCCCGTACGACACGAGGCGTTCGGAGAGGGTGCGGTAATGCCGGTCGTACTCGCCGTCCGCGCCTCTGTGCAGCAGCGACGCCACGTCCTCGTCCGACATCCCGACCTCGTTGGGGGCGGCCATCGGGACGTTCACCGCGAGCATCCGGCGCGGGTCGGCGTTCTTCCAGTCGATCCACGGGCCGAGGATCTGGCCGGCGCCCTCGACGGTCTGCCACGAGTCGCCCGGAAGGTACGTGCGGCCGACCGTGACCGTCGAGTTCAGCCATTTCTCGAATTCCTTGACGCGTTCGACGCCGTTCCAGTCCGAGCCGAGGAAGGCGCCTAACGGGACCGGTTTGGCCGCCGTTCCGGATGACCGAGATGTCAGCCATGTCGCAGAGGACGTCAATGTCGCGAAAAGTGCGAGGGCGATGCCGGCGGCGAGCCAGCCCGTGCTCTTCCACGGAGATCTACGCGACTCTGGTGTGAAAGGGCGAGGGCGGAAATGGATATCGTCGGCTCCCATGCGTATCGTATGCCCGAAGATAGAGGCGTGCGAACGAATCCACCGCGCCACCGGCCGTTTTCTTTACGATTCCATGGGAGCCCCGCATGTCCGTGACCGCAGCGGCGCGCACGGCGCCCCGCCTCGACACCCGGCTTCCCGTCCTGCTGCTGCGCACCGACCACAACCCGTTCCACCACGGGACGCTCGCGGCGATCCGCTCGCTCGGCCGGGCCGGGGTCCCCGTCCACGCCGTCCTCGAAGGCCCCGGCGTGCCCGCCGCCCACTCGCGCCACCTGCACCTGCTGCAACCGTGGGGCCCGGCGCCCACCCGCCCCGACCACCTGCTCGGGCACCTGCGCGCCATCGCGGCCGGCATCGGGACGCGCGCGCTGCTCGTCCCGCTGGACGACGCGGGGGCGATCTTCATGGCCGAGCACGGCACCGCCCTGTGCGACCACTTCGTCTTCCCGCGCCAGCGGCCCGACGCGCCCCGCCTCGTCGCCGACAAGTCCGCGCTGGCCGACGCCTGCCGCGCGCACGGGATCACCAGCCCCGACAGCCGTACGCCCGCCACCGCCGCCGAGCTCCACGACGCCGTCGCCGACCTCGGCCTCCCGCTGATCGCCAAGTGGGCCCGCCCCTGGGCGCTGCCGCCGGGGCACCGCAGCACGACCGTCGTCCGCGACGCCGCCGAGGCGCACCGCCTGCTGGCCGAGTCGCGGGGCGCGACCGGCGCGGCGGCCGGCGCGCTCATCCTCCAGCGCCGCGTCGGCGCCGACGGCGGCGACTGGTTCTTCCAGGGCTATTTCGACGAGCACGCCAACTGCCTCTACGGCGGAACGGGCCGCAAGCACCTCGCCTACCCGCGCGCGCGGGCCACACGGTCCTCGGCGAGTGGGCGTTCAACCCCGACCTCGAACACCTCGCGCACAAGGTCGTGCAGATCCTCGGTGTGCGGGGCGTGGTCGACCTCGACTTCCGGTTCGACGCCGACGCCGGGACGTACCACCTGCTCGACTTCAACCCCGGCTCGGCGCGCAGTTCCAGCTCTTCCGCGACCGCCGCGGCCTCGACCTGGTCCGCGCCATGCACCTGCACCAGAGCGGGCGCGCCGTGCCCGCCCGCGCCCCCGGCACGGGCGGGCCCTGCTGGTGGAGAACCACTACCTCCAGCGCGCGCTGACCGCGCCCGCGGCCGAGTTGTTCCGCCCCGGCGGCTGCGCGGCGTCCGCGAGCTGACCTGGTTCGCGGCCGACGACCTCGCCCCTTCCGCGCGATGGCCCGCCGGGCCGCCGCCAGGATCCTCAACCGCGAGGGCACCGACCGCTGGTGAACGGACGCCGGCGGATGGAACGAATGGGAACGGAGAAGGTCATGGTTGATTCGGTCGTCGACGTCCTCGTCGTCGGGGCGGGGCCGTACGGGCTGTCGGTCGCCGCCCATCTCAAGGGCCGGGGCGTCCAGACGCGGATCATCGGCGTGCCGATGCGGTTCTGGCAGGAGAACATGCCCGAGGGCATGTTCCTGAAGTCCGAGCCGTTCGCGTCGAGTCTCGGCTCCCCGCGCCCCGGCGGCGGCTTCGACGACTACACCTCCGGTTGGCGCGCCGGGCGGCCGATCCCGCTCGGCACGTTCCTCGCCTACGGCCGCTGGTTCGCCGACCGCCTCGTTCCGGAGACCGAGCCCGACCGGGTCACCGCCGTGGAACGCTCCGGCACCGGCTACACCGTCACCCTGTCCACCGGCGAGACCGTCGCCGCGCGGGCCGTCGTCATGGCCGTCGGCGTCGGCGGTTTCGCGCACGTCCCGGACGAGTTCGCCGGGCTGCCCGCCGAGCTGGCCAGCCACCCCGTCGCCCACCGCGACCTCGGGCGGTTCGCGGGCCAGGACGTCGCCGTGGTCGGCGCGGGCCAGTCCGCCCTGGAAACGGCCGCGCTGCTGGCGGAGTCCGGCGCGTACCCGTGCGTCCTCGCCCGCACCACCCGGCTCGCCTGGAACGCCGTCCCCGACGCCTCGCTCTCGCTCGTCCGCGGCCCGCGCTCCGGCCTCGGCCGCGGCTGGCGCACCTGGCTGTGGTCCGAACGCCCCAGCACCGTGCGGTTCCTGCCCGAGCGGACGCGCCGCCGCATCGTCCGCACGACCATGCCCCCGGCGGGCGCGTGGTGGCTGCGCGAGCGCCTGGCCGACGTGCCCGTACGGCTCGGCCAGCACGTCACCGAGGTCGCCGCGCACGCCGGACGGGTCGTGATCCAGACCCGAGACCACGAGGGGCAGGTCTCCCGCGTCGAGGCCGACCACGCCATCACGGCCACCGGCTACGTCTGCGACCTCGACCGGGTCGGGGTCCTGTCGCCGGAGATCCGCCGCACGGTCCACACCCGGCACGGCTACCCGGTCCTCGACGCCGGTTTCCAGAGCTCGCTGCCGGGCCTGTACTTCGCCGGCCTCACCGCGGCCCTGTCGTTCGGCCCGGTCATGCGGTTCGTCCACGGCTCCGACTTCGCCGCGGCCCGCATCGCCACCCACATCGCCCGCACCAACCCGTCCCGCCCCATGCCCCGGGTCCCGGCCCAGGCCCGCCCCTGACGGGCGCTGAGGTGCGCTGACGTGCGCTGAGGTGCGCGGACGGCTCGCGCGGGCAGCGGGCCGGGGACGCGAGAGGGCCGTGGCGGTCGGTGGACCGCCACGGCCCTTTCCGGGTCCTCCGGGACGTCAGGGGCGCTTGTGGCCGACGTGCGAGTTGTTCACCGCGGTTCCGTTGACGGTGGAACCGTTGATGCAGTCGCCCTCCTCGTGGCTGATCCCCAGAATGTTGTGGATGGCGGCGCCGACGCCGGCGACGTCCACGCTCCGGCAGGTCTGGAGGCTGATGATCTGCATGGTGGTGGGATCGTTGCTCGCCATGGCGGGGGTGGAGGCGAAGGCGAGGAACCCAGCCGCACCGATGAGCCCGGTCATAACCGCTCGTTTGAGCATGGAATCTCCATTCGTGGTGCGCGTCCGTCGTACCGAACCCGCGGGGACGAAGGTCGTCGCCGCGGGTATCAGGCAATCGCACCCGACTGTTCAGGCCGTGACAACGTCCTGCGGTGCGTTTTCCCGAGATCTTGATCGATGCTGACCCGCTGTTGTCCGTGTCGCGGAACGCCGAGCCGGGCGAAATAGACGAACGATCCAAGTCGCTGCGGACGTGTCCGTATAAAGCCCCACCAGAACGCGGAACGGGACGTCGGCGAAGCCGGTGACCGCAAAGAACCTGCTGGTCAGCGCGTGTTTCGCGAGCCCGGGTCCACGGCGGGCAAAAAAGGCTCCACAGCGCGGCCAAGAGGCCGTGGCGTCGCTCGCGCGTCGGCTTGGATGTGACGCACCGGCGCATTTCCCGCCCGGGACACGCCGAATCGAAAACAATGACCGCGGACGTTCGATGGTGCGGTGCTAGCGTCCGGGATCTGTCGTACGAACGAGCCGCCGAGGAGTCCGGAAAATGCGGGGAACGCCGATTCGACGGGGCCCGTCCGGCCTCACCGGTCGGTCCTGTCCCGTTCCGCTCGGCGCGGTCGCGCGCGTCGCCGCCGTCGCCGGCCTGGCGCTCGCCGGATGGCTGGTCACCCTGGCGCTAGGCCACGCGGCCTCCGCCGAGGTCGGCGGGGGCACCGCGCGGAGCGGGCCCTAGCGGACGGCCTCGCGGCGAGCGCCGCCGCGGACGACCTCGACGGCCTCGACGGCATGGCCGATCTGGCTGAGCGTCCGTCGCGCCGTCCCGAGGCGCACCTGCTGGGCCTGTCCCGGAACGGGGCGAGCCGCGCCCCGGCCGACCGCCCTGAGTCGGGAGGGGCCATCTCGGCGAGCCGTGCGGCCTCGCACCTGGTGCGGGTCGCGCAGCGCCCCGTTCGCGAGATCGAACGCCGCGTCCGGGCGCCGCGGAAGGTCGCGTCCGGCCTCACCGCGTCCGTGGTGCGCGAGGTGGCGGGAGCCGGACGGGCCCCGAGCGCGCCGAAGCTGCCCGGCATCCCCGCCCTCGCCGATGGCCTGGGCAGGGGCCTGGCCGGTGTCGCCGGGCTGGGCGACCCCGTGACGGCCCCGGTCCGGCAGGCGATCCTGCCTCCGGCCGGCCTGTCCGAGGCGTCGCCGGGGCAGTACTCGCTCGTCCGGCTGCCGGAGGGGAACGTTCCGCCCGGCGCTCTGTCCGCCCGCGACCACGCCGTGGCGTCGCTGGCCCGTCCGTCCGCGCACGGTCCGCTGCCGAGCCTGGGGAACGGGTCGGCCGCGCATCCGGGCGACCGTTCGCCGGGCGCTTCGGCGCGGCACGGCCGGCACGTCCCGGAGCCGTTCCAGCCCGCGCGCCCGGACGGCGCCGACTCGGCCGTCCTCGCCGGCGCGCACCACGCCGACCCGGCCCTCGGAACGCTCTTCACGGCCGGCGCCGCGGGCGCCTCCGCGTCCCGCGTCACGCCGGGCCGCCGCGACGTTCCGCGCGAGAGGGCCGCCGCCTCGCGGCCGTCCGTCGTCCCCGACTGAGCGCCCCTTCCGGGCCGTCCGCCCCGCCGACCGGCGCGCCGGACCCGCGCCGCGCGTCCCGCCCCGGCGGCCTCGCCGAGTACCGCGACGAGCCGCCGCCCGCGCGGTCCCGGCCTCCCGGACCGGCCCCGACCGCGCCCCGCACCGGCGACCCGACCGCCCGTGCCGCGCGCACCCGATGACCTTCCTCCACAGGCGACGGCCTCCGCCGTCGCACTGGCCGGTCAACGCCGAACGAGCGGACCGGCCGTCCGATCAACCGACGCACGGAACGACAGGAGAAGCGAATGCGAATGTGGGCGAAGAAAACCGGGCGCGCGGCCCTCGTGGCCGCGGGCGTGGTCGCCGCGGGAGGGGGCGGCCTCATGGCCGTCCCGGCGGGCGCGGACGTCAGCAGCGGATCGGGCAGCGTGCTCGGCGGCAACCAGTTCAGCCTGCCGATCTCGGCTCCGATCAACGTGAGCGGCAACTCGGCTGCGGCCATCGGCACGGCCGAGGCGAAATCTCCCGGCGGAGCGCACGTTCACAACGTGAGCGGCCACGAGGACGGCCACCCGGGCATGCGGACGTCGGGGGACGGCTCCGTGCTCGGCGGGAACCAGGTCCGCGCGCCGATCAGCGTGCCGATCAACATCTGCGGCAACTCCGCCGCCGTCCTCGGCGTCGCGAAAGCATGGTGCAAGGGCGGAGCGCACGTCGAGAACCACACCGGCGGCGGCGGGGGCGGAGGGATGCACACCTCCGGGGACGGGAGCGTCGGAGGAGGCAACCAGTTCCACGTCCCGGTCAGCGTCCCGGTCAACGTCTGCGGCAACTCCGCCGCCATCCTCGGCGTCGCCAAGGCGTGGTGCAAGGGCGGAGCGCATGTCCTCAACCAGACGACCGGCACCAAGATGAAGACGTCCGGCGACCACAGCGTGCTGGGCGGCAACCAGTTCGACGTCCCGATCGGCGTGCCCGTGAACGTCTGCGCCAACAACCTCTCGCTGCTCGGGACCGTCGAGGACTTCTGCCGCGGCGCCGCCACCGTCACCAACTCCGCCATCGCCGAACTCCCGTCCACTCTGCGGGAGCCGGAGGCGGCTCCGGCGCCCGCGAAACACCACGCCGCCAAGCCGACCAAGGCCAAGCCGGCCAAGGTCAGGAAGCACAAGGCCAAGGTCCACAAGACCGTGCACAAGTCCAAGGTGCCGTTCGGCAAGGCCCTGCTCGGGAAGAGCCACAAGCTCCCGAACACCGAGCGCCTGTCCTCCGCCCGGATGCGTTCCGAGGCGCCCAACCCCGTGCTGGACGCGGTCAGCGGCCTCCTCGGCGCCATCGTTCCGAAGAACCTGAGCGAAGGGCTCAACCCGCTCCAGCCGAAGCAGAAGCCCACCAGCCCGCACCTCCAGGAGGGGCCCGGCCAGGGACGTCCCGTGACCGGCGGCCACGGCCAGGAGAGCCAGGGCCAAGGCCAGGGCTCGGCTCAGGGCCAGGAGGGTTCGGCGGCGCAGGGCCGTCCGGCTGAAAGTTCTCCGACGCGCACCAACTCCGCCCACAAGGGCCGTCCGACGCGCAACAGCTCCGCCAAGGGCCGTCCGGCGCGCAACGCCGACGAGAACCCCTCGTGGCAGAAGGTGGCCGAGTTGCTCGGGGCTCCGAAGGCCGAGCCCGGCGCCGACCCGTCCACCGCCCGTCCGGGCCTGCCGCTGGTCACGGGGGTGCCGCTGGGCATCGCCGGTTCCCAGCTCCTGCGGTGACGGGCGACGGCGGCGCGGACGGACGCCCAGCGCGCCGGCCCGCGCCGCCGTCGGCGCCGTGAACCGTCCACCACCCGCACGTCCGTCGCGGGCCAGGCCCTGAGAAGGGCCTCCGGAATCCGAGAACGGGGCGCCGTATCCATCCGATGCGGCGCCCCTTCCCTTCACCTCTTCCACGGAGGAAGCGACCGTTGCAGGAGGCAACAGTGATGTATTCGAGAACGCGCAGGTTGTCGCACGCCGCAGCCGCGGGCATGGCATTGGGCATGGCCTTCGACACCCACGCCGCCGGAGCCGCCACCGCCGCCCCGGCGAACGCACACATCCGCATCGGCTCGATGGCGCCGACCGCCGCAGCCCGTCCGGCCGAGCCGTTCCTCGACGCCGCCGCCCGCGTCGCGTCCGCTCGGCGCGCACCCCGACGCCTGGGCGTGCTCACCATGCGGACGGAGCCGAGGCGCCTGCCGATCCGCGAGGGCGTGTCACCGGACGTCCTCGCGCGCGGGGTCGGCCACTATCCCGGAACGGCTTTCCCGGGGAGGAGGGAAACGCCGTCTTCTTCGGCCACCGAACCACCATGACCAAGCCGTTCCGCCGGATCGACCGGCTCCGCGCAGGCGACCGCGTCCGCTTCCGCGTGGGCTCCCGGACGTACGTGTACCGGGTGTACGGCCGCCGCGTCATCGCGCCGACGAACCGCACCGTCCTCGCGCCGGTGCCGTTCAAGCCGTTCGCCAGGCCGGCGGGCAAGCGCGCCACGCTGATCACCTGCCATCCGAAGGGCTCGGACGCGCAACGCCTCGTGGTGCTCGCGAAACTGGACACCGGCGCACCCGAACCGCGCCCTGCCTACCACTGACCGCCCCGCGGGGCGCTCGCGGCCCGAACCGAGCTGCGCGGACCTGCTCGACTCACCCGCGAGCCCCCGCCCCGCCCCGCCCCGCCCGGCGCCAGGGCCGTGCAAGCTCAGTCGACCGGATCCGACAGCCACTCACCTTTGAGCATCACTGTCCGGTGAGGGAATTCGTGGAATCCGTTCCATACCTGGATGCGTCGAGGAAGTAGTCGGATGTAGACGTAACCCGGCATCTGCCGCGGGTCATGAGAGACGGCTGCGAAGCGGTCGGCGACGTCCGAGGCGACCTCCGGAACCGGCACAAGACCATCGAGGGCGGTATCGACCATCACCACGTCGGATGTGGTGCCCACTGCTACGCGTGCCCGCCCGGCCTCCAGGAGGTTCCGAACGGTTCTGCTGTTCTCGCCGGTTGCGGTGACGATGGCGTCGTTGTCGCCGACGAACGCCACCGGAATCAGGTGTGGCCCGGTGCTCCCACCTGTCGATAGCCACATCTGGAATTCCTGTTGAAGACGTAGACGGGCGGCGGCTACCCGTTCGCCATGAGTACGAGGCGTCGGCATTTCGGGATTCCCTTCTGCTCCGCCCGGCCACGCGCGGGCCGCGGCGGTACGAACGCCGCGCTCATGCGGTGGTCGATCCGGCGGGCGCTGTGATGCTGTGCCGAACGATGCTGGGCCGAACGGGCATGAGACCGCCCAATCGGTAAGCTGGCGCCTACCGTAAGCCGGGACGAACGGTAAGTCAAAACTAACCAACCAGGGGTCCGGACACCGCGGCATCAGGCCGAGGCGGTGTCAGGCGTTCGGGTCGCCGTAGAGCTTCATCAGCCCCTTGTAGTCGCCCAGCCCCAGCGTCGCCGCGCCGTCATCGCAGGTACGGGTGAACGGGCTCATGGTCAGCCGGGCGTGCTCGGCGCCGCCGATGTGGGCGAGTCCGAGCGCGTGCAGCGATTCGTGGGTCACCACCGCCGCGGGCTCGTACCGCCCTGTCGGGCACCCGGCCATGCGGTCGGCCGCTTCCTCGCCGTCGTCGTCCTCACCGGACGCGGCGGCCGTCCACCACTGCTTCCGGTACGTCTGGAGGAGGATGTCGCTTTCCTGGGTGACGCCGTTGTAGTGCCAGACGCACGTCGCCGCGAGGATCGACGGGCTGAGGTCGGGCAGCGCGGCCCAGCCGAGCGAGCTGACGCCGTCCTTCTCCTCGCAGCTCCCGTTGTCGTTGATCCCGGGCGGCGCCGACGTGGGCCCTTCGTACCGCTGCCCGATGTCGGGCTTCGGCCTGAACCGGCGGCCCTTGACGCAGTTGGTCGAAGCGTCGGTCGCGTGCGCGATTCCCGTGGCGACGGCCCCGAACGCCCTCTTGTCCGCGAGACCGGTCTTTTCCGCGGTGCCTTTGTAGTACCGCCATCCGATGGTCGTTCCCTTGGGCCAATGGCTCGTGCTCAAGGCATAGGCGCTGTCGCCGCACGGGTCCCTGCCCGCGCCCTCCCCGATGGGCGTCGAGTCGGGGAACGTTCGTTCCGAGACCTTCACTGTTCCGGCGGCGAGATCGACGTCCAGGCTCAGCTCGTTCGCCCCGTTCACGCGAAGGCTGTGGGCCGTGACGGAAACGCCGCCGTAGGGGACGCGGGCCGCGAGCCCGTTCGTCCCCCGGACGACGCGTCCGCGCAGATCGCACTCGGCGAACTCGACACTGCGCGGCAACGACGCCGTGGTCAGCGGCGCACTGGGCCTGCACCACGCGGGCGGCGACCACCGGCGGGAGTCCGCGGCCGCGGTGACGCCCAGCGCCGCCGCCACCACGGCCACGCCGAGCGTCCCCCCGACGAACCGGCCAAAAGAAGAATCGACCGCCACGGCTTCGCCCCCGTCCACCGGTGCCGCAATCACCCACGACATTCTGTCAGCACCGCATATCGGCCAAACCGTCAGAACGCCAAGGGCCAGGCAAATGGAAGGCCATCTATGATCCGCGTCAGGAACAGTGGGAACGGGCCGCGTCCCTCAATTTCGCCATAAACCAGAATCCGATCGACCGCCCCGGAAACCGCGAACATCCACCAGCCGGTGTCGTACGCACCGCAATGGCGCGCTCACTCGAAGTAGCCTCGTGGTGTGGTGGACGACGCCTTTGAAGGCAAGCGGAACGAGAACGGCAGGCCCCCCGTCGCGCACGCCGTCAGCCGAAGGTGTTTCGCCGGTCTCGGCGGCCTCGCGGGGGTGGCGATGGCCGCGCCCGCCCTGGTCGGCCGGGCGTGGGCGGACGGGGTGAACGGTTCGGAGCGCGAGGAGCGCCACCGGGTCGTGATCATCGGGGCCGGTGTGGGCGGCTGCGTCGCCGCGTTCCGGCTCGCCCAGGCGGGCATCGGGAACGTCGTTCTGGAACGGGGCCGCCGCTGGCCGATCACGCCGTCCGGCGGCACGTTCCCCCGCATGCTCGCCCCGGACGCGCGGACGTTCTGGCTCGACGGCCGTCCCTCCCTGCCGCTGGCGTCCGACGTGCCGGTGGTGTCGCAGGCCCTCGACGCGTTCAACTCGCTGGCGTTGCCGCGCTTCACCGGGCTCCTGGACTTCACGGTGGACGAGAACGTCATCGCGGTGTGCGGCGCCGGCGTCGGCGGCGGGACCCTCGTGTACGGCGGGGTGCTGCCGCAGCCCGCGCCCGGCCCGTTCCACCACGTCTTTCCGTCCGTGCTCGACTACGGCGAGCTGGACCGCACGTACTACCCGCGTGCCCGCCGCCGCATGGCCGCCGCGACGTTCCCGGACGACGTGCTGCGGCATCAGCGCTACCTGTCCACCCGGCTGTGGCGTTCGGCCGTGGAGAGGACCGGCCTTCCTGCGGAACGGGTCCCGGGCGGCTTCGACTACGACGTCGTCCGCGCCGAGCTGGCGGGACGGGCCCGCGCCTCCGCCTCGGTCGGGGAATGGGTCGCCACGGGCTGCGACAGCGGCGCGAAGCTGAGCGTCGATCGCACCTACCTCGCGCGGGCCGAGGCGACCGGGAACACGCAGGTCCGCCCGCTGCACCGCGTCACGAGCCTCACCCAGGACCGCGACGGCGCCTACCGCGTCGTCGCCGAACAGCTCACCGAGACCGGCGGGGTCGTACGGCGCGCCGTCCTGGTCTGCGACAAGGTCGTGGTGGCGGCCGGAGGCGTCCACACCCCGCGGCTGCTGGTCACCGCCCGCGACACCGGCGCCCTGCCCCGCCTGAACGAGTCCGTCGGGACCGGCTGGGGCACCAACGGCGACCGGCTCGTCCTGCTCAAGACGCTCCTCGCCCCGACCGGCGCTCCGCAGGGCGGCCCGGTGGCCTTCATGGTCAACGACCGCGGCGACGCCGACCGCGCCACGCTCATGCACGGCGGGCTGCCGTTCCCGGTCGAGACCGGTCTGCTCGGCTGTTTCGGCATGGGCATCCCGTCCCGTACCGGCGCCTGGGTGTACGACCACGCCACGGGCCACCCGCGCCTGGACTGGCCCCGCGACGCCGACACCGGCCCGCAGCGCGCGGTCATGGCACTGGCCCACCAGGTCGCACGGCGGCTGCCCCTGGGCGCGGTCGCGATCGACGCGTCGGCGCCGTACCCCTTGACCGTCCATCCGCTGGGCGGCGCGGTCATCGGGAAGGCGACCGACGCGTACGGGCGGCTCCACGGCTACCACGGCCTGTACTGCCTGGACGCCTCGCTCATGCCGGGGTCCACGGCGGCGGTCAACCCCGCGCTGACCATCGCCGCCGTCGTCGAACGCTGCCTGGACGACATCCTCAAGAACGACTTCGCCCGCCCTCCCCGCTCGCGTCCCAACTCTTCCGGCCGCGGTCTCATTCCGTGGGACGGCGGCCGTTCGGCCAGGCAATAGCGACAAAAGCCAAATACCGCCGTTCTGTGACGATGATGTCCATGTCGGTCCATCGGCATTGATCACCGCCCGCCACCTGTGCCACTCTTTCCGGTACTCCCTCCCGGCAGACGGCTGCCGCCCCCGCGCCCGAAAACGCGTCTCACGGCACCCCTGCCGCGTTGTCCGCTGCTGAGGATGAAGAAGGCCGTTGTGACTAGACGCCGGGTTGCTCGCGACGCGAACGGGCCCGCGACGGCCGCCGGGGCGCGCCGGTGAAGTGGTGGAAGCGCACCCCGCGCCCCCACCACACCCCAGGCCCCCCGCCCCACCCGTTCCCCCACCCCCACCCCGACTTCCCCCAGCACCCCCCGTCCCCCACCCCCTTCAACACCTCCACCCCACCCCAACCCCCCACGCCATTCGACGCGTCCGCCGTACCCGAGGCGTCCGCGCCACCTCAGGCGTCCGTGCCACCTCAGGTGTCCGTCGCACCCCAAGAGTTCAGGGAACCCCACGGGTCCGCCGCACCCCACGCGTCCGCGCTACCTCAGGGGACCGCACCATCCCAAGCGGCCGCCCCATCCCACGCGTCTGCTCCACCCCAGGCGTCCGCGCCACCCCACGGGTCCGCGCCACCCCCGGCGCCCGCAGGGCCTCACGCGCTCGCAGGGCCTCAAGCGCCCGCGCCGTTCCATGCGCCCGCATTGCCCCACGAGGCCGCGGTGCCTTACGTGCCCGCGTCACCGCAGGCGTCCAGCCCATCGCAGGCGTCCGCGCCAGCTCCAGCTTCCGCTCCACCCCAAGCGTCCGCTCCATCCCAAGCCTCCGCTCCGCCCCAACCCTCCGCTCCGCCGCAGGCGTTCGCACCACCTCATCCAGGTCAGGCTGAGGCCGACGGTTTGGCGGACGTCGCCGAGAGGGTGCACGTTCCTGAAGCTCCGGCGGCGGGGCTGCCCGTTCTCGCCTCGGCGGCGGCGGTGCGGGGTGCGGGGCCGGATCTGTGGCCTGAGGTGTGCGAACGGTTCTGCCTCCAGTTGCTCGTGCTCGCGGAGAAGATGCGCCCGGCGATGGACCTCCTCGAACGCGAGGAGGAGGACCCGGACCGGCTGGAGGCGCTGTACGAGATCGACCACGGCGTGACGAGGATGCGGCGGGCCGCCCGCGACCTGCGGATCCTCGCGGGACGCGACGATGAGGAGATCTCCGGCCCGGACACGTCCCTGCTGGACGTCGTGCGGATGGCCGAGTCGTCCATCGAGCAGTACCGGCAGGTCCAGATCCTGCGCGTGGTGGAGCTCGCGGTGCCCGCGTACGCGGCGGAGGACCTGGCGTCGCTCGTCGCCGCGCTGCTGGACAACGCGACCCGCTACTCGCCCGCGGCGGTGACCGTCAGCGCCCACCTACTCGACAACGGCGGCGTCATGCTCCGCATCGAGGACTCGGGCATCGGCATGTCGGCGACGCAGGTGGAGACGCTGAACGCGACGCTGTCCGGGCCCGTTCCGGCGATGAGCGCCGAGACGGCGCGGCAGACCGGGTTCCCGGTGGTGCACAGGCTGGCCAGGAGGCACGGCGTCGGCGTACGGCTCGCGGCGAAGACCGGCGGGACGGTCGCCATGGTGACCATTCCCGCCTCGCTGCTGTGCGAGATCCAGGCGGAGGAGGCCCGTCCCGCCGGCGCGCCTCCGGAGATGGCGCACCTGACCATGGCGCACCGGGCGGAACGGCCCGCGCCGGTGGCACCGCCCGTCCGGATCGCGCCGGACGGCGCGGAGGGCGACGCCGATCTCGGCGGCCTGCCCCGCAGGGAGCGGACGAGCCTGCGCCCCGTCGGCACGCCCCGCGCGGCGGACGGCGGGACGGCGGCCCCGCCGTCCCCGCGGATCCGTCCACAGGGAACGAGTCGTTCGCCGCCGACCTGGAGGCGTTCAAGGCCGGAACGCGCCGCCTCGACGACGAGCACGCCGACGAGGACGGGCGCGAGGACGAGCGGGAGGAAGGACGGCCGTGACCATCGCCTCCACCGGGCCCAAGGGGCCCCAGGACTTCGGGTGGCTGCTCAGGCAGTTCGCCGACTCCACCCCCGGCGTACGGTTCGCGCTGATCGTGTCGTCCGACGGGCTCGCGCTCGTGGAGTCGGGGACGATGCCGTCGGAGTTCGTGGACCCGATGGCCGCGCTCACCAGCGGGATGATCAGCGTGGGCAACAGCATCGCGCGGCACGTCGGGGAGGGCGGCTGCGACCAGATCATGCTGCGGTTCGCCGCCGGGCACCTGCTGTTCATGGGCATCGGGAGCCTCGCCGGGCTGGTCGTCCTGGTCGCCGAGGGCGCCAACCTCGGCGCCGTCGCCCACGAGATGTCCCAGTTCGTACGCGGCGCCGGGCATGTGCTGACCCCGCAGATGCGCGACGACCTGCGCCGGATGACCGAGCAGGCGATGCCATGACCACCACCAGCCCCCCACCCGAACGCGCGGTCGCGGTCGCCGTCCCGCCGGCGCCGGGAGGGGGATCATGACGGCCAATCCCTGGGTGCGGCCCTACGTGCTGACCGGCGGGCGGACCCGGGGCCGCACGCACCTGCTGGTGCACACGGTGATCTCCGGTCGCCGGTACGACGCGGCGTTCGCCGAGCGACTGCTCCCCGAGGCGAGGGCGCTGTACGAGCGGGCGCACGCCACCAGCGAGTCGGTCGCCGAACTGTCCGCCCACTGCGGCGTGTCGCTCGGGGTCACCCGCGTCCTGCTCGCCGACCTGGCCGCGGGCGACCGGATCGCGATCGCCGCGGAGGGCACCTCGCCGTACGACCGGAACGTCCTGGAGAGAGTGATCGATGGTCTACGCGAGCTCGCCTGACCCGTCCGGCCGCGGGCCGTCCCCCGGCGTCCCGGAGCGCCGTCCGGGCCGCGCCGGACCGCCCGGACCGCCCCGCGCACCCGGGCCGCGGACCTCGGTCAAGATCGTCGTCGCGGGCGGGTTCGGCGTCGGCAAGACGACGCTGGTGGAGGCGATCTCCGAGATCCCGCCGGTGAACACCGAGGCGTGGATGACGCAGGCGGCCAGGACCGTCGACCCGCTCGGCGACGCGGAGGGCAAGACCACCACGACCGTCGCGATGGACTTCGGCCGCGTCACCCTGGCGTCCGACCTGGTGCTGTACCTGTTCGGGACGCCGGGGCAGCCGCGGTTCTGGCCCATGTGGGACGACCTGTGCCGCGGGGCCAGCGGCGCGGTGATCCTGGTGGACACGCGGCGGCTGGACGTGTCGTTCGCGGCGGTCAACTACTTCGAGAACGACTCCGACGTGCCGTTCATCGTGGCGGTGAACCTGTTCGACGGGCGGCAGACGCACCGGCTCCCGCAGATCCGCGAGGCGCTCCGGCTGGACGCCGACGTGCCGCTCACCACCTGCGACGCCCGCGACCGCGGCTCGGTCGTCCAGGTCCTCACCGAGACGCTCGCCCACACCCTCGACCGCACCGCGGGCCGCGGGACCGGCCCCCTCACCGGCACCGCGGGCCGCAGGACCGACCCCCTCGCCGCCCGATGACCCGTCCAGAACCGTCCGCCGGCGCCCGGCCGAGGAGGAACCAGTGCGAAGGATCCTGATCGTCGGAGCGGGCCAGGCGGGCCTGCAACTCGCCCTGAGCCTGCGGTCCGAGGGCTACGACGTGACCGTCATGTCGGCGCGCACGCCCGACGAGATCCGGTACGGCCGGATCATGTCCACGCAGTGCATGTTCTGGCCGCAGCTCCAGATCGAACGCGACCGCGGCCTGAACCTCTGGGAGGACGTCGCGCCGGAGATCGTCGCGCAGCGCGTCACCGTCGCGGGCCCGCCGGGCACCCGCGCGTTCCAGACGCTCGGCCGCTGGGACCACTACGCGCAGTCGGTGGACCAGCGGGTCAAGATGGCCGGCTGGCTCGAACTGTTCGAGGAACGCGGCGGGAACGTCGTCTACCACAGCGTGATGACGTCCGACCTGGAGGGCCTCGCCGCGCTCTACGACCTGACGATCATCGCCGCGGGCAAGGGCGAGCTGGTCGAGCTGTTCGACCGCGACGCGAGCCGTTCGCCCTACGACCGTCCGCAGCGCCACCTGTCGTGCGTCTACCTGCACGGGATGACGCCCTGGCCCGGCCACCCCGAGCCGCATGTGCGGATCACGGCCACGCCGGGGATCGGCGAGCTGTTCTTCATGCCCGGCTACACCAACACCGGCCCCTGCGACATCCTGCTGTGGGAGGCGGTCCCGGGCGGGCCGTTCGACTGCTGGGACGACCGTCCGGACCCCGCGGGCCACCTCGCCCGCACGCTCGACCTCATGCGCGAGTACGCCCCGTGGGAGTACGAACGCACCGTCAACGCGGAGCCCACCGACGCCCGCTGTACCCTGTACGGCGGTTACGCGCCCGTCGTCCGCCACCCCGTCGGCAGGCTGTCCGCGGACGCCCTCGTCCTCGGCATGGCCGACGTGGTCGTCGCGAACGACCCGGTGACCGGCCAGGGCTCCAACAACGCCGCACGCTGCGCCGACATCTACTTCAAAGAGATCCTGCGGCACGGCGACGGCCCGTTCGACGCCGACTGGATGCGCCGGACGTTCGAGAAGTACTGGGAGTACGCCCGGTACCCCACCGCCTACACCAACATGATGCTCGGGCCCCTGCCGGAACACGTCCAGAAAGTCCTCGCGACCGCTTCCCACAATGACGCGGTCGCTTACCGCTTCGCCCACGGCTACGCCAATCCGGCCGACTTCGACGACTGGCTCCTGGACCCCGCCAAGACCGAGCGCTACCTGGCCGAGGTGGCCACTCCCTAGCGTTCTGGGCGAACCCCTGAGAAACAGGTTGCAGGCTGTTTGCCCACGCCGGGAAATGGTCGGGGAGTGGAGTTCGTACGGGCCGCCGACTGGCAGGACGCATTGGCGGCCAAGGCCGCCGGAGCCGCCGTGACGCCCATGGCCGGTGCGACCGACGTCATGGTGGAGGTCAACGCGGGCCGTTCCCGCCCGCCCGTCCTGCTCGACCTGGGCCCGGTGGCGGAACTGGCCGAGTGGGAACGCTCGGAATCGTCCATCCGCATAGGCGCGGGCGTGACGTTCGCCCGCCTCATCGATGAACTGGCCGGACACTTACCCGGACTGGCACAGGCCGCCCGAACGGTCGGCTCCCGCCAGATCCGCAACCGCGCGACGATCGGCGGCAACCTCGGCACCGCCGCCGCGAAGGGAATCAGCCATCCCCTCCTCCTGGCCTGCAACGCCCGAATCGAGGTCGCCTCAGCCGCCAGAGGAACGCGCCAAATCCCAGCCGACGACTTCTACCGACCCGGCGGAAACACGCTGAGCGCCGACGAACTGATCCACAGCGTCCACGTAAGAATCGCCTCCGGCCCGCAGTACTTCGCGAAAGTCGGCCACCGCAACGCGATGGTGACCGCCCTCTGCTCGTTCGCCATCGCCCTGCACCCGTGCCGCCACCAGGTCGGAACCGGAATAGGCGCAGCCGCCTCAACTCCCCGCCGCGCCCGAGCCGCCGAAGATTTCCTCTCCGCCGAACTGGACTGGCAAGGCCGAGAACCGGTACCCCCAGCCACCGTCGAACGATTCGCACAACTCGTCCGCGAAGCCGCCGACCCCGTAGACGACATCCGCGCCACCGCCGCCTACCGCCGCCACGCCCTGGCCATAATCGCCCGCCGAACCCTCCTCTGGTCCTGGACCCACTACACAAAAACCCCTCCCTGAAAGGGACTTCGTCCCTCCTCCGGAAGCCCGCCGACTGCTCCACCAGCGCTCTTCCAAACGAGCGGAACCTAGTGGACTAGCATGGCCCGCCATGCGGCGAAATTCCTCCATAATGGGCTGTTTGTGTGCAGCGATCCTGGTGACCTCCTGCACCGCCGACCCCACCCCGGCGACCGAACGGCGAACCAGCCCCGCCGCCCGCCCGTCCCCGCACCGTGCCTGGAACGACCCGCCGTCGAACGTCCTCCACCCGCCCGACTACGAGGGCCTAGGCCCGCCAATAAAGGATGGCGATTTCAAAGCGATAGAAGGCCAATGGGGCGTGGCAGATGATTCCTTCTCCTTCAAAGCCGACGGGAAGTTCTCGCTGTACCGGACAGGCGTCGGCTGCGAGGGCGGAACGACTCGGCACCGGAGGGGCTACCTCGTCAGCATGGGATGCGAGGACGGGACCTGGCGTTGGTGGGTCATGCCCCCTCCGCGCCCCGGCAAGGGCGGCAAAACGGCCCTCCGCGTGGCCCGATATGGACTCATTTCGACACCGCCTGAATCCTCAACAGCTGTGCCACAGGTGCAATTCAAGAACGGCGAGGACGTGTACGGCCTGACGTACCGCTATAAGCCAAAGCCTTGAGCGACGTACGCGAACGCCACAGGCCCACCGCGCTTCTAGCAACAGCCCCGACCCCACCAACGCCAAAGAAGCGCCGCGACCCCTCACCCAACCGGCTCGTCCGACGAGACGAGCCAGATGCGTTGCCCCGCAGGGATCGACCACCCCGCGGCTTCACCCACCCCATCGTTTTCCGTCGCTGCCTCCGATGCCACCAGCGCAACATCGTCAAGGACGATCACTTCTTCTGCGCCGTCTGCGAAGCCCCGGTGCCCAGCGCCTGGAACATGGACGAGCCAGGCGAGTGCTCCCGCCCGCGCGAAGCCCAATGACGGCCCGGGGCCGCCGCTGCCCCGCAAACGGGTCCTGCCCACCGTGACAGATCATGCGCTCGTTGCCGCCGTCCGCGGAATCCTGGGATCATCCCGGCGTGCTGATCACGGGCTACGAGGACGATCCGCTGAGCGACGGCTCCGATCTCCTCAACGACCCGAGCTTCTGGGCGGTGCACGCCCTGACGGTCGGGGCCACCGGACTCGATGACCTCCAGGGCGGTTTCGGTGTGGACATCGAGGACGCCGAAGTACTCAGCGAGCAATTGTTCGACCCTGATCGTTGGCCCGTCTTCAGCGTTCGGCTCCGCAGCCGAGCCACCGTCCACGTCATCTACCGCAACTTGACCGACGACATGGGCGTGGACTTCCTACTCTCACATCCGGCCTGGCCACACGCTTTCCAACTGGCCGCCATCGATGGTTGCCTCGTCGGGCCGGGACTGTCCTGGCGGGAGCTGGACGCCATCGCCCACCAGCCGCCCTCCTCGGCCCCGACCAGCATCGGCGACCCTGCCCGGCGGCTCCTCCTGCTGCTGCCCGCGCTCGGAGACGCCGACCTACCCGACGACGCGGTTTCCGTCCTCACCACAGCGTTGGGCCGCATCACCGCAAGCCCCGTTCCTCAGCACGTCGCCGAAGCCCTGCTTTTCAAGAATGCCGCCTACTGGGAACCCGCCCACTGGAGGCGACTCCCCAACAGCGCGCTGATCTGCGACGAACCCCACAGCCGCCGCTGTCCAGCACACCCCGACGCCTTCCCTCCCGATCAAGCACTCGCCATCACCCAGGCACTGACCGGAAACTGACCGAAACCGAGTTCCCCGCCCGACGCCTCCACAGACAAAGGGTCGGATCCCAAAAAGGGTGTTCTCCCGGGCGGGTAGGCGGCCCCCAGGTACCGCAACGGCACTTGAACGGTCCGGTGGCCGTTCGCCGCTTCAGGGCAGGGGCGCTGTCATCGTCCGCCAGGAGCGGGCCGGTGGCCGCGGATCCCGTCCAAAAGGTAAGTGGTGCGGCGGTCGTAGTCGTCCCGGGGAGGCCGCGTGCCGTGTTTGAGGGCGAGGGCGTTGTCGTGGACAAGTGCTTGCAGGTCGCTCGCCGTGAACTCCGGCCGCAGCGCACCGGAGTCCCGCGCCGCGGCGACGAGTTCGTCGTTGAACTCGCTTCCGACTCGGCAGATCTCCATGAGCTGCCGCGAGTGCGGATACGCCTGCAACAGGACGTCGTTGACCGCGGGCTGGCGGTACTGGAGGTCGCGGAGCGCCGTGAGGTAGTACGTGATCCGCTCGCCGACGTCATCGATCGTCCGCGTGTGATCGATGACGGCGAACAGCTCCGTGGCGACGACCTCTTCGATGACGGCCTCGATGAGGCCGACCCGGCCGCCGAACCGGTTGAAGATCGTCGCCTTGCTCACGCCGGCGGCCTTGGCGACCTCCTCCAGCGGCACCGCCAGGCCCCGTCCCTGGAACGCGCCGATCGCGGCGGACCGGATCTGCTCGGAGTTGCGCCTGGCATCGGCGCGCAGCCGTGGTCGCGATGGCGCCGTACCGGTCAAGGTCCTCACCGACTCTCCTGCCGCCCGGCATCGAAATTTGACTCCCGGGGTCAGTTTACCTACTGTCATCAACGGGCCGTAAACTGACCTACGAGGTCAACTTAGAACCTCGCCCTCTACCAGGGCGGATACGGCGTGGACGGACAGGAAGAGGCCACCAGCATGATCGTTGTCACCGGTGCCACCGGCGGGCTCGGCAGCGCCGTCGTCGCGAACCTTCTTGAGCGCGTACCCGCGGACCGGATCGGCGTCAGCGTCCGTGACGTCGCCGGGGCGCGGCATCTGGCCGATCGCGGCGTCCGTGTGCGGCAGGGCTCCTACGAGGATCCGGCCGCGCTGCGCGACTCGTTCGCCGGGGCCGAGCAGGTGCTCCTGGTGTCGGGCAACGACCCGGCGGCCGACCTGGTCGTCCTGCACCGCAACGCCATCGAGGCCGCCGTCGCCGCCGGCGCCCAGCGGATCCTCTACACGAGCCAGCAGGGCGCCGTCCGCGGCAATCCGTACGGGCCGTCGGAGGTCCACATGGCCACCGAGGCCGCCCTCGCCGAGTCCGGAGTGGCCTGGACCGCGCTGCGCAACGGCGCCTACGGCACGCTGGACCAGGTGCTCGGCCCGTGGCAGCGGACTGGGGAGATCGTCCGACCGGAAGACGGTCCCGCCCCGTACACCGACCGTGCGGACGTGGCGGAGGCCATCGCGGTCATCCTCGCCGGTGACCGCTCCTTCGACGGCCCGATCGACCTCACCGCGCCGACCGCCCTCACCTTCGACGAGATCGCCAAGATCGCCTCCGACCTGACAGGCCGCACCATCGAGCGCACCGTCCTGAACGACGAACAGTGGGTCGCCGACCAGATCAGGCTCGGAGTCCCCGAGCAGACGGCGCGGTTCCTGCTCACCTGGTACGAGGCCGCCCGCGCCGGCTACTTCGCAGAAGCCGACCCCCTGCTGGCGCGACTCCTCGGCCGCGAGCCCAACAGCGTGCCCGCCCGCCTCGCAGCCCACCTCGCCACCTGAACCCCTCGTCGTCGTTCACCCGTCCGTCGACCTGGGCGTACAAGCCGGGACACACCAGCGGATCGCCCCAAGGCCCAGCACGAAACCCCCCAGACAGCTCCACGGGAAGCATCCGGAGGCCCACAGTCGGCGGGCCCGTCAGGCTGTGGCGTCGCGCTTGAGCCGTTCAACGAGCACCCGCCAAGTGTCTGTGGGGAGCGCGAGGCGGGGGCCGTCCGGGTCTTTCGAGTCGCGAACGCCGATGTTGCGCGCGAGCGCTGCAACTTCTACGCAACTGGTGTTGTCTGACGTAGCGCTACGGCTCGACTTGCGCCACTCCGTCATTGCCGCGCCTCCCGAGTTCGTGTTCTCCGCCCCTGCCCCCGTCGCGTCCATCGTCGCCCGTCGTCCAGCGCGAAGAAACCCCCGGATGGACCCAGTAGGGAGTGTCCGGGGGTTCCGGGGGCAGGGCTTGTCAGGCTGTGTCGTCGTGCTTGAGCCGTTCAACGAGAGTTCGCCAGGCGTCCGGGGAGAGCGCGAGGCGGGGGCCGTCCGGGTCCTTCGAGTCACGAACGCCGATGTTGCGTGCCAGCGCCGCAACTTCGACGCAGTCGCTTTGGTTCCCGCTCGTCCCGCTGCGATTGGACTTGCGCCACTTCGTCATTGCCGCGCCTCCCGAGTTCGTGTTCTCCGCCTACTAACCCGGTCGCGTCCATCGTCGCCCGTCGTCCAGCGCGAAGAAACCCCCGGATGGACCCAGTAGCGAGTGGCCGGGGGTTCCAGGGGGCAGGGCCTGTCAGGCTGTGGCGTCGTACTTGAGCTGTTCAACGAGCGCCCGCCAGGCGTCCGGGGAGAGAGTGAGGCGGGGACCTTCCGGGTCCTTCGAGTCACGAACGCCGATGGTGCTCGCCATGCGTGCAACCTCTACACAGTCGCTGTTCGATGACGTAGCGCTACGGCTCGACTTGCGCCACTTCGTCATTGCCGCACCTCCATAGCTCGTGACCTCCATAGCTCGTGTTCTCCACCCCCCTGCCCCGGTCGCGTCCATCGTCGTTCGTCGTCCAGTACGAAGAAACCCCCGTACGGCCTCCAGCCGGGAGCGTTCGGGGGTTTCGGGGGTACGGGCTCGTCAGGCCGGGGCGTCGTGCTTGAGTCGTTCAACGAGAGTTCGCCAGGCGTCCGGGGAGAGCGCGAGGCGGGGGCCTTCCGGGTCCTTCGAGTCACGAACGCCGATGTTGCGTGCCAGCGCCGCAACTTCGACGCAGTCACCGCCGGAGGTCCCGCTACGGCTGGACCTGCGCCACTTCGTCATTGCCGCGCCTCCCGAGGTCGTGTTCTCCGCCTACTAACCCCGTCGCGTCCCATCGTCGCCCGTCGTCCAGTACGAAGAACCTCCCGGATAGACCCAGCAGGGAGTGTCCGGGGGTTCTGGGGGCAGGGCCTGTCAGGTTGTGTCGTCGCGCTTGAGTCGTTCAACGAGAGTCCGCCAGGCGTCCGGGGAGAGCGCGAGGCGGGGGCCTTCCGGGTCCTTCGAGTCGCGAACACCCACGTTGCCGACGAACGAAGCAACTTCCACGCACTGTCCGCCGCTCGTGTTGCTCCGGCTGGATTTGCGCCACTGGGTCATTTGTAGCTCTCCATGGCTTTTTCAAGTAGTCGCCGCGACGGTCCGACGGGGGCCGCGACGTTGGATATCCGGTCATACCGTACCCCGAAGCGTTGCACGTCCGGCGGGTCCAGCATGAGCCGTCCGCGCTCCGGGGCATCAGCGAACGCGATATCTCGATCATCGACTGTAAGCAGAGCGAAGGAGCCGTCGAGGCCGACATTCGCGCCTGCCTCCCGTTCCAACACGCGCACGCTGACGTTGGGAAGCTCTCCGATTTCGATCAAGTGTGCGAGTTGCTCCACCATGATCGCGGGAGGCCCGATCGGTTGCGCGAGCACCGCCCAGTTGATGAGCACGGAGACATGCGGGATCTTGGGCTTCCCGAACACGGCTGCTTGACGAGCCATGCGGGTCTTCAGTGCACGTTCCACGTCGTCCACGAGACCGGCATTGAGCGCGGCTCGCGCGTACCCCTCCGTCTGAAGGAGTCCGGGCACAAGTAGCGCCTCCCACATCCGGTGATGTGTCGCCACTGCCTCATGTTCCGTAAGACCCGTGAACCAATCGCCCTCGTCTGTGGCGTTCGCGAACCTAACGAGCCTGCTGAATAGACGTCCGAGATTCCACATTTCGTCCAGCTTCGCCGCGTAGTCCGCCGAGAGTCGCCGGAGCCCGTTCTCGACTCTGGAAACAGTGGACCGGTCGCACTCCAAACGGATCGCCAACTGGTTGGCGGACAAGCCGTGCTCCATGCGCTGCCTCCGCACCTCAACGGCTATGAGGTGCCACAACGAACGATCTGGATCTAGAGAGTGGCCCACTGTGATCGTCCTTTCGGCATGTTGCCACTGGTGCGGGAACGTAGCGAAGGTACCTCGGCAGGGCGCATTCTGGCAGTCCCCAGAACGATGGATCTCCCGGTAGCGCGAGGACGTGAGACATATGGGAGCACACCGAGCCGAACGCCACAGCCGATTCCGACTCTCGGCCGGTACGCGAGACAACAGCCGGTCCACATCGCCGGACGGAGTGCCCGCGCCCCCAAGCGACGCAGCTTCGGACCCGCTCCGTTCAATTCCGCACCGATGCCTTGGACGGCTCGCGGTGTCGTTGAATCGGATTCCCGGGCTGTTCTGCACGGTCGTGGAGAACGGATCGGTGCCCGCATTGCGGGTCGTTCGCCGCGAATACGACCGCCGTCCCGCCTACTTCGGGTGCTTCTATTACGGCACCGAATGGTGGATCACCTGGGCTGACGGGAAGCTGCTCGCCACCGCCGAAGCCACCGACGAGGCCGCGGCCGTGATCCGCAAAGCGATGGGGCTATGACGCGGCAGCCGCACGGGTCCGCCCTCGTACGTCCGGCCGCGCTGGTGGACCTGGCGCTCGTCGGTCTGGAGGAGGCCATGCACTCGCGCGGACACCCCAAGACGTTGATCGACCAGATCGCCGCGCAGGCACGCGACCATGCCAACGCACGGCTCGCCGACGAGCCCGCGCAAGCCGCCGAGAAGAGCATCCAGCGCGCTTACCAGGTCGTCGCCCCGTTCTTCACCTCGCTCATGCGCCGGCACGGCCTGTCGAACGAAACGCTGATCGAGGTCAATGAGGACGGTCGCAAACACGTCGCCCGCGTACGCAGGTACCGGGAGATCGAGGCCGAGCCAGCCGACCGTCACACCGAGGCGGAGCCAGCCGACCTCCCCACCAAGGCCGAGACCGATGGCTGCGACGGGACGAGGACGACGGAACGTTGACCGGCAGGGCTGCCGGAGCGCAGCGAGCCGGGGCGACCGCTAAGCGGGGCTATGCTCGCCCCGTCCCGCACAGTGCCTATGTACGGCGTGTACGGAAGGCCACCTCGTGACCGACAAATCGACGCCCCGCGAGCCGCCCCGCGAGACGCCCCGTGAGACGCCCCTCGAAACGCGGCAGGGCCCGGTGGGGGACTCCCTCGTCCCCCATACGGCCCGCGTCTGGAACTACTGGCTTGGCGGAAAGGACAACTACAGCGTCGATCGCGGACTCGGCGACCAGATCCAGGCCGTTATCCCCGATATCGTCGCCTCCGCCCGCGCCGACAGGGGATTCCTGGGGCGCGCGGTCACCTATCTGGTCCGGGAGGCCGGGATCAGGCAGTTCCTGGATCTGGGAACGGGGCTGCCGACCTCCGACAACACCCACGAGGTCGCGCAGGCCATCGCGCCCGAATGCCGCATCGTCTACGTCGACAACGATCCGTTGGTGCTCCGCCACGCCCAAGCCCTGCTGACCTCCACCCGCGAGGGCGCCACCGACTACATCGACGCCGACGTGCGCGCCCCTGAAGCGATCCTGGACCAGGCCGCGACGACGCTGGACTTCGCGCGGCCCGTCGGGATCATGATGCTCGGCATACTCAACTTCGTCACCGACGACGCTGAGGCGCAACGGATCGTGGACCGCCTCCTCGCCGCCGTCCCGTCCGGCAGCCACCTGGCGATCGCCCACCCCACGGGAGAGGTGAACGGCGAGGCCGCCCAGCAGGCCGTCGACATGAGCAACGACGCCGGAGTGGCCCCCATGTGCCTGCGCAGCCGCGCCCAGCTGGAACGCCTCTTCAACGGCCTGGAACTGCTGGAACCCGGTGTGGTCTCCTGCTCCCGCTGGCGCCCGCCCGCCACCGACATCGGCGGGCTCCCGCCGGCGGTCTACCAGTTCTGCGGCCTGGCCCGAAAGCCCTGAACGATCATGGGGCGGTGGACGTCACGCCCGAGTCGGCGGCGTGCCCGAACAGGCCATGAGGCGGCGGCAGCGTCGAGGACGTGGCCGTCACGACCGCGAGCACCCCGACGACCACGAGACGGCGGCGCAACTTGGAACGGCCCGTCCGCGGCCCCGTCGTGCGGTTCAGGTCCTGCTGCACGGCCATCGTCGTCCTCCCCGTCCGGTGGCGCGGTGGTCGCGCCGTCACTGTCGAATCTAGGCAGCGCGCGCCCGGAGCACATGGGCGCTGACACCCCAGCGGGGGTGGGGCTAGCCCCCCGGGGTCCGG
The DNA here is from genome assembly GCF_009793335.1 of Actinomadura sp. J1-007. GTDB lineage: Bacteria > Actinomycetota > Actinomycetes > Streptosporangiales > Streptosporangiaceae > Spirillospora > Spirillospora yumaensis. The sequence goes on along the minus strand of NZ_WING01000001.1, from coordinate 3,098,893 downwards.
GGCGGCATCCCGACCTCGCCAACCGGCCAGCCTTCCCTGCGTCCGCTTCCCCCCGGCGGTCACGGCCGTCCATCGTGGAAGCATGCCTTCCTACCGACTGCCGGAGATCCACCGCTCATACACTCCGCGTCCCGCCACCCCGGCCCCACCGGCACCGTCCGCGGCGCCGCGGCCGCCGACCGGGCCGTCCGGGGTGGGGACCTCGGCCGCAAGGCTCGCCGAACGGCTCGCGGACGACTCGCCGCGCGAATCGGCCGTGCGGGTTCCGCCGCTGTACTGCCCCGATGCCGTACGCGACGATCCGGCGCTGGGCGACGAGGTCAACCGGCGGCTCGTGGAGTGGGCCGAGGAGATCGGGATCTACGAGGGCAGGCTGGACAAGCTGGAGTCGTGCCAGTTCGGGCACCTGATGATGCTGACCCACCCCGACACCGACGACCCCGACCGGCTCCTCGCCGCGGCCCGGTGCGCGCTGTCGGAGTGGTCGGTCGACGACCACTGGGTGGACGAGGGCGAGGACGCGGCCCCCGAGCTCATCGGCCCCCGCCTCGCGCTGGCGCACGCGGTGGTCGACCCCGTCCGCCTGCCGGTCCGCTACGCGCCCGAGTTCGAACGCGTCGTCCAGAAGGAGCCGGTGCTGCGCGCGTTCCGTTCGGCGCTCGGCCACCTCTCCTTGATCGCCAGCCCGACGCAGGTGGCGCGGCTGCGGCACGAGCTGGCCGTGATGTTCGTCGGGTACGGCCAGGAGGCGGAGTGGCGCACGTCGAGCCGGGTCCCGGCGGTCTGGGAGTACCTCATGCACCGCTACGAGAACGCGTTCTTCCCCTGCATGGTCCTGCTCGACCCCATCGGCGGCTACGAACTGCCCCCGCAGGAGTTCGCCGACGCGCGGGTGCGCGGCACGTACCTCTACGCCGGTACGGCCGCCGTCCTGCTCAACGACCTGTACTCGATGGGCAAGGAGGACCCCACCGACACCAACCTGCCCAACCTGATCGCCCGCGAGGAAGGCTGCTCGCTCCAGGACGCCGTGGACCGTACGGCCGACATCCACGACGAGCTCATGCACACCGTCGAGGCCGAGGCCGCCGCCCTCGCCGCCGCCGGGTCCCCGGAGCTCGGACGGTTCATGGCCGGTCTGTGGAACTGGATGGGCGGGTCCAAGCACTGGCACGCCACCAGCCCCCGCTACAACTGACCGCGCCCGTACGGAACGCGCTCAACGCGCGGGAACCCACGCCCTGAGCGTGAACCAGACGGTCTTCCCGGCGTCCTCGGACAGGTCCACCCCGTGGTCGTCGGCGATCGTCGACACCATGAACAGGCCCCAGCCCGACTCGCCGAGCTCGTCCGGCATCGCGTTCTCGTAGGAGAACTCGCCGCTCGGGTCGCGGACCTCGACCACCGCCCGGTCGCCCTCGCGGATCAGCGCCAGGTCGAGCTCGGTGCCGGGGGACGCGCCGCCGACGTGCACCACGCCGTTGGTGACCAGCTCGGACGTGAGCAGCTCCACGTTGTCGATCGCGGACGGGTCGGCCCGGTGCAGCGCGAGCAGCTCGCGGACCTGGTGGCGCGCCGTCTCAACGGCCTCGGGCCGGGCGGGCAGGCGCACGCCCAGTAGAGGCATGCCCGCCCGCCGCGTACCGCCGTTCACCTCGTGCACCGGTCTCCCCCACGACCCGATCACCTCGTGTACGTAGGTCATTACCCGCACTGGCGCTTTTGAAGATCGCAGAACGGAACCCGCCCGCGCCGAACGCCCCGCCCATGCCGTTCGGCTGGACGGGGCGTCGGTTCGGGGCGTCGGTTCCGGGACTCGTCCGGAGCCCGGCCGGGGTCAGGCGAGCGCGGCCTTTTCGGCGATGTCGGTGCGGTGGTGGGAGCCGCGCAGGCCGATCTTCGCGACCGCCTCGTACGCCGCGGAGCGGGCCGACGCCAGGTCGGGGCCGCTGCCCACCACGTTCAGGACGCGGCCGCCGTTCGCGACCGGGCGGCCCTCGTCGTCCAGGCGGGTGCCCGCGTGCAGCACGTACGCGCCCGGCACCTGCGCGGCGTCGGCGAGGCCGGTGATCGGGTCGCCCTTGACCGGGGACGCGGGGTAGCCCTCGGCGGCCACGACGACCGTGACGGCGGCGCCGGGCTCCCACGCGGGACGGAACGCCGGGTCCAGCCCGCCGATCGCGCACGCCTGGAGCAGCGACGCGAGCGGGGTGGCCAGCCGGTCCAGGACGACCTGGGTCTCGGGGTCGCCGAAGCGGGCGTTGAACTCGACCACCCGTACGCCCCGGGACGTGAGCGCGAGCCCGGCGTACAGGACGCCGACGTACGGCGTCTCGCGGCGGCGCAGCTCGTCCACGGCGGGCTGGACGACCGTGGCCATCACCTCGTCCACCAGTTCGGACGGGGCCCACGGCAGCGGGGTGTAGGCGCCCATGCCGCCGGTGTTGGGGCCCTCGTCGCCGTCGCGGGCGCGCTTGAAGTCCTGGGCGGGGAGCAGCGGGACGGCGTGCACGCCGTCGCACAGGGCGAAGAGGGAGACCTCCGGGCCGTCCAGGTACTCCTCGATCACGACCCGGCCGCAGGCGGCGGCGTGGGCGACCGCGGCGGCGCGGTCCTCGGTGACGACGACGCCCTTGCCGGCCGCGAGGCCGTCGTCCTTCACCACGTACGGCGGGCCGAACGCGTCGAGGGCCGCCTCGGCCTCCGACTCGGACTCGCAGACGCGGGCGGCGGCCGTCGGCACTCCGGCGGCGGCCATGACCTCCTTGGCGAACGCCTTGGAACCCTCGATCCTGGCGGCCTCGCGGTCGGGGCCGAAGCAGGGGATCCCGGCGGCGCGCAGCGCGTCGCCGACCCCCGCCATGAGCACCGCCTCGGGGCCGACCACGACGAGCTCGACGCGCAGCCGGGCGGCCAGCTCCGTCACCGCCGTCGGATCCTCCGGGTCGAGCTGGTGGTTGTCCGCGATCTCCGCCGTGCCGGGGTTGCCGGGGGCGCAGTGGAGGGCGGTGACGGACGGGTCGCGGTGCAGGGCGCGGGCGAGCGCATGCTCGCGGCCACCCGATCCAAGGACGAGTACTCGCACGTGGAGCGAGCTTACCGACCCCGCCCGGCGCGCGGGCTCGGCGGGCATGAACGCCTGGTTCCAGGGCGTTGTGGTGGGGTGCGGCGGCCCGGCCGGACGCGGGGTGAGGGCGATCACAGCGGCCGTGGGTGAACCCCGGCGTTGACCGGAGCGTCTCAAATGTCGGCTGGTAAGCTGCACAGCCGTGGCCTGATGTCCGGACGCGAAAGGAGGTGGTCGGGATGATTCCTGGTGATACTTGCAGTTCGCCGGAGAACCCTCACAGTCCGAGCGGGACTGTACTTCCGTCCGCCTCTGCACGGCGTCCGGCCATAGTTCTCGCGCGCTCCCTTCGCTGAAGCCTGGGTCGAGCGCGCGATGCGCGCGTGTGGCCGGCGGGTTAGGAGCACCTCATGGCCATGACACGAGTCCGCCCGGGTCGCGCGACGATGTCGCTGTTCAAGACCCGCGGACGTCCGCACAGCCCCGCGGCGCAGGGCCGCCGCCGCGACTCCGCCGTCATCGACTGGGCCGCCTACATCGACGGCAACCGCGTCTGCACCGAGACCGTCGACGACGCGGTCCGCCTCATCCGCGACGGCCGCCTCACCCCGAACGGCGACAGCGCCGGGTTCGTCTGGGTCGGCCTGCACGAGCCGTCCGCCACCGAGCTGTCGGAGCTCGCCGAGGTCTTCGGCCTGCACCCGCTCGCGGTCGAGGACGCCATCCACGCCCACCAGCGGCCCAAGCTGGAGCGCTACGACGACGTCAACTTCTTCGTGCTGAAGACCGTCGGGTACGTCGCCCGCGACCCCGACGGCGCCGAGGTCGTCGAGACCGGCGAGATCATGATCTTCTGCGGGGCCGACTTCGTGGTGACCGTACGGCACGGGGCGCAGGGCGAGCTCGGCTCCGTACGCGAGCGCCTGGAGGGCGACGCCGCACGGCTCGCGCTCGGTCCCGCCGCGGTCCTGCACGCCGTCGCCGACCGCGTGGTGGACGGCTACGTGTCGGTCGCCGAGGCGGTCATGGAGGACATCGACGAGGTCGAGGAGGCGGTGTTCTCGCCCGAGCGCACCGACGAGTCGCGCCGCATCTACCGCCTCAAGCGCGAGGTGATCCAGCTCAAGCGGGCGGTCGGGCCGCTCGCCGGGCCGCTGCGCAGCCTCACCGGCCGCCGGTTCGTCCCGGCGGAGATCAAGGAGTACCTGCGCGACGTGGAGGACCACCTCACCCGGGTCCGCGAGCAGGTCGAGTCGTACGACGAGCTGCTCAACCCGATCCTCCAGGCGCACATGACCCAGGTGACCGTCGCCGACAACAAGGACATGCGGAAGATCTCCGCCTGGGGTGCGATCTTCATGGTGCCGACCGCGATCGCCGGGATCTACGGCATGAACTTCGACCACATGCCCGAGACCAAGTGGACCTACGGCTACCCGATGATCCTCACCGTGATCGCGGCCGCCTGTTGGGCGCTGCACCGCGGTTTCCGCCGGAACGGCTGGCTGTGAGCCCCGCGCACCCGCCGCGCGCCGTGCGCCGCCGACGGCCGTGAACGTGCGCCGGTTTCGAGGTGGGCCACACCCCCCGGGGCGGGTGGCTCAGCTCAAGACCGGCGCCGGTTCCGGAACGGGGAGCGGCAGGCCGAGGCCCGCGAGGACCCGGCGCAGCCGGTCGGGCCGGTCGGTCACGATCGCGTCCACGCCGTAGCCGGCGAACCGCGCCATCTCGGCGGGGTCGTTGACCGTCCAGACCGCGACGGGCAGCGCCAGCCGGTCCGCCTCCCCGACCAGCTCGGGCGTCGTCAGGAGATGCTCGGGCGACAGCGCCGTCGCGCCGATCTCCAGCGCCGACCCGACCGGGTCCGCCGGGTCCAGGCCCGCGAGCCAGCCCGCGCCCGGGACGAGCGTCTTGCGTTCGACGAGCGCGACGCGGCCGAGCCGCGGGTCGTACCGCCGGGCCTCCGCGAGCACCCGCCAGTCGAACGCGAGCAGCCGCCCGCGCGCCGTCAGGCCGTGCGCGGCCAGCACGTCGGCCACGGCCGCCGTGAACGCTGCGACCTCCGCGCGCGGCCACGACGGGTCGGTCTTCAGCTCCACGTGCAGCCGTACGGCCGGCGCCGTCCCGATCAGCGCGCACGCCTCGTCCAGCGTGGGCAGCGGCGTGCCGGGCAGCCGGGCCTGAGTCCGGGCGAACGGGTCGTCCGCCGGGCGCTCCGGGCGCCGCACGCCCGCGTCCACGGTCCGGATCTGCGCGAGCGTCAGGTCGCGGATCGGCGTGCCGACGTACGGGAAGGCCGGGTCGCCGGGCGTCGCCGGACGGGTGTCGGCCACGTTCAGCGGCGAGAGCGCCTGGTCGTGGTTGAGCACCGGCACGCCGTCGGCGGTACGGCCGACGTCCAGCTCGACGGCGTCCACGCCCAGCTCCAGCGCGTACGCGAAGCCGGGCAGCGTGTTCTCCGGGCGCAGGCCGCGGGCGCCCCGATGGCCGTGCACCTCGACGCCCGCCCCGGCGGCGCGCCCCCCGTTGAAATCCACCGGGAAACCGTACCGGCGGCGGCCGAACGGCGCGTGGCCGCAGCGCCATCGCCCGTGGAACCGCGGGCGATGGCGCCCCGAACACCGCCGGCCGCAACGGCGGGGCCCGGACTCAGACGAGCGGGTGCAGCGAGAGGGTCTGGTCGCGGCCGGGGCCGACGCCGATCGCCGAGATGCGCGAGCCCGCCATCTCCTCCAGCGCCCGGACGTACGCCTGGGCGTTCTTCGGCAGGTCGTCGAACGTCTTGGCGCCCGTGATGTCCTCCTGCCAGCCGTCCAGGTACTCCAGGATCGGCTTGGCGTGGTGGAACTCGGTCTGCGTGGTCGGCAGCTCGTCGACCCGCCGCCCGTCCACGTCGTAGGCGACGCAGACCGGGACGCGCTCCAGGCCGGACAGGACGTCCAGCTTGGTGAGGAAGTAGTCGGTGACGCCGTTGACGCGCGTGGCGTAGCGGGCGATCACCGCGTCGAACCAGCCGCAGCGGCGGTCGCGTCCGGTGGTCACGCCGTACTCGCCGCCGGTCTTGCGCAGGTACTCGCCCCACTCGTCCAGCAGCTCGGTCGGGAACGGCCCGGACCCGACGCGCGTCGTGTACGCCTTCAGGATCCCGATCACCCGGTCGATCCGGGTGGGGCCGATGCCCGAGCCCGCGCACGCCCCGCCCGCCGTGGGGCTGGAGGAGGTGACGAACGGGTAGGTGCCGTGGTCGATGTCGAGCAGCGTGCCCTGCGCGCCCTCCAGCAGCACGACCTTGTCGTCCTCCAGGGCCTTGTTGAGGACGAGCGTCGTGTCGGCCACGTACGGCTTGAGGCGCTCGCCGTAGGCGAGGTACTCCTGCACGATCGGGCCGGTCTCGATCCGGCGGCGGTTGTAGACCTTGGTCAGGACCTGGTTCTTCTCGCGCAGCGACAGGTCGAGCTTCTGCGTGAGGATGTTGGGGTCGAACAGGTCCTGCACCCGGATGCCCATCCGGTTGATCTTGTCGGCGTAGGCCGGGCCGATGCCGCGCCCGGTGGTGCCGATCCGCGCCTTGCCGAGGTAGCGCTCGGTGACCTTGTCGAGGGCCACGTGCTGGGGCATGATCAGGTGCGCGTCCGCCGAGATCAGCAGCCGCTCGCAGGTGATCCCGCGCTCCTTCAGGCCGTCGATCTCGTGCAGCAGGACGGCCGGGTCGATGACCACCCCGTTGCCGATCACCGGCACCACGTCCGGGGACAGCACCCCGGACGGCAGCAGGTGCAGGGCGTAGCTCTTGTCCCCGATCACCACCGTGTGCCCGGCGTTGTTGCCACCCTGGTAGCGGACGACGTAGTCGACGTCCCCGCCGAGCAGGTCGGTGGCCTTGCCCTTGCCCTCATCTCCCCATTGGGCTCCGACAAGAACGATGGCCGGCATGCCACTTTCCCTTCCCACGACGAAGGCCCCTGATCGCAAGCGCGAAGGGGCCTCTTGCGATCAAATCGTACCCGCAGCCGCGAGCCGAAGAAACCGCGCGCCGTTCCCGGGGTGCCGCGAGGGACCCGGGGGGACGATGTGGTCAGGCGGTGGCGAGCGCGTCGGCCGCCGCGGCGCTGCTGTCGCGCAGGAACGCCCGGCAGCGCTCGGCCTCCCCGTCCTCCCCGATCGCCGCCGCGGCCCGTCCCAGGGCGTGCAGGGCCCGCAGGAAGCCCCTGTTGGCCTCGTGCTCCCACGGCACCGGGCCGTGGCCCTTCCAGCCCGCGCGGCGGAGCTGGTCGAGCCCGCGGTGGTAGCCGGTGCGCGCGTAGGCGTACGACTCGATGACCGAGCCGGCGGCGAACGCCCGGTCGGCCAGCGCGGCCCACGCGGCGGGGTGCTCCGGGTGGCGCGCGGCCACCTCGACGGGATCGACACCGCTCTCCAGCGCCTCGCGGGCGGGGGCGTTGTCCGGGAGTTCGGTCGGGGGCGGTCCGCCGAGCAGGTTCTGCGTCATGCCGGTCATGGTAAGTCGGGCCGGGCGGTGCCCATCAACCTGGGACCCGCTCAGCGCCCGCCCGCGCGGGGATCGGCGCCTGCACGGGGACCGGCGTCCACGCGGGGATCGGCAGCGGCAGCCGGAACCGCGCCGAGCCGCCCGAGCCGTCCGAACGGGACGCGGGCCACCCGCTGCGGATCGCGAGCACCGCCTCCCGGTTGGTCGGGATCACGTCGGCGTCGAACTCGGTGATGCCGCGCCGTTCGGCGAGCCGGGCCAGGTAGCCGACCATGCGGCTGCCGAGGCCGCGCCGCTGCCACGGGTCGCTGATCAGCACGGCGATCTCGGCCCGGTGCGGGCGGACCGCGTCCCGGCAGTACTCGGCGACGCCGACCGCCTCGCCGTCCAGCAGCGCGACCATCGCCTCCCGGTCCCAGTGGTCGAGCCGCCGCATCGCGGCCAGGTACGGCTCGGGCAGGCGCGGCGTCCCGGAGAAGAACCGCGAGTAGAGGCTGTTCCTGGAGAGCCGCTCGGACATCCGCCGCAGCCGGTCGTCGTCGCCGACGCCGTACGGACGGATCCGCACGTCGTCCAGCGCCGGCGCGCAGGAGCCAATGTGAGCCACGCCGCGCACATTGAGTTGTTTCATGAAACTCATTGCACCGCAGTGCGTTGCGTGAAGCAACCCTTTGGCCGCAAACCGCCACCGATCGGACGGACGGACGGAGAGGCCGGACGGCGGGCCCTGGGTGGGGCGCGGGTCAGGCGCCGGGGCCGGGGACGGGCTCGACCTCGTTCGGTTCGAGCCGGGCGCCGCAGGAGTCGCAGGCCAGCCGGTCGGTCATCGTGCCGCCGCAGCCCCGGTGCTTGATCACCATCGGCGGGCCGTCGGGGGCGTAGTGCCGGTCGCCCCACGCGAGCAGCGTCATCATCGCGGGCCAGAGCTCGACGCCCTTGCGGGTCAGCCGGTACTCGTACCGCTCGGGCCGCTCCTGGTAGGGGACGCGCCGCAGCACGCCCTCCTCGCACAACCGCGCCAGCCGGTCGGTCAGCACGTTGCGCGCGACGCCGAGCGCGTCCTGGAAGTCGTCGAAGCGGCGGACGCCCTCGAAGGCGGACCGGATCACCAGCATCGTCCACCGGTCGCCCACGACCTCCAGGGAACGGGCGATCGAGCAGTTCTGCGAGTCGTAGGTGCGGGGTAGCGCCACAGCACGAGACTACCCGAGTTGTGTCATACAACGCAGGACGGACGAAGACGGAGAAAGGGCCCGGGAACGTCCGTACGGAACGTCCCCGGGCCCCTGCCCGAACGAGCCTCGGCCGCGGCCCCGAGCCCGCGGGCGCGGCTACGCCGAGGCGGCTACTTCAGCTTCCGGCCGGCGGACTGGAGGTTCTCGCTGGCCTGGACGATGCGCGCGGCCATCGCGGCCTCCGCCGCCTTGCCCACGCGCGCGGGTCGTACTGCTTCTTGTTGCCGACCTCGCCGTCGACCTTCAGCACGCCCTCGTAGTTGCGGAGCATGTGGTCGGCGACCGGCCGGGTGAACGCGTACTGCGTGTCGGTGTCGATGTTCATCTTCACCACGCCGTACGACACCGCCTCGCGGATCTCCTCCAGCGTGGAGCCCGAACCGCCGTGGAAGACCAGGTCGAACGGCTTGTCCTTGCCGTACTCGGCGCCGACCGCGTCCTGGATGTCCTTGAGCACCTCGGGGCGCAGCTTCACCGAGCCCGGCTTGTAGACGCCGTGCACGTTGCCGAACGTCGCCGCCAGGATGTAGCGGCCCTTCTCCCCGACCCCGACGGCCTGGGCGGTGGCCAGGGCGTCGCCCGGGGTCGTGTAGAGCTTCTCGTTGATCTCGTTGGCGACGCCGTCCTCCTCGCCGCCGACGACGCCGATCTCCATCTCCATGATGATCCGGGCCTTGGCGCACTCGTCCAGCAGCCCGGCGGCGATCTCCAGGTTCTCATCCAGCGGCACGGCCGAGCCGTCCCACATGTGCGACTGGAACAGCGGCTCCTCGCCGCGCGCCACCCGCTCCTGCGAGATCTTGATGAGCGGCCGCATGAAGCCGTCCAGCTTGTCCTTCGGGCAGTGGTCGGTGTGCAGCGCGATGTTGACCGGGTACTTGGCGGCCACCACCCGGGCGTACTCCGCGAGGGCGGAGGCGCCGACGACCATGTCCTTGACCGTGGAGCCCGACAGGTACTCGGCCCCGCCGGTGGACACCTGCACGATGCCGTCGCTCTCCGCCTCCGCGAAGCCGCGCAGCGCCGCGTTCAGCGTCTGGCTGGACGTCACGTTGATCGCGGGGTAGGCGAAGCCCTCCCGCTTGGCACGGTCGAGCATCTCCGCGTAGACCTCGGGGGTCGCGATGGGCATTGTCAACGTCCTTTCGTACGCAGTGGTGCCGCCGGGCGTCCGGCCGGGCGGGTGTCCCGCACCGTCGCGTCCCAGGTCAGGCCATGGGCACGAGGCAAGGGCAGGGCATGCCGTCCACGGTCAGTATCTCGTGTGAGGGCGAACCCCCACACCCCCGGGGCTCCGCCCGAGGAACGGGTTCGCTCTCGTCTCGATGCTCGCTACCCCGCAAGGAAGCGCCACATCGCAAGTATCTCGAATTTTCGACTCCGGGCCAGCCGCGAACGCCCCGGGCGCGGCGGCTTTCGGGTCCTCCGGGACGGCCGCCTGCGGGACCTGGGAGGGGCGGGTAGGGAGGGGCGGGCGCGAAGCGCGGAAAAGCCGGTGGCCACGGTGCCGGAGGGGGCCCGCGTAGGAAGCTCATTGCTCGGTAACGAACCGTCCGGACAGGTACGCTCGCGGTGTGGATCTCACGCTCATTCCCCTTGACATCACCGAGTGGCTGCACCCCACCGCTTGGTTGCAGCTGTTCGGCACGTTCGCGACGATCGGCGTGCTCGCCATCATCTTCGCGGAGACCGGACTGCTGATCGGCTGCATCCTGCCCGGCGACTCGCTGCTGTTCACGGCGGGAATCCTGACGGCGGTCTCGACCGTCAACGGGCAGGAGTTCCAGTCCCTGTCACTGCCCTGGCTGCTGATCGGCGGGCCCGTCGCGGCGATCGCCGGCGCCCAGCTCGGGCACTGGCTCGGCGCCCGCTACGGCCGCAAGCTCTTCGAACGCCCGGATTCGAAGATCTTCCGGCAGGAGTGGGTCGACAAGGCCGAGTACTACTTCAACCGGTTCGGCCCGGCCCGCGCGGTCGTGCTGGCGCGGTTCATCCCGATCGTGCGGACGTTCCTCAACCCGCTCGCCGGGATGCTCGGCATGGACAGCCGCAAGTTCTTCGTCTGGAACGTCGTCGGCGGCGTGATCTGGACCGACGCCCTGTTCCTGCTGGGCCACTTCCTCGGCTCCGAGGTCCCCGACATCGAGAAGTACATCCTGCCGGGCGTCGCGGTGATCTTGATCCTGTCGGTCATCCCGATCATCCGGGAGGTCATGAAGGGCCGCAAGGAGCCGGGCGGCAAGCACGGCCGGGGCCGCCACAGCGCGCGCGGCCAGCACAACGGTCCGAAGAAGAATGGCTCTGAAGAGTCACGTCCGTCGCTCAGCGGTGACAGTTATCGCTAACCTCCCCATGTGGGACGTCATCGGTCGGACCCTCGTGGTCTCGCGCGCATACTGATCGCGGCCTTGGCCGTGATACTCGCCTTAGCGCTCCTCGTCGTGGGCGGGATGGCGCTCGTGAACGCGCTGACCGGTGACCACGACAAGGAACCCGGGCCGGCCGGCGCGGCGCCGTCGGACAGCACGGACACCGCCAGCGTGTCTCCGCGCCGTTCGACCCAGGCGGCGTCGGCGGCCATCCCCCTGCTCGTCCGCGTGGTCGGGCCCCCCACCAACGTCGTCGTCAAGGTGTCCGACACCGGCGAGATCGCCGCCCAGGGCGTCCTCCAGACCGGCGATACGCGGACGTTCCGCGAAGCACCGCTCAACCTCGTCGTCAACAACGGGTCCTCGGTGCAGGTCACCATCTACGGCAAGCTCCAGCGAGCCCGCGGCCCGGGGCGGGCCACGTGGTTCGTCGACCAGCGGTAGCCCCGGGCGGGAGCGGTCAGTCGACGCCGAGGTCGGAGACGTCGTACGGGTGCCGGTACTCCAGGCCCTCGGCGGCGATCCGGTCGGCGGCGCCCCGTTCGATGATCGTGGCCACCGCGACGACCTCCGCCCCGGCGGCGCGCAGCGCCTCGACGGCGGTGAGCACCGAACCCCCCGTGGTCGAGGTGTCCTCGACGGCGAGCACCCGGCGCCCGGCCACGTCCGGCCCCTCGATCCGGCGCTGGAGGCCGTGCGTCTTGTCGGACTTGCGCACCACGAACGCGTCCAGAGCCCGTCCCCGCGCGGCCGAGGCGTGCAGCATCGCCGCGGCGACCGGGTCGGCGCCGAGCGTGAGACCGCCCACCGCGTCGTACTCCAGGTCGGCCGTCGCGTCGAGCATCACCCGCCCGACCAGCGGCGCGACCGCGCCGTCCAGGGTCACCCGGCGCAGGTCCACGTACCAGGACGCGCGCCTGCCGGACGACAGCACGAAGTCGCCGTGCACCACGGCCTTTTCCTTGATCTCACGCAGCAGGTCATCACGATCGCTCACGGGGAGAACCCTATTCACCCCCGTCCGGTGCTCGCGTACCCCGTGTACGGTGGCCGCAGAGGAACGGGGCCTGGAGGTGGACGATTGACGCCCGGATCCCTCGTCCTGCTGCACGCCCCCCGCGCGTCCGCCGCGTCCTGGGGCGACCTCCCCGAGATGCTCCGCTCGTACGGGCTCGACGTGATCGCCCCGGACGTCCCCGACGGCGACGGCGCCCGCTACGTCGCCCGCGCCTCCCTGATCATCGCCGCGACCGCGCCCGCCACCCCGCTGGTCCTGGTCGCGCACGGCGAGGCGGGTCCGCTGCTGCCCGCCGTCGCGCTCGCGCAGCGCGCGGCGCACCGCAAGGTCGGCGGCTACGTCTTCGTGGACGCCGTGCTGCCCCGCGTCCGCCGCGAGCACGAGCACGACCATGACCACGAGCACGACGGCGCCGGCCCCGCCCCGGCACCCGTACCGCCCGACTGGCCCGAGGCTCCCTGCGGCTACCTGCGCACGCACGCGGACCGTACGGCCGCCGACCAAGGACCGAGCGCCGCGGGCCGCGAACAGGCCGTACGGCAGGCACGCCTCCGCGGCTGGCCGGTCATCGAACACGAGCCCCCCGCGGCGGCCGCCCAACTCCTCAGCGAACTGATCACCCTGCTCTGAGTCCGGGCGTCAGGGGACGGCGTCCGGCCTTCCGGGCCGAACGCGGGGCAGGGCGGGACGGGCAGGGTCAGGCGTTCTTGAGGAGGTCGTCGAGGAGGGCGTCGTAGTCGTCCTCGTCGCGGCCGAGATCGACTCGGGCGCGGTAGCGCAGGCGCAGGAGGGCCTCCAGGCTGTCCTCGGCGAGCGCCACGTCGTCCGGGCCGGGTGTCAGCGACTCCTCGTCCTCGGTGGCGGGCGCCTCGTCGGGGCCGCCGCCGATGCCGGTGCCGACCGCGCGGTCGCGCAGCGCGAGGACGACGTCGGCGCCCGAGGTGGCCCAGTCGTGCGCCCCGGCCGGGTCGCCCTGCGCGTAGAGCACCTCGGCGACGGTGCGGTACACCTCCGGGTCGCGGGGCTGGTCGGCGCGGATCTGCTCGACGAGCGCGCGGGCCTCGTCGGCGCGGCTCAGCTCGAACAGCGCGTCGGCGAGGTAGGCGCGCGGGTCCCCGTAGGTCTCGCCGCCGTCCTCCAGCGCTCGGCGGTACAGCTCGGCGGCCTTGGCGTGGTCGCCGGCGTGCTGCCACTGCTCACCCGCGCGCAACAGCACGTTGGCGCGCGACACCCCGCCGGACACGGACTCGGCCAGCTCCGAGAGCCGCAGTGCCGCCGAGATGTGATCGCCGGTGCGCAGGGTGTCGAACTCCAGGTCGTCGAGATCGTCTTCCGTCACATGCGTCACGCTTCAACGCTACCCGCCGCTCGACGGCCGAAGCGGGCGAATCGAGGATGATCGTGAATTACCTACGCGTTTACCCCCGGCGGGTACAGGTATCACCTGCGGGAACGTTCGAGCGCGTCCCAGAATCCGCGGCGCAGCGCGTGCCGCACCTCGTCGTGGAGCAGGAAGTCGATCGGGAGCGAGGAGCCCTGGAGGAGCCTGGCCTCCAGGTCGGACGGCATCCGCGGCTTGCGGGCGAGCACGGCCTCCAGCCAGAGGGCGGGGGCGTCGCGGGCGACGGACTCGCCGAAGTCCTGGCCCTCCTGGTGCGCGGCCTTCACGGCGTCCGCGAGGGTCGGCGCGTTCTGCTGGACGGGCAGCGGCGCGATCTGCTGCGGCCCGGTGTAGGGGCCGTGCGACTGGGGCGGCACGGACGGCGCGGGCGGGACCGGGCTCGGCGACGGCGCCGCGATCGGCGGGATGTACTGCGGGCCCGTGCTCTGCGGCGCGGGCGCGGTGGTCTGCGGCGAGGGCGGCGGAACGGACGTCGGAGCGGAGTGAATCGGCGCCGAACTCGACGGCAGACCCGACCCCATCGCCGATCCGGACCCCATCCCGGAGCCGGACCCCATGCCCGAGCCCATCCCAGACCCCATCCCGGACCCCGAGCCCATGCCCGAGCCGGAGTTCATGCCTGAGCTTGAGCCCATGCCCGAGCTTGAATTCATGCCCGAGCTTGAGCCCATGCCGGAGTTGGAGCCCATGCCTGAGCCTGAGCCCATGCCTGAGCTTGAGCCGGAGGTCGTGCTCGTTCCGGAGCCCGATCCGAGGCCGCCGGTTCCCGAGCCCGTGCCCGTGCCCAGGCCCAGGGCGGACGGGGAGATGGGGCCCGTGTTCGTTCCGGAGCCGTAGCTGGTGCCCGAGCCGAGGCCCGACGCCGAGCCGTAGCCGCCGGTGCCGCCGCCCGAGCCGATGCCGCCGGAACCCGCGCCGATCCCGGAGGACGGCGACGTGGCGGACGGCGGCTGGGAGGTGATCGGCGACGCGGGCGGCGGGCTGTTGTGCGAGGTGGCCTGCAACGATCCGATGGACGGGCCGGTGCCGTTGCCGTGCCCGTTCGACAGCGGGCCGGGGAGGGCGGACGGCCCGGTCGCGCTCTCCATTCCGGCGAGCAGGTTGACGTAGGGGCGCAGGTGGCCGGAGCCGATCTCGATGAGGTCGTCGCACTCCTGCCGGAGCACCCGCGAGATCGTCCAGTTGCCGTCGACGGCGACGTGCACGACGGTGACGCGGACGCCGAGGTCCTGGGCGTCGGCGACGACCTGCGCGAGGTCCTCGTCGCCGCTGACCACGACGGCGTCGGCGAGCGCGCCGTTGCGGGCGAGCGTCATCAGGTCGCGGTGGATCTCGGTGTCGACGCCCTCGCGGCGGCCCGGACGGATCCGGCCGAGCCGCAGCTTCAGGCCGGGCAGGTCGGCGAGCGCCTCGTGCTCGGGGGCGCGGCGGCCCTCGATGGTCGCCTCGTACCAGTAGCAGCGCAGCAGCGGCATCCCGGTGCGCTCGCGGGAGAGGTTGCCGAGCAGTTGCAGCAGGCCGCCGAAGTCCCACGAGACGGTGTCGCGATGGCGGGTGCCGTGCACCGCCATGGCCCCGTCGGCCAGCAGATAGCCGGCGTCTACGAACAGCGCGCAGCGATCCATGCGACACCGCCTTTCCTCAACACGGGACCTCACCACGTGCCCACCCCACGGTCAGGCTGTCGAAGGTGACCATCTTCGTGGCCTGCCCTTCCTGCTCTCGGGACGCGGGCCGGCGAATGACCCCGGGCCTCTATAGCGTAGTGAAGCCCGTTAGTCCCGTAGGCCAATACGGCGATTCGCCACTCTTTCATGACGATCGCGCATCCGCGACTCCCCGGCTCCGTCCCCGCGCCGATCGTCCCGGCGCGCGTTGACGGAACGCGTCCGTCCGGATCCTCATGCCTTCACTCTTTGAGGGATCAACGCGGCGGACGCTACCAGCCGTTCCGGTCCACCCCTAATGCTTCCTCATGATCTTTGCCGTACTTCACCCGCGCATGGGAGCGGTGACCGTGACGACGCCCGCGAGAAGCGCGTCCTGGCCCGTGACGAGGGAAAGTGTCCTCCCGCTGTCGAGCACGGTCATGAAGTGATCGACGTCCACCCCGAACGGCTGCCTGCGGCCGATCGCGCCGCTGGCCGAGCCGTCGGACACGTTGTCCGGCGACCGCCCGCCCGTCGCGGGCGCGAGCGCCCGGCCGTCGAGCAGCACCCGGTCGCCGGGCAGTCCGGCGTCGCCCTCCCAGGTCACCACGCCGATGCGGGCCGGACGCGCGGACGCGACGAGGCCGTTCACCGGCACGTCCAGGCGCGCGGCCGACGGAGCGCCGAGCGCCCGCACGCCGTCGAGCACCATCGCCTGCTGGTGCGGCGCGGCGGGGTCCCGGACGACCGTGACGAGGCTCCATCCCGCGTAGCGCGCGACGCCCTCGCGGGTGGGGACGTCGGCGGCCCACCACGTGCCCGCGCCGTGCCGCGCGACGAGGCCGGTCACGTCGGCGAACGCCTGGTACGCCGGGTCCCCGGGCAGCCGGTCGCGCCCGACGCGGGACGCGGTCAGCGTCCGGTACGTCCCGCCCGGCCCGCGCAGCCTGGCGGTGACGGGGCCGTCCGCGGGCGACACGCCGGACCAGTACAGCCCGGCCCACAGCACCTTCGCCCTCGCGGGCAACGCCAGGCGCGCCGCGCTCGAACTCCGCGTCGTCCTGTCGTGGTCGTCGTCGACCAGGCACATCCGCCAGAAGTCGTTGTCGCGGCGTCCGTCCTTGCGGCCGGGCGCGCCGCGGCACTCGGGCGAACGCTCGTCGCAGGACAGCAGCGCGTTGCCGGTCTCCACCGTGCGCACGTTCCCGTCCGCGGCGAACCGCGCGGGCAGTCCGGCGGATGCCACGCCCTCCGGGGCCTTGGCCGTCACGGCCGCGCCGCCGGCACGCAGCGTCACCTGCGGGGGCGTGTCGTACGGCGCTGTCGGCCCCACGTTGACGTGGAGGTACGCGGTCGTGGAGGCGGACGGTTTCATCGGCGCGTGCGTGCACCGCACGCGGTTGGCCCGTGTCGTTCCTTTACCCAGGTCAGCGGGGTCCGCGCCGTTCGGGTGACTCTTCGGGTCGGTGCCGCTTGCGGGGTTATCGGGGTTCGCGGTGTTACCGCCGTTCGCGGGGTTATCGGTGTTAGCGGAAGTTCCCGGCTTTGCGGATGTGGCGGGGTTTACAGGAGGTGCGTGCGTGCTGTTGCCTTGAGGATTTCCGTGGCTTTTCACGTTCTCGGGGTTGTCGGGCGACGCGTGGTCCTTTGGAATGGCGCGGTTCGCAGGATTGTCGCCGTTTCCATGGGTGTCGGGGGAGCCGTGGCGGGGATCGCCGTCGTAGGGGCGTTTGGGATGGCGCGGGGATTTGCCATGCGTTCCCGGGCCGGGCTTTTTCGCAGGTGAAGCGCCCGACGCGTCGTACGGGTCGTTGCCGTGGGGAGGGGGCGCGGGCGCGCGGACGGCGGTCGGACGGCACGTCCAGCCGTCGCCGGGGGCGTGGTCGGGAGTGAACAGCGCCGCGTTGCGTCCGGTCGGCGCGCCCGCGTAGGTGACGTCGGGCGGGAGGTCGATATCGGCCACGACGTCGTCGGACCGTCCGGCGCCGCCGTTACGGACGGCCATCGCGACGATGCCGGGCTGGTTGCGCAGCAACGTCCCGACGGGACCGATGCGGGCCGTCATGCGCGCGGGCGTGGCGGGCGGCGGGGGAACGGGTGCCGGAGGCTTGGCTTTGGGCTCGTTCGGCGTGGGTTTCTGGGGTTGGGACTTCGGCACGGGCTTCGGTGCGGGCTTCGGCGCGGGTGCCGGTGGCGGTGCCGCAGGCGGCGCGGGAGCCGCCGGGGGATTCGGTGCCGGCCTCGCGGGCTCAGCCGGCGCGCGTGCGATCGGTGACCTGCCGACCGGTTTGATCGGTTCCTCGCCGGAGACCAGGACGAGCCCGAGCACCGCGAGGGCCGCAGCGGCCACGGTCGCGCCCGCGAGCCCCTGCTGCTGCCGCTTCGGGAGGCGCCGGAACCAGCCGAGGATGCCTCCGGCTCCAGTGCCGCCCTGGCCCGCGGCGACCGCGGCCAGGTAGGCGGTGGCGGCGGAGCCGAGGACCGCGGGGCCGAGGACCTCGCGGAGCGTGGAGTTGACGTCGGCGAGCTCGGTGTAGATGCCCTTGCAGCGCGAGCAGCCGTCCAGATGCGCCTCGACCGCGCGCGCGTCGCGCTTGGCGAGACCTCCGCGCACGTACGAGCCGAGCTTGTCGAGGGCCGGACGGCAGCGTTCGTCGACGGCGGCGACGGTCGCGCCCGCGGCGGTTCCGGTGCCGGGAGGTTCTGACAGGTGCATCTGGAGGTACGCCTGGCGCAGCCCTTCGCGGGCCCGGTAGGCGAGGGCCGCGGTGCCGTTGGCGGTGAGGCCGAGCAGCGGCGCGACGTCGGCGGGCTTGGCCCCCTCGATCTCGGTGTGCCACAGCACGGCCTGCCAGCGTTCGGGCAGCGACCGGAACGCGCGGACGATCATCGACCGCTCCAGCCCCTCCACCGCCGGGTCCTCGAACGGCGCGCCCGCGTCGTACAGCTCGATCTGGTCGGTGCTCCGCACCCGCTTCTCCGCGCGGTAACGGTCGTAGACCGTCCGGCGGACGGAGGTGAGCAGGTACGGGCGGAACCCCGAGTCGGGCCCGCCGCCCCGCCGCAGCACGTCGAGGATCTTGGCGAAGGTCTCCTGCACGGCGTCCTCGGCGGCGTCGCCCTCGACCAGGTGCCGGGCGAGGCCGCGCGCCGCGCCGAGGTGCCGCTCGTAGAGCGCGCCGTACGCGGACACGTCGCCGTCGCGGATCCGCGAGATGAGCACCGCGTCGCTGGTCTCGGGCGGAGCCAGGTGGGACGCGGTCTCGTTCACGGGGCCTCCTCGCCTCGGGCTTGCCGGTGTCATGCCGAACGCCGCTCGACATTGCCAACTCATTGTGACGCCTTGACCACCGAATGTCGCGGCAGATGGTTCGGCGAATCGCGTCATGACCGGACCGCTCGTCCGTTGGAGGGCCGCAGAACGCACTCCGGGCCGGTCCCGCGGGTGCCCGAACCGACGGATGAGCAGGGGGCGGAGGCGCGATGGCGTACCTCTGGAGCGGCGGACGCGCGGGAAGCGGTTCCCGTCGGAGCACGGAGGAGTTGCGGGAACGGTGGCGCTCTCGCAGCGTCACGTCCTGCTGGAACCTGCCGGGCGACTGGTGGGCCCCGGCGGTGGAGGCCGTGGTCGAGGCGGTGTGCGACGGCCGCGGGATGGCCCGCGCCTGCGCGCGGCTCGGGCAGGCGCGCGGGCGCGCGGGAGTGGGCATCGGCGAGGCGCTGGACGACCTCGGCGCGCTGTTCTCCGTGCTGGACTGGCCGGACCCGCCGTTGCCGCTCGTCCGGTGCACGGCGCAGGGGTGGGTCGACGCGGGCATGATGGCGCTCGCCGCCGAGAACTGCGAAGACCCGCTCACGGGCCTGACGACCGTCGCGTACCTGCGAGGCCGCCTGGCGGAGCTCTACCGCGCCATCCGGATATCGCCGCCACCCGCGCCGCTTCCGCCGGACGCGCCGCTTCGGCCGCGCCCGCCAACGGACGCGGATGCCGTGCTCAGCGGGCACTGCCTGGTGATGGTGGATCTGTCGGACGGGTCGGAGCCGTGGCGGCGGCTCGCGAGGTCGGTCGTGGTGGCACAGGACCTGCGGGCGGTCTTTCCGGACGGGGAGACGCTCACGATGGTTGGGACCGGCAGGGCCGCGGCGCTCGTTCCCCTGGAACCGGACCTGGAGCAGCGGGTCGAGCGCCTGCGCAACCTACTCGCGTTGACGCTCGCGTCCGAACGGTCGTTCCTCGACAGCGTCCATCCGCCGGGACGGTCGCCGGACGACGGCAGGCCGGGAGGCGAGTCGTTCCTCGTCTGGATCGAACGGCTTCCCGCGTCCCTGCCCCGGGCCCTGGACCTGCTGGAGGCGCTGGCGCGTTAAGCGCGTTAGACGCGTTAGACGCGATGGGCACAGCGTCGATGGCCTGCCCGGGGCGCGTCGGGGGTGCGCCCGCTCCGGCGAGGGGCGGAGCGGGCGCACCACCGCGCCGGTTCGCGGCGCGCCGCCGTTCCCTGGCCGTCGGGGGCCGGGGCGGCGGCGCGCCGGGAGTCAGCAGACGGTGGCGCGGCCCATCTCGGTGAGGGACGTCGGCGTGCCGGGCGTCTGCCAGCGGACGCGGCAGTCGCGGTCCCACAGCTCGACGGTGGCGATGGCGTTGTCGAACCACGGGCCCTCGGTCATGCGCCAGCGCAGCGGCGGCGGGGCGACCTTGGACAGCTTGGCCAGCAGGCGGAACGGCGCGCCGGTCGCCCTCGCGGTGGCGACCCTGTTGGCCAGGCGGAACCTCCCGACGAGCGGGTTGCGCAGCGGCGAGCACACGACCTGCGAGACGGTCGAGGTGGTGCTCGGCTCGGTGACCCTGGCCAGGTACGAGTAGTGGATGTCACCCGACAGAAACGTGACGCTGGCGGGGGCGGGACCCCGTTCTCCCCGCGCGACCGCGACGACGTCGGCGGCCACCTCGCGGAACGAGGCGTCGAACGCCGCCCAGTGTTCGAGGTCGGCGGCCTGGCGGATGCTCTCCCCGAGCCGCGCGCTCCGCTTGCCCCACGCGCCCTCGGCCATCGCCTCGTTCCACGACTCGGCGTGGTGGATCGCCCTCGGCAGCAGGTATGGCAGGGAGCTGGCGATGAGCAGGTGGTCCATGCCGCCCTGGCACTGCCCGTCCAGCCACTGGAACTCCTCGTCGTCCAGCATCCCGCGCCGGTCGGCCGTCAGCAGCCGGGAGCAGCGGCTGTCGACCACGATGAGCCGGGTGCCGCCCCAGTCGTGCGCGTAGCTCCAGCGGGTGCTGGCGGGCTCCTTGTCGGCCCGTTCGGCGAACTCGTCCAGGACCTTGGCGCCGTCGCCGCTCTCCTCGGACGCCTCGCGCACCGCCGCGTACACCGGGTCGGCCGCGCGGTCGGCCGGGGACATGTTGCCGAGGTGCTGGTAGATCCAGTACGAGCCGATGCCGCCGGTGATGCGGGCCCGCCACCAGGGCTGCGACCACATCTGCCGCCGCCAGGTGTAGGAGGTGTTCCAGTCGTCGCGGATGTCGTGGTCGTCGAAGATGGTGAACGTGGGGACGGTCGACAGCAGCCACCGCACCGCGGGGTCCTCGCGCCAGGCCAGCTCGTAGAGGCGGGTGTACTCCTCGTAGTCGGCGACCTCGTCCGCCGGCGGCTCGTCCGGGTCGCGGCGGCCCCGGATGAACGCCCGCATCTCCTCGCTCAGCTCGTCGGCGTACACCTGGTCGCCGACCATGAGCAGGACGTCCGGCCACTCGAAGGCGTCCTCGGGCGGGTCGCCCCGGTCAGCGGGCGCGCCGCCCGGCGCGCGGTCGCCGGTCCCGGCGAGGCTGTGCGCGAACGCGGCGAGGGCGTCGTGGCCGTGCCGGTTCGCCTTGTCCGGCGAGCGCCGGCACGATCCGAACGACACGCGCAGCGGCCCGTCGCCGCCGAGCGTCCGGATCCGGCTCGGCGGGAACCGCGTGCCGTCCTCGGGCCAGGCCCGTTCCCCGTCGAGCGCGACCTCGTAGGGGACGCGCGCGCCCGCCTCCAGGCCGTCGATCTCGACGATCGCGTAGTGGTGGCCGTGCACGGTGAACGTCCGGGAGGCGGCGTCGCCGATGCCGTCACCGGTGACGCGGACCTCGCAGGGGCGGTCGGTCTCCACCCAGATCGTCGCGGTGTGCGCGCTCACGTGCCGGAGATGGGGCCCGAGTACCAAAGCGGTCATACCACGCTTCTCTAGCGGACGCGGGGTGGCCGCGTCCATCGCTTCGGCGGTTCGGGCCCCGTACGGGCACGTCGCCGGCACGTGCTTGTGGCGGCCTCGCGCCTTGCCGCGGGGCGGCGAATAACCCGGTGCGGCGGCGCGCGCGGCGGCGTACAACTGGGCGCATGGACGAGCAGAGGCTTCCCGGCGGCAGGCACGTGGGCGCCGTGCGCGTCGGCGACACCGTGCACCGCGGAGCGAACCACTGGACGCCCGCCGTCCACGGCGTGCTGCGCCATCTGGAGTCGATCGGGTTCGAGGGCGCGCCGAGGGTGCTGGGCTTCGACGAGCAGGGCCGCGAGGTCCTCACCTGGCTGGACGGCGAGACGATCGGCGAACGTCTGCCATGGCCCGCCTGGGCGCACTCCGATCTCGCGCTGGAACAGGTGGGCGCGTGGCTGCGCCGGCTGCACGACGCGACCGCGGACTACGTCCCGGAGGAGGGCGCGACGTGGTTCACCGGGCGCCCGTGGCAGCCGGGCCTGGTCATCGGCCACCACGACGCGTCCCCCAACAACGCCGTGTGGGGCGCGGACGGCCTCGTCGGGTTCGTCGACTGGGACACCGCGTCGCCGTCGTCGCGGGAGATGGACCTGGCGTACTCGGCGCTGACCTGGGTGCCGCTGCACGCCCGCCGGGTGGTCGAGGCGCAGGGGTTCACGGCGTTCGACGACCGTGCGCGGAGGCTGCGGCTGCTGCTCGACGCGTACGGCTACGAGGGTGACCGCTCGGCGTTCGGCGGGACCGTGGTGGAACGGGCCCGGATCAACGCCCGCGCGATCCACGGCATGAAGGGCACGCCGTACTACGAGACGCTGCTGCCGTTCGCCGCCGACCTCGAACAGGCCGCCGCCGAGATCGAAGCCCTCCCGCCATCCTTCTGGGCCTGACCGGCGTCCGGGCCCGCCGCCTGACCGGCGTCCGGACCCGCCGCCGTTCCGGGAAATTACACGATTACAATGCAAACCCCCCATTCCCGGAACGCCCTGCGAGGTCGGCATGCCGCCCAACCCTCCGTCCCCCGAACCCGGACCTCCCCCGGCACCCCCGGCCGACGCGCCGGGTGAGGCGGGTTACCGCGTCACGACGCTGGAGCTCTTCTTCGACCTGGTGTTCGTGTTCGCGGTCACCCAGCTCACCGGGGTCCTGGTCCACGAGCTGAACCCGCTCGGCCTCTTCCAGGTCGTGCTGATGTTCGGCGTGCTGTGGTGGATGTACGCCGGGTACGCCTGGCTGACCAACATGACCGCGCCGACGACGGCGCTGCGGCGGCTGCTCGTGCTGGCGGGCATGGGCGGGTTCTTCATGGTCGCGCTCGCGACGCCGACCGCGTTCAAGGACGGCGGGGTGGTGTGGGGCCTCGGCTACCTGGTGCTCGTCCTCGCGCACGTCACGCTGTACGCGCAGGGCAACCGGATGATCCTGCGGGTGCTGCCCGCCAACCTGCTGGCCGCCGCGCTGATCGTCGTCGCGGGCCTGCTGGACGGCCCGGCGGTCTACGTCCTGTGGACGCTCGCGCTGATCGTCCCGATCGCGCAGCCGTTCATCGTCCCGCCGGGCGGGCGGTTCGCGATCCAGCCCGCGCACATCGTCGAACGGCACGGGCTGCTCGTCATCATCACGCTCGGCGAGTCGGTCATCGCGATCGGCGTCGGCGTCGAGGGCCTGGCCCTGGACGCCGGGCTGATCGTCGCGGTCCTGCTCGGCCTCGCGCTCGCCGCCGCGATCTGGTGGACGTACTTCGTCGGTGACGACGAGCGCGCCGAAAAGGCCCTGACCGAGGCGGACGACGCGCGGCGCGCCCAGATGACGATGTTCGGCTACTTCTACGCGCACATCCCGATCGTCGTCGGCGTGATCGTCGCCGCGGCCGGGATGAAGAAGGCGCTCGGCCACGCCTGGGAGCACCTGGACGCCGCGCCCGCGCTCGCGCTCGCCGGCGGCGTCGCGATCTACCTCGCCGGCGACGCCGCGTTCCGGCGGGTCCTCGGCACCGGGCCGTCCCGGATCCGGCTGGCCGCCGCCGCGGTCGCGGTCGCCGCGTTCCCGGTCGGCCTGTGGGGCTCCGCCGCCGAGCTCGCCGCGCTCGTCGCCGTCGTCGCGGCGGCCCTCGCCGCCGAGCACCGCGCCGGACGGGCCGTCCCGCGCGGGCTCGGGGGGCTCCGGGGCGCGGGCCGCGAGCGCGACCTGGGACAATCGTCGGCGTGATTGAGCGCTACACCCTTCCCGAGATGGGACGCGTCTGGAGCGACGCGCACAAGTACGAGCTGTGGTGCCAGGTGGAGACCCTCGTGGTCGAGGCCCACGCCGAGGCCGGCACGATCCCGCCGGAGGTGGTGGAGCCGATCCGCAAGGCCCCGCCGCCCACCCCCGAGGCGGTGCACGAGATCGAGGCGGTCACCCAGCACGACGTGATCGCGTTCCTCTCGGCGTGGGCCGACAACACCGAGCCGCGCGAGGCCGCCCGCTACGTGCACTTCGGGATGACCTCGTCCGACCTGCTCGACACCGCGCTCGCGCTCCAGCTCGTCGAGGCCACCGACATCCTGCTCGCCAAGGCCGACACGCTGGTCGCGACGCTCCGCGACCACGCGCTGGAGCACCGCGCGACGCTGCGCGTCGGCCGCACCCACGGCATCCACGGCGAGCCCGACGTGTGGGGGCACCGCGTCGCCGACTTCGCGTTCGCCATGGCCCGCTCCCGCGACCGGCTCCGCCGCGCGCGCGAGGGCGTCGGCGTGATGGCGATCTCCGGCGCGGTCGGGACGTACTCCAACATCGACCCGGAGATCGAACGGCACGTCGCGCGCGAGCTGGACCTCAAGGGCGCCGACGTCTCCACGCAGGTCGTGATCCGCGACGGCATCAGCGAGTGGGTCTCCGCGCTCGCGATCGCGGCGACGGTCTGCGAGGCGATCGCGCTGGAGGTGCGGCACGGGCAGCGCACCGAGGTGCGCGAGCTGTGGGAGCCGTTCGGCAAGGGCCAGAAGGGCTCGTCCGCGATGCCCCACAAGAAGAACCCGATCATCTCCGAACGGCTCGCCGGGATGGCGCGGATCGTCCGCGCGCAGATCGTCCCGGTGATGGAGGGCATCCCGCTCTGGCACGAGCGCGACATCTCGCACTCCTCCACCGAACGGATCGCGCTGCCCGACGCGGCGATCGCGCTCGACTACATGCTGAACCTCACCAACCGCCTGATGTCGGGCCTGGTGGTGGACGCCGAGCGGATGCGCGCCAACCTCGACTCGACCGGCGGCCTGATCTACACCTCCACCGTGCTGCTGGAACTGGTCGAGGCCGGGATGTCCCGCGACGACGAGGCGTACCCGCTGGTCCAGAAGGCCGCGATGGAGACGTGGGAGACCGGCGTCCCGTTCCGCGAGACGCTGCGCGTGCGGGCCGTCGAGGCCGGGCTCGCGCTGGACGAGGCGCGGCTCGACGAGGTCTGCCGTCCCGAACGGTTCGTCCAGCGGCTGGACGGCATGTTCGACCGCCTGTCCGCGCTCACCTGACCGGAGCGCCACGCCCGGCCCGCCCGGCGCGGCGCCCGACCCGCTCGCACCTGAGACTCGTTCCCCCAGACGACCCCACGAACGGCAGGAGGGCCCCGGTGGCGACGCTGACCGAGCTGAACGTCTACCCGCTCAAGAGCGGCGGCGGCATCCCGCTGCGCACCGCCGAGCTGACCCCGCGGGGCCTGCGGTACGACCGGGAGTTCATGCTGTGCACGCCCGAGGGCCGGTTCCTCTCGCAGCGCGACCACGCGCCGATGGCCCGGCTGCGGGTCGCCTACGACGGCGAGGTCCTCACCGTCGGCTACCCGGGCGCCGACACGCTCGTCCACAAGGCTGTGGACGACGGCCCGGTGCGGGAGGTGACCGTCCACAGGTCCGAGTGCCAGGGGACGGACCAGGGCGACGAGGCGGCGCGCTGGTTCTCGGAGCGGTTCGACGTCGAGTGCCGCCTCGTCCGCTTCACCGGCCGCCGGCCGACGTCGCGGGGCGGCGGTGAGGTCGCGTTCGCCGACGGCTACCCGCTGCTGGTGATCTCCGCCGAGTCCCTCGCCGACCTGAACGGGCGGCTGGACGAGCCGCTGCCGATGGACCGGTTCCGCCCGAGCCTCGTCGTCGAGGGGCTCGGCGCGTACGGCGAGGACGAGGTCCGGCTGCTGCGCGTCGGCGGCACGGTGGTCGAGCTGGTCAAGTCCTGCGCCCGCTGCGTGATCACCACGACCGACCAGGCGACGGGCGAGCGCGGCCGGGAGCCGCTGCGGACCCTCGCCCGCTACCGCACCATCGACCGGGGCATCCGCTTCGGCCGCAACGGCGTCCCGCGCGAGCCCGGCATCCTCACCGTCGGCGACCCCGTCGAGGTCCTGGAGACCGTCCCCACCCGCCCGACCGAAGACCCGCCACCCCACTAGACCGCCCCCGCCCCGCAGTCGGGCCGCCGTCGCCGGGCTGCCGTCGCCGGGCCGCCGCCGGGCCGGTGACCGGTGCGTCGCCGGGTCGCCGTCGTCGGGCCATCGCCGCCTCGCCGCCGGGCCGCCGTCGCCGTCTCGCCGCCGGGCCGCGGTCGCCGAGCCGCCGGGCCGTCGCCGGGTCGCCGTCGCCGCCGTCTCGCCGCCGGGCCGCCACGGCCGGGTCGCCGTCGCCGTCTCGCCGTCGCTAGGCCGCCGCCGGGCCGCCGCCGCCGGGCCGCCGCAGACCCGTCGCCGGGTCGCCGCCGTCTCGCCGCCGGACGGCCGCCGCCGGGCCGGTGTCCGG
This sequence comes from Actinomadura sp. J1-007, assembly GCF_009793335.1. Taxonomy (GTDB): domain Bacteria; phylum Actinomycetota; class Actinomycetes; order Streptosporangiales; family Streptosporangiaceae; genus Spirillospora; species Spirillospora yumaensis. The sequence continues at coordinate 3,072,649 of NZ_WING01000001.1, read as the reverse complement.
GGCGTCGCCGTTCCGTCGAGCCGTTCGCGAGGGTCCACCTTAGACCTCTGCGGGGTCCGACATGACCGTTATGCCGATCCTCACCGCGGCGCGCATGGACGGACCCGCGGGCGGGGCCCACACTGCGAAAAGCGGGTGGAGGAGCGAACCGATGGGCGCCCCGCGGTGTCTAAACGATCAGACTGACGCCACGACGAGCGAGCCGGACGCCTCATGCTCGCCCCGGTGGTTTACTGGGGCACGCCGACGCACCGGGAACACCGTTCGGCGCGCCGGGCCCCTGCGATTCCCCGTTCCGGACGAACGGGCGGGCGGGCAGGCGGCCCCGATCGCAGTCCCACCCGATCAGGTGGGCACCGTATCCGCAGTTAAGGAGTTAGGCGGCATGAGCATGGGCCACGAGGTTCGTTACCGCGTGCGCGGAGGCCGGCGGCTCGCCGGCACCGTCTTCGTGCAGGGCGCCAAGAACGCCGTCCTGCCGATGATCGGCGCGTCGCTGATGGCCTCGAAGGGCCGGACGGTCCTGCGCAACGTACCGATCATCGAGGACGTGCGCCGGGCGGTGGAGCTGGCCCGCGCGATCGGCGCCCGCGCCGAGCTGCACGAGAACGAGCGGACGCTGGTGATCGACGCGTCCACGCTGAGCAGCCCGGTGCTCCCGGCCGAGATCGCCTCCCGGTTCCGCGGCTCGTTCCTGTTCGTCCCCGCGCTGCTGCACCGCCTCGGCGAGGCCGTCATCGAGGGGGTCGGCGGCTGCAACCTCGGCAGCCGCAACCTGGACTTCCACTACAACGGGTTCAAGCGGATGGGCGCCACGGTCACCGAGCAGGTGGCCGACAACGGCGACGGCATCATCCACATCAAGGCCGGCGAGCTGCGCGGCGGCACGCTGTACTGCGACACCCCCTCGCACACCGGCACCGAGAACCTGATCATGGCGGCGGCGATGGCCCGCGGCACCACGCTGATCAAGAACGCGGCGCTGGAGCCGGAGGTGCTCGACAACATCGCGATCCTCCAGGCGATGGGCGCCAGGATCAGCGGCGGCGGCACCGGGTTCATCACGGTCGAGGGCGTGGACGAGCTCACCGCCGTCGAGCACACCGTGATGCCCGACCGGATCGACGCGGGCGTGTTCGTGATGGCGGCGGCGATCACCGGCGGCGAGCTGAACCTCGTCGGCGCGACGCTGGAGCACCTCGGCGTCGCCGCCGACAAGCTCGAACAGATGGGCGTGGAGTTCCACCAGCAGGGCGCGGTGCTCCAGGTACGGCGCGACCGCGCTTTGCGCCCGATCAACGTCATCACCGACGAGTACCCGGGTTTCGCGACCGACCTCCAGTCGCCGATCATGGCGGTGTCCTGTCTGGCCGACGGACCGTCCTATATCTACGAGCGGATCTTCGACGGCCGGTTCAAGCTCGCCGAGGAACTGGTCAAGATGGGCGCCGACATCGAGGTCAACGGCAACCGCGCCAAGGTGAACGGCCCGAACGGGCTGCGCGGCGCCGAGGTCGAGGCCCACGACCTGCGCTGCGGCAGCGCGCTCGTGCTCGCGGGCCTCGCCGCCGAGGGCGAGACCACGATCACCTCGGCCTACTACCTCGACCGCGGCCACGCGCACACCGCCGAGCGGCTCTCGCAGCTCGGCGCCGACATTGTCCGTGAAGTCGGATAGTGGTCAGATGACTATTGAGTGACCGCCGGGTCGCCCTTCTGACAGGCCAAAAGATCGCTCGGTCATGGCCAGTCAAGGCCAGGCGGGCGGATCACTCGTCTTTCCGGGCGGTCCTGAACGAGGACGTTCGGCTTTCGGCCCGTTCGTAAACCAAACGGACGCCGCAGGGGCCTCTCCAGTGCGCATCAGCGCCGGGAGAGGCCCCTCTCGTTGTTTTCGGGTCTTGTTTTTCAACTACGGACGACCCAAGATGCAGGATCAAGGCTGGCCGATTGGTGACAAATTACTGACCAGGGGGTCGCGTAGGTTACTTTTTCGCCGCACTCTTGATTCGATTTCGCGTCTGGGCGTCACACATCGTCGCCTCGACCCGATCTGCCCACTGAGGAACGAATCGCACGGGAACTGCGGTGCTGGGTCAGAAGGCAGGGGCGACAAGCCATGAGTCAACCGTTGGGCGGAGCGTGCGCGAACGCATGGCCGGGGCAGGACCCCCGCCAAGAATCTGGGCCGGAAGCGAGCGGTCGCCGATGATGGCCGCACGGGCGGGGTCGGTCACACCCGACCTCACGATCGGTGTCGTCGGCCCGCATGACCTGGTCGAACGGGTCATGCTGATGGGCCACGGCCCCACGCCGGTGCCGAGCCGGCTGGTGGCCGCCGCATATCGAGACGAACAGGAGGCGGCCGACAAGGTCGTACGGCTGGGATCGGGGGTGGACGTGTGCCTGTTCGCCAGCCCGGTGCCGTACGACTTCGCGCGGAAGGCGGGCGTGCTCACCATGCCGGCCACCTACGTCCCGCTGAACGGCGCGGCCCTCCAGGGCGCGCTGCTGCGGGCGTCCCTCGACGAGCGCTTCGACCCGTCCAGGGTGAGCATCGACGTGCTCGGCCGGGCCGAGGTGGAGGAGGCGTACGCCGAGATCAGCCTCGGCACCGACCAGGTGCACCTGCGCGAGGAGGCGGCCGGGCCGGGCACGCTCGCCGCGTTCCACGAGCGGCTGTGGCGGCGCGGCGCGACGACGGTCGCGATGACCTGCGTGCACGCCACCGCGGAGCGCATGGAGATGGCCGGGGTCCCGACGATCCGGGTCCGTCCGACGGGGGCGGCGATCCGCAGTTCCCTCCAGACCGCGGCGCTGCTCGGGGCGCACCACCGCCTTGAGGAGTCGCAGCTCGTCGTCGTGCTCGTGGACGTCCCCACCCTGCGCGAGACGCCGCGCCGCGTCACGCCGCGCTACTGGCGGGACGAGCTGAAGCTGGCGCTGCACCGGGTGCTGCTCCAGGAGGCGCACCGGATGAACGCGTCGGTGTGGCCGCTGGACGACCACAGCTATCTGGTCATCGCGACCAGGGGTTCGGTCACCGCGTCCACCGAGGGTTTCCGGACGCCCCCGTTCGTGGAAAGGGTCCGGGAAGAACTCGGGCTGGCCATCGAGGTCGGGATCGGCATGGGCCGTACCGCCCACGAGGCGGAGAACCACGCCCGCGCCGCGCTCGCGAGGTCGCAGAGCTCGCAGCGCGCCCAGGGCTTCGCGCTGGACCGCGACGGCCGGGCCCTCGTGCCCGCGCCGCGCACCCCGCCCCGCGCGCAGCCCCAGGCCAAGCCGAAGGGCCTGGAGATCCTCGCGCGCCTCGCGGACAAGCTCGGTGACCAGGAGCAACCGCTGATCGTGGACGCGGAGAACGCGGGCAAGATGCTCGGCGTGACGCCCCGTACCGCCCGGCGCCTCCTGCGGACCCTGGTGGAGGAGGGCCTCGCGTGGCCCCTGCCTCCCAACCGGACGCCGCAGCCCGGCCGCCCCCGGCAGCTCTACCGCCTGATCGTCGAGAAGCTGGGCCCGAAGGCGGGCACCTGACGCGGCCAGGCACCTGACGCGTCCACCCGGCGCCCGCCCCGCTAGAAGACGCCGCCCCCGCACCGCGCCGCGGGGGCGGGGCGGGGGCGCGACGGTGTTCCGGCGTGCCGCGGTGGGGCGTCCGCGCGTCAGTTGCGGTGGGGGTAGGCGCGCGCCACGGCGAGGAACGCGTCGTTCTCCTCAGGGGAGCCGATGGAGATGCGGGCGCCTTCCCCGGGGAACGGGCGGACGCTGATGCCCTGGGCGTCGCACGCCTCGGAGAAGTCCATGGTGCGGTCGCCGAGGCGCAGCCACACGAAGTTGGCCTCGCTCGGCGGGACGGTCCAGCCGTCGGCGAGCAGGGCGTCGCGGACGCGCTCGCGCTCCTTGACGGTGCCCTCGACGCGGGCGAGCAGCTCGCCGGTGGCGGCGAGCGACGCGATGCCCGCGGCCTGGGCGACCGAGTTGACCGAGAACGGCAGGTACGTCTTGCGGACGGCTCCCGCGACCTCGGGGTGCGCGACGAGGAAGCCGACGCGGAGCCCGGCGAGGCCGTACGCCTTGGAGAAGGTGCGCAGGACGGCCAGGTTGGGGCGGTCGCGGTACAGGTCGAGCCCGTCGGGGACGGCCGGGTCCTGCACGTACTCGCGGTACGCCTCGTCGAGCACCACGAGGCAGTCGGCCGGGACCCGGTCGAGGAACGCCTCCAGCTCGGGGCGGCGGACGACCGTCCCGGTCGGGTTGTTGGGGTTGCAGACCAGCACCAGCCGCGTCCGGTCGGTGATCGCGTCGGCGATGGCGTCGAGGTCGTGGGTCTCCTCGCGCAGCGGCACCTGGACGGGCGTCCCGCCGGACAGGGCGACCAGCAGCGGGTACGCCTCGAACGAGCGCCAGGCGTAGACGATCTCGGCGCCGGGCTCGGCCGTGGCGGCCAGCAGCATCTGGGTCAGGCCGACCGAGCCGCAGCCGAGCGCGACGTGCGACTCGGGCACCCCGTACCTGGCGCCGATCGCCTCGATGAGCGCGGTCGCGTTGTTGTCGGGGTAGCGGTTGGCGTTGCCCGCCGCCTCGATGATCGCGCTCGTCACGGACGGGAGGGGCCCGTGCGGCGACTCGTTGGACGACAGCTTGAACGAGCGGCCCTCGGGCGACACCACGACCTTGCCGGGCTTGTAGGCCGCGAACCGGTCGAGGACGGAGCGGAAGCGCGGAGTGGTTGCCTCGGACACCGTTGTCCTCCTGGTGCAGGGGTGGGTGGTGCCAGTTTAGAGGCCCGCCCCAAAAGCGGACGACCCCGGCGTTCCCGGCGCGGCCTCACTCGGCCTGGCGCAGCATCCAGCAGACGGCGACGATCCGGAGGAACTCCCAGTCGCTCGTGCTCGCGGGCCACCAGCCGCGGTTGAACGCGTTCTCGGCGAACGCGTGCAGGTAGCCCATCAGCTCGTCCGGCCCGGCGGCGCCCACCTCGCTCCGCACGGCCGCGACGTGCTGGTCGACGGCGGCGGCCAGCCCGGGGGACCCGGCCATCTCCGCGACCCCGGCGTCCCCGATGTCGCGGACGAGCAGCCCCAACTCTTCGGACAAATCGCCATCCATGGGACAAAAACCTAGCAACGCTCCGCGCGTGCCCCGGCCATCCGGCCCGGCGGCCGGAGCATCGGCGGGCGGAGCTGCTCGGCGTCCCCGCGCGTGTAGAGCCGGGCGGGACGGCCTCCGTCGCGGGTCGTGGTGCGGCCCGTCGGGATCAGGAAGCGGTCGGCGCCGGTGACCTTGCGGTGGAAGTTCCTCGGGTCGAGCGCGGTGCCCCACACGATCTCGTACACGCGGCGCAGCTCGGCCACCGTGAACTCGGGCGGGCAGAACGCGGCGGCGAGCGGGGTGTACTCCAGCTTCGCGCGGGCGCGCTCCATGCCGTCCCCGAGGATGCGGCGGTGGTCGAACGCCGCGCGGTCGCGGTGCTTCAGGTCGTCCACCGCGCGCCAGATCACCTGCGCGCGGGTGGAGGCCGGCAGGTCGGGCGCGAGGCCGAGGTAGGCGACGCTGACGACGCGCTGGCGGGGGTCGCGGTCGGGGTAGCCGTACGTGGCGAGCTGTTCGAGGTGGATGCGCACGTCGGCGAGCCCGGCGCGCTCGGCCATCAGGCGGGACGCGGCGGCGGGCAGGTCCTCGTCGAGCTGGATGAACCCGCCCGGCAGCGACCAGGCCCCGTCGTACGGCGGGCGGTCGCGGCGCCACACCAGGGCGGAGAGCCGCTGCTCGCGAACGGTGAGAACGACAAGGTCGACGGTGACGGCGAGCCGCGGCACGGACATGCCTCGAATTTAGTGGTCGCGACGCTCTCCTAGCGCCAGGAACGCCCCGGGACGGATCCCGGGGCGTTCGCGGTCTCGTTCCGGCCCCGGCCGGTCCGCGGTGCCGTTCCGGCTCCGGCCGGCTCGCGGTCCGGTTCCGGCTCCGGCCGGTTCGGCGGTGCCGTTCCGGCTTCGGCCGGTTCGCGGTCTGGTTCCGGCTCCGGCCGGCTCGCGGTGCCGCTTCGGCTTCGGCGCCCGGTTCGGCGGTGCCGTTCCGGATTCGGCCGGACCGGCTCAGGTTTCCTTCGGGGTCTCCAGGGTCGGGACGGAGCCGCCGGGGGCGGGACCGGTGCCGTTCTGGGCGGCCTGCCCGCTGCCCGCGCCCATGCCGTTCAGCAGGTTGCGCGCCAGGCCGAGGCCCGTGCCGCCGAGGGTGAGGGCCTTGGCGAGCATGTCCTCCACGCCGTCGGCGCCGTTCAGCACCACCATGTTGTCGACGTTGCCGAACACCTTGGCGCCGGCCTCGACGATCTCCGGCCACTTCTCGGCGAGCTGCTGGGCGATGACCGCGTCCTGGTTGTGCGCGAGCGCCTCCGCGCGGGCCTTGATCGCCTCGGCCTCCGCCAGGCCCTTCTTGCGGGTCGCGTCGGCCTGCGCCTCACCGATCAGCCGGGTCGCCTCGGCCTCCCGCTGCGCCCGCAGCTGCACCTCGGTCGCGGCGGCCTGCGCGTGCGCGATGCGCTCCTCGCGCTCGGCCTCGGCCAGCTTGACCTGCTCGTACGCGCGCGCGTCGGCCGGCTTGCGGACCTCGCTCTCCAGCCGCTTCTCGGTGCGCTCGGCCTCCAGCTCGGCGTTGCGGGTCTCCTTGAGGATGACCTCCTGCCGGGCCTGCTGCGCGGCCTGGCTGACCTGGCCCTCGTACTCGGCCTTCTTGATCTCGGTGTCGCGGATGACGGCCGCGTTCTCCCGCATGGCCTCCTGCTCGCGCTGGGTGGCCTCCTGGTCCCGCTCGGCCTCGGCGATGCGGGCCGCGGCGGCGACCCGGGCGGCGTGCGGACGGCCCAGGTTGATCACGTAGCCGGTCTCGTCGTCGATCTCCTGGATCTGGAGCGAGTCGACGACCAGCCCGAGCTTGCTCATCTCGTCGGCCGCGGAGCTGCGGGTCTCGCTGGTCAGCCGCTCGCGGTTGAGGATCAGGTCCTCGACGGTGAGGTTGCCGATGATCGAGCGCAGGTGGCCGGTGAACAGCTCGTGGATCGCGCCGTCCATCGAGCCCTGCTGCTCCAGGAACCGCCGGGCGGCGTTGGCGATCGACACGAAGTCGTCGCCGACCTTGTAGATGACCACGCCGCGCACCTTGACCGGGATGCCCTGCTGCGTCACGCAGTTGACCTCGAGGTTGGCCGCCCGCGAGTCCAGCCGCAGCCGGCGGGAGACCTGGAACCCCGGCAGCACCGAGGTCCCCTTGCCGGTGACGATCTTGAAGCCGAGGCTGTCCACCCCGTCGATCGGCTTGGATTTGGCGCCCAGACCGGAGATGATCAGGGCCTCGTTCGGCTCGGCGACGCGCCAGACCATCTTGAACAGCACGATCAGGATGATGATGGCGACGACGACGGCGATCGCCACGACTGTGGGCATGCGGTCTCCCTTCGCGGTCCATGGGGGGAACGGGTCCGCAACGGCGGATATCGGACAACGCTCCCACATAGACGCGGCCGAAGCCCCCACGGTTCGCCCAGATCAGAACGTTCTCCGTGTCCGGATCCGGCACCCGCGGACCGGCGCCCGACCGGCCGCCGAGCGCCGTTCACACGGTCGGGTCAGCCGAGGGCGTTGGCGACGTAGACCGTGCGCGGCGGGTGGTACTCGACGACCACGATGATCGTCCCGACCGGGATCTCGTCGCGCGGGTCGACGGGGTGGGCGTAGAACGCCTCGACGCCGCCGCGGATCGGGATCATGACCTCCCCGACCAGGCCGGGGCCGATCTTGCCGGTGACCCGGCCCTCCCTGCCGATCAAGGGCACCCCCGTCTCGTTCGGGCGGCCGGGCGCGTCGTCCGCGCACCGGCGCGCGGGCGTCGCTGCGCACCGCGTAGGGGAACGGTATCCGTTCGGCGAGACGCACCGCGAGTGCGTTCGGTGGCTCAGGGCAGGATGCGTTCGGCCTGGGCGTAGGCGAGGCGCGCGAGGCTCTCCGCCTCGGTACGGGTCGCGGTGGGGCCGAAGACGCTGATCGTGGCGAGGTAGCGGCGGCCCTGGAGCACGACGTACCAGGTCTTGGTGTGCGAGCCGCCGCTGACCGTCGTCACGCCGACCGTGCGGGAGCCCTGCCCGATCCGGCCGGGCGGCGACTCGACCACGCGGTGCTCGGACCACTGCGCGCCGACCCGCGTGCGGAACATCAGGCAGCCGGTCGGGACGCGCGCCTTCACCTGCTGCGCGGCGGCCTCGGCGGTCAGCGACATCAGCGTCTCGGTGACGGTCTGCCCGTTGCCCTTGGCGAACGTGGTGAGCGCGGACGGGGCGGCGCGGTCGATCACCGAGTCCGAGCCGCCGGAGCCGGAGCCGGCCGCGGAGCCGGGGCCGTTGCCGCCGTTCGCGCAGCGCGGCTTGTCGAGCTTGACCTGCCGCTGGAGCTGGTTGAAGTTCTGGATGGCCTTGAGCGAGCCGTACTCCCCGGAGTCGGGCTCGCCCGCGCGGCGGTAGCCGGGCGCCTCGGTGAGCAGCGCCTGTTCGAGCTGGTCGGAGGTGAAGCCGGTGCCGACGGGCGCGGCGCGTCCGGCCGTGCGGAGCCGTTCGGCGCGGTCGTCGCCGCCGTCGCCGCCGCCGCACGCGGCCAGCGACGCGGTGAGCGCCGTCGCGATGAGTGCGGCCGGGAGGAGCCTGTGCGCCATGTCGGCGACCCTACGGCGCGCCCGGTCCCCCCGCGCGAACGACACGCCTTCCACACCACGCCACGCCGCGAGAGTTCGTGCGGGCCGGTGTGGACGGGGTGTGCGTCAGGCCGGGCCGTTGGCGCGGTCGTTGTAGGTGCCCGCGAACTCCTGGCCGGAGAGCTTGTGGATGGTGTCGACGATCTCGTCGGTGATGGCGCGGCGGGCCTTGGCGGGCGGCAGGTCGCCGTAGTGCGACAGGTCCATGGGCGGGCCGATCCGCACGGTCGGGCGCGGGCCGAAGACGCGCGGCCTGGACGAGCCGATCGGCTGGATCTTCTCGGTGCCCTCAAGTCCGACCGGCAGGACGCGTGCGCCGGAGGCCAGCACCAGCCAGCCGACGCCGGTGCGGCCCCGGTAGAGGCGGCCGTCCGGGGAGCGGGTGCCCTCGGGGTAGATGGCGAACGCGCCGCTGTTGTCGAGGATCTCGACGGCCTGCTCCAGCGCCCCCATCGCCGCGCGCTGGGCGCCGCGCTTGACCGGGACGTGCCCGAGGTTGGTGAGGAACCAGCGGACGAAGCCCTTCTTCAGCCCGCCGCCCTCGAAGTAGTCGGCCTTGGCGATGTAGGTGACCGGGCGCGGGATGGCGAGCGGGATGATGAAGCTGTCGATGAACGACAGGTGGTTGCTCGCCACGATGAGCGGTCCGTAGCTGGGGACGTTCTCCCCCCGATGACGCGGGGGCGGAAAAGCAGCCACAGGATGGGACGCACCACGCGCGTCATGAACGTGTAGAACACCCAGCCTCCAGGAATTTCGGCACCGCCACTGTAACGTCTTGGCCGATCCGGGCCCGGGTCACCGCCTGCTTTTCGCCTCGCCGGGCCGGTCAGGAATGGACCAGGGGCAGGTCAACGGGGGTCCTGGTGAGATTACACACGGCAAGATCGGCTCCGGGCCGCACTCCGCCATTGGACGGCTCATCCGGCGCCGCCGACCATTCTTACTGAATAGTAAGTTTCTCTTCGGTAGGTTATTGGCCGCGTTTCCCCGCCCGTCCCGCCGAAAGCACGGAGCCCCGTGCCCCCAGGGGGAGCACGGGACTCCGGACGTCCGCCGGCGCCCGCCCGGAGCGGGCGCCGGCGCGTGGCTCAGCGGCGCACGCCGAGCGCGCGGGACATGGTGGCGAACAGGTCGGTCTGGTCGGTGACGCCGACGACGTTCGCGGCCTGCGGGCCGCTCGCGGCGATCCGCACCTCGGTGCCGGTGTGCTCCTGCGACTCCCCGGCGGGATTGGTGGCGTAGTTGAGCTTCATCTGGGCGCCGTCCGCCGTGACGAGCGTGGCGGTCTGCCCGGGGCTCTTGGCGTCCAGCGGGATGATCTGGCTGGTGTGGGCGTGGTCGGCGGTGGTCACGACGAGCGTGTCCGGGTGCTTGCGCGCGTACTCCTGCGCGAGCCTGACCGCGTTGTCGAACTCGACGGTCTCGCCGATCTGGCCGCACGGGTCGGCCGCGTGGTCCTGCTTGTCGATCGAGGCGCCCTCGATCTGGAGGAAGAAGCCGCGCTTGCCGCGCTTGGACTGCGCGTCCAGGGTCTGGATCGCCTTGCCCGCCATCTGCGACAGGTGCGGCCCGGCGAACTTGCCGTTCGGCGCGCACTTGGACGGCGCGGTGCCGCCGACCTTGGCGGCCGGGCCGGTCAGCTCCGTGGTCATGTTGCCGTCGGCGAACAGGCCGAGCGTCCTGGCGTCCGGCCTGGCGCGGGCGAGCCCGGCGGCGTCGGTGACCACGGTGTAGCCGGACGCGCGGGCCTGGTCGATGACCGTCCTGCCCTTGAACCGCCCGGCCTTGATCGTCTGCGCGAACCGGGCCCGGCCGCCGCCGAGGTACAGGTCGGCGCCCGTCTGGATCTGCTGCTCGGCGATCGAGCCCGCGCCGCCGTTCTCCTTGGCGTTGCCCGGGCACGCCTTCATGTCGGCCGGGCCCTGGCAGGAACGGTCCACGACGTGCGCGGCGAGCACGCCCGGCGTCGCGTCGGTCAGCTCCGCGGTGGTGACGTCGCCCGTCCGGAAGCCGGCGCGCTTGGCGAGCTCCAGGATCGTGGCCTTCGGTCGCCCGTCGGGGGTGACGGAGATCGCGCCGTTGTAGGTCTTGTGGCCGGTCGCCCAGCCCGAGCCGCTCGCCGCCGAGTCGGTGACGTAGTCGGGCAGCCTCGGGTTGCCCTTCTGGACGGCGTACGTGGTGTACGCGCCCGTCAGCGGCAGCCGGTCCATGCTGAGGTGCCCGGCGGCGCCCTTGGCGTAGTTGCGGGCCGCGGTGATCTCCGAGTCGCCCATGCCGTCGCCGATCAGCAGGATGACGTTGCGCGCCTTGCCCCCCTTGACCGCGGCGCGCACGTCGTGCGTCCGGTCGCCGTTCGACGCCCCGGCGATCCCGGTCCCCGCGGCGCCCGCGGCGACCCCCGCCGCGAGCGCGATCGCGGCCACGCGCCGCTTGTTCCCAGCCGAAGACACCGGCTGACCTCCCCATATATCGGTTCGTTCAGAGCAGGGACAGACGACCAGCCCAAGGTGATCGCGCACCCTGCGGAAGATGGCCGAACGATGAACGTCCAGCGACACCGGCCAGGACCTTTTACGTGGAAGTGCTTGGAGTTGGGGGTGGCGGTGGGCGATCCTGGGGAGTCACCGTCGGGGGGATCGCCGGACCGGGGGCGCGAGGTTGATCATGGACTTCGACGTACATCTGCTGCACCACGACCGCTGCACGATCGTCCGCGTGCAGGGCGACATCGACGTCGTCTCGCGGGGACGCTTCGAGAAGGCGATGTTCGACGTCCTGGACGCGGGCGGGCCGCTCATCGTGGACCTGCGCGAGGTCACCTTCTGCGACTCGACCGGCCTGAACGCGATCGTCTCGGCCAACCGGCGCGCCGCCGAGCGCGGCACCGTCCTCGCGCTCATCGCGATCCCGCCGCGCGTGGAGCGGGTCTTCCGGATCACGGCCCTCGACAAGTACCTGTCGATCCACGACACGCTCCGCGACGCGCTCGCCGCGATGCCGCCCACCCCGCTCCGCTGACGCCCCGTTCGCCCGGGGCGGGTCAGGAGCAGCCCTCGAACTGGGGGACGCTCGTCGTCAGCTTCAGCCCGGACCGCTGGAACCACCGCTCCAGGAACCGCTGGGCCTGCCCGTCCTGGTACATCTCGGTGATCGCGCGGTTGACCGCCTCGCAGCCCTTGAGGTCGCCCTTCTTGATCCCGACGCCGTACTTCTCGTCCGTGAACGGCGCGTTGACGATCCGGAACCGCTCGCGGCCCGCGGCGAACCCGGCGAGGATCACGTCGTCGGTGGAGACCGCGTCGAGCTGGTTCGCGGCGAGCTTGTCCATGCACTGCCCGTACGTCGCGGCCTGGACGGGCGTCGCGGCGACCTTGCGCTCCTCGATCACGCGCCGCCACGAGTTCGACCCGGTGACCGCGCAGATCCGCCGCCCCTTGAGGTCGCGCACGTTCTTGATGGAGCCCTCGTCCGCGCGGACGAGGGTGTCCTGGTGCGGCACGTAGTACGGCCCGCCGAACGTGACCTGCTGCTTGCGCGTCGCCGTGATCGAGTAGGTCGCGAAGATCAGGTCGACGTCGCCGCGCGCGAGGGCCCGTTCCCGCTCCGACGACGGCGTGGTCCTGAACCTGATCCGGTCGCGCGGGACCCCGAGCCTGCCCGCGACGTACGTCGCCACCTGCACGTCGAACCCGTCGTAGGCCCCGTTCGGGCCCTTCAGCCCGAGGCCAGGCTGGTCGGCCTTGACGCCGATCACCAGCGACCGCTTGTCGGCCACCGACGACCCGTCGCCGCCGCCGATGCCGCAGCCGGCGGACGCGGCGAGAACGGCGGCGAGGACGGGCAGCGCCCCGGCGGCCCCGGCGGCGCGGCCGCACGCGCTGCGGGACGCGCGACCGGCGGGGATGCCGCGGGTCGCGGAGATCGCGCGGGTGTCGCGGGACGCGGGGGTCGTGAGTGTGGCGCGGGGTGCGGAGATCGCGCGGGGTGCGGGGGTGGCGGGGGTGGTGCGCATGGGTCGGCTCCTCCCGGTCAGCGGAACTCGGCCAGGCGGGGGCGGACGCCCGCGATGGTCAGCGCGGCGATGACGACGGCGGCGGCGGGCGGCAGGACCGTCCAGCCGTCCAGCCCGTCGTCCGCCGCCTTGATCGCGCCGTCGAACGCGGCCTGGTGCGTCGCGGTGAGCGAGCGCAGCGCCGCGTCGTAGGCGTCGAAGTCGTGGATCGCCTTCCCGCGGTCCATCCGCAGCGCGATCGCCCCGGCGCGGTCGCCGCCCGCCGCGAGCCGCCGGACGCTCTGGTCGTTGTCGATCACGGCCCCGTACGCCCGGAGGGTGCGCTTCAGCGACGCCTCCTCGCTGCCGGGCCGGGCCGTGCGCCGTTCGTCCCCGAAGAAGCCGAGGAACGAGGTCCCGGACCGTCCCGACAGGTACGCCCCGACCGTCCGGTCGAACGCCGTGTAGTAGTTGTCGAGGTTCACCGGCTTGCCGTCCAGGGACGTGTAGAGCACCGACAGCAGCTTGTCGAAGTAGGTCTGCTCGTAGGTGTCGGCCTTGTCGGGGTCGAGCAGGTAGCGGCTCTCGTCGGCGAACGCGCTGTGGCTGATCGCGCGCGCCCGCGACAGTGTGAGGACGGAGTCGAAGCCGTTCAGCTTGGCCTTCCTGATGTGGTCGGCCTGCGCGGACAGCTCCCCGAGACCCGCCACGACCAGCGCGGCCGTCGCGACGGTCGCGAGCGCCAGCCCCGGGTTGACCAGCCGCCGGAAGCCGCGCGCGAGGTAGAGCTGCGCCGCGAGCAGGACGGCGAGCAGGAGCACGCCGGTCACCGCGACCCACGTCCGGCCGTCGAGCACGGCCGACCGCTTCGTCTCGTACGTCTGCCGGACGGACGCGCCGCTGTCGAGCGTGAGGTTGTACGCCTGCGGCAGGAGTTCGAGCTTCATCAGGTCGGTCGCCTGCCGGTAGGTCTCGACGACCTGCCGGGGCGGCTCCCCCGCCGCGTGGTCCGCCTGCCGGTCCAGCAGCATCGCCTCGCCGGCGAGCTGCTCGTACCGGCCGAGCCCGGTCAGGACGGCCTGGACCCGCTGGCGCAGGTGCGGGTCGCGGCCCGCGAGCTGCGCCGCCTGCACGGCCGCCGCGCCCGCCTCGTCCCGCCGCTGCCGGTAGACGCGCTGCGACTCGTCGTACCCGATGCCGAGGCCGTGCTCGCGGCCGATCAGCAGGATGTTCGCGACCTGCGCGTCCATGTCGCTGAGCGCGAAGTACAGCGATCCGGTCGCGACGACCTGCGGTCCCGCGTCGCGCCCGATCGTGCGGACCGAGTCGCGCGCGTCGCCGATCGCGATGCCGAGCACCGCGGCCAGCGCGCCGGCGGCGACGAGAGCGAGCGCCACGTACGTCCTGATCCGACCGGGGATCGTGCCCAGCCACCGCCCCCGGACGAACGTCACCAGACCGGACCTGCGCCGCTCGGGCGGCGCGGCCCGGGACGGCCCGGAGGCGCGTCCGGACGGCGCGGCGGTACGAGCGGCGCCGCCCCCGGACGTTCCGGAGGTTGTGGAGGTTTTGGCCGGGCGCGCGGGCGTCGTCGTCATGAGCGGGCCTCTCCCTGCGCGGACAGCGTGATCGTGGTCCAGGCTCCGACGTGGATCCGGTCGCCGTCGCCCACCGGGAACGGAACGTTGACCCGGAGGGGCTCGGTGCCGCCGTTCACCGTCGTGCCGTTGGTCGAGCCGGGGTCGATCACGACCCACGTCCCGTCCGGCTGCGCGAGCAGGACGGCGTGCAGGTGCGATACGCCCGGGTCCTCCGGCGGAACGGCGAGATCGATCTCGGGCAGGATCGCCCGCGAGACGCTGCGCCGCCCGATCCGTACCTGGTGGCCGAACAGCACCACCCGCCGCTCCGGGCAGTACGGCGGGAACGCGAGCCCCGCCGCGTCCGGCCCGCCGAGCGCGACCACCGAGTCGTAGTACCCCCGGTCAGCCGTGATCACCGCCGTCCACCCACTCCCCGCGATCTCTCGCGTACCCGGCCCGGCAGAGGTGACCAGACGTACGGGAGTGACGGGCGTGACCGGTACCTCCGAGCCCCCGGCCGCGGACGCAGACGCGGACGCAGACGCGGACGCGGAGGCCGACTCGGACGCGGAGGCCGGCGCGGACGGCTCGCGGGATGGCGTGCCTGGCGTGACTGGTGTGGCCGGCGTGACCGGCGCAACCGGTGGCTCCGAGCCCGCGGAGGCGGGGGTGGGCGCGGACGGCTCGCGTGGCGGCGTGGCTGGCGTGCCCGGCGTGCCGGCCGTGGCTGGCATGGCCGGTGTGTGTGTTGCGTCCGACCCTGTGGACGTGGACCCGGATGCGGGGACGGGCGCGGACGTCTCAGGGGGTGGCGTGCCCGGGCTACCCGGGGTGGCCGAACTTGCGGACGCGGACGCGGGGGTGGGCGGCTCGCGTGGCGGCGTGCCCTGCGTGCCTGGCGTGCCTGGCGTGCCCGGTGCGGCCGGCGTGCCTGGCGTGGCTGGCGCTGACGATGCGGAAGGTGTGTCCGGCGGGACTGGCGCTGACGGTGTGGACGGTGCGGAGGGTGTGGCTGGTGGGGGTGGTGTGACCGGTGTGGCCGGGCCTGCGGGGGCTGGGGTGGACGGTCCGCGTGGTGGCGGGGCCGGGGTTGGGGGCGGTGGGGTGTAGTGGCTGGTGGGGAGCTGGACGGTGTGGGGTGTTCCGGTCTCGAAGTCGTACCCGTCGACTTCGCAGAATCGTCCGGAACGAGGCGTTCCGCAGGATGGGCAGGGTGTCGCGCTTCCCGACGAGCCACCGGCGCCCGAGCCGCCGGAACGCCCGGAACCGCCTGCGTCGCCGCCGCTTCCGCCGGAGCCCTTGCCCGCCTTGCGCGCGCGCTTTCCGGCTTTGCCGCGGCCCGCGCCGCTCCGCCTACGCGGCCCGGCCCCGGCCGCCCCGGCCCCGGCACCGGCCCCGGCACCGGCCCCGGCATCAGCCCCGGTCTCCGTCCCAGCTCTACCCCCGATCCCAGCTCCAGCCCTAGCCCCGGTCCCAGCTCCAGTTCCGGCTCCGGCCGGTTCGTCGGGGGTGAATTCGGCGCGCGGGGCGCCTTCCATCAGGTCGCCGCACACGTCGCAGTAGTCGTCGGTGGTGGAGGCGTGGCCGCTTGGGCAGACGGGCATGGCCTCAGCTCCCCGCCCCGCGGTCGGGACCGGCCTCGTCGGCGGGACCGGCTTCGGGGGCGGGAGTGGCCCCGCCCTTGTGGGTACGGACGGTTCGTACCGAACGGGTGTCGAGTGACATCTCGTCGGCCTTGGACACCCCCTGCTTCAGGCGGACGGTGCCGGACTCGGCGTCCACGACGTCCACGACGCGGTCGAGCAGCCCGGAGATCTGCTCGTTCCCGACCCGCCGGGCCAGGACGACGGCCCGGCCCAGGCGGGCGGTCGCGGTGTCCTCGTCGCCCTCGCGGCGCGCCTCCAGGCCCTCCTGGATGGCGTCGGCGAGTTCGGACTGCCCGGTGTGGTGCGCGACGCGGGCGTTGATCCGGGTGGACTTGGCCTCGTCGTCGGTCCACTCGGCGATCACGTTGCCGGACGCGAGGACCCGTTCGCCCGCGCCGTCCGGATCGGGCACGACGAGCTTCAGCCACGCGGCGCGCATCTGGCGGCCGACGTCGCCGGGCGGGACGTCCACGCACACGTGGTACTCGCGGTCCTCGCGCCCCCACGCGCCGATCGGGTAGTCGCCGGTCTGCCTGCCCGACTCGACGCGCCGCGGGGTCAGGTCCTCGACGGTCGGGAGCATCTGCTTGACGAACCGCAGCTCGGCGTTCTGCGGGGTCCAGACGCGCAGCAGCACGTCCGCGACCTCCTTGCCCATCGCCGCCTCGGCCATCGCGCGGAAGTCGGCCTCCAGGTCCTTCGGGTCGGGTACGTCCAGGAAGCCGCCGAGCAGCGCCGAGGAGATCTTGCGCAGCTCCGCCACCTCCCAGTCGGTGCCGACGCCGCGGGCGTCGAGCACGAAGCCGCCCGCGCAGGCGTTGAGCGCCGCGTCCAGCTCGTCGGCGGACTCGTGCTGGTTCTTGCCGTCGGTCAGCAGGATCGCGTGCCGGATCGCCCGCGGATGCGCGCCGAACAGCGAGTGCGCGAGCCGCAGCCACGTCCCGATCGCGGTCCCGCCCGCCGCGTCCAGCCGCGCGATCGCGCTCGCCGCGCCGGAACGGGTGCGCTCGGACGCCTGGACGAGCCGTTCGGTGTGGGGGTACACCATGCGGGGCGCGTTGGCGCCCGCGATGACGGCGAAGTACGCGCCGTCGCGCACCACGTTGACGGCGGCCTTCGCGGCGCGCTTGGCCGCGGCCATCTTCCCGGAGTACGACATCGAGCCGGACGTGTCGACGATGATGATCTCCGCCGCGTCGGCCCCCGCGGACTTCGGCGAGGCGTTCGCGGGCCGCGCCTCGCCCTCCGCCTCGACGGTCACCACGGCGTGCATCTCCCGGCCGCCCGCGGGCAGGAACGGGTTGTGGTCGATCTTGATCGCGAACGCGGGAACGTCGCTCATGGACGGGGCTCCCCCTTCGGTGCGGACTCGTCCACCCGCGCGGGCGCGGGGGCCTCGGTCGGGGCGCCGTCGTGCGGGGCGGCGGGCCGGGCAGCGCTGCTCCGGCCGCCGGTTCGGACGCCGGGTGCGGCGGTGGGTCGTGCGGCGTGTTCGACGGCGCCTTCGGCGGGGGGCGGCGGGTACGGGATGAGCGCCGCCGTGACGTTGTCGTGCCCTCCCGCGCCGAGCGCGGCGCGCAGCAGCCGTCCGGCGGCGGCCAGTGGATCGGCGAGCGGGTCGGGGCCGTCCAGCGCGACGGCGGCGAGGTCGGACGGGTCGGGCAGGTCGTTCCAGAGCCCGTCGCTGCACACCAGCACCAGGCCGGGGCAGGACGGCTCGAACGTCGTCACGTGCGGGTCGATCGTTCCCGCGTCGGCGCCGAGCCAGGCTGTCAGCAGGTGCGCGCGCGGGTCGGCCCACGCCGCCTCCGCGCTCATCGCGCCGCGCGCCACCATCCGTACGGCCCAGGAGTCGTCGCGGGTGAGCAGCGCGGGCGCGGGCGCGGCGTTCGGCAGCCAGTAGGCGCGGCTGTCGCCGATCCAGCCGACGGTGACCGCGCCGTTCCCGACGACGGCCGACACGTACGTGCAGGCGGGCGAGGTGTGCGGGGCCTCGGAGAGGCGCGCGACGTCCTCGCCGGCCCGCGCGGCGGCGGCCCGTGTCGCGGTCGGCGGGTCCGCGCCGGCGGCGAGCCGCCGGGCCAGCACGGCGGCGCCGGTCTCCGCCGCGATCCTCGACGCCTCCTCCGAACCCGGCGCGGACGCGACCCCGTCGCACACCACCGCGCACACCTGGTCGGAGAGCGTCGCGACGGCGAACGCGTCCTCGTTGCGGCTGCGGCGCAGCCCCCGGTCGGTCACCCCCGCCGCGCGGATCGGCGCCGGAACGGCCCCGCCCGGCGCGGCCAGCTCGATCTCAACGTGCTCGCGGCCGTTCGGCTGTCGCAGCCCGCACTGGTCGCAGTACCCGTCCGCGCTGATCGCGTGGCCGCCGCAGTCAGCGCACGTCACCGCCCCGCCCGCCCCGTCCCCGTCCCCGTCCCCGGTCGCGACGAGTGCGGCGGGCGCGGCCGGCGCCTGGCCACTCCGCGGCGCCCCGCACGCCTCACAGAACCGGTCGCGCCCGCCGACCCGTTCCCCACACGCCTTACACACCCCGCCGCCGCGCGCAGACGCGTCCCCTCCGGCTGTGGACGCCCCACCGCCAGGCGTGGACGTGGCGTCGCCAGGCGCGGAAGTGTCACTGCCAGGTGCGGCCGTGTCGCCGCCAGGCGTGGACGTGTCACCGCCAGGCGTGGACGTGTCGGGTTCGGGTGGGGTGTTGTCGGGTGGGGCGGGGGTGGGGTGCCAGCTGCCCGAGGGGTCGCGGCCGGGGGGCGTGGAGGTGTCGTCCATGGTCAGAACAGCGTTCTCGGGCGGGCGGCGTTGGCGCGCCGGACCATCGCGTGCCGGTGTCCCGCGCCGTCGGCGTGCTTGGCGAGCAGCCGGTACGTACTTTCCAGGCGTCTGCGCAGGAGCGGTTCGCGCATCGGGGTGCCGAACAGCTTTCCGTCGCGGTCGGCCGACGCGGGACGCGTCCGCAGCCAGGCGAGCGCGGCCTCCAGCACCTCGGCGGCGAACGCGGCGAAACGTTCGCTGTCGAGGGGCAGCGACTCCAGGCGGCGGCCCGCGCCGACGAGCGCGTCGGCGTCCAGTTCGCCGGGGCCGCGTCCCCGGACGGTGGCGGCGACGGCCGCGAGCTGCGCGGCGAGGTAATGGCTGGAGATGCGCGGCACCTCGTCCAGGACCCGTTCGGCCGCCGCCCGGTCGCCGGCCGCGAGGTGCGCGCGGGCCAGGCCGAACGCGGCGCTCACATGGGTCGGATCGGTGCGCCAGACCGTCTCGTAGAAGCGGACGGCCTCGGCGGGCGCGCCCCGGCGCTCGTGGCAGAACGCGAGCGCGAGCTTCGGGGCCGTCTCGCCCGGCATCAGGTCGTAAAGCCCGTCGAAGATCCTGGCGGCGTCGGCGGCCCGGCGCTCGGCGAGGGTGCGCAGGCCCCGGTACCAGTCGACGCGCCAGTCGTCCGGCCGGTCGGCGCCGATCTCGTCGAGGAGCCACCCCGCCTCCTCCAGCTCGCCGAGCTCGATCCGGACCCGGACGAGCGCGAGCCGCACCTCCGGCGAGGCCATCGGCGCGCCGCTCAGCGCGGCGGCGAGGTCGCGGGGGTCGCGGGCGTTCAGGCCGCCGAGGAACGCGGCGGCCGGATCGGACCCGTACACCAGCGGTACGGGCAGCGCGGCGGCCGCGGCGACGGCGTCCAGCGGCGCGAGGACGGGCACGGCCGCGCCGTTCGCCCGCGCCCCCGCGGACCCCGTCTCGCCGACGTCGATGATCTCGGTGCCCGCCGCGTTCCGCTCCGGCCCGAACAGCGCGGACGGCGCGGGGCGGGGCACCTCGTCGTCCGCCGACAGCACCTCCCGCAGGACGCCGGTGAGCTGCTCGGCCATCTCGGCGGCGCTCTGGAACCGCTGCGCCGGATCGGGGTGCGTGGCGCGGCGCAGCAGCCGGTGGTACGACTCGTGCCGCGCGAGCAGCGGCACCTCGCTCTTCGGCGGCAGGCTCCGCAGGTGCCGCCTGGTGTAGCCGCGGAACGGGAAGCTCAGCACGGCGAGCGCGCGGCCCACCGTGTAGAGGTCGGAGGTGATCGACGGCCCCTGCTCGGCGATCTCCGGCGCCTGGTAGCCGTGCGTCCCGAAGATCGGGGAGTCGACGTCGAACGCCCGCCGGACCCCGCCGAGGTCGATCAGCTTGAGCTGCTCCTCGGACTGGATCGCGTTGTCGGGCTTGAAGTCGCAGTACAGCAGGCCCTGCGCGTGCAGGTAGCCGAACGCCCGCAGCACCTCCAGCCCGTACGCGATCACCTGGCCGAGGGGCAGCGCGGCGTTCTCGCCCTCCTGCTTGCGGTGGTCCAGCAGGATGTCCTTCAGCGACCGGCCGCCGACGTACTCCATCACGATGTAGCCGGAGCCGCCGTGCCGCACGAAGTTGAAGATCTTGACGATGTTGGGGTGCTCGACCTCGGCGAGGAACGCCCGCTCGGCCGTCGCGGCGGCGAGCGAGTCGGCGTCGCCGGTGTCGAGCAGGCCCTTCAGCACCACCCACCGGTGCGACAGGTTGTGGTCGCGGGCCAGGTAGATCCAGCCGAGGCCGCCGTGCGCGAGGCACCCGAGCACCTCGTACTGCCCGCCGACCAGCTCGCCCTGGCGCAGCTTCGGGGTGAACGAGAACGGCTGCCCGCAGGACCGGCAGAACCCCTCCGTCCGCCCCGGCGCGCCGTCCCGCCCGCGCCCGACCGGCTCCCCGCACCGGCTACAGAACCGCCGGCGCTCCGGTACCTCGGGCCGTTCCATGACCGCCGACGCCGGATCGCGGTACGGGACGGGCGGCACCTCCACGAGCCCGGCCCCGAGCATCCCGCGCCGCACCGACCCGCTGGACCCCGTCCCCCATCGCCCCCGCGAGGTCGAACGCCCGAAGACAGCGCCCGATCCCCTGCTCCCCGACCCCTTGCTTCCGGAACTCCCGCCGGTGCTCCGGCCACCGCCCGCGTTCGCCGGAGAATCGGGAATCGCCGACGGCGTCGTATGCGCGAACCCGACCCCACCAGCGGCCCCCACCCCCGTCGAACCCTCCGAAGGCCGCGGAACAGAAGAGGCACCCGACTGCGGTCCACTCGCGTCGCCGGGGGCGGGACCTGGGCCGGGACCTGGGCTGACGGGCGGTCTGGACGGAGGGGCGGATGGTGCGCCGGGCCGGGCGGACGCGGCGGCGGGGGAGGAGGCGACGGGCTGTGGGGACGGCGGCTCGGGGGGCGGGGCCATGCCGCAGACGTCGCAGAAACCGTCGGGCTCCACGGTGCCGCCGCAGCCCGTCTGCGCGCATCGCCTCATCGCCGGGTCCTCGTCTCGCTCTCGCACGCCTTGATCGCGCGCTGGTACTCCGCCACGGCCGCGGTCGAGCGGCGCAGGTCGCACGGGGCCGTCCACAGCAGCTCGCGCGCCCGCTCGTACAGGCCGGTGAGGGCGTCGTCCTCGGCGAGTCCGAGGCGGGCGGCCTTCGCCCGGTACGCCTCCAGGCGCCCGCGCAGCTCGCCGCGCCGGTCGAGCAGCCCGGCGCCGAGCAGCAGGTCGCGGTTCGCGCGCTCCAGCGCGGCGGCCGCGGCGTCGTCGAGGTCGGCGACGCGTTCGGCCAGTTCCTCCCAGCGGCCGTCCGCGCGCAGGGCCTCGAGCGCCGCGAGGCGTTCGCGCAGGACGGGGGCGTTCGGCGGCGTCTCGGGCAGCCCCGGCGACTCGATCTTGAGGAGCGCGGCGTCGCGGACGTCCCGCGCGCGCCGCTCGGCCTCCTCGACCTCCGCGAGGCGGGCGGCGATCCGCTCGGCGCGTTCGGTGTAGCCGTCGCGCAGGTCGACCATCGCGGCGAGGTCGTCGCGGAGCCGGTCCAGGGCGGCGCGGAGCCGGCCCAGCCGGGCGGTGTCGGCGCGCCCGTCGCGGACGAGCGACAGCGGGTCGGTGCGGACGACCTGCCCGAGCGCCGTCAGCTCCCGGCCGAGCCGGTCGAGCTCGGGATGGCGCGTGCCGTCGAGGGACTGCGCGAGCCGGGCGGTGTCGCGCCAGCTCTCCTCGGCCTCCTCCAGCGGGACGAGCAGCGCGTTCCACGCCGCGTCGGCCGCCGCGATCTCCCCCGCGACGAACTCGTACGCCGCCGACATCGTCGCGACGGCCTCGTCCAGCGTGACCCGCTTCTCCTGCGGGCCGAGCAGCGTGCGCCGTTCGAGCGGGATCTCCCCGCCGGGCACCTCGACGGCCGGGCC
The DNA here is from genome assembly GCF_009793335.1 of Actinomadura sp. J1-007. GTDB lineage: Bacteria > Actinomycetota > Actinomycetes > Streptosporangiales > Streptosporangiaceae > Spirillospora > Spirillospora yumaensis. The sequence continues at coordinate 3,050,452 of NZ_WING01000001.1, read as the reverse complement.
GGTCAGCATCCGGGTCAGCTCCGCGAGCGTCGCCGCGTCGGGACGGGAGCGCCGGTCGCGCAGCTCGCCCGCCTCGTCCAGAACGCGCTGGTAGGCGTCGAACAGCCGCCACAGCGTCGCCAGCCGCGCCTGCGCCCTGTCCCAGCGCCGCCACGTCTCGCCGGTCAGCCGCGCGCCTTGCAGGAGCCGGTTGCCGTGGTGGCCGTCGAGGTCGAGCAGGGACGCGGCGATCCGCTCCTTGTCCTCGCGCAGGCCGCGCAGGGCGTGGTCGACGCCCTCCCGGCTCATGGGCGCGGCGGCCCCGGCCCCGCTCTCAGTCACGTCAGCCCCGCGATCGCCGTTCCGAACATCCCCGATACACGATGGGGGTTGCGCTGCTCCCTCAGTGTGATCGGTGACACTTGTGGAGACAAGCGGACCGACCGGGCACCGCCTCCCCGCGGCGCCCGCCGTGCCCGCTCGGTGACCGGGCCCGCGGCGCGCCGTCCGCGCCCCCGGCCCGATACCGGATCACTACCCCGGACGGCCGCCCCGCCGGGGGTTCGTGACCGCCATCGGCCAGCGCGTTCCGGGCCGCGCGCCGCGGAGGGTGAGGCGATCATCACGCGGGTCGGGCTTGTGCTCCGGGAACCTCCTGGTGTGAGGTGACGTTGCGCAGGTGAGACGTCGAGACGAGAGGAGTTGTGAGTCCGCGGTGTCGGACCCCAGTCATAGACCCGGTGCCACATGCTGAACGCGGCGCTGGGCGTTCTCGCGGTGGTCCTGCTGACCGCCGCGACGGGCTACTTCGTCGCCCAGGAATTCGCATTCGTCGCCGCCGACCGTTCGGGCCTCCAGCAGGCGGCCGACCGCGGCGACGCCTCCGCCCGGCGGGCGCTCAAGGTCATCGGCCGGCTGTCGTTCATGCTGTCGGGCGCGCAGCTCGGGATCACCATGACCACCCTGGTGGTCGGCTTCATCGCCAAGCCCGCCCTCGCCGAGCTGATCGAACCGCTGCTCGACGTGACCGGCGTCCCCGAGGGCGCCACCGGCGCGATCGCGCTCGCCGCCGGGTTCGTGCTCGCCACGCTGATCCAGATGCTGCTCGGCGAGCTGTTCCCGAAGAACCTCGCGCTCGCCCGCGCGGAGCAGCTCGCCCGCGCCCTCGCCGCGTCCACCCTCGCCTACCTCACGGTCGCCGGGCCGCTGATCAGGCTGTTCGACCGGGCCGCGACGCGGCTGCTGCGGGCGGTCGGCGTCGAACCCGTCGAGGAGCTGCACGGCGGCGCGACCCTGGAGGACCTCGGCGACATCATCGGCAAGTCGCACAGCGCGGGCCACCTGCCCGCCGACCTGTCCGGCCTGCTCGAACGCGCCCTGTCGTTCGGCGACCGCACCGCCGACGAGGTCATGGTGCCGCGCCCGCAGGTGCGCACGCTGCCCGGCGCCGCCCCGGTGTCGGAGCTGGTCGGCGCGATCCGCGAGACCGGCCACACCGCGTACCCGGTGTACGGGCAGGAGGTGGACGACGTGATCGGCGTCGCGGGCGTCCGCGAGGTCGTGGACGACTCCCTCGACCCGTCCACCCCGATCCGCCGCGTCGCCCGGCCCGCGCTGCTCGTGCCGGGCAGCCAGCCGCTGTACGGGGTGATCGAGCAGATGCGCGACACCGGCGAGGAGTTCGCCTGCGTCGTGGACGAGTACGGCGGCCTCGCGGGCATCCTGACGTTCGAGGACATCGCCGAGGAGCTCGTCGGCGAGATCGCCGACGAGACCGACGCCGACGAGACCGCCCCCACCACCGGCCCCGATGGGTCGTGGCTGGTGGACGCCGGGATGCGGATCGACGAGATCGGCCGGCTGACCGGCCTCGCGCTGCCCGCCGGCGAGGCGTACGACACGCTCGGCGGCCTCGCCATGGCCGAGCTGCGCCGCCTGCCGTGCCCCGGCGACGTCATCACCGTCGCCCTCGACCCCGACTCCGGACAGGATGGCCTGGTCGAACTGCACGTCGTCACCGTCGCCCGCCGCGTCGCGGACAAGATCCGCCTCCGCGCCCTCCCGTCCTCCGAATCCCCGCACTCCCCGACCCGAACCCCCGTCTCGGACCCGCCCTGCGCCATCCCAGGGCCCACCGAGGCCCCCGCCGCGGATATGCCAAGCCCAGCCCAGGACGACCCGACCGGCAGTACGCGAAGCGACGACCCAACCGTCCCGAGCACGGAACAAGCCCCCATCGACGCGAACGGCCAATCGCCGCGCACACAAGACGGCCCCCGCACGCGGCTGATGCCGCGCAGCGCCCACAGGGCGTGAACGGTGTCGCGCCCGGGACGAACCCGGGCTCGCCGAGCACGGGCGGGAATGTGCGGAGCGGGGGCCGGGAGTCAGCGGACCGGGAGCCAGCGGACCGAGAGTCAGCGGACGTGGAGCCGGACGCCGTGGAGAACGGCCGGGCGGCGGCCGTGCCCGACGAGCAGGCCGTTGAGCAGGCCGTGAGGGCCAAAAGCTCCGAGAGGGCCGAGGACGTCGCTGAGAAGGTCGTTGAGAAGGCCGATGAGAAGGAGGCGGCGTCGTGGATCCGATGACCTCGCTTCTCATCACCGTTCTCCTGCTCGTCGGTAACGGGTTCTTCGTGGCGGCGGAGTTCGCGCTGGTCGCGTCGAGCCGTTCGCAGCTCGAACGTGCCGCCGCGCGCGGTAGCCGGCCCGCCGTCGCCGCCGTCGCGGGGGTGCGCGAGCTGTCGCTGATGCTCGCGGGCGCGCAGTTCGGGATCACGATGTGCTCGCTCGGCCTCGCGATCGTCACCGAGCCCGCGTTCGAGCACGTCCTCGAACCTCCGCTGCACGCGCTCGGCGTGCCCGAGGCGGGCTCGAAGGCCGTCGCGCTCGCGGTGGCGCTCGCCGTCGTGACGTTCTTGCACATGGTCGTCGGGGAGATGGCGCCGAAGTCGTGGGCCATCGCGCACCCCGAACGGTCGGCGCTGATCCTCGCGCTGCCGTTCCGGGCGTTCGCGAAGGTCTCCCGGCCGGTCCTCGCGGCGCTGAACGCGATGACCAACGGGCTGCTGCGGCTGATCCGCGTCACGCCACGCGACGAGCTGGAGAGCCACACCGACGTGCGGCGGCTCAGCCATCTCGTCGGCGAGTCGCGGCGGCTCGGCCTGATCGAGCGCCAGGACCACGAGCTGCTGCGCCGCGCCATCGCCGCCCGCGAGGTCACGGTCGGGCACCTCGTCGTCCCGGCGTCCTCGGTGTCGACGATCGGCGCGGACGAGACCGCCGCGCGCATCCGCCGGACCGCGACCGCGAGCGGCCACAGCCGCCTGCTGGTCCGCGACCACGACGGGACGATGACCGGCATCGTGCACGTCCGCGCCGCGATCATCGAGCCGGACGGCGAGCGGCGCGCCGCCGACCTCGCCCATCCCGCGCCGGTCCTGACCGCCGCGACGACCGTCCTGGACGCGGTCACGCGCCTCCGCCGCGCCCGCGCCCAGCTCGCCGTGGTGAACGACGCGGACGGCGAGTTCTCCGGCATCGTCACCCTCGACGACCTGCTGGCTGAACTCCTGGCGACCAACCCCCACTGACCCGGCACTCCTCCGCGCCCTGCCGGAGCGCGGTCCCGCCCGGGTCGGGAGCCTCTGCGCACCCGCCCCTTGCGCGCCCCGCTGGAACGTCGTCGCGCTCGGGTCGGGGGCCTCCGCGTCCCTCGCCCCTTCCGCGCCCTGCTGGAACGTCGTCACGCTCGGGCCGGGGGGCTCCGCGTTCCCCGCCCCTTGCGCGCCCCGCTGGAACGTCGTCGCGCTCGGGTCGGGCGCCTCCGAGTCCCCCGCTCCCTTCGCGCTCCGCTGGAACGCGGTCGCGCCCGGGTCGGGGGCCTCCGCGTCCTCCGTCCCCTCCGCGCCTGGCGGGGCGGGGTGGGGCGGGCTGCGGGGGATGGGCTTTAGCGAAGGGTTGGCGGGTGCGGGTGACTCGCTGTTATCGAGATGCTGCAATGCGTTTTCTGGGGCATCGTGTCTGGTATGCACGGAATCGGGCACCGCCTCTCGCGCGCGTTCGGTCTTGGACACCGGCATGGTGGCCGGGCCCGGGTGGGGCACCGCTTGGGACATCGCTTGGGGCACGTGCTCCGTCCGCACTCGCACGAAGCGGCCGACAAAGTCGACCACGCCTTGGAGGGCAGTGGCGAGGGCATTCGCGCCCTGTGGATATCTCTCGCCGGGCTGGGCGCGACCACGATCATCCAGGCGGTCGTGTACGCGCTGTCGGGCTCGGTGGCGCTGCTCGGCGACACCCTCCACAACGCGGCCGACGCGCTGACCGCCGTTCCGCTCGGCGTGGCGTTCGTCCTGGGTCGGCGACCGCCCACCCGCCGCTACACCTACGGGTACGGCAGGGCCGAGGACCTCGCGGGCGTCGTGATCGTCCTCGCCATCGCCGTCTCGTCGGTCGCCGCCGCGTACGCCGCGTTGCACCGGCTGGCCGATCCCGAACCCGTCGCGCACCTGCCCGCCGTCGCCGCCGCGGCGTTCGTCGGGTTCCTCGGCAACGAGCTCGTGGCCCGCTACCGCGTGCGCGTGGGGCGGCGCATCGGGTCGGCGGCGCTCGTCGCCGACGGCCTCCACGCCCGTACGGACGGTTTCGCGTCCCTCGCCGTGCTGCTGGGCGCCGCAGGGGTCGCCGCGGGCCTCCCCTGGGCCGATCCGGTCGTCGGGCTTCTGATCACCGTCGCGATCCTCCTCGTTCTGCGGCAGACGGCACGCGAGGTCTGGCGCCGCCTCATGGACGCCGTGGACCCCGCCCTCGTCGATCGCGCGGAGAGCACTCTCGCGGACACGCCGGGCGTGCTCTCCGTCGGGCAGGTGCGGCTGCGCTGGATCGGCCACCGCCTCCGCGCCGAATGCGACATCGTGGTCGATCCGGCCACCACCGTCGTGGCCGCGCACCGGATCGCCGTGGACGCCGAGCACAATCTCCTGCACGCCCTGCCCCGCCTGGCGGGGGCGCTCGTCCACCCCGACCCCCAGCCCGCGCCGGGCGTCGACCACCACGCCGTTCTTATCGCGCACCGCTGACAGAATCGAACTGCCGTCCACAACGCCGACAAGATCGTCCGCGCATGAGATCGATGTGAGACGTTAGTCCCGGGCAGAAGGGGAGAGAACGCCCCGGAGCGAACGCGAACGGGATGGCGTCGGTGGACCACTCAGCAGAGACCAGCAAGCCTGGCGAGAGCGGCGAGGCCCTGCGTGACGCGGCTTCGGCGGCCTACGAGCCCCTCATCGCAGCGTACGAGGCGTTCGAGGAACGCCTGCGCGGAACGCCCGAGGACATCCCGCCCGTCGGGTGGGAGCCCCAGTTGGCCGCTCTGCGGGCCTTCCTCTCCGGCGACGTGCCCGGCGAATGGGAGGATTTGGCCCGCCTCCTGGTGGACCCTGAATCCCTCGTGGGCGAGAAAGGCACTCGCGTACGCTTGATCGAGGTCCCGGAGGACGCGGCCGAGGCCGCAGCCGTCCGCCGCGTGGTCGAACGCCTCCTGAGCGCTGGCGAACGTGCCCTCCTCCTCGCCCCCACCCGAGAACGCGCCGAAGAGATCGTCCGCGACGTGGCCGCCCCTGACTCGTTCACGTTGGTGGTGGAATCCCTCCCCTACGCCGCAACGTCCCCTGAAGAGTCTGAAGAACCTGTCGCCGCGCCCGTCCACGGTGCCTTTCCCGTCGAAGCGGGGCAGGACGACACACTCGTGGACCCTGTCGAGGACGCCTCCGCAGGTGTTACGGAGTCTGGCGGGCGTGCTCCCGGCCCGCCCTCCGAGGATGCAGCGGAATCGTCGGCCGAATCCCCTGAGGGGCCGCGAGAGACGTTCGGGGCCAACGGCACGGTCGAGTTCAAGCCCGTACGCCCAGCGCAGGCCGAACCCACGCCGCCTCCCGTGACACCGGTCTCCGGCACTCCTCTCCCTGACTCGGGAATCACCCGCGCCGAGCCGATTCCGCCGTCGGACGTAGAGGCCACGAGAGCGGAGCCCATCCCTCAACTCCCCCTGCCCGAGCCCGCATCGGCGACCCGCGCGCAACCGATCGTTTCTATGGAGGACGTCCCGCCGACCGCCGCCGAAGAGGCCGAGGGACTCACACGCGCGGAGGGAACGCCCGTTCAGCCGGAGCCTGTAACGCCTTCGGACGAAGCGCCCGCTGCGGTGACTCGCGCTGTGCCTGTTCTCCCAGACTCTGCGGACGGCGTGGAGGGGGCATCGCCGCCGACGGCTCAGCGCCCGTTGAGGAGACGCCCGTTCTCGGGGTTCCGGTGGAGGATGCCGGAGAGGTAGGGGAGCCGGGGCTGGAGAACGCGGGCGCGGGGCTTGGGGGATCACCCGTGCCGAGGTCGAGGAGCTGGAGCAGTCGGCGGCGTCGATGACCGTGCCGGAGTCGTTGCCTGAGCCCCTTCGGCCGCCGGAGACGTGGGTGCGGGGAGCGACCGTACGGCCGGTCGGCGAGTCGTGGCGGGAGGCGTGGCAGAACGAGGCGCGGATGCTGCGGCGCGGGCTGCTGTGGCTGGAGCAGTGGCCCAGGGACGCGTCGGCGCTGGAGGCGTACCGCGAGGAGCAAGCCCGGCGGCGCGAGGAGCTGGACGCCGAACTGGAAGGGATGGCGGCGGCGGCCGAGGAACTGCGGGGTTCGGTCGAGGAGGCCGAGCGGACGGCGGCGGAGGCCGAGGCGGAGAGCGAACGCCTGGCGGGCGAGTTGGAGAAGGCCGACGCGGAAGTGGCCGGTCCGCGTGCGGAGGCCGAACGGCTCCAGGCGATCGCGGACGAGATGGCGGCCGAGGCGGGGGAGCTGACCCGTACGGCCGACGCGGCCTACGCGCGGTGCGCCGAGTTGGACGAGCGGGCGGCGCGTTCGCAGGCCGAGTTGAACGCCGCGCGGCAGCAGGAGGAGTCGCTGACCGCCGACCTCGCGCGCGCACGCGAGGACCTGCCGATGGCGCAGCAGGAGGCGGAACGGCTGCTGGCCGCGGACGCCGACGCCGCCGCTGAGGGCCACGCGAGCTACTACCGGCTGGTCACCGCCGAATCGGCGCTCGCTGCGCGCCGGCGGAAGATGTCGCTAGGGCAACGCTTGCACGTCGCCGCGCCGCCGACGGACCTGAAAAGCCTGCGCGCCGAGGTCAAAGCCCGTACGCGGGACGCGGACCAGGCGGCTTCGCGCGCGCAGGAGGCCAAGAACGCCGCTGAGCAGGCGGAGAGCCGCCGACAGGAGATCGCCGCGTTCATCGACCGCGGCGGCCCGTTGATGGACGCCGCCCGCGAAGCGCAGCAGCGACTGGGTGAGGAACTCGTCCGGCTCGCGTCGGAACGGGAGGACGCGGGAGCCGTGCACCGCGAGCAGGCCCGGCTGGCGGCGGAGGCCGTGGACCGCGCGACAGGAGCGAGCATGGAGGCGCGCAGGGCGCGGCAGGCCGCGCAGGAGGTGGAGCAACGGTTCGAGGCGGCGCGTGCGGCGCGGGCCGAGGCGCTCACCTTGGCCGAGCAGGCGCGCGCCGCCGCCGAGGACGTCGTCGCCCGGATCGCGGAGGCCGAGGCCGCACACGAACGCCTCCAGAACGACGCGGAGCAAGAGATCGCGGCGCGTACGGCGGAATTGGGCACGCTGGAGGAGGCGGAGGCGCGTTCACGAGAGAACGTCCGGGAGATCTGCGGTTCGGACCCGATAAACGAGCCCGACCTGCTTTCCACCCATCAGGAACGGGCGATGGCCCGCATCGAGCAGCTTTCAGGGTTCCTGGACGCGGAGGCGGGATTCGAGGCGACGAGCGAGACGGGGGAGATCCTGCTCCGTTCGGCGGATCTCGTCGCCGGGACGCCGGTCGGCATCGGCGCGTCCTCGCCCGCCCCGGAGTTCGATGTGCTGATCGTCGCGGGCGCGGGGGAGATCCCCGACGCGGACCTGCTCGTGGGGGCCGTACGGGCGCGCGGCTGGGTGCTGCTGGGCACGCCGGGCACCCGCCCGCACACGTACGAGGGCTACGACACGCCTACGGGCCCTTCTCCCTTCGAACGCTGCGCCGAAAAAGCCCCCGACCTACTGCGTCGTTCCGAAAACTAAGGCCGGCCAAGCGAACGGGCCCGAGGTCGTAGAGAACCTCGGGCCCGCGTCGCTGTGACGCCGGGATCAGTCGTCGTCGCCCGGGATGAAGATGTGGAGGAGCCAGCTCACCACGCCGACGACGATCGCGCCCCAGAAGGCGGGCCAGAAGCCGGCGACGTGGAACGGCAAATCGAGCTTGTCGGCGATCTCGCTGGTGAGCAGGAGCAGCAGGGCGTTCACGACGAGCCCGATGAGGCCCAGGGTGAGGATGTAGAACGCGCAGCCGAGCGTCTTCACGATCGGCTTGATGACGGCGTTCACGACACCGAAGATGATCGCGACGCCGACGAGGGTCAGCGCGCGCCGCCCGGCGGTGTCGCCGGAGACGGTGATGTCGTGGACCAGCAGGGTGGCCACCCACAGGGCGACCGCCGTGACGCCTATCTTGAGAAGAATCCGCACACCACGATCATGCTTGTCCGGTCCGTCCCACCCCATCCCCCCACGCGGCGATATTCACGGTCCCGGATCTCATCTTCGGGTACGACTCGCGACGCGATCCCCGATCCGTCGGCTCCGGCCCGTCATTGTGCTTCCCGCGGGTTTTCGGCACCCCAGTCCCAGAGGGCTTGGAGGACGGGCCCTAGGCGGCGGCCGTGTTCGGTGAGGCTGTAACGCGTGCGCGCGGGCCACCCGGGCAGGCGGACCCGTTCGAGCACTCCGGCCTCGACGAGTTGGGCCAGCCGGTCCGTGAGCACCTTGTCCGACAGCGCGGGAAGAACGGCGCGCAGCTCGCTGTAGCTGATTTCGCCATCGCGCCGCAGCAACTCGCGCAGCAGCAGGGTCGTCCAGCGGCCACGCAGCGCCGCGAGTGTGATTTCGACCGGGCAGGACGGTGTGGGCTCGGCGACTCGTGCGCGCGCGTCGTCCGGCAGACCCGGAACGGCCGCCGCCGCGACGTCCCGCACCGCCGCGACGTCCTGCACCGCCGGGGCGGACGGGTTACGCACCGTTTGGTGAGCCACGGGGGCGCCTCCTAGCGTGGCCGTGCCTGAGCCTCCACTTGTGGAAAGGACGATATGCGAGAACTCGCGGAACGCCCCGAGGATGTGCCCGCCGTGTTCGCCGAACGGTTCAACAGCGGCGACCTGGACGCGATTTCGGAGGGGTACGAGGACGGGGCCGTGTTCGTACCGGAGCCGGGGACGGCACTCACCGGAGCGGAGGCCCGCGCGGCGAACGCTCGGTTCGTCGGGCTGGGGCTGCCGATCACCGTCCACCCCCGACACGTGTACGCGGCGGGGGACGTCGCGTTGCTGATCGTGGACTGGGTCATCGACGGGACGGACGGCGACGGCCGCCGCGTTCACATCGAGGGGACCGCGACCGATGTCGCCCGGCGCGGAAAGGACGGCCGCTGGCGCTACGCCGTGGACAACCCGTTCGGCGTTGCCCCGCCGGAACCGTCAGTCGGCGCGGTCGAAGAAGGATGAGGTGGAGGCGGGAATGTGCGGGCGGCGCCGAGCGCCTCCGGGGCCGGGCACAGGCGCGGTGACCGTAGCGCCCGCGCCGCCGGGCGCACCGGGGGACGCGGGGACGGGGGTCGGGGCGGCGGGCCGCGCGGCGGCGTCGCGGCGGACGCGCGCGAGCTCCTGCTGGAGCCGGCGCTTCTCCATTTCGAGGGTGGTCAGCGACTCCTCGTGCTCCTCGCGGAGGTAGCGCAGGTCGCGGCGCGTGCGCATGACGCGGCCGAAGCCCATGAACGTGGCCGTCATGCCCACCATGAAGACCACCGCTACGGCGGCGCCCGCGAAGAACACCTGCCACACGTCGTGGACGCCTGGAACGTCCTGCCCGAAGACGACCAGTTCGGCGGGGCCCGCGTTGTCGAGGGCGACGCCTGCGCCGACGGCGATGGACGCCGCGACCAGGATGAGACCGATGAACACCATGGGCGTTCCTCCTCCGGAGACGGGGTCGGAGGGGCACCACCATGCCAGACGAACGCCGGAGGGTGCCTGAATCGCCAGATTTCTCCCGGTCACCGACTGTGCGGGGGGTTCCGCGGCGGACGCGCTGGGTAATGATCACGACCGTGGCTCCCCGGGCGCGCCGGGGGCCGACGCAGCCGAAGGAGGCGCCCATGCCCGCGCGGGCCGTGGTGTTCGACCTGGACGGGGTCCTGATCGACTCCGAGCCGGTGTGGGAGGAGGTCCGGCGCGCGTACGTCGCCGACCACGGCGGCGAGTGGCGGCCCGACACGCAGCGGCGGCTGATGGGCATGAGCACCGTCGAGTGGGCGGACTACCTCGGTACCGACCTGATCGGCGGGATGACCGCCGACGAGGTCGCCTACGGCGTCATCGACCTGATGACCCAGCGGTACGCGCAGAAGGTGCCGCTGCTGCCGGGGGCCGTCGAAGCCGTCCGGCGCATGGCGGAGTACGCGCCGCTCGGCCTGGCGAGTTCCTCCCCGCGCGCGCTCATCGACCTCGTCCTCGGCCGGTTGGGCGTCGAGTCGCTGTTCCGCGCGACGGTGTCGACCGAGGAGGTGGACGCCGGGAAGCCCGCCCCGGACGGCTACCTGATGGTCGCCGCCCAGATGGACGTGCCCGCGCCGCTGTGCGTGGCCGTGGAGGACTCCTCGAACGGCCTGCGTTCCGCGCACGCCGCCGGGATGCGGGTCATCGCCGTCCCGCGCCCGAACTACCCTCCGGCGGCGGACGCGCTCGCGCTCGCCTCGTACGTGGCCGGGGACCTCGCCGAGATCACCCCCGAGACGGTCGACGCCCTCCCCGAGCAGCGGCCTTGATCGCGAGTTGTCCACAGGTCGGAGTTCGGCGGGAGACGGGGCGCGGCGGCTCATAGTATGGGGCGATGGCTTTCCCCGAGAGCGGCACCGAGGCCCCCCAGTCCGGCTTCGACACGGGCCCGGAGACGAGCGGGGCCCTCGACGCGTTGCGGCGGGTCTTCGGCTACGACGCGTTCCGGGAGGGCCAGGCCGGGATCATCGACCACGTCGTCGCGGGCGGCGACGCGCTGGTGCTGATGCCGACCGGCGGCGGCAAGTCGCTGTGCTACCAGATCCCCTCGCTGGTGCGCAAAGGCGTCGGCGTCGTGATCTCCCCGCTGATCGCCCTGATGCAGGACCAGGTCGACGCGCTGCGCGCCCTCGGCGTCCGCGCGGGCTTCCTCAACTCCACCCAGGACCTCGACGAGCGCCGCGTGGTCGAGGCCGAGTTCGTCGCGGGCGAGATCGACCTGCTCTACCTCGCGCCCGAACGGCTCCGCGTCCCCGCCACGATCGACCTGCTCGACCGGGGGTCGATCGCCCTGTTCGCGATCGACGAGGCGCACTGCGTGTCGCAGTGGGGGCACGACTTCCGTCCCGACTACCTGATGCTCTCGGGCCTGCACGAGCGCTGGCCCGACGTGCCCCGCATCGCGCTCACCGCGACGGCCACCGAGGCCACCCGCGCCGAGATCGCGTCCCGGCTCAACCTGGAGTCCGCCCGGCACTTCGTCGCGAGCTTCGACCGGCCCAACATCCAGTACCGCATCGAGCCCAAGTCCGACCCCAAGCGCCAGCTCCTGCACCTGCTGCGCACCGAGCACGCGGGCGACGCGGGCATCGTCTACTGCCTGTCGCGCAACTCCGTCGAGAAGCACGCCGCGTTCCTCAGCGACAACGGCATCGAGGCGCTGCCCTACCACGCGGGCCTCGACGCGAGCGTCCGCGCCGCCAACCAGTCGCGCTTCCTGCGCGAGGACGGCCTGGTCATCGTCGCGACGATCGCGTTCGGCATGGGCATCGACAAACCCGACGTCCGCTTCGTCGCGCACCTCGACCTGCCCAAGTCGGTCGAGGGCTACTACCAGGAGACCGGCCGCGCGGGCCGCGACGGCCTGCCGTCCACCGCCTGGCTGGCGTACGGCCTCCAGGACGTCGTCAACCTCCGCAAGATGATCGAGAGCGGCGAGGGCGACCTCGCCCACCGGCGCCGCATGAGCCTGCACCTCGACGCGATGCTGGCCCTCTGCGAGACCGTCGAGTGCCGCCGCGTCCAGCTCCTCAACTACTTCGGCCAGACCGCCGAGCCCTGCGGCAACTGCGACACCTGCCTGGCGCCGCCCGAGACCTGGGACGCGACCGTGCCGGCGCAGAAGGTCCTGTCCACGATCGTCCGCCTCGACCGCGAACGCAACCAGAAGTTCGGCGCCGGACAGGTCGTCGACATCCTGCTCGGCAAGAAGAACGCCAAGGTCATCCAGCACGACCACGACTCGCTCAGCGTCTTCGGCATCGGCACCGACCTCCGCGACGTCGAGTGGCGCGGCGTCATCCGGCAGATGCTCGCGCAGGGCCTCATGGCCGTCACCGGCGAGTACGGCGTCCTCGTCCAGACGGAGGCGAGCGCCGACGTGCTGCGCGGCCAGCGCAAGGTGATGATGCGCCGCGAGCCCGAACGCGCCATCGCCAAGGCGGCCAAGGCCGCCAAGGACCGCAAGGCCCCCGTCGACCTCCCGCCCGAGGCCCAGCCCCTCTTCGAACGCCTCCGCGCCTGGCGCGCCGCCACCGCGAAGGAGCAGGGCGTCCCGGCGTACGTCATCTTCCACGACGCGACCCTGCGCGAGATCGCCACCGCGCTCCCCACGTCCCTGCAAGCCCTGGGCCGTATCAGCGGCGTGGGCGAGAACAAGCTCGCCAAGTACGGCGAGTCCGTCCTCGAAGTCCTCAACGACTCCCCCGAATGACCTGACCCACCCCCCGGCCCGCCGGGGCGCGCCGCGCACCGTCCGGCCGGGGCGCGCGATCCGCCTGTGGGCGCGCCGGGCGCACCGTCCGCCGGGGACGTGCCGTCCGCCCGGAGCGCGCTGTCCGCCCCGGGGCGTGCCGCGCACCGTCCGGTAGCCGAGTGCACCATCCGGTCGGGGCGCGCCGTCCGTCCGGGGCGTGCCGGGCGCGCCGTCCGCGCGCAGCACACCGTTCGCCCGAGGCGCGCCGGGCGCACCGTCCGCCGGGGCACGCCGCGCACCGTCCGGTCGCCGAGTAGACCATCCGGTCGGGGCGCGCCGTCCGTCCGAGGCGCGCCGGGCGCGCCGTCCACCGGGGGCGCGCCGAGCACACCGTCCGGCCGGGGCGCGCGATCCGTCCGGGGCGTGCCGGGCGCGCCGTCCGCGCGCAGCACACCGTGCGCTTCCGCTCGGGGTGCGCTGTCCGCGCGCAGTACACCGTCTGCCTTCGCCCGGAGCGTGCCGGGCGCACCGTCCGCTCGGGGCGCGCTGTCCGCCGGGGTGCGCTGTCCGCTTGGGGCGTGCCGGGCGCACCGTCCGCGCAGTACACCGTCCGCCTGAGGCGTGCCGGGCGCACCGTCCGCTCCGGGTGCGCTTCCGCCCGGGTGCGCTGTCCGCCCGGGGCGTGTCGGGCGCGTCCTCCGCTTGGCGTCGGGTCAGGGCACCCAGGCGAGGAGCGGCGTACGGCCTTCGGGCGCGCGGAGCTTGGCGAGAGCGTTGCGCTGGAGGCGCCGCACCCGGTCGCGGGTGACACCGACCCGTTCGGCTATGTCCTGCTGGGTGTGCTGACGGCCGTCGCTCAACCCGAACCGCAAGGCGACGACCATGGCCTCGCGCGGCGGCAGCTCGTCCACCCGTGCGCGCAGCTCGGCGGCGAGCGCCCGCCGTTCCAGCGACTCGGCGGGACGGCGCGCGGCGGCGTCCGCGACGAGGTCGCCGAGGCGGGTCTCGCCCTCCTCGCCCACGAGGGTGTCGAGGCTGAGCGTCTCGCGGGCGGCGGCTCGCAGCGACAGAACGCGTTCCACCGGCTCACCCGCGGCCGCCGCGACATCCTCGGCGCCGACGTCCAGCCCCGCGCGCTCCAATCCGCGCTCGACCCGCGCGAGGCGCGAGATCTGGTCGACCACGTGCACGGGCAGCCGTACGGTCCGGGCCTTCTCGGCGAGCCCGCGCCCGATCGCCTGCCGTATCCACCACGTCGCGTACGTCGAGAACTTGTAACCCTTCGTGTAGTCGAACTTCTCCACCGCCCTGATCAGCCCGAGGTTGCCCTCCTGGATCACGTCCAGCAGCGGGAGCCCGCGGTGGGGGAGCTTCTTGGCGGTCGAGACGACGAGGCGGAGGTTCGCGCGGATCATGTGGTCCCGGGCACGTTCGCCGTCGCGCGCGACCGCCTCCAGATCGTCGCGCGTGGCGGGCACTCGCGGCCGCGTCCCCGCGTCCAGATGGTGCCGGGCGTGCACCCCCGCCTCGATGCGCTTGCTCAGCTCGACCTCCTCATCGGCAGTGAGCAGCGGCGTACGTCCGATCTCGGAGAGATACCGGCCGAGCAGATCAGGCTCGTCCGCCCGATACGGAGACGCCCCGCCGACCGGCCCCGCCCCAAGCCCCTCCCCGCCATCGGTTTCTCGGTCGGCTCCGCGGTCGGCTTCGCGCCGATCCTTGTCAGCCCCGTGGACATCCCCACCGGCGCTCCTAGGCGGACTCCCGGTACGGACGTCGGCCCGCCCGAAACTCTCGGCGTGCGTGGCGGCCGAAGCGGTCGGGCGGCCGGTTGCGGGCCGATCGGCGGTTTGGTGGGTGCGAGCAGGCTCGGAATCCTCGGCGGCTGCGGGGGCGTCCGCTTGTCTCGGGGCGTTGGAGCCGTCGGGAGGCTCGTCCGGGACGGAGTGATTCGCGTGCGGCGACGGAACGGACGGTGTGGAACGCCGGGGAGCCGGCGGCCGACCAGGCGCGAACGGTTCGGGGACAGTTCTCCGAGGAGCCGGCGTCGGGACGGAGGCGGACGGTTCGGGGACGGACGCTTCGAGCGCGGACGTCCCGGGGGCGGACGGTCCGGAAACAGACCGTTCAGAGGCGGCCGGTTCGGGCGCGGCCCGTTCGGAGACGGACCGTGCGGGCGCACCCGGTTCGGAGGCAAACCGTTCGGGCGCGGGCGGTTCGGGCGCAAACCGTTCAGAGGCGGACCGTTCGGGGGCGGGCGGTACGGAGGCGGGCGGTTCGGGGGCGCGGGTCGCTTCCTTGGCCGCCCTCGGCGTGTCGCCGGGCGTGGGCGGGGGTGGAGCGGAGCGGCGACCATCGGGAGACACGGCTCACTCCTTGCATCCTGCGTACGTTCAGGCAGAGCCGCCCCATACCCGGATGATCCAGCCCCAATCCACGGGTCCGCGCAGGGTGATTCGCCCGGTCGTTCATGCGGACGGAGGGGACGGGAGTGGTTCGAGAAGGCCCGGCGTTGGAGTGAACGAAGGGAGATCATCATGAAGGCGGTAAGGATCCACGAACGCGGCGGTGAGCTCGTTCTGGAAGAGGCGCCGTACCCGCACGCGGCCGAGAACGACGTGATCGTCAAGGTTCGGGCGGCGGGGTTCACGCCCGGCGAACTGACCTGGCCGGGCACCTGGGTGGACCGTGCCGGGCGGGACCGCGCGCCCACGGTTCCCGGGCACGAGGTGTCGGGCGAGGTCGCCGAGCTGGGCCTCGGCACGACGGGGCTCAGCGTGGGGCAGCGGGTGTTCGGGCTGACCGACTGGGGCCGCGACGGGACGCTCGCCGAGTACGTCGCGGTGGAGGCGCGCAACCTGGCGCCGCTGCCGGCGACGATCGGGCACGCCGAAGGGGCGGCACTGCCGTTGGCGGGCCTCACCGCATGGCAGGCGCTGTTCGTGCACGGGCGCGTGGAGGCGGGGCGGACGGTGCTCGTCCACGGGGCGGCGGGCGGCGTCGGGTCGCTCGCGGTGCAGCTCGCGCGCGACGCGGGCGCCCGGGTGATCGGCACCGGACGCGCACGGGACCGTTCGACGGCACTGGAACTGGGCGCGGACGCCTTCGTCGACCTCGCCGCCGAACGGTTCGAGGACGCCGGGCAGGTGGACGTGGTGCTCGACGTGATCGGCGGCGAGGTCCTGGCCCGTTCCGCAGCGGTGGTCCGGCCCGGCGGAACGCTGGTGACGGTCGCCGAACCCCTGACCGTCCTGCCCGAGAACGGCCGAGGCGTGTTCTTCGTCGTCGAGCCCGACCGCGCACAGCTCGCTGAACTGGCGCGCCGTGTCCACGAAGGCCGGCTGCGCCCGCTGATCGGTGGCGTGCGCCCTCTGGCAGAGGCGGCCGACGCGTTCAGAACCAAGCAGGGAACCCCTGGCAAGGTCGTCCTAGAGGTCGCCCCCTAGCCACCCCCGCCCCCCCGTTGCGTCGTGTCTTGGCAGCGGCGACAAGTTGGGTACGACCGACTTACTCCAATCCGGACACTTTCCGTGATGATGCAACTACACTCGGACGCTCTTCGTCCCTTGTCCGTCCACAGCGGTGGGGGTTCCTCTCATGCCAGCCAAGACCGACCGCGCCTACACCTCCACCTCCCCGTCCACCTCCCGCGAACTCGTCGCCGGGCCGCTGCGCGTCACCGCCCGGCGCCTGGCGCCCGGCCCGTCCTCCAGCGGCGACATCTACGGCGCCGTCTCCAGTCCCACCGGCACGCGCATCATCGTCGGCGACGTCATGGGGCAGGGTGCCTCGACGCGTGACACCGCCGCCACCGTCCTGCGCGCGTGGCGGGCGATGGCCGCCGACGAGCCGACGCTGAGCGCGCTCGCCCTCAGGCTCCACGCGCTGATCGCCCGGTCACCGCATCCGGAGCAGTTCGTGACCGCCGTGCTGGGCACGGTGCCGTCCGGGCCCGGAATGACCTGCCCCGCGCCGCCGCCGGTCGCCACCACGGCATCGCTCGCGGCGACGTCGCCCTCCACCGGCACCGCTTCGGTCGCCGGAACGGCGGCACCGAGCGGACACAACGTTCCCGCGGCAACGCCCGCCACCGCCGCCACCGCGCCCACCGAACTCCTCTGCTGCGGGCATCCGCCGCCCCTGCTCCTCCACGGCGGAACGGTCTCGTTCCCCAGCGGACTCGCCCCGTGCCCGCCCCTGGGCCTGCTCGACCTGGCCGACGGCCTGTGCCTGCCCAGCACCTTCCCGTTCGACCACGACGACAGGCTGCTTCTCTACACCGACGGTGTTTCCGAGGCGCGTTCCGCAGCGGGCGACGACTTTCCCTTGGCCGAACGGGTCGCCACGCATCTCTCCCTACGAGGCGACACGTTCTTGAAGCAAATCGAGGCCGAAGTCATGGCACACGTGGCGAAGCCCCTCATGGACGACGCGCTCCTGCTTCTCGTCGAACACCGCCACGCCACCTGAACGCACCCGCTTTTCCGCGCCGTCCGCTAGGAACCTGAACGCACCCGATTTTCCGCGCCGTCCACTAGGAAAGGGACCACAGCCGCACCGTTCCGTCGTCCCCGCCCGTGGCGAGCAGCCGTCCGTCCGGGCTGAACGCGATCGCGTTGACGACGTCGCCGCCATGCCTGATCGTCGTGATCGCCTTGCCCGTCCGCGCGTTCCACAGCCTCACCACGTCGCCGCCCGCGGTCGCGAGAACGGAACCGCCGCTCCGGGGCCTGAACGCCACGGCCGTGATGCTCCTGTCGTGCCCGTTCAGCGTGGCCGTCCGGCGCCGCGCCGCGACGTCCCAGACGCCCACCGTCCCGTCGTACCCGCCAGCCGCCAGCGTCCGCCCGCCGTCGCCGTCGCTGTCGAACGCCAGGCTCGACACCACCGACGACACCCGCGACACCGTCACGCCGTTGGTGCCCACCGGACCGTCCGGCCGGGCGGGCATCCGCCACAGCTTGAGCGTCGCGCTGCCCGCGACGGCCAGCCGCCCCTGCTTGCCGAACGCGGCGGTGTACGTGCTCTCCCCAGGGCCTCGAATGGTCTTCAGCCAGGCGTGCCCCCGAACGCCCCAGAGTCGCACGGCGTCAGCCCCGGCGCAGGCCAGATACCTGCCGTCCGGGCTGAACGCGACCGTTCCGACGCTGGTTCCTGCGGTCTCGATCGTCCTCTGCCGGCGGCGCGCGACCGCGTCCCACAGGATCACCTTGCCGTCGTACCCGCCGGTGGCGAGCAGCCGCCCGTCCGGGCTGAACGCGGCGCTGAACACCGTGTAGCCGTGTCCGCGCAGTTCCGCGACCGTTCTGCGCCGCGCGACATCCCACAGCCGTACGGCGCGGCCTTCACCGCCGACGGCGAGGTTGCGCCCGTCCTGGCCGAACGCGAGCGCGAAGACCCGTTCCCCCGCGAACGACCCGACGAGCTGCGGAACACCGCTCGGCCCTCTGTTGGGCGACGCCCGCGATTGCCGTTCCGCCGACGTGCCGTTCCACAGCAGGAGTGCGATCAGAACGAACGCGACCACAGGAACCGTGCCCACAGCCACGATCCGCCTGACCGCCACGCCTCTCCACACGCGCGAACGAGACCCGCCCCTCTCCGGCCCGGTGGGAGGCGCGTCCGTCCCAGGATTTCTGACGGGCAACCTGGAATCGTCTCGTTCCGCAGTCCCGTCCAGGCCGACCGTTGGACCAGTCGGTGGCGTCCCGGGCGTCTCCTCTGGATCGCTGTGCAAAGAAGCCAGTCCGCCAGGGCCGTCCCGCAAAAGCTCCTCAAGCAGGCCGACGCTTTCGCTCGCCGTCAGCCGTTCAGCCGGATCGCGTCGTAGCAGGCCCTCCAGAACGGGCGAGAGCGGACCCGCGAGACGAGGTTCCGCAGGATCCTCGGTCAAAATCGCGTACAGCACCGCGTTGGCGTTGGCCCCAGGGAACGGCCGATGCCCTTCCACAGCGAAGTACAACGTCGCGCCCAGCGACCACAGATCCGACGCCGGAACAGCCGGTTCACCCCGCGCGCGCTCCGGCGCGGTGTAGGCGGGCGCGCCCATCACCGTTCCAGAACGCGTCACGTGCGGATCGCCCTCAACGACCGCGATCCCGAAATCCGTCAGCACCACCCTCTGGTCGCCGAGCAGCACGTTCGACGGATTGACGTCCCGGTGCACGACGCCCGCCTCGTGCGCCGCCGCCAGCGCGCGAACGACCTGCAACCCGATGTCCGCCGCGCGGCCAGGCGGAACGGGCCCGCCGCTCCGCACGACCGCGTTCAGCGAACGCCCCTGGACCAGCTCCATGATCAGCCACGGCGCGCCGTCGTGCTCGACCACGTCGAAGACCTTGACCGCGCCCGGATGGTCGATCCGCGCCGCCGAACGCGCCTCCTGCAACGTCCGCCGCCGCCGTTCCCTCGTCTGCTCGACCGCCACCGACGGCGACGGCGCCAGGAACAGCCGCTTCGCCGCGACGTCCCGCCGCAGCCACTCGTCCCAGGCGTGCCACACCACGCCGAACCCGCCCCGCCCGATCTCCCGGACGAGACGGTAATGCCCGGCGATCAGGTGCCCGGGTCCCTCGCTCTCGACCATGGCCCTTCGATCAGTCGGCCCTGCCGGCGTAGACGACGACGTTCTCCACATAATGGCGCGCCGCCCGGTCGAACCCGCCCCCGCACGTGATCAGCCGGAGCTGCGGGTCGGGCGTCGCGCCGTACACCTCCTCCGTGGGGAACCTGGCCTTCGCGTACGAGCGCACCGCGTCCACCTCGAACGTCGAGGCCACACCCTTGTCACCCACCACAACGACCTTCGCACCCGCACGCAGGGACCCCAGCCGCGCGAAGACCGCCGGGCCGTTCCGCGAGTCCACATGCCCCACGATCACGGCGGGCCCCGGCTCCCCGGGCCGTACCCCGTCCGCGAACCATCCCGCCCGCCCCGGCTCCACCGGCGACCGCAACTCCCCGCCGGCGCCCATGCCGAGACGTTCGAGAGGACTCCGCACACCGATCGACGGGATGACCAACCGCACCGGCGCCCCCGCGGCCCTCACCGCACCCGTCGGCACCTCGGCGACCTGCCCGGGAACGGCCGACCACCCCGGAACCGGCCGCGCGGAACCGCACCCCGCCAGCCCCACCACGACCAGCGCGGCCAGCACCCCCTCACGCACGGCGGCGCGCCCCGACTCGCCACACCGCGACCACCGCCCCCAGCGCGATCGCCAACCCGAGAACCCCCGGCCCCACGCGCCGTCCTTCGCCATCCCGCCGAGCCCCGCGTCCACACCACCCCGCGGCGTCCGCGCGCTCCGTACCGAATCCCGCAGCGAAAGCAGCCGCAACCCCGTCTTCCCGTCCAGAACGACCACCGTGTGCGCCGAACCGGCGACCATCGACACCTTCGTGACCGCCTGCCCGTTCCGCCCCCGCACCCGGACCCGCGCCTCCCCGGCCGCCATCACCTCGTACGGCGTGGTGGTCGCGAACCGCACCCCCGACGCGAGACGCCGCCCGCCGACCCCCGCGTCCACGCTCGGCTCCTTCAGCGAAGCCGCGATGACCCGCAACGCCGCCCGCCCCTCGGGCAACTCGACCGAGTCGCCCATCACCCGCAGCCTGATGCTCTTGTACGGCCCCATCCCCGCGACCGTGTACGCCTTGCCGCCCCGCACCCGCACGTTCGTCGTCAGCACCGGCGGACTCGCCGCCGCCGCATTGGCGGGCCGCATCGCCACCGTGTACGTCCCGCCGCCGAGCCGCTGGTAAGGCGACAGCGCCCCGTATCCGACGTGCTTCAGCACCAGCCGCTGCCGCCTGCGATCCGTGGACCGTCCCGCGTACAGATAGACGTCCACGGCCGGGGTGTCCGGCGAAAGATGAGCGAGCCGCACGTACCCGTCAGACGGCGCGGCCCGCGCGACCGGCCCCGTCCACCCGACCACGAGCAGAACCGCACACCCGATCCGTACGACTATGGACATAACCGCTCCCAACGCGCCGACCTTCTCGAACGCGCACCCTCAGCGCACCCATCCCAGCGCAGAACGGCAATCCCCGAAAGCCCCGCAACGCAGGCCACAATGGGCCAGCTCCACACCCGCAGAGAATTCCAAAGATCAACAAGCCCCCAACGAAATTCTCACCCACCCATAAATGCCATCCCCGAAGACCGGCACCAGCCCACCGCCGCCCTTCCCAGCACGCCCCGTGGCACAGTCGCTGCCGAACGACGCCGACGCCCCCAAAGCGCGGAAACAACGGAACGCCCCGCCCTCCGCCGAAGCGGAGCACGGGGCGCCCATGTCGGCCGGGCTTCCCCACCCGCCGACGATGATCAGGCTACAGCCGGGACGTCCGACGCGGGAGACCCTCAGAAGCCCCAACTCCCCGAACATCCCGCCGCCGCTCCAACAAACCAACATCCCCCAGCTCAACGCCTCCCGCCCCAAAACATCCCCTCCCAACGCCAAGCCCGCCTCCTCCAGGGCGACCGCTCCTAAGAAACGCACCCCCAAGACCCCAGCCAGCACAACCAGAAACAAACCCATGAATCTCCACACCAACCCCACGCCGAACGGCCATGGGCTACAGCACTCCGTACCCGACTCATGCTGGCGCAGCGGACGCCCCCACACGCGGCCTCAAAGACTCGGCCACACCAGCATCGCCACAACCAAGGACGCCTAGAGACAACTACCCGGACCCGAAAGCAAACAACGGCGGAAGCCACGAACGGTGGCCCTATCCGATAGCTACGACTCGCAATGGCCCCATGACAATCAAAAAGGCCCCTTGCGTTGATCGCGAGGGGCCTGTGACGTGTGGCGCAGCCGGAGGGATTCGAACCCCCAACCTTCTGATCCGTAGTCAGATGCTCTATCCATTGAGCTACGGCTGCTGGGCTCCTGGCTCTCACCAGGGCTTTCACTTGCGGGGCCAGAGTCTAGCAGCTCCCACTCAGATGGTTAGAGCCTCTGATTCCGGCGCCCGGACGAGTCCAGTGTAGGGCACTTCGGCGGTGCCCCTGACACGGGGGGCCGTCCACCCCACCCCGCCACACGTGTGACCTGAGTCACGGAACCGGTTGTGACCGAATAGCGCCAAAGGGGTAATCGAGACGGATGTGACCTCAGCGGTCTACCCTCGTCCAACGTTCCAAACCCCCTTGAAGGAGTACCCCCATGCGCATGTCAGCCACCAAGCTGGTCGGCGTCCTCGCCATCGGTGGCGCGCTGTTCGCCTCCAGCGCCTGCGGCCCTGTCGACGCCGTCACCGGAGGCGGCAAAAAGAAGACCGCTTGCAAGAACATCGAGACCGAGCTCCGCAACGTCGCCTCCGGCGCGTCCGCCACGAAGCCCGACCTGAACAACCCGGGCGCCGGCGCCTCGGCGAGCGCGCAGCGGTTCTCCGACGCCGCCGCCAAGATCCGCAGCGAGGGCCAGAACGCCGGCGGCGACGTCGAGACGGCCGCCGGCAAGTTCGCCTCCGACCTGGAGAACACCGCCACCACGCTGAAGAGCCTGAGCTCCGGCAACCTCTCCGGCGGTACGCCGAACTTCAGCCAGATGAACCAGAACGGCATCGAGCTCGGCAAGGCCTGCGGCTTCGAGGGCAGCGGCTTCCGCCTCGGAAGCTGACCCCCTGCGCTTCGCTCCCGCGGCCCCGGGAGCGAAGCGCCCGCGTCTCGGTCTATGCTGGACTCCTGGCTTTGCCGGTGGACGTACGGAACCGGTAACCTGTCCTGAGCCTGAAGGCTCCTGGAGGATTCGCCTAGTCCGGTCTATGGCGCCGCACTGCTAATGCGGTTTGGGTTTACCGCCCATCCGGGGTTCAAATCCCCGATCCTCCGCCACTATCAGCGCCTCCGCCGAGTGAGATGATCTCGGCGGGGGCGTTTTTGGTGCCTGGTGTGGCCATGGGGTGGCCATCGCATCGCAACGGCACCACCGCGGCCACCGCCTCGGCCGCTGCCTTGGCCACCTCGGGCAGTACGGAGGCGTAGATGTCGGCGGTGAGTGATGACCGAAGGTGACCGAGTGTCACGCTGACCACCTTCATGTCGACCTTGCCGAGCAGGCTCAGCGTCGCCGCGCCATGGCGCAGGTCGTGGAACCTGATCGGCGGGAGCGGGCCGCCCTCGATGGCGACGTGGACCGTCCGCCGACTGACGCGATGGCGTCGCGCTATCCGCTCGACGGGCCGGCCCTTGTCGAGATGACGCCGCCGGATCGTGTTGTAGCGATCGATCAGGACGTCGAAGCGCCGTGAGATCCACTCGGGCCGCAGAGCGGAACCGTCTTCCTGAGTGAACACCCTTCCTGAGTCCACCCAGACATCCGGGTCTGCCGAGAGCCATTCTTCCTTCTGGTGAGTACGCCATGTGCGGAGGACGGCGAGGGTGGTCCGGGCGAGGCTGACGGTTCGCTCGCCCGCTTCTGGCTTGGTGTCGTCGTACTCGTCATCCGCACGGGTTTCGCAGATGGTAAGGGACTCGCTCCCGTCCAGGTCGGTGTCCGTTCATGGCAGGCGGCGACCTCGGCACGGCGAGGCCCTCGGAAAGCGACCAGGTGGAAGAGCGCGTCGAGCCGATCTTCAGCCGAGGCTCGCGGTCGGCAGGGCGGCCACCCCCACAAGCTCCCTACGGTCTCCGCCGTCGTGCAGTGGGGGCCTTGCAGCGAGAGGCAGCTCGTCCACTTCTGGGTGTGTGACTGCCTCGTCCCGTCGGTTCGGGAATGCGGCCGACTGGTCGGCGCGCCGGCCCCGTACACCTCGGACATGAGCGATGCGGAGTGGGTCCCTCGTGCCCCTCGTGGGCGCGTTGCTGGATTCGTACTCACTTATTCTGGTTGCCCGCCAATGCGAGCTAAGCTGTCTGCTGATGAGCGAGGTTGTGCAGCAGGCGGTGTTCTGGACCGATGACTCGCCGGTCTGCGAGCCTATGGCGCACGGTGAGGACATCGCCGCGCACTTCCATGACTACGGCCAGTTGAGGTACGCCGCCTCCGGAGCGCTCGTCACGACGACCAAGGCCGGAACCTGGGTGGCGCCGGCGAACCGCATCACGTGGGTGCCGCCCTTCTATGTCCACAGCAGTCACTCCTACGGCGAGACCGATGTTCGCGTGCTTCCGGTTCCCGCAGCGTTGTCTGAGGAACTGCCGCACGAGCCGTCGGTCTTCGTGGCCAGTGCGCTGCTGCGCGAGGCATATCTGGCGATGAGCAGCGAGCATGAGCCCGCCGGCAGCGAGCGTGGCCGTCTGCTGCTCGCGGTGATCGGTGCGGAGTTGGTCCGCGCCCCGCAGGAGCCACTGCGGCTGCCTGAGCCGAGCGATCCTCGCCTCAAGGCCGTCACCGACTTGCTGCACGCCGACCCGGCCATTTCGGCGACGCTGGCGGAGTTGGGGCACCGAACCGGCTCAAGTGAAAGGACTCTCAGTCGGCTGTTCGGCAGCGAATTGTCGATGAGCTTCCATCAGTGGCGCACGCTGCTGCGGATTCAGCGAGCGCTGCTCGAACTCTGTGAAGGTACCTCGGTCACCGAGACGGCGATGCGGCTCGGCTGGGCGAACCCCGGCAGCTTCATCGACGCCTTCACCGCTCTCGTCGGGCAAACGCCCGGTCGTTACCGCTCCACAGCGGGTGCGGCTCACAGTTGAGCATTGCCTTCGTCGGCCTGGCGGGTTATCCGAAATTCCGGGCGGAACATCGGTGGCACGCCCGCCCGCTCGGCGGCCACGCTTTGAGGCATGTCTCACCACCTTCCAGGCCACGGTGCTGCGGCTTCGGCAGCCGCGGCGGCGGCCTCCTCCGGAGTCACGCTAGGTGACCTGATCGTGCAGGCGCTCAGCCGGCACAGCTCGTCCGAGGCCTTCGTGGCTGGTGATCGGCGACTTACCTATGCGCACGTCAGGGGCCTTCTCTCGCAGTATGTGGCCGCGTTGGCCCATCGGGGAGTGGGTCTCGGCGTGGGGGTCACGATGCTCAGTCCGAACATGCCCGAATCGTGGATCGTCCAGGCCGCGACGTATCTGTTGGGCGGCCGCTTCACCGGGCTGCAGACCCTGGCCTCGGTCACGGAACACATCACCGTCTGCGAGGACGCAGAGGCCACGGTGCTGGTGGTGACCGCGCCCCTGGAGGAGCATGGACGCCAGGTCCTCGCCGAGGTCGACTCCCTGCGACACCTGATGGTGGTCCCCGCCGCCGGTGGTCTGTCCGAGGGCGAGCACACGGCGGTTCGATCGCTGCACCGTGGTCCGGCGACGGAGATGGATGTCGCCTGGCTGCAGTACACCGGGGGAACGACCGGCAGACCCAAGGGCGTGATGCAGCCTCATCGGTCGATGGTGCAGACGGTCTATGCGCACATGGCCGACTTCGAGCAGCCACACCTCCCGCGGTACCTGGCAGCGGCGCCGCTCACCCACGCGGCCGGGCTGGCCGTCATCCCGGCACTGCTGCGCGGCGGCACGGTGGTGATCGAGCAGGGCTTCGAACCCAGCCGGTTCCTCGACGTCATCGAGGCCGAGCGCATCAATTGTGTGAGCGGCCTTCCGACGATGATCTACACCTTGTTGGATCAGGAGCGTCCGGAGACCAGAGACCTCTCCAGCCTTGAGGTGATCTGGTACGCCACCGGGCCGATGTCGCCGGTGCGCCTGGCGGAGGCTCGCGAGCGGATCGGTCCGGTCTTCTGCCAGATCTACGGGCAGACGGAGTCGGCCGGCATCGGGACGGTCCTGACCAAGGCCGCACACGAGACCGCGAGCCTTGATCAACTCGCCTCCAGCGGCCGTCCCGTGGTCGGCAACCGCATCAGGCTCATCGACGACGACGGCCACGACGTCCCTTTGGGCGAGGTGGGCGAGATCGCCATGCAGAGCCGCGGGGTGATGCAGGGCTACAAGAACCTCCCCGATGAGACGGAAGCGGCACTCAAGGGGGGATGGCTCCACACCGGAGACCTCGCCCGCCAGGACGCCGAGGGCCTGATCTACATCGTGGACCGCAAGAAGGACATGATCATCTCGGGTGGTTTCAACATCTACGCAAGCGAAGTCGAGGCCGTTCTGACAGCGCACCCCTCGGTGGGCGCGGCCGCCGTGATCGGCGTGCCGGACAGCCGCTGGGGCGAGCTCGTCACCGCGTTCGTGGTCCCGCGATCGGGGCGACAGGTCGACATTCCCGCGCTCCAGTCCTACGTGAAGCAGGTCAAGGGCTCGATGTACGCGCCCAAGAAGGTCGTGGTCGTGGACTCACTTCCCGCCACGCCGGTGGGAAAGGTCGACAAGAAGCGCCTGCGCGCGCCGTTCTGGGCTGACTCGATCCGCAATGTCCACTAATCATCCGGAGGCCCTTCCCGTGGCCATTCACGAAAGGCACCCAGTGTGAACCTACCGCCGGCCCGACTGATCGACTTCCATTCCCACTGGGGCACAGAGCGAGGATGGAAGGGAAGCCCGTACGAGACCGCCGAGGACCGCGAGGCCCTGCAAAGCTACTTCAAGTGGGGCATGAGCTTCGTCAGCGACGAGGAGCAGGCCGTCCAGTTCCGCCGCGCCAATGTCAGGGTGATGCTCGACTTCGCGTTCACCTACACCATGGACGCCGGTGCACTACGCGACCAGCATGACTACGCCTTCGACTATGCGCGCAGGCACCCCGACGTCGTACTCGGCAACTGGATCGGCATCGACCCCACGCAACCAGCTCATGTCAAGGAACTCGAGCGTTGCCTGAGCGAGGGGACGGGACTCGTCGGACTGACGGTCCACTCGTTCACACCGGCCGGGACACCCGACCAACCGGAATGGGAGACCTGTCTGAACATGTGCATCGAGGCCAACCGTCCCGTCCTGGTCCATGTCGGCATGTCGGCCACCGGGGCCGGTACCCGCGGAGGCATGGGCATCACCCTGGAGGGCTGCCACCCCCGGTACGTCGACCGCATCGCGGCCAAGCATCCCGATCTGAACGTGATCGCGGCCCGGGTGGCGTGGCCCTGGCAGTCGGAGATGATCGCCGTCGCACTGCACAAGGCGAACGTGTGGATGGAGCTCCACGGCTGGTCACCGCGCTACTTCCCCGACGAGCTCAAGCGCGAGATCGGCAAACGGCTGCGCAAGAAGGTCTTCTTCGGAGCCGACTACCCGATGCTCGCCCACGACAGGCTGGTCGATGAGTGGCGCGCGGAGGGCTTCTCCTCCGACGTCCTCGACGACGTGTTCTCCGGCAACGCCGAGACCTTCCTCACCTCGATCGGAGTTCAGTGATGGACGTCGGACTGACCGGCAAGGTCGCCATCGTCGGCGGCGGCAGCGACGGCTTGGGATACGCCATCGCCGATCGGCTTCTGAAGGAAGGCGCCAATGTCACGATCTTCGCGCGACGCGCGGAGAAGGTCGCAGCCGCCGCGCAACGGCTCGCCAGCGCATACGGCGAGAAGAAAGTCCTCGGGCTGGCCGCCGACTGCTCGGCCGACACCGACATCGAGCGCGTCACCGCCTCGACCCTTGAGCGGTTCGGTCCAGCCGTTCACGTTCTGGTCACCAACGACGGCGGACCGCCGATCCGGCGCATCTCCGAGCTCACCGACGAGGTGTGGCTGAAGGCCTTCGAGCGCCATTTCCTCTACGTCGTCAGATCCGTGCGAGCCACCTTGCCGTACATGACCGCCGAAGGCGGCAGCATCCTCAACGTGGTCTCCGGCGTCGTCGAGCGCCCGGCCGTCGGCATGGCGGCGTCCGTCGGCGTGTGGTCGGCGGTGATCGGCTACGCCAAGACCCTCGCCCTGGAGGTCGCCAGGCAGGACATCAACGTCAACACTCTGTTGTCCGGATTCTTCGACACCGCCCTGCTGGGCGGACTGCTGGAACGGCAGC
This sequence comes from Actinomadura sp. J1-007, assembly GCF_009793335.1. Lineage (GTDB taxonomy): Bacteria > Actinomycetota > Actinomycetes > Streptosporangiales > Streptosporangiaceae > Spirillospora > Spirillospora yumaensis. The sequence continues at coordinate 3,022,766 of NZ_WING01000001.1, read as the reverse complement.
CAGAGCTGTCCAAAGCCGGCCTCGGGAACGGGGTACCGATGGGACGCATCGGGGAGCCCCGTGAGTTCGCCGACTTGGTCGGTGCGCTCGTGTCCCCCAACTTGCGTTTCGTCACCGGCGCGGTGATCCCGGTCGACGGTGGCGCCGGCATCGGCATGGGCGCGAGCTTCGACTCGCCGACGTCGAAGTGAGGCACTGCTCATGAAGCGGACCATGAAGATCTCGACGATGCTCACCTACGGCGCCGACCCGCGCGAGGCCGCTGAGCACATCACTCGGCTTGAGGCCGCCGGGCTCGACACCGTCTGGGTCGCCGAGGGGTACGGCTACGACTCGCCGACCCTGATGGGCTACCTGGCGGCCCGCACCTCAAGCGTGGAGATCGGCGCGGCCATCCTCAACGTCTACTCCCGCACCCCGACCATGCTCGCATCGACCGCGGCCGGCCTCGACAGCGTGTCCGGCGGTCGCGCCATCATCGGCCTCGGCGCCTCCAACCCGAAGATCATCGAGGGGTGGCACGGCATGCCCTTCGTACAGCCGACCGGCCGCACCAAGGAGACCGTCGAGATCGTCCGCGCGGCCCTGCGGCGCGAGGCGGTCGACTACAGCGGCCGCTCCTTTGAGATCCCTCTCCCGGCCGGTCGGGGCACCGGCCTCAGTGAGCCGCTGAAGATCATGACCAAGCCGCTACGCCCATCGATTCCGCTCTACATCGCCGCGCTCGGACCGAAATCAGTCGAAGGCGCGGCGGAGTACGCCGACGGCTGGCTGCCTTTCCTGTACCTCCCCGAGGGCGCCGCCGGGGTATGGGGCGACGCGCTTGCCGCAGGAACCGCGAAGCGCTCCGAAAACCTCGCGCCCCTGGAGGTCGTTGCCGGTGGGATCGTCGCTATCGGCGAGGACGTGAAGGAGATACTCGACCTCGCGCGGCCGATACTTGCGCTCTACATCGGAGGCATGGGCGCCCGCGGCAAGAACTTTTTCAACGACCTCGTCCGACGCTACGGTTACGAAGCCGAGGCCAAGGAGATCCAGGACCTCTACCTCGACGGCAAGAAGAAGGAAGCCGAGGCCAAGGTCCCGTTCCAACTCCTCGAACAGATCAACCTCGTCGGCCCGGCCTCTTACGTTCGGGAGCGGATCGAAGCATTCCGCGAGTCCGGGGTCACCAATCTCCAGGTGACCCCGGCCGGCGACGACCCCGCCGGACTCGTGCGCCAACTCAAAGAGTGGGTGGCCTGACTTCCGCTTCTGCGCCCCGCCGCGGCGGGACCCCATTGAGCTTCCCCCGCCCCTTGATGTTCCTCCGGCTTCGCGGTCACGCGTGTGAGGGGGACGATGGCCTGGAATTGGTGGTGTCGTCCGGACTTTTGGGGTGACTTCTACCCGAGTGCGGAGCGGCGCCGAGCGCGGTTGGGTGACCCTTCGATGTACTCGAAGGTCGCGTTGGCGAGTTCGAGACGAGGGTTCCAGCGCCGTCGGTTGGGCAGTTCCGTCTGCATCCTGTCCCAGAACACCTCGGCGACGACGTTGTGGTAGGGGTCGCCAACGGTTCCCAGAGAAGGGAGCAGCCCGGCCTTGCGGGAGCGTCCGGTGAAGGCCCATGAGGTGAACTGGGTGCTGTGGTGACCGTGGATCACGGCAACAGGGAGCCGGCCGTTCTCGCCGCGGGAGTCGTTGGGCATGCCCAGAGCGCTGGTGGCCAGGTCGGCCCGCTGCCACGAATCGAGATGGCCCAGCCGACTCGCATAGGCGCAGTCCGAAAGTCCGACAGCGGAACGACCTACACGGAGGGTGATCACCCATCTGAGTCCTCCGAGGCACGGCCGAGGCTGTCAGGCAGGCTCTCTGGTGTGGCCATAGTGTGGCCGAACTGCGTGACAGGGCTTTGGAACTTGGGGTATGGGGTGGCCGCATGTCCGTTTTTGAGTGAACTTTGTGGCACGCGGCCCCCCCGTGGCCGGGTCACGGGGCTCTGCTAATGCGGTTTGGGTTTACCGCTCGTTCCCAGGGTTTGAATCCCCGATCCTTCGCCACCTGACCATGGACCTCGTCCAAGATCTCGATCTCGGACGAGGTCCCTGTCGCATTCCGACGCCTACTCTGTTGGCCCTAGGTGACACGTGGTGAGCACGAGATGCCTTGGAGGCGTAACCGAGCCCAGGTCAGAGCCCCGAAATGGACCACCGGAACGACCACCCTGCGTGCCCGGCCTGCCTCCCGCGCCGGTCCGCCGGCGAAACCACCTTCGTCGGAACGGGCGGAACCGGCGCCTCGCCCGTCACGTCGTCGGCCGCCATGCGCGGAACGACGGCCGCGGCGGCCGCTTTTGACACCTCCGGTGGAACCGAGATGTACGTGTCAGCGGTGAACGAGTGACCCGAGTGCCCGAGCGTCTCGCTGATCACTTTCATGTCGACCTTTGTCGAACAGCTCCAGAGTGACCGTCCCGTGCCGCAGGTCTGGAAGCCGATCGGCGGCAGCGGAACACCGCTTAGCGCACCCTGTACGACCCCTTTCGCTGACGCGCGGCCGCCGCGCGATCCGGTGCGGCGCCCAGCCTTCCTGGACATGCCTCCAACGGACTCGCCCATGGCTTCCCCATGAGGACGTCGAACCGCGTGGAGATCCACTGAGTGCGAAGCGGCCTGCCGTCCGCCTGGGTGAACACACGGCCCGAGCCGCCCCAGACCTCCGCGCTGGCGGCGAGGCGCTCCTCTTCTGGACGTCCGTCGACCACTGGTCCTCGGCTGGACCACCTACGGCAGGCGGTGCCTCCCCATCCGGACGGCATCCAGAAACGCGGCCCATGCTGTCTCTGCGAACTCCAGCCCCGGGCCAGCACCTCCGGAAGCGCTGTCTCGAACGCCGACTCGACGTTCGCCGACTCGTCCGGCCTCGACGCAGTTGTTGCCCGTTCCGCTGTACGAGGACTTGCGCCACCCGGCATAACGTTCACGGCTGGTCATAATGATCTTCCTGGCGCGACGAGAGGGATCCTGTGACGTCCGCAGGCATCTCGCGTGGCAGAATCACCTCATACGAGGGCCCGGCCGTACGATGCAGCATCGGCCGCCGTCCGACCCGGCCCTTCAGCACGTCGGCGACCGCGGCAAGGGCAGCTCGGTGTTGGCCAAGCGGATGGCGACGAACTCCTCCGTCTGCAGCAGCCCTGGGGTGAGGTTCTGTTGGTACTCGCGGATCACGTTCGCGCCAGCCTCAAGATTGGCGAACCTGGCCTGACGCTCACCGATCCCCGACGACTCCCACCAGCCGTGCGATGCCGACTCCGCAGTGATCCGCACAAACTGTGTCCACTTGTCCCCTCGACACCAAGCACGTCCAGGAGTCGCCGAACATGCTCCTGACTCGGCGCCACGCGCGCGTTGCCCAGCTTGCTGATCACCCGCCGGTGCACGTGCGACCGCTGGCCGGTCCTGCGCCGAGACCCCGCCCGCTCCCGCAACTCGCGCAACTCCGCCGCAAGCCGCAGCCGACGCACTTACGGAGGAGGTGTCGCGAACTCATGCAAGGGCGATGAGGATGGCATTGTCTCCCAGCCTCGATGTCGACCTCCTGCTGGTTGCGAACCCTCGTAGGGGCGATGGGGACCCATCGCCCCTACGAGGGTTCGCAACGCGTGCTTGGTCAGCGCTTGCGCGCCGTGCGTGCTGGCGGCGGCCGTCTGGCTGTTCGTCGCTGGGTTTTGCCGTTGTATCCGGTAGCGGTCCTCGCCCCCGCCGAGGAGCGCGTTCAAGTACGGGCTGGGGAGCGGGAGGTGTCAGACGGGGAGGCCGAGGAGTTCGCGGTAGGAGCGGCGGTCGTTGACGTGGGGGAACGGGCGGGCGGGGCGGGGGCGGTCTAGGAAGGCGCAGAGGGGGGCCCAGCCGTCGGTGAGGCGCCATTCGAGGAGGCGGCCGGGCGGGATCGCGGCGCGTACGGCGGCGTTGTGGCGGTGGTAGGCGGCGATCATGGCGTCGCGTGAGGCCAGGTCGTCGGTGAAGTTGTGGGCGATGACCTTCGCGCCGAGAGTGGGGAGGCGCTGGAAGACCGGGACGACGGGGAGTGAGGACGCGGAGGCGGGGAGGGGGCTGGTCAGGGCCGCGTACACGGTTTCGCGGAAGCTGGCGTACCAGTCCTCGGGGTCGCGTGTGGAGAGTACGACGCGGACGTCCGGGAAGGCCGCGACGATTTCGCGCCAGAATGAGCACACGGGCCAGTCCAGGCCGGATTCGTACGAGGCGAAAAGCGCGTGCCAGTCGATGGGCTTTCCGGCGCAGGTGGCGGACCAGAGTTCCTGGTGGCCTGGCTCGTTCCACATCATCTCCGCGCTGTAGCACGGGGCGAGGCCGAGAATGTCGAAGGCCGCTTTCAGGGAGTGGGTGCCGGTTCTTCCCAGGCCCGCGTTGATGACTTTCATCGCACTTCCCTCTTGGAGTTTGTGGGTGTCATTCCTTCCGGGTCAGGAAGACGCCGTACTGCTTGATGCCGTTGATCCATTCGCCGACCGGGTGGAAGCCGTGCCGCGCGAGTTCGGCGGCGAACTCCGGGCGGCGGAACTTGACCGAGTAGTCGACGACGATCGGTTCGCCGCGGTCGAAGTGGAGTTCCAGGTCCAGGCGTCGCAGGTGCACTGTCTGCGGTTCGCTGGCGTAGAGGCTGGACTCGATCATGCTCGCCGCGTGGTCGTAACGGGAGTGGTCGTAGAATCGAGTCGGGTTGAAGTCGCCGGTGAAGAGTTCGTTGAGGCGGCGCAGGCGGTTGACGCGGAACTCTCCCCATAGTTCGCTTCCCGGCGGGTCGTTGTAGGCGGTCTCCAGGATCTCCGCCGGTTTTTCAAAGTCGGCCGTTGTGAGGAAGTAGTCGCCCGGCTTGCAGGAATGGGAGATGTCGTGGAGTAGGGCGTCGCGTTCGGTGGGGAGCATGTTTCCGAGTCCGCTGCCGATGAACGCGAGCATGCACGGTTCCGTACGGTTCTCGCGGACCCATTTCAGGCCCGATTCCCATCGGGCGATCAGTCCGGCGACCGACAGGGTGGGCATGAGACCGAGCAGGCGCCGCGACGTTCCTTCGAGCATCTCGCGGCTGACGTCGATCGGCACGAACGTCGCGGGGCCTCGTTGGGTCATCGCCTCCAGCAGGTGGCGGGTCTTGCGGGCGCTGCCGCTGCCGAGTTCGACCAGGGTCGGGCATCCGGCCAGGCGAACGATCTCGTGCCCATGGTCGCGGAGCAGACGTTCCTCGACCCAGGTGAGGAAGTATTCCGGCAGGCGGGTAATGGCGTCGAAGAGTTCTGAGCCTCGTTCGTCGTAACCGTAGTAGGACGGAATGCGGCGGGGTCGCCCTTGCAATGAGCGCCGGAGGTCTTCGCCGTCGAGCCACAACTCGTCGGGCTTGTCCAACTCCAGGACGTCGAGACGTGAATCCATGGCGAGACCGCACCTCAGATCGTGGCGTAACCGAACGCCCACAGCAGGGCGGCGCCGGCGGCGGTGAGTTTGTGGCGTGCCTGGTGGCGCACCAGCGAGTACGGCGCGTCGAGCACCGGGCCGGCGACTTCGCCATCGCGTACGGCGGGAAGGTCGTGCATGAACACGGTGCGGCCCGTTTCGGCGAAGCGCGCGAAGAGTTCCTCCGACACGCGGAACGGGGCGAACGCCGACCGCCATCCCGTCGTACCGCGGGACTTGCCCATCGATTCCCAACGGGTCGTGTAGACGGCGTCAACGGGGTCGGGTATCGCGGGGATGGAGTCGAAGAGGCGGAGGTGTGCGCCGGGGGCGTGGTGGTCGTTGACGAAGGCGATGACTTCCTCCGGCAATCCGAATCCCGAAGGGCAGTAGAAGTCGAGCCGGACGCCGTCGATGCGGGACATGAGAAGCGCCAGTGCCGCAGCGGTGTTGTTGCCTTCGCCGAAATACGCGATGCGGAGACCTTCGGCCGCTCCGAACCGTTCGACCAGCGCGCAGTAGTCGGCGATCGCCTGGGTGGGGTGCTCCTCCACGCTCAGCGCGTTGATCGTCGCGGGTACGTGCCGCGAAAGGGCGCGCATGTCGTCCAACGGCCCGTCGGTCCTGACGACGAGGCCGTCGAGGTATTCGGAGAGGACCTGCCCGGTGTCGGACCAGGACTCTCCCGTGGTGACCTGGAGTTCACCCGGACCGAAGCTGATGGCGTCGGCTCCGAGGTCGGTGGCCGCCCTCCAGAACGAGGTCCGCGTACGAGTCGAGGGCACGCTGAAGAGCAGCCCTATTCGGCTTCCGGCGAGGATTCCGCGGTGGGCGTCAGGTGATCGGACCAGCTCCTGAGCGAGGCCGAGTATTTCCTCGTGCAGTTCCGCGGGAAGGTCTCGGTGGGAGAGAAGCGGTCGGGGCTCTGTGCGGGTCAGTGCGTTCCCTGCGGCAATGCCACGGTGCGCCACTTGTGCTCGCCTTCCTCGGCCGGCCGGGCGAATTCACGTTCCGGGCAGGTGGCCGACCGGCCTGACTCCAACGCACACTTGGATTTACAGGAACCATCAGCCTCATCCGGATGTTACTCCCCACGGAGGCGGATCCGTCAAGGCCGATCGGGTGGACGGCCGCTAATCGGCCTGCTCTCTGGCTTTCGTCGGATCGCACGACGGGAGTTGATGCGCCGTTCCCTGACGTTCGCGTTAGTAATGGCTTGCCGTGAAGCTCAGGATTCAAACCCCTCCGGTTCCCGTTCCACGCGGGTTACGACAATTCAAGGCTGAGCAGGAAAGCGGCGGCCGAGAGCACGAGGGCGGTTCCGAGGGCGGCCGTACTGCCCGCCTTCTCGACCACGGCGCCCGCGGCGGCGTTGCCCACCGCCGCGCCCGCCAGCGACGCGGACAGCAGCCACGTGAAGGCTTCGGTCAGCACGCTGTCCTGCGCGAGCTCGCCGACCAGCCGGAATTGGACGATGCTCGCGGGCGCGACGGCGAAGCCGCCGACGACCAGGAACGCGGCCAGCCAGCCCGGACCCGAGCACAGCGGCAACGGGGCGAAACCGGCGATGGTGACGGCCAGCCAGAGGCGGTACTGGGCGCCGAGGGCGCGGCGGCTGCTCCGGCTCCCGTACCAGAGCCCGCCCGCGATGCTGCCCAGCCCGAACGCGGCCAGGTACAGGCCCGCGAGCCCGGCCATCGCGTGCTCGGCGGCGAATCCGGTCACCGCCACCTCCAGCGCGCCGATCGCCGCCGAGCTGACCAGCACCGTCACGAGGACGCCGGCGATCCCGGGGGCGGCGAGCGCTCCCCACGGCGGCGGCCGTTCCCGCGCGGCGGGCCGTACGCGGCAGGCGGGCGCCGAGGCCACGAGCACGGTCCCGACCGCGGTCAGCCCGGCGATCACGAACATCGCCAGTTCCGGCGAGTGCAGCACGGTCAGGGCGGTGACCAGCGGCGGGCCGACCCCGTAGTAGATCACCTGGAGGAGTACCGCATCGAGGGCGAACGCGGCCTCGCAGAGACCGGCGCTCGGCAGGCGCTGCCACAGCACGCGCACCACGGGCCCCACCGGCGGCAGCGTCGCCCCCGCCGCAGCAGCCGCGACGACCACCCCCGCGTCGTCGCGCAGCCAGGTGGAGAACAGCACGACCGACAGCAGCGCGAACGGCTGGAGCACCCCGGTCGCCATCAGGACCGGCATCGGCCCGAACCGGTCCACCAGCCGTCCCCGGATCGGGCTGGTCAGGCCGCTGGCAAGGGCGAACGACGCCGCCACGCCCCCGCCAGCGCGAACGACCCGCTGTCGCGCTGCACCAGCAGCAGCAACGCCAGTGCCGTCATGCCGAGCGGCAGCCGCGCCACCGCGGACGGAATCCCAATCCGGCGCGTCACCGGCTCGCCGACCAGCGCGATATACCGCCCCAGCCCCACCGCAGCCTCGCTGCGCACCGCGGGCCTGCCGTCCACTGAGGGTTCGCTGTCTACCGCGGGTTCGCTGCGTACTGTGGGCCCGTCGTCCACTGCGGGCCTGCCGTCCACTGCGGATTCGCTGTCTACCGCAGGCTCGCCGCGCACTGCGGGTTCGCCGTCCACTGCGGGTTCGCTGGGAGTTGCGGGCTTGTTGGGAGTTGTGGACTCACCGCGCACAGCGGGCTCGCCGTCCGCCACGGGCTGGCTGCGCGCTGCGGGTTCAACGTCCATCGCGGGCTGGCTGCGCGCTGCGGGCTCGTTCACCGCGGGCTCGCCGGGTGCTGTGGGTTTGCTGCACTCGGCGGATTCGCGCTCCGGGATCATCGGCCGCGATCTCCACGGTCGTCGTTCCGGTCGGACTGGTCGGTCCGGTCGTTCTGTTCGGGCTGGTCGGCCTGCTCGGGTCCGTCGTTTCTGGCGGGCTGGACGGGTCGTTTGGACTGGTCGGTCTGGTAGGGCCGGTCGGTCTGGGCGTTCCTGGCGGGTCGGTTTGGTCGGTGGGTCGGGTCGGCCTGGGGTGGTCGGTTGTTCCTGTCGGGCCGGTCGTTCTGTTTGGCCTGGGCATTTCCGTCGGGCTGGGGGTTCCTGTCGTTCTCGTCTGACCGGGCGGATTGGTTGGTGTGGGTGGGACGGGCGTTTTCGTTGGGACGGGTGGTCGGGTCGGGACGCATGAGGTCGTTACTTCCCCGCGGCGCGTGGTGTCACCGTGCGTGAGTGTGATGGGCGGGGAAAGTCATCCCGGAAGGGTGCCTCTGGTGTCGGTGATGTAGGTGTCCTGGCCTGCGGGGACGGCGGCGGCGATTTGGATTGCGGCTAGGAGCGTTAGGACGGTCAGGGCGATCGTCCAGCCGTGTGTGACGTCGTGCAGGGCGCCTGCGGCCAGGGGGCCTAGGGCGGAGAGCAGGTAGCCGATGGTCTGGCTGAACGCGCTCAGCTCGGCGGTCGTCTGGGCGTCGCGGGAGCGCAGCAGCGGGATCGCGTAGCCGAGGCCGGTGCCGGTGCCGAGACCGGCGCCGCACAGGAGCATCCAGGCGGCCGTGAGCGTCGTGGGCGCGGCCAGCAGGCCGGCGAGGCCGAGCGCGAGCAGCGCGCCGCCGATGGCGAGGCACCAGACCTGGCGGCGGGTGCGGCTGGCGAGGATCGGCATGGCCAGGGCGAACGGGATGGCGGACAGGTTGGCCACCGAGAGCATCGCGCCGGCGCGGGAGTCGCTCATCCCGGCGTCGCCGAGGATCGTCGGGAGCCAGGCGGAGAGCGTGTAGAACAGCACCGTCGGCATCGCGAAGGACAGCGCGACCGCCCAGGCCAGCGGGACGCGCCACAGTCCGCGGGGCGCTCGGGGGCGCGGCGCGGCGAGGTCGGTGGTCCTCGCGCGCAGTTGGGGGAGCCAACCCAGCATCCCCACCAGCAGCGGAACGGCCCAGAGGCCGAGGGTGGCGCGCCAGCCGAGGTGCGTGCCGTGCTGGAGGGGGAGCGTGAAACCCGCCGCCGCGGCGGCGCCCACGTAGAGCGACATCGTGTAGAGGCCGGTGAGCAGGCCCACGCGGGACGGATGGTCGCGCTTGATCGCGGCCGGCAGCAGGACGTTGCCGAACGTGACGCCGAGGCCGATGACGGCGGTCCCGAGGAACAGGAACGCGGTGGCCGGGATCAGGCGTACGCCGAACCCCAGCAGGACGACCAGCAGCGACAGCGAGATGGCGTGCTCGATGCCCAGCCGGCGGCCGATCGCCGGGGCGCTCGTGGACAGCAGGACGAAGCAGATGAGCGGGAGGGTGACCAGCAGGCTGGCCGCGGTGCTGGAGAAGCCCTCCTGGTCCTGGATCCGGTCCAGGAGCGGTGAGACGGCGGTGATGGGCGGGCGGAGGTTGAACGCGACCAGCGCGACGCCGATCGCCACCGCTCCGAGGGTCTTGCGGCCGGGGGCGGGGGGTCGGGTGGCGGGCATCAGGTCCCGGGCGATTTTTATCCGTCCTTAACTGGGTTTCGGTCGGCACGCCGGCGGCGCGCGCTCGGATCGGTGTCCGCCTCATACGGTGGCATAACTGTCCGCGCGTGGCCATATGACGGAAGATAAGCTATTACGTAAATCTTATGTAATAACTCCTGCTCGTCGACCGGATAAGGACGACCTGTAATCGGCCGAACACGGAGGGTTGGTTGACCTGCCGGGAGAGATGACCTTGACTTTCGAGCATTGCAGTCGTGCTTTGCCGGCCTTCGGCGGAGCGGTTCGCCGTGCAATAGGGGTCGATGATGCCTGGGCGTCAAAGTCCCGAGGCGACCGCCAATCCGGGCCGACGGAGTTTCCCGCCAACGGCTGTGGTGTACGCGATGACCTGGGCGTTCGCCCGGATCATCGGGTCTCCTAATTGATCCGTCCTGCCGTCCGTTCGTGCGCAAGGTGAGGAAGGGGAGTGCTCCCAGTGGTGGGCGACAGCGTTCCGGAAGGAGGGAGCGAGCACTTCACCTGCGTCGGAATCGGTATCGGCCCGGCCAATCTGAGTCTCGCCTCCCTCCTTTATGATCACCCGGAAGTGCCGAATGTATTCTTCGATCGCAAGGAGTCGTTCGGCTGGCACGACGGCCAACTCGCGCCCGGTGTGACGCTCCAGGTGTCGATGGTGAAGGACCTCGTCACCCTCGCCGATCCGGGCAACCGCTTCTCCTTTCTGGCCTACCTCTACGCCGAAGGCAAGATCTACCACTATCTGAACGCGCAGTTCGACGCGGTGCCTCGCTCGGAGTTCCGCAACTACCTGGAGTGGGCGAGCCGCCGGAACGCGAACCTGGTCTTCGGCGAGAACGTGCTGTCGGTCGATTTCGACGGCGTCTTCACCGTCCGCACCGGCACCCGCACGGTCACGGCCGACAACGTCGTGCTCGGCGTCGGCCGCGAGCCGAAGCTCCCGGACGTGCCCGGAGCCGAACGGGGGACGGCCAGTTCCACGTCTGCGACCTGGTCGACCGCGCCCGCGGGCTCGGCGGCAAGAGGGTCTGGGTGGTCGGCGGCGGGCAGTCCGGCGCCGAGGCGTTCCTCGACCTCATCTCGCGCCCGGCCACCGAACTCCCGCGCCGGGTCGGCTGGATCACCCGGCGGCGCAACTACTTCCCGCTGGACGACTCGCCGTTCAGCAACGACTACTACATGCCCTGCTACTCGGAGTACTTCTCCGGGCTGCCGGGCGCGACCCGCGACCTGCTCAACAACCGGCACCTGCTGACCAGCGACGGCATCTCCGAGGCGACGCTGCGCGCGATCTACCAGCGGATGTACGAGCGCCGCTTCGTCGACGGGGCGGCCGACCTGATGGCGCTGCTCCCGAACCGGGAGGTCGTCCGGGTCGCCGGGGACCCGGCGGGCGGCTGGGACCTGTCGCTGGTGCACAACGACCATCCGGGCACGGTCGAGACGGTCGAGGCCGACGTGATCGTCTGGGCCACCGGCTTCGCCCCGCCCCGGATGGACTTCCTCGCGCCGATCGCCGGGCGGCTGGAGCGCGACGGGACCGGCGCGGACGGCGAGTTCAAGATCGACCGCGACTTCGCGCTGCGCTGGGACGGCCCGCCGAACCGCAACATCTTCGTGCAGAACGGCGCGCGCCGCCAGCGCGGCCTCGCCGACTCCAACCTGAGCCTGCTCGCCTGGCGCAGCCAGCGCATCGTGGACCGCCTCCGCGGCGTCCGGACCGACCCGCAGATCGAGTCGTTCCTGGAGTGGTCGCCCAAGCTCCCGGCGCAGCGCGTCCAGGAGGTGTGAACCGGTGAAGGCGCCCTCCATCGCCGTAGTCGGCGCCGGCGTCGTCGGATGCGCGGTCGCCCGCGAGCTGCGCGCCCGCGTCCCCGAGGCGGCGGTGTCGCTGATCGACCAGGACGTCCTGGCGACCGGCGCGAGCCGCCGTTCCGCCGGGCTGCACTTCCCCCGGGGCGCGACGCCGCGGGTCCGTTCGATGACGCGGCACAGCCAGGACTTCTACGACGCGCTGCGTACGGCCCGTCCGTCCCTCCCGATCCGGCCGCTCGGCTTGGAGGTCGTGGCGAGCGAGACGTCCGAGAGCGAACTTCGCGAGATCTACCTGGACCGGGCCGGGCTGACCCGCGCCGACCGGGTGAGCGAGCCGTCCGTCCGCCTGCCGAAGAAGGCGCGCGTCTGGCGCGGCGAGGGATGCCTCCACGCGGACGTGTCGTCGCTGGCCCAAGCTCTCGTCCACGGCCTGCGCCCGTCCGTGACCGTACGCGAGGGGCAACGCGTCACCGCCGTCGAGCCGCTCCGCGAGGGGGTCACCCTGCGCTTGGGCAGCGGCGAGACCCTGACCGCCGACCGGGTCGTCCTCGCGCCGGGCCCCTGGCTGTCGGCGCCCGCCTGGGCCGACCTGGTCGCGCCGCTCGGCGCGCGCGTGAAGAAGGTCGTCGCGCTCCACATCATGCGCCCGCCGGACGACGCCGGCCGGGCCGTCGTGTTCCACGACGAGGACGCCTTCCTGCTGCCGCTGCCCGACCGGGGCCAGTGGCTGTTCAGCTTCACCAGGAACGACTGGGACGTGAACCCCGACACCGTCTCCGACGGTCTCGGCGCCGACGACGTGCGCGAGGGGCTGGAGGTCCTGCGCCGCTACGCGCCCGGACTCGCCGAGGAGCCCATCGCGGGCCGCGTGTTCTGCGACGCCTACAGCCCGTCCCGAGAGCCCCTGGTGGCCGCGCTGGCGGACCCCCGGATCGTCTTCGCCGGAGCCGCGAACGGCTCCGGCTTCCGCCTCGCCCCGGCCATAGCAACGGAAACCGCCGACCTCCTCGGCCTCCCCACCCCACCCCAGCCCCCACCCCGCCCCGAACGCGCAGGGACCCCGGGACGACCGGGACGACCGGGGCGGCTGCGTCCGCCGCGTCCGTCGGGACGGCTGCGAGTGCCGGAACTGCCGAGGCCGCCCCGCCCGCCGGGTCCGGGGCGTCCGCCGGGTCCGGGGCGTCGGCCGGGCCTGTCGCGAATGCCGGGCCTGTCGCGTCCGCCGGGTCCGCCGGGGCCTTCGGGGTTGGTGCGCCTGCCGGGTCCGGCGTGGGTGCTGCGCCTGTTGTGTCCGCTGGGGTTGTGGGGGTCGAGTTGATCGTTTGAGGAGTTCGCAGTGATCATCAGTGCTTACGAGGCGGCCGATCTGGATGGGGCGCTCGGCATCGAGATGGGCTCCATCGACCGCACCGCCACGCCCGCCGCCTGGGCGCGGGTGGCGCCCGGCGGCAGGTCCGACCCGGACCGGCATGACGAGTGCGAGATCTGGGTGATCGTCCAGGGCGTCGGGGACGTCGTCGTGGACGCCGGCCGCCACCGGGTGACCGCCGGGACCGTCGTCGCGTACGAGCCGTTCGAGACGCACGTCGTCGAGAACACCGGTGACACCGATCTGGTCTTCGTCACGTTCTACTGGCGCGACGCCGGGCGCGCGCAGGCGGCGGCGGGGCGGCGCGGGGGCGGCGCTTCGGCGAACGGCCGCTCTTCGTCTTCTCGACCCCGCCGACCCCGAACGGGGACCTGCACCTCGGCCACCTGTCAGGCCCGTACCTGGGAGCCGACGCGTACGTCCGGTACCAGCGGATGAACGGCGCACGCGCCTGGCACCTCACCGGCAGCGACGACTTCCAGAGCTACGTGCTCGGCGCGGCGCGGCGCGATGGGCGCGGACCGGCGGAGACCGCCGCGCACTACAGTGCCGAGATAGCCGAGACGTTGCGGCTGATGGACATCGTCCCGGACCAGTACACGGTCACCAACGGCGACGACGGCTACCGGTCGGGGCTGAGGGCGTTCTTCAGCCGGGTGGCGGCGTCCGGGCAGGTGGCGCCGTCCGAGGCGCCCGCGCTGTTCGACCCCGATTCGGGGGAGTACGTCTACGAGGGCGAGGTACGCGGCGGCTGCCCGGGTTGCGGGGACACCACCGGCGGCAACATCTGCGAGGAGTGCGGCGAGCCCAACGTGTGCACGGACCTGGCCGATCCGCGCCTGTCCAGGTCGGGGAAGGCCCCGGAGGCGCGGCCCGTACGGCGCTTCACGCTGCCGCTGCACAAGTTCGCCGACGATGTCGCTGAGCACCACCGGCTGGGCCGCGTCCCGGCGCGGCTGCGGGAGCTCGCCGACCGCGTCTTCCAGCGGGACGGCCTGGACGTGCCGATCACGCATCCGTCGCGGTGGGGCGTGGCTCCGCAGGAGAACGACGTCAGCGGGCAGGTCATCTGGGTGTGGCCGGAGATGGCGTACGGGTTCCTGCACGGGATCGAGGCGCTGGGCCGTCGCGCGAGCGAGGACTGGCGCGCCGACGCCCCGGACCCCGACTGGAAGATCGTGCACTTCTTCGGGTACGACAACAGCTTCTACCACGCCGTTCTCTACCCGGCCCTCTACCGGCTCGCTCACCCGGACTGGCACCCGGACATCGATTACAACGTCAACGAGTTCTACCTGCTGGACGGCGAGAAGTTCTCCACGAGCCGGCGGCACGCGGTCTGGGGCAAGGAGATCCTCTCCCCGGAGAGCGTGGACGCGGTGCGCTTCTTCCTCGCCCGCACGCGTCCGGAAGGGCGGCGCACCAACTTCACCCGTGACGCGTACGCGGCCGTACTGCGGGACACGCTGATCGGCACCTGGCAGACCTGGCTGAACGACCTCGGCGCCCGGATCGCCGACCACCACGACGGCCGCGCACCGGACGCGGGCGTGTGGACGCCCGAGCACACCGCGTTCCTGGACCGGCTCGCCGTGAGGCGTACGGCGCTGGCGGGCGCGCTCGGGCAGGACGGCTTCTCCCTCAACCGCGCGGCCGACGAGCTGAACGGCATCGTCGAGGACGCGGTGGCGTTCTCGCGGCTGGAGGCGCCGGCCGCCCGGATCGACCGCTGGTCCTCGCAGGCCCGTTCGGCGATCGCGCTCGAACTCGCGGCGGCGCGCCTGCTGTCGCGGTGCGCCCTGCCGGTGATGCCGCGTTTCGCCGCCCGGCTCGCCGCGGCGCTCGGGGACCCCGTCCCGGCGAAGTGGCCGGACGGCGTCGAACTCGTCCCGCCGGACACGGCGATCGACCTGGCCAAGCAGGTCTTCTTCGCCAGCGAAACGGTCGGCGCGGGGCGGGGTGACGTGTCCTGATGGACTCGCTGATCAATCGCGTCGTCGCGGGTCCGGCGCCCGAGGGGCACCGGGTCACGTTCGCCCGCCTCGGCGCGTCGGAGTCGGTGGAGCTGCCCGAGCTGCGGGCGATGGCCGGGAACGTGGCGCAGGGTCTGCGGAGGCTGGGCGTACGGCCCGGCGACAGGATCGGCATCCTGTCGGCCAACCGCCTGGAATGGGTGCTGCTCGATCTGGCCGCGCTGCGGCTCAAGGTGGTGACCGCCGGACTGGAGCCCGGGAAGTTCGATCCCCGTCCGGAACTGCTCGAACGGTACGGACTCAGCGCGCTCTTCACCGACCAGCCGATTTCCAGGGAAGACGGCGAGACGCACAAGGGCATCCTGCCTATCGAGGATGTGCGGGCCCTGGCGCAGCCGTCGCCGGGGGACGCACCCCTGCCGGACGTCTCGTACGACCCGGGCGAGGCGACGACGCTCAAGTTCACCTCCGGCAGCACGGGGCGGCCCAAGGGGCTGGCCGCCACGGCGGGCAGCATCGACAGCTCTCTGCGCGCGGTGCAGGGGATGTTCGCGCACGGTCCCGGGGACGACATCTTCGTGTTCCTGCCGCTGTCGCTTCTCCAGCAGCGCTACTGGATCTACTCGGCGCTGTGCTTCGGGCACGACGTCACGGTCAGCACCTACGAGGCCGCGTTCGCGGTGATGCCGAGCGTCCG
Source organism: Actinomadura sp. J1-007 (assembly GCF_009793335.1). GTDB lineage: Bacteria > Actinomycetota > Actinomycetes > Streptosporangiales > Streptosporangiaceae > Spirillospora > Spirillospora yumaensis. The sequence continues at coordinate 3,007,019 of NZ_WING01000001.1, read as the reverse complement.
GCCGACCGTGGTGATGGGCGTCCCAGGCTTCTTCGAGACCGCGATGCGCCACGTGCGGGAAACGGGAGGCGAACCCCGCGAGCTGTTCGGCGACCGCGTCCGCTACCTGTGGACGGGCTCGGCCCCGGCGCGCGCCGAGATGCTGCGCTTCTTCAACGAGGCGGGCGTGCCGATCTACGAGGGCTACGGGCTGAACGAGACCTGCATCGTCACCAAGAACCATCCCGGGGCGAGCCGCGAGGGCAGCGTCGGACGGGTCGTTCCCGGCAAGCACGTCGTCCTGGACGAGGACGGCGTCATCCACGTCCGCTCCGACCATCCCGTGGCGCGCCGCTACGAGTACTGCGCCCCGGCGAGTCGGAGGCGATCTTCCTGCCGGACGGAACGGTCCGCACCGGCGACGTCGGCCACCTCGACGAGGACGGGTTCCTGTTCGTGCACGGCCGCGCGGACGACGCGATCGTGCTGGACAACGGCAGGAACGTGATCGTCCGGCCGATCGAGGAGCGGATGCGGGCCGAGCCGGCGATCGCCGAGTGCGTGGTGTTCTGCCCGGACCAGACCCGGCTCGTCGCGGTGGTCTCCCCCGCCGGGACGGGCGCGGACGAGGCGGCGATCAGCGCGCGGCTCGCCGCCGTCAACGCGGGCCTCGAACCGGACGAGCGGATCAGCCGGGTGATCGTCGCCGACCCGCCGTTCAGCATCGGCAACGGCCTGCTGACCTCGCAGTACAAGCCGCGGCGCCAACGCATCCTCGACGCCTACCGGCACGAGCTGAGCACCAGGGAAAGGGGAATCCATGCCCGCTGACGTGGAACGGGCCGCACGCGAGCACTTCCTGAGGGTGATCGCGTCCGACGACGAGCCGGAGGACCTGGACCTCGAACTCGACATGAACCGGGAGTACGGGCTGACCTCGCTCAACAAGGTGCTGTTCCTGACCTCGGTGTGCGAGACGACGGGCGTCCCCCTGTCGGCGTTCACCGAGCAGGACCTTGCGGGCATGCGGACGCTGCGCGACGTGACCGACGCGCTCGCCCGCAACGTGGGGAGCACGGCCTGATGGGCTGGGCCGAGGCGGCGGCGAGCACGCTGGAGAACGACCATGTCCGACTGCGGCCGATCACGCCGGACGACCGGGAGTCGCTGCACGCCATCGCGATGGACCCCCGGATCTGGCGGTACTTCGTGTCGCTGGTCGAGACCGACGAGGACTACCACGCGTTCTTCGACGCCGCGCTGGACGACCAGGCCGCCGGCCGCAGGGTGGTGTTCCACATCACCGACAAGGGGACGGGCCGGGCGGCGGGCAGCATGAGCTACGGCAACCTCGCCGAGCGCGACGGGCGGCTGGAGATCGGCTGGTCCTGGCTGGGCGTGGAGTTCCAGGGCAAGGGCGTCAACCGCTGGGCCAAGTACCTGCTGCTGGAGCACGCGTTCGAACGGCTCGGCGCCGAACGCGTCGAGTTCAAGACCGACGAGCTGAACGTCCAGGCGCGCAAGGGCCTGCGGAACATCGGCGCCGTCGAGGAGGGCACCCTGCGCAGCTTCAACCCGATGCCGGGGGACGCCGCCGCGACGCGGTCTACTACAGCGTGCTGCGGGCGGAGTGGCCGGACGCCAAGCGGCGGCTGGCGAGCAGCCCCGAGATCCGGCATCCGGAAGGCGCCGGGGCATGACCGCCGTCCCGTTCGTCAGCGCCGCGGGCTCCCCGCGCGACCTCGGCCGCCGGCACGGGGCGGCGCTGGCCACCGGGCTGCGCGCGTTCCTCGGCGACGACCTCGCCCGGCTCGACCGCATCCTGGAGGCGCCGGTCCCGCCCGGGGAGCTGCGGCGCGCCGTCCAGGCCCACACGGCGGTCGTGGAGGAGGCGGTCCCCGAGCTGGCCGAGGAGGTCCGCGGCCTGGCGGACGGCGCGGGCATCGAGCCGGAGCAGGCGATGCTGCTCCAGCTCCGCCGCGAGCTGATGGGCTACCGGCGCGTTCCCGCGACCGGCGACTGCACGACGTACGCGCGCGCGGCGTCCCGCGCCGGGTCTCGCGGCGAGCCGGTCGTGGCGCAGACCGTCGATCTGAACGGCGACCTGGACGACCAGATCGCCGTGCTGCGCCTCGCCCGGGACGGCGCGCCCCGCCGCGTCCTGGTGCTCAGCTTCGCCGGGCTGCTCGGGTACGTCGGGCTCAACAGCGACGGCCTCGCGGTCGGCCTGAACCTCGTCTTCGGCGGCACGTGGCGTCCCGGCGTGCCGCCCTACCTGGCCGTACGGCATGTGCTGGACGAGGCGGAGTCGGTGGACGAGGCGGTCGCGATCCTCAAGGGCCTGCCGCTGGCGAGCTCGCGGTGCTTCACGCTGTGCGACGCGTCCAAGGCCGCGTACGCGGAGGCCGTCGACGACGAGCTGCGCGTGGTCGAGGCGGACGAGACCGTCCACACCAACCACTACCTGCATCCCGACCTGGAGCCGCGGGACGAGATCAACGTCTTCGCCCGCAACTCGTCCGCGCGCAGGCTGGACGCCTGCCGGACGGCCCTGGCCGGTCTGCCGCGCGACGCCGATCCCGAACGGCACTTCGCCCTGCTGTGCGAGCCGCCGATCCGCGTGCCCGGCAACGGGGACGTCCGTACGGACCGGACCGTCGCCGCCGTCGTGATGCTCCCGGCGCGCGGCGAGCTGCACGTGCGGCCCGGCGATCCGGCCCGTTCCGCCACCGAGATCTTCACCCTGGAGGGCCCGAGTGAGCGTTGACCGCGGGATGCTCGCCCTCCCCTTCTACGACGAGCGGCACCGGGAGCTGGCCGAGCGGATCGTCCAGTGGTGCGACAAGAACGCCGACCTGTGGACGGACACCACCGACCCGACCGGCACGGCCGATACGGCGGCCCCGGCCGATCCGGAACGGGTCGTCCGCTCGACGCTGCGGGCGCTGGGGGAGGACGGCTGGTTCGACTGGGACGGCGACCACCGGTCGCTGTGCCTGGCGCGGGAGGCGCTGGCCTACGCGGACGACCTGGCCGACTTCGCGTACTCCATCCAGTCGCTCGCCGCGACGCCGCTGGCGCGGCACGGCGATGAGGAGCAGCGCCGGCGCTTCCTCCCGCACCTGGCCAGCGGGGCGCTCATCGGCGCGTTCGCACTGTCCGAGGAGGGCGCGGGCTCGGACGTCGCCGCGATCGGCCTGGCCGCGGAGCCCGACGAAGGCGGCTACCTGCTGAACGGGCGGAAGGCGTGGATCGCCAACGGCACCATCGCCGACCTCTACTGCGTCATCGCCCGTACGGGCGACGGTCCGGGCCCGCTCGGGCTGACGGCCTTCCTGGTGCCCGCGTCCACGCCGGGCATCAGCGTCGAACCGGTCCGGCTGATCGCGCCGCGCCCGTTCGCCAACCTGGAGTTCACCGACTGCCGCGTCCCGGCGGAGAACGTCCTCGGCGGGCGCGGCAAGGGCTTCGCCATCGCCATGGACCTGCTCGACCGGGTGCGAATGACGGTCGGCGCGGCGGCCCTGGGGTTCGCCCGGCGGGCGGTGGACGCCGCGTACCTTCGGGCCAGGGAACGGGCCATCTACGGCGGCACGCTGCTCGACGTGCCCGGCGTCCGCGCCGCGTTCGCCGACGCCGAGGTCAAGCTGAACGCCGCAGCGCTGCTGGTGGCGCGGGCGGCGTGGGAGACCGACCGCGGCACGAGGCGCGCCCCCAAGGACTCCGCGATCGCCAAGCTGTATGCCACCGAGCGGGCCCAGGAGATCGTGGACGCCTGCGTCCAGCTCCACGGCGCGGCCGGGCTCGTCGGCGGCAGCCTGCCCGAACGGCTGTACCGGCAGATCAGGTCGCTGCGCGTGTACGAGGGCCCGTCGGAGGTGCAGGCGGCGATCGTCGCGGACGCGCTGGACGTCCGGGCGCGCGTGCGCGGGCGGGGCGCGTGCGCGGGGCGGGCCGGTGATGACCGCGAACCCGCCGCTGTGGATGCGCCACGAGATCCGTCCCACCGAACGGCGCGCGCCGCTCGTCCCGCTGGACGCGGCCCGGCTCGTCCGCGGCGGGGCCTCGATCACCGTGGAGGAGTCGCCGCAGCGCGCCTTCCCGATCGGCGACTACGCCGCGGCGGGCTGCGCCGTCGCGGGCGCGTGCACGTGGCCGGACGCCTCGCCGGACACGGTGGTCCTCGGGCTGAAGGAGCTCCCCGACCTGCCGCGGACGCTCAGGCACCGGCACATCTACTTCGGCCACGCCTACAAGGGGCAGCCGCACGCGGCGCACCTCCTGCGCCGCTTCCGCGCGGGCGGCGGGGCGCTGCTGGACCTGGAGCACCTCACCGGCGACGACGGGCGCCGCCTCGTGGCGTTCGGCCACTGGGCCGGATACGTCGGCGCCGCGCTGGCCGTCCTGCACCATCGCGGACGGCTCACCGCGCCCCTGGTCCCGACGACGGTACGGGCCATCGAGGACGCCCTGCGCGAGCGCGTGGACGACGACGTGAGGGCGCTGGTCGTCGGGGCCCTCGGCCGGTGCGGCCGGGGCGCCCGCGAGGCCCTCGCGCTGGCGGGCGTTCCCACGACGGCCTGGGACGTGGAGGAGACGGACCCGCTCGACAGGGACGCCGTCCTCGACCACGACATCCTCGTCAACGCCGTCTTCGCGAGCGGACCGGCCGAGCCGCTGCTGACGCGGGCCGAGCTGGCGCGGCGGACGGGCCGCCTGCGGATCGTCGCGGACGTCACGTGCGACTCCGGTTCGCCCGCCGACATGCTGCCCGTCTACGACCGGCCGACCACGTGGGAGCAGCCGGTCGGCCCGCTGCGCGACGCGGCCTCGCCGATCGACCTCATCGCCATCGACAACCTGCCGTCGCTGGTCCCGGAGGAGTCCAGCGTCGCGTTCTCCGCCCAGCTCGCCCCGCACCTCGCGACGGTGGGCGAGATGGCGCCGCCGTGGCGCCGCTGCCTGGCCGCCTACGAACGAGCCGATCGCTCCGTACAGGAGAAGGACGATGTCTGAACTGGTCACCCCCAGCGGGACCGTGCACTGGGTCGGGGCGGGCCTGTCGTCCGGCGGCGGCCTCGTGCCCGTCCACGAACGCGCCGACCGGCTCCTGCTCTGGAACCGCCGCCCGGAACGCGCCGAGGCGCTGCTGGAACGGCTCGGCCTGCCGGGGCCGCCGTGCGCGGGTACGACCGCGACGCGCTCGCCGCGGAGATCTCCCCCGGCGACGTCGTGGTCTCGATGGTCCCGGCCGACCTGCACACCGAACTGCTGGACGCCTGCCTCGAACGCCGCGCGCACTTCGTGTGCTCCAGCTACGTCTCCGAGGCGATGGCGGCCCGGGGCCCGGCCGCCGAACGCTCCGGCCTCGTCGTGCAGACCGAGGCCGGGCTCGATCCCGGCATCGACCACCTCCTCGCCCACGTCCTCGTGGGGGACGCGCGGGAAGCGCTCGGCGACGGCCCCGCCTCGGTCGCGTTCACCTCGTACTGCGGCGGCGTCCCGGCCGAGCCGAACGACTTCCGCTACCGCTTCAGCTGGGCGCCGCGCGGCGTCCTCACCGCCCTGCTCACCCCGGCCCGCCACATCGAGGAGGGCGAGGAGCGGACGGCCGAACGCCCCTGGGAGGCCACCGTCCCGTACGAGCTGGACGGCGAGACGTTCGAGGCCCTGCCGAACCGCGACAGCGTCCCGTTCGTCGCCCAGTACGGCTTCCCGTCCGCCTGGCGGATCGACACGTTCATCCGCGGGACGCTCCGCCTGGACGGATGGCTCGACGCCTGGTCGCAGGTCTTCGCCGTCCTGCGGGAAGGCGACGGCACGCGGATCGACGCGCTGGCGAAGGACCTCGCCGCCCGCTATCCCGCGACGGACGCCGACCTCGACCGCGTCGTCCTCGCCGTGTCGCTCGACGCGCGCGGCCCCACGGGGCGCTGGCACGGCCGCTGCGTCCTCGACGTCGTCGGCGACCGGCACGAGAGCGCGATGGCGCGCTGCGTGTCCCTGCCGCTGGCCTGCGCGATCACCCGCCTGCTGGACGGCGCGACGCCTCCGGGCCTGCGCCGCGCCGCCGAGAGCGCGCGAGAGTCCCGGGAGTGGCTGGACCTCCTCGGCCGGTACGGGCTCCACCACCGCACGGAGGTGAGCGCGCCATGACCTGGCTGACGCACCGTCCCCGGCGGTCGGCGCGGGTGCGGCTCTTCTGCCTGCCGCACTCGGGCGGCGGAACGTCGGCGTTCCGCGACTGGCCGGACGACCTGCCCGGCTGGATCGACGTGGTGCCGGTCGCGCTGCCCGGCCGCGAGGAACGGCTCGACGAGCCCTCGCTCCAGTCGATGACCGAACTCGCCGCGGCGGTCGGCGACGCGCTGCGCCCCCACCTCGACCGCCCGTTCGCGCTGTTCGGGCACAGCATGGGGGCCCTGCTGGCGTACGAGATCGCACTCCGCCAGCTCCGCGCGGACGGCCCCGCGCCGGTCGCGCTGCTCGTCGCGGGCATCGCGCCGCCGCACCGACTCCCGCCGAGCGACCTGCACACCCTGCCCGACGACGCGTTCCTCGACGCCCTCGCCTCTCTCGGCGGCATCCCCGACCGGCTGCGCCAGGAGGACGACCTGCTCCGCGGCGCGCTCCCGGCGATGCGCGCCGACACCACCGTCGTCGGCACCTACCGGCACCGCGCGGGCCCGCTGCTCGACTGCCCCCTCGTGGCGTTCTGCGGCGCCGACGACCCCCTCGGCCCCCGGCCGACATGCCCGCCTGGGCCGACCTGACCACCGGCCCGGCCACGGTCCGCGAACTCCCCGGAGACCACTTCTTCGTCTCCACCCACCGCCCGGACCTGACCCGCCTGATCAAAGCCACCCTCCGCCACCACCTGCCAGCCCCCTCGACCACACCACCCGCCACGCTCCCCACGAGCGTCCGACCCGCCTCGGGGCGCTCGGGGAGGGACGGGAGCCGGTGGCCGTGGTAGGGATCGGCTGCCGGTTTCCCGGGGCGGACGGGCCGGAGGAGTTCTGGCGGCGGCTCGTGGACGGTGTGGACGGGGTGACCGAGGTTCCGGACGCCCGCACCCGGCATCCCGAGGTCTACGGCCACCTCCCGGCAGCGGGGCCCGAGCCCCGCACTCGGCACGGCGGGTTTCTCGGGACGTGTCGGGGTTCGACGCGGCGTTCTTCGGGATCTCGCCCCGCGAGGCCGAGCACCTCGACCCGCAGCAGCGCCTGCTGCTGGAGGTCGCCTGGGAGGCCCTTGAGGACGCGCGCGTGCCGCCCACCTCCCTGGCGGGCAGCCGGACCGGCGTGTTCATGGGCCAGATGGGCCGGGACTACTGGGAGCTCCAGAGCAGGCACGGCGACCTCGACCTGCACGCCCTCACCGGCGGCGGGCTCGCGTCGTTCACCTCGGGCCGCGTCAACTTCGCGCTGGACCTGCGCGGGCCGAGCCTCACCCTCGACTCCGCCTGCTCGTCGTCGCTCGCCGCCGTGCATCTGGCGTGCCAGAGCCTCTGGTACGGCGACTCCGACGCGGCCCTCGCCGGAGGCGTGAACCTGGTGCTGCTGCCGGAGCTCGCCGGGGTGTACGAGCAGGTCGGGCTGATGTCCTCGGTCGGACGTTGCAGGTTCGGGGACGCCTCGGCGGACGGGTTCGTCCGGTCGGAGGGCGTCGGAGTCGTGCTGCTCAAGCCGTTGAGCGCGGCCCGCGCGGACGGCGACCGGGTGTACGCGGTGGTGCTCGGCGGGGCGGGCAACAACGACGGCGCCGCGAGCGGCTCCCTCGTCGCCCCGGCGCAGGAGGCGCAGGAGGCGCTGCTGCGCGACGCGCTGTCCACCGCGCGGGTCTCCCCGGCCGACGTCGGCTACGTCGAGGCCCACGGAACGGGCACGACGACGGGTGACGCCGTCGAGCTCAACGCCCTCGCCCGCGTCTTCGGGGACGACCGTCCGGGCGAACGGCCCTGCCTGATCGGGTCGGTCAAGACGAACATCGGCCATCCCGAGGGCGCCGCGGGCATCGCGGGGTTCATCAAGACGGCGCTCGTGCTGCACCACCGGCTCGTGCCGGGCAACCCGCTGCTGGACGAGCCCAACCCGATCCTGACGAAGCCGGACATCCCTCTGCGGCTGCCCACCGAGCCCCTCCCCTGGCCGGAGGGAACGCCGCCCGTGGCCGGGGTCACCTCGTTCGGCCTCTCCGGAACGAACGTCCATCTCGTACTGACCGGGGTCGAGGAGCAGGAGCCGCCCGTCCCGCGGGAACCGGGCCTGTGGCCTCTGCTGCTGCCGCTCTCCGGACGTTCGCCCGGCGCCGTGACCGCGCTCGCGCACGCCTACGCCGACCGCCTGGACGGCGCGCACCCGGCCGACGCGGAACGCGTCTGCGCCGCCGCCGCCCGGGGCGCTCCCACCACCGGCGGCGCCTGGCCTGCGTCGCCCGCACCGGCGACCGGCTCGCCGCCGTCCTGCGGGACCGGGCCGGCGACCCGCCCGGACGCGGCGGCAAGCGGCGGATCGTGTTCGTCTTCCCCGGCCACGGCAGCCAGTGGGCGGGCATGGGGCGCGGGCTTCTCGACGCCTCGCCCGCGTTCCGCCGGACGATCGAACGGTGCGACGCCGCCATCCGGACGCACGCCGGCTGGTCGCTGCTGGACGTCCTCACCGCCGACGCGCCGGACGCACCGGACGCGCCGGACGTGCCGGACGCCCTGGAACGCACCCCGGTGATCCAGCCCGCCCTGTGGGCCGTCGAGGTCGCGCTCGCCGCCCACTGGCGATCGTGGGGAATCCGGCCCGACGCCGTCCTCGGCCACAGCTTCGGAGAGGTCGCCGCCGCCCAGACCGCCGGGGCGCTGAGCCTGGACGCCGCCGCCCGCCTCATCTGCGCGCGCGGCGAGATCACCGCCCGCGCGGACGGCCGCGGCGCGATGGCGGCGGTGGCGCTGCCCGAGGCGGAGGCGGCGGGACGGCACGGCCTCACCACCGCCGCGGTGAACGGTCCCCGTTCCACGGTGCTCTCGGGGGACGCCGGAGCCGTGGCCGCGCTGCTGGACGACCTCCAGCGCGAGGGCGTACGGGCGGGCCGCGTACGGATCAACTACGCCTCCCACAGCCCCCACATGGAACCGCTGCGGGAGCCGTTGCGCGCCGCCCTCGCGGACCTGCGGCCCACGGCGGCTGACGTCCCGTTCCGCTCCACCGTCACGGGCGACCTCACCCGCGGCGAACGGCTGGGCGCCGACTACTGGGCGGACCACCTGCGCAGCCCCGTCCGTTTCGCGGACGCGGTCGCGGCGGAGGCCGCCGCGGGCACCACCCTGTTCCTCGAAGTGAGCCCGCACCCCGTGCTGCTCCCCGCGATCAGGCAGGTCGTCGCGGAGGACGAGGCGCGCCACGCCGTGACGGCGTCCCTCCACCGCGACCAGCCCGAAACGACCTCCCTGGCCGAAGCGCTCGCCGAGCTCTACACCCACGGCGTGGACGTCGACTGGTCCGTGTACCACCCGGCGCCCGGCCCTGTGGACGAGCTGCCCACCTACCCGTGGCAGCGCCGTCCGGCCTGGTTCGCCCAGGCCGAGGCCCCCGCGCGGGCGCCGTCCATCCACATCGACATACGGCCCGCGGGGGAGGGCTGGGCGATCGACGTCGACACCTCCGGAGACGCCACCGCCCCGCGCAACCCCCCGCTCCCGCCGTACGCCCCGCCGCGCAGCCCGCCGCGGAGGTCGCCGCACAGCCCTCCGGCAACGCGCTGGACGCTCTCGTCGCCGAACTCGGCGAGGCGCTGGGCCTGCCCGCGGACCAGATCCCGCGCCGCCGCCCGTTGCGCGCCGTGGGCTGCGACTCCCTCACGGCCACCGACGTCCGCGAGCGGGTCCTCCGCGCCTGGGGCGTCGCGATCCCGGCCGCCACCCTGCTCGGCGCCACCGCCGAAGAGATCGCTGAACAGATCGCCGAACGACTCGCGGAATAGGAGAGACACCATGGACCTGTCGGCGGTCGATCCGGAGAACCCGGTCGAGAACGCTGTGATCCGCAGGCTCGCCGACAACTGGCACCGGCGCGCCACCGTGAAACGGTCCGAGCCGGATCTGGACGACCTGTTCGAGCCGGACCGTCCCGACTATCCCGAAGGGCTGTTGCCTTTCAGGGACCATTCCACTTATCAGGCTCTGGACGACGAGACGCGCGCCAAACTGCTGGCGTGGGCGTGGATCGCGTTCAACAAGCACATCTCCGACACCGAGCGGTACGTGGTGAACCCGACGTTCACGCTGCTGACCACCGGCACCTACGACACCGGCCTGGGCGAGTCGATGGAGACCGCCATCACGCAGGCGATGGTGGACGAGCAGTACCACATCCTCATCCACCTGAACGCGATCACGGTGACCCGCCGCCAGCGCGGCTGGCCGATGCCGGAACGCGATTTGCCCATGGGCGTCAAGGCCCGCCGCCACCTCGCCCGCGTCGCCGCGGGCACCACCGACTGGGAGCGCGACCTCGGCAAACTCGCGTTCACCACCGTCGCCGAGATCTCCATCAACTCCTACCTGGACCTGATCGCCGACGACAAGGAGATCCAGCCCATCAACAGCGTCACCGCCGACCTCCACAACCGCGACGAGTACTGCCACTCCTCCATCGCCGACCAGGTCGCCAAGGCCGTCTACACCAAACTCGACGACGAACGGAAACGCTATTTCCGCCAATGCCTGGCCGACGGGCTGGAGGCTTTCTCCGCCACCGACTTCCTCACCTGGCACCGGATCGTGGAGCTTCTGGGAATCGAGGGCGGCGCCGAGATGGTCCGCGAAACCGAGCACGACCGCTCCGCCAAGCGGCTGCTCCAGAACTACAGCGGCCTCCACGGCTTCTGCGCCGATCTTGATATCGTCGACGACGTGCCTTTCGACTGGTCCACCGTCTCGGTGAGGTGAGATGCCCAGAACGCACCACTACGAAGTGCAGGTGACCTGGACCGGCAACACCGGCCCGGGGACCACCGGCTACCGCGACTACGCGCGCGACCACGACGTCACCGCCGTCGACACGCCCGCCAAGCCGCCGCTCCCCGGCACGGCCGACCCCGCGTTCCGCGGCGTCGCCGAACGCTGGAACCCCGAGGAGCTCCTCGTCGCCAGCCTCTCCCAGTGCCACATGCTCTGGTATCTGGCCCTGTGCTCCCAGGCCGGCGTGGTCGTCACCGCCTACACCGACCGCCCGTCCGGCACGATGGTCGAGACGCCCGAGGGCAGCGGCCGGTTCACCGAGGTGACCCTGCGTCCCGAGGTGACCATCGCCGACCCCGACCTCATCGACAAGGCGACCGGGTTCCACGACAAGGCCCACGAGATGTGCTTCATCGCCAACTCGGTCAACTTCCCCGTCCACGCGACCCCCACGATCAAGCCCGCCTGACCGCACGTCCCGCACGTCACCGCCCCGCGAGGGCTACGGCGTCAGCACGATCCTCCCGAACACCTCGCCGTCGTCCATCTTCCGGTGCGCCAGCGCGGCCTGCTCCAGCGGCAGCACCTCCTGCACCACCGGCCGGAGCTCCCCGCGACCCGCGGCGGCGAACTGCTCGTCCCGTACGGCACGCACCTCGGTTTCGGGCACGGTGTCGAGGCTGAGCGTGGCGAACGACAACGACCTCTGGAACCCCTCCATCAGCTTCATGCCGAAGTCCGCCGGAGGCAGGCCCCGACCACGCCGACGGCCACGACGCGGCCGTTCGGGTTGAGCCTGTCGAAGAACGACGGCAGGTCCGCCCCGGCGACGATGTCGATGATCACGTCGTAACCCGCGGGAGCGCCGACGCCGTCCCCGTCGTCCCCGCCTCCCTCGCCCGAACGGTCCAGCACGTGGGTCGCGCCGAGCTCGCGCAGCCGTTCCCCGCGTTCGGCCGACGACGTCGTGACCGCCACCGCGCCCGCCCCGACACGGGCCGCGAGCTGCACAGCCATGATGCCGATGCTGCCCGCCGCGCCGCGTACCAGCACCGACTCGCCGGGCGCGAAACGGGCCCGGTCGAGGGCGAAGTGGGCCACCGGGCCGGAGTTCCCGAGTGCCATCGCATCGACGGCGGAGAGGCCCGCGGGCAGGGGAGAGATCTTCTCGACCGGAGCGATCGCCTGTTCGACGTAGCCGCCGTGCGCGCCGGTGAACGCCCACACGCGCCGTCCGACCCATGAGGGATCGACGCCTGCGCCGACCGCGGTCACGGTGCCCGCCACCTCGTTGCCGGGGATGTGGCCCTCCTTGAAGCCGTACGCGGCGAAAGCGCCCCTCCGGATCAGGACATCGACGCCGCCGACACCGACGGCCTCGACGCCGACCAGCACCTGCCCGGCGTCGGGAGCCGGGACGGACAGGTCGATGACCGCCAGCCCTTCGGGGTCTCCGAACGTCTCGATGGCGACTGCCTTCACTGCCTTCTCCTTGCCCTGGGGGAACGGTCCGAACGGCTCCGCCGAGGCGGAACGACCCATCGGACGCTAGCCGGACGCCCCCGTCCGTTTAGGTAAAGTGAGAGCGATGACCGGCCGTTTGCCTCACACCCTGCGCTCCGACGCCCGCGACAACCGCGAGCTCATCCTCGACGCGGCCCGCGCGGTGTTCGCCGCCGAGGGGTTGAACGCGCCCATGCGCGAGGTCGCCCGCCGCGCCGGGGTCGGCCCCGCCACCCTGTACCGCCACTTCCCGACCAAGGAGGCGCTGGCCGCCGAAGCCTTCAGGGAGCAGATGGGCGCGTGCCTGACCATCGCCGAGGAGGGGCTCGCCGACCCGGACCCGTGGCGCGGCTTCCGCCTCGTGATCGAGAGGATCTGCGAGCTGCACGCGCACGACCGGGGCTTCACCACGGCCTTCATGACGGCCTTTCCCAACGCGATGGACTTCGCCGCCGTCCGCGAGGAGACCCTGAGGACGATCGCCGAACTCGCCCGCCGTGCCAAGGACGCCGGCGCCCTGCGTCCCGACTTCGTCCTGGACGACCTGATCCTCCTCATCATGGCCAACTGCGGCATCCAGGCCGCGTCCCCGGCCGCCCGCGTCGCGGCGTCCCGCCGCTTCGCCGCCCTCGCGATCCAGGCACTCCAGGCGTCCCCCCGACACGCACCGCTGCCCCCGGCGGCACGGCTGGCCCCCGTACCCCCGCACACCACCGTCCGCCCCACACGCCACCACCCCGGCACCCTCGCCGGAAAGACCTCATGACCACCTGACCCCAGGGCGCCGCCCGGCGGCCGACAATGCAGGCTGCTGCCCATGCGCGGTAATGCGGGCCGTACCTTCCTCAACGAGGCGTCAGGACCGCCCCGAGGCCCGTGACCACGAGCAACGCGAGCGCGGCTCCAGCGCCGAGAAGAAGGCCGCGCCCGTCGTCCGAGGCCCACCTGCTCGTGGCGAGAGTCGTGATGGCCGACCCCTCGGGGTCGTACCGCACGCGAACGCGCCGTCCCACCGCGTGCGCGATCTCCCGGTTCCGCACCAGCGAGGACGGGCGCCCGCCGTCGCAGGCCAGACGGTACGTGTAGTAATCAGCGGCCTCGCCGTGCCTGACGTTGACGGACCGTATCGAGCACGTGGTCTCCCGCCCGCGCTCGTGCAGCAGCCACCGGTCGATTCCGGCCATGGCGCAGATGACCAGGGCCAAGGCCGCCACCGCCGAAACGGCCGGGCCGACGGTCTCGGTCCCGGCGTCCACCATCAGCAGCCACCACCGGCTCCCGACCGCGATACCGACCCCGACGAACACCAGCACGAGCAGCCATTTCCACAGACCCCCGGCCCTCGTAAACCGTCCAGGCCAGCCCGACGACCGCCCCCGCGAACAGCAAGGGCCACCCGACCACGGCGAGCAGCCGCACACCGAGCCCCACCGCTCTCCTCCTGCCGCCCGAACCCCCGGACCGATGTTCCCAGCCGTCACCCGGGAGGGGTCCCCAACCACCCACCTCCTACTGTGGGTGACGGGACAAACACCGAAATCATCCGAAGGGGACGCAGCGATGGCATTGCACAAATGGGCCTACCTGTACCTGTCGCCCGGCTTCACTCCCGACAACAGCACCAGCACCGTCAAGGTCGCGGACTGCGAGTTCACCGCCATCGGCATGGACTTCGACGCCAAGGACCGTTCGATCGCCCTGGCCCGCGACCTGGTCGCGGACGGAGTCCAGATGATCGAGCTGTGCGGCGGCTTCGGCCCGCTGTGGATCGCGAAGATCAGCGAGGCGATCGACCACGCCGTCCCCGTCGGCAGCGTCGCCTACGGCCCCGAAGCCCGCCGCCCCATGCTCGACCTCCTCAAACCCGACCACCCCACCCCGGCCTGACCCCCTGGCGCTCCTCGCGGAGGCAGGCCGAGGCGCGGGTCTGGACGCACGACGGGACCATGCCGGCCTCACCTCCGAGGCCGCCGCCACAGCCCCCGCCCGCCGCGCCGTTCGCCGTCCCGACGAACATCCGGCGATGCCCGGCAGGACGCCCAGGACAAGGCGGTCGCCGCACTCATCGCCCACACCTACAGCAGGCCGCTGTCGGGCGCCTCGGCGGCGCCGAGGCGCAGGATCGGATCGAGCAGGCCCGGGAAGCGATCGTCCAGATCGTCGGCGCGCGGCCGGACCCGCCGGTGCCGGCCGTCGACGGACATGCTGATCAGCCCGGCCTCGCGCAGGATCCGCCAGTGGTTGGTCAGCGTCGACATCGGCACCTTCAGGCCGTCGGCGAGCGCGGAACAGGTCGATTCGGGCTCGCCCCAGGCCCGCCGTACCAGCTCCAGACGCACCGGATCGCCGAGCGCGTGCAGCACCGGCGCGAGGGTCAGCGACTCGCGCGCGGGCTCGGGTAGCGGTCGCATGCTTCGACGATACCATCGTTCGACACTTCGGTATTATCGAAGTATCGTCCTCACGGCATCCGCATCAGGAGAGGGGACGGTGTTGACCGCACACCAGGACGTGACGCAGGCTCGGACGCCCGCGGGCGCGGGCTTTCGATCGAGCCGGGCGGCGCTGCTCGCGGTGGCCTGCCTGGGACAGTTCATGGTGCTGCTCGACAGCACCATCGTCGGCGCGGCGCTGCCCGACATGCAGTCGCGGTTGGACACCGGGCTGAACGGTCTGCAATGGATCGTCGACGCCTACGTGCTGCTGGTCGCCATGCTGCTGCTGTCCGGCGGCGTCTTCGCCGACCGTTTCGGCCGCAAGCGGGTGTTCCTGGCCGGCGTCGTCGTGTTCACCGCCGCGTCCGTACTGTGCTCGGTCGCGCCCTCGGTCGGCTGGCTGGTCACCGGACGGGTCGTGCAGGGCGTCGGCGCCGCGGCCCTGAGCCCCGCCTCGCTGGCCCTGCTCGCCGCCGCGTACCCCGTCCCCCAGGAACGGGTCAAGGCGATCGGGCTGTGGGCCGGATTCAGCGGGATCGGCCTGGCCGCCGGACCGGTGGCCGGCGGCATCCTGGTGGACGCCTTCGGCTGGCCCGCCATCTTCCTGGTGAACGTGCCCATCGGCGCGATCCTCCTGCTGGCCGGTCTGCGCGTCCTGGGCGAGTCGCGCAACCCGAACGCACCGGCGATCGACATCCCCGGGACCGTCCTGTCCATCCTCGGAGTGGGGACGTTGACCTACGGGCTGATCGAGGGCGGCTCCCGGGGCTGGACCTCACCGCTGATCCTGGGCAGCTTCGCCGCCGCGCTGGTGGCCCTCGCCGCCTTCGCCACCGTCGAAGGACGCGGCTCGAAGCCGATGCTCCCGCTGCGGCTGTTCCGGCAGCGGCTGTTCACGGTGTCCAACACGGCCATGGTCGTGGTGGGTTTCGCGCTCATGGGCTCGGCCTTCTTCTTCTCCCAGTTCTTCGTGTACGTCCAGCACAGCTCGATCCTGCGCGCCGGCCTCCAGACCCTCCCCACCACCCTCGCCATGGTGGTCGTCAGCCCGTTCGCGGGCCGGTTCGCCGCGCGGTACGGCTTCCGAACCGTGGTCACCACTGGCCTGGCGCTGGCCGGCCTCGGCCTGCTCGCGCTGGGCCTGGTCCACGAGCACACCGGCTACGGGAACGTGTGGTGGCGGCTGGCGATCGTCGGCATCGGTTTCGGCCTGACCATGTCCCCGCTGACCGGTGCCGCCATCGCATCGGTCAGCCCGCAGGAGGGCGGCCTCGCGTCCGGCGTCAGCAGCACCACCCGGCAGATCGGCGCGGTGCTCGGCGTAGCGGTGCTCGGAGCCGTCGTCCGCACCCGCCAATCCGGCGGCGCGTCGTTCGAGGCGGGCCTGGGCACCGCCTTCCTGACGGCCGGCGCCATCACCTTGGCCTGCGCCGCCTTCACCGCCCTATGGCTGACAACCCCCAACCCCCCGAAACACCCTCGTCCCTGACCCACCTCACCCAAGCGAAAGCCGCCCAACAAACGCCACGAGATACCCGCGATCGCCACCCCGCCCCCCGCCCCCGCCCCCAACACCCCGCGGTCAATGACGCTGCGACATTGGCGGCTGCCCGTTGGCCGCAACACCGCGCAGCGACCCGTCATCCACAGGAGCTGAGGCGCGAACGGCTGTCGTGTACGGACGACTCAGTCGCCGGCGTTGACGAGTTCGTCGGCGAGGCTTTCGACCACGGGCATGGCCTCTTGCGCCATGGTGGGCGCCTGGTAGACCGCGACGAGGACGGTCTGCCTGGTCTTGACGAGGATGGCTCCGTCAGCTTGTTTCCTGACGATGATGATGCCGGGATCTGCGCTCCAGGCGAAGTATTTGATGCCCGCCAGGCGCAGACCGGTCGCCAGTACCGCGGCCGGATCGCGGAACGCCTCGATGATGGCCTGCTGCTCTTGGGCGGAGAGAGCGAATCCCTCGCTGGTGGCCAGGACACCTCCTTGCTGCCCGAGGATCGCTGCGCGGCTGACCTTGCCACTGCCCAGCAACTTGCCGTCCACCAGTGATTGCCAGACGTTCTCTGCCATGTCGCTGCCCTTTCTGACGTACGCGCGCGAACGCTCTGGGATTCCGGCGGCCTCATCGGGGTCGGTCATGGCCGGTTACCCGGCGGACTGGGCGCCGGGCCATCAAGGGGCCGTCTGGAACGACGCGCCCCACCAAGCCACACACCCCTAGATCCAAACGCGGGCGACAAAGCACGCCAAGAGCGTTCAAGGACCCCATAGAAGGGCTCTCTGGCCACACAATCAGCATCTGGACAAAAAGTTGAGTCGCGTGTCAGGAGCCCAAGGCGCACGGGGCGCCACTACCCCGTCGGAGATCGATGGCTTGTCACTCGTTCCGGTTGCCGCTTTCCAACGAGTCCATGAGCGCTTCGATGCGGGTTCGCGGGAATCCGGCGCCTTCGGCCGCCACGCAGAACAGGCGCTGGGCCGCCTCAACGCCGGTGTCGGGCTCCATGCGGGCCAGGGCGTCGACCACCCCGTCCCGGCCGTCCCGGATCCAGTCGGCGATCACATGGTGCATCTCCCGCTGGCGGTCCTCCAGGGCGGTCTTGGACAGGCCGCCCAGGTAGTCCTCGGCTCTGTCGGCGCCGGTCCCGAGCCTTCCGGCGATGGCGATGTACTCGACGAGCACGAACACGACCCGGCTCCACGCCGCCGGCCCGTAGCGCTCCACGCGGTCGAACAGGTCGCGGACATGGTCGGGTATCTCGTGTTCGATGAGGAACTCGATGGCGCTGTTGCTCGCGGTGTTCACCTCGATGATGAAGCGGACCCGTTCGTCGTCATAGTGAACGGGCCCGGGGCGCCCGGCGTCCAGGCGGGCGGCCAGGTCGCGGAGCGCGGCGGGGACGGCGGCGGCGGGCGGTCTGTCGAGCGGATCCTTGGCCAGGAGACTGAGCACGTAGTCGTCGAGCGCCTGGGAGATGCCGGGCCGCAGGCTGCTGGGCGGCGGAGGTGCCTTGTGCAAGATTTGGCCCATCACGGCGCGCAGATCCTCGGCAGGGAACAGCACCCGGCCGGTGAGCAGGTGGAACAGCGTGGCGCCGAGCGCGTAGACGTCCGCGGCGCCGGTGACGGGCTCGCCGAGCAGTTGCTCGGGCGGCATGTAGGCCACGGTGCCGAAGCCGGCGCCGGTCGCCGTCAGGCCGGCGGTGGCGCCCGCCAGCCGTGCGATCCCGAAATCGCAGACCTTCAACACACCGTCGCCGTCGAGGATCAGATTGGACGGCTTGACGTCGCGGTGGATCACTCCCGCGTCATGCGCGGCCGCCAACCCCTCGGCGGCCTTCGCGGCGTGATCCAGCGCCATCCCGATCGGCAGCCCGCCCGGATGATCGTCCAGCAGTGTGGCCAGGTCAGGGCCCGCGAGCAGTTCCAGCACCAGGAACGGCCGTCCATCGTGGGTGCCGGTGTCGTGGACGGTCGCGATCTGAGGATGCTTGAGACGCGCGGCGGACCTGCCCTCGCGACGGAACCGGGCCAGCGCCTGATCCATCTGTTCACCGGTCCAGGCCCAGTCGCCCAGCAGCGCCTTCAGCGCGACCCGGCGATCCAGCCGCAGATCCAGCGCCTGCCACACCTCGCCCATCCCACCGCGCCCCAACGGCTGCTCAAGCCGATACCGGCCCGCCAACTCCTGCCCTGTCCTCATCTGCCCCCTCGCTCACTGCCCGCCGCTGCGTCCGTTGCTTCCGCGCCCAACGTCCCCAGCCACCGCCTCGCACACCACAGCGTCACGTTCGGCGACACGGCCGCCCCGGACCTCCAGCCCGCCCAAAGCCAGCTCAGCCACACCCGTCCAACTCCACACCAAAGTGAGCAACGAGCACCCCGTCAAGATCGGCGCGACCGTCTCGGGCGCACTCGATGGCGTCCCGAGGAACGACCCAGGCGTGCCCGACGTCACCCCGCGACACGGTGCGCAACCGGCCGACCAGCCGCGATCGGCACGGAGAACGGCCCGCCGCGCCGACGCCCAGACCGCCGACGAACCCCGGGCACGGCTCGACGTCGCCAGCGAACGCGGCATCGAGGTCATTCGAGGCGTCCGGAGCGTGAGGGCATCAGGGACGTCGCCCATGGCATCAACCCGAAACCGGACGGCGTTGGCCTTAGCCGGTTCGGCCAGCACGTCCGGCCTGCGGGCCAACCGGGTGACGGCCGCCCTGTCCACGGCACCGCCGTCCGGGCCGCCCCAGGCCGGTCCGCGGTCCACGCGCCCGCACTCTCGTGGCCGTCCGCCCGCAGCCCGACCTGGCTGCACCACTGCCGTTCAGAAAGCGCGTCCCCGCAGCGCAAGCCGCGAACGGCCACAACGCGGGCGTCGATGGGGCAGGGACGGTGCGGAGGATTGGTGCCGCTATCGGTACGAGTGACGGGAGGCTCGTCCACGGCCACGACCGTAGCGTTCGCTACAGACCAACGCCATGCGTCGCAGCGAACGCTACAAACTGCCTGCCCAGTCATGCCGTCCGGCGGACGGGCGGACGGGCGGACGCGTCGCGGCGGCCGCCAAGAGTTGGACGTGACGCATCAGCGGTACGCGCCGCGCAAGAGCGAGCGAGCTATCCGTCCAATCGGCGTAGGACGCTCCGCCGAGCGTGGTCGAGTGCCAAGCAGATCAACGCCTAACGTGGCCAACTACTTGTGCAGGCCATTTCTCAGGGAGCGGCTGGACGGAGACGTCGCCATCGACACGTTCCAGCACGACGACGGGGATCTGCGTGCCGGTCGGCCGGACGACGGCGAAGCATCGACGCCCCCGAGCGCCGGGCGCGAGGCAGGTCGCGCACCCGTTCACCGGGCCCGTTCACCGAACCCGTTCACCGGACCCGTTCCGCCTAGGCGACGGTCAGTTCGGACCGCACACGCATCCGGTCTCGGCCCCGGCATCACCGGACTTGGCCGCGGCGGCCGGGTCGGTGATGCGGCAGGCGTCGCGGGCGTCGTCGGCGCTCTTGCCAAGGGTGTCGGCGTCGTCCTTGACCGTGTAGACCTCCCACGGTTCGGCGCCGGGCGCGGTGACCCACACCTTGTCCTGCAAGGCGTAGCAGCAGGACGTGTCGTTCTCCTCGAACGTGGCCAGGCCCGCCTCGGCCAGGCGGAGAGTGGCGGCGGCGACCTCTTCGGTGGTGGCCACCTCGACGCCGAGGTGGTCCAGGCGGGTCGGCTCGCCCTCGGAGCCTTCGATCAGGACGAGCTTGAGCGCGGGCTCGGCGATCGCGTAGTTGGCGTAGCCGGGCCTGACCTTGGCGGGCTCGACGCCGAACAGCTTGGAGTAGAACGCGATCGACCCCTCAAGATCGGCGACGCGGAGCGCGAGCTGGACACGGGACATGGAAGTCTCCCACCGGGTTGTATTGATGTTTCTCTATCCAGAGTTGCATGCTGAATCGAGGAACGTCAATATAGAAGCATGTCGAAACAAGAGCTCCGGGTCCTCGGCCAGGATGGCGTGGACGGGTGCTGCCCCGGCCTGCTGACCACCCCGCTGGCCTCCGACCAGGCCGCCGAACTGGCGCGGGTGTTCAAGGCGCTGGGCGACCCGGTACGGCTCCAACTGCTGTCGATGATCGCCTCCCGCGCGGGCGGCGAGGTGTGCGTGTGCGACCTGACGCCGGAGTTCGAACTGTCGCAGCCGACGATCTCCCACCACCTGAAGCTGCTGCGCGAGGCCGGGCTGATCGAGGGCAGCGCCGCGGCACCTGGGTGTAC
Source organism: Actinomadura sp. J1-007 (assembly GCF_009793335.1). GTDB lineage: Bacteria > Actinomycetota > Actinomycetes > Streptosporangiales > Streptosporangiaceae > Spirillospora > Spirillospora yumaensis. Next base: position 2,986,379 of record NZ_WING01000001.1, on the reverse strand, counting down.
TACCGCCTAGTCCCCGAGACCACCGACCGGCTGGCCGACATCCTGGCCCGTCCCGCGGGGCAGCCCCTCGCGCGGACACCGGGAGCGTGTTCGTGACCGCCGCCCCGGCCGCCCGGCTCTCGTTCACCGACCGGTACCTGGCGGTGTGGATCCTGGTGGCGATGGCGGCCGGGCTCGGCCTCGGCCGCCTGGTCCCCGGCCTGGGGCAGGCCCTCGCGGCGGTGCAGGCCGGCGGGATCTCGCTGCCGATCGCGGCGGGACTGCTGGTGATGATGTACCCGGTGCTGGCCAAGGTCCGCTACGACCGCCTCGACGCCGTCACCGGCGACCGGCGTCTCATGGCCGCCTCCCTGGCGGCCAACTGGATCGTCGGCCCGGCGGTGATGTTCGCCCTGGCCTGGCTGCTGCTGCCCGACCAGCCCGAGTACCGCACCGGCCTGATCATCGTCGGCCTGGCCCGCTGCATCGCCATGGTCATCATCTGGAACGATCTGGCGTGCGGCGACCGGGAGGCCGCCGCCGTCCTGGTCGCGCTCAACTCGCTGTTCCAGGTCCTGGCGTTCGCGCTGCTCGGCTGGCTGTACCTGGACCTGCTGCCCGGATGGCTCGGCCTGGACGACGGCGGAACCCTCGACATCTCCCCTTGGACGATCGCCGTCAACGTCCTGGTCTTCCTCGGCGTCCCGCTCGCCGCCGGCTACCTCACCCGCCGCATCGGCGAACGACGGCTCGGCCGCCGGCGCTACGAGGAACGACTCCTGCCCAGGATCGGGCCGTGGGCGCTGTACGGCCTGCTGTTCACCATCGTCATCCTGTTCGCCCTCCAAGGGGACACGATCACGTCCCGGCCGTTGGACGTCGCCCGCATCGCCCTGCCGCTGCTGGCCTACTTCGCCATCATGTGGTTCGCCTCGTTCGCGCTCGGCAAGGCCATCGGCCTGCCCTACGAACGCACCGCGACCCTCGCCTTCACCGCGGCCGGCAACAACTTCGAACTCGCCATCGCCGTGGCCATCGCCACGTTCGGCGCCACCTCCGGCCAGGCGCTCGCCGGAGTCGTCGGACCGCTCATCGAGGTCCCCGTCCTGGTCAGCCTGGTCTACGTCTCGCTGTCCTGGCGGCGCCGCTTCACGCGCTCCACCACCCCCGAACGGAGCCCCGCCCATGCCGGATAGACCCAGCGTCCTGTTCGTCTGCGTGCACAACGCGGGCCGATCCCAGATGGCGGCCGCCTTCCTCACCCACCTGTCCGGCGGCGCCGTCGACGTACGCTCCGCCGGATCATCCCCGCCGACCAGGTGAACCCGGCCGTGGTGGAAGCGATGGCCGAGTCCGGCATCGACATCTCCACCGAGACCCCGAAGATCCTGACCACCGAAGCCGTCCAGACCTCGGACGTGGTCATCACCATGGGCTGCGGCGACACTTGCCCCGTCTTCCCAGGCAAGCGCTACCTCGACTGGTCACTCCCCGACCCCGCCGGAAAGAACCTCGCAGCCATCCGCCCAATCCGCAACGAAATAGAAAACCAAATCCGCGCCCTACTAACCGACCTGGAAATCCCACCAATCGCCCCAGCCCAAACACCCTCACCACCGAGCTGATAGCCCCTCTGCCCCTGAAGCCACCCGTGCATGCGGAACGGCTGTCGAAAGTCGCCAACGAGAACGCGAGCGCGGTACGCCCCTGCGGTCACCGCGGCAGCCTCAGACGCCCTGGCGTTCGCGCCTCGTCCAAACCGCCGTCAGCACCCGCGTTAGCAAGCCAGAGCACTCACGCCGACCGGTCCGGGGCGTCCGTTCGCGCGGAACGTGTGTACAGCGACCAGGCCGATCAGTGCGGCGGCGACGCCATGCACGTCAGCCGCTGCCATCCAGGTCAGACTCCCTCGCGATATGCCCCGCAGCCGCCCCGGCATCGGCTGGACGATCCCGGCGAGGACCCGCAGGGACGGTCCGGCGATGCCGTCCACCAGGCACCGCGGGCCGCCTGCATACCGAGCGCCGGTCACGGCCTGGCGACGGCCGGGCGGTGCTCGCGGCGCGCTGATAGCCGCCAGCGACGCCGGACCTAGACCGGATATCCCAGCTCGTGGAGCCGACCGGTGTCGCGGCGCAGGGCGCGGCTGCCGGAGTTGGCTGTGGCACCAAGTCCTTCGCAATCTAGGTCAAAAAGTGGCCGCTATCTCCCGTAGCGTGGCTCTTGCCCAGGGGAAAGACGAGACCAGGAGGTACGGACCATGAACGAGCACGTGAGCGCCAGCGGAACCGGCGAGGACGCCCCGCAGGTGACGACCGGGGAGCGCGCCGACCTGCTGGCGCTGCTGGCCAAGGCCCGGCACTTCCTGCGGTTCCCGGCGCGGGACCTCACCGACGAGCAGGCCGGGCTCCGGACGACCGCGAGCGAGCTGTGCCTGGGCGGGCTGATCAAGCACGTCGCCTCGGTGGAGCGGAGCTGGACGGAGTTCATCGTGAAGGGTCCGTCCGCCATGCCCGACTTCGCCGCCATGACCGAGGCGGACTTCCAGCGCCGCGCCGACGACTTCCGGATGCTGCCGGGCGAGACCCTGGCCGGCGTCCTCGCCGACTACGAGGAGGTAGCGCGCCGAACCGACGAACTGGTCGTCGAGCTGCCGGACCTCGGTGCCGAGCAGCCACTGCCGAAGGCACCGTGGTTCGAGGCGGACGCGAAGTGGTCGGCCCGCCTGGTGCTGATGCACATCGCCGCCGAGACGTTCCAGCACGCCGGGCACGCCGACATCATCCGCGAGGCCCTGGACGGCGCCAAGAGCATGGGCTGAGCGCCGGCCCGTCCCGGGCCCGGCGCCGCCCGTCAACCGGCGGGCTCAGGCTCCAGGGCGGCGGACGGTAGGCGCAGCGGCGAACGGTAGGCGCAGCGGCGAGCGCCGCCGCCCCGGCCGCTGCCCTGACGATCACCCGCGCGCCTCACCGACCGGCGGACCGGTATGGGCGCGGGGTCCGCCCAAGACCCGGCGGTACGAAGGGAGACCTCATTGCCATTTGCGGCGGCCAGGCCAGCCATCCCCCGCCTGCGCTGCGTCGAGGTCTCCGACGCGCCCAACTCATATCGACCCAGGATGATCGCGGAGGACTCGCGACACCGTCGCCGCCCCCATGAGATCGACCGGCCGGACCACCCCGACGCCCGGTCGTGAGGGCGGCAGACGATGACAGCCGGTCGCGCCGCGCCGTTTCGTTCCATGCCGGACGGTGCCTTCTCACACCGGCACACAGCGCCCTGGTGCGCGAGATCCGGTCACCGCGCACCGGCAGGCCACCGCGAACCGATTGCTCACCACCCCGATGATCAACCGTGTCCTGCCGCGCGTGGCGCGGAGGTGATCGCCACCGCTCGTTCCGGCACCGAGGCCGACTCCGTCACCGGCCTGACCGGCACCGAGATCCACGTCTTCGACCCACACGCGCGGCCTGGCCGCGCAGGTCCTCGTGATCGCCCCCGGCGGTGCGGACGCGGTGCTGCATCTGGCGGGGGTGAACGGCCCCGGCCTCGCGGCTCGTACAGCCCATCTGCCCGGACGGACTGTTTCGACTACGCGGGCGCGATGCTACGGAACGCCCACGACGGAGAAGCACTCCTGAGCGACGGGGTCGGCCGTTTGGTCGACCGATTCCGCCTCCTCGGCCGACCCGACACGATCAAGGCTCAGATTCGGAGATCAGGACCCTGCCCTGGACCTTCTCCGGGGACGATTTCGGAGGGCAGGCTGGCCCGGAGCGCAGGGCCGGCTGCGGCCCTGCGCTCCGAAGCGGCGCGGCAGCGATCGCCGACAACCATCGACAGACATCAATTATCTACGGTGATCGTCCCGAATCTCCGGCGTCGCACTACAGACATCAATTATCTACGGTGATCGTCCCGAATCTCCGGCGTCGCACTCGCGGGGCGATCGAACTGGCAACCAATTCCTTACCGCACGCCGGATTACCGAGCGCGCACCACCGGGCTGATGGCCGAGTAGAGGAAGTTGTTTCCGCCGAAGCGTGCTCGGAAGTACCCGGCGCGCGCCGGGAACGGGTCGCTCTCCGACTCCGGAAGGCCCCGGTCACGGGTGCCGAATATCCCGTTGTCCATGGAGATCAGGTGCCCGAGATGCCGCCAGTGGGTTCTGCCGTTGCGCGACCACTCGATGGTGATGGGCAGATTCTCCATGTCGTAGAACAGTACTTCGCCGTTCGGTCCCAGCGGGCTCTCGATGGCCCCGAAGACGCCCGCTCGGTGGGGTTCGTTGAACGCGACGCTGAAGTTCGCGAACCGCGGCGTCCCGGGCGCGACGACCACCGGCACCTTGCCCTCCGCATTGCCGCAGTTGACCGGGTAGAAGTAGAGGTCGTCCGACGGAATATCGGGTGCCACGTGAAGGGGGTGGAAGCCCGGCTCCGCCGTGATCGGCACCGTGGCATTAAACGCTCCGGCGGCGTTCAGCGGCGCCGTTCCCAGGATCTGGAAGTTCTTGTCATCCCGTACCACGATGTTCCGGCCGGTCAGAGGCACGGGACCGGCGCCGGTGTCGTAGGTGACGGTGCCGGTGACCGTGATGGGCGTCGTCTTGGTGACCCGAGCCGGGGTGACCTCGCAGGACGAAGCCCGAGCCGCGGTCTGCCGGACTTCGAGCCACAGTTGCGGCGCGCTCGCGGCCGCCACGCGATCGGTCTCCTGGATCGCCGCCTCCACGATCGTGGAACGGTCGTCCGGGGTGACGGCCAGGCTGAAGCGCCCGTCGCCGTCCGTGGTCAGCGTCCGTGGCTGGCCGGCTCCGACATCGGGGTTGACCTCGACCTGCTGGTCGGTGAGCGGCCCGGTGCTCCCGTCGGGCATGGTCGCGGTCACCGTGCCGGTCACGACGGCTGTCCGGTGGTCGACGTCGAGTGGATTCCTGTCTGCCGTCAGCGTGATGGTCGGCTGGATCTTGCCAGTGGCGTCGGCGGCGCGGACCGTGGCGAGGTTCACGATCAATGCGATCGCGAGTACGAGCACGCCAGGGCCAAACAGAGGGATTCGTCGCAAGTCAGCACCTGCCCGGAGTCGATGAAGAACCGTCGCGTGTTCGATCACGCAGAGGGAGGACGTCCCAGGCGACGCCGGATTTGTCCGGATGGCCGGATGTGGCCCGTTCCACAAGCGGGCTGAACTGGTCGACAGTACGGCGACATAAAGCCGCTGTCGGCAAGCCAGGAATCAACGATCCCTTTCCAGAAACGAAAAAGGCCCCGGACGTGCATTCGCCCGCAGGAACCCAACCGACGACCCGCTAATCACAAGTCCAAAGAACAATCTCGACAGGTGTTCAGCTCGCCCCCTAACCGCCCCCGAGAGCTCCTCAGGGGAGTCCCCACGATTCCCCTGATGACCAGCCCCCTCCGTAGCCACCGTTAACACCGGCATCAGCGTGTCCGTGCCCCCTGACCACACCCCCGCCAAGCGAAGATCACGGCGAGGCGGACCTCGCGGCTCGACCACCGTTGCGCCAAGGCAATCAACCCGGGCAGCCTGTAAGCCAACCCCGCCTGGTCACGGAGGGGAATCCGGAATGCTCCGGATTCCCCTCCGACTTGCCCCCAAACCAGTGGCAGGACAAGGCTGCGTCAGAAGCGAACCAGATTCCTGCGCGAGGACGGCGTGCTCGTGCTTACGGGGTGACCCACCAGAACCAGTACGAGCCCTTGCTCCCGTCGAAGAAGCAGTCGGTGGTGTAACCGATTCCCTGGTGATCGGCGAGCGCCCTGGCGTAAGCGCAGGTCTCCCGCGTGGTGTACGGGCCGTTGGCGTTCCAGGTCTCGCGGGCCGCGTGTCCGGCAGAGCGCGTAGTGGAGGCATCGGCAGAGCCGGCGACGCCTAGGACACCGAGCGTCAGGACGGCGCCGCCGACGGCAACGCTTCGCGTGATCTTCTGCATGGAGATCCCCTGGTGTGCATTGATCTGCCTCTTGAAAGGGGCCAGATCTGTGGATGCCGCCCACCGAACACAGGCTACTGACAGCTCCGCGAATTTGCTACGAGCAACGACAAAACTTTGGTCGCGTCAACCATGAACCTTCGGCTCTATCGGCCCTAGATGGAATCCCTGTATAGCAAATCGAAGGAAAGACCAGGCGTTCGCATGAGGGGCTTGGCGTACTCCAGGAAAAAGGGCCGGCCAGACTCATCCCTCGAACACGGCGGCCGAAATAACCAACGCGTACGGTTCTCGCTGACCACGCAGCAAAGCCTCCAACGACGCGACCGCACGCGCCGCCGACCTGCCGCGCTGTGTCGATCCGGCCGTCCCACCTGCATCTCGGTCGTGCGAGCACCACCTCGATGCGTACCCTCGCCCCCCCGCGCTTCACCACCGCCCACCGCAGCTATACGCGCGCCGACGTGAGCCCGCGTAAGCGGCCGTGAACCTCTGTTGTGGTACGGCAACCGCTCGTCCAGGACTCGCGCCATCGGCTTCAACGAGGGGCCGGGCCTCGGCTGCTACATACAGTTCGAGTAAAGGCGCCGTCGGCCACGCGCCTCGGCCGCCAGTCGCCACTACGATCTCGCCCTACCGTCCTGACAGCTCCTCCGAATCACGCACGGCAGATTGCTTATGCCACAGGTAACGATATTCAACCTGAAAGAAGCCGATTCGCTGCCCGACATCGCGGAGGCCGTCAGACGCGCTCTGACCAGCATGCCGGAACTCCAGATCAACGATCACGAAATCGACCTTGTCCCTGTCCTGGCTCCGGACTCCTTCGACGCCGTAACAGCCAGGATCAACGTCGATCTATGGGAGCACGAAGCACGAACCAAGAAAGCGTTGCAAGAGCTGGCGACTCGGGTTGCTAGGGCCTTCCAAACCGCAACCGGGACAGATCGAAAGGTGAAGGCGGTCATCCGCCCGTACGACGTGGGACGCAGCGGATGGGTGTCATTGGGAGCTGATCAGCGCGCCCGCGAGTGAGCGAGGAGACCCCCATCCTGATGACTGTTCTTAAGTACACCAGGATGTGCCTGCTTCGATCTTGTAGCCCGCCAGCGAGGAGATCGACCCGAAGAGGCTGCACACCGCCCGCGGACAACTCGAACCGCAGGGCCGTGTCGTCGGCGTCGCCGGAGGCGTGGGCGGCGCGGCGTTCCAGCTCGGTGACGGGAACGTCGCGCGCGGGCGATGAACGGCGGGCAGTGCGACCGCTCCCGCACCGAACGACACGGGCGCGTTGACGGGCGGCTCGGACAGCCCATCCGCGCCGACTGCTTCGACTACGCGGGCGCGGTGTTACGGAACGCCCACGACGAACGGGCCAGCGCCTTCCGCCGTGTGTCCAGTAAGCACACCTGCCCGCCACCGCCCGCGTGCGCGGGCTCTGCGCCGGATCTAGCTGCCGGTCGTGCCGTCGAGCATCTCGCGCAGGATGTCCAGATGGCCGTTGTGGCGGGCCGTCTCCTCGGTGAGGTGCAGGAGGATCCAGCGCAAGTCGACGTGTAGGCCGTCGCGGAGGGGGCGCTGTGCCCGCTCGTCCAGGCTTCTTCCGGCGACCAGTTCGCGGTAGCGGGCGCTCTGCTCGGCGTACTCGTCGAGCAACTGCGTGAGCGGGAAGTCGACGGCGATGCGCATCTCGCGGTCAGGGTCCTCCTCGGTCCAGGGACCCTGGTCTTCTTCACCAAGGAAGACCACCTGGAACCAGTGGTACTCGACCCAGCGGAGATGGTTGATCACTCCGCTCACGGTCATCAGCGGTGAGCTCGGCAGGAGCGCCTTGCGCGCGTTGTCCGCGGAGACGCCTTCGCATTTGACGCGGGCAGTGTCCCGTGCGTAGTCGAGGAACGTGGTGAGCTGGGTGCGCTCGTCCCACGCGGACGGCTTGTCATCGATTCTGGTCATCACGTGAAGCGTCCCCGACCACCGCACCCCGTGTCGATCCTTTTACGACGCCCGCCCTGGAGTCGTCAGGGGCGAGGCCAAACCGGTCCAGCACGCCCGCAGGCATCTTCGCGAGCTGCGGCCTCCCGGCTGCACGCAGAGGGCCCGACGGTCCGCCGAAGGCGCTCGGCGGTGTGTCCGCGTACGGGACTGGTTCACAGCGATCGCCCCAACCCCCCAGGCCTGTCCCGACCTCTCGTTAGCACCCGCGTTAGCAACGCCTGAGCACTCCGCGCCGTCCGGTCCGGGGTGCTCGTTCGCGCGAACGGCGCGCAAGGTGTGACAGACCGTCTCGCGCGAACGAGTGCCCCGGCTCCAGAAGGGGGCTGGGGAACCACGGGGTTCCCCAGGCACGCACGCTCGACCGTCCGTCGCAGCGACGCGCAGATGCCCGGCCCCCATTGGCGAACACCGACGGCGCAGCGAGAAAGTCAACCTAGGTTGACGCTCGCTACGTTGTCAACCTACGTTGACATCATGGAGATCCGAACACGGGTGTCATTGCTCTGCGGAGCAATCGCGGGCCCCCTCTTCACCCTCGCCTACCTCACCGAAGGCGCTACTCGCGCGGGTTACGACCCGCTGCGCCATCCCGTCAGCTCACTTGCTCTCGGTAGGTACGGCTGGATGCAGACCCTCAACTTCTTTGTCGCTGCCGCGCTCACAATCGTGTTCGCTGCGGGCGTGCACCACGTGTCCACGCGCTCGACCTGGAAACCGCTTTTGATCGGCCTTTGGGGAACCGCACTGCTCGGCGCGGGCATCTTCGTGACTGATCCGGTCGGGGGCTACCCGGCCGGGACCCCCGACCGGATTCCAAGCGCCACCACGCATGGCGCCCTGCACGACTACGTCTCACTGACCGGATTCGCCATGCTCACCGCGGCATGCTTCGCATTCGCCCGCCAGGGTTCAGCCCGATGGCGGCTCTACTGCGTCCTCAGCGGCGTTGGCTTCGCCGTCACCATGCTCGTCTCCAGCGCTGCCTTCGGTCAGACAGGAGAATTGGGCGACGTGGCCGGATTGTTCCAACGGATTGCCCTAACGACGGCATGGTCCTGGCAGACCATACTGGCGCTGGGCCTACTCTCTCGCGCACGACGCGGCGAAGCAGGACGAGCCGGATGACGCCGCACCCGCGGCCGTGTTGGTTGCTTTCGCCTCCGAGTGCTCCGGCTGTTGCGCGGGGCAGGCGCGCACGGCGGCGCGAGACGGGACCGGACGGGACAGGCCGCATGCCCGGCTCGCAGAGCCGGGCGCGGCCGCCCGGCACTCCACGTCAGCGGGGCGCCTTGAAGACGTAGAGAGAGTTCTCATCCGGGTCATGGACCATCCCTGAGCGGGCCAAGGTCAAGCTCGGGGCCTACGCCGAACTGTGGATCGAGCAGCGGCAGACGCTCCGGCCGCGCACACGCGAGCTGTACGCGTGGCTGCTTCGCAAGCACATCGCTCCGCACCTTGGGGGCGTGGATCTGGGCAAGCTCAGCACGCCAATGATCCGGGAGTGGCTGACCAGGTTGGCGAATGCCGGAGTCGGGGCGACATCGCGAGCCAAGGCGTACCGGCTGCTGCGAGCCGTCCTCATGACGGCGGTCGTGGAAGACAAGCTTCTCTCCCGCAACCCATGCCAGGTGCGCGGGGCCGGCACCGAGCACGCAGAGGAGCGACCTACGCTCACGGTCGCCCAGGTCTTCGAGCTGGCCGAACGGGGCGGCGTGCGGCCGGTCGGCAACTTCCTCAAGCTGGATTCCGGTGATTACCGGCTCCGCTACCGCGTCATGCGGCGCGCCCCGCGGACTGTCGCCACTCGCGCGGAAGCCGAACGGGTGCTGTGGAAGATGGCAGAGGACGGGCACGCCGACGTCATTCGGGACGAACGGCTTCGAGCGTTCATCCTGCTGGCTACCTTCGCAAGCCTTCGCTGGGGCGAGATCACGGCGCTGCGTCGCTGCGACATCGCGATCTCACCGCGCGTACTGTCCGGGTCCGTCACGCCTACGTCGAACGGGCCAACGGTCAGATGTTGCTTGGGCCGCCCAAGTCTCAGGCGGGGGTTCGTACCGTCACCATCCCGGCGGCGATCGTCCCGCACCTGACGGCGCACCTGAACAAGTACACGAAGAAGGAAGCGAACGCCCTGGTCTTCACCGGACTCAAGGGCGGGCCGCTTCGCCGTAGCGGGTTCAACAAGGTCACCACCTGGACGCACGTCGTGAGAGCGCTCGGGGTCCTGAACCTGCATCTCCATGACCTTCGGCACACCGGCAACCAGCTCGCGGCCGACATGGGCGTCTCGACCAAGAACCTGATGGCGCGCATGGGCCATGACAACGAGCGGGCGGCGCTGCGCTACCAACACAGGTCGGCCAAGGGTGATCGCGTCATCGCCGATGGCCTTGATGCGCTCGTCCGGGCGGAACGCGACCAAGACGACGACGAGGACGGCGGCGCGGCCGGGGCGCTGGTGCCGGTGGCCTAATGGCCCGCTAATGGCCCGTCGATGACGACGGTGAAAACGATCAAGGCCCAGGATCGGGGATCATGTCCCTGGCCTGGGCCTTTGGTGCGGAGCGGGTGACGGGAATCGAACCCGCGCTGTCAGCTTGGGAAGCTGAAGTTCTACCATTGAACTACACCCGCGTGGGCGGTGGGTGGCCGCCGCTGCTCGGATATCGTACCGGAAAGCGGGGGGCGGTGAGACGGGGGTCGCTGGGCGCGTGGTGGGGGGTGGGGGCGGTAGCTTTTCTGACGTGCTGCTCTCCGATCGCGACATCAAGACCGAGCTCGACTCCGGGCGGGTGAGGATCGACCCGTACGAGCCGGCGATGGTCCAGCCGTCCAGTGTGGACGTGAGGCTGGACCGGTACTTCCGGGTCTTCGAGAACCACAAGTACCCGCACATCGACCCGGCGGTCGAGCAGAGGGATCTGACGCGGGTGGTGGAGGTGGACGCCGAGGAGGCGTTCGTGCTGCATCCGGGTGAGTTCGTGCTGGCCTCGACGTACGAGGTGTTCGGGCTGCCGGACGATCTGGCGGCGCGGCTGGAGGGGAAGAGCTCGCTCGGGCGGCTCGGGCTGCTGACGCACTCGACGGCCGGGTGGATCGATCCGGGGTTCAACGGTCACGTGACGCTGGAGCTGTCGAACGTGGCGACGCTGCCGATCAAGCTGTGGCCCGGCATGAAGATCGGGCAGATGTGCCTGTTTCGGACGAGCTCCCCGGCGGAGTACCCGTACGGGTCCGAACGGTACGGGTCGCGGTACCAGGACCAGCGGGGGCCCACGCCGTCGCGGTCCTATCTCAACTTCCACCGTACGAAAGTGTGACGCAGATCACCAAAAGATGAAACATCTTCTCAGGACGGGTAGTTTCGGTCGACGCATAGCGTTGGCGTCCGGTTGACAGATTGTTCGCCTGAGATCGGACGCCGTGCACGGATAAGCGCGCTCAGAAGTTTCCGCGCGCCCCCGGGACCCGCCGGGGGTGGCATCCGCTGGGGGTGCCCGTGGAAACACGAAAGGAGATCGTGTCCATACTCCGCGCGGAAAGCGTCACCAAGCTGTTCGGCCGTAAGACGGCCGAAGCGCAACGAAAACTCAAGGCCGGTGCCGATCTGGAGGAGATCCGCGCCCTCGGCGTCACCCCCGCCGTGGTGGACGCGAGCTTCGAGGTCGAGCAGGGTGAGATCTTCGTGGTCATGGGGCTTTCGGGCTCCGGGAAGTCCACTTTGATCCGTACGTTGAACGGCCTGCTGGAGGTGACGTCGGGCACCGTCGAGATCGACGGGCAGGACGTCGCCAAGCTGCCGCCGAAGGCGCTGCGCGCCTTGCGGCAGAACAAGGTCAGCATGGTCTTCCAGCACTTCGCCCTCTTTCCCCATCGCACCGTGCTGGCCAACGCCGCATACGGCCTGGAGGTCCGCGGTGTCGCCAAGGAGGAACGAGAGAACAAGGCCCGTGAGTTCCTGAGTCTGGTCGGCCTCGAAGGCTGGGAGGACAAGGTACCGGGGCAGTTGTCGGGCGGTATGCAGCAGCGCGTCGGGCTCGCGAGGGCGCTCGCCGCGGGCACCGACATCATTTTGATGGACGAGGCGTTCAGCGCCCTCGACCCGCTGATCAGGCGCGAGGTCCAGGACCTGCTGCTGGAGCTCCAGCGGCGGCTGAACCGCACGATCGTGTTCATCACCCACGACCTGAACGAGGCCATGCGCATCGGCGACCGCATCGCCGTCATGCGGGACGGGCGGATCGTGCAGATCGGCACCGCCGAGGAGATCCTCACGGACCCGGCGAACGACTACGTCGCGCAGTTCGTGGCGGACGTGGACCGTACCAGAGTGCTGACGGCGGCGTCGGTGATGGAGAAGCCGCTGGTCACGGTGCCGGCGGGCACCGGACCCCGGACGGCCCTGCGCACGATGCGCGAGCACCAGACCAGCGCGGCGTTCGTGGTGGACCGGGATCGCAGGCTGCTCGGCAAGGTGACCGCCGCGGTGGTCGCCGACGCCGTGAACGACGGCGTGCAGTCGCTGGACGGGCTGATCGACCCCGAGGGACCGGAGCCGGTGACGCCGGACACCCCCGTGGCCGATCTGTTCGCCCGGAGCGCCGAGAGCGATCTGCCGGTCCCGGTCGCCGAGGAGGACGGGCCGCTGCTCGGCGTGATCCCCCGGGTCACGCTGCTGGCCGCGCTCGGCGCGATCAACGCCCATGTGGGCGAGCTGCTGGAAGACCCGTCGGCGGTCGACGCCCCGCCGCTCGAACTGACGAAGGAGGGCAGCGCCGTTGACGACTGAGGTGGTGGCCGCGGGCCGGATCCCGATCGGCGACTGGTTCTCCGACCTGGTCGACTGGGCGACCGAGAACCTGGGCCCGCTCTTCGACGCGATCACCTCCGCGGTCCAGTCGACCGTGGACTGGCTGGCGGACGTGCTGAACGCGCCCCACCCGTTCGTGATGATCGCGATCTTCGTGGTGATCGCGCTGCTGCTGAGCGGCTGGAAGCTCGCGGTGTTCGCGCTGCTCGGCTTCGGGCTGATCGACAACATCGAGCTGTGGGAACCGACCATGGAGACCCTCGCGATGGTCCTGGTCGCGGGCGTGGTGGCGGTGGTGCTGTCGATCCCGATCGGGATCGCGGCGGCGCGCAGCGAGGTGGTCAGCCGGATCGTGCGCCCCGTCCTCGACCTGATGCAGACGATGCCCGCGTTCGTGTACCTGATCCCGGCGGTGTTCTTCTTCGGGGTCGGCGTGGTGCCGGGCGTGGTGGCGACGATCATCTTCTCGCTCCCCCCGGGCGTCCGGCTCACCGAGCTCGGCATCCGCGGCGTGGACAAGGAGATGGTGGAGGCCGGCGAGGCGTTCGGCACCCCGCCCGGCCGGATCCTGACCCGGATCCAGATCCCGCTCGCCATGCCGACGATCATGGCGGGGGTCAACCAGCTCATCATGCTGTCGCTGTCGATGGTGGTGATCGCGAGCATGGCCGGCGCGGAGGCGCTCGGCGGCGAGGTGCTGGAGGGCATCCAGCGGGTGGACGTGCCGAAGGGCTTCGAGGGCGGCGTCGCCGTCGTCATCCTGGCGATCTTCCTGGACCGGCTGACGGGCTCGTTCGGCAACGGCAGCCCGTCGGGATTCCAGCAGGTGAAGAGCCTGTTCTCCGGGTCCGGCGCGACGCGGACGGCGGGCAGGCCCGCCGTCGACGCGCAGCCCGCCGACAAGACTCCCGTCAAGACCGGGGGCTGACGGCCCGCCCGGCCCAGCGCGAACGCGCCGATCCGCCACGAGGGAATCGGCGCCGTGCCGTTCCGGAGGCGGCGTTCCGAACGAACGGCGCCATCCGAACGGTTTAGAGAAATCGGTGCGCTCGGCCTCTCCCGGGTCGTTCCCCGCGGCGCGCCGGGCCCATTCGTGGCCCGGCCCGCCGAATTCACGCAAGACAAGGAAGGAACGTACGCGAGCATGCGCATGTCTGTGAAAACGGTGGCCGTCGCCGCCGTGACCCTGTCGCTCGGCCTTTCCGCAGCGGCCTGCGGCAGCGGCGACGACGACAAGAAGGGCAGCAAGAAGCTCACCATCGGCGTGGTCTCCGGCTGGGCCGAGGGCGAGGCCGCCACCGCCCTGTGGAAGAAGCTGCTGACCGACAAGGGCTACACGGTCGACGTGAAGACCCTCGACACCGGCCCGCTCTACACCGGCATGGCCCGGGGCGACGTGGACCTGTTCCTGGACTCGTGGCTGCCCGGCACCCACGAGGACTACTGGAAGCAGTACGGCAAGAAGCTGGAGAAGATCGGCGTCTGGTACGACAAGGCGCCGCTGACCATCGCGGTCCCTAACTACTCGCCGCTGAAGACGCTGGACGACCTCAAGGGCAAGGGCTCCCAGTACGGCGGCAAGATCATCGGCATCGAGAAGAGCTCCGGCCTCTACCGGGTCTCCAGCGAGAAGATGATCCCCGCGTACGGCCTGAAGGGCGAGTTCGAGGTCACCACGTCCTCGACGCCGGCGATGCTCACCGAGCTGAAGAAGGCGACCGACGCCAAGAAGGACATCATCGTCACCCTGTGGCGCCCGCACTGGGCCTACAGCAAGTTCCCGATCCGGGACCTCCAGGACCCGAAGGGCGCGATGGGCCAGCCGGACGGCGTCAACACCGTCGCGCGCAAGGGCTTCAGCGACGACCAGCCGGACGTCGCGGGCTGGCTGAAGAAGTTCAAGATGGACGACCAGCACCTCGGGTCGCTGGAGGACCTGATGGAGAACAAGTACAAGGGCAAGCCCGAGCAGGCCGTCGACGAGTGGCTGAAGGCCAACGGGGACTGGGCCAAGCAGCTCACCGGCTGATCCCGCGTCCCCCCGCTCCCGGTCGGCAGGCCGGGACCGTTCCCGCCACGTCCCTGGAAGCCTGCGGGCCTCCCGGGCCGTTCCGGAGAACGCGCAGGCGCCAGAGGGCCGTCCGCCCGCCGGACGGCCCTCTGCCCTTGTCCGGCCCCCGAACGGGCGGCCGCGCTGCGCCGATGCCCGCCCGGGCGCGGGACGGCGGAGGCCGGGGCGGCATCATGGGGGGATGAGCAGGGATGCGAGGACGCCCGACGGGGTCCCGACCGACGTGGCCCACAACGCGCGGGTGTGGAACCACTGGCTGGGCGGCAAGGACAACTATCCGTCCGACCGCGAGGTGGGCGACCGCGTCTTCTCGATGTATCCGAGCATCGTGCACGTCGCGCGGGCCGACCGCGCGTTCCTCGGACGGGCCGTGCGGTTCCTCGCCGGTGAGGCCGGGATGCGGCAGTTCCTCGACATCGGGACGGGGCTGCCGACGGCCGACAACACGCACGAGGTCGCGCAGCGCCGCGCGCCGGACGCCCGGATCGTGTACGTCGACAACGATCCGCTGGTGCTCGTCCAGGCGCGCCGGCTGCTGACCAGCACGCCGCAGGGCGCGACCGACTACGTCGAGGCGGACGCGCACGACCCGCACGCGATCATCGACGCCGCGGCCCGGACGCTGGACTTCGACCGGCCCGTAGCGGTCATGCTGCTCGGCATCCTGAACTTCATCATGGACACCGGCGAGGCGCGGTCCATCGTCGACCGCCTCGTGGCCGCGGTGCCGTCCGGCAGCTACCTGGCGCTCACCCATCCGACGCTGGAGCTCGGCGGGGAGGGCAACCTGGAGGCGATGGAGTTCTGGAACGCCAACGCCAAGCCGCCGATCCGGGCCCGTACGGGTGAGGAGATCGCCGGGTTCCTGACGGGCGTCGAGCTCGTCGAGCCCGGCCTGGTGTCGTGCTCGCGCTGGCGTCCTGAGACGTCGCGGTCCGGCGAGGCGCCCCCGATCGTGGCGCAGTACGGCGCCGTCGGCCGCAAGCCCTGAGCCGCGCCCGCGCCGCCCATGCCCGGGGCGCGGCGCCGGGGCGGGTCAGTCGGCGAAGCCGATGCCGAACAGGACGACCAGGAGGCCGAGGCCGGTCGCGCAGAGGGTGAGGACCCGGGGGTGGCGGCTGTGGGCCTCGGGGAGGATCTCGGCGGCGGCCAGGTAGAGCAGCACGCCGCCGAACAGCCCGAGGTACGGCCCGAGGACCGACTTCGGGACGGTGACCAGCAGCGTCACGGCGGCGCCGGCGATCGGCGCGAGGGCGTCGGCGACCAGCAGGACCAGCGCGGGACGCCGGTCGTCGCGGTGCAGCGAGGCGGCGGTGAAGGTGTTGAAGCCGTCCGCGAAGTCGTGCGTGACGACGGCGAGGGCGACGAACGCGCCGACGCTCGTGCCGCTCTGGAAGCCGAGGCCGATGCTGAGCCCGTCGATGAAGCTGTGCCCGACGAGGGCGCACGCGGCGAGGATGCCGACCTGGCCGCCGCCGTGCGAGTGCGCCTCGCGGGTCTCGCGGTTCCGTCCGACGGGCGGGCCGTACGCGTGCGCGTGGGGGCGTACTCGTGCTCGTGCGCCCGGTGGATCGCGACGGCCTGCTCCACCACGTGCAGCAGCACGAACCCGCAGGCGAACGCGATCATCGGTGCGGGCACGCCGAGCAGGTCCGCGTGCGACATCTCCAGCGACTCGGGGATCAGGTCGAACGCGACGACGCCGAGCATCAGCCCGCCCGCGAGGCCGAGGACCAGATGCCGGTGGTCGCGGATCCGCATCGCCGCGAGCCCGCCGAGCAACGTCATGAGGAACGCCAGGAGCGACACGAGCACGGCCATATCCCGGTCCTACCAGGCGAATACGACGCCTTCCCCCACCGGCGCGCCACGAACGGCTACAGAACCCTTGACGGAACGGCGCCGCTGGGCGGTACGGGGTTGAGGCGCGGGCGTCCCGTTCCGGACACCACCCCAGGGTCGGAACGGAACGCCCGCGGGCAGATGCGGCACTCCCGCGCGAGGGCGGGAACGCCGAGATGTGGATCACAGTAGGGCCGCCGGATGGGGCGCGGGCCCGCTTCCGCAACGGTCGGGTAACGATCCCCTTACCGCGCGCGGCCCCCGGCGCGACGGGCGTCGCACCGGGGGCCTCGAAGCGGAACGGACGGCCGCCGATCGCGTCGGCGGACGGCTCCGGGCGGACGGCTCCGGGCGGCCGGGTTACTCGGCGGCCACCGGCTCCTTCTCCGCCGGGGCGGCGCCGTCGCCCTTGATGGAGCGGATGAGGAGCTGGGAGACGTCGACGACCTCCAGGCTCTCCTTGGCGTCGCCGGAGTTCTTCTTCTCGTTGATGGCGTCGCCGAGCATCACCAGGCAGAACGGGCAGGCGGTGGAGACGGTGTCGGGGTTGGTCTCCAGAGCCTCGTCAACGCGCTCGGTGTTGATGCGCTTGCCGATGCGCTCTTCCATCCACATCCGCGCGCCGCCGGCGCCGCAGCAGAACCCGCGGTCCTTGTGGCGGTGCATCTCCTGGGTCTTGACGCCCGGGACGGTGGCCATGATGTCGCGGGGCTGCTTGTAGACCTTGTTGTGGCGGCCCAGGAAGCAGGGGTCGTGGTAGGTGATGTTCTCCTCGATCGGGGTGACCGGGGTGAGCCTGCCCTCCTCGACCAGGTGGGCCAGGAGCTGGGTGTGGTGGACGACCTCGTAGTTCCCGCCGAGCTGGGGGTACTCGTTGGCCAGGGTGTTGAAGCAGTGCGGGCAGGTCGCGACGATCTTCTTGACGCCCGCCTCGTTGAGGGTCTCGACGTTCTGCTGGCCGAGCATCTGGAAGACGAACTCCATGCCGAGGCGGCGGGCCGGGTCGCCGGTGCACGCCTCCATCGGGCCCATCACCGCGAACTTCACCCCGGCGATGTGCAGCAGTTCGGCGACGGCCTTGGTGGTCTTCTTGGCCCGGTCCTCCAGGGCGCCGGCGCAGCCGACCCAGAACAGGTACTCGGTGTCCTCGGAGACCTTCTCGTCGACGACCTCGACCTCGAAGTCGAGCTCCTCGATCCACTCCAGGCGCTTCATCTCGGACATCCCCCAGGGGTTGCCCTTGTTCTCCAGGTTCTTCAGCATGACGCCGGCCTCGGAGGGGAACGAGGACTCGATCATGACCTGGAAGCGGCGCATGTCCAGGATGTGGTCGATGTGCTCGATGTCGACCGGGCACTGCTCGACGCACGCGCCGCAGTTGGTGCACGACCACAGCACGTCGGGGTGGATCACCCCGTCCTCGCCGACGAGGTCCTTGTCGACCTGCATCGCGGTCTTCTGCTCGTCGGTGAACTTCTCGCGCTCCTCCTCGGAGGCGAGCATGTAGGGGGCCTTGGCGAACGCGTGGTCGCGCAGCTCCAGGATCACCATCTTGGGCGACAGCGGCTTGCCGGTGTTCCAGGCCGGGCACTGGGACTGGCAGCGACCGCACTCGGTGCAGGTCGCCATGTCCAGGAAGCCCTTCCAGGTGAAGTCCTCGATCTTGCCGCGGCCGAAGGTGTCCTCGTCCGGGTCGGCCTCCTCGAAGTCCAGCGGCTTGCCGTTCGACATCATCGGCTGCGCGGCGCCGAGGCCGTCGGGGCGGCGCTTGAACATCACGTTGAGCGGGGCGATGAAGATGTGCAGGTGCTTGGAGTTGACCACGATGACCAGGAACACCAGCGCCACGCCGATGTGCAGCAGCAGGCCGATCGACTCCAGCACTTCGAGGGTGTCGTGGTCGATGCCCTTGAACAGCTGCCCGACGAGGTAGGAGAAGTAGGCGCCCTTGCCGTAGTCGAGGTTGCCGCTGGCCCACTCGACGCCGCGGAAGAAGAACATCGTCCAGATCACGTTGAAGATCATGATCAGGATGACCCAGGCGCCGCCGGTGTGCGAGCCCTTGAACCGCGAGGCGCGGTCGAGCCGCGCCGGGGAGTTCTTCCACCGGATGGTCGCGAAGACCAGCAGCCCGAGCGCGCACGCCAGGGCGATCGTGTCCTGGACGAACCCGATCGGCCCCCAGGTCTGCAACCCCGGGATGTGCTTGTCGAGGCCGAACAGCAGCGCGACCGCCGCCTCCAGGTACACGGTGATCAGCAGGATGAACGCCCACATCACCGCGAAGTGCGCCATCCCCGCGACGGTCCACTTCAGCAGCTTGCGCTGCCCCATGACCTCGACGACCTGGCCCTCGATGTCGGCCTTCGGGTCACGCTTGACCTGTAGCACCCGCTCGGGGTCGGGCTGCCCGGCCTGCGACAGCTTCCACAGGAACAGCACGCGCCGGCCGGCCAGGGCCAACGCGACGGCCGTCCCCACGACCCCGATGATCAACGTGGTGAGCCAGAGCACTGTTCCGTCCTCCTGAGGTACGGGCGATGGCAGTCAGCGTAGGGCTCGCGACAGACTGCGCTTCATCCGGGTCCCGAATACTACTCGGTAGTAGCTTAGCGGCCCAATCGCACGCGCGACTTCGCCTTATATACGCGCCGGACTCCTCCCCGGCAACCCCCGAGACCTGCGCGTCCTTCTCCGCCGAGCCGTCCGGGAACCGCGCGGGACGTCCGTCCGGGGGCGTCCCGGGCCTCAGCGCCGCGGGCCTCAGCGTCGCGGGTCGCGGAAGACCTCCTCCAGGAGTTCGGGCGCGGGAGGCGGGTAGGTGAGGAGTTGCTCGTCGGCGGTGATGTAGCCGCGCGCCCGGTGGGCCGTACGGCTCGCGGGCGTGTCGGGGACCACGTCGATGCCGAGCCGCCCGTCGATCAGCGCGTCGGGACGGTCCAGCGCGGCGCACTCGCCCCGGGCGACGCCCGCGTCCTCCAGGGTGCGGCGGACGATGTCGGCGTGGAAGTACGCGGCGCGCAGCCACGGATGCCGGCGGGCCGCCTCGGTTCTCAGCGCGGCGATCACAGGCAGTTCCAGACCAGCAGCATCCGCCCGTCCCGGACGGCGTCCGGCAGCATCCGGCGCAGCCCGGCGAGCCACGCCGCGACGGCCTCCACCGGCACCCCGTCGATCTCGGCCTGCGCCGTCCAGTCCTTGGCGAGCCCCTCCAGGCGGTCGTCGGGCACGGCGGGGAGCAGGCGGACGACCCGTTCGCTGAGGACGGCGACGACCGGCCCGGCGTACAGGTCGGGGCCGCCGTCCGGACCCGGCGCGGGAGCGGGCGCCGGACGGGCCGCGTCGTCGAGGGCGCGGTCCGCCGGGACGCCCGACAGCAGCATGTCCAGGACGGCGAGCGCGGCCGGGTCCAGGTCGCGGCCCTTGAGGGTGGGGTAGCCGTAGCCGCCCGGCGCGGGGAAGCCGGCCCTGCGGTAGGCGGCGAGGCCCCGGGCTCGGCGGCGAACACGTCGGTGATCATTAAGGGTCTCCTCGTCCGGGCGGCCCCCCGGGCTCCGCGATCCCGTCTCGCTGCGACCGCCCCCCGGCGACCCGGAGTCCGCCCCTGGAAGCGCGAACCTCGCCGACACCCTAGATCGTCCCCCGCGCCCCGGGCGACCCCTGAGTCAGGGGACGCGAGTCAGGACGCGCGGGTCACGACACGCGTTCGAAGACGGCGGCGAGGCCCTGGCCGCCCCCGATGCACATCGTCTCCAGGCCGTACCGGACCTCGCGGCGGTCCATCTCGCGGGCGAGCGTGGCGAGGATGCGGGCGCCGGTGGCCCCGACCGGGTGGCCGAGGGAGATGCCCGAGCCGTTCACGTTGAGGCGGTCGGAGTCGCCGGCGTCCTTGAGGCCCCATTCGGCGGTGACGGCGAGGACCTGCGCGGCGAACGCCTCGTTCAGCTCGATGAGGCCGATGTCGTCCAGGGACAGGCCCGCCGCGGCCAGGGCCTTCGCGGTCGCCGGGACGGGGCCGATCCCCATCGTGCGCGGCGGGACGCCCGCGTGCGCCCAGGAGACGAGGCGGACGAGGGGGCGCAGGCCGAGTTCGGCCGCGCGTTCGGGGCTGGTGACGACGCACGCGGCGGCGGCGTCGTTCTGGCCGCTGGCGTTGCCCGCCGTGACGGTCGCCCGGTCGTCGCTCGTCGCGAGGACGGGACGGAGCTTCGCGAGCGTTTCGAGAGACGTGTCAGGGCGCGGGTGCTCATCGGTGTCGACCACCGTCTCGCCCTTACGCGAACGGACCGTGACGGGCACGATCTCGTCGGCGAAACGGCCTTCGCGCTGGGCCGCCACCGCGCGCGCGTGGGAACGGACCGCCAGCTCGTCCTGCGCCGTACGGGAGATGCCGTACTCCCGGCGCAGATTCTCGGCGGTCTCCAGCATTCCGCCCGGCACGGGGTAGTGGGCCCCTCCGGCGGTGACGCGGCCGCGGGCGAGCGCGTCGTGGAGTTCGAGGTTGGGGCCGCGGACCCCCCAGCGGGCCTCGGTCGTGTAGAACGGCGCGTTGCTCATGCTCTCCGTGCCGCCCGCGATCACCACCTCGCTGACGCCCGTCGCGACCTGCATCGCGGCGTTCAGGACGGCCTGGAGGCCCGAACCGCAGCGGCGGTCCACCTGGGCGCCGCCGACCTGGACGGGCAGGCCCGCGTCCAGCGCGGCGACGCGGCCGATGGCGGGGGCGTCGGAGCTCGGGTTGCACTGGCCGAGGACCACCTCGTCCACCGCGTCGCCGGGCAGGCCGGTGCGCGCGACCAGCTCCCTGATCACGGTGGCCGCCAGCGCGGCCGGGGACACGGTCTTCAGCGCCCCGCCGAACCGGCCGATCGGGGTCCGCAGCGGCTCGCAGATCACCGCTTCGCGCATGGTGGGCTCCTCGTCGAGACGGGTGACTCCCTCGCAGCGTACGCAGTGGCGTGCGAGCCCCTGCGCGGGCCCTTCCGTCCGGCGGGCGGTTAGATGTGGGGCATGCAGCGACGGGTGAGGGTGATCGGCGCAGGGGTGATGGGGCGCGGCATCGCGCAGCTCATGGCGGCGGGCGGCTGGACGGTCGAGCTCGCCGACGTGCGGCCGGAGGCGGTGGCGGACGCGGTGGTACGGGTCGGCGCGATGTTCGACCGGCTCGCGGCCAAGGGGCGGATGACCGCGGCGGACGCGGCGGCGGCCAAGGAACGGCTCGTCCCGGTCGGCGAGCCGCTGACGCCCGTCCAGGACGCGGAGCTGGTGGTCGAGGCCGTACGGGAGGACCTCGGCGTCAAGCGGGAGCTGTTCGCGGCGCTGGAACGGGCCGTCCCGGAGCACACGGTCCTGGCGACCAACACCAGCTCCCTGTCGGTGACCGCGATCGGGGCCGCGCTGGACGATCCGGGCCGCCTGGTGGGGCTGCACTTCTTCAACCCCGTTCCGCTGATGAAGCTGGTCGAGGTCGTCCCGGGCGCCCGTACGCCCGAGTCCGTCACCCGCGCGATGGTCGAGCTGGTGCGGGACCTCGGGCACCATCCGGTGATCGCCGCCGACGCGCCGGGGTTCCTGGTCAACCACGCCGGGCGCGGGCTGGTGACCGAGGCGCTGAGGATCCTTGAGGACCGCGTCGCCGAGCCGGTGGACGTGGACCGGATCGCGCGCGACGTGCTCGGGCTGAAGATGGGTCCGTTCGAGCTGCTCGACCTGACGGGGCTGGACGTCTCGCATCACGTTCTGGAGACCATCTGGGAGGGGTTCCACAGCGAGCCCCGGCTACGGCCGTCGCACCTCACACGCGCGCGCGTGGACGCGGGGCTTTTCGGCCGGAAAACGGGCGTCGGCTTCTATCCGTACGTGGACGGGGTAAAGCAGGAGCCCGCCGAGCTGTCGCCGCCGGCGGACGCCGCGCCGCGCCCGTTCTGGATCAGCGACACCGAGGCGGGCGTCCGCGAGGGGCTGTCGGCGCTGCTGTCCACGAACGGCGCGACGGTCGAGACGGGCGACGAGCCGTCCGGCGAGGCGGTGTGCCTCGTCGCCCCGTACGGGACGAGCGCGCTGGACGCCGCCCGCGCCGAGGGCCTTCCCGTCGCGCGCACGCTCGGGATCGACCCGTTCGGCGGCTTCTTCACCCGGCTCACGCTCGCCGTGCATCCCGGCCTGGACCCGGCGGCCGGGCGTTCCGCCGTCGCCGCGCTCGCCGCGACCGGGCGCGCGATCTCGGTCGTCCGGGACGCGCCCGCTTCCGTGGCGCAACGGCTCCTGGCGTCCATCGTCAACGTCGGGTGCGGCATCGCCGAGCAGCGCATCGCCGGGCCCGAGGACATCGACACGGCCGTACGGCTCGGGCTCGGCTACCCGCGCGGGCCGCTGGAGTGGGGCGAGCACGCGGGCTCCGGCCTCGTCCTGCGCGTCCTGCGGGACCTGCACGCCGCGACCGGCGACCCCCGCTACCGCCCCAGCCGCTGGCTCACCGAACGCGCCGCGCTCGGCCTGCCCCTGAACGAGACCGGAACCACCCCGTCAGACCTCCTCGCGCCCTGATCACTTCCGGAGGGCGGGCTCCGGCCGGACGGCGGGCGTGGTCCGGCGCGGACGCAGGACGAGCGCCGCGAAGGCGGCGGCGGCCAGCGTGCCGACGGCGGCGGTGAGCGCGCCCGTCGACAGCCCGTGGACGAACGCCTCGCGCGCGGCCCGCGAGAGGGCCGGGTCGCCGAACGCCAGGGCCTCACCGAGGGAATGGCGGGCGGCGGCGGGCGCGTCGCCTGGCAGGGACCGGGCGTACGCGGCGGAGACGATGCTCCCGAGGCCCGCGACGCCGAGGGCCGTGCCGAGCTCCTGCCCCGCGTCGTTCACGGCGGACCCGACCCCGGCCTCCTCGCGGGGGACGGCTCCCATCAGCGTGCTGTACGCGGGCGGCGAACCCATGCCCGCGCCGAACCCGAACACCACGAGCCCCGCGAGGACGGCGAGGTAGCCGTCGCCCGGCTCGACCAGGCCGATGAGCCCGAACCCGGCCGCGACGGTGACGAACCCGGCGACGAGCGCGCGGCGCGCGCCGAGCCGCGCTTCGAGGGACGCGCCGAGGCCGTTGCCCGTGCCCGCCGCGACGGCGACGGGCAGCAGCGCGAGCCCGGCCCGCAGCGGCCCGTACCCGAGGACGAGCTGGAGCCACTGGGTCAGCGCGAAGAGGGTTCCGGCGAGCGCGAACCCGAACGCGGCGATCATGATCGCGGCGCCGGTGAACTCGGGCCGGCGCAGCAGCCGCAGGTCGAGCATCGGCTCGGGGTTGCGGTGCTGCCACAGCGCGAACCCGGCGAGCGCCGCCGCGCCCGCGGCGAGGCCGCCGAGGGTGCGCGCGCCCGTCCAGCCGTGCTCGGGCCCGGAGATGATCGCCAGCACCAGGGCCGCCATGCCGACCGTGGACAGCAGGGCGCCGGGCACGTCGGGACGGCGGCGCGGCCCGCGCGTCTCCGGTACGAGGACGAGCAGGCCGACCACGGCGGCGACCGCGATCGGCACGTTCACCAGGAAGACCGAGCCCCACCAGAAGTGCTCCAGCAGCAGCCCGCCGAGGGTCGGGCCCGCGGCGACGCCGACCATGGACGTGCCGCCCCAGATGGCGAACGCCTTCGCGCGCTCGTCCTCGCCGAACACCTGGGCCATGATCGAGAGCGTTCCGGGCATGAGGAACGCGCCGCCGACGCCCATCAGCGCGCGCAGCGCGACGAGCTGGCCCGGCCCGTCCGCGAACGCCGCGAGCGCGGACCCGGTCCCGAACAGCGCGAACCCGATGACCATGGCGCGCCGCCGCCCGTACCGGTCGCCGAGGCTCCCGGCGGTGAGCAGCAGCCCGGCGAAGACCAGCGAGTACGCGTCGATCACCCACTGCACGTCGGACGTCGTGGCGTCCAGCTCCTCGATCAGCGAGGGGACCGCGACGTTCAGGATCGTGTTGTCCACGACGACCACGAACAGGCTCAGGCACAGCACCCCGAGGATCCGCCATCGGCGCGGGTGCGGCTCGGACGTCGGCGGCTGCGGTGGCATGGGACCCTCCTCGTACGGTGTTCGAGCTCGCCCGCACACTGTACGAGTCTACTGGCACAGTGTTCAAGTGCCGGTACCCTGTACGAGGACCGGGCGGGAACCGGGCGAGAGGAGAACGGCATGGCGAGGCCGGAGCGCGAGACCGGGGCGAGGCCGGCCCCCATGTCGGTGTGGATCCGCCCCGAGCGGGCCAGGCGCGACCAGCCGACCCTCACCCGCGACCAGATCGTCGACGCGGCCCTCGCACTCCTCGACGCCGAGGGCCTGGACGGCCTCAGCATGCGCCGCCTCGGCACCCGCCTGAACTCCGGCGCCACCTCGGTGTACTGGCACGTGGCCAACAAGGACGAGCTGCTCGAACTCGCGCTGGACCGCGTCATGGCCGAGGTGACCGTCCCCGCGCCGGAGGAGGGCGGGTGGCGGGCCGCCGCGGCCGGCTACGCCCGCAGCCTGCGCGCGATGATCCACCGCCATCCGTGGACGGTGACGCTCTTCGGCAGCCGTCCCATGATCGGACCGCACGCGACCCGCGTCCTGGACGAGGTGCTCACCGCGTTCGGCGCGGCGGGCTTCACGGGCTTCGACCTGGAGTACGCCTGGTCGCTGGTCGTGGACTACGTGATCGGCGCGGCGGGCAGCGAGTCGAGCTGGGCGGCCCACCAGACCGAGGCGACCCCGCAGGACTGGATCGCCAACCTCGGCCCGTACCTCGACGACGTCGGCGCCCGCTACCCGCGCCTCGCCGCGCACATCCGCGAGGTGTGGCGGAACGAGACCGGCGAGGTCCTGGAGGGCCGCTTCGCGTTCGGCCTGGAGAGCGTCCTCGACGGCATCGAGGCCCGCCGCCCGCACCGCTGAGGCGGGCCGAGGCGGGCGGGCCTCGGGGCCTGGTGCGTCAGTCGCGGAACGGCAGTCGCGCCGGAGGCTTCGGCTTGGCGTCGGTCCATCCAGCGCGGGCCCCGTCGTAGCGGTCGCCGACGCGGAACGCCTCCAGGAACGTCTGGGACGCGATGTCGGACGCGTGGCGCGGACGGCGGTCACACACCTATCACCCGGTCCGCGCCTTCGCTTTCACAGGCGGTCGCGCGTGCGGGGTGCGTGCGGGGGCGGAGTACGGGCAGGTCCCCCGGTGGGAGGACGGCGTGCGCGGGGCCCTCCTCCGGCAGGGCGATTCCGACCCTGAGAGGCGCCCGGCGGGGAACCGGAATAGTCCGCTCAATCGTCCTGTTGGAGAGGACGGCAGCAAAGTTGAGTCGGGTAGGCTCAAGTCATTTGACAGAGCGAACGGCCCGAGGCAACCTAGGCCACTAGAGAACTCGACCGGCCGCACCCTGGGGGAAGCGACCGGGGGCGATACGGAAAGACCCGAAAGCAGACCACGGAGGACGAGAGACATGGCACGTGCGGTCGGCATCGACCTCGGGACGACCAACTCGGTCGTCGCGATCCTGGAGGGCGGCGAGCCCACCGTCATCGCCAACGCGGAGGGGTCGCGGACCACGCCGTCCGTCGTCGCCTTCGCCAAGAACGGCGAGGTCCTCGTCGGTGAGGTCGCCAAGCGCCAGGCGGTGACCAACGTCGACCGGACGATCCGTTCGGTCAAGCGCGAGATGGGCACCGACTGGAAGACCTCCATCGACGGCAAGGACTTCACCCCGCAGCAGATCAGCGCGTTCGTGCTGCAGAAGCTCAAGCGGGACGCCGAGTCCTACCTCGGTGAGACGGTCACCGACGCGGTCATCACCGTGCCGGCGTACTTCTCCGACCACCAGCGGCAGGCCACCAAGGAGGCCGGGCAGATCGCGGGGCTGAACGTCCTGCGCATCATCAACGAGCCCACCTCCGCGGCGCTCGCCTACCACCTGGAGAAGGAGAACGAGGCCACCATCCTGGTGTTCGACCTCGGCGGCGGCACGTTCGACGTGTCCCTGCTGGAGGTCGGCGACGGCGTGGTCGAGGTCAAGGCCACCAGCGGCGACAACCACCTCGGCGGCGACGACTGGGACCAGAAGGTCGTCGACTGGCTGGTGGAGAAGTTCAAGAACGCCAACGGCGTCGACCTGTCCAAGGACAAGATGGCGCTCCAGCGGCTGCGCGAGGCGGCGGAGAAGGCCAAGATCGAGCTGTCCGGCTCGTCCGAGACGCAGATCAACCTGCCCTACATCACCGCCTCCAGCGAGGGGCCGCTGCACCTCGACGAGAAGCTCACCCGCGGCGAGTTCCAGCGCATGACCGCCGACCTGCTGGAGCGGACGAAGGCGCCGTTCAACCAGGTCCTCAAGGACGCCGGGATCACGGTCGACGGCATCCACCAGGTCGTGATGGTCGGCGGCTCCACCCGGATGCCCGCCGTCAGCGAGCTGGTCAAGGAGCTGACCGGCGGCAAGGAGCCCAACAAGGGCGTCAACCCGGACGAGGTCGTCGCGATCGGCGCCTCGCTCCAGGCGGGCGTGCTGAAGGGCGAGGTCAAGGACGTCCTTCTGCTGGATGTGACCCCGCTGAGCCTCGGCATCGAGACCAAGGGCGGCATCTTCACCAAGATCATCGAGCGGAACACCACGATCCCGACCAAGCGGTCCGAGACGTTCACCACCGCCGACGACAACCAGCCGTCCGTGGAGATCCAGGTCTACCAGGGCGAGCGCGAGATCGCCGCGTACAACAAGAAGCTCGGCACCTTCCAGCTCACCGGCCTGCCGCCGGCGCCGCGCGGCGTCCCGCAGATCGAGGTCACCTTCGACATCGACGCCAACGGCATCGTCAACGTCAGTGCGAAGGACCAGGGCACCGGCCGGGAGCAGTCGATGGTCATCACCGGCGGCAGCGCGCTGCCGAAGGAGGACATCGACAAGATGATGCGGGAGGCCGAGCAGTACGCCGAGGACGACCGCAAGCGCAAGGAGGAGGCCGAGGTCCGCAACCAGGCCGACACCCTCGCGTACTCGACCGAGAAGTTCCTGCGGGAGAACGACGAGAAGGTCCCCGCGGAGCTGAAGACCGAGGTCGAGGAGGCCGTCGCCGAGGTCAAGAAGAACCTCGAGGGCACCGACGTCGACGCGATCCGCAGCAGCGCCGAGAAGCTGGCCCAGGTCAGCCAGAAGATGGGCGCCGCGATGTACGCCCAGAACCCCGAGGGCGGCGCCGCGCCGGGCGACCCCGGCCCCACGGCCGACGCCCAGGGCGGCGCCGACGGGCAGGCGCAGGACGACGAGGTCGTCGACGCCGAGATCGTGGACGACGAGAAGCCGAAGGGCGGTGCCGCGTGACGAACCCGGCCGGAAGCGGCGAGGGCGAGGAGCGCGAGGGGCCGGTGATCCGCGACAGGCGGCGCATCGATCCCGAGACCTTCACCGTCCGCGAGGCCGAGGGCGGCGGGGGCGCGGCGGAGACGCCCGCCCCCGGCGCCCCGGCCGGGGGCGAGGCCCCCGCGGCGGGCGAGGAGGTCGCGGCGCTCAAGGAGCAGCTCGCCGAACGCACGCTCGACCTCCAGCGGCTCCAGGCGGAGTACGCCAACTACCGCAAGCGCGTCGAGCGCGACAAGGGCCTGCTCCGCGAGCAGGCGGTCGGCAGCGTGCTGAACGAGCTGCTGCCGATCCTCGACGACATCGGCCGCGCCCGTGACCACGAGGAGCTGACCGGCGGGTTCAAGTCCGTCGGCGAGGCCCTGGAGGCGACGGTCGGCAAGCTCGGGCTGGAACGGTACGGCGAGAAGGGCGAGCCGTTCGACCCGACCGTGCACGAGGCGCTGATGCACGGCTACTCGGCGGAGGTGACGGAGACCAGCGTGTCCGACGTCCTCCAGCCGGGGTACCGGATCGGGGAGCGGGTCCTGCGGCCCGCGCGGGTGGCGGTGGCCGAGCCCGACCCGAACGCCGAGGGCGGCGACGACGCCCCCGCAGGCGAGTGATCGATCCGGGCGGTCCCGTCCGGCACGGGGCGGGACCGCCCGGGGCATGTACGACCCAAGGCAAGTGGCGATAGCAGAGAGCGGGGCGCCGTGAGCACCAAGGACTACCTGGAGAAGGACTACTACAAGGTCCTCGGTGTCTCGAAGACGGCCTCCCAGGACGAGATCAAGAAGTCCTACCGCAAGCTGGCCCGCAAGTACCACCCCGACGCCAACAAGGGCGACTCCGACGCCGAGGACCGCTTCAAGGAGGTCTCCGAGGCGTACGACGTCCTGTCGGACGAGAAGCGGCGCAAGGAGTACGACTCGGTGCGCTCGATGCCGAGCGGCTTCCGCGGGGGCCAGCAGGGCGGCGGCTTCGGCTTCGACCTGGGCGACCTGTTCGGGCAGTCCGGGGGCGCCGGCGGCGGGACGGGCGGCACGGGCGAACGGCTCGGCGACCTGTTCGGCGGCCTGTTCAACCGCGGCGGCGGGGGACCCGCACGAGCGGGACGCGGCGGGCCCGGCGCGGCACCGACGTCGAGACCGAGGTGACGCTGTCGTTCGGCCGTTCGATGAACGGCGTGACCGTGCCGATCAAGCTGACCAGCGAGGCGGCCTGCCCCACCTGCCACGGCACCGGCGCGAAGGCCGGCACCGTCCCGCGGGTGTGCGCCAACTGCGAGGGCACCGGGCAGGAGACCCGCAACCTCGGCAACTTCGGGTTCCAGGAGCCGTGCCACGTCTGCCACGGGCGGGGGCTGGTCGTCGACGACCCGTGCCCGACCTGCCACGGCAGCGGCCGCGCGACCGGGACCCGCACGATCCAGGCCCGCATCCCCGCGGGCGTCGCCGACGGGCAGAAGATCCGCCTGAAGGGCAAGGGCGCCCCGGGCGAGAACGGCGGCCCGTCCGGCGACCTGTACGTCAACATCAAGGTGCTGCCGCACCGGGTGTTCGGCCGCGCCGGCGACAACCTGACGCTGACGGTCCCGGTGACGTTCCCGGAGGCCGCGCTCGGGTCGGAGATCAGGGTGCCGACGTTCCAGGGCCAGCCGGTGACGCTGCGGCTGCCCGAGGGCACGCCCAACGGCCGGACGTTCCGCGTCCGCGGCCGGGGCGCCCCCCGGCGCGACGGCACCAAGGGCGACCTGCTCGTCACGGTCGACGTGCAGGTCCCGCAGAAGGTCGACGACCACACCCGCGAGGCGCTCGAACGGCTCCGCGAGGCGGGCGGCGGCGACGACCTGCGCAGCGAGCTGCTCCAGCAGGCGAGGGAGGAGTGAGGCCATGGACCCCTTCGGGGACGACACTCCTGTTTACGTGATCTCCGTCGCGGCGCAGCTCTCCGGGCTGCACCCGCAGACGCTCCGCACCTACGACCGGATGGGCCTGGTGTGCCCGGGCCGCACGGCCGGCCGGGGGCGCCGCTACTCGATGCGCGACATCGTGATGCTCCGCGAGATCCAGCGGCTCTCGCAGGAGGAGGGCATCAACCTGTCCGGCATCAAGCACATCCTCGAACTCCAGCGCGACAACGTGCGGCTCCGCGAGGAGCTGGTCAAGGCGCACGCCGCGCTCGACGAACTCGCGAACGAACTCGAATCGACCCGGGCCGTCGCCGCCCGCCTCGCGCAGCAGCGGCGCCGGGGCGACGACCCCGGTGGCACTCCCGGCGCCGACCTGGTGCCGATCCGCCGCACCAGCGTCGTGGTCTGGCACGAGCGCAACCGGGAGTAGAAGCACTACGGGGAGAGACATGGACTACAAGCTGACGCGCAAGAGCCAGGAGGCGGTGTCGGTCGCGGTCCGCAGGACGGCGGCCGAGGGCCACCCCCAGGTGGAGCCCCAGCACCTGCTCACGGCGCTGATCGGGCTGCCGGAGGGCACGGCCGTCCCGCTGCTGGAGGCGGTCGGCGCCGACTGGAAGGCCGTCCGCCGCCGCGCGGAGGAGCAGATCGACGCGATGCCGAAGGCGGCGGGCGCGACGGTGTCGTCGCCGCAGATGTCGCGGCAGCTCATCGTCGCGGTCAACACCGCCGCGAACCGGGCCAAGCAACTTGAGGACGAGTACGTCTCGACCGAGCACCTGCTCGTCGGCCTCGCCGCCGACGGCGGCCCCGCCGCGGGCCTGCTGAAGGAGTTCGGCGCGACGCCCGACGCGCTGCTGGAGGCGTTCGAACGGGTCCGCGGCCACGCCCGCGTGACCAGCGAGGACCCCGAGGACACCTACCAGTCGCTGGAGAAGTACGGCGTCGACCTCACCGCCGCGGCGCGGGAGGGGCGGCTCGACCCGGTGATCGGCCGCGACCCCGAGATCCGCCGCGTCGTCCAGGTGCTGTCGCGCCGGACCAAGAACAACCCGGTGCTGATCGGCGAGCCCGGCGTCGGCAAGACGGCCGTGGTGGAGGGCCTGGCGCAGCGGATCATCGCGGGCGACGTCCCCGAGTCCCTGCGCGGCAAGCGGCTGGTCTCGCTGGACCTCGGCGCGATGGTGGCCGGGGCGAAGTACCGGGGCGAGTTCGAGGAGCGGCTGAAGGCCGTCCTCAACGAGATCAAGCAGAGCGACGGGCAGATCGTCACGTTCATCGACGAGCTGCACACCGTCGTCGGCGCCGGCGCGGCCGAGGGCGCGATGGACGCCGGGAACATGCTCAAGCCGATGCTGGCGCGCGGCGAGCTGCGCATGATCGGCGCGACGACGCTGGACGAGTACCGCGAGCGGATCGAGAAGGACGCCGCCCTCGAACGCCGCTTCCAGCAGGTGCTGGTCGGCGAGCCGACGGTCGAGGACACGGTCGCGATCCTGCGCGGGCTGAAGGGCCGCTACGAGGCGCACCACAAGGTCCAGATCAACGACTCCGCGCTCGTCGCCGCCGCGACGCTCTCCGACCGCTACATCACCTCGCGCTTCCTGCCGGACAAGGCGATCGACCTGGTGGACGAGTCGGCGTCCCGGCTGCGCATGGAGATCGACTCGCGCCCGGTCGAGCTGGACGAGCTCCAGCGGTCGGTCGACCGGCTGCGGATGGAGGAGATGGCCGTCGCCAAGGAGACCGACGAGGCGTCCAAGCAGCGCCTCGAACGGCTCCGCAAGGACCTGGCCGACCGGCAGGAGCAGCTCACGAG
The DNA here is from genome assembly GCF_009793335.1 of Actinomadura sp. J1-007. Taxonomy (GTDB): domain Bacteria; phylum Actinomycetota; class Actinomycetes; order Streptosporangiales; family Streptosporangiaceae; genus Spirillospora; species Spirillospora yumaensis. The sequence goes on along the minus strand of NZ_WING01000001.1, from coordinate 2,954,653 downwards.
CATGGTCGGCCGGTGGGAGCGGGAGAAGGCCGGGCTGAACCGGGTCGGCGAGATCAAGGAGCGCATCGACCAGCTCCGCGGCGAGGCGGAGCGCGCCCAGCGCGACGGCGACCTCGAAACGTCCGCCCGCCTCACCTACGGCGAGATCCCCGAGCTGGAGAAGCAGCTCGGCGAGGCGTCCGAGCAGGCCGACAACCGCGACGCGATGGTCAAGGAGGAGGTCGGCCCCGACGACGTCGCCGACGTGGTCGCGTCCTGGACCGGCATCCCGGCGGGCCGCCTGCTGGAGGGCGAGACCGCCAAGCTCCTGCGCATGGAGGACGAGCTGGGCAAGCGCCTGATCGGCCAGCGCACGGCCGTGCAGGCGGTGTCGGACGCGGTCCGCCGCGCCCGCGCGGGCGTCTCCGACCCCGACCGCCCGACCGGCTCGTTCCTGTTCCTCGGCCCGACCGGCGTCGGCAAGACCGAGCTGGCGAAGGCGCTCGCCGACTTCCTGTTCGACGACGAGCGGGCGATCACCCGCATCGACATGAGCGAGTACGGCGAGAAGCACTCGGTCGCGCGCCTGGTCGGCGCGCCTCCCGGCTACGTCGGCTACGAGGAGGGCGGCCAGCTCACCGAGGCCGTCCGCCGCCGCCCCTACTCGGTCGTCCTGCTGGACGAGGTGGAGAAGGCGCACGCGGAGGTCTTCGACGTCCTGCTCCAGGTGCTGGACGACGGCCGCCTCACCGACGGGCAGGGCCGCACGGTCGACTTCCGCAACACGATCCTGATCCTGACGTCCAACATCGGGTCGCAGTTCCTGGTCGACCCGAAGCTGGAGAACGGGGCGAAGCGGGAGGCCGTCCTCGGCGCGGTGCGCGAGTCGTTCAAGCCCGAGTTCCTGAACCGCCTGGACGACGTGATCATCTTCGACGCGCTGTCCACGGCCGACCTGACCCGCATCGTGGACCTCCAGGTCGACAAGCTGGCCGCCCGCCTCGCGGACCGGCAGCTCGCGCTGACCGTCACCGACGCGGCCCGCGAGTGGCTGGCCCTCACCGGCTACGACCCGCTGTACGGCGCCCGCCCGCTGCGCCGCCTCGTCCAGACGGCGATCGGCGACCAGCTCGCGAAGGAGCTGCTGGCCGGAGAGGTCCGCGACGGCGACGAGGTCCTGGTCGACCTGGACGAGCCGTCCGACCGCCTGAAGGTCTCGTCCGCCAAGGGCCTGACCCTGACGAAGTAGCGAAAGGGCGCCCCGCTCGTGCGGGGCGCCTTGTCGCTGCTCCGGGACGGCTTTTCGCCGCTCCGGGACATCGGGGACTCGCGCCGGACGATTCGGCTCACTTCATGGACTCGATGGCTTCGCGGATCAGACGTTCGGACACCGCGCGGGGCTGCGCGTCCGCGTTGAGCCTGTCGTACCGGAGCCGGTACTCCGCGACCTTTTCGGGGTCTTCGATGAGCCTGCCGCCTCCCACGGCCTCCGTATAAGCGCAATTTCCCTTGGGGCCTTGGAGGAGTTGGAACGATCCGTCCAATCCCAGGTGCGCTCCGGTGCCCCTTGCGACCACGCGGATGATGACGTTCTTCCATTGGGACGCTTCGAGAAGCAGCAGGAGTTGCCGCCGCATGACCTCCGGCCCGCCGACCGGGTCGAGCAGTGCGCTCTCCTTGATGAGTATCCGCAGTTCGGGCGGCTTCTCCCGGCACAGGACCCGCTGCCTGTCCAGACGCTCGCGAACGGCCCTGTCAATGTCGGTGACGGCCGTGGACACCTGGAACAGGGCGGTCATGTAAGCCTCGGTCTGGAGGAGGCCGGGCACCAGCAGCGCCGAGTACGCCTCGATGCGGTCGGCGGACTGCTCGTAGCGGGTGAACTCGTGGTACCAGTCGGGATCGTGCGGGCGGTCCCGGAACCTGACCAGGCGGGCGAAATGCCCTCGGGTGTTCCAGCGCTCGTCCAGGATCTCGGCGTGCTTCATCTGGAGGTTCGCGTCGCCCGCCTCGATATTCGACACCTGGCTTTTCGTGATGCCCAGCAGGCGGGCCACCTCCACGCCGGTCATGTTGTACGTGATGCGGAAGAGCCGCAGGTTGGTGGCTATCCAGTGCTTCGGATTGTGATCCGGATCGAGCTCGTCCGCCCGGGTCATCGGCCCTCCCGCAAGATCTGGCGCGTACATTCTCACCGATTGAATGCGTCGAGGCACACACGGTAATGCACGCCGGTAGTCACCCGGGCAGAAACTGGGGAGTCAGAATATGGTTGACGCGTCCTCCGCCCGCCGCCCTCCGACGCCGGCCGGGACCGGTCCCGGCGGACGCGTGCCAGGGTGCCGGCTGGGCCCAGGCCCGCCGCGAGCATCGACGTGAGAACGGAACCCGATGGCCGACGATCTGGACGAGCTGATCGAGAGACTGGCGTACTGGCGGACCTCGGACGACGGGTACGACAGCCCGAGCCCGCGGCACCGGGCGATCGACGCGTTGCGGGAACGCGGGCCCGAGGTGGTGCCGGTGCTCGCCGGGCGGCTGCGGGAACTGCTGGCCGAGATCGACGAGAACCGCCGGCGGGCCGACGCCGTTCAGCGGGCGTGGGACGCCTGGTACGACGAGGCCGACCGCCTGCGCGGCGAGCACGGTCTCGGCGTCGATATCAGCCGTTACAGCACCATCTCGGACGAGAGCCTGCCGCAGCCCGTCGATTTCACAGACCCCTACGACCTCAGGCAGGGGATCATCGAGGCCCTGCACCGCATCGGGGACGAACGGGCCGCACCCGCCCTGGTCGCGGCACTGGGGGACCGCGCCTGCGTCAACACGGCGGCAAGGGCGCTGCGCGACGTTCACTCCGACCAGGCGGTGCCCGCGCTGCTGGACGCGGCCGCTCTGGTGGAGCCCGATCGTGACCTGCTCAATGCGTTCGAGCACTACGGGATCACGCTGGCGCAGGCGCGGCGGCGGTTCGAGGCCGAAACCTCCCCGCAGGGACGTCTCCACCTGATGGCGCTGTTGGAACGCCTCCCCGACGACGGCACGGGACGGCCCGACCCGGCGGAGAACAGGGGGGCCCTGGCCTACTTCGCCATCGACGACAGGGACACGATCGCGCGGTGGAAGGCCCTCAACGCGCTCAACCAGATCGATGACCCGTCGGCCGACGGGCTGGCCATCGGCATGGAGGACCCGCCCTCGGCCGAAGTCGTACGCGTCGCGATCGTCGCCGCCGCCCACGGCCGCCCACCCGGGTACGACCTCAAACTCGTCCGCAGCATCACCCGGATCAAAGGCACCCTCTCCGGAACGCGAGCCGTCGAATCCCTGCTGACCCAGGAATCACCCGAGCCCGACACCGAAGAACTCGTGCTCGCGCTGCGCCTCGTCCTGGGCGCGAACGGCTCCCACCTGGAGGACCCCGTCCGGCTGGTCGGGGCACTGCACCGGCTCTCCTCACATGCCGAGGTCGGAGCGCGTGCCGACTTCGCCCTGCGCCGCCACAGAGCCCTGCTCTTCGAGCGGATGCTCCACGACGACGAGGCCGTACGCCGGCGGGCCCAGTCCCTGTTCGACGACATCGCCACTCCGGACGACCGCACCGCGTTCGCCGCCTTCAAGGCAACCCGAGGCAATCGGCTGACCAAACTGCTGCGCCGCCTCAAGAGCCCCCGATCGTGACGTTCTCGCCGTGATCCCAGCTCCCAGAACCGCCTTGGCCACTGATGGGACGAGGCGTTCAGCCAGGCGCGGGGATTGGTCGGCCGTTCACTGGGGAGTGTGCTCAATGGTGGGGCTTTGAAGGTCGTGGACGGTGAATCGGCTGGTGCGGCGCGCTGGCCGGGGCTTCGGCCGGTCCGGGCGAGCCGTTCGAGGCGAGCCGTTCGGGGCGCACCGTTCGGGGCGAACGCAGGGAGGGCGGGATGAAGGAGCGCGAGCTGGTTTCGGCGGTGCGTGAGAGCGCGGCCATCGCGGCGGACGAGCACGCGGATCGGGCCGTGCGGGCGACGCTGATGGTGTTGGGGGAGCGGTTGGCGGGGGAGGAGAGCGGCGATCTCGCTGTGCGGCTGCCGCCGGAGTTGGCGGAGGTGCTGCCGGAGGAGGGGCGGGGCGAGCAGTTCGGCGTGCGGGAGTTCTACGAGCGGGTGGCCGGGGTGGAGGGGGTCAACGATGTGCGGCTCGCGCGGCGCCATGCGCGTGCGGTGCTGGCGGTGATCAGGTCGTTGATCCCGCTGGAGCAGTACGAGCATCTGACCGCGCGTCTCCCGGACGACTACGACGACCTGCTCAACCCCCAACCCGTCCGCCGCTAGACGCTCGGAGGGGCGGTCCCGCCGACCGTCAGGACGACCAGGCGAACGTGCGCGTGCCGCGGGCGGCGACGTCGGCCAGGAACAGGTGGCCGGAGGCCGGGTACGCGGCCAGGTCGGCATCCGGCAGTTCGTCCGTGGCGGTGGTGATCAGCAGGCGGTCGCGGTCGGGACCGACGAAGGCGACGCTGGAGGTGTGCGGCGCCGGCACCCGTACGGTCGCCAGGACCTCCCCCTGGGGGAGAAGCATCTGACCTCTCCGCCACCCCAGATCGCCGTCCACAGGTTGCCGTCGGTGTCGACGCAGATCCCGTCGGGGTCTCCGTCCCGGACGGTGAAGGCGGTTTCGCGCCGTCCGCACTTTCCCGACGCCGCGTCGTAGGGGCGGGCCCATACGGTTCCCGGCGTGGTGTCGACCGTGTAGAGGACGCTGCCGTCCGGTGACCACGCGATGCCGTTCGACAGGGCGAGATCGTTGTCGAGAACGGTCACCTCGCCAGCAGGGTCGAGCTGGTAGAGCGACTCCCTGTGGGCGGGCTCGCCGAGCGACAGGGTGCCGACCAGGAACCTGCCGCGCGGGTCGCACGCCCCGTCGTTGAACCGGCGGCGCTCGCCCTCGCGAACGGGGCGGGCGACCTCGGTGAGGCGGCCGTCGGCGGTCAGCAGGTGAACGGCGTGGCGGCCCGCGACGAGCAGTTCCCCGGACGCGGCGGGCACCACCGCGCCGACCGTGTCGTCCACGTGCCGGGACGAGGTCGGGACGACGCGATCGCCGTCCAGCGTCCCGATGTGCACATCGCCCGCGGCGATGTCCACCCAGAGCACGCGCTCGCGCGCATCGTCCCAGACCGGCCCCTCCGCGAGTTGCCAGGCTTGGTCCGAGGCGACCTCGGCCACGTACTCCTTCATTCCTCAGCCCATTTCTTAAAGCAGGGTGATCGCGCGGTATCCGGGTTATGGAAAAGACTCAGCGGACCGTCTTGTCGGTTTCCATGCGGCCGTCCAGTTCGGACAGGTGAGGCAGTCCCTCCCAGTCGCCCCGCGTCCCGACGGTGCACGCCGCGCAGGTCGTGGCCCACCGCAGCCGTTCGGGAATCGGCAGGCCGTGGGCTCGCGCCCCGAGATAGCCCGCCACGAAGCTGTCGCCCGCGCCGATCACGTCCATGACCGCGACGTTCATGCCCGCGACCTCGAACAGGTCTCCGTCCGCCGCGGCGCAGGCGCCGTCCTTGCCCCGTTTGACCACGACCTCGGTGGGACCGTGCCGCAAGAGTTCCCGGGCCGCGCTCAGGGGCTCGACTTCTTCGGTGACGATATGGAGTTCGTCGTGACCGACGAAGAGTACATCGGTGTGCGGCAGGATCTCGCGCACATCCTCCGGTGTCGGTCCGGAAAGCGCCCGGCGGTAATTGACGTCGAACGACACCAGGGCGCCGCGCTCCCTCGCCAGCTCGACGGCGCGGAGGACCGCGGCCCGGCAGCTCGGGCTCAACGCGGTCGTGATGCCGGTGAGGTGCACCATGTCGATCCCGTCGAACGCGGCGAAGGCCGCCTCGACGTCGTCGGCTCCCAGCCGGGTGCCCGAGCCGTGCTCGCGGTAGTACGACACCGACACGTAGTCCCGGGTGCGGTGGTCGCGCAGCATGAAACCGGTGGGCGCGTCCGGTACGAACCTGACGAACCGGGTGTCGACCCCCTCCGCGGCCAGCTCGCGGTGGACGCGCGCGCCGAGCTCGTCCGCGCCCAGCACTCCCACCCAGGCCGCGGTGTGGCCCAGCCGCCGCACGCCGATGGCGACGGTCGACTCCGCGCCCGCCGTCGACAGGTGGAGATCAGCGGCGTTGCGCAGCGGAGTGCCCACGGGGGTGGACGCGACTGCGAGGGTTTCGCCGATGGTGAGCAGGGTGGTCATCGAGGCTTCTCTCATCACGATCGCGGTGCTTCACTCGGACTTCGCGGCGGAGCACGCCGATCGGAGCTTCTCCACCCGTTCCGCCAGTTCCGTCAGCGATCCGCCTTTCGGAGCCGATCCCAGCAAGGGGCCGCCCATTCCCACCGCCGCCGCGCCCGCGGCGAGATAGGCCGGGGCTTCGGAAAGGCCGACGCCTCCGGTGGGGACCAGCGGAATGTCCGGGAAAGGGTCGGACAGCGAACGGATGTACGCCGGTCCTCCCAGCCCGGCCGGGAAGACCTTCACCGCCGTCGCGCCCGCCGTCCACGCGGTGAAGACCTCCGTCGGCGTCAGCGCGCCCGCCAGGATCGGCAGCGAGACCCTGCGCGCATACTCGATGACCTGCACGTTCGTCACGGGGGTGACGAGGAACCGGGCGCCGGCGTCCGCGGCGGCCTCGGCCTGCGCGACGGTGGTCACCGTGCCGACCCCGAGCTGGACGCGGCCGGGCAAGGTCCCGGCGAGCTCCCGGACGGCGGCCAACGCGCCGGGCGTCGTCAAGGAGAACTCCATGAGATGGACGCCGCAGTCCACCAGCGTCCGGGTCGTCGCGGGAAAGTGCTCAGTGCTGTCCGCTCGGAGAATGGCGACACAGCCATTTTCGCGAAGCATGTCGAGGTCGAGCTTTTCCATTGAGGTCATCCTTCGGAGCACATATCGATGAGAACCCTGCCGGGGCGTCCGCCCGGCGGCCAAGGGAATGGCGACCGTCTCGGTGGACGAGACGCGTTCCTCGCTGGAAAGACGCCGCACCTCCGACACCGTGCCGGGGCCCGCGCCGCCGGCTTCTGAGCCCGCCCACCAGACCTCGTCCGCCGTCGCGGCCACATCGACGTCGCCGCAGGCGGTGAAGAAAGCGGCCAGCGCGGACAAACCCTCCACAGAATACTGGGCCGCCGAAAACCCCCGCCGGAACGGGGCGGCGGGGAGGGAGCGGCTTCGTTTCGGGGTAGGAACGTTGGGGATCATCGTCACCCGGCGGCCGGACCGTGTCCGGCAGGCCGCCGGATGGCCCAGGTTGGAACGCTCCTCGCGGATGCGACGGCCGTTGAGGGCATCGAGTGGGCCGCGGAGGCGTTCCAGTGGGTGCCGGCACCGGCGGGACGCTCGTCCGCCCGGTGGTCCCGGCCGCCGCGCCCAGCGGCACGAACGCGTACCGGAGAAGGGAATGATCATGGATTTCGTCACCCTGAACAACGGGACGGTCATCCCGCAGCTCGGCTTCGGGGTCTGGCAGGTGCCCGACGACCAGGCGTACACCGCGGTGCGGACGGCGCTCGAGTCCGGGTACCGGCACATCGACACCGCGCGCCTGTACGAGAACGAGAGCGGCGTCGGCCGGGCGGTGAAGGACTCGGGGCTCGCGCGCGAGGAGGTGTTCATCACCACCAAGCTGTGGAACTCCGACCAGGGGCGCGACGCCGCGTTGAAGGCGTTCGACGCCAGCCTTGAGCGGCTCGGCACCGACTACGTCGACCTGTACCTGATCCACTGGCCCATGCCCGCCAGGGACCTGTACGTGGAGACGTACAAGGCGCTGGAGGAGATCTACGCGGACGGCCGCGCCAAGGCCATCGGCGTTTCCAACTTCACCACCGAGACCCTGGACCGGCTGCTCGCCGAGACCGGCGTCGTACCGGCCATCAACCAGATCGAGCTGCACCCGTACTTCAACCAGAGGGTCCTGCGCCGCCACGACGCCGACCACGGCATCGCCACCGAGGCGTGGAGCCCCCTCGGCCAGGGCGGCGACCTGCTGAACGAGCCCGTCCTCGCCCGTATCGCCGAAGCCCACGGCAAGACCGCGGCGCAGGTCGTCCTGCGCTGGCACCTGCACCTCGGCAACGTGGTGATCCCCAAGTCGGTGACGCCGGCCCGCATCGCCCAGAACATCGACGTCTTCGACTTCGAGCTCACCGACGGCGAGATGGCCGAGATCGCGACGCTCGACAGGCCCGACGGCCGCATCGGCCTCGACCCCGACACCTTCAACTAGCCGGGCGGACGGGACGAAGCCAGGGCACCCTGAGCCGCGCGCGGCGTCCAGGACGAGGACGTCGCGCGCGAGGGCTGCGGCGGTGGCGCGCGGCGAGAAGGCGTCGGGTCGGGGTCTACGTTTCCGAGGGGGTTCGGCGGGTCGGGGCCTGGGGCGGGTTCTCCGTGAACCATTCGACGATGCCCGGCATGAGCTCCTCGAAGGCGCCCGGGACCGAGATGTTCAGCACGCCCGCGCGGGCGGCGCTGCGGTTCTCGAAGTCGTGGGCGATCCCGCCCGGAACGAGGACGAACGATCCGGCCGGCGCGTCCGTCCAGCGGTCGTCCGTCAGGAAGCTCATGGTCCCCTCGATGACGTAGAAGACGTCGTCCTCGGGGTGGGAATGGCGGCCCGGCCCCGCCGTCCGCGGTTCCAGCCACCACTCCGAGATCGAGTACCGGCCGGCGGTCTCCGCCCCGTCCGCCTTGAAGACGGCCTGTATCCGGCCCATCGGGTACTCGCGGCCTTCGGCGGGAGCCAGGATGATCGGCGGCCTCCGGTCGGGGGTTGCTTCAGACATCGTTCGACCTCCGTTGTCGTGGCATCCATTACGGCAGGCGATCCCGCGGAAGTCTTGGACGAATGTGACCTCCGTTCCCGGTGGCGCGCGGTGCCGCGGGCGTACGGGTCGAGGCGGCCGGACCTGCGGCGGGCGGCCATGTCGGGTTTCGGATAAGATGTCGGAAAATGAGGGAGATCCGCCATCACCCGATCGCGCCGACCAGTGCGAAGTGGCTGGCGCCCGGGGGCACCATCGACGTCCACCGCCACGACAACCACCAGATCGCCTACGCCGGACGCGGGGTGCTGGCCGTCACCACCGACGCGGGATCATGGGTGGCCCCCGCCAACCGCGCCATCTGGATACCGGCGGGCGCCGTGCACGCCCACCGGGCCCACGGCGAGCTGCGGCTGCACCTGGTGGGACTGCCCGTCACCGACAACCCGCTCGGCCTGACCGAGCCCGCGGTGCTCACCGTCGACCCTCTCCTGCGGGAACTGATCCTGGAGTACACCCGCGACCACGATGCGGGCGACAGCCCGGAGCGCGTCCGGCTGCGAGCGGTCCTGCTCGACCGGTTGCGCGTCTCGTCGCAGCAGCCCCTGTACCTGCCCGCCCCGACCGACCCGCGCCTCAAGGCGCTGTGCGATCTCCTGCACGCCGACCCCGCCGACGACCGCACGCTGGCCGCACTGGGCAAGGAGGTCGGCGCCAGCGACCGCACCCTGTCCAGGCTCTTCCAAGCCGACCTCGGCATGACCTTCCCGCAATGGCGCACCCAGTTGCGCCTGTACCACGCACTGATGCTCCTGGCGGCCGACACGCCGGTGACCGCGGTGGCCCACCAGTGCGGCTGGTCGTCCGCCAGCGCCTTCATCGACATCTTCCGCCAAGCCTTCGGCCGCACCCCGAACGCCCACCGCCTGAACCTGAACGCCTGAGGCTCGACGCGCGGTCAGGTGTCGCGCGGGGCGTACATGATGACGGCGACGCCTGCCAGGCAGATCAGGGCTCCCGCGACGTCCCAGCGGTCGGGGCGGAATCCGTCGGCCACCATGCCCCAGGCCAGGGACCCGGCGACGAACACGCCGCCGTACGCGGCCAGGATGCGGCCGAAGTCAGCGTCGGGCTGCAAGGTGGCCACGAATCCGTAGAGTCCGAGAGCGATGACGCCCGCGCCGATCCAGAGCAGGCCGCGGTGCTCGCGCACGCCCTGCCAGACCAGCCAGGCACCGCCGATCTCCAGCAGGGCGGCCAAGACGAACAGCGCGATGGAACGGGCGATGAGCACGGTGGACGGTCTTTCTGATCGGCAACGGGCAGGCAAGCGGACGGTCCAGACGGCCGTCCAGGTGGTGGAGTCGGGTTCCAGGAGTCGACGCTTTCATGGAACCGCGGGGTCAGGCGGTGGTGAGGGTGGGGGCGGCGGGTTCGGAGGGGGCGGGCGGTTGGGGTTCGGGGACGCCGGTGCGGAGGACGCGGTTGACGCGGGCGGTGTCGAGGACGCGTTCCCAGCGGGCGACGACGAGGGTGGCGACGCTGTTGCCCGCGAGGTTGGTCAGGGCGCGGCACTCCGACATGAACTTGTCGATGCCGAAGATCAGCATGATGCCCGCGGCGGGGACCGTGTCGAGCGTGGACAGGGTGGCGGCGAGCGCGATGAAGCCCGCGCCGGTGATGCCGCCCGAGCCCTTGGACGTGAGGATCATGACCGCGAGCAGCCCGAGCTGGCCGCCGAGGTCCAGATCGGTGTCGGTGGCCTGGGCGATGTAGACGGCGGCCAGGGAGAGGTAGATCGAGCTGCCGTCGAGGTTGAACGAGTAGCCGGTCGGCACCGTGAGGCCGACGATCTCGCGGCGTACGCCGAGTCCTTCGAGCTTGGCCATGAGCCGGGGCAGCACGCTCTCGGAGGACGAGGTGCCGAGGACGATCAGGAACTCCTCGCGCAGGTAGCGCAGCAGCCGGAAGATGTTGATCTTCAGCAGGGCGGTGACGGCGCCGAGGACCGCCACGACGAAGAACGCCGAGGTGCCGTAGAACAGGCCGATGAGCTGGCCGAGGCTGGTGAGGGTGGAGATCCCGTACTTGCCGATCGTGTACGCCATCGCCCCGAACGCGCCGACGGGGGCGGCCTGCATGACGTAGTGGAGGACCTTGAAGACCACGGTGCTCAGCCGGTCGATCCCCTCGATGATCGGCCGTCCGGGCGGCCCGACGGCCTTGAGGGCGACGCCGAACAGCACCGAGACGAAGATGACCTGGAGGATGTTGCCCTCGGCGAACGCTCCGACCGCGCTGGACGGCACGATGTCGGTGAGGAAGTGCCACCAGCTCTGCTCCTCCCCGTCCTTGACGTACTGGGCCGCGTCGCCCGCCAGCCGCAGGTCGCCGGGATGGGCGTGCACGTCGGCGCCCGGCTGGAAGACGTTGACCGCGACCAGGCCGAGCGCCAGCGCGGCGAGGGTGCCGACCTGGAAGTAGGCCAGTGACTTCAGGCCGATCCGGCCGACCCGGCGCAGGCTGTCCACGCCGCCGATGCCCGCCACGATGGTGAGGAAGACGATCGGCGTGATGAGCATCTTGATCGCGGACACGAAGGTCGTGCCGACCGGTTCGAGCGCGACGCCCGCGGAGGGCCACAGCCAGCCGGTCAGGACGCCTGCGGTGATGGCCGTCAGCACCCAGAGGTAGAGCTGCTTGTACCAGGGTCTGGACGGTGTCGCGGGGAGGGCTGGGTGGGGGGACGCCGGTGCTGCCATGGCTCTCTCCTCATGGGGGTGAACGCGGCGGGAAGGCCAAGGGGGCGTACGGAACGGCCGCCGGGCCGTGCGCCCGCGTGCGCCCGCGCGACCCGCCGTCCGGTCCGGTGGGGCGGGCGCGTGGTGGGGCGAGGGGGGACGGTCAGAGGAGTTCGAGGAGTTTCTCGGTGAAGTCGGTGGTGGTCGCGGTTCCGCCCAGGTCAGGGGTGCGCAGGTCGGTCTTGGCGAGGACGGCGGCGATCGCGCCGGTCACGTCCCCGGCGGCCTCGGGGTGGCCCAGGTGGTCGAGCATCATGGCCGCCGACCAGATCGCGCCGAGCGGGTTGGCGATGCCCCGGCCGGCGATGTCGGGGGCGGACCCGTGGACCGGCTCGAACATCGAGGGGAACTCGCGTTCGGGGTTGAGGTTGGCGGCGGGCGCGATGCCGATCGAACCGGCGACGGCGGCGGCCAGGTCGCTGAGGATGTCGCCGAAGAGATTGGAGGCGACGACCACGTCGAAGCGGGCGGGATCGAGGACGAACTTGGCCGCCAGCGCGTCGATGTGCTCCTGGTCCCAGTCCACTTCCGGGTGGGAACGGCCGCGTTCGGCGACCAGCTCGTCCCAGAACGGAAGGGTGTGGACGATGCCGTTGGACTTGGTGGCCGAGATCAGCCTTCCGCCGCGCCGCGCGGCCAGTTCGAACGCGTAGTCCAGCACGCGCGTCACGCCGGTGCGGGTGAACACCGATTCCTGGACGGCGAGTTCGTCGGGGAAACCGCGGTTGAGGCGTCCGCCGATCTCGCTGTATTCGCCTTCGACGTTCTCCCGTACGACCACGAAATCGATTTCTCCGGGAGTGGCCGTCCGCAGCGGGCTGTCGATTCCCTCGAAGACGCGGATCGGTCGCACGTTGACGTACTGGCGGAATCCGCGGCGGATCGGAATCAGCAGCCCCCACAGCGACACGTGATCGGGTACGCCCGGATAGCCGACCGCGCCGAGCAGGATGGCGTCCTTGTCGCGGAGCAGGTCCAGGCCGTTCTGCGGCATCATCGCGCCCTCGCGGGCGTAACGTTCGCAGGACCAGTCGTACGTGGTGTAGGTGAAGCCGAAGCCGTGGCGGGCGCCCACGGCGTCGAGGACCCTGCGGGCGGGAGGCAGGACTTCCGCGCCGATTCCGTCGCCGGGGATCAGCGCGATGTGGTGGTTCGTCATGCGTCGATTGCAGCAATCCAGCCGTTCGCCCGTCCAAGTCGTAACGGCGATGACGCTGATAAGCAGCCCTTATCGAACGGCGCAGGCGATGAACTGCTGGGCGGCCGGGGACAGTTCGCCGCGGCTCACCAGCGCGATGTCGAGGCTGCTTTCCGGTTCGATGTCCAGCACCCGCGCGCCCGCCTGTTCGGCCATGCCGCGCCATGCCTCGGTCACCACCGCCACTCCCACACCCGCCAGCACCAGCGGAAGGAGCGAGACCCGGTGTTCGGTCTCCGCCGCGATGGCGAATTCGACGCCCCGTTCGCTCAGGCCGTCGACATAGGCGCGCATTCCGGTGCCGGACTGGCCGACGATCAGCCGGTGGCCGGACAGTTCCTCGCAGGCCACGCGATCCTTGTCGGGGAACGGCCCGTCAGGCGCGGCGACCAGGACGAAGCGCTGCCTTCCGACGGGATGGACGGTCACCTCCTTTTCCGGCAACGGGCCCGCCGTCGCGAGCAGCCCCAGTTCGGCGGCGCCCGTGCGCACCATCTCGACCACGTCCCGTGCCGTGAAAGCGGCCTTGATGACCACCGACACCCCGGGGAAGCGATCGCTGAACGAACGGATCATCGTCGTCAGCGGCTCCACGGCCTGGGACGGCATCGCCGCCACGTCCAGCCGCCCGGTCCGCAGTTCCTCGACGGCGGCGACCCTGGCCCGTGCGGTCTGGAGGCTGCGCACGGCCGCCCGCGCGGGCTCGATCAGCGCGCGCCCGGCCTCGGTCAGCACCGCCCGACGCCCGATGCGGTGGAACAGCGAACTCCCGAGGTCGCGCTCCAGGCTCTGAACCGCCTGCGAGAGCGCCGGCTGCGAGACGTACAGGGCCGTCGCCGCGCGGTTGAAGCCCCCGTGGTCCACGATCGCGAGGAAGTACTCCAGCTGCCGGACGTCCATGCCCCGATCCTCACACTCCCCGCCCCCGGGCCCGCCCGGCGGCGGGCTCGTCGCGTCCGCCCGCGCGGTGCCGTCCAGTGTCTACGCTTGTGGCCGGAGTGATGGTGGTCCGGGGTGTTCTGGTCTGGAGGCGGTGAACGGTCATCGGGTGGCAGGACATGGGCGAGGCGGCGTTCGTCGAGGCGGCGGAGCGGCACCGGGACGAGTTGCGGGTGCACTGCTACCGGATGCTCGGCTCGTTCAGCGACGCCGAGGACCTGGTGCAGGAGACCCTGCTTCGGGCGTGGCGCAAGCGCGACGGCTTCGAGGGGCGGTCGACGTTGCGCGCCTGGCTCTACCGGATCGCCACGAACGCGTGCCTGGACTTCCTGGCGAGCCCGGCGCGGGCCAGGGAGGTCGCGATGGCCGAGTCGCCGATCGCCGAGATCACCTGGCTGGAGCCGTACCCCGACCGGCTGCTGGACGCGGCGTCCGAGGTCGTCGAGAAGGAGACCATCGAGCTGGCGTTCCTGGCGGCCGTGCAGCATCTCCCGCCGAGGCAGCGGGCGGTGCTGATCACGCGGGACGTGCTGGGGTGGCCGGCGGCGGAGACGGCCGCGACGCTGGACATGAGCGTCGCGTCGGTCAAGAGCGCGTTGCAGCGGGCGCGGGCGACCATGCGGGCGAAGCTGCCGGAACGGCGGGCGGAGTGGAGCCGGCAGGCCGGCGAACGCGAGCAGGCCGTCGTGCGGCGCTACGTCGAGGCGTCGCAGGGAGCCGATCCGGCCTCGTTCACCGCCCTGCTGCGCGAGGACGCGCGCCAGACGATGCCGCCGGTCAACCTGGTGTACGAGGGCCGCGCCGCGATCCTGGCGATGTGGGAGTCGGCCCTCGCCGACACCGACACCTGGGGCGAGTGGCGCTCGGTCGCGACGTCGGCGAACCGGCAGCCCGCGGTGGCCAACTGGGCGCGGCCCCCGGGCCAGAGCGCGTGGACGCCCGTCAACATCGACGTGCTGCGGATCGAGGACGGGCTGATCGCCGAGATCACGACGTTCGCGCCGGAGCGGCTCGCGGAGTTCGGGCTCTAGACCGATTCCTTTTCCGTCCGGGCCCCGTCATAAGGGGAAACGACGGAGAGGAACCATCATGGCTGACAACATCCCGGACGCCGGACTGCGCGCGCTGGACCGGCTCGTCGGAACGTGGCGCGTGACCGGCGGCGCCGAGGGAACGGTCACCTACCGCTGGCTGGACGGCGGCTTCTTCATGATTCAGGACGTCGAGATGCGGCATGCCGGCGAGGAGGTCAAGGGGATGGAGGTCATCGGCCGCGAGCGTCCCTTCGGCGCCGAGCAGCCGGGCGAGGACATCAAGTCCCGCTTCTACGACAGCGCCGGGAACACCTTCGACTACGTGTACGAGATGGACGGCGACGTCCTGACGATCTGGGGCGGGGAGAAGGGATCGCCCGCCTACTTCAAGGGCGCGTTCAACGAGGACGGCACCGTCATGGACGGGGCGTGGGTGTACCCGGGCGGCGGCGGTTACGACTCGACGATGACCCGCGTCTCCTGACCTCCGTACCCTCGTGCCGTGCCGTGCCCGCCCGCACGACCGGGCACGGCACGAGGGACGAGGCGCGGGACGCGTGCGTCTGTCAGGCGGCGGCGACGGCGGGCTTGAGGGTGTCCTCGCACCACTGCCGGAACGTGGTGGGGGTGTCGATCGCGTGCCGCGGCGTACGGGCGATGCCGTGGTCGAGGCCGCCGTCCTTGGCGATCATCATGTCGAGCATGCCCTGGGCCATGGCGCCGGACGCGCCCGAGCCGGTGAGCTGGTCGACCAGCGCCTCACCGGGGATCCGCCGGTACTCGACGGGCGTGCCGAGCACGTCGGAGACGACGGCGGCCATGTCGGCGCCGGACAGGTCCTCGGGGCCGAGCAGCGGCACCTCCTCCTGGCCGGACCAGGACGTGTCGAGCAGCAGGCGCGCGGCGACCGCGGCGATGTCGCGCGCGGCCACGGCGGGCAGCGCGAGGCCGGGGGCGAGGGTGCCCGTGAACGCGCCCTGCTCCTTGATCAACCGGGCCTGGCGCAGCAGGTTGTCCATGAACGAGCCCGCGGCGAGCGCGCGGAACGCCGCGCCGGTGCCCGCGATCAGGTCGTCCATGGCCAGCGAGCCGGTCACGTACCCGGCCCGGTCCGCGTGCGCGGTGCCGCGCCCGAGGGCGCTGACGTCCACGACGCGCTTGACGCCGCGGTCGCGGATGGCCTCGACCGCGGGACGGGAGAACCCGACGTACGCCTCGTCTACGCTGGCGGCGTGGTGGTCGGTCGGGAGCAGCCAGAACAGGGCGTCGGCGCCGTCGAAGGCGCGGGCGGCGACCTCCGGGTCGCCGTGCGAGCCCTGGACGACCTCGGCCCGTTCGCGGACGCCGGCGGGCAGCCTCGCCGGGTCGCGCACGACGACGCGGACCGGCCGGTCGCCCGCGAGCACGTGGTCGAGGACCCGGCGCCCGATGTTTCCGGTAGGTGCGGTGATGACGATCATGTGGTGCCCTCCAGCGGCGGGGGACGCGGCGTCCCCAATTAGTAAACTCAACCGTACCGTTTACATGTGGAGATGCAAGTCGAATGAGCCAGCAGGGCGGACCGCGGCGGGGTGAGCAGCGGCGCGGGGAGGAACTGCGGCGCCACATCCTGTTCGCGGCCAAGGACGTGTTCCTGGAGACCGGGTACGAACGGGCGTCGATGGACAGCGTCGCGGTGCGCGCCAAGACGTCCAAGCGGTCGCTGTACGCGCACTTCGAGAGCAAGGACAAGCTCTTCCTCGCGGTGCTGGACCTCGTCGGCGAGCTCTACCTCAACAAGTTGAAGACCCCCGACGCGTACGCCGGCGACCCCGCTGAGGCGGTGGTGCTGTTCTGCGGGCGGTTCCTCGAACTGATGGTCTGGGAGCCCCAGGTGCGCACCTGCCGCCTGAGCATCGCCGAGGCCGAACGCCTGCCCGGCAGTTCGAGCGCGTACTTCGACGCCATGTTCGCCGCCACCTACGAACGCCTCGCCGCCTACCTGGCCGACCGGTACGGCATGGACCAGGCCGCCGCCGCGGCGCTCGGGGAGGACCTGCTCGCCCGCGCCGTCCTGCCGCGCCTGTTCCGCACGCTGCTCAACGTCGACAGCGCCACCAAGGTCATGCCGAGCGACACGTCCCTGTCCGAAGACGTCGACCTGGACGCGATCCGCCGCCGCGTCACCGCGGCCCTGCCCACCTGACCCACCGTTCGCGTACGAGCCCGCCCAGGTGGGACGCGGTTTCTCGCGTTCAGCGCGGATTGCCGGTGTGCTCGCGGATTGAAGTGCGTTCTGCAGGGGATGGGCCAGCGCGACGGACCGGCGTGCTCGGGGTCCGGGAAACGGCGCCAGGTGGGTGACGCCTCCCGGACCGGTGCCGGGGAGGAACCGCCCCGGTGCTCCCGAGCACGCCGGCCTGGGGCAGCGCGCGTGCTGGTTTCGCTCGACCCCTTTCCATGGGGACGCGCCGTCCCGGCACGCACCGCTTCCGCGCCGGCCCGCGCGAGAGGGGTGCGTGCCCTCCAGCTTGCTGCGCCGACGCGCTCCTGCCTAGAGCCCCCGAACGCCCCGTACCCGCTCCCAGCTCGCGCCTGCCCTGGGCCCGGCGCTCAGAGGGTCAGGGTCTGGCCTCGGTCGATGTGCCGGAGGCGGGCGCTCATACCGCGCCGTTCCACCTCGGTCCGGAAGGCGGACAGGGGCGACTTCTGAACGGTGTAGTCGTCGTAGTGCACGGGCAGAACGGAGCGGCACGGGATCGTCTCCATCCACCGTGCGCCCTGCCGTCCGTCCATGGTGACCGTCAGCACACCCAGCAGCCTGGTGCCGCCCAGGTGCACGATCCCGGTGTCGATCTCGGGGTGCCGTCGCGCGACCTCCGCGAGACCCTCGTACATGAGGGTGTCGCCGCTGATGTAGAGGCGGAACTCGGGTTCGGCGTCCCGGGGGCCGAACTCCAGCAGCGACCCCATGACCGGCGGCAGCAGATGGCGGAGCGGCCCGGGTCCGTGGCGGCCCGGCATCGCGGTCAGGCGCAGCCGGCGCCCGTCCTTGGTGATCTCCGTGTGCTGCCAGGTGCGCAGCGCCCGCGCTCCGCGGAACCCCCGCTTGTCCAGGGCGCGCGCGGCGGCCTCGGTCGTCAGGACGGGCAGCGCCCGGTCCAGGCCCCGTTCGGCCACCCGGTCCCAGTGGTCGTCGTGCAGGTGGGAGAGCACGACCGCGTCGAGGTCGGGCAACTGCTCCACCGACAGCGCCGGCTCCTTCAACCGCCTGCTGCGCAGCCCGTAGCCCAGGTAGGCGTGCTGGCCCTTGTGCAGGAAGTTCGGATCGGTCAGGAGCGTGAAGCCGCCGTACCTGATGATCACGGTGGCGTTGCCGACGAACGTCACCGAGCCGTCGGGCGGCGTCACCCCGTCCGCCACGGCCCCTCCACGCCGGGCCCGGCCCGCCGCCCGAAGGACGCGCTCACCGTCCGGTGAGGTCGTCGCGGTCCTGGCCGGACTCGTCCATCGCCTCTTGCAGGGCGGCCCCGACCGCGGTGCGCTCCCCGCCGTCCGGCCTGCCGCCCTTGCCCTTCCGGCGGTCCCGGCCGTCCTCCCGCCCCAAGACCTGATCGGTCTTCTCGGTCTTGGGGGCGTTCTCTTCCGGAGTGGTCATCCTGGCTCCCTCGTTCACCGTCGCGTTCCCTCTTGGACCCGGCTACCCGATCACGACCTGCTGTAACAGCCAACACGAAACCTGTAACCCCCCTTAAGCAACCAGAGCGCGGCGAAGCCTTCAGGACGCCTTCCGCGCGTTGACCGCGGGTGGGGTGCCGTTGCGGGTGAGGAGGACGGTCAGGGCTGCGAGGGTCAGGGCCGCTATGGGGAACGTCAGGGCCAGGTGGATGCCGGTCAGGGGGGAACCGACGGCCATCAGGGCGGTGGCGGCGGCGGTGCCCAGGACCGAGCCGAGCTGGCGGACGGTGTTGTTGATGCCGGAGGCGGCTCCGGCCAGGGGCGGGGGGACGTTGCGCATGGCCTCGGAGGAGAGCGGGGCGATCACGCAGCCGGTGCCGAGGCCCATCAGCATGAGCGGGAGGACGAACGTGGCGGCGTGGGCGGTCGGGGTCGTGAGGAGCGCCGTGGCCGCGAGGCCGAGCGTGTAGGAGAGCAGGCCGGCGAGGAGGACGCGGCGGCCTCCGACGCGGTCGCTGAGGCGGCCGGCGAACGGGGAGACCAGCAGGGAGACCAGCGGGGACGGGGCCAGGGCGAGTCCGGCGCGCATCGCGCTGAGGCCGAGGTCCTGCTGGAGGTAGAGGCTGAGCGGGAGGACGGCGGCGACCAGGGCGGCGCCGATCGCGCCGATCAGGGCGGTCATGACGGCGAAGCCGCGGTCGCGGAAGAGGGCGAACGGGACGAGCGGGTCGGCGTTCTGGCGGCGGGCCTGGTGGCGCAGGAACGCCGCGCCGAGGAGCGGGCCGGTGGCCCCGAGCACCCAGATCCACGCGTTCCAGGAGTAGCGGTCGCCTTCCATCAGGGCGAACGTGAGGCAGGTCAGGGCGGCGGTGGAGAGCAGGACGCCGGGGAGGTCCAGGCGGCCGGCGCGGGCGGGCCGGACGTCCGGGATCAGCAGGAACGTCATCGCGAGGACGAGCAGGCCGATCGGGACGTTGATGAAGAACACCCAGCGCCACCCGGCCGTGCTGACCAGGAACCCGCCGAGGGTGGGCCCGGAAAGGGTCGCCACGCCCGCGACCGAGCCCCAGACGCCGAGGGCGGCGCCGCGCCGTCCGGCGGGGAAGGTGGTCACGATCAGCGCCATGGTCTGCGGGGTCAGCAGCGCCGCCCCGAGGCCCTGGACGGCGCGGGCGGCGATCAGCGTCGCGGGGCCGGTCGCGAGGCCGCAGGCGGCGCTGGCGAGGGTGAACACCGCGACGCCGGCGGCGAAGAGGGCGCGCCGGCCCTTCAGGTCGCCGAGCCGCGAGGACGTCACCAGCAGGGCGGCGAGGACGAGGGCGTAGCCGCTGACGGTCCACATCACCTGGTCGAGGCCGGTGTGCAGGGAGCGCATCACGTCCGGGACGGCGATGTTGACGATCGTCAGGTCGAGCAGGGTCATGAAGAACCCGAGGGACAGCGTGGCGAGGACGGCCCAGGGGTTGCCGCGCGGCGTGGTCATGGCCCAGAACATATACATCTGATTTAGATGCATCAAGACAAGATGCATCTAAAATCGATGTAAGTTGGGGCGCGTGAACGTCACCGAGCTGTTCCTGCTGGGGCACCGCCTCCAGAAGATCGCCGAGGCCGCGATCCCCACCGAGGGCGTCGGCGAGCACCCCACCAGCACCCGTACCGTCCTGATCGTCGCCGCGGACGTCCGCGAGCATCCCGGCACCACCGTCACCGAGATCGCCAAGCGCACCGACCTCGTGCAGAGCCAGGTGTCCAACTGCGTCGCCCGGTTGCGCGCCGCCGGGGCGGTCGTCGCCGAGGCCGATCCGGCCGACCGGCGCCGCACGCTGCTCAGGCCCTGCCCCGAGGAGTCCCCGCGTGCGGCGACCGTTCGCGACGCCTCTGTACGGCCCGCGCTCGCCGCAGTGACCGAGGAGGTGGACGAGGCGATCGCGCTGATGGAGCGGCTGACCGTTCTGCTCCGGGGCCCGGCGTGACGCCCGGCGTGTCATAGTCACCGAATGACTCAAGGTGGGGTGCTTGGAGGGGCGCGGAATCCTGCGCGGCATCGGCCGATCGTGGACGTCCACGTGCTGCTGCTGGACGCCGAAGGGAGAGTCCTGCTGATGGAACGGGCGAACACCGGATACGCCGACGGGCGTGCGGGCGTCCCGTCCGGCCATCTGGAGCGGGGCGAGTCGGTGCTCGCGGCGGCGATCCGCGAGGCCGAGGAGGAGGTGGCCGTCCGGCTGCGCCCGGATGACCTGAGATTCGTGCACGTCAGCCACCGCAGCGGGCCGGGCGAGGAGGACCGGGTGGGGTTCTTCTTCGCCGCGGCCCGCTGGGACGGCGAGCCGGTCAACAACGAGCCGGAGAAATGCGCCGGGATCTGGTGGAGCGATCCGGACGACCTTCCGGCCAGCACGGTGGACTACATCGCCGACGCGATCCGCCGCGTACGCCGCGATTCCGAGGCGTTCTCGGTGTACGGCTGGGACTGACCCCCCGACGGGACCGACCCCCGACGGGACCGACCCCCGCCGGAGCTGATTCGGCACGCGACCCCGGCGGCGGAACGGGTCACACCGGCAGTTTCGCGGCCAGGGACGGGACGAGGAGGTCCCGCACCTTCGCGTACGGCGCGGTGAGCTTGTCGTACGGGCATTCGCTGCCGCCCTCCGAGACGTTCAGCTCGAACTGGTTCGTGTCCAGGAAGATGGTCACGTACGGCGGGTTCTCCCCGGTGTCGGCGGTGCCGGCGGGGGGCTTGGACGGGAAGAAGTCGGCGCGTTCGGGGAACTCGCCGCGACGGCAGCCCGTCGGCCCGTAGATGCTGCCGCCCCGGACGGTCAGGCGGCCCCACAGCGTCCGGATGCCCGACGCGGTGAGCGTGCCCGGCTTGAAGACGTCGTCCGCGGTGAGCGCGCGGCCGGTCTTGAGATCGACGGTCACGGCCCAGCCGGGCATCACGCCGTCCACCGGGAAGCACAGCGTGCTCTTGTTCGCGTAGACGGCCGAGACGAGCGACGGGCCCTTGACGCCCATGCGCGCGGTCAGGGCGACGGTGCTGTTGTTCCCCTTGCACATCGAACGGGTCTCGACCTCGGCGGTCTGGCTGCTCAGCCGTTGGACGGTCCAGTCGACCGGCGCCCGGAGCTGCTGGTTGGCGCTCTGCTGCACCGCCCCGTCGCGGAGCCCGGTGATCTTCGCGTACTGCGAGCGCACCGCCACGGGAACGCCGCTGAGCAGCCGGCTCTCCGTCGCGATCACGGCGGCGACCGGACGGGCCTTCGCGGGCCCGGAGTCGTGCTGGACGGAGTAGGCGGCCGTTCCCCCGCCCGCGACGAGGGCCGTTCCCGCGACGCCGACCGCGACCTTGCCGCCGACCCCGGCCAGGAACCCGCCGGACGCGGCGCCGCCTCCCGTCCCGCCCGCCGCCGTGGCGCCCGTGCCCGCCGCGGCGGCGCTCGTGCCCGCGGCGGCCGTCGTCGCGGCGGCGGTGGTGGGCGCGAGACCGGCCGCCGCGAGGGGGAACAGCGACGCCAGCGCGACCGCCGCCCCCGCGAGCGCGCGGATGCCGCGCGTCTCCCAGTCGGCCCCGTACGCCGCCGTCGCGGCGGCCTCCAGCTCCCCGACGAACGCCGCCGCCCCCGCCGGACGGCTCGCGGGGTCCTTCGCCATGCCCCGCGCCAGCAGGCCGCGCACCGCCTCCGGCACGTCCTCGACCGGCGGCGGCGCGTTCAGGTGCCCGGCCATCAGCGCCGCGGCGTCCCCGCCGAACGGGCGGCGCCCGGCGAGGCACTCGTAGAACACGCACGTGGCGGCGTACACGTCGGCGGCCGGGGTGGCGGGCTCGCCGCGCCACTGCTCGGGCGCCATGTACGCGGGCGTCCCGGACCGGTTCCCCTCGCCCGCCGGGATCGCGATGCCGAAGTCGATCAGCTTGCTCAGCCCGTCGGCGCGGACGACGACGTTCGCCGGCTTGTAGTCGCGGTGCACCACCCCGACCCCGTGCGCCGCCGCGAGTCCGAGCAGCGAGCCCTTCAGCACGGTCAGCGCCTGCTCGGGGGTGAGCCGCCCGTGCTCGGCCAGCACCCGCTTGAGCGGCACGCCCTCGACGGCCTCCATCACGATCGCCGCGCCGTGCTCGCTCTCCACCAGCCGGTACAGCCGCGCCACGTGCGGGTCGGAGACCTGCCCGAGCAGCCGCGCCTCGCGCCGCAGCCCCTCCACCTGCCCGGCCGCGACCGACGCCACGTACTTGATCGCGACGGGCGAGCCCGACCCCTCGTGCCGCGCGAGCACCACCCGGCCCTGCGCGCCCGCGCCGAGCTCCCGCACCTCGTCGAACCCCGAGACCTGCCAGTCGCTCACGGAACGTCCTCTCCTCAACGGCGCAGCGTGATCATTCGGATCATCGGATGAGACGCGCCCTTCCGGGGACGGGTTGGGCGGATTCGCAGCGACTTCGTAACGTTCGCCGGTCTGCCCGGGGACCGGTCATTCGGGCGTGGCGGTCCGTTCCGGGCGTGGCGATTCGGCGGGAGCGGTGAGCCGGGCGACGTTCTCGACCTGGTCGCTGAACGTCGCCATGACCTGGGTCTGCATGGACCGGGCCAGCAGCCCGTGGACGGCCGACTGGGCGAGCGGCCGCAGCCGCGTGATGAGCCGCGCGATCTCGGGCAGGTCCTGGCGCTCGGAGCGGCCGGGGCCGGCGTCGAGGTCGGCGTGGTCCACGGTGAGCTGGACGAACCGCCGGGCGATCGTGTCGCAGTCGCCGGACAGGCGGCCCGCGATGTCGAAGACGGTGGCCAGCGGGATTCCGGCGGCGACCAACTCGGCGCCCACGTTCAGCAGCTTCGGGCTCGGGATCCGGTAGCGGTCGCCCGCGGGCTCGACGAAGCCGAGCGACTCGGCGCGGCGGAGCGTCTCGGCGATCTCGTCGGGGGACACCTTCTCCCGCGGCAGGCCCGGGTAGAACAGCTCGCTGAGCTCGGCGAGCGTGAGGTAGCCGGGGATCTCGTCGGACCAGGGGTCGGTGAGGACCTTCTCCAGTCCCATCAGCTCGCCGAGGTCGTGCCCGCGCTCCCAGGCCGAGATCAGGTCGGCGATCGTCGCGATCGTGTAGCCGCGCTCCTGGAGCTGGACGATCAGCCGGATGCGGGCCAGGTGCGAGTCGTCGTACAGGCCCGTCCGCCCTTGCAGCCGAGGCGGGGGGAGCACGCCGCGCTCCTGGAAGGCGCGCACGTTCCGGACGCTGGTTTCGGCGGCGCGGGCCAGGTCGTCGATGCGGTACGTGGTCATGGACTTCCGATCCTCGGGGCGCTCTTGACGGAACCCGATCCTAACTCCAGACTGTGGGACGCCAATCTTTGTCCCATAAATCTGCGGGACATAGAATCGCGGCTCATTGTGGAGAGGACCACCGATGGCCGACAACGACAAGCCGAACACCCTGGACGACCTGCGCGCGCTGCTCGACCAGGCCGGGGGCACGGACCTGACCGCCCTGCTGGAGCAGCTCGACGCGGGCGACCTCGCGCGGGTCGCCGAGCAGATCACCACCCCCGGCGAGCTCGGCACGCTGCTGGAGCTGGCGGACGGCGACGACGCCCTGATCGACCGCTTCCTCGACAAGGCGGGCGCCGACCCGATGCTCGACCGCGTCTTCGAGCTCATGCCGACCCGGTTCGTCAGCGAGCGCCTCGCCACCGAGACCGGCGTGGTCGAGTGGCACATCAGGACGCCGGAGGGCGAGAAGGTCTACCACCTGTCGATCGCCCAGGGGAACGCCGAGGCCGCGCGCGGCCCGGCCGCGAACGCGCGCACGACGCTCACCATGTCGGCGGCCGACCTGCTGCGGCTGTGCGCCGGCACGCTCAACGGCGTCACCGCGTTCATGAACGGCACCCTCAAGCTCGCCGGCGACATGATGTTCGGCGCGAAGCTGCCCGCGGCCTTCGACACCAGCGCCGCCTGACCCGTCCCATGTCCCGCCCCGCGTCCCGCCCGCCCCGGGTCCCGGTCCGGGCGGGCGGGGCGGGGCCGATGAAGGAGGCACGTGTGGACGAGGCGCTGAAGCCGCTGCTCGACAGCATCCGTACGCCGGAGCACCTGAGGCGGTTGCTGGACATCGAGGGCGTGGACGACGCGTTCATCGCGGAGTTCGTCGAGAGCGTCGGGGCCGGCGTGGTCCTCGACCAGGTCTTCGACCTCATGGCCGCCAGGTACGCGCCCGAACGGGCGAAGGGACGGCACGGGGTCGTGCAGTGGAACGTGCGGACCCCGTCCGGACGGCCGCGCCACTACCAGCTCGCGCTGGCCCCGCACGGCGCGGTCGCGCGGCGCGGCAAGGCGGTCCGGCCCAAGGTCACGCTCACCCTGGCCGCCCCCGACCTGCTGCGGCTGTGCGCCGGACGGCTGCGCGTCGTCCCCGCCCTGCGCGACCGGTCGCTCAGGGTCTCGGGCAACCTGCTGTTCGGCGCGCGCCTGCCCCGGTGGTTCGACTACTGAACGGCTACGGGGAGACGACATGGACGAGCAGGCCCCGCTCGTGGACTTCTCCGCGCTCGACCAGAGCCAGCTCGAACGGCTCGCGGCGGCCTCGGCCGCGCTCCGGCCGTACGTGCCCGAGGTGGCGCGGGAGGCCGTGGCGCAGATCAGGCGGGAGGTCCCGCAGTACGCCCCGCCGCACGACCCCCGGTACGCGCGCGTCCTGGACGCCATGGTCGGCGGACTGATCGGGCACTTCGTGGAGCTGATGGGCGACCCGCGCGCGCCGTCCGGGGAGTACCTCGGCCTCGCGCGGCGCGTCGGCGCCGGGGAGGCGCGCGAGGGCCGGGGCCTGGAGCAGTGGCAGGCCGCGATGCGGATCGGCGCCGGGCTCGCGGTCGGACGGCTCACCGACCGCGCCGGACGGCTCGGGCTCGGCGGGACGGTCGGCGAGATGGGGCAGATCGCGCGGGCCGTGCTGGCGTTCACCGACCGGATCGCCGAGGCTGTCGCGGCCGGGCACGCCGAGGCCGGGGCGCGGGCGGCGGGCGAACGGGCCGGGCACCGCCGGGCCCTGGTGGACCTGCTGCTCGCGCCGGATCCGTCCGCGCCCGAGCTCGTCGAGGCGGCGGGCCGCGCGGGCTGGGAGCTGCCGCACAGCGTCGCGGCCGTCGCCCTGCGCTCGCGCGAGGCGTTCGCGGCGCGCCGTCCGATGCTGCCCTCCGACGCGCTCGCCGCCCTGCACCTGGACGAGCCGTGCGTGATCGTTCCCGATCCCGAAGGGCCGGGGCGGCGGCACCAGCTCGAAACGGGGCTGCGCGACTGGCAGGCCGCGATCGGCCCGCCCGTCGGCGTCACCGGCGTCGCCACGTCGCTGCGCTGGGCGCGCCAGGCCCTCGCCCTCGCCCGCACCGGCGCGGTGGACGCCGGCAAGCCGATCTACGCGACCGAGCACATGCCGCTGATCGTCATGGCGCGCGAGCGCGAGCTGGTGGACCTCGTCGCGGCCGAACGGCTCGCGCCGCTGCGCCGGATCAGCCCGCCGAAGCGCCGGGACCTCGCCGAGACGCTGCTGGCGCTGATCGAGTGCCGGTTCAACTCCACGACGGTGGCGAACCGGCTGCGGCTGCACCCGCAGACGATCCGCTACCGGCTGCGCCGCATCGAGGAGCTCTTCGGCTCCGACCTGCACGAGCCCGCGCTCCAGCTCGAACTGCACATGACCCTGCGCGCCTGGCTCGCCGCCCACACCCCGCCCCCGCCCGACGACGGTCCCTAGCCCGACGACGGCCCCTAGCGTCCGGAGCCGCCTGTGGAACGGACGCCGCCGGTGACCGTCAGCTCGTCGATCCGGCCGTGGACGAGGTCGAGCGCGGCGACGCCCTCCCCGTGCGTGACGAGGCCGCCGTCCACGCGGACGCGCCGCACGTGCCCGCCGGGCTTCAGGCTGAGGGCGTTCGCGGCGAGCCGGACGAGGGCGCCCTTGACCAGGCTGTCGCCCTCCGCGCCGTACGTCTCGATGCCGCGGCGCACGACCAGCTCGCCGCACGGCCGCCCGATCTGGACGCCGACCGCCGCGTCCGCGTGCGTGACGATGCGGTCGAACTCGGCGGTCTCGATCGTCCCCTCGTAGACGTTGAAGCCGCGCGCGCCCCGGCCGAACGTCTCGATGGGCGCGGCGACGTCCAGCCGCCGCAGCGTCCCGAAGTGGACGAAGCCGATGCCGCTCGGGCCGTACGAGGTGAGCGGGGCCCGCGCCGTCCAGGTGCCCGCCTCGCCCCACAGGTCCAGGACCATGTCGTTCACGCCGTACGTGGTGACCGGGCCGTCGTTCACCACCTCGTGGACGTACGCGCCGGCCGCGACGAAGACGCCGCCGGTGATCTCGCCCGCCGTGCCCTCGGGGATGCCGCCGTCGGTGAACACCGGCCCGGTCGTCAGCCGCGTGATCTCCAGCCGCCCGCCCTCGCCCCGCCCCTCCTCCCCGGCCCGGTCCCCGTCCGCGTCCCCGCCCGCGACGAGGACGCCGCTGCCGCGCACCGGCGCGCCCTCCCGCCCCGCGGACACGCCGATCAGCTCGGCGGTGATCACGACGTCCGGGTCGGGCTGCCGGTTGCGCAGGGTGAACGCGCCCAGCCGGGCGTGCACGTTGTAGGCGTACGGTCGCGGCAGGGCCTCGCGCGCGTCGGCCGCCTCCACGTCGAGGCGGGAGACGGCCACGTGCCCGGCCCGTACGGCGTCCCGGGCGACGATCTCGACCCGGCCGACGGTGGCGACGTCCGACAGCGCGAGGATGCCGAGGTCGGGCACGCTCGTGTCGTTGAAGACCGCGCGGGCGGCGGGGTCGCCGGTCTCCAGGCGGAGCGAGGACAGGGCGTTGTCGGCGGTGAG
Organism: Actinomadura sp. J1-007; assembly: GCF_009793335.1. Classification (GTDB taxonomy): domain Bacteria; phylum Actinomycetota; class Actinomycetes; order Streptosporangiales; family Streptosporangiaceae; genus Spirillospora; species Spirillospora yumaensis. The sequence goes on along the minus strand of NZ_WING01000001.1, from coordinate 2,927,388 downwards.
CCGCACGCCCTCGGCGCCGGGCGCGAAGGCGAGCGCCGCGGACGCGTCCGTGCCCGACAGCGAGCGGCCGGGCACCAGGCGGAGGGACGGCAGCCCCTCGATGCGGCCGGAGACAGCGATGTCGTCGGCGCCGGCCGCGACGGCCGCCTCCAGCGCGGCGCTGTCCTTGACGACGAGCACGAGGGCCTCCCGGACGGTTGCGGTTCCTCCCTGGGGCCTTCCACCTGCCGGTTCGCGACACACCGGGATGGACGACTGTTTGCCCGCCGTGTCCGCACCCGGCCCCGCCCCGGCTCCGCCCCGGGATCGGCCATGCGCCCGGCCCGTCGCGTCCACCGGGCCGGGGAGGCGTTCGCGATCGTCCGGCTTAGCGACCGCCCGCGCGTTCGGTGATCAGGCTGGTCAGCCGCGCGACCGCGGCCTGCGCGTCGGCGGGCGCGCGGCCCTGAGCGGTCGCGGCGCCGCCCCCGCCCCTGCCGTCCAGAACGGTCTTGACCAGCTCCGCGGCCGACAGGCCCGCTGCCCGGCCGGGATCGTTCACGGCGACGACCAGGACGGCAGGGGAGAAGACCGCCGCGACCGCCGGCGTAGGCGGCAGCGCGGCTAGCACGTGCGCCGCGAGCGCCCTCGGGTCCTCGGCCGTGTGCGCCGTCGCGAACGCGGTCCCGGCCAGGTCGGTGCGGGCGCCCGCGATCCGGGCGGCCTCGGCGGCGAGCAGCCGGTCGAGCAGGCGGCGGTTCTCCCGCTCGGCGTCCTTGAGCCGGTCGGCCAGCGCCGCGACGCGGGCGGCGACCTCGTCGCGGGGCGCGTTGAGCCGGCCGGCGAGGCCCGCGACGAGGTCGCGTTCGCGGGCGAGGTAGCGGAACGCCTCGATGCCCGTGACCGCCTCCACGCGTCGCCGCCCCGACCCGACGGACGACTCCGCGGTGAGCGCGATCGACCCGATCTGCGACGCGTGCTCCACGTGCGTGCCGCCGCACAGCTCCCGCGACCACGCGCCGCCGATCTCCACGACCCGTACCGTCTCGTCGTACGTCTCGCCGAACAGCGCGAGCGCCCCGATCTCGCGCGCCCGCGCGAGGGGCATGTACCGGACGTCCACCGGAAGGTCGCGGCGGAGCGCGAGGTTGGCCACCTCCTCCACCTCGCTCCGCGTCTCGGGCGACAGGCCGCCGCGCCAGGAGAAGTCGAGGCGCAGGTAGCCGGGCCGGTTGTACGACCCCGACTGCAACGCCGCCGGACCGAGGACCGTCCGCAGCGCCGCGTGCACCACGTGCGTGCCCGAGTGGGCCTGGCGCGCGCCGGTCCGCCACTCCTCGTCCACTACGGCGTGGACGGCCGCGCCCGCGGGCAGTTCGCCACCGGTGATCCGCACCTGGTGGGCGACGAGCCCCTTGACGGGCCGCTGGACGTCCAGCACCTCGGCGGTGAAGCCCGGCCCCTCGAACGTCCCCGCGTCGCTCTCCTGCCCGCCCGACTCGGCGTAGAACGGCGTCCGGTCCAGGACGACGGTGACGATCTCCCCGGCCCCGGCGGACGCCGCGGGCACGCCCTCCCGCAGGATCGCGACGGCCTTCGCCTCGGCGGTGAGCGTCTCGTGCGCGAGCCATCGCGTGGGGCCGTGCTCGTCCAGGACCGCACGGAACGCGCCCGTACCGGCGTGGCCGGTCTTCTTCGCCCGCGCGTCCTCCTTGGCGCGGTGCCGCTGCTCGGCCATGAGCCGCCGGAAACCCTCGACGTCCACCTCCACGCCCCGTTCCGCCGCGATCTCGACGGTCAGGTCGATCGGGAAGCCGTAGGTGTCGTGCAGCCGGAACGCGGTGTCCGCGGCCAGCCGCCGCCCCGCGCCGGGCCCGTCCTCGTGGTCGAGCGCCTGGTCGAGGATGGCTCCGCCCTGGCGGAGGGTGCCCCGGAACGCCTCCTCCTCGCCGTACGCGATGGAGGAGATGCGGTCGAAGCCGGACGCCAGCTCCGGATAGGAGGGCGCCATGCAGTCACGGGCCACGGGCAGCAGGCTCGGCAGCGCCGGGCCCTCGTGCCCGAGCAGCCGGACGGCCCGTACCGCCCTGCGCAGCACGCGCCGCAGCACGTACCCGCGGCCCTCGTTGGACGGCGTCACGCCGTCGCCGATCAGCATCAGCGCCGTACGGACGTGGTCGGCGACCACCCGCAGCCGCACGTCGTCCGAGGCGTCGCGGCCGTAGCGGCGGCCGGTCAGCCCGGCGGCGGCGTCCAGGACGGGCCGCGTCTCGTCGATCTCGTACAGGTTGCGGACGTCCTGGAGGAGGACCGCCATGCGCTCCAGGCCCATGCCGGTGTCGATGTTGCGGGTGGGCAGCTCGCCGAGGACCGGGTAGTCCTCCTTGCCGGTGCCCTCGCCGCGCTCGTACTGCATGAAGACGAGGTTCCAGAACTCCAGGTAGCGGTCCTCGTCCACCTCGGGGCCGCCCTCGCGCCCGTACGCCGGGCCGCGGTCGTAGTACAGCTCCGAGCAGGGGCCGCACGGCCCGGGAACGCCCATCGACCAGAAGTTGTCGGCCTTCCCCCGCCGGACGATCCGCTCCTCCGGCAGGCCGACCATGTCGCGCCACAGGGCGTACGCCTCGTCGTCGTCGCGGTAGACCGTCGCCCAGATCCGTTCGGGGTCGAGGCCGTAGCCGCCCTCGGCGACCGGCGCGGTCACCAGCGACCACGCGAGCCGTACCGCCTCCTCCTTGAAGTAGTCGCCGAACGAGAAGTTGCCGCTCATCTGGAAGAACGTGCCGTGCCGCGTGGTGCGCCCGACCTCCTCGATGTCGAGGGTCCGCACGCACTTCTGGACGCTCGCCGCGCGCCGGTGCGGCGGCGTGGCCTGGCCCAGCAGGTACGGCTTGAACGGCACCATGCCCGCGTTCACGAACAGCAGGTTCGGGTCCTCGGCGGGCAGCGGCGCGCTCGCCGCGACGGTGTGGCCCGCCGCCTCGAAGTGGGCCAGGAACCGCCGCTTGACCTCCGCCGTGCGCATGTTCGACGCCCCCTTGTTGCATATAGTTCGTACTTGCAACTCTATTGCAGTAAGGGGGATGGGCGTGGCGACCGTGCTCGGGATCGAGACCTCGTGCGACGAGACCGGCGTCGGGATCGTCGCGGACGGCCGCCTGCTCGGCGCCGCCCTCGCCTCGTCCATGGACGAGCACGCGCGCTTCGGCGGCGTGGTGCCCGAGATCGCCGCCCGCGCCCACCTGGAGTCGCTCGTCCCCTGCCTGGACGCCGCGTTCGCCGACGCCGGGATCGCCCCGCGCGACCTCGACGCCGTCGCCGTCACCTCCGGCCCCGGCCTCGCGACCGCCCTGCACACCGGCGTCGCCGCCGCCAAGGCCCTCGCGGCCGCCTGGAACCTCCCCCTGTACGGCGTGCACCACCTCGCCGGGCACGTCGCCGCCGACACCCTCGAACACGGCCCGCTGCCCGGACGCTGCGTCGCGCTGATCGTCTCCGGCGGGCACACCTCCACGCTCCTGCTCGGCGACCTGGCCCGCGACCCGATCGTCCACCTCGGCGACACCCGCGACGACGCGGCGGGCGAGGCGTTCGACAAGGTGGCCCGGATCCTCGGCCTGCCCTATCCGGGCGGGCCCGCCATCGACCGCGCCGCCCGCGGCGGCGACCCGGACGCGATCGCGTTCCCCCGCGGCCTGCTCGGCGCGGGGCCCGACTTCTCGTTCTCCGGCCTCAAGACCGCGGTGGCGCGCCTGGTCGAACGCGAGCGGCGGCCCCTCGCCGACGTCGCCGCCTCGTTCCAGGAGGCCGTGGTGGACGTGCTGACCCGCAAGGCCGTGGACGCCTGCCGCGCCCACGGCGTCCGCACCCTGGTGATCGTCGGCGGCGTCGCCGCGAACGCCCGCCTCCGCGAGGTCGCCGCCGCCCGCTGCGCCGCCGCCGGCCTCGCCCTCCGCGTCCCCCCGCCGGCCCTCTGCACCGACAACGGCGCCATGATCGCCGCCGTGGGCGACCTCCTCACCACCGCCGGCGCGGAACCCGCCCCCCTCACCCTCCCCATCACCCCGACGGCCCCCTGACCCGAGCCACCTGCCCCGCCTGAGCGCCTAGGCCGCGGGAGGAACCTGCCGGGCGGCGCGCGCCTGCTGGATGGAGACCGCCAGGGAGAGAACGGCGATCACCGTCGCGCAGACCGCGGTGACCGTGTCGGCGTCCACGGATGCTCCTCCGGTGTCGGGGCGGCCCCGTGATCGGAATGGCCGTGGCCAATGAGACCGCCCGGGGCCCGGGGCGGTTCCGCCCGAGTCCGCGGGGCGGGTGGATTGGCGCGGGGGTGGGGGGACGGGTAGAAAGTGCGCATGGGCGACGAGGACGGGGTGGACGACGTCACCTCGGCCGTGCTGACGGCCTCGCGGCTGCTGGTCGCGATCTCGGCGCGCTCGCTGGCGGCGGTGCAGGACGCGGTCACGTTGCCGCAGTTCAGGCTGCTGGTGGTGCTCGCGTCGCAGGGGCCCGCCAAGCTCGTGACGCTCGCCGAGCTGCTCGGCGTCAACCCGTCCACCGCGATGCGGATGGTCGACCGGATGATCGCCGCCGGGTTCGTCGACCGGCGGGCCAGCCCGCACAGCGGGCGCGAGGTCCGCATCCAGCTCACCGCCGCCGGACGGGCCCTGGTGGACGGCGTCACCGCGCGCCGACGCGCCGAGATCGCCGCCGTGGTCGCGCGGATGCCCGAGGAGGAGCGGCGCGTGCTGGTCGGCGCGCTGCGGGCGTTCAACGAGGCGGGCGGAGAACCCCCGGCTCCGGCCCCTGCCCCGGCCGTCCCGCTCGGCTGGGCCTGAACCCGCACCGGGGAGTCACGGGGCCGCCGCGCCAATCCGCCGTACGGACGCAATGCGAAATCGCGCCGGAGAAAGGAAAGCCCTCCTCGCGGTCACCGCACTGATCGTTGATCCATCTCCAGAGCGGAATCGCCGCACCGCTCGTCGCCCATCCGGCCGGTGCGATCGGGGCCGTTCGCGACGGCCTTCCGGGAACGGCGTCGCACGACCGTCCTGGTCAACGTGACCGGCGGCACAGCGGATGACCGACATGAACGGCGTCGTGCGCCATGGCGGCATCGAGCGGATCTTCCCGTTGCCCGGCGGGACCGGCGCCGCCGGCCAGATCCCGAATCTGCTGAAGAACGGCTAATCAGAACGACCCCGGGGCCCCCGGTTTCGGCGGTCTCCCAGAGTGACGGAAGGGAAGGAAAACAGTCACATTAGCCTCCTGATGCGTTTCCGCCGTCCGGGGCCGGGAAACCTGCCCATAACGAGGAACGGGGGCGTCACATGGAGGTCGTGATCGAAATGACCTTGCCGAGGGACGCGGAGAGCGCGCCGCTGGTCCGGCACACGCTCGACGCCTCGCTCCGGGGTCTCGGCGTCACCCCCGACATTCGCGCCGACATCGCGCTCGCCCTGGGTGAGGCGTGCGCCAACGTCATCCAGCACGCCGCCGCCAGCCGCCAGTACGAGGTCCGCGCCACCATGGACGGCGTCCGCTGCGTGGTCGAGGTCATCGACGGCGGCGGGGGCGGCGGGACCGCGGCGGCCGACCGCGAGGTCTGGGGCGAGCGCGAGGCCATGCTCAGCGCCGAACACGGCCGGGGGCTGCATCTGATCCGCGAGTTCACCGAGGGCCTGCGCATCAGCGACCGCGTCCACGCCGCGGGCGCCGTGGTCCACTTCGAGAAGTCCCTGGCCGGCTGAGCCGGGCCGCCCCGGGGCGGTGGCCCCGGGCAGGCGTACGGCCCGGTGCCGGAGCGATCCGGGACCGGGCCGTGGTCGTTCGTCAGCCGGTGCGGGAGAGGTCAGCCGGTGACCGGCAGTTCGTTGCGGACCGGGCTCGGGGCGGGGGCCTCGCCCGGCTTGCCGTGCCCACCGGACTTGCCGTGGTTGCCGGACTTGCCGTGGTGAGCGTGGTGGCCGCCGTGCGAGCTCTGCTGGTTGTGACCGCTGTGCGTGCTCTGCACGACGCCTCCCGAGCGCGGTCCGTTCTTGCCGCAGGTGGCGTTCGCGACCTGGACGGACGCGCCCTTCCCGACCGGGAGGTCGAGCACCATCCCGGTCACCGCGAGCCGCCCGTCGGCCGTCCGCCGCTGCTTGTTGAGGACCAGGGACGCCTTGCCGACGCCGTTCACCCGCACCGGGACGGTGGTGTTGGGCGGGGGCGCCACGTTCAGGCCCCTGCCCGCGAGCAGGGCGTGGGCCAGCCGCGTCGAGCCGCGCCCGCCGTCGCACTTCACCGCGACCGCCGACGCGCCGAGCTGCGCCATCGGCACCGCCAGGTGCGCCACCGTCGAACCGGCGCGCGCCGAGGTCGCCTTCACGTCCAGCGCGGACGCCTTGACCAGCTTGGTGCTGTCCTCGCGCAGCAGGCTCTTGCGCACCTCCGCCGACCGGGACGAGACCGCCGGCACCGGGGGAACGCCGACGGGGCCGGTGACCGACAGCCCGTACGCCGAGCCCTCGCCTTTCGGGGCGGCCGTCGCGTCGGTGGCCGGCAGCGCCGCGAGCAGTCCGGCGGCCCCGGCGATCGTGCCCGCCTGGACCAGCAGGCGCGTGACATTCCTATAACGCATTGAGTCGTCTCCAGTGAGATTCGAGGGGGCGGAACGGAGTGCCGTTCAGCCGGAGATGTGAACGAGGGTTCCGAGGGGGACCCGCGACAATTCCCGCAGCGCCTCCTTGGGCACGCGGACGCAGCCGTGGGTGACAGCCTTTCCGAAGACCGACCTGTCGGGCCAGCCGTGCAAGGCCACCGTTCCCGGGCCGCCGCCGAAAGTGTCGAGGGTCGCCGAATGCGTGCCGAGCGGGAGGACCAGCGGACTGGGCGTCCCTTTCGCCGGTGCGAGCTGCGCCAGCAGGAACGTGCGCCCGGACGGGGTGGGGGTGCGCGCGGCGCCGACGGCCACCGTCCAGGAACCGACCCGGCGCGAGGACTTCAGCAGCGTCAGCTTGCGGCGGGCGAGGTCGACCTTGACCACGTACGGCGTGCGCGCCGTACGGAGCCCGGGGCTCCGCTCGGAGATCCAGCCGCTCGCCTGGTCGGGCCTGCTCGGCAGCAGCACGCGCAGCCAGCCGCCCGACCGTTCCACCACGGGGACCCAGGTGGGGCCCTTGAGCTGCTCGGCCGGGAGGGTGGCGACCGGACGGCCGCCGGGCCGGTCGGCGACCGGCACGGCACCGGCCGGGTGCGCGACGAGCCCGTCGGTCGCGGCCCGCGGCGTCGCGTCCTTCGGAACGCCGCGCAGCTCGGCGAACGTGGTGGCCTCGGGAGGCTCGGCCGCGGTCGCCTCCGGGCCCTTCGCGGACGCCTTGCCGGAGGGCGGGCCCCCGCAGCCGCCGATCAGGAGCGCGGCGGCCACCGGCAGCAGCGCGCCGAGCGCGAGCGGACCCGAGGATCCGCCGCGCAGGCGGCGTTCGATCATTGAAGCCTCCCCCGTGGTCATGGCGTTCCCGATACAGACACCGGGAAAGATGTTTACGGTCGCCGACTCGCGGGATGCTAGCCGGGTCGGAGCCGCTCATGTAGGTGACTTCCAAAAAGAACGCCCGGCTTTCTCTCGCCCGTACGAGCCATTTATCGCCGGGCGCACCGAATTTCCTTACCGGTCGGGAAATCTGCCAATTAAGCCGACCGCCCCAATTGTCCGCGCGGGAGCCGTCCCGCCGCAAAACGCCCGTCCCCGGACGAACCCAACGCGAGCACGCCGCGGCCAGGGGAGGGCGGTACGGGCGAGGACGGGGCGTAAGGGGCGGTGCGGGGAGGGCGGGGTCAGGCGGGCATGAGGAAGGAGCCGTCCCCGCCGTCGGAGTCGTCGGGGGAGGAGCGGGCGGCGGCCTCGTTGAACTGGGTGAGGCCCCACACCAGTGCCGCGCGGGCGGGCGGGGACATCCTGGCGAGGACGCGGGCCAGCCGTTCGCGGCGGCGGGCGCGCAGGCGGTCGAGCAGGTCGCGGCCCTCGGGCGTCAGGCGGACGGTGACCTCGCGGCGGTCGCGGCCGGGATCGCGCAGGAGCAGGCCCGCCGTCTCCAGCCGGTCGCACAGGCGGCTCGCGGACGACACCAGCGAGCCGAGCTCGGACGCCAGGCTGCTGACGTTGACGGGACCGCGCTCCACCACGAACAGCGCGCGCAACTGCGTCGTCGGGACGGGGACTCCGGCGGAGTTGTGGGCGTGCGTCCACGTGGCCATCAGGTGGTGCGCCGCGTCGTCCAAAGCCGCCGCGGACTCCGCGGCCCCCTCACTCGGTGTGGCGACCATGCCCTCCACTGTTACATACCGGACGGGTCGGGCGTCACGGCCCCCTCCCCGCGCCGCGTTTCCCGGCGGCCGATCCGGCGCTCCGGAGATGATTACGGAGAGTAATCATGGGGAATGACGTGCGGCGAGGTGAAGGGAGTGATCGGGAATGCTGCGGGAAGCGTCGCGTTCGCCGTCCGTCCGCGCCGGGTCCGAGGGCCCGGAGCCGTGGACGATCCTGCGCCCGCGAGGGGAGCTGGACTGCGCCCGCGCCGACGAGCTGCGCGCGGCCATCGGCGCGGCCCTGGCCGGGGGCGGGCGGCCGAGGATCGCCCTCGATCTCGGCGACGTCGCGTTCTGCGACTCCTACGGGCTGTCGGTGCTGGTGTTCGGCGCGAAGAAGGTCGGCGACCGCGGCGGCGTGCTGCTGCTGTCGAACGTCACGCGGCAGGTCCGTTCGCTCATCAAACGCTGCGGACTCGAACAACTGCTGACCGTGGCCCCCTGAACATCGCGCTCGGGCCGCGCCGGACGGATGGCGCCGTTCGGCGGCGGCGAGCGCGTTGGCGAGGGTCGCGACAAGGGCCGCGAGAAGGCCGTCGATAAGCCGGTCAGGCGCTCCGGGGAGTGGACGGGGTGGTGCGTTTGGCGGCCTTTTGCGCGTTGCGGCGCTGGGTCGCGGCGAGCCGCGCCCGGTTGAGGCTTTCGCGGACGCGCGCGGCGCCGCGCAGGGCGGTCGCGGTGTCGGTGGAACGGCCCGCGTAAACGGCGAGCACTTCGCGGACGGGCGGCGGCGTCCATTCCTCGCGAAGGATCATGGACGGGGACGGGTTTACCGGGAACGCCTCGGCATGGCCCGCCGCATGGGGGGTGGCGGGGATCTCCGGGAGGCGCGCGGAGGCGCTTTCGGCGTCGGCGGGAGAGGGGACGGGGACGAGCGCCAGATGGGTTTGGCAGTGCGGGCACCGCAACCCTCGGATGCTGTCTCTGCTCATAACCCAGATCATTACCCGGGGGTCTGACAAAATGACCCTCGACCGCCTTTGCCGCTTTTAGTGATCTCGTTCGTTAAGGCGAACGCAGGTCCGAGTACGGCGACGGATGGGGCGCCCGCTGCTGCGCCGCGGCCGGGGAGCGCCCGCCGCGCACGACCGTGACCAGGCACAACAGCAGTACCGCCACGAGCGCGAGCCAGAGGAACGCCCGGCCCGCCCGCAGGCCGTACCCGCAGGTCACCCAGAGCAGGTGCAGCAGCATCCGGCGCCACTGGTCGGGCTCGGCGTGCCGCCGGATCTCCAGCGCCGAGTAGCGGAAGTCGCGCGCCAGGCCGGCGTCGGACCCGGCCGTCGCCCGCGCGAGCTGCCGGTAGAGCGCCTCCAGCCGGTCCGCCGACGTCCGCGTGAACGGTTCGCCGGGCCCGCCGGGCCGGCCGCCGGACGGTCCGGACGGGTCGTCCGCGAGGACGGCGTGGCCGCGGCCGTTCCGCCACGGGTTCCACCAGCGCCCGCGCGGCGCCGTCGCGAACGAGCAGCCGCCCGTGATCCGCAGCGACCCGGCGCGGCGCAGCCCCGCGAACCGGCACGCGCTGAGATCGACGTCGGCGAGGTCGAGCCGTTCGGCCGTCGCACCGCGTAGCGACGTGACGCGCACGGCGCCGTCGCCCGGCCACGACTCCGGCTCGGGAACGTACTGGAATCGGTGCGCGAGAGGCCGTACGGCCGCGCTCCCGTCGAACGACGCGTCCTCAAGGTCGATATCGGCGTGGCGGAGACGGAAGTCCGCAGCGCCGCGTACGGTCACGGCCCGCGCGGTCAGTTCCCGTGCGGCGGCGTCCACGCGGAGGCCGCCGTGCGCGGTGGCGTTCGCGAGGGTGAGCCGTTCGGCGACGAGCGGGCCGAGCCACAGGTCGTGCCGGAAGCGCGCGCGGTCGAAGCGGGCCTGCCGCGCGACCCGTACGCGCCGGAACGACACCGCGCCGCCGAAGCACGCCGCCTGCATCAGCGCGTCCCGCCCGAACCGCGCGCGGTCGAAGCACGCCGCGCCGATGAACACGGCGTGCGCGAACGAGGCGTCGGCGTTCCAGGCGGCCTCGCCGAAGAGCGCGTCCCCGGCGAAGACGGTCTCGTCGAACGACGCGTGCCGTCCGAAGCGGGCGTCGTGGAACGACACGTTGCCCGCGAAGCGCGCCCCGCGGAACGACACGTGCCCGAGGAAGCGCACGTCGAAGAACGACGCCCCGCCGACGAAGGCCGCGCCGTCGAACGAGCTGTCGCCCTCGAAGCACGCGTTGCGCAGGGGCGCGTGCGACGGCAGGACCGCGCCGTCGAGGCGGGTGCGGCCGAGGTGCGGCCGGCCGTCGGGGCCGGTGACCGCGTCCAGGACGGCGGCGAGCAGCCCCGCCGACACGGTGGCGCCGCGCAGGTCGAGGTCCCCGCCGGGCCGCAGCCCGCGCAGGAAGCGTTCCAACTGGTCGGGCCGCAGGTGGGCCGGGCAGGCCCGGAACCGGTCGTCCGCCCGGCCCGCGCATCCGTCCACGGCGGCGCACCGGGTCCAGAGAAGCGCGGTGGGGGACGCGGAGGGAGACACGAGAGGGCTCACCGTCCCGTTGTACCCACCTGGCGTTCCGTCGTGAATCCCCCGCTTCGGACAGGTAGGTCTCCCTTCGGTGAGCCCGCGCGCCCCCGCGGTGCCGAACGCGCGCCGTCCGCTTCTCGCCCCGCGCCGCCGCGTGCACCCTGACCTGCGGTGGAACGGTTCACGCCCGCTGAGGCCCGGCCGGCGCCGCGGGCCGGAACCGGACGCGCCTCGGCGGCGCGGCGGCCGGAAACGGCGCGTGGCCTGTTCGGGCCGCCGACGTACGCTGGGCGCATGGGGGAACGGAGCCGCTGGGCAGCGGACGTCCACGCGCGCCCGGACGACGCTCCCGGACTCGCCCGCCGCGTTCTCGCGGTGCTCGCCGCCGCCGAGATCGTGGCGCCCGAACGGACCGACTGCGTGCTCGGCGACGTCCCCGGCGGGTACGCGCCGGGCCCGGCCGTGAAGTCGGCGGTGCTCGACGAGTGGACCGGCGGCGGCGAGGGCTGGCCCGACGTGTGGCCGAACGGGCTGGAGATCGACGTCGCCCGTACCGCCTACTACGGGCCCGTGCGGGAGGACGACCGCGTCACCTGCCCGCGCTGCGGCGCGTGGCTGCCGTTCTCGGCGGCGCTCCCGGCGGTGGAGGAGTGGCTGGAGGGCGGGCCCGCCGACCTGTCGTGCGCGCGGTGCGCGCGGCGGTCCGGGCTGAACGCGTGGCACTGGCCGGTCCCGTGCGCGTTCGCCGTGCTCGGCCTGCGGTTCTGGAACTGGCCGCCGCTCGCCGGGCCGTTCGTGGACGAGCTGTCGGCCGTGCTCGGACATCCGCTGGTCACCGGCTGGTCGGGCGCCTGACGGCTCCGCGCGGTCCCGGCCGCGGGGCCGCCGTTCCCGGAACGCCGAGTGATCAACGGGAACCAGGGGCATGATCGACGTATCTGACTCTTGGCCGAAACCCACCCGTTCCTTTGCTGTTCATCTTGGTCAGGGATATTGCGACTATGACCGTCAATCCAGGACATTTCCCTCGGAGTGAGGAAGCGCTGCCCGACGACCGCTTCTTGGATCGGGAGGAGAGCTGGCTCCGCTTCAACCAGCGCGTCCTGGAGCTCGCCGAGGACCCGGGGCTGCCGCTGCTCGAACGCGTCCGGTTCCTCTCGATCTTCGCGAGCAACCTGGACGAGTTCTTCATGGTCCGCGTCGCGGGCCTCGCCCGCCGGATGGCGACCGGCCTCGCCGTGCAGTCGGCGAGCGGCCGCCAGCCCCGCGAGGTGCTGGAGCGCACGGCGTCCCTCGCGCACGCGCTGATGCTCCGGCACGCGGCGTGCTTCCGCGGCGAGATCCGGCCCGCGCTCGGCGAGGAGCACATCGAGATCCTGCGCTGGGACGAGCTGGCCGAGACCGAGCAGGAACGGCTGCGCCGCCTGTTCCGCGACCGGATCTACCCCGTGCTGACCCCGCTGGTCGTCGACTCCGCCCACCCGTTCCCCTACATCTCCGGGCTGTCGCTCAACCTCGCGGTGATCGTGCGCGACCCGGAGACCGAGGCGACGATGTTCGCGCGGGTCAAGGTGCCGCCGCTGCTGCCGCGCTTCATCGAGGCGTCGCCCGACCGGTTCACGCCCCTGGAGGACGTGATCGCCGCGCACCTCGGCCAGCTGTTCTCCGGCATGGAGGTCGTCGAGCACCACGCGTTCCGCGTGACCCGCAACCAGGACCTGGAGATCGACGACGACATCAGCGAGGGGCTGCTCCAGGCCCTCGAACGCGAGCTGCTGCGCCGCCGGTTCGGCCCGGTCGTCCGGCTGGAGGTCGAGGACACGATCTCCGAGGGCGTGCTCGACCTGCTCACCACCGAGCTGGCCATCGACGAGGGCCAGATCTACCGCGTCGGCGGCCCGCTCGACCTCGCCGGGCTCGCCGCGATCGCCGACCTGGACCGGCCGGAGCTGAAGTACCCCCCTTTCGTCCCCTCGAAGGAGGCGATAGCCGAGGACGCGAGCATCTTCGGCGCGATCCGTGAGCGGGACGTGCTCGTCCACCACCCGTACGACTCGTTCACCACCTCGGTCCAGCGGCTGGTCGAGGACGCCGCCGCCGACCCCCGCGTCCTCGCGATCAAGCAGACGCTCTACCGCACCAGCGGCGACTCCCCGATCGTGGACGCGCTGATCGACGCGGCCGAGGCGGGCAAGCAGGTCGTGGTGGTGGTCGAGCTGAAGGCGCGGTTCGACGAGCGCGCCAACATCGCGTGGGCGCGCAAGCTGGAGCACGCGGGCTGCCACGTCGTGTACGGGTTCGTCGGGCTGAAGACGCACTGCAAGCTCGCGCTGGTCGTCCGGCAGGACGCCGACGGGGTGCTGCGCCGCTACTGCCACATCGGCACCGGCAACTACCACCCGAAGACCGCCCGGCTGTACGAGGACTTCGGCCTGCTCACCGCCGACCCGCGTGTGGGCGAGGACGTCAGCGCCCTGTTCAACCACCTCACCGGCTACTCCCGGCAGAACTCCTACCAGCGCCTCCTGGTCGCCCCCAACAGCCTGCGGTCCGGGCTCGTCCAGCGGATCGAGCGGGAGGCCGACAACCACCGCGCCGGGCTGCCCGCCCGCGTCCGGATCAAGTGCAACTCGCTGGTGGACGAGGTCGTCGTGGACGCCCTCTACCGCGCCTCCCAGGCGGGCGTCCCCGTGGACGTGTGGGTGCGCGGGATCTGCGCGCTGCGCCCCGGCGTGCCCGGCCTCTCCGAAGGGATCCGCGTCCGCTCGGTGCTCGGCCGGTTCCTGGAGCACTCGCGCGTGTTCGCGTTCGAGAACGGCGGCGAACCCGAGGTGTGGATCGGCAGCGCCGACCTCATGCACCGCAACCTGGACCGCCGCGTCGAGGCCCTGGTCGCCGTCACCGACCGCGCCCAGCGGGCCGACCTGGTCGAGCTGCTCGACCTGGCGATGGACGACGGCACCCGTTCGTGGTGGCTCGCGGGCGACGGCGCCTGGACGCGCCCCGAGCCCGCCGAGGGGACGGCGCCGCTGGACATCCAGAGCCACCTGGTTCGCAGCAGGCGCTGGAGGACGGTCGATGCCTGACGCCGGACGGCCCGTGCCCGGGATCATCCGGGCGGCGGGAGCGGTGCTGTGGCGCGACGGCGGGAACGGTCCCGAGGTCGCGCTGATCCACCGCCCGAGCCACGACGACTGGTCGTTCCCCAAGGGGCGCCTGAAGCGCGGCGAGCACGTGCTGCGCGCCGCCGTCCGCGAGGTGGAGGAGGAGACCGGCGTGCCGCCGCGCCTCGGCCGCCGCCTGCCGGCCAGCACCTATCCGAAGGACGACCGCGTCAAGCGGGTGGACTACTGGGCGGCCCGCGCCGTCGCGGACGCGTCGGCGTTCGCGCCGTTCACGCCGAACGACGAGGTGGACCGGCTGGAGTGGCTGCCGTTCGACCGGGCCGCCCGGCGGCTCACCCGCTCGCACGACGTCGACCTGCTGAACGAGTTCGCGGGCGGCCCGCTGCGCACCTGGCCGCTGGTCATCCTGCGGCACGCGTCGGCGGGCGAGAAGCGCGACTGGGCGGGCGCCGACGAGCTGCGCCCGCTGGACTTCCGGGGCCGCGCCGAGGCGGTCGACCTGGCCGGGCTGCTCGCCGCGTTCGGCCCGGTCAGGATCGTGGGCTCCGCGACGGCCCGCTGCCTGGAGACCGTCCTGCCGTACGCCCGGAGCGAGGGCCTCCCGGTCGCGACCGACGCGGCGTTCACGATCGGCGAGACGGACGCCGACCGCGCCTGCCGCCGCCTGTTCGACCTCGTCGGGGACGGCGTCCCGACGGTCGTGTGCACGCACGGCGAGATCGTCGCCGACCTGGTCAGCGGGCTCTGCCGCGAGCTGGGGGAGAAGGTCCCGAGGACCCGGCCCTGGAGAAGTCGGAGTTCTGGACCGCCCACCTGTCGGGCCGCGAGATAGCGGCCCTGGAACGCCACTGACGCGCCCCGCGTCCGGCCCGGGGGCCCGCCGTCAGAAGGCGGGGCGGTCGAGCGACTCCCAGACCCCGGGCAGGGCGTCCCGCGCCCGTTCGGCCTCGCAGTGCTCCACGCCGTACAGGACGCCGAGGGCGAACGACCCGGCGGCGTCGCGGGTGCGGGCGGACGCGGCGCGCAGGTGCTCCATCGCGATCACGCCGTCCTGGTAGCCGCCGAGCGTCTCCTGGAGCCGCCTGGCGTTCCGCGCGACCGCCGAGGCGGGCGCGCCGAGCACGGGCACGGCCAGCTCCGCCGCGTACCGCGCCCGCTTGGCCGCCTTGCGGGTGTCGTGCCGGGCCGTGTCGGGATCATGCGCGCCGCCAGCCGCGCCCGCGCCGTCCGCGCCGCCCGCTAGGCTCGCGCCGGCCAGGCCCGCCACGCCCGCGTCGCTCGCCTCGCCGATCGTGGCGTACGTGCGCTCCAGCCGCCGCCACGCCCGCTCGACCAGGCGGGGCAGCTCCTTGCGGGCCTTGCGCCCGGAGGCGCGCCCGGCGAGCGGCGGGTCCGCGACGAGGCGGTCCAGGGCGTCGAGGAGCGCGAAGTAGCGCGGCTCCTTCAGCGCGGCGTTCAGGCCCCGGTACGCCGACCGCTCCCGTTCGGCGATCTCCGCCAGCCAGGCCGGCTCCGCGCCCGCCTCCGCGGGGGCGAGCGCGAGCCACCGCCCGGCGAACCGCATCCGCAGCACCTCCAGGTCGCGGACCGCGCCCAGCTCGGCGGCCAGCCACTTCAGCTCCGGTCCGAGCGGGTCGGTGCGGTCGCGGTCGAGCACGGGCCGGTAGCTCTGCAACGCGCTGCGCGTGCGGCGCACCGCGACCCGCATCCGGTGGACGGCGTCGTGCTCGGCGAGCCGCGCCTTCGGGTCGTACCTCAGGATCGCCTCCACCTGCGCGGCCAGGTACGCGACCACGGCGTCGCCGGTCGTCGGCGCGGACGTGGAGCGGGACTTGCCGGACGGGCCCGAGCCGTTCGCGGCGCCGATCCGCTCCTCGGCGTCCGCGCGGGCCGCCGTCGCGGGGGGCGGCTCGATCGCGTCGTTCAGCAGCCGCCCGAGCTTGGAGGACGAACCGGCGCGGCTCGCCCCCGCCTTGCGCAGCCGCTTGCCCGCCGCCTTCAGCAGCTCCTGGGTGCCCGCGACGAGCTCGACCTCGATCTCGCGCCACGCGGCGGCGGGCGCGAGCGCCTCGCCGACCGGGACGCCCGCCGGTACGACGCCCGTTCCCTCGGCGTCGATCACGGTGACGACGCCGTTGGCGTTCCCCGTGTTCGCGACGCTGCCGGGCTCGCCCGGCGCGCGGCTCACGAGGCCGTCCGCGTCGGCGTCCGCGTCGTTCGCCGTCGCGCCGGAGGCGGCGGACCGCGAGGAGAAGGGCATGGCCTGGCCGGTCACCTCGGGCGGTGCGGTCACGCGGGCGGCGCCGCGCAGGTCGCGGCCCGACACCGCGTCGTCGGCGACCTCGGCGAGCGTCTCGCCGGACGCGTCCAGCAGCCGTACGACCGTGCGCTCGGTCTCCAGCGTGGCGACGGGGAGCAGGGGCTCGCCCCGGGTGTACGCGGCGACCAGCGACGCCAGCCGCGCCGGGACGATCCGCGCCCGGCCGAGCGGAGCGCGCAGCTCCTGCTTGCTGTCGGGCCCGGCGGGGATCTTCAGGTGCCAGCCCGCGTCGTCGCCCCCGCGGCGGCGGCGCAGCGTGATGCCGTGCGCGGCGAGGCGCAGGTCGGCGGTGTCGAAGTAGGTGGCGTGCAGCCCGTGGGTCCGCGGCCCGGCGATGGACGCGACGCCCGGCAGCCCGGACAGGTCGGGGAGGCCGAAGTCCGCCGCCGCGTCGTACTTGCGCTCGATCTCCAGGTGCTTCACGGCCACGCTCTGCTCCTCGGCGCTCGACGGAGGTGACGTCCGGATTGCCAGCATTCCACGGCCGGGTGAACGGAGACAGAGCCGGAGGCGAACGCGCCGTCAGCCATCCACCAGGTGGAACTTCATCCCCATATGTGACGGACGAAAGCCCATCTTCTGGTAGAAGCGGACCGCGTCCGGGCGCTGCCGGTCCGTGGTGAGCTGGACGAGCCGGCAGCCGCGGAGCCGGGCCTGCTCGATCGCCCAGCCGATCATGGCCTGGCCGATGCCGCGCCCGCGCTGCTCGGCGGCGATCCGCACGCCCTCGATCTGGGCCCGTTCGCCGCCGGTGTAGGTGAGGCCGGGGATGTAGGTGATCTGCATCGTGCCCGCGACCCTGCCGTCCGCCTCCGCGACGACCAGCAGGTTGTTGGGGTCCTTCTCGATCGCCGCGAACGCCGCCGCGTACGGCGCGGGAACGGCGTCCGCGCCCGCCCCGGACGCGCCCGGCCCGGACGCGCCCGCCGCGGGCGTTTCGCGCGCCGCGCCGAGGGGATCGTCGGCGAGCAGGCGGACGATCTCCGGCAGATCGTCCACCGTCGCCGCGCGGAAGGTCACTTCTTGATCACGCTGCACGTCAACAGGCTATCCGGACGTTCCAGGCCAATGTTCACCATGACTTGTAGTACTACGGCTCGTAGTACTACGTTGGGTGGAAACCACTTCGATCCGCGAACTGCCGGTGGCCGGGACCCCGGACCGCCGCAGGGAGACAGCCATGCCGAAGACGCCTGACGAGGAACACTGGACCGACCACGCCATCTGCCGTGGCGCCGATCCCGACCTCTTCTTCCCCATCGGGTACACCGCCGAGGTGCTCCAGGAGCAGCAGCGGGCCGCCAAGGCGATCTGCGCCAACTGCCCGGTGACCGCCGACTGCCTGTCCTGGGCGCTGCGCGTCGGCGAGCCCGACGGCATCTGGGGCGGTACGACCCCCGAGGAGCGCCGCTACCTGCGCCGTTCCACCGAGGCTCCCGCCCGCCGCCGCCTGCCGGTCATCACCGTGCGCGGCGACGTCCCCGAAGCCGACCAGGCCGCCTCCGCCGCCTGACCGCCCCGCCCGAGCCGGACGCCCGCCCCACCCGAGCCGGACGCCCCACCCAGGCCGGGACGCCCCGCGCGACCGACCCACCTGACCGGCTCGCCCGAGTCGGGACGCCCCGCGCGGGCCGGGACGCCCGCGCGACCGACCCGCCGGTCCGGCCCGCCCGAGCCGGGCGCTCCGCGTCCCCCGGAGCGCGAACGCTCAGGGGATCAGGGCCACCTTGCCGACGACGCGGCGGCCGAGCAGGTCGTCCAGCACCGGGCCCGCCGAGCCGAGCGGCTCGGTGCGCGGTGCGACCGGGTCCAGGCGGCCGTCCGCGACCAACTCCAGAAGCTCGCCGAGCAGCGCCCGCTGCCCGGCCGGGTCCGCCATCTGCCAGGCGCCCCAGTCCACCCCGACCACCGCGCGGTTGCGCAGCAGCACCTGGTTGAGCGGCAGGGACGGGATGTCGCCCGACGCGAACCCGATCACGACATGGCGGCCCCCTTCGCGCAGCGCGCGCAGCGCCGGGTCCGCCAGCGCGCCGCCCACCGGGTCGTACACGACGTCCACCCCGCCGTCCGACCACGCGCGGGCGGCCGACTTGACGTCCTCGGCCGAGGTGTCCACGACGGCCTCCGCCCCGGCCGCGAGCGCCGCCTCCCGCTTGGCCGCGGACGACGCGCCCGCCAGCACGCGCGCGCCGAGCGCCACCGCGACCTGTACGGCCGCGAGCCCGACCCCGCCGCCCGCGCCGAGCACGAGCACCGTCTCCCCGGCCTTCAGCCCGGCGCGTTCCCGCAGGCCGAACAGGCCCGTGCAGTAGCTCTGCGCGAACGTGGCGGCCCGCGCGGCGTCCAGCCGGTCGGGGATCGGCACCGCCGCCGCGGCCGGGACCGCGATCCGTTCGGCGAACGCGCCGAGCCCGCACATCGCGAGCACCCGCGTGCCGGGCTCCGGCGCGGACCCCGCGCCCGCCGCGACGACCGTCCCGGCCGCCTCGCCGCCCGGCACGAACGGCGGCTCCGGCTTGATCTGGTACCGGCCGTGCACGAACAGAGCGTCCACGTAGTTGACGCCCGCCGCCTCGACGGCGATCACCACCTGGCCGGGTCCCGGCTCGACCGGGCCGGCCTCCTTCACCACCACGGAGCCGAGCTCCTCACATACCACTGCGCGCATCGCCCCACCATGCCCGAAACCGAATCACATTCGCCAACGGGCCCCGTTCCGCCGCGGGCGGGGCGGGAGCGGGGGCGGGCCGGGCCGGGGCGGGCACGTTCCGGTGGGCGCGATCGTTTCCCATGGTGACGGCAGGGGCATCCGGACTTACGGTGGCGTACATGAGTTATCCCTCGGTCCCCGACAAGAAGCGTTCCGAAGGACTCGCCCTCCACGGCGCCCGCGCGCTCTCGGCGGCGGCCGTGGTCGGCACCATCACCGCCCTGATGTGGGTGCTGGAGCTGGTCGACAGCGTCAGCGGCGGCGAGCTGGACCAGTTCGGCATCCAGCCGCACGACGTGGACGACCTGCCGGACATCTTCACCGCGCCGTTCATGCACGGCGGGCTCGACCACCTCGCGGGCAACACCGTGCCGTTCCTGGTCCTCGGGTTCCTCGCCGCCGTGCGCGGGATCGCCAAGTTCTTCGGGACGATGCTGATCGTGACCGTGGTCGGCGGGCTCGGCGTCTGGTTCACCAGCTCCGCCAACACGCTCGGGTCGAGCATCCTGATCTTCGGCTTCTTCGGCTACCTGCTCGGCCGGGGGCTGTTCGAACGGCGCGTCCTCGACGTGGTGATCGCCGTGGGCGTCGTCGTCGTGTACGGCACGCTGCTGCTCGGCGTGATCCCGCAGGACCCCACCATCTCCTGGCAGGGCCACCTGTTCGGCCTCATCGGCGGCGTCCTCGCCTCGTGGCTCCTGCGCCGCTCCCGCACCGAATCCCCCTGACCCCCGGCCCCCAGGACCGCCCCCTCCGGGCGTGAGGGCGCCGGTCGGGGACTAACCCGGCCGGACGGTCACGTCGGACACGACCGCGTCGCGCGGCGTCTCCAGCGCCGCCAGGAGGACGCGCGCCACCGTGGACGGCGCCGCGAAGTCGGACGCCTCGTACGGCTTGCCCTCCTGCCCCCGGACCTTGCGCTGCATCTCCGTCGCCGTACGGCCCGGGTAGACCGTCGTCACCCGCAGGCCGGGCTCCTCCGCGCGCAGCGAGTCGGCGAGCGCCCGCAGCCCGAACTTGCTCGCCGCGTACGCCGCCCAGTCGGGGTTGGCGCGCAGCCCGGCCGTCGAGTTGACGAAGACCACGTGCCCCCGCGCCGCGCGCAGCGCCGGGAGCAGCAGCCGGGTCAGCTCCGCCGCCGACACCAGGTTGACGTTGAGGTGGTCGGTCCACTCGTCGGCCTCCAGGTCGGCGACCGTGGACAGGTGGACGTGCCCGGCCGCGTGGACGAGGCCGTCGAGCCGTTCGGGCAGCCCCTCCATCGCGAGGGCCGCCTCCAGCCGGCGCGGCTCGTTCAGGTCGAGCGGGACCGTGCGGATCGACGCCCGCGCCGGCTGCGCGGGCTGCGCCGCCGGTACGCCCGTCGCGCCGTTCCCCGCCGCCGGGCCCGCCGCCGCGGTCACGATCACCTGGGTCGCCGCGTGCGCGCCGCCGCGCAGCGACCCGGCGAGCGCGTCGAGGCGTTCCGCGGAACGGCCGGTGAGGATCAGGTCGTGGCCGCGCCCGCGCAGCAGCCCGGCGACCGCGGCGCCGATGCCGCCGGTCGCGCCGGTGATCAGATACGTGCCCATGAGACCCCATTCTCGTCGGATCGTCGTCGCGCACCCCACTCGGGTCGATGCGCGCGGCGGCGCGTTGGTTCGCGCCCGGCGCCGCCGGATCGTGCGGGCCGGGCCGGTCACCTCGGCCGCAGCACCCGGGTGACGCCCGCGAGCAGCGCGGTCGCGAGCACCCAGCCCGCCGCGACCAGCCCGTACGACACCCAGCGCGACCAGCCGCCCGGGTCGAACGACTGCTGCTGCCCGAACGTGTCGATCGGGATCAGCAGGTCGAGCGAGTAGACCAGCGCGTGGAACGCGGGCCGCTCGCCCTCCTGCTTGATCGAGTGCGGCCGGTCGACGGAGAAGACCACCGTGCCGATCGCGAGCAGCACCGCGAACCACATGAACGCCAGCCACGGCCGGTACCCGTACCCGACCGTCCAGTCGAGCAGGTGGTTCCACGCCCTGCCGACCGGGTTCAGCTTGCGGCGCCGCGCCCGCAGCTTCGCGAGCTGCACCTTGCGGGCGAGGTCGTCGTGGCCGATGCCGTGGTACCAGGTGGCGAGCTGCTCGTACGGCTGGAGGTGGAACTCGCCGTCGCGGTCGACCCACCGGAGCCGGTCCTCGAACTCGCCGCCGCGCAGCGTCTCGTACGTCAGGCCGTTCAGCCACAGCCGGTCCGGCCAGATCGACGGATGATCCATGATCACCGCGATCCGGGAGTACGACAGCGACACCCGCCCCTTGATCTTCTCCGTCGGCCAGAGGATCAGCTCGTCCGCCTGGATGTGGCTGGCGTGCAGCGCCATCCGGTCCGGGTCGCAGGAGTCGAGGGTCGCCTTGGAGAACGACAGGATGCCGTCGAAGCGGGCGTTGCGGAGCCGTACCGTGCCCTCGCTGCGGAACCCCGCGCTCAGCTCCGCGGTGTTCATCACGATCATGCTCTCGGCGTCCAGCGCGATCCGGCCCGGGTTGCGCAGCAGGGCGCGCTGCATGAACAGCCCCCCGTTCATCCGCGCCCCGACCAGCCGCATCCCGCCGGTGATCTCGGCGTCGTGGAAGAACGCGCCGACCTCCACGACCAGGCCCCCGCTGAACACCGCCCACCGGTCCGGGTCGGTGACGGTGACCTTCGTCCGGTTCATCCGCAGGCCGCCGGTCAGCTGCGCGCGCGGCAGCCGCACCTCGCCCTCGATCTCCGACCCGGACAGGCTGAGGTAGCCGTCGGCGCGCAGCCCGCCGCCGTCGAACCCCGGCATCCGGCAGTCGGCGAACCGGAGCTGCCGCGTCTCGGCGTTGACGAACACCGGTCCCTCGACCAGGCGGCACTTCTCCAGCCGCAGCTCGTACTCGACCGTCCCGCCCGACACGTCGAGCCGCCCGACGACGTACGCCCCGTGCAGCCGCACCGCGGGGACGAACCCCGGCCGGGTCTCGCCCGCGCCGAGCATGAGCTGCGCGATCACCTCGGCGCGGACGATCCGTTCGGGCATGGGGCCGGCGGGCGGATCGCTCCCGAGGACCACGTCGTCCCCCGTGGGGAACGCGGCCCAGAGGCGTCGTTCGGCGTCGTTCAGTCCGGGGGGCTGTGCCACGACCACTCTTTCTACGGCCAGAAACGTTCCCGATCAAGGTCGCGTCCGCGTCCCCCCGGACGCGTTCGGCGGCGGGGTCCTGTCAGAAGAAGCCGCGGCGGCGGCCGGCGTCCTGGAGGAAGCCGTCGAGCTGGCGCTCCCAGTCGGTGTGGCCGGCGGTCGCGTAGTCCACGGTGAAGCGGCTGAACGCGTCGTGGCCCTCGGTGAAGACGCCGCCGCGCTTGTCGAGTTCGAGGACGACCTCCATCGACTGGGCGTACGACACGAACGTCACCTCGAGCTGGGTGATGCCGCGGGCGTACTGAGGCGGGGGCTGGAACTCGATCTCCTGGTAGAACGGCAGCTCCTGGTGGACGCCCCAGATGCGGCCCTTCTCGCAGTCGGCGTTGCGGAAGCGGAAGCCGAGGTTGGCGAACGCCGACAGGATCCGCTCCTGCGCGGGCAGCGGGTGCACCGCGATGGGGTCGAGGTCGCCCGGGTCGACCGCCCCGGCGACCTCCAGCTCGGTGGCGAGGCCGACCGTCGTGCCGTGCAGCGGCTGCCCGTAGAAGTGCGTCAGGGGCGCTTCCCAGGGCACCTGGAACTGGAAGCCGACGCTGTGCCGCGCGCCCTCGTCGAGGTCGAACGCCCCCGCGACGGGGAGCTTGGCGTACTCCAGGTTGGAGCTGTACTCGTTGTCGCCGGACTCGACCTCGACGCGGGTGCGCAGCGCCAGGTTCACGGCCTTGATGTCGGAGTCGAACTTGCCGCCGATGATGGTGATCTCGCCGGTGACGACCCCGCCCGGCGTGGTGTTCGGGTCGTTCAGCACCGTCTCGATCGAAGGTCCCCCGACCCCCATCGCCTGCTTGAGCTTCTTGAAGACCACGGCCCTCGGCCCCTCCCGTGTGAAGTACCGCCCACTGGCGATAGACGCCCATACGGGAGGCTACGTTCCCTTGCCGGGAAAATCCCCGGGAATGGGGATCAGTGGCCGCCGCCGGCGAGGTTGAGGCCGACGACGCCGATGACGATCAGCGCCAGGGCGCCGATCTTCAGGGCGCTGACCTGGTCGCCCATGAACAGCATGCCGAGGGCGGCCGTGCCGACCGCGCCGATGCCGACCCACACGGCGTACGCGGTGCCGACGTCCAGCGACTTCAGGGCGTAGGTGAGCAGCCCGAAGCTGGTGACGGCGAAGACGAGGAACCCGGCGGACGGGACGACCTCGGAGAAGCCCTTGCTGGCCTTCAGGCACAGGGCCATCGCGACCTCGAAGAGGCCCGCGACGATGACGATGATCCAAGCCATGTGATGCTCCCGGACGAGACGACGTTGCCGACCACGCGTCGTCTTGGCTTTCCGGGTACGGCGCGTACTCCTCGTCCGGGAGGGGCGGACGGATCCGGCCCTCTCGCCCACCGTAACCCGTTCCGGGACCGTGTTGTTCCCGCCGGTCACCCTGGGGGCGCCGGCGGGAACGAAGGGAGCGATCTCAGGAACGGCCCAGGGCGCGGTACTCCCAGCCGGCCGCGCGCCACCGCTCGGCGTCCAGGGCGTGGCGGCCGTCCACGATCCGCTTCTCCCGGACGACCTCGGCGAGCGCGGCCGGGTCGATCTCGCGGAAGTCCGACCACTCGGTGAGCAGGACGACGACGTCGGCGTTCTCGGCGACGTCGAGGGCGCTGTCGCCGTAGCGCAGCTCGGGGAACGCGCGGCGGGCGTTGTCGAGCGCGGCGGGGTCGAAGACCCGTACGTGCCCGCCGAGCCCGTGCATGGTGCGCGCGACGTCCAGCGCGGGCGCGTCGCGGATGTCGTCGGAGTTCGGCTTGAACGCCGCGCCCCACGCCGCGATCCGCTTGCCGGAGATCTGCCCGCCGAGCAGCTCGCGGACGAGGTCCACGGTGCGGGCGCGGCGGCGCCGGTTGATGTCGTCCACCTCGCGCAGGAACGACACCGCCTGCCCGACGCCGATCTCCTCGGCCCGGTGCGCGAACGCCCGGATGTCCTTCGGCAGGCAGCCGCCGCCGAAGCCGAGGCCCGGCTTCAGGAACTTGCCGCCGATCCGGTCGTCCAGGGCGAGCGAGTCGGCCAGGTCCTTGATGTCGGCGCCGACCGCCTCGCACACCTCCGCCATCGCGTTGATGTAGGAGATCTTGGTGGCCAGGAACGAGTTGGCGGCGACCTTGACCAGCTCCGCCGTGGCGAGGTCGGTGCGCACCACCGGCGTGCCGAGGTCGAGGACGGGCTTGAACGCGGCGCGCAGCCGGTCCTCGGCCCACTGCGACGCGACGCCGAAGACCATGCGGTCGGGCCGCATGGTGTCGTCCACGGCGAAGCCCTCGCGCAGGAACTCGGGGTTCCAGGCCAGCTCGACGTCGGTCCCGGCGGGCGCGAGGTCCTGGATCACCTCGGTGAGCCGCTTGGCGGTGCCGACCGGCACGGTGGACTTGCCGACGACGAGCGCGCGGCGGTCCAGGTACGGGGCGAGAGCGCGCACCGCCGCGTCCACGTACGTCAGGTCCGCCGCGTCCGAGCCCGGCTGCTGCGGCGTCCCGACGCACAGGAAGTGGACGTCGCCGAACCCGCCGGCCTCCTCGAACGACGTGGTGAACCGCAGCCGCCCCGACTCCAGGGCCTTCGCCAGCAGTTCGGGCAGGCCCGGCTCGAAGAACGGGACCTCGCCGGACGCGAGTTTGGCGATCTTCCCCTCGTCCACGTCGACGCCGAGCACCTCGTAGCCCAGCACGGCCATGCAGATCGCGTGGGTGGCGCCGAGGTAGCCGGTGCCGATGACGGTGAGCCTCGGGGACTCCGTCGCGTTCATTGCTTCTCCTTGTCGAGTGGTGACGGATTGATCAGACTCCCGCAGGCCCTCAGGAGCACTTGCCCTTGTTGATCAGTTGGCCGCCGGTGACCCTGTTGTCGCAGGCGACGGTGTTGCCGTCGGAGAACAGGGCGATCCCGGCGCCCTTGCCGCCGCCGAGCGCGATCACGTTGCGGCGGAAGACGTTGCCGGTGCCCCACCCCTGGTATTCCTCGTGGGTCTGGAAACCGTCCTTGACCGTCCTGGTCCCGCGGTTCCCCTCGATCACGTAGTTGTTGCCCTTCGCGTCCACCCACGAGTCGTTCACCTTGTCGCCGGACAGCCGCGACCCGTCGAAGACGTTGTCGGCGAGCCGCCCGCCGGTCGTGCCCTCCTTGATGTCGACCGCCTCGGCGGTCGCCTGGATCCGGTTGCCCGCCACGAGGTTGTTGTCGCTGCGGTCCGGCTGCCCCTGGGTCAGGTCGCCCCAGTTGTTGTGGGAGGACCCTAGGTACACCCCCTCGCCGAACCGCGGGTTGCCCCTGCCCGTCGCGGAGATGACGTTGAACTGGACGGCGTTGCCCGTGCTGAACCGGCGCAGGTGGATCGCCTCGTCGCCGGTCTCGCGGACGGTCAGGCCCTGGAGCACCGAGCCGTTCGAGCCGTCCAGCATCACCCCCTTCTGGCTGCGCTGGAGGGTGAACCCGATCAGCCGCCAGTGGCTCGCGCCGTCCAGGTGGAACCCGTAGCCCTTGGCCGGGCTCCCGCCGTCCAGGACCGTGCGCGGGCCGCCGCAGACGAAGATCGGCTTGTCGGGCGCGCCCGACTTCTGCGTGGTGAACTGCCCCCGGTACGTACCCGGGGCGAGCCGGATCACCTCGCCGGGCTCGGCGACGGTGAGCCTGCCCTGCAACTCGGTCGCGTTCCGCACGGTCGCGGTCGGCCGCGGGCACGCCACGCGCCTCGGCTCGGGCAGCGGCAGGTTCTGCGGCTGCTGCGCGCCCGCCCCGCCGCCCGCGCCGTTGCTCGGCGCGGCCCCGGCCCCCCGTCCCGGCGCGGGCGCCGGAACGGCGGGGCCGGACGGCGCGGCGAACGGGTCGCTCCCCGCCGCCGGTTCGCTCGGCCCGTCGTCGTCGCCGCCGGTGGTCACGAGCACGACCGCGCTCGTGGCGACGGCCCCCGCGACCAGCAGCCCGGCGAACTTCAGATCGATCTTCACGGTCCCCCTAGCCGCCTAGCCGCACTTGCCCTTCGAGGTCAGCTGACCGCCCTGCACCTTGTTGTCGCAGCCGATCGTGTTGCCGCCCTTGGTGTCGTTGATGCCGACCCCCTTGCCCCCGGCGAGGTCGATGGTGTTGCCCTTGAACACGTTGCCCTTGCCCCAGCCGGCCTGGATCTCGTGGACCTGGAAGCCGTCCATCGGGGTCTTGGTGCCCTTGTTGCCCTCAAGGACGTAGTTGTTGCCCTTGACGTCCACCCACGAGTCGTTGTGCTTGTCGCCGCCGGTCGCCGACCCGTCGAACACGTTCCCGATGATCTTGCCGCCGGTGGTGCCCTCCTTGATGTCGATGGCCTCGGCGGTCGCGCGGATCACGTTGCCGCGCACGACGTTGTTGTCGCTCTTGTCCGGCTTGCCGCCGGAGATCTTCTGCCAGTTCGACTCCGCAGTGCCGAGGTAGACGCCCTCGCCGAACTTCTCGCGGCGCAGCCCGGTGTTGTAGATCTTGTTGTACTGGACGGTGTTGCCGGTGGAGAAGTTGCGGAAGTGGATGGCCTCGTCCCCGATGTCGTGCACCTCCAGGCCCTGCACCATGGACCCGTTGCTGGTGTCGGCCATCACGCCCTTCTGGCTGTTCTGCACCGTGAAGCCGATGAGCCGCCAGTAGTTGGCCTTGTTGAGGTGGAACGCGTAGCCCTTCTTCGGGCCGCCGCCGTCGAGGATCGCGCCCTTGTCGCCGCACAGGTAGATCGGCTGCTGCGCCGTCCCCGACGCCGTCGCGACGAACTTGCCCTCGTACTTGCCGGGGTTCATCTTGATGACGTCGCCGGCCTGGGCGCCCTTGACGGCCTGCTCCAGCTCCTGCGCGCTGCCGACCGTCTTGGTCGGCTTCGGGCACTCGACCTTGCCCGCGCCCTCGGGCACCGGCAGCGCGGGCGCCGCGCCGGGCTGCGCGCCGCCGCCCTTGCCGCCGCCGTCGCCCTCGTCGCCGCCGGTCTCCTCGCCGGCCCCCGGCGCCGAGCCGGCGCCCGCGGCCGGGCCGTTGCCCGCCACGTCCTTGGTCTTGCCGTCGTCGTCGTCGTCGCCTCCGCCGACGAACAGGAAGACCAGCCCTCCCACGACCACCGCGCCGACCAAAAGGCCCACGAGGAACTTCACGTCGATCTTGATCGTCATTGCTGAACTACTCCTTGGCTGACCTCTGGTGCGACCGCTCGTGCGACCGACTGCCCGCGCCCGGCACGGCTAACGGCCGGCGCGCGCGCCCACCCGTTCCCCGCCGTGCTGGGAGCCCTGCTGCGGGACGGTAGTGGCACGGCGCAGCAGCCGCACCGGGCGCTCTTCGAGCTTGTCCTGGTGCTCGTACGGGTGCGCGCCGCGCCGCCCGATCCGCAGCCCCGCCCCCCTGGACCGGAACATCGACACCGCCACCAGGAGGAACACGCTGGCCCAGATCACGTTCATCGGCTTGAAGACCCGCTTCATCCAGGTCCAGAAGCCCGCGGTCTTGTGCCAGCCCTTGGTGTTGTTGCCCACGTTCTGCCACTTGCCGGTGGCGCGGTCGACGTCCATCGCGCTCGGGCCCGCGCCGCTCAGGGTGTTGCCCGTGAGGTTGGTCGCGTTGACGTTGCCGCGCAGCGTCAGGCCGTGCCGCTTGGCCGACTGCACCGTGTTGCCGCTCAGCGTCCCGTTGGAGTCGCGCAGGTACAGCGCGGTCTCGGTGCCGGTGACGAAGTTGCCCGACAGCGTCGCCGCGGTGACGTTGTCGCGCAGCACGATGCCCTGCCGCTTCGGCCTGCTCACCTGGTTGCCCGCGATCTGCACGCGGGTGGCGTCGTCGCGGGCGACGATGCCCATGTCGCCGCCGGTGATCCGGCTGTTCTGCACGACGACGTTGTCGCCGCCGAGCAGCTCGACGCCGTACCGGCGGTTGTTCTTGGCCACGCTGCTGCTGACCAGGTTGCCGCCGAAGCTGGTGATCGACTCGCCGGACGCGGACGGGCCGTCGGCGAGCGCCTGCCCGTTCAGCGTGAAGCCGTTGCCGCCGTTCGACTCGGCCACGCAGTTGGTGACGCGGACGCCCTCGGTGCCGCGCGACAGCACGAAACCGTCGCCGCGCGAACGGGTGACCGTCGTGTTCTCGATCGTCGCGTTCTTGGCGAACCGGTGCAGCAGCACCCCGTGCACCAGGCTGTTGCGGATCGCGTTGTTGGTCAGCAGCGTCTGGTTGGACGCGGTGACGAAGATGCCGTACGCGTTGCCGTCGAACGTCGAGTGGTCGACCGCGCCGCTCACCAGGTTGGCCGCCGGCACGTGGAACGAGCCGCCACCGCCGCCGCCCCCGGCGGGGCTGACCTCGACCTCCTCGCGGTTGCCGCGGGTCGCCTCGCGGCCCCCGTTCGGCAGCATCACCGCGTTCGGCGCGCCGCCCGCGGACCGCTCGGCCGCCGCGTCCGGGCGGTCCGAGCCGGTCAGCGCGACGCCGCCGGTGCGCCCGCTCCAGAACCCCAGGTTGGAGACCTGGGTGTACTTCATGGTGAACTCGCCGCCGATCGCGCGGATGTAGGCGCGGCCGTCGGACACCTGCGTGTCGGGCTTGCGGGTGTCCTCGTTCCAGCTGGTGAACCGCACAGGGTTCTGCGCCGACCCGTTGATCTTGACGGTGCCGCCGGCGCTGACGATCGAGGCGAACGCCCCCGGGACGCTGCGCATCCGGATCGTCAGCGGGCCGGTCGAGCTCTGGAGGATCAGCTTGCCGCCCGCGCCGACCATGATGTTGACGCTGAGCAGGTACGACCCGTCGCTCTGCTTCTGGAAGTCCTGCCCGCCGAGCTTCTCCAGCTCGGCGACGTAGTACGGCTGGCGGCGCTGCGGGAGCATCAGCGTCCGGCCGTTCGACGAGGTCAGCAGCCGCGGCGAGCGGGCCTGCTGCGCGGCGGTGCCGCCGCCCGCCAGGTCGGACTCCTGCTTGGCGCGGGTCGTCATGACCCGCATGTCCTCCTGGTCGACCAGCGTCGACTGCTGCCGCGCCGAGTCGGCCGACACCTCGTTGACGTCGGGCAGGTCGGACGACCCGTCCGACATCGTCTTGTAGAGGTACGTGCCGCCGCCCGCGAGGCCGAGCACGACGATCGTCGTCACGACCTTGCCGAGCCGTCCCGACTTGCGGGGCGGCGCCTCACCGTGCTTCGGGCCGGTGCCGGCTGCTCCGGCGGGCGCGGCCGTGCCGGTCGCGCCGGCGTTCGCGCCGCCTCCGTGCTTGGGGCCGGTGGCCATGTCAGACCCCCTTCCGTTGTCCGGGCGCGGGAACGCCGTGGCGGGGCGTCGGGTGCGGTGGCGTCTGCGGCGGTGGAACGGGCCGCGGCCCCGTCGTCTGCGAGGAGTGCGGCGCGACCGGCTGCGGGCCCCGCGGCTGCGGCATCACCGGCGGGACGGGCGGCGCGCCCTGGGGCTGCGGCGGCCCGGCGACCCGCTTGCCGTTCCCGCCGGTCCCTTGCGCGCCGTTGCCGCCGTTGCCGTTGCCGCCGTTCGCGCCGGGCCCGTGGCCGTTAGCGCCGGAGACGCCGCCCGGCACCGTCTGCGGCACGCCCGGTCCGCCGGGGGGCGGGGGAGAGGCGTGCCGCCCGGCGACCGGCTGGCCCGGGACGCCCCGTCCCGCGACCGGCTGGCCCGGCATCGGGCGCGGCGCGGGCTGGCCCGGACGGCCCGGCGCGGGCTGGCCGCCCGGCATCGGGCGCCCGGCGACCGGACGGCCCGGCGGGGGCTGCCCGGGGCCGCCCCGCCGCCGCGGCAGGCTCCACACCTGCCGCTTCTCCATCGGCTGCTGGAGCGCGTACGGGTGCAGGCCCGTCCGCCCGATCCGCAGCCCGCCGTTGCGGGCCCGGAACATCGAGAACGCCACCATGAGCAGCACGGCCGCCCAGATCATGTTCAGCGGCGTCATGTACCGCTGGGCCTTCATCCACAGCGAGGCGGTGTCGGTCCAGTGGTCGGTGTCGTTGTCCTCCTTGGTCACCTCGCCGTGCGCCCGCGAGCTGCTCACCGCGCTCGTGCCGCGCCCGCTGAGGGTGTTGTTGCGCACCTCGGAGCCGCCCGCCGAGCCGATCAGGCTGATGCCGTGCGAGGTCGCCCCGCGCACCACGTTGCCGACGAGCTTGCCGGACGCGTTGCGCATGTAGACGCCGGTGTGCGGCCCGGAGATCGTGTTCCCGGCGACGCTGGCGTCCTCGACCCCGTCGCGCAGCGCGATGCCCTGGCGGACCTGCCCGGTGAGCTGGTTGCCGGAGATCTGCACCGCGGTCGCGCCGGACCGCACGACGATCCCCATGTCGCCGCCGATGACCTTGCTGTTCTGCACCGACAGCTTGTCGCCGCCCATGAGCTCGATGCCGTAGTGGCCGTTGTCCTTGGCGACGCTGTTGTTGATCGAGCTGTCGCCGAAGCTCTCCAGCGACTCGCCGGACGCCGACGGGCCGACCGCGAGCGCCTGCCCGTTGACGGTGAACCCGTTGTGCCCGTTCCGCTCGGCGGTGCAGTTGGTGACGCGGACCTTCTCGGTGGCGCGCGACAGCACGAACCCGTCGCCCGCGCTGCCGGTGACCGTGGTGTTGGAGATGTTGGCGTTCTTGGCGAACCGGTGCATGACCAGCCCGTTCACCAGGCTGTTCTCGATCCGGTTGTTGGTGACCTGGGTCTGGTTGGAGCCGGAGACGAACAGCCCGAACGCGTCGCCGCTGATCGTGCTGTTGTCGATCGCGCCGGTCACCAGGTCGGCGGCCGGCACGTGCGTGGCGGTGCCGCCCGGCTTCTCGGTCTCGATGTCGCCCGGACCGCCGCCGCCCCCGCTGCCGCCGTTCTTGTTGCGCTCGACGCGCTGCTTCTTGTTGGCGTGCCGCTGGTCCTTGTTGAGGTGCTTGACCGCGCTCGCCGGACGGTCGGTGCCGGTCAGCGCGATGCCGCCCGTACGGCCGGACCAGAAGCCGAGGTTGGACACCTTGGCGTACTTCATCTTGAAGTCGCCGCCGACCGCGCGGATGTAGGCGCGGCCGTCGGCCACCTGCGTGTCGGGCTGCCGCGACTGCGGGTTCCAGCTCGTGATCTGCGCCGGCGAGCGCTGCGTCCCGGAGATCTGGATGCTGCCGCCGAAGCTCACGATGGAGCTGAACGCGCCGGGCACGCTGCCCATCCGGAGGGTGAACGGCCCGCCGGACGGGTTCTGGAGCAGCAGCTTGGCGCCGTCGGCGAGGAAGACGTGGATGCCGAGGACGTACGACCCGTCCGCCTGCCGCTGGAAGTACTTGCCCCCGTACCGCTGGAGGTCGGCCACGGTGTACGACTTGCCGCTGTTGACCGCGGGCAGCACCAGCGTCTTGCCCTGCGCCGAGCCGAAGATCTGCGGGCGCTTCCACGTCGCGGTGGCCGCGCCGCCGATCATCAGGATCGCGGCCAGCACCGACCGCGTCTGCATGATCCGCTGGTCCTCCTGGTCGACCAGCGTGGCCTGCCGCTTGGCGTCGGCCACCGGGTCGGCGTGCGCGGCGGCGGCGCCGAGGCCGGGCCCGGGGGCGAACGGGACGGCGGAGAGGCCGACACCCATGGCGAGGCCCGCGGACAGGGCCCGCGGCCCTATCGGACGCACCCTCAATTCAGCCCACTCCCTGGAGCGTGCCGGCGCTCTGCCCGGCCCCGCCGACCTGGTCGGAGGAGCGGGTCAGCCAGCCCTGCTTGTTCATCGTCACGAACGCGTACAGCTTGATCGGCAGCGAGATCCCGATGATGACCAGCGCGGTCAGCGGGAGCAGCAGGATCTCGCCGGGGTGCCGCTTCAGGTGGGAGTAGCCGCGCAGCCCGCGGCCGAGCAGCACCCAGCCGAGCGCGAGCGTGATGCCGAGCGGGTGCCAGTTGTCCATCAGCCGGCTGAAGACGAGGTAGCCGAGCGTGACGCCCATGGTCACCGGGGTCAGCAGGATCTGGAGGACGGTGACCTTGGTGACGAACGGCGTCTTCCACAGCCAGCCCTTCCACAGGGCCGTCAGGTAGCAGCGGTAGGAGTTGCGGCTCCACCGGACGCGCTGCTTGATGAACGCGCTGAACTTGTCGGGGAACATCGAGATCGCGCGCGCGGACGACTGGTGCACGGTCTTGTAGCCCTGCGAGAGGGTCAGCCAGGTGAGGCGGCCGTCGTCGCCGGCGATGCAGCGGCGGCCGAGGAAGAACTCGTTCTCCAGGTTCTCCACGACCGGCAGGATCACCGAGCGGCGGTACGCGGCGGTGCGCCCGGACAGGCAGGCGACGCCGCCCTTGGAGCCCATCGCGGGGACGTAGTCGTAGTAGCGCAGGTTGACCAGCCAGTCGGCGATGCGGCGCCACACGCTGGTGGTGCGCTGGTAGACGTTCTGCTGGGTGCCGACGCCGCCGACCTGGGGGTCCTCGAACGGCATCTGCACCGCGTCGAGCAGGCCGGGCTGCCACCGGGTGTCGGAGTCGGCGAACACGATGATCTCGCCGCGCGCGGCCCGGATGCCGACGCCGAGCGCGGAGCGCTTGCCGGAGTGCTCGTAGACCAGCACGTGCAGGCGCGGGTCGGTGACCTGGGCGAGCCGGCGGTGCCCCTCGGTGTCGCCGACGTCGATCACGATGATGACCTCGCTGGGGTTCTGGGACAGCCAGGACTCCAGGCACTGCATCAGGATCTCGGGGTCCTCCCGGTAGGAGGGGACGACGACCGAGACGGTGGTGCGGAAGTTGTTGACGACCGGCTTGTCCATCCGGGACAGCACCACCCGGTAGAGCCAGAGCCCCCAGACCAGCAGCCCCGCGAATCCCAGCGGAACGAACTTCCGCCAGTCACCGCCGGCCGTCGCGCCGGCGATCGCTCCCCAGGCGTCATTGAGCCACCCCGTGACAGACGACAAGACGAAACTCCCTCTCCTTGAGCGGCACCGGGGAGACCAGCTGACCCTTGCGGCCCCGTGCCACCTCCAGTAAGAGTGAGCATCCAAGCAAAAGGTTCATGATTGCCAGATCCGGCCAGGTACGTCCGAGAAGGTCGGTTCAATACCGGTTTTGCCGGGACAACGTCAAGCGATCACAGCCAAATGTTCCGGAATTGTCGCTGTCGACATCCCATAGCCGGGCGCACGACATACTTCCGAAACACCCGACCAAGAGTTGACAGAGCTGTATAGAGCCGTCTGTCGCTTTTGTAGCTCTGTGTCCGTTTCTGTGGCACCGGCGGGTGAGGGTTCCGAAGCACACTGTGATTTGCGTCACTTTTCTGCCTCCACGGGCTCCTCGGAGCCCTGAGCTTCGCAAATCGGGCGTTCCCGTTGGGTTGTCAGTGGTTACCAGCGGGTAGCATGATGTCGAGTTACTGACCAGTACGTCGCGCGGGGCCCCCGGCCGCCGCCGGATTGGTCCCCAGGGCGGCGGGGCGCGGCCCTGGGGGGCGAAGGAGAGGGTTCGATGGGGCACTACAAGAGCAACCTCCGGGACCTGGAGTTCAACCTCTTCGAGGTGTTCGGCCGCCAGGAGCTCCTCGGCACCGGCCCCTACGCGGAGCTGGACGAGGAGACCGTGCGCAGCATCCTCGACGAGGTGAACCGGCTGGCCGAGGGCCCGCTCGCGGAGTCGTTCGAGGACGCCGACCGCAACCCGCCGAAGTACGACCCGGCGACGAGCGCCGTCACGATGCCCGAGGGCTTCAAGAAGTCGTTCAAGGCGTGGATGGACGCCGAGTGGTACCGGCTCGACCTCGCCCCGAGTTCGGCGGCAGCGGCGCCCCCCGCTCCCTGACCTGGGCCGTCGCCGAGCAGGTGCTGGGCGCCAACCCGGCCGTCTACATGTTCGCCTCCGGCCCCGGCTTCGCCCAGATCCTCTGGCACATCGGCACGCCCGACCAGAAGCGCTTCGCCGAGCTGGCCCTCGAACGGCAGTGGGGCGCCACGATGGTGCTGACCGAGCCCGACGCCGGCTCCGACGTCGGCGCCGGCCGCGCCAAGGCCGTCCAGCAGCCCGACGGCACCTGGCACATCGAGGGCGTCAAGCGCTTCATCACCTCGGCCGAGCACGACATGGCCGAGAACATCTTCCACCTGGTGCTGGCCCGCCCCGAGGGCGCCGGCCCCGGCACCAAGGGCCTGTCGATGTTCCTCGTGCCGAAGTACATGGTGGACCTGGAGACCGGCGAGCTCGGCGACCGCAACGGCGCGTACGTCACCAACGTCGAGAAGAAGATGGGCCTGAAGGTCTCCACGACCTGCGAGCTCACCTTCGGCGAGAAGGAGCCCGCCGTCGGCTACCTCGTCGGCGACGTGCACCAGGGCATCAAGCAGATGTTCCTGGTCATCGAGTACGCCCGGATGATGGTCGGCACCAAGGCCATCGCCACCCTGTCCACCGGCTACCTCAACGCGCTGGAGTACGCCAAGGAGCGGGTGCAGGGCGCCGACCTCACCCAGATGACCGACAAGACCGCCCCCCGCGTCACCATCACGCACCACCCCGACGTGCGGCGCAGCCTGATGACGCAGAAGGCGTACGCCGAGGGGATGCGGGCGCTGGTCCTGCTCACCGCCTCGTACCAGGACGCGGTGCAGGTCGCCGAGTTCGAGGGCCGCAAGGACGAGGTGGCGGAGAAGGTCAACGACCTGCTCCTGCCGATCGTCAAGGGCTTCGGCTCCGAGCGGGCGTACGCGCTGCTCGGCGCGGAGTCGCTCCAGACCCTCGGCGGCTCGGGCTTCCTCCAGGAGTACCCGATCGAGCAGTACATCCGGGACTCCAAGATCGACACCCTGTACGAGGGCACCACCGCGATCCAGGGCCAGGACCTGTTCTTCCGCAAGATCCTCCGGGACAACGGCGAGGCCCTCAAGGTGCTCTCCGGCGAGATCAGGGCGTTCGCCGAGTCCGAGGCGGGCAACGGCCGGCTGAAGGCCGAGCGCGCGCTGCTCGCCAAGGGCCTGGACGACGTCCAGGGCATCCTGGACCCGATGGTCGGCTGGGCGCTCGGCTCCATGGAGAACCCGAAGGAGCTCTACAAGGTCGGGCTCAACACCTCGCGCCTGCTGCTCGGCCTCGGCGACCTCATCGTCGCCTGGCTGCTCTGCCGCCAGGCCGAGGTCGCCCTGGCCAAGCTCGGCGGCGGCGACGTCTCCGACTCCGACAAGGCGTTCTACACCGGCAAGGTCGCGGCGGCGCAGTTCTTCTGCCAGACCGTCCTGCCGCGCCTCGCCTCCGACCGCGCCGTCACCGAGGCCACCACCCTCGACGTGATGGAGCTGCCGGAGGAGGCGTTCTGAGACCACCTCCGCCTCCCGCGGAACGGTGAGACGGCCCCCGATCGCGCACCCGCGCGGACGGGGGCCGTCGCGTTCGCCCCGGCGCCGCGAACGCGTCATGCGGGTGTCATGGGGTCCGGTGCGTGGTTCGGGTGGGATCACTACTCTTGGCCGGGTCCGTCCGCGCCCCGCGCCCGAAGGAAGCCCCCCGCGCTTCCCGAAGGGAATCCGTCCGAGCCCCCAAGGAACCGGAGAGCCGATGCCGGCCCGCAGACTCCACGCTCCCCTCGCCGTCTCCCTCACCGGGCTGCTGCTCGCCGCAGGCTGCTCCGACTCCAGCAAGGCGGAGAAGAGCGACCCGCCCAAGGTGAAGCCGGGCGCGGCCACCCAGCCGCAGCAGCAGAACGGGTCGTACGAGAAGGAGGGCTGGTTCGGGGCCGCCGACGGGCTGCACGCCCGCGTCCAGATCAAGGGCGTCGAGCGGCAGAGCGGCAAGTCGGTGCTGAAGTACAGCGTCACCTCGCTCGACTCCGCGCCGAAGTCCGTGCCGTTCACCGTGCAGCTCCTCGACCCGGTCGGCCGCAAGCTCTACCGGCCGATCGCCGCGACCGCGGGCGAGCAGTTCCCGCCGAACGCGCCGCGCGAGATGGCCGCCGAGTACCCGCCGCTGCCCGCCGGCGTCCAGAAGGTCACCGCGATCACGCCCGGCACCGCCGGGGAGTTCACCGGCGTCCCCGTGACCGGCTC
Organism: Actinomadura sp. J1-007; assembly: GCF_009793335.1. Taxonomy (GTDB): domain Bacteria; phylum Actinomycetota; class Actinomycetes; order Streptosporangiales; family Streptosporangiaceae; genus Spirillospora; species Spirillospora yumaensis. The sequence continues at coordinate 2,891,226 of NZ_WING01000001.1, read as the reverse complement.
CGGCGACGCGCCCGCCACGTCCACCACCCCGCCCGCGGGCGGCACGGGCGGCACCACTCCGGCGGGCACCGCCCCGGCGGGCACCGCGCCGGCCGGCGGCACGGGCGGCACCGCGCCCGCGAGCGCCACGGGCGGCGCGCCCGCCGCCGGGGGCGCCAACCCCGCCGAGCTGTACGACATCACCGAGGGCGAGATCAAGGACGTCACGTCCAGCGGCTCCGACGTCACCATGAACCTGCGCACCGACGTGCTGTTCGCGTTCAACTCGGCCAAGCTGTCGGGCCGCGCCAAGTCGGTGCTGGACGACGCCGCCAAGGAGATCAAGGAGAAGGCCGACCCGAACAAGCGGCCCCTGACGTTCAACGGCCACACCGACAGCAAGGGCAGCGACCAGTACAACCTCAAGCTGTCCCGCGAGCGCGCCGAGAGCGTGATGAAGGAGCTGAAGAACCGGCTCGGCGGCGCGTTCAAGTACTCCGCGCACGGCAAGGGCGAGGCCGAGCTGATCGCCAAGGAGGGCGGCGCCGACGACGCCAAGGCCCGCGCCCGCAACCGCCGCGTCGAGATCTCCTACGAGGTCAGGCAGCAGGCCGACGGCGCCACCAGCGCCTCCACGGCCGCCGCGGACGGCCGGGGCGGAACCGTCCGCCCCGCCGACTTCCGCGCGCAGGACGGCAAGACCGTCGCGAGCCGCTTCGGCCGGTTCGGCGGCGACAAGCGGCGGCTGGACGTCAAGCCGTTCTACCGCGACGGCGCCTACATCGTCGCCGTGTTCGACCTGGTCAACGAGGGCCCCGGCACCACGCCGCCGGACGCCGCGTACGCGCACAAGGACTACCCGGGCGGCGCGTTCACCTCGTTCTCGGTCTCCGCGCCCGGCGGCAAGGACGTCTTCCGCGCCGTCCGCGTCGGGCCCGCCGCCACCGGCAGCGCCCCGAGCACCTACCTCGACCCGGGGCGCGCCACGTTCCGCACGGCCGTCAACCAGCCGGTCCGGGGCTTCGCCTACATCCCCGCGCCGCCCGGCCCGATCTCCTCGGTCGTCTTCGACGGCGGCCCGTTCGGCAAGGTCAACAACGTGCCTGTGTCCTGACTCCGCGCGTCCGCGGGGTCCGGCCGACGCCCGGCCGGACCCCGCGCCGCCCGGCTAGCCCCAGGCGAGCATGCGGATGGGGTCCTCCAGCATGTCGCCGACGTCGCGCAGGACCTTGGAGCCGAGCTCGCCGTCGATCACGCGGTGGTCGAACGACAGCGACAGCGTGGTCACCTTGCGGATCGCCAGCTCGCCCTCGTGCACCCACGGCAGGTCGCGGATCTGGCCGAACGCCAGGATCGCCGACTCGCCGGGCGTGATGATCGGGGTCCCGGTGTCCACCCCGAACACCCCCACGTTCGTGATCGTGATCGTCCCGTCGGTCAGGTCGGCGGGCGTCGCCTTCCCCGCCCGCGCGGTCTCGGTCAGCGCCGTCAGCGCGCGCGCCAGGTCCGGCAGGGACAGCGCGTGCGCGCTCTTGACCTTCGGAACGATCAGGCCCCGCTCGGTGGCCGCCGCGATGCCGAGGTTGACGTGGTGCTTGACCACGATCTCCGCGCCGTCCGGGCCGTCCCGCCACGTCGCGTTCACCATCGGGTTGCGCGCCACCGCCGTCAGCAGCGCCTTGGCGACCAGCAGCAGCGGCGAGACCTTGACCTCGGCGAACTCGGGCAGCTCGCGCAGCCGCCGCACGGTCTCCATCGTCCGCGTGACGTCCACCTGGAGGAACTCGGTGACGTGCGGCGCGGTGAACGCCGAACCGCTCATCGCCGCGGCCGTCGCCTTCCGCACCCCCTTGACCGGGATCCGCTCCTCGGACGGCGCCGCCTGCGCGGGCACCCTGGGCGCCGCGGGAGCCGCGGGCGCCTCGGTCGCGGAACGCACGTCGTCCCGCGTGATGGAGCCCTGCGGCCCCGTCCCGGTGACCGTGCGAAGATCCACACCGAGGTCCTTGGCCAGCTTCCGCACGGGCGGCTTGGCCAGCGGCAACGCGTTGTCCACACCCTGTGGACGAACGACCGGCTCCGCCTCCCGAGCAGGAGCCGCCGGAGCCGCCGGGGCAGCCGCCGGAGCCGCCGAGCCGTTGGTCCCGGGCTTGCGCGGACGCCGCTTGGTCGCGCCCGGCTTGACGCCGTAGCCGACCAGCACCGGCTGCCGCTTCGGCTCGTCCGGCGTGACCATCCCCGGCTCGTTCACCGCGGGGACCATGTCCTCCTTCAACGACTCGGGGGCTCCGCCGTCGCCTGGACCTCGCCGCCGGCCTCCCCGCCGACGTCCACCGCGATGATCGGGACGCCCACGTCCACCGTGTCGCCCTCGTTCACCATCAGCTCGGTGACCACGCCCTCGAACGGGCACGGCAGCTCGACGACCGCCTTCGCCGTCTCGATCTCCATGATCGTCTGGTTGACCTCGACCGTGTCGCCCGCGCGCACGTGCCACTTGACGATCTCGGCCTCGGTGAGGCCCTCGCCCACGTCGGGCAGGTTGAACAGCTTCACGTCGCTCATCGGCTCACTCCCCGTCCGGCTCCGGGCGCCGGGTGGGCGCCGTGCTCCCTCGCTGCCACGCCCCGCTCACCACGCGAACGTCCGGTCGACGGCGTCCAGGATCCGGTCGAGGTCGGGCAGGTAGTCGTCCTCGTTCCGCGACGGCGGGTACGGCGTGGAGAAGCCGCCGACCCGCAGGACCGGCGCCTCCAGCCGGTAGAAGCACCGCTCGGTGATCCGAGCCGCGAGCTCGGCGCCGTACCCGTTGAACACCGGTGCCTCGTGCACGACCACGCACCGCCCGGTGCGGTTCACCGACTCCACGACCGTCTCGACGTCCAGGGGGTTCAGCGAGCGCAGGTCGATGACGTCCAGCGAACGGCCGTCGTCCTCCGCCGCGCCCGCCGCCTCCAGGCACGTCTTGACCGTCGGGCCGTACGCCAGGACCGTCACGTCCTCGCCGGGCCGTACGAAGCGCGCCTTGTGCAGCGGCGTCCAGTCGGTGGAGTCCACCTCGACCGGCGCCTTGTCCCAGTAGCGCCGCTTCGGCTCGAAGAAGATCACCGGGTCGGGGGACGCGATGGACTGCTGGATCATGGAGAACGCGTCGGCCGGGTTGGAGCAGGTGACCACCCGCAGCCCAGCGGTGTGCGTGAAGTACGCCTCGGGCGACTCGGAGTGGTGCTCGACGCCGCCGATCCCGCCGCCGCACGGGATGCGGATCACCACCGGCAGCCCGACCTTGCCGAGCGAGCGCATGTGCATCTTCGCGAGCTGCGTGATGATCTGGTCGGCCGCCGGGAACACGAACCCGTCGAACTGGATCTCGCATACCGGCCGGTACCCGCGCAGCGCCAGCCCGATCGCCGTACCGACGATGCCCGACTCCGCCAGCGGCGTGTCGATCACGCGCTCCTCGCCGAAGTCCTTCTGGAGCCCGTCGGTCACCCGGAAGACGCCGCCGAGCTTCCCGACGTCCTCGCCCATGACGATGACCTTCGGGTCGTTCTCCATGGCCTTGCGCATGCCCTCGTTGAGCCCCTTGCCCAGGGTCAGCGTCTCGGTCACGAGGCCACCTCCTCGAAGGACGCCAGGTAGGCGGCGAACTGCTCCTGCTCCTCGGTCATCAGCGGATGCGGCTCCGCGTACACGTTCTCGAACATCGTCAGCGGCCCCGGATCGGGCAGCGCCAGGCACGCCTTGCGCAGCTCCGTCGCGATCTGCTTGGCCTCGTCGTCCACCTTCCCGAAGAAGCCGGGGTCGGCCAGGTCGCCCCTGACCAGGTACGCCTTGACCCGTTCGATCGGGTCCTTGAGCTTCCAGGCCTCCTCGTCGGCCTTGAGCCGGTACCGCGTGGGGTCGTCGGTCGTCGTGTGCGCGCCCATCCGGTAGGTGTACGCCTCGATCAGCGTCGGGCCCTGCCCCGTCCGGGCGTTCTCCAGGGCCTTGCGCGTGACCGCGAGGCAGGCGAACACGTCGTTGCCGTCCACCCTGAGCCCCGGGAACCCGTACCCCTGGGCCCGCTTGAACAGCGGGATCCGCGACTGCCGCTCCAGCGGCTCGGAGATGGCCCACTGGTTGTTCTGGCAGAAGAACACGATCGGCGCGTTGAACACGGACGCGAACACGAACGCCTCGTTCACATCACCCTGCGAGGTCGCCCCGTCGCCGAAGTACGCGATGGTCGCCGTGGCCTTGTCGGTCCCCAGCACCCCGTCCCGCTGGACGCCCATGGCGTACCCGGCGGCGTGCAGGGTCTGGCTCCCGATCACGATCGTGTACAGGTGGAACCCGTGCTCCGCGGGATCCCATCCGCCATGGTTGACGCCCCGGAACAGCCCGAGCAGGTTGAGCGGCTCGACCTCCCGGCACCACGCCACCCCGTGCTCCCGGTACGTCGGGAACACCATGTCGTTCGCGGCCAGGGCCCGCCCCGACCCGATCTGCGCGGCCTCCTGCCCGAGCAGCGAGGCCCAGACCCCGAGCTCGCCCTGCCGCGTCAGCGCGACGGCCTCCTGGTCGATCCGCCGGACGATCACCAGGTCGCGGTAGAGCCCGCGCACCTCCTCGGCCGTCAGCTCCAGCGGGTAGTCGGGATGCTCGACACGCTCCCCCTCGGGGGTCAGGAGCTGAACGAGCTCGGGCCCGCCCGCCTCCGCTGTGTCCGGCGCGCCGCGTACGGAGTCGATCGTCATCGATGACACTCCTCGTTCGGGGCCGGAACGCGGGATCGCCGCACGCCGGCCGACGTCAGTGGCCCGCCCCCAGGTAAGGGGACGAAACCGCCAAAGCCCATCGTGGCAGACATCACACTAAGGGACGCAAGCCCCGACCCCCGAGTTCCTACCCCATTTCCCCCACCCGAGCCCGCCCGCAGGGCCACCCTCCACGCCCCGTCACCCCCCGATCACGCACATCCCCCGACAGAACCGGGGCCGCCCCGACGGGTACGCGTGTACGCCAGCAGCCCCCTCGCCGCCCACCCCGCAACCGCGGCCCGCGAAACCCGAAACACCCGCACCATCACAGTCGCGTCAACAACTCAGAAAGCCCGCCATCCACCAGCAGACATCCAGATCTCCATGGCACCGCCCCACGACCTCGGCGACCTCATCCACCGGAAACCGCACGGTCCCCGTGACCGGCGAGGCCACCACGCACCCGCCCCGGCCGAACGAGCACGCTGACCTCAGCCCGCACCACCAACACAGCCATGTCGCCCCCACCAACGCCGCCCACAACCCCCGCCCCACCAACGCCGTCTCCAACACCCGCACCGCCATCGGACACCTCCACCCGCGCGGCCTCTCCGGGAACAGGCACGGCCCCGTACCCGACGTCCCCTCCCAACCACGATCGAGACCTGTGAACGCCCCACGACCGGCCGTACTCCGCACTCAACCCGCCGTACTCCGCACTCAACGCGGAAGGAAGCGAACGACTCAGGGCGCTGGCGATGGCGACCCGCCAACCAGGCCGGTGGGACGCGTACGCCGACACACGATCCACACGGTTACGCGGCCTACATCGGACTGGAGTCCGCAGCGAAGTCGTTGCGCTGTCACCACGCTCTGGTCGTCAAACGGCCTTCTCCAAACGGCGGCCAACTGGCCCTGTCCGCGCTCGGAACCGACGACTCTCTGGCGCTGATCAAAATCCGGCCAGGCGCACCCGACTCGGGCCAAAGTATGACGAATAAATATGGACAAGACGGGACCGCCGCGGCGCAGGAGCACCCGCTCCGCACCAAGGTGCGAACTGCGTGGATGCCGCCCGCCTGGTCGGGGCCGGCGTCGCGATACGTGACTCCAAGAACCCGGGCGGGCCGATGCTGGTCACGAAGGCACCGGGTGGCGCTCCCTCATCGCAGACATCAAGTCCGGCGCCCACCACCTCACCTGACCCTGACCGCCCCCGCCTTCGTCGGCGGACACGTTCCTTCGCGCGGGGTCGCCTGGCATCATCGACCCGTGCGTTACAACAGGGTCATCGCTGCTGTAGCCCTCCTCGGAGCGCTGGGCTCTTCCTGCACCTCCGAGAAGCCCAAGGATGCCTTCAACCCCACCCGAAGCCGACCCGGCTCGGCCAGGTAGTCACCATCGCCGGGGACTACAAGGTTCGTGGTGAGCCGCGAGACGGCGAGTACGCGCTGCGGACGAGTGCGTATGGTGATGGAGGACTCGCCATTGGCGGGACGGGACTCCCTATTTCGGTGTCCTCTCCGGCGGGGACAGCCGCATAGCCCATGTTGATTCGACCGGCCGGCTCGCCACTTGGAAGCTGGGCAACATTCCCAATCAGTTGGACGTCCAGGGGGATGCGCTCTGGCTCATGAGTTCGTTCAGTGGGCTGGACCTCACGCGAGTCTCGTTGAAGACGCTCAAGCAGGAGGTCTATGTCTCATGGAAGAGCAGGCTGCCTGGGCGATTGGCGGTGAAATCGCCTTCAGGGCGGCCCATCGCCGATGATGAGCGATCGCGGCTCGACCGATACTGGGCTGGTTCCCGGTTCGTCTTGCGGAGCGACGGGGTTCCGGTCCTCGTTTCCAAGGCGGGAGATCTCTTCGAGGTCGCACAGCACGGCGAACTTCGCCAGTGGCATCCTTCCGGATACGAATCGGCGTTGCGAAAAGCGTCCGGTGGGAAGATTCTCGATCCTACATTCGCCACGCGAGATCGCAGCGGGGGCCTGATTCTGTTGGGGCGGAGGGGCCTGGTTCGCGTTCCCCGCGACGCAGGTGCCTCCGGCGTCGCCTTCCCTGAATCGACTGCGAAGCTCCCTCCCTGGACAGGCGCCGCGGCGCTGAATGACGGATCAATTCTTCTGCTCGGCGGAACGACGGCGACGGGGCACACGCCCAGGCCGACCTTGGAGAAACCCGACGGGACGATGGTGCGCCTGGACTGGGGCGCGCCCAGGTCATGTGCCGAGTTCGACGGCTCGCTGGCGGTCATCGGATCGGCGAAACCGGGGGAGTCGCCGTCCGGCCGGACGGAAGCGTCGTCATGAGTGACAAGGTCTGCGGTCGAGTCTACGCCTTCAGACCGCCTAAAGACATGGCGGGGAAGTCGTATAACTGAGATTCACTTCGGCGGAGGGGCGTTGTTGTTGACGGAAGTCACCGTACGGTCAATGAGGGAAAGTCCGGTCATAGACCTGCCCTCTTTTTCGGATGATATGGCAAAAGGTTTCTCGGTGGCCCAGTTCTGCACGGCATTCCGATCGGCCTCGGTAAGTTGACTCTTGCGTATGATCGCGTCTATCTCCCGGTTCCCCGTGTGGCCGCCGTGGTTGGCCGCGTAGCCTCGCACGAGATCGACGTAAAGCTGGTTCCCGTAGTCTGAGTTCTTCTCATTGATTGCTTCCATCTGCTTGTCGAACTCTTTGTACTTCACGTTCTCGAGGGCTATGCCGGTGCCCACGCCGTAGGTTTCGCTGAGTAGCGGCGCCTCGCCCGCCGGCGTGGCGCTGATGGTGCTGCCCACCAGGTCGCGAAGAATGCCGAGCTTGGTCTTCGCGTCGTCGTACTCCTTCTGCGTGATCTTCTCTCGCTCGGTCAGTTCCTTGAGATAGGCGCGGATCAGACTGCCTTCGAGGTAACCGGCCCGAGTGGTGGCGTCTTCGATCAACCCGGTGCGGAATCCGTGCGCGTAAAGCTGCACACGGTAGCGTTGGGCGTCGTATGCGAGTAGTGCCCAGGCCTTCTTGTCGTTGGCGAAGGTGCGCAGAAAGTTCTGAATCTCGCTTCCGCCCAGGCTGACGTACCGGTGGCCGGTGGCCGCGTCGGTTCGTACCGATCCCGTACCCCCGGTCACGATACTGGCCAGCCCGAATACCGGGATGTACATGCGAGCGGTCTGCAAGAGCCCTGACGTCAAGCCCGTGCCGAGTTCAGCGTCGTACTGTCTGGTGTGAGTCATCCAGCCGGGACGCCCGCTTTGTCGCGGCAGTATTCCGAAGGGGTCGCGGGCGTTGTTCCTCGTCAAGAAGGTGTTCACCAGTGGTCGGCCTTTGTCGTTCCACCAGGCGACCGACTGCATGATCGCAGCGGCGTTGGTGGCGGCCTCGTTCTCGTGGCCCTGCCCCGGAGTGGTGGCGAGCTTGATGACGGCGCCGGCGGCGGTTCCAGAATCGGGCCAGTCGGGCGCCACCAGGAGGGAAGCATAGGTTCCGCCGATGCCTCGGGTAAGCCAGGTCAAGGGCTTGGCCTTCTCGGCGTCCTTGATGGTGAACGCTTTTTCCAACTCCGTGGCGGCCAGAGTTCGGGCGGCTGTCGTGTCCTTTTGAAGAGCTATCCGGCCCAGGACGTTGAGGGCGGGATCGTACTCGCTCAGCTGTTTCGGGTCGCCGCTGTGGATACTGCCGCCCAGGCCCCAGGCTTCCCACCAGCGACCGCTCCTCTCGTTGAGGACGGCTGTTTGCTTGTCTCCGGCCTTGCCGGGAATGGTCTCGGTGATGCCGTACGACGGGTACTTCTGCCGCCAGCGGAGAGCCGCTTTGGCCATGTCGACCAGGACGGAGGAGCTCCATTTGACGTTGGGTGCGCTCAGGCCCACCAAGAGCGCCTGGCCTGGGAGGTCGGAGCCGATGGGGCCGAGGGCTTGGTTGATGGTGTGGCGGGTGTTCTTTTGGCGGGAGAGGGCTGCAAGGGCTGTGCCGATGTCGCCTAGGAGGCGTTTGTCGTCGGCTGAGAGGGGTTTGCCGCTGCGTTGGTGGAGGGTGTAGGCGAGCTTGCCTATGGAGCCGGCTGGGACGCTGGTGAAGAAGTTGTTGGTGTACGTGCGGTTCTTCGCGTTCTCCCGGAGGGTGGCGGCTATCTCCTTGAGGAGTTGCGGGGTAGCGGCGTTCGGGTCTTTCAGGTTTCTGGCGAACGCCTTGCCTTGGAGGGTGCCTAGGTCGGCCAGTTCCTTGCTGCCGAAGCGTTCGACGTCCGGGACCTTGGAGAGACCGCCGCCAGAGACCAGGAGCGTGGGGTCGGCCTGGTTCTCGGCGTGGGCGTAGCGGATCCGGGTCCGCATGCGGCTCGCCTGCTCGCGGCACCAAGCCGCGCTCCGGTCGCACTGGCGGGTGCCGCTGTCGTGGCCGTGCAGGAGCGTCCGGATCCGGCGGCCGTGGGGTGGGAGGCCGTCGGCCGCGTAGTGGAGGGCGGTTTCTAGGCGTTCTAGGGCGGTGGGGGAGACGGAGGCTACGCCGGGGGTGCCTGAGGGGGGGTTGGTACGGGGGATTTCGGGGGTTGCGAGGACTAGGGGGGCGTGGTTGAGCTCTGAGGCCGTTTTCATGACCTGGTGCATCATTCGGCTCAGCGACCGGTTGTGGCCCTGGAGGTCCGTGGTGAACGAGGCGGCGGAGCCGCCTTGCCAGGTCTGGGGGCTCATCAGGCGGGTCACTTCGGTCATCAGGGAGGCGATCCCCTGGAGTTCCGTCTGGATCGCCTGGATATCGATCTTGGGTGCCACCGTGTCCCCTCCGCCCGTTGGGTCACAGATAGCGCAGGGGGTTCGGGAGCGTCAACGGGATTCGTTGACGGTGTTATCGACTTGGTTTGACGGGCGGGGGCAGATTTCGGGCTATTCGCGGGAGAGGGCTCGGGTGGCTCCGGCGGCCACGGTGAGGCCCAGGACCAGGCCCGCGGCCACGAGGAGGTTGGCTATCCATTGGTAGACGCCCTTGGGGGCGAATTCGACTTCCTGGCCCAGGCTTCCGATGGGGAGGAGGAGGTCGAGGGTGTAGAAGAACGCGTTGAAGTGCGGGTGGTGGCCGTCGTCCAGGACCGAGGGCTTGTGGAGGCTGAAAACGATGGTTCCGAACGCCAGGAGGCCGATCAGCCAGGAGGCGGCGCGGAACGGGCGGTAGCCGTAGCCGACCAGGATGTCCTGGAACCAGCCGACGGTTTTGCGCGGGATTCCCTGCGTGCTGCGGCGGTCGCGGGCCTTGGCCAGGAGGATCGAGCGGCCGTCGGCGTCGAGCCCTAGGGAACGGTACGTCTGTGCCAGGCGCTCGTACGGCTGCGGTTGGTATCCGTCGGTGTCGCGGCGGAGCCAGGCCAGGCGTTCACGGGCGGTGAGGGCCGGTTCGAGGTTTTCGTAGACGAGGCCGTCGAGTTGGAGGCGGGACGGCCATGTCGCGGCGTCGTCGCGTAGGAGGTTGAGGCGGGCGTACGAGAGGTCGGCGACGCCCGTGATGGGTTCGGCGGGGCGCAGGAGGAGTTCTTCGGCCTGGACGCGTTGGAGGCTGAGGGCCGTTCCGGGCTCGTGGCGGAGGCGGGCGCCGCGCAGGCTGAGCTGACCGGTGACGCGGGCCCCGGCGAAGCTGACGGCGCCGTCGGCGGTGAAGCCGTCGGAGCAGTAGATGTCGGTTTCGACGGTGAGGTCGTCGGCGTTGAGGGCGGTGTGCCCTGCGTGCTTGAGTTTGGCTCCGACGAACGAGAGATAGCCGCCCACGCGCGCTCCGCGTAGGCGCACTTCCCCTTCGGCTGTGAAGCCGCCGTCGCAGAAACCGTTCGCCGCGATATCGAGGCGGCTCGCGTAGAGGGCGACTCCGGACGGGTTGTGCAGGCGGGCTCCCCGGAAGATGAGCTGTCCTCCCACGCGCGCGCCCGGGAGGCGCACCTCGCCGTTGGCGGTGAAGCCCTGGTCGCAGTAGACGTTGGCGTCGACGGTGAGGCGGTCTGCCAGGAGGGCGTCGCCCCCGGGGTTGGACAGGTGAACGCCCGACATGTTGAGGATGCCGGTGATGTGGGCCCCGTCCAGCCAGAGGCCCCCGGAGATCGAGCTGCCTTCGAGCCACAGATGGCCGTCCACGCGGGTGCCGGACGCGATCAGCCCCGGCAGGCGGCAGCGCATCATGTGAACGCTGCTCATGTTGGCCCAGTACAGGTGCGGCGCCTCGTCGAACGCGCAGGCCGTGAGCGCCAGCGGGACGGAGACGTCGGCGTGGCCGAGGTTGAGGGAGCCGGTGACGCGGGCGCCGCTGAGCCGTACGGCGGCGACCTGGCCCGGTTCGGGGTCGACGGCGCCGGCGAGGAGCGCGACGAGGACCTCGGCGCGGACGACCCGTTCGGGACCCCAGCGGTCGGCGGAGCCCGGGTCGTTGAGCGTGGTGTCGGGCGACGAGAGGTCGACCGGCTCGCCGCTCGGGAACGCGTCCCAGAGACGGCGTTCCGGCGGGGACAGCTCGTCGAGGTTCATCTTGGCTCCGGGGGGAGGGATGGGCTCTGTCCGGCAATGGTGCCGTACGCTTCAGGGTCGTCAACAAAAGCGCAGATCAATGAGGGGGCGGTCGTGGCGCGCGTCGTCGTCGACGTCATGCTGAAGCCGGAGATCCTCGACCCGCAGGGCCAGGCCATCGCCCGGAAGCTGCCGCAGCTCGGGTACGAGGGCGTGGCCTCGGTGCGGCAGGGCAAGCGGTTCGAGCTGGAGCTGGACGGTCCCGCCGACGAGGCGGCCCTGGACCGGGCCCGGAAGATCGCCGAGACGCTGCTGGCGAACCCGGTGATCGAGAACTACGAGGTCCGGGTTCTCTAGCCGTTCGGCGCCGTCCGGAATGGCGTCGGAAAACGGCATTGTTTTGGCGCGTTCCAGGAGGCCGGTCGTCATTTTGCGTGACGGATGGTTCACCGAGACATCCGTCACTGTGGCGATTACGGCAGTTTCCGCCGGGGAAGCTTAACTGCGTCAAGTCGGCGAGCGGTGGGCGAGGTCCACCGCGCGCGGGGACGTAACAGGGGCGCTGGCGACACACGAGGTGACCGGTGGACATGAGGTTCTCGCTCGCGCTGCCCCGCGAGGCGCTGAGCATTCCGGTGATCCGCCGCGTGGTCGGGGACGCGCTGCGCGGCCTCGGCGTCGCCGAGGACTGCGTCGAGGACATCCTCGTCGCCACGTCCGAGGCGTGCACGAACGCCGTCCAGCACGCCCGCGCCAGCGGCAACTACGAGGTCGTCGGGTACGTCGACGACGGCGCCTGCATGCTCAAGATCATGGATTGGGGCCGGGGCCTGCGCGGCGCCGAGGAGGACCGCGGGATGTTGAGCGAGTCCGGGCGCGGGATTAGGATCATGCGTGCGCTCGTGGACGATCTCAGCATCGACTCCTCGCCCGAACGTGGCACCGTCGTCCACCTGCGGAAGCGGTTGACCTGGCGAGACGAGTCGCTCGTCCGCCGCCTCGACCGCCGCCTCATGCACAGCGCCGGGTAGATTGGGACGCGCGCGGGGGGATTGTTGCGCGCAGCGGTGATCGGCGGAGAGAACCCGCCCGTCCCGGCCGCACCTCATTTCGGAGGAACAGAACAGATGGACGCTGCCCGGGTTGGGATCATCACCTTCCCCGGCTCCCTGGACGATCGTGACGCCGCACGGGCCGTACGGCTCGCCGGCGCCGAGCCGGTCACGCTGTGGCACGGCGACCACGATCTGCGGGGAGTCGACGCCGTCGTGCTTCCAGGCGGGTTCTCCTACGGGGACTACCTGCGCGCGGGGGCCATCGCGCGCTTCGCGCCACTGATGGGCGAACTGGTCGACGCCGCCAAGGGCGGCCTGCCCGTCCTCGGCATCTGCAACGGCTTCCAGGTCCTGTGCGAGTCGCACCTGCTGCCGGGCGCCCTGCTGCCCAACGCCGGACTGCACTTCGTCTGCCGCGACCAGCGGCTCCGCGTCCAGAACGCGGACACCGCCTGGACCACCGAGTACGCCGAGGGCCAGGAACTGGTCATCCCCATCAAGAACCGCGACGGACGCTACGCCGCGGACCGGGCGACCCTGGAGGAACTGGCGGCGAACGGCCGGATCGTGGCCCGCTACGTCGACCTCAACCCCAACGGATCCCTCGACGACATCGCCGGGATCTGCAACGAGGCCGGCAACGTGGTCGGGCTCATGCCCCACCCCGAGCACGCCGTGGAGTCCCTGACCGGCCCGTCCACCGACGGGCTCGGCTTCTTCACCTCGATCGTCAAGAGACTGGTCAACGCATGAGCGAGCAGCCGCCCAACACCCCCGGAAGCCAGGACGCGCCGCGACGCCGCGACGCGTCCGACGAACCGTCGCTGGAGTGGCTCGGCGAGCTCAAGTCCGACGCCGACGACCCCGAGCTCCAGCCGGTGGACCCCGCGGTGACCCAGGCGTTCGAGGCCATCGTCGATGAGGACGACCCCGCCCCCGGCGGCGGCTCCGCCCTCTTCGGCCCGGCCGACGACCCGTCCTCCCCGTCCCCCGCCCAGGGCGAAGGCGAGCAGCCGTTCGTCCCCGGCGCGGCCGGTGAACCCACTTTCGCCCCCCGGACCACCGACCCGTCGTTCGCCTCCGGCGGATCCGACCCGCGCTCGACCGGTTCCCAGGGAACCGGGGCCTCGCCGTCCTACAACGGCCAGCCTCCCGCGGGCGATGCCCCTGCTTTCGACGCCCCCGCCTTCGACGCGCCAGGTTCCCGCGCCGCGCTTTCCGGAACGGGCCCGATCCCGTCCCTGGAATCCCAGCAGTCCGCCGCCGCTGCCCAGGCCGCGGCCTCCGCGGCCTCCGAGGCTCCTGCGGGCGCCCCGGAGCGCGACTTTGCCAAGGCGCTCGTCGCCGAGGGCACCTCCGCCTCGGGCAACCCCACCATGACCAACCCGGACCTCGCCCAGGCAGTGCGAAACGCCCAGGCCGCCTCCGGCCAGCACGCAGCCCCGGCGGGCGAAGGCAGCGGCCAGAACGCCCTGCCCGCGTTCCCCGAGGTCCCGGGCCACCAGCCGTCCCAGCCGTCCCAGTCGGCGTCGGGCGAGCAGGGACGGCCGCCTGAGCCCCGCCGGGACGACCCGTTCGCATCCCCCTCCGCCGACCCTGACGCCGGCCTGGCGGCCCTGGCACAGCTAGCCGGTGCCGGAAACGCCGGACGCGCCCGAGGACGCCACTCAGGCCCGCAGCCGTCCGTAGGCATGGGGACCGGGCCGCAAACGTCTGTCGGCCACGGAACGGGCCCGCAGCCGTCCGTGGGCACGGGTACCGGCCCGCAGCCCGCCGTCGGCCACGGAACGGGCCCGCAGCCCGCCGTCGGGACGGGTACCGGCCCGCAGCCTGCTGTCGGCTCTGGAACCGCCCCTCAACCGATCGTCGGCTCGGGAACAGGTCCGCAGCCCGCTGTCGGCTCGGGAACGGGTCCGCAACCGGCTGTCGGACGTGAAACCGGCCCGCAACCGCCCGTTGGCCCCGGTACGGGTCCGCAGCCCGCTGTTGGCCCCGGCACCGGTCCTCAGCCTGCTGTCGGGACGGGTACCGGTCCGCAGCCTGCTGTCGGCCGCGGAACGGGGCCGCAGCCGTCCGTTGGCCCCGGCCCCGGCACCGGCCCTCAGCCTGCCGTTCCTCCCGTTGAGGACGCGCCGCTAGGAGCCACCGCCGCCTCCGCCGCCTCCGCCGCCGCTGCTGAGCTTGGCGGTACGGACACGGTCGCCGCTGCGGCGGCGACGCCGGAGCGGCCTCAGCCGTACGCCGAGCTGGGCATGAAGGACGAGGAGTACCAGCGGGTTCGCGACATCCTGGGCCGCCGTCCGACGGCCGCCGAGCTGGCGATCTACTCGGTGATGTGGAGCGAGCACTGCTCGTACAAGAGCTCGAAGGTGCATCTGCGGCAGTTCGGCGAGAAGGCCCCGAAGACTGACGCGCTGCTCGTCGGAATGGGCGAGAACGCGGGCGTGGTCGACATCGGCCAGGGCTGGGCGGTCACGTTCAAGGTGGAGTCGCACAACCACCCGTCGTACGTCGAGCCCTATCAGGGGGCGGCGACGGGCGTCGGCGGGATCGTCCGCGACATCATGTCGATGGGCGCCCGGCCGATCGCGGTGATGGACTCGCTGCGGTTCGGTCCGGCGGACGCGCCCGACACGCAGCGGGTCCTGCCGGGCGTGGTCGCGGGCGTCGGCGGGTACGGCAACTCGCTCGGCCTGCCCAACATCGGCGGCGAGACCGTCTTCGACGCCTGTTACGCGCAGAACCCGCTGGTCAACGCCCTGTGCGTCGGCCTGATGAAGCACGACGACATCAAGCGCGCCGTGGCTCCCGGGCCCGGCAACCGCGTGATCCTGTTCGGGGCGGGCACCGGGCCGGACGGGATCGGCGGCGCGTCGGTCCTGGCGTCCGCGACGTTCGACGACGAGTCGCAGCAGAAGCGGCCGAGCGTGCAGGTCGG
The DNA here is from genome assembly GCF_009793335.1 of Actinomadura sp. J1-007. GTDB lineage: Bacteria > Actinomycetota > Actinomycetes > Streptosporangiales > Streptosporangiaceae > Spirillospora > Spirillospora yumaensis. The sequence continues at coordinate 2,876,044 of NZ_WING01000001.1, read as the reverse complement.
CGACCCGTTCATGGAGAAGCTGCTGATCGAGTGCTGCCTGGAGCTGTTCCAGGAGGACCTGGTCGTCGGCATCCAGGACCTCGGCGCCGCCGGCGTCTCCTGCGCGACCACCGAGCTGGCCGCGGCCGGGACCGGCGGCATGCACGTCGAGCTCGACTCCGTCCCGCTGCGCGACGCGACGCTGCGCCCTGAGGAGATCCTCATGAGCGAGTCGCAGGAGCGCATGATGGCGGTGGTCGAGCCGGGCAAGGTCGACCGGTTCATGGAGATCTGCGCCCGCTGGGAGATCCCGGCCACCGTGATCGGCGCGGTGACCGACACCGGCCGCCTGGTGATGACGTGGCGCGGCGAGACGATCGTCGACATCCCGCCGGGCACCGCCGCCGACGAGGGCCCGGTGTACGAGCGGCCGTACGCGCCGCCGGCCGACCTCGGGACGCTCCAGTCCGACACGCCGGGACGCCTCACCCGCCCGTCCACGGGCGACGAGCTGCGCCGCACCGTGCTCTGGCTCGCGGGCTCGCCCAATCTCGCGGGTAAGACGTGGGTGACCTCGCAGTACGACCGGTACGTCCTCGGCAATACGGTCCTCGCGATGCCCGAGGACGCGGGCGTCGTCCGGATCGACGACGAGTCGGGCCTCGGCATCGCGCTGTCCCTCGACGGCAACGGCCGCTACACCCGCCTCGACCCGTACTCGGGAGCGCAGCTCGCACTGTCGGAGGCGTACCGTAACGTCGCCACCACCGGCGCCCGCCCGCTCGCGGTCACCAACTGCCTCAACTTCGGCTCCCCCGAGGACCCCGGCGTCATGTGGCAGTTCGCCCGCGCGGTGGAGGGCCTCGCCGACGCGTGCCGCTACCTGGGCGTGCCGGTGACCGGTGGCAACGTCAGCTTCTACAACCAGACCGGCACGACCCCGATCAACCCCACCCCGGTGATCGGCGTCCTCGGCGTCCACGACGACGTCCGCCGCCGCGTCAACATGTCGCTGACCTCCGACGGCGCCACGATCGCGCTCCTCGGCGAGACCCGCGAGGAGTTCGGCGGCTCCGAATGGGCGCACGTCGTCTACGGCCACCTGGGCGGCCTGCCGCCGCTCGTGGACCTCCAGGCCGAGGCGGCGCTGGCGTCCGTCCTGGTCGCGGCCGTGCGCGAGGGGCTGCTCACCGCCGCCCACGACCTGTCGGACGGCGGGCTGTCCCAGACGCTCGTGGAGTCGTGCCTGCGCGGCGGGCTCGGCGCCCGGATCACGCTGCCCGGCGACCCGTTCGTGTCCCTGTTCAGCGAATCGGTCGCCCGCGCCATGGTGGCCGTACGGCCGGGCGGCGAGGGACGTCTCGCGGCCCTGTGCGAGGCCGCCGGGGTCCCGGTGTCGCAGATCGGCGTCGCGGGCGGTGACACGCTCAACGTCACGGGCCGCGGTCCGGACGGCGACCAGCAGGAACTGTTCTCCATTCCGCTGCACGAGCTCCGCGAATCCCACGAACGGAACCTCCCGAGCTACAGCGACTGAGTCCCATAAAAGAACAGCAGTGAAATGCGCGCCACCGCCCCGAGAGGCGGTGGCGCGCTTTTCTGTTGAATCAGCCAAGGAAGGAAGATCCACCATGCCCGCCAAGACAGTGCAGATTCCCACCCCGGACGGCCAGGCCGATGCGTTCGCCGCTTTTCCCGACGACGGTGAACGGCACCCGGGCGTGCTGATGTACATGGACGCCTTCGGCGTTCGGCCCGTTCTGGAATACATGGCCCGCGAACTGGCCGGGCACGGGTACTACGTGCTCGTTCCCAACGTCTACTACCGGCAGGGCCCGGCGCCGGTGACCGAGCTTCCCGAGCACATCGGGGAAGAGGTCCGGCCCGCGATCATCGGCGAGGTGATGCCGTTGATCAAGGCGCACACCACCGAACGCGTCGTGAGCGACGCCGGCGCCTTTCTCGACTTCCTCACCGCCCAGCCGGAGGTCGCCGCCGGGCCGGTCGGCGTGACCGGCTACTGCATGGGCGCCGTCCTGGCGATGCGCACCGCGACGGCCCACCCCGACCGGGTGGGCGCCGTCGCCGGATTCCACCCCGGCCCGCTGGTCACCGACGCGCCCGACAGCCCGCACCGCCTCATCGGCCGGCTCACGGCGCACGTCCACATCGGCCTCGCCGAGAACGACATGACGCCCGAGGCCCTCAGCGAGCTCAACCAGGCCCTGGAGGCCGCGGGCGTCGGCTACACCACCGAGATCTACCCCGGCACCGTCCACGGCTTCACCATGGCCGACACCGACGCCTTCGACGCGTCCGCCCTAAAGCGCCACTGGGACCGCCTGCTCCCCCTCCTCGACCGCGCCCTGGCCGACACCTGAGGTTCCGGCCCGGAAAAGACAATGGCAAGGAGTTCGCACTCCTTGCCACTACCAATTTATAGCGCACTGGGGGCTTGCGGCAAGACCCGGGTGCTGCCCCACCATTGTCGACCGAAAGGCGACCGTCTGCGGAAATGGGGGACGCGATATGCGTGCGTTGTTGTCGACGTGGGGATCGCGCGGGGACGTCGAACCGATGGTGGCGCTCGCGGTGCGGCTGCGGGAGTTCGGCGCGGACGTCCAGGTCTGCGCGCCGCCGGACGAGGAGTTCGTGACGCTCCTGGCGCGGGTCGGAGTGCCGCTGGTGCCGCTGGGCCCCACGGTGCGTTCAGTGGTCGCCGGAACGAGGCCGCCCTCGGGGGAGGACGCGCTACGGCTCGCTCCGGAACTGGTCGCCGCGCGGTTCGACACGCTCGCCGCAGCCGCGGAGGTGTGTGACGTACTGCTGGCAGGGGGCCTGATGCCGGCGGGCGTACGGGACGTGGCCGAGAAACTGGGCATCCGCTACGTGTACGCCTGCTTCCACACGTTCGGACTCCCGTCGCGCCATTTCCCTCCGGGAACACGACCGGGAACACGACCGGGCACGCCGTCCCCCCAGGGCGAGGCCGACATCCGGGCGTTGTGGGAGCAGGACGCCCAGAGGGTGAACGGGCTGTACGGCGAGGCGCTCAACGGCCATCGGGCGGCGATCGGCCTGCCGCCGGTGGACAACGTCCGCGACCACGTCTTCACCGACCGCCCGTGGCTGGCGGCGGACGCGGCGCTGTGCCCGTCGGAGGGCCTGACGGACCTCGACCTCGTCCGGACCGGGCCGTGGATCCTGCCCGACGAACGCCCGCTCCCGGCCGAGCTGGAGGCGTTCCTCGACGACGGCGCGCCACCGGTGTACGTGGGGTTCGGCAGCATGGCCGCGCACGCCCCGAAGGACGTCGCCCGGGTGTCCACCGAGGCGATCCGCGCGCAGGGCCGCCGCGTCCTGCTCGCCCGCGGCTGGGCCGGCCTGGCCCCGGCCGACGGTCGGGACGACTGCTTCGTGGTCGGCGAGGTCAACCAGCAGGCCCTGTTCCGCCGGGTGGCCGCCGTCGTGCACCACGGCGGCGCCGGCACCACGACGGCGGCCGCACGGGCGGGCGCGCCCCAAATCGTGGTGCCGCAGATCGCCGACCAGCCGTTCTGGGCCGCGCGGGTGGCCGAGCTCGGCATCGGCGCGGCTCACGAAGGCCGGACCCCGACGGTCGAGTCCCTGTCAGCCGCCCTCCGGACGGTCCTGACGCCCGAGACACGAGAAAGAGCCGCGGCAGTGGCCGCCACAATGCGTACGGACGGAGCGACGGTGGCCGCGAAACTGCTCCTGGAAACGGTCAGCCAGGAGATGTCGCCCGTACCCGCGTAACCCGCACCGAGCCACCAAGTAAGAGACCGAAGCGCGCCGGCAAAGCCATTCTGGATCAATCAAGCCAGGCATGAGCAGGCGGGCAGGGACCGGAACCCGACCACAGTTCCGGCTCCTTCCGGCCCCTTCCGGCCGTACGCCTGAATCCAGCTCGCAGCCGTTTCCCCGAGCCACCTGGGCACATCCGGGACTTTAGAGGTCAGCGGGGCCTGAGTAGGTCCTCGAAAAGGGTGTCCAGCACGCTGCCGGGAATGCTCGACCCGGTCAGGGCGCAATAGACGATCGGGCCGACAAGTGCGTCGATCGTGGCGTCGGGGTCGAGTTTGGGTGAGATCTCACCGACGTCGGTCGCGCGTACGAGCATGGCGCGTTCCCGCTCGCGGCGCGGGCCGAGGTAGCGCTCGTGGAAGTTCTTGGCCGTACCGGGATCGTGCTGCGCCTCGGCGATGATCGCCAGCAGGACTCTGCCCGCGGGATCGCCGTTGAGAAAGCGCTCGAAATCGCGCAGGTAGCCGCGGATGATCTCCGCCGTGGCCTTCTCCGCGGGAACGGGAAGGCGCTTCTCGCTGTCCTCGATGAGCGTGTCGAGCAGGATCTCGACCTTCGACGGCCACCAGCGGTAGATCGTCTGCTTGGCGACGCCGGCCCGGCGCGCGATCGCCTCGATGGTCAGAGCGCCGAAGCCGTGCTCGACCAGCAGGTCGTCCGCGGCGTGGAGCACGGCCAGGCGGGCGGCCTCGTCGCGCCGGTTGCCGGAGCGCGCTCTACGGGGCGCAGGGCTCGTGGCGGGCATGCGGACACGATACCGGTCGGCCGCGCTGGAACGTGATGTAGTCTAGACGCAACGTCGCGTCTAGACAGAGCGCGACCCCCTTGAAGGAGCGAACGTGTCCGACACGTCCACGGCCGACCCCCGAGCACTGATCATCGGAGCCTCGCGGGGGCTGGGACTCGTCCTCGCCAACGAGCTCGTCCGGCGCGGCTGGCAGGTCATCGCCACCGCGCGCCAGAGCGGCGGCGAACTGCAAGCCGCCGCCGACGCCTCGAACGGACGGCTGGAGGTCGAATCGCTGGAGATGACGAGCCCGAAAGAGCTGGCCGCCCTGAACGAACGGCTGAAAGGCCGCCGACTCGATCTCCTTTTCGTCAACGCGGCGATCGACCGGGGCGACCTGTCGATCGCCGAGGTCCCGACCGACATGTTCACGGAGGTGATGGTCACCAACGCGTTGAGTCCGCTGCGCGCCCTTGAATCACTCCGCGGACTCGTCGCGCCCGGCGGAACGGTCGCGGTCATGTCCTCCGACCAGGGCAGCATCTCGCGCAACACCGAGGGCGGCTACGAGCTCTACAAGGCCAGCAAGGCCGCGCTCAACCAGTTGATGCGCAGCTACGCCACCCGCCATGCCGACGACGGGCAGACCAAGCTGCTCATCGACCCCGGCCACAACCGGACCCGGCTCGGCGGACCCGACGCGCCCCTCACCGCCGAGGAGAGCATTCCGGCCGTGGTGGACGTCCTCGAAGCGCAGGCCGGCGCTCCGGGCCTGCAATTCCTGGACCGCCACGGCGAGGTCGTCCCCTGGTAGCGCGCCGATGCCGCGTTCCGCGTCGCGGGCCCCGATACGGGACGTCGAAAGTGCCAGCCGCTTGTCTGTGCCGGCCAATAACCTCATCGCATGAACGATCGCATCGAGCAGGTCCAGCCGCTCGACTCGGCGATAGCCGAGGAGTGGGCGCGCAATACAGATGAGCCGGACGTGCGCGCTGTGTCGGCTCACAAACTACGAGCGGGGCAGTGGTGGACGGTCAGCGTCCGCGTTATGGAGTTCGTTCGTACCGACCCGCTCGAATCCGAATTGCGCCGTCGCATCGCCGGTGCGCTGAGCGATGTCAACGGCGTGGCCGAGGTCGAGGAGGAAGACCGGGAAGAGTGGACGGTCGTCGGCACTCCGACAGGCGAGGCGTTGGTCGAGGCGGTCGCGCGAGTGGTGGACGACCTGGCCGACCAGATCCGCGCCGCTCTTTAACGAGCCGTCGTGACCCCGCCCCCGCCCAGCGCGAGAGGGCTCGGGGCGCGGCGCGGAGCGCGGGTCGCGGCTAGAAGACCGAGATGTGGACGTGGTCGTAGTGGTTCGCGGTGACGCCGCCTCGGTTGGACATCGGGTCCCATCCCGGGCTGCGCATGTCGTAGATGCGCTGGCGCCAGATGATGTATTTGATACCGAGCTTGCTGGCGTGCGCGATCGCGTAGGCCGCGGTGCGGTCGCCGAGGGACTGGGCGTTTCCGGTGGCCATCTGGCCGCCCGTCGTCACCATGAAGTCGCAGGCGTGTCCGGTGCCGTGGTCCTGCGGGTCGCCCGTGGAACGGACGCAGCCGATCGTCGGGAACGGGCCCATCTCGCGGTCGATGGTGTTCTTCACGTTCAGCATTCGGGGCGTGACTCCGCCCATGCCGACGCTCGGTGACTGGGGCTTGTACTTCTTGACCAGGTTCCGGATGCGCGACTTCTGGCGGACCAGGTCCTGGATGTGCTTCTCCAGGTCCTTGGTCTTCTGCTGCGCTTCGGCGCGGGCCTTTTCCTGGTCGGCCACCAGCTTCTTGATCTGCTGGACGCGCGCCGCCTTGTTCTGCGCGATATGGCTGGCGAGGCTGTAATTGGCGAGGAGCTGGGACGGGTCCTCGGCGGCGATGACGGAGACGGTCGGGTCGGTGCTGCCCGTCATGTACTGGGTCGCGGCGAGCTGGGCGACGAGGCCGCGGGCGCCTTCGAGCTCGTTCTGGAGGTTCCTGGCGCGGCCCAGGGCCTGCTTCGCGTCGTGCTGGGCGTCCTTCAGCTTGGCGAGGTCACCGCCGTACGCCTTGTCGAGCTTCTCGATCTGGTCGTTCAACCTGGCGAAGCGCGCGTTGTCGCCCGGATCGGCCTGCGCGGAGGGCATCGCCCCGGAGCAGAGCGGCAGGGCGACGGCGGCGGCCACGAGGGCTGCCGCCAGGCGGCGGGTGCGGTGCCGAACGGTGGAGGTGGGGCTCTCCACGTCCTCTCCTCTCCTCGTTGGCCTACCGGGTTAGCTGACGGATTCGGGCCGGAGTCTGCCCTATCACGGCCCGCCGCGTGGGCGGGCCCCGTGAATTCACCCCGGCCGGGGCCTTCGCGGCCTCGGCTAGTGGGTCCCCGGTTCCCGAGGCTGACCGCCCCGGGATTCGGCCGGTCCGGCCAGCCTGCCCCTGCTGCCGGGGCGAGTCACCGACCGAACGTCAATGAACAGTAATGAACCGTCTGTCGCGTCGCCAAGATTAGCCCCTGTGGCGGTCGCCGAGCGCGCGGAGCCCGGCTCCCCACCTGGGAAGCCGGGCCATCCTACGTGGCGGGTGTCACAGATTTCCCTTGTAGAGCAGCCGGTTGACAGTGCCGCGCGGCAGGCCCTTGATGCGGCCCGTGGTGGCGTTCGCGTTCAGCCACTTCTGCACCTGCGGGAACGTCGCGCCCCGGTGCGTGGTCAGGTACAGCGCCGCGACGCCGCTGACGTACGGGGTCGCCATGGACGTGCCGTCCAGCACCCGGCTCTTGCCGTTCGGCCAGGTGGAGGTGATGTAGTAGCCGGGCGCGTTGATGTCGAGGCACTTGCCGTAGTTGGACCAGCCGGGGCGCGTGTCCTTGTGCGTGGTCGCGCCGACCGTCATGACCCATCCCGCGCTCGCCGGGGACGTCTTGCACGCGTCCTGCCCGTCGTTGCCCGCGGCGACGGAGACGAACACCCCGACTTCGACAGGTTCGTGACGGCGGTGTTCAGCGCCGCCGACTTCGGCCCGCCGACCGACATGTTCGCGACGGCCGGCTTCTGGGCGTGCGTGCGCAGCCACTGCGCCGCGGCGACGAGGTTGGACATCGGGCCGGAGCCGTCGCAGCCGAGCACGCGCAGCGAGCGCAGCTTGACCTCCTTGGCCACGCCGTACGTCTTGGAGCCGAGGATGCCCGCGACGTGCGTCCCGTGCCCGTTGCAGTCGTTGCCGTTCCCCTTGAACTGCGGGGCCGCCCAGACGGACGCGGCGCGCTTGCCGAACTGCGGGTGCGAGGCGTCGACGCCGGTGTCGATGACGTACGCGCTGACGCCGCGCCCCATCGACCCGTACTTGTAGGACTTCGACAGCGGCAGCTTGCGCTGGTCGATGCGGTCCAGGCCCCACGGGAGCGGCCCGTGCTGCGTGCCGCCGGACGCCTTGACGATCTGGTCCTGCTCGATCGCGGCGACGCGCCCGTCCCGCCGGAGCTGGTCGAGCTGCTTTCCGGTGAGCTTCGCGGCGAACCCGTTCAGGACGCCGTCGAAGCGCTGCACCGACGCGGCCCGCACCTTCTTCGCCGCCGAGTCGGTGGACGCGCCGTCCTTCAGCGTCACGATGTACTGCCCCGGGATCGGGGTGCCCTCCGCCGCCGCGACGTTCACCAGCGAGGGGCCGGGGTCGTCGGCGAGAACGGGGAGGGCGGCCGCGGCGCCCACGCTGGTCGCGACAGCGCCGATCAGCAGCAGCCTTCGGTGGACAGCCCGCAAGAGGGTCTCCTTCGGTCAAGGAAGGACCGCCGGGGGAGGGGTCCGAGCCCAAGATCGAGCCCTGGGCCGAGGGGTACCCTAGTGGGTCTGTTGTGACATGTGTCGTTAAAACAGACAAAGCGGCATACGCCAGCTCGCGAAGCGCCGGTCAGCGGGTGAGCTTGCCCGCATAGCCGCGCGGGTTGCCGGGGCTGGTCCACGCGTACTGGAGCGTCCCGTCCTGCTGGCGCGTGACCTGGACGGTCCCGGCCGTGCACGGCTTCGGGATGTCGAGCTGCATCTGCAACTGCCGCCCGGTGCCCTTGGTGAGCTTCAGCGTGCCGGTGCACTTCTCGCGCGGGTACATCGCCTGCGCGGTCGTCCCGCCCGCCTGGAAGGTCACCTGGATCGGGAAGCTGACGTTGTTGGTCGCGTTGACCGCGGTGCCCTTCCAGGTCCCCTCGAACGCCTTCGGGATCGTCGACACGGGCTGCTGGTCGGCGGCCGGAGGCTGGTCGTCGCGCGAGCCGTCGCCGCCGCCGTCGAGCTGGGGCCACAGCACCAGAACGATGATCGCGACACCGACGCCCACGCCGATGAACAGCGACAGCGCCACGCCCAGCAGGTGGTTGCCCGGCCTGGAGAACCGCGGCAGCGTCAGCCCCAGCGGCAGCCCGCCGGTCGCGCGCAGCTTCGGCACCGACAGGACGGCCGTCGAGTTCCCGCGGTCCTCGGCCGGTCCCATGCCGGGGATGAGGTGCGGCGTCGGCTCCGTCAGGTCGGACGGGGCGGCCTGCGCCTCGTCCTCGTCGTCCTTGAACGGGTCGAACGCCGCTGTGGTCTCGCCCCCGTCCCCCTGCGGAACGGCAGCGGGCCCGGCGCCGTTGCCCGAGCCCCGCACGGCGGGCGCCGCCGGCACCTGCCCGGCCGGGGGATACCCCATCGGCCCCGGAGCGCCCATCGGCGCCATACCGGGCGCGGGAGCCCCGCCCATCGCCCTTGAAGCGGGAACGAGCCCGCCCGCCGGAACCTGAGCACCACCGGGCGCCAGACCGTTCGGCCCACCGGCCGGAACGGGCGAACCGCCAGGACCCGGAGCCGCGAGCGCCCGCTGCGCCTGCTGCGCCTGCCCCGCCTGCTGCGCCCCAGGCCCGCTCATGCCCGGCCCAGAAGCCGTCCCGAACCCGTTGGCCATGCCCGGCCGAGCGCCCGCACCCGAGGCCGCGCCTGGGACGGACGGCGCGGACAGCGCAGGCGGCGCAGGCGGCGCGGACGGCGCGGACGGACCAACGCCTGCCGACGCTGACGGACCCGAGGCAACACCGTTCCCCGTCCCGCCGGGAACGGGCGCCGAGGCAGGCGCCGAGGCGGGCGCTGAGGCGGGCGCCGAGGCAGGCGCGGGCAGGGACGTGCCGCTCAAGGCCCGCCCCTCCTGGACCATGGACGCGGGCATGCGGGACGCCAGCGGTCCGTCTTCGTCCAGCAGGCGGGCCAGGACGTCCTTCGCGCTCGGACGTTCCGAGGGGTCCTTGGCCAGGGCATCGGCGACGATCTCGCGGAGCGACTCGGGGAGCCGCGTCACGTCGGGGTCGTCGTAGACGATGCGCTGCATCACCTCGGACGGCGAGTCGTCGCCGAACGGGGGCTCGCCCGTCGCGGCGAAGATCATCGTGGCCGCCCACGCGAAAACGTCGGCGCCGGGCCCGATGCCCATGCCGCTCAGCTGCTCGGGGGCCCGGTAGGAGGGGTCGTCGGTGGGGCGGCCCGTGGTGCCCGCGTTGACGGCGTCCAGGGCTCGCGCCACGCCGAAGTCGCTCACGCGCGGCCCGTCGCGGCCGAGCAGGACGTTGCCCGGCTTGAAGTCGTGGTGCACCGCGCCCGCGCGGTGGATCGCGGCGAGCGCGACGGCCGTGCCGACCGCGAGGCGTTCGACGACGGCCCAGCCGCGCGGCCCCTCGTCGTCCACGAGCTGCTGGAGGGACGGGCCGTCGACGCATTCGCTGATCACGTACGGGCGGTCGCCCTCGACGTCGGCGGCCAGGATCCCGGCCGTGCAGAACCCCGACACCTTCCGCGCGGGCGCGAGCGCCCCGGAGAACCGCGTGCGGGCCCCCGGCTCGCCGCTCAGCCGTACGTGCAGGAGCTTGACCGCGGCGACGCGCCCGGACGGGCCGCGGCCGAGGAAGACGGCGCCCTGCTCACCGACGCCGAGCCGGCCCGTGATCTCGTGATCGCCGAGTCTTCGCGGGTCACCGGGCTGCAGAGGCAGCGCCTCGGGCATCTAACGAACCTCCGTGTCCAATCGCCGGACCGCGCCCGGCGCTTCCCGAACCTGCCGGACCCCTGCCGCACCGGCTCCTATTGTTACCGGCCCGCGCCCGCGCCCGTGCCCGCCCGTGCGTGCGCCCGTGCCCGCGCGCGGTGCCGCGACCGCCCGGACGGCCACCGTAGGCGACTCGGGTAGCGTCGGTCCCGATGTCCCGCACACCTCTCACCCGCGCCCTCCTGGACGAGCAGCGCGCCGCCCTCGGCCTGCCGCCCCACGCGGGGGGCGAGGAGCCCGCCGAGCTGCGCCGCGCCGCCTTCGACACCGCGCTGACGGCGTACGACACGGGCGCCGAGCCGTCCCGGCCGGTGGTCAAGGGAGCCGTGCGGTTCCTCCTGGACCGGCTGGCGGAGTTCGCGCCGGGCCGCTCGGTGGAGGTCCGCGTCCCCCCGTACGCCGCCGTTCAGTGCATCGACGGCCCGCACCATACCCGGGGAACCCCACCGAATGTGGTGGAGATGGACGCGGCGACCTGGATCGCCCTGGCCACGGGCCGTCTCGCCTGGAACGACGCCCTCGCCGACGGACGCGTCCGCGCGAGCGGGTCCCGCGCGGACCTCTCCGAGCACCTCCCCCTGACCGTCCTCGGCTGACCCGCGTTCCGTACGGCCTCCGCCCGGCGCTCACCAGGGCGGGAACGCGACGCACGCTCATCCAGACGCTCCGGCGTTCGATTCGGGTCTTGCCGGGATCGGCGGGCGCTGCGAGCGTGGGGGAAACCGACCGTTCGGGGCCTGGCATGGAGGTGGATGCCATGCTCGTCGCGCACTGGACGTTCGACGTGGAGACCGTGGACGGGCGCCGGGTGACCGACGTCGCGGGCGGCGGGATCGCCGCGGGCCTCGACGAACGGGTGGAGATCGTCCCGGGCCGCGACGGCGAGGCGCTGTCGTTCGCGGGGGACGGGCAGGTCGTCGTCCCGGCGCTGCCGCAGCTCGTGCTGAGCCAGGTGTTCGGGTTCAGCGTCGCGTTCCACGTCAAGATCACCCGTGCGCCGGACGGGGAGTGGCGCAGCCTGCTCTACAAGCCCGTCGCCGAGCACGACGCGCGCGGCCTCGGCCTCTGGCTCTACCCCGACGCGACGCGGCTGCGGGTCCAGCTCTTCACCGTCAAGGGACCCGACTACGCCGACAGCCGCACGCGCCTCCCGGTCGGCGAGTGGGCGCACGTGGCGTTCGTCGTGGACACCGACGGCATGTTCCTGTACGTCAACGGCAGGCTCGACGTCGCCGAGGCCCTCGAACACGCCGTCGTCACCCCCGCGGGCCCGATCTACCTCGGCACCGAGCCCACCAAGCCCGGATTCCACGGCCTGCTGGACGACCTGCGCGTCTACGCGACCGCGCTCGACGCCGAGGCCGTCCGAGCCCTGGCCGACACCACCCCGAAACCCCCTGAGACCCTCCCGCCCGTACGCCCGGAGCGGCCCCGTCCGGGCCCTACGGGGTCTCGGACGCCTGGGCGAACGGGAACTCGCGTTCGACGCAGTGCTGGCGGGCGTCGTCGTTGGGGTACCTGGCCTCGTCGCCGCACTGCGCGGCCTTGTGCAGGAGCCAGAACGCGACGGCGCCGCCCGCGAGGACCGCGACCGCCGAGCAGATCACGCCCGCGGCGGCCATGCCGCGGCGGCCGTCGCCGCGCGCCAGCGACACCACGCCGAGTACGAGGCCCACGAGCGCCGGGACGACGCCCGCCAGGCACAGCACGAGCCCGAAGAGCCCGGCGATCCCGAGCACCAGCGACGCCTTCGCCAGGCCGCCGCGTCCGGGCGGAGCGGGCGGCGCGTACGTCTGGTATCCCGGCAGCGTCATGCGTTCCTCCCCGTGGCCCCCGCGGCCCCCGTGTCGCCCACCAGGGTTCCGTGCCCGGCCACCGGCCCGCGATTCCCGCAGCGATTCAGCCGGGTAAAGGTCGGTTAAGGAGATCCGCCGATCGGACCAGGTGAAGGCGGCATCTACACTGGCGGGCGTGCCTCTCCGTGACGGACGTCTGAGCCACGACCTCGATCCCTCCGACCACCCCCGAGGGACGCCTGCGGCGTCTTCGGCGTCTGGGTCCCCGCCGACCAGGCGACCCGCGCCGAGGTGAGCAAGCTCACCTACTACGGGCTGTACGCGTTGCAGCACCGGGGCCAGGAGTCGGCCGGGATCGCGGTCAGTGACGGTTCCCGCATCGTCGTCTTCAAGGACATGGGGCTGGTCGCCCAGGTCTTCGACGAGTCGGTGCTCAACACGCTGCGCGGCCACATCGCCGTCGGCCACTGCCGCTACTCGACCACCGGTTCCCCGACCTGGGAGAACGCCCAGCCCACCTTCCGGTCCACCGAGTCCGGCGGGCTGGCGCTCGGCCACAACGGCAACCTGATCAACCTGCCCGAGCTCGCCGCCCGCCTCGCGCCCGGCGAGCTGACCGCCACCACCGACACCGAGGTCCTGACCGCGCTGCTGGCCACCCGCGAGGGCGGCACGCTGGCGGCGGCCCGCGAGATCCTCCCGGTCACCCGCGGCGCGTTCTCCCTGGTCTTCATGGACGAGGGCACGCTGTACGCGGCGCGCGACCCCGAGGGCATCCGCCCGCTCGTGCTCGGCAGCATGGAGCCGGGCGGCTGGGTCGTCGCGTCCGAGACCGCCGGGCTCGACATCGTCGGCGCCCGCTTCGTCCGGGAGATCGAGCCGGGCGAGCTGATCGCGATCGACGGCGACGGCGTCCGTTCCGAACGGTTCGCCGAGGCGCGGCCCAAGGGCTGCCTGTTCGAGTACGTCTACCTGGCCCGTCCCGACACCACGATCGCCGGGGTCAGCGTCCAGGCGACGCGCGTCGAGGTCGGCCGCCGGCTCGCGCGCGAGCACCCGGTCGAGGCCGACATGGTCATCCCGACGCCCGAGTCGGGCACCCCGGCCGCGATCGGCTACGCCGAGGCGTCCGGCATCCCCTACGGGCAGGGCCTGGTCAAGAACTCCTACGTCGGCCGCACGTTCATCCAGCCGTCCCAGACGATCCGCCAGCTCGGCATCCGCCTCAAGCTCAACCCGCTGCGCGAGGCGATCGAGGGCAAGAAGCTGGTCGTCGTGGACGACTCGATCGTGCGCGGCAACACGCAGCGGCAGGTCGTGTCCCTGCTGCGCGAGGCCGGGGCCGCCGAGGTGCACGTGCGGATCTCCAGCCCGCCGGTCGCGTGGCCGTGCTTCTACGGCATCGACTTCGCGACCCGCGCCGAGCTGATCGCCGGGAACTTCGACGTCGAGGGCATCCGCGACTCGATCGGCGCCGACACCCTCGGGTTCATCTCGCTGGACGAGCTGATCGCCGCGTCGCAGATCCCCAAGGACAACCTGTGCCGCGCGTGCTTCGACGGGGTCTACCCGATCGAGGTCGGGCGGGACGCGCGCGGCAAGCACCTGCTGGAGCCGTCCCGGACGTGACCGGACCGGGGTCGAGATCAAGATCGGGATCGTTCCAGCGTAGGGAGAGGACGGGAGCATGAGCGGCACCTCGTACGAGGCCGCCGGGGTCGACATCGCGGCGGGCGAGCGCGCCGTCGAGCTGATGAAGTCCCGCGTCGCGCGGTCGCGGCGGCCCGAGGTCGTCGACGACGCCAGCGGCTTCGCGGGGCTGTTCGACGCGTCGGCGCTCCGGGGCTACACCAGGCCGCTCCTCGCGACGTCCACCGACGGCGTCGGCACGAAGGTCGACCTCGCCCGCCGCCTCGGGATCTACGGCACCGTGGGCCACGACCTGGTCGGCATGGTGATCGACGATCTCGCGGTGTGCGGCGCGGAGCCGCTGTTCATGACCGACTACATCGCGTGCGGCAAGGTCGTCCCCGAACGGATCGCCGACATCGTCGGCGGCATCGCCGACGCCTGCGCGCTCGCGGGCTGCGCCCTCGTCGGCGGCGAGACCGCCGAGCACCCCGGCCTCCTCGAACCCGACGAGTTCGACATCGCCGGAGCCGGAACGGGCGTCGTCGAGGCGGGCGAGCTGCTCGGACCCGAGCGCGTGCGGCCCGGCGACGCGGTCCTCGCGATGGCGTCCTCCGGCATCCACTCCAACGGCTACTCGCTCGTCCGGCACGTCCTCGCGACGACCGAGCTGACGCTGGAGGCGCAGCCCGCCGAACTGGCCCGTCCCCTGGGCGAGGAACTGCTCACGCCCACCCGCATCTACGCGCGGGACTGCCTGGCCCTCACCCGCGCGGGCGGCGTCCGGGCGTTCGCCCACATCACCGGCGGGGGGCTGGCCGCCAACCTGGCCCGCTCCCTGCCGCCCACGGTGGACGCCGTGCTCGACCGCTCCTCCTGGACGGTCCCGCCGATCTTCGAGGTCATCCGCGCGTACGGCCGGGTCGCGGGCCCGGAGATGGACCGGACGTTCAACCTGGGCGTCGGCATGGCCGCGATCGTCGCGCCCGACGAGGCCGACGCCGCCCTCCGCCTCCTCGCCGAACGCGGCGTCCCCGCGTGGCGGCTAGGCGAGATCGTCCCCGGCACCGGCACCGCCACGTTCGCCTGACCCGGCCTGCCGGCTCGCCCCGGCCTGCCGACCCGACCCGCCACGTCCGCCCGACCCGCCGCGTTCGCCCGACCCGCCGCGTTCGCCCGACCCGCCGCGTTCGCCCGACCCGCCGCGTCCACCCGACCCGCCGCGTCCACCCGACCCGCCGCGTCCGGCCGACCCGCCGCGTCCGGCCGACCCGCCGCGTTCGCCTGACCCGCCTGGCCGACCTGTCCCGCGCGGCCGGCCTGACCTGCCTGACCTGCCCGGTCCGAGGAGGGGGACGGTCACGGTGGCCGCCACCAGTGTGATCCCGGCGGCCACCAGGTAGGCGAGCCGGTATCCGGAGGCGAGCGCGGCGTGCGACACGCCGCCGCCCGTCGCGGCGGACGCCACCGAGGCCAGCACCCCCAGCCCGAGCGCTCCGCCGACCTGCTGCGTCGTGGTGATCAGGCCCGACGCGAGCCCGGCGTCGCCGTCCTCCGCGCCGCCGCCGACCGCCGCGATCGTGACCGCCACCACCGCCGTCCCGAACCCCGCGCCCGCCACCATCGACGGCCCGAGGACGTCCACCGCGAAGCTTCCCGGCGCCCCGAGCCGCGACAGCCACAGCAGCCCGGCCGCCAGTACGAGCAGCCCCGCCACCAGCGGCGGAACGACCCCGAAACGCGTGACGAGCCGTCCCGCCGCGTTCGCCGCCGCCAGGATCGCCAGGCTCATCGGCAGGTAGGCCAGCCCCGAGGCGAACGGCCCGTACCCGAGGACCCGCTGGAGGTAGAGCGACAGGAAGAAGAACAGCGCCAGCAGCACCATCCCGGCCAGCACCGACACCGCGTTCGCCCCGCGCACGGCCCGCCTCCGGATGATCGACAGCGGTACCAGCGGCGACCGCGTCCGCGCCTCGACCGCCACGAACGCCGCGAGCAGCACCGCCCCGGCCGCGAGCCCGGCGAGCACCCGCGCCGAGCCCCACCCGTGCTCGCCCGCTCCGGAGAACGCGAAGATCAGCGCGCCCAGCCCGCCCGTCACCGTCGCGGCCCCCGGGAGGTCGAACCCCGACCGCCCGCCGGACGCCGCGCTCTCCTCCAGCAGCCGGAACGCGAGCGCGACCGCGACCGTCCCCACGGGCACGTTGACGAACAGCACCCACCGCCAGCCCAGCTCGGACGTGATCGCGCCGCCGAGCAGGACGCCGACCGCGCCTCCCGCCCCGTTCGCCGCGCCCCACACGGCGAGCGCCCGGTTGCGTTCGCGGCCCTCGGCGAACGCCGTCGTCAGCAGCGACAGCGCCGCCGGCGACAGCAGTGCGCCGCCGAACCCCTGCACGGCCCGCGCGCCGACCAGCCAGGCGGGCCCGGGGGCCAGCCCGCCCGCCAGCGACGCCGCCGTGAACACCGCCAGCCCCGCCACGAACATCCGCCGCCGCCCGAGCCGGTCGGCGAGCCGCCCGCCGAGCAGCAGGAACCCGCCGAACGTGAGCGCGTACGCGGTGACGACCCAGGTCAAGCCCTCGTCCGAGAAGCCGAGCGATCTCTGCACCGGTGCCAGCGCGACGGTCACCACCGCGCTGTCGATCACGATCAGGAACTGCGCCGCCACCAGCAGCCCCAGCACCGGCCCACCGCCGCGAACGCGCATGCCCGCCTCCTTTCGTGGACCGGACTGATCCGGTCCGTTCCGAACGGACTGTAGCAGTCCGTTCGGGATAGGCTTGCCGCATGGAGGGAACCGGGGCCGCGCTCAGCGGCCGGCGCAGGGAGGCCCGCCGCAACGACGCGCTGGTGGTGGACGCCGCGCGCGAGGTGTTCGCGGCCCACCCGGACGCGCCGATGTCGGCCGTCGCCGAGCGGGCCGGCGTCGGCCAGGGCAGCCTCTACCGCCGCTACCGCACCAAGGACGAGCTGCTGCACCGCGTCTGCCTCGAAGGCATGCACGCCATCCAGGCACACGCCCGCCAGGCTCTGGCCGACGACGGCGACCCTTGGGAGTCGTTCGAACGCTTCATGCGCGGCTACCTGGACTCCGGAGCGGGCGTCCAGCTCTCCCTTGCGGGCACGTTCACCCCCGGCCCGGACCTCTTCGCCGCCGCCTCGGAGACGCACGCGCTGATCCAAACCCTGATCGACCGCACCGCCTCCGCCGGACGCCTCCGCGACGACATCACGGCCGCCGACCTGTCGCTCCTCGTCGCCCAGATCGGCGGCCTGCGCCTGAACGCCCCGGAACGTGACCGGGAGCTACACCACCGCTACCTGGCGCTCGTCCTCCAAGCGCTCCGTCCCTCCGCCGCCGCTCCCCTCCCGGGCCCGCCCGCGACGGCGGCCGAGATCGAGGACCGCTGGACCCCCTGAGGGGCCGCGTACGAACGGCGAACTTTGAGAGGCGCGCGCTCGTCCCAAAGGAATGTGATCTTTGTACGGGTCAGGAGGCATCGTCCCGACGGGCGTTCCGCGCGCCTGAGGGCGCTCCTGAAGAGCTGGGCGGGCCCGCTGACCGTCCTGACCGGTCTCGCGACGTACGGCCTGCTGGTGCCCACCGGGTGGGCTTATGCCGACACGGCCCGTTATCGCCTACCGGTGGACCAGGTTCCGAACACCCCCGTCGCGCTGGTGCTCGGAGCCGGGATCGCGGGCGGCCGGCCGTCGCCGCTGCTCGCCCGGAGGCTCGACCTGGCCGCCGAGCTGTACCGGCGCGGCAAGGTCCAGGTGCTGCTCGTCTCCGGCGACAACCGCGTCAAGGGGTACGACGAGCCCACCGTGATGCGGACCTACCTGGTCGGCGCGGGCGTCCCCGAGAAGAAGATCGTCCGGGACTTCGCCGGGCTGGAGACCTGGGACTCCTGCGTACGCGCCAAGCGGATCTTCGGGGTGCGGCGGCTGACCGTGGTCACGCAGCGGTTCCACCTCCCGCGCGCCGTCGAGCTGTGCCGGGCCGCCGGCCTCGACGCGTGGGGCGTGGGGGACGACAGCATGGGCGGCGGACGCACGCAGGCGACCGTCAAGGGCTACGCCCGCGAGCCGCTGGCCATGCTCAAGGCCGTGACGAACCTCGCCGCCCACCCCGACCCGGCCCTGCTCGGCCGCCGGGAACCGGGCGTCCAGGAAGCCCTGGCCTCCCCCTGATCCCCGCGCCGACCGCCCGCGACGCTCGACGCACTGTCGCGCTTGCGCGCTGAGGTCTTGCGGGGAACGGGCGTGAAAAACGCCACCGCCCGGTCTCGAAAGACCGGGCAGTGGCGGTCACGCTTGCCGATCAGCGACCGGAGGTGCCGTCCTTGCGGTCCTCGGTGCCGTAGTCGTCGGCGTAGTCGGCGTATTTCTCGGCGAGTTCGTCGTAGTCCTCGCCGGGGGAGTCGTTGACTCCCAGCTCGCTCTTCAGGCGGTCGAGGTCCGTGCCGCCGCTGTTGTACTTGAGCTGGCGGGCAACTTTTACCTGCTTGGCCTTGGCTCGGCCGCGACCCATTGGCTCGACCCCCTCGATGGTCAGGGCTTTCGTGGGCCCATCAACGCGCGCGTGTACCACACGAACCGGTGCCTGATGAGCCATGCGTCAGTCACGGATACAACCGTACCCGTTTTGCGCCCGGCTCGGTACATCGTCAGTACGTGGCGGCACGCCCGTTGCGGAGAACCCACAGTGTATCGGGTGGTTGCGGCTTCACCGACTGGGGGCGACACGCCTGGTCCGGGCGCGTGGACGCGGGTTCCCGGGGACCCCGCGGCCACGCGCCCGGGAGCCGCCCGCGCCGTTCCGGCGGGCGGAACGGGAGGAACGCGGGCGGGTCTCGCTCAGAGCAGGATGCCGCGCAGACGGCCGATTTCGGACATCCTGCGCTCCGCGAGCCGGTCCGCCGCGACGGCCGGCGGGACGCCCTCGTCGGCGGCCAGCGCGAAGATCTTGCGGGTGGTGTCGAAGATCCCGGTGGCGCGGGCCTTCGCGCGGTCGAAGTCGAAGCCCTCGATCTCGTCCGCGACCTGGATCACACCGCCGGAGTTGACCACGTAGTCCGGGGCGTACAGCACGTCCCGGTCGGCGAGGCTCTTCTCGATGCCGGGGTGGGCGAGCTGGTTGTTGGCCGCGCCGCAGACCACGCGGGCCGAGAGCAGCGGCACGGACTCGTCGTTGAGGGACCCGCCGAGCGCGCAGGGGGCGTACACGTCGAGCTCCGAACGGACCAGGGCGTCGTTGTCGGCGACGACGTCCACTTCGGGGTGGCGGCCGCGGACCCGTTCGACCGCGCGCTCGCTGACGTCGCAGATCACCACGTCGGCGCCGTCCTCGCGCAGGTGCTCGACGAGCCGGTGGCCGACCTTGCCGACGCCCTCGACGCCGACCCGCCTGCCGCGCAGCGTGGAGGTGCCCCACACCCGCTCGGCGGCGGCGCGCATCCCCTGGAAGACGCCGAACGCGGTGAGGATGGACGAGTCGCCCGCGCCGCCGTGCGCGACCGTGCGGCCGGTCACGTAGCGTGACTCCCGGGCGATGACGTCCATGTCCTCGCTGTAGGTGCCGACGTCGCAGGCGGTGTAGTAGCGGCCGTTCAGCGACTGGACGAACCGCCCGTACGCCCGCAGCACCGACTCGGACTTGTCGGTGGCGGGATCGCCGATGATGACGGCCTTGCCGCCGCCGTGGTCGAGCCCGGCCAGGGCGTTCTTGTACGCCATGCCGCGGGACAGGTTGAGCGCGTCGGTCAGCGCCTCCTCCTCCGACCCGTACGGGTGGAAGCGGGTGCCGCCGAGCGACGGGCCGAGCGCGGTCGAGTAGATCGCGATGATGGCGCGCAGGCCGCTCGCCTCGTCCTGGCAGAAGACGACCTGCTCGTGTCGGGGTTCTGTGCCCTTGTGGGGCGTCCCGAAGACGTTAGGCACGGTAGTGCCCTCCTCTCAGTCTCTAGATCAGCCTAAAGGTGGCGCACGTCACGCAGGCGGGCGGCTCGGGCAGATCACCGTGACCCGGGCGGCCGCGGCGCGCGGCGGGGGTGATCCGGAGGTAACGCGGGCGTCTCGTTGGGCGGTACGGCGCGCCCGCCGGGCCGGTCTCGTGTCACGATGCGGTGGTGTTTCCGTACGCGGCGTACCTGCGGGTATATGAACCGGTGACCGCCTTCCCGGAGCCTGCGCGGACCCTGTGGACGGCCTACGCGGACTCGCGGCGGCGCCCCCGCCGGATCCAGGCGCTCGGGGTCGAGCACCGGCAGGCCGCGCGCCGGCTCGTCGCCGCGCCGCCCGAGGTCGTCCCGGACCGGGAGAGCAGGGACGCCTACGTGCGGCGGTCCCGCGAGATGATCTACGTGTGCCCGTGGGAGACGCGGCTGCGCTCCTGGCTGGCGTTCGAGCGGTTCCGGGAGCGGACCGCGGCGGCCGTCGCCGCGTCGTTCGTCCCGCCGATCGTCGCCGAACGGGCGGCCGGGGAGTTCGAGCGCTGGAAGCGGACCGGACGCGGCCTGGACCCCCATATCCAGACCAGCACCTGGCACGTTCCGGCGGCGTGGTTCGTGCCGTTCGCCGCCTCCGAGCGGTGCCTGATGCTCGGCGCGCCGGGGACCGGATACCGGAAACCGGCCGAAGGCTTGCACGAACATGCAGGTCGCGGCCCTACGACGGCCGCTCCGGCGCGTACCCTCATCTACGTCACGTCGATGTCCGAGGCGCGCCGCCGCGTCGCGGACGCGATCCCGGTCGTCCGGGGCGGCCTGCCTTCGGGAGAGGCGGTCCCGCTCGCGGCCGGACGGCTGGAGACGCTCGGCCGCTGGCTCGCCGGGTTCCACCCGCACGCGCTGGTGGAGCTGGACTACGGCGGCCTGGTCCATCTGCTGGACGACGCCGCGCTGCGCGCCGACGAGTCCGTCGCCGAGACGAGCGTGGCCCTCGCGGGGATGCGCCGCGGCGAGGCCGAACTGGCCGTCGCGATGTACGAACGTCTCCTCGCCCGATGGCGCCCCGTACGGGCCCTCGAATCGGCGAACTGACAAATTTCCCGAATCCGCGCGCGATACGACTATACGTGTCGCTAGAATCACGCAGCGTGACCCAGTGGCCACGCAACACGCACTGCTCCCCGCGTCCGGGGGATGTTCCCACGCAACTGCAGCCAGGTACTTGCTTGTTGCGGTGAGTGGTGGCAAGGTTACACGTTGTGATGTCATAGTGGCTCTTTCGGGCCATAGGGGACATCAGTGACCACGCGAGGATCAATCGCAGGATCGCTGTCATCGGTCCACGGAGGAGAGGCCGCACACATGTCAGCACGTACGCCAGAGGCCGAGCCCCTGCTGACGCCGGCAGAGGTGGCGACGATGTTCCGCGTCGACCCCAAGACCGTCACGCGGTGGGCGAAGGCCGGGAAGTTGACGTCCATCCGCACGCTGGGGGACACCGGCGCTACCGCGAGGCCGAGGTGCGCGCGCTGCTGGCGGGAATCCCGCAGCAGCGGTCGGAGTAGCAACGCGCTCCGTCCGGCGGGTCCGGCAGGGTCCGCCGCACGCTCTCGGTGCAAGGAACAGTTGGGGGCGGCCAGGAGGCCGCTGAACGACCGGGCATGGGGACTCCGCGCCCGGCCGGGTTCAGGGGCCTCCTGGGCGAAGGTCCAGGACCACGATCATCCGAGAATCGCGGTCCTGGACCACTCAACGTTGGACCGGACGTCCCGTTCGCACTAGCGGACGGGATTTCCGCATGCCCGCCCATACCCGAACGCCCGCTCATCCCCGAACCGCCTGCGGGTGACGCGGGCACGGGCGCGGCAGGGGTGGGGTGTGCCCGTGGCGGTGTGTACGGGGCGTGTCCGAAATCGGCCGTGTCGCGGTAGCCGGTGAGGAGATCGGACGCGCGCAGGGGTGGGGCGCGGCCGTGCCCGTGCGGCGGGTGGGGTCAGGCGGGGCTGCCCTCGTCGGCCTTCAGCTCCTCGTGGGCCAGGCGGTCGAAGAGCGCGCTGGTGCCGGGGTCGTGCTGGCTCGCGACGTGCAGCAGGACGATCAGGTGGTCGACCAGGAGCCGTTCGAGCTCGGGGCGCGTGAGGTCGCGGTTCTCCAGCCAGTCGAGGCCGGCGGTCTCGACCGACGCCATCCACGAGCGCAGGGTGATGCGCAGGATCGGGGGCGGCGTCTCGACGCCGACCGCCTGGAGGATGCGGCTGAGCAGGAGCTGGCGGATGCCGTCGACGATCTCGCCGACCTCGCCGGAACGGTCCGCGGGGCCGCCGCGCAGCAGCGCCGTGTAGCCCGCGGCATGGCTCTCCACGAAGTCGAAGTAGCGTTCGAGGGAGACCTTGAGGCGTTCGAGCGGCTTGCCCTCGGTCGGCGGTTCGAGCAGGACGGACAGCTGCTTGGCGGCGCTGCCGAGCGCGGCGATGTAGAGCTCGTACTTGCCGCCGAAGTAGTGGTAGACGAGCGCGCGGGAGGCGCCCGCGGCGGCGGCCACGTCGTCGATCGAGATGTCCTCGGGAGACCGGGTGCTGAACAGCTGGAGCGCGGCCTCGATCAGCTCGTCCCGCCGTTCGCCGACGCTGAGCCGGCGGCGGCCTCGCCCGCCGCCGCCGCGCCCGGTCCGCGCCTTGTCGCCGGCCACTGCACGATCTCCCACGTGGGCAGCGTATCCGAGCCCGGGAGGCGGTACGCCGCACCGGACGGGGCCCGGCGGGCGTTTTCGCTCCATGATCCGCGCCTTCGGGCCTTGTGATCCAGAACACCACAGGCCCGAACTCCTATTGGCGGATGCCCGTTACTCACTGTTGCGACGATATGGGGTGAAGGCGAGGCATCATGGCATCTCCTCCCGAGTGAGGAAGGCGCGCCGACCCCCCGAGCGGGCCCCGGGGCGCCGTGGCGGCAGGTCCCGCAGGCCCCTGGACGGAGTGCCATGTCAGCAAGTGAAGGAAGTCCCCCGCGCGAGGAGAGGCCCGGAGCGCGCGACGGTGTGATCCCCGCGCCGCGCCGCCCGGAGGGGAGGCCCGTACCCGCTCCGAAGCCGACGATCCGCAACGTCGCCGAGCGCGCGGGCGTTTCCAAGTCGCTGGTGTCGCTGGTGATGCGCGGGTCGCCGCACGTCAGCGAGCGGCGCAGGCAGGCTGTGCTGCAAGCGGCGCGGGAGCTCGGATACCGGCCGAACGCGGTCGCGCGGAGCCTGGTGGAGGGGCGCACCAGGCTGATCGGCGCGATAGTGGCCGACCTGCACAACCCGTTCTTCGCCGAGTTCCTCGACGGGCTCCAGGAGAGCCTGCACGGCGCCGGGTTGCGGATGCTGGTCGGCAGCGGGCGCTGGGATCCGCTGTTCGAGGCCGAGGCGGTCGAGGCGTTCCTGGAGATGCGGGTGGACGGGCTGGTGCTGCTGAGCGTCGTGCCCGACTCGCTCAAGGAGGCGGCGGCGAGCGTGCCGGTCGTGGTCGTCGGCGAACGCGACGTGCACGGCGTCGACATCGTCGTGGACGACGACGAGCTCGGCGCGATCCTCGCCGTCGACCACCTGGTGGAGCTCGGCCATCGCCGCATCGCGCACATCGAGGGGGCCCGCTCGACCACCGCCCGCTACCGGCGCGCGGGGTACGAGAAGGCGATGCGGCGGCACGGCCTGACCGAGGAGATCGTGGTGGAGGCGGGCGACTTCACCGAGGAGGGCGGCTACCGCGCCGCCCGCGCGCTGCTGTCCCGGGACCGCCGGCCGACCGCGATCTTCGCGCCGAACGACCTGGTCGCGACCGGCGCGCTGTCGGCGGCGGACGAGCTGGAGATGTCCGTGCCCGAACGGCTGTCGATCGTCGGCTACGACAACACCCACCTCGCGGCGATCCGGCACATCTCGCTGACGAGCGTCGACCAGCCGCGCCGGGATATGGGACGGGTCGCGGCGGAATTGCTGACGGCCCGTATCGGCGACCCCGGGCGCGTCGCCCGGCAGAACCTCGTGGTGCCGCATCTCGTCGTACGTTCGACGACGGGTCCCGCGCCCGCCGTGTGAGCGGCGCGGACCGGACCGGGACTCTCCCTCGAAGTGGTCGGCTGCGGGTAACGGGCCGGCCAAGCCTGCTGGAATCGCCGCGCCGCGAGCCGCTCGCGGGGGTTAATGGTAGGCACCGTTCGGCGGGTCGGGGGAACCGCGCCGCCGGGCCGGTCTCGGGGGAGGCCGTCCGGGGGCGGGGACTTCGCCGAGTGGTCACGGGAAGGATCATGTTCACCCAGGGGGGTCGATGTCTCGTGCGTGATCCGGAATTGGTGTCGTGCGCGCAGCGTGCGGCGAATGAGTTGGAGCGCGCGTGGTCGGAATGGCGGCACGCGCGCGGACTGGCCGAACAGGTCTCGGAGTCCGTCGCCAGCTACGTGGCCCACTCGATCGACCACCCGTGGGGGCGCCCCCGCGTGGTGCTGGGCCTGGACGCGGACGAGGCGCGTGCGCTCGCCGCGCTGCTGGGCAAGGAGGACACGTTCCACTGACCGGTTCGCGGCGCCGGAGTCCGGGCGCCGTCGCGGCCGTGCGACCTCAAGGGGAGGGCGCGGCCGCGACGGCGCTTCGTCGCGTGTGAGGCGCCGCCCCCGCCGGCGGCGTGCCGTTCCCGGGGAAGGACGTGCCGTTTCCGCGGAAGAGCGTGTCCGGCCGGCGGCGTTTCCGGCGTCTTCGTTTGACGAACGCATATCGGTGTGCAGACTGGCAGGGCCATAACGAACTCATCACGGGAGGATCCGGCCCTGTGCGCATCCATCGAGGCGGCCCCGCGGTCGCCGGTATCGCGCTGTGCCTCGGCGCGCTCGCCGCGTGCGGGGGCTCCTCCTCCGACTCCGGCGGCTCGAAGAGCGGCGAGACGGCGACGCCGCCGACGGCCGGCGGGACCGCGCCGGCCGGGGCCCGCGGGCCGAGCGACGGCGGCGGCGGGGCCCCCGCGAAGGACGGCTCGTCCCTGCGCGGCAAGGTGATCGTCCTCGATCCCGGCCACAACGGCGGCAACGGTGCGCACCCGGCGCAGATCAACAAGCAGGTCGACATCGGCAACGGCCGCAAGGAGTGCGACACCAGCGGCACCAGCACGAACGCGGGCTACGACGAGCACGCGTTCACCTGGGACGTGTCCAACCGGCTCGCCAGGCTGCTGCGCGCGAGCGGCGCCAAGGTGACGCTGACCCGGCCGAACGACACCGGCGTCGGCCCGTGCATCACCGAACGCGCCGCGATCGGCAACCGCCTCAAGGCCGACGCCGCGCTGTCCGTCCACGCCGACGGCGCGCCCGCGGCCGGGCACGGCTTCCACATCATCGAGCCGATCGCGGTGAAGGGCCACAACGCCAAGGCCGTCCCGGCGTCGCAGCGGCTCGGCAAGGCCCTGCGCGACGCGTACCACTCGGGCACCGGGATCGCCTACTCCAGCTACATCGGGGAGCAGGCCCTCGACAAGCGCAGCGACCTCGGCGGCCTCAACCTCTCGACGGTCCCGAAGGTCTTCATCGAGTGCGGCAACATGCGCAACAAGAGCGACGCCGCCAAGCTCTCCAGCGCGTCGTTCCGCCAGCGCATCGCCGAGTCCCTCGCCAAGGGCTTCCAGGGCTACTTCCGCTGACCCCCGGGTCCGGCGACCCTTGGAACCGGGGCCACCGACTCGCCGCCGGGTTGGGCTGTGGGGCGACGGGGGAGGCGGCAGGATTGGCGGGTGTCCGATCATCGTGAAGTCCTCCGCCGTGTCCGTTCCGCGTTCGAGGAGGCCGGCTACAGCGTCGCCGGGGTGCGCGAGCTGCTCGGCCCGGTCGCGGGCGGCGCGCTTGCGCGGGACGAGATCGTCCCGGCGCTGCGCGGCACGCGCGGCGGGACGCGGCTTGAGGCGCTGACCCGGCTGTTCTGGTTGCAGGTGCCCGTCGCGGCGGACGCTCCGGGGGAAGGGGCGGCGCTCGGGCGGCTGGCGGACGACCTGATCGCCTCGGGCCTGGCCGAACGTTCCGGCGGGGAGCTGCGGGCGCTGCTGCACGTCGAGCCCCTGGAATCGGTGGCGGACGGCGGCGGCCACGCCGGCTACGCCGTCTCGGATCTGAAGGTGCGGCCGGGGTCCGGTGCCGTTCCGGCGGACGATCACGTCGTCGGGGCGGGCGGCGCGTCCGCCAACCTGGCGCGCCTCGTTGTCCACAAGCCTGTGGACAACGTTCTCGATCTGGGCACGGGCTGCGGCGTGCAGGCCGTGCATCTCGCGGACGGCTCCGCGCGCCCGCGGCCGGGCCGGATCACTGCCACGGACGTCAATCCGCGCGCGCTCGAACTGGCGGCGATGAGCTTCGCGCTCTCCGGCCTGGACGGCGTCGAAATGCTGGAGGGCTCCCTCCTCGATCCCGTACGCGACCGGCGTTTCGACCTGATCGTGTCGAACCCGCCGTTCGTCGTCGCGCCCGCCGGGCGGTACGTCTACCGCGAGTCGGGAATGCCGGGCGACGCGTTCTGCCGCCGCCTCGTCACCGAGTCGCCGGCCCTGCTGAACGACGGCGGGCACTGCCAGTTCCTGGCCAACTGGCTGCATATCGACGGGTTCTCCTGGGAGGAACGCGTCGGCGCGTGGGTCGAGGAGTCGGGCTGCGACGCGTGGGTCGTGCAGCGCGACGTCCAGGATCCAGCCGAGTACGCCGAACTCTGGCTGCGCGACTCCTGCGAGACCGGCACGCCCGAGTACCGCGCCCGCTACGACGCCTGGCTGGACGACTTCGAACGGCAGCGGGTGACCGGGATCGGGTTCGGCTGGATCACGCTGCGCCGCACCGGCGCGGCCCGTCCCGCCGTGCGCGTCGAGGAGTCGCGGCACGCGGTCGGGCAGCCGGTGGGGGCGTACGCGGACCGGGTCCTGGACGGCCTCGCCGCCGCCGCAGAGTTTTCCACAGCCTGTGCACAACCGGGCGCGCTCGACCGGATCCGGCTCCGTACGGCCGCGGGCGTCTCGCAGGAGCAGATCGGGCCGCCCGGCGCCGAGGACCCCGAGCGGATCGTTCTCCGTCAGGGCGAACGGCTCCGCCGCGCGGCCGGGGTCGGGACGGTCGAGGCGGCGCTCGCCGGGGTCTGCGACGGCACCCTCCCGCTCGCGCCGCTCCTGGACGCCATCGCGCAACTGACCGGCGCCGACCCCGGCCAGGTCCGGGCGCACGCGGCCGGGGTGCTGCCCGAGCTGGTCGCGGACGGCTTCTTCGAGGTCACTTCCCTCGGTTGACCGGGACGAGCGGCAGGACGACCGCGCCCATCGCCAGCCCGAGGTCGCGGTGCCGGACGCCCAGCACGGTGAAGCCGATCGCGAGGTAGACGCCCGACAGCACCAGCCGCGCGGTCTCGCCCGGCAGGACGAACTGCACCGCGAACAGCGCGAACAGCAGCGCCGCCTCCCAGCGCCGGAAGTACAGGTCGATGAGCAGCGCGAGGCCGAGCACCGTCTGCGCCGCGGTCAGCAGGACCTCCTCGGTCTGCCGCGAGTCGAGCGGCAGCGACCAGTCCCCGCCGCCGACCTTGTAGGCGAGCGGCAGGGTGCCGATCAGCAGCGTCCACTGGTTGATCTTGCTGGAGAGCAGGGCGCCGATCGCGTCGTTGTCGCGCAGCCGCCAGGCGAACACCACCGCGACGATCAGCTCGGGCGCCTCCGAGGCCAGCGGAGCGAGCCACTGCACCAGCAGGAACTCGTCGATGCCGAGCGACGAGCCCGCCTCCACCAGCGACTCGGCGAACGGTTCCGCCGACGCGAAGATGATCAGCGCGCCCACCAGGAACCCGCCCCACGTCGCCACGCGGCGCGGCACCGCCGGCAGGGCCGCGAGCCGTTCGGGGACGCCGACGAGCTCCTCCGCGTCCTGGCCGCCCGACCGCGCGATCCTGAGGATGTACGCGACGTACAGCGCGATCAGCAGGATCGACACGTACCAGCCGATCTCGGCCGTCAGCGACGGGATGAACGCGATCACCGCGGCGATCGCGAGGAAGCCCAGCTCGATCCGGTGGTGGCCGCTGAGATGGACGTCCCGCCGCGGCACCGCCTCTCGCGTCTGCGCGCCGTCCGCGCCGTCCGGTCCGTCCGGTCCGTTCGGTCCGTCCGGGCCGGGCGCGGCGCCGGGGGACCGGCCGCGGGGCTGGCGGTGCCGGCCGGTCCGGCGGGCGCCGAGCGCGAACGCCAGGACGACCAGCGCCCAGCCGACGCCGACGAGCAGCCGGTTGGCGCCGGTCATGTTGGCCGCGGCGTACGCGGTGTAGGCCGGTTCCGACCCGGCGCGGTAGGCGTAGTACAGGTCCACCGCGTACTCGGGCAGGACGGCGATCAGGGCGAGGAGGGCCAGCGCGAGCGCGCCGGACATGTCCACCCGCGCGGTCTCGGCCGCCCACATCAGCAGGACGGCCGCCGCGAGGACGCCCGCCCCGTACAGGAACATCCCGGCGACGGGCGGCACGTGCACGCCGGCCAGCCGCAGGACCACGGCGGGCACCGCGACGGCGGCGGTGACCGCGACCCGCCCCACCAGGACATCGCGCGAGATCGCCATACCTGCACGCTGCCGCCGGGGGCGTCTGCGTACGCCCATCTCCCCGGCACCACCCGGCAAAGACCCCGCCGGAGGCGATGAGGAGGTGCGGCGAAGGGGCGCCGGCGTGGGTCAGCGGCGGGCTTCGTCCAGGGTGCGGAACGCGCTGCCGCGCAGGCGCGCGGCCAGATCGCGGTGGACGCGCCGGGCCCAGAACGGTCCGCCGTAGATCATCGCGGTGTAGCCCTGGACGAGCGTCGCGCCCGCCCGGATCCGCTCCCACGCGTCGCCGGCGTCCTCGACGCCGCCGACCGAGACCAGGACGAGCCGGTCGCCGGCGCGGGCGCGCAGCCGCCGCAGCACCTCCAGCGAACGGTCCTTCAGCGGCGCGCCGGACAGCCCGCCCGCCTCCTTGACCAGCGCGGCGTCGGAGGCGAGGCCCTCGCGGGCGATCGTGGTGTTGGTCGCGATGATCCCGTCGAGGCCGAGTTCGAGGGCGAGGTCGGCGACCGCGTCCACGTCGCCGTCCGCCAGATCGGGGGCGATCTTGACCAGCAGCGGCACCCGGCGCGGCGCGACCCGGTCGGCGGCCTCCCGCACGGCCGCGAGGAGCGGGCGCAGGTGCTCCACGGCCTGGAGGTCGCGCAGTCCCGGCGTGTTGGGGGAGCTGACGTTGACGACGAGGTAGTCGGCGTACGGCGCGAGGCGCTCGGTGCTCGCCACGTAGTCGGCGGCGGCCTCGGCCTCCGGGACGGCCTTGGTCTTGCCGATGTTGACGCCGACGATCGTGCCCGGACGGCGGCGCCGCAGGCGGCGGGCGGCGGCGTCCGAGCCCTCGTTGTTGAAGCCCATCCGGTTGATCACCGCGCGGTCCCGGACCAGCCGGAACAGCCGCGGCCTCGGGTTGCCCGGCTGGGCGCGCCCGGTGACGGTGCCGATCTCGACGTGCCCGAAGCCGAACGCGCCGAGCGCCTCGTACGCCCGCGCGTCCTTGTCGAACCCCGCCGCCAGCCCGAGCGGCCCGGGGAACTCCAGCCCGAGCGCGCGCACGGTCAGCGCCGGGTCGGCGCGCCCGAGCAGGCGGCGCAGCAACGGCGCGGCGCCCGGTACGGCCTGGATCGCGCGCAGCGCCCGCATCGTCAGGTGATGGATGGTCTCCGCCGAGACCCGGGTGATGACCAGTGAGAACAGAAGTCGATACATCGGCACGAGTATCCCAGCCCGCCCGGAAAAACCGGTTGAGGGGCCGCCGCGCCGCCTCCTAGCGTGTGGCCCATGTTGCTCAACACCTGCGCCACCGCGTGGTGGCCCACGCCGCTGCGCGCGAAGCCCCCGGCCCCCGCCCTCACCGGGTTCCGCCGGGCCTGAGCACGACCGGCCTTCGGGCCGGAGCACCGCTCCCGCGCGGCCGGACCTGGGTGCAGTACGCATTCGCACAGCACACCAGCCGGACGGGAGAACCCCATGTCCAAGCGTCGCAACGGCCTTCTGGGCGTTGGCGGTCAACGCCAGTCGATCCCCCGCAACCAACTGCGCGGCGGACGCGGATCGACGGGAACGAGCGGCAACGACCCGCTCGCCCAGAAAAAGGAACTGCTCCGCAAGATGCGCGAACGTTCCGAAGACCGCGTGAACGGAGAAGACCTTGAGGAGCGCACGACCGGAGAAGTCTCCGCAGGCGCTCCTGAAGGGCGCGTGACAGCAGCAGAAGAAGAATGACGGCTCGCGCCGGTCCCGTCTCGTACGGGACCGGCGCGGCTTTCTTTTGGGCGGGGAAAGCCCTTGTTCTCGGTGCCTTGATGGCCTGCGTTCGGCGGGCGTCAGCCGCGGAAGGCGCGGCGGAGTTGGAGGCGGACGTCGCGGGCCGTCTGGCGTACGGGGGCGATGAGGTTGTGGTTCGTCCAACGCAGCGGGTCGCGGACGGAGACCTGCCAGGTGCGGCGGACGCCGAGGCCGATCGGGCGCAGCACGTTGGCCTTGGTCCAGCGGGCCGGGGCCATGACGAGCACGTTCCAAAGCCAGCGTAGGAACCGGCCTGCGAGCCGTCCGCCCTCTGCTATTCCGCGCAGGATCGGGGCGAGGAAGTAACGCCAGATCACGACGGCGGGCAGCACGAAAAGGATTCGCGCGAGGAAACGCAGCACGGCGGCGACCGCGCGCCACGCCCACATGAAAGCGGCGCCTAGCGCGACGGCGGCGCGGGCGATGCCGTGGCCGATCCGGGTGCAGATCCAGGCGATTCCGCGGAGCGGCGGCCACAGAACGTACCGCCAGAGCAGGACGGCCGGGAGCACGATCAGTACGCCGAGCAGCCAGGCCAGCCCGGTCCCGATGGCGGTGAGGACCGCCCGCAGCACGAGTGCCGTATTGCGCAGCAGCCAGGAGAGCGGGTTGACGAGCAGCAGTTCGAGCGTCCGTCCGACAAAGGCGAGAACGGCGCCGAAGCCCATCGCGATGGCCCCGCCGATGGCGGCGAAGAAACGTCCGATCGGCGCGAGCAGGACGCGGCGGATCCAACTGCCGAGCCGTCCCGTTCCGCGGCCGAAAAGGCGGAGCACGCCCCAGACCACCACGACGGCCAGCCAGCGGACGGGCCGGACGACCAGCAGGTCGAGCAACCCGGCGACGCCGCGTCCGATGGCGAGGAACAGGCGGGCGACGGCGCGTCCGAGCCACGCCAGTCCGCGGGCGGGCGGCCGGAGCAGCCACGCGTACAGCAGCCGCCCGATCCAGCGCGCTCCCGCGTCGATCGCCCGCGCGCCCGCCATCACTAGGTCGTAGACCAGCCGGAACGGCACGACGACCACGAAAGCGATCACCCGGGCCGGCACGACGAGCCATGCCGGCCCCGACGCCCCGGGCCCGGCTTCCGCCGCAGGGGCCCGGCGCGCGGCGTCCCGCCCGTCCGGCCGCAACGAGCCGTGCGCGCGGGACGGGCCGCCGCCCTTGGCCAGGTCGACGGCCGGTCGGTCGGGCCGGTCGGGCCGGGAGGGCGGGGCGGCGCCGGGGCCGGGGGTGGTCACTGGTGCTACCTCATCTGACGTGGGGGCGGGCTCAGGGGATCCGACCCGGCGCGGAGCCGCCGGGTTCCCCTTCCGTGGAGTGTCGGTCAACACGTTCGTCCCGGTGAGAGGCCGGTGTCCCGATCCGCGCGGGATGGCGGTTGAACCCCTTCCGCGTCGTTCACCGTACTGCCCGGCGATCCCGAACGACTTGGAGGACACCAGATGCACATCCCACGTTGGGCGGTCCCAGCGGCGGCGGCCCTCACCGCGTCCGGGATGCTCCTGACCGCGTGCGGGTCGGAGGGCACCGGAAAGCAGAAGAACGCGGCGGCGGGCACGTCGCAGGCGCCGGAGGCGGACCCGTCGGGCGATCCGTCCGAGCCCGCCCCCGAGCCGACGACCCTGGAGGTCGCGAGCGTCGCCGAGCTCGGCAAGGTCGTCACCGACGGGGACGGCAGGACGCTGTACCGCTTCGACGACGACACCGCCCGGCCGCCCGCGTCCACCTGCATGGGCGCCTGCGCGAAGGCGTGGCCGCCGGTGTGGGCGGGCGAGGGCGACCCGGCGCTCAAGGGCGTCCGGCGGTCGCTCGTCGGCAAGGTCAAGCGGCCGGACGGCAAGTGGCAGGTCACGCTCGGCGGGTGGCCGCTGTACCGGTACGCCAAGGACCGCAGTCCGGGCGACGTCAAGGGGCAGGGCGTCGGCGGCACCTGGTACGCCAGCGCGCCGACCGGCAAGAAGGCGGGCGCGGCGGCGGCGCCGCCGGCGCGGCAGGGCGGAGGGCAGGGCCGCTGGGCCGGATGGACGACCGTCAAGGCCGAACGGGACCCGAAGCTCGGCACGATCCTCACCGACGGCAAGGGCCGGACGATGTACCGGTACGACAAGGACCGGCCGAAGGTGACCAACTGCTTCGGCGCCTGCAAGAAGGCGTGGCCGCCGGTGACGTTCACGAGCTGGAAGAAGCTCAGGCTGGAGGGCATCGACCGCAAGCTGATCGGCTTCATCGAGCGCAAGGACGACGGCAGGTGCCAGCTCACGGTCAACGGCTGGCCGATGTACTACTACGCGCAGGACCGGCGGGCCGGTGACACCAACGGCCAGGGCGTCAAGAACGTCTGGTGGGTCGTGAACCAGCAGGGCAAGAAGGTCACCGCGAACGCCGGGACCTCCGGCTCCGGCGGCACGGGAGGCTACGGCTCCGGGGCGGGTTCGGGCGGCGGTTACGGCTCCGGCTCCGGCGGCGGTTACGGCTCCGGCGGCGGTTACGGGTCGGGTGGTGGCTACTGAGCCGTTCGCCCGGTCCCCACTGGACGAAGGCGCGGAGGCTCTCGCGGGTCGGTCGGGGCTCGCGAGACCTCCGCGCCTTCCCGTACGCCCCGCGTAGACTGGAAAAAATTCCAGACACCTGGCGGGCGGCAGATCCCAATCTGCGACCTGGCATTCTGCCTGGCGCTGCCATCACCCACCTACGCCTAGCAGGCGGTTCGCTGACCTGCGATGCGTCCCCACTCAACTTCGCTGCGTGGCTGACAGCCGGGTTTCGTTGTGCCATGTGTCACTCTGCCGGGTGCTAACAACCAGGTTGCTTTGAAATGCCCGTTCCGCGTGCCATCCTGGGGTCAGCCGCCGGGACGCGCACCCAGCGCCGCCCCGCTCGGAGCCGAGGTCACGATGACAGCGATTCCAGCACTGCCGCCGGACGAGCACGCGGACGCCGGTGGAAACGGAACCTCCCCGGCCTCGCACGACGGGCCGCACCGCCCCCGCCTCGTCCGCTCCGGCGACCGTCCCCGCCTGATCTACCGGCTGCTCCTCGCGGTCGACATCCAGGGCTACAGCGCCCGTACCCCGCTGCTCCAGCTCCAGGCCCAGACCGACCTGCGCGACGTGCTCGAACGGGCCGCCGCCGACACCAGCCTCGACCGCCGGCTCTGGTTCCAGCAGGTCAGCGGGGACGGAGAGCTGGACGTGCTGCCGGACGACGCCGACATCGCGCATGTCGTCGGCTGCTTCGCCACCGCCATGGAACGTGCCCTCGCCGACCTCAACCGGACGGCGGCCCCGAGCGCCGCCTGCGGGTGCGGCTGGCCCTGCACTACGGCACGCTGATCCTCGGCGAGCCCGCGTCGTTCGGGCCCGCCGGGAACGCTCCCGTCGTCGTCAGCCGGCTGCTGGACGCCCGGCCGCTGCGCCGGGCCCTGGTCGCGCGCGCCGACCGCGACCTCGCGCTGATCGTCTCCGACCGCCTCTTCGAGGACATCGTCCGCAGCGGCCTGTGCGCCCTGCCGCCGGAGGATTTCCAGGCGATCCGTACGACGGTGAAAGGCGTGCTCTACCAGGGGCACGTCTACGACCCGGCACCCAGGGCGAAGGGCCTGCTGAACGACGAGGGAGCCTGCGCGGAATTATCGGAAGGCGCGGCCGGGACGCGCGCGGACCACCGCGAGCAGCTCTCTCCAGTCGGCGCGCCCGAGGACGATGACCGGGCCCGAACGGTCCTTTGAATCGCGTACGTGGACGGCCGTTCCGTCGGTCGCCACTTCGACGCAGGAACCGCCTTCGGCGTTACTGCTCGTCCGCCATTGCATGTTTCACTCCAACGCGCACGCCGGAGATGCGTCTTTTCGCCGACCGGCCGACCGGGCGCTGATCCGGGGAGCGGAGATCTTGCCGGGTCTGTCAGAAGCCAGTGTAAAGCGAAGAAGGGACTCAAGCCATGAACGGCTGCATTCCCGGTCACAGTGGTCGGACAGCGATAAAGGCGAAATAGCGCCCGGCCGATACCGATGCCGGACGGGCTAGAGTTCCTCGGCGAGCCGGTTGAGGAGCACGGCCGTCCCCTCGGGCCGCAGCGACAGCTCGCGGAGCTGCTCGAAGGTCTCGCGGTAGGTCACCACCGCCTCCTGGAGATCGCGCGTCACCCGCATGTCGCGCGGGCTCTCCAGGTGCAGGACGTCGTCGTCCTCGGCGGAGGCGAACTCCAGGATCGTGAAGGCGCCCTGGAGGCCGGGGTGGACGCCCGCGGTGAACGGCACGACCTCGATGACGACCTGCGGGTGGCTGGCCAGCTCGACCAGGTGGCGGAGCTGCTCGCGCATCACGCGCGGGCCGCCGATCTGCCGCCGCACGGTCGACTCGTCGACGATGAAGAACAGCAGCGGCGGGTGGTCGCGTTCGAGGATCTCCTGGCGGCGCATCCGGACCTCGACCAGCGCGTCGACGTCGCCGCGGCGCTCGGGGAGATGATGCCGCTGATGTAGGCGTGGGCGTACTCCTGGGTCTGGAGCAGCCCGGGGATCACCAGCGGCTCGAACTGCCTGATGGCGGCGGCGGCCGACTCGTACCCGATCAGGTCGTAGTACTGCTGGGAGATGACCTTCTTGTAGCCGCTCCACCACGCGCGCTCGCGGGCGGCGCGGGCGAGGGTGACCAGCTCGGCGATCCGCTCCTCCGCGACGCCGTAGAGCGAGAGCAGGGCGCGCAGGTCGGTGGTGGAGATGTTGACCGCGCCGGACTCGATGCGGATCACCTTGGACAGCGACCAGTCGAGGCTCTCGGCCACCTGGTCCTGGGTCAGTCCGGACCCGTCCCTGGACCTGCGCAGCTCGACGCGCAGGCGACGCTGCCGCACCGTCGGACTCTCGGCTGCCGCCATCGGCCCTCCCCTCACGGGCCACGCTGCTGCGCGCGACTCCATCGGTCCCCCGCAATAGAGCCATAAGCCACCTAGCATAATGCGCGGTGGCTTACAGCGTAGCTCATTGTGACATCTCCTTCCCCAGGGCGCGGGTCACTTTCGGTAAAGCGCGGGAATGGGACGCTGCTTCGTCCCTATTGCCTGGTGGATGGCGGTATCTGGGCCTGGGTGGAATGGGGCGGGAACGGCGCGGGGGAGCCGAGCGGCGCGGGTGGGCCGAGGGGCGTCGCGTGTCCGAGGACGCCGTGCTCGTACGCCGTCTCGGCGTGCAGGGCGAGGTCGATGCCGGACGTCTCGTCCTCCGCGCTCACCCGGAACCCCATGGCCTTGTCGATCAGCTTGGCGAGCCCGTACGTCACGGTGAACGCGTACAGCCCGACGACCGGGACCGCGACCGCCTGCCTGCCGAGCTGGGCGAGGCCGCCGCCGAGCAGCAGGCCCTCCGGCCCGCCGGTCATCATCCGCGCGGCGAGCAGGCCGATGAGCATCGTCCCGACGATCCCGCCGACGAGGTGGACGCCGACGACGTCGAGCGAGTCGTCGTACCCGAGCCGCAGCTTCCAGCCGACGGCGTACGAGCAGACCACCCCGGCGGCGAGCCCGACCGCGACGGCGCCGAGGACGTTCACCGAGCCGCAGGACGGGGTGATCGCGACCAGCCCGGCGACCGCGCCCGACGCGGCGCCGAACGTGGTGGGGCTGCCGTCGCGGCGCTGCTCCACGAGCAGCCAGCCGAGCAGGCCGGTGCAGCCGGCGACGAGGGTGTTGAGGAAGACCGCGGCGGCGGTGCCGTCGGCGGCGAGCGCGGAGCCCGCGTTGAAGCCGAACCAGCCGAACCACAGGAGCCCGACGCCGAGCAGCACCATCGGCAGGTTGTGCGGGCGCATCGCCTCCTTGCGGAAGCCGATGCGCGGGCCGAGGACGAGCGCCATGGCGAGGCCGGACGCGCCGGAGGCGATCTCGACCACGAGCCCGCCCGCGTAGTCGAGCGCGCCGAGGTCCTGGATCCAGCCGCCGCCCCACACCCAGTGCGCGATCGGGACGTACACCAGCAGCGCCCACACCGGGACGAACACCATCCACGCGGAGAACCGGGCGCGGTCGGCGACGGCGCCGCTGATCAGCGCGGCGGTGAGGATCGCGAACGTGAGCTGGAACGTCGCGAACAGCAGCGCGGGCACGTGGCCGTGCGCGGTGTCGGGGGTGAGCCCGGCGAGGCCGAGGTGGTCGAGGTCGCCGATCAGCCCGAGGCCGCGCACGTCGTCCCCGAAGGCCAGGCTGTACCCCGCGACCAGCCACACGAGTGTGACCAGGGCGATGGACACCAGGCTCATCATGATCATGTTGAGCGTGCTCTTCGCGCGCACCATCCCGCCGTAGAACAGCGCGAGCCCCGGGGTCATCAGGAGCACCAGAGCCGTGCTGGCCAGCAGCCACGCGGTCGCGCCGGCGTCGATCCTCTCGGGCACGTCGTCCTCCCCTTCCGGCCGCGTTCGGTCGCGGTCCGGGCGTTCGGACGAGGATCACCGGCGTCCGTTTCGAGAGTTATGCCGCTTTGTTTCTGATGTGTTTCGTGTTTCAGCGGGGTTTCGGTTCCCTCACCGCCACGAAAAGGCATCTCGACAGGTCCTGGGTCCGGTGTTTGAGTGGAGATCGGTCCCGCCACGCATGCGGCCCGGCGAAGTGCCCGCAGGTGGTGGGTCGCGTCGGGAGGCCCGATGGTCGAGCGAGTCGAGCGGATTCAACGAGCCGAGCGGATTCAACGAGTCGGACGAGCCGAACGAACGGTCGGACGGACGGGAAGACGGCCCGGGGGCGAACGGGCCGGAGGCAGACGGGCTGGGGGCGAACGGCCCGAAGGCAGACGGGTCGGAGGCAAACGGGCTGGGGCGAAAGGCCCGGGGGTGAACGGGCCGGAGGCAGAAGGGCCGAAGGCAGACGGGCTGGGGGCGAGTGGCCCGGGGGCGAACGGGCAAGGCGGACCGGGGGCGGACGGACCGGGCGCAGGGGGGCCGCGGGGCGCGGGGCGGTGGCGGCGGTGCTGCTGGCGGGCGGGCTCGCCGCCTGCGGCGGGGGCGGGGGAACGCCCACGCTGCGCTGGTACACCAACCCCGACGACGGCGGGCAGGCCAAGCTCGCCGCGGAGTGCACGCGGGCGTCGGGCGGCCGCTACAAGATCGAGACATCGGTGCTGCCCATCGACGCGACGGCGCAGCGCGAGCAGCTCGTCCGCAGGCTGGCGGCGAAGGACTCGGGGCTCGACATCATGAGCCTCGACCCGGTGTTCGTGGCCGAGGCCGCCAACGCCGGGTTCCTCCGCGCGTTCCCGCCGAACGAGGCGGAGCAGTTCACGCGCGGCGTGTTCCCGCCCGCGGTGCGGAACTCCACGTGGGAGGGCAAGCTCTACGCCGCGCCGTTCTGGGCCAACACCCAGATCCTCTGGTACCGCAAGTCGGTGGCGAAGAAGGCGGGGGTCGATCCGTCCGCGCCGGGCTTCACCTGGGACAAGCTCATCGACGCGGCGCTGCGCAGCGGCACCACGGTCGGCGCCCAGGGCAACAAGTACGAGGGCTACATGGTGTGGGTGAACGCCCTCATCGCGTCCGCCGGCGGGCAGATCATCGGCAGCGCGGAGAAGGGTGACGACGCCACGATCGGCATCGACTCTTCGGCGGGCCACCGCGCGGCGCAGGTCATCTCCAGGCTGGCGCGCTCGAGGGCGGCGAGCCCGACGCTGTCGACCGACATCGAGGAGCAGGCGCGGTCGCTGCTGAACGGCCCGCGCGGCGGCTTCATGGTCAACTGGGGCTACATCTGGCGGGCCGAGAACGGCGACGCCGAGGACGGCGTGATCGACAAGCGCATCCCCGCCGACCTCGGCTGGGCCCGCTATCCGGCGGTCGACCCCGGCCGGCCGAGCAAGCCGCCGTTCGGCGGGATCGAGCTCGGCATCGGGGCGTACGGCAAGTACCGCGACACCCTCGCCGTGGAGGCCGTGCGGTGCGTCACCTCCACGCCGAACATGAAGAAGTACATGATCGACTCGGGCAACCCGGCGGCCCGCGCCGAGGTCTTCGACGATCCGGAGATCGTCAAGGAGTTCCCGATGGCGGGGCTGATCCGCGACTCGATCAACGCCGCCGCGCCGCGGCCGATCACCCCGTACTACACCGACGTGTCCGGCGCGGTGCAGAGCCGCTGGCACCCGCCCGCGTCGGTGGACGCGGGGACGCCGCACCGGTCCGGCACGTTCATCCGCCAGGTCCTGCGCGACCAGGCCCTGCTGTGAGGGGACGGCTCCGATGACCGCAGTGCAATCCGCCCCGGTCGCGGGACGCCCGGCCGGGCGCGCCGAGGTCTCCGACCGCAGCCGGGCCGAACGCCGGCTCGGGCTCCTGCTGTCCGCGCCGGCCGTGCTGGTCATGCTGGTGGTGACCGCGTACCCGCTGTTCAACGCGCTGTACCTGTCGCTGTTCAGCTACCGGCTGACGGCCCCGGACGACCGGCGGTTCGTGTGGTTCGGCAACTACGCCACCGCGCTGTCGGACCCGCTGTTCTGGCAGGACGTGCTGACCACGTTCCTGGTCACGGCGATCACCGTCGTGGTGGAGCTGGTGATCGGGTTCGCGCTGGCGATGGTGATGCACCGGGCGCTGTTCATGCGCCGCACCGTCCGCACGGCGATCCTGCTGCCGTACGGCATCGTCACCGTGATCTCGGCGTTCGCCTGGCGGTACGCCTTCGACCTCCAGTCGGGGTTCGTCAACCAGTGGTTCGGGCTCGGCGACTACGCGTGGTTCTCCGGCCGCTGGTCCTCGCTGTCGGTGATCATCCTGTCGGAGATCTGGAAGACGACGCCGTTCGTGTCGCTGCTGCTGCTCGCGGGCCTCGCGCAGGTGCCGCGCGACCTCGGCGAGGCCGCGACGGTGGACGGCGCGACCGCCTGGCAGCGGCTGTGGCGGGTGACCGTCCCCAACATGAAGGCCGCGATCCTCGTCGCGGTGCTGTTCCGCACGCTCGACGCGTGGCGGATCTTCGACAACGTGTTCGTGATGACGTCCGGGCAGCAGCACACCGAGACGCTCTCGTTCCTCACCTACCGGCAGACGATCTCCCGGACCGCGATCGGGCTCGGCGACGCCGTCGGGGTGCTGCTGTTCCTGTCCGTCGTCCTCATCGCCGTCGTGTTCATCCGGGGCTTCCGGGTGGACCTGTCCCAGGTACGGGGTGACCGCTGATGGAGTCCACGCGTGCGAGCCGCTTCCGGGGACGCGGCCCGGAATCCCAGGGGGCCGGGGCGAAGAAGGCCGGAGCGAAAGAGGGCGGCTCCCAGGGGGTCGGGGCGCGGGGCGAGAAGTCCCTGTGGATCGCGGCGTCGGTGCTGATCCTCGTCTGGACGGTGTTCCCGATCCTGTGGATCGTGATGCTGTCGTTCAAGCGGCCGGGCGAGATCGGCAACTCGCGCGGGTTCCTGCCCGAGCACTGGACGTGGGACAACTACCGGACGGTGTTCAGGACCGACCTGTTCACCTCGGCGCTGATCAACTCGATCGGGATCTCGCTGATCGCCACGTTCGTCGGGGTGGTGTTCGCGACGCTCGTCGCGTACGCGATCGCGCGGCTGGAGTTCCCCGGCAAGAAGACCATCCTGTCGTTCGCGCTGGCGATCGCGATGTTCCCCGTCGTGTCGCTCGTCGGGCCGCTGTTCAACCTGTGGCGGGACGTCGGCCTGTACGACACGTGGCCCGGCCTGATCATCCCCTACATCTCGTTCGCCCTGCCGCTCGCGATCTGGACGCTGTCGGCGTTCTTCCGCGAGATCCCGTGGGAGATGGAGCAGGCCGCGCAGGTGGACGGCGCGACCACCTGGCAGGCGTTCCGCAAGGTGATCGTGCCGCTCGCCGCGCCGGGCGTGTTCACCGCGGCGATCCTGACGTTCTTCTTCTGCTGGAACGACTTCGTCTTCGGCATCTCGCTGACCTCGACCGACAGCGCGCGGCCCGTCCCGGCGGCGCTGGCGTTCTTCAGCGGCGCCTCGCAGTTCCAGCAGCCCACCACCGCCATCTGCGCGGCGGCGGTCGTGGTGACCGTCCCCGTCATCGTCATCGTCCTGCTGTTCCAGCGCCGCATCGTGGCCGGTCTGACGTCCGGCGCCGTCAAGGGCTGAGCCGAGGGCAGAGGAGAACCGAGCATGGCCGCCATCACCATGAAGAACATCGTCAAGCAGTACGGCGACGGCTTCCCGGCCGTGAACGACGTGTCCCTGGACGTGCGGGACGGCGAGTTCATGATCCTGGTCGGGCCGTCCGGCTGCGGCAAGTCGACGCTGCTCCGGATGATCGTCGGGCTGGAGGACATCACGTCCGGCGAGATGCGGATCGGCGAGAAGGTCGTCAACACGGTCGCGCCCCGGCGGCGCAACCTGTCGATGGTGTTCCAGAACTACGCCCTCTACCCGCACCTCACGGTGTACGAGAACATCGCGTTCCCGCTGCGGCTGGCGAAGCGTTCCGACGAGGAGGTCCGCCGCCGCGTCACCGAGACGGCCAAGCTGCTGGAGCTCACCGAGCACCTCGAACGCAAGCCCGCGAACCTGTCGGGCGGGCAGCGGCAGCGCGTCGCGATGGGCCGGGCGATCGTCCGGCAGGCCGACGCGTTCCTGTTCGACGAGCCGCTGTCGAACCTCGACGCGAAGCTGCGCGGCCAGATGCGCACCGAGATCTCCCGGCTCCAGCGGCGGCTCGGCGTCACCACCGTGTACGTGACGCACGACCAGACCGAGGCGATGACGCTCGGCGACCGCGTCGCGGTGCTGCGCAAGGGCATCCTCCAGCAGGTCGGCAGCCCGCGCGAGCTGTACGAGCAGCCCGTGAACCTCTTCGTCGCCGGGTTCATCGGCTCGCCGTCGATGAACTTCCTGCCCGCGTCCGTGGACGGCACGTTCCTGGAGACCCCGATCGGCCGCTTCGACCTGCGCGACGAGCGGAAGGCGTCCGCCGTGGGGGACCGCGACGTCGTCCTCGTGGGCGTCCGCCCGGAGGACTTCGAGGACGCCTCGCTGGTGAGCGAGGACAAGAGGGCGGCGGGCGCGCTGGTCCGCGTGCACGTGGACGTCACCGAGTGGCTCGGCAACGAGCAGTACGCCTACGTGCCGTACGAGGCGCCCCGGGAGCTCGCCGACCAGCTCCGGGAGCTGTCGCGCGAGCTGGACAGCGACCAGATGCGCACCCAGGCCGTCGTCTCGCTCGACGCGTCCAGCCTGATCACGGCGGGGGACGAGGCGGAGCTGTGGATCAACACCTCCAGGCTGCACATCTTCGACCCGGCCACGGGCGAGAACCTGACCCGCGACGAGGCGCGGGTGACGGAGCTGGCCGACCACGCGACGCGCGTCCGCGAGGCCCAGCGCCGCGCGCAGCGGCCCGATGCCCCGCGGACTGAACGCGGCGCGCCGCCCGGCCGCCGCCGGGCCGCCGCCGGGGCGGGTCGGGTCAGAGGGCGCCGACCTCGCGGGCGCTGGCGACGGTGGGGTGGATCGGGCGGTAGCCGAGCCGGCGGCGGATCTTGGCGGTGTCGGCGATGCTCTCCCACGGGTGGTCGAGCGGGCGGTCCGCGGCGCCGTCCGGGAACCTCTCGCCGTTCAGCTCCATCAGCTCGTACGCGGTGACGGGCGCGTCGTCGGCCACGTTGAAGATCTCGCCGTCGGCGCCGTCCGCGCGCAGCGCCCGCAGCAGCGCCTGCGCGACGTCGGCGTGGTGGACGGTCTGGAGCCGCTTGTGCGGGGGCCACTCGCGCGCCCACTCCAGCGACTCGGCCAGGTGCGGATCGCCCTCGCCGTAGACGAACGCGAGGCGCATGACGCGCAGCGGGAGGCGGTCGGACTCGTGCAGCGCGCGCAGGTCCCGCTCGGCCGCGATCTTGGTCGTCGGGTACGGCCAGGGCGGCGGGGTGGGCTCGTCGTCCTCGCGCGACGGGCGGTCGGGCCGTCCGACCCCGTAGACCAGCGTCGTCCCGGCGAACACGAACCGCGCGGCGCCCCCGCGCAGCGCGGCCTCGGCCAGCGCGACCGTCGCGCCGTGGTTGACCGCCGCGGCCTCCCCCTCCGACTCCTCCAGGAACGCCGCGCCGAGGTGGACGACCGCGTCCGCGCCCTTGACCGCGTCGTCGACCGTTCCGCCGTCGCGCAGGTCGCCGAGGACGACCTCGGCGCCGAGCCGCTGGAGGGGCTCGGCGCGGGCGGCGTCGCGGGCGAGGATCCGGACGGGTTCGCCCGCGCGCAGGAGGCGGGGGACGAACCGGCTGCCGACCCTGCCCGTCGCGCCGGTCACCAGTGTGGTCATGGCCTGCCCTCCGGAGCACTCGTCGCCGCCTACCGGACGACGGTAACAGAAGCTTTGAGGCATCCAATCTTTTAATGCCCCAAACCATCCGGCCGCCGTACGATGACCGGCATGCCGGCACAGGACCCCGAGCAGGACGAACGCCTCAGGGCCGAGATCTGGAGATCGCTGTACGACTTCTTCCTGGGCGAGCACGAGCGGCTCCTCCAGTCGGTGTCGGGTCTCGGCGTCAGCCCCGGCGACCTGAAGGCGCTGATGCGGCTCGTTCCGGGACGCGGCGAGCCGATGCGCGCGCTCGCCGACACCTGGCGGTGCGACGCCTCGACCGTGACCTGGATCGTGGACCGGCTGGAGCGGCAGGGACTGGTCGAGCGCCGTCCCCACGAGAGCGACCGCCGCGTCAAGGTCGTCGCGCTGAGCGAGCGTGGCCGCGACCTCCAGGCCGCCCTGTTCGCGCGCCTGTACCGCCCGCCCGCCGCCCTCGCGGACCTGCCGCCCGCCGAGCTGGAGGCGCTGCACCGTGCCGCCGCCCGCCTGCGTCCGCACTCTTGATCTTGTATGGCACGATCGGGGGAATGACGAGCGACCCCATGTACGAGCATTTCGCGCACGAATACGCGGACCACGCCGAGAGCGGCGCCTACAACGCCCTCTACGACCGCCCGGCCGTGCTGGGCCTCGCCGGCGACGTTGAGGGCAAGACCGTCCTGGACGCCGCCTGCGGCCCCGGCTTCTACGCCCGCGACCTGTTCGCGCGCGGCGCCGCCCGCGTCATCGCCTGCGACGTGAGCCCGACGTTCGTGGAGATGACCCGGGAGCGCACCGGCGGCCGGGCCGAACCGCACGTGCACGACCTCGCCGAGCCGATGGACTGGCTCGCGGACGGCTCGGTCGACCTCGCCGTCCTCGCCCTCGCCGTGCACTACCTGGACGACGCGGTGGCGCTGCTGCGCGAGCTGCGCCGGGTCCTGGCGCCCGGCGGCGCGGTGGTGCTGTCCACCGAGCACCCCACCACCAAATGGCTCAGGCTCGGCGGCTCCTACTTCGAGGAGAGCGTCGTGGAGGAGTCGCTGAGCGACGACGCCGACTGGCCGGTCCGGGCCTGGCGGCGCCCGCTGACCGCGATCTGCGCGCAGTTCCGCGAGGCCGGCTTCCTCATCGACGAACTCCTCGAACCGCTGCCCGCCCCCGAGATGGCCGACCTCTTCCCCGACGACTACGCCGCCCTCCAGAACGCACCCGCCTTCATCGCGTTCCGCCTCGTTCCCCGCGAAGAACACGCGCACGCCTGACGCACGCGCACGCCTGACGCACGCGCACGCCTGACGCACGCGCACGGGTGACACGCGCGGGGCGGGTCGGGAGCGCCTCTCCCGGGGGCGGGGTGGGCCGGGCCCCCGGGAGAGGAGCCGGGTCAGGCCAGGCCGTACGCGCGGATCACCGTCTGGGTGACCGCGTTGCCGGACCTGTCGGTGGCGGTGGCGCGGAGCGAGACGTTCGCCGCGCCGGACGGCGGGCGGATCGTGACGGCTCCGGCGGCCGGGGTTCCGGCGACGGGGACGTTCCGCCAGGTGGCGCCGTCATCGAACGACGCCTCCACCGTGAGGGACTTCGGGGCGGACGCGGGCGCGCCCGCGTTGCGCTCGACCCAGACCGGGACCACCGTCGCACGGCCCTTCGGGGCGCGGTTGTGGTCGTCCAGCCCAGCGGGCATGAAGTTGACCACCTGGAGCGGCAGGCGCGCGGTCGCGTCCGCCGCTCCCGTCGTCGCCGAACGGAACGTCCACACGGTGTCGAGCCTGGTCGAGACCTTGGCGAGCGGGCTCGACTCGCGGGTCAGCGACTCGTGCAGCGTGTAGGTCCGTT
The DNA here is from genome assembly GCF_009793335.1 of Actinomadura sp. J1-007. Classification (GTDB taxonomy): domain Bacteria; phylum Actinomycetota; class Actinomycetes; order Streptosporangiales; family Streptosporangiaceae; genus Spirillospora; species Spirillospora yumaensis. Next base: position 2,831,577 of record NZ_WING01000001.1, on the reverse strand, counting down.
CGCCGGGCGGGACGTCCGCCTTCAGCTCGACCGAGCCCCGGCCGGGCCGCAGCGTGCCTTCGGCGACGACCGCGCCGCCCTCGCTCAGCCGCAGCGTGCCCTCGGTGGCGTTGTCGATCCCGCACGCGTCGCGGACGCCCGTGACCGGGCAGGACGTCGAGACCTTGAGCCGGTCGTCGGTGCGCAGGTTGCTCCAGTCGTTGAGGTTCTGGCCGAGCACGCCCGCGTTCACGACGTCGGCCTGGGGACCCGGGCGGTACGAGCGGGCGGCGCCCCGGTACACGTGGACGACCTCCGTGGCGTCCGGATCGTCGTACATCAGCAGTTCCGAGTACCACACGATCGTCCTGTCGGCGCGCAGGTAGAGGGTGAACGAGCCGGGGAGCGGCCGCGTGACGCTCTGCGAGACGCTCTCGAACGAGTCGGTCGAGCTGTTGTAGGCGGCCCACCGCATCGTTCCCGGACCGCCGTTCCCGTGCGAGCGGACGGTCGTCCGGATCTTCGCCATCGCGGCCTGCCGCGTGTGCAGGCTCGGGTCGGCGGGGATCGCGCCGAGCGCGTAGCGGTAGTCGCGGAACACGTACGGGCTCGGCTGGTCCTCGGTCGCGCCCTTCCGCTGCCACAGCGTGGTGACGGCGTAGCGCAGGCGCGGATCGGTGGCGGGCTGCACGGAGATCCGCCGCTGCGCGTCGCCGTACAGGTACATGATCGCGGACGCGCCGCCGCCCTTCGAGAACGTCATCGTCGCGGTCATGTCGCCGAGCTCCGCGCCCGCCAGGTCGTTGGTCGCGTCGACGGGGACGGTCGTGCGGGCGTCGAGGGGGATCGTCCGCGCGCCCGGCCCGAGCTCGTGCACCTGCCGGAACCCGCTGGTCCACGCGTCGCCGGTCCTGACCTGCGAGCTGACGTCGTACGTCCCGGCGGGCACGCGGGCGCGCACGACGCCGTCCTCGCCCGCCATCGCGTTGAACGACTCCCAGGTGTCCACGTTGATCAGCGACACGTAGGTGTAGGGCGCCGGCCTGCCCTCGCGGTCCGTCGCGGGCAGCGTGAGGGCGGCGGTCGGCGGCTCGACGTACCCGCCGACCGGGGTCTTCACGCTGGGCCCGCCCGCGGCGCTCGCGTTGACCGTCCCGGTGAACGTGCCGGCCTTCAGCCCGTCGATGCCGCGCACGGTGAGCGTGACGGCGGCCTCGCCCTCGGCGGGGACGGTGACCTCGCTCCGGTCGAGGGAGTACGCGGCGGCGGGCAGCGGCTTGCCGTTCGCGTCCGCCAGCGCCACGGAGGTGACGAGCGGGACCGCCGTGCCGGAGGAGTTGGAGTAGGTGATCTTCCTGGTGAACCCGGACGGCCCCGAGTCCGGCCAGCGGACGTCCGCCCGCACGCTCGCGGGCGACGCGGTGATCTCCTGCTTCACGGCCCGCGCGAGATCGACCCGCCCGGCGCCCTGCACCCCGACCGGCACGTTCGGGAGCTGCTTCGCCGCGCCCATCAGCATGGCCTTGACGCGCTGCCCGTCCCACCCGGGATGCTGCTGCGCGACGAGCACGGCCGCGCCGCTGACGTGCGGCGCCGCGGTGGACGTCCCCGACAGGCGCGTGTAGTGGTCGTCCACCGGCGACCCGAGGCCGGTGCCCTTCGCGCGGGCGGCCACGATGCCGGCGCCGGGCGCCATGATCTCCGGCTTGACCGCGTAGTCCGAGGCGCGCGGGCCCTGCGTCGCGGTGGCCGGACGGTCCTCGCGGTCCACGCTGCTCACGGCCAGCGCGGACTCCGCGGCGGCCGGGAGCGCGATCATGCCCGGCGCCGGCCAGAACAGGTCGCCCGCGGCCCCGACGAACAGCGTCCCCGTCTCGGCCGACAGGTCGTTGACCGCCTGCTCGACGGGATCGGCCGCGGGCGAGTCGCAGAAGCAGGTCATGCTCAGGTTGACGACCTTCGCCTTGGCCTCCTTGGCGGCCCACGCCATGCCGTCGATCAGCCAGGACTCCTGCCCCTGGCCGGTGTCGTCCAGCACCTTCCCGCTGACGAGGTCGGCGTCCGGCGCGACGCCCCGGTACCTGCCGCCGGACGCGGCCCCCGACCCGGCGACGACCGAGGCGACGTGCGTCCCGTGCCCGGAACGGTCTCCGGCGTCCGCCGTGTTCGTGAAGTTCTTGCTCTCGGCCACCTTGAGGTCGGGATGCGAGCCGTCCACCCCGTGTCGAGGACCGCGACCTTCACGCCCTTGCCGGTATAGCCCTTCTCCCAGAACGACGGCGCGCCGATCTGCGGGACGCTCCCGTCCGTACTGGCCTTAGTCCGGCCGTCGAGCCAGAGCCGTGCGGATTTGTCGGCGGTGAACGCCTTCCAGAGGTTCGGCAGGTTCTTTTTTGAGGGTTCTAGTGCGGTGAGGTCCTTGTTAGCGGTGAGGGTGTGGGTGCGGGTATTGATGGCCGATCTGGTGTTGAGGGATTTGGCGATCAGCGGCAAGGAGGGGCGGTGTTCGTCGCCGTACTGCGAGGCGAGCAGTCGGTCGACCTCGAACAGCCGCGGGTCGAGCCGTCCCGCCGCGATCAGCGGCAGCGCGTCCACCGGCGTCACGGTGATCTTTTCCTTGTCGACCACCGCCGAGTAGCCGGTCCGTACCCGTCCGGGGCGCGGGGCGAGCGCGATTCGCGGGCTCTGGCCGGGACGCGGTGTGACCGTGACCTGGTCGCCGGTGACCAACGTGACGGTCCGCGCTCCGCCAGGGCCCTTGGCGTCGGGCGTGGACGCTTGCGCGCCTGCGGATCCGGCCGTCCCCGTCCGCGCGGCGGCTGGGGCCGCGGCGACCGGGGCCGCGGCGACCGGGATTGTCAGCAGGACGGCCGTGGCGGCGGCCAGTCGTCGGCGTTGTCGTCGGACCCTGCTCGGTTCTCTCGGGCTCGGCTCTCTCGTCACGGCGGCCACTCCTCGGCGCGGGGAGAACAACCATGCCACCATAAGCTGGCATGATCGCCGCCGCCAGACCCATCCCTCCCCGGTCTTGGCCGCATCAGGGCACGGCTCCGCGTCCGCTCCATTCCGGCGGCGTTGCGCGGTGTTGTCAGACGAATGACAACGGGGTGGCACCAGAGGCGCACCTGAACGACAAGAGAGGCGTCCGGCGGCCTAACTACGCTCTCCGGCATACGTTCGCGCATTTCCGGGATGGCCGCCCAGCAGAACGGCCACGCTCCGCGAGCATTCCGCTACGTGAAGGGCTGGGCATTTGTCGATCGCGCCTGTTTCCAAGTCCGAAGTCGAGCTGTTCATCGAGCTGGAGCCGACGGTCGAGAAGGAGGTGAACCGGCACGTCGCCACGGCTGAGGAATGGTTCCCGCACCAGTACGTCCCGTACAGCGAGGGCCGCACCTACTCGGGAGTCGTGGACGGCGAGGACTGGGAGCCCGGCGATTCCAAGGTGGCGCCCGAATCCCGCGAGGCCCTCCTCGTCAACCTCCTCACCGAGGACAACCTGCCCGGCTACCACTACGCGCTGCGCAGCGTCTTCGGCCAAGAGGGCGCGTACGGCTACTGGACGAACCGGTGGACCGCGGAAGAGGACCGCCACGGCATCGTCATCCGCGACTACCTCACGGTCACCCGCGCCATCGACCCCGTCGCCCTCGAACGCGCCCGGATGAAGCACCTCCAGGTCGGCTACGCGATGCCGCACGGCAAGGACCTTCTGCGCGGAGCCACGTACGTCGCGTTCCAGGAACTGGCGACCCGCGTTTCGCACCGCAACACCGGCAAGGCGTCCGGCGAACCCCTGTGCGAACGCATGATGGCCCGCGTCGCCAAGGACGAGAACCTGCACATGATCTTCTATCGGAACTTCATCGGCGCCGCGTTCCAGGCGGACCCGAGCCAGACCCTCCGCGCCGTGGCCGACGTCGTCACCACGTTCGAGATGCCCGGCAACACCATCGACGGATTCCTGCGCAAGTCCGTCGCGATCGCCAACGCCGGGATCTACGACCTGCGCCTCCACCACGACGAGGTCGTCATGCCGATCCTCCGGAAGTGGGGCGTCTTCGACCTGTCCGGCCTGGACGCCGAGGCCGAACAGGCCCGCGAACGCCTCGCCGCGTTCCTGGAGAACCTCGACCAGGCCGCCACCAGATTCGAGGACCGCCGCGCCGAACGCCAGGCCCGCAAAGCCGCCCGCCAATCCTGAGCCGCGGGCCGCATGGTCTCGCTGAGCTGACCGAGACGGACGCCCCGGCTACCGCCCACCCGCCGCCCTCCGCGCCGAGATCCAGGCACGCCACTCGGCCTACGTCCTCTCGCCCTGCAACCGCTGCGAGACGTGCGTCGGGGGACGAGCTATCCATCACCGTTGCCGTTGCCGTTGCCGTTGCCGTTGCGGAGGGAGTGGATCATGCTCTGGAGGATCCGGTGCGCCTCTGACTGCTCGGTCTCGGTCAGGCCGGCCAGCATTCGGACCTCGACGGACCGGACGGCTGCGGTCGCCTTCTGGAGGCTCCGCCGGCCGCGAGGTGTGAGCCGGGTGGGAAGTGCCTTCCCGACGGGGGCCTGTGCGGGCCGGGTCACGTAGCCGTCTCGTTCCAGGGCCTGGAGCAGCACGTTCATCGTCTGCCGTGTCACGAACGCGCCCCGCGCGAGCTCGGAGTTCGACAGGCCCGGCCGTTGGGCCAGCAGTTCGAGGCAGGAGTAGTGCGTCACGCTCATCCCGAGCGGCCGCAGCACCTCCTCCATGGCCGCGCGCAGCGCGCTCGAAGCCTCTTTCAGCAGGTAGCCCAGGGATGTCCGCAGGTCGACGCCGTCGCCGTCTTGACTCATGTCAGTATTCTGACATACGTTGGTCTATGTCAGGAATCTGACATATAAAGGAGGAGTTCACCATGCCCGCAACCGGTCCCGACTTCATCTCGCTGCAAGCGCGCGACCTCGACGCCTCGCAGGCGTTCTACGAGCGGTACCTCGGTCTCGTCCGCTCGCAGGCCGGGCCTCCGCACGCCGTCGTCTTCGAGACCAAGCCGATCGCCTTCGCGCTCCGCGAGGTGATCCCCGGCACCGATCTCGCATCCGTCGCCCAGCCCGGCATCGGTGCCGCGATCTGGCTCCACGCCACGGACGTCCAGGCCATCCACGACGCCCTCGTCGCCGACGGCCACACCATCGTCTCCGCGCCGATCGACGGCCCCTTCGGCCGGACGTTCACCTTCGCGGACCCCGACGGCTACCAGATCACCCTCCACGACCGCGCCTGACATGCCGGACCCCGCCGGGCGACGAGCCGAGCGGGACCCGGGACGGCGCAGGCCCTGCCCGGGCCGCTGGGCGCAGTTGAGATCTGGGGGGCACCACGGGGGGAAATGGCCGTGTGGTGACCGGGTCAGGGTCACCACACGGAGGGTTTCTCAGGTGCCCGCGATCCAGCTTCCGTGGAGGCCGAGCGGAATCCGGCTCGGCAGGTGGATCCGGGCGATCGGCTTGGCGGTGAAGTCCTGGGCCGAGAGGATCACCAGGTCCGAGGCGTTCCGGTCGGGGTTGTGCACGTAGGACATGACATAGCCGTCGTCCTCGCCGCGGGCGCCGCTGCGCGGGACGAAGACCGCCTCGCTCGCGCTGGCGTACCGCGGGAACCGGTGGAGCTGTGAACGGCCGGTGGCCAGGTCGTGTTTGACCAGGCCGTTGCTGAACGCCGAATCGGGGGTCGAGCCATGCCCGTACGACTTGAGGAACTCGGCGGCCGCGGCGGTGTAGCCGTACCTGTGCTTGCGGCCGACCCGCGCGTCCGGGACTCGCGGGAACTCCTGCGGCCGGTCGTCGAGCTGGTCGCGGCGGACGCGGCCCCGGGCCCGGTCGATCGTCCACCGCACCAGCGCGGGCGGCGCGCTGGTCGACAGGCGGTCGGCGCTGAACGGCGCGGGGAACTCCACGAAGTCGACCACGATGTTTCCGCCGTCGTCGTACGCGTTGAGCGTGTGTGAAATGTAAGAAGGCCGCACGGTGATCCAGGTGACCGGGCCGCCCGCGCGCGGGAAGTAGCCGACGCGGCTGGGCCGCTTCTCGTCCCACACCCAGGGAATCTTCTGTCCGTGCTGCATCGCGTCCAGATCGAACATGATGGGCTGGTCGTACAGCACGACGTACTTTTCCGTGAGGGCGAAGTCGTGCATCAGGATCGTTCCGCCCATGGGGATGTTGCGGCTCGACTTCACCTTGCCGTTGGTGCCGACCACGACGTACTGGACGTAGTCGGTGCTCTCGTTGTAGCTCACCGAATGCAGCTCGCCGCTGTCCGGGTCGAGCTTGGTGTGCGCCGACATCGTCCCGGCCCACGTGCCGTTGAAATCGCACGGCCCGACCGTGTAGAGCTCGTTGGTGAGCTCCTGCGGACGGGCGGTGCCCTCCTGGAGCGCGAAGGTCCTGCCTTGGAAGCCGATCACGTGGACGTTCGACGGGAAATCGGTTTCCGCGGGCTTTCCGCGCACCGGCTCGCCGAGCTTCTCGGCGGTCCCCTTCGCGCGGACCCAGCGGCTGCGGTACCACTCGGCCTTTCCGTCGCGTAGCTGAACGCCGTGCACCATCCCGTCGCCGGTCAGCCAGTGGTGGGCCCTCGGGTCCTCCAGCCCCAGCACGTTGGGGCCGTTGCGCAGCAGGCGGCCGGTCAGGTCCTTGGGAACCGTGCCGCTGACCGCCAGGTCGAACTCGGTCACCTCGAACGGCACCGGCGCGAACTGCCCTTCCAGGAAGGGGTTCTCACCGCCGGATCTGCCCGGCGTGGGTGCGGCCGGCTGGGCCGCGCGGGCCGGCGCCGCGCCGACCGCGACGGCTCCGAACGCCGTGCCGGCGGCGAGGCCGGTGGCCAGCGCGTGCCGGCGGGAAATCTGCTGGGGCATGATCCACCTCCGCGTGGTACGAGACAAGACGTCTCGTTCTGAGGTGAGGCTAGGCCCGGCGCGACCCCTCCGTCAAGACGAGTCGTCTCGTTTTGTATAGAATCGCTGCCCATGAGCACCGAATCGGCGAATCCGCGCTACCGGAACGAGCGCTCCCACAAGGCGATCCTCGATGCCGCGCTGAAGCTGTGCCGGGAGCAGGGCTTCGCCAAGACCAGCGTCGACGCCATCGCCAAGGAGGCGGGGGTGGGCAAGCAGACGATCTACCGGTGGTGGCCGTCCAAGGCCGCGGTGCTGGTCGAGGCGATCGACCGGCAGAGCGCGCCGTCCCCCGACTTCCCGGACACCGGCGACGTGCTGGCCGATCTGCGCGATCAGATGGTCATCGTCGCGCGGTACTTCCAGGCGGCGCAGTCCTCGACCTACCGGGAGGTCATCGGAGCCGCGCAGTCCGATCCGGCCACGGCGCAGGTGGTGCTGAACACGCTGGTCAGGCCGCGGGTCGAGGGCTGCCGAAACCGGCTGGAGCAGGCGCGGCGGCAAGGCCAGATCCGGGCCGACGTCGTACTGGACGATGTCATAGAGCTCATCTACGCCCCGCTCTACTACCGCCTGCTGCTCGGCACCCGGCCGACCACGCCCGAGCAGGTCGAGGTCATATTGAACCTGGCGTTCGACGGACTCCGGCCGCGGTAGCCGGGCCGCTCCGCGCGGTGGTCGACGCGTCCAGGCCGTACGGGCCCGTGAAGAAACCTCCGCGTTCCGGCTGACAAGGGGTGACCGCCGATACGCCCCCGAAAGGCCGGATATGACAGGGAGTCGCGGATGACGCCCTCGACGCGCGCCGTAGGCGTGCCGGAAGGGGCTTGGCACGAGCCCGATCGGTTCGCCGAGATCTACGACGAGTACTTCCCCCAGATCTACCGCTACGTGGCGGCTCGGCTCGGCCGCGACGCCGCCGCGGACATCGCCGCCGAGACGTTCCTGGACGCGTACCGCAACAGGGACCGGTTCGACCCGGCGCGCGGCGCCCTGCGGCCCTGGCTGTACGGCATCGCCACCAACCTGGTCGGCCAGCACCGGCGTACCGAGAACCGCCGCATGGCCGCGATCGCGCGTCTCGGCGCGGGAGCCGTTGCCGCCGGGCACGAGGAACGGGTCGTGGAACGCCTCACCGCCGAGGGCATGCGCCCCCGGTTGGCGGCGGCCGTGGCCGCGCTGGCCGAGGGCGACCGGGACGTGCTGCTGCTCGTCGCGGTCGGCGGCCTCGGCTACGAGGAGGTCGCGGCGGCGCTGGGGATTCCCGGCGGAACGGTCGGGTCGCGGATGAACCGGGCCCGAAGGAAGGTGCGGGAGGCGCTGGGCCGGATCGACCACGCGGATGAGGTGGAGTCCCATGGATGAGTTGACGATCGTCGCGGAGGCGTTCGACGAGGGAGGCCCGTCGGCCCTGGAGGCCGCTGACGGGCGGCGCCGCCTGGAGGAGCTGATGCGGCCGGCCGTTCCGGAGCCCCGCAGGCGGCGGTGGCGTCCGCGGCTCGGGGTCGGGCTGGGCCTGGTCGCGGCCGCCACCGCCGCAGTCCTCGCGACCGCATCCCTCGGGGACGGCGAAGGGACCCCGGCGCTGTCCAAGGAACGGGCCGCGGAGCAGCACGTTCGGGCGCGGACGTTCCTGCTGGCCGCCGCGACGAGGCTGGAGTCCGGGACGAAGCCGAACCCCTGGACGCCGCCGAAGCCGGGCCGCTACTGGCGGCAGCGCACGCTCCGGGGGCAGGCGTGGCACGTCGTCTCCGGCGGCTACGTGATCTACACCGAAGTCAGGAGCGACGCCTGGCAGCCGGGCACCGGACAGGGACGCGGCCACTTCGCCGAGAAGGCCGAGCCGGTCGGGCCGCGGACGCCTGAGGACGTGGCGGCGTGGCGCAAGGCCGGTTCCCCGACGCGCTGGCGGGCCCAGGCCGACGGCGACCGCCTCGACCTGGCCAGGGACGCCGCACCGCCAGAGCCGCACCGCCCCGTCTACATCCTGGACCCGGACACCGAACCGCCGAGCGTGCCGTCCAGGATCGCCACCGGAGCGGACCCGGCCGCATTCGTCGCGATGGCCCGCCGGGACGCCGGTTTCGTGGACGGCCGCGCCAACGAGCTGATGGCCGGGGCCCGCTACATCGGCGACAAGCTGGCCGCGCCGAAGTCGCGGGCGGCGGTGCTGCGGATGCTGGCCGGACTGTCGGGCATCCGTTCCATCGGTACGGTCCGGGACGCGTGCGGCCGTACGGGCATCGGCCTGGCCGCGCCGTGGGTCGAACGCGACGACGGCTCGGTCGTGGAATACCAGCTCGTCCTGGACCCGGACACCGACAACGTGCTCGGCGACCAGATGATCCTCAAGAAGCCGGGCAAGAGCGGAATGCGACCGGGCCTCCGCTTCGACTACACCTGCACCCTCACCGAAGGCTGGACGAACGAGACCCCCCACTGACCTGAAAACGGTGACGCGGCGAGTGCCTCCATATCGGGTGGCGCGTACGGCGGGAAAGTGCTGGAGTCCGGGCATGGATAACCGGAAGAAGCGGGAGACGGAACGGCACGAGGCGGTGACGGCACTCCCCACTGTGGCCGCGCGCTACCACGCGGACCTGGGCGGGGAGCCTGGCGAGGAACTGCTGTCCGTCTCGGTCGGGCCAAAGGGCCACGCCATCGCTCTCTGGGCGGACGCGGCGGACCTCGCGGCGCTGAGGCCATGGACCACGCAGCCAGGATGGACGGTGTTCCCGGACCCTCGGTCGCCCCGCCCGGTAGGTGTGCGCGTCACGATGCACACGCGGGAGCCTGTGGCGATCGCCCGGCTGCCGCTTCCGCTCGCGTACGTCGATCTCCAGCCGTTGCCGAACGGCCGGATCCTTCTGGTGGGTGCGCGGGCCCAATGGCGCCCTGGAAACCCCGACCGCAACGCGGTCATCTGTGACGCCGACGGACGCGTGGAGGCCGTGGAGACGATCGGGGACGGCGTCGAGCACGTCTACACCACGAAAAGCGGCCGGACCTGGGTCGGCTACTTCGACGAAGGTGTCTTCGGCAATTACGGCTGGGGCGGCACCGGAGCGTCCGAACCGATTGGCGCGCCCGGGCTCGTACGGTTTTCAGAAGAACTGCGGCCGGAGTGGCGTTTCCCCGCGTACGACACGCATCCATGGGGGCTGATCTGCGACTGCTACGCCCTCAACGTAGACGGCGAAACCGCTTGGGCCTGCTACTACACCGGTTTTCCCATTGTGCGCGTGAAGGACGGAGTGCTCAGCGGGTGGCGCAACGATGATGTCCGAAGCGTCACGGCCCTGGCGGTCTGTGGCTCGCGGATCGCTCTGTTCGGCGGGCACGGAGCGGACCATGACCGGCTGGTCGTTGGCGAACTCGACGCGGACCGTTTCCGGGTCAGGGCCGAGTACCGGCTCGTTCTGCCGGACGGGCGGGATCTGTCCGACGTCGTGCAGGTCGTGGGCCGTGGGGCCGACCTGCATGTGATGACCGGGCGTCACTGGTATCGCCTCGGACTCGACGACATCCCGCTGGATCCGGGCAAGCGGCGCGGCCGGTGGTGAGCCGGAGGTGCTGCCCGCACGTCTCGGCAGGCGGAGGCGTGGCCGGTTAGGACCATTGGCCGGGGTGGTAGTCGCCGGCGGGGAGTTGGGTGATGACGTTGAGGCGGTTGTAGGCGTTGATGAGGGCGATCATGGAGATCAGGGCGGCGAGCTGTTCCTCGTCGTAGTGCTCGGCGGCGTTCGCCCAGACTTCGTCGGGGACGCCGGTGGAGGCGTCGGCGAGGCGGGTGCCCTGTTCGGTGAGTTCCAGCGCGGCGCGTTCGGCGGCGGTGAAGACGGTGGCCTCCCGCCAGGCCGCCACGAGGTTGAGGCGCAGGGGGGTTTCTCCGGCTTGCGCGGCGTCCTTGGTGTGCATGTCGAGGCAGTAGGCGCAGCCGTTGATCTGGCTGGCGCGGATCTTCACCAGTTCGAGCGTCGCGGCCGGCAGGGAAGAGTCGGCTATGGCCTTGGACGCCCCGTTGATGTGCTTCACGAGCTTCGATCCGACGCTGGTGCCGATGTAGTTGATGCGGGCTTCCATGGTGCTCTCCTTGCCGTCCGTACGGTTACATCCCTCTGACGGAACGGCGCGGCGGAGTGTGACACCGGTGCTTCGCGGGGCCGCCGCCGTGGCGGTCGCGCCGTTACGGCGGCGGCCCTCGTCGGGGGTTCAGCGACGGCGCTCTTCAGGGTGTTCGCAGAAGCGTCCGAGCACGTTCACGGTCTCGTTCCCCTCGGCGGCGCTGACGGTGGCATGGCGGCACGTCCACAGGCCCGGGGCGGGGCTGAACCTGGCGTGGATGATGAAGACGTTGACCGGTCCCCGGACCTCGCCCTCGGTGGGGGCGCCCGGCGATGCCTTGCAGCCGAGGCCGTGGATGAACGGCGGGTAGACGATCGGCGTCGGCCGGTCGGTGTCGCAGATGTAGGTCGGCGCCACGTCGTCGGCCGCCGGGCCGGGGTCGGCGAGGGCGGCGGGGGCGGTGGCCAGGGTGAACCCGCCGATCGCGGCCAAGGCGAGCGCGGCGGTGCGAACGAGCTTCATGTCGTCTCCTTTTGCTTCACGTGAACAGGCGATTACCGAAGGTAGTGCTACGGAGGGTGATCGAGTGGTGGAACGCCCGCATCCGCGACGGCTGCCCGCGGCCCATTACCTCGGAGGTCATCGCTTCGGGGCTCGCGCGGCGTTCAGGATGGCGGGCATGGAAATCACATCCGGCCTGACCACGCGTGACGTGGTGGACGAACTGCTGCGCCGGATCGGCGAGGGCGTCCCCGAGTCGATCGCCGAGCTGTACGCCGAGCGGGTCGACTGGAAGCTGAACTGGCCCGAGGCCGAGCACGGGCGGGCGGCGACGCCGTGGATCCGGCACCGGTCGAGCGGCGGGGACGCCGTCGCGCACTACGGCCTGATCGGGGAGCACCACGTGCCGGAGGAGGCCGGCACGCGGGTCGAGCGGGTCCTCGTGGACGGCGCGGACGCCGTGGTGCTCGGCGAGATCCGGCAGACGGCGCGTTCCACGGGGCGCGCCTACCGTGCCCGGTTCGCCCTGCATCTGACGGTGGACGGCGGCCGGATCACCCGGCATCACGTCTACGAGGACAGCCTCGCCGTGGCGCAGGCGTTCGAGTAGCGCGTTTTCACGGGGAGAACGGGTCGGGACGGAGCTCGGGCGCTAGCCGATCCAGCCGGTGGTGGCGGTGACCTCGCGGGCGATGTCCATGACCGGGCGGTCGTCCGTCGGCACGCGGACGGTGCCGGCGGGGGCGCGGGCGTCGAGGAGGGCGGCCTTGCAGATGCTGTTGGCCAGCTCCCGCGCCAGTTCGGAGCCCTGCTCGCGGGCCGAGAGGCGCCGCTCGGTGGTGGCGTCGGACGCCGTGAGCAGGACGCGGACGAGTCGTACGTCCGGGCCCATGGCGGTGCGGAACATGGCGGCCGACTCCGGCAGCACGCTCGCGGTGTTGGTGTAGATCAGGCGGCGGTGGCCGAGGCGCGCGAAGTTGGCCCAGACGGCCGCGAGGTTGGCCTCCGTGATCGCGGAACGGTCCGGATCGTCCGGTGGGGCGGGGTGGACCTGGCCCATGAAGTCGCCCTCGACCACCGCGTGGGCGACCGCCGCGCTCCGCAGCAGGGCCGAGACCTCCCAGGCCACCGTGGTCTTGCCGGCGCCCGCGCGGCCTCCGATCAGCAGGGCTTCGGCTCGTTCCATGGACGGAGCCTCCCAGTTCGCGCCCGGGGGAGGCGACCCGGTTTCGCGGGGCGGTTGACCTTGACGCGGCGGCAACGTGTTGCATGCGGGTATGCGAATCGGCGAGCTCGCGGCGCTGGTCGGGGTGTCCACCCGGACCGTCCGCCACTACCACCGCCTCGGGCTGCTGCCCGAGCCCGAGCGGCTGGCCAACGGCTACCGCGACTACCGGCTGCGCGACGGCGTGGTCCTCGCGCGGGTGCGCAGGCTGGCCGAGCTGGGGCTGTCGCTGGACGAGATCCGCGACGTGCTGGCCGACGACCGGGGGCGCGACCTGCGCGAGGTGCTGGCGGAGCTGGACGCCGACCTCGCGCGGCAGCAGGACGCGATCGCGGCGCGGCGGCGCAGGCTGGCGGTCCTGCTGGACGAGGCGGACCTGCACCCGGACTCGACGGTCCCGCCGGAGATGGCCGCCGTGCTGCGGGAGCTGCCCGCCGGGGGCTCGAAGCTCGCGGAGCTGGACCGCGCGCTGCTGACGATGGTCGGCTCCAAGGCGGAGTCCGGCGGGATGGCCGAGCTGTTCGGGCCGCTGATCGAGCCCGAGGCGGTGGCCCGGGGCCATCGCCTCTACGCGCGCCTGGACGAGCTCGCCGACGCCGATCCGCGCGATCCGCGCGTCGCGGAGCTGGCCGCCGACCTCGCCGACCACCTGCCGGAGGAGATGGCGGTGGCCGTGGCGGCCAGCTTGGGCGACGGCGAGAACGGCGACTGGCTGCGGCTGGTGTCGGCCGAGCTGTCGCGCGCCCAGGCCGAGACGTTCCGCCGGTTCGTCAGGGTGCTGAGAGAGCGCGCGGCGAACCGGGAGGGGCGTGAACGCTGAGGCTCGCGAGGGGCCGCGGCGCGCCGTTGCTGGGACGGCGCGCCGCGGTGGGTCAGGTGCGGGCGGGGAGGGCGAGGTCGGCGGCCGTCGCGGCGACCACCTCGTCCTGCGTGACGCCGGGCGCGAGCTCCCGCAGGGCCAGCCCGGACGGGGTCACGTCGATGACCGCGAGGTCGGTGATGATCCGGTCGACCACCCCCGCGCCGGTCAGCGGGAGGGTGCAGGACGGGAGGAGCTTGGGCTCGCCCTTGCGGGTGAGGTGCTCCATCAGGACGAGCACGCGGCGGGCGCCGTGCACGAGGTCCATCGCGCCGCCCATGCCCTTGACCATCGCGCCGGGCACCATCCAGTTGGCGAGGTCGCCGGACGAGGAGACCTGCATCCCGCCGAGCACGGCGGTGTCGATGTGCCCGCCGCGGATCATCCCGAACGACAGCGCCGAGTCGAAGAACGACGCGCCGGGCCGTACCGTGACCGTCTCCTTGCCCGCGTTGATCAGGTCCGGGTCGATCTCGTCCTCGGTCGGGTACGGGCCCGTGCCGAGGATGCCGTTCTCGCTGTGCAGGACGACGTGCACGCCCTCGGGCAGGTGGCCGGGGATGAGCGTCGGCAGGCCGATCCCGAGGTTGACGTACTCGCCGGGACGCAGCTCGCGCGCGGCGCGGGCGGCCATCTCCTGCCGCGACCAGCCGGTCATGAGCCCTCCCGTACGGTGCGCTTCTCGATCCGCTTGTCCTGCGGGCCGGTGTGCACGACCCGCTGGACGAACACGCCGGGCAGGTGGACCTGGTCCGGGTCCAGCTCGCCCGGCTCGACCAGGCGTTCCACCTGGGCGATGGCCGTCCGGCCCGCCATGGCGGCGAGCGGGTTGAAGTTGGCCGCCGCCTTGGCGAAGACCAGGTTGCCGTGCCGGTCGCCCACCTCGGCGTGGACGAGCGCGTAGTCCGCGGTGATCGACTCCTCCAGCAGGTAGCGGCGGCCGCCGAACTCGCGCTCCTCCTTCGGCGGGGACGCGACGGCCACCGTGCCGTCCGGGGTGTAGCGCCAGGGCAGGCCGCCCTCGCCGACCGGCGTGCCGACTCCGGCGGGGGTGTAGAACGCGGGGATCCCCGCGCCGCCCGCGCGGAGCCGTTCGGCGAGCGTGCCCTGCGGGATCAGCTCGACCTCCAGCTCGCCCGCGAGGTACTGGCGGGCGAACTCCTTGTTCTCGCCGACGTACGACGCGGTGACGCGGGCGATGCGGCCGGACGCGAGGAGCACGCCGAGTCCGTGGCCGTCCACGCCGCAGTTGTTGGAGAAGACGCGCAGGCCGGACACGCCCGTCTCGGCGATCGCGTCGATCAGCGCGTCCGGGATGCCGCACAGGCCGAAGCCGCCGACGGCGATCGACGCGCCGGACGGGATGTCGGCCACGGCCTCGGCCGCCGACGCGAAGACCTTGCCGAGCGCGTCCCGCCGGACGTCCCCGGCTTCGGGCGCCGCGGGCGCCTCGGGTGCGGCGCTCATTCGGCGGCCCGCGCGGGCAGGATGCGGCCGCGGACCTCGCCGAAGCCGAGGCGGGAGCCGTCGGCGGCGGGCGCGGTGGCGGTGATGACGACCTCGTCGCCGTCCTGGAGGAACGTGCGCTCCTCGCCGTTCACCGTGATCGGCTCCTTGCCGCCCCAGGTCAGCTCGATGAACGCGCCGCGCTGGTCCTTCTCCGGGCCCGACACCGTGCCGGACGCGTAGAGGTCGCCGGTACGGGACGCCGCGCCGTTCACCGTGAGGTGGGCGAGCATCTGCGCGGGCGACCAGTACATCTCGCGGTACGGCGGGCGCGACACCCGCTGGCCGTTCCACTCGACGGCGAGGTCCAGGTCCAGGCCCCAGGGGGACGACTCGCGCAGGTACGGCAGGGGCTCGGGGTCCTGCGTCGGCGTCGGGACGCGCGCGGCCTCCAGGGCGAGCAGCGGGACGACCCAGGCGGAGACGGACGTGGCGAAGCTCTTGCCGAGGTTCGGGCCGAGCGGGACGTACTCCCACGCCTGGATGTCGCGCGCCGACCAGTCGTTGACGAGGACGGCGCCGAAGACGCGTTCGGCGAAGTCGCCCGTGCCGACGGACGCGCCGAGGGGCGAGCCGGTGCCGACGACGAAGCCGACCTCGGCCTCGATGTCCAGCCGGGCGGACGGGCCGAACGTCGGCGCGGCGTCGGCGGGGGCCTTGCGCTGCCCGTTCGGGCGGACGATCTCCGTTCCGGACACCACGAGCGTTCCGGCGCGGCCGTGGTAGCCGACGGGCAGGTGCTTCCAGTTCGGCATCAGCGGCTCGGCGTCCGGCCGGAACAGGCGGCCGAGGTTGGACGCGTGGTGCTCGGAGGCGTAGAAGTCCACGTAGTCGGCGACCTCGAACGGCAGGTGCAGCGTCACCGACGCGAGCGGGTGGACGGCCGCGTCCGGGACGTCCCCCGACACCAGCTCGGTGATCCGGCGGCGGACCTCGGCCCAGCGCGCGCGGCCCTGCGCCATGAAGGCGTTCAGGGAAGGCCGGGCGAACGTGTCGTCGCCGAGCGCGACCGCCAGGTCCACCACGCTGTCGGCGACGCGGACGCCGACGCGCGGCTCGGCGCCGGGCGTGGAGAACACGCCGTACGGCAGGTTGGCGAGCCCGAAAGGCGAGCCCTCCGGGATGGCGATCTCGGTCATGCGGTCGTTCCTCCGGATTGCGCGGTCGCGGCGGGGACGAGCCCCAGCTCCGCGAGTTCGGTCAGGGGGTCGGTGATGCTGCACGTGCCGAACGACACGAACCGGGCGCGCGCGGCGGCCGTCCGTTCGGCATCCGCGCCGAGCGCGGCGACGCGCTCCGCGACCGCCGCGCCGTCGCGGTCGGCGAGCAGCTCGGCGAGGTCGGCCGCCCCGGCGCCGTCCGCGGCGGCGTCGGCGGCGAGCAGCAGGTTGAGGAAGCCGTGCTGGTCGAAGCCGGTCTCCGGGTCGGTGTTGCGGATCGCGTGGTGCAGCCCGGCGGTCGCCTTGAACGGCACCCCGGCCCGGACGACGGCGGCGACCGCCGCGCCGAGCTCGGCCGGGTCCGGGTACAGGTCGGCCTTGATCCCGCCGGTCCGGAACTTGGCCCGGTGCCCGCGGTCGGCGAGCATCGCGATGATCTCGGGACGGCGCTCGTCCCGCGGCACCTCGACGTACACCGGCACGTCCTGGTGGACGCGTTCGAGGGCGTCGAGGAACGCGGCGGGCGCCAGGTCCGGCGGGACGGCGACCTCCAGCGCGCGCACGTCCACGGGCAGGCCCGCGACGGCCGAGAGCGCGCCGGGCACCTGGGCGGGCCCGGCCGGCGCGGTGATCGACAGGTCGAGCCGTTCGCCCGGGTCCCCGGCGTCCGGGACGTCCGCGAGCAGCGGGGGCAGGGCGTCGAGCGCGGGCGCGGCGAGGATCAGCGGGCCGACCATCGCGGCGTACGGGGCGGCGCGGTGGCGGCGGTGGGCGGGCACGGCGTCCGGCAGCGGCATCAGGCCGGGCGGGAACACCGCCGCGTCGTCGCAGAGCCCCGCGGCGAACGCCGGTACGGCGGCGCCCGTGTCGTGGGCGCCGGTCATGAGGCGGGCCCCCGGCCGGCCCACGTCCACGCGTAGCCCGGGTCCTCGCACGCCTGGCCGCCCTCGCCGAGCTCCAGCGGGCGGAACGTGTCGACCATGACGGCCAGCTCGTCGAAGAACTCCGCGCCGATGCTGCGCTCGTACGCGCCGGGCTGCGGGCCGTGCGCGTGCCCGCCCGGGTGCACCGAGACCGACCCCTGGCCGATGCCCGAGCCCTTGCGGGCCTCGTAGTCGCCGCCGCAGTAGAACATGATCTCGTCGGAGTCGACGTTGGAGTGGTAGTACGGCACCGGGATCGACAGCGGGTGGTAGTCGACCTTGCGGGGGACGAAGTTGCAGACCACGAAGTTGTGGCCCTCGAACACCTGGTGCACGGGCGGCGGCTGGTGGACCCGGCCGGTGATCGGCTCGAAGTCGTGCACGCTGAAGGTGAACGGGTACAGGCAGCCGTCCCAGCCGACCACGTCGAACGGGTGCCGGGCGTACGTGACGCGGCTGCCGACCAGCCCGGCGGACGTGCGGTGCTTGACCAGCACCTCCACGTCGGTGCCGTCGGCGAGCAAGACGCCGCCGGGGCCGTGCAGGTCGCGCTCGCAGTACGGGGCGTTCTCCAGGAACTGCCCGAACCGCGACAGGTAGCGCTTCGGCGGCGCGATGTGCCCGACGGCCTCGATGACGTACGCGCGCAGCGGCTGGTCGCCGGTCGGGATCCAGCGGTGCGTCGTGGAGGTCGGGATGACGACGTAGTCGCCCTCCTTCGCCTCCAGCGCGCCGAAGACGGTCTCGACGGTCGCCGTCCCGGACTCGACGTAGACGATCTCGTCGCCGGTCGCGTTGCGGTAGAGGGGGAGGTGGCGGACGCGACGGCGTACGACAGCCGCACGTCGCCGTTGCCGAGGACGAGCCGCCGGCCGGTGACGACGTCGGTGTCCGGCCAGGTCTGCTTCGGGAACAGCTCGTGCAGCTTGAGGTGGCGCGGCTTCAGCGGGTGGTTCGGCGCGGTCGCGACGGCGGGGATCTCCCACACCTCGGAGTTCACGACCGCCGAAGGGATGTGGCGGTGGTAGAGCAGCGAGGAGTCGGACGAGAACCCCTCCTCGCCCATCAGCTCCTCGAAGTAGAGCCGCCCCTCTCCGTCGCGGTGCTGGGTGTGGCGCTTCGGCGGGACCTCGCCGACGCTGCGGTAGTAGGCCATGTCACTCTCCCCTCCGTAAAACTAATTCATACATGTATCACTTTGTGCCCACAGTACGACTCGGGGGCCCCGCGCGGAAGGGTCTAGCTGCGCTCGCGGACGTCGAAGCGGCCGCGGCTCGCGATGAGCTTGTCGAGCAGCATGATCAGGATCTCCTGCTCGGTCTCGGTGAGCAGCCCGGCCCACTCGGTCTCGCGCGCGTTCTGCGCGTGGAAGACCTCCAGCATCGCGCGGCGGCCCTCGTCGGTGAGCGAGAGGATCACCGAGCGGCCGTCGCGCTCGCCGGGGGTCCGCACGAGCAGGCCGTCGGCGACGAGCGTCTTGGCGAGGTTCGACACCGCCGCGCGGGACATCCCCGCCAGCGTCGCGGCCCGGCCCGGCTCCAGCGGGCCCGCGAGCCAGGTGACGAACAGCAGCCGGAACGACGCCCAGGAGTGCCCGCGGGGCCGGTGCACCGTGGACTCCAGGTCGTACGTGACGATCATGGAGGCGCGGTTCAGGGTGAGCAGCAGCCGGGTGGCGAGCCGGTTGCCGAAGCCGTACTCCTCCGACAGCCGCCGCCCGGCGAGGTCGACGAACGACCAGAAGTCCAGCTCCTCGTCCCCGCCGGGCTCGGGCGCGTTCCCGCCGCTCTCGGCCGTGCTGTCGGGCATGGCCGCCACCCTAGCCCGCCCCCGGCCCCGAATCTGATTCATAGGTGAACTATTTTACCGGCGCCTCCGGGTGCGCCGCCGCCGCGGCGGCGGCCGCCTCCTCCGGGACGGCCGCGCCGCGCCGCGCGTCCCGGGGCACCTTGATGAACAGCAGCATGACCGCGCACAGCGCGAGGGCGCCGATCGGGAAGTACAGCCCGGCCGAGACGTTGTCGGCCGTCGCGTTCTTGCCGACGATGTACGGGCCGAAGAACCCGCCGAGCGCCGCGATGGAGTTGATCGTCGCGAGCCCGACCGCGGTGTGCTCCTTGGACATCAGCCTCGCCGCCATCGCCCAGTACGGCGCCAGGTAGCCGAACACGCCGACGGCCACCAGCGACAGGCAGATCAGCGCGGGCACCGGGCTGTGCCGGAACGCCATCGTCCCGGCGAGCCCGGCCGCCGCGATCAGCATCACGATGATCACGTGGTCGCGGCGCTCGCCGGTGCGGTCGGAGTTGCGCGCGATCAGCAGCATGGCCAGCGCGCCCACGATGAACGGGATCGCGCCGATGAAGCCGATGTTGGTCGCCGAGTACGACGGGTCGGTCTGCTTGACGATCGCCGGCAGGAAGAACGTGAAGCCGTACGTCCCGCACGCGGCGAAGAAGTTGGCGACCGCGATGTAGATCAGCTTGCCGTTGCGCATCGCCTTCAGTTCGGCGAGCGGCCCCTCGTCCTTCTGCGGGACGTACTCCTTGTCGATCTCGCCCTGGAGCCAGGCGCTCTCCTCCTTCGACAGGAACCGCGCCTTGCTCGGCACGTTCGGCAGCAGGCAGAACACCAGCGCGCCGATCAGGATCGTCGGCAGGCCCTGGAGGATGAACACCCACCGCCAGCTCGACAGGCCGAGCCAGTGCACGTGGTCGAGGATCAGGCCGCCGCTGAGGCTGCCGAGGATCATCGCGACCGGCTGCGCGAGCGCCATCGCGGCGATCGCGCGGCCCCGCTCCTTGCCGCGGAACCACAGCGTCAGGTACAGCAGCAGGCCCGGGTACAGCCCGGCCTCCGCGACGCCGAGCAGGATGCGCGCGATGTAGAGCTGGGTGACGCTGTGCACGAACCCGGTGAGCATCGTGACGATGCCCCACGAGACCGCGATCCGGGTCAGCCACACCCGCGCGCCGACCCGCTTCATGATCATGTTGCTCGGGATCTCGAACACCACGTACGCCAGGAAGAAGATCGCCGAGGCGGTGCCGAAGACGGCCGTGGTGATCTCCAGCTCGTGTTCCATCCCGAGCTTGGCGTAGCTGATGTTGGAGCGATCCATGTAGTTGAAGATGTACAGCAGGCCGATCAGCGGCAGGACGCGGTACGACACCTTGCGGATCGTCCGGGCGCCGACGTCGCCGTCCCCGGCACCGGATCGTGCGCCGTCCCCGGACGCGGCGGTGCGGTTCACCATGTCGTTCTCCTCGGGCTTGTCAGGGGGTGCCGGGTTCGGGTGGGCCCCGGCGGGCCCTCGGGCGGGGGGCGGGTCCCGGGCGGCCGGTCAGCGGCCGGCCGGGGTGGCGTGCAGCGCGGCGAGGCGGCCCATCGTGATCGCGTTGGCGACCGCGTTGCCGCCGCCGACGTACCGCTCGCCGAGCACGCCCGCGCCGGCCTCGCCCGCCGCGTACAGCCCCGGGACGGTCTCGCCGCGCCGGTCGAGCACCTGCGCGGAGCCGTTGATCTCCAGGCCCGCGTGCGTGCAGACCAGTTCGGCGGGCAGCACCCGCGCCGCGTAGAACGGGGGCTCGGCGATCGGGTCCGGCGCGGCGTCCGAGCCCTTCGCGGCCAGGGTGCGGTCGCGCAGGAAGTCCTCGTCGCGGCCGTTCGGGAGCTGGTCGTTCCAGCGCGCGACGGTCGCCTCCAGCGCGTCCGCCGGGACGCCGATCGCCGCGGCCAGCTCGGGCAGGCTCCCCGCCCGCGCCGTACGGCCCGCGTCGGCCTCCGCGGCGACGTGCTCCGGCGTCCAGTGCGCGTAGCCGGGCGGCAGCGAGCGCCGCGCCCGCTCGTCGAACACCGCGTGGACCGGGCCGTCCTGCGCGTCGATGATCCCGCCGGACACCGCGTACGAGTCGTCCTCGTCCATGAAGCGGCGGCCCCGGGCGTTCACGTGCACGCGCGACTTCGGCGGGAAGCCCGACTGCCAGTGGTGCAGCCGCTGGAAGTACGCGGTCGGGAGCAGCAGGCCCCAGCCGTCGCCGGCGACCGAGGCGTCCACCTGCTCGCCGAAGCGCAGGTGGTCGCCGCGGCTGCCCTCGGCCGCCACGACGAACAGGTCGCCGCCCGCCCGCCCCGCCGCCGGGTAGTACCGGTCCAGCAGGTCGCGGTCGCGCGCGAAGCCGCCGCTGGCCACCACGACCGCGCCCGCCCGCACGTCCATGCCGTCGGCGACCACGCCGACGACCCGGCCGTCCTCCACGAGGAGCCGTTCGACCCGCGTGTTCGGAACGAGCTCGACGCCGTTGGCCCGGCACGCCCGCAGCAGCACCTGGACGAGCCCGAGCCCCTGGTCCTTCGGCACGTGCCCGCGCCACACGTCCTCGACGCCCGCCCGGCACAGGCCCGGTGTGTGCGCGTCGTGCGACACCGCGGCCGGGATCTCGACGCCGAGGCCGATCAGCCACTCCAGCGTCGGCCCCGCCGCCCGGCAGAACTCCATCACCAGGCCCGGCTTGAGCAGCCAGTGGTTGAGGTCCATGTAGTGCTGGAAGAACCGCTCGGGCGTGTCCTCGACGCCGAGCCCCTCCTGCACGCTCGTCCCGGCGGCGGTGAACATCCCCGCCGAGAGCTGCGTCGATCCGCCGAACTCCTTCTCCGACTCGAACAGCAGCACCGAGGCCCCGCGCTCCGCGGCGGTCACCGCCGCCGCGAGCCCGGCGCCCCCGCCTCCGACGACGATGAGATCGCAGGCGTCGAGTTCTTCCGTGTTCATTGCCTCGCCTCCGCTCGGCGGTCCAGACGACGCGCGCCCGTTCGCGCTCATGTGAGGGGGCCTCCCGTCTCGGCGAGGATGCGGTGGTAGAGGCCGTTGGACGTCAGGCCGCCGTCCACGGTGATCTCGGCGCCGGTCATGTAGGCCGAACGGTCCGACAGCAGGAACAGCACGGCCTCGGTGATCTCCTCGGGCCGCGCCATGCGGCCCGCCGGGACGCTCGCCAGGGACGACGCGACGAACGCGTCCGCGCCGTTCAGCAGGGGCGTGTCGACCAGGCCGGGGTGCACGGAGTTGACCCGGACGCCCCACTCGGCGAACGCGCCCGCCGCCGACTTGGACAGCCCGGTGAGCCCCCACTTGCTGGAGGCGTACGCGGGGAGAAGTAGCCGACCTTCCCCGAGATGGACGAGATGTTGACGATCGAGCCGCCGCCCGAGTCGCGCATGAGCCCGGCGACGGCCTTCATCCCGTAGAACGGGCCGGACAGGTTGACGTCCAGGACCTCGTTCCACACCGCGTCGGAGGTGTCCATGAACGTGCGGCGCCGCGAGATCCCGGCGTTGTTGACCAGGCCGCCCAGCTCGCCGCGCTCGGCGCGGACGTCGTCCACCACGCGGGTCCAGGCGACGGGGTCGGACACGTTCAGCGCGTGCGCGCTCGCCGAGCCCCCGGCCTCCCGGATCTCCGCGGCGAGCGGCGCGGCGTCGGCGACGTCCGCGAGGCAGACGTGCACGCCGCGCGCCGCGAGCGCCCGCGCGTGCGCGGCGCCCATCCCGGCCGCCGCGCCGGTGACGAGCACGACGCCGGGGTAGCGGACGGCCTCGCTCGCCTCAGACATGCCGCGAGCCCCCGTCGACCGCGATGCTGTGGCCGGTGACGTAGCGGGCGCTGTCGGACAGCAGGAACAGCAGCGGCCCGACGACCTCCTCGGGCGACCCGAGCCGGTGCAGGGGAACGGTGTCCAGGGCGTGCCGGAGGGCCTCCGGGTCGTCCTGCACCCAGCGGGTCATCTCGGTGTCGATGAAGCCGGGCGCGATGGCGTTGACGCGGATGCCGCGGTCGCCGAGCTCCACGGCGAGCGACTCGGTCAGGTGGGCGACCGCGGCCTTGGAGGTGCAGTACGCCCCGCGCCCGCGCCGGACCCGTACCGCCGACACCGACGACATGTTGACGATGGCGCCGCCCTCCTTCATGTGCCGGGCGGCGGCCTGCGCGCCGAACAGCACGCCCTCGACGTTCACCGCGAGGGTCGCGCCGACCTGCTCGGGCGAGATCTCCTCGACCGGGGCGAACGGGAAGATGCCCGCGTTGTTGACCCAGAAGTCGAGCCGTCCGAACTCCTCCAGGGCCTTCCGCGCCACGGCCTCGTGCTCCTCGGCCCTGGTGACGTCCACCCGGGCGGCGACGACGCGGCCGGGCGCGTCCGTACCGGCGAGGCCGGCGTTGATCTCCTTGGCGGTGACGGCCATCGCGTCGGCCTCGATGTCGGCGCCGACGACGCCGACGCCCCGGGCCGCGAGCGCGGCGGCGAACCGGGCGCCCATGCCGCGCGCCGCGCCGGTGACGACGGCCGCCTTCCCCGCAGCTCGGGGTGGACGGCGGTCATCGGCGCGTTCAGGACGCGGCCGGGGCCGGTGGGTTCGGCGGGGCTGGTCATGAGTCCTCCTTCGGGGCGGCGGCCGGGGCGGGCGCGTCGTCGCGGCGGACGACGCGGCGCCGGATCAGCCAGCGGCCGCCCAGCGGGATCAGGTCGTCGGTGATCGTGGTCAGCCGGTCCAGGCGGGGCTCCCCGCCCGCGGGCGTGCTGACGATCTGCAGGTAGGCGCGCACGCGCAGGGCGCGCGTGCCCGACCGCTCGGCGACGATGTTGGTGATGACGTGGCGCGGCGTCACGCCCGCGGCACGGGCGCCGGAGAAGAAGCGTTCGGCGAACGCGGCCAGCTCGGCGGTGCCCGTCACGGGCGCGGGATACGTCGGCGAGTGGAACTCGCCGTCGGCGGTGAACGTGGCCGCCCACTCCCGCGCCCGGCCGCCGTCGATCAGGTGGCTCTGCGCCCCGTACAACTGGTGCACCTGCGCCAGCGTCGCGGCGTCCAGCGGCGCGTCGGAATCGGGTGACATGGCTGTGCTCTACCTCCGGCGGCGGACCCGGTCGGGTACCGGCGTGTGTGCTAATATCGCACGCTGTGTGCGATGTGCGGACACGATATGTAGGGTGGCTCACATCCGTCAAGAGGGGTGGCATGTCATGACCAGCGGCGATACGTTGACGGGCGTGTCAGCGGCCCAGCTCGATTCGGGGATGTCCAAGACCCTGCACAACGGCCTTCAGATCCTCGAACTGCTCGTGCACCATCCGCACGGGCTGTCGATCACCGAGATCGCCGAGGCCGTGGGCGTGCACCGTACCGTCGCGCACCGGCTGGTCAGGACGCTGGAGGCGCACCACCTCTGCCGCCGCGACCGGTTCAAGCGGATCTCCCTCGGCGCCGGGCTGGTCCGGCTCGCCGAACCCGTCGAGCAGGACCTGCGCACGCTCGCCCGGCCCGTCCTGGAGGAGCTGACCGACGCCACGCGCGCGACGGCGCACCTGGTCGTGCGGGAGAACGACGAGCAGGTGCGGATGCTGATGATCGTCGAGCCGCGCCGGGCCCGGATGCACGTGGCGTTCCGGCCCGGCCAGATCGACCCGATCGACCGCGGCTCGGCGGGCCTGGCGATGCTCGCCGCGCTGCCGCCCGAGCCCGGCGAGCGCGCCGAGGTCGGCGCCGCGCGCCGCCGCGGCTTCGCCGTCTCCTACGGCGAGATCGCCCCGTCCGTCATCGGCGTCTCCGCCGTCGTCCCGGGCGCCCGCACCCAGACCAGCGTGGGCCTCTCGCTGTTCGAGGCGCCCGACGAGGACGAGATCGGCCGCGCCGTCCTCGGCGCCGCCGAACGCCTGTCCTCCATGCTCCGCTGACGCCCCCTCAGCGCGGCGCCGCGGCTGCTTCCTCCCGGGTCAGCGGCGGTCGGCGAGTTCGCTGACGAGTACGGCCACATGGCCGCGGTCCAGCTCCTTGGTCGCCGTCAGCAGCGTGACCGGGCCCTCGCGGACGAGGTCGCGCAGGTGGCCGAGGGCCTCGGTGCGCGCCGGATCGGCCAGCTCGTGCCGGTAGCGGCGGGCGAACTCGTCGGTGCGCTCGGGGTCGTGGCCGTACCAGCGGCGCAGCTCGTTGGACGGCGCGACGTCCTTCACCCACTCGTCCAGGGCCGCCTTCTCCTTGGACAGCCCGCGCGGCCAGAGCCGGTCCACGAGGACGCGCGTGCCGTCGTCGCCGTCCGGCGGGTCGTAGGCGCGGCGGACCCGGACGCCGTCGATCTGCTCCATGGCGACGGCATACCCGTTCGGCGCGGTGGATCACCGGGCGGCGCCCGTCCGGGCCCGGCGGTTAGCGTGGTGATCACCGGGAATCGCCTGGGGGACGGCTCTGCTTGGGGGAACATGGCCACGGTCGCCGACCAGTTCATCGAGGTGCTGCGGCAGGCGGGGGTGCGGCGGATCTACGGGGTGGTGGGCGACAGCCTCAACCCGATCGTGGACGCCGTGCGCCGGACGAGCGGCATCGAGTGGGTGCACGTGCGCAACGAGGAGGCCGGGGCGTTCGCCGCGGCGGCGGAGGCGCAGGTCACCGGGCGTCTCGCGGTCTGCGCCGGAAGCTGCGGCCCCGGCAACACGCACCTGATCCAGGGCCTGTACGACGCGCACCGCTCCGGCGCGCCGGTGCTGGCGCTGGCCTCCCACATCCCGAGCACGCAGATCGGCTCCGGCTACTTCCAGGAGACCCATCCCGAACGGCTGTTCACCGAGTGCAGCCACTACTGCGAGATGATCAACGGGCCGGAGCAGATGCCCCGCATCCTGCGCACCGCGATCCAGCACGCGGTCGGGCTGCGCGGCGTCGCGGTCCTCACGCTGCCCGGCGACACCGCGAGCAAGGACGCGGCCCGTCCGACCGGGCGGCACGACGTGCTGACCGAGCACGGGACCGTCCACCCGCCCGCCGACCAGGTCGCGCAGTTCGCCCGCGCCCTCAACGACGCCCGCAAGGTCATGCTGTTCTGCGGCTCGGGCGTGCGGAACGCGCACGCCGAGGTGATGGAGCTGGCGCACCGGGTGCTGTCGCCGGTCGGGCACGCGCTGCGCGGCAAGGAGTGGATCCAGTACGACAACCCGTTCGACGTGGGGATGAGCGGGCTGCTCGGCTACGGCGCCTGCTACGAGGCCATGCAGGAGGCCGACCTCGTCGTCCTGCTCGGCACGGACTTCCCGTACGACCCGTTCCTGCCGGGCAAGCACACGATCCAGGTGGACGACGACGCGTCCCGCTTCGGCCGCCGTACGCCCCTCGAACTGGCCGTGCACGGCGACGTCGCGCAGACGCTGCGGCTCGTTCTGGAGAAGGTCGAGCAGAAGCACGACCGGGCGTACCTGAACGAGATGCTGCACCGGCACGCGAAGGCGCTGGAGGGCGTGGTCTCCGCCTACACCCGCGACATCGACCGGCACGTCCCGATCCACCCCGAGTACGTCGCGAGCGTGCTGGACGACGTCGCCGCCGACGACGCGGTCTTCACGGTGGACACGGGCATGTGCAACGTGTGGGCCGCCCGCTACCTCACCCCGAACGGCCGCCGCCGGGTGATGGGCTCGTTCGTGCACGGCTCGATGGCGAACGCGCTGCCGCACGCGATCGGCGCGCAGTACGCGGCGCCCGGCCGCCAGGTGATCTCGCTGTCGGGCGACGGCGGGCTCGGGATGCTGCTGGGCGAGCTGCTCACCGTGCGGCTGCACCGGCTCCCGGTCAAGATCCTGGTGTTCAACAACTCCTCGCTCGGCATGGTGCGGCTGGAGATGATGGTGGACGGCCTGCCGTCGTACGAGACCGACCACGAGTCCGTGGACTTCGCCGCCATCGCGCGCGGCGCGGGCATCGAGTCGGCCCGCGTCGAACGCCCCGGCGACGTCAGGGACGCGCTCGAACGGGCCCTGTCCGCGCCCGGCCCGTACCTGCTGGACGTCGTCACCGACCCGAACGCGCTGTCCATCCCGCCGCACATCACCCCGCAGCAGGTGAAGGGCTTCGCGCTCGCGGCGGGCAAGACGGTCCTCACGGGCGGCGTCGGCAAGATGCTCGACCTCGCCCGCAGCAACCTGCGCAACATCCCCGCCCCTGAGCGCGCCCGATCCCGGGGCTCCCGGGCCCCGGGCGGGGTCAGGCGAACGGGCGGGCCATCTGGTCGAGGGTCTCGTCGGCGACGACGCGCAGGGGGCGCGGCGGCTGCTCCTCGACCCAGCGCTGCGCGGCGATGCGGAGCGCGGTGAAGAACGCGGCGGCGAGGACGCGGGCGGCGGGGTCGTCGGCGGGACGGCCCTCGCGCTCGGCGATGATCCCGGCGAGGCGGCGCTCGACCGAGGCGTAGTGCGTGAGCAGCCGGGCGAGCACGGACGGGTGCTGGCGGGCGAGCCGGGCCTGCACGGCCATCTGCGGGTCGGGCTCGTCGGTGCTCTCGAAGACCGCGGCGCAGGCCCCGCGCAGCGCGGCCCACGGCGGCTCGCCGGGCGGCCTGGCCGCGAACGAGTCGAGCAGCAGCGACATCCGCTCCTCGTCGCCGTGCAGGAGCGCGTCCTCCTTGCCCGCGAAGTAGTTGGAGAACGTGCGGCGCGAGACGCCGGCCGCGTCGGCGATCGCCTCGACCGTGACGGCGTCGAGGCCGTGCTCGATCGCGAGGCGCGTCGCGGCCTCGTGCAGGGCCTTGCGCGTCGCCTCCTTCTTGCGCTCGCGCAGTCCGCCTGTCGTGTCCATGGTGGTCCCACCCTACCGATCCGCACGATCATGCGCGCCGAGAAATTTTGCGCATTGGGAATATAGTGCACCGGTCCCCGCATTGTTCCCTACGTTCCCGGCGGCCCGGCCCGTTCGCCGGTGCCCGTTCCCGTTCCCACTCCCTGGAGGCGTTACTTGAGCGAGCAAGCTCCGCCGCGGTCCGCGCCGATGTCGCCGCGCCAGATCCTGGAGGCCATCAGCGGCCTGCTCATGGTGCTGTTCGTGGCGATGCTCAGCGAGACCGTGGTGTCCACCGCCCTGCCGCAGATCATCGGCGCGCTGAAGGGCACCCAGTCGCAGTACACCTGGGTCGTCACCGCGACGCTGCTGGCCGCCACCGCGTCCACGCCGATCTGGGGCAAGCTCGCCGACCTGTACGACAAGAAGCGGCTGCTCCAGATCGCCATCGTGATCTTCGTGGTGTCCTCGCTGATCTCGGGCTTCGCGCAGAACACCCCGCAGCTCATCGCGGCCCGCGCGGTGCAGGGCCTCGGCGTCGGCGCGCTCCAGATCCTGGTGCAGATCGTGATGGCCGCCATGATCAGCCCGCGCGACCGGGGCCGCTACTACGGCTACCTCGGCGCGGTGATCGCGGTCGCGACCGTCGGCGGCCCGCTGCTCGGCGGGCTGATCGTCGACACCTCGTGGCTCGGCTGGCGCTGGTGCTTCTTCATCGGCGTGCCGTTCTCTGTCGTCTCGTTCCTGATGCTCCAGAAGACCCTGCGGCTGCCGGCCGTCCGGCGCGGCGATGTCAAGATCGACTACCTCGGCGCCACGCTGATCGCCGGTGGCGTCAGCCTGCTGCTGATCTGGGTCACGTTCGTCGACAAGGACTTCGCCTGGCTGTCCTGGCAGACCGCCGCGATGGTCGTGCCCGGCCTGCTGGTCCTCGCCGCCGCCGGGTGGGTGGAGAAGCGCGCCGCCGAGCCGATCGTCCCGCTGGACGTCATCGCGCGCCGCAACACCGCGCTCGCGATCGTCGCGAGCCTCGCGGTCGGCATGGCGATGTTCGGCGGCGCGGTCTTCCTCGGCCAGTACTTCCAGATCGGGCGCGGCTACAGCCCGACCGAGGCCGGGCTGCTCACCGTCCCGCTGATGGTCGGGGTGCTCGGCTCGTCCACCGTCGTCGGCCGCCTCACCACGCGGACCGGGCGGGTCAAGCCGTACATCGTCGCGGGCACCGTCGTGCTCACGCTCGGGTTCCTGGCGCTCGCGACGATCGACCACCGCACCTCGCTGTACTTCGTCGGCGCCGGGATGTTCCTGGTCGGCGCCGGGGTCGGCATGACCATGCAGAACCTCGTGCTCGTCGTGCAGAACTCCGTCCGGCTGAACGAGATCGGCGCGGCGAGCGGCGCGGTCACGTTCTTCCGGTCCCTCGGCGGGACGATCGGCGTCTCGGTGCTGGGCGCCATCCTCGCCAACCGCGTCTCTGGCAACATCGCCGACGGCCTCGCCCGGCTCGGCGCGAAGCCGTCCGGCGGCGGCCCGCAGGGCGGCGACAACCTCGACGTCGCCCACCTGCCCGGCCCGGTGCAGGAGATCGTCCGCGCCGCGTACGGCGACGCCACCGGCCGGATCTTCCTGATCTCCGCCGCCATTGCGGTCGTCGGCATCGTCGCCGCCTCCTACCTGAAGCCGGTGATGCTGCGCGACAGCCTCGACCTGCCCGGCGACGGGCCCGCGCCCGAGCCCGGCGCGGACACCCCGGCGACCGCCGCCGCTGCCACCGGCGCGGGTGCCGGGGCGGGGAGCGCTGGAAAGGGCGAGGCGGGCGCGTTGTGAGCGTGCGCTAAAGCCGGGCGGCGGTACGCGCGGCAAGGCCATTTCCCGGGGGACGGGGCGAAGGCACAGTCAAGCCGTTCGTTCCCGTCCACCCGAGGAGTGGCGATGGAAGTGAAGGATCGGGAGGCCACCGCCCACCGGCTGCTGCGTTCGTCGGCTCGGGCGTCGTTCGACCCGAACGTGCAGCTCGACTGGGCGGCGCCGCTGGACGGCGCACGGCCGTACCTGCCGCCGGAGCGGGTGTCCCTGTACGGGACGCCCGCCTGGCGCGCGCTCAGCGAGGAGCAGCGGATCGAGCTGTCCAAGCACGAGCTGGCGTCCATGACGTCGGTCGGCATCTGGCTGGAGCTGTCGCTGATGCACCTGTTCCTGCGGTTCGTGTACGACCTGGACCCGCGCACCGCGCACGCGCAGTTCGCGCTGACGGAGGTCGGCGACGAGACGCGGCACTCGGTGATGTTCGGGCGGCTGCTGGAGCTGCTCGGCACGCCCGCGTACGGGCTGCCGAGGGCGGCGCACAACGCGGGACGGCTGTTCAAGGCGTTCGGGAGCGGGCCGTCGATGTGGGCGACGTTCCTGGTCGGCGAGGAGATCTTCGACCGGATGCAGCGCGCGACGATGGCCGACGAGCGGGTGCAGCCGCTGGTCCGCGAGATCAGCCGCATCCACGTCGTCGAGGAGGCCCGGCACGTGCGGTACGCGCGCGAGGAGATCGTGCGGAGCATGAAGGGGCTCGGCCGCGCCGCGCTCGCTCGGCACCGGGTCGCCGCCGCGGTGGGCGCGACCGCCGCCGTCGAGTTCATGATCGACCCGAACGTGTACCGCTGCGTCGGCATCCCGCCGGAGCGGGGCCGGGAGCTGGCGCTCGCCAACCCGCGGTTCCGGGAGACGCGGCACTGGCTCGGCGAGAAGATCATGCCGTTCCTGGACGAGCTGGGCCTGGTCGCGGGCGCGGCGGCGCCGCTGTGGCGGCGCGCGGGCCTGGTCCGCTGACCGCGTCTCGCCTTCTCGGCGAGCCTACTGGGACGCCGCGTCCCGCAAAGCCAGGGGCCGGGCCGGGGTCGCCCTCACTCCACCACGGAGAACGGGGGGCGGCCCTGGCCCGGCCCCTTTTCCGTCCCGCTGGGACGGTCCACGCTTCAGCCCTGTGATCTGGACGGATGGGCGGCCGTTGTCAGTATCGGTCGCCATCGTCCCGTGCGGATGCTCACGTTCATGACAATCATCCGGGCGGGCGTTGCTGCATCCTTGTGGGACTCGGGGTATCACAAGGGTCCGTTGGATCAGGGAGCCGTCCGATGACGCACGCTGAGCTGGATGTCCGTCCGTTCGAAGCGATCCCACGCGAGCTGGTGCGGCGGATGCGCCCCCTCGCCGGCCCGGCGGCCGACCAGCTCCTCGCCGACCTCGCCGGGCGCGGCACCGACGAGCGCGCCGCGGCCGAGATGCGGGCGGGCATCGTCGAGGGGCTCGAACACTTCTACGACCTCGTCGAGAACCCCGGGACGGCCTGGGAGCGCATCGCCGCCGCGCACCGCGAGCTCGGCCGCGCGATGGCGGTCAAGGGCCGCGATCCCGAGGAGACGCACCGCGCGCTGCACCGCTCCGCGCGGGCGACGTGGCGCACCCTCACCGCGCTCGCGGAGTCCCTGGAGGTCGACCGCCGGACGCTCGGCCGGATCGCCGAGGCCCAGTTCGGCTACCTCGACGCCGTCGCCGCGCAGGTCGCCGAGGGGTACGAGACGGAGGCCGCGGGCAGCGAGGAGGCCCTCGGCCGCCGCCGCAGGCGCCTGCTCAACCTGCTGTTCGACGGCGGCGCGGCCGCGGAGCGGACCGTTCCGGGCGACGGCTTCTCCGACGCGTCCAGCCCGTCCAGCCCGTCCGGGGCGTCCGGCGCGGCGGACGCGGACGAGATCGCGGACGCGGCGGCGTCGGCGCGCTGGCGGATCCCGCGCACCGTCGCCGCCGTGGCCCTGCATCCGCGCGAGGGCGCCGCCGCCCGGCCGCCGGCGCTGCCCCCGGACGTGCTGGCCGACCTCGGCCGTTCCGAACCGCGGCTCCTGCTGCCCGATCCGGACGGCCCCGGCCGCGCCCGCCTGCTCGACGCGCTGCTGCGCGACTGGATCGTGGCGGCGGGCCCGACCGTCGCCCCCGCGGAGGCGGCCGATTCGCTGCGCTGGGCCCGCCGCGCGCTCGCGCTCG
Organism: Actinomadura sp. J1-007; assembly: GCF_009793335.1. Taxonomy (GTDB): domain Bacteria; phylum Actinomycetota; class Actinomycetes; order Streptosporangiales; family Streptosporangiaceae; genus Spirillospora; species Spirillospora yumaensis. The sequence goes on along the minus strand of NZ_WING01000001.1, from coordinate 2,799,799 downwards.
CCCGGCGCGGGCGGCTGCCCGCGGGCTCGGTCGTGCGCTGCATGGACCACGTCCCGACCCTGGTGATCTTCATGGCCGAGGACCTCATCGCGCACGCCGCCGACTCCCGGCTCGCGCCCCTGCGCGGCCTGTCGCCCGTCCAGGCCGAACGGCTCAGCGAGACGCTGCTGTCCCTGCTGGAGAACAACTTCAACGCGACCGAGGCGGGCAACCGGCTGCACGTCCACCCGCAGACCGTCCGCTACCGGCTGCGACACCTGGAGGAGCTGTTCGGCTCCGACCTCCAGGACCCGCGCCGGTGCCTGGAGCTGGAGATGATCCTGCACGCCCGGAGCCGTTCGGACCGGCGGACGGGCGCCGCGGCGGCCCGTTCACCGGTACGCCCGGCGGACCCCTCGTCCGACCGCCCGGCCGAACCCGCGCCCCCGCCCACCCCCGCCCGAGGGCCCGCCACCTGACCGGCACGGCCCGCCGCCAGTGACCGCCCCGCCGCCCGTGACCGCCCCGCCACCCGTGACCGCCCCGCCGCCCATGACCGGGCCGGCGGGCGGCGCAGTTGTCAGGTGCCTGACAAGGCGGGCGGCCAAGAGCTGGTCTGAGTCAGCAGACCGCCCGCGCCCGGCTCCGTACGGTCTAGATCGGAACGCGCGCGGCGGTGAGCCCCGGCGCCCCGGGCTCCCGCGCACACGAGCCGGGACCCCGGCGGGGCTCCCGAAGCGACGGGCCGGGAGCAGCGGGGCTCCCGCGCCGCAACGGTCGGGAGCGCAGGGCTCTCCGGCGGACCACGCGGATCACGGCGGGTGACGGTACATGATCGGACCATCGGACATCGGGCGGCGCACGGCGTCCGTCGCGCGGGCGGGCGGCATGTTCGCGCGCAGCGGGCTGTGGAAGCCGGGACCGCCGCTCAACGTGGCCCGGCAGCTCGGCGCGCTCAAGCGCTGGGGGACGGTGCTCGGCGGCACGGTCGCCTCGGCCGCCGCCCGCGACCCCGACCGCACCGCGATCGTGGACGACGCGGGCGAGCTGACGTACCGCCAGGTGGACGCGCGCACGGACCGGCTGGCGACCGCGCTCGGCCGGTTCGGCGAGGCGCCGCGCGTCGCGGTGCTGTGCCGCAACCACCGCGGGATGGTCGAGTCGCTCGTCGCGTGCAGCAAGCGCGGCGCCGACCTGGTGATGCTCAACACCGGGATGAGCACGGCGCAGCTCGTCACCGTCCTGCGCGAGCAGCACGTCGAGATCGTCATCGCCGACCCCGAGTTCGCCGACTTCCTCGCCGCGGTGCCGAAGACCGTCCGGGTGATCGAGGCGGGCGGCGGCGCGGACGGCGAGCTGGAGACCCTCGTCGCGACGGCGCCCGACCTGGAGCTGGCCCCGCCGCCGCGGCCGGGCCGGACGATCGTGCTCAGCTCCGGGACGAGCGGACCGCCGAAGGGCGCCGACCGCAGGTCGCGCCCCGGGCTCCAGCCGCTCGCGTCGATCCTGTCGCGCATCCCGCTGCGGGTGCACGACCGGATCCTGATCGAGGCGCCGCTGTTCCACACCTGGGGCTACGCGATGCTCCAGACGGCGGTCTCGCTGCGCGCGACGATCGTCCTCCAGCGCCGCTTCGAGCCGGAGTTCACGCTGCGGCTGATCGACGCGGCCCGGTGCAGCGCGCTGATCGCCGTGCCGGTCATGCTCCAGCGCGTCCTCGAGCTGCCGGACGAGGTGCGCCTGCGGCACGACACCTCGGGGCTGCGGATCGCGGCGGTCAGCGGGTCGGCGCTGCCGGGCGCGCTCGCCACCGCGTTCATGGACGCCTACGGCGAGGTGCTCTACAACCTGTACGGCTCGACCGAGGCGTCGTGGGTGACGATCGCGACGCCCGCCGACCTGCGGGCGCGCCCCGACACCGCGGGCACGCCCCCGCCCGGGACCCGGGTGGCCATCCTGGACGAGCGGGGCGAGCCGGTCCCGACCGGCGGCACCGGACGGATCTTCGCCGCGAACGAGCTGCTGTTCGCCGGCTACACCAGCGGCGACACCAAGGAGATGCGCGACGGCATGATGAGCCTCGGCGACGTCGGCCACCTGGACTCCGAGGGACGGCTGTTCGTCGAGGGCCGCGACGACGACATGATCGTCTCCGGCGGCGAGAACGTGTTCCCGAGCGCGGTCGAGGAGGTCCTCGCGGCCCTGCCGGACGTGCTGGAGGTCGCCGTCGTCGGCGTCCCGGACGACGACTTCGGGCAGCGCACCGCCGCGTTCGTGGTGCTGCGCGAGGGCGGACGGCTCGGCGCGGACGACGTGCGCGCGCACGTTCGCGACCACCTCGCCCGCTTCGCGGTGCCGCGCGACGTGCACTTCCTGGACGAGCTGCCGCGCAACGCGACCGGCAAGATCCTGCGCCGGACGCTGGTCGCCGAGCACGCGCCCGACACCGCCGGGAAGGACTGAACCCCGGCGGACGTCAGGGGGCGGTGGGGTCCGCGGCGGGCTCGACGTCGACCTCGAACCACAGGTGCGTCTGGCGCGGGGTCTGCTCCAGGCCCCACTCCGCGGCGAGCGCGTCGATGACGGCGAGCCCCCGGCCGTGGTCGATGCGGCGCCGCCCGAACAGGTCGGAACGGCCCGGCCCGTCGTCGCGGACCTCGACCCGCAGCCGCCGCCCGTCGGTCAGGACGGTGACCCGGGTGACGCCCGACCCGTGCAGCACGGCGTTGGCGATCGCCTCGGCGCTCATCAGCTCGACGTCGTCGAGCACGTCCTCCTCGGACACGACCTTCGCGGCGCGCTCGCGGACCGTGCGGCGCGCGGCCTGGCCCTCGTGCCGCCCGCCGTCCAACGTGAGATCCTCGCCGAGCCTCTCCATCACGGGGCCACGACCCGCGCGCGGAGAACCGGAGTGCGCGGGAGACCCGCCGTGCCGAGTGTCACTGCATCACCACACTGAGGAATCGGAAGCGCGCCGCGATCATCCACCCGCGGTGAGTGACCGGGCACGCGCCGCGCATATTGACCGCGGTTCCAGGGGCTTCTGATTCTAGAGGCGACGCCACGGTAGGACTTGACGCTTTGATGGCACATTGGGAAAAAATCAAACTTCAGGTTCGGGAATGCTCACTCGGGCGCAGAAGCGGCAGCGCCCATTCGAGGAACGCGGGGAACGTCCGCCGCCACACCACGTACGAGTGCCCGGCCCCCTTGACCACCATGAACGGCGGCGTCCGCCGGTAGGGGCGCAGCGCGTCGAGGAACGATCGGGCCTGCGCCATGTCGTCCTTCTGCGAGCCGCCCGCGCCGAGCCACAGCGGCGGCGGCGTTCCCAGCACCGCATGGGTGCGGAGCAGGCCGATCGGGGTGTTCTGCTCGCGCAGCCGCCGGTCGCCATGGAACGGGTCGTACTTCCCCGACGGCCCCGAGTTCGGGTCCGGTGCGAAGTAGCCGCTCATGATGCCGACCGCGCCGTACGACGAGGAGTCGCGCAGGGCGATGTTCGCCGCGCAGTACCCGCCCTCGGAGAACCCCGCCAGCGCCCACCGCGGCCCCGGCGGCTCGACGCGCAGCCGCGCCGCGATGTCGCGCGGGACGTCGTCCACGAGGTACGTCTCGTCCTGCACGCCCTTCGGCTCGTTCAGGCACTGGAGCGAGTAGGCCCTGCCGCCGTTGGAGTCGGGCATGACGAGCACGGCCGGGGCCGCCTTCCGCTGCGCGAGGAGCCCGCGGTACGCGGCGGACGCGTGCACGCCGTACTCCCACGACGCGGGCGAGCCGGGCGACCCGTGCAGCAGCTCGACGACCGGGAGGCGCCTGTGGGCGTACGCCTGCTGGAAGTACTGCGGCGGCAGGTAGACGGTGCCGTCGCGGGTGATGCCGCTCTGCCCGCCCGGCAGCGGCATGGAGAAGAGCATGCCGTTCATCCGGGTCCGGTGGTTGCGCCCGGCGGCGGCCAGCACGCGGCCGAGCCGGGCGGCGGACCGCACGTCCACGGACGCGACGTCGGTGAGGTCGGCGGGGCCCTTGCCGCTGAGGTCGCCCCACACGTCGCGCCACCGCGAGTAGTAGTCGTAGTAGTCGTTCACCAGCGCGGTGCCCGCGACCATCGGCGGGACGAACGCGAGCGCGCCCGCGAGCACGCGCAGCGCGAGCCGCCGCGTCCGCGCCAGCCACACCAGCAGCCCGGCGAACGCGGCGGCCAGGACGAGCGGGATCAGCGGGCTCTGCGGTCCGGTCATCGGTTCACGGTGCCCCGGCGCGGCTGAAGGGGACCTGAGGTTCCTGAACGGCCCTTCAGGTCCGGCGCGGTTTCTTCAGCTTCCCCTCAGGAAGGGTGCGCGATGCTGCGCCTGTGCGAAAGCGAACCCTCGGCGCCGCGGCGGCCGTCGTCGGCCTCGGCCTGTCCGGGCCCGTCCACCCGGGGCCCGACACGATGACGAGGACCGTGCACGTCTGGCCGCAGCGCGTCCGGCCGAACGAGACGTTCCGGGTGGCGAGCGGGCGCTGCGCCGGGGACGGCGCGGAGGCGTACTCGCCCGCCTTCCGGACCCGGGTCGCCCTGACGCCCGACCGCGCCCGCGAGACCCTCGCGGGCACCGCGTCCGTGAACGGCCGCGCCGCGCCCGGCACGTACCCCGTGCGGATCGTCTGCCGTACGGGCGGGCGCGCACGCGGCGAGGTGACCGTGCGCCCCTGAGCGCGTCAGCCGTCGAGGAGGGGGAGGCGGGTGACGAAGCGGGCGCCCGTGCCCGCGTCCGCGCCCGTGCCCGCGCCCGTGCCCGCGTCCGCGCCCGTGCCCGCGTCTGCGCTCGTGCCCGTGCCCGCGTCCTCCACGGTGAGGGTGCCGGCGTGGGCCGCGGCGATCTCGCGGGCGATCGCGAGGCCGAGCCCGGCGCCGCCCGTCTCCCGTCCGCGCGCCTCGTCCAGGCGGGTGAACCGCTCGAAGACGCGCTCGCGGTCGGCGGGCGGCACGCCCGGCCCGTCGTCGACGACCTCCAGGACGGCGTGCCCGGACGGCACGTCCGCCCGCACCCGGACGGTCACCTCGTGCCGCGCGTACCGCTGGGCGTTGTCGAGCAGGTTCGCCAGCAGCCGCGACAGGTGCCGCTCGTCGCCCGCGGCGTGGACGCCGTCGGCGATGTCGAGCCGTACCGGCACCCGGTTGCGGCGGCGGCGCGCGACCTCCTCGGCGGCGAGCAGGCCGAGGTCCACGGGCGCGCCGCCGCCGTCCGGGCGGCCTTCGAGGCGGGCGAGGAGCAGCAGGTCGCCGGCCAGCGCCTCCAGCCGTTCGGTGTCGGCGAGCGCCTCGCCCACGGTCCGGTGCACGGGCTCGGACGGATCGGTCTCGGCCAGCGCCGCCTCCAGCTGGAGGCGCAGGCTCGCGATCGGGTTGCGCAGCTCGTGCGAGGCGTCCGACACGAACTGCCGCTGCCGCGCGACGGCGTGGTCGAGCCGGTCCAGGGTGTGGTTGACGGTACGGGCCAGGCCGGCGACCTCGTCCCCGGTGGGCGGCTCGGGGACGCGGCGGCCGAGGGCCCGCGCGGTGATCGAGGCCAGCTCGGCGCGGATCGCCTCCACCGGGCGGAACGCGCGCCGCGTCGCCCACCACGTCACGGCCGCGACCATCGCGACGAAGACGGGCGCGGCGTACAGCATCGCCCGCAGGATGAACCCCGCCGCCCGGTCGGCCTGCGTGAACGCGGTCGCGGCGTACACGTAGACGGGCCCGTCGCGGGTCTGCGCGCGGACGACCACGACCTGCGCCCGCGCGCCGTGCGCGAACCCGGGGTCGGAGACGACCCGCGACGCGCTGTCGTCGTCGCGCGGCGGGCGGAACGCCGCGAGCGGCCGGCCCTCGCCGGTCAGGCCGTTCGACGCGACGACCGCGCCGTCGCGCCCGACGACCTGCACGAGGTCCACGCTCTCCCCGGCGCGGGGGAGCCGGCGCGGCAGCGGCCCGTCGCCCGCCCGTCCCGCGACGCGCCGCGCGGCCAGCTCGGTGCGGTCGGCGACCTCCCCGGTGAGCGCCCGGTGCAGCAGGACGTACAGCACGGTCCCGCCCGCCGCGAACGCCACCGTCACGATCAGCGTCGCCGCGAGCGTCGTCCGCGCCCGAACGGACCGCGGCCGCAAGGAGCCCGTCCGCGCACGCGCCGCCATGCGGGCGCTATCCGCCGTCCGCGGCGAGCCGGTAGCCCGCGCCGCGGACGGTCTCGATCGCGCGCCGCCGGAACGGCGCGTCGATCTTGCGGCGGAGCGCGCTGATGTAGACCTCGACGATGTTCGGGTCGAGGTCGTCGGCCCAGTCCCACACCTCGTCCAGCATGTCCTGCTTGGACACGACCTCGCCGGGCCGCAGCATCAGGTGCTCCAGCACCGAGAACTCCCGCGCGGTCAGCGCGACCTCCACGTCGCCGCGGCGGCAGCGGCGCTCCCTGCGCGCCAGCGTGAGGTCGCCCACCTGGAGGACCTTCGGCCCGTCGCGGCCGTCGCGGCGCAGCAGCGCGCGCAGCCGGGCGAGCAGGACCACCGACGAGAACGGCTTGGTCACGTAGTCGTCGGCGCCGATGTCGAGCGCCTCGGCCTCGTCGTACTCGCCGCTGCGGGCCGTCAGCATCAGGATCGGCGCGGTCACCCCGGCGGCGCGCAGCGCCGAGCAGACCGCGTAGCCGTTGCGGCCGGGCAGCATGACGTCGAGGACGATCACGTCGTGGCGGCCGTCCAGCGCCATCTCCAGGCCGGTGTCACCGTCGTACGCGACGTCCACCCAGTAGCCCTCGGCGGCGATCCGCCGCCTGAGCGAGTCGGCCAGCCGACGCTCGTCCTCCACGATGAGCAGGCGCACACGATGGAGGCTACAACCAGGGCGGGAACGGCACCCGGACGCGCCTTCGGGCCGTTCAGCGCCCTTCAGGCCCTCGCCGCGGGCGGCGGCGCGGACCTGTCCGCGCGCTGAACGGCTCTACTCATCCGGCCGCAGAAAAGAGCAGGATTCTCCGTCCCCCGGGCCGATTACGTGGACGGCCCGCTGTGTCACCATCCGTTTCATAAGCGTTTTCGTGCCTGGTCACCGCGGGGCCCCGGCCCCGCGGCGGCCGGGTCACACCTCTGGCTCAGCGAGCCTCACCCCCGGAGGTGCGCCATGCAAGCGGTCGTTCTGGCCTGTGCCGCGCAGGTGGTCTACATCGTGGCCTTCGTCCTGTTCAAGTCGGCGGCGCGGGCGATGCGCCCGCTCAGCGGCCGGCACCCGGTGCACGTGGTCGGGCAGGCGGCCCGGAGCGCCCGCTGGCTGGCGGCGTGGTGGGTGCTCATGGCCGGGTTCGCGCTCGGCGGCATCGCGCTGGTCACCCTCCCGATCGCGTCCGCCCTGCCCGCGTACGCGCTGAGCCTCGTCCTGCTGCTGGTCGTCGGGATGCGCGGCTTCGGCGAACGGCCCACCTCCCGCGAGTGGCTCGCGGTCGTGATCACCGTCGCGGCCATGCTGATCGCGGCGCTGTCGGTCGTCGCGGGCGCCGAGCACCCGCTCGCCTCCGCGCCCGCGCGGGACGGCGAGCTCACGGCCCCGACGCGCTGGCGCTCTGGAAGGTCGCGGTGGTCGTCGTGCCGTCGCTGCTCATCCCGGCGTGGATGTTCTCCTCGCGGGACCGCGCCGTCGCGGGACGGCACGCGCGGCCGATCACCGGCGTCGCGTACGGCGTGGGCGCGGGCGTGCTGCTCGGCACCTGCGAGGCGTTCGGGCTCGGCGTGGTGCTGCTCGTGCACGGGCGCCACCGGCTGGACGTCTTCGGGACCGTGCACCCGTACCTGTTCCTGCTGGCCGGGGCGTTCGGGCTCGGGCTGCTGTCGATCGGGCTCCAGCGCTGCCGCCTGACGATCATCGTCACGGTCGTCACCGTGACCGCGAAGATCCACCTGCTGCTGGCGGCGACGCTGCTGTACGGCGAGCCGTGGCCGCGCGACCTGCCGCTGTTCCTGCTGCGGGTCGGCGCCGTGCTGCTGGCCGTCCTCGCGATCCTCGCCTACCCCAGGCACGAACGGACCCGACTCCCGGAAGCGCCGGCCCCCGCCACCGCGCCCCCGCACACCCGCGCGACGTACGGTCCCACCACCACTCGCAGCCGTACCCGCAGCCACAGCCGCAGTCGCAGCCGCGTCCCCGGCCGCGTCCGCGTCCGGCCGCGCCGCTGCTGTCCGCGCCGCCGCCCCCGTCCACGCCTCCGGCACGCCGTCCGCCGCCGTCCCGTCCCGCCCCCGCTCCTGCTCAGGTGCACTGGTCGGCAGACCCCGGCGAGCCCCGCTAACCCGCCTTGGACGTTGCCGCGGCCGGTGAGACGGGGCGGGCGCGGGCAGGACGGGGGGGCGCGGGCAGGGGAGCGCGGCCCGGGACCGTTCCGCCTCCGGGCCGCGCGTCGTTCAGTACGGGCCGCGCCGCGAACGTGCGCGTTGGCCGACCACGCCCGTCGGCCATCGCCGCGCATCCGCGTCGCGCGGGGGTCCCGCCGGGCTCACTCGCGGTGCCGGACGACCTTGGACTGCGGGGCGCCGGCCCTGCGCGGGGCCGCGGACTTCGGCTGGGACGCCGCGATCGGGTCGCCGGGCTGCCTCGTCCGCGCCGCGCCGGACGGCCGCTGGGGCCTGGCCGCCCGGGAGGGCTTGGCGGCGTCCGCGGCCTGCCCGGCGCGCGACTCGTCCGGCGGGTCCGGGACGCGCGAGCGCAGCGACATCGCCCGCAGCGCGACCTCGATGCCGAACCGCGCCTCCGGGTCGTCCAGCTCCGGGCCGAACGTCTGCTCGATCTTGCGCATCCGGTAGCGGACGGTCTGCGGGTGGATGTGCAGCCGTTCGGCGATCTCGGCGGCGGTGCCGCGCGTGACCAGCCAGGTCCGCAGCGTCTCGGTGAGCCGGTCCTGCTGGCCGGGCGTCATCCCGTCCAGGATCGACAGCCGCGAACGGGTGAGCTGCTCCACGAGCGCCGGGTCCGACAGCAGCCACAGCGTCACCATGTTCTGCTCGCACAGCGTCACGGGACCGTCCAGGACGCCCTCGATCGCGAGGCCGAGCGCGCGCCGCGCCCACCGCAGCGAGTCTGCGGCCTGCGCGGGCGGCATCGTGAGGCCGACCGCGACGCGGCGGCCGGGGATCGCCGTCTCCAGCATCGCGCGCCGTCCGGGGGTGAACGGGCCGGGCAGCAGCAGGTACGGCTCGGCGGTCTCCAGGTCGGCGAGCACGTCCTCGTCCAGCGACGTCCACTCGCACCGCGACTCGGGCTCGACGGCGACGAGCGTGACCTCGGCGGGCAGGGTCCAGTCCGCCTCCTCGGCCAGCTCGGCGATCTCCGCGTCCGCCGCGGCGGCGCCGTCGAGGAGCCTGCGCAGCAGCCTGCGGCGGTTCTCGTCGAGCGGCGCGATCGGGTGCGCCTTCGCCTGGAGATAGCCGTCCAGCGACAGCGCCGCGAGCTCGTCCATGTAGACGAACACCGCGTCGGCCAGCCGCGACATCACCGCCGACGACAGGTCGTAGCGCGGCGCGACCTTCATGATGCGCCGCCAAGCGACCTGCCCGCCGATGCGGTACGCGGCCTGGAGGCAGTCCATGCTGCGGCCCTCGTGCGCCTCGTACTGCCCGAGCCTGCGCGCCGTCCCGGCGGTCGAGCCGGTGGGGCCGTCCAGGACGAGCGGGCTCCCGGGCGGAGCCCCGACCCGGTCCACGAACGCCTCCAGGTTGTGCTCCACGCTCAGCCGGAGCACCTGGCCGTACGGCCCGTCCAGCGGGCGGGCGTACTCGGGGATGGCGCGGCGGATCTCGGTGACGATCTCCTCCGCCAGGCTGGGCAGCTCGGGCCGCATCAGCCTGGCGAGCCGGGGCGGGAGCGGGACCGTCGGCTCGGTGATGCCTCCAGGGTCGAGAGTTCTGGTCATCGGACACCTCCGTCACCGCCTCCGGTCGGCCGGTCGCCGGTTCGGGGCGGGGTCGCCCGTTCCGGCCGGCCGTCGCGGCAGGGCGGTAGCGCGAGATCACGGAACGGGGGTGGGACGCGCCGAGCGGGGAACCCCTGCGCGCCGGTCCGGTCGTGATCCAGGACTCCTCGACGGTACGCAGGGGGCGTCAGCGGCTTCTGTACGGCTGAGGAACAAAACAAGGGGGTTAACGCTCACTCGGTTACAACGCTTGGGCCCCCCGTTTCCGCGCATGCTCACGGGAGGCGAAGTGCGCAAGCGGTCCTCAGCGCGCGGGTGAGGGAAGTCCGCCCACGTCGCGGCGCTGTTCCGGAGAGTGACCGCTCCCGGAGAGGCCGGCGGGGTCCTCGAAGGGCGTGCGGTCGCCGAAGCGGTGCCCTCTGAGCTGTCCTGACAGATGAGACACGCTGTAAAGCAAGGCGCCGCGAGGGCGCCGTCCGGAGGTGCACCCATTTGTGGGTGATATGAGTGCTTTATAGCTGTTCATCCGCTTCCAGGTGCCGGTTCTTGGAAATGTGAGCGCTCGCGAGTGAGAGTTCCTTCGATATGGACAAGTGCGGCGCGGTGCTCCTGGGCCACGCTGTAGAACACCTCGTAACGCAAGCGTCGCATCGGGAGTGGTGATGATGGTGCTTCCTCGGTTGGATGCCGGTGCGTTCCAAGCCGTCCCGGAGGGCGCCGCCCGGCTGCTCCGCCCGGACGGCGCGCCGGAGGGCGGCCGCAGCGGCCACGGCGGCGACGGCGGTCACGGCGCCCCCGGCGGTGAGGGCCGCCTCGTCGCCGGAGTCCTCGACGACTTCCGCGCCCTGCTGCGCGACTCCGGCGACGCCTCCTGGGAACGGATCGGAACGGTCTACGTCGGGATCGGCCGCCGCATGGCCGCCGAGGGCCGGAGCCTGGAGGAGGTGAACCGGCTGCTCCTGCGCGCCGACCGCGTCATCTCCCGCGCCATCGACGCCGCGTCCTCCCGTCCGGGGCTGGACGGCACGAGCGCCGCGGCGCTCGCCGACGCGCAGTTCGTCTTCCTCGACGCCGTCTCCGCCGCGCTGCTGCGCGGGCACCGGTCCGAGGCCGACCACGGGACCGGCGAGCGGACGCGCCGCCGCCGCGCCCTGCTCGACCTGCTGCTGTCCGACCCGCCCGCCCCGTTCGGCACCCTCACCGCGGTGGCGCGGCAGGCGGGCTGGGGGATGCCCCGCACCGTCGCGGCCGTGGCGCTGACCCCGCGCGACGGCCGGCGGGACCGGCCGCCGCTGCTGGCCGACGAGGTGCTGCTCGACCCGGGCGGCCCGCAGGGGCGCGGGCTGCTGCCCGACCCCGACGGCCCCGGCCGAGCGCGCCTGCTCGAACCGCTGCTCCGCGACCGGATCGTCGCGCTCGGCCCGACGGTGCCGATCGTCCAGGCCGCCCAGTCGATGGCGTGGGCGGTCAGCACCGTGGCGCTGGCCCGCGACGGCTTCGTGGACGACACCGGCCTGGTCCGCAGCACCGACCACGTGTCCGCGCTGGTCATCTCCCGGTCGCGGGCGCTGCTGGAATGGGCGGGCGCGGCCCGCCTCGCCGCGTTCGACGTGCTGAGCCCGTCCCAGCGCGACCGGATCGCCGAGACGCTCCTCGCCCTCCTGGAGCACAACTTCAACGCCACCGAGGCGGGCGCGGCCCTGCACGTCCACCCGCAGACCGTCCGCTACCGGCTCCGGACGATCGAGAAGCTCGTCGGCGAGGACCTGTACGACCCGCGCGCCCGCCTGGAGATGCAGCTCATCCTGCACGCGCAGCTCGCCGGGTCCCGGACCGACGCGCGTCCCGCGTCCGAGGTCCGCGCCGACAGCCTGCCCCATCTCGTCGTGGACGACCCCGCCCTCGCCGCCGCCGGCGGCCAGGCACGCCGTGCCGTCTCTTAGGATCGGGCCCGTGAGCGTCACACCGGCCGAAGACGGCACGAGCACCGCCGCCGCTGACGGGCGCGCGCGTGCCTCGTACCGCAGGCTCCCGTTCGGCCAGCGCCGCGACGAGATCCTCGCGGCGGCGCTGATGACGTTCGCGACCAACCCGGACGCGTCGCTCGGGGACGTGGCGGAGGCCGCGGGCATCTCCCGCACCTCGATCTACCGCTACTTCGACACCCGGCAGGAACTGCTGCACGCCGCGTTCCGCCAGGCGGGCGACGAGCTCGTCGCCCGCGTGCACGACATGCCGGACGGCCCGCCGTCGCTGATCCTCCTGGTCGGCCTGCACAACTTCTTCGACCACATCGAACAGGTCCAGGAGGCGTTCGTCGGGTTCCTCCAGGCGGGCTCGTCGCTGGCGTCCGAGGAGATCCGCGCCGTCGCCGACGACGTGCGCCGCCGGATCGGCGCCATGGTGTACGAGGCGCTCCAGGTCACCGAGGCCACCCCGGTCTTCGACACCACCGTCCGCTCGTGGGTGGCGGGCGTCGAGTCGGTCGCGACGCACTGGCTGCGCACCCGCGGCACCGCCCGCGACGAGCTGGAGGTGCTGCTCAGCTCCCAGCTCGGCATCATGCTCGTCAACGCCGCGACGTACGACCCGGTCATCGCCGAACGCGTCGAGTGGTGGATGGGCGTCGAGCCGTCCGACGGCCCGTGGGCCATGCACCTCCAGGCCATGGCGAGCACCCTCAACCGCAACCTGGTGGCGCAGACGGCCCGGCTGATCGCGGGCTCGCCCCCGGAGCCGTGCGCCCCCGCCGACCGGCTCCCGGCGGCCATCGACCGGATCCACACCCGGCTGGCCCCCTGAGCGGCGTTCTCCGGACCGCCCGTAACGATCGGCCTCCCCGGACCACTTCCTGGTGACCGAAGACACCTGGATGGACGGAGGTGCGGGGGTGGCCGACGATGAGCGGCGCTTCACCGCGATCTACGACGCGTGCCGTCAGCACGTGTGGGCGTACGCCGTCAGCCGAGGCGGGCGGCAGGTCGCGGACGAGGTGGTGAGCGAGACGTTCGCGGTCGCCTGGCGGCGGCTCGCCGACGTGCCCGAACCGCCGTTGCCCTGGCTGCTCGGCGTGGCCCGCAACGTCCTGCGCGACCACCGGCGCGCCGAGGCGCGGCGCGAGTCGTTCGCCGCCGAACTGCGCGACCGCGGCGCCGAGCCGCAGGGCGACATCGCCGAGGACGTGGCCGAACGGCTCGCCGTCCTGCGCGCCCTCGGCACCCTTCCCGAGGACGAGCGCGAGCTGCTGATCCTCGTCGCCTGGCACGGCCTGGCGCCCCGCGACGCCGCCCGCGTCGTCGGCTGCTCGGCCGCCGCCCTGCGCGTGCGCCTGCACCGGGCCCGCCGCCGCCTGCTGCGCGCCGTCGAGCGCGCCGAGGCCGCCCCGCGCCCCGTCCGCCCCCAGGTGGGGATCGTCAGCGAGGAGATGTCATGAACCGCGACCTGATGCGCACGTTGGCGGAGGCCCGTCCCTCCGAGCTGAACCCGGACGCCCCCGTGGACGCCGCGACCAGGGCCGGCGAGCTGTCCCGCGCGATGGCCGCGACGTCCGCGGAGCACACCGCGCCCTCGCGGCGCCGTTCCCGCCTCGGCTGGGGCCTCGGCGCAGCCGCCGTGACCGCCGCGGCCGCCGTCGCCGTGGCCGCGACCGTGTCCGGCGGCGGAACGTCCGACCGCCCGGAAGGCGACCACCCGCCGGTCGCCCTCGACGCCAAGACCGTCCTGCTGTCCGCCGCGCACGGCGCCAGCGGGCAACCCGACACGACCGGCGACTACTGGCACCAGGTGGCGGTCGAACGCGGCTACTTCCAGGTCGGCAAGGGCGCCTCCGGCTACGTCGTCGCGTCGTCCACCCGCACGGAGGGCTGGACGCCGAACGTCAAGGGCGGGCGGTTCTGGTCACGCGAACAGCACCTCGGCGCGCGTCCCGCCACCCCCGCCGACGCGGCGGCCTGGCGCCGCCAGGGCTCGCCGTCCACCTTCATGACGGTGCTGCCGGTCCGCGTGGCGAAGGGCCCGCTGAAGGAGATGCCCGTCAAGGCCGCCCCGGGCAAGACCCGGACCACCCGGTCCGCGCCCGTCGGCGGGCAGAAGGTCTTCTGGCTCGGCCGCAACGTCACGGTGAAGGAGGTCCTGGCGCTGCCGACCGACCCGTCCCGCCTCAAGGCGTCGCTGCTGCGCTGGTACGACGGGCACGACACCGAGGCCCCGGACGTCCCGATGGCCCGCGACACCTGGCTGTTCCAGGTCACCGCCGGGCTGATCACCGACATGCCGGTCAGGCCGGCCGTGCGCGCCGCGGCGTTCAGGATGCTCGCGGGCCTGCACGGCGTGCGCTCCCTGGGCGCGGTCAAGGACCCCGAAGGCCGTCCCGGCGTCGCCGTGGCGACCGTCGAGCACACCCCGATCGGCGACCAGGAGCGCCGCCTCGTCATCGACCAGAAGCGAGGCGCGGCCCTCAGCTCCCAGATCATCCTCCTCAAGCCGAAGAACGGCATCCGCGCCACCTGGCGCCCCGGCTCACCCATCACCACCACCACCTACCTGGCCTCCGACTGGACCACCCCCACCCCCCACTGACCACAACGCGAACGGCCCGGCCGGAAGGCCGGGCCGTTCGCGTTCAGCGCCCCTGGAGCCGCCCGCGCCCTTCGCGTTCAACGCCCCGTGGAGCCGTCCGGGTAAGGGACCTCCGCCCACACCCACTTTCCGTGCGGCGGCGTCACCGTGACTCCCCGGACGGCGGCCAGCCCGGCGACCAGCTCAAGCCCCCGCCCGTGCTCCACCTGCCCCTCGGGCATGGCGTCCAGCTCCTCGAACGACAGCTCCCGAACGCCCGGCGGCTCGCACGGAATCTCGTCCGAGCCGTCCCACACCCCGATCCACACCCCCTCACGCCCGAGCGTCGCCCGGTAGACGATCTCCGCGTGCGGGGTCTCCTCGCAGGCGTTGGTCACCAGCTCGCTGGTGACGAGATACAGGTCGTCCGCCCGGCCGCCCAGCGCGGACAGCAGCCCCCGCCCGGCGAGCCGCTGCTCCAAGAGGAGCCGTACCGTGCCCGGCGTGCTGGCGCTGGGAAGCGCTCGCCATTCCAGAACGCACGGAGATTCGGCGTCCACTCCCAACGTCGTCGTGATCATCACGAACATCACCCCACCAGCCCCGATGGTCGAATTCATGACACAGCGTGGCGGCGCGAATTACTCTTGTCACTGTTGCTGTCAAGATCAGAAAATTCGTCTGCCGCCAAGGGGTGAACGCCGATGGTCAGGCCGTCCCCGGACCCCACCGCCTCCATCTACATGCTGATGGCCTACTACCTGCGGTTTCTCCGTCTGCGCCACGCATCGACGCAGGTCGAGGTGGGGAAGATCCTCGGCTGCACGAACAGCCAAGTTTCCAAGTACGAGTCAGCTCAGAAGCAGCTCGACGGCAGGCAGTGCGCCGCGCTGGACGAGGCGTGGGACACGGGCGGGCTGTTCACCATCCTGCTGGGCTACGCGAAACTGGGCACCGACGTGAACTGGCCGGTGCGCCTGGGCCGCTACCAGCGCAACGCGGTCGAGCACTACATCTTCTCCAACTACATGATCCCCATGCCGTTCCAGACGGAGGATTACGCGCGCGGTGTGCTCCGCGCCGGATATGACGCCGGGTTTCTGGACGACGTCGATGCGACTCTCGGTGGACGGATGGAACTACAGGCCGCCATGCTGGAGGGCAATCCCCAGATCTGGGCCGTTCTGGATCAGGGCGCTCTGCGCGAGATGGGCAGCGTCGGCGTCATGGCCGCACAGCGTGACCATCTGATCGAAATGGGTGCGTCCCCGAACGTTTCCCTCCGTATACTCCCGCTGTCGGCTGCGCCACATATCGGTGTGGATGGTCCTTTCCACTGCTTCACGCTCCCGGACCGCCGTCTGGCGGCGTTCTCGGGCAACGCGCTGGGCGTGGGGCGAGTCATCGACGACCAGCCAGAGGCGTCCAGCGCGGTCCTGCGCTTCCATCGGATCGCGGCGCGTGCCTGGAGCGAGGACCAGACCCGTGAGCACATCGCACAGTTGGGAGAAGTAGATGACGGCTTGGCGTAAGAGCAGCTACAGCCAAGGTGGCGGCGCTACGGATTGTGTCGAGGTGGCGGGCCTTGGAAACGGCATCGGCGTCCGCGACAGCAAGGCTCCCGATGCGGGCCACCTGACGTTGTCGGTCCGCGCGTTCGTGGAGCTGCTGGCGCAGGTGAAAGAAGGCCGAACGGCGGCCTGAACGTCGTTGTCCGGTGGGCCCCGGCCGGGGGCCGGGGCTCGGTCGGCTTACCGGCGGACGTCAGGACGTGTTGACGTTCGTTGTCTTGAGTGATCATGGTGGTATGACACCTGACGCCTTGGAGCGCGACCACACGCTGCTCACCGCCGCGGCCCGTTACGACGACCTGCGTACGCGGGAGTCGCTGACCGAGACGCCCCTCGCGCGCACCGAGGCGCTGGAGCTCGTCGCCCTCGGTGAGCTGATCGCGCGCAAGGCCGGGCACGGCCGCCAGCCCGCGGTCCGTTCGGCCCGCCGGTCCGGCGCGTCGTGGTCGCAGATCGGCGCCGCCCTCGGCACCAGCAAGCAGGCCGCGTGGGAGACCCACAACCGCTGGCTCGAAGACCACGCCTCCGCCGGGCTGACCACGGACGGCGCGCCGCGCACGGACGCCTTGGCAGGCGACATCACCGAATGACCGCGTCCGTGTCCGCGCCGGGTGGGACGCGCGGGGGACGCGGCCGGTATCCGGGACGTTCGGGGCGTGGCATTGTGTCACCCATGTCCGATGAACCGATCTTGGACACCGAGTACCCGTACTACGCCGACCGCGCGGCGGGGCAGGCGGCCGAGCAGCGCCGGCAGGGCGCCGAGCTGGAACGGCTGGCCGAGAAGGACGAGGACCCGGCGGTCAGGAGCGCGCGGCTGCGCGCCCGAGCCCTGTCCCGAGCACGCCGCGAACGGGCGGAACGGTGACCCGCGCCCAGCGCACCGCGTTCAACGGGTGAGGGCCCGCGCCCAGCGTAAAGGTCACGCCGGGCGCGTTCCGGCAGTCTGGCGGTGGACGCCGAAGGCGTCCGCGTGTGGCCGGAGGGGCGGGCTAGTCGAGGGTTGTGTCGCCCAGGGAGGTCAGGAGGGTTCGGAGGAGGGCGGCCAGGTCGTCTCGGTCGGGTTCGGGGAGGGCCTTCAGGAGGCGGACCTCGTTGTCCACGTGGCGGCCCACCAGGTCGTCCACGAGGGTGCGGCCCTCAGGGGTGAGGCGGACGCGGATCGAGCGGCGGTCCTCGGCGGACGGGACGCGTTCGACCAGGCCCCTCGCGGCGAGGCGGTCGATGCGGTTGGTGATCGCGCCCGAGGTGACCATGGCGGCGCGGTTGAGGGCGCCCGCGGTGAGGCCGTGCTCGGGGCCGGCGCGGCGCAGGGTGGCGAGGACGTCGAACTCCCAGAACTCCAGGCCGTACTCGGCGAAGAACTTCTTGAACTCGCGGTCCAGCAGGTTGGAGAGCCGGGAGATCCGGCCGATGACGCCCATGGGCCAGACGTCCAGGTCGGGGCGTTCCCTCCGCCACTGGGCCAGGATCTCGTCGGCCGCGTCGCCCATGGGCGTTCCTCTCGTTGGGAAGAATCTCAACGTTCATCTAGTTGACGTTAAGGTACCTGCCATGGTGGTATCTCAATGTTGAGATTATGAACGAAGAGAGTTCCGGATGACAACCCTCGCCGCCGCCCGCGCCGTACCGCTGGCCCACCTGCGGATCCTCGCCCTCACCGCGCTCGCCCCGGCGTCCTGGGGAACGACCTACGTCGTCACGACCACCATGCTCCCGCCGGACCGTCCGCTGCTGGCGGCCACGGTACGGGCCCTGCCCGCCGGGCTGATCCTGCTGGCCGTGACGCGCACCCTGCCGAACGGCGCGTGGTGGTGGAAGTCGGCCGTGCTGGGTCTGCTGAACTTCGGCGCGTTCTTCCCGCTGCTCTTCTTCGCCGCGTACCGGCTGCCGGGCGGGGTGGCGGCCACGATCGGCTCGGTGCAGCCGCTGCTCGTCGCGGGGTTCTCGGTGCTGGTCCTGCGCAGCCGGCCGGGCGCGAAGGTGCTGGTCTCCGCCCTGGTCGGAACGGGCGGCGTCGCGTTGCTGACGCTCACCGCGCAGGCCCGGCTGAACCCGCTCGGCCTCGCCGCGATGCTCGTCGCGACCTCGTTCATGGGCCTCGCGATCGTCCTGACCAAGCACTGGGGACGGCCCGGCGCGCCGCTCCTCGCCGTCACCGGGTGGCAGCTCGCCATCGGCGGCCTCGCGATCCTGCCCGTGACGCTCGCCACCGAGGGCGTGCCGGACGGGATCAGCGGGGAGAACGCCCTCGGGTTCCTCTACCTCGGCGTGGTCGGCACCGCGCTCGCGTACGCACTGTGGTTCCGCGGCATCGAGCACCTGCCGCCCACCTCGGTGTCGCTGCTCGGCCTCACCAACCCGCTGGTCGCGACCCTCGCCGGCCTCCTCGTCCTCGGCCAGACCCTGACCCGCTGGCAGGCCCTCGGCCTCGCCGTCGCGCTCGGCGCCCTCATCGCGGGGCAGATCCGGCGCACCCAGGAAGGAGCAGAACGATGATCACCGCGGAACGGGCCGTCGGGGCCGAGGACCGCGTCTCCCCGAAGCGCTGGTTCGCGGTCGTCGCGGTCGCGGTCGGGACGTTCTCCGTCGTCACCGCCGAGCAGCTCCCCGTCGGCCTGCTCACCTCGATCGGCCACGCGCTCGGCGTCTCCGAGGGCACCGCCGGGCTGATGGTGACGGTGCCCGGCCTCGTCGCGTCGGCCACCGCGCCCCTGCTGCCCGTCCTGATCGGACGGCTCGACCGGCGGCTGGTGCTGCTGGCGCTGATCACCCTGATGGTCGCGGCGAACGTGCTGTCGTTCGCGGCCCCCAACTTCCCCGTCCTCGTGGTCTCGCGCTTCCTCGTCGGCATCAGCATCGGCGGCTTCTGGTCCCTCGCCGCGGGCCTCGCCGTGCGGATGGTGCCCGAACGGTACGTTCCGCGCGCGACGACCATCGCGTTCGGCGGCGCCACGGCCGCGAACGTCCTCGGCGTACCGGCCGGGACGCTGATCGGCGGGCTCACCGACTGGCGGATCGCGTTCCTGTCCCTGGCGGGCCTCGGCCTCGCCGTCGTCGCCGCGCTCGTCCTGCTCCTGCCGCCCCTCCCGGCCACCGAGCCCGTACGGCTCCGCGCGCTGCCCGAGCAGTTCCGCAACCCGGTCGTCCGCACGGGCGTCCTCGCGACCGGGCTGCTCGTCGGCGGCCACATGGCCGCGTTCACGTTCATCAGCCCGATCTTGCAGAACGTCTCGGGCATCGGGGAGAAGGCCGTCGGGCCGCTGCTGCTGGCGTTCGGCGCGGCCGGGATCGTCGGCACGTTCGTCACCGGCGCCCTCGCGGGCCGCCGCGTGCGTACGGCGATCATCACCGTCAGCCTCGCCCTCGCCGCGATCCTGGCGCTGTTCCCCCTGGCCGGCGGCACCGTGTACGGCGGCGTGGCGCTGCTGATCGTGTGGGGCCTGGCGTTCGGCGGGGTACCGGTCAGCGTCCAGACGTGGATCCTCAAGGCCGCCCCCGGCGCAACCGAACCCGCGACGGCCCTCAACACCTCCATGTTCAACCTCGCCATCGCGCTCGGCGCCCTCTCCGGCGGCGTGATCGTCGACCAGGTCTCCACCACCGCCGTCCTCTGGACCGGCGCGGCCCTCAGCGCCCTGACCTCCCTGACCATCCTCCGCACCCGCCCCGCATAGCGGCCCGCCGCCGCACGTCACCTTTGGACCGGCCGTAAGGTCCGGCGGACGTGCTTCGAGCCGTCCGCGCGGCGGGCCTGCCGTCGGCCGCGCCCGGGTGCCGCTCAGGCCGGGGGTGGCGCGTCGGCCGGTGGGCGGCGGAGGCGGGCCGGGTCGGCTCGGGTGACGGCCGTTGGGGCGTCCATCCGCCAGCCGGACTCGTACGCCTCGTCGAAGCGTCCGCCGCCGAGCGCGGCTCGGGCGCGGTCGCTCAGCGTGCGGACCTGCCGGTCCGTGCGGTCGTGCGCGCCCCGCAGGCGGGCCGCCGCGCCGAGGACGACGGCCGCGTCGCCGTACAGCCCGTACAGCGCGGCGAGCCCGGCCACGGCCACCGCGACCGTCGCCACCATCGGCAGGTCCTTGCTCTCGACGGCCGCCGCGTACGCCCGGCCGAGCGTCTCCTCGGCGGCCGGGCCGTTCCCGAGTTCGAGGTCGAGCGCGCCCCGCACCACGCCGACCATCGCCCGCCCGTGGTCGCCGCCGAACGGGTGCTGCTCGGACAGCCCGGCCTCCGCCGACTCGACCAGCTCGCGCGCCCGGTCCAGTTCGCCCGTCAGCGTCCGCAGGGCGGCCTCCCGCGCGTCGAGCAGGATCGTGAGCTCGGGCGACGCCGAACGCAGCGCGCGCTCCCGGGCCGCGGCGATCAGCTCGCCCGCCCGCGCGGTCTCGTCCAGATGAACGTGCAGGTCGATCCAGCGCAGCTCGATGAAGACCTCGTCGCTGAGGCTGAGCGACCCGAACTCGCGGGCCAGCCGCTTGGCCTCGCCCAGATCCGCCAGCGCGCCGTCGAGATCGCCGTCGTACTGCCGCAGCAGCGCGCGCAGCGGCAGCGCGGTGGCCAGGCCCCAGCGGTCACCCACCTGGCGAAAGCGGTCGAGGGCTGCGGTCACGTCGCTGCGGGCCTGGTCGAGATGGCCCTCGTTCTCCGCGGAACGGGCCTGGAACAGATGGGCGAGCCCGGCCAGCCACACGTCCGTCCCGCCGGCCAGGCGCCGCGTGATCGTCCGCGACGCCTCGGACGCCTCCAGGGAGGCCAGCCTGACCGCGGTCAGCACGGCGCCGAAGCCCGGCGCCCCCGGACCGTTCAGCAGCCGGTCGATGAGCGCCCACAGCTCCTCGCGCCGTTCCTCGAACGAGTCGTTGATCAGCGCACCCTGCGGGGCGACGGTGCCGAGCAGCAGCAACCCCTCAGCGATAACGCGCCTCACGCCGGGCGACTCGGCCGGCGGCGCCTCCCGCGCCCCGTCCGGCAACGCGTTCGGTGGGGCGGTCGGCCGCTCGTGCGGGAGGGCGACCGCTTTGGTGAGCCAGTACGTTGCGTCGGCGTGGCGGCCGAGCATCTCCCAGTACCAGGCCAGGTCCACCGTCAGCCCGATCGCGCCGTCGGCGTCGCCGGTGTCGCAGAGGTGGCGCAGGGCGGCGAGGACGTTGTCGTACTCGGCGCCCAGCACCTTGAGCGCGCCGAGTTGCTCGGGGCCGCGCAGCAGCGGGTCCTGGCGGGCGACCAGCTCGGCGAAGTAACGGGCGGCCAGGTCCCGGACGCGCGCCAGGCCCCCCTGCTCCGCCAGGCTCTCCAGGCCGTACTCGCGGATCGTCTCCAGCATCCGGTAACGGCCGGTGTCCGGTGCGAGCTGGAGCAGCGACCGGTCAACGAGGCTCGCGAGCAGTTCGGGTACCTCGGCGGCCGGTACCGCGGTACCGGCGCAGACCGTCGCGGCCGAGGACGGTGTGATGCCGCCGGACAGGATCGACACGCGCTCGGCGACCGTACGCTCGTGCTCGCCGAGCAGGTCCCAGCTCCAGGCGATGACCGCGCGCAGCGTCCGGTGCCGGGGCAGCGCGGTACGGGCGCCGGTGGTCAGCAGGCGGAACCGGTCGGACAGCCCGGCGGCCAGGTCGGCCAGCGAGAGCGTGCGCAGGCGGGCCGCGGCCAGTTCGAGCGCGAGCGGCATGCCGTCCAGGCCGCGGACGACGCGCAGCACGTCACCGAGGCCGTGCTCGTCCACGTCGAACCCGGGCCGTACGGCCGCCGCCCGCTCGGAGAACAGGCGCACCGACGCCGTACGGCGGGCCCGCTCGACGTCCGCGTCCGCCTCGGGCAGGGCGAGCGGGCCGAGCGGTACGAGCGCCTCGCCGTCGATCGCGAGCGGCTCCCGGCTCGTGGCCAGCACCCGCAGCCCGGCGCAGCGGGCCAGCAGCGCCGCGACCAGGTGCGCGACGGCGTCGATCAGGTGCTCGCAGTTGTCCACCACGAGCAGGCTCTCCCGGCCGCCGAGCCGGTCGGCCAGCACGTCCAGCTCGCTGGCCGGGTCGCCGCGCGGCCTGCCCGAAGCCTCGAACAGCGCCGAGCCGCGCAGCCCGATCGCCGCCAGCAGCGCCGCGCCGATCTTCGCCGGTTCGGTGACGGACGCGAGGTCGATCATCCAGGCGCCGTCGCGGTACGCGTGGCGGTGGCGGCGGGCGGCCTCGACGGCGAGGCGCGTCTTGCCCGCGCCGCCGGGCCCGAGCACGGTGACCAGGCGCCCGGCCGCGAGCAGCGCGCCGATCCGTGCGAGGTCGTCGTCGCGTCCGATGAGGCTGCTCAGCGGCGCGGGCAGGTTGCCGGGGCTGGTCCGCGGCGCGTCCGCGTCGGCGTCGGGGGCGGACGGCTCGGCGCGCAGCAGGCGCAGGTGGCGTTCGCGCAGGGCGGCGCCCGGGTCGGTGCCGAGAACGTCCGCCAGCGTCTCGCGGACCCGTTCGTACAGGGCGAGGGCCTCGGCCTGGCGGCCCTGGGCGGCGAGCGCGTCCATGAGCAGCGCGGCGGCCCGTTCGTGGACGGGTTGCTCGGCGAGCAGGGCGTTCAGGCGGGCGGCGGCGGCGTCGGCCCGGCCCAGCGCCAGCTCGGCGTCCGCGAGGTCGGCGACGGCCTCGACCGAGACGCGCGCCAGCCGGGTCGCGGCGGCGGGCGCCACCGCGGCGACGATCGAGGGCTCGGCGCCGGGACGGTCGCCCCACAGCGCGACGGCTTCGCCGAGCACGGCCGCCGCGCCGCCCGGGTCGCCGGCGCGCAGGCGTTCACGTCCGGCCGCGGCGAGCCGTTCGAACCGCAGCGCGTCCACGTCATCGGCGTCCACGTCCAGCCGGTATCCGCCCGCGACCTGCGCGACGTCCCCGGCCGAACCGAGGCTCCGGCGCAGCCGCGAGACGAGGGCCTGGAGGGCGTTGGCGGGCGCGGCCGGGGGCTCCTCGGCCCAGATCGCGTCGACCAGCACCCCCTGCTCGACCGCCCGCCCTCCGGCGAGCGCAAGCCGTACGACCAGCCCCTGCGACCGCGCCCCGGGAACGGCCAGCACAGCGCCACCGCGAGACACCTGAAAGGCACCCAGCACCGTGACGCGAACCCGCCCGCCCCCATCCATCCCCCGATCTTCGCGCGCCCCCCGCCAACTCCCCAAATCCCACGCCGAGCCGTTCGCCCGGTAGTCCCTACGGGCTGGCGGCGTACGCGCGTTCGCCCCGTCACCCCGCCCGTGCTGACACGGTGCGGGCGCGGGGTGTCAGCATCGTCCGTCCCCATGTCAGCGCGGTGCGGGTCCCGTGTGAGCGGGCCAGGTCAGCCTTTGGGTGCCTGAACGGCATACAGGCTTTCGGAAGGGGAGTTACGTGCATGATGTGGTGATCGTGGGCGCTGGCCCGATCGGTCTATTTCTCGCCTGCGAGCTCGGTCTCGCGGGCTGCTCAGTCCTCGTGCTCGAACGGGAGGCGGAGATCCGTTCCCCCTGGAAGGCGGATCCGCTCGGGATGCGGGGCTTGTCCGCCGCGTCGGTCGAGGCGTTCCACCGCCGCGGGATGCTGCACGAACTGGGCGTGGACGATTCCGGCGCGGACGAGCCGACGGCCCCTCGCGGCGTGGGGCACTTCGCGGGCATGATGCTCGATCCGGCCGATGTCGACGTGGCCGCCCTGCCGTTCCGGCTTCCCAGCCCGGCGGCGGACGGCGTGATGACGAACCTCGAAGCCGTCGAGACGGTGCTGTCCGAGCGGGCGGCCAAGCTCGGCGTGGACGTCCGGCGCGGCGTCACGGTCTCGGCCATCGCGCAGGACGGCGAGGGCGTGGTCGCGCGAGCCGGCGGGAACGAGTACCCGGCGCGCTGGCTCGTCGGATGCGACGGCGGGCGCAGCACGGTCCGTCGGCTCGCGGGTTTCGACTTCGTCGGGACGGAGCCGCAGTTCACCGGGTACGCCATGGTCGCCGACATCGCGGACCCCGAGAAGCTGAGCCCGGGGTTCAACCTGACGCCGACCGGCATGTACCTCCGGACGCCCGCCGAAGGGCACGTCGGCATGATGGAGTGCGACGGCGGCGCGTTCGACCGCTCCCAGCAGCCGTCCCGCGAACACCTCCAGGCCGTTCTGCGGCGCGTGTCCGGCACCGACGTGACGTTGAACGACGTCCATCTCGCCTCCAGCTTCACCGATCGGGCGAAGCAGGCGACGACGTACCGGCAGGGCCGCGTCCTGCTCGCGGGCGACGCCGCGCACATCCACTCTCCCTTGGGAGCGCAGGGACTCAACCTCGGCATCGGCGACGCCGTGAACCTGGGGTGGAAGCTCGCGGCGACCGTTCACGGCCGCGCTCCGGACGGGCTTCTCGATACCTACACCCGCGAGCGCCATCCGGTCGGCGCGTGGGCGCTCGACTGGACGCGCGCCCAGGTGGCGGTCATGCGGCCGGACCCGCACGCGCAGGCGATCCAGCGGCTGGTCCGCGACCTTCTCGGGACCCGTGACGGAACGACGTACGTGTTCGACAAGACGTCCGGATCGTCGATCCGCTACGACCTCGGCAACGAGCACCCGCTCATCGGCCGCAGCGCCCCCGACTTTCGTCTTGAGGACGGCACCCGTCTGGGCGACCTGATGCACGACGGACGAGGCGTCGCGCTCGACTTCAGTACCGACCGGCGCCTGCAAACGTCGGCGAGGGCCTGGGAGACCCGCATCACGTACGCGTCCGGACCGGCGAGGAACGACCTCGGAACGGGCACCGTCCTCGTCCGCCCTGACGGCATCGTCGCCTGGACCGGCGACCGCACCCCCGACCGCGAATCGTTCGAACGGGCCGCCACCCGCTGGTTCGGCAGCCCGGCGTTCTGAACCCCTCTTTTCTAGGAGCACACATGACGATCACCCTTCGTGCCGGAAGCACCGTGATGTTCACCGGCGACTCGATCACCGACTGCCAGCGGCTGGAGAGCGAGGACCGGCTCGGGTTCGGCTACCCGCTGCGCGTCGCGGGCGAGTGGGGCCTGCGGCACCCGGACCGGCCCGTGACCTGGCTGAACACCGGGATCGCGGGCAACAAGGTGATGGACCTCGAAGCCCGCTGGCAGGCGGACGTGCTCGACGCGCGCCCGGACGTGGTGTCGGTCCTCGTCGGCATGAACGACGTCGGCTGGCACTCGTACGACCCGGACGGCTACATGATCTCCGCGGACGAGTACGCCGCGGGCTACGACCGCCTGCTCGCGCCCCTCGCCGACGCCGGCACCGAACTGATCCTCATCGAGCCGTTCCTCCTGCCGATCCGCGGCACCGTCGAAGTCGGCCCCATGCACCTCGGCGAAGAGGACCGCAAGAAATGGCGGGACGACCTGGACCCGAAGATCCAGGCCGTTCGCGAACTCGCCCTCAAGTACGGCGCGCACCTGCTCGCCGCCGACGGCATGTTCGCCGAACTCGCCGCGACGACCGCCCCCGAATACTGGGCCGAAGACGGCGTCCACCCCACCCCGCCCGGCCACGCCGCCCTAGCAAAAGCCTGGCTCCGCCTGGTCGACTAACCCTCGGCGACACATGCGCATCAAACGTTGTGCGGAACGGCCGCGCCCATCCAACGGGGGAATGGCGCGGCCGTTCCGCAACATTCGTTCAGCGCGCCCGCCGCACATCTGACGCGGACGGGCACGGAGCCGCGAAGACGCCCGTGGCGGACGACGGCGAGAAACCCGACGCGACCCGCACTCATTTCTCGGAAAGCGGCGGGGTGGGGGTGGAGCCATGCACACGTTCCAGCACGACGACAGGGATCTGCCTGCCGGCGGCCGCCTCGAACTCGGCGAACTTCGGGACGAGCGCCACCTCGTTCGCCCAGAGCCGTTCGCGCTCCGCGCCCTCCGCGAGCCGAGCGACGACCGGCACTCTCTCCGCCCCGACCTCGACTGTGGCCTGCGGATTCGCCATGAGGTTGTGGTACCAGACCGGATGGCGCGGGCTGCCGCCGTGGGTTCCGAAGATGGCCCAGCCATCGCCGACCGGCTGGTAGAACAGCGGGTTGATCCGCTCGCGCCCGGTCTTGGCCCCGGTGTGGTGCACCAGGATCAGCGGCATACCCCGCTCGTCGAACCCGGGAAACCGGGGCGGGATGGGACGGCCCGCGGCGAATTCGCCGTCGCTGCTCCACGCCACGTACCCGCCGTTCGCTCGAAACTCGGCGATGATCCGTTCGTTCCAGTTGGTGACCGGAGGCACGGCCTCGTTCTCGGTCGCCGTGGACGGGTCGGACATGACATCCCCTCACTATCCGGAGCACTTGCTCCTCAAAGTAGCACAGGGCGGAGCAGGTGCTCCGCATAAGGCGGTACGCTTAGACGCATGGCAGTGGCCGAACCGGAGAACACCCCCCGCCGCCGCGCGCCGCGCGCCGACGCGATGCGCAACCGAGACGCGATCGTCGAGGCCGCCGCCGAGGTGCTGGCCGAGCAGGGCACCGCGGTGGACGTCCGCGAGATCGCCCGCCGTAGCGGCGTGGGCATGGGCACCCTCTACCGCCACTTCCCGAAGAAGGAAGACCTCGTCCACACGGTGCTGCGCAAGGATTTCTCGGAATGGGCGGAATCCGCGCGCCGGGCGGCGATCGAGGCCGAGGAGCCCTGGGCGGCGCTGACCGACTTCTACCAGCAGGCCCTGACCGGCTATGCGCGCCATCGCGCGATCATGGAACGTTTCGCGCTGACCTGGGCGGACCCCGATCTGGAGGGCATCCACCAGCTCCGCCTGGTCATCGAGGAACTGTGCGCCCGCGCCACGGGCCTGCTGCGCCCCGGCGTGACCACCGACGACCTGCTGCTCCTGCTGGTCTCACTGGGCCACGCCGTCCAGATCACCGGCGAGTGCCGCCCCCTGATGTGGAACAGGCTGCTCCGCATCTCCCTCGACGGCCTGCGCGCCGACCACGACGAACCACTTCCCGCCACCCCCGCACCAACCACCCACCCCCGAACCCACAACAGCCACCCCGATAAATCCAGCCGCCTCCCCACCCTGCGCCGAATCCGTGGCACCGGAAAGAGCCCTGACCGTCCGCGATCACCCGCGGCTGCCCTTCGGCGTTGCGCGCAGCCTGCGCTTTCTGTGGCCTGAAGGATGCGGTTCGGGGAGACAGGCGGGCAGAGCGCCGGGCGGTGAACCAAACGTGGAGCCCCGGTAGCAGAAGGAATCACCACAAGACCGGCGACGTCCAGGCCCTGTCGCCCCCGGCCGGGCTCCCGCGCGTTCGACAGAGGCGAAGCCCTGGAACGCGCTCTCCTGCTGTTCTGGTCCCGGGGCTACGGAGCCACCTCCGTCCAGGACCTGGTCGAAGGGCTGTCCCTGGAACGGGGCAGCCTCTACGGCGCCTTCGGCGACAAGCGGAACTTCTACCTGGCGGCGGTCCAGCTGTACTGGGACACCTACGAGCGCCGGCTGGTCGCGGCGCTGGAGAGCGGGCCGGTGCTGCCGGCGCTGCGCGAGGTGCTCGCCAACCCGGCGCGGGCGCAGGAGTACGCCTCCGACGCCGGCGTTCCGCAGGGCTGCATGATCGGCAACACCACCGCCGAACTCGTTCCGCAAGATGCCGAGGCCCGCGAGATCGTGGCCCGCTCGCACGCCCGCTTCACCCGGATCGTCGCCGACGCCCTGCGGCGCGCGCAGACGAGCGGCGAGGTCACCCAGGGCGCGACACCCGAAGCCCAGGCGCAACTGCTGCTGTTCACCGTCCAGGGCCTATCCCTGGTCTCCCGCGCCGGACTCGACCCGGCCACCGCGCTCGCCGCCGTCGACGCCCTGATCGATTCCCTACGCGCGGCCAACGCACCCCGACCCTGAACCGGTCGCCCCTCCCGCACGCGCCCACCGACCTCAGCGACCGTACGACGAACGAGAGCGCCTCGTCGTCAACGGCGGGAAGCGGCGACGGCGGCGGCGTCATGGTGATGCGCGCCGCGATCTCGGCACCGCGCCTCCTGGCCGGACGGTCCGGAGGTCGGGCCGGACACCGACGGTGCCGACGGTCGCTGAAAAGCGGGGCTTGGGTTTCCGTTATGGGCGCGGGTTATTTAGCGGCGGGGGTGTTCGGGGTTCGGGACGGTAGGAGGGCCAGGCGCATCTTGCGCGGGCCCGTTCCGGTCTTGCCGGGGCGGGTGCCGTTGCGGCGGCGGCGGCCGAGGCGGGCTCGGGTGAGCAGGAGCCACTGGGCGGTGAACAGGGCCGCCAGCCAGCCCGCCGTGACCGAGACCAGGTCGCGGTCCTCGGTGGAGGTGGTGCTGCTGCGCAGGGACGTCTGCCCGACCGGCGAGGAGGTCGGCGCGATCTGCGGTGACGCGATCGGCGGCAGCGCGACCTGGGACGGCGCGACCTGCGGCGACTGGGCGGAGGGGAGGACGCCCGGCGGGGTCGTCTGCGGAACGGACGGCACGCTGCCGCCGCTCGGGGTGCTGCCCGGCGTCGGCGTCGTACTGCTGGGCGGCGTGGTGGAGTGGGACGGCGTCGGCGTCGGCGACTTGGTCGGCGGGGCCTTGACCGTGATGGTGGCGCGGGCGGTCGCGCCGGTCGCGCCGGGCGCGGAAAGCTCGGCGAGAAGCGTGTCACTTCCCGGCGAGACGTTCTTGGGAATGGTGACCACAGCGCTCAACGTACGTTCCTTGGCGCTGACCTCTTTCAGTTCCGTGGTGGACGGGGTCACCTTCAAGCGTCCGGTGGACAGGAGCAGGCGGGCGTCCGCCGCGGGGGTCTGATCGGTGCGGACGGAGATCCTCGCCGTCAGCCATTCGCCGGGACTCGCCGTCGTGCTCGACAGGGACAGGCCCAGGCGCAGCACCGGCTTCGGAGGCGTCGGCGTCGGCGGGTTCGGCGTCGGGTCGTCGGCGGCCAGCGCGGCGGGCGGCGCCGTCACGAGGGCGGCGCCCACCCCGAGGGCCGCGATGAACTGCTTTCCCGTCGTTCGGAACGCCACGTTGTCCAACTCCTTCGCTGCCGGCCGGCGGTGGGGGAGCGCTGCTGCACGCCGGGACAGGGCAGCCTGATCAGATGTGCGATGTCGCGCGGGCACGGTTGTCCCAGCGAAATGATTGCCCTCCGAGTCGCCTGTGAAAAGGCGCACAGTGCCGTTCTTGGGATCTCGCCAATGTTCGGCGGACACGGCTGCCGGCCGTCGTGAAAAAGTTGTCAGCCGACGACAAGAATCCCGTTCTGGGTGCTGGTGACTCTGGTATCGTACCTGGTCAACGGGCTGATGATAAAACTTGTCGATGGCTGATAAGTTTTCTCGCCGCCGGGATCACCATTAAGAGGAAAGCGCTTATTTAGCGAGAATCCTTTGACGCTCCTGGGGCCCTTCAGTAGGTTGCGCGCACGTGACTCGGTCGACCGGGTCGTCCGTCGCGCGAGAGGTTGTGCCAAGTGAAGGTCTGGGCGATTGGAAGAAAGACCAGGGCGGCCTTGGCATTGGCGGCGAGCGTTCCGCTCCTGGTCGGCGGTCAGCTCGCGCTGACCGGCTCGTCGGCGCCCGCCGCGGCGGAGCAGTCGTCGCTGACGCTGCTCTACCGGTGCAAGTTCCCGGTGATCATGGAACAGGACCTGAAGCTCACCATCAAGGTGGACGTGCCGAAGAAGATCCCGGTCGGCGCGTCGGTGCAGAAGTTCCCCATCGAGGCCGTCGCGACGGTGAACGCGGAGACCACCGACGGGCTCACCGCGGTCGAGGCCGCCACCATCGAAGGCACCTCCGATCCCAGGACCAGGCTCTTCACGCCCGACCGTCCGAAGGGGGTCGGCCTGCGGGTGGACACCCCGATGCAGAAGACCGCGATCCCGCCCGTCGGCCCGTTCGACGTTCACGCGGGCCGCCCGTCCCCCTCGCAGTTCAAGTCCACCAAAGCCGGGCCCGGCCGGGTGGAGGTCGGGGATCTGACGCTGGCCACGAGCATCCGGAAGATCGACGGAAAGGCGACGACGCTGGGCGATCCGGTGAACGTCGAATGCGTCCAGAAGCCGGGCCAGAAGAACGTGCTGGCCGAGTTCGAGTTCGTTCAGGGACCGGACACGCAGAAGCCGTCCGCGCCCGGCAGGCCCGAGGTGACCGCGCGCGGCGGAGACACCGTGAAGCTGTCCTGGGGACGGTCGGAGGACGACTTCGGCGTCTACGCCTACGACGTCTACCAGAACGGCGGCACCGCACCCGTCCTCACGACGACCGGCTCCACGGCCGACGCGGCGATCGGCGGGCTCACGCCCAACACCGGCTACACCTTCACCGTCCGGGCCCGCGACCTGACCGGGAACGTCTCCGACCCGAGCCCGCCCGTCAGCGTCCGCACCCTCGACCGCGACCGCAATCCGCCGACCGCGCCCGGCAAGCTCGTCAGGACCGGGCTGGCGAAGAACGCGGTGACGATGGAGTGGGGCGAGTCCAAGGACGACGTCGGGGTCGTCGGCTACGAGATCTACAGCGGCCCCGTCCGGCTCGTCACCTGGCCGGGGACGACGGGGTGGGTGACCGGGTTGCAGCCCGAGCAGACCTACACGTTCACGGTCCGGGCCAAGGACGCGGCGGGGAACCTCTCGCCGCCCAGCCCGACCCTCGTGGTGCGGATGCCGAAGGGCCCGCCGAAGGAGTGCGGCGAGCTCAAGGGGCCCGATCCCGACTGGATCGAGGCGTGCACCTACATGGCCGGGTTCTCCAACGTGAACAAGCTGAAGGGCGCGGCGGTCCTGAACGATCCGGCGCAGGCCCCCACGCTGACCAACGTCGCCTACTACGCCAAGACCGACGTCATCGACGCCAGGTTCAGGTTCACCGGGCCGCTGCGGTCCAAGACGACCTTCCTGACGTTCGGCTTCATGCCGACGACCGCGACGATGGAGCTGACCCAGGTCGGCGCCGGGACCCTCAAGGGCGAGGACAAGGGCGACGGCATGAAGGTCCACGGGACGACGAAGATGTCGATCCGGATTCTGGACGCGTACGCGAACGGGTCGCCGTTGAAGGTCGGGTCCAAGTGCCGGACGGTCAAGCCCGTCGAGCTCGACCTCGCCGGGACCGCCGGCTACAAGAACATCAAGGACGGCGGCCCCCTGGAGTCGACGATGACGGTCCCGGCCTTCAGCGGGTGCGGGGTCGGGGAGGACCTCGACCGGATCTTCAGCCGCGCGGTGTCCGGGCCCGGGAACCTCGTGCGCGTCCTCCAGGGGCCGGTCTGCCAGATCTCGCACGCGAGCTGCCTGCCGGTGGACCCCGCCAAGGTGCGGAACGGCACCTCGAAGACCGGGTGAGGAATGCGCCGGGGGCGACAGTTTTCGTGCCCCCGGATAACCGCCTCCCATTGATTCTTGTCACAAAGAGCGCGACTTAACCGTCTCTTTACACAAGCGCGCTGGAGTGCTTGTGAGTGACATTCGGCACATCGTACGCTGCCGTTCTGGCAGTGCCCACTTACGGCTCGGCCGTACTTCGGTACCACGGTGAGGAGACCGCTATGGCGGGTGTCATGCGACCGTTCGGTGTTCTCGCCATCGCGGCGGTCATGTTCGCGGCGGCGGGCTGCGGCGGCGGGGACGAGGAAAAGTCATCCGGCGGTGCCGCCACTCCCTCCGCGGCGGGTTCCGCGGCGGCGGACACGCCCTCGCCCCAGCCCGGCGGTGCGGGCAACGGAAAGGCCGCCGCGGCCAAGGCCCAGAAGCAGCTCAACGAATGCCTGGGCAAGGAGGGCGTCCAGCCGCCGGACGGGCGCCGCAAGCTTTCCGCCAAGGAGCAGGCCGCCGTTCAGAAATGCGGCCTCGCCGTGCTCGGCGCGCTCAACCCGGAGGTGGCCCGCAAGGCCGAGGCGCTGCGGGCCTGCGCCCAGAAGCAGGGGCTGACGGTGCCTCCGGCCGGCCAGACGTACGTCCCGGACATGCGGGACCCCAAGGTCGCCGCGGCACTGAAGAAGTGCCCGGCCTAGTCCGCCGCCCGAAAACGCTCAGCGCAGAAGTGTTTTTCCCGGGAACGGTGGAAATGTTCGATGCTGCATCAATGACTGTGCGGTCGGTGGCCATGCCGTCGCAATTTGCGAGCATATTTTCTTGGAAGTGACCTGAGTCTCAGCGGCTCCCATTTTGTCACCGTGGCCCGAAGACGCCCCGGGTGCCGATGGGTAGTTTACGAGCTTGAAACTCCAAGGAAATCGGCGGGAACGGCCGAGAAGGGAGGTGATCGGAATCTCGGTGGCGCGAGATTCGATGGTCCATCACATGACTCACGTTCCTAACAGAGAGGCAACGAGTGAAGACCAAGAAGGGTTCCAGTCTCCGCAGGACGCTGGCACTGGGCACCGCGGCCGGAATCGGGCTCGGCCTGACGAGCGTCATCGGGGCGGGTGCGGCATCGGCCGCCCCGGTCTCGCTTTCGCTCAAGTACGACTGTTCCTACCCGCTCATCGGCGGCCGGTCGCTGAAGCTCAACGTCAAGACCGACATCCCGAAGAAGATCCAGGTCGGCCAGAGCTCCGGCAAGATCCAGGTGTTCTGGACCGCCGACCTCGGGGCGGACACGACCGAGGGCCTCCAGGCCGTGGACGGGGCGACGATCGAGGGCAGCGCGGTCGCGCAGGCCAAGATCACCTCCCCTGAGCGGCCGAACGGCGTGAACGCCGTGGTGAACAACGCGCTCCAGAAGACCGACATCCCGAGCGACGGCCCGTTCACCATCTCCGGCTACGGCGAGGCCACGCCGGTGAAGTTCACCCAGGCCGGCAACGGCAAGGTGACGCTCGGCGACATGGACCTCAAGGTGACCGTCCGCAAGAAGGACGGCAGCTCCAGCGCGCTCGGCACGTTCACCGCGCCGTGCAAGCAGTCCTCCGGCCAGAACAACACCGTGCAGGACTTCGAGGTCACGAACGACCCGGGCGAGACCATCCCGCAGCAGCCGGTGCCGCCGTACTTCCCCTACCAGGGGCAGGACGAGCCGGCCGGGACGTTGAACTACAACTTCAACCTCGCCGGCAAGTCGCACATCAAGATGGCGAACGGCGACGCGGACCTCAAGGGCAAGATCGGTGTCAACGTCGACGGCAAGACGGGCGCCATCAAGGGCCCGCTGACGCTGAACAAGTCCAAGGGCAACTTCATGATCCTTGGCTTCCTCTACGTCACCGCCGACATCGACTTCGAGCAGATCGGCGACACCGTCGGCACCTACTCCGACGGCGTGATCGCCACCACGTCCACGATGAACATCAAGCTGCCGAGCTTCAACCTGTTCGGCACGCCCATCCCCCTCGGCGGCGGCGCGAACTGCAAGACCACCAAGCCGTCGGAGATCAAGATGGGCTCGGCGCCCGGCACCTTCTTCAACCCGAAGAAGGGCGGCGCGTACACCTCCCCGGACTACACGATCGCGTCGATCAACGACTGCGGTCCGCTGACCGGCATCCTCAGCCTCTTCACGGCGGGCGCCGGCAACACGATCAACATGAACCTCACCCCGTAGGACCGCGTTCGCGGCCTCATGGGCCGGGCTGATGCAGACAGGACCCCACCGGCGGACCCGCGCGCCGGTGGGGGCCGGTCGAACCGTCCCGTTTAACGAGAGGTAGCAGTGAATCCGAAGAGAAAAGCCAGAAGGGCCGGCACCGGCGCGGCCGTGGTCGCGGTCGTGGTGGCCGGGGCCGGGCTGGTCAGCGCCGGTCCCGCCGCCGCGGCGCCGGCGTCGTTGCAACTGAACTACCGTTGTAACTACCCGATGCTCGGCATGAAGGACATCAAGGCGACGATCAACGCCGACCTCCCGGACGTGGTCCAGTCCGGGACGACCGTGCCGAAGTTCCCGGTCACCGCGGTGACCGAGATCGGCGCGGACACCACCAAGGGCCTCTACACGATCGGCGCCGAGTCGATCGAGGGCTCCGCGGTGGCGGTCGCGCGGGTGTTCTCGCCCGACCGCCCGAACGGCCTGTCGGCCGACACCAAGGTCGATCTGGACAAGACCAAGGTCCCCGAGTCGGGTCCGTTCTCGGTCAAGGCCGCCGGCTCCTCGCCGACCGCGCTGAAGTTCACCAAGGCGGGCTGGGGCAGCGTCAACGTCGGAAACCTGACGCTCACGGTGACTCCGAAGGACGCCGCGGGCAATCCGACGTCCCTCGGCACCATGACGGTGCAGTGCTACCAGAAGCTGGCGCCGGGGGAGACCAACACCCTCGCCCAGTTCTACGTCTCGGACGGCACGCAGCAGCCGCCGAAGCCCGCGAAGACGACCATGCCGACCGAGGCGGGCAAGGAGCCGGCGACCAAGGACTACCCGTCGCGCATCAACGAGAAGACGCTCACCTACATGTGCGTCTACCCGCTGATCCCGGACGGGAAGCTGACGGTCAACGCCAAGGTGGACTACCCGGCCGAGATCCCGCTCAACACCTACGCGCCGGAAATCAAGATCACCTCGCACACGGTGGTCGCCGCGGACACGATCGAGGGAATGCAGTCGGTCCGGGGCCTGGAGACCATCGAGGGCACGGCGATCGCCAACTCGACCCTCAAGGTCCCCGAGTACCCCGACGGCGTGAAGGCCCGCGTGCCGCTGGGCGTGCCGAAGACCAAGGTCCCCCGGACGGTCCCGGCGCCCGAGCTGCCGATGGACGTCGAGGGCTCCGCGCCCGCGCTGGTCTACACCAAGGCCGGCACCGGTTCGATGGACGTCAACAACATCACGCTGAACATCATCCCGCGTGACGCGCAGGGCAACATCGTCGAGGACCTGCTGGACCCGGAGTACCCGGACAGGAACTACTTCGAGGCCCCCTGCACCCTGACGCCGGCCGACCAGGACAACCGGATCGTCAACTTCAAGATCGGTGAGGGCACCGACCCCGGTGACACCACCGCTCCGTCCGCTCCGGCGAACCTGACCTCGCCGAGCAAGACCGCCTCGTCGGTCAAGCTCGACTGGGACGACGCGACCGACAACGAGGGCGGCACGGGCGTCGGCGGCTACAACGTGTACCAGAACGGCCAGAAGGTCAAGACGGTCACGAGCAGCGACGCCGAGATCACCGGCCTGTCGCCGAAGACCGAGTACGCGTTCACGGTGAAGGCGTTCGACAAGGCGACCCCGACCGCGAACGAGTCGGGCGCGTCCAACGAGGTCAAGGTCACGACCGACGACGACGCTCCGCCCGCGGACACGACGGCTCCGTCCGTCCCGGCGAACGTGAAGGCGACGGGCAAGACCACCACGACCGTGACGCTGGACTGGGACGACTCCACCGACAACGAGGGTGGAACGGGCCTGGGCGGCTACAACGTGTACCAGGGCGGCGAGAAGGTCGCGACCGCCTCGACCAGCGAGGCCGTCGTGTCGGGGCTGAAGCCGGGCACCGAGTACGGCTTCACGGTGAAGGCGTTCGACAAGGCGACGCCGACCCCGAACGAGTCGAAGGCTTCGGACCCCGTGGTCACGGTGAAGACCGACGACGACACCCCGCCGGCGGACACGACCGCTCCGTCCGTCCCGGCCAACGTGAAGGTGACCGGCAAGGACTCGACCTCGGTCAGCCTGGCCTGGGACCCGTCCACCGACAACGAGGGCGGCACCGGCCTCGGCGGTTACAACGTCTACCAGGGCGGCGAGAAGGTCGCCACGGTGGGCCCGACGGAGACCGCGGCCAAGGTCACGGGCCTGAAGCCCGCGACCGAGTACGCGTTCACGGTGAAGGCGTTCGACAAGGCGACGCCGACCGCCAACGAGTCGAAGGCTTCCGAGCCCGAGCTCAAGGTGACGACCGACGACGACACCCCGCCCGCGGACACGACCGCTCCGTCCGTCCCGGCGAACGTGAAGGCGACGGGCAAGACCACCACGACCGTGACGCTGGACTGGGACGACTCCACCGACAACGAGGGTGGAACGGGCCTGGGCGGCTACAACGTGTACCAGGGCGGCCAGAAGGTCGCGACCGCCTCGTCCAGCACGGCGGTCGTGTCGGGCCTGAAGCCGAACACCGAGTACTCCTTCACGGTGACGGCGTTCGACAAGGCATCGCCCGCGAACGAGTCCAAGCCGTCGGCCGAGGCCAAGGCCAAGACCGACGACGACACCCCGCCGGCGGACACGACCGCTCCGTCCGTCCCGGCCAACGTGAAGGTCTCCGCCAAGGACAAGTCCTCGGTGACGCTGAACTGGGACGACTCCGCCGACAACCCGGGCGGCACCGGCGTGGCCGGTTACAACGTCTACCAGGACGGCAAGAAGGTCACGACCTCCGCGACCAGCGACGTCAAGGTCACCGGCCTGAAGGCGGGCACCGAGTACTCCTTCACGGTGACGGCGTTCGACAAGGCGACGCCCGCGAACGAGTCCAAGCCGTCGGCCGCGGTCAAGGCCACGACCGACGCCGACGACCCGGGCACGGACTTCAACTTCACCTACGGGCTCAAGGGCGCGTCGAAGCTGAAGACCCTGAACGGGACCGTCCCGCTGGCCGGCTCGATCAAGGGCAAGGTGAGCGGCGGCAAGATCGCCGGTGACCTGACGCTCAACAAGAGCACGGGCGCGTTCAACCTGTTCGGGTTCCTGCCGATCACCGCCGACGTCGCCTTCGCCCCCGTGGGCCAGACGACCGGCACCGAGAGCGGCGCCAACGTCAGCACCACGACGAAGGTCAACGTCAAGCTGCCTTCGATCAAGGTGTTCGGCATGGAGATCGGCGGCGGGAGCTCCTGCCAGACGACCTCCCCGACCGAGGTCAAGCTGACCTCCACCAACTGGAGCAGGACGGCCGGCGGTGACCTCACCGGCGGCTACACCCTGCCCTCGCTCGGTGGCTGCGGCTTCCTCACCCCCCTGATCAGCGCCGTCGCCGCTGGTCCGGGCAACACCGTCACCCTGAAGGCCGCGCCGTAAGGCGCGATCCGGTCCCCGGGTGACGGGGCACAGTACGGCCCCCGCCGCCGCGGTCAGCGGCGGCGGGGGCACCACCCGCCGGGCGTGAGGAGGCAACAGCGCGTGCGATCCACCAGAGGAAGCGCCGAGCGCGCAGCGGCCGGACGCGCGACGGCCGGACGCGCGGCCGCCGCCGCGCTGGCGCTCTGCTCGGCCACCGCCCTCGCCGGCGTGGCCGCCACCGCTCCCGCGGCGCCGGCCGCCTCGGCGTCCGCCGCCGAGCCGGCGTCGCTGACGCTGAACTACCAGTGCACGTTCCCGCTGATCGGGCCGCAGCGCGTGGCCGTCAAGATCGACGCGGACATCCCGAAGACCGTCACCGTGAACGTCCCGGTGCCGAAGTTCACCGTCGACTCGGTGTCCACCGTGAGCGCCGAGTCGACCAGGGGCCTGGTCGCCCTCTACAGCAAGACCGTCGAGGGCACGGCCGTCGCGGACGCGACGCTCACCACGCCCGACTACCCGAAGGGCTTCGGCGCCGTGGTGACCTCGACGCTGGAGAAGACCCCGCTCCCCGCCTCCGGGCCGTTCGACGTGAAGGCCCGCGGCACCTCCCCGAACCTGAAGTTCCGCAAGGCCGGGCCCGGCCGGATCAACGTCGGGAACCTGCTGCTCACGCTGACGCCCCGGCTGGAGGACGGCGGGCCGAGCGGCCTCGGCACGTTCGAGTCCGAATGCGTCCAGGAGCCCGGCCAGGACAACCTGCTCGCCGAGTTCGAGATCGTCCCGGACGACACGACCCCGCCGCCCGTGCCGGGCGGCCTGCGCGTCGCGGCGAGGACGGCCGACTCGGTGACCCTCGCGTGGGACGCCGTCAGCGACGAGCCGGGCGGCTCCGGCGTCGCCGGGTACCGCGTCCGGTCGAACGGCGCGAAGACCTGGACCGTCGCCGACCGGACCGAGCTCGTCCTGACCGGCCTGGAGCGCGGGAAGGAGTACGCGTTCACCGTGTCGGCATTCGACAGGGCCGGCAACGAGTCGAAACCGTCCGATCCGCCGCTGCCGGTCGTGGTCGGCCCGCCCCCGCCGGTGGCGTACGGGCTGTCCGGGTCCTCGTTCGTGAAGGCGGCGAACGGCAGCGTCCCGCTCGGCGGCCGGATGGGCCTGGACCTGGAGTCCGACGGCGGGTTCCAGGGGGACCTGGAGCTCGACCGGACCACCGGGACGTTCCAGGTGCTCGGCTTCCTGCCCGCCGGCGCCGACCTGTCGTTCACCCAGCACGAGCGCGCCACCGGGACGCTGTCCGCCGCCGGGCTGGCCGGGACCGCCCGGGTGGACGTCCGGCTGCCGTCGGTGCGGATCTTCGGCATCGAGATCGGCGGCGGCGGGACCTGCGCGACCGCCTCGCCGACGGTCCTCGCGCTGGCGGCGACCGGCTTCACCAGGGAGGCCGGCGGAACGGTCACCGGCGTCTACACGCTGCCCGCGCTCCAGGGCTGCGGGCCGCTCACCCCGTTCATCAGCGCCGTCACCGAGGGGCCGGGCAACACCGTCACGTTGACGGCCGCCCCCGGGACCGCGGGTCAGGCCGGAGGCTCGTGATGCAGAGCAGGTTCCCCCACACGCGCGCGGCGCTGTCCCGCGCGGCGCTGTCCCGTACGAGGCGCTCCCGTCCGGCGCGGGCCCTCACGACCACCGCGCTCGTGGCCGCGCTCGCCGTACCGGCGGGGGCCGCGTCCACCGCCGCGTCCACCGCTTCGGCGGTCGCGCCCGCCGCCGTGCGGGCCGCCGCCCCCGACCCGGGGCCGCCCGGCGACGCGTTCTACACGCCGCCGTCGCCGCTGCCCGCCGGGTCGCCGGGCGACGTGATCCGCGCCCGCCCGGCCAAGGCGGGACCGCCGGCGGCGCGCAGGCTCGCCGACGCCTGGCAGGTCATGTACCTGTCCACGGACGCGAACGGCAAGCCGAACGCGGTGACCGGCACCGTGCTGGTGCCGAAGGCGGGCGACCGCGCCAAGGCGCCGATCATCGGGTTCGGGCCCGGCACCGAGGGCCCGGCGTTCCGCTGCGCGCCGTCCAAGATGATCGACGCGGGCGCGTTCTACGAGCAGTCCGCGCTGAACGAGATGCTGGCCGCCGGGTACGCGGTCGCCGCGCCCGACTACGAGGGCTACCACGCGCAGCCGAAGACGACCTACATCGTCGGCAAGGCGATGGGCTCGGCGTTGATCGACGCGGTGCGGGCGGCGCAGCGCCTTCCGGAGTCGGGGCTGTCCAAGGACGCCAAGGTCGTGTTCCGCGGCTACTCGCAGGGCGGCGGCGCGGCGATGTGGGCGGGGCAGATGCAGCCGTCGTACGGGCCGGAGCTCGCGCTCGCCGGCGTCGTCGGCGGAGGCGTCCCCGCCGACGTCGTGTCGGTCGCGCTCCGCCTCGACGGCAGGCCGGCGTTCGGGTTCGTGCTGCCCGCGCTGATGGGCCTGCACAACGCCTACCCCGAGCTGCCGTTCGACTCCGAGCTGAACGACGCCGGACGCGCGGCCGTGAAGAGGCTGGAGGACGGCGGCTGCACGCTGGAACTGCTGCTGGATTACCAGAACAAGCGGCTCAAGGACTTCTTCGTGCAGAGCCCGCTGCGCGGCCCCTGGCTGACCCGGGCGACCGAGAACCGGCTCGGACAGGCCCCGATCAAGGTGCCCGTCCTCCAGTACCACTCGAAGACAGACGAGATCGTCAACTACAACCAGGCGTCGCTGCTGCACGACGACTACTGCGCGCTCGGCATGAACGTCACCTGGAAGCCCTGGGAGAACCTGAGCCACATCACGCTGGTCTACCGGGGCAACGCCGACGCGATGGCGTTCATCGCCGACCGGCTCGCGGGCAAGCCCGCGGCGGGCGACTGCCCCGCCGCGAAGCGCGGCGGGTGACCCGGCGGGCGGCCGGTTCTTGTCATCCGGCGACAAGTATTCGACCGGCCCCCGAGAAATGTTTCTCCGGAACAACATAAATGGCGTTCCGGTACTCGTGAATAGGACGGCCCTGTCACTTCGGGACGTTCGTCAGTAACATCGCTGCAACACTGAAGGTCATGGAGGAAAAAGACATGATACGGCGACTGGTCTGCGGGGTCGTCCTCGCTTCGGTGACCGCCACGTCGGTGGCGGGATGCAGTGACGACTCGGGCGACGACAAGCCCACCAAGGCGCAACTCGCCTGGGCCGGACGGATCTGTGGAACGGTCAAGCAGAGCGGCGCGACGCTGAGGTTCCCGACCGTGGACCCGAAGAACGGCCCGAAGTCCAAGTCCTCCATCGTCAAGTTCCTCCGCGACCTGTCGGGGTCGCTGAAGGCCCAGGAGGCGACGCTGCGCGCGGCCGGGGCCCCGCCCGTCGACGGGGGCCGGGCGGGCTACGACACCGCGCTCGCCAACCTCACC
Source organism: Actinomadura sp. J1-007 (assembly GCF_009793335.1). Taxonomy (GTDB): domain Bacteria; phylum Actinomycetota; class Actinomycetes; order Streptosporangiales; family Streptosporangiaceae; genus Spirillospora; species Spirillospora yumaensis. The sequence goes on along the minus strand of NZ_WING01000001.1, from coordinate 2,759,468 downwards.
AAGGTCGGCCAGGAGGTCGGCGCGACCGCCGATGCGCTCGCGAAGGCCAAGGTCAAGGACAAGGCGACGCTCACCAGGTCGCTCACGGACGTCGGCCAGAAGCTGGCCCGCTTCAACTCCTACCAGGGGCCGACCAAGGACCTGCGCGCCAATCCCCGCCTCGGCGCCGCGTTCGACCAGAGCTCCGATTGCCAGCGCCTGGGCACCTGATCGCCGAACGGGATTCCGCAGTCAGGTGACAAGACACCTGAATGTCGTCGGCTGTTTAATCTGTTCCGCTCCCAGTAACCCACGCTAAAAGGAGGGAGGTCGGCCGTGGCTACGCCTGTCATCGCCATTCCGGCGAGCGCGCTGCGCGAGTCGGGGCGGATGTTCGCGCTCGGCATCTCGGTGTTCGGAATGATGTTCCGGCGCCCGTTCCAGTTCCGCGAGTTCGTGGAGCAGTTCTGGTTCATCGCGAGCGTGACGATCCTGCCGACCGCGCTGGTGTCCATTCCGTTCGGCGCGGTGACCTCGCTCCAGGTCGGCTCCCTCACCCAGCAGTTCGGCGCGCAGTCGTTCACCGGGGCGGCGAGCGTGCTGGTGGTCATCCAGCAGGCCAGCCCGATGATCGTGGCGCTGCTGGTGTCCGGCGTGGCGGGCTCGACGATCTGCGCCGACATCGGCGCCCGCAAGATCCGCGAGGAGCTGGACGCGATGGAGGTGCTCGGCGTCTCGCCGGTGCAGCGCCTGGTCGTCCCGCGCGTGCTCGCGTGCGTCGCGGTCGCGTTCCTGCTGAACGGCCTGGTCTCGGTCGTCGGCGTCGGCGGCGGCTACTTCTTCAACGTGCTGATGCAGGGCGGCACCCCCGGCGCGTACGTGGCGAGCTTCTCCGCCCTCGCGCAGCTCCCCGACATCTACGTGGGGGAGGCGAAGGCGCTGCTGTTCGGGTTCGTCGCCGGCGTCGTCGCCTCGTACCGGGGGCTGAACCCGAAGGGCGGGCCGAAGGGCGTCGGCGACGTCGTCAACCAGTCGGTCGTCATCACGTTCCTGCTGCTGTTCATGCTCAACCTCGCGATCACGGCGATCTACCTCCAGGTCGTCCCGCCGAAGGGGGGCTGAGCGATGAGTCTGCTCACCGGGGTCCGGGCCGGGCCCGTCCGCTGGTTCCGCTTCCTCGACCAGCCCGGCGACCAGGGCACCTTCTACGTCAGGTCGCTGCTGTGGACGCCGCGCGCGCTGCGCCGCTACCGCCGCGAGGTGCAGCGGCTCCTCGCCGAGGTCGCGTTCGGCAGCGGCGGGCTCGGCGTGATCGGCGGGACGATCGGCGTGATGGTCGCGATGACCCTCGCGACCGGCGTCGTCGTCGGCATGCAGGGCTACTCCGCGCTCCAGCAGATCGGGACCTCGGCGTTCACCGGGTTCGCCTCCGCCTACATCAACACCCGCGAGATCGCGCCGGTCGTGTCGGGCCTCGCGCTGTCGGCGACGGTCGGGGCCGGGTTCACCGCGCAGCTCGGCGCGATGCGGATCAGCGACGAGGTGGACGCCCTGGAGGTCATGGGCATCCCGAGCCTGCCCTACCTGGTGACCACGCGGATCATCGCGGGCGCCGTCGCGATCGTGCCGCTGTACGCGATCGGCCTGCTCTGCGCGTTCGTGGCGTCCCGCGAGGTGACCGTCCTCGTCAACGGGCAGTCGGCGGGCACCTACGACCACTACTTCGGGCTGTTCCTGTCGCCCGTGGACGTGATCCTCTCGTTCTTCAAGGTGCTGGTGTTCAGCGTGCTGGTGATCCTCTCGCACTGCTACTACGGCTACCGCGCGGCCGGCGGCCCTGCCGGGGTGGGCCAGGCCGTCGGCCGCGCGGTCCGCACCTCCATCGTGCTCATCAGCGTCAGCGACTTCTTCTTCAGCCTGGCGGTGTGGGGCACGACCACCACGGTGAAGGTGGCCGGATGAGCGCGCCGACGCCCCCGCCGCCGGCGGCCCCGCCGGACGCCCCGCGGGCCCGGGCGCCGCGGCTCCGCGCCGCCGGGCGCGGCGGCGGACCGACACCTCCGGGCTGGTGCGCAGGCGGCTCGCCGGGGTCGGGTTCCTGCTGGTCCCGCTGCTGCTGGTCTGGGTGTCGATCGCCCAGTACAACAAGTCGTTCACCGACGTGTCGTGGGTGACGCTCCGCACCGCGAGCGCGGGCAGCGAGATGCACCCGCACGCCGACGTGAAGCTGCGCGGCGTCGTCATCGGCGAGGTCCGCGACGTCTCGTCCGACGGGAGCACCGCGACGCTGCGGCTGGCGATCCAGCCCGACAAGATGAAGCGGCTCCCCGCGAACGTGTCGGCGCAGCTCCTGCCGACCACGCTGTTCGGCCAGCGGTTCGTGGCGCTGGTGCCGCCCGCGCAGCCCGCGACCGCACGGCTGACCGCGCACAGCGTGATCGACCAGGACCGTTCGGCCAACGCGATCGAGCTCCAGCGCGTGATGGACAACCTGTACCCGCTGCTCACCGCCGTCCAGCCCGCCGAGCTGTCGGCCACGCTCACCGCGGTGTCGCAGGCGCTCGACGGCCGCGGCGAGCAGCTCGGCCGGACGATGGTCGAGCTGGACGCGTACCTGAAGAAGATCAACCCGAGCGTGCCCGCGCTCAACCGGAGCATCAGGGAGCTGGTCTCGGTCAGCCGCGCGTACGACGAGGCCGCGCCCGACATCCTCCAGGCGCTGAACGACTTCTCCTACACGAGCCGTTCGATCGTCCAGCAGCGCGGCGACCTCGCCCAGCTCTACGCGTCGGTGACGGACGCGTCGCAGGGGCTGTCGGACTTCCTGCACGAGAACTCCGCCAACCTCATCCGGCTGTCGGCCGAGAGCCGCCCGACGCTCGGGCTGCTCCAGAAGTACTCGCCCGAGCTGCCGTGCACGCTGAAGATGCTGAGCGACTTCGTGCCCGTGATGGACGAGGTGCTCGGCAAGGGCACCAAGCACCCGGGCCTGCACGTCAACGTCAGCACGCTGCCGTCCAAGGGCCGCTACCTCCCGGGCCGGGACCGTCCGCGCTACACCGACCGCAGCGGGCCGCACTGCTACTCCGTGCCGTACGGCGCGGCGGGCACGCCGTCCGGCGCCGCCAAGGCGGCCCCGGCGAACGCCTCCACGCCCGTCGCCGTGGCGCCCGGCGGGCTCGGCCTGCCCAACTCCCCCGAGGAGAACCGCCTGGTCAACGAGCTGCTCGCGCCCGACCTGCACGAGGTCCCCGAGACGCTGCCCGACTGGAGCAGCGTCCTCGCGGGCCCGATCTACCGGGGCACGGAGGTGAGGCTCAAGTGAGGCGCAAAGGGCTGACCGGCCCGATCGTCAAGTCGCTGGCGTTCGTCGCGGTCACCGTGGTCGCGACGGCGATGCTGGCGCTCAGCATCACCCAGTTCGGCGGCGGCGGAACGGCGTCGTACAAGGCCCGGTTTACCGACGCGTCCGGGCTGCGCGAGGGCGACAGCGTGCGCGTCGCGGGCGTCGAGGTCGGCCGGGTCGGCGAGATCCACGTCGTGGACCGCCGGACGGCGCGGGTGTCGTTCACCGTGGAGAACGGGCGGCGGCTGCCGGCCACCTCCACCGCGACGATCAAGTACCTCAACCTGATCGGGCAGCGGTACGTCGAGCTCGGGCAGGGCACCGGCGCGCCCGGCACGCTGAAGCCCGGCGCGACGATCCCGGTCGAGCGGACGACGCCCGCGCTCAACCTGACCCAGCTGTTCAACGGGTTCCAGCCGCTGTTCCAGGCGCTGTCGCCGAAGGACGTCAACCAGCTCGCCGGCTCCATCGTGCAGGTGCTCCAGGGCGAGGGCCCGACCGTCGAGGGCCTGCTGTCCACGGTCGCGTCGCTGACCAGCGGCATCGCCGACAAGGACCGCGTGATCGGGGAGGTCATCGGCAACCTCAACGAGGTGCTCGACACGGTCAACGCGCGCGGCGACAACCTGGACGACCTGATCGGCACGCTGCGCCGGCTGGTGTCGGGCCTCGCCGCCGACCGCCGCCCGATCGGGGAGGCGATCACCGCGCTGGACGACCTCGCGAGCACCACCACCGGTCTGCTGAAGGACGGCCGCGAGCCGCTCAAGCGCGACATCGCGCAGCTCGGGCGGCTGTCCACCAACCTCGCCGACGACTCCCCGACGGTCGACTCGTTCCTGAAGACGCTGCCGGTGAAGATGGCGACGATCGGGCGCATCGGGTCGTACGGTTCCTGGCTCAACCTCTACCTGTGCGAGGCCGCCTTGACCGGCGCCGAATACAAGCAGTACCCGGGCGAGAACCACCCGCGGCCGACGGGCGTGCCGCTGACCGCCGAGAGGTGCGGCAAATGACCGGCCCGAAGGACGGCGCGAAGGACGGCGCGAAGGCCCCCGGCAAGCCCGCGGGCAAGGCCCCGGGCAAGCTCGCCGGCGGCAAGACGCCGGACGCCAAGGCGGCTCCAGGCGCCAAGGCGCGGCCGCGGCTGCGCAGGCCGAGGCTGAAGCCGATCCGGGAGCGCAACCCGATCCCGATCGCGATCATCTCGTTCGCGCTGATCTTCACGGTCGGGCTGCTGGCGTTCAACGCCAAGAACCTGCCGGTGATCGGCGGCGGCACCCGCTACACCGCCGACTTCAGCGAGGCGGCCGGGCTGCGCTCGGGCAACGAGGTGCGCGTCGCCGGCGTGAAGGTCGGCGAGGTCACCGGCGTCCGGCTGAACGGCGCGAAGGTGACGGTGTCGTTCCGGGTGAAGAGGACCTGGATCGGCGAGGCCAGCACCGTCGCGATCGCGATCAAGACGCTGCTCGGCGACAAGTACCTCGCGGTCGATCCGCTCGGGGCGCGCAAGCAGAACCCGGACAACCGCATCCCGATCGGCCGGACGACGTCCCCGTACGACGTGACCAAGGCGTTCGAGGACCTCGCCGGGACGGTCGGGCAGCTCGACTCGGCGAAGCTCGCGCAGAGCCTCGACACGATCTCCACGACGTTCGCCAAGACCGCGCCGAGCGTCCGCAACGCGCTGTCCGGGATCTCGGCGCTGTCGAAGACGATCTCCTCGCGGGACGCCGAGCTGTCCCGGCTGCTCGCCAACACCCGGGAGGTGTCGGGCACGATGGCGGGCCAGAGCGCGAACGTCGAGGCGCTGCTGCGCGACGGCAACCTGCTGCTGGGCGAGATCAGCCGCCGCCGCGAGGCGATCCACGGGCTGCTGACGGGCGCGCAGGCGCTGTCGCGGCAGATCAGCGGCCTGGTGGACGACAACCAGCGGCAGCTCGACCCGACGCTGCGCGCGCTCGGCCGCGTCACCGACCTGCTCCAGAAGAACCAGGACAACCTCGACCGGGCGCTGAAGATGGCCGGGCCGTACACCCGCCTGCTCGGCAACACGCTCGGCAACGGGCGCTGGATGGACGGCTACCTCTGCGGGCTCGTCCCGAAGGAGTACCTGCCGCCGGGCACGCCCCCGAGAAGGGCTGCAAGCCGCCCAAGAAAGGCGGCAAGTGATGCTGCGCCGGCTCCTCGGACCAGCCGCCCTGATCGCCGCGGGCCTCGCCGCCGCCGTGGCGGCCGTCGTCGCCCTGGTCGTCGCGACCGGTCCGGAAGGCACCCGGATCACCGTCTTCTTCAACGACGCGGTCGGCATCTACAAGGGCTCCGACGTCCGCGTCCTCGGCATCAAGGTCGGCTCGGTCGACCGCGTGCACGCCGAGGGCACCCGCGTCCGCGCGGTGATGACGGTGGACCACGAGGTGAAGATCCCCGCCGGGGCGAAGGTCGTCGCGGTCGCGCCGAGCCTGGTCGCCGACCGGTACGTCCAGCTCACCCCCGCCTACACCGGCGGCCCGGCGATGGCGGCGGGCGCGGTGATCCCGGTCGAGCGGACCGCGACGCCGATGGAGCTCGACAAGGTGTACGACAGCATCCGCAAGCTCGCCTCCGACCTCGGCCCGAACGGGCTCAACAAGAACGGCGCGCTGTCGAAGGTGCTCGGCACCGGCGCGGAGAACCTCCGGGGCAACGGCCAGGACATCCGCACCACCACCGAGCGGATGGCGCAGGCCGCCAAGACCCTGTCGGGGTCGCAGAAGGACCTGTTCGCCACCATCCGCAACCTCCAGACGTTCACGACCATGCTGCGGCAGAACGACGGGCAGGTGCGGCAGGCCGAGCGGCAGCTCGCGGACGTGACCGAGTTCCTCGCCGCGGACCGGCACGAGCTGGACGCCGCGCTGCGGGCCCTCGCCGACGCGCTCGGCAAGGTCAAGGTCTTCATCCACGACAACCGCGCGCAGGTCAGCGCCAACGTCGCCAAGCTCGCCAAGATCACCCAGACGCTGGTGGACCAGCGCCGCTCCCTCGCCGAGGCCCTCGATGTGCAGCCGCTCAACGCGACCAACGTCCTCAACGCCTACGACCCGAAGACCGGCTCGCTGATGGGCCGCGGCGACCTGAACGAGCTCATGCCGCTCCCGGTCACGGGCCGGGCGCAGGGCACGCGGGGCGCGTCCGGCGGACAGGAGGCCACGCCATGACCGGCCCGTTCGGCAAGGCGGCCGCGGTCGCCGGGCTCGCGTCGCTGGCGCTGGGCGGCTGCGGCTTCAACGGGGTGAAGGACCTCCCGCTGCCCGGCGGCGCGGACCTCGGCGACCACCCCTACACGGTGCGGGCGCGGTTCGCGAACGTCCTCAACCTGGTCCCGCAGTCGGCGGTGAAGGTCAACGACGTCGCGGTCGGCCGCGTCACCAAGGTGTCGGTGCCGGTCAACGGCTGGAGCGCCGAGGTCACCATGAAGGTGAACGGCAAGGTCAGGCTGCCCGGCAACGCGTACGCGCAGCTCCGCCAGTCGAGCCTGCTGGGCGAGAAGTTCATCCAGCTCAGCGCGCCCGACGCCGACCACGGGCCGGGCGCGCCCGCGTCCGCCGCGCCCGCCGGGACGCTCGCCGACGGCGCGCTGATCCCGATGGCGCGCACCAACCGCAACCCCGAGGTCGAGGAGGTGTTCGGGGCGCTGTCGATGCTGCTGAACGGCGGCGGCATCGCGCAGCTCCGCACGATCACCGTGGAGCTCAACCGCGCCCTCGGCGGGAACGAGCCGGAGGTCCGCTCCCTGCTGGAGCAGGCCGAGCGGCTCGTCGGCGATCTGGACGCCAACAAGAAGGGCATCACCGACGCCATCGACGGCCTGAACCGGCTGTCGGCGACGCTCCGCGACCGCAAGCAGCAGATCGGCGTCGCCATCGACGACATCGCGCCCGGCCTGAAGGTGCTGGAGGAGCAGCGCGGGGCGCTCGTCCGGATGCTCGACTCGCTGGACGAGCTGTCCGGCGTCGCCGTCACGACCGTACGGCGGAGCAAGGACGACATCATCGCCGACCTGAAGGCCCTCGAACCGACGCTGCGCAAGCTGTCGGACGCCGGGCACGACCTCCCGAAGGCCCTCCAGGTGCTGCTGACCTACCCGTTCACCGACGCGGTGCTGCCCGCGGTGAAGGGCGACTACCTCAACGTGTACCTCTCGGTCGCCGCCGCGCCGGGCACCGAGATCGTCCCGCCGATCACGCCGCTGCCCTCGGTGGGCGGCGCCGCCAAGCCAACGCGGGGGACTGATGCTCACGCTCGGTACCAGGATCAAGAACCTCGTCTTCGTCGTCGTCGGGCTGCTCGCGATGGCGTACGTCGGGTTCAACTACGCCGACCTCGGCGGCTACGTCGGGTTGCGCAACTACTACGTCGTCAAGGTGGACCTCGCGACCGCCGGCGGCCTCGCCCGCAACGCCGACGTCACCTACCGGGGGACGTCGGTCGGGCGGGTCGGCGACCTCACCCTGACGGGCGACGGCCTGCACGCCGACCTGCGGATCAAGAAGTCCGCGCCGAAGATCCCGGCCAACACCAAGGCCGTCGTCGCGAACCGATCGGCGATCGGCGAGCAGTACATCGACCTGCGCCCGGTGACCGACTCGGGCCCGTACCTCAAGGCCGGCGCGATCGTCCCGCGCTCGGCCACGCAGACCCCCGCGCCGGTCACCGACCTGCTGACCAGCGTCAACAGCCTCGCCCAGTCGGTCCCGACCGACTCGCTGCGCACGGTCGTCGCCGAACTCGGCCGGGCGTTCGCCGGGCAGGGCCCGAACCTCCAGGTGCTGCTCGACAGCGGTGGCAAGTTCACCCGCGAGGCGAACGAGAACGCCACGCCGACCAAGCGGCTGTTCACCGACGCCGAGACCGTCCTGCGCACGCAGAACGAGGAGTCGGGCGCGCTGAAGTCGTTCGGCCGCAACGCGAAGCTGCTCTCGCAGCAGCTCCGCGCGTCGGACCCGGCGTTCCGCAGGCTGGTGTCCACGGCGCCCGGCGCGGCGTCCGAGTTCGCCGGGCTCGTCCGCGACCTCGACCCGTCGATGGGCGTGCTCGTCGCGAACCTGCTGACCACCTCCGACCTGCTCTCGACCCGTTCGCCCGGACTGGAGCAGCTCCTCGCCAAGGTGCCCGCCGCCGTCGCCGCCGGGATGTCGGTGGTCGAGGACGGCCGCCTCAACTACGGCATGGTCACCACGTTCTTCAACCCCGAGCCCTGCACGCGCGGCTACGGCGGCACCAAGTACCGCAACGGCCTCGACACCTCGCGCGGGCCCGCGCTCAACACCTCAGCCCAGTGCGCGATGCCCGCCTCCAGCGGCGTCAACGTGCGCGGCGCGGCGAACGCCCCCGCGGCTCCGTGCCCGCCCCGGCCCGCCCCGGGTCGGTGCTGAGCGCCGCCGCGGCCGGGGCGCCGCTGCCGGGCGCGCTCGCGCTGCCGGGGCTCCCCGCGGGCCCCGGCCCGGTCGGGATGAGCGGCCTGCTCGGCCTGGGAGGGCGCTGATGGCGACCGCCGAAACGACGGCCGAGTCCACCGGCTCCGACGCCCCCGACGCCCCCGCCCGTCCGGCGCGCCCGCTGCTGGCCGGGTGGGGCGTGGTCGGCTGGGCCGCGATCGTCCTCGCCGCCGCGTTCCTCGCCTGGGCCGCGTGGCCCGGCGGGGACGGCGCGAAGGACGGCCCGGCGCGCGACCGCGACACCGTGCTGCGAACGGCCCGCCAGCAGATCGCGACGCTCAACACGATGGACCGCGCCAACGCCGACGCGGGCCTGCGCGCCTGGCTCGGCGCGTCCACCGGCCCCCTGCACGACCAGCTCCGGCGGGACGAGCCGCAGAGCCGCGCGAAGATCCAGAAGGCCCGCACCAGCGCGGCCGGAACGGTCACCGACGCCGCGGTCCTCTCGCTCGACACCGCGACGGGCCGCGCGAAGGTCATCGCGGCCGTCCGGGTCCGCCTCACGCCGGAGACCGGCGCGCCGAGCGACCAGCGCAAGCGCTTCGAGGCGGGGCTCAGCCGGACGCCCGCCGGATGGAAGCTCGAATCGCTCACCGCGATCCCGGCGGGCGCGCGATGAAGGGACCGCTCGCGATGAGAGGGCTGCTGAAGCCGTTCGCCATCGCCCTCGCGCTGCTGCTCGCGGGCGTCGCCGTCATGGCCGTACGAAGCGGCGGCGGCGAGGAGGAGCCGTCGGACCGTTCGGCCCTGGACGGCGTCGCCACCAACCTCGTCACCGGCGACGTCTCCTCCGCGCTCACCCAGGTGTTCACCTACACCGCGACCGACACCGCCACCGCCGAACGCGCCGCCGCCGAGAAGCTCACCGGCTCCGCCGCCGCGCAGTACAGGACGGTGTTCGGCCAGGTGAAGCGGCAGGCCCCGGCGCAGCGCGTCGCCCTGTCCACCCGCGTCGTCCGCGCGGGCGTGACGTCCCTGACCGGCGACACCGCCCGCCTGCTGGTCTTCCTCGACCAGACCACCACGCGCGCGGGCGCCGCCGCCCCCGCGCCCGCCGCCGCCCAGCTCGCGGTGACCGCCACCCGCCGGGACGGCCACTGGCTGATCTCCGACATCCGGTCCCGCTGAGGGAGGTCCGATGCCCGACACCCTGACCCGAGGCGCCGCCCGCCGAGGCCCGCGCGCCCCGCTCGCCTCGTTCGACCCGGTCCCGAGAACGGCCACCGCCATCGCCACGCTCGCCGCGCTCTTCGCCGCCTGGGCGGGCTGGTCCTGGTACTCGGCCGCGAACGACGGCTCGTTCGGCTACTCCCGCACCCGCGACGAGGTGCTGCGCAGCGGCGAGCAGGCCGTCCAGAACCTCAACACCCTCGACTACCGCGACGTCGGGACCGGCCTGAAGACCTGGCAGGACTCCACCACCAGCGGCCTGTACGACCAGATCACCCAGGGCCGGGCGGGCTTCGAGGACAGCGTCCGCAAGGCCCGCACGGTCACCAGCGCCCGCGTCCTCGAAGGCGCGGTGTCGGAGCTGGACGAACGGTCCGGCAAGGCGAGCGTGATCGTCGCCCTCCAGATCACCGTCACCCCGCCCGGCGGCGCGCCGGTCACCAAGCAGAGCCGCATGGTCGGCGAGCTCGCCCGCACCTCCTCGGGCTGGAAGCTCAGCGACCTCGGCCAGGCCCCCATGGGCACGAGCTGAAAGGCACCGGCATGGCCGCGCTCGACTCCCGCAAGGCCCTCGACGCCCTCAACGCCACCCGGTGGCGGCGGAACGTCCGCTCTCCCGTCGCCCTCGGCACGGCCGCCGCCGTCCTCGCCGCCGGCGGCGTCTACGCCTACCGCGAGGCGCGGCAGCTCCGCGACGACCCGTCCGCCCGCAACACCGCCCTCACCGACAGCGCCCGCACCAGCGAGGTGAAGGGCGAGGTCGCGGACATGGTCGGCAAGGTCTTCTCCTACAACTTCACCGACGGCGCGCGGACGGACCGGGCCGCGCGGACCCACCTCACCGGCGCCGCCGTCCGCCAGTACGAGTCGCTCTTCGGCAAGGTCCGCACGGACGCGCCGAAGGCCCGGACCGTGCTCACCACCAAGGTCACCGACAGCGCCGTCACCCTCCTGCGCGGCGACCGCGCGCGCCTGCTCGTCTTCGCCGACCAGCGCACCACGCGCCTCAGCGACGGCAAGGGCTCCTCCGCCGCCGCGATGCTCGCCGTCGACGCCGTCCGCCGCGACGGCCACTGGCGGATCACCTCCCTGGACACCTTCACCGGCCGCTGACCCACCGGACCACCGGACCACCGGGCCGGCCGCCGGTCGCTAGGCTCGGCGCCATGGGAGCCACCCGGATCGGCGCGCCGTACGGCCCCTGGGAGCCCGCCGACCCGGACGAGGCGGCCTCGCTCCTCTCGGCCCTGCCCGCCCCCTGGTGGATCGCGGGCGGCTACGCGATCGAGCTGGCCCTCGGACGGGCGGTCCGCTCCCACGCCGACCTCGACGTGATGGTGCTCCGCCGCGACCAGCGCCACGTGCAGGAGGCCCTCGCGGGGTGGGAGTGGTGGGCGGCGGACCCGCCGGGCACCCTGCGCCCGTGGGCGCGCGGCGAACGCCTGCCCGCGCGCGTGCACGACGTCTGGTGCCGTCCGGGCCCCGCCGCGCCGTGGCGCGTCCAGATCATGCTGGACGAGGCGAGCGGCGGCACGTGGGTCTCGCGCCGCGACCCGCGCGTCCGCCGCCCCGTCGCCGCCATCGGCGCGACCACCGCGGACGGCGTCCCCTACCTCTCGCCCGAGATCCAGCTCTTCTACAAGGCCGCGGGCACGCGCCCGAAGGACGAGACCGACTTCGACGCCGCCCTGCCCGCGCTGACCGTTCCGCAACGGCGCTGGCTGGACGGCGCGCTCGCCCTCGTCTCCCGCGACCACCCGTGGCGCCGCCGCCTCGCGCACGGGCAGGACACGCGCGGCTAGGACTTCAGGACCTCCCGGAGGACGTCGGCGAACTCCTTCGGGTGGCCCATGAAGCCGCCGTGGTCGCCGGGGAACTCCGTCGTGGACGTGCCGAGCCGTTCCGCGAGCGCCTCGGACGTCCGGTACGTGGACAGGCCGCGCGACTCCGCGCCGACGCCGACGACGACGCGGAACGGCCCGGCGGCGAGGGCGGCGAAGTCGGGGACGTAGGTGGCGGTCCCGAGCAGCTCGTGGCCGAAGAAGCGGGCGCCGTCCGCCAGGTCCTGCCCGGGGTCGTCGCCCGGCGGCGGGCCCGCGTCCTCGCCGCTGTCGAAACCGGCGGTGCTCATGAACCGCCGCCACGCGGCCACGACCCCCTCCCGGTGGAACGTCGCGACGAGCTCCTCGACTTCGGCGCGCTGCTCGGCCGCGTCGGGGAGCAGTTCCATGAGCGGCGGCTCGTGGGCGACGAGCGTCCGCACGCGCGCGGGATGGCGCGCGGCGAGCGCGAGGCCCGTCACCGCGCCGCCGCTGCTGCCGAACACGTCGGCGGACTCGGCGCCGAGCGCGTCCATGACGGCCGCGACGTCGTCCGCCCGCAGGTCGGGGGTGGAGTCCTCCTCCGGGTCGTCGAGGGGGCTGCCCGCGATGCCGCGCGGGTCATGGGTGACGACGGTGCGCTCGGCCGCGAGCGCGTCCGCCAGCCCCGCGAACGGCGCGGCGGGCATGGGCGAGCCCATGAGCAGCAGGAGCGGCCCCGAGCCTCGGATCTCGCAGTGCAGGCGCGCGCCTCGGACGTCGATGGTGCGGATGGTGGTCATCGCCGGTCGTCCTTCCGTGATCGGCCGTCCGCGATCGCGGGCGGCAGCGGTAAGACCGCGGCGAGCGGTGAAAGTCGTCGCACCCCAGGCAACTTCGGCACCCTCTCATACCATTACAGATAGTAGCTACCTGTGTTCGTAGGGTGATAGAAGGTGATGGAACGGTTTTCCTGTGGACGAAAGGAACCCCCATGCACGGCACCCTGCCATCCCGCTCGCGCCGCCTGCGCCGCTCGCTGCCCCTCGTCGCGATCGCCGCGTTGGCGTCGTTCGGCGCCCCCCTGCCCTCGGCCGCCGCCGACGTCGCACCGCCGCCCGTGTCCAATGCCGCCCCCGAGTCCGACACCGCGCCCCAGTCCGAGGGTGCGCCCCAGTCCGACACAGCGCCCGAGGCCGAGGGCGCGCCGGTGGCCCCCGTCGCCCCCCAGACCGACACCGCGCCCGAGTCCGAGGGCGCGCCAGAGGCCGAGGGCGCGCCGCAGGTCCCGGCCGCGCCGGACTCCGAGACCGCGCCCGAGTCCGAGACCAACCCCGCCCCAAGTCCATCCCGGACTCGGAGACGGCGCCCCTGTCCAACCCCGCCGCGCAGCCCGAGAACGCCCCCAGGGCTAGGAGGCGCGTAAGTCCGGCAGCCAGGCCGGCCCGAACGAGGGCCGCTGGGTACGCCACCGGTGCGACATGAAGGGCCGCTTGCCCCCATCCGCCACCTGTACGCCCAGCCCTGGCAAAGGAGATAAGGCCGAGCCCCGGCGCCGACACGGCGCGGGGGCTCGCGCCCGTCCACCCCCCCGGATCTCGCGGTCAGGGATCTGTGCGGCGCGGCCCGGCTCCGGAAAGGGTCCGGGCCGCGCGGTATGAGCGGGGATAAAGGCCGCCCGGAACGGGGTGGAAGGGGCTCGCTCCGGTGCCGATTGTCGTTCCGGCGGGCCCGTCTGCATTTCCGTCGCGGGCGTTGTCGCCGGCGACCGCATTGTGCGGGACGGCATGGGGCGCCGCCGAATTCGTTTTCCCGCAGGCGGACGGCGATGCGGCGAGCGACGCACGTAGCGGCGTGAACGCGCAGGGTGAGAGGTACGGCCTCCGGGCGGCATAGTGAACTGAACGGCGAGGCCGGGCGGTTCCCGGTTGGCAGCAAGCGGCCGTTTTTGTCAATCGGCTGAAAGAAGCCGTGGCGAATCAGTTCTGGCGGACACAATCGAAATCCGAGCCGATCCACGATGCTGGGGGCGCGTATCCAGGCGGGCCGGCGTCGGGCAGGGGGATTGGCGAGGTGACCCAGACAGAGATGGGCGTGCGGCTGGACGCCCGCGCGTTCGAGGCGGTCCCGGGATGGGTGGGGATGCGGCTGCGTCCCCACATCGACCGGGCGGCCGACGAGCTGCTGAACGAACTGGTGCTGGGCGGCTCGCTCACGGGGGAGGGCGAGGCGGGACGGGCCCGCGCGAGCATCGTCGCGGGCGTGCGGCACTTCTGCGACCTGGTGGAGGACCCGGGCGCCGGCTGGGAACGGATCGCGGCGTTCTACCTGCGGATCGGGCGGCAGATGGCGCGCGACGCCCGCGACCTGGAGGAGACGCACCAGGCGCTGCGCCGGTCGGCGCTCACGGCGTGGCGGACGCTCGCCACGATGACCGAGACGCTGGAGCTGGACCACGAGACGCTGAGCCTGGTCGGCGACGCGCAGTTCTGCTACATGGACGCGGTCACCGCCGTGATCGCCGAGGGGTACGAGGCGGAGCGCAGGCGCGCGGACGGCCTCGCGGACGAGGCGGCGGCGCGGCGGCGGACGCGGCTGCTGCACCTGCTGCTGGCCGACCCGCCCGCCGACCCGGAGATCGTCCACGCGCTGGCGGCCGAGGCGCGCTGGCCGCTGCCGCGCACGGTCGCGGTGGCGGTCGTGCGGCAGCGCCGCGACGAGGCGCCGAGGACGCGGCGGCCCGTTCCGGACGGGCTGCTCGCCGACTTCGGCGCGCCCGAGCCGTGCCTGCTGCTGCCCGACCCGGACGGGTGCGGGCCCGGCCCGGCCGAGCCGCTGCTGCGCGACTGGGTCGTCGCGGTCGGGCCGACGGTGCCGACGCGGCGGGCCGCGGAGTCGCTGCGGTGGGCGCGGGAGACGCTCGCCCTCGCGGGCCGGGGCGTGATCCCGGACGCGGGCGTCATCCGCAGCGCCGAGCACGTCCCCACGCTGATGATCTTCCGGGCGGAGGAGCTGATCGACGACGCCGCCACGACCCGGCTGGCGCCGCTCAGCGCCGTCCCGCCCGCCCGGCGCGAACGGCTCGCCGAGACGCTGCTCGCGCTGCTGGAGCACAACTTCAACGCCGCCGACGCGAGCCGCCGGCTGCGCGTCCACCCGCAGACCGTCCGATACCGGCTCCGCCATCTCCAGGACCTCTTCGGGGACGACCTGCGGGATCCGCGCCGGTGCCTGGAGATGGAGCTGATCCTGCACGCCCGCATGGTCAACCGCACCGCCGCGGGCGGGCGGGCCGCCGCCGAGTGAGAGGACGCCACGTGGACCTGTTCGACCTGACCGGAAAGATCGCCCTCGTCACCGGCGGCACCCGGGGGATCGGGAGGATGATGGCGCGCGGCCTGCTGGAGGCGGGCGCGCGCGTCTACATCAGCTCCCGCAAGGCCGACGCGTGCGCCGCGGCCGAACGGGAGCTGAAGGAGTTCGGGCAGGTCACCGCCGTCCCGGCGGACCTGTCCACCGAGGCCGAGTGCCTGCGGCTCGCGACCGAGCTGACCGCGCGCGAGGAGGAGCTGCACGTCCTGGTCAACAACGCGGGCGCGACGTGGGGCTCGCCGATCGAGGAGTTCCCCGCGTCGGCGTGGGACAAGGTCGTCGACCTCAACCTGAAGTCGCCGTTCTTCCTGACCCGCGCGCTGCTCCCGCTGCTGGAGGCCGCCGGCACGCACGACGACCCGGCCCGCGTGATCAACGTGGGCAGCATCGACGGGATCCGGGTGCCGCCGCTGCCGACGTACTCCTACTCGGCGAGCAAGGCGGGCGTGCACCAGCTCACGCGGGTGCTGGCCCGCGAGCTCGGCCCGCGCCACATCACGGTGAACGCCGTCGCGCCCGGACCGTTCGAGTCGAAGATGATGGCGGCGACCCTGGAGGCGTTCGGCGACGTGATCTCCGAGACCGCGCCGCTGCGCCGCATCGGCCGCCCCGACGACATGGCGGGCATCGCGGTCTACCTCGCGAGCCGGGCGGGGGCGTACGTGACCGGCGCGGTCATCCCGGTCGACGGCGGCATCAGCATCGTCGGCTGAGTCCTTTGTCACCGCGGTGACAAAGGACGGGCCGAAACGTTGCGTCACGCATGTGGCGCTCAGCGTCACGGGCCCCGATAGTCGGGGACCCGGGTCCCTCGCGCCCCCGCGAGGGACCCGGTCCCTCGTACCCCCGACGAGCGAGAGTGGTGGTGGCTCATGACCGGGCCGGCCGGCGGTTCCCCCGACCTCGACTTCGACGTGGTCGTGGTCGGGTCCGGGTTCGGCGGCAGCGTCTCGGCGCTGCGGCTGGCCGAGAAGGGCTACCGGGTGGCGGTGCTGGAGGCCGGCCGCCGCTTCGACGAGAGCACGCTGCCGAAGACGTCGTGGCGGTTCCGCCGGTACGTGTGGGCGCCGCGGCTCGGGATGCGCGGGATCCAGCGCATGCACCTCGTGCGGGGCAAGGCGGGGGTGCTCGTGCTGGCGGGCGCGGGCGTCGGCGGCGGGTCGCTCGTCTACGCCAACACGCTGTACGTGCCGCCCGAGCCGTTCTTCAAGGACCGGCAGTGGGCGCACATCACCGACTGGCAGGACGAGCTGAGGCCGCACTACGAGCGGGCCCGGCGGATGCTGGGCGTCGTCACCAACCCGCTCGTCACCCCCGCGGACGAGGCGATGAAACGGGTGGCCGAAAGGATGGGCGTCGGCGAGACGTACCACCCGACGCCGGTCGGCGTGCTGTTCGGCGAGCGGCCGGGCGAGGAGACGGGCGACCCGTACTTCGGCGGCGCCGGGCCCCGCCGCACCACCTGCACCGCGTGCGGCTCCTGCATGATCGGCTGCAAGGTCGGCGCCAAGAACACCCTGGTCAAGAACTACCTGCACCTCGCCGAACGGGCGGGCGTCCAGGTCGTCCCCGACACCGCGGTCACCGCGGTCACGCCCCGCGCGTCCGGCGGCTACGACGTCCGCGTCTCGCGCGCCCGCGCGCTGCCGGGGCGCCGCCGCCGCACGCTCACCGCCGGGCAGGTCGTCCTCGCCGCCGGGACGTACGGCACCCAGCAGCTCCTGCACCGCATGCGCGCGTCGGGCGACCTGCCGGGCCTGTCGCCGCGCCTCGGCGAGCTGACCCGCACCAACTCCGAGGCGCTGCTCGGCGTGGAACGGCTCACCGGATGGCACCGCGACGGCGACCTCGACCACAGCCGCGGCCTCGCGATCACCTCCTCGTTCCACCCGGACGAGAACACCCACATCGAGCCCACCCGCTATGGGCCCCGCGACGGCGCGATGGGCGCGATCCGCACGCTGCTCATCGACGGCGGCGGGCGGACGCCGCGCTGGGCGAAGTTCCTCGGGCAGGCGGCCCGGCACCCGACGGTGATCCTGCGCGGCCTGTCGCTCAAGGACTGGGGCAAGCGGACGATCATCGCGCTGGTCATGCAGACCAAGGACAACTCGGTCACCGTCACGCAGCGGCGGACCCTGCTCGGCCGCCGCCGCCTCACCGCGGGCCAGGGCATCGGCGAGCCCAACCCGACGTGGATCCCGATCGCGCACGACGCCGTCCGGATGCTCGCGGACGAGCTGGACGCGACGGCGGGGGGCACGTGGTTCGACCTGTTCAACATCCCGACGACCGCGCACTTCATCGGCGGCTGCGTCATCTCCGACTCGCCCGAGACCGGCGTCATCGACCCGTACCACCGCGTGCACGGCCACCCCGGGCTGCACATCGTGGACGGCTCGGCGGTCACCGCCAACCTCGGCGTCAACCCGTCCCTGACGATCACCGCCCAGGCCGAGCGCGCGATGTCGTTCTGGCCCAACAAGGGCGAGCCCGACGCGCGGCCCGCCCCCGGCTCGCCCTACCGGCGCCTGACCCCGGTCGCGCCGAACGCCCCGGCCGTGCCCGCCTCCGCGCCGGCCGCCCTGCCCTGGCCGCGCCGCAAGGACGGCGGCGCTCCGGAGGAACCCCCGCCCACCCCGGCTCCCGCCCGCAACTGAACGTCCGCCGCGCGGTGCGGGTTCAGGCGGTGCGGGTTCAGGCGGGGCGGAGCAGGGCTTCCTGGGCGATGGACGCGACGAGCACGCCGTCCTCGGTGCGCATCGTTCCGAGCCCGAGGCCGCGGGCGCCGGAGTTGGTGACCGGGTCCACCGAGTACAGCAGCCACCGGTCGGCGCGGGCGGGCCGGTGGAACCACATCGCGTGGTCGAGGCTGACGGCCGTGCCGAGCCGTCCCCTGGAGCCGGGCGCGATGATGCTGCTGACCACGGCCATGTCCGACACGTACGCGATCAGCGCGGCGTGCAGCCCGGGATCGTCGCCGAGCGGCTCCTCGAACCGCACCCAGAACGGGTGCGTGATCGGGAAGCCGTCCGGCCGCGGCGGGGCGACGAGGCGGATGTCGAACCCGTGCGGATGCCGGA
This sequence comes from Actinomadura sp. J1-007, assembly GCF_009793335.1. GTDB lineage: Bacteria > Actinomycetota > Actinomycetes > Streptosporangiales > Streptosporangiaceae > Spirillospora > Spirillospora yumaensis. Next base: position 2,741,239 of record NZ_WING01000001.1, on the reverse strand, counting down.
ACAGCGACGGCAGCCCCATCGGCTCCAGCTCGTCCGGCGGCGGTACGCCGGGCGGCGCGGGCGGCGACCAGTCGCGGCCGGGCTCGGGGTCGTGGAACGACGCGATCAGCTCGAAGATCGGCTTGCCGCCCTGGGCGGCCGTGACGTGCCGGGTCGAGAACGTCCGGCCGTCCCGTACCCGCGCCACCTGGAACAGCACCGGCTCGTCCGGGACGCCGGGGCGGATGAAGTAGGCGTGCAGCGAGTGCGCCGGGCGCTCCGCGCCGACCGTCAGGCACGCGGCGCGCAGGCTCTGCCCCGCGACCTGCCCGCCGAACAGCCGCTCGCGCCCGATCGACGGCGCCGTCACGGTGAAGGTGTCCTCATCGAGCGGTGTCAACGCGAACAACGTCTCCACGGTCGAGCCGCTCACGAACCCTCCCAGTCCCGTCCTACGGCCCGATCATCTCAAACGATGACGGATGCCCGTACGACGGGACGGGGCCCAGCGGCGGTGGGCGGCTCAGCCGCGGTACGCGGCGAGGAAGAGGGCCTCGGCGAAGGCGATGTGCTCGATCTCGGTCGGGTCGACGCTCTCGTTCGGCGCGTGGACGAGGCACTGCGGCTCCTCCACCCCGAACATCATGATCTCCGCCTCCGGATACGTCCCGGCGAGCACGCCGCACAGCGGGTCGGTTCCGCCCCGGCCCTGCGTGGTGGCCTTGCGGCCGTACGACACCTCCAGCGCGTCCGACATCGCGGCGTAGGCGGGCCCGTCGGTCCGGGCGCTGAACGGCGCGCCGGCCGCCTCCTTCTCGACCGTCACCCTGGCGTGCCACGGCGCGGCCGCCTCCAAGTGCTTGGCGAGCGCGTCGTACGCGGCGTCCGGGTCGGTGTCCGGCGGGATACGCAGGTCGAGGCGGGCCCGCGCGGACGGCTGGACCGCGCCCGCCGCCGCGCCGCCCGCCGCCCCGTCGCCCGTCCCGTTGACCGGGGGCGCGTCGATGCCGAGTACCGTGACCGCCGGACGGGCCCAGAGCCGGTCGGCGACCGTTCCGGAACCCGCCAGCCCGACCCCCGCCAGCACGCCCGCGTCGGTGCGGAACCGCTCCTCCGGGTACGCCACGCCGGGCCACGCCTGACCGGCCTCGATCCCGGCGACCGCCAGGTCGCCGCGCGCGTCGTGCAGGCCGCCGAGCATGCGGACGAGCGCGGTCAGCGCGTCGGGCGCCGGGCCGCCGAACCGGGCGGGGCGCACGGGCCCGTTCAGCGTGGAGACGGTGACGGTGAGGCCCGCGTCCCCGCGCAGCGCGGTGGTGAACGTCGGGATGCCGATCGCGAAGTTGCCCGAGTCGCAGAGCTGGACGGCGTCGGCGCGCAGCAGGTCGGCGTTGCGCGGGACGAAGTCCTCCAGCCCGCCCGCGCCCCGCTCCTTCGAGCCGTCCGCGACGAGCGTGACGCCCGCCGCGGGGGCGCGGCCGGTGGCGCGGAGCCCGCGCAGCGCGGTGAGGAGCGCGACGATGTTGCCCTTGCAGTCGGCCGCGCCGCGCCCGTACCAGCGCCCGCTCTTCTCGGTGAGTTCCCACGCCGGCGTGCGCCAGGCCGTCTCGTCCAGCTCGGGCAGCACGTCGTAGTGGCAGTACAGCAGGACGGTCGGCGCCCCCTCGCGGGCCGGGCGGCGCGCGACGACGGCGGTTCCGCCGTCCGGGGTCGCGTGCAGCTCCGCGCCGTCCAGGCCCTCCCGCTCGAACGCGGTCGCGACCCATCGCGCGGCACGCTCGCACTCCTCCGCCGGATACCGGTCGGGGTCCGCCACGGACCGGATCGCGACGAGCTCGGCCAGGTCCGCCTTCGCGCGCGGCATGAGGTCGCGGACCGCGCGCCTCAGCGTCGCGGCGTCGTGCTGGTTCACCGCCTGGTCGCTCCGAGCCTCAGGTCGCGCACCGCCTCGCCGAACGCGCCGGCCTCGGCCGGGCAGTACACCGACACGGCGACCGACTCCGCCCGCACGAGCCGCCGGTCCGCGATGACGGGACGGGCGCCGGGGCCGGGCGCGCCGTTCGACAGCCCGGCGCGGTGGCGGGCCTTCCCGAGCGCGGACGCCGGGTCGCGGCAGAGGAACCCGCCGTCCGCGCCGTACGTGCCGGTGATCGACCGCACCGGCGGGACGGGCAGCCCCGCGCGTTGCAGGCCGAGGGCCAGCTCGGCGGCCTTGGTGTCCGCGGCGTCGGCGCGCGCGTCGGGCGCCTTCTCGGTGAACGCGACGTAGCCCCACGCGCCGAGCCCGCCCAGGACGAGTGCCGCGGCGGTGTAGAGGAGCCGGCGCTTGCGCGGCGGGGCCCCGGCGGGCGGACCTCCGGGCCGGGCCCCGCCGTGCCCTTCGGACGATCCGCCGCCTCCGCCGCCGTCGGGCGGTCCGTCGCCGTCCGTACGGCCGCCGGACGTGCCGTCCGCGCCAGGACGGGCGAGGTGCGCGCCGAGCGTCGGCACGGCGCCCGCGCCCACGGTCGGCTCCGTGCGCGGCGGCACGATCCCGCCGGGCGGCGGCGTCCGGGTGAACGACTCGGCGGGCCGGTCCTGGGGTGTCTCCTGCTGGGTCATGGCTGGGCTCCGGGATGGCGGGAACGGTCAGGCGGGCTCGGGCGCGCCGGCGTCGTCGAGCTTCCAGCCCGGCCGGCGCAGCTTGAGGAACAGCAGCGGGACCAGCAGCCCGACGGCGCCCGTCCCGCCCGCGACGACCCCCGCGTAGACGAGCGGGTCGCCGCCGCCGAGCCGCGACGGCGCGACGAACCCGGCGGCGAACGCCGCGGCGGACGCGAGCAGGCCGAGGGCGCACAGCGCGTACAGGCCCGGGGCGCGGAAGCCGCGCCGGTGGCCGGGCTCGCGGCGGCGCAGCCGCGCCGCGGCGACGAACAGCAGCCCGTACATGATCAGGTACGTCTGGGTGGCCAGCGCCGACAGCAGCCAGTACGCGCCCGACACCTCCGGGACCAGCGCGTACAGCAGCGCGACCGGCGTCGTCGCCATGCCCTGGGCGACGAGCAGGTTGCGCTGCACGCCGTGCTTGTTGAACCGGGTGAGGAACGGCGGCAGGTAGCCCTGCTCGCGGCCGATCGCGACCAGGCCCTTGGACGGCCCGGCGAGCCAGGCCAGCATCGCCCCGAGCGCTGCGGCGATGAGCATCACGCCGAGCACCGGGGTCAGGAAGCCGAGGTCGAGGCGCTGGAAGAAGGCGTCGAACGTCTGCATCACGCCGGTGGTGAGGCCGAGTTCCGCGGCGGGCACGACCCAGGCGACCGCCAGCGCCGGAACGACGAGGATCAGCGGCACCAGCGCCGAGGCGAGCAGGACCGCCTTCGGGTACCCGCGGTCGGGCCTGCGCAGCGACGACACGTGCACGGCGTTCATCTCCATGCCGGCGTACGCGAGGAACGCGCCGGCGATCAGCACGAGGCCGGCCGTGCCCGTCCACGCGGGCAGCGCGTCCGCGGCGTCCATCCGCACGGCGGGCGCGTTGCCGTCCCCGAGGAACGCCGCGCCGAGCGCCACCAGCGCCGCGCCGGGCACGAGCGTGCCGACGAGGAGCCCGGCGCTCGACAGGCCCGCGACGGTCCTGGTGCCCTGCGAGGCGAGGTAGACGCCGGCCCAGTACACCGTGAGGATCACCGCCGCGACGTACGGCCCGTCGCTCGCCAGGGCCGGATCGACCAGGTACGCGAAGGTGCTCGCGACGTACGCCAGCAGGGTCGGGAAGAAGAAGACCGTCATGGCGAACTGGCACCAGACGGCCACGAAGCCCGCGGGCCCGGAGATGCCGCGCGCGACCCACCGGGCCACGCCGCCGCTCCACCCGGAGGAGAGCTCGGCCGAGACCAGCGAGACCGGCAGCAGGAACAGCGCGGCGGGGACCAGGTACAGCAACACCGACGCCGGTCCGTACGCCGCCATCGCGGGCGCCGTGCGCAGGCTCGCGACGGAGCCGGCCGTCATGAGCGCGAGCGTGCCCCAGGTGATGTACCTCGACGTCGCGGCCCTCGCCACCGGCGCCCGCGTCGCGGTGCCGACCGCGCGATGCCCGCCGCGCGGCGCCTGAACGGCTTCGCTCACCCCAGCCCCCGAGTCTGTTCCCGTCGTCGTCCACCGCTGGATTTCCCAGCATGGGCAGCCGGAAATCCGGGGTTGACCGGCTCGGGCGGTAGGCCATCCCGAATGCGGGGATAAGGGGTCCCGCTCTTTGCCCGCCCGTGGCTCCCGCGCCCCTACCCTGCCGTCCGCTGCGGGACGTATGCCCGCTTTGGGCTACGATCGGGGCGTTCAGGTGACGGGCGCCAGGAAGCCGGTGGGAATCCGGCACGGTCGCGCCACTGTGACCGGGGAGCGGACCCCACCGCGAGGCCACCGCCGCACGAGGCGGGAAGGCCGGGGCGAGCGTCGATCCGGGAGTCAGGAGACTGGTCCGTCGCATCGGCCTGCCATGGGGCGCGGAACCCCCGGAGGTGTACGCGATGACGAGCCGCGCACGCTCGCTCCCTCTCCTTTCCCTTCTCCTGGTCCTCGCGTCGGCGCTGCTGCTCGCGGGGTGCGGCGGCGGCTCCGGAGAAGCCTCCGCCGGAGGCGCGGGCGGCTCGGCGCCGCCCGGGTTCCCGGTGACGGTGACCAACTGCGGCGTCACGACGACGTACGAGCACCCGCCGAAACGGGCGGTGTCGCTCAACCAGCAGACGACCGAGATCCTGCTGTCCCTCGGGCTCGAAGGCTCCATGGCCGGGACCGCCTACCTCGACGACCGGATGCCGCCCGACCTCGACGCCGCGTACCGCCGGGTCAAGGTGCTCGCGAAGGAGTACCCGTCGGAGGAGGCGCTGCTGTCCGCCGAGCCCGACTTCGTGTACGGCGGGTTCACCAGCGCGTTCGACGAGAAGGCCGGGCGCGGGCGCGGCACGCTCGCCAAGGCCGGGATCGACACCTACCTCAGCACCGAGAGCTGCCCGCGCGGCCCCGTCACCGCCGCCCGCGTCGAGGACGAGCTCCGCACCATCGGGAAGATCTTCGGCGTGCCCGACCGGGCCGAGCGCCGCGTCGCCGAGATGCGCGCCGGGCTCGCCAAGGTGCGGGACGCGCTCGGCGGCGCCGCGCCGGTCAAGGTCGCGGTGTACGACAGCGGCGACAAGACCGTGTTCACGTCGGGCGGCGCGGGCCTCGGCAACGAGCTCATCAAGCTCGCGGGCGGGACGAACCTGTTCTCGGACCTGCCGAAGGCGTTCGGCGACGTGTCGTTCGAGCAGCTCGCCGAACGCGCGCCGGACGTGATCCTCATCTACGACTACGGCGACCATCCCCTCGCCGCCAAGAAGGACTTCCTGCTGCGCAACCCGGCGCTGAAGGACGTCCCGGCCGTGCGGAACGGGCGGTTCGCCGTCCTGCCGCTCACCTCCACCGTGATGGGCGTACGGGTCCCCACCGCCGTCGACTCGCTCGCCCGCCAGCTCCACCCGGACCGCTTCAAGTGACGGCCGCCGCGCACGGCCGCGCCAGATCCGACGCCGCGAAACCGGATCCCGCGCCGCCGCCGCGGCGCCGCGTGCCGTACGGGGCGACGCTCGCGCTGCTCGCCGCCCTGGCGGTCGCCGCCGCGACCGCCGGGACCGCCGCCGGCTCGGTCACCATCCCGCCCGCCCAGGTGTGGGGGATCGTCCTGCACGCGATCCACCCGGCGCTCGCCGACCCGACCTGGACGCCGGTCCGCGAGACGATCGTCCTGGACGTCCGGCTGCCGCGCGTGGTGCTCGGCGGCGTCGTCGGCGCGGGCCTGTCGGTGTGCGGCATGGCCCTCCAGGCCCTCGTCCGCAACCCGCTCGCCGACCCGATGCTGATGGGCGTCTCGTCCGGCGCGACCGTCGGCGCCGTCCTCGTCATGACGTTCCACCTGGCGTTCGCCGGGACGTTCTCGCTCCCGGTCTCCGCGTTCGCCGGGGCGCTGCTCGCCCTCGTCCTGGTCGTCGCGCTCGCGCGCTCCGGCGGCCGGATGACGACCGTACGGCTCGTGCTGTCCGGCGTCGCGACCGCCGAGGTGCTCCAGGCGGTCGCGAGCTTCCTGATCGTCACCTCCGACGACCCGCACAAGGCGGACGCGGCGCTGCGGTGGATGCTCGGCGGCCTCGCCGGCAGCACCTGGGACCTGGTCTGGCTGCCCGCCCTCGCCGTCGTCGCCGGGACGGCCGCGCTGCTCGGCGTGAGCCGCTCCCTCAACCTGCTGCTCGCCGGCGAGGAGGCCGCCGCCGCGATGGGCCTGGACGTGCACCGGTTCCGCGCCGCGCTGTTCACCCTCGTCGCCGCGCTCGTCGGGACGATCGTCGCGGTCAGCGGCGCCATCGGGTTCGTCGGGCTGATGATGCCGCACGTCGTCCGGCTGCTCGTCGGCGCCGACCACCGCCGCGCCCTGCCCGCCGTCGCGCTGCTCGGCGCCGCGTTCCTGATGGCCGCCGACGTCGCCGCCCGCACCGTGATCGCGCCCGAGGAGATCCCCGTCGGCATCATCACCGCGCTGGTCGGCGGCCCGTTCTTCCTGTGGCTGATGCGCCGGAGGGCGGCATGACGCTCGTGGCCGAGGACGTCACCGTCCGCGCCGGAGGCCGCGCCCTCGTGGAAGACGTGTCACTGGAGGCGGCGCGCGGCGAGGTCGTCGGGATCGTCGGCCCGAACGGGGCGGGCAAGTCCACCCTCCTGCGCACGTTCTACCGCGCCCGCCGCCCCACCTCGGGCCGGGTCCTACTGGACGGCGAGGACGTGTGGCGGATGAAGGGCCGCGCCCTCGCCCGCCGCCTCGCCGCCGTCCTCCAGGAGACGCCGGGCGAGTTCGAGCTGACCGTGTACGACGTCGTCGCGATGGGCCGCGCCCCGTACAAGCGCGCCTTCCAGGGCGACGACGCCGCCGACCGCGAGGTGATCACCTCGGCCCTCGCCGCCCTGGACGTCGCGAACCTCGCCCGCGAGCCGTTCGACCGCCTCTCAGGGGGCGAGAAGCAGCGCGTGCTGATCGCCCGCGCGCTCGCGCAGGAACCGGACGTGATGGTGCTGGACGAGCCGACCAACCACCTCGACCTGCGGCACCAGCTCGACGCGCTCGGCCTGGTGCGCGAGCTCGGCGTGACCGCCGTCGTCGCCCTGCACGACCTCAACATGGCCGCCGCGTTCTGCGACCGCGTCGCCGTCCTGCACCGCGGCCGCCTCGCCGCGTCCGGCACCCCCCGCGACGTCCTGACCCCCGACCTGCTCGCCGACGTCTACCGGGTGGACGCCGAGATCGACGTCCACCCGACCACCGGCACCCCCCGCATCACCGTCCTGCCGCCGGTCAGCGGGTGAGGGCGGCTGTTGTGACGGGCTTGCCGAGGACGCTGCCCTTGGCCCACTTGTCGAACGACATCTGCCAGTAGCCCCAGCCGTTCGTCCACTGGAGGCTGCGCTTGGTGCCCGTGATGGTGACCAGGTCGCCGCGGTAGGACCAGTGGTAGAACCACTGGGCGGCGTCGGCGGGGGAGCGGACGCAGCCGTGGCTACAGTTGCGGTTGCCGAGGCAGGTCGGGTCGTCCATGTTCTGGTGGATGTACTCGCCGCTGTTGGAGATGCGGGTCGCCCACGGCACCTGCTCGTCGTACCAGCCCGGGTCGCCCTTCTTCTTGCCCGGGGGACGCATCCGCTCCAGCCGGCTGCGGTCCATGGTGAGGTGCACGCCGCTGGTGGTGAGCAGGTGGTCGATCCCGTCGGCCTGCCGGTCGCCGCCCGCGCCGAGGCTGACGCCCCACCGGCGGACGGTCGCGCCGTTCTTCTTCACGACCAGCTTGTGGGTGCTGGCGTTGACGTTGATGGTGTGGGAGTCGCCGATCCGGAACCTGCGCGTGACGTCCTTGTCGCCGAACACGCTGTCACCGATCTTCAGGCCCGCGTAGTGCACCGTCACCGACACCCGCTGGCGCGGCTTCCACGGGTGCCGCGGCCGGAACACCGCCGACGGCAGCCCGTTGAACGACTCGTTCGGCGCGAGCCACCGCCACGCGCCCTCGGTCGGCGTGGTGGAGGAGATCTCGATGCCGCGCTCGACCGCCGCCCGCGCCTTCTCCGGCACCGGCTTGCTGAACTGCACGAACACCGGCATCCCGGTGCCGACCGTCTCGTTCTCGCTCGGGATCACGTTGGTGATCTTCGTCGCGGCGGTGGCCCTGACCGTGCGGAACGCGCTCGTCGCGGTCGTGTTCTTGCCCTTGCCCGCCGCCGTCGCCGACACCTGGTAGCGGGCGCCCGGAACGAGCGTCCACGTCGAACGCCACTCGGTCTTGTCGGCGGACAGCCGTCCCGGCACCTCGGCGTTCCTCAGCTTCACCGACACCTGGCTCAGCGTGCCGCCGGCCGCCTTCACCGTCACGCCCGAGTCGGGCCGCGCGTCGCCGGCGCCGTTGGCCGGGCTGATCGTCACCTTGGGGGACCCGTCGTCGCCGCCCTTGGAGGTCGTCCCCCCGCCGCCGCCCCCGCCGCCGCACGCCGTCGCCGTTCCGAGGACCAGCGCCATCACCAAGGCCGTACGTCGCACCGTTCTCCCTCACCAGTCAGCCGCGTGCGCGACAGCGCACCGGCAACAAAGAACGCACACCGGGCGATCTTGTTCCCGGCCCGGGGAAGAGATCTCGACCGCGGGCCGGCGGAGCCGGACGCCCGCTCAGGTGAGACGCCCGGCGCCCCTTGAAGGTTCGCGGATCCGGCGGGCGAACGTGGGCGAAATCGCTAGAGAGTGACCCATTCGCTGGAGGTGGTGAACTCCTCCAGCCGTTCCGGAACGGGCCGGACGCCGACGCCCGGCCCCCGCGGCACCTCCAGATGGCCGCCGTCCAGCTCGAACGGCTCGGTCACGTCCCGCGCGTAGTAGCGCCGCGACGCCGAGGTGTCGCCCGGCAGCGTGAACCCGGGCAGCGCCGCGAGCGCCACGTTGGCGGCCCGCCCGATCCCCGTCTCCAGCATCCCGCCGCACCACACCGCGACGCCGTGCGCCCGGCACACGTCGTGGATCCGGCGGGCCTCCAGGTAGCCGCCGACCCGGCCCGGCTTCACGTTGACCACCGACGCCGCGCCGAGCGCGATCGCCGCCGCCGCGTCCGCCGCCGACTCGATCGACTCGTCCAGGCACACCGGCGTCGCCAGCGCCCGCGCCAGCTCCGCGTGCTGCACCAGGTCCTCGTCCCCGAGCGGCTGCTCGATCAGCAGCAGCCCGAAGGCGTCCAGCTCCTTGAGCCGCCGCGCGTCCGCCAGCGTGTACGCCGCGTTGGCGTCGACCTGGAGCGGGACGTCACCGAACCGCTCGCGCACCGCCCGCACCGGCTCGACGTCCCAGCCCGGCTCGATCTTCAGCTTGATCCGCACGTACCCCTCGTCGAGGTAGCCCGCGACGGCGTCGAGCAGTTCCGGCACCGAGTCCATGATCCCCACCGACACCCCGCACGGCACCCGCTCGCGGGCCGCCCCGAGGTACCGCCCGAACGACTCGCCCGCCGCCCGCAGCCGCGCGTCCAGCACGGCCGTCCCGAGCGCCGCCTTCGCCATCCGGTGCCCCTTGAACGGCTCCAGCGCCCGTTCCACCCGGTACTCGTCGGCGTCCTCGGGCAGCGCCGGGATCAGGAACCGCCGCAGCACGTCCTGCGCGCCCTCCACGTACTCCGGCGAGTACAGCGGGTCCGCGATCGCCACGCACTCGCCCCAGCCCTCGGCGTCCGGCGTCACCACCCGCACCAGCAGCACGTCCCTGGCCGTCTCCGTGCCGAACGACGTGCGGAACGGAGCCACCAGCGGCATCGCGATCCGCCGCAGCTCGACCGCCTCGATCCTCACGGCGCCTCCACCACGTACCCGCCCGGCCCGAACCCCGTCACCCGCGCCCCGTCCGCCATCAGCCCGCCCAGCACGTCCCTGACGGCGAGCCGCCACTCCCTCGCGAGCCCGCGGTCCCGCCGCCGCAGCTCCCGCACGTCCTCCGGAACGGCCACCAGCAGGGTCGCTCCTCCACCCTCCCGCGCACGGGCCGCCCGTCCCGTTCCCCGAGCGCCACGGCGCCGTCCGGAACGGCCTCCCGCCGCCCCTCCACCGCCGCGACCACCCGCGCGTCGTTCAGCGGCCAGACCGCCAGCACCCGGTCCGTCTCGTCCCCGCCGTTGATCGAGTCCTCGACGGCCCCGTAGAACGACGGCAGGTACTCCTCGGGCCGCGCCCCGAGCTTCACCAGGTTGAAGTGCGCGTTCCTCCGTACCAGCGGGTCGAAGGTCCACGTGATCCGGCTCAGCCCCGCGCCAGCGCCCACTCCCGCTGGTGCAGCTTGAGCGCCCACCCCGCGCCCGGCCGGACCGCCCCGGTGATGTGCGAGTGCAGCGACACCCCCGGCGGGGCCGCGAGGAACCCCACCGAGACCCCCACCATCCGCCCGTCCTCGAACGCGCCCGCCACGTAGTTGCCCGAATGCGCCAGCGCCCGCAGCAACTCGACCTGCACCGGCGCCGCGTCCGGCCCCGGCCGCCAGACGGCGTCGACCACCCCGTACAGGTCCTCCAGCTCCGAAAGCCCGGCGACCTCCCGCACCTCGAACACAACTCTCCTCCCACCCGCACCTCCCTCCCACCTTCCCCTCCCCACCCCTCACCCACCACCCGCCATCCCTCCATCTGCGCGAAGCCCCCGCACGACGCTTCCGTAAAACCGGTCCAGGGCCTTGTCCACACTGCGCACGAACCCCGCCTCCTCGGTCCCGCGCCGCACCCCCATCCCCGTCGCCAACGTGAGCCGGAACGACCCGATCTCCGCGCCGTCCGGCGGCACGAGCAGCCCGGGCTCGGCCTTCAGGTTCTTGAGCAGGTCGCAGGGCCCCGTCGCCGCACCCGGCGGCAGCGCCTCCACCCGCAGCTCCGGCGGCGCCTCGCCGAGCTGCCTGAGTAGCCACTGAACGCGCGTGAGCGACCGTGCCCGCGCCGCTGCGGGGATCTCCACCGTGGTCTCGATCTGCCCCGTCCGCAGATCCGCCTCGATCAGGACGGGGCCCGCGGCGCTCGGCACGCGGATCTCTGCCTGCATCCGCCCCGCCTCCACCAGCGAGCCGACGGTCTGGAGCCTGCGCACCGACGAGTCCCCGTCGCGCCGGCGACGCAGGACCGGCGCGATCGTGAGACCGGTCTCGCCGCTGAGCCTCAGGCAGAGCTGCCGGACGAGCTTCTCCCAGCTCTCGGCCACCTGCATCGAGCGCTTGTCGCCGAGGCGCAGCGTGCCCGCCTTGATCGCGTCGCGGACCGGCACCCACGCCGTCCCCATGTCCTGGAAGCCCTGGCAGCCCGCCCCGTCCTGGCGCAGGTAGTGCAGGAACTCGCTCAGCAGCCAGGCGTGGGACGGGTTCGCCACGCCGAGGTGGTGCGCGAGCATGTGCGCCTCGTGGGCGACCTCCGCCCACGACAGATGCCGCAGCGCGACCTTGCGCAGCCGCCTCTTGTCGACGGTCAGCGGATGCTCCCCGTCGATGCCGAGGTCGTTCGACAGCGTGATCACGGCCTCGTAGCCGTTGCGCGCCGCGACCTCCAGGTACGACTCGACCTGCTCGCGCTTGAGGGGGTTGCCGCCCGTCTTGGTCTCCACCAGCGCCGTCCAGATCCGCCCCGCGCGCGCCACGCGGATCACCCCGTCCGGGCGCACCTTGCCGTCCCCGTGCTTGAACGACGCCTCGGCGAACGCCTGGAGCGTCCCCGCCGGCGCGTTGAACCGCGCGGTGAGCCGCCTCCCGAACTCGGGCACCTGCATCATGATCGACAACAGCGTGGCGGTGGCCCGCGCCTCCCGCTCGTGGTCGTTGCGCAGCCCCGACACCGAGAAAAGCCGAGCCTCCTGCCACGCGGGTCCGTCGGCGAGGCTGGGCTTCGTGGCCTTCGGTAGCGTGCTCCGCTTCTTCGCGGTACGCAGCCGCCCGTTCCGGCGCCCGCCATCGCCCTTCTCCTCCGCAGCGGGTTTCACCACCTGCTCAGTGGTGTTCTCCGTCGACGGCCCGCCATCGGTCGCGTCGGCTGCCTGCGGGCCCTGCGCCCCGTCCACCGGCGTCTCGTCGGATGGAACGCCGCCGGCCGTTTCCTCGGCGGGTTCTTGCGCGGCCTGCGGTTGGCTGCCGTCCTCTTCGCCGCTCTCATCGACGCTAATGCCGAAATCGGTGGCGAGCCCGCCGAGCCCGGTGTCGTACCCCTGGCCGACCGCGCGGAACTTCCAGCCGTCACCCCTGCGGTACAGCTCCCCGAAGATGAACGCGGTCTCCGGCCCCGCGTCCCTGATGTCGTACGACAGCAGGGGCTCGCCGCTGCTGTCCGAGACGCCCAGCCGCAGGTCGTTGAGCTCCCCGAACGTCGCGTCCCCGTACCGGCTGGCCGCGATCACGACCCGGTGCACCGCCGGGGCCAGCGCGGCGAGGTCGACGAGGATGCGGTCCTCGCTGCCGCTCCCCGTCGGGGTCTTCCCGAGCAACCGGACCGACTCGTCCGCCGTGGCGGGCTGGTTGTAGAAGACGAAGTCGCCGTCGCCGCGCACCTTTCCGTCGGGACCGGTCAGGAGCACCGACACATCGGCCTCTCCCGAACCCGAGGGATCGGTCCAGCCGAGTGCCACGGTGACCGGGCCCGTCGCCTCCGTCAGCGCGGACAACTCGACGTTCGCGCCCTTCACCATCTCCTGCACGCCAGCTCCTCGGCTCGTTCGCGGACACGCCTGAGGCCGCGCTGGGAGCGGGTGCGCGGTCCTCCGCGTTCGGGTTCTCACACATCGCGGAAAGCGAGGTGAGCTAACGACCAGGATGGGACGGCGCGGCCCCAGGAACGTCGATTTCGGGAGGTGATGGCCTTAAGAGGACAGCTCAGGGCCGCTGGGAGCCGCCGCACGCGCTCGCCGTCCCCGCCTTCCGGGGGCGGAGCCCGCCGGACGCGGGTGGGGCTCGGGGTGGGAAAGGGGTGGGCAAAACTCGGTGATGTCCGGGGTCGGGGGCGGGTGCTGTTCGAGGATGGCGAACGCCCAGAATCCGCCGGCGCTGAGGACCGCACATGAACGACCATCGGGCCGCCGGCGCGGCCCCGCGTCCCGCGCCGACCCGTTCGGAACTGGAGCGGCTGCTCTCGAAGGCCCGCCACACGAGCCTGTCCGCCCGCGAGCACTTCCGCGCGGCCGAGGCGCTGCTGAAGGAGGGCGGTCCGTCCGCGGTCGCCGCCGCGCAGGTCCACGCGGCGCTGGCCGGCGCGCACGCCGTTCTCTTCGGCTCCGCGCCCGTGCCGTCCGCGCGCACGCCCGCGCCGCTGCGTCCGCCCGCGCGGCCACCGGCGCTGGAGGAGGCGCCCGCCGCCGACACGCCCGCGCTGGACGCGGCCCGGGCCCCGCTGGTGACGGGCCCGCCGATCCCCACGGGCGTTCCCGACACCCCGCGGGTCCCGCGCGCGGAGCTCGACGCGCTCAAGGCGTCGGACGCGGCCGTCCGCGCCCTCGTCGCCGAACGGACCGGGCGCCGCGTCCCCAGCGCGATGGCGACCGTGGACGCCGTCCGCATGCTCGTCGCGCACCTTGAGGGGGCCAGGCGCGCGGTCCCCGCCGTGGCGTCCGAGGAACGGCGCGCCCTGACCATCCCGCTCTGCGAGTCGTGCGGCGGGCGCCGCAAGGGCGGCCACTACCTGTGCCGGGTCTGCTGGTACACGCTGCCGGAGGTGACGCGCGCGCGGCTCGGCAAGCGCGACCCGCTCGCCTACCGCCGCCTCGCCGACCTCCAGGACCAGCTCCGCCGGGACGTCCCGCTGCACGAGATCATCGTCCGCGAGCCTGAGGAGGCCCCCGCCGTCCGCCCGGGACCCGAACGTCCGGGCGTCACGCTGCCGTCCATCGAACGCAGCCTGCGCCCGCTCCTGGAAGGCGTCACGCTGCCCGGCGTCGAACCGCTGCCGATCCGGCGCCCCCTGCGGAACGAGGCCCGCGACCGGCCCGGCCCGCCCGTCTCCTGACCCCTCCCACCTGCGAAGAACGTTGTGGATCTGTGGTTTATCCCCTTCCCCCTTGGATACGGAAAGTAGTGGAACGAACACCAACTGTAGGGGATGTCATGATTCGTCTCGCCACGACCCTGGCCGCGCTGGGGCCGCAGCGGGCATCGCCTTCTTCGGCGCCGGCGCCGCGTCCGCCGCCGAGCCCCAGAGCCACGCCCGCGGTGGCGGTGGCGACCAGTCCTGCGTCGACAACGACCAGAACGGGCTGATCCAGATTCCGCTCAACCTTCTGAACTTCGTCGAATGCAACCAGGGGGGCGGTCACGGCCACGGCCACTAGTGACCAACGGCGCGCGAGGGCGGGCCGGGGCTCAGACGCCCCGGCCCGCCCCCGCGCGTTCGGCCGGGCGCGCGGCACCGGACGGCGCGCGGCCGAGGAGGCAGCCCGCCGCCGCGAGCAGCGCGACGCAGCCCGCGCCGATCAGCAGCGCGCGGTGGTCGAGCACCGCGACCAGGCCCGCGCCCGCCGCGAGCGCGACGGCGTTGGGGCGAACAGCAGCGTGTTGGCCGTCGCCGCGACCCGTCCGAGCAGCGCGCCCGGGGTCTCGCGCTGGACGGCCGTCAGCGCCGCGATCAGCACGCACGGCAGGCCCGCCCCGATCATCGCGCTCGCCGCCAGCGCCACCGGTGCCGACGGCAGCGTCCGCAGCGCGACGCCCGCGCCGAAGAGCGCGATGCCCGCCGCGGCGAAGACCCGTTCGGGAACGCGCCGCAGCAGCGCGCCCGCGACGAGCCCGCTCACCACCGACCCGACGCCCTGCACCGCGTAGAGAACGCCCGTGAACGCCGGCGGACGGTGCAGTCCCGCGTCCACCACCGCGTACACCGCCGCCCCGTTCAGCCCGGCGACCAGCATCGTCGCGCAGCCCGCCGCCACCAGCCGCCGCAGCGCCGCGTGCCGCCACAGCCACCGCGCGCCCTCGGCGGCCTCGGCCGCCCACCGCCCCGCCGGCGCGGGTTCCGGGTCCGGCTCCGCGACCCGCATCAGCGCGAACGCCCCGGCCGCGAGCACGAACGTGGCCGCGTCCAGGACGGCCACCGCCTGCCCGCCGAACCGCACGAACAGGCCCGCGCCCGCGAGCGGGGCGACCAGCTTCATGCCCTCGTTCGCGGTCAGCCGCAGGCCGTTGAAGTCGCCGCGCAGCCCTTCCGGGACGGCCGCCGCCACCAGCGCCGCCTCCGCCGCGTCCAGCAGGACGGCCGCCGCCCCGTACACCGTCAGCACCGCGAACAGGAGGCCGAGCCGCCAGCCGGGGCCGACCGCGAGCAGCGCGGGCAGGAGGGCGGCGAGCACGAGGTTGGCGCGCACCAGCAGCGGCAGCCGCCGCGTCCGGTCCGCGAACGTGCCGATCAGCGGGCCGGCCAGTGCCGGAGCCCACACGCAGAACGTCGTCAGCGCCGCGAGCGAACTCGACCCGGTGAGCGACTTGACCCAGATCCCGGCCGCCAGCGACATCGCCGAACTCCCGAACCCGGACACCACCACCCCGCCGAGGTACAGCCCCGCGTTCCGCTCGCGCAGCACGCGCCCCACACCCCACGCCACCCGCCACTCCCTCCCTCGCCCCGCGGCGGCCCGCGGTCCGCCGACCGGCGCGAGCGCTGCCGGGGGTCGCGGCGGGCCGGGGACCGAGGATGCCTCCCCGCAACCCCCAAGTCAATGTTTGGGGGTTGGGAACGGCGCGCGCGAGGGGTGTTTACTGGCCGGGTGACGACGATCGATCCCATGCTGCGGGCGCTGGCCCACCCGACGCGGCTGCGGATGATGTCGCTGATGTGGGCGGCGCCGCAGTCGGCCACGGACCTGGCGCGCGAGCTGGAGATCTCCCACGCCCTCGCCAGCCACCACCTCCGCCGCCTGGACGCCGCCGGGCTCGTCGAGCTGGGCGAGACCCGCGTCCGCAAGGGCGGCACCGAACGCCGCTACCGCGCCGTCCACGGCACGCCGCTGTCGGACCGCGGCGACGCCACCGCCCTCCTCGCCGAGACCCTCGCGCACAACCTCCGCGAACGGGCCGCGCGCCGCGTCCACGAGGGGCCCGGCGTGACGTCCGACGTCGAGCTGTGGCTCACGCCCGCCGACTGGGACGCCCTGCGCGTCCGCATGGCCGCCCTCCTCGCCGACCTGCACGCCGCCGCCCGCCCCCCGCACACCCCCGGAACGGTCGGCATCGGCGGCACCGTCATGCTCTTCCCCGTCCACGAGGAACCCCCGCCGCCGGGCGAACGGCCCGCCCGCTGACCGCGCACGGCGGCGGGTCAGGCGGCGGTGGGGGAGAGGGTGGTGTCGCGGGAGACGAGGGTGGCGTAGCGGCCGCCGAGGGCGAGCAGTTCGTCGTGCGTGCCGCGTTCGGCGACGCGGCCGTGGTCGAGGACCACGATCTGGTCGGCGTCGCGGACGGTCGACAGCCGGTGCGCGATCGTGATGGTCGTACGGCCCTCGGCGAGGGCGTCGATGGCCTCTTGGACGGCGCGTTCGGTCCGCGTGTCCAGGGCGCTGGTGGCCTCGTCCAGCACCAGGATCGGCGGGTTGCGCAGGATGGTGCGGGCGATCGCCAGGCGCTGCTTCTCGCCGCCCGAGAACCGGTAGCCGCGCTCCCCGACGAGGGTGTCGTAGCCGTCCGGCAGCGAGACGATGTGGTCGTGGATCTGCGCGGCCCGCGCGGCCTCCCGCAGTTCCTCGTCGGTCGCGCCGGGCTTGGCGAACCGCAGGTTGTCGGCCACCGACGCGTGGAACAGGTACGTCTCCTGCGAGACGACGCCGACCGCGTCCGCCAGGTCGGCGAACGACACGTCCCGCACGTCCACCCCGTCGATCGTGACGCGGCCCCTCGTGACGTCGTACAGCCTCGGCACCAGGTAGCTGAGCGTCGTCTTGCCCGATCCGGTCTCGCCGACCACGGCGAGGCCGGTCCCGGCGGGGACGTCGATGTCGATGCCGTCCAGCGCCGTTCCGGCGTCCGGGCCGTACGAGAAGCCGACGCGCTCGAACCGGACGTCGCCGCGCACGCGCCCGAGCGGAACGGTCTCGTCCTTCTCCTCGATGTCGGGCTCCAGGTCCAGGTACTCGAAGATGCGGCCGAACAGCGCCATCGAGCTCTGCACGTCCACCCCGGTCTGGAGGAGCTGCACCATCGGCCGGAACAGGCTCGCCTGGAGCGTCGTGAACGCCACGAGCGTCCCGATCGAGACGAGCGGGCGGCCCTGCGAGACCGTCAGGCCCGCGGCCCAGTAGATGACCGCGGGCATCGCCGACATCACGATCCCGATCGTCGACTGCCGCCACCGCCCGGCCATGCTGGACCGGATCTCCAGGTCCACCAGGCCCCGCGACTCGTCCGCGAACTGCCCGGTCAGCGCCCGCGAACGGCCCATCGTGCGGCCGAGCAGGATGCCGCTGACCGACAGC
The DNA here is from genome assembly GCF_009793335.1 of Actinomadura sp. J1-007. Lineage (GTDB taxonomy): Bacteria > Actinomycetota > Actinomycetes > Streptosporangiales > Streptosporangiaceae > Spirillospora > Spirillospora yumaensis. The sequence continues at coordinate 2,723,770 of NZ_WING01000001.1, read as the reverse complement.
GACTCCTCCACGATCGCCGACATCGCGGCCATCTGCCGCTGCCGCTCGCCGGTGATCCGCTTGCGCTCCCTGCCGACGCGGCGGCTCACCCAGACGAAGAACGGCAGCATGATCAGCGAGACCGCGGTGAGCCGCCAGTCCAGCGCGACCATCGCGATCACGGTCGCGAGCACGGAGGTGAAGTTGGACACCAGCGAGGTCGCGGTCGAGGTGACGGTCGACTGCATCCCGCCGATGTCGTTGGCGATCCTGGACTGCACCTCCCCGGTCCGCGTCCGCGTGAAGAACGCCAGCGGCATCCGCTGGAGGTGCGCGTAGACGGCGGTCCGCAGGTCGTGCATGACGCTCTGCCCGACGCCGGTCGAGATGTAGGTCTGGAGGACGCCGAACACGCTGGTCGCGACCGCGACGCCGATCATCCCGGCGGCGAGCAGCGTCAGCAGGCCCGTCCGCCCCTGCGGCAGCGCGACGTCCAGCACCTCGCGGAGCATGAACGGCGAGGCCAGCGCCACGAGCGACGACAGGCCGACGAGCAGGCCGACCACCGACAGGCGGCCGCGGTACGGGCGGAACAGGCGCAGGACGCGCCGGATATCGACTTCTGCTGCCACGGGCGACTCCTTCGGGACGGCGGCACCCGACTATAACTGAGCCAAGCTCATAATCATTCCCTTGAACAATGAGCTAGGCTCGGTGGTATGTGGAGCGAGCAGCCGGAGAAGAGAAGCGAGCAGCCGGAACGTACCGATCCCGAGCTGCCCGACCTGTTCCTGCGGGCCGCCAAGCGGATCCGCCGCCGCCAGTCGCGCGAGCTCGCCCCGCTCGGCCTCACCCCCGCCCAGTCCCGCGCGCTGCGCGTGATCGTCGGCAGCCGGGTCCCGCTCCGCATGGTCGATCTCGCCGGACAGCTCGACATCGTCCCCCGTTCCGCCACCTCGATCGTCGACGCGCTGGAGTCGGCCGGCCTCGTCACCCGGGCCCCCGACCCCGCCAACCGCCGCTCCCTGCTCGTCCAGCCCACCCCGAGGGCCGCGCGATCCGCGACCGCATGTGGGCCGCCCGCCGCGAGGCCGTCGAGGACGTCCTGTCGCCCCTCACCGACGACCAGCGCGCCACCCTCCGCACGCTGCTCACGATCATCGACGCCCACGAGGAACGCCCGCACGGCCGCAAACCCTGCTGACCCGCGCCCCTGTCGCGCCCGCGCCGAAACCCGGCGGCGGGAACGCGGTCCCGGCGGTTAGGGTCGGGGCATGGCGGACGAAGGGACGGTACGGGTCGATCTGTGGATCTGGTCCGTACGGCTGGTGAAGACCCGGTCGCAGGCCACGGCGGCCTGCCGGGGCGGTCACGTCCGCGTGAACGACGAGCGCGCCAAGCCCGCCACCGCCGTCCGGCCCGGCGACGAGATCCGGTTCCGGCACGACGGGCGCGAACGGATCGTCACCGTGCAGCGCGTCATCCGCAAGCGCGTCGGCGCGCCCGTCGCGCAGGAGTGCTACATCGACAAGAGCCCGCCGCCCCCGCCGCGCGAGGCCCTCGTCCCCATCGCCAAGCGGGAACGCGGCGCGGGCCGTCCCACCAAGCGCGACCGGCGCGAGCTGGAGCGCCTGCGCGGCCTCCAGATGAGCCGCAACGCCAGCGAGCACCAGTAGCGTCCGGCGCGTTGGCCTCACCTCGTTCTGAGGGCCGTCCGCCTGAGAATCGTGATGGCTAGTACGACGGCCACGGCGGCGAGGGGGAGCAGCGGGGCGACGGGCCGCGCCTCGCGCAGCGTCAGTGACATCGCGGTGGCGCCCGCGGCGAGCGCGACGACGACGGCCGTCCGCCGGGCGGTGTCCATGCCGGGCCGCGCCAGTTCGGCGAGCTGGCCGAGCAGGCCGGTCAGCGTGCCGGTCACGTACGTGGTGGTGACGCCCGGGACGCTGATCCGCGCGGCGAGCGCGCTCTGGAGGCCCATCGCGGCCCCGGCGAGCGCGACCATGCCGGGCCCGCGCACGTCCGTCGCCCACCACAGCGCGCAGAGGGCGGTGAGCAGCACCAGTTCGGCGGCCAGGACGAGCGCGGCGCTCCGGCGCTCCAGGCGGAAACCCGTCCACAGCCCGGCGACGAACCCGCCGAGCGCCGCCGCCGAACGGCCCGCCGCCGCGCCCAGCCCCCGCCCGCCGCGATCCCGAACATCACGACGTTGCCCGTCATGTTCGCCGTGAACACGTTGCCGAGCGCGATGAAGGTCAGCGCGTCCATGGCCCCCGCCCCGGCCGTCAGCGCCAGCAGCCCGGTGAGGACCAGGCGGTCCCCGGCCGGGCCGTTCCCGGTCGCCACCCGATCCGGTGCCCCCACGCGCGACCGCCTGCCCGGCTCCACCGTCCGCCCTTTCCAGGCGCCCCCGCGCCCCGCCCGGTACCGGCGCGCCGAGTCGACCGTCATCGCCGTGTACGCCATCGCCACCAGCGGCAGCGCCAGGGCCCGCCACACCGGCAGCCCGTAGAACCGCAGCATCGGCACGTACGTCAACGCCATGAGGGCCCACCCGGCGAGCCCGGCGCTCGCCGCGAGCCGATGCCCGGTGATCAGCCCGCCCACGCCCGCGACCGGCGGCACCAGGTACAGCAGCCCCAGCCCCAGCACCGTGCCCGCCAGCAGCACCGGCGAGTAGCGCAACTGGTCGTACGCGCTGCGGGCGACCATGTCCCACAGGTCGGCCGGCCGCGGATACGGGCGCCGGCTCACCACGTCCCGGCTCAGGTCCAGCCGGCACCGCCCGCCGGCCCGCTTGATCATCCGCCCGAACGCCACGTCGTCGATCAGCGCGCCCCGGATCCCTCCGAGCCCCCCGGCCCGTTCCAGCGCCTCCCGCCGGACGAGCATGCACCCGCCGGCAGCCGCCGCCGTCCGCCCCGACCCCGCCACCCGCCGGAACGGATAAAGCTGAGCGAAGAAATAGACAAAGGCCGGAACGAGCCACCGTTCCCACCCGGTGCTCGTATTCAGCCGAGCCATCTGCGAAACCAGATCGCGCCGTTCCTCTACCGCCGCCCGGACGAGCCTGCCGACCGTTCCGGGCGCATAAGCGATATCGGCATCGGTGAACAGCAGGAAATCAGGCTCGCCCGCCGCCCGCACCCCCTCCGCCATCGCCCAGACCTTGCCCGCCCACCCTTCAGGACGCGCCCCGGCCCGTACGACGTCCGCGCCGAACCCCGCAGCGACCTGGGCCGTTCCGTCGCCGCTCCCGTCGTCCACGAGCACCACCCGGAACCGCCCCGGATACTCCTGCCCAAGAAGAGTCGGCAACGTCTCCGGCAGAATTCCCGCCTCGTCCCTGGCCGGAACGACCGCCACGACATCGGGCCACTCGTCCGGTTCCCTCCCTTCCGGAAGGGAGGCCCGAGCCCACCAGAACCGCCCATGCCCGACCACCAGATAAACCCACGCCACCAACGCCGCCACCGCCGCAATCCCCACCTACATCACCCTGGCACCCCGACCCCCCGCCGTCCACAACACCCACCGCCCACCAAGCCCGACGGGACGGAGGACGAGACGGCCGAGTTCACCCGGTGACCGGCGATCGCCCTCAGGTGGTCCTCGTGGATCGGCGGCGGGCGGACGGGGTGGGCAGCCAGGTGCCCATGGTCATTTCGGCGGTGATGCCGGGGCCGAAGCCGGCGACCATGCCGGCGCCTCCCGCGGGGACGCCGCCCTCGTCGAACTGCCGGCGCAGCGCGTCCAGGACCACGGCGCTGGCGATGTTGCCGTGCTCGGTGAGCGTGGCCCGGCTGTGGCGGAAGGCGAGCGGCGGGACGTCCAGGAAGCGGCTCAGGTCGTCCAGGATGCGCGGACCTCCGGCGTGGACGATGTAGAAGTCCAGCCCGGCGGGGTCCTGGTGGTGCTGCCGCGCGAGGTCCTGGAGGGCGGGGGCCAGGTCCTTCATCGTCTTCGGCACGCGCTTGTCGAGCTGGAAGTGGAAGCCGGTGGCGCGGACCGCGTAGCAGATCCAGTCCTCGGTGTGCGGGATCAGGTACGAGCCGTTGCGTTCCAGCCGCATCCCGGTGGCGGCGTCGTCGCCGCGCAGGACGGCCGCCGCCAGCGCGTCGCCGAACAGCCCGTTGGACAGGAGCTGGCCGACGTTCAGGTCGGTGGGCTGGTAGCACAGCGAGCAGAACTCGCAGGCGACGACCAGGGCGTTCGTGCCGGGGTGCGCGGTGCAGAAGTCGTGGGCGCGGTTGAGCGCGGCGCCTCCGGCGGCGCAGCCGAGCTGCGCGATCGGCAGCTGCCTCGTCGTCGGCCCGAACCCCATCGTGTTGATCATCCAGGCGGTCGGCGACGGCATGCTGAATCCGGTGCAGGAGACGAAGACGATCAGGTCGATCTGGTCGGCGCGCAGCCCGGCGTGGCCGAGCGCGCGTTCGACCACGGCCGGTATCCGCCTCCTGGCCTCGGTCGTGAACGTGCGGTTGCGCGCCTCGAAGCCCGGATGGCGCAGCGTCTCCTCGATCGGCCGCACCAGGTGCCGGGTGCGCACGCCGGTGTTGGCGATCAGGCGCAGCGCGAGCTTCAGGTCGGGGTGGTCGGGATGCAGCCGCCGGGCGATCGCCAGGGTGTCCTCCATGGTGATGACGTGCTCGGGGACGTACGTGGCGGGCTTGCAGAGCACTACCATCTCGTCAACTTTCGGGGGCGGTGATGCCACGGAGTGTTACCAAGTTTTCCGAATCTATGCACGCACGGTAACCGACGATCGCTGTCTGACGTCGGCCGCTCGCCACCCCGGACCGAACGGGACCGCCCGCCCGGCCCTGCGCGCACGAGCCTCCCGTCCCGTTCCCCCTCACTCGCGACGGCGGATAACCGTCCCGAGCCGTCTCCGAAAATCTATGGTGATCGAGGTAGATATTCGCGGAGGCGTGGGGTATGGTTCCTGTCATCGAAGAGGAACAAGTCCACGACACAGGGCGGTGGACGAGCCGCCCAGAGCAGTTGGATGAAGCGAGGCCGGGCGTGCCGGGGTCAACGCAGTGGAAGGGACTCCGGCAGCCGGCCGAGCGGTCGGCGGTCAACGGACCGCCGGAGGAACACCGCGAGTGAAGGCAAGAGTTCCCAGGTAGAGAAGCGCAAGGAAGGGGGTTCTCGGCACCATCGGGATCGCCCGTCGCAGGCTCCAGTCACGCCGCGCGGGTACCGCAGTCGCCACGGATTGGACGGTGGTCTACGGTCACGCATCCGCGATCCCCGCGCCCCCGCCGCACACGGCGGCCGGCGCGGACGACAACCGGCTTCGACGCCGGATAGATGGTGTTGCACCTCATGGCCCCGGCGCCCCCAAGGCGCCGGGGCCTCGACGTGCTCCCCACCGTCCCCCGCGAAGCCACGCCGTACGTGCTCGAACACGCACGCCGACCGCGAATCCAGGAATCCGCCGCCGTGACGTTCCTGGTCAGTGCACCGATGCCTCAACGGTGTCGGCCCGGCCGCCGCGGCCGCCGGTGTGACCGCGCCTCCTCTGGGTAGAGGCGGCCGTGCCGAGGGACCCCCCGTTCGGCGGCCCGGCTCGGGAGGGGATCGCGGCCGTTCACCGGCGCGACGGGGCGGTCCCCGGCTCCGGAACTGCACGACGCGGAGAGAGGCGAGCATGGCGGACGACAGGCGCGACGTGATCGAGGTACTCGCCCACGACCACCGTGAGGTCGAGGAGATGTTCGAGGAGCTGTCCGGAACGGCCGACCCCGGGCAGCGGCGGCGGATCACCGATGACATCACCATCGAGCTGGTGCGGCATTCGGTCGCCGAGGAGATGTACCTGTACCCGGCGGCCCGCGAGCGCGTCCCCGGCGGCGACGAGATCGCCGACAGGGAGCTCACCGAGCACGCCGACGTGGAACGGATCCTGAAGGACCTGGAGAAGGCCGACACCGCCGGGCCGGATTTCCCCGCCCTCGTACGTCGCCTCATGGACAGCGTCACCGAGCACATCCAGGAGGAGGAGACCGTCTTGTTCCCCAAGCTGGTCGCCAGCGCCACCGGCGAGGAGCTCCTCGAACTCGGCGACAAGGTCCAGTCGGCCAAGCGGAGGGCCCCCACCCGCCCGCACCCGTCCGCCCCGGACAAGCCGCCGCTCAACAAGCTGCTGGCCCCCGGCGCCGGTCTCGTGGACCGCGTCCGCGACCACCTGTCGGGCCGCGGGCAGGACTGACGGGCTCGACCCCCTGGTCCCACGACGGTCCCACGAGGGTCCCGCGACGGTCCCGCGACGCGACGACACGGAGGTGAGAGGCGGGGCGGACGGATCGGCAGGCGTTGATTAGGTTAGGCTCACCTTGCCGACCTGCCGATTTCGGAGGAAAAGTGTTGAAAGCCGGACTCGATGGACGTGCATGAGCACGGTCATTGAGAAGGGGCCCGCGCCCAGGCCCGCATCCGGTATCGCGGCGGTGCGCCGGCGGCGGGTCGTGGGGCTGGGCGTGCTGCTGGCCGTCCTCGTGGTCGCGGGGGCGGCGTCGCTGGCCGTCGGCGCTCGGGCGCTGAGTCCCGCCGACGTCTGGCGCGGGCTGCTCGCAGGACCCGACTCCGACCAGCGGCTCACCGAGATCAGGCTCATCGTGCAGACCGTGCGGGTGCCCCGTACGGTCCTCGCGATCGTCGCGGGCATCGCGCTGGGCGTCGGCGGGGCGCTGATCCAGGGGTGCACGCGCAACCCGATCGCCGACACGGGCCTGCTCGGCGTGAACTCCGGAGCCTCGGTCGCGGTGGTGACGGCGATCTCCGTGTTCGGGCTGGGCAACCCGTTCCAGTACGTCTGGTTCGCCTTCCTGGGGCGGCGATCGCCGGAACCGTCGTGTTCGGGCTCGCGAGCATCGGACGGGGGGCCGGCAATCCGTTGACGCTCGCGCTGGCAGGCCAGGGGATCACGGTGTTCCTCGCGGCGATGACCACGGCGGTCGCGCTGTCGAACCAGGCGTCGCTGAACGCGTGGCGGTTCTGGAACGCGGGCTCCGTCGCGGGCGTCGGGTTCAAGGTCATCTGGCCCATCGCCGCGTTCATCGGAGTCGGCCTGGTCCTGGCGGCGATCACGCTGCCCGCCATCAACCTGCTCAACCTGGGCGACGACGTGGCGCGCGGGCTCGGCGTGAACACCGCGCTCAGCCGGACGCTCGGCATCGTCGCCATCACCCTGCTGGCCGGCGCGGCGACGGCCGCGTGCGGGCCGATCGCCTTCCTCGGGCTCATGGTGGCCCATGTGGCGCGGTACCTGACCGGTCCCGACTACCGGTGGCTGGTGCCGTACGCGGGCCTGCTCGGCGCGGTCGTCCTCCTGGTCTGCGACATCGTGGGACGCCTGGTCGTACGGCCCGGCGAGCTGGACGCGGGCATCGTCGTCGCGCTCCTCGGCGCCCCGTTCTTCGCGGCCCTGGTGTGGCGCGGAAAGTTCAGGAGCGCATGAACGGGACGGACGTGAGGCCCGCGGCGGCCCCGGGCGTGCGGCTCGGGCACGTGTCGTTCGTGTGGCGGCCCTGGCTCGTGCTCGTCACGCTGCTGCTGGCGGCGGCGACCTTCCTGGTGTTCTGCCTGTCGATCGGCGTCGGCGACTTCCCCATCGGCCTGCCCCGGGTGATCGCCACGATCCTCGGCCGGGGCGAACGGGTCGACAAGTTCGTGATCATGGATCTGCGGCTGCCGCGCGCCCTCGCCGGGCTCGTCGTGGGGATCGCGCTCGGGGTGTCCGGGGCGATCACGCAGACGATCGCGCGCAACCCGCTCGCGAGCCCGGACATCCTCGGGGTCACCAGCGGAGCCGGCGCGGTCGCGGTGTTCCTGGTGACGGTGTCGGGCGGGACGGCCGCGGCGGTCGCCGGCGCCGTGGGCCTGTCCGCGGCGGCGCTCGCGGGCGGACTCGGCACCGGGCTGCTGGTCTACCTGCTGGCGTGGCGGCGCGGGATCGAGGGGTTCCGGCTCATCCTGATCGGCGTCTCGGTGAGCGCCGCGATGGAGGCGATCACGAGCTGGCTGCTGGTCACGGCCGACATCAAGGACGTGGCGCGGGCCCAGGCGTGGCTGGTCGGCTCCCTGGATGGCCGCTCGTGGAACGAGGTCCGGGTGGCGCTGGTGTGCGGGCTCGTCCTGCTGGCCGTCGTCGCCTGCGCCGCGTTCCAGTTCAAGCCGATGCACTTCGGCGACGATGTCGCCGCGGGCCTCGGCGTCCGGTACTCGATGGTGCGCGCGGTCATGCTGCTGTGCGCGGTGCTGCTGGCGGGCGTGGCGGTGAGTGCCGCCGGCCCGGTCCCGTTCGTCGCGCTGGTGGCGCCCCAGGTGGCGATGCGGCTGGCGAGGCGTCCGACGCCGCCGCTGGTGGTCTCCGGACTGACGGGCGCGTTGCTGCTGATCGGCGCGGACGTGGCGGCGCGCACGGCGCTGCCGGTCACCCTCCCGGTCGGCGTGGTCACCGCCGCGATCGGCGGTCCCTTCCTCGTCTACCTGCTGGTGCGGGCGAACCTCAGGTAGGCGTGGCGACGACGGGCAGGCTAGGCAAAGGAGATCTCGTGGCCGCTCAGCACATCCCCGGGCCCGACGGCGGGACCGCCGGCCCGGCGGCGCGACCGGCGGCGCCGTACGGCTGGCGGCCGAGGGGGTCGCGGTCGGGTACGGCGGCCGGATGGTCATCGACGGCCTGGACGTGGCCATCCCGCCGGGCGTGATCACCACGATCATCGGCCCCAACGGCTGCGGGAAGTCGACCCTGCTGCGGACGCTGTCGCGGCTGCTCAAACCCGCCAAGGGCACGGTCGTGCTGGACGGCGACGACATCGTCAAGCTGAAGACCCGCGACGTGGCGAAGAAGCTCGGCCTGCTGCCGCAGGCGCCGGTCGCGCCGGAGGGGCTGACGGTCGCCGACCTGGTCGCCCGGGGCCGCCACCCGCACCAGAGCTGGCTGCGGCAGTGGTCGTCGGACGACGCCGCCGTCGTGGAACGCGCGCTCGCCATGACCGGGGTGTCCGACCTGGCCGACCGCCCCGTGGACGCGCTGTCCGGCGGGCAGCGGCAGCGCGTCTGGATCTCGATGACCCTGGCGCAGGGCACCGACCTGCTGCTGCTGGACGAGCCGACCACCTACCTCGACCTCGCGCACGCGATCGACGTCCTCGACCTGGTGGACGACCTGCACGAGTCGGGCCGCACGGTGGTCATGGTGCTGCACGACCTCAACCTCGCCGCGCGCTACAGCGACAACCTCGTCGTGATGCGCGCCGGGTCGATCCTGGCGCAGGGCCACCCGCGCGACGTGATCACCGCCGAGCTGCTGGACGAGGCGTTCGGGCTGCGCGCCGAGGTGATCGACGACCCGGTGGGCGACCGGCCGCTCATCGTGCCGATCGGCCGCGCCCACGTCCGTCCCTGCGAGGAGTGATCCCGAGGAACGGTCCGAGGAACGGTCCCGAGGAACGGCCCCGCGGGCGGCGAAGATCCAGCTTAGGTTAGGCTGCCCTTATTTCCCCAGGTTAGAGTCCGTCTGTCCCCCCGGTGGCAGCGGACGGCACGAGCAAGGGATTTCGATGCTCCACCAGAGAACGACCATGACGAAGTCCCTGCGGCGGCTGGCGGCGGTCCTGTCCGCCGCGACGCTGAGCGCCGGCCTCCTCGCCGGATGCGGCTCCGACTCGTCGGACGACTCGGGCGGGAACGCCCCGGCCGCCGCGTCCGGCGCGTTCCCGGTCACCGTGGAACACGCCTTCGGGTCCACCACGATCACCAAGGCCCCGAAGCGGGTCGTCACCGTCGGCTACACCGACGACCAGGCCGTCCTCGCGCTCGGCACCAAGCCGGTCGGCATGGTCGACCAGTACCCGAACCCGCCCGGCAAGTCCCCCGACATCAACACCCAGTGGCCCTGGGTGAAGGACAAGTGGGGCGGCGCGAAGCCCGAGGTCGTCATGAGCAACGGCGACTCCGGCCCGAACTACGAGAAGATCGCCGCGCTGCGGCCGGACCTGATCATCGCGGTCTACTCCGAGATCGACAAGGCCGCCTACGACAAGCTCAACAAGATCGCGCTCACGGTCGCCCGGACCAAGGCCGAGAAGGAGCCGTTCAGCGCGCCGTGGCAGGACAACGCCGTGCACATCGCCAAGGCGCTCGGCAAGGAGGCCGAGGGCGCCAAGCTGGTGCAGGGCATCCAGGACAAGCTCGGCGCCGCCCGCAAGGCGCACCCGGAGTTCGCGAGCCAGACCGCCGTCGCGCTGTCCTGGTACAAGGACTCGGTCGCGCCGTTCACCACCACCGACGTGCGCGGACGGCTGCTGTCGGGCATCGGCTTCAAGGGCGCCACGGAGATCGACAAGATCGCCGGCGGCAAGTTCTTCACGCCGCTGTCGCCCGAGCGGATCGACCTCATCGACGTCGACCGCATCTTCGTCATCAACGACCAGGCCGACCAGGCGGCGCTGAAGAAGTTCCAGCTGTTCGCCAACCTGTCCGCGGTGAAGAAGGGGAAGGTGTCGTACCTGCTGGACAGCGAGGGCCCGGCGGTCGGCGCGGCCATGTCCCAGGGCACCCTGCTGTCCCTGCCGTACGCGATCGACAAGATGGTCGAGTCGGTCGGCTAGGTGTGAGCACCACCGACACGCGCCCCGCCCCGGCGGCGGCCCCGGCGACCCTGCGCACGGCGACCGGACGCGAGGCCGCCCGATGGGTCGCGGCGCACTGCCGCGAAGCGCCCTGGCTGCCCGTCGCCTCCGTGCTCACCACGGTGGCCGGGGCGGCGCTCCAGGTGCTGCCGGTCCTCCTGCTCGGCCGGGTGGTCGACGAGGTCGTCCGGGGCGGACCGCAGTCGGTCCTGGTCACCATCGGCGCCCTGCTGGTGGCCGCCGCGCTGCTCGGCGCGGCGGCCACCGCGGCGTCGGCCTACCTGATCGGACGGCTCGGCGCGGGCCTGCTCGCGCGGCTGCGGGAAGGCGCCGTCCGGGCCGTCCTCGGGATGCCGAGCGCCCGGATCGAGCAGGTCGGCCGGGGCGACGTGCTCTCCCGGGTCGGCGACGACGTGGCCGTGCTGTCCAAGGGCATCCGGACGGCCGTCCCCACCGTCTTCTCGGCGGGCGTGCTGGTCCTCATCGCCACCGCCGGCATGTTCGGCCTGGACTGGCGGCTCGGCCTCGCGGGCGCCGGCGCGCTGCCCGCGTACGCGCTGGCCCTGCGCTGGTACCTGCCGAGGTCCGCCCCGCTCTACCAGCGGCAGCGGGCCGCCCAGGCCGACCGGGCGCAGGCGCTGATCAGCGGCCTGAACGGCATCGACACCGTCCGGGCGTACCGGCTTGAGGGCGCGTTCCGCGAGAGGGTGACCAGCGAGTCGTGGCGGGTGCGCGGCCTCGGCATCGAGGTGTTCCGGTTCTTCGGCCGGTTCGTCGGCCGGGAGAACCGCGCCGAGTTCATCGGGCTCGTCCTGATCATCGTGGTCGGGTACGCGCTGCTGGACTCCGGCGCCGCCAGCCTCGGCGAGGTGTCGGCGGCCCCGCTGCTGTTCCACCGGCTGTTCAACCCGCTGGGCTCCATCATGTTCACCTTCGACGAGGCGCAGAAGTCGGGCGCGAGCCTGACCCGCCTGGTCGGGGTGCTGGGGGAGTCCGCCGACGACAGGCTGGTGGGCGACCCCGCCGTCGCACCCGCCGGGGCCGCGGCGTACCCGGTGACCGTCGAACGGCTCACGTTCAGCTACCCCGACGCCGAAGACCCCGTCCTCCGGGACATCGACCTCACCATCCCCGCCGGAGGCTCGCTCGCGCTGGTGGGGGCGACGGGCGCGGGCAAGACGACCCTGGCCGCGCTGATCGCGGGCATCGGCACCCCGCAGTCCGGAACGGTCCGCATCGGCTCCACCGACCTCGCCGACCTGGACGAGGCCGGGGCGCGGGCGCTGGTGAGCATCCTGACGCAGGAGACGCACGTGTTCTCCGGCCCGCTCGCCGACGACCTGCGCCTCGCCGCCCCGGACGCGACCGACGCCGAACTGAGGGAGGCCCTCCGCACGGTCGGCGCCGACGCGTGGGTCGGCGCGCTCCCCGAAGGGCTGGACACCCTGGTCGGCGAAGGCGGCGAACGCCTCGACGTCACCAAGGCCACCCAGCTCGCCCTGGCCCGCCTGGTGCTGGGCCGCGCGCCGGTGGTCGTCCTGGACGAGTCGACCGCGGAGGCGGGCAGCCAGGGCGCCGCCGAGCTGGAACGCGCCGTCCTGGCCGCGTGCCGGGGCCGTACCACCCTGTTCGTCGCGCACCGGCTGACCCAGGCGATGGCGGCCGACCGCATCGCCGTCCTGGACGCGGGACGCGTGGTCGAGGAGGGCACCCACGAAGAACTCGTGGCCGAGGACGGCCGGTACGCCCGCCTCTGGCGGGCCTGGCGAGAAGGCAGCCAGGGATGACTCCCGACACGCACCGTCCCCGCACGGGGTCCGACATCCTCCGGACCGCGCTGCGCCGCAACGTCGGCGCCATGGCCTGGGGCACCGTCCTCATGGGCCTGTACCAGGCGGGCGAGACGGCCTTCCCCATCGCGCTCGGCCTGATCGTCGAGCACACGATGCGGCACCGGAGCCCCGCCGCGCTCGCCCTGTCCATCGCCGCGCTCGCCGTGATCATCACGACCGTGTCGCTCTCGTGGCGGTTCGGGATGCGCGTCCTCCAGAAGGCCAACACCACCGAGGCGCACCGCTGGCGGGTACGGGTCGCCTCCTGCGGCCTCCAGCCGGTCGCCAGGGACGTCGACCTGAAGTCCGGCGAGGTGCTGACCATCGCCACCGAGGACGCCGACCAGACCGCCGACATCATCGAGGTCGTCCCCCTGCTGATCAGCTCGCTGGTCGCGGTGCTGGTCGCCGCGGTCACCCTCGGCCTGGCGAGCGTCCGGCTCGGCCTCCTGGTGATCGTGGGCACCGTCGCGATCCTGTCGATCCTGTCGGTGCTGTCCAAGCGGATCGGCTCCAGCACCCGCGAGCAGCAGGCCCGCGTCGCGCGCGCCGGCGCGAAGGTCGCCGACCTGATCACCGGCCTGCGCCCCCTGCACGGCATCGGCGGCAACCACGCGGCGTTCCGCTCGTACCGGAAGGTCAGCGAAGAGGCGAAGCACCAGGCCGTCACCGTCGCCCGGGTGAACGGCGCGTACGAGGGCGCCGCACTGGCCCTCAACGCGGTCCTCGCCGCCGCCGTGACCCTGACCGCGGGCCACCTGGCGTTCCAGAACCAGATCAGCATCGGCCAACTCGTCATGGCCGTAGGGCTCGCTCAATTCATCATGGAACCGCTCAAGCTCTTCTCGGAGATGCCGAAATACGTGATGACCGCCCGCGCCTCGGCCGACCGCATGTCCCTGGTACTGGCCGCACCCCCGATACACCAACCAGGCCCAGAACACGCAACCCCCAACGGCGACCTGGAACTCGACGGCATCCAGTACGGCTCCCTCCGCAAACTCAGTTTCCGAGTATCGCCCGGCGAATTCGTGGCGATCGCCGCCTACCAACCACGCTTCGCGGCCGACCTCGCCGCGATCCTGGCCGCCAACGTCCCTCCCGACTCGTTCGAGGGCGCGCTCCGGATCGGCGGCCAAGAAACATCCACCCTCTCGATCGAATCAATCCGCCGGCATCTCCTGGTCAACCCGTACGACGCGGAGATCTTCGCGGGCACCCTCCGCACGAACATCGACCCGTCCGGCACGAGCCGCCTGGTCCCCGAGGCCGTCGAGGCGTCCATGCTGACCGACGTCGTGGCCCTGCACCGCGAAGGACTCGACCACAGCGTCCGCGACCGCGGCGCCAACCTCTCCGGAGGCCAGCGCCAGCGCCTCTCCCTGGCCCGAGCCCTGGCCGCGGACGCCGACATCCTCGTCCTCCACGACCCCACCACCGCCGTGGACGCGGTCACCGAACAACTCATCGCCCGCAACCTCGCCCACCTCCGCCGAGGCCGAACCACCATCGTCCTCACCACCAGCCCCGCCCTCCTCGCCACCGCCGACCGGGTCCTGGTCCTCGACAACGGCACCATCACCACCCAAGCCCCCCACCACACCCTCCTGAAAACCAACCCCACCTACCAAAAATCCATATCCCGCTAACCCCCGAGCCCGACCACTCCAAACACCACTCACCTCCAATCACCACACGTGCTTGCCGAGTAATGGTTCGCTCAAGCTGACGACGAGGCCCCGTCACTCGCTCGGAATGGCGGGGCCTCGTCGTGGATAAGGAGAAGGTTCGTCAACCGGCAGGGACCAGGGTGACCTCAGCGGTCAGCGTCCGCGTTCCGAGAGTGGCGGTGACACGAACCTTCTGCGGCGACGTCACCTCTTCCGCCCGGAAGGTGAAAGCCGCTCCCCGACTGCCCGGATCGAGCGTCATGGTGGCGGGCACCTTGAGCAAGGGGCTGTCGCTGGAGAAATGCACCACGGTTCCGGTCGGCGGCGAGGTCCACCACAGCAGAATGCTCGCGAACACGTCGGTGTCGTCGGCCTGGGACTCAAGTTCGAACGACTTGAGGCCGGGGCTGACCGTCACGGGTTGAGCGAGGAGGTCGGCGCCATAGCGTGCGGCCACCTTGCTCTGGAACTGGTCGAACTCCTCGTCCCGGACCTTGAGCTGGAAGGTGGCGGCCGTCTGCCCGGCCCGGATGATCGCGACGGGCGGTACGGACACGCGCCGGTCACCGGTGGCGAGGCCAACGGCGATGTCCTCGGCCGGTGCGCAGTCCGCCCGTACCGTGCCGGTGACCTCGTCCCCGGTGTAGAGATCGGCCGTCGGGAGGGAAAGGCCGGTCAGGCGAGGATCGCAGGCGGCCGGGAACGCGACCGGGTTCACCGTAAGCTCGGCGCCCTTGTGAACCTCGCCGTACGAGGCGGTCAGTACGCCGGTGAACGGGGCCTTCACACTCGTGGTCCTGAGGGTGAATGAAGCCGTCGCCTTGCCCTGGCCCACCCGCACCTTGGCGGGTGCCTTGATGGTGCTGGCGCCGCTCTTGAGGGTGATGTCGAATGCCTTGGCAGGGGCACAGCCCACCCTCACCGTGCCCTTGGCGGACTTGCCGCCGGTGACGGTCCCCGGGGAGATGGAGACCCCGGTCAGAGCAGGGCGGCAGGCACGCGGGGCAGTGCTCGCCGCGGCCGCGGGACCGGCTTGGACGGGCAGGGCCACGAGAGCCGCGGCGGCCCCGTGAACATCGCGAATCGCCGCATCAGTGCTTCACCTCGTAGGCGCGGATGAACGTCTGGGACACGGTGTTGCCGGCGGCGTCGGTCGCCTTGATCCGCAGGGAGACGTACCCGGGAGCGCCCGGGTTGTCCACGGTCGCGGTCCAGGCGCCGCCTTCCTGGGCGGACGAGGCCGCCTGCCAGGTCTTGCCATCGTCGGCGGAGGTCTCGACCGACATCGAGGTGATCTCGGGCGCCGCCGTGTCCGGGACGGGCTCCACCTTCACGGGGATCCGCAGCCGGGTGCCGGGCGCGGCCGCGTTGGCGTCGTTCAGCCCGGGAACCGCGAGCCGCAGCAGGTGCAGCGGAAGGGGCTGATCCTGCCACTCGATGTGATGAGACTCGAACGACCATTCGGTTGTAGTCGTGGTCGAGAACTTGGCGATCTCAGGGTTGGCGGTGCGGTTCCAGGTGAGGGTGTAGCGCTTGGACTCCTCCGGGAGACTGGCGTACAACTGCCCCGTACCGGTGGCGATCGTCTGGCCGTCGACGGCGAGCGTGAGCTCGTTGGCCGTACGGTCCATCGAACCCGTCCGCCCTGACGAGTCGGTGTACCCGCTGGGAGCGCCCACCGACAACTGGCCGTTCGAGCCGCGGTGCGGCCTTCCCAAGCCGAACCCGCCTGTGGTGAGGACCGCGCCGTTCCAGACGTCGTCGCGTGTGCCCCGTTCCGCCGTGACCCGGTAGTCGGCGATCTCCGCCCAGTTCTCGTACGCGATCCCGTAGCCGAGCTCACGGCTGAAGACCAGCCCGGGCTCGACGTAGGTGGTGACGGTCTGCGGGAAGGCCACCTTCATCCGCATCTCATCGACGTAGCCGCCCGTCATGTTGAGCTCGCCGGATCCGGAGAGATTCACCGAACGGAAGTGGTTGCGGGCGACGCTGAGCTCGTCTGGGCTCGGGTGCCACACCGTCGCGGACGGGATCCGGCCCTTCATGTACCGGCTCAGGATGTAGGCCGCGCCCGGCCCGCCGGTCGCGTCGCGCTTGCCCCATCCCGTGACCTGGAAGCCGACGTTCTCCTTGACCTCATCGGGGCCGTGCCAGACGGCGAAGACCGAGCCTTCGGGGCCGTCGGCGGTGAACCGGTACCACGGGGTCTCGTACCAGGTCTCGACCGTGCCGGGAACGCCGATGCCCTGCGGACTCAGCTCGACCGGCTTGCCCTCCCGGGCGTCCATCCTCAGGTCGAGGTCCCAGTCGTCGACCGTTACCCGGTGGTTGATCAGGGTCTCACCCGCGCCGGTGGTGATGGCGGTGGTGACGTCGTAGGTGCCGGGCGGCAGTTCGAAGACGCCCCTGCCGTTCTCCACCTTGCGCTCCCAGCGGCCGCCGTCCGTGATGCTCCAGGCGTAGACCCAGGTCGGCTGTGCCGGGACGGTGCCGTTGCGGTCGAGTAGATCGACCGCAACGTTGTACTTTTCCCTGCCGACGTCGGCGACGAGCGTGGTGGTCACCTTCGCCGCGCCGTCGGTCGCCGTGGCGACCAGAGCCCCGAGATAGCGGCCGTGGGGAATCCCGGCGCCCCGGAAGGTCAGCGTCACCTGCGCGCTTCCCCGGGCGGGAACGGTCACTTGGCCGGGCACCTCGAAGAGCCCGGCGGGAGCCTTGGTCGGCTCGCCGCCGGGACCGTTCATATCGGCGGACAACCGCAGTGTGACGGCCTTGGACCCGGTGTTGCGATAGGTGAGAGAGTGCCGCCGAGTCAGGTCCGGGATGCCGGGTGAGGCCAGATCGACGATGACGGAGTTGGCGGAGGCCGTGACGGGCCCGACCGACGGAGCCGGGGCGGGGACCGGCGCGCGGAGGTCGACGGAGACCGCCGTGGAGCCCAGCGGCTTACCGGCGGCGGAGGTGACCTGGACGGCGCCGCGGTACGCGCCGGGCTTGACCCCGTGGCGCCCCAGTTCCAGGTCGGCCCTGGCCTCTCGCCCGGCCCGCACGGTCAGGGAACTCGCCGACAACTTCGCCAGCGCGACTGGAGCCGCGCGTCCGGAACGGTCTCGCAGCTTCACCTTCAACCGGATTTTCAGGGCCTTGCGTGTGTTGTTGCGGTAGGTGATGGCCCGGCTGACCGGCTTGACCGCGGTCTTGGACCAGGTCAACGGGACGCCCAGGCGACGCGGGGCGACCGCGAACGTCGCCTTCGCCCGTTCGGAGGTCACTCCATAGGGTCGCGGCCCATGGTCCGTGGAGCCCGTTCCCGCGACGGCCGTACTCGTCCCGGAAACAGCCACCAACGTGTTTACCGCCAAGGTCAACGCGACCGCGGCGGTGATGCCAGCATGACTCTTCACGCCATCACCTCGACAGGGGAGAAGCCCGAATGAGCAGCACTCGGAAACAAGACGGACGAATGCGGACTCCGGTTTACAACGGAACTATCGAACTCTCCAACAGCGTGTTAGGACGGCATCGCCCGGACACGCCGCACAGCCCGCCACGAGCCACCACGCGGCACAGGCCTCCCGCATCGGGCCCTTGAGAGCCGTCCGGCCCCTCTTCGCCGCAACCGCATAACCGACCGCAAGAGCGCAACGCACGGTCTCCGCAGTTCGGCGTACCCACCTTGAGGTTTCCCCACCCCTCACCGATGGCGTCGACGCTCTGCGTCCATAGCGTAGTTCCGTTGTGTCAAGAGAATCCGCCGGCTTCTCCGTTCCCCGGTGCCTGTACATCCCGTAGTCGCTGGTAGAGCCATTCATCGAAGAAGAAGCGCTAAAGGGCTTTCGCGAGGAAGGGAACGCGCGGCTTCCCAACAAGAGGCTCAACTCCTCCGTAGTCGGCACAGCCGTTCTGGACCGCGATTGCGATGGCACATCGTTGTACGCCATGGAGTTCGGCAAGGCACGCGTGGCGGTCGGCTACTGGCTCCTGCCGGGGGGGAGGTGACCAGTCGCCCAACGACTTGAAGGACGGGCCTCCTTCACGAGGAGGGCCGCGTGTGGAATTGGGGAGGTGGTGAGGGTGTTGCGGTGACGGAGTGCTGTTGAGGAGTTTCGTGCCGGCAGGGGCACGATCGGGGGATCACGGCTTCGCCGAGCAAGGAGTCTCGCTGATGGTGAATGTGAGTGTGGAGACCGCGGAGGAGACAGAACAGCGGCTACGCCGTGTGATCGCCCAAGCGGAATTGGTCGTTCACGATGGCGTCTGGTGTTTTGAGGAGTCTCCGGCCGACCGGCCGCCCGCGCTCACCCATGAGACGCTCGCGGTCGTTCGGGACCAGGAGAGCTGGAGCCGCCTGGTCCCGTTCAGCCAGCAGGGCGACGTCGAACGCTTCGGAATCTTCTCCTTCCACTTCGCCGGCCAAGCGGACAACAGCGGTTTTGTCGGCTGGCTGGCCACCCGCCTCAAGGCCGAGCTGGGGACCGGTGTATTCGTGGTCTGCGGCAGTAACCGCGCCCGCGGCGGCATCTACGACTACTGGGGTTGCCCCATCGACCTGCTGGATCAGGCCACGGCGGTCGTGGAGGCGCTACGAGGCCGCTGACCCGCATGGCTCGTTCAGCGACCCGCCTTCCAGCTCGTTACGGCTTGCTGGGGGTTTTACCGGACTTGTTCACGACGCCGCGCTGGAGGACCGCGGTGGTGGCGGTGGTCATGCCCTTCCTGGCGTGCTCGGTGTCCTTCACCATGTAGCCGCGTTCGCCCAGGTAGCTCAGGGTCTTCCTGTCGAAGATCCATTCGCTGCGCTCGCCGTAGGCGACCAGTGCGACGGCGACGCCGTGCCGGCCCGCCGCGTCGACCGAGTCGGGCACCACGAGCACGCCGGGGATCTTCGCGGCGGCGCGGTAGACGGCGGCGGCGAGCTTGGGCGGCAGGACCTGCTCGGTCAGGAACCGGCCGAGATCCTGGAAGGCCGCGGCGTTCCGGGCGGCCGGGTCGGCGGTCTTGCCGGACTTCGGGATCTTCGCGTAGACGCTGTTCAGCAGGGCGCCCGGCTCGGTCGGCATGGCGGCGAGTTTCCGGTAGGTCAGGTCCTCTTTCGAACCGACCAGCGGGACGCCCTTGCCGTCCCCCTCCCGGACCAGGCCGCGCTTCCCCGGGCTCTGCGGCAGCCAGATCTCCCGCTCCCGCAGCCGCTGTGGGACCCGCGGCCCGTTCCCCGTCTGGGTCGTCCACGCGACCTTGCTCCTGATGTAGACGAACTGGTCACCGCGCACGGGAAGAGCGGGCTGGTGCGCGGCGGCGAGCGAGATGCGGTCCAGCAGCACGGCGGCCTCGCCCTTGGCTGCGCGCGTGGGCGGGGTGTCGCCGCTGTCGTGCAGGCCGACGAACAGGCCGGCCGTTACGGCCGCGGCGGCCAGCGGGGCAGCCAGCAGTACGGCCCGTCGGCGCTTCGGCCGGCGCGAGGCGGTCGCGGGCTCTTCGATGTGCAGCATCAGATGCTCCTTGAGGAGTCGGTGTCGGCCGTCGGAGAGCTCGGGGTCGCCCGGGGGCGGCACGAGCCGTACGAGCTCGGCGAGCTCGTCGGGTCCGGGTCCGCGCCGTGGGGTGCCGTTCATGGGTGCCTCTCCTGCTTCGACCGGACCGCGTTCGCGCGGTCCTCACTGATGTGCTGTCCGCCGCCGGGCGAGGGTTCCCGTTCGGCATCGGTGAGTTCGCGCAGGCGGGTACGGGCCCGTGACAGCCGCGAACGCACGGTGCCCACCGGAACGCCGAGCGCTTCGGCGGCCTCGGCGTAGTTCAGGCCCGCCCATACGCAGAGCGTGAACACCTCACGTTCGGCCTTGCGCAACCGGTCGAGCGCGGTGCGCGCGGCGGCCAGTTCCTCGGCGTCGGCGAGCCGGCCGACCAGCTCGTCCGAGAAGTCCGGCACCACGTCCCGGCCGGGCATCCGGCTCAGCGCCGCCTCGTGCCGCCGCGCGGCCCGCGAGGCGTTGCGCAGAACGTTGGTCGCGATTCCGAGCAGCCAGGGCCGCAGCGACTCGCCCTCCGACCGGATCTTCGCCCGCAGGCGCCACGCCTCCAGGAACGTGAGCGACACGATGTCCTCGGCCGACGCCCAGTCCCCGGTGACCCGTACCGCATAGCGATACACCACTTGTGCGTGCTCATCGAAGAGGTCCCCGAACGCGACGGGGTCACCTGCCCGTATCCGGGCCCGCGCTGACAACTCCACATCCCGTCCTGTCCGGCGGCCTCGCCGGGTTCCGTGTGACCCTGCTCACACGGAAAGTCCATTGTGGCGATTACCCAGTGAATCCCGTCGCCCCCGAACGCAACCCAGCGGTCCCGGCAGTCCGCGCCACCGCCAGAAAGTCCGCGTGAACACCACCAGAACCTGGCCTATCTCATGCCATCACTGCGTCTGCCTGAACGGCACCCGCGCCATGGCCGACGCCCCGGCCCGCGTGGCTGCAAGCCGTCCGGACGCCGTACCGCCGACGTGCGACCTCAGCCCCTTGCGGGTCCGCCGGCATCGCTGGCCCGCGTCCGTTCCCTGACTCGGTGCCCGTTCAACGGGGGAGTCGCTGGGGGCAGTGTGGTCATTCCAGGGCGAGGGTGAGGACGGGTGGGGTGGTCGGCTGGGGGAGCCTCCGGCGGGCTCGATGGTGAGGCCGAAGCGTTGCGCGTCGCCGAGGCCCGTCGTGACGACCGGCCGCGGTTTCCCGGACGGGTTCAGCGTTCCGGCGGAACGGACGGTCGGGCCGAGCCACCACATCTGGTACGTCCGCGCGGACGGCAGGGGCCGTAGCCGGGCCGTGGTGACGACCGCCTTGTTCAGCGAGCGGGAGGACACCAGCGTGACGGTCGCGGTGCCCTGCGCGCGAACGGTCGATGTCCGCGCGTCCGGGGCCGTCATCACGGCGGTGACCTGCCGGTTGAGGGCCCGGGCGTCCTGCGCGGAGCCGTGCAGGCGCAGCGCAGCGCCGCCGCTGATCAGCGCCAGCACCAGGCAGGCCGCGGCGGCGAGCCGGCTCAGCCCGCGGACGCGGTGGGACGGCAGGCGGCGGCCGAGCGGCGGGGGCGTCTGCCGGGTCCGGGTGATCTCGGCCATGACGCGTCCGCGCAGCGCGCCGGGCGGACGGTGCGCGGCGGCGAGCGCCAGGCGGGCGGTGGTCTCGGCGAATCCGGTGACCTGGCCCGCGCAGGTCGGGCAGGACGGGAGGTGGCGTTCGAAACGGCGCCGTTCGGTGTCGGTGAGCGCGTCTAGCGCGTAGGGGCCGGCCAGGTCGTGCGGGTCGCGGGTCATGGCTGCACTCCCAGGCAGTCACGTAGCCGGATGAGCCCGTCGCGCATCCGGGTCTTGACGGCGGCGAGGCCGACGCCGAGCAGTTCGGAGACCTCGCGGTAGGTGTAGCCGCCGTAGTAGGCCAGGGTGATCGATTCGCGCTGGGTCTCGGTCAGGCCCCGCATGCAGCGGCGCACCTGCTGGTGCTCCAGCCGGGTGCCGACCTCCTCGGCGACCTGGTCGTACGCGGGTGCGGGCGCGGCGGTGCGCTCCTCGCGGTCCCGGCCGGCCTGGCTGGAGCGGACCCGGTCCACGGCGCGGCGATGCGCCACGGTCAGGGCCCATGACGTCGCGCTGCCCCGTTCGGGGTGGTAGTGCGACGCTTTGCGCCACAGCTCGACCAGCACGTCCTGGGCGATCTCCTCGGCCTGCGCCGGGTCGCGCACGACCCGCAGCGCCAGCCCGTAGACCGGACCCGACAGCAGGTCGTACACCTGCCCGAAGGCGTCCTGGTCGCCGCGCGCGACCCGGCCGAGCAGCTCGGCCAGATCCGGCGGATGCGCGCCGGCCGGCCCTGTAGGCGACCTCGGCCCTGCGACCGGTTCGTTCATCTCCACAGCGGTGGTTCGGTGCGGACGGCTTGAAGGATGGGTCCGGAACGCGACGGGAAATCGGAGGCGGATCCGGCCCATCCTTCCGCTGCCCGGCCCCGAACAGCGGTCATGACTGGCGAACGAGCGACCGAGCGACCGCGGCGGTCCGCCGCCGCGCTGTGCGGGCTGCTGGCCGCCGCGGCGGCGATGGGAGTCGCGGAGCTGGCGGCCGGCGTGCTCGGACGGGCGTCCTCCTCGCCGCTGCCGGCGGTGGGCGCGGGTTTCATCGACCTCACCCCTGTCTGGCTCAAGGACTTCGCGATCCGCCGGTTCGGCGACGACGACAAGACCGTTTTGCTGCTCGGTCTCGGCGCGGGGATCACCGTCGCAGCGGTGGCCATCGGGCTGCTGGGCAGGCGCCGGCTCGCCTGGGGCCTGATCGGGCTCGCCGGCTTCGGGGCTGTCGGGGTCGTCGCGGCGCTGACCAGGCCGGTCGCCGAGCCACTCGACACGCTACCGTCCGCCGTCGGCGCGCTGGCCGGCATGGCCGCGCTGGTCCTGCTGGCGCGCAGCCGCCGCCCGGCACACGCCCGTCCTCACGAGCCCGCCGCCGCTGCCGAGGACGCCGAATCGGCTCCGGGCGACCGGGGCGGGGCCGATCGGCGGCGGGTGCTGCTGACCGGCGCCGGAGTGGCCGGACTCGCCGCGGCCGGCGGTGTGGGCGGACACCTGCTGCTGCGCCGCGGCGACGTCTCCTCCGTGCGGGCGGACCTGCGCCTGCCCGGCCCGGCCGACCTGGCGCGTCCGGTACCGGCGGGCGCGCAGGTCCGCGTGCCGGGCATGACGCCGTTCCGCACCCCCGGCCGCGACTTCTACCGGGTCGACACCGCGCTGATCCTGCCGCAGGTCGACCCGCGCGAGTGGACGCTGCGCGTCCACGGCATGGTCGCCCGTCCCGTCGAGATGTCGTTCGATGACCTGCTGCGCCTGCCGCTGGTCGAACGCGACATCACGCTGTCGTGCGTGTCGAACCAGGTCGGCGGCGACCTGGCTGGGAACGCCCGCTGGCTGGGCGTACCGCTGGCACCGCTGCTGCGCAAGGCGGGGATCCGCGGCGGCGCCGACCAGATCCTGTCCCGTTCCCACGACGGGATGACGCTGTCCACGCCCCTGGAAACGGTCCTGGACGGACGCGACGCGCTGCTCGCCGTCGGGATGAACGGCGAGCCGCTGCCGATCGCCCACGGTTTCCCCGCCCGCCTGGTCGTCCCGGGCCTGTACGGCTACGTATCGGCCACCAAATGGGTCGTCGACCTCAAGGTCACCCGCTTCGCGACCGACCAGGCGTACTGGACCGAACGGGGATACGCCCAACGCGCCCCGGTCAAGACGTTCTCCCGCATCGATGTCCCCAAGCCGCTCGCCGGCCTCAAAGCCGGACGCGTCGCCGTCGCCGGAACCGCCTGGGCGCAGCACCGCGGCGTCGACGCCGTGGAATGGCAGGTCGACAACGGGCCCTGGCGGCAGGCGCGGCTCGCGCCCGTTCCCGGCCAGGACACCTGGCGGCAGTGGATCGGCGAGTGGGACGCCGCGCCCGGCTCGCACACGCTGCGCTGCCGCGCCACCGACGGCACCGGCCACACCCAGCCCCAGGACCGCACACCGCCGTTCCCCGACGGCGCGACCGGCTGGCACTCGGTAGTGGTCACCATCACCTGACCTCACACCAGACACATCGGAAACCAAGGCAAGGAGCCAACCATGACCCGTACCCGCACCCGCATCGCCGCGACCGTTCTGGCCGCGGCCGCCACCGCCACGGCGGCGTCCTGCTCCAGCGACGACGACTCCGACGGCAAGGCCGCCGCCCCGGCGAACTCGGCCCCCGCGACCTCCGCGAGCGGCTCGCCGACGTCCGACCGGCCGTTCGGTCCGGGCTGCTCCACCGTGCCCGCCTCCGGCAAGGGCAGCTTCAGCGGCATGTCCACCGACCCGGTCGCGACCGCCGCGTCCAACAACCCGGTGCTGTCCACCCTGGTCAGCGCGGTCAAGAAGGCCGGACTGGTCGACACCCTCAACTCGGCCGAGAACATCACCGTCTTCGCGCCCACCAACGACGCGTTCGACAAGATCCCGAAGGCGACGCTCGACAAGGTCATGAGCGACAAGAAGACACTGACGGGCATCCTGACCTACCACGTCGTCGGACAGAAGGCCGCGCCGAGCGCGCTCGGCTCCGGCGACTTCAAGACGCTGAACGGCGCGATGCTCAAGACCAGCGGCTCAGGCCAGACCTTCACGATCGGCGACAACGCGAAGGTGGCCTGCGGCGACGTCCAGACCGCCAACGCGACCGTCTACATCATCGACAGCGTCCTGATGCCGCCCAAGTGATCCCAGCGGCCGGGGCCTGACCC
Organism: Actinomadura sp. J1-007; assembly: GCF_009793335.1. Classification (GTDB taxonomy): domain Bacteria; phylum Actinomycetota; class Actinomycetes; order Streptosporangiales; family Streptosporangiaceae; genus Spirillospora; species Spirillospora yumaensis. The sequence continues at coordinate 2,699,354 of NZ_WING01000001.1, read as the reverse complement.
ACCAGGCCCCGGCCCCAAGGCCACCCCGTTGAACGGCTCCGCAGCAGACCGCCGAAGAGCGGCCGTTAGGCAGCACGCTGACTATGCCGGACGCCCGCGCCGGGCCGTGCGCTCCGCGGGAATGCGCCGGGCCGGTTGACGTCGGCGACGCACAGAGTCCGTGGGCTGGTTACGCTGTGGGCCGCACGGCGAGATCGGGTGCTGGCGGGCAGGGGGCTACACGATGTCGATGGACGGCGTACCGGGACCGGACGGCCGGAACGCCCCTCCGCCGTACGGTGGCGGGTTTCCGGTGCACGGACGGGACGCGGTGGCGCCGTACGGCGGCGTGAACCCCGGGCCGGGCGGCGGCTGGCCGCCGACGCAACCCCGCAAGTCGCACGTGGGGCTGATCATCGGCTTGGTCGGCGGGTTCTGCGCGCTGGTGCTGATCGGCTGCGCGATCGGCGGCTACATCTTGTGGCAGCGCCACGAGACGTCCCAGCGCCACTCGGATGAGCGGGCGACCCTGGCGATCTACCACCGGATCGGACGGCCGACCGGCTTCACCGAGCAGGGTTCGCCGCGCCTGAGAACGCCCACGTGGCTGTCGGTCACCTGGACCGCGCCGTCCGGGCAGGGCGACCCGGTCAACGCCACCGCCGCCTGGCTCGGCCAACACATGAAGGCCACCCCGCCGAACAGCGAAGACGTGCGCAGGGTGTACCGCGATCACGGCCCGTTCTTCCTCGACGACCAACCGGCGCAGAGCATCCAGGTGACGCTGTCGCGTACGACATCGACGTACCAGATCAACGTGTCGATCATCCGCTGACGCCCCCCGGCCCTACGGCACAACAACAGCCAGCCGGCGGTGCCTTGACCCAGGTGATCGCCGTGAGCCCACGACAAGCCAACCGCCCTCCCGAAACCGCTCAAAGCGCGCCGACTACCGCCGCCTGAGCACATCCGCTCACGCCGCGACGTGCGTGTTCCGAAACCTTGTGCTGGCCCCCGGCTCGCTCCTCCTGCCCGGAACCGACCTGAGGGAACGCAGGCCAGCACGGCACGGCGACACCGGGTACGCCGAGCCCGACTGACGTGATTCGGGTAAGACGCTTGACCGCCACCCGCTTCTGCCGGAGGTAAGCGAGCGCGAGGTCGATGCCCTCGACTTCCCCCACCCACGTCTCGCGCTCAGCGCGGTATCAGCGTCCGCTCATGCCGCGAGCCGCGAGGCCGGGTTTGGGCTAGGGATCAATCGTCGAATTCGAAGCCGCTGGCCTTCGCCGAGGTGATGAGCTTGCGCATCCGGTCGGCGTCGGTGGTGAGAGGGGTCATCAGTGCGGCCAGTTTTTGGAGTGCGGTCTGATCCTCGCTGTAGGCGCAGAACATGCCGCCTTCCGGGTCGTAGGAGAATCGCTCTGCGAGGGCGGGGGACTCTGTGCTGACAAGGAACTGTGCGACGCCTTCCCAGAAATACCCGTTCGGTTCGTGACCAAGTTGCTCAACGAGGTCGTCTACATCAGTCGTCCCAGCGTCTAGCAACAACGAGAACTTCCCGGGCGTGGTTTCGATCAACCGCATCGCAGTCATCGGCGAAGCGTTGCAGTCCCAGGGCGATGCGGCAACCTGTCCCAGACAGGTCGCGCGGGCCCGCGGTCTCCCTGCCGAACCCAGACGTCCGCCCACGCCGCGGAACGTTCGGGGACGAGGCTCAGCCTGATGGGCCGGGTGCGGGCCTGGTGATCGTGGAGGTCGGTCGGCTGAGCTGAGCACCGACGACCTTCTGATCGCTAGGCGGAAGGTGGCTGAGGGCGAGCGGAACACCGTGCCCATCGGTCAGGACGTGGTGTTTGGAGCCCGGCCGGCTGCGGTCGACCGGGCTCGGCCCGGTTTTGGGCCGCCCTTGAGCGCTCGGACGTGCAAGCTGTCGATCACTGCCCTGGACCAGTCCAACCGCCCTGCGGCGTGCTGTTCTTCCAGCAGCAACCGGTGCAACCGCTCCCACACCCCTGCCCGGTGCCACTCGGCCAGCCGCCGCCAGCACGTCATCCCCGACCCCAACCCCAACTCTTGGGGCAGGCCCCGCACATAAGAATGCCCCTGGCAGTATTACTGCTGGTCACAGGCGTGGAGGTGGGCAGGGTGGGGTCGAACCGCTGACCTTCCGCTTTTCAGGTCGCAACGCCTGAGCGCTGTCATGACCTGCGGAAACCCAGGTCACTCACGAGCGAGAAGCCGATAAGTGGATTGTGTTCCCAGCCGAAGTATCACGCTGCGCTACGGCGCGTCTTCGCTCATGGTTTGTCGCTCGCTGCCGTTAGAAGGGCGTTGAACGCCTCAATGATGACGCTCGCCGTCTTGGGTTCAGCCAGTGTGTCGGACTGGATCGAGACACGTGCGGCGTAGTTCGCCTTCTTCAGGCGTCGCGGCACATCGGTCCAGCCTGGAAGCCGAGACAGAATTTTTGCGAACTGAGAGAGCGCCTGCGCCGAGACTCCATGGTCTCGCAGCTCGCCGAAGTTGATTGAAAGTAGGGCTTTCGTGACGCCGACGTAGATGCTCCACGCCGCCGCCTCGTCAGTGCCGACGCTGAACCGGGCTGTGACTGAAGGGTAGGCGCCTTCGCCATAGTGGTAACCCCGAAACGCAGCATGCCGTTCAGCGTGCCTGTACACCTTTAGAAGCGCATGCGCGACCTTGTCAGGGCAGTGCCGTTTGATAACCTGGAGGAGGCTTTCCTCGTCCCATCCGCGTTTCGCGTGTGAGGTGTCGTCGAGGCGCTCACTGACGGGCTCTGGGGCCGGTCCCAAAGTTCCCGCATCCGTGGGCGCGGAGTCATAATCGATCGTCGGGGGCGGAGGATCTCCGAGAGCCTGTTGGATGGCGAGTGCGATCGACTCGAGCCAATCGATGGTCTGTTCCGCCTCACTGGCTGTGATGGGAAGCTTCTGCTCGGGCTGATCAGGATTGTGGTCAGCGGTGTGTGCGATGTTGTTCCTGCGGCGAGCGATCTCTCGCATCCTCGCCCGCACCTCATCGGAGGTCACCGGAGAGCTCGGGTCCTGCCCGGTGAGGATCTCGGCCACCTTCACCCAGAGCTTGACCTCGCTGACGTGCGCGAATCCCTCCTGGATCTTCTCAGGGCTTTGGAAGGTCTTGAACTCGAACTCCTGCTCTAGGTGGGCTCGAAAAACCTCGGCCAGCGGCGCGGAGTAATGATGGATCTTCTCGAACACCGCGACGGGCATGGTCAGCTTGTCGAACTTGGCGGGGCGCGGTACCCCGGGGCGCAGCGCGAGGACGACGCCTCGGTCGACGATCTCCCGGGTGACCCAGTGATCGATTGCCGCTACGGCTTGACTCCAGGCCGCGCGATAGAGATCAGTGACATCGAAGGCGCCCACCTTGAGGTGTTCCAGGTTCTGCCCACCTTGGATGAGCTGGCGTGCGTAGCTGATGTTCTGCTGGAACTGGTCGAAGGGGGCTGGAAGCCCGTTCGAGTCATCCTGAGTCTCGGAGGGGGACGTAGGCGCCTTCGCGTCCGGGAACATCTTTCGGAACTTGTCGACGGTGATTCGCTTTGCTTGATCGGCGCGGCCGGCGTTGTCGAACTTGAGTCCTTCTTGCTGTAGCACGGCTTGCGGGTCATCGGCCCGTTCCGGGTCTGGCCAGCGGAACCCCGGTGAAATCTTGCCGTTCGCCTGCAGAACCCGGTGTGCGCCCGGAGCCCCGGACTCGGCCATGAACCCACCTACCGATTGGGCCGCCATGCCCACCAGCTCGGCGAGGTCTCCATAGGTCGTCCAAGTTCCAGGTTTCACCCGTGCAAGCGCCTCGCGAACCTGCTTCCAGCGAGGGTCGGTGTAAGTCCGGGTCTCATTGGCTTGGCGCCGGGCACGGTACTGGCGCCCCAACTCCCGATAGAACTCGTCTCCTGGAAAGTCTTCCAGAGCCCGGATCCCGGCTTGAGTGATCGCCCAGCCGTTTCTCTTGGTCATCCAGCCGATCGACGCTGCTTCTCCGGTACGGAAATCGAGCTGTGAATGCCAGCGAATCTGGCCGTGCGTGTTGGGCTTCTCGTGCTCCGGATCGATGGTGAGCCGCGCTGCGACGGTTGCTCTCACCTCCTCGGGCTGTAGCGGACGCCCCGCCTCCCGCAGGGCCTCCATGGCCGCGCGGAAGATCGGTGCGATGTGCTCGGCGAAGGACATCGGGAGGCTCCTTGGAGTCGGGGGGCGGGCGGTGCTCCGGGCCATCGGCATGAGGCAGAACCGGTCCTGCCGTTGAGATTTAGCATGGATCGCGGCAACGCGACCACAGATTGCTTGACACCTGCAGTCGTACGGACTTCGAGCCTGCGTGGCGATGCAGTGAAACGAGCCAACGGCGATCAGGGCTGACGCCCTGGTGGTGTCCATCTCCGACACGGCGGTCGCGGCCGGTTTCAAGTGCGCGGTGCTCCTGTTGCCGCCCGTGGTGTAGCAGCCGTCCAAGCGGCTGCGCGGCCTTGGGGATCCGCTTTTCGCGGGCGTTCTTGTTCGAGCCAACGTTTGCCCTCCGCTGCGATTCCCTCCATGACATGCAGCGTGTGGCTTAGGCCGGCGGCGTCCAGCATCGTCTCCGACACTGTGGCGTGGGTTTCGTCCACGTGGAGTTCGTCGATCGCGGCAGCCAGCATCTCGGCCTTGACCAGTTCTCCGTTGACGAGAGCGAGTTCGAAGCTGTGGTCGCCGTCGTCGGCTTGGCGCACCCTGACGGCTGCCACGGCCTCGTAGCGGTAGTTGGTGCGGGCTTGGTCGTGGAAGGTACCGCGCTCGAAGTCGAGGTCCGCGCCGAGTTGGCGTATCCCGTCCTTGGTGAGGAGAAAAAGGAGCAGGCGGTAGCGGGTGTAGCGCGGGGGCCCCTGGGGGACTCGTGCGCGCCTGGTGGGTGATCCGGGAGCCTCGATGAAGGCGTGCGCGATCACATCGCTCATGGTGAGGCCGTAATGGTCCAGGGCATCACTCAGCAGCACCTTCCGGTCGCGGTCCAGCCAGATTGCCATCTCCGGGTCGGTCGGCTTGTCGGCGAGCTTGCGCTTCCAGCGTTCAAAGGCCGCCTGGCAGCCCTCCTGAACTCGGCTCTGCTCGGCGACGTCCGCCGCGTGCCGTCGGGTTTCCGTGACGATTCGCATCCTGGCGCGGACGGCGACCCGCCCGGCCACGAGCGCCAGGAGCGCGGACACCGCCGCGTTCACGGGCGCCGTCCGCGCCGCGTCCGCCATCGTCCAGACCGTCCCGGAGGCGAGCGCGGCGAGGCCGAGCAGGGTCGCCGCCTTCGTGCCCAGCGGGACGGCGAGTTCCCGCCGGTAGCCCCACAGCGCGCCGTTCTCCCACTGCCGGCGGACCTCGCTCACCCGGTACCGGATCAGCCAGGCGATCTGCTCGACGCTAGTGCGCTGCTCCCGGTAGACCTCGACCATCTCGTCCCGGAGGATCTTGCGGATGCCCGCCGTGCCGTCCAGCCAGGTCTGACGGCTCGCGTTGCGCGGCACGTACCTGGCGAAGTAGCGGTCGAAGCGCTGGTCGACCTTGCCGGCGAAGCCGGAAGGTTTCGCACGGGACGGGAACTCTTGCGGCCGCCTGAACTCCCTGTCTTTCGCATGGAGCCTTTCGGTGAGGTAGTGCCATTCGGTGCCTGCGCGGAAGGCCAAGAATCCACCGCCGCTGCCCAGCGCGTACACGAGCAGCGTGAGCAGCTGAAGATCCCGAAGGAGCAGGTAGCCCAGGTTGAGCGCCGCACCGCCCAGGACAACCGCGCCGCAGACGGCCCGGCCCCGTGTGCCGGCCGGTATCACCGGTGGTCGGACCGGAAGGAACCGGGGGCCGGCGGGGTTGGGATGGAAGTACTTCCAGACGCGTTCGCTGCGGTTGCCTGCCATCTGCTCTTCCCGCGCCTCATCGAGAGCGCGATCCCAGATTTCGTTCTTCAACGGCCCTTCGAGGAACAGTTCGAGGTGCCGGAGGATCATGCCGCGTTGAGGTTCGGCGAGATTGTCGAAGTCCTTCAGCAGTGGCCGGAGGTCGGTGTTGGGCTTGGCGGCGGCGTCCATGAGCTGCAAGACGGTCTTCACACCGTCCGCCCAGGCGTCCCCGCCGCTCAGGCGGCAGAAGGACGGCGCCTGCCGCAGCGCCGCGGCGTCCGCGTCCGGCATCTCGTTCCACGCCCTCCCACTGACGAGAGCGAGTTGCCAATGAAAGCACACCCTGCTGCCAGTGAGCCCGGCCATCACGGCCTCGCTGATGACTTCCCGGGCTTTGCTCGGCTGACCGCCGTCGAGCAGCATTACACCGATCTCGAACCTCTCCGTTGGAGAGGCGGCCGGCGGAGTCGAATAGATCGTGACGTCGCCATGGACGACTCCCGCCTGCATCCCGACCTGGGAGTTGTCCTCGGCGTAGTTGGCCGTGGCCGCCTCCGAACCGGTCATGACAGGTTCCGAACGAGCCCGAGCACGTTCGCCACCTCGGCTGCCAGGGCGGCGACGTCCGCCACGAGCCCGCGCACCTTCTTCAGCGCGAGCGTCACCGCGCCCGTGTTCCGGGGGGTCGCGTGCAGGGCTTCGCGGGCGTCGTCGAGTTCGGCGCGCGCCGCGCGGTGCGTGTCCTCGTCGATGACTCCCGCGTCTCGCGCCTGCTCGAGCCGGGCGGTCAGGTCCGCGAGCGCCGCGGACGGGTCCGCCTGCGCGGCCTTGTCGGTCGCCAGGTGGACGCCGCCGTGCACGTGGCCGGCCTGAACGCCCACCCTCGCGTTGTCCTTGGCGATGTTGCGGACCGTGTCACCCATCTGCTGGCTCCCCGTCGTTCCAGTCGTGTCGGGCCGTCGGTGGTTCGCTTCATCCGTGGTGAGACTCTCGGCCAGGGCAGCGGTGAACGCCGCCGCATTGGCCACCGCTCTGGGCTGCCATCGCGCGCGGTCGGTGGTCTCCTTGGTGCCGTCGGCCCGGTCGCTGACGCCTCGGATCACCACCACCGGAAGCGACCTGTTCAGGTGCGCGGCCTGCGCGACTCCGGCCCCTTCCATCTCGATCGCGAGTGCGTCGTTGTAGTGACGCCGAATCCAGTCAGCGTGTGCTGAGACCGTAGAGTTGAGAACTACTTCGCCTGCTGCGATGGGCCCGAAGTGCACCTTGGGCCGGCGGTGCTTCGCGCGCCCGTTTCCCGTCCAGGCGCTCTCGCGGTCGACGTGCCTGGCGATCTGGTCGGCGCTGTGGGAGACCTCCCAGACACGGGGACGGCTCTTGAAACCGTCGTCCTCGCTGGTCCCGCCGTGGAAAGCGTAGACATGGGTCGCCACGACGACGTCGCCGAGAGCGATGTGGGAGTGCAAGGCGCCTGCCACTCCCACGAACAGTAGGGCGGTAGGGGAGAACTCGTGAATGGCGCGTTCGGCCAGTACCGCCGCGGACTGGTTGCCCTTGCCGACGAGCCCGAGCGCGATTCGGCAGCGGCCCCCCTCAATCCGGCCGACTTCGAAGCGGGTGCCCTGCTGGTGCCGATGCAACCGCGGGTTGCGCAGCTTCTCTCGAACGGCGTCGTACTCAACGTCCAGTGCCGTGAGCACAACGATCGTGCTGCCACTCATCCTTCTGGCCCCTTCATGTCGAAAGGTTCGGTCGGCCGGACCATGGGCGGATACAGGTCCTTGCGCGGGCCGGCCTTGAACAACCGAGCCGGCCGTCCGGTCGTGACCTTGCGATCGGTGTCCGCCGCGATGATGAAGCCGCTGGACTTCTGGACCTTCCGGTAGAAATTGCGAGGGTCGAGCGGTATCCCCCAGACCGCCTCGTAGACCCGCTGAAGGTCGGTGATCGTAAAGGTCGGGCCGCAGAACGCCGTCGCCAAGGACGATCGCTCAAGCTTGGCTCGGGCGCGCTCGACGCCGTCCGCGACGATCTTCTGATGATCGAAGGCGAGTTCCAGCTCTCCGCAGAGCACCTGATCCGTGCGCTGCCAGCGGGCGCCCGCCGCGTCCGTGCCCGCGGTCGGCTCCGGAAGCCCGGGTGCGATCGCCAGGTAAGCGACGGACACCACCCGCCCGCGCGGATCACGCCCCGGAGTGCCGTAGACGTTGAGATGCTCCAGATGCAGCGTCTCCACGTCCATGGCGGCCTCCTCCGCCAGCTCACGATGAGCGGCGGTAGCGAGGTCCTCCTCCGCGTGCTCCAGGAAGCCCCCGGCAACGCCCATGAGCCCTTGTACGGCTCGACGCCACGCTCCACGAGCAAGACGTGCAGACGCGAGTCGCGCAACGTCAAGATCACCAAGTCGACCGCGAGCATCACGGCCGGCGGCGTCCAGTGGGCCTCGGTCATGCGGCGAGGATAGCTTTTTGTCAGTTAGACAAAAAGAGTCTTCGGGCTGACGCGCCGGCCACCACCTCGTCACCGATCAGCAAGGCGCATGGGGGGACGGACTGGCCGTCCCTCGAACGCCGGCTCGGGCTGCCTCTCGGCCACGGTCGCGACTCATCAAGTGATCGTCTCGGCATCAGTGCGGCAGCAAGCGTCCACGCCGCCTCTCATGAGCTTCACCCGTGGCCGCGCAGAGACGCCACTGGCCATTTCCACCATGGAGAAGGCGGCAGACCAACCACCATTCCTGGTGATCAGCATGGCGGCAGAGCCGACGCGACCCTGGTGTAACGGTGCAACTGGCGGCCGGTTTCTGAGTGCGCTCGGCGATCTCGATCATTTGGCAGGGAAGTGAGGCTGCCCGGTGCGCAGCTGGACTGCAAGTATCTGATGTGCTGGTCCGGGTCACACCGCCTCGGTGGTGCGCAAGAGCACAATCGCTCGACCAGCGTGGCAGAACAACGTGTTCTCGATACGGCGAGCTGGGCGCTCGGCGAAGTCAATCGCTGGGCGCTCGGACTGTGGCAGGCTGCTACGTCATGATGCCGCCAGCCAATGCCTCGGGTCAGCCGGTCAGCTTGACTGATGCGTTTGATGTGCCGGTAATCGTGCGGCACAGCTCGCCACTCCAGGCTGTGCGTCGACCGTCTAGGAGTCGCATAGACCAAGCATGTACGCGTTGGCCGAAGCTTGGTGACATAGTGCCGCCGGGTGATTACCTGGTGTCAACGACGTGGCGTGAAGTAATTGATGCGGCTATGACGTATGGGCGGGATCCCTACATCTGGCTGGCCGCCGTTCCCGGACTCGCCACGGCGGAGATCATTGCCCGTCGGTCGCCCTTGGCGGCATACCTGTACCGCACGCGCATCGGTAACCACCCTGATGGATCAACTGGTTACCAGCTTGAGTCGAACGTGGTCTACCAGGCAGGAACGGAGAAGACGGCGCGCGCCCTGTTCGCCTACCGCATCGGCATGACGATGGCTGAGTGGGCCTGCCGCGGCTTGATGGGTCTCGGGTCGACGGTCCACGCCGAGGCCCTACCTAAATTGCCTGGACGCGGGCCTCTCTGGTCCCCGAAAAACGGCCTTCCTGACCTCGTTGGATTCCACTGGAGGTCACCTAGGACCTGGCTTATCGAAGCCAAGGGGGCCCGCCGCATGGGCAAGCCACAACTGGCCAAGGGCGCGAGCCAGCTCTCCGTGAACGGCCTGATGGCAGGACCGCACCTACGCGTTCTGTGTGGTACCAGTATCGAGCACAGGATTTTCGTCACGGTCGATGTCGATGTCGATGTCTCAGGCGGCAAGCCAGGCCCCACTGGTCCAGATCCTGATCCTCCGAACCGCCGACCGCGTCCAGACGAAGACGACGCCGAACTAGAAGCGCTCGCACGCTCTCGGATGCTGACCTACTACGCGCTCCAAGCCATCCCTCAAGCTTTGCTATCCGTGCGTCCAGTAGGACTCGCCGTAGCCAACTTTGAGATACCTCCAGGTCAGGCCACTGATCTGGTGGTGCCGCTCGAGAGGGACGAGAGCACGCGCACAGAGCGCGAACGCGCGCGTGATCCTTCCACATATGCTCAGCGCCCGCTTTCGGCGAGACCGGACATGCTGACTGGGGAGGTCCCCGGAACGGACCTTACCGTGGGGATGTCACGGCGATTGTTCGCGGCGTGTCGCAGTCTTGCCGCCGAGCAGGACCGGTTGCTGCCCGCCGCTCAAGCTGACTCGCCCGAACTTTGGGACACCGTTCCTGAGCTTATGGAAGAGGAAGTTGAGGAACGTATCAGAGAGCGCCGCGCGTCGTTCGCTGAACGAGAGTACGAGGAACGCGACCGCCTGCGAGCTACAACACGTCAGGCGTACGAGCGTGGGCGAGAAAGCTCCTGGCCACAACTTCTGGGCTTTGAACCGCGACTTGACACCGACTCGCCGGCTGATCTGCTGGAAAGCGCAAATTCCGACACGTACCTCGCGATCGACTCTAACTCGTTTAAGGTGGCAGATCGATAGCCCGCTTAGAGCGTGTCTCATGTGGATGGTGGGTGTTTTACGAACAATGCAGGATCGTGTCGTCAGATCTTGCGTTGCGGTTGGTGCCGGATGAGTCGTGGGAGTTGGTCGAGCCGCTGGTCCCGGTGTTCGTGCCGCGCCGCCAAGGTGGTGGGACGCGAGTGTGGATGATCGGGCGGTGTTCACCGCGATCGCGAATGTGCTGACCAGTGGGTGTGCGCGGCGTAGTTTGCCGGGCGAGCCCGGGGTGAGTGTGCCGACCGCGCATCGCCGGTTCACCGCTTGGAATCGGGCGGCACTGTGGCCGTGGCCGCAGCGGGCGGTACTGGACGAGCTCGGCGCCCGTGGGCAGATGCTGCCGCTGGTGGTCGTTGTCTCGGCCGCCAACCTCCACGACGGCCAGGCCCTCAAGCCACTGCTGATGGCGTTGCCGGCGATCCGGTCGCGCTGACGCCGACCGACCAAACTCCGCGCCGACAAGGCGTATCACTGCGCCGAACACCCGGACCTGGCTGCGCGACCGGAGGATCGTGCCGCGCATCGCCCGCTCCGGCATCGAGTCCGGCGAGCGCCTGGGGCGCCACCGCTGGGTGATCGAACGGACGCTCGCCTGGCTGTCCGGCTACCGGCGCCTGACCTCCGCTACGAACGCCACGGCCGCCTGTTCACCGCCTTCTTTACCCTCGCCGCCGCCATCACCTGCTACAAGCAACTTCCCAAACCATCCACATGAGCCACGCTCTTAGTACGGCAGTCCGAAATTGTGCTCTTGTCTTGTCGGCTGGGTCGGGCTCGTTGGTGGAACCAGCGGTCGCGGGCTTGGTGACGTCGCCGCCGGAGATGCCAGTGCAGGTGGTGTTTCAGACCGTGTTGTCCCTGCAACAGGCCACCATGGGCGGTGTGAACCTGGGTGGGCTCATCGGCGGATCCCCGTTGCCACAGCACGTTGTCGAGTCCATATATGGGCGGAAGGTGTTCGAGGGGTGTACGTCCGCTTGGGCCGCTTCGGGCCGGAAATGCGAGCACCTCTGACCGTGTTTTTGCTGGCCAGAGGTGTGGAGGTGGGCAGGGGCGGGGTCGAACCGCCGACCTTCCGCTTTTCAGGCGGACGCTCGTACCGACTGAGCTACCTGCCCAGGACGTGCATCCGCACGTCTGGCGGTCCTGACGGGATTTGAACCCGCGGCCTCCACCTTGACAGGGTGGCGAGCACTCCTAACTGCTCCACAGGACCTTGGTGCCTCGCTGACCGGGTCGGGCCGGTCTTTGGCGACGTCCGAGAGCATACGCGATGGCCGAGGTGAGCGCCAACTCGTTACGTCGTCGCTTAAACGTAGAAAGATCGCCGGGGTCGGGGGATCGTGCGGGGGTGGGGGTGGGGCAGGATTGGGCTGGTCCGGTAACGGAGCGGTACCGGGCCGATACCGGATCGGGGGTGGATTTCGTCGGTCTGTGGCGTATGCGTCCCATCCTTCGCTTTCGTAGCCTGACCCGACACCGCGCCACGATGCGGGCGTGGGCCGTCCCGATCGGGCGGCCCGAGACGTGAGAAAGGGCCTTGAAGTGGCTGAACCGGAGGGCTATCAACGCGGGCTCGGTACCCGCCAGATCCAGATGCTGGCGATCGGCGGAACGATCGGGACGGGGCTGTTCCTGGGCGCCGGCGAGAACATCGCCAAGGCCGGGCCGAGCCTGATCCTGACCTACGCCGTCGCGGGGCTGATGCTGTTCTTCGTGATGCGGGCGCTGGGGAGCTGCTGACGTACCGGCGGGCCGAGGGCGGTTTCGCCGGGTACGCGCGGGAGTTCCTCGGGCCGTTCTGGGGGTACGCGACCACCTGGACGTACTGGATCATCTGGGTGACGACCGGCATGGCCGAGCTGACGGCGGCGGGCACGTACGTCCAGAAGTGGTGGCCGGAGGTCGAGCAGTGGCAGACGGCGCTGGTGGCGCTGATCGTGCTGTTCACGGTGAACCTGATCTCGGTGAAGCTCTTCGGCGAGCTGGAGTTCTGGTTCGCGATGATCAAGGTCGCCGCGATCGTGATGATGATCCTGGTCGGGCTCGGGGTGCTGATCTTCGGGTTCAGCGACGCCGGGAAGACGGCCGAGGTCAGCAACCTGTGGTCGCACGGCGGGTTCTTCCCCGAGGGGCTCTCGCCCACGCTGATGACGTTGCAGATGGTGATGTTCGCCTACCTGGGCGTCGAGCTGGTCGGCGTGACCGCCAGCGAGGCCAAGGACCCGGAGAAGAACATCCCGCGCGCGATCAACGCGCTGCCGGTGCGGTTCGCGCTGTTCTACCTGGGGTCGCTGCTGGTGATCCTCTCGGTGGTGAGCTGGACGGAGTTCAAGGGCGGCGCGAGCCCGTTCGTGCTGGCGTTCGACAAGATCGGCATTCCGGGCGGCGGCGACCTGGTCAACTTCGTGGTGCTGACGGCGGCGCTGTCGTCCTGCAACGCGGGCGGCCTCTACTCGACGTCCCGGATGCTGCGGACGGCCGGGGTGAACGGGGACGGGTTCAAGGCGCTCGGGCGGCTGAACGGGCGCGGGCTGCCCGTGCTGACGATCATCATCTCGTCCCTGGTCATGGGCATCGGGGTCGTCGTGAACGCCGTGGTGCCCGACAAGGCGTTCGAGTACATCACGTCCGTGTCGACCGGCGGCGCGATCCTGGTGTGGACGATGATCCTCGTCTCGCACATGATCTACCGGCGGCGCGTACGGGACCGGGGGCTCAAGCAGAGCTCCTACAGGATGCCGTGGGCCCCCTACACGAACTGGCTCGTGCTCGCCTTCTTCGTGTTCGTCACGGTGACGATCGCCTGGGAGTCCGACACCCGGGTCGCGCTGTACGTGATCCTGGGCTGGTTCGCCCTGATCGTGATCGGCTGGCCGTTCGTGCGGCGCCAGTCGCGTGAGGCCGACCCCGGAGAGAACGTCGTCATGAAGCAGAGCGCCGGCGCGTAGGCCGAGCGGATGGTGACCGGGTGCCCCCAGGCGGGGGCACCCGGTTTCTTGATTTACGCGGTCAGGCGGCCGTTCTGGAGTTCGGCACGGGTTCCGACGAAGTTGCTGCGGAAACGGCGGTCGTGGGAGACCACCAGAAGGGAACCCTTGTAGGCGTGCAGGGCGTCCTCCAGTTCTTCGATGAGGGACAGGGACAGGTGGTTGGTCGGCTCGTCCAGGATCAGCAGGTCGGCGGGACGGGAGACCAGGCGGGCCAGTTCCAGGCGGCGGCGCTGGCCGACCGACAGGACCGACACCGGACGCCGCAAGTCCTGGGTGTGGAAGAGGCCCAGAGCTAGGAGTGCGTCGGCATGGTCCTCGGGCGTTCCCGGGAGCCCCTCAGCGAACGTGGCGAGAACGCTGCGATTCGACGTCTCGGCCGGGAGTTCCTGGCGTAGGTAGCCGATGCGTCGTGGGCGCTTGACCTTTCCTTGGTGTTGGGCGAGATCACCGGCCAGGACGCGTAGGAGAGTCGTCTTTCCCGCGCCGTTCGGGCCTGTGAGCAGCATTCGTTCGCCGGGAGCCAGTTTCAGCTCGTCGATGCGAAGACGTCCGGCGACTTCGACGCCGGACAGTTCCGCGGTCAGCCCGTCGCCCTTGCCGCCCTCGATACGGGCCGCGAAGCGCAGCGGGTCCGGCGGGCGCGGGACCGGGTCGGCCCGCAAACGGTCGAGGCGTTCGCGGGCGTTGCGAATCAGCGCCGACACGCCCCCTTCGTGCGAACGGCGGTGGCTGCGGACGCGTTCCTCGCGGGCTGCGGGCTTGATGGCGGCCATCCGTACGGCGCCTGACTCCGCGAGCTCGGTCTGCCTGTCGACCTCGGCGAGCCACTCGGCGTACTCCTGCTCCCAGCGGCGGCGCGCGGCGGCCTTGGCGGCCAGGTAGCCGCTCCAGCCGTCGCCGTACCGGGTGACCGTCCTCAGGTCCCGGTCGACTTCGAGGATCGCGGTCGCGAAGCCGTCGAGGAACGCCCGGTCGTGGGTGACGGTCACGACGGTGCCCCGGTGGGAACGGAGCCGTTCCTCCAGCCAGGTGACGGCCCGTTCGTCCAGGTGGTTGGTCGGCTCGTCGAGCAGGAGCAGTTCGGGCGCGGACGCGAGGACGCAGGCGAGCCCGAGCCGCGACTGCTCGCCGCCCGAGAGGCTGCCGAGCGGCCGGTCGCGGGCCACGTGCGCGAGTCCGAGCCCGTCCAGCGCCGCGTCCACGCGCGCGTCGGCCTCGTAGCCGCCGCGCGCCTCGTAGGCGCTGAGCAGGTCGCCGTACGCGGCCAGCTCCGCGGGGGACGCGCCCGCCAGCGCGGCCTCGGCCTCGCGCATCCGGCGTTCCAGGTCGCGCAGGTCGGCGAGCGCGCGGTCGATGGCGTCCGCCACGGTGAGGTGCGGGGCCAGCCCGAGCGTCTGCCCGAGATGCCCGACTCCGCCGGGCGCCGCGACGGTGATCTCGCCGCCGTCGGGCGTCTCGGTGCCCGCGATCATGCGCAGCAGCGTCGACTTGCCCGACCCGTTCTCGCCGATGACGCCGACCTTCTCGCCGGTACGGACCGTGAACGACACCCGTTCCAGAACGGGATGCCCGTCGTACGCCTTGGCGACCTCCTTGAGTGCGAGTTGTGAATCGTGCTTATCGTGCCTGTGGCGGGCCATGTCTGTAGACCTCCGGTCGTGAAGGCCCGGTACGAGCACCTGGCGTTCGGGACGCAGGGCGTCGGAGCGTCGAGTGCCTAGGCGTTGACGCGATTCGGCGCGGCCGTACGGAACGGGTGGCTCGTGCGTGGGCCGTTATGCAAGGACAGGTCCGCACCACGGGCCCGGTCGGTCCGTTATCCGTCCTGGAGGCTCGGCAGCCTGCGGACGCGGCGCAGCGCCGCCGTACGGCTTCACCCGCGCGCGTGAGAAATCGTCACGAACGCGCGCGGCGCTGAACGGCCGCGTTGCAACGCTGCGTAGAAACGGAAGAAAGGGCACCCGGTGCGGAGGGCGTTCAGCTCAGGACGGCGGGACGTCGCTCGACCGCTCCGAAACGGAAGGCGGAAGCGCGCGAACGTGCCGTCAGACGCGAATCTCGACCGCGGGACGGCGGCAGCGCGCACCCTGTGCGGGGCGCGGCGCGCCGTACCGGAAGCGGGAGATCAGTCGCAGTGCTTCAGGCCGGGGGGAAAGAAGTAACCAGGTGAACCCATGTGCGGGATTGTACCCGGGCGTGATCCGGACCGGTTGTGACGGCCGTCATAATGGGGTGATCGCCGGGGACGGGGCTGCATTGCGATCTATCGTGAGATAACCGGTACGTCCGCGTGCCCGGCGGGGGACGGCTCGACCGCCCTTCTCCGCGACCGCGTTCCGGGCGACCGCGTTCCGGGCGACCGCGTCCGGGACCGGGCTCGGCAGGGGTCGGCGGGCGTGGGCCGGTGATTCCGGAGAGGCCGGGGTCTCCCGCAGGGGGCGGCCGGACGGCTCGGACGGGAGGCGAACGTGACCGGCACCGGAAGGACGGTCGCGCGCAGTCTCGGCGCGCGGCTCGACCACATTCCCGGCCTGCCGCGCACCATGCTGGAGGTGCGGGTCCGCTGGGTGCTGTCCGTCGTCGTCCTCGTCGCGAACGCCGGCGGCGCCCTGGTCGTGCTGCTGTTCGCGACGTTCGTCGTGCCCGATCCGCCGCTGCCCGACCGTTCACATGTCCATCTCGTCAACGCGATCGCGTTCTTCAGCTATCCGGCCGTCGCGGCCCCGGTGGCGCTCGCTTTCGGCTTCGTGCTCTGGCGTCCCGTCGTACGGCTCGTACGCGAGGGGACCGTCACCGAACGCGGGCAGGGCCGCGCCGTCCTGCTCGGCCCGCTCCGCCTGACGCTGCTCATCGGCGGGCTGTGGGGCGTCGGCGCGGCGGGCTGGGCGGCGCTCGACCTGATCCTGTTCACCGGGCGGCTCGCGGTGAAGACGGGCCTGACCTGCCTGCTCGGCGCGATGACGACGTGCACGATCGTCTACCTGCTGTCCGAACGGCTGCTGCGTCCGGCCGCCGCGCTCGTCCTCGCGGTCGAACGGCCGCGCGGGGTGCGGCTGCCCGGCGTGACGACCCGGGTGATGCTGGCCTGGGCGCTCGGCACCGCGGTCCCGGTCTTCGGGCTGATCTGCGTCGCGGTCGCCGCGCTCGCCGCGCCCGACATCAGCACCACCCAGCTCGCGGTGACCATCCTCGGCCTCGGCGGGGCCGCGCTCCTCGTCGGCGTCCAGGTCACCTACATGGCCACCAGCGCGATCGCCGACCCGATCAAGTCGGTGCGCAAGGGCATGGCCCGCGTCGAACGGGGCGACCTCGGCGCCGAGGTGCCGGTGTACGACGCGAGCGAGGTCGGGCAGCTCCAGGCCGGTTTCAACCACATGGTCTCCGGGCTGCGCGAGCACGAACGGCTCCGCGACCTGTTCGGACGGCACGTCGGCGAGGAGGTCGCCGATCTCGCGATCGAACGCGGCGACATCACGCTCGGCGGCGAGACCCGCGACGTCGCCGTCCTGTTCGTCGACCTCACCGGTTCGACGCGGCTCGCCGAGACGCACGAGCCCGACGAGGTCGTCGCGCTGCTCAACGCGTTCTTCGGCGTCGTCGTGCACACGGTCGGACGGCACGGCGGCTGGATCAACAAGTTCGAGGGCGACGCCGCGCTCGCGATCTTCGGCGCCCCGTCCGCGCTGCGGGACGCGGCCGGGGCGGTGCTCGGCGCCGCCCGCGAGCTGGCCGTACGGCTGCGCGCCGAGGTCCCCCTCCTGGACGCCGGGATCGGCGTCTCGGCGGGCCCGGTCGTCGCCGGGTACATCGGCGCCGAGCAGCGCTTCGAGTACACCGTCATCGGCGATCCCGTGAACGAGGCGGCCCGCCTCAGCGACCTCGCGAAGCTCTCGCCCGGCCGCGTGTACGCCTCCGCCGACCTCCTCGAACTCGCCGACCTGGCCGAGGCCGACGAATGGGATCTCGGCAAGGCCGTCACCCTCCGCGGACGCAGCCGCCAGACCCGCCTCGCCACGCCGCGGCCGCCCGCCCCGGCCGTCGTCCTCGGCCCGGACGCCGAGCCCGTCGACGAACCCGCCGCCCGCCGCGTCCGCCTCCCGCGCCCCCGCGTACCGCGCCCGCGCGTCCAGCGCCGCCGTCCCCGCCGCCGCCGGCTCCTCGTCGGCGCGCTGATGCTGTCGAGAGCCGCCAAGACCACCCGTTCCGACACCGACCCGGCTGCCGAGCCGCCGGCCGGGCCGGAACCGTCCCTTGACCTTGCCCCCGACCCTCGCCCCGACTCCGTCCCAAACCCCGCCCCCGCTCCTGCGCCCGCGCCCGCGCCCGCCGCAGAATCCGAGGAAGCCGTAGAGGAACGCGAACGCCCCGGCCGCCGCGGAAAGAGGAAATGGACGTGAACGAGACGTCCAGGCCGAACGGGGCGGCGTGTCGTGGCGGGCGGGAAGATCGACGTCCTAGGGGCACCCAAAGGATCGTTCGGTTTTCGCGGTCGGCCATCGCGCCGTCACTCCGGTGACACCGGGCGCTCGGAGGGTTGGACGTGACATCTCCTACCCTCCCGAGAGGTGACGATGTTCCGCAGGCCCGGCCTCCCGCTCGCGACCACCACGATCATCGCGTCCGCCGCTCTCACCGTCGCCGCCACCGACTCCTCCGCCGTCGCCCGCCCCGGCGCGGCCGAGCCCGCGGAGCCCGCCAAGCCCGCGCCGCGCACGTCCCCCGCGAACGCCACCCCGTCCCCCGCGAACACCGCGAACGCCGCGAACGCCAAGCTGGTCGCGGCGCCGACCGTCGCGCGGCGCAAGGCCACGGCCGTGGCGCATCGCGGGGCTTCCGCGTACGCGCCCGAGAACACGATCGCCGCGTTCCGGCTCGCCAAGAAGCAGCGCGCGGACATGTTCGAGCTCGACGTGCAGGAGACGAAGGACCACAAGCTGGTCGTCCTGCACGACACCACGCTCGGCCGTACGACCAACGTCGAGAGCGTGTATCCGGGGAAGGGGCCGTGGAAGGTCTCGTCGTTCACGCTCGCGCAGGTCCGCAGGCTGGACGCCGGGTCGTGGTTCGGCAAGCGGTTCAAGGGCGAGCGGATCCCGACGCTGGGCGAGGCGCTGCGCGCGATGAACGGCGCGGGCATCGGGCTGCTCCTGGAGATCAAGTCGCCGAGCCTCTACCCCGGCATCGAACGGCGCATCGCCGCCGAGCTGCGCCGCAACCCGGCGTGGCTCCGGCCCGACCCGCGCGAACGGCGGCTCGCGGTGCAGTCGTTCGACTGGAACTCGGTGCGGCGCTTCCACGGCGTCCTGCCGGCCGTTCCGACCGGGCTGCTCGGCACGCCGAAGACGTCGGAGCTGAAGGGGCTGGCGCGGTTCGCCGACCAGATCAACCCGACGCACACCACGCTGACCGCGGCGTACGTCAAGCGCGTGCACGCGCTCGGCATGGACGCCTTCACCTGGACCGTGGACGACCCGGCCGCCATGCGCAGGGCCCTGCGGCTCGGCGTGGACGGCGTGATCAGCAACAAGCCCGACGTTCTGCGCAAGGTCGTGGACGGGGGCGGCACCAGGGCCGATGCCGCCTGAACCATTTCTTTGAGGTTCCTTGATCGCCGGGCGCCCCTCCAGCGGCCCGACATATGCCTCCCGGGTGATTACCTCACCTTCGGGAGGTCGGGTGAACGGACGGCGCACATGGTCCATACGGGTGCGGATGACCGTCATGGCCGGGGCGATCACGGCGGTCATCTGCGTCGTCGTGTCGGTGCTGCTCATCGTCGGGATCCGGGGGCGCGCCGCGGACTACCAGCGCGAGCAGGCGACCGAGTCGGCGCTGGAGCTGGTGTCGCAGATCAAGCGCGGCCGGCTCCCGCAGGTGCTGGACGCCAGCGATGTCGTCGCCGTCCAGGTGATCAGTCCCAGGGGCACCGTGGTCTCGGGGTCCGACAACGTGCGCACCAGGCCGCCGCTCGCGACGTTCCGGCCCTCGCGCGACCGCGTGTACGCGGTCCGGGAGCTGTGCCCGCCCGCGGGGCTCCACGGGTGCATGAACGTCGTCGCGTTCCGCGTCTACCAGCCCGACGGCGACTGGTACGTCTACGCCGCCGACCGGGCCGTTCCGTGGTACGTCAACGCCGCCCTGCTGACGTTCCTGCTCTGCGCGACGCTGCTGACCGTGCTGCTGGTGGCGCTGAAGACGTGGCGGACCGTGGACGCGACGCTCGCGCCCGTGGACGCGATCCGCGCCGAGCTCGCGGAGATCACCGCGACCAAGTCGGGGCGGCGGGTGCCCGTTCCCGAGAACCGGGACGAGATCCGGCTGCTCGCCGAGGCCGCCAACGCCACCCTCGACCGGCTGGACGCCGCGCTGGAACGGCAGCGGCGGTTCACCTCCGACGCCTCCCACGACCTGCGCAGCCCGATCGCGGGCGCTCGCGCCGAACTGGAGGAGGCGCTGCTGTATCCCGAGGAGGTGGACTGGCCCCGGACCGGCCGGTCGGTCCTGCAAAGCCTCGACCGGCTCCAGGCGATCGTGACGGACCTGCTCGAACTCGCGCGCCTCGACGCCGCCGCCTGGAGCGGCCAGGAGACCGTCGACCTCGCGGCGCTCGTCTCGATCGAGCTGGCCCGCACCGAACGGGCCAAGAAGGTCGTCCCGGACCTGCGCGAGCACGCCACCGTGCGCGGGGACCGGCTGAAGCTCGTCCGGCTGTTCACCAACCTGCTGGACAACGCCGAACGGCACGCCGAGTCGCGGATCGACGTGGTCGTCCGTGAGGACGGCGACGACGCCGTCCTGGAGGTGATCGACGACGGCACGGGCGTCTCGCCGGAGAACCGCGAGGTCGTCTTCCAGCGGTTCGCGCGCCTCCAGGACAGCCTCGACCGCGACAAGAACGGCACGGGCCTCGGCCTCCCGATCGCCCGCGAGGTCGCCAAGGCGCACGGCGGGACCCTGACCATCGAGGACAGCCCGCGCCGCGGCGCCCGTTTCGTCCTGCGCGTCCCCAAGGCCAAGCCCTCGTAGCGGGCGCGGGCGGGCGCGGGGGACCGCGTCGAACGGTGCGGGAAGGCCAGAGTTCTGTCAACGGGTGAGGCGGTAGGTGTCGCCGTCGCGCCAGAGGAGCCGGTCGCCGACGGCCAGGGCCTCGCCGGGCAGCGGTGAGCGGCGGCCGGTCCGCAGGTCGTAGACCATGGCCGCGCCGGTGTCGCGGTCCTGGTGGGACGCCGAGTAGACGACGACGCCGTCGCCGATCGTGATCCGGCCGATGTACTCGTCGTCGCGCCCGTACGGGAGGTCGTGCAGCACGCGCCGGTCGCCGCCGGGCCCCAGCCTCTGGACGGTCAGCGTGTCGCCGTCCGCCCAGGCCAGCGCGCCCGGCCCGGCCGCGAACCCGGCGGACGGATCGTCCACCGCGGGGAGCGGGATCGCGACGGACGCGCCCGACCGCACGTCCACCTGCCGCATCGTCCTGCCCGCGCGCACGTAGGCGTACGGGTCGGCGAACGCCTCCAGCGTGCCCTCCACCGGAAGCGTCCGAACGGGCCCGTCGCAGCCCGCGGCGACCGAGAGGGCGTCCTCCCCGGCGTCCCACCACACGATCAGGTCCCGTTCGGCGTAGAAGGGCTCGCGGCCGTCCCAGCCCTCCCCGAGAGGGTGCGCGGGCTTGTTCCCGGACGCGGGGAGGCAGGTCAGCGTCTCGCCGTCCGGCCAGATCCGGGCGGTCGCGCCGTTGGCCATCGTCCAGAGGTACGGGAGCGTCTCCTCGCTCGTGTCGTGGATCCGCGCGGGCGCGCTGCCGTCGGCACCCGCGAGCCACACCCCGCGCCGGGGCGTGACCGTGCCCTCGTCGTCCACCGATTCCGCCGTCCCGAGTACGGACCCGTCCCTGCCCAGCGCCACCGCCCGGAACCGGTCGCCGTTCGGCAGCACGCGCGGAACGACGGCGGGACCGTTCGGAGCGGGACCGGCCGCCCCCGCGCCGTTCCCGTCGCGCGAGGCGGAGACGCTGGCGGGGCCGCGACCGTTCCCGTCCGCCGGGAAGCCGAGGACCATGGGGAACGCCGCCGCCACGACCGCGCAGCCCACGGCCGCCGCGGTCGCCCGGCGCCGACGCCTGCGCGCGGCCGTCCCGGCGACGATCCGCCGCCCCAGCCCCTCCGGCAGGCGGCCCAGTCCCTCCGGCGGGCGGCCCAGTCCCTCCGGCGGGCTGCCCGGCTCCGGCGGGCGGCCCGGGTCCGGAGCGGGACGGGAGAGGCCCTCGGCCACCCGGCGTTCGAGATCATCCACGTGAGATCTCCCGCACGCCGCCGTCCACCCGTTCCTGGAGGGCCTGCTCGCGCAGCTTGGCGAGGGCGCGCGCGGCCTGGCTGCGGACGGTCCCCGGCGTGCAGCCGAGAACGCGCGCGATCTCGGCGTCGTCGAGCTGGTCGACGTAGCGCAGCACCAGGACGGCGCGCATCCGCGGCGGCAGCCCGGCGAGCACCGCGTCGAACCCCGCCCCGCCCGTCACCCGGTCGAGGTCCTGGTCGTCGACCGGCCGGTCCGGCGGGCTGGCCATGAGCCGCTCGCGCCCCGCGCGCCGCCGGCCGTTGGCCACGATCCGCACCATGACGGTCCGGACGTACCCCTCCGGGTCGTCCTTGCGCCGCACCCGCCACCAGCCGACGCCGGTACGGGTCAGCGCCTCCTGCACGAGGTCCTCGGCGTCGTGCCGGTTGCCCGTCAGCACGCAGGCGTACCGGAACAGCGCGGGCAGGCGGTGCTCGACGAACTCCTCGAACGGCCCGAGATCACGCTGCGGCACGACGCACCTCCTCCCTCCCAGGGACACCTGAGGCGCCCGTTCTGCTGCACGCCGCCCCAACCCGGTACGAACCGATCCCGTCCCCGCCGCCCACCGCGCCTTCGCGGCGGACCCGGGAACGGGACGGTCATGAGGTCGAGGACAGGGGGCCGGGGTCAGGGGACCGGGATCGGGGTCAGGGGGCCGGGGTCAGAGGATCAGGGTCAGGGGATCGGCGGGACGGTGGCCTCGGACAGATGCATCCAGCCCGTCAGCTCCGACTCCTTCACCGTGCAGTTGACGAGCTGGTAGCCGGCCGGGTTCACCTGGCCGGGCGCCTGCGCGATCACCGACTCGTACACGAACGTGGAGGCGATGAACCCCAGGTCGGCCTGCGTGATCGCCAGCCAGTCCTTCAGGACGGGGGCCTCCAGCAGCCGCGCCGTGCGGATGATCGCCGAGCCCGTCACCCCCTCCGCGTCCGGCATCACCGGCCCGACGTGCAGCGCGACGCGGAGCTGGATGCGCACCGCCGCGCTCGCCCGGCGGTTGTGCCGCCGCAGCCCCGCGGTCAGGACGGCGAGCATCGGGTCGACCACCGAACGCGTCGGCATCCACGGCGGGACGACGATCAGCGCCCCGTCGCCGCGGTCCTCCCGGTGGCACGCCTCCCACGGCACGTTCGACGCCTCGAACGCCTCCCGCGTCAGGTCGTACATCGCGCGCCGCATCGCCAGGCGGTCGTCGTCGTTGCGGTGCAGGGCCCCGAACCCCGCGATGTCGGTGAACAGGATCGAGCACATCTGGCCCGCCCACGCGGGCGGACCGGCCGGCTGCCCCGGACGCGGCGCGGCGTACGACTCGTACCGCGCGGGGATGGGCGGCGCGTTCCGGCGCGTCCGCTCCATCGGAGGCCACGCCTCCGCATGCGGCGTCTGCGCGCTCCCGTGCGGCGTCCACGCCTCTCCGCGCGTCGCCTGCGCAGCCCCGTAGGCGGTTCCCGTCGGACCGGCCTCCGGCCCGCGCACGTCCCGCGGGTCGTATCCGTCGCGCGGGTCGTACGCGTCGCGCAGGCCGTAATCGTCGCGCGGGTCTCCGTTGCGCGGGTCTCCGTACGGTACGCCTTCGTACATCACCCGCACGTCTTCGTAGAACGTGTAGGGAGGCCGCAACCCGGCGTACGGAGCCTGCGCGTCCTCGCTGGGAATCCCCGCCGGGCCGTACGGCCGCCCGGGAGGCTCGGTCAGCCGGTCGTACATCTGCCCTTCGAGAACGGTCAGCA
The DNA here is from genome assembly GCF_009793335.1 of Actinomadura sp. J1-007. GTDB lineage: Bacteria > Actinomycetota > Actinomycetes > Streptosporangiales > Streptosporangiaceae > Spirillospora > Spirillospora yumaensis. The sequence continues at coordinate 2,675,878 of NZ_WING01000001.1, read as the reverse complement.
CGCGCCGGTGCGCGTAGAGGAACGCGGCGAAGTCGCGGGTCGGGAGCCGCAGCGCCTGCACGTCGTCCAGCGCGATGATCGTCGCCGAGCGCCGGTGCAGGGAGAGCGCGGCCCGTTCGCCGATGAGGTCGCCGGGACCGCGCGTCGCCAGCACGCGCTTCAGCCCGGCCCGCTCAACGCAGACCTTGACCTCGCCCGCGAGGATCACCAGCACGTGGTCGGCGACGTGGCCTTCGCGCCACACCACCTGCCCGGCCGGGTACAGGTCGGAGGACGCCGCCGCGGCGAGCGCGGCCCGCTCCCCGGTGGTCAGCGCCTGCCAGAACGACACCGTGGACACGTGGCCCCCGTGCCGCACGTGGTGCCCGCCCTGGGCCACCCCGTACGCCTCGCCGGGGAACGGCACGGCCTGCCCCGGGACCGGCCCCGGCTCCAGGCCGTACACCCCGTCCCGGCCGTACGTCTCGTCGTGGTCGTACAACTGGTCGCGGTCGTACGCCTCGTCGCGGTCGTAGTCGGTCTGGGCTTGGACCTGCGCGTGCGCCTCGGCGAGGGCCTGCGCGTACGCCTGCTGAGGGGAGAGGTCCGGCCGCGCCATGGGCTGGGTCTCGGCCGCCGCCCGAACCTCCGCCGGAAGCCGGGCCGGTGACTGCGGACGTGAGGGCAGGCAGGAAGGCTGCCCGCACTCCTGCGGGTCGTCGTACTCCTGCGGGTCGTACTCCTGCGCCTGCGCGCCGGGGTCCTCCTCCCGCGACTCGGATTCGGGCTGGGGCTGCGCTTGGGGCTGGGGGTGGGTGCAGGGCTGGCCGGACGGCTGCCCGGAAGTCTGAACGGAGGGGGAGGGGTGAGCGAAGGGCTGGGTCGGCGCCGTCGCCTCGGACCGGTCGGACCGGGTCTCCGGCTCGGCCTGGAACTCGGACGAGGTCCCGGACGGCGTCCCGGTCCCGGGCGGCGTCCCGGTCCCGGGCGGCGTCCCGGACGCGGCCTCGGGCTCGGGCTCGGTGCCGGACGACGGAGGCCGGCACGGCGGCTGGGGGTGGCTGCGGGGGCGCTGTCGGGGAGGGTGGGGCGGGCTGGCGACATCGACCGGGTGCCGGGGCGTACGGGTGATCAGGTCGGGGTCGTGCCGGCGCAGGTGGTCGGCCATCATCGCGCCCTCCTTTCGCGGCCGTCGTACTCGGCGGGCGTGATCGGGGACGGGAGGCTCGCTGGTCGGCCGGTCGTGGTCAGGGGACGGTTTCGGATGGTTGGCATGACGAGAACCCCAAGTCGAGTAACACGTCTTCCGTCGCCTCGTCCGTTCTCATGGCGGGGGTCTGCGGGATCGGATCGTTCGCAGCGGGAAGTCGTATCGCCTATGGCCTGGACGGCGTGATCGCGGTTAGACTGGGGGAAACCGTTGGGGATGTTTCGCCTGGTCAGAGCGGTGCTCCGGCGATGTCGCAGCGCAGCTCCGAGGGCCGGGTGAACGCGTCCCCGGTGGTCCCGAGAGAGCCGCTCCCGCTTTTCGCCGATCCTCCTGGCTCGCGACCCGATGATCGGCGGGAAGTGGGGGCGGTTCGGTTTATGCGTGCCCTGGTGTACGAGTGTCGGAATCCGTTTTTCGACCTCCTGATCGGTGGATCCGCCGCCGGGGAGTGCCGTCGCCCCTGTGTGCCGCCTCCTGTGCCGCCTCGCTCCTCACCCAGCGTGGAGATCCTGCTGTCTTCAGCTAGCAGGTTGCCCTATGTCGGCACGATCCCTGCTAATCTGCTACCTAGCACGCTACAACATAGTCCGCCGACATGCAGCACCCTGCCAGCTCGATCTGGAGTGTCCGGCGACGCAGCGGGGGTTTGGAGACGGTAGGTGAGATCCGTTGCCCGGAGGTACGTGCCGGTGTGGCGTCACGTACTCCGCCGGGTCCCGGACTGCCATGTAGCAGATGTGTTCCTAGCACCTACTACACAGAGTGAGCGAACCTATGGCCAGTGATCAGGGGCCGGTCGTGCAGAGCGCGCTGCTGCGCACCGAGCTCGTCAGGCTGCGCAAGGAGAAGGGTCTGACGCAGGAGCAGGTCGCGCGGCAGCTCGAATGGTCCCCGTCGAAGCTGATCCGGGTCGAGGGCGGCAAGAACGCCATCACGCGCACCGACCTCCAGGCGCTCCTGACCACCTACGACGTCACCTCCGAGAGCCGGCAGGACGCGCTCCAGGCGCTGGCCCGCGGCGCCCGCGAGCCCGCCTGGTGGAGCGCCTACAAGGGCGAGTTCGACGACGTGTTCCTGAGCTTCGTGGGGTACGCGGCGGGCGCCTCGATCATCCGGCACTTCCACGGCGCGGTCGTCCCGGGGCTGCTCCAGACCCCCGAGTACGCCGAGGTGCTCAACACGGGCATGGTCAGCCAGACCGGCCAGGCCCTCGGGGTGAAGCTGCGGCTCCAGCGCCAGCGCGAGCTCGCCAAGCGCCAGGACCCGCCGCGGCAGTACTACATCGTCGACGAGGCCGTGGTCCGCCGGCACGTCGGCATCCTGGTCGATCCCGCGATCATGCCCAACCAGCTCCGGCACATCGCCGACTCCGCCGACGCCGACGACAACCTCACCGTCCGGGTCATCCCGTTCAACGCGGGGGCGCACCTCGGCCTGCAGGGCCCGTTCACGCTGCTGGAGTTCGACGGCGGGCTCAGCGACGTCCTCTACCTGGAGGGCCGGCCGGGCGCCAGCATGATGGTCACGGGCGACGACGAGCGGATCGCCGAGTACCGCGACAGCTTCGAGTCGCTGCTGGAGCAGGCCCTCCCCGCCGACAGGTCGATCGAGCTGATCCGGCAGGCGGCCGAGGACCTGATGGCCTGACCGGCTCCCACCGTTCACGTTTCCGGAGGTGACAGCCCGATCGGGCACCCATAAGGCGACCGGCCCGCATAAGCACAGAGCGTGATCTTGTGTTCCCGTGTAGGCGGAAGAACTGGAACCGTTTACACTCGTGATCGGGAAATTTTCCACAAGGTCGTGGTTAGTTGTGCCCTGCTGAGCTCCCGCCAGGTGGGTTTCTTGTCCGATCGTTCGGTACGACGCGGCCCGCCGGCACTGGATGGAGGGTCGCTGGATGATCTATCGGTCGAATCGGGGGACGGCGCCGACCTGGCGCAAGAGCAGCGCGAGCCAGTCGGCGGACGAATGCGTGGAGGTGGCCGCGCTGGGGCCGTCGGTGCTGATCCGCGACTCGCGCGATCACGCCGCCGGCACGCTCGCCCTCGATTACGCACAGTGGAACGCGCTCCTGCGCGGTATCCGCAACGGTGACCTGGAGCGCCGCTGAGTCGCACCTGACTCGGCTTTCGTGTTCCGAGTGGGAATGGCGGTCGACGCCATCCCGACCACCCCAACCCAATCCGCCCCGCACCGACGACCCGCCTCCCCGCCCCGGCCCTCGCCGCCTCCCCGCGCAGTTCGCCTCCTTTGGTGACGCCTCGCGGAAGGCGGCGGGGTCCGCCTGCGTCAATGCGGTCACTTTCGGCGATAGTCTCATCGCTCTCCGTCCAACCCCTTGCTCCTTATTGGATTCCGGGTCTAAGGTCAGCTCGCCCGTGAAGCAAGTGAGCGCTTGCGGGCCCTGTGCGACGGAACGGACCCCTGGAGGTCGGCATGGCCGGTGAGCTGCGACGATCACGTGAGGCGCGGGAGCGCTCGGCGTTCCGGATCCGGCGGCGGCTCGCGGCGGCCGGAGTCGCGCTCGGCCTCGGCGCGTCCGCGCTGGCCGGGGCCGCGGCCGTGCAGGCGCCCGCGCACGCCGAGACGCCGAAGTACCCGGTCGGCAACGTCGGCACCGCGTTGCAGAACTTCCTCACCAGCCCCGACAAGGTGGCGGGCGCGAACGACTGGTCGTGCAGGCCGAGCGCCGAGCATCCGACGCCGGTGGTGCTGACGCACGCGACGGGCGTCAACCTGGGCGCGAACTGGGCCGTCCTGTCGCCGATGCTCGCGAACGCGGGCTACTGCGTCTACGCGTTCAACTACGGCATGGCGCCGATCTCGGCCGACCGGGTCGGCGGCCTGGGCGACATCCCGACGTCGGCGAAGGTGATGAGCGCGTTCGTCGACAAGGTGCTGGACGCGACGGGGGCGTCCAAGGTCGATGTCGTAGGCCACTCGCAGGGCGGCATGATGCCCGGCTACTACATCAAGCGGCTCGGCGGCGCGGCCAAGGTGCGGACGTTCGTCGCGCTCGCGCCCAGCAACCACGGCACGACGCTCCTCGGCCTGGTCAACCTGGGGCGGCAGCTCAACCTGCTGGGATTCGTCAACCAGGGGTTCCAGGCCGTCGGGACGCCGTCGCTGGTGCAGCAGCAGGAAGGCTCGGACTTCCAGAAAGCGCTGTTCGCGGACGGCGACACGGCGCCGGGCCCGCGGTACGTGGTGATCGAGACGAAGAACGACCTGGTGGTCACGCCGTACACCAACGCGTTCCTCAAGGGCCCGAACGCCACCAACATCCTCGTCCAGGACCAGTGCCCGAAGGACTACGTGGGCCATGTCGGAATGTTCAACGACAGCCCCGTACTCCAGAACGTCATGAACGAGCTCGGACCCCGACGGCCCGGATTCGCGCCGACCTGCACCGACTACGGCCTCCCAGTCTGAACGCCGACCGCCCCGGGACGCCGGGCCCCGGGGCGCCGGAGCCCGGGGCGGCGGGGCACCGCGGCTGCGGCTGCGGCCTGCGGGCGCGGTGATCGGGGGCGGCGCGGGCGGCGGGGCGCTGCGGCGGCGTAGCGCCGCGGGCGGTGGGTGCTGCGGCGGCATAGCGGTGCGGGCGGGGTGTGGCGGCGGCGCGGCTGCGGGACTGCGGGCGCGGTGACTGGGGTGGCGCGGGCGGGGTGGCGCGGGCGGCGGGTGCTGCGGCGGCGTAGCGACGGGGTGCTGCGGCGGCGGGGCGGCGCGGGCGGCGAGGAGCTGCGGCGGCGTAGCGGTGCGGGCGGCGGGTGCTGCGGTGGTGGGGCGGGGTAGCGGGGCGGCGCGGGCCTACGCTGGGGGCGTGCCTGATCGCGCTCGCCGGCTGGACGCCGCGCTCCCTGGGGTGTTCCGCACCGATCTGACCGTCCGCACCGCGTACTCGTCCGACGCGTCGATCTACCGCCGCGTCCCGGTCGCGGTCGCCGAGCCGCGGTCGGCGGACGACCTCGCGCGCGTGCTCGAACTCGCGGCGGACGAAGGGCTGCCGGTGACGATGCGCGGCGGCGGGACGTCCATCGCGGGCAACTCCGTCGGCTCCGGGATCGTCGTCGACACCTCGCGGCACCTGCGCCGGATCCGTTCGATCGACCCGGGCGCGCGGACCGCCGTCGTGGAGCCGGGCGTCGTGCTGGACGACCTGCGCGCCGCCGCCGGACGGTACGGGCTGACGTTCGGGCCCGACCCGTCCAGCCACTCGCGGTGCACGCTCGGCGGGATGATCGGCAACAACGCCTGCGGGTCGCACAGCGTGGCGTGGGGCGTCACCGCCGGCAACGTCGAGGCGCTGCGCGTCCTGCTTCCCGGCGGACGCGAGCTGAACGCGGAGCGCGGCACGTCCGGCGACGCGCGGATCGACGCGGAACTCGCCAGGCTGCGGGACGCGCACCTCGGGCCGTTGCGCACGGAACTCGGCAGGTTCAGCAGGCAGGTGTCCGGCTACGGGCTGCACCACCTGCTCCCCGAGAACGGCTTCCACGTCGCCAAGGCGCTCGTCGGCGCGGAGGGCACCTGCGGCCTCGTCACCGAAGCGACCGTCCGCCTGGTGCCGGTGCCTGCGGCGCGCGCGCTCGCCGTCCTCGGATTCCCGGACGTGTACGTCGCGGCGGAGGTCGCGCCGTTCGCCGCGCGCACCGGCGCGCTGACCGTGGAGGGCATGGCGTCCGACCTGCTCACCGCGCTGCGCACCCAGCCCGGACGGACGGACGCCGGGGCCGACCTCCCGCCCGGCGGCGGCTGGCTGTACTGCGAGGTCGGCGGCGACACCCCGGCCGCCGCCCGCGACGCCGCGCACGCCCTCGCCGAGTCCGTGCGCGAACGCGTCCCCGAGACGACCTCCGTCGTGGTGGACGACCCCGCGCGCATGCGGGCGCTGTGGTGGATCCGCGAAGCGGGATCCGGCATCGTGACGCGGCTCCCGGACGGCGGCGAGGCGTGGCCCGGCTGGGAGGACTCCGCAGTCCCTGCCGAACGGCTCGCGGGATACCTGCGCGACCTGTACGGGCTGATGGGTGAGCACGGGCTGCGCGGCGTTCCGTACGGGCACTTCGGCGAAGGCTGCCTGCACCTGCGCGTCAACTGGGCGTTGCAAGAGAAGAGCGGCGTCGTCGGCTACCGGGATTTCATCACGGCGGCTGCGCGCCTCGTCGTCGCGCACGGCGGATCGGTGTCGGGAGAGCATGGCGACGGACGGGCGCGTTCGGAACTGCTGACGGAGATGTACTCGCCAGACCTGCTCGGCGCCTTCCGGGCGTTCAAAAACGTCTTCGACCCCGAACGCCGTCTCAATCCCGGCGTCATCGTCGATCCCGCGCCGCTGGACGCCGACCTCCGTCCCGGGCCCGGACGCGACGCGCTCGCGCTCACCCCCGTACACGCCCTGACCCGCGACCACGGGTCGTTCACCGCGGCAGTGCACCGGTGCGTGGGTGTCGGCGCCTGCCGCAACCTGGAGACGGGCTCCATGTGCCCGTCGTTCAAAGTCACGCGGGACGAGGTGCACTCCACGCGCGGGCGCGCGCGGGTGCTGGCCGAAATGCTGCGCGGGGAGACGTTGAAGGACGGCTGGCGTTCGGAGGAGGTACGGGACGCGCTCGACCTGTGCCTGTCATGCAAGGCGTGCGCAAGCGACTGCCCGGTGAACGTCGATATGGCCACCTACAAGGCCGAATTCCTCAACCGCCATTACGAACGGCGCGTCCGCCCCATGGCGCACTACTCGATGGGGTGGCTGCCGCTGTGGTCGCGCGTCGTGACGTCCGTCCCCGGCGCGGCCCGCACCGCCAACGCGGCGCTAGCGCTCGCCCCGGTCAGCGCACTCGTCAAACGCGCAGCAGGCATCGAACCACGCCGCCACATGATCCGCTTCGCCACCCCCTCCCTGAACGCCTGGCACCGCTCCCGCAGACGCGGCGGGGGCGGAGGGCCCGGCGGGCGCGGGGAACGCAAGCGGCGCGGCGGGTACGGGTACGGGGATGGGCGGCGGAAGACGGTCGTGCTCTGGCCCGACACGTTCACCAACTTTCACGAACCCGGTGTGGGGCGCGCCGCGGTCGAGGTGCTGGAGGCTCTCGGCCACCGGGTGCTGATCCCACCGGGCCGTGTCTGCTGCGGCCTGACCTGGCACTCCACCGGCCAGCTCGGCATGACGCGGCGCGTCCTGCGGCACACGCTCGACATCCTGCGTCCGGCGCTCGACGCCGGGCTGCCGATCGTCGGGCTCGAACCGTCCTGCACGGTCATGCTGCGCGACGAGGCGCGCGAACTGCTGCCGGACGACCCCCGCGCGCACGCGCTGGCCGCCGCCACCGTCACGTTCGCCGAGGTCGTCGCCGCGCACGAGGGCGACTGGCCGTTCGCGGCGGTGACCGCCGACGCCGTCGCGCAGGTTCACTGCCACCAGGAGGCCAAGGGTTCGTACGTCCCCGACCTCGCCGTGCTGGAACGCCTCGGCGTCCGCACCGACGTGATCGGCGCGGGCTGCTGCGGCCTCGCGGGCAACTTTGGCTTCGAGCGCGGCCACTGGGACGTCTCGCAGGGCTGCGCCGAGCGCGAGCTCTACCCGAAGGTGCGCGAGGCGGACGGCGCGCTCGTCCTCGCGGACGGCTTCTCCTGCCGTACGCAGATCGCGCAGGGCACCGAACGCCGCGCGCTCCACCTCGCCGAGGTGCTGCGCGATGCCCTCCGCCCGCCCGGGGCGGCCGGCTGATCCGCGGGTGGGCGTTCCACCGGCCGCGCGCGCCGGACGGGCGGAGGGCGCGTCCTCCGACGGGGTGACGGGCCACCACCGGAGAACAGCCGCCTCCAGAGGTCTACGGGCCCTCCGGAGGACAAGAAACGATCATGCCCCCTCCACCCTCACCACCCAACTCCGGGGCACCCCCAACGCCGGAACGTCCACCCGCCGCCGCCCCGCCGAGCGCCGTTCAACTCCCTATGAGAACGTCTGGCCACCCTGAATTCCCGCTCGCGTGTCTGCTTTGGGGCCTGTATGCCTCGTGCGCTGAGGGCGGGCCTCCGGCGGCACTGATCCGTCCGCGCGTGTCTGCGTCCGAGCGGCGCTTACCTCCTAGCGAGGGGCGTCCGCGCGGTACCGCTCCGTTCTCGCGCGTCCGCTTAGGGGCGTGCCCTCTCGTGCCCGAGGGCGGGCGTCCAAAGCACACCGTTCCGTTAGCGCGTTCCGTCACCGCCCATCCGCTCGCGGTCCGTACGCCTCTGTCGAAGCGGGTGTCGGGCGGGTGTGCGGAGCGGACCCTGAGGCGACCCTGAACGCACCCTGGGCCGTCCCTGAGCACTCCGGATTCGTGGCGTTCGCGGGCTTAGCGTGATCAGCGTGGGCGGCGCAGGACGATCGGTTCCGCGACGGGGCGCACTGCCGCGCGGGTCCCGTCGTTCGCCGCACCGGCCTTAATGAGGGGCGTGCGGCGCTTCGACGGGTGGGCCGCCCGCATGACGTGCTCTCACGGAACCGTCCGACGAAAGGACGACTTTCATGTCCGGAAACCAGACGCCCCCCGGTCTCCCCGGTGCTCGTCCCTCCGATCCCGGTCTCTCGTCCGCTGAGGCGACGGCGCGGGAGGGCTCGGAGCGGAGCGTGCGGTCGGCGCGTTGGGTGCGGAACGCACGGCGGGTACGGAACGTGCGGCAGGCACGGGGTGCGGAACCTGTGCGGGGTGCGGGGCGGGGGCGGAGCTTGTGGCGGGGGCGTGGGGACGGGGCGGGGCCGGTGGGGCCGGTGGTTGGCGGGGTGCGGCGGGTGGCTGGGGCGGCGCTCGCTGTGGGGGCCGCGTGCGCGATCGCCGGAACGAGTCTCGCGGTGCTGAGCGGGCCCGCGTTCGGCACCACGCCGACCTTCACACCGGCCTCCAAGGGCATCGTCTGGAAGGCGTGCGCGAACGGCGCGGAGTGCGCGTCGTTGCGCCTGCCCGTCGACTGGGCGCGTCCGAACGGGCCGAAGTTCGGCCTGGCGCTCGCCCGCCGCAAGGCCGCCGACCCGAACGCCCGCGCCGGAACGATGGTGTTCGGACCGGGCGGGCCGGGGGACTCCGGCGTCGTCCGGGTGATCGACGGGATCAGCCGGTTCAGTCCGGAGGTGCGCAGGCGGTTCGACATCGTCAGCTTCGATCCGCGCGGCGTTGGCCTTAGCAACCCCGTGACGTGCTCCTCCGCGCTGCTTGCCCGCCGTCCGTCGCCGCTGATGAAGAGCCAGGCCGACTTCAACGCGACCCTCGCGTACAACCAAAGGCTGCGCGACGACTGCCGGGCGCGTACGGGCCCGCTGTTCGACCACGCCGACACGCTCAGCATGGTGCACGACCTGGACGCGATCCGCGCCGCGCTGGGCGACGGCAGGCTGACGTACCACGGCAGTTCGTACGGGACGCTGCTCGGCGAGCAGTACGCCGAGACGTACCCGCAGCGCGTGCGCGCGATGGTGCTGGAAAGCGTGGTCGACCACAGCGTGCGCGGTGCCCGGCGGTTCCTTGAGCTACAGGGCATTGCGGCGCAGGACGCGTTCGACCAGTTCGTTGCCTGGTGCGGCCGTACGGAGGGGTGCGCGCTGCACGGCCGCGAGGTGCGTGCCCTGTTCGCGGACCTCCGCGCCCAGGCCGAACGCGGCGAACTCCTCGATAACAAGAATCCCGGCGCCAAGCTCCCTGCCGTCCCTCTTGTCCACAGGGTGTGGAAAAACCTTTACGGCCCCGAGTGGGCAGAGACGGCGAACGACCTGGCAGCCCTGGAAAAGCTCAACTCACCACGCGCGCCGTCGGGGACGACTCCCGCGCACGGGCTTCCCCAGCCTCCCGCGTCCGGAAACGCCACCACCACACCCGCTCCCGTGCAGGGAAAGGCGGCGAAGACGGAGGCCGATCCGTTCGCTGCGATCTTCTGCTCGGACTGGGGGCTGCCCGCGCGCGACTACCGGGAGTACGCGAGCCTGACGCGGACCATGGCGAAGGTGGCGCCCGACCTGCCGTACACCCGGCCGCTGCTCGCCGTCGCGGGCTGCCTGGGCACCCCGCGTCCCGTCAGCAACCCGCAGCACCGGCTGAAGGTGCGGGGCAGCGCCCCGATCCTGCTGACGAACGGGCTGCACGACCCGGCCAGCGGCTACGCCTGGGCGACGAACGTGACGCGGCAGCTCGGCCGCACAGGAACGCTGCTCACGTACGCGGGGTCCGGCCATGGCAGCACGTTCCGCGGTCCCTGCATGGTGAACGCCACGGACCGTTATCTGCTCACTCTCACCCTCCCTCCGCGCGGAGCCCGTTGCCCCGCCGTAGACGAGTAACCAACCGCACCGCTCGGCGCACCTTTCCTCTCCTGGCGTTCAGTAGAGGAAAGGCGGGCTCGGCGGCGGTTTTCCGTCTTCAGTGCTGAGCGCGCTGCCGTCCGTACGGCCCATCAGCCAGGCGAGGAGCTCCGTCTGAGGGCCGCTGACCACGGGGACGTCGGCCTCCGGCGTCAGTTCGTACCGCGCGTCCGTGTCGGTCGCGTGCAGGTGCAGACGCATTCCCGCCGCGTAGTAGCCCGACGCCGCCTTTCCCTTGCGCCGCGCGAACTCGTCGTCCACCTCCCACGTCCCGCGCGCGGCCGTTCGCCGATTTCCCGCGGCCTTTTCCGTCGGCCGCGGTCTCCGCTTGGCGAACGCCGCGACCGCCCGTCCCAGCATGTCGGTGACGAAGTCGGCGGGCCAATCGCTCGGACGGAACGCGCCGCGCAGATCGACGTGATGGACGAGAACCTCGCAGAGCCGAGCATCTGCGGCTCGTTCCGCCGGGTATTCGGCCCCGGACGTCCACCGGACAATGCGTTCCCATGCGTCGGACGGCATCCGGCGGTATGCGTCCGAGAACCGTTGGGCGCTTTGCCGTACGTCCGCCAGCAACGCCGCCCGGCCGCGTCCGGCGCCCTCCTCGATCTCCGCCGCCCGCGCCTCCATGCTCGGGTACTCGTACGACTCCACCCCCGTACGCGCCCAGTCCAGCAGCCGCGTACCGCCGTCGGCGTTGCGCGCCACATGCGTCAGCACATGCCCCCGCGTCCACCCTGGAAGCAGCGACGCCTCCCGCAACTCCGCCTCCTGGAACCCGGCCGCGGTGGCCAGCAGGCCCTCCGTCGCCGCGACGATCTTCTCCAGCTCCGCATCCGGCTCGAACATCCCTCCATCCTCCACCGCGTTCCGTGCCTTGCCCGGCCGGCGTCACGGACTGCCTCGTCCCCCTCCGTCCTCCGCCGCGTTCTGTGAACAGCCCCGCCGGCGTGATGGACTTCCTCCTCCCTCCGTCCTCCGCCGCGTTCAGGCGGTAATCGGGCTATCGGTGCGAAACCGGGCCGGGTTAAGGTGCGGTCAACCGGTGCGCGAAGGGTGATCACATGGCCTTGGGCGACGTCTACGACCCGCTGGGAACCCACCTCGACGACCCGTTCTCGTTCTACGCCCGCGCCCGCGAAGCCGAACCGCTGTTCTACTCGCCCGCCATAGACGCGTGGGTGGTGACCCGCCTCGACGACGTACGGAAAGTGCTGCGCGACGGCAAGACGTACAGCTCCGCCAACGCGCTCAAGCCGTTCCGCCCGTTCAACGACGAGGTCCTCGCCGAACTCGCGAAGGGCTATCCGCCGCGCGCCATGTTCATCACCATGGACGGCGAGGAGCACCGCCGCCTCCGCACGCCCGCGACCGCCGGCCTCTCCGCCGAACGCGTCGCCGCCGCCGAGCCGTTCATCACCGAACGCGCCACCGCCCTCCTCCCGGAACTCTCGGGTGAGCGCGTCGACTTCATGGCCGCCTACGCCAACCGGCTCCCGGTCGACGTCATCTGCCATCTCGTGGGCTTCCCCCTCTCCGAGAGCCAGGCCCTCGGCGACGACAGCCGCGCCGCCGCGTCCCTCTCCATGGGCCACCGCTTCAAGCGTCCCGGCGAGGAACTCGACGCGGCCCGCGCCTGGGTGCGCTTCCAGCGCCAGATCGCCCGCCAGATCAACGAGCACCGCCGCGAGCCCCGCGACGACATCATCGGCGACCTCCTCAAGGCGTACGCCCCAGGAGACGGCCCGCTGACCCCCACCCAGGAGGCCGATCTGGTCGGGCTCGTCTTCAGCGTCGCGCTTCCGGGCCACATCACCACGTCCGCCCTGCTGGGCAACGGCCTGCTACGCCTCCTCAACACCGGTCAGTGGAAGCTCCTCTGCGAACGCCCGGATCTCGCCCCGAACGCCGTCGAGGAAATCCTCCGCTACGACAGTCCGACCCACGTTTTCCTGCGCGTCACCACACGGGAGACGACTCTCGCCGGCCACACCCTCCCTCCCGGCACCGAACTTGCCGTCTGGCTGGTCAACCGCGACGAGACCGCCCCATCCCACCCGAACGACTTCGACATCACCCGCCCCGTCCAGCCCGGCCACATCGCCTTCGGCCACGGCGCCCACTTCTGCCCCGGCGCCGCCCTCGCCCGCCGCCAAGCCGAAATCTCGCTCCGCCTGATCTCCCAGCGCTACCCGTCTCTCCGCCTCACCCCAGGGCAACAGATCCAGTACCGCCCGTCCCTAGACCACCACGGCCCCGACACCCTCCTCATCGACACCTAAAACCGCTTTCGCCCCCTCTCGGCTTGCCCGCATCATGGTCGGCATGAGCGATCACGCCTCCGCGCTCACCGAACTCCACGCCTCCCTCGACCAGCGCCACCGTCCCGAAGAGATCGCCGATCTGATCCTCGCGACCGGCCGCCCCTTCACCCCCTCCGAACGGGCCCTCCTCGAACGCGCCGCGAGCCGTTCCGCCCGCCGGCTCGGTTACGTCACGTCCATGAACGAGACGTTCGCCCGGCCCATCGGCGCATCCCGCCAGCTAGCCACTCTCAACCACCTCTTCACCCCCGATCTCGCTCCCGTCCCCTCCGTCGACGCCGAATCGCCGGAGGCGGTCATGGCGGTCGCCGCCCGCGCCGGACGCGCGATCGGCTGGAACCCCGGCGAGGACGACTTCCTCAGCGACCGGCTGGATCGCGAGCAACGCCGCGCCGCCGGAATCGAGCTGTCGAAGCGCCAGTACAACCGGCGTTTCCGTGCGCTGCGCCACCTCGCGGCCAAGACCGAACGCCTCGCCGCCGAACAGGACAAGCGCCGCCTCGTCCTGCGCGGCCGTAGCGGCTTCGCCGACGCGATCACGCTCGGAAGCTTCCAGGCGGACCCCGACGCCGCCTGCTTCGTCGCGTACTACGTGGCCCGCCGCAACCTGCGGCGCGCGTACACCCTCTCCGGCCGCCAGAACGCGATCGACGAGATCGCCGAGATGCTCCTGTCCCGCTGCGGCGACGGCGCCGACTGGTGGATGATCGCCCAGGTCAACCCGTCACCCGGGATCCTCACACGCCTCACTGACATTCAGCGCGGCGAGCTGCTCGGCCGCTGGTCAGCGGCCATGCGGGAGTGCGCCGACCGGCTGGAGACGGTCTGGCGCGGCAACGACTTCGACCGCGAAGACATGATCGTTTTCCGCCGCGACGACTCGTCCACCTGGAACACGCTCGCGCAGGCGTACAACCGCGCCCGTTCCGCCTGGCTGTCCTGCCTCGCCGCCTCGGACGCCCTGGAACTGCTCGACGCAGCCTGCCCCGGAAAGGTGATGCGCCTCATGGCGTACGACCTCGTCCGCTGGCATCGCTCCATCGGCGGCGACGTCGACCCGGAGACCCGGGTCTGGGCGCGGCTTCCGTTCCCCTGGGACGTCCTCAACGGCCGCGCCCGCTGCACCCGCCGCACCGTTGAGATGGCCTGCCTGCGCGCGGGCATCAACGCCGGCCAGCGCGGCTGGACGGCCCCGCTCGGCCGCGCCGCCGTCGCCCCTTTCCAACCCACCCCCGAACTCGTGCACGGTGTGACCGTGGCCGACCCCGTATGGGCTTCCCTCCTCCGCACTGCGGGCGCGTTCAGTGGCAAACACGTCAAGCCGGAGCTCGCCGCCGCCGTACGCCATGCCTGCGCGACGGGAGTCGTCCCGGAAATCAGTGGCGACCCAGGCGCGGGCCCTTCATGATGGCCATGGCCTCGCTGTAGCTCAGTGGTAGAGCGCCCGGCTCTGACTTCCGGGTGGACGCCGGTTCGAGCCCGGTCAGCGAGGCCGCTCTCACATCAGCGGACGCCGCGGGGGCGGAACTGGATGCTGATGCGGGGGCCGATGGCCTTTCCGGACTTGGGGATGGCGTGTTCCCACGTGCGCTGGCAGCTTCCGCCCATCACGATGAGGTCGCCGTGGCCGAGGTCGTGCCGGAGTGTGGGGCCGCCCCCGCGCGGGCGCAGGAGCAGTGAGCGCGGTTCCCCTACGGAAACGATCGCGACCATCGTGTCGTGCGTCCGCCCACGGCCCGTACGGTCGCCGTGCCAGGCGACGCTGTCGCGGCCGTCGCGGTAGAGGCACAAACCCGCCGTACGGAACGGCTCGCCCAGTTCCGGCTCGTAATGCGCGTCGAGCGCGCATTTGGCCTCGTTCAGCACCGGATCGGGCAGCGGCTCGTCCTCGCCGTAGAACGCGAGCAGGCGCGGCACGTTCACGACCCGCTCGTACATCTGCCGGCTCTCGGCCCGCCACGGCACGACCTCGGCGAGCCGTTCGAAAAGGGCGTCGGCCCCCGCGATCCAGCCGCGCCTGATGTCGATCCAGGCCCCATGCGCCAACGGGGTTCGCACAGGGGTCAGCGAGCGGGGGCCGGACTCGTCGGAGCAGTCCAGCAGCGAGCCTTGGAACGCGCAGGTCATGCCTCCAACGTACCCGCCGAGTCAAACATACGTTCGATCAACGGACGTAGACGCGCATCCCCAGCGGAACGAGCTTGAACAGCAGGTTCGCCGTGTGCGGCATCGGAATCCGCGCGCACCCATGCGACGCGGGCGTCAGGGGCACGCTCGACAGCCCGTGCATGGCGATGCCGCCGTTGAAGTAGATCGGCTTGTAGAGGTTCCCGAGCGGGGCGTGCCGCCAGCCGTTGATTTTCCGGTACACCTTGAAATCCCCGGACGGCGTCTTGGCGACCGAGCAGGACCCCTTGTGGCAGTACCGCCTGCCCGACCCGGTCGACGTGTGCGTGATGAGCCGAACCCGTCCGCCCTTGTAGACGACCACGAGTTGCCGCTTCTTCGAGATCTCCACCCGGTCCGCAGGGGAGCTCTTGAGCTTGACGGGCGCCTTCGGACGTCCGAGCGCCCGCCAGGTGCGCGTCCCGATCGTCCCCGTGGGCTTGAGCCCGTTGACCTTCTGGAACGCCCACACCGCGTACCGCAGATCCTGCCCGTACCGCCCGTCGACCGCTCCCGGGTCGTAGTGCAGAGCCCGAAGCCGCGTCTGCACCACCTTGACCGACTTGCCTTTCGCCCCGTAGTGCAGCGTCGGCCGTCCAGCGGCCTCCGCACTGACCGGCACGGCCAACGAAGCAGCGGCCGCCAGGACAACAACAAGAATTCTCTTACGCAACCAGCACTCCCACCACTCGAAGGACCCTCCGCATCCTCCCGCCCCACCCCACCCCCCGAAAGACCAGTATCCAAACCGTTAACCACCCCCGCGTAGCTTCCAACGCCCCGAAGATTGATCGACTTCTACACGCCCAGGCGTCCGACGTCTCCCATACGGTTGGCCCCATGACTGAGCTTGCCCCCGGGGTTTTCGAGACCGTTGTGACCAACGAGATGCAGCGCCGGCTTCGTGCCGTCGAGGGAGACCTCGTGCATCGCGGGAGCCTGGAGTCGCTTGATGCAGAAGAGATGCTCGTTCGACACGTCGCACGACTCGTCCGTCGCGCGTTGAGGGTTGCGGGGGAAGACGGCGACAAGGACGAAATCGTGCAACGCCAGGTCGAGGCAGCCAACACGATCAGTGAGGCCATCATCGCCGCTGTGCCTGGTTCCGCGCTTCCGGATGACCTCCTCGCCCAGGATCACGATGTCCTGCTAGCCATCGCTTCAGGCCGGCAACCTGACGGCCAGGTGTTCTTCCCCCAGCGCCCGGAGATTCCGCTGTCATCTAGCGCGCTTTTGGTCAACGGACGAGAGCAGCCTCAGATCGGACGTGAGGTAGCTAAGGAACTAGCCTCCGCCGACCGCGTGGACCTCCTGTGCGCCTTCGTCAAGTGGCATGGCTTGCGACTGATCGAGAACCCGCTTCGCGAGTTCATCGGGCGCGGCGGCCAACTCCGCGTGATTACCACGACTTACATGGGCGCGACCGAGCTTCGTGCTGTCGAGCGGCTCGTCGACCTGGGTGCCGAGGTTGCTGTGTCTTACGACACTCGACGCACTCGCTTGCATGCCAAGGCATGGCTCTTCCGTCGTTCCTCTGGACTCGATACCGCTTACGTTGGTTCATCGAACCTGTCGCGCGCTGCCATGCTCGACGGGCTCGAGTGGAACGTCCGTCTGGCACAAGCCGAGCAGCCACATCTCACCGATACTTTTGCTGCGACGTTCGAGGAGTACTGGAACGATCCGTCGTTCGAGCGTTATGTTCCAGAGCGGGATCGGGAACGCCTAGAGAAGGCACTCGCCTCTGAGAACAAGGACGCTGTTGACCTGCCTCTACAAATCGCAAACATTGATGTCACGCCGTACCCTTACCAGCAAGAAATTTTGGACGAACTTCAAGCTGTTCGTGAGGTGCACAATCACTGGCGCAACCTTGTTGTCATGGCTACTGGCACTGGGAAAACAATCGTTGCAGCTCTAGATTACGAACGTTTGCGAGCGAAGAAGAGAGTTGAATCTCTACTCTTCGTTGCGCACCGCAAAGAAATCCTCGAGCAAAGCCTGGCTAGCTTCCGTACTGTCTTGCGTAACGGCGCATTTGGCGAGCTCCTAGTAGACGGCAGACGGCCACAAGAATGGCGTCACGTCTTCGCCTCTATCCAATCTCTTGCGCAGCTCCCAAGTCTCGAACCAGAGCACTTTGACATGGTCATCGTGGACGAGTTCCATCATGCGGCGGCGGCCTCCTACGGCAGATTTCTCGGACACGCAGAACCTCGTGTTCTTCTCGGACTCACCGCCACCCCGGAACGGACGGATGGTGAGTCGATCCTGCACTGGTTCGATGGCCAAAAACCTGACGTCGAACTGCGACTCTGGGAGGCCCTTGAACGTGCCCTCTTGGTGCCATTCCACTACTTTGGAATTCACGACGACAGCGATCTGAGCGGCATAACCTGGAAGAGGGGAGGCGGTTACGACGTTGAAGAGTTGACCAACCTCTACACCGGCTTGCATACGCGCGTAGACATGATCTGCCAGGCGCTAGAAGACAAGCTCACAAACGTGTCCTTGATGAAATCCGTAGGCTTCTGTGTGAGCATCAATCATGCGAACTTCATGGCCGACGAATTTAACCGCCGAGGTATCGCGGCGCGGGCTGTGACCTCACAGCTTAGCAGTCAAGACCGTAAGGCTGCTTTGCAAGATCTCAAGGACGGCTCAATCAAGGCGGTCTTCACCGTTGACCTCTTTAACGAGGGCGTAGACGTACCAGATATCAACACTATCCTCTTTTTGCGCCCTACCGAGAGTGCGGCAGTCTTCTTGCAGCAGTTGGGGCGCGGACTGAGGCTGACGCAAGACAAAGCAGTACTCACAGTGCTCGACTTTGTTGGCCATCAGAACAAGCACTTCCGGTTTGACAAGCGCTACACCGCGCTTACGGGCATTCCTCGTGGGCGCCTGGCTGACGAGGCCGAGGCCGGATTCCCAACTCTGCCGGCAGGCTGTTCCATTGATCTCGACCGAGAGGTTAGCAAGATTGTTCTGGAGAACATCAAGCGGTCGCTGGGCTTCAAAGTCAAGGAAGCGGTGGCCGAACTCAAGGAGATTGGTGATGTGGGTCTGGGTGAGTACCTCGACCAGAGCGGCCGAGAGCTAGAGGACCTCTATAGCGGCAGCCGCGGTGGCTGGGCACGCCTACGTCGCGAAGCTGGTTATGACACGCGTTCTATCGCCGACGAAGGGGATGATCTCGCAGTCGGTCGAGCGATTGGTCGTATGCTCCACATTGACGATCCTGAACGCCTGCATTTCCTCCGTGAAGCTCTTGCAGAACCTGAGCCGCCGAGGTGGAAGTCTGCTGATGCTCGACGCCGACGCCTGCTGGCCATGCTGCATGCATCACTGGACAGTAGCCGTTCTATCAGCGTGGTCGAGGAAAATCTTGCACGGCTATGGCGCAACTCGGGCCGGCGAGACGAGCTGATGGCTATAACGGATGTGCTCTTCGACCGCATCCACCGCGTGACTCCCGTCGTTCCCGAGGTGGCTCACCTACCGCTACACCTGCACGCGCGCTATAGCAAGGACGAGCTGCTGGCAGCGTTCGGCGTGGACAAGCCCCGCTCCTGGGTGCAAGGCATCCGTTGGGTGGAGCAAGAGAAAGCCGACCTGTTTATGGTGACTATCAACAAGTCAGGGAAAGGCTTCAAGCCTTCGACCATGTACAACGATCGGGCCATCAGTCCAACCCGCTTCCAGTGGGAGTCCCAGAGCGACACGGTCGAGAACTCACGTGATGGCCAGCGCTATATTCACCACGTCGAGCGAGGCTCTACGGTGCACCTGTTCATCAGGGAGACCAAGGCCGGAGCCCCGCCTTACCTCTACGCAGGCCCTATGACGTACGTGCGGCACGAGGGTGAGCGGCCCATGCGCATCGAGTGGGACTTGGCTCACCCCCTCCCTGCGGACGTGTTCCACTACGCCAAGGTGACCTCAGGCTGACCGGGGCCCCTACGCCCCAGGCGCCGAGATGCTCGAAGTGTCTGTTTTGTGCTGCTGCTTGTCGGGCTCCCTTGCTATCGTCAGCCCGAAGGCCGCGGTGGCTCTCGGTGCGCGCGTGGTTTGGGGAATGGAGGAAGCTGTGTCGGTTCTCATCTACATGAGCGGCTCGGGCGCTGAGGAAGAGCTGCGCTCCCTGCACGACTGGTTGTTGAACGAGCCCGACGTCCGGCGATACTCTCGCCTGTCGCTACGAACAGCTGAGGTGAAGCCGGGTGAGATGGGCGGCGCTCTCGAAGCCGTTCAAGTGATGTTCGAGGACAGCGCCACTCTGATGAACCTCCTCTTGGCATTCGCGGCGTGGCGTGGAACTCGTGGTCGCCGGCGTAACGAAGCGACCATCGCCGTCTTTGAGCGAGATGGCATCAAGGTGACCATTGAGAACGCGTCTCCCGAGGCCATCGAGGCTGCGGCCAAGGCGTTGAGGGCGGAAGAGTCGTGAGTTCGCCCGATCCGCAGAAGTCTCGCGCGGTCCTCATTGGCACGTCGAGATACCAACATCTTCCAAATCTCGAAGCGGTCACCAACAATTTGGTCGCGCTTCAACAGGGACTGTGTCAGGAAGACGTATGGGGCCTAGCGCCCCAGCACGTTCAAATCGTCGAGAATCCAATAAGTCAGTCGAAGATGCTGGACCCGCTACACGAGTCCGCCGAGGAAGCGCAGAGCGTGCTGCTCGTCTACTATGCGGGGCATGGAGTCATCAGTCGAAGCAGCGACCTTCTTCTCGGGTTGCCTGAGACTGACGATGATCCCTCGCGCAGCATCTACACTGCCGTCCCCTATAATTTGCTGCGGTCCGTCCTCATGGGAAGCCGTGCACAGTATCGAATTCTCATTCTGGATTGCTGCTTTAGCGGCCGGGCTGTTGGCGCGATGGGGACATCCAATGTTGCAGCAGCCGCGGAGACGGATGGGGCCTACATTATGGCCTCAGCTCCGCCGAACAAAGCGTCCCTGGCTCCCGAAGGTGCTCAGTTTACGGCTTTCACGGCGGAGTTGGTGGAACTGATTCAACAAGGAATCGAAGATGCAGGGCGCCACCTGACGCTTGATGAGATTTTCTCGGACATCAGGCAGTCCATGAGTCGGAAGAACCTGCCGCAGCCCTGGTGTCGCGATCACAACGACGCTGGAGCTCTACCCCTCCTCAAGAATCGTGCCGCCGTAAAAGCTGGACCACCTCCGGGATACGGCGAGATTCCGGGTGTGGAAGAAGGGGATATTTTTGCTTCTAGGAAAGAGTTGTCCTATCAACGGGTGCATAGACCACTTCAAGCGGGTATCTGTGGCCGGCATGCCGCGGGCGGGGCGGAATCCATCGTGGTCTCCGGCGGCTATAGCGATGACCATGACCTCGGAGATGTGATTATCTATACGGGTCACGGGGGACAGGATGACCGAGGACGTCAGGTTAGACCGCAAGACCCAAGTGACCCGGGCAATGCAGCCTTGATGGCCAATATTACAACACGCTACCCCGTTCGAGTAATCCGGGGTGCAGGTGGTGACCGCGATTATTCGCCTGCTGAGGGTTTCCGCTATGACGGCCTGTACTCGGTTGAAGAGTACTGGACTACCGAAGGCCAGGATGGGTTCCGGATCATCCAGTTCCGGCTTGAAAAGCTTCCTCAAGGTGAACAACCCGTGGTTCCGTCCAGTTCCATGGATCGTCGCGCCGGAATCAACCTGTCACACTGGGAGCCGGTGTCTGCTGGTATCTACATGAATCGCCGTCTCGCTGAGAAGGTGAAGCAGGCGCATGACTACGAATGTCAGATCTGTGGATACAGCATCCAGACGCCTGCCGGTTTTCGCTTCTCTCCTACTTTTCATTTGCAAAGCCTGGCCAGACCACACAAGGGTCCGGACATCCCGGAAAATATTCTCTGTGTTTGTCTGACGCATCGGGCGGAATTGGAGTTGGGGGTCATCACGATCGATGACGACCTGAGTGTCATCAATGAGAATGAAGGCATTCCCATCGCCACTCTATCGTTGTCTCCAAAGCATCGCGTAGGGCGCCAATACTTGCGCTACCACCGTGGCCTTTACCGTCGGCAAGGTGGGACCGGGCCTCATCACCCGTAGTAGCCCTCGGACTACAGCCTTGGTTTGGGATGTTGAGGTCCCGGGCACGTGGAATGGTCACCTGACGGTGTTGGCAGTCGCGGAGCCGCTTCACAATAGGTATCGAGGGTGGACGCGGTCCTGGCTGGCTTCGGGTCGGAATGTCGGTGGGGGTGGTTAGGGTTTGGGGGGTGGGTGAGGAGCGGGAAGCTTGGGGTGAGTTGCGGGCGGCGGGGGTCTTGCATGGGCTGGCTGAGGCTCATCGGGAGGCCACGCTCGCGGTGTTCGGGGCGCTGAGTCGGTCGGCCGGGTTCAAGGAGCGGTCGTTCGGGGTGACGGCGTTCGACGTGCTGGAGACGCAGCTCGACCGCGTGTTCCGGGTCGGGGAGAAGGGGGCGGTCGTTTCGCGGGACGACCTCAACGGGTCGCCGGGGTGGCGGTACGGGCCGTTCCGGGTGCTGTTGAAGCGGCACGAGTTCGGCGCCGTACGGGAGATCCGGTGGGATCGCGACAGTCCCACGAAGCAGTTCGTGGCGCGGCAGGGGTTCGCGGACGATCCGCAGTTGAGTCTGGACCTCGGGATCGACGTGGGCGACACGCCCGGGTTGGTGACCCTCGTTCTCGCGCACAGCGCGAGTGAGGAACCGCTGGAGATGGAGCTCTTCCTGGGGAGACCCAGGCTGAACGCCGATGGGGGATCGCCCTGGCACTGGGTGCGGCCGTTGAACGACGAGACGCTGGGACGTGATCCACGCCGTAAGCTCGTCGAGCGCACATTGCCGTTGTGGACCGACGATGAGGCCGACGTGCCGATGCGGCTCCGCGGGCAGCGAGAAACGAGCATTGAAACGGCCTAGGTGAACGACCGGATCTCCCAGAGGGTCGCCGAGGCACGGCTGCTGTTCGACTGCGAACGGCTGACGTTGGCGCGGCGGCTCCGAGGCCTGCGCAAGAACCAGCTCGCGCAGGCCGTGGGAACGACGCCGGGCAAGGTCGGGCAGTACGAGGCCGGAGTGCACCGGCCGTCGGAGCAGACGCTGTCGTTGCTGGCGATCGCGCTGGGCGTTCCGGTGGAGTTCTTTCAGGGAGGGCGCAGTCCCGTTGCGCTGGACAGCGCGCATTTCCGGTCGTTGAGGTCGACGACGCAGATCGAACGGGACCAGGCGCTCGCGTACGGGCGGATCGCTACGGACATCGTGGCGGCACTGGAGGCGTTGGTCGATTTTCCGGCCGCGGACCTGCCGGAGTACTCGGTGCCGCCGGACGAGATCGCCGGGCCGGGGCCGGTGGAGGCGGCGCGGCTCGCGCGTAAGGCGCTCGTCGGGGAGCCGGGGCCGGTCGCTCATGTGGTGCGTCTCCTGGAGAAGCACGGGGTCATCGTGCTGGTGCTTCCGCCCTCGACGGAACGCGTGGACGCTTTCAGCGTCGGGGCGCATCCGCGGCCGATGGTGTTGTTCAACCCGGCCAAGGGCGACTATTGGCGGAATCGGTTCGATGGGGCCCACGAGCTAGGGCACCTGGTGATGCACGCCGACGCGGAACCGGGGAGCAAGGTCACCGAAGACCAGGCACATCGGTTCGCCGCCGAGTTCCTGATGCCCGAGGCCGATATCGCGGACGCGCTGCCGGGTGAGGTCGATTGGGAACGGCTCGCGGAGCTGAAGGCGACGTGGGGCGTGAGCATCGCGGCGTTGCTCTACCGCGCGCGAACGCTTCGGATCATGAAGGAGTCCACGTACCGCAACGCGATGAGCTCCATGAGCACGCGGGGATGGCGGCGGCAGGAGCCGGGGGCCGCGAAGGCGCTGGAGCAGCCGACGATGCTCACGCGGGCGGTCGAGATCGTGGCCGGCGCGGGCATCGACAGGGACGGCCTCGCGGAGCGGGCGCGCGTGACCCGAGCCGATCTGGACTTGCTGGTCCCGGTCCGAACGTTCCGTTGAGCGGCGGCCCGCTGATCGCCGGGTCTATCTGGATACGGTTGCCGTTCGGGCTGTGGCTTCCTGGGGGCGCTGGTTAGGCGTCCTCGATGGTGATGCCCATTTCGGCGGTGAGGCTGGAGAGTAGGCCGGGGGCGTCGCCTGCGGCCACGATGACGCCGCGGAGGCTCTGGACGCCGCCGATTCCCCGCAGGTCGCAGCCTGTGAAACGGGCGCCGGCCATGTCGGCGCCGCTGAACTGGGCTCCGCTCAGGCGGCAGCGTTCGAAACGGACGTTGCGGAGGTCGGCCTTCTGGAACGTGGCGCCTTCGAGGTTGCAGTCCCGGAAAATCGTTCGGCGGAAGACGCTGAAGCGGAAACCGGCGAGATCGGCCCGGCACGAGTCGAAAAGCACGTCCTGGATGCCGCAGTCGGTGAACGCTGCGCCGGTGAGTCGGGATCCGTCGAACGCCGTTGTGAAGAGGCGGCTGTTGCTGAAACGGGCGTTGGCGAGGTCGCATTCGTTGAACGCGACGTCGTTGAGCGCTGCGCGCTGGAGCGTGATGGCCGACAGGCGTGTTCCGGTGAACGAGCAGCGTTCGAACTCGGTGTCCTCCGCGGTTCGTCCCACCAGGTCGGCGGGGCCGTAGGCGAGCGACAGGTACACGCCGTCATCAACGAGATCGTGCTCGCCGTCAGGGACGGCCGAGGCGAGTGATGCGGGGAGCTTGGGCGGCGTCGGGTCCTTGAGACGGGCTCTGGTGGCGTGTGCGCGCGGAGGCATGCGCCCGACCATATCGGCGCTCGGGAGGCGCGTTCGCCACTCTGCCGTTGCCCTCAGAACGGTCCGGGGAGGGGTGTTGCTGCGGCTTCGGGCGGGTGCTGGGCAGGGTGTGTGGGCTTGCTGTGATCGGGGCGGCACGGAATGTCAGAGGGGGCGCGTAGGTTCGGGGGCGTGTACGGGGAGGTGCCGCAGGCGGCGAAAGCGCTGGTCGGGGTGCGGGTGCTCAACCAGGTGGGGGCTTTCGCGCTGGCGTTCCTGGCCGTGCTCGCTGGGCCGGGGGCGGCGCCTGTGGTGCTGGCGGTGTTCGGGGTGGCGGCGCTGGTGTCGCGGTGGGGCGGCGGGGTGCTGCTCGATCGGCTGGCGCCCCGTTCGGTGATCGTGCTCGGGTTGGCGGCGACCGGAGCGGCGCTGGTCGGGCTCGCGTGCGCGCGGACGTCCGCGGAGCTCGTGGTGGCGACGGCGCTGGTCGGGCTGGCGTTCGAGATCTACGAGCCCGCGACGCAGGAGATGCTCGCGCGGGTCAGCGCGGGCGGTCGGCGAGAGGAGGCTTACCGGCTGCTGGGGACGTCGCTGGTCGCGGCGGGAGCGATAGGTGGGCTGATCGCGGCGGTGCTGCTGCCGTTGGGAGTGCGGTGGCTGCTGGCCGCGGACGCCGTGACGTGCGTCGCGGCCGCTGTGGTGGCCGCGTTCTTCCTGGAGAAGGGAGGTGGGCGAACGGTACGGGCGCGCGGACGGTGGCGGCCGACGCCGTTGCTGCTGCGGCTGACGCTGGCCGGGACGGCGTTCGCGTGCGGATACCTGGCCGTGATGATGTTCGTCCCGTTCCTGCTGCTGGAACGCGGGGCGCCCGGGTGGTTGCCCGGGGTGCTGCTGACGGCGGCTGCGTTGCTGGCTCCGTTGACCGCGCAGTTGGGGCGCGGAGCGCTGGGCCGAGCGTCGCACGTGGTGGTGCTGGCGGCCGGGACGGCGTTGCTCGGTGCGTTCGCGTTCCTGTTGGCGCTTGCGGGCGGTGTGGTGGTGACGGTGGTCGGCTACCTGGGGTGGGTGGCGGCCGACAGCCTTCTGCTGGGGCGCTGGCAGGCGTTGATCGCCGATGCGGCGCCTGAGGCGGACCGGCCGCGATGGTTCGCGTTCCACGGCTCGTCGTGGGGCATCGCCCAGCCGGCCGTTCCCGTGCTGGTGGGCGGCGCGGCGGGTGTGGCGGGCGGCACCGGAACGGCGGCCATGCTGGTCGGCGCTGTCGCGTTCATGCTGGTGCCACTCGCCATGGCAACGGGGGGAGGGCGGAGGGTGAAGGAATCGGAGACGGAGGAGGGAGCCGGCGTATGAGGTAGGCGTACGGCTGAACACCGGGGCCGTCGTGGGTGCGCTTGGCCGGGCGGACGTGCGCGCCGGTCGAGGGCAAGGCCAAAGGCCACAACCGTGAAGGGAGGGCGTGGCTCGTTCGGTACGGCGTAGCCAGGGCCAGCGAGGTACGTAGGGCTTGGTTTTGACGCGCTGGGCGGATGGCTGCACGGTCGTCCTTATGGAGGCAGCGTCTGGCGCCATCCGGAGGGCGGGCGCGGGGCCGAGCCCCAGCGGCGCGGCAGGCGAGCCTGAACGGCTGCTGTGGGTCGATGCCCTGCGCGGCCTCGCACTGTGCGGCATCGCGTTCGTGAACGTGGGTGGCCTGACGGGGACGCCGGTGGACGGGAACGGGCTCGGGCATTGGGTTTACGAGCTCGGGTTCCATGGGCGGTTCTTTCCCGTCTTCGCGTTCCTGTTCGGATTCAGCTTCACGCTCTTTCTGAAGGGGCGGGAGGCGTCGCGGGTCGTCGCGTTGGCGCGGCTCGGGTTCCTGATTCCGATCGGTGTTCTGCATCGCGCCCTGCAACCGGACGAGGTGCTGTTGTCGTACGCGGTGGTGGGGATCGCCGTTCTGGTGCCCGCCTCGTTCCTGCCGCGGAACGTGGTGGCGGGGTGCGGTGCGGTCGCCACGGCCGCTGCGCTGGTCGCGGGCGGGGGCAGTCTGCTGATTCCGGGGCTGTTCCTCGTGGGCTCGGCGGCTGCCGAGTACCGGCTGAGGAACGGGTTCGGCGCGTGGGTCGCGGTCGGGTTCGTGGCGGTCGCGCTGAATGCCATGCAGGTCGCGAACGGTTCGGCGACGGTCGCGGCAGCCGCAGGGGTCGCTACGGGCGCCGCCTACTCGGTGGGGTTGGCGGCTCTGATCGGTGCGTCCGGGCGGGCGGCCGGGTTGGCCGCGGCGGTGCTGGAGCCGTTGGGGCGTACGGCACTGACCAACTACCTCGGGGCGACCGTTCTGATCCTGGCGGCGGATCGCTTGTTCGCGGACGAATGGAGGTTCGGATGGGTGGCGGCGATCCTGGCCGTTCAGATCGTGCTGGCCCGCTGGTGGCTGGCGCGGTTCCGGTACGGGCCGGCGGAATGGGTGTGGCGCTGCCTCACCTGGTGGCGCCTCGTTCCGAACGGAAACCGACGGGCCGGAACCCTGGATCGACCCCGACGGACCTGAACCGACGATCGGAGGTGGACGCTCGGGAGAATCAGAGGAGGTCTAGGGCGGTGGCTATGACGCTGTCGGTGTCCAGGCCGTGGTGGCGGTAGACCTCGTCGATGTCGCCGGACTGGCCGAATCGCGTGACGCCCAGGTGCGCGGCGCGGACGCCGTTGATCCCGGCCAGGAACGCGAGCGTGTGCGGATGGCCGTCCAGCAGCGTGACCAAGGGCGCGGCGCGGCGTGCGGGGAACGCGGCGTCCAGGATCCACGTGTCGGCCTTCGCGAGGCCGGAACGGCCCTGAACGGCGTCGAAGAGCAGGCCGGGACTCGTCACGCAGACGACGTCGACGGACGTTCCGAGTGATTCCAGCCGGGACGCGGCGGCGAGCGCCTCGGGCACGAGGGCGCCCATCGCGGCGATCGTGAGGTCGGGCGCGTCCGCCGAACGCAGCAGCGGGTACGCGCCCGCGACGACTTGGCGGCGGCGGCGTTCGCGCGCGGCCGGATCGTCGGGGACGGCGGCGAGGCCCTGGTCGACGGGCCTGGTCGACAGCCGCAGGTACGCCGAGGTGCCGTCCGGGCGGCCGAGGCGCGACATGGCGGCCAGCAGCGTCCACTCGGTGTCGATCGCGAACGCGGGCTCGTAGGTGACGCAGCCGGGCTGTTCGAGCCCGACGGAGGGGGTGGTGATCGACTGGTGCGCGCCGCCTTCGGGCGCGAGCGTGACGCCGGACGGGGTGCCGACCAGGATCGACTGGCCGCCCGCGTAGATGCCGAACGACCACGGCTCCAGGGCGCGTTCGACGAACGGGTCGTACAGCACGCCGATCGGCAGCAGCGGCTCGCCCCACCGCGACCACGTCGCGCCGAGCTCGCCGAGCAGGCCGACGAGGTTGGTCTCGGCGATGCCGAGTTCGAGGTGCTGGCCGGTCGGGCGCTCGCGCCAGTGCAGGATCGTCTCCGGGTCGTCCTCGAACCAGTCGCGACGCTCGCGGGCCGCCCACACGCCGACCTTGTTGACCCAGCCGCCGAGGTTGGTCGACGAGCTGACGTCGGGGCACAGGGTGACGACGCGGCGCGCGGCGTCCGGGGCCGAACGGGTCAGGTCGAGCAGCGCGCGGCCGAGCGCGGCCTGCGTCGACTTGGTCCCGGTGGGCGTACGGCCGAAATCGGCGGGAACGGCGGGCGGCGCGGACGCGGGAACGGCGGGGCGGCGCAGGCGTTCGGCCGTCTCGGCGCACAGGGCCGCCTCCGGGCCGTCCGCCGGGAACGGAGCCCACGGGTCGGCGGGGTCGGCGCCGACGTTCCGGGCGAGATCGGCGAGCTGGTCGGCGGTGAGCAGCGCGGAGTGGTTCTGCGGGTGGCCCTCGCTGGCGAGGCCGTAGCCCTTCACCGTGTACGCGAGGATCACCGTCGGGCGGGAGTCGTCGATCGCGTCGAACGCGTTGCGCAGCGCGTGCAGGTCGTGCCCGCCGAGGTTGCGGATCGCGGCGTGCAGCGTCGCGTCGTCCAGCGTCGCGACCAGGGAGCGGAGCGCGGGGTCGTCGCCGGGGAGGCGGTCGCGGAGCTGCGCG
The DNA here is from genome assembly GCF_009793335.1 of Actinomadura sp. J1-007. GTDB lineage: Bacteria > Actinomycetota > Actinomycetes > Streptosporangiales > Streptosporangiaceae > Spirillospora > Spirillospora yumaensis. The sequence continues at coordinate 2,648,010 of NZ_WING01000001.1, read as the reverse complement.
GGCGTGCAGCGCAGGAGCCGCTGGAACTCGGGATTGGTCATCGCGTCGATGCGGCGGCGCAGCCCGTCCCCGCCCGGCCGTTCGAACAGCTCCTCCAGCAGCCGCCCGTACTTGACGGTGATCACCTGCCAGCCGGCCGAGGCGAACATGCCCTGGAGCCGTCCGGCCCCGATCTCCGGGACGACCCGGTCGAGGGACTGCCGGTTGAGGTCCACGATCCACACGACCTCGCCCAGCTCGCCGACCATCGGGTCGAGCACCGCCTCCCAGCAAGCCCCCTCGTCCAGCTCGGCATCCCCCAGCAACGAGTACTGCCGCCCCACCCCGACCCGCCCACCGCCGCCGCCGTCGCCGGGGGCGGGGGTGGCGGTTTCGGTGGTGTTGTTGTTTTCGGGGAGGGGCTGTTGATGACGGAGGAGACGTAGCGGCGGGCCAGGGCGCCCCAGATCGGGGCGGTCGCTCCGATGCCGACCGAACCCGTCGAGTAGTCGACCGGGTCGGGGTCCTTGGACCGCGACGGGTAGCTCTGCAATCCGCCGAACGAGCGCAGCGTCGTCAGGTATTCGGCGTCCAGCTCGCCGAGCAGGTGGTTGATGGCGTGCAGCACGGGGGAGGCGTGCGGCTTCACCGAGACCCGGTCGCCGGCGTGCAGCCGTTCGAACCACAGCTCGGTCATGATCGAGACCATCGACGCGCAGGACGCCTGGTGTCCGCCGACCTTCAGCCCGGTCGGGTTGGGCCGCACGCGGTTGGCGTGGTCGATGATCGCGGTCGCGAGCCACAGCACCCGCCGCTCGACGTTGCGCAGCACCGCGTCCCGGTCGGGTGCCTCCTGGGCCGGACGAACGGAGGTGGTGTCCATGCCGCATTCCTCCTGGGCGCGCCCGCGCCGTGGGTGGGGCGCCGGGCGGATCAGCGTCAACGTTCCCCCAATCATCACCCGTTCCGCGACGTGCCCGGTACGGGGAGATGGTGTTCGCGATCGGCTCTGCCCTTGGCCTCGGTCTCGGACTGGTGACGATCGGCCGGTGGCGGGGGCGTACGGGGGTTACGGACGCGTCACGCCTTGTGGAGGGGGTCGATCCGGGCTTAGATCACCGATAAGTTTGCTTGACGGAATACCGTTCGCGGGCGGGGTGGCCATGGGTATGTATCCGGTGGGTGACGAGCCCATTCTCTTCCAGATCGGCGACATCGCCGTGACGAACTCATGGGTGATCGTTCCGCACGGGCGTTTTCCCCTGCGCGGCACGGTGTGGAATGTGCAGGACTCCACGCAGGTCACGGAGGGCATTCCGCCCGTCGCGATCGTGTTGACGATCATTTTCGTGTGGTTCTGTCTGCTGGGGCTGCTGTTCCTGTTGATGAAGGAGCGCAAGTACAGCGGTTTCGTCGCCGTGACCGTCACGGGCCCTGGGTTCCACCACATGGTGCAGCTGCCGCCGGGGCCGCAGAGCGGCGGGTGGGCGACGCAGATGGTCGCGCAGGCGCGTTCGATGGCCGCCGTCGCACCTCCGCTCTGAGCCTGAGCCGGAGTCCGAGTCCAGCGGTGCCGCGAGGCCGTTTCACCTGGCTCGTGCTGGGTTTCGGGCTGTCGTTCCGTTTTCTTGTCGTGGTGCGTCGAGACGCTGCGGGCCCGTTGCCGTGACGTGACGTCATGGCTGTTGTCCGTTGTTGTTGTTGATGTTGTTGCGGGACATGACACGGGCCTTGGCCCGCGGTGATGGGCTGTGTCCTTGCGGTAAAGCTTTTCGGTGCCGTCCAAATTCGGCGTTCCCGTTGCCGTGTCGGCGGTGAGGTCTAAGTTGGGGTGACAAGTGGAACGCGGCAGGACCCATGGAAGGAGCGTCATATCATGGCGGATGCCACTCCGGAACAGGCTCCGGGGATCCCGGCGAAGATCAATACTGACGTTCCGCAATCGGCCCGGATCTGGAACTACTGGCTCGGCGGCACCGACAACTACGAGGTCGACAGGGTCGCGGGCGACGAGTACAAGGCCGTGTACCCGCCGATCGTCGACATCGCCCGTTCCGGCCGCTACTTCATGGCCCGCGCGATCAACTTCCTGGCGAAGGAGATCGGCATCCGGCAGTTCCTCGACTGCGGAACGGGGCTGCCGACCGTCGACAACACCCACGAGGTGGCGCAGCGGGCCGCGCCGGAGGCCCGCATCGTCTACGTCGACAACGACCCGCTCGTCCTCGCGCACGCGCGGGCCCTGCTGACCAGCGCCACTCCGGCCAACACCACCTACATCGACGTCGACCTGCACGACCCCGACAAGATCATCAAGCAGGCCGGCCGGTCCCTCGACCTCTCCAAGCCGGTCGCCGTCATCCTGATCGGCGTGATGGGCCACGTCATCGACGCGGACGAGGCGCAGTCGGTGATCCGCAAGCTGATGGGGCCGCTCGTGTCCGGCAGCTATCTCGTGCTGCACGATTCCACCAACGCGGACGAGGCGTTCAACGCCGCGCAGAAGTCGTACGACGACACGGGCGCGATCCCGTTCAGGCTGCGGAGTCCGGAGTTCATCGCGCACTATTTCGACGGGCTGGAGCCGGTGGAGCCGGGAATCGTTCCCGGGCCGCGCTGGCGTCCCGAAGTGGAGCCCATCGACGCCGCTGACCTGCCCACACTCTGCGGAGTGGCGCGCAAACCGTAGCCGCCGAGCCGTCCCGCCGGGACGCATGCGGCACGCGGCCGGGAGCTTGACGTCGCGTACGGTCCCATGGCCGACGCGCTGCGTGAAGCTATAGTCAATGTGGTCGTGCACCGCCATTTCGATGAGGAGTCCCTTTGGCCTCCATCGCGATCACCGGCAACAGGAACGCGGCACTCGCCGAAGGCGATCCGCTCGTACCGCGCATGCTGCTGGGCCGGACGCTGCGCCGGCTCCGCGGCGAAGCGGGCGTGACCAGGGAGGACGCGGGCCGGGCCCTCGGCGGTTCGAGTTCGAAGATCAGCAGGCTGGAGCTCGGGCAGGTCGGCTTCAAGACGCGTGACGTGGCCGTCCTGCTCGACCTCTACGCCGCGACCGACGACGCCGAGCGCACGACCCTGCTCGCCCTCGCCGAGCAGTCCACGAAGCGGCCGTGGTGGTACGGCGACCGCGCGCTCATCCCGTCGTGGGTCCGGCCCTACCTCAGCGCCGAGCAGACCGCGAAGCTCGTCCGCTCCTTCGAGGACACGGTCGTGCCCGGCCTGCTCCAGACCGAGTCGTACGCGCGGGCGCTGATCCGCCGCCAGCATCCCGCGGACGAGGTCGAACGGCGCGTCGCGTTCCGGATGGGACGGCAGCGCGTGCTGCGCCGCCGTCCCCGCCCGCTCAACCTGTGGGTGGTCCTCGACCAGGCCGCGCTGTTCCGCCCGGTCGGCGACGCCGCGGTGATGCGGGAGCAACTCCGCCACCTGGACCAGATGTCCTGGCGGCCGAACGTGACCATCCAGCTCGGCCCGTTCGGCATGAGCCGCGACCTTCAGACCGAGGGCCCGCTCACGCTGGTCCGCTTCCCGCAGCAGGGCCTGCCGGACATGGTCTACCTCGAACGCGCCGACACCGCGCTCTACCCGGTCGGCCGGGCGCAGATCGAGCGCCACTGGCACAACTTCAACACCCTCGTCACCGAGGCGTCCCCACCCGAACGCACCCCGGACATGCTCCGCCAGATCCTCGCCATGTACTGACCCGGAGGCGAGGACGAGTCGGCAGGAGGTTGTTGGCCTTTGCCGCTGGGCGGAGCCTCGTTTCGGAGCGCGTTTGCGGAAGTTGGGTTTTTGCGGGTGGATGCAGGGCCCTTTTGGGATGGACTCGCTGGGCGTTGGTCTGTGTCGGTGGGTGCAGGACCGTTTCTGGGGTGGATTCGTGGGGGTTGGCTCGGACGCCAGGTGAAGGCTCGTTCTCGGTGCGGGCTCGTAGGGAACGGGTGCTCGCCTTTGAGTGGAGGCTCGTTGTCGGGTCGAGTTTGCGGGGAACGGCGACATTGCCCCTAGGCAGAGGCTGGTTGTCGGGACGCGGTCGGGGGAAACAGCCTTTGTCTGTGGGGGAGGGCCGTTCTCAGGAGGTTTGCTCAGAAGTGGCCGTCGAGGTCGGCGAGGAGCATGCGCTTGGACTTGGCCCCCACGATCTGCCGGACGACCTCGCCGTCGCGGTAGAGGTTGAGCGTGGGGAAGCCCATGACGCCGTAGCGCGTGACGATGTCGGTGTTCTCGTCGCCGTTCAGCTTGCCGACGGTGAGGCGGTCGCCGTACTCGGCCTCGATCTGCTCAAGGATCGGCGCGATCATCTTGCACGGGGGGCACCACTCGGCCCAGAACTCGACCAGGACCGGCTTGCCGGCGCCGAGCACACGGTCGTCGAAGTTCTCGCTGGTCAACGTGATCATCTCGGTCCTTCGGGAACAGGACGCAGCCGGGACAGGCCCGCGTCAGGTGATCGGCCAGATCGGCCCTACGCCTGACCAGGGTGCGGATCTCGGCGTCGATCTCGGCGAGCTTGCGGTAGTAGACCGCGACCGACTCCGGGCACGCGTCGCCGGCGTCCTCGCCCGCCCGGAGGCAGTCCACGAACGGCCGCGCGTCCTCCAGCGTGAACCCCTCCGCGAGCAGCGAACGGATCTCCGTGACGAGCCGGACGTCGGACTCCTCGTACTGCCGGTAGCCGTTGGCCCCGCGCCGCGCGGAAAGCAAGCCCTGCTGCTCGTAATAGCGCAGCGCCCGCGTACTCACACCCGCGCGTTCGGCCAGCTCACCGATACGCATCGGCCCTCCCCTGATTCATGGCCGCCAACGACGCTAATCCTTGACACCGGCGTCAAGGTCAAGCCCGTCTCGGCCTCCCGTGTGGGCTCTGGTCCGGTCCGAGTCTGTCCGGGCTCCCGTGTGCGTTCGCGTTCGGTCCGAGGCTGGCCTGTCCGCCGCCTCGTCTCGTTCGTGCCTGTCGCGGTCCTGGCTGCGTCCGCGTCCGATCCGTCTCGTCCGCGCCCGCGTCCGCGCCCACGTCACGCCCATGATGCCTGCTTCCTCCGCCGCCTCTTCCTCCAGCCCTGCGCCCTCTGCCCTGTGCTTTCCGTTCTTCCGGTCAGTGCTCGGTGAGTCGTCCGCCGCCGTTGGCGGGGGCGGGCAGCCGGCCGCCGCTCGCGTCTCGCTGCCTCTTCCGCCTGAGTGGGGGCGCGCGTGAACGGGTACGGCGTGCGCCTCGTCATGAAGCCGGTGAATTCCGAGGGCCGCATTGTCAAGGTGGCGGTGGGGGAGTGCTGGCTGCTCTGCCGTACGTGTGGGCGCGGCCTTTCACCAGGGTGGGCCGCCCTGGGTTGCCGCCCATACCCATACGTAGAGCAGGAAGGCTCCGGCGACCAGGCCCAGTAGTGACGGCCAATTGGGCCGGGGTGCGCTTCGTCCACGCTTGCCGCTCATGCTGACGATCCGTTCTCTCGCTGGGTGTTCCCGCCAGGGAGTTGATGCGGTCAGACCACGCCCCGGTAACCCCATCAACAGGCAAACAAGCACCGTTTCGCCGCATACGGCCCGGAGCTCGTTCAGCCTCTAAGTTCGAACCAGACCGCGTGGCCTCGGCCGCGCCGGTCGGCGCCCCAGGCGGAGGCCAGGAACGACACGATGCGCAGGCCGCGACCGCTGACGCCTTCCTCGTCCACGTCCGCGAGGCAGGGAACGGTCGCCGACCCGCCATTGTCGAGGACCTCTACGCGTACGGCCCGTTCGGAGAAGCTCAGCTCCACGTGTACCTGGCCGCCTTGTCCGGAGTCGGTGTAGCGCATCGCGTTCGTCACCAGTTCGCTCAGGCAGAGCAACGCGTCGTCCAGAACGGGATGGTCATCGCCGAGCTGGTCCAGGCACCAGCGCCGCACATGCGACACCGCCCGTTCCGTGCCCGGTATCCGGATCGCCTCGATCTTCATCGCCGTCGTCTCGCCTGTGGGCATCGCCCCACGTCCTTCCGGTCGCCAACGCCGAAAGAATGAACCGGACACACGATGCGAGGCCACGCACTCGGTGCGTTCGGCCTCAGGTCCTCAGGACAACGGGACTCAGTCACTTTTGACCGGGGCACTTTGGCCAGATCGCCGCGAAGCCTTCTGTGATCGCATTCCGTTACCTCATGATTACTTCATGAGCGAGGCTGATCGTCCGACCATGCGGAGTCGCAAGCTCGGCCGGAGGCTGCGCCAGATCAGGGAGGAACGGAACCTCAACCTTCAGAAGGCCGCGCGCCTGCTCAACCGCACGCCGTCCTCGTTGAGCAAACTGGAGACGGGCAAGCGAGGCATCCGCCGCCCGGCGCTGGAGAACATGCTCGACCGTTACGGCTTCACCGATCCGGACGAACGCGAAGCCCTCTTCACCCTCGCCCGCGACGCCACCAAGAGGGGATGGTGGGACCGATACGAAGGAAAGGTCTCACGGTCGACTCTCGACTACATCTCTCTTGAGACCGACGCGTCCTTGATCAGGAGCTTCCAACTTCATCTGGTTCCGGGATTGCTCCAGAACGAGGACTACGCGCGTGCCGTTGTCGCGTCCACCGTCTCTCTGAACGGGCCCCCCGACATTGAGGGGCTCACAGCGCTTCGGATGCAGCGCCAGGGCGTCTTGAGGAAGCCTGCGGCGCCGAAGCTGTGGGCGATCATGAGCGAGGCCGCGCTGTGCCAGGAGATCGGCGGTCCGGAGGTCAGGCGGGCGCAGCTTCAGCGGTTGGTGGCGGAGTCTCGGCGGAGCAACGTGACGCTCCAGGTGCTGCCTTACGCCGTCGGTGCCCATCCCGGTGTGAACGGGTCCTTCACGAGTCTGACGGTGAAGGACCTGTCGGTGGTGCTGGTGGAGAACGTCTTCGCAGGTATGTACCTCGAAAGCACTGAGGAGATTCGGGGGTACGCCAAGACCTTCGATTTGCTCAGCGAAGCCGCTCTCCCGCCATTGGACTCCCGTCTCCTGATCGAACGGCTAGTGTCGGCGGTATGACGCGGCTGAACGTTGTTCGTACTGGGTGGCGTAAGAGCAGTTACAGCGGGACGGGCGGTGCGGAGTGTGTGGAAGTGGCGGCATTCCGCGGTGGACGTGGTGAGGGCGGTGGCGCGCCAGTCGAGTTCGCTGGTGCCCGGGTGAATGGTGGACGTAGCGGCGGTGGGGGTGGTGCGGTGGCCTTGGTGAGAGTGGTGGGGGTGCGGGACTCCAAGGCGCCGGAGGGGCCGGCGCTTTTGTTGGGGCGGGTGAGTGGTGGGGGTTGGTTGAGCGGATCAAGGGTGGGGGGCTCGATCTGGTGCGGTGAGGGCGGCGGGCGTGGGGGCGTTCGCACCTCGGGGGGGGGGGGGGGGGGGGGGGGGGGGGGGGGGGGGGGGGGGGGGGCGTTGCGACGGTCAGTGGTCGATGGCGCCCTTTTCGGCCCAGTCTGCGATTTCTTCGGGGACGTGGCCTGTCTCGTGGTAGCCGCGCCATACGTCGAGTCCGGCCAGTGTTCCCTGGGTGAGGTCCTCCAGGAGGACGCGGACCCAGTCGGCCTCGGCCACGCGCAGGGCCAGGTCGTATTCGGTCTCGACGAGGAAGATGCGGGGGAGGCCCTCCGCGGCGGCGAGTTCGGTTCGGTGCTCGCAGATCTGCGTTTCGAGTGCCTTGAGGCGTTGGCGTAGGAGTTCGGCCGCCTCGTCGGGGGCAGGACGCCGAGGGACGAGAGCGCGGCCTCGAACCGGGGAAACTCCCGTTCGGGCACCGCGACCAGTTCGCGGACCCAGTCGGTCATCTCCTCGCGGCCGAGGTCGGTGATCCGGTAGACGGTGCGTTCGGGCCGGGCGCCGTGCCTGACGTTCTGCGCGACCTCTAGGAAGCCGTGTTTCTCCAGGTTGCGGACGACGGTGTAGAGCGTCCCCCACTTGATCTTCATGTCCTGGTCCTTGCCGCGGGCTCGCAGCAGGGACGCGATCTCGTACGGGTGCATGGGCCGCGCCGACAACGTCACCAGCACGGCGAGACCGAGGATGTTGCTCACCTTGCGCCGCTTCGGCATCGGCCGTTCCCCCATCCGGGCTTGCTCGTGCACGAGTGAGGCCCCTGTGTGCTCGTGGGCCAGTGGGTATGGGCGAGTACGTCGGGATCGGTCCTCAACGATGCCACCAGTACCTGGGAACTCGCTGGATGCGCCCTGAGGCCGCCGTACCGACCAGACTTGGCCAGTTGCCACTGGCAAGGTTTGCGGGGGGTGGTGCCTAGGTCGCGGCGGTTTCCAGGGACGTCGCCAGGGCGTCGATGGCGTGGACGGAGAAATCGCTGTCGTGGTCCGGCGTGACGATGGTGATGAGGGAAAGGCCCGTCGCGATCAGGGTGGTCTCGTACGGCTCGTAGGCGAAGCCGGTACGGCAGTACGGGTCGTTCAGGGCGAGCATCCGCAGGCGCGAGGCCGGGCAGGGCTCGTAAGCGAGCATCAGGGGGCCGTCGCCCGACGGAGACAGGTGATATCCCTTTTCGTCCCATGCGGCGACCATTTGGTCGTCTGCGGCGAGGAGGATTTCGGCGCGGTCGGGTGGGGAGCGGTCTGCTCGGCGAGCGGGAGGAAGGGCGAGTCGTCGAGCGAGACGCGCATCGCGGGCCACCGGTCCGACGACCAGCGGCGCAGGAAACGGCCCACCGGGCCGCCCGCGGGTCCGGCGGTGATGAGAACGGTGTCGTATCCGCTGATCACCTGGGGATCCAATCGTCGGTCGGACGCGGGCGACGTTACCGGTCGGGGTGGTGGCGGCGCGGGGCGTCTGCCGGTATTTCGCCTATTTCGTTTCGTTGGGGAACTGCCCTGTGAACTGCTGTTTTTGCAGGTCAGAACCTTCTTGTTTTTCGTGACATTTCTCTGGAGGCGGGGAGGGGACCGGGGCTCTCCGTGGTGCACTCGGGTGTGTCCGTCCCACTCCCGTCCTGATCCCGGAAAGGAAGAGAACATGCCCCGAGACTCCATCGCCGTACCGCGAGTCCGCCGCGCCATCGCGGTCTGCGCCGCCCTCGGCGCCGCCCTGGTGGTCGGCGCGCCCGGGACGGCCCACGCCGGCGGCCCGTTCGCCTGGGCCGCGGCCGCCACCGTCGGCAAGCGCCTGACGGTCTGCGCGAACGACCTCGACCTGCGTTCCTCCAGGGGCGGCGCCCCGTTCGCCCACCTGCACAAGGGCGACCAGTTCAAGGTCGGCGCCGTTGACCACCCCTATCTGAGCGAGTGGGTGCACGGCTTCGCCTACGGCAAGGTCAACAAGAACGCCTACGTTCAGAACGGCTGGTTCTGTAGTACGTGACGGCTCCGTCCGCGGCCCGGGGCGTCCGCGAGCGCTGACGGCGGCCGCACCGGGAGCGGACGGCGGACGGCGGCAGTGTCAGGAGCGGACGGCGATCGCGTCGATCTCGAAACGCATGCCGGGCAGGGCGAGGGCGGCCACGCCGAGCAGCGTCTGCGTCGGCGGCTTGTCCCCCAGATCCGTCCGATGGCGGTGCCGATGACGGCCAGCTTGTCGGAGTCGTGGTCCACGATGAACGTGCGGAGCTGGGCGACGTCCCGGTAGCCGAGCCCCGCCGATTCGAGGGCCTTGCCGAGGTTGGCCAGAGCCTCGTCGACCTGTCCGGCGAAGTCGGACGTGGTCACCTGGCCTTCGCCGTCCGAGGCGTACTGCCCGGCGATCAGAACGAGCTCGCCCGCGGTCACCTTCGCGACGTGGCTGTATCCGAAGCCCACCGGGTCGTGCAGCGTGGACGGATTGGAGATGGACAGCGGCATGTGCGTATTTCCCTTTCTCGCGGAGTTACAACGACCACTTTAGGTAGTGCAACGGCCGTTTTACTCTACTGGGCGGGGCGGGCGAGGCGTTCCCGGCGTTGACAAATTAAGTGAGCGCTCATTAAATATACGGCGTGGACGATCGTGAGGCAACGCACGCCGCCCCGGCATCGCCCGGCGCCGTCGCCCCGGCAACGCCCGGAGCCGTCGCGCCGACATCGCCCGGCGCCGTCGCCCCGGCGGCGGCTCGGCGGCGGGGGCGGCCGCCCAAGGGGCCGGGCCGGATACCCGGGAACTGCTGCTGGACGCGGCGCTGGAGCTGTTCGCGCGGCAGGGGTTCGCGGCGACCACGGTTCGGCAGATCGCCGCCAAGGTCGGCGTACGGGACAGCGCGATCTACGGGCATTTCGCGAGCAAGCAGGCGATCTATGACGCGCTGTTCGCCGAGGCGGGCCCGGCCTCGTTCGAGGCGCTGCGGCTGGACGTGGAGGCGCTGGTGCGGGCGGGGCCTCGGGAGGCGGTGCCGGATCTGGTGGCGCGGGTGATGGCGGGCTGGTCCAGCCCACGGGCCCGGCGGTTCAGCAGCGTGCTGCTGCGTGACGGCAGCGGGGGCGGCGGGCTGGACGGCCTCGCCGCCGCGATCGAGAGCGCCCGCGACCAGCTCCAGGAGCCGTTCGCGCGCTGGCAGGAGGCCGGGCTCGTCCGCGCCGACCTGCCCGCCCGGCAGGTGGTGTGGGAACTGTTCGCGCCGCTCCAGGTGCCCCGCCTGCTGCATTTGCACGCCGATGCCGCCCCGGACGACCTGGACGCGGCGCGGCGGCTGGTCGACCAGCACGTGCGGTTCTTCCTGAGCGTCATCCTCACCGAAAGGAGTTCGTGATGGACGGTCACCTGCCCGTCGCGCACGAGATGGGCGAACGCCCGCCGGGGTTCGTCGCGCCGAACCTCAGCCCGGCCGGACTGCGGCTGGAGCCGCGGGAACTGGCCGACGGCGTGTTCGCCCTGATGGCCAACCAGGTGCCCAAGGACAACAACGGGCTGATCGTCGGCCGGGACGCGGCGCTCGTGGTCGATGCCGGGATCACCCCCGCCGTCGGGCGGCATCTCCGGCAGGTGGCGGCGGGCCTGACCGGTAGGCCGGTCCGCTACCTGGTCAACACGACGTACCACGGCGACCACACCTTCGGTAACACCGCGTTCGACCGGGACGTCACGCTGTTCTCCTCGCGGCTGAACAAGGCGGCCATGACCGACCTGGAGGCCGAGAAGCGGCTGCGCGCCGAGAGCATGTACGGCGACGACTCCCTGAACACCGTGCACACCTGGCGCAAGCCGGACGTGGTGGTCGACCGGTTCTGCGAGATCGACCTCGGCGGCCGGGTCGTGCACCTATGGCACCTGGGCCCGGGCAACGGATCGGGGGACACCGTCGTCCATGTGCCCGATGCGAACGTGGCGTTCACCGGCAACTTCGTCCTGCCTTACGGGGTCACGCCGATGGCGCTGATCGGCGACCCCGTCGGGTACGCCCGCAGCCTGCGGACCATGCGGGCGGTGCTGGACGTGGAGACCATCGTTCCCGGTCACGGGTTCCTCGGGCCCGCCGAGCCCGGTCTGTCCGCCTGGATCTCCTACCTGGAGAACCTGGCCGCCGCCGTCCAGCGCGGCCGGGACGCGGGCGTCCCCGTCGAGGTGCTGTACGACGAATTGCCGATGTGGGGCATCCAGCCGTTGCCCGACGCACCCGAGCAGTACCGGGCGCTGGTGCGCTCCCTGCACCGGATGAACATCCTGCTCACCTACCGCTGGCTCGCGGGACGGTCGGCCGAGGCCGCCTGATGGACGTCCCCGCCTGGATCATCGGGTCCGGCCCGCACCGGGTGCTCGTGGCGCACGACTGGTTCGTTCCGACCGGCGCGTGGGGGTGCTTCCCGGAGTATCTCGACGGCTCCCGTTTCAGCTACGCCTTGATGGACGCCTGCGGCTACGGCCGTCGGCGCGACGTTCCGGGCGAGTACACCGTGGAGGAGATGGCCGGCGACCTCATCGCCCTCGCCGACCAGCTCGGCTGGGACCGGTTCTCACTCGTCGGGCATTCCATGGGCGGCAAGGCGATCCAGCGCGTTCTGGCCGACGCGCCGGAACGTGTGCGCAGGCTCGTCGCCGTCACCCCACTCCCGCCGGACGCGTGACGCTCACCGCCCGGCAGCGGGCGGCGTTCGCCGCCGCGGCGCACTCGCCCGCCGGACGGCGCGAACTCCTCGACCACGCCACCGGCAACCGTGCCGGCACCGCGTGGCTGGACCACATGGTCAACGTGTCGATGCGCGGATCGACGCCCGCGGCGTTCGCCGCCTATCCCCGCTCGTTCCTCCACACCGATTTCGCGGGCGACGTCACCGGCGACCCGACGCCGGTCAAGGCCATCGCCGGGCAGTACGACCGGGCCATTCCGGAGGACGCCGTCCGCGCCGCCTGGTCGGCGTGCTACCCGAACGTCCGAATCCAGGTGCTCGCCAACACCGGCCACTACCCCATGCACGAGACCCCTGTGGCGCTCGCCGCCTCGATCGAGTCGTTCCTTCTTTCCTGAGCCCTTTCGGACGTCTTTGAGGGGCGCGCGGTGGTTCCCCGGGGCAGCGGCCGACGGGCGGCTGCCCCGGGGAGCGCCGGATTTCAGCGACGCTGCGGCGCAAAAGCGCAAAAGCGCGAGGGCGCGGAATTCAGCGGCGCGGGGTGGGCGGGGTCAGTCCTGGTGCGGGTTGCGGGCCAGGATGCTGAAGCCGACCGCGGCTGCGGTGACCGCGACGAGCGCGCAGCGGAACGCGACCCGGAAACCGTCCGTTTGCGCGGCGATGTCGCCCGGCGCGTGGGCGGCGATCGCGGTGGCCGTTCCCACGAGGACGGCCAGGCCGAGCGCGCCGCCGAGCTGGTCCACGGATCGCTGCACGCCGGAGGCGATACCGGCGTCCTGTTCGGTGACGCCGTGCAACGCGGCGTTCTGCAAGGCGATCAGGCCGAGCGCCATACCGGCCGCCATCGCGATCATGCCGGGCAGGACGTCGATCCACAGGTTCCCGTCGACGGGCAGCCGGGACAGCAGGCCGGCGCCGAGCGCGGACGCCAGGAGGCCGGCGAGCGCGGTGCTCTTCATCCCCAGCTTCCCGATCACCTTCTCGGTCAGGACGAGGGTGACGAGCAGCACCGCGCAGAACGGCAGGTACGCCAGGCCCGCCTGGAGCGGGGTGAACCCCAGCACGTCTTGCAGGTAGAGGGTGACGATGAAGAAGGTGGTGGACAGGGCCGCGCTGAGCAGTACCGTCGCGGCGTTCGCGACCGTCCGGGTGCGGTTGGCGAAGAAGGACAGCGGGACGAGCGGCCGCCGCGAACGGTGCTCGACCAGCACGAACGCCGCCAGCGCCGCGACACCGCCCACGACCGGCAGCGCGACGGCGAGGTCGTTCCACGGACGGTGCGCGGCCTGGAGCACTCCGAACACCAGCGCCAGCGGACCGGCGGTCAGCAGTACGGCTCCGGGCACGTCCAGGCCGCCCCGGCGCTCCGGAGCGCGGTCGGCGCGTACGAGGCGCGGGGTGAGCGCGAGCACCGCGGCCGTGACCGGCAGGTTGACCAGGAAGATCCAGCGCCAGTGCAGCAGCTCGGTGAGCACGCCGGAGAGCAGGACGCCGCCGGCCATGCCGAGCCCGGAGATCGCGCCCCAGACGCCGAGCGCTCGGGCCCGTTCGGACGGCTCGGTGAACAGCAGGGCGATCAGCGACATCGCGGCGGGGGAGGCGAGCGCCTCGCCGGCGCCCTGCCCGAACCGGGCGGCGACCAGCGTGGGCAGGTCGGGCGCGGCCGCGGCGAGCAGCGACGACAGCCCGAACAGGGCCGCGCCGGCGAGGAAGACGCGGCGCCGTCCCAGCAGGTCGGCGATCCGGCCGCCGAGCAGCAGCAGACCGCCGCCGACCAGGGCGTACCCGGTGACGACCCAGGCGAGCGCGGCGGGGCCGGCCCCCAGGTCGGCGCCGATGGAGGGCAGCGCGACGTTGACCACCGTGACATCGACGGCGATGAGGCACTGCAACAGGGACAGTACGGCCAGGGCTTTCCATCGGCTCGCGGCCCGGGATGCGGGCAGGGCAGGACGGAACGCGGTACGGAACACGTTCAAGGAAGTCAGAACTCCAGGTCGGGCTCCCGAGGACGACGGGAGCCGGGTGATGGATGTGCACCCGCGTGCCGGCGTCGACGGGATCGGCGATCGACCGTCGGCGGCACACCTGGAGTTACTTAGTGAAAACGCCCATGACGTCACCAACGGTAACGGCGCACGGAGCCCACCGTCAAAACGGAACGCGTCCGCCGCGGACCGCCCCCTCGGACGCAGCGGCACGCCCCGCACCTCAACGGAGGGAGGTCCGGGCGTGGCCGGGTGCGGGACGTCCGGATGCGGTCGTTCCGTGGAGATCATCTGGGCGTCCGGCCTAGCCTCGCGGGGTGAACCAGCGCCCGCCGCCTCCGGGGATCGACGCCTCGGTGCCGTCGCCCGCCCGGATCTACGACTCCCTGATCGGCGGGAAGGACAACTACGCCGCGGACCGGCAGGTCGCCGCCCGGCTGATGGAGATCAACCCCAACATCCAGAGCAGCGCGATCGAGAACCGCGCGTTCCTCGGCCGCGCCGTCCGCTACATCGCCGGGCAGGGCGTCGACCAGTTCCTGGACATCGGCACGGGACTGCCCACGCGGGAGAACGTCCACCAGGTCGCGCAGGCGTTCCACGCCGACGCCCGCGTGCTGTACGTGGACTACGACCCCGGAGTCGTCGCGCACGCGCGGGCACTGCTCGGCAAGGCGCCGAACGTGTCCGTTCTGGAGGCCGATCTCCGCGACCCCGACACGATCCTGGACGAGGCGCGCCGCACCCTGGACTTCGACCGTCCCGTCGCGGTGCTGCTGATCGCCGTCCTGCACTTCATCCCCGACGCCGACGACCCGCACGCCCTCGTCCGGCGCCTTCGCGACGCGCTCCCGCCGGGCTCGTACGTGGCGGTCTCGCACACCACCGCCGACCTCGGCGCGGAGACCGGCGACACCGCGACCGCGGAGTACTCCCGGATGTCGTCGGCGCAGGCCGTGCACCGCGACCGCGCCGCGATCGCGCGGTTCATGGACGGCCTCGAACCGGTGGAGCCCGGAGTCGAGTTCATCACCCGATGGCGTCCCGATGGCGCCCCGCGCCCACCCGAACACGCGGTTTTCTACGGCGCCGTCGGCCGCAAACCACTCAACAACGCCGACGGGTAGAACGCGCCACAGTCTCTCGGTGTGGACGGTCGCCCTCGGCCTGGTGGACGAGCGGCTCGGTCAGAGTTTGCCGAGCGCCTTGGCCAGGGCGGTCGCGGTGGAGGCGATCACCTTGTCGTCGTGCGGGACGCCGTCGGTGGCGCGGTTGGTGAGCACCGACAGGATCAACGGGGCGTTCGACCGGGGCGGCCAGACGATCGCGATGTCGTTGGCGGTGCCGTGGTTCCGCGCGCCGCCGGTGCCGGTCTTGTCGCCGACCGTCCAGTCCTTGGGGAGTCCGGCCCGGATCCGGGTCGCGCCGGTGAGGCTCGCCTTCAGCCAGGCGACCACGCGCGCGCGGTCGCTGGGGTGCAGGCCCGTCCCGGCGGTGAGCTCGGCGAAGGTCCGCGCGGCGGCGGCCGGGGTGGTGGTGTCGCGCTCGTCGCCGGGTTCCCACTCGGTCAGCCGGGGCTCCGGCCGGTCCAGGCGGCTCACCCGGTCGCCGAGGGAACGGAAGAACGCGGTCAGGCCGGGCGGCCCGCCGATCTGCTTGAGGAGCTGGTTGCCCGCGAAGCCGTCGGACTTGGTGATACCGGCGCGGCACAGTTGCGCGGGTGTCATGCCGGTGTCGGTGTACTCGGTGGTCTCCGGGGAGTTCCCGGTCAGCTCCGCCATCTCGCCCGGTGTCCAGTGGACGACCTTGTCCATCAGCCCGGGACTGCTCGTGCGCGCCTTGTGTAGCACCGCGGAGCACGCGAACACCTTGAACATGGAATTGAACGGGAACCGTTCCCCGGCCCGGTAACCGACGGTCTTACCGGTGCCCAGGTCGATGCCCACCGCGCCGATACGCCCGTGGTACGACTTCTCCAGTTTCCGCAGCGTGTCGTTCAGAACGGGGTTTGAGGCGGCGGTGCCGGAGCCGCCGGTCTGGGCGGCGGCGGGCTTCGCCGTACGGGTATCGCCGGTAGCAGTGCCGGTCGCGTAGGCCGCACCGCCGAGCAGGGCGCAGGCGGTCAGTGCCGCGGCGCCCAGCCGCAGCCGAGGAGCTCGTGTCATGCCCGGCAGGAGATCATCTCCTTCCCGGGCAAGTCCAATATTTATATGAATCAGAAATTGATATGAGGATGGATATGTGCGCTGCTTGAGTGTCGGGTATGGACGGTGCCGCGCCGCCCGAGGTCCGGTCCATGTTCTGGCCTGGTGCACTGGGATGGGGGCCGCCTGGCGTGCGCGGGCCGATCCGTGCGGTGCAGTGTCGTTCTCACGTTAACCTGTCACGTTCTTGTGCTCAGCGGTGTCTTATGGGCGGCGATTCAGCAGTAGGCAGCGCCCAGGAGGAGGAAATCCGATGGCGGATGGGGGACCGGGTCGGTCATCGTGCTGACCGGTCCGTGCGGTGCGGGCAAGAGCACGGTGGCCCGAGTGCTGGCCGGACGGCTGACACCGAGCGTGCGCCTGCACGGCGACGACTTCTTCGGCTTCATCGAACGCGGCGCCATCGCGCCGTACCTGCCGCAGGCGCAGCACCAGAACGAGACGGTCATCGACGTCCAGGCCACCGCCGCCGCCGGATACGCGGCGGGCGGCTACCACGTGGTCTTCGACGGGGTCGTCGGCCCCTGGTTCCTGGCGCCGTTCCACCGCGCCGCCGCGGAGGCCGGTGTTCCGCTCGATTACGTCGTCCTGCGTCCCGAACGCGACGTGGTCATGGCCCGCGCCACCGCCCGCGGGACGGGCGCTCTCACCGATCCCGAGGCGATCGGGCAGATGTTCGACGAATTCGCCGACCTGGGCGATCTCGAACCGCACGCCCTCGACTCCGGGGCGCTCACCCCCGAGCAGACCGCCGACACCATCGCGTCCGCCCTCGCCTCCGGCGCGTACCGCCTGCGCTAGGACGGAATCGGACGCGCGAGGGGCCGAGCGCCGTCGCGATCGTTCGGCGGGCTCCATGGCGCCGGCCGCCGCAAAAGGCCGAAGCCGCGCAGGATAGAAATGCGCCCGCCACGCAGTACGAAAGGAGGTGGGCCGTGGCCGCGTCGCCGGTACGGCTGTGGCGTCTGGACGGGCTCAGGGGCATGCAGTTGATGCGCGCCCACTTCACCCGTCACGCCTTCGCCCGGCATGGCCACGAGACGTACGCGCTGGGCGTGGTGCAGGACGGCGTGGAGGAGATCGGCTTCCGCGACGGGATCGAACGCGTCGGCGCGGGCGGGGTGGTCCTCATCGAGCCGGAAGTGGTTCATACCGGACGTGCGGTGGCCGGTGACGGCTGGCGGTACCGCGTGCTGTACCCGTCCGTCGAGCTCATGACGGAGCTCGGCGGCGGACGGGGAACGCCGTCGTTCCGCGACCGGATCGGCTACGACCGCCGGAGCGCCGAACTGATCGTACGGGCGCATCGTGCCGCCGAAACCGAGGATCTGCTCACCGCCGAGTCGTTGCTGTGCACTGCGTTGACCGGGCTCCTCCTGCTGAACGGCACGTCGCGGCCCGTTCCGGCGCGAACGGCCGAACGGCGGGGTTCTGTAGCCCGCGCGCACGAGATCCTGCGCGAGCGGCTGCTGAATCCGCCTTCTCTCGAAGAACTCGCCGCTGAGACCGGGGCGCGGCCGTTCACCCTGCTGCGTTCGTTCCGCGAGGCGTACGGGCTGCCGCCGCACGCGTTCGTCACTCAGTCGCGGGTCAGGAACGCCCGGCGCCTGCTGGAGCGGGGGCTGCCTCCGGCCGAGGTGGCCGCGGCGGTCGGATTCTTCGATCAGGCGCACCTGACCCGCCACTTCCGGCGGATGGTGGGCGTGACCCCGGGCGCCTACCAGCGCGATGGCAATTTCGTACAAGCGGCCAGGACATCGCCTCCCTAACCTGGCGGCACTCGTTGGCCAGGAGCAGGAGGTACGGCTGTGCACGCGGAACCGGACGCGCTGGAGTCCGATCACCGGACGGTCGAGACGATGGGCCGTACGATCATGGCCCGGCTCGCGCGGTACGCCGATGATCTGCCTTCGGCGCCCGCCGGCCGTTTCGGCGAGGCGGACGCGGCCGTCCGGCGGATGCGGCGGCCTCCCGCCGAGGACGGCGCGGAGCTGGAGGCCCTTCTCGACGCCTTCGAGGACGCCGCCGCGCATGGAGCGAATCCGGCGTCTCCGGGCTACTACGCCTACTTCCCGTCCGGCGGACTGGTGTCCTCGGCGCTCGCTGACGCTTTCGCCCAGGTATACAACCGCTTCACCGCGGTGGCCGACCTCGCGCCCGCGCTGGTCGCGATGGAGCACGGCGTCCTGCGCTGGCTCGCCGCCCGGTTCGGCCTCCCCGAGGAGGCGGGCGGCCTGGTCACCACGGGCGCTTCGCTGGCGACGCTGACGGCACTCGTCGCGGCGCGCCACGACCGGCTCGGTGAGGATTTCGCGCGCGGCACCCTGTACGTCACCGAGCACACCCACTACTGCATCGCGAAGGCGGCCCGGATCGCCGGCCTGCCGCCCTCGGCCGTCCGGGTGGTGCCGACCCGCCGCCTGCGGATGGACGCCGCCGCGGCCGCCCGCATGATCGAGGACGACCGGGCCGCCGGGCTCCGGCCGTTCCTCCTGGTCGGAACGGCCGGCACCACGAGCACGGGAACCGTGGACCCGCTGGACGACCTCGCCGGACTCGCCGCGCGCGAACGCCTGTGGTTCCACGTGGACGCCGCGTACGGCGGGGGCCTGCAACTGACGGCGCGCGGCCGGGCGCGCCTGGCCGGGATCGACCGCGCGGATTCCATCGTGGTCGATCCGCACAAAAGCCTGTTCTTGCAGTACGGGACCGGTGTCCTCCTGGTCCGGGACGCGGCCGTTCTCCCTGCCGCCCACGCCGATGGCGGCGACTACCTCCAGGACCTGGAAACAGTGGAGCAACTGCCCGACTACGGAAATCTCGGCCCGGAACTGACCCGCGAATTCCGGGGCCTGCGCCTGTGGCTTCCCCTGCATCTCCACGGAGTCGCCGCGTTCCGCCGAGCGCTCGACGAGAAACTCGACCTGGCCGAACTCGTTCACCGCCGACTGGCCAACGACCCGCTCTTCGAACTGCCATGGAAGCCGGACCTGTCGGTCGTGGTGTTCCGCCTGCACGGCACCGACGAGCTGAACCGCCGCCTGCTCGAACGGATCAACGCCACCCGACGCGTCTTCCTGTCCAGCACCAAGGTCGAAGGACGCTTCTTCCTGCGCATCAACCCGATGAGCCACCGAACCCACCTGTCCGACGTCCAGAAAGCCCTGGCCACCATCAAGGAATGCGCCCAACAAGCACTCGACTCCCAATACGCAGCCCCTGGATAACCGCCCCTCGACTCGTCGTCGGAGCAACGGCGGGGAGGGGTCCCAGCGGGACGGTTACTGTTGCCGCATGGGCTTCGATCCCAGCACGGAGTTCAACCTGGAGCATGTCGGCGACTGCGCCAAGGCCCTTGTCCGGGCCCGCGGGCTGGCGCAGTCACTGCACGATGATCTGTCCGACGGCTCCCATCCCGTGGACGAACTGGTCCTCGACCGCGCCGGACGACTCGTCCAGATCATCGATTTCCTGCATGAGCACACGTCGGAACGGCAGGATCCGCGGCCCCTCCACCGCCGCGATTCCGCAGACCTCGAACGTGCGGGCGAGCACGCGCGGCGAATCACTCAAGCCCTCAGGGAAGAGATGAGCGGCGGTCGCGGACCGCATACGGGTTATGCGGGCGGCAGCAATCTGGTGCACCGCCACGGCGCTGACCCCGCCCTCGTCCGCGCACGTGACAGTGCCCTCCGCAGCAAGGCCCGGCTCGCCGTCCTCCGTGCCGCCGAGAAGACCATGTTCGCGTTGCATCCCATCAGGATCGACGTATCGCGCAGCGACCTCTCCGAGCTGAACTGCCACAACATCAACCTCCTTTCCGGCTTCGCGTGGACGAGGAAGACCCGATGGCCCGATTACCTTTCGCGCCAGGAGGTACGACAGCGCTCTTCCCGGGTCTTCGGTGTGCGAGCGAAGTGGCGGGTGACCTACCGGCTATGAGCCGGCCCCGGCGGGCGGAATGCGGCCGCGGATGTCCTTGACCATGGTCAGCATCGCCATGCGGAAGATCTCGGCCTGATGGTCGCCGATGAACGCGGTGTGCCCGAACACTTCCAGGACGACAAGACCGTGCATGTGCCCCCAAGCGCTCAGAAAGAGCGAGGCTCCGGCGGGCGGCAGGTCTCCGAGCCCGTCCGCCGGCAGCCGTTCCAGATACTCCCGGAGCGTGGGCGAAAGCGCGGGCGTGTCGGCGGCCCTCAACTGCTCCGCGGTGAACCCGTCGAACAGTTCCCGCCGGAAGATCGTGCCCATCCGGCGAACCGCCTGTGTGGTGGGCCCCTCGGCAGGCGCCTCGTAATGACGCAACGGCGCCCCGTAAACAAGCTGGAACCGTTCAGGATTGGCGATGGCCCAACGCCGATAGCCCTCGGTCGCCAACACCAGCCGCTGGAGGGACGTCTCGTCGGGCGCGGCGTCCACGGCCTCTTGCACGGCATCGCTCAGATCGCCGTACGCCTTGGTGATGAGCGCGGTGACGAGGTGGTCCCGGCTCGGAAAGTAGTGGTAAAGCGCTTGCACGGTCATTCCGAGATTCCGGGCTACCGCGCGCAGGGACAGGGCGTGCGGCCCGTTCTCGTCGATGTGGCACTCGGCCGCGCCGAGGATCTCCCGGACGGCGACGGCCCGCCGCCGCTCGCGCAAGGAGAGCTTGGCCGCTGCGCCTTCCACAGGAGACATGCCGCAACCGTACGACGCCGCTCCCCGGCCGCGGAATCGTGAGGCGCCGTCTGCGACAGGCTGCTGGGACCCGGAACGCCGCGAACATCCGTGCTGATCTGGCAAGACGACTGCCTTGCCCAACGCTTTCGTCGATGGCGGGGCTTGTCCGCGACGGAGCAGGCCATGGAAGTCTGGGGTCATGAGCCGTTCGAAAGATGATCCGTCGCTGACGGGCTTCCTGTCGACGGTGAACGTTGGAGACGTTCTCACCGGCACCATCACTGCGGTTGAGCGGTCGGACGCCCTTGTCCTTCTCGATGACTTCCCTGACGCTCCGATCGGTGTCATTGGCTCGCTCGATTTCTCCTGGCGGTCCTCCGGCGCGATGGCCGAAATCCTTGGGCCCGGGGACCGGGTCCACGCTGAAGTGGTCGCCGTCGACTTCGCACAACGCCGAGTTCGGCTGTCGAGGTCGGCGACGGAGAACCCCCGGTTGTGGGCGTTCCTCAAAGAACTGCGGCCAGGACAGCGACTGTCGGGAACGGTGGCGGCGATCGAACGGTTCGGTGTGTTCGTCGCCCTGGACGAAGGGCCGGACCATCCGGTGTTTCCCGGCGTCGGGTTCATCACCATGCCGGAGCTGACTTGGAGGTGGTTTCAGGACCCATCGGAAGTCATCTCCGTGGGCCAGTACATCACCTGCGAGCTCCTGGCCTTCGATACCAGCAACGGCGAGGCCCGCCTGTCGCTACGCGCCACCCAACCGGATCCGTTCCGGCAATTCGCCGACCACACCCGCGTCGGACAAGTGGTCGACGGGACCGTCACCCAACTCGTTCCGTTCGGCGCCTTCGTTCGCCTTGCCGACGGTATCGAGGGCCTGCTTCACAGCACCGACGACAACACCACTCCTGGCGCGCCATCCCGGACAGCAGTCGAAGTCGGCGACCACGTCTCGGTCACCATCGCTGCCATTGACTTGCAACGACGACGCGTTGCCGTGTCACGACCCTGTCCCCACGTTCGCCCGTGACGGCAAGCCCCGATCCAGGACCCGGGCCGGTCGTGCCCCGGCCCTGACCGGCGGGGATGCGTTGGCCGTACGACGACGCTCCGCGGGGCGGTATGGACGAGGCGTTTGTGGCGGGGGAGAGACTAGGGGAATGGAGTTTCTCTGTTATCACCGTGACCGGGCCGGGTCTCTGGCGCTGCGTGAAGAGCTGGGGGAAGAGCACTGGTCGTATATGGATCGGTACGCCAAAGAGATGATTGCCAGGGGGCCGACGCTCGCGGACGACGGCGAGACGCCCACCGGCAGCGTGCACATCCTTGATCTGCCCGATCCCGCTGCTGCCCGCGCGTTCGCCTTTGACGAGCCCAACTACCAGGCCGGCGTGTACCGGGACGTGCTGCTGCGGCGGTGGCGCAACACGCTGGGACGTACGATGTGGGATTTCCCCGGCGGGCCGACTGACGGCGACCGGTACCTGGTGTTCGGCTTCGGCGCCGGGCAGGCCGCCGACCTGGCCGTTCCTGCCGAGCAGGACGAGTTGATCGCGTACGGGCCGCTGCTGTCCGACGACGGCACCACCTGGGTGGGCACGGCGCTGCTGGCCCGGGCGCCGGACCCGGACGCGGCACGCGCCATCCTGAGCGAGGAGCGGTACGCCGACATCGAGGTGCACAACTGGCAGTTCGGCGGGCGGAGGTGATGGTCCGGGCCGTCCGGGAGCCGTAGAGCCGTCTCACCCGGCCGCCCTCAGTAGTCACTCTCGGTAGCTATGCAAGGACATTGCGTGCCTATTGAGTGGGTGGAGTGACATCCACCCCCTGGGAGGGATTGCTGTGCTCAAAACACGATCGTGGGCGGCCATCACGGCGGCCGCCGCTGCCGTCGCACTGACGGCCGTGCCCGCCTCGGCCGCCGACCAGGAAGGACGCATCTACTGCACGAGCGGGTTCAGGGTCGGGCACACCGACTTCTCCTTCAGTGCCGACGGCTGCGAGCCGAGCGTGACCGATTACAACAGCCGCTTCTTCGTGGAGACGCTGTACTTCAACCTGACCTGGAACCACCACGTCCGGGTCACCTGCGAGCCGCCCGCGGTGGCGACGTCCCCCAGCAGTTGGGAGGCGTACTCCTGCAATTTCGGCTGATCGAACGTACGGCGACCGCTCAACGACGCTGATCCGATGAACGAGCCCGGGATTGTCGGGAATCCCGGGCCCGCAGATCGGGGGCTCGGATTCCGGTCGGCGTTCGGGTGGGCGGCTTACTGTGGGCTCATGGTCGAGGTGCGTACGGGTCGTAAGGACGAGGCGCGGCTGTTGGGGGAGGTGCTCGCGCGGGCGTTCGCGGACGATCCGGTGATCCGCTGGATCCTGCCGGACGGGCGTGGGATGACCGGGATGTTCGTGACGCTCGCCCGCCACACGCACGCGGCACCCGGCACCGCCGAGATCGCCTATGGCGAGAACGGTCCGCTGGGAGCGGCCCTGTGGGATCCGCCGGGGTACGCCGCGTCCGGTTGGCGAACGGCGTGCGCGGTGGTGGGCTTCGTGCGGTCGATGCGCGGCCGTGTGCGGTACGGCCAGATCGTGGACGATCTGCTGCGGAAGGAGCGTCCCCCCGAGCCGCACTGGTACCTCGCCCAGATCGGTGCGACCGAACCCGGCAAGGGCGTGGGCAGCGCACTGCTGCGCTCCGGTTTGGAGCGCTGCGACCGTGAGCGCATGCCCGCCTATCTCGAAAGCAGCAACGAAGTGAACATCCCGCTCTACGAGCGGTTCGGCTTCACCGTCACCGGCGAGATCCACATCCCGGACGGCCCGACCTGCTGGCCCATGTGGCGTCCCCGGCGGGATTCCTAGGAACGGGTGAGGGCGAGCGGCGGGGCGACGAGTGGTCCGGCCGCAGGATCGGCCTTGAGTTAGGCGGGGCCTAGGGAGTAAGTGGAAAGTGGGAACGGACTACAGGGTGTAAGGAGCGCGGTAAACCTGAGGCGGAGGGGTAGGCCGGTGCTTTCGTGGGGAGCTTCGCGGAGCAGGGGTACGTCCTACTCAATAGTCGGTGAATGATGCGCGAACTTCCTTGCAACCTCGCGGAACGGGTCACGTTGTCCGGTCATGGCCGGGCTTCGGAAGTACGAAGTGGGCGCAGGGGTAAAGGGTCACTGGGCGATCACGCAGCGCGGTCCCAGGGCGCTAGTCGAGGATACGTCCTCGGGTGCGGATGATCTAGATCTGATCGGTTCGTATCCGGTTCGCCTCGCATCGGCCGCCGATACCAATTCGAGCTTGAGTGAAGACGTTGGGCGCTGTTAGCTTCGGCCGGTGGACGACATGCGTGCACAGGCGGAGGCGATCGCGGACTTCGCGGCGCGCCTCCGGGAACTTCGCAGCTCGGTCGGCAACCCGCCTTTCCGCGAGATGTCCGGCCGGTCAGGGGCGATCTCGCACACCACGCTTCATGAGGCCACGAAGGGCAACCGGCTCCCGAGCTGGGGAACCACCGCCGAGTTCGTCAAGGCGTGCGGGGCCGACCCGGCCGCGTACCGCGAGCGCTGGGAGGAGGCCAACCGGGCGGTCAGGTCGGCGAACGCCCGGGGGGTCGAACCCTCCGCGGCCCTTCCGCCGGGCGGGCTCCCGGCCTCTGCGATGGACGTCGCGGAACGTCCTGCCGTGCACCTCGCCATCGACTCGCAGGAGCTCCGCGCGGTGGGCGAGGCGCCGCCGCCGGAGGAGGAGATCGCGGGCGACTCCCCGAACGGGGGCCGCAGGCGGTCGCGGCTGACGCGTCCGGCCGTCGTCGCGCTCGCGGTGGCGGCCGTCGGCATAGGGACGGTGGTCGTGATCGCCGTCGAGCGCGGTTCGGGGCAGGAGCGGAACGGTCCGAAACCGTCCGCCGCGGCGTCGAAGGCCGCGTTCTCCCCGGCCGACTGCCCCGTGCCCGTGACCAACCCGGCGGCGGCCCCGCCGGCGCACAGCGGCGACGCGGCCGCGTTCGTCGCGGACGTCACGCTGCCCGACTGCGTGCGCGTCGGCGCCGGCAAGACCATCACCAAGATCTGGCGGCTCAAGAACGCCGGGACCGTGCCATGGGAGGGGTATTCGCTGCGCCGTCTCGACACCCCGCAGCGGGCCGACCAGTGCCAGACCATTTCCGACGTGCCGATCAACGACACGCGGCCGGGCAAGATGGTCGACATCCGGGCCGACATCACCACGCCGAGAAAGCCGGGCCTGTGCTATGTGCGGTTCAAGATGGTGGACGCCGCGGGGAAGGTGGCGTTCCCGGGGAACCGTCCGGTCAACTTCCAGGTCATCGTCGAAGGCTTCTAAGTCCTGCTTCACGGGGGCTGCATCCTGGGGGCCGGGACAGGAAAGTCCGTCCGGTTTCCCGCCGCAATGGGATGCGGCGGGAAACCGGACGGAGGCGGTTCACGGGATCAGGAGAGAGCGATCCCGCTGTAGTAGTACTTGAGGATGCTGGAATAGCTCGATCCCGCGTTGGCCTTGTCGCGGGAGCCGTACTGCGACATCCAGTCCCCGGTCACCCATCCGCCGCACGCCGTGGTGGTCGAGCAGTAGTGGGCCTGGAGGATCTTCCCGCCGCGGGTCATCCTGGTGTCCCACGTCGCGTCCACCGCGGCGTTCGTCGTCGCCGTCGCCGTCCCGGGCTTGTAGACCTGGCTGGACGTGGTGTCGTAGACGTCGAAGCACTGGCCGCCCGACGTCTTGCGCGTCGAGTGCAGCGCCCAGTACCAGCCGTAGCTCTTGACGGCCATCGCGCCCGCCTTGAGCGACTCGCTCGGCCAGCTCGGCACCCACTCGTTGGGCAGAACGTTCTGGACGTAGGTCTTGAACGTCACCCGTTCCACGCGGTTGAGCGACACCCGGTAGACCAGGATCGACGTGGGCAGTTTGCTGTCGGTGCCGTCGGTCTTGCATCCGTTCGGCGGGTTGGAGCCCAGGAGCTCGTGCGAGGCGTTCTGGTTCTTCAGGCTGGAGTTGAGGTTGCCCTTGGCGCCTGCGGCGAAGTCCTGGTGCGTTCCGCCGTAGTTGCTGTTGAAATAGACGCGGACGGTCTTGGTGGTGCGGTTCCAGACCGAGGCGGCGGCGTTCTTGACGCACTCGCCCTTTCCGGCGCCCGCGCCCTTGAAGTCGTAGCAGGAGGGCTGTTCGGTGCCGTAGTCGGCGACCGAATCGGTGAAGTCGGAGATCGAGCCCTCGTTGTTGCTGTTGAAGTAGTAGCAGAACTCGCCGTTGTCGCACACGCCGTCGCGGCTCGCCGCCGAGGCGGGTGACGCCGGGATGAGGACCGTTCCGCCGAGCACCGTCGCGGCCGCCGCCGCGGCGAGCCGCGAGATCAGGCGCGCGGTTCGTTTCGACACAGTTGTCTCCCTCTTCCGTGAGGCCGCCGCGCGCTATCGGACGTTGTAGCCCTGGGAGTTCCAGAACGAGGTCGGGTTCGGGTTGTCCAGGGTCGGGTCGTTGACGCTCTTGGCCGCGTGCGTCTGCCGTCCGAGGCGCATCTCGACGTGGGTGTGCGCGCCCGAGCTGGACGAGATCCCGCGCCACGCCTCGTCGGCGATGACCTGGTCGCGGCCGATCTGCTGGCCGACGGCCAGGGAGGACCGCGGCGCGGAGTGCAGGTAGATCACGGTCTTGTTCAGCGAGGCGTTGTAGACGGAGATCGTGGAGAGGCCGCCGCTGCCGTTGGCCCCGCGCGCGATGTAGATGACCTCGCCGCTGACCAGGGCGTGGACGTCCGAGCCGATGCCGCGGGCGATGTCGATGCCCTCGTGCCGGCCGGGCGTGGTGGTGTAGCCGTCGAAGCCGCAGGTGATGGAACCGCCGCTCAGCGCGTACAGCCCGTACGACATGTTCGTGCGCGACGACGGGTTGAACTCGTGCGAGGCGTTCTGGTTCTTCAGGCTGGAGTTGAGGTTGCCCTTGGCGCCCGGGGCGAAGTCCTGGTGCGTTCCGCCGTAGTTGCTGTTGAAGTAGACGCGGACGGTCTGGGAGCTGCGGTTCCAGACCGACGCGGCGGCGTTCTTGATGCACTGGCCCTGGCCGTTGCCCGCGCCCTTGAAGTCGTAGCAGGAGGGCTGTTCGGTGCCGTAGTCGCCGAGCGAACCGGTGAAGTCGGAGATCGAGCCCTCGTTGTTGCTGTTGAAGTAGTAGCAGAACTCGCCGTTGTCGCACACGCCGTCGCGGCCCGCCGCCGAGGCGGGCGACGCCATGGCGGCCGCCGCCCCGCCGAACGCCACTGCGGCGGTCATCGCGGTGAGGGTCCTGGTGAGCTTGCTCATGCTGTTCTCCTTCTGTTCTGCGGAGCCGGGGGGTCGATGAGTCAGCGGAGCCGGTACTCCTCCCAGGTGCGGATGGTCACGTGCGGCCCGTCGTCCGGACCGCGGTCGGCGAGCCCGTTCAGGCCCAGGTAGTAGTCGCCGATCTGGTGCTGGGCGCTGGGGGACAGATCGGTGTCGCTGATGGCGGCGGCGTGGACGTGCCACGGCCAGTCGCCCTGGTCGGGGCTGCGCACCCAGGCCGCGAAGCCGACGCGGCGCAGCGCGCGGGCGACCGCGGTACGGGTGGCGGCGTCCATCCCCTGCACCGAGATGTCGACGACGCCGCCGCCGTCGTGGGTGCCCGCGGACGTGGGGTCCCCGCCGGGGTTGTACGAGCCCTGCTCCAGCACGAGGTCGCGGCCGAGCAGCCGCTTCGCCTCGGCCAGCATGCTGCGGGTACGGGTGTTGATGACGAAGTCGCCGGTGGCCACGCGGGCGCCCGGTTCGATGACGCGGGCGACCGTGAAGCGGCCGGCTCCGAGCTTGGTGAGCGACGTCTTGCCCGGCAGGCCGTTGGCGGCGAGGCCGGTGTAGCCGAGCGACCTCTGGTACTCGGCGAAGGCCGCGACGGTGGTGGTGCCGAAATAGCCGTCCACCCACTTCGCGTCGAGCAGGTGCCCGTCGCGCAGCGCCTGCTCGACCAGCAGCACGCTGGCCTTGGCGCCGGGGGTCAGGGTGTCGTCGTCCCGCCGCGGGTCGATCTGGGCCGCCTTCACGGTGGCTTCCATGTCGACGGCGGGGAGGGCCTTGGGGCCGGGCGCGGCGTCGCCGCCGACCGCCTGTGCCGCGGGCGTCCCGGACGCCGCGGTCAGGGTGGTGAGGAGGGCGGCCGCCAGGAAGGCGGTGGCGCGTGCGGATAGTCTCATCGTTACTCCTGGTTGCGGACGCTGGGGGAGCGGAGCCGGCCGCGGAGTCCAACGTCACGGATCGCCCACGCGTCCACAAGAAGATCGGCGTTGTCAGCCTGTTCGCCGAACGCTCCCGTACAGGCGAACGCCCGATCTGACAGGCGACGCGGAGCCGGATGCGGAGCCGAGCGCGATGGCGTCCGGCGGCCCCGCGCCCTGCCGAGACGCCACCGCACGCCGAGCGCCATGGCCCGGCCCGCCGCGTGCTGGCGCGGGCGCGGCGCGTGTCACGTTCGGGGGAGGGGCGGTGTCTTCATGCCGAAGTCGGCACACCTACGTGGAGGACATCATGGCGCTACGCCTTCCGAAGGCCGAGCTCCCGGCGGAGCTCAAGGAGAAAATGATCAAGCAGCTCGGGGCCGTGCCGGAGAACGTCGAGGTGCTGTGGCACAGCCCGCGGGTCACGCAGGACAACCTGGAGTTCGGCGCCAGAACGGGCGCGTGGAACGCGGTCGACGCGAACCTGAAGTCGTTCGCGCACATGGCCGTCGCGGCGCAGGTCGGGTGCGGCTGGTGCCTGGACGTCGGCTACTTCCAGGCGGGGAACGAGAACCTGGACCTGACCAAGGCGAGCCAGGTGCCGCGCTGGCGCGAGGCAGAGGTCTTCACTCCGCTGGAGCGGGACGTGCTGGAGTACGCCGAGGCCATGACGGCCACGCCGCCGACCGTCACCGACGAGCAGTACGCGGGCCTGCTGGAGCGGCTCGGCCCGGCGGCGATGGTCGAGCTCACCGCGTTCGTCGCCTACGTCAACCTGGCGACCAGGGCCAACGTGGCGAACGGGGTCAGCTCGCAGGGCTTCTCCGACGCGTGCGAGATCCCGCTGGCCGGGCGTCCCGGGAAGGCCGGGGCGGCATCGACGGCATGAACGAGGAGCGGATGGCCGAGGACCCGTTCGTCACCCATCGCGGCCTGCTGTTCACCGTCGCGTACGAGATGCTCGGGTCGGCGGCCGACGCGGAGGACGTGCTCCAGGAGTCCTGGCTGCGGTGGGCCGGCGTCGACCATGCGCGGGTCGGCGATCCGCGGGCGTACCTCGTGCGGGTCGTCACCCGGCAGTCGCTCAACCGCATGCGCGCGCTGTCGCGCCGCCGCGAGGACTACGTCGGCGAATGGCTGCCGGAACCGCTGCTCACCAGCCCCGACATCGCCGACGACGTCGAACTCGCCGACAGCGTCTCGATCGCGATGCTCACCGTCCTCGAAACCCTCGGGCCGGTGGAGCGGGCGGTGTTCGTGCTCCGCGAGGTCTTCGAGCTGCCGTACGGCGAGATCGGCGAGGCCGTCGGGAAGCCCGCGGCCACGGTGCGGCAGATCGCGCGGCGGGCGCGCGGGCATGTGGCGGCGCGGCGGCCCCGGGTGCGGGTGAGCCGTTCGGAGCAGGAGGCCGTGGTGGAACGGTTCCTGTCCGCGCTGCGAACGGGGCGGTTGCAGGAGCTGCTGGAGGTCCTCGCGCCGGACGTGGTCCTGATCGCCGACGGCGGCGGGCTCGCCTCGGCCGCCCGGGAACCGGTCCGCGGGGCCGAGCTCGTCGCGGCGCTGCTCGCGCGACCGGACCGTACGGTGTCGGCCGTGTGGCTCAACGGCGCGCCCGCGGGCCGGATCGAGGCCGACGGCCGGCTCGCCGCGGTGAGCCTGGTCGTCGAGGACGGCCGGGTCACCCGGATCCACGCGGTGGCGAACCCCCGGAAGCTGACCCGGCTGGACGAGCCCGCCGAACTCGCCCGATAGACCGGTGCGGGCCCGCACCGGGCCCGCACCGGGGGAAGTGAACGTGCGGCAGCCGGAAAAGGCTCAGGGCCGTCAGACCGGGTGGTCTGACGGCCCTGTTCGGCCCGTTCACGCTCAGGCCTTGTTGAAGGTCTTCTTGGCCCAGATGTAGGAGAGCAGGGCGATCGCGACGCACCAGGCGGTGGCGATGGCGCCGTTGTTGCCGATCGGGGTGCCGAAGAGCAGGCCGCGGACGGTCTCCATGATCGGGGTGAAGGGCTGGTTCTCGGCGAACCAGCGCAGGGCCGCCGGCATGGAGTCGGTGGGGGCGAAGCCGCTGCCGAGGAACGGGAGCAGGATCAGCGGCATGGGGGCGTTGCTGGCGGACTCGGGGGTCTGGGCCTTCAGGCCGAGGGCGACCGCCAGCCAGGTGATGGCCACGGCGAACAGCGTGAGCAGGCCGACCGCGGCGAGCCATTCGACGGCGGAGGCGTTCGGGCTGAAGCCCATCGCCAGGGCGACGCCGACCAGGACGGCCATGCCGAGGAGCTGCTGGATGACGGCGCCGACGACGTGGCCGGTCAGGACCGAGGCCCGGGAGATCCGCATGGTGCGGAAGCGGGCGATGATGCCTTCGGTCATGTCCGTGGCGACCATGACCGCCGTCCCGGTCGCGGCGGTCGCCACGGCCATGAGCAGGATGCCCGGCACGACGTAGTTGACGTAGGCGTCCCGGCCGCCGCCGAGGCCGCTGCCGAGGGTGCCGCCGAGCACGTACACGAACACCACCAGGAGGATCACGGGGGTGGCGACGAGCTGGATGGTCATGGACGGGTAGCGGATCAAACGCTTGAGCTGGCGGCGGACCATGGTGGACGAGTCGCGCGCGGCGAGGGTGAGGGTGCTCATCGGGGGGTCTCCTGCTTCTGGCCGGTGAGGGTGAGGAACACGTCGTCGAGGTCGGGGGTGTGGACGCTGAGGTGGGCGGGCTCGACGCCCGCCGCGTCCAGCCGGGCGAGCAGCTCGCGCAGCGACGCGACACCGCCGTCGGAGGGGACCTGGAGCGTGAGCCGGTCGTCGTCGGACGGGTCCAGGAAGCCCTCGCCGAGCGCGGTGAGCGCGTCCTTGAGCGCGTCGTCGGCCGTGAACCGCAGCGACACGTGGCCGCCGGGGATCAGCCGCTTGAGCTCGTCGGCGGTGCCCTCGGCGATCAGCCGTCCGTGGTCCAGGAGGGCGATGCGGTCGGCGAGCTCGTCGGCCTCCTCCAGGTACTGGGTGGTGAGGAAGATCGTGACGCCGCCGGCGACGAGCTCGCGGACGATCTGCCACATGGAGCGGCGGCTGCGCGGGTCGAGCCCGGTGGTGGGCTCGTCCAGGAAGATCAGCCGCGGGTCGCCGACCAGGGTCATCGCCAGGTCGAGCCGGCGCTGCATGCCGCCCGAGTAGGTGCCGGCGGTCTTGCCCCCGGCGTCGACCAGGTCGAACCGCTCCAGCAGCTCGGCGGCCTTGCGCCTGCCGTCCCTGCGGGACAGGTGGTGCAGGTCGGCCATGAGGAGCAGGTTCTCCTCGCCGGTGAGCAGCTTGTCGACGGCCGAGTACTGGCCGGTGACGCCGATCGCGCCGCGCACGTCGTCCGGCTTGCGGGCCAGGTCGTGGCCCGCGACCTCGACGGTGCCGCCGTCGGCCGGGATCAGGGTGGACAGGATCTGGACGGTGGTGGTCTTGCCGGCGCCGTTCGGGCCGAGCAGGGAGAAGACGGTGCCCTGCGGGACGGCCAGGTCGATGCCGTCGAGCACGACCTTGTCGCCCTTCTTGTCAGGGTAGGACTTGCGCAGCCCGTTCGCCGCGATGGCCAGGTTCGTCATGGTGCTGCTCCTCGGAGGGGGGCGGGTCAGAGGCTGCGGGCGGTGATGTCGCCGTGGGAGGTGGTGGCGCGGATGTCGAGCTCGGCGGTGCCGTCGTTCTTGAGGGAGCTGCTGACGCGGCCGTAGCCGGTGCCGGCGTCCAGGGAGGCCGAGACGCCCGCGGCCGCGCCGACCGAGATGTCGCCGGACTGGGTGCGGAGCACGACCGTGCCGCGCACGGCCTCGGCGATCCGGATGTCGCCCCGCGGCGTGCTGATCTCCGCGGGACCGGTGAGCCGGCCGACCTCGACGTCGCCGTCGATCGCGATGAGCTTGACGCCCGCGGCCTCGTCCAGCTTGATCTGGCGGTACGCGCCCTCGAAGGCGACGTCGCCGAGCCGTCCGACGGCGCGGAACTCGGCGCTGGCGGCCTTGGCCTCGACCCGGGAGCCGGCCGGCAGCTGGACGGTCACCTCGACGGACCCCGACGGGCCGAGGGCCTGGCTCTTGCCCGCCGCGGTCCCGATCCGCAGGACGCCGTCGGCGTACTCGACCGTGGCCCGCTCCGCCGCCTTCACGTCGCGGCCCTTCGAGGCGTTCGCGGGCAGGATCTCGACCGCGGTGTCGGCCCGGTCGGCGGCGATCACCTGGACGCGTCCGGCCGGGATGTTCACGACGGCGGAGATCGGGGCGGGGGTGTCGTACTTGTGCATCGTGCTCTCCTCGCTTCTTGCCGCCCGTCACCGTGCGGCTCGTTGTTTCGAACACTGGAAACGCTACGTTGCTTTCCAGATCTGTACAACAACACCTTTGCGTCCGACATGCGTTTACGCAGCTCATAGCCTCGAAATCATTGCAACGGCCTGCCGTTTAACGCAACGAGCAGATCGACGATCGTTGCAATGTGCTGATGGTGAACGCTATGGTGGGGGCGTCAGAGCACACCGAGCGGCGCCATGGGGCACCGTGGGGACGAAGGGGGCCGTGATGCCGGGAGGCAGGCTCACCCAGCAGGAACGCCAGCAGATCGCCACGGGACTGGCCGACGGCCTCGCGTACGCCGAGATCGCCCGGCGCCTCGACCGCCCGACCTCGACCGTCACGCGCGAGGTGATGCGCAACGGCGGTCCCACCGCCTACCGCGCCGACCTGGCCCACCGCGCCACCGAACGCCGCACCCACCGGCGCCGGCAGGCCGCGCCGCGGGGCTCGCAGGCCGCGCCGCAGCTCGACGGGCGCGACCCCGAGGCCGTCCTCGAGTACGAGGAGAACCTCACGACCGTCTTCATGAGCTCTGGCCTGCCCAAGATGATGTCCCGGGTGCTGGCCTGCCTCTACACCACCGACTCCGGAAGCCTCACCGCGTCCGAGCTCGTCCAGCGCCTCCAGGTCAGCCCGGCGTCCATCTCCAAGGCGACGACGTCCCTGGCGGATCTCGAACTCGTCCGCCGGGAGAGCGCCGAAGGCCGCCGCGAACGCTACGTCGTGGACGACGCGCTCTGGTACCAGTCGATCATCCGCAGCGCCCGGGACAACGAACAGCTCGTCGAGGCCGCACGGGAAGGCGTCAGCGTCCTCGGCCCCGGCTCCCCCGCCGCCACCCGCCTGGAGAGCGTCGCCCGCTACATGGACTTCGTCACCGAAAGCCTCGTCCGCGCCGCGGAGCAGGCCCGCGAGATCCTCTTCACCAACCCCGCGCCCCCAAATGGCAGCGCCGAACCGGATGCGGACCGCGGATAGACGCCTCGTTCGCCGCGCGCGTCAGCGGACGGCCGGGCCGTTGACCACGATGGCCTGGCCGTCGCGCAGCGTCCGGTGCGCGACGCCCTGCGAGCGGTAAATGTCGGCGACGGCACCGAGAACCTCGGTCTCGGGATGGCCTGGCGAGTCGACGTGCGGCACCACCACGTAGTCGAGAACGGCGAGACCGTCGAAGCGGGCCTCCGCCCCGTACGCGGCGTGCACGGCCCGCGGATCGTCGCACCGCTCCAGGCCGTACAGCTCCGGCGCCAGCACGCAGGCGCCGGCGCTGTAACCGGCATAGACGACGGCGTCCTCCCGCACCAGCTCCGCGATGGCCCGGTCGGCGCCGCTCTCCGCCAGAGCGTGACGCAGGACGAACACGTTGCCGCCCCGTACCCAGAGCATGGGGAACTCGCGGAGCGCCTCCCCGACCCGGCCGGGCCCCTCGCCGAAGAACGCCCGCAGATCGACCTCCACCGGCCGCAGCCCGAGCCCGTCGAGCGCGTCGATCTCCCGCTCGACCGCGACCCGCCGTTCCCCCTCGCCCAGGCCGTCGACCGCATTGGCGATCACAGCCACCCGCGCTCCGGCCGGCCGTTCCAACAGCCCCAACAACTGCTCCGGACGATCGCCGACCCGCCACGAAGAGAGATACAAACGCACCCGAACACCCTAGAACTCCCCGCCCAACGCGTGAGCTGTCACAGGCCCGTCGGCTGCCTTAGCTGCTGACCGGTCGGTGCTGGAGGACCCGGCGAACGTCGCGCACGCCGCCACCCCGCACCCGATCCACGCGGCCACCACATCGCCGGCCCGATGTTGCTCACATCCCCGCCCCGCGCGGCCTTCGCGGCGTTCCAGTTGAATTGCTCCCTTGAGGGTGCCGTCGGCCGATTCAATCAAATGGCTGGTTCGATAATATAACGCGGCATTGACATGTCATTGACTGTCTTAGAATCGCCGTTCCTTTGATTCTCGTTAATATGCGAGGCGGATCAACATGCGGGAACGTTCAACGGATCGGCATTTCGCGCCGGTCGCCCGCGCCAGCAAGGGGGAACGGTGTCTTTTCGCACGTCCTTGATCGGTGTGGTGGCGGCTGGTGTGGTCCTGCTGGGCAACAGCGCGAACGCCGCCCCGTCGCCCGGTGCGTCCCGTTCGCCGGTGCCTGCGGGCGCGAAGAGCACCGATCGGTACGTCGTCGTGGTGAACGTCTACGGCAGGGACAACGTGATCGCCACCGACCGATCGGTGCTGGCGGCCGGGGAGGGGACCCGGCTCAACGGCAACACCGGTGACGTCTCTGCAAGCGGGACCCTGGGCATCGACAACAACGGTTCGGCGCTGGAGTCCGGTACTTCGATGGTCGGCGCAAGGGACACCCCGGCCCGCTCTGCGGATCTGCCCGGCAACGCACCTCCGGAGCGCTCGGCGTCCACCCCCCAGCGCTGGCCGGTCGCCGGAGCCGGGCACGTCCCCCCAGGCCCGGCAGGCCTTCCCATCCCGGAATCGGGCATGGAATCCACGAAGGCGAGTCGTTTCCCCTTCCCGATTCCGCTTTCGGGGACGGGCAAGGCACGGCCATTTCGGGATATGAAGACCACTCGGCGAACGTCTCGGGTGAAGGCCAGGTCGCCGTCTACGACGACTCCAACCTGTTCGTCGAACGTAACGGGCAAGTCAACGCCAACACCGGGGACACCGATTCGAGCGGCCTGAACGCCGTCGACGTGTCGGGCTCGAAGGTCAGGTCGGGTGACCATACCGAAGACGGTGAGAGGGACGGCGGAGAAGAGCGCACTTGGCCAAGGAACACGCCGGCCGGGCAGACCACGGCTCCCAACGGCGCACAGAGCGGCCCGCCCCAGCAGGGCACCGGCATCGTGACCGATGAGGGCCAGTCCAGCGCCGCCGGCAAGAGCGCATTCACGATCGGGGCGGACGGGTACGACGACCTCGGCACCGAACTCCAGGGCAAACGGAACGTCGTGCTCTACGACGACTCCAACGCGGTACTCGGCGGCAACGGCAAGGTGAACGCTCAGATAGGCGACAGCGACACCAGCGGCGCCGTCGTCATGGACATCCACGACTCAGCCGTCCAGGCCGGCAACTCCACCTGATCCGAGGACCGCCACCCCGACCGAGCCAACGAAGGGCCGACTTCAATCCGCACGGCGCGCTCGCCGCCCCTGATGCCCCTGGAGCCAGCCCAGCGCGCGGCTGCGGGCACCATCACCACGCTGATCGGGCACCAGGCCCTGGCCCGGGTGCCCGTCGTGTAGCCGACGCGTCCGGCGCGATCGGCCCGTCCGGGATTCCCGGCCCTGACAACCCGCCTCCCCGCGCCCAAGCCCCGCCGAACGGTCCGTGGACACCCTGCGCGGGGCCCGAGCGCCATCGTCGCGTTCCGCCCGACAGCACGCGTCGGGCTGCGTGTGTGACAGCTCTTCACAGCTACTTCAGCCCATGACCGGAGCGGAGCCGCGTATCAGCGAACCAGTAAGGCCAGCCTGTGACCGGGTCAGGAGCCGAGGACAAAATTGCTGGTAACCACCAGCTGACCTGTGGGACGCATGTCCGCACCCGTCTGTGATGTACCCCCTATCGGATCCCAGACGCACGGCTGCACAACGCACCCCCGCGAACCATCACGATGCGCCCTGACCATCGCCGCCCGATTCGACATTGCCTAACGCAGGATGAAGGCTCGTTTCGGTGGAGCGATCCCCCCGACCACACATGGCCTCCACCGTGCCCCATCGGTGGTCCCTGCCGGATCGCGGCAGGTGGGTAGTTCTGATGGATGGGGCCTATCGGTCGACGACAAGATCCTTCCCTTCTGGATGGGGAAGCGCAATGAGGTTGGGGACAGCAGGGCTCGAACCAGACGGCCCGGCCTTGGAGTTCGCCCAAGTTGTCCACCTACTGGAGATCAGCCCTGGTAACTCCACTGACGATCATTCGCGTGCGGCAAGAGGGAACAGAAAACTACTGGCCGAAGCCCCTGAGGTGTTCCCAGGAACCCTTGGCGTCCGCGATCTCCTGCTCTCCAACTAGCAAGTATGCCCACGTAACGTCGATGTCCGGGGAGGAGTTCGCGGTGTTCGCCCATTTCTTAGCGGCCTTACGCTTGCGCCGGACCTCTTCGGAGTTCACGTCTTTGGCAGCCTTTATCTCCACCAGCCAGCCATAGCGCTTCCCAGCGATCTGTTCGAGTATCACAAGGTCCGGGTTGTACTTGTTCCCGTCAGCGGTCCAGGTGATCGGTACATCGTTGATGTGCAGCCGAGCCCATACAACGACGTCCCTGGCCGCATCGGCAGAGTTGGCCACCTTGAACTCCGGCTCGCTGTCGAACCAAGAGTGGGTGTAAAGGTTCTTTCGCCAACCGCCGAAGGCGAGCTTTCTGTCGAACGACCCGTCAGCGTGGCCCGGGGCCTGCGCCCGGTCACTCTGACGGGGTTTGTTTAGCGCCAGAAGCTCAACGTTGTCGGAGTACTTCACCTGAGCCGAGCGGCTCATGGCGCCCAGTGCCTTGGCAACCTCCGCTGCTAGGCGCTGACCGCACCGCTCCCCGAAGGCTGACAGATGCTCTGCCGCCTTGTCTCCCATAGCGTCGATTACACGGTCGACGATGCGTCCCGCTGCGCCGAGTTCTAGCGCCCGGTTGGCAACGCCCTTCACTGACATCACCCGACGGATGAGCATCGAGCGGGACTCTGACAGAGGGATGTCCAGTGGAAGCGCGGATGAGATCCTGTCGGTCGCCTCCTCGGTATAGACGACGGCCCGCTGTCCGTCATGCGAAGCGGAGATTTTCGTTCGCCGTAGTTCATGTGAGATATCAGCGGTGAGCGCGTTACCGAGCTTATCGAACGGCCGGTAGTCATGGATGTCGTTCAAGCTGACCGAGATGCTCTCCACCTCGGAGATCAGCTTGGGAATGAGGATTGGCTCGCGCTCCGGCAGAGGCTCGTACTGGACCGGACTCGATGTCTTACCTGCGGCATCAGCCGCTTCACGTGTCCGAGTCTCCAGATCAACGACGCCGCGGGCCGCCTCCGAAGGCGCACCCACAGGAAAATTCGGCCTCTCATTCAGAAGGAAGCCTTTTTCCGGCGGCGCCGTCCCATCGAGGGCAGTTGACAACGCCCGAATGCCAGCGGGAACCGGAGGAGCGATCACCTCCCCGTCGGTCGTCTCCTCCTTCTGCCGAACGACCTCGGTGCCGTCGGGCAGGCGGCGCAGCTCCGCATAGGTGCTGTAGTCGATGAATGCCTCGTTGAGAACCTTGCGCTTGGCCAGCAGTTCGCTGTACTTCTCGTGCGCCAAAATCTCAAGCGTGTCGAGGATCTCCACCCCGGTGTACTTTCCGAAGGGCAGCCGCATTCCCCTGCCGAGGGTCTGCTCAGTCATAACGGAGGACACCGACGCTCGCATGGAGGCGATCACGTAAACGTTCTTTACGTCCCAACCCTCTTTCAACATGCCCACACTGATGATGACGCGAACTGACGAATCGGGGTCCTCAACCGCGTCCAGCGCGGCCAGCGCGGCCTCTTTGGGATCGCCAACCAACTTGGAGTGGACGAGCAACGTCTTCCCCACCCACCGACCGTCATCGAAGCCGACGCTGTCAAGAATGGCCTGGTAGCGCTCGGCCTCCTCGATGTCTTTGGCGACGACGAGCATGACCGGATTTACCGTGGGAAGATCATTTTCCCGGCTGTAAGCCTCGGTCACCTGGCCCTTGTAACGCAGCAGGTTCACTCCGTCGAGAAGCTTTGTCTCATCGTCGCTACGGTCGTCACGGCGTCCGACCATCACCGGCGTCTTCACCAGCTTGTCCGCGATGGCCGCTGCTAGCGGGTACCGGAAGGCCACCATAGATTCGTCCGCTGGGACGGGCGTAGCCGTCATTCCGACCACCAGTTCCGGCTTCAGCCTCTCAATCGTCCTCGAGAACGCCTTGCCGCGGTAGCAGTGATGCTCATCCGCCAGGATCACTAGGTCGTTCAGATCCGCCAGATAGTCGAAAAACGACTTACCCAGTGTCTCCAGTGGCTCATGGGTTGCCCGACCGTCACCTGTCGAGGAGGTCAGCGCCTGGACCGTGAAGATGTACAGCTTGGTAAGCGACGGATCGTCCATTGCGATCCTGGTCGCTTGAGCGTTGAAATTCTCTGCCGTCACTACATACGGGCTCGACCGCAGCAGGCTGCGCATCGATTTCGGGTGCCCCGCTGTGAAGTTCTTGACGGACTTGTCACGAATCGTGCGCCCAGGCGCCAGCAGCAGAAAGTTTCGAGCCGGAGCCTGAGCCCCTGCCAGATACTCCATGAGGCCGGCCATGACGAAGGTCTTACCGACCCCCGTCGCCGAGTCTACGATGCATTCGTAGGCCTCGGTCTTTCCCTGCACGTCGTAGTGGTCTGACGTGCGCAGGATGACCGACTCGATCGCCCTGCGATTCGGCTTCCGTAGATCCAGTCGGTGAGCGATCTCGTCGAGAAGATCCGGTTCAAACCGCAGCTCACCCATCAGGCACCTCCCCTAGCCGACCGACGCTGACGCACCCTCCGCCCCTTCCGCCGAGGAGGGCGGTCGTGGGACCGACCGGCCCGCACCGAACGGCGACTTCTGCGACGATTTCCGCCGATAGTTATCGA
This sequence comes from Actinomadura sp. J1-007, assembly GCF_009793335.1. Lineage (GTDB taxonomy): Bacteria > Actinomycetota > Actinomycetes > Streptosporangiales > Streptosporangiaceae > Spirillospora > Spirillospora yumaensis. The sequence continues at coordinate 2,608,968 of NZ_WING01000001.1, read as the reverse complement.
GTACCTTATCGGGAATCAGCTCGAGCCGAGATCCTTTACGGCGCTCCTTCAGGAGCCCCACTGCAGCCTCGTCGACCTGCGTGGCCCAGACCTCCACTGCCTCGTCTTCAGCGAGCCGATCGACGATAGCCGCGACGGTTCCCTCGCCGACCATCCCATCAATGATCACGTACCGCGTACGCCCCTGTCGCGCCGCGAAGATCCCCTCCGGCTGATAGTCGACCGAGAGCTGGGCACACATCGCCTCCGCTAGCGAACCCTGGGTAGCCCAGTCCGCCAGAAGAACGACGCCCTCAACTTGCTCAAACATCGACTCACCGACCCGAAGGTGAGTGAAGCTGCCCCCACCGTTCCAGTTCACGGTCGTGATGGCCTTGGTCTTGCTTGCGGACTTGAGGGCCTTGATCGCGGTGTCGTTGAGCTCCGGCCCGACGGCCTTCGCCACCTTACCGAGCAGTCGGTTGAACTCCTGGGCCTCCTCTGGAGTCATCCCTTCGGGGAGGCCACCCCCGCCGTTCTTGTCATCGCTCGTCGCTGGGACTCGCTCCGTGCTTGTAGTGACGCCTCCAGGATCCTGGCCGTTGACGACCTTGGAGAGTCGAGGCAGCGTGTAGCGAGCGACGGTGTCGGCCAGTAGTTCGCTGGTCACCCACCGGCGCCCCATCTTGTGGGCGACCGCTGCGGTCGTCCCAGATCCACCGAAACAGTCGAGGACGATTTCACCAGGGCTGGTGCCGATGCTGATGATTTGCTTGAGTAGGAGTTCTGGCTTCGGTGTTGCGAATGGGGTCTCGTCTGAGAACAGCAGTTTTATTTCGTTTTTGGCAGTACGAGAATGTCCAACAAAATCGTGCAGCCAGAGTGTCTGGGGTGCACGGGAAGAGCTGATCTCATCGAGGTACCGCTTGAGCTTAAGGCCCCCATTCCCGCTCTTCGTGAAGTACAAGCGTGGCCACGCCCCCTTTTCGTAGCGGGCCCTGGCGATCGCTGCGGCTTGCTCCGCGTCCATGTCGACCATCAGTGCTGGGATCTCTTTGCGGAGCTCTGAGACGGGCACGCCGCAGATGAGTGCTCGCCGCACGTCGTCGTCGAGCATCTCACGGCGATACGGCACTCCCCATTCTTCAACGAGCCTCTGCATCGAGTCTTGGTTTTGACCCCAGCAACGTCCCTTGGCAGGATAGATCAGGTCTCCAGTGAACGGGGACTGGATGGCGTATACCCACGTCTGATTCCGGTGTGCGCTTGGAGCAGCTGGGTCGCCGGAGACCCAGGGGCGCGGGTCGCCGTCGGTCGACTTGTAGAGCGCGTCGCGTGAAGCGAGTCGCTCCCAACGATTTCCACGCCAACCTGATTGTTTCGAGTAGACTAGAATGTAGTCTTGGTCTGTGGAAAATGCTGGTGCGTCGTTTCGGGGTGAATATGCCTTCTGCCAGATGACCGTGGCGACAAAGTTTTCGGCGCCGAGCTCCTCGTCGAGCACCATTCGGCAGCGGTGAACCTCTGCGTCATCGAGATGTACCCATATGGAGCCGTCATCTGCAAGCAATGGCTTGATCTGGCGGATCCGATCCCGCAGAAGAGTGAGCCAGATTGAGTGCTCGATGTTGTCTTCATAGTGAGCGAACGCCTGTCCTGTGTTAAAGGGTGGGTCAATGTAGACCAACTTCACTCGCCCCAAGTACTGCTCCGCGTAAGCAGGAATTTTCGCTAGCGCATCGAGCACGTGCATAGCGTCCCCGGTGATCAGCAAGTTGCCGTTCGTCGGTTCGGGTAGTCCCTCCGGCCGGTCGTCCGGTGTGGGCGCCTCCACACGACCGATCTCCTGCATGAGCCGGACCTCGGACACACGGTAGTCAGACGGGTCGACGAAGGTGTAGTCATACCTTCCGTTTCCAGTCGACAGAAGCGTCTTGTCCTTGTCGGTCCAGGTCAGTTCGAGACGACCGTGATGCCGGGACCCTGGCTGAGAGCTCATATGACGTTCCCCGTGGTTCGTAAGTACTGCTGTTTATCATGTCGGATGACAGCACGCGACATGTCCTGATCACCAGCGCATGTGCTACCGCTGTGGTGCGGTCCCTGGCTGTACGTTGTCCAGTACCGTTTGCGACGGTCTAGAGGTTCTCATGAACGATCCGCGAGTCCTGCTGGATCCGGACACAGACGCGGTGCGTCGGCTCGCCATCGTGTCTTCGAGGTGAACCTGAAGCGGCTGTCGGATCTCGTTTCGCGTCGCAGCAAAGGCCATCCGGGAGCATCTTCGCCCCGATCAGGCACCGGACCAAGGTCACCAAGGGGCTCGGCTCGCGCGCCGCCGACCTGGCCATGGCGTTGAAGCTCATCCAGTCCACCCAGGCCCGCGGGCGCGCGGTCAACGCACCCCACTGAGGCGTCGCCGGCAGATGATGGCTGCGGTGAGGGTCATGAAGGCTTGGTGGATGTCGTCGCGGATCTCCCAGCGGATGCGTAAGCGGCGGAACCAGTGGAGCAGGCCGGTGGTGCGTTCGACGACGTAGCGGTGAACACCCAGCCCAGAGCCGTGGTGGGTGCCGCGGCGTGCGATGTGGGGCTTGACGCCTCGCTTCCAGACCAGCCGCCGGTACTTGCCGCGGTCGGCGAGCAGGCAGTCCGGTCTGGAACGGGGCCGTCCGACCCGGCTGCGGATTGGCGCGAGCTTGTCCAGCAGCGGCACCAGTTGGGTGACGTCATCGCGGTCGCCGCCGGTCAGGACGAGGGCGAGCGGAGTACCATGCCCATCGGTCAGGCCGTGGTGGGCTGCGCTCCCTCGGCCTGCTTCATCAACATCCGCGCTTCGTCCACGACGACGAGTCGGGGCGCCGGTTGGCAAAGTTGGCGACCTTGCGCCAGATCGCGTCCAACGTGAGCAGGACCCGACGGACTTCACCTCGTCGGGCAGGTCCCCCGCAGAGAGAACACGATCAGGTGCCCGTCGGGGCGGGTGGTAGTGGCCCCGGTGAACAGGTCCTTGTAGGAGCCGCTCACGTAGGGGTTGAGCCGGTCGGCGGGCGCCGCGCCTTCGGGGTCTGAACTGATGGCGAGCTGCTCGACCAGATCGGCGAGAAGCGGCACGGTCCAGGACGGGCCGAGCGGCCGGTGCGAGCGGTTCGCCGAGCATCGCGGCGATGAGGGTCTGGGTGAACAGTGCCCGGCGGGTCAGGACGTCCCCGCTCTGGTCGGTGGGCAGGTCGAACGGGTTGAACGCCACGCCTCGCGCGCCGAGGGCGATATGGGTTCCGCCCGCGGTTTCGGCCAGGCGCCGGTACTCGTCTTCGGGTCGATCACCGCGACCTGGATGCCGTGGTAGAGCAGCCGCAGTGCTTCGAGTTTGGTGGAGTGGGACTTGCCCGCTCCGGATCGGGCCAGGACCACCGAGTTGTGGTTGTCCTGGGCGAACCGGTCCCATACCCGTGTCGCGACTGCTTGAGCAGTTGCCCAGTGGGCCGCTCGAGCTTGAGGTCCTGCCAGAAGCGGTGCTGCGCGGGTTGTTCGATGCGTTCCGGCTGGAGATGCGGCACGTGGTGGAGAGCAGCAGGGTGGAGTGTCAGGTGACCATCACACCCGAGACAGCGGGTAGCCGCCCAGAACGTGCTGGGGGATGATCTTGCAGCCGTGCGTGTGGTACCCCCTACCGGATTCGAACCGGCGCTACCGCCTTGAAAGGGCGGCGTCCTAGGCCGCTAGACGAAGGGGGCCCGGGAGTGGCGGTGGTGCGTGCCACTCGACCTGACCAGCATAGGGGACAACCTGGTCTGGCGCATAAGCGGTTATGGGCGTGCGGGGGTGCTGGTGGTGGGGGTGGGGGACGTCGGAGTGGGGGAGGTGGGGGTCGCGGGGGGTTTGAGGGGGCGTTCGGGGTTCTGCTCCAGGTGGCGTTCGATCTGGGCGGACGTGAGGCCGAGGCCGCCCAGGCGGATGTCGTCCCAGCCCTGGAGGCGGTGGGTGGCGCGGGAGAAGTAGAGGACGGAGAGTTCGATCGGGGTGGGCTGTTCGTGTTCGAGGCCGCGGAGGCCGGCGCCGCCGGTGGAGCCTTGGACGAACAGGCGCGTGCCGCCGGGGAGGAGCCTGGTGGAGCGCTGGTGGGTGTGGCCTGAGAGGACGAGGGGGTGAGGCCCGCGAACGCGTCGCCCTCGGACGGGTCGTGGGTGATGACGAGGTCGGGGGCGTTTCCGGTGCCGCGGAGCTTCTGGGCCAGTACGGAGCCGGTGGCGTGGAGTTCGGTGGCGCCTACGTTGTCGTCGCGGGTGCTCTTGTCGGGGGTGAAGCGGGGGTCTCCTACGCCGTAGATGCGCAGGCCCTCGACCTCGCGGAGGGTGTTGTCCAGGACGACGGCGTTCTTCTGGCGGGTGACCGCCTTCTGCGTGCTCTTGGAGTCGTGGTTGCCGCGGATGTAGACGTACGGCTGCTTGAGCTTGGAGATCTCGTCGGCGAACTTGTCCTCGGGCTTGGAGCCGTGGTCCATCAGGTCGCCGCTGTCGATGATCAGGTCGACCTGGAACTGGGCGCTGACGGAACGGATCACGTTCCACGCGGTGGGGTTGAGGTGGATGTCGGAGACGTGCAGGACGCGCAGGGTGGACGGGTCCGGCTCGTAGGTGGGGAGCGTGGAGGTCGCGGCGTAGAGCTTGGAGACGTTGCCGACGAGGCGGGCGAGCTGGGCGCGGTAGGCGGAGAAGCGTTCGACGATGCCTCGGGTGTCGCCGACCACCTGCGGGGCGTTCGCCAGGAGGCCGGTGTAGCGCGGCTCGGAGATCGACTGGGGGTTGAACGTCAGCCAGGTCGTCAGGGTGACGGCGATGAGGCCGAGCGCGGTCGCGCCGGTGCTGAGGAGGGCCCGGCGCCAGGAGCGGAACAGGGCCAGGGCGGCGAGGAACGACAGCAGGAGGGCGAGGCCCACCGCGCGCAGGAGCATGACCACGACGGCGTGGCGGAGCTGCACGGCGATCTGGTCGGTGAGCTTGTCGAGCTCGGAGTCGTTCTCGATGAGCTCGCGCGCCGGGCCCGGACGCAGGTCGGTGACGCCGGCGTGGAGGGCCAGGGGGCCGCTGTGGGTGTCGAGGTGGAGAGCTCCGAGCGGGGGCAGGTCGAGGGTCGTTCCGCCCGACCAGGACGGATGCAGGGCGAGGGAGACGTCGGTGGGGCCGACGGGGGTGTCGGCGCGGCCTCCGAGGAGGAGGCCCGCGTAGCCGCCGGCGAGGCCGACGAGGACGACCAGCAGGACGCGGGGCCAGCGGCCGCGGGGGATCGCGGCGCGGACGGACGCGGGGCGGGCGCGGGCGAGCGCTCGGGTGAGCGCGGTGCGGGCGCGCGCGAACGGCACGGGGCCTCCTTCGGTCGAGCACAATGGTCGGGTGATGCAGATGTCGCGGGAGGCGTTCGAGGATCTCGTGGGCGAGGCCCTCGACACCGTCCCGGCCGAGCTGACCGCGCACATGCGCAACGTCGTCATCGTCGTCGAGGACGTCGCCCCCGAGCGCGGGCTGCTCGGCCTGTACCAGGGCGTACCCCTCACCGAGCGCGGTGACTGGTACGGCGGAGTCCTGCCCGATCACATTTCGATCTACCGCGACGAGATCCTGCGAATCTGCGACAGCCCCGAGGACGTGGTCGAGGAGGTGCGGATCACCGTCGTCCACGAGATCGCGCACCATTTCGGAATCGACGACGCGCGCCTGCACGAGCTGGGCTACTGAGGCGCGCCCCGGATCACGTGGGAGTCACGGGGCCGAAGGGTTTCACCAATCGGGCACGGTAGGTCACATAACTGCCACGCAGCGTGAGTTAATAGAGGGGACGTCCGGGTGGACTGAACTGGAGCGCGCGTGGCGGGAAGGCGGATCGGCGGCCGGCACCGTAGGCCGCCGGAGGAGCAGGCGACCTACCGTGAGGTCTTCGCGGTCGGTGAGTTCCGCGCACTGTGGCTCGCGCAGGCGCTGTCGTTCGTCGGCGACCAGCTCGCCCAGGTCGCGCTGGCGGTGCTGGTCTACCAGCGCACCGAGTCCGCCCTGCTCACGGCGCTGGCGTACGCGCTGACCTACATCCCGCCGATCGTCGGCGGCCCCGTGCTGTCGGGCCTCGCCGACCTGTTCCCGCGCCGCACGGTCATGGTCGTGTGCGACGTGGCGCGGGCCGCGCTGGTGGCGCTGATGGCGTTGCAGGCCATGCCGTTCTGGCTGCTGTGCGCGCTGGTGTTCGTGACCGTGCTGCTCGGCGCGCCGTTCACGGCGGCGCGCGCGGCGCTGCTGCCGGACGTTCTCGACGGTGACAAGTACGTGGCCGGTTCGGCGATCAACAACATCACCCACCAGGGCACGCAGATGCTCGGGTTCCTCGCGGGCGGCGCGATCGTCGCGGTCGTCGGGACGTACCAGGCGCTCGCCCTGGACGCGGTGACGTTCGGGCTCTCGGCGGTGATCCTGATCGTCGGCCTGCGCGGGCGGGCGGCGCCGAAACGCGGGGGGCGCGACTCGCTCGGCCTGTGGCGCGGCACGCGGGACGGGGCGCGGCTGGTCTTCGGCGACCCGACGCTGCGGGCGCTGGTGTCGTTCGCGTGGCTGTGCGCGTTCTACGTGGTGCCGGAGGGGCTCGCGGCGCCGTACGCGGCGACGTTCGACGACAGCGCCGTGACGGTCGGGCTGCTGATGTCGGCGATGCCCGCCGGGATGGTGGTCGGCGCGTTCCTGTTCAGCCGGTGCGTACGGCCGACCAACCGGCTGCGCGCGATGGGCTGGATGTCGATGCTGGCGTGCCTGCCGCTCATCGGTTCCGGAACGCATCCGCCGCTGGAGGCCGTGGTCGTCCTGTGGGCGCTGTCGGGCGTCGGCAGCGCCTACCAGCTCGCGGCCAACGCCGCGTTCGTCGCGGCCGTGCCGCCGGAGGGGCGCGCGCAGGCGTTCGGGCTGGCCCAGTCGGGCATCCTCGCGGGGCAGGGCCTCGGCATCCTCATCGGCGGGGCCGCCGCGCAGGTCCTCGGCCCGGAGGCGGTCGTCGCGCTCGCGGGCGCGCTCGGGCTGTCGGTCGCGGCGATGCTCACCCTGACCTGGAACCAGGTCCGCGGCGGCATGATCAGCTCGATGCGCGACCGCGCCGAGGCCGCGCCTGCCGCGCCCGCCCTGCCCGCCTCCTCGGCCGAGCCCGCGGCGGCCGAGGCCGGCGGGCTGATCGCCGCGGCCGGTCCCGTTCCCGAGCTGCCGGGATCGCCCGGCCACGACGCGGGCGGCTCCGGCAACGGGCGCTCCCCGTACGGCGGGGACGGCTCGCCGGGCGACGGCGACCGTCCCGCGGGCGCCCGCCGCTCCGCCCGCGCGCCCTGAGCGGTCAGGCCCGGGTCCGGTTCTTGCCCACGGCGTCCTTGGTCTTCTGGACGGCGTCCTGGAACGCGGGCGACTCGCTGCCCTTCTTGACGAGGTCCTCGGCGATCGACGTCGGCGCGCCCTCCTCGGGGATCAGCACCCACCCGATGATGTACGCCGCGATGCCCGCGCCGCCGAAGAGCGTGAAGACCGCGAGGCCGAGCCGGACGATGTTGGCGTCCACGCCGAGGTAGCGGGCCGCGCCGGAGCAGACGCCCGCGATCATGCGGCCGTCGTGCGTCCGGCGAAGCTGTTTGCTGCTGTTCTTCTCCATGTCCATGCCTTGATGATGCCCATTCCTGCGGGAACGCGGCATCGGGATTCGCCCTGATTCGCCCCTGACCGCTCCCCTGAGGCCCCGGGTGCCCGCCCTCGGGTTCGCACCTCAGGGGGACGCTGGCGGGCGTTCAGGGTGCTCAGGCGCTCCAGCCTCCGCCGGGTGGGGGTGCGGCGGGAGGCAGGCGGTCCGGGGGCGTCGCGTTCGGCGCGCCGGGCGGTGTGGGGGCGGCTGGGCCGGGCGGGCCTGCGAGCGGGCCCGGGTTGGGCGGGCCCGCTGGAGGCGGGGCCGTCCGGGCGGGGCGGGGTTGGGCGGGTTCGCCGGGGACGGGCGGCCCGGGGCGGGCGGGGCGGTGTGCGCGGGCTGGTGGCCGTTGCCGTTGGCGGGGAACGGGTGCGGGTCCACGCGCGGGTACGCGTCGGCGCTGAGGTAGGCGTCGATGTTGGAGGGGACGTTGCGCATCTCGCGCGTACGCCATTCGTCCAGGACGGCCTGGGCGATCTGGGTCTCGGCGTTGACGGTGGCCTGGACGAGCCGGGGGATCGCGGCGTCGCGGGCCTCGCGCAGGAGGCGGGCCTGGGTGATGATGTCCTCGGCTTCGAGGATCTGCGCGTTCTGCTCGCGGCGGGCGCGTTCCTCCGCGACGCGGCGGCGGCGGTGCTCCTCGATCTCCAGGATCTCCTCGTAGAGGCTCTTCTTCGGGACGAGGGTCAGCAGGAGCTTCACGAAGATCGGCAGGCATTCGACCGACGTGAACAGCAGGATCAGCAGCAGGTGCGCCCAGGCGAGGGTGCTCTCGTCCTCGGTGAGCTCGTTGAGGGCCTTCAGCCGCAGCAGCAGGCCGTCGGAGTCGGCGTTCTTGGAGGCGAAGCCGTTGTCGAGGCGGGCGCGTTCGGCCTGCGCCGCGGCGAGCTGCTTGCGGACCTGGGGGAGGCGCTGCTTGGCGGTCGCGAGGTTGCTCTCGCGGGACGTCGAGCCCTGCCGTTCGAGCTGGCTCCGGCGGGCGGCGATCTGGTCGCGGATGTTCTTGAGCTGGCCCTCGGCGTCGGCGAGCTGTTGCTTGCGCTGGGCGGCGATCGGGCCGTCGCCGGCGCGGCAGCGGCCCCGGCCGCCGAGCTCGCAGACGAGGCGTTCGCGGGCGTCGGTGACGCGCTTGAGGGCGTCGGCCTCCTGCTTGCGCAGGCCGGCGATCGTGGGGTCGGCGTTCTGGTCGGTGCCGGCGTCGCCGTTGCTGGAGATGATCCCTTCGAGGCGCTTGGCCTCGGTGTCGAGCCGGGTGATCCTGCGGCCGAGCGCGCCGCCCTGGGCGTCGGTGGCGTTGGCGTTCGCCGCCGCGGCCTTCATGTCCTCCAGCTTGACGTCGATCTCGGGCTTGAAGATCTGGAGCACCAGCGGGGTGGACACCACGATGCCGATGAGCAGGGCGAACGCGAGCCGGGGCAGCGCGAGGTAGAACGCGTGGCGGCGGCGGTCCTGCCGCTGGATGGTGGTGACGAGCCAGCGGTCCAGCAGCATGATCGCCGTGCCCCACAGCACGGCGAACACCAGGGCGAAGACGAACGGCGCCTTGACCGCCATGGACAGCGCGAACGCCATCGAAATTCCGGCCATGACCGCCGTGATCAGTACGGCGGCGCCGATGCCCTGGTATTTCCCGCGTTCGCTGGGACATTGCGCGAGGATTTCCGGCCGTGCGCCCGAGAGCCAGATCAGCGGACGGAATCCGGCCATTCGGCGAAGAAAACCAGTCATGAACGCTGCTTTCGGTGTTCGGCGGGGGGCGGGAACGCGGAGGAGCGCAGGCCCGGTGCGCGTACGAACGGGACGGCGGGGGCGTGCCAGCGGAGCCGCGGGCCGGCGACGGGCGCGGGACGGGGCGCCTCGGCCGTCCGCGGTGGTTTCAGCCGTGCGAAGAGCGGACCGGCGGCGAACCGGTCGACGCGGCGGCGCAGCGCCGCGAGAAGCGGCGCCGGACGGGAGAGGACGGCTTCGTCGAGTGCGGTCCTGGGCGGGGCGAGGCCGGCGACCCGGGGCGTCACGGGCGGCGGGTCCTCGCGGGCGGGGACCATATTTCGAGGGCTTATGGGGAAACTCCGCGACGGCCGGGTGAGGGGCGAGAGGGGCAGGATAGCGTGCGAAGCGGGACAACTCCGTGCCGGGTTTTACCGGTCCACCGAACCTGGCCGGAACCGGTCACAGAGGGCGAAAGTATCAGTATCCGTACGGCGAGTTTGTGTCACATGCCATTAGGCGAGTGTGTGCACTCCCGTACAATCCGGCCACTGGCAGGACTTCCCGGTCGCCCCTTCCGAACGGTCGAATGCTCAACGTGGCTGTGCTCAACGTGGCTGAAACATGCGTGGGGACCCGCGCGCTCGGACCCGGCAGGCGGTCGGTCGTCTGGGTGCGGGGCTGCCCGTTCCGCTGCCCGGGGTGCCTCGCGCCGGAGTGGATCCCGGACGTGCCGGGACGGCCGGTCGCGCCCGGCGCGCTGGCGGCCGAGCTGCTGGCCGATCCGGAGGTCACCGGGCTGACGTTCTCGGGGGGAGAGCCGATGGCGCAGGCGGAGGGGCTCGCGGAGGTGGCCAGGCGCGCGCGTGCCGAACGGCCCGGCCTGAGCCTGATCTGCTTCACCGGCTACCGGCTGGAGACCCTGCGGCGCCGTCCGCCGAACGAGGGCGTCGCGAGCCTGCTGGCCGAGACCGACGTGCTGATCGACGGCCGGTACGTGGCGTCGCGCAATGACGATCGCGGGCTGCGCGGGAGTTCGAACCAGCGCGTCCACCATCTGACCGGGCGCCTGCGCGGCGCCGACGCCGAGCTGAACGGCGGGCCGCGCCGGGTCGAGATCCGGGTGCGCGACGCCGAGACCCTGTTCGTGGGCGTGCCGAGCCGCGCGCTCGCCGCCGCGTACCCCGCGCCTGCGGGCGCGGGTGCGGGTGCGGGTGTGGAGGGCGGGCGGGCCGCGCTCCAGGACACCGACGACCACGCGCACCCCGCGCCCGCGGGGGTGGACGAGAGGAGCCCCGGGTGAGCGGCGCGAAGCGGATCACGGTGGACGAGGGCGCGTGGCGGCGGGCGAACGCGGCGGCGGCGCGGCTGCGCGAGGTGCGGCGCGACCTGCCGGAGATGCTGGAGGCCGTCCGGCAGGAGCGGCAGGCCGAGACCGACCGGGCGTTCAGGGGGGTCGAGGGACGGCAGCGGCGCGTCGAGCAGGCCCTGTCGGGGCTGGGCGACAAGGCGCGCGAGGCGGAGCGCCGTACGGCCAAGCGTCTGCGGCAGCAGACGGAGAAGCTGCGGGGCGAGCTGAGCGAGACGGCGGGGAAACTGCGGGCCGAGCAGCGTGACGCGCTCGCCGCCCAGGACGAACGGGTCCGGGAGAGCATCGCGCAGGAGCGCGCGGAGCGCCGACAGGAAATCCAGGCGCTCGGCGAGGATCTCACCGCGCTGCGGGGAGACCGGGCGCGGGCGGCGGAGACGGCCCGGCGGGTTCTCGCGGACGCGCGCGTGCTGCTCGACGCGATCCGCGCCGAGCTTCCGCACGAACGGTTCGTTCCCGGGCGGCTCGACCAGGTGGAGCGGCGCCTCGCCACGGCGGAGGCCAACCTCGGCGACGAGCTGGGCGCCGAGTCGTTGAGCCTGGTCCAGGGCGCGTACCTCGATCTGGCGGAGCTCCGCGCGGAGCTGGTGCTGCTCGACCAGGAGTGGCAGGCGGCGCGGCTGGCCGCGCTGGACACGCTGACCGTGGTCGCCGAGCGCATCCGGTTCAGCGCCGAACTGCCCGTTCCGGACGAGAACGGCGAGCCGATCAGGGGGCTGACGTTCGACGTCGACCACTGGTCGGGGGGCGCGCTGGAGCGGCTCCGGACGGACGTCGATGCCGTCGCGGCGCGCGTCCGTCCGGACGATTCGCCGCTGACGACCGAGGAGTTCCGGGAGATCGTGCGGGCGGAGGCGCCGGAGCTGGAAAGGCGGTTCGACGACGTCGTGACGGCGGCGGCGACGGCGCTGCTGGCGTCGCAGGCGCGCGTGAACGTGGCGGAGCAGGTGGTCGAGGCGGTGGAGCACGCGACGGGGTTCGCGTGGGAGGAGAACGCGTACGCGGGGGACGACCAGCGCGAGGCGTTCTACAGCAAGCTCCGGCACCTGAACGACAACGAGATCGTCATCGAGGTCGCGCACGAGCCCGCGGGCGGGGATGACGGGGCGGCGGGCGCGATTTCCGTACGGATCCTGTCGTACGACCGCGATACCGCGTCGGAGGAGGAGTTGGCTGCGCGCGCCCGCGAGATCACCGAGGGGCTGCGCGAGCGCGGCCTTCCCGTCGGGGAGCCGGTGGCCGACGCGAGCGGCAGTCCCGATCCGGCGCTGTCGGACTTCGACGGACTCCGCAGCCGTTCGCGCCACGACGGTCCGTCCCGTCCGGACGCGCGGTGATGCGGGAGGCCCCCGACGGACGGCTCGCCGCGCTGCACCGGGCGGCCCGCGACGACGAGCCCGTGATGATCGTGCACGGGCCGGGCGCCGACGACGCGTTCGTGGACGCGTCGTACCGGACGTACGGGATCGAGACCGCGCTGTGGGAGGCGCTCCGCGGCGCGGGGCACGAACGCATCGTCTTCTTCTCGCTGCACCGGAAGGCGTACTTCCGCGACGAGGAATCGCAGCGTCTCAGCCGTTCCCCGACGGCGGACGGGGCGGCCGGTAACCGTTCCGGGGGGTCGCGGCGGAAGATGCGCGCCGGGTTCAGTGGGCCTATGGGCGACCGTGTCGTCACGACCGCAGCCCCCAGGGAGACGCGCCGCGGCGAGGGGATGACCGACACGCACGCGGTGATGACCCTGGATCACCTCATGCGGCAGGAGGACGTCCGTACAGCCGTCGTCGTTCTGCACGCGGAAGAGGTGCTGAGCCACACGGTGTCCGGGCGCGCCCTGGCGACCGTGTTCGCCGAGTGGGTCTCCTACCGGGGGAGCGCCCACAACAAGTGCGTTCTGGTGTTCCGGCGTCCGTCGCTAGGGGACGTGCGCGATTTCGTGCACCAGGTGCGCGGCTTCCCCACGTTGGAGGAGTGGACGCGGCGGTTGCTCGTCCGGGGCGGGCGTCCCGGCTGGGTCGGGGAGCCGGACGAGGTGGAGCTTGCGCGGCTGGTCCACGTTCTGCGGCTGACGGGCGATCCCCGGTTGCGGCTCCGCACGCGCGACTGGGGCGACCTGCGGCAGACCGTGCGGGCGATGGCGGCCACCGCCGAACCCGCGCGCGCCTGGGAGATGCGGCTGCGCAGGCTCGCCGACGAGGACGTTCCCCTGGACGCGGCCGTTCTGCGCGAACGGGGCTGGATCACCTCGGTGACCGCCGCCAACGAGGACGTGTGGGAGCGTCTCGACCGGCTGGCGGGGCTCGACGCGGTCAAGGAGCATCTCGCGGGGATGAGGCTGCTCATCGAGGCCGAGACCCGTATGCGCGCGGAAGGGCGCGGTGCGGACGATCCGGCGGCCCATCACCTGGTCTTCACCGGAAACCCGGGCACGGGCAAGACGACCGTCGCGCGGCTCGTCGGGGAGATGTATCGCGAGCTGGGCGTGCTGAGGCGAGGACACCTGGTCGAGGCCGACGCTGCGGCGCTCGTCGGGCAGTACGTCGGCGAGACCGCACAGAAGACGAACGCCGTCATCGACAGCGCGCTGGACGGGGTGCTGTTCATCGACGAGGCGTACGCGCTGAGCGACCAGGCGGACGGGTTCGGAGGCGACGCGATCGGGGCGCTGCTGACGCGGATGGAGAACGACCGGGGCCGTCTCGTCGTCATCGTGGCGGGCTACCCGGACCGGATGAAGGAGTTCCTCGACGCGAATCCCGGGCTGCGGCGCCGATTCCCTGAGGCGAACATCATCGAGTTCCCGGATTACGACGCCGAAACCCTTAGTGACATCGCGCTCGCCCGGTTGCGCGAGCAGGGGCTCACGTGGGCGCCGGACCTGGAGGACGGGCTCCGCCGTGTCGTCTCCGGGATGCACCGTACGCGCGGCCCGGGGTTCGGCAACGCCGGGGAGATGCGCAACCTCGCCGACGAGATGAAGAGGCGGTGGGTCGTGCGCACGCGCGCGGCGGTCGACCGGCCCTTCGAGCTGGACGACGTGCCGGAACGGCTGCGCGTGCATCTGGAGCCGAAGGTTCCCGCGCTCCCGGAGCTGCTCGGCGAGCTGGACGCGATGGTCGGCCTTGATCCGGTCAAGGACACGATCCGTTCGCTGGTGGCGCAGGTGCGGTTGAAGCAGCGGCGCGGGCGCGGCGAGGTGGTCGCCCCGCATCTGCTGTTCCTCGGGCCGCCCGGCACGGGCAAGACGACCGTGGCGCGCATCACCGGGCGCATCTTCCGGGAGCTCGGCCTCCTCGCCAAGGGGCACGTGGTCGACACGGGCCGCGCCGACCTCGTCGGCGAGTACATCGGGCACACCGCCCCGCGCACGCGCGAGAAGATCCAGGAGGCGCTGGACGGGGTGCTGTTCATCGACGAGGCGTACGCGCTGTCCCGGGGGGACGACGGACGCGACTTCGGACGGGAGGCGCTCGACACGTTGACGCAGGAGATGGAGAACCTGCGCGGCCGTCTCATCGTCATCGCCGCCGGATATCCCGCGGAGATGCAGCGGTTCCTGGCGGCGAACACCGGATTGAAGTCGCGGTTCAGCGCCCGCGTGGAATTCCCCGACTACTCCCCGGACGAGCTGGTGCGGATCCTGGAGACGATGGCGGCGGCCGAGGGGTACCGGCTCCCGGCCGAGACCCGCGCGCGTGCGCGGGAATGGCTGGCGGCGGAACGGTCGGCGCACCCGGACGACTTCGGCAACGCGCGGGCCGTACGGGAGCAGCTGCTGCCGAACATGGAGGCGCGGCTCGCCGCCCGTACGGCGGACGCGGTCGACGCGGACGTGGACACCTTCCTGCCCGTGGACGTGCCCGATGTCCGCCGATAGCCCGCAGAGGCTGCGCCCGGGGTGCCCGGTGTGCGGATGCCCGATCGCGCACGAGCAGGCCCGGTGCGCCGAGTGCCGATGGCCGCTGCACACCGAATGGCGGCTGGGCGCGCCGACGCCCGCCGCGCTCCGCGATTTCGAGGAACGCCTCGCCGCGGCCCAGCGCGAACGCGATCTGCTCGCGGTCGTCCGCGCCGGGCTGGACGGCGGCGCGCACATCCGGGGCGGCACGCCGAGCGCGGCCGAGTGGGCCCGCGCGCGCCGCGTGGTCGAGGCCCCGCCCGTGTCGGACGCCTTGCTGGCCGCGACGCTCGACCGTGCGCTCGGGAGCCTGCGGCCCGGCCGGGCGCTGCTCGTCGCCGAGGTGGCGGCGGACGGGCTCACCTACACCCGGATCGGGCTCGACGGCATGGGCATCCCGCACGGGCACGGCACGCCGGAACGCGTTCCCTGGGAGACCGTGCTGCCGATGCTGTCGCGGGACCCCGGCGAGCGGCGTTTCCAACTGGCCGGCGGCCTCTCGGCACTGGATCGCGACATGCTGTGGCGCGCGCTAGCGGAGGGACTGCCCCGACGCCTCGGCGAACGCGGCGACACGCTCCTCCTCGTGCACCGCGAGATCGGGTGGCCGGTGCCCGACAAGGCCGTGCGGACGTTGCGCAAGCGCCATCCGCACGCCGAGGTGGTGCCGGCGGGGGAGGGCGGTGTCGCGGCGTTGCTCGGGACCCTGATCGCCCGGCAGCCGCTCCAGCACGACGTGGGGCTCCTGGCCGCGCATGTGGAACCGGTGACGCGCCACGTCCGCCCCTGCCTGCTTCCCCTCTTCTCCCCGGGCGCCGCTGCGGGCGCGCAGGCGTTGCTGTCCTTGGCCCGGCCGCCCGGAGACGCCGAAAGGACGTTCCTGGCGGTGGTGGCCGCACGGGGCGACCGCTGGGAACTGCTCGCCGCAGGGGCTGGGCGGCTGCCCTCCGACGGCCGTACGCAGGTACGGGTCGTTCTGGAAGGTCCCGGGCGCGTCGCCATCGCAGAGCCGGACGACCTCGCGCCGTTCGCCGGTGGGCTGCCGGACCTGCTCGCCGGGCTGCCGCGTCGGCTGGAGGTCCTGACCGAGCCGCTCGACCTCGTCTGCGCGGTGGAACTGGGCGGCCCTGACGAGACCGTGCTGCGGAGGCTGGAACTCCTGCGCGAGCTGGTGACCGTCCTGGACGCGACCTATCCCGGCTCCGATCTCGTACGGGTCGGTGTCCTCGGCTACCGCGACCACGCGTACGGGCGCGGCAAGGAACGCCGCCAGACCGTTCTGGGCGACTGGCTCACGTCTCCCGCGCACGCGCTCAAGGCGCTGTCCAAGCTGCGCCCCAGCCCGATGGAGTATCCCGAGGCCGCGCCGGTGGAGGACATGCTCTTCGAGGTCGCCGCGCGCCTCCCGGGCGCGGCGAGGCGGGCGCGGACGCTCCTGCTGACGGTGGGGGCGAGGCCGCCCCACCCGTCCGTCCAGGGGGACGACGACGTGCTGCCGTGCCAGTTCGAGCGGAGCTGGCAGACGTCCGCCGTCGGCCTCGCCCGCGCGGGGGTCTCCTGCGCCGCCGTCGTCGACGCGCCCGCGAGCCGGGGACATCCGGTCTGGGACAAACTCGGCGCGGCCTCCCTTCTCAACGTCGAAGACATCGGAGACGTCGACCCGAGACGCCTCGGGGTGGACCTCGGCCTGCTCCCGTCCGCCCCGCAAGAACTGTCCCTTCCCTTGGCCGACCCGGAACGAGGTGCCCGGTGACCAACCCTTCGCAGTTCTCCCCGCCTCCGCGCAACGCCCCCCAGGCCCCGCCGCCGAACGCGCAGAACCCCCAGGTCGCGGAGCCGCGCCGCGAGCTGCGGCGCATCGGGCTGTGGGGCGCGCCGGAAAGCGGGAAGACCACGTTCCTCGCGGCGCTCCAGGTGGCGATCCTGCGCAGCCCGGAGCAATGGATGCTGTACGGCGTCAACGAGGAGTCGAACGACTTCCTGGACGTCCAGACCGGGCGGCTCACGCAGCACCGCCAGTTCCCCTCGGCGACGGTCGTCTCCGGGGCGCTGAGCTGGACGCTGCGCGGTACGACGACCCTCCCCACAGGGAAGCGCTGGGGAAGAAGGTCCAGGACGTTCCGATGGAGGTCAACATCGAACTCCTGGACTCCCCGGGCGCCGTCTACGCCAGCAAGGCCGCCCCGAACCAATCGGCGCCCGCAGGCGGCGACAACCTCGGTTTCGGTGACGAAACGGAGGAGGCCCACTCAGAGGGCGACGAGGACAAGGTGATCGAGCACCTCGCCGGGTGCGACGGCATCATCTACCTCTTCGACCCGACGCGCGAACGGCGCGAGGGCGACTCCTACAGCTACTTCCAGCGGACGCTGCTGAAACTGTCCCGGCAGGTGTTCCGCGACCGGGGCTCGGCCGACGCGCGGCTGCCGCAGCACCTCGCCGTCTGCGTCACCAAGTTCGACGCGCCCGAGGTGTACCGGCGCGCGCGCGTGGGCGGATACCTCAGCTACGACGACTCCCCGCAGATGCTCCCGCGCGTGCGCGAGGATTCGGCGGGACACTTCTTCTCGGAGTTGTGCAAGGACTCCAAGGTCGGCAACGCCGATCTGGTCCTCGGCAGCATCCAGAAGTACTTCCACCCGGACCGGGTGCGGTACTTCGCGTCGTCGGCCGTGGGGTTCTACCTCGGAGACTCCGACCGGTTCACCGAGAACGACTACTGGAACATCAGCAAGAACGCCGACGGCACGATGCAGATCCGCGGGCGCGTGTGGCCCATCAACATCGTGGAGCCCGTCCTGTGGCTCGGCCGCCGGGTCAACGGGTCCGCGGGCTGAGCGCCGCCGGGTGAGGGGATGAGGAGAGGCTGGCGACGATGGTCCAGGTGACCGCGGGATGGGCGCTGTTCGGCAAGCGGCCCGGGAGCAGCGACGACTACGGGGTGCTGACGAGCAGCCGCGAGCCGTTCACTCCGGCCGGGTTCACCCGCATCCTGCGCCGGTACGCGGTGGGGACGCCGCCCGCGCACCGTTCCGGAGAGGACGCCCTGCCGTGGGTGACCATCAGCTGGGTGGGGGAGGCCCCCGACCGCTACCTGGGCATGGCCATCCAGGACTGGAGCGACCACCGCGACGGGGCCGGCCGCCCTGTGGCGTTCACCAAGTACGTGTGCATCCCGTACAAGGAGGTCGCGGAGGCGCCCGTCTCCTACACCGCGCTCTACCGCGCCCTCCTGCGCGTCGAGTTGCCCATGGACGGGCCTGACCACGACCGCATCACGCTCAACGCTCCCGAGTACGCGCCGTCGGAACTCGCCCGCGACATCGACCGGTTCGGCCGGACCACGGTGATGCGGACCGCCGCGCTGCTGCTGGACGGCCGCGCGGACGTCCTGCACGCGGGCGACGCGTCGCTGGCGGACCGGCTCGCGTTCCTCGACGCCGTCGCCGCGCTGCTGCCGTACGGCTACCGGGCCGACTTCACCGCCGCGACCTGGGCCACCGGCGCGGCCGACAAGATCCGGTTCGCGTTCACGCGGCGCGCCCGCGACGGCGCGCGCGAGGTGAGCTGGCGCGGCGCGGCCGAGCCCGGACGGCTGTCGGCCACCGCCGAGAACTACCTGCGCAAGCTGGCCGACCTCCTCGCGCGCGGGCGCGACCTGCCGTGGCTGGTCGCCTACCTCGCCGACGACATCGACCCCCGCGACTTCAACGACCCCGGGCACGCGCTCCAGAGGCTCGCCGACCTGGAGTGGCCGAGGGAGCTCGCCGAGTCCATGCAGCGGGGCGTCCCGGGGATGGCGTCCGATGTGCGGCGCCTCCTGCGCGGGACCCGATTGCAGGAACTCCCGGCGGCCGACCAGGCGCGCGCGCTCTGCTACGTGCTGCGCGAGGGCGATCCGGACGACCTCCAGCTCGCCGAGCTGCGCTGGGACCAGCTCGTCGCGACCGCGAGCACCGAAATGACCGAGGCGCTCTCAGACGGCGCCGCGAACCTGCTGTGGAGGGACGAGCCCGACGGCAGGGTGTCGCGGTACGTGAGGTTCGCCGCGCAACGCCGGTTCGCGGACGAGTTCCTGGCCGGACTGATCCGGCACGCGAAGACGGACCGTTCGCCGGGGACCGCAGCGGCGGGGCGGAAGATGGCCGCCGAACTGCTTCGCGACCACGTGAACCCGATGGACTCGGCCTGGGGACGTTCGCGCGTGCTCGGGGAGCTGGGCCAGGACGCGCCGCTCGCCGCCGCGCTCCTCGCGTCGGAGAACGCCGGGCGGGAACGCGTCAAGGCGTGGGTGGCCTGGCTCCATCCGGTGTTCCCGGACTTCCTCGCCCCGTACCGGGAGCTGCTCGGTGACCGGGAGGTCAACGGGACGGCGCTCCGCAAGCTCGCCGACGCCGAACCCGAATGGGTGATGGGGCTGCTGCACGTCGCGGGCCGTCTCGGCAAGCTCGAACCCGTTCTGCCGGGAATCCTGCGCTGGGCCTGCGAGTACGACGAGATGGACACGCGCGCGCACGCGTTGCTCACCGGCGCGCTCATGTCGATGCGCACCGAGGAGGCCGGAGGGCAGGGGGCGATCGACGCGCTGCTGCTCCTGCTGGGGATGGCGCCGCGTTTCCTCCCGGACGCCAGCGGCCGTGCCGACTCCGCCGTCTACCAGAACGGCTTCGTCTGGACGTGGACGCGGGGGGCGACGCCCACCAAGGGCCGGACCCTGATCCGCGGGCTCACCACCGCGCTGCGCCAACGGCCCTGGGAAGGCAGCCCGGACCGCGCGGACGCGGTGATCAACCTCGCCCGCGCCCTCCTCGACCACGGCTCCGGGCACGACTGGTCGCCGCTCGCCACGGTGCTGGCGACCGATCCGCCGGAACCCGAACTGGTGTCCCGGCCCGCGTACGGCGAGCTGCGCAGGCTGCTCGCGCCGTACGACACGGCCCGGGCGGGGGCCGCCGCCCCCACCGTTCAGGACGAGTACCGCGCACCCGCCTCCGCGCCCGCGATCCCCGCCAACGCGCCCGCGCTCTCGCCGAACGCGTCCCCAGCGGAGCTGGCGGACTTCTATGTGAAGATCGCCCTGGAATCCTCCTGGTCGAGTGCGGCGACCGCCCTTGAGGCGCTGACCCAGCGCGGACGGTGGCTGAACGCCGCCGAGGCGTACGAGCTGATGGAACTCGTCCAGTACGCCGTGGCGCACCGGTACGACCGCCAGCAGGCCGACCGGCAGGTGTGCGAGCTGGCGAAGGCGGTCGTGGGCGGCGCGCTCGGGCCGGGGACGGCGGCCGAGTTCCGCGACGCGCTCGCCGACGCGGCCAGCCAGGAGGCCGCCCACCAGGCGGAGCTGCTGGAGATCGCCGGTCTGGACGTGCCCGGCCAGGCGAGCTGGGAGATGCCCCCGCAGAGCCGTACGCGCCTTGAGGAGCGCGTCACCCCGGTGCTCGACCGGGTGCTGAAGCAGGGCCGTGGCGGGCGGTTCGGCTGGGTGCGGCGCGGATGACGGGGCGGCTCCGGGTCGCGCTCGACGTCGGGACGGCGACCACGTCCATCGCGCTCGGGGAGCACGGCGCTCCGGGCGCGCCTCCGGTCGTGGTGTCGCGGCCGACGCCGGCCCGGGACCTCGCGGTGTTCCTGGCCAAGCTGCTGGAGGCCGGCCGGAAGGAGGCGCCGGGCTCCATCGCGGACATGACCGTGACCGTGCCGGAGACCTGGCTGGACGGGTCCGCGCACGGCGCGCGCGCGTACGAACGGCTGCGCCGGACCCTGCTGGACGAGCTCGGCTGGCCCCGCGTCGCCTGGCTCCGGCAGGCGGACTGCCTCGCCGCCGAGGCCGCCGCGCACGCGGCGCGCGCCGCGCGTCCCGGCCCGATGCTGGTGTGCGACCTCGGCGCCCGCACGATGTGCGCCGTCCGGTGCGAGGTGACGGACCGTACCGCCGTGCAGGTCGTGTCCATCGCCGTTGCGGGCGCGGGCGGCGTGTCGTTCGACGCGGAGCTGGCCGCCGCGGCGTCGTTCGCCGGGCGCTTCGACGCGGCGTTCTCCGCGATCCGCCGCCACCAGGCGCGGCGCGCCGCCGTCGTCCTTCCGCGCGCGTGGTCGCATCCGCGCTACCGGGAGGCGCGCGTCTACCGGCTCGGCGACATCGAGATCTCCGCGGGGACGCTGATCGACGCGTTCGCCGGGACGGCCGCGCGCCTCCGGACCATGATCGGCGAGGTCACGGACGGTGACCGCGCGGCGACGGCGGCGGTCACCGGCCGCTTCGGCGCCTTCCCGCTCGTGAACCGCCTCCTCGCGGACGACCCCGCCCTCGCCGGACCTCCGCTCTGGCTCGGGCCCGACGCGGCCGTCAGAGGCGCGCTGAGGGCCGCGTCCCAAGCGATCATGGTCCGCGGGCCGGAGCCGCCGACCGTGACGCTGCCGCTGCACCGGATCCGCAACGGGCTGATCGAGACCGACGGCGTGCCGCTCGACCCGGCCGCCGACTTCGCCGCCCGGGACGGCCTCCCCGTGCTGGTGGAGGTCCCCGCGGACGCCCCCGCCGCCGCGCCGCTCACCATGCGCGTGGACGACCGCGACGTCAGCGTGCCGCTGCCCGCGCTCCCGCCCGGCGCGTACCGGGTCGGGCTGCGGCCCTCCCACGCGGGCGCGGGGGTCCTCGTGCTGGTTCCGGCGTCCGGCGGGGAACCGGCCTTCTGCCCTATCGCGCCTAACGTCACGAACGCCCCCGCGGAGTCGTCCTGGAGCCGTACCGATGACGAACACTGAACTGAAGGACCGGATCGCCGACGCGCTCGCGCAGGACGGCCCGCTGGCGGCCCTCACGGTCTTGCGCCTGGCGGCGGACTGGGCGTCCCAGACGCTCGGTGACGCGTGCGGCGGCGACGACGTGCTCGCCTTCCAGGCGGTGGCCGCGCTGGACGACGCGCTGACCGGCGTCGGCTCGCTGGAACGGGCCGTCCCGGCCCTGGTCGAGGCCGCGTCGCCGGGCGCGCCCGTGCACGAGCACCTGCGCGAACGCCAGGCCGTCCTCGCGCGGACGCGGGAGGAGCTGGCGTCCGACCGGACCGCGCTCGAAACCCTCGGCGCGACGGAACGGGACCTCGCCGAGCAGGTGGCCGAGCACGACCGGCTGCGCGACCGCGTCGCCGAGCTGCGCAGGCTCCGCCGCCTGGCCGACGAGGTGGACGACCTCCACGCGCAGCACGACGCTCTCCGCGCGGAGATCGACGCCATGGCGCCGACGGCCGAGCAGGCCGAACGGGCCGTCGCGGACGCCTCGGACAGGCTCCTCCACCTCACCGAAGAGCAGCTCGCCCGGCTCGCGCCGGACGTACGGCGGGCCCTGGAGGACGCGGACGCGGCCCACACCGAGCTCGCCGAGCTCCGCGCGCAGCGCGCGGGTGCCGAGGAACGCATCGAGGCCGACCGCGCCGAACTCGCCTCCGCTTCAGAAGGCTTCGAAAGCCTCCGGCGAAGGCACGAGGAAGTCCTCAACCCGTTGCGCGCCTACCAGCAGGCCGACAGGGAACTCGCCACCGCGCTCGCGCGCGACGAAGGCCCCTCCCTCACCAAGGAATCCGGGCTGGCACGCGCACAGAACGCCCTCGACGAGGTCGAGCAGCGACTGAACGACGTGGACGACATCCTCGGCCGTGTCATGGCCGAGCACGCGCGCGTGCACGAGGAAGCCCACACCGTCCTCGGCTGGAGCGGTTAACGCGTCCGACACGTGGCGCGTCCGACGCGTGACGCCCTCGCCCGCGGCCCGGCCCGGCCCGGCCCGGCCTAAGGCTTTCGGGCCTCAAGCTCCGCCGCTTCCAAGGCGGAGGCCAGTACGGATGGCAGGCCGCGCCCCTCAGGAAGCTCGCGTTCGGCTTGCTTGAGGACGTCCACCGCGCGCAGGAGGGCCTCGCGGTCGCCGCCCTCGCGGAACCGGGTCCACAGGTAGCCGCCCAGGTTGGCGAGGCGCCGGAACCGTTCCGGATGGCCCGGCGGCGTCGCCTCCACCGCGCTCTCGAACCGGCGGCCCGCCTCGGCGGTCAGGCCGTCGTCACCGCGTGCCCGGCCGGCGGCGTCCAGGACGACCGCCAGGTTGCCGAGCGGTCCGCCCGGGTCGGGGAATCCGCCCGCCTCGGCACGCGCGACCGCGTCGCGATGCAGCACGATCGCCCGGTCGAGGTCGGCGGTCGGGTCGTCCCCGGCCGCCATCCGCTGCGTCGCGCGATGCCAGAGGCACATGCCGAGCATCGACACGCGGACGACGCGGTGCGGAGAGTCCACCCCGGTGGCGGCGACGGCCTCTTCCAGCGCCCCGATCGCCTCCTCCGTGACGGCCCGGTCGCGCGTGCGCGCGATCTCGTTCTGCAATACGCGGCCGAGATCGGCGAGGACGCGAGTCCGGTTCGGATCGTCCTCCCCGGCCGCCGCCACCGCGCGCCTCCCGAGGGCGACGGCCAGTTCCAGATCCTCAGGAGAGCCGGTCTCCAGGTGGCGCTGCCAGGCGGCGATGCTCATCTCGGACGCTCGCCCGGCGAACTCGACGCGCATCTGCCCGTACATCGCGCGCGAGGGATCGTCGTGAGGCAGGACGTCCAGCAGGTCGCCAAGGGCCGCGCCGTACTCGTCCAGCTCGCCGGGGCCCAGAATCTGTCCGAGACGGGCGTGGAGCGAGCGCGCGCGCTCGTGCAGCACGCGCACCCGCTCCACCTGGCCCGTAGGGAGCCCATCGGCGTTCTGGGCCCTGTCGGCTCCGCTGACGTCGCTAGAGGCGTTGTCGGCGTCGTTCGTCACAAAAGGTCAGCGTACGACGACGCCCTTGCCCGCCGAGTAGCTCCGGTACCAGTAGCCGGTGCCGTCGTAGCGGGCCAGCCAGTAGCCGGAGGTCTTCGCCTTGAACTTCTTGAGGAACTTGCCGCCGCTGCCCGTGGTGACGGTGCCGTACTTCACCCAGGACTTGGTGCCCTTCCGCTTGAAGTAGACGACGATCTTGCCCTTCTTCAGGCCGTAGTACTCGCCGTAGGACCCGAGCCCCTTGAGCGAGCCCGAGACGCTGATGGCCTTGCCCTTGCGGACCTTCCCAGGGCTCGCCTTGAAGCCGGAGACGTACGTGCCGCGCCGCACCTGGAACGAGGAGGTCTTCTTCACGTCGCCGGCGTCGGAGTCGTAGTCGCTGGCCTCGATGTCGGCCGTCCACGTCCCGGCGGCCTCCCAGTTGTAGAGGTAGTCCCAGCCCTGCCAGACCCCCGGCTGGACCTCCTTGAGGATGACGAACATCTGGCCGTCGCCCACGCGCGCCTGGAGGTCGGCGGTCACGCTGTCGACGCCGGTGCTGGTCCGCACCTCGACGTTGATCTTCTGCTTGTTGACCTTGGTCTGCACGGCGAGGGCCGGCTTGACCGAGACGGACGAGATCGCGGCCGGGTCCGCGTGCGCCGCCGGCGCGGTGACGGCGGTCGCGCAGGCGGCGACGGCGGCCGTGGCCAAGGCGGAGGCGAGCAGGCGTCTCATAGGGGGCTCCCCGAGTCAGCGGTGAATAAAGATCACATGAGGGACGTTCCGGGCCCCTTCCCGGTTGACGTGCGCGGATGGTCCCATGACGGCATGACGATCGTGTGGACCGTTCTCATCGCACTGGTGGCGGCCCCGGTGCTCGTCGTGCTGGCCGCCGTCCTGCTCGCCGGGGTCGGGGTCGGCCCCTGGCGGTACGGCTCGCAGGACGTGGCCGAGCTGCGCCGCGCGGCCGACGCGGACGCCGCCGCGATCAGGTCGGACGACCGCTACTTCCGCGAGGACGGGCCGGGCCGCAACACCGACGGCCTCTGAGCCCCGCGCCGGTTCCGGCGCGCTCCGGCGCGTTCCGACGGGCCGCCGAGGGCGGCAGGGGTCGCCAGGGGCGGTCAGCGGTGCGCGCTCCGCCAGCGCGAGGTGGCGACGCCGTCCAGGACGACCGTGACCACGTGCTCGGCCAGGTCCTCGGTGATGGGGAGGTGACCGAACAGCGCCCGGTAGTACGTCGTGGCGGCCAGCATGTCCAGCAGCAGGTCGATGTCGGCGTCCTCGCGCAGGTCTCCGCGCTCGACGCCCCTGCGCAGCGCCGCCGCCGTGGTCGCACGGCGCGGGTGGAACAGCCGCTCGAAGAACGAGGCGGCGAGCTGGGGGTCCTCCTGGAGGTCGGCGACCAGGCCGGGCAGCGCCCGCCGGATCACGGTGTCGCCGGAGAACGCCTCGGTCAGCGTGCCGATGCCCTCGATCAGGTCGCAGTGCGTGCAGCCGGTGTCGGGCGTCGGCGCCGTGCCGAGCGTCGTGGCGAGGGCGTCCACCACCAGGTGCTGCCGGGTCCGCCAGCGGCGCCGGATCGCGGGCTTGGTCGTGCCCGCGCGCGCCGCGACGCCCTCCAGCGTGAGGCGTGAGTAGCCCGACTCCCGCAGCGTCTCCAGGGTCGCGCTCCGTACCGCGTCGTCGATGCGGGTGTCGCGGGGCCGTCCCGCGCCGCGCCCGCGCACGGCTCGGCCCTCGGGCACCGCTCCGCCTGCGCGCGCACGCGCGGGATCGCTGTCGGGCGTCCCCGCCGTGACGCCGTCGGCCGCACGCGCGGTGCGGTCGCCCCGGGAGTTGACCATGCGGCCAGTATAGGGTGATGCTTAATACGTTCCGTACCGGAACGGAATTAAATTGATCAGGGAGGCCGCCCCCATGCCGTCGCACGTCGAAGAGGGGATCGGGAAGATCGGGTCCGCGCGGGACGGGGTCTTCTCCGCCCCGTACCGCCGGCTCACGTCGGGCGTGCTGCTCGCCGTCGGGCTGGTCGCGTTCGAGTCTCTGGGCGTCGCCACGGTGCTGCCCGGCATCGCGCGCGAGCTGGACGGCCTGAACGCCTACGGGTGGGGGCTGTCGGCGCTGATGCTCGCCCAGATCGTCGGGGCCGTCGCCGCCGGGCCCGCCGCCGACCGGCGCGGGCCCGCGCATCCGCTCGCGCTCGGCCTGCTCGTCTTCGCCGTCGGGTCCGCGCTGGCGGGAGCGGCGGGAACGTGGCCGGTGTTCCTGGCCGGACGCTTCGCGCAGGGCCTCGGCGTGGGGGCCGTCATGGGCATGGCCTACACGATGGTCGGCCTAGCGTACCCCGAGGCCATGCGCGCGCGCATGTTCGCACTGCTGTCGGCGGCCTGGTCGATCCCTTCTCTGGTCGGCCCCACGCTCGCGGCAGGAATCGCGGCGGGCACTGGCTGGCGCGGAGTCTTCGTCCTGCTGCTCCCGCTGATCGCGCTGGCGGCCGTGCTGACGCTGCCCTCCGCCCGCCGCCTCGACCGCTCCGTTCAGCAGGACGGGGAAGCCGGCGAGGGCGGTACGGAATCGCGGAGAGCCTCATGGAAGCCGATCGCCTACAGCGTCTTGCTCGCCGCGGGGACGGGGCTGTTCGTCCAGGCGCTCTCCTTGAAAAACCCGGTTCTGCTCGCTGTCCTTGCGGTCGTCGGGGTGCCGTGGCCGTGGTGACATTCCGCCAGGTGACGCCGTCCGGCACGCTCACCGCGCGACGCGGTGTCGGGGCAGGCGTAGACACGCGTTTCCTGCTCTGCGCGGTCTATTTCGGTAGCGAGGCGTTCCTCCCCCTAGGGCTGACCCAGCTCCGCGACGTGAACGCTGCGGAAGCGGGGCTCGGGCTCTCAGCGGGCGCGCTCGCCTGGGTCCTGGGCTCGATTCTGCAAGCCCGCCGCGACGGCGACTCGGGCCACAAAGGGCGGAACACAGGCAGCGGCCGTGTCGGCGGTGTGGTCGCCGGTTGGGCGCTGCTGCTCGCTGGGCTCGCCGTCATGGCGTCCGGCATCCTCGTGAACGAGATCCCGCCGTGGACCGCCATCGTCGGCTGGGCCCTCGGCGGGATCGGCATGGGAATCGCGTTCAACGCCGCCACCACCGACACGATGGAGAAGGCCGTACGGCCCGGAGAAGCGAGCGCCGCGCTCCAGCTCGCGCAGACGCTGGCCACCGCGCTCGTCAGCGGGCTCGGAGGGGCGGCGCTGGCGCAGGGGCAGACCCGGCCCGCGCTGCTCGCGACGTTCGCCCTCACCGGCGCGCTCGGCGTCGCCGGGATGCTCCTCGCCCCGCGCCTGCGGACCACGTGAGCCCCGCGCCTGCGGACAAGGTGAAACGAACGCGGCGAACGGGCACGGTGAGCGGGCACCGTGCAGCAGTGCTTAAAGTCAGGTGAAAGGGTTATTGATTGGACGTCCGCCAGGACCCTGGGCACACTCGTTAGCCCAGGTCAAGCGAGTTCAGAGGGAGCGGCATGAGAATCGGCATCGTCGGGGCCACCGGTCAGGTCGGGAGCGTGATGCTCAGGATCCTGGGCGAACGCGGATTCCCGGTGGACGAGCTGCGGCTGTTCGCCTCCGCCCGCTCGGCCGGCCGGAAGCTGCCGTGGGGCGGCGCCGAGGTGACCGTCGAGGACGCCGCGACCGCCGACTACGCGGGCCTCGACATCGTGCTGTTCTCCGCCGGGAAGACCAGCTCGAAGGACCTGGCGCCCAAGGTCGCCGCGGCGGGCGCCGTCGTCATCGACAACAGCTCTGCCTGGCGGATGGACCCGGACGTCCCGCTCGTCGTCTCGGAGGTCAACCCGCACGCCGCGGCGGTACGGCCGAAGGGCATCATCGCCAACCCCAACTGCACCACCATGGCCGCGATGCCCGTGCTGCGCCCGCTGCACGGCGAGGCAGGGCTGAACGCCCTCGTCGTCGCCACCTACCAGGCCGTCTCCGGCAGCGGCCTCGCCGGCGTCGCCGAGCTGCACGAGCAGGCGCGCAAGGTGGTCGAGGGCGCGGACCGGCTGACCCACGACGGGTCGGCCGTCGAGTTCCCCGAGCCCCGCGTGTACGCGCGGCCGATCGCGTTCAACGTGCTGCCGCTGGCGGGCTCCATCGTCGACGACGGCCTCGCCGAGACCGACGAGGAGCAGAAGCTCCGCAACGAGAGCCGCAAGATCCTGGAGATCCCCGGCCTGAAGGTCTCCGGCACGTGCATCCGGGTGCCCGTCTTCACCGGCCACTCCCTCCAGATCAACGCCCGCTTCGACCGTCCGCTCAGCCCCGAGCGCGCGAGCGAGCTGCTCGCGGGGGCGCCGGGCGTGGTGCTCTCGGACGTCCCGACCCCCCTTCAGGCCGCCGGGCAGGACCCGACCTACGTCGGCCGCATCCGCCGCGACGAGACCGTCGAGAACGGGCTCGCGCTGTTCTGCTCGGGCGACAACCTGCGCAAGGGCGCCGCGCTCAACGCCGTCCAGATCGCCGAGCTCGTCGCCGCCTCCTGACCCGAACCCCCCGTTCCGGCTGATATCGGCCGATTCTCCGCGAACTCGTCGCGTGCCGCCCCCGTCATAGTGGGGCGGCACGTGATCTTCGTTCGAGGAGACCGATTGAACTCCCGCTCCCTGGCCGCCGCCGCGGCGACCGCCCTGGCCGCCACGCTCCTCGCGGGCTGCGACGGCGACGACCCCGCACCCGCGGCGCGGTCCTCCACCCCGCCCGCCTCCACCGCCTCGCCCGGCTCCGCGCAGAGCACCCCGCCCGGCTCCGTCCAGAGCACCCCGCCCGGCTCCGCGCAGACCCCCACGCCGCCGAGCGCGACGGCCCTCGGCCCGCACGGCTACGGCGCCCTCAGGCTCGGCATGAACGAGCGCGCCGCCCGCGGCACCGGCCTGGTCACGATCACGTCCGCGCCGAAGTCCGGGGGCTGCGGCACGTTCGACCTCAAGGGCCGCACGGACCCCAAGGGCGACGGCGTCGGCGGCTACCTCTCCGCGCGGTACGGCGTCGCGTCGATCTTCGCTAGGTCCGGCATGGCCACGCCCGAGGGGATCACGGTCGGCTCGACCCGCGCCGAGGTCAAGCGCGCCTACCCGCGCATGGAGGACGGCCCGAACGCCTCGTTCACCCGCATCCCCGGCACGCCCAAGGCGATGTACGGGTTCCTGTTCGACGGAGGGCGCGTCCGCGAACTCACCCTCGACCTGGAGATGCAGGACTGCCACAACTGACGGCCGTCCCCTACGAGGCGCGCTCCTCAGCGCGCGCGCCCGCGCGAGGAAGGGTGTCCGTACGACGGTCTCGCGGGGCCGTCATGAAGACCGCAGCGACGGCGGTCGCGACGATCAGCCCCGCGGCGGTCCACAACGCGTGCTGCGCTCCGGCGCGCGCGGTGCCGGCGTGGAAGAACACGGTCCCGAGCAGGGCGATCCCGACCGTTCCGCCGAACTGCTGGACGGCGTTGAGCAGTCCGGCGGCGGAACCCGTCTCGTGCGGACGCACGCGCGCGAGGGCCGTGCTGAAGAACGGCGCCGTGAACATGCCGAGCCCCAGACCCGCGACCGCGAGCGCAGGGAGGAGCGGCCACGGATAGGCGTCGTCCGAGGCCGTCGCGTAGACCGCGGCGGCCGACAGGATCCCGCAGAGCAGCGTCGCGAGCCCGGCGAACATCACGCGGGAGCCGTAGCGCGGTACGAGGTACGCGCCTGAGACCCACGACGAGACGCCCATGGCGAACGACCACGGCAGCAGCGTCAGCCCCGCCGTCAGGACGTCGGCATGCGCTCCCGTCCGCAGTTGCAGCACCACCACGGGCGACAAGCCGATCATGACCGAGAAGAACAGGACCGAACTCGCCAGCGCCGCCGGGAAGCCCCGGTCGCGGAACAGGCTGACCTCGACCAGCGGGCTCCTCCCGCGCCGCGACTTCCACCGCTGGTGCGCGGCGAACGCGGCCAGCAGCGCTGCGCCCGCCCCGCCCGCCGTCCACGCGTGACCGCGTCCGCCGATGAGCGAGTAGACGACGAGCCCGGCGCCCGCCACCGCGAGAGCCGTTCCGGCGAGGTCGAGTCGCGGCCGTACGGCCGCCCGGTCCTCCCGCAGCAGCGGCGCGGCCAGCAGCACCGCGAGGCCCAGCGGAACGTTCACCAGGAACGTCATCCGCCAGGACACCGCGTGCGTGACGATGCCGCCGAGCGCGGGGCCGCACACCGCCGACAGCCCCATCACCGGCCCGATGCAGCCGAGCGCCCTCGGCAGTTCGGCCCCGTGGAACATGGCGCGGATCAGGCCGAACGTCTGCGGGATGATCAGCGCCGCGGCCGCGCCCTGGAACGCCCGCGCGGCGATCAGCGCCTCGGCCGAGCCCGCGCACGCGCACAGCGCCGACGCCGCCACGAACCCCGTGACCCCGACGCGGAACATCCGCCTGCGCCCGTAGACGTCCCCGAGCCGCCCGCCCGTGATGAGCAGCACGGCGAACGGCAGCGTGTAGGCGGCCCCGAACCACTGCACGTCGGAGTCGGGCCCTCCGAACCGTTCGTGGATGACCGGCGCGGCCACCTGGACGATCGTCGTGTCGAGCAGGTTCATCGCCTCGGCGACGAGCAGCGTCACCAGCGCGGCCCAGCGCAGGCGGTACGGCGTGTCGGACATTGCGCCCCCTCCGGTCGGTTCGGGCCCGAGCCTGCGGGCGGATACCGTCGGAGTTCCAATCAGGGCGCCGAGAACGGAGAAAGATTCCACATCGCGACGCGGATACGAGGATGTGTCACATGCTCGACGAGGTCGACCACGGCCTGATCCACGCCCTGCACATCGACGGACGCGCGCCGTTCAGCCGGATCGCCGCCGTCCTGGACGTCTCGACGCAGACCGTGGCCCGCCGCTACCGGCGGCTGCGCGACGCCGCGGGCCTGCGCGTCGTCGGGCTCGCCGACCCCGCGCACGCGGCGCACGCGCAGTGGCTCGTCCGCCTCACGGCGGGCCCGCAGGCGGCGCAGGACCTCGCGCGGGCGCTCGCCCGCCGCGCCGACACCTCGTGGGTGAAGCTCGCGTCGGGCGGCACCGAGATCGTCGCGGTCGTGCACGCCGCGACGAGCCACGCGCTGCTGCTCCACGACATCCCGCGCACGGCGGCCGTCACCGCCGTCTCGGCCCACCACCTGCTGCACATGTATCTGGGCGGCCCCACGGCCTGGCGCGGCCGTACGAGCACCCTGAGCCCCGCCCAGCGCGAACGCCTGGAGCCCGCGTTCACCGGCCCGGGGCAGGCGCTCGCCGACTCCGACGGGGCCCTCCTCAAGGCGCTCCAGCGCGACGGGCGCGCCTCCCTGGGCGACCTCGCCGCCGCGACCGGCTGGGCGCCCGCCACCGTGGCGCGCCGCCTGGCCGACCTGCGCGCCGGCGGCGCGGTCTTCTTCGACGTCGAGGTGGACGACACGCTCCTCGGCGTCACGACCCAGGCGCTGCTGTGGATGTCGGTCGAGCCCGCCCATCTGGACCGCGTCGCTTCCACCCTGGCCGAGCACCACGAACTGGCCTTCGTCGCCGCCACGACCGGTCCCACCAACCTCGTGGCCCAGGCCCTGTGCCCCGACCCGGCGTCCCTGCACCGCTACCTGACGCGCCGCCTGGGCGCGCTCGAAACGATCCGTTCCCTGGAGACGGCCCCGGTGATGCAGACCGTCAAGGCCGTCGGCCCCGCCGCGCGCCTGCCCCCGCCCGGCCGGGGCCC
The DNA here is from genome assembly GCF_009793335.1 of Actinomadura sp. J1-007. GTDB lineage: Bacteria > Actinomycetota > Actinomycetes > Streptosporangiales > Streptosporangiaceae > Spirillospora > Spirillospora yumaensis. The sequence continues at coordinate 2,577,787 of NZ_WING01000001.1, read as the reverse complement.
GCGCCGGGGACGCCGCGATCAGCGCGATAGCCTGTGGGAATGGGAGAGATCGCCGCGCGTGACCCGCGCCAGATCGTCGGCTACGTGGCGCGCACGACCAACGCCGCCGAGGCGGACCCCGAGCGTGCCCTCCTGCCGGACCTGTGGCGCCGCGCGGCCGCGCCCGGCGCGTTCGACCAGGTGCGCGCGCGGGCCGACGACCGCCTCTACGCCGTCCTCACCGACTACGAGAGCGACCACACGGGCGCGTACACCCAGGTCGTCGGTGTCGCGGTGACGAGCGTGGACGGGATGCCCGAGGGCCTGGTCGCCGTCCGCGTCCCCGCGGACGCCAACTGCTACAGGATCGAGGCGCGCGGCCCGATGCCGCAGGCCCTGATCGGCGCGTGGCGCTCGGTCTGGGACGACCCGGGGATCGACCGCGCCTACACGACCGACCTGGAGATCCACCACGACGAAGGCGCCGACATCTTCCTGGCCCTCCGCTAGCTCGACGGGCGGACGCACCCGGCCGGAGCCCGCAGCGAGGCCCTCTGCGCCACCTCACCCCCCACGCGGAGGCAGCGGGCCCTGCGCGACTACCGAGACGCGCCGCCGCGGACCTGGAGGGTCTCCAGGAGTTCGGCGGTGGAACGGGTGATCTCCTCGACGGCCCGGTCGAACGCCTCGGCGTTGTGCGCGGCCGGGGCGCGGAAGCCGGAGACCTTGCGGACGTACTGGAGGGCGGCGGCGCGCATGTCGTCCTCGGTGACCTCGTCGCTGAACGGCGGGCGGAGCGTCTTGATGCTTCGGCACATGTCCCCATTGTGACCTGGGGGTACGACACGCGCGGACCCCCGGCGCCGAGAGCGGGGCGCCGGGGGTCCTGGCGGGGGGCGGGGAATGGCCGCACGGGGAGGGCCGAGAGTCGCCCCGTGCGGCCGCCGGTGCGGTCAGCTCGTGCAGGTCGTGGGCTCACCGCTCGCCGCGGGGACGCTGACGGCGTTCCAGGCGTCCCGCGTGCGCGTGAAGTCGGTGCAGGTGGCCTTGCCCACGCGCACCAGGTTGATGACGGCCTGGAGGGACGTCTTGCGCACGGCGCCGTGCGTCCAGGTCGACGTCTTCATGTTGAGGGTCTCCATGAAGATGCGTCCGGCCTTCTGGACGCCGACGCCGGTGACCGTCGAGTTGTTGCAGGTCGGGCTGTTCGGACGGCCGTTGCCCGGGTCGTTGGCGTTGGAGCCCTCGGCCAGCAGGTAGAACCAGTGGTTCTGCACTCCGGCCGCCGCGTGGACCTCCATGGGGGGCACGCGGGAGCTGTAGCAGTTCGGGTTCCCGTTGATGGAGGACGGGTTCGACATGCTGCGGATCGGGCCGGAGCCGACCAGGTTGACCTCTTCGCCGACCTCGTAGTCCGGCGGGTCGTAGTTGAGCAGGGCCGTCGTGCCGGAGATCTGCTCGGTGACGCGGGGCTCCTTCAGGTACCACTCGGTGAGGGCGCCGAAGATGTCGCCGGTGGACTCGTTCAGCCCGCCCTTCTCGTTGCTGCCCGCGGAGCCGCCGGGGGTGTACTGGAAGATCCCGTGGCCGAGCTCGTGCGCGACGACGTCGGTGGGCGTCGCCTGGCGGGTGTTGCCGTTGTTGCGGCCGAAGTTGGCGTAGCTGCCGTTCCAGAACGCGTTGGCCTGGTTGAGGCCGACGCGCATGGGCCAGCCGCGCCCGTTGCCGTCGAGGCCGTTGCGCTCCAGCCAGGTCTTGACCATGTCGTACTCGGACTGGGCGGCCTTGAGGGCGTCGACGCAGGCGGTCTCGAGGTTGTTGCCGACCGCGTTGCCCCAGGCGTCGTCGGTGCCGCTGTAGACGGTCCCGCTCTGGTTGCCGCAGCTGATGCCCGTACGGGACGGGTCGCGCATGGTGTACGTGCCGCCGGACTGGGTGGTGGCGATCGAGGTCGGCTTGTTGCGGCCGCCGTGGTAGAAGCTCTGGTCGTCGTCGGCCGCGACCACCTCGTCCCACTGGGAGATGTACTTGCCGGTGGCGGCGTCCACGTAGACGTGCAGGATCGAGGGCGTCCCGTAGGAGCCGTCGAGGCCGTACGACCCGTCGAAGGACGCGGAGCCGTAGGAGCCCTTCGGTCCGTGTGCGCTCTTGGTTCCGTAGGACCCCTTCGGTCCGTGCGCGCTCTTCGTTCCGTAGGAGCCGTTCGGGGCGAACGAGCCGTACGAGCCCTTCACGCCGTAGAGGACGGTCTCGTAGGCGAGGCGTCCGCTGCCCTGGGCCAGGACGGTCAGGGTGGGCTTCGTGGCCTTGGCTCCGGGGAGCCGGCGGGCCGCGGCCTTGGCGGCGGTCGCCGCGCTGACCTTCGGGGTGGTGGTGACCGAGAGCGGGGCGGTCTGGTTGACCGCGGTCCCGAGGACCTTGCCGGACGCGTCGGTGGTCACGACGAAGTCGCCGCCCTGGACGGGCAGTCCGGCGTAGGTGCGCTCGTACGAGATGTGGGTGAGGCCGCCGGCGCCGGTCGTGACGCCCTTGCGGACGACGCGGTCCTTCGGGGACGCCTTGATCTGGGCCTGGCCTGACGCGACGAAGCGGTCGGCCGCGGTCGCCGGGGACGGCGCGGGGGGCGCGGATGACGCGGACGCGGTGGCGGGTGCCGCCATCGCCACCGCGAGACAGGCGGCGATGGCCGCCGAACCGATCGCGGACTGGTGTCGCACGGGGGGTTGCTCCTTCCACGGGCCGGACGGGCCTCCGCGCCGCGGGGGTCCTTGTGGGAGCTCTCCGCGGATCGGGGCGGCCGGCGTTGACTGAGGAGCCCGCAGGGTTCGTACGCGGATGCGGCCAGGCGGGGGTGGCCGCATCCGCGAGCGCCTGTGGCGGGGGCACGCGGCGCTTGGCTCGGCGCGGTCCGGAGGGAGGGGAGTCCGGGTCCGCGCCCGGGATGGGGGGTGGACGGCTCAACCGGTTGAGTTGTGCAGAAGTGCACCCCTTAGGGGTAGTCGATGTCAATCAATCCATTTGGTCCTGGATTTTCAACTTTTGTAACTCGGGGGATGGAATGTTCTGAAACCATCCCCCGAGCTGCGGCGACTCCGCTATTTGGTGATCTTGATGTCGTCCAGTCCGGCCTCGACGAGGCTCGCGCCCCCGGCGTCCGCGGCCTCGACCTGAATGCGCACGGACTGGCCCGCGTAGGCCGAGATGTCCGCCGTCTTCGGCTGCCACGCCGCGGCCCGGTTCGCCGCCGACGCGGCCTGGTCGAGGACGGTCGTCGTGCCGTTCGGGCCGACGACGCGCACCCGCAGGTAGTCGCTGCTCGACGCGTTGTTCAGGTGGGCGAGGTACCAGGAGAACGACAGCGTCTTCGAGCCCGCGGGCACGGAGATCGGCGCCGACTGGATGCTCGTCGTGCCGCCGTCGATGTCGTTCGCGCCCGCGTCCGCGCCGGCGGACGACCCGGTCACCAGCGCGGTGCTGCCCGAGTTCCCGGGCAGTTGCAGGGTGGTGCCCGAGTACGTCGTCGTCTGCGGGACGGCGCGCTCGAACCGGCCGGACGTCGCGGTGTCGGAGCCGCCCGCGTTCGCCGTCCAGCCCGTGTCGGCTTCGAGGTCGTCGGCGTAGACGGTGTCGCCGGGCGGTTCGCCGCCCCCGCCCGCGAGCGTCCAGACGGCGTAGGCGATCGCGTCGGCGTTGCGGTCGAGCGCCGGGTCGTTGATGTTGGACGAGGTGTCGCACGACGAGTGGTAGCAGCGGTCGTACGCGACGCCCGCCTGGCCGCCCCAGAGCTGCGCCTCGGCGGAGGTCTTGCGGCCCTCCGCGCCGGTGAACATGCCTCCGGCCGGGATGCCGTACCGGATGAAGCCGCCGTAGTCCGAACGCCCGTCGAACGCGGTGTCGCGGACCGCCACGTTGATGGACGAGAAGTACGCGCGCAGCACGTTCTCGATCTCGGCGGACCCGGCCGGGCCGCCGCTGCCGCTCGACCCGTCGCCGTCGTAGGCGAAGTAGCCGGGGTTGGGCGAGCCGACCATGTCGAAGTTGAGGTAGCCCTTGATCTTCGAGCGCTCGGCGGACGGCAGGTTGTTGACGTAGTAGTTGGACCCGATCAGGCCCAGCTCCTCCGCGCCCCACCAGCCGAACCGCAGGTGCTTGGCGGGCTTGAGGCCTTCCCGCGCGACGGCGAGCGCCGTCTCCAGGATCGCGGCCGAGCCCGACCCGTTGTCGTTGATGCCGGGGCCGGCGGTCACGCTGTCGGAGTGCGCGCCGGTCATCAGCACGTTGTTGGCGTCGCCGCCCGGCCAGTCGGCGATCAGGTTGTAGCCGGTGGCGCCGCCGTAGCTGAACGTCTGGATCGCCGTCTGGAACCCGGCGGCGTCCAGCTTGCCCTTGATGTAGTCGATCGTCGCCTTGTGGCCGGGACGCCCGTGGGCGCGGTTGCCGCCGTTGGCGTTCGCGATCGACTGGAGCTGGGACAGGTGGGCCTTGACGTTGGCGAGCGGGATGTCCGGGGGCGCCTTCACGGCCGGGCTCGGACGCGCCGGGCCGGACGTCAGGGCGGACGCGGGCACCGCGGCCGACAGCGACAGGGCCAGGCTGACCGCCCCCGCGGTCGCGAGCATGCGCGATCTCATCGTTCCTCCAGGTGGTGTCGGCTCGCGGCGGGCCGCAGGAGCGGGCGGCGGAGCCCGCCGCGAGCCGAGTTCAGGGGGGATGGGGGAGGGTCAGGACTTGCTGATCTTGACGTTGTCGAGGCCGGCCTCGACGAGGCTGGCGGCGCCGGCGTCCGCGGCGTCCACGACGATGCGGACCGACTGCCCGGCGTACGGGCTCAGGTCGTAGGTGGCGTTCTGCCACGACCCGGCCCGGTTCGCCGCCGACGCGGCCTGGTTGAGGACGGTGCTGGTGCCGTTCGGCCCGACGACCCGCACGCGCAGGTAGTCGGTGGAACCCGAGTTGTTCAGGTGCGCCAGGTACCAGGAGAACGTCAGCGTCAGCGTCCCGCTCGGCAGCGCGATCGCGGGCGACTGGACGCTGCTGGTGCCGCCGTCCAGGTCGTTGCCGCCGGCGTCGGAGCCGGACGCGGCCGCGCCCGTCACCAGGTCGTTGCTGCCGCCGGCCGCGGCGATCTGGAGGTTGGTGCCGCTGTAGCTGGTCGGCTGCGGCGTGCCGCGCTCCCACGCGCCCGAGGTGGCGGTGTCGCCGCCCTCCGGGTTGACCGTCCAGCCCTGCCCGGACTCGAAGTCGTCGGAGTAGACCTCGCCCGGGGTGCCGTCCCCGACGGTCAGCTTGTACGTGGCCGTACGGTCGACGCTGCCGTGACCGAGGACCGTCAGGGTGTACGTGCCGTCGGGCGTGCCGGCGGGGACGTTCACCGTCATCGTGGACGACTGGCCGGAGGTGACCGTCGCCGGGGAGAACGTCGCGGTCGGCCCGGCCGGCTGGCTCGTCGCCGACAGGGTCACCTGCTGCGCGGAGCCGCTGGTGGTCTGGGTGCCGATCGACGCCGTGGCCGTGCCGCCGGCCTGCGCCGAGCCGGAGCCCGGGGTGACCGTGAGCTGGAAGTCGGGCTGCCCGGTGCCGGTGCAGGCCGCCTCACCGCTCTGCTGCGGGACGCTGACCGCGGTCCACGCCTTCTTGACCGCCTCGCACTCGGTGCGCGAGGTCGGGAAGAGCTGGTTCGCGGCGTTGACGGTCTCGACGCGCGCCCGCGCGTGGCTCCACGAGGTGACCTTGCGGTTCAGGCCGCCCATGAAGATCTGGCCGGCCTTCTGCACGCCGATGCCGGTGACGGTCGAACCGTCGCACGTCGGGCTGGTCGGCTTGCCGTTGCCCGGGTTCGAGCCCTCGGCCAGCAGGTAGAACCAGTGGTTCTGCGGGCCGGCGGCCGAGTGCACCTCGGTCCTCGGGATGGAGGACGAGTAGCAGTTCGGGTCGCCCAGCGCGGACGGGTTGTACATGTTGCGGATCGGGCCCTGGCCGACCAGGTCGACCTCCTCGCCCACCAGGTAGTCCGGCGGGTCGTACTGGGCGGGCTCGTTCACGTAGTGCTCGGTCAGCGCGCCGAAGATGTCGCCGGCCGACTCGTTCATGCCGCCCTTCTCGTTGCCGTTCCCGCCGCTGTCGCCGCCGGGGGTGGTGGTGAAGACGGCGTGGCCGAACTCGTGCGCGACGACGTCGATCGGGGTCGCCTGCTTGGTGTTGGCCTGGTTGTGGCCGAAGCTGGTGTAGCTGCCGTTCCAGTACGCGTTGACGTCGGCGAGGCCGACGCGCGCCGGGAACCCGCCGCCGCTGCCGTTGATGCCGTTGCGCCCGAGCCAGGCGCCCAGCATGTCCCATTCCTTCTGGACGGCGTAGAGGGCGTCGACGCAGGCGGTCTCCAGGTCGGTGCCGCTGCCGTTGCCCCAGGCGCTGTCGGTGCCGGTGTAGGTCTGGCCGTTCTGGCCGCCGCAGCGGATGCCGGAACGGTTCGGGTCCTGCATCGACGTCGCCGCGGTGCTGAGGTCGACGGTGCCGTGGTAGTTGCTCCTGTCGTCGGCGGCGTCCCGGACCTCGTCCCAGGTGCTCGCGACCTTGCCCGTCTTCGCGTCCACGAGGACGTGCAGCTTCGTCGGGCGCTTCTTCTGCGTCCCGCTGACGACGGTCTCGTAGACGAGCTTGCCGGTGCCCTCGGCGAGGACCGTGAGCTTCGGCGCGGTCGCCGAGTCCACCTTGGTCACGCGGGCGCGGGAGGTCTTGGCCGCCTGCGCCGCGGACACGGTCGCCTTCGTGCCGACGTCCAGCGTCTGCCGCTGCGCGACGGTGCTGCTGAGGACGGCGCCGGTCGAGTTGGTGGTGACGACGAAGTCGCCGCCGTACACCGGAAGGCCCTTGTAGGTCCGGTCGTAGGCGACGTACTGGAGCCCGCCGGCCCCGGACGTCACGCCGCGGCGGACCACGCGGTCCTGCTTGGACGTGCGGAACGATGCGGGCTTGGCCACGACGAACCGGTCCGCCGAGGCTGCCGCCGTCGTCCGGGGGTCCGGCTTCGGCGGCGCGGCGGCGGTACGGGTCGTCGCGCCTGTGGCGGGGGCCGACATCGCCACGGCGAGGCCGACGGCCACGGCCGCCGCCCCGAGCGCGGTCTGGTGTCTCACAGGGGGTGCTCCTTCCACGGAGTCCCCCGCCGGGCGTACGGGCGCCGCGGCGTTCCTCGTGAGAACGTTCCGCGCCGTCCGTCGACGTCGGTGACATCGGCGAACCGCCTGGCGGGGACAGGGGAGTGTGGGGGGGACGTGAGACTCATCCGGATGAGCTGCCCAGAAGTGCACCGTGGCGGATGTCGGGTGTCAACGAATCCATTCGGTACTGGATTTTCACAAATTACGAATTCGTCGATGGAAACGCGCGAACCGCCTCCCTGCCTGGGAGGCGGTTCGCGTGATCGGAGCGGGCGACCGTATTCGGCCAGCGCGTTTGGAACTCTCGCGGCCCTTTCCGGATTCGGCTTGCGGCGGTCGTCAGCCGGTGGGGGCGATGCGCCGGCAGAGCCAGGAGAGGGCCATCGGGTAGCGGTAGTCGATACCGCCGTGCCCCGCGTCGAACAGCTCGAACCGGATCACGTCCTCGGAGACGCCCTCGGCGAGCAGCGCCGCCCGGAACGCCTCGGCGCCGACGTCCAGGAACCACTCGTCCCGGCGGCCCCCGTCGATCCAGATCGCCCGCTGGGAGCGCATCGCGTCGGCGCTCTCGGGCACCATCCGCACCGGGTCCCAGGCGAGCCAGCGCTCCCACACGTCCGGCCGGAGCACGCCCGTCACCGGGTCGAACGGCAGCTCGGGCGTGCCGTCGTCCTTCGCCGTGTAGCACGCCGCCATGGCGCGCATGTTGAGCAGGTCGTCGTCCCCCGGCTTGGTGAACGACGTGCGCCCCTGGAAGTCGTCCCACCACCGCGAGATGTCGCCGCCGTAGGCGCGCAGGTGCCGGACGCACTTCGGGAACTCGGTCAGGTAGCAGTACTCGAAGAGGGCGTCGCCCGCGTGCGTCGCGAGGGCTCCGAACAGGTCGGGCCGCAGCATCGGGGTGATCATCGCGCCGTAGCCGCCGCTGGACTTGCCGCTGATCGCGCGGTGCTCGGGCGCGTCCAGCGTGCGGTAGTGGGCGTCCACCCACGGCACGACCTCGTCGCACAGGTAGGAGTGGTACGGCCCGGTGCCGGGCGAGTCGACGAACTGGCTGCCGCCGAGGGCCGTCCAGGCGTCCACGAACACCACGAGCGCGGGCGGCGCCTCCCCGCTCGCGAACACCGCGTCCGCGGTCTCGGGGAACGTCCGGCGGAACGGCGTCCGGTTGCGCCAGATCCCGACGTGCCCGGTGAACCCCGTGATCACGTACACCGAGGGGTAGCGGCGGCCGGGATCGTCGTCGTAGCCGGGCGGGACGTACACCAGCAGGGGGCGGTCGCTCGGGTCCCCGAGCGGGTTGCCGCGCAGCAGTTCGCTGCTGAGGACATGGTCGTCCAGGCGACCGGCGAGTTCGGCGGACCACGGCAGCATGCTGACTCCCTCGTCAGGTACGGGCCTTTTGATCACCTCGACGCTAACCGAGCGGGCGGGCGGCCGTCCGCGCCGGGGCGTCCCGCCGCCGGTTCGTCGGAATCTGCCAATATCCCGCCGCGAACGTGATCACTAGGTTGGGCGCCATGAGAACGCGCTGGACAGCCCCCGCCGCCCTGGCCGTCGCCCTAGGCGCCCCCCTCCTCGCCACCGCACCCGCCTACGCGTCGCCCGCGCAGGCCGCCTCCCCCAGAGCCCCGGGCGTACCGCCTCCGCGTACGGCGGGCACGGCGGGCACGGCGGGCACGGCGGGCACGGCGGGCACGGCGGGCACAAGGTGCGGTGCACGTTCACCCCGACGCCGGACAACCCCGCCGCCAAGCCCGTCCGGCCGCCGCGGTCGAAGGCGCGCGCGCGCGGGACGGTGGACGTGGTCCTGGAGACCAACTTCGGCGACATCCGCATCGAGATGGACCGGCGCAACGCCCCCTGCGCCGTGCACAACTTCACCAGCCTCGCGCGCCAGGACTTCTACGACCGCACGCGCTGCTGGCGGCTCACCAACTCCGAACGGCTCGGCGTCCTCCAGTGCGGCGACATCTGGGCGGCGGAGAAGGGCGGGCCCGGCTACAGGTTCGACGACGAGCTCACCGGCAAGGAGACGTACCCGCGCGGGACGGTCGCCATGGGCAACTGGGGGCCCGACACCAACGGCAGCCAGTTCTTCCTGGTGCACTCGCACGCCAACATCCCGCCCGCCTACACCGTCCTCGGCAAGGTCACCCGCGGCCTGCGCGTCCTCGACCGGATCGTGAAGGTCGGCATCATCCCCGGCGAGAACGGTCCGGGCGACGGCGAGCCCGCCAAGCCCGTCCGCATCCACCGCGTCAAGGTCCGCCGCTGACCGCGCCAGGGCCCGCCGCCGACCGGGCCGATGTCACAAAGCGGCGTCCGGCGGAGTCTCCTTGCAAACGAAGGAGCTGAGATGACCGAACTCACGACCCGCCTCCGGGACCTGCACGTGCCCGGCGACCCGCTGGTCCTGCCGAACGTCTGGGACGCGGCGAGCGCCGCGATCGTCGAGGAGGCCGGGTTCCCCGCGCTCGCGACCGCGAGCGCGTCCATCTCCGCCATGCTCGGCTACGAGGACCACGAGGGCGCGCCCGCCGAGGAGATGCTCGCCGCCGCCGGCCGCGTGATCCGCGCCGCGCACGTCCCGGTCACGGTGGACGCCGAGGCCGGGTACGGCCTGGCCCCCGCCGAGCTCGCCGAACGCCTCGTGGCGATCGGCGCGTCCGGCTGCAACCTGGAGGACTCCCGGGGCGGCGCGCTGGTCGAGGCGTCGGCCCAGGCCGACTACCTGGCCGCGTTCCGCGCCGCCGCGCCCGACCTGGTGGTCAACGCCCGGGTCGACACGTTCATCACCAAGGCCCCGGACGCGGTGGACGCGGCGATCGAGCGGGGCCGGCGCTACTTCGAGGCCGGCGCCGACTGCGTGTACCCGATCATGGCGCCGGTCGACGCGGTCGCCGTCCTCGCCAAGGAGCTGCCGGGCCCGATCAACGCCAACGGCACCGACGTCCGGGAGCTGGCCTCGCTCGGCGTGGCCCGCGTCTCGTTCGGCCCGATGCCGTACCTGCGGGCCCTGGACGCCTTGAAGACGTTCGCGGTGCGCCTCAAGAACGGCCAGGACCCGCTCGCGTCCTGATCCGCAGCCCCCGCAGCCCCCGCCGGGCGCTCGGCCGCTGCGCCGGGCGTCCGGCGGGGGCGCCGTTCGACGGGGCGCGGATCAGTCGTTCCTGCTGAGGTCGCGCGTCTGGTGGGTCAGGCGCAGGTCGACCGAGTCCAGGCCGGTGCCGGTGAGGGTGACGGACGCGGCGACCGGCGCGTACCCGGTCGCGACCAAGGTGTAGTCGGTGCCGGTCACGTCGCTGAACGCGTACGTCCCGTCCTCCGCCGTGGCGGTGGTGGCGACGACGTTCCCCGCCTTGTCGAGCAGGGACACGCGGATGTCGGCGAGGGGCCGGTCGTCGAAGCCGCGCACGGTGCCGGCGACGGCCGTCAGCGGCTCCAGGACGACGTCCTGGTCGTGCGGCCCGTCGCCGTTCACCGTGGCCTGGAGGGCGGACGGGCGGTGGCCCGCCGCGCGGACGGCCAGCGTGTAGCCGCCGGGGATCAGGTCGGCCATCTCGAACGAGCCGTCCGGGCCGGTCGTCGCCGACGCCACCACGTGCCCGTTGCCGTCGGCGGCGACGACCGTGGCGTCGCCGAGCGGGGCCGGGGCCTCGCCTTCCGGACGGGCGCCGCGGACCGTTCCGCGCAGGCCGCCCGTGCCGGACAGCACGAGGTCCAGGTCGATCGGCTCGTCCGCGACCGCGAGGGGCGCGGCCTCGGGGCGGTAGCCGGACGCTGAGCCGACCAGGAGGAACCGGCCCTCCTCGGCGACGTTCAGTTCGTAGCCGCCGCTGCCGCCGCTGACGGCGTGCGCGACCTGGCGGCCCTGCGCGTCGATCAGCGTCACCGCGGCGCCCGCGACGGGACGTCCGCCGCTCAGCACCTGGCCCTGCACGCTGCGCAGGACCGTCCTGCCCCCGGCGAAGGCCGCGGGAGCGGCCGTCGCGGCGGTCGCGCCGGTGCCGGACGGCGCGCCGGGAGCGGGGGCTCCGGCGTGCGCGGCGGAGCGGCGGCGCTGGGACGGCAGCAGCGCGGCGAGGACCAGGCCGATGAGGGACGCGCCGGTCGCGATGAGGAACGCGGCGCGGAAGCCGTCCATGTTGGGCAGCGGGGTGCCGTGGAACGAGGTCGTCATGCGGGCCAGCACCATGCCCACCACGGCGCTCGACACCGACGTGCCGATGGACCGCATCAGGGCGTTCAGGCCGTTGGCCGCGCCGGTCTCCGACGGCGGGACCGCGCCGATGATCAGCGCGGGCAGGGCGGAGTAGCCGAAGCCGATGCCGGTGCCGATGATCGTGACGACCACGACGATCTGCCAGAGCGCGCCCATCATGAACAGCCCGACGCCGTACCCGGTGCCGATGATCAGCAGGCCCAGCATCAGGGACGTCTTCGGGCCGCGGGCGGCGGTCAGCCGCGCCGACAGCGGCGAGACCAGCATCATCGCCAGGCCCATCGGCGCCATCGCGAGCCCGGCGACGACGAGGGACTCGCCGAGGCCGTACCCGGTCGCGGTCGGCAGCTCCATGATCTGCGGCAGCACCAGCGACATGGCGTAGAACGCGACGCCGATCATCACCGAGGCGACGTTGGTGAGCAGCACCTGGCGGCGGGCGGTGGTGCGCAGGTCGACCAGCGGGCTGTCGATCCGCAGCTCCAGGATGCCCCACAGCAGGAACAGCACCGCGGCGCCGCCGAAGAAGCCGAGCGTGGTCGGGCTGGCCCAGCCCCACTGGTCGCCCTTGGTGATCGGGAGCAGGAAGCAGACCAGGGCGGCCGACAGGCCGACCGCGCCGAGGACGTCGAACCGTCCCGGCGCGCGGACGCCCGACTCCGGCACGAAGACCAGCGTCAGCGCCATGGAGAGCACGCCGAGCCCCGCAGAGGTGTAGAACAGCGCGTGCCAGTCGGCGTGCTGCGCGACGAACGCCGCGCCGGGCAGCCCGAGTGCGCCGCCGATGCCGATGGACGAGCTCATCAGCCCCATCGCGGAGCCGAGCCGGTGCGGCGGCAGCTCGTCGCGCATGATGCTGATGCCGAGCGGGATCGCGCCCATCGCGAAGCCCTGGAGCGCGCGCCCGGTCACGACCGGGACGAGGTCGGACGACACGGCGGCGATCAGCGAGCCGACCACCATCAGCGCGAGGCTGGCCAGCAGCATCCGGCGCTTGCCGAACAGGTCGCCGAGCCGTCCCATGATCGGCGTGGCGACCGCGCCGGCGAGCAGCGTCGCGGTCATCACCCAGGTCGCGTTGGCGGCGGAGGTCGACAGCAGGTGCGGCAGCTCGGCGATGATCGGGACGAGCAGGGTCTGCATGACCGCCACGACGATCCCCGAGAACGCGAGGACCGCGATCATCCCGCCGCCCCCGCCGCGGCCGTCGCCCTCGGGCGGGCGGCCGTCGCGCAGGACGGTGGGCTGGGCGGCGGTCTCGGACTGGGCCATGCCTGAGGACTCCAAGGGGGTCGGGGGCGCCGGTAGGCGGCGCGTCGGCGGGAGCTCGAACGTTCGGGCGGGAGGCGTGATCGTTCGTGCGGAGGGCGTGCGGAGGGCGTGCGGGATTGAGTCGTGGTCGTTCGTGCGTGGTCGTTCGTACGGTTCGTCGGGCGGTCGGCGTCGCGGACGTCGGCGTCGCGCGGCGCGCGGGGGGAGCGTCGTCAGATGCGGATGGCGGGCCGGCGGGGACGACCCGCGTACGCAGAGAAGTCCAAGGCGCGGTCGGCCCCGAATATTTCCTCGGCGCGCGAGGATCTGTGTCACACCGCCTCGTCCCATGATCCCCGGTTCCCTCCATGTCCAGTGGAGATCTCCTCCACGCCCGCTGGAGGCCCGCTCGAAGCGTGGCGGAGATCACCCGCCGGGGACGGCGCGGGCGATGCCGCGGCGATGTCTGAGACGTGCAAACGGTGACGTCCGCCACGGGAAAGACGGGACCGGCGCGAACGGGGTTCACTCACGGCAACGCGAACGTGAGAGGAGTCGTTCACATGCCGGAAACCCCAGGTTCGGAGTTCTGGAAGAACCTCAAGCCGATCGAGAACTCGCAGAAGCCGGACGCGCTGCCGGAGGTGTACCTGTCCAAGGTCGCCACCGACGACGACCGCTACTACGTGCCGTTCACCGAGACGGTCGGCTCCAGGCCGCTGTGGATCAACGTCAAGGACAACACCTGGTCCGACATCCTGCGGGCGAAGCAGGCCGGGCTGGTCAACCGGCACTACCACCCGCACGAGGTCTTCGCCTACACGATCTCGGGCAAGTGGGGCTACCTCGAACGGCCCTGGACCGCGACCGCCGGAGACTTCATCTACGAGGCGCCCGGCGAGGGCCACACCCTCGTCGCGTACGAGCACGAGGAGCCGATGAAGACGCTGTTCATCGTCAAGGGCCCGCTGGTGTGGCTGGACGAGAACGGCGACCCGGAGGGCTACTTCGACGTCCACGACTACATCGACATGTGCCGCAAGCACTACGACGAGGTCGGGCTGGGCGCGGACTACGTCAACTCCCTGTTCCGCTGACCGATGGCCGACACGCTCATCCGGGACGCTCCCGCCGACGCCGACCGGTACGAGAACAGGCTGCTGGCCATCCTGTTCCTGGCCTTCGGCTTCGTCTTCTTCGACCGGCAGGCCCTGGCGTTCCTCGCGCCGTACATGGACGACGACTTCGGCCTGTCCAACTCGCAGCTCGGCGTCCTGTCCGGGGTGCTCGCGCTGACGTGGGCGCTGGCCGGGATGTTCGCCGGGAGCCTGTCGGACCGCCTCGGACGGCGCAAGCCGATCCTCGTCGCGGCGGTCCTGCTGTTCTCGCTGTTCTCCTCGGCGTCCGGCCTGATGACGGGCTTCGCCGGGCTGCTCGCGGCCCGCGCCCTGATGGGCACCGCCGAGGGCGCGGTGCTGCCGATGGCGCAGTCGCTGATGGTGGAGGCGTCCCGGGAGTCGCGGCGCGGCCTCAACATGGGCCTGCTCCAGGGCTCGTCGGCGGGGCTGCTCGGCGGCATCCTCGCCCCGATCGTCGTGGTGCGCCTCGCCGACGCGTTCGGCTGGCGGACGGCGTTCTTCGTCACCATCGTCCCCGGGGTGATCATCACCGCGCTGATCGCCAGGTACGTGCTCGAACGCGCGCCCCGCGCAGAGGCGAACGGCCCGGCGGCCGCCGCGGAGGCCCAGGAGGTCCGGCCGGCCCCGAAGGTCCCGGCCCGCGAGGTCCTGCGGCTGCGCAACGTGGTGATCTGCATGCTGATCGCCTGCTGCTACCTCACCTGGTTCGTCACGCTGATCACGTTCACGCCGAAGTACCTGACCGACGAGAAGGGCTGGAGCTCGGGAACGATGAGCGCGGTCATGACCTGCCTCGGCGTCGCCTGGGTGCTGTGGGGCTTCGCGACGCCCGCGATCTCCGACCGGGTGGGCCGCAAGCCCGCGCTGATCGGGTTCACCGCGCTCGCGGTGTGCTGCCCGGTCGCCGTGGTGTACGTCGGCAGCCCGGTGCTGCTCGGCGCGCTGATGATCCTCACCTACACCGGGCTCGGCTGCTTCACGCTGATCATGGCGACGATCCCGGCCGAGACCGTCCCGCGCGGCGCGCTCGCCACCGCGCTCGGCGTGATCATGGGCGTGGGCGAGCTGGCCGGAGGCTTCCTCGGCCCGCTCGTCGCGGGCTGGGCGTCCGACGCGTGGGGGCTCCAGGCCGCCATGTTCATCGCGGCCGGCGGAGCCGCGATCGTCGTCGCGCTGTCGTTCGCGCTGCGCGAGACGGCCCCGGCCGTCCTGCGCCGCCGCGCCGCGGCCGAGGCGGTGGGCGCGTGAAGGCGGCGGTCTGGTACGGGGCGCGCGACGTCCGCGTGGAGGACGTCCCGCTCGGCGCCCCCGGCCCCGGAGAGGTCGCGCTCGACGTCGCGTACTGCGGGATCTGCGGCAGCGACCTGCACGAGTACGCCGACGGGCCGCACGCCATCCCCGTGGACGAGCCGCACCCCGAGTCGGGGCGCGAGGCGCCGCTGACGCTCGGGCACGAGTTCTGCGGCACGGTCGCGGAGGTCGGGCCCGGTGTGACCGGCGTCCGGCCCGGCGACCGCGTCGCGGTCGAGCCGCACTACCGCTGCGGCGACTGCCCGCGCTGCCTGGCGGGGGAGTACAACCTGTGCCGCCACTTCGGGTTCGCCGGGCTGATGGGCGACGGCGGCCTCGCCGAACGGGCCGTCGTGCCGTCCTACATGCTGCACCGGCTGCCCGACGGGGTCTCCCTCGAACAGGCGGCCGTGTTCGAGCCCGCCGCGGTCGCGCTGCACGCGCTGCGCCGGTCCGGGCTGCGCGACGGGGAGACGGTCGCGGTCGCGGGCCTCGGCCCGATCGGGCTGCTGGTCGTACGGCTCGCCGTCCGGTACGGGGCGGGCCGCGTCGTCGCCTGCGACCCGTCCGCCCGGCGGCGCGACCTCGCCCTGCGCCTCGGCGCGGCCGAGGCCCTGGACGCGGGCGGCCTCCCGGGCGGCGCCGCCGACGTGGCGTTCGAGGCCGTCGGCACCGAGGGCACGCTGCGCGACTGCCTCGCCGCCACCCGGCGCGGCGGCCGGGTCGTGCTGGTCGGCCTCGGCGGGACGTTCGCGCTCGACGCGTTCGCCCTGGTCAACAACGAGCAGTCGATCATCGGGTCGGTCGGCTACCGCGACGTCCACCCCGAGCTGATCAGGCTGGTCGCCGAGGAGGGACTCGACCTCACCCCCATCGTGACCTCGACCGTCGCGCTCGACGACGTCGTCCGCGACGGCTTCGAGGCCCTGCTGAACGCCAAGGAGGAGATCAAGGTGCTGGTGCGGCCGTGAACGAGGGATTCGAGGCCGGGCTGTTCGCCGGGCGCCGCGCGTTCGTGACGGGCGGGACGTCCGGGATCGGCGCGGCGACCGCCGTGCTGCTCGCCGAGCTGGGCGCGGAGGTCACCGCGCTCGGCCTGCGCCCCGCCGCCGGGGGCGAGGCGCCCGTCCACCCGGGCGTCCGCGTGGTGGAGCACGACGTGCTGGACGGCGGCGGGCTGACGGACCTGATCGCGGGCGCGGGCCGCCTGGACGCCCTGGTCAACTGCGCGGGCGTCAGCCACGACCGCGACGAGTACGACCTCGCCCGCTGGCGCCGCGTCCTGGAGGTCAACCTCACCGCGACCATGGTCGCCTGCCAGGCCGCCCGGCCCTGCCTCGCGGCGGGCGAGGGCGGGGCGATCGTGAACGTCTCGTCGATGTTCGCGTTCGCCGGGAGCCGGGACCGGCCCGCCTACAGCGCCAGCAAGGGCGGGATCTCGCAGCTCACCCGCTCCCTCGCCGCCGAGTACGCCGCCGACGGCGTCCGGGTGAACGCGGTCGCGCCCGGGTTCGTCGTCACGCCCCTCGCCCGCGGGCTGCTGGACGACCCGCCCGCCGCCGAGGCCGTCCGCGCGCGCATCCCGGCCGGGCGGTACGGGCGCCCGCGCGAGATCGCGGCGGTCGTCGCGTTCCTCTGCTCGCCCGCCGCGTCGTACGTCAACGGCGCGATCCTTCCGGTGGACGGAGGCTATCTGGCCGTGTGACCGCCATCACCGCATAGGCTCCGTCCGAAGACCGCCCGAAACGGGAGGAGCACCCCATGCCGGCACCCGCTCTCATGATCTCCCAGGCGACCACGGAGAACGTGGACCCGCGCGAGCGCATCCACTTCTGGGAGGAGTACAACCGCAAGGCGCTGGTCGGGCTCGCCTGCACCTCGTACTCCGAGCGCGGGCTGCTGGCGCGGCAGTCCAACTTCCAGCTCGGCGACGTCCGGCTCGCCGAGATCAGCGGCAACGCGCACGCCGTCGAGCGCAGCCCGCAGGTCGCCAAGTCCACGCCCAAGGACTCGGTGTTCGCGACGCTGCTGGTCAAGGGCGAGGCGGTCTTCCTGCACGAGCACGGCTGCCTCGCGGCGACGGCGGGCGACCTCGTCGTGTACGACACGCGGCGGCCCTACCTGTTCGGGTTCTCCTCGTCCATGCGGCAGTTCCTCGTGGACATCCCGCGCGACCTGTTCGTCCAGGAGTGCATGGCGGGCGGCGTCCCCGCCCCCATGCTCTTCGGGCGCGGGACGGCGCGCGAGGGCGAACTGGTCGTCGCGCTCCGCTCCCTGCTGGAGAACCCGGGCGACCCGGCCGAGGCGCGCGGCACCGTCCTGGACCTGATCGGGCTGCTGGCCGCCGAACGCTCCGGGGACCGCCCCGCCCCCGCCACGTACCGGACGCAGTTCATCGTCGCCGAGGACTACATCGAACGGCACCTGCACGACGCCTGCCTCACCCCGGGCCAGGTCGCGGGCGTGATGGGCGTCTCCGTCCGGCACCTCGGCCGGATCTTCGAGGCGGCGGGCACCACCCCGTCCCGGCACATCCTCGAACGCCGCCTCCAGCGCGCGCACGACGAGCTGGCCTCCCCGGACGCCGCCGCGTCGACCATCGCCGACGTCGCGTACCGCTGGGGCTTCTCCAGCCAGGCCCACTTCGCGCGCCTGTTCCGGACCCGCTTCGGCCGCACCCCCACCGAGGCCCGCGCCCGCCGCTGAGAACCGCCCAACCATTGTGCCAGTGTTCACTGGCTTGATTGAATCGCGGGAGCGTCCTCCTCCACAGCAGGGAGCCCCCGTGAGACCAGCCCTGATCGCCGCGGCCGTCCTCGCACTGGCGGGCGTGACCGCCGCCCCGCCCGCCACGGCCGCCGAACCGCGCCCGCTCAAGGCCGGCGCCGCGCCGTGGCTGTGGCCGCGCAGCGGCCTGGAGGCGGTGTCGGCCACCGGCCCGGACGACGTCTGGGCCGCCGGGTACCAGGGGTACCAGGGCATCGACTGGTCCGTCCCCGGCTGGGGCGCGGGCACCGTCCACGTCCTGCCCCCGAAGGCCATGGTGGTCCGCTGGAACGGCTCGTCCTGGCGCACCCACGACCTGCCCGGCACCGCCGGCGACGCCGTGGCCCAGGAGATCGACGCCGCGTCCCCGGACGACGTGTGGGTGACCGGCACGCTGCACCCCCACGACAGCGCCAAGACCGCCCCCTACGTCGCGCGCTGGGACGGCGAGCGGTGGCAGCAGGTGGACGGCCCCGCCGACGGCTGCTGGCCGAGGCACCCCGCCGCCGACTCCACCGGCGCGTGGTTCTCCTGCGGAACGTCCCTCTACCGCTGGCAGGACGGCCGCTGGACCGAGCAGGACACCGGCGCCCCCGACAACTGCTGCATCGGCGTGGACGAGATCTCCGTGCTCTCCGACGACTCCGCCTGGGCCGCGACCACCTGGGGCCTCCTGCACTGGGACGGCCGCCGTTGGAGCGAGGTCCCCGGCTACGACGGCGTCATGTGGATGCGCGTCGTCGCGGTCTCCGACACCGAGGTCTGGGCCACCGGCCGCAAACGCACCGACGGCCCGCAGAACGAGCCCGTCGCCATCCGCTGGAACGGCTCCACCTGGCAGAACGCCCCGACGCCGCCGTCCAACGAGAAACTCGTCCGCACCGGCGACGGCGCCCTGTGGGCCCTGCAACCGTTCGGCGGCGACCTCTACCGCCTGAACGGCGGCACCTGGACGAAGCAGTCCCCACCCGTACCGTCCGACGGCCAGTTGACCGCAGCCACCGCCATCCCAGGCGCGAACGCCCTGTGGCTGGTAGGCAAGACCAAAAACGCCCCAGTAGTCCTCAACAACAACTGAAGCCCGCAGCAGCACACCCTGCACGGCCTGCTCGAACGGGCGGTCGTGCGCCCTTCGGCCCCGTCCTAGCGACGCTCGGGCGCCTCGTCCCTCCGCTTGGACGGACGGAGCCGTTGCCACACATGGCGTCCGCCCTCGACCAGCGCCGTGATGGCCAGCGCGATGCCGAGGCCCAAGAGCAGCCCTTGAGCGGGTCGTTCTCGAACGCCGAACCGCCCAGATAACCGATCAGCGCCGAATACGACGCCCACAGGACCGTCGCCAGCGCGTCGAACGGCGTGAAGGAACGCAGCGGATGCCGTACGGCCCCCATCACGAGCGTCGCCGCCGTCCGCCCGCCGGGAATGTAGCGGGCGATGACCAGAACGAGCCCGCCGCGTTTCGCGAGAATGCGGCCCGCCTGGTCGTACGCGGTGCGCCTGCGGGTGCCCGGCCGCAGCCACCGTTCCAGACGTTCCCCTGCGAAACGGCCGATGAAGTAGGAGATGTGGTCGCCGCAGAACGCGCCCGCCGCCGAAGCCACGATCACCAGGACCAGATTCGGCTTCCCGTGCGACGCGAAGACCCCCGCCGTCACGACCAGGGATTCACTGGGGAAAACGGGGATGAAGGCATCGAACATCGAGAGGCCGAACAAGGCCACGTAAATCCATGGCGACGACATCCACCCGCGCAAAGCGTCCATAATGGCGTCACTCACGGACGCACCCGTTTTCCGCCCCGTCCAGCCCCCGCGCTGCTCCCATGCCCCAATACTAGAAATCCCTGCACGGGCGCACGGCGAACGACCCCCACGTGTTCCACTAACCCCGGCCACGGGAAAGCAGCGTGGACCGCTCTACGCGGTGCTCTCTTCGGCCTCGGCTTTGGCTTCGCCGGACGGTACCGCCCCGTTGCCGTTATGAACGGGTTTCTCGGCGCCGTCCTCGGCCGCCGGGCCCGGATGCCGGATGACCACCGCGGAATCGGCGTCATCCGTACCGCCGCGCCGCCTTATCAGCGGACGCCACGTCCACGCCGTACGGTCGCCCGCCCGCGACAGGCCGGTCACGTAGTTCGCCCCCACGGCCACCGCCACCCCGGCCACCACGTCCAGGACGTAGTGGTTGGCGGTGGCCACGACCACGATCCCGGTCGTGATCGGATGCAGCGCCGTGATCCACCCCAGGCGGTAGGGCCGCAGCACCGCCACGAACACCGCCATCACCCAGACCGCCCACGCGAGATGCAGGGACGGCATGGCCGCGTACTGGTCCGCGGGCACCGGCCCCCGTGCGTGGTCCCGAAACCGGCCACCGCCACCGTGTCGATGAACCCCTCGTCCGGCAGCAGCCGCGGAGGCATCACGGGCATGACGAAGAAGACCGCCAGCCCCACCAGGTTCATCAGGACCAGGGAGTTGCGCGCGGGCCGGTAGACGCGGGGCCCGAGGATGTAGCACCCCATCAGGACGGACATCGTGAGGCCGGTGTGCGCGTGCTGGTACACGTTGACGGCCACCCGCGACAGGTCTTCATGGCGGGTCAGCCAGTGGTTCGCGCCCAGCTCGACGTCCAGATGCAGCCAGCGCTCGATGTCGAGGATGTCCCGGCCGTGCGCCAGTGCGGGCCCGCGCCGCGTGGCGGCCAGCGAGCGGATGTAGCCGTAGACCTCCAGCAGGAGCCATACGATCACCAGCTCGCCCAGGATGAACGGGCGCTTACGGCGCGGTCGGCCGGCGTCACCGTCTCGCTCAGTGCGCCGCACCGCAGGGCGCTGGAGCAGCATTCGAAGGATTCCCCCATCCTTCCGCTGGGGCGGTGCGGCGGATGGACCCGAGCCGCTCGGCGGACAAATCTACATCTCCTCGGCCACCCCCGGCACACCGGGGCCCGAAACACGCCCCCCACAACGCGCCTCGTCCCCGGCAGAATCGAACCTACGGCCCAAAAGCCTGAACCGGCGCCGCAAGACAAGCACGGCAGCCCACCCGACCGCATCCCGCCCCAGACGGATACGTTCCGCCAGCCCGCAAGGACCCCACCACGCCATGCCCTACGAGCTGCGAATCTTCTGCGCAACCGGCGGAGCCGGCGCCACGGACATACTCGACCGAGTGCTGGTACGCGCGGAACAGCAGAACGCCTCCCTGTGGACACGCGACCGCGAATCGTCGGGAACCGCCTGGGCATCAGCCACCATCACCACCGCACCCCAGAAACGCGCCGAAATCCTCCCCTGGAGATCCACGCCGCCTCAGGAGCGCGAACGGCCAGCACGATCCGCGCCCTGTCGGCCGACTTTCCCGGGATCGACGCCTACGCGCTCATGCGCCTGGGCTCCAGCGAAGTCGACTGGGCGGCGGCCAACGCGGTGTGGCGGGCGTTCTACTCACTGTGGCCGGTCCTGCCGCACGACGACGGCTCCGGCTTCGACGTGGACATGGACGAGCTGGAACTCGCCGCCGCCGAGGCCGACCGCGACGCCCCGTCCTCCAAAGCCGACCTGGACACCCTGTTCGACGAGGCCCGCAGGACGGCCGCGAACCTGCTCCTCAACGCCCCCGACGGCACCTTCGCCCCGTTCGCCCTGATCCTCGGCAGCGCAGGCAAGGTAGCGCTCACGACCCCTGACGCCCTCCCCGCCGACCGCCCCAGCTTCGCCATCGTCAACCACAACCCCAACAACACAGCCGATGTTCACCTACAGCACCACACAGGCGAAGCACTCAAGATCACGGCCCCCTACGTGATCCATGCCCGATCCCAAAGGCGCGTCGTGTGGTTGGGAACGCATTCTCACCCCACAAACACCCTCTAAAGAAGCAACACCCATACAACTTTCGGGGGATGTAGGCAAATGAAACTCCTGATAGTTTCCCGTGAGGGCGGCCAGACAATCAGGAGGTGCGCATGCGTTCCGGTATGCGCCGCACCATCGTCCTCATCACCACCCTCGCGTTCGTCAGCGCAGGCACAACTGTCGCCGCGACGTCGGCGTCGGCGGGCACCAACGCGCAACTCGTCCTCGCCAGGGGCGGGATCTGGTGGAAGCACTACGGCGACCGGTTCACGGTCAAGGACAGAATGGCGGACGGCTACTGGATCAAGGGCTTCTTCCGCCTCGCCTCTGGCGGCGGCGGCACGAGAACCCTCAGCGTGTCCGGGGCCGGCAAGGAGAGGTCGACCACCTTCAACCGCCGCGAGGGCAGCGATATCCGAATCAAAATGTGCTACTACGATGAACTAGTGGCACTCTGGTGCAGCGACTGGATAAATGGCGTGGCGTAACCCCTGCCAACGCGCACCACACATCATCAAGGCCATTGCCACCAAATAGACAGGCGTGGCACTGCCGAACGACCACCCAGCCCCTTCCAGCGCTCGTCCGCCAAGCCCCCGGACGGCGTCGTGACCGGCCGCGCCCCAGCGCGTTGGACCACGACGCCGTCCCTGTCGCGTCCCCCGAGACGGTCAGCCCCACCACAGCGAACGGCACGCTCCAGCGCTCAAGTCCATCAGCCCCACACGACCGCGCCCGTCGCCGCCTCCCGCCGCGCGGTGGTGGGCGTGTGGGCTGGGGTTCTTTGGGGTGTTTGCCGGTTGGGGTGGTGGGGAGGGCGGCTGAGGGGGGCGATGATGGTCGAGTTCGTACGGACCGCGGAGTTGGACGTCGGGTACGTGGTGACGGGGCCTGAGGGCGGGCGCGGCCTGGTGGCCGTGCACGGGTGGCCGGACGACGTGCACTGCTGGGACGGGGTCCTGCCGTTCTGGCACGAAGCGGGATATCGGGTGTACAGGCCCTTCTTGCGGGGCTTCGGGCCGACGCGGTTCCGTTCAGCGGACACGATGCGCAGCGGGCAGATCGGTGCGCTCGGGCACGATCTGGCGGCCTTCCTGGAGGCGCTGGACCTGGACCGGGTGCTGCTGGTGGGGCACGACTGGGGAGCGCGTGCCGGTTACGTGGTCGGCGCGCTGTTCCCTGAACGCGTCGCGGCGCTCGTGGCGTTGTCCGCGGGATACGCGACCAACCGGCCGGACGCGCCGCTGAGCTGGCCGCTCGTCCACGCCTACTGGTACGAGTGGTTCGTCGCGACCGAACGCGGCCGCCGCGCGATGCGGGACGACCGCCGCTCTTTCTCGCGCCATCTGTGGGAGACCTGGGCGCCCGGCTGGACGTTCGGCGATCAGGAGTTCGAGCAGGCCGCGGCGGCCTGGGACAACGACGACTGGCCGCCGGTCACCGTGCACGCCTACCTGCACCGCTGGGGGAGGCGGCGGGAGATCCGGCCTACGACCACATCGAGCAGCGCCTGTCGGATCCGCCGCCGGTACGGGTTCCGACGCTCGTGGTGCACGGAGCCCAGGACGGCGACAACCTGCCCGAGACGACCGAAGGCAAGGACGAACTGTTCGCCGCCCACTACGAACGGGTCGTTCTTCCCGGCGTCGGCCACTTTCCGCCGCGCGAGGCGCCCGAGAAGGTAGCCGAACTGACCCTTCGGCATGCGGAAAGATCCGCGAGCGAGACCGGATAAGGCTGCCGCCCGACGAACGGTCCGCCCTGCCGTGCAGGTCACGCGTCCCCCGAGTATCCGGCGATCGCCGTGAACGTCCTAGAATGTGAACGACGCGTCAAGCTGGCGCTGGGTGTGCCGGGAAGTCTGGTCGGCGTGGAAGGGGCCGTGTGCCCGCCGTACGCCGATGCCCCGGAGGTCCCGCCCCATGGTCGCCGCTCTGCTCGTCCGCCCGCTCGCCACTCAGGACGAGCCGTCCGGCCCGCTCTTCTCGATCTCCCAGTCCCGCTGGTGGATCATCGCGATCGCGGTGTCGGTGCTCTTCGTGCTCAGCCTGCGGGCGCTGATCGTCAAGCCGGAGGAGTACCCCGACGACCTGCGCCGCGAGATGGAGGAACGGCAGGGGCAGGGCAAGTGGGTGCTCTATCTGGTGGTCCCCGCCGCCCTCGCCCTGCTGCTCGGAACGAACCTGCTCCGCCCCGAACCGGCGTCCGCGATCCTGTTCCTCTACAGCGCCGTGATGGCCGCCATCCCCGTCGCCATCCTCCCGGTGCGCGGCCGGATGCTCAGGTCCTACATCGCGCAGCGGCAGAACCCGGACGCCAAGGTCCAGGCCGACCGGTTGGCGACCGCCTGGATCTGCGCCGTCCTCATCGTGGTCGTGGTGGCGGCCGTGTTGGCGCTGATGTCGACGCCGTACGGCCATACGCGCTGATCCGTTCCCTCAACCACCATCCGTACCGGGCAGGAACTGAGTTCGGGATCGGGGGACGGCGGGGAGGCGGTGCGGGCAACAACGGGTGACAACAGTCCACGCCGACGGATGGGCCTTTATGAGGGAGCCACGTGTGACCGTCACCACCGACGCCCCGGCCGGCGCCGAACAGACCCCGGCCGGGGCCGGGGAGACCGGCGACGCGTCGGTCATCGAACGGTCCTGGCATGAGCCCGAACGGTTCGGCGCGATCTTCGACGCGTACTTCGCGGAGATCCACCGGTACGTGGCGCGCCGCCTCGACGCGCAGGCCGCCGACGACATCGCCGCCGAGACGTTCCACGCCGCGTTCCGGCAGCGCCGGTCCTACGATCTGTCCCGCGACAACGCCCGGCCGTGGCTGTACGGCATCGCGACCAACCTGATCGGGCGGTACCGGCGCGACGAGGTGCGCAAGCTGCGCGCGCTCAGGCGCCTGCCCGTCGAGCGCGACGCCGGCGGCGACGAGGAGCGGATCGACGTACGGGTCAGCGCGCACGCGGCCAGGAGGAGCCTGGCCGAGGCGCTGGCCGGCCTGCCGGCCGGGCAGCGTGACGTGCTGCTGCTGATCGTGCTGGCCGAGCTGACCCACGACCAGGTCGCGGAGGCCCTGGACGTGCCGGCCGGCACCGTGTCGTCGCGGTTCGACCGGGCTCGAAGGAAACTGCGGAAGGCGCTCGGCGGGACCAATCCGCTTCGGGACGAGGAGAGGACCCGATGAACGAGACGGACGAACTGGCCGAGGTGCGAGCGCTGTTCGACGAGCCGCCGGCGGCGAGCCCGCAGGTCGTCACGGCGGCCCGCGCCAGGCTCACCGAGGACGGCGCGCCGAGGAGGCGCGGCGCGCGGCGCCGGGCCCCGCGGTTCGTCGCGGCAGGCTTCGGGCTGGCCGCGGCGGCCACCGCCGCGGCGATCACGGTCGTCGTGGCCGGGCAAGGTGACGCGAACGACCCGAACGGACGGCGGTCGGCGCACGCGCTGCTGCTGATGGCCGCCCAGCAGGCCGAATCCGCGCCGCCGGGCGGCGGAAAGTACTGGCACCACACGATGCGCACCGACGAGCTCGTCCAGGTGGGCAAGCCCGGCCATGCCGCCTACCAGGTGTACGCGCGGTGGCGCCACGAGGTCTGGATGCCTTCGGACGGCAGCGGCCCGGCACTGGGGAAGTCGCAGGAACTCGGCGCCGTACCCGCGACCGAGGCGGACCGGAACGCGTGGCGGAAGGAGGGCTCGCCCGCGACGTTCCGCGGGACGGAGGGCGGCTCGGCCATCTCCTCCAAGCCGGGAAAGCCCGGGGTCGACCGGACCAAGCCGGCCGACTACGAGCAGCTTTTCGGCCAGAGCCTCACCCCTCAGGACGTCCAGGCGCTGCCGACCGATCCCGGACGCCTCAAGTCGGCGCTGCTCCGGCTCATCCAGCGCCAGTCCCCCGAGGACGGCGACGAGCAGCTCTTCGACTGGGGCTCCAGCGTGCTCCTGCACTACCCGGCCTCGCCGAAGGTCCGCGCGGCCACGTACCGGATGCTGGCTGACCTCCCCGGCGTCAGGAAGCTCGGCACGGTCAAGGACCGGGAGGGCCGGACGGGCACCGCGGTGGGCATCGACATCGGGAAGGACGACCAGGGGTCCACGTTCGGGGACCGCCTCATCATCGACCCTGCCAGCGGCCGTGCCCTGACCAGCGAAACGGTCATGACAGGCAAGGGCGAGCGCGCGCCGAGCACCGCCGGCGTGAAGCAGGTGAACCTGTCGAACGCCACGCTCCGTTCCGACTGGACGGACAAGGCCCCGTCCCGCTGAACCACCTCGGCGAGGGCCCACCCACTCACACCCGGGCCCGGGCCCTCGCCGAAACCGCACCCGCAACCGCACCCTAAAACGCACCCGGAACGGCTTCCGCGCCCGCATCTGGAACGGCACCCGAAACCGCACCCGCAACCGCATCTGGAACGGCCCCCGAAACCGCACCCGAAACGGCAACCGCAACCGCATTTGGAACGGCACCCGCAACCGCATGTGGAACGGCTTCCGCGCCCGCACCCGAAACGGACGCGCGCCGCAGCCGCAGCCGCAGCTGCCGGGCCCGTGCCTCTGGTGCTGCTTGCGGTGGTCGTGCGTCCAGACCGCTGGACGAACTGTGTCCCAGCAGACCCGACGAGATGGCTGCCGGTATTCGGATGCGGTATCCGAATACCGGCGTTCGTCATGACCCCCGGGTGATGAGGCGTCTCGCGTGGGACGTCACGGAGTTGAGGACGTCGATGTCGTCGTAGTTCATGAGGACGACCACGGTCCAGTCCAGGTCGGGGAACGTGTCGATCATCGTGCTGATGCCGCTCATCGGGCCGCCGCCGGTGTGCCCGACGATGCGCTGGTCGTTGTAGATCGTGGCGATGGAACCGTAGGCCCAGTGGGTGTCCTGGACGGCCGGGTCGTTGGCGGGCTTCGGGGAAAGGGCTGTTTTCCCGCTCACGGCCAGTTCCCTGTAGGCGTGGCCGAGCAGTTTGCCGCCGTGCAGCGCACGCCCGAAGCGAACCATGTCCGCACAGGTGGAGAACGCGTTTCCGGCCGGGCTGCCGATGAAGACGTGCTCCTCGACCGCGTCGACGCGTTGCCCAGAGGGCTGGAGAACGTACGGATGGGCGATGCGCTTGTCCGTCCGCCATTGCGGTTTGGTGTAGAAGGCGGTACGGGCCATCCCCGCCCTGGCGAAGACGTGGTCGCGAACATAGTCGTAATAGGAACGGCCGGATACCTGCGCAATGATCTCGCCGAGCACGCAGTACCCGGCGTTGCTGTACTCGAACCGGGTGCCGGGCGTGAAAAGCAGCGGACTTCTCCGGATGATCGCCAGGGTGCCGTTCCAGACCTCGGCCGTACTGGTCCACTTGGCGGACTCCTTCGGCCAGTCCGGGTGCCTCATGTGGTCGCCCATGCCGGAGGTGTGGGTGAGCAGATGGTGGACGGTGACCTTGTCCGCAATGTCGGCCGGAAAACCTTTCACATAAGTGCCGATGGGCTTGTAGAAGTCGACCTTTCTCTGCTCGGCGAGTTGGACGAGCGCCACGGCGGTGAACATCTTGGAGACCGAGGCGAGAACGAAGGTGGTGTCCGGCCGGTTCGGGATCGACAGCCGTTCGTTGGCCTTCCCGTACGCCCTGGCGAGCACCACGTCGTCCCGGTGCGCCACCAGCAGGCTTCCCGAGAACTTGTCCTGGGCCGCCAGCCGGGCCACCTGCCGGTCGAAGGCGCCGCCGGGACGCAGATCCCTCGGCACCGAGCCGTTCCGTATCGGAGCAGCGTCGGCGGTTTCCGGGGCGGCCAGAGCCGTGCCCGCGGTGACTGGGACGGCCCCGAGAACTCCGAGTGCCGAACGTCGGGACAATCGGCCGGAACGCTGAAGTCGGGTCATCGCACGTCTCCCTTCGCAACACGAAGAAACCGACGTCCGGAGCCGCAGTTCGGGCGCGAAGGCCGGGTCCGTGTGCGATTCGCGGCCACGCTCGTATCACGCCGCCTGTTCTATGCCGATTCGCATCCGCCGCCGAGGCAGATCTCGGCCGTACCGCAAAAGAAATACACGACCGTGTGTTTCCCCGGCGTAAGTGAGCGACAGGCGCGCCCGCAGCCCGACGAATTCCGGGAACCGGAGTTCGTCGGCTCCCCGGGCGAGACCCGCTATTGGGCGTTGCGTCGTTGGAGAATGGAGGTGGCGGTCAGCGCGACGGCGCGGTCCTCGTCATGTGACAGGTCCGCGAGGGCGTCAGACGCTGCGTTCCCCGGGATGTCCGCGAGCGCCTGCGTCAGCCGTTGCCGCGCGGACGCGGTCGCGGACCTGGACGAAGACGGAGACGCGGACGAAGACGGAGACGCGGACGAAGACGGGGACGCGGACGGAGACGCGGACGCGGACGGAGACGCGGACGGAGACGCGGACGGGGGCGGTTCGACGGGGCCGGGGGCCAGGCGGGCGACGAGTCCGGCCGTGATCTCGTTCGCCAGCGCGGGATCGTCCGCCAGCGCGCTCAGCGCGTCGGCCGCGTCGGCGTCGTTCGCCTCCTCAACGATCATGTCGATGAGCGTCGGGACCGCGCCGGCCACCCCGCGCGTCCCGAGCGCCAGAGCCGCACGCCTGCGGACCGCGATGTCGTGGTTCGCGAGGGCCTTCCGCAGCAGTGCGGTCGCCTCGGCGTTCGGGAACTCGGCGATGGACTGGACGGCGCGTTCCCGCACCTCGGCTGCCGGGGAGGCCAGGCCCTCGGCCAGCAGCGGCAATCCGGCGTCGCCCGACTGTGCCAGGGCCCACCGGAGGGTCCCGGCGACGTTCGGGTCGGTCTCGCTCAACACCGCCTCGACCAGTGCTTCCACCGGGACCTCTTCCGCTGAGGACAGGGCCGCGCGCTGGCGTTTCCCCGCGCTCTCCGACCCGAGGGCATGGAGGAGCGCGACGGTCTGGAGGACGTCCTCCCAACCGGCGGGTTCCGCGGCGTCGATCCGGCGGAGCCGGGTGAGCAGCTCCGTCTCACTCGCGATGCGTTCCCGCGTCCGGCGGATGAGGTCGTTCACGAGCTCCGAGGGCTTGAAGCCGGGGTCGTCGAGCGCGCGCCCGGCTTCACGCAGCGACAGCCCCAGCGACCGCAGGCTCTCGATATGGAAGATCCGCCGGATGTCGTCGCTGGAGTACTCCCGGTAGCCCGCGCCGGTACGGCCCGTAGGCCGCACCAGCCCGAGCGTCTCGTAGTGCCTGAGCATGCGGGCGCTGACCCCGGACCGCCGCGCCACCTCACCGATCAGCACTGCTCACCCCTCCTGGCCGGACCCGCCGAGGGCCATGATCCGTTTCGCCTCCTCGACCGCGAACTCGTACCCGGCGTCCGGGTCGCGTGCCAGCCGTTCGGTCACGAGCGCGTGCCGGCGCACGCCGGGGTCGGGATCGGTCATCGCGGCGCGCAGGACCGGCGTGATCGCCTCACCCAGCGCGATCAGCGCGCGGCTGAGGCTCAGCCGCGTCTCGCGCCCGCCGCGTCCGAGCTGGGTCGCCAGCACCGCGGCCAGTCCGGGCTCCTCGCCTTCGGGTACGAGCACGACCGCCGCCCGCCACGCGCTGCGCGCCACCTCGTCGTCCGCGTCGGTCAGCACCGCCCGGGTGATCGCCGGCCACGTCCCGCGATCCCCGATCTTGGACAGCGTGTGCAGCGCCTGGCTCCGCGCCTGCGCGCGCTCCGAACGGACCTCGTCGAGAAGCCTCGGGACCGTCAGCGACGACGGGTGGCGGGTGAGCGCCCACGTGAGCATGTCGCGCACGTGGAAGTCGGGCTCGACCGCGCACCGTTCGATCAGCTTGCCGACGAACCGCGGGTCGGGGAACGTACCGACCGCCAGCGCGGCCCGCAGCCGCACCGACGAGTCGTCCTTCTCCAGCCCCTGGAGCGCTCGGACCGTGTCCGTGTCCTGTTCCTGCATGGTGGGATCACCTCCTCGGCCCCAGTGAAGACCTTGTCACTGTGTCAAGGTCAAGCGCCATGACCTGGACCGCCGCGCCGCGAGCCGCGAGACCCGCCCGAACGGCGCCGGCGGGCGGAGAAGCGGCGGGGACCGAAGGGGCGGAGCCCCGGCGCCGGAAAGCGGTCAGGGTCGGGGGCCGAGGTCGCGGACGGTCCGGGCGAGGGCGCGGACGGCGTCGTTCTCGGCGTCGCTTCGCCAGACCAGCGCGTACGGCAGCGGCGGCATGTCCGGAATGGGCAGCCACCGGACGTGCGGCATGGACCAGTACCTGGTGACGTGGGCGGGAAAGCCGTGGACGATCTCGCCCGTGCTGACGAGGTGGATCAGGTCGTCGCCGTTGGTGACGATCGGGCTGCGTTCGATGGGGTGGCCCCGCGGCGTCTGGAACGGCAGGTAGCGGTCCTCCCAGTAGTCGGGCATCCCGGGCGCGGTGGCGTGCCGCCGGTCGGCGAGCGCCTCCAGCGACACCGACGCGCGCCCTGCCAGCTCGTCCTCGACGGACACGGCGAGGACCCGCGGGTCGGTGAACAGGACCGGGCCCACGGTCAGATCGGGCCCCTCCACGGGCAGCCAGACGACCAGGGCGTCCAGCTCGCCGTCGCGGAGCCGGGCGAACGGGTCCGCGAACGGAGGGCGGCGAATCCGCAGCTCCCACTGCGGGTGCCGCGTGCGGAAGGTCTTCCAGAACGGGTGCAGGTCGGCGGTGTTGAACGGCAGCATGCCGACGCGCACGACGGCGGTGACGCCGCGGGCGGCCAGGCGGGCGCGCTCCAGGCTGTCCCGCAGCCCGGCGTACACGGGCCGCAGGTCGTCGTGGAGCTGGCGGCCCAGCGGGGTCAGCCGGATCCGGCGGCGGTTGGAACGGTCGAACAGCCGTCCGCCGAGGCGGCGCTCCTGGAGACCGATCGCCTGGCTGACCCGCGCCTGGGAGACCTGGAGGCGGTCGGCGGCGCGGCCGAAGTGCAGCTCCTCGGCCAGGGTCAGGAAGATCTCGATGTCCCGCAGCTCCACCGGTGTCCCTCTCAGCCGATAACCCGTGCGTTATCGGCACGTGCGCGAAGTTTACGTTGATCCAGATCGGCGTCTCGCTGAGAGTTGGAGCTGCCCGCCGGCGGCCCGTTCAGCGCCCTGACAAGGCCGAACGCGCCGATGGGACGCGGCCCGAGCGGCGGGCAGCGACCGACCACGTCCGACAAGGCGCACAGCGCTCCCGCGCGCCCCGACCGTCCACGAATCCGAGCTCGAACGTCGAGAACCGGGCTCGGACCGTCCACCGGTCACATCCGCGTCCCACGGTCCGTCAGACAGGCGAGGCCGCTGAGAACCGAAAGGAACCACACCATGAGCACCACCACCGTCCAGGAGAACGCCCAGTCGCGGCTGCCCAACCCCGCCGTGCTCGTCCCCGAACTGGGGCAGGTGGGCCAGGCCCTGTTCAAGGCCGTCGGGAACGGCGCGATCCCGCAGACCACCGTCGGCCTGGTGCAACTGCGCGCGGGCCAGCTCGTCGGCAGCACCTACCTGACCGTTCTGCACACCGGGAACCTGCGCAAGGCGGGGGAGACCGAGGAGCGCATCGCCGCCGTGGCGTCCTGGAAGGACGCGCCCTACTTCACCGACGCCGAATGAGTCGCGCTGGCGCTGGTGGAGGCCGTCCTCACGCCCAACCCGTACGGCGAGCGCGTCTCCGACGAGCTGTACGCGCAGGCGTCCGAGCACTACGAGGACAAGGCCCTCGCCACGCTCACCATGGCGATCGGCCAGGTCGGCTTCTTCACCCCCCTCGCCCTCATCGGCAAGCCCCTCCCCGGCGTGGCGCCCGCGCAGCAGTGGAGGTAGTCAACCGGCCGGTCCTGGGCTGAACGCCCCCTCACCCAGGACCGTTCCGGCGTACGACACGGCAGCCGGGTCGCGCGAGGCGCGGCTCCGGCTGCCGAACGGGCCGCCCCCATCGCCCTCCTCCGTGGTCCGCCTGCGCGGCGGCGGGTCGAGGCGGCGGATCCGGCTGTCCAACGCCTACGGCACCGCGCCGCTGCGCGCCACCGGCGCCAGCGTCGGCCGCACCGCCTCCGGCGCGGCCGTCCAGCCGGGAACGCTGCGCACGCTGAGCTTCGACCGATCCCCTTCGGCGACCGTCCCGGAGCGGTCGCGACCACCACCAGGACGCCGCGTCCGCCGCGTACACCGACAGCGTCGAGCCAGGCTACGGCTCCTGGTACTACCTGGAAGGCGTCGAGGTCTCCGACGGGCGTCCCCGCCCGAAGGCCGTCGTCGCGTTCGGCGACTCCATCACCGACGGGTTCGCAGCCACCGTCGACGGCGACGACCGCTACCCCTCCGCCACGCCCGATGGTGACGGTTGACAGGGCTGAATGCACAAGAGTCTGGCAGTCCAGGCCAAGGGCTGGGTTGGGACGGCGACGTACGATCCGGGCATCCCAGAGAGAGGTGCCCCCATGGCAGAGCAGGACGGCTGGATCACGCCGGACTTCGAGATCGTGGAGACGTCGCTGGAGGTCACGGCCTACCTGGCCGCCGAGACCTGATGCGGCTGCTCGTGCTCGGCACCGCGGCGGGCGGCGGCGTCCCGCAGTGGAACTGCGGCTGTGCCGGGTGCGCCGCCGCGCGTGCCGAGCCCGCGCTGCGCCGCCGGCACGCGTCCATCGCGGTGGAGGCGGGCGGGCGGTGGTACGTGGTCAACGCGACGCCCGACATCACCGAGCAGATCGAGGAGTGCGCGATCCCCCGGCGGGGCGGCGCCCGGGAGGGACCGGTCGCCGGGGTCCTGCTCACCGACGCCGAGCTGGACCACACCCTCGGGCTGTTCCGCCTGCGGGAGGCGCCCGAGCTGCGGATCGCCGCGACCGCGACGGTCCGGGCCGCGCTGGAGTCGGGGCCGGGCGTCCAGCGGGTCCTCGCGCCGTACACCACGCTGACCTGGACGGACCTGCCCGCGTCGTTCGGGACGCTGGACGT
Organism: Actinomadura sp. J1-007; assembly: GCF_009793335.1. Taxonomy (GTDB): domain Bacteria; phylum Actinomycetota; class Actinomycetes; order Streptosporangiales; family Streptosporangiaceae; genus Spirillospora; species Spirillospora yumaensis. The sequence continues at coordinate 2,545,172 of NZ_WING01000001.1, read as the reverse complement.
GAGCGCCGTCCCGGTGTCGGACAAGCGCCCCCGCTACGCGGCCGGGACCGGCGGCGACGGGTGGGTGGTGGCCCTGCGCGTCCGCGACCGGCGGGACGGGAGGACCGTCGTGTACGCGCCGTGCCTCGCGGCCTGGCCCGACGAGCTGGACCGCGCCGTACGGGAGGCCGACTGCGTCTTCGTGGACGGCACGTTCTGGGACGACGACGAGCCCCGCCGCGCCGGGATCTCCGACCGGACGGCCACCGCGATGGGCCACCTGCCGATCGCGGGCCCGCGCGGCACCCTCCAGCGGCTCGCCGGCGGCCGGGCGCGCTGCCTCTACACGCACCTGAACAACACCAACCCGCTCATCGTCCCGGACGCGGACGAGCACCGGGCGCTCGCCGCCGCCGGGGCCGAGGTCGCGCGCGAACGGGTGGTGATCGAGCCGTGAGCGCGTCCGCGCGCGGGGACGCCGCGCCGCCGCCCTGGCCGCCCGCCGTCCTGGAGGACCGGCTGCGCCGGCTGGGGGACGAGCGCTACCACCACCGGCACCCGTTCAACGTCCGCATGCACGAGGGGCGGCTGTCGAAGGCGGAGCTGCGGCGCTGGGTACTCAACCGGTTCCACTACCAGCGGCACATCCCCGTCAAGGACGCGCTGATCCTCGCCGCACTGGACGGCCCGGAACAGCGGCGCTCGTGGATCCGGCGCGTCCACGACCACGACGGGCGTCCGGACGGGGACGGCGCCGACGGCGGCATCGAACGCTGGCTGCGCCTCGGCGAGGCCGTGGGCCTGGACCGTCCGGCGCTGCTGGACGGCGCGGACGTCCTGCCCGGCGTGCGGCTCGCCGTGGACGGCTACGTGAACTTCTGCCGCAACCGTCCGCCGCTGGAGTCGGTCGCGTCGTCGCTGACCGAGCTGTTCGCGCCGGACCTGATGGCGGCGCGCGTCGCCGCGTGGGAACGGCACTACCCCTGGGTGCGCCCGGACGGCCTGCGCTACTTCCGGACCCGCGTCGGCCAGGGCCGCCGCGACTCGCGCGAGGCGCTCGGCCTCGTCCACGGCTGGACCCGCACCCGCGCCGACCAGGAACGCGTCCTGGCCGCGTTCACCTTCAAGTGCGAGGTCCTCTGGTCCCTGCTCGACGCCGTCCAGAACGCGGAGGACGCCCCGCGGAACGCGGAGGACGGCGATGGCTGACGCGTCGCCCTGGCGGCCGGTGCTGGCACGCTCCGTCATCCTGCGGTACGACCGCGTCCGCGACGCCGACCTGCTGCTCATGCCTGAGCGCGCGGTACGGCTGAGCGGGACGGGAGGGCGCGTCCTGCGGCTGTGCGACGGCAGCCGGACGGTCGCGGGCATCGTCGCCGAGCTGAGCGAGGCGTTCCCCGGCGCGCCGGTCGAACGGGAGGTGCCCGAGTTCCTCGAACGGGTCCGCGCCAAGGGCTGGCTGCGATGACGGTCCCGGCGCCGTGGGCGCTGCTCGCGGAGGTCACGCACCGCTGCCCGCTGCACTGCCCGTACTGCTCCAACCCCCTCGAACTCGTCCGCGAGGACGCCGAGCTGGGCGGGGACGAGTGGGCGCGGGTCTTCATCGAGGCGGCGGACCTCGGCGTCGTCCAGGCGCACGTGTCGGGCGGCGAGCCGCTGCTGCGCCCCGACCTGGACGCGATCGTGGCGGCCGCGCACCGCGCGGGCGTGCACACCCAGCTCGTCACGAGCGGCCTCGGGCTGTCGGGCCCCCGCCTCGCGCGCCTGCTGGACGCCGGGCTCGACGCCGTCCAGCTCTCCCTCCAGGACGCGCGCCGCGAGGGCTCCGACCTGATCGCGGGACGGCGCTCGTACGCGGCGAAAGAACGGGCCGCACAAGTCATCCGGTCGGCGGACGTGCCGTTCGGCCTGAACGTCGTCCTGCACCGCCGCAACCTGGACAGCGTCGCGGAGATCATCGACCTCGGGACGCGGTGGGGCGCGGACCGGATCGAGCTGGCGAACGTCCAGTTCCACGGCTGGGCGCTCCGCAACCGCGCCGCCCTGCTCCCCACCCGCGACCAGCTCACCCGGGCCAGGGCGGCGGTCGCGGACGCGGCCCGGCGCGGCGGCGGCCCCGAACTGACCTGGGTCATGCCCGACCACTACGAGGGCGTCCCGAAACCGTGCATGGGCGGCTGGGGCGCGAGGTCCCTCACGGTCGGCCCGGACGGCACCGCCCTGCCCTGCCCCGCGGCGTACGCGATCGCGGACCTGGACTTCCCGAACGTCCGGGAACGCCCCCTCGCCTGGATCTGGACGGACTCGCCCGCGTTCAACGCGTACCGCGGAACCGGCTGGATGAACGAGCCGTGCCGCACCTGCCCGCGCAGGGACGCCGACTTCGGCGGCTGCCGCTGCCAGGCGTACGCGCTGACCGGCGACGCCGCCCGCACCGATCCCGCCTGCTCCCTCTCCCCAGACCACCACCTGATCCGCACCCTGATCCCCGCGCCCGACACACCCCCGGAACCACTGACCTACCGCCCCCACCCCTGACCGCCGCACCATGGTCGCGGAAGCACCCAACGGCCTCAACTGGCCGTTCCCGCGTGGTCGCCTGGACATGCGGAAGCGGTCGATGGCATTGACGAGAACGGAGAGCGGCGTCCCGCCGGGCCTCGCCGGTGACGCCGCTATTGAACGGGACGGTAGGTCGGGCCGCCCTCGTTGAGGAGCCGTTCGGCCTCGGCGTAGATCTCCTCGGGGGCAGCCCGAAGTCGATCGTCTTGCGGAAGGGCTGCGGCGCCTGCTGGTCGACGCGCAGGTAGACCTCGTTGCGGTTGCCCTCAGGATCGAAGAAGTAGATCCCGAACGCGTGCCCGTGAGTGACCTCCTGCTGCACGTGAACGCCCTCCTCCCGGAACCTGCGGTGGAAGGCGCGCAGGTCGTCCAGCGACTCCACCCGCCAAGAGATCTGGTGCAGCTGCTTGGCGCCCGGGGTACGTCGCGGCCGGTCTGGAGGACGAGCTCGTGGTGTTCGGTGTCCGGGCGCGAAGAGAGGAAGGCCATGCCGATCTCCTCGTCGTGGTCGACGAGAGACAGCCCGATCACGCGCTGGTAGAAGTCCGTCATCAGCGGCAGATCGTTCACCCACAGTCCGGTGTGCCCGAGTTCCGCGATGGTCATCGATGTTCCCTTCTCTGCGATCAGGCCGCCCGGCCGCGGGGGCGGCCTAGGCCGGGGGCCGGTAGGTCAGCGGGGTGAGCTGGCGGGTGTCGTGGGCTTCGCGGAGCCGCACGACGGCCTCTTGCGGAACCTCGGCCCCGGCGCTGAACAGCTCCGCCATTGCCTTGAGGTACAGCTCATGGTCGGGCGGCGGGGAGGCGGTCTGGAGGACGCGCGCCGGCCGGTCGGTCGTGTTGCGGAACGCGTGCGGGCACCCGGCCGGAACGAAGATGCAGGTCCCCGGCCCGGCCTGGACGGGACGCCGCCCATCGGCGGCGCGCCATTGAGCCCACCCCTCAGCCTCACGCTGGACCGGTTCGAAGGCGAACACCTCCAGTTCGCCTTCGAGGATGTAGAAGCACTCCTCCAAGCGGTCGTGGACGTGCGCGCCGACGTCGAACCCGGGATTGATGATGTTCTCGAACACCGAGGTGTGCCGCGAATGGGCCCCGGTCACCTTGAACGTCGCGTTGATGATCTCGTTGCCGACCTGCTCTCCATGGCCGGGCGGAACGATCAGACCGTCCGTCATCGCACTGCCTGCCTTCTCCCTGTGGGCCGTTCCCGTCATCGTCCACCTGCCGCCCGACCGCCTACCGCGGCACCCAAGGCGTCCCGCGGCACCCGCCCCGCCAGTCCGGCCGCGGCAGTCCCGCCCGCCACCCGAGGGCCGTGCCACCACGCGCCCTCGTCGCCAGACTCGCCGCGACGGCCCCGACCGAAGCCGTCCCTGCCACCGGGCCAGAGCCGCAGGCAAAGGGGGCTGCATCGGCACTCCTCCCTCGACTCCGCGAACGTGGAACACCGGCCTCCTACCCGCCCCCACCCGATCAATTACTTTAAGTAGTCAAACGCCACCCGTTTGTCACTCTCCGCCACCGCCAGGTCCGTCGAGGACGACGGACCGGGGTCGGCCGCGGGGTGGCCGCACGGGCCAGGCGGGTTACTGCTTCCAGGACAAGACGTCGAGGGCCAGACAGTAATCGTCCAGTCGGGATGTCCAGCGGCAACCGTTCCCCCTGGCAGTGATGCCTGGCCCGCCTGCCACCACACTCACCCGAGCCCCCAGAGCCGTCCGGTCCTACCGGCCTTTGGGTCAGCCCATGCAAACGGATTCGTGACATAGGCGCGCGGGTTGGGTTGAGGTGCGAGCCCCAGCGAGACCGCGCTGGTATAGCGGCCGAGTGCCGGATCGTAATGGCGCTGGACGTTGTATCAGAGGCCGGTCTCCGGGGTCGTGATATTGGCCGGAGAACCTCATCGGGCAGGGGCGTCGGCTGAGGGGGCGGGAGAAACACCATGCGGACGACAACCGCCAGACGCTCGGCTTCACCCCCAAAGAAATGATCTACGGTGAGTATCGACCACGGGACGGATATGCGCCGGACGACTCTCGTCCTCGCCGGTCCCCTACTAGGGTTCGGGCATGATTCACGGAGCGAAAGCGCAGGTCCGGCAGGCGATCATTCTCGCCGGTGGGCAGGGGACGCGGATGCGTCCGTTGACCGAGGACTCTCCGAAGGCGCTGATTCCGATCGCGGGCAAGGCGATCCTGGACTGGCAGCTCGATTGGCTGGTCGGCGGAGGCGTCGAGCATGTGGTGATCTCGTGCGGATATCTGGCCGAGGTACTGGACGAGCACGTCAGCAGCCGGCGATGGCCGCTGGAGATCGAGTTGGCGGTCGAGCCCGAGTCCCTTGGCCGGGGCGGGGGGCTGCGGTTCGCCGCGGGCCGCCTCCCGTTCCCCAAGGAACGGTGGCTGGCTTTCAACGGCGACGTGCTGACCCGGTTCTCGCTGGCGGATTTCGTTGACCGGCACCACGAGGTGGAGGCGGCGGCGACGATCGCGCTCGCGCCCTACCGCACTTCGTGGGGCATCGCTGATCTGGACGCGGCCGACCGTGTCCGGGGGTTCGAGCAGAGCCCGAGGCTGCCCTACTGGGTCAACGGCGGAGGCTACGTCTTCGAACCGTCGATCGTGGAGCTGCTGCCGGAACGCGGCGACCACGAGGACACCACCTTCCCGCGCTTGGCGATCGACGGACACCTGGCCGGATTCAAGATCGACGGTTACTGGCGCGGCGTGGACACCGTCAAGGACGTGAAGGAAGCAGGCGAGGAGGTCACCCGAATGGGTTGGTGACCGGCCCCGCACTCCGCCGCCTGGCTCCGCTCCTGGACGGCGCCTGTCCCGGGCAGAACGGCGAGCGAGAGGTGGGTGTTGCGGTGGTGGCCACCACCGCAACACCCACGTTCGCTCCCTTCAATGAATGGGGCGCATCAGGGCAGGTTCGGGTGTGGAGGGCCATTTCAGAGGATCGGTCACGTTGGCCCGCGGGTGCGGGCCGTTATCGTCCGGCGGATTAGATCCGCCGGACGACACCGGGCGCTTCGGGCGGCTCCGTACGAGTCCGGTAGGCCATGGACACGCGGCGAGTCCGAACGACGCCATTCTGGTTGAGCACGAATGTCGCTGGCACGGGTAGAGGTCGTGTTCCTCAGCCGCGCTCAAGGCGTCATCCGGTTACCGCGGGCTGATCGCGATCAATAAGGCGGTGAGTGGCCAAGCCCGCCGATAGGTGCGCGATTCGGGGTTTCAGGGGCTCGGGATCTGCGGCTGGAACCGCTGTCGGATCTCCCCGATGCCCTCGATCCAGCTGCGCAGCTCGTCGCCTGGGCGCAGGAAACGCTGCGGCGCGCGGGCCACTCCCACGCCGGACGGCGTACCGGTGAAGATCACATCACCCGGGTACAGGGTGACGATCGAGGACAGGTAGGAAACCAGCCGCGGGACAGGGAAGATCATCTCGGCCGTGCGGGACTTCTGTAGTTGCTCTCCGTTTACCGCGCAGCCGAGTTCCAGGTCGTCGGGGTCCGCCAGTTCGTCGGGGGTCACCAGCACCGGGCCGATCGGGGAGAAACCGGGATGGGACTTGCCCAGCGAGAACTGCGGGTACGGGCCGCGCAGTTGAAGCTGCCGCTCCGAGAGGTCCTGTCCCACCGTCAGACCGGCCACGTACTCCCACGCCCGTTCCACGGTCACGTCGCGCGCGACCCGGGAGATGACCGCCACGAGTTCGACCTCCCAGTCGACGGAGCCGGACGGCAGCGGCACGGCGATGTCGGGGCCGGCGAGGGAGCTCGGGAACTTGGTGAACACGACCGGGTCGTCCGGAAGCGCGGAGCCTGCCTCGGCCGCATGGTCGCGGTAGTTGAGGCCGATCGCGAACACCTGGCGAGGCGCGGGCGCCGGGGCGCCGAGCGTCGCCGGGTCGAGTTCGACGGCGGCGGACGGGCCCTGAGCCGCCGCCCATGCACTGAATTCGTCGAAGGATTCGTAGGCTGCCTGCGGATCCGGGCCGAAGCGGCCGTCACTCGCGGTGGCGACGTCCACGGGGCCGGCCGTGGTCAGCAGAGTCAGCCGGCCCCGCATATTGGCGATGCGCATATTCGGTCCCCGCTACCGGTCGTTCCGAGCGTTCGGTCGATCCTGGGCGTCCGACGGCCGCCAGGCGTTGTTGCTGGAGTGGTCGCCGCCGAGCCAGCGGGCGAGGTCCTCGTGCGCCGTCCGCCGCCGCTCGGCGTCGATGGCTTCCACGTCCGGAGGGTCCACGACGAACTCGAGTTGCAGGCCGTTGGGATCGGTGATGTACAGCGAGACGCAGTACCCGTGGTCGACCGTGAAGGTGTCCGGCTCCACGTACCCGGCTTCGGCGAAGCGCTCGCGCAGGGCGTCCTGCTGCTCCTGGTCCACCTTCAACGCGATGTGGCGCCAGGGAGTGAAGTTGATCTCGGTCTTGAACAGCTTGGTGTCCTCCGGGTTCGCGAACTGGAAGAAGGCCAGTGCTCCCCCGTCGGCGATGCCGAAGAAGGTGTGGCAGTACACGCGTTCGGCCCCGAACAGCTCGTCCGTCTCGGTCCAGGTGGCCACCAGCGGCAGGCCGATCACGTCCTCGTAGAAGCGCCGGTTGACCTCGAGGTCGTCGACCACCCACGCGTGGTGGTGCAGGCGAAGGGGCAGCCCGTTCTTGGTCGTCATGCGACATCAACTCCATTGGTGAGATGGGACAGTGAGTGCTGCAACCGGCCCTGCCTGATCGGGACGCAGGAATCCGGGAACTCGGCCACGACGTCCACGCCGAGGGCGTCCAGTCCCTCAAGGAACGCCGGGAGCCGCGCCATGGCGCCGGTGGGCATGTCGTGGACGATCACCACGGACCAGTCGTTGCGCGCGATCTCGGCGAGCGCCCGATCCGGCCAGTCGGCCACGTACTCCCAGTCACGCGGGAGAACGTTCCACAGCGCGCACGTGTAACGGTGATCCTGTAGATAGCGCACGGCGGCCGGGCTGAAGACCCTGCTGTCGAGCACACCGCCGGCCGCGTACGGCCGGAACAGGCGTTCACCCTCTGTTTCGCTGGTGCCGGCGAGCGTGTCGATGTCGTGCTCGACCGCGACGATCTCCGCGGCGACCGCCGCGTCGGCGTCCTCGGCGGCGCCGAGTTGAAGGGTGTGGGTCGCCGTGTGATGCCCGATCCGATGGCCCTCCGCCACGGCCCGTCGCGCGAGTTGCCGTCCGCCCGGCTTCCTGAGCTGCTCACCGACCACGAAGAAAGCGGCGGTGACACGGTGAGCGGCGAGCACGTCGAGCACGACATCGGTAACGCCCGGGTAGGGCCCGTTGTCGAACGTCAGCGTCACCCGCCTACGGCTCGTTCCTTCGTTGGACATCCGCGACCTCTCAGCGGCAGCACGGCCAGGTTGGCAAACTATCGATACTTATAATGATTAACGATAGTTGGGTGGACGTCAAGCCCGTCTGGCGGTCGAGCGCGTCGATCGTTCGACGGCACGGTTGTCCGTGTTGGAGGCTGAACGGTCAACTGAGCAGGCCGGTCACGGTGGCCTCGACCCAGCTCGGCGAGGCGCCCGGCCGGTTCACGGTGGAGAACGCGCGCCGCGCGCCACCGACACCGCCGAGTACCTCGCCCTGTCGTCCCAGGGCAGCCCGTTCAGGCCAGGGCCCGAGCCCGGCCGACCGGTCTCGGCCCGGATCGGCGGCGTCCACGACTCGGCTCGGATGCCGGTGGGTGGGCTGAATCCGGCGCCCCACCGACTTCGGCCGGCCTTCACGGCGCGCGACCCGTCGACGATCTACGGTCAAGGCCGAGGACGAGGCGGACGCGGAGGCGGAGGCGGTGCGCAAGATCGTCGACGGTGCCGCCCGCCCGTCCCGACGGCGAAGGCGATCTCCTCCACCGAGATCAAGGCGCAGTCGGTCGCCAGCGTCGACACGATCCTGAAGATCTTCGCCGACTGCTCGGGCTCACGGTCGTCACCGCGCTGTTCGGCACCACCGACACCCTCACGCTCTCGCTGGTGGAACGGACCCGCGAGTCGGCGCGTTCACCAGGACCACGCTCGGCGTGCTCTCCAACTGGGCGGCCGCCCCGTAGATGCCCGAAAGCGCGGTGTTCGGGGTCGCTCGGGCCGCAGCCGCCGATCAACTGGGTGAGGATGCACCGGGTAGCGGCTGCGTCCTCAAAGAAGGATCGAGGCCAACACCCGCCGCTGGCGACTCTGAGCACCCCGGTGGCATCGACGACCTGCCGGAACGCCTCGAAGATCCGGCTCGGGCACACCGGCTGCGCCGCCCGGCGGCGAAGGTAGGTCAGCAGCGCCGAATCGAACGCGGTGTCGTGCAAGCCAGCCCGCAGGCGACCTTCCAGCGCAGGCCACACCGCAACTCCTGGCCCGTCTCAACGTCCAACAGCCAAGCAGCGCCGGCAGCAGGATCATCGAACACCGAGATCGTCAGGCTTCCAGGCCAGACTCGCCCGTGCGGTCGGCATGGACAACGCTGCGAATGAGGCGCGCCCGCCGCATGGTCAGTCAGCGTGAGCGTCGCGCTCTGGTCGTGAGTGACATGCGGCAGGCTCCGGCCCGGACATGCCCTGACACCCCGGTGCCGAACGGGCTCAGGCCCCGGGGCCCTTGAGCTTGAGCAGGCTGCGGGCCTGGTCGGGGGTCGCGGTGGGCCGTCCGAGTTCGTCGAGGATCCGGGCGGCCTTGCGGACCTGCTCGGCATTGCTCACCGCGAGGCGTCCGCGCTCCAGATAGAGGTTGTCCTCAAGGCCGACCCGGACATGGCCGCCGAGCAGCGCGGACTGGGTGATGAACGCTGTCTGGTGCCGGCCGGCCGCGAACGCGGACAGGTAGTAGTCGTCACCGAAGAGCTTCTCCGCCGTCGCGTGCATGTGGCTGAGGTTGTCCGGGTCGGCGCCGATCCCGCCGAGTACGCCGAGGATGCACTGGACGAGCAGCGGTGTCCGCACGAGTCCTCGGTCCATGAAGTGCGCCAGAGTGTAAAGATGGCCGACGTCGTAGCACTCGAACTCGAAGCGGGTGCCGGTCTCGCCCAGGACCCGCAGGGTCCGCTCGATCTGAGCGAAGGTGTTCGCGAAGACGATGTCCCCGGATCCGAGCAGGTAGTCGCGTTCCCAGTCGAACTTCCACTCGCGCTCGCGGTGGGCGGGCCCCGAGAAGACGAAGTTCATCGAGCCCATGTTCAGTGAGGCGAGCTCGGGGGACAGGTGCCGCGCGGCTTCGAGCCGTTCCTCCCAGGTCATCCGGGTACTGCCGCCGGTGGTGATGTTGATGACCGCGCCGGAGGCCCGCAGTTCGGGGACGAACTGGTCGAACATCCTCGCGCTGGCGGTGGGCCGCCCCGTCCTCGGGTCGCGCGCGTGCAGGTGCAGCACCGCCGCTCCGGCCTCGACGGCCTCGAGACCCTGATCGATGATCTGCTGCGGCGTGACCGGCAGATGCGCGGACAAGGTCGGTGTGTGCACCGAGCCGGTCAAGGCACACGAGATGATCGTCTGCTCGGTTCGCAGCATGCCTCGCCCACTTCTCCGAAGTCCAAGGAGACTATCGATAAACTCTGCGATCAACGATAGTAGAAAAGATTGAAGCTTTCAGGCAAGAGTTCGCGGACGATATGGTCTATCGATACTCGCTGCGACGATCTCCAGTGGACTGGACAGGTCCACGGACGCGGAAGGACGGTTTGATTCGTGAGCCGGACGAAGAGCGGAGGCCAGTCGCGCGCGGAGGCCGTCTTCGAGACGCTGCGGGCCGACCTGATCGAGGGGCGGATCGGGCCGGGCGAACGGCTGAAACTGCCGGCACTCGTCGAACGGTTCGGTGTGAGCATGACCGTCGTTCGGGAGGCACTGACCCGGCTCGCCGAGCAGCGTATGGTGATCGCCGCCCCGAACCGGGGGTTCAGCGTCATCCCGCTGTCCGTGGAGGATCTCGAGGATCTCACCCGGCTGCGGCTGCGGCTCGAGACGATGGCGCTACGCGACAGCATCGAGCGTGGGGAGCTGAGCTGGGAGACCAGCGTGGTCGCCGCCCACCACGCGCTCGACAGGACACCGTACGTGAACGACACAGGCGGACTCAACGTGGCCTGGATGTGCGCCCACCGGAACTTCCACCACGCCCTCGGCAGCGGGTGCGGTAGCCCGCGCCTGATCGAGCTGGTCGGCAACCTGCGCGACAGCGCCGAACTCTACCGAGCCTGGGCCAGGTCCATCGCGCACGACTACGAGCGCGACGTGCGAGCAGAACACGACGGCATCGTGCGCGCCGCACTCGCCCACGACGCCGACAGGGCCTCGGCCGCGCTCCACGGCCACATCGAGCGCACCACGCTGACGCTCCTCCGGCATGCCGCCGACCAGACGCCCGCCGACGCCGTCAAGTCACCGGACCGCCGGTAGACCGTCCGGCGAGCCCAGGTAGGCATGAGCCTTGGAAGACAAAGCGGCCCGCGTGGCACGAGACGATCTGCGGGGTCCGCCACCGGATCTGCGAGCCCCAGCTCGTGTACTTCGGCGATGACAGCCTCCATCAGTTGAGGACCGACTTTCAGACCGCGGTGGCGCTCGCGCAGGAACAGGCAGTCCATATGGAGGTACTCCGCTCCGTCCAGGGCGCATGTGGCGTCCCCGATGATCTCGGAGTCCTGTGATTCCGCGACGAAGCAGCGGGCGGAGCCTGTGTGCCAAACAGCAGCGTCCTCAGCTGCTCAGTCATGGTCGGCCGGTGGGGCACCGCCTTCCCGTACGCGGCGTGCTAGGACACCAGCCGAGCGACATGTGGCCAGATCGGTAGCGTTACTCGCTGGACGGCAGGGCGGCCAGAGCCCGGCCGTCGCCGCCCCAGAGGTGCAGGCCGTGGCCGCTGGTGCGAAAGACGCGTCCGCGAACCGGATCGGAGACCACGGCGTACTTCCTGCCGACGCAGGCGACCGTTCGGAGCAGTCGAGCCCTTCCAGCCGTCTGGCGAGCACCCCGGCACTGTTCAGAAGGCCGAAGCCGAACGGTGCGACGGTGCCGCGGCAGGCTCTGGCCTCTGCCTTTGTCAGCGACCGGAACCTCACTGTCGTCAGCGAGAGCGCAAAGTGGCCGAACTGCCGCGCCGGAAACGCAGCATGGCGCGCTGGACGCTGCTGAATCCGCGTCTTCGCCTGCTGTAAAGCGACCGGGAACGCGTAGCCCGCGACTACGTGCACGGGTTGCGGCTGGCCGCCGCCTAGCCGCGAAACCAGTGCATCGCCAGATGCGCACCCCAGAATTCCCGGCATGGTGGTCGGTCGCACGCGCATTCGCCACGTCATAGGGCCACGGCGCGCTCAGTAAGGCCCGACCCGCCCATCATCGCCGGATGAAGACAGACCTGACGGCAAAATGTCACGCACCCGAGAACGGGCCCGCGAGGCCCCGAGGCTCTGGTGGTTGTGTCCGTCCCGGAGCGGAGCGCCGAGCAAACATCGAGCGAACCCTCCTCGCGTGCGCGGGGCCGACCCCGCGACCTGGATCAGCTCGCCCTCGAAGGCGAACCATCCCCGCGTGCGCTGGGCTGACGCCTTGTTCATTTTACGGCTGGCCCGAACGAGCGAACCATCCCCGCGTGCGCGGGGCCGACATGCGGGTGAGGCAGATGTCGACGGTGTGGGGGGAACCATCCCCGCGTGCGCGGGGCCGACTGCGGGAACGACGCCGTTGCCCAGGGCTTTGAGGAACCATCCCCGCGTGCGCGGGGTCGACAGGGAGACCAGCAGCGGGGGCTGGACGGACCGGGAACCATCCCCGCGTGCGCGGGGCCGACTCCGCGCCGTCCGCGCTCAACCCGTAGCGGTACGAACCATCCCCGCGTGCGCGGGGCCGACGTGGTGCCGTCCCTGGACCGGCTCGCCCGATCGGAACCATCCCCGCGTGCGCGGGGCCGACCTGACCAACGACGTCTCGCCCGCGGGCGAGATCGAACCATCCCCGCGTGCGCGGGGCCGACGACGAGGAGCCGCCGCTCGTCATCGCCAACCCGGAACCATCCCCGCGTGCGCGGGGCCGCCGTCATCGCTTCCCATAGGGCGGCCCCGGCGTCCGAACCATCCCCGCGTGCGCGGGGCCGCCTTGGCAGCCGATCCGCTACCGGGGCCCTCGTTGGAACCATCCCCGCGTGCGCGGGGCCGCCGCGCGTACGTCTCGCGGTCCTGCGGTATCTCGGGAACCATCCCCGCGTGCGCGGGGCCGACGTACAGCACGCGTTCTTGCTCGCGGTGTTCCAGGAACCATCCCCGCGTGCGCGGGGCCGACCGGTGTCTCCCACAGTGAAAAAGCAGTGGCGCAGAACCATCCCCGCGTGCGCGGGGCCGACGCACCAAAGAGGACCCGAAAATGTCGCCCGCCAGAACCATCCCCGCGTGCGCGGGGCCGACCACGAGTTCCGCCGTCGCGTCGCCAAGGTCGAAGAACCATCCCCGCGTGCGCGGGGCCGACCACCGGTACCAGGATCACCGGCGCGTCGCCCGGGAACCATCCCCGCGTGCGCGGGGCCGACCGCGGGTGCTAGGGGCGCTGGACCACGGCCGTGGAACCATCCCCGCGTGCGCGGGGCCGACCGTGCCTGACCTGCGACGCTCCTTATTGACGCAGAACCATCCCCGCGTGCGCGGGGCCGACCTTTCTCCGGGCCACCCGTCCCCGGACCGCCTAGAACCATCCCCGCGTGCGCGGGGCCGACTTGGACATGACCGGGAAAGATGTAAATTGTCCAGAACCATCCCCGCGGGCGCGGGGCCGACTCTTTCTGACCTGCGGCGTTGTCAGTAGAGGGGCGGGTTTTCATTCGGTTGGTTTGTGATCATGGCTGGTGAAGCTCGGTGTTCGGGGCTTCCGTCGTTGGCCTGGGTCAGCCTATAGGGCTGGTGGTTTTGTCGGTGGGCTTGGCTACGGTGCGCTGCGTGGGTACCGAGAGGTCGGCGCCGGGTGTTCAGAATCCTCTGGCGGTGCTGTGGGGTAAGAGTGCGGGTCGGGCTGGTGGGCGGTCCAATCTGCTGTTGCAGCATCTGTTGGATACGGCTGCGGTCGCGGAGTTGATGTGGGATCACTATCTCGCGCCGTCGGTTCGGCGGATGCTGGACGGTGTCGCCGGTGATGGTGGGGGACGGCTGCTGTTTGCGTGGTTGTGCGGGGTTCATGATTTCGGTAAGGCGACTCCGGCGTTCCAGCACATGGACGCCGCTGGTGCTGCCCGGGTGCTGGGTGCTGGCCTGTCGTGGGATCGGCATATGGTCACGCGGTACCGCTGGCGCCATGATCGGGCCGGAGGTGCCTTGATACAGCGCTACCTCACCGACGCCGGCTGGTCGGAGGAGAGCATCGGTTGGGTGTGGCCGCTGATCGCGGGTCATCACGGTCTGTTTCCCACGCTCGGCGGAGCACGAGAGCCCAAGCGCGCCCAGCAGCAGCTCAGCGGTAAAGGGCCGGGGTGGGACATGGCGCGCCGCGCGTTGCTCGATGTCTTCACGCGGGCGCTCGGTTTCGATGATGTCGCGGAAGTCGATCCGTCCGGGTTCCCGAGTCGGGCAGCGCAATTGCAACTGAGCGGGTTTGTGGTGATGGCCGACTGGATCGCCAGCGACCAGGACCATTTCGAAGGCGTTGACGAGTTTGAGCGGGTCAGCCTCCAGGGAGCGCGGGAACGCGCTGAAAAGGCGTGGGGGCTGCTGGGGCTGCGCGGCGGATGGGGTGAGTTGGACGAGCCGGAAGTCGATCTTTTCCGGCGACGGTTTGGGGACGATCCGCGGCCCTCGCAGGCGATGGTCGTGGACGTCGTCAACCGTATGGAGTCGCCGGGCTTGGTGGTGGTCGAGGCGCCTATGGGGGAGGGGAAGACCAAGGCGGCGCTGGTGGCTGCTGAAATCTTGGGCGCCCGGTGGGGCATGGACGGGGTGTTCGTTGGGATGCCCACGCAGGCGACGTGCGATCCGATGTTCACCAATGTCCGCGCCTGGGTCGAGTCGATTTCGCCTTCGTTGGCCTCGCAGGTGGCTCTGTTGCACGGCAAGAGGAGGTTCAACAAGCAATGGCAGGGTCTTCTCGAAGACCCCGCTCCCGATGACCGGTACACCCGTGTGGCCGAGGACGAGTTCGGCCTCGATGATCCGTTCGGGATGTCGCAGGGGGCGTGTTGCCCGGAGGCTGCTGCGGAGCGTCGCGCACCGGCGGAGTGGTTTCTTGGAGCCAAGCGTGGGCTGCTGAGCCCGTTCGTGGTGGGGACGATCGACCAGTTGTTGTTCGCCGCCACCCGTACCAAGCACGTGATGCTGCGGATGGCGGGCCTGGCGGGCAAGGTCGTGATCCTGGACGAGGTTCACGCCGCCGATGTCTACATGTCGCAGTTCCTGGCCGAGGGGCTGCGTTGGCTGGGCCAGGCACGGATTCCGGTGGTGTTGCTGTCGGCGACCCTGCCCCCGGCGCAGCGCCGCGAACTGGTGGCCGCCTACCTGGCGGGTGCTGGAGACAACGAGGATCTGAACGTCCCGGCCGAGATCGTGCCTGAGCCCACCGGCTATCCGAACGTGACGGCCGTGTGGCGGTCCGAGGCGTCGGCAGGGCACATCGTGGAGAGCTGCCAGTCCTGGCGGCGGGACCTGCGAGTCGAGGTGGAAGTCCTTCCTGAGCCTGTCAGCGCCAAAGCGGAAACGGGGGACGATTTGTCCGTCGGGGACGCCCAGGTGCTGTCACTGCTGCGCGAGCGCCTCGCCGTCGGTGGGTGCGCCCTGGTGATCCGTAACACTGTGCGCCGCGCGCAGGACACGTTCGATGCTTTGCGTGCGGAGTTCGGCGATGAAGTGCGGTTGCTGCATGGACGGCTCAGCGCCGCCCACCGCGCCGACCGCACTGAGGAGTGTCTCCAGGCGTTGGGTCCGCCGGAGCCGAACGGTCCCGGTCGTCCTGCTCGCAGGATCCTGGTGGCGACGCAGCTCGCTGAGCAGTCGTTCGATGTCGACGCCGATCTGCTGATCACGGATTTGGTGCCGATGGACCTGCTGCTACAGCGCATCGGCCGAACGCATAGGCACTCGGGGGTGCGGCGCCCAGGGCCGGTCGTCGAGCCACGCGTGATCGTCACCGGGTTCCTTCCCCGTGATGGTGCGCCGCCGGAGTTTCCGGGGGCCGCCGAAGCCATCTACGGCAGATACCTGTTGATGCGCACGGCAGCGCAGGTGTGCGCCGCCGAAGGCGGGTGCTGGTCGATTCCCGGGCAGGTTCCGCAGTTGGTCGCTGATGTGTACGGCTCAGACCGATACTCGGTTCCCGAGGATTGGGCCGAGGCCGAACGTCAAGCACGTGCCGACTGGGAGGCCCGGCAACGTGCACGGGCCGAGAGCGCTGAGCCGTTTCTGCTCACGCGGGCGGGAGAGCACACCCGGCGCACTCTGGAGGGGCTGCACCGTGGCGGGGTGAGCGGGAGCCTTTCGGAAGAGCACCATCGCGCGGTCGTCCGCGACGGTGACCGGAGCGTCGAGGTGGTGCTGGTGCGTCGTGACGATCGCGGCTACCGGGCTCTGTCGGGTAGATCGCTTGGGACGCACGGCGAGGCTTCCCGGGACGTGCTGGATGACCTGCTCGGTGGGACCGTGCGCCTTCCCGCCAAGCTGACCCAAGCGGCCGAAGCGGACTTGGGGCCGTTGGACGGGTGGCGCGATCATCCATGGCTGCGCTACAGCCGAGCCCTGCCGCTGGACGCGTCCGACGCGGCGCGTCTTGGCGATCACGTCCTTCGTTACGACTCTCTGCTGGGGCTGGTGGAAGAGCCGCGCTGATGAGAAAGGCGGGACGGCGGTCGCCGTCCCGCCGCTCCCCGCGTGCGCGGGGCCAACGAGCAGGTCACACAAAGCCAGGAGCCATCCCCGCCGAGGCGGGGCAACGGACCGAGCGTTGTCCAGCGCAAGGCCGCGTCCGGCCAACCTTGCCATATCGCCTTCGGGGCGCCCGAAGTCCGGTTAGTTTCCTCCCTACACATAGCTATTTGGAGGCATGGCGATGCCGGTGTTCGACCTGGTCACCGAAGGATGGTTGCGTCCGCGGTCCGGTGACGGGCAGACCATCGAATCGATGGGGCTGCGAGAGGTCCTGCACCGCGCCGGTGACATAGCCGACATCAGCGTCGAGCTTCCGACGCAGTGGCCGGCACTGCTGCGGCAGGTGCTCTTGCCGGTCGTCGTGGACGCCCTGGGAGCCCCGGCCGACCGGCGGGCATGGGCTGACGGGTTCGTCCGGGGCGCCTTCAGTGAGGCCGAGCTGGACACGCTCGACACCTACCTGGAAGATCACCGTTCCCGCTTCGACCTGTTCCACGCTGAGACGCCGTTCGCCCAGGTCGCCGGGCTGCGTACGGCCAAGGGCGAGACCAAGGGGTCGGGTCTGCTGGTCGCCGCGGAGGCCACCGGCAACAACGTGCCGCTGTTCTCCGCGCGAACCGAGGGCGATCCGCCACGGTTGGCTCCGGCCGATGCGGCGCTGTGGCTTCTGCACGCGCAATGCTGGGACACCGCGGCGATCAAGACCGGCGCGGTGGGCGATCCGATGGCCAAGTCCGGTAAGACGACGGGCAACCCCACCGGCCCCCTCGGGCAGTTGGGCGTGGTCGTCCCGACGGGCCGGACCCTGTACGAGACTCTTCTGCTCAACATCCCGATCGGTGTGCAAGGGCGGCTCGGCTCCCCCAGTGGAGGCGGTCCATCGGCCCCGCCTGGGAGAGCCGGACGGCACAGGGACTGCTGGACCTGTGGACCTGGCAGTCGCGGCGAATCCGGCTCGTCCCCGAACAGACCGCGGACGGCCTATGCGTGACCGGTGTGATCGTCGCAGCCGGTGACCGGCTCGCGATGACGCCCGACTGGGAGCCGCACACGGCATGGCGAGTCGACAAACCCACGAAGAAGACGAGGAAGTCGGCCAAGCCCGTGCCGCAGCGACCGCTACGGCACATGCCGGGAAAGGCGATCTGGCGGGGAATGAACGCGCTGCTCGCCTCGGAGGCCGAAGAGTCCGCGGCGTTCCGCACCAGCGAGTTGCTCGACCAGATCGCAGGGCTTGAGGCCGAAGAGCTGATCGACGATCGGTATCCGCTGCGTGCGGAGACCTTCGGCGTGGTCTACGGCAATCAGTCCGCGATCGTCGAGGACGTCCTGCACGATCTGACACCGCTGCCGGTAGCCGCACTGCGCGCCGATGCCGACGTTCGCTTCGCGGTACTGGAGGCCACCGAGCAGGCCGAGCAGCTCGCGCAGGCCCTCAATTACCTGTCGGCCGATTTGCGTCGTGCCAGCGGCTTGGAGCCCATTCCCTGGGACAAGGGTCAACGCCCCGGTGAACGGCTGCTGTACCTGCTGGACCCCGTCGTACGGCGGCTGCTGCGCGGTCTGCAGACCGTCCAGGACACCGAAACGCTCGAACGTGGTCGGGCTGCGTGGGAGCAAGAGGCCCGGCGGCTGGCGTTGCAGGTCGCCGACTCGGTGCACGTTGCCGTTCCCGAAAGCGTGTTCGCCGGCCGCGAGACCAAGAAATCCGACGGGACGACTGCCGCCGCCTACCCCTTGGGCGTCGCGGTCAACGACTTCTACCGGCGGCTCGATCGCATCCTGCCGCGCACCAAGAACGAGCGTTGAACCGCACCCCCCATTCACTCGCGAGGCACCGATGACTCAGCGCTACTGGAACCGCGTGACCGCCGACGGCGGCTGGCTCGCACACGACCTGCGCACAGGCCGCCCGCTCGGCCCTCCCCCGGCGAGGACCTGGCCGCGCTACGCGCCGGGCTGGGGCGGAACGCGGGCGAGGTCCCGGCCATGTGGCGGTTCTACACCTGTCCCGTCGATGACCAGCTCGCGCAGCGTGGCCAATGGTCCGTCGAGCAGAGGGCCGAGCATGCCGCGCTCGCCCTGTACGGGCTGCACCAGCAGTCCAAGAGCATCTCGATGCACCATCCGAAGGTGCCTCTGGGCAAGGCGCTGCACCGCCTGCGCACCAGTGAGCGCTTCAGCGCCCAGGCCGTGGACGCCCGTGTCAACGCCGCCGCTACGAGCACCCGCCCCGCCGCGCTGCTCATGCGGCTGCGCGGTCTGGTCGACCAGCTCCGCGTCATCAATCAGCCAGTGGACTACGACGGGCTGATGCGGCTCGTCCAGGACTGGCATTACGAGGACCGTCGCCGCAGCGCGCGCCGCCGCTGGGCCGTGGAGTACCAGGTCTGGGCGCAGCAGGACGACGCCAGAGCCAACGGTGCGGCCTCCAATGACGGAGCCCCCACTCCGTCCTGACCGGCGACCCCGGCCGCCCCACCACGAACACCTCTCCAGGGAGTCACGCATGCCCAAGCAGCAGTACGTCGAGTACCACGTCTTGCAGACCGTTCCCCCGGCGAACCTGAACCGCGACGACCAGGGCAACCCGAAAGAGGCGTTCTTCGGGGGCGTCCGCCGCTCCCGTGTCTCCTCACAGGCATGGAAGCGCGCTACCCGCATCGAGTTCGACCGGCATCTGCCCGAGGCCGACCAGTCGACCCGTACCAAGCAGATCGCCAAGCAACTGTCCGGGCGGCTCCACGAGCGCACCGGCCTGGAGACCGAGCAGGCTCAGCGGCTGGCCGGAGCGTTGCTGGAGCCCTTGGGCATCAAGGCCGGACGCAAGGCCGGCGACACCGCCTACCTGCTGTATTACGGCCACGGACAGCTCGACCGCATCGTCGACCTGGTCGCCGACCGCGCCACCGACCTCGCCGCGCTGCCCGACGACGAGCTGGCCGCCGCGGTCAAGGACATGAAGATCGCCGACGAGCTCAAGACCGGCCACCCCATGGGCGTCGCGCTGTTCGGACGGATGGTCGCCGACATCCCGTCCCTCAACGTCGACGCCGCCGCCCAGGTCGCCCACGCGCTGTCGACCCACCGCGTCGAGCTGGAATCGGACTACTACACCGCGGTCGACGACGCCAACGAGCTCGACGAGACCGGCGCGGGCATGATCGGGAACATCGGTTTCAACTCCGCCACCCTCTATCGCTACGCCGTCGTCGGCATACATCAGCTCGTCCGCAACATCGGCTCCACGGAGGCGGCCCTGGACGCGGCCCGCCGATTCGGCCGGGCGTTCGCGCTGTCCATGCCCACCGGCCACATCACCTCCTTCGCCCATCGCACCAGGCCCAGCCTGGTCGCCGTCGTTGTCCGCGACGACCAGCCCGTCAACCTCGTCTCGGCGTTCGAACGCCCCGTCCCCGACACCGACGCATCCGGCGACGCCTGCGGTGTCGCCGCTGAGTCGGCCGGCCGCCTGGCCCGTGAGTACCTGCGCTCCGTCCGCCAATGGGGCGACCAACCCGTCCACGCTGCCGTCTCGCACGCCTTCGACGGCACCGCCGACGACGACATCACCCGCGCGTTCGGCGACAACCACTCCTTCGACCAGATGCTGCAAGGCTTGAACCAGGCCTTGGCGCGCACGTGGCAGAGCTGAGGACCGCCCCATGCCAGACCACCACCGGGTACTGATGCTGCGGCTCGCCGGGCCCTTGCAGTCCTGGGGCGGCCAGAGCCGCTTCAACCGGCGCGAGACCCGTCCCGAACCCACCAAGTCCGGGGTCCTCGGGCTGCTGGCGGCCGCGCAGGGCCGCAGCCGCGAGGACCCGCCCGGCGACTTGCTCGACCTCGCCCTCGGAGTACGCGTCGACCAGGCCGGGACGCTGCTGCGCGACTACCACACCGTCAGCGACTACCGCGGCCGTCCACTGCCGCAGGCGGCCGTGAACGCCAAAGGCGTGCAGAAACCCACCTCGCCCGCCAAGCACACCCACGTCACGCAGCGCTACTACCTCCAGGACGCGGTCTTCGTCGTCGGCATCTCAGGCCCCGCCGACCTGGTGGACGCCCTGACCGCCGCGCTGCGACGCCCGGCGTACCCGCTCGCGCTCGGACGGCGTTCCTGCCCGCCCACCCAGCCGATCATCCTCGGCACGCGCGACGAGGCATTGAACGACGCGCTCAGCGAGCAGCCCTGGCAGGCAGGACACGCCGCACGCCGTGAATTCCAGAACCGCCACAACGGACGCCCGCCCCGCATCGACCTGCCGGTGACCATCGAGAGCTCCGACGGCGACGACGTCGTTCACGATGTTCCGCTGTCGTTCTCCCTGCGCGACCGCCGCTTCACCAGCCGCCGGGTCGCCCACTCCTGGGTCTCGGCCCCCACCGGCTTCCCCGAACCCGACGCGCCCTCCGATGCGGGCCACGATCCCTTCGCGCTACTGGGCTGGTGACCGACCATGACCTACCTCTCCCGCGTCCGCATCAACCCCCTGCGCCAGCAGTCCCGTCAACTGCTCACCAACCCGCGGGCCATGCACAGCCACGTCTGCGCGGCCGTCCCCGCGACCCCCGATACCGAACGCCAACTCTGGCGGCTGGACACCGACAACCCCCACCGCCCCCAACTGATCGCCCTCACGCGCTCCAAACCCGACTGGACCCACCTGGTCGAGGCCGCCGGATGGCCCGCCGCCGACGATGGCAAACCCTGGGTCGCCGACTACACGCCGCTCCTGGCACAACTGGCCATCGGCCGCGAATTCGCGTTCCGGCTCACAGCCAACCCCGTCCAGAACGTCCCGCGCCCACCCGAACGCACCGTTCAAGACGGCACGGACCCCCGGCCCCAGGACAAGCCCCGCCCATCCGTCCGCACCGGCCACCGCACCGCCGCACACCAGTTGAACTGGCTCCTCAAACGAACTGAAAAGTACGGATTCCAGATCCCCGCCGCCCGCACCGACCCCGGCCTGGAAATCCTTCCCCTCGACAATTCCACCGCGGCACCCGACGTGCGGATCCTGCGACGCGACCGCCTCTCGTTCACCAAAGCAAAACGGCGACATGTCGTCCTGCACGTTGCGACGTTCCAAGGACGCCTGCAAGTCACCGACACCGACCTGCTCACCCGCGCCCTGCTGAACGGCATCGGACCGGCCAAAGCCTACGGTTGCGGCCTGCTCACCCTCGCACCCCTGGCGGGACGCTGAATGCCGGACATCTGGTGGAAAGCCCACCCACACGACCTGCACCGACTCCAAGACCGCATCTCCAGCGTCTACGTCGAACGCAGCCACGTCGACCGCGACGAGAACGCCGTCGTCGTCATCAACAAACGCGAAACCGTCCGCATCCCCGCCGCCATGGTCGCCGTTCTCCTCCTCGGCCCCGGCACCCGCATCACCCACGGCGCCGTCAACCTCCTCGGCGACTCCGGCACCGCCATATGCTGGGTCGGCCAACAAGGCGTCCGCCTTTATGCCTCAGGACTCGGCCCCGCCCGTGGATCCGGACTCCTCCACCAACAGGCCTACCTGGTCACCAGACCCAAAGAACGCCTCAACGTCGCCCGCGCCATGTACGCAATGCGCTTCCCCGGCGAAGACGTCTCCACCGCCACCATGCAACAACTCCGCGGACGCGAAGGCACCCGCATCCGCAAGCTCTACCAAACCCACGCCCAACGCACCGGCGTCACCTGGAACCGCCGCGAATACAAAGCCGGAGACGCCCACGCCGCCGGCGACGACCTCAACCGGCTCCTATCAGCCGCCAACGCCGCCCTCTACGGCATCTGCCACGCCGTCATCGTCGGCCTCGGCGCCAGCCCCGGACTCGGCTTCGTCCACACCGGATCGGCCATCTCCTTCGTCCTGGACATCGCCGACCTCTACAAAGCCGACTACACCATCCCCCTCGCCTTCGACCTGACCGCCCAAAATCTCACCGACGAACGCGATGCCCGCACCGGCCTGCGCGACCTCATCGCCGAGCACCACCTCCTCAGACGCATCGTCCACGACGTCAAAACCCTGCTCGCCCCGGACGAGGCCACCCCCATCCCCATCGACGAAGACATCAACCAACTCTGGGACGAACACGCCGGAGCAGTCTCCGGCGGCGTCAACTGGTCCGGCAGCGAAGACCTCATCCAACCCGGCATGGGCGACCAACACGTCGCCATCATCGGCCCTGAATTCGACCCACCCACCACAACATGACCACCGTCGTCGTCCTCATCGCCGCACCAGAAGGACTCCGCGGCCACCTCACCCGCTGGATGGTCGAAGTACACGCCGGAGTCTTCGTCGGCAACCCCAGCCGCCGCATCCGCGACCGCCTCTGGGACCTACTCGCCACCCGAATCGGCGACGGCCAAGCCATCCTCGTAGAACCAGCCGCCAACGAACAAGGCTGGTCCGTCCGCACCGCCGGCAAAGACCGCTGGAAACCCGTCGACTTCGACGGCCTCATCCTGTCCGCCCGCCGCCGAAACCAACCAAACGAAAACAGCCCACCCACGGGATAAAACACCAGGTCAACAAGTGTCAGCCCCGCGCCCGCGGGATGGTTCACGGCGGCTTTCGGATTGGTAGGGTGCTGGCCAGTCAGCCCCGCGCCCGCGGGGATGGTTCGGCGCTGTCAGCTCTGCGGTCCGAGGGCCTTGTGTCAGCCCCGCGCCCGCGGGGATGGTTCCAGGCCACGTTGCGGACTGATCGCGGCCCAGAGGTCAGCCCCGCGCCCGCGGGGATGGTTCCGCGGCCACCTGGGCGACGGACACTTACGCGAAGTCAGCCCCGCGCCCGCGGGGATGGTTCGCGCTCGGCGAGCAGCTCGACGCGGCCGCCGTGGTCAGCCCCGCGCCCGCGGGGATGGTTCTCATAGGGAGGTTCCTTACGGGCAGACCGGGCCGTCAGCCCCGCGCCCGCGGGGATGGTTCGCGCGGTGGACCACGGTGCAGCCGCCACACGCCGTCAGCCCCGCGCACGCGGGGATGGTTCGCGGCTTGTGTGCCTGCTTTTCGGGCACGTGTCGTCAGCCCCGCGCCCGCGGGGGTGGTTCGACCGAGGGCGACATGGACGGCACCAGCGCTTCGTCAGCCCCGCGCCCGGACGCGGGGCCGACAGGAGACAGGAGCGCGCCGGGTGATCCTGGACAGAACCATCCCCGCGGGCGCGGGGCCGACAACCGCGACAACGCGTTCAGTATCCGCAACCCCCGAACCATCCCCGCGGGCGCGGGGCCGACGCGGACATGGCGGCCACCATCCACAAACTCAAGGAACCATCCCCGCGGGCGCGGGGCCGACGCGCGGCCGGGTTCCCCGGGGCAGCGCGAGCGCGAACCATCCCCGCGGGCGCGGGGCCGACCGCGCCGGTGGCCGTGTAGGTCAGGGCGGCCAGGAACCATCCCCGCGGGCGCGGGGCCGACTACGGCGCGGGTCCGCATGGCCGGGCGCATGGAGAACCATCCCCGCGGGCGCGGGGCCGACTTCTCCGGCGGCGGCGCGGCGAGCACGGCGGCTGAACCATCCCCGCGGGCGCGGGGCCGACCCAGGAACCGCCCGCCGCGCCCGCGCCGCCCAGGAACCATCCCCGCGGGCGCGGGGCCGACGCTTTGTGACCTGCGGCGTTGTCAGGGAAGGTGCGGGTTTTTGTTCGGTTGGCTTGTGATCATGGTTGATGGGGGTCGGTGTTCGGGGCATGCGTCGTTGGCGTGGCTCAGCCTATAGGGCTGGTGGTTTTGTCGGCACTTACTGGGTGTCGCACGTGGGCGCTTGATGCGTCGATGGCATGAAGACGTCGGCTGTGCGGTGGTCGCGTCCGAGGAGGGATCGGCCGAGACCAGCTTGTACGCCCGGCCGTCCGTAGTGTCTTGTCCGGTGCGCAGCCGTGGACGCCGCATTCGATGATCGCGTGAGCCGGTTGTGGGTGGCCTGGCCCGGTAGGTTGCGGCGATCGTGCTCGGCTCCGGTTCCGGATGTCTAGTGCGGGGCGGCCTCGGTACGGGCGGACGGTTCGGATGTCGGTGGGGGAAGCCGGGTGCCCGAGTCTGAGGTGGAACCATGAGTGAACGCGGAGTGAACGTTGGGCGGGGCAGGGGGAACCGGCGGGGGCTTTCGTGGAGGCCCTGGTGGTGGGTCGTGTGGGACTCGAACCCACAACCTACGGATTAACGAGGGGGGTTTTGGCTGTTTGGAGCCTGGTCCGGCCAGTGGTCGTCTGAACATCCTTCTTGCAGGTCAGGGCGCGTGCCAGGCGCCCACCTTCTTCGGTCCTTTGGAGACCCTTGGAGCCCCACTGAGCCCCATCCGTGGGGATCGCATGGGGGATGAACGTGGAGGTGTTTGGGGCGGTAGGGCGGCGGCCTCTTGACTGGACCGCCCGTGACGTTCAACTATCGCTGGGGTCGTGCAACTTCGTTCAATCAAGGCCGAGAGGGCGGATCATGCATCTAGTGTTCCTGGGCAAGGAGACGACCAGTGGTCAGAGTCCGACCTTGTACGCGACCGACCGCGATTCGTACCTCGTTCAGGGGTGGATCGTCACTGACCCCACCATAATCGGGGAACTGACCCTGTCCGATAGCGAAACACTCGTGGAGGTGCCGCCACGCCTGATGACCCACCTCTCCAAGGATGGCATGAGCGGTCATATTGAGAACCTGGTGCCGCCCATCGTGCACGTCAACAACAAGGGGAACTACATCATCCGTGGCGCTCGCGTCACGGATGAGATCGCAATCAGGAAAATGGAAATTCCGAACCACGAGACCTGTGTGGAGATCCCCAAGAAAATCATGGCTCTACTCGTGTAAGGAGTTACATGGAGCCAATCGAATATCACCAGTTCCAATCCATGCTTCGCTCCGCCGAGCGTGCTTGGCATCTGGAGTTGCGCGACACGTACAGCGTGGAGTTCGAAGAGGCTCCACTGGATCGATGGAGAAAGGGCGAGCCTGACGACTTCGCATGGCTGGAAGACTGGCTCCAGTTCATTCGCGAACTCGTCGCGAATGGCGTCGATGTCCAACGTCTTCGCTTGGTTTCCGAACCTCATTCCGAGTACACCGAGTGGAGTATCAGCGTTACGCCGCTCAATGTCTCTGCCGGTGAGAACGTTCGGTACCTGCCACGCGCCATGGCAAAGGACATCGAGTTTCCTGAAGAGGACTGTTGGATACTGGATGACGACCGACTCATCCTCAGTCTCTTTAAGCAGGATGGTGGTTCGGCGGGGTTCGCGGTCGAACAGTCTCCCGGCCTGCTGGCTCGCTACCTGGCCGTGCGCGATGTGGCCTGGTCAAGGGCTATACCGTTCGGTCAGTACGTGAATCGATAGCCTCGTCACGTGTCCACCCCTGCCCGTCAAGCCCGTAAGGCACTAGGTGCCCGTCTCAAGGGCATACGTAAAGATGCCGATCTGACGGGCAGGGCGTTGGCTGCCCAGGCTGGTTGGCATCCTTCGCTTGTCTCCAAAATCGAGCATGGTGCGATCAACATTTCAGAGGATCACGTTCGCAAGTGGTGTCGTGTTTGTGATGCCGAGTGGGAACGAGATGACCTTATTGCGACGGTGCGTTCCATTGACACCATGTTCATGGAGTGGCGCAGGCAACTTCGTTCGGGCACGAGGCAGCGTCAAAAACTGAGTTCGACGTTCGAGGCGGAGACGAACTTCTTTCGCGTCTTCGAGCCTTTGTTCATTCCTGGCTTGCTTCAGACGGCTGAATATGCCGAAACAATGCTTGCGATGACTGTCGACTTTCACGGTCTTCCTAATGACACCGAAGCGGGCGTAGAGGCCCGGATGTTCAGGCAGCAAGTCCTTTACCGTGGAGAGCGAAAATTTCACATGGTCATCACCCAAGCAGCGCTGACGATCGGTGTAGTTCCCAGCCACGTCACGAGAGGTCAACTGGATAGGCTGTTGACGCTCTCCTCCCTTCCTCGCCTGCACCTCGGAATCATTCCAACCCGGGCCCCGCACAAGTACTTTCCACTCCATGGATTTTGGATCATGGATGACCGAGAAGTGTTGTTTGAAACAATCTCAGCCGAGGTCAAATTGACCCAGTCTCACGAGGTAGCGGTGTACCGCCGGGCCTTTGACAGGCTTGCCGCCTCTGCCGTGTACGGGTCAGAGGCCCGAAGCCTCATCACTCAAGCGACCGAGGAACTCGCCTCCGAGATCTGATTCAACTTCGTTCAACTTTCTGGACTGGCTGAGGAAGACGCTTCTACCGTCCTTGGCATGAGTCACCACAGCCCGCGACACGCGAGGGTTTCCGCTGATCAGCCGATGCCTGATGATGGTCGGCGCTCGTATCTGTCTGCGCTTGAAGCCGCCGTGGGCGAGCACGGTGGGATGTCGTGCGGTGTGGTGCCGCGCGAGGGGACGCCGGTGTTGCATGTGATCAACGCCGAGTTGCCGGGTCGTTGGGTTGAGGTCGGTTGTGACTACGTGGATGGTGCGTGGTGGTTCGTGTGGGATTGCACGGGCCAGACGATCGGCACGGTTGACGATTCGGCCGGGGTGGCGCGTGTGGTCGGCGTTGAGGTGGGCGCGCATGTTCGGAGGGTGTCTCGGTGATGGGGCCGGGGCGGTTGAGTGAGGTTGCGGGCTTGCTTCTTGCTTCGGGTGCGGTGGTGTTCGCGGCCGGGGCGGCGTTCGGGTTCGTGGTGGGCCCGGAGTTGGTGGCGTGTGGCCGGCGCTTTCTTCGGAGGTTGTGATGGCGCCGGTCACGGCCGAGGTTCTGGGGCAGGCGTTGGAGGTCGCCAGGGCGGCGTATCACGAGGCGATGGGGCGGGCCGGGATGCTGCGGGGCAAGGTCGCAGAGGTCCACGCCTACGCCGAGACCTTGATCGCTGAGTTGGACCGGGAGGACACCCCGCAGGGTGATCCTTCCCCGTAGACGCCTCTGGGCGGGTGGGCGGCCAGCCACTGAAGTTCCCGTGTGGTCCGACAAAGCACCACCCAGGCCGGGCCCGCCCAGAGGTTCAAGCCCTGACCCGCCCTCAGCCGGGGGCGGGTCAGGTTCCATCCAAGGAGATGGGGAGTCGTGAGGTGAACGAGGGAGCACCGGCGAACGGCGGGGCTAGGGTCTCGTTTGTGACCGAGGTCGTGCGCGTTGGACATGCCGGGATCGAGCCCGCGTTCTCCTGGTCGGGCGGGGGTGGGGTGCTGCGGTTGGGGACTCGTACCTCGCCGCTGGCGTTGGTGCAGGCGCGCCATGTCGCCGGGCGGCTTGAGGAGTTGGCCAGCGTCCGGGTTGAGGTGGTGGGGATTCAGACCGCCGGGGACCGGCACCGGGGCCACCTGGGCGAGTTGGGCGGCAAGGGCGCGTTCATGCGGGAGATCGACCGGGCTCTGCTCACGGGCCGGGTGGACATCGCGGTCCACTGCCTCAAGGACGTTCCGGGGGATGTGCCCCGGCCTGAGGGACTGGCGTTCGCGGCCTACGTCCAGCGGGAGGACACCGCCGATGTGATGCTGTTCCCGATGGCCTCCCAGATCGAGCGGATGGCCGAGCTTCCCACTGGGGCGCGGGTCGGTACCTCGGCGGTGCGCAGGCGCGCCCAGCTTCAGCAGATCCGGCCGGACCTGCGGGTCGAGTCTCTGCGGGGGAACGTCAATTCGCGGCTGGGCCGCCTGGACGCCGGTGAGGACTTCGACGCCATCGTGCTGGCGCGCATCAGCCTGGCCCGGCTCGGCATCGAGCGGCCGGGCGATGCTCTGGACATCATCCCCGCCGTAGGGGCGGGCGTGCTGGCGGTCGATTGCCGCCAGCGTGACGCCGATGTGGTGGAACTGGTCCGCCTGCTGGATCACCGCCCGACCCGGCAGTGCGTGAGCGCTGAACGCACGATGCTTCACGGACTGAGGGGCCACTGCAACAGCCCCATCGCCGGACACGCACAGTTCGAACGTGACGGCCAGCTCGGGCTACGCGCCATGGTGTTCACCCGCGACGGCTCCCAATTCGTCCACTCGCACGAATGGTCGCCCCCGACAAAGGGCGCGGACCTGGGCGCGTACGTCGCCGGGGATCTGCTGCGCAAGGGAGCCCGCGACCTCATCGACGGCATCCCCCACTGACCCCCAACTTGTAGATCCCATCACCCCAAGACCGCCACCGGCGGGCCCGGCCCGGCCCAGCTCCGCCCCGGAACCGGGACGGGGGTTGTAGGTTTCCGCAAAAGATCACCGCGTCAGCGGACTCGTCTCCCGCCTGGTCGGGGCCGCGTTGGTGTGTCGAGCCTGTGGGAAACCTCCAAGCTCTGCTTGGGGCCGTCCGGTGCTGGCTGGCTTCCTTCGTTGGGGCGTGGTGTGAGGTGGCCCGGTTTGGTAGATCACTCCAGCTTCGGATAGTTCTGTCCGGTGGCCGTCACGCGCAAGGCTGGCGGCTTGGGGAGGTTGTCGATGGCCAAGCCGTGTCGGGCGCTGGACTTCACGCACCAGTTCAAGTGGCTGTACCTGGAGATGTTGTACGAGGAGATCACGCATAAGGATGGCTGCCTACGGGGCAAGGTCGAGCCAGACAACGGGCTTCTGTACATGGTCGGGCTTCTCAACTTCCTGAACCGGCA
This sequence comes from Actinomadura sp. J1-007, assembly GCF_009793335.1. Lineage (GTDB taxonomy): Bacteria > Actinomycetota > Actinomycetes > Streptosporangiales > Streptosporangiaceae > Spirillospora > Spirillospora yumaensis. The sequence goes on along the minus strand of NZ_WING01000001.1, from coordinate 2,516,175 downwards.
GACGGGTGAAGTGTTCGTTTCCCGTCGGAGACTCGGCGAAGATATGGGGATCCACTCCAACGGCGCGCCGCTGAAGGCCGCGTTGGACGCCTACTTGGAGCATGGGTTTCTCGTGAAAAAGGGACATAGGAACCGTACCGACCTTTTGGCGGTCACGTTCCCCGAAGCGCTTCGGGGTAAGTACCCCGACCTTGAGGACGCGGTCATGGGGCCGTTGCTGAATCCGCCTCCGGCTGCCCCCGCCTCTGGCGGGGCTTCTGCGGCGACTGACTCCTTCGCTGATCCGTTCGTTCCTGATGACGAGCGCGGGCCGAAGGCCGACCCGTTCGCCGACCCGTTCGCGCTGTGACGGCCTCGAATGGTCTGTGACTGTCATGCGGACATGACCTAACCCGTAACCCATAACACCTGAACCCGGGACCCGGAACACCGGGTCCCGGAACTAAACTGGTAACTACAGGTGGAGAAGCATGGTTCTACCTGCCGTGATCGGCAGGCCATGAGACTCATGGACTGTGAGGCAGTTCACGGCAACTTCGTGCCGCAGGTTCTGTTCCACGGCACATCTATATGAGTAGGGGAACCGGTGGTGGAGGGCTCCATAGCCCTCCACTCCTCAGGCTATGACCGGAGTCACACCCTCTAGGTGTGCCGGTTTCGGCGATTTGCACACATCTATTTATATGCCGAAGGGGGTATCACCGGAGGCGTCGTCAGCCGTCCGACTGTTCTTCTGCCCAAGCGGCCTCCTTGTGGCCGTTGGCCAACCTACTTCCCGTCTTCCTTCTAGGAGGACCAGCCGAGTCATCGGCCGGCCCCTAGGGCTCACCGCTTGCGGTGGGCCTTCTTTCAACTTCCGCGGCTGATGTCTGCGGAAGCCCGTTGAACCTGCCATGTTCACGAACTTCACCACCTCACCCGGTGGTGTCTCCGGCCCCGGCCGGGGTTCTTGGTTGCTGTGGCAGGTTCCCAAGGGTCCCGACCGGGGCCCTTTTTCGTTTCCAGGGTCGGCGTGCCACCGCCCCTGGTCCTTGCAAGGAGATCACTACCGCATGGCTATCAACCCGACCCCCGTCTACACCAACGACGGGACTTCCACGTTTATCCCGGAGATCTGGAATGCCGAACTGGTCGTGGGTCTGGACGCCCAGTTGGTGTTCGCGTCCCCGCTGGTCGCCAACCGCGACTATGAGGGCGACATCCAGGCCCAGGGCGACACCGTCGCCATCAATGCGATGATCGCGCCCGAGGTCGGCAGGTACGACGACACCAAGGGCATGGACATTCAGGACCTCAAGACCATCGCTCAAAAGCTCCTAATTTCAGAAGCCGACTATGTCGCCTTCTTCGTTCGCGACATCGAGCGGGCCCAGGCCGCCGGAGCGCTGGACTCGCCCGCCATCAAGCGCGCGATCCTGAGCTTGGCCAAGTCGGTGGACACCTTCGTCGGTGGCGTCATCGCCACCAGCGCGACGGCCTACGCCCCCGCGCTGGACCTGTCGAAGGTGACCGCGCCGGTCGAGAAGGGCGAGGCGTTGCTCGAAGCGATCTTCGATGCGATGGAACAGCTCGACTCCACTGACGCCCCGCCGGACGGCCGCTATGTGGTGGTCTCCCCGAAGGCCAAGCGGTATCTGGTCCGGGCTGAGGCCGTGGCGAACGCCTCGGCCTACGGCGAGGACGGTGCGACCAAGAACGGCGTGATCGCCCGCCTGGCGGGCTTCACGATCCTCACCACGACCAACATGCCCGCCGGGATGGATTTCGTCGCCGGGCAGCGGGAGTTCACCACCTTCGCCCAGCAGTTCCTGGGGTTCCGTGACCAGCCGGTGGAGAAGTTCCGCCGCGACCAGATCGACGCCCTGAACGTCTATGGAGCCAAGGTTGTCCGGTTCCCCGAACTGGACACCGTCACGGCCGACGGCAAGAGCTTCGATGAGTCCAAGCCGTCCAAGGGCCTGATCAAGGCGGCGGTGAAGTGGGCCGCCTGATCTTCCGGCCAAGTCCCTGGCGGCGGTGCCGCTACTGCCTCAAACGGCTCCCCGCCGAAGTGTTCTGCGCCAAGCACGAACACGGCGGAACCGGCTGACCACACCCGAGCGTCCGGCCCCGGAACGCCGGGGCCGGCGCTTGGTTCGGCTTCTTACGAAAGGAGTACCTGACGTGGCCGATGGACAAGACTTCGGCCAGCGCGGTCTAGCGCTCTGGGAGGACATCACCCAGGAATATGGGGAGCCTCAGGCCGAGAAACGGCATCTGCTCATCGAAGCGTGCCGCCTGGCCGATCAGGTGGAAGCGCTACAAGCGATTCTGCGGGCCGATGGGTACGTGGTGAGTCTCCAGGGTGGGAACGTCAAGCGTCACCCTGCTGACACGGCTCTCAAGGACGCACGGAGCCTGTTCCTCAAGACCCTCGCCGCGTTGGACCTTCCGGAGGAAGGATAGCCATGGGACGAAGCTACGGAAACACGCCGTCGGAGCGTGCGCGACACCGCAAACGCAAGGGCGGGAAATGGAAGCGTGAGCGGGACACCTCAAGCGACGCTGAATGCTTCTGTGGCACCTTCCGGGGCCCGAGGGCTCCCCACTACGGCCAGCCATGCGGGCAGGCGCCCTGCGCGACGCTCAAGGTCAACCAGGACCACACCATGGGCGTGGGGCTGGAGTTCTCCGCCTGCACATCACCCGACAGCCCATGCGTGACCACCGGATGGTGCGCCGTCCACAACCCCATCTGATCACCAGCCGTTCAGTAAGCTTGTTTCTTTCGGTCGCCCCGAGAAAAGCCCAATTCTTGGCGATCAAAAAGTTCTCAAACTTGCAAGAGGCGGAGAGGGGAGACGTACCTATCCCGCATACGTGAGCGAACTGGGTATCCCCCGGGGCCATCACATGCTCGAAGTAAGAAGAAAGCCCCACACGGCCCGTGCACTCGCTCTTCACTGCCCGCTGCCACTTCTTGCTATCGCTCGTTGCTCACCACTGCTCTGCACTCATCAATCTCAAGAAGTTTGAAAGCCGCGCCTAGCTGCGCTTTCGCGTGGCTGGCACTCTCATTCGCTGAGCATGCGGCTTGCGCATTCCCGAAGAACGGCTTTACGTTGTGGCTCCGCTCAGCCGCTCCACTCGCTGAGCCCCCAACTTCCCGCTCCTCCAACTCTCCGCTCCCCCGCTTCCCCACTCTGTGCGGGCAGCACGCAAGGAGGCGAAGTACTGGAAGGAAGAAGTTGGGCCAGACATAGGCCAGCCCCACAGCGTCCATCTCGCCAAAGAAGCCGCTGTGGGGCCAACACAGGGAGTCTCTCATGTCCTCCAACCGCCCCGTTGTGTCCGATGCTGTGTACGTCGGGCCGTTCGGGAAGATCACCGCAGCGATCGACCCGCACACCGAAGGCGACCGCGTCGGCGTGCTGGTCACGCTTCTCAGCGCGTTCTCTGCGGTGATCGGCCACGACGTCAAGGTGGCGCACGGCAAGACCCAACCGTTGGGGTTCTGGCCCGTCCTGGTGGGCCCGACCGGGAAGGGCCGTAAGGGGACCGCGCACGGCGCGGCGATGCAGGTTCTCAGCGTCGCCTACGCGGGCTTCATGGACACCTCGCAGGTCCGAAGGGTGCCCGCGTACTGGGGAGGGCTTCACGTCCACTCTGGATGCGCTGGCCGTGGGTGACGTGGCCTCTCCGGTCTTCCTCGTTGAGGAAGAAGGAGACAACCTGATCGACGCTGCCAAGCGCTCGAAGACGCTGGGGGTGGCGTTCCGCAAGGCATGGGACGGGTCGACGCTGGCCAACATCACCAAGCAAGGTCAGGTCGTCGTGAAGCGTCCGCACCTGGGGATGGTGATGCATGTTCAGCCGAAGAACTGGGCGGCGATCTCCGGAACCAAGGATGCGACCGGCGGCACCTACAACCGGTTCTTTCCGGTGTATGTCGAGCGAACGAAGAAGGTCCGCCTGTCGAAGGCGCGGACGCCTTCGGATGTCGTGGTCAAGCTCGCGCGCAAGCTGCGGGAGATTGTCGCCTACGCGGTGAACGTCTCTGAGGTGACCATGCCCGCGACGGTCGAAGACGTCTTCGAGGACAAGCACCGCCCGATCGTGGAAGCCCTCACGCTCGGCACCGAAGCACTGGCCCAGTACGCCGAAAGGGCGCTTGGCTACATGCTGCGGCTCGCGGCCCTGTATGCGCTGGCTTCCGGGCGCGATGAGATCCACGTGTGCGACTTGGACGCCGCTACCGCCCTGGTCACCTACATGGTTGAGACCGTGACCCACGTCCTTCCGGACGCCCAGTCCGAAGGCGGGGACCTCCCGGTCCGCATTGAGGCGTTCATCCGGGAAGCGGGGGAACGCGGCCGGACGTCCACCGAGATCCTGAAGAAGTACGGGATCAAGCGCGAAGCGCTCGACCTGATCGTGGCCAACAGCCCGACTCTCAGCGTCGGGCAGGGCCCCTACACCGGCGGACGCCGCGCCGACATCTTCACCTACACCGAACCGGTCGTGATCGACGTCGAAGACGTCACGGTCACGGCCACCGTCGAGGACTCCGGGGCCGCTGCGCAGGATGACGTACCGGGCGGGGACGTACGGGAAAACGGTGACGTACCCGACTCCGGGCCCGAGGAGTTGGCCGCGCTCGAAGAAGCCATGTACGGCCCGACTCCTACCCCCGTACCGGAGCCGGAACCCGCCCCGCAGACCGTTGCGGACCCGGTCGCGGAAGTCGCCGCGACCCTGCCGGACAAGCCGCTTGGGGTGGACGCCTTCCGCGCCCTGCTGGACGCCGGAACGCCCAAGGCCGACAAGCCCAAGAAGGCCAAGGCGAAGAAGGCCAAGAAGAAGCGCAAGAAGGCCGCGCCCGCGCCGCTGACGGTCGCGGACCTGCGGACCCTGCTGGCCAGCCTCCCCGCCGACGAACGGCGGTCCCTGCTGGACCCGGTCCAGCAAACCCTGGACCTGGAAGGCACGGGCATCCCCACCGCCGCCTGACCCTTCCCGTTCTCTGCCGCCCCGGCCTATGCCGGGCCGGGGCGGCACCCTGCCCGAACCCACCACACCCAAGGAAGCCACCTTGCGCCACCTCACCCCCGTCCCCGACACCCCCGAACCCCTCATGGACGTCCCCGCCGTCGCGGCCTATCTGAACGTGAAGACCTCATGGGTCTATGACCACCGCCGCGAACTGCCGTTCTTCAAAGTCGGCAACCAACTCCGCGCCCGCCGCACCGACCTTGACCAATGGCTCACCGGCCAGCGCGCCGCCTAACCACACCGCCCATCCCGCACCCACGACCGGCCCACATGGAAGGTAGAAACGGTGGCTGACAACTGGGAAGGCAAGACCCCCGACGGCATCTCATGGCGGTACAAGCGCAACCGCAACGGCGAGAAGGCCAAAAACTCCAACGGCCGACCCGTCAAGGTCTACGGCTGGCGGACCACCATCGACGGCAAGGAGGCGCGAGTCAAGCCTTCCGAAGACCTCGAATACGTCCGGGCGGAGCGAGACCGTATTCGTACCCAGCGCCGCGAAGGAAACTACGTGGACCGCAAAAAGGGTGCAGTCCTGTTCAAGGACTACTCCGCTGCCTGGTTGGCCTCTAAGCATGACATCGACCCCGACAGCAGCTATCAGACCTACCAATCCCAGCTCAACACGGTCAACAAGCTGATCGGTGAAAAGCCGCTCTCGGCGCTGACGCCGAAGGTGCTCCAGGATCTCGTCAACGGCATCGTGGCCATGGGCAACCAGCCGAAACTGTACTTCCGCCTGGTCTGCGCCATTCTCCGCGACGCGATCAACAAGGACGTGATCGTTCGCAAAGACCCGAAGGTAGGGCTCAACCTGCCGGTACGGCCCGCCCGAAAGCCCAAGTCGCTGAGCAAGGCGGAGTTCGCAGCAGCCGAGAAGGCGCTGAGCGTCGATCCGTTGCTCAAAGCGTTCTTCACCACGCTCGCCGAGACGGGCGCACGAATATCAGAGGGGCGGGGGCTGTGCGTAGACCAGGTCGATTCGGAGTCTGGGGACATCCCCCTTGACCGTCAGATGGCCCAGCGCCGCGAGACCAAAGAGTTCTATCTCAAGGAGCCCAAGACAGAGGCGGGAGTCCGGACGGCCGTCCTGACGCCTCACCTGTCCAACGTGCTCACGACCTACATGGAGGCCCATCCGCCAGTCGAAGCGGAGATCACCTACCGCTACCGCAACGGCGATGAGGAGACCCGTACCGTCCTGCTGATCTTCACCACCGACGACGGCAGGCCCGTGACACGGGAGTACATCCGGTGGCGCTGGAACCGGGCATGCAAGGCCGCCGGGATCAAGCTCACCCCCCACCAGCTCCGCCACACCCTGGCAACGCTCCTCATCGGTGACGGGGTGGACGTCAAGACTGTCCAGGCCATCCTTGGGCACAGCAAGGCCAGCATCACGCTGGACATGTACGCCGACCCTTCTGAGCAGGGGCGGAACGTGGCGCGGAAGGCGCTGACGCGCCGCCGTATCAAGGCGGCTTGATCCCCCACATCGTGGGGATCTAGTGGGGACCGGAACCCCCCTCGTTAGAGAACCGGCAGGTCAGGCGGCCCTTGGGTGGGTCGTGTGGGACTCGAACCCACAACCTACGGATTAAAAGTCCGGTACCCCTGTATTAGGGCGGTGCTCTCGATGCCATCCTGTGCCGCTCCGTCCACATTAAGCGCCATTTCTATGCCGCATGATGCCGCAATGTGCCGTTCCGTTTCGGGACCGCCGAGCGAACAACGAGCGAACACCGCGGCTTTGGTGGTCAGCGCATGACCCTTCGAAAGCCGAGGACGAGTGTGGCCAGGCGTGTGCTGCGCGCATTCGCTCTGGTCCGTCTTTAGATGGAGACTGGAGCAGCGACGGACTTCGCAAAGGAAGCGCTCGCATCGCTGAAATCACGGGCACCGGACGAAACCATTCCTAACCGAACGGGTTCAGGGCGATTGGCAGTCGGCGTCGAACTCCGCCAGCCATGCCTGGAAGTCTTCCGTCCCGTGCAGGTACTGGCCCGGCGCTTCCTGCAGATCGGCGCCGAAGAGCCTGTCGAGGGCGTTCAGCACGGCCTCGTCCTCGACATCGGCATAGCCCGGATCCTCGCGTACCCACGGGGCGGCCCAGTCGTTCGCCTCCTCCCGCGTCCTGGTGCCGGCCACGAGCCCTTCCAGCAGGGCGCGCACCTCCTGCCGGGTTGGTGCCGGATTGCTTACCACTTTCCGGTGTACCTGCCATTCCTGTCGAACATGTAGTGAGTCTTCTTTCCATTATTGAATTCTGGGCGCACCTGGCGGACCCGTCCCTCATGGTCGACGGTCTCGTGCCACAGCCGTTTCCGCCCCGTCGTCGGATCCCACTCCCGGACCGCCCGCCTTCCGGCCATCTCGCCCGGGGTGCGCGGCGGCGTGATATTTCCATAGTAACGAATCCTTCCGTCCGGAAGGATGCGATGCCCGCCCTTGAGTCTCGCGTCCCGCCGCGTCGTGGACGAAGTGGATCGTCTGGCCCGCCGTGGCGAGGCTCAGGGGCCGCCCGGTCGGGTCGTACGACCAGTGGCTCTCCGCGCCGGACGGTGTGCGGCGCCGCACCCTGTTGCCGGCCGCGTCGTAGACGGAGGTGACGCTGCGGCCGTCGCAGGTCTCGGTGGTGACCCGCCCGAGTCGGTCGTACGCGAACCCCAGTACCGCGCCGTCACCCGCGATCCGTACCGGACGCCCGCCCCGGTCGTACTCGTAGACGGTGAGTCGGTCGCCCGCGTGCTTCTTCTGCACGTTGCCGAGGGCGTCATAGGTGTAGGTGGTGGTCTGACCCACACCGTTCGTGCTGGTGACCAGTTGCCCGGCGAGATCGTAGGCGTAGGTCAGCGACCGGCCGTTGAAATCCCGCTCACCGACGATCATCCCGGCCGGGTCGTGTTCGTAACGCCAGACCAGTCCCTGCGCGTTGGTGACCGAGGTCAGGCGCAGTTCGGTGTCGTAGCGGAATCGCAGGCGCGTCCCGTCCGGGTTGACCTGGGTGACCACCTCGTCGAACGGACCGATCTCCAGCGCGGTGACCTGTCCGGCCGCGTCGGTGTGCCCGACGAGGTTGCCTTCGGCGTCGTACCGCCAGTACTCGGTGGTGCCGTCCGCGAGCGTGCGCCACAGCGGCCGGCCCTCGACGTCCAGCCCGCAGCGCACCGTCCCGCCGAGTGGGTCGGTGATCGTTGTGGTCCGGCCCAGCGAGTCGTAGGTGTAGCGGGTGACGGCCCCGAGCGGGTCGGTGAACGATGTCGGGAGCCCCGCCGCGTTGGTCTCGCAGCGGGTCACGTTGCCAAGCGGGTCGGTGACCGAGGCCAGGCCGCCGCCGTCCGCGTAGGTGTAACGGGTGACCGCGCCGACGGGGTCGACGAGTTCCGTCCGGTTGCCGCGCGCGTCGAACGCCTGCCGCCACGTGGCCCCGTCCGGCTCGACGATCTCGACCGGGAGGTTCAGGTCGTTGTAGGCGACCTCGGCGCGGGTGCCGTCGGGGCGCGAGACCGAGGTGAGGTTGCCGTGCTGGTCGTAGTCGTACCGAGTGGTCCGCCCCAGCGGGTCCGTTCGGGCCAGGAGCCGGTCGTACGGGTCCCACTCGGACGTGGTCACCGCCCCGAGCGGGTCTGTTTCCTCGACGACCTGGAAACGCTCGTTGTAGCGGTAGATGGTGGCGTGGCCGAGCGAGTCGGTGACGACGGTGGTGCGATCGTCGGGGCGGTACGAGAGCGTCGCGCTCAGGTGGTCGTCCTTGCCGACGCCGCGAACCGCCCGGCCGTCCTCGTCGTACTCGTAGCGGTACCAGAAGCCGTTGCGGTCGACCCAGCCGGTGAGCCTGTCCTCTTCATAGCTGAACCGCAGCGGATGCCCCGAGGAGTTGACGACCTCGGCCAGACGGCCGTCGGCGTCGTATCCGTACCGCATCAGGGGGACGCCACCGGGATCACCGCCCGGTTGTTCGGCCAGCGAGCGCAGCGCGGTGATGCGCCGCTCCCCGGCCGGCGCGTCCAGCGGCGCGGTGTCGACCGCGACGCGGTACCCGCCGGAGTGCCGGATCTCCACCAGGACCTGATCCTCGTAGAGAAGATCGACGCGGTTGCCGTTGCGGTCGGTGATCGCGGTGAGCGGCAGCCGGGACCAGCCGTGCCGGTCGCCCGGGGCGGGGAAGTGCAGGGTGTGGCCCTGCCGCGGATCGGTCAGCCGGTAGTCGCCCTCGGACGTCAGCAGCAAGGACCACTGCGGTCCGGAGGCCGGGCGGAACTGGATGTTCGGCAGCAACGCCTGTGGGTAGTTCAGGACCGTGCCGTCGTCCGCGAGGAAGTGGACGCCATCAGCGTCCACGTCCAGGTGCTGGTCCAGCGTCGACGCCCACGACCTGCCGAACCACCGGCCGGCCCTATAGCTGGAGATATGCGTGCGGGTCAGCACGACCGGCAGAACGCCCGGCAGCTCCAGATCGTTCTGGCTCAGCAGCACCTCGCCGGTGACGACATCGATCGGATCTCGCGTAGTCGACTTGGTGTGGTTCGGCCGGGAGTTGCTCGCATCGCTTCCGTGCCGGCGCTGCGCCGGATTGCTGCGCCCCCGCCCAGAGGATGTGCCGCCACGACCGTGCGGAGCGCCAGGCCCTCCACCGTGCGCACGCCCCCTCGGAGTACGGAACGAGGAGCCCGCCATCCTGCCGATCGGACCGCCGACCGCTCCGCGCCCTCCGCGGCCTCCTTGACGGCCCCCTCCATGCTGACCGCGGCCGTGCCGGCCCCTGCCCGATCCGCCGTGCCCCCGGCCGCCGCCCAGTCCGCGACCGCCGAACCTACCCAAGGAGGGCTTCGATGGCCTGGTCGATCAGCGTGTCGATGATCATTCCGGTGACCTCTTTGAAGATCGGAATCTCGGCCAGGGACGCTCCGAAGGTGGGCGCGGCGGTAGCGATGGCCTGCGCGATCTGGATCGCGAGCATGACCAGTTGGACGATCACATTGATCTTCAGTGCCAGCACGATGCCCGCGCACAGGAACAGCGCCGCCCCGACGAGCGTCGCGCCGGTGGCGGCGTCGTCCAGGATCGCGACGGGCGCGTCATCCTCGCCCCACGCCTTCTGGAACGCGTCGATGTCCGCGCCCTTGTTCCCCGACCACACCTGCTGCGCGGCGGTGCCGGCCTCCGAAACGATCCCATTGACGGTGCCGGAGAAATCGACCCAGGCCGACCCCATCTCGAACAGCTTGGTCTCGTCGGCTTCCGGCCAGGTGTAACCGAGCATCGACAGCAGGCCGATCAGCTCACCGGGCAGTTGCAGACCCACTCCGCATCACACCCATCCAGCGTGCCCGAAGCCACCTTGCCGCCGTGCTCCATGGGCCTCTCGGCTCGTCCGTAACCCTCGTCCGTGACGGCCGGCCTCTGGTGAGCACCCCCAACGCCACCGAGAAACGGCTCCTCTGCGCGCTCCTGAACGGCGTAGCAGCCTCCCCGAGGACGCGTCGCCGCCCAACCGACCACCCGCGTTCGCCGCGGTCGGCACCGGATTCGGCCGCCCCTGAGCAAGCCCACCGTTTGCGGAATTCAGCCCACTGGCCACGCCAGGTGACGTTTCCGGCCGAATCCCATCACCGTTCGCCACTTGGGCTCCCTCGGACCACATCCTCCGACCTTCAGGACGAAACGGAGTCTAACGACACCGACCTGTGCAGGCGGCATGGCGCCGGACAGAAGAATCGGGCGCGGGATCGCCGCGCAGAGCCAGCGCCCACACGGCATTCGCGGTCGAAACGTGCGTGCGACCGTCCATCATGACCGCACGATCCCGCCGAGAAATGGAGGAGCAATCTCCGGGCTCAGGACTGTCCTGAACTTCGTGCGGGTGGGGTGGTGATCCGGATGGCTGGGGCTGGCCCCGGGCCGGGAAGGATCGTCTGTGACCAACCATGATGCGGACGGGTTGCAGGGTGGGCCGGAGGTCCGGCTCGCGGCCGAGCTAATCGGGGAGGCCAGGGCCGAGGGGGTGTGCTGGTCGGACGGGTTGCCGGCCGGGATCACCAAGACGGGGCTGCAGGCCGAGACGGCCGAGCATCTGGGCCATGAGCGGCACGAACGCCCGGCCGCTCCGTCCGGCGACCACCGCAATGGCATCTCGGCCAAGACGGTGTCGACCAAGGTCGGGCCGGTGCGCATCGAGGTGCCGCGGGACCGGGCGGGCGAGTTCACTCCGCAGCGTGCCCAAGTACGCCCGCCGCATCGAGGGGTTCGACGAGGCGATCGTGTCTGTATGCCAAGGGCCTGACCATCGGCGAGAGCCGGGCGCACTTGGCCGAGACCTACCAGCTCCAGGTCTCCCGCGATGTGATCTCACGGGTCACCGACAAGGTCATGGAGGAGATGGAGACCTGGCGGGTCCGCCCGCTCGACAGCCGCCGGGGCCATGCTGCGGTCTCTCTCATGCGGAAAACCATCCCCGCGGGCGCGGGGCCGACCGGATCCCCGCCCACACAGGCTTGATCACGTTGGGACCATCCCCGCGGGCGCGGGGCCGACAATGCGCGGATCCGGCGCGGGCGGCGGTCACCTGGACCATCCCCGCGGGCGCGGGGCCGACGTCACCTCGTGCCACAGCTCGCGGGGCATCTGGGGACCATCCCCGCGGGCGCGGGGCCGACGTTTCGCACTCCCGCGCGGCACGCGCCGACGCAGGACCATCCCCGCGGGCGCGGGGCCGACGCCGAGTGAAAAAAGCGGAATCCCGGCTCAGGCGGACCATCCCGCGGGCGCGGGGCCGATCATCCGGCGGGAACATGGCCAGCACCCTACCAAGGACCATCCCCGCGGGCGCGGGGCCGATCCTTGTCGAGCTGGTTTTCGGGGCGGTTCCCGCGGACCATCCCGCGGGCGCGGGGCCGATGACGGCGGCGGCCGGCGTCCCCTCGCCGTCCCAGGACCATCCCCGCGGGCGCGGGGCCGATACTTTCTGACCTGCGGGGTTGTCAGGGTGGGTGCGGGTTTTCATTCGGTTGGTTAGTGATGATGGTTGATGAGGCTCGGTGTTCCGGGCATGCGTTGTTGGCGTGGCTGAGCCTATAGGGCTGGTGGTTTTGTCGGCACTTCCTGGGCGTTGCGCGGGGCGGCTTGTTGCGTCGATGGCACGAAGATGTCGGCTGTGCGCTGGTCGCGTTCGAGGAGGGATCGGCCGAGATCAGCCTGTACGCCCGGTCGGCCGTAGTCACATGTCCGGTGCGCAATCCTGGTCGCCGCATCCGACGATCGCCCGAGCCGGTTGTAGGCGGTCTGGCCTGATAGCTCACGTCGATCGTGCCCGGGTCGGCACCGTCCCCGGATGTCTAGTGCGGGGCGTTCTCGGTACGGGCGGACGGTCCCGGATGGTGGCGGGGGAAGCCGGAGGTGCCGGTTCCTGTGTGGAATGGCGGGTGAACGTGGAGTGAACATTGGGTGGGGCAGGGGAACCGGCCGGGGGGCTTTCGTGGAGGCCCTGGTGGTGGGTCGTGTGGGACTCGAACCCACAACCTACGGATTAAAAGTCCGGAGCTCTGCCAATTGAGCTAACGACCCTTGGTGCTGGCGATCTGCGGGGCCTGGAGGGCTTCGCAGGTCGGTCCGGTGGCTCCTGGTGGGCTCGGTCTGGGACGGCCGAGCACGCCGAGGCTCGGCAACGAGTCTAGAGGGCCGTTTGGATCGACGCACCTCGGTAGTCCCCTGGGGGCGGGGGTTCCGGAAGGCGGGGTGGGGGTGTCCGAAACCCGGTCACTTTAGTGGGGCGGCTCAGATGGGCAGACTTCCTACATGATCCGTACTCTCGCAGTCCGCCGGCCCCGTTGGCATCGCAGTCCGGAGTTCGCCGCGCCGCGTGAGCCTGGGCCGCCTGACCCGGTGCGCCGGTATCCCCGGCCTGAGCCGGGGAACGAGGAGCGCGTCCTTCATCTGCTGGCTGATGAGACCGGGCGTGTGGGGCCCCTGGAGGCCGCTCGGCGGGTGTTCGGCGGTTAGAAGGGCCAGGTCTCCTGGTTGTACGCGGCGTCCCAGAACATCCACTCGTAGCGGGCGGCGGTCAGGTAGGCCGCGCGCATGCCGTCTTGGGCGGCGGGGGAGAGGGTGGCGGCGTGGCGGTCGGTGACGGCTAGGACGTCGTTGACCATCTGCTTGAACTCCGGGCCGCCGTAGGTGGCGATCCAGCGTGCGTAGAGGGGGTCGGGGGAGGAGGTGGAGAGGAGCTCCTCGCCGACGCGGGCGTAGATCCAGTAGCAGGGGAGGACGGCGGCCAGGCCCTCGGCGAACGAGGCGTTGTGGGCCGTTGCGAGAAGGAAGTCGCTGTAGGCGGCCGTGGTGGGGGACGGGGGCGCGTCGGTGCCGTCGAGGTCGTCGAGGAAGCCGGCGTGGAGGGACTGCTCAACGGCGATGGCGTTGGCGGCGTGCGAGGCGAAGAGGGTGGTGTCGTCGGGGGCCTTCGCCGCGAGGACCGCCAGGGTACGGGCGTACTGCTTGAGGTAGTGGCCGTCCTGGACGATGTAGTGGCGGAACGAGGCGCGGTCGAGGTCGCCGGAGGCGAGTTCCTGGAGGAACGGGTGGATCCGGATCCGTTCGTAGATCTCGGACCCGGCCTCCCAGAGGGACGTGGTGAAGTGCACGGGGGAAGTCTCTCAGGTGAGGCTGACAGGCAGGTGTTTGAGGCCGTTCTGGAAGTTGGACGCCAGGCGGTCGGCCTCGCCGGTCTGCTTGATGGTGAGCGGTAGGAGTTCGCTGAAAACGGCACGCATCTGGGTGCGGGCGAGGTGGGCGCCGAGGCAGAAGTGCGGTCCGAAGCCGAAACTGACGTGGTCGTTGGGCGTGCGGGTGATGTCGAAGTGGTCGGGGTGGGGGAATACCGTTTCGTCGCGGTTGGCCGAGGCGTGGTAGACGACTACTTTTTGGCCTCGGGTTATGTGCTGGTCGCCTAGTTGAACGTCTCGGGTGGCCGTACGGCGGAAGTCCATGACCGGGGGCCAGAAGCGGAGCATCTCTTCTATAGCCGATGGGAGGAGGGACGGGTCGTCGCGGAGGCGTTCGAAAGCGGCGGGGTGTTGGAGAAGTGTCAGGAGGCCGCCGGGGATTCCGTTGCGGAGCGTTTCGTTTCCGGCCACGGCGAAGAGGAAGAACATCTGCTCGAACTCGTCGCGGGTCAGGCCGCCGGCGAGCATGCGGGACATGACGTCGTCGCCGGGGTCGCGGGTTTTGGCGGCGGCCAGGGCGTGGGCGTACGCGAACATGTCGGCCAGCGCGGCGCGGGAGCGCGGGTTGACCGGGCGGCCGTCCGGGTGCTGGAACGACTCGGGCCGTTGTGTCGCCGCCTCGCGGGCCATGGGGCTCAGGGAATCGAGGTCGGCCGTTGAGAGGCCCGCGTATTCGTCGTCCTGATAGCCGATGACGCGGGACGCCCAGTCGTAGAGGAGGCGGCGGTCGGAATCCGGGACTCCCATGATGTGCGCCAACGTCCATACGGGAAGGTCGGCGGCCACCTCTACGAAATCGACTTCGCCTTGGCGGAGGGCTGATGCAATCAGGGCGCGGGCGCGTTCTTCGATGGTCGCCTCCAGTGCGCGAATGGCGCGTGGCGTGAACGCGGCGGCGACGATGCGGCGGAGGCGGGAATGGTCGGGCGGGTCCTGGTTGAGCATCATCGCCCGTACGGATTCGAGGTCTTCCGGCGTGTCCGGGTCGCGGATCTGGGTGGCGCCGAGATGGGACGAGAAGTCGCCCGGAGAACGCAGGACGTGCTTCACATCGGCGTGCCGGAAGACGGCCCAGTAGCCGGGGCCGGACGGCCAGTTCCCGACGGGCGGTTCGGGAATCCAGGCGACCGGGGTCTCGGCGCGCAGGCGGCGGAACGTCTCGTACGGGACGCCCGAGGCGTACGTGGCCGGAAGGAAGATCTCCTCACGCATGGCTTCAGCGTGCATCATGTCGGGGTGACGTTGAAGCCCGCGGACGGCGACAAGATCCTGCGCGACAACTTCGCGCCCTGGGTGCTGGAACTCGGCCTGACCGTCGAGGAGGTGGGGAACGGGCACGCGACGCTGCGCCTGCCGTGGTCGCGGCGGCTCGCCAGGGAGGGCGGCGGGCTGTCCGGGCAGGCGCTGATGGCTGCGGCCGACACGGCGACGGTGATCGCGGTGTCGGGCGCCAAGGGCGGTTTCACGCCCATGACCACCGTCCAGCTGAACACGACGTTCCAGCGGCCGGTGAGGGACCGGGACGTGCTCGTCGCGGTACGGATCACCAAGCTCGGGCGGACGCTGGCGTTCGCCGACGTCACGATGACGGCCGACGGGGAGACCGAGCCCGCCGCGCACGCCACCACCGTCTACGCGATCATGGGATGAGGATGACGACGAAGAGGACCGGCGCCGTGACGGTGCCGGACGGCACGTTCGACCTGCACGTCTGGACGCCGGACGCCGGGCGTGGCCCGGGGGTCCTGCTGGTCCAGGAGATCTTCGGGGTGGGCGCCTACATCAGGTCCGTCGCCGAGGACCTGGCGGCGCTCGGGTACGTGGTGGCCGCGCCCGACCTGTTCTGGCGGGTCGAACCCGGCTGGTCGCCCGGCGGCGACGAGGACGCGGTCAAGCGGTCGATGGACGTGGTGGCGCGGTTCGACAGCGAGAAGGGCGTGGACGACCTGGAGGCGTCGCTCGCCGAGCTGGCGGCCCTCCCGGAGGTGGCCGGCGGCGTCGGCGCGCTCGGGTTCTGCCTCGGCGGCTGGCTGGCGTACGAGCTCGCCGCGCGGACGGACGGCCTGGACGCGGTCGTGTCGTTCTACGGCTCCGGCGTGCCGGGCCGGCTCGAACTGCTCGAACGGATCGAGGGCCCCCTCCAGTTCCATTTCGGCGGCTCGGACCAGTTCATCCCGCGCGAGCAGGTCGCGGAGGTCGAGAAGGCCGTCGAGGGCCGCGACGACATCGAGATCCACGTCCAGGAGGACGGCGGGCACGCGTTCCACAACCGCGAGTCGCCGATCTTCCACCAGCCCGACCCGGCGCGCCGCGCGTGGGCGCTCACCGAAGCGTTCCTCGCCCGCCACCTCCCGCCGGGCCGGTAGCGGCCCACGCGGGCAGGGGTTCGGTCGCGGCCAGCCAGGACGCGGGCGGCGGGGCGGTCGCGGCGACGATGCCGCCGACGATCGCGCACGTCGTGTCGATGTCGCCTCCCGCCGCCGCGGTCGTCCAGAAGGCCCGCTCGTAGTCGTCCCGGACGCGCGCGGCCACCCACAGCGTGAACGGCACCGTGTCGTGCGCGGCGACCTGGCGGCCGTTGCCGAGGACGGCGGCGGCCGTCGCCGGGTCGCCGACCGTCAGCAGCCGCCGCGCCTCACCGATCCCGTCGCGGACCCTGCCGGGCCCGACGTGCCGCAGCACCTCGTCCAGGAACGGCCCGGGGGCCGGACGCGCGGGCGCGATCGCGGCGGCGACCGCGACGGCCACCGCGCCCGCGACGGCGTCCGGATGCGGGTGGGTGACCTCCGCCGACAGCGCGGCCTGCCGGGCGGCCTCGGCCGGTTCGCCGGCGTACCAGGCGCCGAGCGGCGCGACCCGCATCGCCGCGCCGTTCCCCCAGGAGCCCTGCCCGCCGAACGACTCGCGGGCGAGCGTCCGCCAGTCGCCGCCCTCGCGGACGAGCCGCAGCAGCCGGCCCGTGCCCGGCCCGTAGCCGCGGTCGAAGTCGTGCCGTTCGGCGAAGCTCGCGGCGAGCGCGTCCTGGTCGATCGCCCCGTGGCGGGTCAGGACGAGGTGGACGGACGCCGCCATCTCGGTGTCGTCCGTCCACTGCCAGGGACGGCCGGGCGGCGCGGGCGGCGGTGTCCGCGCGTCGAACGCGGCGCGGTTGGCGGGAACGAAGAACTGCGAGCCGAGCGCGTCGCCGACGGCGAGGCCGAGCAGCGACGCGCGAGCCCGCTCAGAACGGGAGCAGGGGTCTGATGAGGTCATCGCGTCCCATTGTCGTACGAGCCCGGCGACGACGTCCCCGCGCCATCAGGGGCGGGGCGCACGGCTCGAACGGGGATCCGGTCCGCCGGCGGCGCGCTCGTTCGGGGAGACGACGAAGGCCCCGCGCCGTCAGGTGACGGGCGGGGCCTTCGGGGTGCGCTTAGTAGCCGGGGCGGACGGCGCCGCTGAAGTTGCGCTTGTAGTAGCGGTTGAGCTTGATCTTCTTGACGCGCTTGCCGGAGCTGGGCGCGTGGATCATGTAGCCGTGCCCGACGTAGATGCCCATGTGGCTCTTGCCGGAGTAGAAGAAGAGCAGGTCGCCCTTCACGGCGCCCTTCCACGACACCTTGTACTTGACCTTGCGGTAGATCTGCTGGGTGGTCCGGGGCAGCTTCACGCCCGCCTTGCGCCACGATCCTCCGGCCAGTCCCGAGCAGTCCCACGAGCTCGGGCCCGTGCCGCCGTAGCGGTAGCGGTCGCCGATCTGCTTGTAGGCGTACTTCACCGCGTACGCGGCGCGCTTCTTCTGCCGGGCCTTGCGTGCCTTGGAGACGCGGGCGGCGTACGCCGCGTTCGCGATGCTCGCCGTCTGCGGGGCCGTCGCGACGCGCGCCGGCGCGGCCGCGTTCGCCGGTGCGGCGGAGAGGAGCGTGGCTCCGAGCGTGACCGCCGTCGCGGCGGCGGCGCCGCCCGCGAGCGACGTGCGGAACCTGCCGGTCTTCAAGGGGGTTCGGGGGTATGCAGGACGACTCCTGACCTCGCTGGTGGTGCCTGCCGGGCAGCCGTCACCCCGGGCGGGCGGTCCCGCCGTGGGATGTCTCGGATGCCGCGGCCCCCGGGCGCGCGAGGCCATGGGAAGGAAACCTCGCGGTGGTGGCCGCTCCCGGCTCCGTGCTTCTCGTCTGCACGGACTCGGCGATCGACGGGCGGCCTCTCGTGCGGCGGCCGATGGGCTGGAGGGCGCCGCTGCCGCGCGTCGGTGTGCGTGTTCTGTTGTCCGTCGGCCCCGCCGGCCGGTTAGGGGGCGGGTTTCGTGAACGGCAGGAACGTAGCCAGAGTTCGCCATATATGGCAAATCTCGGGGAGATATCAGTGTTGGACAGGTGTCCGGCGCGGGCCCGCCGTGACCGTTCTGCCTGCGCTAATCCGAGTCGTTTAGAGGCGATGTGATCTGAGACACAGTCCCCTTTGGAGGGGTGGGAGCGAGGCTCCCAAGGGGGCCGTACGAGTCGCGCTCGCGCCGCTTCGTCGTCATGCCGGAAGGCTACGTACGGTGACCGGAACGGTCCGTCCCGCTGAAGTCGCGCTTGCTGTGGCCCGCGGGCCTCACCTTGGTCACCCGCCTGCCGGAACGGCTCCCCCGAAACCTTCCGCGGCGGCCGACATAGAAAGCCGTCCGTCCCTCGCCTTCGCCCGACTCGCCTTGCGCGGGGACACTCTGGCCGATGATTACGGCGGACGTTGCGACGCCGGTATACCGGCTGGTAGTGACCGATATCGCGGCAGGGGTCGGGGGGAGGCGTGGCGGGGGCGAGGCGGGCGCCCGTCGAGGGAAGCGTCGGACCCGCTGCGCCCAGGGGGCGGCGGCCATGCCCACGTACGCCGCGCCGCCTCCGCACGGTCGCCGGCGGTCGTGTCGATCGCGGAGCGGTTTTAGCTGTGTCGGTCGCCGGCATCGGCCCTTTCTGGCCTTCCTGCCAATGCCTGAGGTAGCCCCTTTTGAACGGCGTGCGCGGCAGTGGCGGCCGACGTTCTCTCGTACGCCACAGACGTTTTCAGCGTGACTCTCCATGCCGACCGTCCTGCCTCTGTGCTGGGGCAACGTGGCCGTACCGCCATTGGTGCCGCGCGTCAGCGCCTTCGAGTTCCGCCCTCCGTTTCCCGCTTGAAAGAGCGAGCGGCCGCTCTGCTCAATGGCATGCAACCAACTCAAGCGCTTGCCGTCGAACGCGGCTGATGGGGCGTTCAGGCTCGTTCGATTCACCTGGAATGTTGCGGCGAACGGCGCTGTGCAAACACCGAAGAGTCAATTACGTACGGTGACCAGGGCATCGCAAAGCGATCATTCCTTTATGGCCTTGTGATTCGGGCCACGTTCGCCCGCCGGCATGCTCCCTCTGCCCTTTCCGGCGCTTCGGTGGGCGATGTCCGGTTAATCTCCACCCGTACCGCAAGTTGATCAGTTGCGGACGTCGGCGTCCGGGTGCGCGGTACGTCCCGTCCGGGCGAGCCTTCCGGTCGTGAAGGTGTTACCGGCGTCACTTTCCGGTCCGCTGTTCGCTCTAGGCGATCACGAACGCCCGGCCGCGCTGCTCGGACGTCCTGGGCCCTTCGGGTGGTCCGTGCTCGCGTTCGGCGGTCGTTGCTGTGGGGGCCGCTCGGTGGCGTAACCGGTTCCGGACAGGCGGGCGGCATTGACAGGGGTCCCTCTCGCACCTGTTATCCGAAACAAGTTCGGATTTGGTCCGTTCCCCCAGAGGGAGGCCCCGTGATCGGCAGAACTCGCAGGTCACGACTGGCGCGGGTGCTCACCGCACTGGTCCTGTCCGCCGCCACGGGCCTGGCGTCCGGGCCCCGGCCATCGCCGCGGCAGCGCCCGCGTCCGTCCTCGCGGGCGCGTCGAACGCGAGCGGGACGGGAGGCGCACGCGGCGCGCCGCCCAAGGTGGTGAGGTTCCCGGAGAACTTCCTGTGGGGAGTGTCCACATCCGGTTTCCAGGGGGAGGGGTCGTTCCCCGACAGCAACTGGACGCGGTACGTGGAGAGGAAGGCGAACGGCGTCAAGGACCCGTACGGGAACTCCGTCGACTTCCGGCACCGCTACCCGTCCGACATCGGCCTCGCGAAGGGGCTGGGCGTCAACGTGTTCCGGACGTCCATCGAGTGGGCCCGGGTCGAGCCGCGGCGCGGGCACCGCGACCCGGACGCGCTCGCGTACTACGACGACCTGGTCCGCCGGATCCGGGCGGCGGGGATGCGGCCGATGCTCACGCTCGACCACTGGGTGTACCCGGGCTGGGTCGCCGACCGGGGCGCCTGGGACGACCCGCGCACGCAGGCCGACTGGCTGCGCAACGCCCGCTTCCTCGTGAACCGCTACAAGGGCCAGGGCGTCATCTGGATCACGTTCAACGAGGCCAGCCAGTACCTCTACCGCGAGACGCTCAGCCGTCCGATGAACCTCGGGCAACTGGCCGCCATGCGCACCGCCCTGCGCCGGACGCACCGCGCCGCGTACGACATGATCCACCGAGTCGACCCGGGCGCTCCGGTGTCGACCAACGTCGCGTACGGGACGGTCCTGAACGCGCTGTTCGACGCCGCGCTGTTCAACGACGTCACCGACAAGATCGACTTCATCGGGATCGACTACTACTACGGCGCCAACCTGGAGAACCTCAGCGCCGCCCACGCGATCAGCGGCGAACTGTGGAGAATCGACCCCGAGCCCGAGGGCCTCTACCACGTCCTCAAGAACTACCAGCGCCGCCTGCCGAAGCTCCCCGTCTACATCGTCGAGAACGGGATGCCGACCGACGACGGCCGTCCGCGCGCCGACGGCTACACCCGCGCCGACCACCTGCGCGACCACCTCTACTGGGTGCAGCGGGCGATGGCGGACGGCGTGAACGTGATCGGCTACAACCACTGGAGCCTCACCGACAACTACGAGTGGGGCAGCTACCGGCCGCGCTTCGGCCTCTACACCGTGGACGTGCGGACCGATCCGGCCCTGCGCCGCCGCCCGACCGACGCCGTCCCCGCCTACCGTTCGATCATCGCGACCCGCGGCGTCCCGCCCGGGTACGTCCCGAAGCGCAAGCCGGGCTGGTGCTCGATCGAAGACCCCATCGCCACCTGCCTGGGCACCACCCCCACCCCACCCGCCGACTACCCCGCCCCGACCCCTGACCCCGGGGCAACGGCTCGCGTCCGCGGCGGCGGGAGGCCCGCCTCATGCGGGCGACCGGAATCCGGTGAACACTCCCACTCCGTTGCTGTGGAATGAATATCATTTTCATGCAAGGCTGGTGCCCTGACCCACCCGAACGGTGATGAGGGGAGAACGGCCATGTCCTTGACCGTCGATGACCGGCTGCTGGAGAAGGCCCGCGAGGGCGAGGTGGACGACGAGGCGTTCGTCGAGTGCGTGCGGACGTCCCTGCCGTACGCCTGGTCGGTCGTCAGCGACGTCGTCGGGCGGATGCGCGCCACCGACGACGGCTTCGCCGACAACCAGACGCCGCCGCCGGACGAGCGCTCCCGCGGTGAACTGCTCCGCGTGCTCGCCAGCGACGCGATGCGCGGCGCGCTCGAACGCCACTTCGGCGTGCGGCTCGCGTTCCAGAACTGTCACCGCCTCGCCGCCTTCGCGCCGGGCGCCGCCGGCACCGCCGAACGTCACGCCCGCTTCGTCTCGCCCCGCGCGCAGCTCCTCAACCAGTCCCCGGACCTGGTCGACTGCTGACGCGCCGCTGCCGGCCACCGGCGTGCCGCCCGGGGGAGCGCCCTCCGCGGCACGCCGGGACCGGGCGCCCATGGCCCCCGCGCGCCGTTCCCGGCTCGCGCAGGTTCCGGTCTCCTGCCTCTCAGCGGTGCGGGCCCGCCGGAGGACGGCGCGCCCGCTTCACCTTGGCTCGTACCGCGTTTCGGCGGCCTCGCGGAACCTTTCGGGGGTGGACGGCGTTTTCAGCGGCATGGCGGTCGCTGCGTTCGTCTCCATTCCAGGGCTCGTGCTGGGTTTGCTCGCGTTCGCGTTCCTCGACCGGATGGGCCTGTGGGCCAACCGGCGCTTCCGGCTCCCGTGGCGCCGCGACGAGGTCGGACGTCCCGTCTCGGCCGTCGCGCTGGACGAGCTGAACGTCTTCTTCCAGGCCACCAAGCGGCACGAGATCGACGAGCGACGCCACTCGCTGATCATGCGGCAGGACGAAACCGACGGCGCGCCGCCGCGGAGCGAGGTGAACCTCGACAAGGGAACGGCCGTCATCCGCCGCACGGACTGATCCGCCCGACGGCCCCCTGCCCGCACTGCCGCCCGCACCCCGACGCCCCGTACCGCCGCGCCTCCGGACCCGTACCAACGCGCCACCAGACCCAAGGCGCGCCCCGTACCAACGCGCCACCGGACCACGGCGCGCCCGCGAGCCTCAGCGCCGCCCGTGCCTCCGCCCCGCCCGTGCCACCGCCCGCCGGCATCGGATCAGCCGGGCAGGTACCCGCCCGGTTCGCCGTCCGGTTGGCTGAGAGCGGGCGGGAGGGGCTTTTCGCCGCGAGGCGCCGAGGGGGAAGGGGGCCGGGCGGGGCCCGGGGATCACTCCCCTCCTTGGTGATCCTGGCGGGACCCGCCCGGGGTGGGGTGGTGCGCGGGGGTGGCGCGCAGCAGGTCCAGGACGACGCGTTCGACCGGGCCCTGGGTGGCGAGTTCGCCCGTTTCCGCCTCGACGCCGAGTTCGGTGAGGGCGGGGGCGATCGTCTCGCCGCGCTCGTAGAGGTCGATGATCCGCGGGTCGATGTACGAGGCGCGAGCGACGGCCGGGGTGTTGCCGAGGTACGCCGCGACCTCCTGGACGACGCGGCTGACGGCGCGTGCCCGGCCGCTGCCGGACGCGGGGACCGACACCGCGAGGCCGACCGCGGCGAGAACGGTGGCGTGCCAGGTGCGGAAGTCCTTGGCGGTGAAGTCGCCGCCGGTCACCTCGCGGACGAAGTCGTTGATGTCGGTGGTGGTCACGTCGTGCCAGCCGCCGGGCACCCGGTACGCGAGGAGTTCGGGGCCGTCGTCGTCGCGGCGCAGCAGTCCCCGCACGACCTTGCAGACGTCGTCCTCGGCGACCGCCTGGTGCCGTTCGCGGGCGCTCTTGGCCGGGTACTCGAAGACCACCTCGGCGCGGCGGCACGTGACGTGCTCGCGCAGGACGGTGGCCAGGCCGAACGTCCCGTTGCCCGACGCGTACTCCTCGCCGCCGATCCGGAAGAACCCGAGGTCGATCAGCCGGACGGCCGCCGCCAGCACGCGTTCGCGGGTGAACCCGCGTCCGGCGAGGTGGCGGGCCAACGTGGCGCGGACGTCCGGGAGGCGTTCGGCCAGGTCGAGGACGCGGTCGTGCTTCTCGCGGTCGCGCCGCTCGCGCCACGCCTCGTGGTAGAGGTACTGGCGGCGGCCCGCGGCGTCGGTGCCGAGCGCCTGGATGTGGCCGTCCGCGTCCGGGCAGATCCACACGTCCTTCCAGGCGGGCGGGATCACCAGCGCCTTGATCCGTTCGATCTCGCGGGCGTCGGTGAGCGGGCGCCCGTCCGGCCCGAGGTAGCGGAACCCGCGCCCGCACCGCCGCCGGCCGAACCCCGGCTCCTCCGGATCGCTGTGCCGTAACTCGATCTCCGCGCGCGCCCGCTCGGCGCCGGAGTCCGGGCGGGCCGTGCCGTTCTTCGCGCGGCGGGACGGGGCGGCGGATGCGCGCGGGCGCGAGGAAGGGCTCACTCGGGTGGCCGTCCGTTCAGCCTGGATGGATCTCGCCCCCGGCGGGGACGAGGGTCTGGCCGCTGTAGTACGACGAGAGGCTGCCGGACGCGAAGAACACGTAGGACGGCGCGATCTCGTCGGGCTGGGCGGGGCGGCCCATGGGCGACTGGCCGCCGAAGCCCTCGACCCGTTCGGAGTCGAACGTCGCGGGGATCAGCGGCGTCCAGACGGGGCCCGGGGCGACGCAGTTGACGCGGATGCCGCGGTCCATCAGGTTCTGCGCGAGCGACATCGACAGGCCCATCGCGGCGGCCTTGCTCGCCGAGTAGTCGATCAGCGTCTTGTTGCCGCGCAGCCCGTTGATCGACCCGGTGACCACGATGGCGGAGCCGGGGCCGAGGTGGTCCAGGGACTGCTGGACGGTCCAGAACAGCGACAGCACGTTGACGTCGAACGTGCGGCGGAGCTGGGCCTCGTCGATCTCGCGGACGTCCTCGACGGGCGTCTGCGTGCCGTGGTGCAGGACGAGCACGTCCAGCCCGCCGAGCTCGCGGGCGGTGTGCTCGACCACCTCGCGGCAGTGCCGCTCCTCGGCGAGGTCGCCGCCGAGGGTGAGGCAGCGGCGGCCCTCGCGTTCGACCAGCTCGCGGGTGTGCCGGGCGTCGCCGTCCTCCTCCAGGTAGGTGATCGCGACGTCGGCGCCCTCCTTGGCGAACGCGACCGCGACCGCGCGCCCGATGCCCGAGTCGCCGCCGGTGATCAGGGCGCGGCGGCCGGCCAGCCGGCCGCTGCCGGTGTAGCCGCGCATCTCGTCGTGCGGCTCGGGAGTCATGTCCCCGGTGCGGCCGGGGTAGGGCTGACTCTGTGCCGGTGGTTCGCTCATTCCCCTCCAATCAGCGCATACCGACTCCGAGGTGCCCGGGGGGAGTGTGGAGAAACATCCACCGTAGTGTGACCTGTGGGTAACTTCACTCTTCCGCTGGTGCCCCAGGTGTTGGCAGAGTGTCCAATAACCGATGGGTAACATCGGCCCCGAATCACATTCGGTCCCTCACGGTAAGGTGCTGCTTATGGACCTGAACGGAGTATCCGCCGTCGTTTCCGGTGGTGCGAGCGGTCTCGGTGAGGCCACCGTCCGCGCGCTCGCCGCCGACGGCGCCAAGGTGGTCGTCGCCGACCTGAACGAGGACAAGGGCAAGGCGCTCGCGGAGGAGGTCGGCGGCGTCTTCGTCAAGACCGACGTCTCCGACGAGGCGCAGGTGCAGGCGGCCGTGCAGGCGGCCGTGGACACCGGCGCCCCGCTGCGCGTCGTCGTCAACAGCGCGGGCATCGGCTGGGCGTCCCGTACGGTCGGCCGCGACGGCACCCCGCACGACCTCGGCCAGTTCGAGACGGTCATCCGGGTCAACCTCATCGGCACCTTCAACCTGATGCGGATCGGCGCGGCGGCGATCTCCAAGACCGAGCCCGCCGACGCCGACGGCGCCCGCGGCGTCGTCATCAACACCGCGTCCGTCGCGGCCCTGGAGGGGCAGACCGGGCAGGTCGCCTACTCCGCCTCCAAGGGCGGCATCGTCGGCATGACCCTGCCGGCCGCCCGCGACCTCGCCGCGATCGGCGTCCGGGTCAACACCATCTGCCCGGGCATCATCGACACCCCCATCTACGGCGAGGGCGAGGCCGCCGACGCGTTCAAGGCGAAGCTCGCCGCGCCGGTGCCGTTCCCGAAGCGCATGGGCAAGGCGTCGGAGTTCGCCCACCTGGTGAAGTCCCTGATCGAGAACGACTACATGAACGGCGAGACCATCCGTTTCGACGGCGGCATCCGCTTCCAGCCGAAGTGAGGCACTGAATGACCGAGGCTGTTCTCACTGAAGAAGACGGCGCCGTCCTCACCATCACGATCAACCGCCCCGAGGCGAGGAACGCCGTCAACAGCGCGGTGGCCAAGGGGATCGCGGCGGCGCTCGACGAGCTGGACTCCCGCAAGGACCTGTCGATCGGCATCCTCACCGGCGCCGGCGGCACGTTCTGCGCGGGGATGGACCTCAAGGGCTTCCTGACCGGGGACAACCCGATCATCGAGGGCCGCGGCTTCGCCGGGATCGTGGAGCGCCCGTCCGCCAAGCCGCTGATCGCGGCGATCGAGGGCTACGCCCTGGCGGGCGGCTGCGAGGTCGCGCTGTCCTGCGACATGGTCGTGGCGTCCCGGGAGGCCCTGTTCGGCCTGCCCGAGCCGAAGCGCGGCCTGGTCGCGGCGGGCGGCGGCCTGCTGCGCCTGCCGCAGCGGATCCCGTTCCACATCGCCATGGAGATCGCCCTCACCGGCGACAAGTTCCCGGCGGAGCGGATGGCCGAGCTCGGCTTCGTCAACCGGCTCGCCGAGCCCGGCGGCGCCCTCGCCGCGGCGAAGGAACTGGCCCTCAAGGTCGCCGAGAACGCCCCGCTGGCGCTCGCGGCCACCAAGAAGATCATCGTGGAGTCGCCGGACTGGACGACCGAGGAGGCGTGGAAGAAGCAGGGCGAGATCACCCTGCCCGTCTTCACCTCCAAGGACGCCCAGGAGGGCCCCGCCGCGTTCGCCGAGAAGCGCAAGCCGGTCTGGAAGGGCGAGTAGCCCACAGCGGCCCGAGGAGCGCCACCCCGTAACGGGATCGACACTGGAACGCCCGGAGACCTCGCTCTCCGGGCGTTTCCGTGTGGTGGGGTCGCGTGCGACGGGCGTTCCCGTGCGACGGGGCGTTCCCGTGTGGTGGGCCGCGTGCGACGGGCGTTCCCGTGTGGCCGGTGGGTTTCGTGTGGCGGGGGGTCGCGGGCCGGGGGCGGTCGGTAACCGGTGCTCCGTCGCAAGTCAACGGGCGTCCGCGTCCTGATCCGGCCGTCCGGCACGCCCCTCTTACCCACGAGTAAGCATTCCCGTACTCTTTTGGGGCGTCTTGCGATGATCTTGGGAGTGCTCATGAGAAGGAACGCGGTGCTGGCGGCGGCTACGGCCCTCACCTGCGGTGCCGGCCTCGTCCTGGCGGCCGCGCCCGCCGAGGCGGCCGGCTGGCGCAACATCGGCAGCCCGGCCCTGAACTACAACGGCAGCCTCGACCGGGTCGACTTCGCCGCGAAGGGCGCGGGCTGGGCGGTCGGCTCCAGCGGCTCGTTCTTCAGCCCCAAGGCCACCATCGCCCGTTGGGACGGCAAGGCGTGGACCGCGCAGACGAGCCCGGTCGGCTTCACCCCGACCGACGTCGCCGCCGCGAGCGCCAAGCGCGCCTGGATCGTCGGCTACGGCTGGACCGGCCCGCTCGGCCTGTACTGGAACGGCTCCAAGTGGGCCAAGGTGAGCTACCCGCTCGTCGGCCTCCCGACCCAGGTGGCCGCGGGCGCCGACGGCACCGCCTACTCCGTCGCGGGCATCGACTCGTCCGCCGGCGGGCCGAGCGCCGTGCTGCGCTGGACGGGCAGCGCGTGGACCGACGCGAAGGTCCCGCTGCCCCCGTCGTCCAGCATCACCGCCGTGGACGTCAAGTCGAAGTCGGACGTGTGGCTCGCCGGCACCACGTCCAACGGCGTCAGCGTGACGGGCATCGCCATGCACTACGACGGCAGGTCGTGGAAGCGGCTCGACCTGCCCGGCGCGATGGGCGTCCCCGCCTACCAGGGCGTCCTGCACCGCATCGTGGCGAACTCGCCGACCAACGTCTACGTGGTCAGGGTCCGGCAGAACGCCCAGATCGCCAACGCCCTCGTGCACTACAACGGCAAGACCTGGACCACGGTCCCGACCCCGCTGAACGCCGCGGGCATCGGCCTGTCGTCCGACGGCAAGGGCGGCGTGGTCATGCTGCCGATCACCAGCGGGACCAGGTCGCAGTACATGCACTACAACGGCAAGGCGTGGACGACCCTGAACGGCCCCGCCCGCACCGGGACCGTCCAGATCGGCGACCTCGACTGGCGTCCCGGCACCACCGGCATCGCCGGCGCCGGCACCGCCACCCAGCCCCAGAAGAAGACCCCCTTCCTGGAGTACTTCTCCTAAGCCCCGCTGCCGCGCCCCGCGAGCAGGCCCGGTCCGGGCGACCGTCCTCCCCGCCCGGACCCGGGCCCCGGCGGCCCCGCGAGCGCGAGCGGTCCGTTCACCGGTGTTCGGCGATGTCTCCGGCGGACGGGGGCGTCGCGCCCTCGCGCCCTCGCGTCCCCGCGTCCTCGCGTCCTCGCGTCCTCGCGCCCTCGCGTCCTCCGGCCGTCCGGGCGCGGCCGGGCACGGTGCGGGAGGCGGAGGCGTCCGGACGTGCTGGTCAAGGCCGTACGGTGGACGGGTGAGTGTCGCCGCCGATCACGTGTCCGCCGCTCTGGCGCCGTTCGTGATGTCGCTGCACGCCTACGATCTCGGGCCGGGCGGCGTGCATCGCGGGCTGCCCTCGTCCGCGGTGACGATCACGATCCCCGAGCGGGACCCGCTGGAGATCGGATGGGTCGGGCGGCGCGGCCCGGGTGAACGGCTCCGGGCCGTGGTGGCGGGTCTCCATCTGGACGCCGCCGAGCTGAGGCAGGCGGGCTGCACGCGCGGGGTGTACCTGACGCTGAGCCCGCTCGGAGCCAGGGCGCTGCTGGGTGTCCCGGCGGCGGCGCTGGCCGGGCACGCCGCCGACCTGACCGATCTCGTCCCGGCGATGGCGGAGCTGCCCGAACGGCTCGCCGCCTGCCGGTCCTGGCCGCAACGTCGCGAACTGCTCGAACGCGTCCTGCTCGCCGGGTTGGACCGGCACGGCGAGCGCGCCGACCGCCGTCCTCTGGCGGCTGCGCTGTCGGCCCTGTCCACGAACGACCGCGTACAGGACGCGGCCCGGACGCTCGGCTGCTCCCGGCGACACCTGAGCGGTGCGGTCCGCTCGGAGTTCGGGGTGACGCCGAAGCAGTACCAGCGGCTCGTCCGGTTCGAGAGGGCCCGGGGCCGGGTCGTCGCCGCGTCCCTGGCCGGACGGCTCGATCTGGCGGCGATCGCGAACACGTCGGGTTTCGCGGACCAGGCGCACCTGGCCCGGGAGTGGCGGGCCATGGCCGGATGCACCCTCACCGAGTGGCTGCGAACGGAAGGCCCGACACGTCCGACACGTCCGCCGCGCCAGGCGGCCCGCGCCCGTCCGTAGCAGGATCACGCGCGCTCGCCGCGTGGACGGCCGGGGCGTTCCCAATCGTTCAAGACCGTGGCCGCCCTTCGGTTCCAGGATGGGGGCATGGCCTTCAACGCACGCTTGTCTCCTCGTCTGATCGTGTCCGATCCGGACGGCGCTTCGGCGTTCTACCAGCAGGTTCTCTCCGCAGAGGAGGTGTTTCGCGCGCCGGGCGACGACGGGCGGCCGACCGTTGTGGATCACCGCATCGGGGACTGGTCGTTCCGGGTCTCGCCGGCCGTCGCGGCATGGGGGTGGACGTCGCCGGAGGATCTCGGCGGTTCGCCGGTCCTGATGGAGATCGAGGTCGATGATCCCGACGCGGTCGGGGCACGCATGACCGCTCACGGCGCCGAGGTGGTCGTGCCGATCGAGAACCGTCCGTACGGCAAGCGCTCCGGCCGCCTCCGCGACCCGTTCGGCCATCTGTGGATCATCACCGGCGAGCTCCGCTGAGCAGCGGCGCCCGTTGGCGATCGGCGTCGTTCCCGGTGGAGCGGGGCGTCGCCTCGACGCCGCGGGGGCGGAGGCGCAACAATGTCCAGCCTCTTCCGGTCATTTGCCATGAACCCGTCCAAGGGGTCGATCATGGACGTCGCGCCGGATCACACCAAGGGAGGCTGGGATGGACATCATCAGCCGCGCGGAGTGGGGCGCCCGCGCTCCGCGCTCGCGTTCCACGACGGACTGGTCCAGCCGGACCGAGTACGTCGTGCACTACTCCGAGGGCCCGACGGACCAGTCGGTGCGGTCCATCCAGGCGTTCCACATGGACACCCGGGGCTGGGCCGACATCGGCTACAACTTCCTCGTCGACGTCCACGGCCGGATCTACGAGGGCCGCGGCTGGCTGGTCGTCGGCGCGCACGCCCCCGACCACAACACCAGCGGCATCGGCGTCTGCATGATCGGCCAGGACGGCGACGCCACCCCGGCCGCCAAGAACGCGATCCGCCGGCTGTACGACGAGGCCGGACGCCGCGCCGGCCGTTCGCTCCGCAAGCTCGGGCACCGCGACGTCTACGCCACCAGTTGCCCCGGCGACCAGCTGTACGCGTGGGTACGGGCCGGGATGCCCGCCGACACCGACCAGGAGGACGACATGCCCGACTACGTCAGCGTGGGAACGACCGGGACCCAGGACCTCCCGCCGAGCACCTGGGTCACCGTCGACTGGGGCAAGGAGTACGCCGACGCCGCCCACCACCACTGGGACAAGGGCGGCTCGTCCCTGATCGTCGGCCCCGCCCGCTACTCGCTGTCCTGCGACGTCCGCATCGAGGGGCTCGCTCCCGGCACCGAGATCCAGGCCCGCGCGATCGAGCGCGCCGAGGAGTCCGGCGCCGTCGAGGGCGGCCCGATCGCCGAGTACCTCGCCAGCAGCGGCGCGACCTTCCTGCACTACGCCCTGCCCGCCGCGTCGGTCGGCGACGGCAGCCGCGTCCGCTTCCAGGTCATCCACTACGGCGCCGGCACGGCCAAGATCACCTCCGGCACCGCCAAAGCCTTCGCCTGGCGCACCTGACGCGGCGTACGGGCGGGAAGGATTCCGGGCGGGGACCGATGAGTTCCGGCGGCGGCGCCGGTCGAACCCAGCGAGAACGATTCATCGCGATGCCCGAGGAGCACCAGCATGCGGAAGATCACGGCAGGTCTGTTCATCTCGATCGACGGAGTCGTCGAGGACCCGCAGGACTGGCATTTCCCGTACTTCAACGAGGAGATGGGCGAGGCCGTCGACGCCCAGCTGGGTTCGGCCGACACCCTCCTGCTCGGCCGCAAGACCTACGACAGCTTCGCGGGCGCGTGGCCGGACCGCGAGAAGGCCGGCGCCGAGGACGCCGACTTCGCCAAGAAACTCGGCGACGCCCGCAAGATCGTGGTGTCGAACCAGGACCTCGACTTCACCTGGCGCAACTCCGAACAGCTCAAGGGCGACCTCATCGAGGCCGTGACCGCGTTGAAGAACGAGCCGTCCACGTCCTCCATCGGGATGAGCGGCTCGATCTCCGTCGTCCGCCCGCTCCTCGCGGCGGGCCTCCTCGACGAGCTGCACCTGATGGTCCACCCGATCGCCGTCCGCAAGGGAACGCGCCTCTTCGAGGACGCCGACACGCCCCTTCCGCTGAAGCTCATCTCCTCCAAGACCTTCACCACCGGCGTCGTCCACCTGGTCTACCGCCGCGACGACAACCCGCCCGCCGGCGACTACGAAACCGCCAAGACCGACCTCCCCCAGTCCACCGACTAGCCCGCCCCTCAAGGCCGGTCAGCCAGGCACCGATGGCGGCGAAGCCCATCACCCCCCAGCCCCGCGCCGCTTCGCTCATCGCGCCGGCCGCTGGCGATCGTGGCCAGAACGGATGACGCTCGATCTGCCTGCGCGCTGGCGCGCGGCTCCCGCTACTCGCAGACGACCCCGTCGCCGTCCCGGTCGATGTACCAGGCGTACTCGGGGTCGGAACCGCGGTAGTAAGGGCCGTGACCGGCTCGTTTGGCGGCCGCGCAGGTGCCGTAGCGCGGGTCCGTTCTCGGGGCCGCCTTGGTGCGGCGGGGCTTCGGCCTGCTGGGGCGCGGCGTGGACGGGCGGGCCTTGCGCGTACGGGACGGCCGGGCCGTGGGGGTCGGCTCCCCGGTCACCTTCGCGGGGCTGGACGGGGCGGCCGGACTGCTCGGGGCGGCGGGCGTGGCCGGGGCGGGCGTGGTCGGCTTCGGTGACGAACTGCTCGCCGCCTTCTCGCTCGGCGCGGCGGCGCCCAGCCCGGCTCCGACGACGCAGCCGCCGAGCAGGCAGACGATCGCGATCAGCACGACGGCGAGCACGGGAACGCCTTTCCGGCGTGGTGGCGGCCCGGGGGTGGTGGGTACATGGCGCTCCCGTCGTTCATGGCGGGAGGCGTGGGTGCTCCTGTGACGCGGCGCGCCAATGGGACGTTCACAAGTGGCGCGAACCGGCCAGAGCGCTACGGGGACCTGTCCGCGCGGAGGACGGCTCCTGAACGGTAGGCGCGGCAGGGAGAGCGAGGGCGGCCGGTGCGGAGGGGACGATCGTCCGGGCGCGGCTGACCGCGAGCCGTCGCGACGATCCCGGACGGCCGCGACCTGGGCCGGTGCCGGTACCGCGGACCGCGGACCGCGGGCCACGGACCGCGGTCCGCGGGGGCCATGACGACCGGTCCTGTGTGCGCGAACTCAACGGCCCGTTCTGCCTGGATGATGTTTGTCTGCCCCGCGACTAGCCCTTCTGGGTCAAAAGTCCCGTGGTAACCCTTTTGTGGCCGTCATCCGGCTTCGTGTGGGGCGTACCGTCGGCGATGATCGACGCGAGGTGACCGCGCTCCGGAGGGATCGGGTATGACGTGGCGACCGTGGAGACAGGCGTTCCTCGCGGCGGGAACGGCCGTGGTCGGCTTCGACCCGTCGACGCGCACGTGGGTCACCGACGCCGCCCGGTCTCAGGGGATGGACGACCTGCCGCCGCTGAAGGGCAGGGTGGTGACCGATCCCGCCTCGCGCGGCGAGGCGGCCGACGACTTCGGGCACCTGGTCCATCGGACCCCCGGGGCCGTGCTGGAGCCCGGCGACGTGTCGGACATCATGCTGATGATGAAGTACTGCCGGACGCACGGCGTGCAGGTGGCCGCGCGCGGCCAGGGACACGCCACGTTCGGTCAGGGCCAGGTCGCGGGCGGTCTGATCGTCGACATGTCGCCGCTCAACGCGGTCGAGGTGCGGGGGGACACGGCCGTCGTGGAGGCGGGCGCGCTCTGGAGCGGCTTGGCGCAGGCGACCCTGGCCCGCGGCCTGACCCCGCCGGTCTTCACCGACTATCTGGAGCTCTCGGTCGGCGGCACGCTCGCGGTGGGCGGTATCGGCGGCCAGACCCACCACCACGGAGCCCAGGTGGACGGCGTCGTGGAGCTGGAGGTCGTCACGGGGGACGCCGCCCTGAGGAGGTGTTCCGCGCGGCTGCGCCCCGACCTGTTCCGCGCGGTGCTGGCTGGAAGGGGACAGTGCGGCATCATCGCCAAGGCCACCGTTCGCCTGCTGCCCGCCCCCGCGAAGGTCCGCCACTACCTGCTCTCCTATCCGAGCGTCGCGGCGCTGACCGCCGACCAGCGGCGCGTGGTCGACGACGGCCGCTTCGCCTACGTGGAGGGAGAGCTCGGGCTGCCGACCGACTCCGCCGGCTGGACTCACCAGCTTGAAGCGGTCGCCTTCTTCGACGGCCCGACCCCGCCCGACGACGCCACCCTTCTCGGCGGCCTGAGCGACGAGCCCGGCAAGCGGCAGATCAACGACATGTCCTACTTCGAGTTCCTCAACCGGCTCGCCACGGGCGTCGCCTACCTGAAGTCCACAGGCGAGTGGTACCGCCCGCACCCCTGGTGGAACATGTTCCTGCCCGCGAGCCGTACCGACGCCTTCGTCGAGGCCGCCATCAAGGATCTGACCGAGACCGAGGTCGGCGCCAGCGGCGTGGTCCTGCTCTATCCGTTCCCCCGCGCCCGCCTGCAACTGCCCCTGCTGCGCCTGCCCGACGAGGAGACGGTCTTCCTCTTCACACTGCTCAGAACCGCCTCGGCCGGAGCCGAGAGCCCGCAGGCCATGGTGGAGGCCAACCGTTCCCTCTACCTGCGCGCCCGAGCCGTCGGGGGCTACCAGTACCCGGTCGGCTCCATACCCACCACGCCTGAGGAGTGGCGCACCCACTACGGCCCCGCATGGGCCGCCTTCAAAACGGCCCGCGAACGCTTTGACCCCGACGCGATCCTCACCCCGGGCCAGGGCATCTTCCCTCCGGACCCGTAAGGCCCGCCCTCGTCCTCGGCATCTTCGCCGACGCGGGCCTGGACGAACGCGACGCCGTACTGCACTACCTGGTCTTCAACGACCTCTCCAGCCAGGGGAGCGCGACGTCCTGCTCCGGCTGCGCGCCGCCAAGCCGTTCCTCTGCGCTGTCGAGCCGGGCCTCCGTGCGGCCGAGCCGTTCCTCGGTGCCGTCACGTCCGAGCAGGTCTTCGCCGCTGAACTCGACATGATCGTCCTGGCCGTCGCCACGGAAGCCGTCCCGGGGGTGCAGGACGCGAGGCTCGGCTAATCCTGGGCGAACGTTCAGGTGGCCTTCAGCTTCGGGTGGGAACCTCTGCGAAGATGATGGAGGGGGAACGTGTCTGTGGCTGATCGTACGGCGAACGGTGGGGGCAGGGCGCCGGAGGCGCTGCTGCTCGTCGTCGAGGACGAGCCCAACATCCTTGAACTGCTCGCCGGGAGCCTGCGCTTCACCGGTTTCGAGGTGGTGACCGCGACCAACGGCGCCGACGCCGTCGCCGCGGCGCGGCGCCACCGGCCCGACCTGATCGTCCTGGACGTGATGCTGCCCGACATCGACGGGTTCGACGTCGCGCGGCGGCTGCGTTCGGGCGGCGACCACACGCCGGTGCTGTTCCTGACGGCCCGCGACGCGGTACAGGACCGGATCAAGGGCCTGACAATCGGCGGTGACGACTACGTCACCAAGCCGTTCAGCCTGGAGGAGGTCATCGCCCGCATCCGCGCGGTGCTGCGGCGGTTCCGGGGCGGCCAGGCCGAACCGCCGCCCCGCATGGTCTTCGCCGACGTCGAGCTGGACGAGGACAGCCACGAGGTCTGGCGCGGCGGCAGAACGATCCAGCTCTCGCCGACGGAGTTCAAGCTCCTGCGCTACTTCATGGCGAACGCGGGCCGCGTCCTGTCCAAGGCGCAGATCCTCGACCACGTCTGGAACTACGACTTCCGCGGCGACGCGGGCATCGTCGAGTCGTACGTCTCGGCCCTGCGCCGCAAGGTCGACAACGCCGAGCCACGCCTGATCCACACCTTGCGCGGCGTCGGCTACGTCCTCCGCGAGCCGCAGAACACGGGCTGATGACCGCCCGACCCGACCGCCCCGCAGGCCCACCCGGCTCAGACCCTCCGGAAGGCCCGCTTCCGCGGCCCACTCCACCCGCCCGTTCTGCGGAACGGTTGTCGGACGGCGACCCGGACGCGAGCACGGCCCAGCCAAATCCAAAGCCGGAGCCGGAGCCGGAGCTGGGGCCGGAAGCCTCGACGGCCCAAACTTGGACGCCGCCAGAAGACGACCCGAGCACGGACAGGACCCCGCCGGAGGCTGTCCAGCCTGAGTCGCCGCCGGAGGCGGAGACGAGCACGAGCAAGATCGCCTCGGAGGCGGAAGGGGAGGCGGAGGCGGCCCAGCCTGGGACGTCACCGGAGGGCGATCCGGGGCTGGGCAAGGTCACGGTGGAGCCTGCAACGGTTCAGCCTTGGGCGACGCCTGCGAGTGAGCCGAATGCGGGCGAACTTCCGGGGGAGGCCCGGGCAGGAGCGGCCTGGACGCCGCCTGGCCTAGAGACCTCTTCGGGAACGCCGTCGTCCGGGAGTGCCGGAGGTACGGGCCGGGCTGAGGCACACGGCTCGGAGGCGGACGGCCAGAGCTTCGGAGCGACCGCCTATCCCAGTTACCAGCCAGGGACGGCGTCCGCCAGTCCTCCGGGGTCCGGCGGCGCTCAGGGCCCTGCGGGTTCCCCGGTCCTCGCCGGGCATCCGGGCGTCGGTAGTCCTCTGGGCGTCGCCGGTCCTGCGGCCCCGGGCGGCCCTCACGGCGCAGGCCCAAGCGGTCCTCATGCAACAAGCGTGGACGGCCCTTACGGCCTAGGAGCGGGCGGTGCGTACGGGCCAGGCCCGGTCGGTCCTCACGGACCCGGGCCCGGCGGTCCTTACGGCCAAGGATCGGCCGGCCCGCAAGGCCCAGGTTCAGGCGCCCCTCACGGAACGGGTCCAGGCGGCCCTCACGGAACGGGTCCAAGTGGCCCTCACGGAACGGGTCCGGGGGGTCCTCAAAGTTCGCGGGGTGGTCGAGGGGCGCCCTGGGCGTGGGGGGCTCGGGGGCGGGCGGAGCGGCTGGGGGAACGCGTTCCGCTGCGGGTCAAGCTGATCGCGGGGATGCTCGTTCTGGTCACGCTCGGCCTGACCGTGATGAGCGTCGCCGGTTCGTCCGTTCTGCGCGAGTACCTGGTGGGGCGCGCGGACGATCAGCTTCGCAGCACGGTGTCCCGCGCGATCCCGACCGTGATCACGCAGATGCGGAACGGCGAGACGCGGTTCTACATCCGCGTTCCGAGCGAGATGTACGGGCAGGTCCGCAATCCCGACGGGCAGGTCGTCTCCGAGAACGGCGCGTGGGGCGAGCCGGGACGGCCGCGCCTGCCCGGCGACCTGGCCGACCGGCTGGACGAGCCGTTCACGGTGTCGGGCAGCGGCGGGTCGGGCTCGCCGTGGCGGGTCCTCGTCGAGCCGATCCCGGGCGGCGGGACGCTCGTCCTCGGGCTCAGCATGGACGAGATCGAACGCACCGTCCGCCGCCTCGTCGTCATCGACGTGATCGTCGGCGCGGCCGTCCTCGCGGTCCTGACGGCCCTCGGGATCTGGGTCGTACGGGCGAGCCTGCGGCCGTTGCGGGACATCGAGCGGACCGCCGGGGCGATCGCCGCCGGCGACCTCTCGCAGCGGGTCCCCGAGGGCGACGTCAACACCGAGATGGGACGGCTCGGGCGTTCGCTCAACGCGATGCTGGCGCAGATCGAAGCCGCGTTCGGGGCGCGGGCGGAGTCGGAGGCGACCGCGCGACGTTCGGAGGAGACGGCCCTACGTTCGGAGGAACGGATGCGGCGCTTCGTCGCGGACGCGAGCCACGAACTGCGCACGCCCCTCACGGCCATCCGCGGGTTCGCCGAGTTCTACCGTCAGGGCGCGGCCCGTACGCCCGAGGAACTGGACCGGCTCATCGGGCGGATCGAGCAGACCGCGTCCCGCATGGGCCTGCTGGTCGAGGACCTGCTGCTGCTCGCCCGCCTGGACCGGCAGCGCCCCATCGAACGGCGCCCGGTCGACCTGCTCGCGGTCGCCGCCGACGCCGTCCAGGAGACCCGCGTGCTCGCCCCGTCCCGGCAGGTGGACCTCTCGGTCGAGGGCGGCGTCGCGTACCAGGTGCTCGGGGACGAACCGCGCCTGCGCCAGGTCCTCGGCAACCTGCTGACGAACGCCGTCGCGTACACCCCCGACGGCACGCCGATCGAGGTCAGGCTCTCGCCCGGCACGCTGAACGGCGTGCAGGCGGCCGTCTGCGAGGTCGCCGACCAGGGCCCCGGCCTGGCCCCCGAGCAGGCCGAACGCGTCTTCGAGCGCTTCTACCGCGCCGACGCGTCCCGCAGCCGCGAGGACGGCGGAACGGGCCTCGGCCTCGCCATCGTCGCCGCGCTCGTCGCCGCCCACGAGGGCCGCGTCGAGGTGGACTCCACCCCCGGCGAGGGCGCCGTCTTCCGCGTCCTCCTGCCGCTCGCCCCCGACTGACACCGGCCGCCCCGGTCGTCTCCGGGTACTGCGCGAAGCTTGGGCGATGATTCAGGGTGCGTTCAGGTAGGTCGGTTTACCTAGGTCGCACAGGGCGCCCCCCGTCCTCCGCAGGCGGAGCCGGGGGCGCGCGCCCTGGCCAACGTCCCAGGCACCGTGGCCGGGGGGATCAACCGCCGCAGGTCCCTCCGGCCACGGTTTTTTCGTGCCTCGCCTTCATTCAGGTGACTTTCAGGTACGCCTCAGGGGGGTTGCAGGCAAGGGGCCCATATTCGTAGGTGAGTGAACGACAGGGGGACCACAATGACCGCCGATCAGCCGAACTTCGCTCCGCCACCCGACGACCCGGGCACGGCCCACCAGGGCCGCCAGGGCCTGGGCCACCAGGGTCCGACGTCGCGTACCGCCCCGACGGCATCCCCGCCGGAGGCGCCCGCACCAACGAGCCGACGGACGCTGAATCCGAGGCGGCGTACGGCTCCGAGCAATCCGCCTCCCAGCCGTACGGGCCCGAGGCGTACGGCTCCCAGCCCTCCGGAGCCTCCGGGGCTGAGGCGTACGGGCCCGGGGAAGCGCGTTCAGAGGATTCCCAGCCTGAGGCTTACGGGTCCGAGAGCGGCCGGTCCGAGACTCTCGAATTCGGGGGTGCGGACGCCTCCGGTGGTGCCGCCGGTGCTTCGTCCGCTGGGGCGTGGCAGGTTGCTCCCGCGACGGACGAGTCCGCCGACCACTGGGTCGCCGGCCCCTCCGGGCCGCGCGAGCGCACCGGTCCAGGCGACACCGCGACGGGACCGTACGGCAGCGGAACGGCTTTCGGCGCTGCGGCCCCCGACACGTTCGCCGCAGGCCCGCCGCCCGGACGCGGCTTCGCCCCCGGACCACAACCGCCCAACACCCCGTCCACTGGAACCCCCATGAACACCTCCTCCGCCGGAACACCGATGGGCACGCCGCCCACCGCGCCGCACATGAACGCCCCCTCGGCCGGACCGCACATGAACGCGCCGTCCGCCGGCCCGGCCATGGGTGCGCCGTCCGGCGGAGCGCGGGAGCCCGGCATGCCGCCTTTCGGGTCACCGATGGGTCCGATGGGACCCATGGGGCCGTACGGAGGTGGGCCCGCCGGTCCGCCGCCGCCCCCGCCGTTCCCGAACCGTGGCCGCGCCTGGAATCTGCGGCAGAAGCTCCTCGCCGGAGGCGCCGCGCTCGCGCTCGCCCTCGCCGCAGGCGGGGTCGGCGCGGCCGTGTCGACGGCGCTGACCAGCAACGACACCGTCGCCTCCGGGCCGACCGCCGTGTCCGGCGCGGCCAGCAAGGGCGGTACGGCGGCGCAGGTCGCCAAGGCCGTCCAGCCGAGCGTGGTGTCCATCCAGGCCCGCACGGGCGCGGGCGGCTCCGGTGGCTCGGGCGTCGTCCTGCGCTCGGACGGCGTGATCATGACGAACGCGCACGTGGTGGCGGGCGCGGAGCAGGTCGCGGTGAAGTTCGCGGACGGCAGGACGGCGCAGGCGCGCGTCCTCGGCGCCGACACCAAGAGCGACATCGCCCTGATCAAGGCCGAGAACGTGTCCGGTCTGAAGCCCGCCGCGCTCGGCAACAGCGACGCGCTCGCGGTCGGAGACGAGGTGCTCGCCGTCGGGAGCCCGCTCGGGCTGGACGGCTCGGTGACGTCCGGCATCGTCAGCGCGCTCGGCCGCGAGATCAAGGAGGGCGACTCCGGGGGCGGCGGCGGGCAGGACCTGCCGCCGGGGCTCGGCCAGCTCTCCCGGCAGGAGAGCACAGTGATCAAGAACGCGATCCAGACGGACGCGGCGATCAACCCGGGCAACTCCGGCGGCGCGCTCGTCAACTCCGCCGGCCAGGTGATCGGGATCAACACCGCGATCGCGACGTCCGGCAGCAACTCGGGCAACATCGGCGTCGGCTTCTCGATCCCGATGAACGAGGCGAAGAAGGTGGCCACCCAGATCCTCGCGAACGGCACCACCTGACCGTTCGCGCGAGAACTCACCGGTGGCCGTCGTCCGGACTTTGCTCTGGGGGGAGCGGGCGGACGGGCGGCGGCCCCGGTGAACGGTCGCCGGGAGCCGGGCCGGGCTCTCGACGGCCGCGCATGGGAGAGCATGGCCGCGTGCCCCTGGGCCCCCGGGGACACGCGGCCATGCGACATCCCGCCCCACCGGGATCACCCGAACAGCCACCCCAAGGCCCTAGCCCCAACCGACCGGACCGGCAGTCCCGACCGGACGGCCCATCCGCAGCCTCCACGGCCAGCCCTCGTCCAGCAGCCCTCGTCCAGCAGCCCTCGTCAAGCAGCCCCCGTCCAGCAGCCGCCGTCCGGTAGCCGCCGTCCGGTAGCCGCCGTCCGGCCGACCCGTCCGGTAGCCGCCGTCCAGTCAGCCCGCGGCGGCCCGCCCGGTGGCCCTCGATCGGCCGCTCCAGAGCAGCCCGATCGGACGGAGCGCGCGTCAGGCGGCGGGGCTCTCGGGGGCCTCGGCGGGGTCGGTGGACTTGACTGAGATGGTAGGGCGGCGCTGCGGGCCCAGCTTGGCGAGCATCCGGCGCGTGGTGAACAGGTAGTACTCGCGGGGCAGCGTGCGGATGCGCACGGGCACCCTCGGATAGACGATCGAGAGGGTCGAGACGAGGAGCTTGAAGCGCCGTTCGCGGGCGGCGTCCCACTTCCAGCCGTACTGCTCGCGGATCGGGGCGGGCATCAGTCCCGCGGTGAGCAGCCGGATCGCCGCGAGGCCGGGCGCGGCGGCGGGTCCCACGGGCAGCTTCGGGTTCAGGACCTGCTCGGCGATGGCCCGCGAGGCGTCAGTGATCCGGATCGTCCCGATCATGTGCGCGTAGTACTCGCGGAACTCCGGGTACGTCGCGGGCATCCGGTCCTCGGGACATCCGAGAATCGTCGCGTAGATCTTGGCCTGCCCGTAGAACTCCTCCAGCTCCCGTTCGTCGAACTCGCGGCGGAACAGGAGCTGGTAGAACTGCACGGCCACGGCGAACAGCGTGGAGGCGACCCACACCTGGAGTTCGGGGTCGTTGGCCTCGTAGCCGGGCCCAGTGACACTCTCGTGCCCCTTGCGCACCAGGGCGCTGAACCGTTCCGCCTCCTCCCGCGTGCCGAACTGCACCGCGTACAACCAGCCCATGGTGTTGCGCAGGCGCCGGAGCGGGTCGTCGGCGGTGTAGCTGTGGTCGTACACGCCCTGCGCGACCTTCGGGTGGGCGGTCTGGAGCAAGGAGGCGACCCCGCCCGCCGCGATGAGCGCGCCCTCGCGGCTGACGACGCGGATGAGGTCGCCGTCCTGGAACAGTCCATCGGTCATGCCCCCAGTGTAAGTAAGTACTTGCGCGGCGGTCGAGTGGTACGGGCAGCCCGTGCCGGCGCGCGCGGGGCGGGAAAACGGGGCGACATGATCGGCGGAGGGCGGGGATAATCGAGACATGCCCGACCAGATCCATGTCCGCGGCTCGGTCTCCGTCCCGGAGTCCGAGCTCGGCTGGCGCTTCTCCCGTTCCTCGGGACCGGGCGGGCAGCATGTGAACACGAGCGCGACGGCCGCCGAGCTCTCGTTCGACGTGGCGGGCTCGCCGTCGATCCCCGAGCCGCTGAAGGCCCGCGCGCTCGAACGCCTCCAGGGGCGCCTCGTCCGCGGCGTCCTCACGATCCGCGCCGAGGAATACCGCTCCCAGCAACGCAACCGCGACGCCGCACGCGCCCGGCTGGCCGCGCTCCTGTCGGACGCGCTCGCGCCGCCCCCGAAGAAGCGGATCCCGAAGAAGATCCCGCGCGGCATCAACGAACGCCGCCTCCAGAACAAGAAGCGCCGCTCAGACGTCAAACGCCAACGCTCCTCCCGCTGGGACTAACCCCCGCCGCAAGCGGCGAAGAACCACCCCCGCGAACGAGCTCGTTCCTCGAAAACCCCCGCCCCGCCGTACGGAACGGGCCGTTACCCGGGCCCGGTTGCTCCACGGGCCGAGCCGCCGTACGGGCCGAGCCGCCGTACGGGTCGAGTCGCCGCACTGCGCAAGACACCAGACGGCCCAAGCAGCCGGAGGGGCCCGATACGCCGGACGAGTTGGGACGCCGAACGGGGCAAGAGGCCGAACGGGGCGGGAGGCCGAACCGGCCCAGTCGCCAACCCGGCCCAGTCGCCAACCCGGCCCAGTCGCCGACCCGGTTGAGCCGCCGGGGCTTCCGGGGGGCCAGGTTCGGGGCGGGTCAGGGGTGGCGGCGGATGGCTCGCATGGCTTCGCGGCGGGCTTCGCCTGAGAGGACGTCGATGTAGACGTGG
Organism: Actinomadura sp. J1-007; assembly: GCF_009793335.1. Taxonomy (GTDB): domain Bacteria; phylum Actinomycetota; class Actinomycetes; order Streptosporangiales; family Streptosporangiaceae; genus Spirillospora; species Spirillospora yumaensis. The sequence goes on along the minus strand of NZ_WING01000001.1, from coordinate 2,474,847 downwards.
CCGTCGAGGTGGCCGCATTCGTGCTGGAGGCAGCGGGCGAAGTAGCCGGTGCCCTCGACGCGGACCGGTTTGCCCTTGATGTCGACGCCCTCCACCACGGCGTGGGCCGAACGGGGTGTGGCGAAGTTCATGCCGGGGACCGACAGGCAGCCCTCGCGTTCGACGAGCGTCTCGCCGTCGGCGGTCACCAGGACGGGGTTGATCACGTGGCCGACGTGGCGGCGGCCTCGGTCGTCGTTGCAGTCGTAGACGAACGCCCGCAGGGGGACGCCGACCTGGTTGGCCGCGACGCCCGCGCCGTCCTGCTCGTACATGGTGACGAACATGTCGTCGATGAGGCGGGCGAGTGAGGCGTCGAACGTCCGGACCGGGTCGCACTCGGTGCGTAGGACGGGGTCGCCGAGGAGGCGGATCGGGCGCGCGGTGCCCGGATGGTCGCCGCGCCGGTCCGTACGGGTAACGGTCCTCTTGCTCATCCCAAGATCGTACAAAACGTGCGCCCGCCCGCGGTGCCGAGCCGCGGGCGGGCGCACGTCGTGCCGGGAAGGGTTCAGGCTGGGTCTCCGGGGCCCCGGCCGGGCTGCGGCGGGACGGGGCCGGGACCGGACGGGCCGGGGCCCTCGTCGTCCACCGGCGGGCGGACGGGCTTGGCCTGCGGCGGAACGTGGGGCGCCGGGGCGGGGCCGTCCGCGGCCGGCGGTTCCGGCGGCTCGGGCTTCTTGATCGTCGGGGCGGTCTGCGGGAGCGGCGAGGCCGGCTTCGGCGCCGGGGAGCGGGCTTGACCACCGAGGGGGCGGGCTTGGCGGCGGCCGGTGCCGGTACGGGCGGCTTGCCCGCGGCCGGCGCGGCCGACGAGCTGGGCGACCCCGCGGACGGCGCGCCCGCGGACGGCGCGGCCGGCGACGGCGTTCCCGGCTGGGCGCCGGGCGCGGGCTGCTTGCGCTGCGCGGGCGGAGCCTGCCGGACGGCGTCCTCCACCATCTTCTCCAGCGGGCCCGCCTCGTTCTCCGCCGTCAGGAGCCGGTGCAGGGTGTCGTTGATCTCGGTGAGGCGCTGGAGCGCCTGGGTGTGGTTCTTGGTGAGCTGCGTCAGCCGCTGGGTGGCGCCTTCGTTGATGACGCTGGCGCGGCGTTCCGAAGCGGTGAGGGTGCGCTCGGCCTCCAGCCGCGCGCTCGTCACCGTCTGCTCCGCCTCCTGCTTGGCGGCCGACAGGACGCTCTCGGACTCCTTCTTCGCCGACGCGAGGACCTGGTCGGCCTTCTCCTGCGCCTGCGCGAGGTTGCGCTCGGCGTGCGCGCGGGCGTCGTCCACGATCCGCTTGGACTCGGACTCGGCGTCCTTGCGGATCTGCTGGCCCTTGGCCTCGGCCTCGGCCACCTTGTCCTGGGCCTCGTCCTCGGCCAGGTTGATGATCTGCCGCAGCCGGTCGCTCAGGTCGTCGCCGGTCGGCTTGCGGGCCTCGCGCACCTCGGCCATCTCGCGCCGGATCCGCTCCGCGTCGTCGTGGGCGCGGGCGAGCCGGGCCTCCAGTTCGCGGTGCTTTTGCTGCGTGCGGGCGATGTAATCCTCGACCTGGCGGCGGTTGAAGCCGCGCATGACGATCTCGAACTCGTAGGACTCTTCTTGGAGGAGGTTGGGAAGGATTTCTGCTTCGTTGCTCATGGTGCCTTGGGGGTCGTTGGCGGGGGTGATCACCCCGTCAGGGTCGGTTGCGCCAGATTATGAAACGTCGGCTTCGACTCTTGTCCGGTCCACCCCATTCGCGCAACCGGAACACCGTTCTCGCTCCCGTTTCTTCACTCGCGCCGCATCGCCAAAGCCTCTAATCCTAGTAAATCTTTCACTTATGTCCGGGAGGCGCGCCGAGGGTGCTTGGATGGGGTCCCCTCGTGCCCGCGCCCGGACGGCTTCTACGATCGGCCGCATGAGCTACGTGGGAACGTTGGGCGAGCATCGGCCGCGGATCGATCCCGAGGCGTGGGTCGCGCCGGGCGCCGTCGTCGTCGGGCGCGTGACGCTCGGCCGCGAGTCGAGCGTCTGGTACGGCTCGGTGCTGCGCGGCGACGACGAGGAGATCGTCGTCGGCGACGCCTGCAACATCCAGGACCTGAGCTGCCTGCACGCCGACCCCGGCCTGCCCGCCGTGCTGGAGGACCGGGTCAGCCTCGGCCACAAGGCCATGGTGCACGGCGCCCACGTCGAGACCGGCTCGCTGATCGGGATCGGCGCGATCGTCCTGAACGGCGCGCGGATCGGCGCGGGCACCCTGATCGCGGCGGGCGCGCTCGTGCCGCCGGGCAAGACGATTCCCTCAGGCGTCCTGGTCGCCGGTACGCCGGGACGCGTCGTCCGCGAGCTCACCGACGACGACCGGCTCGTCCTGGAGCACACGCCCCAGGTGTACGTCGACAAGGCCCGCCGCCACCGCGACGTCGACTGGACCTGACCCCCGCTCCTTTTCCGCCGCCGCACGTGGGTCGACTCCGGTCCCGCGCCGCCGCCGGGAGCGTCGGCCGGACCTCGCCCGCCGCCCTTCCGCTCCCGCCAGGGCGTCGGACGGAGCTGATCCGAGCCCCGCCGGTTCGTCCTTCGGGTGCTTCCTCGGCGTGCTCGTCAAGGGGGAATGCGGCTTATGTGACCAGCCAAAACGGCATTCCGGCCCCGTTGCGGGCGGACCGGGGCCCGGACGGCTGACTACGATGACCACGTGGTGTGGGGACCGGGCTATGGCAGTGCTCCGCCGCCCAGCCCCCAGATGGGGCAGGATCCGTTCGCGGCGGCCGAGCGCGACACGAGGGCGATGGTGGCGGCGGCGTGGTGGCCGTCCGCGCCTCCGCAGCAGCGCCAGCACGCCATCGGCGGGCGCATGCTCGTCCTGCCCGACGGCACCTGGTGGCTGTTCGGCGCGTGGGCCCGCTGGTACCGGCTGCACCCGTCCGACGGCCAGTGGTACCTGTGCCCGCCGCCCCGTTCGCCCGCCGTCCGGATGGCCGCGCGGCCCGCGCAGCAGGGCGCCGCGCAGGTCCCCGCGCTGCCGCCGCACGTCGTCCCGGCCGGGCCCGACTTCTCGTACGACCCGCCCGCCGCGCTGCCGTTCGTCGGGCACGGCCTCGCGGGCGACCTGACCTCGCGCGTGCGCGCGACCGTCGAGTCCGCCGCCACGCTGTCCGCCTCCGAGTACCCGCACTGGTGGTCGCAGTTCACGCCCGAGACGCCGTCCACCGTGGTCGTCGCGTGGGGCGTGATGCTGTGGTGCGCGTCCGCGCCCGCGTTCGACGCCCGCCTGGACGCCCAGATGCTCGACCTCTGGAAGCCGTACCGCGCCAAACCCCTCCCCGACGTGGACGGCCCGCGCTGGCTGACGCCGCCCGCGCTGGAGTCGCTCGTCGGCCTCTACTCCGAACGGCTCCGCGCCGGACGCGTTGACGCCGCCGTCGTGGTGCTGCGGACGATGTGGGCGGTCGCGAGCGCGCTGCGCGAGGACGTCCGGTTCCAGATCCGCGCCGACGCGCTGCTCGCCATCCTCGGCACCACCCTCAACAATCCGACCGTCGACTACGGCGCGCTGCCGTACGGCGACCAGGCCCTCGTCCAGGAGTGGCTGACCCGCTGCCCGCCGCACCTGGTGCCCGCGCTGCGCAGCGAGAGCTCGCCCGGCGACAACTTCCGGCACGCCTTCTACACGCTGAGCGAGGCCATCGCCGACATCGCCGGCGACCCGTCCGACCCCGCCTACATCGAGCCGCGCCACGTCGCCGCCGCGATGCTCGCCGCCGACCTCGACGTCGTCCGCAAGGACGTCGCGAACGGCGTGGTTCCCTGGCTCGACCCCGAGATCCGCTACACGGTGCAGGCGGTGTCCGAGCAGAAGGGCCACCCGCTCCGGCACCTCTGGCCGTCCGCCCTGCGGCTCCCCGAACCGCTCCGTTCCGCCGCCGGATCCGGCGCGTCCGCCGAGTCGCTCCTCGCCGCCATGTACGTGCTCGACCTCGCCTGGTGCCGCCTCGCCGGAGGCATGCCCGCGCGCCCGCGCGGCTTCCCCGTGCCCACCGCGATCATCGCCGGGATCATCGGAACGGCGCGCACCCGCGCCACCGCCGGAGCCACCACGAGCACTCCCACCCCGGGCGGGGCGTACAACGCCGCGTTCGGCCAGCCGCCCGCCCCGCCCTCTCCCTTCGGTACGCCTGGTTCGCCCGGTTTGCCCGGGTCGCAGAGCCAGCCGGGGATCGCCCCCGGCGCTCCGCCCGTGCCGCCGCCCGGTACGCCCGCGCAGCCCGACCGCCCGTTCGTCCAGCCGCCCGCCCAGCCGGGCCTCCAGGACGCCCCCGGCCCCGCTCCGTCCCCGCCCATCCAGGGCCAGCAGGCCGCCTTCGCCCCACCCGACCCCCACTTCGGCCCCCATCCCCGACTCCCGGCGACCCCACCCCGTACGGCGCCGCGGGCGGTGCCGGTGCGCCCGACCCGTACGGCGGCGCGGCCGGTGGCGTGGCCGGTGGCGCGGCCGATCCGTACAGAATTGGTGCGGCAGGGCCTTATGGGGCTGCCGCTCAGGCGAGCGGGCCCTACGGTGGCGGACCCGGTGGAGTGGCCGATCCGTACGCGGGGGGCGGCGAGCAGCAGCACGGCGAGTCCACCGCGCCAGACGACGAGCAGGACGAGAACATCGTTCCGCCCTACACCGAGCTCGGTTTCCAGCGGGCGGCGTCGCCGTCGCCAGGGCACGGCGGTCCGATGGGCGCCGTCGGGGCCGCTGCGGGGGCGAGCCCCATGGGAGCGCCGCCTCCGCCGCCCGTTCACGGCGAGCCTCCGGTACCCGCCGGGGCGTACGGGCATGGAACGCCGCCCGGACCATCCGGACCGCCCGGACCTCCAGTGCCGGAGCCGCAGGCAGCAGGCGCCGCGTTCGGGATGCCGGGCCCCAGCGCGGGCCAGCCACCCCAGCCGCCCCAGCCTCCGCCGCCGCACGGTGCTGCGCCGGGTGGTGCTGTGCCGGGTGGGGGCGGGCCGCAGTTCGGCGGGCCGCCTGGGGCGTCCGAGCCGCCCAGTGGGATTTCGCTGCCCGAAGAGGAGCACGACGACGAGTACGTGCCCCCGTACACCCAGCTCGGCTACCAGCCGTCCGGCGCGCCTCCCGCGCATGGCCTTCCGCCTGGCGCGGGCGTTCCGCCGTCGCCGATCGCGTCGCCCGAGCACGCGCCACCGCCTGCGCAGCAGCCCGGACCCGGACCGTCCCCGCAGCAGATCGACCCCTACGCGACCCGGATGGAGGATCCACCCGCGCCATCGCCCGTCCCACCGCCCCCCGCAACGCCGGGGCAGCCTGGTCCGCCCGGCCCGCCCGCCACGCCGGGGCCGCCGGGGCCGCCCGCGACGCCCGGTCCGCCTGGGACGCGCGTCCTGGGGATGGCCGACATGGAGATGGACGAGGATGAGGGCGAGCACCCAGGTACGCGGGTGATGTCCGAGACGATGGTCGGCAACTTCGACTTCCTCGACGACACCCCCTCACCCGAACGGCCCGTTCACGAGATCCCGCCCCCGCAGGACCGCGGCGACCGGCGGACGCTGGAACGCTTCGGCATCGGGTTCGTCTCCGGGCAGCATGACGCGGGCGAGCTGCTCGACGAGCTCCGCGCCCAGATCGAGGAGTGGAACGACCCGGCAGACGAGCCCGGCGGCAACGAGGACACCCGCGTGGACGGCGCGGGCGAGGCGACCAGGGTGGACGGCGCGCGGCCGTCCGGCGTGCCGGGGGTGCTGCTGGTCGGCCACCCCCACACCGGGCAGCGGCGGCTGGCGCGGATGATCGCGCTGACGCTCGCCGACGCGGGCATCGGCGACGGGGCGCTGCGCGCGCACGACGCCGAGGACGTCCGGGACGCGCCCGTCGACAGGATCACCGGGATCCTGCGGCAGACCGGCCCGGCGATCCTGTTCGAACGGCTCGACGTCGCGATCACGAGCGCGCAGGACCCGGTGGCGGTCGCCGCGGCCGTCCGGCGGGCCCGCCGAGACCGGGCGAACGTCACGCCGCTCATCGCGACGTGCGAGCCGCGCGCCTACAAGCGGCTCCTCCAGGACCACCCGAAGCTCGTCCAGGCGTTCCGGGTGCACCGGATGCCGGACCTCGCCGACCTCGACAACCGCATGACGCTGCTGCACCTGCTCGCCGACGAACGGCGCGTCACGGTCGGCGGCGCCGCGCTGGAGACCGCGCGCGACGATCTGGAACGGCTCCGCGGCCCCGGCGACCTCGTCAACGCGCGGCTGGTCGAGACCTACCTCGACCAGGCGTGCCAGCGCAGCCTGGAGCGCGCCGGGGCGTCCCGCGACCGGCTCGTTCTCACGCCGGACGACCTCGCCGGCGTCGCCGAAGGGATCGAGCCCGCGCTGCGCCCGCCCGGCGACATCGGCGGCTACCTGCGGCAACTCGACCAGCTCATGGGCCTGGACGAGGTGAAGGCGGCGGTGCGCGAACTCGCCGACGAGGCGGCGCTGGAGGCCGACCGCGCCCGCTACGGGGTGGCGGGCGACGGCGCGCGCCACCTGGTGTTCGTGGGGCCGCCCGGCACGGGGAAGACGACCGTCGCCGGACTCGTCGGCGGGATCTACGCGGCGCTCGGGCTCCTGGAATCGGGGCACGTGGTGGCGTGCCGCCCCGTTCACCTGGCCGGACGCGACCGGATCGACACCGAGAGCCGGGTCGCGAGCATGGTCGAGCAGGCGCACGGCGGCGTGCTGCTGATCCAGGAGGCGTACCGGCTGGACCGCACGCCCGCCGTCGTGGACGAGCTGCGCCGCCACATGAACGGCCGCGGCGCGCGTTTCGTCGTGGTCTGTTCGAGCCCGGCGGCGGAGATGGAGGGCTTCCTCGCGGGGAACCCGGCGCTGCGCGGGGAGTTCGGGCGGGTGCTGGAGTTCACCGGGATGGGCGACCGCGACCTGGTGCGGCTCTTCCAGAACTACGCCGAACGCGACCTCTACATGCTGGACGAGGAACTGCGCGTGGAACTGCTGTCGCGGTTCGAACGGCTGCGCGGCGACCCGGCGTTCGCCTACGCCCGGACGGTGCGGCTGCTGTTCGAGCAGACCGTGGCGCGGCAGGCGGCACGGCTCGCGGGCGCCGACGTCAACGCCGCGACCGTCGCCCGCCTCACCGACCGCGACCTCCCCGAATCGCCCCTGGAACAGATGCTCGGCGACTTCCACCAGGGCACCTGACCCCCGCGCCCCCACCCGCCCCGCCCCAGCACCCACCCCACCACGCGCCCCCGGCGCTCGGTCCTGGCGCGCGGTCTCGGTACGCGGCCCCGGGGCGTGAGCCCGGGGCGCGGTGTCGGTGCGCGAACCCGGCACGCGGTCTTGGTGCGCGAACCCGGTGCGCGAACCCGGTGCGCGAACCCGGTGCGCGAACCCGGCGCTCGGTCCCAGCACCCGGCCCGCTGCGCGGCCCCGGCGCACGGTCCCGGCCGCGCGGACTCGGCGCCCGGCGCCCGGCGGACTTAGCGTGCGCACCGGGCACGCGATCCCAGCGCACGGACCGGGCGCCCGGGGCATGCCCCGGCGTCCAGCGGACTTAGCGCGCGTACCGGGCGCACGCATCCGGCGCGTGGGCCTGGCGCCCGCCGCACGCACCGGGCGCGCGGATGTAGCGCAGGCCCCCGGCGCGGGAGGTCGGTGTGCGGCCCCGGCGCTCGGTCCCAGCACCCGGCCCGCCGTGCGGCCCCGGCGCATGGTCCCGGCCGCGCGGTCTCGGCCGCGCAAACTCGACGCCTGGTGTCCGGCGGACTTGGCGTCCGCACCTGGCACGCGGCTCCGGCGCACGGACCTGGCGCACGGACCTGGTGCCCGGGCACGCCGCGGCGTTCAGCGGACTTAGCGCGCGGACCTGGCGCACGCATCCGGCGTGTGGGCCTGGCGCCCGCCGCACGCACCCGTCGCGCGGACGTAGCGCACGCGCCCGGTGCGGGAGTTCGGTGTGCGGTCCCGGCGCACGAACCGGCGCGTGCCGCTCCGTCGTGTGCTGCCCGGTCGCGCGGAGTGCCGACGGTGTACGGGGGGTGATCCCGGCGAGCGGGGCGCATCATGGCGCGCCACCCGGGAAGACCAGTAGGTGGAGTGGTCCCCGAATGGCTCTCTTGGGTCATGTGCCCGGCGGGGCGGGACGCGTAGCCTCGACCCTGGGTGTGGGGAACGAACGGAGGTGGACGCGGTGCGCCAGCAGAACCTTGATCTGCGCGTCCACGACCGTGTCGCTCTGGACGAGATCGAGCTGTACGCCGAGATGCTCAGTGCGGTGGCGGACGCCGAGCGGCCGCTGACCATCACCGAGATCGACATGGTGCTCGGAGTTCGTCCGGACGAGATCGGTCGTCGGGAGCTGACGCGGCAGGACTAGTCCGCGCCGGCCGCCGACCGGGGGCGCCTCGCGAAGGGGCGTCCCCGGTTACGCATTCTAGGCCGTCCGTAACGCCCACACGCCAACCCAACTCCTCGAACCACCCCTGCGTACGCCCGCCCGCGCAACTCCGTACGCTTCCCGTACGCCCGCTCGCTCGCGCGTCCATATGCCTCCCGTACGCGCGCCCGCTCGGTGCGCCTCCCGTACGCGCGCCCGCCCGCGCGGCCCGTACGTCTCCCCGCGCGGCACCGTCGTGCACCCCGCCCGCTCGCGCGACACCGTACGCCTCCCCACGCAGCCCCGTATGCCTATCCGCGTGGCACCACCGTGCACCCCGTCCCGCGCGGCCCCGTAGGCTCCCCGCGCGGCCCGTACGCTCCCCGTGCGGCACCGCCGTGCGGCCCGGCCCGTGCATCCCGCCCCGTGCACCCCGCCCCGCGCGGTCCGTACGTCTCGCCGCGCGGCACCACCGTGCGGACCGCCCCGTGCACCCGCGCGCGGCACCGCTGGGCGGACCCGCCCCGCGCGACACCGTACGCGTCCCCCGCGCAGCTGCGGGCGTTCGCTCGTGCAGGGCCATCGGATCGCTCTCGCGGCCCAATCCATATCCGGGTCTCTCGGGCGGTGTGGCCTTCCCGGGGCGGTCATGTCAGGTTTTTCTGTCAGGGGCTGGGGTGAGGGGGTTCGGGGCCGGTCGTGGCCGGTTCGGGTGTGCGCATCGGGGGTGTGGGGTGTTCGGGCAGGGTACGGTTCGCGCTCTCGTTCGCCCCAGCGGTCCCGTCAGGCTCCCCTCTTGCCTCTCGCTGCGGCGAACGCGGGGCGCGGTGGTGTGGTGGGCGGGGGTTGGCCACGGAACGTCACCGGTTGCGAGGGGGTGTTCGCTGGCGTCGGGCGGGCCCTGCGACCCGTCCGACCTCGGTGCCGATCCGGCGGATGGGACGGGTGGGAGTGGTGGCGGGCTCGCTGTAAGGAATCTCACTCTTCGAAGTCGTCACTCTCCGTACGGATATCTGACGGGGGCGCGGCTACGGTGCATCCGCCCAGTTAGGGCCGTGTGTCGCGGGTGTGCACCTGGTGATCTAGGGCAACCTTGTAGGTGAGAGGATGGGTGACACCGGCCGAAGCTGGGGCAAAGGTTCTTTTTACGGCTGGTTGCGCCTACGATCCTCTGCGGACCGTTCCGGCACATCAGGAGAACGACGTGCGCTTGCGTCTCACGCCGCGTGAGGACAGCTTCTACGACATGTTCGCCGACTCGGCGAACAACCTGGTCACCGGCGCCAGGCTGCTCGTGGAGCTCATCAGCGACGGCGCCGACCGGGAAGCCATCGCGGAGAAGATGCGCGCCTGCGAGCATGCGGGCGACGAATGCACTCATGCGATCATGCGCCGGCTGAACGAAACGTTCATCACCCCGTTCGACCGCGAGGACATCTACCGGCTGGCCTCGACGATCGACGACGTGATGGACGAGATGGAAGAGGCCGCCGACCTCGTCGTGCTCTACAAGATCAACGAGTTTCCAAAGGGCATCGTCCACATGGTGGAGGTGCTGGAGCGCGCGGCGGAGTTGACCGCTGAGGCCATGCCCCGGCTGCGCTCGATGAAGGAGCTCAACGAGTACTGGATCGAGATCAACCGCCTGGAGAACCAGGGCGACCAGGTGTACCGCAAGCTGCTGGCGCACCTGTTCAGCGGCGAGTACGACACCCTCGACGTGCTGAAGCTGAAGCAGATCATCGACCGGCTGGAGGAGGCCGCCGACGCGTTCGAGCACGTGGCCAACACCGTCGAGACCATCGCGGTCAAGGAGTCATGAGCGTGACCGGCGAGCCGGGGGCGACCCTCACCAAGGACGCCGAGCCCGGCGGTGACCCGACGCTGGGCGAGCAGGCCACCCGGCGGGTGCCCGGCAAGGCGTGGCTCGGCCTGCTCGCCGGGATCGTGCTGGTCATGGCGGCGGGCGCGATCGGGCTGAAGTCCGACGCGCAGGCCGCCGTGCTCGTCCTGGTGATCGTCGTCGCGCTCGTCTTCGACTACACCAACGGCTTCCACGACGCGGCCAACGCGATCGCGACGTCGGTGTCGACGCGGGCGCTGACCCCGCGCGCGGCGCTGCTGATGGCCGCGGTGATGAACATGCTCGGCGCGCTGCTCGGCGTCGAGGTCGCCAAGACCGTCAGCGAGGTGATCAAACCGCCGGACGGCCTGCACGGGCTCACCGTCGTCGCGGCGGGCGTGCTCGGCGCGATCACCTGGAACCTGATCACCTGGTACTTCGGCCTGCCGTCCTCGTCCTCGCACGCCCTGATCGGCGGCGTGGTCGGCGCGGGCCTCGCGTCGGCGTCGTCGGTGCACTGGGAGAAGGTCGTCGACAAGGTCGCGATCCCCATGGTCGTGTCGCCGGTCGTCGGGTTCTTCCTGGCGTACCTGGTGATGGTGGCGCTGCTGTGGATCTTCAGGAAGGCCAATCCGAGCCGCGTCGGCCGCCGGTTCCGCATCGCGCAGTCGCTGTCGGCGGCGTCGATGGCGCTCGGCCACGGCCTCCAGGACGCGCAGAAGACGATGGGCATCATCGTCCTCGCGCTCGTCACGACCGGGCACTCCAACGGCGACTCGGTGCCGCTGTGGGTGATCGTCTGCTGCGCCGGCGCGCTGTCGCTCGGCACGTACGCCGGCGGCTGGCGGATCATGCGGACGCTCGGCCGCAAGGTGATCGAGCTGGATCCGCCGAAGGGGTTCGCCGCGGAAGCGACCTCCTCGATCATCCTCTACGCGGCCGCCTACATCTGGCACGCTCCAATCTCGACCACCCACACGATCACCTCGGCGATCATGGGCGTCGGCGCCACCAAGCGCCTGTCGGCCGTCCGCTGGGGCGTGGCGGGCAACATCGTCGTCGCGTGGGTGCTCACCATGCCCGCCGCGGCGGCCGTCGCCGCGATCGTCTACTGGCTCGTCCACTTCTTCGGCGCGTGACGCCCTCCCCGCCCCCGAGTTCCAGGTCCAGGCCCGGGGGAGACGGGGAGAGCGGCGTGGCGCGCCGGTTCAGCTTCCGGAGATGCGGTCGAGCTTCGGCGGGGCGATCGTTCCGGCCGAGCCGAGGTAGGCGACGAAGCCGTCCAGGTCGATCGGGCCGAGGACCTGGTCCTTGCCCTCGGTGAACGTGGTGAAGCCGTCCCCGCCGCCGAGCAGGAAGTTGTTCGCGGCGACCTTGTAGACGGCGGCCGGGTCCACCGCCTTGCCGTCGATCGTGATCGCCGAGACCCGGTCGCCGACCGGCCTGCCGCGGTCGATGGTGAAGCGCAGTCCCGCGGACGGCTGGAGGATCTTCTCACCCGCCGCCGTCCACTGCTGCTCCAGCAGCTTGTCGAGCTGCGCGCCGGTCAGAGACGTGACGCCCATGACGTTGCTGAACGGCTGGACCGCGAACGCCTCGCCGTACGTCACGACGCCGTCGCCCTCGGAGCCGCTCGCCTTGTAGACCAGGTCGGTGCGGACGCCGCCCGGGTTCATCAGCGCGACCTGCGCGCCCTTGTCCTTCATCGAGGCGGCCTGGGCGTCGGCGACGACGTCGCCGAGCGCGGTCTCACCGGTCGGGGACGGGGCGCGCGTCAGGTCCGCGCTGATCCTGCCGACGGGCTTGTTGGCGATCTCCGCGACCCGTTCCTTCCAGGTCTGGACGAACGCCTGCGTCCTCGGGTCGGGCGGGACGTCCCGCGTGACCACGTGGTTGTCGCCCTTGAGAGACGAGCGGACGATGTCGCCGGTGCGCCTGTTCACCTGGAAGTCGACCTGGGTGACGACCCGTCCGAACGACGACCCGGACGAGTACAGCCGCGGGCGCCCCTTCGGGTCGGGCACCGAGCAGACGTACTGCTGGTGGGTGTGCCCGGCGAGGACGACGTCGATCTCGGGGTCGGCCTCCTTCGCGATGCGCGTCCCGGCGCCCGGAACGACGCCGCACGCGTCCGGCCGCTGCCCGGCCGGGACCTGGTCGCCCTCGTGGACGAGCAGCACCATCGCCCGTACGCCGCGCCGCTTCAGCTCCCGGGCGGACCGATTGGCCGCGGCCACCTCGTCGTCGAAGCGCAGGCCCTTGATGCCGTCCGCGGTGACGATGGACGGCGTCGTCTTCGTGACCACGCCGATGAACCCGACCCGCACGCCGTTGATCCGCCGGATCGTCCACGGCTTGAGGACGGGCTTGCGGGTGGCCTCCTTCACGACGTTCGCGGAGAGGTAGTCGAACTTCGCGCCCTTCCACCTGCCCGCGGGGGAGCAGCCGTCCTTCGGGTGGCAGCCGCCCCACTGGATGCGCTGGAGCTCCCGGTAGCCCTCGTCGAACTCGTGGTTGCCGACCGCGGACGCCGTCACGCCGACGTCGCCGAGGAACTGCACCGACGGCTCGTCGTGGTAGGCGGCCGAGATCAGCGGCGAGGCCCCGATCAGGTCGCCTTGAGCGACCGTCAGCGTGTGCCGGTCGGCCAGCCGCTTCAGATGGGTCGCGACGTACGCCGCGCCGCCCGCCGGGACCGACGCGCCGTTCTCGTCGACCGCGGTGCCGGAGCTGCCGGTCGGGGTTCGAGGTTGCCGTGGAAGTCGTTGAGGGCGAGGAGCCGTACGGACGCGGCGGATGCGGGCCGGGACGCGCCCGGCTGCGCGGCGGCCGGCTGCGTCGCCGCGGCCAGGCCCGCCACCGCCAGCCCCGCCGCCGCGAAGGACAGGGTCGTGCGTCGTCGAGTCATTCCCGCAACCTAGGTAAGCGCGGCATACGCTTCCCAGCGGCTCCATGACGTTTTCGTGACGTTTTGACCAGTCCGAGAGGCCCGCCCCGGACGGTCCGCCCGTCCGGCCGCATAGGCTGGCGATCATGGGTGAGGTGCAGGCGCTGGCGAAGCTGGACGAACCGGAAATCGCGCAGGTGGTGGCGCTGGTCGACGCCGCCGCCAGAGCCGACGGCGTGGGACCGCTCTCCGAGCACTCGCTGCTCGCGCTGCGCGGCGGCGGACCCGGCTTCACCGTGTCCGACGGTGGGAGCGTCGTCGCGTACGCCCGCCTCGATCCCGCGACCGACGACGAGAGCGCCTCGGGCGAACTGGTCGTCCACCCCGGCCACCGCCGCCGGGGCCACGGCCGCGCCCTGCTCCGCGCCCTCCTGCGCGAGGCCGGCGGCCCGCTGCGCGTGTGGGCGCACGGCGACCTGCCCGCGGCCGCGAAGCTCGCCTCGTCCGAAGGGCTCGACCGCGTCCGCGCCCTGTTCCAGATGCGCCGCCCCGCCGCCGAACCGCTGCCGCCCGTCCAGATCGCCGACGGCGTCCGCGTGCGCCCCTTCGAGGTCGGACGGGACGAGCAGGCGTGGCTGGAGGTGAACGCCCGCGCGTTCGCCGACCACCCCGAGCAGGGCGCCTGGACGATCGACGACCTGCGCGGCCGGGAGGCGGAGGACTGGTTCGACCCCGAGGGCTTCTTCCTCGCCGAACGCACCACCGTCGAGCCGGGCCGCCTCGTCGGCTTCCACTGGACCAAGATCCACCCCGACGGCCTCGGCGAGGTCTACGTCGTCGGCGTCGACCCGTCCGCCCAGGGCCTCGGCCTGGGCCGCACGCTCACCCTCACCGGCCTGCACCACCTGCGCGACCGCGGCGTCCCGCAGATCCTGCTGTACGTGGACGAGTCCAACACCTCCGCCGCCCGCCTCTACGAGTCCCTGGGCTTCACCCGCCACGCCGTAGACGTCATGTACGGCCCCGCCCCCCGCCCTTAACCCCGCCTGGGCCCTTGCCCTGCTTCGCGCATGCGTTCGCCCGCGCCCTGCGCTCACTCGCCGCTCCCCGCATCCGCGTCCTGTGCCTGCTCGCCGCGTCGGGTGCGCGTGTCCGGCGTCCGCTCTCCGCGTCCGCTCTCCGTGCTGAGGACGCGGCCTCGGGATGGGTCCCCGTCACCCGGGTTTTCAGCTCTGCGGAACGTGGCTGCCCCTCTCCGAAAGCATTAAAATCGGGCCCCTCCCGCCCGGGGCGGACCGCTTACATCCATGGTCAAGCCCCGAATCAGCAAGGGGAAGCAGAACGGAATTCTGGGGATAACTAGCCGTCACGGGTGGGCCCCGTTCGGCCCTCCCGGGAGATACCCCAGGTGAACGCACGACACATCGCCCATATCCGGTCACGTGATCAAGGCCGCTGCCGGGGACGCGGGCTGAGCGATGCGCGAGAGATGCCGGGCGGGCGGCGGCGCGCCGCGGCGCTACGCGGCCGTCCCTCCCCGTCGCGGTAAAGCAGTCCGGGCGCTTAGTACGGGCGCGCCTTACGGCTGTCAGCGAGCCGGCGCCGACGGTGTGGCGGCGAGGGCGCGGGTGATGAGGCGCCGGACGGGCGGGCGGCGGGGGAACGCGGCGCAGTGCGACGCGGTCGTCCTCCCGGTTGCGGTAAGGCAGTCCGGGTGCCTAGTGCGGGCGCGCCTTAACTGCTGTCAGTGAGCCGGCGTCGGCGGTGTGGCGGCGGGGGCGCGGGGGCAAGGGGTGGGCGGGCGGAGCTGGGGAGATGGGCGGGACGGGGGCGGGGCGGGGGCGCCGGCGCCGGCTGAACGGGGGGTTGTGCCCTCAGGTCATGTGACCGAAACGCCTGGTATGTCTGGCGTTTCGGACGTGTTGACCTGCGGTGTTAACCCGGCGTCCATGCCGGGTCGGGACATTCTTCGCGGCTCTGCCGATCTCGGTTCATGCTGCGTTCACCTGGATCGGGGTGAGTGGACACCTCCCCTGCTTAGCGTCACATCCGACGGTCCCCCCACTACCTGGACAAACACGTCCACCCCCGGTTGGGGAGCCCGCCCCAACGAATCTAAGAGGAGACCCTCCGGTGAAGAACGGTTCACGACTGGCCGCCCTGGGCGGTGTGGTCGTCGCGGGGCCTTGGCCCTCACCGCGTGCGGGAGTGACGACAACTCCGGCGGCAGCGCCAGCTCGGCCCCGACCGGCGACATCGACTGTGCCAAGGCGACGGTCAACGCTGCCGGTTCCAGCGCGCAGAAGAACGCCATCGAGGAATGGACCAAGCTGTACGCACAGAAGTGCGCGGGGGCCAACCTCAACTA
Organism: Actinomadura sp. J1-007; assembly: GCF_009793335.1. Lineage (GTDB taxonomy): Bacteria > Actinomycetota > Actinomycetes > Streptosporangiales > Streptosporangiaceae > Spirillospora > Spirillospora yumaensis. The sequence continues at coordinate 2,459,348 of NZ_WING01000001.1, read as the reverse complement.
CAACCCGAGCGGCTCGGGCGCCGGGATCCAGGCGTTCACCTCGGGCCAGGTGGCCTTCGCGGGTTCGGACTCGGCGTTGAAGCCCGAGGAGGTCGGTCCGGCCAAGCAGCGCTGCCAGGGCTCCAACGCCCTGAACCTGCCGATGGTCGTCGGCCCGGTCGCGGTCGTCTACAACGTGCAGGGCGTGGACGGGTTGAAGCTGTCGTCCGAGACCATCGCGGGGATCTTCGCGGGCAAGATCAAGACCTGGAACGATCCGGCGATCGCCAAGGAGAACTCCGGCGCCAAGCTGCCGTCCTCGCCGATCAAGCCGATCTACCGCGCGGACGAGTCGGGCACGACCGACAACTTCACGAAGTACCTGAACAAGACCGCGCCGAAGATCTGGACGTGGGAGCCCGCCAAGAAGTGGCCGAACTCGACCGGCCAGGGCGCCAACAAGTCCGACGGCGTCTCGTCGCAGGTCAAGAGCACCGCGGGCGCGATCTCCTACGTTGAGCTGTCGTTCGCGACCAACAACAAGCTCCAGACCGCGCAGGTCAAGAACGGCGCCGGCGAGTACACCACCCTCTCGCCCGACAGCGCCTCCAAGGCCGTCGCGGGCGCGCAGGTCGTCGGCACCGGCAACGACGTCGCGCTGAAGATCGACTACGCCACCAAGGAGGCCGGGGCCTACCCGATCATCCTGGTGACCTACGAGGTGGCGTGCGAGAAGGGCCTGCCGGCCGAGCAGTCCAAGTTCGTCAAGTCGTTCCTGACCTACACCTCCAGCGCCGACGGCCAGAAGATCCTCACCAACCTGGGCTACGCGCCCCTGCCCCCGAGCGTGCTCAGCAAGGTCCAGGCGTCCGTGAAGGCCCTGGCCTGACCACCGACCCCGACTCCGACAGCCCCGTCGCCGCAGGATCCGGCGACGGGGCCGGTCCGGGTTCCGCCGATGATGCCACCCGAGGAGGACCCCCCGTGAGCAGCGAAACCGGCGTCGAGACGGCCGCCGGAGCCAGACACCGCGCCACCGGCCGGCGCATGAGCACCGGCCGGGCCGGCGACAAGATCTTCGTCTCCGCGGCGCGCGGCTCCGGCATCCTGGTGCTGGCCATCATGGCGGCGATCGCGATCTTCCTGGTCTGGAAGGCGGTCCCGGCGCTCCAGGACAACGACGCCAACTTCCTCACCTCCGAGGACTGGAACCCGAACGCGACGCCCCCGAAGTTCGGCATCGCCCAGCTCGCGTTCGGCACGGTCGTGTCGTCGCTGCTCGCGCTGATCATCGCGACGCCGGTGGCGATCGGGATCGCGCTGTTCATCGCGTTCTACTCACCGCGCCGCCTCGCCTCCCCGCTCGGCTACGTGGTGGACCTGCTCGCCGCCGTCCCGAGCATCGTGTACGGGCTGTGGGGCCTGCTGCTGCTCGCCGGGAACATGGAGGGCGTCTCCAAGTTCCTCAACACCGTCCTCGGCTGGATCCCGCTGTTCGGCGGCGACAGCCCCGGCCGCAACTCGATCTTCACCGCCTCGGTGGTGCTGGCGATCATGATCCTGCCGATCATCTCCTCGCTCTCCCGCGAGGTGTTCGTCCAGGTCCCGCGGGCCAACGTGGAGGCGGCGCTCGCGCTCGGCGCGACCCGCTGGGAGACGATCCGGATGGCCGTGCTGCCGTACGGCCGCTCCGGCATGATCGGCGCCTCGATGCTCGGCCTCGGCCGCGCGATGGGCGAGACGATCGCGGTCGCGATGGTGCTGACGTTCGTGCCCGGCATCAACGTGCACATCCTGGAGGACGGCGGCAGCACGTTCGCCGCCAACATCGCCAAGAGCTTCGGCGAGGCGAGCACCACCGGCCGCGGCGCCCTGATCGCCTCGGGCCTCGTGCTCTTCGTGATCACCCTCATCGTCAACATGGCCGCCCGGGCGGTCGTCGCCCGCCGCAAGGAGTTCGTGTGACCTCCCCGACGCTGACCAAGAAGCAGACCTCGCTGAGCTCGGTCTCGTTCGGCCGCAAGGCCAAGGACCGCACCGTGCAGGCCCTGGTCTACCTGGCGTTCCTGCTGGCGCTCATCCCCCTGGTCTCGGTGCTGTGGACGGTCGTCAAGAACGGCGCGGGCCGCTTCGACGGGGTGTTCTTCGGCCACTCGATGAACGGCGTCGCGGGCAAGGACGCGGGCGGCGGCGCCTACCACGCCATCCTCGGCACCCTCGAACAGGTCCTGATCACCACCGCGATCGCCGTCCCGATCGCCGTGCTGACGGCCGTCTACCTCGTCGAGTACGGCGCGGGCGGACGGCTCGCGCGCGTGATCAGCTTCTTCGTGGACGTCATGACGGGCATCCCGTCGATCGTCGCGGGCCTGTTCGTGCTGGCGCTGTGGCTGCTCGCGCTCGGGTTCTCGTTCTCCGGGTTCGCCGGGGCGCTCGCGCTGACGATCCTCATGATCCCGACCGTGGTGCGGGCGACCGAGGAGATGCTCAAGCTCGTCCCGAACGACCTGAGAGAGGCGTCGTACGCGCTCGGCGTGCCGCGCTGGCGGACGATCTGCTTCGTCGTGCTGCCGACCGCCCTGCCCGGGATCATCACCGGCATCATGCTCGCGGTCGCCCGGGTGATGGGCGAGACCGCGCCGCTGCTGCTGACGATCTTCGTCACCAAGGCGATCAACACCAACCCGTTCGCGGAGCCGCAGGCGTCGCTGCCGACGTTCATCTGGGACCAGGCGGCCGACCCCAACCAGAACTCCATCGACCGGGCCTGGGCGGGCGCGCTCGTCCTCATCCTGATCATCATGCTGCTCAACCTGGCCGCCCGGTTCGTCGCGCGCCGCTTCAAGGCGACCGGCCGCTGAGCCCCCGACCCCACCCAGACAGGAGCAACCTCCCCATGGCCAAGCGGATCGAAGTGTCCGGGCTGCACGCCTACTACGGCGGCGTCCATGCCATCGAGGACATCTCGATGACGGTCGAGCCCCGTTCGGTGACGGCGTTCATCGGGCCGTCGGGCTGCGGAAAGTCCACCTTCCTGCGCACCCTGAACCGGATGCACGAGGTGATCCCCGGCGCGCGCGTGCAGGGCAAGGTGATGCTCGACGACGAGGACCTGTACGCCTCGTCCGTCGACCCGGTCGCCGTACGGCGCGTGGTCGGCATGGTGTTCCAGCGGCCCAACCCGTTCCCCACCATGTCGATCTACGACAACGTCGCCGCGGGCCTGAAGCTGAACGGCGTGCGCCGCAAGAGCCGGCTCGACGAGATCGTCGAGGAGTCGCTCCAGGGCGCCAACCTGTGGAACGAGGTCAAGGACCGGCTGACCAAGCCCGGCGCGGGCCTGTCGGGCGGGCAGCAGCAGCGGCTGTGCATCGCGCGCGCCATCGCCGTGCAGCCGCAGGTGCTGCTGATGGACGAGCCGTGCTCCGCGCTCGACCCCATCTCCACGCTGGCGATCGAGGACCTCATCGCCAAGCTGAAGAGCCAGTACACGATCGTGATCGTCACGCACAACATGCAGCAGGCCGCCCGCGTCAGCGACCGCACCGCGTTCTTCAACATCGCCGGGACGGGCCAGCCGGGCCGCCTCATCGAGATCGACGACACCAGCAAGATCTTCACGAACCCCGAGCAGAAGGCCACCGAGGACTACATCACCGGCCGCTTCGGCTGACCCACGCCGCGGCCCCCGTCCGTCCCCGGCCGTCTCGCCGGTCCCGGCCGTCCCATCGGGCCGTGCCCCCGGCCACCGGCCCCGCCGCGTCCACCGCGGCGGGGCTCGACGCGCTGAACGCCTACGCGGCGGGGCTCGACGCGCCGGGCGGCTGCGGGGCGCGGACGGCTACGGGGCGGGGACGGGGGTCTTCTCCTCGGCGTCGCCGCCGGGGCGGTGGTCGGGGACGAAGCGGTAGCCGACGTTGCGGACGGTGCCGATCAGGCTCTCGTACTCCGCGCCGAGCTTGGCGCGCAGGCGCCGTACGTGCACGTCCACGGTGCGGGTGCCGCCGAAGTAGTCGTAGCCCCAGACCTCCTGGAGGAGCTGCGCGCGCGTGAAGACCCGGCCCGGGTGCTGGGCGAGGTACTTCAGCAGCTCGAACTCCTTGAACGTCAGGTCCAGCACCCGGCCGCGCAGCCGCGCGGTGTAGGTGGCCTCGTCGATGGTCAGCTCGCCGCTGCGGATCTCGCCGGGCACGTCGTCGGCCTCGGCGACCGCCGCCGCGCGGCCGACCGCGAGGCGCAGCCGCGCCTCCACCTCGGCGGGTCCGGCGGTCTGCACCAGCAGGTCGTCCAGGCCCCACTCCGGGCTGAGCGCGGCGAGGCCGCCCTCGGTCACGATGCCGAGCAGCGGGCAGTCGAGGCCCGTCGTGCGCAGCAGCCGGCACAGGCTCTTGGCCTGGACCAGGTCGCGGCGGGCGTCGACCAGCACCACGTCGGCGGGCGGGGCGTCGATCAGCGCGGATCCCTCGGCCGGTGCGACGCGCACGGAGTGCAGCAGGAGCCCGAGCGCGGGCAGGACCTCGTCGGAAGGCTCCAACGCGTTGGTCAGCAAGAGCAAGCTGCTCAAGTGCCGCCTCCTCGTCAAAAAGACGTAGGACCCAGGCGGCTCAACGTCGAAGCCCGGCAACGGCCATCGGCTTCGAGACGAGGTGACCATGAAGGGCTTCGCGTTGAACTCCATGGCCTCGTCGCCCGGATCCCTCGCCACGAGCATATCCGAGCACGCCATCGGGGCAATGGCCGGTTCGCGTCGTCCTGACGAGAGCCGGGATGAGACGCTGGCCCCATGGCCAAGGGAACGATCCGGTACTGGGCGGCGGCCAAGGCCGCGGCGGGCACCGGCGAGGAGCCGTACGACGCCGCGACCCTCGCCGAGGCGATCGGCGCGGCGGCCCTGAAAGAGGGCAGGAACGGAGATTTCCGGCGTGTCGTGGAGCGCAGCTCCTTCCTGGTCGACGGCGATCCCGTCGGGACCCGCCCGCACGCGTCCGTGCGGCTCCCCGAGGGCGGCGTCGTGGAGGTCCTGCCGCCGTTCGCGGGTGGTTGATCTCACAACCTCCGGGTAGCCCGCGAAGGCGACCGGCGGCGCGGGACATGTCACCCCATGGGGCGACCCCGCAAGATCCGCGGGCCGACTACTGTGTGGCGATCGCGTGCCGTCGCCCGGAGGAGAGACATGCGGAAGGTACTGCTGGTTTTGCTGGTCCTCGTGGCCGTCGGCGTGGTCGCCGCCGACCGGCTCGGCGTGCGCGTCGCGCAGAACGAGATCGGCAAGCAGGTCGCCGCGCAGTACAACCTGCCCGAGCAGCCGGACGTGACGATCCACGGGATCCCGTTCCTCACCCAGGCGGTCGGCGGCAGCTACGACAAGATCGACGTGTCGATCGGCGACTGGACCGAGCAGGGCGTCACCGTCCGGGACGTCAAGATCGAGATGCGCGGCGTGGACGCGCCGCTGTCGGAGGTGGCCGCCGGCAACGCCGACGGCGTCACCGCCCGCACCGCCACCGCGTCCGCCGTCGTCCCGTACGACCTGATCAAGGAGCGGGCGCCGAAGGAGGTCAAGGGGATCGCGCCGAAGGGCGACGACCTCCAGGTCGAGCTGACCGGCGCGATCATGGGCTTCCCGGTGGCCGGCACCGCCGTGGTCGAGGTCGAGCCGACCCGCAAGGGCATCGCGATCACCCCGGTCTCGGTCGGCTCCAACGGCGGCCCCCAGGTGCCGCTGGCGCTGGTCAAGCGGCAGCTCACCTGGACGGTCCCGGTGACGAACCTGCCCGTCGGCTCCCGCATCACCGACATCCAGCCGACCCCGGGCGGCCTGCGCGTCGCCGCCACCGCCAACGACGTGCGCCTCAACGACCTCAGGAAATAACCCGCCGGGGAAGGTGAACCGGAACGCGGGGGCGCACGTGTCAGGGGTGTGGGTCCCACCGCGGATGAGGGGTTGCTGCGCGCCCTGTACAGCGAGCACGGCGGTCCCCTCCTCGGGTACGTCCTGCGGCTGACGGGCGGCGACCGGCCCCAGGCGGAGGACGTCGTGCAGGAGACGCTGGTGCGCGCCTGGAAGCACCCCGAGGCGCTCGCGGGACGTCCCGTACGGCCCTGGCTGTTCACCGTCGCCCGCAACCTGGTCGTGGACGCGCACCGGGCCAGACGCGCGCGGCCGCCTGAGACGGGCATCGACGAGCACGTGCTGGCGACGGTGGCCGGAGTGGACGACATCGACCGGGCGCTGGAGTCCTGGACGGTCGCCGAGGCGCTCGCCGACCTCAGCCCGACGCACCGGGCGGTGCTGGTGGAGACCTACTACCGCGGCCGTTCGGTGGCCGAGACCGCCAAGACGCTGGGCATCCCGCCGGGCACCGTGAAGTCCCGGACCTACTACGCCTTGCGGGCGCTCAAACTCGCATTGGAGGAGCGGGGGTTGGCGCCGTGAACGACTGCGCGGAGGCGCGCATCTCGCTGGGCGCGTACGTCCTCGGCGCGCTCGAACCCGCCGAGCGCGCCCGCCTGGAGGCGCACCTGGAGGCGTGCCCGGCGTGCCGCGACGAGCTCGCCGGGCTCGCCGGCCTGCCCGCGATGCTCGGCCGGGTGGACGAGGCGCAGCTCGCGCAGGTCGCCGGGCCCGAGCCGGAACTGCTCGAAGGGCTGCTGGCACGGGCCGCGCGCGAACGCCGGGCCCCGTGGCGGCGCCGCCCGCCGTGGGGCCCGCTCGCCGTCGCCGCCGCGGTCCTGCTCGTGGCGGGCGGCCTGTTCGGCGGGCTGCTCGCTGGAATCGGCGACGACGGCGGCCGTACCACCGCGCGGCCCACCCCCGCCGCGCCCGCGCCCGCCCCGTCCGGCGTGGTCTCGCCGTCGCCGCCCGCCGAACGGCTCGCCGCCCGCGACCCGAAGACGGGTGTGAAGGGCTTCGCGCTGCTCCGCGAGAAGAAGTGGGGCACGAGCGTGGAGATGTACCTGTCGGGCGTGAAGAAGGGCGCGAGCTGCCGCCTGCTGGTCATCGCCCGCGACGGCCGCCGCGACATGCTGGGAAGCTGGTACGTCCCGTACTCCAAGGGCTACGGCGAGTACCACGGCTCCACCATGTTCCCCCGCGACCAGCTCTTCTCGATCGAGATCGTCAGCCTGGAGGGCCAGCCCCTCCTCACCCTCCCCGCCTGACCGCCGCCGCCCCCGCCGGGCGCGAACGAAAGTCATTGAAAGAAGGCGTGCGGAAGAAGGTGGAGGGGCGCGGGGTTGTCGCAGGTGTGGAAGGTGCTGTGGTCGCCGCCGTCGTGCTCGTCGCCGCCACCGTGTTCGGCCTCGTACGGCGGTATCGCGACGGTGTGCTGCGCGCGCCCGGCGGTGCGCGCCGGCGAGCACGCGCGCGTGCGCGGGGGAAGGGCAGCGAAGTGGGCGACGATTCCCAGGGGAACGGCCAGGAACCGAGGAGCGGCCAGGGAGCGGACGGTGACGTCCTCACCGCCGCCGATCTCGGCGAGCCGCTGGGCGAACGGGCCACGCTGCTCCAGTTCTCCTCGGCGTTCTGCGCGCCGTGCCGCGCCACCCGCCGCGTTCTCGGCGAAGTCGCGGAAATGGTGGACGGCGTCTCGCATGTCGAACTTGACGCCGAGGCCCATCTCGCCCTCGTCCGGCGCTTCAACGTGCTCCGCACGCCGACCGTTCTCGTGCTCGACCGCGAGGGGAACGTGCTGCGCAGGGCGAGCGGGCAGCCCCGCAAGGCCGACGTGATCGCCGCCCTCGGCGCCGCCATCTCCTGAGCCGTCCCCTCGCTGACCTGCGCGAAGAGGACTGTCACTGTCTCGAAGGCCGAGACGGATGTGACAGCGCGGCGGTTGTCGGCTTACCATCAGGGCGTGCGTGACCGGACAGAGCAGATGCTCACGAAGCGCCGCGCGGTCGACTTCTGCCGCGTGGCCGCCTCGCTCTGTCGTATGGCCTGAGGCATCGAGCCCGACCGTCCCCGAGTCCCCGAGCAGTCGCGACCTTCTCGCTCGTACGCACTCTTCTTCTCCGCCAGGAGCACCCCGATGCAGGTCGATCCGCGTGGGCAGCGCTTCGCCGCGGCCGTCACGACGGTGGTACTGATCGCGGTCCTGGTCAACGGAAGCTGGGTGCTGCTCGCCGCTCAGGCCCTGGTCTTCGCCCTGGCCACGTTCCTCGGTCTGCGCTACGGGCCCTACGGGCAGGTCTTCCGGCTGGTCGTCCGTCCCCGCCTCGGCCCGCCGAGGGAGCTGGAGGACGCGGGGCCGCCCCGGTTCGCCCAGGGGGTCGGCCTCGCGTTCGCCCTGGTGGGCGCGGTCGGATACGGCACGGGGATCACCTGGCTCGGCATCGGTGCCACCGCCCTCGCACTGGGTGCGGCGTTCCTGAACGCGGCGTTCGGGTTCTGCCTCGGCTGCGAGATGTACCTGCTGATCCGACGACTCACAGCGAAGATTCGCTCCGACAGGGAGGTTCCCGTATGAGCCGCTCCGACGTCCTGGTGGACGCCGAATGGGTGGAGTCCAACCTGGACGCCCCCGCACTGGTGCTCGTCGAGGTGGACGAGGACGTGTCCGCCTACGACAAGGGCCACATCCGTGGCGCCGTGAAGATCGACTGGAAGACCGAGCTCCAGGACCCGGTCCGCCGCGACTTCGTCGACAAGACCGGCTTCGAGGAGCTGCTGTCGCGCAAGGGCATCGCCAACGACGACCTGGTGATCCTCTACGGCGGCAACAACAACTGGTTCGCCGCGTACGCCTACTGGTACTTCAAGCTGTACGGGCACGACAAGGTCAAGCTGCTCGACGGCGGCCGCAAGAAGTGGGAGCTCGACTCCCGCGAGCTGGTCGAGGACGTCCCGTCCCGTCCGGCCACGCAGTACAAGGCCAAGGAGCAGGACCTCACCATCCGCGCGTTCCGCGATGAGGTCGTCGACGCGATCAGCACCAAGAACCTCATCGACGTGCGCTCGCCCGACGAGTTCTCCGGCAAGCTGCTCGCCCCCGCCCACCTGCCGCAGGAGCAGGCGCAGCGGGCCGGGCACGTGCCGACCGCGCGCAGCATCCCGTGGTCGAAGGCGGCCAACGACGACGGCACGTTCAAGTCCGACGAGGAGCTGCGCAAGATCTACTCCGACGCGGGCGTCGACCTGAGCAAGTCCACCATCGCCTACTGCCGCATCGGCGAGCGGTCCTCGCACACGTGGTTCGCCCTGCGCGAGCTGCTGGGGCTGCCCGACGTGAAGAACTACGACGGCTCCTGGACCGAGTACGGCTCGCTCGTGGGCGTGCCGATCGAGCTCGGCGAGCCCAAGTAACCACCGTCCGCCCGGACCTTCCGTTCCACTTGGAGGAGCAATGACCCAGGGCTGCGCAGCGCCCGCGCAGACGGCGTCCCTTCCGGCGACCGTCGACCTGGCCAACGAGGCCGTCATCCAGGGCACCGTCACCCGCGCCGGCGCGCCCGTGTCCAGCGCCTACGCCCGCCTGCTCGACTCGACCGGCGAGTTCACCGCCGAGGTCGTGACGGGCGACGAGGGCGTGTTCCGGTTCTTCGCCGCCGACGGCGACTGGACCGTCCGCGTGCTGGCCGCCGGCGGAGTGAGCGTCGACAGCACCGTCACCGCCAAGACCGGCGAGGTCGCCGCGCTGGAGGTCGCGATCTGAACCAGCGGTCACGCACAGGCCGCCACGGGCCCAGGACGGCGTCGAGCGCGCCGTTCCCCGGCCCTCCCGGACCCCGCCGTCGCAGCGCGCGACGGCGGGGTCCGTCGTCTCCGCGCGGCCCCGCTACTTGCTGATCTTGAGTACGACCTTCTTCGGCGACACCTCCGTCGCCTTCACCTGGAACCGGCCGACCGGCTGCGGGACGTCCCGGGTGACGACGGCCGCGTTCCCGGCGACCACCACGCGCACGCGGTCCCCGTCCACGCCGACCAGCTCGACCTTGGCGTCGTCCAGCCCGCCGACCGTCGCGCTGCGGGCGCCGTCCTTGAACGTGACGGTGCACGAGCCGTTCACGCAGGTGTTGGTGGTGCATCCGGGGCGGCGCTGAGCAGTCCCCCGAAGGCGAGAGCGGACGCGGCGGCGATGCGGGCGGCCCGGCGGGCGCGAATCGTCATGGCGCGGAAGCGTAATGTGACCCGTTCGCCCGTTTCAACGCCCGATAGCATCTGCGCCGATGCCCCTCCGACTCTCCCGCCTGTCGCCGCTCGTGCTGCCGTGGGCCGCGCTCAGGCTCGCCGGGCGCTTCGCGCTGCCGCTGACGCTGTGGTTCACGGTCGGCGAGCTGCTGCGGTACGGGGCGATGTACGGCGGGTACCGCCTCGGCCTGATGAAGGGCGCCGCCGCGTCCGTCGCCCCGCTCCTCACCGTCGGCGTGCTCGTCATGGTCACGCTCGGCGTGACGGTCGCGATGGTGCACTGCGTCCGCGAGGGCCTGGACGTCGTGCACGCCCGCGAGGCGGACGGCGACCTCACCCCCTGGGCGGTCGGCAACGAGGAGTCGGTGTCCGGCGCCGCCGGGCGCGCCGCGCTCCCGTTCGTGATCTTCTACCTGGCGTGGGGGATGCAGGCCGACGACGCCCGCGCGTTCGTCGACATGGCCGAGACCCGCGGGTTCACCGAGAACGGCTTCACGGGGCAGATCAAGGGCCTCGGGATGCTCGTCTCGCTGGAGAAGCACGTCGCTCTCGCCGTCGGCCTCACCGCCGGGTTCTTCGTGCTGAAGTTCCTCGCCGAATGGCTGCTCGAAGAACGGCTGCCGCGCGCGGGGCGGCGCTCATCGCGTTCCTTGAGATCGACCTCGCGCTGTTCGGCATCTTCACCATCGACCACCTGCGGGGGAAGGCCGGGGACTGGATCACCGACCGGCAGGCGTGGGAGTGGGTGACCGAGGCCGCGGGCGGCGCGCTGGAACTGTGGCCGACGTTCAAGTCGGCCGTGCTCGGCGGGCTGATCTGGCTCGTCATCGCGGGAGTGATCCTCGGCCTGGACGCGGGCGACGAGCAGGTCGTCCTCGGCCGCGGCCGCGCCGCCCGGCGCCTCGCCTCCGCCGGCGCGATCGACCGGACCGGCAGTCCCCGCGAGGTCCTCACCCGCGGCCTGCGCGAGATGTGGCTGCCCGCCTGGTACGGGCTGCGGCTCGTCCGGCGTTCGGGGGCGGTGCCGTTCGCGCTGTTCTGCGTGCTGTTCACGGGCCTGGACGTGGGGGAGGAGGCCGCCCGCCGCCAGGTGTACGAGCTGATCGGCCCGCACGACGTCGCGTGGTGGCTGCCCCGGATGACGCCGGTGGACTACGGTGCCGGGCTGGTCTTCCAGATCCTGCGGATCTGCCTGCTCGCCGCCGCGTTCAACCTCGTCATGGCCCGCGTCACGGCGCGAACCGCAGCGAAGGCAGCGCTCCCTTCGTCCGCCGGTACGCCGGGGGCCGCACCTCCAGCGCCACCGAACCCGTCTTGGAGCGCGGCACCGACGCGCTGACCGTGACCCGCGCCCACGCCCCCACGCGCGGCGTCCCCAGCGCGAGCCCGGCCGCCGACCACTCGTGCCCGTCGCCGTCGCGCAGCCGGTAGGTCAGCCCGTACGAGCCGAGCAGCTTCACCCCCGCCGCGTCCAACGGCCGCACGGCGAGGACGAGGCGCAGCGACGCGGTGTCCGGCCCAGGGCCCGGTGCCGCCTGGCGCTGCTGCAACCGCCACTCCGCCCCGCCCAGCGTGCCGGACGCGCCCCGCGCCACCGTGGCCGCCTTCACCGGCGGCTCCAGGTTCTTCCGCACGTTGTGGACGTCATCGACCCAGTGCAGGACGAGCAGCGCAGGCAGGACGGTGATGAGCGCGATCGCCTGCACGATCCGCCGATCCCGAGCCCGCAACCCCCGCCCGCGGTCCTCGTCACTGCCGTTCTGTGCGCTTCCCCCTTCGTCGTGGGAGCGGCCGGGGTCGTTCTCGGACGGGTCGAGACGGGTTTCCTCGAAGCCGGCGGTCATGGGCGTTCCGCCTGGACGTCGTAGCGGTCCCGCGCCGTGCCGAGCAGGGCACGTTCGCGCGCGTCGGTGATGCCGAGGTCGACGTCGACGGCGGCGGAGAGCTGGGGGAGCAGGCCGCCGGTGCCGACGACGAGGTGCGTCCCGTCCAGGCGGTCCTTCGGCAGCTCGAAGACGAACGCGGTCGACGTCCACAGCATCGGCTGGACATCGGGCGGGACGACGTCCTTCGCGCCGCTGCGCGGGCTGGAGTCGTAGGTGAGGCCGCCGGGCGCCTCCAGCGTCGCCGAACGCAGCTTGAGCGGCTTGCGGTGGCTCATCACGCGGACCCGCACCACCAGGTAGACGCCGTCGGTGCCGACGGGTCGGCCGCTGGTGAGGGACGGGGCGAGGGACCGCGCCGCGTCCACCCGTTCCACGGTCAGGCTGAACTCGCGGTTGCCGGTCTGCTCGCCCACCGTTCCGTTCGCGCGGATCGGGTCGAGCGTGCGCGCCTCCACCTGGGGCTTCACCGAGTGCAGCCACATCGCGGCGGCGAGCAGCGCCGTGCCGACCAGCCCGGCGGCGCCGCGCAGCGCGAACGCCCGCCAGTTCACGGCGTTCCTCCCGCCGGCCGTGTCGCGCGCCCGCCGGGCCGGGTCCTCGGCGAGTGTCCGGGACGGACGCGGGGCCGCGTGCCAGGGCGGACCCGAGGCGCCGGCGTGCTGGGCGCCGCGGCGGGCATGGCGGCGACGGGCAGGGTGAGGCGTCCGGCGACCGAGCCGTCCTCCGGATCGATCCGCCAGCGGAACTCGTCGTCGCTGAACCCCTCGTCCCACTCCCACTTGAGCAATCGCACCGTGAAACGCTTCGGGGCGTCCGACGGGCCCATCCGCCACATGGCGGACGCCTCCACGGGCAGTCCGGGCTGGACCTGGCGCGTCTGCGCGCCGCCCGCCACGCCCCGTACCTGGTCGGGCCTGACCCACTTCCCGGCCTTGGTCCTCGCCGCGAGGCCGTCCACCAGCCCGCCGTTCTCCAGCAGGGCGGTCTCCTTGCCCTTGCTGACGGCCCGCAGGCGTACGACCAGGTAGCGCTGCCGCGCCCCGCCGAACGGGCCGGACGCCATCGCGATCCGCGCGTCCCGCACCGTGACCGTGAACCAGCCCGTGTCGATCGCCTGGCCCGGCCGCGCCTCCGGCTCCTGCTCCGCCTCGTCCAGCCCGCCCGCCAGCCACAGCCCGGCGACGGCCACCAGCACGGCGGCCAGCCCGAGCGCGGGCACGGCGAACCCGCGCCGCGTTCCCCGCGCGTGCCGCGAGGATGCCGGAGGCGACGCCTGGGGGAGCGGTGGCACCGGTGAGGGGCGTGCACCCGCCAGATCGTAACGCCCCCCTCCGCGACCCCGAGCCCCCGCGCGAGGGCCTGCGAATCTCCGCTGCGTCCCCGCTACGCAGTGCGGATGGGTAAAGGTGAACGCAACGTTCGCGTGACTGTTGCTGTTTCGGCGCTGTGGCGGCTTATGCGCATACGCCCTATGCTTCCCGGGAATTCGCCGTGCCCGCTGCCATGAGCGACCCCAGGGAGACGAGGAAGTGGCTGTTTCGGAATATAGGTTGCGGCTCGTCCCAAAAATGGCCGCCCTGGCCGCCGGAGTCGTGCTGGGGACGGGATCGCTGGCCGCCTGCATGGCTGACGATGACAATCCGAATTCGGTCAGCGGGCCGGCGACGGACGGGTTCGACGCATACATGCGGTCCTGCCTCACGCCGAACGCCGGTTACTTGGTCAAGTGCAGTAGCTGGAAGGCGTACTGGAAGGCTTTGGGCAGTGTTCATCCCGGACGCAGGCCGTCCGGGGTCGAAGACGAGTTGCAGAAGGTCGGCCCTGGCTCCGCTCCTTGCGACGAACGCCCTGGGGCCACCGACTGGTTCTGGCATGACATGGCGCGCGAGACACACCAGCCGAAGCCCTCGTACCGGTGGCGGATCATCTGCATGAAGCGAACGGGGAAGCCCGGCTCGAAGACGTGAACGGCAACGACCTCCGCCATCGAACCGATACTGTCGGAGTTGGTGATATTTTCGGTCATGCCCTTTCTCTGACAGTCTGTTAAGGGATTGACGAATGCCCTACCCTGTGCCGGATGGGGAGCGAGATCAAGGTCAACCCAGCGCGCATCGCGAAGCACGGGCAGAGCGTCCAGAACGAGGTCAAGGACCAGTTGCAGAAGGCCCTGACAAGGCTGAACGACGGCGGCACCGTTGAGGGCGGGGATTTCAGCGTGACCGGGACGTTGGCGTCCGTCGCGTATCCGGGTGGGCTTCAGTTCGCGTTCGAGGATCTGCACACGCATCTGGACATGCTCGACGGATTCGCCAAGGGGATCGAGATCACGGCGAAGAACTACGAGCGGTCGGAGCGGCAGAGCATCGTCACCGCCTGAACGCCGAACGGACCGGAGAGCGGGGAATCCAGCGCATGACCGCGTTCAACTCGTACAACACCATGATGGGCACGGCGACGGTCGAGGCGGACCTCGCACGGCTGGTGCTGCCGCCCGCCCTGATGGTCGGGATGCAGTTCAAGCTGTGCAAGGGCAACCCGACCAACCTGGAGAAGGCGTCCAAGGCGTGGGGCGACGCCGCCCGGGCCATCGAGGACACGGCCGAGCAGATGCAAGCCTCGGTCGCGAGCATCTCCGCCGACGACTGGACGGCCGAGGACCGTCAGGCGTACGAGCGGAAGGTGCAGGAATTCCTGCAACAGCTCCAGGTCATGCACACGTTCTGCCAGGCGGTGCAGATCGCGCTCATCGCGTACGCCTGGGCGCTGATGGTCTACGCGACGTTCGCCGTGGTCATGGGGACGTTCCTCGCCGCGCTCGCGGCGGCGGCCACCGCCGCCGCGATGGGGGTCATCACCGCCGGGATCGCCGCCACGTGCGAGGCGATCGCGGCGACCTGCCTGTCGGTCACGATCGTCGCGACCAGCGCGCTCGGCATGGCGGCGCAGATGGCCGCCGTGGTCTTCCAGGGCGGCGCGCTGACGGCGGCGCTCGCGGAGAAGGCGAAGGGGAACGACGCGGCGCTCGCCGACTTCATGAAGGCCGAGGAGGTCGGCGCCGCCGCCGCGGGCGCCAACCTCGCGCAGAACGCGGTCAACGGCGGGCTCACCTTCGCCGGGACGCCCGGGATGCGCCGGGGCGGCGGCTTCCCGGTCAGCGACGTCGACCTGGACGCCGACCGCAACGGCAACCGCACCTGGAACGTCGGCGGCGGCGCGACCGTCAACGCCGGCGGCTTCACCACCACCGGGGGCGGGCACGTCAAGTACGGCGACCACGGCTTCGCGGGCGGCGACGTCTCGGGGAACGTCAAGCACAACGCGTCCGGTTTCAGCGCCGGAGGCAACGCCGAGTACACCGATGAGGACGGCATCGGCCGGGGCAACGCGGGCAACGTGAAGTACGGGGCGAACCTCGCGTACCAGACCCCCGGCTCGGTCCCGTTCAACAATCCGGCGCTGCCACCGAGCGCGACGCCGGGCGGCACCAACGACAGCGTCGGCATCCCGAACGCGGGCGCGAAGTTCGGGTTCGAGGGCAAGCACGACTTCGAGAACGGCCAGGGCAGCCGCACGACGTACGGCAGCGGCCAGATCAACGGCGGCGACGTCTACAAGAACGCGCACACCACGAACTACGACGGCACCGGCGCCACCGGTTACACGCGCCAGGTCGAGACCCCCGGCGGCACGGACGAGGACAGGACCAAGCGCGACGAGACCCCGCCGTGGGACCGCTGACCGCGCCTCCCGTGCGGGAGCGCCCCGGGCCGAAAGGTGGTGCTGGGTCTACCTCTTGAGTGGTGCGCGGACCATCGGAGGGATGCCGGGGGCGTCCCTACCGTCGTCCCCATGAACGATCTTCGTCCCCGCAACCGCCGCCGCAACCGTCTCGCCGCCTTCGTCGCGTTCAGCGGCCTCGGCCTGGTGGGCGGCCTCATCGCACCGAACGCGGCGTCCGCGGCGTCCGCCGGGCGGCCCGCCGACGCCGTTCAGCGGCGCCTCGACGCGCTGGTGCGAGACGACGGGTTCCCGGCCGCCCTCGCGTCGGTGACCAGGCGGGACGGGAGCGTCCGCGACCACACGGCCGGTGTCGGCGACCTGAGGACCCGGGCGCGGGTGCCGGTCGACGGGCAGGTGCGCATCGGCAGCAACACCAAGCCGTTCACCGCCGTGGCCGTCCTGCAACTGGTCGGCGAGGGCAAGGTCGGGCTGGACGAGCCGGTCGAGACGTACCTGCCGGGGATCGTCCGGGGCGACGGCATCGACGGCCGGAACATCACCGTCCGGCAGGTCCTCCAGCACACCAGCGGCCTTCCCAGCTACACCAACACGTTCAGCAAGGGCCTCCTGCCGCTCCAGCACACCTACTTCGAGCCGCGCGAACTGCTCGACAGGGCGTTCAGCCAGAAGGCGACCTCGCGGCCGGGCGCCAAGTGGGAGTACAGCAACACCAACTACATCGTCGCCGGGCTGATCGTCGAGAAGGCCACCGGGCGCCCGCTGCGCGAGGAGATCACCAAACGGGTGGTCCGGCGGGCCGGGCTGCGCCACACCTACTTCCCGAACGTCGGCGACCAGACGATCCGCGAGCCGCACCCCCACGGGTACCACCGCGACGACCCGAAGGCGCCGCTGACCGACGTCACCGAGGAGGATCCTTCGCAGGGCTGGGCCGCGGGGCAGGTCGTCTCCACGCCGAGCGACGTCAACCGCTTCTTCTCCGCCCTGCTCGGCGGCCGGCTGCTCGCCCCGGCGCAGCTCGGGCAGATGCGCACCACCGTGCCCGCGCCCATGATGGGCAAGGGCGTCCGGTACGGGCTGGGCCTGACCAGCACGCCGCTGAGCTGCGGCGGCGTCGCCTGGGGCCACGGCGGCGACTTCCCCGGCTACCACACCTCCAACGGCGCGACCGATGACGGCCGCGCCGCCACCATCGCCGTCACCAGCCTGCCGAACGACCCGTCCCAGCCGGCCCGCATGGCCGCCGACATCGACAACGCCCTCTGCCACTGACCCCCCCGTCGCTGCCGAGGGCGTTGGTGCGGACCGTCCAGTTTCGCGCCCGGCGTCGGATTCAGGGACCTGAGGTCCCTGGGGCCTCAGCTGCCGCGCGAGTGCGTTAACTGGCCGGGGAGGCGACGCCGAAGGCGAGCCTCCCCGGGCAGATCGCGAAGCGATGCAGCACTCGCAAAGCACCGGTCAGGACGCGAGCCGCTAGGCGAGTGTCCTGGGCCGGGGCTTAATCAACACTGCCCGGGCGCCAGTTGCGGCGGCGGCCGGCGGGGATGAGGATGCCGCCGGCGACGACGAGGGCGGCGAGGCCGAGGCCGCCGAGGCCGATGCCGAGCGCGGCGTTGCGGGTGGCGGGGTCGGTCTTCTCGCGGACGGCCAGCCGCACCGAGCCGGGCTCGGGCGCGGGGGCGAGCGGCGCGTTCGGGTCGAGGACGGTGGTGACGGCGGCGAGCGGGTTGACCACGCCGTAGCCGCTGCCGGTGCCCTTCTGGCCGTCCGCGGTCGCCTCGATGCGCTGCTTGATCTGCGCGGCGGTGAGGCGCGGGTGGGTCTGCTTGACCAGGGCCGCGACGCCGCTGACGAACGGGGTCGCGAAGCTGGTCCCCTCGCCCTTGACGATGTAGCCGCCGTCGGGGGCGACGGTGAGGATGTCCTTGCCGGGGGCGATCACCGAGACCCGCGTCTTGGTGTTGGAGAACTGCGTGACCTCGCCGTTCTGCGCGATCGCGCCGACCGACACCACGCCCTGGTACTGGGCCGGGAACGACGGGGTGGGCGCGCCGCCCTTCTTCGGGTTGACGTTGCCCGCCGCGGCCACGATCAGGATGTCGGCCGCGATCGCGCGGTTGACGGCCTGCCGCAGCTCGGGGGTGTCGGCGTGGGTCTCCGACGAGATGTTGATGATGTCGACGCGGCGCCTGACCGCCTCGTCGATGCCCTTGACGAGCAGCCGGTCGTCGTTGTTGGTGGCCGCCGCCGCGTACTTGATCGGGATGATCCGCGCGCCCGGCGCGACGCCGACGAACAGGCTCATCCGGGGCTTGGCGGCGATGATCCCCGCGACCTCGGTGCCGTGCCCGACGCAGTCGCGCGGGCCGGTGCCGGTGAGGTCGACCGTGGGCGCGGTCTGCCCGGCGAGCTGCGGGTTGGCGGCGTCCACCCCGCTGTCGATCACGGCGATCTTCACGCCGCGGCCGTCCGCCTTCTCCTGCGCCTCCTGGAGCGGCAGGAGCTGCTGCGCCCAGGGCGCCTCGGTGATCTGCGCCTTGACCAGCGGCCCGGACTCGGGGGTCTGCTGGCAGGCCGCCGCCCGCGCGGGCGCCGCGGCGGGACGGGCGGGCACGGCCGGGGACGCGGCGGGTACGGCCGCCGCCCGTGCGGGCGCGGGCGTGACGACCAGCGATGCGAGGCAACCGCCCAGCGCCGCACCAGCCGTCCACCTCATGGCAACCCTCCACGCTGAACCTTCACGATCGCATCAGACTCTAAAGGATCGGCGGGGTGGAGCGGTGGCAGGCGGTAATGCCAGGATGACCGAACCGTCCGGAAATCCCGATCAGGTGCCCTATCCTGCGGCGGGATGGTGTGGTTTCGCCGCCTTTCGGCAGGCCGAACGGGCCGAACAGGTCGAACGGACCGGACGGACGGTCCGAGCGCCGCGCCGGGCGAGACGTACAGGCAGTGAAGCGGGACGAGAGGCAGGGCAGTGGGCCAGCAGATCCAGATCAACCCCACGCGGATCGAGAAGCACGGCAAGGACATCACGGACAACATCGCCACGAAGCTTCAGAAGGCCGGCGACACCCTGAACGCCGACAACGTCTACAACCTCGAAGGCGGCTCGTTCAGCATCACGTGCACGACGGCGTCGATGGCGTACCCGGGCGCGATCCAGTTCGCGTTCGAGGACCTGAAGACGCACCTGGAGATGCTGGAGAACTTCGCCAAGGGCATCGAGACCACCGCCAAGAACTACTCCGGAGCCGAGGAGGCCAGCCGGATCACGCAGGTCTGACGCGCGCGCCAGCCAGGTACCGACACCCCCCGCCGACCGAAGGAAACAAGACCATGAGCGCGCTCTCGGCGTCCGACAGCATGATGTCCATCGCCACCACCGAGGCGATGGCGGCCGGGCTCATCCTGCCCCCGGCGATGATGATCAACTTCGAGTTCAAGCTGTCCACCGGCAAGGCCACCGACCTGGAGAAGGCCGGTCAGGAGTGGCGCAAGGCCGCCGACCTGGTGCAGCAGACCGCGACCGAGCTCCAGTCGAGCCTCGCGGCGATCTCGGGCTCCGACTGGTCGTCCGACGACCGCAAGGGCTACGAGGCCAAGGTCCAGGAGTTCGCCTCCCAGCTCCAGGTCCTCTACGTCTTCTGCACGGCGGTCGGGATCGCGCTGACCGTGCTCGCGTACGCCCTGTTCGTGTACGCGGTCTTCGCCGTGGCGATGGGGACGTTCCTCGGCGCTCTCGCGGTCGCCGCGGCGGCCGCGCTCGCCTCGGTGGTCGGCACGCCGGTGTTCCTGGAGTGCGAGGCGCTGGCCGCCACCTGCCTGACCGTCACCCACGTCGCCACCGGCATCCTCGCCGCCGCGGGCCAGCTCGGCGCGGCGACCATGGCCGGCGGGGCCGCGCTGGCCGCCGTGGTCGAGACGTTCAAGGGCAACGACAAGGCGCTGACCGACTTCATGCGGGCGCAGGCGACCGGCTCGGCGGGCGCGCTCGCCAACCTCGGGCAGAACGCCGCGAACGCCGGATTGAACTGGCTGAACCGTTCGGACGGCGTGAAGGTGCCCGGCGGCCACAAGGGAACGCCCCTCAGCGAGATCGACCTGGACGCCGACCGCAACTACGACAAGACCTGGAACGTCGGCGGCGGCGCGAAGTTCAACACCGGCACCGGAGGCGAGTGGGAGGTCGGCGGGCACGCGAAGTACGGCGACCGCGGCTGGCAGGGCCTGGAGGGCGAGGGCAAGTACACCAGCCCCACCGGATGGTCCGCG
Organism: Actinomadura sp. J1-007; assembly: GCF_009793335.1. Classification (GTDB taxonomy): domain Bacteria; phylum Actinomycetota; class Actinomycetes; order Streptosporangiales; family Streptosporangiaceae; genus Spirillospora; species Spirillospora yumaensis. Next base: position 2,439,335 of record NZ_WING01000001.1, on the reverse strand, counting down.
GGCGGCAAGGGCGGATGGGAAGAGGACAGTAAGGGCAACGACTCCATCTACGGCGGCGTGAACGGCGGCTACGAGAAGGGCGGCGCCGGCGCCACCGGCGAGGCCGAGGGCAAGTACGGCCTCGACGACGGGAGCTGGGAGGGCAAGGAGAAGCACGGCGCGACGTACCAGGGCGGCGACGTGTACAACCAGACCAACACCGCCGCGAACGACGGCCAGGGCCATACCAAGTGGACGAGCGAGACCGAGTCCGTGGGCGGCAACTCCAAGACCGAGAGCGAGGTCCCGCCGTGGGACCGGTGAGCCGAGCCGCGGAGGAACGCCGATGACCGGCATCTACAGCACCCCCGTCCTGACGGTCGAGCAGCTCTCCACGCAGCTCGAATACCGCATCAGCGACGGGCAGGGGACGCCCGTGGCCGCCGCCGCGCAGGTCGCGGGGGAACGTCCGCGCAAGGGCCTGCTCGGGCGGTTCAGCTCCGGCGTCGAGAACGAGCGGCTCGTCGTCCAGGTCAGCGACCCGGGCGGCGCGCCGCTGTTCTTCGTCGATCGGGCCCCCGAGGCGCCGGTCGCCGTCGTCGCCCCGGACGGCACCGTGATCGGGCGCCTGGCGTACGACGCGCAGGCGTTCGCGCGGAGCTACTTGGCCGGGCAGGCCCGGACGCCGGGCGGCCGCGACCGGTTCAACGAGTCGCACCGGCTCGTCGACGCGAACGACACCACCCTGTGCGCGGTCATGTGGGAGGAGACGCGGATGGGCGGGTACGTCACCGACCAGCCGTCCGGCGGCCGGTACTGCGTGTTCACCGACGCGAACGGCAACGAGCTCGCCCGGATGGACCAGGCCCAGAACAAGCAGGTCCGCGACCGCTACGACCTCCGCCTCAACTACCAGCTCCCGGAGCCGTTGCGTACGCTCGTGATCGCGTCACCGATCGCCTTCGACCTGAGCAGGAGCTGACACATGGCCGGTCTGTTCGACCTCCCGGTCTGGACGCTGGAGAACCCGCAGCGCCCGCGGGAGTACGTCATCACCGGTCCGCAGGGCGAACTGCTGGCCAACGTCGCGCGCGTCCCGACGGCCCCGCCCGCGCAGGGCGGCAACGTCCCGTACGCCAACCCCCACGCCGCCGCCGACGAGTCCCGCGTCCTGGTGCGCGTCGCGGGCCAGGACGACGTGCCGATCTTCTTCGTCGACCGCGTCGGCGACCCGATGATGGGCACGCCGCAGCTCTCCATCGTCGCCCCCGACGGCTCGCTGATCGGCCACATGGTCGTCAAGAGCAGCGGCGTCAAGGGGATCTTCAAGTTCATGGCGTCGGGCGGTGACGTGACCGCCAACCGGACGATCTGCGACGCGCACAACCAAGAGATCTACACGATCACCAGCTCCATGCGCGACCACGTCGTCAACGACGCGCAGGGCAACGAGCTGGCCCAGATCGAGATCACGCAGTCCCCCGCCCGCGAGAAGGCCCGCCGCCTCACGCTGAAGCAGCGCTACCAGTTCCAGGACCCCATGCGCACCTTGATCGCCGCGTCCCCCTGGTCCTGGACCTGACCACCCCCTCACCTGACCGCTCCCTTCCTTTCTTTCCTTCTCTTCCTTCTCGCTTCTTCCTCCCGTCCGCCAGACCATCCCGACGACGTACCGCCCGCCTACGCCGAACGGGCCGCCGCTCCGCGCCGGTCCGTTCCGCTGTGCCGCGCCGTTGGGCCGCGCCGTTGGGGTGTTCGCCTGCGCCGCGCGCGTAGCCGTCTGTGCCGATGACGGTTGTGACCGTCCGCGCCGCCCGTCCTTTTCGGGCCGTGCTTCCGTCCCCCGTGCGAGCTACCGGTGAATGTCCACTGGGTGGTGACGATTCGTGGGCTGCCGATTCCATAGCGTTCCGGTGTGGCCGCGGCGCTTCTACGGCGCCGCTGAATCATTTCGGCGTCAATTCTCGTTCTGGAGGACATCATGTTCCGCAAGCTCAAGGCATCGGCTGTGGTCGCACTGGGCTGTGCCGCGGCCGGGGTGGGGCTCGCCGGCTGCGACGGCGATGCCGCGGCGGAACGGGACGCGTCCGCTCCCGCCACGCGCAAAGCCGATGCCGCTCTGATCTCGGGAACCAAGAAGATCAGTGTCGCAGGCAAGTCGGTGAACGTGTCGTGCTCGGGCGACCAGGAGAAGGGAAAGCCGGTCATCGTCCTTCTGCACGGAGGGGGAGACGGGTTGAACAAGATGGCCGCCTTCCAGAAGACCCTGAGCGAGAAGAACCGGGTCTGCTCCTATGACCGGCTCGGCGCGGGCGCGAGCGCCCAGCCGGAGGGTCCGCAAAGCTTCTCCAGCACCGGAAAGGTCCTGACCGGCGTGCTCGACCGGATCGCCGGTGACCACCCGGTCGTGCTGGCAGGGCATTCGATGGGCGGGCTGATCGCCGCCAGGTACGCCCCGAGCACAAGGACAGGGTCAAGGGCCTGGTCCTGATGGACGCGACGCCGCCGACCATGTCCGACGACATGAAGAAGGCCATTCCCGAATCCGCTCCCGGACAGGCGGCCCAGATGCGCGCACAGAACCTCGCGGTCTTCCAGGGGCAGAACCCGGAGAAGCTCGCCATGCCCGACGGCAAGGTCGCTTCCGCCGGGAACATTCCGGTGGAGGTCATCAAGCACGGGAAGCCGTACCTCGCGGCCATGCCCAAGTACGGGCCGCAATTGGAGCAGGCGTGGACCGCAGGGCAGCGCAAGTGGCTCGCGCTCTCCAGCCGCAGCAAGCTCAGCACGGCGGCCAAGAGCGGGCACTACATCTACCTCGAACAGCCCGATATCGCGGTCCAGGCCATTCAGCGCGTTGCCTCGCAGGCCGCACGCTGATCGAATGGCAGGTGACCGGACGTTCGCACCGTGCCGCCATCCGTTGAACACGGTTGTCGGGGCGCGGTCGGCGCAGCCGGGGCGGGTGAGACGCGGCCCCCGACACGATCCCGTTGTGCGCGGAACGGGATCGGGGCGGGGATGCCGCGTTCCTGCCGTCTCTCCGCGGCCGTCCGCTTGCTCGTTCGGACGAGCTCCGACGCGTCGTTCGGACGTCGACGGGCTGGGCTCGGGCGCTGGACCGTGCATGTCCGTTCCCTTACTCTTTTCCGCTGGCGCACAACGGAAAGAGGCCCGATGGACGAAAGTCGCACCGTTCCCGGACGGCCGGGCCGGATCGCTTATCCGCTGCTCGGCGCAGGTTGGGTGCTTCTCCTTTCGGGCGTGGCGGCCTCGTTCGCGCTGCCGGCATCGGACACGCTTCCAGCGTTCGGCATGGCCTTCGTCGGCCTCGCGGGCATGGTGTGCGTCGTGGTCGGCTGCTCGGCGATCCTCAAGGCCAGGTCGAAGCAGTTGGCCGGCCTCGGCGTCTTCGGCATCCCGCTGGCGTTCCTCGCGGTCATCGGCATTTTCGTCAACGCCGACGCGCAGGCGCGGGAAACGCAGAAGTGCCATATCGCCACGGCATCGCAGGTGGGCGGCGACTTCTCCCGGGCGTACCGCTACCAGGTCGCCTGCCCGTCCGCGACGTACACGATCGGCGACACGTCCAAGCCGAAGCGCGGCGCCAAGCAGGTCTACGAGCCGGGCCGCCGCGTCACGGTCAACCACGTTCCAGGGGACGCCGACAGCGCGAAATTCGGGGACCCGAAAAGCGTGGCGCCGGTCCTTTTAGGCGTCAATGCGGCGGGCACCTTTCTGCTCACCGCTGGGGCGTTCGTTTCTCGCCTGCGCTTCAGCCGTCCTTCGCGGATGCCGAGCGCCCGGTGGGGCTGGGTCCTGATGGGCGCCGGATGGCTGCTCCTTCCAACGGGGGTCGCTCTTCTCGGTCTGCTGGCCGCGCCGTTGCTCGTCTCACTTCCGGTGATGGCCGTGGGGTCGCTCCTGCTGTCGTTCGGTTGCGCTTTGGCCGCCGCTCGTCGCCGTCCGCAGTATCTCGCGATCGCTCTGTTCGCCGGGATCGCCGTCACGGTCGGGTCGTACGAATCGGCTGAGAAACTCAGGATGGCGGAGCACGGCAGGGAGTACGTCTGCCAGATCGCCCTGGAAAGGACGGTCCCGGGCACGCAGATCACTCGCAGCGGCAATTTCGTTCTCTGCCCGAACGACAGTCACGCGACGATGTCCAAGACGTTCGGCTTCAAGGACGTGGGACGCCGCGTCGAAGTCACCTGGGATCCGGAAAGGCGGCAGAAGGCGACCCTCAGCAGCGACCTCGAACCAGGAGACCTCGCCATGCCGCTCGGCCGCCTTCCGCTGATCCTGCTCGCGCCGCTGGCGCTCATCGCACTGTCACGTCGATTCCCCGGCCGGGACCGCCCGGAATTGCTGAGCGCCCCGGCCTGAAAGGGCTGGTCACCTGAACCGCTCGATCACCGGAACGGCCCCGCCGTATCCAGCGCCGAGGACGGTCCGGGACGAGCCGACCTGAGCGAGCCCGTACATGAATGGCGCGCCGTCGAACGGCAGCGAGCGCGGGACCTTCGTCCAGCTCGTTCCGTCGAAGTGCTGGTAGCTGTCGGTCTGGTTGGTCTGGAGCCATACGCCGCCCCGGCCGTCCGGCGCGATCCGGCCGAGGAAGCCGTTGCCGATGATGGACGCCCGCGCCTGGACGGTCGGCCGCGGCGGCTTGTGCTCCGTCCAGACGCCGTCCTTCAGACGCATGAGCGTCGGCCCGGAGAACAGCGGGTCCTGCGGCAGCGTGTAGACCCACACCTCGCGCGCCGATACCGGGACGATCTGGAGGATCCACTGCGACCACTGGGTGGGGAACTCGACCTTCGTCCACGTACGCCCGTCGTAGTGCCTCAGGCCCGTCTTGTCGGTCCAGTCGCCAGCGCCGCCCGCCCACACGTCGCGGGGCGTGCGCGCCGCGACGGTCGCGAGCGGCAGCGCCGGGTGCCGGACCCACTGCCCGCCCTTGTATTGGAGGACGGCGCAGTCGTTCTGCTGCTCCGCGCATCCGGCGGACCAGGCCGTTCCGCCGGAGTCGACCGACACCGCCAGGGGGAGGGGCAGCGGGTACGGGACGGCCTTCCAGGACAGCCCGTCCCAGTGCAGCGACCGCGCGTCGTCGGGCGCGCCTGACTGCGCGATCGCCCACGCGTTGCGCTTCCCGTTCGACGCGACGCCGACGATCTCGGGAGCGATCCCGCCGGGCACCGCGTCGCGCTTCCAGGTCGTCCCGTCCCAGCGCAGGACCACCGGCTTCGTGCCTTTGGCCTCGGAGCCGACCGTCCAGGCGACTTGGCGCTTCGGCGCCGCGACCCCGTACAGCGCCGCGGGCCGGGTCAGCGCGGGAACGGACGAGGTCCACGCTCCCTTCGGCGGCGCGGCGAGCGCCTGGGATCCGGCGGCCACCACGGAGGCGGCGGCCAGGGCGAGCGGTACGGCGGTTCGGCGCGCAGTCAGCACGGGCACTCCCGGAACGTCGGAGCTTCACGGACCTAGCCAGCAAAAACTGGCACCGTACGTCGCGCCCATCCCCCGCACAACAGCCCCAGGCAACACATCCGGGGCCTGACAACTGCCGGATCGCCTTCGGGGGCCCGAACGCCCGAACTGCCGGTCGGCATCGCGATGTCCTGCGGGACCACCTCCTGTAATGCGAAGTGTGATCCTTGATCACTGAGGGTAGTTGGACTGCGATTCCGTTATGAGCCGGGAGCAACCACCATGGGCGCAGCGATCCGCTACCACCATCACGGCCGTCGAGGGCGCCGTGTTCACGGCGGCCTGGCCGTGGCGGCTGCCGTTGCCGCCGCCGCGAGCCTGGGCACGGTCGCCCCCGCGGCCACCGCCGAGCGCGCGGCGGCCGCTCGTGCGAGCAGAGCGGCCGCCACCGTCAAAATCAATTCCGCGAAGGCGGAGGGCAAGACCAAAACCGCAATCGTGAACGTGACCTACACTTGCACCGACGCAAACGGCCTCGGAGCCGACGTCGCCTTGGGCAGCAGCGTCGCGCATGGAGCCATAGCGCCCACGTGCGACGGCAAGGCCAAGACCACCGACATTCGATCGTCCGCCAAATACACCGTCCTCCGCAAAGGGGACAAGGTCACGGTCACTGCCACACTGGTGAAATACGACCTCTTCGCATCCGTGAATGTCGTTAATCCCCAGTCGCATATTCAAGCGCAAGACAGCAAGGCAATGACCCTCGCCTGAGCTCGACCACCGCACGGCCGTCTCGTACGTCCACACGCTCCGCGCGTACGCCCCCCCGCGACGGTGCCGCAGTTGGGCCAGGCGGCCCCGGGCAGGTGACATGAGGCCGGTCCAGACTCCACCCCAGGACGCTGAACGCAGCCTCGCGGACCTGGTCGGCAGGACCGGCACCGTACGGCGCTCCTGCTCCGCGCGCCCAACGCCCGGACAGCACGTTCGGGACATGACAGTTACCCTGACTGAAGTCACGAAACCTCTGGATAAACGAGGATCGAACGTCCTAAGGTCTCCTGGAACCACGAATCAGGGGAGACACGTGACCGACAAGTGGGCGGACCCGAAACGCATTGCCTTGCACGGCAAGGACATCACCGACCAGGTCGTTCCGGCAGTGAGGAAGGCTGGTGATGAGCTGGGCAAATCCGGGGTGTACGACCTTGAGGGCGGCGACTTCAGCATCACGTGCTCGGCCGCCGCGGCCGCCTACCCGATCGCCGTCCAGTTCGCGTTCGAGGACCTGAAGTCCGAACTCCAGGCGATCAGGACTCTGGCCGCCCAGGTCGACCGCGCCGCCACCACGTACGGCGACGCCGAAGCCGCGAACGCGGGCCGCTGATGGGCGCCGGGGGCTCGATGCACAGCGGTGCGCGCTCGCGCGGCGCGGGCACCGCCGCCGGTGCGGCCGGAATGGCGGGAGTTGGCGGCCTGGCGGGCGGCTCCGTGGTGGGCAGCGCGGAAAGCCTCATGAGCGCCGCGTTCCTTATGGCGTCGGGCGCGGGGATCCTCCCGCCCGCCCTGATGGTCGCCTTCCAGTTCAAGCTGGCCACCGGAAAACCCCAGAACCTTGAGGCCGCCGCCCAGTCCTGGAGCACGGCCGCGGAACAATGCCAGAAAGCGGCACATGACCTCCGCGAACTCGTGGACGGCATCCCAGAGCAAGCCTGGAAAATGGACGACCGCGCCGCGTACGAGAACAAGGTCGCCGACTACTGCCTTCAACTGGACGCCTTGCACAACTACTGCATGGCCGTCTCGTACGCCTTGACGGTCCTCGCGTACGCCCTTTTCACCTACGCGCTCTTCGCCATCGGCGTCGCGACGTACCTCGATGTCCTGGCCGTCGCGGCCCTGGCCATCGTCGACTACCCGGAATGCGTGGCGCTCGCGGGCACCGCGCTCACCGTCACCTGGGTCGCGACGGGCATCCTGGCCACCGCCGGAGGAATCGCCGCCGCGACCATGGGCGGCGGCGCCTCGTTCACCGCCGACTACCAAGTCGACCACGGCAACGCCGACGCCGACGACGCGTTCAAGAGGGCCCTGGCGACTGGTTCGGCGGGCGCGGCGGCAAACCTCGCCCAGAACGCCGCCAACGCGGGCCTCGCCTACCTCAACCGCTCCAACGGCAACATCGAACGGCTGCCCGGCACCGCCCATGCGACATCCGGCAGTAGGGGGTTTCCCCTCCAGGAGATCGATCTGGATGCGGACCGTGGCATCAACAAGACCTGGAACGTCGGCGGCGGCGCCAAGGCCCAGTTTCCTGCGGGGGCCGGGCCGGAGTTCGAGTTCGGCAGCCATCACAAGATCGGCAGTAAGGGATATGAGGGCGGTGACTTCGAGTTCAAGGGTAAGAAGCCGGCCGGTCCCGTTGATCTCGGTCTCGGCGGAAAGGTCGAGCGGGATGGTGAAGGCAACGTCAATGGAGGCGGTTTCAATGTCGGGGCCGAACAGCCGGAAACGGGCTCTAAGGCCGGATACGAGGGCGGCTGGGACGACAAGGGGAAGTACACCGACAAGCTTCAGGGGACGACGCCCGCAGGGAGCCGTGAGTGGAACCCGGTAGAAAAGAAGAAGGACGATACGCCCCCATGGGACAAGTGATCAGCTAATGAGTGAACTACTTGAATCCCAGTGCTTGGTCTACAAGAACCTCGGGCGCCGTACGTTCCGGATCAAGAGTGATGGAAGCGGCCTCGCGGCGAACGTTGTGCAGGTTGAGGGCGGGAAGGCGCGGGGGAGACTCGGGCGTGCCTTTGCGGCGTCCCGGGATTACTCCCCTGTGGTGCTCCAGTTCGAGTCTCCCGACGGAGCTCCGCTGTTCCGGATCGAGCGGCCGGCGGATACGGGATATCCGATCGTCCGCTCCCTTGCCGGTGAGGTGCTGGGACACTTTCATCGCAGCGACCTTGGCAGCGACGAAAGGGGGAGGAGCACTCAAGACCGAGTGCAGATCCTTGATGCGCACAAGAGGGTCGTCTGCAATATTGTTTGGGAAGTCTATAAAAAGGCTGTCCTGAGCCGTCCCGCGGTGCCCGGGAAAAACTGCGACTACCTGGACACCGAAGGCAACGCGCTGGCGCGCTTCGACTCCAAGAGGCTCGTCCTCCATCGGGATCTGCCTGAACCTATGAGAACTTTGATCGTGGCCTCGCCCGTCGCGTTCGATCTGGAGGACGGCGCCTGAACGGCAGCGGGAGCGTCTCGCGCCAGTCGCGCTTGAGGGCGGTGAGTTCGCGGCGGAACTCGGTGAGGTCCACGCCGAACGGGACGACGCAGGTGTCACGCGGCCCCGGGGCGGTCCGGCAGTCGTGGACGGGGCGGCCGCCGAGTGAGGCGGCGGCGAGGTGTTGGCGGGGGCCGGTCCAGGCGGCCTGATGAAGCGCGCCAAGGTGCTCGGTCTCCGCGCTGGTCAGGCCGTAGACGGGGCCGCAGATGGCAGCCAGGACGGATTCTCGTAGCGGAAGAAGTACCGGGCGGGGTTGATGGTGAGGCGGGTCCCCTCAACGGTGACTCCGTCGATCTCGTTCCAGCCCGGGTGGAACGGCTCCGGAAGTTCCGCCCGGATCGTCGCGGCGGGGACGTTGAGGTGGATCACGGGCCCTCCTGCTCCGGAGCCCGGTCGTGCGGCTGGTGGACGCGGTCGGCCAGCTCGTCCTGCTGCGCCATGAGGCGTCGCAGCGTGCCCAGGTCGCAAGCTGTGAGCGTGTGGACGAGGTTGCGCGCCTGCTCGGTGAACGTGAGCGGATTCCACCGATGCACCGTCCAGAGCCCCGACGCGGCGGAAATGTATGGCTCTGCCCAGCGTCCCCGGGAAAACGGAGATTGACCGTTATGGGACGACGGTTGTTCGGGTGACATTGTTCGTACCTCGCAGTAGTTTTCGGAGTCGCGTAGAAAGTCCTTCACTGGCCCTGTTCTGCTCCTAGACTCCGCCTGTCAGGCTCCTCGTGCGAGTTGTACGAGGAACTTTGTTACCTAAGGAGTCAGCAATGGGTGCTGCCGAGTCCCTCCGCCCCGAAGACTCGCTCTGGAACCTCATCTCTGTCTACCTGCGCAAAGAGCGCCGCCAGCGCGAACTCTCGCAGGCGGAGGTGGGCGTGGTCATCCAGGCTGACAAACAACGGGTAGCAAACATCGAGGCGGGACGCCTCAACCTGACTTCCGTCCAAGCCGAGCTCCTCGACGAAGCCTGGGGAACATTGTTCGTCGCATTGCGCCACTATGCGGTCGTCCTCGGGCGTGATCGAGAGTGGACGAAGCAACTGATCGATTTCGAGACGGGCGCCCTGATCATAAAGATCTACAACAGCCAGATCGTGCCGGTCCCCTTCCAGACCGAGGACTACGCTCGTGCGATCATCACCTCCTGCGGCGTGCTGGAAGACGTCGAGAGCGCCGTGCGCAAACGCATGGACCGCCAGAAGCTGCTGCTCGACCAGCTCAAGGGCATGTCGTTGTGGCTGCTGATCGATGAGGCCGCGTTGCGGTACGAAGGTGTTCCGCGCGAGGTCATGACCGGGCAGCTCGAGAGGCTGATCGAACTGGCCGAACGGGCGAGCGTGCGGATCGTGCCGTCCGGTTCTCCCGCGCACATCGGTGTTGACGGAGACTTCGAGTTGATCACCACGGCCGACGGCACCGACATCGCCTATGTGTGGGCGCAACTTCAGGGCAGACTGGTACCGGACGCCTCCGAGGTAAGGAGGATGTCGCTGAGGTACGACCGGATTGGGGCGCAGGCACTACCCGAGCAAGGGTCCCTGGAGCTGATCAAGAAAGTGATGGAGCATCTCGGTGATCATTGAATGGCGCAAGAGCAGCTATACGAGCGGGGGCGGCACCGCCGAGTGCGTGGAGTTGGGCGTGGTCGGTGGTGGGGTGGCCGTTCGTGACAGCAAGGATCCTGAGGGGCCGAGGGTTGCTGTGACGCGTGGGGAGTTCGCGGTGTTCGTTGGGCGGATCAAGGCTGGGGGACTGGACCTCTAGTAGGGCTGGGCATGGGACGGCCCCCGGAGCGGAGTGCTTCGGGGGCCGTTCGCTTGGTCAGCGGGCTGGGTTGCCCTTGCCCTGGTAGTTCTCCATGGCTTCCTTGGCGCGCTGCTGTTGGAGGCCGAGTTCGCGGGCGAGGTCCTTCATCTGGCCGGCGAAGCCGTTGGCGATCTTGTCCAGGGAGGCCAGGGCGGCGGACGGGTCGAGGGCCTGGTCCGGGCGGTCCGAGGGGGCGAACATGGTGCTGCTCGCCTCGCGGACCTGGTTCTGGAGGTCCTGGCTGGCCGCGTTCACCGCCTTGCGGATCTCCTCGCTCAGCTCCTCGGACGGGAGCCGCAGGGCGCGGGGGTCCATGGTGAGGGCGGTCAGGCCGCCCTCGGTGCGGAACTCGGCGGTGATCCGGCCCTCGGCGGACTCGCCCCGGCCGACGGCCTCCTTGATCCGTTCCTGGATCCTGCCGAAGTCGCCCATGCTCCGCTCCATGTCGCGCTGGAAGCGCTCGAAGCCGTCGCCGAGGCTGAAGTCAGCCATCTGCCTGCCTTTCTGCGGTCTCTAGGTGGGCGGTCTGGACGAGGCGGGTGCCGCCGCGGCGGTCGATGAAGTAGCCGCGGCCCGGCGGGAGCGCGTGGGCCTTGATGTTGCCGAGGACCACGCCCTCGTCCTTGTTGCCGGACATCAGGAGGCCGGGGGAGCCCATCTCCTTGATGCGCTGCATGATCGGGTCGTACATGGCGCGGCCGGACCCGCCGAACGCGCGGGACACGATCACGTGCAGGCCGATGTCGCGGGCCTGCGGGAGCAGCTCGGCGAGCTGGGTGACCGGGTTGTTGGACGTGGCCACCAGGTCGTAGTCGTCGATGATCAGGTACAGGTCGGGGCCGTTCCACCAGGACCGGTCGCGGAGCTGGTCGGGGGTGAGGTCGGCCGGTGGCAGCCGGTTCTTCAGCGCGCCGACGATGTCCTTGACCAGGGACGCGGCGGCGGTGGACGAGGCGGCGTACCCGATGCGGTGCTCGGTGTTGGCCGAGTCGAGCAGCGCCCGCCGGTAGTCCAGGAAGATCATCCGGGCCTGCTCGGGGGTGTAGCGGTCGACCAGGCCCTGGATGATCGTGCGGAGCAGGTTGGACTTGCCGCACTCGGTGTCGCCGATGACCAGCAGGTGCGACTCCTGGGAGAAGTCCAGGTAGACCGGCGACAGGGAGTCCTCGTCGATCGCGAACGGGATCCGCGAGCCCGTCTCGGCCGGGGACGGGAGCTGCGACGGCTGGAGCACCGAGGGCAGCATCCGGACCTTCGGCGCGGACGGCCCCTGCCAGTTGCCCGCGACCGCGCCGACGAACTTGCGGACGCCGTCGGAGAGGTTCTCGCCGCTCGGGTCGCCGTCCAGGCGCGGCAGCGCCGCCAGGAAGTGCAGCTTGTCCCGGGTGAGGCCGCGGCCCGCCTTGCCCTCGGGGACGTTCTGCGCGAGCTTGCGGTCCACCTCCGACTCGTACGGGTCGCCGAGCCGCAGTTCGAGGCGGCTGCCGAACAGGTCGCGGATCGTGGTGCGGAACTCCGACCACTTGTTGACCGTCGCGATCACGTGGATGCCGTAGCCGAGGCCGCGGGCGGTGAGGTCGGTGATGACCGGCTCGATGTTCTCGTAGTCCTGGCGGACGGTCATCCAGCCGTCGATCACGAGGAACACGTCGCCGTAGCCGTCGCCGGGGATCTCGCCGGAGGCTCGCATCCGCCGGTAGGTGGCCATGCCGTCGATGCCGCGCTCGGCGAACTCCCGCTCCCGCTGCTCCAGCAGCGAGGTGACCTCCGCGACCGTGCGGCGCACGCGGTCGTTGTCGAGGCGGGTCGCGATGCCGCCGACGTGCGGGAGGTCCTCGAACGCGGCGAGCGTGCCGCCGCCGAAGTCCAGGCAGTAGAACTGCACCTGCTGCGGCGTGTGCAGGACGGCGAGCGACGCGATCAGCGTCCGGAGCATCGTGGACTTGCCGCTCTGCGGGGCGCCGGCGATGCCGACGTTGCCGGCCGCGCCGGCCAGGTCCACGTACATCGGGTCGCGCCGCTGGTGGAACGGCCGGTCGATGATCCCGGTGATCGCGTGCAGCCGGTTGCGCCACGCGTCGTTCTGCGTGGTGAGGCCGAGGCCCGGGACGACCGCGAGGGTCGGCAGCAGCTCGTCGAGCGTCGGGGGGACGTCGAGCGGCGGCAGCCAGATCTCGTGCGCGGGCGGGCCGTGCCCTTCGAGCTGCTTGACGACCACGTCGAACAGCGACGCCTGCGTCTCGTTCTCCGGCTGCGCCTGCTGCTCCTGCGGGTCCTCGATGACCTGCGGCCGGATGTAGTCGGGGATGTACGGCACGACCTGCCGGACGTGCTGCCTGCCCTTCTTCTGCGCGGGCTGGAGGTCCTCGGTCGCGGGCCCGGACACGTACGCGGCGCGGAACCGGGTCATCGACTCGGTGCCGAACTTCATGTAGCCGTGGCCGGGCGCGGACGGCAGCTCGTACGCGTCGGGGGAGCCGAGCACGACCCGCGACTCCTGCGCGGAGAACGTGCGCAGGCCGATCCGGTACGACAGGTGCGTGTCGAGGCCGCGCAGCTTGCCCTCCTCCAGGCGCTGCGAGGCCAGCAGGATGTGCACGCCGAGCGACCGGCCGAGCCGTCCGATCATCACGAACAGGTCGGCGAACTCCGGCTTGGCCGACAGCAGCTCGGAGAACTCGTCCAGCACCAGGAACAGCGTCGGCATCGGCTTGAGGTCGGCGCCCTGCTCGCGGGCCTTCTCGTAGTCGCGCAGCGAGGCGTAGTTGCCGGACGCGCGCAGGTACTCCTGCCGCCGCACCATCTCGCCCTCCAGCGCCGCGTACATGCGGTCGACCAGGGGGAGCTCGTCCTCCAGGTTGGTGATGACGGCGGAGACGTGGTGCAGGTTGTCCATGCCGAGGAACGTCGCGCCGCCCTTGAAGTCGACCAGGACGAAGTTGAGCACCTCGGACGAGTGCGTCATCGCGAGGCCGAGCACGAGCGTCCTCAGCAGCTCGGACTTGCCGGAGCCGGTCGCGCCGATGCACAGGCCGTGCGGCCCCATGCCGCCCTGCGCCGACTCCTTGATGTCGAGCGAGACGGGACGGCCCTCGGGGTCGATGCCGATCGGGACGCGCAGCCGGTTGCGCGGCGCGCGCGGGCGCCACACCTCGGCCGGGTCGACGTGGAACGGGTTGTCGATGCCCATCAGCGAGGTCATCGTGGTGGCGGACGACAGCGCGTCCTCCTCCGGGCCCTGCATGCCGCTCGCGCGCAGCGGCGCGAGCTGCCGGGCGAGGGCCTCGGCCTGCTGGAGGGTGATCCCGTCGGGCTTGCCGATGCGGGTCGCGACGTCCTTGCCGGTGCGGTCCTTGGTGAGCCGCGCCATCCGGTCCTTCTGGACGTTCAGCCGGAGCATGGTCGACTCGTGCGTCGGGGCGGTCGAGCCGGTGAGGTCGATGATGCAGACGCCCTCGATGCCGTCGGCGGCGAGCTGGGAGTCGTAGGACGCCTGGCCGCCGTCCATGATGATGATGTGGTACGGCAGGTCGTCGCGGGACATGCCGGGCTGGAACCGGGGCCGGTCCTTGACCGCCTGCCCGAACATCGCCTCCAGCGTCGCCATGCTCTCGCTCATCAGCCGGACCTGGCCCGCCGCGTCGTGCTCGGTCGGGTGCAGGTTGTGCGGCAGCCACTTGATCCACTGCCACCAGGGCAGCCGCTGCCGCGCCGCGCACACCGAGATCTGCACGTCGTCGGGGGAGTGGAACGCCGCGATCTGCGCGATCATCGCGCGGACCATGCCGTACACGGCCTCGGGGTCGCCCTGCGGGACGATCCGCGCGAACGACCGCATCGACACCGAGATCGGCAGGTTGGGCACGTTGGCGTGGGTGCGCATGAACCGGCGCAGCGCGCCCGCGGACATCGGTTCGAGGTCCTCGACGGGCTTGGTCTCGGGCGCGACGAGCTGGACGGCGAGCTTCTGCGCGCCCGTCCCGACCCGGACCTGGCCGAAGTCGTCGTCGGCGGGGCGCCGCTCCCAGAGCCGGGCGCTCATCACCAGCGACCACAGCGAGCCCGGGTCGGGGCTGCCCCACTCCAGCGCCTCGCGCTGCTGCTTGGCGGCGCTGCGGACCTTGCGCCTGACCTGCCCGAGGTAGCGCAGGTAGTCGCGGCGCTCGTTGTTGAGCTTGACCTTGCGCTCGCCGCCGCCCCGGCCGACCTGGCCGAGCATCATGCCGAACATGGAGACGGCGAACATGCCGCCCGCGACGTACTGGAGGGTGCCGCCCCCGCGGCCCACCATCATGAAGACCATCGCGCCCGAGCCCGCGAGCATGGGCAGGTAGGTCATCACCGCCTGGAAGCCCGCCGGGATGACCTCGGGCAGCTCCGGCGGCGATTCGAGCAGAACCTCGCCCCGTGGCATGGCAGGGGGTTTCCGTCGCTCACGGCGGCGGACGACGACCGTGCTCACGTTCCTTCTCCTCCAACCGCGGACCTGCCGGCCCGCTGCGGCCCCGTTGACCGTTCCCGCAGCTCAGACCGGTCCTGTCGCGCAGGCCCCGGCCGTCGCCGCCAGCCGACGATCCCCCCGTGCACCAGGATCACCCGCTGATCCGACCTTCGCCAAACGGATCAAATGGTAGGGGTCCCTCACTCCCGCTGCATAAGAGTGTGCTCTGGGTGATCTCCGGACGTTCCGACGGTCGCGACACCCTACGCGTTCCCCGCCGGGCGCGCCTTCCGGGACGCGGGATCGCGCGCCGTCGCGCTCCGGAGCCGCTTTGCGTCGTTATGATCCGTCAAGACCGTTCAAGCCCGTTGTCTTCGCGGAGGAGCGATCCGCCTTGGCCGACTTCTCGGGACCCGACCTCGACCACATGCTGACCGAGGCGCGCCGGACCCTGGCCTCGATGCGGTCCGGCGCAGCCCCGGACCCCGAGGACCTCCCCGACGTCGAGGGCGTCGGCGAGGCGGCGGACGGCTACGTCAAGGTCACCGCCGAGCCCGGCGGACGGCTGAAGGCGGTCCAGCTCAACCCCCGCGCCATGCGGATGGCCTCCGAGGAGCTCGGCGAGCACCTCGTGGCCGCCGCCAACGCCGCGCTCGCCGACCTGCGCGCCAAGTCCGCCGACGCGGGCGCCGCCGAGGCCGTCGACGTCGCGGCCCTCTCCCAGCAGGTCGAGCAGGTCCAGAACGAGGGCATGCGGCAGATGGCGGCGATCAGCCAGGCCGTGAGCGATGCCATCTCCAAGATCGGAGGCTCCCGATGACCGCGGACGGCTACACCATCCGGCCCGACACCCTCCGCAGCGCGTCCAGCGGGCTGAAGGCCGCCGGCGAGCGCCTGTCGTCGGAGTGGAAGGACCTCGTCGCGAAGGTCGAGGGCATGGGCCAGCCCTGGGGCGGCGACGACATCGGGATGCTCATCGGCGAGTCGTACAACGCCATCCAGGAACAGGCGGACGAGTCGTTCACCGGCGCGGCCGAGGACATGGCGGCCTACTCCGAGAAGCTGAAGGCGATGGCGGACAACTACGAGAAGGCCGAGGAGAAGATGGTCGGGGAGATCACGTCCGTCTCGGCCGCCCTCAACGTCTGACCGTGGGAGCCAGGCATCGCAGGAGCGGCACCCCGTCCCAGCGCGGCGCGGCCGCGAGGGGAGCGCGCGGCGTCTTCGGCAAGGCCGCGCAGGACATGTTCAGGCTGTCCAAGAACGGCAAGCGCGTCGACTACCTCGAACCGAACCAGCGCGTACGCGACCGGGCGAAGAAGTACACGTTCAAGGACGGCGCCAAGGGCCGCCGCCCGCACGTCAAGTCCAACAAGGTGCCGCCGGGCAGCTCGGACCTGTCGCGCGCCACGCAGCAGGCGCGGCACCGCAACCAGGACACGAGCGCGAAGAACTACGCGGCGTACCGGTACATCGACAAGGACGGCAACGAGGGCATCCTCGTCGGCCGCAGCCAGGGCACCCACTCGGAGCGCTCGGCCGGCTCGCTGCTGTTGGACGAGATGCAGAAGGGCAACATCCGCAAGGTCACCGAGGTCTACACCGAACGGGCGCCGTGCAGTCCGAACAAGGGGAACTGCGACGAGTGGCTCTACGCGCACTTCGCGAAGAACGATCCGAACTTCAAGGTGTCGCACAGCTGGAACTACGATGGCACCGACGGCACCAACGCCCAGGTGAGCGGCAAGATACGGACCTACGCGAGAGGTCTGCTGGGGCGTTAGGCGTTCGCGTTCCGTACCGGACGAAAGGTTGACCCGTGCCTGACAGGCTGACGCACGACGCCCTCGTCGAGGTGTTCGGCGAGGACGCGGTCGCGCGCGTCGCTCCCGGCGCCGTTCCCGCCGGGATCACCGACGAGGCCGCGCGCGCGTTCCTGACCGAGGTGGGCGTGCCGACGAGCACCACCGCCGAGTTCATCGTCTTCGACAAGCACGTCCCGGACGGGCCGCTGCCGCTGCGCGAGTCCCCGTTCGTCACCGAGCACGGCTGGACCGTCCCGCCCTCCCTCGCGGACGCCTACCTGCTCGGCGACGCGTACGGCTCGGTGTTCGTGACGATCGCGCTCGACGGCGCCACCGGGCGGGTCTACGCGATCTCCGAGGCCGAGCCCGACCCGTACCTGATGAACTCCGACCTCGAATCGCTGGTCTACTTCGCCTACGTCCTCGAACGCGACCGGGAGCTCTACACCGAGGAGCACTTCGACGAGCACGAGGCCGACTACGAGGGCACCGGCTCCGACCCGTTCCAGGAGGCGGCCCGGCTCACCGAGCGCGCGTGGCGCGAGCACGATCCGGCGGCGTTCGAGGTCCCCGAAGGCGAGATCATGAAGGTCTGGCCGAACGTCCTCGACGACATCGCGAGCGGCACGTTCGGCTGACCCGGGCGCGCGACCGCGCCGCCGCGCCACGCGCCACCGCGCCGCCCGCGCCGGGACCACGTCCACGACCGACGAACCGCTTGGGGAACCACCGATGACGACCGACATCACCGGCGAGCTGACGGCGCAGTTCGGGCCGCGCGGGCTGCGGCGCTTCGCGGCGGCCGAGCTGGACGGCCTCCAGGTGCCCGCCGGCGCGGCGGGCCCGCTGGCCGAGGCGGGGCTGCCCATCCAGGTCGGGCCCTACTTCACCGCGACGTCGGGCGAGCCGCTGCCGCTCGGCGAGTACGCCTCCTCGGCCGGGTTCCCCGAGGCCGCCGCGTCGGCGGCCGGCTGGCTCCGGCTCGGCACCGACCGCGGCGCGGAGCTGTGCGTCGAGCCGGACGGCCAGGTCAGGGCGCTGTTCGTGGTCGCGGACGCGCCGTCGATGCACGTCAACGCGAGCGTCCCCGCGTTCCTGCGCGCCCTGCTGGCGCTCGACCGCCACCTGCCCGTCCTCGCCGCGCCCGGCGACCAGGACCCGGCGGCCGTCTTCCGCGGCCTGCGCAAGCGGCTGCTTGAGGTGGACGAGGCGGCCCTCCAGGACGACGAGGCGTGGTGGCCGCGCGTCCTGGAGCAGATCCGGCACGCGATGAGCTTCCCGTTCTCGGCGGCGTTCGAGGTGGGCGACTCCAGAGGCGGCAAGCGCATCGAGACGGAGCAGGCGGCCGTCGGCCTCGCACACCCCGAGCGCGTCCTGTGGTCGAGGCTCGAACGCCAGGGCGTACGGCCCGAGCAGGTCACCCGCGTCTACACGGAGCTGGAGCCCTGCTTCCTGCCCGGCAACTACTGCGCGATGTGGCTCACCAAGTTCACCCGCGCCGAGTTCAGCCACAGCTTCGACTACGGCGACACCGCCGCCGAACGCGAGGCGGGCCTCCTGGACCTGATGCGCTACGCCGCCGAACAGGACTGACCGGCCCGCAGCCGAACGGCCGGACAGCGGCCGGGCGGAGCCGACCCGAGGCGGGCGGGATTTGACCGGGGGAGCGGGGACCGGGGGACCGGTGGGCCGAGCGTGGCCGGCCGGGGACGATCAGGGTTGACCGGAGAAGGGAAGCGAAGGCCGTGCCGATGCCTGGAACGAGCCGGCCGCCGGTGGGCGCGGGCCGCGAGCCCGCCGCGGCGGCGGTCGCCGCGTGGCTGGGGGACGTGCTGCGCCCGCGGCTCTGCGCGATCACCGGCGCGCCCGCCGCCGGGAAGAGCAGGCTGCTGGCGTCGGCGGTGGACGCCGACCTGGAGACGTCCCGCGCGGCGACCGCGGTCTTCAGCGTGCGCGGCATGACACTGCACTCCGCCGCGTGGGCACTGGCCGAGCAGCTCGCCCTGCCGGGCGCCGCCCCGGCCACCGTGCTCGCGCACCTGGAGGCCGATCCGCGCCGTACGACCCTGGTGGTCGCCGAGCTGGACGAGTCCGGGGCCCGCTGCGACGGCGCCGGGGCCGCCGGGATCGTCGCGGGCCTGCTCGCGCCGCTGCTCGCGCTGCCGCACGTCCGCCTGCTCGTGGAGGGGCGCCCGGAGGCGGTCGCCCTCCTCACCGCGGACGGCGCGCCGGCGGAGATCATCGACCTGGACGTTCCGGAGCCGACCGACCGGGCCGCGTTCGGCGCGTGGGTCGCCCACCTCGCGGCGGCCCGCGGCATCGGCGACCCGGCCGTCGTCGCCGCGGCCGACTCCCTCTACCCCAACGCCGGACTGGCCGAGCTGGCTCTGACGGCCCCGCCTCCGGGCGCGGACCCGGACGTTCCCGCGCACGACGCCGTCGGCCGGTGGCTGCGCGGAGCGCCTCCAGTGGCGCGCGCCGCCCTGGAAGCGCTCGCCGCCGCGTACGAGCCCGTCTCCTGGAACGACTGGCACGCCTGGACCACCGCGCTGACCGGTGACGTCGCGCACGCCCGCGCGTCGGTGGAGGCGGCGCTGCCGCTCGCGGTACGCGTCGGCGACCGGTTCGCGCTCGGCTGCCGCCCGTTGCGCGAGGCGGTCCTGCGCGGGCGGACGCCGCAGGTCGCCGCGCAGATCGACAACGCCATCGGCCGTTCGCTGTACGAGGCGCTGCCCAAGGACGCGGCGGGACGTCCCGACTGGTCCCGGACGGACGCGGCGCGTGCGCGCGCGGTGCTGCGGCATGCGGCGGCGACGGGCACCGCGGGCCGGATCGTCTCCGACCCCGGCTGCCTGGCGCACGCCGACCCGGTCGCGGTGACGGCCGCGATCGACGCCGTCCAGGCGGACGGCCCGTGGCCGCTGCGGAACGCGTGGCGTTCGGCCGGGCCCGCGCTGGTCAGGATGCCCGGCGGCGCGGCGCGCGCGTCGGCGCTGCGGCTCGCCGCCCTCCGCAACGGCGACCGGGATCTCGCGAACGCGTTCGCCCAGCACGCCGCCGGCGCGCAGTGGGGCCCGCGCTGGATCTCCGCCCGCCCGGCCGACCCGTCCGCGGACCACTGGAGCGGCCCCGTCGAAGCACTGGCCCGAACCGCGGCCGACCACGACGGCGAACGCGGCGCGCCTGGCGCGGAGAGCGAACGCGGCGGGCCGGGTCCTGAGCTGATGGCCGCTGGGGCGAACGGCGCGTTCCATGCCTTCGATCTGGAGAGCGGACGGCCCGCCGGGCGGGTTCCGGGGGAGACGGCGCGGATTCGAGATCTCGTGCCGTTCCCGGACGGGGCCGTCCTGCATCTCGACGACCACGGCGGCCTCGGCGTCACGCGGCCCTCCGGTGCGCGCAGCAGGGCGGAGCATCTCGGCGGGCTGCTCAACGCCGCGCCCGCGGGCGGCGGTGACCTCGACGCCAAGGCGGTGCTCGCGACGCTCACCTCGTCCGGTCCCGCCGTGCCGACCGCGCTCGGCGCGGACGAACGGGTCGCGACCGTGGCGCTCGGCGACCGCACCGGCGCGGTGACGGCGTGGACGTTCGACGCGCCCGCCGGTCCGCCGCCGTCCTGCGACCTGCACACCGGGCCGGTCACCGCGGTCGCCTGCGTGAGCCTGCCGGGCGGGCGGCTGGTGGTGAGCGGCGGCTCGGACGGCACCGTACGGCTGTGGATCCCCGGCGAGCCGCCGATGCCGGAGGCCGCCGCGCGCCGCGACTGCCCGGTCACCGCCGTGGCCGCCGCCGTCGTCGCCGGGAGGCCGCTGGTCGCCGCGGGCTGGGCGGACGGCGAGCTGCACTTCTGGGACCTGGAGACCGGCGGCGACGCCGCGCTGCGCCCCGGCGGAACGGTCGGCGCGCTCGTGCTCGGCCCGGGACCGGTCCTCTACGTGGGCGGCGCGGAGGGACTCGCCGCGCTCGACCTCGACCTGGACCGGCTGCTCGGAGCCGTACCGGCCGCCGTGTGAGGTATCCCACCCGTCCCCGGTGAGGGGAACGGGCCGTGTCGTCCCGCCGTCGGAGAGCGGCGCGACGCGTGAACGTCCCGTACCGGAACCGCGCGGAGCGCCCCCCGCTGTCCGCGGCACACCGTGTGACGGTGCGCGTGCGGGCCTTCGGGCAGGACGTGACGTTTTCGGGTGGTTCAAGCCGTTCGGGTGGTGATGGGGGTGCCGGTGTGGCACAGTGCCCTATCGGTTGACTACTACGGGTGAACGTTGCGTAGGGTTTGCGGGATTTTGCATCATCTATGGTCTTGACCAGCAGAGGGCGAACGGGGGCACGGGGCATGGGAGCATGCTCCGCGGTCCCGTTCCCCCACCGACCTACTTGCGAGGAAGTCGTGAGCGCGCCCCCTGGAGCCGATCTCTGCCGGATCACGGTCGTCGGGCCGAAGCGCCGGGTCGACATCGCGCTGCCCGCCGACGCGACCTTCGCCGAGCTCTACCCCACGATGCTGCACTACGCCGGGCAGGACCTCGCCGACGCGGGCCTCGCGCACGGCGGCTGGGTGCTCCAGAAGCTCGATGAGGCGCCGTTCGAGCCGTCGGCGACGCCCGCGCAGGCGGGGCTGCGCGACGGCGACCTGCTCTACCTGCGCCCGCGCATGGCGCAGATGCCCGACCTGGCGTTCGACGACGTCCCCGACGTGGTCGCGACCGCCGTCAAGGACCGTCCGGGGCGGTGGCGGCCGGAGTCGGCGCGCACGTTCGCGCTCGGCTGGGGCGTCGCCGGGCTCCTCGTCGGCGCGGTCACCCTGCTGCTGACCGGGCCGTCCTGGCTCGTCCCCGCGATCGCCGCGGGCGGCATCGCGGTGCTCCTGCTCGGCGCGGCCGTCGCGCTGTCGCGGGCCGCGGGCGACGCGGGCGCCGGCGCGGCGCTCGGCTACGCGGCGCTGCCGTACGCGTTCCTCGCCGGACTCCTCGGCCCCGCGCAGGACAAGGCGCTCGGCGACCTCGGCACCCTGCACCTGCTCGCGGGCTTCGGCGCGGTCGTGCTCGCCGCGACGGTCTGCGGCGTCGCGATCGCCGACGGGCTGCCGGTCTTCTACGGCGCCGCCGTCGCCGCGCTGCTCGGCGCGATCACGACGGGCGTCGCGATCGCCCTCGACTTCGACTCCGCGGGCATCGCCGCGATCACCGTGGCGGTCGCGCTCGCGCTCACCCCGCTGCTGCCGGGCGTCGCGTTCAAGCTCGCCCGGGTGAAGCTGCCGCCCGTGCCCAACAGCGCCGAGGACCTGCGCCGCGACACCCTCATGGTGGACGGCCAGCAGGTCCTCGCCCGCACGGCCGCCGCCGACCGGTTCGTCACCGGCGGCGTCGCGGGCCTCGGCCTCACCGCCATGGGCGCCGCGGTGCCGCTCGCGCTCGCCGGCGGCTGGGTCGCCCCCGCGATGTGCGTCGTGCTGGCGTCCGCGCTGCTGCTGCGGGCGCGGATGTTCCGGGGACGCGCGCAGAAGCTGTGGATGCTGGTGCCCGGCGTGTTCGGCCTCTCGGTCCTCGCGCTCGGCGCCGCGCTCCGGTTCGACTCGCAGGTCTACCTGCTCGCCGGGGTCCTCGCGCCGACGCTCGTCGTGTCCGGCATCGCGGTCGGCGTCGGCATGTGGCTGCCGAAGAACCGGCTCACGCCGTTCTGGGGCCGCGCCGGCGACATCATCGAGATCCTGCTCGTCGTCGCCCTCGTCCCCCTCGCCCTCGGCGTCGCGGGCGTCTTCGAGTGGGCGCGCGGGCTCGCGGGCTGAGCGGGAGGCACGGGTAGATGCAGACCAAACGGGACCTCCTCCAGGCGCACCGGCTGATGACCCAGCGCGCCTCGCAGGCGCTGATCCTCGGCGAGCCCGACTATCCCGAGCAGCCGCTCAAGCGGCTCAACGTCGGCACGCTGTCCGGGGTCATGGTCGGCGTCCTCGTCGCGGCGGGCTTCGGCATCGCCGGCATCCTGCTCGGCGGCGGCGGCAAGGGCCTCACCGACCCGCAGACCCTGCTCATCGACAAGCAGACCGGCACGCGGTTCGTCTGGTGCGTCCCGACCGGGCAGAAGGAGAAGGTGCTCTGCCCCGTCGCCAACTACGCGTCGGCGAAGCTCGCGGTCGGCAGCAGCGGCAAGCAGAAGTCCGTGTCGTCCAAGTCGCTCAGCAAGTACCGCCGCGGCCCGATGATCGGCATCGCGGGCGCGCCCGACAGCGTCCCCGAGCGCAAGCGCCTGGTCGGCGGGCCGTGGTCGGTGTGCGTGCGCACCTCGACCGGCACGTCCGGAACGCCGCGCCCCGCCGTCTCCCTCGTCGGCGGCAAGAGCGTCGGCGGCAAGCCGCTGCCCGCGGACTCCGCGGTCGTCGTCAGCAGCGGCAACGAGAACTGGCTCGTCTGGAACAACCTGCGCATGAAGGTCAGCCCCGGCGGCATGACCGTCCTCGGCAGCCCCCCGACCGTTCCCGTCTCCCCGACGTTCGTGAACGCGATGCCGCAGGGACCCGACTACTCCGCCCCGCGCATCGCGCGCTTCGGCGGCCAGACGCAGGCCGCCGGAGGGTTCAAGGGCCGGATCGGGCAGGTCAACTTCATCGAGGCGGGCGACAGCGACCGCTGGTTCGTCCTGCTCCAGGACGGCTTCGCGTCGATCACGTCCGTGCAGGCCCAGCTCATCCAGTCCACCCGCGAGTACGGCAGCATGCCGCAGGCCGCGCCGATCCCGCCGAACGTCATCACCCGCAACCAGTCGGGCCAGACCATCCCGAGCAGCGGCCTCCCCGACACCCAGCTCAAGCCGGTGCGGTACGACCCGAAGGAGGCCCTCTGCATCGTCTACAAGGACCTCGACGGGGGCATGACCAAGCCGCAGCTCACCACCGGCGGCGGCAGCGACCTGCCGATGCCCACCACGCAGAGCAACGGCCAGGGCGTCGACAACGTCGTCCTCCCGCCCGGCAGCGCCGTCCTCGCGGGCGTCCTGCCGAGCAACGCGCAGGCCGACGCGATCAACACCTACGTCTTCATCGGCGACGACGGCCGCAAGTACCCGTTGAAGAACGCCGACGCCGCCAAGGCGCTCGGCTACTCCATCGGCCAGGGCGGCGACTCCAAGCCCGTCCCCGCCGACCTGCTGCGGCTGCTCCCCTCCGGCCCGTCCCTTGAGATCTTCGACCCGAACAACCCGCCGCAGGTCAACACCGCGGGCAACAGCGCGGGCGTGGCCGCGGCGGCCGGAAGCCCCACGGGCGGCGGCGCGGGCGCGGGAGGCCGCCAGGGCGGCGGGGCTGGCGCTGGCGCCGGTGGCGGTACGGGCGGTGGCGGCGCGGCCGGCGGCGGTGCCGGTGGCGGCGGCGCGGCGGGAGGCGGCGCCGGACACGGCGGCGGCGGTGTCGCGGGCGGTGTCGGCGGCGGCCGTACCGGAGGCACCGGCCACTGACCACAACGACACGAAGACCGTGCAGCGGACCGCTGGAGACGGTGCAAGACCGCAAGCCGCCCGCAAGGGCCTGAGCAGCCTCCCGGCGCGCGCCAGGGAGGCGGATGGAGGGAACGTGGGAGAGGCGTTCGGCACGACGTACTCGGTGATGCAGCAGTCCGAGCAGCTTTTCAAGAGCAAGCACCGCGAGATGACCGAACTTCTGGACCGTCTCGAAGGCGAACTGGAAAGCGGCCTCGCGCGATGGGAGGACACCGCCAAGGACGCCTACATGGACGCCAGGGCCAAATGGGACAAGGCCGCCCGCGAGATGGCCAAGGCGGTCAAGGAGTTCTCCGAGTCGATCGGCGTCGCGCACGACAACTACCAGAAGGCGGAACAGTCCAACAGCAAGATCTGGACCTGACCCCCCGCCCCACCCCACCGCCGGACGCGCCGCTCCCCGCAAACCGTCCAGCACCGCAAGCCCACCGGACGCGACGCTCTCGCGGACCGTCCGGCACCGCGAACCCGCCGGACGCGCCGCTCCTGCGAACCGTCTGGCACGACAAGCCCGCCGGACGCGCCGCCCCCGCGAACCGTCCGGCCCACGAACCACCGGACGCGGCGCTCCTTGCGCGTACCGTCCGGCATCGCGAACGGGAAGGCATCCCGAGCCCCCCGCCTCGCCGGCCGAACGAACGACCGAACGAACGACCGATCGACCGAGTCGTTCGGCCAAGGGACGGCAGCCAGCCGTCCGCACGCACGACCGGACGGACGACGCTTCGGATCGTTCGCCCGGCTCCACCGCCTGCCAGGCGGGAGGGGACCGGGCGGTGCGCGTCGCCGTCCGGAGGTCCAACGGGCCGTACGGCAGCCAGCCGTCCGGTCCATCCGGACGAGCGGCGCTCCCGCCGCCGGGCCTCGCGGCCGGACGGTCCAGGCCGCGAACCCGGGTGCGGAACGACCGTCGATCGAACGGATGGAGGGCTCCCGACGTCCGGCCGGTGCGGAATGTTACGGATCGGTCACAGCACCATGGCCGGTGTCGGAAGGCTCCCTAAGGTAGATCGACACGGATGCGGCTTTTGCCTAGTGTGGTAACGGCTTGGCTGGATCGTCCACCGGGCGTGGTGTGGCTCCCGATATATCCCCCGCCGCCGCGAACCATTGGGGCTCGCGCCGCATCAGACAACATCGCAGAGACACTTGGGAAGGGTGACTGATGGGTCAGAAGTCAGCAGCCGACAGAGCAGAAATGGCTCAGGCGGCCCAGCGGGTCGAGAGCGCGGCGCAGGACCTCCACAAGATCAAGAGCGACCTCGGCTCGGAGCACCAGCAGCTCCAGAGCCAGTGGGTCGGCCAGGCGTCCAGCGCGTTCACCAAGGTCTACACCGAGTTCGACGGTGAGCTGGGCAAGGTCCTCCAGGCCCTTGAGACGCTGCACGAGAAGCTCACTCAGGCCAAGGTCAACTACGAGGCCAGCGAGCAGCAGCAGACCGAGGAAGTCAACCGCCTCAACTCGCTGCTCAACGGCTGAGCCGCGGCACCGAGCGCACCTACCCGAGACACGGAGGAACCATGAGCTACAGCTCGATGAACTTCGGCGGGATGCAGGCCGCATACGCCGCGTTCCAGCAGAAGTACACCGCCATGCAGAGTGAGCTCGACGACCTGGAGAAGTCGGTCGAGCAGAAGCTCGCGCAGTGGGAGGACACCGCCAAGGACGCCTACATGGACGCCAAGCGCCAGTGGGACCAGGCCGCGGCGGAGATCGGCAAGGTCATGAACCAGCTCGGCGTTGTGATCAACTCCTCGTCCGAGACCGGTCAGACGACCATGCGCCAGAACACCTCCATGATCGGCGGCTGACGACGTCGAGACCGGCCGCCCGGGCCCATCCGGGCGGCCGGACGGGGTACGACCGGGGGCCGCATCGACGGCCCCTGGCTCTTGACATCAGAGGGACATAGGCAGCGGGCAGGATCAGCCCGCAGGAGGCTGAGATGGGTCGACCGGCGGACAATGGAAGTACGGGGTTCCAGCTTGATTCTTCGTGGCCCGGCCTCGACTCCGGCAAGAAGCTGGAGATCGAGAAGGACGAGGTCAAGAAGATTCTCAAGATCCTGCGCGACGACTATGAGAGCTACAACTCGGGAAGCGGCACGCTGAACGAGCTCCAGTCGAAGGGCAACATCACCACCGCTCAACTCGGCAACTACCCGGCCGCGATGAGCCTTCAGGCCAGCACGCAGAAGGCTTACCTCCAGCTGAACCAGACGTACAACGCCTTTCTCTCCAGCTACGAGGCCGTCATCAACGCCCTCGAAAAGGCCGTCGGCAATTACGAGGACATGGAGCACAACAACACGGCTGCCGCCAACGGCGTCGACTCCCCCGCGACCAACACCGGCAGTAAGCCGACCACCAGGAACACCTCGGCTTACTGAGCCGTCCGGACGATTGGGGAGAAGAGACGATGACTGGTGACAGCAGGCCCCAGACGACGCCGATCCGGGTCTCCGCCACCCAGCCCGGCGAGTGGGACGGGGACATCGACGCGTTGAAGCAGATCCTCAACGCCACGAAGCCCGACGAGGTCAGGCAGGCCGGCGAGGCGTACGCCAACGCCGCCAAGAAGTTCCAGGCGACGGCCGACCTGCTGCGCAAGCACGCGATCGGGCTGTCCAACGCCTGGAAGGGCACGGACTCCAACGCCGCGCAGAAGCAGATGCAGCGCCTCAACGCCACCGGCCGCGAGATGAACGTCCGCTACGGCGAGAACGGCACGGCGCTGACCCAGCACGCCGAAAAGCTTCAGTGGTACAAGGACCACGCCCCCGGCGAAGGGCTGATCCCGCACTTCGACGTGGGCAGCGCCGCCAAGTTCGCCCTCGGCGCGACGATCGCGGGCCCCGCGGGCGGCGTCCTGGCGGTCGGCGGCCTGAACGTGTCGAAGACGCTCGGCGACATCAAGAACTTCTTCGGCAACGAGGAGAAGAAGCTCGCCAAGCAGCACATGCAGAAGCTGCAAGAGCGCACGATCGAGACCAACAACAACTGGGTCCCCAAGGAAATCACCGTCGACATGCCCAACCCGGGCGCCGGTGTCAACGACCGGAACCCGCAGATCCCAGGCGGTGGTGTCCCGGGAGGCGGCGTTCCCGGCGGTGGCGTTCCTGGCGGTGGTGTCCCGGGTGGCGGTGTTCCCGGCGGTGGTGTCCCGGGAGGCGGCGTCCCCGGCGGTGGCGTTCCTGGCGGTGGTGTCCCGGGTGGCGGTGTTCCCGGCGGTGGTGTCCCGGGAGGCGGCGTCCCCGGCGGCGGTGTTCCCGGTGGTGGTGTCCCGGGTGGTGGCGTTCCCGGCGGCGGCATCCCCGGTGGCGGCCACGGCAGCGACCTGTCCGGACTGCCCGGCGGTGGCGGCGGTGGCGGCGGTGACCCGTTCGGCCGTCAGGGCCTCGGCGGTGGCGGCATCCCCGGTGGCGGCGGTGGCGGTGGCGGCGGCGTCCCGGGTGGAGGCATCCCCGGCGGCGGCGCGGGCGGTCTCGCCGGCGGCATTCCCGGTGGTGGCGCCGGGATGGGCAAGGGCGCCATGGGCGCGGGCGCCGGCGCCGGCAAGGGCGGGTTCGGCGCGGGCAAGGCTGGCGCGGGCGGCATGGGCGGAGCGCCCATGGGCGGCCGCGGCGGCGGCGCGGGCGGCGGAGGCAACGACGAGCACGAGCGCACCACGTGGCTGCACGAGGACGAGGACGTCTGGGGCGGCAGCGATGGGGATACGTCCCCGCCCGTCATCGGCTGACCCTAAGCTCGGTCCGTGACTTGTACCAGTCGGCGTGAGTGGCCCGGATCTGTCCGGGCCACTCACGCCGCTTCCGTTCTGTGAGGTTTCGTTGTGCGACGGTTGACGCGGGTCTTGGCAGCGGCCGGGGCGGCCTCCGCGCTGGCGTTGAGCGTGGCCGCTCCCGCCGGCGCGGTTCCTGGGCCGCGCAGCGAAGAGTGGTGGTTTACGGCCTGGCAGATCCAGCAGAGAGTCTGGCCTGTCAGCAAGGGCGCCGGCGTCACCGTAGGACTGATCGACTCCGGGGTGAACGCCAAACTTCCTGAGCTTCAAGGGCGCATCCTCCCGGGCAAGGATTTCCGTCTGGCGGACGACTGGCAGCAAGGAAGCGGCGACGGCCAGACGGACGCCGACCCGGACGGTCACGGCTCGTCGATGGCCTCACTGATCGTCAACCAGGGCACCAGGACGGGTTTCGTCGGTGTCGCTCCCGAGGCGCAGATCCTTCCGCTCGCCAGCTCCGGGCCGTCCACGGGCGAGGCGATCCGCTACGCCGCCGATCACGGTGTGAAAGTGATCAACGTGTCGCAGGCGAATCCCGGCACGTTCGGCAAGTGCCCGCCGGACCTCCAGCAGGCCGTCGGCTACGCCATCGCCCATGACGTCGTCATCGTGGCCGGTGCGGGCAACGACGGTGCGTCGACCAACGGCAGCATGACCCCGGCGAACTGCGCCGGGGTCCTCGCCGTGGGCGCCATCGACGCCCAGAAGCGCGCATGGGTGAAGACACAGCGTCAGCCGTACGTGGCGGTGGCTGCCCCGGGCGCGGACGTCGGCAGCGTCCGCAACCGGGGCGTCTTCGACAACAACTACTCAGGGACCAGCCAGGCCACTGCGCTGACCTCGGGGGTTGTGGCGATCATGCGTTCCAAGAACCCGCAGATGTCCAACCGCGAGGTCGTCCAGCGGCTCATCGCGACGGCCAAGGACGCGGGGCCGCCCGGCAAGGACAACCAGACCGGGGCCGGGGCGATCATCCCGGGTGACGCTCTGACGGCGAATGTGCCGAAGAGTGCGCCCAATCCGGTGTTCGCGGCGTACGACCAGTGGGCGAAGACGCAGCCGAACGCGCCCAAGGCGCCCGAGCAGAATGGCGGGCCGGCGTCGTCGGCTCCCAAGAGCAGCGACTCGGACGACTCGTCCGGAAATCCGGTCTGGGTGGGCGCGCTCGTGGTGGTCGGCGTTTTCGTCGTGATCCTCGGAGTCGTCATCCTCATCGCGCGGAAGGGCCGGAAGAAGGGCGGGCCGCCGCCCGGTCCCGGGCCCGGCGGCGGTGCGCCGATGCCCGGCATGTACCAGGGGCAGCAGGGGCCGCCGGCCGGATGGGGTGCGCCTGGGCAGCAGCCCGGCCCGCCGCCCGGCCAGGGTCCGCCGCCCGGTCAGCAAGGGCCTCCCGGGCAGCAGCCGTATCCGCCGATGGGCCCGCCCGGGCAGCAGGGCCCCCGCCCGGATATCGAGGCTGAGACGCCTGTCCACAGTCGGCCCCGTCGATTCCTGGAATCGGCGGGGCCGTTCGCGTCAGAAAGGTGATCACTGCTTGTCGGATTGCGTGTCGAGTGTGCACACATGGACAAGTGGGACGCAGTAGCATGCTCTTCGCAAAGACATGCCTTCCCTCAGAGAGGTAGTGCCTTGAAGAAGCTCTCGGTCCTCCCCGTCGCCGTTCTCGCCCTCTCGCTCGGCCTGAGCGCGTGCGGTGGCGACGACAAGGACGACGCCAAGTCCTCGCCGAGTTCGTCCGCCTCGGCCAATGGCGGCGGTGCGAGTAGTGCCCCTGCCGGTCCGGAGAAGACGGTCGGGGCGAACGAGCTCAACCCGGGCGGCGGGGGCGCGGTCGATCCCAAGTCGCTCACTCCCGTGCAGAAGAAGGCGTACAGGAATCTCCTCAAGGTCGCCAAGTGCATGAAGCAGAAGGGCTACGAGATCGACCCGCCGAAGCCCGGTGACTTCGGTGTTCAGCCGAAGAACGTGAAGGACGGGAACAAGGCCAACCAGGACTCCGCGCAGTGCGTGAAGCAGGCCAACGCCGGTGGCTGACGCACCCTGGACCCGTTCCACAAAATGCTCCGCCGTTCCTTGCGGAAACGGTGGGGCGTTTTGCGTTCTCCACTAGCGCGGAACGGCGGCGCTGTGGTCGACTGATCGCCCGTACCGCTCCCGAAAGACGAAGGATGTCAGGATGCCGCAGCAGAACGTCACGAGCATGGGCGCGGTCATCACGATGGGCCTGGGCGGCTTCTTCATGGCCGGTGCCCTCGCCGTCGGTTTCGTCGGAGCGGCCAAGGACTGCACGGAAGAGCGTGGCGACGCCCGTTGCCCCAGCGTGCAGCAGAGCGCGCTCATGCTTTCTGAGACGTTGGCGATCGGCGGCGGGGGCCTGCTGGTGACGGGCGCGGTGATCGCCGCGGGTGCCCGGATCGCGGCGTCCCGTTCCGGCTACGCGCCTCCCGCGCAGGCCCCGGCCGCGGCGGGCGGTCCGTGGCCGCAGCAGCCCCAGCAGGCGCCGTACGGCCAGCAGCCCCAGCACCCCGGCTACCAGCCGCAGCAGTACCAGCAGCCCGCCCCGGCGCCCCAGCCCCAGCAGCAGTCCCCTCCGCAATCCCCGCCCCAGCCTTAACCTTCGCCGGATTGGCTGCATGGTGACGGGGCCAAGGCAGGGAGCGTATCGGCGTGATAGGGCAGTGATCAGGGGTTGTCGCTGACGAATCTCATGGCGAGATCGCGGTGGCGCTTCCCGGCCTGGACGGCGCCGTCGCTGATTTCGGCGCTCATGCCGGGCATTCGGCCTATCCGTTCGGTCTCATCGGCCAGGCGAAGGTGCCGGCGATGAGCGTGCCGACGGCATTCCAGGCAGGTGACGCTTTCCGGCCGCGCAGAGGTCATCGCGTGCGGAACCTCCAGCCCGCAGCCCGTGTTCACCAGACTCGGCAGGTCACCGGCAAGGCCGAACGTGGACGCCATGACGTCGCGCACCGCCGTATCAGCGTGAAGGTTCACCTCGACGTGGATATGCGGATCGCTTTCGCTCACGCGTCCTCTGTACCCCAGTCGAGAGGCGCGATCAAAGAGAGTGAACGTCCTTGGCCCCGTAGTGGCTTCACCGTCGCGTGCGCGCAGCTTGGTAGGTGTGGGGTCGGTGGCTATTGGTGGTTGCGCGGTGGGTCGTAATCTGAAGGTTCGCGGGGGTGGAGGAGGCGCTGGTGACGGAAGACCCGCGGAATCCGAGGCCGATGTTCCTGCCGCCGGAGGCGGAGCCGCAGGCCGTTCCCGAGGAGCCGCCCGTGCTCGCGCCGGAGGGGACGCGGGCGTTCGGACGTCTGCTGGTCGCGGGGGTGGCATGTGCCGTGTTGGTCTTGTTGGCGGTGTTTCGGGTGTGGGACGCGCCGTCGTCGGAGGGGGACGTCAAGCATTCGTCGGCGAAGCCGATGATCCGGACCTTGCCCGCGCCGTGCGAGGTGGTGGGCCGGGCGACGATCGAGAGGGTCGTTCCGGCGGCGACCGAGCTGCCGGTCGTCCACAGGGCGGGTGGTGATCCTTCGGCGTCGTGCCAGTGGGAGGCCTCCTCGCCCGCGACCGACCGGCGGCTGCGGGTGACCATGACCGCGTACCGGGACGGGCGGATCAGCAGCGGCGCCGACTCCGCGACGGGGGAGGTGGACGAGACGCACGCGCGGATGGAGGAGGAGAGGACGCAGGAGCCACTGAAGCCGCCGAGGTTCAGTCCGCGCCGGACGACGGCCGTCGCGTGGCTGTCCGGTGTGGGTCACGCTGCGGTCGAGTCGTACTCGGTGATCGGTACGGCGTCCGGCTACAACTCCGGCCAGGCCGATATCGGGATGAGCGTGGGCAACACGTTCGTCGCGATCTCCTACGGCGGGTCGGACGACGACCAGGGACGGGACGTGCCTCTCGCCGACGGGCCCGCCCGCGAGGCCGCGCGTTCGATCGCACGTGAGATCGCCAACTCCCTCATCGCGTGCGGGTACTGCGCCAACTGAGCCATTGGGTTATTGATACCTGCGGTGAAGTGCGGTGCGGGTTACAGAACTTCGTGCTCGGCTGCGGAGGCTCAGGAAGTCGGTCAGCAGATTTCGCAGAAAAAGACGTCGCGCACCGTCGCGGGGGCCCCGTCCATTTCGGTTTCTTTGTCGGGCAGCATTTCGTCCAGGGCCTCTTCGGAGATCCGGGTGTAGCCCTTGGAGCGCAGGTACGTTTCGATGGTGTGCAGGAGCGAGTCGACTTCGGGGGTGCCCGCCACTTCGCTCAAAGGGGCCGGGAACCATTCCGCTTTCCCCGGTTCGCCGCGGTGGAGGAGGAGGGTCCAGAGCGGGCCCTTGGTCGAGATCCAAATGCCCAGGGAATACGTCGCCGCCCGAGGGTCCTGCGTCGGGGAACGGTCGGCCAGGAGGTACGTGCCGAGCCGCTGCCCCGCGTTGTAGTTCATGTCGCTGCCGTGGGAGAGGGAGACGGCCAGCAGCCGGGAGAGTTCCTCTCCCAGGCCGGAGATGCGCTCTTCGCACTCCTTGGAATAGTCGGCAGGGGAGTCGAGGTACTGGCCGAGGACGAAAAGCGGGGCCATCACAGCGTCGCGGAACTCGTGCGGAGGCGGGTAAGTGCTCGTGTGGTTGTCGGCATGGCCGGTTTCTCAGGCGGGGGACACTTCTATGCCGTATTGGCTCCGCATGTCTTCGACGTACTCGTCGCCGCCGTTCTTCAGGACGGCGCGTCGCCACCATGGGAGATCCGGGGAGTCGATGTGCACGTCGGGCCGCACGAGATCCTTGAATCGTTCGTCGGCTTCCAGGACTCTCGCGTAGAACTCGTCGCGGGCCGGGTCGTCTTTGACTCTGGGGTCCATGCAAAGAGTCTCTATCGTGTCGCGGACGTGGACGTCGTTCTTGAACTCGTCCACGCCGAACGAGTATCCCTCAGCGCACTCGTCGACCAGGGAGCGCCAGGCGTCCAGCAGGCCGGCCGGCCCTTTGGAGCCGGCCTGGGTGCTTGCCGGGACAAGTGACTCGTAGGCCGCAAGGAAGGCACTGCTGTCGTTGTTCATCACGCAATCTGATCTCTGAAGTACTGATACTGCTGTGTCGTGCTGCCGTCCGGCCGGAAGAAGGTCCGGATGACGCCGTCGGGAGTGCGGATTCCGAAATTGCCGGAGCCGGGGTGGAAGCGCACCACGGCACCGTCCCTCGGGCGGATCATCTCGATCGCTCCCTGCGGGTTGTCGCGCCCCATGAACTGCCCGGCGGCGTTGCGGTAGTCGCGGAAATTCGTGTACTCCGGCATGTCCGGCCCGCCGGGCTTCGCTCTGACGTTGCCGTTGTTTCCGATGATCACGCCCTTGGAGTGCTTTGAGTAGTGCTTGAACGCCGCGTGGCTGTTCTGGAAATCGTACGGTGCCAGCCCCAGCGGATCGGCCCACCTGAGCGGGTTGCTGACGTAAGCGTGCGGATTCGGCTGGGGCGCGAGCCCCAGTGGGTCCGCGCTCTCGTAACCGGCCGTGGTCGGGTCGTAGTACCGCTGGTAGTTATAGCTGAGCCCCGTCTCCCCGTCGAAGTACTGACCGGGGAAACGCAGCGGGCACAGTGACGGGCTCCCGACGTCCCAGACCGTCGCGCGGCGGTGCCAGACGACGTCTCCGCCTACGCCCACCAGTTCGGTGGGCGTCCCCACGAGGTCGGTGACGATGGAGTAGAAGCGCTCGTCCGCCCAGACCGGCCGTGTTCCGGGAGGCCGCGTGCGCTCGCTCTGCGCCACGGGTCGAAAGCCGTCGGGCTCGTACTCCCACACCGTGGCGCGCGACGCGAACGCCCGCCGTTGGGTGGACCAGAACACGTGGTTCTGCTCGACGAGGACCGCACCATCCCAAGCGAAGGAGAAGTGCTCGTGAACGCCCTGCCCGTCGGCGGTGAGGTGCTCCTTGGAGACCCGGCGGCCCAGGGGATCGTAGCGGTAGCGCCAACGCTGCCCGTTCGGGTCTCGACGCCGACGAGCAGGTCATCGGCATCCCAGCGGTAGCGCCAGGCGATCCGCTTGCCTGACAGGGTGGTGTGCTGCCGCAGGACGACGCGGCCTTGGCCGTCGTGCTCGAAGCGGACCCGGCCCGCCCTGCGCACGAGCGTTCCGCTGTACTCCCGGTCCCCGAGCGCGTCGTCGCCCCAGGGCGGCGCATGACCGGCGGGCCACTCCGCGCCGGTCAGGTTGCCCGTGGCGTCGTAGGCATAACGTTCGGTCCAGTCGCGGGCGTCCACGGCGGTGACCCTGCCGACCGAGTCGAGGGAAAGGCTCCGGTCTCCCGCCAGCCGGTCCCCGATGGCCAGAACGTGCCCGTCGGCCCGGTAGGAATAGGTGCGGTGCTGGAGCAGGCGTGCCTGCCCCTGGGGCGTGGCGGGGACGCCCCAGAGCGTCTGGGCCGTCAGTCTGTGGCCGGCGTCCCACTGCTGCGCGAGGATCGCGCCGGTGCCGATCCTGCGCTCGACCTCCCTGCCCGCTCGGTCGCGCGCGAACGTGAGGCTGTGTCCGCCGAGATCCATGCGGCGCGGCAGGCCGAGCGCGTCGTAGGACCACCGGCTCTCGACGCCCGACGGCGTACGTCGCCCGGTGCGCCGCCCCAGCGCGTCCCGGGCCACCGACACGGTCTCGCCGTTGTGGATCTCGGCGGTCACCCGTCCGGCACGGTCTCGCTCGAAACGCAGGTCGGAGTGCGGGCCGACAGCGCGCAACAGCCGTCCGAGGGGATCGTGGGTGAACGTGGTGACCTGGTCGCCCGAACGCTTCTCGACCAGGTTGCCGAGCGGATCCCGGGTGAACGTGACGGCCTGCCCGGCGCCGTTCGTTCTGGAGACCAGCCTGCCCGCCCGGTCGTAGGCGTACCGTAGCGTCCGGCCGTTGAAGTCGGTCTCGGCGGTGAGTTCGCCCCTGGCGTCGTACTCGTACCGCCAGGACAGGCCCTGCGCGTTGGTGACCGCGACGAGCCGCAGCTCGGTGTCGTGGGTGAACGTGAGCCGCGTGCCGTCCGGGCGGACGTGCGCCAAGGGGACGTCGAAGGCCCCGTACTCGGTCCGTTCGCTCCGCCCGAGCGCGTCGACGTGCTCGACCACGTTGCCCTCGGGTCGTAGGTCCACCGTTCGCCGCTCCCGTCCGGCAGCGACCGCCACGCCGGCCGCCCCTCGGCCGTCCAGCCGAACGAGATGACACCGCCGACCGGATCGGTGACGCTCAGGGGGCGGCCCATCGGGTCGTAGGCGCATCGGGTGGTGCCGCCGAGGGGATCGGTGACGCTCAGGGGATTGCCATCGGCGTCGTTCTCCAGGCGGGTGACGTTGCCGGCGGCGTCCGTGACGGCGGCCAGCCCGCCGCGATGGTCGTAGGCGTACTCCGTGGTCGCTCCGGCCGGATCGGTGAGCCGGACCACGTTCCCGCGGTCATCGTATTCCTGGAGCCAGGCGGTCCCGTCCGGCTGGACGATCTCGACTGGGAGGTTCATTTCGTTGTAGCGCGCGGTCGTCGTCCTGCCGTCCGGGCGCGTGACGGCCAGCAGGTTGCCGTGCTCGTCATAGGCATAACCGAACGTGTTGCCCAGTGGATCGGTGATGCGGAGCGGCCGGTCGTAGCGATCCCACTCCGTTCGGGTCGTGCCCCCCAGGGAATCGGTCTCCTCCACCACCTGAAAGAGTTCGTTGTACCGGTAGGTGATGGTGTTTCCGAGGGAGTCGGAAACCTTGGTGGTCCGGCGTTCCGGCACGTGGACGAGCGTCGCGTCGAGGAAGCCGCCGGAGCCGCGGCCGCGAATGGCCCGCCCTTCCTGGTCGTACTCGTACCGGTACCAGAAGCCGTTGCGGTCATGCCAGCCGGTCAGGCGGCCCTCGTTGTCGTAGCCGTACCGCAGCGGTCGACCGGACGAGTTCACGACGTCGGACAGCCTTCCATCCGCGTCGTAGGCGTAGCGGACGAGGGTGAGTCCGCTTGAGTCGGCGGCGGTGCTCCGGTCGATGCGGCCGTCGGTCAGCAAGCGCAGAGCGGTGACGCGGTGTTCGGTGGCCTCGGCAGGCCCATCAGGGCCACCGGGCCCGGCGCCGAAGGGGATCGTGTCGACGGCCACGCGGTAGCCGCCCGAATGCCTGACCTCCTTCAGGACCCGATCCTTGTAGAGGAGATCGATCCGGTTGCCGTTGCGGTCCGTGACCCCGATGAGCGGCAGGCGGCTCCAGCCGTACTCCGTGCCGGGCGCCGGGAACAGCAACGTTCGTCCGAGGTCGGGATCGGTGAGTGCGTAGCCGCCGTCGGAGGTGAGCGTGAGCGGCCACTGCGGGCCCTCGACCGGCCTGAACACGACGTTGGGCAGCGTCGCCTGCGGATAGGTGTGGACCGTCGCGTCAGCCGACAGGTAATGGACGCCGTCGGCGTCGAGTTCCAGCGCTTGGTCGAGGGTCGAGGCCCAGGAGGCGCCGAACAGTCGTCCTGCGCGGTACGTGGAGATGTGAGTGCGTTCCAGGGGAAAGGGAAGCAGCCCGCCAAGCGTCACGTCGGTCTGGTTGAGCAGGACCTCACCGGTGACCACGTCGATCGGGTCGTTCGTCGTGGACTTGGTGTTGTTGGGTTTGGCGTTGGTCCGTGCGTTGCCCTGGCGTCGCTGAGGAGAGCCGGAGCCGCTGCGGTTCGGGCCGCCTTTGCCGGGAGAAGCCCCTCCCCGCCCGGCGCCGCCGCCGTGGCCGCTGCCTTTGGGTGCGCGGAAGAGTTGGCCGGCGGCTTTGCCGAAGGCTCCGCCGGCAGGGCCTCTGCCGCCCCTGCCTCCGCGGCCGCTCCTGCCTCCGCGGGGGTTCTTGCCGCTGGGGCCGCCGTGGCGGCCTCCGCCGAAGCGTCGCCTGCCCATCGTGGGCCTCCGGGGGTGCGGGCCCTAGCCGAGGAGGGCGTTGATGGCCTGGTCGATGAGCATGTCGATGATCATGCCGGTGATCTCTTTGAAGATGGGGATCTCGGCGAGGGAGGCGCCGAAGGTGACGACGGCGGTGGCGATGGCCTGCGCGATCTGGATCGCGAGCATCACGAGCTGGACGATGACCTGGATCTTCAGGGCCAGGACGATCCCGGCGCACAGGAAGAAGCAGGCGCCGACGGCCGTGGCGCCGGTGCCCGCGTCCTGGAGGATCTTGGCGGGGGCGTCGTCCTCGCCCCACGCCTTCTGGAACGCGTCGATGTCGGCGCCCTTGTTGCCGGACCAGACCTGCTGGGCGGCGGAGTCGGCGTCCGAGGCGACGCCCTGGATCGTGCCGCTGAAGCCCATCCAGGTGGAGCCGAGCTCGAAGAGCTTGGTCTCGTCGGCCTCGGGCCAGGTGTAGCCGAGCATGCCGAGCAGGCTGATCAACTCGCCCGGAAGTTGCAGTCCCATGTCACCGCCGATCGGCCGGGGGCCGTTCCCGGCCCATGATCAAGCGTTCGGGAGCATAACAAGACGAACGCCGACGAATCAGTTCGATGCGGGTGCGGACGGGTCAGTTGGTGAACATCAGGGTGTTGGTGACCTCGACGCCGAGCTCTCCCGCGGTGGTGTAGACGGTGCCGGTGCGCGAGCCCGGGTCGCCGCCCCGCGCCCAGTACGACTGCGCGTAGACGACGTGCTGGCTCTGCGTCCAGCTCCGGACCCAGGAGGTCGGCTTGCGGTCCAGGCGCGGCAGGCCGCTGTTGGCGGACGGGGTGAGCAGCTCGGGGTTGGCGCCGTCGCTGGTCGCGTCGCTGACCTCGCTCGCGGTGGTGGCGTCGGCGAACTTCAGGATCGAGATGACCGTGATGATGTTCTTGCCCGGGTTGGCGTACACCGCCGACTGCATGTCCTCGGTGCAGGAGCGGCCGCGCAGCGCCTTCGCCAGGTCGGCGTCGGCGCGGGAGGCGCAGGAGCCGGTACGGGTGCCCGCGCGGGTGAACACGTTGCCGCGCGCCGTCTTGATCGTCGGCTTGAGGACGCCGTCGATCCCGCCCGGGGACGGCGTGGCCGACGGCGAGCCGCCGTAGCTCGGCGTGCTCTCGGCGCTCGGGGACGCGGGGAGGGTCGGCAGCGTGCTCGCCCGCTTGCCCTTGTCGTCGTCATCGTCGCCGAGGAGGACGAACGCCGCGACCGCGATGACGACCACGACGAGCAGCCCCCCGCCGAGCAGGACCGCGATCACCGCACCGCTCCCGCCGCCGCGCGGAGGCGGGGGCGGGGGAGGCGGCGGGGGGAAGCCGGGACCGCCGGGGCCGTAGGGCGGCGGGCCGAACGACGAGGGTCCCTGCGGGGGGTAGCCCGGCTGGCCGGGCGGCACCTGACCTG
Organism: Actinomadura sp. J1-007; assembly: GCF_009793335.1. Classification (GTDB taxonomy): domain Bacteria; phylum Actinomycetota; class Actinomycetes; order Streptosporangiales; family Streptosporangiaceae; genus Spirillospora; species Spirillospora yumaensis. The sequence continues at coordinate 2,401,011 of NZ_WING01000001.1, read as the reverse complement.
GCCACTCAGGGGGTTCATCACGGCTCCATGCGCGTAGTCGGGGGAGATATCGTTTGGGACATCGCGGTCGGGCAAGCGTACCTGGGTCGATGTGGGGCAGTCAGTACAGATTGCCCATCTCACGGCGGGTGGACGGGGGTGCGCGGACGCCCGGCGCGGGGGCGCGGCGGGCGCCGCGCGCGCTGTCCGAAAGACCTAGAGTCTCGTAGGGTTGCGGCGAGGAAAGGGAGGCAGGTGTCCGACTCGAGCTGGCAGCAGATCGTCCTGCGTGAGCTCGGCGCGTCGCAGCGAGGGCTCGCGTCGCTCGTGCCCTCGTCGCCCGCTCCCGCGCACGGGTCCTGGGGGGCCGACGCCGCCCCGCAGCCCGTGGAGGAGCCGAAACCGATCGAGGTCCCGCAGGAGCCGCATCCGCCCGTCCCGGTCGTGGAGGTCTCCGCGCCCGTGGTCGAGGTCCCGCAGGGGCCGCCGCCGGTCGTCCCCGGCGACGACCCGTTCGGCCCGCCGCCCCCGGCGGACCCCGAGCCCGAGCCCGTTTCGCCCGCGCAGCACGTCCCTGGACCACCCGCGCAGGATCCGGTCGCGCCGCAGCCGCCTGTCGTCCAGCCGCCCGTGCAGGACCAGCCCGCGCCGCTGGCGTCCGACCCGTTCGGCCCGCCCCCCGCGGCGGAGCCCGAGCCCGTCCCGCCCGCGCAGCACGTCCCTGGACCGCCCGATCAGTTCGGTGCTCCGCCCGCGCAGGATCCGCACGCCCAGCCTGCTGCCGCCCAGCAGCAGCCCGACCAGTTCGGCGCGCAGCAGCCGTCCGACCCGTACGGTCCGCCGCCCGCGCAGGACCCGCATGCCGCCCAGCCGCCGGCCGCGCAGGCGCCCGGCGCGCAGCAGGGGGACGTTCCGCACGTTCAGGCGCCCGGCGCGCCCGGCAACGAGCCGATCATGCGCGAGGGGTTCAGCCCGGAGATGGCGATGGCCCCCGTCGTCGGGAACGCGCCGCCCGACCTCGGCGGGGCGCCGCCCGACGCGGAGGACGAGGTCGAGACCGCCCACCACGAGGCTCCGGCCCAGCCCCCGGCGCCCGCGCCGCCCCCGCCCCAGCAGCACGGGCCGGTCGTCCCGTCCCCCGACGAGTTCCTGCTCAAGAACCAGCACGGCGACCCGCTGATGCGCCGCGTCGGGCAGGGCCTGCGGCGGGCCGTCGGCGGGTCCGGCGGCGGCGGGTTCAAGGACCAGGCCGAGATCGTCGAGCTGCTGCGCCGTCCCGTGCCGAGCTACCGGCAGATCGCGGTGGTCAGCGTGCGCGGCGGCGCGGGCAAGACCACGATCTCCGCGCTCGTCGCGTCGGAGCTGGCCCGGCACCGCACCGACCGCGTGATCGCCGTGGACGCCGACGCCGAGCTCGGGTCGCTGCCGCTGCGCCTCGGCGTGCGGGCCGAACGGTCCCTGTTCGACCTCGCCGGGCAGTCGCCCCGCTCGTTCGAGGAGGCCGCGCAGTACCTCACCCGCACCGCCGGGAACCTGTGGGTGCTGTCCTCCACGCGCGGCGGACGGATCGCGGGCGAGTTCACGATCGACACGTTCCAGCAGGCCGTCGGTGCGCTGAGCCGCTACGTGTCCGCCGCCGTCGTCGACTGCGGCGCGGGCATCCTCACCGAGCTGCACCGCGGCATCCTCGCCACCACGCACGCGCAGGTGCTCGTCACCCCCGGCACGGTCGACGGCGCGCTGAGCGCCCGCGGCGCGCTGGAGTGGTTCGCCAACAACGGGCAGGCCGCGCTGCTGTCCCGTACGGTCATCGCGATGGTGACGCACGCGCCGCACGGAGGCGCCGACCTCGACCGCGCCGGGCAGATGCTCGGCTCCGGCGGGATGCCCGTCGTGTACGTCCCCTACGACCGGCACCTCGCGGTCGGCGGCGCGCTGGACCCGGCGAAGGTGTCCGAGGCGACCCGCACGGCGCTCGTCCGCGTCGTCGCCGAGGTGTTCGCCCGCTCGTTCGGACCGGCGGGGGTGACCCGGTGACCTGCGACCTCGTCGCGCTGGTACGGCGGCAGCCCGACGTGCACGCCGTCGTGGACGGCCTCGTCGCCATGGGCGAGCCGCTCGACGTCCGCGGCGGCGACCCCGACCCCACCCTGCTGTACGACCCGGAGGGGCGGCTGCTCGCCTCGATCGAGGCGCCCGTCCTCGTGTCCGTGGCCGGAGAGGTGCGCCGCCTGCTCGGCGCCGACGTCGCCGCCCAGGTGACGCCGCCCGTCTGGTGGGTGGACGTCCGCGCCGTCGCCGACCTCCCGGACGGCATGCGCGTCGCCCGCCGCTTCACCGACGCCCTCGTCCACTGGCAGGGCGGCACCGTCTGGCCCGAGCCCGGCCCGAAGGCCGTAGCCCAGATCATCGACGGCCGCCGCAAGGACACCGCCCCGGGCCCGGGCCCGAGTCCAGGTGCGGGCCCCGGCCCGGGTCCGGGCACCAACCCGGGTGCCCCCCCTCCGCGGGCTCGGCCCCGCCCGGCCACCCCGGCCGTTCCCCCCACTGACCCAGCCGCGAACGTGGCGGGGCGGGGGTCAGGGCCAGTCGCGGCGGAGGTTCAGGGGCCAGGGGACGAGGTTCCAGGGGCTTTGGGGGTCTTCGGCCAGGCGGGTCACCAGTTGTTCGTACTCCGCTTGCGAACGGCCCGCGCCGCCGGACCAGAGGAGCCGGCCCTGGAGGTAGCAGTCGGCCATGTCGCGCCAGGACGAGTAGCGGCGCTGGATGTCGACGGCCAGCGGGAGCATCCGGTCCCAGCAGTACTCCTCGGTGAGCCAGCCGACCATGAAGCCCCAGCGGTACAGCATCAGGGCGCGGCCGTAGTCCCAGATCATCAGGCGGCCGACGTTGGCGCGCAGGTCGGGGTCGGCGAGCGCCTCCAGCCGGTGCAGCTCCTCAGCCGCGTGGTCGCGGTCGTTGAACAGGCGGCCGAGGAACTGCGCCAGCTCGGCGCCCTCGTCGCTCGCGTCGGCGCCCGGCTCGTCGCGCAGCAGGGACGGGACGAGGCGCGCGTACGCGGCGCCCCGCGCGCCGTACCGGACGCGGACCAGCTCGATGAGCCGTTCGACGAACGGCGGCTCCAGGAGGTCGGCGGCGATCAGGCCGTCCACCTCGCGGAGCAGCCCGGCGTACTCCTCCTGTTCGGCCGCGGGGCGCGCGGCCAGCTCGGAGTCGTGCGCGAAGTCGGCGCGGTGCCCGTCCTGGACGAGCCAGTTGGCGGCGGCGAGGAGCTGTTCGAGGTCGTACGCGCCCCACGGGTCCTGGAGGAGTTCGTGGGCGGTGCGGCGGTCGGCGGCCCCGGCCTCCGCGCCGGGGCTCGCGCCGAGCCGGTCGAGCCGGAACCCGTTGACGGCGCCGTACGGGGCGGCGGCGCCGACGATCCACCGCTGCACCGGCGTGAGCGGCCCGCCGAGGGCGGCCGGGCCGTCGGGCGCGGAGAGCAGGTCCCACAGGCGGCGCTGGAAGTCGGCCGCCTGCCGCTCCTCGCTGCGGAAGAACCCGGCGAGCTGCCTGCGGACGGCGGGATGGCGCAGGTAGAGGCGCCGGAAGAACCGTCCGTTGCGCCAGGCCAGGTGTTCGGGCCGCAGCTCGGCGAACGGCACGCGCGTCCGCCGGTAGCGGACCTCGCGTTCGGCGAACCGCAGCTCCAGGCTCGGCGGCGGCGCGAACCGCAGCAGCAGGACGACCGCCAGCGCGAACGCGACCAGCCCGAGGCCGGGGACGAACGCGCACCGCGCGGCGTCGTCGAGCCCGGCGAGCGACAGCACCGCCCCGGCCAGGAGCGCCAGCCCGCCGCACGCGCCGGAGCCCAGCATCCAGCCGGTGGCGAGGATCGGGGTGCCGTCGACGCGCAGCACGCCGTCCTCGCGGTCGAAGTCGAGGGCGCCGTGGGCGAGGCTGCCTTCGACGGCCCGCTCAAGCGCGTCGAGCCGCCCCGCCTCTCCCATGGGGCAAGACCGTACCCGATCCTCCCGTCCCTCCCGCCGAGCCCCCGGAAGTGCCCTTCGCCGCCACTTGCGACGAGTTGGGGTTATGTGCCGTTTGTTGGGAATGCGTCCGGCGTGGCGGTCAGGCCGCCGGTCGCGACCGCGATCTCGTTGCGGAACGTTCGGGCGGCGGCGTCCACCGCGGCACCGGCGTCCGTGCCGGGCCAGAGGCATCCCGGGACGGTCCAGCGCCGGCACGGCGTCCAGCGCGCCCGGCAGAGCGTGGACGGGCAGCGGCGGAGGGGCCTGGCCGCCGAGCGCGCGCCCGCAGCAGGGGGTTGAGGTCGGCGCAGTGGTCGAGGGCCCAGCACCAGGCGGAACCCGTCGTGCTCCACCAGCTAGCCGCTGCACGCCTCGCCGGCGGTGGGCCAGGCGCCGCTTCCGCTTAGAACGGTGATGTTCGCCCGTTGACGGTCGCGGTCCGGCCGCGGCCGGACCCGTGGGGCTCAGTTGTGTCCGGCGGTCTGGAGGTGCTGCATCAGGGCGCTGTGGCGCTGCCAGCCGTCGGGGGAGCGGCCGTCGCCCAGCGGGAAGAGGGTGAGGGGCGCGCGGGGCGGGCCGACCGGCTGGCCGGGGATGCCGGCCGGGCCGGTGACGCTGCCGCTGACGGCGAGGGCGACGGGGGCGGCGGCGCCGGTCCAGCGGGGTTCGGTGGTGAGGTCGGCGCGGCCCGGTGTGAGCTGGACGAACAGCGACGCGACGGGCTGGTCGGCCGCGAGCGCGCCGACCAGCGAGGGCAGGTGCTGGAGCGGCGGCGGGTCCTCGGGGGCGTAGCCGACGGTGACGGTGCTGACCTCGGCGACGCCGCCGCCGTCGGTGGCGGCGAACTCGCAGATGGCCTGGGCGGGGCGCGGGCCGTCGCCGACGACGATCAGGCGGGACACCGAACGGCCCCGGACGTACTCGGTGAGCCGGTCGCCGCGCCACTCGTGCTCCAGCGGCTCGGTGGCGCCGAGGCCCGCGGGCGGCTTGCCGGTGAGCAGCTGGAGGAGGCGCTCGACGGGGCCGCCGAGGTCGGCGTCGGCGCCCTGCCGGATGCGGTAGACGAGCGTGAGCTGCGCGCCGATCGGCGCGGTCGGGCGGGTGGTGAAGCCGGGCGCGTAGTCGCGGGCCTCGGGCACCGGGACGAACGTCGCGCCGCTCCACCGCAGCGGCCGTCCGGTGAGCCCCTCGTAGTAGCCGTCGCCGTCGCGGACGACCCACTGCACGCCCGCGCCCGTCGCCGCGGTGCGCAGCGGCAGCGACAGGCGGGAGGCGAGCGGGGTGACGAGTTGCAGGGTGCGCCCGCTCTCGGCGCAGCCGTCCACGGCCTCGCTCAGCCAGCCGCTGAGGGGCACGACGGGCCGGTCCTGGAGCACGACCATGGCCTCGTCGGTCTGTGCGTCTACGGTGCTCATCCCCACCGGAGTCTAGGCCCTGTGCCCGGGTGGCCCCAGCGGGCCGTGCGGGCGGAAGAACGCGCGACGACGGGTGACTTTGACGTGACACGGGTGGCCACTGTCTGATCTGTGCTGAAATGTTACGGATGCAGCGCACGGCACCGCCGCAACGCGTGTACTACGCGGACAGCGCCCCGCCGCCGGAACCGCCGGCGCCGGGACGCCGCTGGCGCGTGCTCGGCTGGATGTCGGTCGTGCTCTCGGCGCTGCTGGTGCTCGGCAGCATCACCGCGTACGGCTTCTGGCGCCGCCTCGACGGCCAGATCGACCGCGAGCACGTGGACGACAAGCTCGGCGACAAGCGGCCAGCCAAGCTCAACAACGCGATGAACATCCTGCTGATGGGCTCCGACACCCGCGCCGGGGAGAACGCCCGGTACGGCACGGAGGCCGGCCAGCGCTCCGACACCACGATCCTGCTGCACATCTCGCCCGGCGGGGAACGCGCCATCGGCCTCAGCTTCCCCCGCGACTCGATGGTCAACATCCCGGCCTGCAAGAAGCGCGACGGCAAGGGCGCCCAGGGCCCCCGGCTCGACATGATCAACTCGGCGTACGCCTACGGCGGCCCGGCCTGCACCTGGAAGACCATCGAGTCGCTCACCAACATCCGGATCGACCACTACATCGAGGTCGACTTCTCCGGGTTCAAGCGGGTCGTGGACGCGCTCGACGGCGTCGAGATCTGCGTCCCGCACCCGGTGAACGACCCCAAGGCCGAGCTGCACCTGAGGCGCGGGCGGCAGACCGTGCGGGGCGACCAGGCGCTCGGCTACGTGCGGACCCGCACCGGCGGGCTCGGCGACGGCTCCGACCTGTCCCGGATCAAGCGCCAGCAGTCGTTCATGGCCTCGGTGGTGAAGAAGGCCACCGACAAGGGGATGCTCACCGACCCGGGCCGCGCGTACGGGTTCCTGTCCGCCGCCACCAAGTCGATCAAGGCGGACGACCACCTGTCGCTGTCGGTCATGCAGAAGCTCGCGACCAGCCTGCGCGGGATCAGCGCCGGGAAGGTCCGCTTCGTGACCGTGCCCGTCCAGCCGTACCCGCAGGACAAGAACCGGGTCCAGTTCAACCAGGCGGTCGCCGCACCGCTGTTCGACGCGATCCGCACCGACAACACCGTGCCCGAGCCGGCGCCGCCGCCGAACGTCCCCGCGCAGCAGGGCGGCCCGCAGAAGGTGCAGCCCGTGCGGCCCGGCCTCGTGCGCGTCGCGGTCTACAACTCGACCAAGATCCGCGGGCTCGGGCAGCGCACCGCCGACCAGCTTGAGGACAAGGGCTTCAAGGTGGCCAAGGTCGGCACCCGCTCGGCCGGCCGTCCGGGCCCGACGCAGATCCTGTACGGCGCGGGCGCCGAGCGCCAGGCCGCCGCGCTCGCCGCGGCCCTGCCGGGCCACCCGCCCCGCCCGTCCCCGTCGGCCAAGCCCGGCTACGTCTACCTGATCATCGGCAAGGACGGGGCCAACATGCCCGGCGCGCCGAAGGCCGTCCCCAAGATCGCCGGTGAGGTCCGCGCTGACCAGGACATATGCGGGCAGGCATAACGTCGGCGGCGGACGGTACCAAGATGACAATCGAGTGAAAAACAAGTCGATCAGGGACGTTCCCGCGATGTCCGTTCGGGCGCACCGGTATCTTGGCGCGCGTCAACCATCAATCACACGAAAGCGTCACAACTAGGACGTGCTCTAACCGAACCCGACCCCCGCCCGGAGGAGCCGCCCCCCGCCACGGGCTCCGGCAGGCGACTACGGCCCACTCCCGGAAATGGACCGCATGCTGCCCCCCGACGAACCCTTCGCGCTGCTCATGACCGTGTACGGCGGTGACAGGGAGGAGTATGTCCGGGCGGCGTTCCGGAGCGCCGTGGCCGACCAGTCCCTCCGGCCCGCCCAGGTCGTGCTCGTGCAGGACGGCCCGGTGGCCCCCGAGCTCGCCCGCTGCCTGAGGGAGCTCGTCGCGGCCAGCCCGGTCGAGGTGACGTTCCTCCCGCTGGAGCACAACCGCGGCCTCGGCCCCGCCCTCGACGCCGGGCTCCAGGCCAGCCGGTACGACATCGTCGCCCGCATGGACGCCGACGACGTCGCGATGCCGCACCGCTTCCAGCTCCAGGTGCCGCTCGTGCGCTCGGGCGCCGACCTGGTCGGCGCGGGCCTGCTGGAGTTCGGCGCCGATACGGACGACATCAAGGGCCGCCGCATCCCGCCGAGCGACCCGTACGACATCGCCCGCTACTCGCGGCTGCACGACCCGTTCAACCATCCGACCGTCGTCTACAGACGCAGCGCCGTACTCGCCGCGGGCGGGTACGGCGACCTGCCGCTGATGGAGGACTACTGGCTGTTCGTACGGATGATCGCGAACGGCGCGCGGGTGGTCAACGTGGCCGAGCCGCTCGTCTACTACCGCGTCGGCGACGGCGCCTACGAGCGGCGCGGCGGGCGCGCGCTGCTGCGCTCCGAGCTGCGGCTCCAGCGCGAGATGCGCCGCGAGGGCTTCATCTCCCGCGCCCAGTACTGGCGCAACGTCATGGTGCGCGGCGGCTACCGCCTCGTCCCGACCGCGATCCGGCGCCCGTTCTACCGCGGCATCGTCGCCCCGTACGGCGCCCGCCGCAACCGCTCCCGCAACCGCGCGGACGCCGCCGCGAACACGTTCGCGGACGGCTCCGCGGGAAGCCTCGCCCAGATCGCCCCGGCCGCGATGGCGGGTCCCGGCCCGCTCACCGTCCCGAACGCGGGCCCGCTCGCCGCGCCCACCCTCGGTCCGGGCACCCCGCCGCCGGCCGGCCCGCCCCGGCGGCCCAGAGCCCGGCACCCAGAACGACACCGGCCGGTACGTCCCAAGGCACGCCCGCCGGAGCCCCCGCCCCGCCAGGACCCGACCCAGCCGCCCCTCGACCGCTGACGTCTCCGCGGCCGCTTACGGGAGGGGACGGGTCCAGAGGACGGGTTGCTCTTCCTGGTCGGCGGTGCGGCCGACGCCGAGGAGCTTGCCGCCGAACGGGGCGAGACCGGTGATCTGCTGGTCGCCCTGGCCCGCCAGCCCCTTCCCGCCGGGCATGCTCGGCTGCCAGGACGCGCCGTCCGGGGACGTCCACGCGACCACGTCGGCGGTGCCCTGCGCGCTCGCGGTGCCGGTGGCGGCGAAGCCGCCGGGCGTCGCGGTGAGCGCGGTCACCCGCACCTCCTTCGCGGGCGCGGGCATCTTGGACTCCCGCCACGTCCTGCCGCCGTCGGACGACACGAACGCCAGCGGCACCGCCCCTGACGCCCCGGTCGCGCTGCCCGCCGCGACGAGCACGTTGCCCTTCGCCGCGACCTGCGTGAGCGAGCCTTCGCCGAGCCCGGCGGGCAGCGGGAGCTGGCTCAGCTTCCACTGCTTGCCGTCCGTGGACGTCCACACCGCGGGCCGCTGCCCGGGCGCGTCGCCCGCCTTCGGGTCCTGGACCCCGCCGACCCCGACGAAGCCGAACGCGCCGCCCGCCGCCGCCCGCAGCCAGCGGTTGCCGTTGGGCAGTGCGGTGAGGTCGTTCTTGCCGAGGCCGCGGCCCCGCTGCCATGTCTTCAGGTCCGGCGAGAACCAGGTGGCGCCCGACAGGCCGTCCTCGCCCACGATCACGTAGCCGGCCGGTCCGGCGGCGGCGCCGTAGGTGGCGAGCGACAGCGGTCCGTTCTGCGCGAACGCCGGGTTGTTGTCGGCGGCCTGCCAGCTCGCGCCGTCGGCTGAGGTCACCACGAGGGGACGGCGCGGCGCGCCGCCGCCGTCGCCCACCGCGAGCCAGCCCGCGCCGCCGCTGACCGCGCCGGTGAGCCGCTGCGACGCCGGGCGCACCAGCCCGCCGGGGAACTGCGCGCGGGTCCAGGACGAGCCGTTCCGGGACGACCAGACCGCCGCGTCGCCGCCGCTGCTGCCGACCGCGACCGCGCGGCCGTCCTTGGCGGCCAGCCCGGACACCGCGTGGTCGGGACGCACCGCGCCCGCGATCTTGGCGGGGTCGACGGGGATCTCGGTGCCGCGCGCGTCGCGGACGGCCAGCAGCGAGTTGAGGTCGCCGCCGCCGGTGTCGCGGCCGACGAGCACGGTCTGCTCGCCCGCGGCGGCGGCGCCCTGGAGCGCCCGGCCCGAGTTGGTCGGCAGCGTGCCCGCCTCCTGCCAGCTCGCGCCGTCGGCCGACCGGGTGACCAGGTAGTCGTTGCCGCGCTTGACGATCGCGACGTAGCCGCCGTCGGTGGCGAGCAGCCGGTGGACCTCCCGGTAGCCGGGCGTCTCGATCCTGCCGCCCTGCTTCCAGGCCGCGCCGTCGGAGGAGGTGAAGGTCTGGGCGTACGACTTCGAGCCGGACTTGATCTCGCGGACGGCGAGCAGGCCCGGCTTGCCGCCCCCGACCGCCAGGCTCCGCGTGCCCTTCGGCGCGGGCAGCTTGGCGGGCGACCAGGTGCGGCCGCCGTCCGACGACTTCCACACCCTGCGGAACGGGGCCTTCTTCGCGTCCGGGGCGTGCAGGCTCTCCAGCACGACGGTGCTGCCGGTCGCGGCGGCCTCGATGAGCGAGACCTTGCCGCGCACGGGGATGCCGACCTGCTCCCCGGTCAGCGCCTCCCAGCGCTGCCCGTCGTTCGACAGCCAGGCGGCGGGGACCGAGTCGCTGAAGTCGCCCTTCCTGGAGTTCTCGCCGATGGCGAGGAACCCGCTCTCGGTGCCGATCACGCGGTTGACCTTGTTGCCGGGGCCGAACGTGTCGCCCGCCGCGTCCGGGAGCCGCTGCCAGCTCCGCCCGTCCTGGCTGGTCCAGACGGCGCCGCCGCCGGGCCGCGAGCCGATGGCGACCCAGCCGTGCGCGCCGCCCGCGACCTGGCGCGGCACCTCGCCGTTGGCGGGCAGGCCGCCGTCGGCGCCGCGCACGTCGGCCGACTTGAACGTCCGGCCGCCGTCGGTCGAGTACAGCAGCAGGCCCCGGTAGTTGCCGGGGTCGGCCTCGCCGCCCGCCGCGACCACGGTCGTCCCGACCGCCGCCACGTCGGTGAGCTCCTGGTCGCGTCCGTCGGAACGGGCCGCCGGGTCCACCGGGAACAGCGCTCCCGCGAGCCTGGCCCCGTCAGAGCCGCCCTCGTCGTCCCCACCGCCCGACAGCGCGACGAACGCGCCCGCGGCGATGATCGCGGCCGCGGCGATGCCGCCGACCGTCCCGAACAGGACCTTCTTGTTGACCCGTCGGCCGGTGCGCTTCTTCGGCGCCGAGTCCGTACGCCACGGCTCGTGGATCTGCGGCGGCGGCGCGACCGGCTGAGGCGTTTCGGCGGGCGGTTGCGGCGACGGCCCGGGTTGCCGCTGGGCGCCCGGGATCTCCTGCGCGTAAGGGAACGGCTCAGGGCCCGACGGCTGCGGCTTGGGCGTGTCCGGAATCTCCTGGGCCCAGGGGAACGGCTCGGGAGCGGACGGCGCGGGCGGCGCGGGCGGTGCGGGGGCCGGCGGCGTGCTCGGGATCTCTTGCGCCCAGGGGAACGGCTCCGGGGCGGACGGCGCGGGCGGTGCGGGCGCCGGCGGCGAAGGCGCGGGTGGTTGCCGCGCGTCGGGGATCTCCTGCGCCCAAGGGAACGGCTCGGGAGCTGAGGGCCGCGGCTCCGGTGCCTCCGGCACTTCCTGCGCCCAGGGGAACGGCTCGGGCGCGGGCGGCTGCGGCGAGGGCGTCGGGGCCTGCGCGGACGGCGTCGGGGGCGCGGCAGCGGCAGGCGGGTTCGCGGCGGAGCCCGGCTTGACGATCTGGGTCTGCTCTTCGTCGTCGTCGCGCCCGCCCGGATCGATCTGGGTCATGTCGGCGTCGGGCTCGTCGCCCGCTCCCGCCGCGGCGGCCTGCGCGTCCGGGATCTGCTGGGTCGTCGGTTCCTGGGCGTACGGGAACGGCGGCAGAGGCTGCGGCGCGGGAGGCTGCGGCGCGGGGGCTGCGGGGCGGGAGGCGTCGGTGCCGCGAGCGGCGGGGCAGGCGGGGCAGGCGGGGACTGCGGGCCCGGCTGCGGCTGCGGGCCCGGCGGGGGCTGCGGCTGTTGCCGGGCCTGCTGCTGGGTCGGGATCTGCTCCGTTCGCGGCGGCTCGGGAGTCGGCTCCTCGCGCGTACGGCGCGTGCCGTCCTCGGCGGCCTTGTCTCCGGCGGCGGGCATCACCCCGGACAGGTCGGTGACCGTCGTGTCAGGGGCGGGCGCCCCGGGGAACGGCGGCGCCTGGTCCGCCGGTGACGGAGGCTCGGTGAACGCCTGCGGCGAAGGGGCCTGACCGCCCGCCTGCCCGCCCTGCCCGCCTTCCTGCGGGAAGATCTGCGTGCGCATCGTGCCGCTGATGTCGATGTCGCTCACGGTGCGGTCGGAGAGGTCCTCCTCCTCCGGCTCCGGGAGCGGCGTGCCGAACTCGGGGAGCGGTTCGGGCTCGGGGAGCAGGTGCGCGCCCGGCGGGAGCTGCGCGTCGCCCCACTGGGGCGGCGGCGGGAGCCGCCCGTCCCGGTCGGGGCCTTCCGGCTCGGACCGGCCGTTCTCGGCCTCGTCGTCAGGCGTTCCGGGTGGGGTCACACCAGCCTCCCCTCGGCCGAGTCGTCACTACGCCCCGGATCATATCGACGCCAAGCCGTGGTCATGACTTCGTCGTTGCCGCGCGGACGGCGCAGCAGGCCGTCGTTCAGCCCCTTGCCGAGGGCGCGGCGCAGGGTCGCGCGATCCTGCGAGCGGGCGTACGTCCGGGCCCACCGCCGCAGCGACGATCCCGCGTACAGCGCGCGTTCTCCCGGGGCCAGGCCCCTGCTCCGGGTGAACAGCCAGATCTTGTTGCGGACCTCGTAGTAGAAGCGGTCTCCGGGGTCGGTCTCCGTCCCGCCGAACGTCCTGGTCTTGTGGACGACGACGCTGGCGGGGCAGGACAGTCCCGTACGGCCGCGCAGCAGCCGGGTGGTGAACTCGAAGTCGTCGTTCCAGAGGAAGTAGTCGGCGACGGGCAGGCCCCGCTCCCGGACGGCCGCCGCGTCCACGAGCACGGACACGAACGACGCGGAACGGATCGGCGCGCAGCCCGCCCGGGCCGCCGCCGCCAGCTCCGCCTTGGAGGCCCCCGGCTTGACGCGCGGCGTGTTCATCGGGTGGTCGCGGCCGTCGGTCCACACCACGCGGCTCGCGATCAGGACGGGCGGGCCGCCCGGCCCGGGGCGTTCGGCGGCCCGTTCGCGGGCCTCCAGGAGCGCGGCGAGCGCGCCGGGCTCGGGCACGGTGTCGTCGTCCATGAGCCAGATGAGGTCGGCGTCCAGCTCCAGCGCCCGCGCGGTGCCGGCCGCGAACCCGCCCGCGCCGCCGGTGTTGCGGCTCAGCTCGACCAGGTCGGCGCTCGCGAAGCGCTCGCGGACGAGGTCGGCGGTGCCGTCGGTGGACGCGTTGTCCACGACGATCACGACGGCGGGCGGCGCGGTCTGCGCGGCGAGCGCGCCGAGCGCCTCGGTCAGCAGCTCCCGCCGCTCGTACGTCACGACGACCGCCGCGACCCGGGGCGCGCCGGGCGGCCGGCCGGCCGGGCCCGCCTCGCCGGGGCTCATCGGGTTTCCGCTCGGCGGGTGAGGACGGGCCCGGTGTCGGCGGCCTCCGCGTTCTCGTCCCCGTCCTCGCCGGCGGGCGCCGGGTGCTCGGGAGCGGCCGGGGCTCGATGCCCTTGATCCGTTCGACGAGATGCCAGTAGCCGACGCGCATCTTCCAGACGGCCTGGTTGCGCTCGCTGAGATGGCGCGCCATCAGCTTCGGCAGCGCCGTGCGGTCCTGCTCGGCGCGCCGCCGGTGCAGGTCGCCGAGCTCCTCGCGGAGCGCCGAGACGCGGTCGAGCAGGGCGAGGATCGTGTGGGACGCGGCGTCGAGCAGGTCCGCGTCGCTCGGCGGCGGGACCGGGGCGGCGCCGGCGGAGGCGTCCGGGAGCAGCTCGCCGAGGTCGCCGACCACGTCGTACCCGGCCGAACGGATCGCCTCGACCATCTCGTGGGCGCGCTTGCCCGCCCACTCCCGGCGGTCGGCCGGCAGCGGGACGCGGCCGGGCGCGCCCATGCCCGGCAGCATCTTCAGCGCGAGGACGTCGGTGACGAGCCGGTGGTAGAGCCACATGGGCGCGTCCGGGTCGACGGCGCCGTTGACGCGCCGCAGCAGCTCGGTCTCGGTCCAGCTCAGCGACGCGTTGGCGCGCGCCTCGGACAGGTCGGCGACGGCGGGGTCCACGCCGATCAGCCCGGCGAACCGCTCCCAGAGCAGCTCGCGCGGAGCGCCCGGCCTCGGCATCGTGAGCACGTGCACCCGTTCCGGCGGGACGTGCGCCGACCAGCGCGCGAGCACCTCCGGGATGTCGTGCACCCGCCAGAACCAGGCGGCGGCCGCGTCGTCGCGCGGCCCGTCGACCACCTCGCGGAGCCAGTGCTCGAAGTCGTAGTGGAAGCGGTGCTTGACGTACTCCTGCCACTCCGAGGGCAGCAGCCCGGCGAGGTCGCGGGCGGAGTAGACCACGTGCACCTCGGCGGGGGCGAGCGAGGCCACGGCGCGTTCGGCCTGCTCGGCGGTCGCCGCGGAGATGACCTCGTTGGAGATCACGGCGACGCGGGCGTCGGACGCCTTGACCTGTGCGACGAGCTCGTCCCAGCCGCCCTCCCAGTCGGGGGCGGGGTCGTCCGGTTCCGGACGCAGCCCGCGCAGGTCGCGGGTCGCGCGCACGTGCGCGGCGAACGAGCCGCCGGGCATGAGCACGCCGTGCTCGGCGAGGACCGGGGCGTTGTGCCACAGCAGGCCCTGGACGAAGGTCGTGCCGCTCTTCGGAGCGCCGACGTGCAGGTAGACGATCGGCGGGGAGCCTGCTGGAACCGCGGCCACCTGGGGGGTCTCCTGTTCGGGTCGCGTACGGGCGTCGTGCTCGCCGCCGCGGCGCCCGGCGGGACGCGCGGGCCGGGGCGGCGACCGGCCGGCTGGGCCGGTTCCGACCCGAACGAGGCGACGGCGCCGGTATCTTAGCCGCGCAGCATCATCAATCGTCCCAAAACCCCCAGGCGGAAGTCACCGTGAACGTCGATCTCGTTGTCGCAGGCTCCGGCTTCTTCGGCCTGACCGTCGCCGAGCGGTGCGCCGCCGAACTCGGCCTGCGCGTGCTGGTCCTGGAACGCCGGAACCACATCGGAGGCAACGCCTACAGCGAGGCCGAGCCCGAGACCGGGATCGAGATCCACCGGTACGGGGCGCACCTGTTCCACACCTCCAACGAGCGGGTGTGGGAGTACGCCCAGCGGTTCACCGCGTTCACCGGCTACCAGCACCGCGTGTACTCGACGTTCAAGGGCCGGGTCTACTCCCTGCCGATCAACCTCGGGACGATCTGCGAGTACTTCGGCCGCGCGTTCACCCCGGACGAGGCGCGCGCCCTGGTCGCCGAGCAGGCCGCCGAGGTCGCCGGGCGCGAGCCCCGCGACCTGGAGGAGAAGGCGGTCTCGCTGATCGGGCGGCCGCTGTACGAGGCGTTCATCCGGGGCTACACGGCCAAGCAGTGGCAGACCGACCCGCGCGACCTGCCGCCGGAGATCATCACGCGGCTGCCGGTGCGGTACACCTTCGACAACCGCTACTTCAACGACACCCACGAGGGCCTGCCCGTCGACGGCTACACCGCGTGGCTGGAGCGGATGGCCGACCACCCGAACATCGAGGTCAGGCTGGAGACCGACTTCTTCGACCTGCGCGACGAGGTCGTCGGACGCGTCCCGACCGTCTACACCGGCCCGCTCGACCGCTACTTCGGCTTCGCCGAGGGCGAGCTCGGCTGGCGCACCCTGGACTTCGAGCTGGAGGTCAAGCCGACCGGCGACTTCCAGGGCACCCCCGTGATGAACTACGCCGACGAGGACGTGCCGTACACCCGGATCCACGAGTTCCGGCACTTCCACCCCGAGCGCTCCCACTACCCGGCCGACCGGACCGTGATCATGCGGGAGTTCTCCCGCTTCGCCGACCGCGGCGACGAGCCGTACTACCCGATCAACACCCCCGAGGACCGCGACCGGCTGCTGCGCTACCGCGCGATGGCCCGCGGCGAGGACGGCGTGCTGTTCGGCGGGCGCCTCGGCACCTACAAGTACCTCGACATGCACATGGCCATCGCGAGCGCGCTGTCCATGGTCGACAACCGGCTGCGGCCCCACTTCACCGAGGGAAGACCGCTGACCAGCGGAGGAATGGACGTCGAATGACCGACACCACCGGGCAGACGCTCATCGGGCAGACGGCCGCCGGCGCGCCGACCGCGCCCCCGGCGGACGGCGCCCTGGCCGGGGAGCCCTCGGCCGCCGCGACGACCGACGACCACAACGAGCACGCCCCGGCGGGCGACGGCCCGGCCGAGGACGCGGCGGGCGACCCGCGCGGCGGGAGCGGCGGCGACGGGCTGCGCGTGCTGCACCGCGTCGTGATGCCCGCCGAACGCGACTTCGACGTGCTGAAGCTCTACGTGGACGGCAACGCGGTGTTCGGCCGCCGCACCGCGGACCTGGACAGCGCGGGCGCGCGGGTGTCGGCCGAGCAGGACCCCGCCGCCGCGCTCACCGGCTACCGGCCGGCCTCCAAGGAGGACAGCGCCGAGATCATCGGCCGCCGCAGCATCGTGGTCCCCTCCGGGGCTCGGGTGTCGTTCTGCAGCTACTTCAACGCCTTCCCCGCCGGCTACTGGCGCCGCTGGAGCACGGTCGAGGACGTCACGCTGCGGCTGCGGGTGCGCGGCGAGGCGACCGTGCTGATCTACCGTTCCACCGGCAAGGGCCACCTGGAGCGGATCAAGTCGCTGCACATCGACTCCGAGACCCCCGTCGAGGAGACCGTCGAGCTGCCGCTCGCGCCGTTCATCGACGGCGGCTGGTACTGGTTCGACCTCATCGCCGACGGCCGCACCGCCGTGCTCGACAGCGCCGACTGGTGCGCCGAGACCGACCGCACCGTCCCCGGCACTGCGACGATCGGCATCACCACGTTCAACCGGCCGAAGTTCTGCGTCGAGCAGCTCACCGCGCTGTCCGCGGCGGGGGACGTCCTGGACGTCGTGGACCAGATCGTGGTCGTGGACCAGGGCACCGACCGGGTCGAGGACCACCCCGACTTCGCCGCCGCCGCCGAGGCCCTCGGCGACCGGCTGCGCGTCATCGACCAGGCCAACCTCGGCGGTTCCGGCGGGTTCGCGCGGGCCATGCACGAGACCATCGAGGCGGGCAGCAGCACCTATGCGCTGCTGCTGGACGACGACGTGATCCTGGAGCCCGAGGGCATCCTGCGGACGGTCACGTTCGCCGACCTCGCCCGCGGGCCGATGATCGTCGGCGGGCACATGCTCGACCTGTACAACCGGTCGGTCCTGCACGTGTTCGGCGAGACGGTCGCCCGGTACCGGTGGTGGATGGTGCCCGCCGCGCACACCGAGCTGTCGCACGACCTCGCTGCCGCGCCGCTGCGCAGCACGCCCTGGCTGCACCGCCGCGCGGACGTCGAGTACAACGCCTGGTGGATGTGCCTGATCCCGGTGGAGGTCATCCGCAAGATCGGCCTGTCGCTGCCGTTCTTCATCAAGTGGGACGACATCGAGTACGGCCTGCGCGCCAAGGCCGCCGGGGTGCCGACCGTGTCGCTGCCGGGCGCGGCGGTCTGGCACGTCCCGTGGCACTCCAAGGACGTCATGACCGACTGGCAGGCGTACTTCACCGAGCGCAACCGCGTGATCACGGCCCTGCTGTACTCGCCGTACGAGCGGGGCGGGAACATGCTCAAGGAGAGCCTGTTCATCACCATCAAGCACGCGCTCGCGATGCAGTACTCCACCGCCGAGCTGATGCTGATGGCGATCGAGGACGCGCTCAAGGGCCCCGAGGACCTGCACCCGTCGATCATCACCAAGATGGGCGAGCTGCGGGACCTGCGCTCCTCGTTCGTGGACGCGCAGGCCAAGGCGGACCTGGACGAGTTCCCGGAGGTGCGGCGCCGCAAGCCGCCGCGCAAGGGCCGCGACGTCGTCGCGCCGAAGAACCGCCGCGCGATGTTCCAGACCGCGCTGCTCGGCGCGGCCCGCCAGATCAAGCCGGTCGGCCCGTACCCGAAGAACCACCCCGAGGCGGTCGTCCCGCACGTCGACCAGACGTGGTGGCTGCTCACCAAGTTCAACAGCGCGCTCGTGTCGTCCGCCGACGGGACGAAGGTCTCCTGGTACCAGCGCGACCCGCAGCGGTTCTGGTCGCTGATCCGCCGCGCGTCCGCGCTGCACGCCCGCCTCGGCAAGGACTGGGCCGAGCTGAGCGAGCGCTACAAGGCCGCGCTGCCGTCCCTGACCTCCCAGGAGGAATGGACGCAGACCTTCGACAAGGCCGGAAAGCAGGCGTGACCACCGGCTCGGGGGAGCCGGCCGCCCGCGGGCCGGACGGGCGCGGCCGCGGCCCCGGCGTCCCGGTCGCGGGCGGCGGGCCGGCCACGGCCGTCGCCGGACTCGACCTGGACGACCCGGAGCTGGTCGAGCCGGGCCGGGGCGGCGGGCTCGGCGAGGTGTTCCGGCGCCGCTACCTGCTGCGCCTGATCGTGCGGCGGGAGCTGCGCGCCCGCTACCAGGGGTCGCTGCTCGGGCTCGGCTGGTCGTACGTGCGGCCCGCCGCGCACTTCGCGGTGTTCTTCTTCGTGGTCGGGGTGTTCCTCGGGATGAGCGACCGCGTCGCCCACTTCCCGATCTTCATGTTCTCCGGCCTGGTGCTGGTCTCGTTCTTCAACGAGACGCTGATCAACACCACCCACTCGGTGATCGGGAACGCGCCGCTGGTCCGCAAGGTGTACCTGCCGCGCGAGCTGTTCCCGGTGGCGTCGCTGCTGGTGTCGGGCGTGCACCTGCTGCCGGGCCTCGCGATCGTGCTGGGCGTGGCGCTCGCGTGGGGCTGGACGCCGTCCGCCCTCGCGATCGGGTCGGCGCTGCTCGGCTTCTCGCTCGTCGCGGTGCTCGGCATCGGCCTCGGGCTGCTCTGCTCGGCGCTGCACGTGTTCTACCGCGACACCGACAAGGTGGTGGACATCGCGACGCTGTTCGTCACCTGGTCGGTGCCGATGATCTACCCCTGGCACGTGGTGCGGGACACCGCGCCCGGCTGGGCCCTGGACCTGTACCTGGCCAACCCCCTCGCGGACGCGGTGCTGCTGTTCGAGCGCGCGTTCTGGTGGCCGACCACCGACCGCACGTTCGCGTTCCCGCCGCACCTCACCCGCGACGGGCTGGTCTCCCTCGCCCTCGCCGCGGTGCTGCTCGGCTTCGGGCAGTACGTGTTCGCGCGGCTCCAGCGCCGCTTCGCGGAGGAGCTGTGACGATGCCCGACGCCGTTCCGAAGGCGGCCGTCGTCGTGGACGCGGTGACCAAGCGCTTCACGCTGCGGCACGCCCGTTCGATCAAGAACATGACCGTGCGGGCCGTCCGCCGCGAGAAGCTGCGCGAACGGTTCGTCGCCCTGGAGGGCGTCTCGGCGGTGATCGGGGTCGGCGAGTCCGTCGCGCTGCTCGGCGTGAACGGCTCGGGCAAGAGCACCCTGCTGAAGATCATCTCCGGGGTGATGCCGCCCGACGGCGGCTCGGTCCGGGTCCGCGGCCGGGTCGCCGGGCTGATCGAGGTCGGCGCGGGCCTGCACCCCGACCTCACCGGCCGCGAGAACGTCTTCCTGAACGGCGCCATCCTCGGCATGGACCGCGAGGAGACGCTCCGCAAGTTCGACGCCATCGTGGAGTTCGCCGACATCGGCCGGTTCCTCGACCAGCCGGTCCGGTTCTACTCCTCCGGCATGTTCATGCGGCTCGCGTTCTCCATCGCGGTGCACACCGACCCGGACGTCTTCCTCATCGACGAGGTCCTCGCCGTCGGCGACCCGCTCTTCCGCGACAAGTGCATCCAGCGGCTCCGCGCCTACCGCGACAGCGGCCGGACGATGGTCATCGTGGCCCACGACGCCAAGCTGCTGCGGCAGATCTGCACGCGCGGCATCTTCCTGGAGAACGGCCGCGTCGTGTGGGACGGCGACATCGACACCGCGGCGGACCTGCTCATCCGCAAGCGCCAGGAACGCCGCCGCGCCGTCCAGGGCGGCCCCGGCCCCGTCCCGGCCCCTCCGCCCCGGTCCGCCGGGGCGCAGAGTTGACCGAGCCGCCGCGGCTGCGGGAGCTCGACCTGCTGCGGTTCGTCGCCGCGACGGCCGTCATGCTGCACCACTTCGTCGGCCGCATCGCGGGCTGGGGCGTGGACAACCACCACAACCTGCCGGTGCTCGCGCGCCTCACGCACTTCGGCGGCTTCGGCGTGGACCTGTTCTTCCTGATCAGCGGGTTCGTGATCCTGATGAGCGCGTGGGACCGCGGGGTCGGCGACTTCGCCGTCTCCCGGGTCGCGCGGATCTTCCCGGCGTACTGGTTCGCCGTGTCGCTCGCCCTGCTGCTGTTCTTCGCGTCCGGGCCTCGCTGTTCGAGGACGGCGGCGGGATCGGGCCGCTGCGGTCGTACCTGCCGAACATGACCATGCTCAACGTCGGGATCGGCGTGCCGCCCATGGAGGTCGTCTACTGGACGCTCTGGGCGGAGCTGCACTTCTACGCGCTCGCGGCCCTGCTGGTGTGGCGCGGCATCACCTACGACCGGTGCGTCGCGTTCATGGTGCTGTGGCTGCTGCTCGGCGTCTTCGCGCGCGAGGGGCGCGCCGGGCTGCTCAACGGGCTGCTGATGCCGGAATGGGCCCCGCTGTTCATCGCGGGCATGGGCTTCTACCTGGTCTACCGCTTCGGCCCCAACCTCGTCCTCGGGCTGGTCATCGCCGCGTGCTGGGCGCTGACCGTGTACTACCGGGTCACGATCGTCAACCGGGAGCTCGTCTGGCCGCAGGTCTGGGACGCCGTCGCCACGGGCGTCGTCACCTTCCTGTTCCTGCTCATGCTGATGGTCGCGACCGGCTCGCTCGGCATGGTGCGCCGGCGGGGCTTCACCGCCCTCGGCGCGCTGACCTACCCGCTCTACCTGATCCACGAGACGCTCGCCCGGGTCATGGTGGAACGGCTCGGTCCGCACCTTGGCAGGTGGCCGCTGCTCGCCGCGTGCTGCGCCGTGGCCCTCGGCGGCGCCCATCTGGTATACCGGTTCGTCGAACAGCCGGCGCAGCGATGGATGCGGCCGAGGCTGAGGGGGCGCTGGAGCAGATCCGGAACGGGGACGGGGCCCCGCCGGACCGTCCGGCGACGGCGCGGCGTCCCGCCGCGGGGCCGAGAGGCCGTTCCCGCTCCCACCGGAGGTACTCCGTTGACGGTTCCCCCGCCCCGCCGCCGAGCACGACACCGCCGCCGCCCCGCCTGCGTGAGCTGGACCTGCTGCGGTTCGTCGCGGCCGGCGCGGTCGTCCTGCACCACTTCGCGGGCGTGCGCAGCACCGTCTGGGCCGGCCGGGACGCGCAGAAGATCTTTCCCGAGCTCGCGCCCGTGGCGCACTTCGGCTACCTCGGCGTCGAGCTGTTCTTCCTGATCAGCGGGTTCGTGATCCTGATGAGCGCCTGGGGGCGGCGGCCCGGCGACTTCGCGGTGTCCCGCGTCGTGCGGATCTACCCCGCGTACTGGTTCAGCGTCCTGCTCGGCCTCGTGCTCTTCCTCACCACCGGCGCGGCCGTCCCGTACGGGCCCGACGACCCCGACCCGGTCGGACGCGTCCTGCCCAACCTGACCATGCTCCAGGAAGGCATCGGGGTGAAGCCGCTGGAGGTCGTCTACTGGACGCTCTGGGTGGAGCTGCACTTCTACGTGCTCGTCGCCCTGCTCGCCTGGCGGGGCATCACCTACAACCGCTGCGTGACGTTCATGGTCTCCTGGCTGCTGCTGGGCGCGTACGCGCACGAGGCGGGCAACGCGTTCCTGGAGAAGGCGCTCTTCCCGACGATGGCGCCGTACTTCATCGGCGGCATGGCGTTCTACCTGATCCACCGGTACGGCCCGAACCTCGTCCTCGGGCTGGTGATCGGGGCGTGCTGGGCGCTCGGCGTCCACTACGGCGTGCAGGGCATCAGCGGCCTCAACGCGTGGCCGGGCGTGCACGAGTGGGTGGTCCCGACCGTGGTCACCGCCCTCTACCTGATCATGGCGCTGGTCGCGACGCGGCGGCTGGCCTGGCTGAGCTGGCGCGGCTTCACCATCCTGGGCGCGCTCACCTACCCCCTCTACCTGCTGCACGAGATGGTGGCCCGCGCGATCGTCAAGCAGTTCTTCCCGCACCCGATCCTGGACCGGCTGACGATCCTGCCGGTCATCACGGTCGCCGTGCTGCTGGCCGCCTACCTCGTCCACAGGCTGGTGGAGGTCCCCCTCCAGGCGCTGATGCGCCCGAGGCTGAAGGCCGCGCTGGCGCAGATCCGCCGCGACGGCGCGCCCGCCTCCGCCCCGCGGCCGCTCCGCGGGCCGGTTCGGCGGCGCCCGCCGGGCACCAGGCCGCCGCGCCCGCGCCTTCTGCCGTGCGGCGGCCCGCGCCGGAGCGGGCGGAGGGGCTTGAGGGGACCCCGGGGGCCACGGTGCTCTAACCTGGTCGCGGTCGGTCCGGTTCGCTGCTCGACGTCCCGTTGGTCTGAAAGGTGTGTGATGCTCGGCGCTGAGCAGCGGCGATGGCTGGCCGCACTGGTCGCGGGCGTGCTGCTGCTCGCCGGCTGCGCCGAGACCGGAACGGGCGGGCGCGGCAAGGGCGGCGGGAAGAACGCCTCGGCGGCGCCGTCCGAGCGGGCCAAGAAGCCCAACATCGTCTACGTCCTGACCGACGACCTGTCGTGGGACCTCGTCGACTACATGCCGAACGTCAAGCGGCTCCAGCGGCGCGGGCTGACGTTCAGCAACTACTTCGTGGCCGACACGCTGTGCTGCCCCTCGCGCGCCACGATCCTCACGGGCAAGTACCCGCACAACACGGGCGTGCTCAGCAACGACCCCCCGTTCGGCGGGTTCGACGTCTTCAACGCCAAGGGCAACGAGCAGTCGACGTTCGCGGCGGCGCTCCAGAAGGCCGGCTACCGCACGGCGCTCATGGGCAAGTACCTGAACGGGTACGAGCCCACCAAGGCGCAGGGGTCGTCGCGCACGTACATCCCGCCGGGCTGGAGCGAGTGGCAGGTCACCGGCCTCGGGTACGCCAACTACAACTACAACCTCAACGGCAACGGCACCCTCACCCACTACGGCCGCAAACCGGGCGACTACCTCAACACCGTGCTCGGCGCCAAGGCGACGGACTTCGTCAACCGCAGCGCCGACTCGGGACAGCCGTTCCTGCTCCAGATGTCGACGTTCACGCCGCACGCGCCCGCGACGCCCGCGCCCGAGGACGGCCGGTCGTTCGCCAACGTCAGGGCGCCCCGCCCGCCGGGCTTCAACGAGCCCGACATCTCCGACAAGCCCGGATGGCTGCGCAAGTACCCGCGGCTGCGGCCCCGCCGGCTCAAGGAGATCGACGCCGCGTTCCGGCAGCGGGTACGGGCCGTGCAGTCGGTCGACAGGATGATCGGGCAGCTGGAGGCCGCCGTCAACGCGCGCGGGGCGGGCGCCGACACCTACTTCGTCTTCAACTCCGACAACGGCTACCACCTCGGGCAGCACCGGCTCCGCGAGGGGAAGCTCACCGCGTACGACACCGACATCAGGGTGCCGCTCGTGGTGGCCGGTCCGGGCGTCCCCGCGGGGAGGACCGAGGCGAGGTTCGCGCAGAACACCGACATCTGCCCCACGTTCCAGGAGCTCGCCGGGCTGAGGCCGCCGGACTCGGTGGACGGCAGGTCCCTGGTGCCGCTGCTGCACGGGCAGCAGGTGAACGGGTGGCGCTCCACGGCGTTCATCGAGCACCGCGGCCCCAACTACGCCCACGACGACCCCGACCTGCCGCGCAAGTACGGGGGCAACCCGCCGACGTACGAGGCCGTCCGCACGGCCGGCGAGCTGTACGTGGAGTACGAGAACGGCGACCGCGAGTACTACGACCTCGCCCGGGACCCGCACGAGCTGGGCAACATGTGGGGGCAGGCGCCCGCGTCCCGCAAGGCCGAGCTGCGGTCGGTGATCACCTCGTACCGGACGTGCGGCGGCCCGAACTGCCGCGACCTTTGATCGCCGCCTCCGGCGCCCCCGGGCCCCCTCGGGTCAGCGGGGCTCGAAGCGCCAGATCTGGTGGGCGCGCTGCGAGCAGGGGCCCTGGCGTACGACGGCGCCCGCCTTCTCCGCGCCGTCCGCGGCCTCCAGGCAGGACCCGTCGGCCTGCGCCGTGACGGCGTAGTGGTCTCCCGCGATCCGCTTCAGCGTCCAGCCGGGGCCGGGGCACGCGCCTCCCAGGCAGCGGCCGGTACGGGTGTTGCGCAGCCACTGCGCGCCGTCCCCGGTCGGCTTGATCGTCCAGCGCTGCCGCGGCCGGCGGTCGTCGCACGGGAGCTGCGTGAGGGCGTCGCCGGGGCCGGTCGCGTCCAGGCACAGGCCGCTCCTGACGTTGCGCACGCGGTACGGGCCGTCCTTCGGCGTTCCCGGGGCGGGCAGGAGCGGCGCCGTGCCCACGTACGCCCGGCAGCGGCCGTCCGCGCCGCGCTTGGTCGCGACCTCCAGCAGGCCCGACCCGTTCGCCAGGGGAAGCAGCGCCGAGCTGTAGTTGGAGCAGACGACCTCGTCGTGGTCGGGACGAGCGGAGAACGGGACGCGCACCGGGGCCGGCGCGTCGTACCAGCGGCCGGAGCCGTTCTCGGTGTTGACCAGCACCGTCGAGCCGCTCGCCGGGCGGGAGAGGTCGCCGCCGGGGTCCCGCAGCAGCCCGCCGACGAGCAGGACCCGGCCCTCCGGCGCGCCGCCGCCCGTCCACGCGATCGTGGGCGCGTGGTACAGGTACCGGCCGTCCGCGGTGCGGGCCGCGGTGCCGAAGGCGCGCGGATCGCCCCAGGAGACCCCGTCCGGCGACGCCCGGTAGTAGACCTTGCAGGCGTCCGACCCGGCGGGCCCGCACATCTCGTACGCCATGAGGTACGAGCCGTTCGGCAGCCGCCGCACCACGGGCATCCCCGGCCGGTCGTGGCGGCCGGGCGCGACGAGGACCTGCTTCGGCCCCCAGGTCGCGCCGCCGTCCGCCGACGCGACCCGCGCGATCACCTGGTCGTGGCCCGGGTCGGTCTCGTCGGAGAAGTAGCAGGCGAGCCGCCCCTGGGCGTCCAGGCTCAGCTCGGGCTCCCAGAGGCCGCGGTTCCACGGCGTTCCATCGGGGCCGGCGGCGCAGCTCGACAGGTAGCTCCACGACCGGCCGCCGTCGGTGCTGCGCCAGACCCGGAGCTCCGGGCGGCGCTGGGGCGCGCGGTTCTTCATTCCCGCCGTGCCCGCCCACAGCAGCGTTCCGGCGGGCTGCGAACCGAGTTGCCGGGGGAGTTCGATCAGGCTTCCGCAGCAGGCCCCGCGCCCTTCCGCCGCGGCCGGATCCCGGATGTCCGAGAGCGGGCGGAACGTGCGGCCCTCGTCCGAACTCTCGTAGAACCGCGCCATGTCCGTGACGCCGCTCCCGGACGACGACGTGGACACGCTGAGAACGATGCGCCCGTCCCGTACGCGGATCGCCCTCGGATACATCGCCGTACGGTCCTCCAGCAGCCGTTCGGGCGATGCGGTGAAAGGCGCCGTAGCCCCTTGCGGTCGCGCGTCCGGTCGCGCGGTGGTGGCCGTGCCCCGCTCGGTCCGCGCCTTCCGCGGCGGATCGCCGCCGCATCCGGCGACCGCGAGCAGTACGAGCGCGAGGACCAGGGCGAGGGCGCGTGCCGTCCCCGTTGCCGAGGCGGTCCGACCCACCGTGGCGGCCGGACGACCGGGGCGCGGACGCGGGCGCGTCGCGGCGTTCCGCGCGTGGGTCGGCTCGTTCATCGGAGGGGAGCGATCAGACGGTCAGGCCGCGGCTCATCCAGCGCAGAACCTGCGGAAGGACGCGGTTCCAGGTCTGGAAGTTGTGGCCGCCCTCGTCGAGCATCAGGGACGAGGCGCGCATCGGGGGCTTGACGAGGGAGAGGAACCGTTCGGTGCCCTCCTTGTTCTTCTCGCCGACGCGGCTGGTGGTGACGAGCACCGAGACGGGAGGCGGGGGCAGGTGTTCGAGCCGCCAGAACAGGTCGTTCTCGTTGCGGACCGTCTGGCTCCCGCCGTAGAGGTCGCCGGTCGTGATGTCCTTCAGCGCGCCGTAGTAGCCGGACAGGGAGGCGGCGGCGGCGAACACGTCCGAATGGCGCATGGCGAGCTTGAGGGAGCAGTAGCCGCCGGTGGACAGCCCGAACACGCCCCAGCTCTTGCGCGCGTCAGGGACGCGGTAGGCGCCGCGGACGGCCTCGGGCAGGTCCTGCGTGAAGAACGTGGCCGTCTGGGCGCCGCCGGGCACGTCGGCGCACTCGGTGTCGCGGCCGGGGATCATCGACGGCCGCAGCAGGACGTAGATCGTCGGCTGGACCCGTCCGGCCTTGATCTCGTCGCGGGCGGTCTGCGGGACCTTCACCTGGGTGACGAGGTTGCGCAGCGCGCCCGGGTAGCCGCTGAGGCCGATCGCGACGGGGAAGCGGCGCTTGTCGGCGCCCGGCTGGAAGTACTGCGGCGGCAGGTAGACGTACGCGCGGGCGTGCAGTCCCGACCGGACGCCGCGGACGTCGACGGTGTCGAGCCGTCCGTCCGCCTGCTCGGAGCCGCCGACCGACACCTCCGGCTTGCGCTTGATGAGCTTGGAGGCGACCGCCGCGCCGCCCTGCCCCTGCCGCTGGACCAGCTTGCCGTCGCCGCCCCCGCCGCCGCCCGCGCCGCCCGCGCGCGCCAGCTCGGTCCAGCTCTCGTAGAAGCCGAAGTCGCGGTTGATCGCGACGAGGACGGTCAGCGTGATCAGCACCTGGCAGACCGCGAGCGCCCCGAGCCGGGCCGCGACCGGGCCGATCCCGGACCCGGCGAGGCGGCGCCAGCCCCAGGTCAGACCGGTCACGAGGGCCAGCACGGCCACGATCAGCAGGCACAGCAGAGGCCGGCCGGTCAGTGACACACGGGCTCCTCAGCGTGCTCGACGTTTCCGTGGACATCGGACATTACCGGTCTCGCCCGCCTTGTGGCGCCGTCGCAGGCCGGTTTCCGGCATGCCCCGAAACCGCGCCGGCGAGGCCGGTCGGGTGCCGCGGGCCGCCGGTCGGGCCGGAGACCGGGTGGCCGGATGTGGCCAGCTTCGGGGAGGTGGCCTGTCCGATCTTTCCCGCAGGTGAACCTGGTGACCGAATTGGAGTGCCAAGTCGGTCATCAGGATTCGTGTTCGGTTGAACGTGGCGCGTGCAGCGGGGAACCTCTTTACTCTGTGCGGTGTAAGAAACCCACCCAACCACCCCTACCCCCAGGCGTTTCTCACCATCCCGCAACTCCCAGGGGTCTCTCGACGTGACGGACATGGCGAGCGGGTCCGCGATGGCGCGGTTCACTCAGGCGGACCGCGTCTATGTGGGCTGGCGCTACGCGCAGGTGCACCCCGACCCGGGGCCGCCCCCACCCGCCCCGCCGCGGCCGGCCGGGCCGGCGCCGCGGGCGTCCCCGCGCGGCGTCCCGGCGAGCACATGGCCGCGCGGCCGCTGCGCATCGCCGCCGGCGGCACGGGCGTCGGCGTCCTGCTCTTCCTCGGCTGCGGAGTCGCGGGCGTGCTGCCCTGGGCGTTCGCGCTGGTCGCGCTGCTGGCGTGCGTGCTCGTCCTCGGCATCACCGGCCGCTCGCTCTGGCAGGACGAACGGGCCGTCCGGGCGCGGATCGCGGAGGAGCTGGCCCGCGGCGAGCGCGAGGAGGCCGCCCGCGACCGCGAGCTGCGAGCCGCGCAGCGGGCCCACGAGGACGCCTACCGCGACTGGGAGCGCCGCCACCGCGAGTACGAGGACCAGCGCGAGTGGTACCCCGTCGCCGTCCCGCCCGGCGTCGACCGGGTGGACGTCGTCGGCGGCACGCTCGCCGGATGGTCGGCCGCCGTGACGACGATGGGCGCGGCGCGCCTCGCGGTCGGCGCGCGCCTCACGGTCATCGACCTGTCCGAGGGCGCGGTCGCGCACGACCTGCTGCGGCTCGCCGCCGACCGCGGCGACGACCCGCTGGTCTGGGTGCTGCCCGCCGACCTGCCCCGGCTGGACGCGACCCGCGGCCTCGGGCCCGAGGCCCTCGCCGACGTCCTGTCGCTGGTCGTCAGCGCGGGCGAGGAGCAGGGCAGCACCCGCGACCTGTCGTTCGACAACTCGATCCTCGAACGGATCATCGAGGTGCTCGGCCCGGACGCGACCGTCCCGCGCATCACCGCGGCGCTGCGGGTGCTCGCCCAGGTCGGCGACCCCCGCGACGACCTGCGCAAGGGCCTGCTCACCGACGAGCAGCTCGAACGCGTCGCGACCCTCTTCGGCCGCGACGCCACCGACCGGATCGTCGTGCGCCGCGCGTGGGCGCTGGAGGCGCAGCTCCGCAAGCTGGAGAAGCTCGCCGCCGAGTCCGTCCACCTGCCGCCGTCCCGGCTGCACGTGGTGTCGATGGACCGGCGCGCGGGCGTGCTCACCAACCGCGTCCTCGGCACGTACGTCGCGACCGCGCTCACGCACCGGATCCGCGAGGCGCCGCCCGGGGGCCGCTGGGACCACACGCTATTCCTGTGCGGCGCGGAGAAGCTGCGCGGCGACGTCCTGGACCGCCTCATCGACGCGTGCGAGGCCACCGGCACCGGCCTGGTGCTGATGTACCGGTCGATCCCGCAGCACGTGCGCGAGCGGCTCGGCCGCCGCGGGCACGCCGCCGTCGGGTTCATGCGGCTCGGCAACCCCGAGGACGCCCGCGTCGCCGCCGAGCACATCGGCACCGACCAGCCCCTCCTCGTCGCCGAGATCACCGACTCGGCAGGGGAGACCCTCTTCGACGTCGCGGGCGAGAGCTACGCGAGCACGGTCGCCTACGCGCGCGTGCGGGGGGACGGCCTCACCGATCCCGCCTGGTCGCCCCTCCCGGCGCCCGCCGCCGACGACACCGCGCTCGTCGAGGGCATCAGCTCCGCCACCGCGTGGGGCCGTACGGTCTCGTCCGTGCATCTCGCCGCGCATCCGGGCAAGCAGCGCTACCGCGAACTGCTCATCGAACCGCCCCAGCTCCAGGAACTCCCCCGACCGCGATGGTCTTCACCCACGCGGGCGCGACCGGCCGCCGCATCCTCCTCGTGGACGCCAACCCGGGCATCATCACCCTGCCCACCGCCCACTCGATGGAGTTCGAGGAGTACCTCCGCGAACAGGAGCTCCTGGCCAAGGTGGAACGCGACACCCCACCCGACGAGCCCCCGCCGTCCCCGCCCCACCCCCGAGCCCCACCGCACGAGGAACCCCGGGCGCACGACGAACCCCGGGCGCACGACGAACCCCGGACGCGGGACGAGCCCCAGACGCGTGCTCGTCACGCGCTGCCGCGGGGAGCGTCCGCTCCGCGCGGGTCGCGCATCGTTCCGCCGCGCAGGCCCAACGGCAAGCACGCCGCCGACCCGCCCTCCTGAGCCCCTCCGGCGACGACCGGGGGCGGCGGTGGCGTGGTGACGGCGCGCGGGAAAGGATGCATGCGTGACCTCGCCCCCGGGTGCGCCGCCCCCACCGGACCGCCGTCCCCCAACCGTCCCCCGAGCGCCTGGGGCACCCCGCAGAACCCGCCTGCGGACGAGTCAGAGGACCGTCCCACCCCGCCGTCCCAGGAAACGCGGCCGGGTGTGGCGTTCACGCCTCCGGGCGCTTGGGGAGCCCCTGAGACGTCCGACGGATGGCGTCCCGCGCAGCAGAATCCAGCGGGAGGCTGGGGAACGCCAGGACAGGCCCAAGGCACGCAAGGGAACGAGTCGCCCGGCGCCTGGGGGAGCGGAGGCCAGGCCGGAATTCCGGGCGCGCCCCCGCCGAGCATGCGGCCCGCAGCGGACGTGCCGTCCGTGCTCCCCGGACCCTGGTACCGGATCCAGGCGATTCCCGCGCCGCAGCGCGCGGCGAGCGCGGAATGGGATTTCGTGAGCGTTCTCCCGGCGGCGCTGTCGGCCGCGCGCCGCGGGGAACCGTTCGTCGTGGGCTGGCTGTCGCGCGGTGGCGGCGCGCCCCTGGAACTCGTCACGAACGCGGGCCCGATCGGCGCCGAGACGCGTCCGCTGGGCGGCGGCCTGGAGGACGGCGAGGCGCACGGCCTGCTGTTCCCGAGCGGCGCCCGCGGCGTGCCCGTCGCCGACGACTGGCTGGCCCAGGCCGAACGGATGGTGTGGACCCGCTGCCCCGGCCGCCTCGCCCCGCAGGTCGCGCGCGGCGACGCGGGCGCCAGCCTGTTCGAGGCGACGCTGTCGACGCTGATGGAACGGCCGTTCGGCTGGTTCGTGGTCGCCGACCCGTGCGACGAGCGGCTCATCGACACCGAGATGCGCGAGCTGCACCACGAGCTGCGGATGCTGCGCCGCGGCGAGGACGAGCAGGCCCGGCTCGCGGTGGCGCGCGCCGACCAGCGGCTCTCGGAGCTGGACGCGTTCCGCGAGGCCGGGCTGTGGGACGTGCGCGTCCTCGCGGGCGCGGCGACGCAGGCCGAGCTCGGGCAGATCGCGCCCGTCCTGGTCGGCTCGATGGAGCTCGGGCACCACCCGTACCGGCTGCGGTCCGGGCACGGCAGCGGCCCGTTCAGCGAGATGCTCCGGCCGCCGACCGCGCCCGCGCCGCTGCGCCCGATGGCCGAGTCCGAGCAGCGCTACCCGTTCACCGCGACGGCGGGCGCGCTCGCGGCCCTCGCCGGCCTGCCGCGCCGCGAGGTCCCGGGCCTGCGCGTGCTGGACGCGGGCTACTTCGACGTCACCTCCGAGACCGACGGCGCGGTCGCCGCCCTCCCGCCCGGCGGCGCGCACCCGAGAGGCGGCGCCGCCGCGGACGGGCGGATCGAGCTGGGCGCGATCCTGGACGGGCAGGACAGGCGCGTCGGCCGGTTCACCATCCCGCGCTCGACGATCAACCGGCACGTCTTCGTGACCGGGGCGACCGGGTCGGGCAAGTCGCAGACCGTCCGGCACCTGCTCGAACAGCTCACCCGCGCCGGCATCCCCTGGCTCGCGATCGAGCCCGCCAAGTCGGAGTACGCGGCGATGGCCGGACGCATCGAGGACCTCGGCGGGCCCGTCACGGTCGTCAACCCGTCCGACCCCGCGTCGGTGCCGCTGTCGGTCAACCCCCTCGCGCCCGAGCCCGGCTACCCCGTGCAGGCGCACATCGACATGGTGCGGGCGCTGTTCCAGGCCGCGTTCGACGCCGAGGAGCCGTTCCCGCAGATCATGGCGCAGGCGCTCCAGCGGGTCTACGAGACCAACGGCTGGGACGTGGTGACCGGCGCGGGCGTCCCCGGCTCGCTGATCGAGCCCGCCGTCCCGACCCTCGAACAGCTCCAGAACGCCGCGCTCCAGGTCATCGGCGACGTCGGGTACGGCCGCGAGCTGATGGCCGACGTGCAGGGCTTCGTGGACGTGCGGCTGCGCTCGCTGCGGATCGGCTCGGCCGGACGGTTCTTCGAGGGCGGCCACCCGGCCGACATCGGCGGCATGCTGCGCGACAACATCGTCCTCGCCATCGAGGACGTCGCGAACGACGAGGACAAGGCGTTCCTCATGGGCACGCTCATCATCCGCATCGTCGAGCACCTGCGGATGCGGTCGCGCGCCGCCGGGCCGAACGACCCCGGCCTCCGGCACGTCATCGTGATCGAGGAGGCGCACCGGCTGCTGCGCAACCGCGGCCCGAGCGCACCAGCTCCCACGCCGTCGAGCTGTTCGCGGGGATGCTCGCCGAGATCCGCGCGTACGGCGAGGGCATCGTCGTCGCCGAGCAGATCCCGACCAAGCTCGTCCCGGACGTGATCAAGAACACGGCGCTGAAGGTCGTGCACCGCCTGCCCGCGTTCGACGACCGCCACCAGGTCGGCGCCGCGATGAACCTCGACGAGGACCAGTCCCGCGAGGTCGTCTCGCTCCGTCCCGGCGTCGCCGCCGTCTTCGCGGACGGCATGGACCGCCCCTGCGCGTCCGCGTCCCGCTCGGCGAGGGCCGCGAGGCCGTCCTACCGGGCCCGCCCCCGCCGGTGGACGGCCGCCGCTCAGCCGCGTGCGGCTGCGAGTGCCGTTCGGGACGGGCCTGCACCCTCTACGAGCTGCGCGAGGCCGACCTCGTCGCCGGGCACCCCGACTGGGCGTGGCTGCGCCTGTGGGCCGACACCCTCGTCCTCGCGCACGTCGCCAACCGCCCCCTGCCCGCCGTACCGCCCGAACTGGCCCGCGCCTGGTCGCGCCTCACCCCGCGCCTGCGCGAGTGCAGCCTCGCCACCGTCCTCGAACGGTCGGTCACGCGGCGCTCCTGGGCCCTGCGCACGGCCTACCCGCCGTCCGAACTCACCGCGAGAGCCGCCGAGGTCGCCCAGAACCTCCTCGACGCCGCCGCGCGCAACCCGGCGTCCCCGCGGGAACCCGGCGCCCGGCCCGGCGCCGCGTGGGTCATCCCGCAGGTGCGGTGGCTGCACGAACTCGACCGCCTCTTCCCGTACGGCGCGGGCGCCCCCGACAAGCACGAGCCCGCCCCGCCGCTCGACTACCAGCTACCCGGTCTGAAGCAGCCGCCCGAGCCGCGCCTCGGCCACCGCTTGCGCGCCCTGCGCCGCCACCCGCTGTCGATGGAGCTCGACCGCAACCGCCCGCTCGCCCTCACGGCCCTCGCCGGCGACGACGACCACGACGCGTTCTACCGCGACCTCGCGGTCGTCGCGATCGGCATCGACGAACCCGACCAGCTCGCCCACATCGCCGACACCATGCGCGTCGAGTCCTGGCTCGAACCGGTGCTGAGCTGGCCGGACCGCTTCATCGCCCCGTTCGGCGACCCGTCCTCCGGCCCGCCGTTCCCCGCCCCGGAGGGCTGACCGCGCGGTCAGATGGTGTCGGAGGAACGGCTCGGCAGCCCGGCCTTCTCCGCGACCGGCCTCCAGTAGCGGACGAACTCGTTCTTGGCGTCGCTCGCCCGCTGGTTGACGTCGGCCACGTCATCGTCCGACGGGCAGCCGGGCGCCGCGTCCAGGTACCGCTGGTTGGACTCCACCGACGCCTGGAGCGCCCTGACCAGCGCGTCCTTGAGTTCGGTCCCGCTGTCGAGCGCGCCGACGTCCAGTGCCCGCGCCTTGCTCAACTGCTCCTGCCGCCGGTCGCGGATCCGTTCGAGCCCGTCCGTCCGGCACCCGTCCGTCACCACCGTGCCGAGGTCCGAACGCGTCGTCGTCATGTCCGACAGCAGCGCGTCCACCTCCCTGGCCTGCTGCGTGAGCTCGGCCCCGCTGCTCGCCACGGTCGGCGACTCGCTCGCCGTCTCCACCGGACTCTCCTGCGGCGTCGCCGACGTACCCGCGGTGTTGGCCGTCTTCCCGGACCCGCCCGGCCAGAACACGATCCCGAGCGCCACGCCCGCCAGCACGATCACCCCCGCGACGACCAGCAGGTAGGGCCGCCTGCGCTTCTTCGCGGGAGGCGGCGGCTGCCAGATCGCGGGCTCGTCCCACGGCTCCTGGGACAGCGAGGTGGTCGTCTCCCCGGGCGCCGGACCACCCGGCCCCGGAGCGGGCGGAATCGCCCACCCGGGAGGCAGCTCAACGGGCCCGGACCCGCCTCCGTAGAGATCACGCCCGCCCCGCCCCGCACCCCCCTGCTCATGCGAGTAAGGATCAGCCTCAGCCCACCCCGCCGGCCCACCCCAGCCCCCGCCGGGAACCTCCTCGCCCCCTGCTCCCGCCCATAAGCCTGAGTCCAATGCAACCCCCCACCCGCCGCCGTCCCACCTGCGGCACCCCCAAACTGCCCACCCGACTCACCCGCCGCCAGCCCACCTGGCACACCACCGGCCAGCCCACCTGCGGCACCACCGGCCTGCCCACCCGGCGCGCCCTCGGCCAGCCCGCCGGGCGTACCCCCAGCCAGCCCACCGGCCGGCCCGCCTAGCTCGCCCCCCGTTGGCCCACCCGACTGCCCCCCGGCCTGCTCCTTCCTGAACCACCCGTCCCCAGCCGCCTCACCCGACGACTCACCACCACCCACGGCTCCTCCGTACCCCTCGCCCTGCGACGCCCCGACCGCCCCGCCTCCCTGCTGCTCACTCCCATACGCCTGCGTCCACCGCAGCCCACCCACGTCACCACCAACATCCGGCCCCGCCCCTTCCGAACCCCCAACGCCCCCAAAAACACCACCCACAGCCGCCCCGCCGTACGACTCCCCAGCCCGTTCCGCATCGTCAGGCAGTCGCCCCGTGTAAGGAGCGCTCTCGGCGCGCGTCGCCTCGTCTCGCCCGCCGCCTACCGATCCGCCCGCGTACGGCTCGCCGCCGGGCTGCCCAGCACCGCCCGGCTGCCCACTCGCGTACGGCCCGCTTCCACCCTGCGCCGTTCCGCCGCCAATCGCGCCGCCGCCCTGTCCACCCGCGTACGGCTGCTCCTGCTCGGTACGCGCCGCCTCCCCAGACGGCCCGCCCGAGTACGGTCCACTGCCGGCCCGTTCCGCGTTGGGAGGCTGCGGCCTGGGGTAAGGGTCGGCCTCGGTCCGCGCCGCCTCCTCAGACCCGCCGCCAGACGATCCGCCTGCGTACGGCCCGTTCCCTGGCAACGCTGCACCTCCAGCAGCGCCGCCGGACGGTCCGCCTGCGTACGCTTCCCCGGCGGGTCGTACCGCATCACCGGACGGCCCGCCTGCGTACGGGGTACTGCCGGACGGTCCGCCCGCGTACGGCTCGGCGCCGGGCTGTGTCGCATCGCCGGATGGCCCGGGGGCGTAGGGGTCGGCACCAGGCTGTGTAGTGCTGCCGGGCTGGCCGGGGCCAGACGGGGCGTTCTCGGACGGAGTTGCACCGGCCGATGGGCCGCCCGCGGGAGGGGTGCCCTCGGCACGGGTGGGGGCGCCGGGCGCTCCGCTGGACGGGCCACCACCCGCGTGAGGGTCTCCGGCGCCGGGGGGTTGGCTTGGGTACGGCGGGTTCGGTGGGGGCGGCGCTGTGCCACCCGTTTCGGTGCTGGGGGACTCGTCCGCGTTCCCTAGGCCGCCGGGCCGACCGAAGGCGCTCGGCGCAGGGCTGGGCGGGCCGGGAGCGTACGGGCCTTCCGGCGGGCGTGAACCCTGCGGCTCGCTCGTGTACGGGGCTCCGCCGACCTGGCCGCTGCCGTAGCGAGGTCCGCCGAACGGCGCGGAGCCCGGGACCGGGTTCGGCCCGGACGTGGTGCTGTCCGCAACGGTCTCATCGTCCGGCGGACGGTCACGATGCGTGGCGTCCACGGACGTCTCCTCATGGGACGTCGTGGAGCCCTTGGAGGGCGAAACGTTCAGCGGGGCGTTGCACCGGGTGCACCGGGGCAACGCCGGGGTGGTGTCGCTACCGCAGTCCGGGCACCGCATTTCAACCCCTTACCGTTGCGGTCAACGGTCACAAGATACTGCGATGTCCTCTCACCGTGAGGCCAGGTCGACGGGTCGCAACGCGGTCGTGATGGGAGGTCACACCTGGGTCCACCGGCGCTGCGGCTGGCTTGTCCGCTTTGCCACGGGATTCCACAGCACCACGAACCTCTGCTTGGCCTGAGTCGCCCGCTGCTCGGCGGCTGCGCGCCCCGGCACGTGCGCGGCGTCGGGACGCGGCTTTCCGTGGCACCTCTGCTGGTTGCTCCGTGCCCAGTTGAGCAGGGCCTGGTCGACTTCCAGCGACGCCTGGAACGCCTGCCGGAGGTGGGCGCGCAGACGCTCGCCGTTCTGGAGCTTGTCGAGTTGCAGGTTCTGGGTACGGCGGAGCTGGTTCTGACGCCGTTGGGCAACGGTCTGGAATCCGCCGATCGCCGTCGGCAGCTCCTTGCACTGGCGCGTCGAGGCGAGCGCCCGGGCGAGGACCTTGCGGGTGTCCGCGCTGGCGTTCAGCAACTCGTTCACGGCGTTGGCCTGCTGGCGCGCGGGACCGGTGAGGCGCTTCTTCTGCGCCACCTGCTGCTTGCCGGAACCCGTCGCGCTCGGCTTCGCCGCCGGAGGCGACTTCTTCTCACCGTCCGGCCACATCACGAACGCCACCGCGACCAGCGCGACCGCGACCAGCGCGCAGACCGAGATGATGAGCGGCTTGCTCGCCTGGCTTCCCGAACGCTTCGTCGGCGCGGGCGGAAAACCGCCGTAGCCGTTCATCTGGCCGCCCTGGCCATCCGTACCCATCGGGCCAGGCCCGCCGGGACCCATGCCACCCGGTCCCATCGGCCCGCCGGGACCCATCTGCGCGCCGTTCCCCATGAAGCCGCCCGACGCCATGGGGTCGCCAGCCGGACTGGGGCCCATCATGCCGCCGTGGCCGCTCACCGCCATGCCGTCGACGCGCGTTCCCGAGTCGAACTGAGTGGCGTCCATCATCGGGTTGGCGACGAACTGCGTAGCGCCGTCCGGACTCGGCCCGTCCAACTGCGTCATCTCAGCCGCAGGCGGAGAACCGGCGATGGCGAGAGGCGCCGCGTCCATGCCCCACGCCTGATCCTGCGACTGAGGCTGCGGCGTCCACACCTGGGGCCCCTGCGCCTCAGGCTGCGAATCCGGCTTACGCGGCTGCGCGAACCACGAATCAGGAACGATCGACTCGGCAGGCTGCTCCGCCCCAACCCCAGCCGCCTGACCCGCTGCGAACCCGCCAGGCTGTTCGGCCCCGAACCCGCCGGCCTGGTCAGCCCTGGATCCGCCGGCCTGTTCCGCCTCGAACCCAGCGGACTGCTGGGCCCCGAACCCGCCAGGCTGTTCCGCTCCGAGTCCCGTGGTCTGCTCGGCCCCGAACCCGGCGGGCTGCTGGGCTCCGAATCCGCCGGGCTGTTCCGCTCCGAGTCCCGCGGGCTGGTCGGCTCCAAAACTGGCGGTCTGCTCGGCTCCGAGTCCTGCGGGCTGGTCGGCCCCGAAGCCGGTGGCCTGCTCCGTCCCGAATCCGCCCGGGTGTTCCGCTGCAAACCCTGCGGGCTGGTCAGCCGCGAAGCCGCTGGGCTGCTCTGCACCGAATCCTGCGGGCGCTGTGCCGGAAGGCTGTCCCGCGTTGAGTTGCTGGTCCCCGCTGGGCTGCTCATTGGCCCACGCGGGTGGTGGCGGGGGAGCGGCGTCGAAGCCGCCGGGCGAGGGCGCGCCCATCCCATCGGCGTTCTGCATCCCGGGGCCGGCCCCTTGTGAGCCGTTCCCGTCGAACCCATTCCCAGCGAATCCGTTGCTGCCCTGGGGCCCAGCGCCGTAGCCGCCGTTAGACCCCTGAGGGGCCTGGGCTGCTGGGCCGAAGCCGTTCTCCGCGCCCTGAGGCTCGGAACCATTACCCGCTACGGGAGCGCCGCCGCCGAGAGGGTTCGTTCCCTGCGGACCGGCAGCCATGAGGCCCGGGCTCGGCACGATGAACGTCGCCTCGGAGTCGAAAGCCTGCGCTCCCGACGCTCCCAGCGGGTCACTCCCCGCCACAGGGAGAGGTGCTTGCGCCTCCCCGCCAGGCACCCCGAAGGCACCTTGGGCACCATCGCCGGAGGCCCCAAACGCTCCCAACGGGTCATGACCGGATGCGTCGAACGCCCCCTGCGCGTCCTGCCCCGACGTTCCGAACGCTCCTTGCGCCTCCTGGCCCTGTGCGCCGAACCGAGCTTGCGCATCCTGGCCTGACATGCCGTGCGTTCCCTGCGGGCTCTGCCCGGGACCGTCGTGCGTTCCCTGCGGGCTCTGCCCGGGGCCGTCGTATGTGCCCTGCGGGCTCTGCCCGGGTCCGCCGGGCGTTCCTTGCGGGCTCTGTCCCGGTCCGCCGGGCGTTCCCTGTGGAGCCTGCGCCGGGCCGCCCTGGGGACCCTGCGGTGCCTGGCCTGGTCCATTGGGTGGGGGCTGGAGGGTCTGGCCAGGGGTGCTGTGCGGAGGGTGCGGGTCCTGGGGCGGGGGGCCGAACGAGCCCTCTTGGCCGGGAGTGCCGAAATTGGCCTGCGGGGCCTGGGGCGGAGTGGGGAGCGCGGACTGCGGGTTGTTGCCGGACGTGCCGAACGACGCCGGGGCGTTGTTGTCTTGGGCGGCGAAGGCGGCGGCCTGCTGGTTCTGGGGCGGGGCGCCGAATGAGTTCTCAGGGGCGCCGAACGGGGCGGGGGGAGGGAGGAGGCCCTGGGGGCCGTTCTGCTGGGACGGCGGGTCGAAGTCCTCGTCAGGGTCGAACGTCCACGTCGCGGTCGCTTCCGGGTCGGACGGCGGCGGGGGCGGGGCGGGGGCCCACGCGGGCGTCGGGGGCGGGACGACCATCGTCTTGTCGCCCATGCCGGACTCGGCGGCGGGGGCCACCGGGGCGCCGAGCGGGGCGGCGTCGCCGTTCGGGGCCTGGTCGATCGGTGCGTTGCAGTTCGAACACCTGCCCAGCGTCCCGGGCGTGTTCGTACCGCACGTCGGACACTGCATCGCTCAGACCTCGCCTTATCGCCGCTTCGCGCACGTTGTGATCGCCGGTCCCGCCGACGGCGGGGGTCTCATCCCCCGCAAAACAGGGGCTCCCGACAAGTTAATGGGTGAAGTCGTTCTGGGGCGCCTTGATGGGAATCTGCCTCACCACACTCGGGGGTCGCACCGAATCACGACATCTTGGTACCGGTCAAGATTGGCGAGGGTGGTTTACCTCGTTTGGTGTGACGCTCGTCGCATTTCCTCCGCACCGGGACGGCGTCGGGACGGAGGCGGGGCTCCGGCCGGACGATGGGGGGAAGCGATCCGGGCGAACGGGCACGGGACGCGACGAGACGGGCCCGACAGCGGCTAGGCTCGGAGCGGTTTCCGAGGCGCCCCGATGCACAAACCCAGAGAAGACGGAGTCCATGAGCGATCTTCCACTGCGTTCGCAGTTGGCCGTCGCGCTCGGTCGTACGGCCGCGAAGATGTCCCGGCTGGCGGGCAAGGGTGACGGTTCGGTGATCGGGGGGCGCATCGGCCTCCGGCTCGATCCCGAACTGCTGACCAAGCTCGCCCGGGACCGCAAGCTCGTCCTCGTCAGTGCCACCAACGGCAAGACGACGACGACCCGGCTGATCACCTCGGCGATGACGCCGCTGGGAGAGATCGCCACCAACGCGTTCGGCGCGAACATGCCCACCGGGCACGTGTCCGCCCTCGCCTCCGCGCCCGCCGCCCGCTACGGCGTGCTGGAGTGCGACGAGAAGTACGTGCCGATGGTCCTGGCCGAGACCGGGGCCAACGTGGTCGCGCTGATGAACCTGAGCCGCGACCAGATGGACCGCGCCGCGGAGATCTGGCTGCTCGCGGGCAAGTGGCGCAGGGCGCTGGAGGCGTCCCCGCAGAGCCACGTCATCGCCAACTGCGACGACCCCCTGGTCACCTGGGGCGCGTCCACCGCGAAGAGCGTCACCTGGGTCGCCGCCGGCCAGCACTGGCGCGAGGACTCCTGGTGCTGCCCCGAGTGCGGCGGCCCCCTCGACCGGCAGGGCGGCGAGGAGGACAGCGACTGGCGCTGCCG
The DNA here is from genome assembly GCF_009793335.1 of Actinomadura sp. J1-007. Lineage (GTDB taxonomy): Bacteria > Actinomycetota > Actinomycetes > Streptosporangiales > Streptosporangiaceae > Spirillospora > Spirillospora yumaensis. The sequence continues at coordinate 2,361,966 of NZ_WING01000001.1, read as the reverse complement.
CCAGTGCCACTTCGCCCGTCCGCGGCCCGACTGGTCGCTGCGCGGCGACCAGGTCACCGCGCCCGACGGCCGCGTCTTCTCGCTCTCACAGCTCTCCCTTCCCGGCCGCGCCAACCGTTCCAACGCGGTCGTCGCGCTCGCCGTCGTGGCGCAGTTCGGCGTGCCGCCGGAGCAGGCGCTCCCGCTGCTCAGCCAGGTCACCTCGGTCGCCGGCCGGTACACGACGGTCGAGTACCAGGGCCGCAGTCTCCGGCTCCTCCTCTCCAAGAACCCGGCCGGCTGGCTGGAGGCGTTCGACGTGCTCCAGCCCGCGCCCGGCCCCGTCGCCCTCTCGGTGAACGCGCAGGGCCCCGACGGCCGCGACACGTCCTGGCTGTGGGACGTCGACTACCGCATCCTGCGCGGGCGCCCGGTCTGGGTGACCGGTGAGCGCCGCATCGACCTCGCCGCCCGGCTGGAGGCCGCCGAGGTCTCCTTCACCGTGGTGGACGACATCGAGCAGGCCGTCATGGCGGTGCCGCCCGGGCACCTCGACGTGATCGCCAACTACACCGCCTTCCAGAACATCCGAACGAGGTACGGCCGTGTCGTCTGACCGCATCAAGATCGTCTGGATCTACCCGGACCTGCTGTCCACGTACGGCGACCAGGGCAACACGATCGTCCTGGAACGCCGCGCCGCCCTGCGCGGCATCCCCACCGAGACCGTCAGCCTCCGGTCCGACGAGCCGGTGCCCGCGGACGGGCACATCTACCTGCTCGGCGGCGGCGAGGACCGCCCGCAGATCCTCGCCGCGCAGCGGCTGCGCAACGACGGCGGACTGATCCAGGCGGCACGCCAGGGCGCCATCATCTTCGGCGTCTGCGCGGGCTACCAGATCCTCGGCCACGAGTTCGGCGGCGAGGAGGGGCAGCTCGTCCCCGGGCTCGGCCTGCTCGACATCAGCAGCGCCCGCGGCGAGCGCCGCGCCGTCGGAGAGATCGTCGGCGACGTCTCCGCCGAACTCCAGGTGCCGCGCATCACCGGCTTCGAGAACCACCAGGGCGTCACGCGCCTCGGCCAGAACGTGCGCCCGTTCGCCCAGGTGCTGTCGGGCATCGGCAACGGCGACGGCTACGAGGGCGCCTACAACGGGCGCGTCCTCGGCACCTACATGCACGGCCCGGCTCTCGTCCGCAACCCGGGCCTCGCCGACCTGCTGCTGCGCTGGGCCGTCGGCCACGACCTCCAGCCGATCGACGACTCCTGGGCGGGCCGCCTCCGCGAGGAACGCCTCAACGCCGTCCTGACCTCCTGACCTCCTGAGGTCCCATCCCACTCCCACTCCCACCTCCATCCCCCGCACGACCTCCCGCCGAGGGCCGGTTCCCCGGCGGCGCGGCCTCCGGAAAGCTCGTCCGCCCCGCGGGTTCGGTATGTGGAGGGCTCGTTCGCCTTGGGGGCGGTCTGTGGGGGGACCGTCCGTCCTGCGGGTTCGGCTTGCGGAGGGCTCGGCCGTCCCGCGGGTTCGGCTCGTGCTGAGGGCTTCATCGGGTTGGCCCCTCCTGATCTTGGGGTCGGGGTCTCCGGTACTTCAGGTTGTCAGGTCGGCACGGAAAGCGACCACGAAAATCTGGCCTGTGGATAACTCTCCGCACTGTTGAACGACCTTCATCTTTGGGTCTGGTCGGGTTCGTCGGGCGCTGCGACGCTGCGGCCATGATCTGTTGCAGTCCGAGCCGCCGCGAGCTCCTGCGATGGAGCGCGGTGGTCGCCGGAGCGTCGCTGGCCTTTCCCGAACGGGCGTACGCGGGCGGCGCGGTCGAGGCCGTCAATCTGGAACTCGTCACGTTGACGGAGACCAGCGCGATCCTCACCTGGTACACGGGGACGCCCGGCACCGACGACGGGCTCGGGCGGATGAAGCCCGTCGCGGTCGAGGGAGAGATCGCGTACGGAGACAGGCCGGGCAGCCTCACGCGGGTCGTTCACGGGCGCGTGACGCCCTACCACTATGTGGAGTTGAACGGCCTTGAGCCGGGACGCACCTACTACTACCGCGCCCGTTCGGCGGGACGTTCGGCCAGCGCGACTCCGCTGGTGGCGGGACGGGCCGCGGGCACGCCGATGGGGGACGGCGTGTTCGCGTTCACGACGCCGCAGGCCCCCGAAGGGAGATTCCTGTTCTCCGTCGCGTTGTGCAACGACCTGCACATCGGCGAGACGGTCGCCGGGCTGATCGGCCAGTTGCCATGGATCAAAGGCATCGAGCAGGTGCCCGGACATCCGCCGTACGCGGACCTCATGACCGAGGCTCTCGTCGCGGACGCCCGGGACCGGGGCGCCACCCATCTGCTCGCGGCCGGGGACGTCACCGCCGAGGCCGCGCTTCCGGACCTGCGCCGCGCCAAAAGCCTGCTGGACGGCTTCGGCGCCTATTCCGTAACGCGCGGCAACCATGACCGGGCGCACGAGGGCTCGCCGTGCAGCCCAGGACAATGGCAAGGGCAGGACTGCTTCGGCGACGTGTTCTTTGCGGGAGAGGAGAACGCCTATTACAAGCGAGAGCTGAACGGCTTGCGAATCATCGGTCTCGATACGTACGACAAGCCTGGGAACGGCGGGGACGCGGGCGGCATGTCGCGGGATCAACTCGGATGGTTCGAGGACGAACTGAAGGCCGACCGGGACCGCCCCACGCTCGTATTCGGCCACCATCCGCTTTTCGCCGAGAACGCTCCCACCGCCATCACCGGTGGCCAGTCCATGGACGCCGGTCAGGCGTTGTCGATTCTGAGGATGTACAGGGGGACGCCCGGCGTATTCCTGCATCACGCAGGCCACACGCACCGGAACCAACGGTCGGTGTTCCCGCTGGCACCGAGCTTCGTCCAGCAGGAGGTCGGCGCCGTCAAGGAGTACCCGGGCGGTTTCACGCTTCTGCGCATTCACTCCGGCGGCTACGCCCTGAACTTCTACAAGACGCGCAGCGACGCAGCCAGGGCATGGAGTGAGCGAAGCCGCCAAGAACTGTCCGGCCTCTGGCCCCAACTCTCCCTCGGCAACCGCATTGCCGACCGCAACAGCGTCACCTCCCGCGACCTCTCCGGCCTTTGATCGCGGTGAGTTGAACGGCCTCCAGTCGAACCCCTTGGGACGGCGGTTGAACGGGCAGTGGCCCCGATGGTGTAGTGGAATGGTGATCGGCTTGAAGGGCGACAGAACGGTTTAGGCGCGTCGGTCCTTCTGGGGTTCTCCGGGGCGTTTGCCGCCTTTCCCGCCCTCCTCGGGGTCGCCGTTCGGGGAGGGGCGGGGCTTGCGGAGGGAGCCCGCCTGGGCTCGTTCGTCCGGGTGGGAACGGACGCGGACGAGGCTGGCGATCGTGGTGATGACGAGGATGACCAGGATCACGCCGAGGGACAGCGGCGTTGGGATTTCGGGGACGGAATGGCTCACGTCCTCGTGCACGAAAAGCAGGATCAGCTTGACCCCGATGAACGCGAGGATCGCCGACAGCCCGATCGACAGGTACACGAGCCGTTCGAGCAGGCCCTCGATCAGGAAGAACAGCGCGCGCAGCCCCAGCAGAGCGAAGGCGTTGGCCGTGAACACGATGAACGGCTCGCTCGTCACCCCGAACACCGCCGGGATCGAGTCGAGCGCGAACAGCAGGTCCGTGCTGCCGATCGCGACGAAGACCAGGAGCAGCGGCGTCATCACGCGCTGCCCGTCCTCCCGCGCGATCATGCGTCCGCCGTGGAAGCCGGTGCTCACCGGCAGGACGCGGCGCGCCCGGCGGACGAGCCAGGTGTCCTCGACCTCGGGCTGCTCCTTGCGGTGCCGGACGAGCTGCACCGCCGTCCACAGCAGCGCGAGGCCGAACAGCACGAACGTGAACGAGAACAGGTTGATGGCCGCCGCGCCGACGGCGATGAAGACCGTCCGCATCGCCAGGGCCGCGGCGATCCCGAACAGCAGCGTCTTCTGCTGGTAGCGGTCCGGCACCCCGAACCGCGTCATGATGATCACGAAGACGAAGAGGTTGTCGGCCGACAGGCTCTTCTCGACCACCCATCCGGCGAAGTACTCGGTGCCGGCCGACGAGCCGATCAGCCCCATCACGGCCAGCCCGAACAGCACCGCGACCGCGATGTAGAACACCGACCAGAACGTGGCCTCGCGGATTCCGACGGCGTGCGGGCGCCGCACCGCGACGACCAGGTCGAACACGAACAGCGCGGCGATCAGCGCCACCGCCGCCGGCCAGGCCCACACCGGAATCTCCACCATGCCCGGGGTTCTCCCCGCAGCGAGGCGTCCGGACCCTCTTCAGCCCCGTTCGCCCGATGTCATGGCCCCCGCCCCCTCCGCGCGGTTCAGTAGACGAGCGCCTGGGTCTCGGGGAGGGAGATCTCCTCGACGAACGTCGGGGCGCCCGCGATGCGCACGCCGGGCAGGACGTCGTCGGGGCCGATCTCGCGGCGGGCGGCGCACTGGGTGCAGACCGTGACCTGGCCGCCCGCGAGCACCGCGCCGAGCAGGTCGGTCAGCGGGGTCGCGTGGGGGAGTTCGAACTCCTTCGCCCGTCCCGGCAGCGCGAACCAGGCCGACTCGCCGGTCAGCCAGAGGGAGACGCGCAGCCCGCTCGCCACGGCCGCCGCCGCGACCGTGAACGCCTGGTTGCACCGCTCGGCGCCGTCCGCGCCCGTCGTCGCCTTGATCACCAGAGATCTCGCCATACCGGGACTCTAGCCGGGGCGGTACGGGCGCGGCGGCGGTGACGGGCCGGTGCCGCCCGGCGTACGATCGCGGCCGTGGGCGGCATGGTGAACGCGGGAGTCCTGGTGTTCGTGCTGGCGCTGGTGGTGGCCGCGGCGGTCCTGCTGGTCGTACGGCTCGGCAGGCTGAGGTAGCGCGGCGCCCGGCGCCGGGATGAGGGCGGGCCGCGGGGCCGCTACGCTCGGTGCCCATGGAGCCTGAGCTGCACCCGGATCTTGAGCCCCTGAAGTTCCTGCTCGGTAGCTGGGAGGGCGCCGGCGTCGGCGGCTACCCCACGATCGAGGACTTCCGCTTCGGCCAGGAGATGTCGTTCACCCACGTCGGGAAGCCGTTCCTGATCTACGCGAGCCGCACGTGGCTGCTGGAGGAGGACGGCTCGCTGGGGCGTCCGCTCGGCACCGAGACCGGTTACTGGCGGCCCCGCCCCAACCACCAGGTCGAGGTCACGCTCGCCCACCCCACCGGGATCGTCGAGATCTACCTGGGCAACGTCGCGTTCACCAGGGTCGAGTTGCAGACCGACGTGGTGGCGCGGACCGAGTCGGCCAAGGAGGTCACGGCGGGCAGCCGCCTGTACGGGCTGATCGGCGAGGACCTCGGCTGGGCGTACGACATGGCGGCGATGGGCCAGAAGCTCCAGTCCCACCTGTCCGCGCAGCTCAAGCGCGTCGCCTGACACCCCGTACCCCGGCGGGAGGCGGGCTCGGACCTCCGGAAATGAAACGATCCCCGGGCCTCCCCGCCGGGTGGCGGGAGATGGACAGGACTGATCCATCGGCCCGAGGATCGGGTAACTGCCTGGTATTCGCCGGTCACCGTCGCGACCGGCTCACCACCGCCAGGGGCGGTGGCTCCGAGGCGATACGGCGACTAGCGGACAGCCACCTCGCGAGTCCCAGAATGAATCATTTCCTGGACCACCTCCTTTCGCGCGTTCACGCAAGCTATGCGAACGGCCCCGGAGGAGGCAAGCGGATTTTCCGGGATCTCACGTCGTGACGTCGGGCACATAGACTCTCCCCATGGTCGAGTCGTGGCAGGAGGAGCTGCGGGCGAAGGGTTACCGGGTCACGCCGCAGCGCCAGCTTGTGCTGGAGGCGGTGACCAACCTCGAGCACGGGACCCCTGAGGAGATCTGCACCGAGGTGCAGCGCACGGCCCGCGGCGTCAACATCTCCACCGTCTACCGCACCCTGGAGCTCCTTGAGGAGCTCGGGCTGGTCAAGCACGCCCATCTCGGGCACGGGCCGCCCAACTACCATCTGGCCGCCGAGGCGGACCACATCCACCTGGTGTGCCGCAACTGCGACACCGTCAACGACGTGGACCCGAAGCTCGCGGCGGGCCTCGCCGAGCAGCTGGAACGCGAGTTCGGCTTCGAGACCGACGTCCACCACCTCACGGTCTACGGCCGCTGCAAGGACTGCCGCCGCCCCTGACCGTCCCGCCCGCCTTCCGGTCGGCGGTGCTCTGGACGGCGCGTGCCGAGGTCCCTGCGGAGTCGGCACGCGGACTGCCGCGCGTTCACTGCGCAGTGGGCGCGCGGACTGCCGCGCGTTCACTGCGAACTGCTGCGCGTTCACTGCGGAGTCGGCACGCGGACTGCCGCGCGTTCACTGCGGAGTGGGCACGGGGCCGCTGCGCGTTCAGCGGGCCGACCCGGCCGACCAGCCTGTGAGGCCCGGGCGGGCGGGGAGGAACGGTTCGGGGGAGGGCGACATAGGCTGGACGGCATGAAGAGCCCGTTGCTGGAGTTGCCCGGAGCCGTCGCCGCCGACGCGCCCGACCAGGAGGTCGCGGCGCACTACGGGGAGCCGGCGCAGGAACAGCGCGCCCTGGAGGCGGGCGAGGCGTTCGTCGACCGGAGCAACCGGGGCGTGGTCCGCGTCACGGGGCCGGACCGGCTGAGCTGGCTGCACAGCCTGCTGAGCCAGCATCTGAACGCGTTGCGGCCGCACGAGACGACGCAGGCGCTGCTGCTCGACATCAAGGGCCACATCGAGCACCACCTCCATCTCGTGGACGACGGCGAGGCGGTGTGGATCCACGTCGAGCCGGGCGCGGCCGAGTCGCTGGCGGCGTTCCTCGACAGCATGCGGTTCATGCTGCGCGTCGAGGTGGAGGACGTGTCCGAGCGGTACGCGGTCGTGACGTCCGGGAAGGACCTCGGGGCCGTCCGGACGCTCGACGACGTCGTCGGGACCGCGCAGATCATCGAACGTTCCGCCCTCGCGGACCTGCCCGGCAAGGCGCGTCCCGCAGGGATCTGGGCGTACGAGGCGCTGCGGATCGCGGCGCACCGGCCGAGGTTCGGCCTGGACACCGACCACCGGTCGATCCCGCACGAGACGGGGCTGATCGACATCGCCGTCCACCTCGACAAGGGCTGCTACCGGGGGCAGGAGACGGTCGCGCGCGTGCACAACCTCGGACGGCCGCCGCGCCGCCTGGTGTTCCTGCACCTGGACGGCAGCGTCGACCGGCTGCCCGCGCACGGCGACCCGGTGGAGATCCCCGGCGGCCGCACGATCGGGTTCGTCGGTTCGGCGGCCCGCCACCACGAGCTCGGGCCGGTCGCGCTCGCCGTGGTGAAGCGGAACGTCCCGGTGGACGCCGAGCTGCTCGCGGGCGGGGTCGCCGCGGCGCAGGAGGTCGTGGTGTCGCCCGAGACGGGCGGCAACGCCAAGATCACTCTCCGGCGCACAGCGGGGAATCGGGCGTAGAACTCCCCTTACCCGGGCAAAATCGTCTCGCGTAGACGAAGCCGTTCGGCCACCGCCCGGGGAAGGTGGGTCCCTACCGATGGTTGCGAACCTGGGGAACGACGAACCGCCGCTCGCGAGGAAGAGCGCCATGGGCCGCCGGCGCCGCCGCCGCAGGGAGTCGGCGCTGGTCTGGTGGGGGGCGTTCGCCGTGCTGGCCGTCGGCGCCTACCTGCTGCACTCCTGGCGGGTCGCGCTGATCGGGCTTTTGGGCTGGTGCCTGTACGAGTTCCTGCTCGTTCCGACGATCTGCCGCGTGATGACCCGCCAGGGCTTCTCGTGCAGGGAACCCGTGCGCGGACGCCTGTTCGCCTGCACATCCCGGCACCAGCAGGTCAAGAACGACGGGCTGTGGCGTCTGGTGGGGATGCGCAACCCGTTCCGGGACCGTTCTGCGCAGCGTCCCACCGCGCCGGCTCCCACGCCTACCGGCGCGGCCATGTCCGACGCGCCGGGCACGCCGCCGCAGAGGTCGCCCGACGGGCGGGCGGCGAGCGGCCGGGCGAACGAACGGGACACGGGGGTGGTCGTCTTCTCGCCCGCCGTTCGCGGACGGCTCGCGCAGGCCGACCGCGTGCTGATCCTGCTCGCCGCGGCGGGCACGGTGGTCACCATCGTCGGCATGGTCTACGGCTTCGGCTGACCCTCGTCGCCAGGCCCAAAACCAGGATCAGATGTCGAGGATCAGGGTGATGGGGCCGTCGTTGGTCAGGGAGACCTTCATGTCGGCGCCGAACACGCCCGTCTCGACCTTCGCGCCCAGAGAACGGAGCTCGTCCACGACGGCGTTCACGAGCGGTTCGGCGACCGGGCCGGGGGCGGCGGCGGTCCACGTGGGGCGGCGGCCTTTGCGGGCGTCGCCGTACAGGGTGAACTGGCTGACGACGAGCAGCGGGGCGTTCAGGTCCGAGCAGGACTTCTCGTCCTCCAGGATCCGCAGGCCCCACAGTTTGGCGGCCATCCGCTTCGCCTGCCGTTCGGTGTCGTCGTGGGTCACGCCGACCAGGACCAGCAGGCCCGGCCCCTCGATCGCACCCACCACGCGGCCGTCGACCGTGACGCTCGCCCGGCTCGCCCTCTGGACTACTGCACGCATGACCATGCATTCTGCCGCCTATGGGAGCAACGACGCTCATCACGGTGGCGCCCACGGGCGCGGAGTCCGCCAAGGCGGATGTCCCGGCCCTGCCCGTCACCCTCGATGAACTGGTCCAGACGGCCAAGGAGTGCGAGGCGGCCGGTGCGGCCGTCGTCCACGTCCACATCCGCGACGACGACGCGAAACCGACGCTCGACCTCTTCCTGCTGCGCGACACCGTTCAGGCGCTGCGGGAGAGCACGGGTCTGATCGTGCAGCTGTCCACCGGGGGCGCGGTCACCGATCCGTACGAGGACCGGCTCCGCGTGCTGGAGGCCGACCCGGACGGCTGCTCGCTCACCTGCGGGACGGTCAACTTCGGCGACGAGGTCTTCATGAACCCGTGGCCGTTCATGGTGGAGCTGTACCGGCGCACGCAGGAGATGGAGATCGTCCCGGAGTTCGAACTGTTCGACCTCGGGCAGGTCGCCGCGCTCAACCGGCTGCTCGACAAGTACGGTCCGCCGTTCGGCGGGCACGTGCACTGCGACCTGGTGATGGGCGTGCCGGGCGGGATGGCGGGCGACGCGCGCACGCTCGTCGCCGCCGTGGCGGGACTGCCGGACGGCGCGTCCTGGTCGGCGACGGGCATCGGGCGTACGAGCCTGCCGGTCATGTTCGCCGCGCTGTCGGCGGGCGGGCACCTGCGCGTCGGCATGGAGGACACGCTGACCCTCGCCAAGGGCGAGCCGGTGACGGCCAACGCGCAGCTCGTCGAGCGCGCCGCTGCCGCCGCCGCGCTCGCCCAGCGCCCGCCCATGCGGGCCGCCGAGGCCCGCGCGCTCCTCGGCGTCCGCCCGCGCTGACCGTGCGCGCCCGCCGGTGCGTCCCCGGGCGCGCGCGGTACGTAGGGTGGAAGTGATCGTCGTGCGAGGCGCGGAGGGGGCCCGGTGGAACGCGGAGGCGGCGCGGTGGAGACCAACCCGGTGCTGGTCGAGGTGGAACGTTCCGGCTTCGTGGAGTCGCGGCACCGGGGCTCGGCCGCCGGGCTCGCCGCGGACGGCGCGGTCGCGGTCCGCGCGGGGACGCCCGACGAGCCGATCTTCCCGCGTTCGGCCAACAAGCCGATGCAGGCGGTCGCGATGCTCCGCGCCGGGCTGGACCTCGACGGGGAGCTGCTCGCGCTCGCCGCGGGCAGCCACTCCGGCGAGGACTTCCACGTCGAGGGCGCGGAGAAGATCCTCGCCGGCGCCGGGCTGAGCGCCGCCGCGCTGCGCTGCCCGGCGACGTGGCCGCTGGACCCGGAGGTCGGGCTGGAGGTCGCGCGGACCGGCGGCGGCCGGTCGCGCGCGCGGATGAACTGCTCCGGCAAGCACGCCGGGATGCTCGCGGCGTGCGTCGCGGCCGGATGGCCCACCGCGACGTACCTGGAGCCCGATCATCCGCTCCAGCGCGCCGTACGGGACGCGGTGGAGGACCTCACCGGGGAGCCGCCCGCCGCGGCGGGGGTGGACGGCTGCGGCGCGCCGCTGTTCGCGGTGTCCGCCACCGGGGTCGCGCGGGCGTTCCGCGCGCTGGTCCTCGCCGCGCCCGGCACGCCCGAACGGCGCGTCGCCGACGCGATGCGCGCGCACCCGGAGTGGACGTCGGGGACGCGGCGCGAGGAGCGGCGGCTGATGGACGCCGTCCCCGGCCTGCTGGTCAAGTGCGGGGCCGAGGGCGTGGACGCGTTCGCCCACGCGGACGGGCGGGCGGGCGCCATCAAGATCGACGACGGTGCGATGCGGGCCCGTACGCCGGTGACCGTCGCGCTCCTGCGGGCCCTCGGCATCGACGCCGTGCCCGGCGCCGACAGCGCCGCGCTGGACGAGCTGTCGGTCGTCCGGCTGAACGGCGGTGAGGCGATCGTCGGCGCCATCCGTCCCGCCCCGGACGTCTTCACCATCTGAACGGGGCGGGCGGCGCGCGGCGCTCCGGCTACGGCCTCACACGGACGTCGGGGTGCGCTCCCTGCCGACCTCGCGGCCCACGTCCCTTTGCGCTTCGGCTCGTTCGGCGCCCGACTTCCGGTCCTTCTCGTCCTGCCGGGCTCTGCCGAGGCCGGTCACCTCGCCCGGCGGATAGCTGTGGGAGAACATTCCCGTCCAGTACGTGTAGAAGCCGCCCTGGACGGGGCCGCGGTGCGTCGACTGGTCCATCCGCCGTTCCGGATGGATCCGCTTGAACGAGGCCGTCACCGTCAGCACCAGCCAGACGACCAGCGACGCCGCGATGATGATGGGGCCGACCCACAGGATCGCGTTGTCGCCGACGGGCGCTGTCTCGGCCAGGATCCGCGCGCTCACAGGATTCACCTCCTGATCGGGGCATTCCGCATTGAACGGACGAAGCCGTCAATGTACGGAGATGTCGTGCCCGTCCCGTTCGGCCGGGAACCGGGCCGCCGAGCGGCTTTACCGCGATATGCGCATTCCCTCCCGAACCTGGAAGGTCCGGGAGGGGAGCCGCAACGGAAGGCCAGGACGGGTCAAGTGGCCGCCAGTTCCGGCTCGGGGGCCGGGCCGGGGGCGCCGACCGTGCGGTTGCGTCCGGCCGACATCCCGGGGACCGCCAGCGCGGCCGTGATCGCCAGCACGACGATCATCGGGAGCGTCCAGCCGCCCGTCGCGTCGTGGATCGCGCCGATCGCGAGCGGCCCGACCGCCGCGATCAGGTAGCCGGTGCCCTGCGCCATCCCGGAGAGCTGCGCGGCCACCTGCGCGTCGTGGGCCCGCAGCCCGATGAACGACAGCGCCGCGGCGAACCCGATGCCCTGCCCGATGCCGAGGACCACCGTCCACAGCCAGACCGAGCCGATCGGCGCCCACGCGACCCCCGCGAACCCGATCAGGCACAGCACCACCGTGAGCGCGACCAGGGGCCGCTGGTCGCGCGTCCACCGCTCCAGCAGCGGCACCGCGAGCGATCCGACGGCCTGGAGCAGGCTGATCATGGCGAGCGCGTACCCGGAGGCCGACTCGCTGAGGCCCCGGTCCTGGCAGAGCGTCGGCACCCAGCCGATCACCACGTACGCCAGCAGCGACTGCACGCCCATGAACACCGTGACCTGCCACGCGAGCCCCGACCGCCACACCTGGGCGGCCACCCGCCGCGACGCCCGGCCGGTCGCCGTGGCCGGCCGCGCCCCCGCCGCGCCCGTCGTACCCGCCGCGCCCGCCGCGCCCGCCGTGTGGCGCCCGCGCAGCGCTCGCGGCAGCCACGCCGCCGCGGCGAGCGCGGCCGGGATCACCAGCAGGGCGAGCGGCAGCCGCCAGGACGAGCCGAGCGCGTCCTGCACCGGCACCGCGATCCCGGACGACACCGACGCGCCGACCGTCACCGCGACCGAGTAGACCGCCGTCACCTTGGTGATCGACCCCGGATGGTCCCGCTTGATGATCGTCGGCATCGCGATGTTGCCGACGCTGATCGCGATCCCCGCCACCAGCGACCCGGCGAACAGCATGAACGGCGCGTCCAGCAGCCGCAGCAGCAGCCCCGCGATCAGCAGTGCCATCCCGGTCACCAGCAGCGTCTCGGCCCTCGGCGTGCGCCGCAGGAACGCCGCGAGCAGCCCGTACGAGCCGAAGAACGCCAGCGGCAGCGTGGTCAGCGCCCCCGCCGCCGTGCCGGACAGGTGGAAGTCGTCCCGGATCTGGGTGAGCAGCGGGCCGACGGCCGTGACCGCGGGCCGCAGGTTCAGCGCGACCAGGACGATCAGCGCGAGCTGGGCGGCCAGGACCGTACGCCGGGCGCTCACCGTCCCGCCCCGCGGTCGCGGGCGGCGGCCTCGTCCCGCTCCACCAGCGCGGTCACGACGGCGAGGGTGGGCTCGACCACGGCCGCGGCGGCGCGGGCGGCGGCCTCGGCGTCGCGCGCGATGACGGCGTCCAGCACCGCCCGGTGCGCCTCGGGCCCCGCCTCGGGGACCTGCTCGTCCAGCCGGATCGCGCGCATCGAGTCGCGCAGCCGGTCCTTGAAGAACCGGCAGGACTCGATCAGCACGGGATTGCGGGTCGCCTCCGCGATCCTCAGGTGGAAGCGCGCGTCCGCCTCGCCGAACGCCTCCGCCTCCTTCGTCTCGTCGCGTACGCGGAGCAGCTCCTCAAGGTGTTCGATGTCCTGCTCCGTGCGGCGGCGCGCGGCGAGCCTGGCGGCCTGCACGTCGTAGGCGAGCTGCACTTCGAACACGTCCCGGGCGGTGGCCCGCGCCATGTCGCGGAAGAGCGGCCGCGGGTCGGCGCTGCTGCGCACGTACGTGCCGTCCCCCCGCCGCACCTCCAGCACCCCGACGTGGGACAGCGCGCGGATCGCCTCGCGGACGGCAGGACGGCTGACGCCGAGGCGCGCGGCCAGGTCCAGCTCGGCGGGGATGCGGTCGCCGACCCGCCACGTCCCCCCGCTGACCTCGGACTGGAGCTGGTCGAGCACGGCGTCCACGGTCGAACCGCCCGGTATCGGGCTCAGTGCCACAGCAACCTCCTTGAGTAAGACGTCAGACATCTTACTGAAGGAGGGCAAACGGCCCTGGCCGCGGGGCCCGCGGTGGCCCTGGGAGGGGACTCAGCGGCCACCGCGGGAGCGTTCCGCGCGGCCGGGGCCTTTCACACGAGGCCGGGGGTCGCTAGGAAGGACGGCGCTGGGACGGGCTGCCTTCGATGACTCCGCCCTGGACCGGTCCGCGGTGGGGCAGCGTGTCGCGGGCCTTGTCGGCGCGGGCGCGCCTCTTGGCCGCGCGGATGGTCATGGTGATCCACAGCACGATGGCCAGCGCGACCACGATCGGGCCGATGATCAGCAGGTACGTGTCCCCGACGGGGGATGCCTCCGCGAGCATTCGGGTCACCTCCTCGCCCGAGCCCCTACCCGGGTGGAGGGGTTCAACCCTGCGCGGCGGTGAGGCCGCCCACAGCGCGGCGGGCGCGCCGCCGTTCCGCCGCGCCGCCGCGCGCCGTTCGGCCGCGCCGCCGCGCGCCGTCCGCTAGAGGCCGCGCGACTGGGAGATCGAGCCGGACGTGGCGAGGGTGAACGTCCGCATCGACTCGGCGAAGCGGGACAGGTCCCACTCGGCGGGCCCCTCGTACCAGTAGAGGTTGTCGGCGCCCTGCGCGCGTTCGCCCGCGTCCTTGACCGTCTCGGCCCACTTCGGGACGAGGTCGAAGACGACGGCGTACGGCAGGAAGCGGGAGAACAGGGCGATCCGCTGGCGGGACGCGAGGTCGTCGTCGGGCAGCGTGCCGCGTTCGAGGAACGCGCGGAAGCCGATCGTGTGCGCGAGGACGGTCGCGCCGCGCGCGGTCTTGGCGGGCATGTACTGGCCGCCGTACGCGAGCGCGGCGCCCGCGATGATCACGGCGAGGCCGACGAGGGCGTAGTCGGTGAGCAGCGCGAGCGCGACGGTCCCGGCGACGCCGAGCACGGTGAGCGCGAGCCCGGCGACGGTCCAGCGGGAGCGCACGGTGTCGGGCCGCCGCGCGAACCAGCCCTGCTTGACCACGTCGTCGTACATCGCCGACCGCACCTGGGCGAGCCTGGTGCTGAACGTCCCGCCGAGCTCCGACAGCTTTACCGCGTCGCGCGGCGCGCCGTCCGGGGCGGTGAGCAGCGCGTCCAGCAGCGTGCGCTCGTACGGCAGCAGCTCGCCGGACGGGCGGTCCAGGCGGCGCAGCGTCCAGTCGAGGCGGCCGGTCGCGGCGCGGTCCTCCTCCTCGATCAGCAGGTAGCCGCGGACGGCGAGGTCGACGATCGTGGCGGTGACGTCGATCACGTCGGCCTGCTCGTCGATGAGCGTGCCGATCTGGCCGGGCCGCACGCCGTCCGGCGGCTCGAACCCGGCGCCCGCGACCGGGGCCTGGTCGCCCTCGGCGGCGCGCCTGCCGACCACCCGGGCGTCCCGGCCGCGCAGCAGGTAGAGCGCGAGCAGCCCGCCGCCGAGCAGGACGAGCAGGCCGAGCAGCGCGGCGCCGGTCACGCCGTTCACCGAGAACGCGGTCGCGACCGTGTGCCGCCGCTCGTAGATCGGACGGCCCTTGGTCGTCCCGGCGGGCAGGCCCGCGACGACCGTCAGGTACTCGCCGGGCAGGAGCTGCTGCTGGGTGAAGATCCCCTGCGTGCGGGTGTGGTTGGTGTAGTACTGCGTGCAGCCGATCGCGCTGTCGTACGGGCCCGCGAAGCAGTTGACGTCGCGGATCGTCGTGCCGCCGTCCACGGTCGCGCGCGCCTCGTCCACCGGGACCTTCCAGCCGCCGACGGCCGCCCAGCGCAGCTCCTCCGCCGCGCCCCTCGGGGTGATCGCGCCGCGCAGGTCGTACTCCAGGACGACCGTGCGGCGCCCGTCCAGCACGCCGCTCCCGGTGACCTTCACGGTGGTGCGGGTGCCCGACTCGGACGAGGTGACCTTGGTCGGGCCGCCGTCGGGGCTGGACGCGCGCAGGCCGCCCAGCTCGTAGACGCGGTCCTCGGTGACGCTGTCGTGCGTGCGCGTGACGAACCGCCGGCTGAACCCCTTCTGGCCCGCGAACCGGTACGCGATCGTCTCGCGTACGCGCACGACACCGCCCGAGCCCGTCCGGAGGACGACCTCGTCCTTGAGTACCCGCTCGTCCTGGCCGCCCGGCGCCGCGGAACGGGCCGCGTGAGGGCCGGGCGCGGCCGGACCAGCGCCGGCGGGGCCGGGCTCAGCGGGGCCGGACGCGGCGGGGGACGGGGAGGCGGTCAGGGGGACGAGGGCGGCGGCCAGGACCAGGGACGCGGCCGCCGCCCGCGGACGGCGCAAAGCCGCGACACCGGACAACGCCGCAAGACCAGACATGGCCGCAAATCGTAGCGGCAACGCGTGCGATGATTCTTCGCTATGGCAGGTCACCACCCCCCTCCGGCCCGGTACCCGGCGCCGCCGTACGGCCCGCCCGGGCAACGGCCGCCGCGGTACCGGTACGTCCCGCCCCGGCGTCCGCCGCGCCGCACGGCGGGCGGGGTGATCGCGGGGGTCCTCGGCGGTGTGGCCGCGCTGGTCGTCATGGTCGTGCTCGGCTTCGCGGCGTTCGGCGGCGAGGGCCGGATCGGGACGGGACGCGCGGCGGCCGGCGGGCGGGCGGCCGCCCGCGCCGACGCCACCGACAACAGGATCTACAAGACCGGCGCGCTGACGCCCGTGCGCTGTCACCTTCCGGCCATCGCGCCGGGCGCGGCGTCCATGCGGCGGTTCATGGACGTGCTGAGCGACTGCCTCGACGCGTCCTGGACGGGGCAGTTCGGCAAGGCCGACCTGCGGTTCGCCCCGCCGAAGCGCGTCTTCTGGGAGGGGCCGGGACGCAGCCCGTGCGGGACGTACCCGAGCCCCGGCGCGTCGGCGTTCTACTGCCCGGCCAACAACACGATGTACGTCGGGCTGCGGCACATCGTGGAGACCTCGGGCGGGGAGCCGCTGACGCACTTCGCGGTGTTCGCCCGGGTGATCGCGCACGAGTACGGCCACCACGTCCAGGACCGCGCCGGGATCCTCCTCTACGGCCACGAGGAGATGGAACGTGCCGACCCCCTCGCGCGCACCGAGGCCAGCCGGCGCATCGAGCTCCAGGCCCAGTGCTTCGCGGGGGCGTTCCTCGGCGCGGAGCGTTCGACCCTGCCGATGACGCGCGAGCAGTACGTCGCGATGATCGTGGACGTGCGGGGCCGCGGCGACGAGCGCCAGCCGCCCGACCAGCGCGACCACGGCTCGGGACGGGCCTACTCGGGCTGGGTGGTCAAGGGCTTCCGGGGCCGCGACCTCGCCCTCTGCAACACCTGGACCGCCGCCCCGCCACGGTCCGCTGACCGTCCGCCCCGTACGCGCGCCGCGCAGGGCCGACGGCGGGCCGGGCCTTGCCGAGCGCTGACCGCCCGCCCCGTCCGCCCCGTACGCGCCGGGCGCTATCGCGTGGTGCACACCCAGGTGACCCAGCGGCCGCCGCCCGCGTTGGAGATCGCGTTGCGCTGGGCCTCGGCGCGCGTGTCGCCGTGGCCGCCCCAGTACTTGCTGGTCCTGGAGTTGTACGCGACCGCGCCGCAGCCGTTGACGAAGGTCGTGAGGACCTTGCAGCCGGAGCCGGGGCACTGCGCGAGCGCCCGGCGCCTGGCGGCGGACGGGGAGTCGTAGTCCCAGGCTCGGCCGAACGACCCGTTGCTCCCGACCGCGATGGCCCCGTAGTTCATCTCCGGCGGCGAGTACGTGGTGGACGGGGTGGTCGGCGTGTAGCTCGGCGGGTTGTAGCTGGGCGGGCTGTAGGTCGGCGGGGTGGGCAGGCCCGACAGCGTGGGCACCGACACCACCCGCCTGCTCGGCTTGCTGCTGGAGTCCAGCCACCACCACACGATGCCGACGCCCCCGAGCAGCATCACGAAGGCCGCGGCGATCACGATGACGACGACGGCCGGGTTGCCGTTCGGCGGACGGCCGCCGGGCGGGCCGGGCGGGCCCCAGCCCGGCGGGCCCGGGGGCCTCGGCGGGCCGGGCGGAATCGGCGGTCCGGGCGGGACCGGCGGGCCGTTCGGAGGCCCGTAGGCGGGTGGATGGCCACCATGCGGCGGCTGTGGGGGTTGCACCGTGACCACTCCCCGTGATGCGTGGATATCCGAAAGATCCCCGTGATGCGTGAATATCCGGGAGATCATAGCGATTCTCCCGATGAGGGGAAGTGGGGACGGCGTCGACCGCGGTCCGCCCCGTGTGAGCGGACTCACGGCCGGGTGCTAGCTGGAGCGCTTGCAATTGCAAGCACCTTGGCGCACGGTGGAGGCATGGCTGGTTCGAAGGTCGGCTCCATCGGGGAGTACATCCGGGAGCAGCGCACGCGAGCGAAGATCTCGATGCGCCAGCTCGCGGACGTCTCGGGCATCTCCAACCCCTACCTGAGCCAGATCGAGCGCGGGCTGCGCAAACCCAGCGCCGAGATCCTCCAGCAGATCGCCAAGGGCCTGCGGATCTCGGCCGAGGCGCTCTACGTGCAGGCCGGGATCCTGGAGGACCGCGAGGCCGACACCGACGTGGAGGCCGCGATCCGGGCCGACCTGCTCCTCACGGAACGCCAGAAGCAAGTGCTGCTCGACATCTACACGTCGTTCCGCAAGGAGAACGAGGCCACCGGAGTGCTCGGCGACGCCGGGCACCACGAGTCCACGAGAGAGGAAGAGGTCGGATGACGCTCGCCAACTCCATCCGCGACAACAAGGCCGTCTACACGGTGGCCGGCGCCGGTGACCTCGCGGTGGAGAAGCTCCGCGAGGTTCCCGAGCAGGTCGTCAAGGCCCGTGAGACGGCCACCAAGTACCAGGGCGAGGTCCGCGAGAACCTCGACAAGTACCGCGGCCAGGTCCGCGAGACCGTCGACCGCTACCGCGCCGAGGCGCGCAGGAACGTCGGCCGGTACCGCGGCGAGGCCCGCGAGAACGTCGGCAGGCTCCAGGAACGGGTCGAGGTCAAGGACCTGCCCGGCGCCGCCGTCGCGTACGTGACCCACTTCGGCACCCGCGCCGTCGAGTTCGTCGACGAGCTCGCCGAGCGCGGCAAGAAGGTCGTGCACCGCACCGCCGCGGAGATCGCCGAGGAGTCGGAGGGGGTCGCCGCCGTCGCCGCGGGCGACGCCGGCAAGCCCGCCTCCAAGACCAAGGCGCAGCAGACCCGCAAGGCCGCGCAGGGCCAGGCCCGCTCGACCGCGAGCACCACGAAGAAGAGCGACTCCTGAGCCTGCCCGCCCCACCCCCGCGCCGCGCCCCCGCGCCGCCGGACCGGGCGGAGGAGCAGGTCGGGGCCCGGCCGGGGAACACCCGGCCGGGCCCCCTCGTCTTCTCAGGGAAGGTCGGGTGGCGTCGCTTCCGGGCGCCGGGCTGGACGCCACCCGTAGGGTTGAGGGGCGGAGATCCCGTGGTGTGCGACAGGGAGTCGCCCTCCGAGACTGGCAGGGAGCGCTGATCACCGGTGGCCGACCTCAGTGTGCTGGACTACTTCTTCTGGCTTCTCATGATCATCGCGCTCGTGATGGAGGTCTGGGCGCTGGTCGACGGGCTGACCACCCCCGAGGCCGCGTACGCGGCGGCGAGCAAGCTGACCAAGAAGCTGTGGCTGATCATCCTGGTGGTGGCCGCCGTGGTCGGCGCCGCGTACACCGTGGCGCCGCTGGCCTGGGGCGGCAAGCCCACCATGCTGCTGCTCGGCATCCTCCCGGTGGCCGCGTTCATCGCCTCGGCGGTCTACCTCGCCGACGTCAAGCCCGCGGTGGCCCCGTTCAAGAAGAAGGGGCGCGGCGGCGGCCGTTCCAACATGGGCCCGTACGGCCCCTGGTGATCCGTAGGGTGGCGCCATGACCGCCCACGGCCGTACGGCCCGCCTCGAACTCGACGACCAGGACCTGCGCGAATGGGACGCCGTCGTGCTCGACGCGAGCCCCGACGGGATCGTTCTCGACCGGTCGGCGTTCTACCCGGGCGGCGGCGGGCAGCCCCCCGACCACGGCGTGCTGCTCTGGCAGGGCGTCCAGACGCGCATCGAGGGCGTCCGCAAGGCCGACGACCTGACCCTGATCCCCGCCGAGGACGACCCCGTGCCGCCCGCCGGGACGGCCGTGCGCTGCGCCGTCGAGGACGAGCGCCGCACCGCCCTGATGCGCACCCACTCCGGCCTGCACCTGCTCTGCGGCGTGGTGTTCCGCGACTACGGCTGCCTGGTCACCGGCGGCAACATGGAGCCGCTGTCCGCCCGCATGGACTTCGACCTGCGCGAGGTCCCGCCCGGCTTCAAGCAGGCCGTCGAGGACGCCTGCAACGCCGAGATCGAGGCCGACCGCCGCATCGACGTCCGCACGCTCCCGCGCGCCGAGGCGTTCGACATCCCCGACATCATCCGCACGGCCACCAACCTCGTCCCGCCCGAGGTTCAGGACGTCCGCATCGTCGACATCGTCGGCCTCGACACCCAGGCCGACGGCGGCACCCACGTCGCCTCCACCCGCCAGGTAGGCCGCATCACCGTCGCCAAGGTGGAGAACAAGGGCCGAGGCTTCCGCCGCCTCCGCATCAAACTCTCCCCCTGAGCCGACGCCCTCGCGGGGGGGGGGGGGCGGGGACGTGGTAGCGGAGTGAAAGGTGGGCCGGGCACCGGAGCGCGGGCGCCTCCGCGGTCCGGTGCCCGGCGTTCAGGGGGCCCCTTCGGACGGGGCGGTGAGGGCGGTCAGGGAGCCGAGGCCGTGCTCGACGATGGTGAGGGCGCGGTCGAGGGCGGCGCGCATGGAGGCCGGTTCGTAGCCGTGGCGGCGGCAGTGGACGACGACGGCCTGCATGCCGCCCACGGCGATGCCGGCGGCGGCGACGGCGTCGATCTCGTCGATGCCGGGGCACAGCTCGTGCAGGCGGGCCTCGATCTCCTCCTGCGTGGCGGTGAGGCGCTGGAGGGCGCGGGCCTGGAGGCCGGGGCGTTCGAGGATCAGGCGGACCTGGACGGCGCCGTACTCGCCGTGCTCGGCGACGATCGCCTCGGTCACGTCCACGACGCAGCGGCGGATGGTCTCCAGCGGGGGCTCGCCGGGCGGGCGGTCGGACAGGCGCTCGGCGACCTCGGCGAGGCGGTCGTCGATCTCGGTGAAGACCACGTCCTCCTTGCTCGGGAAGTAGCTGAAGAACGTGCGGGGCGACACGTCGGCGGCGGCCGTGATGTCGGCGATCGTGGTCTCCTCGTAGCCGCGCTCGGCGAACAGCCGGAGCGCGGCGGACGCGATCGCCCACCGGGTGCGGCGCTTCTTGCGCTCGCGCAGGCCCGTCTCGACGTGATCCACATCACGGACGTTACCACGACTGCAAAGTTGCAGCTATTGCAAATCTGCATCGGGCGTGTTTTTCTGCCGGATATGGCGCGATTCCTCGACATGCTGGGCCGTATCTGTGTGCGGCGGCGGCGTACGGTGTTCGAGGTCTGGCTGGTCGTGATGATCGGCACGGCGGTGCTCGGGGTGACGCACGGCGGCATGTTCGTCCAGCAGAGCACGCTGCCGGGCACCGAGACCCAGCGCGCCATCGACACGTTGCGGCAGGACTTCCCGGCGATGACGGGGCCGACGGCGACCGTGGTGTTCCGCGCGACCGACCAGGCGAGCCCGGGGGACTGGCGGGTCGCGCTGGAGGTCGGCAAGGCGATCGGCAACATCACCGAGCTGAAGCGCGTGGCGTTCGCCGAGAACCCGTACGTGCAGGGCATGGGCGGGATGAAGAGCCACGACGCCGTCGTGGTGCGGATCAACTTCGCCGGGACGATGGGCGACGTCGGCACCGCGGACCTCGACGCGCTGAACGACGCGGTGGAGCCCGCGCGGATGGCCGGGCTGGACGTCAAGTTCGGCGGGATCGTGTCGATGATCCTCAACCAGCCGAAGGGCGGCCCGCAGGAGGGCGTCGGGATCGTGCTGGCGGTGGTCGTGCTGCTGCTGGCGTTCGGGTCGTTCCTCGCGGCGGGCATCCCGATCGTGGTGTCGCTGTGCGGGATGGTCGTCGCCTACTCGGCGATCCACTTCTCGGCGTCGCTGCTGGAGATGCATCCGACCGCGCCGATGGTCGCGGCGATGCTCGGGATCGGCGCGGGCATCGACTACGCGCTGTTCATCGTGACGCGCTACCGCCAGCAGCTCGCGGCGGGCGACGACGTCGAGACCGCCGTCGGACGGGCGATGGCGCATTCGGGGCACGCGGTCGTGTTCGCGGGCGGAACGGTCGTGTTCGCGATCTGCGGCCTGTTCCTGTCCGGGATCGACTTCATCGGACGGATTGGCGCCGCGTCCGCCTTGGCCGTCGCGCTGATGGTGCTCGCCGCACTGACGCTGCTGCCCGCGATCCTCGGAGCGCTCGGCACGCGCATCGACCGCTACCGGCTGCCCCGCGTGCGTCCGGACCGTTCGTCCGACCGGTGGACGGCGTGGGGACGGCACGTGGACCGGCACGCCTGGCCGTACGCGATCGTCGCCACGCTCGTGCTGCTGGCGCTCGCGATCCCGACGCTCAGCCTGCGGTTCGGGGTGATGTCCGACAGCACGGCGTCGCCCAAGATGGCGTCGCGGCAGGCGTACGACGTCGTCGCGAAGGAGTTCGGAGCCGGGCACTACAGCCCGTTCGTCGTGGTCGCGAAGGTCCCCGGGCCCGAACGGCGCGTCAAGCAGGAGACCAAGAAGAGCAAGAAGGGCAAGAAGCCGAAGGAGAAGGACGGCGCCGACCGGGGGCTGCCCGTCATCAAGGGCGCGGACGGGCTGAGCGGGCTCAGCGGCCCGCAGCCCGGCGCGGTCAAGCCGTCCGCCGAGCCGGACGCGAAGCGCGAGGCGGAGCCGGGCATCCCCCGGATCAAGGGGATGCCGGACATGACCAAGAAGCCGGACAAGCGCGCCACGCTCCTCGCGCAGCGGCTGAAGCAGCGCATCGGCGAGGTGCCCGGCGTGGCGTTCGTCGCCGAGCCCGTCGTCACGGGGACGACCGCGACGCTCCAGGTCGTCCCGGCCGGGGCGCCGCACGCCGAGGAGACCACCGAGCTGGTGCACCGGCTGCGGGACAACGACATCCCGGCCGTACGGGCGACGCAGCCGGGCGCGCAGGTGTACCTCGGGGGCGAGAACCCGGCGATCATCGACCTGGCGGACACGGTCGGGGACCGGATGCCGACCGTGGTGGTCGCGGTCGTCGGCGTCGCGCTGGTCCTGCTGATCGCCGCGTTCCGGTCGGTGGTGGTGCCGCTGAAGGCCGCGCTGATGAACCTGCTGTCGATCGGCGCGTCGTTCGGCGTGGTGACGGCGGTGTTCCAGTGGGGCTGGGGGATCACCCTGCTCGGCGTGGACCAGGCCATCCCGATCATGTCGTTCGTGCCGCTGTTCATGTTCGCGCTGATCTTCGGGCTGTCGATGGACTACGAGGTGTTCCTGCTGTCGCGGATCAAGGAGGAGTACGAGCGCACCGGCGACCCGCACGAGAGCGTGGTGATCGGGATCGGCGCCACCGCCCGGCTGATCACCTCCGCCGCGCTCATCATGATCTTCGTGTTCGCGAGCTTCGTGCCGCAGCCCGACCCGACGGTGAAGATGATGGCGCTCGGCCTCGCCGTCGCGGTCGCGGTGGACGCCACGATCGTGCGGCTGGTGCTCGTCCCGGCGCTGATGAGCCTGCTCGGCCACGCCAACTGGTGGTGGCCGGGCCGGGGCCGCCCGCGCCCGCCCGAGCCGCCGCCGACCCGGCCCGCGCCCGAGCAGCTCGAACTGACCTCCATCGGCTGAACGGCCCGTCCGCTGAACGGGCCGTCCGCGAGAGGAACGAGAGCGGCGTGCCGGGGGAGGTTGCCGACCGTGACCCCGGCACGCCGCCCGGTCTAGGGCCGCTGCTTCGGCGCGGCGCGCTGGAACAGCACGAACAGCCACGTCATGGACGGGACGAGGATCAGCGCGCCCACCCCGAGCGCGGCGAAGACGACCTGGAGGACGGCGTCGTGCGCGGCGGCGGCGTCCAGGTCCAGGCCCGCCATCTCCGCGGCGCCCCACAGGACGGTCACGACCGCGAGCGCGCCCGTCACCCGTACGGCGAGGTACGCGCGGCGCACGATGAGGACGAGCGAGGTGAGCCCGGCCGCGGCCGACAGCAGGATCAGCGGCGAGTGGACGCCGAGCGCGGCGGCCCCGGGCAGGGCGAACAGCCCGACCGCCGCCCCCGACAGCAGGGCGTAGCCGCGGAAGCGCAGCGCCGCGCCGTCGTCGGCGAGCCGCCGCGCGTCCCAGATCAGGTAGACGGCGGCGAGGTAGGCGCACAGCGCGGTGGTGAGGACCCCGCCGTACACCCCGGCCGCGCCGAGCCAGGACCCCTCGCCCGTCGCGACCGCCGCGGCGACCGCGCCGAGGCAGTACGGGGTGAGGACGGACGAGACGCCGAAGACCCACCGGTACCGGCTCCGGTCCGGGACGGCCTTGCTGAACACGAACGCGCTGCCCCGTCCGACGATGCCGAGCGCCGCGAGCGACAGCGGGACCCAGTGCCGCGCCGTCACGTCCGCGAAGATCGGCGGGAACGCGGTCCAGGTCAGCACCATCACGAAGATCAGCCAGACGTGGTTGGCCTCCCAGAGCGGGCCCATGGCGTGCTCGATCACGTCCTTGTCCGTGCGGCGGCGCGACACCAGGTGCCACAGCCCGGCGCCGAAGTCGGCCCCGCCGAACAGCAGGTACGCGGACAGCCCCAGCAGGATCAGCCCCAGCGCGATGTCGGCGTAGCTCATCGCCCGCTCCTCACTTCGCGCGAACGCGTTCCCTCGGCGGGTGCCTCGTCCGTCGGCGCGGACGGCTCGGGCGCGTCGCCGCCGGACGGCAGGGCGGGTTCGGGACGCCGCCGCATCCGGCGCAGGACGCTGATCGTCGCGACGGCGAGCACGGTGTAGACCGCGAGCACGATGTAGAGGCCCCAGCGCAGGCCGGGGTTGGGGTTGACGGCCTCCTCGGTGCGCATCACGCCGTACACGATCCACGGCTGGCGGCCGACCTCGGTGGTCGTCCAGCCCGCCTCCATCGCGATCGCGGCGGCGACGCCGGCGAGCGCGGCGGTGCGCAGGAACCAGGGCTTCCAGGGCAGGTCGCGGCGGCGGCCCAGCTCGCCCGCGCGGCCCGCCGCGCGGCGGCGCAGCCACCACGCCAGCGCCCACCAGGCGGCGAGCGCGAGCAGCGCGACGCCGAGCGCGATCATGATCTCGAACGACGTCTTGACGACCTCGGCGGGCGGCCGGACGTCCTCGGGGATCGCGTCCATCCCGCGCAGCGTGGCGTGCGCGTCGAACTTCAGCATCAGCGACAGCGCGTTCGGGATCTCGAAGAACGCGAACCGGAACGGCACGCCGGCCTCGGTGTGCTCGACGCCCTCCATCGCCGCGAACTTCGCGGGCTGGTTGTCGTGCACGAACCGGATCGCCCAGTCGCCGACGACCACCTGGAGCGGCGCGCAGACCGCGCCGAGCGAGAACGGGATCGCGAAGCCGAGCCGGTGGTAGCGGTCCACGCGCCCGGCGCGGTGGTCGCGCAGCAGCGCGACGGCGTAGACGGACGCGACGATGAACCCGCAGACCATCAGCGAGGCGAGGATCAGGTGGACGGCCTGGACGGGCGTCGCCGGGTTGAACATCGCGGCGAGCGGGTCCACGTCGGTGACCTTGCCGTCCACCAGCTTGAAGCCGCGCGGCTGGTTCATCCACGAGTTGACCGTGAGGACGAACGAGGCCGACAGCAGCCCGGCGACGACGACCGGGATGCCGGTGGCGAAGTGTGCGCGGGGCGAGAGCCGGTCCCAGCCGTACAGGTAGATCCCCATGAAGATCGCCTCGATGAAGAAGGCGATGCCCTCCAGGGCGAACGCGGCGCCGAAGACCTGCCCGTACTTGTCCATGAAGCCGGGCCACAGCGTGCCCATCTCGAACGACAGGACGGTTCCGGAGACGGCGCCCACGGCGAACAGCACCCCGGCGGCCTTCATCCAGCGGCGGGCCAGCTCGGCGTACACCGGGTCGCCGGTGCGCAGGGAGCGCCACTCGGCGAGCAGGGTGATCGCGGGCAGGCCGATGCCGATCGAGGCCAGCACGATGTGGAACCCGAGGGTGAACGCCATCTGCTGGCGGGCGGCCATGAAGTCGGCCGGGGACGCGGCGCCGTGACCGGGGTCCGCGAGGGGCCCGGCGGCGGGGGACGCGGCGGCGACCGCGTCGGCGAGGAGCGCGACGGTGCTCATACGACCCAACGTAGTACTACGAGCTGTAGTACTTAAGCGTGTAGTACTACCCGGCGTGGTGATCTGTCTCTCAGATCGGTTAACCTGGCTGTCGTGAAGGGTCTGGGAGAGCTTGAACGCACGGTCATGGAGGTCCTCTGGGCGCGGAAGGACGCCGGCCGCCGCGCGGCCACGGCGCGCGACGTCAGCCGTGCGCTCGCGGGCGACCGCGATCTGGCGCACACTACGGTCATGACCGTTCTCGACAGGCTCGCGAAGAAGGGCTTCCTGGAGCGCGAGCGCGACGGCCGCGCATGGCGGTACGATCCCGTCGCGAGCCGCGAGGGGTACGTCACCGAGCTGATGCTCGGCGCGCTGGCCGAGACCGGTGACCGCGACGCCGCGCTGGCTCACTTCGTGCGCTCGGTCTCGCAGGACGAGGCCGACGTGATCCGCCAGGCCCTGGCCGGCCTCACGAGCAAGGAGCCACCCGCATGACCGGCACCGCCCTGCTCGCACTGATCTCGCTCGGGACCGTAGGCGGGGCGCACTTCCTGTCGAGGGCCCGGTGGACCTGGCGCACCCCGCGCACGGGGATCGCCCTCTGGCAGGCCCTCGGCCTCGGCTGGGGCATCGCCACCATCGGCACGCTGCTCGGCCTCGCCCTGCTCCCCTACCAGAAGGGGATCGCGGGCGGGCTGCCCGGACTGCTCGCCGACCAGGCCGGACGGCTCGGCGCCGCGCACATGGCCGCGCTGCTCGCCGCCGTCAGCCTCACCGCCGTGCTGCTGGCCATGCTGATGTACGCGGTGCTGCGCGTCGTCCGCGCCCGGCACCGGCACCGCGCGCTGCTGGCCCTGGTCTCCCGCCGCGACTCCGCCGTCCCCGGCACCCTGGTCCTCGACCACCCGGCCGCGGCGGCCTACTGCGTTCCGGGCGTCCGCTCGTCCAAGGTCGTGGTCAGCGCGGGCACGCTCGCCCTGCTCGACCCGGCCGAGCTGGCCGCCGTCCTCGCGCACGAGCGCGCGCACGCGCGCGAGCGGCACGACCTGGTGCTGCTGCCGTTCACCTCGCTGCGCCAGGTCTTCCCGCAGTTCCGGCTGGTCGGACGGTGCCTCGACGCGGTCGAGCTGCTGATCGAGATGGCCGCCGACGACCGCGCCCGGCGCGACCGGCCGCCGCGCGAGCTGGCGACCGCCCTGCTGCGGTTCGCCGCCGCCCGCCCGGCCGCCGTCCCGAGCGGCACGCTCGGCGTCGCCTCCCACGACGACATCCCGGTGATGGCGCGGGTCAACCGGCTGCTGGAGCCCGCTCCGGTGCGGCGCTCCACCCGCGTGGCCGCCACCGTCGCCGTCCCCGTCATCGCCGGCCTCCCCCTCATCCTCTGCGTCATCCCGCACTGACCCGCTGGTCCCGCCCGGCCCGATCCGCCCGCGGCGCGGCGGGCCCCGCCGCGGGCGGGGCGGGACGGCGCAGCACGACCACCGCGAGGACGATCGCGGCGGCGAGCAGCCCGGCGCCGATCTCGAACGCGAGGCGGTAGCCGCCGGTCAGCGCCTCCGGCGACGGGCGGCCCTCCCCGAGCAGGCGCCCGGTGCGGGTCGCGGCGAGCGTGGACAGCGCGGCGACGCCGACCGCGGCGCCGATCTGCTGCGTGGTGGTGAACAGCCCGGACGCGGCGCCCGCGTCCTCGGGCCTGGCCCCCGACATGCCGAGCGCCGTCAGCGCGGGCATCGCGAGCCCGAACCCGCCGGTCAGCAGCATCACCGGCAGCAGGTCGAGCGGGTAGGCGCCGTCCACGGGGACGCGGGCGAGCAGCAGGCGGCCCGCCAGCAGCAGGCCGAGCCCGGCGAGCAGGACGGCGCGCTCCCCGAAGCGGGCGACGGCCCTGGCCGACAGGCCGAGGGAGAACGCCGCGATCGCGACCGCCGCCGGCAGCATCGCGAAGCCGGTGCCGGTCGCGCCGTAGCCGAGCACGTTCTGCATGTAGAGCGCGACGATGACCTGGAAGCTGAACATCGCGGCGAGCATCAGCATCTGGATCGCGTTGGCGCCCCACACGTTGCGCGAGCGCAGGACGCGCAGCGGCAGCAGCGGGCTCCGCGCGGTCGCCTGCCGGGCGACGAACCCGGCGAGCAGCGCGAGGGACGCGGCGGCGAGGCCGAGCGTGCGGCCCGAGGTCCAGCCGTGGCCCGACGCCTGGACGATCGCGTACACGCCGATCATGGTCCCGGCGGTGCCGAGCAGCGCGCCGAGCGCGTCGGCGCCCGCGCGCAGCCCGAGGCCGCGGTCGGCGGGCAGGGCGCGCAGCGCGAGCAGCCCGGCGGCCAGCCCGATCGGCAGGTTGACGAAGAAGATCCAGTGCCAGCTCAGCACGTCGGTGAGCACCCCGCCGAGCACCTGCCCGATGGAGGCCCCGGACGCGCCGGTGAACGCGTACGCGCCGATGGCCCGGCCCCGCTCGCGCGGCTCGGTGAACAGCGTGACGATCATCCCGAGGCTGACCGCGGAGGCCATCGCGCCGCCCGCGCCCTGGAGGAACCGGGCGGCGATCAGGGTCGCCGGGTTCGCCGCGACGCCGCACAGCACCGAGGCGAGGGTGAAGACCGCGAGCCCGGCGACGAACATCCGGCGGCGCCCGACCAGGTCGCCGAGCCGTCCGGCGAGCAGCAGCAGCCCGCCGAACGCGATCACGTAGGCGTTGACCGTCCAGGTCAGCCCGGACGGGGAGAAGCCGAGGTCGGCCTGGACGGCGGGCAGCGCCACGGTGACGATGCTGCCGTCCAGGATGATCATCAGCATCCCGGCGCAGAGCACCGCGAGCGCGAGCGCGCGGGACCGGGGGCTCTCGGAGGTGGGCATGCAATCTCTCCTGTCGTGGAAGAACAGGAGAGACGTTAGCAGATGGTTTTGTAGTAGACGATCCCGTACGGGACGGTTAAGCCTGGCGGGCTCGCCTGACCGGCTGGGGAACCTCGGCGGGCGTGGACAGGTGGCCTTCGACCAGGCGCGTCAGGGCCCGCTCGAACACGGCGCGCTCGCCGTCCGGCAGCGCGGCGAACGCCGCCTCGTGCACGCCGTCCACGATCCGCTGGCTGCGCTCGGCGATCCGCGCGCCCTCCTCGGTGACCCAGATGATCCGCGCCCGCCTGTCCTTGGTGGACGGGCGCCGCTCCGCGTATCCGGCCTTCTCCAGCGCGTCCACCGTGACCACCATCGTGGTCTTGTCCATGTCGCCGAGCTCGGCGAGCTGGATCTGGGTGCGCTCCTCCTCCAGCGCGTGGACGAGCACGCAGTGCATCCGGGGCGTCAGCCCGATCTCCGCGAGCGCCGCGGTCATCTGGGTCCGCAGGACGTGGCTCGCGTGGTCCAGCAGGAACGACAGGTCCGATTCGCCGCGCGCGGGTGCCATCGAGGTCATGCGGCCAGCGTAGCTCGTTCGATCCGTGCCGGATTATCCGGAAGCAGCCGTACCGCCGGTCCCGGGCGAGGTCAGGGGGCGATGCCGTGGAGGATCGTGGCGATCAGGCCGTCGATGTCGGCGGGGCCCGGGGGCGGCGGTTCGCCGGGGGCGTCCGCCCGGTGCAGCAGCGCGGACAGCACGGCCTCGTGGCAGACGCCGACGATCATGGAGGCGGCCGAGGCGGGGCGGGCGGTGGGGGCCAGCCGGCCGAGGTCGCGCTCCGCCTCCAGGTAGGCGACCAGCCGGTGGCGCCACTCCTCGCCCGGCAGGCTGTCCGCGGCGAACCGGGCGAGGACCTCGGGCCGTCCGAGCAGTCCGGAGAACGCGGGCATGATGCGCCGGTGCAGGTCCAGGCCGAACGCGACGTGCGCCCGGAGGTTGGCGGCGACGGTCGCGGTGCCGGGCTCGGGCAGCGCGCCGAGCGTGCGCTCGACGGCCTGGACGTGCGCGCGCAGCGCCGTGGCGAGGAGCTCCTCCTTGTCGGCGAAGTGGTTGTAGAGCACCCCGGACGCGACGCCGGCCTCGCTCGCGATGGCGCGGACGGTCAGCCCCGCGGTGCCCCGCGCCGCGATCATCCGCTCGGCGGTGGCGATCAGGTGATCGCGCAGGGTCAGGTCGCCGCCGTCCCGCAGCGCGGCCGCTTTTCGAGGTGACATCACCCCGCATCGTAATGACGTCCGCGTCCGGCGGGCGGGCGGCGGCGCCCGGCCCCCCGCGGCGCGGGCGCCGGAGGCCGGGACGCGGTCACCGGCGGGCCGTGACGAGCCAGGCGGAGCCGCGCAGGCGGACGGCGCCCTCCCGCTCGAACGGGCGCAGCGCCTCGGTGAGCGCCTCGCGGGCGCGGGCCGCGGCCTCCGGTCCGGCGAGGTCGCAGTGGTACTTGACCGGGCCCCATTCGCCCAGGAAGGCCGCGGCGTCGGCGACGTCCCGTCCCCAGACGCCCTCGGCCTCCACGCGGGCGCAGCCGAAGCCGGTGAAGCCCGCCTCGGTGAGGACGGCGCGGGTCCGGTCGGGGTCGGCGAACGAGGTGGGGCCGGTGCCGTCCGGGCCGGTCGGGCGGGGGAGGTGCTCGCCCATGGCGGCGAGGACCGAGCCCAGCTCCGTTCCCTCCAGCGCGGTCATGCAGAGGAACGCCAGCCGTCCGCCGGGGACCAGGGCGCGCGCGACGTTGGCGAACGCGGCGACCGGGTCGGCGAAGAACATCACGCCGAAGCGGCTGATCGCCGCGGTGCTCTCCGGCAGCGGGTGGACCTGCGCGTCGCCCCGCTCGAACGTCACGTTCGCGACGCCCTCCTCGGCGGCGAGCGCGCGTGCCCGGTCGAGCATCGGCCCGGACAGGTCGATGCCCGTCGCGGCGCGGGCGCGGCGGGCGGCCAGCCGGGTGACCTGGCCGTTGCCGCAGCCGAGGTCGAGGACGCGGTCCTCGGCGGTGAGCGCGGCGGCGTCCAGGAGGGCGGCGTTGAAGCCGCCGTTGACCTGGTCGTACCGGTCGTGGTGGTCGGCCCAGTGGCGGCCCTCGTAGCCGTTCCACGCCTCGGACTGGTGGGTGTTGACGATCTGCGGCACGGAGCCTCCCGATATGAACGTGCGTTCATGAACGTTCGTTCATAGTACATGCCCGAGGCGGAGCGCATAATGATTGAACGATCAACCTGTTCAGGGGGGCCAGATGACCCGGATGCCCGCGCTCTACCTCAGCCACGGCGCGCCGCCGCTCGCCGACGACGCGGTGTGGACGGACCAGCTCGCCCGCTGGGCCGCCGGGCTGCCGAGGCCCGAGGCGATCCTCATGGTGTCGGCGCACTGGGAGCAGGCGCCGCCGACCGTCGGCGCGACCCGTACCGTGCCGCTGGTCTACGACTTCTGGGGCTTCCCGCGGCACTACTACGCCGTCCGGTACGAGGCGCCGGGCGCGCCGGGGCTGGCGGCCGACGTGCGCGCGCTGCTGCCGGGCGTCCGCCAGGACGAGGAGCGCGGGCTGGACCACGGCGCGTACGTCCCGCTCGTGGAGATGTATCCGGACGCCGACGTGCCCGTGCTCCAGATGTCCATGCCGACGCTGGAGCCGGAACGGCTCTTCGAGGTGGGGCGGAGGCTCGCGCCGCTGCGCGATCAGGGCGTTCTCATCGTCGGGAGCGGTTTCACCACGCACAACCTGCGGGAGATGAGCCCGGGGCCGGACGCGCCCGCGCCCGCGTGGTCGCGGGAGTTCGACGACTGGACGGAACGGGCCGTCGCGGCCGGAGACATCGACGCGCTGCTCGACTTCCGGACGAAGGCCCCGGCGGCGCGCGTCGCGCACCCGCGGACGGAGCACTTCGCGCCGCTGTTCGTGGCGCTCGGCGCCGACGCCGACGCCCCCTCCGGCGGGCCCGGGGAGGCGGCCGGGCGCCGGTCGGTCATCGACGGCTACTGGTTCGGGCTGGCCAAGCGCTCGTTTCAGTTCGGATAAGGCGGGGCCGGGCCGGGGGCGCGGGCGTGCGGGAGCCGGTCGGAACGGTCCCGCGGGACGGCGGCGCGGACGGGTCAGGCGGTCTCGGCGAAGCCCGTGCGCCAGGTCGGGACCTGCGGCTTCCAGCCGAGCCCGAGCGCCTTGGCGTTGGAGGCCGGGCGTCCGGTGGCGGCGGCGTGCCGCGCGGTGCCCGGCATCGGCGCGCCGAGCGCCTCGCAGTAGACCGGGAGCCACTCGGCCGTCGTCGCGGGCTCGTCGTCGACGACGTTGACGGGGCCGCTCGGCCAGTCCAGCGCGGCGAGCGCGGCCGACGCGGCGTCGTCCACGTGCACAAACGAGGTCCAGGCCGGGGTGAGGGCCAGGTTGCCCGCGCGCACGCGCTCGGCGATCGCGCCGTCCTTGGCGTACCAGGTGCCGGGGCCGTAGAGCGCGCCGTAGCGCAGCACCACACCCCGCGGCATCTCGGCGACCGCGTTCTCCAGCGCGATCACGCCCTGGGACGGCGGCAGCGTCGGGTCGAGCGGGTCGCTCTCGACGGCCGGGGCGTCGCTCGGCACGTACACCCAGGCGATGCTCTGGGCGATCATGGTCTCGACGCCCTCGGCCTTCGCGGCGTCGACCAGGTTGCGGGTGCCGACGACGCGCAGGTGCGAGTTGGCCTCGAAGTCCTCCCCGCTGAGGTCGGTGAGCTGGTGGACGATCACGTCCGGGCGCTGCGCGGCCACCGCGTCGCGGACGGCCCCGGCGTCCAGGGCGTCCATCACGACGGGCGTGGCGTGCAGGTCGGAGACGATCCCGGCGCGGTCCGCGCTGCGGGTGGTGCCGGCGACCTCGTGGCCCGCCTGGGCGAGCAACGGGAGCAGCCGGCGCCCGACAACGCCGGTGGCGCCGGCGACGAGAATCTTCAAGGGGGTACCTCCACGACTTTCACGCCATTGTGTGGCCGTCTCGACGGCAGGATAAGCAGACTCACCGGCCAGGTCACGCCCGGCCAGGGGAATCGGTGCCCATTCGCGACGGCCGAAACGGCTGCGGGCGCCGGACCGCTCAGCCGATCCGGTCGGCGGGCAACCGGATCTCGAAGCACGCACCGCCCCCCGGAGCCTCGCCCGCTACGAGCGTACCGCCGTGGGCGGCGGCGAGGTCCCGCGCGATGGCCAGGCCGAGTCCCGCGCCGCCCTCATCGCGGGCACGAGCCGCATCAAGTCGGACAAAACGGTCAAAAATCCGCTCCCGTTCGTCCGGCGGGACGCCCGGTCCGTCGTCGGTGACCCGGATCACCGCCTGCCCGCCGCGCTCGTCCAGCGTGACCCGGACGGCCGACGAGGCATGGCGTTCGGCGTTGTCGAGCAGGTTGCCGAGGGCCCGCGACAGGCGGCTCGCACTGCCCGCGACCAG
This sequence comes from Actinomadura sp. J1-007, assembly GCF_009793335.1. Taxonomy (GTDB): domain Bacteria; phylum Actinomycetota; class Actinomycetes; order Streptosporangiales; family Streptosporangiaceae; genus Spirillospora; species Spirillospora yumaensis. Next base: position 2,329,281 of record NZ_WING01000001.1, on the reverse strand, counting down.
CGGTTCGGCCGTGATCTGCGTCTCGATCGGGACGCGCGCGCCCGCGTGCCGTCCGACCTCCTCGCGCACCACGTCGCCGAGCGCGACCGGCGTGCTCCCCGCGGGCCGTTCCCCCGCGTCCAGGCGGGCGAGGAGGAGCAGGTCGGCGGCGAGGTGCTGGAGCCGTACGACGTCGTCCACCACGCCGTCCAGGTCGAGCAGCTCGGGATGCGCGGCGGCCACTTCGAGCTGCGTGCGCAGCGAGGCGATCGGGCTGCGCAGCTCGTGCGAGGCGTCCGCCACGAACCCGCGCTGCCGCGCGACCGAGCGCTCCAGCGCCGCGAGCGTCGCGTTGGTGGTCGCCGCCAGTCGCGCCACCTCGTCCCGCGACCCCGGCTCGGGAACGCGGCGCGCGAGGTCGCCCGACCCGGTGATCTCCGCCATCCCGGCGCTGATCGCGTCCACCGGGCGCAGCGCCCGCCGCGTCACCAGCCACGTCACGAGCGCGACCACGACCAGCAGCACCGGCAGCCCGGCGAGCATCCCGCGCACCACCGCGCCGACCGCCGTGCGCGCGCCCTCCAGGTCGCTGCCCGCGTAGACGGTGACCGTGCGGCCCGCGGGCGTGGTGACCTCCAGCGCGGCGAACCGGTAGTCGCCCGTGCGGCCGTCCACGTCGGCCGTCCCGGTCGAGTAGTCGGGGTCGGACGAGACCTCGCCGCGTTCGGGATCGTCCTTCGGGTCGTCGTCATCGTCATCGTCGCCGCCGCCGCCGTCCGGGCGCGACGTCGACGAGGCGGACGGCGCGGGCCGTACGGCCGAGGTGCCGGTACCGGTGATGGACTTGAGGTCGTCGCTCGCCGCGAGCAGCGTCCCGTGGTCGCCGACGACCTGCGCCGGATGGTCGTCGCCGTCCGGCAGGTCGAGCTTGCCGAACGGCGTCCCGCCCGCGAGCTGCGCGGCGACCTCGCGGGCCGCCACCTCGGCGCGCAGGTCGGCCTGGCCCGCGAGGTTGGCGCGCAGGAGCTGGACGACCACCAGCCCGGCCACGACCAGCGCGACCGCCACGACCGCCGTCGCGCCGGCCGTCGTGCGCGCCCGGACGGACCCGAACCGCATCCCCGGCCCCGCCCTCACCCGCGCCCGTCGCGCCCCGCGCCGCCGTCGGCCGCGAGGCGGTAGCCGACGCCGCGCACGGTGCCGATGGACCTGCGGCCGAACGGGGCGTCCAGCTTGCGGCGCAGCGCGCTGACGTAGACCTCGACGATGTTGGGGTCGCCCTCGTACGCCAGGTCCCAGACGTGCTCGATGATCTGGGCCTTCGACACGACCCGCCCGGCGTTCACGGCGAGCTGCTCCAGCACGGCGAACTCCTTCGCGGTCAGCTCGACCTCCGTCCCGCCGCGCAGGACGCGGCGCGCGGCCGGGTCCACGGTGAGGTCGCCGAGCACGATCGCGGGCGCGCCGCCGCGCGTGCGGCGGCGCAGCAGCGCGCGGATCCGGGCGAGCAGCACCACGTAGGAGAACGGCTTGGTGAGGTAGTCGTCGGCGCCGGTGTCGAGGCCCTCCGCCTCGTCGTACTCGCCGTCCTTGGCGGTCAGCATCAGGATCGGCGTGTCGTCGCCGAGGGCGCGCAGCTCCGCGCACACGCGGTAGCCGTGCATGCCGGGCAGCATGATGTCGAGCAGGATCAGGTCGTAGTCGCACTCCACGGCGCGGTCCAGGCCGCTGACGCCGTCGTGCGCGACGTCCACCGCGAACCCCTCGGCCGCGAGGCCGCGGGCCAGGGACGTCGCGAGGCGGCGCTCGTCCTCGACGATCAGCAGGCGCATGCGTCCAGGCTGCCAGACGAGCCTGAAACCGGCTTCAGGTCGCTTCAGGGTGTCCTCAGGAAAGCGCGGGACGGTGGGGTCATGCGGGTCGTCCGACCCCGCTGACTTGGGAGGGAACACATGAAGACATCGTTGCGCGGACTTCTCGTCGCAGGCGTCGGCGCCGTCGCCCTGGCCGGCGGCGGGGCCGCGTACGCCACCGCGTCGCACTCCGGCGGGAGCGGTCCGGACCGTACGGCCGCGGCAGCCGCGGCGCACGCCGACGGGGACGCCCGGTCCGGCGAGCGCTCGGACGGCGACGACGCCCGCCCCGGCCGGGTCTCCCTGGCGCAGGCCGCGGACGCGGTGCTCAAGGCGGTGCCCGGCAAGATCGAGGAGCTGGAGCTCGACCACGGCCGCTGGGAGGCGGACGTGCTCGCCGGCGACGGCTCGTGGCGCCAGGTCGTCGTGGACGCGGAGACGGCGGCCGTCCACGGCGACCGCGTTGACAAGGAGGGCGGCGAGAACGCGGCGGAGCTGCGCGCGGCCAAGACCGACGCCGTGGGCGCCGCCAAGGCCGCGACCCGCGCCGAGCCCGGCACCGTGACGGCGGTCGACTTCGAGAAGACCTCCTGGGAGGTCGATGTGACGACGGCCGAGAACGTGGAGCACGAGCTGACCGTCGATGCCGGCACGGGCCGCGTCCTCTCGAACCGGGTGGACGAGGACTGATCGGCACGGACTGATCGGCACGGACTGATCGGCGAGGACTGAACGACATGGAAAAGGGACCGTCCGTAATCGGCCGGTCCCTTTCCGTGCGCGGCCGGCGGACGGGGCGGGCGCCGCGCGCGGACGTTGATCATCGGGAGTTTCGCGGCCGTCCCGGCGAGGCATAGCCTCCTGCACCGGACGGCGGGACGGGCGCGGTCCGGGGCATGGGAGGGCGCACGATGAAGATCACGTTGGTCCGCGGCGACATCACCGCCGAGCGGGTGGACGCCGTGGTGAACGCGGCCAACTCCTCGCTGCTGGGCGGGGGCGGGGTGGACGGCGCGATCCACCGCCGGGGCGGCCCGGCGATTTTGGAGGAGTGCCGCAAGCTGCGCGCTTCGCACTACGGCGGCGGGCTGCCGACCGGCCAGGCGGTCGCGACGACCGCGGGCGAGCTGCCGGCCCGATGGGTGATCCACACCGTCGGACCGGTCTACTCGCCCACCGAGGACCGCGCCGACCTGCTGGCCTCCTGCTACCGGGAGTCGCTGCGCGTCGCCGACGACCTCGGCGCCGCGTCCGTGGCGTTCCCGGCGGTGTCGGCGGGGATCTACGGCTGGCCCATGGACGACGCGGCCCGGATCGCGGTCGGCACGGTGCGCGCCACCCCGGCCAAGGTCGCCGACGTGCGGTTCGTCCTGTTCACCTCCGACGCCTGCGCGGCGTTCGAACGCGCCGTCGGCGAGGGGTGACGGCCACTCTCCCTTCGGCGGGCGGGCCCTAGTCCTTCTTCGCGGGCGGGACGACCAGCGTCGGGCGGTGGACGTGGTGGAGCACGCGGGTCGAGACGCTGCCGAGCAGGACGGAGCGGGCGCCCGCGAGCCCGCGCGACCCGGTCACGATCAGCGAGGCGTCCAGCTCGTCGGCGACGTCCACGATGCTCGCCCAGACCGGCCCGTTGCCGCGCTCCGCGCGCGGGGTGACGTCGGTGAGCCCGGCCGCGGCGGCGAGGTCGGCGCCCTGCCGGGCGAGGCCCTCGGCCTGCCTCTCCTCCTCGAACTTGTCGCCGGGCACCTCGGTGGTCACGGGGGTCGCGGCGGCGAGGGGCGCCCAGGAGAGCTGCGTCAGCAGCGGCTCCCACACGGTGAGGACGACGGTGGGCTCGGGGTTGATGTGCCGCGCGGCGTACTCGACGGCGGTGCGGGAGTCTTCCGATCCGTCGTACGCGATGAGAACTGTCATACCCAGAGCATGTCCAAGATCGCCTGAAATCGAACCTGACCAGCCCGGACAGTGGTCAACCTCTCAAACGCTGCTGTCAGGTCACCGGCGCGGCCGGGGCGCGGTCGGCGCCGGGCGGCCCCGCGAACGCCTGCGCGATCCCGAGCCACGCGGCGGCGTCCGTTCCGTTCGCGGTGACCGCGAGGTCCGCCGGGTGGCGGCGGCGGGTGACGAGCAGGCAGAAGTCCAGCGCGGGCCCGGTGACCGACTGCGCCGCGTCCGGCGGGCCCCACGTCCACTCCTCGCCGTCCGGCCCGGCCAGCGCCACGCGGAACTCGTCCGCGGGCGGCCGGAGGCCCCGGTTGTGGAACGCGAAGTCGCGGGTCCGCACGCCGATGTGCGCGACGTGCCGCAGCCGCGCGGTCGGCGGGCGCTCCGCGCCGAGGGCGTCGGCGACGTCCTGGCCGTGCGCCCACGTCTCCATGAGCCGCGCGGTCGCCATGGACGGCGCGCTCATCGGCGGGCCGAGCCACGGCACCCGCGTTCCCGGCGGGACGGCGGCGAGCGCGGCGGCGACCTCGCGCCGCCCGGACCGCCAGCGTTCCAGCAGGTCCGCGGGGTCCTCCCGGGCGCCCTCGGCCGCGCCGTCCTCGACGAACCGCGGGTCGGTCATGGCCCGTTCCACGATCCCGGCGAACGCGTCCGCGTCGGTCGCCGCCACGACGGCCAGCCGGTCGGTCCAGGCGAGGTGCGCGATCTGGTGCGCGATCGTCCACCCCTCGGCGGGCGTCGGCCCGGCCCACCTCCCGGCGTCCAGCGGCGCGACGAGCCGTTCCAGGTCATCGCCCTCGGCGGCGAGGTCGCCGAGCAGTCCTTCGAGATCTGCCATGCCCCCACCCAACCAACAAGTCCCGCGCGAGAGAAGCCCGAGCCGAACGGAATTCGGTCACATCACGGCCGGTGCGCGGGCGCCGCGCGGGACAATCGTGGGGTGGGTCGGATCGCGAAGCCCCTCGGGGCCGTCACCCGGGGGACCACCGCGCCCAACCGGCTGCGGCGCGTCGACCGGTGGATCGCCGCCACGCAGGCCGGGCGGCTGCGGGCGGCGGACCGTCCGCTCGCCGTCGATCTCGGGTACGGGGCGTCCCCGATCACCACGGTCGAGCTCTACCGGCGGCTGCGGCGCGTGGCGCCGGGGCTGGAGGTCGCCGGCGTCGAGATCGAGCCCGAACGGGTCGCGGCGGGCCGGGCGTTCGCCGAACGCGCCGGGCTGGACGGCCTGTCGTTCCGGCGCGGCGGGTTCGAGTTGCCCGTGGACCGCCCGCCCGTGCTGGTGCGGGCGTTCAACGTGCTGCGGCAGTACGAGGAGGACGCGGCCTGGCGCGCGTGGCACGACCTGTGCGGACGGCTCGCGCCCGGCGGCGTCCTGGTCGAGGGGACGTGCGACGAGATCGGCCGCCGCGCCGTCTGGGTCGCGCTGGACCGGGACGGCCCCCGAACGATCACGTTCGCGACCCTGCCCGCGTCCCTCGGCAAGCCGTCCGACCTGGCCGAACGGCTCCCGAAGACGCTGATCCACCGCAACGTCCCGGGCGAGCGGGTGCACGCGCTGCTGAACGACTTCGACCGGTGCTGGGCGGTGGCCGCGCCGCACTCGGCGTTCGGGCCGCGCGCCCGCTGGGTCGAGGCGGTGGCGCTGCTGGCCCGCGTCCAGCCGGTCGTCACCCGCGCGCCTCTCGGCGGCCGCCGGAGGTGGCGCCTCGGCGAGGTGACCCTCCCGTGGACGGCCGTCGCCCCCGGCCCGTAGCGCCGCCCGCGGCGCCGTCCCTGGTGCCGCCGGGCTCGCGCGCACGGTCCGCGTCCTGCGGGCGGTCTCGGACGGGATCGACGGCGCCGTGCTCGCCGTCCACCCGTACGCGGTCGCCGGTGGACAGCCGCATCGTCGCGTCGCCGCAGCCCACCACCGCCGGGATGCCCAGCTCGCGGGCGACGATCGCGGCGTGCGAGAGCGGCCCGCCGACGTCGGTCACGATGGCGGCGGCGCGCGGGAACAGCGGCGACCAGCCGGCGTTCGTCACCGCCGTCACGAGGACCTCGCCGGGCCGCAGCAGGTCGCCGTCCTCGGGGGAGGCGAGCACCCGGACCGTTCCCTCCGCGACGCCCGCCGCGCCCGGGAACCCCATCACGCCGGACTGCGCGGCCGACCCGCCGTCGTCCGGCACCGCGACGAGCCCGCCGCTCGACGCCTCGCGGTCCCGCGCCGCCCGGTCGGCCCGCCCGGTCGCGTCGTAGAAGTCGGTGCGCCGCTCCGGGTCGGTCGCCCAGGCGAACGGGTCGAAGCGCCCGCGGATCAGCGGCGGGTAGGACGGCAGCGCCCGGTACCGGTCGTAGGTGCGGCGACGGACCGCGACCCGTTCCAGCGGCCGGTCGTCCCCGCCGAGCACGGCCAGGATCTCGTGGATCGTGAGCTGGAACAGCTCCTCGCCCCGTCCGGTCAGCTCGCCCGCCCGCAGCACGAACGCGCGCAGCACCCAGAACGCGCGCGCGACCTCCGACCGCGCGGCCTCCCGGTCGTGCACGGCCCTGGCGTACCGGCCGACCCGCCGCCGCGCGGCCCCGACCCGGCGCGGACGCCGGGACCTGAACCGGTCCCACGCGGCGCGCGCCGTGTCGAGCTGCCGCCGCGACAGGTCCGTCGCGTCCTCCCCGGACGCGCGGGCCGACGCGCGGACCGCCTCGACCTGCCGGTCCAGCCAGGCCGGGTCCTCGGCCGGACGGGGCGTGGACACCTCGAACTCGTGCGGGCTCCGGTGCCCCCACTCTTGGAGGTACGCGCCGGCGTCGAGCTCGCCGCGCGCGACCCGCGCGAGGCCGGTGACGGGGCCGAGGGCCGCGAGCCGCTGGCGCGGGTGCCGCAGGCCGCTGAGCATCGCGTCCGCGTCCCGTTCCCCCGCGCGCCGCTCCAGATACCTGGGGACGGACGTCAGCGCGCGCCCGTCCTGCCGCATGGCGGCCTCCAGCATGTGGCACGCCTCGGTGAAGAACGGCAGCACCTCGTCCCGCCACAGGTTCGCGAGGTCGCGCGGGTCGTCCGTCGAGGCGAACCTGCCGCGCAGCGCGTCGCACCGGGCCGGCGACTCCTCCAGGAACGCGGGCAGCCGACGCCGGTTCAGCGGGACGCGGCGCGTGACGTCCAGCACGGCGGGCGCGAGCGCGCGGATCACGTCGAGCCGCGACACCGGCGGGCGCGGGACGCGCATCCCCGGCGGGAGCCTGCCGTAGTCGCGCTCCAGCGCGCCGAGCCGCGACCTCGCGCCGAACGCGTGGGCGATCGCCGCGGCCATGCTGAGGTCGGTGTAGAAACGGCCGCCGATCACGCCGTACGCGCGCAGGCCCGGAAGCGACGACGGCGCCATCGCCCCCGCCATGAAGATCTCGACCAGCGAACGGGTGCACGGCGTCATCACGTCCGGGATCGCCTCGCCGAGATCGCCGCTCGACCACAGGCGGTCGGCCGCCAGGCTGTCGTTCCACACCTCGGTGGCGTGGCCGCCCGGATCGGGCCTCTCCGCCGTGCGGGACGTGATCGGCCGGGCCTGCACGACGTACGGGCGGCCGTCCGCCCACGCCCACTCGACGTCCACGCCGCGCCCGTACAACCGCTCGATCCGCACGCCGAGCCGGGCCAGCTCCCCGGCCGCCTCCGCCGTCAGCACGGCCTCCCCGCGCCGTTCGGGCGGGACGGGCTCGTCCCGGAGCCCGTCGAGGGTGAGCACCGACATCACGGTCTTCTCGCTGACGCGCCGCCCGGCGACCAGGCCCGTCTCCTTGTCCACGACGAGCGCGTCCGGCGTGACGCGGCCGCCGGTGACCGCGTCGCCGAGGCCCCACGCCGCGTTCAGGACGACCTGGTCGGACGAGCCGCTGACCGGCGCGACCGTGAACATCACCCCGGCCGACTCGGCGGCGACGAGCGTCTGCACGGTCACCGCGATCGACGGGCCCGCCCCGCCGCCGCCGTGGCGGGCCCGGTAGCCGATCGCGCGGGCCGTCCACAGCGAGGCCCAGCAGTCGCGAACCGCCGCGAGCAGCGCCGCCTCGCCCCGTACTCCGAGGAACGAGTCGTGCTGCCCGGCGGAGGACCGGGCGGCCCGGTCCTCGGCCGTCGCCGACGAGCGGACCGCGAGCGGGTGGTAGCGGTCGCCGAGCGCCGCGTACGCCCAGCGGATCGGCCCGGCGAGGTCGTCCGGCGGCTCGTGCCGCGCGAACAGCGCCCCGATCCGTTCCGCCGCCCGCTCCGCGGTCTCGGGACGGTCCGGATCGACGTCCGCGAGGGCCGCGTCGATCCGTTCCCGCAGGCCGTGGCTGTCGACGTGGTGCCGGTACGCGTCGGTGGTGACGTGGAACCCGGCGGGCACGGGCAGGCCCTCCCGCGCGAGGCGCGCCAGCGACGCGCCCTTGCCGCCGACGGTGGCGAGGTCGGCCTCCGCCGCGTCCAGGTCCAGTACGTACGGCCGCTCCCGGTCACCGGTCATGGTGCTGCCCGTCCCCCGATGGACTCCCCGAACGATCTCTCTGACCTGGGAGTACCCGGAAGCCGGACGGTCAGTCGGGCGGCGCGGACGGGCGCGGACGGGCGCGGCCCGGCGGGCGGACGGCGCGGAAGGTCAGACTCGGTGCAGCTTGTGGGGGCGGCCTGGACGCGGGGCTGCACGTCGATCCGGTCGATGTTGACGTGCGGCGGGCGCGTCACCGCCCACGCGACGCAGTCGGCGACGTCGTCGGCCACCAGCGGCTCGGGGACGCCCTCGTACGGCTTGCCGGCCTTGGCCGCGTCGCCCTTGAACCGGACGAGCGAGAACTCCTCCGTCCGCACCAGCCCCGGCGCGATCTCGGTGACCCGGACCGGCTCGGCGACCAGCTCCAGCCGCAGCACCTCGTTGACGGCGTACGCGGCGTGCTTGGCGGCGTTGTACCCGGCGCCGCCCTCGTACGGGGCGTGCGCGGCGAGCGAGGTGACGTTGACGACGTGGCCCGCGCCGCTCGCGACCAGCTTGGGCAGCAGCGCCTTGGTCACCCGCAGCAGGCCGAGCACGTTGGAGTCGTACATCGCCTGCCAGTCGGCGGGGTCGGCCTCGGCGACCGGTTCGAGGCCGATCGCGCCGCCCGCGTTGTTGACCAGCACGTGGCAGCCGTCCAGGGCCGCCGCGAGCGCGTCCACCGACTCCTGCGAGGTCACGTCCAGGGTGAGGGGGACGACCTTCGCCGCCCCCGGCACGCTCCCGGAGATCTCGTCCGCGAGCGCGTCCAGCCGGTCCCTGCGCCGCGCGGCGAGGACCACGTTGAAGCCCTCGGCCGCCAGCCGCCGCGCCGTGGCGGCCCCGATCCCGCTGCTCGCTCCCGTCACCACAGCCGTCTTCCGCATGTGGCCAGCCTGCCAGGCCCGCGCCCGCGGGCGCACACCAGGGTGAATCATGATCACATGGGCCGCATGGAGGAGCCGTTCGTCCGGATACTCGGGCCCGTGGAGGTCCGGGCCGCCGGGGGATGGGCGAGCGTCGGCGCCGGAAAGCCCCGGGCCCTGCTGGCCCTGCTCGCGCTCCGGCCGCGCCGCGTCCTGTCCCGCGCCCGGATCACCGCCGAGCTGTGGGGGGACGCCCCGCCGCGCCTGGCCGCCAACCAGGTCCACGGGTACGTGGTCCGGCTGCGGCGCCTGCTCGGCGGCGAGGACCTCCTGCGCACCCGCCCGTCCGGGTACGAGCTGGCGATCGACCCCGACGACGTGGACGAGGGGCGGTTCGAGGCGCTCGCCGCGGCCGGGAGCGCCGCGCTCGCCGCCGGGGAGCCGGACCGGGCGCTCGGCCGCCTCGCCGCAGCGCTCGACCTCTGGCGCGGGCCCGCGCTCGCCGACGTCCCCGCGACGCCGCTCATCACCGGCCGGGCGGCGGCGCTGGAGGAGCGGCGGATCGCGGTCGCCGAGCACTGGGCCGACGCGCTGCTCGCCCTCGGCCGCCCCGGCGACGCGGTCGCCGCGCTCCGTCCGCTCACCGAGGACCATCCGCTGCGCGAGCCGCTCTGGACGCGCCTGATCACCGTCCTGGCCCTGTCGGGGCGGGGCGCGGAGGCCGTCGCCGCGTTCGGCCGGGTCCGGGACGCGCTCGCGGAGATCGAGCTGGAGCCCGGCCCCGAGCTGGCCGCCGTCCACCGCGACCTGAAGGCCGGACGCCTCGGCGGAGGCTCCCCGCTCCCCTCGCCGCTCGTCCCGCCCAGCCGGGCGCTCCACGTGCTGCCCGCCGCCGCGCCGGTCCCCCAGGCCACCTACCAGCTCCCTCCCGACCTGACGGACTACACCGGCCGTACGGAGGTCACGCGGCTGCTGGCGGGCCTGCTCGGCGGGGGCCGCGACCGGGCGGCCCCCGTCCTGATGGCGGTGACGGGACAGCCGGGCGTCGGGAAGACCGCGCTGGCCGTGCACGTCGCGCACGCCGTCCGGGAGGACTATCCCGACGGCCAGCTCTATGTGGGCCTCGGCGGCACGACACCGCGCCCGCGCCGTCCCGGCGACGTCCTGGAGGAGATGGTCCTCGCGCTCGGCGGCGACCCGGGCCGGCTCCCGGCGGGGACGGAGGCGCGCGCGTCGGTGTTCCGCGCGCACGTGGCGGGACGGCGGCTGCTGATCGTGCTGGACGACGCGGAGGGCGTGGCGCAGCTGCGGCCCCTGCTGCCCGGGACCGGCGCGTCCGCGACCCTCGTGACCAGCCGCGACGCGCTGCCCGAGCTGCCGCCCGCGCAGCGGCTCACCCTCGCCCCGTGGTCCACGGCCGAGGCGCTCGCCCTGCTCGGCCGCGTCATCGGCGCGCGCCGCGCGACGGCCGAGCCCGAGGCGGCGCGCGCCATCGTGGACCGCTGCGCCCGGCTCCCGCTCGCGGTCCGGATCGCGGGCGCCCGGCTCGCGGCGGACGAGTCGTGGCGGCTGCACCGCATGGCCGAACGGCTCGCCGCGCCCTGGCAGCGCCTCGGCGTCCTGCGGCTCGGCGACCTGGACGTGGCGGCGTCGATCGCCGCGAGCCACCGCCGCCTCACCCCGGACGCCGCCCGCGCCCTCGGCCTGCTCGCCGCGCTCGGGCCGAACGACTTCACCTCGTGGGGCGTCGCCGCGATGCTGGACGTCCCGTCCGACGATGTCGTCCAGGAGCTCGTCCAGGCCCACCTGATGGAGTCGGCGGGCCGCGACCCGCTCGGCTGGCTGCGGTTCCGCCTGCCCGACCTCGTCCGCGTCTACGCCCGCGAGCGCGTGGAGCTCGGCGCGGCCGAACGCGACGCGGCCGTGCGCCGCATGCTCCTGCGGTCCACCGAGGAGATCGCGGGACGGGACGCCGACCGCGCGTCGCTCGCGGCCTTCTTCGAGACGCAGGGGCCCATCTTCGACCGCGCCCTCCGCTACGCCACGGAGCGCGACTGGCGGGACGTGGCCGAGGCCCTGGCCCGGTGCCGGGAGACGAGCACCGGCCACGCGGTGTGGTGAACGTCACAGCGGGGCGGGTGGGCTGCCCGGTTCAGCCGCGATGCAGCGGTTCGGCGGACGGGATTCAGGGGCCGGTTCAGGCCCGGCGGCGAGGGTGGGCCCCGGCCGGAGCGTGAAGCAGGCGCTTGCTCGTTTCTCCGCCTCCGGCCGCGGGCGGGACAGCCGGAGCCGGGGAGAGGGAGCACATGAAGGTCACGATCGTCGCGATCGGCACCCGAGGGGACACCCAGCCGTTCATCGCGCTCGGGCACCGGCTGGTGAGCCGCGGCCACGACGTCCGGCTGGTCTGCGCCGGAAACTTCACCGCGCTCGCCGAGGAGGCCGGGCTGGAGGCCGTCCCGCTCAGCTACGACCCGAACGAGATCCTCGGCTCGCCGCGCGGCCAGCGGGTCCTGTCGAGCGGCCGCAACCTGCTCAAGCTCGCCTGGCACTCGGTCCGGCTCGCCAAGCCCTACCTCGAACGCGACACCGTCGTGCTCGCCGAGGCGTGCACCGGCGCCGACGCGGTGATCTACTCCACGATCGGGTTCAGCGCGCACCACGTGGCCGAACGCGACGGCACCTGGAACTGCCACGCCCAGGTCCAGCCGATCGAGCCGACCCGCGACTTCCCGCCGATGCAGGTCCCGTTCGGCCTCGGCCCGCTCGGCAACCGGATCGCGCACGAGGCCGCCGAGCAGATCATGTGGCACGCGTTCCGGGCGTTCATCAACGAGTGGCGCACCCGGGAGGCCGGGCTGCCCGCCGCGCCGTTCTTCGGGCCCTACCGGGCGCTGCGCCGCGCGAGGACGCCGGTGCTGTGCGGGTTCAGCGACGCGATGATCCCGCGCGGACGGGACTGGGGCGACAACGTCAAGGTGACCGGGTTCTGGTTCTACGACCCGCCGTCCACCTGGACGCCGCCGCAGGACCTGGTCGACTTCATCGGCGACGGCCCCGCGCCCGTCTACGCCGGGTTCGGCAGCATGGTGCCCGGCGACCTCGCCGACACCGACAGGCTGCTGCGGGCGGCGCTGCGCAAGTCGGGGCAGCGCGGCGTCCTGCTGGGCAACCCGCAGGGCCTGCCGAACGACGACCAGTTCTTCACGGTGACCGACGTCCCGCACACGTGGCTGATCCCGCAGATGGCCGCGGCCGTCCACCACGGCGGGATCGGCACCACGTCCGGGTGCCTGCGCGCCGGGGTCCCGAACGTCGTCGCCGCGTTCTTCCACGACCAGCCGTACTTCGGGCAGCGCGTCCACGAGCTCGGCGCGGGGCCGAAGCCGCTCTGGTATCAGAAGCTGACCGTCCCCGACCTCGCCGAACGGATCACGCAGGCCGTCACCTCGCCCCGGATGAAGGAGCGGGCGATGGAGATCGGCGCGCGGATCCACGCCGAGGACGGCGCCGGCACGGCCGCCGACCACGTCGAGTCCTGGGTCGCGAACCATCAGCGGGGCTGACCCGGTGCCGCACACCACCGCGTCTGACGGTCCGCTGCTCGACGTCCGGAGCGTCGCCAAGGCGTACGGCGGGAACGCGGCGCTGCGCGGCGTCGACCTCGCCGTCGCCGCCGGGGAGATCACCGCGCTGCTCGGCCGGAACGGCGCGGGCAAGAGCACGCTCGTCTCGATCGTCGCCGGGCTGCGCGAGCCCGACGCCGGGACCGTCACCGTGGCCGGACGCCCCGTCCGCGGCGCCCGCGCCAGGGGACGGAACGCCCGGCGCGACGCGGAAGGCGGCGGGCCGTCCGCCGTCGGCTACGCGGGCCAGGACACCGCCGTCTACCCGAACGTGACCGTCCGCGACAACCTCCGGCTGTTCGGCCGCCTGTCCGGACTGCGCGGCGCTCCGCTGCGCGACGCCGTCGCCGGGACCGCCGAACGCCTGGAGCTGGCCGGCCTGCTCGACCGCAAGCCGCGCGACCTCTCCGGCGGCGAGCGCCGCCGCGCGCACATCGCCGCGGCCGTCGTCCACCGCCCCGCCCTGCTGCTGCTGGACGAGCCGACGCTCGGCGCGGACGTGGTGACGCGGGCCCGGCTGCTGGAGGTCGTCCGCAAGCTCGCCGCCGAGGGAACCGCCGTCCTCTACACCACCCACTACCTCCAGGAGGTCGCCGACCTCGACGCGCGCGTGGTCGTGCTCGACGACGGCCGCGTCCTCGCCGAGGGCGGCGTGGCGGAGCTGAGCGCCCGGCACGGCCTGACGGCGGTCGAGGTCGCGTTCGAGGGCGCCGCGGCCGATGGGCCGCCGGACCTCGGCATCCCCGGGACGACCGCGGTGGAGGGGACCGGCGTGCTGCGGATCCCCTGCGCCGACACCGCCGCGGCCATCGCGGACGTCGCGACGCGCGCCGGGGCGCTCGGCGCCCGCATCACCGGCGTCGAGGTCATCGAGCCGAGCCTGGAGAGCGTCTTCCTGACCCTCACGGGCCGCCGCTACGACGAGGAGGCCGGATGAGCCCGCGCAGGATCGGCGTTCTCGCCGGGCACGAGCTGCGGATGCTGCGCGGCGACGTGTTCGCGCTGGTCATCCTGCTGGTCATGCCGCTGATCGTGATGTCGCTGGTCAAGCCGATGTTCGGGCTGGCGCTGCGGCAGCAGGGCGCGCCCGCCGGGAACGGGGCGGCGGGGGCCGTGCCCGGCGAGGCGCTCATGTTCGGCATGTTCGTCGTGATGTTCGGCGGCTTCGCCTTCTACCGCGACCACCAGTGGTTCGTCTGGGAACGGCTCCGCACCACCCGCCTCACCCCCGCCGAGTTGGTCGTCGGCAAGTCGCTGCCGATCCTCGCGATGTCGGCGGGGCAGCTCGCGGTGCTGTTCGCGCTCTCGGTGCCGCTGTTCGGCCTGCGGGTCGCGCCCGGCGACGTCCCGGCGCTGCTCGCCGCGGTCGCCGCCACCGCCGCGATGATCACCTCGATCGCGGTGGCGCTGGCCGCGGTGTGCCGTTCGGTGCAGCAGTTCAGCTCGATCGGCAACCTGGTCTCGCTCGCCGTCGCGGGCGCCGGAGGCGGGCTCGTCCCGACGAGCCTGCTGCCGGGCTGGGCGCAGGCCGTGGCGCCCGCCACGCCCGCCTACTGGGCGATCAAGGCGTTCCGCGAGATCTTCCTCGGCCGGGTCGGCTGGACGGGCGTGTGGCTGCCCGTCGCCGTGCTCGCCGGGATCGCGGCCGTCCTCACCGCCCTCGCCGTGCTGCGCTTCGACGCCGCGGAGACCAAGGTCTCCTGGAGCTGACCCGCGCGGCGGCGACCCCGCCGCCCCCGCCCGCGGCCCGGTCCGGCGGGGGCGCGGGGGAGTGAGGATCATCACCGTTCGCCGCGTGACGGTTCTAACCCGTGCAACGGGAACACCGGACCCCGTCGATAGGTTGCACTACCGGAGGTGGTGTCCGGTGTCGCGTCGTATCAACCGGGTTGCGACGGTCAGCGTTCACACGTCCCCCCTCGATCAGCCGGGGACGGGCGACGCGGGCGGCATGAACGTCTACATCGTCGAAGTCGCGAAACGCCTCGCCGTCCGGGGGATCGAGGTCGACATCTTCACCCGGGCCACCTCGCGGGCCCTGCCGCCGGTGACCGAGCTGGCCCCCGGCGTGCTCGTCCGCAACGTCGTCGCCGGGCCGTTCGAGGAGCTCGACAAGACCGAGCTGCCCCGCCACCTCTGCGGGTTCACCTCGGGGGTGCTGCGCGCCGAGGCGTCCTACGACCCCGGCCACTACGACCTGCTGCACACCCACTACTGGCTGTCCGGCCAGGCGGGCTGGGCCGCCAAGCAGCGCTGGGGCGTCCCGCTCGTGCACTCGATGCACACCATGGCCAAGGTCAAGAACGCCGCGCTCGCCGCCGACGACAAGCCCGAGCCCGAGGAGCGCGTGCTCGGCGAGGAGCAGGTCGCCCGGTCCGCCGACCGGCTCGTGGCCAACACCGCCAAGGAGACCCGCGAGCTGATCGACCTCTACGGCGCCGCCCCGTCCCGCGTCACCGCCGTCAGCCCCGGCGTGGACCTGTCCATGTTCCGGCCCGAGTCGCCGCTCCTCGCGCGCGGAACGGGCCTGCTCGCGCACCGCACCGGGCCCGCCCGCCGCCGCCTCGGCCTGCCGCGCGACGCGTACGTGCTGCTGTTCGTCGGACGGATCCAGCCGCTCAAGGCCCCCGACGTGCTGCTGCGCGCCGCCGCCCGGATGCTCGCCGACGACCCGTCCCTGTGGGAACGGCTCGTCGTCGCCGTCGTCGGCGGACCGAGCGGCAGCGGGCGCCGCAAGCCCGAGGGCCTCCAGCGGCTCGCCGCCGAGCTCGGCCTGTCGGGCGTCGTACGGTTCGAGCCGCCGAGCCCGCAGCCCGTCCTCGCCGACTGGTACCGCGCCGCCGACGTCACCGTCGTCCCGTCCCACAACGAGTCGTTCGGGCTGGTCGCCGTCGAGTCGCAGGCGTGCGGCACGCCCGTCGTCGCCTCCGCCGTCGGCGGCCTGTGCACCGCCGTGGACGACGGCGAGTCGGGCGTCCTGATCAGCGGGCACGACCCCGCCGACTACGCCCGCGTGCTGCGCCGCCTGGACGCCGAGCCCGGCCTGCACGCCCGGCTCGCCCGCGGCGCCGTCCGGCACGCGCAGGGCTTCGGGTGGGACGCCACCGTCGACCGGCTGGTCGAGGTGTATACCGGTGCCATGGATCAGCTTTCGGCCGCCGCCGCCCGGCCACCGGCCCAGACCGCGCGCTCCGCGTCCACGCTCGCCGCGGAGGTGTCGGCGTGACCGCCGCCCCGCCCGAGCGCACCCCCGCCGAACTGGCCGGGGTCATCGAGGACACGCTGAAGGCCGCCGAACTCGACTACGAGACCCCGCGCGAGAACGCGTTCTTCGTCAAGCTGCCCGGCCAGCACAAGCTCGCCACCATGACCTGGCTGATCGTCGGCGACCACAGCCTGCACGTCGAGGCGTTCTTCTGCCGCCGCCCCGACGAGAACCACGCCGAGTTCTACCGCTTCCTGCTGGAGCGCAACGGCCGGATGTACGGGGTGGCGTTCGCCCTCGACGACGTCGGCGACGTGCACCTGGTCGGCAAGGTCCCGCTCGCCTCCGTCAGCCCCGACGAGATCGACCGGCTGCTCGGCTGCGTGCTCACCTACTCCGACGACAACTTCGACAAGGCCCTCGAACGCGGCTTCAAATCGTCCATCCAGCGCGAGTGGGACTGGCGCGTCAAGCGCGGCGAGAGCCTCGCCAACCTCCAGGCGTTCGCCTCGTTCGCCGACCCGGCCAACAGGGACTGAACGGACCGTCCGCGCGCACGGCCGATAAGCTTTCGTCCCATGGCGACCCTGGTATTGCTCCGGCATGGCGAAAGCGTCTGGAACGCCGAAGGGCTGTTCACCGGATGGGTGGACGTGGACCTTTCGGCGAAGGGCGAGAGCGAGGCGACCAAGGGCGGCGACCTGCTGCTCGACGCCGACATCACGCCCGACGTGGTGCACACCTCGCTGCTGAAGCGCGCCATCCGCACGGCCAACATCGCCCTGGACGTGGCCGACCTGCTGTGGATCCCCGTCCGCCGGTCCTGGCGGCTGAACGAGCGGCACTACGGCCGGCTCCAGGGCAAGAACAAGGCGCAGACCCGCGAGGAGTTCGGCGAGCAGCAGTTCATGACCTGGCGCCGCTCGTACGACACGCCGCCGCCGCCGATCAAGGACGACGACCCCCTCTCGCAGGTGAACGACCTGCGCTACGCGGGCCTGCCGTCCGAGCTGATCCCGCGCACCGAGTGCCTCGCCGACGTCGTCGACCGGCTGCTGCCCTACTGGTACGACTCGATCGTCCCCGACCTCGCCGCGGGCAAGACCGTGCTGGTCGCCGCGCACGGCAACTCGCTGCGCGCCATGGTCAAGCACCTCGACGACGTCTCCGACGACGACATCGTCGGCCTCAACATCCCGACCGGCATCCCGCTGGTGTACGAGCTCGACGACGACTTCGCCCCGTTGAAGCGCGGCGGCGAGTACCTCGACCCGGCCGCCGCGAAGGCCGCCATCGAGGCCGTGAAGAACCAGGGCGGCGGGAGCGGCGCCAAGCACGCCAAGCCGCCCGCGCCCCCGGCTCCGGGCACCGCGCCGCTGCCGCCCGTTCCCCCGGGCGCCCCGGCGCCCCCGGCATGCCTCCGGGCGCTCCCGGCGGCGTCCCGGGCGGCGCTCCGGGGCCGATGCCGCCCGCCGGACGCGGGATGCCCGCCCCCGGCGCGCCCGCGCAGCCCGGCGTCCCCGGCCCGCCTCCCGCGCCCGGCAAGCAGGGCAAGCAGGGCCGCGTCTCCAGACGCCGCAAGAAGTAGCCCGCCCCCCGGCCGGGACCCGCCCAGGGCCCCGGCCGGGCACCGGACACCACGGCCCGCGGACCTGCGGGTCTGCGGCCTGCGGACTCACCGAACGAGCGGGCCGGGCACCGGACACCACGGCCCGCGGACCTGCGTACCCGCGTACCCGCGGGCCCCCGGGCCGCGGGCTCACCGAACGAGCGAGAACCCGTCGTGACCGCCCGAGCGGGCGGTCACGACGGGTTCTCTTGTGGGCGGGACGGTTGGTCCGCTGCCTCTCAGGCGAGGTCGGTGAGGTCGGTGATCTCCGCGGGGCGCTGCCCGGTGACCAGGTACACGACGTTCTCCGCGACGTGCACCGCGTGGTCGGCGAACCGCTCGAAGTAGCGCCCGGCGAGGGTGATGTCCACGGCCGGCTCGACGCCGTGCTTCCACTTGGGCGACAGCAGGATGTCGAACAGCTTGCGGTGCAGCCGGTCCATCTGGTCGTCGTCGGCGTCGAGCTCCAGGCCCATCTCCACGTCCTGGGACGCGATCACGCTGCCCGTCTTGGCGATCATCCGTTCGGCGATCTGGCCCATCTCCAGCACCGTCGCCTGGAGCTCCGGCGGGACGGCCGTCTCGGGGTGGCGGCGGCGCGCGGTCTTCGCGATGTGCACCGCCAGGTCGCCCATCCGCTCCAGGTCGCCGCTCATCCGCAGCGCGGTGATCAGCGTGCGCAGGTCGCCCGCCACCGGCTGCTGGCGCGCCATCAGATCGAAGACGGTCTCCTCGATCTCGTTGTCGATCTTGTTGACGTGCTCGTCGCCGCTGATCACCTCCTCCGACAGCCGCAGGTCGGCGTCCAGCAGCGCGGTCACCGCGCGCGCCATCGCGGAGCGCACGAGCCGGGTCATCTCGACGAGCTTGTCGGAGAGGGAGTCGAGCTCCTCGTGGTAGGCGTCGCGCAATTGAGGTCCCTTGGTACGAATCGTGCGGGGAGGGGTGCGTGGGCCGGAGGCCGGAGCACGCGTCGAGGGGCAGGACTGAACGGGCCGCGCCCGGGCGGACCGGCCCACGGCACACCCTGCCCCACCCCCGTGAACTGGCCTGTAGGGCAAGGTGAACTTTGGGCGAACGAGACCAGGTGCGGTGCCCCCATGGTGCGGGAACGGCCCGAACGCCGCTTACGATCCGAAGTGTGGAGGTAGAGATTGTCGCGGGTCTGACGGGCCTCGCCGGGCTCGCGATCGGGCTCGCGACGGGATTGGCGGTGCGCGTGAGCGAGCGGGCCCAGCGGATGTCGGCGCCGGCGGCGCCCCAGAGCGGGCTGCCGCCGGGGATCGCCTCGGTGCTGTCGGTGCTGAGGTCGTCGGCGGTCGTGGTCGACGCCGAGGACCGGGTGCTGAGAGCCAGCTCGGCGGCGCGGGCGTTCGGCGTGGTCGCCGGCGACCGGCTCGTCGTGGACGAGCTGCTCGCGATGGCCCGGCTCGTCCGCCGCGACGGGGAGATCCGCGAGACCGAGATCCAGGTCGGGCCGTCCCGCAGCCGCAGCCGCGCCGACGGCCGCTGGTTCGCGGTGCGCGTCGCGCCCCTCGGCACGCACGGCCTGGTGCTGGTGCTCGCCGAGGACCTGACCGAGATGCGCCGCACCGAGGCGATCCGCCGCGACTTCGTCGCCAACGTCAGCCACGAGCTGAAGACGCCGGTCGGCGCGCTGTCGCTGCTCGCCGAGACCGTGGAGGGCGCCGCCGACGACCCCGAGGCCGTACGGCGCTTCGCGGGCCGGATGCAGATGGAGTCGGTCCGGCTGACCAACCTCGTCCAGGACCTGATGACGCTGTCGCGCATCCAGGGCGACGAGCCGCTGCCCGAGCTGCACCCCGTCTCCCTAGACGAGGTCACGGTCGAGGCGCTGGACCGCTGCCAGATCAAGGCGTCGTCCAAGAACATCGAGCTCACCTCCGGCGGCCGGGCGGGCCTGCGGGTGCGCGGCGACGAGGAGCTGCTGGTCACCGCGCTGCGCAACCTGGTCGACAACGCGGTCGCCTACAGTCCCGAGAACACCCGCGTCGTCGTCGCCACCCGGCAGTGCGACGACCGGCACGTCGAGATCAACGTGACCGACCAGGGCATCGGCATCCCCGACGGGGAGGTGGAACGGATCTTCGAGCGGTTCTACCGCGTGGACCCGGCCCGCTCCCGGCAGACCGGCGGCACCGGCCTCGGCCTCGCCATCGTCAAGCACGTCACCACCAAGCACGGCGGCGAGGTCACGGTGTGGAGCAAGGAGGGCTCCGGCTCGACGTTCACGATCCGGCTCCCGCTGCTCGCCGCGTCCCGCCTCGACGGCCGGCATCCGCGGGCCGCCGAGCCCGCCCCGGAACCCGCGGACCCCGTCCCCGGCCCCGCCCCCGGCGCGCCGGAGGACGGCGGCCGGTCCGGCCGGACCGGCGCGGCCGACCCCACCGAACCCCTGAAGGACGGCGCCATGAACACGCAGAGGGGCCGGCGCCGCCCCGCCGATGGGATCCAGAGCACAACCGCCCGGGAGGCAACACCGTGACCCGCGTGCTCGTCGTTGAAGACGAGGAGTCGTTCAGCGACGCACTGTCGTACAACCTGCGCAAGGAGGGCTTCGAGGTCGCTGTGGCGGCCACCGGGCCCGACGCGCTGGACATCTTCGAGCGCAACGGTGCCGACCTCGTGCTCCTCGACCTGATGCTCCCCGGGCTCCCCGGCACCGAGGTGTGCAGGGAGCTGCGCGCCAAGTCCAACGTCCCCGTGATCATGCTGACCGCCAAGGACAGCGAGGTCGACAAGGTCGTCGGGCTGGAGCTCGGCGCCGACGACTACGTCACCAAGCCGTTCTCCACCCGCGAGCTCATCGCCCGGATGCGCGCCGTGCTGCGGCGCCAGGGCGAGGTCGAGGAGCTGGCCCCCGCGACGCTGGAGGCCGGCCCGGTCAGGATGGACGTCGAACGGCACGTGGTCAGCGTGGGCGGCGAGTCCGTCCAGCTCCCGCTGAAGGAGTTCGAGCTGCTGGAGGTGCTGCTGCGCAACGCCGGCCGCGTCCTCACCCGGATGCAGCTCATCGACCGCGTCTGGGGCGCCGACTACGTCGGCGACACCAAGACCCTCGACGTCCACATCAAGCGGCTCCGCGCGAAGATCGAGTCCACCCCGTCCACGCCGCGCTACATCGTCACCGTGCGGGGCCTCGGCTACAAGTTCGAGCCGTAGAACGGCCGGGCGCCCCCCCGCCCCCCAAGGACACCCCCACGGGAACAAGGAACGGCCCGTACGGCGCGAAGCCGTACGGGCCGTTCCTTGTGCCGTCCGTCGCCGCGCGAGGGCGCGACGGGCCGATCAGTGGCCGGTCGCCCCCGCCTCGGGGGTCTCGCCGGCGCCACCGGTGGGCGGCGTGCCCTCAGGGGTGGCCGGAGCGCTCGGCTGGCCGGAGCCGTGCGTGCCGCCCTCGGGCGCCGGCGCGGTCTCCCCGGCGGTCGGCGCGGCGGTCGCGCCCGGCGCGGGCGCGCCGGCCGACACCGCGGCGTACGAGGCGAACTCGCCCTGCTGCGGGATGACCGGCACCGACACGTCGACGCTCCCGGCCTTCTCGAACTGGAGCCGCAGCCGCACCGTCTCGCCGCCGAGCAGCGGCTTGGTGAGCCCGGTCAGCACCACGAGCGGCGCCTTGCCGTCCGGGGCCGGCGGCGCGGCGGGCGCGCCGGTCGCCTCGGTGACCCCGGCGGACGGCGTCGCGCTCGCGCCCGGTCCCTCGGCGTCCGACCCGGTGGCGCCCGCGGAGGGCGCGGCGGGCGGCGGCGTGGTGGCCCCGGCGGTCGGCGTGGAGCCCGGGCTCGGAGTCGTCCCGCCCGCGGCCCCGCCGGACGGCTTGGCCCCCGGCTTGGGCGTCTTGCCGTTGGACGGCTTGCCGGTGGCGGGCGGCGTCGGGGCGGCCTGGCCCATCAGCCGGACCGCGCTGCCGAGCCCGGTCTGCTTGGCGGCCGGCAGCGCCACCGCGCCACCGGTGATCTTCACCTGGGCGAAGTCGGCGGAGCTGACGCCCACGAGCCGGTCCGGGCGGTCCTTGACCTGGTTGACGATCGTGGCGTAGAGCGGCACGGAGCTGCCCTGGCCGAACGTCATCTCGGGACGCGGGCCGAGCAGGAACATGTTGCGGACGTCGATCTGCGCCTTCCCCGGGTGGTCCTTGGGGATGGTGACGTTGACGCCCTCGGTGAGCTGCGTCGGGGCGGCGGTCTGGGGCTCGCTGCCGGCGCCGCAGCCGGAGATCACCGGCGCGATGGCGACGGCACCCGCGATGGCGAGTGTGACCATTCGACGGCTGTTACGGATCACGGCGTCGATCTCCTCGCGAGGGCTCGAAAGGTTGAAGGTACGAAAGTTGCTGAAGATGCTGCCGAGCGGGCGTTCAAGGGGCCTGGACGTCCGTTCGGCCGGCGTGAGAAACGCCAGGGGCAGCGTAGCGAGGTAGGGCCGGGAGCCCCGATTCGGGGGTGGCCTGAGCGTGTTGCGGGCGGAACGGCGCGGACGCCGCGCCGAAGCCCGCCGCGCCGAAGCCCGCCGCGGCACGCCTCAGCTCGTTTCGAGCGCCTGGACCATCTCGGTCAGCTCGCCGCCGAGCCGCGCGAAGGGCTCGGCGTGCGGGACGATCCCGTCGAGCTGGACGAACACGGCCGTCGCCCCCGTGCCGGGCGTCCCCGGGGCGGGCGCGTACGCGCGGGCGAGGATGCCGTCCCCGTCCTCGATGATCTGCGCCGTCCCCCGGTGCGCGGTGCCCGCGCACGCGCGCAGGTCCTTGATCGACATGCCCTTGCGGCCGGCGGCGGGGCGCGGGTCGGCGACGAGCCAGAAGTTGAGCTTGAACTCCTGCGCCCTGCCCGCCAGCTCGGCCACCATCGGCTCGCAGCGGTACCCGGGCGGCAGGATCGCGATCACCCCGGGGCGCAGGTCCTGGAGCCTGGTCCGGACGGCTTCGCGGCCGACGACGCTGACGTACCCCTCGGGCAGCAGTCCGTGCAGCCTCCCCGGGCTCGCCGACGCGCTCGGGGCCAGCATCCGGGCGGTCGGACGCGGCGTGGGACGGGGCCCGAACGCGGTCATCAGCGCCCCGCTGACCAGGGCGATGAGCAGCGCGCCCGCGATGATCGGGATGGCCACCCCGAACCGGGTGAACGGCCGGACGAGCCGCCGGTTGCGCGCGCGCCGCCGCTCCTGGCGCCGCTCGCGGTGGTAGGCGACGATGTCGCGGTCGAGTTCGCGGGCGTCGTCGGGCACCACGACGTCGACCCGGGGGAGCCCGTAGTCGTCGGGCTCGGGGTCGCCGTCCGGCCTCACGCGGCACCTCCGTATCCTCGAAACCGCCGGGTCCGCCGCCGTGCCCCTGTTCGGACCCTTCCGGGCGCTTCGTACCCGCCCGGCCCGGCATGTTCACCTCCAGTATGAGCCGCTTCCGGGCGACCGGAGCGGCGGACCGTCGTAACAGCGGAACCGATCCGTCCACGGGGGCGCGACCGCCCCGGGTGGACGGGGAACAAGGGCCGGATGCACCATTAAAGGGCTTTGTCAAGACCCCAATTAGGGGGTTGACCTGCGCATATGTCCTGAAGGTCGGTGCGGCCACCGCCGGTTCCGTGCTACCCTGGTTCTAGCGGAAGGGGTACTTGTCACATGACTTTCCAGGTCGGCGACACCGTCGTCTACCCCCACCATGGGGCTGCTCGGATCGAGGCCATCGAGACTCGCACCATCAAGGGTGAGGAAAAGACCTATCTGGTCTTGAAGGTCGACAAGGGCGACCTGACAGTGCAGGTCCCGGTCGAGAACGTCGAGGACGTGGGCGTCCGTGACGTCGTCGGCCAGGAAGGTCTGGAGAAGGTGTTCGAGGTGCTGCGCGCGCCCTACACCGAAGAGCCCACCAACTGGTCGCGCCGTTACAAGGCCAACCTTGAGAAGCTCGCCTCCGGCGACGTCAACAAGGTCGCCGAGGTCGTCCGCGACCTCTGGCGCCGCGACAAGGAGCGCGGGCTGTCCGCGGGCGAGAAGCGGATGCTGGCGAAGGCGCGGCAGATCCTGGTCAGCGAGCTCGCGCTGGCCGAGAAGACCAACGAGGACAAGGCCGAGGCCCTCCTCGACGAGGTCCTGGCCACCTGAGTTGAGCGAACGGATTCCACGGGTGGGCGTCGGCACCGACGTCCACCCGTTCGCTTCGCACGACCGGCCGCTCTGGGTCGCCGGGCTCGAATGGCCCGGCGAGGGCACCGGCCTCGCCGGCCACAGCGACGGCGACGTGGCCGCCCACGCGGCCTGCGACGCGCTGCTGTCGGCCTGCGGGCTCGGCGACGTCGGCGCGGTCTTCGGCACCGCCGACCCGCGCTGGTCCGGCGCGTCCGGCGTCGCGCTGCTCGCCGAGGTCGCCCGGCTGGTCGGCGCGGCGGGCTTCACCATCGGGAACGTGGCCGTCCAGGTGATCGGCAACCGTCCCAAGATCGGCAAGCGCCGCGCGGAGGCCGAGAAGGTCCTCAGCGAGGCCCTCGGCGGCGCGCCCGTCAGCGTCTCCGCCACGACCACCGACGGCCTCGGCCTGACCGGCCGCGGCGAGGGCCTGGCCGCCATCGCCAACGCCCTGGTCCTCCCACCCACCTGACCGCGGCCCAGACCCCCGCCGCCTAGCCTCCAGCCTCCAGCGCACGCCTGGGCATGGGCGAAGGTCTCGGCCTCCCGCCTTCACTTCCCTGGAGCACCGGCCCTCTCGCCTTCGGCAGCCGCCTGGGCGCGCGCGAAGGTTCCGGCCTCCCGTCTTCGGCCCGCCCCAAGCGTCCGGTGCATCGTCTGGGCGCGCCCGGCCGGGTGGGGTCAGGGGTGTTGGGCGGGGTGGATGGTGCCGGTGACCTCGCCGAGGCTGATCGTTCCGCCGGCGGTGCCGGGGGCGGTCGCTCGGATCGTGACCGTGTCGCCGTCCTCCAGGAACAGCCGCTTCGCGCCGTCCGGCAGCACGACGGGCTCCTCGCCGTTCCACGACAGTTCGAGCAGGCAGCCGCGCTGGCCGCGCTCCGGGCCCGAGACGGTGCCCGACGCGAACAGGTCGCCGGTGCGCAGCGGCGCGCCGTTCACCGTGGCGTGCGCGAGCTGCTGCGGCGAGGTCCAGTACATCGAGGCGAACGGCGGGCGGCTCGCGACCTGCCCGTTGATCAGCAGCTCCAGCGTCAGGTCCAGGCCCCACGGCTCGTCGCAGCGCAGGTACGGCATCGGCTCGGGGTCCTGCCGCGGCGGCGCGGTCCTGGCGGCCTCCAGCGCGGCGACCGGCACCACCCACGGCGAGATCGACGTCGCGAACGACTTGGCGAGGAACGGTCCGAGCGGCTGCGCCTCCCACGTCTGGAGGTCGCGCGCGCTCCAGTCGTTCACCAGCACGAACCCGAAGACGTGGTCGCGGAACGCGCCGGTCGGCACGCCGCGTCCCGGCGCGGACGGCACGCCCGCGACGAAGCCGACCTCCACCTCCCCGTCCAGCCTGAGCGAGGGCCCGAACGTGGGCTCGCCACCCGGCTCGGACGGCCTGCGCTGCCCGCACGGCCGGACGATCGGCGTCCCGGACGGGTACACGGTGCCCGCGCGCCCGTGGTAGGCGACCGGCAGCCGCTTCCAGTTCGGCTGGAGCGCCTGCCCGCCCGGCCGGAACATCCTGCCGACGTTCGTGGCGTGGTGCTCGGAGGAGTAGAAGTCGACGTAGTCGGCGACCTCGAACGGGCGCAGCAGCTCGGCCTCGCCCAGCGGGACGAGGTGCGCGCGCGTCCGCTCCCTCAGCTCGGCGTCGGCACCGTCCGCGAGCAGCACGGTGAGCCGCGCCCGGCAGGCGTCCCAGGCGGCGCGCCCGGCCACCATGAACGCGTTGAGGGACCCGGACGCGAACCAGCGCCGGTCGTCGATCAGCCCCGCCGAGGCGAGCCCGGCGAGATCGAGCACGTACGCGCCGATCGCCACGCCCACGCGGGGAAGCTCGCCCGGCCTGGAGAACACGCCGTACGGAAGGTTCTCGATGCCGAAGCCGCTCGCGTCCGAGCCCTCGACCCAGCTTCCCCCGGCCTGCGCAGTGGTGGTCATGAGGTCATATGTTCCCCGGCGACGCCCGTTCCGATCAGCCCGATCGCCGGAGATCCGCGGGGCTACTCGGCGGGCGGTGTGGGGGAGCTACGGAACGAGCCGGACGGCGGGTTCCAGTCCCAGATCGAGAGGCCGCCGGGGCGGGCGTTCCCCGCGTCGCCCGCCTCGCCGTCCGGCACCGGGGCCGGGGCCGGGACGGGGAAGTCCGGCTCGGTGTCGCCGGACGGGCCGCGCAGCCGGTGCCGTCCCCGGCCCTCGCGCTCGTCGTCGTCCCCGGCGTCGGGGTCCTCCGCCCGGTCGGCCGGGGGAGGTCCAGCTCGTCGCCCTCGTCCGCGACGCCGTCGATCCCCTCGCCGTCCGCCGGGGCCGGGCCCGGGGCCGGGGTCGAGACCGGCTCGTCGGCCGCTTCCGCCGCGTTCGCGGGTCGTTCGGGGAGCGGGTCGGGGAGGGGGTCGGGGAGGGGGTCGAGGTCGGTGGTGGCCGTCGTCTCCAGGGCGGCGTCCTCATCGGGGCCGTCGCCGTTCCGGCCCGGCGTGCGGGGCTTCGGCGGCATGACGAGGTCGGGACGGGTCGTCATGGGCGCCGTGACCTCCCGCGCGTCCGCGTCCCCGGTGCCGTGCCCGTCCTCCGTACGGTCCGGCTCGGGCTCGGCGTCGGGGGTGGGGAGGGCCGGGGCGGAACGGGCCGCGGGCAGGGCCTCGATCTTCTTGACGTGCCCGCGCTGCTGCTGCCGCCAGAGGGGTTCGGGGGCCTTCGGCCGTCCCGCGCCCAGGCGTCCCGCGGTGTCGCGGGCCTCGGGCGCCTCGGCCGGCTCGGGCGGGGTCTCGTGCCGGGCGGTGCGGAGCTGCTTGAACATCGTCAGCCACAGCCAGACCGCGATGACCAGCAGGACGTGCGGGGCGACGGCCACACCCGCGTCGAGAGGGTCGTCCGGCAGCGCGCCGTACCCCTTGACCGAACGCTGCACGCTGATCGCCGCGACCCCGGCCACCAGGACCAGCAGCAGGACCCACCGGAGCGTCCGCGTCCACCAGCGGGCCTGCCGGGTGACCACGAGCGACAGGATCGTCATCGCGGTGAGCAGGTCGGCCATGGCCGGGTAGACCGGCGCCCAGCGGCGGCTCGCGTGGCCCGCGACGGCGAGGTCGCGGAGCACGTCGTAGGTCAGCGTGAACGCGCCGCCCGCCAGCGCGGCGACGGCGAGCCCGGCGACCGCGGCGAGGGCGCGGCGCTGGGCGCGGGAGTAGCGGGGGGCGCCCGGCGGGATCGGGCGGTCAGCGGTCATGGAGGGCTCGTCTCGGGAAGCGGCTACGGGGACTATCGGGGAGATTAGCCAGCGCGGGCGCGGCTTACTCCTGACTTGGCCGTGATCTTCCCGCACGGCGCCTGTTAAGCGGGCAGACGTACGGGATTGGGAGCGCGACAGGGGACGCCGCCGCCGTTACCGCCCTCCCGCGCGGCGATCCGCGCCGTCCGCGCCCCGGGTGATCACGGCGGGGTGACAGTGTGCACGGCCTGCCGGTAATCCAGGGGTGGCGATTTCCAAAGGCCGCGGCCGGGTACCCGTTTATTTGTGCATTTGTCGCAGCCGGTGCTGGAGCACGCCGACGCCCGGCGGCTCGGAGACCCGATCCGCTCGTTCGACTCCAGGGTCGCCAGGCGGCGCGCGCGGGCGTGGCTGGCCCTGCTCGTCCTGGCGGGCGCGGGCCTCGTCCCCGCCGCCCTGATGTACCTGTCGGCCGGGCGCTGGGCGCTCGGCGTCCCGGCCGCGGCGCTCGCCGTCGCCTATCTCGGCGGCGGGGCGTGGATCGCGGCGAACGGCGCGCCGTTCGCCCGGGCCAGGGCCGTCCACCTGTTCACCGGCGGGCTGGTCGTCGCCGACGGCGGCGGCGTGCACGGGTACGGCTGGGACGACCTGGTCTCGGTCACCGTCACGGGCGTGCTGCGGCACGCGGGCGGGCGGACGGGCCTCCGGACCCGCGGGCGGGCCGAGCGCGCGGAGGGGCGTACGCGCTGGCGATTCACGGTCGTCGCGGTGGGCGGCCGGACGCTGCGGTTCGGGGACGAGCTGCCCGGCGTCCGCTCGCTCGGCGAGACCGTCGCGGCGGAGGTGACCCGCCGGATGGTGCCGCGCTGCCTCGCGCTGCTCGCGGCCGGGGACGCCGTGCGCTTCGGCCCGTTCACCGCCGACCGGGACGGGATCGAGAAGGAGGACGAGCGGGTGGCGTGGACGGACCTGCGCGAGGCGTCCGTCGAGAACGGCCTCGTGGTCGTCCGGTCCTGGGGCGGCGGGCCGGTGCTGGCCGCGACCGCCGGGCAGACGCCCGACGCGTTCGCGCTCGTCGAGCTGGCGCGGCAGATCAGGCGGTTGATCGCGCTCGCGAACGCGGAGGCGGCGCAGGCCCCCGCCCAGCCGGTGAACGGCGCTTCGGGGAGGTCCGGGGCGGGGCGCGGGGCGGGTAGGGTTCCGCAGCACGGAGTACGTCACGCCTGAGCCGCCGGAGAATTTCCCGGAAAATCTCCGGCCGGATGTCGAGAACGCGTTCGCCGCTCCGATCCCCCTGCGAGACCGCCCCGAACGGTGGGGCGGCAGGACAAGCGACAGCGACCGCGAGGAGACCGCCGTGAAGTACATGCTGCTGATCCACAACCGTCCCGGCTTCCTGGAGACCCTGACCGAGCAGGAGCGCCAGTGGCTCTTCGGCGAGGTGGACACGATCATGAAGGAGCTGGCGGAGTCCGGCGAGCTGGTCGGCGGGCAGGCGCTCGCCGACCCGTCCACCACCCGGACGGTGCGCCGCGGCGAGGGCGGGACGGTCGTCACCGACGGCCCGTTCGCGGAGGCCAAGGAGCAGTTCGCCGGGACCGTCGTCGTGGACTGCGCGAGCGTCGAGCGGGCCGTCGAGATCGCCTCGCGCTGGCCCGACATCCGCTTCGGCGGCGCGATGGAGGTGCGCGCCATCATGCACGACGCCGGGGCGGAGATGTGACGGACGGCCCCGCGACCGGCGCAGGGGCCGGTCACACGGCAGGCCCCCGCCCCGGTCCGGGGGTCGAGGACCTGCTGCGCTCCCTGGCGCCGCAGGTCCTCGGCACGCTCGTCCGGCGGCACGGGGCGTTCGACGCCTGCGAGGACGCCGTCCAGGAGGCGCTGCTCGCCGCCTCCGTCCAGTGGCCGGCGGACGGCGTGCCGGAGAGCCCGCGCGGCTGGCTGCTGACGGCCGCGTCCCGGCGGCTGATCGACGAGTGGCGCAGCGAGCGGGCCCGCCGCGACCGCGAGGCGGCGGTCGCCGTCCGCGAGCCCGCCGCCGCGCCCGAGCCGGACGACGACCGGACGGCCGACCGCGACGACACGCTGAGGCTGCTGCTGCTGTGCTGCCACCCCGCGCTGTCGGCGCCGTCGCAGGTCGCGCTGACGCTGCGCGCGGTCGGCGGCCTCACCACCGCGCAGATCGCGCGGGCCTTCCTCGTCCCCGAGACGACGATGGGCCAGCGGATCAGCCGCGCCAAGCAGCGGGTCAAGGCCGCCGGGGCGCGGTTCGAGATGCCGCCGCCGGACGAGCGCGCCGAACGGCTCCGCGCCGTCCTGCACGTCCTCTACCTGGTCTTCAACGAGGGTACACCGCCTCCAGCGGCCCCGACCTGCAACGCGGCGACCTCACCGCCGAGGCGATCAGGCTGGCCCGCGCGCTGCGGGCGGCGCTGCCGGACGACGGCGAGGTGGCCGGGCTGCTCGCGCTGATGCTGCTCATCGACGCCCGGCGCGTCGCCCGCACCGGGCCCGGCGGCGCGCTCGTCCCGCTCGCCGACCAGGACCGGTCCCGCTGGAACCGGGCGGAGATCGACGAGGGCACCGAGCTGGTCACGGCCGCGCTCACCTGGTCCGAGCCCGGCCCGTACCAGCTCCAGGCCGCGATCGCCGCCGTGCACGCCGAGGCCCGCCGCGCCGAGGACACCGACTGGCCGCAGATCCTCGCGCTCTACCGGGTCCTCGCGCACCTCGCGCCGAACCCGATGGTCACCCTCAACCAGGCGGTCGCCGCCGGGATGGTGCACGGCCCCCGCGCCGGCCTGGACCTGCTGCGGCCCCTGGAGGACGACGACCGCACGGCCGGCCACCACCGCCTCCCCGCCGTCCGCGCCCACCTGCTGGAGATGGCGGGCGACACCGGCGCGGCCCGCGAGGCGTACCGGCTGGCCGCGCGCCTCACCACCAGCCTCCCCGAGCAGCGCTACCTGGAGACCCGCGCCGCCCGCCTCCGCTGACCCGCGCGGGGCGCGTGCGGCCTGGGCGGTGGCGGGGGCGAGACCGCGTAACCCGGTGCGGGCGTGCGGGGGCATTCAATAGTCTTGACGGGTGAGCCTGCGCCTTTACGACACCAGCACCCGGACCGTCCGCGCGTTCGAGCCCCTCGCCGAGGGGCGCGTCGGGATGTACGTGTGCGGTGCCACGCCGCAGGCCGCGCCGCACATCGGGCATCTGCGCTCCGGCGTGATCTACGACGTGCTGCTGCGCTGGCTGCGCCGCTCCGGCTACGACGTGACGTTCGTCCGGAACGTCACGGACGTGGACGACAAGATCATCGCGGTGGCGGCGGAGCGGGGCGAGCCGTGGTTCGCGGTCGCCGAGGCCAACCAGCGGGTCTTCACCAAGGGGTACGACCTGCTCGGCTGCCTGCCGCCGACCGTCGAGCCCCGCGCGACCGGGCACGTCCCCGAGATGGTCGGGCTGATGCGGCGGCTCATCGACGGCGGGCACGCGTACGCGACCGGCGGCGACGTCTACTTCGACGTGCGGTCCTGGGCCGACCGCTACGGGCGGCTGTCCAACCAGAAGCCGGAGAACATGCGCTCGGCGGGGGACACCCCCAACGAGGACCTCAAGCGCGACCCGCTCGACTTCGCCCTGTGGAAGGGCGCCAAGCCCGGCGAGCCCTGCTGGGCGACGCCGTGGGGCGACGGGCGGCCCGGCTGGCACCTGGAGTGCTCGGCGATGGCGACGCGCTACCTCGGCGCGGCGTTCGACATCCACGGCGGCGGCGTCGACCTGATCTTCCCGCACCACGAGAACGAGATCGCCCAGTCCAACGCGGCGGGCGACCCGTTCGCCCGCTACTGGATGCACAACGGGCTGCTCACCGTGGACGGCGAGAAGATGAGCAAGTCGGTCGGCAACGTGGTGCTGCTGCCCGACCTGCTCGGCCGGGCCCGTCCCGTCGAGATCCGCTACTACCTCGCCTCGGCGCACTACCGGTCGCTGATGGACTACACCGGCACCGCGCTGGCGGAGGCCGTCTCGGCCTACCAGCGGATCGAGGGGTTCGTGACCCGCGCGGCCGAGGTGGTCGGCGCCGGCGAGCCCGCGCCCGACCTGCCCGCCGACTTCACCGCCGCGCTGGACGACGACCTCGGCGTCCCGCAGGCCCTCGCGGTCGTGCACGAGACCGTGCGGGCGGGCAACAACGCGCTGGCCTCCGGCGACGACGGCGCCGTACGTGCCGCGCTCGCCGCCGTCCGCGCGATGACCGGCGTGCTCGGCCTGGACCCGCTGGACGGGCAGTGGACCCAAACGGGCGGCGACGACCTGCGCCCCGTCGTGGACGCCCTCGTCGCCGTCGCCCTCGAACAGCGCCAGGCCGCCCGCGCCCGCAAGGACTACGCCGCCGCCGACACCATCCGCGACCGCCTCACCGAGGCCGGCATCGTCGTGGAGGACACCCCGCACGGCTCCCGCTGGGAGCTCAAGCGCGACTGACCCCCCGCCGCCTGACCGGCCGCGTCGCCGGCCGAGACGGCGCGGGGCCGAGTGGCGCGGGGTCGAGTGGCGCGGGCCGAGCGGCGCGGGCCGAGTGGCGCGGGGCCGAGTGGCGCGGGGGTGAGTGGCGCGGGGTCGAGCGGCGCGGGCCGAGCGGCGCGGGCCGAGCGGCGCGGGGGTGAGTGGCGCGGGGGTGAGTGGCGCGGGCCGAGCGAGACGGCGTGGGCGCGGCGGCGCTGGGGTGAGTCCCCCGGACGGGACGGGGCGGGGGCGGGGGTGAAGCGGGGGGCGGGTCGCGTACGGTCGAAGGCACCCCATGCGTTGCGAGGTGGTCTCCCGTGTTCGAACGGTTCACCGATCGCGCCCGTCACGTGGTCGTCCTGGCCCAGGAGGAGTCGCGGCTCCTCAACCACCCCCACATCGGCACCGAGCACCTCCTGCTCGGGCTGCTCCGCGACGCGGACGGCCCGGTCCGGGGGGTGCTGGCGCCGTACGGCGTGGACCTCGCGACGGTCCGCGCCGCGGTTGTGGAACTCGCCGGGGAGGGGGCGGAGGGCCCGCCGGGCCACGTCCCGTTCACGCGGCGCGCGAAGACCGTGCTGGAGCTCAGCCTGCGCGAGGCCAAGCGGCTCGGCCACGACTACATCGACAGCGAGCACATGCTGCTCGGCCTGCTCGCCGAAGGGCAGGGCCTCGGCGTCCGCGTCCTGGAGTCCCTCGGCGCGGACCTCGGAGCCGTTCGCGGTTCGGCTCTCGGCTCGCTCGGCGCCGCGCGGGAACGGCACGCGCCGACGCCCCCGAGCCCGTTGCGCGGCGGGGGCCTCGCGTCGTTCGAGACGCGGCTGGCGGCGCTGGAGAAGCGCCTGGGCGCCGTGGAAGAGGCCCTCTCGCGGCTGGCCGGGACCCCGCGTCCCGCGCCGTCCGCCGACCGTCCCGCCCGGGAGCGTCCGGACGGCGACGAGGACGGCTGATCGGCGGGAGGACGGACGGGGCGCGAGCGGTTCCGGGAGGCGCATAAAATCGGAGGTTCGGGGACGTCCGCCGTCGAGCCGCCCCGGACAGTTCCAGCCGCCCGACTGCCACGAGGGCGAGCGAGCCGCAATCGTCGCGAGGGGCGTACACGAACATGGCCAAGCGCAAGGGCAAGGGGCCCACTCCGAAGGCCGAGGACAGGCACTGGCACGGCAAGCGCCAGAAGGCCCGCGCGGTCAAGAACTCCCGCCGCACCGGCACCCCGACCGTCGGCCCCGGCGCGCGTGCCAAGCCGCGCGAGGCCGAGCGGCCGACCGGCCGTCCGGCGGGCGCGCGCCGCGCCACCGGTGAGGTCCCCGAGCTGGTCACCGGCCGCAACCCCGTCGTGGAGGCGCTGCGCGCGGGCGTGCCCGGCACCGCCCTGTACGTGACGTCCGGCACCGACGAGCGCGTCCGCGAGGCGATCCAGATCGCCGCCGACCGCGGCGTCCCGCTGATGGAGACCGGCAAGAACGAGCTCGACCGGCTCACCGACGGCGCCGTCCACCAGGGCATCGCGCTCCAGGTCAGGCCGTACCGCTACGCGCACCCCGACGACCTGCTGCGGGGCACCGCGCCGCTGATCGTCGCGGTGGACGGCATCACCGACCCCCGCAACCT
The DNA here is from genome assembly GCF_009793335.1 of Actinomadura sp. J1-007. GTDB lineage: Bacteria > Actinomycetota > Actinomycetes > Streptosporangiales > Streptosporangiaceae > Spirillospora > Spirillospora yumaensis. The sequence continues at coordinate 2,296,255 of NZ_WING01000001.1, read as the reverse complement.
CGGCGCGATCGTCCGGTCGGCCGCCGCGTTCGGCGCCACCGGCGTCGTCGTGCCCGAACGGCGCGCCGCCGGGGTGAACGCCGGGGCGTGGAAGAGCTCGGCGGGCACCCTCGCGCACCTGCCCGTCGCGCAGGCCACCAACCTCAGCCGCCAGCTCAAGGCGTACCAGAAGGCGGGCTGCTTCGTCGCCGGGCTCGCCGCCGACGGCGGTGTCACGGTCGCCGACCTGGAGGTCGCGTCCGGGCCGTTCGTCCTGGTCGTCGGCTCGGAGGGCAAGGGCCTCGGCCGCCTGGTCGCCGACACCTGCGACCTGCTGGTCACGATCCCCATGCCCGGCCGCGCCGAGTCGCTCAACGCCGGTGTGGCGGCGGGCATCGCCCTCTACGAGGTCTCCCGGCTCCGCGCTTAGGGCCCGTCCGGTGAGCCTTGCTCGCCGCGAGCGGCGTCCAGGCGCGTGCCTGGGCGTCGCGCAGCCGATCGAAGATCCCCCGGACAGGCCCTAGGGGCTGGGGGCTCCGTCGTCTGCCGGGCGTTCGTGTTCGGTCCGGTGCCAGCGGGTGCCGGTGGGGGTGTCGCGCAGTTCGACGCCGCCTTCGGCGAGGGCGTCGCGGAGGCGGTCGGCCAGGCGGTAGCGGGCCTCGCGGCGCAGCTCGTCGCGGACGCCGACCAGCGCGGGAACGGCCGCGGCCAGCGGGTCCGGGCCGCCCGGCGGGTCCGCGGCGGCCTCGCCCAGCCGGACGATCATTCCGCGCATGATCGTCCGGGCCCACTCGGTGCCCTCGTCCTCCTCGGTGTCGGCGCCCCACTCGGCCACCGCCGCCTCGATCCGGAGGATCGCCTCGACCTTCGCCGCCGCGCCGCCCTCCTCGAAGCGCTCCCGGCACGCGAGGACGATGTCCTTCAGGGCGATCTCCGGCGCGGCGGCGTCCCGTTCGGGCGGCCTCTCGGAGGGGCGCCGCCGTACGGCCGTTCCGCCGCCCTTGACCAGGGCGCGCAGCTCGTCCAGCGCGAGCGCCTCCCCGGACGGCACCGCGACGCTCTCGCCCTGCCGCCGTACGGTCATCGCGCCCCGGCCCCGCACCTCCACCGTCGCGCCGTCCACGATCACCGCGGTGTGCTCGTCGACGCCGAGCACGGCGACGCCGGGCGGCAGGTCGCGTTCCATCGCGCTCAGCCGCCGCTCGCCGAGGTAGCAGTAGCGCGTGTCGTGCGTTCCGCCCTCGGCGTTGTCGTAGTGGGGGACGACCGCCACGTCCAGGCCGAGGGTCCGCAGCACGTCCAGGCCCGGCGTCCAGCGGGCGGGCGCGCCGGCCTTGTAGATCTCGTACACCGGTACGGTCAGCCGTCCGAGCGTGCACGCCGCCGCCGACGCGAACACGATCGCCGCCCTCCCCGCCCGCAGATGGTCACGGAGCGCGGTCTCGACCTCGCCGCGCCACCGCTCCAGCGCGTAGGTGGGGCTGCCCGGCCCCGAGAACACCCAGCTCGCCCGCCGCAGCGCGGCCAGGCCCCCGTCGACGTCGACGTCGAGACCGACGCTCCTGGCGAAGTACGCGCGCGCCTTGGCCGAGATGGCGGCGGCGTTCTCCTGGAACCCGTACGGCGCGTCCAGCAGGACGGCGCGCCCGCCGCCCGCCCGCGCCACGACCTCCTTGTGCACGCCGACCATCGTCGGGCTCGTCTCCCCGGACCCCATGATCACTATCAGTTGCCGCGACATACCAGCACGAGACCATCCAGAACGCCCTCGGACCACTCCCGGCCCGGCCACACCCTCCGCCCCGCCGGGCATAACGGGGCGAACGCCCCGGAGACCCCGGCGGGCGGTGTCAGACGCGGCCGGCCAGGCCCGGGGCGTGGCGGGCGAGGGCCTCGGCCAGGAGCGGGTCGTTCAGGGCGTCGCGGGCCTCGGGGTCGTGCTCGGCGAGGAACGCCAGGTGCCGGGCGGCGTGCGCGGCGACCTGGGCGGGTTCGAGGGACGCGGGGGACGGGCGCCCGCGTTCGCCGCGCGCGATGCCGGCCGCGCCGAGGGGCGTGGCGGGGGCGGCGGCGCCGGGGTCGGGAACGACGGCGTAGGTGAGGACGACGCCGCCGTCCGCGTCGCACCTCCAGCTCGTCGAATGCACCAGCGGCCCGTCGTCGCGGACGCCGCCGAGCCTGCGCGCCGCCGCGTCGGGGTGCTCGTCGGGCCCGAGCGCGCCCGCGCACCGCCGGTAGGCCAGCGCCCCGCCCGCCGCCCGCAGTAGAAAGACCTCGACCGTCACCGGGCGCGTGCCCGCCGCGTTCCCCCGCATTCTCGCAACGGTAGCGCTCTTGCAACTCGCATGCAGTAACGCCCGCCGATTCGCGGGGAAGGCGTGAACGGCGTGCTCAGGGGTACGGCATCCAGGTGATCGATGCCGTGATCTTCGATGTGGACGGGACGCTCGTCGACACCAACTACCTGCACGCCGTGACGTGGTGGCAGGCGTTCCGGCAGTACGGCCGGACGGTGCCGATGGCCGACGTCCACCGGACGGTCGGGATGGGGTCGGACAACCTGGTCGGCCACCTGCTGCCCGCCGACCGCGACACCTCCGACGACGACGCGATCCGTTCCGCCCACCGGGCCCTCTACGCCCAGTACTGGGAACGGCTCGTCCCGTTCGACGGCGCCGCCGCGCTGCTCGAACGCTGCGCGAGCCGGGGCCGGACGGTCGTCCTCGCCAGTTCCGCCGCCGACACCGAGATGCGCGCCCTGCGCGCCGCGCTGGACGCCGACGACGCGATCAGCGTCGCGACCTCGTCGTCCGACGTGGAGCGGAGCAAGCCCGCGCCGGACCTCGTCCAGGCCGCGCTGAAGGCGGCGGGCGTCCGGCCGGAGCAGGCGGTGTTCGTGGGCGACACGGTCTGGGACGTGAAGGCGTGCGAGGCGGCGGGGGTCGCCTGCGTCGGCGTCCTGACCGGCGGGCTCCCGGAGAACGACCTGCGGGAGGCGGGCGCCGTCGCCGTCTACGAGAGCGTCGGAGCGATCCTGCGGGATTTCGACGGTTCGCCGCTGGCCTGAACCGTCCTTTCCGGGGTCACGCTTCGCCTGAGCGCACTTCTTCGGTGGCCGGAACTTCGCGGACCGGCGGGCGCCCCCACGCCTCGAAGAACAGGTGAACGGCCGCCGCGATAACGGCCCCGACGAACGGCGCGACGATGAACAGCCATACCTGCTTCAATGCCGTTCCGCCGACGACGAGCGCGGGCCCGAGACTGCGGGCCGGGTTCACGGAGGTGCCGGTGATGGGGATTCCGATGAGGTGCACGGTCGTCAGCGCGAACCCGATGACGAGCCCGGCCGTCGCCGTGTTGGCGCCCTTTCCGGTCATCGCGAGAACGGTGAAGACGAACAGCGCCGTCAGGATCACCTCGGCCAGGAACGCCCCGCCGGCCCCCACGTGGATCAGGCTTCCGGACCCCCAGCCGTCCGCGCCGAGCCCGGTCGTCGAACGGCTGTAGAGCGGCGAGGACGTGAACGTCCACCACAGCCCGAGCGCGCCCAGGATGCCGCCGATGAACTGCGCGATCCAGTAGCCGACCGCGTCGAACACGGAGATCCGGCGAACGATCAGAGCCCCCAGCGTCACCGCCGGATTGACGTGGCCCCCGGAAACGGGCCCGAACACGTACGCCAGGACCAGCATGGCGAGGCCGAAGGCGAGCGCGGTGGCCACCACGCCCGCGGAGATGCTCCGCCCGGCGACTCCGAACCCGAACGACAATGTCGCGACGCCGACGGCGAAATAGACGAGAAGCGCCGTCCCCACGAGTTCCGCCGCGAATTTCTTCACCGAGTCCATGCGACGGGTCTACCCGAACAAACTTCGCAGAACGGAACAACAAACCGCCGTGACCGAGAATTTCCCGTTCCTTTTCCTCAGGGGCGCTTTCGCACTTCCCAGAGGCTTGCGCGACCGCCGGCCGTTCGCGGCGTGCCGGAACAGGCGCGTCCCGTGTGGACGGTCGTGGCGGTGAGGTAGAACGCGTCGGGACGCCAGAGGATCCCCGCGGGCTCGTCCTCGTCCGCGAGCCGTTCGAGCGCCGCGCGGTCATCGGCGCGCAGGAGGCCGCCGACCTGGTCGAGCAGCCGGACCAGGTGCGCGTGCAGGTGGCGGCGGGCCGCGAGCCCCAGCGGGGCCCGCAGGTCCGTGAGGAACGTGCGGGTCCCGCTGGGAACGAGCCCGGCTCGGGCGAGCATGGCAGGCCGGTCTTCGACCGTCGCCGCGGAGCCGGGCGGCTCGGCGCGCCGGGACGCGGAGCGCTCCTCGGCGGCGGCGTCGAGCCGGGCCTGGAGCCCTGGACGCCCGATGCCGATGTCGCGGGGGAGGAAGCGCAGCGGTAGGCCCCGTTCGACCACGGCCAGCACCCCGCCCGGACGCAGCGAGGCGGCGAGCGCGTCGACGGCGGCCTGCTGGTCGTCCCGCCGGTCGACGACGCCGCTCGCCCAGACCAGCTCCGCCGTGCCGAGCCCCTCGAACGCCCCGTCCCGTCCACTGAACCGGGCCTCGGTGCCCGCGCGGCCGTTCGCCTGCCCGTTCGCCTCGGCGTCGGCGCGGCCGTGCGTGACCGCGTGGGGGAAGGTGCGCGCGAGCAGGCGGGTGACCGCGTCCGAACCGTTCCCGACGGCCAGGACGCGGCGGACGTCCACCGGGCTGCCCCGCCCGGCGCACAGCAGGTCCCGCACCCAGCCCACCGCCTCTTCGAGGGCGGGCAGGAGGAGTTCGGCCTCGCGCGCTCCGGCGCCGTCGTGCGGTGTCACGGGACCTCCGTTCCGGGCGTTCAGCGCAGGTAGGCGGCCAGCTTCTGCTCCAGGGCGCGCTTCGGCGCGGCGCCGACCCACGACTCCTTCGGGGCGCCGCCCGAGTACACGACGAACGCGGGCACGGAGAACGCGCCGTGCCGCGCGGCCAGGCCGGGCTCCTCGTCCACGTCCACCTTGACCACGTCGAGCCGTTCGGCGTGCTCCTCGGCGATCTGCTCCACGATCGGGGTGACCATCCGGCACGGCGCGCACCAGGTGGCCCAGAACTGGACGAGCACGGGCCGTTCCGACTCCAGAACGCGGGTGGGGAACGCCTGCTCCGTAACGCTGTCCACAGGGGTGGTCATGGTGGGACTCTCCTCGCGATAGCTGTTCGACCGCCTCGGCCTCAGCGTGCGATTCCCCGTCCCGGCGCGACAACTTTCGTTGCCGATCCGGCAACGCCCTCGACGGCCGCCGTCGCCCGTTCGCGAGGGCCGGGCCCGGAAGCGGCCACGTCCGTACGCCGCGCTGGCGATCACCGCGTGCGCTCTCTACGCTTGTCCCGCTTTATCAACTGAATGCGTCCCGAGGACTGCCATGTACGGACCGCCGATGCCGCCCCCGCCGTTCGCCGCGGGGCAGGTCCCGCCGCGGCCTCCGGGGGACGCGCCGCCCCACGGCAGGCGGCTCGCCGCGTGGGCCGCGGACGCGGCGCTGATCGCGGTGGTCGCCGTGCTGATCGGCGCGATGACCTGGGGCCGCGTGCACGCCTACCTGACCGGCGACCTGCTGTCGAAGGCGTGGCCGATCGCCTGGCACCTGCTGCTGTCGGGCGGCGACGTCGAACGGGCCGCGGCCGACGCCGGGACGAGCGCGTGGGGAACGGTCGTCCGCGACATCGAGCAGGGTCTGCTGCTCCTCGTGGCGTTCGAACTCCTCTACTTCTTCGCCGCTCCCGCCTTTACGGGGCGGACGCTCGGCAAGGCGGTGACGGACCTGCGCGTGGCCGCCGCCGGGAAGAGGCCCGGCGCCCTGAGCGCGCTGCGCCGGGCGCTCGTCGGCACGGCCGCCGGAACGGGCCTGTACGCGGGGGCGTGGGCCCTCCTCCTGGAGGGCCTCTTCCTCCCCGCGGTCGCCCTCTGGCTCCTCGCCGTCGCGTTCTTCCTGGCCAACGGCGTCGCCGTGCTCTTCGGCCCGCACCGGCGCTCGCTGGCGGACCGGGTGGCGGGCACGACCGTCGTCCGCGCCCGCACGTACCGGCAGGCCCTGGACGCGGCGCGGCTCGGGGCCGGGATGGCCTGGGACGGCGCCCAGGCGGCCGGGCAGGTCGCCGGTGGCATGGCCCGCGACAACGCGGCCCGGATCGCGAACGCCCAGCCGGTGCAGCGGGCCCTGGAGTCCGGAGGCGTCCAGCGGATGCAGGATCTCGGCCGCGAGGCCGGGCGCCAGTCGGCCGAACGGATGCGGCAGGCCATGGAGAGCGAGCGCGGACGGCAGATGCGGGACAAGGGCAGGCAGGCCGGTGACCGCCTCCGCGACGCCTACCGGACGCGCAGGTCCGCCCGCCTTCCCGAGCCCCCGCCCGGCATCCGGATCCATCAGCCGCCCCCGGCTCCCGGCCTCCCCGCGCCCGAGCCGTACGTCGACCCCCTGAACCCCGGCCACCCCGCCCCGCCGCCTGCTGCCCCGCCACCCGCTGCCCCGCCGCCTGCCGGTCCGCCGCCTCCCGGTCCGCCGCCGCAGGGGGAACGGGGGCCGGAGGGGCCGCCGAAGGCGGAATGACGTCGGGGTCGGTGGCTATTCGGCGGCATTATCGGCAAGATCCCGTATTCTCCGGGACTCGGCGTTATCATCGCCGCGATAACGATCTTTCCCTGCCGTCGCCAGCCCCCGGAGGTGCCGAGGTGACCGATCAAGGGGCCGAGCCGTACCGGCCCGATGTGGACACCCCGAACGCGGCCCGCATGTACGACTACTACCTGGGCGGCAAGGACAATTACCCGGCCGACCGGGAGGCCGCGGAAAAGATCATGGCGCTCGGGCCGAGCCGCGAGATCTGCGTGGCCAACCGGCGCTTTCTCGGCCGGGCCGTACGGCTCGCGGCCGAACGCGGCATCCGGCAGTTCCTCGACCTCGGCACGGGGCTGCCGACCCAGGAGAACGTGCACGAGGTCGCCAAGCGGGTGCATCCGGACGCCCGCGTGGTGTACGTCGACTACGACCCGATCGTGCTGGCGCACGCGCGGGCGCTGCGGTCGATCGACGACACCACGGCCGTCGTCCCGGAGGACATCCGGCGCCCGGAGGAGATCCTCGGCCATCCCGACGTGCGGCGGCTGATCGACTTCTCCGAGCCGGTGGCGGTGCTGTTCGTGGCGATCCTGCACTGCCTGACCGACGAGGAGGACCCGTGGGGCGTGGTCCGCGCCTTCACCGGGCCGCTCGCGCCGGGCAGCCATCTGATCGTCACGCACCTGACCGACGACGCCCACCCGGAGGAGGGCGCGGCGGCCCGGGAGGTCTACCGGAACGCGACCGCGCCGCTGATCCACCGGTCGCACGCCGAGATCGCGCGCTTCTTCACCGGGTTCGAGCTGGTCGAGCCGGGGGTGACGCGGGTGAACGAATGGCGCCCTGAAGACGATGACGATCGGGAACGGCCCGGCGGCGAATGGTTCTACGTGGGAGTCGGCAGAAAACCATGAGAAACGTTCATATCGCAGTGGCGGTCGCGGCGGGGCTGGCGCTCGGGGCGGCGGCGTGTTCCGATCCGGACGACTCGGAGAAGAAGGCCGACTCCAAGAACGCCAAGCACATCGCGTTCTTCGGATTCGCCAAGGCCAACTCGTTCACCGTGGCGACGTTCGACGGGGTGAAGCAGCAGGCCGGAAAGGACGGCGGCACCGCGGAGTTCTTCGACTCCAACTTCGACGCCCAGGCCCAGGTGCGCCAGATCCAGGACGCCGTCACGTCCAAGCGCTTCGGCGTGTTCATCGTCCAGGCGAACGACGGCACGGCCGTGCTCCCCGCCGTGAAGACGGCCGTGCGCAACGGCATCGCGGTGGTCGTCCAGTTCACCCCCGTCGGACCGCGGTACGACACCGACCAGCCGCAGGTGCCCGGCACCGTCTCGCTGGTGGACGTCCCGACGCGCAACGGCCGGCGGCTCGGCGAGCTCGGCGCCGACGCGTGCCGCAGCCGCGACCTCAAGCCCTGCAAGGTCGCCTACCTGGAGGGCCTGAAGACCCTGCCGCTCGACAACGCCCGGACGAACGCGGTCGTCGGCGCGCTCAAGAGCACCCCCGGCGTGGAGGTCGTCGCGCGGGTCGAGGGCGGCTACACGCGGGACTCGGGGCGCAAGGCCATGCAGGACGTGCTCCAGGCCCATCCCGACGTGCAGGTGGTCCTCGGTTCCTCGCAGGCGCTGTTCGGCGCCGAGGGCGTCGCGAAGGGCAAGAAGATCTCCTACATCGCGAACGGCGCGTCGCGGCAGGCGGTCTCGGCCGTCCGCGAGGGCCGCTGGTACGGCCTCCCGTACCTGCCGGTGCGGACCGCCGGGGCCAAGGCGGCCGAGCTGGGCCTCGCCAAGGCGGCCGGGCGGAACGTCCCCGCCGCGACCGACATGGCCTCCCTCGTCCCCGACGAGGGGAAGCTCACCAAGAGCACGCTCGCCGCCTCGGGCATCACCGGCGAGTACGACGAGTAGCCGCGCATGGACGTCGCGCTCGAACGGGTCCGCAAGAGCTACGGCGGTGTGACCGTCCTGCACGAGACGTCCCTGGACCTGCCCTCGGGCCGCGTGCACGGCGTCGTCGGGGAGAACGGCGCGGGCAAGAGCACGCTCGCCCGCATCCTCTGCGGGGCCGTCCGCCCGGACTCGGGCCGCGTCACGGTGGACGGCGAGCCCGTGCGGATCGCCGCGCCGCGCGACGCGCTGCGCCACGGGATCGCGCTCGTCACGCAGGAGAGCGCGATCGTCCCGGCGCTGAGCGTTCTCGACAACGTGTTCTTGGGCACCCGCGGGCGCGGGTCCGGGCGTCGGAGCCGGTTCGCCGCCCTCGCGGCCCGTACGGGCTTCGAACTGCCGCCCGGCGCGCGCGCCGGGGAACTGCCCCTCGCGCGGCGGCAACAGGTTGAGATCCTGCGCGCGCTCGCGCACGGCGCGCGGCTGATCGCGCTGGACGAGCCGACCGCCCTGCTTCCCAAGGCCGACGCCGCCGCGCTGCTGGGGCTCGTCCGCGACCTGGCGGCGGAGGGCACCGCGATCGTGCTCGTGTCGCACCGTCTGGACGAGGTGCTCGCGACGTGCGACACCGTCACCGTCCTGCGTGACGGTCGGCGCGTCTCGTCCGGCCCCGCCGCCGGGCTCACCCCGGACGGCCTGCTGCGCGAGATGGTCGGACGTCCCGTCGAGACGCTCTATCCCGACCCGCCGCCCGTACCGGACGGCGCGCCGGTCGTCCTCGCCGCCCGCGACGTGTCCCGGGGCCGCGCCGTACGGGGCGTGTCCCTGGACGTCCGGGCGGGGGAGATCGTCGGGCTGGCGGGCCTCGCCGGCAGCGGCCGGACGGAGACGCTCCGGCTCCTCTTCGGCGCGGACCGCATGGACGGCGGGGAGGTGACCGTCGCCGGGCGGCGTCCCCGCGCCCGGGGCCCGGCCGGGACGACGGCGCTCGGCATGGCATTCGTCCCCGAGTCGCGCGCCGAGCAGGGCCTCGTGCTCGTCCGCCCGACGGCCGAGAACCTCGGCCTGGCCGCGCTCCCCGCCCGCCGCCTCGTCCGCAGGAGCACGGAACTCCGCTCGGCCGCCGCGACCGCCGCCGAGGTCGGCATCCGGGGCGCCGGGCTCGACCGCCCCGCGTGGACGCTGTCGGGCGGGAACCAGCAGAAGGCCGTGTTCGGCAAGTGGCTCGTCCGCCGCCCGCGCGTCCTGCTCGCCGACGAGCCGACCCGCGGCGCGGACGTCGCGGCGAAGGCCCGCATCCACCGGCTGATCACCGGCCTGGCCGCCGAGGGGGTCGCCGTGCTCGCCGCGTCCTCGGAGGTCGAGGAGGTCCTCGGGCTCGCGCACCGCGTGCTGGTCATGCGGGACGGCCGGATCGCCGGGGAGTTCCCGCGCGGCGCGGCCGGGCCGGAGGACGTCCTCGCGCTCGCGGGACTGCGGTGAGGACGGCCGCCGTCCGCGACCACGGCGTGGTGGTCGCGCTCGCCGCCCTCGTCGTCGCGCTGTCCCTGTCGACCGACACGTTCCTCACCACCGGCAACCTGGTCAACCTCCTGGACCAGACCGTCGTGGTCGGGCTGCTCGCCTGCGGCATGACGCTGTGCGTGGTCTGCGGCGCGTTCGACCTCGCGGTCGGCGCCGTCCTCGCGGTCAGCGCGGTCGTCGCCGTCCTGGTCACCCGTTCGGCCGGGGTGCCCGCCGGGTACGCGGCGGGCGTCGCGACCGGCGCGCTGATGGGGACGGTCAGCGGCCTGGTCGTGGTGCTGACGCGGGTCCACTCGTTCATCGCGACGCTGGCGCTGAGCATCGTCTACCGGGGCCTCGCGGTCGTCATCACCGGCGGCGCGATCGTCTACCCGCGCGCCGCGCAGCTCGACGCGTTCCAGATGATCGGCTGGCCGACCGCGCTCGGCGGCGTCACCGCCGCCACGCTCGTCCTCGCGGGCGCCGCGGCGGCCTGCTGGGTGCTGCTCGCCGGGACCGCGTTCGGCCGCCGCGTCCACGCCGTCGGCGGCAACGCGGAGGCCGCCCGCCTGTCGGGCGTCCGCACCGGCCCGGTGCGCGTGGCGGTCTTCGCCACCAGCGGCGCGTGCGCCGGAACGGCCGGGCTCGTCATGGCCGCCCGCGGCGGCTCGGCCCAGCCGAACCTCGGCAACCTCCTGGAGCTCAGCGCGATCGCCGCCGTCGTCCTCGGCGGCACGAGCATCCTCGGCGGCGAGGGCGCGATCTGGCGCTCGCTGATCGGCGTGCTGATCCTGGGCCTCATCTCCAACGGCTTCAACCTGCTCGGCTGGAACCCCACCTACAAACAGGTCATCGAAGGCGTCCTCATCCTGTGCGCGGTGACGCTCGACCAATTCCTCCGCCACCGGAAGACCTGAATCCCGCGCCTTTCCCGGACGGAAGGCGAACGCGGACGCCCGCCCGTCAGTGGTCCCCGGCGACCGCCGCGGGCGGGTAGCCGTTCGCGACGGTGGGGAGGCGGTGGACGATGGAGACGGTGCCGTCCGGCGGGCGGTCGCCGGCGCTCTCCAGCGGGGCGGCGTGGTGCCCGGCCGGACCGCCCTTCCGGGGCCTGCCGGGCCCGCGCTGCTGGTCGGAGATGAACTGGTCGATGCGGTGCCGGGCCCGTTCGGCCTCGCTGCGGGCGGCGTCGCGTTCGGCGGCCAGGACGTTCACCTTGGCCTGGAGCTCCTCCAGGTAGCGCTGCTGCTCGTCCAGCTCGGCCTGCCGCCTGGCCAGGGACGCCCGCGTCTGGTCCAGGCGCTCGTGCGCGGAACGGGCGGTCTCCAGGGCGCGGTCGCGCTGGTGCAGGGCGTCCCGGACCTGCTCTCCGGCGTCGCGGGCGTGCTGCTCGGTCTGCACGCGCGCGGTGTGCTCGGTACGGGCCTCGGCGCGCGCCTGGTGCGCCTCCTGGAGGGCGCGGGCCCGTTCGCTGGCCGCCTCCTCCACCCGCAGGCGGAGCTGCCGCATCTCGGTGGTCAGCGTCGTGGCCTGGTCGCGCGCGGACTTCTCCGCGGCCTGCGAGGCGCCGAGGTCGGTACGCAGCCGCTTGACCTCTTCGAGGGCCGACTGGAGCGACGCCGACAGCTCGGAGATCTGCTCGGCCTGCCGGGCCCGGTCCTCGCGGACCGCGGCGAGGGACGCGGCGGTCTCCTCCGCCGCGCGGCCGAGCCGGTCGCAGCGGGCGAGGGCCTGGTCGCGCTGGGACGTCACCTCGCCGAGCCGGGCGCGCAGGTCCGCGGCCAGCGACTCCGCCTCGCCCGCGCGGCGGCGCTGCGCGTCGGCGGCGGCGAGCGCCTCCTTGGCCTGCGCCCGCGCCGTCTCGGTCGCCCGGTGCGCCTCCGCCTCCGCCGCGGCGGTCTCCGCGCGGACCTGGGCCGTCCGCGCCTCGACGCCCGCCACGCTCAGCTCGCCGGCCAGCGCCCCTGCGAGCCGTCCGGCCGCGTCCTCCAGGCGTTCGACCAGGTCCCAGGTCCGCGCCACCTGCCCGGTGAGGCTGGGCGCGTTGACGGTCCGCTCGCGCTGCTGCGCGGCCGCCGCCTCGCACGCCGACGCACCGGAACGGCCGAGGCAGAAGCGGCGCGGCGGCTCTCCCGGCGCCTGGGGCACCGGCCGGCGGCAGAACCCGCAGGGCCGCGCGGCCGGCTCGGACACGGAGGAACGGACCGCGCCGTTCAGCGCCGCGCCGTTCAGCAGCGCGCCGTTCTGGGCTGTGCTGCTTGGCGCCGTGCTGCTCGGCGTCGCGGCGGGGCGGTGGGGTGAGAGCCGGTCCGCGGTGCTCGGGGTGCTGCCGTCCGCGTGCCTGGGCCTGCTTTCGATGTCGTCCTCCAGGGATGCGGGCCAACGAGCGGCGAACGCCGGAAAGGGAATTGCGCCGACGATAGGAGCGGCCCCCTTATAACCGCGTCAGCGTCTACTTAACGTTCGCTTAAGGACTCGCCGACTCGCCCCGCGATGCACCGGACGACCGCGTTCTCTCGAATATCGGCTTTGCTTTAAGGTCAACGCGTGGCAACTGTTCTGATGGTCGAAGACGACGAGCACGTTCGGCGGGCCCTGGTCCGTGAACTGGTCGCGCTGGGGCACACCGTCCGCAGCGCGGGCCGCGCGCTGGACGCGCTGCGGGAGGTCACGTCCAATCCGCCGCAGGTCGTCGTGCTCGACCTCGGGCTTCCCGACCTGGACGGCGGCGAGGCCCTGAAGATGCTGCGCGCGGTGTCCGACGTGCCCGTGGTGGTGGCGACGGCCCGGGACGGCGAGCGCGAGATCATCCGGTTGCTGGGCTCCGGCGCTGACGACTACGTGGTCAAGCCGTTCTCCGCCGAGCACCTGCACGCGCGGATGGAGGCGGTGCTGCGGCGGGCGCGCGCCAAGCCGCGCCGCGAGGCGATGACCGTCGGCGGCCTGCGGATCGACGTGGACCGGCGGCAGGCCACCCTGGACGAGGCGCCCCTGCAACTGTCGCGCCGCGAGTTCGACCTGCTGGCGTTCCTGGCGGAGAACGCGGGACGGGTCGTCCGCCGCCGTGACCTGCTGGCCGAGGTGTGGCAGCAGTCGTACGGGGACGACCAGACCATCGACGTGCACGTGTCCTGGCTGCGCCGCAAGCTCGGGGAGAGCGCGGCGGCGCCGCGCTACCTGCACACCGTGCGGGGCGTGGGCCTCATGCTGACGGCACCGGAGTGAACGGCGCACGCGGTGGCCAGGGGACGGAGGGCAAGGGGCGGCGCGGGGTCAGTACTCGTACACCTCGACCAGCGGGGCGTGGTCGTTCCAGGTCGCGAACACCGCCGAACCGTGCGTCCCGTCGGTCAGGTCGACGCGGATCCAGGACGGTTTCTTCCACTGCCTCACCTGGAATCCGCTGTTGGGCGTGGCCGACACCAGGCGCGCCGACCGGGCGCCCACCGCGAGAACGACGCGTCCCGACTTGACCGTGTAGCTGCGCAGTTTCTCGTCCGGCGCGGCGCCGTTCCGCGTCTGCTCGGGCGTGGGACGCCGGGACGGCGGCGGCGCTGAGGTGCGCCGGCCGGCCGGCGTTTTGCTGGACGGCGACGTGCGGGGCTGCGGCGGGCCGGAGTCGGCGGCGGAAGGCGGCGCGGTCGGCGGACGCCCGCTGACGACCGGGCCGCCGGCCGCGAGCGTCGGGGAGTCCAGCACGGTGCCGCGCACCGCGTCCCCCACCCCGGTCCAACTGATCGCCATGCCCGCCGCGGTCACGGCCACCCAAGTAGCGACAAAACGCAATCTAATCTTCATAGCTCGCATTGTTTCTGTTTTACCTACATAGTAGGGCAAATTGGAATATAAAGGACGCGTGATCGAGAGTGCCGGTGCGGACGGGGCCCGAATGAGGGGCGCGTTGGCCCGGATCGCGACCGCGGTGACGGCGATGGTCGCGCTGTCGTTCGTCGTCCCGCTCGGCCTGCTGAACGGCCAGATGGCGCACGACCGGGCGCTGAACGCCGCCGAACGCCAGGCCGCCTCGCTCGTGCCGGTGCTGACCGTGACGGCCGACCCGGCGCAGTTGCGGAGCGCGGTCGAGACGACCCCCGCCGGAGCCGGGCGCGCGATGGCGCTGTACCCGCCGACGGGGAGCCCGATCGGTTACCCCCGCGCGACCGCGGGCGACCTGGGCAAGGCCCGCGGCCTGCGCCGCTCCTTCACCGCGCCGGCGCGCGGCGGGACCCTGCTGCTGCGCCCCGTCCTGCTGCCCGCCGAGCGGGTCGCCCTCGTCGAGGTGTACGTGCCCGACGCCGAGTTCGGCCGCGGCGTGCTCAAGTCGTGGACGATCCTGGCGCTGGTGGCCCTGGCGCTGGTCCTGGTGTCGGTGGCGATGGCCGACAGGCTGGCCGTACGGGTCGTCCGCGCCGCCGACCGCCTCGCCGACGCGGTCACGCGGGTCGCCGGAGGGGACCTGACGACCCGGGTCAGGCCCGGCGGGCCCGCCGAGCTGCGCGCCGCGGGCGAGGCGTTCAACCACATGGCCGACCGGCTCGCGCGGCTGCTGGCCGACGAGCGCGAGGCCGCCGCCGACCTGTCGCACCGGCTGCGCACCCCGCTGACGGCCCTGCGGCTCAACCTGAACGGCCTCGCCGCCGACCCGTCCGACCCGAGCCGGATGGCGCAGAGCCAGGACGCCCTCGGACGGCTGGAGCAGGCCGTCGACGACGTCATCGCGACCGCGCGCCGCCCGGACCGCGGGCCGGCGGGATGCGACGCGGCGGAGGTCGTACGGCGGCGGCTGGAGTTCTGGTCGGCGCTGGCGGGCGACCAGCGGCGGGCGCACGACGTGGTGATCCCGGACGAGCCGGTGCCGGTGCCCGTCGCCGAGGCCGAACTCGCCGCCGTCGTGGACGCGCTGCTCGGCAACATCTTCCGGCACACCCCGCACGGCACCGCCTTCTCCGTCACCGTCCACCACGGGCGGCACTCCACGGGCCTGCTGTTCGGCGACGCCGGGCCGGGCATCGGCGACGCCGAGGCCGCGCTCCAGCGCGGGGCCAGCGGCTCGGGCTCCACCGGCCTCGGCCTGGACATCGCGCGCAGGCTCGCCGAGACCACCGGCGGCACCCTGCGGATCGGCACCTCGACGCTCGGCGGAGCCCAGATCCAGGTCTGGCTGCGCACGGTCAGGACGCCCGCGCCGCGCCGTTCCGGACGGTCCAGGGGCCGGGCCGCCCGCCGCCGCTGACCGCGCCCCGTGTCCGCGCCCGCGCGGGTGCCGGGACGCCGCGTTCACCACGCGATCCTCAGCATCCTCAGCATGAACGAGGCGTTCCGGCGGCTCCGGTCTCCGCCGGGACGGATTCCGACGCAGGTCGCCGCTTCGGATGCTGTTCCGTCCGTTCCGCCGAAGATTGCGCGGGGACGAGCGTCAGAAGCAGCCACGCCAGAACGAGCGCGGCGTCCGCCAGCCAGACCGCGACCGCCCACCGGTGCAGCCGGGTGGGAGGCGAGGTGCGGCTCACGGGGCGAGGCTTTCGGTGTGGATGCGGTGTCGGGGCACGCCCGCGCCGGTGAGCGCGCGTACGGCCCCGGCGGTCATCCCAGGAGAGCCGCACACGTAGACGTCGCTGCGGTGAAGTTTGGGCGCGAGCGCCCGCAGCCGTTCGCTGGTCAAGGGATCGCTCCGTTCGGTACCCGGCCGTCCCGGAGGCGACAGCAGGTAGTGCAGGTTCGCGCGCCTGCGGGCCGCGATGTGCTCCAGTTCGCCGCGCAGCACCAGGTCGTCGGCGCTGGTGGCCCGGTAGACGAGGGTGATGTCGCCCGGCCCGCCCGCCAGCGTCTCGAACAGCGTCCGCAACGGGGCGACGCCGATCCCGCCCGCCAGCAGCAGCACCCTGCGCCGCGTCCGCCGCCGCGCGGTCATCGTGCCGAACGGGCCGCCCGCGATGATCCGGACGCCGGGCGACAGGCGCGCGACCCGCGCGGTGCGCCTCCCCGCCACGCGGACCGTGATGCGCAACGCTCCGTCCCTCGGAGGCGCGGACAGCGAGAACGGCAGCGCGGACCACCACAGGCCGCGGGCGAGGAAGCGCCACCTGAGGTACTGGCCGGGCTCGGCCTGGAGCAGATGCAGATCACGGCCCGTCACAACGATCGACACCACGTCCGGCCGTTCCCACCGGACGTCCCGTACGCGCAGCCCGTGCCGGAACGCGTGCCGGAGCGGAGCGGCGACGCGGTACCACGCGACCAGCACCGCGACCTGGGCGTGCAGCAGCGTCCACAGCACCACCAGGCCGCTGTGCGCCCCGACGTCGGGCCCCTTCGGCTGGTGGAAGAACCCGAGCGCCACACCTGGATACGCCAGCAGATGCGCCGAACGCCACAGCGACCGCCGCACGCGCGTACGCACCGCGTACAGGGCCGCAGCAGCGGCGGCGAACAGCAGCAACGTCCCGAACGCCGCAGCGGCGATCGCCGGATGCGCCAGCAGATCGCCCAGCGCGCGCGGCACGTCGCCGTGGACGGCGCGCGCGCAGGTCGCCAGCACCGCGTGGCCGGACAGCAGCAGCAGGACCGCGCCGCCGGTGCGCCCGTGCCACCGCGCGACCCGGTCCGCGCCGACGCCCCGTTCGACCGCCGGTATCCGCGCCGCGAGCAGCACCATGACCAGCAGGCCGTACCCCGCGCCGAGCCCGGCCAGCCGCGCGCCCGCCGCCAGCACGTCCGACGGTGCGGACGGCGGCGCCACGGCGACCTGCGCAGTCCACAGCACGGCCAGGCCCGCCGCGCCGGCGCCGATCCCGACGCCCAGCGCCCGGCCGGTCAGCCGGGACGGCTCGGCGGGCCGCGCCACGAACTCCAGCGCCGAACGCGCCCGCCCGCCCGTCCGCGGACCCCGCCGCCGACCGCCGCCATGGTGGCCCCCGGCCGTCCGGGGATGGACATGAGTCCCTGCGTGGGTGAACAGCAACGACGACCTCGAAGTCAACGAAAGGGGGCTCCGAAAAACAACGGAACGGCGTCCGAGGAACGGTAACCCAAACCGCGACGGCCCGGCAGCCCGATTCGGCGCGGGAAGCAAATCTTATGGTGGATTTAAGGTTGCGGGCATCGTCGCCGACCTTCCCGGAACACCGCTCTGACCAGCCCAATGACGGCGAACGAGCCGTTACGATCCGTTACCGGAACGACGGTGTTAGGTGTTGCTGAGGCATGGCTTAAGAACCCATGAAAGGGAGATCTGCGGGCCCTTTTCCGCTCTAATCTCCTACTCCGACAACAGCACATCAGATGGGAGTTCGATGAACACCCGCACCACGTTCCTCCGGCGCGTCCCGCTCGCCGTCGCCGCCGTCTCGGCGCCCGCGGCCGCGCTCACGCTGACGGCCTCCCCGGCCCTCGCCCACGGGTCGATGCAGACCCCCGTCAGCCGCGTGCTCGCCTGCTACCAGGAGAACCCCGAGTCGCCCAGGTCGGCCGCGTGCAAGGCCGCCGTCGCGGCGAGCGGCACCCAGCCCTTCTACGACTGGAACGGGGTCCGGATCGGCGAGGCGGCGGGCCGGCACCGCAAGCTCATCCCCAACGGCAAGCTGTGCAGCGCGGGCAACCCGGCGTTCCGCGGGCTGGACCTGCCGCGCACCGACTGGCCGTCCACGAAACTGAGGTCGGGCGCCGCCCACACGTTCCGCTACAAGGCGACCGCGCCCCACCGCGGCGGCTTCCAGCTCTACATCACCAAGAACGGCTACAACCCCCGCAAGCCCCTCAAATGGTCGGACCTGGAGAGCAAGCCGTTCCTGTCCAAGAACCAGCCGGCCGTCAAGAACGGCGCGTACACCTTCGCCGGCAAGATCCCCGCCGGGAAGAAGGGCCGCCACCTGATCTACGCCATCTGGCAACGCAGCGACAGCCCCGAGGCGTTCTACTCCTGCTCCGACGTCGTCTTCGGCGGGAAGGCGGGCTCCGCCGGAGCCGCCAAGCCCGGGACCAAGCCCGCCGCCAAGCCCAAGCCCAAGTCCGCCACGGGCCGTCCCTGCGAGCCGTCCGCCACCGGCCACCACCACGGCGGCCCCACCGGGGGAGTCACGCTCAACAGCAAGCCCGCCGCGGGGAACGGCACGGACCGTCCCGCCGACCCCATCGGCACCGCACTGATCACCGGAGCCGTCGGCCTGGTGCTCGGCGGCGTCGGCGGCCTGGTCCTGACCGGCCGCCGCACCCGCCGACGCAACATCTGAAGTTCCACGCGACCAGCGGGCATGGGGGTGTGACGCCGGGCGACGGCGTCACACCCCCATGGCGTCCGTGCGTGATGGTCAGCGGCGGCGCACGGCCCGTCGCGGAGCCCCGGCCCGAGCGGGCTGACGGCGCGCGACGGGACGCTGCCCGAACGCGGCGACGCGCTCTCCGCCCCTACCCGCGGGCCGTCCGGCCCGTACGGGCCGTGTGCTCTGCGTCCGTTCCCGCCGGAGAGGCTGTGCCGCGCTCTCGAACTCGCTGCGCTGCCCGCGCCGGTACGTCACCGTCGCCAGTACGCCCAGCAGCGCGAGCCCGATCAGCGCGGCCGTCCCCAGCGGCCCGCCGGGAAGCCGGGACTGCGCGGGAAACACGATCCGTTCCTCCGCGGCGGCCCCTGACGCCCTCGGCCGCGCCGTCCCCGGCAGAGGAACGGCCCGGAACACCGCGGGCGCGTCCTCGTCCGAAATCACCGCGCTGCGTCCATCGGCGGAGACGCCCACCGCGCCGCCCGCCACGTCCAGCCCGACGACGTGCGACACCTCGTCCCGGATCCCTCCGAGCACCCGCAGCCCGTCGGACGTACGGAAGACGACGCGTCCGTCCGGGGCGAACGCCCCAGAGCGAACCCCGAAACCCAGCGTCCGCACGCGCGTCAACTCATTCACCCCAGGCCCCAGCACGCCCGGCAGCGCGAACACCGATGCCGCCGACGCGGCCCGCGTCACGACGTACAGGCGCCCCTCCCGCGGATCGCCTAGCAGCGTCGCCGCGCCATGACCGCCGTCCGGATACCTGACCTTGTACGCCCGCGCGGTCACCGTGCCGTCCCGCAGCGCCCCCGGCTCGGCCACCCGATACAGCGACAGCGCGCCGCGCCGCCCCTCCGACAGATCTCCCAGGAACAGGCTTCCCGCCCCGTATCCGTTCCGCACAATGGTCAGCGTGTCCCAACGCCGCCCCGCCGGAGCGCCCGCCACCGAATACTCCGCGCGTACCCGGCCGTCCCGCCCCAACGCGAACAACCGCGCGCGACCCGAACGGGTCCCCAGCGTCCACCACACATCGGAATGCGCCACCCCGGCCACCAGCGTCCCGGCGGCCGCGACCCGCGGATCCGAGACACGGAACGCCACCGAAGGCGCCGGCGCGGGCGCCGCCACCGCCTGACCAGCCGGAACGACGACCAGCACCGCCACGAGGGCGCCCGCCCTCCGAGCACCACGGCCTACAGCTCTCATGCGCAGAAAGTCCATTCTCATAAAGGAGCTGTAGCAGCGTGCCACCGACCAGCAATTCCCACCTTAAGAAACCCTGTTGCCGAACCTAAAATTGCCTATCAATACCGCCATACCGCGCCCCGCCGAACCCCCGAACGAGAACGGCCCCCCGGACACCCAGAAGCCATCACCAAGCAGCGTGCTGAGGCCGCCAGCCTGACGGCCCCGTGACCTACACATCCGCCCGCACCACTCAGGCAGGCGAGCCCCAGCCGCCAGTGCGCGAGCCCCCCACTCGTCCCCCCAACCAACGAACAACGCTGATCAGCGCCAGCCCCAGTTGCTGCCGGCACCGCGTTGAACGACTGGCCCTGATGGAACACCGGTCCCCGCACAAACCTCCTACGGACGGGTGCGTAGGGTGCGAACTGGTTTCCGCTGCGCAGCAAGGGGAGGCAGGCATGGCCGACGTCTTCGTGCCCGACTTCGGGCTGACCGCTAACGACTACTCCCGGCACCGGGCCGGGTTCCCGCCCGAGTTGGTGGAGCGCCTGCAAAAGTCGGGTGTCGGCGTGCGGGGCCGGGACGTGTTGGACATCGGCACCGGCACCGGCGGCCTGGCGAGGCTGTTGGCACTGGCCGGGGCACGGGTCACGGGGCTGGATCGGTCCGCGGCACTACTGGAACAGGCCCGCGCCTTGGACGACCGCGCTGGCGTCGAGGTCACCTACACCGTCGCGTCGGCCGAGGACACCGGCCTACCGGACGCGGCCTTCGACACCGTCACGGCCGGGCAGTGCTGGCATTGGTTCGACGCTCCGCGGGCCGCCGCCGAGATCGGCCGGCTGCTGCGTCCTGACGGGCATGTCGTGATCGCCCACTTCGACTGGCTGCCGCTGCCCGGCAACGTGGTGGCGGCCACCGAACACCTCATCGGCGCCTTCAACCCGGCCTGGACGATGGGCGGTGGCACGGGATTGTATCCACGGTGGCTCACCGACCTGGCGACCGCTGGCTTCGGGTCCATCGAGACGTTCTCCTTCGATCTTGACGTCCCCTACACCCCGCAGTCCTGGGTGGGGCGCGTCCGCGCCAGCGCGGGCGTCGGCGCGAGCCTGCCACCCGACAAGGCGGAGGCGTTCACCGCCGAACTGACGAACCTGCTGCGTGACCGCTACCCCGACGACATTCTGCACATCCCGCACCGCACCTGGGCTGTGGTGGCCACCAAGCGCCCCGCGAAGCCGGTCACACACTGAACCCCGCATCAGCTCGCTTATTGATCAGTTGGACGGCCTGCACCATGACCAATTTCCGGAGTCCCGAGCACCACAGACCCATCCAGACGCGTTGAGAAACATGTTGCAAAGCGAATACTCAATTGCCAACCAGACCGTTACTCAACGATCAGGGCTCGGTGAACACCGGCCCCCTGCTCCCGAACGGCCCGCTGCTGAACGGCTCGCTCGGCAAGGACAGCGAGGCCCACGTACGCCCACCGATCCGAGCGGCCTGCCAGTTCCGATGTCGCAGGTGAACGGTGAAACTCGACCATGCCTGGAGCAGGTACGGCCGGCGGTCGGGATGGGCGCGGACGTGGGGGAGTCGGGGCCGTGGCGGACTAGCATGTCGGTCATCCGCCGCTCGATGGTCGTGCGTTGTACGTTGGGGCCGACGGCCTGGTCGGCGTAGGTGAGGGAGCGACGAGCCGACACGTTCGTCGCCGCCGAATGCCGTAACACCGGCAAGCCGACCGCCGCCACCCGCACCGAGGAGGTGTTCGCCGCCGCCGACTGCCTGCGCTTCTTCGCCGGAACCGCCCGCCTGCTGCCGGGCCTCGCCGCAGCCGAGTACGCCTCCGGCCACACGTCCAATGTGCGGCGCGAACCGGTCGGCGTCATCGGCCAGGTCGCCCCCTGGAACTACTCCCTGCTGATGGCCGCCTGGAAGCTCGGACCCGCCCTCGCGGCAGGCAACACCGTAGTGTTCAAACCCGGCGACACCCCCGTCACCGCCGCGATGTTCGGCGAACTCGCCGCGGAGTGCCTCCCGCCCGGCGTCCTCAACATCGTCTGCGGCGACCGCGACACCGGCCGCGCGGTCGTCGCGCACCCCGCCGCCGCGATGGTGTCCATCACCGGCTCGACGAGGACCGGCGTCGAGGTCGCCCGCGCCGCCGCCGAACGCGTCGCTCGCACCCACCTGGAACTCGGCGTGGCAATCCTCGACGGCATGACCGCGGCCGAGCAGCGCACCGTCCTGCGTAATGCCGCCCAACTCGTGCAATGCGAGCAGCACTTCCGCCGAAAGACCCCGCCTGGCGCGGGCCGGTGCGTGCGCTCTGCCGTGAACGGCGCGAGCCGGGGGGCCGACAAGATGCCGAGGTGACGGAGTACCGGCGAAGGGGTCGCCGAGCCGGCCGCTCGCGTCCGGGCCGCCGCGGTGGCGGTGGACCCGGACACCAGAGACACAGTGGGGTAGCGACGAGAGTCGTACCCCCACGGTGACGTACAGGCCCTGGAGCTTCAAGCTCGGGGCCCTTGTCGTTACGGAGGTCAGTCTCCTGTGAACTGGATCTGACCGTTTTCCCGTTCGTACCTGAACCTAGCCGTCTCATCTCGTGCCACCTGCTCAAACACGGGACTGCGGAGCGCAGAAGGTGTCTGTGGCCATCTGCCTCGGTCTTGGTCGGCGTGGGCTCGACACGCGACGCGGTATCGCGGCGGCCATCCCGGTGCCCGATGACCAGGCCGGGCATCGACGCCGCCGAGGCAGCCGCCCGCCCGCGTTCGACCCCGACGACCACCACGGCCGCCACGCCGCCGAGTGCGCGGGGGAGGAGTACGCCTTGTCGGCGCGTACCCGATCGGGCCGTGACCGGGCGTCGCCTCGTTGCCCGGCGGTGATGACCAGCGACAGCGGCTGCTGCCCTTGCTCACACGCCAGAGGCGGCTTGAGCCGACGCCTAGTCCATTTCGGCGGCCGCCCCGCCTTCCTCCGCGCAGACAGTAGCGGCTCCAGCACCGCCCACTGCACATCGGACAGGTCGAACCGCCCCCTCACCACTAGGGTGGCCGCGAGGTCTCCGGAACATTGGTCTTCTTGGTCGAAGAACCACCTACCGGAAACTTCTCCGCATACCGGCCACCGACCCGCCAGGCAAGCCACATCACTCGATCACTTACACAACACGCCCTAGGCCGCAACCGGCCACGGCGCGACCGTTGACAATCGAATTGTCGACACTGGCGCCTCCCTGCTCAGCCGTTGCGGACGCCCAGGTGAAGCATGCATGACTTGGGCCCGATAGGGGAGAGCGGTTGGCGGAGTACGCGTACGGGCTCAGCCAGACTGACCATGCGCGGGGATAACCCGCAAACAGTTGATCTCGTGGTGATCGTCTCGGTATTGCGGCA
This sequence comes from Actinomadura sp. J1-007, assembly GCF_009793335.1. Classification (GTDB taxonomy): domain Bacteria; phylum Actinomycetota; class Actinomycetes; order Streptosporangiales; family Streptosporangiaceae; genus Spirillospora; species Spirillospora yumaensis. Next base: position 2,273,434 of record NZ_WING01000001.1, on the reverse strand, counting down.
TAGCGTGCAAGATTGTGTTATAGAGTGGCCGACGCCTCGGTAACCGTCACTTCCCTCCCGGCGGAGCGTGACTGATGCAATTTTTTGCCCGGCGCCTGGAGTGCAAGCACATCGTCTGGGCAGGACCGCTGGTCGACACGGCGGCGACGATGAACGTCGCCGTCGAGTTACACGGCCGCCCATGTCCGACGTGTGGCGAGACCGTGCGCAAGGTCGACTTTGTGGCGATCAGGAGTTCGTCGTCGATGTTCGACGAGCCACCCGCACCGCGCAACGCCGAGAACAAGCTGGCAGAGGCGTCGAAGGTCGATGTCAAGAGGACCGGGCAGCGGTTGGCGGAACTGGGTGCGGAAACCGGCGGCCTTGCCGCCGTCCTCAAAGAGGCTGCGCTCGGGCTGACCCCGCCGCAATGGCGTGGCGCCTTGGAGAAGATTCCGGTCGGCATTTTGCAGACCTACGAGCCCAACGCGGAATGCATTAGGTTCAAGGACTCTGCGGTGCCGGCGATCGTGTTCCACCAGGGCCTTGCCGGCTATCTGTTCAAGATGAATCGGAGCATCTTCCCGCTGCAGGGCCTAGGCTCGATGAGCGGGGGCGCGATTTGCAGATTTGTCGAGGACGAGAAGACCCGGTCGGCGCTGCGGGTCCAGGCGGTGGACACCGCCCTGGAGTTCCTCGGCGTCGGCAAGCCGAGGTCCAAGGTCCTCGTGGAGATCCCCACGATCGCGAGGTTCCTGGAGATGCCGCTGACCAGGACCATGTCGGCCTTCGTGCTGTGCCACGAGTACGGACACGCGGTGCTGAACCACGCCGACGAACTCCGCTCCGTCGGTCGCGACGCGGCGTACTACCTGCTAGATCGCTCCAGAGCGATGGAGTTCGAGGCCGACACCTGGGGCCAGGACTCAGTGATCGGCGCGTTCACCAGCGGGAAGAACCTCGAGCCGAGCCTGGCCATGCTGGACGACCTGTTCCCCGGCGGCGCGCCGGAGGTGAAGCAGGACATCTCCCATGCCGCCCCGTGCGTGGCTCTGCTGTACTTCGAGTTTCTCGACGTGATCGAGGAGCGACTGGCCCGCCACGGCATCGATGTCGCCGCGCAAGGCGCGCCCACCCGGCGTCGTGCTCGAATGGCCGGGAAGAAAGCGTCCGAGCATTCGAGCCACCCCTCTAACAAGGAGAGGTTCCAGGCGCTGTACGCCCACTTGTCGGAGCACGGCAACTTCACCGCCCACACCTGGGTGGGGGCGTTCGAGATGCTGCTCGACGAGATCAAGGGCGACCTCGACAAGCTCATCGACAAGACCGGGGCGGTCGCGCCGACGAGGCTGGCACGCCGCTTCCGATGGCCGTGGAGCGAGCCGAAGCGTGAGTCGAGTTCCTGGCGCGACACCATCACCATGATCGACGATGACGATGACACGCGCATCAAGCTGCAAGAGGTGTTGCAGAAGGTGGAGGGGCAGGAAGTAAAGCTCGACGAGGCCGAGGTTTGGCGCCATTTCGAGCGGCAAAAGAAAAGGGCGAGGGCGCATTTCGACAAGAAGGAGTACGCCGAGGCGGAGAGAATCTATACGCAGATACTGGACTCCGGCGAGACGACCGAGTCGGTCCCGCTGTACCACCTGCTCGGGCAGTGCCGCGAACGCCTCGGCGACCAGCAGGGCGCGATCGCCGTCTACCGCCGGTGCCTGGAGATCGTGCCGGGCAGCGACTTCGCCGCGCTGTGCGGTTTCTCACTCGCCCTGCTGTTGTTCGACAAGAAGGACCCGAACGGCGCCGAGACCGCGCTCACCGCCGCGACCACATCTCACTCCCCTGGCATCCGGCTGCAGGCGATGTTCTGGCTCGGCGAAATGGCGCACAAGCGGCACGACGTCGAAACGGCGCTGCGGTGGTACCGGAAGATCTGGGCCGAACGTGACACCGAACTCGACCTTTTTCCCACCGTGGTCGCACACGCAGCCCTCAACATGGGTAGCGCGCTCCAGGCGCGCGGGCAGTTCGCGCAGGCCACGAAGCTGTTCGAGTACGCGCGGGATTTTCACGCCATTGAGCCGAATAACCGCGCTATCGCCGAGCAGCACCTACGGACATTGCGAGGGAGGTAGGGTCAGTTCTCGCTCTTCTTGTCGTTCTCGAAGGCCTTCGCCACGTTCTGCAGCAAGGTCTCCAGTTCGTCGGCCGGGAAGAGCATGTGCATGCCGATCACCTCGTACATGCGGTTACGGGTCTGCCGGTCGCCGATCTCGGCGGTCGCCGCCAGCGCCCCCTGCAGCGCGTTGAACCGCCGCACGCTATCTTCCAGCCCACGCAGGTTGTCCGCCGCACGGTCACCGATGATGTTCGACTGGCGGAACAGCAGCCGTCCTGCGGCGGCCGGGATGACACCTGCCAGTGCCGTCACCACGCCGACATCGAGTCCGGCGACATAGGTGAGTGCCGCGCCGACGAGTACGACCGAGAACCCCATCAGGCCCGACCACAGCGATGCCCGCTGGTACGCGGAGTGGTGCTTGAGCGCGATCCGGTGGTGCTGGAGGTAGATCTGCGCCTCCTGCGACGTGGTCCGCGAGACCGCGGCTATCCCCTCGGTCTGCATGATCTCCGGCTCCGCGTCGCCCCGGGCCTTGCGCCGGGCGGGCAGCCGGATCTCCCCATCGTCTGGATCATGGCGGACGCGCGCGAACACCTGCTCAGCGTGCCCGGCTTCCTCCCGGAGCTGTCGATCCTGGGCCCGACCGATGAACACCGCGGCGAGCGCCGCCACCAAGATCACCAAGATGGCGGCCACGAGAGCGCCCGTGCCCGCAGTGCCATCGACCCGAGAGAACAACTCGACCCGCTGTCCTGTCATTGCCGCCCCCTCGAACGCCCAGCTACGGGTGCCGTCGTCAACATGGGAAATTGCCTTTCACCGAACCCCCGGCTGTTGTGATCGGGTAAAGCGACCACGGCCCAGCCGTTCCTGCCCACGCAGTCGACACCCGATCGCCGGGCGGCGGCCGATAGCCGGTCGGGTCGCCTGAGCGCAGTCACGATCATGTTTCCTTCGAAAGGGGACAAGGTCGTCAGCTCTCATCTTCGTCGTCGGATGCGTCGAAATCGCGCAGCTCGCGGATGATGTCGGAGGCCAGGTCGGGCAGCAGGAAGTGTTGTAGGCGCCGTGCATGCCGAGGTGCTTGCGCACGAGCGGGCTTAGCCGGGCCAAGTCCTCGTCGCGGACCGGGAATTCTTAAGGCCGCGTTCGTACCGGTGGTATGGCTCGCCCGTGGCGGCCGTGGCCAGGGGGTGGCGACCTTCCTGCAGGTTGCGGATGTGCTTGATATCGCGCCGGTAAGTCTCGTCGACGTCGATGCAATTGAGGATGTGCAGGGCGGCCGTAGGCGGCAATCGCCCCGGTCGCCGACTTCCATAACATCCCGTTCAGCACCGTCCGGTGATCTGCCCACCGGCCGCCCCGGGCAGGCTGAGCGGGCAGCAACGGCTCGATCCGAGCCCACGCGGCATCGGACAGCTCATGACGACGCACCACACACGACATCGCACCCCAGCCCGATGATCGACCTCAGCCAAACACCAACAACCACCGGACAGGCCCTAGAGCCGTGTGGCGGCGGCGGAGGGCGATTCCCACGTCAAGCGGCTGCACTACGCTCGGATGACCATGCTCGAACTGCACGGAATCAACCATCTGACGCTATCCACGACCGACCTCGACCGGCTCGTGACGTACTACACGGAGCTGCTCGGAGCCACGCTCGCGTTCGAGCGCGCCGCGACCCCCGCTGATCCTCGGATCGCGGTCATCGATGTCGGCGGGGCCGACCACCTGATGATCGTCGAAACCGCCACCCCGCCCCCACCACTGATCCCGACCCTTTGGGCCGGGCGGGCTGGGGACTGCGTGTCGGCACCCACGCGCAGCTGTGTGACCTTCGCGAACGGATCAAGGTCGCCGGGTGGCCGGTCGGACAGATCGACACACTCCCCACCCAATGGACGATGACGGTGCGCGACCCCGATGGCCGCCCTGTGGACGTCCGGGCCCACCGGCCACGTACTACATCGCCGCCATCAACCACCGCCCACGCCAACCCGCACGTCCGAAGCACGCCCTAGGGCCAATGCCGTTGCCTTTGGGTGGTTGTCATGGTGGGTGGATTATGGGGGTGTAGGCCAGGTCTGGGTTGGGGCCGGTTGCGGTGGTGGGCGCGTTTGAGCCGGTAGTTGGACATCTTGCGTTTGACGACGCGGGGTTGGCTGCGCAGCCGCCGTGGCGGCAGCAGATGGGCCAGGAGATCGTCGCGGAGCCGGGCCAGGGCGCTGATCAGCAGCTCAGGGGGAAAGGGTCCCGGGGGTGACGCTGCGCCGTGCGGCGCGCAGGGTGTCGGTGAACGACACCCGGTCGGGACCGAGGTCGCCGGCGGCCGCGGCGGTGCGGCACATCAGCACGCGCAGCGCGTGGTGCACCAGCAGGTGCGCCCAGATCTGCTGCAGCGCTCCGTCGGGGGTCTTGCTGGCCAGCACCACTGCGGTGCCGCGCTGGCGGGTCTTGATCTCGCCCAGCACCGATTCGATCTCCCACCGCTGCCGATACAGCTCCGCCGGCTCACCGGCCGGGTAACGCTGGGCGTCCAGCAGATCGGTGACCAGCCGATATCCGGCCGGTTCGGCGTCGGGCACGCCAGGCAACCGGTAGGCGATCACCCGCACGGCCACCGGGAACCGGTGTTCGTGGTCGGTGCCGGCGTGGATGCGTGATAGCCAGGACCCATCGGGCAGCCGCCGCAGCACTGGCAGCACCCGGTTGTACGACACGAAGCATCCGCATCCGGTGCCCGCCAAGCGTGCTGAGGGCAAGACCAAGACCCGCCTGGTCACCGGTCCGGCGACCGGCCCGGTGGCCACCAAGATCTTCAACATTCGCGCGCTGGACCGGTTGGGGTACGACTCCATCGCCGAGATCCTCAACCTCGACCTGGAGCAGAACCCGCCGCCGCGGCCGCCGAACCCGCAGCGTGCGCTCGGGCGCTGGAGCGGCTCGGCGGTGCGGGGGATATTGATCAACCCCAAGTACACCGGGCACATGGTGTGGAATCGGCGCGCGACCAAGAGCGGCGGCGCCTACAACCCGATGAGCGAATGGGTGTGGTCCACCCAGCCCCGCCACGAGCCGCTGGTCACCAAGGAACTGTTCGAGGCCGCCTCGCCCTTGGGACGGCAGCGTCAGGGGTCGCGTGCCCTGCCGGGCCGCAACTGCCATCCGCAGACCGGGCGCAGCTATCTGCTGCGCTCGTATGTGGTGTGTCAGGCGTGTGCGCACCGGATGCGCGGCAAGGTCCGCAAGGGAATCGGTTACCACGTGTGTGAACCGCCGGGGCAGCATCATCAGGGGCGTTCGGCCTGGTACGACGCCCACCCCAAGTCGGTGTGGGTGCGCCAGGACGCATTGGTGCAGGCCGTTCACACGTTCTTCGCCGAACGGATCTTCGGGCCGCACCGACAGGAGCATCTGCGGGCGACGCTGGCCAAGGGGGCGGCGGGCGGCCAGGCTTCGCCGGCCGAGGCGCGCACGGCCAAGCTCGCCGCGAGAGCTCATGATCTGCAGCGGCGCCAGGACAACGTGCTCGCCCAGCTAGAAGACCTCGAACCCACCGGCGACGCCGACGCCGACCGTGAGCTTCGGGGAGCGCTGCAGAGGCGGTTCGCCGAACTGGCCAAAGAGCGTCGAGAGGCCCAGGAACAGCTCGCGCGTACTCGACCCCGCGGCGAAATACAGGGCAACGATGAGTCACTCCTGGAGGAGATACCTCAGATGTCGGTTCGTTGGGGAGAGCTTCCCGAGGAATTGCAGCAGCGATTGTACGACGCGTTCCAGCTTCAGGTGCGGTACGACCACGCGCGTCACCAGGCCACGGTACGAGTGACGATCGGGCGCGACGCCGTTGCGAGCGTCGCTTCAGGTCACCCTTGTTCTTGGAGCCCCCGGCCGGGTTCGAACCGGCGACCTGCCGCTTACAAGGCGGCTGCTCTGGCCAACTGAGCTACAGGGGCGTGCGGGATCACAATACCGCCGGAGGCGGGAGGGTGCGGTAGGGGTTTTGCGGGGAGCCCCGGAGGGGCTCCCCGCGGTGGTCAGAGGGCTAGTAGGGCTCCCGTGCGCAGGGCCGGCAGGGGGCGCACGGCCAGGCGCAGGAGGGAGAGGGCGTTGTCGTCGCCCGCGATGCGGTTGGCGCTGAGCGTTCCGCAGGACAGGCAGTGATGGATGATCTGCCACTCGCCGTCCGAGCGCACCGAGATGGTGAGCGGTGTCATCCGGCCGCCGCAGTCGGCCCGGCGGTCGCCGGGGCGGACGTCGAGGTGGCGACTGGTGAGACACGTCGGGCAGTGGTTGCGGTGGGCCGTGCCCGGGGCCGCCAGCGGGACGTCCAGACGGCAGCCCGCGCAGCGGAACGAGTCAGAGGTCACCGAACGGCTCCAGAGGGAACGGGGGTTGCGCCAGCGGCCGTACGGCCATGCGCATGAGGATGAGTTGGTTGTCGTCTCCGCAGATCGGGTTGGACGTGAGTTCGGCGCAGCCGGTGCATCGGTGGATGACCATCCAGTCGCCGTTGCGCAGGACCGCGATGGAGATCGGGGCCATGCGCGCTCCGCAGTCGTGGAGCGAGTACAGGCAGCTGGGGCAGTGGTTGCGCCGGATGTCGGAAGGTCCGCGCGTCGATACGGAAAGGCCGCAGCGTACGCAGTCGAACGTCTCCAGGATGCTGGACACCTTGGTACTCCTTGCGAAGTTCGTGGGAACGGCAAGGGAGCGCCGAGCGGCGTCGCCTGAGAAGGCAGGATTCGCCCGGAAAAGTGGCTAAGCGCGCTCGGCGCTTACCGGGGCATACATCAACCGCTTTCTAGGGCACAACAGCCCAAGACGTGTGGAACGGACATCATCCACGGTAGCGAGGCCGTCCGCTCGATCGCCAATGGTTTTCTCGCGGTCCGGTCAACCCTCTGGAGGGCGCGGCCTCGCAGTCGCGGGTTTTTCATGCTTTCTCGCCAAGCCGCCAGTACTCGCGAGGGTTCTTTGATCTCATAGTGAAGTCTTATCGCTACGCAGAGTCATTGCGAGTCAGGGGAGGGCCGTATGGTCTCGGACTCCGGGCCGTCGCCGCGCCAGGGAAAGGCGCCGCCAGGGCACTATGCGCCGGTGGCGCGCGATGAACGATTCCGGCTGCTCAAGAAGAGGTTCCATCGGCTGGCTCTGGCGATCGCCGTCTCGTTCCTCGGCTGGTACTTCCTGTACGTCGGGCTGTCGGCGTTCGCGCGGGGATTCATGGCCGAGCCCGTGGCCGGCGAAATCAACGTCGCGCTGCTGCTCGGAGTGCTCCAGTTCGTCACCACGTTCCTGCTGGCCTGGGTGTACGTCGCGTACGCCCGGCGGATGCTCGACCCGCTGGCGGCGGAACTGCGCGCCGAGGCCGACGGCGTGGAAGCCGACCGCGCCGCGGAAGGCGGTACGGCCGGCGTGCCGCAGCGGCGTCCCGAGGCGGCGGCCACCGCCGAACGGCGCGAGTCCTGGCCCGCCGCGCAGATCCGCGCCGACCTCAGGGGAGGGCTCAGGTGACCGGCGGCGCGGAGGTACGGGCCGTCGCGGCGGCGGGGCAGAGCTCGGACGGGAGGGTCCTGACGTTCGGGCTCTTCCTCGTGTTCATCCTGATCACGCTCGGCGTCACGATCTGGGCGCGGGCCAACACCAAGGGCGCCGACGACTTCTACGCCGGCGGGCGGATGTTCTCCGGGCCGCAGAACGGGGTGGCGCTCGCGGGCGACTACATGTCGGCCGCGTCGTTCCTCGGGATCGCCGGGATCATCGCGCTGTCCGGGTACGACGGGTTCCTGTACTCGATCGGGTTCCTCGTGGCGTGGCTGCTCACGCTGCTGCTGGTCGAGCTGATGCGCAACGCGGGCCGGTTCACGATGGCCGACGTGCTGTCGCACCGGGCGCGGCGGCAGCCGCCGGTGCGCACCGCCGCCGTCGTGTCGACCGTGACGGTGTCGGTGTTCTACTTGCTGGCGCAGATGGTCGGCGCGGGAGCGCTGGTGTCGCTGCTGCTCGGCATCCACGAGGGGGAGCGGTTCCTCGGCATGTCCGCCGGCACCGCCAAGGTCCTCACGATCGTGGCGGTGGGCGCGCTGATGATCTTCTATGTGATGTTCGGCGGGATGAAGGGCACCACCTGGGTCCAGATCATCAAGGCCGTCCTGCTGATGGCGGGCGCGGTCGCGCTGACCGGGCTCGTGCTCGGCCGGTTCGGGTTCGACGTCGGCTCGATGCTCGGGTCGGCGGCGGACGCGAGCGGCAAGGGCCGGGCGTTCCTCCAGCCGGGCCTGAAGTACGGCGCCGAGGTCGCGGGCGACCCGTACCGGACGGTGGTCAACAAGCTCGACTTCATCAGCCTGGCGCTCGCCCTCGTGCTCGGGACGGCGGGCCTGCCGCACATCGTCACCCGCTTCTACACCGTCCCGGACGCCCGCGCGGCGCGCACCTCGGTGTCGTGGGCGATCGGCCTCGTCGGCGTGTTCTACCTGACGACGCTCGCGCTCGGGTTCGGCGCGGCGGCGCTGGTCGGACGGTCCGCGATCGTCGCGCAGGACCCCGCGGGCAACACCGCCGCCCCGCAGCTCGCGCAGGCCGTCGGGGAACACGTGGGCGGACGCGTCGGCGGGGACGTCCTGCTGGCGTTCATCGGCGCGGTCGCGTTCGCCACGATCCTCGCCGTGGTGTCGGGCCTCGTGCTGGCCTCCTCGACGTCGCTGGCGCACGACTACTTCGGGCAGGTGCTGATGTTCGGCCGCCCGCGCGAGTCGCAGGAGGTCGCGGTCGCCCGCTTCTCCGCGTTCCTCATCGGCACGCTCGCGATCGTCCTCGCGGTCATCGCCAGGAACCTCAACGTGGCGTTCCTCGTGGCCCTGGCGTTCGCGATGGCCGCGGCGGCGAACCTGCCCGCGATCGTGCTGTCGCTGTTCTGGAAGCGGTTCAACACCAGGGGCGTCGTCTGCGGCATCTACGGGGGGCTCGTCAGCTCGCTCGTGCTCGTTGTCCTGTCGCCGGTCGTTTCGGGCAAGGTCGACCCGGTGACGGGCGCGAACCTGGCGCTGTTCCCGAAGAGCGTCGATTTCCACCTCTTCCCCCTGGAGAACCCCGGCATCGTCTCGATCCCCATCGGATTCCTGTGCGCGGTGCTCGGCACGTTCCTCAGCCGGGAGAAGGCCGACGCGGAGCGCTACCACGACCTGTCGGTCCGTTCCCTCACGGGCGCGGGCTCGCACTAGCCCCGCCAGGGCCCCGGGCGGGGCGGCGCCGACCCGCACGAGGTGGCGCAGGCCACAGCGGGTGAACGGCGGACCTGGTCGGACGGGTGGGAAGAAGACCCGCGCTGTCCCATACCGTGCCTGAATGTGCCGAGTGCCCGGGCCGTACCGGCGTGGCGTGGCACAATGTTGCCTCGCGCCCCGCGTGATCGGTGGGGCGCTGCGAGGGGCCGAGCCCGGAGGGACCGCCGGGACGCCCGCGCGTTCCGCGCCCGGCGGGGCTCGGCGCACGCGGGCGACGCGGAGCGCGCGCGGGCGCGCCGGCGTTGGGAACGGCCCCGCGCGGCCCACGGCCGACTGCCGGGAGGAGGTGCGGCGGCGTGTCCCATGCCGGTCGACGCCGTTCGCTGCCTGCCCGTTTCCCGCCCTCCTCCGACGCCCCCCGCTTCGCCGGGCCCGCGCGTTTCGCGCCGACCTCGCGCCCCGCGCTGCCCGCCCGCTTCGGCGCCCGCACCACCGCGTCCCTCGCCGTCGTCGCCCTGACCGCCGCCGTCGCCGTCCCCGCCGCGATCGCGCCCGGCGGCGACCGCACCAAGGAACGGCACGTCAGGGGCGCGGCGGCGGGCGCGATGCAGTCCGCCGCGACCGACCAGATCCGCGCCCGCGAATGGCACCTCAACGCGATGCGCGTCCCCAAAGCGTGGCGGTGGTCGCGCGGCGCGGGCGTCACGATCGCCGTCCTCGACACCGGCGTCGACCGGCGGCACCCCGACCTCACCGGCCGCGTCCTCGACGGCCCCGACCTCACCGGCGGCTCGCGCACGCCCGGCGGCCGCTACTGGGGCCTGCACGGCACGTCCATGGCGAGCATCATCGCCGGGCACGGCAACGGGCCCGGGGCCCAGCGCGGCGTCCTCGGCGTCGCGCCCCGCGCCCGCATCCTGTCGGTCAGGGTGACCTGGGAGAACGACGACCCGCTGCGGCTCAAGGGGGCCCTGCCCGACCGCGACCGCGACGCCGTCGCCCGCGGCATCCGCTACGCCGTCGACCACGGCGCCGACATCATCAACATGTCCCTCGGCGGCGGCCGGCTGTTCTACGACGGCAGCCGCACCGAGGAGAGCGCGATCCGGTACGCGCTGAGCAAGGGCGTCGTGCTGATCGCCTCCGCGGGCAACGACGGGTCGTCCGCCAACCGCAAGAACTTCCCCGCCGCGTACTCCGGCGTGATCGCCGTCGGCGCCCTCGACCGCCGCCTGAAGCTCTGGAAGGACAGCAACCGCCGCCCCTACGTCGCGGTCTGCGCGCCCGGCGTGGAGATCGTCAGCGCCGACAACGGCAACGGCTACGTCGTCGGAACGGGCACCAGCCCCGCGTCCGCCATGGTCGCCGGGGTCGCCGCGCTGATCCGCTCCCGCTACCAGCGGCTGACGCCGGACGAGGTCAGGCAGGCGCTGGTGCAGGGCGCCCCGGCGCGCGCCGGCCAGCCGACCGGCTCGGACACCTGCAAGGGCCCGCTCGACGCCGTCCGCGCCCTGGCCGCCGCCGCGAAGATCAACAAGGCGGCGCACGGTCCCGGCGCCACCGCCCCGAAGCCCGCCGCCGCCTCCCCGGCCCCGAGGCCGCGCCCGAGGACGGCTCCCACACGCTCCTGATCGCCGTCCTCGGCGGCGGAGGCGTCCTGGTCCTGGTCGGCCTCGTCCTCGGCTGGCTCCAGCGCCGCCGCCCCGAAGAGGACGACGACTACGCCCCCGTCCACGACGGCTCCGGCGACCCCGCCGCGTCCCACGGCTCCGCCGCCCCCGCCTACGCGCCCGCGCCCGGCGAACCGCGCGAACAGGTCTCCGCCGTCGCGCCCGTCAACGCGCCGCTCTGGCAGAGCACCGAGGTCACCCCGCCGGGCAGCGGCTTCGCCCCGTCCCACCAGGCCGCCCGCCCGCCCGCGACGGACGACTCGCCCCTCGTCCCGTCCGTCGGCACGAACGGCGCGAGTGGCACGGACAGCACGGCCGGCATGAACGGCATGGCTGGCATGAACGGCACGGCTGGCATGGACGCCATGGACGCCATGGACGCCTCCGCCTTCCCGAACGGCAAGCACTACCGCCCGACGCCCACTTCGGACCCGGTCGCCTCCAACGGCTTCGTCCCGGGCCGTTCAGCCGCGCCAGGCGATTTCCGTGAAGATGCCGCGCCCACTCCGGCCCCGGCCGACGCCGCCCAAGGGGAGAGCGGATCCAACGGCTCGTCCTCGGACAACCGCGTCGGAGCCCACCGCGCCCCGGAACCCGCGCCGTTCGACGTCTTCAACCCCGACAACGGCCTGGAGACGTACGCCGAGCCCCAGCCCCCGCCGAACGGCACCCCCCACCCCCTCAACGGCAACGGCCACGGCACCGCCAGCACGAACGGCTCCGGCTCGAACGGCTCGTACGCCCCGAACGGCTCTGGCTCGTACGCCTCGAACGGCTCGTACGGCGGCGGGAACTCGTTCGGCCAAGGGGAAGTGCTGGACGGGAGCGGCGGACTGAACGGCGACCCGCTAGGCGACGCGGGCTCGTTCGACGATGAGGAGTGGGAACGGTTCCGGCGCAGTGCGCTCGAAGGGCCGGGCCTCAATCCCGTACCTCCCGCGGACGATTTTTCGACGGGTGCCGTTCCGGCCGCGCCTCCGCCAGGGCTCGGCGGCGCCGATCCCCTGGGCGGCGCTGTGGAACCGCGTGAGGACAAGGGCACGCGGCGTACGCGCCCGGCGGACGACGACGACTACCGTCCCCCATGGTGGTGAGCCCGGTACGCCCGTCGGCGTAGCGCGGGAGCCTCCGGCCGTACGATGACGGGCCCCGAACCCGTCGCCGAACATCGACTCATCCGCAACCAGGAGGTCGATGACCATGTTGACGACATTGGCGGCAGCCCACCCGGGATGGCACGACGGCGGGGACGCGCCCGCGTTCTGGCCGATCTTCCCGATCACGTTCGGGCTGCTCTGGATCGCCGTGCTCGGCGGCGCGTTCTACCTGCTGCGCCGCCGCTGGACGGCGCGGGCCGCCGCCCCGGCAGGACCGACCGCGCCGAAGGACGACCCGCTGTCCGGCGCGCGGACCATCCTCGCCGAACGGTTCGCGCGCGGGGAGATCGACGAGGACGAATACCACCTGCGCATGTCGGCCCTGCGCAACGGCGTCTGACCCCGACGCCGCCGCCCACGCCCGCAGGCCCACGCCTGCTGGCCCGCGCCCGCTGGCCCACGTCCGCCGACCCGCGCCCGCCGGCCCACGTCCGCTGGCCCGCGCCCGCCGGCCACGCCCGCAGGCCAACGCCCGCCGGACCGCGCCCGCCGACCCCCGCCCGCAGGCCCACGTCCGCCGGCCACGCCCGCAGGCCAACGCCCGCCAGACCGCGCCTCCCCCGCGACCGCCTGTGCCCCGTCCAGCCGCCCACCAACGGGGCACAGGCCCACTGGCCGCCCGCGAGCCCGCGCACGCCCGCGGCGCAGCCGTACGGACGGGCGGCGGGGCGGGCCGGCGGGAGGGGGAGTCAGTCGGCGGCGGCCTCTTCGAAGATCTTGTCGACGCCGTCCAGGTCCATGGGCGGGGACTGGGCCACGGCGTCGGCGAAGCGGCTGAGGAGGCGGGCGAAGACGGCGCGCTCGTCGGGCGTCCACTCCGTCATCAGCTCGGCGAGGTAGGCGCGGCGGAAGCGTTCGGCCACCTGCTTGACGCGGCGGCCGGCGTCGGTGAGGCCGAGGTTGGCGCGGCGGGCGTCGTTGGGGGACGGGCGGCGCGAGACCAGTCCCGCGTCGATCGCGTGGCCGACGAGGCGGGACGCGGTGGACGGGTCGATCTCAAGGCGTTCGGCGACGGCGCCTACGGTGACCTCGCCCTTGCCCGTGCACTCGACGGTCAGGGCGGCCACGGCGTGCACGACCATGAGGTTGGAGAGCTGGAGCGGGCGCCCGCCGGGGCCGCCGGACGTCTGCGCGCGGATCCGTTTCATCAGATCCGGCTTGCCCCATACCCGCCGGATGTGGAAGAGCGCGACGGCGATCTCGGAGAGCACCGGATCGGGAACGCCGGGCGCCTCCCCGGCCTCCTCGGGCGGCGCGCCGGAGGAGTGGTGCGTGGAGGTCTCCGTCGCCATGCAAAGGTCTCCGTTCACTGCCTGCCGTCTCGGATTCCGGACGGTATGTTGCACTGTACATACTTTAACGCGTGTAGCCTGCACAGGTTCCCGACCGCGCGCTTTTCCCGCGCGTTTCCCGGTCTGCCGGTCCTACGTCAACGGTACGGATGTGGCGGGCGTTTCGCCGTTGAACGCAAGGGTGCCGAGGCGGCGTCCCGGACCGCTGGGGCCCGTGTGATCATCTGTGACGGTGTGTGAGAAGTGGCTGGTCGTCGGCTCTGTGGTGCACTGGGACCGGCCGCGCGCGGTCGCGCGAACGACGCCGGTCCGTTCCCCCGGAACCGCCGGAACTTGTCGTCGGGGACGCGTAGCATGGCACCGGCCGAACCCGGACGACCCGGGATTAGTGACCACAGAGGGGACCTCATGAGCGAGGCGAACGCCCCCGATCACGGCCCCCAACAGGACGGAAGCATGAACGATGGCTCAGCCCTGCACCCGATGAACGAGGGCCCGGGGGACGAGGGCGCCTTCCCCGCCGACCTGCTGTCCGAGCGCGACCGCCAGATCCTCGCCTTCGAGCGGCAGTGGTGGAAGTACGCCGGAGCCAAGGAGCAGGCCATCCGCGAGACGTTCGACATGTCGGCGACGCGGTACTACCAGCTCCTCAACATCGTGATCGACCGGCCCGAGGCGCTGGAGCACGACCCGATGCTGGTCAAGCGCCTGCGCCGGATGCGGACGCAGCGGCAGCGGCAGCGCGCCGCGCGCCGACTCGGCATCCGCCCCTGAGTTGACCACCATTGGTCAACGTGAACTCTCCCCGCTCTGTGACGGCCGACGGAGCCGACGGCCTCGACGCGATCCGCACCCACCCGGCCGGGGCCGTGCTCGGCTTCGACTTCGACGGCACGCTCGCACCGATCGTCGATGACCCCGCCGCCGCCCGGGCCCATCCCCGGGCGGCCGGGACGCTCGCCCGCCTGGCCCCGCACGTCGGCTGCCTGGTGATCGTCACCGGCCGGCCCGCCGCCGTGGCGGTCGAGTACGGCGGCTTCGACGGCATCGACGGCCTGGTCGTGCTCGGCCAGTACGGGCTCGAACGCTGGGAGTCCGGCACGCTGACCGAGCCCGAGCCGCCGCCCGGCGTCGCCGAGGCCCGCGCCAAGCTGCCCGAGATCCTCAAGGCCGCGGGCGCCCCGCCCGAGACGTTCGTGGAGGACAAGAGGCAGGCCCTCGCCGTCCACACGCGGCGCTGCGCCGAGCCCGAGGTCGCCCTCGAACGGCTCCGCGGCATCATCGCCGCCCTCGCCGAACGCACCGGCCTCGCCGTCGAGCCCGGCCGCTTCGTGCTGGAGCTCCGGCCGCCCGGCATGGACAAGGGCAAGGCCCTGCGCGCCTTCATCGAGGCCCGCCGCGCCGGGACGGCCGGGGCGCCGGAGCCGTCCGCGCCCGCATCGGACGGTCGCGGCGGGTTCCCGTCGGCCGTGCTGTTCGCGGGCGACGACCTCGGGGACCTCGCGGCGTACGACGCGATCGACGCGTTCCGTTCCGAGGGCGTCCCGGGCGTGAAGGTGTGCAGCGGCTCGTCCGAGGTCACCGCGCTCGCCGAACGCGCCGACGTGATCGTTGACGGCCCCGAGGGCGTCGTCGCGTTCCTCGACATGCTGCTGGAGTCCCTCGCCTGAGGCGCTCCGGGTCCGCGGCGCCCGTTTGGACCCCTCCAAGTGACAAGTGTGACCGGAGGGATTGTCGTCTTTGCAGAGACTCCGGGGTCACGTGTGGACCTGACGTCCAATTGCGCCAAAATATGGGGGATTGTGCCGACTCGGTGACGTCCGAGGGCCGGGTCCGGGGGGACCTGGCCAGGAGAACGGGGAGCGTTGACGGTGGACAGAGAGCCAGGGATCCCGCACAGGCCCGGCGAGGCGGAAGCCCCGACCGGTCCGTACGGTACGGAGACCCCACCGGCGAGCCCTCCGTACGGAGCCGGAACGGGCGAGTACCCCACAGCCCCCTTCGCGACGGGCCCCCACCCAACACTCGCCGCCCCCTTCGGAACGAACACCCAAGGAACGGGCCCGTACACGACGGGCCCCCAGCAGACCGGCCCGTTCACCACCAACCCCCAGCCGCCAACGGCCCCGCCCGCCGCCAACACCCAACCGGCAACAGGCCAGTTCGGTACAGCCGCACAGACGCCGACGGGCGCGTTCGGAACGGCCGCGCAAGCACCGGCGGACGCGTACGGGACAACCAATTCGGTGTCGACGGGCGCGTTCGGTGCAGGTACGCCGCAAGCGACGGGCGCGCCCGGTACAGCCGCACAGACGCCGACGGGCGCGTCGGGAACGGCCGCGCAGGCACCGGCGGGCGCGTACGGAACAGGCACACAAGCGCCGATGGGCGCGTACGGGGTCTCTGAGTCGTTGGCGGGGAACTCCTTCGATACCGACGCTCAGGCGGCGACCGGTGCGTTCGGTACAGGCGCGCGGCAGGCCGGGGATGCGTTCGGTACCGATACGCCGGCGGCGACGGGTGCGTTCGGTACCGAGAGGCCGGTTCCGAACGGTGCGTTCGGTACCGAGGAGCAGCAGGCAAGGGATCCGTTCGGTACAGGCGCGCAGCCGATGGCCGCCCCGTACAGCGCGGACACCGCCGAGACCTCAAGTGAGAGGTACGGCGCGACGGGGAGCAGGCGACCGGTCCAACGGGCGTACGGGCCACGAGCGGGGTCGAGGTACGGCTCGGCACGCGCAGCTCGCGTCATCGCGAACGCAGGCAGAAGGAACGGGCCGGACGCCGCAACGGGTTCATCGCGGCGGGCGTGCTGGGCTTGGCGGCCCTGGTCGCGGGCGGTCTGCTCCTGCTTCCCGGATCGGGCGACGACAAGGACGGGCCCGCGGTCGTGGCGCCCAGCGCCGGCGAGGGGACGTCGCAGGGGCAGCAGGCGCTGCCGCGCCGGGGAGGGCCCATCACGGTCGGTACGGCCGACGGGTCCAAGTACCGGATCGAGGCGGTCACCGGCCGGACGAGCGACGACGTGGCGAGCCTGCAATCGTCGTCCCCGCCGTCGGGCGGGACGTTCGCCTACGTGGAATACGTGCTCAGCAACCCATCGAGCCAGAAGGTCCTGCTCGATTTCCCGGGAGACGTCTTCGTCAAGAAGAATCTCGTCCTTTCCAAGGGACGCGGCCGGTGCATGCCACAGGCGGGCGTCCCCGAGGACATGTGCACGCTTCCGATCAAAAGCGAAGTCGTCCGGCGGCTCGCGGGCGGCCCGCTGCTAGCGGGTGACGGCGGCGACCAGTACATGCCGCCGGGCGCTTCCTATCTCGTGCGCGCGACGGTGGCGGTCCCGGTGGACGAGCACCTCACGCGCCGCGACATGGGCCTGTACGTCTGGAAACAGCTCTACATGGCCGACCAGCTCGCCAAACACGCCCCGTTCCCCCGCTGACCCCCGCCCTCGGCCCCTGTGACCGGGAAAAAGGACGGGCCGCCGGGGGACGACTGGGGGTCGTCCGCCCGGCGGCCCGGGGTGGCCCGTTCGGGCTCGGCCGGGGCGGCCGGTGGTGACGCGGCGCGGGGCCGGGTGACCAGGGGCGGCGCGGGCGCGAGGCGTACGGGCCGGCTCTTTCGGACTTCTCTCGCGGGTTACTCGGCTTCGGGGTCATCGGCGAGGATGCCGTAGATGCGGCGGCGGGCGTCGTTGACGACGTCCAGCGCCCGGGCCTTCTGCGTCTCGCTGCCGACGGCCATGACCTGCTGGAGCGCGCCCATGAGCTGGCCGACGGCCTCCCGGCCGCGCATGACGTTCTCGCCCGCGGCCTCGGTGACCTCGTCCCAGGGGGCGGCGGTCTGGGCCTCGGCGCTCTCGCGCCCCTCGTCGGTCAGCGCGAACAGCCGCTTGCCGCCCTGCTCCTCGCTGGTGACCAGGCCCTCGTCCTCCAGCATCTGGAGCGTCGGGTAGACCGAGCCGGGGCTCGGACGCCAGACGCCGTTGGTGCGGTTGTCGAGCTCCTGGATCATCTCGTAGCCGTGCATCGGGCGTTCGGCGAGCAGGGCCAGCAGGGCG
This sequence comes from Actinomadura sp. J1-007, assembly GCF_009793335.1. Lineage (GTDB taxonomy): Bacteria > Actinomycetota > Actinomycetes > Streptosporangiales > Streptosporangiaceae > Spirillospora > Spirillospora yumaensis. The sequence continues at coordinate 2,255,925 of NZ_WING01000001.1, read as the reverse complement.
GCGCGGACGTTGCCGCGCCGGGTCCGCCGGCCGCGTCCGCCGCGGCCCCTGCCTCCGGGGTGGCCGTGCCGGCCGGGGCCGAAGCCCGGCCCGTACCCCTGGCCGCCCGGACCGAACGCGGCGCCCCACGGGCCGAACGGGTCGCCGCGCCGCTGGCGCTCCTCGGGCGCGCGGAACGTTCCGCGCCTCTGGTGGTGGTGTTGGTCTCGCATCGCGGTTCTCCTTCTCTGATCGGTTGCGATGCATTAACGATATATCGGAAACCGGTCGCGATGCAACACCCGACGGGGTTGACCCAGATCTCATCATGTGATGAATTGAGTGCGAGGGGGTGGTGCGCATGTCCGAGACCACCACATGCTGCGTCGCCGGGGGCGGCCCGGCCGGCGTGATGCTGGGGCTCCTGCTCGCTCGCGCCGGGATCGAGGTCACCGTCCTGGAGAAGCACGGCGACTTCCTGCGCGACTTCCGCGGCGACACGATCCATCCGTCCACGCTGGAGGTGCTGGACGAGCTCGGCCTGGGCGAGCGCTTCCAGCGCCTCGAACACCGCAAGGTCACCGGCCTCACGCTCGTCCTGGACGACCGCGAGGCCACGCTGACCGACCTCGGCGCCCTGCGCGGCCCCCATCCGTACCTCGCGATGGTGCCGCAGTGGGACTTCCTCGACATGCTCGCGGACGAGGCGTCCCGCCATCCGGGGTTCCGGCTGCTGACGAACGCCGAGGCGACGGGGCTCGTCCACGAGAACGGGCGGGTCGCGGGCGTCCGCTACCGCGACGCGGCGGGCGAACGGCGCGTGCTGCGCGCCGCGCTCACGGTCGCCGCGGACGGGCGCCATTCGGCGCTGCGGCGCGCGTCGGGACTGCCTTCGCGGGAGTTCGGCGCGCCGATGGACGTGCTGTGGTTCCGCCTGCCGCGCCGTCCGGGCGACCGCGACGACTCGTTCCTGCGCGCCTCGCCGGGACGGCTGATGGCGGCGATCAACCGCACCGGGTACTGGCAGCTCGCCTACGTCGTCCCGAAGGGCCGGTACGAGCCGGAGGCGGAGGGGCTGCGCCGGACGGTCGCGGAGCTGCTGCCGTTCCTCGCCGACCGGGTCGGCGGGCTCGACGAGGTCAGCGTGCTGGACGTCCGCGTGGACCGGCTGCGCCGCTGGTACCGGCCCGGCCTGCTGTGCGTCGGCGACGCCGCCCACGCCATGTCGCCGGTCGGCGGCGTCGGGATCAACCTCGCGATCCAGGACTCCGTCGCGGCGGCCAACCGGCTGTGCGGGCCGCTGCTGCGCGGCGGCGTGACCACCGCCGACCTCGCCGCCGTGCAGCGCCGCCGCGGCTGGCCGACGGCGGCCGTGCAGAGCGCCCAGCTCGCCGCCCACCGCTTCCTGGTCGCGCCGACGCTCGCGGGCAGGCCGCTGCGCGTCGGCGGGACGTCCGGACCGCGGCGGCTGCTCGGCGGCGTGGCCGGTTCCCGGCCGCTCCGGCGTGCGGTCGCACGGCTCGGCGGCTACGGCCCGCTGCCCGAGCACGTGCGCACGCCGGAGGCCGTCCCCGGGCGGTCGGCCACGCGCCCCGGCGGGACGTCCGTCAAGGAGGGGCGGAACTAGCCCGTCCGGGCGCCCCGCCTGCTCAGGCGCCGCCCGAACGACGATGCCGCCGGAGCCCGTACCGAGACGGCGGGCTCCGGCGGCGATGTGTTCGTCAGGGACCGGTGACCTGTCGTCAGGGACCGGTGACCTTGAGGGTGTCGAGGATGTTCTTGGTCAGGTTGCGGTTGTCGCTCTCCTTCACCCGGACCCACAGGCCGAACCGTCCGCCCTTGTCCTTCAGCCCGACCTCGGTGACCGAGGGCGTTCCGGCCGGGCAGGCGGTGTAGCGGGTGATCGTTCCGGAGAGCGCGCCGTCGGGGAGGTGTAGTTCTCGGGGGAGCCCTTCGTGCAGCGCGAGTGCGAGGCCGCCGCTGGCGGCGGCAGCTTGCCCGGGGCCACGTCGGTCGTCACGCCGACGAAGACGCCGGGGCTCTTGCCGTTCCCCTTGAACGCGACGACGTTGGGGGTCGCGCGGAGCACCGGCCGGGGCCGGGCGTCCGCGAGCCCGACCGTCGACGGCACCCACGTCTGCTCCTGCTGGCGGGGCCACGTCCGCGGCGCCGACACCTTGATCTTGCCGCCCGGGTCGGCGAACGAGGTGAAGTCCTCGGGGACGGACGACTTCTTCTTGCCGCCCCGCCGCCGTCGTCCCCGTCCGAGAACAGCGTGCCGAGCGCGAGCCCGCCGACGACCGCCACGGCCAGCACCACCACCGTGATGATCAACGGGGTGAGGAACTTCTTCGGCCCTCCCGCCGCGGGCCCCTGCCCTCGCGCGGGAGACGGGCCGCCGCCCGTCCCTCCCGAACCGCCTCCGCTGCCGCCGCCGCCCTTGAGCTTGGCCAGGAAGCCGCCGCGCGCACCCTTCTGCCCGCCGCCCTGCGCGGGCGGAGCCGCCTGGAACCCGGTCGGCGGAGGCGGCCCCTGCTGCCCGTGCCCGCCGCCGTACGGCTGACCGGGTCCGGGGCCCTGCGTGTACCCGGGGCCCTGCGGCTGCCCGGAACCGCCGCCGCCCCCCGGCGGCTGCATCGGGAACACCGTCGTCTTGCCCTCTTCGCCTCCGCCGCCTCCGCCGCTCCCACCGCCGGGAGACGCGGAGTAGCCGGAAGGAGGCAACGACACGGTGCGGCCGTCGTCCGGATCGGTCGGCGGCTCCGCCTGCCCGAACCGCGCCCCGCCGGCGCCGCCCGGATGGTCGACGATCGTCGCGTCCTCGCCGGCCGCCGGACGCCGGTCCTGCCCCGGAGGCACGTGCATCTCCGACGTACGGACGTCGTCGTCCGGCGGAAGCCGCTCGATCGGCTGGTCAAGCTGCGTCTGCGCGCCCGCGGGCATCTGCTCCTGCCCGTACGGCTCGTGGCCCGACACCTCCGTGCCGCCCGGCCCCTGAACGCCGCCCGGCTGCTCGTAACCTCCACCGCCCTGCCCCTGCGCAGGGGCGGACGGCGGCGCGGGCTGCCGGAAGCGGTCGTGCATGGTCGCATCAGGGTCGATGTCGGCCTCGGTCTCCGGCGGCGGCGCGAAACCGGCACCGGCCGCCGCGGCGCCGGCCGCCGTCGCACCGGCCGCGGCACCGGCAGCCGCGCCGGCGCCCGCCGCGCCGGGCACGCCGGTCGGGCGCAGCGTCGCCAGAGCCTCCGCGAACGCCTCGGCGGTCGGCCAGCGCTTCTCCCGTTCGACCTCAAGAGCACGCAGGATGACCTGGTCGAACGCGGGCGACAGCCCTTCGCGCAGGGCGCTCGGCGGCGACTTGACGGGCGCGGGGCCGGGGGCGCGGCCGGTGAGCATGTGGTAGGTCAGCGCGCCGAGCCCGTACACGTCGGCGCGCACGTCGAGACCGCCGCCGAACCGCGCCTGCTCGGGCGACATGTAGCCGGGCGTCCCGACGGGCAGCGTGAACGCGCCGGAGGCGTGCGCGAGGGCCTTGGCGAGGCCGAGGTCGGCGATCAGCACCTTCTCGCCGCCGTCCGCCGTCGACTGGAACAGCACGTTGGACGGTTTCAGGTCGCGGTGGATCACCCCGAGCGTGTTGATGACCTCGACGCCGTGCGCGGTCTCCTCGGCGAGGGCGAGCGCCTCGTTGACCGGAAGTGGCCGTTCGCGCATGCGGTCGGCGAGCGTTCCGCGGTCGGCGTACGACATCACGAAGTAGGGGCGCCCGTCAGGGAGCTCGCCGATATCGTGCACGCGGACCAACCGTTCGGAGTCGGCCCTGCGCAGGATGCGCGCCTCCTCCAGGAAGCGATTGCGCACGTCCAGGTCGTCGATGAGGCTTCCGGACAGCACCTTGATCGCCACTTGGGCGTCCAGCGCGTCGTCGTGCCCGAGCCACACAGACGCGAACGCCCCTGACCCGAGGACGCGATCGATTCGGTAACGGCCGACAGTAGGTGGGAAGGACACTCCCGTATCATGCCCAACAAACGGGGTGTGTGCAGACGACCATGAGGCGCGGCGATGGCATTCGATGAGAGGACCGAGGAGCTGGCCGTCAAGGCCGCTCAGGGGGATCAGGCTGCCCTCAACGAGCTCCTGCGCAAGATCGAGCCTGACGTGCTGCGGCACAGCTCGCGCTTCCTGCCCTGCCGGCAGGACGCCGAGGAGGCGTGCCAGGACGCGTTGTTGCAGGTCGCGCGGAACATCCACCGGTTCGAGGGCCGGTCGCGGTTCAGCACGTGGCTGCACGTGGTGGTCTCCAACTCGGCCCGTTCCACCTACCGGTCGCTGAAGCGCCGCTCGGTCGAGCAGGCGGGCGAGCTGCCCCAGCAGCGCCCCGACCCGCGCCGCACGAGCGTGATCGCCGGCTCGCGCGTCGACATCCTCGACGCGATGGAGGACCTGGAGGCCCGCAAGCCCGACCTCATCCAGGCCCTGGTCCTGCGCGACGTCTCGCAACTGGAGTACGCGGAGATCGCCGAGCAGCTCAAGCTGCCGCTCGGCACGGTCAAGTCCCGCATCCACGAGGCCCGCAAGCAGGTCCGCCAGACCCTGGGCGAGTCCTACACCTGACCCGCGCACCTGACCCCGAGCCTGAACGCCCCGCTCCCCGCCGCCGGGCGTGCATGGGGCGGAACGGCGAGGTCAGCGGCCGTCAAGGGTCGGCAATGCCTCGGCAAGCGTGAGCCCAGACGGCGTCCCGGCGGCGCGCGCGCCCGCGAGCATGCGGGTCATGTCTCCAGGCACGCCGGCCTCGCCCGCCAGGCCGTTCTTCGTCATCGGCTGCCCCCGCTCGGGAACGACGCTGTTGCAGCTCATGCTCCACTCGCACCCCGCGCTCGCGGTGCCGTCCGAGACGCGCTTCGTCCTTCCGGCCTACACGGCGAGGTGCGAGTTCGGTGACCTCCGCGCCACCGAGAACAGGCGTGCGCTGGCCGAGTGGATCACCGGGCGGAGCGAGACCAAGTTCCGCGACCTCGGCCTGGACGCCGCCGCCGTCGCGGACGAGATCGTCGCCGGGCCGCCGACGCTGGGCTCCGCGCTCGGCATCGTGTTCGGCGCGTACGCGCGCCGGTTCGGCAGGCCGCGCTGGGGCGACAAGCGGCCCAGCTACTTCAAGCACGTCGACAAGCTGCTGCGGATGTTCCCGGACGCGCAGTTCGTGCATCTCGTCCGGGACGGGCGCGACTGCGTGGCGTCCCTGAAGGAGATGCCCTGGTACAAGCTCGACGTCAACCACGCGATCTCCGTGTGGCGCGAGGCGATCGACAAGGGCCGCCGCAACGCGGCTCGGCTCGGCCCGGACTCGTTCTACGAGCTGCGGTACGAACGGCTCGTCGCCGACCCCGAGAACGAGCTGGTCAGGCTGTGCGCGTTCCTCGGCGAGGAGTACGACCCGGCGATGGCCGCCCCGCAGGGCCTCGCGAAACTGACCGTCCCGCCGCAGAAGCGGTGGCACGGGCGCACGCACGGCGCCGTCACGTCCGGCCGCGTCGGCTCGTGGGCCGGACGGCTGGAGCCGTGGGAGGTCGGGCTGGCCGAGGCCGCGTTCGGCGACCGCCTCACCGACTACGGCTACGAGCCGAGCGGCGCCCCGAAACCGTCCGCGGCCCAGCTCGCGCGCTTCACCAGGACGAGCACGCACCGCCGCATGGCGCACCGCAAGGCCGACATCCGCGAACGCTGGCAGCGCCGCCACGAACCGGGCCCCGTGACCTGCCTCCTCCCGGCCCCCGGCGCGGACGCGGGCTCCGGCACGGGCGCGGACGCGGTCACGAGCGAGAACGCCCCGCCCTCCACCGCCCCGGCACGCTGACACGGCGAGAAGCCGCGTCACGCACCGTTCAGCGCCACGACCGACCGAAATCCACCGGAGAACGAACCGCGCCCCGACGGACCGGCTACCCGAACGACCCCGGAACAAGTCAGTCGAGGGCCGCCAGTTGGTCGGCGAACCAGCGGTGCGGCGGGAGCGCGGTCGCGGCGGCGGCGAGACGGGCGCAACGTTCGGCGCGTTCCCTGTGCGGCATCAGGAGCGCCCGGTGGAGGGCCTCGGACGTCTGCGACACGTCGTACGGGTTGACGAGCAGGGCGTCGGAGTCCAGCTCGGCCGCGGCGCCCGCCTCGCGCGACAGCACCAGCGCGCATCCGCGCTCCGACAGGACGGGGCCCTCCTTCGCGACGAGGTTCATGCCGTCGCGGATCGGGTTGACCAGCAGCACGTCCGCCATCCCGTAGGCGGCGAGCGAGCGCGGGAAGTCGTCGTTCACCTGGACGATCAGCGGGTCCCAGTCCGGCGTCCCGAACTCCTCGGTGATCCGCTCGGCCGTCCGCCGCACCGCCTCGGTGTACTCGCGGTACTCCCGCAGGTCGTGGCGCGACGGGTAGGCGAACGCCAGGTGGACGACGCGTCCCCGCCACTCGGGGTGGTTGACGAGCAGTTCGCGGTACGCGGCGAGGCCGCGCACGATGTTCTTCGACAGCTCGGTGCGGTCGACGCGCACGATGAGCCGCCGGTCGCCGACCCGTTCGCGCAGGGCGCGCGCGCGTTCGGCCACGTCGTCCCGCGCGGCGCGCTCGCGCAGCGCGGCGCCGTCGACGCCGAGCCCGTGCACGCCGATCCGGGTGACGTGCCCCGCGCGCGTGACCGTACGGGCGAGCCGGTCGACCTTCGTGCCCGGAAGCAGGTCGCAGCAGTCGAGGAACGCCGACGCCCACCGTTCGGTCAGGAACCCCGCGTGGTCCGCGCCGAGGATGCCGTCGAGGATCCGCGCGCCGATGTCGTCCGGCAGGAGGCGGTAGTACTCCGGCGGCGCCCACGGCGTGTGCGAGAAGTGGACGATTTTCAGGTCGGGACGGCGGTCGCGGAGCATCCGCGGCGCGAGCGACAGGTGGTAGTCCTGGATCGCGGCCTTGGCGCCCGGCGCGGCGTCCCGGGCGAGCGCGTCGGCGAACGCCGCGTTGTACGCCTCGTACGACTGCCAGTCCCTGCGCGCCCGCGCGTCGAAGTGCGGCGTGCGCGGTGTGTCGTACAGCAGGTGGTGGACGAACCAGAGCGTCGAGTTGGCCACCGCGTTGTAGGCCCGGTGGAACGTGTCGGCGGGGATGTCGAGCATCCGCACCGCCGCGCCGCCCGTGTCGCGGCCCGCCTGGTCGAGCCGTCCGTCCGGGGCCTGCCGCGCCGCGGCGCGGTCGGCGTCGCCGAGCGCGGCGCAGACCCACAGAACCTCGGGCGCCGCGCCGTTCTCCGACGGCGGTCCGTCCGGGCCCCGTCCGCCGGTCACCGCGGCGAGGCCGGAAACAAGGCCCCCGCCCCCGCGCCGCATGGTCAGCGTGCCGTCGTCGGAGAGGGAGAACGACACCGGACCGCGGTTGGACGCCACCAGCACTTGGCTCATACCGGCAGGGTCTCAGTTGCTTTGGCGCCGCACCAAAGTGACCCGCGAGATTGTCGAGAACGCAGGGACGCGACGGCCGGGCGTACGCGGACCCATCGGATTAGGCCCCCCGGCCCGGGGTAACCCTGGCGCGTGAGTAGGGCCGAGACGAAGAAGACGGTGCTCGTAGCGGGCGCCGCGAACCTCATCCTCGCGTTCACGAAACTGGCCGCCGGAGTGCTCGCGGGGTCGAGCGCGATGATGGCCGAGGCGGCGCACTCGGTGGCCGACACGCTCAACCAGGGGTTCCTGCTGGCGTCGCTGCGGCGCAGCGCGCGGCCTCCCGACAAACACCACCCGTTCGGGTACGGGAACGAGCGCTACTTCTGGTCGCTGCTCGCCGCGTTCGGCATCTTCGTCGCCGGCGGCGGCTACTCCATCTTCGAGGGCGTCCTGGCGATCACCGGGCACGGCGGCGCGGGCACGCAGGTCTGGCTGGCGTACGCGGTGCTCGCGCTCGCCGCGCTGCTGGAGGGCGCCTCGTGGGTCCGGGCGTACACGCAGGCGCGGCGCGAGACGCGCGGGGACGGCCCCGGCGTCGTCGAGCACGTGCGGCGCACGCCGGACGTGACGTTCAAGGCCGCGCTGTTCGAGGACAGCGCCGCGATGGTCGGCCTGGCGTTCGCCGCGGCCGGGCTCACGCTGCGCGAGCTCACCGGCTCGGCGGTGTGGGACGGCGTCGCGTCCATCCTGATCGGCCTGCTCCTGGTGGTCGTCGCGGTCGCCCTCGGCCGCGACAGCATGGGTCTGCTCATCGGCCGGGCCGCCGACCCCGCCGCGCAGCGCGCGATCCGCGCCGAGATCGAGGGCGCGCCCGGCGTGACCGGCGTCGAGGAGCTGCTCACCATGCACTTCGGTCCGGACGACATCCTCGTGGCGGCCAAGGTGCACTTCTCCGACGACATCAGCGCGGACGAGGCCGAGGACGTCGCGGGCGCGATCGACGCGAGCCTCCGCGAGCGCCTGCCGATCGTCCGCCACGTGTTCCTCGACCCCACCCAGGAGGGCGGCACGGACCCGGCGCCGGCCCGCTACCGCCGCCGCCTCCTCGCCCGCCCCCGCCCCGGCGGACGCACCCCGGCGTGATCAAGACCACGCCGGGGTAACGTCTCAACGTGTGGGACCCACCTGTCTGGCATCCGGTCAGATCATGTAAAGTCACGCATACGAGCCGATAGCTCTCGCTTCCGCGCTCGCCGCACGAGGATGGTTCTCGTGGACAACTGAATACCGCTCATCCAGAGGGGTGGAGGGACCGGCCCTGCGAAGCCCCGGCAACCACCCGGCACGTACGCGCTCGCGATTCTGCGAGGCCGGCCGGGAGATGGTGCCAACTCCGGCCTGCGTCAAGGCGGCGCAGGAAAGATGGGGAGAAAGGGCCTCGCTACATGGCACTCACGCCTGCCACCGCCGACCTCGGACCCGCGACGGGACTCGTCTGCCGCGAATGCGGCCACACCCGCGACCTCGGCCCGCACTACGCGTGCGAGGAGTGTTTCGGGCCGCTGGAGATCGCCTACGACTTCGGCGGCGTCACCCGCGCCTCGATCGAGTCCGGGCCGCGCAACATCTGGCGCTACCGCGGGCTGCTGCCCGTTCCGGAGAACGTCGCCGAGAGCCCCAACACCGAGCCGGGCCTGACCCGCCTCGTCCGGGCCGACCAGCTCGCCGAGGCGCTCGGCCTCCAGCGGCTGTGGGTCAAGGACGACAGCGGCAACCCGACCCACTCGTTCAAGGACCGCGTCGTCGCGGTGGCGCTCGCCGCCGCCCGCGAGCTCGGCTTCAAGGTCCTGGCCTGCCCGTCCACCGGCAACCTCGCGAACGCGGTCGCCGCGGCGGCGGCCCGCGCCGGGATCCGCAGCGCGGTGTTCGTGCCGTCCGACCTGGAGTCGCAGAAGATCATCACGACGGCGGTGTACGGCGGCACGTTCGTCACCGTCGACGGCAACTACGACGACGTCAACCGGCTCGCCTCGGAGATCGCGGGCGAGCAGGACGACTGGGCGTTCGTCAACGTCAACGTCCGGCCGTACTACGCCGAGGGCTCCAAGACCCTCGGGTACGAGATCGCCGAGCAGCTCGGCTGGCGGCTGCCCGACCAGATCGTGGTCCCGGTCGCCTCCGGCTCCCAGCTCACCAAGATCGACAAGGCGTTCCAGGAGCTGATCAAGCTGGGCCTGGTCGAGGACCGGCCCTACAAGGTGTTCGGCGCGCAGGCCACGGGCTGCGGCCCGGTGGCGGCGGCGTTCAAGGCCGGGCACGACGTCGTCCGGCCGGTGAAGCCCGACACGATCGCCAAGTCGCTGGCCATCGGCAACCCGGCGGACGGCCCGTACGTCCTGGACGTCGTCCGGCGCACCGGCGGCGCGGTCGAGGACGTCACCGACGAGCAGGTCGTCGACGGCATCCGGCTGCTGGCCCGCACCGAGGGCGTCTTCGGCGAGACCGCGGGCGGCGTCACGGTCGCGTCCCTGCGCAAGCTGGCCGAGAACGGCGCGCTCGACCCGTCCGCCGAGACCGTCATCATCAACTCCGGCGACGGGCTGAAGACCCTCGACGCGGTCGCCCCCGTGGCGCGCCCCTCCGCGAACATCGCCCCGACGCTCGACGCGTTCCGGGCCGCGGGCCTCGCCTGACCCCGCACCCCCGACGCAGAACGACCGGCACCATCCTGAGGAGTCCACCATGAGCAGCGTGTCTGTCCGGATCCCCACGATCCTGCGGACCTACACCGGCGGCGAGGCGGAGGTGAAGGCCGAGGGCGCGACCCTGCGCGCGGTCGTCGCCGACCTGGAGGCCAGCTACTCCGGCATCTCCGCCCGCATCCTCGACGACAACGGCAAGATCCGCCGGTTCGTCAACGTCTACGTCGGCGACGAGGACGTCCGCTTCGCCGACGGCCTGGACACCACGACGCCCGAGGGCGCCCAGATCTCGATCATCCCCGCCGTCGCCGGCGGCTGACCGGGACACGCGCCCGCTGCGGGGCCGTCCGCCCGCGAGCCCCTTCCCCGTCCCATCGAACGAGATGGCGCAGGGAAGGGCTTTTGTCCTGATGGAGCGGGGTAAAAGGCCCTCCATGGGGATAGCGGAGGAGATCGTGGGGGCCGTGCGCGCGCACCCCGCGGTGCGCCTGGTCGAGCCCATCGGCTCCCGGGCGCGCGGAACCGCCACCGAGCTGTCGGACTGGGACTTCCACATCACCGCCGAGGACTTCGGCCACATCGCCTCCGACCTGCCCGTACTCGCCGCCCCGTACGATCCGCTGGCCGCGCAGTGGGACCCGCTCGGCGACTGCGAGAGCTACCTGCTGATCCTGCCCGGCCCGGTCAAGGTCGACCTGATCTTCCCCGACGTGCCGCGGAGCTGGAACCCGCCGTGGCGCATCGGACCCGACACCCTCGCCGCCGTGGACGCGCACTTCTGGGACTGGACACTGTGGCTGGTCAGCAAGCGCCGCCACGGCATGTCCGACCGGATCCGCGGCGAGCTGCTCAGGATGAGCCGCCACCTGCTGGAACCCCTGGGCGTCCAGACCGTTCCCCGCTCGCTCGAAGAGGCCGCGGCCCGCTACGTACGCGCGCGGAACCGCCTGGAGACCCGCTACAACCTCCGCGTCCCGAGGCGCCTGGAGGCCGAGGTGCTGCCCCTGGTCAAGTCCTCCGACCCTGACCATTACCGGCCGACCGGCCTCCCCTCCTAGCGACGGCTGTGTAGCGCAGACGAGAGCGGGGCTCATCAGCCTGCCTACCGCCGTGTGCACAGCCCCTGAGCATCGCGTGAATAGGCTCTTACAGCGGTACGCGGCGCAGCGGCGTGGAGCGGTCCCGGATCGTCCCGGGACGGTCCCGGTCCTGGTCATGGGGTGCCCGGCCGTACGGGAGGGGACTCTCCGCGGGACGATGTACGACGCTTGCACTCGGCAGGGTAGAGTGCTAAAAAACGGTTGGCACTCTGCTGTGGAGAGTGACAATCCCACAGTCTGGGTCGGGGCGATGAGGCCTCAGTTCGGCGGCGGAATGGCAGTCGTCGGTGGGGGCCGTCCGTCGCGGGCGTCGGCTCGATCCGTTTTGGCCACCTTGTTCCGGGAGGACTGGAGCCTATGGCTGCAAAGATGATCGCGTTCGACGAGGAGGCCCGTCGCGGTCTCGAGCGCGGCATGAACCAGCTCGCTGACGCGGTGAAGGTGACCCTTGGTCCCAAGGGCCGCAACGTCGTGCTGGAGAAGAAGTGGGGCGCTCCCACGATCACCAACGACGGTGTGTCGATCGCCAAGGAGATCGAGCTCGAGGACGCCTGGGAGAAGATCGGCGCCGAGCTCGTCAAGGAAGTAGCCAAGAAGACCGACGACGTCGCGGGTGACGGCACCACGACCGCCACCGTGCTGGCCCAGGCGCTGGTGCGCGAGGGTCTGCGCAACGTGGCGGCCGGCGCCAACCCGATGTCGCTCAAGCGCGGCATCGAGTCCGCGGTCGAGCGGGTCAGCGAGGAGCTGTCCAAGCTGGCCAAGGACGTGGAGACCAAGGAGCAGATCGCCTCCACCGCGTCCATCTCCGCGGGCGACCCGCAGATCGGCGAGATGATCGCCGAGGCGATGGACAAGGTCGGCAAGGAGGGCGTGATCACCGTCGAGGAGAGCCAGACCTTCGGTCTGGAGCTCGAACTGACGGAGGGCATGCGCTTCGACAAGGGCTACATCTCGCACTACTTCGTCACCGACCCCGAGCGGATGGAAGCGGTCCTGGAGGACCCCTACATCCTGATCAACCAGGGCAAGGTGTCGGCCAACAAGGACCTGCTGCCGGTCCTGGAGTCGGTCATGCAGTCCGGCAAGCCGCTGCTGATCATCGCCGAGGACGTCGACGGCGAGGCCCTGGCCACGCTGGTCGTCAACAAGATCCGCGGCATCTTCAAGTCCGTGGCCGTCAAGGCCCCGGGCTTCGGCGACCGCCGCAAGGCCATGCTCGGCGACATCGCGACGCTGACCGGTGGCCAGGTGATCTCCGAGGACGTGGGCCTCAAGCTGGAGAACACGACGCTGGACATGCTGGGGCGTGCCCGCAAGGTCGTGATCGCCAAGGACGAGACCACGATCGTCGACGGCGCCGGTGACGCCAACGAGATCGCGGGCCGGGTCAACCAGATCCGTACCGAGATCGACAACACCGACTCCGACTACGACCGCGAGAAGCTCCAGGAGCGGCTGGCCAAGCTGGCCGGCGGCGTGGCGGTCATCAAGGCCGGCGCGGCGACCGAGGTCGAGCTCAAGGAGCGCAAGCACCGCATCGAGGACGCCGTCCGCAACGCCAAGGCGGCCGTCGAGGAGGGCATCGTCCCCGGCGGTGGCGTGGCGCTGCTCCAGGCCGGCACCAAGGCGTTCGACAAGCTGGAGCTGTCGGGCGACGAGGCGACCGGTGCGGGCATCGTCAAGCGCGCGCTGGAGGAGCCGCTCAAGCAGATCGCGGTCAACGCCGGTCTCGAAGGCGGCGTCGTGGTGGAGAAGGTCCGCAACCTGACCCCGGGTGAGGGCCTGAACGCCGCCACCGGCGAGTACGTCAACATGTTCGAGGCGGGCATCCTGGACCCGGCCAAGGTGACCCGGTCGGCGCTCCAGAACGCCTCGTCGATCGCGGCCCTGTTCCTGACGACCGAGGCCGTCATCGCCGAGAAGCCCGAGAAGAACCCCGCCCCCGCCGGCATGCCCGACGGCGGCGGCATGGACTTCTGATCGAGTCCATGAGCCGTACGGCGTGAGAAGGGCGGTCCCGTTCACGGGACCGCCCTTCTTGGTTCCTGCCCCGACCGGGCCTGTCGCCCACGCGAATTCTCCGTGACCGGCGGATGGTTTCGGCCCGCCGCCGCGCTAGGGGACCTTCCCCCGGCCCGCCCGTCTTGGCAGGATCGCCGCTTGAGCGTCGTACCGCCACCCAAGGCGGCGGACCCGACAAACGGACGAAGAGGTGGCCGATGAGCCCAGCAGACCCCGTGAGCGACGTGTTCGGCACGCCGGTGCTCAGGGTCGAACAGCCCCGCCGCGGACCGTTCGCCAAATCCCGCTACAAGGTCCTCGACGGCGACGGAACGGTCCTCGCCGTCGCCGCGGAGACGAGCGTCAAGAACCGTTCCGAGGCGCTGCGCACCGTGTTCCCCGGCAAGTCCGACCTCGACGCGCGCGCCGTACTGCTCGAAACCCCCGACGGCGCCCCGCTGGTGTTCATCGACAAGCACGGCGGGCGCGAGCTCACCGAGGTGCGCGACCCCGCCGACGAGCTGATCGGCGCCTTCCGCACCGAACGGGTCGGCCGCCGCTACCTCGTCGCGGACGGCCAGGGCAGCGCCCTCGGCGCCGTCGACGTCGACGTGCCGAGGAACAACTTCGTCGTCTCCGACACCGACGGCAAGGCGGTCGCCCACGTCCGCAAGAAGTGGGCGGGGCTCGCCACCCACCTGCTCACCACCGCCGACAAGTACTCCGTCCAGATCGACGACCCCGTTCCCGAGCCGCTCCGCACGATGGCCGTCCTGACCGCCATCGTCATGGACATGAGCCTCCACGAATCCAAGGACATCACCTGACGCGCGCCGCGCCCCGCGCCCGTCGCGGCGGAACGCGCGCGTAGCCCGCTCGTCCACGCGGAGGGGTTCCAGGCGCGGCGGCACCGAGGTACGTTCCGTGCGTGCAGGCCATGCCCCGACGCCCGAACGGCTGGTGGATCTCGCCGGCCATCCCGACGATCGCGAACCTCGCGCTCGGCCTGCTCTGGTTCTTCTCCGCGCTCGGCGGCTGGGGCGACGCCGCGTTCTGCGGCACGGGCGACGCCCACGACGCGACGTGCGCCGCCGACTTCGAACTGACCGTCCTCCTGTCGGCCCCGGTAGCGGCCGTCGCCGTGGTCACGGTCCTGACCGCCTGGGCCCTCCCCGCCGTGCGCAACCGCCCCCAACGCCTCGACGCCCTTCTCGTCGCCGCCGCGTTCGCCTGGGTCGTCGCCGAAGGCATCCTCTTCATCGGCGGCTACCTAGTCCAGCCCTGACCTTCACCCGCCCCGTCCCCGAACGCCCACGCACCACCCAAGCTCCGAGCGCCGGTTCGGCGGATTCCACGGTGAACGTCGAAGACCCATCCGCCAGGTCCCTAGCGCCCGGCCCGTTCCACGGTGGGCGTCCAGGTATCCGTCCCACCACTCACCTGGAGCATCGTCCCCGGTAACAACCGGACGGTCGTGACGCCGGAACGGGAGGCGGGCGCGGGCACCAGCGGTCCCGCCGGCGCGAGCCCTCCGTCCAGCCGAACGACACCGAACCCGTCCGCGCCACGGCACGCGATCTCGACCGACGCCTCCGGACCGCCGTAGTACAGCACCGCCGACGACCGTCCCCGAACGCTCCCCGTGAACGCCCTCACAAGCCGGACGCCCGGTCCGCCGAACACGCCGTCCGCCCCGGCTAACGCATGCACCGGTACGACCTCCAGCTCCCAGTCGGGACGTCCAGGCACGACCTCCAGCACCGCGCCTGTCGGGACCGCGAACCCGAGCCGACGCCCGACGTGCGTGCGCGGAACGAACGGTTCCTCGTACAGCGGCGTCAAGTCGTCCCGCCGCAGCCGAACGGCCTCCAACCCGCGCCCGACCGCGACCCCCGGCGGACCCCGGTAGACGAGCACCTCCGCCGCCCGCCCGGTCGCAACGCGGTTGAACGCGCGGGCCAGCTCCGGCCCGCCGAACGCGACGTCCCACACCCCCTGCGACTCGACGCGCACCATCACCTCCGGAACGCGCCTCGCCTCGTACACCACATCAAACCCGCCAACTTCGTCCCGATCGGAAGGCGGAGCCGGGGAACGAGCCCGATCTCCCACGACGAACTGCGCGATCCCGTCCGGAACGACCATGACAGGCGGCCGTCCGACTCCCTTCCGCCGCAGCCGCGCCAGCGTCTTGTCCAATCGCGCGCGCATCGCCCCAGCCCCGTCGTGCCGCGTATCCACGGACGCCCGGAGCACCGACGGCCCCGCAGACCGGACCTCCGAGATCACCGGCTGCGGCCCTGGCCGAACGGTGACACGACCATCACCCTTCCCCCTGGAAGCCACCCTCCTCCCGGCGAAGAAGTGGTCGGCTGGTTCGAGCCCCGGCCTCGGCGCGGGCGCACCTGGTGACACGGTCCGTTCCCCGAGCCAGCGCTCAAGCCCTTGACCGGTACGTTCCGGAGCTCTCACCCTGATGGAGAGCCGCCGGTACGACTCGTCCCCCGAGGCAGCCACGGCGGAGGCCCGAAATCCCTGTTCCAGGGCTTGCCCAGCCAGATCCAGTTCCCCGCGACCAGGCTCCGCCCGGGAAGCCGGATCTCCTCGGTGAGCAGCAGATCGAGATTCGTCTCCTCCTGGAACGGGGTGAGCTGGGCTCGTTCGCCGGACACCAGATACCGCTCGACAGCGCCGGGGTAGCAAACGGCCGCGATCCGCGAGCGCGAAATCCGTACGGGCCTCCAGAACAACGTGCTATCCCAGATAACGAGCGACTCGTCCGTCACCCGAACACGCGGACGCAGAAACAGCATCCTGCCGACCTGGACGGCAGCGAGCCCAGCGAACACCGCTACGACGAGGAGCAACGCAGCGATAACCCGATCCTCGACGTACACGTCACCAACGCCGGCCTCCCAGCCCGCCGCCCCGAGAGCGAAGGCCGTCAACGCCAGAACGGGAAACATCGGTCCCCAGAGCAGCGTCCACCACGCCGATCTCACAACCTTGACCTGCACATCCGACCGCGCGAACGGGATGCACGCCCAGCGATCCCGAACTCCGCGAGCGCTTGCAGCAAGCGGATTCCGCAAGCCCTGTAGTCGTTCCCGGCTAGCGAGCAACCCCCCGGACGTCAGCTCCCCTCCACCGCTCTCCCGCACCCGCCTGACCAGCACCCCGCAAAGCACAACCCCGAGCACCCCGAGAAAGGAACCGAACAACGCCGGGACGACCGCTCGCCCCCACTCGGGCGAAGCCCCCGCAGCGAAGACGAACTCCCGCGACCCCACATCGAGCGCCGGCACCTCGTCCCCCTCCGCGATGCGACCGCGCCCCAGCCCGCGCAGCCCGAACGCAGCACCCTCCGCCGAGACGCCCCCGCCACGCGCGACACCCTCCCCAGTTTCAACGCCGGAGCCCGGACGGAACCAGCCGCGCCAGTAGCAGTCGTTCCCGCGCTGACACCACCACTGCTGCGCGGTGAAGCTCCCAGCTCTCCCCTCGCCCTCCGCGAACCGCGCGGTCTCCCCGTACGTCCGGACCGCACTACCGACGCCGAGCAGACCGAACACCAGGAAGGTGGCGGCGAGCACCACCAGCGGAAATGCAAACGCTCGTCCGTCCCGCACCGATTCCTCCTCGGCCGCCGAGCAGATGATCAGATCGTCACCGCGCACACGGCCGAAGGCAACAGGAACAACCACGTCCGCCCGTGCGTTCACGATGAGAAGCCCGAGATGGGAGCCGCGGCAGGGCCGCGGACCGGAGCCGGGCGGCACGACACGCCGCCGTGACATCTCCCGAACGGTTTGACGTGGCCACCTCATGGGCATACTGTTCTCTTCGCCCCACGGGGACGCGGGACGCCGGAAGGCGGCCGGCCCGGAGGGGAACCCACTGGAGGATCATCGGACACGGCGTTTCGTCGTGCCCGTGGTGCTGTGGTGGGGGTTGGAAAAGGCTCGGTTTTGACAATCGCGCCGGATCTGATGAAATAGCACCACCGCCCGGAAGGCGCCGCGCAAGCGGAACCGAAAGGGCGGAATCAGAAAAGATCGGCGAAATTGACAAGCCGAACGGATCTGATAAAGTAAAAAAGTCGCCACCGAGGCGGGAAATGCGAAAGCGGATCCACACGGTGGGTGTCCGTTTCTTGAGAACTCAACAGCGTGTTAAAAGCCAGTGCCTTTATCGGCTCGATCTTTAGGGGTCGGGTCGCCCTGTGGCCGCCGGTTGTTTGTCGGCTGGTGGTCGGGGATTTCTTTGAGGCAATACGGCCCTGAACGTTTGGTTTCGGGGTTGTTTGCTGGGATTGTTTCCTGAGGTTTGGCGGGTCTGGGTTCGCCCCTGGGCTTGTCGTTGTGCCTTGATGGAGAGTTTGATCCTGGCTCAGGACGAACGCTGGCGGCGTGCTTAACACATGCAAGTCGAGCGGAAAGGCCCCTTCGGGGGTACTCGAGCGGCGAACGGGTGAGTAACACGTGAGCAACCTGCCCCTGACTCTGGGATAAGCCCGGGAAACTGGGTCTAATACCGGATACAACCATTGGTCGCATGGCCGGGTGGTGGAAAGTTTTTCGGTTGGGGATGGGCTCGCGGCCTATCAGCTTGTTGGTGGGGTGATGGCCTACCAAGGCGACGACGGGTAACCGGCCTGAGAGGGCGACCGGTCACACTGGGACTGAGACACGGCCCAGACTCCTACGGGAGGCAGCAGTGGGGAATATTGCGCAATGGGCGGAAGCCTGACGCAGCGACGCCGCGTGGGGGATGACGGCCTTCGGGTTGTAAACCTCTTTCAGCACCGACGAAGCGGAAGTGACGGTAGGTGCAGAAGAAGCGCCGGCTAACTACGTGCCAGCAGCCGCGGTAATACGTAGGGCGCAAGCGTTGTCCGGAATTATTGGGCGTAAAGAGCTCGTAGGCGGTTTGTCGCGTCTGTCGTGAAAGCCCACAGCTTAACTGTGGGTCTGCGGTGGATACGGGCAGACTAGAGGCAGGTAGGGGAGAATGGAATTCCCGGTGTAGCGGTGAAATGCGCAGATATCGGGAGGAACACCGGTGGCGAAGGCGGTTCTCTGGGCCTGTACTGACGCTGAGGAGCGAAAGCGTGGGGAGCGAACAGGATTAGATACCCTGGTAGTCCACGCCGTAAACGTTGGGCGCTAGGTGTGGGGTTCTTCCACGGATTCCGCGCCGTAGCTAACGCATTAAGCGCCCCGCCTGGGGAGTACGGCCGCAAGGCTAAAACTCAAAGGAATTGACGGGGGCCCGCACAAGCGGCGGAGCATGTTGCTTAATTCGACGCAACGCGAAGAACCTTACCAAGGCTTGACATCGCCGGAAAACCCGCAGAGATGCGGGGTCCTTTTGGGCCGGTGACAGGTGGTGCATGGCTGTCGTCAGCTCGTGTCGTGAGATGTTGGGTTAAGTCCCGCAACGAGCGCAACCCTCGTTCCATGTTGCCAGCACTTCGGGTGGGGACTCATGGGAGACCGCCGGGGTCAACTCGGAGGAAGGTGGGGATGACGTCAAGTCATCATGCCCCTTATGTCTTGGGCTGCAAACATGCTACAATGGCCGGTACAGAGGGCTGCGATACCGTGAGGTGGAGCGAATCCCTTAAAGCCGGTCTCAGTTCGGATCGAAGTCTGCAACTCGACTTCGTGAAGTCGGAGTCGCTAGTAATCGCAGATCAGCAACGCTGCGGTGAATACGTTCCCGGGCCTTGTACACACCGCCCGTCACGTCACGAAAGTCGGCAACACCCGAAGCCCGTGGCCCAACCGCCTTGTGCGGGGGGAGCGGTCGAAGGTGGGGCCGGCGATTGGGACGAAGTCGTAACAAGGTAGCCGTACCGGAAGGTGCGGCTGGATCACCTCCTTTCTAAGGAGCACCAATCGGCCACAAGCATCCCGCTCGCTGCGGGTGTTGTGGTCGGTGGCCATCATCGGCGGCGCATGTTCGCCGGGTGGCTGCTCATAGATGTGGAGCACTGGCTATTCAGCTCACCGCTCGTGTGAGCCGGCAAGTACCGCCCTGCGGGGGTTACCTCGCGGGGAGTGGGAGTCGCCGGTGTCGGGCTGGTGGTGGGGTGGGCACGCTGTTGGGTCCTGAGGAAACGGGCCCTTCAGCCCCCTTTGAACACACAGGTCGTTCGTCGGTCGTGTGGTGGAGGGGGTTGGGGTGTTTCTTCTGGACTACGGGACTGAACGCGGCGCATCCGTGATGGGTGCGCGGGGTTCGGTGGACTCGTTTGTTGTTTGAGAACTGCACAGTGGACGCGAGCATCTCTGGCGAGACTCGACCTCGACCATCTTGGTCTTTCTTCCTTCTGACTGTTTTCTGGTGAGGGGGCGGGGGGCTGGCGGGTGGTGTCGGGGGTTGTGTCTTGTCTGCGATTTGTTTGATCGTTTTGTGTGTTCAAGTTTTTAAGGGCATACGGTGGATGCCTTGGCATCAGGAGCCGATGAAGGACGTGGGAGCCTGCGATATGCCTCGGGGAGTCGGCAACCAGACTGTGATCCGGGGATTTCCGAATGGGGAAACCTGGCACCCGTCATGGGGTGTCGCCGCCGTCTGAATGTATAGGGCGGTTGGTGGGAACGCGGGGAAGTGAAACATCTCAGTACCCGCAGGAAGAGAAAACAAGAGTGATTCCGTGAGTAGTGGTGAGCGAAAGCGGAGGAGCCTAAACCGTGCGCGTGTGATACCTGGTAGGGGTTGCGTGTGCGGGGTTGTGGGAGCATCCGGTCAGGTCTACCAGTCTGGCGGGGAGTTATAAAACAATGTGATAGTTGAACGGTTTGGGATGGCCGACCGTAGACGGTGAGAGTCCGGTAAGCGAAATCATGTTGTCTCCTGGGTGTTGTCCCGAGTAGCACGGGGCCCGTGAAATCCCGTGTGAATCTGCCACGACCACGTGGTAAGGCTGAATACTTCCTGATGACCGATAGCGGACCAGTACCGTGAGGGAAAGGTGAAAAGTGCCCCGGTGAGGGGTCGTGAAATAGTACCTGAAACCGTGTGCCTACAAGCCGTCAGAGCGTCCTCAGCACTCTTTTTGGGGTGTTGTTCGTGATGGCGTGCCTTTTGAAGAATGAGCCTGCGAGTTATGGTGTGTGGCGAGGTTAACCGGTGGCGGGTAGCCGTAGCGAAAGCGAGTCTGAATAGGGCGTTTGAGTCGCATGCTGTAGACCCGAAGCGGGGTGATCTAGCCATGGGCAGGGTGAAGCGCCGGTAAGACGGTGTGGAGGCCCGAACCCACCAGGGTTGAAAACCTGGGGGATGACCTGTGGTTAGGGGTGAAAGGCCAATCAAACTCCGTGATAGCTGGTTCTCCCCGAAATGCATTTAGGTGCAGCGTCGTGTGTTTCTTGCCGGAGGTAGAGCTACTGGATGGCTGATGGGCCCTACAAGGTTACTGACGTCAGCCAAACTCCGAATGCCGGTAAGTGAGAGCGCGGCAGTGAGACTGCGGGGGATAAGCTTCGTAGTCGAGAGGGAAACAGCCCAGATCATCGGCTAAGGCCCCTAAGCGTGTGCTAAGTGGGAAAGGATGTGGAGTTGCCGTGACAACCAGGAGGTTGGCTTAGAAGCAGCCATCCTTGAAAGAGTGCGTAATAGCTCACTGGTCAAGTGATTCCGCGCCGACAATGTAGCGGGGCTCAAGCACACCGCCGAAGCCGTGGCACTCCAGCTGATGCTGGGGTGGGTAGGGGAGCGTCCTGCGTCCGGTGAAGCCGTCGAGTGATCGTGCGGTGGAGGGTGTGGGAGTGAGAATGCAGGCATGAGTAGCGAATCACGCGTGAGAAACGTGTGCGCCGGATGACCAAGGGTTCCTGGGGCAGGCTAATCCGCCCAGGGTAAGTCGGGACCTAAGGCGAGGCCGACAGGCGTAGTCGATGGACAACGGGTTGATATTCCCGTACCCGCTGGTATGCGCCAACGCTGAACCCTCTGATGCTAAGACCCTGAATCCCGCCTGGTTCCTTCGGGGACCGGGATGGGCCTAGCGGTCGACCCGAGGGGTAGTAGGTGAGTGATGGGGTGACGCAGGAGGGTAGCTCAGCCCAGGCGGTGGTTGTCCTGGGGTAAGCAGGTAGCCCGTGCCGTAGGTAAATCCGCGGCACATCAAGGGTGAGATGTGATGCCGAGCCGTTTTAGGTGAAGTGAGTGATCCCATGCTGCCGAGAAAAGCCTCTAGCGAGTGTACCGGCGGCCCGTACCCCAAACCGACTCAGGTGGTCAGGTAGAGAATACCAAGGCGATCGGGTGAACTGTGGTTAAGGAACTCGGCAAATTGCCCCCGTAACTTTGGGAGAAGGGGGACCAGGCCCGGTGATGGAGCACGCCTCCGGAGCTGGGTGTGGTCGCAGAGGCCAGGGGGAAGCGACTGTTTACTAAAAACACAGGTCCGTGCGAAGTCGTAAGACGCTGTATACGGACTGACGCCTGCCCGGTGCCGGAACGTTAAGAGGACCGGTTAGAAGGCTCTTTCGGGGTTTTCGAGGCTGAGAATCTAAGCGCCGGTAAACGGCGGTGGTAACTATAACCATCCTAAGGTAGCGAAATTCCTTGTCGGGTAAGTTCCGACCTGCACGAATGGCGTAACGACTTCCCCGCTGTCTCAACCACAGGCCCGGCGAAATTGCAGTACGAGTAAAGATGCTCGTTTCGCGCAGCAGGACGGAAAGACCCCGGGACCTTCACTACAGCTTGGCATTGGCGCTTGGAGCGTCTTGTGTAGGATAGGTGGGAGACTGTGAAGCCCAGACGCCAGTCTGGGTGGAGTCGTTGGTGAAATACCACTCTGGTCGTTTTGAGCGTCTAACCCGCACCCGTGGATCCGGGTGGGGGACAGTGCCTGGTGGGTAGTTTAACTGGGGCGGTTGCCTCCTAAAGAGTAACGGAGGCGCCCAAAGGTTCCCTCAGCCTGGTTGGCAATCAGGTGGTGAGTGCAAGGGCACAAGGGGGCTTGACTGTGAGACAGACATGTCGAGCAGGTGCGAAAGCAGGGCCTAGTGATCCGGCACCTACGTGTGGAAGTGGTGTCGCTCAACGGCTAAAAGGTACCCCGGGGATAACAGGCTGATCTTCCCCAAGAGTCCATATCGACGGGATGGTTTGGCACCTCGATGTCGGCTCGTCGCATCCTGGGGCTGGAGTAGGTCCCAAGGGTTGGGCTGTTCGCCCATTAAAGCGGCACGCGAGCTGGGTTTAGAACGTCGCGAGACAGTTCGGTCCCTATCCGCTGCGCGCGTAGGAGAATTGAGAGGGTCTGTCCCTAGTACGAGAGGACCGGGACGGACGAACCTCTGGTGTGCCAGTTGTCCCGCCAGGGGCACGGCTGGTTGGCTACGTTCGGTCGGGATAACCGCTGAAAGCATCTAAGCGGGAAGCCTTCCTCGAGATGAGTTCTCCCACCCCTAGTGGGTGTAAGGCCCCCAACAGACCATTGGGTTGATAGGCCGGACATGGAAGCACGGTAACGTGTGGAGTTGACCGGTACTAATAGGCCGAGTGGCTTGAACACACACAACGTTCAAACCAATCGACAGACACCGGGTCTTTGATTTTTCTGGTTGCTGGTGTGCTCGCGTCCCTGTGCGGTTCCCGAACAACAACCGGGAACCCCGTTATTGATTTGTGAATAGTTGTTGCCTGAGCCGGATTGTTGCTTGGGCGGCCAAGAATTTCCCGCACCCCCCCTGACGGGGGGTGGTGTTGGGGGTTGGTCGTTCGGTGGTTTTGGCGAAGGGGAAACACCCGGTCCCATCCCGAACCCGGAAGTTAAGCCCTTCAGCGCCGATGGTACTGCACGGGAGACTGTGTGGGAGAGTAGGACACCGCCGGACTCTTCATGGTGAAAGGCCCCGCCGTAACGGCGGGGCCTTTCTCATTTTCGGAGGTTTTCGGGAAAGGGCGGTCAGATTTCTCCGCCGGCCAGGACCGCGTCGGCGTCCACGATTCGGTAGGCGTAGCCCTGTTCGGCGAGGAAGCGCTGGCGGTGTGCCGCGTACTCCTGGTCGAGGGTGTCGCGGGCCACGACGGCGTAGAAGCGGGCGCCCTGGCCTGATGCCTTCGGGCGCAGGAGTCGTCCGAGGCGTTGCGCCTCTTCCTGCCTGGACCCGTACGCGCCGGAGACCTGGACGGCGACGGTGGCCTCGGGAGGTCGATGGAGAAGTTCGCGACCTTGGAGACGACCAGGACGTTCAGCTCGCCTGCGCGGAACGCGTCGAAGAGGCGTTCGCGTTCGCGCACGCGGGTCTCGCCCTTGATGACCGGGGCGTCCAGCAGCGCGCCGAGTTCGTCGAGCTGGTCGATGTACTGGCCGATGACAAGGGTCTGCTCGCCGCGGTGCCGTTCGACCAGGGCCTTGACCAGGCTGGTCTTGGTGTCCGTGGTGGCGCAGAAGCGGTAGCGCTCGTCGGGGTCGGCGGTGGCGTAGGCGAGGCGTTCGGCGTCGGTGAGGGTGACGCGCACCTCGACGCAGTCGGCCGGGGCGATCCACCCCTGCGTCTCCATGTCCTTCCAGGGCGCGTCGTACCGCTTGGGGCCGATGAGGGAGAACACGTCGCCCTCGCGGCCGTCCTCGCGGACGAGCGTGGCGGTGAGGCCGAGGCGGCGGCGGGCCTGGAGGTCGGCGGTCATCCGGAAGATCGGCGCGGGCAGGAGGTGCACCTCGTCGTAGAGGACGAGGCCCCAGTCGCGCGCGTCGAACAGTTCCAGGTGCGCGTAGGCGCCCTTCCGCCGCGTCGTCATGATCTGGTACGTGGCGATCGTGACGGGGCGGATCTCCTTCTTGGTGCCCGTGTACTCGCCGATCTCGTCCTCGGTGAGGGACGTCCGCCGGATGAGCTCCTGCTTCCACTGGTGCGCCGACACGGTGTTGGTCACCAGAATCAGGGTGGTCGCCTCCGCGCGGGCCATGGCGGCGGCGCCGACGATGGTCTTCCCGGCGCCGCAGGGCAGGACGACGACGCCGGATCCGCCGTGCCAGAACGCGTCGGCCGCGTCCTTCTGGTACGAGCGCAGGGACCAGCCGTCCTCGTTCAGGGCGATCGCGTGGGCTTCACCGTCCACGTAGCCGGCGAGGTCCTCGGCGGGCCAGCCGAGCTTGAGGAGGGACTGCTTGAGGGCGCCGCGTTCGCTCGGATGGACGGCGACGGCGTCCTCGCCGACGCGGTCGCCGAACATGCCCTTGACCTTCTTGGACCGCAGCACCTCTTCGAGGACCGAACGGTCGGAGGTCGAGAGGACGAGCCCGTGCGTCGGGTGCTTCTCCAGGCGCAGCCGCCCGTAGCGCGCCATCGTGTCGGCGACGTCGACCAGCAGCGCGTGCGGCACGGGGTAGCGGGAGAACTTCAGCAGGGTGTCGACGACCTGCTCGGCGTCGTGGCCGGCGGCCCGCGCGTTCCACAGCGCGAGCGGCGTGACCCGGTAGGTGTGGATGTGCTCCGGCGCCCGCTCGAGCTCGGCGAACGGGGCGATCTCCTTGCGGCACTCGCCGGCCAGTTCGTGGTCGACTTCGAGCAGCAGGGTCTTGTCGGACTGGACGATGAGCGGACCGTCGGTCACAGATGCAGCCCCTGTCGGGTGGTGGATGAGGTGGACGGCGCTCGTCCGGCGGGACGTACGGTCCCGGGCGGTCGGGCGCCGGTGCGGTGAGCCGCGGTCACGCCGCGACTGCGGTCACGGCCGCAGTCGCGGCTGCGGTTGTGGCGCGAGCACGGTGGACTTGTGGTGCGGTCACGGTCGTCGTGCCGCGATCCCCGCGCGAGCAGGCTATCCGAGCCCGGCCCGGCACTGGACGGTTCGCGACGAGACCAACTGTCCAACACCGGCAGGCCGCGCGCTCTTCCCGGGCCGGATGGCTTCCTTCCCGAGCCGGTTGGGTTCCTTCCCGGGGTGGGTGGGCTCTTGCTGAGGGGGAGGGGTCTTCTGGAGCTTCGGAATCGGCGGGGGAGGGGTGGGTGATGGATGCGGAGGGGCGTTCGGTATCGATGGCTGGGGCTGGGGTGGCGGTCGGGTGTGTGTCGGTTGGTGCCTCGTCCGGGCGGCGGGGCAGGACGGGGCAGGACGGGGCAGCACGGGTCGGGGTGGAACGGGGCGGAGCGGGAACGGGGGCGGTGTGTCGCGGTTGGGGCGGTTCGTTCGGGGCGGGTGGGAGTTTAGGCGGGAGGGGTGGTTGTGGGTTCTAGGGCGTTCAGGAGGGCGTTGAGGAGGCCGGGGAAGCGGGCGTCCAGGTCTTCGCGGCGGAGGGAGAGGAGGTTCTCGCGGCCGGAGGGGCGCTGCCAGATGACGCCGCTGTCGCGCAGGACGCGCCAGTGGTGGGTCAGGGTCGACTTCGAGATCTCCTTGCCGAGGATCGTGCCGCAGTTGCGCTCGCCGGCGTCGGCGAGGACGCGGACGATGCGCAGCCGGAGGGGGTTGCCCAGGGCCGTCAGGACGTTCTCCAGCAGGATCTGGTCCCGCTCGGGGTGCTGAGCGATCATATGATCGATCTTAACGTACGTGTACTGGCGAACTATGGGTGCTGAGCAGCGAATCTGTAGGCGGGGAGGTTGACGGTTGGTTGGAATGTACGGCAACATTCGTACTGTTCGGGCCGGCCGGCCGACCCTCCGATCCCTCCTGCCGAAAGGCGTGCGAACGCATGTCCATGACCGACGGCCCTCGGCGGCCGGGGCTCGCCCTGGCGCTGCTCGCCCTCGCCCAGTTGATCTTCTCCCTGGACCTCAACATCGTGTACGTGGCGCTGCCCGAGATCGGCGATGACCTCGGGTTCACCGCGCAGTCGCAGCAGTGGGTGATCCACGCCTACGTGGTGTTCGCCGGCGGGTTCCTGCTGCTCGGCGGGCGCGCGGCCGACCTGCTCGGGCGCCGCCGCGTGTTCGTGGCGGCCCTCGCGGTGTACGCGGCGTCCTCGCTGGCGGGCGGGCTCGCCACCGCGCCCGGCGTGATCATCGCGGCGCGGGCCGTTCAGGGGCTCGGCGGGGCGCTGCTGCTGCCGTCCACCCTGTCCTTGATCGGGACGCTGTTCGAGGAGGGGCCGCGGCGCAACCGGGCCCTCGCCGTGTGGGGCGGGGCCGGGGCGAGCGGCCTGACGGTGGGCGCGCTGCTCGGCGGCGTCCTCACCCAGGCGTACGGGTGGCCCGCCGTGTTCTTCGTGAACGTTCCCCTGGCCGCCGGTGTGGCGGTGGCGGCGCTCGCCGTCATCCCGAAGGACCGGCGCGCGGAGGAACGGCGCCGGTTCGACCTGCCTGGCGCGCTCACCGTCACGGGCGGGGTCACGCTGCTGGTCTTCGGGCTCGTCCAGGGGCCGGAGGCGGGCTGGTCGTCGGCCGCTGTCGTCGCCGCGTTCGTCCTGGCGGCGGTACTGCTAGGCGTGTTCGCCGCGGTCGAGGCGCGCGGGCGGGACCCGCTCATGCCGCCGCGCCTGCTGCGCAACCGCAGCCTCGCGGTGGGCGTGGCGAGCACGTTCGTCTACATGGCGACGTTCGGCGCGCTGCCGTACTTCCTGACGGTGCTGTTCCAGAACGTGCACCGGTTCTCGGCGCTGGAGACGGGGCTGGCGTTCCTCGTGCCGTCCGCCGCGATCGCCGCCGGGACGCAGATCGGCGGCCGGATGGCGGGCGCGCTCGGCACGCGGCGGACGCTGGTGGTCGGGTTCGTCGGGGGCGTCGCGGGGACGGCGGCGCTGGCGGCCGGGTTCGCGCTGGACGCGGCGTTCCTGACGACGGTGCCGGGACTGGTGGTGTCGGGCGTCGGGCAGGGCATCGCCTGGACCGCGATGTGGATCGCCGCCTCGACCGGCGTCGCGCCCCGCGAGCAGGGCGTCGCGAACGGCATGGCCTCGACGGCGCTGAACCTCGGAAACGCGATCGGGCTGGCCGTCCTGACCGCGGTCGCCAACGCGGGAACGGGCGGGCTGTCGGGCGTTCCGCTGCGCGCCGCGGTGGCCGACGGCGGCCGCACGGCGGTACTGCTGGCCACGGCGGGCATGGCCGTGGGCGCGTTCGTCGCACTGGCCCTGCCCCGCTCTGGTGGACGGGTCGGGAGAGCCGACCACTCTGGGGTGCCGGTCGTGGCGAGGGTGCTGGTCGTTCTGGGGACGCTGGTCGTTCTGGGGGTGCTGGTCGCTTCGGTCGTGGCGGGCGCGTGGGACGTGTTGGGCGTTCCGGGGGCTGAGGGGGGTGCTGGGCGTGCGGGGCGTGCTGGGGTGTGAGGGACGTGCCGACTGTGCGGATGGGCGGGTGAAGGGCGTGCTGGACGGCGCTGCCCGTTCCGAACGTGCCGGGCGCGTCGGGTGTGCCGTGGGTGCCGGACGCGTCGGGCGTGCCGCGGGTGGGGCGTTCCGATGCTGCGGGGCGCGTCGGAGGCGCTGGTTCTTTCGGGCTGGGGGGTGCGCGACGGGGGCGGGGGAAGGCGTGCTGGGCGTGTGGAGCGCGTCGGAGGCGCTGGGTCTTCCTGGCTGACGGGTGTGCGCGACGTGGGCGGGGGGAAGGCGTGCTGGGCGTGCGGGGGAGTGGGAGGAGGGGGGTTAGACGCCGGTGGAGGTGTAGTCGGGGGAGCCGGAGTCGGTTGTCCAGCCGGCGGCTACGGCGAGGATGATCAGGGCGATCTCCAGGATCATGGCGCCGGCGAGGATCGCCCAGCTCCAGATCGTCAGGGTGCGGAGTGAGCGGGGGTCGCCGGGGGCCTTGCCGAGTGCGATCGCGGAGGTGACGATGCCGGCGATCGCGAGGACGTTGCAGCACATCACGACGGCGAGGATGTTGCAGACGAGGGCGGCGATCGCGCCGCCGTTGCCCACGGAGGCGTGCGGGACGCCCGGCGGGCCGTAGCCGTGGCCGGGCGGCGGTCGCCCGTAGGGGTCCTGGCCGTACGCGCCGTGGCCCTGTCCGCCGTAGGGGTCCTGCCAGCCGGGCGGCGGCTGCCCTCCGTACCCGCTCATCCGCGCCTCCTGCCGTGCCGGCCGTTCCGTAGCGGCCCGGCGAAATGTCCGCTCGGACAGCGCAGGCTATCGCTTGACCCCGACCGTACGCCGAACGGGCCGGTGGGGCGAAACGGACGTTAGTCGGCGGGGGCGTCGTCGAGGTCGGAGACGCCGGTGATGCGGTGCAGGGCGAAGCGGTGGACGGCCGCGCGGGTGGCGTCGTAGCCGGTGAGGAAGCCGCCCTCGACGCGGACGGGTTCCACGATCCGGCTGGACGCCTGGCCCTGCTGGTCCAGGTAGCCGATCCAGACGCGGCCGCCGCGGTCGACGGCGGCGCGGAGCTGCTCGATGGTGGCCATCGCGGGCGAACGGGGCGGATCGCCCGCCGGGGCGTCGGCGCGCAGCCGCGCCTGCTCGGCGCCGTGGCGGGACGCCTCGTCGCCCGCGCGCAGCGCCCGGACCGCGGCGGCGACCATCGAGGCGTCGGCGGAGTCGTCCGGACGCAGCCGGACGATCTCGGTGGACGGCGGCGGTTCGGCCCGCTGCGCGTCGGGGCGGGTGACGATCACGCTGCCGCCCGGCGACTCGGCGACCGGGGCGAGGCCCATCGAACGCAGGCCGTCGAGGAGTTCGGCGCGTTGCAGCCCGGACGCGAGGACGGTCGGGGCGAGGCGGTGCAGCCGCAGCGGGTCCGCGCGGCGGTCGGCGAGGATCTCGTCCAGCGTGGCGGGCGAGTCGGTGCGGACGTAGGAGGCCATCGCGCCGACGCGCAGGTGGCCGTGGCGGCGGGCGACGTCCTCGATGAGGTAGCCGAGCGGCTGCGGCAGCGGGGTCGCCGAGTGCCGTTCGAGCAGGCCGAGGACGTCGGCGGCGGTACGGCCCGCGTCGAGGGCGCGGCGGACGGACTCGGGCGTGAAACGGTAGACCGTCGCGCCGCCGGTCGACTCCACGTCGGCGGCGAGGGCGAGTTCGCGGGCCAGCTCGGTGACCAGCGGGCCGGGCGCGATCGCGGTCAGGTCGGCCTGGATGAGGATCTCCTCGACGGGCTCGGGCAGGTACTTCTCCAGGACCGGTTCGGCCTCGCCGCCTTCCAGCAGCTCCCGGGCGTACGGGGTGAGTTCTCCGAACCCGGTGAGCCCCAGCGTCGCGGCCTCGCGCAGCGTCCAGCCGACGAGGCGGTCGCGCAGCGGCCCGCCGCGCCGGGGAAAGCGCCACGACAGGCGGTCGCGGACGTGGTCGGCGTCGACCGCGGCGCCCGCCGGGGCGGCGGCGAGCACGGCCAGCGCGGCGCGGCGGGTCGCCGGGGCGCTGCCCCGCACCATGGCCTCGCTGAGCGCGTTGATCAGCCGGTCGCGGTCGTCGCGTTCACCCGCGAGCCCGGCGGCGCGGTCGGACTTCAGCCAGCCGTGCGCCAGCTCGACCCAGCGCCCGGCGGTGTCGCGCATGAGCCACAGGTCGTAGGCGGGGGTCGGCAGCCACTCGCCGTCGAGGTCGCCGCTGCGGGTCAGCAGGCCCGCCGCGTACGCGACCTCGACCAGCAGCGCGGCCCGCCAGTCCTCGACGTCCAGCAGGGCCGCGGCGGCGCGCAGGTCGCGGACCGCGAGGCCGCCGCTGCGCAGCACGGGCGGCGGTTCGAGGCCCCAGCGTTCGAGCAGCTCCTCGATCAGCCGCACGGTGGTGAACGCCTCGCCCGCGCCCGCCCGTACGACCAGGTCGGCGCGCGCGGAACCGGCGGCCCGCCCGGCCGCGGGGCCGTCGGCGGCCAGCGGGGGCGGCTGCGCCGGGACGTCCCGGAACAGGCGGCCGCCGCGCAGGTGCAGGGCGACCTCGCGGGGCAGCGTGACCGTACGGTCGTCCTCGGCGGCGAGGAGGCCGCGCGCGAGGAGCCGTTCGATCGGGGTGGTGGCGCTGTCGATCCGGACGGGCCTGCGCGCGTCGGCGACGCGGCCGACCGGCGGGCCCCAGGCGAGCTGTTCGAGCGCGGCCCGCGCCTCGGCGCCCGCGTCGGCGATCAGGTCGGCGGGCTCGGCCAGCACGTCGGCGAGCCGGTCCAGCAGCCGCGCCGAGTCGGGGAAGCCGCGCGGCTCCTCGCCGTCGAGGTCGGTGATCAGCGCGGTGAGGCGTTCGGTGGAGTAGCCGGCGAAGACCTCCCGGACGCGGGGCCCGAGCCCCGCCGGATGCGGCAGGCCCTGCCGGACGCCCGGGGCGCTCGTGAGCGAGCCGTTCCCCCAGGCCAGGCCGTACCGGCGCAGCGTGTCGAGCGCCGCGTCCACCTCGCCCGGCGTCGCCTCCACGGCGGCGGCCAGCGCGCGGGGCCGTACCGGGGGCGGCAGCACGAGCAGCGCCTCCAGCACGGCCAGCGCGAACCGGTCGAGCCGGTCCAGCGCCCGCGAGATCGCCGCGGGCGTCGCGGCGCGGGCGGCGAGCGCGGTGAGGTCGGCCGGTACGGGCGCGATCAGCTCGGGACGCGCGGACAGCAGCGCACGAAGCTCGTCGTCGCCGCGTGCGCGCAGCCAGTCCGCGTACGTTTCCATGCCCTCCCCAACTTAATGCGGCGCACGACCCGCCCCGTCCGCGTCCCCGTTAAGGGGCCGCGCCCGTCCGCGTCCCCGTCCCCGTCCCCGTCCAGGTGAGCTAGGCCGCCGAACGGCTCGTCCTCCAGTGGACCGGCAGGACCGCCGACGCGGCGTCCGGCGTGTTCGGCTCCCGAGAACGCCCCGACCTCGTCCAGCGACTGCGCGAGCGCATCGAGGCGCACCGAGGCGCATCGCGCGGGCAGTACCGATCCGAGGACTTGCGACGCGCCCCCCAGCGCTTCTTTGCGCCCCCGCCCGCCTCGTCGCGCGCGAACGCCGCCGGATGGACGATACCCGCGCAGCACCTCCGTCCGCCCAGATCCGACCGGTCCCGCTCTCGGAGGGAACGTCGGGAGGCGCTTCGGGGCCGTTCAAGGCTCTGTGGTTGCGGGGCCGGTCGGCCGTTCGTGGGCGGACTGTGGTCGTTCCGGGAGCGGAGGGGCCTGCGGCCGTTCGCGGGAAGGAGCCGAAGGGCGAGCGCGGGCGTCCGTCGATCTCGGGTGGGACGAGGACAGGCCCGGCGGGAACGGGCGTCCCCCGGACGGTTCGGGCGGCGGGCTTGATGGGACGCGTACGGGCCGCACGGGCGCGTACGAGCCGATGCGACGCGGGCCGTTCGGGTGTGGGTGGAGGATGGCGGGTGTTGCGGGGCGGGTCAGCCGGTCGCGGGCGTTCGGTCGTCCAGGTGGACGAGGCCGAGGCCGAGGCGGGCCCAGCTTTCCACGAAGCGCTTCTCGTCGATGCGGGTCGGCGGTTCGTACATCGACTCGTTGGCGAGCCAGTAGTTGACGACCGCGCCGCCGAGGATCGAGGCGATCGCGGGCCAGTCCTGGTCGGAGCCCTCGAACTCGGGCTGCGCACCCAGCCAGGTCGCGATGCCGTCGTACAGCGGGTTGACGATGCCCTCGCGCATCTCGGCGACGAGGTTGGGGAACTGGTCCAGATCGCGGAACAGCACCCTGATCAGGTCCTGCTCCTCGCGCATCTTGGCGAGCCCGGCCTGGCAGGTCATCTTCAGACGCTGCTCAAGCGGACGGTCCTCGTAGACCGTCGCCTGCTCCAGGACGCCGTCGATCTGGTGGCGGGTCCGTTCGATGTGCTCGCGGATGGCGGAGGCGAGCACCTCCTCCTTGGACCGGAAGTGGCGGTAGAGACCGCCGGCCCCCGGTGACAGCCCCGCCGCCGCCTCGATCTCCGCGACCGAAGTGGCGGCATATCCCCGATCGGCGAACAGGCGAAGCGACTCGGCCACGATCCGCTCGCGCGTTGATGTCGTCATGATTATGTGTTCCTCCGCAAGAACACTAAGGCATCTTTCGGCGGGCGGACCCTGTCCAGGGCCCGGCGCGCCCGAATTCGTGATCCGTCTCGCACCGGCCGGTGGACGGATAGAGTTCATGCCTTCGCGCCCTGTCGCAGGGAGGGGCGTTGTCGGAAGGGTCAGCGATGTTCATGTCTCCGCGGAAGGACGGCCGGGGCGCCTTCCTCCCCGAGGACTTCGTGATCCCCACGCTCGTCGCCGGGCCGCGGTTCCGGATCCGCCCGATCACCGTGAGCGACGTGGTCAAGGACTACGGCGCGGTCGTGGGCAGTCTCGACCGGCTCCAGGGCAGGTTCGGCCCCGAATGGGGCTGGCCGGACCAGGAGTTCACGTTCGAACAGGCCCTGATCGACGTGGCGTGGCTCCAGAAGGAGGGCCAGCTCCGGCGCTCGTTCAGCTACGTGGTCACCACGCCCGACGAGGAGCGCCAGCTCGGCCGCATCCACGTCGCCCCGTCCGACGACCCGGGCGCCGACGCCGTCGTGGTGTTCTGGGTCCGCGCGGACGAGGAGCACACGGGCCTGGAGAAGGAGCTGGAGGAGTTCGTCCGCGAGTGGACGAAGACCGCCTGGCCGTTCGAGACCGTGCGCTTCCCGGGACGCGACGACCCCGCCTGACGTCCATCCGGATTTCCGCCTGATCTCTGTTCGGGTCCCGTCGGGCCTTCGTTCGGGTTCCGTTTGGCCTTCGTCCGTATGCCGTCGGGTCTTCGTTCGGGTTCCGTCTGGCCATCGTTCGGTCGTGCCTGACCCACCGTTCGGGTCCCGCCTGTTCCTCCGTTCGGAGCGTGGCTGGCCTTCGTCTGGAGCCCGCTTGGCCATCGTCCGGACCGTGCCGGGCCCTCCGTCCGCCGCGTCCGCGTCCGCAGCCGGGGCCGCATCCGCCGAGCTGAGGTGAGGCGGGGCGTTCGGTCGGCGTCGTGCGCCGCGTGCGTGCGGGGTCAGGCCAGGCGGCGTACCAGGGCGACGAGGACCCGGCCGATGGCCAGGTAGACGACGGCGGCGAGGCCGTAGTTGACGGCGACCTCGACCTTGCGGTCGTCGGGCTGGAACACGTCCTTGAACTGCCAGGCCAGGTCGGTGGCGCGGTCGCCGATCCAGGTCACCAGGTCGTTGGAGGTGTTGGCCTCGAACGCCACGAACACGATGTGCGCGGCCAGCACCAGCACGACGATCGTGGTGATGACGGAGATCACGCCGGCGAGGAGGCTCACCGCCCGCGCGCGGGCCTGCGCGGCGGCGGGCGGACGGGGCCGCCGGAGCGGCGCGCGGCGGTGGGTGCGGCCCGTCTCGCCGCCGGGGTCGATGCGTGTGCCGGACATCGCGTTCTCCTGCCTGTCCTTCGCGGGAGGGGTTTCCTCGGCCATGTCGCCCTCTTTCCGGGGTCGGGGCGGGTCTCGGGGCCGGACGGGCTTTGGCGCGTTCCGGCCTGCCGTTCCTTTTGTTTCCGGTGGTCCTATCGGGCCCGGTGTTTTCCCTGGTCACGCGGTTTATGGGGAGGGGGTCGGGTATATCCCGCTCTGGGACGGCTGTTTCAGTCGACCGGACAGGCCAGTTCCGGTCGGAAACAATTCGAGCGGCCGTCGCGCGTTAGGTTCCCGCGCTCTCCTACTCGGATCCCGTCGCATCGCCACTACCGGGAGAGCGCGGGTCCGCGCGCAGGTCAGCCGTCCGGCGCGTCCGGACGCGGCCGCGCGCGGCGGACGGCCCGGCGCGACGTTACCGCCCGGCGAATGCCTCATACCCTTCCCCTTACCCTGTGGGACGTGCTGGACCTTGATTCGCCGGATTTCGCCCTCGGCTTCGACCTTGACCTGACCCTCGCCGACACCCGGGAGGGGATCAGCGCCGTGTACGCCGCGCTCTCCTCCGAGACCGGCGTCCCCATCGACACCCGCGCCGTCGTGGCCCGTATCGGCCCGCCCCTGGAAGAGGAACTTGCGTACTGGTTCCCGCCGTCCGAGGTCCCCGCGATGGCGGCCCGCTACCGCGCGATGTACGCCGACGTCGCCGTCCCCGCTACCGTCGCGATGCCCGGCGCCGCCGAGGCCCTGGAGGCCGTACGGACGCGAGGGGGCCGCGTCGTCGTCGTGTCCGGCAAGAACCAGGCCGACACGGAACGGACCGTCCGCTTCCTCGGGCTCAAGGTGGACGCGGTCGTCGGCGGCCTCTTCGGCGCCGAGAAGGGCGTGGCCCTGCGCGACCACGGCGTCGGCGCGTACATCGGCGACCACACGGGCGACGTGGACGCGGCACGGGCCGCCGCCGCCATGGCCGTGGCGGTGGCGACGGGCTCGTTCGATTCCGACGCCCTGACCGCGTACGGCGCGGACGTCGTCCTGCCCGACCTGCTGGCGTTCCGCACCTGGTTCGACGGCTACCCGGCCGCCTGACCGCTATCGAGAACGCCGGGGAGGCGGTGGGCGGCGGCCGTTGTCGGCCTTGTTGCGGGGTTGCCTCTCGCGGGCGGCGGGACTCGCCGTCCGGGACGCGGCCGGAGCCCCTCGCAGATCACCGCCCGGCTTTTAATGGGATGCCTCTCGCGGCGGCTCCCGATAGCTTCTGTCCGTTGCCTCGCAGAAGGTCGCCGACGTCGCTCCCGTGTACACCGCCGTGCGACGAGGCACTAATCTTGGGGCCAATTCAGGACGAGAAACTGAACGAGGTCTCCCGTGCCCACTGGCAAGGTCAAGTGGTACGACGCCGACAAGGGGTTCGGCTTCCTCACCCGCGATGACGGGGGTGAGGTGTTCGTGCACTCCTCGGCGCTGCCCGGCGGGGTGGCCGCGCTCAAGCCCGGCCAGCGCGTCGAGTTCGGCGTGGTCGAGGGGCGGCGCGGGCAGCAGGCGCTCCAGGTCGCCGTTCTGGACACCCTGCCGTCGGTGGAGAAGACCATCGCCAAGCAGCGGCGCAAGAAGCCCGACGAGATGGTCGTCATCACCGAGGACCTCATCAAGCTTCTCGACGACATCTCCAACACCTACCGCCGCGGCAAGCACCCGTCCCCGGCCGAGGCGAAGAAGATCGCCACCGTGCTCCGCGCGGTCGCCGACGACCTTCACCCCGCCTGAGCCGCGTCCCGGGGTCTGAGGGCCTAGGGCTGGGTGTCGCGGGGGCGTTCAGGCGTGCATTTCCGGGTGGGCGTCCTTGATGGGGCCGCGGCGGGCGCGTTCGTCGTGCTTGGCCGCCGCATGGCGCCGGGACAGCAGTACGGCCAGCGAGAGGGCCAGGGCGCCCGCGACGATCGACATCGCGAGGCGGCCGTCGGCGACGATCGACATGCCGAGGCCGGCGAGCCCGCCGAGCACCCACACGAGCTGGTGCAGGGTCTCCGACACCGCGAACGTCGACGAGCGCACCTCCTCGCCGATCTCGCGCTGGACGACCGCGTCCATCGACAGCTTGCCGAGCACCTGGCCGAGTCCGGCGGCGGTGGCGACGGCGAGGGCCGCCCAGAGCCCGAAGAACGCGGCGCTCGCGGCGGCCACCACCGTCACGAACGCCAGCGTCGCCGACACGATCAGCCGCGGCGCCCGCGCCTTCATCCACGCGCCGAGCGCGGTGCCGATGAGGCCCCCCGCCCCGGCGGACGCGGCCAGCAGGCCGAGCGCCACGTTGTGCGAGACGGGGTCGAACCGTTCCTGCCGCAGCAGGAACGCCAGGTAGAGGATCAGGAACCCGGAGAACGCCCGGAGGACCGCGTTCGCCTGCATCGCCTCGGCCACGGCGGGGCCGACGTTGAGCAGCGTCCGCCAATGGCCGGAGCCGTTGCGCCGCGTTCCGTTCCCCTCGGGGACGTCGGCGGGATCCGGCATCTCGGCCGTTCCGGAGCCGGAGCCCGACGCCGCGCCCGCGTCCGCGGGGCCGGAACCGGACACCGGGCCGGGCACGGTGACGCCCGCCGAGCCGCCGTTCGCGGCGAACGACGCGGAGGGCCCGGCGGACGGCGCGGGCCCGGCGGACGGCGCGGGCTCGGCGTCCGGGACGTCGGCGTGCCTCGGCAGCCGGAAGCTGAACACCACGCCGAGCATGAACACGACGGTCGCGATCCGCAGCACCCAGTCGGCGCCGACGACCGCGCCGAGGCCCGCTCCGAGGGGCGCGGCGATCGACGCGGTGACGAGCCCGGCGAACGAGGCCCGCGCGTTCGCCGTGACGAGGGTGATCTCGTCGGGGAGCACGCGCGGCGTCACCGCCGCCCGCAGGATCCCGAACGCCTTCGACAGCACCAGCACCCCGAACGCGGCGGGCAGGAACGTCACCTGGTCGCTGTGCAGGACGGCGCCCGCCATCGCCCAGCACAGCAGGCCGCGCGCCGCGAACGAGGCGGCGATCGCGTACCGGCGGGCGTGCCGCATCCGGTCCAGCACCGGGCCGATCAGCGGCGCGATCAGCGCGAACGGCGCCATCGTGACCACCAGGTACAGGGCGACCTGGCCGCGCGCCTGGTTGACGTCCAGCCCGAAGAACAGGGTCCCGGCGAGCGCCACCGTCACCAGCGCGTCGCCCGCCGAGTTGAGCGCGCACGCCTCGATCAGGCTGCCGAGGCCGCTGCGT
Source organism: Actinomadura sp. J1-007 (assembly GCF_009793335.1). GTDB lineage: Bacteria > Actinomycetota > Actinomycetes > Streptosporangiales > Streptosporangiaceae > Spirillospora > Spirillospora yumaensis. Next base: position 2,219,322 of record NZ_WING01000001.1, on the reverse strand, counting down.
CCGGCGCCGTGGGCGTGGGTGAGCCGCCGGGTGAGCCCGCCGGCGCGCGCCACGCCCCTCCCCGCGCCGCGGAACGCCCGGGCCGTGCCGCCGGCGCCGGCGCGGACGGTCCGTCCGAACGCGGTTCCGCGTGCCCGGCCAGCCATGCGCCTCGATCTCTCCTCAACGGGGTCGGAGACCTCCCCTCCGGGCTGCCCGGAGGGGAGGTCCTGTTCGGGGGATGATTGTTTTGAACGCTCAATTGAGAGTACGTTCCCTCTTCGCCGTCCGGCTCACCTCGTACCGTTCGCGGGCCCGTGGGGTGCGGGTTTCGAGGGAACCGGGGCGAACGGGGCGCCGCTGGGGGTGGTGGGGTGCCCGGCCACGCCGTTCCATGGGCGAGAATTGAGGTGTGAGCCCACTGCGTCAGTCCAGCCCCGCGCGTTCCACCGCCGCGACCGCGCGGCGTTCCCGTACTCCCGTCGTCGACGCCGCCTGTGCCGAGGCCGTCGATCTGGCCCGGGGCGCCGCCGAGGAGACGGCCTGGCCGGGCCGCGTCGGCGAGCATCTCGGCCTGACGGCGGAGGGCGACCGCCTGGTCACGCACTATTTCGAGTGCCTGGACGAGGCGTACCGGGGATGGCGCTGGTCCGTCACCGTGACCCGCGCCTCCCGCGCCAAGAACGTGACCGTCGACGAGTGCGTGCTGCTGCCGGGCGACGACGCGCTGCTCGCCCCGCCGTGGGTGCCGTGGCTCGAACGGCTCCGTCCCGGCGACCTCGGCCCCGGCGACCTGCTGCCGACCGCGACCGACGACGTCCGGCTGGCCCAGGGGTACGAGCAGGCGATCGACACGGCCGACGCCGACCAGGAGTCCCAGTGGGAGCTCGGCCTCGGCCGGGTGCGCGTGCTGTCCCGCGAGGGCCGCGACGAGGCCGCCCTGCGCTGGTACGACGGCTCGGCCGGGCCGCGCGCGCCGATCGCCGCCTCCGCGCCCGCGCAGTGCTCGACCTGCGGGTTCTACGTTCCGCTGGCCGGCGGGCTGCGGCAGGTCTTCGGGGTCTGCGCCAACGAGTACGCGCCCGACGACGGGCGGGTCGTCTCGGCCGACCACGGCTGCGGCGCCCACTCGGAGGCCGTCGTGATCCCGGCCGCCTCCGAGCACAACCCGCCGGTCATCGACGAGATGGGCTACGACGTCGTCGCCGGGAGCGGCACGGCGGAGGCCGTGGTCGATCCCGACGCCGAAGAGGCCCTCGGACACGGCTGACCGGGCCGCGCCGATGACCTCTACCCCGCGACCGCCGTCCACGCCCGCCCCTCTCCCGGAGCCGGGCGCCGGAGGGGCCGATCCGTTCGGGACGCGCGGGGTGCGGGAACGGGTCCTGCGGGCCTGGGCCGAGTCGCCCGCCCGGTTCCGCGAGGACGCCAACGCCGAGGAGGACCAGGCCCTCGGTGGCTACCGCGACCGCGTCGTCATCGAACTCGCGCAGAACGCCGCCGACGCCGCCGTACGCGCCGGAGTCCCCGGGAGGCTGCGACTGGAACTGCGCGGCGGCGTCCTCACGGCCGCCAACACCGGCGCGCCCCTCGACGCCGCCGGGGTCGAGGCGCTGTCAACCCTCCGCGCCTCCGCCAAGCGCGACGACGCGGGCTCCGTCGGACGTTTCGGCGTGGGCTTCGCCGCCGTCGTCTCCGTCACCGACCACCCCGCGATCGCGTCCGTCTCCACGCCCGAGCCCGAGCCGGCAACCGCGTCCGGTGCGGCGGATGCGGCCGGGGTGGTGGGGGTCGGGTGGTCGGTGGAGGCGGCCCGTGGGCTGGTCGCCGGGATCGCGTCCCTTGCGGACGAGCTCGCGCGGCGGGGTGGGCAGGTGCCGTTGCTGCGCTTGCCGTTCGCGTTGGCGGGGGCCGACACGCCCGGGGTCCCGGACGGGTTCGCGACCGTCGTACGGCTGCCGCTGCGGGACGAGGCCGCCGTCGCGCTCGTGCGCGCGCGCCTCGGCGAGGTCGGCCCCGCGCTCATGCTCGCCCTGCCCGCTCTCGAACGCGTCGAGGTCGATGTTGAGGGCGACGTCCGCGTCCTGACCGCCGAGCAGGGGCCCGGCGGACGGGTCACGATCGGCGGGACGGTGTGGCGGACCGCCGACGCCCACGGGCGGACGCCGCCCGAGCTGCTGGCCGACCGACCCGTTGAGGAACGCGCCCGTCCCTCCTGGCAGGTCCGCTGGGCCCTGCCCGAGACGCCCGAGACGTCCGGGACACCCGGTGCGCCGGACGCGGCCGGGGCCGAGGTGCCGCGCGTGGTGCACGCGCCGACGCCCTCGGACGAACGCCTCGACCTGCCCGCCTTGCTGATCGCGTCGTTCCCGCTCGCGCCCGACCGGCGGCACGTCGCGCCCGGCCCCCTCACCGACTTCCTGGTGGAACGCGCCGCCGAGGCGTACGAACGGCTGCTCCGCGACCACCGGCCCGTGACTCCGAAGCTGCTCGACCTCGTTCCGGGGCCGGTGGGCGCGGGCGAGCTGGACGCCCGCATCCGCCGGGCCATCCTCGGCAGGCTCCCCGAGACTCCGCTCCTGCCCCTCGCGACGGGCCACGAGGACGCGGTCGAGGGAGACGGGGAAGGCGCGGCCGAACGGCGGATGCGCGGGCGCGACGCGATCGTTCTGGACGCTCCGCCGGCGTTCGTGGAACTGCTCGCGTCCGGCGACGACCACGGGGGCGCCGTGCTGCCCGGCCTCCTGCCGCCCGGATGGCCCGCGCGGCACGCGGCGCTCGGCGCGCTCGGGGTCCGGCGGGTCGAGCTGGCCGACGTGATCGACGAGCTGGCCGCGCTCGACCGGGAGCCCGCGTGGTGGCGGCGGCTGTACGAGGCGCTGAGCGGCGCGTCCACCGACTCCCTGGGCGCGCTTCCGGTGCCGCTCGCCGGGCCCTCAGCGGACGGCTGGGAGCGCGGCGGGCGGGTCGTGCGGGGCCCGCGGGGCCTGCTGATCGCGGACGACAGTCTCGAACCGGCGGCTCTCGAAGCCCTCGGCCTGCGCTTCGTCCATCCGGAGGCCGTCCATCCGCTGCTGGCGCGGCTCGGCGCGGTCGAGGCCGGGGCGCGCGCCGTCCTCGCCGACCCGGCGGTACGGGCGGCGGTGGAGAACTCGTTCGACGCCGAGGAGCCGGACGGGCCCGAGGAGATCGCGGAGGCCGTCCTCGGGCTGGTCGCCGCCGCCGGGCTCGACCCGGGCGAGGAGCCCTGGCTGGCCGATCTCGCGCTGTCCGCCGAGGACGGAGACCTCTACCCGGCGGGCGAGCTGCTGCTCCCCGGCAGCCCGCTGCGCGAGGTCATGGCGGCGGACGCGCCGTTCGGCGTCGTCGCGGGGCCCCTCCTCGAACGCTGGGGTCCCGAGCCTCTCGCGGCGGCCGGAGTGCTGGACGGCTTCGCGCTCGCGCGCGGGGAGGACGTCAACCTGATGGGCGTCGCCGACCAGGCCGAGTCGTTCGACCTGGACGGCGAGGACCGCTGGGCGGACGAGATCCTCGACCGTCTCGGCGAGCAGGAGCTGCCCCCGCTGATGCCCGAGTTCCAGGCCGTCCGCGACCTCGAACTCGTGGACGACTGGCCCGCCGCGCTCCGGCTCCTCGCCGGGCCGCCGTGGCGCGCCGCGATCACCGATCCCGCCCACGTCACGCTGTACGACGGGCGCCGCGCGACCGTCCCGTCCTACACGGCGTGGTGGCTGAGGCGCCATCCCGTGCTGGACGGGCGGCTGCCGGAGGAGTTCCGCCTGCCCGGCCCCGAGGGAGACCCTCTCGCCGGTCTCTACGACCCGGCCCGGACGGCCTGGACGAACGCCTCCTCCTCGCGCTCGGCGTACGGACGTCCCTGCACGACCTCCTCGACCGGCCCGGCGGCGTCGCGGAACTCCTCGACCGTCTCGGCGACCCGGCCCGTTCCGTCACGCGCGCGCAACTCGGCGAGCTGTGGACGGCCCTCGCCGACGCCTCCGAGACGTCCGGGACCCCCTTGGCCGACCCCCCGGACCGCGTGCGCGCCCTGGTCGACGGCCAGGTGGAGGTGGTGGACGCGGCGGACGCGCTCGTCCTGGACCGTCCCGACGTCCTGCCGCTGCTGGCGGGCCAGCCGCTCGTCATCGCCGCGCACGGACGGCACGGGCACCTCGCCGACCTCCTCGACCTGCCCTTCGCGAGCGACGAGGTGCCGGGGAGGTGGCGCCGGGCGGGGAGGAACGCCCCGTCCCCGAGGTCGTGCGCGCCGTCCTGCCCGCCGCGCCCGCCACGTACACGGCGCACGACCGCCTCGTCGTGGACGGCCAGGAGGTCCCGTGGTGGTCCGGCAACGGCCGTATCCACGCCGACGGCCCGCACGGCCTGGCACGCGCCCTCGCCTGGTCGGCCGACCGCTGGCACGACCGCCTGACCCTGGAGGCCGTCCTCCGGACCCCCGACCGCCTCCCCATCCTTCAAGCCGAAGCCGACCTGGACCCCGCACCCCCGGACCCCTGACCCCGGGGGAACGGGCGTTACGGGTGCCGGCGGGAGGCGGCTCGTTCGGCTTCCTGGCGGGCGCGGCCGGTCTGGAGGCGCGGGATGTACCACATGGCGAACACGCCGATGGCCATGCCGACGCAGCACGTCCACAGCCACCAGCGGTCGCCCTCGGACGGTCCGACGATCAGCAGGACGACCAGCGCGATCGCCCAGCCGGCCGTGCCCGCGGCGGCCACGCGCACGTCGTTGGTCCGCATGGGCGGCGGGTCGGGACGGTGCGCTCGGCTCATGCGGCCAGGCTACGCGCCGTCCCGCTCCACGCCCGCCCCGGTCCGCGCTCCGCGGTCATGGCGCCGGGGTGGGGTGGGGGAGGCCGCTCTTGACCATGGTGATGAGTAGTTCGTAGCTGGTTTCCAGGTCTTCCGGGAGGCCGAAGCCGCCCGCGGCCTCCAGGACGGCGAAGCCGTGCACCGCTGAACGCAGGCAGCGCGCGGCGTGGACGAGGTCCGGTCCCTCCAGGCCGTAGCCGCGCAGGACGGCCAGGACGACGCCGAGCAGCTTCTCGGACGCGGCGTCCAGCTCGGGTTCGGGCTCGGCCGACTGGTCCATGGCCGCGTACCGTCCGGGATGGTCCACGACGTACGAACGGTACGCGCGCATGATCGAGCGCAGCGCGTCGTCGCGGGAACGGCCCAGCGCGGCGTCGCTCAGCCGTCCGGTCAGCTCCTCCAGGATCCGCCGCCTCACGAGGCGGCGCAGCTCGGCCAGGTTGCGGACGTGCTTGTAGAGCGACGGCGTCGCGACGCCCGCGCGTCCGGCGACGGCCGACAGGGTGAGCTCCCCCGGCCCGCTCTCGTCGACGATCGCGATGGCGGCGTCCACGACCCCGGCGGGGGACAGGCCCACGCGCGGCATCACTCGCCCCCGTTCCGGACGGGGGCGACCTCGCGCAGGAACGGCAGGACGGCGGCGAGCGTCTCGTCCGGGAACTGCGCGTGCGGGTAGTGGCCCGCGCCGTCGATCATCGCGATCTCCGTGCGGCCGCCGTGCTCGGCGGCGATCGTGTCGGCCTCCGCGCGCGGGTCGGGGAAGTCCTTGTCCTTGGCGCCCATCACGACGAGCGCCGGCGCGGTCGAACGGCCGAGGGCCCCGGCGAGGTCGCCCTTGGTGCCCGAGAGCATCGCCCTCATCGAGGCGAGGCGTCCCGGCTCCCGCAGGTTGGCCTTGAGGGCCGCGAGGTAGGCGGCGAAGTCGTCCGGCTTCGGCCCCGGGTACAGCGACCTGTAGTACATCCCCCACAGCGCGGGGCTGCGGCCGACCAGGGCGAGCGCGAGCGACTGGAACGCGCTGGGCTCGGTCGGCCGGGTGAACGCGCCCTCCAGGACGAGCCCGGCCACCAGGTCCGGCTCGTTCGCCGCGAGCCAGACGGCCGTGCCGCCGCTGAACGAGTTGCCGAACACGACGGCGGGCCCGCCGCCCAGATGCCTGATCAGGGCCGCGAGGTCGGATCCGCAGGCGGCGTTGGCGTACGAGGCGAAGCCGGTGCTCGACTCGCCGTGCCCGCGCAGGTCCGTCGTCGCCACCCGGTACCCGGCCGCGACCAGGCCGGGGACGAGGGAGCGGTACGTCGCGCGCAGGTCGCCGACGCCCGGCGCGAGCACGACGAGCGGCCCTTCGCCCGTCGCGTCGTACGCTGTCCGCCCGCCCGCGACCTCAAGGAACTCGGTCATCACTCACTCCTATGTTGTATAGCCAGTAAGCTAATGTCCATAGCTTCTCCTGTCAAGGGCCGTTCATGGGACCATGACCTGGGGAGACCTACGAGCGATCGGAGGGGAAGTCGCCATGGCGACCTCGCGTGCCGCCTGAGGCGCGCGGGAGGGCCGCCGCGCCGACGATCTGGCGGAATACGTTCCGGCCGCGTATCGTTAGCAAAGGCAATGACTTCTGCGAACGACAATGACAACGCCACCGACCAGAGGCCGCGGGGCGCCGTCCCCGGGACTGGCCGAAGAGCTGCGCATCTCGATCGCGCGCCTGTCGCGCCGCCTGCGCACCCTGAGGGCGGTGACGCCCGGCGGCGGTTCCGCAAGCCCGCTCTCGCTCACGCAGTTCGCCGCGCTCGCCGCCATCGAGCGGCACGGCTCGATGACCCCGCGGGAGCTGGCCGACCACGAGAAGGTGCAGCCCCCCTCGATGACCCGGGTGATCTCGTACCTGGAGGACCAGCGCCTCGTGGTGCGCAGCCCGCATCCGACCGACGGGCGTCAGGTGGTGCTCAGCGCGACGGAGGAGGGCCACGCCCTGCTGAGGGAGGAGCGCCGCCACAAGGAGGCGTGGCTGTCCCGCCGGCTCGGGGAGCTGACCGCCGACGAGCGGGAGATCCTGCGGAAGGCGGCGCCGATCCTGGACAAGCTCAGCCGCTCCTGACCCCGGCCCCCGCCGCTGCGGGGGACCGGGCCGTTCCGTCCACCGCGACCGCCGCCGTGGAGGGTGGGCTGGACGCGGAGCTCGCGGTGGAGAAGGCCGAGGAGATCGCGGCGGCCGAGGAGACCGGCGGCGCGGTCGCGGAGGAGGGCGGCGCGTCCGGCGGGATGTTCCGGTCGCTGCGGACGCGCAACTACCGGCTGTTCGCCGCCGGGCAGGTCGTCTCCAACACCGGCACGTGGATGCAGCGCGTCGCGCAGGACTGGCTCGTCCTCGAACTCGCGCACGGCAGCGGCGGGACGGCGCTCGGCATCACGACCGGGCTCCAGTTCCTGCCGCTGCTGCTGTTCGGGCTGTGGGGCGGCGTCGTCGCCGACCGCTACCCGAAGCGCCGCGTCCTGATGATCACGCAGGTGGCGATGGGCGTGCTGGCGCTCATGCTCGGCCTGCTCGCGATCACCGGCGCGGCCCAGGTCTGGCACGTGTACGTGCTGGCGTTCGGGCTCGGCCTCGCGACCGTCGTCGACAACCCGACCCGCCAGTCGTTCGTGGTCGAGATGGTCGGCAAGCGCGACCTGCCGAACGCGATCGCGCTCAACAGCGCCACGTTCAACGGCGCCCGGCTGCTCGGCCCCGCCGTGGCGGGCGTGCTGATCGCGGCGATCGGCACCGGCCCGGTCTTCCTGGTGAACGCCGCGTCGTTCGGCGCGGTGCTCCTCGGCCTGTACGCGATGCGCGAGAGCGAGCTGAACGGCGCCGAGCCCGTCAAGCGCGCCAAGGGGCAGCTCCGCGAGGGCCTGCGGTACGTGCGCGGGCGCCGCGACCTGGTCATGGTGCTGGTCCTGGTGGGCTTCGTCGCGACGTTCGGGATGAACTTCCAGATGACGACCGCGCTGGTCGCCCGCGAGGTGTTCCACACGGGCGCGTCGTCGTTCGGGCTCGCCTCCAGCATGCTCGCGGTCGGCGCGCTCACCGGCGCGCTGCTCGCCGCCCGCCGCGCGACCCGTCCCCGGCTGAGGCTGCTGCTGGTCGCGGCGCTGATGTTCGGGGTGCTGGAGGTCGCGACCGGGCTGATGCCCGTGTACTGGGCGTTCCTGGTCCTGCTGGTGCCGACCGGGATCGCGCTGATGACGTTCACCACGGCGGCGAACGCCACGATGCAGCTCGGCGTCGCGCCGGAGATGCGCGGGCGCGTGATGGGCCTCTACATGTTCGTGTTCCTCGGGACGAACCCGGTCGGCGCGCCGCTGGTCGGCTGGATGGCCGAGCAGTTCGGGCCCCGGCTGAGCATCGTCGTCGGCGGGCTGGTCGCCGTGCTCGTCACCCTGGCGGTCGGCCTGCTGGCCGCCCCGCGCGGCGCGGCCGCCCCCGTTCTCGACCGCCTGCGCCGCCGCGACGGCACTCCCGCCGCGCGCCCGGCAGGCGGTCCCGACGGATCTGGACAGGCCCGCGCCGAGGCCCGTTCCGAGGCCCGTTCTGAGGCCCGCGCCGGAGCCGCCCCGAAGGGTGACGCCCGGCACGCGGCCCGCGCTGGAGCCGCCACGAACGAGTTGGCGGCCGACGCGGAACGCCACGCCGGGGAACCTTCGCCCGCGGCGTTGTGGCGTCGCGCCGGGCGGGCTGTACGCCGATGTGCCTTTTCAACCGCGTGACAAGGGGCGGTAGCGGCTGAAAGGCTGGTCGCGTGGCTCACCGGACGTTCCCATGAGGCTCTTCGCGGCGCTCGTGCCGCCACCGGACGTCCTCGACGAGCTGGACGAGTTCCTCGCACCGCACCGCACCGACGCGCCCGAGCTCCGCTGGATCGGCCGCGAACTGCTGCACGTCACCCTCACGTTCTTCGGCGATGTCGACGACCGCACCCTCGACCGGCTCCTGCCGCGCCTCGAACGCGCCGTCGGCAGGCACGGGCGGATGATGCTGTCCCTCGCGGGCGCCGGGGCGTTCCCCGGCAACGGCGCGCACGCCCGCGTCCTGTGGACGGGCCTGTACGGCGACCGGCGCGCCCTCGCCCGCCTCGCCGCCTCGACCACGGCGGCGGGACGCCGGGTGGGGATGCCGCCCGACAAGCACCGCGCGTTCCGCCCGCACCTGACGCTGGCGCGGTCGAGGCAGCCCGTGGACGTGCGGCAGCGGCTGGAGTCGCTGTCGGCGTTCGCCAGCAGCGCGTGGACGGCCACGTCCGTCCACCTGATGCGCAGCCACCTGCCGAGCAAGGACCACGCCCAGGTCGAGTACGAGTCCCTGAAGTCCTGGTCGCTGCGCTGACGGCGCGCGGGACTACAGCGCCGGGGCGCGGGACTACAGCGCCGGGGCGCGGGGCTACAGCTCCGGCGGCGGCGGGGCCGGGTGGTCGGCGTCCGGCGGGCCCCAGGGGAGGCCGTAGCGCTCGCAGGCCCGGCGCAGCTCGTCCAGGTCGGGCGGGAACGTGACCTGGCGCAGGACGCGTCCCGTCGGGCCCCACACGACCAGCCGCGGCATCCGTTCGGCGGACTCGTCGATGCCGACGCCGCCGACCCGGTCGCGGCCGAGGTCCCACTCCACGCGCCCGCGCCGCGTCACGACCGCCAGCCCGGCGGACGACACGCGGAGCTGGGCGCGGTTGCGGTCGTACAGCCAGTAGCCGCCGAGCCCGACCACGATCCCGGCGGGCACCGACCAGCCCGCCGTCGCGACGAACCCGCCGAGGTCCGGGCCCAGCCACACGGCCCCGACGAGCGCCACCACCTCGCACAGCAGCAGGCTCATCCCGTACGTGCCGAGCCGTGACCTGCGGGTCGCGTCGAGCAGCACGCCCGGCGCGGTGACCGGCCCCGGCGGCGCGGTCACGGCGAACGCCAGGTCGCCCTCCAGGGCGGGGGCCTCGGCCGTCTCGGCCACCGTCGCCTCCGTCCGCGTCCCCGCGGCGGGCGCCGGGGCCGCGGCCACCGGCTCGGACTCCTGAGCGGCCGGGGCGGGTTCGGGCTGGGGCGCCGACAGCGTGGACACGGCCGAGTGGAACGCGGCGCTGAGATAGGCGTCGTACTCGGCGTCGGTCACCGGGAGCCCGGCGCGGCGCGCGGCCTCCCGCAGGTCGGTGCGCGAGATCCGCAGCGCCGACAGCGGCGCGGCGAAGAACTCGTCGCCGTCGGAGTCGTACAGCCGCACCCAGGCGTGCCCGGCGATGGTCAGCAGCTCGATGCCGCCGAGCCGGTCCTCGGGCATCCGCAGCACGACGTCGCCCGCCGCGTCGGCCCAGCCGAGCCCGCCCTCGGCGACGACGAGCCGCCCGCCGGGCACCTGCGCGAAGATCTCCGGCAGCCCCTCCAGGCCGTACTCGGGCGTACGGGGCGCGCGCCGCCCCGGCGTGATCACCCGGTAGCCGTGGTCGTGCAGCGCGTGCGTGAGCTGGAACGCGTCGAGGCCGTGCGCGGGCAGCCGGGCGACGAGCCGCAGCGCGTGGTCGAACGCGAGGGCGGCGAGGTCGGCGCGGCGCGGCTCGCCGGTCAGCGGGTCGAGCCGCAGCCCGGGGCCGACGACGACCGCCGCGATCCGTTCCGCCGGGACCTCCTGGACGTCGCGCCGCCCGGGACGGCCGCGCACCACGAGCCGTTCGGCGGTGATCGTCCAGCTCGCGCGGGCCGAGCGCAGCAGCCGGCGGCGCGCGGCGAGGACGCCGGTGATCGCGGCGAGCGCCCAGCAGCCCGCGGCCAGCCGGGCGCCGAACCCGCCCGCGCCCTCCACCGCGATCCGGACGATCATCACGGCGGCGAGCAGCGCGGTGAGCGCGCCGAGCGCGGCGATCCGGCGGCGGCTCGGCAGCGGCGCGGGCGACCGCAGCCGCGCCTCGTCCGCCCCCGGCGTGCCGGGCGCGGGCGCGTCGCGGGGCGGTTCGTGCGCGGCGGCGAGCAGCTCGGCCTCCTGGTCGAGCAGGCGGCGCTCGGCGGCGGCGTCGCGGGGCAGCGGCCCGCCGGGACCGGACGCGTCGCCGCCTTCGCCGGACGCGTCGCCGCCCGGTCCTGGCACCGGCGCCGCGTCGTCCAGCGCCGGGTCGAGCAGGTCGGACGCCTCGCCGTCGAGCACGTGCACCGGGATGCCGAGGCCGCGGGCCGTCACGAACAGCGCGAGCGGCTCCATCCCCATCGACGGCAGCGAGCCGACCGCCGTACGGCCGAACCGGTGGAACACCGTCAGCACGCCGTCGCCGCTCGTCAGCGCCAGCCCGTCGATCCGGGACCGCTCGTAGCGGACGACGCTCAGCCCGCCGGGGCCGATCCGCTCCAGGCCCGCGGCCGACAGCCGCCAGAACGGGCGCGGCGCCCGGCGGCGCGCCTCGGGCGCCGCGCCGAGCAGCCAGGGGAACGCCGCGACCGCCGCGATCAGCGCCGCCCACAGCCAGACCGGGCGGATCGGCAGCAGCGCGAGACCCACCGCCAGCAGGGCGAACGGGCCCACGGCGATCGGGCGCCAACGGCCCCCTCGGCTCCGCAGGCCCTCCAGCTCATGCTCCACAGTCCGCATCCTCTCGCGGGTCCCCGCGGGCCCGTCGACTCCTTCCGTCAGACGATCCGTGCCCGTCACCGTGTTCCATCGTGCCGGTCAGGTGGGCGCGCCCGTCACGAGCGCCGCCTCCGGACGAGCCCGTACCCGACGACCGCGGCGATCGCGAGCACGAGGAACAGCCCGGCCCGCGTCTCGGTCGCGTCGCGGTGCCCCGGTCGGCGTCGTCCTTGCCCTTCGCCGCCGCCGGGGTCGAGGTCGGCGTCGGCCGCGCGTCGTCCGGCAGCGCCACCTTGTAGACCGGCTGGCCCGAGCCCTCCGACCCCGCCAGCAGCGACCGGCCGTCCGCCGTGTAGGCGATCGACTCGCCCTGCTCCTGCATCGGCAGCGACACCGACCGCAGCGACTTGCCCGGACGGCCGTCGGCGTTCACCGAGTAGACGCGAGCGCCGAAGTAGGTGCGGATCACGTAGCTGCGGCCGTCCGGGGCGAACGCGCCGTCGGTCGCGATCGCCGGGGCGTCGCCGACCTTGCGCATCCGGTTGAAGCCCTGCGCCCGCAGCCGCTTCGGCGCCTCGTACAGGGCGCCGGAGAACAGCTTGCTCGCGATGTAGAGCCGGTTGGTCCGCGGGTTGATCATCATGGTCTCGGCGTTGCGCGGCCCGTCCTCGTATTTGATCTTGAACGCGGTCGCCCGCAGCGTCTGGCTCCGCATCCGCTCCGGCTCGGGGATCCGGTAGACGGTCACGTACGGCCAGGCCCCGCCGAGGTTGTCGCCGATGTCGGCCACGTAGATCGCGGGACGGCCCCGTTCGTCGGCGCCGACCGCCATGGCCTCCCAGTCGCGCGCCCGCGCCCCCGCGAACGTCAGCACCGCCCGCGTCGTCCCGTCCGGCCCGAGGGCGAAGACCTGCGCGACCCCGCCGGAGTCGTTGTGCGTGTAGGTGATCCCGGGGTGCTTCCTGCTCACCGCGAGCCCGCTGGACTCGGTGATCCGCGGATCAGTGATCGTGAACGCCACGTTCCGGTCGGCCGCGCCCGCTCCGTCCGCCGCGTCCGCCGAGGCGGCCGGAGCGCCGCCGAGCAGCACCGAAGGCCCGGCCGCGGCGCAGGCCGCGACGGCGGCGGCCGCGCGGCGCGCGCCGCGCGGCCGGGACGAACGCGATGGCATGCCCCGATCATCCCCGTTCCGGCGTCCGAACGATCACGCCCCCCGCACCGGCCTCCGGACGCCCCCTCCGGCGGGATGCGGCCGCGGTCAATTCAGCAGCGCACCGATGACCACGGCCAGGACGAGCGCGGTCAGCACGGTGGGAAGCAGCCATTGGGGCGCGCGATTCACGCTCTGAGCTTATTCGTCCGGACGAGCCACTCGAACCGGGCACCCGCCTTCGCCATCGCGCTCGACGCGGGATGAGCGGACTAGGGCGCGGCGCCGGGGCGGGCCCGTAGGACGATCCGCGTCGCGGCCAGGGTCGTGGCGGAGGTCAGGGCCGCGGCGGCGGCTACCACCGCGGCGAGGATCCAAGGGGAGCCGCCCGGCAGCGCGGAGCCCAGCACGCTCAGGCTCATCGGGACGAGGGTCAGGGCGGCGACCAGGAGGCCGAGGGTGGTTCCGGCGGCGGCGACCAGGCCCGCCTCCACCGCCATCATCCGCAGCACCTGGCGGCGGGTGGCTCCGACCAGGCGCATCAGGCCGAACTCGCGGCGGCGTTCGGCGGTGGCCAGGGCCTGGGTGTTGACCAGGGAGATCACCGCGTAGCCGACGACGACGGCGAGCACGAGCCAGGCCATGGTCGCCTGGGTGCGGTCCTGGTCCTGCTGAGCGGCGGCCAGGCCGTCGCGGTCGGTGACGCGGAGGGCGGGATGCCCGGTGGCGGTCAGGGCGGCGGCCAGTTCGGCGCGGTCCGCGCCGGGCGCGGTGCTGATGAGGATCCGCGGCACGAGGCCGTTGCCGGTGTGCGGGGCGAGCAGCGCGGCGGGAACGAGCGCCGTCTCGTAGCCGCGCCGGGCCCCGACGGTGGCGACGAGCTTCAGCCGGGTCTGCGTGCCGTCCCCCAGCCGCATCGGGATCGTGTCGCCGAGCCGGTGGCCGGCGGCGTAGCGGGTGGGCAGCGCGACGGTGTCGCCGTGCAGCGCCGTCAGGGTGCCGGTGGCTGCGCGGAAGGCCGTCGTCCGATCGGCTCCCTGCGGGGTGATGCCCTGAAGAGCGAGTTCGGTGGGCTGCGGGCCCGCCGACTCCTCGCCGTCGGACGGGGCGAGCGGAACGGCGGGTTCGATGAAGCCGCGGCTCGGGACCTGTGCGGTCGCGGCGGTGACGCCGGGCGTCCTGCGGACGTCGTCCACCGCGTCGAGGGGCAGGCCCCCGGCGGCGGAGGTGAGGACGAGATCGGCGCGCTGGGCCTCCTCGAAGGCTTGCCGGGCCCCGTCGGACTGGGTGGTCTGGAGGTAGGTCAGGCTGAGGGCCAGCCCGGTCGCGAGCATGACGGGCATGACCGCGGCGGTCAGCCGGGCCGTCCGAGCGCGGGCGTTGCCGACGGCGAGCTCGCCGGACAGCCCGGACAGCGCCCGGACGGGGCGGGCGAGCCCGGCGGTGATGGCGCGCGAGAGCACGGGCCCGAGCAGTCCGAAGGCGATCGTCCACACCAGTGCGGCCGGGGTCGCGACGCCGCCCGCGTCGGGCGCGTCGGAGCCGATGGTCCCGAACGCCAGCGCGGTGCCCCCGCCCAGGCACAGCACCCCGAGGGCGAGGCGGACGCGGCTGAACCAGCGGCGTTGCAGGGCGGCCTCGGCGAGCGCCTCGGCGGGGCGGGTGCGGGCGGCGGTGTGCGCGGCCACCAGCGCGGCGCCCAGCGCGGCGGCGAGCGCCAGGCCCGCGCCGGCGAGCAGCGGGACCGTCCCGGAGCGGAACGCGACCGTGTCCGGCACCACGCCGCCGTGGACGAAGACCCGCAGCAGCAGGCGGCCGAGCCGGGGAGCGGGGTAGCAGGCCAGGGCGGTGGCGGCCACCGCGAGGATCATCGTCTCGCCGACGATCAGGCGGCGGAGCTGGCCGGGCGTGGCGCCGACCGCGCGCAGCAGCGCGCTCTGGCGCTCCCGCTGCCGGATCGATAGCCCGAGGGTGCCGGCCACCACGAACACCATGGCCATCGCGGCGAGGCTGCCGAACGCGGCGGCGAGCGGGATCAGGTCGCCGGTGTCGGCGAGGACTCCGGGATCCTCGGCGCGTCCCCGGTCGTCCCCGGTCAGCACCGCGGGCCCCGTACCGGCGGCGGCCCGTACGGCCCGGGCGACCTGCGCGGTGCTCGCGCCGGGCGCGAGGAGCACGCCGACCGAGTCGATCTTTCCGGGACGGCCGGCGAGGCGGCCCGCCTCGGCGTCGGCGACGAAGACATCGCCGGTCCCGGCGGTCAGCCCGGAGATCTCGAACCGTTCGGCGGCGCCGTGCACCAGCAGCCGGACGTGGCCGCCGGTCCGCAGTCCGGCCCGTTCGGCGAGGTCCGCGCCGAGGACGACGCGGCCGGGCCCGGAGGGGGCGGTGCCCTGGACGAGCCGGTGCGGGGCGAGCCGGGCCGAGGACCAGTTGTGCCCGGTGACCTGCCCGCCTACGGTCAGCGTGGCCGGGAACGAGACGTCGGGCACCGCGGCGGCGACGCCGGGGACCGTCGCGATGCTGGTCGCCAGCGCCGCGTCCAGGTGGACGCGCTCGGGGAACACCAGTTCCCGCACGGTGTCCTGGTAGCGCTGGTCGCCGGTGACCACGATCGGCGCGGCGGCCAGCCGCCGCGGCGGGGCGTCGGCGCGGATACCGGTCTCCAGCAGCCCGCCGCAGCCGACCACGATGAGCGCGCCGAGGAACAGCGCGGCGAAGGACGCGAGGAAGCCGCCCTTGTGGAAGCGCAGGGTGCGCAGCGCGATCCCGATCACCGGTTCGCCCCGTTCGCCCCGGCGGCGCCGAGGCGCGTCATGCGCTCGGCGACCCGCTCCACGCTCGGCCGGAGGATCTCGCCGTCAACGCGTCCGTCGGCCAGGAACAGCACGCGGTCGGCGTGCGCGGCGGCGACCGGGTCGTGGGTGACCATCACCACCGTCTGCCCCGCCCCTTCGACGGCCTCACGCAGCAGCGCGAGCACCTCGCGGGCGGTCGCGGTGTCCAGCGCGCCGGTCGGCTCGTCCCCGAAGATCACCGCCGGGCGGGTGATGAGCGCCCGCGCGATGGCGACGCGCTGCTGCTGCCCGCCCGACAGCTCGCCCGGACGGCTGCGCAGCCGCCCGCCGAGCCCGACACGCTCCAGAACCTCCTCGACCGCCGCCCTGTCCGGACGTCGGCCCGCCAGCCGCAACGGCAGGCCGACGTTGTCCCGCACGGTCAAAGCGGGAAGCAGGTTGAACGACTGGAAGACGAAACCGATCCGTTCGCGGCGGAGCCTGGTCAGCCGGTTCTCGCCGAGCGAGGCGAGCCGCACCCCGTCCAGGACCACCGCCCCCGACGTCGGACGGTCGAGCCCGGCGGCGCACTGCAAGAAGGTGCTCTTACCCGAACCGGACGGCCCCATCACCGCGGTGAACGAGCCTTTCCGCAACCCGACGCTCACGCCGTCGAGCGCGACCACCGCGTTCTTCCCACCGCCGTAGACCTTGCGCACCGACTCCAACCGCACGACCTCGGCAGAGCCGGACTCGGCATCCGCGCCATCACCGAGAAGCGCTTCTCTCATGTCGTTCGTCATGCCGAACATCCTCTTGAGAGGCAGGCCGCGCCCGGCAGGCTCGTTCGGTTGAACCTGCCGTCCACCGATCGGTGGACAAGCCCCCCGGAAGACGCGATGACCACGTCCCCGTCGTCATCGAGATCCCGACCCCGATCGCCCAGCCCGGCCTCGCAGATACCCCGTCCCCAGACGGCGCGCGAGCAGTTCCTCCGCGACACCGGCGGGATCCGGGCCGCCACGCGGCCATGTCTCACCGGCCGCTCCGTAACTCCAGCGCCAGGGCCGCCGCACCCAGCACGCGGTGACGTCCAGCCCGGTCGCCACGGAGCCGGTAGGAGCGGCCACCCAGAGGACGGGAGGAGACTGCCGGTACAGCGGGACCGTCGTCCAGCCCCGCCGTTCCAGCTCGGCCGACAACGCTTCCAGCCGTTGAACGGCCACCATGTGCAGGGAGCGGGCCTCACGCCACCGCACGGCGAGTCGGGACCGCACCAGCCGCGCACCCACTCACACCACCTCCGCGAACACGACCTTGCCGCCCTCGCTCAACGGCCGCGTCCCCCACCGCACGACGAGCGTCGAAAGGATCAACAACCCCCGCCCGCTCTCCTCGGCGGCGTCCGGGCACCCGACGACCGGCTGCCGATCGCTCCGGTCCCACACCTCGATCACCAGCCGCCCGTTGTGGGGATACACCCGTACGACGATCTGATCATTCGGGCGAGATCCATGAATCCAGGCATTCGTCACAAGCTCGGAAACGACCAGTCTGGGCAACTGGTCGTCCACTCCGAGCATTCCTGCGATCTTGCCGGCGAAATCGCGCGCGACTTTGATCGACGCGCCTTCCGGCGGCAGAACGATCGTGTCCATGAGGCACACCCTCCGTTTCCGTCGCTCCCTAGCCGAGAGTGACGGACGGTGCCATGCTGGGGAATGCAAAGCGCCTGCTCATGGAGCAAAGAGGGACCATGCACGGCCGTTCACCGGCCATGGCTGGTCATCACTGGTCATCGGGAGGGAAGCGGTGCCCCAGCCGCCGAAGCAACTCACGCCGAGCAACGGCGCGCTCGACCTATTCGGTTCGGAGGTCCGCCGATATCGGGAACGAGCGTCGCTGAGCATCGCCGCCCTGGCGGAACTCATTCCCTACAGCCCCTCCTTCGTGGGAGCGGTGGAACGCGCCGATTCCGGATGCGAACGCGGGTTCGCCGAGGCCGTGGACGGAGTCCTGGACACGCACGACGCGCTCGTCCACCTCCACGACGGCCTCTTCGGCAAGAAGAGCGGCGCGTTCCCCACATGGTTCGAGAAGTGGCCACGCGTCGAGGAGAAGGCCGGGAAGCTGGTGGTATACCAACCGCTTGTGATCTATGGGCTTCTTCAAACTCCGGAGTACGCGAACGTCGTCCTAGGGGGCGATGTGACGGGCGTAGAGTCACGGATGAAGCGCCAAGCGGTGCTCACCCGGGACGATCCGCCTCCACCACGGCTTGTCTATGTCCTGCCGGAGCACGTCCTCTGGCTGGAGAAGGGCGGGCCGGATGTGATGCGGGCACAGCTCGATCGGCTGGTCGCCGCCGTGGCGTCACGCGCATCCGTGCAGGTCATACCGGCGGGAGTGTCGCACCCTGGAAACGACGGTGCCTTTGTGATCGCGACCGCTCCGGACGGTAGCGAAACAGCCTATGTGGAGACGGCCGCGCGAGGGATTATGCTCGACGCCACGGACGACGTCTCACGATTGAAGGATGTGTTCACAGACATCTGCACGCAAGCTCTGCCGGTCAGCATGAGCATCGACCTCATCGAACGAACGAACGAGGAAAGATGGAAAATTTGAACTGGCGTAAGTCCAGCCGTAGTGGAAGCAACGGCGGAAACTGTATTGAGTTGGCGAGTTCCCTGTGCGGGCGGGTGGCCGTACGTGACAGTAAGGACCCTCAGGGGCCCAAGCTGCTGGTGAGTCGCGCGGCACTTCGTGAGGCCATCCAAGAGACCGGCCGGAAAGGTAGGCGGTGAATGGACGTGGACAAGATCGTATGGCGGAAGTCGTCGCGTAGCGGTTCCAATGGCGGCGCCTGCGTGGAGTTGGCCACCATTGGAGATGTGGTTGCGGTTCGGGACTCCAAGGATCCGGGCGGGCCAATGATCTTGCTTGGTCGTACGGCACTGCGCGAGGCCATCCGGAAGGCGCGGCAGGGAAGCGGTGAACTGTAAATGGACTCGCGCAGAGGCGTGTGGCGGAAGTCGTCGCACAGCGGTTCCAATGGCGGGGACTGTGTTGAGCTGGCCTATGTCCGGGATGCGGTCGCCGTTCGGGACTCGAAGGATCCCGGTGGGCCGGTGCTTCTTGTCCGGCGGGCGGTGCTGCGGGAGGCCCTTCGGAACGCACGTTGAGTCGGTTCGCGGTGCGCAGCGGGGCATCGGCGGGTGCTCGGGTGGATCCGCGGCCGGGTCAGGGCAGGTGCAGGTGCGTTGTTCGTGCTGGGTCGCGGTCGTCGCTTACCAGGAGTAGGAGGGTGGCGCGTTCCTTGCTCAGGGAGCGGGTTTTGTGGGGGACCGTGGCTTTGAAGTAGGCGCTGTCGCCCGCTTGGAGCTGGATGGTTCGCGAGGGGAGGATGAGTTCGGCTTCTCCCTGGTGGACGAAGATGAACTCCTCGCCCGGGTGGTCCCGGAACGGGGACGGGCCCGCGTCGTGCGGGGGGTAGAGCATGAACGGCGCCATTCGTTTGGTGCCGGCCTGTAGCGCTATGGCCTCGTAGCGGGAGCCGGGTTCCTCGGGCGAGGTGAGCACGCGCCGTTCTCCGGCGCGGGTGACGGTGACCTCGGCGAGTTCCTCGGCGTCGGAGAACAGGTTGTCCAGCGGGACGTCCAGGGCCTTGGCGAGCGAGGCGCAGACGGCGATCGAGGGGACGCTCTGGCCGCGTTCGACCTTGGACAGGTAGCTCTTGGTGACGCCCGTGCGCTCCGCCAGCGCCTCCAGGGTCATCAGCCGCTCCTTGCGCAGCTGCCGCACCCGATTGATCACTGATGACTTCCCTTCACGCCCGCGCCCGCCCCGGCGGGGTCCCCAGTATGTCCCGTGCCGGCCCTCCGACCGGCCGGAACCCGCGTGAGCTTTGCCTCGGGCGTCCGCGACGGTCACTCCTCGCCGGGGAGGCGCGGAGCCGGGCCGTCCGGGCTTCGGACCAGCCAGCGGCCGTCGCGCATCAGTTCGCGGTCGGGCAGCTCGTCCGCCTCGCGCCATGCCTGGACGCGGCGCGGCGTGACACGGAACCAGCGGTACGGCTCGGTCGAGGCGCGCGGTTCGAAGCCCGTCCGCTCGGCGAACCGGTCGGCTCGTTCCGGCGGCAGCGCGTCGAGCTCCAGGGGCTGGACGTCTCCGTCGATCATGATGACGTCGCGGGTGGGGCCGAGCGCCAGCCGAACGGTCCGGGTGGCCGCCAGGTTCGTTCCGGTGGGGCTCCCGGCCGGGGTCGCCATCAGCAGCGCTTCGCCGTCCCAGTCGAAGGACAGCGGCACCAGGTACGGCACGCCGTCGGCCGAGGCCGTGGCCACCCAGACGTCGATGTCGTGGGTGAGCCGGTGCTCGGTGTCGCGACGGCGTTGGGCCCGGGAGCGGGGGGCGGCTGAACGAGGCCGGTCGCCGTCGGCCGGTCCGGCCGGTGGCGCGTCCGCGGCGGTCGGCGCGATGCTCTGGGTGGAAGTCATGCTCATTTCCTAGGGTCGTGGGTCGCGTTCTGCCTGGGTACGGCTCGTGCGCCGTGGCCACAGCCTCTCCCGCCGGGGCCGCGGTCCACCTCCGTGCCGGGCACGGAAAGCACCACGCATAATGTGTCGGTGTCCAGCCCAGTGATCTCGGCCCGGGAGGCCGAAGTGCTCGCGCTGCTCGGCGAGCACCTCAGCAACGCGGAGATCGCCGCGCGGCTGGTCATCTCCGTGCGGACCGTCGAGTCGCACGTCTCATCGCTGCTGCGCAAGCTGCTGCTGCCGGATCGGCGGGCGCTCGCGCGGCACGCGGACGAGTTCGCCCGCGCCGCGCGTTCGCGTTCGGCGCCCGCCCTGCCGGTGCCGCTGACGGCGTTCATCGGCCGGACGGACGAGTGCGGGGAGCTGGCCGGGGCGCTGAAGGAGCATCGGCTGGTGACCATGGTCGGCCCGGGTGGCGTGGGCAAGACGCGCATCGCGCTGGCGGTGGCGGAGCGGGTGGCCGGTGACTTCGCCGACGGCGTGTGGTTCGTCGACCTGGTCCCGGTCTCCGAGCCGGAACGGGTCGGAGCGGCGGTCGCGGCGGCCGTGGGCGTGGGCGAGCAGCCCGGGAGCGGCATCGACGACGCGGTGCCGGCCGCGCTCGCGGATCGCCGGGCGCTGCTGGTGCTGGACAACTGCGAGCATGTGCGCGACGGGGTGGCGCCGTTCCTGGAGCGGCTGCTGACGGCCTGCCCGCGGCTGCGGGTACTGGTGACGAGCCGGGCCCGGCTGATGGTCCCGTTCGAGCGGGTCCTGCCCGTCCCGCCGCTGTCGCGGGCCGGGGGCCAGGACTCGGAGGCGGTGGCGTTGTTCATGGACCGGGCGGCGGCGGCGGGTCGGCCGCCGGGTCCCGCCGTGAGCGACGATCTCGTGGCGATCTGCGACCGGCTCGGCGGCATGGCGCTGGCGATCGAACTGGCGGCGGCGCGGTGGTCCACGCTCGGACCCGACGGGCTCGCGGCCGGGCTCACCGATCAGCTGCGGACCCTCACCGGCGGACCCCGCGCCGACGGCAGGCACCGGTCGGTGCGGGCGGTGCTGGACTGGAGCCATGACCTGCTGGAGCCGCAGGACCAGGTGCTGCTGCGGCGGGTGTCGGTGTTCGTCGCGCCGTTCACTCCCGAGGCGGCCGTCGAGGTCGCGGGCGGTGCCCCGCTCGATCCGGCGGCGGTCGTCGACGGCCTCGGCAGGCTCGCCGAGCAGAGCCTGCTCGGCGCGGCCCCGTCGGCGGACGGCACCCGGTACCACGCGCTGGAGACCATCCGCCAGTACGGGACGGAGCGGCTCAACGACGCCGGCGAGCTGACGGGCGTTCGCTCAAGGCACCTGGGCTGGTGCCTGGCCAACGCGTCCGCGCTCAGGGAAGCGCGAGGAACGCATTGGCGCGTCCGGTTCGACGCTGTGGCGGAGGAGATGCGGGCCGCCCTCGCGTGGGCCGCCGACCAGCCGGAGCAGCGTGCGGACGCCTACGAACTCGCCCTGTCGTTGGCCGAGCTGGCCTTCGCCCGCAACCTGCTCGGCGAGGCTCAGCAGCGGTTCGAGCAGGCCGCCCTGCTCGCCGCCGGTGCCGGTGCCGCCGCCGATGCCAGTGCCGCGGCGCTGCGGCAGGCCGCCGCGGTGGCCGGGTGCCGCAGGCTGGGCGACGACATGTTCCGCCTGCTCCGCGCCGCCGCTCAGGCCGCACGCGAGGCCGGAGACACCGCGGGCGCCGGACGCGATCTGGCCGCCGCCGCCACCGCCGCATACCGCTTCTCCACCTCGTTCACGCGGATTCCCCCTGTGGCGGAGACGATCGCCATGCTCGCGCAGGCGCGTGAGCTGTCCGGCGATGCCCCGTCCGCCCGAGCGGCCGTCGCGCTGGCGGAGGCGGCGGTGGTCGGGGACGCGTTCGGCGCGATCCAGGCCGACACCGGCGACACGGCGCAGCAGACCATCGAACGCGCCGAACGGGCGGTCGAGCTCGCCCGGCGGACGGGCGACCCGGTCGCCGAGTCCGCCGCGCTCGACGCGCTGTCAGGCGCTCGGAGCTGGGCCGGTGACGCCTTCGCCACCGCGGCCGCCGCCCGGCGGCGGACCGGCGTCCTGGCCGCGGTCCCGCCCACCCCCGCCGGCACGCACGAGCTGATCGACGCCCTCACCGTCGCCTCCGCGACCGCCCTCGGCGCGGGCGACCTGCCGCAGGCGCGGCGATGGGGCGAACGGCTCGCCGACCACCCGCTGCTGGCCGAGGCGGGCCACCACGCCACGTCCTGGCTCCTGGTCGCGAACGCCTTCGCCGGCGAGTTCGACGAGGTGCTCCCCGCCGGCGAGCGGTTCCTGGACTCGTGGGAGCACAGCGGCCGCCACCGGTCGCTGTCGCTCGGCGCCGCCGCCGCGTCGGTCGCGATGGTCCACGGCCTGCGCGGCGACCACGACAGCCGGAACGCCTGGCTCGCGGTACTCGACCAGGCGGACGCCGTACAGCAGCACAGCCTGGGCTACGGCGCGGTCCTGGACGCCATGGTCCTGCTCCACCACGGGGACACCGGCGCGGCGCTGGAACGCGTCGCGCCCGAGCCGGACCGGGTGTGGAAGTGGGTGTGCTGGGTCTGGCTGCACTGGTACGTGGCCATCAGGGCGGAGGCGTCGGTGCTCGCCGGGCACCCCGACGCCCGGGACCGGATCGGCGCCGCACGGGCCGCGACCGCCGGGAACCCGGTCGCCTCCGCCCAGCTGGACCGCGCGGAGGCGCTGCTCGACGGCGACCTGCCACGGCAGCTCGCCGCCGCGGCGGCGTTCGAGGCGGCCGGCTGCCGCTACCAGGCGGCGCGCACGCTGGTGCTGGCCGGGGGCGAGCACGCCGCCGCCGGCGCGGCCGCGCTCACCGCCCTCGGCGTCGCGGTCCCGGCCGTCCGGTGACCGCGCCACCAGGCGTCCGCCGCGGTGGGCGGCGCGGGCCGGGCGTCGGTCCCGCCCCGCCGTCCTGGCGTCCCGGGCCGTTCCCCCGGGCGCCTCAGCCCACCGCCCGCTTCACCAGCGCGGCGATCCGCGCCTCCACCTCGGCCGTCACCTCGGTCAGGGCGAAACCGGTCGCCCACATCGCGCCCTCGTCCAGCTTCGCCAGGTCGTTGAACCCCAGCGTCGCGTAGCGCGCCTTGAACTTCGCCGCGCTCTGGAAGAAGCAGACGACCTTCCCGTCCAGCGCGTAGGCGGGCATCCCGTACCAGAGCTTCGGCGCGAGGACCGGAGCGTTGGCCGTGATCACGGCATGGACGCGTTCGGCCATGGCCCGGTCCGAGTCCCGCATCTCGGCGATCTTCGCGAGCACGTCCCGCTCGGCCTCCGCCGCCTTGTCCGCCTGCGAGCCGGCACGCGCCGCCTTCTTCCGCTCCCGGGCGTGCTCCTTCATCGCGGCCCGCTCCTCGGCCGTGAAACCCTCGTACGTGCTGCTTCCAGTGCCCGCCATCGTCACTCCCTCTAGTCGTGGGCGGCGATCGGCCCGATGGTCGCGGTGGTTCCCGCCGGGGCCGAACGCCGTGTGCCACAGCCTCCCCCAGCAGCGGTACGGCCCGCCTCCGTGCTCACCACGGAAACCACCACCGACCGGCACGGTCTCGCCGGGCCGCGACCCGGAGGCTCACAGCCCGCCCACCGCCCCTTGCGTGATGACACAAAGTTTCCTAAAGTCAACGTTGTTTCCTCGCGGTGCCGCCGAAGGCGCCCGGAGAGAGGGACGGCCGCCAGGCCGGGCCTCGGAAGTGGAGCGGGAATGGCCGACACACTGAACGACCCGAAGGACGTCCTCGTCGATCGCGCCGCGCGGCAGATGAGCGACCACTTCGCCGACTCGACGCTGTCCACGCGGCAGAAGCTCGCCCTGACCTGCCGCATCGCGTTCGACGGCGGGCACGACTCCGGGCTCGCCGGGCAGATCAGCGCGCGGGGCCGGGAGCCCGGCACCTACTACACCCAGCGCCTCGGCCTCGGTTTCGACGAGATCACCGAGGACAACCTCCTGCTGGTGGACGAGGATCTCCAGGTCCTGGAGGGGGAGGGCATGGCCAACCCCGCCAACCGGTTCCACTCCTGGATCTACCGGGTCCGCGAGGACGTGAACTGCATCGTCCACACGCACTCGCTGCACACGGCGGCGCTCGCGATGCTGGAGGTGCCCCTCGTGGTCTCCCAGATGGACACCACGCCCCTGTACGACGACTGCGCGTTCCTCAAGGACTGGCCGGGCGTACCGGTGGGCAACGAGGAGGGCGAGATCATCTCCGCGGCGCTCGGCGACAAGCGCGCCATCCTGCTGGCCCACCACGGCCAGCTCGTCACCGGGGCCACCGTCGAGGAGGCGTGCAACCTGGCGGTGCTCATCGAACGCGCCGCGCGCCTCCAGCTCCTCGCCATGGCGGCGGGGACGGTCCAGCCGCTCGACCCGGCGCTCGCCCGCGAGGCCCACGACTGGACGTCCACCGACCGGCGCAGCAAGGCCAACTTCGCCTACTACGCGCGCCGGGCGCTGCGCAACCACCCCGACTGCGTCACGGGCAAGGTGGAACTCTGATGGCGAACCCGCCCCTGAAAGGCGTCATCGCCTACCCCGTCACCCCTTTCGAGCCCGGCACCGGCGAAGTCGACCAGGCCGCGCTGCGCAGGCTGACCGGCGAACTGGTCGACGCCGGAAGCCACGGCATCGCCCCGCTCGGCAGTACGGGCGAGAGCGCCTATCTCCGGGACGACGAGTGGGAGACGGTCTGCGCGACCACCCTGGAGGCCGTCGCGGGACGGGTCCCCACCCTGGTCGGCGTGTCGCACTGGAGCACGGAGGGAACGGTCCGCCGCGCCCGCGCGGCCGCCCGCCACGGAGCCACCGCGATCATGGTGCTTCCGCAGGTGTACTGGAAGCTGACCGAGCCGGAGCTCTTCCAGCACTTCGCCGCGGTCGCGGCGGCGACCGACCTCCCCGTGATGCTCTACAACAACCCGGGCACGAGCGGGATCGACCTGCCGCCGGAGACGGTGGCCGCGCTCGCACGCGAGATCCCCACCATCACCATGGTGAAGGAGAGCTCCGGCGACGCCGCCCGCTTCGGGGCCATCCGCGAGCTGTCCGGCGGGGCGCTGTCGGTCTACAACGGGAGCAACCCGCTCGCCCTGGAGGCCCTGCGGTCGGGCGCGGCCGGCTGGTGCACGGCGGCGCCGTGCCTGGTCCCGCGGTGGTGCCTGGAGCTGTACGCGGCGGCGGACGAGCGCGGGCAACGGGCCGATGCCGTCCTGGCGGAGCTGCTGCCGTTCCTGAGGTTCATCGTCCGCCACGGGCTGCCGCGGACGATCAAGGCCGGGCTGGAGCTCCAGGACCGGAAGGCCGGCGTCCCGCGGGCGCCCCTGCTGCCGCTGCCGGGCAAGGAGGTGGACGAGCTACGGGCCCTGCTCGTACGGCTCGACTCCCACCCGCTCCTGGACGGGGCCGCAGCGGGACCCGCCGTCTGAGCCCGCGCCGTTCGCCCGAACGGCACCGGCCGAGGCCCCGAACGCCCCGCACGCGGACGGACGGACCGTCCCCGTGCAGGGCGGCCGGGCGGCGCCCGAGCCGGACGGCGATGACCCCGAACCGGATGTCCGTGATCTGCGTCTCACCCTTCATGTGCGGATTGTTCGGGCTGCTCCGCTCGCCCCGCGCCGACCACCCGGGCCGGGCGTCGGACGCGTTCGTCGCGCTGGGCACGCTCGCCGAGGAACGCGGGAGCGACTCGGCGGGCGTCGCGTTCCTCACCGGCCACCCCGCCGCGACCGGCGGCCCGCCCCGCCGCCCGGAGGGCCATCGGGACGAACGCCGCTCCGACCTCGCCCACGACGGCTGCCGCGTGGTCAAGGGCCGGGGCCGCTTCACCTCCATCTGGAGGCCCGACCTGCTGGACGACCTGGACCGTTCGCCCGTCGTCCTCGGCCACACCCGCTGGGCCACGCAGGGCTCCCCGTTCGAGCTGGACAACGCTAGCCCGCTCGTCATCGAGGCCGCCGCCGCCGGAACCAGCGGGAACGCCGCCCCGGCGGGCATCGTCGCCACCCACAACGGCGATATCGAGGCCGGGCTGCTCCGCGCCCGCTACGCGCTGCCCGACGCGACCGGGACGACCGACAGCGAGCCGCTGTTCCAGCTTCTCGCGGGCTGCCCCAGCCCGTCCGAGGTGGCGGACGCGCTCGGCACGATCGTCGGCCGCGCCGCGCTCGCCTGGGTCCGCCGCGACCGCCCCCACCGCGTCCACCTGGCCCGCGCCGCCCTCAGCCCGCTCGCGGTGGCCGCCGACACCGACCACAACCTGTACTGGGCGTCCAACCCGCGCTGGTTCCGCGACGTCCAGCGGCACACGAGCGTGCGGTTCGCGACCGTGGTCATGCTGCGCGAGGGCACGTACCTGCGCGTCGGCGCGACGAGCCGGCATCCGGCCGTCCTCTCCGGCGGGACGTTCGTCCCCACCGCCCGCGCCTGGGACCTCGACGACCGCGTCTGGACGGGTTTCACCCCCGAAGACGCCGAACGCGACCGCGCCGCCCTGCGCCACCGCGTAGCGAAGGCAGGACTGGCGACGGTCGCGTAACGGCGCCCGACAAAGGGGCGGAACGACTAGAGCCGTTCGACCACGTGGTCGACGCAGGCCGTGAGGGCCTCCACGTCGGCCGGGTCGATCGCCGGGAACATGCCGATCCGGAGCTGGTTGCGGCCGAGCTTGCGGTACGGCTCGGTGTCGACGATCCCGTTGGCCCGCAGCACCTTCGCCACGGCCGCGGCGTCCACCTCGTCGGCGAAGTCGATCGTGCCGACGACCTGCGAGCGCTGCGCCGGGTCCGCCACGAACGGCGAGGTGTAGGAGGTCTTCTCCGCCCACGTGTAGAGCCGCTGCGACGAGTCGGCCGTACGGGACGTGGTCCAGGCCAGGCCGCCCTGCTCGTTCATCCACTCGATCTGCTCGGCGAGCAGCATCAGCGTCGCGACGGCGGGCGTGTTGTAGGTCTGGTCCTTGGCGGAGTTGTCGACCACGGTCTTCAGGTTGAAGAACTCCGGGACGTACCGGTCGGACGAGGCGATCTCCTCGATCCGCTCCAGCGCGGCGGGCGAGGCCAGCGCCAGCCACAGGCCGCCGTCGGCGGCGAAGCACTTCTGCGGCGCGAAGTAGTAGACGTCGGTCTCGGACACGTCCACGGGCAGGCCGCCCGCGCCGGACGTCGCGTCCACCAGCACGAGCGACTCGGCGGCGGACGTGCCCTCGGGGCGCTTGATCGGCATCGCCACGCCGGTCGAGGTCTCGTTGTGCGTCAGGGCGTACACGTCGATGCCCGCCTCGGCGGACGCGGCGGGGTGCGCGCCCGGGTCGGCGGAGATCACCGACGGGTCCTCCAGCCACGGCGCGCCCTTGGTGACCTTGGCGAACTTGCTGGAGAACTCGCCGAACGCCAGGTGCTGGGACCTGGAGCGGACGAGGCCGAACGCGGCGGCGTCCCAGAACGCGGTGGTGCCGCCGTTGCTGAGCAGGACCCGGTAGCCGTCGGGCAGCGAGAAGAGCTGCGACAGGCCGTCGCGGACGCGGCCCACGAGGGACTTGACCGGCTTCTGCCGGTGCGAGGTCCCGAAGTAGGCCGGGCCGGACTCGGCGAGCGCGGCGAGCTGCTCGGGCCGGACCTTGGACGGACCGCACCCGAAGCGGCCGTCGGAGGGCTTGAGGTCGGCGGGAATGACGATGGCTGGATTCGCGCTTTCGGTCACTCGCAGCAGGCTACTTGACGTGCCCCGAAGATCGTGAACGGGTTCACATGGCGAGACGGCGTCAGTCCCGGCGGCGCGCGCGGCGGCGCAGAGCCCAGCTGACCAGCGCGATCAGGGCCAGGGTGCAGAGCGCGGCGTTGACGGCGGGCGGGTAGAGCCAGTCGTCGCCCTTGGAGCGGGCCTCGACCGCCGTGCGCGCGGAGTCGTACGCGAGGAACGCCAGGAGCGCGGCGGCGAGGACGGCGGCGACCCGGCCGGAGACCGCGTTGTGGCGCCTGCGGCGCTCCTCGCGCTCGGCCTCGTAGCGGCGCAGCTCCTCGGCCGCGTCGCCCGCCGGCTCCTCGGTCTTCGCCCTGGTGGCGCCCGGGGGCGGCGCCGCGGGTCCGATGTCCCCTTCGAGAGGCTCGTCCATGTCCCGGGTCACGGCACCCATGATGGCACCCGTCCTTTTCCGCCGTTCGCCGCGCCGGGACATGAGCGCGAACGCGGGGAGCGGCGCGTCCCGTCCCGGAGAACGAACAAGGCCCCGGAGTGACCGGGGCCCTGAGCGCTAGCGGGGGTGGCGCGGCCGCGTGTCAGCCGGCGTGGCGCTTGAGGGCCTCCGCCGCCCCGTTGACGTCCTCGATGGAACGGCTTCCGGGGCCGGTGTAGCGGGCGCTCGGCCGGACGAGGCGGCCGGTGCGCTTCTGCTCCAGGATGTGCGCGGCCCACCCGGCGGTCCGGCCGCAGGTGAACATCGCGGGCATCATGGTGGTCGGGACCTCGGCGAAGTCCAGGATGACCGCGGCCCAGAACTCGACGTTGGTCTCGATCGGACGGTCCGGGCGGCGCTCGCGCAGCTCGGCGAGCGCGGCGTCCTCCAGCGCCTTGGCGGCCTCGAAGCGGGGGGCGTCCAGCTCCTTGGCGGTACGGCGCAGCACGCGGGCGCGCGGGTCCTCGGCGCGGTAGACGCGGTGGCCGAAGCCCATCAGCCGCTCGCCTCCGTCGAGGATGTCGGTGACGACCTTGCGGGCGTCGCCGAGCTGCTCGACCCGTTCGATCATCGGCAGGACGCGGGCCGGGGCGCCGCCGTGGAGCGGTCCCGACATGGCGCCGATCGCGCCCGAGATGCTGGCCGCGACGTCGGCGCCGGTGGAGGCGATCACCCGGGCGGTGAACGTGGAGGCGTTCATCCCGTGCTCGGCGGCCGAGACCCAGTACGCGTCGATGGCCTGGACGTGCTTGGGGTCCGGCTCACCGCGCCATCGGATCATGAACTGCTCGGTGATCGACGCGCCCTCGTCGATCCGGCTCTGCGGCACCATCGGGATCCCGACGCCGCGCGCGGACTGGGCGACGAACGACAGCGCCGTGACGGAGGTGCGGGCGAGGTCGGCGCGGGCCTCGTCGTCGGAGATGTCGAGGAGCGGGCGCATCCCGTAGGCCGGGGCGAGGGTCGGCAGCGCGCTCTGCACGTCCACCCGCACGTCGCCGGAGGTGACCGGCAGCAGGTGCGGTTCGGCCGGGGCGAGGCCGGGGTCGAAGCTGTCGTCGACGAGGAGGCCCCAGGCGTCTCCGAAGGAGACGCGGCCGACGAGCTCCTCGATGTCGACGCCCCGGTACCGGAGGGCGCCGCCCTCTTTGTCCGGTTCGGCGATCTCGGTCTCGAAGGCCACGACCCCCTCAAGGCCGGGTTTGAAGTCGGACATGTCGTCCTGCCTTTCGTCCCCATAGTGATAAGGCGGTGCCGTGCCATTGAACCCTGTCCGCCTTACTGACCAGTACCCAGGTCCCTGTCAGATGCACAGCGCCCAGGTGGGAGGCTCGAACGCTGTGGATTGCGCAACGCCCGACCCCGCTCGGCTCCGGAGATCCTACGAGGACGGCGAATTGACCGAAACGTCCGCTCCGTCCGATCCGCTCGTGCTCTTCTCCGCGTGGTTCGCCGCGGCGGCCGCCGAACTGGCCGAGCCGAACGCGATGATCCTGGCCACCGCGTCCGCCGGCGGGGCGCCCTCCGCCCGCACCGTCCTGCTCAAGGGGTACGGCCCCGACGGCTTCCGCTTCTTCACCAACTTCACCTCCCGCAAGGCCCGTGACCTGGACGAGAACCCGCGCGCCGCGCTCGTGTTCCCCTGGCACCCGATGTACCGCCAGGTACGGATCGAGGGCGCGGTCGAGGGCCTCTCCGAGGAGGAGTCGGCCGCCTACTTCCGCACCCGCCCGTACGGATCGCGGCTCGGCGCCTGGGCCAGCGAGCGCCAGTCGGCGGTGATATCGGGCCGGGCGGAACTGGTCGAACGCTTCGCCGAGCTGTCCAGGCGGTGGCCGAATCCGGCCAACGATGACGAACTGGACATCGTCCCGCTGCCCGGCTTCTGGGGCGGCTACCGGGTCGTCCCTGAAGCGATCGAGTTCTGGCAGGGACGGCGCGACCGCCTGCACGACCGCATCGCCTACGAACGCGGCCCGGGGGCGGGCGCGGAGCATTCCTGGCGAAGGTCCAGACTGTCTCCGTGACCCCGGAACAGCAGCCAACCCCCCACCATGGTCCTGACAGCCCCGCCGATCCGGACCACACCGCCGCTGCCCCGGACCCCGAAGACGACCCCCCTCCCGGCGGGAACGATCCAGAAGACGAGCCCGCCGCCACCACCACGACCTCCACCGCTGCGGAGCGCGGAACGGAGCGGCGGGAGCCGCGGCGCCGGGGAGGGGGCTGCTGCGCCGCGTCGCGATCGACACCAGGCCGCTCGCCCACCCGGCGTACCGGCGGCTCTGGATGGGGCAGGGCGTCTCGTTCGTCGGCTTCCAGGTCACGGCCGTGGCGGTGCCCGTCCAGGTGTACGACATGACGCACTCGTCGTTCTGGGTGGGCGCGCTCGGCGTCGCCAACCTCGTCCCGCTGATCGTCTTCGGGCTCTGGGGCGGGGCGGTCGCCGACCACATGGACCGGCGCCGGCTGCTGTTCGCCTCGTCCTGCGTGACCTGGGCGTCCACCTTCCTGCTGCTGGTCCAGGCGCTGCTCGGGCTGGACAGCCTCGCGCTGATCATGGCGGTGGTGGCGGTGCAGGCGGTCGGCTTCGCGGTGTCCTCGCCGACCCGCAACGCGATCACCCCGCGGCTGGTGGACCGCACGCTCGTCCCGGCGGCCAACACGCTCAACTACACCGTCAGCCAGGTCGGCATGCTCGCCGGGCCGCTGCTGGCCGGCGTCCTGCTCGCCCGCTGGAACTACTCGGTCGCGTACGCGCTGGACGCCGCGCTGTTCACCGTGGGGCTGTACGCCGCGCTGCGCCTGCCGCCCATCCCGCCGCTCGGCGAGCCCGCCGGGGCGCCCGGCGTGCGCGCGGTGTTCGACGGCCTCCGCTACCTGGCCACCCAGCCCGTGCTGATGATGTCGTTCGTCGTGGACATCATCGCGATGGGCGTGGCGATGCCCCGCGCGCTGTTCCCCGAGCTGGCCGACACCACGTTCGGCGGGGAGGGCGCGGTCGGCTGGCTGTTCGCCTCCATCGCCATCGGCGCGTTCGCCGGCGGCCTGCTGTCGGGCTGGATCGGCCGGGTGCACCGGCAGGGCTACGCCCTGGTGGTCTCGATCGTGGTGTGGGGCCTCGCGGTCGCCGCCGCCGGCCTCGCCCACCAGCTCTGGCTGGCGGTCGTGCTGCTCGCCGTCGGCGGCGCCGCCGACCTCGTCTCGGCCGTGTTCCGGCAGACGATCCTCCAGACGTACGCGCCGGACGAGATGCGCGGACGGCTCCAGGGCGTCTTCACGGTCGTCGTGGCGGGCGGGCCCCGCCTCGGCGACCTGCGCGCGGGCGCCACCGCCGCGGTGGCGGGGGCGTCGGTGTCCTGGGTCGGCGGCGGCCTGGCGTGCGCGGTCCTGGTCGTCGTCGCGGCCCTCGCCGTCCCGGCCCTGCTGCGGTACGACACGCGCACCGCCGAGCCGGTGACCGCGGACCCCGTCCCGGCCGACCCGCCGTCCTGATCTTCTGTAATCCGGCTCTCACCAGCCGTGATGCCCGTCCGGACGGGAAGAAGGGGCGGTTGTCCGACGTTGTCCCCAATCCCACCGCCCATGAGACCACCCACCACCATCCACCACCAACAACGCGTCCTGCCGGGCACGCCGGAACGGCTCGCACGGCGGGCGCCGGGGATATTCGCAGGCACCGCCCCCGGACGGTTCCAGCAAGTAGACTCGACGGCACAAGACTGGAGGGAGCTGTGACCTCACACGGCCTGATCGATACCACGGAGATGTACCTCCGGACGGTCTTCGAGCTCGAAGAGGAGGGGATCATCCCCCTCCGCGCGCGCATCGCCGAGCGGCTCTCGCAGAGCGGCCCGACGGTGAGCCAGACGGTGGCGCGCATGGAGCGCGACGGGCTGCTGCGGGTCGAGGGGGACCGGCACCTCGAACTGACCGAGAGCGGCCGCGGCCTCGCGACGCGCGTCATGCGCAAGCACCGCCTCGCCGAATGCCTGCTGGTCAACGTCATCGGACTGCCCTGGGAGGACGTCCACATCGAGGCGTGCCGCTGGGAGCACGTGATGTCCGAGGAGGTCGAGCGCAGGCTGGTGGCCCTGCTCGACAACCCGACCACCTGCCCGCACGGCAACCCGATCCCCGGCCTCGACGAGCTCGGCGGGCACGGCGACGACACCGTGGTGCCGCCCCTGTCGGTGATGACCGCGGTGGCCAGCCCCGGCGGCGCCGGAGCGGTGATCCGGCGCATCAGCGAGCAGGTGCAAAGCGACAGTGACCTGATGCTTAAACTGAAGCAAATCGGGATACAACCGGGACGAGAGGTGACCCTTCGGGCTACGGACGACGGTGTGCGGGTGACGTGTGACGACGAGGCGGACAGCCAGGCGAAGGAGCTGCCGCGGGACATCGCCGAGCACGTTTTCGTCAGCAGGCGCTGACCGGCCCGGCGTGCCTCCCCCGACCCCTCGTCCACGGTCTATACCGAAGATCTCCACATCGGCCCGCCGTTCGCGCGTATCCCGGCGGCGGGTTCGTCGTTCAATACGAGAGAGGTAGTACGCGCGATCGGGATGGGGACATGAAGCGTTGGGGGAAGCGCCTTTCGAGGCGCATCTGCCGCCCGAGACCGTCCTCAACCAGATGGAGATGGCGGTCATCGTCTGCGACCGCTTCAGCAACGTCATCTACGGCAACGCGTTCGCCCGGCAGCTCTTCGGCTTCGGCGGCGACGAGGTCATCGGGCACTCCATCCTGTCGCTCGGCATCGCCGAGGAGGACCACGAGCAGGCCACCGAGCTGGCCAGGCACGTGCTCAAGGGCGGGGTGTGGGAGGGCACGTTCTGCAACCTGCGCGCCGACGGCACGACCGTCTACACCCGCGCGCACGCGGTGCCGCTGCGGCACCCGTCCGGCGCGGTGGACGGCATCGTGATCTTCGCGCGGGAGGCGCTGCGCTCCAACCAGCGCGAGCAGGACCGCTACGGCCTGCTGGAACGCGTCGGCGAACGCCTCGCGGGCTCCCTGGAGCTCGACACGACGCTGAAGCGGGTGGCCGACACGCTCGTCCCGCAGTTCGCCGACCACTGCTTCATCGACCTGTTCAGCGGCGACCGGCTCTACCGGCGGGTCGCCCGGCACGCCGGGGGCTGGGAGCCGCCGCCGGGCACCTGGGCCGAGGTGGACGAGCCCGTCTCGTACCCGCCGGGCCACTTCAGCGCCAAGGCGATGAGCCGCCGCGACGCCGTCCTCGTCGAGGACATGGTGCAGCACCGGTTCTCCGCGCCGACCGAGTCGTCCAAGCGGCTCGGCGACGAGATGGGCATCACCTCGGTGATCTCCGCGCCGCTGCTGGTGCGGGGCGAGCTGCTCGGCGTGATGAGCCTCGCGCTGTCCAACCTCACCAAGCGCACCGACCCGCACTACGACGGCTTCGACCGCGACCTGCTCGGCGCGGTCGCGAGCCGGGTCGCGCTCGCCGTCGACAACGCGCTGCTGTTCGAGGAGGAGCGCGAGACGGCCCTGGCGTTCCAGAAGCACCTGCTGCCCGGCGACCGGCCGCCCCGGCACGACGGCCTCCAGATCGCCTGGCGGTACGAGCCCGCGCGGCCCCTGGAGGCGCACGGGCACGGCATCCAGACGCAGGTCGGCGGCGACTGGTACGACGTGATCCCGCTGTCGGCGGGCCGCGTCGGCCTGGTCATCGGCGACGTCGAGGGCAGGGGCGCCCGCGCCGCCGCCGTGATGGGCCAGCTCCGCGCCGCGCTCCGGGCGTTCGCCCAGGACGACCGGGCCCCGGCCGACATCCTGCGCAAGCTGGACGAGTGGGTCCGCACGATGACCCGCCCCGAGCGGATGCGCTCCGGCTGGAACAGCGACGACCTCGTCCGCCCGCCCCTGGTGTCGTGCACCTACTTCGTCTACGACGCCTGGTCGCGGGTGCTGGAGTTCGCCAACGCCGGCCACGACCCGCCGCTGCTGATCGTGGACGGGCAGGTCAGCGAGCTGTCGTTCGAGAGCGAGGGCGCGATGCTCGGCGTCCGCGCCCCGGGCCTCGGCGGCGAGATCCTGTTCAACGAGGAGACCGCCGAGCTGAAGCCCGGCGCCACCCTGGTGCTCTATACCGACGGCCTGATCGACCGGCGCCCGCGCGAGAACGGCGAGTACTACAGCCGCGAGGACGCCCGCGAGCTGGTCCGCGCCGCGGTCGCCGAGGTCGCGCGCGGCGGCGTCGAGGAGATCGCCAACGCCGCGTACGAGGCCGTCCAGGGCGAGATCGACGACGACGTGGCGATCGTGGTGATCCGCACGTCGGCCGAGGAGCTGGCGGTCGAGGAGCGCTCGTTCCCGGCCGAGCCGATCATGGTGTCGGAGGCGCGCCGGATGGCCGCTGACGCGTTCGCCGCCTGGGGGATGCTCGACGAGCAGGCCGAGCTGGCCTGCCTGCTGGTCTCCGAGGTCGTCACCAACGTCGTGCTGCACGCGACCACCACCCCCGCGCCGCGCCGCGAGCTGGTGCTGGAGGGCGGCCCGTCCCCGGTCCAGTTCAACCCGCCGGGCTTCGGCGCCGCGCCGTTCGACCGTGCCGCGAACGGCTCGAACGCCTCGTTCGACGACGTGCCGGTGCCGCTCGGCGCGCCCACGTTCGACGAGGACGACTGGAACCTCGGCGCCGACCTCGGCCGCCGCGAGCCGCCGACCAAGGACTTCCGGCTCCGCCTGCGGCGCGGCGCCGACGCGATCTGGGTCGAGGTGTTCGACTCCGACATGCGGCTGCCGCGCATCCGCAGCGCCGGCGAGACCGACGAGGGCGGGCGCGGCCTGTACCTGGTCGACCAGCTCGCGACGCGCTGGGGCGCGCGGCCCACCGCCGACGGCAAGGCCGTCTGGTTCGAGCTTCCGCTGACTCCCTGAAGCGTCGCGGGGCCGGTCCGGCGTACGGTGCCGGTATGCGGGCGTGGGTGGTCGAGAGGCCGGGGCCGATCGCGGACGGGCCGTTGCGGCGGGCCGAGCGCGAGGTCCCGGAGCCGGGGCCGGGCGAGCTGCTGGTCAGGGTCCTGGCCTGCGGGGTGTGCCGGACGGACCTGCACGTCGCCGAGGGCGACCTGCCCGTCCACCTGCCCGGCGTGACGCCGGGCCACGAGATCGTCGGCGAGGTCGCCGCCGCCGGGCCCGGCTGCCGCCGCGTCCCCGGCGACCGGGTGGGCGTGGCGTGGCTGCGCGGCACCTGCGGCGCCTGCCGCCACTGCCGGCGCGGCGCCGAGAACCTGTGCCCGCACTCGGTCTACACCGGCTGGGACGCGCACGGCGGCTACGCCGAGTACGCCCTCGCCGTGGACGCCTACGCCTACACGCTGCCCGCCGAGATCGACGACGTGCGCGCCGCGCCGCTGCTGTGCGCGGGCATCATCGGCTACCGGGCGCTGCGCCGGGCCGAGGTGCCGCCGGGCGGCAGGCTCGGCATCTGGGGGTTCGGCGGGTCGGCGCACCTCGCCGCGCAGATCGCGATCGCGCAGGGCGCCGAGGTCCACGTGTTCACCCGCGGGGCCGCCGCCCGCGAGCTGGCGGCCTCGCTCGGCGCGGCGTGGACGGGCGGGCCGTTCGACGCCGGGCCCGCCCCGCTCGACTCGGGGATCGTCTTCGCGCCCGCCGGCGACCTGGTCCCGGCCGCGCTCGAACGGCTCGGCAGGGGCGGCACCCTCGCGATCGCCGGGATCCATCTGAGCGACGTCCCGGCGCTGGACTACGAACGGCACCTGTTCCAGGAACGCCAGGTCCGTTCGGTCACGGCCAACACGCGCAACGACGGCGAGGAGTTCCTCGGGCTCGCCGCCCGCCTGGGCGTCGCGGTCACGACCCGCACGTACGACCTGGACGGCGCGGACCGGGCCCTGGCCGACCTGGAGGCGGGCCGCTTCGCCGGCGCCGCCGTCCTCGTCCCCTGAGCCCTGCCCGCCTGCGCCCGCCCGCCTACGGGGGGAGGCCGCGGGTCAGATCGGCTCGGCCGCCACGTGGGCCCAGGACTGGGTGAACCACAGCTCGCCGCCGATGATCCGCGGCTTGGCGCCGGTGCGGGGCCCGCCGTCGACCTCGTCGGTGAGCGCCTCGCGGATGCGGTCGGCGGCGACGGCGTCGCGGGCGCCCTCCAGCCACGGCTCGATGGGCCGTTCGACGGTGAACACGTCGAGCCGCCGGATGGACGCGCCCGCCGAGGTGATCATCTCGGTGAGCCGGGCGATGGACGGGGTGCCGGGATGGTCGGGGTCGCGCAGCCGCTCGATGCGGTCGCGCTCGGCCCCGGCGAGGTTGCCGCGGACGAGGTCGGCGATGATCAGCCGTCCGCCGGGCCGGCACACCCGCAGCAGCTCGCGCAGGACGTGCTCGGGGTCGCCCAGGTTGTAGAGCGAGAAGCGGGCCGTCACCAGCGAGAACGTGTCGTCCTGGTAGGGCAGCCTGGTGGCGTCGGCGCGGATCGTCGCGCCGTCGGGCGAGCCGCGGCGGGCGGGCGGCCCCGCGTACGCGTCGCGCCGCGCGCTCGCCGGGAGGTCGCCCTCGCCGGGCAGGCGCACCGGGCCCGTCCCGAACTCGACGGTGGCCGTGCGGCGACCGCCCGCCCGCGCGGGCACGGGCTTCGCCTCCACGGCGGTCAGGTGCCGGACCCGGGGGCCGAGCGCGGCCGGCATCGGCCCGCCCCGCGCGCGACGTCGAGGCAGACGTCCTCGCGGGACGGTTCGACGAACTCCAGAAGGCGCATGAGGTGGGGGGCGATCGCGCCGCCGGTCTCCTGGATCGTGGTCGCCGGATGCGGCACTCTGCACTCCCTCGGCTCGGGCCGGCTCCGTCGTACGGGGTCGCCGCCCCCGGCGCGAGGGAGGGTGCTCCTCGCGGACGGGCGCGCCTCCGGTGAGACGCCGAGCGGACTATGGAAGCCGGTATCGCCAGTTATGACTCTCCGCGCCGCCAGGAAGTTCGCCTCGCGGGGCCAGAGATATCCTCCGCGCTCACGTCCGCATGCTCTGACCCCACAACGCGAGGACGACGAGGACGAACACGATGATGACGGCGGCCCGCGTGGGCGCCTGCATCCGCATCCTGACCGCGGCCCAGCGGATGCAGAACGCCGCGAGGAGCGCCATCACGCAGAGGGCGAGGATCCCTTCCATGGCCACCTTCGATCGGGGGGTGGTGCCGCCTACGCTCACTCTAGACACGTAAGGCAGGGGTTACCCCGGTGCCGCCGCGCGTCCGGTCGCGGGTTAGCCTCACGGCTGTGGCAGATGCGAAGGAAGACAAGCAGCGGGACGTTGTGGACGACCTCATGCTGAGCGTCGCGCGCGGGCGGGTCGCTCTCGGCGCGGCGGCGTTCGCGGCGCCGGGGCTGACGGTCCGGCTGATGGGGATGGGCCGGCACGCCGACCCCGGCCGCGACTACGTCACCAGGATGTTCGCCGCCCGGGAGATCGCGCTCGGCGCCGGGTACCTGCTCAGCAGGGGCTCGCACCGCAAGCTCTGGGCGCGGCTCGGCCTGGTCGTCGACTCCCTCGACACCGTGAACGGCGTGCGCACGCGTCCCGGCCTCCCGCTGTGGGTCAGCGCGGGCGCGGTGGCCGTCGCCGGCGGCTCCGCCGCCCTCGGCGCGGCCAAGGTCGCCAAGGACATCGTCCGCTAGAACGGCCCGCCCCCTTCCTCCCCGTTCGTCGCGCCCTCCGCGCCCCGCCCGCCCGCGGCGGGGCGCGGGTGTGATCGTCGCGCGGTGGGTAAACCCTCCCGTACGTACGGCACCGGGGGGCGCTGGGATGACGGCGGACACATCGACGCGGGCGGCGGCGTCCATGCCGAGGGGCAGGGAGCTGTACGTCGTCCTCGGCTCGCTGATGCTCGCGATGCTGCTCGCGGCGCTCGACCAGACCATCGTGTCCACGGCGCTGCCGACGATCGTCAGCGACCTCGGCGGGCTGAACCACCTGTCGTGGGTCGTCACCGCCTACCTGCTGGCCGCGACCGCCTCGACGCCGCTGTGGGGCAAGCTCGGCGACCAGTACGGGCGCAAGCGGCTGTTCCAGACCTCGATCGTGATCTTCCTGGTCGGGTCGGCGCTGTGCGGCCAGGCCGGCGACATGACGCAGCTCATCGTGTTCCGGGCGTTGCAGGGGCTCGGCGGCGGCGGGCTGATGGTGCTCGTCCTCGCGATCGTCGGGGACGTGGTGCCGCCCCGCGAGCGCGGCCGCTACCAGGGCCTGTTCGGCGCGGTCTTCGGCGTGTCGAGCGTGTG
Source organism: Actinomadura sp. J1-007 (assembly GCF_009793335.1). Lineage (GTDB taxonomy): Bacteria > Actinomycetota > Actinomycetes > Streptosporangiales > Streptosporangiaceae > Spirillospora > Spirillospora yumaensis. Next base: position 2,180,986 of record NZ_WING01000001.1, on the reverse strand, counting down.
CGGGCCGCTGCTCGGCGGCTGGTTCGTCGACAACCTGTCGTGGCGGTGGGTGTTCTACATCAACCTGCCGGTCGGGGTGCTGGCCCTGGCGGCGATCGCCTTCGCGCTGCGGACCGGGTCCCGGCGCGAACGGCACAAGATCGACTACCTGGGCATCCTGCTCATCGTCGGCTGGTCGGTCTCGCTGGTCCTGCTGACCACCTGGGGCGGGACGCGCTACGGCTGGGCGTCCCCGCAGATCATCGGGCTCGGCGTGCTCGCGGTCGTGCTGATCGCCGCCTGGGTCCTGGTCGAACGGCGCGCCGCCGAGCCGGTGATGGCGCCCCGGCTGTTCCGCGAGCCGGTGTTCTCGCTCAGCTCCACGATCAGCTTCGTGATCGGGTTCGCGATGTTCGGCGCGCTGACGTTCCTGCCGATCTTCCTCCAGATCGTGCACGGGGTGACGCCGACGATGTCGGGCGTCCACCTGCTGCCGATGATGGTCGGCCTGCTGGTCGCGTCCATCGGGTCGGGCCAGCTCATCACCCACACCGGCAGGTACAAGCTGTACCCGGTGCTGGGGACGCCGATCACCGCGCTCGCGCTGTACCTGCTGTCGCGGATGGACGAGCACAGCTCCACCCTGTCGATGAGCCTGCGGTTCGCGCTGCTCGGCTTCGGCATCGGCCTGGTCATGCAGGTGCTGGTGATCGTCGTGCAGAACGCGGTGCCGTACGAGGACCTCGGGCGGCCACGTCCGGCGTGACGTTCTTCCGGCAGATCGGCGGCTCGTTCGGCGTGGCGGTGTTCGGCACGGTGTTCAGCAACCGGCTCGCGAGCCATATCGAGGACCTGGCGCGGGAGCGCCGCCTGCCGCCCGGCTTCGACCCGTCGGCCATCCAGGGCAACCCGCACCTGATGGACCGGTTCCCGCCGCAGGTGCGCCAGGACGTGCTGCACGCGTACGCACAGTCGATCGACACCGTGTTCCTGTACGCGGTGCCCGCCGGGATCATCGCGTTCGTCCTCACCTGGTTCCTGCGCGAGGTGCCGCTGCGCTCGACCCTGAAGGCGCAGGACTACGGGGAGGGGCTCGGCGCGGCGCCGACGGCCCGTTCGTCCAGGCACGAGATCGAACGGGCGCTCAGCGAGCTGATGCGCCGCGACCCGCGCGCGCTGGACATGTACGCCAGGCTCGGCGCCGCCGCCGGGCTCGACCTGCCCGCCGGGAGCATGTGGGCGCTGTGCCGCATCGCGCGCGACGGCACCGTGGGCGGCGGGGAACTGGCCGAACGGGCGGGCATCCCGCGCGAGCAGGGCCGCCCGTACGTGGACCGCCTCGTCGCCGACGGCTACGTCGTCCGCCGCGACGGCGACCTCCTCGCCACCGGGTCCGGACGGGACGCCGCCGCGCGGCTCACCGCGGCCCGCCGCGAGGCCCTCGCCGAGCACCTGGAGGGCTGGTCGCCCGAGGACCACCCGGAGCTGGCCGACCTGCTGACGCGCCTGGCGCACGAGTCCCTGGGCGACGACGCGGACGGCCGGGAGATCCACGCCTCCGGCGGCGCCCACCGCGCATCCGTCTGAAACGCCTCTCCGGGCCCCGTTCGGCCGCAGATCAACGGGACGCAGGCGGGATTAGGGTGGGCGGCGTCACAGCCCTTGCCGCGCCCGGGGATGTAATCTCATACTGACTGACCGAATCTCACTCGGTTTCGGGACGGAACCCCAACCCTGCTTTTGGAGGCGTAGTGGCCGAGGCGTACATCGTCGGCGCGGTCCGTACCCCCGTCGGTACCAAGAAGGGCGCGCTCAAGGACGTCCACCCCGCCGACCTCGGGGCCCACGTGCTCAAGGAGCTCGTCAACCGCACCGGGGTGGACCCGTCCGCGGTCGAGGACGTGATCATGGGCTGCGTGATGCAGGTCGGCCCGCAGTCGCTGGACATCGCGCGCACCGCGTGGCTGTCGGCGGGCCTGCCCGAGAACGTGCCGGGCGTGACCATCGACCGCCAGTGCGGGTCCTCGCAGCAGGCGATCCACTTCGCCGCGCAGGGCGTGCTGTCGGGCACCCAGGACCTGGTCGTCGCGGCCGGCGTCGAGCAGATGGCCGTCGTGCCGATGGGCTCCTCGGTCGCGATGGCGCTGGAGAAGGGCATGCCCTTCCCCTACGGCGACGGCTGGGCCGAGCGGTACGGCCAGCAGGAGGTCTCGCAGTTCCGCGGCGCGCAGCTCATGGCCGAGAAGTGGGGCTACAAGCGCCGCGACCTGGAGGAGTTCGCGCTGGAGAGCCACCAGCGCGCCGCCAAGGCGATCGAGAACGGCGTGTTCGACCGCGAGATCGCCCCGATCGCCGGGCTGAGCAAGGACGAGGGCGCCCGCCCGGACACCACGCTGGAGAAGATGGCGGAGCTGAAGCCGCTGCGCGAGGGCTGGGACCTCACCGCCGCGGTCGCCTCGCAGATCTCCGTCGGCGCGTCCTCCCTGCTGATCGCCTCCGAGGAGGCCGTCAAGCGCCACAACCTCACCCCGCGCGCCCGCGTCCACACCCTCGCGGTGTGCGGCTCGGACCCGGTCTACATGCTGACCGGCCCGATCCCGGCGACCGAGAAGGCGCTCGCCAAGAGCGGCCTGAAGATCGACGACATCGACGTCTTCGAGGTGAACGAGGCGTTCGCCCCGGTGCCGATGGCGTGGGCCAAGGACACCGGCGCGTCGCTGGAGAAGACCAACCCGAACGGCGGCGCGATCGCCCTCGGCCACCCGCTCGGCGCGACCGGCGGCATCCTGATGACCAAGCTGCTGCACGAGCTGGAGCGCTCGGGCGGCCGCTACGGCCTCCAGACGATGTGCGAGGGCGGCGGCCAGGCCAACGCCACCATCATCGAGCGCGTCTGATCCGGTCCGGCCATCGGCGGGCGGGCCTCCCTGCGGGGGCCCGCCCGCCGCCGTCCGAGGAGGGGCATGTACGAGACGATCCGCTACGAGGTCGCCGAACGGGTCGCGCGCGTCACGCTGGACCGCCCCGAGGCCCGCAACGCGCTCAGCGACACGATGATCGACGAGCTGCTCGACGCGTTCGGCCGGGCCGGGGCGGACGACGGGGTGCGCGTGATCGTGCTGACCGGCGCGGGCGACCGGGCGTTCTGCGCGGGCGCGGACCTCGGCGGGCTCGGCGCGGCGCAGCGCGACGGCCGGGCGATGGCGGACCCGGACGCGATCCGGGACAGCGCCCCGTACCGGCTGTTCACCGCGTTCCCCCGGCTCGGCAAGCCGATCATCGCGCGGCTGGCCGGGCACGCGGTCGCGGGCGGGCTCGGCCTCGCCGCGGCCTGCGACCTGGTGGTCGCCGCCGACGACGTCAAGCTCGGCACCCCCGAGGTCAACGTCGGCCTCTGGCCCATGATGATCATGGCGATCATCAACCGGAACGTGCCGCCGAAGCAGGCGTTCAAGCTCTACTACACCGGACGCCGCGTCACCGCCGCCGAGGGCCGCGAGATCGGCCTGGTCACCGACGTCGTCCCGCGCGCCGAACTGGACGCGGCGGTGGACGGGCTGGCCCGGACGATCGCCGCCAAGAGCCCGATCGGGCTGCGCAGGGGCCGCGAGGCGTTCTTCGCGATCGAGGGCCGCCCGCTGGAGGACCAGGTCGCCCACCTGCTCGGCGAGCTGGTCGAGCTGGCCGCGACGGAGGACGCCAAGGAGGGCATCACCGCGTTCCTTGAGGGGCGCGAGCCCGACTTCACCGGCCGCTGACGCCGGAGCGGGCGCGCTAGGGGACCGTCAGGGTCAGCGTCCGCTCGATGCGGGCCGCCGTCGCCTTCATCCGGTGCAGGGACGCCTCGATCTTGGGCAGCTTGCTGGAACGGCACGAGATCGCGAGCGCGCCGACGACCGTGCCGGTCGCGTCGGTGACCGGGACGGCCGCGCAGCTCGTGCCGATCGCGTACTCCTCGCGGTCGATGCAGACGCCGGTGGGCGGGTCGAGCGTGCTCAGCAGGCGGCGCGGCTCGGTGATGGTGTGCGGGGTGAGGTCGAGCAGCGGGTGCCGGGCCAGGTACTCGCGGCGGCGCTCCGCGTCGAGCTGGCTCAGCATGCACTTGCCGATCGCCGTGGCGTGCGCGGCGTCGTCGAAGCCGACCCACAGGTCGACGCGCGGGGTGCGCGGCCCGTCGGCGATGTCGATGATGCGGATCTCGTCGTCCACGTGCATGCCGAAGTACGACGCGGCGCCGAGCTCGTCGCGCAGCGCCATGAGGGTCGGCCGGATGCGCGCGAGGAGCTGCTGGGTCTTGCTCTGCCCGTGCAGCGACTGGACCCGGTCGCCGAGGACCCAGACGCCGTCCGACAGCCGCGTCGCGTAGCCCTCGTGGGCCAGCGTGCGCAGCAGGTGGTACGCGGTGGCGAGGGGCAGGCCCGACTCGCGGGCGAGCTGTTTGGCCGGTGCGCCGTTCGGATGCGACGCGACCACCTCCATGAGGTGCAGCGCCCGCTGCACCGAGGCGATGAGAGTCGGCCTCCGTGTCTCATCCATCACGCACAGCGAACCCCTCTGGCCCCGTTGGGTCAAGGACTTTGGTGATACCCGCCCCATTGGATCACTTCCGGCGATCCCCGGCGGTTCTTTCCCGGACTTCGGCAGGCGAGCGCGGTGCGAACGGTCGAGAGGCGAAAAGGTCCGGGTCCCGTACCGGGCCCGGAGGCGATGGACGAGCGCCCCCGCCGGACGCCTGGGCGGACCGTAAGGGCGGCCAATTCCGGGTCCGCCTCACCGAATGGCGCGTCCCGAAGATCGCTCTGATGGAGATCGAGAAAGGGCCCGCATTCCCGAGGAGTTGACGGGCCGGGCCGCCTCCCGCGATGCGCGTTCTCCGCCTCGGTCGGGGGCGTACTATGACCCTGACCTGGCCTTCATTGCACAGTGTCACCATATGAAAACTCTCGGCCTGTGATCTGCCGCGCCGGTGGATATGTTTCAGGCACCTTGGTGACGGATGGACGAAGGGCGACGCGTGCGCGAGGGGGCCGGGCGGATGCTCAACGTGATCGTCGACGACACGCGCGACCCGGCGCGCAACCTCGCGCTGGACGAGGCGCTCGGGCGCGTCGCCGACCGGCGGCCGACCGCGTCCCCGGTGCTGCGCGTCTGGCAGAACGCGCCGAGCGTCCTCGTCGGGCGGTTCCAGAACGTCGCCGCCGCGGTCGACCTGGCCGCCTGCGCCCGCGACGACGTCCGGATCGTCCGCCGCGCGACCGGCGGCGAGGCCGTCCACACCGACCACGGCACGCTCTGCTTCACCCTCGTCCACCGGCAGGACCCCTGCCAGGCGCGCGGCCACTCCGCCCGCGCGGGCGGGCGTCCCGTCCCCCGGCCCCGCGCCGGCTACGCGCGGGCCCCCTACCCCCGCCCCGGAGCGCGGCCCGACCTCGATGTGCTCGTGGCCACGGCCGTCGAAGAGTTCGGCCTCCCGGCCGCCGCGCTCCGGGACGGGTCCGTCGTGCAGGCCGCGCGGCTGCGCACGCGCGGCGCGTCCCTCACCCACGTCGCGGTGCACGTCGCGCCCCGTTCCCCGGACGGCCCCGGCTACGTCACGCCCGCCGGCGCGTCCACCGCCCGCCGCACCCTCGCCGACCTCGGCGTGGAGGTGACGCTCGACGCGGTCCGCGCCGCGGTGCTGAGCGTGATCGTCGACGAGTACGGCATCGCCTGCACCCGCTGCCCCGACGCCGACGAGCGCGCCCTGCGCGATGACCTGCACGCCCGCCGCTACGGCGACGCCGGCTGGCACCTCAACGGGACGCGCGCGGCGCGCGGGGAGCGCCGCGAGTTCACCGGCCGCTGATCACGAACCGGTTCCATGGGCGTTCGAACGATGGTATTGGGCATCGACGGACGGGCCGTGTAGGTAGACTGACGCGACCTTGCGCCAGAGATCGGTTACGCACGAGCGAGACTCGGCTTCCGATGAGGCGAACGACAAGCCGAACGCAAACGCACCCAGCGAGCGGGAAGTATGCAGTCACCTGGTCAGAACAAGTCCATCGCAGGCTCCCTCCTGAAGGTTCTCGGTAGTGGCCCGCAGTCCAAGCCGTCCGTCCCCACCGCGGGAGACGGCGAGGTGGTCCAGCCGGCCGCCGGGGACGGCGCGCTGGAGAACCACCTCGGCGGCGACGAGGCCCGCAACTATCGCAAGTACGAGTACGAGACCGTAGCGCCGCACGTCGGCCGGTCCCTGCTGGAGATCGGGTCCGGGCTCGGGCACTTCTCCGAGCAGTTCGCCGGACGGCTCGACTACCTCGTCGTCAGCGACAACGACCCCTACTGCGTCGGCGAGCTCCGCAAGCGCTACGAGGGCAACGACGACGTCGAGGTCCTCGACCTCGAACTGCCGGCCGAGATCGAGACCCGGCAGAAGGTCGACACCGTCGTCATGATGAACGTCCTGGAGCACATCAAGGACGACGTCCAAGCGCTGCGCGACCTGGCGTCCGTCACCCTGCCGGGCGGCCGGATCGTCATCTGGGTCCCCGGCTACATGCAGCTCTACGGCGACTTCGACCGCAAGGTCGGGCACGTCACCCGCTACACCCCGGCCACGCTGGGCGCGTCCGTCCGCGAGGCCGGCCTCGTCCCCGAGGTGCTGAAGCCGATCAACTTCCTCGGCGGGCTCGCCTGGTGGTTCGCGGTCCGCCGCGGCGGCGCCGGCTACCCCGACCCGCGGCTGGTCAAGATCTACGACCGTACGGTCATCCCGGCGACCCGGCTGATCGAGCGCGTCGTCCGGCCGCCGTTCGGCCAGACGGTCTTCTGCGTGGCCCGCGTCCCGCGCTGACCGGCGCCCCGCACCGCTCCCGAACGTGCGCTCCCGCTGTGCGCGCGTTCACCCCGCGACCCGCCGCCCCACCGCCTCCGCCCACCGAGCCCGCGTCCCGCACCCGCGCACGCCACAACTCCGCGTCGGTGCGCTGGGCGACGCTTCAACGCGTCCGCGCGTTGCGCGTGAGGCGACGCGTGTCGGGCGGCGGGGTCGGTCTTCGGGGGCGTGTGCGTGGGCTCTCTGTCGCGCTACGTAAGTAGGGCCTGGCGGGTAGTGACGGGCGGGGCCTTTCGTGCTGGCACGGTGCCTCCTGCGCTGGGACGTACTCGTGCTGGTCGCGCCTGGGTCTGCCTAGGCCGTTCCGTAGCGGAGGCGGTGCCTGGCCGCGGGCGGGACGCCTGCTTTTAGGTATCGGGATCGGGAGGTCTCCCGATGCGTCCGGCGGCGTCCGGCGGCGAGACTTTGCAGTGGCCGGACGGATCACGGCCCGTCCCTCCGAGCGGAGGAGTACCGCGTACTGCCGCGGGCCGTGATCTGGAAGGCCAGCCACTGAAGTTCCCGTGTGGTCCGACGATTCGGCGGCGGGGGCCCGGGAGGGGAGGCCCCCGCCGCCGGATCCACCGCGGCGGACCGGTGGCGCGCGACGGCGGGCCGGATCAGGAAGGCTGCGCGAACAGGGCCATGCGGTGGGCGGTGGCGGCGGCCTCGCCCCGGCTCGCGACGTCGAGCTTGGCCAGGATGTTGGACACGTGCACGCTGGCCGTCTTCGCCGAGATGAAGAGGGTCTCGGCGATGTCGCGGTTGCTGCGCCCTTCGGCGACCAGCCGCAGCACCTCGAACTCGCGCGGCGTGAGCCCGAGCGGGGCGGACGGCTCCGCGCCCGCTCCGGGGCGGCGGGCCGAACGGGTGCGGCGCAGCAGCTCTTCGACGCGCCCGCCGAGCAGCTTGGCGCCGAGGCCGGTCGCGAGGCCCGAGGCGATGAGGAGCCGTTCGCACGCGGACTCGTGCTCGCCCTCGGCCAGCGCGGCCTCGGCGGCGCGCAGCAGCGCGGCGGCCCGCTCGTACGGGCGCTTGAGGCCCTCCCACACGGCGGCGACCTCGTCCCAGGCGGCGCTGTCGCGGACGCCGCGCGCGCGGGCCGCGGCGGCGTGGAAGGTGAGCCGGAACGCCTCCTGGGCCGGGCCGTGCACCTTCAGCGCGTCGGCGCGTTCCTGGAGTTCGGCGAGGGACTCGGCGGCGTCCGGGCCGAGGTCGGCGCAGGCGGTCGCGCCGATGACCAGGACGGGCCAGGCGTAGCGGCTGTCGTCGGGCAGGCCCGTGCGGGCGGCGACGTCCAGCGCGGCCCTCAGCGCCTCGGCGGGACGGCCCTCGGCGAGTCGGATCCGCGCCTCCAGCCGCAGCGTCGCGAAGTAGTCCTGCGTCTTCAGCCAGCGCCGCTTGAGGTCCATGATCTCGCACGCGCCGTCGTAGTGGCCGCGGGCGGCGTCGAGGTCGCCGCGCTCCAGCGCCAGCTCGCCGAGCAGCACCTCCAGGGAGGTGCGGGTGGTGATCGGCGGGTCCTCCTCCATCGCCTGCCGCAGGACGGCCATCGCCTCGTCCCAGCGGCCGAGCGAGACCAGCGGCTCGGCGCGGTTGATGCCGAGGAACGCGCCGTGCGTGCGGGCCACCCCGTAGTCGCGGGCCTGCTCGACGCCGAGCCTGGCCACCTCGGCGGCCTCCTCGTGCTTGCCCGCGCCCTCCAGGAAGTGCGACTTGATCACCGCGAGCCGCAGCAGGACGCGGTGCTGCCCGGCGCGGCGGGCGGTGTCCTCGACCTCGGCGAGGAGCTCGACGTCGCCGTAGTAGTCGATGTCGGCGCAGAACAGGGTGATCAGCGCGTCGGCCTCGGCGGTGAGGTCGCCGAGGGTGCGGGCGATGGCGAGGGACTCGGTGGCGGCGGTGCGGGCCACGTCGATGTCGGTGGTGAGGCGCACGTACTGCGCGAGCGTGGACAGCACGCGGGCGCGCAGCACGGTGGGCGGCTCGGCGGGCAGCGTCTCGGCCGCGAGCCGCAGGTCCTCGACGAAGCCGGGACGGGCCATCTGGTGGCGCATCCGGCCGCGCAGCTCCAGCAGCGAGGCGCGCCGGGCGTCCAGCTCCGCCGCCGCGGCGGCCGCGCCGTCGCCGGGGGCGCCATCGCCGGTCGCGCCGTCGCTGTCCGCGGTTGCGGCGTTCGCGGTCGCGGGGTTTGCGGCGGCGGTCTCGTCGAGGCTGCGGAGGGCGGCGGTGGCGAGCTTGATGCCGCGGTCGTACTCGCCCGCGATCTCGGCGGCGGCGACCGCCTGCTCCAGCACCCGGGTGTGGTCGACGCCGATCCGTTCGGCGGCGTCGGGCACGCGGTCCCACAGTTCGAGGACGCGGCCCAGCATGGCGAGGCACTCGGCGTAGGCGAGGGCCTTGCGGGTGTCGGCGGCGGCCCGCCACGAGCTGACGAGCGCCCAGGTGGTGTCGTGCGCGGCGTGCCAGTGGTGGCTCAGCTCGACCCACAGGCGCCCGGCGGGGACGAGCGAGGGGTCCTTCTCCAGGGCCTCGGCGTAGCGGGTGTGCAGGCGGGTGTACTCGCCCGGCAGCAGGTCGTCGTGGATGGCCTCGCGGATCAGCGCGTGCCGGAACGCGTAGCCGTCGCCGTCGACCACCAGCACGTTGGCCTCGACGGCGGGCCGCAGCACGCGGGTGAGCGCGGCGTCGTCCAGGCCGGACACCGCCGCGAGCAGCGCGTGCTCGATGCGGGTGCCGCCGCCGGACGCGTCGCGCAGCACGTCCTGGGTCTCCTCGGGCAGCCGCTGGACGCCCGCGAGCAGCAGGTCGCGCAGCGATTCGGGCAGCTCGCACGCGAGCGTGCCGTCGCTGTCGAGCAGCGCCTCGACGAACAGCGGGTTGCCCTCGCTGCGGGCGTGGACCCGTTCGACCAGGCCGGGCGGCGGCTCGTCGCCGAGCAGGGCGGTGGTCAGCGCGGCCACGTCGGCCCGCGACAGCCGGGTCAGCTCGGCCCGGCGGACGTGGTCGACCCGGTCGAGCTCGGCCAGCAGGGGCCGCAGCGGATGGCCCCGGTGCAGCTCGTCGGAGCGGTAGGTCACCACGACCAGCAGCGGAGTGCCGCCGAGGTTGCGGATCAGGAACGCCAGCAGGTCGCGGGTGGAGCGGTCGGCCCAGTGCGCGTCCTCGATCACCAGCGTGACCGGGCCGCGGTCGGCGAGCCGTACGAGCAGGGTGAGCATCAGCTCGAACAGCCGGGCCCGCTCCTCGGCGGACGCGGCCTCGCTCTCGGGCTCGCCGAACTCGGGCAGCAGCCGGGCGAGGCCGCCGGTGCCGGACCGGGGGAGCAGCTCGGCGACCCCGTCGATGCCGATGTCGCGGACCAGCCCGCGCAGCACGGTGGTGAACGGCGCGAACGGCAGGCCGTCGGAGCCGAGCTCCAGGCAGCCGCCGACGAGCAGCCGGCAGCCGTCGCCGTGCCCGGCGGCGAACTCCCTGATCAGGCGCGTCTTGCCGAGCCCCGCCTCGCCGCCGATCAGCACGGCGGCGGGGGCGGCGGCGAGGGCCTCCCGCAGGCCCTCCAGCTCGGTCGTCCTGCCGACCAGGACGGGACTCATCACGCGCGCGCTCACCACACAAGCATGCCAAACGATGAGGACATTTCCGTCAAATATCAGTCCGTGAGATCGCGCTCCCTCCCGGCGCCCGCCACGCCTGGCCCCGGTGCTCGTCGAGCTCGGCGACGGGGCCGGGCGGCAGCGGGGGGTGGACGGCCGTCCGGACGGGGCTGCCGACCGTTCCGTCCGCGACGACGCCGCGCGCGCGGAAGTGGTCGTGGGCCATCATCCCGGCCCGGTCCAGCAGCGGCGCGACCGGCGCTCCGGCCGCCGTGAGGCGTTCGACGGCCTCGTCGCGGGTGAGGCGCGCGACGGCCTCGGCGATCGCCGCGTCCAGCTCGGGTACGGCCGCGAGCCGTTCGGCGAACGGCACGTCCGCGTGTTCGGGCAGGTCGAGCGCGCGGCAGGTGGCGGCCCACAGCCGTTCCTCCGACACCACCCCGAGTGTGACCTTGTGGCCGTCCTTGGTCGCGTAGACGCCGTAGCCGGGCACGGGCCCGGCCCGCCGGTCCGCGCCGTCCGCGCGCGGGGCGGCCGGGGCGGCCGCGGCCGGGGTGGCCGGGGTGGGGACGGTGCCGACCCAGTTGGCGAGGACGTCGGCCATGCCGAGGTCGATCCGGTCGCCGACGCCGGTGCCGCGGGCCTTCAGGCAGGCCGCGGTGATCGCGAACGCGGCCATGGTCGCGGCGGCCATGTCGGCGACGGGGAGTTCGGCGGCGTCGGGGGAGGCCGCGTCCGGGGCAGGGCGGCGGCGTACGCACGGTAGTTGACGTCGTGGCCGGGGACGTCGGCCAGCGGCCCCTGCGCCCCGTACCCGGAGAGCGAGCAGTAGACGAGGGCCGGGTTGAGCGCGCGCAGGGCCGCGTGGCCGACGCCGAGCCGTTCGGCGACGCCGGGGCGGAAGCCCTCGACGAACACCTCGGCGCCCGCGGCCAGTTCCCGGCAGCGGGCGAGGCCCTCGGGGGTCTTGAGGTCGAGCGCGACGCTGCGCTTGTGCTGGTTGAGCAGGTCGAAGTGGCCGCGGAACGCCCGCATGGGCTCGCCGCCCGGCGGCTCCACCTTGATCACGTCGGCGCCGAGCTGGGCGAGGAGCTGGGTGGCGTACGGCCCGGGCCGCCACATGGTGAGGTCGAGCACCCGCAGCCCGTCCAGCAGAGCCATCACGCCTCCCAGGTTTCGTCGGACGGCCGCAAGACCGTCCGGTCGAACGCTGCCGTCCCGGGGCGCCGGTCGTCAAGCGAGCGCTTGGTCGTTGCGGCGGTGAGCGGTGGGCTTCGGGCGGTGGGCGGCGGGTCAGGGGACGCCGATGTAGGTGAACGGGGCCCAGTCCTCCACCGGGTCGGTGCGGCTCCGAGCGCGCTGGGCCCGGACGACGGCCCGCTGGGGGCGGTGGCCTTCAGCGATCGCCGCGTACGCCCGTTCGGTGAACCGTCCGGCCGCCTCAACGCGCACCGGCCACCGGGGACGATCATGCCGCGCGCGCCCATGTGGAGCAGGCCGCGCGTCAGCGCCGGAGCGGGCGGCGCGGACGGGCCGGGGGAGACGGTCACGACCGGGCCGCGCGAGAAGCCGCGCCCGAACAGGTCGGCGGCCGTCACGAGCGCGGCGGACGGGTCCCGCGCGTCGTTCAGGCGCAGCGCGGACGCGAGCGGGTCGCCTTGGGCCTCGTCGTGGCCGTCGGGCGTTGCGGGGCAGGCGAGGTGGACGAGGTCGTAGTCGCCGCCGAGGGCGTCCAGGACGTCCCGCTTGGAGATCGCCGCGCCGTCGAGGAGGTCCAGGGGTCCGTTCCACAGCTCCTCGATCCGCGCCGCCTCCTCCCGGAAGCCCGGCATCGCCTCGCCGCCGTACGCCACGACGAGCGCGCGACGCGGCGGGCACCGGTGGCCGAGGACGGCGAGGTCGGCGGCCAGCAGCACGGAAGGCAGGGAGAAGACCTCGAACGTGTCGCCGAGGACGGTCCCGCCTTCCACGGGGATCGCCTCGTAGGGCAGGCGGGCGAGCGGTCCGGGCCCGGAGATCGCCAGGCCGTCGAGTCCGCGCGCGTGCAGGAGGGGGAGCATCTCGGCGAAGAAGAACCCGTTGGCGGCCTCGCACGCGCGCGCGAGGCGGCGTTCCCGCTGCGGACCGGGCGCGAGGTCCAGGCCGTCGACCATGCGGTCGAACTCGTCCTGGAGGATCGACCACTGGTCGCACTCGACGTCCCACCCGGACGTGCCGCGCCGCGCCGCGAGGACGACCGACATGAACCCGTCGCAGGCGGAGAACACGCAGATCGCCGTGCCGGACGGCCAGCCCGCCGCGCCCAGCCGGTCCAGCGCGTCCGCCACGCGGGCGGCGCTGACGTCCGTGCCGAGGCGGCGCGCGAGCCTGCGCCCCGCCGTTCCGCCCGGACGGGGGCCGAAGGCGAGGTCGGGGCCGGGGGCGGGATCGGGGGCGGGGCGGACGGTGATCGCGCGGACGGTCTCGGTCGCCGCGAGCGCCATGCCCGCCCTGCCCTCGGCCACGTACAGCCGTGCCAGTTCGTCGAACGAGCCCCGGAACAGCGAGTCCGCCCGTCCGGCCGCGTCCAGGCCGGCGCCGTCCAGGGGGCGCGCGGCGAAATGGTGCTCGGTGAGGCGTGCGGACTCCTGGAGGATCGCGAGGGCGGGCGCGGAGTCGCCGCGTTCCAGATGGGTGCCGAAAAGGTGCAGGAGTGGAGCGAAGCGTGCGCGCGAAGGCAGTGCGCCGGAACGGTCGGGCGCCGCCGCGATCCCGTCGAGCGTGTTACCGGCCGCCAGCAGGTTGTGAAGGCATTGTTCCGTACGGGTGACCAGGTTTCGGATGTGCTCGGACCCGGGTTGGGCGCGGTAGATTTCCAGCGCCTCGCGGGCGGCCTCGACGCCGATCCGGCAATACCGTTCCTGGCCGCCGAGGAGTGCCAGTTCCGGCGGGGCGGGGGAGAGCAGTGCGGCGGCGGTCCGCGCGATGTCGTAGCGCGCCATTCCGCGTTCGAGAGTGGTTCGCGTGGCGTCCGCGCACTCCTGGAAGAGGGCGAGTGAATCGAGCCCCGCGCGGATCTCTCCGGTCGCGCGGTGGAAGTCGCGGAGCAGGACGGCCCGCGCGTTCCTCAGCACCCAGGCGCGTCGCGGGTCGTAGGCGCACCAGAGGTAGAGGCGTTCCAGGAAGGCGCTGGCGGGAAGCAGATGCCAGGCGTGGTCGCCCCCTTCGGAGAGCCCTCCGACCTCCGCGAACACGCGTGCGGTGTCGGCGTCCGGGTCGTCGCCCCACACGTGGGAGGCGTCCGCGACGTCCCGGAACCGTTCAGGGAACGGCGGCACGACCCTGGTCGCCAGAGGGAAAAGGCGCTCGGCTCCGCAGAAATGGCAACGCACGGTGCCCGGTCCGTTACGTTCGAGGTGCCATGCGTTCTCGCATTCGAGGCACAGGGTGTCCTGTTCCAGCGAATGCCGGACGACGGCCAGCGCACGCTCCCCGCACAGGGGACACACATGTGGCCTTTGGGGAAGGCTCGGGTTGAGCCGGAACTCCTGCCCGCACGCCCCGCACAGGAAATAGACCTGAGCGTCCACGGAAAGTGCGTCGAGTACTTCGCCGTGGGCGAACTCCGCCGGCAACCGGTGCGGATAGGCCGTCGCCATGAGGGGCATGCTGCCTCACGCCTGTTGGAGATATACGCCAATCTTCTCCGCTGCGTTCCGGCTCGGCAAGAGCCGATGCTGTTGACGGAACGTCCAAGACGGGTGACGGTGGGGCGGAGGAGGGGTGTGTGATGCGTTTCGGGATTTTCTACGAGCACCAGCTTCCGCGCGGTGGCGAGGTCGACGAGCGCCGGCTCTACCGCGACGCGCTCGTACAGGCGGAGATCGCCGACCGGGTCGGTGTCGACTACCTGTGGGAGGTCGAGCACCACTTCCTGGAGGAGTACAGCCACTCCTCGGCGCCGGAGGTGTTCCTCGCGGCGGCCTCGCAGCGGACCGAGCGGATCCGGCTCGGCCACGGCATCGTCCAGCTCCCGCCCGAGGTCAACCATCCCGCCCGCGTCGCCGAACGGATCGCGGCGCTCGACCTGGTCTCGGACGGGCGCGTGGAGTTCGGCACCGGCGAGGCGTCGTCCAGCGCCGAGCTCGGCGGGTTCGGGATCCGCCGCGACCGCAAGCGGGAGGAGTGGCAGGACGCGATCGACGCGATCACCCGCATGTTCGTGGAGGAGCCGTTCGCCGGATGGCGGTCGGAGCACCTGCGGATGCCGCCCCGCAACGTCATCCCGAAGACCGTGCAGAAGCCGCACCCGCCGCTGTGGGTCGCGTGCTCCCGCCGCGAGACGATCCGCTTCGCGGCCCGCAACGGGATGGGCGCCCTGTCGTTCTCGTTCGTCGAGCCCGAGGACGCCGCGAAGTGGGTGGACGAGTACTACCGGATCATCGGGTCGGACGAGTGCGTCCCCGCCGGTTTCGCCGTCAACCCCAACGTCACCGTCGTGCTGCCGATGATGCTGCACGAGGACGAGGCGACGGCCATCGGCCGCGGCATCGACGGCGCGCATTTCTTCGGTTTCGCGCTCGCCCATTACTACGGCACCACGCCGCACGATCCGGGCCGTACGAACGTGTGGGACGAATTCCAGGAGCGCCGGGCCGCGCGCGGTTTCGACCGGGACCGGATCATCGCCAACGCCGAGTCGCTCAACGTCAACGTCGGCTCACTGCGCGGCGCCGTCGGAACGCCGGAGCAGGTCACCGAACTCGTCCGCCGTTACGAGGACGCGGGCGTCGACCAGGTCGCGTTCGTCCTCCAGGCGGGGCCCAACAAGCACGAGCACATCTGCGAGAGCCTCGAACTGTTCGGCAGTTCCGTGCTCCCGCATTTCCTCGAAGGCCGCGAGGAACGCGAGAACGCCAAAGCCGAACGGCTCGCCCCCGCCATCGAGGCGGCGCTGGCCCGCCGCGCCCCGGCCCGTACCCTGCCGCCCGGCTACCGCATCGACGAGGACGCCGAGCTCGCCCGCGCGAACAGGCCGAGAAGCCTGCGCTCCGAGGCCCGCCGCCGCGTCCAGCAGGGCTTCTACCTGCTGGTCCACGGCCGCTCCGACGCGCAGATCGAGCGCCGCTTCGGCCCGGCCGCGCAGCGCGTGCTGTTCAGCGGAATGGCCCGCGCGTACGATCCGTCCGCCGCGTTCGAGGGAGCGCTGCAATTCCGCCTGACCCGTACGGACGGCGCGGCCACCACCTGGACGATCATCGTCCGCGGCGGCAGGGCGCGCGTCCGTCCCGGAAAGGCGGCGGAACCCGCACTCGCCCTCACCGTCGCCACCGCCGACTTCCTGCGCCTTCTCGCCGGCGACGCCAATCCCGCGATGCTCCTCATGGACGGCCGCCTGAAACTCCAAGGCGACGTCGAACTCGCCCCCCGCATCAGCGAAATGTTCGGCGGCCCGTCCCCCTACTGAAAACCCACGAAAACCACCGATCCAACGGGTACGGTCCCGGGGTGTTCTCTCTCCAGGAACCACCCCTGTTCACACGCCTGAAGAAATCCCGCCGCCCCCTGATCGCCGGTGCCGGCGGCGGTTTCGACGTGTTCGCGGGCCTGCCTCTGGCCCTCGCGCTGATGGACGACGGCAAGGACGTCCACTTGGCGAACCTGTCGTTCAGCGCCCTCTACGGCCTGCCGTCCGACGCGTGGATCGGTGAGGACGTCGTCGCGGTGACGCCCGAGACCGAGAGCCGCGACTGGTACTTCCCCGAGGGCACGCTGTCGCGCTGGCTGGACCGCCAGGGCCTGCCCTCGACCGTCCACGCGTTCCCGAAACTCGGCGTCCAGCCGCTCCGCGCCGCGTACCGGCACCTCGTGGAGACGCTCGACGCCGACGCGGTGGTCCTCGTGGACGGCGGCACCGACATCCTCCTGCGCGGCGACGAGGCCGGCCTCGGCACGCCCGAGGAGGACATGGCGAGCCTCGCGGCCGTGCGGGGCCTCGACGTCCCCGAGAAGATCGTCGTGTCGCTCGGCTTCGGCGTGGACTCCTACCGCCGTGCCGCGGCGTCCCAGCATCGTGAACGGCTCGATCGCCGCCGCGCTGCGCGGGGAGTTCGGCGACGTCCGCTTCACGGACCGGACCGCGGACAGCGAGCTGTTCGTCAACCCGCTGATGGCCGTCTACTTCGCCGTCGACCTCGACGGCCTCGCCCGGCGCTCGCTCTACCTGGACCGCATCGAGGGCACGCGGCTCGTCCGGCAGGTCGGATCGGTCGTCGAGAAGTTCCGCGCGGAGTACGTCGCGGGGGGCGGGCGGCTTCGGCGGGCTCGGCAGTATCCGCACTGAGCGGGCGGGCGTTCCCCAGCGCCGGGTGAAGATCGTGGCGGGATTTGTTGATCTTGGCTTCGGGTGGGTTGACGGGTGCGGAGCGTGATGCCGAGGGTGGGTGGGACATCTGTCCGGGGGAGGGGTTCGCCGTGCCGTTGGGGCGCTTGTGTACGGGATGTGCCGTGGTCGTCGCCGTGCTGGCGCCGCCGGGGGCCGCGCGGGCCGAGGTTCCGGCGCGGTCGCTCGCGCCGCTGGTCCGGGTCGCCGCCGAACGGCTCGCGCTGGCCGACCGGGTCGCCGCCGCGAAATGGGGGACCGGCAGGCCGATCGAGGACGCCGCGCGGGAGCGGGAGCTGCTGGCGGACGTCGCGCGCCGTTCGGGCGAGATGGGCATCGACCCCGGCCGGTCGGTGGCGGTCTTCCGCGACCAGATCGAGGCCGCCAAGCTCGTCGAGCGGGGCTGTTCCTGCGCTGGCAGGCGCGCCCCGGGCGGGCCCCGGCGGAACGGCCCGACCTGGAGGGCGAGGTCCGGCCGGCCCTCGACCGCGTCACCGGCGAACTGCTCGCCGAGCTGAAGGCCACCCGCGGCGTACGGGCCGACCCGTTCTGCGGACTGCGGCTCGCCGGGGCCGTTCGGCAGGCCGAGCACGAGCGGCGGCTGGACGGCCTGCACCTGGCCGGGCTGGGCCGCGCCGTGCCGTCGGTGTGCGAGGACGCCTGACACGAGCGTGATCCAAACGAGATTGCGGCTGTTTGGTGCGGGGGCCCCGGCTGGGTGATGCTGGGGTGGTGGCAACGGAGACACGTACAAGCGCGGGGGAACTGCGCGCGTTCCTGCACGGCCTGCCGGGCGTCGACCAGGTCGGCGCCGACGAGCGGGCCGCGCGCCTCGCCACCCGTTCGATCAAGACGTCCGCCAAGGCCGAGGCGATCGACCTGGCGATCTCGATGGTCGACCTGACCACCCTGGAGGGCGCCGACACGCCCGGCAAGGTGCGGGCGCTGTGCGCCAAGGGCGTCCGGCCCGACCCGGCCGACCCCGGCGTGCCGAAGGTCGCGGCGATCTGCGTCTACCCCGACCTCGCCGGCGTCGCGGCCGAGGCCGTGCGCGGCACGGGCGTCGGCGTCGCGAGCGTCGCCACCGCGTTCCCGTCGGGACGGGCGCCGCTGGAGGCCAAGCTCGCCGACACGCGGGCCGCGGTCGCCGCGGGCGCCACCGAGATCGACATGGTGATCGACCGGGGCGCGTTCCTCGCGGGCGACTACCTCAAGGTGCACGAGGAGATCGTCGCGACCAGGCAGGCGTGCGGCGACGCCCATCTGAAGGTCATCTTCGAGACCGGCGAGCTGGCCACCTACGACAACGTCCGGCGCGCCTCGTGGCTGGCCATGCGGGCCGGCGCCGACTTCATCAAGACCTCGACCGGCAAGGTCGCCCCCGCCGCCACGCTCCCGGTCACGCTGGTGATGCTGGAGGCCGTCCGCGACTTCCGCGACGCGACCGGGCGGCAGGTCGGCGTCAAGCCCGCCGGAGGCATCCGGACGACCAAGGACGCGATCCGCTACCTCGTCCTCGTCAACGAGACCGCCGGCCCCGACTGGCTGACGCCCCGCTGGTTCAGGCTCGGCGCCTCCAGCCTGCTGAACGACCTGCTGATGCAGCGCCGCAAGCTCGCCACCGGCGTCTACTCCGGTCCCGACCACTTCACCAAGGACTAGCGATGGCCTTCGAGTACGCCCCGGCACCGGAGTCGCGGGACATCGTCGACATCCGGCCCTCGTACGGGCTGTTCGTCGGCGGGGAGTTCACCGGCGGCCGCGGCGAGCCGTTCAAGTCGGTGAACCCCGCCAACGAGGAGACGCTCGCCGAGATCGCCCGCGCCGACGCCGCCGACGTGGACCGCGCGGTGGCCGCCGCGCGCGCCGCGTACGACCGGGTCTGGGGCCCGATGCCCGGCCGGGAACGCGCCAAGTACCTCTACCGGATCGCGAGGCTCGTCCAGGAACGGGCCCGGGAGCTGGCGGTGCTGGAGTCGATCGACAACGGCAAGCCGATCCGCGAGTCCCGCGACGTGGACGTCCCGCTCGTCGCGGCGCACTTCTTCTACCACGCCGGCTGGGCCGACAAGCTGCCGTACGCGGGGTTCGGCCCCGACCCGCGGCCGGTCGGCGTCGCCGGGCAGGTCATCCCGTGGAACTTCCCGCTGCTGATGCTGGCCTGGAAGATCGCCCCGGCGCTCGCCTGCGGCAACACCGTCGTGCTGAAGCCCGCCGAGACGACCCCGCTGACGGCGCTGGCGTTCGCGGAGATCTGCCAGCAGGCCGACCTGCCGCCCGGCGTGGTCAACATCGTCACCGGCGCGGGCGAGACGGGGCGGGCGCTGGTCGAGCACGACGGCGTCGACAAGGTCGCGTTCACCGGCTCGACCGAGGTCGGCAAGCTGATCGCGCGGGCGGCGGCGGGCACCCGCAAGCGGCTGACGCTGGAGCTCGGCGGCAAGGCCGCCAACGTGGTGTTCGACGACGCGCCGCTGGACCAGGCCGTCGAGGGCGTCGTCAACGGGATCTTCTTCAACCAGGGGCACGTCTGCTGCGCCGGGTCGCGGCTGCTCGTCCAGGAGTCCGTCGCGGACGCGCTGCTCGAACGGCTCAAGGCCCGGATGGCGACGCTGCGCGTCGGCGACCCGCTCGACAAGAACACCGACGTCGGCGCGATCAACTCCGCCGCCCAGCTCGACAAGATCAGGATGCTGTCGGAGGCGGGCGAGGCGGAGGGCGCGGGCCGCTGGTCGCCGCCCTGCGAGCTGCCGCAGCGGGGGTTCTGGTTCGCGCCGACCCTGTTCACCGGCGTCGCCCAGTCGCACCGCATCGCCCGCGAGGAGATCTTCGGGCCGGTCCTGTCGGTGCTGACGTTCCGCACGCCCGCCGAGGCCGTCGAGAAGGCCAACAACACGCCGTACGGCCTGTCGGCCGGGGTCTGGACCGAGAAAGGCTCCCGCGTCCTGTGGATGGCCGAACGGCTCCGGGCCGGGGTCGTCTGGGCCAACACGTTCAACAAGTTCGACCCGGCGTCGCCGTTCGGCGGCTACAAGGAGTCCGGATTCGGCCGCGAGGGCGGACGGCACGGCCTGGAGGCGTACCTGAATGTCTGAGCGAGCCCGGCTTGGCGTGCGCAAGACCTACAAGCTGTTCATCGGGGGCGCGTTCCCCCGCTCGGAGTCCGGCAGGTCGTACGTGGTGAACGACGCGAAGGGCCGCTTCCTCGCCAACGCGTCGCGGGCGTCCCGCAAGGACGTGCGCGACGCGGTCGCGGCCGCGCGCAAGGCGTCCGGCGGCTGGGCGGCCCGTACCCCCTACAACCGGGGCCAGATCCTCTACCGGGTCGCGGAGATGCTCGAAGGCCGCCGCGCCCAGTTCGCGGACGAGCTGCGGGCGGCGGGCGCGGGCAAGAACGCGGCGGCCTCCGAGGTGGACGAGGCGATCGACCGCTGGGTCTGGTACGCGGGCTGGGCCGACAAGCTCGGCGCGGTCGCCGGGTCCGCCAACCCGGTCTCGGGCCCGTTCTTCAACTTCTCCACGCCCGAGCCCACCGGCGTCGTCGGGATCGTCGCGCCCGACTCGCCGCTGCTCGGCCTGGTGTCGGTCGTCGCGCCCGCGATCGTGTCGGGCAACGCCGCCGTGGTCGTCGCGTCCGAGCCCGCGCCGCTGCCCGCCGTCACGCTCGCCGAGGTGCTCGCGACGTCCGACCTGCCCGGCGGCGTCGTCAACCTGCTGACGGGCCGCCGCGGCGAGCTGGCGCCCTGGCTCGCCTCGCACATGGACGTGGACGCGATCGACCTCGCGGGCGCGTCCCCGGACGCGGTGCGCGAGCTCGAAGAGGCCGCCGCGGGCAACCTCAAAAGGGTGCTGCGCCCGAGCCGCCAGGACTGGTCCGCGGAGCCCGGAACGGCCCGGATGACGGCATTCCTGGAGACCAAGACGGTGTGGCATCCGGTGGGCGTCTGAGCCCTCGAAGTGCGATAGGTGTGTAGACAGACGGCAAGTGTGGAATAGAACCCTCCGTAACTGATCATGCACGGGGGGTGGATCAGTGCCTACCAACACCACATCGCGTACGGCCTCCAGCCGAAGGTCGGCCGGTCGTACCAAGGGCACGGCGGCGAGGAAGACCCCCGCCGCGAAGAGGAGCACCGGCGGCAAGCGCACCAGCGCCGCCGCCGCGAGCACCGCGGGCGGCCGTACCACGGTCAGTGCGCGCACGTCGTCGAGGACGAGCACGGCGCGCAAGCCCGCCGCGAAGCGGAGCACGTCCACGGCCGCGAAGCGGTCCACGTCCAGCCGTCCCGCCACCAGGCGCACCAGCGCGGCGCGGACGACCGGCCGGAGCACCACGAGCAAGAGCACGTCGGCGCGCAAGCCCGCGTCGAGCCGGAGCACCACGTCGCGGACCAGTACCGCGGCGAGCCGGAGCGGCGGCCGCGCCGCCACGTCGGTCAACAAGGCCGCGACGCAGGCCAAGGCCGCCGCCACGCAGATGAAGTCGGTGGCGACCAAGGCGTCCTCGTCGGCCAAGGCCATGACGGCCATGACCAAGGCGATGACGAGCGCGACCAAGGCGATGTCGGACGCCGCGAAGGCGATGAACTCCGCGGCCAAGACCATGAAGACCACCAAGGCGACCACCGGCACCCGCGCCTCGTCGTCCCGCGGCACGAGCTCGCGCAGTACGGGCACGCGGAGCACGAGTTCGCGGAGCACCACGTCGCGCGGCACGGGCTCTCGGAGCACCGGCTCCCGGAGCACCGGCACGCGCGCCGCGTCGCGGGGCACGGGCACCCGGAGCACCGCGTCGCGGAGCACGGGCACGCGCGGCACGGCGTCGCGGAGCACGGGCACCCGCGCCGCGTCGTCCCGGTCGGGAACGACGACGCGCCGCACGTCGGCGGCCTCGTCGCGGTCCAAGCCCGCGACGAGCCGTAGCACGGCGTCGCGTTCGACGACGGCGCGCCGGAGCACGTCGGCGGCGAAGCCGGCCACGCGCCGGACCACCGCCACGGCCCGGTCGCGGTCCACCGCGGGCGCCCGGACGGGAGGGTCGTCGTCCTCGAAGGACTCCTCGTCCGGGGCGGGCTCCTCGTCCGGGACGGCCCGTTCCGGCAACGGGACCAAGCGGTCCAACGGCTCGCCGTCGTCCCCGGCCTCGATGGTGGAGGCGAAGACGGACCCGGGCTCGATGGCGCACTCGACGAGCACGGACGGCGGATTCCTGTCCGGCCTGACGAGCGCCGCCGAGCGCAGCCAGTAGCCGGAGCCCGGCGGCGGAGCCCCTTCCCGTTCGCGGGGACGGGGCTCTGCCGGAGTTCCACGACCGAGCGGAGGGCGAGTCGATGGACGACAAGGAGATCCTCGGGCGCATCCACGACCTGGTGGGCGAGGAGCAGCGGCTCCGCGACCGCCACCAGCGCACCGGCCTCACCGAGGACGAGGAGCGCGACCGCCTGGAACGGCTCGAGGTGGCCCTGGACCAGTGCTGGGACCTGCTCCGCCAGCGCCGGGCCCGGCAGGAGTTCGGGGAGAACCCGGACGACGCCGAGGTCCGTTCCGTGGCGGAGGTCGAGGGCTACCGCCAGTGAGCCCCACCACCGCCCCCGCACCGGGCCCCGCACCGCGCTCCGAGCCGGGATTCGCACCGGGCCCTGCACCGGGGTTCGCACCGGGTTCCGAGCCGGGCCTCGCGCCGGGCTCCGGGCCGGGCGTCGCACCGGGCCTTGCGCCGGGCGTCGCACCGCGCCTCGCACCGGGCTCCGGGCCGGGGTTCGCACGGGGCCCCGCGCCGGGCGTCGCACCGCGCCTCGCACCGGGCTCCGAGCCGGGGTTCGCACGGGGCCTCGCGCCGGGCGTCGCACCGCGCCTCGCACCGGGCTCCGGGCTGGGCCTCGCACCGGGCTCCGCTGTGGGCTCCGCACCGGGCTCCGACGCAGGCTTCGCGGCGGCGGGCCGGGATGCCTGACTACGGGCGGCCGATCCGGTTCGGGTACTTCCTGACGCCGGACGCGTCCGAGCCGCTGATCGCGATCGGTCAGGAGGCCGACCGGCTGGGGCTCGACCTGATCGGCGTCCAGGACCATCCGTACCAGGGCCGGTTCGTCGACACGCCGTCGCTGATGGCGATGCTGCTGGCCGCCACGTCCCGGATTCGGGTGTTCCCGGCGGTGGCGTGCCTGCCGCTCCGTCCGCCCGCGACGCTCGCCAAGGCGATGGCCTCCATGGACCGCCTGAGCGGCGGACGGGTCGAGCTGGGCCTCGGCGCCGGCGCGTTCTGGGACGCGATCGAGGCGTACGGCGGCCCGCGCCGCACGCCGCGGGAGGCCCGGACCGCGCTGGAGGAGGCGGTACGGCTCATCCGGATGCTGTGGGGCGACCAGCGGGGACTGCGGTTCGACGGCGCGTACCACCGGCTCGCGGGCGCGCAGCCGGGCCCCGAGCCCGCCCACCGGATCGGAATCTGGCTCGGCGTCACGGGCCCGCGCGCCCTGGAGCTGACCGGCCGCCTCGCCGACGGCTGGATCGTGTCGTCGGCGTACGTCGCGCCCGCCGGGCTGCTGGCCGGGCAGCGGCGGGTGGACCACGCCGCGCAGGCCGCCGGCCGCGACCCCGCCGAGATCCGCCGGATCTACAACCTGTCCGGGGCGATCGACGAGCGCGGCTCGCAGGGCTTCCTGAAGGGCCCGGTCCGCCAGTGGGCGGACGAGCTGACCGAGCTGGCCGTGGGCCACGGCGTCGACACGTTCGTCTACGCCGGAGACCCCGAGCAGCTCGGCGCGTTCGCCATGGAGGTGGCCCCGGCGGTCCGCGAGCAGGTCGGCCGCGAACGCGCCGGGACGAGGCCCTCCGAGGCCGTCCCCACCGAGCCGGGGCCCGCCGGAGCGAGCCCCTCGGGAGCAAGT
This sequence comes from Actinomadura sp. J1-007, assembly GCF_009793335.1. GTDB lineage: Bacteria > Actinomycetota > Actinomycetes > Streptosporangiales > Streptosporangiaceae > Spirillospora > Spirillospora yumaensis. The sequence continues at coordinate 2,157,304 of NZ_WING01000001.1, read as the reverse complement.
TCCTCCGGAGCACGCCCCAACGGATGATCCGCCGGGCCGAGTCCGTCAGGTCAAGGCCCGCCGGGGCGAGTCCGCCGGGGTGAGTCCGTCAGGTCAAGGGCCGTCAGGTCAAGGCCCGCCGGGGCGAGTCCGCCGGGGCGAGTCCGCGGCCAGTGGGGTCAGCAAGTCAGGGCCGCCAGGTGTGGGCTACATGCGTTCCGGGGTCGGGACGCCGAGGAGGCCGAGGGCGGTGACGAGGGTGCGCAGCGTCGCCGCGCTCAGCGCCAGCCGGGACCTGCGGGTCTCGTCGTCGTCCGCCTTGAGCACCGGGCAGTTCTCGTAGAACGTGGTGTAGGCCGACGCGACCTCGTAGACGTAGCCCGCGAGCCGGTGCGGCTCCGCCAGGTCGCCCGCCTGCGCGAGGACGGGGCCGAAGTCGAGCAGCTTGAGCGCGAGCGCCCGCTCGGCGGGGTGGCCGAGCTCGATCGGCCCGGTCGCCTCCTCCGGGGCCGTCCCGCCCAGGCGGAAGATCGACCGGATCCGCGCCGTCGTGTACTGGAGGTACGGCCCGGTCTTGCCGTGGAACGGGACCATCCGGTCGAAGTCGAAGATGTACTCGCTGTCGAGCGCGACCGACAGGTCGGCGTACTTGACCGCGCCCATGCCGACCTTCTCCACGATGTCGGCGCGGGTGGCCTCGTCGAACGCCTCCCTGTGCTCGATCTTGTCGAACTCGGCGCCGGCCCGTTCGACGGCCTCGTCGAGCAGTTCGGAGAGCTTGACGGTGCCGCCCGCCCGGGTCCGCAGGATCTTGCCGTCGGCGCCGAGGACGTTGCCGATCTGGGCGTGCTCGGCGCGGACGTCGTCGTCGTTCAGCCAGCCGGCCGTCCGGGCGACGGCGAAGACCATCTGGAAGTGCAGGGACTGCGGCGCGCCGACCACGTAGATCATCCGGTTGACGTGCTCGGTGTCGACCCGGTACCGGATGGTGGCGAGGTCGGTGGTGGAGTAGTTGTAGCCGCCGTCGCTCTTGCGGATGATCACCGGCAGCGGCTCGCCCTCGCGGCCGGTGAACCCGGGCGGGAACGCGCACAGCGCCCCGTCGCTGACCACCGCGATGCCCTTGTCCTCCAGCTCCTGGACGGTCGGGGCGAGCAGGTCGTTGTAGAAGCTCTCGCCCTTGATGTCGTCGTCGGTGAGGGTGACGCCGAGCCGCCGGTAGACCGAGTTGAAGTACCGCTTGGAGACGTCCACCAGGACGTTCCAGAGCCGCAGGGTCTCGGCGTCGCCGGCCTGGAGCCGCACGACCCGCGTCCGCGCCCGTTCGGCGAACGCGGGGTCGGAGTCGAACTTCTCCCGCGCGGCCTGGTAGAAGGCGGTGAGGTCGGAGACGGACGAGTCGTCGCGGGCCGCGGCGTCCTCGCCGAGGTCGAGCAGGTGCTCGATCAGCATGCCGAACGGGGTGCCCCAGTCGCCGACGTGGTTGTCGCGGACGACGTCGTGCCCGAGGAACTCCAGGATCCGGGCGACGGCGTCGCCGACGATCGTGGTCCGCAGGTGCCCGACGTGCATCTCCTTGGCCACGTTGGGCGAGGAGTACTCGACCACGACCTTCTGCGGGTGCTCGGCGGCGGGCACGCCGAGCCGGTCGGCGGTCAGCACCACCTCGGCCTGCCGGGCGATCCACGCGTCGCTGAACGTCAGGTTGACGAACCCGGGCCCGCTGACCTGCACGTCGGCCACCACGTCACCGGCGTCGAACCGGGCCACGATCTCGTCGGCCACCTCTCGCGGCCGGCGCCCCAGCTTCTTGGCCAGCGGCAGGGCGACGTTGGCCTGAAGGTCGGCGAACTGCGACGGCCGGATGACCGGGTCGGCGTCCGCGTACGACGGTCCGAAGGCGGCGCTCAGCGCGTCCTGGACCCGGGCGGCGATGACGTGTTGCGGATCGGGCATGCACCAAGGTTATCGGCGTCGGCCCCTTGCCCCGGAACGGTTTACCGCCGCGCCGCCGCGCCACCTGCCGCGCCCCCGCCGCTACCGGTTGCGGTGGGCGAGGAACGGCACCCAGCGGAGCGCGGCCGACAGCAGCAGCGCGGCGGCGAGGGCGATGGCGAGCCCGACGGCGTCGTTGTAGAGGTTGTCGGGGTGCAGCGCGAAGAAGTCCCGCAGCGACGGCACCCCGAGCGTGACCACGAACGCGGCGCCCATCACGCCGACCAGCCCGAGCCGCCACCAGTTCCACGGCCGGGCGATCAGCGCGAGCACCCACAGGGCCACCAGGAACAGCGCGAGCGAGGCCGTGGCGCTGTCCTCCTCGAACCCGGTGGCCGCGCTCTCCGAGGCCAGCCAGTACGCGGCGAACGTGGCGACGCCGCACGCGATCCCCGCCGGGACCGCGAACCGCAGCACCCGCGGCACGAACCCGGACCGGGCCCGTTCGAGGTTGGGCGCGAGGGCGAGGAAGAACGCCGGGACGCCGATCGTCAGCGTGCTGATCAGGGTCAGGTGCCGGGGCAGGAACGGGAACCGGACGTGCACCAGCCCGACCAGCACCGCCAGGATGATCGAGTAGACCGTCTTGGTCAGGAACAGGTTCGCGACGCGCTCGATGTTGCCGAGCACGCGGCGGCCCTCGCCGACCACGTGCGGCAGCGTCGCGAAGCTGTTGTCGAGCAGGACGATCTGCGCCACGGCCCGGGTCGCGCCGCTGCCCGAGCCCATCGACACGCCGAGGTCGGCGTCCTTGAGCGCGAGCACGTCGTTGACGCCGTCGCCGGTCATCGCGACCGTGTGGCCCTTGGCCTGGAGCGCCTTGACCATCGCCCGCTTCTGCTGCGGGCCGACCCGCCCGAACACCGAGTTGCCCTCCAGCACCGCGCCCATCTCGGCCGGGTCCGCGGGCAGCGTCCGGGCGTCCACGGGATGGTCGGCGCCCGGCAGCCCGAGCGTGCGGGCGATCGCGCCGACGGACGCGGGGTTGTCGCCCGAGATGACCTTGACCGTGACGTCCTGCTCGGCGAAGTAGCGCAGCGTCTCCGCGGCCTCCTCGCGCAGCCGCTGCCGCAGTACGACGAGCGCGGCGGGCTCGGCGCTCGCGGTCACGTCCAGCTTCTCGGGCGCGTCGAACGAGCCGTCCGGGACGCGGGCGAGCGCGAGCACCCGCAGCCCCGACGCGCCGAGCCGTTCGGCCTCCGCGCGGGACGGGTCGCCGGTCCCGAGCAGCACGTCGGCCGCGCCGAACACCCACGATCCGTGCCCGCCGAACGACGCGCCGCTCCACTTGCGGGCCGAGGAGAACGGGACCGAGCCCGTCATCGTCCAGCCGGGATCGGGCGTGCCGAAGCCCTCCTGGACGGCCCGCATCGTCGCGTTCGGGTCCTGGTCGGCGGCGGCGAGCGCGGCGAGCGCGTCCCGGCCGGGCAGGTCTCGGCCCAGGTCCACGACGTCGTCGAGGTCCATGCCCGGCTCGGTCAGCGTGCCGGTCTTGTCGCAGCACAGCACGTCCACCCGGGCGAGGCCCTCGATGGCGGGCAGCTCCTGCACCAGGCACCGCCGCCGCCCGAGCCGGACGACGCCGACCGCGAACGCGATGCTCGTCATCAGCACCAGGCCCTCGGGACCATCGTCACCACGCCCGCGACCGCGCCGACGACCGCGTCCCCGACGCCGCCCGCCGAGGAGAGCTGGCTCGCGAACAGCAGGACCGCCGTCGGGACGATCAGCCATGTCACGTACTTGAGGAAGGCGTTGATGCCGCTCATCAGCTCCGAGCGCGACAGCGTGAACTGGCTGGCCTCCTCCACCAGCCGCGCCGCGTACGCCTCGCGGCCGACCTTCTCCGCCGTGAACGACCCGCTGCCCGCCGTGACGAAGCTGCCCGACTGCACCAGGTCGCCGGGCGCCTTGTGCACCGGGTCGGCCTCGCCGGTGAGCAGCGACTCGTCGACCTCCAGCCCGCGGGACGCGGCGACCGGCCCGTCCACCGCGATCCGGTCGCCGGTGCCGAGCGCGATCAGGTCCCCGAGCACGACCTCCCGCTGGGAGACCTCGCGCTCGTCGCCGTCGCGCACGACCCGTACGGGCGTCTCGCCGACGACGGCCAGCCGGTCGAGGGTGCGCTTGGCCCGCAGCTCCTGGACCACGCCGATCGCGGAGTTGGCGATGATGATCCCGCCGAACAGCCCGTCCTGCCACTCGCCGAAGATCAGGACGAGGACGAACAGCGAGCCGATCAGGGCGTTGAACCGGGTGAGGATGTTCGCCCGGACGATCTCCCCGGCCGAACGGCTCGACCGGCGCGGCACGTCGTTGGTCCGGCCCTCGGCCACGCGCTCGCGCACCTGCGCGGAGGTCAGCCCCCGCGCCGTGGTCTCCTGCACATCCGTCACGTCTCCCCCGGTGGACGCACCTCCCGAGAGCCCTCGGGACACGATCAAGCCTAAGTGGCGGCTGGGGGTTCGGTCGGCGCGGGCTCGCGGAGCCCGTCCGCGCCCGTACCGCCGGGCGCGTCCCGGTCGTCCGCCGGGCGCCGCGGCGGGGCGGCCCCATGGCCCGCGGCGGCGTCTTCTGCGGTCACGGGCTCGGGGTCCCTAGGCGGAACCACGTCCTGCATGGGGCCGGTGTCGCCGCCGGACGCCCTCTCCTCGGCGCGCCCGGAGTCCTGCCCCTGGCTCTGCCCCTTCTCCGGCTCCTTGGCCTTGTCGCCGTCCTTGGCCTTGTCGGCGTCCTTGCCCTTGTCGTCGCCGTGGGTCCAGCGGCCGAAGCGGGACGTGCGGGTGGCCGACACCTGCTCGCGGATGCGCTCGACGATGCGCCCGGCGGCCAGCTCGTGGGCGAGCACGCAGGCGGAGGTGATCGCGCGGGCCCGGGACGCGCCGTGCGCGATCACGACGGTGCCGTTCAAGCCGAGCAGGACGCCGCCGCCGTAGGTCTCGGGGTCGAGCCGCTCCCGCAGGCCCTGGAGGCGGCGGCGCTGGAGCAGGGCGCCGACCTTCGCGCTGCGGCTCCCGGTCATCGCGGACCGGATCTCGGCGAACGCCGTCCCGATCGTGCCCTCCATCGTCTTCAGCGCGACGTTGCCGGTGAAGCCGTCGGTCACGATCACGTCCACCGCGCCGCTCAGCAGGTCGTGGCCCTCGACGTTGCCGGTGAAGCGGACGCCGTGGTGGCCCGAGGCGAGCAGCTCGTGCGCGCGCCGCGCCAGCTTGTTGCCCTTGCCGGGCTCGGCGCCGATGCTCAGCAGCCCGACGCGGGGCCGTTCGAGGCCGAGCCTGATCTGGGCGTACGCGGTGCCGAGCGCGGCGAACTGCACGAGCGTCTCGGGCTTGACGTCGGCCGTGGCGCCCGCGTCGAGCAGGACGGTCGGGCGGGGACGGGTCGGCAGCGTCACCGCGATCGCGGGGCGCAGCACGCCCTGCTGGCCCTTCAGCCGCAGCCGGGACGTGGCGACGACCCCGGCGGTGCTGCCCGCCGACACCAGCGCCGACGCCCGGCCCTGCTTGATCAGGTGGCAGGCGATCGCGACGGACGAGCGCGGCTTGCGCCAGCTCGCGAGGGCGCCCTCGCCCATGTCCAGGGCCTCGTCGGCGTGCGCGATCGGGATCTCGCCGGTGACGCCGTGCCGGTCGAGCTCGGCGCGGATCCGCGGGCCTGGCCCACCAGGACGAGCCGGACGCCGTGCTCGCGGACCGCCGCGACGGCCCCCGCGATGATCTCCTCGGGGGCGTGGTCGCCGCCCATCGTGTCGACCGCGATCGGCAGCGGCCGGGGACGGACGCCTTTGCCGGTCATGGCCGCTCCAGGTGGGGTGAACGTCTGCGGTGCGCCGCAAGAACGCAGCTCATCGCATGGTAGGACGTTCTTTCACGTGCCTTGGCAGCACGCCCCCCGCGGCGGGCCGGTCAGTTCGGCTTCTTCTTGCAGTCGCCGCCCAGGCAGGTGGCGTTCTGCACCAGGGGACGGCCGCCCACCAGGATCGTGTAGTAGTTGGCCCGCGTCGCGTCCTCGCCGCTGCCGATGACGTGCACCGTCCGCTTGTCGTCGGTGGTCCCGGTGCAGGACGCGCGCATCTTGCGCTTGGTCCAGCCGGGCACGTCGGTGCAGCTCAGCGGGGTCTTGAGGGAGATGCCGCGGGCGCGCAGCTCGGCCGCCGCCGCGGTCGGCAGCGCGCCCCTCAGCGACGCCTGCGTCTTGTACCGGAGCTCTTTGGAGTCGATGAGCGTCACATAGGCGACGGCGGCGGCCGCGCCGACCATCAGGACGGCGGCGACGCCCAGCACGAGGGCCTTCACGCGGGTGATCTTCACAGCGGGTAGCGTGACCGCCGCCGCGCCCGGATACGCGCGATGTCCGGAGAATTTCCCCGATCATGCCGAGTCCTTGCCGTCCGGGGAGACCTCCCGGCCGTCCGGGGGACCTCCCGGCCGTCCGGGGGACCTCCCGGCCGGTCGGCCGGAGCCCCGGCCGGTCAGCCGCAGCTCGGCCCGAGGCAGGTGGTGCGGACCGCCTCCCGCCCGGCGACCTCGATCACGTAGACCTCGCGCGGATGGTCGGTGTCGGCCTCGGTCGCCGTCCCGGTGATCGTCACCGGTTCGCCGGCCCGCGTCCGCGCCGTGCAGCGGACCCTGACCAGCGACTCCGACTCCCCGGAGTCCATCGTGCAGTCGGGCCTGCCCTTGAGGTGGACGCCGCGCGCGCTCAGCTCGCGGGTCGCGCCGTCCGCGATCGCGTTGCGGTACGCGCCGTCCGAGATCCGCTGCATCACCTGGCAGCCCGACAGGAACAGCGCCAGCATCGAGACCAGGGCGGCCACGCGGAGGAGCGTCACGATCCCTCCCCGGCGGCCTCGCCCGCGAATCCGTCCCCGAGCCCGTCCCCGGGGCGGCGGGCGTGCACCTCGGCGACCGCGTCCGCGATGGCGTCGGGCCGGTCGAGCTGGAGCAGGTGCAGGTCGCCGGGCAGTTCCACCTGCCGCCCGTACGGGGTCATCTCCGCCAGGCGGCGGTGCCCTTCGGCCCATTCCCGCGCCTTGCGGGGGTTCTTCACGTCGCCGAGCGCGGTCAGCACCACGAGCGGGATCGGAGGGAACGGGAGCCGTTCCCGGAGCCCTTCGAGATCGACGGCCATCTCGCGGTAGGCGAGCTCCTCGCCCAGCATCGTCGCGAGCACCGTCCCCGGCCGTACACCGAGCGGACGACGTCGGCGGGGACGGGCTCGTCGCGCCTGCTCGCGAACTTCAGCGCGAACCGCCGCCCGGCGGGCCCGAGCAGCCACGGGAGCCGGGTGGCCCCGACGGCCGCCCCGATCGCCCTGGTCACCGGCTCGGCCGCCGCCGACAGCCGCACCTTGCAGGACGGGTCGTGCTCGTAGCTCGGATCGACCAGGACCATGGCCTTCACCAGGTCGGGACGCTGCCGCGCGAACGCCTCGGCGTGGAACCCGCCCATCGAGTGCGCGACGACCGTCACCGGCTCGCCCGCGCGCGCGGCGAGGCCGGCCAGGATCGCGACCTCGCGCCGCAGGCTGGGCGGGGCGTTCCCGGCCGGGCTGCGCCCGAGCCCGGGGCGGTCGAAGACCGTCAGCCGGTACGTGCCGTCCAGCCGCGCGAGGGTCGGGGCCCAGTCGAACCAGGCCCCGCCGAGCCCGGAGGTGACCAGCAGCGGCGGGCCGTCCGGGGGCCGCTCTCGGCCACGTGCACCCGTTCGCTCCCGGCCTCCACGATCGACTCGTCCGAGGCGCTCATGGCATCGTTCCCTCCGGCTCGGGGGCTCGCGCCCTGGCGGGGCCGCGCGCGGCGCCCTGCGGTCGGCGTACAGCGCCCACGCGATCACGAGCAGGCCGAGGCACAGGATGCTGATCTGGACGCGCTGCACGATGCCGAGCCACTGCCCGACCAGCATGGCCAGCAGCGTCGCGGTGCCGGCGACGCACTCGGCGAGCGCGATCAGCCAGCCGAAGTGCCCGAGCGAGGGCCACCACCCGTACCGGCGGGACGCGATCGACAGCGTCAGCATCGCCAGCACCCCGAACACGACCACGAAGCTGCTGGTGACCGAGTGGAACTGGTGGGCGAACGACACGTTCTCCGACCGTTCGAGCAGGGCGCAGCGGCTCTCCATGCTCGGGGCGCAGTCGAGCGGGAACGTCGCGTCGCCGACCGCGAACACCCCGAACAGCAGCAGGAAGATCCATCCGGCCCGGGACCAGGGCCGGTGCCGCAGCCGTCCGAGCGCGATCCCGGCCACCACCATCGTCAGCAGCCCGGTGACGAGGTCGCCGCCGCTGTAGACGTCGTGGTAGGGCTGGTCGACCGCGGACAGCTCGCTGACGTAGCCGTTGATGCCGTCGAGGTCGGGGCTCAGCAGGTGCTCCAGGAGGAACGTCGCGTACGCCACCGCGGCGATCAGGGCCAGCACGACCGCGAACCCCGGCACCACCCCCGGCCGGTCGCCGTCCGGCGGCGACGCCGCGACCGGCTCGTGCGGACGCGTGTCCACCCGGGCCCCCTTCGTCCGTCAGGGGGACGTCCCCCTGCGCCCCGGGCGGCGTACGGCGCCGCGCCGCCCCATGGCCGCCGCCGTCGCCCGGTCCTGTCCAGCCCCAGTATTTCCCCGTTCAGCATAGGCGCGGCAGACGGGTCGCCACTTTCACGAGGCGTAGTCGTTGTACTAGCGGCGAGTCCGGTCAGAACCGGGCACGGACGACATGTCTGGCTCGGGGGTGACCAGCATCTTTGTACCCTGGCACGGGTATCTGTTCGGTACGAATAGCACGTAACCGCTTCAATGGGGGTGATCCGGGCCTGAAAGCTCACCGACCGTGACGCCACCCCACCCGGGTGCGTCGCCCCCGCTGACATCAAGGAGTACCAACACGTGACACTGGTGAACGACGCGGCGCCCGCAGTGCGATCCACAGGTCGCAAGTTCCGCGCCTTCACGGCGAAGCACCTGGACGAGCTCACCGCCCGTGCGGGTCTGTCGCCCGAGCAGCGGCTCGCGACGCGGGCGGTGGCCACGGTGCTGCCGTTCCGGACGAACGCGTACGTCATTGATGAGCTCATCGACTGGGCGGCGGCGCCCGACGACCCGATCTACCGCCTGGTCTTCCCGCAGCCCGACATGCTGCCCGAGGCCGACGTGGCGCACCTGACCGGCCTGCTGCGCCGCGAGGCGCCGAAGGCCGAGGTCGAGGCCGCCGCGCACGCGGTGCGGATGAAGCTCAACCCCCATCCGGCCGGGCAGATGGAGCTCAACATGCCGAGCTTCGGCGACGGCAAGATCCCCGGGATGCAGCACAAGTACGACGAGACGGTGCTGTACTTCCCGAAGCAGGGCCAGACCTGCCACGCGTACTGCACGTACTGCTTCCGCTGGGCGCAGTTCGTCGGCGACGCCGACCTGAAGATGGCGGGCGACGACGTCGACCAGCTCCGCGACTACCTGGTCGCGCACCCCGAGGTGACCAGCGTGCTGTTCACCGGCGGCGACGCGATGATCATGGGTGAGCCGGTCCTGCGCCGCTACCTGGAGCCGCTGCTCGAACTCGACCAGCTCGAGTCGATCCGGATCGGCACCAAGTCCCTGGCGTACTGGCCGCAGAAGTTCGTCACCGACCCGGACGCCGACGACATGCTGCGCATGTTCGAGCAGGTCGTGGACGCGGGCAAGAACCTGGCGTTCATGGCGCACTTCACCCACCCGCGCGAGCTGGAGCCGCTCGTGCTGAGCGAGGCGGTCCGCCGCATCCGCGACACCGGCGCGGTCATCCGCACCCAGGCGCCGCTGATCCGCTCGATCAACGACGACCCGGCGGCCTGGGAGAGCATGTGGCGAACCCAGACCCGCATGGGCATGGTGCCGTACTACATGTTCGTGGAGCGTGACACGGGCCCGCAGGACTACTTCGCCGTCCCGCTCGGCCGCGCCCACGACATCTTCCGGAACGCCTACAAGAACGTCTCGGGCCTGGCCCGCACCGTTCGCGGCCCCTCCATGTCCGCCACCCCCGGCAAGGTCTGCGTGGACGGCGTCGTCGACCTCTTCGGCGAGAAGGTCTTCGCGCTGCACTTCATCCAGGCTCGCAACGACGACCTGGTCAACATGCCGTTCTACGCGAAGTACGACCCTGAGGCCGTCTGGCTGGACGACCTCAAGCCCGCCTTCGCGGACCGCTTCCCCTGGGAGGCGTGACCCCGTTCCGACGGCGCATTGCCCGTGGAACCCCCGCGGGCAATGCGCCTCGTTAACCTTCCGCCGGCGTCTTCGCTCGGCACCTGACGGCTGCGGCGTGACCACCGTCCGAAAAACATGAAACTCTTTACAAGACTTTAGGGGCGAACGGGTTCAGACTCGCGTACAGACGCGCGAGAGGAGCCCCCCATGCCCCGCCGAGTACCCGTGCCACTGCTGTTCCTGCTGATCTCGCTGGGGCTGCTGGGAGTCGGCGCGGCGCCCCTTGCCGCCACCGCGGCGCCGCCCGCGTCGTCCGCACCGTCCGCCGCCGGTGCCGACGTGGTCCGCGGATACGTGGACGCGCACACCCACCTGATGTCGTACGAGGGCTTCGGCGGCGAGATCATCTGCGGCGCGCCGTTCCACCAGGAGGGCATCGAGAAGGCGCTGCGCGACTGCCCGCACCACGAGCCCGACGGAGCGCTGGCGCTGTTCGAGAACATCACCACCAAGGGCTCGCCGTTCGGCACGCACGACCCCAAGGGCTGGCCGACCTTCAAGTACTGGCCCAACAACCGGACGGCGACGCACCAGCAGGTCTATTACAAGTGGCTCGAACGGTCCTGGCGGGCGGGCCAGCGGATCCTGGTCAACCAGCTCGTCACCAACCGGGTCCTGTGCGAGATCTACGTCCCGGCGAGGAAGTACCCGTGCGACGAGATGGATTCCATCCGCCTCCAGGCCAAGCGCACCTACGAATTGCAGGACTACATCGACAAGGAGTACGGCGGGCCGGGCAAGGGCTGGTTCCGCGTCGTCCGCGATCCGGCCGCCGCGCGGAAGGTCGTCCAGGAGGGCAAGCTCGCGGTGGTGCTCGGCATCGAGACCTCCGAGCCGCTCGGCTGCCGGGGGAGTGAGCTGTTCCCCGGCTGCACCCGCGCGCAGATCGACAAGGGCCTGGACGAGATGCGGGAGCTCGGGGTGAGCTCCATGTTCCTGTGCCACAAGTTCGACAACGCGCTGTGCGGCGTCCGCTTCGACTCCGGCATGCTCGGCGTGGCCCTCAACGGCGGCAACATCCTCAGCTCCGGCCACAACTGGCAGGCCGAGACCTGCAAGGGCCCGGTCCACGACAACACGATCCCGTCGGTCTTCCTGAAGCCGCCGCACTGCAACCTCAACGGCCTGACCGAGCTGGGCGAGTACACGGTCAAGGCCATGATGAAGCGCGGCATGCTCATCGAGCTGGACCACATGAGCGCGAAGGCCGCCGGTCAGACGCTCACGCTGCTGGAGCAGGCCGGCTATCCCGGCGTGGTCTCCGGCCACAGCTGGGCCGACGAGTCGTACACCCGGCGCATCTACAGGCTCGGCGGCATGGTCACCGCCATGGGCGACTCCGCCGACGGCTTCACCGCGCAGTGGCGGAACGACAAGGCCGCCCGCGACCCGAACCGGCTCTACGGCTACGGCTACGGCCTGGACGCCAACGGCGTCGCGACCCTTCCGAACCCCCGTCCCAACGGCGACCTGAAGTACCCGTTCACCTCGCCGTTCGACCCGTCCGTCACCATGGAACGGCTCACGACCGGGGAACGCACCTGGGACCTGAACAAGGAGGGCGTCGCCAACTACGGCCTGGTCGCCGACTGGATGGCCGACATCGCCCACCGCTCCGGAGCCGAGATCATCGGCGACCTGTCCCTGGGCGCCGAGGTCTACCTGCGGATGTGGGAACAGGCCCGCCCGCGAACCTGACCGAACGGCGAGCCTTCGTCCCTCGACGTAAGGGTGGCGGGCATCCCGTCCGTTCGCGCACCCTCGTGGGATGACGACAGTCGCGCACCCGCGCTACCGGGACGTGTTCGGGGTCGGGGAGTTCCGGGTCCTGTTCTCCCTGCACACCCTCGTGGCGGTCGGCGACGCGGTGAAGACGCTGGCGCTGGCGGTCCTGGTGTTCGACCAGACGGGCTCCTCGCTGGCCGCCGCGCTGGTCTTCGGGGCGACGATGCTCCCGTACGCGGTCGGCGGGACCCTCCTGCTGTCCCTCGCCGACCGCGTGCCCGTACGCCGCCTGCTCACCGGCTACCACGCGCTGCGCTTCGGAACGACCGCCCTGCTCGCCGCGGTGGTGCTGCCCGTCCCCGCGACGCTGCTGCTCCTGGCCCTGGTCGGCCTCTTCGCCCCGGTGGCCGGCGCGTCCGTGCAAACGCAGCTACCCGAACTGCTGCCGGGCGACTCGTACGTGCTGGGACGGTCGCTGTTCACGATGACCGCCGCCGGCGCGCAGGTGCTCGGCCAGGCCCTCGGCGGCGTCCTGCTGCTCACGCTCAGCGCGACCGGCGCCCTCTGGCTCTCCGCGGGCAGCGGCCTCCTCGGCGCGGCCATCGCCCTCTGCGGCCTCCCGGCGCGTCCGGCCCCCGGCGTACGGGCGGAAGGCGGCGCGGCCCGGCAGACCTGGCGCGTCAACCGCCGCCTGTTCGCGGACCGTTCCGTCCGCGGCCTGATGCTCGCGCAATGGCTGCCGATCGCCCTGTCCGTGGGGGCCGAGGGCGCCGTCGTCCCGTACGCGGCGTCGCTCGGCCACGCGGAAGGAGCGGGCGCGATCCTGGCGTTCGGCGCGGTGGGCCTGTTCGCGGGCAACTTCGTCGTCGGCCGGTTCGTCCCGCCCGCGAGACGCGACCGGGCGGCCCTGCCGCTCGCGATGCTCACGGGCGTCCCGCTCACGGCCTTCGCCCTGGACCCGTCGCTCCCGATCGCCTGCGCGCTGATGATGACCGCCACGTTCGGCCTGAGCTACGAGCTGATGCCCCAGCGCAGGCTGGTCGAGACCGTTCCCGAGACGATCAGGGGCCAGGCCCTCGGCCTCGCCAACACGGGCCTCATGTCCGGCCAGGCCGTCGGGATCATGGCCGCGGGCGTCCTCGGCGAGTGGATGCCGCCCGGCACCGCCATGGCGGTCTGCGGCGCCGCCGCCGCCCTGACCGCCCTCGCTCTCGCCCGCCACCTCCGCGGACCGGTCACTGCCCCGCCGCGAGCTTGAGCAGCACGACCCCCGCGATGATCGCCGCGAACGACGCGACCTTCGCCGGCGTGATCCGCTCCTTGTAGACCAGCGCGCCGAGGGTGACCGTGCCGACCGAGCCGATGCCGGTCCAGACCGTGTAGCCGACCCCGACGTCGAGGGTCCGCAGCGCCAGGCCGAGCGTGAAGATCCCTCCCGCCGCCGCGAGCAGCGTCAGGACGGACGGCCAGAGGCGCGTGAAGCCGCGCGTGGCGTTGGTGCCGAGAGCGAACGCGATCTCGAAGACGATCGCGATGGCCAGGAAGATCCAGTGCATTCCGTGCCTCCGGGGAGTGGTGGTCTCAGGCGGCCGGCGCGGGCCGGTCAGCCGGGCGGTCGGAGAGCTTGAGGCCGAGCACGCCACCGATGATCAGCACGAACGCGAGCGCCCGCCCGGCGGACATCGGCTCGTCGAAGATCAGCGAGCCGAGCGTCACGGTGCCGACCGAGCCGATGCCGGTCCAGACGGTGTAGCCGACGCCGACGTCCAGAGACCGCAGCGCCAGGCTCAGGAAGAAGATCCCGCCCCGGCCGCCGCCGCGGTGAGCAGCGAGGGCCCGAGCAGGGTGAACCCGTGGGTCGCGTTGGTGGCCAGCGCGAAGACCACCTCGAACACCGAGGCGACGAGCAGGTAGATCCAGGCCATGGGGACGACTCCCGATAGATGTATGTACGTACAAGTAAATCGAGCAGAAGCATGCATGTACAAGTAAGCTGTTGTCAACATCCGGCCGGAGGGGAGCGGCGATGCCGTCGACCACCACATCCGACGCGCGCCTGTGGAGCGGCGTCCTCGCGCTGCACGCGCATGTCGAGAGCAGGCTGGGAGCCGCGCTGCAACGGCGGCACGGCCTCGGCCTCTCGGAGTACCGCGCGCTCGGCTTCCTCGCGGACGCCCCGGACGGCGAGCTGCGCATGCAGGACCTCGCCACCGCCCTCGGGCTCAACCAGAGTTCGGTGACCCGCCTGGTCGGCCGCCTCAACGCGGCGGACCTCACGCACCGCGACCTGTGCCCGGACGACAAGCGCGGCGTCTACACCGTCATCCGGGACGAGGGCCGCACCCGCCACGCCGAGGCCCGCGTCACGTACGAGCGGACCCTCGCCGCCGCGTTCGACGAGGCCGCCGCCGATTCCGACCTCGCCGCGATCCTGGAAGGGCTGCGCCGGGCGTCCCGCTGAACGGCCGCGGCGCGCCGGCCGAGACCGGTGCGCCGCGGCGATCCGTTCAGGCGGAGAAGACGGGGATGATCAGCGCGCGGGCGAGGGTGTGGGCGGTGACGTTGAAGCCGACCACCGCCGGGGGAGTGTCGGAGTCCAGGCCGAGCGACTCGACGTCCAGCGCGTGCACCGCGAACACGTACCGGTGCGGGACCCCGGGCGGCGGGGCCGCGCCGCCGTACGCCTTGATCCCGAAGTCCGACCGCGCGTGCACGCCGACCTTGGAGTCCGTGGACCCGGCGCCCGTCGGCAACTCGTTCACGTCCGCCGGGATGTCGAACAGCGACCAGTGCCAGAACCCGCTGCCCGTCGGCGCGTCCGGGTCGAAGCACGTCACCGCGAAGCTCCGCGTCTCCGCCGGGAACCCCGACCACCGCAGATGCGGCGACTTGTTGCCTCCGCTGAAGCCCCAGTCGTTGAAGACGTGCGCCTCGCCGAGCGTCTGCCCGTCGGCCACGTCGTCGCTCTCCACGGTGAACGACGGGACCTCGGGCAGGAACTCGTACGGAAGCGGTGCCTGGCGGGCCATGACGACCTCCTCATAGGAACGGACTGCTGACGATCCCATACCTATCAGCCGCGTTCCCGGGTGTGGTCGTCGTCCACGGGCACGGGCTCGATCTCCGCGAACACCACCTTCCCGCCCCCGTCCAGCGGCCGATGCCCCCACCTGGGAACGAGCAGCTGGAGCAGGAACAGCCCGCGCCCGTCCTCGCTCACGAAGTCGGGCTCCCGGACGACCGGCGGAGCGTCCGACCCGTCCCACGCCTCGATGACGACCCGCCCGCCCGTCCGCCGATGGACGCGGATGGTCACCGGATCGCCCGGCTGCGACCCGTGCTCGATCGCGTTCGTGGCCAGCTCGCTGACCACCGTCCGCGCGACGTGGTCCTCAAGCCCCCACGCCCCGAACGCGAGGGCGACGAAATCCCGCGCCTGCTTGATCGACCTCGGATCGGCCTTCACGACGAGCGTCGCGGGCGCGTCCATAGGCGATCACCTCCATTCCTGTGACTTACCGCACAGGATTGGTCGCGACGCGTAATGGCACCAGCAAAGCCGCCGAACACACCTCGTTCGGTGGCGAACGGTTGCAGAGAGGTGGCCCCCATGGCCTCGCGAAAGCCGACCCCCCAGACGATCACGTTCGGCGCGGAAGTCGCCCGCCTCCGCGAGGAAGCCGGACTGTCCCGCATCGAACTCGCCAAGCGCGCCAACGTCAGCCGCAGCTACATCGGCCAGGTCGAAACCGGCACCACCCGCTGCCGCGACGACTTCGCCATACGCCTCGACCAGGCCCTCGGCACCGGGACCCAACTGATCGACGCGTGGACCGACCTCCTCCGCTCCGCGGCCTATCCCCCCTGGTTCGCCGACTACCCCCGCGCCGAGAACACCGCCGCGTTCCTCCGCGCCTACGAGATGAAGGCTATCTACGGCCTCTTCCAGACGGAGGCGTACATGCGCGCTCTGCTGCCGACGGAGGACGATGTTGCTCGGCGGCTTCCGCGTCAGAAAGTGCTCAAACGCGAGAACCCGCCTACGGTCAGCGTCGTTCTCGCCGAAGCCGTTCTGTGGTCGTGCGTGGGCGACGCCGAGGTGATGCGCGAGCAGTGTGAACACCTGCTCGAAGTCTCCACATGGGAACACGTCACACTGCAGATCGCGCCGACCGCCTACTACCGAGGGCTGGGCGGTTCCTTCAACCTGGCAACGCAGCCGAACGGCGACGAATTGCTGTACATGAAGACGACGATCGGGGGTGTTACGACAAACGATCGTGTGGATATCTTGAGTGTCGTCAGTGCGTTCTCAGCTCTGCAGGCTCGTGCCCTGAGTGTTGAGGATTCGCGTGAGTTCCTGCGGAAGGCGGTCGCCCGGTGGAGCAGTTGATCACGTGGCGCAAGTCGCGGCGAAGCGAGGAGCAGGGCGACGCTTGCGTGGAGGTGGCGGACCTCGGCCCTTGGCAGAAGTCGCGGCGGAGTGATGAGCACGGGGACGCCTGCATTGAGGTCGCTGCCAGGGCGGGGGCCGTTGGGGTGCGTGATTCCAAAGACCCTGAGGGACCGAAGCTCGTTCTCTCCCGCGCCGACTACAAGGCTCTGGTGAACGCCCTGAAGGAGTGATCGAGCATGACGCTGACCTGGCGGAAGTCGAGCCACAGCGACAATCTCGGGGGTAACTGCGTAGAGGTCGCTGACCTCGGCCCGTGGCGGAAGTCGCGGCGGAGCGATGACCAGGGTGGTGCCTGCATTGAGGTCGGGGCTCTGCCAGGGATGGTCGGGATGCGTGACTCCAAGGATCCGGACGGGCCCAAGGTCGTTCTGTCCCGCGGCGACTTCGCGGCCTTGGTGAACGTCCTCAAGGGGTGAGCGGGGCGGGCTTGCGGAGCGTTGCCACGTAGGCGGCGGTGGCGTGTCCGGCGGCCAGGAGAGGTTCGCGGGAGCGTTGGCCTCGGGCCAGGATGAACGCGCCCTCCAGCGCTGACAGCAGGGCGTACGTGGCGGCGCGGGCGTCGTCGGGTGACAGGCCGCGCCCCGTCAGGTAGCGGGTGCCCTCCTCGACCCAGGATGCGAAGACCTCGGCGGCCACCTCGCGGAGCGCGGGTTCGGCGTCGGCGATCTCGCCGGTGACCGTGCCGACGGGGCACATGTTGGCCCAGCCGGTGTTCTCCAGGTCCTCGGCGGCCTGGGCGAACGCGGCCTCGACGCCCTCGGCCAGGTCGTCGTACGGGTCGAGGAGCAGCGGCAGGAGCTGGATGTACGCGGCGCCGGTGGAACGCAGCGCCGCCGTCGCGATCTCGCGCTTGCCGCCCTTGAAGTGGTGGTAGATCGAGCCGGTCGGAGCGCCGGCGGCCTCGGTGAGCTGCTTGACGCCCGTCGCGGCGTACCCCTGGACGCGCAGCAGCTCCGCCATCGCCTGGACGATCCGCTCATCCGTCTTCATCCGGCGATGATAGAACAGTTACTCTAGAACGACCGTTCTAGAGGAGGCGACCGTGCGCACCATCGACATACCGGCCGGGACCATCGAGTACGAGGAGACGGGTTCGGGGCCGCCGGTCGTGCTGCTGCACGGGCTGCTCATGGACCACACCGTGTGGGACAGGGCGCTGCCGCTGCTGCCGGAGGGGTTCCGGTACGTGCGTCCGGTGCTGCCGCTCGGCGCGCACCGGCGGGCGATGAAACCGGGCACGGACCTGAGCTTGCGGGGGCAGGTCAGGATCGTCGCCGACCTCCTCGACGCACTGGAACTGGACGACGTGACGCTCGTGCACAGCGACTGGGGCGGCGCGATCTTCCTTACCGCGTACGGGCTGGACGAACGGGTCGCGCGCCAGGTGTTCCTGCCCTGCGAGGCGTTCGACAATTTCCCGCCCGGCCTCCCCGGGAAAATGGTCGGGATCGCGGCGCGGATGCCGGGCGGCCTCCAACTCGCCTGCCGCCAACTCCGGATCGGTTGGCTCCGGCGCACGCCGCTGCTGTTCGGGCAGATGGCGAAACGGCCGATCCCAGACGAGCTCGTACGGGGTTGGACGGAGCCCGTTCTCCAGAACGCGGGCGTACGGCGGGACCTGATCGCCTACGCGCGCAGCCCGTTCCACAAGCCGACGCTCATCCGCGACACCGAGGCACTGAGCCGCTTCGAGGGCGACGCACTCGTCCTGTGGTCCCCCGCCAACCGCATGATGCCCCCCGACCACGGCCCCCGGCTGGCGGCCTTGCTCCCAAACGCCCGCTACGCAGAAATACCCGACGCCTACGTCCTCTCAATGCTCGACGCCCCAAAAGCCGTAGCACGCGAGCTACACCACTTCCTCACCAACACAGCAGACGTTCCCAAGTCCTGACGGCCCCCATGGTGGAGCCGAGGGCGAAGCGTTCCCGGAAGGATTTGGAAGCCGTTCAGGAGCCAGACTGAGACTCTTGGCCGTACTGCCTGTGGGGGAGGTCTCACGGAGGCGCAGTGAGTGTCCCGCGGAGTTCGTTCCGGATATTGCGGGACAAGGCGAAAAAAAGCCATGCCTCCGGGCGAGGCTTCACGGCGTGGCGACGGGCCGCGCTGGTGCGGTGAAGGGAGCGCGGTCGATGGGCAGGCACGAGGCGCCGAAGGAGAAGCCGCAGCCGATCAAGCTGCCCAAGCCGACGACGGACGGGGATCGTCCGACCAAGAAGGGCGGGAAGTGAGGCCGGTAGCGCACTACATCGAGGAGCTGGCCGACCGGCTCGCCGCGTCCGGTCACCTGAGCGACCCGGCGTGGCGGGCGGCGCTGCATGCCGTACCCCGGCACCTGTTCGCTCCGCCGGTGGCGTGGGTCGATGGCGGGGACGGGCCGGACCGGCTCCTCGACCGGGCCGCCGATGAGGCCGCCTGGCTGGCGGCGGTCTACTCCGATGCCTCGATCGTCACCCAGCTCGACGACGGCGCGACCGCGCTGGAGGCGGGAGGGGAGAACTACACGTCGTCGCTTTCGGCTCCCGGGATCGTGGTCGCCTTTCTCGAACTGCTCGGCTTGATGGACCATCACCGGGTGCTGGAAATAGGCACAGGCACCGGCTGGACCGGCGGATTGCTGGCACAACGGCTTGGGGACCAGAACGTCACGAGCGTTGAGATCGACCCCATGGTTGCCAGCATCGCGAGCGAGAACTTGAAGAAGGCCGGGCACCGTCCTCGCCTGATCGTGGCGGACGGGGCGGACGGCTGGCCGTCCGGAGCGCCCTACGACCGCGTGCACGTCACCTGCGGTGTCCGGGACGTTCCGTACGCGTGGGTGCGGCAACTGCGTCCGGGCGGCCGGATGGTGTTCCCCTGGATGCCCGGCTTCGCCTATGGTCACCGGACCTGGTTGACCGCCACGGCGGACGGCCGCGCCATCGGCCGTTTCGCCGGCAACGCCGGATACATGATGCTGCGCTCCCAAAGATTCGGGGACTACGCCCCCACCGTTGAGGAAGAGGGCGAGCAGAGCGAGACCCAAGTGGACCCGCGCGCGGTCGCGGGGACCTCCTACGGCTGCGACGTGGCCATAGCCGGAATGGTGCCCGGTGTGGCATCGGTCGAGGAAGAGGCCGGGGACGGCCGCATCCGGCTCCACCTGCGCGACCCGGACGGTTCCTGGCTATCGCCGACTTTCAGCCCGGCCGTGATGCTCACCCGGTGTCCCAGGCTGGAGCGCGGCGTTTGTGGACGGAAGTGGAAGCCGCCTATCTGCGCTGGATCTCCTGGGGCAGTCCAGGCCGTCAACGTTTCGGAATGACCGTCACGCCCGACGGCCAGCACGTCTGGCTGGACTCCCCGGACAACCTGGTCCGCCTATGAGAGGACGCCCCAGATGCGGTCACACCGATTCGAGGAGGCCGGGGGCGACCGAGTGTGCCACCACTCCGGACTCGCTCACCGCAGACAAAGCCCATTCCTTACGCCGCAATCGCACCTACCGGCGGCGGCGCGCGGTCCGGCGCATCGTCGCTGAGCGCCGCATGCAGCAACAACGTCGCCGCAACCGCGGCCGAGCAGGCGGATGGCACCCCGCTTCGACGCCGACCACTACAAGACACGCCACACCGTCGAACGTGCCATCAAGCGCCTCAAGCAATCCAGGGCCGTCGCCACCCGCTTCGACAAACGCGCCTACACCTACACCGGCACCATCACGATCGCCGTTCTGCCCATCTGGCTCCGCATCTGATCCAAGAAACAGGCTTTAGGCGCCCTGGGCGCCGCGCAGCAACGCGGACAGGCCCGCATCCAGTGAGGTGCCGCCCGTCTCGGCGGCATTGGCGCCGCAGTCGACGGTCGCTCTGACCCGAGGACGTTGCGGTGGATCGCCTCGCGTTCACGCCTTCTCGCCGCGGCGAGCTGCGTCGATGTCCAGAACAAGGGTGCTGACGCCGACCGGGTATTGGATGGCGTCCACGATGACAATTCTCAAAGAGTCGTTGACCGCGAGGGTGTTGTCTCCGTCGACCCAGCTCTGGTTTTTGGTGTTGGGAAGGAATCCGATCTCTTCGTTCTCCAGGCGCACGCGACATCCTGAGGGAAGGATCTCGATGACCACGGCATCGAATTCTTGATCGACAAGACCGGCTATGCCGGTCTGGCGCCAGAAGACCTCCATCTCCTCGGGGATGCGCTCGATGACACCGACATAATGGTCGATGTCGGTAGCGATCGCAGGATATCCTGTCACCATCTGCAGACCCTCATATTTTCTGTCATGGAGGCCTAGTTTCCATGATGGTGAAATGGAGCCGTCAGTGACGGTGAACTGCTCCATCCGGTACCACCACGGTAGCGAGGTGTCGTCGCAGATCAGCGCGAATACGCTTCCATTGAATACTGCTACGGCATGGCAGCGATATTCGCGTCCGACCGTGAGGTCAAACTGTGCAGGATCGGCGTCGCCAGGACTTGTGGGCTGCCGTGGCTGTTCGCCACGGCAGCCGGACCATTTGAGGATCACAGCCCTCCCGGACCTCTACTTGAACTTGAAGTCATCAACCTCGCCCGTTCTCGTATTTCGAACGTAGTGCACCTCCACGCCGTTCACGTTCTGCCTCATCTTAACCCAGCCCTCTTTTGCCGGCCAACGGGCGTCGGTCATCGTGATGGTTTCGATCACGCGTCCCCCAGCGGGGTTTGACATTGCCTGTTCCATCGCGAGCTGTTCCTTGAGATTCCTTGGTTCGTAGCGCCCGGTGTGGCCACGTCCGATTGAGGGATCCTTGACGTTCGGCGTCCAGGAGGGAGGGGACTTTCTGGGTATCAACAAGCGGCGAGGTAGCGGCATGGGAGGGTAGCCGGGATTAGCCGCGGCTTCCTCTGAGGCCCTCTCGAGCTTCGCTCTTTCCTCGGCCTCTTTCTTGGCCTTTTCTGCTTCGTAACCTTCGTACTCTCCACTGGCGCATGCACCACAGTCGGGGTATGTGCCGGTGAGGTCGAGGCTGTTGATCGGGTCGGCGTTGGCGTAGTCGTAGTTGTTGGCGGAGCCGCCGGCGATGGGGTCGGTTTGCAGGAATCGGCCGAGGATGGGGAGGTAGGTGCGGGCGCCCATTTCGAGGGCTTGGTGGCTGGCGAGGTGTTCGACGGGGACGGTGTGCTGTCCGAGCCAGCCGAAGTCCATGCCGCCTTCGGCGGTGGCGGGGATGGGGATGTCGCCGAGGGCGCCGGTGTCGGGGTCGATGTTCTGTCCGAACGGGTCGTACAGATGGATCTTGCCGGTCCTGGTCCCGGTGCCGTCGGCGGTGAACAGGATGTGGCCCTGGACGGTGGGGTAGGACCAGTTGGCCGTCTTCGCGGTGTCGTAGGTCTTGGTGAGGACGACCCCGCCGGGCAGTTTCAGCACCCGCTGCCGCAGGCCCCCAGAGGCGTCGAGGACGAAGTCGGGGCCGCCGGCGTCGGAGGTGAAGCCGTAGCGGGTGACTTGGTCGGGTTTGCCGTTCTCCTGGATGGTGCGGGCGGTGATGCGGTCGGTGACATCGCGGGTGTAACGGACCGTGCGCCCGGCCGCGGTGGTGGTGATGTGCCGGCGGGTGGTGTCGTACCCCAGGGTGTCGGTGCCGACTTTGGTGGCGTTGCCGTAGGTGTCGTAGCCGAAGGTCAGGGTGGTGGCGCCGCTGGTGGAGATCAGCCGGTCGGCGCCGTCGTAGCAGTAGGTGGTCGTGACCGGTGGGGCGCCGTCCCGGCTGTCGGTGGAGGTGGTGCGGTTGGTGTTGGCTCCGGCCTTCCTGTTGGGTCCGCAGCCGCCGTCCGCGGCGTAGCCGTAGGTGAGTTTGTGGTGCGGGACGGTGGCGGCGGTCAGGCGGCCTGCGCCGTCGTAGGTGTAGGCGTGGTCGTAGGCGGTGCCGGCGTCGGTGACGGTGTCGTCGGTGATGCGCTGGTCACGGGAGCGGGTGACGGTGTCGGTGACCGTGGAGTCCTTGGTCTTCCACTTCAGGCCGGTGACCGAGGCGGCATCGTTGTAGGTGATCCCAAGATCTGTGCCGTTGCCGTAGCCGACGGTCTTGAGCATCCCGGCGTTGTAGGCGGGGGTGGCGACGGTGGTGCCGTCCAGGTCGAGGCGGGTCAGGCGGGAGGCGTCCGTCCACTGGTAGGTCAGGGTGGAGGAGACGCCCTTGACCGTGCTGGTCTGCCTGGTGGCGCGGCCCGCGGTGTCGTACTGGGTGGTGGTGACCGTCCCGCCGGCGTCGGTGTAGGAGGTGACCTGGCCGAGCAGGTCGATCGTGGTGGTGGTCGAGCCGCTGCCATCGCTGATCTTGGTGGTGAGCGGGTCACCGGCCACGGCATGGTCGTAGGTGATGGTCCGCGCGGGCTGGCCACCGATGGCCGGGTACGTCCGCTTGATGACCCGGCCGCGGGCGTCGTAGGTGGTACATGACCATGGTTCGGTGTTGATCCGGGTGGCGACCACCCGGCCGGACGCGTCGTACACCTGTTCGGCGCGGTTGGCCGACCCGTCGGCGTTCTCGGCGGCGGTGATCGTTTTGGCCATGCCGCCCTGGCTCACCTCCGGCGAGTCGTCAACGCAGGGGTTGGCACGGGTTTCGTTGCCTGCGTAGTAGGTGGAGGCGCCGCGTTTGGCGGGATCGGAGATGTCACCTCCGGGCAGGGCGTTGGCCAGTAGGCGCAGGTATCCGGTGCCGGGCCTTTCGAAGGCGGTGCGTCGGGTCAGATTGAGCCCGCCGGGGTCGCTGGTCGTGGAGACCGGCAATCCGAACACCGGGTCGATCCCGTTGGCCGGGTCGGAGTAGTCGGTGGCCGTCTTCGTCGATGGCGCGCGTCCGCCACCGCTGTCGAGGACCGTGCTGGTCTGGTGTCCGTAGCGGGGTGCCAGGTACTTGCCGGGGACGGTCACCGCGGAGTCGGCGCCGGGGGGCGCCCAGGTGAAGTTCAGTGCGCCGGTGGTACCGCTGCGGTTGTAGTAGTCAATGCGGATCCGGTGCCGGCCGCCGGCCTTCTTGCTGATGTAGGTGCCGGCGACCTTGGAGGAGGCCTTGTCGCTCCAACTGTCGACGCGCAGGACGTCGTCGATCCACAGCCGCACCCCGTCCACGGCGGTGAACCCGACCCCGTACTCGCCCTCCTCGGGAAACTCGATCTCGCCGGTGAACCGGGCCGACCAGCCGCCGCTGTTGGGCACCGGCGGCGTGGCACCCCACGTGGCGGCCATCGAGCCGTCGGCGGTGCCGACACCGGTCTGCCACACCGCGGGCACCCCCGACAGGTACGGGTTGTCATACACCGCGGCCTGCAACCCGGCGATGCCCTCGTCATAGCGGCTACGGCCGTGCGGGACCTCGTCGGCGCACTGCGAGGTCGGGGTGGGGCCGTCGAAGCAGGACGTGGGCGCGGGCCCGTAGGCGTCGGTCCGCCGATCGGCGTGGTCGTAGACATGGGTGGCGCGGTGACCCCGCGCGTCGATGGTCGCAGTAGGCCGGTCCTTGGCGTTCCACTCGGTCGCGGCGGTGACCCCATCGGCGTCGGTCGCCTTCAACGTGCGGCCGGCGTCGTCGTAGGTGACGGTGCGGGAACGGCCGTTCAGGCCGCTGACCGCGACCGCGGCGGCCTTGCCGGCGAGGTCGTAGGAGTAGGAGTGTCCGCCGGGGAATCCGATGCCGGGTCTGCCGTCGGGCCAGGGCAGGGAGACCTGGACCGCGCGCAGCAGCGTTTGGCGGGCTTCGGGTTCGTAGCCGGCCTGGTAGCGGATCGTGGTGCGCTCGGCGGTGACCGGGGTGTTCTGCCGGACGACCCAGTCGTAGGCCAGTGGGTCGCGGACCATGGTGAGGGGTCCGACGCCCTCTTTGAGTGCCTCCTTGTCCTCAGGTTTGGTTTCGGGCTTGTCGTGCTCCTTCTTGTTGGCGGCGCGGTCGAGGTAGTCGTAGTCGGAGATGGACGCGCCGGGGTTCTCGATCCGGGCCAGGGTGCCGAACAGGTACCACAGCCGTGTTTCCGAGCCGTCCCAGTAGCGGATGCGGCACAGCATGTCGGCCGGTGCGGGGTCGGCGCCCTGCGGTTTGGCCGTCCCGCCGTAGCAGCCGTCGCTGTTATCGGTGTTGTAGTACAGGGTGTGCGAGCGGTCCGACACCGGGTCGGTGATCTTCGTCAGCCGGGGGACCGCGCCGCTGTAGTGGTACTGCAACGCGGCCGGTTTCTTACCGTCCAGCGTGGAGGCGACCTGCGCGAGTGTTCCGTCGGTGTTGAACGTCGACACCGTGGTGCCTTCGGTGACGGTGATCCGGCCGCCGGTGTCGAAGGCCAGGACTCCGTCCTCGTCCGGCGGGGGCTTGTAGCCGCCGCCAGAGGTTTTGACCCAGGTGCGTTTGCGGCCCGAGCGGTCGGTGAGCACGACTGAGGCGTCCAGCATCTCGGCCTTGGTGTAGCCGCTGCCGGCCACCCCGAGCGTCCACCCCGAGGGCAGCGGCGGCGGGTCCTGGGCGTACAGCCATTGGGTGGGGACGGGTTGGGGCATCCAGTTGTGGAAGCGGCGGCCGGCCCAGTCCGCGCCGGTGCTCTTGAACCACAGCACCATCTGCGGCTTGGCGTCTGAGTGGTGGTACAGCTCGACCTTGATCGCCACCCGCTGGCCCGCGGCGAGCGTGGTGTCGCGGTCGGTCTTGGGACCGGCGGTCTGGAAGTCCATCCCGATGCCGCCGGGGTTGGGGTTGTCGTAGACGACCCTTCCGTTCACCCAGATCTTCGCGCCGTCGGCGTGCGTTCCGGCGAACTGGTAGTCGCCGGCGACGGGGGCTTTGAAGTGGCCCTCCCAGCGGATGACGAAGTTCTTCTTGTCCAGCGCGGGCGGGAACGGATCGAACCAGGGATTGTCGGGCAGCGAGTCGCGGATGGTGTTGAGATTGACCGACGGTTCGCGCCGCACCAGCACCGGCGCATCGTCGGGGGTCCCGTTGTGCCGCGAGTCGTTGAAATAGGACGCGCGTACCCCGTGCCCTTCACCGCCTTGGCGGGAGTTGAAGCCGAACGTCACCCCCGCCGGGCCGCCGATCGTCTGGAACGCCGGACCGGCGTTCTTGTATTGGGCGTTGCCGTTGAACAAGTTGACCGTCACCGGCCCGGAGGCGTCGGCCGGCGCCGGGCCAGGGTCCCCGACCCGCTGATTGACGGTGAAATGCCCCACCCATGTGGGTGAGGTGACCGGCTTGTCCTTGCCCAGCGTCGTGGCGACCGCCCACGTGTACTGGCCGCCGTCGCTCAGCACGTTCCGGGGCACCGTCCACTCCGGCGTGGACACGCAGCCCGAATCGGCGACGCTGCCAGACCGGCCGTCGAACCCGGTCGAGACCTTGAAGCAGTACAGCACGCCCTGGCCGACGTCCCGGACCTTCAGTGTCGGTGTCTCGGTCGAGACCACGGCCTCGTCGACCGGGCTGACCAGACTGGTCTCGGGCGCCGCGTCCCCCGCCCGCAGCTGCTTGCCGGTCGCGGGCTTGCGCGCCAGCGGCGCGAAGTCGGCCTTGGGCTGCTTGGGCTGCTTGGGCATCGACCGCTTCGGACCACTGACCGCCTTGGCGGCCGAGGCCATCAGCGGCAGATCCCGCCGCGGAATCCTCGGCCCCGGCTCCGCCGCCTGCACCGGCCCCGGCAACGGCACCGCCTGCGCCAGCGAAACCACCAGCACCGCCGTCATCGCCGCTGCGGTAGCGCGCCTTGGCGCCCCTACCCGGCCAGCGGCGTACTTCGGTCCCCTCCGGCTCCAACGACGCTCACCGTCGCCCTGCCGCACCCGGCCACCACGCCACACGTCCATGAGCACCCCAAGGTGATAAGTGAAGACTCCGATGTGTCACACGGAACTCTTTGCGAACCGAACAGGGCCGCTCATTCGCCTACAAGCGCTGCAAGGGCACCTCGACGCCTGGGCCGGCGCCGGGCTCATCGCCCCGGTCAGCGGCGCGGCCGTCCGCGCGTACCGGGCGCGGCCTCGGCGAGCCGTGGGCGATCTGGTCGGGTGTCAGCACGGGTTGCCCCTCTCAACTACTTTGACCTTTCAAGGTACGCGGTTACCTAGAGATGTCAAGGTAGTGTGGACGGGTGCGCCGACGCCGCGGTCGACCACCACTTCGGGTACCTGCGATCAGCTCCTGACCGCACTGCTTCGCCACGGTGGGACATCGCCCAGTGCCGGGAATGAGCCTTGAGTTGCGCGCCTCGCTAGGTCTTGACGGCGCCCATGGTGAAGCCGGTGACGAAGCGGTCCAGGAAGAGGTTGAAGAGGAAGGCGATCGGGACGGCGGTGATGACCGTGGCGGCCTGGAGTGACTGCCAGAAGAAGACGTCGCCGCGTACGAGTTGTGTCGGGACGCCGGTGCTGACGACCATTTTCGGGCTTGCCGACACGAACGCCAGGGCGTAGACGAACTCGCTCGCCGTGAGGGTGAAGCTGAACACGACGACGGCGACGATGCCCGGGAAGACCAGCGGCAGGACGGCCCTCGCGAACGCGCCGAGGCGGCTGTAGCCGTCCACCATGGCCTGTTCCTCGACGTCCTTGGGGACGGCCTTCAGGAAGCCGATCAGGAGCCAGACCGAGACCGGGACCGTGATCGTCGGGTACACGACCACCATCGACCACAGGGTGTCCTCCAGGCCGAGCGCGACGACCACGCGGGTCAGGGACAGGAACAGCAGCGACGGCGGCACCAGGTAGACCAGGAAGATCGCGATGCCCATCGGCGTGCCCCACGGGCGGTTGAGGCGCGCCAGGGAGTACGCGGCGGGGATCGCGAGGGCGAGCGTGACGGCGACCACGAGCGCGCCGACCAGGAGCGTGTTCCACACGAACGTGTTGAACGGGGTGTCCTCGAACAGGAACGTCACGTGGTCGGGTGTCGCGGGCTCGTTGAAGGCGAACGGGTTGCTCTCCGGGTTGTAGAGGTCGCGGTTCTGCTTGAACGCGCTCACCAGGCTCCACAGGAACGGCAGCGCGCACACCACCGCGGCGAGCAGGGCCGCCGAGTAGACGCCCGCGCGCGCCGCGACGTGGCGGCGGGCGTAGCGGCGGCGGAGCCTCGCGGTGTCGTTCACTGCGCCTCCAGGCGGCGTACGGCGCGGAGGATCGCGACCGCGCCGGCGAGCAGGATCGGGAACAGGAACAGCGCGATCGCCGCCCCCTGGCCGACGTCCCCGCCCTCGATGCCGCGGAAGTACGCCCACGACGCCAGGGTGTCGGTCGCGTGGGTCGGGCCGCCCCGCGTCAGCACGTACGACACGGTCATGTCGGTGAACGTCATGATCGCGCCGAAGAGGGCGGCGACGGCGATCACCGGGAGGGTCAGCGGGATCGTCACCTCGAACATGCGGCGCCAGAAGCCCGCGCCGTCGATCCGCGCGGCCTCGTCGATGTCGCGGGGGATCGCGACCAGCCCCGCCATCACGATCACCGCGGCGAGCGGGGTCAGCCGCCACGCCTGGACGGCGATCACCGAGCCCATCGCGGTGCCGGGACGGCCCAGCCAGACCACGTTCCCGTCGATCAGGTTCAGCTGCCGCAGCACCCAGTCGACGGGGGAGTAGATCGAGTCCAGGAACCACAGCCACGAGATCGTGGACAGCGCGACCGGTGTCGTCCACGGGAGCAGCACGAGGAACCGCACGAACCACTTGCCGTGGAACTCCGCCACCAGGATGTTGGCCAGGATCTTCCCGAACACCACGATCAGGACCATCGACGCGAGCGTGAAGACCAGCGTGTTCGACAGCGCCCGCCAGAACACCCCGTCGTCGAACACCGCGGTGAAGTTGCGGAACCCCGCCCAGTCGTACGACGGGTCGCCCGTGGTCACGTCGGAGAACGCGAACGCGATGGCCAGCACGAACGGCACGCCGACGAGCGCGACGATGTAGACGACGGACGGCAGCAGCATCGCCCACGCGAGAAAGCCCTCGCGGTCGGACAGCGCGGCCTTCCGGCCGGACGGCGCGGCCTCGCGCGGGGCATCCGCCTTCTCCGGCGCGGCCATCAGTCGCCGATCCGCACGGCCGGGGCGCGGCGGCCCTCGGCGGCGTCGAAGAAGCGCATCCGCGCCGAGGCGACCGCGAACTCGTGCGTCTCCCCGGTGGCGATCGGGGTCGCGACCGTCGCGGGCAGGCGCGCGATCACCCGCGTCTCCTCGCCCACGCCGGTGACCGTCCCGTACACGTGCCGGTCCCCGGACAGGTACTCCAGCCGCTCCACGCGCAGCGGCATCGTCACCCGCGCGTCGTACGGGCCGATCTCCGACGGCAGCAGGTGCTCGGGACGGAACCCGACCAGCCGGTCGCCGCGCGGCACGAGGTTCATCGGCGGCGACCCGATGAACGTCGCGACGAACGTGTCGGCCGGGTCGTCGTACACCTCGGCGGGCGTGCCGACCTGCCGGACCCGGCCGCGCTCCAGCACCGCGATCCGGTCGCCGAGCCCCATCGCCTCCGCCTGGTCGTGCGTGACGTAGATCGTCGTGGTGCCGACCCGCTGCTGGAACCGCTTCAGCTCGTCGCGGGCGGTCGTGCGCATCTTGGCGTCGAGGTTGGACAGCGGCTCGTCCAGCAGGAACACCGCGGGCTCGCGGACGAGCGCGCGGGCGAGCGCGACCCGCTGCCGCTCCCCGCCGGAGAGCTGGCGCGGCTTGCGGGCGAGCAGCGGCTCGATGTCGAGCAGCTCCGCCGCCCACCGCGCCTTGCGCTCCCGTTCCGGCCGCGCCGTCTTCTCCGCCCGCAACGGGAACACGATGTTGTCGAACACCGTCTTGTGCGGATACAGCGCGTACGACTGGAACACCATCGCCACCTGCCGCACCCGCGGCGGCAGCCCGTTGACGACGTGCCCGCCGATGAGCACCTCGCCGGACGTGGGCTGCTCCAGGCCCGCGATCGTCCGCAGCAGCGTCGTCTTCCCGCACCCGGACGGCCCGAGCAGCACCAGGTACTCCCCGGGCTCCGCCGCCAGGTCCACGCCGTCCAGCGCCCGCACGTCGTCCCCGCGCGCCCCCCGCCGAGCCCGCCGCACATGCCCGTCGAACGTCTTGACGAGCTCCCGCACCTCGACAGTGTTCATGGCCTCGCTCCGCTCGGCGGCTCGCCGCCCTTTCGGCGCGGCGGCTTCCCTCGTCGCTCTGGTCGCAGGCTCCCGGCGCTCCTCAGTCCAGCCGCCGCGCGGCGGCAAGCGGTGTTCATGCCCTCGCTCAGCCCCCTACCAGGCCGCGGGCGCGCCAGTTCTTGAAGATGGCGTTGATCTGGCGTTCGGCGTCGGCGACGGCCTGCTGGGGGGACGTCTGGCCGCGGGCGGCGCGGCCGAACATCGTCGGCAGCACGTTGGTGTTGAAGATCTCGCCGATCGCCGGGTTGGACGGGCCCGGGTAGCCGATGTTCGCGCTCCACGACGTGGCCGTCTTGAGCAGCGACAGCTTGTTCGCGGGTTTCGCGCCGTACGGGTCGTGGTCGAGCCAGCCGCTCAGCTGGGGGACGAGCGACGGCCAGCCCGGCAGGTCGTATAGCTCGGAGTTGTACGTGACGGCCGGGAAGTTGGCCGTGTAGTGCAGGAGGAACTCCTTGGCCGCGTCGGCGTTCTTCGCGTGCTTCGGGACGATCCACTGCTGGATCACGTGCTGCGCCGCGAGCGCCGCCTTCGGGCCGCGCAGCGCCGGCGTGAAGAAGATGTCGTCGCCGATCTTGGGGTTGGTGGCCATGGCGGTGCGCCAGGCGGAGATCGAGTTGACGATGTACGACGACTTGCCGGCGATGAGCGCCTGGTTGTTGGACGCCGGGACCCAGGAGAACACCTCGCTGGTCTCGGCGCCCTTCCACAGCCGCGCCATGTACTCGACGGCCGCGACCGCGGCGTCGGAGTTGATGACGACCCGTTCGTTCTGGTCCTGCTCGGACGCGCCGAACGACCACAGCAGCGCGCGGGCCGCCATGTTGGAGTCGGTCTCGGGCGACAGCCCGATCCCGCACGGCACCCCGGTGCTCCTCTTGATCTCGGACGCCCCGCGCAGCAGCTCGTCCCAGCTCGACGGCCCGTTCGGCAGCCCGACCTTCTGCCACATCGACTTCCGGTAGTCGCCGGGGTCGGGCGACCAGCCGGGGCAGTACGCGTAGAACCGCTTGGTGTTGGGGTTGTACGACGACTTGCGGCACAGTTCGAGCTGCTGCCCCCACCGCCGCGTCGCCTCCTGGACGAGGTCGGTCATGTCCAGCACGGACGGCTCGTACTGCGAGAACGGCGCGATGTGCTGGATGACGTCGTGGCCCTGCTTCGCCTGGATCTCCGACGCGGCCCGGCGCGGCACGTCCACGGTGTTGATGTGGTCCACCCGGACGGTGACGCCGACCTTCTTCCCCCAGTCGGCCGCGAACCTGTCGAACCACTTGTCGTGCCTCGGCACGAAGTGGCTCCACATCAGGATGCTGAGCGATCCGCCGAGCTTGCGCGCGGGCGCCGTGAAGACCTCCTTCGGCGCGTTCCCCGGGCTGTCGGCCTGCGGCCCGCTGCTCTCCGACGCGCACCCCGTCAGCCCGTACGCGCCGACCGCGCCCGCCGCGAGCGCCGTGGTGGACAGGAATCCGCGCCTGCTCAACGGATCGGCCATGGGAGCTCCCTCGCCGCTGTGGGTCTCCCTACGAAGTTAGATCGGGGAAGCCGCCTCATCCAGGCCCAGGAAGCTCGCGATACGCCAACCGCCCGCCGGGTCGAGCCCCACCTCGGTGGTGAGGGGGCCGCTAGACGACCGTGAGCACGATCTTGCCCTGGATGTGCCCTCGGGCGGCGCGTTCGTGCGCGGCTCGGGCATCCGCGAGCGCGAACGTGCTGTCGATCGCGACGCGGACCGTGCCCGCGTCGAGCAGGCGGGCCAGTTCGCCGAGCTGCGCGCCGTTCGAGCGGACCTGGGTGCCCGTGACCGTGACGCCCAGCCTCGCGGTCTCCTCTTCGTCGAACTCGCCGAAGAACACGGGGAACTGGGAGCCGCCGCGCTTGAGCGTGCGCAGGAGGCGCCTGCTTCCCGGGCCACCGACGGCATCGAGAACGACATCGACGTCGTGGACGAGCTCCTCGGGACGGCTCCTGGTGTAGTCGATGAACTCGTCGGCGCCGAGCTTTCTCAGGAACGATTCGTGCGCGCCCGATGCCACCGCGATCACATGGGCGCCCTTCCACTTCGCGAGCTGTAGCGCGAAGTGCCCCACGCCGCCCGCGGCGCCGTTGATGAGCACCGTCGTGTCGGCGCCGAGCGGGACCGGGCGATGCCGCGCCGCCTGGAAGGGCGAGGGGTGGTCGTGTCCGAGCTCGATCAGGAACTGCCACGCGGTGAGCCCGGCCATGGGCGCCCCGGCGGCGTGCACATGGTCGATGCCGGCCGGCTTGAGCGCGAGGTCCGACGCGCGCGCGGCCACGTACTCGGCGTAGGCGCTGCCGTCGAAGCTGGGGAAGCGAAGGAGGCCGAAGACCTCGTCGCCGACGGAGAAGCCGTCCACATCCGCGGCGACGGCCTCGACGACGCCCGACAGGTCCGTCCCCGGAATCACGGGCAAGTCGAACTTCGGCCTCGTCTCCGGAGGCAGGTTGGACATCCCGTCGCGCAGGTACCAGTCCGGAGGGTTGACGCCGACCGCGTGCACGCGGACGAGCACCTCTCCCGGCCCCGGCTCGGGAAACGGCACCTCCTCGTAACGCAGAACGTCGGGGCCGCCGTGCTCATGGAGCCGGACCGCCCTCATCGTGTGTGTCGGCATCGTTCTCTCCTGTCCGCGCTGCGGATACTCTTGATTCGGATCACTGATCCACATAAGTGGACCACTGATCCGAATATATGGACCACTGATCCGGTTAGTCAAGGGGGGCGGATGCGGGCCGACGCCAGAGAGAACCGCGACCACCTGCTCACAGCGGCGGGCACCGCCATCACCGAGCAAGGCGTCGACGTGTCGCTGCGCGACATCGCGCGCAGGGCCGGGGTCGGGCTCGCGACGCTGCTGCGCCACTTCCCGACGCGCGAGGCGCTGCTCGACGCCCTGCTCCGCACGAGCTTCGACGACCTGACGGCCAAGGCGGGCGAACTGGAGACGTCGAACTCGCCCGAAGACGCTCTCGTCTCGTGGCTACGGGACTGCGTCGCGTGGACGACCGAGTACCGGGGCGTGACCGTCCTGATGGCGGCCGCCATCGAGGACGCCGAGTCCGCGCTCCACGCTTCGTGCGTCACCCTGCGCGCAGCCGGTGCGCGGCTCCTCGCCCGCGCCCAGGCCGCGGGCGCGGCGCGGAGCGATATCGACGGCACCGATCTGTTCGCGCTGATCGCGGCGCTCGCGTGGCTCGGCGATCAACCCTCGTTCGCGCCCCGCGCCGACCACGTCTTCGAGGTTGTCGCGAGCGCGGTCCTGACGCGCGCGGGGAGCGGTGACGCCGAGCAAGGAACGCCGCCGCCCTCCGCCCCGTGACCGGTCGCGCACCCGGGGGAACGGGCCCGGAGACGCGAAAACCGGCCCGGGTCGGTGCCGGGCCGGTGCGCGGGGGACGAGGCTACTTTCCGGACGCCTCGGTGTAGGACTTGATGACGCTCTGCGGGTCGCCGTCCATCCGGATGCGCCCGTCGTCGAGCCAGATGACCCGGTTGCAGGTCTCCTCGATCACGTCGAGGTTGTGCGCGACGAGGAACACCGCTCCGGCGTCCTTGCGCAGCTCCTCGATCTTGGCCTTGCTGCGGCGCTTGAACTTCGCGTCGCCGGTCGCGAGGGCCTCGTCGATGAGCATCACGTCGTGGGTGCGGGCCGCCGCGATCGCGAAGCGCAGCCGGGCGCCCATGCCGGAGGAGTAGGTGTTCATCGGGTAGTCGATGAACCCCGGCTTCAGGTCGGCGAACTTCACGATCTGGTCGTAGCGCTTCTTGGTCTCCTCCATGTCCAGGCCCATGGCCAGGCATCCGAGGACGATGTTGCGGGAGCCGGACAGGTCCTTCATCAGCGCCGCGTTGACGCCGAGCAGGGACGGCTGGCCGTCGGTGTAGACGCCGCCGCGCGCGGGCGGGAGGAGGCCGGCGATGGCCTTCAGCAGCGTCGACTTGCCGGACCCGTTGGTGCCGATGATGCCGATCGCGTCGCCGCGGTAGGCGATGAACGACACGCCCCGGACCGCGTGGACCTCCTTCATCTGCGGGCGGCCCTCGCGGCGGACCACGCGCATCAGCGCCGACGCCGCGCTGCCCTTGTTGCCGCCCGCGCCGTACACGCGGTAGACGATGTGCAGCCCGTCGACCACGACGATCGGGTCGCGCGAGTCGTCCAGCACGACCTCGGGCTGCTGGTCGATCATCGGCGGCTTCTCCTTGAGCGCCTTAGCCACGTCCGTACCTCTCCTCAGCACGGTAGAAGTACCAGAAACCACCGGCGAAGGCGATGATCGCCCAGCCGATCGCGTACCACCACAGATTGCTGTCGCTCCAGCCCCATCTGGGCAGGTCGGTGGTGCGGTACGACTCGATCAGCGAGGTGCGGGCCAGCTCCAGGTAGACCGAGCCCGGGTTGAGCTTGAGGATCTCGATCAGCCAGGAGTGGTCGGCCAGCCGCTTGGAGAACTCGCCGAGGGCGAAGATGACGCCGGAGGTGTAGAGCCAGGTCCTCAGGATGAACGGCAGCAGCTGCTGCACGTCGGGGGTGAACGCTCCGATCCGGGCGAGGACCAGCGCCACGCCCATGTTGAACACCAGTTGCAGCGCCAGGATCGGGACGATCAGCAGCCAGTGCAGCGTCAGCGGCTCGCCGAACGCCAGCACGATGATGAACAGCACGATCATCGAGATCAGGAGCTGCTGCAACTCGATGATCACGTAGGAGAACGGCAGGGAGGCGCGCGGGAAGTGCAGCGCCCTGATCAGGGAGAGGTTGTTGCTGACCGACTTCGCGCCCGCGGTCACCGACCTCTGCGTGAAGGTGAAGATGAACACGCCGGTGACGAGGAACGGCATGAAGTCGGAGACACCGCGTTTGGTGTTCATCAGCAGGCCGAAGATGAGGTAGTAGACGCCGACGTTCAGCAACGGCGTCAGGACCTGCCAGAGCTGCCCCAGGCGGGAGCTGGTGTACATCGAGGTGGTCTTGGCGGACGCGAAGTTCCAGATGAACGTCCGTCTCTGCCAGACCTGTCCGATGTAGGTGCGCAGCCGGGGGCGGGCCGCGCTTTGCGTCAGTCCGTGGCGCGCGGCGAACTCGGCCAGCGACTCGCTGCTCATCCCGTTCATGCGAGGAGGCTCCGCGATAGTGCCGACCGGCTCGCCACCCGAGGAGCTGAGCCGTTCCGGGTGACTCATGCCGGGAAGCCTATAGCGGTCAACGATATGTGAGGGACGTTCGCAGGCATGTGACCCCTGATTTGAGATCTTTCGGGAATCATGTCCGGCTCCCTGGGGATACCCGGGTCATGCGCGTCAATCACGGAAGGCGAGGTAAACGATCACTAAGAGTGGTCGTGCCGTCGCTTCTCGCACGGTCCGCGCCGGGCCGGCGCGGTGAACTCCCGACGGTGATCCAGGACGGCGCCGGGGAGGTGGGCGACGCGATGAGCGTCGTCGGCGCCGCGGCCGTCAGCGCGGCCGAGGCCGCCGCGGCGGGCCGCGCCCTCGCCGCGTGCCGCGGGACCGACGCGGCGGCCGCCAGCGGCGCGAACGGGCCGCTGCGGCGCCTCGGACGGCTGGACCGGCGGGCGTTCGACCGGGTCGCGGCGGCGCGGCTGCCCGGCCTGGAGTACGTCCTGCCGAGGCTGTCGCGCCTCGCCGACCACGGGGTCCTGTGGTTCGGCACGGCGATGGCGATGGGCGCGAGCCCCCAGGCGCGGCCCCGGCGGGCTGCGCTGCGCGGCGCGATCGCGATCGCGGTGGCCAGCCCGGTCGTCAACATCGTCGGCAAGCAGGCGTTCCGCCGCAAACGGCCCGTCGTCGACCTCGTGCCGCCGATCCGGATCCGGTGGACGCTGCCGACCTCGCACGCGTTCCCGTCAGGGCACTCGGCCTCGGCCGCGGCGTTCGCGACCGGCGTCGCGCTCGAAGCCCCGGCCGCGCTCGCCGTGCCCGTCGCGGCCACGGCGGCGGCCGTCGCGTTCTCCCGCGTCTACACCGGCGCCCACTACCCCGGCGACGTGCTCGCGGGGCTCGGCATCGGCGTCGTCGCCGGCCTCGGCACCCGCCTCGCCTGGCCGGCCCGCCCGCCCGTCGCCCGGGTGTCCCGCTCGTCGTCCGAACGGGTCTCGGTCGCCGAGGACGGCACCGGCATGGTCGCCGTCGTCAACCCCGGCGCCGGAGCCGACTCCGAGACCGGGCTGAACCTCGTGCCCGGCCACGCCGACATGGCCCTCGCCCTGCTGGAACGCGACCTGCCCGCGGCCGAGGTCGTCCGGCTGCAACGCGACGACGACTTCGACAAGGTCTTCGACGGCGCCGCGCGGCGGGCCGAGGTGCTCGCCGTCGTCGGCGGCGACGGGACGGTCAACGCTGCGGCCCGCGCCGCGCTGCGGCACCGCGTCCCGCTGCTGGTGATGCCCGGCGGTACGTTCGACCACTTCGCCCGCGCGCTCGGCGTCGAGACCCCGGCGGCGGCGCTCGCCGCCTACCGCGACGGCGTGCTCGGGCGCGTCGATGTGGCGTATGTCACGCCGGTCCGGAAGGAGGGCGACGAGGGGCTGCTCTTCCTCAACACCGCCAGCTTCGGCGCGTACACCGAACTGGTCGACCGGCGGCGGCGCCTGGAGCGGCGGCTCGGCAAGTGGCCCGCGCTCGCCGTCGCCGCCGTCCGCACGCTGCGCCACTCCGAGCCGGTCGAGATCGCGGTGAACGGGCGGCGCCGCAAGGTCTGGCTCGCGTTCGTCGGCAACGGCGACTACGGCGCGCGCGGCGCGACCCCGTCGTGGCGCGAGCACCTGGACGACGGCCGCCTCGACATCCGCATGATCACCACCGGCGACCGCGTCCCGCGGGTCCGGGCGGTCGCCGCGATCCTGGCCGGGCACCTGCACGTCGTCCCCGGCTACCGGGCCTGGAGCGCCGAGTCGCTGGAGCTGGACGCCGCCGGCGACGGCCTGCGCCTCGCGCACGACGGCGAGGTCTCGACCGTTCCCGCGACCGTCCGCATCACGAAGGCCGCCGGAGCGCTGACGGTCTTCCTGCCTCCGGCGCAGCGCGCCTGACCCGGCCGCCCGCGGCGTGCCGGTGCGGCTCCGGCACGCCGCGGGCGGACGTCACGCGGGCGTGAGGGCGCAGTGGCGCAGGCCGGTCACCACCGAGGAGCCGTTGTACGCCGGGGTGCCCGCCAGGGCCAGGCCCTCCTCGCGACACGCCAGCAGCTCCTCCAGCAGGATGCGGATCTCCATGCGGGCGAGCGCCGCGCCCAGGCAGAAGTGCGGCCCGAACCCGAACGCCAGCCCGGACGCCTCGGGCCGCCGCGCGACGTCGAACGCGTCCGCGTCCGGGCCGAACGCGGCGGGATCGCGGTTCGCCGACCCGTACAGCAGCATGACCCGGTCGCCCGGCGCCACGTCCGTACCGCCCAGCGTGACCGCGCGCGTCGCCGTCCGCAGGAAGTAGACCACCGGGGACGTCCAGCGCAGGATCTCCTCGACCGCCGTCGGCAGCAGCTCCTCCGGACGGGCGCGCAGCGCCGCCCACTGGTCCGGCCGTTCCGCGAACGCCAGCAGCCCGCCCGAGATCGCGTGCCGCGTCGTCTCGTTCCCCGCGACGAGGAGCTGGATCAGGAACATCACCAGCTCCAGGTCCGTCAGCCGGTCCCCGTCCAGCTCCGCCAGCGCGAGCCGGGAGATCACGTCGTCGCGGGGGTCGGCGCGCCGCTCGTGCGCGGTGCCGAGCAGGTACGTGCCGCACTCGACCCGCAGCGCGTCGCGTTCACCCTCCGACAGGCCCTCCGCCGCGCCCGGCACGATCGCCTCCGTCCACCGGTGGAACCGCCGCCAGTCGTCCTCCGGGACGCCCAGCAGCGCGCAGATCACCTGGAGCGGCAGCGGCACCGCCAGCTCCCCGACCGCGTCGAACGCCCGCCCCGCGGCCACGGGGGCCAGCAGCGCGCGGACCCGCTCACGGACCGCGCCCTCCAGCCGCCGCGTCACCGAGGGCCGGAACGCGGGCGCCACCAGGGCCCGGTAGCGGGTGTGGTCGGGCGGGTCCGTGTGCATGATCGTCGGCGGCGCGTCGTACGCGTGCCCGATCTCCGCCAGCAGGATCCCGTCCGCGGACCGGAACGCCGCCGGGTCGGCCGCCGCCGCGTGCACCTCCGCGTGCCCGCCCGCGATCCACAGCACGCCGTCCGGCGGCGCCGGATGCCGGACGAGACCGCCCGGCTCCCTGAGCCGCTCGTACAGCTCGGCCGGGTGGCCGTGCGCGAACCAGCCGTCCGGGAAGTCGCGCGGAACCCCGGCCCCGGCCCCGGCCGCTCCGGTCACGGCAGGATGCCCTTGGGCCGCGGAATCCCCGCGGCGTCGCACAGCGCGTAGTAGGCGTTCAGCGTCGACTCGCCGTCCACGACCCCGCTGATGTTGCCCTCGGCGTCGTACTCGATGAACGCGCCCTCGATGACGAAGAGGATGTCGCTGTCCTCCTCCACCGTGAGCGTGTGGACGGACCCGGGCGGCTCGTGGATGAACGTCCCCGCCACGTAGTCGATCCCGTACTCGGCGTACCGCCACCGCCCCGAGAACGTGTGGGCGTGCACCGACCCGGTGTGCTTGTGCGTCGGCAGCCTGAACCCGGCCTCGAACCGGTTGCGGACCACCCAGGTGGCCGGCGACACCCGCAGCACCTGCAACCCGACGGGCCCGGCGGAGACCCACGGCAGCTCGTCGGAGTGGACATGGCCGACCGGCGGCCCCAGCGTCTCAGTCATGACCAAACGCTAGGTTGGGGCAACGGGCCCGCGCAAGGCCCCCGGCGGTTCGCCCGCCGGGCACCGGGTAGGGAGATCGGCGACCGCGCGACCATGGGGTCGCCGCAACGCTGGAGGGGTGAGATGACCACCGGAATCGACCCTGGCGTGCTCGACGACGACGACCTGTTCCGCGAGCTCGCCCACCTGTACGACACCCGCCTCGACGCGCTCCGGCACGCCGCCGACCAGGCGTTCGGCGAGCACACCCGCCGGATGAACCAGCTCGAAGCCGAATACCTGCGCCGCTACCCGGCCCGCGAGATCGACCCGTTCCGATTGCGTGACGGCGCCAGAACCCGCTGACCCGCTGACCCGCCGCTGAGCCCAGGGCCCGTCCCCCGGCCCCGGCCCAATCCCGCCTCTCCGCGCGGCCCGCCCCCGCCCCCGCTTTTGCGCGCCCGCCTCGCGCCCCCGTCCCCTCCCGCCCTCCTCGCCGCGCGCCCTGCCCTGCGGTTTCGCGCGCTCTCCGCCCACGCCCCGGGCCTCCGCGTGCCCCGTCCTGCGTCGCGCCCCCGCTCCCGGGCCGCCGCTCCCGGGCCGCCGCTCCCGGGCCGCCGCTCCCGGGCTTCCGTGCGCCCGTCCCGTGTGGCGTCCCCGCTTTCGCGCGCTCTGGGCTTCGCGGACGCTTCGGGGTGGGGAGTTGGCTTGTTGGGTTGGGGTTTGGGGTTGCGATGTGGGAGGTTTGGTTGCTGAGCGTGTTGGGTTGGTCGCGGTCTGTTGCTCGTGGGCGTTGGGCAAAGGAGCGCTCGACCTGCCCGCACTCGTTGTCAGGTCGCTGTAAGGATCGTCACAGTCCCGTCCGGGCAGCTCCGAGCCCGTGTGACGCGGCCGTTGACTGCGTAGGGTGCGGAAGATCGACTTCTGGGGGTGTGGTCCGTGGCGCGTGCTCGTCGAGCCCGGAACGTCGCGCGGGCGCAGCGCGGCCGGTACCGGCGGTGGCGCGGCGACCAGCCCGGACTGCCGGAGTGCGCCGTGCGGTGGTGGCCGTTCGTGGCCGTCTCGCTGCTGGTGACGATGGTCCTGCTCGGCGCGTACCTCATGGTGCCCCGCGAGACCGGCGCGTCCGCGGCCGAGCGGAACCGGGCGCGGGCCGTGGCCGCCCCCGCCGACCGGGCGGCCGCGCGCGTGACGCCGCGGATGCGGGCGGCGGGCGCGACGCGGGAGATCAGCTCGTTCACCACGCGGTTCACGCCCGGCGAGCCGCGCGTGCGCAACATCGAGATCGCCGCGCGCGTGCTGGACGGCCTGGTCGTGCAGCCCGGCAGGACGTTCTCGTTCAACCGCGTGGTCGGGCCGCGCACCAAGCGGCGCGGCTACGTCCCGGCGCCGACGATCGTCGGCTCGCGCCTGGTGAACGACCTCGGCGGCGGCATCTGCCAGGTCTCCACGACCCTCTACAACGCGGTCTTCGAGGCGGGCCTCCAGATCCGCGACGCGCGGGCGCACGGCCTGTGGATGCCCGAGTACCCCAAGGGCCGCGAGGCCGCCGTCGCCTACCCGAGCCTCGACCTCACCTGGCGGAACGACTCGGGCCGCCCGGTGGCGATCACCTCCGAGTTCACCGGCGACTCGCTCACCATCCGGCTGTGGGGGACGCGCCGCTACGACGTGCGGTCCAGGACGTCCAAGCCGTACGGGTTCACCGCGTTCGACTCGGCGACCGACCACGGCAGCAAGTGCGTGC
Organism: Actinomadura sp. J1-007; assembly: GCF_009793335.1. Lineage (GTDB taxonomy): Bacteria > Actinomycetota > Actinomycetes > Streptosporangiales > Streptosporangiaceae > Spirillospora > Spirillospora yumaensis. Next base: position 2,117,268 of record NZ_WING01000001.1, on the reverse strand, counting down.
CGTCGCGGGGCGGGCGCGGCTTCGAGATCGACGTGTGGCGGATGCTGTCGAGCAACGGCCGCGAGGTGCGGCGCGAGAAGTTCCACACCGTCTACCAGTCGCAGACCAGGCTCAAGTGCGTCTGACCGGGTGAACGGGCCCGTTCCCCACCGGCGCCGCCGCGTTCGCGGTCAGCGGGCCCGCGTCACCCTCGACTCGTCCCACACCGGGTCGGCCGACTCGTAGACGGAGCCGTCGCCGCCGAACACCAGGAAGCGGTCGAACGAGCGCGCGAACCACCGGTCGTGCGTCACCGCGAGCACCGTCCCCTCGTACGACTCCAGGCCCTCCTGCAACGCCTCGGCGCTCGCCAGGTCCAGGTTGTCGGTCGGCTCGTCGAGCAGCAGCAGCGTGGCGCCGCCCAGCTCCAGCAGCAGGATCTGGAGGCGCGCCTGCTGGCCGCCCGACAGCGTCTCGAACGGCTGCTCGGCGCACACCTGGAGCTCGTAGCGGGCCAGCGCCGCCATCGCGTCGTTGCGCAGCCGCGCGTGCTCGGTCATCACGATCTCGCAGGGGGTGCGCCCGGCGAGGTCCGGCCGCGCGTGGGTCTGCGCGAACAGGCCCGGCACGACCCGCGCCCCGAGCCGTCCGGTCCCCGAGTGCGCGACCGGCGCGACCGGCGTCGCGCCGCGCGGCAGGACCTCGGCCACGCCCGCGAGCAGCCGCAGGAAGTGCGACTTGCCCGAGCCGTTCGAGCCCAGCACCGCGACGCGCTCGCCGTACCAGACCTCGACGTCGAACGGCTTCATCAGGCCGGTCAGCTCCAGCCCCTCGCAGATCACGGCGCGCTTGCCGGTGCGGCCGCCGCGCAGCCGCATCTTGATCGTCTGGTCGCGCGGCGGGATCTCCGGCGGACCGGCCTCCTCGAACCGCCGCAGCCGCGTCTGCGCCGCCTGGTAGCGGGGCGCCATGTCGCTGTTGTAGGCGGCCTTCTGCTTGAGCATGGTGACGAGCTGCTTCAGCTTGGCGTGCTCCTCGTCCCAGCGGCGCCGCAGCTCCTCCAGCCGCTCGTTGCGGTCGCGGCGCGCCTCGGCGTAGGTGGAGAACCGCCCGCCGTGCACCCAGACCTGCCCGGCCTCGACCGTCACGATCCGGTCGGCGGCCCGGTCGAGCAGCTCGCGGTCGTGCGAGACCAGCAGAACGGTCTTGGCGGTCTCGCGGAGCCGTTCCTCCAGCCACAGCTTGCCGGGGACGTCGAGGTAGTTGTCGGGCTCGTCGAGCAGCAGGACCTCGGCGGGACCCCGCAGCAGCGCTTCGAGGACGAGCCGTTTCTGCTCCCCGCCCGACAGCGTCTTGACCTCGCGCCACCGGCACCGCTCGTACGGGACGCCGAGCGCCGCGACGCAGCACGCGTCCCACAGCACCTCGGCCTCGTAGCCGCCCGCGTCGCCCCACCCCGTCAGCGCGGTCGCGTAGCGCATCTGCGCCGGCTCGTCGTCGCGCTCCATCATCGCGAGCTCCGCCGCCTCCAGCGTGGCCGCCGCCGCCCGCACCGGCTCGGGCGCCGTGCCCAGCAGCAGGTCGTGGACGGACGACTCGTCGCGCACGTTGCCGACGAACTGCCGCATCACGCCGAGCCCGCCGCTGTGCGCGGTCGTGCCCTCCTGCGGCTGGAGGTCCCCGGCGATCAGTCTCAGCAGCGTGGTCTTGCCCGCGCCGTTCGGACCGACGAGCGCCGCCGTGACGCCCTCGCCCACCCGGAACGAGACGTCGCTCAGCAGGGTCCGCCCGTCGGGCAGCGTATGGCTGACGTGCCCGACCTCTACGTGCCCCACCGCCGCGCCCCTCTCGCGTCGTGCCGCCCCGTCCGGGCGCGGCCACGCCCCCGAGTCTGGGAACGGGCGGCCGGACGGGTCAAACCCTTTTCTCCCGCGGCCGCCCGATCTTCTCCCGCAGCCGTGCGACGACCTCGTCCAGCGGCGCCTTGACCGTGTCGCCGGTCGCACGGGCGGTGATCTCGGCGGTGCCGTCCGCGAGCCCGCGGCGGCCGACCGTCACCCGGTACGGGATGCCGGTCAGCTCGGCGTCGCGGAACTTCACGCCCGCCCGCTCGTCGCGGTCGTCGATCACGACCTCCACCCCCGCCGCGCCGAGCGCCGCGTAGAGCGACTCTCCGGCGGCCGTCACCTCCGCGTCGCCCGGCTGGGCGAGCACGACCGCGACCGTGAACGGCGCGACCGCCACCGGCCACACGATGCCGCGGTCGTCGTGGTGGACCTCCACGATCGTGGCCATGGCCCGTTCGATCCCGATGCCGTAGCTGCCCATGACGAGGGGGACGCGCTCGCCGTCCGGGCCGAGCACCTCCGCGCCGAGCGCCCGCGCGTAGCGGTCGCCGAGCTTGAAGATGTGCCCGACCTCGATGGCCCGTTCGACCAGCAGCGGCTCCCCGCAGCGGACGCAGGGCTCCCCGGCCGCGACCTCCCGCAGGTCGGCCCAGGTCCCGACGGCGATGTCCCGTTCGACGTCCACACCGCGCAGGTGCACGTCGTCGATGTTGGCGCCGGTCACCATGGCGCGGCGCCCGCGCAGCGCCTCGTCCGCGAGGACGGGCGGGCCGGTCACGCCGACCGCGCCGAGGCTGCCGGGGAACGCGCCGAGGCTTTCCTTGATCTCGTCCGGATGCGCCGGACGGAGCTCGGCCGCCCCCGTCGCGTCCACCAGCTTCTGCTCGTTGAGGGCGTGGTCGCCGCGCAGCAGCACCAGCGTGAGGCGGCCGTCCAGGACGTACACCAGCGTCTTGATCTGCCGGTCGGCCGCCGCCTGCGCGCCGAAACCCGCGGCGAGGTCGCCGATCGTCCGCACGCCCGGGGTGTCGAACGGCTCGGGCGCGGCGAGCCCCGGGCCGTCGTCCGCCTCCGGCAGCCGGGACGTGGCGCGCTCGACGTTCGCGGCGTAGCCGCAGGCGGGGGAGTGGACGATCAGGTCCTCGCCGACCTCGGCCGGGCACATGAACTCGGTCGAGCCCGCGCCGCCCATCGTGCCGCTGGACGCCTCCACCGGCAGCGCCGGGATGCCGAGCCGCTCGAAGATCCGCGTGTACGCCGCGTGGTAGGCGGCGAACGAGGCGTCCAGCCCGTCCCGGTCGAGGTCGAAGCTGTAGGCGTCCTTCATCGTGAACTCGCGGGTGCGCATCAGCCCGCCCTTCGGGCGCGGCTCGTCCCGGAACTTGGTCTGGAACTGGTACCACTGCTGCGGCAGCCGCCGGTACGAGCCGATCTCCCGCGCGACCGTCGCGAAGATCTCCTCGTGCGTCATGCCGAGGGCGTGGTCGGCGCCCCGCCGGTCGTGCAGCCGGAACATCTCCTGCCCCATCAGCTCCCAGCGGCCCGACCGCCGCCACGGCTCCGCCGGGTGCAGGGCCGGGAGCAGCATCTCCTGCGCGCCCATCGCGTCCATCTCGGACCGGACGATCGCCATGATCTTCGCGCGGACCCGTACGGCGAGCGGCAGCAGCGAGTAGTGGCCGGCCGCCAGCCGGCGGACGTACCCCGCGCGCAGCAGCAGCCGGTGGCCGGCCGCGTCCGCCTCGGCCGGGTCGTCGCGGAGCGTGGGCACGTGCATCTGGGACCAGCGCATTGGCGGAGGCTAACACCGGCGCGGCCCGCCGACCGGCCGTCCGGAACGGGGGATCGCCCAAGGCAGAACCGGTAATCGAGTGCTGACCGGGGCGCCGCTGTCGGTACCCTCGTCTGCGTGAGTCGAGAAGGTGTGACGCCGCAGAGTGAGGATTTCTCCGCCTGGTACAACGAGCTGGTCATCAAGGCCCAGCTCGTCGACCGTGGCCCGGTGCGGGGGACGATGGTCATCCGACCGTACGGCTACCGGGTCTGGGAGCTGCTCCAGGCCGACCTGGACCGGCGGATCAAGGACGCGGGCCACGACAACGCCTGCTTCCCGCTGTTCATCCCGGAGTCCTACCTCAAGCGCGAGGCCGAGCACGTCGAGGGCTTCTCGCCCGAGCTGGCCGTGGTCACGATCGCGGGCGGCAAGGAGCTGGAGGAGCCGCTGGTCGTCCGGCCCACCTCCGAGACGGTCATCGGCGAGTACATGGCCAAGTGGATCGACTCGCACCGCGACCTGCCGCTGCTGCTCAACCAGTGGGCCAACGTCGTGCGCTGGGAGATGCGGCCCCGGATGTTCCTGCGCACCACCGAGTTCCTCTGGCAGGAGGGCCACACCGCCCACCTCGACGAGGACGACGCGATGCGCGAGACGATGTGGGCGCTCGACGCGTACGCCTCCGTGGCGCGCGAGCTGGCCGCGATGCCGGTCATCGCGGGGGAGAAGACCCCGGGCGAACGGTTCGCGGGCGCCGTGCGCACCTACACGATCGAGGCCATGATGCGGGACGGGCGGGCGCTCCAGTCCGGCACCTCGCACTACCTCGGCACCAACTTCGCCAAGGCGTTCGAGATCCAGTACCAGGACGAGGCCGGCGCGCTCCAGCTCGCCCACACCACCTCCTGGGGCCTGTCCACCCGCCTGATCGGCGGCGTGATCATGACGCACGGCGACGACAAGGGCCTGGTGCTGCCGCCCCGGCTCGCGCCGTACCAGGTCGTGATCGTCCCGATCGGCCGCAAGGAGCAGGGCGAGCGGACCGCCGCCGAGGCCCGCAAGCTCGGCGCGGCGATCCGGTCGATGGGCATCCGCGTCCACGTGGACGACAACCGGCCGCAGCTCTCGCCCGGCTTCAAGTTCAACGAGTGGGAGATGCGCGGCGTCCCGGTCCGCGTCGAGCTCGGCGCCCGCGACCTGGAGGCCGGCGTCGCGACCGTCGCCCGCCGCCTCCCGACGGTCGAGGGCCAGGGCAAGGAGCAGATCCCGCTCGACAAGGTGCCCGAGCTGCTGCCCGGCATCCTCGCCGACTTCCAGTCGTTCCTGCTGGCCCGCGCCGAGGCGTTCCGCGAGGAGCGCACCGCCGCCGTCGACTCCTGGGACGCGTTCACCGCCCAGGTGGCCACCGGCTGGGCCCGCGCGTTCCACTGCGGCCGGTCCGAGTGCGAGGACGAGATCAAGGCCGAGACCGCCGCGACCCCGCGCGTCATCCCGGCCGAGGCCCCCGAGGAGACCGGGGTGTGCGTCAAGTGCGGCGCCCCGTCCGCCTACGGCAAGCGCGTGATCTTCGGCAAGGCGTACTGACCCGGAAGCCGCGCACCGGGCGCCGGCGGCCCGCGGGGCCGCCGGCGCTCAGTCGTCGCCGAGCGCGCCGCTCCCGGCGCCGGTCCGGTCGGTCAGGTCCGAACGCCCGCCCAGGCCGTCCCCGGGAGCCGGGGCCGGGCCGTCCGGATCGTTGGTGTCGGCCAGGCCGTCGGGGTCGTTCGGCAGCTCCGAGGCCCTCAGGCCGTTGGCGGTGCGGCGGCTCAGCAGCGGCTGGACGAACCACGCCCACGAGGCCAGCACGGCGATCGCCGCCCCCGCGACGACGGCCGCCCCGTCCGACACCAGCGTCTCGATGATCAGCGCCGTCGCGGCCGTGATCGAGACCGCCAGCGCGAGCGCGCCGACGATGCCGAAGCGGTTGGCGCGGCGGATCAGCAGCGGCTTCTGCCCGAGCTGGAACAGGATCCGGTGCTGGAACACCGGCGCGATGAAGCAGATCGACGCGGACGCCGCCCCGAACAGCGCCACGTAGAACAGCGCCCGCCCCGAGTCGTCCACGCTCTTGAACCCGACCGCGAACGGCACGGTCAGCAGGAACGCGAACAGCACCTGCACGCCGGTGACCGCCACGCGGAACCCTTGGAGCAGCTCCATCAACTGCCGGTCGAGCCGTTCGTGCTCGGTCTCGTTGCGGGGCTTGGAGTCGCTGCTCATGTCGGCCGATCTACCCCGAAGTCGGGTGATCAGTCGAACCGTCCTGACCACACCAGGCCCCCGACCGGGGGTTAGAGCCCTTCCCCGCCGTACCGCCCGTGGCGTCCGCGCCGTGCCGTGGCGTCCGTGCCGTGCCGTGCCGGTACGGGGCGCGGGGTCAGGCCAGGGTCGGCGGCAGGACGCGGAGGGCGAGCATCGACACGTCGTCGCGCAGGTCGCCGTCGCAGAACTCCAGCAGGGCCCGCTCGACGGCGTTCAGCATGTCGTCCAGGGAGTCGGCGGCGTGGGCGGCGAGCGACTCCAGCAGGCGTTCTTGCCCGAACTGGACGCGCGAGAGGTCGCAGGCGTCCAGCACGCCGTCCGAATGCAGGAACAGCGTGTCGCCGACGCCCAGGTCGATCGTGTCGAGACCCGCCTCGAAGTCGTCGAACAGGCCGAGCGGCACGCCGCCCCGCGACGCCGTGCGGATCAGGCCGTCCGCGCGGACCACGATCGCGGGCGGGTGCCCGGCCGTGCCGAGGACGGCCTGGACGCGGTCGTGGTCCATGGACAGCCCGGCCATGACGGCGGTCACGAACCGGTCCTCGTCCAGCAGCGTCTCGTTGACCAGGCCCAGCACCTCGGCGGGCTCGGTCTTCCAGCGGGACGCGAGCCGCACGCAGTGCCGGGCGGTCGCGGTGACGGCGGCGGCGTCCTCGCCCTTGCCGCAGACGTCGCCGAGCACCAGGCCCCAGCCGCCGCCCCGCGTGCGGAACACGTCGTAGAAGTCGCCGCCGACCTCCGCGCCGTGCGTCGCGGTCATGTAGCGGGCGCCGAGCGCGACGCCCGGGATCGAGGGCAGCTCCTTCGGCAGCAGGCTGGACTGGAGCGTGTCGGCGACCTCCGCCCGCCGCCGGTACAGCCGGGACGCCCGGATGATCAGCGCCAGGTAGCGGCCGAGCCGCTGCACGACGCCGAGGTCCACCAGGTCGAACGGTCCGTGCTCGCCGCTGCCCGCCAGGGTGATCGCGCCGATGCACCGGTCGCCGTCCTCGACCGGGACGCACAGCACGGACGTGGCGCCGATCCGGGCCAGTACCGGCTGCCCGTCCGGGTACGTGCCGAGCAGGTCGAGGTCCTCGGCGTGGGGCCGCAGGGCGCTCTGCCCGGTGGCGAACACCGTGTACGGCAGCGTCTCCGGCGCGGGCGCCAGCTCCTCCAGGGTCCGGGCGGCCTCGTGCGCGGGCTCGTCCTCGGGACCGATGACCACCTGCCGCCGCAGGCCGGCCCCCTGCGGCCGCGCCTGGTCCCGCCGCTCCGCCCCGCCGCCCTGCGCCTGGGCCAGCGCCTGCGACTGCGCCTGGCCCTGCGGCTGGTCATGGCCGACGATGTCGATGAACGCCCAGTCGGACAGCTCGGCCGCCAGCAGCCGGGCGCACCTGCGCATCGCCACGGTCTCGTTGAGAACGGGCTCGTCCAGCAGCAGCTCGCACGCCGTGGCGAGCACGTCCATCCGGTGCACGACGGTCGCGACGGCCTCGTCGTCACGCTGCGCGGAGCCCGTGCCGCCGGCGCCTCGAAGCGCCGCCGTCGCCTGCGCTCCGGACGTGCCCGTTCCTGCTCCGGACGCCTGCGCGCCGCCCTGCCGCCGCCCCGGCCCTCCAGGGCGGGGCCCTCCGGACGCCTGTCCGCCGCCGCCCGCGCCGCCGCTCGCGGCTCCCGGCTTCCCGGAGTCAGGCATTCCGCCTCGCGACGGGGCCGGGGGCGGGACGTTCGCCTCCGAGGCCGACGCCGCCTCGGACGTGCGCGCCGCCGCGCCGGGGCCCTTGGAGTCGGCGGCCGGGCCGCCGCTGGACCCGGCGACCGCGACGACCATGGGGTCGGGCTCGCCGCGGATCCAGACGCGGGCCAGCGTGACCACGGCGTCGATCGGCTGGTCGCGGCCGAGGAACCGGACCGGGACGCGCCGCCGCAGGCCCGTGCGCACGACCGCGGCGAGCTGCGACCGCAGGGCCGCCCGCGTGGCCAGATCGCAGAACGCCGTGAACTGCTTGCCCGACACGTAGCCCGCGGACGTGCCGAGGAGCGTCGCGGCCTGCCGGTTGACGCGCCGGACGCTCGTGTCGCGGTCCAGCACGAACAGCGGGACCGGGGCGTCCTGGAAGACCGTGCGCAGCACGCGGCGCTCGGTCTCGGCCGCCGCCGAGCCGCCGGCCCCGGCGCTGTGGTCGCTGCCCAGCGTGCGCAGCGCGCTCAGCGCCAGCTCCAGCTCGACCAGGGCCGCGTCGAGGGTCACCCGCAGGTCGGGCTCGGGCATCCCGGCGGCCTGCCGGAGCTCGCCGATCCGGCCCTCCAGGTCGTCGATCTCCCGCAGGACGCTCTCGGGTTCCAGCTGGTCGGGCTGGTCGGGCATTCGGGCTCCTTGGGTCCGGGGGCACGGTCATACCGGACCCGATCGTTCCCCGGCCCGGCGGTTCCACGGTCGCCGGGGACCGCAGTGGGCAGCTTATGCCCGCCGCGACCGGCGGGCCTAGTTCTCGATCTGGTCCGTGGTCTAACGGAGTCCCTGGTCACCGACGATGCGCTGTGCCAGGGCGGTGAGCTTGACGTGGCGCGTCTGGGAGATGCGCCTCATCTCCGCGAACGCCTCGTCGGCGTCGCAGCCGAGGGCGTGCATGAGGATGCCCTTGGCCTGGTCGACGACCGCGCGGGACTCGACGGCCTCCTGCAACTGGATCGCCGTCCTGTGGACGGTGTCGAACTGCATGGAGTTGGTCACCGCGGCGCTGCCCTGGGCGACGAGCAGCGACGCCAGCGCGTGCTGGCCCGGCCCGAGGGAGCGGGGCGTCACGCCGTACAGGGTGAGGGTCACCAGGACCGGCTTGTTCAGGTGCGGCGAGGTGGTGAAGCAGCGCACCCCGCGGCGGAGCATGTCGCCCGTCGCCTCGGGCCAGCGCGCCTCGGCGAGGATGTCCTCGGACGTCACGATCCTGCGGTTGAGCACCACGTCGTAGACCGGCCCGTGCCCGCGCGAGAGCTGCCGGTCGATCAGCTCGGCGAGGTCGGGATGGCTGGACGCGGACGCGAGCGGCTCGGGCCGCTCGTCGTCGGCGTACCCGCCGGCGGCGCGGGGGTTGCGGGCGGAGCCGGGGTCGGCGCTCGGGTCCGCGGCGACGGCGTGGGCCGCCGGCAGCGCCCAGCGGACGCTCGACGCGCCCGCGCAACCGGGGACGGCGCGCGAGGCCAGCTCGGTGACGCGGTGCAGCGTGCCCACGTCCGACGACTCGCCGACGACGCCCAGGCGGGCGATCTCGATGGCGAGCCTGTCCGTCAGGACGGTTCCGGTGGGAGACACGCCTTTGACGTTATCCTGCGGGACGCCGTCCTCGTACCGGTCCGCGTAGGCACCGCGCGGCCCGCTCTCCCGGTCGGCCTCTCCGCGCCTCATCGCGTCCTCCCGGCGCCCTTCCGGGTCCGCGCCCGGCCGCGCCCTAGTTGTTCGGCGGCGCCTTGCTGATCTCGGCGAGGGGGCCGGGGCCCGCCCCCTCCGTCAGGGCGAGGTCGCCGAGCGACACGATGCCGATCGGGCGGTACCGCCCGTCCACCACGGGCAGCCGCCGGACGGCCTGCTCCTCCATCAGCCGCGCGACCGTGTCGGTGTCGTCGTCCGGCGCGACCGTGGTCAGGTCGGCCGTGCAGACGTCGCCGAGCGGGGTCAGGCTCGTGTCGCGGCTCTCGGCCACGGCGCGGACGACGATGTCGCGGTCGGTCACGACGCCGCAGAGCCGCCCGGCGTAGGTGACCAGAACGTCGCCGATGCCCTCGTCCCGCATGATCCGTGCCGCCTCGTACAGCGTGGCGTCGAGTGGCAGGACCTGGGGGCCCGCGGTCATGACGTCGCTCACCTTGCGTGACATCGCGAGCACACCTTCCCCGGTCGTGTGACTTAGGCGCGCCCTACCCACAGCGCGCGACCCTATTCCGGTGGAGCGGCATTGCCTGGCAGACCTGGCCGTGCCGAGCCCCGCAAGCCCTTCGGGGTAAGGGGTTGCGCCCCGTTCAGAACGTGAAGAGGGAGTCGGTGTGGGCACGCATGACGCAGTCGTTCGGGAACTCCCGGCGGAACTTCGCGGGCCGCCCGTGCCAGCTTCCCGCGGCCTGCGCGACGACGGGCGAGTAGATCAGCGTGCAGGCCCGGCCGTCCGGCTCGTGCTCGAACCTCCCCGAGAACGGTCGAGGTCCGCGCACGCCTGGGGCGCGTGCGGGTGGCTGCCTCCCGCCGGGTCGCAGGCCAGCGTGACCGTACGGGACCCGGAGGCGTTCTGCTCGGGGAAGGTGAGCGTGAGCCGGAGCGCGGTGCCCCTGCCCGCCGGCGCGGACGGCGCGGAAGCCCCGGCCGGCGGGGTCGGCGGGGTCGGCGGGGTCGGTGCGGCGATGGTGACCGTCGAGGTGGCGGCGGAGGTGGCGGCGGTGGCGGGGACCGCGGGCAGGAGGGCGAGCGCGGCTCCGGCGAGCGCGGTGGCGACGAGGTGCGGCATGGATACTCCCGATGAGCGATAACGGACCATCGCTCAATGTATCCACTCGAACACGCTATGTGCGGGCGGTTTCGCGCGCCCGGGTCCACGTACGCACCGCCGCGCAGGCCGCCGCGCAGGCCGCCGTACGGAACGCCGCGCAGGCCGCCGTACGGAACGCCGCGCAGGCCGCCGTACGGACCGCCGTCCGGAGACGAGTGATCCCGCGGTCACGGGGCAACCGCGGGATCACATTCGGGAAGGGGGTGGGGGGCCGGACCGGACGGGCAGGGCGGTCGCGGGCCGAGTGGACGCGGGCGGGGCGGTCAGGGGCCGGGGGCATGGGCGGGCGGCCGGATCACGCGGCGAGCGTGTGCGTGCGGCGGTGCCCGGCCAGGGACTCGCGCAGCTGCTTGCGGCCCCGGTGCAGGCGCGACATCACCGTGCCGATGGGGGTGCCCATCATCTCGGCGATCTCCTTGTAGGCGTAGCCCTCGACGTCGGCCAGGTAGACGGCGTCGCGGAAGTCGCGGGGGAGGGCGCGCAGCGCGGCCGAGACCTCCCCGTCCGGCATCCGGTCGAGCGCCTCGGCCTCGGCGGAGCGGAACCCGGCCGCGTGCGCCTCGGCCTGGGCGATCTGCCACTCCTCCAGCTCCTCCGAGCCCGCGCGCTGGGGCTCACGCTGCTTCTTGCGGTAGGTGTTGATGAAGTTGTTGGTGAGGATGCGGTGCAGCCACGCCTTCAGGTTGGTGCCCTCCTGGAACTGGTGGAAGTTGAGGTACGCCTTGGTCAGCGTCTCCTGCACCAGGTCCTCGGCGTCGGCGGCGTTGCGGGTCATCCTGACGGCGGTCAGGTAGAGCGGGTCGGCGTACGGGAGCACGTCGCGTTCGTAACGTTCCATCGCGGCCGGCTCGGCGCTCCCGGTGCGTGCGGGCATGGTGACAGCGGTCATCTCGCTCCCCCGTAGGTCGTGGCCCTGGAAAGGGCCGGTGGCGTGCGCACGCGCCGGGCGAACGGCTAGGCGTGCCTTCGTGTCCCGGGGCGGTGCCGCGTCGCACGCGCCGGGACGCCGGTCTCGCCGGCAGGGGCTCGGCCGCGCTTGGAGGGTGGGCCGAGCGGGAGGGCGCGGATCGGGCGGGTGCCAGGGCGACCCCGTCGTACGGGACGTCGCGGGCCTTTGCGCGATCGGGCGCCCCCTGGTCGGTGGCGTTCCCATGGAGTAAGACGCCTGGCGTGGCCTGGTGGGTTGCGTGACGTCAATCACAAAAGAGGGGTAAATGTCCTGCCACGCCCTGCCCACACGGTATACGCCGCCAGAACGGCCGAAGGTCCCGAACGGCCGAGGACCCCGAACGGCCGAGGACCCCGAACGGCCGAGGACCCCGGACGGCCGAGGGCCCCGGGCGGTGGAGGCGTCCGGGGCCCTCGGGGCTCTGGGCGCCCCGCGGCGGAGCCCGGATCACCGGGGCTCCGCCGCGGGGCGGTCACGGGCGGGGCCGGAGGCCGGTCCCGCGAGCGGACGGGGTCAGCCGAGCAGGTGGCGCAGGGCCCGGCTCATCAGCGTCCGCTGCTCGCCGGACGTCCTGGCCTGCTCGATGCCGAAGCCGAGCAGGACGCTGTCCTTGGTCGCCACCGCCGAGACGGAGTCGATCAGGGCCTGCGAGCGGACGAACTCCTCGCCGTTGCCGGGGCTGCCCGCCGGGGCGCCCTGGACGGTCCAGGGGCCGAGGCCGGACTCGAAGCCCTCGGCGTCGAGCTGGCCGCCGGACGTGGTGACCTTGGTGTCGTCGATGAACAGCCCGGAGCCCCCGGTGCCCGGGTCGCTCACGTACGCGATCGACACCTCGACCTTCTTGCCCGCGTACGCCGACAGGTCGAACGCCGTCGGCACCCAGCCGTTGGAGTTGCCGGTGAGGGCGTTCCACTGGCCGGAGGTGCCCGTGTTCGAGCACGGGGTCCCGCCCGTCAGGTAGTGCTTGAGGAACGGGTGCATGGCCAGCAGGTAGCCCTGCTCGCACTCGGCGGGCACGGTCGACTGGGACCGCCCGTTCTTGTCGGGCAGCGTGGTGTAGTCGTCGCCGCCCGGCGTCCGGGCCTCGACGATCACGCTGTCGAACCCGGTCTCGGTGCTGTAGGAGAGCTGGGCCTGGAGCGTCGGGGCCTGCGCCGCGGTCACCGACGACAGGTCGACGGTGCGGGTCAGCCGCCGGTACAGCCCGTCGCGGTGCGTCCCCGCGACGTACCAGGCGCCCTCGATCGGCTCGAACGGCGCGGCGGCGCCGGTGTAGTCCCCGGCCTTCCAGCTGTTGAACTGCGGGAAGGCGCCCTTCGGCAGGACGGTCGAGGTCACCTGGAAACCGCCCGCCTCGTTCACCGGGTTGGACGGGGTGCCGGACAGGCCGGCCTCGGCGCCGTCGTACGGGCGCTTGGTTCCGACGAACTCGGTGGGCTTGCCGACGAGCTGCCGGTCGTACGCGCCCAGGTAGTACTGGAAGAAGTCGTCCGACAGCAGCTCGCAGTCGTCGCGGAAGTTGCTCGTGACGACGCACGGCTTCTCGTGGTGGCCCTTCAGGCCGTAGTAGATGCCGCCGCCGTTGCGCCTGTTGAGCGGCCCGTTGTAGCCGGAGGTCTCGCCGGTGTGCAGCAGCTTGCCGCCCTCGTTGAGGTACGACCGGACGGACAGCACGAGCTCCTTGGCGCGGTCGGCGACCTGCGAGTCGGGGGCGTTCCCGAGGTAGGTCCGCACCGGGTCGTCGGCGGCGTCCTGCGTGAGCCGGTTGTCGCCGAGGTACCAGACGACGGCCTTGAAGTGCTTCAGCACGCCGAGGTCGTGGGGCGCGCCGTCCTTGTCGATGTCCCACACGAGCGGCCTGTGCCCGGACGCCTTGACCAGGTCGCCGTACTTCTGCCCGTACTTCGGCGCGTTCGTGCCCGCCGGGTACGTCGGGTTGATGCCCTTGTAGTCCTCGTCGGCGATCACCAGCACGTCGGCCTTGCGCTGGTCGCGGACCGTGTAGGTGAAGTGCCGGCTCTCGACGCGCTTGCTGCCCTTGGTCCCGGCGAACCAGACCTCGACCTTGTCGCCGGGCTTCTGGCCGGTGACCTTGCCCCGGTACTCGGCGTAGTAGAGGTCGTTCTCGTCGCCGAACCGCTCGCCGCCGCGCCATTCGCGGGCGCCGTCGTGGCGGACCCGTCCGCCGTTGATCCGGTAGTGCAGGTCCTTGTTGGCGAGCGACCTGCGGATCACGGCCGCGACCTCCTGCGTGCCGCCGTACGACGTCGAGAACCCGTCGGTCTCGAAGTCGGGGGCCGTCCGCCCGACCACCGACACCGGGTTGTCGGGCGTGTGCGCCGACTTCCCGACCGCGAGGGCGAACGGCAGGTTGTGCTGGAATTCGAGGTTGACCAGGTTCTCGTCGTCCGGGAACTCGAAGATGCTGCCGCAGTCCTCGGGCTTCCACGCGTCGTCGGGGTCGTACCCGGCGGCGGTGGCGCAGGTCGCCATCTCCGGCGTGACCGACAGCGCGCCGTACTCGTTGTCGGCCTGGCCGTCGGTGTCGCCGTTGGTGGTGTAGAGCTGCGCGCCCAGCTCGGGCGTGTAGCCGGGGACGGCGGGCTTGTCGATGTCGCCGAGCATCGCGTCGTGGACCACGTCGTCCGGGCTGCGGGTCAGGGCCTGCCAGCCGACGCCGTGCAGCAGCAGTTGCGCCGCGGAGTGGTAGTTGACCAGGAACTTCGGCCGCAGCCGCTTGTAGAGGCCCATCTGCGCCCGCGTCTCGGGCTCGGACGCCGGGCCCTCGCCGCGGAACGTCTCGCTGCCGGGCTGGTCGCTGGAACCCTCGTTGTCGTACCCCCACTTGTAGGGGAAGTTGCGGTTGGGGTCGACGCCGTCGCCCTGGGTGATCTTCCCGTCGCCGTTGTTGTCGCGGGCGTTCTTGCGCCAGAGCCGGAAGTCGGGCTCGAACGTCAGGTCGTAGCCGTCGACGTTGACGACGGGGACGAACCACACGTCCGTGGTGTCAATGATCTTGGTGAGCTCGGCGTTCGAGCCGTATCCGTCCACGTAGTGGTGCAGCAGCCGGCGCACCATCTCCGGCGTGATCCACTCCCGGGCGTGCTGGGTGGCCTGGTAGACCACCGCGGGGCGCCGCCCGTCCTTGAGCGACTTGACGTCCTTGCTCACGCGCACGGCCGTGATCGGCTTGCCGAGGTTGGTGGTGCCGATGTCCACGGCCGTCGCGATGCCGGGGTGGTCCGCGGCGACCTTGACGATCTCCTCGCGGAGGTTCCCGGCCCCGCTGTACGGGCGGAACACCTTCTGCGGCGCCTTCGCGCGCGCCGCGGCGTCCTTGCCCTTCACCTTGCGCACGCCCAGCGGCACGCCCTGGCGGGCCAGCGCGGCGGCCTGCGCCCCGCTCATCACCGCCTCGACGTGGGTCCGGTCGCCCTTGCCCTTGCCGAACGCGACGCTCTCGCGGTCCACGCCGGAGCGGTCGAGCAGCTTGATCTGGTCGGCGGTCAGTTCTCCCTGGTACACGTCGATGGGTCCGCCGCTCGGGGCGGGCTTCGGGGCGGCGTCCGCCGGGGCCGCGGTCAGCGCTCCGGCCAGGAGCGCCGCCGCGGCGAGAATGGGGGTGAGCGTTTTGCGCCTGAACCTGCCGTGCCGGAACTGCCTGCGCGTCATCGCGCCTCCCTGGCTGGATCACAACGGGGGCTGCGTGATCGTCTGCCGGGGAGAAAGGGGTGTCAATGTGGCTTCAGTGTTGTTTGCCGCATTCGGTCAGTTGGTGGGGAGTGTGCACCGAATGCCTGGTTGGAACGTCACCGGCCGTCTTGGAACGGGACATCGAGAAGTCGCGCGCGGATGAGCCATAAAAGCCGACCGAATTACGGTCCGCGCCGTTCTTCCGGCAGAAATCGCCAACGGTCTGGAACGGTCGAAAAATCCCGGGCCACCGAGAGCGCCCGGTTACGGAAGGTGGCCTGACAGGACCGTC
The DNA here is from genome assembly GCF_009793335.1 of Actinomadura sp. J1-007. GTDB lineage: Bacteria > Actinomycetota > Actinomycetes > Streptosporangiales > Streptosporangiaceae > Spirillospora > Spirillospora yumaensis. The sequence goes on along the minus strand of NZ_WING01000001.1, from coordinate 2,101,916 downwards.
CGGACGAGGCCGGAGGCGAACTCCTCGTGGGCGGCGGGCAGGCGCGCGCCGTCCGCCACCGCCTCCGGGCCCGCGAGCCGAGTGAGGAACGCGTGCTGCTGGCATCCGCCGAGCAGGGCCGCCGCGATGTACGGCAGGGGAGCGCCGTCGTTGATCCGCCCCGCCTTCCGCTCGGCCTCCAGGTAGCCGATCAGCCCCGCGTGCCCGAGCACCGGCCCGCTCGCCGCCGTGAACGGACCGCCTCCATGGGGGCCGTCCGGCTGGGGCGGCCCGGCGGGCGCTCCCAGCGCTCGCGCGGGCTCCTGCGCGGCGGGACGGCCCCTGCGCGCGCGGGAACGGCTTTCGGCCTGCGCGCGGGCGGGGCCGTCGGCGCGCAGCCACGCGATCAGCTCGGGGTCGGCCAGGACCGGGCCGGTCATGGGGAGCAGTTCCCCGTAGAACGCGGTCATCCGCGCGGCGAGGTCGGTGAGGTTGCCCTCGACGGTGCCCTCGCCCACCGCGCCGGCCAGCGTCGCCATCGCCGCGCGGGCCGTGCCGGTGACCTCGGCGAGCGCGGCGGCGAACAGGGCGGTCTTGTTGTCGAAGTGGTTGTAGAGGCTGCCCTCGGAGACTCCGGCCGTGCGGGCGATCTCCTTGGTGGTCGCGGCGACGATCCCCCGGCCGCGGATCACCTGGATCGCCGCCGCCAGGATCCGGTCCCGCATCGTCTCCGTCGCCGGTGCCACCTCGTCGCCCCCTTCCGTGCGGCTGGACAGTAGCACGGCGCGCACTGCGTCCCATTTGAGTGAGTACTCACACATTATGCCTGGTCCGACCCGGTACGGCAACGGTCGTCTGGCCGGGTCGGGCCGCCGCGCGCGCCAGTTGCGCATACCTCCAGCGCTGAATCGTCACGCGAGGTAACGTCCCTTTGACCGTGGGTTGCCAGTGAAATGAGTCACACCCCGAGGGAGGGGTCCGCGTGGTCATCGCTCGACGCCGGCAGACGACGTCCGCCCAGCAGGCCACCGGCCCGGACGGCCCCCCGGCCGCCGCCGGGGAGGGGCGGGCCCGGCCACGCCGCGCCTGTTCGAACAGCACCTCCTCGGCGTGACCCGCCTCGCCGTCATCGCCCTGAACGGGCACGGCCGGGTCGGCCAGTGGAGCGACACGGCCGAGGAGCTCTTCGGCCTCGGCCGCGTCCAGGCGCTCGGCCGCTCGCTCACGACGCTGCTGCACCTGCCGCCCGAGCACCGGGGCGTCTTCGAACCCGACTCGTTCGCCAAGGTCTGGTGCGGCACCTGCGCCGTGCCGAGGGTCGACGGCGGCGACCGCGCCGAGGTCGCCTGGTGGGTCTACCCGATCGAACGGTCCACCGGCGGCCCCGAGGCGGGCGGCGTCCGCGTCCTCGCCCTGGCCGCCGACCTGCGTCGCCTGCGCGACGAGGGCCCGGGGCTCGGCATGGGCGACGTCCTGGTCGTGTCGCCGCCGACGTCCTCGCGGTCCGCGGCGTCCGGCGTCCGGCTGCTGCGGATCGAGCCCGCGCTGCTGCCCCCCGACGAGCACGACACCGCCCCGCTCGGCCACCGCCTCGCCGACCTGCTGCCGCTGATGGGCCCGTCCGCCGCCGAGCTGATCGTCTCCCGCGTGCTGGAGCTGGGCTATCCCGCGATCGACCTGAACGTGACCGTGCGGCTGCCGATCGTTCCGCACTGGGACGGCATGCCCCGCGCCCTGCGCCTGCGCCCCCGCTCCCTGGCCGCCACGCCGCCCGGGGCGGAGGCGGAGGGCGGGGCGGAGGGCGGGGTGGAGGCGGACGCGGAGCCGTCCCCGGCGGTCGAGCCCGGCCCCGACCGGCGCTCCGCCGGGAAGCGCAAGCGGGCGCGCGGCGGCGCGTCCCCCCGCACCCTCGTCCCGCCGCCGCCGCTGGCGGGCGACCTGGAGACGATGGCCGTACGGGAGCAGTTCAGCTACCTCGGCGAGGCGGGCCAGCAGATCGGCAGCTCCCTCGACCACCTCCAGGCGGCCCGGTCCCTCGCCCAGGTGCTCGTCCCGAGGCTCGCCGACTTCGCCGCCGTCGAACTGCTCGAACACGTCGTCGCCGCCGAGACCGAACGGCCCGTCCGCGAGATCGACGAGTCCACGCTGATGCGCCGCATCGCCGTCGTCCACGACGACGAGCCCGGACGCTGGGACGACGTGGTCCCCGAGGACGAGCTGCTCAACCTGCCGAAGGAGACGCCGTTCGTCCAGGCGATGCGGACGGGCCGCGCCGTGCACGTCCCGCGCATCGACCGCGAGCGCGCCGAGCGGCTGGCCGGGCTGCTCGCGCACCGCGGCCTGCGCCCGCTGCTCAGCGGCCGGGCGATGCTGATCGTCCCGCTGATCGCGCGCGGCCAGGTGCTCGGCACGTTCGAGCTGCTGCGCCGGTCCGACCGGCCGGGGTTCGACGAGTTCGACCTCGTCCTCGCCGAGGAGCTGGCCCGCCGCGCGGCGCTCTGCATCGACAACGGGCGCCTCTACCAGCGCGAGGCACGTACCGCGCAGGAGCTCCAGCGCAGCATGCTGCCCGCCGACCCGCCGAAGACCGCGGGCGCGCGGGTGTGCTTCCGCTACCGGCCCGCCGGGCAGGTCGCGCAGGTCGGCGGCGACTGGTTCGACGCGATCCCGCTGCCCGGCTGCCGGCTCGGCATCGTCGTCGGCGACGTGATGGGCCACGGCCTCACCTCCGCCGCGATCATGGGCCAGCTCCGCACCGCCGTCCGCACCCTCGCCGCGCAGGACCTGCGGCCCGACCGGCTGCTGCGCCAGCTCGACTCGCTCGCGCAGCGGCTCGGCGACGGCTACCTCGCCACCTGCCTGTACGCGGTGTACGACCCGGTGGAGCGGCGCTGCCAGGTCGCCAACGCCGGGCACGTCCCGCCCGTCCTCGTCTCCCCGTACGGCGAGAGCCGGGTGCTGCCGGTGCCGGAGGGGGTGCCGATCGGGGTGGGCGGCGAGCCGTTCGACACCGTCGAGATCGGCGTCGAGGACGGCTCGCGCCTCGTCCTGTGCACCGACGGCCTGCTCGAACGCCGCGACCGCGACATCGACGTGGGCCTGGAGGAGCTGCGCGCGCACCTCGCCGGATCCTCGCCCTACCTCGACAGCACCTGCGACGCCGTCCTGAAGGCCCTCACCACCACCGTGCCGTCCGACGACATCGCGCTCGTCGCCGTCGGGTTCGACGGCATCGCCAAGGACGACGTCGTCACCTGGAACCTGCCCGCCGAGGCGAGCATGGTGCCCGAGGCGCGCGCGATGGTCGCGGCGAAGCTCGCCGAGTGGGGCCTGGCCGCCCTCACCGACGCCGTGCAGCTCATGGTCAGCGAGCTGGTCACCAACGCGCTGGTGCACGGCGCGGGCTCCATCGCGATGCGGCTGATCAGGGGCACCGCGCTGCTGTGCGAGGTGTACGACGACGGCAACGAGCTGCCGCGGCTGCGGCACGCGGACGCCACCGACGAGTCGGGCCGCGGCCTGCACCTCGTCGGCCACCTCGCCGAGCGCTGGGGCACCAACCGCACCGAGCGCGGCAAGGTCGTCTGGTTCGAGCACGCCCTCGCCGGCTGACCTGTCCCGGTCGGTTGGTAGGGGATTGTCGCTTCTGCGACAGATTCTTTCCAACGTCCGCATCCGCTCAGATCGATAGTGTCGGTCGAGGGACCCGAACCGGGTCCCGGGGGCGGGGGACGAGTGGGCGAGATTCTGACGCTGCCGGTTCCGGAGACGCTGAACGCCACGTACGCCGTGGCGTTCTCCGCGCCGCCGCCGGACCCCTTGGAGTTCGCGCGCGAGCAGGTGGCGCGGCGCGTCCCGCCGCCGCTGCGCGACCTGGCCCTGCGGATGCTGGGCAGCCCGATGCTCGCCCTGGACCTGCGCCCGGCCGCGGAGTTCCCGCCGCTGCCCGCCGACCTGCTCGAAGCGTACGGCGCCACCGGCGCGGAGCTGGCCGCGATCACCGGCGCCCCGCACCTGCTCGCCGTCCGCGCGGCGTACCGTCCCGGCTGGCCGCCCGCGCACGAGTGGGCGGCCCGCGCCGTCGCGGGCGCGCTCGCCGCCCGCGTCATCGACGTGTTCACCCCGCGGGTGCTGACCCGCGACCAGGTCGAGCGCTCGCTGCCCGGCCCCGATGGAACGATCCGCCTCACCGACTGGATGCTGCTGCCCCACACCGCGGGCCCGCACGGCCTGTGGTTCACCACCAAGGGCCTGGCCAGGTTCGGGCTGCCCGAACTCCAGACCGAGAACGTTCCACCGCACCTCCTCGAACCGTGGGGCCGCCTCCTCAACGGCCTCGCCCGCCGCCTCCTCGACCTCTGGCTCGCCCGCCTCGGCGAGCAGCCCGTCGTCGTGGACCTGCCCGGCACCGTCTCGGTCGGCCTCCAGGACGTCGCCGCCGCGCACGGCACCGAGGAGCCGACGCGCCGCGAGGTCGCCGTACGGATCCGGCTCGACGCCCCCGGCGTCCTCACCGTCCTGCCTCCGGACGACGGCCCGGACCGCTACGAGACGCTCTGCGCCGCGCTGTTCGGGACCTCACAGGCCAGCGCCCCATGACCGGCGACCTTGCCGATGATCTTGTTCTCGGCGGAGGATCGACACCGTGAGAATCGGCCCGCGCGACCGCCCCGCCCCCGAACCCGAGGATTCCGGCGAACACCCCCGGGTCCCGCACCCCGGCGACGTCCACGTCGCGGGCAGACGCCGTCCCGAGGAGTGGGTGCACGTCCAGTCCGGCCGCGACGCCCCAGGAACGACCGACCCGGGAACGACCGACCCCGACCCGCCGGGCGGCGACCCCTCCGAGCCGGGCCCCGGCCGGGACGCGCCGTTCCCGCAGGCCTCCGCCGCACCGCAGCCGGGCCCGCCCCCCGAGGCCGCCGCGGCACCGCCGGCGGGCCCGTCGCCCGAGGCCGCCGCCGCCGAACGTTCCCGATGGGCCGAGACCGAATGGACACGCGCCGGCACAGAGGAGCCGTTCCTCCCCGGCAAGGGCCTCGCCGCTGAACCACCCGGCGAACCCCCCGGCGAGAAGCGCGGCCCGCTCGCCGCCCAACCGCCCCCCGACCCCGCCCCCGCCGGACCACCCGCCGGACCACCTGCCGGACCACCCGCCGGACGACCCGCCGGTCCTCCCGCGTCGGGCCCGTCCCCGGCGTTCGGCGCGAGCCCGTCCCCGCCCCAGGACCCGCCGCCCGCTGCCCGTCCGTCCCCGCGCCAGGAACCACCGTCCGCGACGCGCCCGGCCCCGCTCCAGCAGCCGCCACCTGCCAGCCGTCCGGCGCCGCCTACGACGCCGCCACCGGCCCCGCCTCCCGAGTCGCCCGCCGCCTTCGGCTCCGCAGCGCCTGACGTCCCGTCCGGTCCGCCCGCGTCCTTCACCGCCCCCCAGCGCCCCCCACAGTCCACGGAGCGTCCCCCCATCACACCCCCTCCCAACTCCGCGCCGAGTCCGGCGGAACGTCCTTCCGCTCCAGGCGCCGCCCCCGAACGTTCCGTACCGCCGCCCCGTTCCGAGCGGCCCCCTGGCCCAGGCCCGGCGTCGTCCGAGCCGGGGCCGTACGGGGAGCGTGAGCGGCCCGCGCCGTCGCACCGTTCCGAACGGTCTCCCATCCCCGGCGTGCCGTCCGCGTCAGGTCCGGCATCGTCCCCCGAGCCGGTCTCACCTCTCGACGCGCGTGAACGTTCCGCGCCGTCGCACCGTTCGGAGCGCTCTGCCATCCCGGGTGTGCCGTCCGCTCCGAGTGCCGCGCCGCCTTCCGACCCGGGCCCGCCGCGCGAACGGTCCGTCCCCGCGTCCCCCTCCGGGCGGGCCGCCTCCGTCACCCGGCCCGACCTGAAGAAGGGCCCCGTTCCCGAGCCCGGTACGGGACGGCGCGCCGGAGTGCCCGGCGAACCGGCCCACGGCGCCGAACCGCGCCGCTGGAAGGCGCTGGCCGACGCGTTCATCGCGGAGTTCGTGGGGAGCGCGACGTGGCGGGCGACGCTGTCCGTGCTGGACGGCGCGTTCCCCGGGCTCGGCATGGCGGCGACGCTGTCGCGCACCACCGACGAGCTCTGGCAGACGATGGACGTGCTCGGCCGGATGGGCGCGGCGAAGCTCGGCGTTCCCGCCTGGCTGGACGAGGCCGGGATGGTGTTCGACCTCAGCGCGCACCTGCACGCCCGGGAGAGCCTCGGCCCGGCGCGTACGGCGGCGCCCCGCGTCTCGCGGCCGTACGCGGGGGCGTTCGTGGTCGACACCCTCGATCCGCTCCGCTACCACCGCGCGGTCGGCGGTCCCGTCGCCCCCGGCGACAGCACGGCGGCCCGCGCACCCGCGGGCGAGGAGGACGACAGCGGCGCCGTGATCGTGGCGGACCTGGCGTCGGCCGAGGTGCGCGTCCTCGACTCGGCGGCGCTGTGGAGGTACGCGGGCAGGGTCGTCGCGGCGACGCTCCTCGACCCGGCGGCCCCGGAGACCCGCGCCCGCGCGCGCCGGGCGCTGCGCGCGCTGCGGCGCGTGGTGTTCGTCGATCCCGCCCTCGGGCTGGGCGTGTGCCTCCAGATCGACGTCGCCCGGACGCCCCGCTGCCTGCTCGCGTTCGGCGTGGACCGCGCCGAAGCCGGCGCCCCACGCTTCGTCCGCCCCTAGACCGTCCTCAAGCCCCGGCCAACGGCACTTGACCGGGGGCGCGCCGGGCCGGGTCTCGGCGGATGCCGCATCGTTTCGCGGTCCGTCCGGCGAGGCTCGCCTGCGGGCGCGCCTCATCAGGTGGTCAACGGGCTTGTGTGAGGCGAGGACGCTCCGGGACGGCCCGTTGAGTCTCCGGGCGGTCGGTCAGTCCTCGGTGCGGAGCCAGGAGAGGTCGCACTGGAACTCCTCGGGCAGTTCGCGGAGGCGGCTGGCGAGTTCCCACGGTTCGCCGGGGAGCGGCTGGTCGTCCGGGAGGACGCCGCACACCAGCGCGCTCGGCGTGCGCGCGATCGTGAACGGCCCGAACCGCGCGACGCCGCCGCCGCGCAGGTGCGCGAACTCGACGAGCAGTGCCGTCAGCGCGGACGGGTCCTGCGGGTCGTACAGGCCGCGCACGTGCGTGAACAGGTCGTCGGCGAGCGCGTCGGAGCGGCGGCCGGACAGGCGGTAGGCCGTGCCCCAGTAGCCGCCGCCGGCCGCCTGCGCGGAACGCTCGTCGCGGATCCGGACGCGGAGCCCGTACTCGGAGGCGCAGCGTTCGTACGCCTCGGCGAGCAGCGCCTCGGCCTCGCCCTCCTCGCTGAGCAGCAGGCCCGTGACGACGCCCTCCTGCCGGTCGAGCCGGTCGAGCATCTCGCGGTGCAGCTCGCGGATGTCCTGCTCGGCGGAGTCGAGGGAACGGGCCAGGGCGCGCTGGGCCTCGCGGTCGAGTTCCAGCGCGGACAGCTCGGAGGAGACCTCGTCGATCTCCTTCTCCAGGTGCTCGACCCTGCCGGTGAGGGACGCGAGGCGTTCGGCCGCCTCGGCGACGGCCGGCTCGCCGACCAGCGGCTGCGGGATCGCGATCCCGGGCTCGGCCGCCGCGGCCACCTCGGCCTGGAGCGCCTCGTGCCGCTTGGCCAGCTCCGCGACCTGGCCGTGGAGTTCGCGCAGCTCGGCCTGCGCGCGCGGAAGTCGCTTGTCGGAGGCCAGGTAGAGCTCGCGTCCTGCGATCGCCAGGCAGAGCAGGACCAGGATCACGGTGGTCATGTGGCTCCTCGGGGGGCGGCTGCGCTACCGACCCTAACCACCCGTAGGCGCCTTGGCGGACGGCGCACCGGATCTCGTCCGAATGACCCGCGTTCGCCCCTCGGCGACAGGGTGAAACGGACGTGCCCCGGGGGTGACGGCGACCTGGCGCGGACGCGGCCCTCCCCAGACCGAACGGGCGGAACCGTCAGCCGAACAGTCCCCCGAGCAGCCCGCCGAGCGCTTCGCCGATGCCGCCCGCGATCTCACCGGCGACGTCCCCCGCGACGTCGCCCGCGAAGTCGCCGAAGGCGCCGCCCGCCGCGTCCGCGACGGCGTGGCCCGCCACGTTGCCCGCGAACCCGGCGACCGCGTTGCCGAACTGGTCGACGGGCGCGCCCATCGCATAGTCCGCGACGTTCTGCGCGAAGCCCGCGGCGCCGATGGCCGCGTCGCCGACCGCCCCGACCGCCATGCCTCCGGCGATCCCCGCCGCGGCGGCCCCGCCGACCAGGCCCGCCGCCGCGACGCCGCTGCCCCACCCCGAACCGTGATGCCCGTGATGGCCCGGATGCCCGTGATGGTGGACGTGGACGGGCGGCTGACCCGGATGCCCCATCGGCGCGGGCGGGTACGCGGCGGGCGGAGCGGAATGCGGCGGCGGAGGCGCGCCGTGCGGAGCGGGCGGATAGGGCAACGGCCCGTTCGGTCCGTTCGGCCCGGGGGGAGCCGGGGGCGGGACGGCTCCCGGCAGCGGCCCCGGTCCGTGCTGGTACGCGGGCGCGCCCGCCGGACCGTGACCGGGCGCGGCTCCTGCCCCGTGGCCGGGCAGCGGACCATGCCCTGGCGCCGGCGCGGACCCGGGCCCGTACCCCGGCGCGGGGCCGTAGCCGGGCGCGGGCGGCGGACCATGCCCGTGCCCGGAACTGGGACTGTGCGCCGGCCCGTAACCGGGCGTCGGCCCGGCCCCAGACCCGTGACCGGCGCCGGGCGCATGGCCTGGGCCATGGGCAGGGGTGGGGCTGTACGCGGGCGTGTGACCGTGTCCAGGTGGCTGAGCGGGGCCATACCCCGGGTCGTTGGCCGGTGTGTGACCGTGTCCGGGGGGCGGGCCGTAACCGGGGGCCGGGCCGTGTCCGGGCGAACCTCCCGGCGGGGGGAACGACGGGCTGGCGTGTTCAGCGGGGGGCGAGCCTGGCGGCGGTCCCTGCGGAGGCATACCGCCACCGGAGCCGGGAGACGGTGCCGGAGGCGGGAACGACGCGTTGCCGCCTCCGCCGCCGTACGCCGCCGCCGGTTGCGCGCCCCCAGGGAACGCCGATCCACCGGACGAGGACGATGCGCCGCCGGACGCCCCGGCCCCGTGCAGCGCCGTCCAGGAGGGCTCCGAAGGCTCGGAGGGCCGCGACGAGGACGGCATGGCGTGGCCGGGCGGCGGCGACGCGTGACCCGCGCCGCCGGACGGGCCGGAGTGACCGGCCGCCGGGGTGTGGGGGAGTGCGGCCGCGGCGTCGAGCCACTGCGTGATCTTCGCGTCCCAGTCCGTCTCCGCGGCCTCCTTGTGGCCCGACGCGAAGCGGCCGAACGACTCGTCCGACGGCTCGGCACGGCCGTCGGCGCGCAGGACGAACGCGTTGGTGTGCGGGCTCGCGACGAAGCTCAACCCGACGAGGTCCAGCCGCCCCTGGTACGCGGCCGGCGGCGCGAGCAGGATCTCCTGGTGGAACGGGAGCTGCTGCGACACCCCGCGCAGCTTGGACTGCTTGAACCGCACGTGTTCGATGCGGAACCCGAGGCGCGCGATCGCCGCCAGCACCCACTGCTGCGACTCCAGGGGCTCGACGGAGATCGGGTCGACGTCGCCCGGGTCGGGCTGCCCCTTCACGTCCACCTCGGTGCACAGCCCGATCGTGAAGCCGGGCAGCTCGCGGCCGAGGACCGTCGTGAACGGCAGCTCGTACGGCAGCGGGATCGAGAACGACAGCGCGTGGTCCTGCCCCGCGCCGAGCTGGAACGGGCGGGTGAGCGCGCCGCGGTAGACGTCGGGCCCCGCGCTCTCGCCGCCGCCGGAGACCTGCATGCGCGGCATGAGCACGAGCGTCACGTGCCGGATGTCGAGCGGCCGGTCGCCACCGCGCAGATGCACCTTCCCGGCCACGACCCCGCCCGGCCGACAGTGCGGCTCGTTGAGAATCGCATCCACCAACGGCCCACCAGGACCACCGGGACCGGCAGGTCCGCCGGGACCACCCGCGCCACCGAATCCGCCCGGCCCGCCGTACCCGCCGGGACCGCCCGCTCCGGCCGGACCACCGGGACCGCCAGAGCCGCCGGGACCGCTGTACCCGCCGGGGCCACCGGCTCCAGCTGGACCGCCAGGGCCGCTGTATCCGCCGGGGCCGCCCGCGTTGCCCGGGCCGTAGCCGCCTGCCATCTGCCCGTAGGACACCGGCCGTTCCCCTCTCGCGACGGCGCGGGGCACTCCCCGCGTCTGTCAGACGGAATCCACCATGCCACCGGTTCGCACGACAAGCGGAACATTGCGGGCAGAATCGTGAACCGAGCCGCCACCCGGTCACCCTCACCCAGCCGTACGCCCTCACCCAGCCGGGCGTCCGGCATCCAGCCGGTGCCCTCACCTAGCGGACGCCGCCGCCTACCCGGGCGCCAGCACTCAGCCGGTCGCCGTCCGCCTGCCCGGTCGCGGTCACCTAGTTGGCCACCAGCACGTAGTCGGCCACCGGCACCCAGCTTGACGCCAGCACCCAGCCGGTCGCCGTCAGCCCACCCGGTCACGGTCACCTAATCGGCCACCGCCACCCAGTTCGGCGCCATTACCCAGCCGGACGCCGTCCGTCTACCCCGCCGCAGCCGCAGCCGCAGCCACGGCCGCGGTCACTCAGCGGTCGCCGTCAGTCAGCCGGTCGCCGTCCGACTAGCCGGTCACGGTCACTCAGCAGTCGCCGTCACTGTGACGGGGGCGTAGCCGAGCTTCTCCAGTGGTTCGCGGATCTGGGCGGCGTCGCCTACGGCGATGACGGTCAGTGCCTCGGGGTCGACGTGCTCGCGGTAGGCGCGGGCGACGCCGTCCGGAGTGGACGCCCGGACGGCCTCCAGGTAGCGGCTCGGGTAGTCGGCGCCGAGGCCGCTCGCGGACGCGTCGGCGAGTTCGGCGGCGACCGCGCGGGCCGTCTCGTACTCGGCGGGCGCGCGGTCGGCGAGGGCGCGCACGGACGCGCCGTGCTCCTCGTCGGAGATGCCCCGGGTGAGGACGCCGCGCAGTTCGGTCAGCGCGTCGGCGACGGCGTCGGCGGTGACCTCGGTGTGCACCGCGCCCTGCGCGATGAACAGCCCGCAGTGCCGCAGCCGCAGCAGCCCGGCCCGCGCGCCGTAGGTGTAGCCCTTCTCCTCGCGGAGCACCGCGTTGAGCCGGGACGTGAGGCCGCCGCCCAGCACGTGCGCGGCGACCGTCAGCGACGCCCAGTCGGGGTGCGAGCGGTCGGGCGTGCCGTGGCCGAGGCACAGGTACGTCTGGACGGATCCCGGGCGGTCGACCACGACGATCCGCGCGGCCGAACCGGGCTGGATCGTGTCGGCGGCGGGCAGCGCGACGCCGTCCGCGCCCCAGCCCTCCAGCGCCTCCCTGAGGGCCCCTTCGGCGTCCACGCCGGAAAGATCACCGGCGACGACGGCGGTGGCCTCCGCGGGCGCCACCGAGCCGTAGAACGCCCGTACGGCGGCGCCCTCGATCGCCTCGACGGACGCGCGGTCGCCGCCGGTCGGACGGGACGCGCGGGCGCCCGCCGGGAACATCACCGCGCGCAGCTCCTTCATGGCGCGGCTGCCCGGGTCGGCGTCGTCCTGCGCGATCTCGTCGAGCCGTTCGCGGACGAGGCGCTTGACATCGGCGTCGGCGAGCGCGGGCGACCGCACCACCTTCGAGAACAGCTCCAGCGCCGGGCCGAGCCGCGTCACCGGGACGTCGAGCGCGATCCGCAGCGCGGCGAGGTCGGCGGTGGCGTACAGGCTCGCGCCGAGGCGTTCGAACGCGGCGGTCAGCGCGGTGCCGCCGCCGGGTTCGGTGCCCTCCAGCAGCGCGCGCGCCAGGATCGTCGCGACGCCGTCGTCGCCGGCGGCCTCCCGTCCCGCGCCCGCGTCGAGGATGAGCCGGACGGCGGCGAGCCGCCGACCCGGCAGGTCGACGCGCAGCGTCGCGGGGCCGCCGGGCACCTCGCCCGCGCTGCCCGCCGGGAACGCCCACGCGGGGACCGGCTCGGGCGTCGGGCGCGGCTGAAGGACCAGGCCGTCTGGCTGCGTCACGAGGCACCTCCGTAGGTCAGCGCGGTACGGGCGGACGGCGCCATCCACCGGCCCGCCATCTCCTTGATCTGGCCCGCGGTGACCGCGGCGGCGCGGCCCGGCGCGGTGAACACGCGGGACGGGTCGCCGAACTGCGTGGCGTTCTGCGACAGCGCGTTGGCGAGCCCGGTCACGGTCTCGGTCTGCTCCAGGAACCCGCGCTCGGCCTGCGCGGCGGCGCGCGCCGCCTCGTCCTCGTCGGGCCCGTCGGCGGCGAACCGCGCGAGCTCCTCGTCGAGCACCTCGGCGATCTTCTCGGGGTCGGGGCCGATCGCGTCGACGATCGCGAGGGACGGGCCGGACGCCAGCCGCGTCACGCCCGCCCACACCTCGGTGGCGATCTCGTCGCGGCGCACCATCCGGTCGTACAGCCGGGAGCCGGAGCCGCCGCCGAGGATCTCGGCGGCCAGCTCGGCGGCCTCGATGTCGTCGCCGCCGTCGGTCGGCAGCGAGAACATCGCGAAGTAGGCGGGCGAGGGCACGTCCTCGTCGACCCTCTCCTCGCGCACGCCGCTCAGCGGGCCGAGGTCGCCGGGCCGCGCGGACGGCGTCGCCGGGCCCGCGGGCAGCCCGCCGAAGTAGCGCTCGACGGCCGCGAGGGTCTGCTCGGGGTCGACGTCGCCGACGATCGACAGGACGGCGTTGCCGGGCGCGTACCAGGTGCCGAAGAAGTCGGTGCAGTCGGACAGCGTCGTCGCGTCGAGGTCCTCCATCGAGCCGATGGGGGTGTGCGCGTACGGGTGGCCGGCTGGGAACGTCAGCCTGCACAGCCGCTCGAACGCCGTGCCGTAGGGCTGGTTGTCGTAGCGCTGGCGGCGCTCGTTCTTGACCACGTCGCGCTGGTTGTCGAGGTTGGCCTGGGTGAGCGCCGCGGGCAGGGTGCCCATCCGGTCGGCCTCCAGCCAGAGCGCGAGCTCCAGGTGGCTGACCGGGACCGTCTCGTAGTAGTTGGTGCGCTCGAACGACGTGCTGGCGTTGAACGTGGCGCCGGCGCTCTCCAGCAGCGCGGCGTGCTCGCCCTCGGCGACGTTGGCCGAGCCCTGGAACATCAGGTGCTCGAAGAGGTGCGCGAGCCCGGTGCGGCCGGCCCGCTCGTGCCGCGAGCCCACGCCGTACCAGATGTTGACGGCGGCCAGCGGTACGACATGGTCCTCGCAGACCACCACGCGCAGGCCATTGCCGAGCGTGTGCTCATGCAGCGGCTGTTCTGCCACGGAGCGCTCCCGTCCGGTCGTTGATCGGTTGACGGACAGCACCGCGCGCGTCGGCGGGACGGGGCCCTGGCGGCGGGCTTGATCTCAATCTCCGTCTCACCGTACCGGGTCCCCACGACACCGGCGGCCGGACGCACGGGACGGGTCCGGCGTCCTCGGCCGCGGGCCGCGCTCAGGTGGCGCGGCGTGCGGCGATGGCGTCCTCGAGCGACCCGTGCAGGACGAAGATCTTGGTGAGCTGGGTGACGTGGAAGACGCGCCGCACGCGGTCGTTGACCCCCATGAACGACATCGAGCCGTCGCGGGCGCGCAGCCGGTGGTAGACGCCGACGAGCACGCCGAGGCCGGTCGAGTCGAGGAAGGTGACCTCGCCGAGGTCCACGATCAGGTGCAGCCCGCCGTCGTCGATGATGCCGAGCATCATCTCGCGCAGCCGCGGGCTGGTGAACACGTCGATCTCGCCGCTGATCTTCACGACCGTGAAGTCCTTCTCGACCCTGTGCTCGACGGCGAATTCCACCGCGACTCCTTGCTCGATGCTCGGTGCTCGTGGGGAGGGCCCTATACCCGTGCGCTCGCGCCGTTACCCTCGGCAGGCGCCGCGATCTCGGCCACAGGACCGTACCGGCCGCCCTCGGACCCGTCACTCGTCCGGGGCTCTTTCTCAGAACGCGACGTTACCGCGCCCTTTCCCTGGGGACCTTGCTCGCGACCGCTAGGGGAGACTCCCCGCGCGGCCGTGTCAGGGCGTCCGGAACAGGGCCCAGACGATCTTTCCGTGCGGCAGCGAGCGCCAGCCCCAGCGCTCGCTGAACGACTCGACCAGGTGCAGCCCGCGTCCCGTCTCGGCGATGTAGTCGGGCTGCTTGCGGCGCGGCGCGGACGGGCTGGCGTCCAGGATCCCGCACAGCAGCCACGGCGCCTCGTGGATCAGCCGCAGCCGGATCGCCGCGGGCGCGGACCCGAGCGGGTCGGCCGAGCCCGGCGGCGGGACCGGACGTGGCCACGCCTTCACCCCGCCGCTGTGCCGCAGGGCGTTGGTGACCAGCTCGGAGACCACCAGGCCGAGATCGTCGGTGAGCGCCCCGAGGCCCCACTCGCACAACCGCGAGATCGCGAAGTGGCGGGCCTCGGTGACCGATTCCGGATCGGGCTGCACGGTGAACGAGACCGTCGGCCGCGCCGCCTCGGTGAGCGCGGCGAGGGCGTGGTCCAGCCTGGGGGGCAGGTCTGACGATTCCGGTATGGGCGTCGAGTACACGGCATAGTCCTGTGGTTCCGCCGGCCCCACGACGGGGCCGACCTCCCACCGCGTGTCGTCGTGCGCGTGGCGTGACGTCATTCCCCGGACCCCGCAGAGTGATCTCGTTGTGCAGCCGTGGCTCGGAAGTCTCGTGCGTTATCCTGCGCATCGTAGCGTGCGAATGCAAGGCCCAATGCACGTGCATCTGGACTCGCGAGGGTCCGCGGCGGCGCGATGCACACGGGTGATCGGAGGTAACCGCAGGACACGGACGCCAGTGGCACACTGAGTACGCTTTCCGGCTACGCCGGAGAAAGAAGTTGGCTGTCCCCCATCTAGCCGGGAGGTTGGGCGTGACTCCTGAGACGCCGGGAACCGGGTCGACGGTTCGCCGGATCCTGCTCGGTTCACAGCTCCGACGCCTTCGAGAGGCGAAGGGCGTGACCCGGCAGGACGCCGGTTATGTCATCCGCGCGTCCGAGTCCAAGATCAGCCGCCTGGAACTGGGACGCGTCAGCTTCAAGGAACGCGACGTTGACGACCTGCTCACGCTGTACGGCGTCGGCGACAAGACCGAACGCGGCGCGCTGCTACAGCTCGCGCGGGAGGCCAACACCCCGGTTGGTGGCACCGGTACAACGATGTCCTGCCCGGCTGGTTCCAGACCTATGTGGGCCTGGAGGAGTCGGCGGCGCTGATCCGCACGTACGAGCTGCAATTCGTCCCGGGGCTGTTGCAGTCGGAGGGGTACGCGCGTGCGGTGATCCGCCTGGGCAACGCCGGAGCCGCCGAACACGAGATCGACCAGCGCGTGGAGCTGCGCCTGCAACGCCAGGAGCGCCTCACGGGCCCGGACGCGCCCCGCCTCTGGGCGGTGCTGGACGAGGGGGCGCTCAGGCGTCCCATCGGAGGTCCGGAGGTGATGCGGGGCCAGTTCGAGCATCTCATCGAGATGTCCAAGCTGCCCAACGTCACCATCCAGATCATGCCGTTCCGGTTCGGCGGTCACGCGGCCGAGGGTGGAGCCTTCTCGATCCTGCGCTTTCCCGAGCAGGACCTGCCGGACGTGGTTTACGTCGAGAACCTCACCGGCGCGATGTACCTGGACAAGCGAGACGACGTCGACACGTACTTGCAGGCGATGGAACGCCTGTGCGTCGACAGTGCGACCCCGGAACGCACCGTCGAGCTTCTCGGTGATCTTCTCAGAGAGACATGATGCTCAAGACCGACTACGACAACGGGATGCCCGCCACCAAGCTCCACGGGGCGCGGTGGCAGAAGTCCCAGCGAAGCAACTCCCAGGGGAACTGCGTCGAGATCGCCGAACTGCCCGGCGGGCGGGTCGCGATGCGCAACTCCCGGCACCCCGAGGGCCCGGCCCTCATCTACACCCGCCCCGAGATCGAAGCCCTCATCCTTGGAGCCAAGGACGGCGACTTCGACCACCTGATCGCCTCCCACAACTGATCCACCGAACCCCGCTAACGAGCCGCCGCGGGATTCCGCCGGAATCCCGCCCGGCTCGCCGCGCGCCACTCTCCCCGCGCGCGACCTCTCTCCCCAACCCCTCTTAAGCCGTTCGGCGCTCGCAAGTGCCTTGCGCCCGCGGTCCTGGCGCTTTCGAGCTTCTTGCACCCGCGGCCTGACGCACTAGCGCTCCTTGCGCCCGCGGCCCTGACACACTCGCGCTCCTTGCGCCCGCGGCCGGACGCACTCGCGCTCCTGGCCTTCGCACGCTCCTGGCCTTCTCGCGCTTTGACGCTTTCGCGGCCCTGGCGCTCGCGCGCTCCTGACGGCTTGGCGCGCTACGGCCTTGCGGTCCTGGCGTGTGGGTGTTCAGCCGCAGTTGCCGTAGGGGGCGGTGGCGCCGTTGCCGCCGAAGCGGACGCACTTCTTGGCGGCCGACACGTACACCGGGCCCGCGTACCAGTCGAACGAGCCGCTGTCGCCGATCCTGCCGCCGCCGCTGCGCTGGATCCACACCGACACCGGCGACGCCTTGCCGACGCCGCGGGTCTTCAGCGTGACCGCGCAGTTGTAGCCCGAGCTGTTGTAGAGCAGGTAGGCGATCCCGCCGGAACCCGACACCGAACGCTGCACGTAGTAGCCGCCGCCGTGGCCTCCGCTGTTGCAGACGGCCTGCGGGGAGTACTTGTTGGCCGGTTCCTGTGGAGCCGGGCCGCCTCCGCCGCCCCGTCCGCCGCCGCCCTTGGCCGGAACCGACTTCTCGGGCTGTCCCGGCCGCTTGGGCTGGGCGGGGCCGTTGGACGCGCCGCCCTTCTGCCCGCCGCCCTTGCCGCCCGGGGGACGTCCGGACGGCTTCTTGCCGTCCGTCGCCGGGGCGCCGGGAGCGGCTTCGGCGGGGCCGTCCTGCGCCGGCTGGTCGGCGGCCGTGCGCCGCTCGTGCCCGCCGTCGTCCGGACGGGTCGCGGCCCACACCGAGCCTCCCGCCACGATGGCGAGGACGGCCACGGCCGCGGCCACCGGGATGATCCGCTTGCCCGCGCCGCGGTTCGGCGGCCGGCCGTAGCCGGGCGCCTGCGTCGCCTGGGGCGGGAACGGCGGAACGTTCGGCGGGGGAGTCGTTCCGTCGCCGAACGGGGCGGGCTGCGGGCTCGTGCTCCCCCGCGCGCCGCCGGGGTCGGTGCCGTGGTCGGGCGGCAGGACCGCGCCCGCCATGGCGCCCGGGTCCGTCGAGGAACCGAGCGGCCTCGGCATCACGGGAACGCCCGGCGCGGCGGGGGCCTGGCCGGGGAGAACCGGCGCGTTGCCCACCGGGAACGCGGGCAGCGGCGGCAGCGGCTGCGCGGACGGAGCCGTGCCCGTCGCCGCGCCGACGAGGCGTTCCTGCGCCTCGCGCGCGGTGGGACGTTGCGCGGGCTCCTTGTGCAGGCACGCCAGGACGAGTTCGCGCAGCGAGTCGGGCAGGTCGCCGAGATCGGGCTCGCCGGTCAGGATGCGGTGCATCACCGACGCCATCTCGTCGTTGCCGAACGCGGGCCGCCCGTTCGCCGCGAACGCCATCGTGGTGCCCCAGGCGAACATGTCGGCGGCCGGCCCGACCTCGCCGCCGGTGAAGTGCTCGGGCGCCATGTACGCGGGCGTGCCGACGTTCTGCGTCTCGCCCGCCGCGCCGAGGGCGCGCGCCACGCCGAAGTCGATCACGCGGGGGCCGTCCGGGCCCATCATGACGTTGTGCGGCTTGAAGTCGCGGTGCACGATCCCGGCCTGGTGGATCGCGATGAGCGCGGTCAGCGTGCTGACCGCGAGCCGTTCGAGCGCGCCGCCCGTGCGCGGGCCCTCGGCCCGCACGATCCGGTGCAGCGACTGTCCCGGCACGTACTCGCTGACGATGTACGGCTGGTCGCCCGCCACGTCGGCGTCCAGGACCTGCGCGGTGCAGAACCGCGCGACGGCCTTGGCGACCTCCAGCTCGCGGACGAACCGCGCCCGCGCCGAGTCGTCGCCGGTCAGCCCGGCGTGCAGCAGCTTGATCGCGACGTGGTCGGCGACGCGCGGGGCCTCGCCCGCGCCGCCCGCCCGGCGGCCCAGGAACACCGCGCCCTGCCCGCCCTCGCCCAGCCGGCCCAGGATCTCGTAGCCGCCCAGCTCGGTCGGATCGCCCGACCGCAGAGGGTGGGCGTCCGGCATCGTCCTGTCCGTCACACCACTCGCTTCCGTCGCTTTCAGCACCTGCGTAGCAGACTTCTGGTCACAAGATGGTATTTGCTCTGAGGTGTGCGGGGGGTCCTGAGGGGGTAAGCGATTCCGTTAGCGCTGGTCGGCGCGCGGTTTCCGGCGCGGGGACGTCCCGGCGCCTGATCCGTTCCGTACGTTCGCGCGCCTCTGAGGCGGCCTCCCGTCGGGGCCGCTGCAAAGAGAGAAGCCTCCGGCTGATCGGGTGATCAGCCGGAGGCTTCTTCGTGCGGCCGGAAGCGGCCAGCTCCACTGGCGGAATCGTTCCGTCGTGGGTCGCCGCCCGCTTGCGCGGCCGGGGTGTCAGGGCCGTCCGAGCCGCCGGTCGGCGACGGTCCGCGGGTTCACGGTGGTTCCCGGGTGTCGCGCGGGGGGCGGAGGGACGGTCGTCGGGGGACGGGGGTCAGGCCGGGTCGGGGTTCCGTCGCGTGGGACGGCCGTCCGCCCGGCCGCCGTCATGGCCCGGTGGGCCCTCCGGGGCGTGGTCCCCATGCTCGCGTTCGAGGCGGGCGGCCACCGCGAGGGCGCGGAGCGAGGTCGTCTTGACCTGCTTGTGGGCGGAACGTTCGGAATGGGCTCGGGGTCTGAGGATGCTGCTGCGCACCGTTGCCTCCTTGGGGTCGGTTCGTGCGGGGGGTCGGCACGGGGATACCCGGCGTACCGCGCGTCGCACGCTTAGTTGCAACAGCAAGATCCCGGGCGCTATTCCGAGTGATCCCTCCGTTTTTTGCCCGGGGCTGGATCCGGCACGGCTATCTAGTTTGTATTCCTATCTAGCTCGATGTAGCGTCTAGGTCGTTCAGTAGACCTCTGTGAACGGACGGTGGACGCGATGCGGATCTCCCCGGACTTCTCCGCCCTCGGGCTCGCCCTGGCCGTCGCGCTGGCGGCCTACCTCGCGGTCGGCGAGGCGCTCCACGGCAAGCGGTCGTACGAGCGGCTCCGGCGCACGCGCGACACCGACCCGAAGGCGCTGACCAGGCTGTACGCCCGGTGGATCGGCGGCTCGTGGGCGTGGGTCGCGGTCGTCGGGGCCGTCCTGCTCGCCTCGCCGGGCGTCGAGCCGTCCGACCTCGGCCTCACCGCGCCGGACGACATGGGCGGCGCGCTCGGAACGGTCACCGGCGTCGCCGTCGCGATCCTGGTCAGCACGCTGGCGCTGCGCCGCTGGGCCCGTTCCGGACGCAGGGTGCCCGGCCAGGACGCGTTCGCCGAGCTGCTGCCGCGGACCCGCGCCGAACGGGGCCACGCGCTCGCGATGGCCGTGACCGCCGGCGTCTGCGAGGAGATCGTCTTCCGCGGGCTGCTGATCGCGCTCGGCGTCGGCGCGCTCGGCCTGGACCCGCGCCCCGCCGCCGTGCTCGCCCTCGCGGTCTTCACCCTCGGCCACCTCTACCAGGGCTGGAAGGGGATGGCCGCGGTCGCGGCGGTCGGCTGGCTGCTGTCCTCGCTCTACCTGGCGACCGGCAGCCTGCTCGCGCCCATCGTGGCGCACATCCTCATC
Organism: Actinomadura sp. J1-007; assembly: GCF_009793335.1. Taxonomy (GTDB): domain Bacteria; phylum Actinomycetota; class Actinomycetes; order Streptosporangiales; family Streptosporangiaceae; genus Spirillospora; species Spirillospora yumaensis. Next base: position 2,082,192 of record NZ_WING01000001.1, on the reverse strand, counting down.
GACGTCCGCGGGCTGGTCCTCACGCCCGCGCCCGCCCGCCGCCCCGCCGAGCCGTTCGCCCCGGCCCGGATCGCTGGCTAGATTGCTTGGCTACCTGTATCCCCGTGAAGATGAGGCCCATGGCTGCCGACCGCCGCGCGAGCTGGCTCAAGGGCGTGCTCGACCTGCTCGTCCTCGCGAGCCTCACCGAGGGCGAGAGCTACGGCTACGAGATCGCCAAGACGCTGGCCGCGGCCGGACTCGGCCAGATCAAGGGCGGCACCCTCTACCCCGTCCTCAACCGGCTGGAGGAGGCCGGGCTGGTCGCCGCCGAGTTCCGCGTCGCCGACCGCGGGCCCGGCCGCCGCTACTACCACCTCACCGACGACGGCCGCGCCACCCTCGCCGAGCAGGGCGGGCTGTGGCTGGCGTTCGACGGGTCGGTCCGCGCCGTCCTCGCCAAGGGAGGGATCCGATGAGCGCGCCCTACTTCGAGGACCTCGCCGAACGGCTCCGCGCGGACGGCGTCCCCGCCGACGAGGTGGAGGGGACGATCGCCGACCTGGCCGCGTACGTCGCCGACGCGGGCGCCGATCCGGAGGAGGAGTTCGGGCCCGCGGCGGAGTTCGCCGGGAGCCTCACCGGCCGCGCGGCTCCCGACGGCGCCTCGGGCGACGCCTCCGACGGCGCCTCCGGCGGTCTCCGTCCGGCGCCCGACGCGGAGACCTGGCGCTGGACGGCCGACGCGTTCCAGGAACGGGCGCGCCTGAACGAGTTCGGCGACCAGGGCTGGGAGGTCGAGCGCGTCGACCACCTCGGCCGGTTCGTCAGCCACCGCGACCCGCACCACCCGCAGCGCTGGGAGTACCGGCGCGAGACCGTCCTCGGGGCCCGGCGCAGGACCGTGACCGAACGCCTCGCGCCCGACGGCTGGGAACCATGCGGCACCTGGATGTACTTCGAGTACTTCAAGCGTCCGAAAGCGGCCAGCGTCGGCCCGGACGCCGAACTCGCCGCGCCGCCCGCCGCCCCCGCGCGCCGCCGTTACTGGAGCCGTCGCTTCTACGCGTTCATGACGGCCTACTTCGGCGGCCTGGCGGTCATCGCCGTCCTGTGGCTCACGCTCGCCGACCGCGACTCGGTCAACGGCTTCGTCGTGGGACTTTTCGCCGGGGCGGCTCTGGCGGGCGTGGTGCTGGTCATGCAGCAACTCCTGAGCCGCCGCCGCGAACACTCGTCCTGACCGCGTCCCGCGCGATCCTGACCGCTTCCTGCGCGTCGCGCCGACGGGGCGCGATCCGTTCTGACCGGACTTGACTCGTACGCAACGGGGCGCGTTGCGATCCTCTAGATTCGTTCGCTGGACGGACGGGCGCCGGGCAGGGGAGACAGCGGATGCGCGGAATCGCACTGGTGGCCGCGGGCGCCTGCCTGGCGTACGCCCCGTTCCTCGCGTCTGCGCCCGTCTCCGGTGCTGAACGGGTCCGGAGCGCGGCCGCCGGGTGGGGCGCGGTCGCCGATCCGTCAGGCAAGCCGACGAAACCGAAGGCTTCGAAGAAGCCGAGCCCGCCCGCCCGTTCCACGTCGCCCTCCAAGGCCACTTCCGCTCCGCCGCCCCCTCCGCCCACACCCGAATGCAATCCGCAGCGCGGTTACCAGGGGCGGATGGGACGGTCCTGGGCGCGCGACCGGCTGGCGTACGACCGCGTGTGGAGGCTGACGCGCGGGCAGGGCGTGACCGCCGCCGTGGTCGACAGCGGGGCCGACACCGGCCACCCGATGCTGTCCGGCCGCGTGTCGGAGCGCGTCGACCTCACCGGCACCGGCGACCGCGACTGCCTCGGCCACGGCACCGCCGTCGCGTCCCTCATCGGCGGGCGCGACCTGACCGGCCGCGGCGTCCCCCTCAGCGGCGTCGCGCCCGAGGTGCGGCTCCTCGTCGTCAAGCAGCAGAACGCCGACGAGGACGAACGCGGCGGCGACCGGCTGCCCGGCGCGATCCGCCGCGCCGCCGACCGCGGCGCCAAGGTGATCAACGTGTCGATCCGCGCGCGGCCCTCGCCCGACCTCGAACGCGCCGTCCGCCACGCGCAGGACCGCGACGCCGTGGTCGTCGCCGCCGCGGGCAACGCCGAGAAGCGCGACGGCGACCCGGGCCCCGCGTACCCGGCGAGCTACCCGGGCGTCCTGTCGGTCGCCGCGCTCGGCCCCGACGGCGCCCGCGCCGAGACCTCCAGCCTCCAGTCGCGGGTCGATCTCGGCGCGCCCGGCAAGGACGTCCCGGCCGCCTGGACGGGATCGGGCTACAACCCGCAGGCGCAGGGCACGAGCTTCGCCGCCGCGTACGTCACCGGTGTCGCGGCGCTCGTCCGGTCGTACCACCCGGGCCTGCGGCAGGACCAGGTCGTACGGCGCGTCCTCGCGACGGCGGACGGCAGCGCCGGCGACGGAACGGGACGCGGCATGGTCAACCCCGTGCAGGCCGTCACCGCCGTCGTCCCGGGCGAGAACGGCGGGCCCGTCGCGCCCCGTCCCGCCCCGGCCCCCGCGACGTTCGCCGCGCCCGCCCCGGTGGACGGCCGCACCCGCGACGTCTCCGCCGCCGTGGCGGGCGGCGCGCTGGCCGCCGCCGCCCTCGCCGCGCTCACCGGCGTGATCGTTCCCCTGGGGCGGCGGCGCGGCTGGCGCCCCGGCCGCGTCGACCTCTCGTCCCGTCCCGCCGAGGACGACCCGGTCGCCGAGCCCCCGACCCAGGGGACGATCGGCGCGCCGCGTTCCTGACCCCCGGTCGCGGGCGGCCGACGCGGGCGGCCGTGCCAGCGGGGACGACCTGCTCTCCGGCCGGTTGACCTCAACCAAACTTCAGATTTTACGGTGCTCCCACCAGCGATCACTCGACGAGCGATCACTCGAAGGAGGCACCGCACATGACGACCCAGCAGCTCTCCGACGCCGAACTCGCGGCGCAGCCGGCCGCCTACTGGACCGGAGCGGCGTACGAGGCGCTCATCGCGTTCATCCGGGCCCGGCACGCCGAGCTGGGGTTCACCCAGCCGCAGTTCTGGCTGCTCCGCAACCTGTCGAAGAACGACATCTCACCCGACGGCCAAGGCATGACCGTCCCCGAACTTCAGCGGGCCATGAGCTCGTACCTCCGGCCCGAGGACGACCTGGAGGCCGAGGCGAAGGTCCTGCTGGAGCGCGGCTGGCTCACCCGCGACGGCGACGGACGGCTCTGGATCACCGAGGCGGGGGAGGAGGCTCGCCTCGACATCAAGCAGCACGCCCCCGCGATCCGCGAACGCATCCACCACGGCATCGACGACGCCGACTACGTCACCACCCTGAAAGTGCTCCAGCAGATGATGCGGAACACCGGCAGCGACCTGGTCTAGGGCCGTTCGCCCCGCGCCACGCAGCCGAACGTCCAGACGTCCAGACGTCCAGACGCTCAGGCGTTCAGGCGTTCAGGCGGGCGGTCTGGACGAGGCGGGCGCCGGTGCGGCGGTCGGTGAGCGTCCCGCGGCCGGGCGGGAGCGGCGCGGGACGGACCTCGCCGAACAGGGGCCCCTCCTCGCGGCTGCCGGACATGATGAGCGCGGGCGCGGCCATGTCCTTGAGCCGCTGGATGACCGGGTCGTACAGGGCGCGGCCCATCCCGCCCATGGTCCGCGCCAGCACGAGGTGGACGCCGATGTCGCGGGCCTGGGGGAGCAGGTCCAGAAGCGGCAGCAGCGGGTTGGCCGCCGTCGCGACCAGGTCGTAGTCGTCCACGAAGACGAACACGTCCGAGCCCTTCCACCACGAGCGCGCGCGGAGCTGCTCGGCGGTGAGGTCGGCGGGCGGGAGCCGGTCGTTCAGCGCGTCCACCAGGTCGTCGACGAGCTCGGCGGCGGCCGCGGGGGACGCGGCGTACCCGATGCGGTGCTCGGTGTCGGCGGTGTCGAGCAGCGCCCGCCGGTAGTCGATGAAGATCAGCTTGGCCTCGGCCGGCGTGTGCCCGGCGACGACGCCCTCGGCGAGCAGGCGCAGGAGGTTCGACTTGCCGCACTCGGTGTCGCCAACGACCGCGAAGTGCGGATCGGCGGCGAAGTCCAGCGTGACGGCCGCGAGGCTGTTCTCGTCGATTCCGATGGGCACGCGCCACTTCTCCGACGGGACGTCCGCCAGCTCGGACGCCGCAAGCAGATCGGGCAGCAGCCGCACCGCGGGCGCACGCGGGCCCTGCCACGCGCCCGCGACCGCCTCGACCATCTTCGCGACGCCGTCGCCGAGGTCGTCGGTGGTGCCGCGCCCGTCGAGGCGGGGCAGCGCCGCGAGGAAGTGCATCTTGTCGCGGGTCAGGCCGCGGCCGGGACGCCCGTCGGGGATGTTCTCCGCGAGCCGCCGGTCGATCTCCGACTCGTACGCGTCGCCGAGCCGCAGTTCGAGGCGCGTCCCGAACACGTCCCGGATGCCCATCCGGAACTCCGACCACTTGCCCGCCGTCGCCACGACGTGCACGCCGAACCCGAGCCCCCGCGCCGCCAGGTCGGTGACCACGTCCTCCAGCGCCTCGTACTCCTGGCGCAGCGTCATCCAGCCGTCCACCACGAGGAACACGTCCCCGAACCCGTCGCCGTCCAGCTCCCCCGCGGCGCGCAGGCGCCGGTAGGTCGCGATGGAGTCGATGCCGAGCTCGTTGAAGTCGCGCTCGCGCCGTTCGAGCAGGGTGGAGACCTCCGCGACGGTACGGCGCACGCGGTCGGCGTTCAGCCGGTTGGTCACCCCGCCGACGTGCGGCAGCCCCGCGAGCGCGCCGAGCGTCCCGCCGCCGAAGTCCAGGCAGTAGAACTGCACCTGCTCGGGCGTGTGCAGCAGCGACAGCGAGGCGATCAGCGACCGCAGGATCGTCGACTTGCCGGTCTGCGGCGCGCCCGCGATGCCCACGTGCCCCGCCGCCGCCGACAGATCCACCCAGAACGGGTCGCGGCGCTGCTCGTACGGCCGGTCCACGACCCCGACCACGGCGGCGAGCCGTTCGCGCCCCTCCCATCCGGCGGTCGTCAGGCCGTGCTCGGGGGTGACCGACAGCGGCGGCAGGAGCTGATCGACCGCCGGAGGAACGTCCAGCGGCGGCAGCCAGATCCGGTGTGCGGCGGGCCCCTGCCCCGCGAGCTGCCCGATGACGGCGCGGAACAGCGATTCCTCGGATTCCTGCTCTGAGGGCCGTTGGGCGCGCTGTTCGTCGGGAGCGGTCGGCGGCGGGATGAACGCCGTGCTGTACGGCAGGATCTGGCGACGTACCGTCCGCCCGCCTTGATACACCCGCGCCCGTTCCTCCTCGCCGACGGGACCCGAAACGTACGCGGCCTTGAACCGCACCATGTCGCTGACATCCACCTTCAGATAGCCGTTCCCCGGCTGCGGCGGCAGTTCGTACGCGTCGGGCACGCCCAGCACGACCCGCGACTCCATCGCCGAGAACGTCCGCAGGCCGATCCGGTACGAAAGATGGGAATCGAGCCCGCGCAGCTTGCCCTCCTCAAGCCGTTGCGACGCGAGCAGCAGATGCACCCCGAGGGAACGTCCGAGCCGTCCGATCATCACGAACAGGTCGGCGAACTCCGGCTTGGCCGACAGCAGCTCGGAGAACTCGTCCAGAACGACGAACAGCGTCGGCATCGGAGCGAGCCGCGCACCCCCCTCGCGCGCCTTCTCGTAGTCGCGCAACGACGCGTAATTGCCCGCCGAGCGCAGCAGTTCCTGACGCCGCACCATCTCGCCGTTGAGCGCGTCGTACATGCGGTCGACAAGGGGAAGCTCCTCCTCCAGGTTGGTGATGACCGCGGAGACGTGCTGGAGCTCTTCCAGCCCGAGAAACGTGGCGCCGCCCTTGAAGTCGACCAGCACGAAGTTGAGCGTCTCGGACGAATGCGTGATGGCGAGCGCGAGCACGAGCGTCCGCAGCAGCTCCGACTTACCGGACCCCGTCGCGCCGATCAGCAGCCCGTGCGGGCCCATCCCGCCCTGCGCCGACTCCTTGATGTCGAGCTCGATGGGCCGCCCTTCGGAATCCACCCCGATCGGCACCCGCAAACGGTTCCGCGGCGCCCTCGGCTGCCACGAGCTCCGCAGGTCGATCCCGTACGCACCGCGCAATCCGAGCAACGAGGTCAGCGTCAGATTGGACGCCAGGGCGTTCTGCTCCGGCTCGTCCGCCGCGCCCGCCCGCAATGGCGCGAGCCGCAACGCCAGCGCCTCCGCCTGAACGGTCGTGAAATCGTCCGCCCGCCCCAGCAGGCTCGAAACGTCCTTGCCGGTATGGTCCCGTTCCAGCATCTCAACGCCGTCGGGCGTCACGTGCAGGCGCAGCATCGTCGCGTCCGACGTCGGGGCGACGGAACCGCTCAAGTCGAGGACGCAGACCCCCTTGATGCCGTCCGCCCCGATCTGAGAGTCCGCCACCTCGCCGCCGTCCACGATCACCACCTGGAACGGCAGCTCGTCACTCCCGACGCCCGGCGAGAACCGCCGCCGGTCCTTGATCTCGTCCTCAAGCAGCGACTCCAGATCGGCCAGCGAATGACCGAACAGCCGGATCGGCCCCGCGGCGTCATGCCGGCTCCCGTGCAGGCAATGCGGCAGCCATTTGGCCCATTCCCAATCCCGCCTCCGTTCCGCCGAGGCGCAGATCGTCACCCGTACGTCATCGGGCGTGTGAAAGGCGACGAGCTGCGCCACCATCGCCCGCACCATCGACCGGACCGTCTCCGGATCCCCCGTCGGAACGATCCGCGCGAACGCCGGAAGCGACACGGCCACCGGCAGATCCGGAACGGTCGCGTGCGCCCTCAGAAAGCGCCGCAACGCCCCGCGCACATCGGCTCCAGATCCTCGATCGGCTTCGTCTCCGGCGTCACCAGTTCCAGCGCGAGCCGCTGCCGTCCCCGTCCGAGCCGTACCTGCCCGAAATCCTCGTCCGCCGGACGCCGTTCCCACAGCCGATGCGACATCACCAGCGACCACAGCGTCCGCGGATTGGGCCCGCTCCACTCCAGCGCCTCCCGCTGCTGCGCCGCCGCCTTGCGCACGCGCGCGCGGATCTGGTCGAGATACCGGTAGTAGTCCCGGCGCGCGCCGTTCAACCGCTGCTTGCGCTCGCCCGCGCCCTGCCCCATGTGCCCGAAGCCCATGCCGACCATCGACAGCACGAACAGCCCGCTCGCCACCCACATGATCGGGTTGCCGCCCCCGGCCCCGCCCGCGCCGCCCATGAACATCAGCCCCATGGCCCCGCCGCTCGCGGCCATCGGCACGTACATCAGCGCGTTCGCGAACCCCTGCGAGACCGTCTCGGGGATCTCCGGCGGCGGCTCCAGCACGATCTCGCCCTCAGGCAGCCCCGGAGGCGGCCGCCGCTCCGGCCGCCGCACGAGAACGATCCCCACAGCCCCGCTCCCTTCCCCGCGGCGCCGCCACCGCACAGCGATCTTGACCCTCGGTGCCGATCACCCTGACAGCCGTCAATGCCGGGCCATCCTAGTGATCCGAACGCGAACGCAAATGTCATTGTTTTCACCGGCCGCCTTCTTCAAGGACCGGTGGCGCGAAACGGTCCTGACTGGTAGTGAATGTGCGGTCATCTCGTCCGTTGACCGGAGGCCGTGTGAACACGACGACTGGGCCCGACCTGTGCCGCGTGGTGATCGTCGCCCCGCACCGCCGCCTGGACCTGTCACTTCCGGCGGATATTCCGCTGGCGCACATGCTGCCCACGTTGTTGCAGGTCGCGGGCCAGAATCTGGCCGATGCCGGACTCCGCCATTCCGGATGGGTCCTGCAACGCCTGGACGAGGGCCCGCTGGACGAGTCGCAAACGCTCTCCGCCCTCGGAATCCGCGACGGCGAACTCCTCTTCTTCCGCCCCGACCTGGCACAACTCCCCGAAGTCACGTTCGACGACGTCGCCGACGTGGTGGCGACCGGCATCAACGAGCACTCCGACCGCTGGCGCCCCGAGACGACCCGCCGCTTCGGCCTCCTCGGCGCCGCCGCCGTCCTCACCGCGGGCGCGGTCGGCATGGCCCTGACAGGCCCCCCATGGGGCCTCCTCAGCATCGCCGCGGCCGTCGTAGCCACGCTCCTCCTCGTCGCCGGAGCCGTCCTCTCACGCGCCCTGGGCGACGCCGGCGCGGGCGCGGTCCTGGGCTACAGCGCCCTCCCGTACGCGTTCCTCGCGGGCCTCCTGGCCCCGGCCCGCCCCGTACCGCTCCTCTCCCTGGGCGCCCCCCACCTCGCCGCCGCGCTGGCCGCCGTGACCCTGGCATCGGTCATCGCGGCCTTCGCCATCACCGAGGGCCTCCCGACGTTCCTGGGCGCCGCGTTCACCGCCCTCCTAGGCGTCGTCGCAACGGCCCTCGTGGAGGGCTTCGACCTAGACCCGCAAGGAACAGCGGCCGCAGCCTCGGCCCTCTGCCTAGCCCTGACGGCCCTCATCCCGTCCCTCGCCTTCCGCCTGGCCCGCCTCCCCCTGCCGCCCGTCCCAGAGAACGCCGAAGAACTCCGCAGCAGCCAAACGTTCGACGGCCCCACCCTCCTGCGCCGCACACGCGAAGCCGACCGCTTCGCAACGGGCCTCGTAGCCGCGGTGGCCCTAGTGAGCCTCGGCGCTCAAATCGCCCTCATAACCACCAACGGCTGGCTCCCCACCACCATGAGCCTCTGCATCTCGCTCGTCCTGCTCCTGCGCGCGAGAGTCTTCCTGCGCCGTCCCCAACGCCTCTGGATGCTGGGCGCGGGCCTCACGGGCCTCGCCGCCCTGGCGCTCCACACCGCAACGACCGCAACCCCCGCCTCAACGGTCCTGACCGTCCTCGTCCCCACCCTGCTGACGGTGACGGCCATGCTCGTCATGGCCCTACGCCTCCCCACCCACAAACCGTCACCGTTCTGGGGCCGCGCAGGCGACATCGTCGACCTCACCCTGATCATCGCCCTCTTCCCCCTGGCGATGGGCCTCCTGAACCTCTACACCTGGCTCCGCGGGCTGGCCGGCTGATGCAAACGCGCAAGGACCTCTACCAGGCCCACCGCCTGATGACCCAACGCGTCGCCCTGGCCCTCCTCCAAGGCAAACCCGGCGCCGCCGAATCCCCCTCCGCCGCACAGGCGTCGGCGCCCTCTGCGGCGTCATGGTCGTCGTCCTCGTAGCCGCCGGATTCGGCATCTCCGGCCTCCTCTTCAAAGGCGGCGCCCGCAACCTCGAAAAACCCGGAACCCTCCTCATCGAGAAAGAATCCGGCGCCACCTACGCCTACAGCCAGGGCAAACTCATCCCGTTCCTCAACTACGCCTCAGCCCGCCTGGCCATGTCCGGAACCACCATCCAACGCAAACTGGTCTCCTCAAAATCCCTGTCCAAATACCCCCGAGGCCCCCTAACCGGCATCCAAAACGCCCCCGAGTCCCTCCCGCAGACCACCGCCAAGCCCCCGTGGTCCCTCTGCACCCGCAACCACACCGTCTCCCTGACCGCGACCCGTTCCGTAGGCGGCACCCCCCTGACAGACGCCCAAGCCGTTCTCGTCCAAGCAGGCCCGCAAGTCTGGCTCGTCTGGCGCGACACCCGAATGCGCATAACACTGAGGGCGGCCCGAGCCCTGACGGCCGACTCGCCGACCCCGGTAGACGAACGCTGGCTGAACGGCCTACCGGAGGGCCCCAACTTCCAAGCACCCTCCATCCCCTCCTGGGGAAGACCGACCAAAGGCCCCAGCGGCTCGCCCACCCCCGTGGGGCAACTCTTCAATGTCCCCGCCATAGCCGGAACCCCCGAACGCTGGTACGTCCAACTGCCGGACGGCCTATCCGCCATCTCCAAGACCCAGGCCCGCCTCCTCCTGGACAACACCGGCCCGGGCAAGGACAGCCCCGGACAACCTGTGCCCATAACTCCCGCACAAGCGGCTGGCAACGCGTCCCGCACGAACCTCCACAGCCGGGATCTCCCAGAGGACCCGCCTACAACCGTTCCTTACGCCGCATCCACACCTTTGTGTGCCGTCTATCGCGCAACGGACAAGTTCTCCACCGAGGCCCGCTTCACCCTGGGCGGCACACTTCCAGCAGCGTCTTCAGACCGGATCACCCTGCCAGGCGGCGGCACGTTCGCAGGCACTCTCTCCGTACCCGGCCAACGACCCCAAACCTTCTCCCTCCTCACCGACCAGGGAATCCGCTACCCGATCCCCACCCCCGAAGACGTCACAAAACTCGGCTACTCCGCGTCCCGCGCGGCCCCCGTACCCGCAAGCCTCTTCCAACTCTTCAAAGAAGGCCCAGCACTAACAGCCCCCGCAGCCCGCACCCCCCTGCCCACCAAATAGCGCCCCACAGCGGCACGATCCGGCCACGAACGGCACTCGACAGGCATGACAGGCATTCGAATGCGATGCCGGAGGAATCTTTCAGTTGTGACACCAGCCCTGCCCTAGGCCGGGTGGTGGCTGACGGTACCGGCGGCCTGATCGATCTCGCACTTGGACTCAGCAGGCTTGTGCATACCGACTCGAACGCGGTGAGAGACCGCATCCTGACCGCACTGACGCTGGTCCACCTGCGCCAGAGCGACACCTTCGCCGAGCTCGGGGCCGGGGTCGAGATATCGACGAGCACGCCTGGCGGTATGTCCAGGAGGCGGTGGCGCTGCTGTCGGCGTGGCCGCCGAAGCTGACGGCGGCGCCGCGCAGGGTCAAAGAGGACGGGCTGCACCTGCTGGTGCTGGACGGCACGCTCATCGCATGCGACCGTGCGCGGGCCGACCGGCCGCACTGCCCGGCCGAACCGCTGCCACGGAATGAACATGCAGGTCATCGCCGGACCCGACGCGCCAACGCCCAGCTCAAGAACTTCCGAATCGTCCGCAAGCTCCGCTGAAGCCCCAGCAAGCCAGCCACCCCGTCAAGGCCATCGCCGTCCACAGAACTACCAAGTCACCCGAGGAGGAAAAAGGATCACTGAAGCGCTCCGCGCCGACTTCCTAGCAACCGAGCTCGACCACCTCAGCGACATGACCAAGCACGGTCTCAAAGTGATCCAGCACCACCCCGACGCCATCAACGGCTGCCTGAGTCCGCAGGCCGCATTCTGACCACCACACCCGCCATCACCAATTGACCCCGATTGGGCCACTTGGACGACATGGCAGTTCGTATGGGTCCAACTGTTCCGTCGTAGTAGACGCGTTCCAGCTCATGCGCCTTGGATGATGCTGTGGCACAACCGTCGCCTGCGGTGGTCCGGTACCGGCCACATGGTCCGACCGAATACCAAGCTGTTGGCCGTCCATGCTGGTCACGGGCCGTCAAAGGCGCCGGAAACGTCCTTGGCCCGGGCCGTTGTCGCCAAGACAAGTAGACAGGCTATCTAGGCTTTCTCTACGCTTTACCTTGCTCAGAGTCACGGGGTCTGTCGCCGTACCGGGGCCACAGGGAAATGACTGGTATGCGCGGGGGCGCGTCGTGATGCCGCAGGTATCGACGTGCAAGGAGGCTGGGATGTCCCAGCAGTCATCGGTCAACCGGCAACACATGCAGGTGGCCGCCGGAAACGTCCAGGACGCACACGGCCAGATCAGCGGGGTCAAGAACCAGCTCAACGGCCACCACGCCCAGTTGCAGGCCGCGTGGAAGGGCGAGTCCGCCGCCGCGTTCACGCAGGTCTACAACCTGTTCGAGAACGAGTTCGCCAAGGTTCTTCGGGACCTCAACGAGATTCACGAGAAGCTCGTCCACACCCGCGTGAAGTACCAGGCCGCCGAGGAGCAGAAGACCGGCCGCGTCAACCAGCTCAAGGGCTCCATCAACGGCTGACCTGCTCGTCCGACGATTCTGAGGGGTAGACCATGGGCACCGACTACACGTTCGTGAACTTCGCCGGCATGACCACGGGGCAGGCCGACTTCATCGCCGCCCTCAAGAAGTACGAGGCGATCCTGCAGGACCTGGACCGTCAGGTCCGCACCCACCTGGCCGAATGGGACGGCGACGCCCGAGGCGCGTACGAGACGAAGCTCCGCGAGTGGAAGATGGCCTCCCAGCGCATGGCCAACGCCGTCCAGGGCATGGGCCGCGCCATCGGTGACTCCCACGACATCCACCTGGGCGCCGAGAAGGCCAACACCGCGATGTGGGCCTGACCGGCCGACCGTACGGGGAGAAAGAACCATGGCGCCGCAGGACCAACCGGCCGACCCGGCACAGCAGCTCCCACCGGGCCTCCTGCCCCGGGCCTGTTCCAACAGTCCCCGATCGACCCCTCGAACCCGTCCACGTGGCCTGTCCCCGGGCCGCCCCGCAAGAGCGCCGCGGGAACGAGTCCGGTAGAGGTCCATCGGGAACAGCTTCTGCATGTAGCCGCCCAAATGCGCAGTGACCTGGCCAAGCTCAACTCTGCCTTGGCCGTGCTCCAGCGCAACGCCGGCCAGGTCGGCACCTGGGATGTCGGGCAGCAAGTAGGGCCGAAGGTCGATTCGGCGCACCAGAACATGGTTTCTGCCATCAACGCCTACTGCCGTGCATACGAAGCGATGGTCAGCCGCGTGGAGCAATCCGCGCGGAACTACGGTGCGGCCGAATCGGCGGCCAAAGCCGCCTCAGAAGGAGCTGGCCGCCAAGCAGGGCCGCCCACGGGGGTGACGCCATGGCGCACCCGTTGAAGCCGGTTACCCAGTCATCGAGGAACGAGGCGTGATGGGCCCGAAAGTAGAGGAGCACGGCGTTCGCACCGGGACCCTAGGGCAAGGCAACCCGGCGCAGTACAACTACGACGCGATCGCCAACTTTCTTCACGGCGCGAACGCGGATACGCTCGAGGGTCTCGAATGGGCGTACAACGTGGTCGGCCGGGCTTTCCGGGAAGCGGGGAATGGCCTGGACGAGCACGTCAGGCGCTTGAAAAGCGTCTGGCAGGGCGATGCTCAGGAACTCGGGATCGGCCATGTGAAACAACTCGGCAAAGCAGCGAACGTGCTCGCCGCGGCAAGCCGACAGTTTCAGTCGGCCATGTCCCAGGCACATGCGACCATCAAGCAGGCCCAAGCCGGACTGCCAGAGAAGAAGGCGCCGAGCGATCCTGCGGGAGCACTGCTGAGCACCGCCCCGGCACCTGGCCCTCCCAGTACGAACCTCACTCCGTTCGCAGATGACAAGCGTGCCCAGGAGCACCTCGCACGAACCAACGCCGGACTCGCTGAGGCTTACGCCAAGATTCCAGAATCAGTCACTCTTGGTCGGGTGGACTACGGCGGCCCTGTAGGAGCAACGCCCGAAGCTGGCGGTGGAGGGGGTGGCGAGGCCACATCAAACGGGTCTGGCGCGTCCCCTGCGGGCGGTGCGGGTGGCTCTTATGCGCCCGGGGATGCAGGAGACTCACCACACTTTTCCGGAGGCGGAGGCGGAGGCGGTTATCCCGGGGGTATGCCCGGACACTCGGGAGGGCACGGAGCTCTCCCTGGCGGCGCCCACGGGCCCTCCCACCTTGAGGGAGTGGGCCCGAGCATCCCACATGGCCCCGGGACCAGTCCGCTGCCTCCAGGGGGCGGCGGAGGGACCCCAGGCCCTGGCAACGGCGGTTTGGGCGCCCTGCCCCGTCCCCGGGCGGAGGCTCCCCTTATCGACCGCTGGCTCCGCCTTCGGCTGAAGGGGGAGCGAAGCGGCCGGGGCCACTGCCCAAACCGGTGCCTCCAGGAGCTGGGGGGCCGATGACCCCACCCATCGGTGGCGGCACAGGCATTCGTCCAGGGCAGGCGCTCGGGCCTGGCGGAGGTAGACCGGGAGTGATTGGCGGAAACCCGACACAGCCGCCTTTGCAGAGCGGACGGAGCCCGGCCCAAGGCGCGGTGCTCAGGAACGGAACTCTCGTGCCATCAAATTCGGACTCCGCCGGCCACGTTGGCAGAAACGCTGCGGGCGGCCCGACTCAAGCGGTCGGAGGATCCCCGGGAGCAACGGCGGGGAGGAACCGTGAGCATGAACGGGAACGTCAGTCCTGGCTCAGTGATGAAGAAAGTCTCTGGAACGAGGACGACGATGTCGCGCCGAGAGTGATCGGAGAGGGCAACTGAAATCCTCGCTGCTAAAGGCAGCCTATACGACCTGCGGAGCCAGCCGTTGAAGTTCGGTCGACAGGTCATGGGCATCCTCGGTTGCGCACTGGTCCTGCTTACCCACGGAACCACCGCTATGGCCGTTCCATCTCCACGGCCAGAAGAATGGTGGTTCGACGCCTGGGAAATCGAGGACAAGGTCTGGCCTTTGACGCGCGGCACCGGCGTCATCGTGGCTCTCGTAGACACTGGCGTCCAAGCGGATCTGCCCGACCTGCGAGGGGTCGTCATGAAGGGGAAACTGCGAGAAGGAGAGGATGGGCGCAGAGACCTTGATCGCGTTAAAAACGGCCACGGAACGGCGATGGCTGCGCTTATCGCAGGGCAGGGCCGTGAAACGGGCATGATGGGCGTTGCTCCTGAGGCGCGAATCCTCCCGCTCCTGCAGAACGACAACCTCGCACTGTCGATCAAATATGCGGTAGATCACGGTGCCAGTGTGATCAATTTTTCGTTGGGCGGCGACAGCGTTCGCTGTCCGGATGACCTACAGGAAGCGATCCGGTACGCGGCGGATCACAATGCTGTCGTCGTGGCATCGGCCGGTAACGAAGGCGCATCGAAAGAGAACCTCAACTATCCCGCAAACTGTTTGGGTGTGGTCACCGTGGGCGGTGTCGACGCCAATCTAAAGATGTGGCGGAAGAGCGTACCGGCGAACACGTTGGCGCTCGCGGCGCCGAGCGTCGCAGTGGGATCGATCAACAAGCATGGCCTGTTCGGATGGAATAACAACGGCACGAGCCAGGCAGCTGCACTGACGTCGGGCGTTGTCGCCCTGCTTCGTGCGCGTTTCCCTCAGATGTCGGCTCGCGAACTGGTGCAACGAATGCTGGCCACCGCGAAGGATGTTGATCCGCCTGGGCGCGACAAGCTCTCAGGTTTCGGCGCTCTCATTCCGTACCTCGCTCTCACGGCGAACGTGCCCCGCGACTCTCCAAACCCTGTCTACGCTGGCCTGAGTGTGAACCCGCCTTCGGGTAAGAGCGGCTCGGCGCAGTCCGAAGCAGATCCCGCCCCTCGGAGTGCGAGCAACACAGGCAAGAAGAGCAGTGCCCCCTGGTTCTTCGGTGTGGGAGTGCTGATAGCGGCGGGTCTCGTAGCCGTGACTGTGGTCCTCATTCTGAGGCGCCGTGCGAAGCGCGTTTACAGAGTTTAGTATTGACAATGATCGACAGTGGTTTGCCAGCACGCCGAAAAGAAGTGATGAACGGTCGGCGACATGTCCGGTGAAGGCGGGTTCTTCATGAGAGAGACTGGGCGATGGGATCGCTATACCAACCCTTGGGCGGGAGCCGTCGTCCTGCTCTTCATCGCCTGCTTTATTAATGTCTGCTCGGTCCTATTGGAGTCGTTCGGACTCACCGACACGTCCACCACTGAGGTCAGCTCCCAGGCTGTGATCTCTTTCACCGTAGCATTCTTCGTTCAGTTTGCAGCGGTTCTGTTTGTCATCAAGTACTACCGAACGGGCGACGAGGGGGAACGTGCAAGACGGGTCGGACTTTTACTCTCGGTCGCCACCTGTGCCCTGCTCACCCTTGGTTTGGTGACAAAAGGGTACTGATGCCGGGAACGAATAGCGGACAAGGGAAGTAGTGAAAATGGTCCTCCGGGTGAATCCTTCAAAGATCGAGGAATTTGGAAAACTTATCCACCGGGCAGAGGACGACGTCCAGAGCATCAATTCGTATCTCCTTTCGAATGATAACGTGCACTGGTACGACCACGGGCTTATCACCAAGTTCGCCTGGAGTCATAAAGTGGTCGTCGAGACGGTGGGGAACACGTTGTTCATGTACATCAGTTCGCTTGACCAGTCCGCCGTCGGTCTCAGGAAAACGGCAACCTACTACCGCAAGGCCGAACGAGACGCGGCAGCTCGCGTCGATGCCCTCCAGCCCGTTGTGAAGCGGCCTGCCCCGCACTTCAAGGACTGAAGTTTCCGAGAGTGAAAGAAAGGCATGCGATGACGGCTCGGCAAGGTGATGATCCGCAGAAGTACTTGGTCAAACCGAAGTCCTTTCAGGGAACGGGTGACATACTCAACAACCCGTACGCCAATCCCGCATCCATCTTCGATGCAATGAGCCCTTCCTGGTGGATCAACGAGATTTTCAAGATCTACTGTGGCAAGGACATCGTCGGTGCCTGTGCTGAGTTCTTCGCCGGAGACTGGGACAAGATCCACAAGTACGGGGAGGCTTTGACCAACGCTGGCGACGCGGCGCTGGCTGTGGGCATGAATATCGCGTGGGGAAACAGCCAACTTGATCCGACCTGGAGTGGCAATGCGGCAGATGCTGCTTCCACTTACTTCTACAAGGTCTCGCAGGCGCACAGCGAGTTGAAGAATGTGCTTGTCAAGATCGGTGAACAGTACAAGAAGGCCGCCGAATCGACGTGGCGGGCAGCCGACGTCGTCGCTGGCCTCATCCGTATGGCCATCGACCGCTTCATCTGGGCGGCGGCCATAGCAGGGGCCGGTTCATTGATCTCCGGCGGTACCGCGACTGCGGCGGGTGCCGGCGTCGCGGCGCTGGTGATAAAACAGGGCATTGAAAAATGGGAGAAGGCCAGCGCGGTCATGACGACGACGGCTACCGCGATGAACGGTATAACTGCGGAGATTCAGGGGTTGACCGGAGACGCTGGCGACTTGAAACGTCTACCCATGCCACAGCAGGGATACAAGCATTTCAGTTTGAAATAAACAGTCGAGTCGGAGGGAAGGGCATGTTCGCCGGGCTTGGAGCATCCGATTCAGAGGACATGTCAGAACAGGAGGTCCTTGAAGTCATCGGTAAGCTTGACCACGCCAAGAATGGAGTTCTTGGTGAAATGGTCCAAGATCTATTGGGTGGCAAAATCACGCTACGGCAGATAGGTGAATCTGAAGTGTACCGGGAGGCGCTCATGCCCGGTATCGAAAAATTCATGAGCTGGCACGCGAATCTCGCTGACCAGGAGATGGGTGAAGCCCTGAGCCAAGGGCAGAGATTCATAGACGAAACGCGACGCGAGTCCTCGTAGGCGGCGGCTCGGTGCGGCGCAGCACTGTAGGCGAAACAGTGACGCCCGCGACCGCACCCGCGCGTGCGAACTTGTTAGTGTCCGCCGCCACCGGTGCGCCGCGGCGAAGGGGCATCAGCGACTGCGCACCGATTTCGATCTAAGCGGGGCCCGTATTTCCAAACAGTCCGCTGCTGATCTTGCCGTGTTGTCGTTGCTAGTCGTGGTCTGCTCACTGTGAGGATCGGACTTTTATCTTGAGTGGTGGGTATGTGTCAGGTGGTGCGGAGGTGGTGGAGGAGGGTTTGGTGGCGTTTCCAGTATTCGGGGGATTCGCCGTCGCCTAGGTGGAACCAGGTGACGGGGGCGTGGTCGGGGCCGAGGCGTTGGCGGGTGAAGCCGGGAGGGCCGTCGTACGAGCCGGCGGCGGCCATGCCGATGGGAGCGGACGCGCCGGTCCAGCGGGGTTCGGAGGTGAGGTCCGCCGGGCCGGGGCTGAGTTGGGCCAGAAGGGCTGTGACCGGATGCTCGGTGGTGAGCATGTCCGTTAGCCATGGGATGTGGGAGACGGGCGGTGGATCGTCCGGGGTGTAGCCGACGGTGAGCACCGTGACTTCGGCGATGCCCTTCGCGGGCGGAGCGAGGGGGAAGAATTCGAGGGTCGCTATTGCGGGACGTTCGCCGGCGCCTATGGCGATGAGTCTTTCGAGGCCGTGCCGTTGGATTTTGTTGTGGACGAACGATGTGAGTGTGCGGGGGTCCCAGGGGTGTTCCAGCGGTTCGGAGGGGCCCCAGCCGATGAGGGTTCGGCCGGTTAGAAGATGCAAGAGTTCTGCTGCCTGTCTTCCGAGGACGGCATCAGGGGTGTGGCGGGCCTGGAAGGTCATCGAGAGATGGACCCCCGCGGGCGCGCGGGGGCGGGCTACGAAACCTGGGGCGTAGTCGGTGGCGTCGGGTACCAGGCTGAAAGCGCCGCCGTCCCAGCGCATCGGGCGTCCCGACGTGCCTTCGTAGTAGTCCTCGTCGTCAGCGACGATCCAATGCGCGCGGGTCCCGTTCGCCGCGGCGCGGACTGGTTGGGTCACCCGGCTGCCTGGGGGTGTCACGATCTGGAGGGCGCGGCCGGACCGTTCGCATTCGGCGAGCATTTCGACCAGGTCGGCGCTGAGCGAAACGACCGGCCGTTCCAGCAGAACGACCATGGCGCGGTCGGTCAGAGCATCCGCTCCGCCGGCAGTGGGAACGTTTCCGTGCCCGTACGGCATTGTTCGTGGCCCCACTTCCTCGTGTTAGCGGTTGGTTCTCAGGAACTGCTGGCGCTCCAGACCGTGCCGCCGTGACAGTCCGCTAGGCGTTCGGCGCAGCGGCTCGCGACGAGGCGCGCGTGGGGCGGGTCTGCGGCCGCGCGGATTTCGACCCACCACGCCGGAGCTGGGACGTCTGTGTCGAGCAGGCGTTCCGTCTCGCCGGGAACGGATACGAGCATGGGCTCTCGGATTCGTACGAGTAGATGGTCGGCTGTGTCGAAGACGTAGAGGCCGACCATCTTGAGCTCCTCGCCGATGAACTCGGGGAGGACGGTGAGGTCAGGGCGTTCCGGGGTGAGAACGATGAGTTCACGGCTCATACGGCCCCTCCCGACAGGGAACGGACGAAGGCTTCGGCCGCGATGTGCGTTGCGGCGTCGCGTGCCGGCGTACCGAGGCGTTCGGGAGCGATCGCTATGCCAGCGGCGAGATGGCGGTCGTACGGAATGGTAATCACCGGTAGGCCGCCGCTTCCTAGCATCTGGCGGGCGCGATCTACATCGGCGTCCGGGTTGGGTGTGTGCGTGACGAGCGCGATGACGGTCCGCGTAAGGAGTGGCCGGTAGCCGTTCCGGGCGAACCACTCCAGCGCGGCGCGCGCGCTCAGGGCGCCGTCTCCGGTGCCGGGCACGACGAAGACCTGCGCATGGGCGCCAGCGATGATGCTTTGTGTCAGTCCTGAAACCAGGCCCGCGCCGCAGTCGATGACGGATGCGGAGAAGTAGCGGCTGAGTTTCCCAGCGCCTGCGCGGAAAATCTCGTGGTCGAGTTCGTCGCCCACGACGCCCTGGGGAGTGGCTGGGAGGACCCACAGGTTCTCGGGCGTATGGGCGAGGTACGCGGCGGTCTCGTCCCATGTGCGGGGGCGTGCCGTTGCCAACTCGCGTAGCGAACGGGCACCGCCGACACCGAGCCGCAGGGAAAGTGAGCCCAGACCGGGGTCGGCGTCTATCGCGACGACACGGTCTTCGCGATGTGCGCGGATGACGCCTGCGATCAGGGCTGCGATGGTCGACTTGCCTGCGCCGCCCCGAATGCTGGTGACGGCGATCCGACGGCAGGACGGGACAGGCGCGCCGAGCTGCGCCGTGATGTGGACGAGGTTGCGTGTCTGGCCGGCCGCGGAGGCGCCGATGCCCTTGCGCACCCCCCGCCCGAGCCTGCGCAGCATCGGGTCGCCGTGAGGATTGCGCCGGACGAGGTCTTCGGTGGGATACGGCGTGGCCTGCGTTCGGACGGGTGGGGCCGTTGGCCTCGGCTGCGGAACGGGCCGTTGGAGTTGAGATTCTTGCTGTGCCGATGCGTCGTGTGCGCTGTTCGGTGCGCTCGGCCACTCGACCTCACCCCAGGCCTTGCCGGAAGGTGAGTTGGGTGGGGAAACCTGCGGCGGATGCTCCGTCGCCGTTGGGGGCGAGGGCGGGGTTTCCTCGGATGGGCTCCGCTCATGGTGGGTTGCCGAGACGGGAGCCTGCACGGATTCGCGCTCCGTGGGCGTGAGGGCGGGTGTGGGCCGGTACTGCGGTGGTGCGGGCTCGTCCGGCGGAGTTTCTGGGGTGGGTGGACCATTGGGGCGCTGGGGCGGCAAAGGCGGGGATATCGCAGTAGGCGCTGTGTGTGGGCTTGTAGAGGTAGAGGGCATTTCGGGCTGGACAGGGGTTGGTCCGGGCGGCGCGGGAGGTGTTTCTGGTGCATTGGCGTTCGGCGAGGGCGGAAAGATCTGCGTGGCCACGCGCACATTGTCTGGACGCATGATTTCGGGATCCGCTGTGTCCGCCGCTCGGGGTGGTGCCTTGGCGGGAGGTGTAGCTCTGGACGTGGTTTCCACTGTGCCCAAGGGCTGAGGCTTGGCAACGGACGTGGTTTCCGCTGGGAAATGTGATTCGGCGCCGGAGACGGGGCTGGCCTCCGCTTTTGTGGCCTGCGGAGTCTCTGCCGGGGAAAGGCCGTCATCGGCGGGCGGGGGCGTGCGCGCGGGCGCGGGGGAGGCGGAGGGCGCTGCTGCGGGTGTGGGGGATGGGGGGACTAGGCCGGTGGAGGAGGTGCCTAGGTCGGTGAGCACCTTGTGTTGCCAGTCCCGGACGGACACCGATCCCCTTTCACAGCCGATTCGGCCGGACGTCGCGGTGGGTCGGGAACGAGTCTAGACAACGGTGGTGGGCCGTTCGGGCGAGTTATCCACAGGCGCGGTCAGGAGTTGTTCGGGGCGGCGTAGAGCGTGAGGGTGGTGGGGGTCAGGGCATCGAGGGCGAAGCCGGTCCGCCAGATCTTGAGGAGGGGTGTGTACGGGTTTGCAAGATCGGCGAACGAGAGGCCGGGAAGCGGGGAGGGGCGGGCCGATGCGGCGGCGGCCTCCCAGGCGGAGTGGAGGCGGGCTTGGTAGTGGATGTCGATGTACGGCTGGGGCTTGGCGCCGTACGGGGTGGCGAGGTCGATGGTCGGGTCGGCCAGGTCCCACTGGTTGAGGAGGAGGTCCGAGACCTGGGACGTGATGGAGCGTGGGACGCCTTCCAGGGACGGTTCGAAGGCGTTGACGGGGGAGGTGGGGACGCGCCAGATGAGGCGGTCCGGGATGGGAAGGCCCCACGGGGTCAGGCGGAAGGCGAGGTCCCAGGCGTGCGCTTCGGCTTCGGGGGCGGACGGCGCGGTGGTGATGGCGCTGAGGTGGGCGGGGGACGGGTCGGGAGAGGGCCGGGAGCCGGGGCCGTTGCCGGTGGCGCGGCAATCCGAGCAGGTCCAGGCGTTGTCCTCCCACTCGTCCGGGTCGCCGCTGTAGCCGCCGACGCGGCCGGAGCCCTTGCAGCGGGGGCAGGGGGTGGCGTGGAGGAACGAGCGGCGCGGGTCGGGCGGGAGCGGCACGGGCTCCGTACGGGACGGGTGCAGGACCGAGCGGAGAGAGCCGTAGTCGAACGTCATAGGTAGAGGCCGTACCCAGCGGGCGTGGCAGAGGGTTCGGGGAGGTCGGACGCGCGGAGGGTGATGATCTCGGAGTCGCTCGCGGACGGCGTGAGGCGCTGGGCCTGGGTGGCGATCGCGGTGTCCAGGAGGTTGCGCATGTGGCGGCCGTTGCCGGCGCGGCCGTCGGCGGGTGCGTGGCCGGAGCCGTTCGAGCCGTTGGTCGCCATGAGGTGGCGGCGGAGGGCGGCGGGGACGTCCGGGGCGAGGGTGAGCCCGTCGGCGGCGGCGAGGTGCTCGAAGATCTGGATGAGTTCGGAGGTGCTGTAGTCGGGGAACCGCAGGCGTTTGGCGAAGCGGGATTCCAGTCCGGGGTCGGAGGCGAGGAAGGCCGACATCTCCCGTTCGTAGCCGGCGGCGATGACCACCAGGTCGCCGCGGTACTCCTCCATGAGCTTGACGAGGGTGGCGACCGCTTCGCGGCCGTAGTCGTCGCCGGTCAAGGCGTACGCCTCGTCGATGAACAGGACGCCGCCGAGGGCCTGTTCGACGGCGGCGCGCACCTTGGGCGCGGTCTGCCCGAGGTAGGGGGCGATGAGGTCGCCGCGGTGGGCCTCGACGAGGTGGCCCGAGGAGAGGAGGCCGAGCTGGGCGTAGAGGGCGGCGACGAGGCGGGCGACGGTGGTCTTCGCGGTGCCCGGGTTGCCGGTGAACAGCAGGTGGCGGCTCGGGGTGCGGGCGGGCTGTCCGGCGGCGCGGCGGAGTTCGGCGGCGCGGGCCTCGGCCACGAGGCGGTGCACCTCGCGTTTGACGTCGCGCAGGCCGATGAGGGCGTCGAGCGCGGTGAGGGGGTCGGTGGCGGGCACCGTGCGGGTGACGCCGCTGAGCGAGTCGGGGACGTCCTCGGTGAGGAGGGCGGCGAGCTGCTGGGGGGTGGTGCGTTTCTTGGCCGTGATGCGGCGGGCCTGGAGGGCGGTGGCGCGTTCGCACAGGTTCCGCATGAGGCGGGCGTTGCCGAACGAGCGTCCGCGGGGCGCTCGGGCGAGGAGGCCGGCGACCTTGTCGAGCGCGGCGGGTTCGGGGGTGAGGCCGGCCGCGGCGGCCTGGCCCGCGAAGATCTCGACCAGCTCGGCGTCGGTGAAGTCGGGGAAGCGGACGGTGGTGGGGAAACGTGAGGCGAGACCCGGATCGGAGGCGATGAAGCGGTGCATCTCCCGTTCGTAGCCCGCGACGATGACCACGAGGTCGTCGCGGTGGTCCTCCATCATCTTGACCAGCTCGGCGATCGCCTCGGGGCCGTAGTCGTCCCCGAGCGTCGACTGGGTCAGGGCGTACGCCTCGTCGATGAACAGGACGCCGCCGAGCGCGCGCTGCACGACCGCGCGGGTCTTGACGGACGTCTCGCCGAGGTACTGGCCGACGAGCTGCGCGCGCGACGCCTCCACCAGGTGCCCCGAAGACAGCACGCCGAGGTCCTTGTAGACGCGGGCGAGGAGGCGCGCGACCTCGGTCTTGCCGGTGCCCGGGTTGCCCGTGAAGACCATGTGGCGGGCGGGGGCGGCGGTCACGGGCCGTCCGGCGGCGCGGCGCAGACCGGCGGCCTTCGTCCCCGCGACGACGAGTTCGATCTCGCGCTTGACGCTGCGCAGCCCGGTGAGCGCGGCGAGGTCAGCCATCGGGTCGCCCGCGCTGCCTCCAGGGTCGAACGAGGCCGGTACGTCAGCGCGTTTGACGACGAGTTCGGCGCCCGGCTCGGCGCGTTCGCGCACCGCGTCGACGACGACGTCGGCGAGGCGTTGCGCGAGCCGGGCGTTGCGCAGGTTCCGGACGGGCGGGGTCCGCACGAGCAGCGACCCGGCGGCGGCCAGGGCGCGCTTGTGGGCGCGGGCCCCGCGCGCGTGGAGGGCGCGGTCGAACAGTTCGGCGTAGCCGTCGGCCGTGAACGGGTGGGTCCGCACGACCTGGAAGCGGAGCGCGAGGCCCGGGTTGACCTCGCGGATGCGCGCGTCGCCGCCGGGTTCGCACAGCGCGACGACGTGCAGGTCCTCGTGGACGTCGAGGGCGCGGTGCAGTTCCTCGACGATGGCCTCGCCGCTGCGCGGGTCCCGCGACATGTCGTCCAGCCCGTCGATGACCATCAGCCGGGCCCCGGCCGACTCGCGGGCGTCGTTGTAGAGGTGCGTGGTCGCGGCCGCCACCTCCTTGCCCGCGAAGAAGTCGTCCGCCAGCCACAGGGGCGGCGCGGTGATCAGCCGGTCCTGGAGGAGCCGGGCGACCTCCTGCGCCGCGTCCCGCTTGCCGGTGCCGTCCGGGCCGACCAGCAGCAGCCGTACGGGCTTCGTGCTCGCGGCGATCCCCTCCAGAGCCGCCACCACGTCCGGCTGCCCGATCAGGCCGGAACCCGCCTCGGGCGCGCGGTTGCGACGCGTTCCCGGGCGCGGTGCCTTGCCCACATCGGCCGCGAGCGGGTTGGCGACGTGGCGGCGCGGTCCGCACAGCCGTCGCACGTCCGCCTGGAACTCGCCGACCGGAATCCACTCCGGGTCGGGGATACGCGCGTCGGCGGGCAGTCCCTGCGCTGCTCCCGTGAACCGCATCGCCATATCGAGCCACGCACGGCACGCGTCTGCGGCACCGGCCCCGAGCGCCCGTGCGAGCCACGCCCGCGTCGCCGAATACCAGGCGTGCGCATCGAATCCCTCGCGCGCCGTGGCGAACCGTTCCAGAAGCTCCCCGTAGCGGTCCTCGTCCAGAGCGGCCGACAGTTCGGCGGGCACCTGGTTGAGGCCGCCTTGGAGGAGGAGGTGGATGAGCAGTTCCAGCACGGGTTCGTCATGGGGGGCGACATCCCGCAGATGTTCGTGGACGGGGAGCAGCCCGGCGCACACCCATTCCAGGTAGCCGATCGGGCCCGCCAGTTCCGGCAGCACCGCGAGGACGTCGTCCGCGGCGTGGGCCATCCACAGGTCGCGGTCCTCCTGATCCGCGCGCACCCGGATGTCGGGCGGCGGATCGTCGTACAGCCGGATCAACGCCTGCCGCCGGGGCTCCAGCGGTTCCAGCCCTTCCAGGACGTCGAGCGACTCGCGCCCCAACGTGATCGCGAGATCCTTGTCGGGAATGTCCTCCAGCCATTCCAGCGGCCGGAAGTTGCCCGCGGTGACGCCCCAGTCGATCGGCCCGCGCAGCAACTCGCGCGGCTCGCGGTGGTAATGGCCGAAGATCTGGTACTGCAACCGCGAATGCGTACCCGCGTTGACCGCCGCGCCGCCGCAGAGGAAATCGACGGTCAGCAGCAGATCGGCCACGACCAGCGGTGCCGGCGGCGTGAGCAACGAATGTTCGTCGCTCGTCAGCCCCGTGAACCGCGGATCCGACACGAGCTTGTCGAGCCGCGCCCGCATCTCGTCGAACAACCCGTCCGGCACCCGCCACGGCCCGGCCGCGTACAGGTCGAACACCGGCTCATCCGTGACCAGCAGTTCCAGATGTTCCGGCAGGCGCACCGCGATCCCCTCGTAACCCCATCAATCACCGCTCAACCAGCCCGGAACAGCCTAGAGCGTCACCCCAGCGCCCGACCCCCATAAATCCCGCCCACCTCCTCGACCGTCTCCCCCAGCCACCCCAACCCAGCCCCCCAGCCACCCCACCCACCCGAACCGCCTCCCCCCGCCCCGAGCTGCCGTCCAGGCGTCCGAGCTGACGTCCAGGCGTTCGAACCGACCTCCAGGCGCCCGAGCTGAGCTCAGCCCGCCCCGCCCATCCCCGTTCTGCCGCCCCCTTCCTAGCCCTCGCTGTTCCGAGCTCCCCACCGTTTCTAGCCACTCGCCGTTCCTAGTCACCCTGCCGTCCCCAGCGGCCCCAGTCCGCCCCCGGTCTTCCGTGCTGAGCTGAGTCGCCCGTCCGTCCCCGTCGATCCCGCCGGTGCGCAGTCCCCCGTGCCGGGCCGCCCCCTGTCCCCGGCCACCCTGCCGTGCCCAGCTGCCCCATCCCGCCCCAGTCCTCCGGGCTGAGCTGAGTCGCCTGTGCATCCCCGTCGACCCCGCCTCGTTCCCAGCCGCCTGCTGTCTTGCGCCGTCCGAGCTGAGCTGAGTCGTCCCGCCCCTCTCCGCCCATCCCGCCCCGTTCCCAGCCGTCCTGCCGTCCCCCGCCGTCTGGGCTGAGCTGAGCCGCCCGTGCATCCTCCTCGATCGCGCTTCGCTTCCCGTCTCCCCTACCGCCCTCCGCCGTCCGAGTTGAGCTGAGTCGCTCCGCCCGTTCCCAGTCGGCGCTGGCCCACGCAAGCCTGCGCTGACCCGCATGGGGCCGCGCCAGTCTGCGCTGATCCGCGCTGGTCTTCGCGTTGCTGGCCGTTCTCGGCAGTGGTGTGGCCATCACGGAACCTGTGCGAACGCGCCACCGCCCTCCAGGCCCGCCACATCACCGCCAAGAAACGCACCACCCCCCAGCAGTTCGCCGCCCTCCTCACCGAGGACGTCCCCGACTCGCTCAGCGGCGTCACCCGCACGGTGCCCGCCGTCGACCCCCTCACTTCACCGCGACGACGGTGTGCTACCGGTCGATGTTGCCTAGCTGCTGACCAGGCGGTTCGGGGATGACCTGTCTCTGCAAAATCAACGCCGCTCGTCGGTGCGACATGCGCGGTGCGTCGTGAGGGGGTGCGGAAGGCGTGGTGCGTGTGCGGGCTGCGTGGCGCGGAGGGCGTGGTGCGGACGGTGCGGGGTGCGGAGGGCGTGATGCCGAGGGTGTGGTGCATGGTGCGGGGGTGTGGAGGGTGCGATGCGAAGGGGGCGGTGCATGGTGCGTCGTGCGAGATGCGCCGGGCGCGACGCGTGGTGCGTCATGCGTGGGGCGCGTTGCGGGGTGTGTGAAGCGTCGTGTGGGGTGCGTGATGCGCCGGGCGTGAAGCGTGGTGCGTGGGGTGCGTCGCGTGGGGTGCGTTGCGCGGTGTGCGGTGTGCGGTGGGTTCTGGGCTGTGCGCGGGGCGTAGGCGGCAATGTTGTTGGAGCGAGTGCTGGGGGCGGCGGTGACGCGGACGGCGTGCAAGTGTGGTGGGGCAGGAATCCAGGAACGGACACCGGGCCCGGCTGCGGCGCGGACCGTCGGCGTGCTTGTGGAGCGTTCGTCAGGTGGTCTTGTGGGGCGTTTGTCTGGGGTTCTTGGGAGGGGTTTCGGGCGGTTTGGATGGGATTTTTGTTGGGGTTAGCAGGTTTTGCAAGTGGTTAGGGATTTTATGGTTTGGCGGGTTATTTGGGTTGCGGCTTCGGTGGTTTTGGTGGCGGGCAAGGGTGCTGGTTTGGGTTTGTGGAATGGGTGTGTGCCCAGGTAGGTGACTTCGATGAGGACGTTGCGGTAGCGGGTGGCGAGGACGGTGACGCCGGCGAGGCTGCCGAAGCCCTTTGTCCGCCCGTTGGCGACGAACGCCGCGTTGCCGAGGTTGGGGTGTTCGCCGAGGTGGTTGATCTGGATGGCGGGCTTGCGCTGGTTGAACGACCGCCGTCCTTCCTTGAACCTCGTTCCGGCAACGGTTTCGGTGGGCGCGAGCATCAGCTTTACGGAGAGGGAGGTTTTTGTGCCGGATGGGCCTGTGCCTGAGGGGGTGCTGGATGTCCATGTGCAGCCGGTTGTTCGGCCGCCTTTAAATGTGGTGGAGGGGGAGTTGTCCCGGCTTCCCGGTGTTTTCGTCAGCGGGATGGGCAGAGTTGCGGGATTCGCTACCGTGCACGGGTTCGGGAGCCTTTTGAACGCTGCGCTGGTCTCAGGGCCTTGATCGACGGGCTGCTGTGGGTCGGCATCACCGTCGCCGGAAGTGCCGCCGACGAGCCAGGTGATTGCTGAGCTGCCAATGAAGATGGCGCCGACGGCGGCGATGACGATTACCAGAGCGAACGCGAGTGGGCGGGCTGCTCCCCTTTGCCGTCCCGGGCGGGTGCCTGGCAGCACTGGGCCCGGATGTGTCGCACCGATCAGGTGGGCGGAAGTGGTGGGTGGGGGGATCGCTGCGTTCTGGCTGGTGGGGCTGCGGGTGGAGGTTGGCTGTTCGCTGGAGGGTTGGTTGGGAAATGGGTCGGGAGGGAGGGGAGGTGGGGTGGGAGTGAAGGGGTTTGCGCCCGGGGTGAGGGGGCTCCGGGTGGGGGTGACGGGGGCTGGGGTGGGAGTGGGGGGAGCGGAGTCAGGAGGGGAGGGGGCTGCGATGGGAGGGAGGGGGGTCACGCCGGGAGTGGAGGGGGACGGGCCGGGGGGTGGGACGGGGGTCCATTCTCGGGTGATGATTCGGGTGGCGGCGTGTTCGGGGTCGTGGGCTTCGCCGACCAGGGCTACCAGGAGGTCTTCGGCGGCCGGGCGTTCGGACGGGTCGGGAGTGAGGGCCGCGTGGACCAGGGGGCGCAGGTCGTCGGGGACGGCGTCCAGAGCGTGTTTGCGGCGTTGGGCCCGGGAGGCCAGCACCATCAGGTTGCCCTTGCCGTACGGGTGGGAGCCGGACGCGGCGTACGCGACGAGGGTGCCCCAGGCGAAGACGTCGGCGGCGGTGTCGACCGTTCCGTCGAAGACCTGTTCGGGGGCGATCCAGCCGGGGCTGCCGACGATGAAGCCGGTCTGGGTGTGCTGGTCGGTGGAGTCCAGGGCGCGGGCGATGCCGAAGTCGATGACGCGGGGTCCGGTGTCGGAGAGCAGGACGTTGCCCGGTTTGAGGTCGCGGTGGACGAGCCGTACGGCGTGGATGGCGGTGAGCGCCGTCGCGATGCCGATGGCGAGGCCGCGCAGGCGGCCGGGGGCGAGGGCGCCGTCGCGGTCGACGAGGGAGCCGAGCGACGGGCCTTCGATGTACTCGGTGACCATGTACGGCAGGCCGTCCGTCTCGCCGTGGTCGAGGACCTTGGCGGTGCAGAACGAGGCGACGCGGCGGGCGTTGGCGACCTCGCCGGCGAACCGGGCGCGGAACGAGCCGTCGATCGCCAGCTCGCGGCGGACGACCTTGATCGCGACCGGACGGCCCTCCGGGTCCTCGCCCAGGTAGACCTTGCCCATGCCGCCGACGCCGAGGCGGCCGAGGACGCGGTGCGCGCCGATGGCGTCCGGATCGTCGCCGTCCAGGGCATGGACGTGCGTGGTCGGACGACTCACCGTTGATCCCCCGGAATCGGCTGCTCTGCCCGGAAAGCGTAGTGGCGTGCAGGTTCCGGGGGATGGGGTGTTCCCTACTTCCGGCCGAGGCGGTGGGCGAGTTCGGAGAGTCCGAGCGCCGCGACGGCGATGGCGGCGGCGACGAGGGCGAGGCGGTTCGCGCCCGTCCAGCCGAGTCCGGCGGCGCCGAGGACGCCCGAGAGGGAGATCGCGAGGTAGAGGACCGCGGCGTTGAGCGAGACGTAGACGGGCGCCGACGCCGGGTCGAGGGCGATCAGCCGGTGCTGCTGCGGCGTGGTGATCGCCCAGGAGGGCAGGCCGTACGCGACGACCATCGCGAGCGCGAGCCCGTACGAGCCGGTGGTGAGGGGCAGCAGGAGCAGCGCGGCGATGAGCAGGGCGATGGAGCCGGAGGCGACGGCCCGGCCGCCGACGCGGTCGGCGAGCGTTCCGGCGAGGTGGTTGGCGACGGTTCCGACGACGCCGAACAGGAACAGCAGCAGGGCGAGGCGCGTGCCGTTCCCGCCGGTGGCGGGCTCGAAGACGGGCGCGATGTAGGTGTAGGGGATGTAGACGGCGGTGAACGCCAGCAGGGTCGTGCCCATGATCGCGAGGGCGCGGCGGTCGCGGAGCGGCGCGAGGCGGGCGCGCAGGCCGCCGGACGCGGCCACGGCGACCCGCGCCGGGACGAGCGCGGCGACGCCGGCGAGGCCCGCGCCGGCGAGCGCGACGAGGAACCATACGGTCGCGCGCCATCCGAACGCGCCGCCGAGCGCGGTCCCGATCGGGGCGCCGAGCGCGGTCGCCGCCGTGAACCCGGTGGTGACGGCGGCGATGGCCCGTCCGCGCCGTTCGGCCGGGACGAGCGCGGCGGCCGTGACGGACGCGGCGGGCACGAACAGCCCCGCGCCCGCCGCCGCGACCATCTGCGCGGCCAGGAGCCAGCCGAACGAGGCGGACAGCGCGGTCGCGACGTTCCCGGCGGCGTACACCGCGAGGGCGAGCAGGAGAACGCGGCGGCGCGGCCACGCGGCGGTGAGCGTGCCGAGTACGGGTGCGAGCACGGCGCAGACCAGGGCGAACGCCGTGACGATCTGCCCGGCGGCCGCGACCGATATCCCGAACGCGTCGCTGATCTCCGGCAGCACCCCGGCGAGGACGAACTCGTCGGTCCCCACCGCGAAGATGCCGAGCCCGAGCACGGGAACGCTCCACCGGCCGTGCGTCGGCGTGCGGGACGCGGCCTGCGGCGTCGCGGTGTCGCTCATGCCCGCCTTCCGTCCCACGTCGTCGAGGCGGTGCCGTCTCGCCTTCCGTCCTGGGGCGGGTGCGCGGTGACGGCCGGTTCCCGTTCCGCGCCGCCAGGGGGTTCTGTCTGGAAGGCCATGCGCATGCTCCTCGCAAACGGTACTGATTGGTTCCGTTTTGGGAACGGTACTGATCGGTTCCGTTTGGTGTCAAGGTCGGCTAGGGTCGAGGGCATGGCGACGCGAGCTCGGGACCGCCTGGTCGAGACCGCCGGGCGGCTCTTCTATACGGAAGGCATCCGCGCGGTCGGCGTGGAACGCTTGCTCACGGACTCCGGCGTGGGCCGCGCGTCGTTCTACCGGCATTTCGCCGGGAAGGACGACCTGGTCGCGACGGTGCTGCGGCAGCGGGACGTGAAATGGCGGCAGAACCTGGAGAAGTCCGTGGCCGAGCACGGCGGCGGCCCCTCGCGGTGTTCGACGCCCTCGGAGCCATGCACGAGAACGGCGACTGCCACGGATGCTCGTTCAACAACGCCGTGGCGGAGACCGCCGGAACCGATGACGTGGTGCGTCGCCTCGCCGTCGCGCACAAGAACGCGGTCGCGGACTACATCAAGGGCCTGCTCGCGGGCGCCGGCTACAGCGCCCGCCTGGGCGAGGACGGGATGGACGAGTTGGCGTGGCGCTTCGTCCTGCTGGTGGACGGCGCGAGCATGGCCTCCGTGCGCGATGGCTCGTCCGCCCCTGCGCGCCGCGCCAGGGCGATGGCCGAGATCCTGCTGAACGCCGCAGAATCCGGCGAGACAGAGCGGAGCGGCTGACCGTTCCTGGCGTGGGCTTCGATATCAGCTCACCGCTCCGGGACGGGGACCCCAGGACGGGGGTCACCCCTGGCGGGCTTGGATTGCTTGCTGGTAGAGGCGGCCGGCGCGGTAGCTGGAGCGGACCAGGGGGCCGGACATGACGCCGGTGTAGCCGATCTGGTCGGCTTCGTCCTTGAGTTCGATGAACTCGTGTGGTTTGACCCAGCGTTCGACGGGGTGGTGGCGGGGGGTGGGGCGCAGGTACTGGGTGATGGTGATCAGTTCGCAGCCCGCGGTGTGCAGGTCGCGTAGGGCGGCGGAGATCTCGGCGCGGGTCTCGCCCAGGCCCAGGATCAGGTTGGACTTGGTGACCAGTCCGGCCTGGCGGGCGCGGGTGATGACCTCCAGGGAGCGTTCGTAGCGGAACCCGGGGCGGATCCGCTTGAAGATCCGCGGCACCGTCTCCACGTTGTGCGCCAGTACCTGGGGGCGGGCGGAGAACACCTCGGCGAGCTGGGCGGGGTCGGCGTTGAAGTCGGGGATCAGCAGTTCCACCCCGCAGCCGGGCAGCAGGGCGTGGATCTGGCGGACGGTCTCGGCGTACAGCCACGCCCCGCCGTCGTCCAGGTCGTCGCGGGCCACCCCGGTCACGGTGGCGTACCGCAGGCCCATCACCGCCACCGACTCGGCCACCCGCCGCGGCTCATCGCGGTCCAACGCCGCGGGCTTGCCGGTGTCGATGTTGCAGAAATCGCAGCGCCGCGTGCACTGGTCCCCACCGATCAGGAACGTGGCCTCACGGTCCTCCCAACACTCGAAAATATTGGGACACGCCGCCTCCTGACACACCGTATGCAAACCCTCGTCCTTCACCAGGCGGGTCAGCGCGCGGTATTCGGGCCCGTGCGTGCGCGTACGCGGATCCACTCGGGCTTCTTCTCGATCGGCGTCTCCGCGTTGCGTACTTCCAGGCGCAGCAGCTTGCGCCCCTCCGCGAGCGTCACGTGGTCTCCATGTTCGAGGCGGGCGCGTGGCCCGGCGCGGCGTTCAGGTCGGGGACGGTTTCGCGCACCACGCGGGTGCGGGCGACGACGCGGCCGGCGCGCAGGACGATCCGGTCCTGCGGGGCGGCGGCGATCGCCTCGTCCAGGCTCGGCGCGCGGACGGCGAGCAGGTCGGCGGGGCTTCCCGGTTCGACGGCGACGGGCGGGAGGCCGAGGGCGGCGCGGGCCTTGGCGGTCACCGCGTCGTAGGCGTCCGCGGGCGCGAGGTGCGCGGCGGCGACCAGGAGCGACGCGGTCTCGAACGGGTCGATGCGGCCGAGCGGGTTGAACGGGTCGCGCCAGTTGTCGCCGCCGCCCGCGACCGTCACGCCGGCCTCGCGCAGCGTCCCGACGGCGGTGAGCGCGCGCGGCGTACGGGTCGGGTCGTCGCGTCCTTGCAGGTAGAGGTTGGTCTGGGGGAGCGTGACGACGGAGATGCCGACGTCCGCGAGGGTGCGGGCGATCTCGCGGGCGGTGCCCGGGTCCTGCTGGCCGAGGCTGACGCAGTGCGACGCGGTGGCGCGCCCGCCGAGCCCGTGCCGGGCGACCTCGTCGGCGTACACGCGCAGCATCAGCATGGACGCGTCGGTCGTCTCGTCGAGGTGCAGGTCCGTCGGGAGCCCGGCCTCGGCCGCCGCCCGGACGAGGATGGCGACGGCCTCGCGCGGGTTCGGGTCGAGCCAGGGCGCGCCGCCGACGACGTCCACGCCGAGGTCGATCGCCTCGGTGAGGAGGCGGCGGTGGTGGCGGCCGTCCCTGCCCGCCCCGGCGAGCGGGAAGCCGGTGAGCGAGACGAGCTGGAGGTCGATCAGCCCGGCGATCCGTTCGCGCAGCTTGAGCAGGGCGCGCAGCGAGCGCGTGCCCAGCTCGTCCTGGACGTCGGCGTGCGACCGGACGGCCGTGTAGCCGTTGGCGAGCGCGGTGGACAGGGCCTTGACCGCGCGGGACGTCACGTCCGCCTCGTCCATCGAGTCGTACACCGAGCGGACCGCGTCGACGGCGCCCTGGAGGTCGCCGGTCGGGTTGGCGACGCGGCGCGCCAGCAGCGCCTTGTCGAGGTGGGCGTGCGCCTCCGCGGCGGACGGGAGCAGCACGTAGCCGTCGAGGTCGAGGCGTTCGGCGGACGGCGTGCGGGGGTCGGCGGCGGCGTCGGGTCCGATGGCCGCGACGAGCCCGTCCGCGAGCAGGACATCGGTCGCGTCGGCGGTTCCGGCGGCGGGCCTCGCGGGTGTCGCGCCGGCGATGGTGGCCCGTTCCAAAAGCAAGGGCTTGGTCATCGATCACCTAACTGGCAAGATGTAAGACATGTTGAGACTAGTCATGGCAGTGAGGGGTGACAAGGCATGAACGGCCTGGACGGGATGCGCACGGTCGTCACCGGCGCCGGCGGCGCGATCGGGCGGGCGGTCGTGCGGCGGCTGGTCGAGGAGGGCGCGCGGGTCGCCGCGTTCGACGTCAAGCCCCCGGAACTGGACGGCGTCGCCTGCGCGGTCGGCGCGGACGTCACCGACGAGGCCGATCTCGCGCGGGCGGTCGCCGAGGCGTCGGACGCGCTCGGCGGGATCGACGCGCTGGTGGCGATGGCGGGCATCCATGCCTCCGCCCCTACCCACGAACTCGACCTCGCCACGTTCCGCAGGGTCCTGGACGTCAGCGCGGTCGGGACGTTCCTGTCCGCGAAGGCCGTGCTGCCGGGCATGCTCGCCCAGGGGAACGGGCGGATCCTGACGTTCGGCTCGACGGCGGCGGTGCGGGCCGCGCCGGGACTGACCGCGTACGCGGCGGCGAAGGGCGCGGTCCTCCAGATCACCCGTTCGATCGCCGTGGAGTACGCCGACCGGGGCATCCGGGCCAACTGCATCTGCCCCGGCGGGGTCGAGACGCCGCTGCTCAGCGCGATCGACGCCGAACGGACCGGGCCCGACCACTTCAAGGAACGGCACCCGATCGGCCGCTACTCCAAGCCGGAGGAGATCGCTTCGGCGGTCGCGTTCCTGCTGTCGGACGACTCGTCGTTCGTGCTGGGCGCGGCGGTGATGGTGGACGGCGGCTACTCCGCCTCGTGACGGCCCCGCGACGGCCCGGCCCCCGGCCCTGCCCCGGCCCCGGCCTTGTGTCCGAGTCCATATCAGTCATAACATGTATTACCACTTTCGCGTCGACTGAGAGGACGACATGACAGAGACGACGCGGGAGGAGGCCCTCGACCTCCTCGGCCGCATGGTCCTCATCCGCAGGTTCGAGGAGAAGGCGGCCAGGCAGCGCGCCGCCGGCCTCATCCCCGGCTTCCTGCACCCGTACATCGGCCAAGAGGCGGTCGCCACCGGCGTGTGCGCGAGTCTCGGACCGGACGACGTTCTGACCTCCACCCACCGGGGCCACGGCCACATGCTGGCCCGCGGCGCCGACCCCGCCCGGATGTACGCCGAGCTGTTCGGCCGGACGACCGGCTACAACAAGGGCAAGGGCGGCTCCCTCCACATGATCGACGTGGAGCTCGGCTTCCTCGGCGCGAACGGCATCGTGGCGGGCGGCATCCCGCTCGCGACCGGCGCCGCGCTCCAGTTCAAGCGGCGCTCCTCCGACGCGCTCGCGGTCACCTTCTTCGGCGACGGCGCGTCCAACGAGGGCGCGTTCCACGAGTCCCTCAACCTCGCCGCGCTCTGGGACCTGCCGGTCCTGTTCGTCTGCGAGAACAACCTGTACGGCGAGTTCACCCGCCAGGACCGCCACCAGCGCATCACCGACGTCGCCGACCGCGCCGCCTCGTACGGCATGACGGGGGTCGTCGTGGACGGCAACGACGTCGCCGCCGTACGGGACGTCACCGCCGAGGCGGCCCGCCGCGCCCGCGCGGGCGAGGGCCCGACGCTGATCGAGGCGAAGACGTACCGGCACCGCGGCCACTTCGAGGGCGACATGGCCAAGTACCGGCCGAAGGACGAGGTCGCGCACTGGAAGGGCCGCGACCCGATCGACCTGCTCGCCGCCAAGCTGACCGGCGACCTCGGCGCGTCCGAGGCCGACGTCGCCTCCGTGCGCGCCGACGTCGACAAGCGGCTGGACGAGGCGATCGCCTGGGCCGCCGAGCAGCCGCATCCCGTTCCCGAGGACGCGCTGGACCACGTGTACGTCGACTCGCTCGGAGGGGCGGCCCTGCGATGACCAAGTTCACCTACGCCGACGCCGTCCGCCAGGCCATCTCCGAGGAGATGGAGCGCGACCCCGACGTCCTGCTGATCGGCGAGGACGTCGGCGAGCCCGGCGGCGTCTTCGGCGTCACCAAGGGGCTGTGGGACCGGTTCGGCGCGGACCGGCTCTGGGACACCCCGATCTCGGAGGAGGCCATCGTCGGCGCCGCCGTCGGGGCCGCCCTGGTCGGCGCCCGCCCGATCGCCGAGATCATGTTCGGCGACTTCGTCACGCTCGCCATGGACATGATCGTCAACCAGGCGGCCAAGACCCACTACATGACCGGCGGGCGGCTCTCGGCGCCCATGGTCGTCCGGATGGTCACCGGCACGTCCGGCTCGACCGCGGCCCAGCACTCCCAGTCGCTGGAGTCGTGGTTCGTGAACGTGCCGGGCCTCA
Source organism: Actinomadura sp. J1-007 (assembly GCF_009793335.1). Taxonomy (GTDB): domain Bacteria; phylum Actinomycetota; class Actinomycetes; order Streptosporangiales; family Streptosporangiaceae; genus Spirillospora; species Spirillospora yumaensis. The sequence continues at coordinate 2,047,041 of NZ_WING01000001.1, read as the reverse complement.
AGGTCGTCGCGCCGTCCGCCGCGGAGGACGCCAAGGGCCTGCTCAAGCAGGCGATCCGCGACCCCGACCCGGTGATCTTCTTCGAGCACAAGCAGCTGTACGGCGGGCGCGGCGGGCCCGCGGGCGACGTCGTCGAGGTCGAGCCGATCCCGTTCGGCGAGGGCCGGCTGCACCGCGAGGGGACGGACGTCACGATCGTGTCGTACCTGAAGACCCGCGAGCACGCCTCCACGGCCGCCGAGACGCTCGCCGCCGAGGGCATCGAGTGCGAGGTCTTCGACCCGCGCACGCTCGTCCCGTTCGACCACGAGGGCCTGCGCCGCTCCCTCGCGAAGACGGGCCGCCTGCTCATCGCGCACGAGGCGCCCGTCCGCGGCGGCTTCGGCGCGGAGATCGCCGCGTGGGCCGCCGAGGAGTGCCACGACCTGCTGCGCGCGCCCGTCGCCCGCGTCGGCAACCTCAACACCCCGGTGCCGTACGCGCCCGTCCTGGAGAACCACACCCTGCCCGGCCCCGACCGCATCGCGGCCACGGTGCGCCGGATGCTCGACAAGAAGGGGAACGACTGATGGCCGAGACCTACCCGATGCCGAAGTGGGGCCTCTCGATGGAGGAGGGGACCGTCACCGAGTGGCAGGTCAAGCCCGGTGAGCCCGTCACCGAGGGCCAGGTCCTCGCCATCGTGGCCACCGACAAGATCGAGGTCGAGCTGGAGTCGCCGGTCGACGGCGTCTTCGTCCGCGCCCTCGCCGCCGAGGGCGACGAACTCGCCGTCGGCGCCCCGGTCATGGTGATCGCCACCGACCAGGCCGACTACGAGTCCGCGTCCGCGGGTTCCTGACGAGAAACAGGCGGAACATGGCCGAGACACCGGCGTCACCCGGATTCCGGGCCGTCAAGTGGGTCAGCCCCACGCAGCAGATCCGGGAACAGCTTCTCAAGGCCATCCGCCTGGGCGAGCTGGCCCCGGGGGCCGCGCTTCCCTCCGAACGGGAACTGTGCGAGGTCTTCGGGGTCAGCAGGGTCAGCGTCCGCGAGGCCCTCGCCGGACTGGAGGCCATGGGCCTCATCTCCGTCCGGCACGGCCGCGGCGCGTTCGTCCGCGAGGGCGCGGGCGACCACTACGCCGGCTCGTTCGGCCACTACATCGAACTGCACCGCGACCAGATGGTCGAACTCCTCGCCGTACGGGGCGCCCTGGACGAGCTGGCCGCCCAGGAGGCCGCCGCCCACGGCACCTCCGAGGCCCTCGACCAGATGCTCGAAGCCCACCGCGCGTTCCTGGAGGCCGCCTCCGCCGAACGCCCCGAGTTCACCCGCATCGCCGAACTGGACGTGGCGTTCCACCTCTCCGTGGCCCAGGCCGCGCCCGGCGGCCTGCTGAAGCTCCTCCTCCAGGACCTCCACGGCCTGCTGACCGACAGCCGCCTCATCACCCTGGCCCGCCCGGGCCAGCTCCCCCGCTCGGCCGCCGAACACCAGTCCATCGTCGAAGCCATCCTGGCCCGCGACCCGTCCGCCGCCGGCCGCCTGGCCTCCGACCACGTCACCCGCATCCGCGAATGGGCCGCCGACTTCACCGCCCCCAACCCAATCCCTTAACCTCCTGCCGCGCCACATTGGGGTGGTCGGAAGGTGTCAGCGCACTACGGCCGCCTCGCCGCCCGTACAACAACGCCGAACGCCCGGCACCGCCACGGCCGAACGTGCGCCGCGGAGCCGTTCAGCGCAAGCCCACCTCGCCGCGCTTCACCTGCGCGACGAGGCCGGCGAAGCTCGCAACCGACAGGGCAAGGTGACCCGCGCCGGGCGCTTTGCTGTCCCGGATGCCGATGTAGCCCGTGAGGACGGCCACCTCCACGCAGTCACCGCCACTGGTGTTGCTGCGGCGTGACTTGCGCCAGACGGAGCCGTTCATCGCAGATTCCTCACGGGGAAGCCTGGCGACCTCGACGCACTCGGAGGATGTGCCCTGGGTAGACCGGCTGCTCTTGCGCCATACGACCGTGGCCATCACGAGCTCAGCTCGTCGCGCTTAATTCGTGCGATCAGGTCGGCGAAGCTCGCAGCCGACAGGGCCAGATGACCTGCGCCGGGCGCTCTGCTGTCGCGGACACCGATACTTCCTGCGAAGCTCGCAAGCTCCACGCAGTCGCCGGTCGTCCCCTGCGTTGACCGCTTGGACTTGCGCCATACAACGGTGGTCATCACAGGCTCAGTTCGCCACGCTTCGCGCGCGTGACCAGGTCGGCGAAGCTTACGGGGGACAGGGCCAGACTTGCTGCGTTGGGTGCTTTGCTGTCTCGGATACCGATCTCCCCAAGCAACTTGGCGACCTCTACGCACTGAGAGGAGGTGCCTTCCGTGGACCGGCTGCTCCTGCGCCATACAACGGTGGTCATCACAGGCTCAGTTCGCCACGCTTCGCGCGCGTGACCAGGTCGGCGAAGCTTGCGTTGGTCAAGGGAAGGTGTCCTGCATGAGGCGCTTTGCTGTCTCGAATGCCGATGCTTTCCGCCAGGGCGGCCACCTCCACACAGTTTGTGTTCTCCGAGGTCGCACTACGGCTGGACTTGCGCCACTTGGTCATCGGTACCTCTCCAGCGCTCTTTTGATCAGCGTTCGCGACGGGCCCACAGGCGTGGCGACCTCGCCGACACGGTCGTACCTTACTGCGATGTGCTGGACATCTCGGGGATCCCGTATGAGTCGGCCCATCTGGGGCGCCTCGGCGTAAGCGATGTCCCGGTCGTTCACGGTCAGTAGTTGGAAGCAGCCGTCCATGCCGACGTGAGCTCCGGCGCTCTCCTCCAGGATCCGCACGTTGACGTAGGGAAGCTCGCTGAGTTCGAGCAGCTTGGTGAACTGGCCGCGCATCACTTCGGCGTCGCCCAGGGTTTGGGCCAGCGTCACCCAGTTGAGCACCACCGAGATCTGGGGTGGTTTCGGGCGTTCGAACACTGCCTGCTGCCTGGACATGCGCTTCTGGAGTTCCAGTTCGACGTCCTCGACCAGACCTGCGCTCAGGGCCGCCCGCGCGTACTCGGGCGTCTGGAGCAGTCCTGGCACCAGGAGGACCTCCCACATCTTCAGTCTCGTCGCATGAGCCTCGTACTCGGTCAGGCCGGTGAACCAATCTTCATTTTTCCCTGCTTTCGCAAAATGGACAAGACGGGTGAAGAGGAGATCCAAACGCCACTCGCGATCGAGGATCTTCGCATGCTTCTCCGGTAGACGGAGCGTGCCCGACTCGTACCTGGAAACAGTCGAACGGTCGCAACCGAGAACGATGCCCAGGCGAGTTCCGGAGATCTTGCGCTCCTCGCGCTGTCGTCGCAGCTCAACAGCTATGAGGTCCCACAAAGAACGATCAGGCTCAAGCGAGTCGCGAGCAGACATGTCGCATCCTCTCGTGTTTCGGTTGCTTCTGGAACGTAGCGAAAACTAGCTGAGACGAGTCACGCTGTCCCGAGAACGCCTGAACAAAGGAGTGCGAGATGGGCGGCAAGACCGTGATTTCCGGCGAACTGGACATTTCTTTTGATGCGGTGTCGTCGGCCTCTGGAGAGGTGCGCCACAAGATTCAATCCACGGTCACGGAATGGGGGTTTCCGCGGGATGTTGACGACGTTTCTCTCGTCGCGGGGGAGTTGGTAGCGAACGCGGTGCAGAGTGCGCCCGGCGGGGAGATTCGGGTGCGGTTAGCGCGTGAGAGCGGGGCCGTTCTGCTGGAGGTGTGGGACGGGACGGAACGGATGCCAGTGGTCAGGCCCGTCGTGGAGATGACCTTGGACGACGTCGTTCCGGACGGGGAAGCGCTGGACGCCGGGCATGACGACGGGACCGGCGGATGGGGGCTGCCGATCGTTCAGGCGCTTTCTCTGGAATGCGGGGTGCGGCTCACTCCTCCGCAAGGAAAATGGGTCTGGGCGCGTATCGCCGTTCAAGCGGTCCCTGGAATCAGCAGGAGTGCGGAAATGGGCAAGCACGGCAAAGAAGTGAAGTGCGGGATGTGCGACGGCACGGGAAAGATCAAGACGGGCGGGAACGGCAGGCAGGGGCAGCGGCAGAACGGCAGGCAGGGACAGCGGCAGGAGGTCACGTGCACCGGCTGCGGAGGAACCGGGAAGCAGGGGTGATGGACGCGTCCGACGTGCGGCGGGCCGTGCCGCGGGAGTTGTTCGTTCCCGAACGGGTGTGGGTGCGGCGGGAGGACGGGTGGATGGTTCCGCTGCTTCGTTCGGAGGAGCCCGAGGAGTGGGAACGGCTCGTGGCGTCCGACGACGAGGCGGTGATCACACAGGTGGACGACGGTGCGCACGAGAAGGGGACGTGGCCCACCTCGTCCAGCAGTTCGCCCGAGATCATGGCGATCATGCTCGACGCGCTCGATGTGCGCGAGGGTATGCGGGTGCTGGAGATCGGGACGGGCACCGGCTACAACGCGGCCGTGCTCGCCTCCCGGGCCGGCCCCCGGAACGTGACCACGGTCGAAATCGATCCGGAGATCTCCGCTCGCGCGCGGGAGGCGCTCGACAAGGCGGGTTTCGCGGTCCGGGTCGTCACGGGAGAAGGGGCGGAGGGGTATCCGCCGGGCGCGCCGTACGACCGGGTCATCGTCACCGCCGCCGTCCATCGCGTTCCGTACGTCTGGGTCGAGCAGACGCGGCCCGGCGGGGTGATCGTGGTGCCGTGGGGACCCACGTTCCACCCCGAGTGGCCGCTCGCGCGGCTGGTCGTCGGGAAGGACGGGGTTGCTGAGGGGCGTTTCACCGGCCCGTCGTCGTTCATGCCGCTGCGCGGCCAGCGTGTTCCGCAGGCCGTGATGCATGAGGCCGAGGAGCGGTGGGAGAGGGCGGGGCGGCCGGAGTGTGGGCGGTACGGGGTGACGGTCGGGCCGGACGGGCAGGTTGTTTGGCTTGATGAGCCCAGTAAGCCGGTGTGACGGTCCGGCGCGGGGGCCGGGGCTCAGGAAGCGCGGCTGAAGGCGTCGATGGCGCCGCCCCAGGCTTCGCCTTTCCAGTGGATGGCGAGTTTGGTGGCGTCGCCCGGCTTGGGCTGGAGGGTGCCCTTGGTGCGGCCCTCCTTGTTGGCGCAACTCAGCGTGATGGTTTTCGCGGTGATAGTGCCGGGGCAGGCGAGGCGGCCCGTGGTGGTCACCTTCGCGCCCGCGATGGTGAGTCCGGTGATCGGGCCCTTGTTGATGGCCTTCCAGGTGCCGTCGAGGCCGTTCGCCGACGGCTTCGGGGTGGACGGGGTGTTCGGGGGCTCTTTCGCGGTGTCCTTGTCGTCGCCGCAGCCGGCCAGGAGGGCGGCGGTCAGGCCGAGTGCCACGGCGCACAGAGTCCTGGGCATGAAACGGGAACGCTCCTTCCGGTGGCCGGTCCACGGCCACGTGACTTGCGAACGAACAGGGTAGGTCACGGGGTCTCGACCAGGGCCGGGTGGCGGGGGTCGTCCATCTTGACGACGACGTCGGCCGTACGGCGCGGGTCGGTCTCCCGCTCGTAGCGCTCGTAGGCGGGCAGCGTCCAGGCGCCGTCCGGTGGAGTACGGCGCGCGAGGGCGGCGGGCGACAGGCTCAGGTGGACGGTCAGGTCGAACGGGAGCCAGCGGCCGAGCAGGAGCGCGCCGTCGAGCAGGAGGACGGAGCCGGGAGGAACGTCCACGTATTGGGCGCGGGTGGCGCGGTCGCGGGCGGCGTCCCAGAGGGTCGGGAGGACCTTGCCCGTTCCGCCCGGGTCCAGCGGCGCGAGGACCTCGCGGAGCAGGCCGCCCGTGTCGAGCCAGTGGTCGTGGAACGCGTCGGGGTCCTCGCGGCCGAACTCGTACCGCAGCGACGCGGGGCGCAGGAAGTCGCGCGCCGATACGCGCAGGACGGCCCGTCCCCGGGCGCGCAGGGGGTCGATGAGGGCGTCGGCGAGTTCGCCGGGGGCGGCGGGCTCGGGGCCGTCGACCGCCACGCGCGTCCAGGCGTCGCGGGGCGCCGCGGCCAGCCGGTCGGCCAGCTCCGCGACGAGCCGTTCGCGGGTGATCGGACGTACGCGCACACCCCCATACTGCCCCGCGGAGGTCTTCTGGGATGCTTGCCGCGTGCCGATGACGCCACCGCCGGAACCCATCACGGCCGACGCGCCCGGGGCCATCGCGAGCCCGCTGCTGACCCAGTCCTGGCTGGACCTGGCCTTCGTGCACTGGGCGGTGGATCCGCAGGACGTGGCGGGGCTGCTCCCGGCCGGGACGGTTCCCGACACCCTCGACGGCGTCACCTATGTGGGGCTCGTCGCGTTCCGGATGCATCGCGTCGGATGGTTCCGCCTGCCGGGCGTGCCCTATCTGGGGACGTTCCCGGAGACGAACGTCCGCCTGTACTCGGTGGACGGGCAGGGGCGGCGGGGCGTGGTGTTCCGGTCGCTCGACGCGTCGCGGCTGATCCCCGTGCTGATGGCGCGGGTCGGCTTCAGGCTGCCGTACCTGTGGTCCCGGATGGCCGTCCGCGCCGACGGCGACACCATCACCTACACCAGCTCGCGGCGCTGGCCCGGACCGCGCGGCGCGCACAGCCGCATCACCGTGCGGGTCGGTGAACGGATCGCGGAGCCGACCGAGCTGGAGCACTTCCTGACCGCCCGCTGGGGGATGCACAACGCCTTCCTCAGGCGGCCGATGTACCTGCCGAACGCCCACCCGCGCTGGCCCCTGCACCGCGCCGAACTGGTCACATGCGACGAGGACCTCGTGGCGGCGGCGGGCCTTCCGGCGCCGGAGGGCGACCCGGTGAGCGTCCTGTACTCGCCGGGCGTCCCGGTGCGCTTCGGCCGCGCCGCGCGGCCCGCGGGCATCCCGACGCCCTGACGCGCCGTCCGAGCGGCTCAACGGCTCGGACGTCCGCGCCGATAGGGGCGTCCGTTAAGAGGCCGGACGCGCGGGGCGGGCCGCCGGAGTGCGGCCGGGTCGGGCCATGACCGGGGACGGCCGGTTCCGCGTTCCGAAGATCGCGCCGATCTACGTTGGCGGGAACCGACGGCCCTACCCGGGGGAGCCCAGCCATGGCCGAACGCCCGCACGTGACCAGAAGGCACGCGATCGCCACCGCAGCAGGGGCGGCGCTGCTGGTCGCCGCGCCGACGAGCGCCGCGGCCGCGCCCGCGCCAGGACGGGGGCGTCCGCGCCGCGAGTGGCGGGACGTGCCGATCCCCGCGGGAGGCGTCCCGTACCTGACGTCCGTGGCCGCGCCGACGCGCCGTTCGGCGATCGCGGTGGGCCAGTACTACCAGCAGGGCACGGCCGTGACGAACGTCCTGCATCTGGACGGCGGGACGTGGCGGTTCGAGCCGGTGTCGCGCGCCGTCGGCTGGGCCCCGAACCTGGAGGTCGCCGCTGCGACGCCGAACGCAGCGTGGATCGTGGGGATGGGCTCGTACGCCTGGGACGCGGGCTCGCTGTACTGGGACGGCGCCACCTGGACGTACGCGGCGTTCCCCTACGAGCGGATGCCGCCGTACAACCCGTACGTCGCGGCGGAGCCGGGCCCCGGCGGCACGGGCTGGGCCATCACCACCGGCGGGACGGTCTTTCCCGAGAACAACATGCTGCTGCGCTTCGAGAACGGCGCGTGGGTGCCCAAGCAGGTGCCGTTCCCCACGAAGACGGTCCCGGCGGCGGTCGAGGTCCGTTCCCCGAGGGACGTGTGGGTGGGCGGCACGGACTACACGGCGGGCGGCCAGGAAGGCACCGGTTACACGCTGCACTGGAACGGCCGGAAATGGCGCCGCTACGACCTCCCGGACTCGCTCGGCACGCGGGTCATGCGGATTCTCGCGCTTTCCCGCCGGAACGTGTGGGCCTACACCTCGATGGAGCGCACGCCGCAATTCCTGTGGCACTTCGACGGCTCGGAATGGACGAACGTCACGCAGGTGCCGAGGACGGGGGAGTCCGCATATCCGTATTCCGGCGGCATCGCGTCGGATGGCCGCGGCATCGTGCTCGCCGGAATGCCGGACGCGAACCTCGGCCGTTCCAATTACCTGCGCTGGGACGGCTCGTCCTGGACGACGACGCTCGGGCCCCCGCGCGAGGCCGGCGACTGGATCTCGGTGAACGACGTGGCCCGGGTCCCCGGCACGCGCACGCTCCTCGCCGTCGGCGCGAACCCGGCGAAGAAGACCCCGTTCGTCGAACGCCGGTCCTGAACGCACGCGTCGTTCCGCCCTGAGGAGACCCATGCCCGACAGCCTGGAAAACCCTGAGATCCCTGCCCTGACCAGGAGGCGCGCACTTGCCGCGACGCTTGCCGGCGGCGGTGCGGCGCTGTTCGCGACGACGGGTGCGGCGTCGCCCCGGCGGCGCAGTTCGCGGTGGCGGGACGTGCCGATTCCCGACGGCGGCGCGCAGACGCCGTGGGCCGTGGCGGCGTCGTCCTCCGGGTCCGCCGTGGTCTTCAAGGGCCACGCCAACAGCTACACGAAGGTGACCAGCGTCCTGCACCTGGACGGCGGGCAGTGGCGGTACGAGCCGCTGCCCGAACCGATGCCGTGGTGGAAGGAGGCGAGCGTGGCCGCCGCGTCCCCCGGTGCCGCCTGGATCGGCGGCGTGGACATGTACGCGAAGACCCCTGGCTCCTGGCACTGGGACGGCGCGCGGTGGACGCGGGTGGACGTCCCGTTCGACGGGCCGTTCGCCGGGAGGATGGCCGTCGCGGCGGAGCCGGGCGGGACGGCCTGGGGCCTGCTCACCGGTTTCTACCGGAACCCGCTCGACGACAGGGTGTTCCGGTTCGAGGGCGGGCGGTGGGTCCAGCAGGACGTGCCGCTGCCGCCGCAGGAGACCACCGAGCTGACGTCGATCGCGGCCGGTTCGGCGGAGAACGTGTGGATCGCGGGCGTGACCAGCGACGGGCAGGGGCCGCCGTGCCGTTCACGCTCCGCTGGGACGGTACGCGCTGGCAGCGGAACGACTTGAGCGGCCCGTACCGGGACGTCCGGCTCGGTGCGGTCACGCGGCGGCACGCCTGGGCGTTCACCACAGCGGGTTCGTGGCAGCAGGGGACGGAGGAACGGCGGCTGTGGCGCTTCGCCCGGGGCGGGTGGTCCGCGGTCGCCGACGTTCCGCACGTGGGCGGCGGCGCGCGGCCCGAGTACGTGCGGCCCGTTCTCGATGGGCGCGGCCGCGTGTGGACGCCCGGGGCGGGCGCGGGGCGGTCCTGCTACCAGCACTGGGACGGTACGGAGTGGAGGACGGTCTACGGGCCCGAGCGCGACGCCGCCGCGAGGTGCGTGGTGCACGACCTCGTCCGCGTCCCGGGCACGCGCTCGCTGTGGGCGGTGGGCGAGGACGAGACGAACGCGCGGCCGTTCGCCGAGCGGTGGGGGTAAGCCCGGCGCGCGTCCGGGCCGTACGCGTCCGGCGCGCGGCCTCGGAGGGAGGTCGCGCGCCGGGGCCGTGCGCCGGGGCCGTGCGCGAGGGGCGCGCGAGGAGCGCGCGAGGGGCGCGCGCCGGACGGCGGGGTCAGTCGTAGAGGGTGGTGGTGACGGGGACGTCGTCGTTCAGGCCCGCCCGCGCGACGATGCTCGCGGCGCGCTCGCGGGCCTCGGCGCGCAGGGCCGTCTCGTCCACGGTGGTCACCTTCTCGCCGTCGTAGAGGCGGCGGCCCGCGACCCACGTCTCGGCGATGCTGGCGGCGCTGACCGACCAGACGAGGGCCTGGAGGGCGTCGGAGTACGGCGACCACTCGTGGTGGTCCAGGTCGAACAGGACGAAGTCGGCCTGCTTGCCGGGTTCGAGTGAGCCGATCTCGTCGTCCCAGCCGAGGGCCTTCGCGCCCTCGACGGTGGCCATGCGCAGCGCCTTGCGGGCGCCGACGAGCGTCGGGTCCAGGCGCGCGTCCTTGAACAGGCCCGCGACCAGGTGGACCTGCCGGTGCAGGTTGAGGTTCCCGGCGGCGGAGACGCCGTCGGTGCCGAGGCCGACGGTGACGCCCGCCTCGATCATCTCCGGGTACTTGCCGATGGACGTCGCGCCCTTCGCCAGCTTGAGCGAGGTGGACGGGCAGAACGCCACGGTCGTCCCGGTGGCGGCCAGGGACGCCACCTCGTCGTCCGTCAGGGCCACGGCGTGCGCGAGCACGAGGTTGGAGCCGAGGCCGTCCGCCTGCGCGACGCGGGTGACGGGCCACATCCCGTACTTCTTCTCGCTGACGCGCGACTCCTCGATGGACGAGGCGATGTGGTACGTCGTGCCGACGCCGAGGCGTTCGGCGAGGTCGCGGGCGCCGACGTGCAGTTCGAGGCTGCACGGCTCCTTGCCCTCGATGTTGACCCAGCAGCGGATCCGGCCGTCGGCGTGGCCGTTCCAGCGGCGGACGGAGTCTTCGAGCGCTTCGAGCGCCACCTTGTGGTCGGGGAAGAAGTGGTGGTCGACCATCTCCTGCGACCAGCCCGGCGGGATCCGCTCGGGCTTGCGGTCGGCGGCGTGCCGGCCGACGACGCCGCGGACGCCGAGGCCGCCGGCGGCGCGGGCGGTGAGGCCCGCGTCGTTCTGCGCGCCCATGTCCAGGAAGCACGTCGTGCCGGAACGGAGCATCTCGGCGGCGCCGAGCGTGACGCTGACCTCCTCGTCGGCGTCGTCCACGTGCGCGTAGAACGGCTTGGCCCAGTGGAACACCCAGGCGCGCGTGGACAGCACGTCGGGGAAGACGGCGCGGCTGAGCGTCTCGGACAGGTGGACGTGCGTGTCGATCAGCCCCGGGATCACGCCCCGGCGGCGCCCGTCGATCCGTTCGTCCACCGGCGAGTCGCCCAGCCGCGCGAGGACGTCGGCCGTCGGCCCGACGTCGGCGATGCGGCCGTCGCGGAGCAGGAGGGCGGCGTCGCGGACGAGGGTGTCGTCGGCGTCCACGGTCAGCGCGAACTCCAGGTGCTCGATCAGCGTCGTGCGCCCGGGGGCGCCCGCGCCCGTGCCCGTCCGCCCCGCCGTCGCCTCGGGCTTGGTCATCCGGCCTCCTTGACCTCGGTCTTGACGTTGCTTACGTCACACCTATCATATCTGTCGTATTACCAGTTGTTCCAACCGGAGGTGCCCCTATGCCCGTCCACCCCGAAACGACGGCGCGGCGCGAGATTCCCCGGAGGCTCGCGGCGCGGGCCGCGGAGGCCGGGCTCGACGCCGTCGTCAGCCTCTCCCCGGAGAACATCGCCTACGCCGCCGGGTTCGTGATCCCGTCGCAGCCGCTGATGCGGTGGCGGCACGCCGCGCACGTCGTCACCGCCGACGGGCGCGAGGCGATCGCGTGCGTCGACATGGAGGAGACCACCGTGCGCGCGGCCCGTCCGGACGCGCGGGTGAGCGTCTGGGCCGAGTTCGGCGGCAACGCGATGGAGTGCCTGGCGGGCCTGCTCGCCGATCTCGGCCTCGCGGGCGGGAAGGTCGGGATCGAGCTCGGCTACCTGTCGGTCACCGACCACGCCCAGCTCGCCGCCGCGCTGCCGAAGGCCGCGTTCGAGCCGGTGGACGACCTGCTCGCGCGCGCCCGGCAGCTCAAGACGCCGGACGAGCTGGAGCTGCTGACCCGCCTGTCGCGGATCTCCGACAAGGCGATCGGCGACGCGCTCGGCGCCGTCCGGGCCGGGGACACCGAGATGGACATCGCCGCCGCCCTCACCCGCGGCGTGTACGAGCAGGGCGCGCAGCAGTTCAAGCTGATGATCGTCGCGACCGGCGAGCGCAGCCAGCTCCCGAACGTCGGCCCGACCACGCGCGTCCTGGAGCCCGGCGACGTCTGCCGCGTCGAGATCTTCTCCGTGCTGGACGGCTACCAGGCGGGCGTGTGCCGCACGGCCGTCGTGGGGGACCCGCCGCCCGAGGCCGAGCGCATCTACAAGAACCTGGTGGAGTGCAAGTACCTGGTGCGGGACGCGATCAGGCCCGGCGTGCGGGCGAGCGCGGTGTACGACGCGTTCCTCGGCAAGTTCGAGGAGCTCGGGATGCCGCCGATCGCGTTCGTCGGGCACAGCATCGGCGTGAACCTGCACGAGCGCCCCTACCTCGGCCCGCAGGGCGACCAGGACCTGGAGGCGGGCATGGTCCTCGGCATGGAGCCGCTGGTGTACCGCAGCGGCTTCGGGTTCGGGATGCAGATCAAGGACATGGTCGCGGTCGCCGAGGACGGCTGCCGGCTGCTGTCCGACGTGACCGGCACCGACGAGCTCTTCCGGATCGAGGCGTGATGGCCGAGGCGACCGTGGAGACCACCACGGAGAAGCTGACCCGCGTCCGGAAGGTCATCGCGACCCGGATGCACCAGAGCCTCAGCGCGTCCGCGCAGCTCACGAGCGCGCTGGAGGTCGATCTCGGCCTCGTCATGGACGCGCGGCGCGAGCACGGGGCCGCGTTCAAGGCCGCGCACGGCGTCTCCCTGTCGCCCCTCGCGGCGGTCGCGGCGGCGGTGTGCCGGGCGCTGGCCGAGCCCGCGCACCGGATGCTGAACGCGACGATCGACCTGGACGCGGGCACCGCCTCGTACCACCGCGGGACCAACCTCGGGTTCGCCGTGGACACCCCCGCCGGGCTGATGGTCCCGAACGTCAAGGGCGCGCACGGCCTCACCGTCGCGGGCCTCGCCCGCGAGACCGCCGCCGTCGCCGCACGCGCGCGCGACGGGAGGCTGAAGCTCGCCGACATCGAGGGCGGCACGTTCACCATCACCAACACCGGCTCGCGCGGGTCGCTGCTCGACACCCCGATCCTGAACGCGCCCGAGACCGGCATCCTCGCGGTCGGCAAGGCCGAGCGGCGGCCCGTCGCCGTCGGGACGCCCGGCGCGGACGAACGGGTCGAGATCCGCGACATGGCCTACCTCTGCCTGACCTACGACCACCGGCTCGTGGACGGCGCCGACGCCGCCCGCTTCCTGTCGGCGGTCAAGGCCGACCTCGAAGACCGGAAGATCGACCCCGTCACGGACCTGGAGCTGCCGCGGTGACCCGTCTCGACCACACCGGCATGTCGGTGCCCGACCTCGGCGCGGCCGTGGAGTTCTTCGTCACGCACTTCGGCGCGCGGGTCGAGTTCACCCTGCCGCGCGTGGACGGCGGCGCCGAACGGCTCGGCGCCCCGGCGGACGCCGCGTTCGCCCTCGCCATGCTTGACATCGGCGGGGCGCGGGTAGAGCTGATCCAGTGGTGGTCCCCCCTCGCCGTCGCGGGCGGTCCTCCGCGCGCCGACATGCCGGGCGGCGCCCACCTGGGTGTCGAGGTCGACGACCTGCCCGCTATGTTGGCCAAGCTCGAAGCCGTTCCCGGGGTCATCGTCCTGGGCCGGCCGGTCACCTTCAACGAGGGACCGACCCCGGGACTGACCAACGCCTTCGTCAGCACGCCCTGGGGAGGTCTCGTGGAACTCCTCTCCTGGGGGACGCCGTGATCAGGAAAGTACTCGTCGCCAACCGGGGTGAGATCGCCGTCCGGGCGTTCCGCGCCGCCTACGAGCTCGGCATCGCCAGCGTTGCCGTCTACGCCTACGAAGACCGTTTCTCCCTGCACCGGCAGAAGGCCGACGAGGCGTACGAGATCGGCGAGCGCGGCCACCCCGTGCGCGCCTACCTCGACGTCCAGGGGATCGTGGACACCGCGCTGCGGGTCGGCGCCGACGCCGTCTACCCGGGCTACGGGTTCCTGTCGGAGAGCCCCGAGCTGGCCGAGGCGTGCGAGCGCAACGGGCTGACGTTCGTCGGCCCGTCCTCGGCGGCGCTGAGCCTGGCGGGCAACAAGATCGAGGCGGTCGCGGCGGCCCGGCGCGCGGGCCTGCCCGTCCTGGGCTCGGCCACGCCCGAGCCGGGCGCCGAGCTGGCCGCCGCCGACGAGGTCGGGTTCCCGCTGTTCGTGAAGGCCGCGGCGGGCGGCGGCGGGCGCGGGCTGCGCCGCGTCGACCGCCGCGAGGACCTGGAGGCCGCCGTGGACGCCGCGCGCCGCGAGGCGCAGAGCGCGTTCGGCGACGCGACGGTGTTCCTGGAGCAGGCCGTCGACCGGCCGCGCCACATCGAGGTGCAGATCCTCGCCGACGGCGCCGGCCACACCGTGCACCTGCGCGAGCGCGACTGCTCGGTGCAGCGCCGCCACCAGAAGGTCGTGGAGATCGCGCCCGCGCCCCGCCTGGACGCCTCGGTGGTCGAGGAGCTGTGCGCGGACGCGGTGCGCTTCGCCAGGGAGATCGACTACGTCAACGCGGGCACCGTCGAGTTCCTGGTGGACGACCGCGGCCGGCACGTGTTCATCGAGATGAACCCGCGCATCCAGGTCGAGCACACCGTGACCGAGGAGGTCACGGGCATCGACCTCGTGCAGAGCCAGCTCCGCGTCGCGGGCGGCGAGACCCTCTACGACCTCGGGATCTCGCAGGCTGACGTGAAGGTCTCGGGGTTCGCGGTGCAGTGCCGCATCACCACCGAGGACCCGGCCAACGGGTTCCGCCCCGACACCGGCAAGATCTCCGCCTACCGGTCGCCCGGCGGCGCGGGCGTCCGCCTCGACACCGGCACGACCCACGCGGGCGCCGTCGTCACGCCGCACTTCGACTCGCTGCTGGTCAAGCTGACCTGCCGGGGGCGGACGTTCGAGGAGGCGGCGCGCAGGGCGCGGCGCGCGGTCGCCGAGTTCCGCATCCGGGGCGTGGCGACCAACATCCCGTTCCTCCAGGCGCTGCTGGACGAGGACGACTTCAGCGCGGGCGGCGTCACCACCTCCTACATCGCCGACCACCCCGAGCTGCTCACGGCCCGTTCCAGCGGCGACCGCGCGACCCGCCTCGTCCGCTACCTCGCGGACGTCACCGTCAACAAGCCGCACGGCGACGCGCCGACCGCCCTCGACCCGGCGGTGAAGCTGCCGCCGCTCGACACCGCCGCGCCGTTCCCCGAGGGGTCGCGCGACCGGCTCCTCGCGCTCGGTCCGCGCGCGTTCGCCGAACGGCTCCGCGCGCAGGAGGCGCTCGCCGTCACCGACACCACGTTCCGCGACGCGCACCAGTCGCTGCTCGCGACCCGCGTCCGGACGTACGACCTGCTGACGGCCGCGCCGCACCTGGCCAGGTCGACGCCGGAGCTGCTCTCCCTCGAAGCGTGGGGCGGCGCCACCTACGACGTCGCGCTGCGGTTCCTCGGCGAGTCCCCCTGGGACCGCCTCGCCGCGATCCGCGAGGCCGCGCCGAACCTGTGCGTCCAGATGCTGCTGCGCGGGCGCAACACCGTCGGCTACACCCCGTACCCCGACTCGGTCGCGCGCGCGTTCGTCGCGGAGGCCGCCCGCACGGGCGTCGACATCTTCCGGGTGTTCGACGCGCTCAACGACATCGAGCGGATGCGGCCCGCGATCGACGCCGCCCTCCAGACGCACGCGCTGGTCGAGGGCACCCTCTGCTACACCGGCGACCTGTCGTCCCCCGCCGAGCGGGTCTACACCCTCGACTACTACCTGCGGCTCGCCGAGAGCCTCGTCGAGGCGGGCGTCCACATCCTGTGCGTCAAGGACATGGCGGGCCTGCTGCGGGCGCCCGCCGCCCGCACCCTCGTCACCGCCCTGCGCGAACGCTTCGACCTGCCCGTCCACCTGCACACGCACGACACGGCCGGAGGCCAGCTCGCCACCTACCTCGCCGCGATCGAGGCCGGGGTGGACGCCGTGGACGGCGCCGCCGCGCCGCTGTCCGGCACGACGTCCCAGCCGCCGCTCCAGGCGATCGTCGCGCACACCGACTTCACCTCCCGCGCCACGGGCCTCGACCTCGACGCGCTCACGGCCATGGAGCCGTACTGGGAGGCCGTCCGGAAGCTGTACGCGCCGTTCGAGATGGGGCTCCCGTCGCCGACCGGCCGCGTCTACCACCACGAGATCCCCGGCGGGCAGCTCTCCAACCTGCGGCAGCAGGCCGTCGCGCTCGGCCTCGGCGACCGCTTCGAGGAGATCGAACGGCTCTACGCCGCCGCCGACCGGATCCTCGGCCGCCTGGTGAAGGTCACCCCGTCCAGCAAGGTCGTCGGGGACCTCGCGCTGCACCTGGTCGCCGCCGGGGCCGACCCGGACGAGTTCGCCGAGCACCCCGAGCGCTTCGACATCCCCGACAGCGTCATCGGGTTCCTGAACGGCGAGCTCGGCGACCCGCCCGGCGGCTGGCCCGAGCCGTTCCGCGGCCGGGCCCTCGAAGGCCGCCGCCACACCCCCGCCCGCGCGCAGCTCACCGCGGCGGAGGAGAAGGCCCTCGCCGGGCCCGAGGTCCGCGACACCCTCGACCGGCTGCTGTTCCCCGGCCCGGCCAAGGAGTACCGCGAGGCCCGCGCGGCGTACGGCGACCTGTCGGTGCTGCCGACCGGCGCGTTCCTGTACGGGCTGCGGACGGGCCAGGAGGTGTCGTTCGACCTCGAACCGGGCGTGCGCGTCCTCGCGGGCCTCGAAGCGGTCGGCGACATCGACGAGGCGGGCGTCCGCCAGGTGATCTGCACCGTCAACGGGCAGCTCCGCACGCTCGGCGTCCGCGACAAGGCCGTGGCGTCCGACACGCCGCCGGTCGAGCGCGCCGACCCGGCCGAGCCGGGCCACGTCGCCGCCCCGTTCGACGGCTCGGTCACCGTCCGCGCCGCCAAGGGCGACCGGGTCGCCGCGGGCGACGTCGTCGCGACGATCGAGGCGATGAAGATGGAGGCCGCGATCACCGCGCCCGTGGCGGGCACGGTCACCCGCGTCGCCGTCCCGGGCACCACCCCCGTCCAGGCGGGCGACCTCCTCCTCGTCGTGGACGAGGCGTAGGCACGCCCGGAACCGACCCCCGCGGGGCCATCGCCGAGACGGCGGTGGCCCCGCTCCGCGTCGGGCCCGGCGTGGCGGGCCGGCGGGCCCGCGGGCGGGCCGTGGCGCCGGGGCGGGCGGTCAGGCGAGCAGGCCCGTGAGGACCTGGCGGACGATGCGGGTGAACAGCGCGTCGGCATCGCCGAGGGGGTCCTCGGGGGCGGCGCCCGCGAACGCCGCCGCGAGCCACGGGTAGCGGCCGCCCGCGGCGGCGCCCGCCAGGTAGGCGGCCTGCGCGGCCTGCCGTCCGGTGGGGGAGCGGCGGCTCCGCACCTCGGTCCGCGCGAACAGCGTCACCAGCGCCGACACGACGGCGACCGCCTCCAGCGCCGCCCGTCCCTCGACGCCGGACGGCGCCAGCGCCTCCAGTGCCCGGTCGAGGTAGGCGAGCCCGTTCGGCCCCGCCCGGAGCGGCTCGGGCGGCAGCTCGGCGAGCCAGGGATGCCGCAGGTGGACGGCCTTGGCGCGGACGGCGAGCCCGGTCAGGTCGGCCACCGGGTCGCCGCTCGCCGTACCGCCGAGGTCCAGCTCCCCGAACGCGGCGTCGGCCATCAGGTCCAGCAGGTCGTCGCGTCCGGACACGTACCGGTAGAGGGTCGCCGGACCGGTGCCGAGCCGCTTGGCGAGGGCCCGCACGGACAGCGCGTCCAGCCCGCCCTCGTCGGCCAGCGCGATCGCGGCGGCCGTGATCTCGGCGCGGCTGCGCTCGGGCGCCGGCCCGCGCGCGCCCCGTGCGGGCCGTTCCCACACGGTCGTCCGCCGCCCGGCCTCCGTGTCGTCCGCCACGCGCCCTCCCCTTCGCCGCACCGCCCGCCGTGGCCTACACTAATAACTGCGAACGCTGATCGCAGTAATAGGAGGGACCATGAACACGGCGACGAGCCTGTGGACGCCCGTCCGGTGGGCGGAGAACGGCCCGGTCAAGCTGGCCTACGACCGCCTGACCGAGGGCGCGGACGGCGAGCCGCTCCTGCTCGTCACCGGGCTCGGCGTCTCCCGCCGCTGGTGGCCGGACGGCCTGTGCCGCGCCCTCGCGGCGCGGGGCTTCGCGGTCGCCCGGTACGACCAGCGCGACGCCGGGGAGTCGACGCACCTGCCGAGACCGGACTCCGGCAACCCGATCGCCGCGCTGTTCCGCAAGCGCGGCGACGCGTACACCGCCGAGGACATGACCGACGACGCGGCCGCCGTGGCGGACGCGCTCGGCTGGGACTCGGCGCACCTGTTCGGGCAGTCGCTCGGCGGCGCCGTCGCCCAGCGGATCGCGCTGCGCCACCCCCGCCGGGTCCGCACGCTGACCACGGTCTCGGCGGTCCCCGGCGACGCGGCGGGCCTCGCCACCCTCCGCTACGTCCGGCTGGGGACGCTGGCGAGGTTCGCGCGCGTCAGGCACCCCGGCACACCGGAGGGCGACATCGAGGCGGGCGTGGAGGTGGCGCGCATCCTCGCCTCGCCCGCCCACCCGTTCGACGAGGCCGCCACGCGGGCGTTCGTCGCGGGCCTCGCTGACGCGGGCGTACGGGACGGACGCTCGCAGAGCCGCCAGATCGGCGCGCAGTGGCACGGCCCCCGATCGACGGGATCGAGGCGCCGACGCTCGTCCTGCACGGCGAGGACGACCCGCTGATCAGGACGGGCGCGGCGCGCCGGGTGGCGGCCCGCGTCCCGGGAGCCAGGCTCGTCACACTGCCCGGCGTCGGCCACGAGCTGCCCGCGCCCGTCTGGGACGAGGTGGCCGCCGAGGTCCGCAGCCTCGCGGACCGCCGCCCGGCCTGACCGCGCCGAGCCGGGCGTAGGACATTTGTCCTGGCGGAAGTGGGGATGGTCGGCTCTGCCGCCGCGCACCCGGTGGGCGGGAGCCTTGAGGGGTCGGCAGGACACGGACCCAAGGAGCGGACATGATCGGCACTCTCACCTCTCGCCGGACCCCCGTCGCGGCGGACGGCCCGGAGAACGTCAGGGCGCTGCCGATCTGGTTCTTCGCGTTCGAGGGCGCGATGGGCGCCGCGTACGACGTGTGCCACACCTGGCACGGGGCCTGGGCGGTGCTCGTCGCGCTCGGCGCGGTCAACATCGTGCTCGGCCTGACCGTCCTGCGCCGCCGGATGAAGCTGGTCAAGGCCATGCTGCGGAACGGCCGGACGCGCCACATCGCGTTCGGCCTGGTCGGCGCGCGGCTCGGGCTGCACCTGCTGCTCGGCGCCGCGGGCGTCGCGGCGACCACCCCGCTGGCGCACCTCGGGCTCGCGGTGGTGATGGCGGGGGCGACGATGGCGCTGCTCTGGTTCGACCAGCGCGTCACGTTCCGCGCGCTCGGCCTCACCCCCGCCTGACCGCCGGAGGAGCGCGCCGTCCTGGTGGACGCGCGACCTCGATCCGGCCGAGGCCGGCTGCCTGGCGTCCGCGCGGGTCCGGAGGGCCGGCGTGGCCGATGCCGGCCCCGCCGCGCTGCCGGACGGCCCGCTGCTGCCGCACCTCGACGTGACGTGGTGGACGCGGCGGACCTGCCCGGCCTGCCGTTCCCCGTCGGGAACGGTCCGCGCGCCGCCGACGTTGTCGGGGCGGTGCGCCGCCTGCTGGAGAGCGGGCGCGTCGCCGCGCTGGACATCGCCTGCCCCTGGGGGCCGGTCGAGGACGCCGCCCCGCGCGCCCGCCTGCTCGCCGAGCTGACCGGACAGGCCGGGCGCGGGGGCGCCGAGTCGGAGGGGGGCGCATGAGCGCCGAGGACGCGGGCACGCCGGACGAGCCGTACGCGGACCGGATCAGGACCGACCGGCCCGTCTCCGCGCGGGTGTGGGACTACTGGCTGGGCGGCAAGGACCACTACGAGGTGGACCGGATCGCGGGGGAGGCCGTCGCCCGGCAGGTCCCCGGGATCGTCGCGGCGGCGCGGACGGACCGGCTGTTCCTCGGACGCTGCGTACGGCACCTCACGGCGGACGAGGGCGTGCGCCAGTTCCTCGATATCGGCACGGGCCTGCCCACGGCCGACAACACGCACGACATCGCCCAGCGGGTGGCGCCGGAGTCCCGCGTGGTCTACGTCGACAACGACCCGCTCGTGCTCGTCCACGCGCGGGCGCTGCTCACCAGCTCCCCGGAAGGCGCCACCGACTACATCGACGCGGACGTGCGCGACCCCGACCGCATCCTGGAGCAGGCCGCGGCCACGCTCGACTTCGACCGGCCCGTGGCCCTCATGATGCTCGCGCTGCTGCACCTCGTCACCGACGACGGGGAGGTGCGGCGCATCCTGCGCCGCCTCGTGGACGCCCTGCCGCCGGGCAGCTACGTGGCGCTGTCCCACGCGTGCGTCGACGTGGAGGCGACGCGCGTCGCCGTCGAGGCGTGGAACGACAGCAGCACGCCGCACCCGATCAAGGCCCGTACCCGCAAGGAGATCGAGGCTCTCTTCACCGGCCTCGAACTGGTCGAGCCGGGCGTCGTCTCCTGCCCCCGCTGGCGTCCCGAGCCCAACCCGTGGGGCGAGGCGCAGGAGACCATGACCTTCTGCGGCCTGGCGCGCAAGCCCCTCGGCGGCGCGGCCTGACCGCTTGTGGAACGGCCAGAAAACTACACCGATGGCCAGGAAACGGGAGAAGATCGGGGCGAGACAGGCGGCCTGACCGAGGGGATTCTTTGGCGCACATCGCATTGGACGAGCACGTTCCCGGACTGCCCTCGCTGCTGGCGTTCCGGCCGGAGACCAGCGGGCCGCTCATGGCGCTGGCCGAGACGCTGCTGCGCGGCGAGAGCCCGCTGTCGCGCGGCGAGCGCGAGCTGATCGCGGCGTACGTGTCCGAGCTGAACGGGTGCCGTTTCTGCGCGGGCTCCCACGGAGCGTGCGCCGCCGTCCAACTGCCCGGCGGCGCGGACCTCGTCCGGCAGGTGCACGCCGACCTGGCCGCCGCGCCCATCTCCGACAAGCTGAAGGCGCTGCTCGGCATCGCCGGCGCGGTGCAGCGCGGCGGGCGCGAGGTCGGCGAGGCCCACCTCGCCCCGGCCCGCGCGGCCGGCGCCACGGACGTCGAGATCCACGACACCGTCCTCATCGCCGCGGCGTTCTGCATGTACAACCGCTACGTGGACGGCCTGGCCACCGCTACCCCGGCCGACCCCGCCGCGTACGCCGAGATCGGGGAGCACCTCGCCGCCCGCGGCTACGCCGAGAGGTAGCCCGAAGGAATTCGACAGGATCGGGACATCTTTTCTCTGGCCGCGCGCGGGACCGTTCTCCGATCATGGACGGATGGCGACGACCTCTCCGGCCGGGCGGTTCCGGCCGTCCCTCGCGGCTCTCGGGTTCGCGGTCTCGGCGGCCGTCGCGCTGGCGTTCGCGGTGCCGGCGATCGGCTGGTGGTTCGGCGTCGGCATGGCGACCGACGAGGACGAGGCGCCCGCCCCGCCGGACCCGCACGCGGTGGTGGCGCGCGCCGCCGCGGTGGCCGTCCTGACCGTCGGAGTGGGCCTCGTGCTGTGCCTGCGCCGCCGCCACCCGTCCGTCGGCGCGGGGATGATCGCGGGGTGGACGGTGCTCACGGTCGCCTCCGGAGGCTTCCTCACGGGCGTCGCGCCGTCGCTGTACGAGCCGATGACGCGGTACGCGTCGTGGATCAACGGCACGGCGGAATCCGGGGCGACGCCGCTGGCCCGCCGGATGGACTCGGCACTCGTCGGGGCACTGTCGCAGTCGCCGGGGGCGGTGACGCGCGTCGTTCTGGCGCATCTGACTCCGCGCGCGTCCGGGACGCCGGGCGTGCGCGTCCAGGCCGGGGCGACGATCACCGGCGGCGGTGGCGAGGAGGCGATCCGCGGCCCGCTGACGCGCCGCCTCGCCTCCCGCTACGAGCGCGCCGAGCCTCCGCGCGGCGGTTTCGGCGCCCGGTTCAAGGTCGGCGCGGACATCGCCCTGGAGATCGGCGCCGACTCGGACGGCACGGTCAAGATCTTCCTCACCACTCCGCTGCTGCCCGCCCGTTCCACGGTCCGCGCGTTGCCGCAGACCCGCGACGAGCGCACGTTCGGGCAGGCCGCGGACCTCGCCCGCGTCGCCGACGTCCGCCTGCGCATGGTCGGCGCCACCGCCGCCGTGCCCTGCCCCGGCGGCGGCACCGCCCACGTGTTCTCGACGGACGCCGCCACGCCGCTCCTCACCTCGGTCGATCTCACGAAGACCGCGAACGCGACCGTCCTGCGCATGCACAACCCCCCTCCGCCGACGATCTGGCCGTCACCAACGGAGCCCTGGACCTGCACCTGGCAGGCGAAACCCACGCCCCCATCACCATCTTCCGCCGCTGCACCCCCTGACCCCGACCCCGCCCTCACCGGTGCCCGGTGAGGGAGTGGACGATCCGGTGGCCGAGCTCCTCGGTCAGGCACGGCCCGACGAGGACGGCCTTGCCCGGATCGGCGGGCTTCGCGGCGACCCGGCCGGCGACCAGGAGCCGACCGCCGACGCTCATGCCGAGGACGTTCCGCGGCGCCTTCTCGCGGCCGACGTCCGCCCGGAGCCGCTGGTACGCGGCCAGCCCCGCGTCCGGAAGGTCGATCTCCACCCGGAAGCGTCCGAGCCCGCCCACCTCACCGGTGGTGAGCTTGGCATCGTCGGCCGGCCCGAGTGTGACCGGCTCGCCCGTCAGCCGGTAGCAGTCGTTGTCCAGGACCGCCTGGACGGCCCCGCCCCGGCAGGGTGCCTCCCCGGCTTCCACGGCCTGCTGGTAGGTGAGCGGCTGTCCCTTCGGAGGTGCCGGAACGAGAGCGCCCAAGGCGGCGGGGGAGGCCGCCTTCTCGTGCGGCCCGCTCGCCACGGCGACCCCGACGGCCCCGGCGCCGACCGCGAGAGCACCGCTACCGGCGACGACGGCCGCCACCTTCCACGACACGCGCTTGCGGACAACGTTCTCAAATCGCGCCATGGCCGTTCCTCAGGGCAGGGAGCCGGATGCAAGATCGACACGCTAACAGCGCCACCCCGCCCGTACAGCACCCGCGCGAGTCCGCATCCGGCCGATCCGAGCGCCGCCCCACCGGACCCCGGCAGGGCGGCCGCTCATCGCTGTGAACGCCTCGGCCTACGCCCCGCCGACCCGGGCGTCCTTGAT
Organism: Actinomadura sp. J1-007; assembly: GCF_009793335.1. Lineage (GTDB taxonomy): Bacteria > Actinomycetota > Actinomycetes > Streptosporangiales > Streptosporangiaceae > Spirillospora > Spirillospora yumaensis. The sequence continues at coordinate 2,024,102 of NZ_WING01000001.1, read as the reverse complement.
GACCCGAACGAGCCGTCCGAAGCCGTCCCGCCGCAAGAGAACCCGGGGCCCGTCAGGATTCTTACTGTCCCGAACGGCCACAGCGGCGGGCATGGACGCCAACTCGACGCAGTTGTCGCCCGAATTGTTGCTGCGTGATGCCTTGCGCCACACCGAAGCCTCCGGAGCCGCCATGGCTCAGATGTCCCGTTTGATGGTGTGGACGAGTCGTCCGAAGTCGTTGCGGGGGAGGAGGATGGCGGGCCCGTTGGGGTCCTTGCTGTCGCGGATGGCGACCGTGTCGGGCACGGACGCCAACTCGACGCAGGCGTCGCCTGAGTTGTTGCTGCGTGATGCTTTGCGCCACACCATCGTGCTCAGGTCCATCTCTCGTCAATCACCTTTCGGATGAGGGCCCGACTATCTCTCACATTGAGCGCTTCTGACTGGAGTGTAACGAAAGTGTCGCTTACGAGGGCGACGTTGTTGTCCTCCGCCGTCGTCTCGCCTCCGTACGCCTTGGCGATGTAGGCCACTTGTTGCTGATCGGGTTGGGTCGCGATGTTGAACGTGCCCCAGAGGTCTGGGATGTAGATGATGGGAAGGATCTGGATGATGATCTTTTCCCGGGTGGAGAGTTCCAGGAGGTATTCGAGCTGCTCCCTCATCACCTCGGGGCCGCCGACCTCGCGGTAGAGGACGGTCTCGTCCATGACGACCGTGACCATGGGCGGCCGCTCGCGGTGCAGGATCTTCTGCCGTTCCAGCCGCGCCTTGACGTCGTCCTCCTCGGCCAGCATCGCCCGCGCGTACGCCTCGGTCTGGAACAGCCCGTAGACGATCCGCTCCTCGTAGGCGCGCAGCATGATCGCCGTGGCCTCGACCTTGGGAAAGTGGATGAAGTACCGGGGGTACTTGGCCGTCTTGATCGCGTCGAGCAGCTCGTCCCACGCCTCCTGGAGCGTGGTCCCGGAGTGCAGGGCCTTGTCGAGGCGCACGGTGAAGTCGCGGCGGCAGCGGGTGTGGCCGCCCTCAACCTGGCCGATGTAGCTGCGCGACACCGCGGTCAGCTCGCCGAGTTCGTGCTGGTTGAGGCCCGCTTCCATGCGCAGGCGCCGCAGTTCGGCGCCGAAGCTGAGCAGGGCGGGGGCGACCCTCTTGTCGGCGGCCATGGGGGAACCTCCGTATTTGTCGGCTGCCAGTAAAAGTGAGCGAATTGTTGGAGCTTTCTCGCTTGCCCATAAACCTATGTTCCTTTGTGTGTTGATGGTGGGCGTACCGCAAAATCCATTCCGGGATCAAGCTGTCTCGGACGATCCAGAGGCGTGCGCGACATGATCGATACAGCGGAAACGGCGGGCGTGAGCACTTTCGTGATCGAATCCAGCGAGCGCGCTCCCGCGGCGGCGCGGGCGTTCGCCGCCGGGGTCTTCCGGGAACGCGGCCTCGGGGATGACCACATCGCCCGGCTCGTGATCGACGAGCTGGTCACCAACGTCCACCGGCACACCGCCACCGAAATGGCCGTCGTGCGCATCCTGACCGGGGCCGCCGCGCCGGTCATCGAGGTCTGGGACCGTTCCGACGAGATGCCGGTCATCGGGGCCGAGGACTTCGAGCGGGAGAACGGCCGCGGCCTGCTGCTCATGTCGCAGCTCGTGGCCGCGTGGGGCACCCGCCCCCTCGCCGAAGGCGGCAAGGTCGTATGGGCCCGCCTCCGCGCGGAAACCAGCGAGTGAGGAGAGGCCCTCCGCCCCGGAGATGCCCCCTTGTTGGAGCTTCGCTCTCGGGCTCAGATGACAACAGGTGATGGGCACGCTACGTACAGAGGAGAGGCAGCGATGTTCAAGAACGCCGACCGCATCCCCATGTCCCCTGCTCCTGAGACGCCATGTCCCAATGTGGTGCGACCGTGGGGCCTGCGCCGCATGGCGCCCTACAAGAACACGGGCGTCGTCGGCCCCGTCGCGACACGGATCGACCCCATCTCACAGGTGGGGGCCGCTGGCGACGGTGAGCTGATCGATGCCAAGCACAAGCGATCCAACACCGGCACCGAGAAGCCCACCAGCACCAACAGGGGAGACGGGAAGGACGCCGGAGAGGACACCGACCACTCACAGGACAGTGATCAGGATTGATGACCGAATCACCTCCCGTGCTGGTGGTCACGCAACCGGAAGATGTGACGGCTGACATCGTCGTCGCCGGACTCAACCGGCGCGGCGTGCCCGTCGTGCGGTTCGACCCCTCTGAGTTTCCGCACTCCCTCGCCTTCTCGGCGACATTCGACGGCGACGGGCTGCGCGGCAGCCTGACGACCGCGACACACCATGTCGACCTCAGCGCCGTACGGTCGCTGTACTACCGGCGTCCGCGCGGCTTCACCTTTCCCGGCCTCGACGGCCAGGAATCCCGTTTCGCCACGTTGCAAGCCCGCTTCGGGCTCGGCGGCGTGCTGGCGTCGCTTCCCGGGTGTCTGTACGTCAACCATCCGCACGCCATGGCCGACGCCGAGTTCAAACCCGCGCAACTCGCCGTCGCGGCCGGGTTGGGGTTCGTCGTCCCGAAGACGCTCGTCACCAACGAGCCCGACCGTGCTCGGATGTTCGCCGCCGAGCACGGGCCGATCATCTACAAGCCCCTGCGCGCGTGCCCCTACCGTCGCGACGGACGGGCGCAAACCGTGTGGGTGGCCGAGGTGGACCCAGCGGAGCTCGACGAGTCGATCGCCACGACAGCGCACCTGTTCCAGACACGAGTGCCGGCCGTCGGCCACCTCCGGGTGACGGCGGTCGGCGACCGAGTGTTCTGCGTGCGCATCGACTCCGGTGACCTGCTGGACTGGAGGTACGACTACGAAGTGCTCACCTACACTGCCACCGACACGCCGCCCGGCCTGGCCGACCTGATCGCCGCCTACCTCAGACGGTTCGACCTGGTCTTCGGATGCTTCGACTTCGCGTTACGACCCGACGGCACCGCGGTGTTTCTGGAGTGCAACCCCAACGGGCAATGGGCGTGGCTGGAGGACGAGACCCACCTGCCCATGACCGCCGCGCTTGTCGATCTCCTCGAACGGGGGCGCGCGTGACCGACGGCAACGACGCACGAGCCGCCTCGCTGCGGCGTGCGCTGGCCGACGCGCTCGAACGGTCCGGCGATCTGCACTCGCCGCAATGGCGGCGCTCGGTCGAACGCGTGCCGCGGCACCTGTTCGTGCCCGAGTTCTTCCGGCGGACCGAGACCTCTGACCGGGGCACTCTGTGGGCGCCGATCAGCAGCGGCCGCGATCCGGAACAGTGGCTCGACCTCGCTTACCGGGACGAGACCCTGGTGACCCAGCTCGACCGCCACATCACCCCACATGATGTGACGGAGCCGGTCGGCGGCGACCCGACGTCGTCATCGACGCTTCCCGGCCTGGTCGTGCGGATGCTGGAAGACCTTGATGTCGCCGATGGCATGAGCGTTCTGGAGGTCGGCACCGGCTCGGGGTATTCGTCGGCGTTGATGTGCGACCGGCTCGGTGATGACCGGGTCACTTCGATCGAGGTCGATCCCGCCGTCGCGGCGGGCGCCGCCGCAGCGTTGCGGCGCGCGGGTTTCGCCCCGGGTCTGGTGGTCGGTGACGGGCTCGACGGCGTTCCCGAGCGTGCTCCGTACGACCGTGTGATCGCGACGTGCGCTGTGCGGCGCGTCCCCCGCCCATGGCTCGACCAGGTCCGCGCTGGGGGACGCATCCTGGTCACGGTGACCGGATGGCTTCGCGGGTACGGGCTCGCGGTGTTGGAGATGGGCGATGACGGGGTCGCCGAGGGACGGTTCCTGCCCGGGACGATCTCGTTCATGATCGCTCGTTCGCAGGCGCCGCCGACAATCGGGGACGACCAGTGGAACGCGGTGTTCGGTGCGCTCGCCGAGGTCGGACCTCGACCGGCGGTCGTCGGGCCCGGCATCCGCAAGGACTGGACCGGCGTGTTCGTCGCGCAACTCGCCTTGCCCACCACCCAGGAACAGGTGATCCGCATCGACGGCGGACCGTGGACCACCTACTACCTCGACACCGCGACCGAGTCCGCCGCCTCCCTCACGCCAGAGCCGGACGGCGGATGGGCCGTCCGCCAGAGCGGGCCGGTCCGCCTCTGGGACAAGCTTGAGGCGGCGGTCGTCCGATGGCGTGAGGCGGGCAGCCCCCCGCAAGAGCGCTTCCGGATTCGCACCGACGGCCACGCTCAGACGGTCTGGCTCGACGCCGGTGACGGTTCGCTCTCGTGGGATCTGACCGTCTAGGACGCTGGAACGCCCCCGGTCTCCGTTCGCGCGAGAAACCGGGGGCGTTCAGTATCCGGTAGGGGATCAGCCTCGCCCGTAGGCGGTTCCGTGCGGCCACCCCACGGCCATCGCTGTCCGGCGGCCTGAGGGCGGCCGCCGGGCCGCTACCGCGGTCGAGCCGGGGTCGGCCTCGACGAGGACGGTCATGGGAGGTACTTGGTGGTGAAGGCTTTCTTGTAGTCGAAGCCGGGCTTGAGTTCGCCGATCGCGGTGAGCTGGGCGGCGAGGGTCTTCCAGCGGGCGTCGGTCATGGAGCCGGGGTTCGGGCCCAGGTAGCCGCCCTTGGCTATGGTCCTCGCGCCGAAGTCGTATGCGCCGGGATCGACGTCGGGGTTGGTCTTCAGGATGAACGCCTTCGCGGTGGACGGGTCGGCGGCGAAGTCCTTCCAGCCGCGCACGACGGCCGCGACGACCTTGCGGACCATGTCGGGGTTCTGCTTGACGACCTGCTCGGTCGTGAAGAGCAGGTTGCCGTACGGGTTGTAGCCGCCGTCCTTGGCGACGCTGAGCGTCCCGAAGTCCTTGATGCCCTCCTTGCCCGCGGTGTACGGCTCGGACGACTCGAAGCACTGCTGGACGAAGCCGGGCTGGCGCTTGAAGTCGGCCAGCGAGCCGGTGTTGTTGATCTCCTTGACCGAGGAGAGGCCGTAGTGCTTCTTCAGGTAGTCCCAGTACGGGCTCGGGACGCGGGCGACCATGTGGCCGTTCAGGTCCTTGAACGTCTTGATGCCCGAGGACCGGTGGAACAGCATGCACTGGAGGTTGGTGTCCAGGCCCGCCGCGACGGCGACGATCGGCAGGCCGTTCTTGCGGGCGACGAGCAGTTCGTCGGCGTTGCCGACGCCGAAGGTGGCCTTTCCGGCGGTGACCTGCGGGATCGTCTGGATGCCGGGGCCGCCCTGCTTGACGTTGAGCGTGATGCCCTTGGCGTACTGCCTCGCCCCGGCCTGCCAGTAGCCGCCCTGCTCGGCCTGGGCGAACCAGTTGGTGAGGATGGTCGGGCTCTTCGCGCCCGCGCCCGCGGCCTGGCCGGCGCAGCCGGTCGCCGCGAGGAGGAGGACGGCGGCGATGCCTGTGCGCTTCATGGTGGTGCCCTTCATCAGCTGTCGCTCCGCATCGCCGATTCGTGCCAGGAGCGCAGCAGCCGGTTGCCGAGGACGGAGACGACGAGGAAGAACGCGAAGCCGAGCAGCGTCGCGGCGAGGACCTCGGCGAACAGCAGCGCCGTCGCGAGGCGGGACTGCGCGAAGATGACCTTGACGCCGAGGCCGCCCTCCTGACCGCCGGAGCCGATGATGAACTCGCCGACGATCGCGCCGATCACCGCGAGCCCGGCGGACACGCGCAGGCCGGCGAAGACGTTCGGCAGCGCGCCCGGCAGCCGCAGCTTGCGGAACTGCGTGGCCCGCGACGCCTTGTGCATCCGGAACAGGTCCAGGTGGTTGCGGTCGGCCGACAGCAGGCCGAGCAGCGTGTTGTTGAGGATCGGGAACACCGAGATCATGAACGCGATCACGATGACGGAGGTCTGGTTGTAGCCGAACCAGAGCACGATGACCGGGGCGACCGCCACGATCGGCACCGTCTGGAGCAGCACGGCGTACGGGTAGAAGCTGCGCTCCAGCGGCTTGGCCAGGCTCATCACGATCGCGCCCAGCATCCCGACCGCGATCGCCAGGACGAAGCCGGACGCGGCCTCGACGAACGTGATGCGCAGGCCCGACCAGAGCGTCCCGGCGTTGTCGAACGCCGCCGACAGCACGGCGTTCGGCCGCGGCAGCAGGTAGTTGGACGAGCCGTACACGGTCGCGGCCATCAGCCACCACGCGCCGACGACCAGCACGAACACCGCGAGGGGCGGGACGACGTTGCGGACGATCCTCATTGGGCGATCTCCCTCAGGCAGCCGGCGATCTCGGCGCCGAGCGCGGTGAACTCCGGCGTGGCGCGCAGGTCGGGGGAGCGCGGGTAGGCGAACGGGATGTCGAAGATCCGCTCGACCCGTCCGGGACGGGGCGACATGACGACGACGCGGTGCGACAGGTAGACCGCCTCGTACAGGTTGTGGGTGACGAAGACCGAGGTGAAGCCCTCCTCGGCCCAGATCCGCAGCAGCTCGTCCTGGAGCGTCTCGCGGGTGATCTCGTCCAGCGCCGAGAACGGCTCGTCCATCAGGAAGAACTTCGGCCGCAGCGCGAGCGCGCGGGCGAGGGACAGCCGCATCCGCATCCCGCCCGACAGGTTGCGCGGGTACGACTTCTCGAAGCCCTTGAGCCCGACCTTGTCGAGGGCCGCCGCGGCGCGCTCGCGGCGCTCCGGCTTGGCGACCCCCTCCAGTTCGAGGAGGAGCTGGGCGTTGCGGTCCACCGTCCGCCAGGGCAGGAGGGTGGGGTCCTGGAACACGAACGCGCGGCTCTGCTCGTCGGCGATCTCGACGGTGCCCGCGCTCGGCTCGGTGAGCCCGGCGATGATGCGCAGGAGGGTCGACTTGCCGCAGCCCGAGGGGCCGAGCAGGGTCACGAACTCGCCCTCGCCGATCCGCAGGTCGACGGGGGTGAGGGCCTCGGTGCCGTTGGGGAACGTCTTCGCCACGCCGCTGATGCGGATGGGAGCGGCTGCGGACACGGCCGCCGGAGGGGACGCGGCGTCCTGGTGCGCCATGAGCCGTACACCGCCTTTCTGTGCGGGGGAACGGATATCAGGGGAAAGGTGCTGTGGGTAACTGGTAGGACGTCAGATGAGTCGAGTTACGACGAAGGCAGGAACCTGGTCGTGAACGCCCCCTTGTAGTCGGCGTCCCTGGGGACGAGACCGGCCTCGGCGACCTGGTCGCGGATCGTCCGCCATCGCGCGTCGTCCATGGCGCCGGAGGTCACCCAGCGGCCGGAGCGCATCGCCTCGACGGCGAAGTCGATGACACCCGGGTCGGCGTCCTTGTTGGCCGCGAGGATCGCCCGCTTGCCGACGCCGGGGTCGTTCTGGAAGGCGCGCCACCCCGCGGCCACCCGCCGCACGACGGAGCGGACCATGTCCGGGTCCTTCTTCAGGACGGCCTCGGTCGTGAACAGCACGTTGCTGTACGCCTGGTAGCCGCCCTGGTCGGAGACCGACAGGGTGGTCACGGGGACCTTGTCGCGCCGCAGGTAGTACGGCTCGTTGGTCACGTAGCACTGCTGCACGAGCGAGGCGTCCTGCTTGAACACCGCCAGCGAGCCCGTGTAGTTGATCTCCTGGACGCCGGTCAGCCGGTAGTGCCGCTTCAGGTACTCCCACCACGGCCGGCTCTGGATCTTGGCGACCCGGCGACCGGACAGGTCGGCGAACGTCCGCACGCCGGCGCCCGCGTGCGCGGCGAGGCACGTGATGTTCGCGCGGAACGGGGCGAACACCGCGACGATCGGCAGTCCCTGCTCGCGCGCCACGAGCAGGTCGTCGGCGCCGGTCGCCACGCCGAACGTCGCCTTTCCCGCCGCGACCTGCGGGATCGTCTGGATGCCGGGGCCGCCGGGCAGCACGTTCAGCGGTTGCTCGCCCTTGCCTTCGCCGCCTCCGTCGGCGTCGGCGTTCGCGGCGGCCTGCCAGTAGCCGCCCAGCTCCGCCTGCGGGAACCAGTTGGCGAGGATCGAGATCGGGCCGCTCGTCGGCGCGGCGCGCGCGCAGCCGGCGGCGAGGGGGACGGCGACGGCCAGGGCGGCGGTCGCGGCGGTGAGGGTGGACCTGCGGGCGGTGAAGGAGGGCCGGTGACCGGGCCGGCGGGAAGGGATGGTCCGATGAAAGGCGTGCTCACGAAGGTTCGGGAAGGCCATGCTCATCCCTCCGCAAGGGTTGTGGGACGTCTGTCCTCACCGTTGCAACTGGCCTGACATGTGATATGCTCAGTGTTCTAGGTCACGGTGTCAAGACTTCGCCCGGACCTCAAGGCATCGTTAACAAAGCCGTTACGACCCACTTCATCCCCGTAAGAACGAAAGGGGTCGCCGACTTGTCCGAACCATTCGAGGGTCACAGGCCCCCCTGGACCGCGCTCCGCCTCCCCTCCGCCGGGCAGGCGTTCTACGTCGCGAGCGGCGACGAGGTCACCTCGTCCGACCCGACGACCGGGGCCGCCGTCGCCACCCTCACCTCCTCCACCCGCGCCGACGTCGACGAGGCCGTGGACCGCGCGCACCGCGCGTTCCGCACCGCCCGCTGGCGCAACGACGGCGCCGTCCGCGCCCGCGTGCTGTTCCGCTACGCCGAGGCGCTGCGCGCCAACGCCGACCGGCTCGGCGAGCTGCTCACCCGCGAGCAGGGCAAGACCATCGGCGAGGCCCGGGGCGAGGTCCTCGGCGCCGCCGAGATGGTCGAGTTCTACGCCGGGATGGCCCGCACGCTCTACGGCCGTTCGATCGCGCTCGGCGACAACGCCCACGGCGTCGTGCTCCGCGAGCCGATCGGCGTCGTCGGGATCATCACCCCGTGGAACTGGCCGCTGGTCCTGCTCGCCCGCGCGCTCGCGCCCGCCCTCGCGGCCGGCAACGCCTGCGTGGTCAAGCCCGCCAGCCTCACCGCCGCGATCACCGTCGAGGCGCTCGCCCCGCTCGCCGCCGACCCCGACCTGCCGGACGGCGTGCTCGGCTGCGTCGTCGGCTCCGGCGGCGTCACCGGGGACGCCCTGGTCGGCCACCCCGGCGTCGAGATGATCGCGTTCACCGGCGCGACCGGCACCGGCATCGGCGTGATGAAGCGCGCCGCCGACGACCTGCGCAAGGTCTCCCTGGAGCTCGGCGGCAAGTCGCCCAACATCGTCTTCGCCGACGCCCGCATGGACAAGGCCCTCGAAGGCGCGCTCAACGCCGTGTTCACCACCACCGGCCAGATCTGCACCGCGGGCAGCCGGCTGCTCGTCGAGGAGTCCGTGCGGGACGAGTTCGTCTCCCGCCTCGCCGAGCGCACCCGCGCGCTCCGCCTCGGCGACCCCCTCGACCCGTCCACCGGGATCGGGCCGGTCGTCTCGCACGGCCAGCAGCGCGAGATCAACGAGTACATCGAGCTCGGCCGCAAGGAAGGCGAGATCATCGCCGCCGCCGAGCTGCCGGGCGGCGACCTCGCCTCCGGCGCGTTCGTCGCGCCGACGCTGGTCGGCGGGCTCGCCCGCGACTCACGCGTCGTCCAGGAGGAGATCTTCGGGCCGGTGCTGACGATCCAGTCGTTCTCCTCCGAGGAGGAGGCCGTCGAGCTGGCCGAGGACACCGAGTTCGGCCTCGCCGCCGGGATCTGGACCACCGACCTCGACCGCGCCTGGCGCGTCGGCCGCGCGGTCAGCGCCGGCAGCGTGTGGATCAACACCTACCACCACTTCTACGGCGAGGCGGAGGTCGGCGGCTTCAAGAAGTCCGGCCTCGGCCGCCAGCAGGGCGTCGAGGGAATCCTGGAGTTCACCGAGACCAAGCACCTGAACTTCGACCACGCGCCCAAGCTCTGGGGCTGACCTTCCAGAAGGAGAACGACGATGCCGTTCGTCACCGTGCACCTGTGGGAAGGGCGCACCGTCGACCAGAAGCGCGCGCTCACCAAGGCCATCACCGACGCGATGGTCGAGCACGCCGACGCACGCCCGGACGGGCTGCACGTGGTCATCCAGGAGTACCCGAAGGAGAACTGGGCGCGCGGCGGCGTCCTCGGAGTGGACAGGAAAGACACGTGAGCGATTCTGACCTGGATCTTCTCGTTCCCGAGAAGACCGCGCTGATCCTCATCGACATGCAGAACGCGTTCTGCCACGACGAGGGGACGCTCGGGGTCTCGGGCGTGGACGTCAAGCCCGCGCAGGCGACGATCGAGCCCGTCCGCCGCCTCGCCGAGGCGTTCCGCGCCGCCGGCCTGCCGGTCATCTGGACCAAGCAGGTCCACCTGGAACGGGACGCCTCGCGCGCCCGCAAGGTGCTGCCGTCGCACACCAGCAAGCGCAAGCGCGTCTCGGCCGTGTCCGGCACGTGGGACGCCGCGCTCGTGGACGAGCTCGCGCCGCTCGCCGACGACCCGACGTACGTCGTCACCAAGCACCGCTTCGGCGCGTTCTACGAGACGCGGTTGCAGTCGCTGCTCGACATGCTGGGCGTGCGGGGGCTGTTCGTCGCGGGCGTCACCGCCAACGCGTGCGTGGAGACCACCCTGCGCGAGGCGTACCTGCGGGACTACGACGTCGTGGCCGTCACCGACGGGATCGCCGCCGTGCGGCCCGACTGGACGGCCACCGCCGAGGCCGTCTGGGCGCACTACCTCGGCAAGCTCGCCACCAGCGACGACGTGCTGTCCTGGCTGGAGCGCGGCAGCCGCCCGCAGGCGCTGAACGTGCACCACCTGCTCATGGAGACCGTCGACCTCGACCGGTCCGTGGCGTTCTACACCGACGTCCTCGGGTTCTCGGTGCGCAAGCGCGAGGACTTCCGCGACGGGCGGCGGCTCGTGGTCACCCACCAGGGGCTCGGCCTCACCGAGGGCGGCACCGGCCAGGGTGGAACGTTGCAGCACCTGTGCTTCACCGCGCGCGACATCGACGGGCTCGCCGAGCGCGCCCGCGCCGCGGGGCACCGGATCGTGCGCGGCCCCGGGCCCGGCCCGTACGGCCACACCGTGTACGTCGCCGACCCCGACGGCCACGAGATCGAGCTCGTCGACCTGTCCAAGCCCTGACCCCCGGGGGTTGCCATGAAGATCACCGACATTGCGGTCCACCTGGTCCGGCTGCCCGCGCGCCGCGACCACAACTGGGCCTCCAAGATGAACACGCCCATCGGGCACCACGCGATCGTCGAGCTGAGCACCGACGAGGGCGTGACCGGCTGGGGCGAGGCCCCCGCCGGCGGCACGTGGGGCGGCGCGCACATGCGCTACTACGGCGAGACGCCCGAGACCGTCCAGCACATCGTGCTCGACCACCTCCGGCACGCCGTGACCGGCCTCGACCCGGCCGACATCGGCGTGGTCCACGCCCGCATGGACAAGGCCGTCAAGGGCCACCCGTACGCGAAGGCCGCGATCGACGTCGCCTGCCACGACGCGGCGGGCAAGGCGCTCGGCGTGCCCGTGTCCACCCTGCTCGGCGGGCGGCACCGCGACGGCATCGAGGTCGCGCACTCCCTCGGGATCATGGACCTGGAGCGCTGCTACGCCGAGGCGGAGGAGGCGGTCGCCGAGGGCGCGCGCACGATCAAGTGCAAGACCGGCCTCGACCCCGAACGGGACGTCACGCTGGTCCGCGAGCTGCGCCGCCGCCTCGGCGACGACGTCAAGATCCGGGTGGACGGCAACGAGGGCTACGCCTCCGTCCACCAGGCCGTGGACGTCACGCTACGGCAGGAGGAGTACGACATCCTGCTGTGCGAGCAGCCCCTCGCCGGCGCCCGCGACCTCGCCCGCGTCGCGTCCAGGATCACCAGCCCGGTGATGGCCGACGAGTCCGCGTGGACCGTCCACGACATCCTGGAGCTGGACGAGCTGGACGCCGCGGCCTGCTTCTCCTGCTACGTCACCAAGCCCGGCGGCCTGTACCGCGCCCGCCGCCAGGCCGAGATCGCCGAGGACCTCGGCATGTACTGCGACATCGGCGGCTCCATCGAGACCGGCATCGGCAACGCCGCGAACCTCCAGCTCGGCTCCGCGCTGCGCATCGCGACCCTGCCGAGCGTCTGCCCGGTGTCCAAGCCCGCCGAGGCGGACGGCCCGTCCATCGCGGGGATCTACTACCTCGACGACCTGATCACCGAGCCGTTCCGCTTCGTGGACGGCAAGGTCATGACCCCCGAGGGCCCCGGCCTCGGCATCGAGATCGACCGGACGAAGATCGAGAAGTACCGCGTATGAGCACGGTCGCCGTTCTCGGGGCGGGGGCGGGCGGGCTGTCGGCCGTCGTGGAGCTGACCCGGGCCGGGCACGACGTGCGGCTGTGGAACCGCAACCCGATGACCCTGGCCCCGCACGCCGAGCGGCGGTCCGTCCGCCACGACGGGGTGCTGGGGACGGGCGAGGCCGCGCCGCAGGTGATGACCACCGACCTCGCCGAGGCGCTCCAGGGCGCCGAGGCCGCGGTGGTGTGCCTGCCGAGCGTGGCGCACGGCGCGCTGTTCGCGGACCTGGCGGAGCTGAAGGCGGCCCTGCCGATCGTGCTCAACCCCGGGCACACCGGCGGCGCGCTGCACGCGCGGGCCGTCTTCGCCGAACGGGGCGTCCCGCTGCCGCCGCTCGCGGAGTTCTCGACGCTGACGTACGTCGCGCGGGTCAAGGCGGGGACCGTGGTGACGACGGGCCGCGCCGGGACGGTGCGGGCCGCGTGCCTGCCGGGCGGCGACGAGGCGCTGGAGCACGGGATCCGGCTGTTCCGGTGCGCGGCCGAGGTGCCCGACGTGCTGGCGTCGAGCCTGTCGAACGTGAACCTGGTGCTGCACCCGCCCGGCGCGGTCCTCGGCGCGGCCTGGGTGGAGGCGACCGGCGGCGACTTCACGTTCTACGTGGACGGCATGACGCCCGGTGTCGCGCGGGTGCTGGAGGCGCTCGACGAGGAGCGGCGGGCGGTCGCGCGGGCGTACGGGCACGCGCTGCCGGGCCTGCTCGCGGAGATGACCGCCATCGGCACCGCCGACCCCGTCGCGGCCGAGCGGGGCGACGTGGTCGGCGCGGTGCGCGGCGGCGAGGCCAATCGGACGATCATGGCGCCGGACTCGTTCGCGCACCGCTACTACCGCGAGGACCTGCCGTACGGGCTGCTGCCGTTCACCGTGCTCGCGCGGATCGCGGACGTGCCGGTGCCGGCCGCGACCGCGCTGCTCACGCTCGGCGGCACCGCGACCGGCGAGGCCCCCGCGGCGAACGGGCTGGACGCGGCGCGGCTCGGGCTCGCCGGGCTGGACGCCGAGGGCGTCCTCGCCGTCGTGCGCCGCTGAGTCGGAACCCGGAGAGGAAACATGGACCTTGCACATCGAGTGATCGCGGTCGTCGGCGGCGACGAGCGCGAGCGGGAGATCGCGCGGCTGGCCGCCGCGACGGGCGCGGCGGTCCGGGCGTACGGGTTCCCGTGGCCGGACGGCGGGATCGAGGGCGTCACGCTCGCGGCGACGGCGGCGGAGGCCCTGGAGGGCGCCGACTACGCGCTGTTCCCGATCCCGGGGATCGCGGCGGACGGCACGCTGTTCGCGCCCGCGGCGCCCGAGCCGATCCTGCCGGACGCGGCGCTGCTGACCGGGATGGGCCCCGGCGCGACGATCATCCTCGGCTGGCCGGACGAGCGGCTGAGGGCGGCGGCGGAGGAGCGCGGGATCGCGCTGGTCGAGTACGAGCACGACACCGAGCTGATGCTGCTGCGCGGCCCCGCGATCGTCGAGGGCGCGCTCCAGCTCGCGATCGCCGAGACGGACGTGACGATCCACGACTCGGACGTGGCGGTCGTCGGGCACGGCAACATCGGGCGGCTGCTCGCGCGGACGCTCGTGCTGCTCGGCGCGCGGGTGCACCTGTTCGCGCGCAACCCGGTGCAGCGGGCGGACGCCCGTTCGGCCGGGTGCTCGCCGCATCCGCTGGAGGAGCTGCGCGAACGGGCGCCGGGCCTGTCGATGGTCTTCTCGACCGTCCCGTCCAGGATCGTGGACCGGGACGTTCTGGCCGCCCTCCCGGCGAACAGCCTGGTCATGGACCTGGCGGCGCCGCCCGGCGGCATCGATCTGGACGCGGCCAAGGAGCTCGGGCACCGGGCGGTCTGGGCGCGGGGCCTCGGCCGCCGCGCCCCGGTGACCGTGGGCGCGAGCCAATGGTCGGGCATCTCGCGACGTATTGCGGAGGTTGAGGATGAAGGCTGATCTCGTTCTGCACGGCGGCCGGGTCGTCACGCACACCGGCGAGTTCCACGGGGGCGTCGCCGTGCGCGACGGGCGGATCGTCGCGGTCGGCACCAAGGACGCGCTCCCCGGCGGCACGCGGGAGATCGACCTTGAGGGCCGGGTGCTCATGCCCGGGGTCGTGGACCCGCACTGCCACCTCGGCGTGGACTACGACTACGACGAGGACATGCGCACCGAGACGGCCGCCGCGGCGAGCGGCGGCGTCACGACCGTGCTGCTGTTCGCCCGCAACCCGAACGGCGGGTACGTCGACTTCTACAAGGAGCGCCGCGCGCGGGGCGAGGCGCAGGCCGCGATCGACTTCGGGTTCCACTGGGGCATCCAGCGCGAGGAGCACATCCCCGACATCCCGCGGGTGGCGGAGGAGACGGGCGTCCAGTCGTTCAAGTGCCACATGGGGTACGAGCCGGGCAACCCGATCGGGATCCGCTCGTCCACCGACGCGTGGGTGTACGGGGCGATGCGCGAGGCCGCCAAGCTCCCGAACGGCGTCGTCTCCGTGCACTGCGAGAACACCGAGCTCGCGGCGATGCTCAAGGAGGAGATGAAGGCGACGGGCCGCCAGGACCTCGGCGCCTACACCGAGTCGCGGCCCTCGTTCGTGGAGGAGGAGGCGATCGTCCGCGTCATCAAGCTCGCGGAGCTGACCGGCTGCCCCCTCTACATCGTGCACACCTCCGTCGGGCGCGGCCCGGAGATCGCCGCCGAGGCGCGGGCGCGCGGGATCGACGTGACGGTGGAGACCTGCCCGCACTACCTGACCCGCACCGCGTACGACGCCGACCTCGACGCGACCGCGAAGATCTCGCCGCCGCTGCGCGACGAGCACGAGCAGGACGGCCTGTGGAAGGCGCTGCTCGGCGGGTCGATCGGGACGATCGGCACCGACCACGTCCCGTTCCGCAAGAACGGCGGCGACCTGTGGTCGGAGAAGCCGGGCGTGGTGTCGTTCGCGTGGGAGCTGCCGCTGATGCTGCACCACGCCGTGCACGAGCGCGGCCTGCCGCTGAGCAGCCTCGTGCGGATGAACTCCTACAACCCCGCGCGGCGCTTCGGCCTGTACCCGCACAAGGGCGCGATCCAGATCGGCGCGGACGCCGACCTGGTCGTGGTGGACCTCGACGAGGAGCGCGAGGTCGTGCACTCCGGCAAGGGCACCTGCCTGTGGGAGGGCCACCGGCTCAAGGGCTGGCCGGTCATGACGTTCTCGCGGGGCCGCGAGGTGTTCGCCGACGGCAAGGTGGACGACGCCCAGCAGGGCAAGGGCCTGTGCGTCAACCGGCCCGCGTCCGAGCGGGCCTGACGCGGTGCTGCGCTCGGTCTCGGTCGAGACGATGTGGCGGGACCGGCCGTACGCCGAGCGCGTGCGCGCGGCCGGCGCCGCCGGGTTCGACCTGGTCGACCTCTGGGACTGGCGGACCAGCGACATCGACGCCGTCGCGGCGGCCGGGCGGGAGTCCGGCGCGGGCGTCAACGGCTTCTTCGGCAACCGCGACCATCCGCTGTGCGACCCGGCGGCGCGCGGGGACGCGCTGGACGAGCTGGCCCGTTCGCTGGAGACGGCGGTGCGGGTCGGCGCGCGGCAGCTCCACCTGTTCTCCAACGCGATCGCGGGCGGACGGGTCGTCCCGGCGCCGCCGCTGCCCGCCGAGGCCCTGCGCGCCGCGTGCGTCGAG
The DNA here is from genome assembly GCF_009793335.1 of Actinomadura sp. J1-007. GTDB lineage: Bacteria > Actinomycetota > Actinomycetes > Streptosporangiales > Streptosporangiaceae > Spirillospora > Spirillospora yumaensis. Next base: position 2,008,240 of record NZ_WING01000001.1, on the reverse strand, counting down.
GGCGTCGCGGCGGCGGCCGAGCTGGCGCGGGGCAGCGGCGTGACGCTCGTCCTGGAGCACCTCAACACCGTCTTCCTGCCCGGCTACCTGTGGGACGAGGTGGGCGAGGTCGTGTCGGCCGCCCGGCAGGCGGGCGCCCCGGACGTGGTGGGCGTCGCGTTCGACGCGTTCCACCAGCAGCTCGTCGGCGGCCGGCTGACCGAGCACCTGGAGGCGGCGGCGCCGTGGCTGGCGCGCTTCGACGTCGCCGAGGTCCCCGGCCGGCACGAGCCGGGCGCGGGGGAGATCGACTTCGTCCATCTGCGCGGTGTCCTGGACCGGCTCGGCTGGGACGGGACGATCACGTTCGAGACCGTGCCGAGCGACGGGCGGCCCGAGACCGCCGTCGCGGCGATCGAGGCGCACTTCCCGGCGCGGTGGTGCCGGGCGCGCGGGAAGGGGGCCTGACATGGGCTCGCTGGAAGGCTCGCTGGAGGGCAGGACCGCGATCGTGACCGGCGCGGGGTCGTACGCCGGGCAGGGCGCGGCCGAGGCCCGGCTGCTCGCCGAGCACGGGGCCGCCGTGGTGGTCGCCGACCTGCCGGGCAGCGAGGGCGAGCGGGTGGCCGCCGAGCTGGCGCGGCCCGGACGGTTCGTCCCGCTCGACGTCACCGACGAGGCGGCGTGGGACGCGCTCGCCGAGAACGTCCTGGCCGCGTACGGGCGGATCGACGTCCTGGTCAACAACGCCGGGGTCTGGCTCGACGAGGGGCTGACCGGCACCTCGCCCGAGCAGTACCGCCGCGTCGTGGAGATCAACCAGACCGGCGTCTACCTCGGCATGCGCGCCGTCGTCCCGGCCATGCGCGCGGCGGGCGGCGGGTCGATCGTCAACACCTGCTCCACGGCAGGGCTGAAGGGCGGCGGGATGCCGTTCGCGTACGCGGCGAGCAAGTGGGCGGTGCGCGGCATGACGCGGGCCGCCGCGCACGAGCACGCCGGCGACGGCATCCGGGTCAACGCGATCTGCCCCGGCGTGATCGACACCCCGATGATCGAGGGCGGCGCGGAGAACCGGGCCCGGCTGGCGGGCTTCATCCCGTCCGGCCGCCTCGGGACGCCCGAGGAGGTCGCCGAGCTGGTGCTGTTCCTGGCCGGGGACGGCAGCCGCTACATCACCGGCGCGGAGATCGCCATCGACGCCGCCGTCACCGCCTGATGGCGGACGCGCCCGCGGGCCGCCCCGGTGCCGCGCCGCGCACCGGGGCGCTCCACTTCGCCGTCCGGTGCCGCGACGTGGCCGGATCCGGCCCCCTCCGCGAGGCGTCGCTGGACGCGCATCGCCGGTACGTGGACGCGCGGGCTGACATGATCGCGCTGTCGGGTCCGCTCGTCGCCGAGGACGGCGCGACCCGGTGCGGGCAGCTGTTCGTGCTGGCCGTCGCGTCGCGCGAGGCGGCCGAGGCGTTCGTCGCGGACGACCCGTTCACCCGGGCGGGGGTGTTCGCGGCGGTGGAGATCGACGCCCTGCTGCCCGTCTTCGGAAACGGCCGACCCGGCTGACTGGAAAGATGTATGATGTGTTGCGCGTTGTTACCGGCGCGTATCGCACGGACGGCCCACCCGGCCGCAAGCGCTGGTCGGGCCACGACCGACATCAGAATCGGAGACGCCGCGATGGCAGCGGGGGAGACTCCCACGACCGGCTCGCCACGGTTCCAGACCGTTCGCAGGGTCAGTCCCACCCACCAGGTCCGCGAGCAGATCATGGCCGCGATCCAGCGCGGCGACTTCCCCGCGGGCTCGCCGCTGCCCTCCGAGCGCGAGCTGTGCCGCGACTTCGGGGTGAGCCGGGTCAGCGTCCGCGAGGCGCTCGCCGGCCTTGAGGCGATGAACCTCATCGTCATCCAGCACGGCCGCGGCGCGTTCGTCCGCGAGAGCGTGAACGACCAGTACGCCGGGCCGTTCGCCAAGTACCTGGAGCTGCACCGCGACGAGCTGCTCGAACTGCTCAAGGTCCGCGGCGCGCTCGACGAGCTCGCCGCCGAGGAGGTCGCCAAGCGCGCCGAGGGCGACGGGATCGGCGCGGTCGAACGGGCCTGCGCCGCGTTCAAGGCCGAGGCCGAGGCCGAGCGGCCCGACCTCGCCGAGGCCGTCCGGCTCGACGTCGCGTTCCACCTGTCGATCGCCGAGGCGTCCAAGGGCGAGCTGCTCCCGCGCCTGCTCACCGAGCTGAACAACGTGCTCGCCGAGTCCCGCGAGGTCACCTTCTCCCGCGAGGGCCAGCTCGCCCGCTCGGTCACCGAGCACCAGGCCATCCTGCACGCCCTCCAGAAGCGCGACCCCGCCGGGGCCCGCAAGGCCGTCAACAAGCACATGACCGGCATCCAGGAGTGGGTCGCCGAGTTCCAGGCCGACCGCTCCTGAACCCGCCGGCCCTCCTTCCCGGCCGGGAAGGAGAGCCGACGCGTCAGGCCGTTCAGGCGGTTCGGGCCGTTCAGGCCGTGACCTTCTCGGGGTCCGGCGCCTCCAGGCGGACGTCCGCCGGCTGGGCGCCGGCCGCGGCGGCGGCCGAACGGCGCGTCGCGATCGCCATCGTCACCAGGTACAGGGCCCCCATCGAGACCGCCGTGACGAGGATGTTCAGGTAGCGGGCCGGGACGTTGGTGTTGACGAAGTAGCCGACCACCACCCAGAACAGCGCGACCCAGTTGAAGCCCCGCCAGTACCAGTAGCGCGACTCGTCCTGCCCGAACAGCGCCGGGACGTCCAGCTTCGTGCGCAGCAGCACCACGTAGTGGGCGATGAAGACGCCCGCCATCGGCGCGAACAGCGCGGCCAGCTTGTCCATATAGCCGGTGTAGCCGCTGATCAGGCCAGGGGCCAGCGAGAACCCGAGGCCGACCACGCCGACGCCGAGCGTCCCCCAGAAGCGGCCGATCCGGGAGAACAGGCTGGTGACCGCGAGGCCCGCCGTGTAGAGGTTCTGGACGTTGATCGTCCAGTTGTCCAGGACGATGTAGAGCAGGATCATCAGCAGCAGCCAGACCGCGCCCTGCGAGGCGGTGACGATCACGTCGAACGGGTTGTCGCTCTTGCCGAGCACCGCCGCGACCGCGTACCCGCCGAGCAGCGAGCAGATGAGCTGGCCGACGACGGCGGCCATGAACGTGCCGAGCCACATGTCGACCCGCGTCTTGGAGTAGCGGCAGAAGTCGGCGGCGTCGGTGAAGTTGGAGAACCACGCCGCCGCCATGCTGGTCGTCCACAGCGCGATCAGCGCGACCTTGCCGCCCGTGCTGCCCGCGAACGAGAACACCGCGTCCGGGTGGTAGCTCGACTGCGGGTAGGTCATCAGCACGACCACGATGACCACCGAGAACGCGATCTTGAGGAAGAACGCGACCCGGGACAGCGCCTTCAGCGAGTCGTACCCGACCGTCGCCACCAGGATCTGGAAGATCGCGAAGCAGACGACGATCACGTTGAGCGGGATGTCGCGGTGCAGCAGCGCGCGCAGCACGGCCGCGATCCCGATCGACCCCGACGCCGTCTGGAACGCGAACCAGTAGACGCTGGACACCGCGCGCAGGACCGAGGTCAGCGCCGCGCCCCGCACGCCGAACACGCCGCGCATGCTCACCAGGCCGGGGATGCCGTAGTCGACGCCGACCGTGGCGGCGACCAGGTACGCGCTGAACCCGACCGCGATGCTGAGGAAGCCGGTGAGCATCGCCTCCCACAGCGACATCCCGGCCGCGACCAGCGCGCCGCTGATCACGATGGTGCCGGGATTGACGACGAAGTTCAGCACCATCGCGAAGATGTCCCACCATCGGACGGTCCTCAGATGGTCGGGGATCGCCTCGACCCCGAACTGCTCGACGCCTTTCGGCTGGCGGTACTTCTTCGCCAGATCCTCCTGGACCCGCGGCTCTTCGGTCATACGCCCGTCCATATCTGGTCACATGTAATACATGTACATGTGGTGACATTACATATGGAGGCGGTGGCGTGACAAGGGTCACCCGCGCCTGGCGTAGTCCCCGAGCACCGGCGCGAGCAGGTCGAACGCGGCGCGGCCGGCCGGTTCGAGGGCCGCGGCGACCTCGTCGTGGCCCTGCCCGTCGATCGTCCGGCGCAGCGCCTCGTCGAACAGCACGCGGTAGACGCCGACGAGCTGGACGGCCGCGAGGCGCGGGACCAGGTCGTCCGCCGCGGCCCCGGTCTCCTCGGCGAGCACGGCGGCGAGGGCGTGCTCGCGGTCCTCGTGGAACTCGCGCAGGCGCGCCGCCAGCGCCGGGCTGCCGGTGATCATCCGGGCGAACGGCGGGCCGGAGAAGCCGAGCACCGCGTCGCGCCGTTCGACCGCGTCGAGGAAGCCGCGCCGCAGCGCCTCCAGCGCCGACTCGCCCTGCCCGCGCCCGCGCACCAGCTCGGCGGGCAGCTCGACGAAGACCTCGCGGAGGTCGAGCGCGAGGTCCTCCTTGCGCGGGAAGTAGTTGGTCACCGTCATCTTGGCGACCTGGGCCGCCGCGGCGACGTCGGCGATCGTCACCTTGTCGAAGCCGCGCTCCAGGAACAGCCGGGTGGCGTGGTGGGAGATGTTCTGCCTGGTCTGGCGCTTCTTCATGGCCCGCAGGCCGGTGTTCCGCTCGCTCATGGCCTCATGCTGCCACAGCCCGACCTAAATTTAGGTCTGCTACAAAATCACGGTCCCGAGTCGCCCACCTGGCCCGGCGACGGGTCCGCGCCGAGGCGTTCGACCAGGCCGTCCAACAGGTGCCGCAGCAGCTCGGTCAGCTCCTCGCGCTGGGTCTCGTCCAGATGGTCCAGCAGCGTGTTCTCGTACGTCAGCAGCCGGTTGACGCTGTCCTCGACGAGCCGGTGCCCGGCCTCCGTCAGCGCCACCGCCGACGTGCGCCCGCGCGGGCCCCGCTCGGTCGCCACCAGGCCCGCCGCCTCGGCCCGCGCCACCCGCTGGGTGATCGCGCCCGCGGTGATCATGGACGCCCGCTTCAGCCGCGCCGGCGTCATCGAGTACGGCGCGCCGTCGCGCCGCAGCGTGGACAGCAGGTCGAGGGTCGCGGCGTCGATGCCGAGCCGGGCGAGGGTGCGGCGCCGCTCGTCGCCGAGCAGCTTGGCGGCCCGCCACACGCGGGTGATGATCCCGATCGACTCGACCGGGGTGCCGGGCCGCTCCCTGGCCCATGCCTCCTGGATCGCGTCCACCGCGTCGGGTTTGCGTGCTCCGTCCACAGCGCATAGCGTACCGGACGAAGTTTAGGTCTAAACAACAAGGAGGAGCGATGACGCGCACCGCTGTGGTCACCGGCGGCGGGACCGGCATCGGCCGGGCGGCGGCCGAGGCCCTGGCCGCGGACGGCCTGGAGGTCGTCATCACCGGCCGGCGCGCCGGGGTGCTGGCCGAGGCGGCGGCCGCGATCGGCCCGGCCGTCCGGGCCGTGCCGTTCGACGCGGCCGACCCGGCCGCGATCGAGGCCGCGCTCCCCGACCTGCCGGAACGGGTGGACGTGCTGGTCAACAACGCGGGCGGCAACACCGGCATCGGCCGTCCCGCCCCGGAGGGCCTCGCCGCGGTCCGCGACGCCTGGCTCGCCAACCTGGAGGCCAACCTGATCAGCGCCGCGCTCGTGACGACCGCCCTCGCGCCGCGGCTCGCGGACGGCGGCCGGATCGTCACCGTCGGCTCGATCGCGGCGGCCCGCGGCGGCGGGGCCGCCTACGGGGCGGCCAAGGCCGGGGTGGAGGCGTGGAACGCCGAGCTGGCGTTCCAGGTCGGAGCGCGGGGGATCACGGCCAACGTGGTCGCGCCCGGCTACATCGAGGACACCGAGTTCTTCGGCGAGCACCTCGACGGCGAACGGCGCGCGGCCCTGATCGCCCAGACGGCCAACGGCAGGCCCGGGACCCCGGCTGACGTCGGGGCCACGATCGCGTTCCTCGCCTCCCCGGCCGCCGGGCACCTCACCGGGCAGGTCCTGCACGTCAACGGGGGTGCGCACCTCGGCCGCTGAGCCCAGCGTGATCTTCGTCTCGGCGCCCGGGGACCGCCGTTCGCCGAACTCCTCCTACGGTGGGATGACATTGGGGAGGATGTCCGAGAAGACTTCTTCTGACGTGGCGGTGCGAGACGGGAGTGGGACCGACATGAGGACGAGGCGGTTCGTACGGCTGAGGCGCGCCGCGGGGACGGCGCCCGCCGCGCTGGCGCTCACCGCGCTCACGACGGCGGCGCCCGTCCTCGCCCCCGCCTTCCCGGCGTCCGCCGCGGCCTCCCGCCCGGCGGGCGCCACCGCCCCCGCCGCGCCGACCGCCCCCGCCGCGTTCAGCGCCCCGGCGTTCGACCCGGCCAAGCTGACCGCGACGCTCGACGCCGTCCACGCCGCCGGGATGTACGGCATCTACTCCGCCGTACGGGACGGCGACCGGACCTGGCAGGGCGCCTCCGGCACGGCCGACGTCCGTACCGGACGGCGCGTCACGCCCGAGATGGAGCACCGGGTCGGCAGCATCACCAAGACGTTCGTCGCGACCGCGCTCATGCAGCAAGTCGAGCGCGGGCGGCTCCGGCTCGACGCGCCGATCGGCGGCTACCTGCCCGACCTGGTCGCCGGGCAGCGGGGCGAGCAGATCACCGTCCGGATGATCCTCAACCACACCAGCGGCATCGGCGACTACGTCGCCTACGCCTTCCCGTCGCTGCTCGACCCGTCGGCGAAGAGCCTGGACGAGGGCCGCTTCCGCCACCTGACGCCGAAGCAGCTCGTCGACTGGGGCCTCCAGGCGCCGCCGACCGGCGCGCCCGGCGAGAACTGGTCGTACTCCAACACCAACTACATCCTCGCCGGGCAGCTCCTGGAGAAGCTGACCGGCACCAAGGCCGAGACCTACATCCGCGACAACGTGATCCGCCGCGCCGGCCTGAAGCACACCTACTTCCCGAAGGGCCCGCGCATCAAAGGCGCGCACCCGCGGATGTACGAGTCGCTGTACGGGCACGCCAAGCCGCCCCGCGACTACAGCACCTACGACATGAGCTGGGCCGGCACCGCGGGCTCGCTCGTCTCGACGATGCCCGACCTCAACCGCTTCTACCGGCGCCTGCTGACCGGCGGCCTGGTCTCCCGGGCCTCGGTCGCGGAGATGCAGCGCACCGTCCCGGTGAAGGACGCCGAGGGCGCCGTCCAGATGAACTACGGGCTCGGCATCTACTCGATGGACCTGCCCTGCGGCACGTTCTGGGGCCACGACGGCGCGGTGTGGGGCGCGGGCACCCAGTCCCTGACCAGCGCGGACGGCAAGCGCCAGGTCTCGTTCGGCCACAACCTCATGAAGTACCAGAAGCTGAACGGCGAGGGCCTGCCCATGCCGCACCCGATCGACAACGCCCTGGCCGCGCACGCCGTCCAGGCCCTGTGCGGCGGCTCCGACACCAGCGCCACCGCCAAGCCCCAGACCCCGCCGACCCTGATGCCGCTGGAATTCCTCTCCCCCAAGGCCCAAGCCACCACAGTCCCCACCAACTGATCCCGGGCCCCACCCGCCTACGTCTCGTACGCCTCAGGATCACGCGCGAGAACGGCCCGCCCGCCGTCCACAGGCACCGTCGCCCCATTGACGAACGCCGCGTCCGGCGAGAGCAGATGCACGATCGCCGCCGCGACCTCTTCGGCGCGGGCGACCCGGCCGAGCGGATGCAGCGCCGCCATCTCCCGCTCGACGCGCGCCGCCCCGTCGGGACCGAGGTCGCGGAGGTACGACTCGTAGCGCTCGGTCCGCACCGAGCCGGGCGCGACCGCGTTCACCCGTACGCCGCGCGGTCCGTACTCGACGGCGAGCGCGCGGGTCAGCCCCTCGACCGCGGCCTTCGCCGTGACGTACGGCGTGCATCCCGGCACCGCCTGCCGCGCCTGATGCGAGGTCACGTTGACGATCGCGCCGCCCTCGCCCGAGGCGAGGAACCGCCGGACCGCCACCGCGCAGCCCGCCAGCGGAGGGCCGAGGTTGGCCGCCACCAGGTCCATGACGCCCCGCGCTCCCGCCTCGTGCAGCGAGGCGTCGCGGAACAGCGCGGCGTTGTTGACCCAGCCGGTGAGCGGGCCGCCGCCCCGTTCCTCCGCGAGGTCGGCCGCGCGCCCGGCCACCGCCTCGTCGGACGCGTCGCCGACCACGGCGGCGGCGCGCCTTCCGGCCGGATGGCCGTCCAGCCAGGCGAGCGCGCCGGGATCCAGCTCGATCGCGACGACCGCCGCGCCGTCGGCGAGGAGGCGTTCGACGACGGCTCGGCCTATGCCCCGACCTCCACCGGTGACTACAAGGGAAGGGATCATGGGGGCGAGGGTACGGGTGTAGTTTTGGCCGCGGGCGCGGGATGTGGAGATTCTTCATGACTGTGCCCGGGCCACTGAGCGGTGTGGCGAGGACGGCGGTCGGCGTCGCGAGGATGCGGGCTGCCGAGAGCCGCAGGCCGGACCGGCTGTTCGACGATCCGTACGCGGAGCTGTTCGAGGCCGCCGCGCCCGACCTGCCGCCCCCGAGAGCCCCGAGTCGGGCACGCTGCGGGGGCTGATGGCGTTCCAGACCGTGATCCGCACGCGCTTCTACGACGACTTCCTCCTGCGCGCGTGTGCGGGGGTGGGCCGGCCGCGGCAGGTGGTGCTGCTCGCCGCCGGGCTCGACACCCGCGCGTACCGGCTGGCGTGGCCGGACGGTGTCGCGGTGTACGAGATCGACGCGCCCGACGTCCTCGCGTTCAAGGACCGGACGCTGGCGGACGTCGCGCCGCGGTGCGAGCGGGTCGCGTGCCCCGCCGACCTGCGCGAGGACTGGGCGGAACGGCTCGCCGGCGCGGGCTTCGAGCCGGGGCGGCCGACCGTGTGGCTCGCCGAGGGCCTGCTGATCTACCTCAGCGCCGAGGAGGCGGGCCGGCTGCTCAGGCGGGTCGGGGAGCTGTCCGCGCCCGGCGCCCGGATCGCGCTGGAGCAGGGCGACAGCGTCGAGTGGCTGCGGTCGATGGCCGAGGACGTGCCCGCGCTCGCCCGGGTGCTGCGGCTGTGGAAGGGCGGCCTCGGCGACGACACGTGCGGCTGGATGGGACGGCACGGGTGGCGGACGCGCGCGCACGAGCTGGGCGCGCTCGCCGAGGCGTACGGGCGGCCGGTGCCGGGCGGGGCGCGCAGCGGATTCCTGACGGCGGAGTACGGGTAACTTTTCCGGGTGGACGATTTCATCGCGGGTCTGCCCAAATGCGAGCTGCACCTGCACATCGAGGGGACGCTGGAGCCGGAACTGAAGTTCGAGCTGGCCCGGCGCAACGGGATCGAGCTGCCCTACTCGACGCCGGAGGAGGTCAGGGCGGCGTACGAGTTCGACAGCCTGACCTCGTTCCTGGTCGGCTACTACGCGGGCATGGACGTGCTGCGCGCCGAGCCCGACTTCTACGACCTGGCGACCGCGTACCTCACCAAGGCCGCGTCGCAGAACGTCCGGTACGCCGAGATCTTCTTCGACCCGCAGGCGCACACCTCGCGGGGCGTGCCGTTCGACGCGGTGATCCGGGGGCTGCGCCGCGCGGTCATGGACGCCGAGCGGCGGTCGGGGATCCGGGCGCAGCTCATCATGTGCTTCCTGCGCGACCACTCCGCGGCGTACGCGATGGCGACGCTGCTGGAGTCGCTGCCGTACCGGGAGTGGATCGTCGGCGTCGGGCTGGACTCCGACGAGCGCGGCAACCCGCCGGTCAAGTTCGCGGAGGTCTTCGCGCGGGCGCGGCGCGAGGGCTACCTGCTGACCATGCACTGCGACGTCGACCAGGACGACACGACCGAGCACATCCGCCAGTGCCTCGACGTGATCGGCGTGGACCGGATCGACCACGGCGTGAACGCGCTGGACGACCCGGAGCTGGTCGAGAAGATCAGGGCGCGCGGGATCGGGCTGACGGTCTGCCCGGTGTCCAACTCGTTCGTGACCGACGGGCCGAAGGCGGACGTGGTGCGGCGGATGCTCGACCTCGGGCTGCGCGTCACGATCAACTCCGACGACCCCGCGTACTTCCTGGCCTACGTCGCCGAGAACCTCGCGACGGTCGCGGACGAGCTCGGGCTGACCCGCGCGGAGCTGGCGGCCCTGGAGCGCAACGCGTTCGAGGCCGCCTGGCTGCCGCGCGCGGTGAAGGACGCCTACCTGGCCGAGCTGGACGCCTACGCCGGGACGTGACCGCCGCCCCGTCACGAGCGCGAGCCGTCCCTGAGCGGGACCTCCTTGACGAACCACGCCAGGACGACGGCCAGCGCGCAGACCCCGGCCGCGGCCAGGAACGCCTGGTGGGAGCCGCCCGCGACGGCGTGCTCGTACGCGTCGCGCACCGGCGCGGGCAGCCTGGCCAGGCCCGCCGCGTCGAGCTGCGCCGACCCACCGGTGGCGGCGGCCGTTCCGGCGCGTTCGGCCATGATGTCGCGCACGCGCGAGGCGAACACCGCGCCGACGACCGAGACCCCGACCGACCCGCCGATCGTCCGGGCGAGCGTCGCGGTGGACGAGCCGACGCCGAGGTCCTTCGGCTCGACGCTCTGGAGCGTGACGATCAGCGTGGTCTGCATCAGGCAGCCCACCCCGGCGCCGACCAGCACCATGAACGCGCCGGTCGTGAGGCGCCCCGTCCCGGTGTCCATGGTGGCGAGCAGCGCGAGCCCGGCCGCCAGCAGCGCCGCGCCGCCGACGATGAACGCCTTGTAGCGGCCCGTCCGGGTGATGAACGGCCCGACGACCATGTTGACCGCGACCATCGCGAGGAACATCGGCATCCCGAGCATCCCCGAGCCGGACGCCGACGCGCCCTGCACCGTCTGCTGGAACAGCGGCAGGAACGTCATCGCGCCGAACATCGCGAAGCCCAGCAGGAACCCGATCCCCGTCACGAGCGAGAAGTTCGCGTCGCGGAACAGCCCGAGCGGCAGCACGGGCTCGGCGGCGCGCCGTTCGGCGGCGAGGAACGCGACCGCGGCGAGGGCGCCGAGCGCCGCCAGCCCGACGATCACCGGTGAGGTCCAGGCGTACTCCGAGCCGCCCCACGTGGTGACCAGCACGGCCGCCGCGATCGCCGCGGTCAGCGTGACCACGCCCGCGTAGTCGATCCGCGCGGTGGACCGGTGCTTGGGCAGGTGCAGCACCGAGGACACCATCACCAGCGCGAGCGCGCCGAGCGGCAGGTTGACGTAGAAGCACCAGCGCCAGCCGAGGTGGTCGGTGATCGCGCCGCCGAGCAGCGGGCCCGCGATCATCGCCAGCCCCATCGCCGCGGAGATCATGCCCTGGTAGCGGCCCTGCTCGCGGGGCGGGACGAGTCCGCTGATGATGGCGAGGGCGCCGACCATCAGCCCGCCGCCGCCGAGCCCCTGCACGGCCCGGAACGCGATGAGCTGCGTCATGTCCTGCGCCAGCCCGGCCAGCGCGGACCCGGCGAGGAAGACCGCGATCGCGGTGAGGAACGCGCCCTTGCGCCCGTACATGTCGCCGACCTTGCCCCACACGGGCGTGGAGACGGCGGTCGCGAGGGTGTAGGCGGTCACCACCCAGGACAGGTGGCCGAGCCCGCCGAGGTCGCCGACGATGCTCGGCATCGCGGTGCCGAGGATCAGGTTGTCGAGCGAGGCGAGCAGCATCGCGATCAGCACGGCGCCGATCACGACGTACAGGTTGCGTCCCGGCGGCTCCTGCGGCGTCCCCTCGTTCGCCGTCGTGGCGGGGCCGTCGCCCGTGGACGTGGTGGCGGTCATGTGCCGTTCCCCTCAACTTACTTGACGCCCGGCTAGTTGGTGCGTCGAGTCTGCGGGGCTAACTAGCCGGGCGTCAAGTAAGTTCGCGCGGTACCTTGGTCCTAGGACCAAGGAACGGAGCAACGCCATGGCCGGCCCGCAGAGGCGCCGCAAGGACACCCGGGTGCGCATCCAGGACGTCGCGCTGGAGCTGTTCCTCGAACGCGGCTACGACCAGACGTCCCTCCGCGAGATCGCCGAACGCCTCGGCGTCACCAAGGCCGCGCTGTACTACCACTTCAAGACCAAGGAGGACATCGTCGTCAGCCTCGTCCAGGGCCTCGCCCGGCCCATCGACGAGCTGATCGCCTGGGCGCGGGACCGGCCCCGCACGCTCGACACCAAGCGGGAGCTGCTGACCCGGCTGAACGCCGCGCTCCGCGACGGCGCGCCGATCTTCCGCTTCCTCCAGGAGAACCAGGCGGCGCTGCGCGTCCTGGACACGGGCCTCGACCTGCGCGAGCGGATGGCCACCCTCGGCGGCCTGCTCGGCGAGCCCGGCGCGCCGATGATCTCGCAGGTCCGGGCCATGAGCGCGCTGTTCACCGTCTACTTCGGCACGTACGCCGTCGGCGAGATGGAGGGCGACCCCGACGAGAAGCGGGAGGCGCTGCTCCGGGTCGGCCAGGAGCTCATCGAGGCCGCGTACGGCGGCGCACCGGACTGACGGCGCGACCGTCAGCGGGCGGTGCGCGGCCGGTCAGGGCGTTCGCCGAGTCTCTCCATCAGCGGAACCGACGACGTGATGGAGGAACCGAGATGAACGAGACCATCGACGCCAACGGCGGAGCGGCCGGGGCGGCCGGGGCGGGCGCGGGCGCGGACGCCGTCCCGGGACGCGCGTCCAAGGGGCGGGTGCTGATCTCGGGCGCGAGCGTGGCGGGGCCCGCGCTGGCCTACTGGCTCGTCCGGTACGGGTTCGAGGTGACGGTCGTGGAGATCGCCGACGGCTTCCGGGCCGGCGGGCAGGCCGTGGACGTGCGCGGCCCCGCCCTGGAGGTCGCCCGGCGGATGGGCGTGCTGGAGCGGATCAGGGCCGCCGCGGTCGAGATGCGCGGCATGTCCATGGTGGACGCCGACGGCAACGAGCTGTACCGCAACGAGGAGGCGACGATGACGGGCGGGGCGATCGACGGCCCGGACGTCGAGATCCTCCGCGACGACCTGTCCGCCGTCCTCGCGGACGCGGCGGGCGAGGAGGTCGAGTACCTCTTCGGCGACTCGATCGCGGGCCTGGAGCAGGACGAGGACGGCGTCCGGGTGATGTTCCGCGGCGGCGGCGCCCGCACGTTCGACGTGGTCGTCGGCGCGGACGGGCTGCACTCGACCACGCGCCGCCTGGCGTTCGGGCCCGAGTCCCGCTTCATCACCCACCTCGGCACGTACCTGGCGGTGTGGAGCGCCCCGAACCACCTCGGCCTGGACCGCTGGCAGGTGTTCCACCAGATGCCCGGCAGCACCTGGGGCGGCGGCGTGATGACCGTGCGCGGCAACCGCGAGCTGCGCGTCTACCTGGGCTTCGAGTCGCCCGAGCCGATCGACTACGACCACCGCGACACCGCCGCGCACAAGCAGATCATGGCCGAACGGCTCGCGGGCGGCGGCTGGGAGCTGCCGACCCTGCTGGAGCGGATGTGGGACGCGCCCGACTTCCACTTCGACGCGATGGCGCAGATCCACATGGACGCCTGGTCGAACGGCCGGGTCGTCCTGCTCGGCGACGCCGGGTACTGCGGGTCGCCGCTGTCCGGGCAGGGCACCAGCATGGCGCTCGTCGGCGCTTACGTGCTGGCCGGGGAGCTGAACGCGGCGGGCGGCGACCACCGCAAGGCGTTCGCCGCGTACGAGGAGGAGCTGCGCGGCTACGTCGCCGCCAACCAGGAGCTGGCGCTGACCAACAAGGCGCGGGTGGACGCCCAGCGCGACGCCGACCTGGCCGCCCGGAACGGCGGTGAGGGCGGCGCGCCCGCCGACGCGTTCGAGGACTTCGGCGAGATCGTCCACTCGTTCACCGTCAAGGACTACTAGCCGCCGCGGGGACGGCCGCTCCGCAGGCGGCGGCGCGTTCCAGCAGCACCCGGCGTTCGGGCGCGTTGCGGGTCAGGTCCGCGGCGCGCTCGAACTCCGCGCGCGCCTCGTCCGTGCGGCCGAGGCGCGCGAGCAGGTCGCCGCGGACGCTCGGCAGCAGGTGGTAGCCCTTGAGGGACGGCTCGTCCGCGAGGGCGTCCGCGAGCGCGAGGCCCCGCTCCGGGCCGTACGCCATGCCGAGCGCGACCGCCCGGTTCAGCTCCACGACGGGGGAGGGGGCGGCGCGGGCGAGCAGCTCGTACAGCCCGGCGATGCCCTCCCAGTCGGTGTCCTCCGGGCCGTTCGCGCGCGCGTGCGACGCGGCGATCGCGGCCTGGAGCACGTACGGGCCGGGCGGCGCGCCGAGCCCGCGGGCGCGCAGCAGGGCGGCGAAGCCGCGCCGGATCAGCAGCCGGTCCCACAGCGCCCGGTCCTGCTCGTGCAGCGGGACGGGCTCGCCGGACGCGCCGGTGCGGGCCCGCGTGCGGGACGCCTGGATCTCCATGAGCGCGACGAGCCCGTGCACCTCCGGCTCGGCGGGGGCCAGCCCGGCGAGGATCCGGCCGAGGCGCAGCGCCTCCAGGCACAGGTCGGCGCGGACCCAGCCGTCGCCCGCCGTCGCCGCGTACCCCTCGTTGAAGACCAGGTAGACGACCTCCAGGACGGAGGCCAGCCGCGCGGCGCGGTCGGGGCCCGCCGGCACCTCGAACGGCACGTTCGCCTCGGCCAGCGTCCGCTTGGCGCGCACGATCCGCTGCGCGACGGTCGCCTCGGACGTCAGGAACGCCCGCGCGATCTCGTCGGTGGTGAGCCCGCCGAGCAGCCGCAGCGTCAGCGCGACCCGCGCCTGCTTCGACAGCACGGGATGGCAGGCCGTGAAGACCAGGCGCAGCAGGTCGTCGCCGATGTCGTCCTCGTCGAGGACCGCGTCGAACTCCGGCGGCACCGCGCCCGGCTCGCCCCCCGGCCCGGCGCCCGTCTCCAGCTCGTGCCCGATCTCGCCGATCTTGTCCTCGAGGCGGCGCTCGCGCCGGATCCGGTCGATCGCGCGGCGCTTGGCGACCGCCATCAGCCAGGCGCCCGGGTTGTCGGGGACGCCGTCGCGCGGCCACTGTTCGAGCGCGGCGACCAGGGCGTCCTGCGCGAGCTCCTCGGCGAGGCCGACGTCGTTCACCATCCGGGCGAGCCCGGCGATGATCCGCGCCGCCTCCAGCCGCCACACCGCGTCGATCGTCCTGTGCGTGGCGTGCGGCCCGTCCGCGCCGCGCGCGCCGCTCGCCGCCGCGTCGCGGGCCGCCGCCGCGTCGCGGGCCGCGCCGTCGGCCGCGCGGGGGCCGTCCGCCGGGGAAGACGTCATGCGGCAGATGACAGCACCCCGCCGGGGCGGGCGCAAGCGGGGACCGGCGGCGGGCGGCGTCCGCCGCGGCCCGCCGCCGGCCCGCGCTCACTCCCCGGGGAACTCGTCCCCCGGGCCGAACACCTGCTGGATCACGCCGGTGCCGTCGCCGACGATCCGCCAGAACCGCTTGGACAGCTCGATGGCCTCCTCCTTGGAGCGCACCTCGATGAGCGCGAAGCCGACGACGACCTCCTTCGCCTCGGCGTACGGGCCGTCCGTCACGGTGATCTTGCCGCCGGAGGAGCTGATGTGGGTCGCGCGCGGGTCCAGCCCGCCGGTCGCGAGCAGCACCCCCGCCTTGGACGTCTCGTCGATGAAGCGCCCCATCTCGGCCATCATCGCCTCGTCCGGCGGGCCGGCGGGGGTCGAGCCGTCGTCGGTGGTCATCATCAGGAACCGCATGGTGCCTCCTCTGTCCCGTCGGCGCGGGCGCCCTGCCCCGCCGCTCGCTGACGCGTCGATCGGCGACCGCCCGGATCGACATCACCCGCCCATATTTTCCGAGAAATTCTCTCGAACCATGTCTGCGCTGGTCACAGTGGTGCGAAAGCGGCGAACCCCGATCGACCGGCGCGGGCTCGGCGCCCGGCGGCGTTCCGGCCCGTTGGGAAGCGCCGCACGGGCGAGTAACTTTGCCTGGACGGCAAGACCCGTGTGGCCTGGGAGGCGTTCTGTGACGGATCCATCACAGGAGTGCGCGGCGGGCACGGTGAAGGCCGGGACCGCCGGACGGGAGGGAACGCCATGACCGCGAGCGCGCAGCGCGCCGGTGACTCCGGCGACCTGTCGGCGGTGCTGAGCCGCGCGGTGGCGCAGGGGCACGAGCAGTCCGGGCCGACCGTGCTGCGGATGCTGGTCGGCGCGCAGCTGCGGCGGCTGCGCGAGGCCGCCGGCATCTCCATCCACGCCGCCGGGTACGAGATCCGCGGCTCGCACTCCAAGATCAGCCGGATCGAGCTCGGCCGCGTCGGGTTCAAGGAGCGCGACGTCGCCGACCTGCTGACCCTGTACGGCGTGACTGACGAGGACGTGCGCGGGCCGCTGCTGGAGCTGGCCGAGCAGGCCAACGCGCCCGGCTGGTGGCAGCCGTACGGCGACATCGTGCCCGGCTGGTTCGAGCCGTACCTCGGGCTGGAGCAGGGCGCCGACGTGATCCGCGTGTACGAGGTGCAGTTCGTCCCGGCGCTGCTCCAGACCGAGGACTACGCCCGCGCGCTGATCCGCGCGACGTACCCCGAGGCGCCCGAGGACGAGATCGACCGCCGCGTCGAGCTGCGCACGCGCCGCGCCGGCATCCTCGAACGGCCCTCGCCCGCGCGGCTGTGGGCCGTCCTCGACGAGGCCGCGCTGCGCCGGATGGTCGGCGGGCCCGAGACGATGCGGGCGCAGATCCGGCACCTGATCGAGGCGGCGGAGCGCCCGCACGTGTCGCTCCAGGTGCTGCCGTTCAGCTCGGGCGGCCACGCCGCCGAGTGCGGGCCGGTCACGCTGCTGCGCTTCGCCGAGCCGGAGCTGCCCGACGTGGTCTACCTGGAGCAGCTCGCGAGCGCCCTCTACCCCGACAAGCCCGCCGACATCATCCGCTACCGCGACGTCATGAACCGGCTGGGCGTCCAGGCCGAGCCGCCGACCGCCACCCGCGCCTTCCTCGAACGCCTCCTCGCCTGACCCCGGGGTCCGGCCAACGCGCTCACCGCGGAAGCGCGCGCACCGGCGGCGGTCCTCACGGGCGCTCCGCCGTACGCGCGGGTGTACGGGTCGGGAGCATGGCCTCGATGCCCGCGGTGAGCATGGTGACGACCGACTCGAACAGTTCGCCGGGGGGCTCGGGGGACGCCTCGGCGGCGACGCGTTCGAGGTTGGGCAGGCCGGGGCCGGTCGCGTACGGGGGGACGCCCGCCCACGCCGCCGGGTCCGAGCCGGGAGGCGGGCGGTCGTGCCAGGCGTCCCAGACCTCGGCGAAGCCGGCCACCTGGAGAACGGTGATCGACCAGGCCCGGTAGGCGTCCTGGGGCGGCAGCCCGACGGCGAGGAAGAAGCCCACCAGCGCGTCGTCCGGGCGCATCATCTCCGGTGAGGCGAACGGCGTCAGGTCCTCGGCCCGTGCCAGGGCGAGCATCCCGGGGTGGGCCCGGTACCAGGCTCGCAGGTCGCGGCAGTAGGCCCGCAGGCTCTCCCGCCAGCGCGCGGGGTCGAGGCGCGGCTCGGGCCGGTCGGCCTGGCACACGGCCACGACCTCCTTGAGCAGGTCGCGCCGGTCGGCCACGTAGTTGTAGAGCGCGCGGGGCGAGACCTCCAGGCGGGCGCCGACAGCTCGCATGGTCAGCTCGCCGGGGCCCGCCTCCCCGAGGATCTCCAGGGCGGCGCGGGCGATCCGCTCCCTGGTCAGCGTCGGGCGGCCCTTGCGGAACTCCGGCCGCCTGCGGCTCCGTACGGCGCGGTCGTCCCGGGGCGCGGGGCGGGCCCGGTGTCTGGTCCGGTGGGCACGCGGCCCATCGTAGCGAGCGTTGAACTTCACAGCACGTTGACTTTAAGGGTCCGGCAGGGCAGATTAGGTGAGCCTTACCAAACTGCACTCGGAGGCGGGCATGGAGTGGTCAACGGTCGTCGCGTACGGCGTCGGGTACGGGCTGGCGCTGAGCGTCGCGTTCACCGTCGCGTTGTTCGCCGGGGCGGCGGCCTCCCGCGACTTCCTGCTGAACGACTACCCGGAGCCGATCCAGGAGCGGTACGGGCGCCCGAAGAGCGCGCGGGGGCGGCGGGTCGCGGTGGCCTTCGCCGTGGTGGTCTGGGGCGTGTGCGGCGTTCCGCTGGTGACGGCGGCGATGGTCGGCCTGGACGGCGCGCTGGAGGACGGGCTGGGCTTCTGGTCCGCCGCGGTCTGCGCGGGCCTGGTCATGCTCACCCTGTCGCTGTGGGACCTGTTCGTCGTCGACTGGGCCGTCCTCGCCGGCCTGCGCCCGCGGCTGCTGACCCTTCCCGGCACCGAGGGCATGGAGGAGTACCGCGACCTGCGCTTCCACGCGGTCGCGGCGCTCAAGGGCGCCCCTCTGGTCGTCGTCGTGGCGCTCGTGGCCGGCGGCCTCGCCGCCCTCCTCGCCTAGGGCCGGGCGCGGGAGGTCAGGGCTTGCGGGCCACGCCGCAGAGGGTGGACGTGGCGGGCGCGTCGAACGGGCTGGGCTCGGGACGCCACCGCTCGCAGGGGACGATGCCCGGTTCGAGGACGTCGAGGCCGTCGAAGTACGCGGTGATCTGCTCCGGGCGGCGCAGCCGGTACGGGACCGCGCCGGTGTCGTCGTACTCCTGCTGCGCCTGGTTGTGCGCGGTGTCGCTGTCGGTGTCGTCGTACAGGACGAGGTGGCTGCCGCTCGGGAGGCCCGCCACGAGGGTCCGGACGATCGAGAGCGCCTCCTCGTACCGGTCGATGTGCCCGAGGACGCCCATGAGCATCAGCGCGACGGGCCGGGTGAGGTCCAGCTTCTCCGACGCGAGGCGCAGGACCTCCCCGGGGGCGTGCAGGTCGGCCTCGATGTAGTCGGTGGCGCCCTGCGGCGTGCTGGTCAGGAGCGCGTGCGCGTGGGTGAGGACGAGGGGGTCGTTGTCGACGTAGACGATGTGGGCCGCGGGAGCCGTCCGCTGCGCGACCTCGTGCGTGTTGTCGACGGTCGGAAGGCCGGTGCCGCAGTCGAGGAACTGCCCGATCCCGGCCTCGCCCGCCAGGTGCCGGACGGCGCGGGCGAGGAAGTGGCGGCCACTGCGGGCGATGTCGACGATCCCCGGGTAGACCTTCACGTACTGGTCTCCGGCCTCGCGGTCGACGGGGTAGTTGTCCTTGCCGCCGAGCCAGTAGTTCCAGATCCGCGCCGAGTGCGGAACGGTCGTGTCGATCGCCGGGGGACATCGGCCATGGGAGTCGGCTTTCTTGACAGGGGGCGTCATGAACGTTCCCTGACAACCTAGAGGCGCCGCGGCGCGCCGCGGTGTCCGGTTCCGGCCCGTTCCGGCGGGCACGCGCCGGGGCGGGCGCCCGCCGGGTTCCCCGCGAAGCCGCCGGGGCGGTGGGACGATGCCGTGAAGGCGCAGGTGGGAGTAGGGGAGGGACATGGCGACCGTCGTTCTCGTCGGCACGCTCGACACCAAGGGACAGGAGTACGCCTGGCTGCGGGACCGCGTCCGGGCGCTCGGCTGCGAGGTGGTCCTCGTGGACGCCGGGGTGGGCCCGGCCTCGGGGGCGACCGCCGACATCCCGGCCGAACGGGTCGCGCGGGCCGGGGGCGCCGACCTCGGCGCGCTGCGGTCGGCGGGCGACCGGGGCGCGGCCGTCGCGGCGATGGGCGAGGGCGCCGCCGCCGTCCTCGCGGAGCTGCGCGCCGGGGACCGCGTGGACGCGGTCCTCGCGGTCGGCGGCAGCGGCGGGTCGTCCATCGCCGCGCGGGCCGTCCGGGACCTGCCGATCGGGCTGCCCAAGCTGATCGTGTCGACCATGGCGTCCGGCGACGTCGCCCCGTACGTCGGCGCGAAGGACGTCGCGATCTCCTACAGCGTGGTCGACATCGCGGGCGTCAACCGGGTGTCGCGGGTGATCCTCGGCAACGCCGCCGCCGCGGTCGCCGGGATGGCCCGCGCGTACGAGGCCGACCGCGCGGCGCCGCACGACGCGTCGCGGGACCGCCCGCTCGTCGCCGCGTCGATGTTCGGCGTCACCACCCCGGCGGTCGACGCGGCCCGCGAACGCCTGGAGGAGCTCGGCTACGAGGTGCTGGTCTTCCACGCGACGGGCGCGGGCGGCAGGGCGCTGGAGAGCCTGGTCGGCAGCGGGCTGCTCGCGGGCGTCCTCGACCTGACCACGACCGAGCTGGCCGACGACCTCGTCGGCGGCGTGCTGTCGGCGGGCCCCGGGCGGCTCACCGCCGCCGGGCGGCACGGCGTGCCGCAGGTGGTCGCGCCCGGCGCGCTCGACATGGTCAACTTCGGTCCGCGCGCCACCGTGCCCGAACGGTTCCGGGACCGCGTCCTGTACGAGCACAACCCGACCGTCACGCTGATGCGCACCACCGCGGACGAGATGGTCGAGCTCGGCCGCCGGATCGCCGCCAAGCTGTCCGCCGCGACGGGCCCGACCGCGCTGTTCCTCCCGCTGCGCGGGGTGTCGGCGCTGGACGCGCCCGGCCTGCCGTTCCACGACCCCGACGCCGACGCGGCCGCGTTCGCCGCGATGACGCACGGCGCGGACGGCGCGGGCGGCGCGGCTGGGACGGGCGGCGTCGAGGTGCGCCGGCTCGACCTGCATGTGAACGATCCGGGGTTCGGTCGCGCGATGGCCGATCGGCTGCACGAGATGATCACTGGGGGAGCGCGATGATGCACCGTCCGACCGTTCTGAAGCGCCTGCACGACACCGTCGCGGAGGGACGCCCCGTCATCGGGGCGGGCGCCGGCACCGGACTGTCGGCGAAATGCGCCGAGGCGGGCGGCGTCGACCTCATCATCATCTACAACTCCGGCCGCTACCGGATGGCGGGCCGGGGCTCGCTCGCCGGGCTGCTCCCGTACGGGGACGCCAACCAGATCGTGGTGGAGATGGCGGCGGAGGTGCTGCCGGTCGTGTCGGACACGCCGGTCCTCGCCGGGGTGTGCGGCACCGACCCGTTCCGCGTCATGCCGCGCTTCCTCGACCAGCTCAAGGCCATGGGCTTCGCGGGCGTCCAGAACTTCCCGACGGTCGGGCTGTACGACGGGGTGTTCCGGCAGAACCTCGAAGAGACCGGCATGGGCTACGCCCTGGAGGTCGAGCTGGTGCGGCTCGCCCACGAGCGCGACCTCGTCACCGCCCCGTACGTGTTCGACGAGGCCCAGGCCCGCGCGATGGCCGAGGCGGGCGCCGACGTGCTCGTCCCGCACGTCGGGCTCACCACCAAGGGCACGATCGGCGCGGGCACCGCGCTCGGGCTGGACGAGGCGGCGGACCGCGTCCAGGCGATGCGGGACGCGGCGGCCGACGTCCGCCCGGACATCCTCGTGCTGTGCCACGGCGGCCCGATCGCCGAACCCGACGACGCCGCGTACGTGCTGTCCCGCACGGAGGGGATCGTCGGGTTCTTCGGCGCGTCGTCCGTCGAGCGGCTTCCCACCGAACGCGCCATCACCGAGCAGGTGGCGGCGTTCAAGAGGCTGGGGATCTGATGCCGGGCGGCGCGGAGAAGGCCCTCGAAGGCGCAGCCGACTAGCGTCTCCACGCGTCCGGCGCCGTCGCGGAATGGCGGCGGGCATAGGCCGCGGGAACGCGCGGATATCCGCGCCGCGGCGAACGGTCCGGGCACGGCGCGAGCCCGCGCGCGGAAATGCGCGCGGGCTCGCGGCGAGAATGTCCGGACGCCCCGGCACCGGGCGTGGGCCGGGGCGCCCGGTGCCGGGCGGGAGGCCGGAGCGGCGGCCTCGGCACGGCGGCCGGACGTCACGCGGAGGGGGCGGAGCCCGGCCGCCGCGACCTCACGGAACGGTCAGCACGAAGTCGAACGTCGCGACGCGCCCGTTCGGGCCGTTCGAGACGTTCATCAGCAGCGCCGGGTCGAAGATGGTGTCGGTCTGGTTGCGCGGCTCTCCGGGGAAATAGAGCTGTGTCGTGAGCACCCGCTGATAGGGCGCCTGGACCTTTACGTGAATGTGGCGGGTGCGCCCCGGATAGAGGCCGGGAACGATGGTCGAGAGCGAGAACCGCCCGGCCGAGTCGGTGAACTGGTGACCGCGCAGCCGGAACCCGTAATTGTCGTAGTTCCCGTACGTGTCGGCCTGCCAGAAATCGAGCAGCGCGTTCGCGACGACCTTGCAGGACCGGGAGTAGACCACGCCGCTCACCGTGAGCTTCGTGCCCGGCATCCCGGGCTCGACCAGGTTGCTCCGCTCGGGCGAGTTCCGCTTGAAGTAGGGGCCCTCGGTCTGCGGCGGCGTGGGGTCGTCGCCGTCGTCGCAGGAGGGCGTCGGCGTGAGCGCGGGCGCCTTCGCCTCGGCGGCGCGGCCGGGAGCGTCGGCCTTGGCGGCGCCCATCGTCGCCGGCACGGCCATCGCGCTGAGGCCCGCGGCGATGATGAAATTCTTTCGGCTCATCCCATTGTGCTGCTCGTCGCCCGGATCGCCGTCCGGCACTTCGCGCGGCTCTTCGTGCTGCTCGTCCTCGGACATCGGGGAGTCCTTCCGGGGGGTTTTCGGCGGTCGCGATATGTATAACCGAAGGCCGGGGCCGGTTCTTGGCAACGGCTGCCAGGCCCTTGGCGTCGAGTGCCAAGAAATATCGGCATTGTCGTGCTGACTCGCATATTGACCGCTGTTCGAGCGCGTAGAAGCGTGAACGTCGGGCACGCACGCCTCCGGGTCCGCCCGGCGTCCCCTCAGCGTCCCCCGCACGCGAAGGAGCGTCATGCCATGCCCACGCACGTCAGCACGTCCGGCCGTCCGCCCGGCGACCAGGCCGCCTTCTGGCGGCATGTGATCTCCTCCGCCTTCGGGCCGCTGCACGTCCGGCCGCCGGACCGGGACGGCTTCGCCGCCCGGCTCGTCGGCCGCACCCTCGGCCCGATCCAGGCGAGCGAGGTCCGCGCGCCCGCGCACGCCGTCAGCCGCAGCCCCCGCCAGATCGACCGCGACACCCGCGAGTGCTACAAGCTCGGGTTCGTCCTGCGCGGCTCGTGCACCCTGCGCCAGAACGACCGGTGCACGTCCGTCCGCGCGGGCGACATCGTGCTGTACGACCTGACCCGCCCGGTGGAGATCACGTTCGAGGCGCACCGCATCCTCACGGTCCTCATCCCGCACCGCGCCGTACCGCTGCCGCCCGGCCGCGTCGCCGCGCTCGGCGGGACGCTGCTCACCGAGCGGACGAGCACCGGACGCCTCGTCCGCCCGCTGCTGGCCGCGCTCGCCGAGAACGACCTCGCCGCCACGTACGCCACCGCGGACCCCGCCGCGGCGCACGCCGAACCCGTCGCGGCGCACGCCGGCCAGGCCGGCCGCGCCGGACCCCCCGGACCGCAGGGCGGCGGAGGCGACGGCGGCGTCGCCGACGTCGGGGACGGCCCGTACGCCCACCACCTGGGCGAGGCCATCCTCGAACTCGTCACCAGCGCGGTGAGCGAGCGCCTCGGCTCGCCCGGCCCCGTCGCGCCCGCCGACGACGAGGCGCTGCGCGTCATCGAGCACTGGATCGAGAGCCGCCTGGACGACCCGGGCCTCACGCCCGCCTCCATCGCGCTCGCCCACCACGTGTCGGTGCGCCAGCTCTACCGGCTGTTCCAGGCGCGCGGCGACACGGTGTCCCGGTACGTGCGGACCCGCCGGCTCGAACGCTGCCGCCGGGAGCTGCGCGACCCGTTCCTCGCCACCCAGCGGATCAGCGCGATCGCGGCGCGCTGGGGCTACCCGGACGCCGCCGCGTTCAGCCGGGCGTTCCGCGCCGCGTACGGCGTCAGCCCGTCCGACTACCGCGCCGCCGTCACCGGGATCAGGCGCCGCGACTGACGGACCGGTGACCGGACCGCTACGTTCTGTGCCTGACCGGTGACCCCCAGTCCAGGAGCGGAACGATGTCGTCCAGCCACTTCCCGATCGAGGTCCGCCCCGCGGTGGACCGCGCCGTCGCCGCGCACGCCCGGATCTCCGTCCGCGGCGACGACGCGCGGCTGGTGTTCTCGCCCGCCGCGTTCCGCGACTGGTACCTCGCCGAGCGCGCCGAGTGGGAGCGGCAGGCGCGCGACCGCGCCGCCGCGGAGATCGCGCGCGCCCCGGAGGCGTGCGGCCGGGACCTCGCCGTCCGCCTCGCGCGCGGCGAGGTCCCGCCCCCGGCCCGGCGGCCTTGACCGGGCGATCCCCGCTCTGACTAAATCTGACCCCAGATTCAGTTATGTGAGGGGGACCCCGATGAGCACCGGACTGGCGCCCGAGACCGAACGCCTGGCGAGCGACTTCATCGCCGCCGTCGAGCGCGGCGACATCGACACCATCCGCCGCGAGATCTACGCGCCCGACGCGGTCATCTGGCACAACACCGACGACCGGGAGATCGGCCCCGAGGACAACTTCCGCGTCCTGCGCTGGCTCTGCTCCACCGTCAAGGACCTGCGGTACGAGGACCAGGTGCGCCACCCCATCCCCGGCGGCTACGCCCAGCGGCACGTCCTGCGCGGCGTCGCGCCCGGCGGCGAGGAGCTCACCGTACGCGCCTGCTTCTTCGTCACCGTCGCGAACGGCCGCATCGTCCGCCTGGACGAATACCTGGACTCGTCCGCCAGCCGCTGCCTGGACCCGTACCGCCCCACGCCCCGCTGACCCCCACCGCCATCCCAGCGGGGCGAGGTCAGCGGGTGACGGCGTACGCGTTCTCGATGACCTGCGTGACGGTGTTTCCGTCGGCGTCCCTGGCCGTGGCGCGCAGTGAGACCTTGCCGCCGGACGGGTTCTGGACGTCGGCCACCCAGTGGTCGCCGTCCTCGCGGAGCCGCACCGGACGCCACTGCCCGCCGCCGTCCGCGGAAGCCTCGACCGTGACGGACACGACCCGCGCGGACGCCGCCCCCGGCTGGTGCTCGACGCGGACCGGGAACGAGAAGGGCTTCCCGGCCGGGGCCCGGTTCAGGTCGTCCAGCTCCGGCAGGAACCGGACCGCCATCAGCGGCAGTGCCGCGGCACGCGAGGTGTGGGCGGAGCGGAACGTCCAGGAGGAGGTCACCTTGGTGGACAGCCTCCAGTCCGGATGGTCACAGGCCGCCTCGACGTCCAGGCGGTAGGCGCCGGCTCCGGGCGGAGCGGTGAACGTCCCGGCGGCGGGGGCGTCGCTCTCGCCGACCGGCGCGCCGTCCTTGGACAGGCGGGCCGAACCGCGGGTGCAGCCCGGCGCGGACGGCTCGCCGAAACCGTAGTGGCCCGGCTCGGCGTCGCTGAACGTGGGGATCGCCACGTCCACGGTGTCACCGTCGCGGAACGCCCACGCCGGGCGGGGCGCGGGGTTCTCGTCGCGGGGAGGCGTCGCGAACGACGGCCCGGCCACGCCCTTGTTCATCGTCTCCTCCCGCCGCTCGCCTCGCCGGTAGGCGCGCGTCTCGGTCTGGACGAGCGGACGTCCGTCGTAGTAGGAGCTCCTGAGCTGGCGGGAGAAGCGCACGCCCTTCCCGGTCGTGAAGTACTCGGTCCTCGTGGTCGGCGCGGGGATCTGCACGGCCCACCCGCCGGACGGGCCCGCGACGTCGACCGGCTCGGTCAGCAGGCTGCTGGGCAGGGGTCCGTCCGCGCCGCGGTAGTGCACCCGGACGGCGGCCAGGTCCCGTCCCCGCGCCGTGCGGACCGCGTCGGCGGGGACCCGCCCGGAGGTCGGGTAGTAGAGGTTGTACTGGTACGGGCTCGCCGCGACGCCCCGGGTGGTCACCGGCACCGGGCCCGCCTTCGCCAGGTCACGCAGCCGCGCGCCGTCGGGGGCGCCGCTCACGGCCGTCGGCAGCGCCAGGTCGCCGTCGAAGTACGGCCCGGGGGTGTCGCGGACCAGCAGCACCGCCCGGCCCCCGGCCCGAGCGACGTTGCGCACCCGTTCCGCGGTCTCGGGATCGTCGGCGGGCGGCGGGGCGAGCACGACCAGCTTGCCCTTGACGTCGTGCAGCTCCTCGGGTGTGCCCCCGCCCCCGTACACCGCTTGCAGCTTGTTCGTCCCCTCCAGCCGCGGATCGTTCGCACCGCCCTCGGCGTACGCGACGTCCACCGGGAACGGCTTGGCCCCGCCGACCTGGAGCCGCAGCAGCGGCTCCTGATAGGTGGCGTGCACACCGAACGCGAACCGGTTGGACGGCGCCGTGGTGGACGCGTACGCCTCGGCGCCGGGAGGCATGTTCAGGCGGAAGGTGTAGTAGCCGTAGTCCGCGCCGGGCGCGGCCTTCGCCAGCAGGTCCACCATCCATGCCGTCTTGCGCGCGGAGGGCCGGTCGGTCGTCGCCTCCACCCTGCGGGCCTTGCGCGCGTCGAACGTGATCGCGCGGTCCCGGTCGAGCACCACCTCAGTGTCGACCATGCCGGCGTAGGACGGGGCGGCGTTCCCCGGCCGGGGCGTGGTGACCGTGCCGAACACCATGTAGCGTCCGGTCGGCAGCCGCATCGCCTCACCCGCCGGGCCCGCGTAGATGCCGGACGGGTCGTCGAGGCTGTAGGCCACCCACTCCGCCATGCTGTCCGGCCCGGGCGCGCGGCCGTTGCGGTCGAGCAGATCGGCCTTCAGGTCGAACTCGGCCTGCCGCGCGTGCCGCCGCGGCCCGGGCAGGCCGACCGGCCGGACCGCGATGTCGCCGGGCGCGGCCGCCAGCGCGTGCCAGAACCGCGTGGCGGACTTCTTGGCGAGCGAGACGGTGTCCCGTCCCGTCGTCCTGATTCCGGGCAGCCGGGTCTTCGCGGACCCGGTGACCGCCAGCGGAAGCGTCGCGGCGCGGGCGTCGTCCTGACCGGCGGCCACCAGCCGTCCGACGTCGAACAGCCGCCGGTCCAGCCTGCCCTTGGCCACCAGCCGCGCCGCGTCGGCGGGCAGGACGACGACGTGCGATCCGGCCGACTGCTGGATGAAGCCGACGTCGCCGCGTCCCGGCCCGGGCCGGACCCGAACGGCCCCGCCGCGCATCTCCACCCGGTCGCCGGTGACCAGCGTGACCGTCCGAGCGACCTCGGCGGCGCGGCCCGGGCCCCGCCCCTGCCCAGCGGCGGCGGGCGGGACCGGCACGGCGAGCAGCGCCGACACGGGCAGGACGAGCAAGGTTGTGGATCTCCAACTCACAGGGCGACTCCCAGAGACGTACACGAGTTGATCACCCTGAGATGTCCGGCACGGCCCCGTGATTACACCCCGGTTCCCCCGAAATCGCGGCCGCCGCCTTCAAGCGCCCCGGAGGCCCGGATGAGCCACCCCGTCCGCCGAGCGCTCCGCACAGCGCACTCAGCCGGAGGGAAAATCCTGCACAGGGCTTGGGTCAGCAGCAGTAAGTGCTGTCGGCCGAGGCAGAACCCGAAATGACGGCGGTGCCCGCCGCGAACCCGAGGCTCATCAGAATCGTCAGGGCAGCGGCTGGGATACGACGGCGCATAATGTTCTCCCTCTCAAAAACCCGTTCCCCCAAGCGTACGCACGCCCCCCACCCTGATCAACGGCCAGCGTCAGCAACTCCGATACTCGACCCGAACCCGACCAGCTTCGGCAGCCCGAGCCCGAAAGACACGCAGGTTCTTGGGGCCATAGAGAGCCTTGTATTGGCCTTCTCACCCAGCGCTTCCACGTTCTGGACAACCGGCGGGGCGTCCTCCCACGCGCTCAGGGAGCCGAGCCGTTCCAGCAGCCGGGGCGTCAGGCCATGTCGTCGTGCTTGAGGCGTTCGACAAGGGCCCGCCAGGCGGCCGGGGAGAGTGCGAGACGGGGGCCGTCCGGGTCCTTCGAGTCCCGCACACCGATATTGCGTGCGCCCCGCGCAACCTCGACGCAATCGCTTTGACTACCGCCCGTCCCGCTCCTGCTGCTCTTGCGCCACTTGGGAAGCATGTCGGAAGCCTTCCATAACGTGCTCTACCAGCTCAAGCGATGTGCGCCCGGCGACGGCTAGGAGATTGAGGCTTCGGTCAGGTTGGCATCCAGACGGATGTCGCGCAGTTTGATACCGAACGCCTTCTTGGCGGCGGCGCTGGCTGACACTTCGAGTTCAGGAGCCCGCGCGGTACTCGCCATGAGGGATCGCCAGCGCCCACGCGGTGTCGAAGGCGCTGACGCATAGCTTCACGACCTCGGGGTCCTGGGAGAGTTGAATCTCCGCCCGCCGGTCGTCCCCGCCGAAGACGTTGAAGATCACGGTCTTACCGGCAAGAACGAAGAAGTCATTGCCAGGCAGCGGAACCGTGGAGACGAGGCGCCGAGGGAGCCACCTCATATCCTCGCCCGCGTCTATCGCAGGCTTACTGGCCTCAAGGATGAACCGGTGATAGTCCGACAGCGGTTCGGAGACGATTTTCACCCGGCGGGTTACGACCCCGGCCGCGACTCGTGCCGCCGCTCGTTCTCCCCAAACGCTCACCGCGTCCTTTATGGACCGGCCCGCCCGCCACGCGCTGAACGTGTCGGCGTCAATGTCATAGTTGTCTCTCAGTTCAAGCTTGAGGATGGTCCTGGCAGACCGCAGAAGCTCGCTGCGCCGCTCCACCGAGATCGATTCCATAGTGCTCCTTGCGACGTCCGGGGCCGCGCCCGGCTCCAACCTCATCGCGGTCGATCGTGTCCGTGGACGCCCCGGTTCGTTCGACCTGGTGAACGGCTGGAGGGGAGCGCCGCTCGCGGCCGGCCTCGCGGACGAGGCGGCGCTCCTAGATCGAGGGGCCGCCCAGTCTCGCGCCCTGGGCGGTCTTGCCTCCACGGTCTGAAGTGCGGCGGCACTGGGTTGGCCTGGAGCAAGAAACCCCCGGAACCGCCTCGTGGGCCCGGGGGTTTCGTTCACAGGGTGTCAGGCCGTGTCGTCGTGCTTGAGGTGTTCGACAAGGGCCTGCCAGGCGGCTGGGGAGAGTGCGAGCCGGGGGCCGTCCGGGTCCTTCGAGTCCCGCACCCCGATGTTGCGTACAACCCGCGCAACTTCGACGCAATCACTCTGATCTCCGCTCGTGCCGCTCCTGCTGCTCTTGCGCCACACGGGAAGCATGTCGGAAGCCCTCCATAACGTGCTCTACCAGCTCAAGCGATGCGTCAACGGGCAGTGCCCGGTCTCCGATGTCGTCGAATCGGCGCCGGAACGAGCGTACATCCGTTGAGTCTTGGACAAGCCGCCCCTCCTCGGCCGCCTCAATGTACGCGGAGTCGATGCCCGAACGGTCCGCTCTGTCCACGGAGGGGTGATTCCCAGAGCCACGTTCGGCAGGCTTGTCGCTCGAATGAGGAACTCGAGTTGCTCCCTCATTACTCCGTCCCCCGAAACCGTGTTCAAGGGCTGCATGCTCGATCACGAATGAATATTTGTTCAGCCCAGTCCCCGCTGTGACGAGATGCTGTCGAGACAGTCGGGCGTCGGCAGCGGCCACGACGTCCGTGAAAGGAGTCCCGTGAAGCCGGGCCTTGGCAGTGAGATGGGCCGCGCCATGCTCCAACCGCTGTGCGGTTGGTCGTGTCTGTGGACGGCGGGCGGAGAGGGTCGCTCACGGCCGGCCTCGTGGATGAGGCGGCGCTCCTAGATCGGGGGGCCGTTCAGTTTCGCGCCCTGGGCGGACTCGCCTCCACGGTCTGAAGTGCGGCGGCCCTGGGTTGGCCTGGAAGCAAGAAACCCCCGGAACCGCCTCGTGGGCCCGGGGGTTTCGTTCATGGGACGTCAGGCCGTGTCGTCGCGCTTGAGGTGTTCGACAAGGGCCTGCCAGGCGTCGGGGGAGAGTGCGAGCCGGGGGCCGTCCGGGTCCTTCGAGTCCCGCACCCCGATGTTGTGGGATATGCGTCCGACTTCCACGCAGTCAGCGCCCCCATTTCCGCTGTACGATGACTTGCGCCATTTCATTTCCATCGTTCTACCGCTTTCCTGATCACTTCCGCTGACTCGTCGACCGTCAGTGCCTTGTCGCGAAGCGCTTCCCAGACCTGTTCCATGGTCGCGACATCGTTGGGGTGGGCGAGGACGTCACCACTGAACGCGTCGTCCACGTATGCGTATCCGCGTCCGTCCATGGCGGCGATGTGGAAATTGCCCGCGAGCCCGGCATATTCCCCCACGCTGGTGGGCACGATGTTGATCCGAACATTGGGTTGTTCGGCCATGGACAGTAACTTGAGAAGCTGAACGCGCATGGTCTCGGGCCCGCCGATCGGTCGGTACAGAGCACCCTCGTCTATGATCGCAACGAACATGTTGTCGTTCTCGGGAGCCAGGATCTCCTGCCGCTCCATCCGCTTCTCGATCTGCTTTTCCACATCATCCGTGCGCCTGCCTGACGACAGCATGACCGCCCGCGCGTAGTCGGGCGTCTGGAGCAGCCCGGGGATGAGAAGGGGATGGTACGAACGCAGCAACGCGGCCTGCGCTTCTATCTCGCGCCACTTGTCCATGTATTCGGGGCCGCGTTCTTCTCGTACGAGATCCTTTCCGATCTCCGATAGAAGATCCTTCGTACCATAGATCTCGTCCAGCCGCTTCAAATCGTCCGGATGGGGTGTGCGGCGCCCTCCCTCCCACGCTTTGACGAGGGACTCGCTCCGAAAGACCAGTTTGGCCAACCCCGCCGTGGTCATTTCCCTGCCCGTCTCCGGGTCGGTCATCGACTCGCGCAGCCGCCGGATCTGCTTGGCAAGAAACGTGCGCGGCGTCATGCGGCTGTTGGCCATGATCTTGGATACACCTCGATACGGCGGGGGGACGGGTCTTGTCAGCCCGTTGTAACTGTGGTTCGCCTACCGATCGTAGTCCCTTGACTCCACCCTTGGAACAGTCAAATCCGCAGGACAGACATGCCGTCCAGCGCGTCGGCCGTACCGCAAAAGGGAAGTGATCATGGGAGCGCATCGAGCCGAACGCCACCGCCAGACCCACGACGCCACAAGTGCGTCAGCCGTTCGCCGGACACCCCAGGACGGCGATGCTGCGCCTGCGGGGGAGCCGGTTCGTTCCGGGGCGCTCGATGGGGTGCACTCCGAGCGGCGGGGCTATCTCAAGGACCTCGCCGTCACGCTCGCTCGGAGCCAGGCCCTGGTGGTCATCCTCGTGACCGAGGACTCGTGGCCGTGGCTTCGGGTCCAGCGGCGGGAGCACAGCGACAGGCCCGCGCACTTCGGGGTCACCTACGCGCAGGGCGCATGGTGGTTCACCTGGTCGGACGGTGCGTTGCTCGAACTCGCAGAGCGCCCGAACGAGGCGGCGGACGTGATCCGGTGGGCGATGGGGCTGTGACGGCGGTGGCGCTGGTGCTCCACGCCTACGGACGGAGCTGCGGATGACACACGACCACGGGGTCGTCCTCGCGCGCCCGGCCGCGCTCGTTGACTTGGCGCTCGCCGGACTTGAGGAAGCCATGTACTCGCGCGGCCACTCCAAAGCGTTGATCGACCTTCTGGTGGCGGCGGCGCGTGACCGCGCTGCTTTACGGCTCGCCGAGGAGCCCGCCCTCGACGTTGAGGTGAGCGTCCAACGCGCGTGGACGGCCGTGGCCCCGGTGTTCGCCGGGTTGATGGCGCAACACGGCTTCCTCCCCGGGACGGTGCGCGACGTTCACGAGGAAGGCGCGCGGAACATCGCTCGCGTTCGCCGGTACCGGGAGGTCACGGAAGGGCCGGGAGCGCGTCCGGCAGGCGACAGACCGGACGATCCACGACCACGCGAGTGAACGGGACAGCGGCGAGGCTCTCCAGGACGGCGACGGGCAGCAGGAAGGGACGGTGGATCGGTGATGCGGGGTGGCGTGGGGCGCTGGCGGAAAATGGACGCGGACGAGTGGGTGTTGGCGGAGCGGGCGCGGGCGCTCCGGGCGCATGGTGCGGTGCCGTTGCGCGCGGAGGACGTCGCCGAGCGGCTGGGGGTGGCGGTGCTGGTGCTGGCGATGGAGAAGGACGGTTGGGCGGCGCTGGCCGAGCGTGCGGAGGTGGGCTCGATGGAAAGCAAGGCGTTCGGACAGGTGCAGGAGGCGGCGCGGGCGGAGGGCCGAGCGGAGGCGTACCGGGAGGCGGCCGAACGGACGGCGGCGGTACTAGAGGGGCCCTTGCACGTGTGGGACGGGTATGCACGATGGACGGCACGGCGCCGTGGCCGGGCATGGCGGGCCGTGGTCCGGGCGGCGGTACGAGCGCTGCGGCGGGCGAGATGAAGCGACGGCCAGCGGAGATGCGCGCGTTCGGCCTGGCGCGCCGTGTGGCGGAGCGGGCGGGTGTGCGGGTGTGCGTGGCGAGGGCGTGCGGGGGCGCTCGGTGTACGAAAGCTCGGACGTACGCGGCGAGGGGCGAGGGGTGAGGTGGGGCGTGCGGTGTGCGCGGCGCGGCGCGGCGTTCAGCGTGACCTGCGCCTGGTGCAAGGAGTTGCGGGCCGTGCAGGGTGACACCGGACGTGTGCAGGTGCGCGCTGTGGCGCGTGGCCTACGGCGCGGGGCGTGCCGGGTTGGGCGTGCGCGGCGGCACGTGCGGGTGTGCGCGATGTGATGCCGGGCGTGCGGATGTGCAACGGCGGAGCGGTGCGGGTGTGTGCGGTGTCTGGGGGCGCCCGGCGTGACGCGGAACGTGCGGGATGTGTGCGGTGTGCGGTGTTTGGGGGGCGCGCCCGGCGTGACGCGGGACGTGCGAGGTGTGGGCGGTGTGCGGCACGCGTGACGGATGGCGTGCCGGTGTGGGGGGCGGGTGGCGGGCACCCCGGAGACGCTCGCCGCTTGCGGGCCGCCTCGTTGACCTCCGGCGTGGGCTGGAGGGCGGGGCCGGCTTGCTGGGCTCGGCGTCGTCCGGGGGCGCTCCGGGACCGTGTTGTGAGACTAACATCAGATTCAGAATCCCTCCCGATGTTCAAGTGGCGGGTGTACGGACGGGCGGCGGGGACTGCGGTCGAGGCGGTCGGCCGACGGTGCGGGGACGATCTGGTATCCAGCCATCTGCTGGACCCGGCTTGAGTTGGAGACGAGCCCGAACAGTCTGGGCAGGCCCAAGAACCCAGAAGAGCCCGAACGAGCCCCTACGAGTCCGAACGAGCCGAACGAGGACCGCGAGCCCGGACGAGGCCCGTTCGAGCTGATCCGGACCCGGTAGTGCCATCCCTCCCGCTCCGGGCCTAATATAATTCTGAGTTCAGATTCAGTTCTGGCGAGACCGGCGAGTGGAAGGAAGGTCGGTTGACACAGGGACCGGCCCGGGGCAACCGGGTCAAGCAGCGGCTCGCCGCCGGGGAGACCGCCGTGGTCGTCGCCGGGCACTCCGGCACGGCCGACACCGCCGACTTCGTTGGGCAGCTCGGCTTCGACGGCTTCTGGCTGGAGGGCGAGCACGGCGCCGTCACCTGGGACCGCGTCGGCGACATCAGCCGGGCCTGCGAGCTGTGGGGCATGGCCGCGATGTACCGGGTCCGCACCCTGGAGCCGTCCCTGGTCGCCCGCGCCCTCACCCTCGGCGCCAACGGTGTCGTCGTCCCGCAGGTACGGACCGCCGAGGAGGCCGCCGCGCTCGTCGCCGCCGCCAAGTTCGCCCCCGCGGGCGCGCGCGGCGTGTCCCGGGGCCGCCGCTCGTACGACCGGCCCGGGTTCCTGGACGAGGAGAACGACCAGACCGTCCTGGTCGTCCAGCTCGAAGACCCCGTGGGCCTCGCCAACGCCGAGGAGATCGCCGCCGTTCCCGGCCTGGACGTCGTGTTCGTCGCCCCGAACGACCTGGCCCAGGCGATGGGGCACCAGGGCCGCCCCGACCACCCGGAGGTCGCCGAAGCCATCGACGGCGCCCTCACCCGCATCGCCGCCGCCGGAACGGTCGCCGCCGGCACCCTCTGCCCCGCCGATCAGATCGGGCGCTTCACCTCGCTCGGCGCCCGCTTCCTCTACACCTCGTACGACGCGTGGATCACGGCGGGCGCCCGCGCGTACCGCGACGCCCTCGACTCTGCGCAGGCCCCGCGATGAGCGCCGTTCCGCCGCGCGGCCCGAACGTGGCGAAGGTCCGGCGATGAGCGCCGTCCCGCCGCGGCGTCCTGGCTCCGGCGAAGATCCTGCGCTGAACGCCGTTCCGTCGCGACGAACCCGCCCCGGCGCTGGCTCCGGGACGAGTGCCGTTCCGCCGCAGGGTGCTGACTCCGGCGAAGGCTCCGCGTTGGGCTCCGTTCCGCCGCAGGGTGCTGACTCCGGCGAAGGGTCCGCGTTGGGCTCCGTTGCGCCGCGACGTCCCCAACCCGGCAGAGGGCCCGTGCTGGGCGCTGTGCCGGAGGAGGCGGTGGAGGTTCCTGCGGAGATCGCTGACGCGGTGCGGCGACTTGTCCCCGGTGCGGGGCCGGAGGCCGTGCGTGGCGTGCCGCTGACCGGCGGGGTCTCGTCGGACGTCTGGCGCGTCGACCTGCCGGACGGCCCCGTGTGCGCGAAGCGGGCCCTGGAGAAGCTCAAGGTGAGCGGCGACTGGCGGGTGCCGACCGGCCGCGCCGCGTGGGAGGCGCGCTGGCTCGCGCTCGCGGGCGAACTGCTCCCCGGCGCGGCCTGCGGCCTGCGCGCCTACGACGAACGCAACGGCGTGCTCATCCTGGAATGGCTCGACCCCGCCGACCACCCCGTCTGGAAGGAACGGCTCTCCGCCGGGGACATCGACCCCGCAGCGGCGGGCGAGGTCGGGCGGCGGCTCGCCGCGCTCCACGCGGGCGCGGCGCGGTGTGAGTTGGGGGAGTGGGAGGCTGCTCGGCCGTTGTTCGATGCGTTGCGCATCGACCCGTACCTGCGGGTCACCGCGCGCCGTCACCCCGCGCTCGCACCGCGGTTGGACGCGCTCGCGGCCGGGCTCGGCACCGCCGCGATCACCGTCGTGCACGGCGACGTCAGCCCGAAGAACATCCTGCTCGGCCCGGACGGGCCCGTCCTGCTGGACGCCGAGTGCGCGAGCCCCGGCGACCCCGCGTTCGACCTGGCGTTCTGCGCGAACCACCTGCTGCTGAAGGCCGTCTGGCATCCCGCGGACGGGGCGCGGCTGGCCGAGGCGTTCCACGCGCTCGCCGGGGCGTACCTTGACGGCGTGGACTGGGAGCCGCGCGCGGACCTGGAACGGCGCGCCGCCGCGCTGCTCCCGGCGCTCGCGCTCGCTCGGGCGGACGGCAAGTCGCCCGTCGAGTACCTCACCGAGGAGAACGGGCGCCCGGCCGTCCGCCGCGCCGCGACCGGCCTCCTCGAACGGCCGCCGTCCACACTCGCCGAGCTCGCGGACCGCTGGGCCGCCACCACCGAGGAGAACCGCACGTGACCGCGTCCACCGAGATCACCTCCGTCACCGGGCACCGCCGCTGGGACTCGCGCGCCCGGCCCACCGTCGAGGTCGTCGTCCGCACCCCCGCCGGGACGGGCCGCGCGCTCGCCCCGGCGGGCGCGTCCACCGGCTCCGGCGAGGCCGTCGACCTGCGCGACGGCGGCGAGGCGTTCGGCGGCAAGGACGTCACGCGCGCCGTCGCCGGAGTGAACGGCGACATCGCCGCCGCCCTCACCGGCATGGACGTCGCCGACCAGGCGGCCGTGGACGCGCGGCTCGAAGAGGTGGACGGCGAGGCCGGGTTCGCGCGGCTCGGCGGGAACGCCGCCGTCGCCGCGTCCATGGCCGTCGCGCAGGCCGCCGCCGTCGCGCACGGCGTCCCGCTCTGGCGGCACCTCGACCCGGCCGCCGCACGGCTCCCGCTCCCCGAGATCCAGATCTTCGGCGGCGGCGCACACGCCCACGGCCGCCTCGACATCCAGGACCTGCTCGTCGTGCCGCTCGCCGCCGGGTCGTTCCGCGAGGCGTTCGACTGGACGGTCGAGATCCACCGTGCCGCCGGACGCTGGCTGGACGAGCGGGGACGGCTCGCCGGGGTCGCCGAGGAGGGCGGCTGGTGGCCCGCGTTCGAGTCCAACGCCGAGGCCCTCGAAGCCCTCGTCGCCGCGATCGAAGGCGCCGGGCTCGTCCCCGGCGAGCAGGTCGGGATCTCCCTTGACATCGCCGCGACGCAGCTCGTCGGGTCGGACGGCTCGTACCGGCTGACCCGCGAGGACCGCACCTACGACCGCGACGGCTGGGGCGAGGTGCTGCTCGGCTGGCTGGACCGGTTCCCGATCGTGTCGATCGAGGACCCGTTCGCCGAGGACGACCCGGCGGGCATGGCGCTGCTCACCGCCGCCGTCGGCGACCGCGTGCAGGTCGTCGGCGACGACTTCCTCGTCACCGACGCCGAACGCGTCCGCGCCGCCGCCTCGGACCGTACGGCCAACACCGTGCTGGTCAAGCCGAACCAGGCGGGCACGCTCACCCGCGCGAAGGCCGCGCTCGACGCCGCCGCCGAGGCCGGGTTCGGCGCGATCGTCTCGGCCCGTTCCGGCGAGACCGAGGACGTCACGATCAGCCATCTGGCCGTCGGCTGGGGGAGCGGCGGTTTCAAGGTCGGCTCCGCCACCCGCGGCGAGCGCACCGCCAAATGGA
Organism: Actinomadura sp. J1-007; assembly: GCF_009793335.1. Classification (GTDB taxonomy): domain Bacteria; phylum Actinomycetota; class Actinomycetes; order Streptosporangiales; family Streptosporangiaceae; genus Spirillospora; species Spirillospora yumaensis. Next base: position 1,971,831 of record NZ_WING01000001.1, on the reverse strand, counting down.
ACGAGCTGCTGCGCATCGAGGAAAACCTCGGACCGTCCGCCCGCTACGCCGGCCGCGCCGGCCTCGGCCCCTGGCAGTCCCGGTGAGCGCCGCGCAGGCCGGGGGCCGGGCGCCCCGCGTGCTGTTCCACTTCGCCGCCGGGCCCGCACTCCGCGAACGCCTCGCGCCGCGCCTGGACGGCCTCGACGTCCGCTGGTGCGCGGAGGACGACGAGGAGCGCTTCGCCGAACTCCTGCCCGACACCGACGTCCTGTGGCACGTGCTGCGTCCCATCACGGCCGCCGACATGGACCGCGCGCCCGACCTCAAGTTGATTCAGAAGCTCGGATCCGGGGTCAACACCATCGATCTCGACCACGCCCGCGCGCGGGGCGTCGCGGTGTGCAACATGCCCGGCGCGAACGCCCAGGCCGTCGCGGAGACCGCGCTCACCCTCATGCTGGCCGCGCTCCGCCGCGTGGTCCCGCTGGACGCCGCCACCCGCGCGGGCCGCGGCTGGCCGATCGACACGTCCCTGCCGGAACGGGTCGGCGAGATCGGCGGGCGCACGGTCGGGCTGGTCGGGCACGGCGCCATCGCCCGCCGCCTGGAGGCGCCGCTCGCCGCGCTCGGCGCGACGGTGCGCTGGCACAGCCCGTCCGGCACGGACGCCGACGAGGGCTGGCGACCGCTCGACGCGCTGCTCGCCGAGTCCGACATCGTGTCCCTGCACCTGCCCCTGACCCCGTCCACCCAGAACCTGATCGACGCCCGCCGCCTCGCGCTGATGAAGCCGGGCGCGATCCTGGTCAACACCTCCAGGGGCGGCGTGGTGGACGAGCCCGCGCTGGTCGAGGCCCTGCGGACCCGCCTCGGCGCGGCCGGCCTGGACGTGTTCGCGACCGAGCCGGTGGACCCGTCCAACCCGCTCCTCGCCCTCGACAACGTCGTCGCGCTGCCGCACGTCGCCTGGCTGACCGCCGAGACCCTCGACCGCTGCGTCGACATCGCCGCCTCCAACACCCACCGCACCGCCACCGCCACCCCCCTCGCCCACCAGGTCATCTAGGAACCACCGCCCACCGTCCACTGCCCGCCGTCCGCTGCCTCCACCGCCCACCGCCCGCCGTCCGCCGACCGGCGCGTCCGCCGCCCGTTGCGTCCGCCGCCCGCCGTCCGCCGCGTTCACTGTCCGCCGTCCGCCGACCACCGACCGGTGCGTCCACCGCCCGCCGTCCACCGCGTCCACGGCCTGCCGCCCGCCGCGTCCACCGCCCGCCGCCCGCTGCGTCCACCGTTCACTGCGTTCACCACCCGCCGCGTTCACCGTCCACCGCCCGCCGTTCGCCCGTCGTTCGGTCCTGTGGTCGGGACGGTTCGTACGCGATCCACTGATCAGGAGGGATCATGGCCACCACCCTCGCCGACGCGATCTGGGACCGGCATGTGATCGAGCGCGCCGGCGCGCACGGTCCCGCTGGACGGGCCTCGGCGGACCTCCTCTACGTGGATCTGCACCTGCTCCACGAGCTCACCTCCCCGCAGGCGTTCGAGGGGTTGCGCGCCGCGGGCCGTTCCGTCCGGCGACCCGATCTGTCCGTGGCGACCGCCGACCACAACGTTCCGACGGACGGTTCGCGCCTCCCGCTCGCCGACCGTGCCGCAGACCGGCAGCTCCGCGTGCAGATCGACAACTGCCGGGAGTTCGGTGTCGAGCTGCACCCGCTCGGCTCTCCCGGCCAGGGCGTCGTGCACGTCATCGGGCCCGAGCTGGGCCTCGTCCAGCCCGGCATGACGGTCGTCTGCGGCGACAGCCACACCGCCACGCTCGGCGCGTTCGGCGCGATCGCGTTCGGCATCGGAACGAGCCAGGTCGAGCACGTCCTCGCCACGCAGACGATCAGGATGGCGCGCCCCAGCACGATGGCCGTCACCGTGAACGGCGCGCTGCGCCCCGGCGTCACCGCCAAGGACCTCACCCTCGCCGTCATCGCCCGCATCGGCACCGGCGGGGGGACCGGAACGCTGATCGAGTACCGGGGCGCGGCGATCGAGGCGCTGCCGATGTCCGGGCGGATGACCGTCTGCAACATGGCGATCGAGGCGGGCGCCCGCGCCGGGCTGATCGCCCCGGACGACACCACGTTCGCCTACCTCGAAGGCCGCGAACGCTCCCCGCGCGGCGCGCTGTGGGAGCGGGCCCTCGACGACTGGCGGACGCTGCGCACCGAGCCCGGAGCCGCGTTCGACCGGGAGGCGGTCATCGACGCCTCCGCCGTCGCGCCCCAGGTGAGCTGGGGCACCAACCCCGGCCAGACGGTCGGCGTGGACGGCGCGGTCCCCGATCCCGCGTCGTTCGCCGACCCCGCCGAACGGGCCGCCGCCGAACGCGCCCTCGCCTACATGGGCCTCGCCCCCGGCACCGCCATGCGGGACGTCCCGATCTCGACCGTGTTCATCGGGTCCTGCACCAACGGCCGCCTGGACGACCTGCGCGCAGCCGCCGGCGTGCTGCGGGGCCGCCGCGTCCACGGCAGGGTGCGCGCCCTCGCCGTCCCCGGATCGTCCGAGGTCAAGCGGCAGGCGGAGGCCGAAGGGCTCGACGCGGTGTTCCGCGCCGCCGGGTTCGAATGGCGGTCCTCCGGCTGCTCCATGTGCGTCGGCATGAACGGCGACACCGTCCCGCCCGGAACGCACAGCGCCTCCACCTCCAACCGCAACTTCGAGGGCAGGCAGGGCCCCGGCGCCCGCACCCACCTCGTCTCCCCGGAGACCGCCGCCGCCTCCGCCGTCACCGGCCATCTCGCGTGCGCCGCCGACCTGCCGTCCTGAGAGGAACGCCTTGGACCCCGTGACCCGCGTGACCGGCCGCGCCGTACCGCTGGACCGCGGCGACGTCGACACCGACCAGATCATCCCCGCGCCCTGGATGAAGCGCGTCGAGCGCACCGGCTACGCGGACGGCCTGTTCGAGAAGTGGCGCGCCGACCCGTCGTTCGTGCTGAACCGGCCCGAACGGAGCGGCGCGACGATCCTGGTGACCGGCCCCAACTTCGGCTGCGGCTCGTCCCGCGAACACGCCCCGTGGGCCCTGCGCGACCACGGCTTCCGCGCGATCGTCGCGCCGTCGTTCGCCGACATCTTCCGCGGCAACCTCCCGAACAGCGGCCTCGTCCCCGCCGAGGCCGCCCCCGACGTCGTCGCCGCCCTCATGCGCGCGACCACCGACGACCCCGCCGCGACCGTCACCGTGGACGTCGCGTCCCGCACCCTCGACTGCCCCGCCGCCGGAGTGCGCGCCGAGCCGTTCTCCCTGGACGACTCCGCGCACCACCGCCTCGTCAACGGCCTGGACGAGATCGACCTGACCCTCGCCCTCGCCGACCGCATCGCCGCCCACGAACGCACCCGCCCCGCCTGGCTCCCAAAAGGCCGCAGCACCTGACCGCCCGCAGCACCTGACCGCCCGCGGAACCTGACCGCCCGCGGCGCCTGACCGCCCGCGGCGCCTGACCGCCCGCGGCGCCTGACCGCCCGCGGCATCCGACCGATCGCGGCATCCGACCGCCTGCGGCACCCGACCGCCTGCGGCGCCTGCCCGGCCGCGAGGCCACCTGCGGCGCCCGAGCGCTGGCAGCGCCCGACCGGCGGCGAGGTCAGCGGCGGGGCCCGACCCGGCCGCGAGCCGCCTGGGGCACCCGACCGTCTGCGACGCCTGACCAGCCGCGAGGCCACCTGCGGGGCCCGACCGGCCGCAGGGCCACCGGCGGGGCCGACCGGCCGCGGAGCCACCTGCGGCGCGGCGGCCACCGGATCACCGGCGGCGCGGCGGTCACCAGATCACTGACGGCCCGGCGGTCACCAGGTCACCGGCCGCACTGGTGGTCACCAGGTCACCAGGTCACCGGTAGTGCGGCCGGGCCGCGGACGACCAGGCCGTCCTTCCAGCGCACCTCCGGCTCCGGTACCGCCAGCCGCAGCCCGGGGAACCGGCGCAGCAGCGCACTGAACGCCACCTGCAACTCCAGCCGCGCCAGGTGCGCGCCGACGCAGTGGTGCAGCCCGTACCCGAACGCCAGATGCGGGTTCTCCTCCCGCCCGAGGTCGAGCCGTTCCCCGTCGCCGAAGACCTTCTCGTCCCGGCTCGCCGCCGTCCGCGCGGCCATCACCGTGTCGCCCGCGCGGACCAGCACCCCGCCGAGCCGAACGTCCCGCGTCGCCACCCGCGGCAGCCCCGTCTCCGACCCCAGCGGAACGAACCGCAGCAGCTCCTCCAGCGCGCCCGGCAGCAGCCCGGGGTCGCGCCGGAGCCGTTCCCACTGCTCGGGCCTGGTGAGCAGCACGTACGCGAAGTTGGAGATCTGCGTCGCGGTGGTCTCGTACCCGGCGATCAGCAGCCCGACCCCGAGATGCACCAGCTCCCGCTCGTCCAGTCCACCGTCCTCGTCGCGCAGGTGGACGAGCGCCGACAGCAGGTCGTCCTCGGGCTCCTCCCGCCGCCGCTCCACCAGCTCCGCCAGGAACGCGTCGAGGCTGCGCTGCGCGTCCCGCACCTCGTCGTCGCTGTACGCGCTGACCGACAGGAACGCGTCCGACCACCGCTGGAACCGCCGCCGGTCGCCCATCGGCACCCCGAGCAGCTCGCAGATGACCGTCACCGGCAGCGGCAGCGCGAACTCCTCCACCAGGTCGACCGGCCGCCCGCGCGCCTCCACGCCGTCCAGCAGCCGCCCGGCGACCCCCTCGACCCTCGGCCGCATCGCCTGCACCCGCCGGTGCGTGAACGCCCGCACGACGTGCCGCCGCACCCGCGTGTGGTCCGGCGGATCCATGTCGATCAGGAACGTCGGCGCGTTCCCCTCCGCCGCCCCGACCGCCGCGGCCCGGCTGAACACCGGCTCGGACAGGACCCGCCTGGCCTCCTCCCAGCCGGTGACGAGCCACGCCTCCTCGCCGTCCGCCAGCGTGATCCGGCTGACCGGCGCGGCCTCCCGCAGCCTGCGCAGCCCCGGGTCGAGGTCCAGCCTCTCCCGGACGAACTCCTCGTGCGACGGCCAGCGTCCCCTGGTCATGGGCGACCCCTCCGCGATCCGGACGTTCCGCCCTCGACGCTAGGCGGGCCCCGCCCCGCGGGCGAGCCCCGCTGACCGCAACCGGCCACCGCACTCGCCTCCAAGCCCGCTGTCAAGCGCCCCCGGCCGGGTTCGTACGAAGATGTGCACCGTCCGGCTCCGCCCACCGCCCAGCGAAAAGGACCAGCAGACCTTGGCCAGGAACGCACAGGATTCGGCCGTCGTCCTTCCGGGACCGTCAGAGCCTGTCACCGCCGACGACATCGTCCGCGCCTTCGTCGGTGCCGAACTGCCGCTTCGGACGTTCGTCGTCTTCGACGAGAGGACCGACCCCAACGGTCGGATCGGACGCGACAGCGGCTACCTGTCGAAAGCCAGCTTCGCCGACGAGCGGATCCGGCAGCGGAGCGACCCGCCGGACGCCGACGACGGCGGATCGGTCGAGGTGTTCGGCGACGCAGAGGACGCCCGCGAACGATCGGAGTACGTGCTCAGAGTCCTCAGGAGAGTGCCGTTCGTCTCTCCGGCCGGTGAGTTCCATTACCTCGCGGGCCCGATCCTTCTTCGCCTCGCAGGCCAACTGAGTCCGAAACAGCGGCAGGAGTACGAACGGGTGCTGCGCACGATGCTCCCGCCGACCGTTCGACCCCCGCAGCCCGAAATACGCGTGAGCCGTTCCGGGCGGTCGATCGCGGTCAGGTGGGCGGGCGACCCGTCCTGGTACCGCCTGGACGCCGACGCCGACGCCACGGCCAACGGCGGAATCGGCGAACGACTCCGCACCGACGAGCCGTTCAGCCCGGACGAAGAATGGACGACCCTGGGCAACGGTTGACCCGGCCCGAATCCTCAAGGCCGCCCGCCACTGCCGCCCCGTTCGTGCGCACACGGCTCCCCGCGAACGCCCCCGCACATGGGCGCCCTAGCCCTCCGGATAGAAGAGGAACAGCGTGCATCCCTCCTTCGTCTGCGGGACGTGCGACGAACCCGCGGGGGCGTGGATGAACGAGCCGGCCGGATAATCCCGTTCTCCGTCATTGAAAACACCGGAGACCACGAAGACCTCTTCGGGACCCGGTTCGTGGACGTCCACTCCCTGCCAGCAGGTGTCCGCGTCCATTTCCAGCACATAAGCCTTCGCGCCGCCGTTCCCTTTCCACAACGGCCGCAGGCGGATGCCCGGGAAGAGAGCGCGGACGGGGGCGTCCTTCACGGAGGCCCATTCACAGGTCGGCGTGTTCTGTTCGGTCACGGGTCCCAGCCTGGCGGCCGACCGCCGTCCCGCCGAGAGACAGCAAAGACATCGAACGGTACTTTCCTGACATGCACCGAGTGACGGCGCTCGTCCGCCCCCCGCAGTCGACCTTCGAACTCGCCTGCGCGGCCCAGGTCTTCGGGATCGAACGGGCGGGACTCCCGACGCGGTACACCTTCAACGTCTGCACGGAGCGCCCCGGCCCGGTGGCGACGCACGCCGGGTACGACATGCTCGTGACCGACGGACTGAACGCGCTCGATCATGCGGACACCGTGATCGTCCCCGGCTGGCTGCCCGCACGCGAACCGCCGTCGCCCGCGGTCGTCCGGGCGTTGCGCCGAGCGCACTCCCGAGGGGCGCGCGTGGCCGCCATCTGCTCCGGCGCCTTCGCCCTCGCGCACGCCGGTCTGCTCGACGGACGGCGCGCGGCCACGCACTGGGCGCTGGCGGACGAACTCGCCGCCCGCTTCCCCCGCCTCCAGGTCGATCCGGACGTCCTCTACGTGGACCACGGCGACGTGGCCACCAGCGCCGGAGCCGGAGCGGGCTTCGACCTGTGCATGCACCTGGTCCGCGGCGACCAGGGCGCCCGGTACGCCGCGCACGTCGCCCGGACCATGGTCATGCCGCCGCACCGCGAGGGCGGGCAGTCGCAGTACGCGGCGCCCCCGCACCCCGCGCAGATCGACGGCACGCTCGCACCGCTGCTGGAGTGGGCGGCCCGGAGGCTCGGCGAGCCGGTGACCGTCGAGAGCCTCGCGGCCCACGCCGGCCTCTCGACGCGCACCCTCGCCCGCCGCTTCGCCGACCAGCTCGGCACCAGCCCCGGGCGATGGCTGCTCGCTCAGCGGATCACCGCGGCCCGGGACCTCCTCGAAACCTCCGACCTCCCCGTGGACGCCGTCGCCCGCCGCGTCGGCCTCTCCTCCGCCACCAACCTCCGCAGACGCTTCCTCAACGCCCTGGGCACGACCCCCGGCGCCTACCGCCGAGCCTTCCGCGCCAGCCCCCAGTAACGCGCCCACGAACGGACCGCACTCGACGAAGGACGCCTACCGGTCGGAACGGCGGGGCGCCTGCGCGCACTCGGGATAGAACGCCGCCACGCGGCCGAGAGCACCCGCGACGGCAACGGCGTCAGCAGGTTCGGTGGCGAGCGTGGCCAGGAGGTCGCCCGCCGTCCGTACGGCCTTGCGGTTGGTCGTGTCGGTGAGCCAGTCGTAACAACGCGTCAGCTTCGGCTGGCCGAGCGTGCGCAGCACGAGCACGATCGTGGGCTCGTTGCGCAGTATCAACCTGTAGAACTGGCTCGCGCTGAACAGAGTCAACTCCGCCGCGTTCGGCGCGGCGGGATTGTGGTCGGGGCGCGTGCCCCAGTCGACCGAGGTCTGCTCGGCGTTGCTCCAGAGAACGTTGTGAACGGGCTTGGCCGCGAGCCGTCCGGCCTTCAACTCGTTCAGATAACGCGCCCACAAGCGCGCACCGGGATTGCCGTAGTCGCCGCCACCGGTCTTCAACGCCAGGGCCAGCCCACGAACGAGGGCCTCCAGATTGGCGGCATCGCCGTAGGACGCCCAAGTGCCGGGGGCGCCCAGGCCATGAGCGATGAACACTTCCAGAAAGGACTCGATCACGTTCCACCGCGCGAACCCCCTCTCGAACCGTTGAGCCGGGCCGCGTTGCAGAGCCCGGACGAGCTCCAGCCGCTGCGGAATGGACATCTTCGCGATGACGTCCTTGCCGCACGCCAGCCGGGACGCGCACACCTGAGGCGACGGAACGGCCAACCGCTGGGAGCCCGCGGCAGGGGAGGCGACGACCGTGCCGCAGAGCACACCAGTGATCAACGCGCACGCGGTGGCCGACCGGAGACGAGTGAACATGCGATTACTAATAGCACTCGCTCGACTGCGTACCGTACTGAAACAGACTCCCATCTCCCTCAGGCCACCCACCCGTGCAGCAACCCGACAGCCCACACCCGTTCCGTCCGGTGGTCCCCCTGTCCATCACGGACAGCGGGACCCGGCCGTCCCGTCCTACGCGAAAACCAACTCCACATCGGACGCGCCCGCGTGGTCAGCGATCGTGGCGGCGTCGGTTTCGGCGGCACGCCGGCGCCGAGCGGGCAGCGCGGCGAACGGTTCGACCCGCACCGTCAGGAGATCGCGTGCCCGCCGCTGCCGCCAAACCCCAGCGATCTCGCCGTCGACCAGCAGGACACCGGGATTGGCGGCGGCCCGCCACACCGCTTTACGCCGCGCCGCATCGGGCACCAGGAAGGGACGGTCGGCCAACTCCGTGAGCGGATCGTAGGGCGGCAACAGCCGAACGCCCTCCGCAGCCGGTGCCGTCCGCAGCAGTTCAAGGTGTTCAGCGTGCGTCCAGTACTCGTCGCCATCGATCGCAACGGCGTGCAACTCATCGGCGACCGATTCCCACACGCTGCGCGCGGCGGCCGGAGTCCAGCCCAGCCAGGACGCGAGCTGCGCCGGCCGGGCAGGGCCGAACGCCGCGAGAAACCCACGGACCAACTCGGCACGACCGCCGACCGCATCAACGGAAACGCCGCCAGACGACCCGACCTCGGCCGGACGGTAACGGAACCCGCCGGAGGACGCGCCGTCCACCTCGATGACCAGCCCCGCCTGAAGCGTGGCCAGCCGGAACAGCAGATCCTGCACATGGGCGCACTCGCAACCCGCGCACCAGGGAACGAACCGCCGCCCGACCTGAGGGCTCACCACACCGCTGAGCTGCCCTTTCGTCAACGAACGGCCGTCAGAGACCGCCTCCCGCATCGCCGCGGCGACCTCGTCCAGCGCGGCGCCGAAGGCGACACCGTCCGCGGCGAGCTCGGCCGCGAACGCGCCGGTGGCCTGCCGAGACAGTTCGCGACCGTCCTCGACCCGGAGCGCCGCGGCCAACGCGGCCAGATCCCCGGCCCGGTGCAGGTGCATGGCCCCCCGGATCGAGTGGACCAGCACGGTCGGCGGAACCGGCGCGCGCCCCGTCCGCAGCCGCAAGGCGAGCGCCGCACTCCGCCCCGGCGGATAATCCTGAAGCCCGGTGCCCAGCAGCACCCCACCCCCACCGACCTCGCCGCGACCACCCCCGCTGCGACCGTCCCCGCCCTGGCCGTCCCCGCCCCGTCCGAGCCCGTGCGCAGCCAACCGATATGCCAGAACCTGACCCCGACCGACGGCGATCACCGCCCCGCCTCCACCGTCTCGTCCAGAACGCACCGCGCCGCCTCGAACATGCGCCCACGCTAAGGCCCCAGCACCCAGCCACGCCAAGCCCCGAACAACAAGCGGACCGGAGCGGAAGCTCCCCAGCGCCAAGCCAACGCAGCGCCGCCCGACAGACGAAGCGGAGGGCTCCAGCGCCGAGCCATGGCAAGCGCCGAACGACAAGCGGAGCGGAGCAGGAGTTCCAGCGCCGAGCCAACGCAGCTCCGACCGACAGACGAAGCGGAGTCTTCCAACGCCCAGCCGTCGCGAGCGCCGAACGTCAAGCGGACTGGAGCGGAAGAGACCCTGCGCCCAGCCATCGCAGCACCGAACGACAAGCGGAGCGGAAGAGACCCTGCGCCCAGCCATGCCAAGCAGCGAACGACAAACGGACCGACCGGAAGCGGACCGAAACGGACCGGACGGACTGGAGTGGACCCCACGGACCGAAACGGATCGGACGGACCGGAGCGGACCTCCACGGACCGGAGCGGAGGAGAGCCCGCCCCGGCGTAGGCGAGAGGCCCACCAGTGAACGCGGCCGGGCTTGAGCCGCAGAGCTCGGCGCCGGTCGGCCGTCCACCTCATCCCAGTTCAGCCTGCTGGACGGCGGTCGCGCAGCAGGGCGGGGATGAGGACGGCGGCGAGGGCGAGCAGGGCGGCCGCGATCAGGAGGGCGAACGAGAAACCCTCCGTCGCGGCGTGCGCCGGGTCGGTGGAATCGGCCAAGGCGGTGCTGCGGCGAGTGGCGATGGCGACCAGCACCGCCACTCCCACGGCGCCGCCGATCTGCTGGACGGAACTGAAGACGGCCGAGCCGAGCCCGGCGTTCTCCCCGGTGGTGCCGGTTACGGCGGCGACGGCCAGGGCGGGCAGGCTCAGGCCGCAGCCGAGGCTCGTGACGAGCATGCCCGGAAGCACGCCGCTCGCGTACCCGTCGTTCGGCCCAACTCCGGACAGCAGCAGGAGCCCGAGCGCGCTGACCAGGAAGGCCAGGACGAGGAACCGGCGCGTCCCGAGCCTGGCCACAGCCCTGGGAGACAGCCACATACCGGCGAGGATCCCGGCGCCGTACGGCAGGTAGGCGACGCCGGCGGTGAGCGGGCCATAGCCCAGAACGGTCTGCAAATGAACCATTAGCAGGAAGGCCATCGCGTAGAACGCGGCGGAGAACAGCAAGGTCATGACGTTGGCGACGGCGCGGATCCGGAACGTCAGGAACGGCAGCGGCACCAGTGGTTCAACGGTGCGTGACTCGACGACCATGAACGCCAGGACCAGCACGGCGGCCAGCAGGAGAGGGCCGAGGACGCCCGTGCCCGTCCAGCCCGACTCCCCGGCGGCCAGCAGTCCGTAGACCAGGGCCATGACGGCACCGGTGCCGAGCAGCGCACCCGGCACGTCCGGTCGGGCCCGCCGGGTGGCGCGGCTCTCGGCGACCAGTCGGGGCAGCAGCGCCAGCGCCAGAACGGCCACGGGCAGGTTGATCAGAAAAATCCAGCGCCAGGACGTGAGCCCGGTCAACGCCCCGGAGATCACCAGACCGAGCGTGCCGCCCAGAGCCGCGATACCGCCCCAGATGCCCAGGGCCCTGGTGCGTTCCTCGGTGCCCGGGAACAGCAGTGTGATCAGCGACAGCGCGGCGGGGCTGGCCATCGCGGCACCCGCACCCTGGACGAACCGCCCAGCCACCAGTTGCCACGGTTCCTGGGCGAGCCCGCACACCAGGCTCGCCGTACCGAACAGCGCCACACCCCCGAGGAACACGCGCCGCCGCCCCAGCAGGTCCGCCGCCCGTCCGGACAGCAACAGCAGCCCGCCGAAGGCCAGGAAATAGGCGTTGACCACCCAGGCCAGCCCGGCCGCGCTGAACCCCAGGTCGTCCCGGACGCTGGGCAGCGCGACGCTCACCACCGTGTCGTCCAGGACCAGCATGAACTGGACCAGGCACAGCATGATCAACGCCGGCCACCGGGACCCGACGGCCGGACGGGACAGCGCCGGCGCCGTCATGACCGGCGTCCCGTCGAGACGAAGGACGATTCCGTACTGCGGTGGTAGATGTTCGGCATTCGACGACGCTATGCACGGCCCGGCCCACCCACCATCCACAGACCGGACAGCTCATATCGCATAGAAGACACGCACCAGAACGCACGCCGCACCTGCCGCCGCCCAAACGGCGGAACCCCCCGGAACCGAAAGGACGCGTTCAGCGCTTGAGCGCGACCCCGCAGAACGCGTCGACTTCGGGCGGCTGTCCGAACGGCGTCGCTTCGGCACGCCAGCGCGACACCGAAACCACGCCGGGTTCCACGAGTTCCAAGCCGTCGAAGAAGCGCGCGATTCGTTCGGGGGTGCGCAGCTCGTAGTCGTAGCCGTCATCGTCGCGGACGCGTTCGGCCTCGGCGGCGGCATCGGGCTGGACGGTTCTGGTGCCGTCCTCCAGCACCAGATGACTGCCGGACGGCAGCGCGGCCAGGAGCCGTCGCAGAACCGCGCGGGCCTGGACGTCCTCCCGGATCGTTCCGAGGACCCCGAGGACCATCAAGGCGACGGGCTGCGTGAAGTCGAGCGTGTCGGCGGCCCGCCGCAGAATCGTTTCAGGCTCCCGGACGTCGGCGTCGAGATAGTCGCACGCACCCTCCGGAGTGCTGGTCAGCAGCGCACGGGCATGGACCAGGACCAGCGGATCGTTGTCGACGTACACGATTCTGGATTCGGGCGCGACACGCTGCGCGACCTCGTGAGTATTGTCGTGCGTGGGCAGTCCCGTGCCGATATCGAGGAACTGCCGGATGCCGACCTCACCGGCGAGATACCGAACGGCCCGTCCCAGGAACGCGCGACTGTGCCGGGGAACGTCCTCGAAACCGGGGTAGACCCGCTTGATTTTCTCAGCGAACTCCTGGTCGGCCTCGTAGTTGTCCTTGCCGCCGATGAAGTAGTTCCACACCCGCGCCTGGTGCGGCACGGAGGTGTCGATCCCGGTCGGCAGGCGAGTCGCGTCGTCCATCAAGGCCGCTCCGTCACAGTGGTCGTCATACCGACCCCATTCTCAGCACGCGACCAGAACGCCCGATCGACATTGGCCACGACCGGCCGACACGCCGTTCCCCAACGACGTACGCACCCGCCCTCATCAACGAAATGCCGCGCCCCTCACCGATCCGGCTCAGTCCCCCCCCCGCCGTACGACCCACAATGCAGAACAGCAGCGAAGGCAAGCGACCGCGAGAAGACCAAGCCCCCGCGACCTCACATGCCCCGCCCTTTCCGCACAAGCCAGACCAGGCACCACACAGACCCGACACAGGCGTCACACGTCCCCGAGCAGGCCCGGCACGTTCCCCACTAGGCGCCGCACGTATCCGACACAGAAGCGGCAAGCACCCGACCAGGCGCAACACCCTCCCGGCCAGGTGCGACACGTACCGACTACGTCCGGCACGTACCGCCGGACATCGCACGTACCGCCAGGCACCGCACGTACCGCCGAGCACCGCACGTACCGCGGGGCACCGCACGTACCGCCGGACATTGCACGTACCGCGAGGCATCGCACCCACTCGGCACAAGGGCCGCAGGTAGGTACCGGCCGCGTCCGAGCACGCACCCATTCAGCGCAGGGTGAAGTGATCCTGCATGCGGGTGAGCGCCAGCAGTCGCTGTACCGGCGCCGGCGCCGCCTTCAGCAGCACCTGTACCTGGTGGCGCGCCGCCCGGTTCTGCAACGCCACCAACGCGCCAAGTCCCGCCGCGTCGATGAAGGCCACGCCACTGACCTCGACCACCAGCTGACTGAAACGTTCTCCGGCGTCGCGGCCGTCGTCCCCGCGCTCCCCGTCGGGGGTGGCGAACCGCGCCAGCGACTCCTCGGCCCAACTCAGCAATCGCCGGGCCGCGATCAGGTCCAGATCCCCGGCCACCGTGACGGTCAAGGCGTCACCGGCGTAGTGGCTCGACAGACTCAACCCGTCCATGAAGCGACGTCCCTCTGCTCAGGTAACCGGAAGATCCACCGGCACCCGCAGATCCCCACCGCACGCGAAGGGACAACGCCGACCAGGCACCGGTCTTCCTCCGCAGCGCAGGGTCTGGACGACGCGGAAGGGTCGATCGTGATCACAACCGGCCACTATCACCAGTTGTGATCGTTTGTACTCCCCAAGTAACTTACCTTTGGAAAGGCGAGCACGCCGAGAAACGCGGGAACCAGCATCGCCATCCGCCCGGCACCCCCGGTTCCGAGTTGACCACCGCCGCCCGGCAACCCGCCCGCCCCAGGATCCTCTAGCCGTCCCGGTGCCATGGCCAGACGGTGAACTCGACCGCCCACCCGCGCCGGACGCAACGAAGAGCCGACCGCATCCAGGCTGAGAGCCACTCACCACCACCGTCCGGCGGACCGGCGCGAGGCCCGCACGGCGACGCAGAACGCACCGCGGCGCGACCAGACGCGCGTACCGCGAGAGGCGGACGGCTACGCCCTCACCGCCTCCCGACGGGGACCGCCGCGAGCGAACGCTCCTCGCCCGTCACTTACGCACCCGTGCGAGCAGCCAGTCGACCAGCAGCAGGAGCGCCGCCGCAGCGACTCCCGCGCGGACGTGCCCCGTCGCCAGCCCGGCCGCCAACGACACGGCGGCGAGTGTCGGCACGAGCCTGAAGCCCATCATCGGCGCCTCCTGGTGGACGTGCGGCGGCTGCCCGAACGGCTGCGGCCACCGCGCTTGCGGCCGGTGTTCTCTTGCGAGCGGCTGTCGCCACACCCATTCTCCCTTGTTCCCGGCAGCGTTCTACGGTGCCTTCACCGCCACCACACCCCCACGGACCCGTGACGACGAGCGGCGCGACAACGAGCGTGCTGGTCAAACGGATCGTCACGCCGTCCATCACGCCCACGAGCGCGAGAATGCCGAAACCCTGCCCCGTCCAAGACCACCCGGACCAAATAGCCAACCTCGTCCATGCCCCAAACATCAACCACCCGCCCCCACACCCGGCCGAGAAAGACCAGCGACAACCCAACGCGCCGCTCCACTACAGCACAACGGCCCTTCCCACCCTGACCGCCGCGTTCCCAGTAGCACCGCCCCCTTCGACCCCCTCACCGACGTGATCAACATGCCCGCGACGCCGACACCCCGCCGATACACCTCTCCGCCCTCAAAGCACCTGCGATCCTGAACGACATCCCGTCGGTGAATCGATAGACCGTCAGCCGACGGCGGCGCCCCTGAAGACTCGCGATTGAGGCTCCCTCCTGAGCGGGCGACCGGCATGACCTCAATAAAAGCTCGGTGACCACACGTGGACAAGAATTACAAATCTAATCTCCGTGCTCCCCGGGGTTGGTCGCCGGTCTGCGCAGCCGTTCCATGCCACGTCGTCACTTTCGGTGTTGATCGTTCGCGGTCGGCAACGCAGGACTTCGGTTGTATCGGGCGGGCTCTGGTTCGACACTGACCCTCGTCGCGATCACTCACGAGAGGGTGCTGATGCGCACTGCAAGATTGTTCACGCGAAGGCCGCGAGCCCTCGTGGCCTTTCTGGCCGCCGCCTTAATGCTGGTGTCCGCTCAGGTTTGCGGCCAGGGCCGTTCGACCGCCGACCAATGGCCCGCCGGGCCGGACCGAAACGGTGTCTATCTCCACCCTGATAGCTAGTATCACTGGTACTGCATCTGGACCTCCGGGGACTGGGGGATCCCGGCGAACATGGCCGATAACGCCGAGGCCGTCACCAAGGACGCGCTGGGCGCACGGACGCAGGCCACCGTCAAGAAGGACCCCACCTGCGACTTCGTGGCCGATGACGGGCGTACCGATGTGGTGTTCGAAGAGCACGGCCTCGATCCCAACGTTCTGGGAGAGACCTGGTGCCACGATGTGTGGGCGTCGGGAGAATGTGACCGTGCGGACGTCGTGCTCAGCCAGACCACCATCAACCAGGTGGCGAGCAACGATGAGAACGAGTACACCCACACGGCGTGCCATGAACTCGGCCACACCGCCGGGCTGTCGCACTATTCGAAGGGATCGCCGCCCGGAGGCACCGATGACTGCATGATCAGCGGCGTCTACGACAATGGGGCGGTGACATGGCGGACCTACAATCCTCATCACGTCGGACACATCAACGCCTGGTTCGACGAGGTGACGGGATGACCGCGATGAATCGGATTACGCTCACCCTCGCCTGCTCCGCCCTGGCCATTGCGGGATGCGCGGGCCACGACAATTCATCCGGAGACGACGCCTCCCGGCGAGCAGCCGCACCCGGCCGCCTCGACGTGTCGGTGATGCGCACCGCCCAGGCCAACTATGTACGGTTCGACACCCCCGCCAAACTGGCCCGCGAAACCGCGAAAACCAATGGAGCGGTCGTCGCCGGAACGGTGGAAGGTTTCGCCCGCGGTCGCCGCTTCTTCAGCATCGACTCCAAACCGATCAACCGGGTCGTGATGCAGGTACGCGTCACCGACACGATCAGAGCCGACCCGCGCGACGTCCATCAGGGCCGGGTGTACCTGGAGATGTGGGGCGGCGTCGGCACGGACGACCCGTCGGCGCGCTTCGCCAAGGCGATCCCGCGCGGTACGCCGGTCATGGTCTTCGGCGACGCCCGCCTTATGCCCAACGATCCCAAAACCCAAGGCGTCAACGACGGACACCCCAGCGGCTCCCGACTCCTGAGCGCCGGCCACCCGCAAAGCCTGGTCTTCGAGGAGAACACCGGTGCCTCCTCGCCACGGCACCTGGTCGGCGGACGCGAAGACCTGCAAGACTTCGGCCCCGCCTGGACCAAGGCGACGACGGTCAGCCAGTTCGCCGCATCACTCAGAAAGGAACTGAACGACGACTGATCCCAGCGCGTCCAGCAATACGCGCTAGATCTCGTCCGCGAACACTCCCGCCAGCTCGCCCATGCCGCCGCCCGAACGTCAAGCCCTACCGCCTGCCGCACCCACGCCGCCACGAGCCCTATCCCGCCTCCCGAGGCCCTTCCTCGGCCGTCGGTTCGACGCCCGAGCAAGGGCCTCGGCCGTCGAACCGACGCCCGAGCGGACGGGCTCACAGGGCGGGAATCGTGCTTGGAGCCCCCACGCCCGAGGCGTCCAAACAAGTCCCGGCGCCGTACGTCTCCCCGCGCTCTCTCCAACGGCCCGCCCCGCCCTGCCAGCCTCCCTGGCTCGACCCGTGCGTGGCCTGCTGAACGGCTCTGAAGAGGCGACGTATTCCTGTCAGCGAGAGCCGCCTAGCGCGCACTCCGCATGCACCCTCTGGTGCGCTCAGCACTCACCTTGGCGCACGCCCAACTCGCCGCGCTCAGCATGCATGGGCGGCCCACACCGAGCATGCTCCGCGCCGACGGACCGACGGGCCGACCATCATGCGCCCATCAACCTCGTTGATCTTGCATGGAGACAGCGACACCCCGACCGCGTCCGAGACGTTCCCGCTGGTCACAGGCTTGAACAGATGGCGCCTCCGGCAGGATTCGAACCTGCGGCACCCGCTTTAGGAGAGCGGTGCTCTATCCCCTGAGCTACGGAGGCTTGTCGTCGCTCGCCGGAAGAGCGTAGCGGACGGCCCCTCCAGGGTAGGGGAACGGGACGAGTGCCGCTCGCACTTATGGGGGTGGATATGACCTCTATGCCTGCTGGGGCGGGGGTCGGTACGCTTCGTCCCTGTGACTGGTCGGCATCGGGGGCAGGCTGAGGAAGTGCAGCGCGCCCCGAGGCAGCGCGCCCCGAGGTGGCTGAAGATCGCGCGGGTGGTCGGGGCCGGACTGGTGCCCGTGATCCTGCTCGGGCTGGTGGCGCTGGGGCTGCGGGACTCGTCGCCGGACGAGAAGCCCAAGCCGCAGGGGACCATCGCCGAACGCGCCGTACCGGTCACGCCGGAGAGCAATCCGACGTACGGGGAGTACGTTCCGCCGCGGGAGACGCCGAGCGCGAAGCCTCCGCCGCCACCTCCTCCCCCTGCGCGAACGACCCGGAAGGCGCCGGTGCGCAAGACGCCGAAGAGACCTCCCGAACGGGCGCGGCAGCCGTGCCCGCCGGGGTGGGGGGACATCCCCTTCCTGCGCAGATGGTGTCATGGACACGGTTACTGGACCCGGTGACCGCGGTTACGCAGAGGTCAACGGTGGACCTGTAGTAGCGTTCTGGCGCTGTTCCGTATTTGGGCATCAGGAGGAAAATCACCGTGCCGAACCCCCGGTCAGCGGCGCTGACGGCGGTCTTCCTGGTGATGGCGTTCGTACCGCATGCGCAGGGAAGGGCCGCGGAGCCCGACGGCGACTCGGTCGAGTCGCTGCGGCGTGAGGCGTCCAAGGCCCGCACGGCGCTGGAGAAGGCCACGTCGCAGATGGAGGGTCGCAAGAAGGCGCTGGCCGCGTCGCAGAAGCAGCTCCAGGGCACCCTCAAGGGTCTTGCCGCCGCCGAGGCCGAGCTGAACCGGATCCGGGAGCCCCTGGCGAGGCTGGCGAACGTGACGTACCAGCAGCCCGGCGCCGCCGGTTCGATGGCGATCTTCGGAGGCGGATCCCCGGACGCCGCGTTGCGGTCGACGGCGGACGTCTCGCTGGTCGCGCGGTCGCAGCAGGCGCTCGTCGACCGGGCCGACGACCTGCAAAAGCGCAAGCAGTCGCTGGCCTCGACGGCCCAGGACCTGCAATCGCGCAACGCGATCGAGCAGACGCGCGTACAGCAGGAGATCGAGGAACTGAAGTCCAAGTCCGCGCAGCTCACCAAGCAGCTCACCGCGATGCTCAGCAAGCTGCCGAAGGAGAAGCGGCTGGAGATGAGCTGCGACAAGCGGCTCGCGGCGGACGCCCGCAAGTTCCCCAACGGACTGATCCCGTCCAAGTACCTGTGCCCGCTGCCGCAGAAGGGCAGGCAGCTCCGGGCGGACGCGGCCCTGGCGTTCTACAAGCTCAACGCCGGCTACAAGCGCCGGTTCGGCAGGGACATGTGCGTGACGGACTCCTACCGCAGCCTCTCGGAACAGCATCGCGTGTACGCGCAGCGCCCCGGATTCGCGGCCGTGCCGGGAACCAGCAACCACGGCAAGGGCCAGGCCGTCGACCTGTGCGGAGGCGTGCAGAGTTCTGGATCGATCCAGTTCAACTGGATGGAGGCCAACGCCAAGAAGTGGGGCTGGATCCACCCGGCATGGGCCTACAGCAACCCCTTCGAACCCTGGCACTGGGAGTACGGAACGGAAGGCGACCAATAACCGCCCCGAACAACGCGACACAACGTCCCGCCGCGCTCGTCCTCCCCACCTTCGGCGTTCCCGTCCCAAGACGCGACTCGCCCCCGTCCGCCCTCCCAAGACCACCCCAACACCGCCACACCCCTTCCCACCCCACCCCCCCGCACCGCATTCCCGCCACCGCACGCCCCCGCCAGCCAACGCGCCCCACCACAGCTCCCAGGCGTCGCACCGTCCCAGCCAACAACCGCGCTTGCAACACCAGCAGCACAACGTTCGCCTGCAACGCCAGCAGCACGACGTTCGCCTGCAACACCGCAGCGCAACGTCCGGTGCGCGGCCTCCGAACGGCAACTTCGGTACCGCACCGCCTGAGGCCCACACCAATCTGCACGTCGGCGGCCCCAAGCCTGGTGCGCACGGTCTGCCGCGCTGCCCCCTCGTGACGCAACACCCCAGCCACTGACGCCGCAGCACTAGCCCGTAACGCACACCCGTAACGCACGCCTCGATATCTGCGCCGCGCTGCTCGTCGCTGCCGGTCAGGTCGAGGCATACGTTCCAGCGCGCCGTCCGGCCCACAGCGCAACGCCTCGTAACGTGACGGCCGCCCTGCCATTTCCGTGGCGCCACGATGCTTGCGCTGCACATTGTGGGCGCTGAGGTTGAGGGTGAACGGTCCAGCGCGCTGAACGATCTGGGGCGCTACGCCGTCGGTACGTGACGCCGGACTGCCGCACTGTGGCACTGCCTCTCGATTTCTGCACCCGGCATGCACGTTGGTGGCGCCCACACTTGAAGGTGCAAAGGCTGACGCGCTGCCGCGTCCACGGCGCAACACACCGGGGCGTGACGCCTGAGCTGTCGTCCCTGCGAAACGAGTTCCACGGCACGCGACCTCAGACTTGCTCGTCCGTAGCGCTACGTCCCGGTGCGCTCCGCCGAACTGCTTATCGGTGGCTCCCAGTCCCCGCGCGCCCCGTCCAGCAGGCGCGACGCCCACGAGCCCGCAACGCTTGGGGGGCGCAGCGCCTGCGGGGCCGCGACGTCGCGCCCCGTTCAGCAGCGCGACGGTTACGAGCCCGCAAGGCTTGGGGCGCGCAACGCTTGCGGGTCCGCGACGTCGCGCACCGTTCAGCAGGTGCGATGCCTACGAGCCCGCGACGGCTATGAGCCCGCGAACCTTGGGGCCGCGACGTCGCGCGCCGTTCAGCAGATGCGAAACCTACGAGCCCGCAACACTTGGGGTGCGCATCGCTTGGGGCGCGCAACGCTTGCGAGTCCGCGACGTCGCGCACCGTTCAGCAGGCGCGACGCCTACGAGCCCACGACGCTTGCGAGCCCGCGACGCTTGGGGCCCGCGACGCCTACGAGCCCTTAATGCCTCCGACGCCACAACGCCTGACAGAGGCGCAACGTTCGGAGTGTGGGGCGTACGGAGCGCAGCGGGCGGAGACCACGCCGCGACATCCGTTGGTGCTGCCGCCGTGTGGCAACGGCCGGGCGTAACGCTCGGGCGATTGGACGTTGGGCCGATGGGCTCGGGCGGGTGGCTGGGCGGTGGTGCTTGCGGTGTGGCGCAGGTCGCCACGGGGGGGCGGTTGGGGTGGTGTCAGCGGTAGCCGGTGGCGTCGGCGGGCTTTCCGGCGTCCTGTACTTCCACGATGTAGCGCCAGGCGTCGGGTTGGCTGCCGTCCAGGTCGGTGAAGCCGTACTCCTGGGCCAGTTGGCCGCTGGAAACGGATTCGCCGTTCCAGCGCGCCACCTGCGGGTCGCCAGCGAGTGCTGCCACCGCCCGGCCCACGAAGCGGGGACTTTCTGAGATGGCGAAGTGCGGCTCCTTCTCCAGAGCGTCGCGCCAGTTCTGTTCGGTCACGCCGAAGACCTCCAGCATGATCTCCGAGCGCATCCAGCCCGGTGTCAGCGACACCGCTGTCGCGCCGAGGGGGCCCAACTCCTTGGCCTGGGCGAACGCCATCCTGTTCACCGACGCCTTGGCCAGGTCGTAGAAGAAGGAGATCCGGTAGTTGTCGGCGTTGTACCGCGCGGTGCCGTCGGTCATCTCGACCACCAGGCCGCCGGGGTTCTTGAGGAGCAGCGGCAGCGCGTGGTGGCTGGTGATGATGTGGGTGTCGACGGCCAGCCGCAGGACGCGCAGTCCCTTGTCCAGGTCGTGCTCCCAGAGTTTGGCGTCCCAGCTGAATATCAGTTCGCCGCCCCAGATGTTGTTGACCAGCACGTCGAGGCGGCCATGCTCGGCGTCGATGCGTTCCACCAGCGCTCGTACCTGGTCGGGGTTCAGGTGGTCCACCTGGACGGGGATCCCCGTGCCGCCGGCGGCGGTGACCAGTTCGGCGGTCTCCTCGATGGTCTCCGACCGGTCCATCTCCGAACGCCGTCCCTGCGTGCTGCGTCCGGTCACGTAGACCGTCGCCCCCGCCGCTCCCAACTCCGTCGCGATGCCGCGCCCCGCGCCCCGCGTGGCCCCGGCGACCAGCGCGATCTTCCCGTTCAGTGATTCAGTCATGAAGACGAGCATGGACGGGATACCTGACAGACCATGTCAGTCTTTGGTGCGGATCCGCTAATAATTTGTCTTTCCGTGCTCCTTGCCTGGTC
Source organism: Actinomadura sp. J1-007 (assembly GCF_009793335.1). Classification (GTDB taxonomy): domain Bacteria; phylum Actinomycetota; class Actinomycetes; order Streptosporangiales; family Streptosporangiaceae; genus Spirillospora; species Spirillospora yumaensis. The sequence goes on along the minus strand of NZ_WING01000001.1, from coordinate 1,950,446 downwards.
GCGGTGATCTGGGGTGTTCGGCTTTGGCGTTTTGTGTGGACCGTCATGTGGGGACGGTCGTGTTCGGGTGCGTCCACCGGGGGCCGGGCGGTTGGCGTGTGGGGAGTCCGGCTGCCGTATCTGGGGGTCTGGGGATGGGGGTGCGGGCTGAAATCCGTACTCCCGAAACCGCCTGCTCTGCCCTGGGGCCGGCGTTCAGGGGACAGCGGCCCCTCCGTGCCATCGGCGTGGGTTAGGGGTGGTGGGCGGGGGTTAGGTCGGAGGTGCAGAACTTGCAGCGGAGCGCCTTGGTCGGTACGTCGCTTAGGCACTGGGGGCATTGGCGTTCGGTGGCCTCCTCGGCGCGTGAGAGGCGTTCCAGGAGCTTTCCGGTCGGCAGGACGACCAGGAAGTAGAGCACCGCGGCGACGATCAGGAACGCGAACGCCGCTGTGATGAAGACGCCGTACGGGAACTTCGTTCCGTGGATCGTGAAGGCGAGGTTGCTGAAGTCGGGCTCGCCGCCGACCAGGGCGATGAGAGGACCGATGAACGAGTTCACGAAGGCGGTGACGAGGGAGCTGAACGCGGCCCCGATGACGACCGCGACGGCCAGTTCCACGAGATTGCCGCGGAACAGGAACTTCTTGAAGCCGCTCATGTACCTCTTCCTTATGACGAACGGTAGGCGTTTGGTAACGGCTTGAGGTTACCAATGCCCAGTGATGGTGACGGCGAGGGCGCTGCCCGCTCCTGCTAGTGCCGCCGCCTGTCCACGGTCCGTCGCCAGTACGACGAGGGCTCCTTCCTCTGTGCTGTCGACGGCCTTGCGGGGGACCGCGACCACTGTCACGTCGGAGACGATTACTCGCGCCCAGCTGCGGACTCCTGTGGGTGTTTGTGCGGCCCGAAGGAGTTGGCTTCTTGGGGCGGAGGTGTGCTTGTTGTTGGTGTGTGTTGGATGGGCTTTGCGTGGGCGGTGAGGCGTGTGCTCCTTGGTGCGCGTGGTCGCGTGTGGATGGGGCTTGCGGCGGTGCTTGCTGCTTGTTCTTCGCTTGGTGGGCTGGTGGCGAGGGTGGGCGGGGTGGATTGAGCGGGGGGAGGGAGTGCTCTGGGGGTCGAGGTTTTTGTTGTTTCCCGGTCGGGGGGTGTGGGGTCCTGTTCGGGTGGGGTGGTGGTGGCCGGAGCCAGGACGTCGATGCGGTCGCCGGGGTGCAGGAGGCGGACGGCTCCGGCGTCGGCTATGCGGACGGGGGTGGCGACCGTGCCGGGGGCGTAGCCGCGGAGGAGGTCGCCGCCCACGAGGCGGGCGTCGGTGAGGGGCTCGCCGCGCCGCATGGGAGCCGCCAGCACGCGGCCCGCGACGCGGGAATGGAGTGAGCCGGACGGGACGGAGGCGGGCGGCAGGTGGACCGTGCGGACGTCCCCGGCGCCGAGGCGGGTGCCGCCCGCGAGGTCACGGGCGGCGGCGAGGACGCGTACGGAAGGCGGAGGGCCCGGGCGCAGGACGGTGAGTGCGAGGGCCGCCGCCGAAGCCGCGGCGAGCGCTGCCAGGGGGCGGCGCAGATGAGCTAAGCGCGCGTTCATGGGAGCTCCAAGGGGAGTTTCATGCCGTCGAGGACGTGCGGGCAGAAGCACTCGCGCTGGGAGGGCAGCGCCTTGACGACGTCGGTCATGAGGGTGCGGAGGCGTTCGATGTTGGCGCCGAAGACGCGGAAGACCTCGTCCATGGTCACGCCGGCGCCCTCCTCGATCCCGGCGTCGAGGTCGGTGACCAGACAGAGCGGGGTGTAGCAGAGGGCGAGCTCGCGGGCGAGGACGGCCTCGGGGTGGCCGGTCATCCCGACGAGGGTCCAGCCCTGCGCGGCGTACCAGCGGGACTCGGCGCGGGTGGAGAAGCGGGGACCCTCGATGACGGCCAGGGTGCCGCCGTCGACGGGTCTCCAGCCGGCCGTGCGGGCGGCGTCGAGGGCGACGCGGCGGCCGGCGGGGCAGTAGGGGTCGGCGAACGAGACGTGGATCGCGGCGTTCTCGTCGTAATAGGTCTGGACGCGGCCGGTGGTGCGGTCGACGAGCTGGTCGGGGATCGCGAGGGTGCCGGGGCCGTGGGTCGTGGTGAGCGATCCGACGGCGCTCGGCGCGAGGACCTGCCGTACGCCGAGCGAGCGGAGCGCCCAGAGGTTGGCGCGGTAGGGGATGCGGTGCGGGGGGTAGCGGTGGTCGCGGCCGTGCCGGGGACGAACGCGACGCGGCGGCCGTGGACCTCGCCGACCGCGATGGTGTCGCTCGGCTCGCCGAACGGCGTGTCGACCCGTACCTCCTCGATGTCGTCGAGGAAGGAGTAGAAGCCGGAGCCGCCGATGACGCCGATCTCGGCGGAAACGGATGAGAGCGCGTTGGTCATGCCGCCGACCCTAGCCAGCTCCGGTCGCTCGACGGGAACCGTTCTTCGGCCTGTGGATAACCTTGCCCGAGCTGGCTGTTCTCGCAGGTCAGCGTGGGGTGTGGGGATGTCGAAGGGGCCCGGTCGCCTTCCGGCCGGGCCCCTTCACGTAAGACTTTCTTTCGATCAGTGGACGGGATCCAGGACCTTCGGGGGCTCCTGTTCGGTGGCGCCGCGGCGGGCGGCGAGGCGGCTCGGGGCCCAGATGCGGCGGCCCATGTCGTACGCCAGGGCCGGCAGCAGCAGGGACCGGACGATCAGCGTGTCGAGCAGGACGCCGAACGCGACCACGAAGCCCATCTCGGCCATGGACACCAGCGGCAGCGTGGCGAGCGCCGCGAAGGTGGCGGCGAGGACCAGGCCGGCGGAGGTGATGACGCCGCCGGTGACGGTCAGGCCGCGGGTGATGCCCCGGCGGGTGCCGAGGGCCTGCGATTCCTCGCGCACCCGGTGCATGAGGAAGATGTTGTAGTCGACTCCGAGGGCGACCAGGAAGATGAACGCCAGGAGCGGGAATCCCGCGTCGGTGCCCTCGAACCCGAAACCGTGCCGGAAGATCAGCGCGCAGGCGCCGAGCGAGGCCAGGAACGACAGCACGACGGTCGCCATCATCAGCAGCGGCGCGACCAGGGCCCGCAGCAGCAGGATCAGGATGAGGAAGACGACCGCGAGCACGATCGGAATGATCACCTTGTTGTCGCGGGCGGACGCGCGCTTGATGTCGAGGCTGGTCGCGGTGGTGCCGCCGACCTTGGCCTCGGCGTTCGGGACGGCGTGCGCGGCGGCGCGGAGCCGGTCGATGGTGCGCTGCGCTCCGGAACTGTCGGCGGGGTCGCGTAGCGTCGCCTCGTACTTGACCAGTCCGTTGGCGGTGGCGGGCCGGCCGAGTTCGGCGACGCCGGGGGTGCCGGAGACGGCGGCGGCCACGGGTCCGGCCGCGCCGGTGTTGGCGATCACGACGGCGGGGGAGCCGGAGCCGGCGGGGAAGTGGCGGCCGATGACCTCGTTGCCGGCGATCGAGTCGGGCCGTCCGGTGAACTGGCCCGCGTCCGACAGCCCGTCGGCCTTGAGCGAGCCGAGGCCGAGCGTGAGCGCGAGCAGGCCGACGGTGGTCGCGGCCCACAGCACGCGCGGGTGGCGGGCGACGGCGCCGGCGACGCGGCTCCAGACGCCGTGCTCCGACTCGTACGCCTCGGGCTTGAGGTACTTGGCGTCGTAGCGGGGGACCAGCGGCCAGAAGACCCACCGGCCGCAGATGACCAGCAGCGCGGGAAGGAGGGTGAGCATCGCGGCGAGCGCGGTGATGACGCCGGCGGCGGCGACCGGGCCGAGGCCGGCGGTGGAGTTCATGTCGGCGAGCAGCAGGCACAGCAGGCCGATCGCGACGGTCGCGGCGGAGGCGATGACGGCGGGCGCGGCGCGGTGCAGCGCGTACGCCATGGCTTCGTGCCGGTCGGCGTGCCGGTGCAGTTCCTCGCGGTAGCGGGCGACGAGGAGCAGCGCGTAGTCGGTGGCGACGCCGAACACCAGCACGGTCAGGATGCCCGCGCTCTGCCCGTTGACGGTCAGGTCGGCGTTCTTGGCGAGGAGGTACACGACCGCCTGGGCGAGTCCCAGGGCGAACACCGCGCTCAGCACGGGGACGAGCCACAGCACCGGGCTGCGGTAGATGAACAGGAGGAGGACGATCACGACGATCCCGGCGGCCATGAGCAGGAAGCCGTCGATCGACTCGAAGACCTTGAACTGGTCGGCGCCACCGCCGGCCGGTCCGGTGACGTGCGCGTCGAGTCCGGGCGGACCGCGCTTGACGAGGTCGCGGCCGTCGTCCACGGCCTTGGTGACGTCCTCGTCGGTGAGGGGCACGAGCGTCTGGAGGGCCTTGCCGTCCTTGGAGGGGAACGGTCCCTGCACCTGCTGGGCGCCGGGAAGCCCGCGGAGCCCGGCCACGTCCGAGGCTGCCTTGGCCTTGTCGGCGGAGGTGATGCCGGACGAACGCTCGTAGACGACGACGGCCAGCATCGTGCCGTCCTTGCGGAACTGCTCCTCCAGCTTCACGACGCGCGTCGACTCTGCGCCGCCGGGCAGCCAGCCCGCCGCGTCGTTCTCCTCGACGTCGCCGAGCTTGCCGGCGAGCGGCCCGAGGACGGCCAGCAGAACGATCCACAACGCCAGAACGGCCCACTTGGTGCGGCGGCCCGCGATCAGTCCGGCGGCGCGGTGGGCCCACGTCCTGGGGGGTGCCGGGCTAGGTGCACTCATGATTCCTCTCCTGCGTGCTCAAGGTCGACCTCCGGAACCGAGGTTCGAGATATGTCGTGTGGCGGATGACGATCAGGCTCTCTCGAACTTCGAGAGATGTCAAGTAGTATCTCGACTTGCCCGAAGGGTGATGGTGGTCGGCGCGGGCGGCGAGATCTCGGCGCGGTGGGCGCGGCGTGGCGAGGCCGAGGCTGGCGACAGGGCGCTAATTTATCTCGTATCTAGAGTCTCTCTATAAGAGAGCTATGTCAGGCCCGAAGATCGCGCGCTTGCGGGAAACGTTTCGGAGGGCGGCCGCGGCTGGGGTTGCGGGCTGCGGTTGCGGGCTGAGGTTCCGGTGCCTTCGGCGTCCGGTCTGCTGGTGCGAATGCTGCGTTCACGGGGGTCGCTCCGGCCAACGGGGGCGTTCGTGCTGACGACGTCATCGTGATGGAACGAGACGGGCGAACGCGTCGGGCGCGAGAGGGCAGCCGCGCTACCCCATCGGAAGCAGGGCAGGGCGCGGCGCTACCTCTGAAGATGTAGCCCGGCAGGCCCGGCCCGCGACGGGCATGAGCGTGCGGACGGAGTGACGAGAACGATCAAGGACGGCGACCCGGTGGTCTGGGGGATGGGTGCAGATCGCGGTGGGGTGCCTCGGGTCGTTACCGTTCACAGGTCCCGACCAGCGGTTCTATGATCGTCGGCCGGTAGCGCGGACGGCTCCGGCCGACCTGCCCCGGCGGAGCCGCGGCACGCGCTCGCCGGGCTGCTCGATCGCGTCGGCCGTCCCCGCCCGTACATCTGGCCGCGCACTACGCCGACCTTGCGCGCCGGGGCGGCCTGCATCTCGCGTATGACCGTGGATGGGAGCCTGTCCGGACGCGGCTCAGGGCTCGCACCTCCCCGGTTGGCGGGGGCTCCGGGCTGGCATCTCCGGTTGGGGGCGCTCCGCGCTCGCATCGGTTGGCGGGCGCTCCGGGCCCGCGCCCCCGGTTGGCGGGCGTTCCGGGCGGGCACCCCCGGTTGGCGGGCGCTCCGGGCTCGCACCGGTTGGCGGGCGCTATGGGAGTCCCTCCGCTTGGCGGGGCTCAGGGTGTTGTACCGGTTGGCGGGCGCTGAGGGCTCGCACCGGCTGGGGAGTGAGAGGCCTGCGACGGAGCGCTTCTCGGCTCCTGCTGCTTGTGCTGGAATACGCGGGCCTATCGCGCAGACGACCTGTTTACGCGGGGGTCTGCGGGCGCGGGAGGGAGGCGAGGGGGTGGGTATGGCGATGACCGGAGGGGCGGGCCGGCGGTGGGTGCCGGGCCGGGCCTCCGGTCATCGTGGAACGTACGGGCCTGGGCTGCGGAGAAGCCCGAGGTCAGGCGACCTTCTCGCCGGACGAGGACGACGAGGACGACGAGCCGCTGCTTCCGTTGGAGCCGCTGCCCGACGACGACTTCGTGTCGCTCGACTTGGCGGAGTCGCCCGACGAGGACGAGGACGACGCGTCGTTCGAGGACGACGATCCGTTGGACGAGCCGTTGGACGAGGCGCCTACCGTCGAGGACGAGGAGCCCGAGCTGCGGCTGTCGGTGCGGTAGAAGCCGCTGCCCTTGAAGATGATCCCCGCGGCGGAGAAGACCTTGCGCAGCTTGCCGGCGCATGCGGGGCACTCGGTCAGCGCGGCGTCGCTGAACTTCTGCACGACCTCAAGAGGCTCGCCGCACTCGGTGCAAACGTACTGATACGTCGGCACGGTTCCTCCTCGCTGACTCAGCCCGGCGGGATCCGGGCTGGCACTCACTCCGAACGACTGCTAATGGTACCCAGATGTGGAACGGGATTCGCCCCGGGTCCATTCCCGGCGGCCGGACGTGGCGTCCGAGCGGGCCGGGCAATGGGCCCGAGCGGCCCGGACAACGGGGGTCCGAGCGGGCCGCATACCGGGCCCGAACGGCGGGCGCGGGGTCCGAGCGGCCCGGACAACGGGGGTCCGAGCGGGCCGCATACCGGGCCCGAACGGCGGGCGCGGGGTCCGAGCGGGCCGGACAACGGGGCCCGAACGGGGCGGGCGCGAGGGCCTGAGCGAGCCGAGTGCGGGGGTCCGAGCGGGCTGGACACGGGGTCCGAGCGGGCCGCGCGCGGGAGTCCGAGCGGGGTGGACGCGGCGTGCGAGCGGGCTGGACGCGGAGTCCGAGCGGGTCGCACACGGGGACCGAACGGGGCGGGCGCGAGGGCTCAAGCGAGCCGGGTGCGGGGTCCGAGCGGGCCGGACAACGGGGTCCGAGCGGGGCGGGCGCGGCGTTCGAGCGGGGCGGGCGAGGTGCCGGATGTCGCGTCGAGCGGGGCCGGGCGGGGGGTTCAGGTGCCGTCCTCGCCGAACCAGCCCGCGAGCTTGCCGCGCCGGCTGACGGCGCGCAGGCGGCGTTCGGCGGCCTCGCGGACATCCTCTGTGGTCACGACGAGGAGGGTGTCGCCCGTCCGCAGGGACGTGGTGGACTCGGGGACGAAGCTGGACCCGTCCCGGACGACCAGGGTGATCGAGGCGCCCTGGGGGAGGCGCAGCTCGAAGATCTCCACGCCGTTCATCCGGGAGTCGGCGGGGACGCGGACCTCCAGCAGGTCGGCGTGCAGTTCCTCCAGGGGCGCGGCCTCGACGTTGAGTTCGCGGGCCTCGTCGTCGCTCTTCAGGCGGCACCAGCGGGCGACCAGCGGCAGTGTCGGCCCTTGGAGCAGGGTGAAGACGACGACGATGTTGAATACGATCGCGAAGAGCGTCCCGGAGCCGGGCACGTCCTCCACCATCGGGATCGTGGCGAGGACGATCGGGACGGCGCCGCGCAGCCCGGCCCACGACGCGAAGACCTTCTCGCCGAGCGTCATCCGGAAGCCGATGGTCGACAGCGCGACCGACACCGGACGGGCGATCAGCAGCAGCACGAACCCGATGACCAGGGCGGGCACGATCTGCGCGGGCAGGTCGCTCGGCGAGGCGAGCAGGCCCAGCATCACGAACACGCCGATCTGCGCCAGCCACGCGATGCCCTCGGCGAAGCCGCGCGTGGCGGGACGGTGCGGCAGCCGCGCGTTCCCGAGCAGGAGCGCGCTGACGTAGACGGCGAGGAACCCGCTGGCGTGCAGCAGCGTCGCGCCGCCGTACGCGCCGACCGACAGCGACAGCACCGCGATCGGGTACAGGCCGGACGCGGGCAGCGCGACGTGCCGCAGGGCGAACGCGCCGAGCCAGCCGACGAGGATGCCGATGAGCCCGCCCGCGATCAGCTCGTACACCATCACGCCGAACAGTTCGGGGAGGTTCGGGACGCCGCTGTGGTGGGCGCTCAGCGTCACCACGACGATCACGACCGGCGCGTCGTTGAAACCGGACTCGGCCTCCAGCAGGCCGGTCAGCCGGGACGGCAGCGGCAGCCGGCGCAGCACGGAGAACACGGCGGCGGCGTCGGTCGGCGCGAGCACCGCGGCCAGCAGGAACGCCAGGCGCCAGTCCATGTCGAGCAGCCACATCGACGCGCCCGCGACCACGCCGATGCTGATCAGCGTGCCGAGGGTGGACACCACGAGCGCGGCGGGCACCGAGGGCCGCACGTGCCGCCAGTTCGTGGTGATGCCTCCCTCGGCCAGGATCAGGACGAGGGAGGCCAGGCCGAGCGTCTCGGCGAGCTCGACGTTGTCGAAGTTGAGGTGGAACGGGCCGCCCTCGCCGATGAACAGCCCGATGCCCATGTACGCGAGCAGCGTCGGGAGGCCGAGGCGGTGCGACAGTCGTACCGCGGCGATCGCGCAGAGTACGAGCGTGGATCCGAGGAGTAGCCAGATGTCGAGGTGCACATCCCATCCTTCGGGGCCGTCCGCAACTGATCGTTTAGGAATCCTACAGATTCATGCCGGAATCGCACATTTGTGGTTGAGGGACGGCGCGCCGCGACCGGCAGAGCGCGGCACGATCACCCCGCCCCCGCGCTGATCGCCGCATCGATCGCCCGTGCTGGCCGTCCGCGCTGACCCGTCCGCATCGACCGTCCGCGCCGTTCGCTCGGGCCGTTCGCTGGGGCTGACCGCTCGTGCCGTTCGTCCGTGCCAGCCACCCGCGCCGACCGTCCGCGCCGACCGTCCGCGCCGACCGTCCGCGCCGACCGTCCGCGCCGACCGTCCGCGCCGGCCGTCCGCGCCGGCCGTCCGCGCCGGCCGTCCGCGCCGGCCGTCCGCGCCGGCCGTCCGCTCGCACCAGCCGCTCGCGCCGTTCGTCCGTGCTGACCGCACGCACCTGCCCCCGCTCAGCCTTCACCAGCGCCCGGGCGCGCGCAGGGCCGCGCGTCCGGGGGTGATCATCGTCGTCTGATCTGCGGGTTTACCCCGTTGACGACGTTCTCCACCTGGCGGCCCTCGACGGCCGCCACGACGTTGTCGCGCACCGCGGACACGATGTTGAGCTGCGCCTGTGCCGAGCCGCCCGCCGCGTGCGGGGAAAGCAGGACGTTCTCGTGTGAACGGAGCGGATGGTCATCCGGCGGCGGTTCCTCGTCGAACACGTCCAATGCCGCCCCGGCGAGCTTTCCGGAATCCAGTGCCTCCAGCACGGCGCCGTCAGGCGCGATGCCGCCGCGCGCGACGTTCACCAGGAGGGCCCTGTCGGGAAGGAGTGCGAGGCGGTCGCGGTCGAACAGTCCGCGCGTCTCGTCGGTCAAGGGCAGCGCGAGGACGAGGATGTCGGAGTTCGCGACGAGGTCGTCCAACTCGCGGTACGTCGCGGTGGCGTCGGGGCGCGGACGGCGCGTCCAGTACGAGACCGCGCAGTCGAGCCGTTGGAACAGCCGTGCCGCCTCCGCGCCGATCGCGCCGTACCCGACGATTCCGACGCGCTGCGAGTGAATCTCCCTGGGACCGCGGGCCAGAACGTCCATCTGAGGCCATCCGCCCTGGCGCGTCGCGCGGTCTCCCCACACGAGGTTGCGGCACAGCGCGAATGCGCTTCCCACTGCCCATTCCGCGACGGCCCGCGCGTTGGCGCCCGCCGCGTTCGCGACCGGGACGCCCGCGTCAGCCAGGGCCGCGACGTCGATGCTGTCAGTGCCGACCGACGGCATCTGGACGAACGCCAGGTGCGGTGCGGCGGCCACAGCGTCGGCGTCCAGGGCCAGCGCGCCCGTGAAGTCTCCGATCACGATTTCCGCGTCGGCCAGCGCGGCGTGCAGGCCGTTCCGGTCCCGGGTCTTGGGGAACGACACCTCCGCCTCGTTCTCCACTGGCGCGAAGAGCCCGCGCACCAGATCCTCCCCGAGCGGGGGCAGCGAGAGAATCCGCCATGGCATCGTCATGAGCAACCATCTCGTTCCGCAGAAACGCCGTCGGCGCGTGGGTTCGGTGATCTCGCAGATTAGGCGAAGCGCGCAAGGCTTCCGGAGTCTCGCAGGTCAGGCAAAGCGCGCAAGGCTCCCGAAACTCGCGGATCAGGTGAAGCGGGCGAGGCCCCCGGAAGGGGTGGCCGCCGCGCGGACGCGCCGGTCGTGCGCTTCGGCGGGGACGGCGTCGACCAGTTCCGGGTCGTACAGCAGCGCGATCGTGAGGATCGCCGGGCCGACCCTGGCCAGCGCGCGGTCGTACGAGCCGCCGCCGCGCCCGAGGCGCGTGCCCGTACGGTCGACGGCGACCGCCGGGGCCAGGACCACGTCGGCGCTGCATATGGCGTCGCGTCCGCGCGGGGGTTCGGTCGGGTGCCACAGCCCGCGCGGTCCCGGTTCGAGCGACTCGGGTCCTTCGTACGAGGCCCAGTCGAGGTCGCCGTCCGGCAGCAGGACGGGGACCAGCACGTACGTGCCGCGCTTCCAGAGCGCGAAGAGCAGGCCGCGCGTGTCGGGCTCGGCGCCGATCGACATGTACGCCGCGACGGTGCCGGCCATCTCGACCTCCGGCAGCGACAGCAGCGTGTCGCGCAGCGAACGCGCCGCCGCGGCGCGCTCCTCGGGGAGCATGGTCGCGCGCCGGGCCAGCGCTTCGGCGCGGAGCCGGGATTTCGAGTCGATGTCGTGCACGCTGTGGTCCTCGGGGATAGCTAGGGTCTCTACATGGCCGACATAGCACCTGTACTCAAGGCGGTCGTCCCCGCGGCCGGCCTCGGTACCCGATTCCTGCCCGCCACCAAGGCGACGCCAAAGGAAATGCTGCCCATCGTCGACAAACCGGCGATCCAGTACGTCGTCGAGGAGGCGGTCGACGCCGGACTCACCGACGTGCTCATGGTGACCGGCCGGAGCAAGCGGTCCATCGAGGACCACTTCGACCGGGCCTACGAGCTGGAGGAGGCGCTGCGCGCCAAGGGGGACGACGAGCGCCTCGCGGCCGTCCGCGAGTCCAGCGACCTGGCCATCATGCACTACGTCCGGCAGGGCGAGCCCCGCGGCCTCGGCCACGCGGTGCACTGCGCCCGCCAGCACGTGGGCGACGAGCCGTTCGCGGTGCTGCTCGGCGACGACATGATCGACGCCCGCGACCAGCTCCTCAAGCGCATGATCGAGGCGCGCGGCCAGTACGGCGGCAGCGTGGTGGCGCTGATGGAGGTCGCGCCCGACCAGGTCTCCTCGTACGGGTGCGCGGCGATCGAGGCGACCGACGAGGACGACATCGTCCGCATCACCGACCTGGTCGAGAAGCCGTCGCCCGAGGAGGCGCCGTCCAACTGGATCATCATCGGGCGGTACGTGTGCGACCCGGCGGTGTTCGACGTGCTGGAGAAGACCCCGCCGGGGCGCGGCGGCGAGATCCAGCTCACCGACGCGCTGCGCACCCTCGCCGACACTCCCGCGGACGCGGGCGGCGGCGTGTACGGCGTGAAGTTCCGCGGGCGCCGTTACGACACCGGCAACAAGATGGAATACCTGCGGACCGTCGTGCAGTTCGCGTCCGAACGTCCCGATCTGTCGGCCGAGTTCATGGAGTGGCTGCGCGAGTTCGTCCGCGACCATGACGGCGCGGGCACGTCCGGGAACGCGTGACGGCACGCCAGACTGGGGGACCGTGAGCATGAGAACGGTCGACGAGCACCTCGCGGAGATCCTGGACGGCGTGCCGCTGCTCGCGCCGCTGGAGCTGGCCCTGCTGGAGGCCGAGGGCGGCGTCCTCGCCGAGGACGTGACGGCGCCTGTGCCGCTGCCGCCGTTCGACAACTCGGCGATGGACGGCTACGCGGTCGTCGCCGCCGACATCGCCGCCGCGTCCGAGGCCGAGCCCGCCGTGCTGCCCGTCATCGGCGACATCGTCGCGGGCGACCCGGCGGTCTCGGCGATCCGGCCGGGCCTGACGGCGCGGATCATGACGGGCGCCCCGCTGCCCGCCGGCGCCGACGCGGTCATCCCCGTCGAATGGACCGACGGCGGCGACGCCACCGTGCGCGTCTCGCGCGCCGCGCCGCCGGGCAACTACATCCGCCGCGCAGGCGAGGACGTCCTCGCGGGGCAGACCGTCGCCGCGACGGGCACGCGCCTCGGCGCGGCGCAGCTCGGCATGGTCGCGGCCGTCGGACGCGCCCGCGTGCTCGTACGGCCGAAGCCGCGCGTGGTCGTCCTCTCGACGGGCACCGAGCTGCGCGAGCCGGGCACGCCGCTCGCGCCCGGCGAGATCTGGGACTCCAACAGCTTCATGCTGACGGCCGCCGCCGCCGAGGCGGGCGGCGTCGGCTACCGGCAGGCGACCGTCGGGGACGAGCCCGGCACGGTCCTGCGGACGCTGGAGGACCAGCTCGGGCGCGCCGACGCGATCGTCACGTCCGGCGGCGTGTCGATGGGCACCCGCGACGTCGTCAAGGAGGTCCTGACGGGGCACGGCACCGTCGCGTTCCACAAGGTGCGCATGCGGCCGGGCAAGCCGCAGGGGTTCGGCCTCCTCCAGGGGACGCCCGTCTTCACGCTTCCCGGCAACCCCGTCAGCGCGTACGTGTCGTTCCAGGTGTTCGTGCGCCCGGCGCTGCGCGCGATGCAGGGGCTTCCGCCCGAGCCGCTGCCCACGGTCAGCGCCGTCCTCGCCGAGGACGTGAAGTCGCCGGCGGGCATCCGCCACTATCTGCGCGGCCGGCTGTCGTTCGCCCGCGGCCACTACGGGGTCGCGCCGGCGGAGGGGCAGGGCTCGCACCAGCTCGCGGCGCTGTCCGCCGCGAACGCCCTCATCGTCCTGCCCGAGGACGCCGAGGCCCTGCCCGCGGGCACGCACGTCGACGTGATGAGGTTGCCGTCATGAGCATGGGATCGGAATTCACGCACCTGGACGAGGCGGGCGCCGCGCGCATGGTCGACGTGTCGGCCAAGAACGTCTCGGCGCGCTCGGCGACGGCGACCGGGTTCGTCCGGCTGTCCCCGCACTGCGTCGCGCTGCTGCGCGCGGGCGACATCCCGAAGGGCGACGCGCTGTCGGTCGCGCGGATCGCCGGGATCATGGGCGCCAAGCGCACGCCCGACCTCGTGCCGCTGTGCCACCCGATCGCCCTGCACGGCGTGAAGGTGGACCTGTCGGTCGAGGACGGGGGCGTCGCGATCGTCGCGACGACCCGTACCGCCGACCGGACCGGCGTCGAGATGGAGGCGCTCACCTCCGTCGCCGCCGCCGCGCTCGCCCTGATCGACATGGTCAAGGCCGTCGACCCCGCCGCCGTCATCACCGACGTGCGGGTGGAGGAGAAGCTCGGCGGCAAGACCGGCGCCTGGCGCCGTTCCGATGAGGAGCGCGCATGATCCGTGCGATGGCGGTCACCGTGTCCAACCGCGCGGCCGCGGGCGTCTACGCCGACAAGTCCGGACCCGTGCTGGTCGAACTGCTGGAGGACCTCGGCTGCCAGGTGGACGGCCCCGTCGTGGTCGCCGACGGCGAACCCGTCGCCGGGGTCCTGCGCGACGCGGTGGACGGCGGGTACGACGTGGTCGTGACGACCGGCGGCACCGGCCTCACCCCGACCGACGAGACCCCGGAGATGACCCGCCGCGTCATCGAACGGGAGGTCCCGGGCCTCGCCGAGTCCATCCGGCAGGAGGGACGCGACGCGGTCCCCACCGCGATCCTGTCGCGCGGCCTCGCGGGCGTCGCGGGCCGCACCCTCATCGTCAACCTGCCGGGCTCCACGGGCGGCGTCCGCGACGGCATGGCCGTCCTCGGCCCCGTCCTGGCCCACGCCGTGGACCAGATCGCCGGCGGCGACCACCCCCGCCCCACCCACTCCTGACCCACGCACGGTCCTGAGGCGCGCGGGCCGGGCGCTCTGACCCGGGCGCCCTGAGCCGCGCGCCCTGAGCCGCGCACTCCTGGCCCGCACGTCCCTGAGGCGCGCATTCCTGACGCGCGCGGGTCGGGCGTGTGGCCGCGCGACCCTGCGACCCCGCGGTCCGTAGGCCGGGCGAAAGTGAGGGGAGGGAACGGGCCCGCACGGGCCCGTTCCCTCCCCTCACCTCACCTCGCCGCGCCGGGGGCGGCGGGCGGTCCCGCCGTTGGCGGGGTGCCGCGTCAGCGGCAGAACGCGATCTCGGCGGCCTTGGCCAGGTGGTCGCGGAACGTCTTGTCCTGCTCCATCCTCTGGTCGTTGTCGTTGTAGGTGATCACGGCCTGGCGGCGGCCGTCCGGGCTGGTGTAGGTCCAGGTGCGGTAGCCGGGCCAGCCGCCGTCGTGGCCCCAGGCGTCGCCGCACGCGAGCTTCATCTTGGTGACGCCGAGGCCGTAGTCCTGCTCCAGGCCCTCGTCGACGACGTGCCGCGTCTCGGTGAGCTGGCGCTGCTGCGCCTTCGGCAGCAGCCGTCCGGTGAACAGCGCCCGGTGGAAGCGCGCGACGTCGTCCACCGTGGAGATCATCCCGCCGGACGTCCACCCGCTGGACGGGCTGATCTCCGTGCTGACGTCGCCGAGCGAGCCGAAGTAGCCGTGCACGTACGGGCGGGGCATGGCGCGCGTCGTCGGCATCGAGGTGTGCCGCAGCTTGAGCGGCTTGATGATCCGCCGCTTCAGCTCGTGCGCGAACGAGTGCCCGGTGGCCTTCTCGACGATCATCCCGGCGAGGATGTAGTTGGCGTTGGAGTAGTGCCACTCGTCGCCGGGCTCGCTCAGCGGCGGCTGCTCGGTGGCCATCGCGATCAGCTCCTCGTGCTTCCAGTCGCGCCGCGGCTCGCCCTGCACCCGCGGGTCCAGGGCGTACTCGCGCAGGCCGCTGGTGTGCTGGAGGAGCTGCCGGACCGTGATCTTCCGGCCGTCGTTGCCGTTGGCGCGGACCAGGCCGGGCAGCCACTTGTCCACGGTGTCGTCCAGCGAGACCTTCCGCTCCGCGACCAGCTTGAGGACGACCGTCGCGGTGAACGACTTGGTCACGCTCGCGATCCGGAAGTGCAGCCGCGGGTCCATCGGCCGCCCCGTCGCCTTGTCGGCGACGCCGGCGGTGACGTGCGAGACGCGCGTCCCGTTCCGGGACATGATGATCACGCCGGGCTGGCCGTCGGCGACGAGCCGCTGGGCGGCGGCCTGGAGCCCGCGCGGCGCTCCGTGCCGGGCGTCCTGCGCGCCGCGGGCGGACGCCGCGAGCGCCGAGCCGGTTCCGGCGGTGGCGACGACCGGGGCGAGCACGCCGAGCGCGGCGGTCCCGGCGGCGACCGTGATCGCGGCGCGGCGGGCGCGGCCGCCGGCGGTGCGGGCGGGACGGGGGCCGGAGGGGGCGTTCGTCATGATGTCTCTCCTGCTGATCGGTCGCTCTCGCTTACGTGATCAACAGTGGCGGACCGCCGCGTCCCGGTTAATGGCCCTGAACACCGAGCGGGGGGTGTACCTAGGCACACCCCCCGCGCGGACGCCGCGCACGGCGGCGGTCAGGCGCGGATGACCTGGACGCCCGCCTCGGCGAAGCCCTCGGCGGTGGACTCGGGGACGGTGCCGTCGGTCACCAGGACGTCGATCTTCGAGGTCTCGCAGATCTTGGCGAACGCGCGGCGGCCGACCTTGGAGCCGTCCGCGACGACGACGACCTGGTCGGCGCGGTCGGCCATCAGCCGGTTGACGTCGGCCTCGCCCTCGTTGTGGCAGGTGGCGCCGTGCTCGACGTCCACGCCGTTCACGCCGAGGATCACGATGTCGAGGGTGACGTGGTCGAAGATCCCGGTGGCGAGCGGGCCGGTCAGCTCGTAGGACTGGGGGCGCGGCACCCCGCCGGTCAGCACGATCTTCACGTGCGGGCGGACGGCGAGCTCGTTGCCGATGTTGAGCGCGTTGGTGACGATCGTGATCGCGGGCGCGCCGCCCTCGGCGTGCAGGTCGGCGCGGGTGGCGAGGACCCGGGCGACCTCGGACGTCGTCGTCCCGCCGTTCAGCCCGATGATCGAGCCGGGCCGGGCCAGCTCGGCGGTGGCGGCGGCGATGCGCTGCTTCTCCGAGGCGTTCCGGGCGCTCTTGTAGCGCAGCGGCAGGTCGTAGCTGACGCTCTGCGCGACGGCGCCGCCGCGGGTGCGGGTCAGCATCTGCTGCTGGGCGAGCTGGTCGAAGTCGCGGCGGATCGTGGCCGCCGAGACGTTCATCCGGGACGCGGCCTCCTCGACCGTCAGCTGCCCGGCGTCCGCGAGCACTTCGAGCAGCGCGTTCCAGCGCTCATGCCGGGTCACACGGGTCCCCTTTCGTACGGTTCCGCGCGGCGGCGCGCGAAACGCGATCACGTGCGGCGCGCGCACGCGAGGCGAGGCCCCGCGCGGCTGGGCGCGCGGGCGAGGTCACACAGGATTGTAGCGATGCTCACTCTTGTTCTTTTGTGCACTATCTTGCTATAAATCAAGCAATAACGAGCATATCTGTGCATGGGGAAGGTGACAATGACGAACGCCCCGCAGGTCGGTGGGCACACCGAGAACGAGATCGCGAGCCAGCCCGGCGTCTGGCGCCGCGCGGCGGGTTCGGCCGCGGACCTCGCGCCGGCGCTGCCCCGGGCGGGCGAGCGGGTCGCGGTCGTGGGCTGTGGCACGTCGTGGTTCGTCGCGCAGTCGTACGCGGCGCTGCGAGAGGGGGCCGGCCAGGGGGAGACCGACGCGTTCGCCGCCTCGGAGTTCCCGCACGGCCGGGCGTACGACCGGGTGCTCGCGCTGAGCCGCTCCGGCACCACCACCGAGGTCCTGGACGTCCTGCGCCGGGTCCGTGGAACGATCCCGACGGTCGCGATCACCGCCGACCCCGGCACGCCGGTGATGGACGCCGCCGACGATGTCGTGGTCCTCGACTACGCCGACGAGCGCTCGGTCGTGCAGACCCGTTTCGCCACGACCCAGCTCGTCCTGCTGCGCGCGCACCTCGGCGAGGACGTGTCCGCCGCGATCGAGGACGCCGGGCGCGCCCTGGCCGAGCCGCTCCCGCGCGGGGCGGCGGAGGCCGAGCAGTTCACGTTCCTCGGCCGCGGCTGGACGGTCGGGCTCGCGCACGAGGCCGCCCTCAAGATGCGCGAGGCCGCCGGGGCGTGGACGGAGTCGTACCCGGCGATGGAGTACCGCCACGGCCCGATCAGCATCACGGGCCCCGGCCGCGTCGTCTGGTCGTTCGGCGAGCCCCCCGCCGGCCTCGCCGACCAGGTCGCGCAGGTCGGCGGAACGATGGTCGCCGGGTCCCTCGACCCCCTCGCCGACCTGATCCGCGCGCAGCGCCTCGCCGTCGCGATCGCCCGGTCCCGCGGCGCCGACCCCGACACCCCCCGCAACCTGACCCGTTCGGTCATCCTCACGCCCGGGACCGGTGCGTCGGAGTCCGCCGCGTCGGGCGCGGGGAGCGCGGCCGAACGCGGGGGCGGGGCGTGACGCAGGCGGCCGTGACGAGCCTGACGAACGCGCGCCTGGTCCTCCCCGGCGGGGTCCGCCGGGGAGGACTCACCGTCGATGCGGCGAACGGCCGCATCACCGACGTCACGTTCGATCCGGAGCCCACGGGCGCGGGAGACGGCGTGGCCGAAGGACGGCGTCCCGTTCCAGCGGAGGGCGAACGAGCGGACGCCGCAGCCGACCGTGACGTTCGCGGAAATCAGCCCGTCACGCGACCGCGGCAGGGCGAAACGGTCGTGGATCTGGACGGGCAGTACGTCGTCCCCGGATTCGTCGATATGCACGTTCACGGCGCCGCCGGGGCCTCGTACCAGACGGGACGCGCGGACGACGCGCTGCGCGCAGTGGAACACCATCGGGCGAACGGCACGACCACGACGATGGCCGGGCTCGTCACCGGTTCCGAACGCGAGTTGCGCGACGCCGTCGCCGCGCTGGCCGAACTCGCAGCCGACGGACTGATCGCGGGCGTTCACCTGGAGGGCCCGTACCTCGCGGCGTCGCGTTGCGGCGCGCACGACCCGGGCCTCCTCCGCGACCCGGACCGCGAGGAGTTCCGGAGGCTGCGCGCGCTCGGGCGCGGCCACCTCAAGATGATCACGGTGGCGCCCGAGCTGCCCGGCGCGCTCGACCTCGTCCGGGACGCCGCGGACGCGGGCGTGGTCGCGGCCGTCGGCCACACCGACGCGACGGCCGAGACGACCCGCGCGGCGTACGACGCGGGCGCGCGCGTGGCCACGCACCTGTTCAACGCGATGCGGCCCCTGCACCACCGCGAGGGCGGCCCCGTCACGGCCTCCCTCACCGACCCCCGCGTCACCGTCGAGCTGATCAACGACGGCGTCCACATCGCCCCGGATGTGGCCCGCCTGGTCTTCGCCGCGACGGACGGCGCCACGCCGGGCGGCGGCGCCGGGACGGGCGGCGGGAGCGGGCGCGTGGCGCTGATCACCGACGCGATGGCCGCGACCGGGATGGGGGACGGCGACTACACGCTCGGCGTGATGAGCGTCAGGGTGCGGGACGGCAAGGCCCTGCTGGCGGACGGCTCGTCCATCGCGGGCAGCACGATCACGATGGCCGACGCGTTCCGCCGCGCCGTGACCAGCGTCGGCGTGCCGATCGAACGCGCCGCCGAGGCCGCGTCGCTCACCCCGGCGCGCGCGCTCGGCATCGCCGACCGCGTCGGTTCGCTCGACGCGGGCAAGGCCGCCGACCTCGTCGTCCTCGACGGCGACCTGGCCGTCGCCCGGGTGATGAAGGGCGGCCGCTGGCTGTGATCCTCACCGTGACCCTGAACGCGGCGCTCGACGTGACGTACGAGCTGGACGCGGTCGCCTGGGGCGGTTCCAACCGCGTCGGGTCCGTACGGCGGCGCGCGGGCGGAAAGGGCGTCAACGTCGCGCGCGTCGCCGCCGCCCTGGGAGAGGACGTCGTCGCCACCGGCTTCGCAGGCGGAGACATCGGAAACCTCATCCGCGCCGACCTCGAAGCCGCGGGCCTACGCCACGACCTCTTTCCCGTAGCCGGTACGTCGCGAAGCACGCTCACCACCGTCGAAACAGCAAGCGACAGCAAGGCGACCGTCTTCAACGAGCCCGGACCGCACATCAGCCCAGGGGAGTGGGAGCCGTTCCAGGAGCACTTCAGGCGGCTGGCCGAATCAGCGACCGTCGTCGTGATTTCCGGGAGCCTGCCCCCAGGAGTGCCGAACGACGCGTACGCCACGCTCGCAAGCCAGACGGACGCTCCCGTCATCATCGACGCGGACGGCCCGACGCTCTCCGCAGGTGCGGCGGGCCGTCCCGCCCTGATGAAGCCCAACGCCGAAGAACTCACCAGGGCGACCGCGACGACGACCCCTCAGGCAGGCGCCGCCGCCCTGCGAGCCGCCGGAGCACACGCCGTCCTCGTTTCGCTGGGTGAGGACGGGATGCTCGCCGTCACCCCCGACGGCACCTGGCACGCCCGTCCGCCCCACTCCGTCGAGGGCAATCCCACCGGAGCGGGAGACGCCGCCGTTGCCGCCGCAGCGCGCGCTCTGTCGGCCGGAGATTCCTGGCCCGAACTCCTGCGGCACGCCGTAGCCCTCTCGGCCGCCGCCGTACGAGCCCCCGTGGCGGGCGATTTCGACGCCGCCACCTACACCCGCTTCCTCCCGCGGGTCAGCATCGAAGGAGACCCATGCCCCTCGTAGGAACGGGCGAGATCGTCACCCCCGCCGCCGCGTCCCGGCACGGCGTCGGCGCGTTCAACGTGATCCAGCTCGAACACGCCTCCGCGATCGTCGCCGGCGCCGAACAGGCGAACGCCCCCGTCGTCCTCCAGATCAGCGAGAACTGCGTCAAGTACCACGGCACCGCCGCGCCGATCATCGCCGCGTCCGTCGCCGCCGCGTCCGGCGCGTCCGTCCCCGTGGCCGTCCACCTCGACCACGCCACGTCCCCCGACCTCGTCCGCGAGGCGGTCGGGCTCGGCTGCGGCTCGGTGATGTTCGACGCGTCCACCCTCCCGTACGGCGGCAACGTCTCCGCCACCGCCGAGATGGCCGCCTGGTGCCACGAGCGCGGCGTCTGGGTCGAGGCGGAGCTGGGCGAGGTCGGCGGCAAGGACGGCGTGCACGCCCCCGGCGCCCGCACCAAGCCGGACGAGGCCGCCGCCTACGTGGCCGCCACCGGCGTGGACGCCCTCGCCGTCGCCGTCGGCAGCTCGCACGCCATGCTCACCCGCGACGCCGCCCTCGACCTGGACCTCATCGCCGAACTGCGCGCCGCCGTCCCGGTGCCGCTCGTCCTGCACGGATCCTCGGGCGTCCCGGACGCGACCCTCGCCGCCGCCGTCGAGCGCGGCATGACCAAGATCAACATCGCGACCCAGCTCAACAAGGTCTTCACCGCGGAGGTCCGCCGCGTCCTCGCCGAGGCGCCCGACCTCGTGGACACCCGCAAGTACCTCGGCCCGGCCCGTTCCGCCGTGGCCGGCGAGGTGGCCCGCCTCATCGGAGTCCTGAACCCCCGCTGAGGCCCACGGACCTGCATCCGGACGTGAAAATGTCAGTGACAATTGATGGCGTCCGGGCGCCGGACCAGGGAATCATGGAGCCGTGGAACGATTGCGGGGTTGGCCGGTCTCCCTCTCCGAGGGGCCGGTCGGGCTGCGCCCCCTCAAGCACAGGGACGCCGCCACCTGGCGCGAGCTGCGCGTCCGCAACGCCGAATGGCTGCGCCCCTGGGAGCCCACCAACCCCGAGACGCCCCTGTTCCGCAGCGGGCTCGGCCCCTACGTCAGCATGGTCCACACCATGCGGCGCGAGGCCCGCCAGGGCCTCGCGCTGCCGTGGGTGGTGACCTACGACGAACGGTTCGCGGGCCAGCTCACCATCGGCGCGATCGTCTGGGGCTCGGCCCGCTCCGCCCAGATCGGCTACTGGGTCGACCGGCAGGTGGCGGGCCGCGGCGTGACCCCCACCGCCGTCGCCCTGGCCGTCGACCACTGTTTCTTCACCGTCGGCCTGCACCGCGTCGAGGCCAATATTCGGCCAGAGAACGCCGCGAGCCGCCGCGTCGTCGAAAAGCTCGGATTCCGCGAAGAGGGAATTCGCCGGCGGCACCTCCACATCGACGGCGCCTGGCGCGATCACATCTGCTACGCCCTCACCGTCGAGGACGTTCCCGGCGGCCTGCGCGCCCGCTGGCTCGCCGCCCGTAACCAGGCATTTCCCCGTTCGTCCTCGTCCCCCTGACACTTGGGACCGCCCTGACTTTCCACCGCGTAAGAATCCTGCGATCGAGAAGACTCGGCAAACAGAGAGTAACGGCGGGATCGATCTCGCGACACACCGCCCCTTATGCTCGTCAACCGCTGACAGCGGCTCGTACCGTGCGGGGCGTGACCCTGCTCCCATTGCACGTGCGCGCGCCGAAAGTCGGTCCGCCAATTCGCCGTGCCCTGGGACACTCGGCGGTGAGCCCATGAGCAGCGCCGTCCTTTACCTCGCCATCGTCGCCGTCTGGGCGATCGTCCTCGTCCCCATGTGGCTGCGCCGCGACGGCGAGGCCACCGGGATCCACCGCCTCCTCCACAAGCGCCCCGCCGAGGAGGAGCCCGCCGCCTCCGAGGAGGAGCCCGCCGAACCCCCGGCCGAGCAGCCCCGCCCCCGCCCCCGTCCGGGCCGCGCCGCCGTCATCGCCCGGCGCCGCCGCCGCACGTCCGGCCTCACCCTCCTGCTGCTCACCACCGCCGTCATCGTCGCCGCCGGCCTCGCCCCCTGGTGGATCACCCTGCCCCCGGCCCTCCTGCTGGGCGGCCACCTCTCCCTCCTCCGCGTCGCCGTCGGCATGGACGCCGCCCGCCAACGCGAAGCCGCCGCCGCGGCCGCCGCGGCTGCCCGCGCCGCCGCCGAAGCCCGCGCCGAAGAGGCCCGCCGCGAGGAGGCCGCCAACGCCGAGATCATCGAACTCGTCCCGTCCCCCGACGAGGTCTTCGACCAGTACGCCGACGACCGCCGCGCCGTCGGCGAGTGAAACCCGATGCGCGAAGCACCCCCGAAGTTTGCTAACCTTACGGAGTCCTTGGGGCTGTAGCGCAGTCCGGTAGCGCACCTCGTTCGCATCGAGGGGGTCAGGGGTTCAAATCCCCTCAGCTCCACCCAGGTCAAAGGCCCTATTCTCCGCCAAGGGGATGGGGCCTTCTCCGCGTTCGGGAGACGATTGGGAGACGATCTTAGTTTCCCGCTCCCGAAGGGGCCCGTAGCGCATCCAGCAACGGTACGGGTGACCGAGGACACATTGCCGCCCGCGTCGCCAAAGCGGTTTCCCAGCGCGCCTGGAGCGCGGCCTTGAGCGAGTCCCGCATGTGCCGTACGCGGTCTGCGGCAGGCAGGCTGCGTGCCCGCGCGGCAGCGGCGAACTCGACACGCGCACCGACCTGGGCCTGGGCATCGCGCCGCCGCCGTGGATGATCGCCCGCTGTGTCGGCCGGATCTGCCGCCGCTCCAACCCGGAAGGTCCGATCGCCGGACGGCCGAGCCAGCGGGAGGTCCACGGCGCTGAGGAGCTGTTCACCTACGAGCCGCGCACCGCCGGCCTCCTCCAGGCCGGCCCGACGGCACCGAGACCACCCCGACGCGGATGGTCGACAGTGCCCGCCCGGTCGTCGGCGCGGTTTACGCCGCCGTCCGCCACGAGCTGGACGCGCTCGCCGGGATCCGAGAGGTGCGCGGCCGCCCGCGCACCGAGCGGTACGGGGCGGGGTGCGTCCATTGCTGGATTGTCTGGCCTTGCCCGACCTGGCCGGCGACCCTCACGGACGACGAGGCCCGAGAACGATCGGTCGGCTGGCGGAGTTGCGCGTCGGGCAGACCGAGGAGGAGGCCATGTCGACGGTGTCAGTGCAGGTCACGGCTGTCACACGAGCTCAGTCGGCGCTGAGGGAGATCGGTGCGAAGGATCGTGATGTGCACGATCGGCTGCTTGCCGCCTTCGGTGATCTCGTCGCGGCGGTGCGCGATCTTCGGGACGTCTTCGCCCGTCCCAATCGCGGCGTGACCGACCCCGACGGGTCGGCGGGCCGCACCATCGCGGCGCTAGGCGTCGCTGACAGCATGCAGCACGTCACTGAGCGGGCCAGGGTCCGGCGGCAGGCCGCCGACGCCGTCGGCGTGCACGCGTGCGGGGCGATCCCGTGGCGCCCAGGTAGCTGAGCCACCCACAACCGCCCGATTGACACGGCCTCGGTCGGCTAACGTGATGACGGTTGGGTGTCGCTAGGCGGTGACCAGCGCCCGCAGCGGTGCCGTCGCCCTGGCAACGCGTTCCGCCGGGAGGGGTCCCGAGCGGCGCTGCCACAATCACCGCGTGAGTGTCGGCTGGAGGCTTCGGTGGCTGGCCGTCCCGCTGGCGGGCGCTGCGGGGGCCTCGTCCTAACGGGCTGTGGGCCGTCGACCCCGCAACAGCGAGCGGACGACAAGCTGGACGAGCTCGCCAAGGCCCCCTGCACGATGATCTCGAAGCAACGACGGCAGTCCCTCCAACTGGAACAGCTGTCCGCTCACACCGCGCATCCGCACAGCTGCGGGTGGTACAGCGACTCGGAGCCAAGGCCCTATCTGCTCGCCTTCGAGGCCAATCCGTCAAAGGAACGGCAACAGGAATACACCCGCAACCACAAGCTGACGAAGATCACGGTGGAGAATTACGCCGTCACGCAGGTAACGACCCTGATCGCGAACACGACCTCGTGCGCCAGCATCGTGAACTTCGATGACGACCACGGCTTCATCGTGAACGTCATCGAGGCGGACACTTCCGATGCGTGCGTCCTCGCGAAGGCATATGCGAGATCGACGATCCTCCTCGTGCAGGGAGCGGGCTGAGTCGCTGCCCGACGGCCCCACAGACGAGTGAGCACGCCAGCGCCTCCGGAAGGTAGCGCGCGAGAACGCCGCAGCCGGTCTTCCCATGCCCGCGTACGCCGCCACACACAACTGCTCGGCAGCAACGGGTTCCGAGCATTGGCTGAAGTTGCCGGACTGCATGAGAGGCTGCCAGGTTCAAGGGCGTGCGCACCCTGCGCCCTTTACGTTGGTCTATGACGCGGAAGTCGTCGAGGTTCCGGCCCGTACCGCGTTCACCGGCCGGCAGAATCGCTTTCGCCTGATGCCGACTCTTCTCATCGCGTAGATAGTCGATAAAGCCGCTGATTCTGCTTCAGGGATCGTTGTCTGCATCGTCAAGGGCGGTACAGCGACGCCGTCATGGTCTACGCGCCACGCGCTGAATCGCGCTCAATAACGGCCAACCTCCGAGGCAACCAGACGTTTGCGGCAACCGAGGCCGTCAGCTCGCCGAACGCCTCGCGGTCCTGTGTTTCGGCGTAAAGGGCGAACTGGGCGGCTAGATCGCGCAGCTCGACACGATCGAGGTCGTTGCGAAAACAGTACGACGACGGTTCAATCCCGCGCCGAACGGGGCGCGGTAGCACGTGCTATCTGCGCTGCCTGCTCCTGGGCACGATCGCGCCTCTTCGTCAACGAGGGCTCGAGTACGGCCAATTCAGTCCAGATGCGGACTGCCTGACGGGCCAGTTCCGCGGCCTCGGCGGCGGGCGGGAGCCCCTCGCAGCCGGGGATGACGAAAGAGCAGAAGAACTCGTGCTCAGGTGTCTCCCTCCAGGGCAATCTGTTGCGAGCGGCACGGGGGTGCTCGGCAATCATCTCGGCGAGGCGCATGCGGAGGACGCCGGCCAGGGCGACGCGTTCCAGGGCCGTGACGGGACCGGCGTGCGCAGCATCGAGCGCATCGTCGCCGGACCGCTCGAAGGATGCGAGGGGGCTCTCACAGTGGGGGTCGAGCCGGTCCACCGGCGGCAACTCTTTCACCTGGGCCACCCGCGCGGCATCGCCCTCTGTGGGATCGGCGAGGTGGGCTCCGGTCAATGCCTTGCGGGCATATCTCACGGCGAAACGCGGGCTGAGCGAGCGGCTGATCGTGGAAATGCCCTCTTCGCCCAGCGCGCCCAAGGCGAAACAGGCCGCGGTGCTATCGGAGGCCCGGGAGTTCGCAGCGCCGTGGCGCAGCAGGGAGGCATGGACTATGTGGAATGCGAGGCTGCGATGGTATTCGGAGGCGGCGCGGTGGACACGGCCGCGCGCCAGGAAGCCGCGCGCTTCCACGGCGGCGGAGAGGGCCACCTGGAGAGAGTGCTCTGGTTCCCGCTGTTCGTCCGGCGGACCAGATCGGGTCGTGGTGCCTTTCAGGCGTTTGCGTGAGGCCACTACGGCCAGGTGACCCACAACGAGCAGGACGATGATGGCCAGCCACCGCCGCGTGTCATTCACCCATCCGATCAGTCCGTCCCACGGCGACGCGGCGACGACTACCGCGGCGGACGCCCATACCAGGTAGGGCCGCGACCTGTACTGAGGGTTCACGGTGTCCTGGACTTCCAACAGCACTGCCGCCGACAGAAGGAACAGGGCGGTGACAAGGATCTCGCCGTCCGCGCCGCTGAAAAGGATCCCCGCGCCGCCCGCGGCGAAAGCGAGCCCGACACTTGCTTTCAGCGCGTCCTGCCAGTCTTTCGCGCCCATGGGAATCACCAGCATGGCCAGGATCAGCAGGGCGTCGAGGAAAACCGGCCACGACCATGTCACCTGCATGCCCCACCGTCCTCACTTGCGCGGCAGGCCGCCGGTCGCGGTTCCGCTCCCGAACCGGGTATCGGGTCTCAGGCCACCACCGCGATGTCGGCGAACTCCCTCGTGCGATGACCTTAGGGAGAAATCGCGGGAGGGGTCCCGACGGCAGCCGAATCACCAGGTCCGCTGTGCACTCAGTGCACTAGGGGACAGTCCGTGACTCGCGATGCCGGCCAGCTCCTAGGTCTGGTGTGCCCTGCCCCCTGCCCCCTGCGCCCTCGGGGATGGGCCCTCTCCAGAGAAACCCGACGAGGTCATGCCATCGCCGCCCCCGGGAAGGGAGGGGGGCCGCGCACGCCGGGGACTGCCGCGTCTACACCTGGCACACCGACCATGATGAGAACGGGGAGCCGGTGCAGCGCACCCGCGACCACTCCGGCGCCGAGGCCGCCCGCGACCGAGGCATCTGCGCCTCGGAGGTCATCGACGAGCTGGACGACATGATCATGACCTTCCTCGCCCGCGCCTGGTGCGCTGTTGGCGGCGCGGCGATGGCCGTTCAGGCTTCGTCAGAGGGATCTACCGCGGTCACGGAGGCTGCCAGGGTGAACAGCGACGGTGAACTGGTCGCAGGTCGTTGCGGCTGTTCCTCGTCCGGGGCGAGATGAGCGGCGCGTTGCCGCTGGGCGGCCAGATCGATTGGCGTCGAGCGGGACCGCAGTTCGTGGCCGCTCCGCGGTGCGAAGCGGGCGCAGGCCGCCGTGGGTGACGGCCCTGCGGTCGGACGCTGTTACGTGTCGCGCCGTTGCCGTCCGGGCGCGCCGCGCCCCTCTTCGGCTGGCGTCGTCAACGCCATCAGTGCCGCCCGGATCGGTCTCAGTCGTCTGCCGAGTTGCCGTGCGGGTTGATTCGCTTCCTGTCGTGCATGAACACCAGGCATCCGACAATGGTGAGGGCCGCGGCGATGATGCCGGTGAGGGCGAAGGCGCGGCCTGTATCGAAGGTGGTCACGGCCGTGCCGGCGAGGGCGGCGCCGATGCCGGCTCCGGCGTTGCACGCCACTCCGGTGAGAATGGCCGTGTGCGTCTTGGCCGCGGCGCTGGATGCGAGCGTGTCGGCCAGCAGGTACGCGGTAAGGACCGCCGGGCCCATCGCGGCGCCGACCAACATCAGCAGGCGCCCCCGGCGAGGGGCAGGCCGTCGGCGGCCGCCATCGCCATCGCGCCGACCGCCATGGCAAGGCTCAGGACCATGAAGCGGCCACGGGCGTCCGACCGCCAGGTGCGCCGACCATAGAGGAAGGCTGCGAAGGCGCTGCCCAGGGCGAAAACAGCGAGCAGACCGCCCGACAACGAAGCGTGGCCGCTTCTTTCTGCGACGGCGGGGACGATGACTTCGATCGCGCCGACCGTGTAGCCAACGCCCATGAAGACCACGAGCATCCACCTCACTCGGGTCACGGCCGCTGCCATGCTCTGACCCCCGACCGCCTTTTGTTCGGCGGTCGTCCCGTGCCGTGCGTCCGCGGCGGAAGACATCAGAAGGCCGCCCGTTACGCAAATGGCTCCACCGGCCAGCACTGCCAGCCCGGCACCCTTCAGGGCGACCATTCCTGCTGCGACCAACGGCCCGAGGACCAGTGTCGTCTCCTCGACGATCGAGTCCAGGCCGAAGGCCCGTGGCAGCCATTGCTCGGGCAGTTTGCGCGACCACCCGACTCTCATAAGCGCGCCGAAAGGCGGCGAAGCGCACCCGGCCACGCCCATCAGGATGAGGAAGGGCCACGGCTGGTTGGTCCAAGCACCGGCCGGCAGCATCAGCAGCAACGCCGTGCCGCTCAGCACGGACATGATCAGCAGCGCCGTTCGGTGTCCCAGCCGGACGGACGCCCAGGAACGGACCGGGCCTGCGACCACGGTGCCGATCGAGTACGCCGCCATCGCCAGGCCCGCAGTGGACAACGATGCCGATGCGTTGACGAACAGCACGACTCCGACGGGGATCGTCCCTATGGACATCCGGCCGATCAGCGCCCCAGCGAACAGCCGTGGAACGCCAGGTGGCGCAAGAAGTTGCCGGTAGCCGGGTGCGGCTCCCGCGGCCTCGTCCACCTCGCCGCACCTCCTGTCGATGACGTTCGTTCCGTCCGGCCTTGGGTGAGAGAGGGTACGCGCTCTGAGTCGACCTTAGACGTTGGCCCTGAAGTGTCCCGCCGATGGGCAGAAAACCAGGGATCGCCTCAAATTTGTTGCAATGCGTTTTCTTGAGTTTCCTCGCGCACGATAATTCGGGCAGTCGAGCCTGTGAAGGGAGAAGTGGCAGGCTTTGATTGGTTCCGGTGACTGATGCAATTTTTGCTAGCACGGGACTCCCCGGCCGGGTTAGCGCCCGGCGCTCCGCAGGAGGCGAGGACGGCGGGGGCAGTGGGGGTGGTCGCGCGGGGGCGGGCCTCGGTGATCAGGCGGTGGATGTCGCGGGGTGGCCCGGGGGTGTGGTGGGGACGCGAGTGCGGCTGGGGGCTCGCTTGACAGGGATAAACGGGAGGGGGGTATATTTCCTCGTCGATACCCCCGGGGTGTATAGGAGACGGACATGTGCGGCTGAGTGGTGGCGAGTTCTGACCGTGAGCGCGGAGATCCCCTCGCGGTCGTCGTCCTGACCTCGATCGACCGTGCCGGCGGTCCCCGCCGCCGGCGTCGCCATGGATGCGAAAGGAACCGCGTCATGTCCTCCCCCGACCCCAGGCGCTGGTGGGCGCTCGCCGCGCTCGCCGCCGCCCAGTTCATGGTGATCATGGACACCTCGATCATCGGCGTGGCCCTGCCCGGGATGCAGCGCGACCTCGGGTTCAGTCCCGGCGGGCTGCAATGGGTGTTCAACGCCTACGTGGTCGCCTTCGGCGGGCTGCTTCTGCTCGGCGGACGGCTCTCGGACCTGCTCGGCGCACGCCGGGTCTTCGTGGCCGGCTGGCTCGTTCTCATCGGCGGCTCGGTCATGGCCGCCGCGGCGAACGGCGCGGCCGTGGAGGTCGCGGGCCGTGCCGTCCAGGGCGTGGGCTCCGCGCTCATCGCACCTGCTGCGATGACCCTGCTGATGGTGCTGTTCTCCGGTCAGCCGAAGGAACTGTCCAAGGCCATGGCCTTCTACGGCGCCGCCGCCCCGGCGGGCGGGACCGCGGGCGTGTTCCTCGGCGGAGTGATCACCGAATGGCTGAGCTGGCCGTGGGTGTTCATCATCTACGTCCCGATCGGGCTGGTGATCCTCGCGGTCGTCCCGTTCCTGCTTCCCGCGGTGCCCGGGCGCCGTACCGGGCTCGATGTGCTCGGCGGGGCAGCCGTCACGGCGGGTCTGGCCCTGGCGGTGTACGCGATCGTCCAAGCTCCCGAAGAGGGCTGGAGTTCGTCGAACACCCTCCTGCGGCTGGGCGGGGCGGTGCTGCTTCTGGCCGCGTTCGTGGCCGTCCAGCGCTCCCTGCGCAACCCGCTCATGCCCCTGGCGATCTGGCGCACCCCCGACCTGGCCGCCGCGAACCTGTCCATGGTCCTGCTGGGCGCCGCGTGGATCCCCATGTGGTACTTCCTCAACCTCTACCTTCAGCAGGTCCTCGGGTACGGGGCGTTCTCCAGCGGCGGGGCGCTGGTCCCCATGACGGCGCTGATGATGCTGCTCATGGTCACCGTCACCGGACGGCTCATCGCCCGCTTCGGCACCCGGCCCCTCATCGTCACCGGGCTCGCCGTGCTGGCCGCAGGGCTGGGCGTGCTGTCGCTGATCGAGCCCACCGGCGGGTTCCTCACCGACGTCCTGCCCGGCTCGCTCATCTCGGCCGTCGGGATGTCGCTGGTCTTCATCCCCGCCACCATGGCCGCGATCGGTGGCGTCACCCCGGACCGGGCCGGGCTCGCCTCGGGGATCGTGAACACCACCTACCAGATCGGCTCCGCCATCGGCCTCGCGGTCATCACGGCGCTGGCCACCTCGCAGGGGGCGGACGAGCTCAGCGATCCGGCCGCGCTGACCGAAGGCTTTCAAGCGGCCTTCCTCGGCGCCGCCGGGGTCGCTCTGGCCGGAGCCGTTCTCGCCCTCATCACCCTGCGAACGCGTCGTCCTGCGGTCGCCGAACCCGTTCGGGAGGCCGTCGACGCCTGACCCCACGTCCGAGATCGCGGGGTCGCCTTCGAGCGGCCCCGCTCCTTGGGCGGTTGGAGGCTGGCGGCGCGGGCTGCCGGGGCATGGGGTCGTACGGCGGGTGCTAGGTGTTCGGTCGCGTCCAGCAGGAGGTCCGGTCAGTTGACGGATGCGGCGCTCATGCCGGTGCTTGCAGGCTGGTGAACGAAGCTGGACACCATTGAGAGCAGGGGCAACACGATGAACACCGATACTCGCCGCATTCCCGACCGCTACGGATACGCCGCCATCGCTCACGTCATGGTGGACGGCGCGGACGCGGCGATCTCGTTTTATGCCCGGGCCTTCGGCGCGCAGGAGCTCTTCCGGATCGCCGGTCCCGATGGGAGCATCATGCACGCCGAGATCAGCATCGGCGGCTCCGTCATCATGGTGGGCGATGCGGAGGCTCCTTTCCAGAGCCCCGCTCGGGCGGGTGGCACGACGGTCGCCCTGCATGTCTTCGTTGAGGACGTCGATGTGCTCTACGCGCGGGCGCTCGATGCCGGTGCCGAGTCCCTCCAGGCGCCCGCGGACATGTTCTATGGAGCCAGGCAGGTCATGATCAGGGACCCCTTCGGGCACGTGTGGGCGTTCCTCACCCAGCGGGAAGACGTCCCGCCGGAAGAGATCGCTCGCCGCGGAAACGAACTCCTCGGTTCCGCGGGCTAGGTCCTGTCCGGTCGGACGCGCCAGGAGAGCGCGGTCATCACTGACTTTCAGACCGGAGCAAGGCTGTGGGGGCGCATCGTCACGTCCTTTGTCACTTGGGTGAGGAAGGGCGAGGGGACGGCGTGGACGCGTCGGCGGAGGGGCCGGGACGGTCATCGGCTGCGAGGGTGCGACGGGCGTTAAAACCAGCGTTGACACCACTGGTGCTTAGCTGTTTTCATCCATGCACCCCCCAGCGAACGGAGAGTTCGATGTTCAGACGAGGTGCCGCGGCGGCGGCTTCGGCGGCTGTTCTGCTGGCCTCGGTGCTGTCGGCGCCGGCCCGTGCGGCCGACGACCCGCTGCCCCTGCCGCTGCTGCCGCACGTGCCGTTCTACTCGACGACGACCGTCGCGGCCTCCGACCGCCCAGAGCCGCTTCCGACCAAGCCGCAGCGGTTCAATCCGACGTTCAACTATCAGGGCAAGAACAGGTCTCTGGACGATTTCCTCAAGCGGTCCTCCACGCTCGGCTACCTG
Source organism: Actinomadura sp. J1-007 (assembly GCF_009793335.1). Taxonomy (GTDB): domain Bacteria; phylum Actinomycetota; class Actinomycetes; order Streptosporangiales; family Streptosporangiaceae; genus Spirillospora; species Spirillospora yumaensis. Next base: position 1,919,480 of record NZ_WING01000001.1, on the reverse strand, counting down.
GTCCTGCACGGCGGGACGGTCGTCGACGAGCGGTACTTCTCGGGCTACAACGCCTCCAGCCGGTTCAACTCCTGGTCGGTCGGCAAGTCCATCACCGCCACCGCCGTCGGGGCCGCCATCGCCGACGGCAAGATCGAGTCGGTCCGCGACCCGGTGACCAGGTACGTCCCCGAGCTGCGCGGCACCGGCTACGACGGCGTCTCGATCGAGGACGTCCTGCAAATGGCGTCCGGCCACAAGTACGACGAGACCGACTACACCAACCCCCTCAAAGGATCGACCGCCACCACGATCCGCATGGTCCTGGGCACGCCGCTCACCACCCAGGCCCGCGAGGCCGAACGCGACTTCCAGCCGGGAACCCGCTGGAACTACGACTCCATGAACACCTTCGTCCTCGGCTGGCTCGTCACCAAGGCCACCGGCAAGCCCTTGGCCGCCTACGTCGGCGACAAGATCTGGCGTCCCGCCGGAATGCAGTCCCCGCTGCTGATGGGCCGCGACTACCAGGGCAGCGACATCGGCTACTGCTGCTACCACGCGACCGTCCGCGACTTCGCCCGTTTCGGCCTGCTCTACCTGCGCGGCGGCCGCGCCGGAGGCCGCCAGGTCATCCCCACCGGGTGGATCAACGACTCGACCACCGCGTCCAAGCCGTACCTCCAGCCGCACCGGCTCGTCCCCGGCAAGCCCGACAGCCCCGAGAACGCCTACGGCTACGGCAACCAGTGGTGGCTCGGCGACGACGGCGACTACGCCGCCATCGGCATCCTCGGCCAGTTCATCTACGTCTCGCCCAAGCGCGATGTCGTCATCGTCAAGACCAGCCAGGACCTCAACTCCGCACCCCATATGGCCGAGGCCCTCCCCGCCTTCCGCGCCGTCGCCGACGCGGTGGCCAAGACCCCGTAACACCGCAAAGCACCGGAGCGAGAAACGAAGAAGGCCCTGCCGGCAGGGTCTTCTTCGCTATCCGAGCCTGTCCGCGTCGGGGCCTCGTCCGTGGTCGGAGGGGAGGACGGAGGCGGTCTCCTGGGCGGTGTTGCGGGTGTCGCGGGGTGTCGCGGGTGTCTCGGGTGTCTCGGGTGTCGCGGGTGGTGTGACCGCGTCGTTCCGGACGGTCCGGTACGTCGGGCAGTGTGGCGGGCCGGGACCCGCGGTCGGTCGCTGCGGGCACTGGCTGTCCGCAGCGGCTGCTATTCCAATACCAGGTCAATGGTCAGCGCGATGGGAATGGTGCCGAGCTTGGGAGCCGATTAGGACGAGGCGAGACGGGGGCGGCCGGCGGGCTCCTCGGGGAATGGGCTGCTTGCGCTGTGGGCAGCGTAAGCAGGGGGGAGAAGACGGGATGGCATTCGTTCTCACTGGGGCGGTCTTGAGTCGAATGGCTGGCGTCCACCTTCTGTATGAGGCGGATATTGGCTCTCGCGGGTGAAGCCTGTCGGACGGCGCGGTCCCTAGCGTGATGGCCCGGAACGATCAAGGGGGTCCACGTGATCAAGCACAAGCGTGCGCTACAGGGCGCACTCGCACTGGCCGTGGCGGCGGGTGCCACGGCCACGGCCACGGCCGCCGGTTCCGCCGCGGCCGCGTCCGCCCATGCCGGGGACGAGGCTCGGTTGCGGGCGATCCTGCAACGGCTGACCACGGTCGACGGCGGGCCCGGAGCGCTCGTCGAGGTACGGAACCGGCGCGGCAGTTCGGTGCTGACCAGCGGTGTCGCGGACGTGAGGAGCCATGCGCCGGTGCCTCGCGACAGCAGGTTCCGGATCGGGAGCATGACCAAGTCGTTCACGGCGACGCTCGTGCTCCAGCAGGTGGCCAAGCGGCGCGTCGCTCTGGACGCGCCGGTGGAACGCTACCTTCCCGGTGTCGTCCGAGGGCCCGGCGGCGACGGACGGAAGATCACCGTCCGCCACTTGCTCCAGCAGACCAGCGGCCTGCCCGACTATCTCTCCTATATCAAGCCGCAGGACGTCCTCAAGAATCCCCTCGTCCATTACGAGGCGCGCGACCTGTTGAAAACCGCGCTCGCGCACGAGCCGACCTTCGAGGAACCCGGCAAGGGCTGGAGCTACTCCAACACCAACTACCTGCTGGCGGGAATGCTCATCGAGAAGGTGACCCGCAACACCTACGGCGAGGAGGTCAAAAAGCGCATCATCAAGCCGCTCAACCTGTCCGAGACCTCCGTGCCGGGTGACAAGACGACGATCCCCGGACCGCATCCGCGCGGGTACGCCCGGCCGGGCAAGGACGCGCCGCTCATCGACGTCACCGCGGTCAACCCCACGATCGGGGGCTCGGCCGGCGGGATCATCTCCAGCGGTACCGACCTGAACAAGTTCTTCGGTGCGCTCGTGGGGGGCAAGCTGCTGCACCGGCCCGAGCTGCGGCAGATGATGAAGACCCGCTCGACCGGCAGCACAGACGGGCGGGCCTACGGACTCGGGCTGGAAAGCTTTCCGCTGCCCTGCGGCGGCCTCTATTGGGGGCACACCGGCGACTTCATCGGGTTCGAGACCGCCGCCGGCGCCACCGTCAACGGCAAGCAGGTGGCGGTCATGGTGAACCTCGGTCCCGGAGGGCCGGACGCCCAGAGCGACGACATCAAGGCCGCCGTCCAAACGGCCCTCTGCGACCGCTGACTCGGGGAGGGGGCTGTTAGGGGGACGGGTTTTGGGAGGTGGTCTCGGGGAGTGGGTGGGTGGGGTGGGCCGGAGGGGGGACGGCGGCGCGTTGGGCGATGTAGGCGCCGGTCAGGACGATCGCGCCGCCGAGGAGCTGTGCGGGGGAGAGGCGTTCGCCGAGGACGGCCCAGGCTATGAGCGCGACGGCGACCGCCTCGGTGTAGCAGATCGCGCCGCCGACCTGCGCGGGCAGGCGTTGCAGCCCGGCCACGCCGGCCAGGTAGGCGAGGACGGTGCTGACCAGCCCGATCCAGGCGACGAGGGCCCAGCCGGGTGCGGTGTGCCCGGCGAACGGGATCCGGGCGGGGAGCACGTCCCAGGGCATCGCCCAGGGGGTGGCGAGGACGGTGAGCGCGGCGGTCGCCACGACCATGCCGAACGTGGTGACGGCCAAGGGGGCGACGTGGCCGGCGAGGCGGTCGACGGTGAGGAAGTAGGCGGCCTGGCAGGCGGCCGCGCCGAACCCGGCGGCCAGCCCGACCGGGTCGAGGCTCAGGCCGGTCCACACCTGTACGACCAGGGTGAGCCCGGTCAGGGCGACCGCGACGCCGGCGGCGGCGGTGCGGTGCACCGGGACGCGGCGGACCAGCCGCAGCCACGCCAGGACGATGACCGGTCCGCTGAACTCCAGCAGGATCGCCACGCCCACCGGCAGCCGGGACGCGGCGACGAAGTAGAACGCCTGGGCGCCCGCGACGCCCGCCGTTCCGTAGCCGAGCAGCGGCGCGAGGTGGGCGCGCAGGCCGCGGGTCAGGGCGCGGCCCCGCAGGAACGCCGCGAGCGGGACCAGGACGAGCGAAGCCGTCGCGATCCGCAGCCACACCGCTTGCAGGGGGCTCAGACCGGCCTCGATGAGGGCCTTGCCGAACGGTCCGGACGCGCCGAAGCAGACCGAGGAGAACACCGCGAGGCCCACGCCCCAGGCGCGGGTGCGCTGCGCGCCGTCCACGGCCACTCCCCGATCCGCGCCGCCGTTTCGTTCGGGACCCGGAGCGGGCCGGGCCCCGGCAGCGGCCGGTCGTCCCGCAGGCGATGCGGGCGACGGGGCGGCGGGGTGGCGGGCGTCCGGCGAGGGCGGCGGTGACGCGGCCGGTCACCGGCGGCCTCGGCAATGACAATAACCTGCCGACGCGCGACGGCGAATTTTTCTTTTTCGCGCTTGCGGTGGTTGGTTGTCGGGCTTGAACGCGTGCACCAGTGGGGATTGACATTTTCGGCCATCCGTTAATGGGAAGACGCTTTGTGCGGTGTGCTGTTGACTGGCATGGTGTCCGTGGGTAACGTCGTTGTTCTGGTGACTATTTGCGCTCCGTCGAGGCGAGGATATGGTGATGGGGTCAACCCATTTCGGGAACGATGTGTCCGAGGTCGACGGGGAGCTTCACCGGATCCTTTCGCAGGAATACGACAACCAGCGCAGGCGGCTTTCCCTGATCGCCTCGGAGAACCTTGTGAGCCAGGCGGTCCGCCAGGCGCTGAGCGGGGTCTTCACCAACACGCAGCTCGAGGGCTATCCCGGAGAGCGCTATCTGCGCGGGTCCGACCTGGCCGACACGATCGAGCAGATCGCGATCGAACGGGCCCGCGGCCTGTTCGGATGCGCGCACGCCAACGTGCAGCCGCACTCGGGCAGCCAGATGAACCACGCGGTCATCGTCGGCCTGCTGAAGCCCGGCGACCGCATCCTGAGCATGGACACCGCGGCCGGCGGCCACCTGACCCACGGCGCGCCGTCCAACCTCACCGGGCGGCTGTTCTCCATCGCGCGGTACGGGGTCGATCCGGAGACCGGGACGCTCGACTACGAGGAAATCCGGCGGGCGGCTCTGGAGCACCGGCCCCAGCTGATCATCGCCGGCGGGTCGTCATATCCGCGCAGGATCGACTTCTCCCGTTTCCGGGCCATCGCCGATGAGGTCGGCAGCCTTTTCCTCGTGGACATGTCACACTTCTCCGGCCTGGTCGCGACCGGGCTCCACCCGAGTCCGCTCGGTTTCGCGGACGTGGTCACGTCCACCACGTACAAGAGCCTGCGCGGGCCGCGCGGGGCGATTATCCTGACCAATCGCGACGACCTCACCCGGAGAATCGACTCCGCCGTGACGCCCGGCGTGCAGGACGGGGTCCAGACGCATCACATCGCGGCCAAGGCGATCTGCTTCAAAGAGGCGGCGGGCGAGGAGTTCAAGGACTACGCGGCGCAGGGCGTGAAGAACGCGCAGGTGCTCGGCCGAACGCTCACCGACCGCGGGTACCGCATCGTCTCCGGCGGCTCCGACCTGCCGTTCGCCCTCGTGGATCTGCGGGAGGCCGGGATCACGGGGGCCGACGCGGCCGCGCACCTGGAGGAGGCGGGCATCATCTGCAACATGAACCAGGTCCCGTTCGATCCGCGCGGGCCGAAGAAGACCTCCGGCGTCCGCCTCGGCGTCAACGCCGCCACGTCCCGGGGCCTGCGCGACGCGGAGTTCCGCGAGGTCGGCGACCTGATCGCCGACATCCTCGACGCCGCCCGCACCGGCGCGCCCCCCGGCGGCGAGGCCGCCACGTCCGTCCGCAAGCGCATCGAGCGCATCTGCACGTCGTTCCCCTTCTACGACCACCCCCTCGGCATCTGATCCCTCGGCCTCACCCACCGGGCTCGCCTCCCGTGCCGTCTGCGCTGTGCCGTCCGTGCCGTGCCGTCCGTGCCGTGCCGTCCGTGCCGTGCCGTCCGTGCCGTGCCGTCCGTGCCGTGCCGTCCGCGCCGCGCCGTGCTGTCTGCGCGTGCCGTCTGCGCCGTGCTGTCCGCGCCGCGCCGTGCTGTCTGCGCGTGCCGTCTGCGCCGTGCTGTCCGCGTCGTTCATGCGGGGGCTGGTCGGCGGTTGTGGTTGTGCGGCGCTCGGCGGCGGCGGCGTTGCTGGTGGGCGGGGTCGTCGAACGGGGCTGTGGCCAGGGAGAACGCGCGGTGCCCGCCCGGCTCCGGTCGGGGGAGGCGGGCGGGCGGTCGCGGGGGTCAGGTTTCGGTTGAGTGTGTTGCGTACGGGGTCGGCGGGGTGGGGGTGCCCGTGGCGGCCGCGGGGTCGGGGGCGGTTTCGCTCAGGCCGAAGCGCTCGTGGAACGCGCGCAGGAAGCGGGGCGCGTACCAGGCGGAACGGCCGAGCAGGCGCATGGCGGCCGGGACGAGGACGCCGCGGACGGCGAGGGCGTCGATCAGGATGGCCAGCCCGCTGCCCAGGCCGAACATCTGCATGAAGCTGATCTCCGCGGTGCCGAACGCGAAGAAGCTCACCGCGAGCAGGAACGCCGCCGCGCTGACGATGCGCCCGGTGTGCCCGAGGCCGTGGACCACGGCGGACTCGTCGTCCTCGCCGAGATCGTGGAGCTCCTTGATCCGGCTGGTCACGAAGACCTCGTAGTCCATCGAGAGGCCGAACGCGATGCCGAGGACCAGCACGGTCATCGACATCTCCATCGGCTGCGCGGTGAAGCCGAGCGCCGAGGAGAAGGCGCCGTCCTGGAAGATCCAGGTCAGGACGCCGAGGGTCGCGGCGAGGCTGATCAGGTTGAGCACCAGCGCCCGCAGCGGCTGGACGACGCTGCCGGTGAACAGGAACAGCAGGAGGAACGTGGTGAGGACGACCAGGCCCGCGGCGAGGGGGAGGCGGCTGCCGATGGAGTCCTTGGCGTCGATCAGTTCGGCGTCGACACCGCCGACCAGGGGGCGCGTTCCCGCGGGCGCGGCGGCCGTCCTGACGTCCTCGACCAGGTTCTGGGCCGCGTCCGACCTCGGTGTCAGGGTGCTCACCACGCTGATCCGCTGCGCGCCGGGCCGGGCCAGGGCGGCGCTGCCGGGGCCGGTCGCCGTGCGCTGTCCCCCGGTGTAGGTGCCGGAGCTGGTCTGGACGCGCGCGACGCCGTTCAGACCGGACAGTCCGGCCGCGTACGACTCCAGCGGGGCCTTGCCCACGGGCTGGTCGATGACGATGTGGAGGGCCGAGTCCTCGCTGCCGTTGAAGTGCTCGCGCAGTGCGGTGGAGACCTGGCGGCTCTCGGCGTCCTTGGGCAGGACGCGTTCGTCCGGCGTGCCGAACGTGATGCCCAGCAGCGGGCTCGCCGCCAGCAGCAGAACGGCGAGCAGGGGAAGCGCGGTGAGCGCGGGCCGCCGCATGACGGTACGGGCCAGCCGCCCCCACGCGGGCGCCCCGGCGTCGGAGCGCTCCGGCTTCGCCCACGGCATCCGCCCGCTGTTGACCCGGTGCCCGAGGACGGCCAGCAGCGCCGGCATCACGAGCAGGGCGCCGACCGCGGCGACGGCGACGACGCCGACCCCGGCGTAGCCGAACGAACGGAGGAAGTACTGCGGGAACACCATGAGCGCCGCGAGCGCCGCCGCCACCGTCGCGGCGGAGAACACGACGGTGCGGCCCGCGGTGTGCACCGTCCGCCGGACGGCGTCGTCCACGCTCGCCCCCGCCGCGAGCTGCTCGCGGAACCGGCTGGTCATCAGCAGCGCGTAGTCGACTCCGAGGCCGAGACCCAGCGCGGTCGTGAGGTTGGTCGTGGTGTCGGCGACCTCGGTGACGCTGCCGAGCAGGGAGAGCTGGGCGAACGAGCCGATGATGGCGATGACGGCGATGAGCAGCGGCAACAGCGCCGCGACCATGCTGCCGAAGACGAACAGGAGCAGGACGAGCGTCAGCGGTATCGCGATGGTCTCGGCCAGCGCCAGGTCGGCGACCACCTGCTCCGACAGGTCGCTGCCGACGGCCGCGGCGCCTCCGGCCCGAACCTTGAGAGCGCCCTTGTACGTGCCGGTGTAGGTGTCGATGATCTTCTGGGCGCGGTCCCGTTGCCGCTTCTCATCGCCCGTCACATGGGCGAGCACCATGGCCTCGTCGCCGTCCCGGGAACGGAGGTCGGGGCCGCCCGTGTCCCAGAACGAGAGGACGTTGGTGAGCTCCTTCTCCTTCTTGAGATCGGCCACCAGGGCCTGACCGCTCCGCGCGGCGGCCGGACCGTCGACGCGGCCGTCGGCGGCGCGGACGAGCAGGACGAGGTTCGCCTCGCCGCCGAACCTCTCGTCGATGACCTTCGCGGCCCGGCTGGACTCCGAGCCCGGGTCGTCGAAGCCGCCCCCGAGCAGTTTGCCGAACGCGCCGGCGCCCACCACACCCATGAGAGCCATCGCCACGACGGCGACGGCGAGTACGAGCCGGGACCGGCGAACCGCCAGCTCGGCCAAGCGTTCGAACACGGTCGATCTCCTTTGCGTCCTTCGGGAAAACGGCATGCGGCAGCCAGGTGTGCACAGGGAATCGGCGCAGTGCTCCGCGAGGCCCTCGCCCTGGCAGGGCGGGCGCGGTGCCGCACTCTTCGTCGCCACCGATGACGCTAGTGAGCCGACGCGGGATTGAGCAGTATGAGGTTTTTTTGACGCTGTCAGGTTTTCTTCACAGGGTGTGGATACCGATGCCGTGCCGGGGGCGCCGCCGTGCTGTGCGTTGTCCTGGCCGCCTTCGGGTACGGGGCGGAGCGCGCTGTGAGGTCGAGCACGGCGGGGGGCTGGCCGGCTCGTTGACGGTCGGATCGCGAGCGGCCCGCGACAGAAGGGCCTTTGAATACCGCGTCCGGTCCCTGTCGGCCCTTAGTCGAAATCGTCTTGCCTGGCCCACCCGGGGCTGGGGTGACGGGGGCGACGTTTGGTGGCAATGGACGAGGGTAGCTGTGCGATCACGTTGAAATGTCCGCGCTCGGGCCGTGCCGGACCGCGACCCCGGCGCGGCTCTATCGCAACTGCAAGCTCACATAAGGAACCATTTGATGAACGACCGTGACGATTCCTCTGCCGGGCAGAACGAGCCGCAAGTAGTGTCCGAGCCCCGGCCGCCGTTCCCCGAGCAGCGGCAGGACCGGCCCGGTCTGGAATCCAAGCTCGATCCGCGCCCGCGTTATCGGGCGGAGCGTTATCGGGCCGCGGAGAAACTGGCCGGGAAACGCGCGCTGATCACCGGCGGCGACTCCGGCATCGGACGGGCCGTCGCCGTGCTCTACGCCCGCGAGGGCGCCGACGTCGCGATCGTCTACCTGCCGGACGAGCAGTCGGACGCCGAGGAGACCAAACGCGCTGTCGAGGAGCAGGGAAGGCGCTGCCTGCTGCTGCCCGGTGACCTGTGCGATCCCGGTTTCTGCGGCGAGGCCGTCGAGCGGACGGCGCGCGAGCTGGGCGGTCTGAACATCCTGGTGAGCAACGCGGCCTATCTGGTCAGCAAGACCAGGCTGGAGCAGTTGACGGCCGAAGACTGGGACCGGACGTTCAAGACCAACGCCTACGCCTACTTCCATCTGGTGATGGCCGCGCTGCCGCATCTCGGTGCCGGGGACTCGGTCATCGCGACCGCCTCCGAGGACGCCATCTCGGGCAGCTCGATCATGATGGACTACGCCGCTTCCAAGGCGGCGATGGTGGCGTTCACCAAGTCGATCGCCCCGCATCTGATCGAGCGGGGCGTCCGCGCGAACGTCGTCGTTCCCGGCCAATCCTGGACCGCGCTCAATGTCGCGGACCACGGCCAGCCGACGCAGGAGATCATCAATATGGGAAGTGCGACGCAACTGACCCGTCCGGGACAGCCGGAGGAGATCGCGCCCACTTATGTGTTCCTGGCCTCCGACGCGGATTCGAGCTTTATCACCGGCGAGGTCATCGCCGTCACCGGAGGCATGACGACCACGCGCTGACCCGGCGCGGCGGGGCCGCGGGCGCCGCCGGGGTGTCAGGGCTCGTAGTGGTGGACGGCTCGGTCGTCGGGGACGCAGTGCGTCATCTGGAGGCCGGTGATGTCGCGCGGGCCGTTCTTGCCGAGGTTGGCCAGGCGCGCCCTGTCCTCGTCCGTGAGGTCCTGGCTGGCGAGCGGCTTCAGGCCCGCCACCTGGTCGGGGGCGATGCCGAGGCCCTCGCCGACGCGCAGGCCGAGGTCGTTCTCGGCCAGGAGCAGGTGCCAGACCATGCGCTCCCGGATCGGCCGGTCGCACTGGCTCAGCATCGTGATGAGGTTGTGGACGAGGTCGTCGCGCTCCCAGTCGTGCATCATCAGGTAGCGCTGGCCCGCCTGGACGTAGTCGTTGGTGCGCTCGATGCGGCGGCGGGTGACCCGGCCGCTGATCGTCGGGCCCTGCTCGTCGTGGGTCGGGTACTGCGCCTCGCGGAGCCCGCCGGTGATGGACGGCTCGTAGTTGACGTGGGGGTTCTCGCCCGCGCGATCGACCGAGTACACCATCTGGCCGTCGCGCTGGTTCGTGCGGACCGCGGCGTTCTTGGCCTGGTTGACCGGGAGCTGCAAGTAGTTCGGGCCCACCCGGTAACGCTGGGTGTCGCTGTAGGAGAACGTGCGGCCCACGAGCATCTTGTCGTCGGAGAAGTCGAGGCCGTCGACGAGCACGCCGGTGCCGAACGAGATCTGCTCGTTCTCGGCGAAGTTGTCGGCGACGTTGCGGTCCAGGACCATGCGGCCGACCGGGCGGGCCGGGAACCGTTCCTCCGGCCACACCTTCGTGTCGTCGAGCGGGTCGAAATCGAGCTCGGGATGGTCGTCGTCGCTCATCATCTGAACGAGCAGCTCCCATTCGGGGAAGTCGCCGCGTTCGATGGCCTCGTGCAGATCCTTGGTGGCGTGGCCCAGGTCGTTCGCCTGGAGCGCGGCGGCGTCGGAGGCCGTCATGCTCCGCACGCCCTGGCGGGGCATCCAGTGGTATTTGACGAGCTGCGTGTCGCCCCGCTCGTTCACCCACTTGTAGGTGTTGACGCCGAAGCCCTGCATGTGCCGGTAATCGGCGGGGATGCCGCGCGGGCTGAACAGGTTGACGAGCATGTGCATGCTCTCGGGCGTCTGCGACATGAAGTCGAAGATGCGGTTCGGCTCCTGCCGGAACGTGACCGGGTCGGGTTTCAGCGCGTGGATGACATCGGGGAACTTGATGGCGTCCCTGATGAAGAACACCGCCAGATTGTTGCCGACGAGGTCCCAGTTGCCGTCCTCGGTGTAGAACTTCACCGCGAATCCGCGGGGATCGCGCGCCGTTTCCGCGGAGTCCCGGCCGCCGATCACCGTGGAGAACCGCACCGCGACGGGCGTCCGCTCGCCGGGCCGCTGGAACAGCCTGGCGCGGGTGTACGGGGCGACGGGCTCGTCGCCCCATTTCCCGTACGCCTCGAAGTAGCCGTACGCAGTGGCGCCCCGCGCGTGGACGACCCGTTCGGGAATGCGTTCCCGGTCGAAGTGGCTGATCTTCTCCAGGAACTGGTAGTTCTCCAGCGTCGCGGGCCCCCGCGCCCCGACCGTGCGCTGGTTCTGGTTGTCGTAGACCGCGTGGCCCTGCCGGTTCGTCAGCACCTCGCGGTGGTCGTCCGGCTGCGGCCCCATGCTCGACACGTCCGTCATGCCCCGTCGTCCTTTCGTCGCGCGAACGCCCCGCCCGGAACGCCCGTCCCCCCCACCGAGCCGTCCGGGCTCACTTCGCCGGCGCGCGCGGATCCCGCCGCTTCTCCGGGGCCGCCTGCTTCCCCGGAGCGCGCTGCTTCTCCGGATCCCGCGCCGACGGCCCGGACGTGGTGAACGCCCCGGCGGCGGCCTTCACGCGCAGTTCCTCCAGCGTCCGCGACTGGGCCCGGGCCCTGGCGATCAGCTCGTCCAGCCGCCGGGCGTCCAGGCGCGCGTCCGCGTCCGCCAGTTCCCGCAGCGTCGACCACCCGGCCGCCTTGCCCTCCGTGCCGAGCCGCAGCATCTCCAGCTCCACCAGCCCGCTGAGCGGCGACGGGCTCGCGAGCCTGCCGTTGAGCTTCAGCCGCCCCGCCTTCTCCGCCGCCCACGCCGCGTACACCTTGTACCGGCGGACGGGGACGCCCAGCTTCACCATGATCGCCAGCAGCGCCTCGCGGTCCTCCCGGATCTCGTCCGCGATGCGCTTGAGCGCCGCCCCGGTCTCGCCGCCCCGGTGGGAGCCGGCGGTCCGGCGCGCCAGCTCCAGGCCGCCGGTGGCGCCCGCCAGGTGGTCGTTGAGGTAGACCCCGAGCAGATCCGGGTCGGCGACGGTCCTCGGCATGGCCGAACTCCCCTTCGAGCTTTGAGAATGGGCTGTCAGGGCACTCCTGCCCGGCCGCGGACCGCCCATGCGCCGCCGAGTTCAAAGCCCCTTGCGCGGTTGGAGCGGATGGCCAATGGGCGCGTCAGGAAAGCCTCCGCATTCGGCAATGCCCGCGGCCAGGAACGTGGTCGAAGGGTGGCGGGACCCTCACTCACGGCGATCGCGGCAAGGGAGAGAGGGAGATTCCTTCCGGCCGTGCCGGGTAAAGATCGGTTGTCAGTTCGTTGCCGAGAACGCGCGCCTCAAGGAGCCCGTTGTGCTCATGCTGACCGGAGCAGCCGTCACGGCGATTCGCAACCTGGTCTACCAGCCCGACGTACCGTACGGCAGCGGCGTGCGCATCGCCCCGCATTCCGACGACGAATCGCTCCTCGCGCTGACGCCCTCACCGCTCCCTGCGGCCAGCGACGAGGTGCTCGAAACCGAGGGCGCCCGCGTCTTCCTCGCCCCCACGGCCGTCGGTTTCCTCACGGGCAAGGTCCTCGACGCCCGGGTGGACGAACAGGGCGAAGTGCGGTTCCTCATCAACGCGCCGTCCCGTTAGCGCGTCTCGGAGATCTCGTCAGCGCTGACTTCTCGGAGTGCGTCAGGAATGGCGCTCCGGCACGGTCAGGGAAGCGTTCCGGCCGCTGCTGGTTCCCGTCATTTGGCGTACGCGGCGGTGAAGCGTTCGGCGGCGTCCCACAGTTCGCGCTCGCGGCGCGGGTCGTACGACTCGTCGGACGACGGGACCACCCGGTCCCGGTCGACGTACGAGCCGTTCGGCGCCGCGGTCGTGCCGAGCACGACGTCGGCGAGGCGGCCGCCCGCGAGCGCCCGGCTGGTGGCGAACGGCGTGAGCGTCAACACCGGCAGGACGCGGCGCATCGCGAACCGGGAGAGGGCGCCGGCGTTGCGGGCGAGACCGGTGCCGGGCACCAGGCCCGGGTTGAACGCGACCGCGTCGATCCCGGTCGGCAGGCGGCGCGCGTACTCGTGCACGAGGTAGATCGCGGCGAGCTTGCTCGTCGAGTACGCGGTGCGCCCGCCGGCGGCGGTGCCGGGCCTGTCGAACGCGCCCGTACGGGCGAGGACGTCCGGGGAGCGCCAGACCGGGCCCGGCACGATGCCGAGGTTGTGCCTGATGTCGCCGAAATGGGTGTCGCTGCTGGTGATCACGATCCGGGCGGGCGCGGCGAACCGGTCCTGGAGCAGGCGGACGAACAGGTGGTTGGCCAGCACGTTGATCGTGAACGTCGCCTCCAGCCCGTCCGGCCCCTCGATCAGCGCGTTGGTGTACTGGACGCCCGCGTTGCCCGCGAAGCCCCGCAGCGGCGGCAGGTCGCCGCGGTCGAGGCGTTCGCGGATCTCGGTCGCGGCCCGCCGGACGCTCTCCAGGGAGCCGAGGTCCGCCTCGACGTGGGAGACCGCGCGCCCGCCCGTACCGAGCTCCGCGGCGAGCCGTGCGCCGGAGGACCCGCGGGCCACGACGAGGAGGTGCGTTCCCGCCGAGCGGCGCAGGATCCGTTCCGCGGCGACGCGGCCGATGCCGCGGCTCGCGCCCGTCATGACGATGGTGTGCTGCATGGGAGGCTCCTTCGCCGGTCGGCCGGTGGACGCCCTGCCGGGCGCTCCACCACGTTCGCCGCCGCCGCTCCCGCCGGCCAGTGCCGTGCCCGTCACTAGGACTGGCAGTACCCAGGCTCGTCCGGCGGTGAGCGGCGACAATGGGGCCATGGCCGCCTCCCGCTCCCGTCCCCGCCCCGGCTTCGGCGAGCTCCTGCGCGCCTGGCGCGACCGGCTCTCCCCGTCCGACGCCGGGATCACCGTGACGAGCGGCCGCCGCGCGCCCGGCCTGCGCCGCGAGGAGCTCGCGCGGCTCTCGGGGCTCTCGGTCGACTACGTCCTGCGCCTGGAGCAGGGACGCGCGACGAGCCCCTCGGCGCAGGTCGTCGGGGCCCTCGCCCGTACCCTCCAGCTCTCCAGGCCCGAACGCGACCGGCTGTACCGCAGCGCCGGGCTCCTCCCGCCGCAGGACGGGACGGTCGGCACCCACGTGCCCGCGGGCGTCCAGCGGCTCGCCGCCCGCCTCGGCGACGTCCCGATCGGCGTGTTCGCCGCCGACTGGACGCTGCTGTGGTGGAACGCCATGTGGACCGCCCTGCACGGCGACGCGTCCATGCTCCCGGCCTCCGAGCGCAACCTCGCGCGGGCCCTGTTCGGCGACGGCATCGCTCGCGCGTCGATGCGTCCCGTCCGTTCCGAACGGGGCCACGACGCCTTCGCCGCGTCGATCGTCGCCGACCTCAAGGACGCCGCGTCCCGCTACCCCGCGGACGCCCAGCTCGCTCGGCTCGTCCAGGACCTCCGGAACGTGTCGGACGACTTCGCGCGCCACTGGGCCACCGGGACGCCTGGACCGCACACCACCGACCGCAAGACGATCATGCACCCGGAGATCGGCGAGATCCTGCTCGACTGCGACGTCCTCGTCGTTCCGGACGCGGACCTGCGCATGGTCACGTACACGGCGGCGGCCGGCAGCCGCGACGCGGGAAAGCTCGCCCTCCTCCGCGTCACCGGCGGCCACACCGCCCCGGCGCACCCCTGACCTCCTGCCGAACGGGTCGGAGGGCTGTGCCGCGGGGGTGGCCGGAGGAGGACACCGCGCGGGCATGGCGCTGGCCCGTTCGGCGACGGACACTGCGTGGGGGACCGGGCCGGTGCCCCCGTCCGGCCCGGCTCCCTCAGCCCGTTCCCCCGCCGCCGCCTCGGCGGTCACTGGTCCGTCTGCTCGTCCGGGGCGGGGCCGCAGCGCAGGGCGAGGAGCGCGACGTCGTCGTCGATGCCCGGGGTGGCCAGGCCGGTGAGGAGCTCGTCGCAGATGGTGTCGACCGGTTCGCGGGCCAGGGCGGCGGCGTGCAGGCGCAGCCGGGTCAGGCCCTGGCTGAGCGACTCGCCGCGGCGTTCGACGAGGCCGTCGGTGTAGAGCAGGACGGTCGAGCCGGGCGGGAGCGGGTCGACGGCGCTGCGCCGCGGCGCTTCGGGCTGGACGCCGAGCAGGACGCCGCCGCCCCGGTTCAGGAAGCGGGTGCCGCCCTCGGCGGTGATCAGCAGCGGCGGCGGGTGGCCGGCGGCGGCGTGGTGCAGCTCCCACGGCCCCCGTTCCGGGCCTCTGATCAGGGCGTAGACGCAGGTGGTCGTGGACTCGGGGTACAGGTTGCTGTGCGCGATGTCCAGACGCTGGAGGATCTCCCCGGGCGGCTCCTGGCGGTCGCAGGCGAGCGCGCGCAGCATGTTGCGCAACTGGCTCATGGTGGCCGCCGCCTGGATGTCGTGCCCGGTGACATCACCGATGATCAAGGTGGTGTCGCCCTTGGGCAGCACGAAGCTGTCGTACCAGTCGCCCCCGACCTGCGCGGTGGCCTGGGACGTGGCGTAGCGGGCCGCCATCTGGAAGTGGGCGAGGGTCGGAAGGGCCGGGAGCAGGGAACGCTGCAACCGTTCGGCGATGTGCTCGGTCTCCTGGTGCAGCCGGGTGTTGTCGACGGCCAGCGCCACCCGGTGGGCGAGGTCCTCGACCAGAACGAGATCGTCGTTGTTGAGTGGCGCGTCGCGCTGCGTCCGGGCCACGGTGATCGCTCCGAGCACCTGGCGGCGCGCGCGCAGCGGGGCGATGATCGCGCTGCGGGCGGCCCTCCTCGTGTACGCCTCCAGCCGTTCGACGTCCAGCGGATCGCACACCGGCGGGTCGGACGGCTCGGCGGGAAGATCGGCCTCGTTCAGCAGCAGGGGTCCCGCACCGCCCAGGACGCGGGCGAGCGGCCCCGTGGCGGCGTCCGGCACCGCCATCGACAGGCCCGCGAACTCGTCGCGCGACGGAACGGCGGGATCGCGGTGGGCCACGCAGACCCGTTCCAGCCGGTCCCGTTCGGACAGCAGGTCCACCGCGCACCACTCGCCCAGCCGGTGCGTGACGATCCGGCACACCCGTCCGAGCCCTTCGCGGACGTCCATGGTGCTGACCAGGGCCGAACCGGCGTCCGCCAGCAGCGTCAACCGATCCAGCGCCTGCTGCAACACCGCATCGACGTCATACTCGTCCACCCCACAAGCCTTCCCCCAACACCCCGGAGTTACCGGTCCCCCGCGCCTCACCCGCCACGACCTGGCCCGACGCCCCCGCGCCGACCCCGGGGGACCCGCCCATCTCGCGCCCTCCGGCATGATCGTCAGAGTTGACAGCGAAGGAGCGCTTTTCATGAACACGTCGCCGCCCATCGAGGTTCCGGACGCGTTCGCCGCGTCGTACGGCGCCAACGACGCCGGGGCGCGCGCCTGGATCGCCGACCTGCCGCGCCTCGGCGGCGAACTCCTGGACCGGTGGGGGCTGCGGCTCGACGGCCCGCCCGCTCACGGCATGGCCTCACTGGTCCTGCCCGTCGTCCGGGCGGACGGAACGGGCGCGATGCTCAAACTCCAGCAACTCCGGGAGGAGACCGCCGGAGCCGCCGCGGGCCTGCGGGCCTGGGACGGCAACGGCATCGTGCGCCTGCTCGACCACGACGAGGAGAGCGGCGCGCAGTTGCTGGAGAGGCTGGACGCGACGCGTTCCCTGGCCTCGGTGGACGGCGCGGAGGCCGTGCGCGTCATCGCCGAGCTGATGGCGCGCCTGACCTCCGTACCCGCCCCGAGGGCCTGCGAAGGCTGGCCGACGTCGCCGCGGCCATGCTCGACGAGTTTCCGCAGGCCGTGCGTTCGCTGGCCGTCCCCAGCGAGCGGCGGCTCGTGCACGTCTGCGCGTCGGCCGTGGCCGACCTCCTCGGCGAACCCGGCGACCGCCTGCTGCACTGGGACCTGCACTACGACAACGTCCTCGCCGGGGAACGGGAGCCCTGGCTAGCGATCGACCCCGAACCGCTGGCCGGCGACCCCGGCTTCGATCTGTGGCCCGCGCTGGACGGCCGGTGGGACGAGGTGGAGGCCACCGGCGACGTGACCCGGGCCGTTCTGCGCCGCTTCGACCTGCTGACCGAGACCGTCGGCCTCGACCGCCAGCGGGCGGCCGGATGGACCCTGGCCCGCGTCCTCCAGAACACCCTGTGGGACATCGAAGACGGCAAGACCACCCTGGACCCCGCCCAAACCGCCCTAACCACCGCGATACTGCACCGCTGGGAGTAGATCAAGGACGGAGCCCGAGACATGATCGCGCCACCGCACGACCTACCGTTCGTGCAAGCGGCGACGCCACCACGCACCGCGGTGCCAATCGCTCAGCTGCCAGGCGTCGGGATCGGGCAGGGTCCTACGCGAGAACTCGGCATCCAGCTTCCTTACGACCCGTCGGAGACCGGCCGAGTCAATCACTGGCATGGCTTCCAGGACGAACTGAAGGTCATCTCGAGCATCTACGGGATCGCAACACGGGCAATCTGGCCACGGCATCTGAAGCCAACGGCCCGGCCGGCTCAGGAACGACTCATACCGTTCCAGCGCGAAGGCCGCGCTCTCCAGCCTCTTCCGCCGGATCTCCAGCTCGGCAACAGATGCCCACGACCGGGGCGAACGACCAGGAACCCCACCGGGCCTGCGGCCACGGAGCTGAACTTCTCGACTAGCGCGCACGGCGCCGGGCGACCTACGCGGCATCGCCCTTTCGGATCACAAGCACCCAGCCATCCTGCCAGAGCAACGGCTCTCAGCCGGCAGCAGACCACGCGACCCCCGACCCGCCCATCTACCGGACTCGCCCGTGATCGCCAAGTGCAGATAAGTACGCCGATAAAGAAGCTGCGCGCGAGCGAGGCGATCCTCCACAATCAGCCACCGAAGCCGACCGGCCGAACGCGCAGCGACGCAAGGCGCGGAGGCGCAAGGCGCGAAGGCGCGCCGTCGCGACGCGGTGCGGCGGCGTGGCGGTGTGGCGGTGTGGCGGTGTGGCGGTGTGGCGGCGGCGCGGCGTGGCGGTGTGGCGGCGGGGCGGCGCGGAGGTGTGGCGGTGCGGAGTGCGGTGGCGGCGGGATGGTGCGGATGGGGCGGCGTGTTCGCAGAGGGGCGGGGCGGTTGCAGGGGAGGGGAACGTGGCTGAGGGCTTTAACGTGCTGTTGGCCGGGATCGTCGGGTCGACGGCGTACGGCCTTGCGGGGCCTGGCTCCGACATCGACCGGCTCGGGGTGTACGCGGCGCCGACCGTCGCGTTCCACGGGCTGAACCCGCCGACCGGCCGCGACGCGACCACGGTCACCACGCGGCCGGACGTCACGTTCCACGAGGCCGGGAAGTACGCGTCCCTGGCACTGAACGTCAACCCGACGGTCACGGAGCTGATGTGGCTGCCGGACGAGCTGTACGAGACCCGTACCGCGCTCGGTGACCGGCTGATCGGCATCCGGACGGCGTTCCTGTCCGCGCAGCGCGTGCGGGACGCCTACCTCGGGTACGCCGCCTCGCAGTTCCGGCGGCTGGAGAGTCGCGGCGACGGCTCGTTCTCGGCCGACACCCGCAAGCGGACCGCCAAGCACGCCCGCCACCTGGCGCGGCTCGTCCACCAGGGCCTGCGCCTCTACGCCACCGGCGGGCTCGACGTCCGGCTGACCGATCCGCAGTGGTACCTCGGCTTCGGCGAACGCGTCGCCGCCGGCGAGCTGGAGGAGGCGCGCCGCGTCATGGCCGACGCCGAGTCCCGCTTCGACGCGACGCGCACGCCGCTGCCGG
The DNA here is from genome assembly GCF_009793335.1 of Actinomadura sp. J1-007. Classification (GTDB taxonomy): domain Bacteria; phylum Actinomycetota; class Actinomycetes; order Streptosporangiales; family Streptosporangiaceae; genus Spirillospora; species Spirillospora yumaensis. The sequence continues at coordinate 1,900,971 of NZ_WING01000001.1, read as the reverse complement.
ACGCCCCCGACCGTGCCCGCGTCGAGGACTGGCTGCACGCCGTCCGCGCCGCCCACCTCCCCGAACGCCCCTGAACCGGGCCGCTGTCAGGTGTGGGAGCGGGTGTCGTCGAGATGGCGCAGGACGGCGGTGCGTGCTGTGGACGGGCGTGGGTTAGGCGGGGTGTTCGGTGCAGAGGCAGCCGACGCCCTTCTCGATCCATTCGCGGCCGGCCCATTCGGGGTGTCGCTGGATCATCAGGGCCGAGACCTCTTCCACGATCGTGCGCTCGTCGGCTGCCGAGTCGCGGCGGATCCACGTTTCGTCTCGCAGGAGGCGGAGGTAGTCGCGTACGTCGGCCAGGAGTCGGGGGCCGCCGACGTCGCCGTGGCCGGGCACCACCACGCGCGGGCTCTCCGCCGCCAGCCGCTCCATCACCGCGAGCCAGCGGAGGCCCGACACGTCGGTGTCGTGCGGCGGGAACCACGGGAAGATGGCGAACTGCCCGGCCTCCGCGAGATCCCCGGTGAACAGCACGTCCGCGTCCGGCACCTCGACCACCTGGTCGCCGCGGCTGTGCGCCCGGCCGGTGGCCCGCAGCCGTACGGTCCGGCCGCCCAGGTCCAGGTCGTACGTCTGGTCGTAGACGAGGTCGGGCCGTGGCAGTTCGACGCCCTCCAGTTGGCGCGCGACCCCCGCGCCGAGTCCCCGGAACATGTCGAGGTAGCCCGGGCCCTTCGCGTTCAGTTCCTCTGCCTGGTCGCGGTTGACCAGGAACGTCGCCTCGTCGGCGAAGACCTGCGCTCCGAAGGCGTGCTCGGGGTGGAAATGCGTCGTGGTCAGGTACAGCCTGCGGCCCCTGGCGTAACGGGCCGCGAATTCCAGTACCTTCTCGGCATTGCCCGGTCCCATTCCGGTGTCGATGACGAGAACGGAATCCCGTCCGCCGATGACGCCGATGTTCGGTACGAGCTGCACGTTCCCGTTGGGGATGACCACCACGTCATCGGCGAGTTCCTGGACGTTTTCAGTCCGTACGACGGGATCATGCGTTACCTGTTCTGGCACAGCGATTCCTCGGTGTTGTGGGTCCCCGCCGCGACGGCGGGCTCCCAGCCCATCGCGGGAGGGGCGGGGGCGTCCAACACCGATCCCGCAAGGCCGATACCGGGCGGGTATCGTCGCTGGTGATGGAGCTACGCACGCTGGGCTATTTCGTGGCGGTCGCCGAAGAACTGCACTTCGGACGGGCCGCCGCGCGGCTCCAGATGACCCAGCCTCCGCTGAGCCGGGCCATCAAGCGGTTGGAGACCGACCTCGGCTGCGAGCTGCTGCGCCGTTCCGCGGCGGGCGTGGCGCTCACTCCGGCCGGGACCCTGCTCCTCGACGAGGCGCGCACTCTGCTGGCGCGGGCCGATCAGGTGCGCGCCCGGGTGTCCGCCGCCGCGGGCGCGGCCACGCTGACCGTCGGGACGCTCGCCGACAGCGCCGAGGAGTTCGGGACGCGGCTGGCCGCCGCCTACCGGCGGCGCCACCCCGGCGTGCGCGTCCGCATCCGCGAGGCCGACCTGACCGACCCGACCACCGGGCTGCGGGCCGGTCTCGCCGACGTGGCCCTGACCCGCGAGCCGTTCGACACCGTCGGGATCGCCACCCGCGTGCTGCGCTCGGACCCGCTCGGCGCGGTGCTGCGCACCGACGACCCGCTCGCCGGGCGCGGGAGCCTGCGCGTGGACGACCTCGCCGACCGCCGGTGGTTCCAGTTCCCCGACGGCACGGACCCGGTGTGGCGCGCCTTCTGGACGGGCCCGCCGGACGGCCCGCGCCGCGAGGGCCCCGTCGTCCGGACCGTCCACGAGTGCCTCCAGTCCATCCTGTGGAACGGCACCGTGGGAATGGCGCCGCTCCACCACGCCCTGCCCGAAGGGCTCACGGCCGTTCCCCTGGTCGATCTGCCGCCGAGCCGTCTCGTCATCGCCTGGAACAGCGGCGACACGAGGCCGCTCGTCCGGTCGTTCGTGCAGATCGCGCTGGCCGCCTACCGTTCCGCCCGTTCTTCGGACCTGCCGTAGGCGTACGGCTCGAAAGCCGCCGGACGGTCCCAAATCTGCGCGCGGGTCCAGAATCTGCTTACCCGCTTGGCAATTCTTGGTGAACGAGCGGATATAGACAGTGACAGACGCCGCTCGTGGCGCTTCGTTCCGTGCTGTCGTGGCTCGCTGTACGCCCGAAAACGGAAAGAGGCTCCATGCTCGACAAAGTCCAGTCCCGGACGGCGATGGCCGTCTCCGCGGCGCTCCTGGCTCTCGCCGTTCCTCAGGTGCAGGCCGTGAGCGCCCTCGGCGCGGCGACCGTTCGCGATCAGGAGACCGGCGCGCCGGCCGCCCCCTGGCAGCGCCCGTCAGGCCGGACGACCCTGCCGCCCTGGCCCGCGCCGAAGGACGCGCGTCCCGGCATGAGGGCGGCGGGACTGCCCCTGCTGTCCGAAGACGCCAAACTCGCCCAGCACATCCACGCCCATCTCGACGTCATCGTCAACGGCAAGCCCGTGGTCGTTCCCGCCGATATCGGAATCGACCGCAAGAGGCACGGGGTGAGCCCGCTGCACACCCACGACACAACCGGCGTGCTCCACATCGAGTCGACCAAGAAGGAGGACTTCTATCTCGGCCAGTTCTTCAACGAATGGCAGGTCTCGTTCAGCAGGAAGAACCTCGGCGGGCTCCGCACGAGCCGCACGCGCGTGCTAAAGGTGCACGTGAACGGCGCGCTCTACAAGGGCGACCCGCGGAACCTGAAACTGCGGGCCCACGACCAGATCGCCGTGGTCTACGGAAAGGCCCGTTCGCGCGTCAAGGTTCCCGGCCACTACGAGTTCCCGCCCGGCGCCTGAACCGGGGGAACGGGACGGCGCCCCCGGAACCGCGTTCCGGGGGCGCGCGTTTCTAGCCGAAGTCCAGGTCGGCGCACTGGTAGAAGGCGTTCTCGGTGTCGGCGATGTCCCAGACGGACAGCAGGATGTGCCGTCCGTGCCGCTGGGGCAGCGTCCCGGGGTGGGTGGTGGGGTTGGACGGCTGGCGGCCGTTGTAGTTCTGCTGCGCGAACGGGGCGAGGTCCAGCGAGGCGCGGGTCAGCGGCTTGGTCGAGTCCCAGCCGTCCTTGGTGATGAAGTAGCGGAACGACGTGGTGGAGTGGGGGGCGGTGAAGTGCCAGACGATGTTGAGGTTCTGGCCGCCGGTCACCTTGGTCGCGGGCCAGCCGGTGCCGCCGCGCTGGTCGTCGAGCGGCGCCCAGCGCCCGTCGGCCCCGGCGCAGATGCGGCCGTCGCCCGGACCCCGCTGGGGAAGCCCTTCGGGCCCTCGACGCCGTCCGGGTCCCACTGGACCTGGCCGCAGTTCTTGACCTGGTGCGTCCCGCACAGGTAGCTGCGGCTGGCGGGCGACTGCGTGTAGCCGTGGGAGAAGGCGGGCGCGGCCACGGCGATCGGGAGCGCCACCGCCGCCGCGGCGGCTAGGGCGAGGCTGGTCTTCCTGGACATCCTGCTGCCCTTCTGCGGGAGTGGTTCGGACCTGGAGGCGGGGGAGCCGGCCGCGAGGCGCGGGGCCGCGGCCGCCATCAACTCACAGGAAACCTTCCTGTCAGTTGGGAGGGTAGCCCGCCAGGGGTCCGCGTCAAGGGCTCTCCCTGCCCGATCGCGAACCCCCTGCCGGCACCCCGTGCGGCAGCTCCGCGGCCGTCCGGCCGCGCCCGGTTCCGGGCCGCTCGTCCGGTTGCCGTTCCTCCGAGGCGGGAAGGAGCATGCGACCATGCGCTTCTCGATCAACATTCCGAACTTCGGGACTTCGCCGACGCCAGGACCGTGGCCGACGTGGCCGTCGCGGCCGAACGGGCGGGCTGGGACGCGCTGTTCCTCTGGGATCACGTCGTGCACGTCAAGAGCCGCCGGCGGACGTTCGGCGACCCCTGGATGCTGCTGACGGCCGCCGCGCTGGCGACCAGCCGGATCAGGCTCGGGACCATGGTGACGCCCGTCGCCCGCCGCCGTCCGCAGCAGCTCGCCCGGCAGGTCGCCACGCTCGACGCGATCAGCGGCGGGCGCGTCGTCTTCGGCGCGGGGCTGGGCGGGCCGATCGAGGACGAGTACGGAAGTTTCGGCGAGCCGACCGACCCGGCGGTGCTCGCCGAGCGCCTGGACGAGGGCCTGGACCTGCTCGGCCGCTACTGGACCGGCGAGCCCGTGACGCACGACGGGCCGCACTACCGGGTCGAGGACGTCACGCTGCTGCCCGCGCCGGTGCAGCGGCCCCGGCCGCCGGTGTGGATCGCGGGGTTCTGGCCGAACCGGCGGCCGATGCGCCGGGCCGCCCGCTGGGACGGCGCGGTCCCGCTGTTCGGGCAGGGCTCGCACGGGGCGGCGCCGCCCGCGGGCGAGGTCCGCGACCTCGCCGCGTACGTGCGCGAGCAGCGCGGGGACCGGGCGGACGAGCCGTTCGAGATCGTCGTCGGCGGCGCCAGCCCGGCCGGCGCCGCGCAGGCCCGCGACCTGCTCGGCCCGCTCGCCGACGCCGGAGCCACCTGGTGGGACGAACGGCAGCCCATCGACGGGACCGACCTCGACAAGCTCGCCCCCGTCCTGCACCGCATCGACCAGGGCCCACCCGCCCTGTAACCCACCGTCGCCCCGGCCCGTCCGCCGGACGGACGGGCCGGGGCACGGCCGGCCGCGGTCGTCGGCGACGCGTACGGCTTCGATCCGGTCGCGGGCGGGCGGAGGCGCGCTCTAGCGCTGGCCGGCGCGGTCCACGATCTTGGTGGCCACGCGGGTCAGGGAGTAGGTGACGGTGCCCGCCGGGGTCTCGCGGTGGGGAACGGACCGGTCCCTCGATATCGGGGCGTTGTGGCCGTTGCTGACCGTCCGCTGCGCCACCATCTCGTAGGTGCGCGGATCCAGCAGGTACTGGTCGCCGAACTTCCGGCTCACCGCCATGGCGGGACGTCCCGCGCCGTCCTTGACGCCCCGTTCGACCTGGACGCCGGGGATCGCCGCCAGCACCCGGTAGAGGGCGGCCTGCGTCGCCGGCGGCATGGTCGGCGGCGCGTCCCACAGCATCTGCGCCGCGGCGCGGAACGCCCCGCCGTCTCGGCCCTGGTCGCCGGGGCCTCGACCTCGGCTTCGGCGTAGACGATCGAGCGCAGCTTCACGGGGTCGGCGGGCAGGGACGCCAGACGCTCGTACCGCCCCTCGGCGCTCTTCGCCCCCGGCTTCGTGTGGGGGTAGAAGACCAGTCGGCCGTCCTTCAGGCCGGCGTCCGCCGAGCCGTCCAGCTTGGTCCAGTTCTCGGAGAGGCGCGGCTTCGGGCCGTGCTCGGCAGCGATCCCGGCCTCCAGGGACCTGGTGTACCACCACTGGTTCGGGCGGGGCTTGGGCGCCGGGCGCGCCTCCGCCGCGCGTGCGGCCTGGCCGAGGACCTCCGACGCGTTCACCAGCCGTACGGCGGTCGGCGTCGGCGCCACCGGCCCGCCGCCCGAGCCGCCGGGGCCGCCCACCGCGAGCGCGCCCGCGGCGACGGCGACGGCGGTGGCCGCCGAGGCGGCGGCCGTACGGTTGCGCAGGCGGCGTCGCCGTCCACGCGCCGTACCGCCGCTGACCAGCTCCGCCACAGGCGGCTCCAACTCTTCGGCCGTACGGTGCATCGCCTCGGACAACCGGTCTTCCACGTTCATGTCCGCGTCCCTTCCCTGCGTCATCGGATGAGCTCCTCGAACTCCTCGCCCAGCGCCTCGCGGAGCCTGCCGAGCGCCCGCATGCTCCGGTTGCGCACCGCCCCGTTGCTGAGCCGCAGCGTGGATGCCACGTCCTCCACGCTCAGGTCCTCCCAGTACCGCAGGACCAGTACGGCGCGGTCCTGCGGCGGGAGCCGCGCCAGGCCGTCCAGCAGCGTCACGCGCAGCGCCTGGTCGGCGCCGCCGGCGGCGGCCCGGTCCGGCAGCCGCTGCCAGGGCGTTTCCTTGCTGCTGTGCTTGCGCATGTGCGACAGGTAGGTGCGCATCAGCACGGCACGCGCGTACGCCCCGGGATTGTCGGCGCGCTGCACGCGCCGCCACGACACGTACAGCTTTCCGAGCGTCGTCTGCACCAGGTCCTCGGCGAGATGCCGGTCCCCGCACAGCAGGCAGGCGGTCCTGAACAACGAGGCGCCGCGCGCGGCGGCGAATTCCTGGAATCCGTGTGGATCGTTCGCCATCGGGCCTTCCCTGCGTCGTTCGTGGGTTCTCTCCCTCAGACGCCGCGAACGGCCCATCACGTCACAGACGGAAGGGAGCGGCGGGCCCGGCCGAACGTGACCAATCGGCGTCAGATAGCGCGGTCTTCCCTGGTGCGGCGCGGAAGCGGCGTCGTAACGTCACCGATCATGGTGGGCATCGTGCGGGAGCTGATCTCGTACCCCGTGAAGGGGTGCGCGGGAGTGTCGGTGGCGGATGCCATGCTGACGCCGGCGGGCCTGGAGCACGACCGGGCGTTCATGGTGACCGGCACCGACGGGTCGTTCCGCAGCCAGCGCCGCGACCCGAGGCTGGCGCTGATCCGCCCGGCGGTCGCGGGCGGACGGCTCGTCCTGCGGGCGCCGGGCATGGCGGAGCTCGGCGTCGGGATCGACCTGGCGGCGCGGCGGCGGGAGGTGACGCTCTTCGGAGACCGCTACCAGGGCATCGACCTGGGCAAGGACGCCGCCGGATGGCTGTCGTCGTTCCTCGGCGAGCCCAGCCGTCTCGTGCGGGTGCCGCCGGAGCACGCGCGGGTGGTCGACGGCTGGCGCGCGGGCACGTCCGGGTACGCCGACAGCAGCCCCGTCCACGCCCTCTCGCTGGCCACGCTGCGCGACCTGAACCGGCGGCTGGAGACCCCGCTGCCGATGGACCGCTTCCGGCCCAACATCGTGATCGACGGCTGGGACGAGCCGTACCGGGAAGACCGCGTCCGCACCGTCTCCATCGGTGGCGCCGAGCTGGCCTTCGCCAAGCTCGCGATCCGCTGCGCCGTCACGATGGTCGACCAGGACAGCGGCGCCAAGGCCGGACCCGAGCCCCTCCGCACCCTCGCCGCCTACCGGCGAGTCCAGGGCGGCGTGGCGTTCGGCGCGAAGTTCTCGGTCGTCCGCCCCGGCAAACTCTCGACGGGCGACGAACTGACCGTCACCACCTGGCACGATCCCCCGACGACCTGAGCTTGCTCGCGGTCGCGGTCCCAGGGGGGCGGGGCGGTGGTCGGGCAGGATGGGGGGATGGGGGATCGGCTGCTTCTGCTGGACGGGCACTCGCTGGCGTACCGGGCGTTCTACGCGCTGCCGGTCGAGAACTTCAGCACGTCCGGCGGCCAGCCGACCAACGTGGTGTACGGGTTCGCCAACATGCTGGCCAACGCGCTGCGCGACGAGCGGCCCACGCACGTCGCGGTCGCGTTCGACGTCTCGCGGCGGACGTTCCGGAGCGAGGCGTTCCCCGACTACAAGGCCAACCGGGCGCGGTCGCCGGAGGGGTTCGGCAGCCAGCTGGAGATCCTCGACCGGCTGCTCGCGGCGATGAACGTCGCGGCGGTGCGGGCGCCCGGGTACGAGGCGGACGACGTGATCGCGACGCTCGCCGCGCGGGCCGAGGCGGACGGGTTCGAGGTGCTGGTCGTCACGGGCGACCGCGACGTCCTCCAGATCGTGAGCCCGAACGTCACCGCCCTGTACTTCTACCGGACCGCCTCGGAGATGATCCGCTACACGCCCGCGACCGTGCGGGAGCGGTACGGGCTGACGCCGGAGCAGTACCCCGACTTCGCGGCGCTGCGCGGCGACCCGTCCGACAACCTGCCGGGCATCCCCGGCATCGGGGAGAAGACCGCCGCGAAGTGGATCCGCGAGTTCGGGTCGCTGGCGGCGCTGGTCGAACGGGCCGGCGAGGTGCCGGGCAAGGCGGGCGAGAAGCTGCGCGCCGCGCTGGACACCGTCCGGCTCAACCGGCGGCTGACGGAGCTCGTCCGGGACGTGGACCTGCCGCTCGGCGTGGACGACCTGCGGCGCGCGCCGTACGACCTCGCGGCGTTCAGCGGGCTGCTGGACGAGCTGGAGTTCCGCAACGCGAGCCTGCGGCAGCGGCTGTTCGCCGCCGACCCGGGAGGCGGCGGCGCCGCGGCTCCGGTGGCGCGGGTCCCCGAGGCCGGGCCCGGGGAGCTGGCGGCGTGGCTGCGCGAGGCGCGCGGGACGGTCGCGCTCGCCGCCGACTGCGCGTGGGCGCGCGGGGAGGGCGACGTCCTGCGGGTCGCGCTCGCCGACGAGGACTCCGCGGTCGTGTTCGTGCCCGCCGAGCTGGGCGGCGGCGAACGGGCGTTCGCGGAGTGGCTGGCCGATCCCGCGCGGAAGAAGGCCGTGCACGACTCGCGGGAGCTGCTGCGGGCGTTCGCGGGGCGCGGGTGGCGGCTCGGCGGGGTCGTCATGGACACCGCGCTGGCCGCGTACCTGCTGCTGCCCGGCCTCGCCGCGTACGGGATCGCCGACCTGTCGGCGCGCCACCTCGGCCGCCGGGACGAGGAGCCGGCGGCGAGGGCCCGCGCCGTCCTGGAGCTGGCGGGCAGGTTCGGCGAGCAGCTCGGCGCGGCGGGGATGACGGCCGTCCTGGACGACGTGGAGCTGCCGCTGTCGGACCTGCTCGCCAGGATGGAACGGACCGGGATCGCCGTGGACGACGCGGCGCTGCGCGAGCTGGAGCGGCGGTTCACCGAGGAGATGGAGCGCGCGGCGGACGACGCGGCGCGGATCGCCGGGCGCCCGTTCAACCCGGGCTCGACCAAGCAGCTCCAGGAGATCCTGTTCGAGGAGCTGGGACTGCCCAGGACCAAGAAGATCAAGTCGGGCCACTCCACCGACGTGGACGCGCTGACCTGGCTCGCGACGCAGACCGGCAACGGGATGCCCGAAGTGCTCCTGCACCACCGCGACCGGGCGCGGCTGCGGACGACGGTGGCGGGGCTGATCAAGGAGATCGGCGCGGACGGCCGGATCCACACGACGTTCCAGCAGACCGTCGCGGCCACCGGGCGACTCACCTCGACCGAGCCCAACCTCCAGGTCATCCCCGTGCGGACGGAGGAGGGGCGGCGCATCCGCCGGGCGTTCCGGCCGGGCGGCGGGTACGCCTCGCTCATGACGGCCGACTACGGCCAGCTCGAACTCCGGATCATGGCGCACCTGTCGCGGGACCCGGCCCTGGTCGCGGCGTTCGAGTCGGGCGAGGACCCGCACACCGGCATGGCCGCGCGGGTCTTCGGCGTCGCGCCGGACGCGGTCACCCCCGACCTGCGGCGCAAGATCAAGGCGATGTCGTACGGGCTCGCGTACGGGCTCTCGGCGTTCGGGCTGTCCCGGCAGCTCGGCATCGGCGTGGCCGAGGCCCGGCCGCTGATGGACGCCTACTTCGCGCGGCTGGGCGGCGTCCGCGACTACCTCGAACGGGTGGTCGCCGAGGCGCGCCGCACCGGCTACACCCGCACGGTCCTCGGCCGCCGCCGCTACCTGCCGCACCTGAACAGCGACGACCGGCGGCGCCGCGAGACCGCCGAGCGGATGGCGCTGAACGCGCCGATCCAGGGCTCGGCGGCCGACATCGTCAAGATCGCCATGCTCCGGGTGGACGGAGCGCTCGCGGCGGAGCGGCTCCGCAGCCGGCTCCTGCTCCAGGTGCACGACGAGCTCGTCCTGGAGGTCGCGCCGGGCGAGCGGGAACGGGTCGCCGAGCTGGTCCGCGACCGCATGACCACGGCGTACCCGCTGTCGGTGGGCCTGGAGGTCGCCCTCGGCGACGGCCCCGACTGGAACGCCGCCGCCCACTGACCCCGCCCGCCCCGCCCCGCGCGCGGCGCCGAGCGTCCCAGCCCAGAAGAGACCTGGAACACACCCGCACGGCCGCGCCCCTTGCGGACAAGATGTGTCCTCAACGGCTCCTACGGTGAGCCTCATGAGTGGAGCGAACAGCGAGATCAACGACCTCAAGGTGCAGGGCCCGGTCCTCGCGGCCGGGGCGGACGGCTACGACGACGAACGGTCCGGATACCAGCTCATGGACCCGCACGCCCCCGCGGTGATCGTCGGCGCGGCCGGGGAGGACGACGTGCGCGAGGCCGTCCGCCACGCCGCCGCGCGCGGCCTCCGGGTGGCGGTCCAGGCGGGCGGACACGGGCTCGGCGCGGGCCTGGACGGCGGCGTGCTGATCAGCACGCGGCGGATGGCGGGCGTGCGCGTCGATCCGGCGGCGCGCACCGCGTGGGTCGAGGCCGGGGCGCCGTGGCAGCGGGTGATCGAGGCCGCCGCCGAGCACGGGCTCGCGCCGCTGTCCGGCAGCTCGCCCGGGGTCGGCGCCGTGTCGTACACCCTGGGCGGCGGCGTCGGGCTGCTGGCCCGGCGGTACGGGTTCGCGGCCGACCACGTCCGCCGGATCGACGTCGTCACGGCCGACGGGCGGACGCGCCGCGTGACGGCCGAGGACCCCGGCGGCTCGGACGACGCCGACCTGTTCTGGGCGCTGCGCGGAGGCGGCGGCAACTTCGGCGTGGTCACCGGCATGGAGATCGACCTCGTCCCGGTGCGGGAGGTCTACGGCGGCGGCCTCTACTTCGCGGTGGACGAGGTGCCCGGCGTGCTCGACGCGTGGCGGCGCTGGACGGAGACGGCGCCGGAGGAGATGACGGCGGCGCTCGCGATGCTGCCGTTCCCCGACCTGCCGATGGTGCCCGAGCCGCTGCGCGGGCGGCACGTCGTGCAGTTCCAGCTCGCCTACTCCGGGCCCGAGGACGAGGGGCGGGACCTCGCCGCGCCGCTGCGCGCCCTCGGCGCCCCGCTGATCGACCGGCTGCGGACGGTGCCGTACACCGAGTCGGCGACGGTGTTCGACGAGCCCGACCGGCCGCACGCCTACCGGTCGACCAACCGCCTGGTGGACGGCCTGGACCCGCGGGCGCTGGAGGCCGCGCCGAAGCTCGCCGGGCCGGACGCGCCCGCCATGTGCGTGTTCCAGATCCGGCACCTCGGCGGCGCGCTCGCCCGCCCGCCCCGCGTCCCGAACGCCGTCGGCAACCGCGGCGCCGCGTACTCGGTGAACGTCCTGTCGCCGGTGGAGCCCGGGGAGGAGGCCATGGTGCGCGACCTGCACCGCGACGTCACCGCGCCGTTCGCCGGGCGGACGGTCGGGCGCTCGTTCAACTTCAGCTTCGGGCCGCTGGACGAGGACGGCGTGCGCGAGATGTACGAGCCGGGCGACTACGCGCGGCTCACCGGGCTGAAGGCGCGGTACGACCCGGACGGGCTGTTCCACGCCAACCACCCGATCCCGGCGCGCTAGGCGCGGTCCGGTCCCCTCCCGCAGGCCGCCCGGCCGGGCGCGCTAGTCCAGGTCGGGGTCCTGGATGTCGGGGAGGGAGGTCCCGGGGAGGGTGACGGTGACGGTGAGGCCGCCGGTGGGCCGCGGCCTGGCGGCGGCCTCGCCGCCGTGGGCGCGCGCGACCGACCGGACGATCGACAGCCCGAGGCCCGCGCCCTTCGCGGTGACGAGCCGGTCGGTGTCCATCCGCCGGAACGGCTCGAACAGCGCCGGGATCTCGTACGCGGGGATCACCGGGCCGGAGTTGGTGACCTCGACCTCGGCGCGGCCGTCGCGGGTCCGGCTCTCGACGCGGACCCAGCCGCCCTCCTCGTTGTGCCGGATGCCGTTCTCCACGAGGTTCTGGACGAGCCGTTCCAGGAGCAGCGCGTCGCCGGTGGTCGGGGCCTCGCCGGGCGTCTCGTGCACGGCGACCCCGGACCGCTCCGCCTCGGCGGCGGTCTGCGCGGCGACGTGCCCGACGACGTCGGCGAGGTCGACGGGGGCGCGGCTGGTGAGCTGGTTCTCCGAGCGGGCGAGCAGCAGCAGCCCGCCGATCAGCCGCTCGTGCCGGGAGTTGATCTCCAGCAGGTTCTCGCCGAGCTGCTTGACGTCCTCGGACGCCGAGCGGCGGTGCATCGCCACCTCGACGAGCGCGCGGCCGAGGGTGAGCGGGGTGCGCAGCTCGTGCGAGGCGTTCGCGACGAAGCGGCGCTGCCCGTCGAACGACTGGTCGAGCCGTTCGATCATCGTGTCGAAGGTGTCGGCGAGCTCCTTGACCTCGTCGTGCGGGCCGCGCAGCGCGATCCGCTCGTGCAGGCCGCGGTCGGCGCCGGGGGCGCTCGCGATGCGCCGGGCGGTGTCGGTGACGCGGTGCAGCGGCGCGAGCATCTGGCCCGCGATGAGCCAGCCGAGCCCGGCCGCGACGCCGCCGACGACGAGCAGCGCGACGCCGCCCTGCGTGACGAGCGAGGTGGTCGCGGCGGCGTGCAGCCGGTCGCGCTCGCGCACCATGAACCGGTCGATGTCCTCCGCCGCGGTCCGGGCGCTCTTGCCGTCCTGAACGATCCACTCCTCGCCGACGGGCGGGGCGCCCGGGGCGGGGGACGCCGGGGCCTTCGGCGGCACCGAGCCCTGCGGCTGCGGGGAGCCTTGCGGCTGCGGGGAGGTCGGGCGGCCGGGTGACGGCGGCGAGGTCTGGGGCGCGGCCGTCCCCTTGGGGGCGACGCTCCCCGGGCTGCTCAGCGTCCGCGCGAGGTAGCGGGTCCCGCCGCGGCCGAGCTGCTGGCTGAACAGCGCGTACGTGACGCCGAGCAGCACCGTTCCGGCGAGGAAGAACAGCACCGCGTACGTCAGCGTCAGCCGGGCGCGCAGCGTCAGCCTGCGCCGGCGGGGGAGCCGGGGCCGCAGGTCGCGGGCGGGGCGGCGGCGGGGCTCGCGCGGCCCGGCCTCGGACGGCCGCGTGCCGGGGGAGGTCGCGGCGGTCACGGGATCCGGTACCCGATGCCCTTGACGGTCTCCACGACCGGCGGGCTCCCGAGCTTGCGCCGCAGCTTCAGGATCGTCAGCCGTACGGCTCCGGTGAACGGGTCGGTGTGCTCGTCCCACGCCTTCTCCAGCAGTTCCTCGGCGGACACCACGACGCCGTCCGCGCGCAGCAGCTCGGCCAGCACGGCGAACTCCTTCTTCGACAGCGGCACGTACCGGCCGTCCCTGAACACCTCGTGGCGGGCGGGGTCCAGGGTGATCCCGGCGCGCCGCAGCACCGGCGGCGCCGCCGGGCGGGAGCGGCGGCCGAGCGCCTGCACGCGGGCCGCCAGCTCGGTGAACGCGAACGGCTTGGTGAGGTAGTCGTCGGCGCCGAGCCCGAGCCCCTCGACCCGGTCGGTGACCTCGGCGGCGGCGGTGAGCATCAGCACCCGCGCCGCCGACCCCGTCCCGACCAGCTCGCGGCACACGTCGTCGCCGTGCACGACGGGCAGGTCCCGGTCCAGGACGACCACGTCGTAGTCGTTGACCGTGAGCCGTTCCAGCGCGGCCCCGCCGTCGTGGGCGAGATCGACCGCGTGCGGCTCGTCCCGCAGCCACTCGGCGATCGCGTCGGCGAGCAGCGGTTCGTCCTCGACCACCAGCACCCGCATGTGTCCTCATCTCCTCGCGCGGGCGCACCTCGGCCCGCCGCCTCAGGGACATGGTGGCGGGTGCGGTGTTTCCTTTCCGTTAGGGAACGCCGGGGCAGGTGGGGTGCGTGGAAACGCCGGGGAAACGCGCCGCCCGGTTGCATCGCCTCCGACGGCGGCCGGAACACGTCCGGCCGTCCGGAGGACTGGAGACGAACACGATGCGACTAGGAACCCGCGGAGTGCTGGCCGCGCTGCCTCTGGCGCTGGCCCTCGCCCTGACCGGCTGCGGCGGCGACGACGGCGACGACGGCAACGTGGCCTCGGTGAACGGCGCGAAGGGCGGCGGGGGCGCGGCCGCGTCCCCGAGCCTGAAGCCCGAGGAGATGGGCGTGAAGTTCGCGCAGTGCATGCGCCAGCACGGCATCCCCATGGAGGACCCGAAGCCCGGCGGCGGCATCCAGCTCAAGGTGGACAAGAGCATCGGCAAGGAGAAGGCCGACAAGGCGCAGGAGGCGTGCCGCGAGTTCAACCCGATGGCGAACCAGGCGCCCGGCTCCGACCCGAAGGCCGAGGAGCGCGGCCGCAAGTTCGCCGAGTGCATGCGCAAGAACGGCGTCGAGGGCTTCAAGGACCCCGAGCCGGGCCAGCGCGGCATCCGCATCACCGGCGAGGCCGCCGACGACCCGGACATGAAGAAGGCGCAGGAGGCCTGCCAGGGGATCTTCTCGAAGGGAGGACCCGGGCAGTGACCGGGGACGCCACGCGGACCGAGGCCCTCGGACGGCCCCTCCCCGGCCGGAAGCCGACGGAGCCGGGCACGGAACCCGGGACGGAGCCGGGCGCGGACGGGCCGGGCCCGGACGGCAACGGCCGCGCGCCCGCGCCGCCCGCCGGGCCGGACGGCAAGGCGGGCCGCGGGTCCGGCAAGCGGCGCCGCGGCCGGCGCGGCCGGAAGGCGGCGTTCGCCGTCGCGGCGATCGCGGCGGCGGGCGTGGCGACCGCCGCGGCGCTCGGGGTCGGCGGCGGGTCGGGCGGCGGGAAGTCCGCGTCCGCGCTCCCGCCGAAGACGACCGAGGTGACGCGGCAGACGCTGAAGGACGGCCAGACCGAGGACGGCGAGCTCGGCTTCGGCCCCTCGACGACCGCGACCAACCGGCTGCCCGGGACGATCACGCACCTGCCCGAGAGCGGCGACCGGATCACCCGCGGCAAGGAGCTGTTCGAGGTGGACGGCAAGCCGGTCTCCCTCATGTACGGCTCGCGGCCCGCCTACCGCGACCTGCGGTCGGGCATGGAGGGCCACGACGTCCTCCAACTGGAGCGCAACCTGCGGGCCCTCGGCTACGACGGCTTCACCGTGGACGACGAGTACACCGCCGACACCGCGGACGCCGTCGAGGAGTGGCAGGACGACCTCGGCCTGGCCGAGACGGGCACCGTCCCGCTCGGCCAGGTGGTGTTCGCGCCCGGCGCCGTCCGGGTGGAGAGCCTCGCGGCGGGCGAGGGCGACCCGACCGGGCCCGGCCGCAAGGTGCTCACTTACACCGGCACCGAGAAGGCCGTGACGGTGAAGCTCGACGCGGCCGACCAGCGCCTGGCGAAGAAGGGCGCCGAGGTCAGCATGGAGCTGCCCGACAACAGCACCGTCAAGGGCCGGGTGTCGAAGGTCTCCACGGTCATCGAGCCGGGCGAGCAGGGCGAGGACCCGACCACGAAGGTGGAGGTGGTCATCGACCTGAAGGGCGCGAAGGCGCAGAAGACCGCCGACGACTACGCCCTCGCCTCGGTCGACGTGACGTTCACCGCCGGGACCCGCAAGGACGTGCTGACCGTCCCGGTCACCGCGCTGCTGGCGCTGCGGGAGGGCGGCTTCGGCGTGGAGGTCGTCAAGGGCGGGACCTCGTCGTACGTCCCGGTCGAGACCGGGCTGTTCGCGGACGGCCGGGTGGAGGTCTCGGGGAACGGGCTCACCGAGGGCACGCTCGTCGGGGTCCCGAAATGATCACTCTGCGGGACGTGACGAAGGAGTACCCGGGCGGCGTCCACGCGCTCGCCGGGGTCAGCCTGCGGATCGCCGCGGGCGAGCTCGTCGCGATCGTCGGCCCGTCCGGCTCGGGCAAGTCGACCATGCTGAACGTGCTCGGCACGCTCGACCGGCCGACGACCGGGACGGTGCACGTGGACGGGTTCGACATCGGCAGGCTGTCGGACGCCCGGCTGTCGGCGCTGCGCGCGACGCGGATCGGGTTCGTGTTCCAGCAGTTCCACCTCGCGTCCGGCGTCGAGGCGCTGGAGAACGTGGCGGACGGGCTGCTGTACTCGGGGCTGCGCCCGGCCGAGCGCCGCCGCCGCGCCGCCGCCGCGCTGGAACGGGTCGGGCTCGGGCACCGCATGGACCACGAGCCGCACGAGCTGTCGGGCGGCGAGCGGCAGCGGGTCGCGATCGCGCGCGCCGTCGCGGGCGAGCCGCCGCTGCTGCTCGCCGACGAGCCGACCGGCGCGCTCGACTCCGCGTCGGGCGCCGGGGTGATGACGCTGCTGCGCGAGCTGCACGCGGCCGGCACCACCGTCGTGATCATCACGCACGACCGGGAGATCGCGGCGGCGCTGCCCCGGCAGGTCCGGATGCGCGACGGCAAGGTCACCGATGACTCGGCGGAGGTGGACTGATGGCCGGCGACGCGTCCCCGGGCGCCACCGCCACCGCGCCCGCGCCGCCGGAGCGGGACGAGCGGGAGCGGGCCTCGCCGGGTGACCTGCGCCCGGCCCGGATGTGGCCGGGCGACGTGGTCAAGGTCGGCGCGGTGGGCCTGCGGACCCGGCCGCTGCGCGCGTTCCTGTCGGCGCTCGGCATCGCCATCGGCATCGCCGCGATGGTCGCCGTCGTCGGGATCTCCTCCTCGTCGGGCGCCGACCTGGACCGCACGCTCTCCTCGCTCGGCACCAACCTGCTCACGGTCTCGCCCGGCCAGACGATGACGGGCGAGGAGGCGAAGCTGCCGGTCGAGGCGGAGTCGATGGTCGGACGGATCAAGCCGGTGCACACCGTGTCGGCCGTCGGCCGGGTGGAGGACGCGAAGGTCTACCGCAACAACAAGATCTCCAAGGACGAGACCAACGGCCTGTCGGCGTACGCGGCGCGTCCGGGCCTGAGCTCCGCGATCGGCGCGCACGTCCGGACGGGGACGTGGCTGAACCCGGCGACCGGGTCGTTCCCGGCGGCGGTGCTCGGCTCGAACGCGGCCGAACGGCTCGGGATCGGGAAGGCGGGCCCGGACACGCAGGTGCTGATCGGCGGCCAGTGGTTCACCGTGATCGGCATCCTGGACCCGGTGGCGCTCGCGCCCGACCTCGACAACGGGGCGCTGGTCGGCTGGCCCGCCGCGGAGTCGGTGCTCGGGTTCGACGGGCACCCGACGACCGTCTACACCCGCGCCGCGGACGCGAGCGTGGAGGGCGTGCAGTCGGTGCTGGGCGCGACCGTCAACCCCGAGTCGCCCAACGAGGTGCAGGTGTCGCGCCCGTCGGACGCGCTCGCGGCCAAGCAGGCGGCGGGCGAGGCGTTCACCGGGCTGCTGCTCGGCCTCGGCGCGGTCGCGCTGCTGGTCGGCGGCGTCGGGGTCGCCAACACGATGGTGATCTCGGTGCTGGAGCGGCGCCCGGAGATCGGGCTGCGCCGCTCGCTCGGCGCGACGCGCGGCCAGATCCGCACGCAGTTCCTCGCCGAGTCGCTGCTGCTGTCGGCGCTCGGCGGCGCGGGCGGGGCGCTGATCGGCACGGTCGTCACGTTCGGGTACGCCCTGTCGCAGGGCTGGCCGGCGGTCGTCCCGCCGTGGGCGGTCGCCGGGGGGATCGCGGCGACGCTGTTCATCGGCGCGATCGCGGGCCTGTACCCGGCGATCCGCGCGTCGCGGCTGTCGCCGACGGAGGCCCTGTCGGCCCACTGACGCCGCGGGGACCGGTCCCGCCGGAGGCCGGGTCCGCCGGGATGACGCCGCCCCGCCCTACCTCGGGGCGGCGTCATCCCGGCGGGCCGGTCTCAGCCGGTGCGCCGCGACTCCGGGCCGTGGCCGAGCCCGCGGTCACCGCCCGTCGCGGGTTCCTGGCCGGCCTCGTGCTCGGGCACCGCGCGGGGCGCGGCCTCGGGCGCGTTCCCGGGCGGCGTGCCGTCCCTGGACGGGTCGAGCTCGGCCTTCAGGATGCGCATCGAGCGGCCGAGCGAACGGGCCGTGTCGGGCAGCTTCTTGGAGCCGAAGAGCAGGAGGACGACCAGGATGACGATCGCCCAGTGCGCCGGTGAGAGCCCGCCGGTCATCGTTGTCCCCTTCCGCGCGTCGCGCCGCCGCGCAGCCGCGCCGGTCGCGCCATAATGACAAACATTCGCGCAAGTAAGCAAATGTCGGGCGGGGTCAGCGCCGGCGCAGCCGCAGGAACGTGACGGCCGCCACGACGGCGGCCAGCACCGCGATCACGAGCAGGTCCGGCACGTCCGCGCCGGTCGCGAGGTCGTTCAGCGCGCGCGTCCAGGACGGCGGGGGAGCCGGCACCGCCGACAGGGTCGTCCCGCCGGACGCGAGGAACAGCGCGCCGAGCGCGACGAAGACCGCCCCCGACGCCAGCGTCGTCGTGTGCAGGCGCAGCGGCCCGGCGCGGAAGCCCCGGCCGCGCAGCCAGCGGCGGCGCCCGAGGTCGTAGCGGTCCCAGAGCGCGGCCAGCACGAACAGCGGCGCGGTCATCCCCGCCGCGTAGACGGCGAGGAGCAGCCCGCCGCGCAGCTCCTGCCCGGACGCGGCGGCGACCGTCAGCACCGCGCCGAGGATCGGCCCGGTGCAGAACCCGGTCAGCCCCGACAGCGCGCCCAGCACGACCACGGCGGGCCACCCGTCGCCGCGCACCCGCCCGGCCAGCCTCGGCACGGGTGAGAACCCGCCGCCGAGGAGCTGGAGCAGCCCGAACCCGATCAGCAGCGCCCCGGCGGCGGTCCCGAGCGCTTGCTGGTGCCCGAAGACCAGCCGCCCGGCCGCCGCCGCGCCCGTCCCGAGCGGCACCATCACCGCCGCGAGACCGGCGTAGAACAGGCCGGTGCGGGCGAGCAGCGCGCCCCGGCCGCCCAGCCCGTACGCGAAGAACGCCGGGAGCAGCAGCGCCCCGCACGGGCTCAGCAGCGAGAACAGCCCGCCGAGGAACGCCCCGAGGTAGCCGGTCAACGCTCCCGCCGGGCCTGCTCGATCCGCTTCACGAACGCCTTGAGCGGCTGGTCGCCGAAGAACGGGATGCCGTTGATCAGGAACGCCGGGGTGCCGGGCACGCCGAGCCGCTGCCCGAACCCGTAGTCGCCCTCGACCGCCTCGCGCAGCGCCGGATCGCGCCGGTCGGCGTCGTACCGCGCGAGGTCCAGGCCCAGCCGCTTGGCGATGCCGCGCAGGTAGGCGTCGGTGAGGCGGCCGGAGCGCTCCGGGAACTGGTGCGCGTACAGCGCGTCGTGGAACTGCCAGAACCTGCCCTGCCGCCCCGCCGCCCGCGCCGCGACCGCCGAACGGGTGGACTCCTTGCCCGCCCACGGGAAGTCGCGCCAGATGAACTGCGCGACGCCGCCGTCCACGTAGCGGCGGACGAGCTCGGGCTTCGTGCGGCGCGCGAACGTCCCGCAGCTCGGGCACTGGTAGTCGCCGAACTCCACGATCGTGACCGCGGCCCGGTCCGACCCCTGCCGCAGCGTCGCGTCGATCGGCGGCGGCGTCGGGCCCGCGATCGTCGGCCCCGCGCCGGGCGACGGCCTGGACGGCGCCACGACCTCCCCGTCCGGGTCGTCCGACCCGCCGTCGCCGGACGCGGCGGCTCCGGACGCCCCGGCCGCGCCCGTCCGGCCCGGTCCCGTCCCGCCGTCGCGGCCGGTGAGCGTCCCCGCGACCAGCAGCGCGAGGACGAGGGCCGCCACCGCCGCCGCCGCGATGATCCGGCCCCGTGCGCCGTCGACCGGCCCCACCCGCATCCGTCCGCCCTCCCGCGATCCGACGTCCCCACGAGGGTAGGGCGGCCGGGCGCCCGCGCGGGCCGCGTAATCTTGAACGCCTCGGGTGGGAGGGGGCAGGCCATGCGCACGTTGCTCGTCGACAACCACGACTCGTTCACCTACAACCTCTTCCACCAGCTCGCGGCCGCCAACGGCCGCCCGCCCGTCGTGATCGTCAACGACCGTCCCGGCGGCCTCGCGGCCCGCGACCTCAACGCCTTCGACAACGTGGTGCTGTCGCCCGGCCCCGGCACCCCGCGCGACGCCCGCGACTTCGGGATCTGCCGCACCGTCCTGGAGACCGCCGAGATCCCGCTGCTCGGCGTCTGCCTCGGGCACCAGGGGCTCGCCCTCGCGTACGGGGCCGACGTCGTGCCCGCCCCGGAGCCGTGGCACGGCCGCGTGTCGCCGGTCGAGCACGACGGGACGGACCTGTTCGCCGGGCTCCCGACGCCGCTGCGGGCCGTCCGCTACCACTCGCTGATGGTGTCGGGCGTGCCGGACGACCTGGAGGTGACGGCCCGCACGCCGGACGGCGTCGTCATGGCCCTGCGGCACCGCACGCGCCCGCGCTGGGGCGTGCAGTTCCACCCCGAGTCGATCTGCACCGAGCAGGGCCACCGCCTGGTCCGCAACTTCCGCGACCTCACCGCCGCCCGCGCGCCCCGCCGGCGCGCCGTGCTCCGCGCGCCCGAGCCCGCGTCCGCCCTCCCCGCCGGTTCGGCGCGGCCCGCGCCGCCCGTACGGCCCGTTCCCCCGCTCTCTCGCACGGGCTCGCGCTCGCCGGGGCCGACGCGGACGTGCCGTACCCCCGCCGCGAGCGGACCGCATACCGGCTGCACGCCGAGCCGCTCCGCCTGCCGCTGTCGGACGAGGTGGTGTTCGAGGAGCTGTTCGGCCGCTCGGAGCACGCGTTCTGGCTCGACAGCAGCCGCCGCGACGACGGGCACGGCCGGTTCTCGATGATGGGCGACGCGTCCGGGCCGCTCGCGCGGACCGCCACCGCCGACGTCGCGCGCGGCGTCGTCACCGTCCGCGAGGCCGCCACCGGACGCACCGAGGAGGTCGCGAGCGGGTTCTTCGACTGGCTGCGCGACGACCTCGGCGCGATGGCCCTGGCCGAGCCCCGGCCCGGCCTGCCGTTCGACTTCACGCCCGGCTGGGCCGGCTACCTCGGGTACGAGCTGAAGGCGGAGTGCGGCGGGGCCGCCGCGCACCGCTCGCCCGACCCCGACGCCGCGATGGTCTTCGCCGACCGGGCCGTCGTCTTCGACCACCTCACCGGCACGGTCCACCTCCTCGCGCTGTCCCGCCCCGGGCTGGAGGGCGCGGCGCGCGGCTGGATCGAGGGCACCGCCCGCCGCCTGCGGCCCCTCGCGCACCGCGCCCCGGCCCCGCCGCCCGAGATCGACACCGGCGGCGCCGTCCTCACGGCGCGGCACGGGCACGACCGCTACCTCGGCCTGATCGGCGACTGCCGCGGCGCGATCGAACGCGGCGAGAGCTACGAGCTGTGCCTGAGCAACGCCCTGGAGGCGCGCGCCGACCTCGACCCGTGGGACGCGTACCGGCGGCTGCGCCGGGCCAGCCCCGCCCCGCACGCCGCGCTGCTGCGGATCGGCCCGCTCTCGGTGCTCAGCACGTCCCCCGAACGGTTCGTCCGCGTGACCGCGGACGGCGAGGTGGAGTCCCGCCCGATCAAGGGGACCCGGCCGCGCGGCCGTACCGGCGCCGAGGACGAGATCCTGCGCAAGGACCTGCTCACCAGCGAGAAGGACCGCGCCGAGAACCTCATGATCGTGGACCTGGTCCGCAACGACCTCGGCCGCACCGCCGAGGTCGGGTCCGTGCGGGTGCACCGGCTGTTCGACGTGGAGACGTACGCGAGCGTCCACCAGCTCGTCAGCACGGTCCGGGCGCGGCTGCGCGCGGGCGTGCCGCCGGTGGAGTGCGTGCGCGCCGCGTTCCCCGGCGGGTCGATGACCGGGGCGCCGAAACCGCGCACCATGGAGATCCTGGACGGCCTGGAGGGCGCGCCGCGCGGCGTGTTCTCCGGCGCGATCGGCTACTTCTCGCCGTCGGGGCCGTGGACCTGAGCATCGTCATCCGCACCGCCGTGATCACGCCGGGCCGGGTCCGCTACGGCGTCGGCGGCGCGATCGTCGCCCTGTCCGACCCGGACGCGGAGTACGAGGAGCTCGTTGTCAAGTCCGCGCCGCTGCTCGGTTTGCTCGGGACGGATTTCCCGAGGTAGCGGACGCGCCGTGTCAGAAGCCGGCAACACCGCATTCAGGAAGTGTTCAGCCGCGCTGGAGGGTGCGCGGAGTTTCAGCCCCTACGGTGGCTTGGAATGCCTGCCAGCTCTCCGCTCCCACGAGCCACGCACGCCATCGCCGCTCCGGCCGCGCCCGCCGCCGGACCGGCCGCCCCGCCGACGCGCCGGCTCCCGCCGCCGGACGCCGGCGAAGACTCGACTGGCTCGACGCCCTGCGCGGGATCGCCGCGCTCGTCGTGGTCTTCGAGCACTCGCTGGACGTGCTGTTCCCCGAGGTCCGCCGCACCGCGAGTCCCTGGTTCGACTTCGGCCGGTACGGCGTCTTCGTGTTCTTCCTGGTCAGCGGCTATATCGTCCCGGCGTCGCTGGAGCGGCGGCGCAGCGTCCGCGAGTTCTGGATCGGCCGGATGTTCCGGCTCTACCCGCCGTGGGCGCTCGCCGGCGCGATCGGCCTCGCGGCCGGGGCCGCCGGGGTGGCGTGGGCGCCGCCGGACGGCCTCGCCGAGCATCCCGCGCGGGCGGCGTTCGCGCACCTGACGATGCTCCAGGACCTGCTCGGCGTCCCGAACGTCGTCAACGTCTTCTGGACGCTGTCGTACGAGATGGTCTTCTACCTGCTGGTCACGGCGCTGTTCGTCGCCGGGGTGCGGGGGAACGGCGCGGGCGCCGGGACCTCGCTCGGGTTCGCGGCGGGCGCCGCCGCCATCGGGTTCGCGCTGCCGACCGGACTGGTCAGCGGGCACTGGCCCGGCTACACGGTGGTCGTCGGCGTCGCGGCGATGGCCGGGGGCCTGCTCGCGGTGATGAGCCGCAGGGCCGGCCTGCGGCGGGGCGGCGCGTGCACGCTCGCCGCCCTCGCGCTCGGGCTGCTCGTCCTCAACAACCGGATCGGCGCGATGGAGAGCCTGGCGATCGTCGGGACGATGTTCGCGGGCGCCGGCGTCTACGCCGTCCAGCACCGGCGGGTGGCGCGCGGCCCCGCCGTCGCGATGCTCGCGCTGGCGTCCGCGGTGACGCTCGCGGCGGGCGTGCACGGCCTGCTGGACGGCCAGCGCCCGGAACGCGCGAACCCGCCGTCGTGGGGCTGGGTCGTCGCGCTCGGCGCGGCGTGGCTGACGTTCCTCGCCGGGCTCGCGCTGCGCGACCGGCGGTTCCCGCGCGCGCTGACCTGGCTCGGGGTGATCAGCTACTCGGTCTACCTGCTGCATCCGCCGATCGTCCAGGTGATCTGGCGGCTGTCGCGCGAGCCGGGGCACATGGTGCCGGTCGAACGGGCCGCCTGGGCGCTGCTGCTGCTCGCCTGCGTGCTGGTCGCGGCGGCCGTCTCGCACCGGTACGTCGAGCTGCCGATGCAGGGCCTCGGACGGCGCCTCACCCGCTCCGTCCGCGCCGCGGGCGCCTCCGCGCCCGAACCCGAACCCGTCCCGCCGCCGGACTCGGATCGCGTCCCGGCCGGTGAACGCCTCGCGGCTCCCGCCCCGTCCGGGGCGGCGGTCTCGCCCTGACGCGCTCCGGGGGGGGACGAGGGGGTCACGGCGGACGGTGCGCGCCATCAACCGCCCGCCGTGACCCCGTCCCCCCGCCCGTCGGTGGATCTGTCACCGGTCTCGGAGGCGGATGCCCGACGGCGTCCGCCTCGCCCCCCTCGGGCCGGTGCGAGCGACGTCTCCACAGGGTGCGACGACGCTATTCACGTACCGGCTCGTAGGTTCACCCCTTCGCCCCCGCCGTCGATGAACGGCCCCAGCGACGCGACGAACGGCCCCGCCCGCGCCCCGGAGCTTGACGGACGATCTTCCCGTGGACCATCCTCCCGAACAGGGAAAAGGCTCCCGAACAGGCATAAAGCACGAGATGGGGAGCGGGGGCGGGCATGGACGGGTACTTCGCGGGCCGGGGACTCGCGGGGCTGGCACGCGGTCTCCGCGCTGGGACCGTGACCGCCGCGGAACTGGCGCGCCGTTCGCTGGAGTCGATCGAGGCGCTCGACCCGGGCCTGAACGCGTTCGTCACCGTGGACGCCGAGGGCGCGACGGCCGCCGCCCGCCGCGCCGACGAGGAACTGGCCGCCGGGCACGACCGCGGGCCGCTCCACGGCGTCCCGGTCGCCGTCAAGGACCTGATCGACGTCGCGGGCCTGCCCACCGGCTGCGGCTCCGCCCACTTCGCCGGGCACGTGGCGCGGGAGGACGCGGTGTGCGTGCGCCGCCTCCGCGAGGCCGGGGCGGTGATCGTGGGGAAGGCGGCCACGCACGAGTTCGCCATGGGCACGACCGGGGACGTCACCGTGCACGGGCCCGTCCGCAACCCGCACGACCCGGACCGGATCGCCGGAGGGTCCAGCGCGGGCAGCGCGGCGGCGGTCGCGGCGGGCATGGTGCCGTACGCGCTCGGCACCGACACCGGCGGTTCGGTCCGCATCCCCGCCGCGCACTGCGGGATCGCCGGGTTCAAGCCCGCCTACGGCGCCATCCCCACGGGCGGCGTCTTCCCGCTGTCGGAGTCCCTCGACCACGTCGGCGTGCTCGCGTCCACCGCCGCCGAGTGCCGTACGGTCTACCGCGTCCTCACCGGCGCCCCCGCCGGAGCCGCCGGCGCCCCGCCGGAGTCGCCGGTGGCGCGGACGGGCCGCGCGTGGCGTGGATCGAGCCGTGGGAGGTCGATCCGGAGGTGGGACGCGTCGCCCGCGCGCCGTTCGCGGACGCCCCGGTCGAGCACCTGGACCTGGAGGCGGTCCGCGACGTGTACGCGAAGATCCAGCCGTCGGAGGCGTACGGCGCCCACGCCGAACGGGTCGCGAGCGCGCCCGAGCTCTTCCAGCCCGAGATCCTCGAAGGGCTGCACGCGTCGGCCCGCATCCCGGCCTGGCGGTTCCTGCGGGCGACGCGCGACCGCGCCGAGTTCGGCCGCCGCGTGGACGGGCTGCTGGCCCGCCACGACGTGCTCGCCCTCCCCACGACCTCCATCGCGCCGACGCCGATCGGCGAGCGCGAGCACGCGTTCGGGTACGTCCCCGCCGTCCTGATGGGCCTCACCTGCCCGTGGAACCTGGCCGGCCTGCCCGCGCTGAGCGTCCCGGCGGGCACGGTCGGCGGCACGGTCGGCGGCACGGCGGACGGCGCGGGCGGGCTGCCGGTCGGGGTCCAGCTCGTGACGCGGGCCGGCGCCGAGGACCTCCTTTTCGAGGTCGCCGAACGGGTGGTCGAACGGCTCGCGGCGGGTGTGCGGGTTCGGGGGGTCGCTACGGCGGGCTGACGGCGTCCAGGAGCGCGTCGGTGACGGTGGCGGGGCCGACGCCGGTCCGGGCGGCGACCCGTACGACCTGCCGCGCCGCCTCGTGCGGGCGGCCGCCCGCGATCACCGACGCGGCGGAACGGATCGCGGCGAGGCGTTCCTCCGGGGTGGCGAGTCCGCCGCCCGAGCGGCGCACGGCGGCGTCCACGACGGCGTCGATCAGCGGCTCCCGGGCCCGCAGCGCGTCGCGCACCGCGTCCCGGCCGCCCGCGCGCAGCGCGTCGGCGGGATCGGAGCCGGGCGGGAACCGTACGGCGTCGACCGGCCCGCGCACGCCCGCGAGGACCTCCCACACCCGCAGCGCCGCCGACAGGCCCGCCGCGTCGCCGTCGAGCGCGACGAGGACGCCGGTCCGGTCGAGGTCGGCGGCGCCGCGCAGCGCGGCGAGCTGGCCCGGTGTGAACGCCGCGCCGCACGTCGCGACGGCGGCGAGGTCGCGGGGCGCGGCCATGGCGACCGCGATCGCGTCGAGCGGGCCCTCCACCAGGACCGGGCGGGCGCCCCCGGCGAGCCGTTCCCGGGCCTCGTGCAGGCCGTAGAGCAGCTCGCCCTTGTGGAACAGCTCGGTGTCGGGGCCGTTGAGGTACTTCGGGGCGTCCGCGCCGTCCGGCGCCCGCCCGATGAAGCCCGCGATCCCGCCCTCCGCCGTCCGGATCGCGAACATCGCGCGGTCGCGGAACGTGTCGTACGGCCGCCCGCGCCGCGCCGGGCGGGCCAGCCCGGCGGCGACGATCTCCTCGTCGCCGTACCCGGCGGCCCGCAGGTGGTCGGTGAGCGCGTGCGGTCCGGGCGGCGCGTACCCGATCCGCCAGCGCCGCTGCACGCCCGGCGTGAAGCCGCGCCCGGCCAGGTACGCGGGGACCCATCCGCCGTCCAGCCTGCCCCGGAACCACCGGTGCGCGGCGACGAGCAGGCCGTCGGCGGCGGACGCGCGCTCGTGCACGGTCCGCGCGAGCCGCAGGACGCGGTCGCCGAACCGAGGCCCCGCCCACGGCGCGCCCCCGCCCGTCCCCGGATCGGGGGACGGCCCGTGCGGCGGGACGAGCCCGAAGCGCGCGAGCACGAGGAACGCCACCGACTCCGCCTCGACGGGATCCCCGCTGCCCAGCCGGAACGCGATCGACCGCGCGATCCGCCAGACGTCCCGCGTGCCGCCGACCGGGCCGGGCTCGCCCGAACCCGCGCCGAGCCGGGCGGCGAGGGACGCGAGCCGTCCGGCCACCTCCTCCGGGTCGGCGGGCGGCGGGGAACGGAGCGGCAGGCCCTCGGTCTGCTCCACGTCGAACACGGCGCGGACCCGGCCGCGCCGCCGCGCCAGGATCCGGATGCCCGTCTCGCCCTTGCGGACCTGCCGTCCGGCCGCGCGCCACTCCTCGTACGACCGCACGTCCGTCGCGGCCCGCCACTGCGCCGCGATCAGCAGCGTGTTGGTGTACCCGTACCGGCCGTGGCGCGCGGCGCGCTCAAGCCACCAGGACCAGGGCAGCGTGCCGTCGCGCAGCCGGGCCGTCTCTTGCTCGGCGATGCCGCGCAGGACGCCCTCGTCGGAAATGGACACAGTCGGCCTCCATGACCGGGGAAGCCGATCTGGTCATACCCGGTCCCGGACGGCTTCAGAGGTACAGGCCGTACAGCTCCTCGGGGTGGTCGAGGAGCGGCGGGAGGTCCTCGCTGGTGAGGGTGACGAGGTCGTCCCTGCTGGGACGCATCGGCTCGATGGCGTCGTCGGCCGCCGCCTTCCCGGCCTTCCCCGCGCCGCCCTTCGCGCCCTTGCCGTCCGGGCCGTCCTTCGCCTTGCCCGCCCTGGCGGCCCGCAGGTCGGCGGACGCGACGCGTTCGGCCTGGTTGGCGACCGCGACGTCGAGCAGGTTGCGCATCAGCCGGCCGTTGCCGAACGACGGGCCGCGGGGAGCGCGGCGCAGCATCGCCCGCAGGTCGTCCGACGTGCCGGGCGCGAGCCGGAACCCGTCGGCGGACGCGAGCTGCTCGAACACCGCGATCAGCTCGTCGTCGGTGTAGTCGGGGAAGTGCAGCTGCTTCGGGAACCGCGAGTCGAGCCCCGGGTTCGCGGCGAGGAACTCCGCCATCTCCTGCTGGTACCCGGCGACGATCACCACGAGGTCGTCGCGGTGGTCCTCCATCAGCTTGACCAGCTCGGCGATGGCCTCGTGGCCGTAGTCGCCCTTCAGCGGCGACTGCGTCAGCGTGTACGCCTCGTCGATGAACAGCACGCCGCCGATGGCGCGCTCCACCAGGCGGCGGGTGCGGGGCGCGGTCTGCCCGATGTACTCGCCGACCAGGTGCGCGCGGGACGCCTCGACCAGGTGCCCGGACGACAGCACGCCGAGCTTCTTGTAGATCCGGCCGAGCAGCCGCGCCACCATCGTCTTGCCCGTGCCGGGGTTGCCGGTGAACACCATGTGCCGGGTCGGCGCGGTGATCCGCAGCCCGGACTCGCTGCGCAGCCGCGCCGCGCGGGTCCCGGCGACCAGCAGCGCGATCTCGTGCTTGATCGTGTCGAGGCCGGTCAGCTCGCGCAGCTCGGCGAGCGGGTTGCCGGCCGCCTGCGCGGTGTCGAGCGCGGCCGGGACGTCCTGCTTGCGGATCACGAGCGGCCCGCCGGGCTCGCCGCCGTCCGCGCCGCCCGATCCGGCGCGGGCGCGGGCCGCCTCGACGACCTGCTCGGCGAGCTGCGGCGCGAGCCGCGCGTTGCGCAGCGTCTGGACCGGCGGCGTCACGGCGAGCAGCTCTCCGGCCGCCGCGAGGGCGTGCCGGGTCGCGCGGGCGCCGCGCCGTTCCACCGCCCGGCGGAACAGCTCGGCGTGGCCCTCGGCGGTGAACGGACGGGTCCGCGCGAGCCGGAACCGCTGCGGCAGCACCGGGTTGACCTCCCGGATCCGCTCGTCGCCGCCCGCGTCGCACAGCGCCACCACGTGCAGCTCGGGGTGGACGGCGAGCAGCCGGTGCAGCTCGCCCGCCAGGGCCTCGCCGTTGCCGGGGTCGGCGACGATCGCGTCCAGCCCCTCGATGATCAGCAGCCGGTCGCCGGCGCAGTCGCGGGCGTCGGCGTGCAGCTTGGCGACGGCGTCCGACAGCCGCTGCCCGGAGAACAGGTTGTCGGTCACCCACAGCGGGTCCCGGCCGAGCGACAGCGCCTTCGCCAGCTCCTGCGCGGCGTCGCGCTTGCCGGTGCCGTCCGGCCCGGCGAGCAGCAGCCGGACGGGCTCGGCGCTCCGGGTGAGCTCCTCCAGGACGGCCGTGACCTCCGGCTGCCCGACCAGCTCGGTCGCGAGGTCGGGGCGCGCGGCGGGCGCGGTCTCGGCCGCCGCCGTCCGCAGCGTCGCGGCGAGCGGGTTCACGACCCGGCGGCGCGGCGCGTACAGGCGGCGCAGGTCCGTCTGGAACTGGCCGACCGGGATCCACTCCGGCTTCGGGAACCACGGGTCGCCCGGCAGCCCCTGGACGATCGCGACGAACCGCATGGCCATGTCCAGCCACGCCCGGCACGCGTCGGCGCCGCCGGACACGAGCGCCCGCACCAGCCACGACCGGGTCTGCTCCTGCCAGGCGCCCGCCTTGAACCCGCGCCGCTCGCCGGGCAGCCGCTGCTGGAGGTCGCGGTAGCGGTCCTCGCCGAGCGCCGCCGCCAGCTCCGCCGGAACGTGTTCCAGGCTGCCCTGGAGCAGGAGCTGGACGAGGTGCGCCTCGACCGTCTCGTCCCTCGGGGCCAGCGCGGCCAGGTGCTCGTACGCGGCGAGCAGGCCCGAGCACACCCACTCCAGGTAGCCGACCGGGCCGAGCAGCTCGGGGACGGCCGCGACGATCTCCTCGCCGGCGTGCGCGTGCCAGTGCTCGCGCAGCTCCATCTTGGGCAGGTTCACGTCGAGCGCGGGCGGCGAGTCGTACAGCCGCAGCAGCGCCCTGCGGCGCCGTTCGAGCGGCTCGATGCCCTCCAGCGCGACCAGGCAGTCGCGGGCCAGCTCGATCGCCAGCTCGCGGTCGGGCGCCTCGATCAGCCAGTCCACCGGGGGCCGCCACCGGCCGCCGGGCGCGTCCCAGCGGGTCATCCGGGTGCTGAGCGGGCCGGGGTTGACCAGGTGCTCGTGCAGGAGCCGCTCGGGGAGCTGCGACCACGACCCCGCCTTGATCGCCCCGCCGCCCGGCAGGAACGCCAGCATGCCGAAGATCTCGGCGGTGACCAGGGACGCGGGCAGCGTCAGCAGCTTGTGCTCGTCGGTGGTCAGCTCCGCGCACCGCGGATCCCGGGCGAGCGCGTCGATCCGTTCGGCGATCTCCTCGAACCGCCCGTCCGGCACGCGCCACGGGCCGTGCGCGTAGACGTCGAGGACCGGCTCGTCGGTGAGCAGTAGCTCGAGATGCTCCGGCAGCCGCAACACGTTCTCCCAAGAGTGGCCCAAAAGTGATCAATAACCGGGGTAACAGCCTACGTTTCCCGGCGCCGTGTGATGTGTGCCTCCGCCCGACCCGTCCCCTCTCCCGGAACGCCTCCGGGCCCGTCAGCTCCGTTCGAGCGCCGCCCGCACCCACTGCGCGGCCTTCAGCGCGCCGTCGCTCATCCGGGCGCCCTGGCCGCGCCGCTCGGTCCGCAGCTCGACCTCCGCGACGAGGTTGCCGATCCGCAGGTGGACGGTCGCCGAAGGCTTGCCCGCACGGCGTTCGTGGAGGAACGCCTCGTCCCCGAGGCCCGGCAGATCGCGGAACGACTCGTCCGGATCGGGGGCCGTCCCGACGGGCATCGCGGTCTTGCGCGCCTCCGCGAAACGGCCGTGCGCGAGGGCGGACGGGTCCGTTCCGGGGGCGGCCGGGTTCGCGGAGAGCGTGACGGTCAGGGTGTCGGTGGTGGGCGCGCCGGGCTTGGAGACGCCTCCGCCCTGCCACACACATCCCGTGCGCGACAGGCCCTTGCCGTCGTCGCCGGGGTCGGAGCGGAGCTGCTCGGCGTGCGGGACGATCCGCGCCGCCCGTTCCACGCTGATGAACCCGCACGGCGACGGCGCGGACGCGAACCGCGCCGTCCCCGAGGCCGCCCGCGAGGACGATGCGGACGGCCGGCCCTGCCCCGTACGGGCCGCGCCGCCGCCCTTGCCCGTGCCGTCCTCGCCGCCGTCCCCGCCGTCCGGCCAGGCCAGCACCACCGCGACGACCGCCGCCACGGCCGCGACGGCGGCGCCCGCGGCCAGCGGCCGGCGGCGCCGAACCCGCGCGGGCCGCGCCGGGCCGGTCGAACCCGCGC
This sequence comes from Actinomadura sp. J1-007, assembly GCF_009793335.1. Classification (GTDB taxonomy): domain Bacteria; phylum Actinomycetota; class Actinomycetes; order Streptosporangiales; family Streptosporangiaceae; genus Spirillospora; species Spirillospora yumaensis. The sequence goes on along the minus strand of NZ_WING01000001.1, from coordinate 1,870,636 downwards.
GCCCGTACGGACCGGGCGGCCCCGGAGGCACGGTCGAGGGCCCGGACGGCGCGGGGGTGGACGACGGCGGCGGGGCGGGCGACGGGGCCTGGGGAGGCGGGGAGACCGGCGCGGGCCTGCCCGCCACGACGGCGCGCAGCGCCCGCTCGGCGCCGGACGCGTTCAGCCGCGCGGCGGGGTCCTTCGCCAGCAGCGCCATGATCGCCGGGGCGAGCGGCCCGGCGCGGCGCGGCGGCGCGGGGTCCTGGGTGAGGACGGCGCTCAGGGTGCCCATCAGCGTCTGCCTCGCGAACGGCACCCGGCCCTCCACCAGCGCGTACAGCGTCACGCCGAGGGACCACAGGTCCGACTCGGGGCCGCCGCCGTCGTGCCGGACCCGTTCGGGCGCCATGTACGCGGGCGACCCGACAAGCGCGCCCGTCTCGGTCAGCGTCACGTCCCCCTCCAGGGACGCGATCCCGAAGTCGGTGAGGATCGCGCGGCCGTCGTCGCGCAGGAAGACGTTCGCGGGCTTGACGTCGCGGTGCAGGATGCCGCGCCGGTGGGCGGCGGTCAGCGCGGCGAGCACCTGCGCGCCGATCCGCGCCGCCCGGTCCGGGGCGAGCGGGCCGTCCTCCTCCAGCACGGCGTCCAGCGAACGGCCGGGCAGCAGGTCCATGACGATGCACGGGCGGCCCTCGTCCATGACGACGTCGTGCACCGTCACGATCGACTCGTGCCGCAGCATGGCCGCCGCGCGCGCCTCGCGCATCGCCCGCGCCGCCGCGTGCTCGCGGCCCTCCGGCCCGAGATGCTCGGGCAGCAGCAGTTCCTTGACCGCGACGGCGCGGCCGAGCTCCTCGTCGCGGCCCCGCCACACGACGCCCATTCCGCCCTGCCCGAGCTTGCGCTCCAGCCGGTACCGGCCCGCCAGCACGCGAGCGCCCGGCGCGCCGTCCCTGGACGCGCGGCCGCCGGGCGCGCCGTCCCCGGGCGCGTCGTCCCCCGTCACGGCCGCGCCGCCAGCCGCGCGGCGACCGAGCGGGCGGCCCGCATCGCGCCCTCGGGGGACGCGGCCCCGCGCCGGTAGACGTACTCGACCTCCACCACGGTCGTCCTCACACGGAACACCACATGCGCCTTGTCCATCGGCTCGGAGAGCCCGACGCTCTCGTAGGAGAACGCCTCGTCACCGAGGCCGCGCACCGTCCGCGCGCCCGTCTTCCGGGCCTCCACGCGGTCGACGTTGATCTCCGTCCAGCCCCAGAAGTTCTGCCCGGACGGCTTGGACCGCGCGTTCCGCCAGCGCTGGAACGTGCCGTGCGCCTCGGTCGCCGAACCCGCCGCCGGGTTGCCCGCCTGCGCGCTGAGGTCGGTGACGTTCACGCCGCGGTGGTCGACCGTCCAGCCGCAGCCGACGTTCTTGTCCGGCGTCTTGCGCGGCGTCCCGTCCCCGAGGAGCCGCGCGACCTCCCGCTCGCCGAGCAGCCCGCACGGCTCGGCCAGCCCGCCCGCCGGAGCGGCCGTGGACGGCGCGGCCGACGGCGACCGCGACGGCGTCCCCGCGCTCGGCGACGGGCTCCCGGAAGGCGAGTCGGACGCGCCCGCGCGCTTCTCGCCGGGCGAGGTGACGAACGACACGACGACGATGGCCGCGAACAGCGCCACGATCGCCGCGCCGGCGGCCACGGGCACCCAGACCCGCCGCCGCGACGGAACGGGACCCGCCGCGGGCGGCGCGGGCCGCGCGGGCGGCGCGGGCGGCGCGGGCGGCGCGGGCGGCGGCACGGGGACGGACAGGCCGGACGGCCGCCCGTACATCACGTTCTCCAGCTCGCGCCGGACGGTCGCGGCCGGGAGCCGTTCGGCCGGGTCCTTGGCCAGCATCCCCCACAGCAGCGGCGCGAGCGGCCCGGCGTTGCGCGGCGCGGGCGGGTCCTCGGTGAGGACGGCCCCGAGGGTCTCCATCGGCCCGGACCGCTCGAACGGGGCGCGCCCTCGGCCGCCGTGTAGAGGGTCGCGCCGAGCGACCACAGGTCCGATCCGGGACCGGCGGGCTCCTCGCGCAGCCGTTCGGGCGCCATGTAGCCGGGGGAGCCGACGAGCGCCCCGGTCCTGGTCAGCGACGTGTCGGCCTCGATGCTCGCGATGCCGAAGTCGGTCAGGTAGACCAGCCCGTCCGCGAGCAGCACGTTGCCCGGCTTGACGTCGCGGTGCAGGACGCCCCGGGCGTGCGCGGCCTCCAGCGCGTCCAGCAGCCGCAGGCCGACCGTGGCGACCCACTTCGGGTGCGACGGGCCGTTCTCCCGGATCAGCGCCCCGAGCGAGCGGCCCTCGATCAGCTCCATCACGATCCACGGGCGGCCGTCCTCGACCACCACGTCGTGCACGGTGACGACGCCCGGGTGGTCGATCAGCGCCGCCGCGCGGGCCTCGCGGCGGGCCCGCTCGCCCGCGACGCGGCGCTCCTCGGCGGACAGGCCCTCGGGCAGCAGGACCTCCTTCACCGCGACGTCGCGGCGCAGCGTCTCGTCCACGGCCGTCCAGACGGTGCCCATGCCGCCCCGGCCGATCCGTTCGACCAGGCGGTACCGCCCTCCGACCACCCGTTCGGTCATCGCCGCGTCCCTCCCAACGTCACGCAGGAGGGTATTGGGTCATGTCGGGCGAAGTGTCCGCGGCGCCGCCGTCACCTCGGCCGGCCGGGGGCGCGCAGCGCCTCCACCGCCATCCGCGCGGACGTCCCGATCACGGCGTCGGCCCGGGGGAGCGCGGCGATCGGCAGCGACGAGCGGGTGAACACCGCCACCGCGTACCGTCCCCCATCGGGGTACTCGACCACGCCGACCTCGTTGCGGACCGTGAGCAGGGTGCCCGTCTTGCCGCTGACCAGCACGTCGTCGAACGGGAACCCGGAGGACAGCCGGTGCGGCCACACCTGGAGCCCGAACAGCCGCCGCATCGCCGCGCAGCCGTCCGGCGGCGCGGCCTCGTCCCGCCACACCAGGCCGAGCAGCCGGGTCATCTCGCGCGGCGTGCTGCGGCTCGTCCGGGCCGGGTCCAGGCCGCGCAGCCGCCCGAGCACCCCGGGCTCGTCCAGCCGCGCCCACAGCTCGGCGAAGCTGTCCACGCCGCCGTCGGAGAGCATCGCGTCGTACAGGTCCCGCCCGCCGCCGTCCACGTACGTGCGCGGCAGGCCGAGCCGCGCCGCGGTCTCGTTGACCGCGGCGAGCCCGACCCGGTCGAGCAGGACGTCCGCCGCCGCGTTGTCGCTCACCGTGATCATCAGGCAGGCGAGGTCGCGCAGCGACATCCGCACCTCGTCCAGCAGCGCCGAGATCCCGGTCGGCCCGGCGCTGCGGTCCTCGGGCCGCACCGTGACCGCCTCGGTCGGGTCCAGCAGCCCCGCCGCCGCCTGCCGGTGGAACGCCACGAGCAGCGGCACCTTGAACACCGACGCCAGCACCACCGGCTCGTCGGGGCGCACGCCGATCTCGCGCCCGGTGTCGATGTCGGCCGCGTGCAGGTGGCCGGTCACCCCGGCGGCGCGGAACGCCGCCTCGATCCGCGCCGTCACCTCGCCGCCCGCCCCGGCGCGGGCTCCGGTCCCGCCACCGGTCGCGCCACCGGTCCCGGCGCGGGCCGTCCGGCCGTCGCGCGCGCTCATGCCAGGAACCCGGAGGCGGGGCGCGCGACGACGCGGCGGGCCGGGGCCTCGCCGACGGCGACCATCCCGGCCTCGGTACGCAGCACGGCCGTGGCGACGGCGGTGAAGTCGGCGACGGCGCGCTCGCGGTCGGGCTCGGCCCCGCGCCGCCACGCGGTGGACGTGCGCCAGGTCAGCGGGTCGCCGAGCAGGGGCCGCCAGACCGCCGCCGCGCCGTCCTCCGCGCGCGGCGCGAGCGCCACCGCCGTGCCCGCGAGGACGAGCCCGAGCGCGAACTGCGGGTGCCTCGCCTCGTGCACGGCGGGCGGCTCGTACCCGTGGCGGCGGCAGGTGGCGAGCAGCTCGTCGTACGTGCCGGGCGCCTCCTCCCTCGGGAACGCGACCAGGTCGTGCCCGGCGAGGTCGGCCAGGTGCACCTCGGGGGACGCGGCGAGCGGCGAGTCCGCGGGCAGCAGCACGCCGACCGGCTGCCCGAGCATCGGCCCGAGGTCCAGGTCGCGCGAGTCGCACGGATGCCGGACGACCCCGACGTCGAGGGCGCCCTCGGCGAGCGCCCGCACCTGCTCGGCCGTGCCGATCTCGCGCAGGTCGAGCCGCAGGTCGGGGCGGCGGGCCCGGAACGCGGCGATCAGCGCCGCGACCACGGCGCCGCCGAGGTCGGCGGGCAGCCCGGCGCGCACGGCGCCGGTCTCGCCGAGCCGCGCCCGGTCGGCGAGGGAGTACACGCGGTCCACCCGGGCGAGGATGTCACGCGCCTCGTCGAGCAGCAGCCGCCCCGGGGCGGTCAGCTCGACCCTGCGGCTCGACCGGTCGAACAGCCGCACTCCGAGCTCCTTCTCCAGCCGCTGGATCCGCTGGCTGAGCGGGGGCTGGGCCATGCCGAGCCGTTCCGCCGCGCGGCCGAAGTGCAGCTCCTCGGCGACCGCGACGAAGCAGGTCAGATGGCCCACAAGGTTCACGAACAGTGATGATAGCTGTCCGAATATCGTTTTGACACCGATATCTATCTTGGACATTCGGACGTCCGGATGGTGTCCTTGCGGGTCAGAACGGAAAGGAGTCCAGATGCGCCGATCCCGTGTGATCATCGCGGCGGCCGTGGTGGCCGCCGTCGCGCTCGTGGGGGCGGGAGCGGTGTGGATCCTGCGCGGCGACGACGGCCCGGGGGACACCGGCCGCCGCTTCCTCGCCGCCTGGTCCCGCGGCGACGCCGCCGCCATGCGCGCCCTGACCGCCGACCCGCCCGCCGACTTCGAGGCCCGCGTGAAGCGGATGCGCGACGACCTCGGCGTCACCGGCGGGCGGTACGAGACGGCCTCGGTGGGCCGCCCGAAGGGCGACGAGGCGGGCGGCGCGTACCGCGCCCGGCTGGTCCTGTCCGGAGGCCGCGCCTGGTCGTACGACGGCATGATGCCGTTCACCAAGCAGGACGGGAAGTGGCGGGTGAAGTGGTCGCCGCAACTGCTGCACCCCTCGCTCCAGGAGGGGCAGCGGCTGAAGGCCGCCCGCACCTGGCCGTCGCGCGCCGCCGTCCGCGACGCGAAGGGCGGCGACCTGAGCGGTTCGCCGTCCGGGTCCGTCCAGCAGCTCGTCGGCCCGGCCGGCCCCGCGTCCGCCGAGGCCGCGAAGAAGCTCGGCCCGCCCTACCGGACGGGCGACACCGTCGGACTGGAGGGCCTGCAACGCCAGTACGAGAAGCGGCTCGCCGGGACCCCGGCGCTCGCGGTGCAGGTCGTCGGGGCCGACGGCAAGCCCGTCAAGACGCTCCAGCGCTTCGGCGGCAAGGACGGCACGCCGCTGAGCACCACGATCGACCCGAAGGTCCAGCGCGCCGCGGGGGAGGCGCTCGCGGACGTGGACAAGCCCGCCTCGCTCGTCGCGGTCCGCGCGTCCACCGGCGAGATCCTGGCCGCCGCCAACAAGCCCGGCGGCTACAACCGGGCGCTGATGGGCCGCTACCCGCCCGGCTCGACGTTCAAGGTCGTCACCGCCGCGGCGCTCGTCGCGGGCGGCATGGACCCCCGCACGCCGGTCGGCTGCCCGGCCACCACCAGCATCGGCGGCCGGACGTTCAAGAACTCCGAGTACGAGAAGTTCGGGACGGTCCCGCTGCGGGAGGCGTTCGCGCACTCGTGCAACACCACCTTCGCGCGGCTCGCCGTGGACAAGCTGGGGGAGAAGCGGCTCGCGCAGGTCGCGGCGCAGTTCGGGTTCAACGCGCCGGTCATCGCGGGGCTGCCCGCCGTCCGGGCCGCGTTCCCCGACGCCAAGGACGACACCGCGCTCGCGTCCGCCGCGTTCGGGCAGGGCGAGGTGCTGACCAGCCCGCTCAACATGGCGAGCGTGGCAGCGGCCGCCGCCGGAGGCACCTGGCGGTCGCCGCGCCTGGTGGACGCCTCGCTCGCCTCGCAGGCCGCCGACGCGGGCGGGCGCGAGCCCGAGCCGCCGCACAGGCTGGAGCCCGCGGTCGAGCGCGCCCTGCACAGCCTGATGCCCGCCGTGGTCAGCGAGGGCACCGCGTCCAAGGTCGACTTCCCGTCCGGGACGGCCGGGAAGACGGGCACCGCGGAGTTCGGGTCGGGCAAGGAGCCGCCGACGCACGCGTGGTTCATCGGCTACCGCGGCGACCTCGCCTTCGCGGTGATCGTCGAGGGCGGCGGCACCGGGGCCGGGGCGGCGGCGCCGATCGCCGCGTCGTTCCTGAAGGGGGCCGCCTGAGCCGGACGGGCCGCCCGGCCCTTCCGGTCCTTCACGGCGCAGGCCGCCGCGGACGCGAACGACAGGAGCGCGAGACCCGCGAGCGCGGCGGCCCCGCCCCCGGGCCCGGACTGGAACAGCCGCCCGACCGCCAGCCCCCCGCCGAACGAGACGATCCCGGCCAGGAACGCGCGCACGCCGAAGTACGCGCCGGACCGGCCGGGCGGGGCGTGCCGGACGAGCTGCTGGAACACCGACGGCATCAGCAGGCCCATCCCGATCCCGCTGAGCAGCGCCGCCGCCAGCAGGCCCGCGAGCGGCGGCGCGCCGCTCGCGCCGAGCGGGATCAGCGCGGCGTACGAGCCGCCCGCGACCAGGAACCCGGCCGGGACGACGCCGTCCCGCGCGGCGCGGTCGCGGGCGGCGCACCACGGCTGGATCAGGGCCGCGACCACGCCCGCCACGCACAGGAACAGGGTCGTCCCGCCCGAGCCGGCGCCGCGGAGCGGGACGACGGTCGTGGCCTGTTCGGACAGCAGCGGCCCCGCGCAGGTGGCGGCGGTGAACCGCAGGAACGCCGCGTCCCGCACCGCGTCGCGCACGCCGTCCGCCACCTCGCGCGCGGCGGCCCGGCCCCCGTGCGCGCGCGTCCCGCCGGACGCGCCGTTCGCCTGCGCGGCCGGTGCGCCGTCCAGCAGCAGGAACAGCGCCGCGGCGATCGCCCACGCGACCGCCGCGCCGCCCGCCAGCAACGCGAAACGCCCGTCCGGCGCAGCGAGCACGCCGAACGGGCCGAACACGTCCCCGTCCCCTCCGCCGCCACTGCCACCGCCGCCGCCGTCCAGCGCGAACGCGCCCGCCACGACCGCCAGGCCGATCGGCGGCGCCGCCACCATCGCGAGCTGGCCGGTGAACGCGTACGCCGCGTACCCGCGGGCCCGCACGGCGGGCGACGTCCCCGCGAGCAGCGACTGCGCGACCGGATGGAAGAACGCGCCCCCGGCGCCGAGCAGCACGCTCGCGGCGAGCAGTGCCGGGACGCCGCCCGCGACGGCGAGCACCGCGAACCCGGCCGCCCGCAGCGCGCACGCGAGCACGCCCCCGCGCGGCCCCCCGATCGCGTCGACCAGGGCGCCGAACGGGAGCAGCAGCGCGTACTGCACCAGCAGCCGGGCGCCGAGCACGAACCCGATCGTCCCCGCGAGCAGGCCCACGTCGTCCCGCAGATGCGCGACGACGTGGGCCATCACCGCGTAGAAGCCGAGCGACGCGGTGAGCTGGACGCCGACGACGACCCCGATGACCCGGCGGTCCCCGGCCCCCGCGCGCGGCGGCCGGGCCGGCGCCGCGGCGTCAGCGGACGGCACCGAGCCCGCGGGCCAGGATCGTCGCCGTCCGCGCCACCACGGCGTCGTCGGCCTCGCCGTCCGCCGCCCGGCGGTTGGTGTAGATCGCGAGGACGATCGGCGCGCCGCCCGACGGCGGCCAGGCCACCGCGATGTCGTTGGCCGTCCCGTACGTCCCGCCGGTGCCGGTCTTGTCGCCGACCGTCCAGCCCTTCGGCAGCCCGGCGCGGATGCGCTTGTCGCCGGTCGTGTTGCCCTTCAGCCAGCCGATCAGCCGCGCGCGGTCCGGCGCGGGCACGGAGCGGCCGAGCGTGACCTCCGACAGGTCGCGGCCGACGGCGGCGGGCGTGGTCGTGTCGTGCTTCTGGCCGGGCTTCCACGGGTTCAGTTCGGGCTCGAAGTGGTCCAGCCGCGAGACCGGGTCCTTCAGGGAACGCAGGTAGCGGGTCAGCCCCGCCGGGCCGCCGATCTGCTCCAGCAGCAGGTTGCCCGCGGTGTTGTCGCTGTACTCGACCGCCGCGGCGCAGACCTCGGCGACCGTGAGGCCGTCCTCGACGTGCTTCTCGGTGATGGGCGAGTAGTCCAGCACGTCCGCGCGCGTCCAGTGGAGCCGCCGGTCCATCAGCCCGGGATCGGAGGTGCGGGCCTTGCGCAGGACGGCCGCCGCCGCCATCGACTTGAACGTGGACGCGAACCCGAACCGCTCGTCCGCGCGGTGCGAGACGACCCGCCCGGTGCCCGTGTCGACGGCGTACGCGCCGATACGGCCCTTGTAGGACGCCTCCAGCCGGCGCAGCTCGCGCTGGACGGCGGCGCCGTCGACGGTGGCCGAGACCGAGGCGACCTTCGACGCGCCGTTCTTCTGCTCGGCGGGCGAGGTTCCGGCGCCGCAGCCGGCGGACCCGAACAGGACGGCGCCGGCGAGGGCGGCCGTCCCGAGGAGCTTCCAGGAAGTCGGTCGAGAGGGTTGGCGCATAGCGCAGAGAAGACCAGACGCGCAGGCCCGATGTCCAATACAGATATAGCGCCTGGTTCGATACTCATAAGCGTATATATGCTGAACACTCCCTCGGCCTGGCGGAAAAGTGTCGGAGCCTGATGGGAGGATCGGAACGTCCCGGGCCGCCCGGGACCCGTTGGAGATCCAGAGCGTTCCAGACCAGAGGATGTGCCCATGCCCGGAAACGTTCGGCCGGTGGCCGACGAGCGCGACGGACTGCTCTCCTTCCTCGCCCAGCAGCGGCACGTGGTCCGCGTCGCCGCGCACGGCCTCACCGACGACCAGGCCCGTTCCCCCGCCTCCGTGAGCGCGCTGACGGTCGGCGGGATCATCAAGCACCTCGGCCGGGTCGAGGAGGTCTGGTGCAGCCTCGTCGACACCGGCGAGTACATCAACACCCCTGAGAGGCTCCAGGAGGGGCACGTGCTCAGGGAGGACGAGACGCTCCAGGGCGCGCTCGACGCCTACGCCCGCGCCGCCGAGCGCACCGACGAGGTCGTCGCGGAGGTCTCCGACCTCGGCCGGCCGGTGCCGATCCCGCGCGGCGTCCCCTGGTTCCCGCAGGACGAGGAGGCGTGGTCGGTGCGGTGGGTCCTGCTGCACCTCATCCAGGAGACCGCCCGGCACGCGGGCCACGCCGACATCATCCGCGAGAGCATCGACGGCGCGAGCGCGTTCCCGCTGATGGCCGCCGTCGAGGGCTGGCCCGAAACGAGCTGGATGAAGCCCTGGACCCCCAAAGCCTGAACGGCGCCACGCCCGGTCGCGTCCCTTGAACGGCGTCAGAGCCAGTCGTGAACCGCGTCAGAGCCAGTCGCGGGCCTTGAACACGAAGTACAGGCCGACGCTGCACACGATCAGCAGCGTCGTGCTGACGTAGAAGCCGACGGCCTGGTCCGAGCCGGGGTACGGCACGTTCTGCCCGTAGAAGCCGGTGACGGCCGTCGGCACCGCGATGATCGCGGCCCAGCTCGTCACCTTCTTCATCACCTCGTTCAGCCGGTTGCCCTGGAGCGCGATGCGCGTGTCGAGGAGGTTCGCGACCAGGTCGCGCAGCCCGTCGGTCCACTCGCTGACCCGCAGCGTGTGGTCGTACACGTCCTGGAAGTACGGCATCAGCGACGCGTGCACGAAGCGCAGGTCGCGCCGCATCAGCGTGTTGAGGATCTCGCGCATCGGCAGCGACACGCGCCGCAGCGACACCAGGTTCTTGCGGAGGCGGAAGCTGCGCCGCTGGATGTCCTTCACCGGGAACGCGTCGTCGAAGATCAGCTCCTCCAGCGCGTCCGCCTCGTCGTCCAGCCCCTGCACGGCGGTGAGCTGCCGGTCCACCACCAGGTCCAGCAGCCCGTACAGCAGCAGCGGCGTCATCGGCTCGTCCGGGTCGGCGCGGTCGAGGTCGGGGCTGTCGTCCCACCGGGAGACCAGCTCGTCCACGTCGAACCCGGCGTCCTGCCGCACGGTCACCAGCGCCCGCTCGGTCACGAACGCCGAGATCTCGTGCAGCGACATCTCGGCGTCGTCGCCGACCTCGGGACTGTAGAGGTTGAGGAAGGCGTACTCGCTGTAGCGGTCGAGCTTGGCGCGCTCGTGCGAGGACACCGCGTCCTCCATCGCCACCGGGTCCAGCCCGAGCTCCTCGCTGACCACGCGGAGATCGTCCTCGTCGGGCGCGCACAGGTCGAGCCAGACCGTCACGCCGGGCCGGGCGAGCTGGTCGCTGATCTCCGCGACCGGGAAGCCCTCCGCCTCGACCTTGCCGTTGCGCCACACCCTGGTCCGGGGCGGCAGGACGCCGATGCGGTTGTCCGGATGGGCGTCGGGGTCGGTCTCGGACGAGGCTTGTCCCATGGGCCCCGTTATACCCGGATCAGGCGCGTCGCGCGCGGGATCGGGCGCGTCGCGCGCGGGGTCATGGGCGCGCCGCGCGCGGGGGAGCGGTCGAGCCGCGCACGACCAGCCGTCCGGGCAGCGAGCACGCCGGGGGCCGCTCGCCGTCCAGCACCGCGAGCAGCGCCGCCATGCCCTCGGCCCCGAGCTCCTCCGCCGGGAGCCCCACCGTGGTCAGCTCGGGTTCGAGCGCGGTCGCGAGCAGCACGTCGTCCATGCCCGTCACCGACAGGTCGCGCGGGACGTCCAGCCCCCGCGCCCGCGCCGCCTTGTACGCCCCGGCGGCGATCAGGTCGTCGTCGCACACCAGCGCGGTCGGCGGCTCCGGGCCGTCCAGCAGCCGCCCCGCGGCCTCCCGCGCCGCGCCCGCCTCGATCGCCGTCTCCGTCCGGACGAGCGTCCCGCCGGGCAGCGCCTCGACGGACGCGGCGAGCGCGCCGCCCCGGGCGCGGAACGTCCACGCGTCCACCGCCGACGCCACGTGCCCGATCCTGCGGTGCCCGAGCGCGGCCAGATGCGCGGCGATCGCCCGCGCCCCGCCCGCGACGTCGAACACGACGGTCGGCGCGGCCCCCGCCGGGTCGCTGTCGAGCATCACCGCGGGCGTCCCCGGGAACCCGCGCAGCGCCTCCTCCGCCATGGACATGGCGAGGATGCCGTCCACCGCCTCCCGCGCCCCGCCGAACAGCCCGTTCGCCCCGTCGCCTTCCCCGCCGCGCTCCGCGTCCGCCGCCTCACGCCCTCCGTCGGGCGAACCGCCCGCCCCGTCCCCCCGCGCCGCCTCGGGCCACGGATAGACCACGACGCCGAACCCGTTGCGCGCCGCGATCCGCGCCACGCCCGTGTAGACCGGCCCGAAGAACGGGTTGTCGAGCGTGGGGACGATCAGCATCACGGTACGGGTCGTCCCGAGCCGCAGATTGCGCGCCGCGACGTTGAGCCGGTAGCCGAGCCGCTCAGCCGCCTCCCGCACGCCCCGCGCCGTCGCGGGCGACACCCGCCCCCGCCACTTCCCACCGAGGACGAGCGAGACCGTCGACTGCGAGACCCCCGCCGCCTGCGCCACGTCCCGACTGGTCGGCCGCCCCGCTCCCCGCGCGACCCCCGCCGCCCGCGACGACCCGGCTCCCCCGCCGCCCGCGACGCGCCCGGCTCCTGCGACGGCCCGGCCGCCCGCGGCACGTCCCTGCTGGTCGGACGGCTCGTCGCCGGCACTGTCCCTCCCCAGGTCGCGATCGCGTTCGGCTCCAGGGTAGAGCGGAGGCGCCCTGGGGTGGTACGTATGACTGATGCGCGCCTACGTCGACTTCCTCCGGGTGCCGTACGCCGCGCGGCTGCTCGGCGGCACCCTGCTCGGACGGCTGCCGAACGGGATGGCGATGCTCGCCGTCGTCCTGCACGTGCGCGCGTCCGGCGGCGGCTACCCGCTCGCCGGGACCCTCGCGGCGGTCCTCGGCCTCGCGACGGCGGCGGGGCAGCCCGTCCTCGGCCGCGCGATGGACCGGTTCGGGCAGTCCCGCGTGCTCTTGCCCTCCGCCTGCGCGTCGGCCGCCGGCCTCTGCGTCCTCGCCTGGGTCGGCGTGCGCCCGCTGCCGGTCGCGGTCGCCGCCGTGGTCGTCGCCGGGTTCGGCACGCCGCCGCTCGAAGCGGGCCTGCGGGCCCTGTGGACCGCCGTGCTCCCCGGCCCCGGCGAGGTCCAGGCCGCGTACGCGCTGGACGCCGCCTCGCAGGAGCTGCTGTTCACCGTCGGCCCCCTCATCGTGGTCGCCGCCGCGGCGGTGTCCACCGAGACCGCCCTCGTCCTCACCGGCGCGCTCGGCATCGCCGGGACCCTCGTCGTCGCCGCGTCCCGCCCGTCCCGCGAATGGCGCGGGGAGCCGCGCGCCGCCGACTGGGCGGGCCCGCTGCGCTCGCCCGGCCTGCGCGTCCTGCTCGCCGCGCTCGCCTGCGCCGGGGTCGCGCTCGGCGTGTACGCGGTCGCCGTCGTCGCCTACGCCGAACGCCTCGGCGAGGACTACGCCTCCGGCCTGCTCCTCGCGGCGAACGCGGGCGGCGCCCTCGCCGGCGGCGTCGCGTACGGCGCCCGCCGCTGGCCCGGCGAACCGCACGGCCGCCTGCCCTGGCTGGTCGCCGCGCTCGCCGCGTTCTACCTGCCGCTCGCCTGGGCGCCCCGCCTCGCGGTCATGCTGGTGCTCGCGTTCCTCAGCGGGATCTTCCTCGCGCCCGCCCTGGCCTGCTCGTTCTCCCTGGTCGACCGGCTCGCCCCGAGCGGGACGGTCACCGAGGCGTTCGCCTGGATCGTCGCCGCGGTCGGCGCGGGCAGCTCCCTCGGCTCCGCCGTGGCGGGCTTCGGGCAGGACGTCGCGGGCGTCCCCGGCGCCTTCGCGGGCGCGGGGGCGGGCGGCGTCCTCGCGCTGGCGCTCGTCCTCGCGGGCGCTCGAACCCTGCGCCCCGCGCGCGCCGGTACAGTGGCGGCATGAACGGCCGGGGGTATCGCGCGGCGCCCTGCTGGCGCTGCTCGGCCTCGGCCTGCTCGCCGGCCTGTTCCTCATGCACGGCGTGACGGCCACCCCCTCGCCCCTTCACGTCTCCGAACCCGTCCTCACCACCCCGTCCTCCGGCTCGCCCGCCCCGCCGCACCACGCCGCCATGCCGGAGCACGCCACCGCACGGATGGACGATCCGCCCGCGCGCGGCTTCCGGATGGGCGGGCCCGCGGGGATGGGCATGGACATGGCCGGGTGCATCGCGGGCGCGGTCTGCTTCGCGCTGCTCACCCTCGCCGCGCTGGCGCTCGCCGCGCTCGCCGGGCGCGCCCTGGACCCGCCGTCCCCCCTCGCGGGGACCTCGTCCGTACGGCTCCGCCGCCGCGGCCCGCCCCGCGCCAGACCTCCCAGCGTCTACCGGCTCTCCGTGCTGCGGCTGTGACAGGCCCCGGCGAGCCCGGCGCCGCCGCGTTCCGACGCGCGCGCCGGTCTCGTCCGCGTGCCCGACCACGAACGAGACCACAGCGCAGGAGACACGAACGTGAAGACCAAGCTCATGGCGATCACCGCCGCCGTCCTGATCGGCGCCGCGGCGTGCGGAGGCGGCGACGGAGACGGCGCCGCGTCCGGCGGCGAGCACGGCACCGGCCACCCGACGGGCTCGCCCGCCTCACCGGGGGCCGCGCAGGGCGCCCACAACGCGCAGGACGTGGCGTTCGCCCGAATGATGATCCCGCACCACCGGCAGGCCGTCCGGATGTCGAAGGTCGTCCTCGCCGGTTCCGGCGACGCCCGGGTGAGGACGCTCGCCGGGCAGATCGAGAAGGCCCAGGCCCCCGAGATCCGGACCATGACGGGATGGCTCAAGCGGTGGGGCGCCGAGGCCCCGCCCGAGAACGGCGGCGACATGCCCGGCATGAACCACGGCGGCGGCGACATGCCGGGCATGGACCACGGCTCCGGCCCGAGCCAGGGAACGGGCTCCGGCGGCGACATGCCCGGCATGATGTCGGGCAAGGAGATGGCGGCGTTCGGTGAGCTCAAGGGCGCCGAACTCGACCGCGGGTTCCTGACCATGATGATCGCGCACCACGAGGGCGCGGTCACCATGGCCCGGCAGGAGCAGGCGAAGGGCGCCTACGGTCCCGCCAAGAGCCTCGCCGACGCGATCGTCCGTACGCAGCAGGCCGAGATCGCGCAGATGAGGACCCTGCTGAAGAAGCGGTGACGGGTCAGATCCAGGAACTGAACCAGATCCGGGCGTGCCAGTCGTCGTACGGCAAGGTCTGCGCCGACAGGATCGGGTGGAAGTAGGCGAAGTTCGCCAGGACGACCAGCATGAACGCTCCCGCCGCGGCGGCTCCGACGACGCGGCGGGAGCTCGCCGCCGGATGCGCGCCGTCCACGCGGGCGCCGGCGGCCGTCGCGCCCTCCGCGTCCCGCCCGGCGGCGAGGTCCGAACGGTCCGGGCCCGCCGGCTGCGCGTCCGTCCCGCCGTGGACGCCGTCTGCGGCGGGATCGGGCACGGCGCGTCTCCGGACGGTCGCCGGGCCTATCAGGTAGCCGAACGCCAGGACGATCGCCAGCACCATGAACGGGATCAGCGGCGTCGCGTAGAACAGGAACATCGTGCGGTCGGCGAACGCCGACGGGAACCAGGTCAGCCATCCGGCCACGAAGCCGACCACGATCGCGCCGGCGCGCCAGTCGCGCAGGATCAGCCAGATGAACAGCACCACGACCAGCGCGACGAGCGCGCCCCACCACAGCGCGGGCGTGCCGATCCCCAGGATCTCGCGCGAGCAGCGGGACGAGGCGCACGCGCCGCCCTTCGGCTCGTTGTAGAAGAACGCCACGGGCCGCCGCAGGATCGGCCAGTCCCACGGCCACGACTGGTAGGGGTGCTTGGAGTCCAGGCCGGTGTGGAAGTTGAGGATCGCCTCGTGGTAGTCCCACAGGGGCGACATCGCCTCGAACGGCCGCGCCAGCGGGTTGGACGCGACCTCTCCGCGCCCCCAGCCGCCCCCCTTGAAGATCCAGCCCGACCAGGACGCGACGTAGGTGATCGCGGCGACGACGACGAGCTGGACGAACGCGGGCACGGCCTCCAGCATCAGCGTCCCGGCGAACGGGCTGCGCACCCCGGCCGCGCGCCGCGCGCCGTAGTCCCACAGCACCACCATCACGCCGAAGAACGCGATGTAGAACACGCCGGTCCACTTGGTGGCGCACGCGGCGCCGAAGCACACGCCCGCCGCGATCCGCCAGCCGTGCAGCAGGAACGGCCCGTACACCGACGTGCGGCCGTTCTCGATCTTCTCGGCGAGGCGGCGGCGCGAACGGTCGCGGTCGTTCACCAGGCAGGCGAACCCGGCGAGGATCCAGAACATCACGAAGATGTCGAGCAGCGCGGCGCGGCTGGTGACGAACTGGAGGCCGTCCAGCGCCAGCAGCAGCCCGGCGGCGCAGCCGAGCAGCGTCGAGCCGGTCATCCGCCGCGCCACCCGGCACAGGATCAGCACCGACAGCGTCCCGCACAGCGCCGGGACGAACCGCCACCCGAACGGCGTCGCGCCGAACATCCACTCGCCGAGCGCGATCATCCACTTGCCGAGCGGCGGGTGCGCGACGAACGACGGCCCGTCCGCCCAGATGTCGGCGTGCCGGTCGGCGATGAGCAGCTTGTCGGCGTCCTTGACCGTGTTGTGCTCCCACCCGAACTTCAGCAGGGCGAGCGCGTCCTTGGCGTAGTACGTCTCGTCGAAGACGACCGACTTCGGCGACCCGAGCCGGTCGAACCGCAGGACGCCCGCGAACACCGTCACCAGCAGCGGCCCCAGCCAGCCCCAGAGCGCGCTCCCGGGGATCGGCGGGGCGAGCCAGTCGCGCAGCGGGCGCGGTCCGGGCCGGTCCGCCGCGGCCGTCACCGGCGCGAAATCCGTCATCGCCATTCCGCCATCGTACGGTCGGTTCCGGTACCGATCGGGTCGTCCCCGTCCCGGCGCGGCCCGCCCGGCGGGGACAATGGCCACGTGACGGCCAACGAAACGGACACCGAGGGCACGAACGCGGACGTCGAAACGAACGCGAACGGCGAGGCGGAGGCGCCCGGGGACGCGTCCGCGAACCCGTCCGGGAGGCTGCTGCTGGCCGCGGCGCCGATCGGACGTGCCGGGGACGCCTCGGAACGGCTGCGCGCGGCGCTCGCGGGCGCGGGGATCATCGCGGCGGAGGACACCCGGCGGCTGCGGCGGCTGGCGTCCGACCTCGGCGTCGACGTGCACGGGGCGCGCATCGTGTCGTACTACGACCAGAACGAGCGCGCCCGCGCCGAGGAGCTGCTCGGCGACCTGCTCGCGGGCCGCGACGTCCTGGTGATCACCGACGCCGGGCTGCCGGGGGTGTCCGACCCCGGCTACCGGCTGGTGCGCGCCGCGGTGGCCGAGGACGTGCCCGTCACCGTGCTGCCGGGGCCGTCCGCCGTGACCACCGCCCTGGTGGTCTCGGGGCTGCCGACCGACCGGTTCTGCTTCGAGGGCTTCCCGCCCCGCAAGCCCGGCGAGCGGGCGCGGCGCCTCGCGGGCCTCGCGGACGAACCGCGCACGATGGTCTTCTTCGAGGCCCCGCACCGGCTCGCCGCGACCCTCGGCGCGATGGCCGAGGCGTTCGGCGCGGACCGTCCCGCCGCGGTGTGCCGCGAGCTGACCAAGACCTACGAGGAGGTCCGGCGCGGCCCGATCGCCGACCTCGCCGGCTGGGCGCGGGACGGCGTGCGCGGCGAGATCACCCTCGTCGTCGGCGGCGCGCCCGAGCCCGAGGGGCTGTCCGACCCCGCCGACCTGGCCGCCGCCGTCGCGGCGCGCGAGTCCGCCGGAACGCCGCGCAAGCAGGCCATCGGCGAGGTCGCCAAGGAGAACGGCGTCCCGAAGCGCCTCGTTTACGACGCCGTGGTCGCTGCCAGGAAATAACCGAAGAGTCACCTGATCAGAACGGTCCAGAAGCCCCGTTCCGGGGCATGAGTCCTATGGCAGCGCGCCCTGGGCCGCGTTGGAGGTCCGAGCGCTTGGTGGCGTCACCGAGGGGTGAGGGCCATGCACGAAGCATGGTCGAGCCACGAGGCATGGGTGTACGAGTGCCTGTGCTGCTTGACGACCTGGGACGAGCAGTTCGACGTGAGGCACACCGGGGACGGGCACGGCGGCGAGGTCGCCGTCTACGCGCACGACGGCCACCAGTGCACCACGCCCTGGACCGACCACGTCTGCCCGAACTGCCAGAGCCAGAACGTCAAGGCGTTCGCGGCCCCGTGGAACCGGCGCGAGGAGGTGCCCCCGGCCCGGCGCGGCAACGACCTGGAACTGGTCTTCCGTCTCCGCCGCCTGCACGCCTGGGGTAACCCGCCGCCGGAGCCGCGCCCCCTGCCGGGCGGCTGCGACAGAGCCGCCCCCTGCGCGGGCGCTACTTCGCGGCGACCTCGGGGACCTTCTCCTCGACGGGCCCGGTCGGCGGCGCGGCCTCCGCGCCGGTGGCCGGGCGGAGCCTGCGCGCGAGCGCGGCGTAGCGTTCGCGGACCTCGGGGGAGAACGCGATCCCGGCGGCGAGCGACGCGAGCGGAACGGCGGGCAGGACGTACCGGTAGTCGAACTCGGCCGTCGCGGCCGGCGCCAGCAGCAGGCCGGTCGCGAGCGTCCACGGCAGCAGCGCCCGGCCGCCGAAGCGGCGCCACATCGGGACCATCCCGCCGAGCCCGACCAGCAGGATCAGCCCGACCATCGTGCCGCGCAGGTAGACGTGGTCCTGGTAGACGCGGATCGCGGTGCCGAACGGCTCGATGATCTTGGTGCGGGCCCGGCCGCGCTCGTACGCGTTGGCCTCGGCGGACGCGATCGAGTCGGCGTCCATGTGCCAGTCGGGCAGTTCCTTGGTGGTCTTGCCGAACTCGTACTGGCCGTAGGTCGCCGGGTCGGGGAACGTCGTGCGCTTCCACTGGAAGACCCGCAGGAAGTCGTGCCCGACGACCCTGGCGTAGTCGACCGGCTGGGCGAGGATGGCCCGCTTGGAGAAGTCGTTGGCGAGGCTGTTCTGGTACGGGCCGAACCGGTTGCCGGTGTAGCGGTTGAGCGGCGACTTGACGTTCCAGATGCCGTCCTGCGAGTTCGGCAGGCGGTTGCCGGGCTCGGTGCACAGGATCATCTCGCTGACCGGCAGGTCGTCCATCCGGTGGCAGTCGGCGAACTTGTAGACCCGGGCGAACAGGAAGATCCCGTTGCTCTCGGTGATCGCGAACTTGCCGCTGTCGGCCTTGTACCAGCCCATGTACGACACGACCGGCAGCGCGCAGGCGACGGTCGTGACCGCCAGCATCCGCCAGCCGACCCGGCGGATCAGCATGTACGTCAGCACGCCGAGCAGCACGGGCGCGCCGACCGAGCGGGTCAGCCACGACAGGCCGATGATCAGCCCGACCGAGGCGGCGATCCGCCAGGACGGGCGGTCGTGCCACAGCAGCAGCGTGACCGCGCACATCACCAGGAAGGTGAACATCGTGTCGGACAGGATCAGGTGCTCGAGCTGGATCTGGTAGCCGTCCAGCAGCACCGGCGCCGTCGCGACCGCCGACACCCACTTCCACACGCCGAACTTCCGCCGCAGCAGCGCGTAGATCATCACGCCCATGGCCAGGCCCATGAGGTGCTGGATCCCGGTGACCAGCGCGAAGCTGTGGAACGGCTTGAGCGCGATCAGCAGGAACGAGTAGCCGTCCGGGCGCAGCGGGTGCGGGTACGGCTGCATCGCCACGTGCAGGTAGTCGAACGAGTCGTTGAAGAACATCGCCGGCGTGTAGCCGACCATCGCGACGGCCCGCAGCAGCGCCGCTATGGCGAGGATCACAGCGAAGAACGGGTGCCTCCGGGCCGCGGCCCACAGCCGGACCGTCCCGCTCCGGACCCTCTCGGCCACGGCGGGAGGGCCGTTCCGGACACCATCGCGTACCCGGTTTCGGACACCGCCGCGCAGCGCCTCCCGCACTCTCCCGCGCATCCGGTCCCGCCCCCGCTCCCAGGCAGAAGGGCGGACCGCCCCGCGGGCCGCGCCGCCGGCCGGTCCGTCGGCCGGGGCGCCGGCCGAGTCGCCGGAGTCCTCACCTGAATCGACCGCTTTATCCGCCCCAACGGTGGTCACGGGGGAAGTCTTGACCCTCTTGCCGGAAGATTTGCCGGAAGCCCCGGACCGGTTCGCGGACGGCGCGGCGGGCACCGCGGACGCCGTTCCCCCGACCGTTCCGGCGGACTTGTCCGCGGCCTTCCCGGCGGTCTCGCCGGCCGCCCCGCCCGGCTTGTCCAACGCCCCGGGCGAGCCGGGACCGCGCTGGTCAGAGCCATTCCGATCCGCATCGTCGAGCATGGTGCCGTGCGGCGAATCCCCCGCCACTGCCGCACCTTCCCTTCGCTTTCCGGCCCCCGGATCGGTGGCACTGCGTTCTTCAGCGCGTGTCAAAGCCGACCCAACCTTTCCGGGCCGCGGTGCCCGTATGCTTGTCGTCCTAGCCTGCCGCCCGCGGCCGTGGCGGAGAGGGTCTTCAGGTTGCAAGTAGGCAACACGATACGGCTGCTCTTGTACAGAGCGGCGCGCATCACCCGTCCCCGGCAGGCATCATGAACGTCGACGGGCCGCTCAGCGGAACATGAAGAGATTAGTTGAAAATACCGCAGACGGTCACCAGGGGTAACGAAGGAGATCGCGTGGAACTCTCCGTAGTGATGCCATGTCTGAACGAGGCCGAAACGGTCGAGACCTGCGTCCGCAAGACCATCGGCTTCTTTGAGGACAGCGGCATCGACGGCGAGGTCGTCATCGCCGACAACGGCAGCACCGACGGCAGCCAGCAGCTCGCCCGCGACGCGGGGGCGCGCGTCGTGCCCGTGGTCGACAAGGGGTACGGCAACGCCCTCATGGGCGGCATCCGGTCCGCGCGCGGCCGCTACGTCGCGATGGGCGACGCCGACGACTCGTACGACTTCACGACCCTCGGGCCGTTCCTCGACGAGCTCCGCGACGGCGCCGACCTGGTGATGGGCAACCGGTTCAAGGGCGGCATCGCGCCCGGCGCCATGCCGC
Source organism: Actinomadura sp. J1-007 (assembly GCF_009793335.1). Classification (GTDB taxonomy): domain Bacteria; phylum Actinomycetota; class Actinomycetes; order Streptosporangiales; family Streptosporangiaceae; genus Spirillospora; species Spirillospora yumaensis. The sequence goes on along the minus strand of NZ_WING01000001.1, from coordinate 1,850,452 downwards.
CGCTGCACCGCTACCTCGGCAACCCCGTCCTCAGCTTCGTCGGGCGGCTGTTCTTCGGCAGCAAGATCGGCGACTTCCACTGCGGGCTGCGCGCCTTCAACAAGGAGTCGATCCTGCGGCTCGGCCTCCAGACCGGCGGCATGGAGTTCGCCAGCGAGATGGTGGTCAAGGCCACGCTCCAGAAGTACGACATCCGCGAGGTCCCGACGACCCTCTCGCCGGACGGCCGGACCCGTTCCCCCCACCTCAACACCTGGCGGGACGGCTGGCGCCACCTGCGCTTCCTCCTGCTCTACAGCCCGCGCTGGCTGTTCCTGATCCCGGGCCTGGTCTTCATGACGCTCGGGCTCGTCGCGGGGATCGCGCTGTCCACCGGGCCGGTCACGGTCGGGGAGATCGCCTTCGACGTCGACACCCTCGTCGGCGCGTCGGCCGCGCTCGTGATCGGCTTCCAGGCGGTGCTGTTCGCGCTGCTCACGAAGGTGTACGCGATGCAGGAGGGCTTCCTGCCGCACGACCGCCGGGTGCAGAAGATCATCGACTGGTGGAGCCTCGAACGCGGCGTGCTGCTCGGCGGCCTGCTCGCCGTCGCGGGCCTCGCGGGCCTCGTCGCGTCCCTGCTGCACTGGCGCGTCAACAGCTTCGGCGAGCTCGACCCCCGGCACTCCCTGCGCATCGTCGTCCCGGCCGCCACCGCCCTGGTGATGAGCCTCCAGGCGATCTTCGCCTCGCTGTTCGTCAGCATCCTCGGCATCCGCCGCCGCCAGCACCCGCCGCTCACCGACGCCGCCGAGGAGGCCGCCGGAGTCGTCGACGCCGCCGCCCACAAGGTCGCCGGAGAGCGCAGGGCCGCGGAGCAGGCCGCCGAGACCACCGGCGACGGCGAGAACGCCGCCCCGGACGAGGACCCCGAGCCCGCCACCGTCAAGGGCAAGCAGGGCACGAGCAAGCAGAGCGCCAAGAACACGACGAGCACCAAGAGCACGACCAGCGGCAAGAGCACGACGAGCGCCAAGAGCACCAAGGCGCCGGAGAGCAAGGCCGCGGACGACGGCGAGGCCGGGTCCGAGAGCTGATCCCGGTTCGGTCCCCGGTTTGTCCCCGGTGCGTGCCTCTCGCCCATCCGCGCGACGCGGCGCTCGTGCCCGTACTCGTGGTCGCGTTCGGTGCGGGCGGTCTCACCATCCGGGACGAAGTCCGAGAAGTTGCTGAGTGTTTCCGGGGCGCGGCCGAAGCTCCGGGAGGACTGTGACAGGCTGACTCGGCGATGGATCTTCGACCCTGTTCCCACCGTGCCGCGCGGCCCAGGCCCAGGCCCCGGCCCCGGCTCGCCGGGCCCCCGGTGCCCGCGGAGGCCGGGCGTCCGGCGGTGGACGCGGGGCGGGTGGTGGTGACGGGGCGATGAGCACCGAGACCGCGCCGGTCACCGTCGCCCCGACGACCACCGCGACCGCCGACCCGCGGGCGGACGCGGCGGCGCGCCGGCGCCGCAGGTGGCTGCTGCTGTTCCTCGGCGGCTGGCTCGCGCAGGTCGCCGTCCGGCTCTGGTTCGACCTCGGCCAGGTCATGCCGGTCGCGACGCCCGACGAGACGGGCTACCTGTTCGCGGCCCGGGTGATGACCGGCGGCCCCGACGCCGACATGTCGTACGGCACGGTCTACCGGGGCGGGTACGCGCTGCTGCTCACCCCCGCGTTCTGGATCTCGGACGATCCCGTCACCGTCTACCGCATCGCCCTGGTCGTCAACGCGCTGATCAGCGCCGCGATGCTGCCCCTGGCGTACGTGCTGCTGCGGCGGCTCCAGGTGACCAGGCGGCGGTCGTACCTGTTCGCGCACGTCACCGCCCTGCTGCCCGGAACGGTCTTCTACGCGGGCTTCGCGCTCACCGACGCCGTCCTCCCGGTGATCGTGATCGGGTGGCTGCTGCTGCTGCACTCCTGGCTGACCGCGCGCGACGGCGGCGCCCGCGCGACGCTCTGCGGGGCCGGCGCCGCGTTCCTCGCCGCGTACGCGTACGCCTGCCATACCCGCGGCGTCATCCTCCTGCTGGTGCACGTCGCGCTCGTCGCCGCCGCGCTCGCGTTCCGCTGGCGCCCCTGGCGCGCGCTGCCCGTTCCCGGGGCCGTGCTCGCGGCCACCGCCGGGGCCGGGACGCTGCTCAACCGCTGGCTGCTCCCGCACCTGTACCCGGGCGGCGACAACGACCTCAGCGGCAACCTCGCCCGCCGCCTCACCACCCAGGACGGCTGGGGCTGGATGCTGTCGCTCGGCACCGGCCAGCTCTGGTACCAGGCCGTCGCCACGGGCGGGCTCGCCGCCGTCGGCCTCGTCGCCGTGGCCGCCGCCGCCGTCCGCCGCGACACCGGCGGACGGCTGCGCGCCCTCGCCCTCGGCGTCCTCGCGATCGTGGCGGGCATCGCGTTCGCCACCTCCGGCGCGCTCCCGGACGAGTACCGCATCGGCAACTACGTCTACGGCCGCTACCTGGCGTGCATCACGCCGGTCCTGTTCGCGGTGGGCGCCGCCGTCCTGCTGAGGGCGCCCCGCCGCGCCCTGCTGCGGGCGTCGGGCGCCGCGGCGGCCTGCACGCTGCTGGCCGCGGCCGTCGTCCAGTGGTACGCCGGGGACAGGCTCCGCAGGTACACCTTCACGCCGTACGACTTCCCCGAGACCTCGTTCCTCACCTGGGACTGGCACGCGTTCCGGCTCTGGCCCGCCACCGTCGCGGGCCTCACCCTCCTCGGCCTGGCGCTGGTCGCGACCCGCCTGCCCCGGCGCGGCGCCGTCCTGCTGGCGTCCCTCCTCGCCGCCGTGGACCTCGCCATGGTCGCCACCGCCACCGAACGGATCGCGCAGCCGCTCGTCCGCGACTTCAGCGGCTACACCGAGCTCACCGGCGTCAAGAACCTCCGCTCCCACACCGACCTGGCCGTGGACTGGAACGTCCCGTGGACGATCCGCCTGTCGCACTACTACTGGGCCTGGTGGAGCGACGCCGAGGTCTTCGACGCCCGCTACTACAGGCCGCCCGCCCGCGCCGACCTGGTCGTCCTCAACTGGCCCCGCGACACGGCCGCCACCTCCACGTGGCGCGGCGGCGCCCCCGCCGGCTGGAAGATCGTCGACAGCCGCCGCACGCCGCAGGGCGACTGGGTGGCCTGGTCCAGGCTCCAGGCCCCGTGACCCCCGGCCGTTCTCGCGCGGTCAGCCGCCCTGGGGCGTGGGGGTGGCGGCGTTGGGCGGCGGGTTCCAGACGGTCAGGACGCCGTCCGAGGAACGCCACATGAGCCGCCAGCCCGCGGCGGCGGTCGGCTGCCAGCCGCCCGCGATCTGCGACTCCTGGCCGCGCCACCGCGTGAAGAGCATGGGCCCCTGGAGGGCGTCCCGCGGCACCGACCCGAGATCGTGCGGGAAGTCGCGGATCTGCCCATGCCACTGCACGTCGCCCCACATCGAACGGGTGTAGAACGTCAGCGTCTGCGCCAGCCGCCGGTCGGCGCAGATCAGCTTCACGTCGCCGTCGTGCCTCTTCAGCCAGCCGCGCAGCTCGTTCCACGCGTGGTCGCGCGGCAGGTCGGGCACGGCCGTCACGGCCGACGCGACGTACACCCCGCCCAGCGCGACCGCGAGGACGGGCGCGACGACCGTACGGAGGCGGAAGCGCGCCACCCACCCGGACGGCAGCATCCGCCCCATCAGGATCAGCGAGCCGAAACCGCCCGCCAGCAGCGGCGGGAACACCGAGAACCAGTACCGCGACAGCCAGGCGCGCAGCGAGATGTCGTTGGGGTCGAGCACCCCCGACAGCAGCGTCAGCGGGACGGCCAGCGTGAAGAACCACACCAGGCACAGCGCGAGGCGCCGGTCGCGGGTGACGAGCCAGCCGACGAGCATCAGGGCGAGCGCCCCGGTGAAGACCAGCCCGAGCGGCTGCCAGTCGTGCATGGCCCGCAGGAACGACCGCAGCGCCAGGTCCCGCGTCACGTAGTCGCGGGACTGCCCGCCGTGCCCCGCGGCCGACCGCAGCCCGGCGAGCGGGTTGCCCCAGACCAGGGTGTTGTGGACGAGGTTGAACACCAGGATCGCGACCATCGGGATCCCGATCGTGACGTTCCTGCGCCACGGGATGCGCAGCAGCGCGACGTACGCGGGGATCATCAGGAACAGGAACGCCAGGAACTCCCGCACCAGGAACGAGGTCCCGAACAGCAGCCCGGCCGCCACGAGGAACCGCGTCTGAGCGCGTCCCTTCCGGCGGCTCGCGACCACCAGCGCCGCCATCCCGCACGCGAACAGCCCCGCGCCCGGCATGTCCGGCAGCATCACGCCCATCGACCAGGTGATCTCGTGGCCGTACGGGTTGGTCATCGTGAAGAACGGATGGACCATCAGCAGCAGCGCCGACGCGACGCCCGCGACGTCCCCGAACAGCGACCGCACCACCAGGTACGTCCCGACGAAGAACAGGCACCCGCCCGCCGCCGCGATCACGAAGTACGAGAGCTGCCCCGGCCCGAGGACCTCCTGCACCAGCCGCGCGGGCAGCACGAGCCCGATCCGCGTGACCTGGTGCGGCACCTCCGAGAACGGCCACCGGGTCAGCGGGACGTCCGGCCAGTCCCGCGCCCCGAGCCACACGTAGTACGGGTCGAAGTAGAGCGGCGGCGGCATGATCACCCACTGCGCCAGGACGCCGCACGCCGCGACGGCCGCCGACAGCCACAGGACCCGGCGCCGCCGGAGCCCCCGCCAGCGATTCCGTCGCCGTTCGGCCGTCGTGGTTTCCTGGACGGCGGGTTCTCCGGCCGTGGACTGGACCATGCCTCGTTTCAGCCTTCGCCTGGGGTGCTTCGCGTGCGGTGACCGCGACAGTACGCCGGACCAGGCTACTGGTCCGCCCGCCGCCCCCGGCCCGTCCGGAGCCGATCTCCAGCAACTTCCCAGGAACCCGCCGGCGCGCCTGCGCGGGCCGGCCCGCGCGGGTGCGGCCGGAGGGGCGGACGCGACTACTCTTGGACCATGTCCTCGCCCAGCCGACACATCCTGACCGCGCCCGCCTGGCCGTACGCCAACGGGCCCCGCCACATCGGCCACGTCTCCGGGTTCGCGCTGCCCGCCGACATGTTCAGCCGGTACCAGCGGATGGCGGGCAACCAGGTCCTGATGGTCAGCGGCACCGACGAGCACGGCACGCCGATCCAGGTGCAGGCCGACAAGGAGGGCGTGACCGCCCGCGAGCTGGCCGACCGCTACAACCGGGTCATCGCCGAGGACCTGCACGGCCTCGGCATGTCGTACGACCTGTTCACCCGCACCACCACGCTCAACCACTACGCCGTCGTCCAGGAGCTGTTCAAGGGCCTGCACGACAACGGCTACATCTTCCCGAAGACGACGATGGGCGCGATCTCGCCGTCCACCGGCCGCACCCTGCCCGACCGCTACATCGAGGGCACCTGCCCGATCTGCGGCTACGACGGCGCGCGCGGCGACCAGTGCGACAACTGCGGCAACCAGCTCGACCCCGTCGACCTGATCAACCCGGTGAGCCGCATCAACGGCGAGACGCCGAAGTTCGTCGAGACCGAGCACTTCATGCTCGACCTCCCGGCGTTCACCGAGGTCCTCGGCCGCTACCTGCGGTCCAAGCAGGGCCAGTGGCGCCCGAACGTCCTGAAGTTCGCGCTGAACCTCCTGGACGACCTCCAGCCCCGCGCGATCAGCCGCGACCTCGACTGGGGCGTCCCCATCCCGCTCGACGGCTGGCGCGAGAACCCGGCCAAGAAGCTCTACGTCTGGTTCGACGCCGTCGTCGGCTACTTCTCCGCCTCGGTCGAATGGGCCCGCCGCACCGGCGACCCCGAGGCGTGGCGCGCCTGGTGGCAGGACCCCGAGGCCCTGTCGTACTACTTCATGGGCAAGGACAACATCGTCTTCCACGCCGAGATCTGGCCCGCGATGCTGCTCGGCTACAGCGGCCAGGGCGACAGGGGCGGCAGCCCCGGCGGCCTCGGCGGCCTCAACGTCCCGACCGAGGTGGTCTCCTCCGAGTTCCTGACGATGGAGGGGCGCAAGTTCTCCTCGTCCCGCCAGGTGGTCATCTACGTCAAGGACTTCCTCGACCGCTACGACGTCGACGCCCTGCGCTACTACGTCGCCGTCGCCGGCCCCGAGAACCAGGACACCGACTTCACCTGGTCGGAGTTCGTCCGCCGCAACAACGACGAGCTCGTCGCCGCCTGGGGCAACCTCGTCAACCGCTCCGTCAACATGGCCGCCAAGAACTTCGGCGCCGTCCCCGAGGCGGGCGACCTCACCGACGCCGACCGCGCGCTCATGCGGCGCAGCCGCGACGCGTTCGGCGCCGTCGGAGCCGAGCTCCAGCGCTCCCGCTTCAAGAACGCGATCACCGAGGCGCTCGACGTCGTCCGCGACGCCAACAAGTACCTGTCCGACCAGGCCCCCTGGAAGCTCAAGGACGACCCGGCGCGCGTCCAGTCGATCCTGCACACCGCCCTCCAGGTCGTGGACGACGCCAAGTCGCTCCTCACCCCGTTCCTGCCGAACTCGTCCCAGAAGGTCTACGAGCTCCTCGGCGGCGAGGGCGAGTGGAGCGGCATGCCGCGGCTGGAGACCGTCTCCGAGGAGGGCGGCCCCGACTACCCGATCCTCACCGGCGACTACGCGACGGCGGCGCGCTGGGAGTCCGTGCCCATCAAGCCGGGCGTCCCCCTCGCCAAGCCGACGCCGCTGTTCAAGAAGCTCGACCCGTCCGTCGTGGACGAGGAGCTCGCCCGGCTGGAGACCCCGTGAAGCGCGACGAGGACGGCCAGGCGCCCAAGAGGTACGCGCCCCTGCCCGAGCGCCTCCCCGTGGACGTCTTCGACAGCCACTGCCACCTCGACCTGGTCGATACCCCCGCGGCCGAGCAGCTCGCCTCGGCCCGCGCCGCGGGCATCGCCCGCATCGTCACGATCGGCGTCGACCTGCCGAGCTCCCGCCTCAGCACCGACCTCGCCTCCGAGTTCGACGACGTGTACGCGGGCGTGGCGATCCACCCCAACGACACCACGGGCATCACCGACGCCGTCCTCGACGACGTCGCCGCCCTCGCGGCCCACCCCAAGGTCCGCGCCATCGGCGAGACCGGCCTCGACTACTACCGCGACTGGGCGCCGAAGGCCGACCAGCACCGCTCCTTCCGCGGCCACATCGACATCGCCAAGCGCACCGGCAAGGCCCTGGTCATCCACGACCGCGACGCCCACGACGACGTCCTGCGCATCCTCCGCGAAGAAGGCGCCCCCGACACCGTCGTCTTCCACTGCTTCTCCGGCGACGCCGCCATGGCCAAGGTCTGCGCCGAACGCGGCTACGTGATGAGCTTCGCCGGCAACATCACCTTCAAGAACGCCGACCCCCTCCGCGAAGCCCTCCGCGTCGCCCCCCTGGACCTCATCCTCGTCGAGACCGACGCCCCGTTCCTCACGCCCGTCCCGCACCGGGGCAAGCCCAACGCGTCCTACCTGATCCCGCACACGGTCCGCTTCATGGCCGAGGTCAAGAACGTCGACGTCTCCGACCTCTGCACCGCCATAGCCACCACGGGCGAACGCGTCTTCGGCCCCTGGTGACCAGCCCCGTCGCCCGCCCACCCGCCCGTACGGACCCGGCCGGGCCCAACGGGCCCGGACGAGGTTGCCGATCGACGTGACCGCTCAGCCGTGTCCGCCGTCCCACTGGGCGACGAGGGCACGGAACGCCTCCAAATCACCGATGACCTGTTCGACCTGGTCTCGCTGCTCGTACATGCGGTAGTAGCGGTCGCCGATGGCATCGGGATCGGCTTCGCCGCCGGGGACGATACCGGCGGCGATCGTCACCGTTCCCACGTGAACGCCCTCGGGCTTGAGCTCGGCGTGCAGGGCATGGGCCCAGTTGCGCAGACCGGCCATGGCAAGCCCCACATTGGCCAGGAAAGGCGCGGGAACCGTCGAAGAGACCCCGGTGGTCAGCAGCAGCGTGCCTTCGCCTCTGGCCCGCATGTCCGGCAGCACCTGACCCACCGCGGTCACCGCGCCCAGCACGTGCAGCTCCCACTGCTCAGTGGCGGCCTCGACCGTGGTCTGGACGGCATTGGTGATCGTCCCCGTAGGACTCGGGCTGTACTCGAGCACGTCGATCGGCCCGAACGCGTCCCTCACCGCGCCCAGGGCGGCCGCCAGCGCGTCCCGATCGCGGATGTCGGCGGGAAACCCGGAGGCGTCGATCCCCGACTCGGCCAGCTCGCCCACCAACGTCTCCAGGTTCTCCTTGGACCGCGAGATCAGCCCGACCCGAAAACCACGGCGGCCGAACGCGCGAGCCACCCCCATCCCCAGCCCAGGCCCGGCCCCGACCACAACGAGCGTCTTCACCACGGCAGATCCTCTCCCACCCCAGCGGCCAGGGCCCTACCAGGCCCGATGACCGCTTACTGTTTGTTCGTAGCAGCATGATCTGTCACTAAGAACCGTGACAAGACGGCACATTCATGTCGGCTACGCACATGGAGGTAACCCTTGGCGCCGCGAAGGCCGAGCGACAAACCAGCGTCCGGCGGAGCCCCAGAGCTCAACGACGTCCCCGAGCCGGACGAGGAAGAGTGCCGGCAGGTGCTCCAGATCCTCTCGCTGATCGGCGACAAGTGGAGCATCCTGATCATCGGCCAGCTCCGCGACCGCACCCTGCGCTTCGGCGAACTGCACCGCGCCGTAACCGGAATCTCCCAGCGCATGCTCACCCTGACGCTGCGCCAACTCGAACGCGACGGCCTGCTGACGCGCACCGTCCACGCGAGCGTCCCCCCGCGCGTGGACTACGCCCTCACCGAACTCGGCACGACCCTCCTCGACTCCGTCGTCGCCCTCGGCGACTGGGCCACCTCACACCGACACGAGATCAACCACAACCGCCGCCACTACGACGCCGTCCACCCCCCACGCCCCCACCCCTGACCACCGTCCCGCCGCCCCCGCTGAACGACGCGACCTGGCCCCCCTGCCCCCGTGACCGCCGTCCCCGGTCGCGACTAAGCGGCGCGGCCCGGCCTTCCGCTCGTCCCCCTGGCCATGCGGCTGAACGATGCGGCCCAGCCTCCCGCCCACGTCCCTGACTGCCGCTGGACGTTCAACCGAGGACGAACGGGAGTCTCGCGGCCAGCTCGCCTAGTTCGGCCTTCTCCGCACTGGTGGGGGCACGCCGTCCGGTGCCGACCAGCAGTGCGTCCTTGTCGGAGAACGAGGCGGGGAACGCGGTACCGGCGATCTGCTCCAGCATCTCGCGGGTCCGGGCGAGCCCTTCCGTCGGGGGCCGGGCGCGTTCGGGAGGTGCGCGACCAGGTCGAGGTGGTGCAGCGTCCATTCCAGGACGTACGCGGAGAGGTAGTCGCCCGCGGTGAGGACCATGTCCTGGGTGCTGACCCGCAGGGCGGGATCGGCGAGTTCGGCGGCGCGGCCCGCGGCGGCGCCGAGGTCGTCCAGATGGAACTTGAGCAGCCGAGGCTCCTCATACGCGGCGGCCAGCCGGACGATCAGCGCGTCGAGCGGGTCGTCGCCGGTCGGCGGGGTGTCGGCGACGTTCCAGTAGGTCACCGAGTCGCGCGTCGGCTCCGTATCGGCGGGGGTCACGAGGGTGATCAGGACGTCCTGAGCGTCGATGATCAGATGGCACGCCAGGTCCCGTACGAGCCAGCCCGCACAGCCGGAGGGCTGCGCGAAATCCTCGTCGGGGAGTTCGGCGACCGCCGTACGCAGCGCCGCCCAAGAACGCGAGAAGAGATCCACATCGGCAAGCTAGTGCGGCGCCGCAATCGCGGACAAGCACATTTCCGGCAAGCGCTCCTTCCAGCCCACCGCGTCCACGCGACTTGCCCTACTTCTGATGGCCCGACGCTCATCAGAGCCACAAACGCACGAACCCGCCTCGTTGCGTCGGCCGGCCAGACGGAGGCCACGGACGATCTGCGAAAACGGCCGCATTCACCATGCCAGGCCCCGTCTGGACGTCCCTGTACGAGCATCCGCGCATCAAGCTCAAGTACGGGCTCCTACGGGACGCGCGATAGTCCGGACGATAGCCAAGGCGAGCAAACCGGCTGCGAAGTCGTTATGCGGATCGCGAGACGAACGCGGTTGAAGTGGCGAGAAGGACGCCGGGGTGAGGGCAGGCCATTTCTGGCGCGGAGGGTCGCATAAAGGCAGCCGGTCGGAAGGCAGCGAATGGCCGAGAACGGCGGCGGAGGGTGACACACGGCGGGCGCACCACGGCGCACGGCGGCGGAAGCCGTGGAAGGCCAGGGAGCGGCGCGCAGAGGGGCAGGGCAGTGATCGCCAAGTAGAGCGGAGGGCCAGGCCGATGCGCCGACCGGACGCGGGGGCGGAGATGGGTGCGGATTGGGGGATGAGGTGGCGGGAGGGCGGGGCGGGGCTCTATGGTCTGGCAGTTGTCCGGGCATCCCCCCCCGCGCCCGGTTGGCCCTGGAGGAACAAGGTGCGCCGACTCCCCACGACCACTGGTGTTCTGCTGCTCGCCACGGCGGTGCTGACGGCCGGATGCGGAGGAGGGGGCGGTGGGAAGGCCAAGGCCGCGAACACCGCGCCGGTCGCCGATGCGCCCAAGGTGAGCGCTCCGGCGCCCCGGAAGGTGGTCATCGTGGTCGACAAGAAGCGCAGCGAGACGATGACGACCGGGACGACGGTCGAGCAGGTGTTGCAGCAGGCGCGGATCGCGCTCGGGAAGCACGATCTGGTCGCGCCGCCGCGGCGGGCGCCGGCCGGCAAGGTGATCAAGGTGACGCGGCTGCTGTCCAAGCCGGTGACCAGGGTGGTGCGGACGCCGGCGCCGACGATCAAGAAGAAGAGCTCGAAGGTGCCGCCGTGGAGCGAGAAGGAGCTGCGCAAGGGGCGGGCCGGGATCAAGATCGTCAAGTTGGCGTACGTCAAGCGGCGCGGCAAGAAGGTCAAGGCCGTGATCTCGGAGAAGGTCAAGCGCAAGCCGGTGGCGCGGATCCTGGCGGTGGGGCCGCAGGCGGGGGGCGGCGGTTCGGCGGCCCGGCTCAACTGGCGGGGGCTCGCCGCGTGTGAGTCGCACAACAATCCGAAGGCCGTGAACCCGGCCGGCTACTACGGGCTCTACCAGTTCTCGCTCCAGTCGTGGGCGTCCGTCGGGGGCTCGGGCAAGCCGTCGGACGCCTCGCCGGGGGAGCAGACCTACCGGGCCCAGCTTCTCTACAACAAGGTGAACGGGCGCTGGCAGGGGCAGTGGCCCAACTGCGGACGGTTCCTGTTCTCCTAGAACGGCTTCGCGGACCTGAGAGACTGGGGCGGTGGGGGACAGACAGGGTTTGCTCGGCCCGGCCGACGTTCGCGAACTGGCCGGGCGGCTGGGCATCCGGCCGACCAAGACGCTCGGGCAGAACTTCGTCATCGACGCCAACACGGTGCGGCGCATCGTCCGTACGGCGGAGCTGAGCCCGGACGACGTGGTCGTCGAGGTCGGGCCGGGGCTCGGCTCGCTGACGCTGGCGCTGCTGCCGGAGGCGCGCCGCGTCGTGGCGGTGGAGATCGATCCGGCGCTGGCGGCGGCGCTCCCGGCGACGGTGGCGGCGCGCGAGCCGGAGCTGGCCGGGCGGCTGGACGTGGTGCGGGACGACGCGCTGCGGATCGGCGGCCTGCCGGGCGGGGACGAGCCGACGGCGCTGGTCGCCAACCTGCCCTACAACGTCGCGGTCCCGGTCGTCCTGCACCTGCTGGCCACGCTGCCGTCGCTGCGGCGGGCGCTGGTCATGGTGCAGGCCGAGGTCGCCGACCGGATGGTGGCCTCGCCCGGCGGCAGGATCTACGGGGTGCCTTCGGTGAAGCTCGCCTGGTACGGGACGGCGCGGCGGGCCGGGCCGGTCGGGCGGGGCGTGTTCTGGCCGGTCCCGAACGTCGACTCGGGGCTCGTCGCGTTCACCCGGGGCGAGCCGCCGGAGACCACCGCGACGCGCGAGGAGGTGTTCGCGGTGATCGACGCGGCGTTCGCGCAGCGCCGCAAGACGCTGCGCGCCGCGCTGGCCGGGTGGGCCGGGTCGGCCGCGGGGCGGAACGGGCGCTGCGTTCCGCGGACGTTGATCCACAAGCTCGGGGCGAAGCGCTGGACGTGGCCGCCTTCGCCCGGGTTGCCCAGTATCGTCCTGGGGGCGCACTGGACGGGAAAGAGGCGGAGGACCATGGTGAAGGGGCGTTCGCGGACGGGGGTGCCCGCGGCGGCGCTGGCCGTGCTGGCGGTCGCGGCGGCCGGGCGGCCGGATGCAGTGACGGCGCCGGGGCCGCCCCGAAGATCAAGACCACGGCCCGCGCCGGTGTGGCCCCGACCCCGCCCCGGCAGGGCGCCTACTTCGGCGCGTGGGTGCCGCCGGACGGCCCGGTGAGTTCGCCCACATCCACCCGCCCGTCCGGCGGGACGTCGCCGTCCAAGCCGTCCGGCGAGAACGGCGGGACGGGCGGCAAGGACGCCGGGAAGCCGGGGATGGGGCCGGTGGTCGGGTTCGAGCGCGACCTCGGACGGCAGCTCGACATCGTGCAGAGCTACCGGGGCTGGAAGGCCGACTTCCCGACCGAGGACGACGAGTCGGTGCTGAGCGGCAACCGGTACCTGCTGCTGACCTGGACGGGCGCCGACACCAAGGAGATCGCCAAGGGCAGGCACGACGGGCTGATCCGGGCGCGGGCGCGGGCGATCAAGGCCACCGGCAAGCCGGTGTTCCTGCGCTGGCAGCGCGACATGGACAAGGGCAACCTGGAGAAGAAGGTGCACTCGCCGGACGACTTCGTCACGGCCTGGAAGCACATCCGGGGGATCTTCAAGGCCGAGAAGGTCGACAACGTCGCGTGGGTCTGGTGCCCCACGGCGCGCGGGTTCGGCGGGCGCAACGCCCCGCGTACTACCCCGGCGACGACCAGGTCGACTGGATCTGCGCGGACGCGCAGCCGGGCGGCGACTACGACTACCGGGACCTGTCGGAGTCGGTGAAGCTGTTCCTCCAGTGGGCCCGGAGCCGGCCGAAGCCGATCATGATCGCCGAGTTCGGAGTGCCGAAGGCGTACGGCGCACGCCGGGCCGAGTGGCTCCGCAAGGCCAGCCAGACCCTCCAGGACCCGCAGGTCAAGGCGGTCGTCTACTTCAACTCCGACGAGCAGGCGGAGGACGCCCGCGACAAGCGCCGCAGGTTCACCGTCGGCGGCGACAAGCACGCCGTCTCCGCCCTTCGCGAGTTCGCCACCACCCCCTACTTCAACCCCCGCAACCTCCCCGTCACCAGCGGAGACTGACACTCGCGGCCCCGCGGGCGGGCGGTGGGCGCGGCGTCCCGTTCGCGCGCGGGGCGCCGGTGGGGCCGCCGTCCCGTACGCTTTCGTGGCGTGACCGCAGTGAGCGTACGCGTCCCGGCGAAGGTGAACCTTCAGCTCAGCGTGGGGCCGATCCGCGACGACGGCTACCACGACCTCGTCAACGTCTTCCACGCCGTGTCCCTCTTCGACGAGGTGACCGCCGCGGTGGGGACGGCCTCGGGCGGGACGGGCCCGGAGGTGGCCGTCGAGGCGGCGCCGGGCGCGCGGGTCGCGGTCGGCGGGGTGCCGGTGGACGGCGACAACCTCGCCGTGCGCGCCGCGCTGATCGTCGCCGACCGGCTCGGCGCCGACCCCCGCGTCACGCTGCGGATCCGCAAGGCGATCCCGGTCGCGGGCGGGATGGCGGGCGGCAGCGCCGACGCCGCCGCCGCGCTGGTCGCCTGCGCGCGGCTGTGGGACGACCCGGACGAGCCGAGGCTCTGCCGCGACGACCTGATGGAGATGGGCGCCCTGCTCGGCAGCGACGTGCCGTTCGCCGTCCTCGGCGGTACGGCCATCGGCGTCGGGCGCGGCGAACGGCTCACCCCGGCGCTGACGCGCGGCACGTTCCACTGGGTGTTCGCGACGGCCGACGGCGGGCTGTCCACCCCGGCCGTCTACGCCGAGTGCGACCGGATCCGCGAGGCGGACGGCGAACCGGCGGGCCGGCCGGAGGTGTCCGAGGAGCTGATGACCGCGCTCGCCACCGGCGACGCCAAGGCGCTCGGCGCGGCGCTCGCCAACGACCTGGAGCCCGCCGCGCTGTCCCTGCGCCCCTCGCTGGACCGGACGATCGAGGCCGGGCGCGATTACGGCGCGATCGGCGCCGTCGTGTCGGGGTCCGGGCCGACCTGCGCGTTCCTCGCCGACGACGCCGAGCACGCCGCCGAGCTCGCGGCCGGGCTGGACGGCGCGGGCGTCGCCCGTTCGGTCGTGCGCGCGACGGGCCCCGTGCCCGGGGCGACGATCTGCTGACCGCCCCCGCCGACGCCCCCCGCCGATCCCCGACGAGAGGTACCGATGGCCATCATCGTCCTGGCAGTGATCGTCCTCGTTCCGATCGCCGTCCTGGTCGTGATCATCCTGGGCGTGGTCGCCGCCGCCCGCAGGCGCGGCATCCGCCCCGGCCCGCCCGGCTGGCACCCGCCGGGGTCTGGCGCTCCGGGGCCGTTCCCGCCGCAGGCTCTTCCGCCGCAGGCTCTTCCGCCGCAGGCATTCCCGCCGCAGGCGCCCCGGCGGACGGGCGGGAAGACCGGCCGGGTTCCGGACTGGACTAGCCTTGACGGTGTCGTGAATCTGATCAATCTTGAGAACGTCGGCAAGGCGTACGGGCCGAAGCCGCTCCTCGACGCGGTGTCGCTGGGCCTCGACGACGACGACCGCGTCGGCGTCGTCGGCCGCAACGGCGGCGGCAAGAGCACGCTGGTGTCGATCCTGGCCAGGGAGACCGAGCCCGACTCCGGGCGCGTCACGCACGCGCGCGGGGTGCGCCTGGGCTACCTGACGCAGCGGGACGAGTTCGCCGAGGGCGACACCGTGCGGAGCGTCGTGCTCGGCGACCGCGCCGAGCACGAGTGGGCGGGCGACACCCGCGCCCGCGACGTTCTCGGCGGGCTGCTGGGCGACCTCGACCTCGACGCGCCGCTCGCCGGGATGTCCGGCGGCGAGCGTCGGCGGATCGCGCTCGCCCGGCTGCTGGTGCCCGAGACCGACCTGCTGATCCTGGACGAGCCGACCAACCACCTCGACATCGAGGCGATCGACTGGCTGGCCCGGCACCTCAAGCGCCGGAAGACGGCGCTGCTGCTGGTCACGCACGACCGCTGGTTCCTCGACGAGGTGACGCTGCGCACCTGGGAGGTCGTGGACGGCCGGGTCGAGCGCTACGAGGGCGGCTACTCGGCGTACGTCCTGGCCAAGGCCGAACGGTCCCGCATCGCCGCCGCCACCGAGACCAAGCGGCAGAACCTGCTGCGCAAGGAGCTCGCGTGGCTGCGGCGCGGCCCGCAGGCCCGCACGTCCAAGCCCAAGTTCCGGGTGGACGCCGCGCAGGCGCTGATCGCCGACGAGCCGCCCGCGCGCGACTCGGTCGAGCTGACGCGGTTCGCGACGGCGCGGCTCGGCAAGACGGTCTTCGACCTTGAGGACGTCACGGTCCGCCTCGGCGACCGCACGATCTTCGACGACCTCACGTGGCGGCTCGGGCCGGGCGACCGGATCGGCCTCGTCGGCGTGAACGGCAGCGGCAAGAGCACGCTGCTCCGGCTGCTCGACGGCGCGGTCGCGCCGTCCGCCGGCAGGGTCGTGCGCGGCAAGACCGTCCAGCTCGCGCACCTGTCGCAGAACCTCGAAGAGCTCGACCCGGCGCGCCGCGTGCTGGAGTCGGTCGAGGAGGTCAAGCGCCGGATCACCGTCGGCAAGCGCGAGTGGACCGCGAGCCAGCTCCTGGAACGCCTCGGCTTCCAGGGCGACCGGCAGTGGACGCCCGTCGGCGACCTGTCCGGCGGGGAGCGGCGGCGCCTCCAGGTGCTGCGGCTGCTCATGGGCGAGCCCAACGTGCTGCTCATGGACGAGCCGACCAACGACCTCGACATCGAGACGCTCACCGAGGTCGAGGACATCCTCGACGGCTGGCCGGGCACCCTCGTCGTCGTCAGCCACGACCGGTACTTCCTGGAGCGGATCACCGACCGCGTCGCCGCGCTGCTCGGCGACGGCCGCGTCGCGATGCTGCCCGGCGGCGTCGACGAGTACCTCGCGCGGCGGGCCGACGCGAGGGCGTCCGGCAGCGGCGCGCCCGCGCGGGGCGGCACCGTGGCGGCGGCGACCGCGCCGGCCGGTCCGGGCTCCACGGGCGGCGCGCCGTCCGACGGGGGCAAGCCGAAGGGCAGCGGCCAGGACTGGAAGGCCCGCAAGGAGCTCGACAAGCTCGAACGCCGCCTCGACAAGCTCGCCAAGCAGGAGTCGCAGCTCCACGAGGACCTCGCGGCGGCGGCGACCGACTACGCGCGCCTCCAGGAGCTGGACGCCCGGCTCAAGGAGGTCCAGGCGGAGGCCGCCCGCGTCGAGGAGGAGTGGCTCATGCTCGCCGAGGACGTCGGCTGACCCGCTGAGAAGCCGATAACGGACCAATCGGTCCGTTCGGAAGTCTGGTATTCATCCCTCGATATCGCCATGATCCGTCAATGGCGACATGGATCATCGAGCACGACGGAACCGGTACCGGGCCGCGCCTGGCCGTGAAGGACGCGATCGACGTGGCGGGACTGCCGACCACGGCGGGCAGCCGGGCGGTGGCCGAACGGGCGGAGCCCGCCGAGGCGGACGCGCCCGTGGTCGCCGCCGCCCGCGCGCAGGGCGCACGCGTCGTCGGCAAGGCCAACCTGACGGAGTTCTGCCTCGGAGCCGACGGCGTGAACCCCTGGTCGGGCACCCCGGTCAACCCCCTCGACCCGTCCCGCGTGCCCGGCGGCTCCTCCTCGGGCTCCGCCGTGGCCGTCGCGACGGGGGAGGCGGACGTCGCGTTCGGCACCGACACCGCCGGGTCCGTCCGCATCCCGGCGGCGTGCTGCGGGATCGCCTCCCTCAAGACGACGTACGGCCGCGTCCCCCTCGACGGCGTCTACCCGCTCGCCCCGACGCTCGACACCGTCGGCCCGATGGGACGCGACGTCGCCGCCGTCGTGCTCGGCATGGGCCTCATCGAGCCCGGCTTCACCCCCGAGCCGTACGACCCGGGCATGACGATCGGGCGGCTGCGCGTCGCCAACGTGGACCCGTCCGTCGACGCCGCCGTGGACGCCGCGCTGCGCCGCCTCGCCCCGTTCACCGACGAGACCTGCGAGCACTACCAGGACGCCGCGCTGGCGAACGGCGTCTACGTCGGGCAGGAGGCGTACGCCCAGAACCGCCACCTGCTCGGCGACCCGTCCAAGATCAGCGAACGGATGCACCGGCGGCTGCACGTCCTGCACGAGGCCGCCGCCGGACGGCGGAACTGGGCGGACGACGTCCGCATGACCCTCCGCGCCGAGCTGGACGACCTGCTCGCCCGCCACGGCGTCCTGGCCCTGCCCGTCCTCGCCGGCGTCGCGCCCGAACCTCCGCCCGGCGACGACGACCTGCTGCTCACCATGCTCACCGGCCCGATCAACGTCGCGGGCCTGCCCGCGCTGGCCGTCCCCATCCCGCTGCCCGGCTCCCACCTGCCCGCCGCCGTCCAACTCGTCGGCCCCGCGGGCTCCGAGGAACGCCTCTGCGGCATAGCCGCCGCCCTGGAGTCAGCCCAACCCTGACCCGCCCGTCCCGCCCGTCCGTCAACGGCCCTCTCCACCGACACGCCTAGATCTCGCTCGCGGGCTCGTCGGGTACCCAGCGCAGCACGTCGCCGGGCTGGCAGTCGAGCGTGCGGCAGAACGCGTCGAGCGTGGTGAACCGCACCGCCTTGGCGCGGCCGTTCTTCAGCACGGCGACGTTGGCGGGGGTGATCCCGACGGCCGCGGCGAACTCGCCGACCGACATGCGGCGCCTCGCGAGCTGGGCGTCGAGGTCGACGACGATCGTCATCAGACCACCCCGGCGCTCGCGACCGCGGCGGCCAGGGCGCTGTCGACCTGCATGCCGTCGTCGGGAGGGGATGCTCGCCACGGCCAGGTGCCCCGCGACCCCGAGCGCCGGCAGCGTCGCCACGACCGAGGACGCGATGATGGTGTCGACCCACCGGAAGGCCCGCGGACTGAAGATCGCGCCGCGCTGGACCATGGACAGCAGCATCCACGTCGCGACCAGCGCGACCTGCACGCAGGCCACGCCGATGATCGCGACCGTCGCGTACGGCACGGCGAACGGCGAGTAAGGCGGGAATCTGTCGACCTCGTCGGCCGCCGTCGTGGGGATCACCACGGTCTGCCCGAAGATCCCGGCCAGGACCGCGGCAACGATCCGTAGACGCCGCCCAACGAACGCCCCCCGCGCCTCGACCGGAGCGGCGGCTAGGCGGTGGTGGGGCGGGGAGACTCGGCGTCCGCGTCGAACGGGACGAGGATGGTGCGGAGGAGAGCGGCCAGATCGTCGCGCTGCGCGGGGCTGAGCCCGTCGAGGATGGCGTGCTCGCGGTCGAGGAGATCGGCGAACGCGGCGTCCACCCGCCTCTGGCCCGCGGGGGTGAGGCGGACGAGGACACCGCGCTTGTCCTGCGGGTCGGGATGGCGTTCGACGAGACCCGCCGCGGCGAGGCGGTCGATGCGGTTGGTCATCGTGCCCGAGGTGACCAGGGTGGCGTGCAGGAGCCGCCCTGGACTGAGCTGGTAGGGCCGCCCCGCGCGGCGCAGCGCGGTGAGGACGTCGAACTCCCACGGCTCCAGATCGTGGTCGACGAACACCGCGCGGCGCGCCCGGTCGAGATGCCTGGCCAGGCGCGAGACCCGGCTGAGGACCTGCAAGGGCCGAACGTCGAGATCCGGGCGTTCGGTGAGCCACGCCTGGACCAGCCGGTCGACCTCATCCTCCATGACGACAGCCTACCTGTCTCGATATCGAGACGTCTGTCCCGCCAACGACCACACCCAGGACATGGCAAGCAGTGGGCAGCAGACCAGGGATCAGGGGACCAGTGGGCAGGGGACGAGGGGGCGGCGGCAGAGGGCGGGGGCAGAGGGCAGGGGCTGGCGGAACCAGGACGCGGACCAGCAGACGGCGGTCAGCGAACGGCGCAGCAGCGAACGGCGCAGCAGCGGACGGCGGGACTGGGAGCGGCGGGGCAGGGAGCGGCGGGGCAGTAGATGGCGGGTTAGCGGACGGCGGAGTAGCGGACGGTGGGACTGAGGGCGGCGGGGCCAGTGGATGGCGGGTCTGGGGACGGCGGGCCTGAGGACGGCGGGGCGAGGAACGCCGGGGCAGGGGACGGCGGGGCAGGGAACGGCGGGGCAGGGAACGGCAAGGCGGTGGACGGCGGACAGGGCGCGGCCGACAGCCGACAGCCGACAGCCGACAGCCGCTCGCTGCCCGCCCGCCGACAGGCCCTAGCCGACTGGTGCCCGTCGCCAGGCGCCAGTGGGGCGGGGGGCGGGGGCGGACAGAGGGCGGGGGTGAGGGGGCGACATGGGGGCTGGGGTCGGCTGGGGCTGTCTTGACATCAAGATATGGGGCGGGCATCCTGTCTCTTGATGTCAAGACACGCTGGGGCCGCGGCGCGGCCCGCCTGGGATCCGGCGCAGTACGGGGTCTTCGGGGACGAGCGCGGGCGGCCGTTCGCCGATCTCGTGGCCCGGGTGGACCTCGCGGCTCCCGGCTACGTGGTGGACCTCGGGTGCGGGTCGGGCGAGCTCACGGCCGGGCTCGCCGCCCGCTGGCCGGACGCGGTGGTCGACGGGCTCGACAGCTCGGCGGAGATGATCGCCGCCGCCCGCGTGCACGCCATCCCCGGACGGCTCGGCTTCGCGGTCGGCGACGTCGCCGAGTGGCGGCCGTCCCGGCCGGTCGACCTGATCGTCTCCAACGCCGTCCTCCAGTGGGTGCCCGAGCACGTCGAGCTGCTGCCGCGGTGGATCGACGCGCTGGCCCCCGGCGGACGGCTCGCGTTCCAGGTGCCCGGCAACTTCGGCGCGCCCAGCCACGTCGTGCTCCGCGAGCTGTGCCGCTCGCCGCGCTGGCGCGACCGGCTGGCCGGGACCGTGCGGGACGAGCCCGTGCTCGGTCCGGACGGCTACCTGGACCTGCTCGCCCGACTCGGCTGCTCGGTGGACGCCTGGGAGACCACGTACTCCCAGGTGCTCGGCGGCGAAGACCCGGTACTGGAGTGGGTCAAGGGCACCGCCCTCCGCCCGGTACTGGCCGCGCTCGGCCCGGAGGAGACCGAGGAGTTCCTCGGCGTCTACCGGGCCAGGTTGCGCGAGGCGTACCCCGCCGCTCCGTACGGCACCGTCTTCCCGTTCCGGCGCGTGTTCGTCGTGGCGGGACGTGAGGAGCGCGGACGGAGAACCTAGACGGGGTGCCGCCCGCCGTCCGAGGGAAGCGACTCGTTCCCCTGCGGTGTGCCAGCTCGGAGGGCGGGCGGCATCCAGACCGGCCGCGCGGAGCGGCGATCACATGATCGCAGACGCGCGGCCCCGCAGACCCCGGCCTTGCGATCCGAGGCCGGCGACCCCGGCCGGTGGCCGCCCGGACGAACTCCGGACGGCCACCGGTTTGTCGTAGGCGGTCAGTGGTCTGCTGGGGTGATCGGGGTGGTCAGGGGGAGAGGGCGTCGGTCTCCCAGTCGAGCAGGACGTCGTGGAGGCGTCGGAGCAGGCGCCTCAGCTCGTTGATGTGGTCGCGTTGCCGGGCGGCGTCGCGGAACGCGTTGCCCTCGGCGCGGCGCGTGTCCTCCAGGATCCAGAGCGACTCGTCCAGATCGCAGAGGAAGTCGAGCGCGCAGTCGTCGGCGGAGGTGTCGCGGTCGCGGGCGGCGTCCGGGATCCGCCGGGCGATCACCGCCCCCTCCGGCCGCCGGGGCTCCGCGCGGCCCCGCGGGCGCTCTGGAGCGGGAGGCGGGACGGCTCGGGGCGCGGCACCGGGCCAAGGGGGCGGGACGACGTGTTGAGGGGCCGGAACCGGGGATTGGTGATCAAAACGAGCCCTCCTCTCGTGATGGGACGAGAGTAGGGCGGGGGTGTGACAGTTCGTATCCGCGCCGTCGCCGAGGGTGGGTCAGCCCGTGGTCGGGGCCGCGCCGGGGAAGTCGTCGCGGCGGCCCTTGCGCTCGGCGCGCTCGGCCTTCGCGGCGGCCTTCTCCTCGGCCTTCTCGGCCCTGGCGGCGGCCTTCTCCTCGGCCTTCTCCGCCTTCGCCGCGGCCTTCTCGGCGCGCTTGCCCATCCGTTCGAGCTCCTTGCGGCGCCGCCTCGGGTCCAGCGACGGGCGGGGCTCCAGGCCGGACAGGCCGTTCCACGCGAGGTTCACCACGTGCGCGGCGACCTCCTCGCGCTTCGGCTTGCGGACGTCGAGCCACCACTGCCCGGTCAGCGCGACCATCCCGACGAGCATCTGCGCGTACATCGGCGAGAACCTGTCGTCGTACTCGTGCCGGTCGAACTCCTGGGCCAGGATGTGCTCGACCTCCCCGGCGATCTCGCTCAGCAGGCTGGCGTAGCTGCCGGTCCCGGTGCCGCCGTGGGAGTCGCGGACGAGGATGCGGAACCCGTCCGGGCTCTCCTCGATGTACTCCAGCAGGGCGAGGGCGGCCTTCTCCAGCTTGCTGCGGTAGTGGATCGCCGAGTTGAGGGCCTCGGTGACGAGCGCGAGCAGCTTTTCGAACTCGCGGTCGACCACGACGGCGTAGAGGCCCTCCTTGCCTCCGAAGTGCTCGTACACCACGGGTTTGGAGACTCCCGCCGCGGAGGCGATCTCCTCCACCGAGGTGCCGTCCAGGCCACGCTCGGCGAACAGCGTCCGGCCGATCTCCAGGAGCTGCTCGCGTCGTTCCTTGCCGGTCATCCGCTTCCTGCGGGACCGGGGGGCGGGTTCGGTCACGGTCTCAATTGTGGCGTTCACTCGGGCCGTTTCGCATGCGGCGGATGGGACGGGCCGGTCAGACCGGCTGCTTGGCGCGCTTGGCGAGCCTGCCCGTGTCGGGCCAGCGGACATCGTACGCCCAGCCGGCGCGCTCGAACGCCTGGATGACGCGGGCGCTGATGTCGACCTGGCCCTTGAGCACGCCGTGCCGGGCGCAGGTCGGGTCGGCGTGGTGCAGGTTGTGCCACGACTCGCCGAGCGACGGGATCGCGAGCCACCAGACGTTGCGGGACTTGTCGCGGACCTCGAAGTCCTCCTTGCCGAACGTGTGGCAGATCGAGTTGATCGCCCACGTCACGTGGTGCACGAGGGTGATCCGGACGAACCCGGCCCAGAACAGCGCGGTCAGCGCGCCCATCCAGGACATGGTGATCAGGCCGCCGAGCGCGGCGGGCAGCAGGAACGACACGGCGACCAGGCCGGGGAACCAGCGGTGGATCCGGGTGATGTCGCGGTCGTTCAGCAGGTCCTTGGCGAAGCGCGGCTTGGACGTGCGGTTGCTGTTGAACAGCCAGCCGTAGTGGGCCCAGACCAGGCCCTTGGCGAGGGCCTTCCAGTCGTTGCCGAAGCGCCACGGCGAGTGCGGGTCGAACTCCTTGTCGGAGTGCTTGTGGTGGCGGCGGTGGTCGGCGACCCAGGTGATGACGGGTCCCTCCATCGCCAGGCTGCCCGCGATCGCCATGAAGATCTTGAGCGGGCGGCGGGCCTTGAACGAGCCGTGCGTGAAGTAGCGGTGGTAGCCGACCGTGATCCCCGCGGCGGAGATGAAGTAGAACACCGCGGTCAAGACCACGTCGGACCAGCCGAGGAAGCTGCCCCACAGCAGCGGGACCGCCGCGATGAGCGCGACGAACGGCACGCCGGTGAAGACCCCGATGAGCACGCGTTCGGCGTTCCCCCGCGGTTCCGGTTCGATCTCGGGTCGGCCCTGCGGACGCTGGGGAGTGTCGATGGTCGGGGCTGTAGTCATTGCGTCACCACTTCCTGTGCTTGGGACAGCCTTACCTACGCAACCGTAACCTACGGTGGCGTAGGTTGACAGCCATCCCAGCGTAAAATCGGGGGAACCTGTCCCAGGGGCCACAAAGGTCACACTGGGGACAGGGTGGGTGTGACGCCACCGCGCCGGGACGAAGACAGGGAGAAGACATGGCCCTTGCCCAGGATGAACGCCTGGCGCTCGCCTTTCGTTCGCTGACCGGGTTGTCCGTCGGCGACGCCTTCGGCGACCAGTTCTTCCTGCTGCCCAACCGCGGGCTGCCGGCGGCGTCCGCGGTGCCGCCCGGCCCCTGGAACTGGTCGGACGACACGGAGATGGCGTGCTCTGTCATGGCCGTTCTAAACCAGTACGGGCGAATCGACCAGGACGCGCTGGCGGCCTCGTTCGCCGATCACATGGACGTCGGGCGGCGCTACGGGGTCGGCGCGCTGGAGCTGCTGACCCGCATCCGGCGCGGCGACCACTGGCAGCGCGCCTCGCGGGAGCTGTTCGACGGCGGCGGGTCGTACGGCAACGGCGCGGCCATGCGCGTCGCGCCGCTCGGCGCCCACTTCGCCGACGGCCTCGACCGGGCCGCGGCCGAGGCCGTGCTGTCCGCCGAGATCACCCACGCCAACCCCGAGGGCGTGGCGGGCGCCGTCGCGGTCGCGGTGGCCGCCGCCCACGTCGCGTCCCGGCGGGGCGAGCCGGTCGAGCCCGCCGAGGTCATCGAGACCGCGCTCGAACGGACCACGATGGGCGAGTACGTCCGCAAGGGCATGCACCGCTCCCTGCGCCTGCTGGATCGTTCCCCCGAGGAGGCCGCCCGCGAGCTCGGCAACGGTTCGCGCATCTCCGCCCAGGACACCGTGCCGTACGCGCTGTGGGCCGCCGCCACCCGCCTCACCGACTACGAGGCCGCCGTCCGGGCGTGCCCCCTGGTCGGCGGCGACATGGACACCACCGCGGCGATCGTCGGCGGGATCGTCGGGGCCCACCTTCCCGCCGACGCCGTCCCGGCGAGCTGGCTGGAGACCCGCGAGCCGCTCCCCGACTGGCTCGGGCTGTGAACCGGCGGGCGACGCGGGGCGGTGGGCGGTTCGACGGGACGGCGAAATGATGTAGGGACTCCGTGCCCGAGTCGGTATCGTTTGCGGGGGCACTCCGGGCTCGTTCTCGCCAGGGTGCCGCGATCCGGCGTGGTGTAACGGCAGCACGAGGGCTTTTGGTGCCTTGAGTCAGGGTTCGAATCCTTGCGCCGGAGCCTTCATCGCCGCCGCGCGCGAGAAGCCGTCCAACCCGTGCGGGTGACTTGCGACCGGAGGACGGTATCCTTCGGGTGTCGGGCGCGCCACGCCCCTGTCCGGGCGACGTTTGGGCAGGTAGGGGCCCTGTAGGGATACAGAGGCCGTAGGCGCACGGGCCGCGTCCGAGCCGATCCCGTCAGCGATGCCGAGGAGCCTCTCCGTGAGTGCCCGCCGTACACCGGCCGCCGTCGTCGTCCTCGCCGCGGGCGAGGGCACCCGGATGAAGTCCCGTACCTCCAAGATCCTCCACGAGCTGTGCGGGCGCAGCATGCTCGGCCACGTGCTGGCCGCCGCCCGGGCCCTCGAACCCCAGCGGCTCGTCGTGGTCGTCGGGCACCGGCGCGAGCAGGTGGTCGAGCACCTCGCCGAGCGCTTCCCCGAGGCAGAGACGGTCGTCCAGGAACGGCGGGGCGGCACCGGCCACGCGGTGCGGACGGCGCTGGAGCAGATCGGCGAGCTGCGCGGAACGGTCGTGGTGACCAACGGCGACCACCCGCTGCTGCGCGGCGAGACCCTGGCCGCGCTCGTGCGCACGCACGAGGACGAGGGCAACGCGGTCACCGTCCTCAGCACCGAGATGCCCGACGCCACCGGCTACGGCCGCATGATCCGGGCCGCGGACGGCTCGGTCGCCGCGATCGTCGAGCACAAGGACGCCACCGAGGCGCAGCGGGCCGTACACGAGATCAACGTCGGCATGTACGCGTTCGACGGGGCCCTGCTCGCCGGCGCGCTGAAGCGGATCACCACCGACAACGCCAAGGGCGAGGAGTACATCACCGACGCCGTCGCGATCCTGCGCGGCGACGGGCACCGCGCGGGCGCCCACCTCGCCGCCGACTGGGTCGAGACGCAGGGCGTCAACGACAAGGTCCAGCTCGCGCAGGCGCGGCGGCAGCTCAACGACCGGATCCTGGAGGCCCACATGCGGGCCGGGGTCACGATCGTCGACCCCGCCACGACCTGGATCGACGTGGACGTGACCGCCGAGCCCGACGCGGTCGTCCACCCGGGGACGCAGCTGCACGGGTCCACGCACCTCGAAGAGGGCGCCGAGGTCGGCCCCGGCTGCACGCTGACCGACACCCGGGTCGGCGCCGGGGCGACGGTGGTCAACGCCGTCTGCGTCGGCGCGGAGATCGGCCCCGAGGTCTCGGTCGGGCCGTACGCCTACCTGCGCAAGGGCACCCGGCTGGCGCGCAAGGCCAAGGTCGGGACGTACGTGGAGATGAAGAACGCCCAGGTGGGCGAGGGATCGAAGGTCCCGCACCTGACGTACGTCGGGGACGCGGAGATCGGGGCGGGCTCCAACATCGGGGCCAGCTCGGTCTTCGTCAACTACGACGGGGTCGCCAAGCACCGCAGCGTGATCGGCGACCATGTGAAGGTCGGCAGCGACAACATGATCGTCGCGCCGGTGACGGTCGGCGACGGCGCGTACACCGCGGCCGGTTCGGTGATCGTGCAGGACGTGCCGCCGGGGGCGATGGCCGTCGCCCGCGGGCGGCAGCGCAACATCGAGGGCTGGGTCGAACGCCGCCGCGCGGGCACACCCGCGGCGGAGGCGGCCCGCCGGGCCCGCGACGCGGACGGCGACGCGGGCGCCGGCGGCGAGGCGGGCGGCCCGGCCGACGCTGACGGCTGACGGCGGCGGGCCGGCGACGGCCACTGGCAGCCGAGGACGGCGATTGACAACCGCATACCCGCCGGCAGGCGGGGCGTGAGGGGACCGGGGCCCGACCGGTTCCGTCCCCTCGCGCGCACAGACTGCCCCGTCCCATGGCGGGGTTGTGGCGGGACAGCGCCGTCCCCCCACGAGCAACAGGCAACCCGCGCGTCGCGACTCTTGCGGTGCGCGGGGAGTGGGGACAACACCCCACGACAAGCGCAGTTCCATTGAGGGGGAGTTGTCAGAGGTGAGTGGGATCAAGGCGAGTGGCCAGAAGAAGCTCATGCTCTTCACCGGCCGAGCCCACCCGGACCTGGCCAAGGAAGTAGCCGACAACCTCCACGTCGACCTCACGCCGACGTCCGCGTACGACTTCGCCAACGGTGAGACCTTCGTACGCTTCCTGGAGTCGGTGCGCGGCTCCGACGCGTTCGTGATCCAGAGCCACACGGCTCCCATCAACCAGTGGATCATGGAGCAGCTCATCATGGTGGACGCGCTCAAGCGGGCGTCCGCCAAGCGGATCACCGTGGTGGCGCCGTTCTTCGGCTACGCCCGGCAGGACAAGAAGCACCGCGGGCGCGAGCCGATCTCGGCGCGGCTGATGGCCGACCTGTTCAAGACCGCGGGCGCCGACCGGCTGATCACCGTGGACCTGCACACCGCGCAGATCCAGGGCTTCTTCGACGGCCCGGTCGACCATCTGTTCGCGCTGGACCTGCTGGCCTCGCACTTCGAGAGCCGGCTGGACACCTCGCAGGTGACGGTCGTCGCGCCGGACGCGGGCCGGGTGCGGGTCACCGAGCGGTGGAGCGACCGGCTCGGCGGCGTCCCGATGGCGATCATCCACAAGAAGCGCGACCCGGACGTGGCCAACGAGGTCAAGGTGTTCGACGTGGTCGGCGAGGTCGAGGGCCGCACCTGCGTGGTGGTCGACGACATGATCGACACCGGCGGGACGATCGTCAAGGCGGCCGACGCCCTGTTCGACCACGGCGCCTCCCGGGTCGTGGTCGCGGCGACGCACGGCGTGCTGTCGGGCCCGGCCGTGGACCGGTTGAAGAACTCCCGGATCTCCGAGGTGGTGCTGACCAACACCCTGCCGATCCCGGAGGAGAAGCAGTTCGACAAGCTGACCGTCCTGTCGATCGCGCCGCTCGTCGCGCGCGCGATCAACGAGGTCTTCAGCGACGGCTCGGTCACGAGCCTGTTCGGCGGCCACAGCTAAAAGCGGTTGGAGCGTGGCCGGGACCGTCCAAGGGGCGCTCCCGGCCACACTCGTTTCCCGCGCGTCCGCGACGCGGGCGGGGGCGCGGGCGCGGGATGGGAAGTCGCGCGTCCGCGACGCGGGGCGGGCGGTGGTGGGCGCTCGCGGGCGCGGGACGGGGCACCCGTTGTGTTTCGGGCGCGCGGCTATCGGCTAGACTTGTTCAATCCGCGTATGCCCCGGGTCGTTCAGTGCGGTTCCAGCATCGGTCCCGCACTCCCCGGGGAACGCAAAGAATCTTCGAGGCGCCTGACGCGTCGAGCATCGCCTGATTCGCTCTGTCCGTAGCGGACGTCCAATGCCGGACGGCCGTGGATCGCAACAACGAGGAGTTTTCGCCGTGTCCGAGGTACGCATTGCCGCCGAGCCGCGCACCGAGTTCGGTAAGGGTGCCGCGCGGCGCACCCGCCGGGCCGGCAAGGTGCCCGCCGTCCTCTACGGTCACGGCACCGACCCCCAGCACATCTCCCTGCCCGGCCACGAGCTGATGCTCGCCCTCAAGACCCCCAACGTGCTGCTCACGATCGAGGGCGTCGGCTCCGGCAACGAGCTCGCGCTGCCCAAGGACGTCCAGCGCGACCCGATCAAGGGCTTCCTGGAGCACGTCGACCTGCTGCTGGTCAAGCGCGGCGAGAAGGTCACGGTCGACCTGCCGATCAACGTCACCGGCGACGTGGTGGCGGGCGGCCGGCTCGTCCAGACCGAGGTCCAGATCTCCGTCGAGACCGAGGCCACCCACATCCCCGAGTCCGTCGAGCTCGACATCGACGGGCTGGAGATCGACTCGCAGGTCCTGGCCAAGGACCTCAAGCTTCCCTCCGGCACCACGCTGGCCGCCGACGACGAGATCCTGATCGCCCAGATCGTGGACGCCACCATCTCCACCGAGCCGGCCGAGGCCGAGGAGGAGGAGGCCCCGAGGGCGAGGGCGCCGAGGGCGAGGGCGAGACCGCCGCCGAGTAGGTCCGGGCCGGGTTCTCCCGCACGTGTGCATCGATGGCCCTCGCCGGCGCGCCGGCGAGGGCCATCGCCCGTCGGGCGGCCCCGGAGCAGCGGGAAGGGGACGAGACGGTGGGCACGGATCTGTGGCTGGTCGTCGGGCTCGGCAACCCGGGGCCGTCGTACGCGGGCAACCGGCACAACGCGGGCTTCATGGTGCTCGACGTCCTCGCCGAACGGGCGGGCGGGCGGTTCAAGACGCACCGGGCGCGGGGCGCCGCGACGCGCGCCGAGGTGCTGGAGGGACGGGTCGCGGGCGAGCGCGTCGTCCTGGCCAAGCCGCGCACCTACATGAACGAGTCGGGCGGCCCGGTGCGCGGGCTCCGCGACTTCTACAAGGTCCCGACCGAACGGCTCGTCGTCGTGCACGACGAGCTCGACATCCCGTTCGGGGCGCTGCGGCTGAAGCGGGGCGGCGGCGACAACGGCCACAACGGCCTGCGCTCCATCACCCGGTCGCTCGGCGGTGACAAGGAGTACCTGCGGGTCCGGTTCGGCGTGGGACGGCCGCCGGGGCGCATGGACCCCGCCGCGTTCGTCCTCAAGGACTTCGCGGCGGTCGAGCGCAAGGAGCTGCCGCTCGACGTCGACCGCGCGGCCGACGCGGTCGAGGCGCTGCTGACGTCCGGGCTCGATGCGGCGCAGAACACGTTCCACGCCTCCTGACAAGGGCACAACCCCGGCGGTACCCGGCGACAATCGTGCCTCTCGGGAGGGGATCGGCACCGGTATGCGCGAATGGCACCCTGAAGCACGGCGCTCCGCCGCGGCCCGGTCCGGAACGGCCGAAGACGGCGTCCTGACCGTGTCAATGGCCCTACGGTCGTGGGGGAGCGATCGTAAGATGCATCACAAAAGGGGTTCAAGGGACATGTGAACCTCGGGTGCCGCTCGCACGTCTTCGAGGTGGAATACACGTGTCGGGAGACGCGAGTCAGGAGTTGGTGAGCGTGTATGGCCGTCGTTGACAAGGTCCGAGCCGAGACGGCGGCGGGTCCTGGGCAACGGCGCCTCGGCGCGACCAACTGGAGCGGATGGTACCGCCGGCTCGCGGGCGGGCTCGACTTCCTGAGCATGCTGATGGCCGGCGTCATCGCGTTCGTGCTGCGCTTCCCCGGCATCCCCGGCCAGCCGACGGTGCCCTACGTCGCGCTGACGGTGGCGCTGCCGGTGCTGTGGCTGCTCACGCTGATGCTGTGCCGGGCGTACCAGCCCCGCTACATCGGCGTCGGCTACGAGGAGTTCCACCGGGTGCTGCGCGCCGGGTTCGTCCTCACCGCGTCCGTCGCGATCCTGGCGTACGCCACCAAGACCGAGGTCGCGCGCGGGTACGTGGTGATGGCGCTGCCGTTCGGCACGTTCCTCAACCTGGTCGCGCGCTACCGGCTGCGCAAGTGGCTGCACCGCAGGCGCTGGAACGGCGACTGCATGCGCAGGGTCGTGGCGGTCGGGCACCGCACGTCGGTCGCCGACCTGATCAAGCTGCTGCGGCAGAAGCGCTACCACGGGATGGACATCGCCGCGGTGTGCCTGCCGCCCGCGCTGACCCGCGGCGACGACGCGGTCGGCGAGGTCGAGGGCGTTCCGGTGCTCGGCGACTTCGGGCAGGCCGCGGCGGTCGCCGACCGGATCGGCGCCGACTCGGTCGCGGTGCTCGCCTGCCCCGAGATGGACGGCGTCGCGCTGCGCCGGCTCGCCTGGCAGATCGAACGCGACGACGTCGAGCTGGTCGTCGCGCCCGCGCTGATGGACGTGACGGGCCCGCGCATCTCGATCCGCCCGGTGTCGGGGCTGCCGCTGCTGCACGTCGAGCACCCGGAGCTGGAGGGCGGCCGCAAGGTCTTCAAGACGCTGTTCGACCGCATCGGCGCGCTCGCCGGGCTGGTCGCGCTCAGCCCGCTGCTGCTGATCGTCGCGGTCCTGATCAAGGTGACCAGTTCCGGCCCGGTGATGTTCCGGCAGACGCGGGTGGGGCGCGAGGGCCGCGAGTTCACCGTGCTGAAGTTCCGCACGATGGTGCAGGACGCCGAGGCCCGCAAGGACGGGCTGCTGGAGCGCAACGACAACGACGGCGTGCTGTTCAAGATCAAGAGTGATCCGCGGGTCACCCGGGTCGGCCGCACGCTGCGCCGCTACTCGCTGGACGAGCTGCCCCAGCTGTTCAACGTGCTGCGCGGCGACATGTCGCTGGTCGGCCCGCGCCCGCCGCTGCCGGAGGAGGTCGCCCAGTACGGCGGCGACGTCTACCGGCGCCTCGCGGTGCGGCCGGGGCTGACCGGGCTGTGGCAGGTGAGCGGGCGCTCCGACCTGACCTGGGAGGAATCGGTGCGGCTCGACCTGCGTTACGTCGACAACTGGTCGCTCGCCATGGATCTCCAGATCATGTGGAAGACCTGGTCGGCGGTGTTCCGCGGCTCGGGCGCGTACTGACGCGCCCGCCGGCCGGCCGGCGGCACCCTGACGAGGTACGGCGCCCGGTGTGCATGAGAATGTATACCGAACAGATCTGCCGAGTCGGGAATGTGATCAAGGGATGACCGAACATCCGGGAGACGGCGCGGGCGACCACGCCCTCGCCGGCGAGCTCGCCGAGGCCGCGGGCCGGCTCCTGCTGGACGTGCGCGCCGAGGTCGGCTTCGCCGACGCGCGGGCCCTGAAGGACACCGGCGACCTGCGGGCGCACGAGTACCTGATGGCGGCACTGCGCGAGCGCTGTCCGGACGACTCGGTCCTGTCGGAGGAGGGCCGGGCGTCCGTCGCCGGGAAGCGGTCCCGCGGCGGCGCCGACCGCGCCCCCACCGGCAACACCGGCGACGAGGCCCGGCTCGCGGCCGAACGCGTCTGGATCATCGACCCGCTCGACGGCACCCGGGAGTTCTCCGAGGAGGGCCGCCGCGACTGGGCCGTCCACGTGGCGCTCTGGGAGCGGGGACGGCTCGCCGCGGGCGCGGTCGCCCTGCCCGCGCAGGGGCTGACGCTCCGTACGGCCGCTCCGGGCGGCGCGCTGCTCGTCCGCGACGGGAGCGCGGGCGTCCCGCACCGCGAGACGGTGCTGAAGGCGCCCGCCCCGAGGACGGCAAGCTGCGCATCGCCGTGAGCCGCACCCGGCCCCCCGCGTTCGTCGAGGAGCTCGCCAAGCGGCTCGCCCTGGACGTGGAGCTGGTGCCGATCGGGTCCGCCGGGGCGAAGATCTCCGCGGTGCTGCTCGGCGAGGTCGACGCCTACGTCCACGCGGGCGGCCAGTACGAGTGGGACTCGGCCGCCCCGGCGGCCGTGGCCGCGGCCGCCGGGGCGCACGCGTCCCGCGTGGACGGGAGCCCGCTGGTCTACAACCGGAGGGACCCGAGGCTGCCGGATATCCTGGTGTGCCATCCGGTGTCGGCATCGACGCTGCTGACCGGCATCCGGGACGTGAGCGACCACCTGCCCGACTGAACCGGGCGAACGACAACGGGCCTGACCGAACGGGCGGAACCGTCCCGGGCGCCCCCGCCGCGTCCGCGACAGAGCGTGGAGAGAAGCCACAGACCATGCAGCGCTGCGATTACCTGCTGTCACAGCTAGACGTCCTCGAAGCCGAGTCGATCCACATCATCCGGGAGGTGGCCGCCGAGTTCGAGCGGCCGGTGCTGCTGTTCTCCGGGGGCAAGGACAGCATCGTGATGCTGCGCCTGGCCCAGAAGGCGTTCTGGCCGGCGCCGATCCCGTTCCCCGTCATGCACGTCGACACCGGGCACAACTTCCCCGAGGTGATCGAGTTCCGCGACCGCCGCGTCGCGGCGCTCGGCGTCCGCCTGGTGGTCGCGTCGGTGCAGGACTCGATCGACAGCGGGCGGGTGGTGGAGGAGACCGGACGGCGCGCGAGCCGCAACCGGCTCCAGACGACCACCCTGCTCGACGCGATCGAGGAGCACGAGTTCGACGCCGCGTTCGGCGGGGCCCGCCGGGACGAGGAGAAGGCCCGCGCCAAGGAGCGCGTCGTGTCGTTCCGCGACGAGTTCGGGCAGTGGGACCCCAAGAACCAGCGGCCCGAGCTGTGGAACCTGTTCAACACCAAGATCAAGCGCGGCGAGCACGTGCGGGTCTTCCCCCTGTCCAACTGGACCGAGCTCGACATCTGGGACTACATCCGCCGCGAGGAGCTGGAGCTGCCCGGCATCTACTTCGCGCACACGCGGACGGTGTTCGAGCGCGACGGGATGCTGCTGGCCGACCTGCCGTACGCCAACCGGGGCGAGGACGAGCCCGCGTTCGAGGCGACGGTCCGCTACCGGACGGTCGGCGACGCGTCCTGCACGGGCGCGGTCAAGTCGAACGCCGCGACGCTGGACCAGGTGATCGAGGAGATCGCGGCGACCCGGATCACCGAGCGCGGCCAGACCCGCGCCGACGACCGGGCGAGCGAGGCCGCGATGGAGGACCGCAAGAAGGAGGGCTACTTCTGATGGACGCGCCGGAGCAGCCTGGCGGGCAGCCGCTCAAGAACATGGACATCCTGCGGTTCGCGACCGCCGGCTCGGTGGACGACGGCAAGTCGACGCTGATCGGGCGGCTGCTGTTCGACTCCAAGTCGATCTTCGAGGACCAGCTGGAGTCGGTGGAGCGCACCTCCGCCGACCGGGGCGAGGAGTACACCAACCTCGCGCTGCTGACCGACGGCCTGCGCGCCGAGCGCGAGCAGGGCATCACGATCGACGTGGCGTACCGCTACTTCGCGACGCCGCGCCGCAAGTTCATCATCGCCGACACCCCCGGGCACATCCAGTACACCCGCAACATGGTGACCGGGGCGTCCACCGCCGACCTGGCGATCATCCTGGTGGACGCGCGCAAGGGCATCCTGGAGCAGTCGCGGCGGCACGCGTTCCTGACCACGCTGCTGAAGGTCCCGCACCTGGTGGTGGCGGTCAACAAGATGGACCTGGTCGGCTACGACCGGGGCGTGTACGAGTCGATCGTCGACGAGTTCACCGCGTTCGCCTCCAAGCTGGAGGTCGGCGACCTGACGTTCATCCCGATCTCGGCGCTGCACGGCGACAACGTGGTCGAACGCTCGGTCAACATGCCCTGGTACGACGGGTCGTCGCTGCTGCACCACCTGGAGCACGTGCACATCGCGTCCGACCGCAACCTGATCGACGTGCGGTTCCCGGTGCAGTACGTGATCCGGCCGCACGCCTCCACCGACCCCGAGCTGCACGACTACCGCGGCTACGCGGGCCAGGTCGCGGGCGGCGTGCTGAAGCCGGGCGACGAGGTGGTGCACCTGCCGTCCGGGCTGACCACCACGATCACCCACATCGACGGGCCGAACGGCCCGCTCCAGGAGGCGTACCAGCCGATGTCGGTGACGCTGCGGCTCGCCGACGACATCGACATCTCCCGCGGGGACATGATCGCCCGGCCGGGCAACCGCCCGGAGGTCGCGCAGGACCTCGACGCGATGGTGTGCTGGACGACGCCCGACCGCGAGCTCGTACCGCGGATGAAGCTGGTGATCAAGCACACGACCCGTACCGCGCGGGCCATGGTCAAGGACCTCAACTACCGGCTGGACGTCAACACCCTGCACCGCGACGAGGGGGCGACGGCGCTCGGGCTGAACGAGATCGGCCGGGTCAGCCTGCGCGTGACCCAGCCGCTGTTCGTGGACGACTACGGCCGCAACCGGCTGACCGGCGGGTTCATCCTGATCGACGAGGCGACCAACAACACGGTCGGCGCGGGCATGATCACCGGCGCGCGGTAGCCGGGCGGTCGCCGTCCGGAAGGCGGGCCCGGTCCGCGGTGGACCGGCCGGTCCCGCCGGGGACCAGGACCGGCCACGCCCGGCGTCGGCGCCTGTCAGGTGCCGGTAATGTCGGGACCGACCCGGCACTGGCCCATCTGGAGCCCCTTTGAACCAGACCGTCCCCCGGACCCGTCCTTCCGGGAGATCCCGTGAAGGCCCTCGTGCTGGCGGGCGGCGCCGGCTCGCGGCTCCGCCCGATCACGCACACCTCCGCCAAGCAGCTCGTCCCCGTCGCCAACAAGCCCGTGCTGTTCTACGGCCTGGAGGCGATCCGCGAGGCGGGCATCCGCGAGGTCGGCATCGTCGTCGGCGACACCGCGCGCGAGATCGAGGACGCGGTCGGCGACGGCTCGGCGTTCGGCCTGGAGGTGACCTACCTCCCGCAGGACGCCCCGCGCGGCCTCGCGCACGCCGTGCTCATCGCCCGCGAGTACCTCGGCGACGACGACTTCGTGATGTACCTCGGCGACAACTTCGTCGTCGGCGGCATCGGCGACCTGGTGGCGCGGTTCCGGGCCGAGCGGCCGGAGGCGCAGATCATGCTGACCCGGGTCTCGGACCCGCGCGCGTTCGGGGTGGCCGAGCTCGACGGCGGCGGACGGGTGGTCGGGCTGGAGGAGAAGCCCGAGCGCCCGAAGAGCGACCTCGCGCTCGTCGGCGTCTACCTGTTCGGCCCGGCGGTGCACGAGGCCGTCGCGCGGCTGAAGCCGTCCTGGCGGGACGAGCTGGAGATCACCGACGCGATCCAGTGGCTGATCGACCACGGCCGCCGGGTCGAGTCCACGGTGATCACCGGCTACTGGAAGGACACCGGCAACGTCACCGACATGCTGGAGGTCAACCGGCTGGTGCTGGAGGGCGTCGAGCCGTCGGTGCGGGGCGAGGTGGACGAGGCGAGCGAGCTGATCGGCCGGGTCGTGGTGGAGGCCGGCGCGTCGGTCGCCGGGTCCCGGATCGTCGGGCCGGTGATCGTCGGGGCGGGCTCGCGGGTCCGCGACTCCTACCTCGGCCCGTTCACCTCCATCGACCGGGACTGCTCGGTCATCGACAGCGAGATCGAGTACTCGATCGTGCTGCGCGGCGCGTCCATCGACGGCGTCGGCCGCGTCGAGTGCTCGCTCATCGGGCGCGAGGCGCAGGTGACGCCGGCCCCCCGGGTGCCGAAGGCGCACCGGCTCGTACTGGGAGACCACAGCAAGGTGCAGATCAGCAAATGACGCGGATACTGGTGACAGGCGGGGCCGGGTTCATCGGGTCGCACTACGTGCGCGAGCTGGTGACCGGCGGGTACGCCGAGTGGGCGGGCGCCGAGGTGACGGTGCTGGACCGCCTCACGTACGCGGGCAACCTCGCCAACCTGGAGCCGGTCGAGGGCGGCTTCACGTTCGTGCGCGGCGACGTCTGCGACGCGGAGCTGCTGGCCGAGGTGGTCCCGGGCCACGACGTGGTGGTCAACTTCGCGGCCGAGTCGCACGTGGACCGGTCGATCGCGAGCGCCGGCGAGTTCGTCCGCACGAACGTGCTCGGCGTGCAGACGCTGATGCAGGCGTGCCTGGACGCCGGGACGCCGCGGGTCGTGCAGGTCTCGACGGACGAGGTGTACGGCAGCGTCGAGGAGGGCTCGTGGGACGAGTCGGCCCCGCTCGCGCCCAACTCGCCGTACTCGGCGGCCAAGGCGGGCGGCGACCTGATCGCGCTGTCGTACTTCCGGACGCACGGGCTGCCCGTCAGCGTCACGCGGTGCGGCAACAACTACGGGCCGTACCAGTACCCGGAGAAGGTCGTCCCGCTGTTCATCACGAACCTGCTGGACGGGCTGACGGTGCCGCTGTACGGCGACGGCGGGAACGTGCGCGACTGGATCCACGCGGCCGACCACTGCCGCGGCATCCAGCTCGTCGCCGAGCGCGGCGCGCCCGGCGAGGTCTACCACATCGCCGGGACGGCGGAGCTGACCAACCTGGAGCTCACCCAGCGGCTGCTGGACGCGCTCGGCGCGGGCTGGGACCGCGTCGAGCGGGTCACCGACCGCAAGGGCCACGACCGCCGCTACTCGCTGTCGGACGCGAAGCTGAGGGCGATGGGCTACGCGCCGCGCGTCCCGTTCGAGGAGGGGCTGGCCGAGACCGTGCGCTGGTACGAGACGTCGCGGCAGTGGTGGGAGCCGCTCAAGAAGCGCGCGGGGGACGCCCGGTGACCTGGCTGATCACGGGTGCGGGCGGGATGCTCGGCACCGACCTCGCGGCGCGGCTGGACGGCGCGGTCGCGCCGACCCGCGCCGAGCTGGACGTGCGCGACGAAGCGGCCGTGCGGGCGTTCCTGCGCGAGCACCGGCCGGAGGCCGTGGTCAACTGCGCGGGCTGGACGGCCGTGGACGACGCCGAGGCGAACGAGGACGCGGCGCTCGCCGTCAACGGCGCCGCCGTGGCGGGGCTCTCGGCGGCGTGCGCGGAGGCGGGGGCCACGTTCGTCCAGGTCTCGACCGACTACGTCTTCGACGGGTCCGCCACCGAGCCGTACGCCGAGGACGCGCCCACCGACCCGGTGAACGCCTACGGCCGCACGAAGCTCGCGGGCGAACGGGCCGTCCTGGAGTCCGGCGGCGGCTACGTGGTGCGGACCGCGTGGCTGTACGGCGCGCACGGCGGCAACTTCGTCCGGACGATGATGCGGCTCGCGGCCGAGCGGGACACCGTGGACGTCGTGGACGACCAGATCGGGCAGCCGACGTGGACGGGGGACCTCGCCGACCAGATCGTTACGCTCGTCCGGTCGGACGCGCCGTGGGGCGTCTACCACGGCACGAACGGCGGGCGCACGTCCTGGCACGGGCTCGCGCGCGAGGTCTTCGGCCTCCTCGGCCTCGACCCCGACCGGGTGCGGCCGACGACGAGCGACCGGTTCCCGAGGCCCGCACCCCGGCCCGCGTTCAGCGTGCTCGGCCACGACCGGTGGGCCAAGGCGGGCCTCGCGCCCATGCGGGACTGGCGCGAGGCCCTGCACGCGGCCTGGCCCGTCCTCAGCCCTTGAGCAGGGCCGTGGTCGCGATCGCGTCGGCGTCGCAGCCGAGCCCGGCGAACGGCCCCTCCGGCGGGCCGCCGGACGGCAGCCGGGACCCGTCGCCGAACGGGCCGCCGGACGGCAGTCCGGAGGGCGCGCCCCCGGCCGGTGCGCCTCCGGGGACGTTGACGCCCTGAGGCGTGCTCTGCTGGACCGTCCTGGCCCGCAGCGTCCCGTCCTGGCCGAGGGCGCCGACGGCGACGGTGAACGCGCCCTTGCGCAGCCCGCCCGGTCCGGTCTCCTCCTGCTTGGTCACCTTGGTCGAACGCGACGTTCCGACGTGCACCGCCGAACGCCCGGTGCCGACGGTGAAGCCGTCCGGGCCGACCTTGGAGACCGCGCCCATCGCGGTGCCGTTGCGGGCCATCAGCCGTGCGGGGTCGAGGCCGGGCATGCCCTTCGGCAGGCTGGGCGGCTTCGGTGGCGTGACCGAGCGGGGCAGCACGGCGACGCTCTCCGCCGTGACGCCGCGCCGCGTTCCCCCGCCCTGGACGACGACCTGGGCGCCGACGGTGACGTCGGACAGGGACCCGGAGACCGTGTGGGTGATCTTGGCTCCCGCGGCGGACGCCCTGACCGGCTTCCCCTTGCCGGTGTCCAGGACGAGCTCGGAGCCGTTCACCGAGCGCAGCGTCCCGGCGGCGACCTTGAGCTGCGCGCACTCGGTGGCGGCGAGCCCGGCCGCGGCCGCCGCCGTCGGGCGCTCGCCCGGCCGCGGGTTCGTGCCGCCGTCCGTGACCGCGGAGAGGCCGTAGGCGGCGGCGCCGATCGCGGCGACGGCCGCCGCCGAGGCGAGGACCGTCCGGCGCCGGTGCCGCTGCGGGGCGTCGATGGCCGCGAGGGTCCGTTCGAGGACGTGCGGCGGGGGCTCGGCCGCCAGCACGTCCAGGCCGTCCGCCACGGCCTGCCACCGGCGCAGCTCGGCGCGGCAGGCGGGGCATGTCGCGGCGTGCTCCGGCGGAACGGACCGGCCGTCCACGCACGCGGCCATCTCGTCCAGTGTCAGGTGGGTCATCGCGCGTACCCCTTCTCGCTCAGCTCGCGCGCCAGCGCGCCGCGGGCGGCGGACAGGCGGCTCTTCACGGTCCCGAGCGGGACCTCCAGGACGTCGGCGGCCTCGGCGAGCGTGAGACCGGCGCCGAACACCGTCTCCAGCACCTCGCGGTGGGCCGCGCCGAGCCGGGTGATGGCGTGCGCGACGGCCGTCGCCTCCGCGCGTTCCAGCGCGACGTCCTCGGGCCCGGGGCCGGTCGCGGGCCGTTCCTCCAGTGCGTCCGCCGCGACGATTCGGGGACGGCGCCTGCGCAGCCGGTCCCGGGCCTGCCGGCGCGCGATCGAGATGATCCACGAACGGACCCGCGAGCGCCCCTCGAACGACGCCGCGCCCTTCCAGACCGCGA
The DNA here is from genome assembly GCF_009793335.1 of Actinomadura sp. J1-007. GTDB lineage: Bacteria > Actinomycetota > Actinomycetes > Streptosporangiales > Streptosporangiaceae > Spirillospora > Spirillospora yumaensis. The sequence goes on along the minus strand of NZ_WING01000001.1, from coordinate 1,812,018 downwards.
GCATCGTGTCCTGGAGCACCTCCTCGCCGAGGCCGCGGTCGCCGACGACCAGGCTGATCTGGGCGAGCACCGCCCCGCCGTGCCGCCGGTACAGCGCGACGAGCGCCGTCCGGTCCCCCTCGGCGACGCGGGCGAGGAGCCCCTCGTCGTCGTCCTCGTGGGGCGGGCTCACCCGCCGTACCGCCAACGGCGGTGTTCGTTCCTCACCGCTCATCACCTCCACGTGCCACCTCCTGGAAGAGACCCGCTACATCGACTAGGTAGCGGTCCGCGGCAGGAGGGTTCGCGTGGCCGGCGCCGTTCCCGGTGGAACGGGCCCACTCTCGGTGGAACGGGCCTACAGGGCGAGCTTGGCGTAGTAGTCCAGGCACTCCTGGTAGTCGGGCAGGAGGCCGGAGGCGCGCGCCTCGGCGAGCGAGGGGGCGGCGGCGTCCTTGTCCGACAGGATCGGCGTGACCTCTTCAGGCCACGCGATGGCCAGGTCCGGGTCCAGCGGGTGGACGCCGTGCTCGCGGTCCGGGCTGTACGGCTCGGAGCACAGGTAGATCACCGTCGCGTCGTCGGTGAGCGCCATGAACGCGTGCCCGAGCCCTTCGCCCACGTAGAGGCACCGGCGGCTCGCGTCGTCGAGCCGTACCGCCTCCCACTGGGCGTACGTGGGGGAGCCGACCCGCAGGTCCACGACGACGTCGAGGACCGCGCCCCGCAGGCAGGTGATGTACTTCGCCTGGCTCGGCGGCACGTCGGCGAAGTGCACCCCGCGCAGCGCGCCGCGCGACGAGATCGAGCAGTTCGCCTGCGCGAGGTTCAGGTCGTGGCCGGTCTGCTTGCGCAGTTCGTCGCTCCGGAACCACTCATGGAACGAGCCGCGTCCGTCACCGTGGATGCGCGGAGAGAACGAAAAAGCACCTTTGATGCTGAGTGGGTCCACATGCGCAAGAATGCCACACTGTTCCCCGCAGAGATGGACGTCACATCATGAGAGCAGTGAGCCGGGAGGCCCGCCGCCGGACCCTTCTCCGGGCCGCGGGACGGGCGGGCGCGACGTTCTCGTTCGTCGCCGCCCTGTCCGCCGCGGGCATGGCGGTGGCAGTACCGAACGTGACGAACGTGATGAACATGACGAACGTGGCCAACGCGGAGGCTCCTGCCCCCACGGTCTCGCCGTCGCCGTCGGCGGCGTTCCGGGTGAGCGACCCCCGGGTGGCCGGGGTGGGCGGCGTGGCGGCCGCGACGGCGCATCCGGACGTGTGGTGGGCGCTCGGCTCCGGGACGGGCCGGCCGCGGCTGTTCGCGCTCGGGCGCGACGGCGGGGTGCGCGCCGCGTACACGCTGGCCGGGGTGCCCGCGGGCCACCGCTGGAACGCGCTGACGATCGTCAAGAACGGCTCCGGGGCCGCGAACCTGTTCCTCGGCGACCTCACGGAGGGCCGTCTGGGGAGCCTGTCGCTGTACCGGGTCGCCGAGCCCGCCGCGCTGCGGAACGGGACGCTCGCGGCCAAGCCGTTCAAGGTCAGGTATCCCGACGGCGGGCACGACGGCGGGACGCTGCTCGCCGACCCGCGCGAGGGCCGCGTCTACATCGTGACGCGGGCCGCGACGGCGGCGGCCGTGTTCGCGCTGCCGGGCGTGCTCGGCCCGCAGGTGAACGAGCTGACCCGGCTGCGGACGCTCAGGTTCGGGGTGCGGGGCGGCGGGTTCGCCCCAGACGGGCGGGTGGTGTTCCGTACGCCCGCCGACCTGCGCGTGCTCGCCGGCATCCGCGACAAGGTCACGCAGGTGGTCAAGCTGGCGCGGGCGTCCGGCGACGCGCTCGGCGTCGCCCCCGACGGCAGGCGCGCGCTCGTGGCCGATCGCGGGGCGCGGCCGGTGTTCCGCGCCGTCGCGCTGCCCGCCGGGGCGGGGAGCCCGGCGCCGGCGGCCACCAAGCCAGTGGGCGACGCCGGGGAGCCGGTGTCGTTCCCGTCGAAGTCGGGGCCGCCCGGCGGGCTCCTCGGCACGGGCGCGCTGGCCGGGCTGCTGCTGCTAGGCGTGCTGGGGGTGGCGTTCTACCTGCGGGGCCGCCGCCGAACCCGCTGACAGCGCCTGGAGCTCGCGGCCCCTGCGGCGCAGCGTCTCGGCCCAGGCGACCAGGATGAACAGCCACACCGCCGACACGTTGGCCTGGGTGGCGAGGCCCTCGGTGGTCATGCCGTCGGCGAGGAAGAACGCGAGGATGCCGAGGAGCATGCCCGCGTCCTGCCGCAGCGCGCGGTCGCGGGCCAGCAGGAGCAGCACGAACGCGAGGGTGAGCAGCAGCGCCGCGAAGATCCCCGCGCCCACCGCGCCGTTGTCGACCAGGGCGTTGATGAACGCGTTGTGGCCGCCGCCGAGCCCGATGTCCTCAAGGAACAGGCCGCGGGACGCGCCGAGGCCCCGCCCGAAGATGGGCGACTCGGCGTACGCCTTCATCGCCAGCGCCCACAGGTCGGTGCGGGAGTTCAGCGAGGCGAGCTTCTCGGCCGTCTCGCCCCGGGAGACGAACGCGAGGATCTTGTCGGAGAACGCGAGCGCGCCGAGCGCGGACACGGCGGCGCCCAGCACCAGCACGTCGATCCGGCCCCGCGGGCCGCGCGCGGTCGAGAGCAGGACGACCAGCCCGATGGCGCAGCCGAGCGCCGCGCCGCGCGTCTGCGTCGCGATCAGCGCGGCGGACAGCAGGCCGAGGACGCCGACGTAGACGATCGGGTGCCAGAGCCGGTCGCGGGGCGTCGTCCAGCGGATCAGGTAGCCGACCGTCAGCAGGACGGCGATGCCGAGGTAGACGCCCGCGATGACGGGGTGCACGTACAGCCAGTTGAACCGCGACTCGGTGTGCGAGGTGCGCGGGAACGGGTGCGCCGCCCCGATCGCGACCGAGGCCAGCACGATCGCGATGAACGCGTGCGCGAGCCTCCTGAGGTCCTCCGGGCGGGCGCGGGTCGCGACCATGTGCGCGACCAGCACCGTGATCAGCAGCTCGCCGGCCCGGACCACGCCGAGCGACTTGTACGGCGACCAGAGCGACGACAGCGCCGCGTACCCGGCCCAGGCCCAGGCCGCGAACAGCAGGCCCGTCGTGCGGCGCGTCGGGAGCCGCAGCCCGAACCGGTAGGCGAGGTAGAGCGCCGCCGCGCCGTAGATCCCGATCTCCAGCAGCACCGTCAGGTCGGCGCTGCCCCCGACCGACTGGTCGACCTCCCGGCTGCGCAGCTTGTAGTCACTGGCCAGCATGAGGGCGAGCGGCAGCGCGTACGCCCACCACCCCGCCGTGGGGGCAGGGGGCCTGCGGCGCGGGAACAGGCCCTTGACGGTCATGGACGGCTCCTGGCTGGGAAGAACGAAACCCAGGATACGGGCGGTCGCGGCCTCCTACGCTGGCGCGGGTGAATCGAGCGACGCTCCCCGCCCCGGTGGTCTCCGCGGGCCGCACGGTGATCCGGCGGTACGGGATGACGACGGCCGCCGCGCGACCGGGCCCCGACTTCCTGCTGATCGGCGCGAAGCGCGGCGGATCCACGTCGTTCTACTACACGCTGCTGGCGCATCCGCGCGTGATGCCGCTGTTCCCGGCGGCGCGGCTGCTGCCGAAGGCGGCCCACACCAAGGGCGTCCACTACTTCGACACCCACTACGCGCGCGGCATGGGCTGGTACCGGTCGCACTTCCCGACGGCCGCCGCGCGCCGGATCGCATCCCGCCGGGCCGGAGGCCGCGTCGTGGTGGGCGAGGGGTCGCCGTACTACCTCTTCCACCCCCTCGCGGCGGAACGCGCCGGACGGGACGTTCCGCACGCCAGGATCCTGCTGATCCTCCGCGATCCCGTGGAGCGGGCGTTCTCGCACTACCGGGAACGCCGCCGCCAGGACGCCGAGCCGCTCGCCACGTTCGAGGACGCCCTCGCCGCCGAGGCCGACCGGCTGGACGGCGAGCACGAACGGATCACCGCACGGCCCGGCTACGCCAGCTACGCGCACGAGCAGCAGTCGTACCGGGCGCAGGGGGAGTACGCCCCGCACCTGCGGCGCTGGATGGAGCACTTCCCCGCCGACCGGTTCCGGGTGCTGGTCGCCGAGGACTTCTACGCCGACCCGCAGGCCGCGTGCGACGAGGCCGCCGCGTTCCTCGGCCTGCCCGCCGCGCCGCTGCCGCCGTCGGCGCGCAAGGTGTGGAACGCCGCGCCGAGCCAGGACCTCGCGCCCGCGACGCGGCGGCGGCTCGCCGAGCACTACGCCCCGTTCAACGCCGACCTTGAGGACCTGCTGGACCGCGACCTCCCCTGGTCCCGTCCCTGAGGGAACGGGACGGACGCCTCACGACAGCCAGGCGCCCATGTGGCGGGAGCCCGCGGGCTTGTCGAGGAGCTTCGCGACGCGGCCGGGGAGGGGGCGGGCCGTTCCGCCGGACGCCTCCTGGCCCGTCGCCGACCTGAACCCTCCGAGGTCGCCGTACGTCGCCGGGTCGCCCTTGCCCTTCGGCCAGACGACGAGCCAGCGCGGGGCGGCGCCTCCGGCGGCGTAGGCGTTGCCGTCGACGGTCAGGTCCATCTGCGCGCCGCTGCGCTCGCGCGAGTGGTCCTCGACGCACAGCAGGCAGTCGGCGCCGGGACGCGGCGCGGCGAGCGTGTTGCTGCTCACCGTGATCTTGCCGGTCCGCCAGGTCAGCGCCGGGTCCGGCGTCCGCTGCCGCGGGTCGCGGCCGGGCGTCCCGGGGTCGCCCGGCCTGCGGCGGTCCTGGACGAGGTGGACGGTGCGGCCGTTCCCGCTGAACGTGTTGTTCCAGATCTGCACGTCGGAGGTGTTGTTGACCTTGATGCCGTCGCCGCCGTTGTCGCGGACCACGTTCCCGGCGACGACCGCGCCCGCGCTGAGCTCCAGCACGATGCCGTGGTCGGCGTTGCGGACGACGCGGGTGCCCGCGATCGAGGCGTTCCGGACCGACTCGTCCAGCCAGAGGCCCTTGCCGAGGTTGTCCACCGCGACGCTGTTGGCGATCGTCACCGTCCGCGTCCGCGTGACCTTGACCCCGCCGGAGACCGGGGAGTACTTGAAGTGCTCCAGGTTGTTGCGGGCCGCGCGGACGCCGACGAGCCGCAGCCCGTCGGCCTCGTTGCCGTGGATCCCGAGCAGGCCGTTGCGCGTCGCGGTCACCTTCTGCACGCGCGCGCCCGGCGCGAGGACGCTGAGCCCCGTGGTCGCCGAGTCGGTGACCGCGACGTTCTCGACGATCACGTCCGGCGCGGCGACCTTCACGCTGCCCATCTGCGGCAGGGACGTCGCGTAGCGGCGCACGCCGACGCCGCGCAGGACCGTGCCGGCGCCCCGGATCGTGATCGCCTCGCCGAGCGTGCTCGCGCGCACCTCGCGGCCGCGCGGGTCGGAGCCCATGACGATCCGGCCGCCCGCCTCGTCCACGTAGAACGTGCCGCCCTTGACCTCGCCGCGCGACCCCACCTGCCGCTGCGCCTCGCCGCCGACCCAGAGCTGGTCGGGATGCGCGGCCATCGGGTGCTCCGGCGAGACGAACCGGAAGTCGGGGTCCCCGCTCTCGGGCGCGCCCTGCGTGTAGGTGGGGCTGGAGTCGAAGCGCGCCGTCCAGCCGTCGCTCTCCCACGCGCCGTCGCGCGCCGTCCAACGGCCGACCGCGGAGCTCCCGTCGAGCCAGGCGGCCTCGCGCGGGTACGACTGGATCGTCAGCCGCTTCCCGGACGGCACGGTCACCGTCTCGTGGTACGTCCCGCCGCGCAGCACGACCGTGCCGCCGGGCTCCGCCGCCTGGACGGCCTTGCCGAGGGTGCGCAGCGGCGCCTTCCGCGTGCCCGCCGCCGCGTCGTCGCCGGACGGCGCGACGAAGAGCGCGTCCTTCGGCACCGCGTACGCGGTGGTGCCGACCGTCGCCGCGCCGGGCGGGCCGCCCGGGGGCGCCGCCTTCGGCGCGTCGTGCCCGCCGCGCGGGAGCGTCCAGCCGAGGACGCCGACCGCGACGGCGACCGGGAGCGCGAGCACCCGGACGATCAGCGACCGGCGCGAGCCGCGTGCCATGCCGCGTTCAGCTCCCCCCACCGGACCGCCCCGCTTCCATGCGTGCCCCGCAGACACCATGTCCCTCACCCCACCCGGTGGCCCGCGCGGCGGCGGGCCGGCCGTCGCGGCGCCCTCGGCTCAGTGCCGGAGCGCTCCGGCGAACACCGCCGTCTTGTGCTTGGCGTCGAAGTTGACGCCGAGCACGACCGACTTGTAGCCCGTGGCGGGCAGGTCGAACGCGTACGAGGCGGCCTTCTTCTTGCCCGCCGCGACCGTTCCGTAGAAGTCGTTGAGGTCGGCGTAGGAGGTCGGGCTCGCCTGCGCGCGCTTCGGCCCGTACCTGGCGATCACCTTCACCTTGTTGAGGTCGAGCGGGCGCGACGACCCGTTGGTGAAGGTCAGCGTGAAGATGGTGAGCTGCTTGCCGGTGACCTCGCCGGGGCCCTTGGCCTTGTTGCGGACGTAGCGGATGTTGCTGACCGCGACCGTGACCTTGTCGTCGTAGGTGACCGGCTTCTTCAGCCCGGTCGAGGACTTCAGCGCGACCGAGCCCGGCGCGGCGGTCTGCGACTCCTCGGGCTGCTCCGACGGGGGCGGGGGCGGCGGTCCCGGCTTGTCGGCGGACTTGTCCTTCCCGCCCGAGCAGCCGGTCAGCGCCAGCGTCGCGGCCAGCGCCGCACCCGTCGCGACGAGGTACTTGCGCGGACGCGATCCCGGATGGGACATGCGGCTCTCTCCTCGATCGTGATGTGGGTCAGGGCGTCCGGGGCGGGGGACACGGGGCCGGAGTGCCCGAAGCTGGCCAACAGTCTAGGTCCTGGGCTCGGTTACTCTGCCTTTACTTGCGTGACTGAAGGGGTCATGGAGGCAAGTCGCAGGTCAGGGGAGTGTCAAGCTGGTGAGAAGACGCATGCGCCGCCGTCCGTCCGCGATCCTCGCCGCCGCGTTGTCCGCGGTGGCGCTCGGCGTTCCCGGCCCGGCGGGCGGGACGGCGCTCGCCGACGCCCGTACGTCCGCGGCGCCCGCGGCGCCCGCCGCAGCGCCCGCCACGGTGACCGCGGACCCGCTGCCGACCTGGCAGGTGAACGGCGTGGTCTGGAGCATGGCGACCGCGGGCGACACGGTGTACGCGACGGGCAACTTCACCAAGGCGCGGCCGCCCGGCGCGGCCGAGGGCGACGCCCGCGAGGTGGACCGTGCCAACATCCTGGCGTTCAGCCTCACGACCGGCGACCTCGTCACCTCGTTCAAGCACACCCTGAACGGCCAGGGCCTGCGGATCGTCGCCTCGCCCGACGGCAAGCGGGTCTACGTCGGCGGCGAGTTCACCGCGGTGGACGGGCAGGAGCGCAAGCACGTCGCCGCGTTCGACACCGCGACGGGCGCGCTCGTCCCCGGCTTCAAGCCGGCGGTGTCGGCGAAGGTCCGCGGGATCGCCGCGACCGCCTCGACGGTCTACCTCGGCGGCAACTTCTTCAACGTCAACGGCAAGTCGCGCACGCGGCTCGCGGCGGTCAAGGCGTCCGACGGCTCCAACATCGACGCCTGGAAGCCGACCGCCGACGACGACGAGGTGATGGCGCTCGCGCTCGCGCCCGGCGACCGCCGCGTGATCGTCGGCGGCCGCTTCCAGAAGCTGAACGGCGCGGCCAAGGTCGGCGTCGGCGCGGTCGACGCCGCGACCGGGGCGTCCGCGCCGTGGAGCAGCCGCCCGGTCCCGACGAAGAAGGACGCCACGCACCTGTCGTACGTGACGGACCTGTACGTGTCGGGCGACACGGTGTTCGGCGCGGCGGACGGCGAGGGCTGGTACTGGTACGACGGGCGCTTCGCCGCCAAGGCCGCGACCGGCGACCTGGTGTGGCTGGACAACTGCTACGGCGCGACGTACGGCATCTTCGCGCAGGGCGACGCCATCTACAGCGTCTCGCACGCCCACGACTGCGCGTCGCTCGGCGCGTTCCCCGAGACCAGCCCGCAGACGTGGCACCGCGCGCTCGCCGAGACGGCCTACCCGACCGGGACCGACCCGGCCCCGCCCGGCGCCAACAGCAACTACAGCAAGCAGCCGGTGCCGAGCCTGCTGCACTGGTTCCCGACGCTGGCGCTGGGCTCGTTCACCAAGCAGTACCAGGCGGCGTGGGCGGTGACCGGCAACTCCGAGTACGTCGCGATGGGCGGCGAGTTCCCGCGCGTGAACGGCAAGGCGCAGGCGGGCCTCGTCCGGTTCGCGGTGAAGGGCAAGGCGCCCGGCAAGACCGGCCCCGAGGCGTCCGCCCTCGGCACGCCCGCGGCGCAGAGCGCGCCGGGCGGCAAGGTCCGCGTGACCTGGAAGACCACGTGGGACATGGACGACCACGACCTCGCCTACGAGATCCTGCGCGACGGGACGACCCCGGTCGGCAAGGTCGAGGCGTCCTCGACGTTCTGGGAGCGGCCCGACGCGTCGTTCGCCGACGCGCCGCCCGCCGGATCGCACACCTACAAGGTCAGGGCGGTGGACGCGCAGGGCAACGCGGTGACGAGCGCGGCGTCGAACGCGGCGTCCCCCGGCGCCGCCGCCGGCCCGTACGCCGGGCAGGTCGACGCCGACGGCGCGGCGTCGTACTGGCGGCTCGGCGAGGGCTCCGGCCCGGCCCTCGACCACGCCGGCGCGAACGACCTGACGCTCGGCGGCGGCGTCGCGCGCGGCCAGGCCGGCGCGATCTCCGGCGACCCCGACAAGGCGGTCAGGTTCGACGGCACGGCGAAGGGGACGTCCGCGAGCGGCCCGGCGCCGACCCCCGGCGCGTTCAGCGTGGAGACGTGGGTGAAGACCACCTCCGCCTCCGGCGGAAAGCTGATCGGGTACGAGGAGCGGCCCGACGGGACCGGCCGCCAGCACGACCGGCAGCTCTACCTGACCGGCGACGGCCGCGCCGTGTTCGGCGTCTACCCCGGCGCGGTCAAGACGGTCCGCAGCGGGCCGGGCCTGAACGACGGCAAATGGCACCACGTCGTCGGCACCGTGGACGGCACGGCGGGCATGAAGCTCTACGTGGACGGCAAGGAGGCGGCGGCCGACGCGTCGGCGACCGGCGGCGCCGACTACGCCGGGGTGTGGCGCGTCGGCGGCGGGAACGTCGCCGGATGGCCCGACAAGCCGTCCAGCGGCTACCTGAACGGCACCCTCGACGAGGTCGCGGTGTACCCGCGCGCCCTCACCGCCGCGCAGGTCTCGCGGCACCACGGCGTCGGAACCGGCGGGGCCGAGCCCAACAAGCCGCCGAACGCGTCGTTCACCGCCTCCTGCGAGCGGCTCGCCTGCGCGTTCGACGCGTCGGGCTCGTCCGACCCGGACGGGACGATCGCGAGCTACGCGTGGGACTTCGGCGACGGGCAGACCGGCACCGGGGCGAAGCCGTCGCACACCTACGCGTCCGCCGGGGAACGCACGGTGCGGCTGACGGTCACCGACGACGACGGCGCCACCGCCGAGACCGTCCGCACGGTCTCGGCCACGTCGGGCGCGCTCGCGTCCGACGCGTTCGAGCGCACCGCGGCGTCCGGCGGGTGGGGGACCGCCGACACCGGCGGGCGCTGGACCGGCGTCGGCGCGGTGAACGGATTGTCGGTCCAGGGCGGCGCGGGTCGGATCGCGATGGCCGCGCCGAAGGACTCGGCGGGCGCGTACGCCAACGACGTGTCGGCGAAGGCGAGCGACCTGACGCTGCGGGTCGCGACCGACAAGGAGGGCACCGGCAACGGCGTCTACTTCTGGGCCGCCGGCCGCCGGGTCGCGGGGCAGGGCGAGTACCGGGCGCGGCTCAGGCTGCGTCCGTCCGGCGCGGTGTCGCTCCAGCTCAGCCGCACCGACGCGCACAACGCCGAGACGGCGATCGGCGCCGAGCAGACCGTGCCCGGCCTCACGTACGAGCCCGGCCGGCCGCTGCGGCTGAGGCTCCAGGTCACCGGCGGCGCGCCGACCGCGCTCCGCGCGAAGGTGTGGGCGGACGGCGCGGACGAGCCCGGCTGGCAGGCCACCGGGACCGACGCGACCGCGGGCCTCCAGGCCGCGGGGTCGGTCGGCGTCCGCACCTACCTGGCCGGCAACGCGACCAACGCGCCGGTCGTCGTGTCGGTGGACGACCTGGAGGCCCGGGTTCCCGCACAATAGGCAGGACGACTCCTGAAGGCGCCCCGAGGTTTACGGCTCGGGGCGTTTTCTTTTTCTGTGGTGCGAAAGATGTCCTTAGCTGGCGCGATGTTGCGTGGATGGTCACAATTTCGGCAGTTGTGTGACGGGCAGAACGGGACAAGCATTAACATCTCCAGACCGGAGTGGCCGTAGGGGTCACACGGTGCTTATGGGCTAGGGGTAACCGACTCGTGAGAGCTCTAATGCGTCAGCGTCGGATCGGGGTACTGGCGACCGCCACCCTCCTCGGCGCTTCCTTCATGCCGGCGGTCACCGCGGGAGCGGACACCGCCCCGCCGTCCGGGACGCCCGCGACCGTCAGCGCCGAGCCGCTGCCGACCTGGCAGGTCGACGGGGTCGTGTGGAGCATGGTCACGGTCGGCAAGACCGTCTACGCCACCGGCAACTTCGCCAAGGCGCGCCCGCCGGGCACCGCCCCGGGCAACGCCAAGGAGGTCGCGCGCGGCAACATCCTGGCGTTCGACCTCACCACCGGGAACCTGGTCACCTCGTTCAACCACACGCTGAACGGCCAGGGCCTGCGGATCGTCGCCTCGCCCGACGGCAAGCGGGTCTACGTCGGCGGCGAGTTCACCACCGTGGACGGCAAGGCGCACAGCCGCCTCGCCGCGTTCGACACCGCAACCGGCAAGCTGGTGGACGGCTTCGCGCCGAAGGTGTCCAACAAGGTGCGCGGCATCGCCGCGACCAACGGCACCGTCTACTTCGGCGGCAACTTCTTCAACGTCAACGGCAAGTCCCGCCAGCGGCTCGCGGCGGTCAAGGCGTCCGACGGCTCCAACGTCGACACCTGGAAGCCGACCGCCGACGACGACGAGGTCTACGCCCTCGCCGTCGCGCCCGGCGGCTCGCGCGTCATCGTCGGCGGCAAGTTCCAGAAGCTGAACGGCACGCAGAAGGTCGGCGTCGGCGCGGTCAGCGCCGCCGACGGCTCGCTCACCGAGTGGAGCAGCCGCCCGATCCCGACGCGCCGCAGCAAGGACGAGGGCTCGTACGTCACCGACCTGACCGTCTCCGGCGACACCGTGTTCGGCGCCGCGAACGGCGACGGCTACCACTGGTTCGACGGCCGGTTCGCGGCCAAGGCCGCCGACGGCGCGCTCACCTGGCTCGACAACTGCTACGGCGCGACGTACGGCATCTTCGCGCAGGGCAACTCGGTCTACAGCGTCTCGCACGCCCACGACTGCGGCTCGCTCGGCGCGTTCCCCGAGACGACCCCGCAGACGTGGCACCGCGCGCTCGCCGAGACCCGCGCCGCCACCGGCAAGGACCAGGCGCGTCCGGGCTCGGGCAGCAACTACAGCAAGCAGCCGGTGCCGAGCCTGCTGCACTGGTTCCCGACGCTCGCGATGGGCTCGTTCACCAAGCAGTACCAGGCGGCCTGGGCCGTCACCGGCAACGCGGACTACATCGCGATGGGCGGCGAGTTCCCCCGCGTGAACGGCAAGGCGCAGCAGGGCCTGGTCCGGTTCGGCGTCAAGGCCAAGGCGCCCAACAAGTCCGGCCCGGTCAAGGCCGACCTCGGGACGCCCAAGGCGAGCAAGTCGATACTGAGCAAGAAGATCAGCGTCTCGTGGAAGTCCACCTGGGACATGGACAACAACAGCCTCACCTACGAGGTGTTCCGCGACAACGGCACCAAGCCGATCGGGACCCTCACGCAGAAGTCCACGTTCTGGAACCGGCCGACCATGAGCTTCAGCGACGCCAACCCGCCGAAGGGCAAGCACACCTACAAGGTGCGCGTGAAGGACCCGCTCGGCAACACGGTCACCAGCCCCGCCTCCAACTCGGCGGGCTGATCCCACCGCACCCCTGAGCCCGCGCCCCGGTCGTCACCGACCGGGGCGCGAGCCGTTCACGGGGCGCAAGCCGTTCAGGGGCGCGCGCGCCGTTCACGGGGCGGGGCGCCGGCCGTCGCGGGCGAGGTCGCGCAGGACGGCGGACAGGGCGGCGTTGAACGGGGCGTCGCCGTCCGTGGACGGCCTCGGGGCCACGCGGCCCAGCCAGAACTCGGCGGCCTCGCGGGGAGCGGTGGCCGGCGGCGCGGTGCCGAACACCACCGAACGCGTCGCCTCGTAGTAGAGGCGGTCGGCGCCCGGCGGGGCCCAGCCGGCGTCCTCCCAGTCGATCAGCCACGGGCGGCCCGTCCCGCACCGCCGCAGGTTCCACACCGTGAGGTCGCCGTGCATCGGCCGCCAGTGCGGCGGGACGCCCGGCGGGCGCGGAAGCGCCGGCGCGAGGCGGCGCTGGATCGCGCCGACGAGCGAGGCGACGCCCGGACGGCGCGGCGGGTGCGCGGGCCGGGACGGCATCGGCTCGATCAGCATCCAGTGCCAGCCCGCCGCGCCGCCGCGGCCGAGCACGCGCGGCACCCGGAAGCCCGCCGCCCGGCCGTCCGGGAACGCGCTGAGGGCGCGGTGCTCGCGTTCCAGCGCCCCGGCGTCCTCCCGGAGCTTCAGGAAGCCGGTGGGCCGCCCGGCGCGCAGCAGCACCGCCGCGAGGCCCGTGCGCGAACGCTGCGGGCGCTCGTACAGCGCCAGGTGGTCGAACGGGCCGAGCTGCGCGGCCAGCTCCTCCCAGCGCGCCCGCCCGCCCGGCGGGTCCCAGCGGACGCGGGCGCCGGGGACGGCGCGGGGCCCGGCCGCCGCGACCGCGCCGTACAGCAGCCACTGGCACGCCAGCGCGGGCGCCCGCGAACGCGTCAGCAGCGCGACGCCCGCGAGCGCGGCGCGCCGCGACCCGAGCGGTACGAGCACGTTCCGCTGCCCGACGCGGGCCCGGACGTGACCGGTTGTGGTCACCTCCGCCGCACGCGGCCCACCGGCCGCACCGGCCGCGCCCTCCGTCCACCCGGCGCGTTCGGTCCACCCGGTGCGTTCGGTCGGTCCGGCGCGTTCGGTCCGGCCGGTGCGCTCCGCGCATCCGGTGCCTCCCGCGCTCCGCTCCGCGCCCGCCATGCCGGTGCCCCCGTTCCGTCGACGATCCGGAACGCATTGTGACGCCGGAGGGCGGGAGCGGGCGGGCGTTCCCGCAGGTCGCGGGGGGTTTGCCGGAAAGGGTGGGAATGTCAGTCGCGCGGGCGGACCGTCCGGCGGGTCAGCCGCCGCTCCTTCAGGTCCACGCAGAGGCGCTCGTACGCGGCGGCCACGTCGTCCCACACGTACCGCTCGGCGGCGCGCTTGCGGGCCGCGCCGCCCCGGTCGGCCGCCGCGCCCGGGTCGGCCTCGGCCGCCTCGATCGCCGCGGCGAGCGACGCGGCGTCGCCGAAGAAGCGGCCCGCCTCCTCGCCCAGCACCTCGCGGTTGAAGTTCACGTCGTACGCGAGGACGGACGCCCCGGCGCCCATGGCGCGCAGCAGCGACGGGTTGGTGCCGCCCACCGAGTGCCCGTGCACGTAGGTCAGCGCGCCCGCGTACAGCGCGTCCAGCAGGTCCTGGTCCCAGACGCCGCCGAGGAACGTGACGCGCGGGTCGTCGCCCGCGAGCTCGCGCAGCCGCGCGGTGTACTCGTCGGCGTACGGCGCGGAGCCCACGATGACCAGCGGCTCGCGGGCGGCGCTCCGCCGGTAGCCCTCGATGGCCAGGTGCACGTGGTTCTCCGGCTCGAACCGGGCCACCACCAGGTGGAACCGGCCGGGCGCGTAGCCCGCCTCGGCCAGCTTGGCGGTGTCGGTCTCCTCCAGGATCGGCGCGCCGTAGGCGATGAAGACGGACTCGGCGCCGAACCGCTCCCGGTAGTAGTCGCGGATGCCGAGCGCGTCGGAGATCAGCGCGTCCGACCAGCGCACGGCGAGCGATTCGGCCGTGCGGTAGTAGCGCTGGCCCGTTCCGCTCCACTTGGTGCGCTTCCACTCCAGGCCGTCCACGTGCGTGGCGACCGGGATGCGCAGCGTGCGCAGCACCGGCAGCAGCGGCGCGTTGGCCGCGTTGAACACCAGCGCCGCGTCCGGGCGGCGCCGGGCCGCGTGCAGCACCGACAGGCCGGTGTGGCTGAGCGTCTCGGCGACCTTCCTCTTCACCGCGGGCAGGTGGACGAGCCTCATGCCGAGGTACTCGGGCTCCGGATGGCGTTCGCCCCGGCAATAGACGGTGATCTCGTGACCCGCCGCGGCGAGCCGCTTGCCGATCTCCTCCACCGCCGTCTCGAACCCGCCGTACCGCGCCGGCACTCCGCGAGTCCCTATCATGGCGATGCGCACCCTATGACCCCCTCGTCCATACTGTCGCCCACATGAGGTTCCGCCCAGGCTATTGCGGCCTAACGCACACTATGCGGATGGGGCGTGATGCGTCTTGACGGTAAACCAGAGTTAATCTGAGGGTTGCGGGAGACTGGGATCCGGGGTTGCGGGATCACCAGAAGGAGGGGGTAGTGGGCGAACGAGACCCGAGGTCCGTCGTGGTGCTGGCGCACCCGTCGCCCGACCTCTACGGCTCGGACCGGATGCTCGTCGAATCCGTCCGGGCCCTGGTCCCCGAGTGGCGGGTCGTCGTGACGATCCCCGCCGACGGGCCGCTGTCGGCGGCGCTGCGGGACGCGGGGGCCGAGATCGTCGTGCTGCCCGTGCCGGTGCTGCGTAAGGCGTACATGTCGCCGTTCGGCCTCGTGCGGCTGGCGTTCGCCGCCACGCGCGCGCTGCCCGCGGCCTGGCGGCTGCTGCGCCGCCACCGCGCCGCCGCCCTCTACGTGAACACCGTCACCATCCCGCTGTGGCTCGTCGCGGCGCGGCTCGCCCGCGTCCCGTCGCTCTGCCACGTGCACGAGGCCGAGGACGGCGTGCCCGGACCCGTGCGCGCCGCGCTGTCGGCGCCGCTGCGGCTCGCCCGCACCGTGGTCGTCAACAGCAGGGCGAGCGCCGCCGCGCTCGGCGGCGCCGGCCGCCGCAGCCGCGTCGTCTACAACGGCGTGGACGAGCCCGACGCGGTGACCGAGCCGCGCGCCGAGCCCGGCCCGCCCGTGCGGATCGCGCTGGTCGGGCGGCTCTCGCCGCGCAAGGGCTCCGACGTGGCCGTCCGCGCGGCCGGGGTGCTGCGCGCGCGCGGGTACGATGCGTCCCTGACCCTGGTCGGCGACGTCTTCCCCGGATACGAGTGGTTCGAGGAGGAGCTGCGGACCCTCGCCTCGTCCCCGGGCAACGGCGGGGCCGAGGTGGTGTTCGCGGGTTTCCGGCCCTCGGTCTGGGAGTCGTTCGCCGAGGCCGACGTGGCGATCGTGCCGTCCCGGGTCGAGCCGTTCGGTAACGTCGCCGTCGAGGCGATGCTCGCCGGTCGGCCCGTGGTCGCCAGCGCCACCCAGGGGCTGGTCGAGATCGTCTCCGACGGGGAGAACGGCGTCCTGGTCGCCCCCGAGGACCCGGAGGCGCTCGCCGACGGGATCGCCCGGATCCTGGACGACTGGAACGGCGCGCTGGCGATGGCCAAGCGGGCCAGGGCCGACGCCGCCCGGCGCTTCGGCAAGGACCGCTACCACCGCGAGCTGCGCGACGCGATCCGCGGCCTCGCCGATCCCGCCCAGGCCGCCCCTGCCCCAGCCCCCACGAGGACTCAGAGCCCCTGATGACAGCACAGACTCCCGTCCCGGCCACCCCGGAGATCAGCCTCGTCGAGGCCGTCTGGCGCTACCGGCTGATGTCCCTCATCATCGTGCTGGCGTGCCTGCTGGCGTCGGTGGCCGCGACGCAGATCATGTTCAGCGGCGCGACCGCCACCGCGCGGTTCGCCGTGACCGACCCGACCAACCACAACAACGTGCTGCGCCAGGGCGTGACGTCCGCGCAGGGCTTCGGCACCTACACCGCGCAGCGCGCCGCGTTCGCCGGGTCCGCGCAGGTGATGGCGCGCGCCGCCGAGATCGTCAAGAGCAAGCGCGGGCCCAGGCTCACCGGCGAGCAGCTCCGCGGCCGGGTGAAGACCTCCACCAAGCCCGACGGCGGCGTGGTCATCGTCAGCGCGACCGGCGGCAGCATGGCCGAGGCCGCGGTCACCGCCAACGCCGTCGTGCAGGCGTACCAGGACGTCACGATCTCCACCAACGTCGGCGCGCTCGACGGGCAGATCAAGAACATCCAGAACCTGGAGCGCAAGGTCACCGGCGACCTGGAGGTCGCCCAGGCCGGCACCCGCTCCTACAAGCTGCTCGCCACCCAGCTCGCCAAGCTCCAGTCCGAGGAGAGCGGGCTGCTGTCGGCGCGGGCCAAGGTCAACGACGGCGTGCAGTTCGTCGACACCGCCGACCCGTCCGCCTCGGCGGGCAGCAAGCTCCCGCAGAACGCCGTGATCGGCCTCGCCGTCGGCCTGATCATCGCCTGCGTGGTGTCGTTCCTGCGGGCGTCCGCGCGGCCCCGGCCGCGGCCCGCGCGGGGGTACGACGCGGCGGGCGGCCCGCCGCTCGGCGGCGGCCAGATGAACGGCGGCCTGCCCGGCGGCGCCATGCCCGAGCTTCCGGCCGGACGCCAGGCCGCGGGCGAGGCCCCGCGTCCCCCGGACGCCGGCCCTCCGCCCCTCGGCGGCAGGCACGCCGACGACGCCGGCCGGGCGCCCCGCCAGGCGCCTCCGCTGACCGGTTCGCGGGGCGGCGGGCGCCGCGCCCGGGGACGGTCCGCGCCGCCGCCCGACCCGGCCGCCGACAGGTCCGGCCGCGTCTGGACGTCCGAGGAGGTCCACGGCCTCGCCGCGACCGCCACGCCCCCGGCGTCCGCGACCACCGCCGTCCCGGCGATGCCGCCCGACAAGGACCAGCACGACCTGAACGGGCTCAACGGCTCGCGGGGCCGTCCGCCGGGCGTCAACGGCTCGACGCCCGCGCACGGCAAGCAGGCCCCCGGCGCCCCCGGCGCCCCCGGGCAGGGGGGCCGCACGCGGGGCCGTCCCGCCGGGAAGCCGGGTGACGACGAACGGCCCGCCGGT
The DNA here is from genome assembly GCF_009793335.1 of Actinomadura sp. J1-007. GTDB lineage: Bacteria > Actinomycetota > Actinomycetes > Streptosporangiales > Streptosporangiaceae > Spirillospora > Spirillospora yumaensis. The sequence goes on along the minus strand of NZ_WING01000001.1, from coordinate 1,794,868 downwards.
GCGGAGCCTCCGCTCGACCCGTTCTCCGAGGGCCGCCTCGGCGGCGATCCGACCCGTACGGCAGAGGACGCGTTCGGCACGGGCGGCGCGAGCGGCGCGAGCGCAGCGGGCGGCGCGGTCGGCAAGGACGCGCAGGACGCCGCGGCGGCTCCCGAGCCCCCGGCGCAGCACCCGGCCCCGCCCGCCGCGAAGCCCCCCAACGGAGCGCCCGAGCCCGGCAAGGGGAACGGTACGGGAAAAGGCGACTCGTCCCTGATGCACTACGACCTGGACAGGTGAGCCAGGCCGCACCGGGAGGCGGCGGGACGGCCACGGGGCGGGCCGTCGCGAACGACACCGCCCCCGGTGAGACCGGCAGCGCGCCGGTCGCCACCACGTCGGCCGTCGGGACGCCGCCCGGCGCGGGCCGTCCCGCGAAGGCCGCGGCCCGGAAGGGGATCGCCGGCAAGGCGGGACGGCTGCTGTCGTCCGCCGGCGGCGCGGTCGCCGTCCAGTTCGTCACCGCGGGCGGCAGCCTGCTGGTGCAGGCCCTCGCCGCCCGCTCCCTCGGCGCCGCGGGCTACGGGGCGTACGCGCTGTTCTTCGCCGTCCTCGTCATGATCACCTCGGTGCAGACGAGCTGGGTCGGCGACACCCTCACCGTCTACGACCGGTTCGAGCCGCGCGTGCGCGGCGCGCTGCTGCTGTCGGTCGGCGGCACCGTCGCCGCCGGGGCCCTCGTCGGCGCGGTCGTGGCCGTGGCGATGGGCGTGGCCGGACCCGGCGGGGTCGCCCTGTTCGCGCTCCTGGTCGCCCTGTGGCTGCTGAACGAGACCGGCCGGCGGATCTTCACCGCGCGGATGGAGTTCTGGCGGCTCACCGCCAACGACGCCTGCTACCTCGGCACGACCCTCGCCACCCTCGGCCTCGTCCTCGGCCTCGGCGCGGACGCGTCGGTGGAGCTGCTGCTCGCCGCGATGTGCGTCGGCTGCCTCGCCTCGATCGCGCTGGCCCGGTTCCGGCTGCCGAAGCAGGAGTACGCGGCGGCTCCGCTGCGCGGCACCGCGTTCCGCGAGATCGCGGGGTTCGCGTGGTGGCGGTCGATCCAGGCCGGGATCCGGCCGACCGCGCTGCTGCTCGCCCGCCTGATGATCGCCGGGTTCGCGTCCACGGCGGCGCTCGCCGGGGTCGAGGCGGCGCGGCTGCTCCTCGCGCCCGCGCTGACGTTCGTGAACGGCGCGGGCTGGTTCCTGCTCGGCGACTTCGCCAAGGCCGAACGCGACGGCACGCCGATGCGGGCCCGGCAGGCCGTCCGCGCCTGCGGGCTGATGGCCGGGATCGCGCTCGTGATGAGCCTCGGCGGCATCCTGCTCGCCGGATGGCTCGGCCCCCTCGTCACCGGAGGATCGTTCGACGTGGACGGGGTGGCGCTCGCCGGGTGGGGGATCTACGCGGTCTGCTTCGCCTGCACGCTGCCGCTCGCCAGCCTCGCGACCGCGCGCAAGCGGTCGCGGACGGTCTTCACCATCCGGGGCGTCGAGAGCCTCACGGGGCTGCTCGTGCTCGCCGTGATGCTGGTCGCCGACCCGGGCCACGCCTCGCTCGCCCCGTACTGCCTGGGAGGCGGCGGGCTGGTCTCGGCGGCGCTGCTGTGGCGGATGCTCCGCAAGGGCGACCCGCCGGGCCGCGCCGCCGCGCCCGACCGCGAGGCCGGGACGGCGCCCGCGCCCCGCTGAACGATCAGGTGCCCTGCCCCGCGGGCGCGGGCACGCGCTCCCCGCCCGGGGCCGCGACGGGCGCGCTCCGGCGGCGCTGGACGAGCCAGGCGGCCACGGTCGCGGCGGCGAGCGCGACCAGCGTCCACGCGAGCGGGACGACGGGCACGTCGAACATCTTCAGCGCCGACGCGACGAGCACCAGCGCGAGAGCGCGGCGGATCAGCCCGCCGGGCGCCTTCGCGGAGATCTTCGAGCCGAGGTAGACGCCCGGCACCGACCCGACGAGCAGCGCCGCCGTGACCTCCATCTTGAAGTCGCCGAACAGCACGTGCCCGAGCGCGGCGGCGAACACCAGCGGCACCGCCTGGAGCAGGTCGGTGCCGACGAGCTGGTTGGCCTTCAGCGCCGGGTACAGCGCCAGCAGCGCCACGATGATCAGCGAGCCGGAGCCGACCGAGGTGATCCCGACGACGAGCCCGCCGACCAGCCCCACCAGCACGGTCGGAACGGGCCGGACCTTGATCCCCGGCACCCCGTCCGCGCCGGAGCCCGCGCCGTCCGGCGAGCCGCCCGCGGGGGCGTTCCGGCGGCGGGACGACTGGACGCCGCGCACGACAAGCCCGGCCGCCGCGATCAGCAGCGCGACGCCCATCGCCTTCTGGATCAGCTCCTGCACGCCGTCGCCGTGCCCGAGCGCGCGGGCGACCAGCACGCCGGAGAACGCCGCGGGCACCGACCCGGCGCACAGCCACGCGACCAGCCTGAGGTCGATCGTGCCCTGCCGGTAGTGCACCGCGCTGCCGACCGGCTTCATCACCGCCGCCGCGACCAGGTCGCTGGAGACGGCCGTGAGCGGGCTGACGCCGAAGAACGTGACGAGCATCGGCGTCATGAGCGCGCCGCCGCCCATGCCGGTCAGCCCGACCACGATCGCGACCACGAACGAGCCGAGCGCCATCGTCCAATCGAAGTCCATCGCCATGACCTACCGGGTATATAGGAAAAGTCGCCTACCACGATAAGGGGCGATCCCGGCCCGGCGACACCCGGGAGGGCTTTCCTGGCCCGCGGGTTACTCCGGCCGCACCCAGCCGCCCGCGACCATCAGCTCCAGCACCCGCGCGACCGCCTCGTCCGGCTCCATCCGGGAGGTGTCGAGGACGAGGTCGGCGTCGTCCGGCTCCTCGTACGGGTCGGAGATCCCCGTGAACTCGGGGATCAGCCCCGCCCTGGCCTTGGCGTACAGGCCCTTGCGGTCGCGGCGCTCGCACTCCTCCAGCGGCGTGGCGACGTGCACGAGAACGAAGTCGCCCGCCGCCGCGACCATCCGCCGCACCTCGGCGCGCGTCGCCGCGTACGGGGCGATCGGCGCGCAGATCGCGACGCCGCCGTGCCGGGTCACCTCGGCCGCCACGTACCCGATCCGCCGGATGTTGAGGTCGCGGTCGCTCCGCGAGAACGTCAGCCCGGCCGACAGCAGCCGCCGCACCACGTCGCCGTCCAGCAGCGTCACCGTCCGCCCGCCGCGCTCGACGAGGGCGTCGGCGAGTCCGCGCGCGATCGTGGACTTGCCCGACCCCGACAGCCCGGTGAGGAACACCGTGACGCCCCGCTCGAACTTCGGCGGGCGCGCCACGGCCAGCTCGGCGGCCACGGCGGGCGGCGTGAACCAGTCGGGGACGGGCTCGCCCCGGTCGAGCAGCTCGCCGAGCCGTTCGGGGGTCAGCTCGGCCTGGACGTGGTCGGGCTCGATCCGGGCGACCGGCCGCCACACCTCCACGTCGGCGTCGTACGCCCACGGCTCGGGCACGACGAGCGGGACCGCGGTGCCCTCGGCCTCCTCCTCGGCGAGCAGGTGCGTGGCGCCGTAGGCGGCGGCGACGTGCGAGCGCAGCAGCACGTCGCGCTCGTGGTCGTCGCGCGCGGGCAGCGGCACCGGGACGATCCGCGCCCCCTCCGGCAGCTCCTTGCGGACGGCCAGCAGCGCCCGGACGAGGGCCTCGTCGTGCTCGCCGTTCAGCAGCACCAGCACCAGCACGCCCGCCGACAGCCGCTCGGCGACCTGGCGGAGCTGGCCGAGCTGCTTGCGGTGCAGCGGTTCGCGGGTCGCGACGGCGAGCACCGGGCCCTGCGCGGGCTCGATCTCGTCGGGCCGGCGGCGCAGCCGGTGGAACGGTCCGTGCGCGGGCGAGCGCAAAGCCTCCAGGGGCCCCGCGAGGCGCCAGCCCTGGGACGTCGGGTCCTGCCACGCCTCGGCGACCGTCAGCACCGCGAGCGGCACGCCCTCGGGATCCTGGAGGACGATCCGTTCGTGCGAGGTGAGCTCCTTCGGCACCGCCAGGGTGACCGGCACCGGCCACGGGGTCCCGTCCGCGAGCCGCCCGCCCGCGATCACCATCGCGGTGTCGAACGACCCGAGGAAGCCGTTCAGCGGCTGGTACACGCCGCCCAGCAGCAGCTCCAGATCGGCCAGCTCCACCGCGTCCGGAGTCCAGATGGGCAGGTCGCGCAGCGTGTCGGGAAGGCCGGCTTCGGCGGTCACCGCGGTCTCCGATCCCGCCCGGGGCTGATGCCGGGCTGGTCCAGGTCAATAGGGGTTTCCGCAGAAAAATACCGAGGCCGGGAGGGTGCGCGCACCTCGCCGCCCCGGCGCGGGTCGGCGAGACCTCGCGAGCCCGGCCGGAAGCGGCGTCAGATGACGCGCGCGAAACGGTTCTCGGGCTTGCGGATCACGAGCGTCACCTCGCTGTGCCCGGCGGTGAGCCGCCCCCGGCTGAACGCCGACACGAGCCGGCACAGGGCCGCCGCGAGACCGGAACCGGCCCCGGCCGCGTCGAGCGTGGTGCGCAAGGTGTACTCCTCGGAGATCACCAGGCCCCGCATCACGCAGTACCACTGCATGCCCTGACGGGACGCGACCGGCTCGTACACCGCGGGCGGCGGGGACGCGGCGGCCGGAAGGCGGGGCTCGACCGTCACCGCCGGAGCCGGGAGAGCGGCCGGAGCCGCCTGAGCCGGTACGGCCGGAGCCGTGGCCGCCGCCTGAGCCGCCTGAACGGACTGAGCCGCCGGGACGGGCTGGGCCGCCGGAGCGGGCGTACCGGACGAACTGGATGTACCGGCCGTACCGGACGTGCCGGGTGTGGTGGTCGCGGCGGTGGCGCTCGTTCCGCGGGTGGCGGGCCGTCGCGCCGGGGACGCGGCCCCGAGGCGGCGCCAGAACAGCTCGCGCGGCCAGCGGGGCAGCGTGCGGTCGAGGAAGCCGAACGCGGTGTTGCGGTCGCGCAGCCGCACCAGCAGCAGCCCGCCCGGCTTCAGCGCGGCGACGAACCGGTCGAGCACCAGCTCGGCGTGCGGGATCCGCTCGATCAGGTACGAGGCGTGCACCACGTCGTAGGCCCGCGGCGGCATCGGGACGGTCCGCAGGTCGCCGAGGTACCAGGTGTCGAGGTCGCGGCGGGCGCTGGTGTGGGCGCGCAGCGCGGGCGCCTCCATGTCGACGCCGGTGACCAGGTGGCGGCCGTCGCCGAGGTCCAGTCCCGAACCCCGTCCGCAGCCGGCCTCCAGCACGTGGATCCGGTCGGCGGCCTTCTCCTGGACGTACTGGCGGGCGCGCTCCGAGAACAGATCGCCGTCGTTGACCGGCGGCGTACGCAGATCGGTCACAGTGTCGCAGCGTAATCGCCCGGCTGCGCACTGTCCGCTATTCGGCCATTCTCGGCACGTCCCGTGTCGCGGATGTCACCGTGTCGGTGCAGATCACGGCGTTTCGGTGCGAGTGCTCTCAACCGTGACATCGCGTGAGTAAAGAGCTGCTAACGTACGTCTGATCCGCGACGAGCACCGGTGGCGCCGGTCGATTCACGGGCTAGGGGGACGCACGCATGCACGGGCCGATCGGCTTCTCGCCCGGGGTCTTCGACCTCTTCCACGTCGGGCACCTCGACGTGCTGCGCAGAGCCGAGGAGGCGTCCGGCCGCCTGGTCGCCGGCGTGGTCACCGACGAGCTGGCCGAGGAGCTCTACGGCGCCCGCCCGATCGTCCCGCTGATCGAGCGCATGGAGATCGTGGGCGACGTCCGGCACGTCGACCGCGTCGTCCCGGTGTCCGACCCCGACCTGCTGCTGGTCTGGGCCGAGCTCGGCTTCGAGGCCCTGTTCGCCGTTCGCCCCGACGCCCTGGTCCCGCGGCGCGCCGAGCGCGACCTGGCCGCGCGCGGCGTGCGCGTCGTCCGGTACACCGATGTCGCCGAGACCGGCAGCGCGGTGCTGAGGTCCGCCCTCGCGGACGGGTCCGCGGGCGGCGCGGCCGGAGACGGGCGCAGGACGTCGGTCGCGTGAACGCCCCGGCCCCCCACCAGACCCACGCCCGCGCCGAACGGCCGCCGCAGGGGTTCGGCGAGGCCCTCGCGCGGCTCGCGTCCAAGCAGAAGACCGCGAAGGGCGCGCCCGCCTACTCCCGCTTCGTCAACCGCAAGCTCGGCCGCGTCCTCGCCGCCGCGTCGTACGTCGCGGGGCTGACGCCCAACCAGGTCACCGGCATCAGCGCGTGCTTCACGTTCGCGGGCATCGCGCTCATCGCGCTCGTCGATCCGGCGCCGTGGCTCGGCTTCGCCGTCTGCCTCGCGCTCGTGGCCGGGTACGCGTTCGACGCCGCCGACGGGCAGCTCGCCCGGCTGCGCGGCGGCGGGTCCAAGTCCGGCGAGTACCTCGACCACATGGTCGACAGCCTGAAGATCTCGGCGCTGCACGGGGCGGTGCTGGTCTCGTTCTACCGGTTCTTCGACCTGGACCGGGCCGCGTACCTGCTGATCCCGCTCGGCTTCACCGTGGTCGCGGCCGTGATGTTCTTCGGGATGATCCTCAAGGACCTGCTGGCCCGCGCGCACCGCGCGGCCACCGGCGCCCCGGCCCCGCCCGCCGTGTCGCCCTCGCCGCTGCGCTCGCTGCTGGTGGTCCCGACCGACTACGGGCTGCTGTGCGTGGCGTTCGTCCTGCTCGGCTGGCCGGAGGCGTTCCTGCCGGTGTACGGGCTGATCTTCGCGGGCAACCTGCTGTTCCTGCTGGCCGCGTCGGTGAAGTGGTTCCGCGAGGTCGGGGCGCTCGACACCCCCGCGAACAACGCGGCCCCCGCGAACGGCTCGACCCCCGCGAACGGCTCGTGAGCGGCGGGGGACCCGTCGTCGGCTACGTGCCCGGCGCGTACGACATGTTCCACATCGGGCACCTCAACATCCTGCGCCGGGCCCGCGCGCAGTGCGACCGGCTGATCGCCGGGGTCGTCACCGACGACGTGCTGGTCAAGGCGAAGGGGCGCGCCCCGATCGTCCCGCACGCCGAGCGCCTGGAGATCGTCGGCAGCATGGCCTGCGTCGACGAGGTCGTCACCGACGTGTCCAGCGACAAGGTCGTCATGTGGGAGCGCCTCGGCTTCGACGTGCTGTTCAAGGGCGACGACTGGAAGGGCACCGAGAAGGGCGACCGCCTGGTGGCCGACCTCGGGCGCGTCGGCGTGCGGGTCGTCTTCTTCCCCTACACGGTGCACACCTCCAGCACCGCCCTCCGCCACCTCATCACCGGCCGCTGAACCACCGGCCGCACCACCGGCCGCCGGACCGTTCCCCGGCGGGACGGCCGGAGGAACGGTCCAGCGGGACCGTCAGTCGTGGGCGTTGTCCACGGACAGGTCCTTGGGGGTCATGAGCCAGATCACCGCGGCGGTCACGAGCATGAGGGCGCCGCCGGCGGCGCTCGCCCACTCCAGGGAGCCGGTGAACGCCTCGCGGGCCCGGTCGGCGAGGCCGGCGCCCGCCGCGCCGAGCTGCCGGGCGGCCTCGATGGCCCCGCCGAGCGACTCGCGGGTGTCGTGCGCGGCCCCGCCCGTCAGGCCGTACGGCGCGAGGTCGGAGCCGGTGAGGTCGCCCCGGTAGACGACCGCGGCGACGCTGCCGAGCACGGCCACGCCGAGCGCGCCGCCGAGCTCGTAGCTGGTCTCCTCGATCGCCGCCGCGCTGCCGGACCGTTCCGGCGGCGCGCCCGCCATGATCACCGCGGACGCGATCGCGAGCGAGCCCATGCCCGCGCCGACCAGGAACAGCGACACCGCGACCGTGGGGTAGGCCAGCGGCTGCGGCCCGAAGAAGATCACCAGGAAGCCGAGGCCGCTGACCGCCAGGCCGCCCGCGAGCACGGTCCGGGTGCCGATCCGGGCGGCGATCGCGGGCGCGAACGGCGACAGGACCGCGGCCCCTACCGCCTCGGGCAGCAGCCGCAGCCCGGCCTCCAGCGGCGAGTAGCCCTGGACGAGCTGCATCCACTGCGCCATCAGCAGCATGGTCGCGGCGACCGCGACGCTGGTGGTGACCGCGGCGAGGGTGCCCGCGGTGAACGCCCGGCCGCGGAACAGCCGCACGTCCAGCATCGGGTCGGGCCGGGTCAGGCAGCGGCGCACGAACCAGCCGAGCGCGACGGCCGCGACCGCGGCGGCCCCGAGGGCGCCGGTGTCGTCCAGGCCGTCCTTGCCGAAGTGCTTGATCGCGTACACCAGGGCGACCATCCCCACGATGGACAGCACGGTGCCGGGCGCGTCCCAGCGGCCCGGCCGCGGGTTGCGGGACTCGGGCAGCAGCCACAGCCCGGCGCCGATCGCGACGACCATGACGGGGACGTTCACCAGGAACGCCGAGTGCCAGCTGAACGCCTCCAGCAGCGAGCCGCCGACGATCGGGCCGAGCGCGCCCCCGAGCGCCGCCATCGTCGACCACACCCCGAGCGCGGTCGCGCGCTCGCGCGGGTCGGTGAACAGCTGCCGGATCATCGACAGCGTGGACGGCATGATCATCGCGCCGCCCACGCCGAGCAGCGCGCGCAGCGCGATGACCTGGTTCGGCGAGTCGGCGACGAGCGCGCCCAGCGAGGCCAGGCCGAAGATCGAGAAGCCGGTGAGCAGCATCCGCTTGCGTCCCCACCGGTCGCCGAGGGACGCGGCGGTGACCAGCAGCCCGGACACGACCAGCGAGTAGACGTCCACCATCCACAGCAGGCCGACCGAGTCGGGCCGCAGGTCGGCCGAGATCTCGGGCAGCGCGACGTTGAGGACGGTCATGTCCATCACGACCAGCAGCAGGCTCGCCGACAGCACGGCGAGCCCCGCCCACCGGCGCGGGTGGGGCGGCGGCAGGGCGGGCGTCGCGCCGGCGGTCGTGCGCGCGGTCGTCATGGTGGTTCCCCCGATGTCCGATGGTTCTGGCGGGTCGTGTGCGATCGAGTCGTGTGCGATGGGCAGGGCGTCCGGGACGGGGTCAGGGGCCGGCCGGCGGACCCGTCCCGTCCAGGAAGGTGGTCAGGAGGATCCGGCCGAGGTCCCGGCGGGCGACCTCGCCGCGCCGCAGGCTCTCGCGGGCGCCGACGAGCAGCCCGTAGACCGCGCTGGAGAACCAGCGGGCGGGCAGGTCGGCGCGCAGCACGCCGGCCCGCTGGCACGCCTCGTAGAAGGCGACCTCGCGCTCCTCCAGCTCCTCGCCCCGCGCGACGAGGTCGGGCAGGTGGTTGACGAAGTGGTCGGTGAGGGCGAAGCCGTGCTCGTCGGCGTCCACGACGTAGGCGTTCAGCAGCGCGCCGAGCGCGGCGCGCAGCTCGCCGGGGTCGCCGGACGCGGTGGCCGCGTCGATGCCCGCCGAGCGCAGCGACCCGGCCCAGCACTCGGTGGCCCGGTCGCCGAGCGCGTGCAGCAGCGCCTCGCGGCTGACGAAGTGGCGGTGCAGCGTCGCGCGGCTGATGCCGATGGCGCTGGCGATCCCGGCCATCGAGGCGGTCGGGTTCGCGTTCAGGTGCCGGGTGGCCGCCGTGAGGATGTCCTCGTTCGTTTTCATCGTGAGCCATCAACGTCTCGTATGCGACATTTATGTCTCATCTTACGCATGTCCTGATGTGACCCGGGCCTCAGCCCGCGGCGGTCCACGGGGCGCGTAGGCTGGAGGGGTCACCGGGTCCCGCACGGGATTTCCGGGTCTTCGGGCTGCCCGAAGGAGGGCGGCCCGCGCGCACCCGCCGCTCGGCGGGAGGATGAGTAGCGGGCGAAGATGACGCTTTCTGGACTTGTTGACCTGGCGTGCACCGACCCCGGGTTGGAGCGCGCCCTGAACCGGGCCCGCGCCGACCACGAGGTCGTCGCGCCCCCGTCGCTGTGGCCGATCCTCGGGGCGGCGCTGTCCCGCGCGACCCGCGGCGGGGTCGTGCTGGCCGTGACCGCCACCGGGCGCGAGGCCGAGGACCTGGCCGCCGCCCTGACCAGCCTCATGGAGCCCGAACGGGTCGCGCACTTCCCGGCCTGGGAGACGCTGCCGCACGAGAAGCTGTCGCCGCGCTCCGACACGGTCGGGCAGCGGCTCGCCGTGCTGCGCCGCCTCGTCCACCCGGACGCGGGCGACGGCGCGGCGGGACGGCTCGACGTGGTGGTGACGCCGGTCCGGGCCGTGCTCCAGCCGATCGTGTCGGGCCTGGCCGACCTGGAGCCCGTACGGCTGCGCTCCGGCGACGACGCCGACCTCGAGGACGCCGTCCGGCGGCTCGTCGACGCGGGGTACCACCGGGTGGACCTGGTGGAGAAGCGCGGCGAGATCGCCGTGCGCGGCGGCATCCTCGACGTGTTCCCGCCGACCGAGGAGCACCCGCTCCGGGTCGAGTTCTGGGGCGACACGGTCGAGGAGATCCGCTACTTCAAGGCCGCCGACCAGCGTTCGCTGGAGGTGGCGCAGGACGGGCTGTGGGCGCCGCCGTGCCGCGAGCTGCCGCTGACCGACACGGTCCGCGAGCGCGCGCGGCTGCTGGCCCAGGAGCACCCCGCCCTGGAGGAGATCCTCGGGCGGATCGCCGACGGCGACACCGTCGAGGGCATGGAGGCGTTCTCGCCCGTCCTCGCCGAGCGCATGGAGCTGCTCACCGACCTGCTCCCGGACGGCTCGGCGCTGCTGGTGTGCGAGCCGGAGCGGATCCGGACCCGTTCGGCCGAGCTGGTCCGCACCAGCCAGGAGTTCCTGGAGGCGAGCTGGGTCAACGCCGCCGCCGGGGGAGAGGCGCCGATCGACCTCGGCGCCGCCGCGTTCCGCTCGCTGGAGGAGGTCCGCCTCCACAGCTCCGAGCTGGGCCTGCCGAGGTGGTCGGTCACCGCGCTCAACCCCGCGAGCGCCGAGGCGGCGCAGGCGGCGGACGGGGACGCCGAGCCCGGGCTCGCCCCGGACGAGGCGGCCGAGTCGTTCAACCTCGGCGCGCACGCGGCCGAGGCGTACCGGGGCGACACCGGCCGCGTCGTCGCCGACCTCAAGGGCTGGATCGCCGACGGCTGGCGCGTCGTCCTCGTCACCGCCGGGCACGGCCCCGCCGAACGGCTCGTCCAACTCGCGGGGAGGAGGGCCTCGGCGCGACGCTCGCCGACGTCGCCGAGCCGCCCCGCCCGTCGGTCGTCAACGTCACGACCGGGCTGCTGGAGAACGGCTTCACCTGGGCGTCGGTCAAGCTCGCGGTGCTGACCGAGACCGACCTGTCCGGGCAGCGGTCCTCCACCAAGGACATGCGGCGGATGCCGTCCCGGCGGCGCGGCGGGATCGACCCGCTCCAGCTCAAGCCCGGCGACTACGTCGTGCACGAGCAGCACGGCGTCGGCCGGTACGTCGAGATGGTGTCGCGGACGGTGCAGGGCGCCACCCGCGAGTACCTGATCCTGGAGTACGCCAAGAGCGACCGGCTGTTCGTCCCGACCGACCAGCTTGAGGAGCTGACCCGCTACGTCGGCGGCGAGGCGCCGAGCCTGCACCGGCTCGGCGGCGCCGACTGGCAGAAGGCGAAGTCGCGGGCCCGCAAGGCGGTCAAGCAGATCGCCGGGGAGCTGATCCGCCTCTACTCGGCGCGGATGGCGAGCCCCGGCCACGCGTTCGGCGCGGACACCCCGTGGCAGCGGGAGCTGGAGGACGCCTTCCCCTACGTCGAGACCCCCGACCAGCTCGCCGCGATCGACGAGGTCAAGGGCGACATGGAACGGCCCGTCCCGATGGACCGGCTGATCTGCGGGGACGTCGGCTACGGCAAGACCGAGATCGCGGTCCGCGCGGCGTTCAAGGCCGTGCAGGACGGCAAGCAGGTCGCGGTGCTCGTGCCGACGACGCTGCTCGTCCAGCAGCACCTGTCGACGTTCACCGAGCGGTTCGGCGCGTTCCCCGTGGTGGTCAAGCCGATCAGCCGGTTCCAGACCGACGGCGAGATCGACGCGACGTTGCAGGGCCTCGCCGACGGCAACGTGGACGTCGTGGTCGGCACGCACCGCATCCTGTCGGCGCAGACCCGGTTCAAGAACCTCGGCCTGGTCATCATCGACGAGGAGCAGCGCTTCGGCGTCGAGCACAAGGAGGAGCTGAAGCGCCTGCGCACGCAGGTGGACGTGCTCGCGATGTCGGCGACGCCGATCCCGCGCACGCTGGAGATGGGCCTGACCGGCATCCGCGAGATGTCCACGATCCTCACCCCGCCCGAGGAGCGGCACCCGGTCCTGACGTTCGTCGGGCCGTACGAGGAGAAGCAGATCGCCGCGGCGATCCGCCGCGAGCTGCTGCGCGAGGGGCAGGTCTTCTTCGTCCACAACCGGGTGCGGTCGATCGACAAGGTCGCGGCGAACCTGGCGCGGCTCGTCCCCGAGGCGCGGATCGCGACCGCGCACGGCCAGATGAACGAGCACGAGCTCGAACGCGTCATGGTCGACTTCTGGGAGAAGAACTACGACGTGCTCGTGGCGACCACGATCGTCGAGTCGGGCCTGGACGTCCCCAACGCCAACACCCTGATCGTGGACCGCGCCGACATGTACGGCCTGTCGCAGCTCCACCAGCTCCGCGGCCGGGTCGGGCGGGGCCGCGAGCGCGCGTACTCCTACTTCCTGTACCCGCCGGAGATGCCGCTCACCGAGACCGCGCACGAACGGCTCGCGACGCTCGCGCAGCACACCGAGATCGGCGCGGGCATGTACGTGGCGATGAAGGACCTGGAGATCCGCGGCGCGGGCAACATCCTCGGCGCCGAGCAGTCCGGGCACGTCGCGGGCGTCGGGTTCGACCTGTACGTGCGGATGGTCGGGGAGGCCGTCCGCGACCTGAAGGAGGGCGGCCGGCAGCCCGACGCGCCCGAGACCAGGGTCGAGCTGCCCGTGGACGCGCACCTGCCGCACGAGTACGTGCCGGGCGAGCGGCTGCGGCTCGACGCGTACCGCCGGATCGCGGCGATCACGTCGGACGAGGAGATCGGCGGCGTGCACGACGAGCTGAAGGACCGGTTCGGGCCGCCGCCCGTCCCGGTGCTGAACCTGCTGGAGGTCGCGCGGTTCCGGGCCAAGGCGCGCCGGGCGGGCCTGTCGGAGGTCACGGTGCAGGGCAACTTCGTCAAGTTCGCGCCGGTCGAGCTGCCCGAGTCCAGGCAGGTCAGGTTGCAGCGGCTGTACCCGAAGAGCATCCTGAAGCCCGCGACGCGGACGCTGCTGGTGCCGATGCCGAAGACCGCGCCGCTCGGCGGCCGGCCGCTGCGCGACCAAGAGCTGCTCAAGTGGGCGACGGACCTGGTGGGGGCACTGTTCCTGGAGGCCGTCCCCGCCTAAGCTGCGAGACTCCAGGTGATCAACGGCAGTGGTCGGACAGGACCGGCTCTCGGACGAGATGGGGGACCCGTGCTCGGAACCTCGGTGAAGGCGGCGCGCGGCGGGAGGGCCGGGGCCGCCAGGCCGCTGGCGCTCGCGGTGGCCGCGCTGGCGGCGGCGGGCGCGCTGGCCGGCTGCGGCGGCGACCCGGTGAAGATGGGCGCCGCCGCGCTCGTCGGCGACGACCGGATCAGCACGGGCACGCTGAACGGCGTCGTCCGGTCGGCGCAGCGCCAGTTCAGGACCGACCCGGCCGCCAACGAGATCCGGGCCAGGCTGGCGAGCGAGCAGCGGACGGGCGACGAGGGCCAGTCCGACCAGCAGCGCACGCTCGGGTTCCTGATCCGGTTCCGGATCGCCGACGAGGCGGCCGAGCGCAACGGGATCTCGGTGGCCGACGGGCAGATCGACCGCGAGCTGTCCGGGCTGGCGCAGGTGGGCGGCGCCCGGTCGTACGCCGTGGCCAACGGGCTGCCCGCGAGCAAGGTCCGCGACCTCGGCCGCTACTTCGCCGTCAGCGGCGCGCTGCTCGACCGCAACGGCGCCGACGGCGCGGCCACCAGCCCCGCCACCCAGAACGCGTTCGCCCGCGTCGACGCGCTCTACCGGCAGACCGCGGCCGCGCTGCACATCAAGGTGAACCCGCGGTACGGGGCGTTCGACGCCAACCGCAGCGCCATGCAGCCGGTCCGCTACAAGCTCTCCGCGACCGAATCGGGTATCCGCTGACCATGAGCCTGACCCTGCTCGCGACCACGCACCGGGTCGCGCCCGGCCTGCTGTCCTGGAGGGCGTGGGACGCGCTGCGCTCCGCCGACCGGGTGCTGACCCGCGAGGGCCATCCGCTGCTGCCGTACCTGCGGGACGCCGGGGTGCGCGCCGAGGAGGTGACCGACCCCGACCCGGCCGGCCTCGCCGCCGCCGCGCGCGAGGCCGGGGCCCGGGGCGGGCACGTGGTGTGGGTCGCCGCGCCGGAGGGCGACGAGCGGCTGCTGCGCGACATCGGCGGGCTGGTGGTGGACGACCCGCTGGACGTCGAGGTCGTGCACGGGTCGTACGACCTGCCGGGCGCGCGGCTGCTCGACCTGGTCTCGGTGATGGACACGCTGCGCCGCGAGTGCCCGTGGGACGCCAAGCAGACGCACGCCTCGCTCGTGCCGTACCTGCTGGAGGAGGCGTACGAGGTCGTCGACACGGTCGAGTCGGGCGACCTCGCCGCGCTGCGCGAGGAGCTCGGCGACGTCCTGATGCAGGTGGCGTTCCACTCCGTCGTGGCCGCCGAGCGCGACGACGGCACGGAGTTCACCATCGACGACGTCGCGGCGGGGATCGTCGACAAGCTCGTCCGGCGGCACCCGCACGTGTTCGCCGACGTGTCGGTGAGCGGGGCCGACGAGGTCAACACCAACTGGGAGCAGATCAAGGCCGCCGAGCGGGCCGAGAAGAGCGGCGACGAGGCGTCGGTGTTCGACGGCGTGCCGATGGGGCAGCCGGCGCTGTCGCTCGCCTCGCAGCTCCAGCGCCGCGCGGCCCGCGTGGACGCCCCCGCCGACCCGCCCGCCGAGCCGCTCACCGAGTGGGACGAGGCCGGTTCGGAGATCGGCCGGCGGCTGTTCGAGCTGGTCAGGGAGGCCCGCGCGCTCGGGCTCGACCCCGAGGCCGAGCTGCGCGCGGTGTCGCGGGTGTTCCGCGACCGCGTCAAGATCTGGGAACGGGAGCGGAACGCGCGCAACGGCGGATAACGCCCGCAAGATCGCCGATGGGGTGGTCTCGCGTGGGACGTCCGTTTACTCTTGGCGCGTGCTGGGTGGGGAGCGGTTCTGGTCGCGCTCGTCGACGCGGGCCGAGAAGCTGCGGGCCGTGCGCGGCCTCGGAGCGCTCGGTGGCGTCGCCGGCGTGCTGGTCGCGCTGATGCTGCTGCCGACCGCGTGCACGGCCGGGGTCGGCGCCCGCGACGCCGCCGACTGGTTCGAGGACGAGCCCGAGGGGCTGACGACCTCGGGCGTCCCCCAGCGCTCGAAGATCCTCGCGGCGGACGGCTCGACGATCGCCACGTTCTTCTACGAGAACCGGGTGGACGTCCCGCTCGACCGGATCTCGCCCGACGCGCGCCGCGCCGTCCTCGCGATCGAGGACAGCCGCTTCTACGAGCACGGCGCGATCGACTCCAAGGGCACGCTCCGCGCGCTCGTCAGCAACATGGGGTCGGGCGAGGTCACCCAGGGCGGCTCGGGCATCACCCAGCAGTACGTGAAGAACCTGCTGCTGACCCAGGCCGACAACGCCGCCGAGAAGAGGGCCGCGAAGGAGATCTCCCCGGCCCGCAAGATCCGCGAGCTGAAGTACGCGGTCGCGCTGGAGAAGCGGTACTCCAAGGACGAGATCCTCCGCCGCTACCTCAACATCGCCTACTACGGCGCGGGCGCGTACGGCATCGAGGCGGCGGCCCGCCGCTACTTCTCCAAGCCCGCCGCCCGCCTCACCCTGAACGAGTCGGCGCTGCTCGCCGGGGTCGTCCGCTACCCGCACGCCTACGACCCGACCCAGCACCCGCGGGCCGCCAAGGACCGCCGCGACACCGTCCTCACGCGGATGGCCGACCTCGGCTGGATCGACCGGGCGCGGGCGGACGCCGAGAAGCGGCGCCCGCTCGGGCTGAAGGTGAAGGAGGTCCACAGCGGCTGCGTGACGAGCGAGGCGCCGTTCTTCTGCGACTACGTTCAGCACGAGATCCTCACCAACGCGGTGTTCGGCGCGACGCCGAAGGACCGCGAGAAGCTGCTCAAGCGGGGCGGCCTGACGATCCGCACGACGCTCGACCGGCGGACGCAGCGGGCGGCGCAGCGCGCGGTCGACCGGCACGTCCCGCGCAAGAACTCCGCGCACAAGGCCGCCGCCGAGGCGCTCGTACGCCCCGGCACCGGCGAGATCCTCGGCATGGCCGTGGACCGCAGGCTCGGCCCCGACCGGCAGCGCGGCAAGACGTGGATCAACTTCGCGGCCGACGCGTCCCACGGGTCGAGCATCGGGATGCAGGCCGGATCGACGTTCAAGGCGTTCACGCTCGCGGCGGCTCTGGAGCAGGACCTGCCGTTCGGCACGCGGCTGATGGCGCCGCGCGGGTTCACGCCCGTCGGGTTCCGCGACTGCAAGGGCCGCCGCGTCGGCGATCCGGACGCGTCGCTGCGCAACTCCGCCGACGGCGAGGGCGGGCGCAGCTTCAGCCTCGTCACCGGCACGCACCACTCGGTCAACACGTTCTTCCTCAACCTGGAGCGCCGGGTCGGGCTGTGCGACACGGTGAAGATGGCCGAACGGCTCGGGATGCGGCAGGCGAACGGCAAGGCGATGGAGCAGTACCCGTCGTTCACGCTCGGGTTCAACCCGGTGTCGCCGCTGCGCCTCGCCGCCGCGTACGCCGCGTTCGGCGCGCGGGGCCGCTACTGCGAGCCGGTCGCGATCTCGCGGATCACCGACGCGTCCGGGC
Organism: Actinomadura sp. J1-007; assembly: GCF_009793335.1. GTDB lineage: Bacteria > Actinomycetota > Actinomycetes > Streptosporangiales > Streptosporangiaceae > Spirillospora > Spirillospora yumaensis. Next base: position 1,778,011 of record NZ_WING01000001.1, on the reverse strand, counting down.
GCCGCCTGAAGGTGCCGTCCGCGCACTGCAAGCAGGTGCTGGACCGGGGCGTGGCCGACGCGGTCAACCACGTGCTGCGGGGCGTCCTGACGAACGGCACGGCGCGCGGCATGGCGCTCGGCCGTCCCGCCGCCGGGAAGACCGGGACGGTCGACGACTTCTCCGCCGCCTGGTTCGCGGGCTACACGCCCGAGCTGGCGTCGGCGGTGTGGGTCGGCGACCCGCGCGGCGGCTACCGGCATCCGATGGAGTCGCTGTGCATGGACGGCCGCTGCTACGGCGCGGTGTTCGGCGCGACGATCCCCGCGCCGATCTGGCGCGACACGATGCTCGCCGCCCTGTCGGGCGTGCCGGGCAGCGCGTTCCACCGGCCGCCCGCGCACTACTTCAGCCTGGGCAGCGGCGAGGACCCGCCCAAGAGGAAGAAGGCCGACAAGGGCAGGAAGGGCAAGAAGGACCGCAAGGACAGGCGGGACCGCGGGCACGGGGACGACCCGCCGCGCGAGGAGCCGCCGCCCCCGGCCCGGACGGCCCCGGCGGGCCCGGCGGCCCCGGCGCCACCCCGACCCCCGACCCCGGACGCCCCGCCTGACCTGCGGACACGCCGCGCCGGGCCCGTGTGACGCGGGCGGGGACCGGGTAGATCATCCGGCGGATGACACTTCGCACTGAACCGGGGGATCACATGCGTGCCATCGCCGTGTCCGAGTACGGCGCGACGCCGTCGCTCGTCGACCTTCCGAGACCGGAGCCCGGACCGGGCGACATCCTGGTCAAGATCGTCGCGGCCGGGCTCAACCCCGTCGACTGGAAGATCGCCGACGGGATGCTCAAGGACTCGGTGGACGCCGCGTTCCCGCTCGTCCTCGGCTCGGACGGCGCGGGCGTCGTCGAGGAGACCGGGCCCGACGTCACCCGCTTCCGCGTCGGCGAGCAGGTCTACGGGGAGTTCAGGATGGTCGAGCGCGGCCTCGGCAGCTACGCCGAGTACGCGATCGCCCGCGAGCGGTCGCCGCTCGCCCGGATGCCCGAGGGCATGATCTACACCCAGGCCGCGGCCGTGCCGACCGCGACCTCCAGCGCCTACAACCTGGTCCGCGAGGCCGACGTGGACGCCGGCCAGACCGTCCTGATCGTCGGCGCGACCGGCGGGGTCGGGCAGAGCGCCGTGCAGTTCGCCGCCAACCAGGGCGCCAAGGTCATCGCGACCGCCAGGCCCGACATGGCGGACGTGCTGCGCGACCTCGGCGCCGACGAGATCGTCGACCACACCAAGGGCGATCTGAACGCGCAGGTCCTGAGCGCCCATTCCGACGGCATCGACGCCGTCCTCGACATGGCGAGCGACCGGGCCGCCACCGAGCGGATCGCGTCGCTGCTGCGGCCGGGCGGCACGTACCTCAGCACCAACTTCGCGCTGAACCCGGACGCGATGGAGGCGCAGGAGCTGCGCGGCGTCAACTTCCAGAACGCCCCGTCCGGCGAGGTCCTGGAGGAGATCGGCGTGCTGATCGACGCGGGGAAGGTCAGGGTGCGGGTGCAGGAGGAGGTCCCGCTCGGCGAGGCGCCCGACGCGCTCGCCCGCAGCCGCTCCGGGGGCGCGAGGGGCAAGACCGTCATCCGCGTCTGATCCGGTGACCGAACGTTCCGTGGCGGGCCGGTCGGTGCCGGAGGGGCTGCGCGCCTTCCTCGCCACCGAGTCCGGCAGCACGAGCGTGCTGCTCGCCGCCACCGTCGCCGGGCTGGTCTGGGCCAACCTGCCGTTCGGCGACTCCTACGACGCGTTCTGGCGCACCGCCCTCGCGGTCCGGCTCGGCGACGGCGGGTTCTCGCTCGACCTCAAGGACTGGGTCAACGACGGGCTGATGACGCTGTTCTTCTTCGTCGTCGGCCTGGAGATCAGCCGCGAGATCCGGGTCGGGCAGCTCCGCGACCGGCGGGTGGTCGCGGTGCCGTTCGTGGCGGCCCTCGGCGGGATGGTCCTGCCCGCCGCGGTCTACGCGCTGGTCAACGCGGGCGGCCCCGGCGGCGCCGGATGGGGCGTCCCGATGGCGAGCGACACCGCGTTCGTCCTCGGCCTGCTCGCGGTGATCGGGACGCGCTGCCCCGAGCCGCTGCGCGCGTTCCTGCTGACCCTCGCGGTGGTGGACGACGTCGGCGCGATCCTCGTCGTCGCGGTCTTCTACACCGACGACCTGTCGGTCCCGGCGCTGCTGCTCGCGCTCGCGCTGTTCGCGGCGATCGCCGCGTCCCGCTGGCTGCGGCTGTGGCGGCCCCCCGCGTACGTCCTGCTCGGCCTCGCGGTGTGGGGGGCGGTGCTGGAGAGCGGCATCCACCCGACGCTCGCGGGCATCGTGCTCGGCGCCACCGTCGTGGTGTACGCGCCGAGGGACGCCCAGTTCCTGCGCGCCGGGGAGCTCGTCCAGGCGCTGTCCCGCGAGCCGAGCCCGGAGCTGGCGCGGGAGGCGACGCGCAGCGTCCAGCAGACCGTCTCGATCAACGAGCGGCTCCAGCTCCGGCTGCACCCGTGGACGAGCTACGTGATCGTCCCGATCTTCGCGCTGGCCAACGCCGGGGTCGTCCTGGACGGCCGGACGCTGCGCGAGGCCGCGACGTCCCGCGTCACCCTCGGCATCGTCCTCGGCCTGCTCGCCGGGAAGTTCGCCGGCATCGCGCTCGGCACCTGGCTGCCGCTGCGCCTGAACTGGGGCGTCCTGCCCGGCAACCTCGTGTGGGGCCAGCTCCTCGGCGGCGCGGCGGTCTCGGGCATCGGCTTCACCGTCTCGCTGTTCATCACCGACCTGGCGTTCGCGGACGACCCCGGGCTCCAGAGCCAGGCCAAGATCGGCATCATCTGCGGGTCGCTGCTGGCCGCCGGGCTCGGCTGGCTGGTCTTCCGGCTGGCCTGGGACCGGGGCGCCGCGTGCGCCCCGCCCGACGCCGAGCCCGTCCCGGAGGCCGAGCGCGCCCCGCTCCCGCCCCCGTCCCCGGACGACCACGCGGTCGGCCCGCCGGACGCCGCGGTCACCCTGGTCGAGTACGGCGACTTCGAGTGCCCGTACTGCGGGCGGGCCTACTGGGTGCTGGACGACCTCCTCGAACGCTACGGCGGCTCGGTCCGGTTCGTCTTCCGCCACTTCCCGCTGCGGGAGGTGCACCCGCACGCGGTGCCCGCGGCGGTCGTCAGCGAGGCCGCGAGCGACCACGGGCTGTTCTGGGAGATGTACGGCACGCTGTTCGGCAACCAGCTCGCCCTCACCGACGCCGACCTCACCGGGTACGCCGCGTCGCTCGGCGTCAACCCGTGGGAGGACCTGGAGCGCCACCGCGCCCGCGTGAACGCCGACCGCGAGGGCGGCGAGCGGGCGGGCGTCGGCGCCACGCCTACTTTCTTCATCAACGGGAACTTGTACGAGGGCCCGTACGACCTTGAGTCGTTCGCCGCGGCCATCGACGCCGCGCTGGACGACGCGACCACCGAGGGGGACACGTGAACGACGACGACAAGCGCGCCCGGCTCCGCGAGATCGAGACCGACCTCGACGCCCTGCGCCGCGAGCTGCCCGGCCCGGTCGACGGACCGCTGGACGCGAACGAGGCGGCGGAGAACCTCCAGGAGCGGGAGGAGACGGCCGGACGGATCGAGGACCTGGAGGAGGAGCGGACGCGCCTGCGCGACGAGCTCGGCGTGAGCTGAACGGCGGCGCCCGCGGCGCCAACGGCACCGGGGCCCGGGGCCCGGGGCCCGGCGGTCCCGGGAATGAACCGGCGGCGGTCCGAGTTGGGTTGCGTGACGCAACGAAAGAGGTGGGTCATGTACGAGGAGTTCCAGCGGGCGACCCTGTTCTTCGACGCCAAGGACTACGCCGAGGCCGCGCGCCTCCTCGCCCCGATCGCGGCCGCGGACCCGGACAACCGCGCCGCCGCCGAACTGCTGGCCCGCGCCTACTTCCACAGCGCCCAGCTCGGCCGGGCCGAGGACGCGTTCCGCCGCCTGATCGACCTCGACCCCTGCAACGGCTGGGCGTACGAGGCGCTGGCCCGCACCCTGGAGCGCCGCAGCCGTCCGGGCGAGGCGGCCCGCTACCGCAAGCTGGCCGCGGCGATGGGCGCGCCCGCGTCCGAGGAGATCGAGGTCGCGGTCACGGCCGCCGACCTCGCCTGACCGGCGGCCCCGCACGCGTACGGGAGGGGGCGCGGCCCCTGCTGCCCGGCGCGCGCGTACGGAAGGGGCGCGGCCCCTGAGGCTCAGCGCTCGCGTACGGAAGGGGGCCGGTGCCCGACGGCACCGGCCCCCTTCGCGTCGTTCCGGGTCAGCAGTTGGAGTACTTCACGTACCACTTGCCGTTGCCGTTCCCGTTCTTGTAGTCGGCGAGGTAGTTGCCGCCCTTGATCCTGACCCAGGTGTAGCCGCCGCGGCGCGAGATGGCGTTCCAGTCGGTCGTGACGGCGGTCCCGCGCTTCAGCCAGCGGACGTGCGGGGAGTGCGGCCCCGGGCCCTTGCGGACCCGCAGCCACTGGACGGCGACCTTCCCGTTGCACCAGCGCGGGGCGGCCTTCCCGGCCTGCGCCGCCTTCTCCTCCGTGCGGCCGAGCGCCTTCGCGGCTCCGTCCGCGCCGACGTCGATGCCGCTGGCCTCGCCCAGCGCCTCACCGGGCGTGTCCGCCGACGGCTCGCCCGGCATGGCGCCCTGCGACGCCGGGTCCTGCTGCCCTGCGGGCTGCTGGCCGGGCATCTGCTGGCCGGGCGTCTGCGGCTCGGGCATCTGCTGCCCCTGGGCCTGCTCCATGGGCATCTGCTGGCCCTGCGCCTGCTCCATGGGCTTCTGCTGCGCGGGTCTGCCGGGCTTGTGCTGCGCGGGCTTGCCGGGCTTGTGCTGCGCGGGCTGTGCGGGCTTCTGCTGTGCGGGCTGTGCGGGCTTCGGGTTCGGGTCGGCGGCGGCGGTGCCGGCGCCGGTGACCCCGAGTGCGCTCCCGGCCAGGGCGGCGCTGACCAGGCCCGTGCCGAGTTTTGCCCCTACGTGCATTTCTTCCTCCAGGTTTGCGGGAAACAGCAATTCCCAACTACCCGAAGTGATCATGCGTACACGTACCGTGGCGCAAAAATGATCAGCGGGGGAGGCGGAGCAGGAAGCGGATGCCCGGTTCGCCGTCCGGACGGTCGGTGACGTCCAGCGAGCCCCCGTGCGCGGCGGCGATGTCGCGCGAGATCGACAGCCCGAGCCAGGTCCCGCCCGCGTCGCGGTGCCGGCCCGCCGACAGCCGGGAGAAGCGCTCGAAGAGCCGCTCGCGGTCCTCCCGCGGCATGCCGGGCCCGTCGTCGTACACCTCCATGACCGCCTCGTCGCCGTCCGCGCGCACGGTGACCACGACGGTCGACTCGGCGTGCCCGTCGGCGTTGTCGATCAGGTTGGAGAGCAGCCGGCCGAGCTCGGCCCGGCCGCCGCGCACGACGACGGGCTCGTCCGACTCGACGTGGACGCGGGTGCGGCGCGGGCGGCGCAGCACCTCCTGGTCGGCCAGCTCGCCGAGCTCGACCGGCTCGTTCGCGGCCTCCTGCTGCGACTCCAGCCGGGCGAGGGCGAGCACGTCGTCCAGCACGGACTGGAGCCGCTCGGCGTTGCGCAGCACGGCGTCCAGCGTCTCGCGCAGGTCGGGCGCGTCCGGGTCGGACAGCGCCAGCTCCAGCTCCGTCCGCAGCCCGGTGAGCGGACTGCGCAGCTCGTGCGAGACGTCGGAGACGAAGCCGCGCAGGCGCGCGACGGCGTGTTCGAGGCGGTCCAGCGTCGCGTTGACGCTCTCGGCGAGGCGGGCGATCTCGTCGCGGCGCGGCGGGGACGGCACGCGCCGTTCGAGGTCGGTCGCGGTGATCTCGTCCAGCTCGGCCCGGATCGCCTCGACGGGACGCAGCGTGCGGCCGGCCGAACGCCACGTGCCGTACCCGACGGCCCACGCGATGCCGGGCACCATCAGGCCGAGCGCCGCGCCGAGCAGGGGCCGCGGCACCCAGCCGGGCGCGGGCGCGAGGGTGTAGACGTTGCGGCGGAACGGCCCCTCGCCGACGCGGTAGACGACCACGAGGTGGCAGCCGCCGCCCGGCGCGTCGAGGTGGCAGGCCCGCCCGGTGCGGCGGTCGTCGCGGGGACCGGGCTCCGGGAAGTCCACCGGCCCGCGCCCGGCCATCCGCCGCGTGGACGCGACGACCCGGTGGGCGGCGTCCACGACCTGGATGAGCTCGCCCTCGCCGGTGACGATCAACGGGGCGAGGCGGCCCTCCCGGACCGTTCCGGCGACCCTGCGGCCGGCGTGCTCCAGCCGGTCCTGCACGGTGTAGGCGGTCTGCCACCGCACCAGCAGCATCACCAGGGCGTACAGCACGACGGCGAACAGCCCCGAGACCAGCACCGCCGTCGCCGTGACCCGGACGCGGATCGCCGGGTCCCGCCACCACCGCTTCACCGCGCGGACGTGTCGGGGCGCGGGCTGGCGTGGTTCACGGCGTTCTCCCTGCTGGCGTTCCTTCCTTGCGGTGCCGGGGGACCCCGCGAGCCTACGTCGCGGCGCCCGCACTTCCGGGGCGGACACTCCGAGAACGCGCGTGCCGGCCCGCTGTTCCCCCGCCGGCGGGGTGCGGCGGGGGCCGGACGGGACCGGCGGGGCCGCCCGTCAGTCGCTGTCGAGGCCCCAGCGGGTGCGGATCGCGCGGTCGACCACGCCGAAGAGCTGGTCGATGACGATGCCGATCAGCAGGATCACGATCATGTACGAGATCATGTCGGCGGTCGCGTTCAGCTCCCGGGCCTGGGACAGCAGCACGCCGAGCGAGGTGGTGTCGCCGATGATCACCAGCAGCTCGCCCGCCATCAGGCTGCGCCAGGCGAACGCCCAGCCCTGCTTGAGCCCCGCCACGAACGACGGCAGCGACGCGGGCATGATCAGGTGCCGGTACAGGTTCGCGCCCCGCAGGCCCATCACCTTGCCCGCGCGCAGCAGGATCGGCGGCGTGTAGTCGACCCCCGCGATCAGGCCGTTGGCGATGGACGGCGTCGCGCCGAGCACCACGACGAACAGGATCGCGCTCTCGCTGAGCTGGAACAGCAGGATCGCGAGCGGGAACCACGCGATGGACGGCATGGTCTGGAGCCCGGTGATCAGCGACCCGAACGCGCGGCGCAGGATCCGCGACTGCGACACCAGTGCGCCGACCAGCACCCCGGCCAGGATGGAGACGGCGAAGCCGATCAGCGCCCGCTGCATGGTGAGCGCGACGGCCTCCCAGAACCGCCCGCTCGTGAGCTGGTCCCACAGGACGGGCAGCGTGTCGGCCGGGCCGGGCAGGACGTAGCTCTCCTTCCAGCCGCTCCACACGACAGCCTGCCAGGCCAGCAGCGCGATCCCGACGGCGGTGACCATCGGCCACAGCGCCGACCACACGCGCAGCAGCGGGTTGCGGCGGGCCCCGGCGGCCAGTTCCAGGGCGTCCAGCCCGGCGATCTCGCGGTCGAGCCGTTCGGGCGCGGCGGTGTCATGCGCCATGGCGTCCGACCTCCTCGCGCAGCCTGTCGGTGATGGAGGCGGCGAGCGATGCCACCTCGGGGGAGTCGATCCGGCGGGGCCGCGCCATCGGGACGGGGAACTCCCGCACGACCCGGCCGGGACGGCTGGACAGCAGCACCACGCGGTCGCCGAGCCGGACGGCCTCGCGGACGTTGTGCGTGACGAACAGCACGGTCAGGCCGCGCTCGCGCCAGATCCGCTCGATCTCGTCGTGCAGCAGGTCGCGGGTCATGGCGTCGAGCGCGCCGAACGGCTCGTCCATGAGCAGCACGGTGCCGTGGTCGTCGGCGCCGGCGGTGAGGGCGAGCGCGCGGGCGAGCGCGACGCGCTGGCGCATCCCGCCGGAGAGCTGGTGCGGGCGCTTCCTGGCGAAGCCGCCGAGGTGGACGCTGTCCAGCAGCTCGGCGGCGCGGTCGCGGCGGTCCTGGCGCGGAACGCCGCGCATCTTCAGCGCCAGTTCGAGGTTGGCGGTGACGGTCAGCCACGGGAACAGGGCCGGCTCCTGGAACATCAGCGCCACCCGGGCGCCGCCGAGGTCGATCGTTCCGGCGCTCGGCCCGTCCAGTCCCGCGACGAGGTTGAGCAGGGTGCTCTTCCCGCAGCCCGAGGCGCCCAGCAGGCACACGAACTCGCCCGGCGAGACGTCCAGGTCCACCTGGTCGAGCGCGAGCAGCGCGGTGCCGCCCGAGCCGAACATCTTCGAGACGCCCGTCAGCCGGACCGCGGGCGCGGTCCGGCTGGGGACGGCCTTGACGGCCTGTGTCATCTGTCGCTGACCTGTGCCTTTCCGCCTGCCTTCAGGACGTCGTTGAGGGGGCCGAGGTCGTAGATCCCGTCCAGGTTCGTCTTCTCCAGCAGGCCGATCTCCTCGGCGTGCCGCGCGCCCTCGGTCAGCGAGTTCGCCACCGGGTCGGTGGTGAACTGGATCTCCTTGAACGCCGAGTCGAGCACGTCGGCCTTCAGGGGCTTGCCGCTCAGCTTGGCGAGGGCCGCGTTCACCGTCTGCTTCGCGCCCGCCTGGTCGGAGTTGAGGTAGTCGGTCGCCTCGACGACGCCTCGCAGCAGCTTCTTGACCTGCTCGGGATGCTTCTTCTGGAAGTCCTGCCGGACGATGAGGTTGGTGATGACGAACTTGCCGCCCGGCCACAGCGACTTCTCGTCCAGCAGCTTCTTGCCCTTGCTCTCCAGGACGAGCCGGGACGCGAACGGCTCGGGCACCCACGCGCCGTCGATGGCGCCCTGCGCGAACGCCTGGAGCGTCGTCGCGTTCTCCTGCGGCATCACCTTGACGTCGCCGCTGCCGTCCTTGTTGGCCGTGAGGCCGTTCTTCTTGAGCCAGTAGCGGATCGCGACGTCCTGCGTGTTGCCGAGCTGCGGCGTGGCGATCTTCTTGCCCTTGAGGTCCTGGACGCCGCGGATGCCGGGCTTGACGACGAGCGAGACGCCGCCGGACGCCGCCCCCGAGATGATCTTGATGGCCTTGCCGTGCGACTTCGACCACGCGTTGATGGCCGGGTTCGGCCCGACGAACGTGGCGTCCACCGCGCCGGAGAACACGGCCTCGACCGCCGCCGGGCCCGCGTTGAACGTCGCGGTCTTCGGCGCGGCGCCGAGGTGCTTGGCGAAGATGCCCTTCTCCACGCCGACGAGCGCCGTCGCGTGGGTGACGTTGGGGAAGTAGCCGAGCTTGAGCCGGGCGTCCGAGCCGCCCTCGCCTCCGTCGTCACCGCAGGCCGTCAGCGCCCCCGCGCCGGCCAGGACGATCAGGGCTGCGGCGGCGGTCCGCCGGCGGAACCTGCGATGCATTGTCAGCATTCCCTACTAATCAAGTCGGTTTGACGTGGTCAGTAGATAATGTAGGTAATGCCTTCGTCAAGTCGCCTGCTCGGCACGGGTTCGTGGCACTCGTCCCGGTTGCGTCCGGCGTGCCAGTTGGGCGGCGCGGAGACGGCACGGATAGGCTCGGGGGCTGTCGTCCCGCGCGCGTGGCCCGACCGGCCCGCGCGCCCGTACATGTGACCTACAGGGAGCTGCCCGTGTCGTCGATCGAGGCCGTCCTCGCCCGGGAGATCCTGGACTCCCGCGGCAACCCGACCGTCGAGGTCGAGGTGCTGCTCTCCGACGGCACCGAGGCCCGCGCGGCCGTGCCGAGCGGCGCGTCCACCGGCCAGTTCGAGGCCGTCGAGCTGCGCGACGGCGGCGAGCGCTACAACGGCAAGGGCGTGCGCGAGGCCGTCAAGGCCGTCAACGAGACCATCGACGAGAAGCTCGTCGGCTACCCCGCCACCGAGCAGCGGCTGATCGACCAGCTCCTCGGCGACCTGGACGGCACGCCCGCCAAGTCCAAGCTCGGCGCCAACGCGATCCTCGGCGTCAGCCTCGCCGTGGCCAAGGCCGCCGCGGGCTCGTCCGACCTGCCGCTGTTCCGCTACGTCGGCGGGCCCAACGCGCACCTGCTGCCCGTTCCGATGATGAACATCCTCAACGGCGGCGCGCACGCCGACACCAACGTCGACGTCCAGGAGTTCATGGTCGCCCCGATCGGCGCCGCGACGTTCTCCGAGGCGCTGCGGTGGGGGGCCGAGACCTACCACGCGCTGAAGGCCGTGCTGAAGGAGAAGGGCCTGAACACCGGCCTCGGTGACGAGGGCGGCTTCGCACCCGACCTGCCGAGCAACCGCGACGCGCTCGACCTCATCCTGGAGGCGGTCCGCAAGGCCGGGTTCACGCCCGGCCGCGACATCGCGCTCGCCCTCGACGTGGCCGCCACCGAGTTCCACGACGGCGGGCGCTACACCTTCGAGGGCACCGAGCGCTCGGCCGCCGACATGGCCGCCTACTACGGCGACCTGCTCGCCAACTACCCGCTGGTCTCCATCGAGGACCCCCTCGACGAGGAGGACTGGGACGGCTGGGCGCACCTGACCGGCGAGATCGGGGACCGGGTCCAGATCGTCGGCGACGACCTGTTCGTCACCAACCCCGAGCGGCTCTCCCGCGGCATCGGCTCCGGCGCCGCCAACTCCCTGCTGGTCAAGGTCAACCAGATCGGCACCCTCAGCGAGACGCTCGACGCCATCTCCCTCGCCCAGTCCAACGGCTACCGCTGCATGATGAGCCACCGCTCCGGCGAGACCGAGGACACCACGATCGCCGACCTCGCCGTCGCCACCAACTGCGGCCAGATCAAGACCGGCGCGCCCGCCCGCAGCGACCGCGTCGCCAAGTACAACCAGCTCCTGCGCATCGAGGAGCTGCTCGACGACGCCGCCCGCTACGCCGGGGCCTCGGCGTTCCCCCGCTTCGACGCCCAGGGCTGATGGCGCGGGGCGACTCCGGCGGCACCCCCCGGGGCGACGGCTCCCCGGGGGGCGGCTCCCGCCGCGCCAACCCGGCGCTGACCAGCCGCGCCGCGATCCTCGCGGTCGTGGTCTGCGCGATCGCGCTCAGCCTCGCCTACCCGGTGCGGGAGTACATCGCCCAGCGCCAGGAGATCGCCTCGCTGGAGCACAAGGAACGCGTCGCGCGAAAGCAGGTGGAAGAACTCTCCCAACGCAAGCAGCAACTGGGAGACAAGTCGTACATTGAGCGGGAGGCGACGCGACGGCTCCACTACTGCCGGCCCGGGGTGAAGTGCTACATCGTCCTCGACGGCGGCGGGGGGAACGGGGAGCAGAAGCGGCAGGGCGGCCCGGCGAGCCGGCCGCCGTGGTACGAGACGCTCTGGCGGTCGGTGGAGGCCGCCGACCGGGCGCGCTGAGCGGGCGCGCCGGGGCGCGCACGCGCCGCGCGCCGGCGCCCGGCCGTACCGGCCGGGGGGAGCACGACGGCGGGCCCGAGCGGTCCGCGGGTGGGGACGAACGATGATCGACGAACGCGACACGGCCGCGGTCGCGGCCCAGCTCGGCCGCGAGCCGCGCGGCATCAGGTCGGTGGCGTACCGCTGCCCGTGCGGGCTGCCCGCGGTGATCGAGACGGCGCCCCGGCTCCCGGACGGCACGCCGTTCCCGACGCTGTTCTACCTCACCTGCCCGAAGGCGGCGTCCGCGATCGGCACCCTGGAGGGCGACGGCCGGATGCGCGGGATGCAGGAACGGCTCGCCGAGGACCCCGGCCTGAAGGCCGAGTACGCCGCCGCGCACGCCGACTACCTGCGCCGCCGCGACGAGGCCGCCGCGCAGGACGGCATCGAGCCGCTGCCCCCCGGCACCCAGAGCGCGGGCGGCATGCCCGAGCGCGTCAAGTGCCTGCACGCCCTCGTCGCGCACGAGCTGGCCGTCCCGGGCGTCAACCCGTTCGGCCGCGAGGCGCTGGACGACCTGCCCGAGTGGTGGCGCTCCGGCCCCTGCGTCCACGTCGACGCCCTCCCGCTCTCCGACGATCCCGACCCCGAGGAGAACCAGTGACACGCGTCGCCGCCATCGACTGCGGGACCAACTCGGTCCGCCTCCTGATCGCCGACGTCGCCGGCGGCGAGGACGGCGGGTCGCTCACCGACGTCGAGCGCCGCATGGAGATCGTCCGGCTCGGGCAGGGCGTGGACGAGACCGGCCGGCTCGCGCCCGAGGCGCTGGAGCGCACGTTCGCCGCGATGCGCGGCTACGCCGGGCTGATCGAACGGCACGGCGCCGAGAAGGTCCGGGTCGTCGCGACCAGCGCGACCCGCGACGCCGCCAACCGGGCCGACTTCGTCGGCGGCGTGGTCGAGATCTTCGGGGCCGTCCCCGAGGTGATCACCGGCGACGAGGAGGCGCGGCTGTCGTTCACCGGCGCCACCCGCGAGCTGGCCGCGCTGCGCCCCGCCCGCCCGTACCTGGTGGTCGACATCGGCGGCGGCTCCACCGAGTTCGTGCTCGGCAGCTCCTCGGTGCAGGCGGCCCGGTCGGTCGACATCGGCTGCGTCCGGATGACCGAGCGGCACCTGCGCGACGGCGACCCGCCCTCGCCCGAGCAGGTCGCCGAGACCGTCGCCGACATCGACACCGCGCTCGCCGCCGTCCGGGAGGCCGTCCCGGTGGACGAGGCCCGTACTCTGGTCGGCCTCGCCGGGTCCGTCACGACGGTCGCCGGGATCGCGATGGACCTGCCCGCGTACGACCCGGCGCGCATCCACCTGTCGCGGATCACCGCGCTCCAGGTGCACGAGGTCACCCGCGACCTGCTGCGCGCCACCCGCGAGGAGCGCGCCGCGCTCGGCGTCATGCACCCCGGACGCGTCGACGTGATCGGCGCGGGCGCGCTGATCCTCGACCGGATCATGCGCGAGTACGGCTTCGGCGCGGTCGTGGTGAGCGAGCACGACATCCTCGACGGGATCGCCTGGTCGCTGGAGTAGCCTCCGGTCCCGCTACCCCTTGAGCCGGGACAGCAGCTCCGGGATCAGCACCGCGTTCGGGTTCTGCTGCGGGACGTACAGCACCGGCGACGAGCCGCTCGACTGCTGGATCCAGACCCGGCCGTTCTCGACCGTCGCGCCCGAGATCGCCGACCAGCTCAGCGAGACCCGGTTGCCGCGCACGCCGCCCGGGTGCACGGTCAGCCCCTGCGCCACGTCGATCGACTCGCCCGCGCGGACCCGTCCCGCCAGCTCGGCCGTCAGCCGCGCCTCGGCCTGGGCGCGGCACAGCTCGACGAGCCGCAGCCAGATCTGCTCGGGGTCGCCGACCTGCGCGGTGGCGGGCTCCAGCACCACCTCGACGCGCGGCCCGCCCTGGAACGGGTGCCGTCCCACCTGGAAGATCCACTGGACGCCGGAGCCGTGGCCGTAACCGGACGGCAGGTGCGCGGCCCAGTACGCCACCCACTCCACGTGCGGCCACGCGAGCGAGGCGTTCCCGTACGCGACGGCCTGCTCGTCGGCGTGCAGCAGCAGCCCCCGCACGGTCGCGTCGAGGGCGGGGACGGCCGGGCGCCCCCAGCCCTGCGGGCCGTACGGCTGCCGCCGCCGCGGCGGCCCGGCCCCCCGGGGCGGCTCGGGGTTGAGGTGGTCGGTCCACGTGCGGCCGTCCCACCACCGCAGGCTCCCGGTGCCGTAGGGGTCGGGATACCAGCCGGGTCGCGACAACGTCTGCCTCCGCTCGCACGGGGTGCCGGACACCCGCCTCCCCGACCGGCGAACCGCATCGTACCGACCCGGGACCCGCGGGACCACGGGCCGCACCCGCGCTGGCCTGCCCTGGCCCGCCCCGGCCCCCGTCCCGGTCCGGGGCCCTTGACTCCGTGCGAGGATCGGGGGATGGCCACTCCGAACGCCCCTTTCGTACCGCCCGGAACCGGCTGGCCCGAGGACCCCGCCGCCCCGGACACGCCCGTCGCGCGCGGGCCGCGCGAGGCGCTGGAGCTGGCGGAGAAGGCGCCGGACCTGGACGAGCTGTGCGCACGGCAGTCGGTGTGCCGCGCCTGCCCCCGCCTGGTCGCGTGGCGGGAGAAGGTCGCGGTCGAACGGCGCCGGGCGTTCGCGGGGGAGGAGTACTGGGGACGGCCCGTGCCCGGCTGGGGCGATCCCGAGCCGTCCATCCTCATCGTCGGCCTCGCCCCCGCCGCGCACGGCGGCAACCGGACCGGGCGGATCTTCACCGGCGACCGCTCGGGCGACTGGCTGTTCGCGTCGCTGCACCGCGTCGGGCTCGCCGCGCAGGCCACGAGCGTGTACGCGGGCGACGGGCAGCGGCTCATCGGCGCGCGCGTCGCCGCGACCGTCCGCTGCGCCCCGCCCGACAACAAGCCCACCCCGGACGAACGGGCCGCGTGCCTGCCGTGGCTGGCCGCCGAGGTCGCCCAGGTCACGCCCAGCGTCCGGTGCGTCGTGTGCCTCGGCGGCATCGCCTGGCAGGGCGTGTGGCCCGCGCTGAAGCAGGCCGGGTACGACCTGCCGAGGCCGAGGCCGAAGTTCGGCCACGGCGCCGAGATCCTGCTGCCCGCGCTGCCGTCCAGCGAACGGAGCGACCCGGTCCTCATGCTCGGCTGCTACCACCCGAGCCAGCAGAACACCTTCACCGGCAGGGTGACCGAGGCGATGCTCGACGGCATCTTCGAACGGGCCCGCGACTACGGCCGCTGAGCCCGCCGCGGGCGCCGGGCGGCGGTTGCGGCGTGCGCCGTTCCGGCGGCCCCCGGGACGGCGGCACGCCGCAAGCGTGCGGGCGCCGGTCGTGCGGGCGCCTGTGGAGGCCCGGCGGCGGGGCAGGGCCATGGCCAAGCGGAGCGGGTCGTCGCCCGGCCGCTTGGCGCCCCCGTACCGGCCCTGTCCCGGCCGCCTTCGGTGTTACATCCCATGAGATGCCGGAGTGGACGGAGTTGTTCGGCACCGGCTGGGGGTTTTCGTGTGATTGATCGCTCATGCGGTAGACACGGGTGAAGCGGGTATCGGACCCGGCATGGCTTCCGAGCACACCGCGGACCCCGTCACGCCCCCGGACCCGAGCACCCGCCCCGCCGCCCCCGGCGGGCCCACCCGCATCCTGATCCTCGGGGGCGGCTACGTCGGCATGTACACGGCGCTGCGCCTCCAGAAGCGGCTGCGCGGCGAGCTGCGGCGCGGCGAGGTGACCGTCACCGTCGTGGACCCCCAGTCGTACATGACCTACCAGCCGTTCCTCCCGGAGGCGGCGGCCGGCAACCTCGAACCCCGGCACGTCGTCGCCCCCCTGCGCCGGGTGCTGCGGCGCTGCACGCTGCTGAACGGCGAGGTGACCCGGATCGACCACGCCTCCCGTACGGTCACGGTCCGCCCGGCGGGCGCCGGCGGCCCCGGCGTCGAGGAGCGCGAGGTCGGGTACGACCGGCTCGTGGTCGCGCTCGGATCGGTGTCACGGACGCTGCCCATCCCCGGCCTCGCCGAGTGCGGGATCGGCTTCAAGACCGTGGAGGAGGCCATCTACCTCCGCAACCACGTCCTGCACCAGATGGACGTCGCCGCGTCCAACCCCGGCGACCTGGAGGTGCGGCGGCGGGCGCTGACGTTCGTGTTCGTCGGCGCCGGGTTCGCGGGGATCGAGGCGCTCGCCGAGCTGGAGGACATGGCCCGCGACGCCTGCCGGTGGTATCCGAACATCGAGGCCAAGGACATGCGCTGGATGATGGTCGAGGCGAGCGACCGGATCCTGCCCGAGGTCGGGCCCGAGATGGGCCGCTGGACGGCGGAGGCCCTGCGCGCCCGGGGCATCGAGATCAAGATGAACACCCTGCTGAAGTCGGCCGAGGGCCGCCACGTCGTGCTCAGCGACGGCGAGGAGTTCGACGCCGGGACGCTGGTGTGGACGGCCGGGGTGAAGCCGCACCCTGTCATCCGCCGCAGCGACCTGCCGGTGGACGACAAGGGCCGGATCACGTCCACGCCCGAGCTGACCGTCGAGGGGCTGGACGGCGTCTACGCGGCGGGCGACAACGCCGCCGTGCCCGATCTCACCGACACCGGCGACTTCACCGCCCCGAACGCCCAGCACGCCGTGCGGCAGGCGAAGCGCCTCGGCGACAACATCGTCGCCGACCTGCGCGGGAAGGGCCGCAAGCCGTACGTGCACGCCTACGTCGGGTCCGTGGCGGGCCTCGGCCTCCACAAGGGTGTGGCGAATGTCTACGGTGTGAAGCTCCGTGGGATTCTCGCCTGGTTCATGCACCGCACATACCATCTGTCTCGGATGCCGACGGCGAACCGGAAGATGCGGGTCACCGCCGACTGGACGCTCGCGCTGTTCTTCCGGCGCGAGATCGTCTCGCTCGGCGAGCTGGAGTGGCCCCGCCAGGAGTTCGAGCTGGCGGCGGGCCGGCGGCCTCCGGGCGGCACCGGCGGCGCCGGCGGTGCCGAGGGCGCCGACGGGAACGGCGAGAACGGCGAGGACGACGGGGCCGGCTGACCGGCAGAGAGGAAGGTGCGGCGGGCGATGCACGATGGAGTCGCCTCCCGGCTGGCCCCGCTGCTCACCAAGATCATGCTCGGCGAGGACGCCGGCGCGGCGGGCGACCTGCCGATCCGGGTCCGCGCCTGGGACGGCAGCGCCGTCGGCCCGCCCGGCGCGCCCGCGTTCGTCATCCGGCACCGCCGCGCGCTGCGCCGGATGCTGTGGAAGCCCGGCGAGATGGGCCTCGTCCGGGCGTACGTCGCGGGCGAGCTCGACATCGAGGGCGACGTGTTCGCCGCGCTGGGCGCCGTCCAGCGGGTCATGCGCAGCGGCGACGAGCCGATCCGGCTGAGCAGCGACGACAAGCGCGACATCGTCCGCACGGCGGTGACGCTCGGCGCGGTCGGGCCCGAGCCGAAGCCGCCGCCCGAGGAGTTCGCGCCGGGCCGCGGCGACGGCGCGGAGGGCCCGCTCGGCGCGTCCGCCGCGTTCTTCGCCCGGCTCCTCGGCCCCGGCCTGCCGCACGGCACCGGCCTGTGGGACGAGGCCGTCGACCTTGAGGAGGCGCAGCGCGCCGCGATCGCGTCCGTCACCGGACGGCTCGGGCTGTTCCGCGGCGCCCGCGTCCTGGACCTGAGCTGCGGGTGGGGCGAGTTCGCGTGCCACGCCGCCGAGCAGCACGGTGTCCGCGTGATCGGCCTCGCCCGCACCGCCGACCAGGCCGAGCACGTCCGGCTCCGGGCGGAGGAGGCCGGGCTCGCCGACCGCGTCGAGGCGCGCGGCTGGGACCTGGCCGCCGCGGGCGACGGGCCGTACGACGCGATCGTGGGCCTGGCCGGCGTCGAGGCGCTGGAACGTCCCACGGACCGGCTGTACGAGCTGCTCGCCCCGGGCGGGCGGCTGCTGCTCCAGCAGCCGGTCCGCCGGCCCGGCCCGCACCGGATCCGGCGCACGTTCACCACCAGCTACATGTTCCCCGAGGACGGCCGGCTGCGGCCGCTCGGCGAGATCGTCGGCGAGCTGGAGGAGGCCGGGCTGGAGGTGCGCTGGACCGACGCCCTGCGCGAGCACCACGCGCGCACGCTGCGGGCGTGGGCGGCCAACCTCCAGCGGCACTGGACCGAGTGCGCCGAGCTGGCCGGGCCCGGCCGCGTCCGGGTGTGGCTGCTCTACCTCGCCGCGTCCGCGCTGGCCTGCGAGAGCGGCCGGATCGGCGTGCACGAGGTCTGCGCGGTCCGCCGGGACCGGGACGGCCGCGCGGGCGCCACCCTGGTCGAGGGGCAGGCCATCGTGAGCCGCTGAGCCGCTGAGCGGCTAGGTCCGCTGAGTCGCTGGGCCGCGCCTCTTCCCGCCGTCCGGGCCGTGGCCGGGAAGATATCGTGTCCGGTATTGACCCGGTGGTTCCACGGCGCCCGTTCGGGTGGGCTCGATTTGGAACAAATGCGGTCTCATTCGAATATCCGACGGCGGAACGCCGAATGCCCCACCGGTATGATTGCGCCCGCCCCTGTAGCCCAATGGCAGAGGCAGGCTCCCTAAAAGAGCCAATGTGTCGGTTCGAGTCCGACCAGGGGCACCACCGCCGGCCGGCGCCCGCGCGCGGGCGCCGGCCGCGAGCGCCGACGGCCGCCCGCGCCCCGTTCGGGGCCCGCGGGGAAGCGCACGCCATGATCCTTTCCGCGCGGTTTCCTGAACGCTTCCTGCAAGCCTCCTCGCGGACGCCGCGCCGCGTCCCCGCCCCCGTTTAGACTGGCGCAAAGGTCCGCCACAGTGGAGGCTCCGATGGAGAGCAGAAACCCGGCGTTCCGGGGTAACGCCTTCGGGCGCGGGTCCGGCGCCTACGGCGCGCCACCGCCGCCCCCACGGCCGTACGACATGTACGGCGCCGAACGCGGGGCGCCCTACCAGGCGCCGCCGGCGCCGCCGGCCACCAGGCCGATGACGATGGACGACGTGGTCGTCCGCGGCTTCCTCACCCTGCTCACGCTCGTCGCCACGGCGGCGGTCGCCTGGGTGGCGGTGCCGACGCGGCTCGCGCTGCCGGTGCTGGCGGTCGCCGTGATCGCCGAGATCGGCATCTGGGCGTTCATCGCGTTCGGCCGCAAGGCCAACGCGCCGCTGGTCATCGCGTTCGCGGCGGTGTACGGGGTCGTGGTCGGGCTCGTCAGCCACGCCTACAACGACGTCTACAACGGCGTGGTCATGCAGGCGGTGATCGGCACCGCGCTCGCGTTCGGGGCGACGCTCGCCGCCTACTCGCTGCGCATCGTCCGGGTGACGCCGAAGTTCGCGCGGTTCGTCATCGCGGCGGCGCTCGGGCTGATCGGGCTGATGCTGGTCAACCTGGTCGTGCAGGTCTTCGGCTCGGACAGCGGCATCGGCATCCGCGACGCGGGCAACCCGCTCGCCTACGTGTTCAGCGTGGCGGCGATCCTCGTCGGCTGCTTCTTCCTGCTGCTCGACTTCGACTCGATCGAACGCGGCGTGCAGGGCGGGGCGCCGGAGAAGTTCGCCTGGTACTGCGCGTTCGGGCTGGTGCTCAGCCTGGTGTGGATCTACCTGGAGATGCTGCGCCTGCTGTCGTACTTCTACGGCGGGCGCGACTGAGCGCTCCCGCCGCGCGGCTCCCGCCCTCCGGGCAGGGCGCCGACAACGCGATCAGCCCCTCGCCGGGACGTCCGGCGGGGGGCTGATGGTTGCGGGGACCGGCTCGGGACCGGAGTCGCGACGCTCGGCGTGGCGACGGCGGGGGTCATCCATCGGTCGGCCTGGTCCGGGCAACACGCGCGAAGTCGGTGTCGAGGCCCATCAGTAGTGGCGTTCGCGGCGGGTCCGCTCGTGCTCGCGCACGAGCGCCGCGGCGTAGCCGTGGGAGAGGTTGTGCTCCTCGGCCAGCCAGTTGCTGCGTTCTTCGCAGCGCAGGAACGACGGGCCGTTCTCGATGGTGGTGAACCACTCGGGGATGTCACGTCCTGTGACCTTCGGAATGCGTGCGATGAGCTTGGTGTGCGTCTCCGGCGAGTGGTTCAGTGACAATTGGCACCTCCAGGTCGCGGGGCTCTTCCTGCCGACTCTGCAACAGCGACCCGGATGTGACAACCCCCTGACGCGAACCTATCCATCACGTAACGTAGATCGTTGGTAACGGCCGTGTCCTCGGGGAAACGCGCAGGTGGCCCGGCGGGGCGCGGAGCGCGCCGCCGCACGGGCCGGCCGCCCTCCCCGCCACACCGCCACCACCTGCGCGTAAGGGTTCCGGGCCGCGAGGTCAGCTCAGGCGCTCCAGCACCATCGCCATGCCCTGGCCGCCGCCCACGCACATCGTCTCCAGGCCGAACTGCTTGTCGTGGAACTTCAGCCCGTTGAGGAGGGTGGAGGTGATCCGGGCGCCGGTCATGCCGAACGGGTGCCCGACCGCGATCGCGCCGCCGTTGACGTTCAGCTTGTCGAGGTCGATGCCGAGGTCCTCGGCGGACGGCAGCACCTGCGCGGCGAACGCCTCGTTGATCTCGACCAGGTCGATGTCGTCGATCGTCATCCCGGCCCGCGCGAGGGCCTGCCGGGACGCGCCGACCGGGCCGAGGCCCATGATCTCGGGGGACAGGCCGGTGACGCCGGTCGACACGACCCGCGCGAGCGGGGTGATGCCGAGCTCGGCGGCCTTGGCGTCGCTCATGATGATCACGGCGGCGGCGCCGTCGTTCAGCGGGCAGCAGTTGCCGGCGGTGACCGTTCCGTCGGGCCGGAACACCGGCTGGAGCTGCGAGACCTTCTCGTAGCTCGTGCCCGGCCGGGGGCCGTCGTCCTTGGCGACCACGGTGCCGTCGGGCAGCGTGACCGGGGTGATGTCCTTCTCCCAGAACCCGTTGGCGAGGGCCTTCTCGGCGAGGTTCTGCGAGCGGACGCCGAACTCGTCCTGCGCCTGGCGGCTCACGCCGCGCATGGACGCCACGTTCTCGGCGGTCTGGCCCATCGCGATGTAGACGTCGGGCACCCGGCCGTCCTCGCGCGGGTCGGTCCACGCGGGCGCGCCGCCCTCGGCGGCCTTGGCGGTACGGGCCTCGGCGTCGGCGAAGACCGGGTTCTGGGTGTCGGGCAGCCCGTCGCTGCTGCCCTTGGCGAACCGGCTGACGGTCTCCACGCCGGCCGAGACGATCACGTCGGCCTCGCCCGCCTTGATCGCGTGCAGCGCCATCCGGGTCGTCTGGAGCGAGGACGAGCAGTAGCGCGTGATCGTGGCGCCGGGCACGTTGTCCCAGCCGAGCAGCACCGACACGACGCGGCCCATGTTGTAGCCCTGCTCGCCGCCGGGCAGGCCGCAGCCGAGCAGCAGGTCGTCGATCTGGTCGGGGCCGAGCTGCGGCACCTTGGCCATCGCGGCCTGGATCATCTGGACGGTGAGGTCGTCGGGCCGGATGTCCTTCAGCGATCCCTTGAAGGCGCGGCCGATCGGCGAGCGCGCGGTGGCGACGATGACTGCCTCGGGCATTGGGGTCTCCCTGTCTGGACGACGTCTGAGGTTGTGTCCCAGCGACCTGTCTCGGCGACGGTCCTGCGACCGGACGCCCGCCGTCGCGGGGACGGTTACTCGCCGGTCACAAAGCAATCTAGCCGCTGTGCCCCGCGGCCGTACACGCCGGGCCCCGAGATTGTTGACAGCACGTCCAATAAGTGTCGACTTACCCCGGTGGGAGCCGTGGCGGCCGTCCCGGACGCCCGTTGTGGCGGGTCCCGTTCAGGCCGCGCCGGACTGCGCGGCGGGCGGTACGGTCCCGGCGGACGCCCCGCCGGCCGCCTCGGCGCCGCCGGCCGGACGGCGGCGCAGCAGGGTCGCCCACCGGCCGCGCGGCCCGCGCTCGCGGCCCGCCACCCGCGTCGCGGCGACCTCCGTGCCCGGCTCGCCCGCGGCCTCGGCCGCCGCGAGGTAGACCGGCAGCACGCCCTCGCCGCGGCGCGCGTCGGGCAGCGTCTCGAACTCCGGCTCCAGCCCGAGCGCCGCCGCGATCGACGGCAGCACGGCCGCCGCGGCGGCGGCGTAGCCCCGCGCGGACGGGTGGTAGCGGTCGGCGCTGAACATCTCCAGCGGGTCGGCCGCGAACTCCCGGCCGAGCAGGTCGCCGAGCGACACCGAGCGCCCGCCCCGTTCGACCACCGCGACGGTCTGGACGGCGGCGAGGCGGCGGCCGGCGCTCCGCGCGATCCAGCGCAGCGGCTGCATGACGGGCTTGACCGCGCCGAGGTCGGGGCAGGTGCCGACGACGACCTCGCAGCCCGCGGCGGCGAGCCGTCCGACCGCCTCGCCGAGGTGGCGGGCGGACTCGGCGGGGTTGACCCGGTTGGTCACGTCGTTCGCCCCGATCATGATCACCGCGATCTCGGGCCGTACCCGCAGCGCCCGCTCCACCTGCCCTTCGAGCGCCTGCGAGCGGGAGCCGGACTGCGCCACGTTGGTCAGCCGGACGGGCCGTCCCGCGATCGCCGACAGCCCGTGCGCGAGCATCGCCGCCGGGGTCTCCTCCGGCGCGCCCACCCCGAGCCCGGCGGCGGTCGAGTCGCCCAGCACCGCGAACGACAGGGGCGGACCCGGCAGCGCCGCGCCGTACAGCCCGTCCGCGACGGGCGGATCGCCGTTCGGCGTCGCGAGGATGATCCTGCGGGCCAGCCGCGCCTCGACCATGACCAGCCCCACGGTGAGGCCCCGAGCGCGGTGATCCCGCCGCCCCCGTAGGCCGCGGCCGTCGCGACGCGGCGTGCCGTCAGCGCTCTCAGCATCGTTCGCCTACCCTCCGTGCCCGCCGGGGCGTGCCCCTGACACCGGATAGATGCCCCCGCTTCCATTCTGGGCTACCGTCTGGAACGGGAATCTATCCGAACCCGCATCCCCGTCCCCGGCCGTACCTACGGGTTGAACAGGGATGCAACACGCTGATACCGACAAGGACGTCGCGGTGCACGTACACGATTCGCTCGTCGAGCTGATGGGGAACACCCCGCTCGTGCGGTTGCGCAAGGTGACCGCGGGCCACGTGCCCGAAGGGGCCGCGGGACCGCAGGTGCTGGCCAAGGTCGAGTACTTCAACCCCGGGGGGTCGGTGAAGGACCGCATCGCGGTCCGGATGATCGACGCCGCCGAGGCGTCGGGGGAGCTGCCGCCCGGCGGCACCATCGTCGAGCCGACCTCGGGAAACACCGGGGTCGGGCTCGCCATCGTCGCGCAGGAACGCGGCTACCGCTGCGTGTTCGTCTGCCCCGACAAGGTCGCCAAGGACAAGATCGACGTGCTGCGGGCGTACGGCGCGGAGGTCGTGGTGTGCCCGACGGCGGTCTCGCCCGAGCACCCCGACTCGTACTACTCGGTGTCGGACCGGCTGGCCGCCGACATCCCCGGCGCCTGGAAGCCCAACCAGTACACCAACCCCAACAACCCGGTCTCGCACTACGAGACCACCGGGCCCGAGCTGTGGGAGCAGACCGAGGGGCGCATCACGCACTTCGTCGCGGGCATCGGCACCGGCGGCACGATCAGCGGCACCGGCCGGTACCTCAAGGAGGTCTCCGGCGGGCGCGTCCGGATCATCGGCGCCGACCCGGAGGGCTCGGTCTACTCCGGCGGCAGCGGCCGCCCGTACCTGACCGAGGGCGTCGGCGAGGACATCTGGCCCGAGACCTACGACCGCGACATCTGCGACGAGGTCATCGCCGTCTCCGACCGCGACTCGTTCGTCATGACCCGCCGCCTCGCCCGCGAGGACGCGATGCTCGTCGGCGGCTCCTGCGGGATGGCGGTCGTCGCCGCGCTGCGCGTCGCCGAGCGGGCCGGCCCGGACGACGTGATCGTGGTGCTGCTGCCGGACGGCGGCCGCGGCTACCTCTCCAAGATCTTCAACGACGAGTGGATGGCCGACTACGGCTTCCTCACCCCCTCCACCGAGGAGGCCCGGGTCGGCGAGGTGCTGACCCGCAAGGGCGCCGGGCTCCCGGAGTTCGTGCACGTCCACCCGCACGAGAGCGTCGAGACCGCCATCGCGATCATGCGCGAGTACGAGGTGTCGCAGCTCCCGGTGATGAAGGAGGAGCCGCCGGTGATGGCGGCCGAGGTCGTCGGCTCGATCCGCGAGAGCGACCTGCTCGACGTCCTGCTGAAGGACCCGGCCCGCCTGAACGAGCCGCTGGAGGCCCACATGTCGGCCCCGCTGCCGACCATCGGCTCCGGCGAGCCGGTCAGCAAGGCCGTCAGCGTCCTCGAACGATCGGGCGCCGCCGTCGTCCTCGTGGACGGCAAACCGAAGGGCCTCATCACCAGGCAGGACCTTCTCGCCTTCCTCTCCACCTCCTGAACCGGCAACGGACGACGAGCCCCCTCCACCGTTCTGGTTGCGGGTCATGATGGCCGCGGTCAGAATGGGCTGAAAATTGCATCGTCGGCGCTCCGGCCGGCTTCCGTAGCCATAGTGGATGGTGGTGATCGGCCATGGACGCCGGCCGGAAGTCCCTCCGTGACCTCCTGAACAGCGACATCCAGGACGCCCCGACCACCCCGGACGACGTCCGGCGGCGAATGGAGTCATCGGCCCGGCGGCAGCAGGCCGAGCAGCGGACCCACACCGTCGAACAGCCCGGGGCGGCGAAGGAGCCGCCCCGGTCCGGCGAGCCGCCCGCCGGACCGGCGGCCCCTCCACAACCCCTCGAAACCGCGGAGGCCGCCGACGCTTCCGAAAGCGGTCATGGTGACGACGTCCTATCCCTGGACGATGTCGTGGCCCGGCTTTCCTCGCGCGCCACGGAATTCGCGGAGTTCGAGGCACGGCTGGCGCAGGAGGAGATCACCGCCGAGGCCCTCAACGGCCGATTGCGCGTGGTGATGACCGGCGACGGAAGACCGGTCTCCTTGCACATCGACCCCGCCGCCCTGCACGGCCCGAAGGCCGCCGCCTGGGAACGCACATTTCCGAACTCATCATGGCCGCCCGCCAGCAGGCGGACGTACGCAGGGAAGAACTGGAGTCCGGCGAACTCGCGTCCTTGGCCGAGCCCCACGAGGAGAGCCGGCGAGCATGACCACCGCACCGGACGCCAGGTACGCGCGTGACCGCAACGACGCCCTGCGCTCCGAACTGATCACCGCGGCGCGGCACGCGGAACGCCTGGTGGCGGAGGGCGAGAACCTCCTGGCCGCACAGCGGCGTTTCCGCGAGGAATTCCGAAGCCGGTCGTTCACGGCGAAGATCGTCCACGGACTCGGCACGGTGAGCGTGGACGGCGAAGGCCGGATCTCCATCGACCTGGACAGCGCCAAAGCCGCGCTCTCCGACGCCGCCCGGCTGGGCGAGAGGATCCTGACCGCCCTGGCCGAGGCCGAGAAGGCCAGGGACGAAGCCGCGTCACACGGCCTCCCGAAGTGGCCCGACCCAGGCGTTTGAACCTCAGAAGGGGCGACAGATGGCAGGGCCGAAACACCGCGTACCGAGTGCCAAGGCGTGGCCCTCCAAGGCCGCCGGGATCGTCAACATCGGTATAGGCGTGGTGGAGATCCTGGGCGCGAAGAAGGCCCTCGACGCCGCCGCGAAGATGAAGGGCGATGAGAACGCGGTCATCGCGGTGGCCGACAAGTGGCGGGCCGCGGGTGAGAACGTACTGGACGCCGAAGAGCCGCTCTCCGCGTCGTGGAACTCCCTGAGCGCCGACTGGGAGGGGGGCGCCTATTCGGCCTACCGCTGGCACATGACCCGGAACGGGAAGGTGGCCGAGGACAACGGCACGGCGCTGTTCGCGGCCGAAGCAGCCCTGCTGGATCTGTCGCTCCAGGTGGCGAACGCCTACAACCTGGCAGTCGATCTCACCACCCTCGCGGCGTCGCGTATCGAGCCCGCGCTCGGAGGGTTCGGCTGGACCTCCAACAAGAAGGACGACAAGCCCACGATCACCAAGGCCCTGCTGGACTACGTCGAAGCCATCAACAAAGTCGATACCAGCCTGCGGACGGCGGTCACCACGCAGAAAGTGGGGTTGGCCAGGTTCACCTCGGAACTGAGCAAGCTCCGGGAGCCCGGGCATTTTCCCGAGAACGCCACGAATCCCAAACGATGGACGCACCAGTGATCATCGGCCGGAGGCGCGCCTGCCTGTGGGCTGTGGTTTCGGCCGTGTCGGTCGCGACCGGGTGCGCTTCCGGGGATACCGGAGAGTCGAAGTCCTCTCACACGCCGTCGCCCAGCGCCGTCGTGTCGTCTTCTCCGTCCAGATCCGCCGCGCCGGTTCTCCTGGACCCGCCGGATCCCTGCGATCTGGTGCAGCCCTCGGAGATTCCTCGGTTGCGGCAGCTCGGAGCGAAGACACCCACGAAGGACTCAGGTTCCATGCTCAAGAGCTGCACCTGGGAGATTCACCAGAGTCGTCGTGGCACTTCGCTGCTGAGGGCGGCCGTCGGTGACTACAGGACGAAGGCCCGCCCGAACGCGCCGGGCGCGGTCTCGTCGGCGAACGCGTCCTGCACAGGCACCAAGGAATCGGCCGCGGGGGGCGACTACTGCCTCAGCGGATACCGGCACGGCATCAAGGTCGTTCGCAACAACCTGCGTGTCACCGTCATGTGGGCCGACACGGGCGTGAGCCGCATCGGGCCCGAAGGTGCGCGGGCGAAGGTGGAGAAGCAGGTCAGTAAGCAGCTGGCCGAGCAGGTTCTTGCCCGTCTTCCCGGCTGATCCAAGGAGGGGGCCGTGACGCCCAAGGAAGTCAAGTTCCGGGCGAGTCAGATCCGCAAGAGCGGTGACCTCGTCAACGACGCCGTCAACCTGTGGTCCAACGCGCCGCTCATCCTCGACGGCGCGACCCTGCCGGTGAACTGCTTCGGGAAGATCGGCGAGGAGCTCGGGCTGCGGGACGAGTACGAGAGGTCGCGCGCGAAGACGATCCTGGAGCTCAACGACGGCACCGACATCCTGATCCAGAACCGCGAGGCCGTTTACACGGCGGCGGACCGCTACGAGGGCGCGGAGCGCCGGGCCGTCGAGGCCGTCAGCGGGGTTCCCCGGCATCGGCCGGAGGTCGCCGATGACGGGAGTGACTACGAGTCGAAGTACGGGTGGGCGCGGGACGGGTAGGGAACGGCGAAGGGCCGGAGAGCGAGTGCTCTCCGGCCCTTCGGTCATGCGGAGTCGGGTCGCGGGGTTCCGGTCATGTGGGCGGCGTTTCTGGCCGGCCCCCGCGACCCGACGTTCTCAGGAGGGGTAGCCCGAGTGGGCGTACCGGTCCTCCGTGGGCTCGGCGCCGGGCGGCATCGCCTTGGGGGCGTCGCCGTGGCCGGGCCACCAGGCCTTGTGGCCGAGCAGTGCCGTGATCGCCGGGACGAAGAACGCCGACATCACGAACGCCGAGAGCAGGATCCCGATCGCCACGCCGAACCCGATCTGGGCGGTCATCGACTGCGGCGAGATCACCAGCACCGCGAACGTGCCGGCGAGGATCACGCCCGCCGCGGCGACGGTCGGCCCGGCGTGCTGGATGCCGAGCGCCGCGCCCCGCTTCGGGTCGTGGCCCTCGCGGGCCTCCTCGCGGAGCCGGGCGATCATCAGGATGTTGTAGTCGGTGCCGATCGCCAGCACGAACAGGTACAGGATGATCGGCAACTGGAACATCAGTCCCGGCTTGTTCTCGATGCCCTGGAACAGGGTCACCGAGGCGCCGAGGGTGGCCGCGAAGCCGAGCAGCACCGCGATCACCAGGTAGATCGGCGCGACCAGGGCCCGCAGCAGCAGGGCCAGGATCAGCCCGATCAGCACCACCGCCACCGGCAGGATGACCGACAGGTCGCGGTTGTTGATCGTGTTGATGTCGGCGAAGACCGCGGTCTGGCCGCCCACCAGCACCTTGGCCCCCGGCGGCGCGCCCTTGTGGACGTAGTCCCGCAGCTCGCCCTTGACCAGCTGGATCGAGGAGCTGGAGCTCGGGTTGTCCTTGAGGACGACGCCGAACTTGGCGACGGTCTTGTCCTGGCTGAACACCGGGGGCTGGACGTCGCCGACGCCCGGGGCCTTGGTGAGCCGCTGCGAGTACGAGCCGAGCTCCGCCTTGGTGAGCGGCTTGTCCGACTTGACGTACACCTCGGTCGGGGTCAGCGTGCCGGCCGGGAAGCTGGCGCGCAGGTCCTTCATGGCCTTGGCGGACTCGGTGTTCTGCGGCGCGCTGCCGTTGAAGTCGTAGTCGGCCTTGAACCCGATCGCGGCGGAGGCGAGGGCGACCAGCACCACGCCGGACGCGACCAGCGCGACGACCGGGCGCTTGCCCACGCCGTTGCCGAGCTTGACCCACAGGCCGGGCTTCGGCTCCTTCTTCCAGGACTTCGACGGCCAGAAGACGAACCGGCCCAGCAGCGAGATGATCGCCGGGACGAGCGTCAGCGAGGTGATGAGCATCACGCCGACCGCGATGGCGAGCTGCGGGCCGAGCCCGCCGAACGCCTTGAACGAGGCCAGCAGCAGCACCAGGAACGCCACGATGACGGCGCCCGCGGCGGAGGCGATGGCCTCGCCGACCCGCTCCACGCTGGTGATCATCGCGGTCTTCTTGTCCTCGCCCAGCCGCAGCCGTTCGCGGTAGCGGAAGAGCAGGAAGAGTATGTAGTCCGTCCCGATCCCGTACAGGACCACGACGATGATCATGTCGAAGCCCTTGTCGAAGTTCAGGTCGAACGTGTTGCCGACGATCGCGGTGACGGCGTTCGAGACCATCGACACGGCGACGATCACGATGATGGGCAGGATCGACGCGATCGGGCTGCGGAAGATCAGGCCCAGCAGCACGATGATCAGCACGATGGTGGCGATGCCGATCATCGCCATCGTGTTCTTGTCCGACTCCTCGTTGTCGACCGTGGACGCCTGGTCGCCGGTGACGCCGTAGGTCAGCGGGCTGCCCCGCAGCTGCGCGGTCGTCTCGGTGCGCAGCTTCTTGATGGCGTCCTTGGCGGTGTCCATCGCCTTGGAGTCGTTGAAGTCGTTCGGGAGCGGGACGCCGATCAGCTGGATCGAGCGGTCCTTGGCCGGCGGCGTCGCCGCGACCTTGGTCACTCCCGGGATCTTCTTGCCCTCGATCGCCTTGGCGACCTGGGTGATCTTCTGTGAGTCAGCCGCGGTGAGCTTGGACCCGTCGGACCGCTTGATCACGATCATCGCCGGGCTGGTCTTCTGGTCCGCGGAAGGGAACGCCTGTTCGCCCAGCTTGGCGGCCTGGATCGACTCGTACTTGGTGGGGAGGAAGTCCTCCTGGTCGGTCTTGGTCTTCAGTTCTGGAGCGAAAGCGATCAGTCCCGCGGCGACGACGACCCAAGCCAGGATCGTCCACCACGGGTGTCTCACCACGCCGCGCCCAAGGCGTGCGAACATGCGCCTTCCTTCGTTCAGGGATCAACAGCATCATCCCGGGGAGCGAACTCCCATACCCCCAGGGCCTGGCCCAAACAGGGATGTTGTCGGGATACCTCTTAAAGGTAGAGATCCTGACTGGAGTTTTGGTCAACCCCGGAGCCGAAATCCCGGCTGATACCTGGGAGGGAGCCTCTCCTCCTCCAGGAGGGCGGGACGGTGGATAGCCTCGTTCCCATGGACAACGACGTTCCACCCGTCAACGGGGGCACCGGGGGGTCCTCCCCCCGCAGGCGCCAGGGATTCGAGACCCTGGCCATCCACGCGGGGCAGGAGCCCGACCCGACCACGGGCGCGGTCGTCCCGCCGATCTACCAGGTCTCGACCTACAAGCAGGACGGCATCGGCGGGCTGCGCGAGGGCTACGAGTACTCGCGGTCGGCCAATCCGACCCGTACCTCCCTGGAGGTATGCCTCGCCGAGGTCGAGGCGGGGGCGCGCGGACTCGCGTTCGCCTCGGGCCTCGCCGCCGAGGACGCCCTGCTGCGCACCGTCTGCCGCCCCGGCGACCACGTGATCATCCCGAACGACGCGTACGGCGGCACCTACCGCCTCTTCGCCAAGGTGGCCGAGCCCTGGGGCGTCACGTTCGACCCGGTGCCGCTGGCCGACCTCGACGCCGTGCGCGCGGCCGTCCGCCCCGACACCCGGGCCGTCTGGGTGGAGACCCCGACCAACCCCTTGCTCGGCATCGCCGACATCACGGCGCTCGCGGGCGTCGCGCACGACGCGGGCGCCCTCCTGGTGGTCGACAACACGTTCGCCTCGCCCTACCTCCAGCAGCCGCTGGCGCTCGGCGCCGACGTGGTCGTGCACTCCACCACCAAGTACGTCGGGGGCCACTCCGACGTGGTCGGCGGTGCGCTGGTCGCCGCCGACGCCGACCTCGGCGAACGGCTGGCGTTCCACCAGAACGCCATGGGCGCCGTCGCGGGGCCGTTCGACGCCTGGCTGACGCTGCGCGGCCTGAAGACCCTCGGCGTCAGGATGGACCGGCACTGCGCCAACGCCGAACGGATCGTCGAGATGCTCACCCGGCACGACGCCGTCCGCGAGGTCCTCTACCCGGGCCTGCCGTCCCACCCCGGCCACGACGTCGCCGCCAAGCAGATGAGGGCGTTCGGCGGGATGGTGTCGTTCCGGATGGGGTCGCAGGAGGCGGCGGTGCGCGTGTGCGAGCGCACGAAGCTGTTCACCCTCGGGGAGTCGCTCGGCGGCGTGGAGTCGCTGATCGAGCACCCGGGCCGGATGACGCACGCCTCGGCCGCCGGGTCGCCGCTGGAGGTCCCGGCCGACCTGGTCCGGCTGTCGGTCGGCATCGAGGACGCCGACGATCTTCTCCGGGACCTCGAACTGGCCCTCGCCTGACCCGTCCACCTGCGGCTTCGCGGGGACGGCCGGGCGCGGTCCGGCCGTCCCCGCGGGGCGGGGTTCCGGTGCGGTCCGCCCCGGGCCCGGTCAAGATCTATGATGTGCGCGCCAGGTTCCATCACGAAAGGGCCCGGAGTGCGCAAAGTACTGGTGTGTGGTGCGGCGTTCGCCGCGACGTGTATCTCCGCCGTGGCCGTTCCGGCGACCTCCCAGGCCGACCCCTCGGACCCGGGGCCCTCGCCGTCGGTGACCACGACCCCGCCTCTGGTCCCGTCCGAGGAGCCCGAGCCCGGCACGGGAACGCCCACCGGCCCGGCGGGCACCGGCTCGCCCACGGGGCCGTCCGGGACGCCCACCGACCCGGCGCCGCCGACCGGCTCGCCGAGCACGGAGCCGTCGCGGTCCGCCGCCCCCGGGACCGGCTCCGGCGGGGCCGCGACCGACGGCGTCGTGTCGGCCAGCGCCGTGATGGTCACGCCCAGGCCGCCGAGGCAGGCCACCTACGCCTACGGCCGCAACTCCCGGCAGCGCATCGACGCGTACTGGAAGCCCGTCCCCGGCCAGAATCCGGCCAAGCCCGCCAAGGGAGCCAAGGCCAAGGCGAAGGGCGCCAAGAACAGCAGGACGCGCGTTCAGGCCCAGTCTCCGGCGCGGCCGAAGGCCAAGCCGCGCCCGGCGGTGCTGATCCTGCACGGCGGCTACTGGCTGGAGGGCGACAAGGGCGGCTGGAAGTACTTCGCGCGCCGCCTCACCGCGCAGGGCTTCACCGTCTTCTCCGCCAACTACCGGCTCGCCCCCGCGGCGGCCTGGCCCGCCCAGCGCAACGACGCCGCCGCGGCCCTGGCGTTCATCAAGAAGAACGCCAAGCGCTGGAACGTCGATCCCGGCAACATCGTGGTGGTCGGCTCGTCGGCGGGCGGCATGCTCGCCACCCAGCTCGGCGCGTACGGCGAGGGCGCCCAGCGGGTGCGCGGCGTCGTCGCCCTCTCCCCGCCCAACATGCCGTACCTGGCCTACCAGGACGGGGCGAAGCCCACCGCGACCCCGGGCCAGCGCAAGCTGCGGCGCGCCGTGGTCGACCTGATCCGCTGCGTGCCGAGCCAGGCGAGCCTGCCCTGCTGGAAGCGCGTGGACGACGCCAACACCACCAGCCACGTCTCGGCGGGCGACGCCCCGATGCTGCTCATGCACAGCGACGAGGACCTCGTTCCCGCGACGCAGAGCACCGGCCTCGCCACCGCGCTCCGCGCCGCCGGGGTCCCCGCCACGGTCAAGGTCGTCGAGGGGAAGCTGCACGCCTCGGCCCTGATGAACGACGAGCACGTCTACCCGACGATCCTGTCCTGGCTGAAGGCCCACACCGACTGACGGTGGCGGGCCGCGGGGGACGGGTCAGCCGTTCCAGACCATCAGGACGAGGATCACCAGCCAGATCAGCGCGATGACGCCGGAGAGCGCCGCGATCCGGCCCCGTTCGACCTGGGCGATCTCGGGGTCGGGCGCGGCGGCCGGTGCGGCGGGAGCGGCCTTCTTCGCGGCCGCGTCGGCCTGCTCGCCCCGTTCGCCCTCCTCGGCGGGCGCGTCGGTCGCGGTCGGCGCGGTGGGGACGGGGGCGGGGGCCTCGGCGGCGGCCTCCAGCAGCCGCACCGCCTTGCGCTGGTCGCGCTCCACGATCAGCAGCAGCGCGAGCGCGACGATGAACAGCGTCATCGACGCCGACAGCCAGACCTTCGCGAAGTTCCCCTCGGCCAGGAACAGGCCGAACAGGAAGATGCCCAGCGTCCCGAGACCGTAGATCATCGTGGTCCGGTTGAGGTAGCGGACGATGGTCGCGTCCCGCTTGCGGATGTAGCGCGGGGTGGCCATCGTCGCGGCGGTCAGCGGGCCCAGCGTGAAGATGGCGAAGCCGACGTGCAGGAACAGCAGCAGGCGATCGGAAGTCGACATGACGCCAACCTAGTCCCACCCGCCCCCGCCCGCCGGTCGGACGGCGCGCGGGGCGGAGGGCGGACGGCGCGCGGGTCGGACGGCGCGCGAGGCGGCGGTGGCCCGCCGGGCGGACGGGCCGCGGGGCGCCGGGCGGGCGGCGCGCGTCGTCAGCGGCGGCCTCGGCGCACGCGGAGGTAGTCGCTGACGACGTACTCGCCGAGCCGTTCGGCGTCGGGCGCGAACACCCGGCCGCCGTTGCGGCGCGCGACCTCCTCGACGAACGACACGAGCCGGCGGTCCTCGGCGAGCATGAAGAAGTTCATGCACGCGCCGCGCCGCGTCATCTTGTCGACCTCGGCGAGGGTGAGCACGAGCGTCTCGCTGGACGGCGGGTAGTCGAACAGCGAGCGGCCGTCCGGCCGCAGGTGCGCGGTCGGCTCGCCGTCGGTGACCACGAGCACGATCGGCTCGAAGTCGGGATGGCGGTCCAGGTGCCGTCCCGCGATCATCAGCGCGTGGTGCAGGTTGGTGCCCTGGACCATGTCCCAGTCGAGCCCCGCCATCTCCGTCGGGTGCAGCACCCGCGCGTAGTTGGAGAACCCGATGATCTCGATGGCGTCCTGCGGGAACTTCCCGGTGACCAGGGTGTGCAGGGCGAGGGTCGTCTGCTTGGCCGCGGCCCACGTCCCGCGCAGCACCATCGAGTACGACAGGTCGACCAGCAGGCACACCGCCGCGCCGGTGCGGCGCTCGGTCTCCTGCACCTCGAAGTCGTCCACGCTCAGCCGCACGCCGCCGGGCGCCCGAGAGCCGTCCCCGCGGACGAGCCGCGGGCCCTCGGGCCGGACGAGGCGCGGGTCCTCCGGGCGCGCGACGGGCGGCGCGTCGGCGGCGGCCAGGGCGGCGCGGCCGTCCATGACGTTGCGGCGGATCGCGTTGGACACCGTACGGACGACGTCGAGGGGCTGCTCGTCGCCGAACCGCCACTCGCGGCTCGACCCGGTCAGCTCCCCGGCCTGCCCGGCGTCGTGCTGGTCGTGGTCGCCCTGCCGTCCCGTCGTGAGCTGGGAGAACACGCGGCGCAGCGCGGTCTCGCCCAGCCGCCTGACGGCCTTCGGCGTCAGCTCCAGGTCGCCGCGCCTGCGCTGGAGGTAGCCCTGCCGCTCCAGCTCGGCCTCGATGCGCCGCAGCGCCGACAGGTCGTCCACCGCCTGGCGGCCGAGGGCGCGCCGCACGGCCTCCTCGTCCACGTCGTCCAGCCGGGCGCCCGGGTAGTCCTGCGCGAGCGCGGACTCCAGGTCGGCGAGGTCGGCCAGCTCGGCGAGCGCGGTCGTGGCGTCGCCCATGCCGAGCGGGGCGTCGCCGGTCATCTGCTCGGGCTGGCCCCAGCCGAGGTCGGGACGGCGGGCGCGCAGCGCGTCGCCGAGCCGCGCCATCTCCATGGCGAGGCCCGCGTCCTGCATGGCCTGCTCCATCAGCCCGGCCAGCTCGGCGCGCTGCTCGGGGCTGAGCGAGGCGAGGAGCCGGTCCATCGCCGCGGCGCGGCGGGCGAGCGAGTCGACCAGCTCCTCCAGGTCGCGGGGGCGTCGGGGAACAGGTCGCCGAACTCCTCCATGAACCGGTCGAAGTCGTCCTGGGTGTGCTCGCCGCGCGCGTCCCGCTCCAGCATCCGGTTGAGCGCGGCCATCATGTCCTTGATCCGCTCCATCGCGGCGGGGTCCTGGCCCTGGAGCGCCTGCTTCATGCCCTGGAACTGGGCGTCCAGCACGTCGCGCCGCAGCAGCTCCTTGAGCTGCTCGAACGTCTCGCGCGCCGCGCCGGACCGCCACTGGTAGTCCGACAGCCGCCGGACGGCCTGCGCGGTGTCGTCCGGCAGCGCGTCCAGCTCGGCCTCGCGCAGCCGCGCGTCGTCGGACGGGTCGGGGAACAGCTCGGCCCGCTCCTGCCCGACCGCGGTGTCGAGCAGCGCGCGGACCTGCTCCAGCGTGCCGTCCAGGCGGCCGCGGTCGCGCAGCGACCGGCGCCGCTCGCGGACCTGCCGCAGCAGGTCGTCGAGCCCGCGCCGCCCCTGCGCGCCGGGCAGCCCGCGGCGCAGCAGGTCGCGCAGGGCGTCCTCCGGGCGGGTGCCCTCCAGCACCGAGTCGCCCATCGCGTCCAGGGCGGCCCGGACGTCGTAGGGCGGGGCGAGCGGGTCGGGCCCGTCGTGGTACGCGCCGTACCGGTAACGACTCATGTCGGCCCCCAATCTCGGGACGCGCCACCTGCGGACCCGGTGCGGGCCCGCGGTGTCCTGCCGTTCACGATGGACGTGCCGGGCCCCTAGGTCCGGTAGGTGGCCGTCCCGTCGGACCGCCCCTCGGGCACGTCCTTGGACAGCCGGCGGGTGAGGAACAGCCCCTCCAGCGCGAACTCCAGCGCGGCCGCGGCCTGGCCGGGCGACTCCCCGGTCATGTCCAGCCGTTCCATGATCTTGGCGAGGCCGG
The DNA here is from genome assembly GCF_009793335.1 of Actinomadura sp. J1-007. Lineage (GTDB taxonomy): Bacteria > Actinomycetota > Actinomycetes > Streptosporangiales > Streptosporangiaceae > Spirillospora > Spirillospora yumaensis. The sequence continues at coordinate 1,743,412 of NZ_WING01000001.1, read as the reverse complement.
GGATCTGGCCGACCCGGCGCAGCAGCTCCGCCGCGGGCACCAGCTCGCCGGACTCCACGCTGTCGCCGGCGTCGAACTTGTCGAGCAGCCCGGACAGGTCGGCCGCGCCGAGGGAGCGCCGGTAGGTCTCGGCGACGGCCCGGCGCAGCAGGTGCTCCAGCACCTCCTGCTCGCGGCCCTCCTCGCTGACCTCGAACTCGACCTTGCCGAGCAGCGAGGGGACCACCGCGGGCAGGTCGCACACGCGCGCGACGGGCCGTTCCTCGCCGGTGAGCGCGGCGCGGCGGACCGCGCCCGCCGCGACCGTCTCGGCGCCGGCGAGCGCGAACCGCGCCGACACGCCAGAACGGCCGTCGACCGCGCTGGACTCGCGGACGAGCCGGGTGAACCGGGCGATGACCTCGATCAGGTGCTCGGGCACCTCGGCCTCGGCGCCGGCGAGGTCGGCGAAGTCGGCCTCCTGCCGGATCAGCGCCAGCTCGGCGTCGAGGTCCAGCGGGTAGTGGGTGCGGATCTCGGCGCCGAAGCGGTCCTTCAGCGGGGTGATGATGCGGCCCCGGTTGGTGTAGTCCTCGGGGTTGGCGCTCGCGACGAGCAGCAGGTCCAGCGGCAGCCGCAGCGCGTAGCCGCGGATCTGGACGTCGCGCTCCTCCAGCACGTTGAGCAGCGACACCTGGATGCGCTCGGCGAGGTCGGGCAGCTCGTTGATGGAGAAGATCCCGCGGTTGGTGCGCGGGACGAGCCCGAAGTGGACGGTCTCGGGGTCGCCGAGGGTGCGGCCTTCGGCGACCTTGATCGGGTCGACGTCGCCGATCAGGTCGCCGACGCCGGTGTCGGGGGTCGCGAGCTTCTCGCCGTAGCGGTCGTCGCGGTGCAGCCACGCGACCGGCAGCTCTTCGCCCAGCTCGGCGGCGAGCCGGAGGCAGCGCACGCACACCGGGTCGTACGGATGGTCGTTGATCTCGCAGCCGGCCACCACCGGGGTCCACTCGTCCAGCAGCCCGGCCAGGGTGCGGATCAGCCGCGTCTTGCCCTGCCCCCGCTCGCCCAGCAGCACGAGGTCGTGGCCCGCGAGCAGGGCCCGTTCCAGGTGCGGGACGACCGTGTCGTCGAACCCGAGGATGCCGGGGAAGCGGGGCTCGCCCGATCTCAGCCGTTCGAGCAGGTTGTGGCGGATCTCGGCCTTCACCGTCCGCCGGACGTGGCCGCTGGTGCGCAGCTCGCCCAGGGTGGTCTCGGGAGGTGTGGTTGGACGCACGCGATCGACATTACGTCGCGCGAACGCCGAATCGCACCCTCGATAGTGGATTCACCGACCGCGCTTTCGTAGAGACTAGGAGCGTGATGTCAGGCGGAGATACCCACGGGGGAGGCGGCGCCCATGGCGCGGTTCGGTGACGGCCTGGCCCTCGGACCGGACCTGTCCGAGGCCGCCGGGGCGGCGGTCGAGCAGGCGCTCGCGCCGCTCAGCGCCCCGCCCGACCTGGTGTGCGTGTTCGTGTCGGGGGGCGACCCTGAGCGGGTGGAGGACGCGGCGATGCGCGCCTCGGAGGCCGCGGGCGACGCCGTCGTGCTCGGGTGCAGCGCCTCCGGCGTGATCGGGGCGGGCCGCGGCGTGGAGGAGGACGGCGCGGTCAGCGCGTGGGCGGCGGTGCTGCCCGGCGCGCGGCTGGAGCCGTTCCGGCTGGAGACGCTGAAGGCCGAGGACCGGCTGATCGTGGTCGGGATGCCGGAGGGCCGCGACGACGACGTGGTGGGCGTGCTGCTCGCCGACCCGTTCTCGTTCCCTGTGGACGCGTTCGTCGAACGGTCCGGGGAGTCGCTGCCGGGCCTGCCGCTCGTCGGCGGGATGGCCGAGGGCACCGCGCGGGGCACGGCCCGGCTGTTCGTCGGCGGCGAGGTGTTCGACGACGGCGCGGTCGGCGTGGTGATCGGCGGCACGGTCACGGCCGCGACCGTGGTCAGCCAGGGCGCGCGGCCGATCGGCCCCGACATGGTGGTGACCAGGGCCGACGAGAACGTGCTGTACGAGCTGGCGGGGCAGCCCGCGCTGGAGAAGCTGGAGGAGATCGTCCTCGCGCTGCCGGAGGAGGAGCAGGAGCTCGCCGGGCGCGGCCTGCTGATCGGCGTGGCGATGGACGAGTACGCCGACGAGCACGAGCACGGCGACTTCCTCGTGCGGGGCGTGGTCGGCGCCGACACCGACAGCGGCGCGATCGCGATCGGCGACGTGGTGGACGTGGGCCGCACGGTGCGCTTCCAGGTCCGCGACGCGGGCGCGGCCGAGGACGACCTCGCCGAGCTGCTCGAACGGTTCGACCTGTCGCCCGTCGAGGGGGCGCTGGTGTTCTCGTGCAACGGGCGGGGCCGGGCGATGTTCCCCGACTCCGACCACGACGCGAAGGTGCTCGACCGGGCGTTCGGGCCGGCCGGGGTCGGCGGGTTCTTCGCGGCGGGCGAGATCGGGCCCGTCGCGGGCCGCAACCACGTGCACGGCTTCACCGCGTCGATCCTCGCGTTCGGCCGGACGTCCGGCGAGTGACCGCCGGGGCGCCGGGCCGCCGCCCGGCGGGTGAGGATCGGGTGGGCCGCCGCCCGGCGGGCGCGGCGGCCGGGCCTGGAGGGACGACATGAGCGACACGGCGGCGGGCCGGGAGGCCCGGCCGGTTCTCGCGGTCGACATCGGCGGGACGAAGATGGCGGCGGCGCTGGTCGCGCCCGGCGGCCGCGTCACCGGGTACGGCCGGATCGACACCCCGAGCGACCCGGCGCTGGACGCCGACGGGCTCTGGCGGACGCTGGAGGCGCTGCTCGACAAGCTCGTCGCCGACGCGGGCGCGCCCGCCCTCGCGGGCGTCGGCGTCGGCTGCGGCGGGCCGATGACCTGGCCGGCCGCGGAGGTGTCGCCGCTCAACATCCCGGCGTGGCGCGGGTTCCCGCTGCGGGCGCGGCTGCGCGCCGCGTACCCCGGGGTGCCCGTGCGGGTCCACAACGACGCGATCTGCGTGGTGGCGGGCGAGCACTGGCGCGGCGCGGGCCGGGGCCGCGGCAACGTCCTCGGCATGGTCGTGTCCACGGGCGTCGGCGGCGGACTGGTCCTGGACGGGCACCTGATCGACGGGGCCAGCGGCAACGCCGGGCACATCGGGCACGTGGTCGTCGATCCGGAGGGCCCGCCGTGCAAGTGCGGCGGCCGGGGCTGCCTGGAGGCGATCGCGCGCGGTCCCGGGCTGGTCGCCTGGGCGCAGGAGCAGGGCTGGCGGCCCGGACGGCGGGACGTCACGGGCGTGGACCTCGCCGCCGACGCCCGCCGGGGCCATCCGGTCGCCGCGTCGGCGATGCGGCGCGCCGGGCGGGCGCTCGGCATCGCGATCGCGTCGGCGACGCACCTGTGCGACCTGGAGGTGGTCGCGATCGGCGGCGGCCTGTCGCAGGCGGGCGCGCTGCTGTTCGACCCGCTGGAGGAGGCGCTGCGCAGGCACGCGCGGATGGCGTTCGCCCGGCAGGTGCAGGTGGTGCCCGCCGCGCTCGGGCAGACGTCCGGGCTGATCGGCGCCGCCGCCCTCGTGTTCGCCGGCGACCGCTACTGGAACGCCGACTGATCCGTCCCCTGGGGCGGCGGCCCCCGGCCGGTACGGAACCCCGCGCCCCGATCCGCCGCCCTCGACCCCGCCGGGACGGCCGCGCCCGACAAGATCGGAACGCGCCACCCGGACGGCGTGGCAAGATCGGGGCATGGCCCTCGTCACCGTCGATGACATCCGCGCCGCCCGGGAGTTGCTGGACGGGGTCGCCGTCCCGACCCCGCTGATCCACTCCCGCGCGCTGTCCGAGGCCATCGGCGGCCCCGTCTTCCTCAAGTGCGAGCACCTCCAGCGGACGGGCTCGTTCAAGATCCGCGGCGCGTACGTGCGGATCGCGCGGCTCAGCGACGCCGAACGGGCCCGCGGCGTCGTCGCGGCCAGCGCGGGCAACCACGCGCAGGGCGTCGCGCTCGCCGCGTCCATGCTCGGCTGCAAGGCGACCGTCTACATGCCCGAGGGCGCGCCGCTGCCGAAGGTCGCCGCGACCAAGGGCTACGGCGCCGAGGTCGAGTTCCCGGGCCCGACCGTGGACGAGTGCCTGGTCGCGGCGCGCAAGCACGCCGACGACACCGGCGCCGTGCTGATCCACCCGTTCGACCACGAGGACGTGGTCGCGGGGCAGGGCACCGTCGGGCTGGAGATCCTCGAACAGTGCCCCGACGTCCGGACGGTCGTCGGCGCGGTCGGCGGCGGCGGGCTGATGTCCGGCGTCGCGGTCGCGCTCAAGGGCGAGAGCGACGACGTCAAGGTGGTCGGGGCGCAGGCCAAGCGCGCCGCCGCGTTCCCGGCCTCGCTCGCCGCCGGGCGCCCGACCCGGGTGGAGGTGCAGCCCACGATGGCCGACGGGATCTCCGTCGGCTGCCCCGGCGACCTCACCTACGAGCTGGTGACCGAGCTGGTCGACGCGGTCGTCACCGTCACCGAGGAGTCGATCTCGCAGGCGCTGCTGCTCTGCCTCGAACGCGCCAAGCAGGTCGTCGAGCCCGCCGGAGCCGCCGGGGTCGCCGCGCTGCTGGAGCACTCCTACGCCGTCCGCACGCCGGTCGTCGCGCTGCTGTCGGGCGGCAACATCGACCCGCTGCTGCTGTCGAAGGTGCTGCGGCACGGCCTCGCCGGAACGGGCCGCTACCTCGTCGCGCGCTGCCGCCTGAAGGACCGTCCGGGCGCGCTGGTCGACCTGCTGAGCGAGCTCGCCGGGCTGGGCGTCAACGTGCTGGACGTCATGCACGAGCGCGTCGCGGCCCGCCTGCACGTCGAGGAGGCCGAGGTGCTGATGCACCTGGAGACGCGCGGCGCCGAGCACAGCGAGGACGTCATCGGCCACCTCAGGGACAAGGGCTACACCCTGACCTTCGTCTGACCCTTCCCACGGAACGCGCGGGAGCGTCGTCCCAACGGCGTGCGGCGTGCCGTCCGCGGGGGTGGAGGCCCCGCGAACGGCACGCCGCGGCTCGACGGCCGGTACCGCCCGGTCGTGCTACAGGGAGGGCTTGCCCTCGCTGTGGAGCCAGGTCCTGAAGAGGGCGTCGAGGTTCTTGCCGCTGATCCTCTTGGCGAACGCCTCGAAGTCGGCCGTGGAGGCGTTGCCGCCGCCGTACCGGGCCGGCCACTCCTTCAGCAGGCGGAAGAACGCCCTGTCGCCGATGGCCGTGCGCAGCGCGTGGATCGCCATCGCGCCCCGGTCGTACACCAGGCCGTCGAAGATGCCGTCGCGGCCCGGGTCGGAGACCTTGCCCTTCCAGAGGTCGTCGCTCTCCGGGGTGGCGTAGAGCTCGCCGAAGCTCGTCTGCACCGGCTTGCCCTCGAACTTCTCGGCGTACAGCCACTCGGAGTACGTCGCGAAGCCCTCGTTCAGCCAGATGTCGGCCCACCGCTCCGGCGAGACCGCGTCGCCGAACCACTGGTGGCCCAGCTCGTGCGCCAGCAGGCCGCCGCTCGGGATCGTTCCGGGACGGCGGGTCAGGTCGTAGACGGGGCGGCCCTGGGTCTCCAGCGCGTACCCGACGTTGGCCTTCACCGTGATGCCGCCGGTCGAGCGGAACGGGTAGCGCCCGTACACCGACGCCAGCCAGTCGGTGACCACGCCGGTCTGCTTCTGGAAGTCGGCGGCGAGGCCGGGCTTGGTGCCGAGCGCCTGATCGGTCGCCGTGAGGTTCGGGACGCCGGCCTTGGTACGGCCGCTCACCACGTCGTACCTCCCGATCGCGATCATCGCGAGCTCGCTGGCCATCGGGCTGCGCATCTCCCAGCGCGAGACCGTCCAGCCGCCCTTGGTGCGCTTGCCCTTGAAGTCGCCGTTGGCGAGGGTGGTGAGGTTCTTCGGCGCGGCCAGGGTGAAGGAGTAGGTCGCCTTGTCGGTCGGGTGGTCGTTGACCGGGTAGACCGTGGCGGCGCCGATCGGCTGGTTCAGCATCACGCCGCCGTCGGGGGTCGGGACCCAGCCGGACGTGCCGAGCGTCGCGTCGTCGATCGTCTGCGGCACGCCGGAGTACGCGACGGTCACGGTGAACCTGGAGTTCTTGCGCAGCCCCTTGCGCGGCGTGATGACCAGTTCCTGCGCGCCGCTGCGCGTGTAGGAAGCCTTGCGGCCGTTCACCGCGAGCGCGGAGATCTTCAGCGGGCCCTGGAAGTCGAGGTCGAACCGGGACAGGTTCTGGGTGGCCCGCGCGGTGATCCTGGTGACGGCCTGGATGCCCTTGGTGGCCGGGTCGTACTTCAGGCCGATGTCGTAGTGCGCGACGTCGTACCCTCCGTTGCCCATGTCGGGGAAGTACGGGTCCCCGGCGCCCGGTGCCCCGGGGGTGAACCGGGCGACGGCGGCGGCGTCGGCGGGCACCGCCGACACCATGAGGCCCGCGGTGACGCCGAGCGTCAGCGCGGCCAGAGCTCGGGGGATCTGCTCATGAACCTCGTCCTCGATGTGAAGTCACGTTCGCCCAAGAATTTCGGGTGCCCACCCCGGATTCAAGAGCGAAATGATCTCAAATCGGCCAGTTCAGGACGGGATTTCGGATTGGCGCGGCCGGGCCGGGGTGAACAGCCACGCCTCGAAGAACCGATCGAGCTCCAGCCCCGTCTCCCGCTCGGCCAGCGCCGCGAAGTCGGCGGTCGTCGCGTTCCCGCCCGCGTGCCCGGCCGTCCACGCGCGCAGGATGCCGAAGAACGCGGCGTCGCCCACCCGCGTGCGCAGCACGTGCAGCATCATGGCGGGCCGCGTGTAGACGGCGAACGTGTCGAACATGGCCTTGCGCCCCGGCCTCGCCGGAGGCACCTTCCAGTCGGGGGAGTTCGCGGGGCGGCCGTACGCCTCCTCGAACGTCTTGCGCGCGCTGCGCCCGCCGTGCTGCTCGGTCCAGAGCCATTCGGCGTACGTGGCGAAGCCCTCGTTCAGCCAGATGTCCTGCCACCGCGTGACGCTCACGCTGTCGCCGAACCACTGGTGCGCCAGCTCGTGCACGAGCAGGCCGGTGTCGACGGTGCCGGGGTACGTCGGCCGGTTCTGCGTCTCCAGCGCGTACCCGACCGACGCGTCGTCCAGGATCCCGCCCGTCGAGTCGAACGGGAACGGCCCGAACAGCCGCGCCGCCCACCCCGTCACCGCGCCGGTCGTCCGCTGGAGCCACGCCGGGTCGCGCGTGACGGCCGGGTCCACCGCGGAGATCGTCCGGAGGCCGTCGCGGGTGCGGCCGTCCGCGACCTTGAACTTTCCGATCGCGACCGTCGCCAGGTAGCCCGCCATCGGGCGCGACGACCGCCACCGGAACGTCGTCCGCCCGCCGTGCCGCGCCGGCCTCCCGTCCGGCTCGCCGTTCGCGAGGACGCGCAGCCCCTTCGGCACGCTCACCTTGAGCGCGTACGTCGCCTTGTCGGACGGGTGGTCGTTCAGCGGGAACCACGTCGCCGACCCGGTCGGCTGCGACAGCGTGACGGCGCCGTCGGACGTCGGGATCCAGCCCGTGCGGCCGAGCCCCGGGTCCTTCTCCTGGGCGGGCGAGCCCGCGTACGCCACCTCGGCCGTGAAGCGCGCGCCGGCCGGGATGCCCGCGGGCGGGGTGATCACCAGCTCCTGGCCCCGGCGGGTGAACGAGGCGCGGCGGCCGTCCACGGTCACCGACCGCACCCGGTGGCCCACGAAGTCGAGGTCGAACCGCGACAGGCCCTGCCGCGCGGTCGCGGTCACCCTCGTCCGGCCCGCGATCCGCCGGCCGCGGGGCGTGTAGGCGAACGCGATGTCGTAGTGCTCGACGTCGTAGCCGCCGTTCCCGGCGTTCGGGAAGTACGGGTCGCCGACGCCGGGCGCGCCCGGCGCGAACATCGGCGCCCGCGCCGCGATCGCCGTCGTCCTCACCGGCGGCGGCACGGTCGGGGGCGCGGTCGCGCACCCGGCCGCCGCCGGGACGAGCAGCAGCGCGGCGGCGCGCTCGGACGCCCGGACGGGGCGCGGCCGCCGCGTCCCGTGAACCTGCCTGACGCGCCGGGAATCCCGGATCCGCTGGGTCACCACTTGCTCGGACGTCCCTTCGTGTAGAGCCAGACGTTGAACAGCGGGCCGAGGTCCCGGCCCGCCACGCGCTCGGCGAGCGCGGTGAACTGCGGTGTCGTCGCGTTCGACCCGCGCCGTTCCGCCGCCCACGTCCGCAGGATCGTGAAGAACGCCTCGTCGCCCACCCGCTCGCGGAGCGCCTGGAGGCACATCGCGCCCCGGACGTAGACGGAGAGGCCGAACAGGGAGTCCCGCTCCGGCCGCCCCGGCGGCGGGGTGAAGACCGGCGACCCGGGCGGCTGGGCCAGGTACCGCCGGAAGACCGTCCGCGCCCGCGTCCCGCCGGTGTGCTCGCGCCACATCCACTCGGCGTACGTGGCGAAGCCCTCGTTCAGCCAGACGTCCTGCCAGCGGGCCAGGCTCACGCTGCCGCCGAACCACTGGTGCGCCAGCTCGTGCACCACGAACCCGGCGTCGGGCGCGAACCCCGCGTACACCGGCCGTTCCTGGGTCTCCAGCGCGTAGTCGAGCGGCGGGTCGTCCACGATCCCGCCCGCCGTCGCGAACGGGTACGGCCCGAACACGCCCGTCGCCCACGTCAGCGCCCTGACCGTCGTCCGGTGCAGGCCCGCGCCCGCCCGCGCGAAGCCCGGGTCCACCGCGGTGATCACCGGGACGCTCCCGGCCCGGCTCCGCCGCACGGTGAACCGCCCGATCGCGATCATCGCCAGGTAGCTCGCCATCGGCGCGCTCTCCACCCACCGGTAGGCGGTCGCCGCGCCGCGCGCCGCCGTCCCGGCCGGACGGCCGCTCGCGAGGACGCGCAGCCCCTTCGGGACGGTGACGTCGAACGCGTAGGTCGCCTTGTCGGACGGATGGTCGTTCGCCGGGAACCAGGTCGGCGCCCCGTCCGGCTCGGCCAGCACGACCGCGCCGTCCCGCGTCGGCACCCACCCGTACGTGCCGAACGCCGCGCTCCGCATCGGCCGCGGACGGCCCGCGTACCGGACCCTGACCGTGAACGCCGCGCCGGACGGCAGCGCGGCCGCGGGCGTGACGACCAGCTCCTGGCCCTCCCGGCGGAACGCGGCGCGGCGGCCGTTCACCAGGACCGACGACACCCGCGGCCCCCGGAAGTCGAGATCGAAGCGCGAAAGCCGCTGCGTGGCACGCGCCGTGATCGTCACCGCGGCGTCGATCACGGCGTCCCGGCCCGCGTTCCGGCCTGGGGTGGGGGCGGTGAGGGGCTTGTAGGTGAGGGCGATGTCGTAGTGGGCGACGTCGTAGCCGCCGTTCCCGGCGTTCGCGAAGTAGCGGTCGCCCGCGCCGGGCGCGCCCGGGACGCCGCGTGCGGGCTTCGGAGCGGGCGCGGGAGCGGCGGACGCGGCGGCGGCGCCGGCCCACGACGCGAGCAGCGCCGCGGCCCCCACCAGCGCGGTCGCGCGTCCCCGAGGCCCGTTCATCCTGCCAACGTTGCAGGCCCGCCGCGCGGAACGTCGCACCGAATGGGCGCGCTTTCCCGACTGATTGCCCGTCGTTCACCCTGCCTGGGGCAGGGCGACGCCGCGACGGGCGACGGGCGACGGGCGGCGACGGCGGCGGCCGAGCGGGGGTCAGCGCGGCGGGCGGCCCCGCTCGAACAGCCACGCCTTGAAGAACGGGTCGAGCTTCTGCCCGGACACGCGGTCGGCGACCTCGATGAACTGCCGGGTCGTGCCGGTCGAGTGCCGCCGTTCGCGGCTCCAGGTCTTCAGGACCGCCATGAACTTCGCGTCCCCGATCTTCTTGCGCAGCGCGTGCAGCGTCATGCCGCCCCGGTCGTACACCGACCGCCCGAACATCTGCGCGCGCCCCGGGTTGCCCGTCGGGACGTCCCACAGCTCGCGGTTGCCGGGATCGCCGTACAGCTCGTCGAAGTGCTCCTGCGTGGACTTGCCGCCGCTCTTCTCGTCCCACATCCACTCGGCGTACGTGGCGAAGCCCTCGTTCAGCCAGATGTCCTGCCAGCGGGTCAGGCTCACGCTGTCGCCGAACCACTGGTGCGCCAGCTCGTGCGCGACGATCGTCTCGTCCACGCCGAACGCGCCGTACACCGGCCGCGTCTGGGTCTCCAGCGCGAAGCCCACCGACGCGTCGTCGATCAGCCCGCCGGTCGAGGAGAACGGGTACGGCCCGAACCGGCGCACCCACTCGTCGGTGATCTCGGCGTTCTTGGCGTGGAAGGAGTCGAGGTCGACGCCGCTGACGTGCGGGTCGACGGCCGTGATGACGGGGATGCCGCCCGGCGTCCTGCCCGTCCGCACCCCGAACCGGCCGACGTCGACCGTCGCGAGGTACGTCGCCATAGGCTCCTTCACCCGCCACGTGCTCGTCGTCGTCTCGCGCGCGGCGACCGGGGCGGCGGCCGGGACGACGGACGGGTCTCCCGCGCCGCCCGGGGGCGCCGACGGGCCGCCGGGCGGCGCGCCCGGGTCGGCGGGCGAACCGCCGGAGCCCCCGAGCCGCCGCCGTCGCCGCCGTTGCCGCTCGGCGCGCCGGAGGACGGCTCGCCGTTGGCGATCGCGGTGAGCCCCTTCGGCACGGTGATCTGGAAGTCGAACGTGGCCTTGTCGCTCGGATGGTCGTTGCTCGGGAACCAGGTGTGCGCCCCGCTCGGCTGGCACGCGACGAACACGCCGTCGGACGTGCGGATCCAGCCGTACTTGCCGAGGATCGGGTCCGACACGGGCTTCGGCGTGCCCGAGTAGCGCACCACGACGGTGAACTCGGCGCCCTTCGCCAGGGGCTTCGGCGCGGTGACCTCCAGCTCGTCCCCGTCGCGCCGCTGCCGCGCCGCCGCGCCGTCCACCGTCACCCCGGCGACGTCGAGGCCGGTCAGGTCGAGGTTGAAGCGGCTGAGCCGCTCGGTCGCGGTCGCGGTGATCTCGGCGGTGCCGTCCAGCTCCCTGGCGCCGCCGGGCGTGATCGCGAGCTTCAGGCCGTAGTGCCGGACGTCGTACCCGCCGTTGCCGTTGCCCGGGACGTACGGGTCGCCGATGGACCCCTGCCCCGCCGGACCGGACGCGCCCGGCGGCGGCGCCGGGGCGGACGCGGACGGCCCGCCCCCGTTCCCGTTCCCGCCGGACGACGAGCAGGCCGCCAGCGAACCCGCCACGGCGACCGCGGCCAGCCCCGCCACGCCCCGGAACACGCCCCGCGAGACGGCATGGGGAGCGGCCCGCCGTGCGGTGTGCGGGCCTGGGCGTCGAGCGGCCTCCGGGCCTGGGCGCGGGCCGTCGCCCGACGCGGGTCGGGAGGCGGGACGGCGCTGGTCGGTCGAGCTCGCGGCCTGGTTCACGCCGCCCAGCCTGCCCGTGCACGGGCGCGGTCAGCAACCCGGAAAGCCCCCGCCGGGCCCGTCCCCACCGCCGAACGGCCCGGGGTCAGCGGCCCGCGTACGGGTCGGGTTCGTCCGGCGGGGCCTTCGCGACCACCGTCCGCGCGACCTTGTCGTGCAGGGCCTGCCTGCGCGGATCCCACAGGATCCACAGGATGTCGATCAGCCCGATGCAGCCGCAGAAGCCGCCGAGCACGCTGTAGAACGCCGCGCGACCCGCCGCCTGCCCGTTGCTCACCGGCCCGCGGTCCTCCTGCCGGACGACCCGGATGCGCAGCAGCTTCTTCCCGAGCGTCTGGCCCCACTTGGCCGTCATCAGCCAGAAGTAGAGGAACCCGATGATGACGCCGATCGCGTTGCCGCCCCACTGCCCGCCGCCCCCGTCCCAGGACGACCCGTCGTCCGGCGGGTCGAACACCCGTCCCCAGTCGACGAACGGCAGCGAGACCAGCCCGGACACGACGCCCAGGATGATCCCGTCGATGATGCCCGCGCCCAGGCGCGCCCACCTGCCGGCGAGTCCCGCCGCCGGATCGACGTAGCCGCCGGGCCCGCCTCCGTACCCGGGCAGCCCGCCGTACGGAGGCGGCTGCTCGCCGTACCCCGGCTGCCCGCCGTACCCGGGCTGTCCGCCGTAGGGCGGCTGCTCGCCGTAGGCTGGCTGGCCGTACCCCGGTTGCTGCCCGTACGCGCCGGGCTGCCCGCCCTGGCCGCCGTACGGGGACGGCTGCTCCCCGTACCCCGGCTGCTGCTGCCCGCCGTACCCCGGCTGCTCGCCGTACGGCTGTCGGGGCTGCCCGCTGCCGTGACCGGGCTGGCCCCCGTACGGCGGGGGCTGCTGCTCCTGCCCCGGCTGCCCCTCGGGCCGGCGCGGCTGCTCGCCGTACGGCTGCTGCTGTCGGCCCCGGTCCTGGTCGGGCTCGTCCGGCTGTCCCCCGGGCGCGGGGTCGTTCGGCGGTTGCGTCATGCCGTCAAAGTGGGCTCAGGGGAAGCCCCGCAAACGCCGCCGCGCCCGGGTCGGGCGAATATTTGCCCTGCACAGGCCAAGAATTGCCGCCGTTCCAGAACGGAACGGGAAGGGGCTAAGACCGGCGAAAGCGCGGCGGCGTCACGGCCGGGCGTACGGGTTCGGCGCCCACGAACCGGCCTTGACCACCACCGTCTTGGCGGCCTTGTCGTGCAGGGCCTGCCGCCGTTCGTCCCACAGGATCCACGCGTTGTCGAGCAGCCCGGCGACGCTGGCGAGCAGCCCGACGGCGCCGACCACGTTCAGCAGGCCCGACAGGATGGCCAGCCCGTAGACGAACGCCTGCCGTCCCGCCGCCTGCCCCCAGCTCACCGCGAGATGGTCGTCCGCCCGGACGACGCGGATCCCGGCGGCGCGCTTGCCGACCGTCTGCCCCCACTTCGCGTGCTGCACCGTGTAGTAGGCGAAGCCCAGCACGAACGCGACCGCGTACCCGGCGAGCAGCCTCGGGATGTTGTAGACGTCGGCCGGGTCCGACATCGACTCGCCCGATTCGGCCATGTCCGCCATCCGGTCCCAGCGGATCGCCTGGAGGATGAACGGGATCGACACGACGAAGATGATGAGCCCGTCCAGCACCGCCGCGCCGAGCCGAGCCCACCGGCCGGCGTACAGCGCCTTCTGGTCGACGTAGCCGGGCGGGCCGTACGCGGGCTGCCCCCCGTACCCCTGCTGGCCGGGCCCGGGCGGCGCGTACCCCGGCTGCCCGTACACGGGTTGCTGCCCGTAGGGAGGCTGGCCCTGCGCGGGGTCTGCCCTGGAGCCGGGGGCCCGCCGGGGGCGACGGGAGGCTGCTGTCCGGGGGCGGGCGGCCCGTAGCCGGGCTTCTCGCCGTACGCGCCCTGGTAGGGAGGCGGACGGTCGGCGGGCTCGTCCGGAGGGCTCCAGTCGGGCGACGAGGGGCCGGGGTCCTGCGGTGGCTGGGTCATGCCGCCCCATTGTGCTGTCTGACGGCCGCCTCCGGAACCGGCGGCCCACGAGGTCAGCGCCCTACCCGACGGCTCCCGGACGGCCGGCGCGCGTCCGCCGCCGGCGTGGGACGGCACCCGGAGACGGCTCCCTGGTCAGTCTGTACAGTCGTTCGCGAACCGGCCGGGCAATGTGCGCAGTGCTCGGCCGGGCACCGGCAGGACGGCGCGGAGGGCGGCGGGGTGGCGATCGACGAACTGGACGGGCGGCTGATCGAGCTGTTCGCGGCCGAGCCCCGCATCGGCGTGCTGGAGGCGTCCCGGCGGCTCAGGGTCGCGCGCGGAACCGTCCAGGCCCGGCTGGACCGGCTGGCGCGCGCCGGAGTGATCCGCGGCTTCGGCCCCGAGATCGACGCGGCGGCGCTCGGCTACGGCGTCACCGCGTTCGTCACGTTGCAGATCCGGCAGGCGGGCGGGCACGACCCGGTCGCCGAACGGCTCGCCGCCGTCCCCGAGGTGATCGAGGCGCACACCATCACCGGCGGCGGCGACATGCTGTGCCGCGTCGTCGCCCGCAGCAACCAGGACCTCCAGCGCGTCATCGACGTGATCGTGGACGTCCAGGGGGTGGAACGGGCCTCGTCGGTGATCTCCCTCGCCACCCAGGTCCCGTACCGCACCCTCCCCCTCGTCCGCGCCGCCGCCGCACCGCCCACCGCCCGCCGCGAGCCTTCTTCCGCCCCCGTCGCGCGACGGCCGTGAGACGCCCGCCCCGCCGCCCCGCCCACCGCACGCCGCACGTCTTCCGCGCCCGTCGCGCGACGGCCGTGAGACGCCCGCGCCCCGCCCCGCCCACCGCACGCCGCACGTCTTCCGCGCCAGTCGCGCGACGGCCGTGAGACGCCCGCGCCCCGCCCCGCCCACCGCAGGTCTTCCGCGCCCGTCGCGCGACGGCCGTGAGACGCCCGCGCCCCGCCCCGCCGTCCGCGTACGGCTTCCGTGAGGGCTCGCCGTAACGGCTCCGGCGCCCGTGAGGACCGGATGGCCGTGAAACGCAGCGGTCCGCCGCCCCGGGCGAGGGGCGGCGGACCGGACGATCTCCCGGCGCGTGCGGGCGCGGTGGCCCGGAGGCGGGTCAGTTGCCGCCGTAGGGGGTGGCGTCGATGATCTCGACGGTCATGCTGCGCCCGTTGGGCAGCGTGTAGGAGGCCTTGGCGCCGACCTTCTTGCCGTTGATCGCCGCGCCCAGCGGGGACTTGGGGGAGTAGACGTCTATCGGGGCGCCGCTCTCCTCGCGGGAGGCCAGCAGGAAGGTGACCTCTTCGTCGTCGCCCTCGAAGGCGACCGTGACGGTCATGCCGGGGCCGACGGTGCCCTCGGTGCGGGGCGCCTCGCCGACGCGGGCGTTCTCCAGGATGCTCTGGAGCTGGATGATCCGCCCCTCGATCTTGCCCTGTTCCTCCTTGGCCGCGTGGTAGCCGCCGTTCTCGCGCAGGTCCCCTTCCTCCCGCGCCGCCTCGATCTTCTGAGCGATCTCGATGCGGCCCGGGCCCGACAGGTGGTCCAGCTCAGCCTTGAGCCGGTCGTACGCCTCCTGGGTCAGCCAGGTGACGTTGTCAGCGCGGGTCTCGGTCACGGGTACTCCTCATCCACATGTTGCGATCTTCGCTCGCCCGGGGAGGGAGAGCGCCACATCGACATGAAGTGCGGCCGGGTGAAACCTCTAGCCTATCCGGTGTGTGCGGGTAAAGGTTCCCTGAAGCGCTCGCCCGCAACCAGCCAAAGCGTCCCGCCTCCACCGGGCCGTCCGCCCGTCGCGGCGGGCCCGTTCACACCTTCCGGCAGTCCCGCACGCGGGCCCCGGTGGCGCGCTTCGGGGTCTGGAGCGTGTCGGTCCTCGACATCTTGGACGACCCGGCCGGCAGCGTCACGTCGTGCTGCGCGAGCACCACCAGGTCGGTGTCGTAGGCGTCCACCGTGCAGCGCACCGTGTCGTCCCCGGCCTTGGCCACCGAGTAGCTGACCTTGACGGAGGTGTCGTTCAGCACCTCGTAGGCGATGGTCTGGGCCGCGATGCCCGGGGTCTGCCCCACGTGCGCGAACACGAACGCGAACCCGCCCGCGCACACGGCGGCGACCAGTCCGATCACGATGTAGCCCAGCCTCCCGCGGCGCTTCTCGGTGATCGGTGGTGCTGGCACGCTCGTGGCCATGGCGGGGAATCTCCGTGCGGTGTGCGGACGTTGTCAGGGACAATTCTCTTCTGTCGTGGCGCGTGCTCCGCACCGGGGTCCGCTCCCGCAGTCGGTAGAGCTTGCTGAGAGGGAGATCCCCAGGTGTCCGAGCCCATCCACGGTACGACGCTCGACCCGTCCGGACCGGCCGCGCCGCTCCGGCTGATGGCGGTGCACGCCCACCCGGACGACGAGTCGAGCAAGGGCGCGGCCACGATGGCCCGGTACGTCGCCGAGGGCGTCGAGGTCCTCGTGGTCACCTGCACCGGCGGCGAGCGCGGCGACATCCTCAACCCCGCGATGGACCGCCCGGAGGTCAAGGCCGACATCGGCAAGGTCCGCGAGGAGGAGATGGCGCGGGCCCGCGAGATCCTGGGCGTCTCGCAGCGCTGGCTCGGGTTCGTCGACTCGGGCTTCCCGGAGGGCGACCCGCTGCCGCCCCTCCCCGAAGGCTGCTTCGCCCTCGAACCGCTGGAGACGGCCACCGAGCCCCTCGTCCGCGCCGTCCGCGAGTTCCGCCCGCACGTGATCCTGACGTACGACGAGAGGGGCGGCTACCCGCACCCCGACCACGTCAAGTGCCACGAGGTGTCGGTCGAGGCGTTCGAGGCGGCGGGCGACCCCGAGCGCTACCCCGAGGCGGGCGAGCCCTGGCAGCCGTTGAAGCTCTACTACCACATGACGTTCACCCGCGAACGGATGGTCGCGCTCAACGCCGCGATGAAGAAGGCCGGCCTGGAGTCGCCCTACGACGAGTGGCTCCAGCGCCACGACGACGGCGAACCGCCCCGCTGGGACGTCACGACCCGCGTCCCCTGCGCCGACCACTTCGAGACCCGCGACCAGGCTTTGCTGGCGCACGCCACCCAGATCGACCCCAACGGGTTCTGGTTCGTGTGCCCACTGGACGTCCAGCGCGAGGCTTGGCCGACCGAGGACTACCATTTGGCCAGGTCCCTGGTCGACACCGAGCTGCCGGAGGACGACCTGTTCGCCGGTATTCGGGAGAAGGTGTCTCTGTAGTGCTTCCACTCGCCGCCGTAGCGATTCCCCTCAACAACGACACGGTCAGCCCCGGCTTCCTGGGCTTCGGGGTGTTCATCGCCCTGGCCGTCGTCACGTTCTTCCTGATCCGCTCCATGAACAAGCAGATCAAGAAGATCCAGGCCCCAAGGAGGCCGACCTCAAGCAGCAGGAGTGGGAACGAGCCCAAGCCGCCAAGTCCGGCAAGGTCCCCGCCCCCGCCAACCCGACAAGGGACGAGACCGACACCTGACCCCGCGTCCCCATGATCTCCCGCCCCTCCGGCGGGAGATCGTCGCGTTATGGGCTCTGCCACCGGCGACAATGCTCACGGCAGAGCCCACAGGCACCCAGCGGCTCAAAACCGATTCAGTTCACCCGCGCTCAAGCGAGGTCGTACGCTCCCCGCTTAACGCGGTCGGCGAGCGTCCGCCAGCCACCCGGCGTGATCGTGAGCATCGGGCCGTCCGGGTTCTTGGAGTCGCGGACGGCGACACCGCCGCCAAGATCCGCGACTTCAACGCAATTTCCCTCGCTGCTGCTTTGCCGTGGCTTGCGCCAACAGTGCTCGTCGGTATCAAAGGGGGGCGTGCTCTTCACAGTTCTCTTGCCACCTTCTCGATCAGTTTGATCGAGGCTTGAGTAGGGAGCGCCGAGGCGCGCAGGTGTTCGTAGACCAGCCTATGCCTGTTGACGTCCCTCGGCTCCTCCAGGTACATGCCGCCTGTGAGGCTGTCCAGGTAGACGATTCCGAGATCCGTGGGCTCGGGGAAGGTCAGGAGCACGAACGTGCCCGCGTTGGCCGCGTGCGCGCCCACGTCGAACGGGAGCACCTGGAGGTTGACGTTCGGCAGATCGGAGCTGAGTTCGACGAGGCGGTGTAGTTGCTCGCGCATCACGTCTATTCCACCGACCCTCTGACGAAGCGCCGCCTCCCCGAGGATGGCCCAAAAGGCGAGCGATGGTTCCCCTTGGTTGAGCACCCGCTGGCGGGCCATCCGTACCGCGACGAACCTCTCCCGCTGCTCTTTGGACTCCTTGACCAGGCTAGCTTCGGCGATCGCCGCCGAGTAACGCTCGGTCTGGAGGAGACCTGGGATCAGTTGCGCCTCGTACGCCCAGATCGACGCCGCGCTCGCCTCCAGACTGATGAAGTCCTGGTAGGGCTCCGCGAGGATGTCTTCATAGTCCTGCCACCAGCCCCGCTTGTTGGCCTGGCGTGCGAGTTCCGCGAGGGCATGGCGCCTGGCCTCGTCCACTCCGTACTCGGAGAGCAACTCGCGGAGCTCCTTCGGGCGCATGCCCCGATGTCCGGTCTCAATACGACTGATCTTGGATCGGTCGCATTCGAGGATCCTCGCGGCGTCCTCCAGCGTCAGTCCCGCCTTGTCCCGCAAGCGGCGTAGCTCCGCGCCGAGCAGGCGACGCCGGACCGTGGGCACCTCGATCATCTCTTCTCCTCTCACCATCCGACAAAAGAATCTTGGCACTAATGCGTATCGCACCATTGCGAATCGCGCTGCGGTGCGTAATTCTGTGCTCACACGATGCCACCAAGAGCGTGCGGGTGGTGGTGGAACGGCGACCGGAGGTGGCGAGCCATGGCGGGACCTGTGGAGGACCGGCGAGCGGGCGGGGCGGCGGTGGCGGACCGGCTGGCCTGCGGTGATTTCCTGCCGGTGATGTGCTGGAGGTGGGGGTTTCCCGGGCGGCCGGACCAGGTGGCTCAGGTGCGTGAGATCTCGCGGCCGCTTCTGGCCGGGCATCCGCTGGAAGGGGACATCCTCCTCGTGCTGTCGGAGTTGCTGTCCAACGCGATCCGGCACACCCGCAGCGCCCGGCCGGGTGGCCTGGTGGTCACAGAGGTCCGGCGGTGGAGGCGGGGCGTCGCCGTCGCGGTCATCGACCAGGGCGGGCCGAACGAGCCCGTTCTCCGGACGGCGGGGGAGACGCTCGACGCCTTCGCGGAGGGAGGGCGTGGGCTTCTGACGGTGGATGCGTACGCGACCTGGTGGCGATGGCATGGGGATGCGCGTAGTCGTACGGTCACCGCGTTCTTCTTGAGGTGAGGGCGGTACGGGGCGCGGGTTGGATCTTCTCGGGGCCGGGGAGGACTCCAGCGTGTGCGCCAACTTCCAGGACGCCTACCAGGGCCTTTCGGTAGACGTCGCGCGGTTGTTCCGGCTGCTCGGCCTGCTCCCTGAGGGATCGTTCGAGGTCGGTGCCGCCGCGGCTCTCGCGGGCGCGTCCGAGGACGCCGTACGGGAGGCGCTGGGGGCTCTGGACGATCGCACCCTCATCGTCAAGGACGGCGAACGGTTCCGCTTGGACGACGCGCTGCGTGATCGGGCGCGGGAACGGGTGGAGGCTGAGGAGTCCCCAGAGGAACGGGACGCGGCGTTGCGGCGCGTTCTGGATTGGTATCTCGCGGCGGCCGACGATGCTGCGCGCAGTGGCGACCGGCGCGCCGAGTGTCATATGCGTGTCCGAGCCGGGCAAGCGCTCCTTGATCTCGGGCGTGACGAGGACGCTGAACGGGAGGTCCGGACGGCGCGCGACATCGCGCGCGACGCGCGCCACAAGGCGGGCGAGGCCGCCGCGAACGAGGCGTTGGGGCTGGTCCTGGCCCGCCGGGGACGTTGGCGGGAGGCCGTTGAGGCGCTGGAGGCCGCGGTCGCGCTGGCCGAGGAAGGCGGCGACGCCCGCGCGGTCCTGCTGGTACGGCACGCGTTGGGGCGCGCGGTCTGCGGGTCGGGCGATCACGAGCGGGCGATCGGGCTGCTCCAGCCGTTGCCGAACGAGTTCCTGGCGCTCGACCGGCCCGACCCCTACAACCGGGGCCGGGTCCTGACGAGTCTCGGCGAGGCGTACCTCAGGACGGGGCGTCCCGAGACGGCGATCGACTTCTTCGGGCAGGCCATGGACATCATGCGCGGGCAGGACGCCGTGTCGCGGCAGGCGGAGCTGTGGAACCACCTCGCCGACGCGGCGCGGGACCGCGATGATCGTGACGCCGAACGCGCCGCCCGCGCCAAGGCCGAGGCGCTGGGCGGCCGGGGCTGAGGCTCAGACCTTGCGGTGGTCCCAGCTGACCACGCGGTCGGGCTCCATGACGATCAGGACGCGCTTGGCCAGGGCCTGCTCGATGCCCTCGGCGACCACGGGGTCGATCGGCTCGCCGATCTTCGGGACGGGCAGTCCGGCCATGCGGGAGCCGACGACCAGGCCGACCTTCGACCGCTCGGCGGGGTCCTCGATGACCAGGCCGCGGCCGTAGAGGGCGACGCCGCGCAGTTCGGCGTACTCGACGCCGTCCTCGACCAGGCACGTCATCGTCGGGTCGCGGCGCAGGTTCAGGACCTTCTGCGAGGACTTGTACGTGGTGAAGGCGATCTTGCCGTCCAGCAGCGCGTAGAACATCGTGACCAGGTGCGGCCCGCCGTCCTTGCCGAGGGTGGCGACCTGGACCTTGAAGTTGTCCGCGAGGTACGCGGCGACCTCGTCCGGCGACATCTTGATCTTGTCTCGCTTGCTGCCCGCCACGGGCTCTCCTTCGCTCGGTCCGCTTGGTCGCGCCCGGGATCAGAATAGCGTTCGGTCCACGGGCGGGCCCGGCGGCGGCGGGACGGGGCGCGTTCGCGGGATCATGGCGGGATGTCGGTGCGCGATCTCGTCGTCCTCGGCTCCGCCAGCGCGGTGCCGACCAAGGCCCGCAACCACAACGGCTACCTGCTGCGCTGGGACGGGCAGGGCCTGCTGTTCGACCCCGGGGAGGGGACGCAGCGGCAGATGGTCCGCGCGGGCGTCTCGGCGCACGACCTGACGTGGCTCTGCGTCACGCACTTCCACGGCGACCACTGCCTCGGCGTGCCCGGCGTCGTCCAGCGCATCGCGCGCGACGGCGTCTCCCACCGGGTGGACGCGGCGTTCCCCGCGAGCGGCGCGGAGTACTGGGAACGGCTCCGGCACGCGGCGGTGTTCCGCGACACCGACGTGATCCGCGCCCGGCCCGTCTCCGGCGAGCGCGCGGACCTCGACACGGGCGGCGCGCCGTTCACCCTGACGGCGCGCAGGCTCTCGCACCCCGTCGAGGCGTACGGCTACCGCCTCGAAGAACCTGACGGGGTGACGATGCTGCCCGCCGAACTCGACGCGCGCGGCGTCCGGGGCCCGCTGGTCGGACGGCTCCAGGCGGACGGCGCGGTGACCGCCCCGACGGGCGGACGGTCACGCTGGAGGAGTGCAGCGTGCGGCGGCCGGGGCAGAAGTTCGCGTTCGTGATGGACACGCGGCTCTGCGACGGCGTCCGCGAGCTGGCGGACGGCGCCGACATGCTGGTCATCGAATCGACGTTCCTGGACGAGGACGCGGCGCTCGCCGAGGAGTACGGGCACCTGACGGCCGGGCAGGCAGGACGCGTCGCGGCGGACGGCGGCGTGCGGCGGCTCGTCCTGACGCACTTCTCCGAGCGCTACCGGGAAGAGGACGAGCACCGCTTCGTCGAGCAGGCGGCCGACGCGTTCTCGGGGGACATCGTGCTCGTCCACGACCTCGACCGCATCGAGATGCCCGCGCGCCGCCGGGGCTGACCGCTCTTGGGCGGTATTTGCCGCGCGTCCCGGTGAGACATGATCCCGTACTGGGCACAATCCGGCCATGGCTGAAGACGTGGACGTCGTCGTGATCGGACTCGGCCCCGGCGGCGAGGAGGCCGCGGGCCGGCTCGCCGAGGCGGGCCTGAAGGTGGCCGCCGTGGAGGAACGGCTCGTCGGCGGCGAATGCCCGTACTACGCGTGCGTTCCGACCAAGATGATGGTGCGCGCCTCCGATCTCCTCGCCGAGGGCCGCCGCGTCCCCGGCATGGCCGGCGAGGCGACCGTACGGCCCGACTGGGCGCCCGTCGCCGCCCGCATCCGCACCGAGGCCACCGACTCCTGGAACGACAAGGCCGCCGCCGACCGCCTCACCTCCCGCGGCGCGACGCTCGTCCGCGGCCGGGGCCGCATCACCGGCCCGCGCCAGGTCACGGTCGGCGACCGCGTCCTCAACGCGTCCCGGGGCATCCTGATCAACACCGGCACCGCGCCCGCCGTCCCGCCCATCGACGGGCTCGAAGGGACGCCCTACTGGACCAACCGGGAGGCCGTCCAGGCCACCGAGGCGCCGCGCTCCCTGGCCGTCCTCGGCGGCGGGGTCGTCGGCGTCGAGATGGCCCAGGTCTTCTCCCGCTTCGGCAGCGAGGTCACCGTCGTCGAGGCCGGCCCGCGCCTGGTCGGCCCCGAGGAGCCCGAGGCCGGCGAACTGCTCGCCAAGGTCTTCGAACGCGAGGGCATCACGGTCCGCACCAACGCCAAGGTCACCTCCGTCTCCCACGCCGACGGCGCGTTCACCCTGCGCACCGGCTCCGAGAGCTTCACCGCCGAACGCCTGCTCGTCGCGACCGGCCGCCGCACCGACCTGAAGGGCCTCGGCGTCGCCGCCGCCGGGCTGGACGAGAACGCCAGGACCATCGAGGTCGACGGCCGCCTCCGCGCGGGCGACGGCGTCTGGGCCATCGGCGACGTCACGGGCAAGGGCGCGTTCACGCACGTGTCGATGTACCAGAGCGCGATCGCCGTCCGCGACATCCTCAACGAGGAGGGCCCGCCCGCCGCGTACCGCGCCGTGCCCCGCGTCACGTTCACCGACCCGGAGATCGGCTCGGTCGGCCTCACCGAGGCGCAGGCCCGCGACCAGAACCTGCCCGTCCGCACCGGCATCACCTCGATCCCCGACTCGACCCGCGGCTGGATCCACAAGGTCGGCAACCACGGCTTCATCAAGCTCGTCCAGGACGCCGAGTGGGGCGTCCTCGTCGGCGCCACCGCCGCGGGACCCGCCGGCGGCGAGGTCCTCGGCGCCCTAGCGGTCGCCGTCCACGCCGAGGTCCCCACCGACACCCTCCGCCAGATGATCTACGCCTACCCCACCTTCCACCGCGCCATCGAAGCCGCCCTCGACACCCTCACCCCGCCCACCCCGTGACACCCCGCCGGGATCGGGCAGGATCGGAGGCATGAACCGCCTCCAGCACGCGACGAGCCCGTACCTGCTCCAGCACGCCGGCAACCCGGTGGACTGGTGGGAGTGGAGCGACGAGGCGTTCGCCGAGGCGAGACGCCGCGACGTTCCGGTGCTGCTGTCCGTGGGATACGCCGCGTGCCACTGGTGTCACGTCATGGCGCATGAGTCGTTTGAGGATGAGGCGACCGCGCGGTTGATGAACGAGTTGTTCGTCAACATCAAGGTCGATCGGGAGGAACGGCCCGACATCGACGCCGTCTACATGGAGGCCACGCAGGCGATGGTCGGCCAGGGCGGCTGGCCGATGACGGTGTTCGCCACCCCGGACGGGCATCCGTTCTACTGCGGCACGTACTTTCCGCGGGCGCAGTTCCAGACGTTGCTCGGTGCGGTGAAGAAGGCTTGGTCCGAGCAGAGGGACGACGTCCTCGCGCAGGGACGGCAGGTCGTGGACGCGCTGAGTTTCCGGGGGAACGGGCTCGGCGGCGGGACGGCCGCGCCTGGGAGCGAGCAGCTCGCAGGGGCCGTGCGGGCGTTGGCCGGGGCGTACGACCGGGTGCGCGGGGGTTCGGGGGAGCGCCGAAGTTTCCGCCGTCGATGGCCCTGGAGTTCCTGCTGCGGCACCACGCGCGGACCGGGGACGGCGAGGCGCTCGCGATGGCCTCGCACACGTTGGAGGCGATGGCCCGGGGCGGGATGTACGACCAGATCGGCGGCGGGTTCGCGCGCTACTCGGTCGACGCGGGCTGGGTCGTTCCGCACTTCGAGAAGATGCTGTACGACAACGCGCTGCTGGCGCGGGTGTACGCGCACTGGTGGCGGTTGTCCGGGAGCCCGTTCGCGCGGCGGATCGCGCTGGAGACGTGCGAATGGATGCTGCGGGACCTGCGGACGGAGCAGGGCGGGCTGGCGTCAGCGCTGGACGCGGACAGTGAGGGCGTCGAGGGCAAGTACTACGTCTGGACGCCGCAGGAGCTGGAAGAGGTGCTCGGCCAGAGCGATGGTGCTTGGGCGGCTGAGCTTTTCGAGGTGACCGGGACGTTCGAGCATGGGACATCCGTCCTGCAACTGCTGAACGACCCCGACGACGAGGAGCGCTACGCGCGCGTTCGGGCGCGGCTGCTGGAGAAGCGTGCCGGACGGGTTCCGCCCGCGCGGGACGACAAGGTCGTCGCCGCGTGGAACGGGCTCGCCGTCGCGGCCCTCGCCGAGTGCGGCGCGCTCTTCGAACGGCCGGATCTGGCCACGGCGGCGGAGGAGATCGCGCGGCTCCTCATGGAACTGCACGTGGACGGCGACCGGCTCGTACGGACGTCGCGCGATGGGAGCGCGGGCAACAACGCGGGCGTCCTGGAGGACTACGCCGACGTCGCCGAAGGGCTGCTCGCGCTGCACGGCGTGACTGGAGACGCGGGGCACGTCCGGTTGGCCGGGGCGCTGCTCGACACCGTTCTCGAACGGTTCGCCGACGGGGACGGCGGGTTCTACGACACCGCCGACGACGCCGAACGGCTGTTCCGGCGGCCCCAGGACCCGACCGACAACGCGACCCCCTCGGGGCAGTTCGCGGCGGCGGGGGCGCTGCTGTCGTACGCGGCGCTGACGGGTTCGGCGCGGCACCGGGAGGCCGCGGCGGCGGCGCTCGCCCCGGCGGGGGCGCTCGCCGGGAAGCACGCCCGGTTCGCCGGGTGGGGGCTCGCGGTGGCGGAGGCGTTCGCGGCCGGGCCGGTGGAGGTCGCGGTGGTCGGGCCGGGCGCGGACGAGCGGACGCGGGCGCTGCACCGGACGGCGCTGATGTCGCCCGCGCCGGGCGCGGTCGTGAGCGTGGGCGAGCCGGGCGCGGACGGCGTTCCGCTGCTGGAGGGCCGGGGTCTCGTGGACGGCGCGCCGGCGGCCTACGTGTGCAGGGATTTCGCGTGCCGCCTGCCCGTCGGGACGCCTGCGGAGCTGGCGCGGGAACTGGCCGGACAATTGGACCGTTAGTCCATTTTGTGGCAACGTGACCTTGATCTCATGGGTCGTTGGTGTTACCACTGAGTAGCAGAGGCACGGCTGACGCAACACGGCCCTGTGAACCAGCGTGGCCGCTGAGGCGTCGGGTATCTGGACGATGGTCGCGTCTCTGGGTCATAGTCGTGGAGCCGGCCTGGCCGACTGACGAGGGAGTGTTGCCGTGCGCAAGCCGAACCGCCGGGTTCTACCGACGATCATCGGCGTTTCGGTGGTGACCACCCTGGCCGCCAACGTGGCGGTGCTGGTGGCGCACGGATCGAACGACCCGGCACCCCGCGACCAGGCCGCCGACAAGAAGGCGCGCTTCGTCGCCGCCTCCGGCGCGAGCAACCTGTCGCCGACCGCGGTCGCGCCGCTCGGCAAGCGGCTCACGCCGCACATCCTCGTCGCCGCCCCGGCCACCCTCCCGCCCGACTCGGTCGCCAAGATCCGCGGGATGCGCGGGGTCAAGGGCGCCGAGCTCGTCGACGCGGTGCAGGGCATGGTCGCGGGCAAGCGGGTCGGGCTGCTCGGCGTGGAGCCGTCCACGTTCCGCAACTACACCCCGAAGCCGACCGCCCAGTCCGACGCGCTCTGGCGGAACGTGGCGGCCGGCGACGCGGCGATCTCGTTCACGCTCGGCAGCGACGGCGGCGTGCAGCTCGGCAGCCAGGTCCCGGTCGGCGGCAAGGACCGGCAGGCGCCGCTGCGCGTCGGGGCGTACGCGACGATGGGCATCAGCGACGTCGACGCGGTCATCTCGCACACCGCCGCGCAGTCGCTCGGGATGCCGACCTCGAACGCGATGCTGATCAGCGTTCCGAAGGGCAGGACCAAGGCGTACCTGAAGGCGGTCCGCAAGGCGCTGCCGAAGCGCGCCAAGGCCGTCGAGGTCAACCCCGAGATCGACTACCCGAAGGCGGGAGCCGGCGGCAAGGTCCCGACCTCGCGCGGCCAGGTGATGACCGCGCAGCAGGTCGACACGGTGATCCGCGCCGCCTACTCGCGGATCGGCTGGCCGTACGTGTGGGGCGGCGAGTCCGAGTCCGAGGGCGGCTACGACTGCTCGGGCCTCATGCAGTACGCGTTCGCGCGGGCCGGGATCAGGCTGCCGCGCGTCGCCGCCGACCAGGCCCGCACCGGCTGGGTGGTGCCCTACTCCAAGGCCCAGCCCGGCGACATGCTGATCTTCGCGAACGACCCGACCGCGCCCGGCTACATCTCGCACATCACGCTCTACATCGGCAAGGGCAAGATGATCGCCGCGCCGCGCACCGGCACCCGCGTCCAGGTCCAGAACGTCTACACCGGCACGCTCAAGGGCGCCGTCCGCGTCAGCCCCGGCCGCGCCGCCCGCACCCCCGGCTGACCCGCCGGCCGGTCCCGGGGCGGTGCGCCGCCCCGGGTCAGAGGGGGCAGCCCTCGCCGAGGAACCTGAGGTTGTGGTCGAGCAGGTCGGGCAGCGGCGTGTCGGTCTTGCCCTCCACCCAGGCGTACATCGCCGCCATCATGACGCCGACCGCCGCCCACGTGAACGTGTCGACGTCCAGGTCGTCCTCCGCGCGGCCCGTCCGCTCGGCGATGATCTCCTTGAGCACGGCGTGGGTGCCCTCCCGCATCGACATGAACGTGCGGGAGCGCAGCGCGGGCACGGTCGCGGTCAGCCGCATCCGGATCTGGATCGCCTCCAGGTCGGCCTCGTACATCTGCGGCAGGACCTCGCGCATGGTGGCCCGCAGCGCCTCGACGGCCGACATCCCGGACGGCTGGGCGCGGAACACCTCCGCCATGATCGGGTCGTACTCGTCGGTGACGACCACGTCCTCCTTGGTGGGGAAGTAGCGGAAGAACGTGCTGGGCGAGATCTCCGCGGCGGCGGCGATCTGCTCGACGGTGGTCGCGTCGTACCCCTGCTCCACGAAGAGCCGGAGGGCGTGGTCCTGGATCGTCCGCCGGGTCCTCAGCTTCTTGCGCTCCCGCAGCGGCAGCCGGGCCAGCCGGTCCTGGAGGCGTTGGGCGGGCTGTTCAGGAGACGACGTGCTCATGGTCCGATTCTCGGGCATCGCCGCCGGGCCCCGCACGCTCCGGCCTCCGGCGCGGCTGGAAGATCCACACCAGCACCGCCACCGCGAGCGTCACGGCCGAGCAGGCGGCCAGCGCGGCGTTCATGCCGCCGACGTAGGCGTCCTTCGCCGACGCGAGCAGCGCGCCGTCGCCGAGCCGCCCGGCGACGGCCGCGGCCTGGCCGAGCGAGTCGCGCGCGGTGTCGCCCGCCGGGCCCGGCAGGCCGCCGGTCTCGATCCGGTCGCGGTAGATCGACGACAGCAGGCTGCCGAGGCCCGCGATGCCGAGCGCGCCCGCCGTCTGCCGCAGCGTCTGCGCGAGCCCGGAGCCGCGTCCGGCCTGCTCCTCCGGCAGCGAGGCGAGGACGGTGTCCATCGCGGGGACCATGCTCAGCCCGACGCCGAGGCCCATCACCGCGAGCCACGTCCCGGTGAACGCGTAGGAGTCGCCCGAGCCCGACAGCGCCCCGGCGCCGAGCCCCGCCGCGAGCACGAGCAGCCCGGCGAGCGTGATCGCCTTGTGGCCGACGGCGGCGGCGAGCCGGTCGGTGGCGAAGCCGCCGACCATCAGCCCGAGCAGCATCGGGATCAAGCGCAGGCCGCTGCCGAACACGCTGTTGCCCTGGACGACCTCCAGGTACTGCGGGATCAGGAACAGCGTCCCGGCCATCACCAGCGTCCCGAGCACGCCCGCCGCGAGCGCCCAGACGAACGAGCGGTTGCGGAACAGCGCCATGTCCACCATCGGCTCGTCCATCCGCCGCTCCCACGCGACGAACGCGGCGAGCAGGACGCAGCCGCCCGCGATCCCCCGAGCACGCCCGGGTCGGTCCAGCCGTGCGAGGGGCCCTCGGTCACCCCGTACACCAGGCCGGTGATCCCGCCCATCGACAGCAGCGACCCGAGCCAGTCCACGCGGGGCGCCGACGGGTCGCGCGTCTCCGGCAGCAGGAACGCGACCGCGATCGCGCCGACGAGGACGACGGGGACGTTCAGCAGGAAGATCGAGCCCCACCAGAAGTGCTCCAGCAGCCAGCCGCCGAGGAGCGGGCCGAGCGGCAGCCCGAGCGCCATGGACGCCGACCAGATCGCGACCGCGCGGGTTCGCTCCTCGGGCGGGAACACCGCCGGGAGCATCGACATCGACAGCGGCGTGACGATCGCCGCGCCGATCCCCATGAGCATGCGCGCGGCGATGACCTGGCCGGGCCCGTCCACCAGCGCGCCGAGCAGCGACGCGGCGCCGAAGATCGCCAGGCCGGTGATCAGCATCCGCTTGCGGCCGAACCGGTCGCCGAGCAGCCCGGCGGGCAGCAGCAGCGCCGCGAAGACCAGCGCGTACGAGTCGACGATCCACTGGAGCTGGCTGGTGCTGGCGTGCAGCTCCTCGGAGATGGTGGTCAGCGCCACGTTCAGGATCGTCAGGTCGAACCCGAGGGCCAGCAGGGCGAGCGCGAGCGCGCCCAGACCCCACCAGCGCCGGTTCCCGGCCACGCTCATGACGGTTACCTCCACTTGAGTTGCAGTATCAAATGGAAGTAACTCCTAAAAGAGAGTGCCTGTCAATCCAGTTCGGGCCTGGCCGCTCCCCGAATGGAGGTGTAATTTTGATTACATGACTACGAGCGAAGCAGCCGAACAGCTCCGGGGGTACTTCTCGGGCCGGCTCCCCGAGGGCTGGTTCGAGGGCCCGCCGGAGGTCGTCGTCGACCGCGAGGAGGTCAGCGTCGTCGGCCGGCTGCCCGAGCCCGCCGCCGCCGGGGACGTCTCGCCGACCGAGCGGACCGCCGCCCTCTCCGGCCACATCGCGCGCTTCCGCGAGGACACCCGCGACCAGCGCATCGCCATCGCGCGCGAGGCCGAGCACCGCTTCGGCCACAAGGTCTCCTGGGGCGCCGAGTGCGGCGACCACCGCGAGATGTTCACGACCCTGTCGGTCCCCGTCATGACCCG
Organism: Actinomadura sp. J1-007; assembly: GCF_009793335.1. Classification (GTDB taxonomy): domain Bacteria; phylum Actinomycetota; class Actinomycetes; order Streptosporangiales; family Streptosporangiaceae; genus Spirillospora; species Spirillospora yumaensis. The sequence goes on along the minus strand of NZ_WING01000001.1, from coordinate 1,714,706 downwards.
GCTCCGCCAGCCCGAACGCCGCGTCCTCGACACCCTCGTCGACGCCGGCGTCGCCCGCAGCCGCAGCGACGCCCTCGCCTGGTGCGTGCGGCTCGTCGGCAAGAACACCGACGAGTGGCTCGGCGAGCTGCGCACGGCCCTGGAGTACGTCGAGCGCGCCCGCGCCGCCGGCCCGAACCCCTGACCGGCCCCCGGCGGCCCGCACCGCCGGGCCGCGCCCGGCGGCAGTCATTACGTGATCACGAACCCGACGAGGTGTGATCATGGTGTCGACCTGGCCTACTGTGCCTGGAGTGGCGTGACCGCGCGCCGCACGGAGCCGCGCGAGGGGTGCGGCCGAGGGGGCAACGGTGAAGGGACTGCGCTGTCTGGACGGCTCGTCCCTCGCGGTCGTGCCGGTGGCGTCGGTGGACCGCGGCGGGACGCCGTTCGAGGTGACGCTGGAGCTGCGGCGCGACGGCGACTCCTTCGGAGCGGTCGGAGAGCGCTGCGGCCACGCGCTCGCCGCGCTCGCCGAACGGGTCGCGGCGGCGCGCGCCGACGGGTCGCCGCAGGCGGCCCGCTGGCCCGATCCCGACGACCGGTTCCCCGACCCTCCGCAGCTCGGCGCCGCGCGCGAGCCGGAGCTCTTCGCGTTCCGCTACCGGGACCGGGGCGACCTGGTCAGCACGGGCGAGCTGCGCTGCACCCTGCGCACGTCCTCGATGTGGCTCGGGCCGCGGCAGTCCGCGCGGGGCCGCTGGCGGGTCGCGCGCCGCGCCGTGATCGACGCCTGGGGCGCGGGCGGGCGCGGTGTCCGGGCCGTGCTGACCTCCGCGGAGCTGTCGGTGTTCCTCGCCGACGTGCTCGCCGAGGCCGAACGGGCGGGCGCCAGCTACCGCGACGTCCTCGGCCCGTCCCGCACGTGAACGCGGTCCGCTGTCCATCTTGCACCGGGTCCAAACATCCGTCCGGGTAGTGCCCTACTGCCCGGAACGGCGGGACAAGTGTCGCCGCCGGGCCATAATTGAGCATCGTTCTCATCCAGGAGCGGTCGCTCGAAGGGAAGCCCATATGGGGGTTCGGGACCAGTCCCGCGGCGGGGTGACCTCCGCCATCCGGCGGAGCGGCCCGTACGCCGCGATCCGCGACGTCGCCTACCGGCTGTACGAGCACCGGGTCGAGGCGTCGCTCCCGACCGACATCACCCCCCGCCATGTCGGGGTCATCCTCGACGGCAACCGCCGCTGGGCCAGGTCGATGGGGTTGACCGACGTCAACCGCGGGCACCAGCGGGGCGCCGACAAGATCAGCGAGCTGCTGCACTGGTGCACCGAGGCCAAGGTCGAGGTGGTCACGCTGTGGCTGCTGTCGACCGACAACCTCAGCCGTCCCGCCGCCGAGTTGGACCCGCTGCTGGAGATCATCGAGACCACGGTCGGCAAGCTCGCCGCCGACGGCTGGCACGTCAAGCCGGTCGGAGCACTCGACCTGCTTCCGGATAAAACCGCCCGAATCCTTAAACATGCCGGAGAAGAGACATCCGGCGCTCCCGGCCTGATTGTGAACGTCGCGGTTGGGTATGGAGGTAGGCGTGAGATCGCTGATGCGGTGCGCTCACTGCTCATCGAGCAGGCGAGTCGGGGCACCAGCATCGAGGAGCTCGCCGAGGTCCTCGACGTCGAGCACATCGCGGAGCATCTCTACACGCGCGGCCAGCCGGACCCCGACCTGGTCATCCGTACCTCGGGGAGCAGCGCCTCTCCGGCTTCATGCTCTGGCAGAGCGCCCACTCGGAGTTCTACTTCTGCGAGGTCCACTGGCCGGACTTCCGCAAGGTCGACTTCCTGCGGGCGATCCGCTCGTACGCCGCGCGGCACCGGCGCTTCGGTTCCTGAGGGGCTGCGCTCGCGCGCCGTCCCGCCCGCCACCGTCCGAGGCCGGCCCCGCGCGGGGAATCCCGGCCGCACCCGGACGGACCGCGGCGCCACCGGCAGTTTCCCCAGTCTCAGGGAGATCGAGTGGCCACAACCTCCCCGCGCCGTCCCGCTTCCGGGAACCCGTCCGGAACGCCCGTTCCGGAGCAGCGGCGCACGTACGTCCTCGACACCAGCGTCCTGCTGGCCGACCCCGGGGCGATGACCCGGTTCGCCGAGCACGAGGTCGTACTCCCCATCGTCGTCATCTCCGAGCTGGAGGCCAAGCGGCACCACCCAGAGCTCGGCTACTTCGCCCGGCAGGCCCTGCGCACGCTGGACGACCTCAGGCTGGAGCACGGGCGCCTCGACGAGGCCCTGCCGCTCGGCGAGCTCGGCGGGACGCTGCGGGTCGAGCTCAACCACTCCGACGCGAGCGTGCTGCCCGACGGCTTCCGGCTGGGCGACAACGACACCAGGATCCTGTCGGTCGCGAGCTGGCTCGCCCGCGAGGGCCGCGACGTCGTGCTGGTCTCCAAGGACCTGCCGATGCGGGTCAAGGCGTCCGCGGTGGGCCTGGCGGCCGAGGAGTACCGGGCCGAGCTGGCGGTCGTGGAGTCCGGCTGGACCGGGATGCGGGAGCTGGAGGTCCCCGCCGCGAGCGTCGACGCGCTGTTCGACGAGGGCGAGGCCGATCTGGAGGAGGCCCGCGACCTGCCCTGCCACACCGGGCTCCGGCTGCTGTCGGAGCGCGGCTCGGCGCTCGGGCGCGTCCAGGCCGACAAGTCGGTGCGGCTCGTGCGCGGCGACCGGGAGGTGTTCGGGCTGCGCGGCCGGTCGGCCGAGCAGCGGATCGCCCTGGACCTGCTCATGGACGACGACATCGGCATCGTCTCGCTCGGCGGGCGCGCGGGCACGGGCAAGTCCGCGCTGGCGCTCTGCGCGGGCCTGGAGGCCGTCCTGGAGCGCCGCAGGCACCGCAAGGTCGTGGTGTTCCGGCCGCTGTACGCCGTCGGCGGCCAGGAGCTCGGCTATCTGCCCGGCTCGGAGAACGAGAAGATGTCGCCGTGGGCGCAGGCCGTCTACGACACGCTGTCGGCGGTGACCACCCCGGAGGTGATCGAGGAGGTTTTGGACCGTGGCATGTTGGAGGTCCTGCCCCTCACCCACATCCGCGGCCGGTCCCTGCACGACGCGTTCGTGATCGTGGACGAGGCCCAGTCGCTCGAACGCGGCGTCCTGCTCACCGTGCTGTCGCGCATCGGGGCGGGCTCGCGCGTCGTCCTCACCCATGACGTGGCGCAGCGCGACAACCTGCGGGTCGGACGGCACGACGGCGTCGCCGCGGTGGCCGAGAAGCTCAAGGGCCATCCGCTGTTCGCGCACGTGACGCTGACCCGGTCGGAGCGCTCGCCCATCGCCGCCCTCGTCACCGACATGCTCGGCGACATCGGCGCCTGAGCCGGCGCCTGGCGCGGACGGCCCGGCGCTCCAGGGCGCGTCGGCCTACGACGCACCAGCGCACGAACGCCCCGGCGGACCCTCACCGGACCCGCCGGGGCGTTCGCGTGCCCGCACGGCGCGGGGGCGGAGCGAGGCAGAGCGCGGACGGCGTGGACGGGCGTCCGGGGGTGTGAGGGAGATGACACCCGTGTGATTCGTGTGACCGAAATCGGCACGGAGGGTGATCGGTAAACGCCGTCCCGTGTGACTGTGATGAACGTCACAGAACCTAAGCCGGATGTAAGGAATCCCAGGTCCCATCGCGGTTTCGGTGATCGTCGGGGAGGGTTGACAACGGCACGAGCCGGGGCATTCGTCTCGTTTCGGTTGCGGAGCATCCCTCGGACTCGGGCATTGTGTCTCCTCGTAAGCACCCCCAGAGAGGTGCCGGCCCGCCGCGCGACCCCTGACGCGCGACCGGAGCGGCGCTCCTCCAGGACCGGGACCGCCCGCCTCCGGGCGATGGCCGGGCCGGGGGTGAAAACAGCTCGTGCGCGTGCCCATGCGCGTGCGACCGTCGGAAGGACCGCCTTGTTCGGAGACCGTCCCGGGTCCCCTAGGCGAGACGATCGACAGAGCTTTGACTCCCCGGCGCCCCTGACCCCCTCGGCGCAGCACGACCTTCCCGGCGCGCCGCACGACGCCGAGGGCGCGCCGTTCGATCTCGCAGGCGCCCCCGCGGGCGCCCAGGAGCCGTTCGGCGGCCCGCTGGACGGCCCCGGCGCCCCGCACGAGGACGACGTGAAGGTCGCCGGCTCTCCGTTCGCGACGCGCGTCGTGGAGACCGGCGAGGCCGGCGACACCGCCTCCTTCGGGTCCGTCCCGGGTGAGGGCGCGGCGCCCCGCGACGAGATCGCGAGCGGCGGCCGGCCCGCGAGCGGCCGCCAGCGCCGGCTCGGCGACGGCAGGCGCCGTCCCGCCGGGGCGAAGAAGGCGGCGGCGCCCGGCTCCGGCGGCGCGGCCCGCCGCACCGGCGTCAAGATCGCGGCGGTGGCCGCGGGCGCGGCCGTGGTGGTCGGCGGCGGCGCGGTCGGCGCGTTCGCCCTCACCGGCTCCGGCGGCGACTCCGGCGCGGCGACCGTCAAGCCCGGCAACGCCGCCCCCCTCGCCGACGCGGCGCAGCCGCAGGTCGACCCCAAGGTCATGGAGGCCCAGCGCCGCCAGCAGGCGCTGGCCCGCGCCAACCGGTCCGCCCGCAAGAGCGCCAAGAGCCCGAAGCTCCAGGCGAAGGGCCACCCGATCCCGACCAAGAAGCCGAAGCCGAAGAACGGCTCGGGCGGCGGCGGCAGCGCGGTCCCCGCGGGCGACCCGGTGCCCGCCGGCGAGGCGCAGGCGATCGCCAAGTCCATGCTCCCCGGCTTCAACATGAACGGCCCCGGCCAGTTCGGCTGCCTGGTGAAGCTGTGGAACAAGGAGAGCGGCTGGCGCACCAACGCCGCCAACCCCTCCGGCGCGTACGGGATCCCGCAGGCGCTGCCCGGCTCCAAGATGGCGAGCGCCGGATCCGACTGGAGGACCAGCGCCAGGACCCAGATCAAGTGGGGCCTCGGCTACATCGGCGGCCGCTACGGCAAGCCGTGCGACGCCTGGGGCCACTCCCAGTCCGTCGGCTGGTACTAGATCGCGAGACGTCCGGGCGGCCGGTGCCACCGCGCCGCCCGGTGAGGACCCGACGGTCCTCCGAGGACGCATCCGTCCTCCCGCGCGCGTGAGATCCGTTCACGCGCCGCACGGCCGCCGCGACGACGCGGCGATGAGCCGCCCACCGGCGGCGCCCCACGCCGCGAAGGAGCGGCACCCGCCGCGATGAGGCGGCAGGCCCCGCAGCGGGCCCACAGCACGGTACGGAGCGTCCCCCTGACGCACCCGTGCCCGTGATGACCGTGTCCCCGACCGACCGCCCCTGGCGCGCCTGAGCGCCGCGGCGGCACCGGCCCCGGTGCGTCCCACGCGCCGTCGTGCCCAACCCCTCCACAAACGGCGCGCTGAACCCTGGCGCGCTCAATCCCTCCGCAGTTCGGCGCGCCGTACCCCGTCGCGCCCAACCCCTCCACCGCCGGCGCGCCGTACCTCGGTGCGCCCGCCTCCGGGCCCGGCGCCCTCCACGCGTCGCCACGCCCGCGAGCCACGGCCCGGCGCGTCCCACGCGCCGCCGTGCCCCATTCCCCAGCGGGACGCGCCGTAGCGCGTCACCGCCGTCACTCCGGAATCACGCGAGCCGTCCGTCCCCCGGACGGTGGCGCTCGCGTGGAGCCCGCCGGGCCGAACGACCGCCCGGCACGACGAAAGGTTCCGTTTTGGATCGCATGTCCTTCCCGCGCTCCGCGACAGCCCTCCGCCGCAACGCCCCCGTCCGGCGTTCCGCCACGCTCGCGCTCGCGGCGGCGCTGTCGTTCGGCGTCGTCGCCGAGACCGTCCCGGCGCAGGCCGCCGCCCCGACCCGCGCCGCGGTCGCGCAGACCGCGGCCGCGCAGACCGCGGTCACCGCGAAGGCGAAGAAGAAGCCCACGCGCGCGCAACGGAACAAGGCCCTCGCCAAGCCCATGGTGAAGAAGCGCGGATGGTCCACTCGGCAGTACGGGTGCCTGGTGAAGCTCTGGAACCGGGAGAGCCACTGGAACCACAAGGCCCACAACCGCTCCAGCGGCGCGTACGGCATCCCGCAGGCGTTGCCGGGCCGCAAGATGCGCAGCGCCGGGAAGGACTGGAAGTCCAACCCCGCACGCAGATCAAGTGGGGGCTCGGCTACGTCAAGGGCCGCTACAAGACGCCCTGCCGCGCCCTGAAGCACGCCAACGGCCGCGGCTGGTACTGAGGTGAGCGGCAGGGGGCGGGCACGGCCCGCCCCCTCGCCCGTCAGGACGAGTTCGTCATGCCGAGCACGTCGAGGGCCTTGTCGAGCTGCTCGACGGTGAGCGTGCCGTTGTCGACGTGGCCGCGCTCCAGGACGACCTCGCGGATCGTCCGGCGCTCGGCCAGCGCCTGCTTGGCGATCTTGGCCGCCTCCTCGTAGCCGACGTACTTGTTGAGCGGCGTCACGATCGACGGCGACGACTCGGCGTACTCGCGCAGGCGGTCCTCGTCGGCCTCGACGCCCGCCACGCAGCGGTCGGCGAGCAGCCGCGCGACGTTGCCGAGCAGGGTGATCGACTCCAGGACGTTGCGGGCCAGCATGGGCAGCATCACATTCAGCTCGAAGCTGCCCGCCGCGCCGCCGAACGCGATCGCCGCGTCGTTCCCGATGACCTGCGCCGCGACCTGCGTGACGGCCTCGGGGATCACCGGGTTGACCTTGCCCGGCATGATGGACGAGCCGGGCTGGAGGTCGGGCAGCCGGATCTCGGCGAGCCCGGCGCGCGGGCCCGACCCCATCCAGCGCAGATCGTTGGCGATCTTGTTGAGGCCGACCGCGATGGTACGGAGCGCGCCGCTCGCCTCCACCAGGCCGTCGCGGGCGCCCTGCGCCTCGAAGTGGTCGCGCGCCTCGGTCAGCGGCAGCCCGGTCACGCGGGCGATCTCGGCGATGACGCGCGGCGCGAAGCCCTCGGGGGTGTTGATCCCCGTGCCGACCGCCGTGCCGCCGAGGGGCAGCTCGGCGAGGCGGGGCAGGACGGCCTGGAGCCGTTCGACGCCGTAGCGGACCTGGGCGGCGTAGCCGCCGAACTCCTGGCCCAGCGTGACGGGCGTGGCGTCCATCAGGTGGGTGCGGCCCGACTTCACCACCGTCGCGAACTCGGCCGCCTTCCCGCCGAGCGCGCCCTCCAGGTGCCGCAGCGCCGGGATCAGGTCGTTGACGACGGCGCCCGTGGCCGCGATGTGGATGGACGACGGGAACACGTCGTTGGACGACTGGGACGCGTTGACGTGGTCGTTCGGATGGACGGGACGGCCGAGGCGCTCCTGCGCGAGCGTCGCGACGACCTCGTTGGCGTTCATGTTGGAGGACGTCCCCGAGCCGGTCTGGAACACGTCGATCGGGAACTGGTCGTTCCACCGGCCCGCCGCGACCTCCAGCGCCGCCGCGTTGACGGCGGCGGCCAGGTCCCCGTCGAGCACGCCGAGCTCGGCGTTCACGGTCGCCGCCGCGGCCTTGATCTGCCCGAGCGCCGCGATGTGGGCGGGCTCCAGGCCCCGCCCGGAGATCGGGAAGTTCTCCACCGCGCGCTGGGTCTGCGCCCGCCACTTCGCCGCCGCCGGGACCCGCACCTCGCCCATGGAGTCGTGCTCGACCCGGAACTCCTGCTCGGTCATGGAAAAGCCACCTCCGTCAACGAATCTATCCCCGCCCTGGTGGCAGCCACGCGAGCGCCTCGCGCATTCCCGCCGTGCCCGGACCCGGGAGGCGGCCGGCGGGCCGGGGACGGGTGTCAGCCGCCGGAGGGCTTCGCGCTGACGGTGTAGTTCTTGCGCTCGCCCGGGGCGCCCGCCGCCTGCCGGTGGCCGCGCACCCAGACGTCGCAGGCGGACGCGTCGTACACCACCGCGTTGATGCGGGGCTGCGCGTAGCGGCGGGCGTCGCCCTTGACGAGCGTCTCGTCGCTCAGGACGGTGGTGGTCGCGCCGGGCACCGACACGAAGATCCGGCACGCGCCGGTACGGGCCCGTACGGCGAAGGTGCTGGTCTCGGCCCCGGCCGGGGCGGCGTCGCCCGCTGCGCCGCCGTCGCGCTTGGCGGGCGGGGTGGACGGCGCGGTGGGCGACGGGCCGGGGCTCTCCCGCATCATCCCGACGATCAGCGCGGTCGCGCCGATCCCGCAGGACGCGACGGTCGCGCCGATCAGCGCGAGCACGGCCATCAGCCGCAGCCGCGGCGTCGGCGGGCGGCGGCCGGAGCGCGGCCCGGACGCGGCCCGTTCGAGCCGGTCGACCGCGCGGGCGTGGCTGAGCCGCCGGGTCGGGTTCTTCTCCAGCAGCCCGGTGATCACGGGGGCGAGCGCGCCGGCGTGCTGCGGCGGCGGCGTCGACTCGTTGGCGAGGGCGCTCAGCGTCGCCATCACGTTGTCGCGCTCGAACGGCGGGCGGCCCTCCAGCGCGGCGTACAGCGTCGCGCCGAGCGACCACAGGTCCGAGCGCGGGGTGGCCTTCTCGCCGGCGGCGACCTCGGGCGCCACGTACGCGGGGAGCCCATGAAGTGCCCGGTCTTGGTCAGGCTCGCCGAGCCGGACGAGAACGCCAGGCCGAAGTCGGTCAGCACGACCCGGTCGCCGTCGAGCAGCACGTTGCTCGGCTTGAGGTCGCGGTGCACGATCCCCGCCTGGTGCGCGGCGCCGAGCGCGTCCAGCAGCCTGCGCCCGATGTGCCCGACCCGCTCGGGCGGGAGCGGCCCGTCGCGCTCGATGAGCTGCTCCAGGCTCGGCGCCTCGATCAGCTCCATCACGATCCACGGGCGGCCCTGCTCGATGACGACGTCGTAGACCTCGACGATCGAGTGCGCGCGCAGCTGCGCGGGGGCGCGCGCCTCGCGGAGGGTGCGCCGGTAGAAGACGACCCGGTCGTCCTCGGAGAGGTCGTCGGGGAGCCGCAACTCCTTGATCGCGACGGCGCGGTCGAGGAGGTCGTCATGCCCTCTCCACACGGTGCCGTTGGCACCCTGGCCGATTTCCGAGACCAGCCGGTAGCGCGTCGCGAGCACGAGGCGCTCTGACTGAGACATGGCGGAAAAGATACCGGAGTGGCCATGCGGTCAGCGGGGAGACCTTGGGACCAACTTGGATTTAGGTCCAATACTGTGACCTACTGGTTCGTACCGCCTGCGCGGGGTCCCCTCTTCGTGGATGGTGGGGGGAGCAGTGCCCATGAGGACGGTGAGCACTCCGATCCCGGGAGGCTTGCGTGGACGCGACGGAGCACGGGGGCGGCGCCGCGCCGCTCGTACCGGGGGACCCGCCCGCCATCGGCCGCTTCACCCTGCTCGGACGGCTCGGCGCGGGCGGGATGGGCGTCGTCTACCTCGCGCGCGACGAGTCCGGCCGCCGGGTCGCGGTCAAGGCGCTGCGCTCGGCCGCGGCGAACGACCCGTCCGCCCGCGCCAGGTTCCGCGCCGAGGCCGGGTACGCCCGCCGCGTCGCCTCGTCGTGGACGGCCCGCGTCATCGAGGACGGCAGCGCCCTGGTCCGGCCGTTCATCGTGTCGGAGTACATCGAGGGGCCGCCGCTGGCGCGCGTCGTCGAACGGGACGGACCGCTGCCCGCCGCGACCGTCGAGGCCGTCGCGATCGGGGTCGCCGCCGCGCTCGCCGCCATCCACGGCGCCGGGCTCGTGCACCGCGACCTGAAGCCGGCCAACGTGCTGCTCGCCCGCTCCGGCCCGTGGGTGATCGACTTCGGCATCGCCCGCGCCGTGGACCTCGCCCAGGGCCCGACGCAGAGCGGGTTCGTGATGGGCAGCCCCGGGTGGATCGCGCCCGAACGGCTCCTCGGCGGCCCGGCGACCCCGGCCTCCGACGTGTTCGGCTGGGGCTGCCTCGTCGCGTACGCCGCGACGGGCCGCCATCCGTTCGGCGCGGGCGACGGCGACCTCGTCGCGGGACGCATCGTCCACCTGCCGCCCGACCTGGCCGGGCTGCCCGAACCGCTGCACGGGCTGGTGTCGGCCGCGATCGCGAAGGACCCGTCCGACCGGCCGTCCGTCGACGACCTTCTCCTGGCGCTGCTCGCCGCCCGTTCGGAGGCGCGGACGCAGCGCCCGCCCAGCGCGCAAGCGGCGGACGGCGTGGAAACCGCGCCCGCCGGTACGGCCGCCGAGGCGATCGCCGCGCTCTGGCAGCCGCCGCCCGTTCCCCCCACGGACCCGCCCGCCGCCACGCAGGACCCGCGGCCTCCGGACGTCGCCACGCGCCTGCCGGACGGCACGCCGAGCGAACGACGCGAGGAGCGACGCCGGACCGGTGCGCCCTGGCTGCGGGCGGGGCTGCCCGCGGCGCTCGCGAGCACGGCGGCGGTGGTGGCCGTCGCGGTGGCGGTCAGCCTGGACGCCGGGGCCGGTGCGGGGGAGCCGGGGCGGACGGTGACCAGGCCGCCGTCCGGAGGGCGCGTCGGCGAGGACGTGTCGGAGGGACGGGCCGTACCGTCCGCGCGGAAGATCCCCGCGCCGGACCCGCCGCCGAACGGTTCGCGCGGCGCGGACGCCCCGGGGCCGTCCGGCGGCGGCGCCGCGCCGGCGGCGCCGACCTCCGGGAAGAAGAGCACGCCGCCGCCTGCGCCTTCGTCCGGGGGACCGACCGCGACGCCGACGGTCCCGCCGACGTGGCTGCCGGGGGTCCCGCCGTGGCACGGCAAGCCGCGCAAGCCGCGGAAGAAGCAGCGGCCGAGGTCCGGGTCCGGGTTCAGCGACGGCCGATGGTGAGGACGGGGCCCGTCGTGTCGGCGAAGAAGTCCTCGCCCTTGTCGTCCACCACGACGAACGCCGGGAAGTCCTCGACCTCGATCTTCCAGACGGCCTCCATGCCGAGCTCCGGGTACTCCAGCACCTCGACCTTCTTGATGCAGTCCTGGGCGAGGCGCGCGGCGGGGCCGCCGATCGAGCCGAGGTAGAACCCGCCGTGCGCCTTGCAGGCGTCGGTGACCTGCTGCGACCGGTTGCCCTTGGCGAGCATGACGAGCGAGCCGCCCGCCGCCTGGAACTGCTCGACGTAGGAGTCCATCCGCCCGGCCGTGGTGGGCCCGAACGACCCGGAGGCGTACCCCTCGGGCGTCTTCGCGGGCCCGGCGTAGTAGACGGCGTGGTCGCGCAGGTACCGCGGCATCGGCTCCCCGGCGTCCAGCCGCTCCTTGATCTTGGCGTGCGCGATGTCGCGGGCGACGACGAGCGGGCCGGTCAGCGACAGCCGCGTCCGGACCGGGTACTTCGTCAGCTCGGCGCGGATCTCGTCCATCGGCCGGTTGAGGTCGAGGTGCACGACGCCGTCGTCGAGGTGCTCGTCGGTCGTCTCGGGCAGGTAGCGGGCCGGGTCGGTCTCCAGCCGCTCCAGGAAGACGCCCTCGGCGGTGATCTTGGCGAGGGCCTGCCGGTCGGCGCTGCACGACACCGCGATCGCGACCGGGCAGGACGCGCCGTGCCGGGGCAGCCGGATCACGCGCACGTCGTGGCAGAAGTACTTGCCGCCGAACTGCGCGCCGATGCCGAGCCTCTGCGTCAGCTCGAACACCTGCCCCTCCAGCTCCACGTCGCGGAACCCGTGCCCGAGCGGCGACCCCTCGGACGGCACGGTGTCGAGGTAGTGCGCGGAGGCGTACTTGGCGGTCTTCAGCGCGTACTCGGCGGACGTGCCGCCGACGACGATCGCCAGGTGGTACGGCGGGCACGCGGCCGTCCCGAGCGAGCGGATCTTCTCCTCCAGGAAGGCCAGCATCCGCTTGGGGTTCAGGACGGCCTTGGTCTCCTGGTAGAGGAACGACTTGTTGGCGCTGCCGCCGCCCTTGGCCATGAACAGGAACTTGTACGCGTCGCCCGGCGTCGCGTACAGCTCGATCTGCGCGGGCAGGTTGCTGCCGGTGTTCTTCTCGTCCCACATCGTGACCGGCGCCATCTGCGAGTAGCGCAGGTTCAGCTTGGTGTACGCGTCGTACACGCCCCGGGACAGGTGCTCCTCGTCGGCGCCGTCGGTGAGGACGTGCTGGCCGCGCTTGCCCATGATGATCGCCGTGCCGGTGTCCTGGCACATCGGCAGGACGCCGCCGGACGCGATGCCCGCGTTCTTCAGCAGGTCCAGGGCCACGAACCGGTCGTTCGGCGACGCCTCCGGGTCGTCCAGGATGCGGCGGAGCTGCGCGAGGTGCGCGGGCCGCAGCAGGTGCGAGATGTCGTGCATCGCGGTCTCGGTGAGCAGCCGCAGGGCCTCCGGCTCGACCTGCAGGAACGTCCGGCCGTTCGCCTCGAACGTGGACACGCCGTCGGAGGTCAGCAGCCGGTACTCGGTCTCGTCCGGGCCGAGCGGCAGCAGGTCGGTGTAGGAGAACTCAGGCATGTGACTCGCAGATCCTCGCGTCATCCGATGGGGGCCGCCCTACAGGGTACGGCCCCGTTCCCGCGGGCTCCGCGCCCCCGGCCACCCGGCTCCGCGCCGCCCGGCCGCCCGGCTCCGCGCCCCTCGGCTACCCGGCTCCGCGCCGTGCGGCCGAGCCGTCCGGTCACCCGGCTTCGAGCGCCGGCTCGCGTCCGGCGGGCCCGTCCGGGACGGTCTCGGGCCGCCGGGCCCGGGACGGGCGCAGGCCGATCACGACGCCCGCCGCGACGAGCGCGGCGCCCGCGAGGTCGGCCGGCCCCGGGCGGCCGAGGCCGAGCAGCACGGTCGTGATCACCGCCGAGACCGGGATGAGCCCGGCGAACAGCCCGGCCCGGTCGGGCCCGAGCCGGCCGAGCGCGTCGTACCAGAGCAGGAACGCGACCGTGGTGACGACCACCGACAGGTACGCCAGGCCGGCCAGCTCCGCGCCCGTCGGCGCGCGCAGCACGCCCGCGCCGTCCGCCGCGAGGCCGGCCGCCAGCAGCATCGGGGCCGCGAGCGCCGCCGAGTACGCCGACACCCGCAGCGGCCCGAGGCGCGGCAGCACCGGGACGGCCAGCAGCGAGAAGCACACCTCGCCCGCGAGCGCGCCGAGCGCCAGCAGCAGCCCGCGCGCGGTGCCGCTGCCGAGCCCGTTCGCGAGCGCGGCCCCGGCGGTCACCACGCACGCCGACACGACCAGGACGGGCGCGGGCCTGCGGCGTTCGAGCAGCGGACCGGCCAGCGCCAGCGCGATCGGCACGGTGGCGATCACCGTCCCGACCGTCGCGGGCGAGGTGTCCTCCGTCGCCAGCACGATGAACACGTTGAACGCCGCGAGCCCGGTGCCCGCGACCGCGGCCAGGTACACCCACTCCCGCCGGGTCGGACGGGCGGCGCGGCGGGTTTCCGCGCCGCGCGGCCCGGCGCGCCGGGACTCCACGGCGCGGCAGACGGCGAGCAGGATCGCGGCGGCCACCGCGTAGCGGACGGCCTGGCCGCCGAAGACGGGGTAGTCGGCGATCGTCGCGGACACGGCGGTCAGCGATCCGACGAGCGACATCGCGACCGCGGCGCCGACCGTCCCCCGCGTGCTGGTCGAACGGTTCATGGCATGGAACGCTAGGTCCCGTCTGGTTCACGCGACAGGACCAATCGGGTCCCGGTCGAGTGGACCAGGGGGCGGAGGTGACGCCTGCGGCCCCTCTCAACGCTGAGTGTGATGTGACCGATCTCCACCTTCCTCTCGACCGGAGCGCCGGACGCCTCGCCGCCCAGATCGCCGCCGGGTTCCGCGCGGCCGTCCGATCCGGGCGGCTCGTCGCCGGGACGCGGCTGCCGTCGAGCCGCGACCTGGCCCGCGATCTCGGCGTCTCGCGCGGCGTCGTCGTCACCGCGTACGAGCAGCTCGTCGCCGAGGGCTTCCTGGTCTCCCGGCGCGGCGACGGCACCCGCGTGGCCCCGCTCGCCCGCCCCGACGGCGCGGGCCCGGCGCCCGCGGGCCCGGAGCCGTCCGCGTGGCTCGGCGGCCCCGTCGCGATCAGGGCCGGCGGCCCGGACCCGGGACGGGCCCCGCGTCCGGCTCCCGACCCGGCGCCGCCCGCCGCCGACACCGAAGTGTGGCCAGAGGGTCAGGCGTCCGGCGGCCCGCCCGCCGCGCCGGTCGCGTACGACCTGTGGCCCGGGACGCCCGACCTCGCCTCGTTCCCCCGGGAGCGCTGGACGGCCGCCTCGCGCGCCGCGCTGCGCGCCCTCCCGCACGACGCGTTCACCTACCCCGACCCCGGCGGCGTGCCCGCGCTGCGGACGGAGCTGGCGGGCTACCTCGGCCGGGTCCGCGCCGCGCACGCCGCGCCGGACCAGGTCGTGATCATGAACGGGGTGGCGCACGCGCTGTCGGCGCTGGTCCGGCTGCTGGTCGAGGACGGCCACCGCGTCCTCGCCGTCGAGGACCCGACCAGCGCCCGGCAGATCCCCATGCTGGAGGCGACCGGCGTCGCCCTCGCCCCCGTCCCGGTGGACGGCGACGGCATCGACGTCGCCGCCCTCGCCCGGACGGGCGCGCGCGCCGTCCTCGTCACGCCCGCGCACCAGTACCCGACCGGCGTGGTGCTCTCCCCGGCCCGCCGCGCCGCGCTGATCGCCTGGGCCCGCGACGTCGGCGGCGTGATCGTCGAGGACGACTACGACGCCGAGTTCCGCTACGACCGCGACCCGGTCGGCTGCCTCCAGGGCGTGGACCCCGACCGGGTCGTCCTGCTCGGCTCGGTCAGCAAGTCCCTCGCGCCCGCGCTGCGGCTCGGCTGGGCCGTCGCGCCCGGCGACCTCGCCGGGCGCCTCCGCGTCCACCGAGCCCGCACCGACCTCGGCGGGCCGGTCCTGGAGCAGTACGCGCTCGCCGAGTTCCTCTCCGGCGGCGGCTACGACCGGCACCTGCGCATGATGCGCCGCCGCTACCGGGCGCGCCGCGACGCGCTCGCGGACGCGCTGCGCGCCCATGTACCCGGTGTGATGGTTCACGGCGTCTCAGCGGGAATCCATCTCTACGTGGAACTCCCGCGCGGCGCGGACGAGCGCCAGGTGGCCCGCGACGCCGCCGAGGCCGGCGTGTGCGTCGCGGGCGCCGCGCCGATGTGGTCGGCCGAACGCGCCGGTCAGGCGCCGCCCGCGCTCGTCCTCGGGTACGCGCGCCTCGGCGAGGCGCGGCTGGAGGAGGCGGCGCGGCTGCTGGGGCGGGTGGTTACCCAGCGTGCTCGCGGGTAGGAGAAAGATCCCCGGTGTAGGAGGTACGGATGAGCCTGGACGAGTCCGCCCGGCAGCTCAAGATGGCCGTTCACGACGCGCAGGTGGCGTTCGACTGTGTCGGGCTCGGCGATCTGGAACGGGCCCAGGAACACGCGGTGACCGCCCGCGCGGCGGCGGACGCCGCCGAGGTCGCGCTGGCCCAGGCGATCAAGGACCTCTCCCCGAAGAGGCCCAGCTCGCGGGCGAACGAGCCGTCAGCGCTCTGGAGGAGAACGTCTGACCCCGCGCGTCGCGCGACGGGGCGTCCGAGCGGGTTCCACGGCCGCCGCGCGCGTCACGCGACGGGGCGTTCCATGGCGGGAGCGTCGGGCTTCGCACCGGGCACGGGCCTCGGGGCGAAGCCCTTCGCCGTCGCGAACACGACCAGGATGAGCACGGTCGGCACGATGAACGCCAGCCGCAGCCCGTTCTCGTCGCTGACGGGCGCGATGGCGCCGACCACGGCGGCGCCGAGCACGAATCCCACGTAGTTGAAGATGTTGACGCGCGCCACGGCGACGCCGAGGCCGGTCGGGTCGACGCGCCCGGCGGCGGTGTACGACACCGGCGCGATCACGCTGAGCCCGAGCCCGGCGACCGCGAACGCGGGGATGGCGACGTAGGCGTTCGGCGCCGCGACCACGCCGACCATGCCGGCGATGCCGACCAGCCCGCCGATCCGGACGATCCGCACCGCGCCCGAGCGGCGCACGCCGAGGTCGGCGACGGCGCGGCTGACGACCATCGCGACCTGGTACGCCACGTACCCGAGCGGCGCGACCCAGTCGCTGCTCGACAGCTCGTCGTCGAGGTACTTGGCGCCGTAGCTGGAGATCGCCGAGTCGGCGAGGTAGGCGACGGCCATCGCGGCGCCGACGACGAGGATCGGGCGCCAGGGGACGCGCCGCCCGGCGGCCTTGAGCTCGCTCGCGGACGGGCCGTCCGCCTCCTCCTCGCGCCGGAACAGGCGGTGGCCGGTGGACAGCGACACCGCGATCCCGAGCGCGGAGGCGATCGCGAACCCGGTGAGCAGCGACAGGTCGATCTTGTTGCAGAGCGAGGCCCAGAGCCCGCCGAGGATGCCCGCGACGCTCCAGACCGCGTAGAACCCGGTGATCAGGCTGATCCCGTGGCGGCGCTCGACCGTGACCGCCTGCGCGTTCATCGAAGCGTCCACCGCGCCGACGAACAGCCCGAACAGCGCGACCGCCCCGTACAGCGCCGGGTCGTTGTCGCCGGTCAGGCCGACCAGGACGATCGTGACCGCGACGGCGGGCTGGGCGACGCGCAGCACCGGCCCGCTGCCGACGCGGGGGAACAGCAGGCCCGACAGGACGCTGCCGACGCCCGCGATCAGCGGCACCATGAGCAGGACGAGCGACAGCGTGGCGTCGCTGAGGTGGTGGGTCTTCTGGATCTGCGGGACCTGGGTCACCAGCGAGGCGAAGCACAGCCCCTGGACGGCGAAACCGGCGTAGGTGGCGAACCGTGCCTGACGGTCCCGCGTCGTGGTCATCCGGACTCCAGGAATATGAAGAAGATTCGCGTCAGCGTAGAGACCGGAGCCCGTGCCGGTCAATGCCGGTCTGCGCCGGTCAGAGCGCCCCGGCCCCGCCCGTTCGCCCCTCGCGTGGCCGGAGGCCGGGCCGGGGGCCGGTCCGGGCCGGTCGGGAGACGCCTCAGTCGATGAGGCGGCGGCGCATGCCGCGTACCGCGATCGCCCACGCCAGCCCGGCGAACGCCCAGAGCGCGGCCAGGTGCCCGAGGTCGGCGAGGGGCCGCAGCCCGAAGACCGCGTGCCTCACCAGCTCCACGCAGTGGAACAGCGGGTTGCACCACCCGGCGTACTGCGCCCAGCGCGGCAGCGACCCGACCGGGAAGAACGTACCGGCGATCAGGAACAGCGGCGTCACCACCCCGGTGATCACGTAGTCGAACGAGTTGATCGACGGCACGACCGACGAGGTCCACATCCCGAGCAGCCCGAACCCGAGCGCCGTGAAGAACACGACGAACGGCACCAGCAGCATCCCCGGCGCCGGGGCCAGGCCGAAGAACATCGCCACCACCAGCGGCGTGCAGGAGTACACCGCCGACTTCGCCGCGATCCACAGCGCCTCGGCCGTGACCAGCTCGTGCACGTCCACCGGCGCGGCCAGCATCGCGTCGTAGGTGTGCTGGAAGACCCGCCGGATGTAGCCGTTGAACATGCCGGGGAACACCGAGGTGAACAGCGCCGCCGTCCCCACCACGCCGGTCGCCACGAAGTCCAGGTAGCGGTAGTCGCCGATCGCCGCGACCATCGACCCGAACCCGTAGCCGAACGCCAGCAGGAAGAACGTCGGCTCCACCATCGAGGCGAACGACTGCGACTTCCAGTAGCGCTTGTAGAGGGCCAGCTCGTGCCGCCAGATCCCGCGCACCGGCGCCATCTCGAACCGCCGCAGCCGCGCGGGCGGCGCGGGCCGCGGGGGCGGGGCGGCGCCCGCGCCTTCCGCCGCGTTCATTCGACCCGCTCCCCGGTCAGCACGACGAAGACGTCCTCCAGGCTCGCCGCGCGCCGCACCCCGTCCGGGCCCAGCTCGTCCGCCAGCGACGGCGGGATCGTCTCGGCCTTCAGCACCGACACCGACGGACCCGTACGGCGCGTCGGCAGCCCGGCGGCGCGCGCGATCCGCTCGACCGCCTCCAGCCGGTCCGGCGGACCGTAGTGCTCGACGACCCGTTCGCCCGCGTGCTCGGCGACCAGCTCGGCGGGGCCGCCGCGCGCGACGACCCGGCCGTGCGACATCAGCGCGCAGCCGTCGGCGAGCCGTTCGGCCTCCTCGATGTAGTGCGTCGACATCAGCACGGTCGTGCCGCGCGAGCGCAGGCCGTCGATCAGCCCCCACAGCTCCGCGCGGACCTGCGGGTCGAGGCCGACCGTCGGCTCGTCCAGCAGGACGAGGGCCGGGCGGTGCACGAGCCCGCGCGCGATCAGCAGCCGCCGCCGCATCCCGCCCGACAGGTCGTCCACCTTGGTGAGCCGCCGCCCGGTCAGGTGCGCGAGGGCGAGCGCGTCGTCCACCGCCTCCCGCCTGGCCCGGCGCGGGACGCGGTAGAGGTGGGCGAAGACCTCCAGGTTCTCGCGGGCGGTCAGCTCCTCGTCCAGGTTGTCCTGCTGGGGGACGACCCCCATCGCGGCCCGCGCCCGCTTCGACTCGCGCGGCACCGCGAACCCCAGCACGGTGATCTCGCCCTCGTCCGCGATGGCCTGCGCGGTCAGCAGCTTCATGGTGGTCGACTTCCCTGCACCGTTCGGGCCCAGCAGCCCGAGGCAGGTGCCCGCCGGGACGTCCAGGTCGAGGCCGTCCACGGCGGTGAAGCCGCCGAAGCGCTTGACGACCCCGCGCAGGCTGACCGCCGGGGGCGCCTCCGGGCCGGCGGGTTCGGCGGACGCGGACGCTGACACGGCTTGCTGGCGTTGTGCCGTCATCCCGTCACCGTAGGCTGCGGACCCGTCCGGACCCCACGGATTTTTCCGGCGTTCCGCCGGGTGCCGGACGCTAACCTGTGGGGGTGCAAACGCCCGGCCCCCGCCGTCCCGCCGAACAGGCGACCCGCGTCCGCGACCTGCGCGCCTCCGACGCCGACCGCGAACGGGTCGTGGCCGTGCTCGGCGAGGCCCTCGCGGACGGCCGGCTGAGCGCCCAGGAGCACGACGAGCGGACCACCCGCGCCTACGCCGCCCGCACCCTCGGCGAGCTGACCGGCCTCACCGGCGACCTCAGCCCCGAGGAGGCCCAGCCGATCCTGGTGGACGACCGGCCCGTCTCGGTCGTGTTCGGCCGGACGCGCCGCGACGGCCGGTGGGTCGTCCCGGTGAAGCTGCCGCTCGTGGCGCTGTTCGGCACGGTCGAGCTCGACCTGCGCGAGGCCGTCCTGCAACGCCGCCACATCGTGCTCGACGCGCTGGTGCTCGGCGGCCGGATCAGGCTGCTCGTCCCAGACGGCGTACGGGTGGACGTGACGGGCCGCACGATCCTCAGCACCCGCGAGGTGCGCACCAGGCCCGCCGCCGAGGGCCCGACGATCGAGATCGGCGGCACGATGGTCTTCGGCTCGGTACGGGCCCGCGCCCCCAAGCGCACGCTGCGCCAGCGCGTCCGCGGACGCCTCGGCCGCGACCGAACCTGACCCCGCCCCCGCGCTACCCCGACGTCCGCCCCGCCCACCCGGTCCCGCCGACCCAGTCACGCCCGCCTGCCGGTCACGCCGCCTGGCCGCGTCCGCTTGGCCGCGCCCGCCCGGTCACGCCCGCCCGGCCATGCAAGCCCGCCCGGTCACGCACGCCCGGTCACGCACGCCCGGTCACGCACGCCCGGCCATGCAAGCCCGCCCGGACGCGCCCGCCTGGCCGGTCACGCCGCCCGGCTACGCACGCCCGGCCGTGCAAGCTCGCCCGGTCATGTACGCCCGGCCGGACCCGGCGGGTCCCGCCGGGGGCGGGGCGGCGGGGGGGCGGGCGGGTCAGACGGCGGTGTCGAAGTTGATCGCGCTGTACGCGCGCAGCTTGTTGAGCTGGTGTTCGCTCGACACGTTGCGGATGGTGCCGCTGCGCGACCGCATGACCAGCGAGTGCGTGAACGCGGTGCCCTTCTTGTAGCGGACGCCGTCCACCAGCTCGCCGTCGGTGATCCCGGTCGCGGCGAAGAACACGTCGTCGGACGTCACCAGGTCGTCGGTCGTCAGCACCCGGCCGAGTTCGTGGCCCGCGTCGACCGCCTTGCGCCGCTCGGCGTCGTCCTGCGGCCACAGCCGGCCCTGGATCACCCCGCCGAGCGCCTTGATCGCGCAGGCCGCGATGATGCCCTCGGGCGTCCCGCCGATGCCGAGCAGCAGGTCGACGCCGGTGCCCTCGCGGGCCGCCATGATCGCGCCGGCCACGTCGCCGTCCAGGATGAACTTGATCCGCGCGCCCGCCTCGCGGACCTCCTTGACGATCCCCTCGTGCCGGGGCCGGTCCAGGATCACCACGGTCACGTCGTGCGGGGACGAGCCCTTGGCGCGGGCGATCGCGTTGATGTTGTCGGCGATCGGCCGCTCGATGTCGACCACGTCCGCGGCCTCGGGGCCGGTGACGAGCTTCTCCATGTAGAACACCGCCGACGGGTCGAACATCGACCCGCGCGGCGCGACCGACAGGACCGCGATCGCGTTGTTCATGCCGAGCGCGGTGAGGCGGGTGCCGTCCACCGGGTCCACCGCGACGTCGCACTCCGCGCCGCCGCCGTCCCCGACCTCCTCGCCGTTGTAGAGCATCGGGGCGTTGTCCTTCTCGCCCTCGCCGATCACGACCACGCCGCGCATCGACACGGTGTTGATCAGTTGGCGCATGGCGTTCACGGCGGCGCCGTCGGCGCCGTTCTTGTCGCCCCGGCCGACCCAGCGGGCGGCGGCCATCGCGGCGGCCTCGGTCACCCTGACCAGCTCCATCGCGAGGTTGCGGTCGGGCGCCGAGGGCTCGGTCGCGAGCGGGGACGAGACGGTGGTTTCGTCGGACATGGCGGGGCAGCCCTTTCGGTCGTCGATGACTCGGATTCTCCGGGGACCGGGCACCGTGCCACAAATTGGACCAGACCAGAGGACGGAACGGCGAGCGGCGGCTCCCGGCCGGGGACGGATTTGCCGGCCACACGGTCGAGGGATCGTTTCCCCCGGGGAAGAGGGCGTAATCTCAGCACTCATGAGCAGCGACATCGATGTCTCGTCCGGCGGGGTCACCTCGGGCGGGGGTGGGCCCGTCCGGACCTCCGACCGCGGGGCCGCCACCCGCGGCGCGTTGCTGGGAGCGGCGCGGGACGTCTTCTGCGAGGCCGGGTTCGCGCAGGCCGCCGTGACCGACATCGTCGCCAAGGCCGGGGCGAGCGTCGGCAGCCTCTACCACCACTTCAACGGCAAGGCCGACCTGTACCTCACGCTGTTCGAGGAGTTCCAGGGCCGCCAGCAGGAGCGCACCCGCAAGGCGATCAACGCGGTGCGGGAGGCCGGCGAGACCGACCCGATGCGCCAGTTCATCGCGGGCGCCGGCGCCTACCTGAACGGCTGCCTCGACGAGCGCGACGTCGCCCGGCTGTTCATCTCCGGCGACGGCCCGCCCGGGTTCGACCGGGTCATGCGGCAGCGCCTCAACAAGTGGGCCCGCCGCAACGCCGCGCTGTTCCACACCTCCGACGGCGGCGTGGACGAGGCGCTCGTGATCGTTCTGACCGGGGCGATGGCGGGCGCGGTGTCGGAGGTGTCGCTGATGGACGACGACGCCGCCTCGCACCGGCTCGCCGACGAGATCATGGGCATCGTCGGGACGATCCGCAACCCGCGCACCCACCCCGGTACGGAGCAGCCCTGACCGTGCGGGATCCTGGAAGGGTGACCGACAAGACCCCTTCCCCGGCGCCCGAGACCGAGACCGAGGCCGCCGGGACCCCGGAGCCCGCGTCCCGCCCCGGCGCCCAGGCGGAGGCCGGCGGCGAGGGCCGTACGCAAGCGCAGGCCGAGGCCCGTACGGAGGGCGCGGAGCCGAGCGCGGAGGCCGGGGCGGAGCCCTCCCCGAGAGCGCGGACACGGCGGACGCGACAGAAGCGGCGGACACGGCGGACGCAGCGGCTCCGGCGGGTCCCGCGGGCTCCCGTGCGGGCGGGCCTCCGGCGGAGATCCCGGTGAGCGCGGCCGTCCACAAGCGGCTGACGACCGGGCTCGGCGGGTTCACGCTCGCGATCGCGGCGTGCCTGCTGATCGTGGCGGCGATCTGGGCGATCACGCCGCGCGGCACCAAGGAGGTCCTGCCGACCGTCGACTACGGCTCGCAGCTGTGGGCGATGTCGAAGGACGCGCCGTACACCGTGCACGCCCCGCAGGGGCTGGCGCCCGGCTGGCGGCCGACCAGCTCGCGGCTGCACGGCCTCGAAGGCGGCGGGCAGCCGGTCGCCTGGCACCTCGGCTTCGTGACGCCGGCCGACGAGTACGCGGCGCTGGAGCAGAGCAACGAGCCCGCGGCCAAGTACGTCCCCGGATGACCAACAGCAAGAACGCGATCGGCGCCCAGCAGGTCGCCGGGACCACCTGGGCGAAGTACTACCGCAAGGACAAGAAGCAGAACTCCCTCGCCCGCACCCTGCCCGACGGCGTGAGCCTCGTGGTCACCGGTACGGCCTCGTTCGAGGAGCTGGCGGTGCTGGCGGGCTCGCTCAAGCCGCAGCCGAAGCAGAACGCGTCGCTCGCCCCGTCGCCCGCGGCGACGCAGCGTTCCTGACACCCCGCAGCGGCACCCCGCAGCGGCACCTCGGAGCGGCACCCAGGGAAGGCGCTCGGCTCTGACGCCTAGAACGGCGCCGGGGCCTCGCCGGTCTCGGGCGCGGCCATCGCGGCGGCCAGCCGGGCGCGGGCGCCCTCCAGCCACTCCTCGCAGACGGCGGCGAGCTTCTCGCCCCGTTCCCACAGGCCGAGCGACTCCTCCAGGGTGAGGCCGCCCGCCTCCAGCCGCTTGACGACGTCGGTCAGCTCGTCGCGTGCCTGCTCGTACGACATTCTCTCTTCGGCCACGCGCCTACCTTAGGACTCCTGGGACTCCGCCGGACCCGACGCGGTCACGGCGAGGCGGCCCTCGGCCAGGCGCAGGACGAGGCGTTCGCCCTCGTCGGCCTTCGCCGCCTCCCGCAGGACCGAGCCGTCCTCGCGCTGGACGATCGCGTAGCCGCGGTCGAGCGTCGCGGCGGGGGAGAGGGCCAGCAGGCGGGCGCGGGTGTGCGACAGCTCGTCCCCGGCCCGGTCGAGCGCCCCGGACAGGCAGCGCCGGGTCCGGTCGCGCAGGGCGAGGACCTGCTCGGACTGCCGTTCGACCTCCCGGACCGGGTCGGCCAGCGCGGGCCTGGACCGCACCGCCTTCAGCCAGGCCAGCTCGCGCTCCAGCCCGCCCGCCAGGCAGCGCCGCCCGCGGTCGCGGAGCTGCCGGACGAGCTGGAGCTGCTCGCGCACGTCCGGGACGGCCTTCTTCGCCGCGTCCGTCGGGGTGGAGGCGCGCACGTCGGCGACCAGGTCGAGGATCGGGCTGTCCTGCTCGTGCCCGATCGCGCTGACGACCGGGGTGCGGGCGGCCGACACCGCGCGGACCAGCGCCTCGTCCGAGAACGGCAGCAGGTCCTCCATCGCGCCGCCGCCCGCGCGATCACGATCACCTCGATCTCGGGGTCGGCGTCGAGCGCGCGGAGCGCCTCCATGACCTCGCCGACGGCGTACGAGCCCTGCACGGCCGTGTTCTCCACGCGGAACGCGACGGCGGGCCAGCGGCGCCGGGCGTTCTGGAGGACGTCGTGCTCGGCGTCGGAGTCGCGCCCGCAGATCAGCCCGATCCTGCCGGGCAGGAACGGCAGCGGCTTCTTGCGCTCGGGCCGGAACAGCCCCTCGGCCGCGAGCACCTGCTTGAGCCGTTCGAGCCGGGCGAGCAGCTCGCCGACGCCGACCGGGCGGACCTCCAGGGCGCTCAGCGAGAACGTGCCCCGGTTGATCCAGAAGTCGGGCTTGGCGTGCACCACGACGCGCGCGCCGTCCGTCACGGCCGGGCCCGCGGCCTCGACGACGGCGCGCGGGCCGACGACGCGTACCGACATGTTGGCCACCGGGTCGCGCAGGGTCATGTAGACGGTGCCGCCGCGCGCGTTGAGGTCGGTGATCTGCCCCTCGACCCAGATCCGGCCGAGGCGGCCGATCCAGCCGCCCACCGCCTGGAGGACGGTCCGCACGGGAACGGGCGATTCCGCCGTGGTGTCCATCGCCATGTCCCGCAGCCTACGGGCGCGGCGGCGGTACGGTCGCCATCCCCGGCCGAAGCCGCACGGCCCAGGGGCCGGGGACCGGCGGGCGGAAGGCCGGTCGCTCCGGAGCGGCACTTGAATAGTTAGCTCACCTAACTTAGACTGGCTAAGTAGTTCGAGGAGATGACCGTGACCGAGTCGAACCGCGCGCTGGCCGAGCAGCTCAACGGGCGCCTGCGCGACGTGGTGCTGATGCTGCGCCGGGTCAACGCCGACCAGCCGATCACCAGCCAGCAGCTCTCGGTGCTCGGCTCCCTGCGGGACGGTCCCCGCCGGATGACCGGGCTGGCCGCCGAGCACGGCGTGCGCCTGCCCACGATGACCGCCCAGATCAACCGGCTCGAACGCGACGGGCTCGTCACCCGCGGCCGGGACGTCTCGGACGCCCGGGTCGTGACCGTCGGGCTCACCGCGGAGGGGGACGAGCGGCTGCGCTCCGGGCGCGAGCGGCGCCTGGAGTTCCTGGCCGAACGGCTCGCGGTCCTCAGCGAGGCGGAGCGCGCGGCCGTCGCCGCCGCCCTGCCCGCCCTCGGCAAGCTCTTCGCCGCTCCCGGAAACCCCTGAGAGGAAGGTCACATGCACGCACAGCCCGCGGACACCCCGAAGGGCGGCGGCATCCTGCGACAGCCCATGTCGGTCTGGGCCACCGCCTTCGCCGCGGTCGTCGCCTTCATGGGCATCGGGCTCGTGGACCCCATCCTGCCCGCCATCGCCAAGAACCTCGACGCCTCGCCGAGCCAGGTCTCGCTGCTGTTCACCAGCTACTTCCTGATCACCGCCGTGGCGATGCTGATCACCGGCTGGGTGTCCAGCCGGATCGGCGGCAAGCGGACCCTGCTGATCGGCCTCGCCCTGGTCGTGCTGTTCGCCGGCCTCGCCGGCACCTCCGACGGCGTGGGCCAGCTCGTCGGCTTCCGCGCCGGCTGGGGCCTCGGCAACGCGCTGTTCGTCGCCACCGCGCTCGCCGTGATCGTCGGCGCGGCCACCGGCGGCGCCGAGTCGGCCATCATCCTGTACGAGGCGGCGCTCGGCCTCGGCATCTCGCTCGGCCCGCTCGTCGGCGCCGTCCTCGGCGACATGAACTGGCGCTACCCCTTCTTCGGCACCGCGATCCTCATGGCGGTCGGCTTCCTGCTGATCACGACGCTGCTGAAGGCCGGCCCGAGGCCCGCCGAGAAGACCCGGCTGAGCGCCCCGATCCGCGCGCTCGGGCACGGCGGGCTCGCCACCACCGCGTTCACCGCGCTGTTCTACAACTACGCGTTCTTCACGATCCTCGCGTTCACCCCGTTCATCCTGGGCATGGACGCGTACGGCATCGGGTTCGTCTTCTTCGGCTGGGGCGTGCTGGTCGCGCTGTCGTCGGTGTTCGCGGCGCCCGTGCTCCAGCGCCGCTACGGAACGGTCCGGGTCATGCACGCGGCGCTCGTCCTGCTGGTGCTGTTCCAGCTCGGCCTCGCCGTCTTCGGGCACCAGGGGATCATCGTCTGCACGATCCTGTCGGGCATCCCGATCGGCATGAACAACACCGCGTTCACCGAGGCCGCCATGGAGGTCTCCGACAACCCGCGGCCGGTCGCCTCGGCGGGCTACAACTTCGTGCGCTGGCTCGGCGGCGCGCTCGCCCCGTTCTTCGCCACCAAGATGGCCGAGCACGTGAACGACGGCCTGCCGTACTACGTCGGCGCGGCGAGCTGCGCGGTCGCCATCGTCATCCTCGTGGCGCGCCGCCGCCACCTGGCGCCCCTGGAGCGCGTCGACATCGACCACGCCTTCGAGGACGCCCCGCTCCCGGCCCAGACCTGACCCCGCTCGTTCTGGACCGTCCCCCGGAAAGAGAACGGCCCCTCCGGGAACCCTTGCGGGTCCCGGAGGGGCCGTTCCGCGTCTCGCCGCCGTCCGCCCTGGCGCCAGGGGCGAACGGTCGCCGACCTCGGGGCCGGACGGCCGTCAGGGGCTCGAACGTGCTGTCAGGCGGGCGTTCGAGGGCCTCGCCGGTCGCCCGGCGCCGGTCAGTGGAGGCCGTTCAGCTTGGCGATCCGGTTCTCGTACATGCGCAGGACGTCGGCGCGGGCCGCGTGCTTGCGCTCGTACTCGCGCAGCAGCTTGACCTGGTCGGCGGACAGGCCGCGGAGCCGGGCGCGGAGCTGCGGCAGCGTGGCCTCGTCGTAGTCCGGCACCGGCAGGTCGGCCGCCACCTTCTCGGCCTCGGCGGGCGCGGCGGGCTTCACCTCGGGCTTCGGCTCGAACGCCGCCTTCTCGGCGGACTCGGCGTCCGGCTTCGGCGCGGGCTTCCGCTCGGGCGCGGGCTTCCGCTCGGCCTTCGGCTCGGCGGCGGGCTTGGCTTCGGGCTTGGCCTCGGGCTTGGCCTCGGGCTCGGGCGCGGCGGCGGGCTTGACGTCCGGCTTGGCCTCGGCCTTCGGGTCCGGCTTGGCCTGCGCGGCCTTCGGAGCGGGCCGGGACGCGGGCTTCGGCTCCGGAGCGGGCTCGGCGGCGGGCTTGCCCACCGAGATCTCCGAGCCGGCCTTCGGCCTCGCCGGAGGCCGGGCGGCCCTCGCGCGCGGCTCGGGCTCGGGCTCGGCCTCCTCGCCGCCTCGGACCCGTTCCACGACGCGTCCCACCACCTTCTCGGCGGTGTGCTGCACGTCGCCGCGCAGCCGCCCGATCACCGGGCGGACGCCGCCGCCCTCGGTGATCTCCTTGTAGTCCTTGGTCACCCGATCGCTCAGCAGCAGGGCGCGGCCGACGCCGAACATGGCCAGCCGGACGGCGTGCAGAGGGAGGTCGCGGACCTGTTCGCCCACCGTGTCCTGCACCTGCTGCTTGAGGCGGCGCGGCGATCTCGTCATCGTCATCCATCTCCCTGCCGTCCGGGACGCCGGACTGGGTCGATACGGCACCGTCTGTCAATCATCACTTTGCCGCATGGGTGCGATACCGGTCACCCCGGGTTAATGGATTTCTGTCCAAAAGCCGCGTGGAGTGGGTCACAGAGCGGGCTTCACCAGAGCTTTGTGCCCTGGCGGGCCGGGCATGTCGGGCCCCGCCCCGCCGGCCCGGCGGTCGTACGGCACGGGCGGGGCGGCTCGTACGATGGGGGGCATGACCTCCAACAGCCAGCGCCGTGTCCTGCTCGCCAAGCCGCGTGGTTACTGCGCCGGCGTCGACCGCGCCGTCGAGACGGTCGAGATCGCCCTGGAGAAGTACGGGGCGCCGGTCTACGTGCGCAAGCAGATCGTCCACAACGTGCACGTGGTCAGGACGCTGGAGGAGCGCGGCGCGGTCTTCGTGGACGAGACCGAGGAGGTCCCCGAAGGCGCCATCGTGGTGTTCTCCGCGCACGGCGTCGCGCCGGCCGTGCACGCCGAGGCCGAGGGCCGCGGGCTGCGCACCATCGACGCCACGTGCCCGCTGGTCACCAAGGTGCACAAGGAGGCCGTGCGGTTCGCCGCGCAGGACTACGACATCCTGCTGATCGGGCACGAGGGCCACGAGGAGGTCATCGGCACGAGCGGCGAGGCCCCCGACCACATCCACCTGGTCGACGGGCCCGGCGACGTCGCCAACGTCGAGGTCCGCGACCCCGAGAAGGTCGCCTGGCTCTCCCAGACCACCCTCTCGGTGGACGAGACGATCGCGACGGTCGACAAGCTCCGCGAGCGCTTCCCGAAGCTGATGGACCCGCCGTCCGACGACATCTGCTACGCCACCCAGAACCGGCAGGTGGCCGTGAAGGAGATGGCCGCCGAGTCCGATCTGGTCATCGTGGTCGGCTCCACCAACTCCTCCAACTCCGTCCGCCTGGTCGAGGTCGCCAAGGAGCACGGCGCGGACGACGCCCACCTGGTGGACTACGCCGACCAGATCGACCCGGCCTGGCTGGAGGGCGTCACCACGGTCGGCGTCACCAGCGGCGCGTCCGTCCCGGACGAGCTCGTCCAGGGCGTCCTCGCCTGGCTCGCCGAACGCGGCTACGGCGACGTCCGGGAGATCGAGTCGGTGCAGGAGAAGATGCGCTTCGCCCTGCCGCACGAGCTCCGCAAGGACCTCCGCATCACCCCGGTCTGACCCGCCCTTCGACCGCGCCCGGCGCGGATGCCGCGGGTGCCGCGAGGCCGCGTCCGGTGGGCCTCCCGGGGGCGGCGGGTCAGTCGACCTCGCCGTGGGGAGGCGGGGCCGTTCGCGGGCGGGCGACTCGTCCCAGCGGACGGGGTTCTCGTTCTCCTCCTGCTCGAACAGGCGGCTGCCGACCAGCTTGCCGCGCAGCTCCCGCGCGTTGGCGACGAGGCCGCGCGGCGCGGTGATGGCCAGCACCAGGATCGTGCCGAGGAACAGCCACGGCGCGGTGGTGGAGAGCGCGGCGAGCACGCCGACGGAGACGCTGGTCAGCAGCGACCCGTCCCCGGCGCTCGTGGCGAGCACGGCGAGGGCCGTCGCCACGAGGAACACCAGCGGCGGGCTCACGGCGAGGGTGAGCAGGTCGGCGGGCCGGGTGGCGAGCGCGGCGAGGACGCAGCCGGCGGTGAAGCCCGCGCCGGCGAGCACGTCCACCCCGAACCAGCGCGCCGTCAGCCCGCCGAGCAGCGCCGCGCCGAACATCACCACGACGCCGCCGCGCCCGGTCAGGGCGGCCTGGCGGGCGGCCGGGGCGGACGGGCGCTGCCGGGGCGTGGAAGCTGCGCGCTGACCTCGCACTGGACCCCCTGGGGACGGCGAGGCGCCGCCGGGCGCGTCGCGTACCGACGATGTACTCATTGCCACCTCTCCGTCCGATCAACCTGATCAGGGATGGCCCGTCCGCCGAAACCTACCGGTTCCGAGGGCGGTGCGGTCGGCGGGCGCGTCCGGGCCGTGTCCGCCCGGTCATCCGGAACGGGGCGGTCGTCGTCGGCCGGCTCGGCGGGCTCGTACGGCTCGGCGGGCTCGTGCGGCTGGGCGAAGGCGCGCGGCTGTGCGGGGCCGTACGGGCCGTACGGAGCGTCGCTGCCGCCCTCCTCGTGGGCGGTCAGCTCGGCCGCCGACAGGGCCCGGGGGCTCTCCTCGACCGGTTCGGGGCCGTCGAGGGACGCCTCCACGACGCCGAGCTCGTTCAGCTTGCGGGCGCTGACGAGCACGCGCGTCTCCAGCGAGCCGACGGTGCGGTTGTACGACTTGATCGCGCCGGTGAGGGAGCGGCCGAGCTCGTCGACGTGGCGGCCCATGGTGCCGAGCCGCTCGTACAGCTCCTTGCCGAGCTCGAACACCGCGCGGGCGTTGCGGGACAGCGCCGCCTGCTGCCAGGCGTACGACGCGGTGCGGAGCATCGTGATCAGCGTGGTGGGCGTCGCGATGTGCACCCGGCGCCGCATCGCGTACTCCAGCAGGGACGGGTCGCGGTCGAGGGCGGGCGCGAGGAACGCCTCGCCCGGGATGAACAGCACGACGAACTCCGGCGCCGGGCTGAACGCCTGCCAGTACGACTTCGCGGCGAGCCGGTCCACG
The DNA here is from genome assembly GCF_009793335.1 of Actinomadura sp. J1-007. Lineage (GTDB taxonomy): Bacteria > Actinomycetota > Actinomycetes > Streptosporangiales > Streptosporangiaceae > Spirillospora > Spirillospora yumaensis. The sequence continues at coordinate 1,685,211 of NZ_WING01000001.1, read as the reverse complement.
TGGTCGCGCAGGTGGCGGGCGTGCGCGTCGAGCCGTACCGGGTCGCCGGTCTCCGCGGCCTCCAGGTAGGCGGCCAGCGACACCTTGGAGTCGACGACGATGCTCTTGCCGCCGACGAGCCGGACGACCATGTCGGGCCGTACGGTCCCGTTCTCGCCGGGGGCGCTCGCCTGCTCCTCGAAGTCGCAGTGGTGGGTCATCCCGGCCAGCTCGACCACGCGGCGGAGCTGGAGCTCGCCCCAGCGGCCCCGGGCCTCGGGGCGTTGCAGGGCGCGGACCAGCCCGCGCGTCTCGCCGCGGAGCTGCTCGGAGCTCTGCCGGACGAAGTCGACCTGCTTGGCCAGCATCGCGTGGGACTCGCGGCGGCCCGTCTCGACCTCGCGGAGCTGCTCCTCGACCTTGGCGAGGGTCTCGCGGAGGGGCGCGACGAGGTGCTCGACGGCCTGCTCGCGGCGCTGGAGCTCCCCGGCGGCCTCGGCGCCCGCGGTCTTCAGCCGGGCGTCGGCCAGCTCCAGGAACCGCTGGTTGCTGGCGTCCAGGGCCTTCGCCGAGAGGTTCTCGAAGTGCTCGGCCATCCGCTCCTCGGCGTAGGCGAGCTTCTCCTCGGCCGCCTTGGCGCGGGCGATCAGCGTGCCCTGGCGGGACGTGGCGAGCGCGTAGCCGACGACCACGCCGAAGGCCGCCCCGACGAGGAGGCCGGCGAACAGCGCGAGGTCCATCCGTTCATCGTGACAGCGGACGGGGGAGCGCCGGTGCGACGCGCCGGGACACCGCCCGGACCCGGCAATTAGACTCAGCGTTCACTAACGCCCCACACGGCTGCGAACCAGGCGAAACGCCGCTCCTGCCCCGAGGAGACCGCATGACCACCAGGATCCGTCCCGTTCCGATCAGGACCGTCGCGACCACCCCGGCCGAACGGCGCGTCGCCCGCGCCCTCGCGCTGGAGCCGGGCGGCCCGCCGTCCCTCCAGGCCCGCGTCGCCAACCGGATCATCCGCACGTCCATGAAGACCGCGTGGCACTACAGCCCGGACACCGAGGCCGGGCTGCTGTGGATCCAGAAGGCGACCGCGCTGCTCGGGCGGTTCCAGACCGTCCCGCGGGGCGTCGCGATCACGCCGCAGGAGCTGGACGGGCGTACCGCGGAGTGGGTGCGGGCCGGGGCCCCGGACGAGGACAAGGTCCTGCTCTACCTGCACGGCGGCGGCTACTTCTTCGGCGGTCCGCGCCTCTACCGCCCGTTCAACTGGCGGCTCTCGGCGGCGACCGGGCGTCCCGTCCTGGCGCTGGACTACCGGCTCGCGCCGCGCCACACGCCCGCCGACGCGCTGGACGACGCGCTCGCCGCGTACGACTTCCTGCTCTCGCGCGGGTACGCGCCGCGGAACATCGTCGTCGGCGGGGACTCCGCGGGCGGGCACCTCACGCTGGCCCTCCTGCTCGCCCTCAAGAGCCGCGAGACCGCCCTGCCGGGCGCGGCGATCTGCCTGTCGCCCTGGGTGGACCTGCTCTGCGAGTCGGACTCGCACCGGCTCAACAAGAGCAGCGACGCGCTCATCCCCGCCGGGAAGCTCGCCTGGCTGGGACGGGAGTTCTGCCGCGACAAGGAGGAGAACGACCCGCTGTTCTCGCCACGCAGGGCCGACCTGTCGGGCCTGCCGCCGATGCTGTTCGTGGCGAGCGGCACGGAGATCCTGCGCGACGAGACCCTCGACGTCGCCGAACGCGCCCGCGCCGCCGGGGTCCAGGTCCTCTACCAGGAGTGGGACGGGCTCGTGCACGTCTTCCCGGTCTTCGCCGACTTCATGCCCGAGGGCAAGGCCGCGTTCCGGCACATGGCCGAGTTCCTGCTGGGCGCCGGCGTCTGACGCCCGTCCGGGCCCGCGCGGGGCCTCCGGACGGTGGCCCGAACGGCGGGATCACGCGGTGTTCACCGGGACGTCGTCCGTCCGGGGTCGCGCGGGCCCATAAACTTGACGGCCGTGAGCCTCTCCATCGGAATCGTCGGCCTGCCGAACGTGGGCAAGTCCACCCTGTTCAACGCGCTGACCAAGAACGACGCGCTGGCCGCGAACTACCCGTTCGCGACCATCGAGCCCAACGTCGGCGTGGTCGGGGTGCCCGACCCGCGGCTGGCGCGGCTGGCGGACATCTTCGGCTCGCAGAAGATCATCCCGGCGACGATGGAGTTCGTCGACATCGCCGGGATCGTCAAGGGCGCCTCGGAGGGGCAGGGGCTCGGCAACAAGTTCCTCGCCAACATCCGCGAGACCAACGCGATCTGCCAGGTCATCCGCGCGTTCCACGACCCCGACGTGACCCATGTGGACGGCGACACCGACCCGTCCCGCGACATCGAGACGATCAACACCGAGCTGATCCTCGCCGACCTCCAGACGATCGAGAAGGCCCTGCCGCGCCTCGACAAGGAGGCCCGCACCAAGAAGGACAAGGACAAGCTCGCCGTCGTCGACGCCGTCACCGCCGCGCAGAAGCTCCTGGACGAGGGCGTCACCCTCTTCGCGGGCGCCGAGAAGGCCGGGATCGACCTCGCCCTGCTGCGCGAGCTGCACCTGCTCACGGCCAAGCCGTTCCTCTACGTCTTCAACCTGGACGAGGAGGAGCTCACCGACGAGGCGCTGCGCGCGCGCCTGCGCGACCTCGTCGCCCCCGCCGAGGCCATCTTCCTGGACGCCAAGATCGAGGCCGAGCTGATCGAGCTGCCCGACGACGAGGCCCTGGAGCTCCTCCAGGGCATGGGCCAGGACGAGTCCGGCCTGTCGCAGCTCGTCCGGATCGGGTTCGGCACCCTCGGCCTCCAGACCTACCTGACGGCCGGGCCGAAGGAGTCGCGCGCCTGGACGATCCGCAGCGGCGCCACCGCGCCCGAGGCCGCCGGCGTCATCCACACCGACTTCCAGCGCGGCTTCATCAAAGCCGAGATCGTCTCGTTCGACGACCTGGTCGCCGAGGGCTCGATGGCCGCCGCCCGCACGGCGGGGAAGGTCCGGATGGAGGGCAAGGACTACGTCATGCGCGACGGCGACGTGGTCGAGTTCCGCTTCAACGTCTGAGCACGCCCCGCGTCTTCCGGCCCCCGGCCGCGCACACCGCGCGACCGGGGCCGACGCGTGCGCGGGCCGCGCGGCGTGTGCGGGTCGCGCGGCGTGTGCGGGTCGCGCGGCGTGTGCGGGCCGGGGATGGTGCCCGGTTGCGGTCGGGCGGTCGCATTCGGTGGGCGATGTGTCCCGAAGGCGACACTATGACGGATTCCGGGGGGAATAGATTGCGGTCCGGACGGTCACGGGGTCAGCAAGCACCGTCCGAGTCGCCCTGCTTGTCCGAAACGGGGTGTGGCGCGCCGTTCGGAGGATCGGATACGGGATCGTCACCGTTTGGCAATCTTCCCCGTTCCTGCTGAGGTGGATTGCATTATCCACAACCGCGTGCCGGGGGTGTGCTTCGCCGCGATGCGCTGGAACAATTGACGCTCGTGGTTACGCTGGGCCCGGGGTGGGTTCAGAAATGACCCGCGCACGCGACAGGAACCAGGCACACATGACCGCGCCGACCGGGGGCGAGGCGCGAGCGGAGGCAGGATGGCTCGCAGGTCGGCCGTGGGACACGGCCGTGAGACCGCCGTGGTCGAGGAGTCGGCACCGGGCCGCTCGCTCGGCGCGTCGTCCGTCGACCCGTGGGACGTGCCGGAGCCGCGGGGCCGCCGCGGCCGCGGGCGCTCCGACGACGGCGGGCGCGGCGGCGGCGGCCGCTGGGCGGCTCCGGCGGGCGCTGGTGGGTGTGGGTCGGCCGCGCGATCCTCTGGGCGCTGATCCTCGTCATCCTGGTCAACGGCATCCGCGCCCCGTTCGAACGGTTCACCGCCGACGAGTCGTCCGACGGGGCGGGCGAGGCGAAGCCCGGCAAGGCCGCGCAGTTCCCGAGCAGCGCCGCCGGGGCGTTCGCGTTGCAGTTCGCCAACGTCTACCTCAACTACGACCAGAAGTCCGCCCCCCAGCGCGCCGAGCAATTGCGCACGTTCGTGCCCGACGGCACCGACGCGCAATTCGGCTGGAACGGCGTCGGCACGTTGCAGTTGCAGTCCGTCCAGGTCGCCGGAGTCGACGCCCGCGACGCCAACAACGCGACGGTCACCCTCCTCGCGCGCAGCGCCGACAAGTGGTTCCGGCTGGCCGTTCCCGTCTACGCCAAGAACAGCGCGCTCGTCATCTCCGGCCGGCCCGCGCTGCTGCCGCCGCCGACCAAGGCCGCGCTGCCCCAGGAGGGCGTCAAGGACCGCGACACCGCCCTGGAGGGCGAGCTGAAGCCGTTCCTCGGTACCTTCTTCGGAGCGTACGCCCACGGCGACCAGGCGGCCCTGTCCCGCTTCTCCGACGGCACCGCGATCGGCGGCCTGGCCGACGCGGTCCAGTTCGTCCAGGTCAACGACGTCGTCGCACCGAAGGGACCGGCGGGCGAACGCACGGTCACCGCCACGGTGACCTGGCAGGTCCCCGGCAGCGGCGCCGCGGGCAACGGAGGCGAGCTGGCGCAGTCCTACCAGCTCGCGATGGTCAAGAAGGGGACGACCTGGTACGTGAGAGACATTCGCGGCAGTACGGAACCGAGCACGTCATGAGAGGCCGCGACGTGATGACAACCCCCGCCGACCCAGGAAGGCAGTAAGTCGATGCTGCACCACATTATGGCGTCGATTCCGCATGAGGTCTTGGCGGCGCCCAATGATGAACTCAAGACCGATCAGCTCGCCGATTGGCTGCGCCAGATATTCGGCCCGCTCTTTCTCGTGATCGTCTCGATCGTGGCGATCTTCTTTCTGTTCACCCGCGAGATCACGCGGTTCGTTCAATTCATCGTGCTGGCGATCGGCATTGGAGTGGTCTTCTACGTGCCCAACATCATCGAGACCACGGCCAAGGCGATCGCCAAGGCCCTGGGCGTGGACATGACCTGACCCCGGGGCGGGGTCCGGTCGAGGTCCGGCACGGCCCCCGGGCGGGCCGTCAGGCGACACTGTGCTTGCGCAGTTAGGGGAGTAGGGGCGTGGATCTACCCACGTACACGAACATATGGCGCATCGAGAAGCGGCTGTACAAGCTGTACGACCTGCGGCTTCCGATGCCTCTGCCACTGGTACAGATCGGCGTGTTCGCGGGCGTGTTCGTCCCCTGGATCCTCCTGCTGAAGTTCGTGGGGATCCCGTTCGAGTCCCCGTGGCACGTGCTCTACATCGTCCCGCCGGGCATCCTGACGTGGATGGCGACCCGTCCCGTCATCGAGGGCAAGCGCCTCACCGAACTGCTGCTCTCGCAGGGCCGCTACCTGGCCGAACCCCGCACCTGGTGCCGCCTCACCCCCATCCGCGAGCCGCGCGAGGTCGTCATCGTCGCCCGGGTCTGGCGCCGCCCCAGGCGCCCGCCCCGGTCGCCGCCCCGAACGCGCGGCCGTCAAGTCCCGCAAGGCCCGCAAGGCCCGGAAGTCGGCGCAGGCCCGTCCCGCCGTGCAGGAGGCGGCCGTCCCCACCGCCGCGACCCTCCTGCCCGGCCCCGCCATGGCCGACGCCCCGCAGCCGCTCGCCGAGTACGCCGCCCAGCGCGAGGCCGTCCCCTCGCACACCGTCCTCCCGCAGCCCGCGTCCGTCCCCCCGCCTCCCGCCCACCAGCCCGCCGCGCGCCCGGACTACCAGCCGACCGCCTTCGCGCAACCGACGGCACCGAGCCCGTCCGCGTCGCTGGCCCGTACCCCGGCGCAGGCGCCCGGGTCTCTGGGCACGTCCGGGATGCCGGGAACGCTCGGCACCGAGGACGACGTCCGCGTCGCGGGCCCCGAGCACGCGCCGCAGCGCAAGCCGTGGCGCCGCACGTCCCGCGACATCTCCCACGAGGACGACGTCCAGATCGAGCGTCCACCGGCCACCCCGCAACTGGAGACGCCCCCGGCCGAGCCCGCGGCGGGTTCGGGCAAGCGCGCGCTGGCGTCCGGCGTCCGCCGCCCGGGCTCCGAAGGCGAGTTCTGGCAAGCGATCTCCCCAGCCGAGCCGCCCACCACGACCCCGACCTCTGCACCCGCGTCCGCCGCGACGCCGGGCCCCACGCCCGCGTCCGCCGCGACGCCGGGCCCCGCCACCCGTCCTGACATTCCGCAGCAGCCGCCCGCGTGGCGCACCGCCGCCACCCGCGACGACCTGCCGCAGCGGACGCCATCGAAGGCCGACGCCGGGCCGACCCGCGAAGACGTTCCGCAACGGCCCTCCACCCAACCGCCCGCAGAGACCCCGCGCACTGACACCTCGCAGGGGCCCGCAGAAGTCCCGCCCGCGAACGTCCACCCGCATCCCGCTGCGTCCAAGGCCACCGCGGACGCCGACGCCCACCAGCCGACGCCCAAGCCCCAGTCCGCAGCAAGCACCCCAGCCGAGGCGGCCCCACCGAACGCCCCGACCACCCGCGAAGACGTCCCGCAGCAGGCGGCCGATCGGGAGGCCCAGGAAGCCCCGCGCGAGGACGTTCCGCAGCACAGCGCTGACGAGAGGGCCGGCGAGGCCGCGCACGAAGTCGTTCCGGCGGAGGGGCCTGCTCAGGGGACTGGCGAGGCCACGCGCGAAGGCGTTTCGCAGGAGAGTCCCGCTCAGGGGACTGACGAAGCCACGCGCGAGGACGTTCCGCAGGAAGACCCCGAGCGGAAGGCGGGCGAGACCACGCGGGAAGCCGTTGCGCAGCAGACTTCAGACCAGAAGGTCGGCGCAGCTGCGCGTGAAGACGGCGTCCCGGAGTCGTCCGTTGTCGCGGAGGAGCAGGCGGAGTCCGAGGACCAGCCGCCCACGCCGACGAGTCACGAGCACGCCCAGGAGGACGCTCCCGGCGTCGCCGACGCTTGGCGACCGGCCCCCGCGAAGGCGCCCCGCAGCGGAAGGACAGGCAGGACCCGGGGCCTGCGCGACGTTCTCAACGAGCCCGTCGGACCGCAAACCGGCGAAGACGGCGTGGCCAGGGAACACGAGCAGCAGACCCGCGAAGACCTCCCCAGCCAGGCCAACGCACCGGCGGACGTCAGCAGAGACCAGGAGTCGGCCGGCGAGAGCGTCCCCAGCGACCAGACCATCTCCGAGCCTTCGCGCCCGGCCACCGAGTCCGTCGCCAGTAGCGATCGGGAGTCGGAGGGCGAACGCGCTGCGAACGAGCACGGCGCTTCCGAACGTCCGCGTCCGGCGGCGGCGACAGGCGCCAGCACGGAGGCGAGCGAGCAGGAAGGCGCGGGAACGGAGCAGTCCACGCCAGGGCGGGGAACGCAGGGGCGGCAGGAGCCGGAGCAGAAGGTCGCTCCCGCTGCGTTCGGGGCCGGGCCGGAGAACGCGCAGGAGCCGACCGACGTGCCGTCCGCTGGCGAGCAGCCGGTTGTTGGCGTTCCGGCGGCTCAGCCACCGGCGGTGATGCGTCCCGTCGCCGGATGGTCCGTTCCGGAGCGGCCCATGGCTGCGCAGGGACCCGCCGACGACGAGGCCGCCGGAGAGCGGCACGCGGACGAACGTCCCGCCGCGTCGCGTCCGATGGCCGCGCAGGCGCCGGGAGATGCCTCGACAGGTAGAGAACGGGCTGGCGCCCAGGAGTCCCGTGAGGACGCCGAGCGGGCGCAGCAGAGGCCGCAGTCGCCTGCGTTCGGGCAGCCTTCGGCAGGGCAGCCGCACCACGTACAGGCGAACGGGCCCGGAGCGGGTGCTCAGCGGCCTAACGTTCGACAGCCGGGTGTTCAGTCGCCGGGCGAGCGGACGCCGGGCGTTCAGCAGCCTGGCGTCCAGGGGCCCGGCAGGGGGCTGCCCGGCGGCCAGCGGCCCAACGTCCCCGCGCCGGGCGCGGGGCAGCCGAACGTGCGGCAGCCGGGCGTTCAGGGACCGGACGGAGATCGCTTGGTGGCGCGGGAGCGCGGTGTCGAACGGCCAGAGCAGCCGTTCCCCGGTACGACGCGGCCGGGAACGGCTGCGGGCGGTGGGCGCGGGCAGGGAACGGAGGGCGAGCCGGTGACGCCCCCGTCGCCGACGCAGCCGTCGCAAGCGGTGCCGCCCCCGCAGGTTCCGCAGCCGACGCAGCCTCCGCAAGCGCCGCCGCACACGCAAGCGCCGCAGCCTCCGCAAGCGCCGCAGTCGCCGCGTGCGTCGCGTCCGGGCGAGTCTCCGCAGCCTCCGCAAGCGCCGAGGCCCCCGCAGCAGCCGGCGCAGGCTCCGCAGCCGACTCGGCCGGATATTCCGATGGTGCCGGGGGCGTTCGGTGCTCCGGCAGGGGAGAACGGCGGCGACGACGCGGAGTGGCGGCCTGCCAAGGGGGAGGGGGCGCAGCAGCCTCCGTTGCGCAGGGAGCCGCCGAAGCCGTGGTCCAAGGGGCTGTCCAAGCCCGCGCGGCCCGCGTCGACCGATGCGATGGTGTGGCCGCCGGTTCCCGCGCCGCGGCGGGACGGGCCCGTTCAGCAGGAGCCGCCGGAGCAACCGTCCGCGCCTCCGCAGCAGCCTGTGCCGCAGCAGGGGTTCTCGCAGGGGACGCCTCCTGCGATGCCGCCGCAGGGCATCCCGATCGAGCCGGAGCCGCAGCAGCCCGTTCCGGAGGAGCAGCCGCCGCCGCGCGAGGTGCGGTCCGGGCCCGCGTCGCCGGTGCGGCCGAGGCCGTTGCCGCCGCCTCCGGCGCCGCCGCCGTCCGGCCCGGCGATCACGCCGCCCGACCCCGAGCACGAGGTCACCAGCGGCGGGCTGCGCCGCCTGATCCAGGCGGTCGGCGGCGGGCACGGCGAGGCCGACGCCGAGTACCAGATGCGGTTGCAGCAGCCGTTCCACGGGACGCGGCACGTCGTGGTGCTCGGCTGCACCGGCGGCGCGGGGCAGACCGTGACCGCGCTGATGCTGGGGCACACGTTCGCGCAGCACAACGGCGAGCCCGTCGTCGCGATCGACGTCAACCCCGGCCCCGGGGCGCTGGCGCGGCGCACGCGGAGCGAGACCAACGAGACGCTGACCGGGCTCATCACGCGGGCCGACCAGGTCGGCAGCCTGACCGCGATGCGGCGCTACACCTCGCAGGCCAAGTCGGGCCTGGACGTGATCGCGGCCGGGAAGAACCCGTTGCAGGCCCTCGACGACCGCGACTACGCGCTCGCGATCCGGACGATCGACCGGTTCTACTCCGTGACGCTGCTCGACGCGGCGGCGGCGGTGGTCGCGCGCGTGCTGCCGTACGCCGACCAGGTGGTGCTGGTCGCGCCCGCGAGCGCCGACGCGCCACGTGCCGTCGCCATGACATTCGAGTGGCTCGACGGACACGGATATGAGGATCTGCGGTCCCGCGCCGTGACGGTGATCAACGGGGTCAGCCGGCGCAGCATGGACGACGTCGAGCAGGCCGAAGCGGTCGCCCGGGGCCGCTGCCGGGCCCTGGTGCGGATCCCGTGGGATGATCACCTCAGCATGGACCGCGCGCCGCGCAACGAGCTCAAGTCGTTGCGCGCGCCGACGCGGCGTGCCTATCTTGCCCTCGCCGGCGTGGTCGCCGGCGGGTTCACCGTCGTGCCCGAGCGTTACCAGGAGCTTCAGCAGGAGCAGGAGGCCACCCGATGAGCGCCCCCACGCGCCCGCGCGGACCCGCGCAGGCCGGGCCCGACGACCCGTTCCGTGACCGGCTCCGCGGCGCCGGCGCCGCGTGCGCGCCGGACGCCGCCCGCGCTTCGGGGGAACCACGATGAGCAAGTCCAGCCGGCTGGCGGTGCGGTACTTCGACGACCGCGTGCTGCTCACCGACACCGCCGCCTGGGCGTACTTCAGGCTGCCGACGGTGTCGTACGAGTTCACGACGGGGGAGGAGCGCGAGGCGCTCGCCACCAACATCACGATCGCGCTCGCCGGGATCCGGATGCAGGACGCCGAGGTGCACCTGCGGATCGCGCACCGCACGTACCCGGCGGCGGAGTGGGCGCTCGCGCTCGACCAGACCTCCGACGGCGGCTCGGGCTGGCGCGAGTACCTGGAGGAGACGTACGCGCACGTCTGGGCGAAGGACTTCTGGACCAAGGAGGTCTACCTCGGCGTCCGGCTCGGGCCGCGCGGCATGGGCGCGCACCTGTCGGGCGGCGTCCTCGCGCAGCTCCTCGGCTTCTACAACAGGAGCGAGAAGGTCCTCGGCGTCCACGACGACGCGATCGACAAGAAGGAGATCGCGCGCTGGACCGACCAGGCCGAACGGATCGGCCGCGCCCTCGGCGGCTCCGCCCTCTACGCGCGGCACGCGACGTCCACCGAGGTCGCGTGGCTGTTCCAGCACGCGGTGACGGGGTCGCTCGCCGACCCGCCGCCGTCCGCCGTCCCGCGCCGCACGTGGGGCAAGGGCGAGATCGAGGCGCTGGTCGAGGGGGCGATCCACAACGGCCGCTCGTACCTGAGGGTCGAGCAGCCCAACTTCACGGGCGCGGGACGGGGCGCGACGGCGCAGTCGTACGTCGCGTACCTGTCGTTCGCCCGCTTCCCGGACATGATGGCGTTCCCGGACGGGGAGCCCTGGTTCCACTACGCGGACGCGCTGCCGTTCCCCGTCGAGATCAGCGCGCGGATGAAGCTGATCCCGCCCGCCAAGGCGTCCAAGGACGTCTCGCGCAAGCTCGCGCACGCCCGCGACATGGACCAGCACATCCGGGAGGCGGGCGCGGAGGCGCCGATCGCGCTCGCCGAGCAGATCGACGCGGCCCGGATGCTGGAGCACGGCATCACCAAGGAACGGCTCCCGTTCGTCTACGGCTGGCACCGGCTGATCGTGTCGGCGCCGACGGAGGACCTGCTCGCGCAGCGGGTGGACGCGGTGGTCGAGCACTACCGCGACATCGGCATCGACGTGGTCAACTCGACCGGCGACCAGTTCTCGCTGTTCCTGGAGTCGCTGCCGGGCGACCGGCTGCGGCTCAACGCGTACGCGCAGCGGCAGCCGCTGCGCACCATCGCGGGCGGGATGCCGGTCGCGACCGTCGACCTCGGCGACCGCACCGACGAGAACGGCGAGGGCTGGATCGGGCCCTACATCGGGGAGACGCTCGGCCGGGCGCGGTCGATCGTCCACTTCGACCCGCTCGTCGCCGCGGCCCGCAACCGGCCGACGGCCGTCGCGATCACCGGTGAGCCGGGCGGCGGCAAGACCACCCTCGCGCTGATGCTGATCTACCAGATGTCGCTGCGCGGGGTCACGGTCGCCGCGATCGACCCGAAGGGCGACGCCGAGTCGCTCGTCGAACTGCTCAAGGCGCGGGGCCGCAAGGCGCGGATCCTGCCGCTCGGGTCGGCCGCCCCGGGGCTGCTCGACCCGTTCTCGTTCGGGGACGACCTCGCGGCGAAGAAGACGATGGCGACCGAGACGCTGCGGCTGCTGCTGCCCCGCATGTCGGAGGAGCGCGAGTCGGCGATGATCCAGGCGGTCGGCGCCGTCGCCAACGCCGAGCGCCCGTCCCTCGGCCGCGTGGTCGACCATCTGGAGGGCTCGGAGGACCCGGCGTCCAAGAACCTCGGGGCGGTGCTCCGCTCGATGTCGGAGATGCGGCTCGCGCGGCTCTGCTTCGACCCGTCCGGCGGCGAGCGCATCGACACCGCCGGGTGGACGACCGTGTTCACGCTCGGCGGCCTCACGCTGCCGGACGTGACGATCTCGCGCGAGGACTACTCGTACGAGCAGCGGCTGTCGGTCGCGCTGATGTACCTGGTGTCGCAGTTCGCGCGGCGCCTCATGCACGGCCTCGACCGGCGGCTGCCGAAGGCGATCTTCCTGGACGAGGCGTGGGCCATCACATCGACACCCGAAGGGGCCAAGCTGGTGCCGGAAGTGTCGAGAATGGGCCGTTCTCGCAACACTGCGTTGATCCTGGTGTCGCAGAACGCCGGAGACCTCTTGAATGAGCAGGTGACCAACTGCCTGTCGTCGGTGTTCTCCTTCCGTTCCTCCGAACGGGTCGAGGTCGGGAACGTCATGGCGCTTCTCGGGGTGGAGGCGTCCGACGAGCACAAGGCCGTGCTGCGCAACCTCGGCAACGGCGAGTGCATCTTCCGCGACCTGGACGGCCGCGCCGGCCGCATCGGCGTCGACCTGATCTCCGAGGAGCTCCAGCGCTGGCTGGACACCAACCCGACCCGGTCCCGTCCGGAGTCGGCAGCACTGACCGCCGCGGGGGCCGAGGTCGAGGAGGCCCATCGATGACAGGTCCCCGCAACCGGGCGACGCGCCTCCAGCGCTCACCCGGCGAAGGGCTCGACCCCGCCCAGTTCCACCCCCGTTCCTCCGGCCGCGCCCGCTCCCTCCTCCCGGGCCCGCTGGCGCGCACCCGCAGGCCCGGCCGCGGGCGTCGCCATCGGCCGCGGAGCCGCCGTTCGGCGCTGCTGCTCGTCATCATGGCGATGTTCCTCATCAGCCCGGTGTCACCGGCGTCGGCGTCGATCCCGCTGCCGAGCCCGAGCGACGCGTGCCGGCCGGCCGACAACCCCGCGCCGGAGTCGTACGGGTCCGGGACGGACGGGATGATCAAGCCGCCCGACTACCCGGACGCCAAGCTCCAGAAGACGCCGGTCGAGGACCTGACGTACTACGACCGGTTCGGGACGGCCGGCCAGAGCTGGTACGCGGTCGACATGGGCTGCTCGGACGCGATGGCGATGATGGGCAACGCCCTCGCCAACACCACGTTCACGCTGGTGCGCGCGATCGACCGGACCACGATCAGCGTCTACCAGGCGGCGGCGTCGGAGTCGCTGCTCGGCTGGCTGAAGAGCACCGTCGACGGCGTGATCACCGGCATGGGCAAGACGTTCAACGCCCGGTACTGGTCGTGGGTGGTCATCCTCGGCGCGATGTGGCTGGCCTGGTGGGGCCTGGTCCGCAAGCGTGCCAGCAAGGTCACCGAGGGCGTGATCTGGATGGTCGCCGCGATGGTGGCGCTGATCTGGCTCGTCGCCCGGCCCGCCGACTTCACCACGCTCGGGACGAAGGTGTCGGAGGCGACGAGCGCCGCGTTCAACGCCGCGCTGCCGCAGAGCGACACCAAGGGCAGTACGTGCATCCCGCCGCCCGAGGGGCGGCGGAGCCCGACGGCCGACCCGACGATGGACGCCACGACGCGCAACGCCAACGGGCTGTGGGTCGCGCTCGTGTGCAAGCCGTGGCTGATGGGCGAGTTCGGCACTACCGACCCGAACGCCAAGGTCGTCAAGGACAACGCCGACAAGCTGCTGTGGTCGCAGGCCGTGGACCTGCCCGAGACGTACGGCGGCCAGAAGGTCGACCTCGCGAAGAAGGCCGACGCCTACAAGGAGGTCTCCAAGAGCATCAAGGAGGACCACTCCGGCGTCTACCCGCTGTTCCAGGGCAAGAACTGGACGAGCCGCCTCGCGGTGGCGTTCGGCGGGCTGTTCGCGGCCCTGGTGGCGGGGCTGCTGATCCTGGTGATCGCGATCGCGCTGATCGTCGTCAAGATCGCGTTCCTGCTGCTGCTCGTGGCCGGGCCGATCTTCCTCGGGATCGGGATCCATCCGGGCATCGGCCGGGTGATCGCGATCAGATGGCTCGAACTGCTGCTGTCGATGCTGCTGAAACAGGCGGCCCTCATCGGGGTACTGTCGCTGCTGCTGTGGGCGTACGGGCTGATCCTCGGCGAGACGCTGCCGTGGGGCTTGCAGATCCTGCTGATCGCGCTCGTTACGGCCGCGGCGTTCATCTACCGCAAGCCGTTCCAGCATCTGTTCTCGGCGGTCGGCTACTCGGCGGTCGGGGCGCGCGACAAGGGTGAGGCGCAGCTCGACAAGTCCATCCTCGAGGCGCGCAAGAACACCACCGCGCTCGCGGGCGCCGTCGCGGCTCCCGCCGCGGCCGGTTACCGGCTGGGCCGGTGGGGAGGCAAGCGCGACGCGGCGGCGGAGGCCGCGGCGGGCGGGCTCTCGGACGCGTCGGTCGGCTCCGGAACGGCCGCCGAGCGGCGTTCGGCCGCAGCGGGCGACGGGGTGTCGCCGGACGCGGCGCCGGTCCTCGCGGCGAAGCCCCGCACCGGTGCGGCCGCCGGACAGGGACGCTCCACGCGCGGCGCGCCCCCGCTCAACCTCCCCTCGCGTGCGGGGGCGTTGAGCGACAAGCGCGGCGACTCCAACGGTTCGGCCGCGGCTCGTCCGGGCGGTGGTATCGCGGCGGCCCGTCCTAGCGGAACGTCCCGTCCGAGCGGCGGTTCGGCGGGCGCGGGCGCCGGGGCGGCCGGTGCCGGGGCCGCGGGCGCGGGGCCGGGAACGTCCGGCGGGATCAGGGCGTCCGGCGCCGGATCGTCCTCCCGTCCCACGTCGTGGTCGGGCCGGGGCGGAGGCGGCGGCACACCGTCCGGCGGCGGCTCTGGCGGTTCCGGTGGTCCTGGCGGCAACGGGTCGGGCGGCGGGTCGGAAGGCTCGTCCGGCGGTGGCGGCGGCTGGTTCGCCGGCGTCGGCCGTTCGTCCGGTGGCGCGGGACGTGGCCGTGGACGCGGCGGCGGTGGCACCGCGCCTCCTTCCGGCGGCGGGAAGCCGTCCGGAGGGAAGGGCGGAGGGAGCGCGCCCACCCGAGGCAAGGACCCGGCGTCCGGGGTGCCGAAGCCGCGCGCCGGCGCGGGCGACTCGGGCTCCGGCGGCGCGGGAGGGCAGCAGGCCGCGCCCCCGCTGTGGGGTCGGCGCGGAGACGAGGGCGAGCCGCCGATCCCGTTCTGGCTGCGTCCGGTCGACCGGGACGAGTGATGAACCTGTCGGACCGCCAGCGCAAGCTCGTCTTCGGCGGGCTCGTCGTGGTGCTGGCAGCCGTCGGCGTCTACCTGACGGTCGCGGCGCCGGACCACGACTCCGGCGCCGACCCCGCGCCGTCCGCCCGCCCGACCGCCACGCCGACCGGGCCCACCGGCCCGGCGTCGCCGCCGCCCGGCATCGCGACGCCGGTGTCGCCGGGCGGGTTCGACATCTACCGGCTGCTGCCGTTCTCGCAGGCGGAGTTCGGTACGGCGGCCGACCTGGCCCAGCGGTTCACGGCCGCGTACGGGACGTTCCGCTTCGACGAGGACCCGAAGACCTACATCGGGCGCCTCGCGCCGATGGTCACCGGGGAACTGCGCGCCGAGCTGGAACGCGGCGCGACGGCGCCCGGACTGATCGAGGACCGCCGGCAGCAGCAGACGGTCGCGACCGGCGGCGCCACCCTCGACCGCGTCCGCGATATCGAGGACAACTCGGTCATCTTCCTGGTGACGGGCAAGCAGGAGGTCACCGAGGGAGGCAAGAAGACCCAGAAGAGCGAGCAGTACGCGGTGACCGTCGCGCGTGACGGCGGGTCGCTGAAGGTCTACTCCTTCGCGCCCGCCGACGCCGGGCAGCAGGGCGACACGGGATGAACCGCCGCAACCTCCTCGTCGCCGGAGCCCTGGGCGTCGCCGGGATGCTGTTCGTCGCGCTCATGGTCGTACCGACGCTCTTCGGCGCGAGCCAGTTCATGTTCGGCGGCGGCGCGGGCAGCGGCGGCTGCGTGGACGTCTCGCAGGCCGGGGCCCAGCCCGCCGCCGCGACCGACGCCAAGGCCATCCCCGCCAACTACCTCGACCTCTACAAGAAGGCCGGCGACCGGTACGGCATCCCGTGGAACGTCCTCGCGGGAATCGGAAAGGTCGAGACGAGCCACGGAACGTCCAAGCTCCCCGGCGTCAGCAAAGGCGAGAACTACGCGGGCGCGGGCGGGCCGATGCAGTTCCTCCAGCCCACCTTCGACTCGTTCGGCGTGGACGGCGACAAGGACGGGAAGAAGGACCGCTACGACCCGGACGACGCGATCCCGAGCGCCGCCGCGTACCTCAAGCACAATGGCGCGCCCCAGCGAATGCGCACCGCGATCTTCCAGTACAACCACTCGTGGGACTACGTGAACCTCGTCCTGGACTGGGCGAAGAAGTACGTCGGCGGCGATTTCAAGGTCGTTCAGTCCAACGGTGTGGAATGCCAGGACAACCAGCTTCCCGCCAATGCCAGCGAACTCGTCAAGCGCATCATCGCGTTCGCCATGGCTCAACGGGGCAAGCGCTACATCTTCGGCGCGAACGGCCCCGACGCGTGGGACTGCTCCAGCATCCTCCAGGCCGCGTACCGCAGCGTCGGCCTCGCCATTCCCCGCACCACCTTCGAGCAGTGGCCGTTCGGCGTCAAAATCAAGAAGGGCACCGAACAGCCGGGCGACCTGGTCTTCTTCAACTCCGGGCCGGGCACGTCCACCGACAACCCGGGCCATGTCGGCATGGTCATCGGGAACGGCAAGATGATCGTCGCGAGCTGCTCGACCTGCGTCCCCAACATCGGCGTCAAGTCCTACAAGCGCCCCGACTGGATCGGCTCCACCCGCCCCCTGGCCCGTCCCGCCTTCAAGCAGAAGCTCTCCGAACTGGCCGCCCAGTAACCCGGCGGCTAACCCGCCCGAGGCGTGCACTCGTGCACAACCCCGAACCGCTTCTGCGCGATCCGCATGAAACGCATGGTCATCGGATTGTGATTTGGGGGTGGGTTCGAGGTCAGCAGGTGAAGTCGATGTCGGAGAAGGTGCGGTAGTGGTCGGGGGTCCAGTACATGCCGTCGTGGCCCTCGTCGCCGGACGTGATGATGCGGCGGGGGCCGCGGGTGGAGTCGCCGGGGGTCCTGACCGTGTACTCGTGGTAGAAGCCTCGGGGTTCCTTGGGGAGCAGGCCCTCGCGGTTCTGGAAGACGGTGCCGTCCTGGGGGTACGGGTACGGGCCGCCCTTGTCGATGAGCGCGATGGTGTCGTCGGCCTGGGCGGGGAGCGTCGTCTCGCAGACGGGTGGGAGCGCGGCGGCGTCGGCGGACGGGGCGAGGAGGGTGAGCGCGAGGAGCGGGGCCAGGAGGAACGTGAGGAAGCGGGGGGTCTTCATGGGCCGAGTGTCACTCCGCGCGGCGCTCCCGTCACGGGTCTAAGGGACTTTTCGGCCGATGTTGCCGAGTGCTTTACCGGTCGTTCGGTACGGCAGCGGGAGGCGTTCGAGACGCGGGCGGCGTAGCGCGGGGGATCAGCGGTAGCGGCGGCGGCCGATGACGGCGAGGACGTCGCGCAGGGCGTCGGCGGCCTCGCGGACGGCGTCCGGGGGGACGCCGGTGAAAGCGTCCTCGTGGGCGCGGGCGGCGGCGCGGAGGGCCTGGCCCGTGACGCGCAGCCCGGCGGAGGTGAGCTGGACCCAGCGGCTGCGGCCGTCGCCGGTGTTGGCCTCGCGTTCGACGTAGCCGGCCTTCTGGAGGCGTTGCAGGACGTTGCTCGTGCCGCCGGAGGTCAGGAACGCCGAGCGGGTCAGCTCGCTCGGCTTCAGCCGGTACGGCTCGCCCGCGCGGCGCAGGACGTTCAGCACCTCGAACTCGGCGTAGGTCAGGCCGAGGTCGGTGAGGTCGGCGCGCAGCGCCTGCTGGACGAGCCAGGTGACGCGGGTGGCGCGCTTGCTGAGCTCCAGCATCCCGATCAGCGGGGCCGCGAGCCCGTCTTCCTCCCAGGCCGCCACGAGGTCGTCCACCTCGTCGCGGGGCCGGTCACCATCCTGCACGCACCGAGGATACTCTCCCGCTGGTTGCTTTTTGAAAAGCTAGTTTTTAAGCTTTTGGGTATGACTTCAACCAAGCTGCTGCGGAACGGCGTGGTCGTCGACACCGTGCCCGAGCCCGCCGTGCTCGGCCGGGCGGACGTGCTGATCGAGGACGGCCTGATCACGGCCGTCGGCCCGGACCTGGCCGCGCCGGGCGCCGAAGTGATCGACGCGAGCGAACGGATCGTCCTGCCCGGGTTCGTCGACACGCACCGGCACACCTGGCAGGCCGGGATCCGCGCGATCCTGCCCGACAGCACCCTCCAGACGTACATGGAGCGCGTCTTCGGACGGCTCGTCCCGCGCTACCGGGCGCAGGACGTCCACGCGGGCGTGCTCGCCGGGGCGCTGGAATGCCTCGACGCCGGTGTCACCACGGTGCTCGACTGGTCGCACATCCAGTCGAGCCCCGCCCACACCGAGGCGAACGTGTCGGCGCTGCGCGAGTCAGGTGTCAGGGCGGTGTTCGGCTACTGCTACGGCGGCCCCGGCGGGCCCGACGCGCTGGCCGCCGAGACGCGCCGCGTCCGCGAGGAGTACTTCGAGACCCCGGACGCCCTGCTGACCATGGCGTTCGCCGCGCTCGGCCCCGACCTCGCCCAGGAGGAGCGGGCCCTCGCCGAATGGCGCGCCGCCCGCGACCTGGGCCTGCCCGTCACCGTCCACATGGGCGGGCACGGGCCCGAGAGCGCCGCGCGGGGGCTGGCGTTCCTCCAGGACAACGGGCTGATCGCGCATCCGACGACGTACGTCCACGCCAACTGCTACACCGATGAGGCGCTGGTACGGATCGCGCGGAACGGCGGGACGGTGTCGGTGTCGCCCGCGGTCGAGGCGACCATGGGCTTCGGCGCGCCGCCGACCGGCCGCGCCCGCGCCGCCGGGATCCCCACCGCGCTGAGCGCCGACACCGTCTCCAACGGGGCGGGCGACATGTTCTCCCTGATGCGCGCCGCGTACATGCTCGAACGGGGCCGTCCGGACGGCGCCGGGATGGGGTTCACCACCCGCGACGTCCTGCGCATGGCGACGATCGAGGGCGCGGAGGTCGCCGGGCTCGCCGACGTCACCGGCTCGCTCACCCCCGGCAAGCAGGCCGACGTGCAGCTCCTGCGCACCGACACGCTCGGGATGGCCTGCGCGTACGACCCGATCGCGGCCGTGGTCCTCGCGGCCGACACCGCGGCCGTCGACACCGTCCTGGTCGGCGGCGAGGTCGTCAAGCGCGGCGGCGTCCTGACGAGGCACGACGTGCCGTCGGTGCTGGCGGCCCTGGCGGAGTCCGCCGCGCACGTCACCGCCGCGTGACCGCTCGCACGGCGAACAAATGCGGAGGAGAACGTCACCGGCGCGTGGCATGCTGATCGCGTGGAAGCCGACCATCGCGCCGCACCGGAGGACGACCGGCAGCACGAGCTGACCGTCCGGGTGGCCGGCGAACTGCTGATGTTCCTGCCCTCGTCGCGCCGGACGGAGACGCAGACGGTCCCCTGGGACGGCACGTCGTCCCTCGGGCACGTCGTCGAGTCGCTCGGCGTCCCGCTGCCCGAGGCCGGTCCGATGACCGTGGACGGGCGCCCGGCCGAGCCGTCCACCCGGCCCGTCCCCGGCGCGGAGGTGGCGGTGGCCGCGGTGCCGCGCCCGCAGCCCGTCCCGCTGGAGCCGGGCCAGGACGCGCCGCGCTTCCTGCTGGACGTCCACCTCGGCACCCTCGCGCGCCGGATGCGGCTGCTCGGCCTCGACACCGCCTACCACAACGACATGGACGACCCGGCGCTCGTCGTCCAGGCCAACGCGGAGCGCCGCGTGCTGCTCACCCAGGACCGGGGGCTGCTGCGCCGCCGCGCCCTCTGGTTCGGCGCGTACGTGCGGGGCTCGCGCCCGGACGACCAGCTGCGCGACCTGCTCGACCGGTTCGCGCCCGTGCTGAGCCCGTGGACCCGCTGCACCGCGTGCAACGGACGCCTCGTCCCGGTCGACAAGAGCGAGATCGAACGCGGGCTCCGGTCGGGCACCCGCCGCAGCTACGACGTGTACGGGCGCTGCGAGGACTGCGGCCAGGTCTACTGGCGCGGCGCGCACGGCGACCACCTGGAGAGCATCGTGCGCGAGTCCGTCCGCGCCGTCGAGACGGCCCGTTCGGGAGCCGCCGGTCCGGCGCCGGCGGCGGACCCGGCATGATGTCCGCACGGCAGGACGACGGCGCGCCCGCGGGGCCGGCGGGCGCCGCACGGCCGGGCACGGCGCCGGACGGCCGCGGAAGGGGCTGGTTGCGATAGACCTCGTCGTGGTGGGCGCCGCGATCATCTCGGACGGCCGGCTGCTGGCCGCGCAGCGCGCCGAACCGCCGCACATGGCGGGCGGCTGGGAGCTGCCGGGCGGCAAGGTCGACCCGGGCGAGACCGACGAGGACGCCCTCGTCCGCGAGTGCGAGGAGGAACTGGCCGTCGAGGTCAGGCTCGGCCGCCGCGTCGGCGGCGACTGGCGGCTGAGCGAGAGGAGCGTCCTGCGCGTCTGGACGGCCGAACTCGTCCGCGGCGAGCCGCAGGCCCTCGAACACCTGGCGCTGCGCTGGCTCACCCCCGCCGAGCTGTACGACGTCGACTGGCTCCCCGGCGACCTCCCCGCCGTGGACATCCTCGCCAAGGACCTGGCCGCTCCCTCCTGATCCCCCGGTGGCCGGCAGCGGCCGCGTCTCGTCCGGGCGGAAGACCACCCGCGCCACCTCAGCGCGCGATCGTCCAGGAGCCTGTTCGGTGCTTGTTGCGGCGACGACGCGCTGCCGGGCGGCGGGGGAGGGGCCTGTAAAGGGGCGCGGCTCCCCGCACAGGGGATGCGGGGAGCCGCGGGGGTGGGAAGGCGATTACGAGATGCGGTTGGCGCCGGCGTAGTCGGAACGGTCCGAGAGATTGGAGATCTTCACCACATCGCCGGTCTGCGGGGCGTGCAGGTACTTTCCGCCGCCCAGGTAGATGCCCATGTGGTGCAGGTCACCGCCGAAGTAGACCAGGTCGCCCGAGCGGAGCGAGCCCTTGCCGACCTTGCTGCCCATGGCGAACAGGTCGCCGGTGTAGTGCGGCAGGCCGGGCTTGCCGACCTGCGCGTACGCCCAGACCACCAGGCCGGAGCAGTCGAACGTGGTCGGGCCCGCGGCCGCCCACACGTACGGGCTGCCGAGCTTGGTCAGGGCCTTGCGCACCATCCTGGCGGGCAGGCCCGAGCCCTTGATCGTCGCGGACAGGCCCGTCTTCGGGTCCTTGACGTGCGTGATGGTGAGCTTGTCGAGCTGTTTGGTGACCTCGTCCACCTTGGACTTGGCGGTCTTGCGGGCCGCCTCGGACTGCTCGGCGGCGTGCTGGACCTGGGCGGTCCGCGCGGCGGCGGCGGCCTTGGCCCTGTTCGCCTGGTCGATCTTGGCCTGGAGGCCGGCGACGGAGGCGGCGCGGGTCTGGGCGAGGTAGGCCGAGTCGGTCAGGCCGTCCGTGCCGTGGCCGGAGCCGAAGGCCGTCTCGGGGCTGCCGTTCATGTACGACGCGGCGGCCATCCGGCCGAGCTGCTCGCGGGCGGGCGCCGCCTGGGCCTCCAGGTCGGCAGCGGTCTTCGCGGCGGCCCGTTCGGCCTTGACCGCCTTGCCGAGCTCGACGCGGGTCTTGTTGTACTGCTCGGTGAGCTTCTCGGCCTCGGTGTTGAGGTCGTCGAGCCGCTTGCGCAGCTCCTTCTCGCTCGGCTTCGGCGTCTGCGGGGCCGCGGCCAGGCGCGCGGCGGCCGGGACGGCCGAGGGGTGGCGGGGGGACGTGGCGGCGCGGGCCGCGACGGGACCCGCCGCGCCGAGCCCGAGAACGATGATCGTCGCCGCGGTGGCGGCGGGCGTGACGCGCCGCCGCCGTCGGGGATCCGGTGCCAAGCCGGTGCTCTCCTCTCCTTCGTCGCCTACCGGGTTAGCTGACGGGTTCGGGCCAGGAGTCGCCCTACGGCGCGCGCCTCGCGGCGTGCGCAGACTCACCCCAGGGGGTTGGGTCCCCGGTTCCCCGCGCACGGTCCGCGACGTGCGGCCCGCCGGGGGATTCGGCGGCCGGCCGCTGCCCCGGGGGCGGGGCTCGGGAACGGCCGGATCTTGGGGGAGAGTACAAAGGATGGGCAAAGAAGGCCAATTGCGGCGGTCTGGGCGGGTGTGGCGGGACGACGGCCGGGGGGACGCCCGCGGCCAAGTAGAATGGGGTATGCCGCGCGTCTGCGGCGACCTCCGAACTCTCACGCAAGGCGAAGCCGCATGCCCATCTCCACGCGCGACGATCTACGGAACGTCGCGATCGTCGCCCACGTCGACCATGGCAAGACGACGCTCGTCGACGCCATGCTCTGGCAGTCCGGGGCCTTCCGCGAGAACCAGGACGTCGACGACCGCGTCATGGACTCCAACGACCTGGAGCGCGAGAAGGGGATCACGATCCTCGCCAAGAACACCGCGGTCCGGCACAACGGCATGACGATCAACATCATCGACACCCCCGGCCACGCCGACTTCGGCGGCGAGGTCGAGCGCGGCCTGTCGATGGTCGACGGCGTCGTCCTGCTCGTGGACGCCAGCGAGGGCCCCCTCCCGCAGACCCGGTTCGTCCTGCGCAAGGCGCTGGAGGCGAAGCTGCCGGTGATCCTGGTCGTCAACAAGACCGACCGGCCCGACGCCCGCATCGCCGAGGTCGTCGACGAGACCTACGAGCTGTTCATGGACCTCGACGCCGAAGAGGACCAGATCGACTTTCCGATCGTCTACGCGTCCGGCCGCGCCGGGCGCGCCTCGCTGGAGCAGCCCGGCGACGGCGAGATGCCGGCCAGCGAGGACCTGGAGCCGCTGTTCCAGGTGATCACCGAGACGATCCCGGCCCCGGCGTACGACCCCGACCACTCGCTCCAGGCGCACGTCACCAACCTGGACGCCTCCAGCTACCTCGGCCGGATCGCGCTGTGCCGGGTGCACGCCGGCGTGATCAAGAAGGGCCAGCAGGTCGCCTGGTGCCGGCACGACGGCAGCGTGGAGAAGGTCCGGATCACCGAGCTGCTGATGACCGACGCGCTCGTCCGCAAGCCCGCCGACGAGGCCGGGCCCGGCGACATCATCGCGATCGCCGGCATCCCCGAGATCATGATCGGCGACACCATCGCCGACCCGGACGACCCGCGCCCGCTGCCGCTGATCACGGTGGACGAGCCCGCGATCTCGATGACCATCGGCACCAACACCTCGCCGATGGCCGGCCGCGAGAAGGGCACCAAGGTCACCGCCCGGATGGTCAAGGACCGCCTCGACCGCGAGCTGGTCGGCAACGTGTCGCTGAAGGTGCTGCCGACCGAGCGTCCGGACGCCTGGGAGGTGCAGGGCCGCGGCGAGCTGGCCCTGGCCATCCTGGTCGAGAACATGCGCCGCGAGGGCTACGAGCTGACCGTCGGCAAGCCGCAGGTCGTCGCCCGCGACATCGACGGCAAGAAGCACGAGCCGGTCGAGCGCCTCACCGTCGACATCCCCGAGGAGTACCTCGGGGCGGTGACGCAGCTCATGGCCGTCCGCAAGGGCCGCATGGAGCACATGACCAACCACGGCACCGGCTGGGTGCGGATGGAGTTCCTGGTGCCGGCGCGGGGCCTGATCGGGTTCCGCACCGAGTTCATGACCGACACCCGCGGCACCGGCATGGCCCACCACGTGTTCGAGGCGTACGAGCCGTGGTTCGGCGAGCTGCGCACCCGCCCGTCGGGGTCGCTGGTCGCCGACCGCTCCGGCGCCGCCACCGCGTTCGCGATCACCAACCTCCAGGAGCGCGGCACGTTCTTCGTCGGCCCGACCACCGAGGTGTACGAGGGCATGATCGTCGGGGAGAACTCCCGCTCCGACGACATGGACGTCAACATCACCAAGGAGAAGAAGCTGACCAACATGCGCTCCTCCACGGGCGACGAGCTGGAGCGGCTCACCCCGCCGCGGCTGCTGTCGCTGGAGGAGGCGCTGGAGTTCTGCCGCGAGGACGAGTGCGTCGAGGTCACCCCGGCGTCCGTCCGCATCCGCAAGGTCGTCCTGAGCGCCAAGGACCGCGAGCGCACCCGCGCCCGCACCAAGCGCGCGGGCTGACCCGCCCTCACGGCCTGTACGGGCCGTACGGCGATCGAGGCGCGGCCCACGCACGCGTGACGTGACGGAAAGGCCCCGGCGAGCCGCTCGCCGGGGCCTTCCGCGTTCGCGCTAAGGGAACGGCTGGACGGCCGGCCGGCTAGCGGACGTCGACGAACGTCGACTTCTGCGGGAAGTCCCAGTAGTGGGTCTTGTCACCCGGGTACTGGTACTGGAAGTACATGTCCTTGTAGACTTTGAACCGGGCCTTGAAGTAGCCCTTGGAGTTGGTGGTCGGGCGCGCGTACCAGTACCACTTCTTCTGGCCCTTGATGCGCCCGATGATGTAGACGCGGCGGCCCTTGTACGGCACGTACTTCGTCCCCGGGTTGTGCGAGAACAGCCCGCTGAACGTCACGTAGCCGCCCTTGCGGACCTTGCGCGGCGTCACCTTCCACTTGGTCGTCCACGCGTTGATGCGCTTGTCCCGGACCTCGGCGCTGACCGTCGCCTTGAGCGCGGGCCCGCCCGCGAAGCGGACGCGGTAGTACCCGTGCGGGAAGTAGACGTAGTACCGGCCGGAGAACGCGCCGCCAGCCTTGGTCTTCGGCTGCGCCTGCCCCTTGGAGAGCGGCAGCTTCCGCCAGCCCTTGCGGCTCGCGTTCGCGGTCTCGACGACCAGCGGCGTGCCCGCGCCGACGGTGGTGCCGTCGGCGGTCAGCGTGCCGGAGACGGTCAGCTTCGCGTCGGCGGTGGTGGAGATCTTGAACCCCGTGACGTGCGTCGGGGCGGGCCCGGCGGCCTGGGCGGCCTGCGCGGGCGGGGCGGCGAGGAGCGCGGCCGACACGGCGGTCGCGCCCACGACGCTGAGAGTTCTGCGCATGGATGATCTTTCGGCTCGTTCCGGTGCGCGCCGCCGGACGCGGCGCGCGCAGTAGAGACGTGCGGAAAGATCATCCGGATGGCGCGGCGGTGATCACGAATGCGCAACGGGCGGCGGGCCGGGCCGTACGGCCCCGGACCCGCCGCCCGCGCGGCACCGCTAGTTGAGCGGCACTGCTAGTTGAGCTGGACGGTGCCCGTCACGTCGGCGGCCAGGCGGAGCTGGTCGCCGTCGCGCAGCGGCGCCTCCACCCCGCGGGGCAGCCGCTCGCCGTTGACGAACGTGCCGTTGGTCGAGCCCTCGTCGCGGACCCAGGCGGTGCCGGACGGGTCGAGCCAGACCGTCGAGTGCCGCCGCGACACGTTGTCGTACTGCGTGAACGTCGCGGCCACCGGCGACTGGCCCGCGTCGCGGCCGAGCACCAGGTGCTGGCCGACCGAGACCTTCAGCTCGCCGCCCGGGAACATCATCCGCAGCACGGGCGTGCCCTTCTGCGGCAGCGGCCGCAGGCACGAGTCGCACTGCGCGGCGCCCGGGTTGGTCAGCACCGCCTCGCAGTAGGGGCACATGAACGCCGTGCTGTCGCTGCCGTGCGGGCGCTGGCCCGGCGCCCCGCCGTGCTGCTGCTCGGGCGGGAGGAGCGTCGCCTCGCGGCCGTGCGGCGGCGGCATCGGCGGCTGGTGCTGCCCCTGGGGCGGCTGCTGGTACTGGTGGTCGGCCGGGCCGGGCGGCGGCGAGTACTGCTGGTCGTGCGCCGGCGGCGCTCCCCACTGGTCGGGCTGGTGCTGCGGCGGCGCCTGCTGCTGGGGCGGCGGAGCGCCCCACTGGTCGGCCTGAGGCTGCGGGGGTGCCTGCTGTTGCGGGGGCGGTGCCCCCCACTGGTCGGCCTGGGGCTGCGGTGCCTGGTGCTGATGCGGTGCCTGCTGCTGCGGTGGCGGAGCGCCCCACTGGTCGGCGGGAGGCTGCGGTGCCTGGTGCTGCGGCGGCGCCTGGTGGTGGGGCGGCGGAGCTCCCCACTGGTCGGCCTGAGGCTGCGGGGGTGCCTGCTGTTGCGGAGGCGGTGCCCCCACTGGTCGGGCTGGTGCTGCGGAGCCTGATGCTGCGGCGGCGCCTGCTGCTGGGGCGGCGGAGCGCCCCACTGGTCGGCCGGGGGCTGCGGAGCCTGGTGCTGCGGAGGAGCCTGGTGCTGCGGGGGCGCCTGCTGGTACGGCTGGCCCTGCTGCTGGTGCTCGTAACCGGGAGGTGGCTGGTTGTAGCCGCCGGGAGCCTGGTCGTACCCGCCCGGAGCCTGGTCGTAGCCGCCCGGGCCCGGACGCCGCGCGGCGCCGCCGCCGGCGCGCGCCAGGTTGGCGCCGCAGCTCAGGCAGAGCAGATCGCCCTGCTGGAACGGCTCGTCACAGACAGGACAGTTCAAGGTCGCCATGACACATCCCCCGAGCGCACCCCGGCGCGTTCGAGCGTCGATGTGAGGTGCTCCATGTCACCCCTTCGCGGGATCCCGATGTAGTACACCCGCCTTCCCTCCGGCCCCTCGTCCACGGACACCTGCACTCGGGGCCCTGCGTCTTCCTCAGTCTGCACGACGCCGGCCGCTGCTCCGTACCGCCGCTCCCGAGCGGGGAGATCGGAACGACGCGCTGGTTGGCCGACCCCCTCCAGAGTAGAGAGCCACTCCCGGAGTGTCCCGCCTCCGGATTCAGCCGGTCGACGTACGGCCCCGTGATGACGGCGTCGCACATGCTCATGATCTCGCGCGTCCCGGAGGAGCGCGAGAGCCGAGTGTAGACATATCCGCTGTAGACGAGTATGTCCAACGGAATCGTCTCACGGCGGAGGCCGTCCCGCCACGCGCGGATCCCGCGCAGCAGCGCCGCCAGGGCCTCCGGCTGCTGGAACGGTTCGCCCCCGAGATCGTCACGCCGTCCACCGGGCCGGGCAGGGACGCCAGCCAGCCCAGCACCGCCGCCACGGGCACGGCCCGGCCCGGATCGGCGTCCCAGGTGTCCCTGGACAGGCACCCGGGGCAGTGCAGCGTGCAGCCCTGCGTCCAGATGCCCGCGCGGGTGCCGGGCCCGAGCGTGGTGACCGGGTAGTGCGCCTTCGCCAGCAGCAGCGCCGGCCCGTCCCCGCCGTCCCGGCGCGGCCCCTCGGAGCCGGAGCCCGCGGGCCCGGGGCCGGAGGCGGGGTCCGCGGGGCCGGGAGCGCGGTCCGCAGCGGGGTCCGCGGGGCCGGGCGGGCTCACTGGAGGTCCAGGTGGACGATGCCGCCCTCGCGCCGGATCGCCGACACGGTGATCCGCTCGTCCGGCTTCAGGTCGCGGTCGAACAGCGCGCGGGCCAGCGGGTTGACGAAGTGCGACTCCAGCGCCATCCCGATGCCCCGGCCGCCCTTGTCGAGCTCGGCGGTGCACCACTCGCGCAGCGTCTGGAGCGCCTCGCCCTTCACCGCGAGGACGAGGCGGTGCTCGTCGGTGACGCGGCGGCAGATGTTGGCGAACTGGAGGTCGAAGATCTTGTCGGCGGCCTCGCCGGCGATGAAGTCGAACACCACGATGTTGTCGCCGAACCGGTTGAGCAGCTCGGGGCGGTTCAGCACGTCGGTGAAGTGGTCGGCGACCGCGCCCTTGATCCGCTGCTCGATCTCGTCGTAGGTCATGCCCGGCGCGATGTTCTGCACCCGGCCCTGCGGGGCGTGCCCCCCGCCGTCCGAACGGGCCGTCAGGTCGCGGCCCGGGACGTACATCCCGAGGTTCGAGGTGAAGATCAGGATGGCCTCGGAGAAGTGCACGGTGTTGCCGCGGCCGTCGGTGAGCCGCCCGTCCTCCAGGATCTGGAGGAACTTGTCGAGGATCCGCGGGTGCGCCTTCTCGATCTCGTCGAACAGGATCACCCGGAACGGGTCCTCGCGGACGGCGTTGGTCAGCTCGCCGCCCGCCTCGTGCCCCACGTACCCGGGCGGCGACCCGATCAGCCGGTCGCCCGACCCCTCGGCGGAGAACTCGCTCATGTCGAACCGCAGGTAGGCCGACTCGTCCCCGAAGACCAGCTCGGTGATCGCCTTGGCCAGCTCGGTCTTGCCGGTGCCCGTCGGCCCGGCGAAGAACAGCACCCCGCGCGGACGGCTCCCCGACCGCGTCGCCTGCGCGCCCGACAGGCCGAGGACCGCCCGCTTGAGGATGTCGAGGGTCTTGGTGACGGCCTGCCGCTGCCCGATCACCCGTTCGGGGACCTTCCGCTCGCCCTCCAGGACGCGGCGGCGCAGGTGCCCGCGGCTCCACGGGTTGTCGAGCACCCCGAGCTTGTAGGTGCGGACGGCGTCGGGCAGGTCGGCCAGGCTGACGTTGCGCTCCTTGGCGAGCCGGGTCACCTCGATCATCGACTGGAGGGTGAGCCCGTCGGCCTGCTCGGCGAACGCGTCGCACGCCGCCGCGGCGGCCTCGTCCGCGCCGACGTCGCTCACCCCGAACGCGCGGGCGAGCAGCCGCGCGGTCTCCTGCCGGTCGCCGAGGTGCGGGCGCGGGATGGTGATCTCGCGGATGTTCTCGTTGTCGTTGGTCAGCCAGGGCGGCAGGTCGCCGGGCCGCTCCACCAGCCAGATGATCGGGTTGTAGAGCGGCTTCGGCCGCGCGCCCACCACCCGCACGGGGCGGGCGCTGCGCGACAGCTTCGCGCAGTAGCGGAAGAAGTCGCGCTCGGCGGGCTCCAGGTCGGTCGGGGTCCGCGCGATCCGCGACGCCGAGTCGATGACGAACGCGGCGCGCAGGTTCTCCTGGGGCCGCGCCACCCCCGACAGGTGGCGGGTGAGGCCCTCCAGCGACGGCTTCTCGTCGGCCTTCAGCTTGCCGAGGAGCTTCTCCGCCGCCTTCGCGGCCTCCTCGGCGATCTCGTCGCCGGTGTCGGGATACACCTGGAGGCCGTCCACCGGGTCGTACACGACCATGCAGGACGACCCGCTGGAGCGCAGCGACTCCCACAGCAGGTCGCGCAGCGGCAGCAGCCGCGCGGGCCCGACGGCGTCGGTCGGCGGCGCGAGGAAGCTGTCGTAGAGGTTGCCGGACAGCACGTACTGGGAGTGCACCGACAGCGTCGCGTCCAGCTCGCGGATGAACGGCGGCCACCCCGGCAGCCGTCCCCCGAGGGTCGGTGATTCGATGCTCATCAGGCTGACTCCGCTCGCGGCTCGCTCTGCTCCGGTCACTTCTCGCGTTCGCGGCCGCGCTCGCGCCGTCCGGCGCGGGCCGCGGGCCGCCGCGCGCGGGCGGCGACCGGCAGCTCCCGCACCCCCGGCTCCAGCCGCCACGTCACGTCGGAGCGTATCCCCGCCCCGGCCAGCCGGTCGCGCGCGGCCTCGAACGCCTCGCACCACTCGCGCTCGCGCTCGACGTCGACCCGGCGGTCGTCCTCGCTCTCGGCCGGACGCTCCCGGACCATCGACGCGCGGACCTGCCCGACGCCGTCCACCCGCATCTTCACGCTGTGGTCGGGCCAGCTCCCGCGGGTCAGCACGACCGTGCCGTCCGACGCGGTCAGCGTCTCGAACCCGGCGTCGACCTCGTACCCCATCCCGGTGAACGCGGCCGTGATCGAGTCGAGCACGTAGCGGCGCTCGGCCTCGGCCTGCTCGGCGGCGTCCCGTTCGGCCTCGGCGCGGCGCAGCGCCTCGCGGCGCTCCTCGGTGCGGCGGTTGGCGTCCCGCACCCGCAGCCGCACCTCCGTCAGCGCGGCCTCGGCCTCGCCTGCGCCCGCGTCCGCGAGGAGCCGCGCCGCCTCGGCGACCGCGCGGCGCTCGGCCTCGGCCGCGTCGGGCAGCAGGCGCGCCAGCACCCGTTCGAGCGTCGCCTGGAGTCCGCTCCCGCCCTCGGGCCCGTCCTGCTCCCGCTCCTGGTGCCGTTCGCCGGACGGGGCGGACGGGCCGGTGTCGGCGCGGAGCCCTTCGGCGGGCGCGGTGAAGATCTGCGACGTCACCTCGGCGGCGAGATGCTCGGAGAGCCGCCGCTCCGCCTCGTCCAGCAGGCGGTCGGTCGCGGCGCACCACGCGGTCAGCTGGTCCGGCGTCTCGTCGGCGGGCGTCAGCGGCGCGGGCAGCTCCGCGTCGGCGCCGATCCTGTCGCGGGACCGCGCGAGCGCGTCGATGCGGGCGTTGCGTTCGAGGACCTCGCGCAGCGCCCGCTCGTACGTGCGCGCCTCGGCGAGCGCGGCGGCCCGGGCCTCGGCGCGTTCGCCCGCGAGCGCGGCCAGGGCCTCGGCGCCGCGTCCCGCCGCCCCCGCCGTACGGCCGAGGACGCGGTTCATCCCCAGGGTGAGGACGACCGCCGCGTCCAGTGCGATGTCGGCCTCGACGCCGCTGCTCACGTTGTCCCTCCCGGAACGGTCATGCCGGGGCCCAGTGATTCATGCCGCGGCCCGGCGCTCTTCCTCCTCGCGGGCCTGCCGCCACTCGTGCAGCCGGAACCCGGCGGCGACCGCGTGCGCGCCCGCCCCGGCGACCATGACCAGCACCCACAGCACGCCCGCGATGGACGACATCAGCATGGACAGCAGCAGGAAGCCCAGCAACGGAACGATCGCCGCGATCAGCATCAGCCCGCATCCGCGCCCCCGCGTCTGCCTGGCGGCGCCCGACACCGCCCGCCCGGCCTTGGACAGCCCTCGGCCGCCCGCGCCCAGCAGCTTGGACAGCCACGACCACGGGCCGTACGGCAGGTAGTCCGTGCCCTGCGTGCGCGCCAGCAGGACCTCGGCCCCGCACTGCACCGCCCACACCAGCACGGCGACGGCCGCCAGCGCGCCGAACCCGAGGCCCGACCCGCCGCTCGGCGCGCCCACACTGGACGTCCCCGACTCCTTCTCGCCGAACACGGCGCCGACCACCCAGCTCCCGGCCAGCCACAGCGCGAGGAACGGCACCGACCACGCGGCGGCGCGGGCGACGGCGGAGCCGCGTCCCGCGAGCCGGAGCCGTTCCCGCTCGGCCCGCTGGGCGCGCAGCGCGGCCGACCGCTGCTCGGCGGCGTGCAGCTCCCGCGCCCGCGCCTCGCCCTCCAGGGCGGCCTCGGGCGCCGCGCGGGCGACCGCGAGGAGCCGCAACGGGTCGTCGCCCGCGCCGTCCGCCATCCACGCGAACCACGGCACCTCGCCCCGTACGGACGCGCGGGCCCGCGACGCGGCGTCCGCGAGCGCGCGCCGCGTCTCCGCCGGACGCGCGGCCAGCGCCAGCAACGTCAGCAGGACGACGGGCGGATCGTCCGCCGGGATCCCCCCGGCGACCGCGACGCCCCCGGCGACCGGGGCCCCACTGGCGACCGGCACGCCGTCACCGCTCCCGCCCGCTGCCGGAAGGCGCGCGGCGAGACCCGCCGGCGTGGCCTCGTGCTCGCGGAGCCAGCGCGCCAGGTCGTTCCAGGCCCGCACGTGGACGCGCCACTGGTCGTCGATCCCCGCCAGGTCGTGCCCCTGCTCGAACCCCGCCAGGACGCGCAGCAGGCTCTGCTCCCACAGCTCGCGGCCGAGCAGGCACGCGGTGCGGTGGTCGGGATGCGCCGCGTCCCCGGCCAGCGCCGCCAGCACCGGCAGGTCGTCCGCGGTGACGCGGC
The DNA here is from genome assembly GCF_009793335.1 of Actinomadura sp. J1-007. GTDB lineage: Bacteria > Actinomycetota > Actinomycetes > Streptosporangiales > Streptosporangiaceae > Spirillospora > Spirillospora yumaensis. The sequence continues at coordinate 1,653,988 of NZ_WING01000001.1, read as the reverse complement.
GGCCGAGGAAGTGCGGCGGCATCGACGGGTCCAGCCACCGGACGAGGTGCAGCAGCTTCACGTCCGGCGCGAGCCCGGTGGTCAGGTAGCCGTCGACCAGCCCGATCCGGCTGTCGTCCGGGACCTCCGCGAGCCAGTCGCGCAGGCTCCGCCACGCCTCGCCCGTCTCGCCCCGTCCGAAGAAGTACAGCGCCGCGTAGTCCCACCGCTCGACGAGCGCGCGCCAACTCGGCCCGGTCGGTGAACCGCCGCCCGTTGAACGGCACGCCCGCGCCGGGCGGAGCGGCCGGGGCGACTGGTCTCGGGGCCTCCTTCGCGACGGGGGGCGCGCCTCCGCCGAGCCACTCCGCGAGCTGCTCCCCGCCCCACCGGGCGCGCGGGTCGCGCGTCAGCAGCCCCTGGCAGAGCAGCCGCAACCGCCCGTCCGGAACGTCGTCGGCGCTCACCGGACGCGTCGCGAGATGGTCGACCACCGCCGTCTCGCTCAACCCCAGGAACGGCGCGCGCCCGGTCACCAGCTCCCGGACGATCATCCCCAGCGACCACCAGTCGCGCGCCGGGGACACCTGCCCCGACAGCGACTCCGGCGCCGCGTACGCCAGCGTCCGCGACGACGAGGCGAACACCACGCTCTCGTCCAGGACCCGGCTCAGCCCGAAGTCCGCGATCGCCAGCCGCAGCGGCGCGGCGGCGAGGACGAGCACGTTCTCCGGCTTCAGGTCGCGGTGCACGATCCCGACCCGGTGCAGCGCCGCCAGCCCGGACGCGAGCTGCGCCGCGATCTCGGTGACGGCCTCGGCGGGCAGCGGCCCCGCCATCAGCGCCCGCAGGTTCCCGTCCGGCGCGTACTCGGTGATCTCGTAGTCGCGGCCGTCGGCGTGCCCGGTCTCCAGGATCCGCAGCACGTTCGGCGAGCCCAGCGCGGGCAGCTTCGCCCACACGTCCCGGTCGGCGTGGTAGCCGCGCCGGAACACCTTCACCACGTACTCGCCGCCGCGCGCGTCGCGTGGGGCCCGTGCGTCGCGCACGTCGCGCACGTCGCGCACGAGCAGCAGGTCGGACTCGGCGCCCTGCACGGGAAGCTCGGCGACGACCTCGTACCGTTCGGCGAGAACGGCCGGCAGCCGCATCAACGTCCCGCCGCCCTGCGCGCCCCCGGCCCCGTCCCGCCGCGTGTCCGCAGGCCCGCCCGCGCGCGGCGCGGGAACCTCCGGATCGCGATGCGTCACACCGGGATCCCGTCGCGTCTCACGCGGTGGAGCGTCGCCTCCGGACCCTGGCTCCTCGAAGTCGGCCACCTGCACTGCCCCGTCTATGTCGCGTGACTCCCGGCGAGCCTAACCCCACCCTCTAGATCTTGTCCTTGATCACCCGCAGGTGCTCGACCCCCTTGAACCGCACCACCACGGCCTCCATGAAGATGCGGGCGAGAATCGCCTGGAAGAACCACATGACCGGGGAGCTGAGCATGATGAGCAGGCCGAGCAGCCACCCGTTGCGCAACTGCGCCACCCAGATGCCGAGCGCCACGACCATCAGCGCGAACAGACTGATCAGCAGCAGGGCGAGGATATAGAAGACCTTGATCAGCTTCGGCGTCACCAGGTAGTCGAAGTTGGCGTCGAGCAGGGCGCCGAAGAGGCCCTTGTCGGTGCGTTCCGGGGGGACCCAGCCGCCTTGCGGGACGGGGGTCTGGCCGGTGTCGGAGGGACGGGGCCCCGGGACGGGACCGGGGCCGGGACGGGTTTGGGGGGGTGGGCCGTAGGGGGTGGGGCCGCCAGGGGGGCGGGGCGGCGGTGGGGCCGGCTGGGGGTGGTGCGGCTGGCCGGGGTCGGAAGGGTGCGTCATCGCCGTCGTCTCCTGGGTGGTGTCCCTACGGGACGACTCTAGGGCCTGCCGCGCCGGGCGAGGGAGAGCCGCTCCGGTACGGTCCCGTCCGTCCCGCAGGCTAGGCGCAGGGGTTCTTCTGGCCCGCCTTCACCCCGCCGTCGATCTTGTTGATCGGAGGCGGGGCGAGGGTGAGGCCGTTCTTGCCGATGACCAGGCGGACGCCGCCCTTCGGCGCGTCCGGGTCGGCGGAGAGCAGGGCGGCGGGGACGGCGGGAGCGAGCGCGGACGCCTGCGCCTCGTCGGCCGGCGCGTACGTGATGCGGCTCTCCGGCGCCGCCGGCGCCTCCTCCACCTTCTTCGCGACGTCGAAGCCGCGCCGTTTCAACTGGTCGGTGATCCGCTCGACCGCCTTGTCCTTGGCGCCCGCGGCCACGACGGTCACCTTCACCTTGGCCGGTTCGAGCGCCTTCGGCTCCTGCTTCGCAGGGGCGGCGGGCTCGGCGGGCAGGTCGTTGTCGTGCCGGATCGCCTCGAATAGCGGCTTCGCCCGAGCCTGGTCCCACTGGACGCGGTTCGGGTCCGGCGCGTACCCCTCCACCGGAACGGTCACGAAGCGCACCTGCCCGGCGCTCATCCCCTTCAGCCCCTCGGCGAGTTTCCGCATCGCCGACAGGTCGAGGTCGTCGTCCGTCGTCACCGACTTGCTCGTGGCTTTCAGGAACTTGTAGAGCTTGGCGGGGTCGGACAGCACCTTTCCGCTGGTGGCCTTGTTGACGACCGAGGCCATGAACTTCTGCTGCCGTTCGATCCGTTCGAGGTCGGAGCCATCGCCGAGCGAGTAGCGGGCGCGGACGTAGCCGAGCGCGTCCTCGCCCTTGACCGACTGCTTTCCGGCCTTGAGGAACAGTTCGGCGCGCGGGTCGTTGACGGGTTTGTCGACGCAGATGTCCACGCCGCCGAGCGCGTCCACCATCCGTTTGAAACCCGAGAAGTCGACCTGGACGAAATGGTCGATGTGGATGCCGGTGAGCGACTCCAGCATCTTCCACGTGCAGGTCGGGCCCGCGTAGGCGAACGCGGCGTTCAGCATCCCGAACTGCGCCGGGACCGTTCCGCCCTTCTCCTTCTTGCACTCGGGGATCTTGACCATCGAGTCGCGCGGGAAGCTGATCCCGACGGCCTGGTCGCGGTTCGGGGAGAGGTGCAGCAGGATCGCCGTGTCGGAACGCGCTCCGCTCATCCCGGCGGACGCGCCGTATCGCGCGTTGTCGCCGTCCCGCGTGTCGGACCCGATCAGCAGGACGTTGAGCGACTTGTTCAGCTTCTTCGGACGGTTCGAGCCGAGCTGGCCGCTGGCGTCCTTGTGCTTGATGCCTCCGACGAGGTCGTAATAGAGGCCGACGGCGCCCGCAGTTCCGAGGAGGACGACGGCGGCGGCGCCCACGGCCGTCCAGCGAAGCACTTTACGGCGACGAGTGCGTGCCTTTCGCGGCTCGCCATTCTTCCCCGCCTCCCCGGATTTCTCCGGGTCTTCGGCGCCGCCCTCGTTGTTCTCCGTGCCTGCGTCGCCCTTGTTGTTCTCCGCGTCGGTCTCGTTCGGCTCGGGCTTCGCTTCGGGCGGTCCGGCCTTGCCCGCCTCGGCGCTGTCGGCGCCGGCGTCCTTCGGGGCGGGGTCCTCCGCGCGGTCGGCGCGGCCGGGGGTGTCGTCGCTCATCCGGTCCCGTCTCGGGCGGGCCCTGTCCAGGGCACGTGGTCTACGTGGTTTGTCAGTTTATGCAGGGTCTGCCGCCGGGTGATCAGGAGCAGCCGAACCCTCGGAACCCGCTGTGCGGGCATCGGCCCCCATCTTGGTGGATTTCCGTACGATCGTGGGCGTGCGAGCGGGGTGGGTGATCGGCGAGCGGTTCACCATGCTGGACCGCATCGGGACGGGCGGGACGAGCCGGGTGTGGCGCGCCTACGACCACGGGGAACGGGTGTACTGCGCGGCGAAGCTGGTGCGGCGGAACGGGCCGACGTCCGTGCAGCGAGTGGTGCGCGAACGGGCGCTCAGGCTGGCGCACCCGAACGTCCTCACGCCGTACGCGTCGTGCCTGGCAGGCGACGACGTTCTCCTCGCGATGGGGCTCGTACGGGGAGGGTCGCTGGAGACGTTGCTGGGCGATTACGGGCGGCTGCCTCCGGAGTACGCGGCGGAGGTGCTCGACCAACTGCTCGCGGCGTTGAGCCACATCCACGGCGCGGGCGTGGTGCATCGGGACGTGAAACCGGCGAATCTGCTGCTTGAGCCGAGCGCGCAAGGCGCGCCGCACGTCCGCGTGGCGGATTTCGGGATCGCGCTGGGCGAGGACAGGATGCGCCTCACGACGACCGGATTCACGGTCGGAACACCCGGATACCTGGCTCCGGAGGTGCTGGAGTGGAACCGGCCCGGCCCGCGACAGGACCTCTACGCGGCGGGCATGGTGGCCTGGCGGATGCTGACCGGCGCCGCGGACCCCGAGCCCCGGCAGCAGCTCGGAACGCCGCCGCCGGACGTTCCGCCGCCGCTGTGGCGAGTCGTCGCGCGGTTGTGCGCGGACGACCCGGAGCGGCGGCCGGCCAACGCGGACGTGGCGCGGCACGCCCTCGCCGCCTGCGGCCTGCGACTGCGCCTCCCCGCGCGCACGCTGGACGGCGAGCCGCTCCAGATCTTCGACCACCTCGGCCCCGCCCCCGCCCCGGTACCTCCGCCTCTGGTACCTCCGGCGCGTCCGGCCTGACCGTCGAGAACGTGTCGTCCGGCGCATACGGCCCGCCCGGCGCGTACGGCCCGTCCGGCACGTGCAGTCCGCCCGGCCTGAACGGGCCGCTCGGGCCGCCTGATCTGGATGGGCCGCCGGTTACTTCTGGAAGGTGATGTCGACGCGGCGGTTCTTGGCGCGGCCCTCGGGGTCGTCCTTGTCGCCCTTCTTGTTCGGCGCGACGGGTTTGGTCTCGCCGAAGCCCTCGGCCTTGACGGTGACGTTCGCGCCGTTCAGCGTGCGCAGCAGCTCGGCCTTGACGGCTTCGGCGCGCCGTTTCGACAGCCGCAGGTTGTAGCCGTCGTCGCCGACGGCGTCGGAGTGCCCGGACACCTCGACGGTGCCGGTGGCCTGCCGCAGCCTCGGCGCGAGGTCGCCGATGCGGCGCCGCGCGGCGTCGGTGAGGTCCGCCTTGCCGAAGTCGAACAGCACGTCCGCCGAGATCCGCACCGTGACCTCGGAGCCCTGCGCTTCCTCGGTCTCCAGCGGCTTGATCGAGGACGCGATGTCGATGCCGCGGACCGAGCCGGCGGCGTCCAGACCGCGGACGGCCCCGGAGGCGTCGAGGCCGCGTACGGCCGCGGTGAGATTGCCGTCTGGAACGTTCGGAGCGTTCAGGACGTTCGGGGCGCTCGGGGAAGGGGTCGGGCCCGCGGCGGACGCCGCGCAGGGCGTTCCGGCGGCGAGCGCGAGGACGGCCGCGGCGATCGTGGCGCGCCGCACCGGCCTCACCGCTCCACCGGAACGTTGCGGAACGTCGGCCACGAGCCGATCTGCACGTCCATGGCCTTCACGTTCTCCGGCGGGGCGGCGAAGGTGTAGTAGAAGTTCCCGGCCTGGTTGTTGGCGACGTGGGCGAAGATGTCGTCGGTCTGGAGCGGCTTGCCGTTGGAGTCGGACACCACGACGTAGCGCTTGAGGTTGACCGGGTCGATCAGCGAGGTGCCGAGGTTGTTGCCGCCGTTCAGGTTGTACGGGTTGGGGTTGCCGTCGCCGCCCGGCGGGATGTGCGGGGTGTACCGCACCGTCAGCGTCGCGAGCTTGCCGCGCGCCTTCAGCCCGAAGATCGCGATGTCGACCGTCGCGCCGCTGGAGATGGCGCTCGGGAACGTGCCCTGGACGACGGGCTTGCCGGCGCCGTCCACGCTGGGCTTGCCCTTCGCCACGTCGGCGCCCTCGGCGACGACGGACTTCGCCTGGCCGTGGCCTTCGGAGTCGGACCCGCCGAACACCGAGCAGCCGGTCAGGGCGCCGGTGAGCGCGAGGGCGACGGCCGCGAGCGCGGCGCGGTGGTACGTCGGGCGGTGCGTCGGGCGCGTCATGGCGTCCTCCTGGTCGGGGGGAGATCGCCGGTGTGAACCGGCGCATCGCATATGCAAACGCTGATGTCCGTGGCACGATGGAGCCACTGGCACCAACGCCTGTGCAGACGAGAAGGTAGCGTTTGCATTTGCGAATAGTCAAGGGGGTGACGGCGTGAGCGTGGCCGAGGAGACGGTCGTCCGGAACCGGGCGCTCCAGGCCGAGTGGTACGGCGAGCCGCTGGGGGAACGGGTCCGCCCCCTCCTCGAACGGCTCGGGCTCTCGCAGTCCGGCCTCGCCGGGGTGCTCGGGCTGTCGCCGCCGATGCTCTCCCAGCTCATGTCCGGCCATCGCGCGAAGATCAGCAACCCGGCCGTGCTGCACCGGCTGCTCGCCGTCGAGGAGCTCGCCGCCGCGCCCGAGTACGACGCGCTGCCCGCCGCCGAGGTGAAGGAGCGGCTGCGGCGGATCCGGGCCGAGTCGCCCACCACCACGTCCGGCCTGCGCCTCGGCACCGCCGAACGGTCCGCCGCCGCAGAACGGTCCGCCGCCGAACGGTCCGCCGCCGCGGGCGACCGTGCATCAGGCGCGGCCGACCGTTCGCCCGGCGGGGGCGAGGCGGGCGCTACGGGACGGGTGCCCGCCGGGTCGCCCGCGCGCGTGCTCCAGGCGCTGCTGCGCGAGGTCGCGTCCGCCGCCGAGATCGAGGACGCGGCGCGGCTGATCGAGGCCGGGCATCCGGGCCTCGCCGAGGTGCTGCGCGTCTACGGTACGGGCCGGACGGGCGACGCCGAGGCGCACCTCGACCGGACCCTCGGCCGTCACGGAGGGTGACGGCGGGCCGTCCGGCGGCGGCGCCCGCGGGGCCGCGAACCCCTCATGCCCGTTGGCGCTCGTCTCGATTCTGCTCTGCCATAACAACTGGTTATGGGAGAACTCTGCCTCCGGTACGGGTTTGCGGGGACAAACTCTGTGGTCAGCGTCACAGGCGCCGCCGCCTGTTATGTATGTCACAGTGCCTCCCGGGTGGCGTAGGGTCGCCTCGCTGGAAGCGCACACGAGGCGTCACCGTCCGGATGCGGCGCCCGTCTGAGGCCGGGGCGCGACGGCCGCATGAGTGCGCTCGCCCGTGGTACGGGGACCCGATGACCCGAGCTCAGGAGAGCGATCGATGAGCACTGTGGAGGCGCCCGCCAAGGCTCGCGCCCAGATCAAGGAACGCACGCTCCGCAAGGACAACTGGCGGCTGTATCCGATCACCACTTTCGTGATCTTCACGGCGTGGGTGGTGTACGCGACCGTGCGCGCGTTCTGGGGTTCGGCCTTCTACGTCCCCGAGTTCCACTACCTGACGCCGTTCTACTCGCCCTGCTTCAACGAGATCTGCAACAACGTCACGGTCGACGGGCACACGGGCGACGCGGCCGAGTTCGGCACGTTCCTGCCGTCCGGCCTGCGCGGCTGGATCCCGTTCGCGGTGATCTCGCTGCCGTTCCTGCTGCTGTTCCGCCTGACCTGCTACTACTACCGCAAGGCGTACTACCGGTCGTACTGGGCGTCGCCGCCCGCGTGCGCGGTCCAGGAGCCGCACAAGAAGTACACGGGCGAACGGCGCTTCCCCCTGATCGGCCAGAACCTGCACCGCTACTTCTGGATGGCCGCGTTCCTCATCTCCGTCGTCAACACCTGGGACGCCGTCCGCGCGTTCCACGGCAAGGACGGCGGGTTCGGCGTCGGCCTCGGCACGCTGATCCTGCTCGCCAACGTGATCCTGCTGTGGGGCTACACGCTGTCGTGCCACTCCTGCCGGCACATCGTCGGCGGCCGGCTGAAGAACTTCTCCAAGCATCCCGTCCGCTACTGGATGTGGGGGCAGGTCTCCAAGCTCAACCAGCGGCACGGCCAGTTCGCGCTCATCACGCTCGGCTCGCTCGTGGCAGCCGACCTGTACGTCGCGCTGGTCGCCAGCAACACCATCTCCGACCTGCGAATCTTCAACTAGGACCGGCGGATCATGACTGAGATCGAAAGGCACTCGTACGACGTCGTCGTGATCGGCGCGGGCGGCGCCGGACTGCGCGCGGCGATCGAGGCGCGCCTCCAGGGCAAGAGGACGGCGATCATCTCCAAGTCGCTGTTCGGCAAGGCCCACACCGTCATGGCCGAGGGCGGCGCCGCGGCCGCGATGGGGAACGTCAACCCCAACGACAACTGGCAGGTCCACTTCCGCGACACCATGCGCGGCGGGAAGTTCCTCAACAACTGGCGGATGGCGGAGCTGCACGCCAAGGAGGCCCCCGACCGGGTCTGGGAGCTGGAGCACTGGGGCGCGCTGTTCGACCGCACCAAGGACGGCAAGATCAGCCAGCGCAACTTCGGCGGGCACGAGTACCCCCGCCTCGCGCACGTCGGCGACCGCACCGGCCTGGAGCTGATCCGCACCGCCCAGCAGAAGATCGTCGCGCTCCAGCAGCAGGACCACGCGGAGACCGGCGACTACGAGTCGAACCTCAAGGTGTGGGCCGAGACGACGGTCACCCGGCTGCTGCTCGACGGCGAACGGATCTGCGGCGCGTTCGCCTACGTGCGCGAGACCGGCAGGTTCGTGGTGTTCGAGGCGCCCGCGGTGGTGCTCGCGACCGGCGGGATCGGCAAGGCGTTCAAGGTCACCTCGAACTCCTGGGAGTACACCGGCGACGGGCACTCCCTCGCCCTGCTCGCGGGCGCGACGCTGCTCAACATGGAGTTCGTCCAGTTCCACCCGACCGGGATGGTCTGGCCGCCGTCGGTGAAGGGCATCCTCGTCACCGAGTCCGTCCGCGGCGACCGGGGCGTGCTGAAGAACTCCGACGGCGAGCGCTTCATGTTCGACTACATCCCCGAGGTGTTCAAGTCCCAGTACGCGACCTCCCCGGAGGAGGGCGACCGCTGGTACGACGACCCCGACAACAACCGGCGCCCGCCCGAGCTGCTGCCCCGCGACGAGGTCGCCCGCGCGATCAACTCCGAGGTCAAGGCCGGGCGCGGCTCCCCGCACGGCGGCGTGTTCCTCACCGTCGTCGACCGGATGCCGGGCGGCGCCGCCGAGATCGTCCGGCGGCTCCCGTCGATGCACCACCAGTTCAAGGAGCTGGCCGACGTCGACATCACCACCGAGCCGATGGAGGTCGGCCCGACCTGCCACTACGTGATGGGCGGCGTGGAGGTCGACCCGGACACCGCGGCGGCGCTCGTGCCGGGGCTGTTCGCGGCGGGCGAGGTCGCGGGCGGCATGCACGGCTCCAATCGGCTCGGCGGCAACTCCCTCACCGACCTGCTGGTCTTCGGCCGCCGCGCCGGGCTCGGCGCGTCCGAGTACGTGGACGCCCTGGACGCCCGCCCGGCCGTTCCGGAGACCGAGGTCGAGGCGGCGACCGCCGAGGCCCTCGCCCGTTCGAGCGCGAGAACGGCGAGAACCCCTACGCCGTCCACGCCGAGCTCCAGCAGACGATGAACGAGCTCGTCGGCATCATCCGCAAGGAAGAGGAGCTCGAACAGGCGCTGGAGACCCTCGGCAAGATCCGCGAGCGGGTCGCGAACGTCAGCGTCGAGCCCGTCGCGGTGAACGACGGCCGCGGCTACCACCCCGGCTGGCACCTCGCGCTCGACCTGCGCAACATGCTCATCGTGTCGGAGGCGATCGCCCGCGCCGCGCTCGAACGGCAGGAGAGCCGCGGCGGCCACACCCGCGACGACTATCCGCAGATGTCGCCCGACTGGCGCAAGGTCAACCTGGTCTGCCGCCTCGCCGGCGACCCCGACTCCCCGCGGGTGGAGCTGAGGCGCCAGCCGATGGAGCCGATGCGGCCCGACCTGATCGGCCTGTTCGAGACCGACGAGCTGAAGAAGTACCTCACCGCCGAGGAACTGCCCGGCGGAGCCGGAGCGGGCGCCGCGGCCGGGGACGAGGACGCGACCGCCGAGACCGAGGAGGGCGACCGATGAGCTACGAGGCCAAGTTCCAGGTCTGGCGCGGCGACGAGGGCGAGGGCGAGCTGCGCGACTACGCCGTCGAGGTGAACGAGGGCGAGGTCGTCCTCGACATCATCCACCGCCTCCAGGCGACGCAGGCCCCCGACCTCGCCGTCCGGTGGAACTGCAAGGCCGGCAAGTGCGGCTCGTGCTCCGCCGAGATCAACGGCATGCCGCGGCTGATGTGCATGACGCGGATGTCGACGTTCGAACCGGAGGAGACCATCACGGTCACCCCGATCCGCACGTTCCCGGTGATCCGCGACCTGGTCACCGACGTGTCGTTCAACTACGAGAAGGCGCGGCAGATCCCGTCGTTCGACCCGGGCGGCGTCGAGCCCGGCGAGTTCCGCATGCAGCAGGTGGACGTCGAGCGCTCGCAGGAGTTCCGCAAGTGCATCGAGTGCTTCCTGTGCAACAACGTCTGCCACGTCATCCGCGACCACGAGGAGAACAAGCCGGGCTTCGCCGGCCCCCGCTTCCTCATGCGGATCGCCGAGCTGGAGATGCACCCGGCCGACGCCGCCGACCGCCGCGAGATCGCGCAGGAGGACCACGGCCTCGGCTTCTGCAACATCACCAAGTGCTGCACCGAGGTCTGCCCCGAGCACATCAAGATCACCGACAACGCCCTGATCCCCATGAAGGAGCGCGTCGTCGGCCGCCGCTACGACCCCGTCGTCTGGCTCGGCAGCAAGCTCGGCATCGTCAAGAAGGGCCAGGACACCCCATCCGCCTGAGAAACGTCGGATGTGGGCCCCCGCCTGGAGGACGTCGGATGTGAGCCCACCTGAGGAACGGCGCCCCTGTCGCTGGTGCGGCGGGGGCGTCGCCGTGGTCGGGGGGCGGATGACGGCGGGCGGCGTGTCCCCGTCACCGCCGCCCGCCGTACCGCCGTTCCCCAGAACGCCGTGGCCGCTGGGCGGCCTCTCGGCCGCGCACGCCGTAGTCCACGATCGCCCGGTCCCCGGCGGGCGTATAGGGAGAAGTTCACAGAACGCGTGATGCATTCGTAATTCTCGTGCGGGCCTCCATGCCGCGCGTTCCCTTTAGCGTTGAACGCATGAGCGCCCTCGAACCGGGCTCGTTCCTCTCCGAGCTCACGCCCGCGGAACGGGAGGACCTCCAGAGGAGGGGGAACGTCCGCGACTACGACCGGGGGCGGACGCTGTTCAACGAGGGGGAGGAGTCGGGCTGGGTCGCGGTCCTGCTGAAGGGGCGCGTGAAGGCGTTCTCCTACCGCGAGCAGGGCGGGGAGGCGATGCTCGCGGTCCGGGGGCCGGGCGCGCTGCTCGGGGAGGTCGCCGCGATCGACGGGCTGCCGCGGTCGGCGAGCGTGGCCGCGCTCGAACCCGCGCGGGTCCTCGCGGTGTCCTCCGGCGACTTCATGGCGTTCCTGCACGCGCACGGCCGGGTCAGCGTGCTGATCATGCAGACGCTCTGCCAGCGGTGGCGGGACGCCGACCGCAAGCGGATCGAGTTCGGCATGTTCGACGCGACCGGACGGGTCGCGCAGCGGCTCGTGGAGCTGGCCGAACGGTTCGGCGTGCGGCGCGAGGGCGAGGACAGCGTGCGGATCACCCTGCACCTGTCGCAGGAGGAGCTGGCCGGCTGGGTCGGCGCGTCGCGGGAGGCCGTGAGCAAGGCCCTGCGGACGCTGCGCAACGAGGGCTGGATCGAGACCGGCCGCCGCCGCGTGATCGTCCACGACCTCCAGGCGCTGCGCCGCCACGCCCACTGACCGCGGGGGGCGGCGACCCGGGGCCGGGGCGGGGGAGGCCCGGCCCGTACGCTGTGCAGGATGCAGTTGCAGCAGCTCGCGTACTTCGTCGCGGTGGCGGAGGTCCGGCACTTCACCCAGGCGGCGGAGATCCTCCGCGTGGCGCAGCCGTCCCTGTCCAAGCAGATCCGCGCGCTGGAGACCGAGCTCGGCGCGTCGCTGTTCAGCCGGGCGCGCGGCAACATCACGATGACCCCGGCCGGTGAGGCGCTGCTGCCGCTGGCCAAGCGCATACTGGCCGACGTCGACACCGCCCGGCTGGAGGTGCAGGAGCTCGCGGGCCTGCGGCGGGGCCGGGTACGGCTCGGCGCGACGCCGTCGCTGTGCGCGGGGCTGCTGGGGGACGTGCTGCGCCGGTTCCACGACGCCTATCCGGGCATCCGGCTCCTGGTGGAGGAGGGCGGCTCGCGCGACCTCGTCCGGGACCTGGTGCGGGGGTCGCTCGACCTCGCGCTGGTGATCCTCCCGCTGCACGGCGACCCGCCGCTCGACACGACCCCGATCCTGCGCGAGCACCTGGTGGTCGCGTCGCCGGCCGGGACGCCTGGGCGGGTACCGCGCCGTTCGCACCTGCGGATCGAGGACCTGCGCAACCGGCCGCTGGTGATGTTCCGGTCGGGCTACGACCTGCGGGAGGCGACGATCGGGGCGTGCCGCGCGGCGGGCTTCGAGCCGCGCTTCGCGGTCGAGGGCGGCGAGATGGACGCGGTGCTGCGGTTCGTGGAGGCGGGGCTCGGCATCGCGGTGGTGCCGAGCATGGTCCTCGCGGGACGGCCGGGACTGCGGGGGACGCCGCTCGTCCTGGCCGAGCAGGCCGCCGTCCACGACGTCCACGCGCGGGGCGGGCATCCGGGGCTGCTGCGGACGATCGCGCTCGCGCACCGCAAGGACGTCGACCTGACGCACGCGGCCCGCGCGTTCCAGGAGACGCTGCTCGCGTTCCTGGTCGAGGCGGGCGAGAAGGACAGCCTGCCCGCCGGGGTGGAGACGCTGGTCACGCCGTGACGCACGCGCACCGCGGAGTTGGAGCAGCCCCGCCCGGCTGAGGCCGAGCGGGGCTGGAACGGGGGGAGCGGCGGCTCCTCAGGCGGTCACTTCTTCCTGCCGCCCGCGGACGCCTTCAGGTAGTCGTGGTTCAGGCGGCCGATCACGTCGAGCGGGATCCCCTTCGGGCAGGCCACGGTGCACTCGCCGGTGTTGGTGCAGCCGCCGAAGCCCTCCTCGTCGTGGGTGTCGAGCATCCCGACGACGCGGTCCCAGCGCTCGGGCTGGCCCTGCGGCATCAGCCCGAGGTGGGTGATCTTCGCGCCGAGGAACAGCGCGGCCGAGCCGTTCGGGCAGGCCGCGACGCACGCGCCGCAGCCGATGCACTCGGCGGCCTCGAACGCGGCGTCGGCGTCCGGCTTCGGCACCGGCACCGAGTGCGCCTCGGGCGCGGTGCCGGTCGGCGCGGAGATGAACCCGCCCGAACGGATGATCCGGTCGAACGCGGAGCGGTCCACGACCAGGTCCTTGACCACCGGGAACGCCTTGGCGCGCCACGGCTCGACGTCGATGACCTCGCCGTCGCGGAACTTGCGCATGTGGAGCTGGCAGGTGGTGGTGCGCTGCTCGGGGCCGTGCGGCGTCCCGTTGATCACCAGGGAGCACATGCCGCAGATGCCCTCGCGGCAGTCGTGGTCGAACGCCACGGGGTCCTCGCCGTCGGCGATCAGCTTCTCGTTGAGGACGTCCAGCATCTCCAGGAACGAGGCGTCGGGGGAGATGTCGTCGAGCTCGTACCCGACCATGGCGCCCGAGTCCTCGGGGCCCTTCTGGCGCCAGACGCGCAGTGTGAGCTTCATGATTACTTGTACGACCTCTGAGTCGGGTGGACGTATTCGAACTCCAGGGCCTCCTTGTGGAGGACGGGCTGCTCGCCTTCCCCGGCCCACTCCCACGCGGCGGCGTAGGCGAAGTTGGCGTCGTCGCGCTTGGCCTCGCCGTCCTCGTCCTGGCTCTCGGCCCGGAAGTGGCCGCCGCAGGACTCGGTGCGGTGCAGCGCGTCGATCACCATGAGCTCGGCCAGCTCGAAGAAGTCGGCGACGCGGCCGGCCTTCTCCAGCTGCTGGTTGAGCTCCTCGCCCTTGCCGGTGACCTTGACCCGCGTCCAGAACTCCGCGCGGAGGGCCGGGATCAGCTCCAGGGCCTTGCGCAGCCCCTCCTCGGTACGTTCCATGCCGCAGTACTCCCACATGATGTGGCCGAGTTCGCGGTGGAACGAGTCGACGGAGCGGTCGCCGTCGATCGACAGGAACCGGTCGATCTGGGACCGCACCCGCTCCTCGGCCTCGGCGACCGAGGCGTCCTGGACGGGGGCGAGGTCGGTGCGGGCGATGTAGTCGCCGATGGTGTTCGGCAGGACGAAGTAGCCGTCGGCGAGGCCCTGCATCAGCGCGGACGCGCCGAGCCGGTTCGCGCCGTGGTCGGAGAAGTTCGCCTCGCCGATCACGAACAGGCCCGGGACGTTGGACTGGAGGTCGTAGTCGACCCACAGCCCGCCCATCGTGTAGTGGACGGCGGGGTAGATGCGCATCGGGACCTTGTACGGGTCCTCGCCCGTGATCCGCTCGTACATCTCGAAGAGGTTGCCGTACTTGGCCTCGACGGCCTTCAGGCCGAGCCGCTCGATCGCGTCGGCGAAGTCGAGGTAGACGCCGAGCCCGCCGGGGCCGACGCCGCGGCCCTCGTCGCAGACGTTCTTGGCGGCGCGGGAGGCGATGTCGCGGGGACCAGGTTGCCGAACGAGGGGTAGATGCGCTCCAGGTAGTAGTCGCGCTCGTCCTCGGGGATGTCGTACGGCTTGCGGGTGTCGCCGGCCTTCACCGGCACCCACACGCGGCCGTCGTTGCGCAGCGACTCCGACATCAGCGTCAGCTTCGACTGGTGGTCGCCGCTGACCGGGATGCAGGTCGGGTGGATCTGGGTGTAGCAGGGGTTGGCGAAGTACGCCCCGTGCTTGTGGGCCCGCCACGACGCGGTGACGTTCGAGCCCATCGCGTTGGTGGACAGGAAGTACACGTTGCCGTAGCCGCCGGAGGCGAGCACGACCGCGTCGGCGGTGTAGTGCTTGATCTCGCCGTTCAGCAGGTCGCGGACGACGACGCCGCGGGCCCGCCCGTCCTCCATGATCAGGTCGAGCATCTCGTGCCGCGCGTACAGCTCGACGTTGCCGAGCTCGACCTGCCGCATCAGGGCCTGGTACGCGCCGAGCAGGAGCTGCTGCCCCGTCTGGCCGCGGGCGTAGAACGTGCGGGAGACCTGGGTGCCGCCGAACGAGCGGTTGTCGAGCAGGCCGCCGTACTCGCGGGCGAACGGGACGCCCTGCGCGACGCACTGGTCGATGATCTGGGTGGAGATCTCGGCGAGGCGGTGCACGTTCGACTCGCGGGCGCGGAAGTCGCCGCCCTTCACCGTGTCGTAGAACAGGCGGTACACGCTGTCGCCGTCGTTGCGGTAGTTCTTGGCGGCGTTGATGCCGCCCTGCGCGGCGATCGAGTGGGCGCGGCGCGGGCTGTCCTGGAAGCAGAACTGCTGGACGTGGTAGCCGGCCTCGCCGAGCGTCGCGCCGGCCGAGCCGCCCGCCAGGCCGGTCCCGATGATGATGATCTTCTTCTTGCGCTTGTTGGCCGGGTTGACGAGCTTGGCCTCGAACTTGCGCGTGGTCCAGCGGTCCTCGATCGGTCCCTTGGGGGCCTTCTCGTCGGCGATCGGCTCGCCGGACTTGTAGAAGCTGTCGCTCATGTTCAGCTCACCCATCCGAAGGTGATGGAGACGGGCACGGAGATGAAGCCCGCGGTGATGACCACGGCGACCGCCAGGGCCAGCCCCCGCAGGAGGCCCTCGCTGCGCTTGCTGCGCAGGCCGAGCGTCTGGAACGCGCTCCAGATGCCGTGGTGCAGGTGCAGGCCGACCAGCAGCAGCGCCACGACGTACCAGACCGTGATGTACCAGCGGGACGGGTCGAAGTCGGCGACCATCCGGTCGTACGGGCTGGCGTCCGAGCCCTTCGGGTTCACCACGTAGAACGTCAGGTCCAGCAGGTGCCAGACCACGTAGAGCGCGATGATGATCCCGCCGTACCGCATGGTGTGCGTGGCGTAGCCCTGCGCGTGCGACTTCTTCTTCGACTGGTACTTCACCGGCCGCGCGGCGCGGGCCCGGCGGGCCAGCGACACCGCCGACCACATGTGCAGGACGACCGAGACGCCCAGCACGACCTCGATGACCGTCAGCACCGTCCGGTACGGCACCGCGGGCTCGCCCATCGTGCGCAGCCAGTGCGCGTAGTGGTTGAAGTCGTCCTCGCCGAGGAAGATCTTCAGGTTCCCGATCATGTGCGCGACCAGGTACAGCACGAGGATGCCGCCGGTCACGGCCATGACGGCCTTCTTGCCGACGGTCGATCGGTAGATCGCAGGTATCGCTATAGCCACATCGCGGACCGTACGTCCGCCTGGGACGAGAGCGCCAAGTCATGGCGGCACTCGTTGCGATAGCCGCAGGCTATGAACCGTGCAGCGGGGCCCTTTGCGTCCGACGAGTCAGGGGCTGGAGGTGAGGGAGTTCACAGCATGATCGGGAACTCGCGCTTCGGGTGATCCAGGGCACAGGACCGGGTCAGGAACGCCCGGTCAGGGCCCTTCCAGAAGTCTCCCATCCATCCCCGCCGACCCCGATCCGGGGTGGGCGCAGAGACCCCGGAACGGAGCGTCAGACCTCCGCCGGGCGCCGGGAGAGCAGGACCACCGCGAGGTCGTCGGTGAGCGCGTCGCCGTTGAGGTGCTCGACCTCGGTGACCAGGTCGTCGATCAGGGCGCGCCCGGCGGTGCCGCGGGCGCGCGCCCGCCGCGCCAGCCCGACCAGGCCGTCGGTGCCGAGGCGGGCCGAGCCCGCGCCGATGCGGCCCTCGATCAGCCCGTCGGTGTAGAGCATCAGGCCCCACGACTCGCCGAGGTCGATCTCGGTGGTCGGCCACTCGGCGCCGGGAACGAGCCCGAGCGCGGGCCCGTGCGCGTACTCGGGGAGCGCGTTCACCTGCCGGCCGTCCGGCCCGTCGCCCTCGCGGAACAGCAGCGGCGCGGGGTGCCCGGCCAGGTGCATCCGCGCCGTCCGCATGGACGGCGCGATGGTGATCATGCAGAGCGTGGTGAAGATCTCCTCGCTGCGCCGCTCGTGCCCGAGCACGGTGTCCAGGGTGCCGAGGAGCTGCTCGCCGGTGTGCCCGGCCAGCACCAGCGTGCGCCACGCCATGCGGAGCTGGACGCCGAGCGCGGCCTCGTCCGGCCCGTGCCCGGACACGTCGCCGATCATCATGTGGACCGCGCCGCCCTCGGTCTGCACGGTGTCGTAGAAGTCGCCGCCGAGCAGCGCCCGCCGCCGTCCGGGCCGGTAGCGGGCGTCGTGCCGCAGCGTCGGGTCGTCGATGATCGGGACGGGCAGCAGGCCGCGTTCGAGCCGGGCGTTCTCGCGGCCGAGGATGCGGGCCTCGACGAGGCGGCGCTCGGTCTCCTCGGCGTGCTTGCGCTCGATCGCGTAGCGGATGGCGCGGGCCAGCAGCGGCCCGTCCACCTCCTGCTTGACCAGGTAGTCCTCGGCGCCGAGCGCGACCGCCCGCACCCCGAGCTGGGTGTCGTCCAGGCCGGTCAGGACGATCACCGCGGCCCGCCCGGACATGGCGAGGACCTCGCGCAGCCCGGCGAGCCGGTCGGCCTCGGGCGCCGAGAGGTCGACGATGATGCACTGGGTACGGCGCGTCAGCCTCCGCCGCGCGGCGTCCAGCCCCTCCGCGACGGTCATCGCGATGTCCAGGCCGCTGTCGGCGAGCATCTTCTCGACGAGGAACACGTCGGACGGGTCGTCGTCGATGAGGAGCAGGTCGATCCTGTCCTCGACCGCATGGGAGAGGGCGTTGGTCTGGTAACTGGTAGCGCTCACAAAGCTTCCGGACTGTCGGCTGGGTGGCGGCACTGGCAACGACCGTGCCGTCCCGGGTATTCCCGCGCGAACGCGGGGCGGAAAGGCCGGACCGCGCCGGGGCAGCGGCATCTGCCTAGCCGCCTGGGTCCCGGCTCCTGGAGCATCGGAACTTCGCTCCGTACGCTCCCGACCCTAGCGCCTCCGATCGCGGTCACGCATCCCCGCGATCATCCTCTGAGCGGGTCGGGAGGGTGCGTCCAGCGGCCGTCCAGGTTGCGCGACGGGGGTCCGGAACGTTCCCGGCCCGCGCTCGGCGGGCCGCCGCCCGGCCAAGATCACCGCTTCGGCGCGGGCGGGCGCGCCGCGAAAAATCGGTCGAGATTCTCAGCGGCGCCTGCATAACCTTCGGCCGTGAAGTCGCTGCCGGTCAAAGATCCCGGGAGGCCGGACCATCGATCCCCGACACGGTACCTGGCCTGGCTGACGCGCGCCCAGGCGCGCAGCGTCGCGGCCGGCGCCGGCCTCGGCGTGCTCTGGATGCTCAGCCAGGCGCTGATGCCCGCCGTGATCGGCCGCGCCATCGACCAGGGGGTGGCGGCCAAGGACACCGGCGCGCTCGCCGCCTGGTCCGCGGTGCTGCTCGGCCTCGGCGCGGTGCAGACGGTGAGCGGCGTGACGCGGCACCGGCTCGCCGTCTACAACTGGCTGTCCGCCGCGTACCGCACCGTGCAGGTCGTCACCCGGCAGTCCACCCGCCTCGGCGGGACGCTGCCGAAGCGGCTGAGCGCGGGCGAGGTGGTCAGCGTCGGGATCTCCGACGTCGCCCACATCGGCGACGCCCTCGACATCGTCTCGCGCGGGTCGGGCGCGGTCGTCGCCGTCGTGGCCGTCGCGGGGATCATGCTCTACACCTCGCCGCAGCTCGGCCTGGTCGTGCTGGTCGGCGTCCCGCTGATCCTGCTGGCCGCCGCCCCGCTGCTGCGCCCGTACCACCGGCGCGAGGAGCGCCACCGCGAGCTGGTCGGCGAGCTCAACACGCACGCGACCGACCTGGTCACCGGGCTGCGGGTGCTGCGCGGCGTCGGCGGCGAGCGGCTGTTCGCCGACCGCTACCGGGCCGAGTCGCAGCGGGTGCGGCGCGCGGGCGTCGCGACCGCGCGGGCCGAGTCGCTGCTGAGCGGCGCCGAGGTGCTGCTGCCCGGCCTGCTGGTCGCCGTGGTGACGTGGGTCGGGGCGCGGTTCGCGGCGGACGGCGCGATCACGGTCGGCCAGCTCGTGTCGTTCTACGCGTACGCGGTGTTCCTGATCGGCCCGCTGAAGACGTTCGGGGAGGCCGCCGGGAAGATCACCAAGGCGCACGTGTCGGCGGGCCGGGTGGTGCGGCTGCTGGACATCGAGCCCGAGCTGCCCGAGACCGGCACGGCCCGTCCGGATGGCCCCGCGCCGCTCGTGGACCTGGAGTCCGGGCTGGTCGTACGGCCCGGACGGCTCACCGCGATCGCCGCCGCCGACCCGCGCGACGCCCAGGCGATCGCCGACCGGCTCGGCCGCTACGCCGACGGTGACGTCGACTTCGGCGGCGTGCCCCTGCGCGACGTCGCGGACGTGCGGCGCAGGGTGCTCGTCGCGGTCAACGAGGACCGGCTGTTCTCCGGCCCGCTCACCGCGTCGCTCGCGCCGCCGGGCGGGGCCGACGGCGAGACCATGGCCGGCGCGCTCCGCACGGCGTGCGCCGAGGACATCGTCGCCTCCGTCGGCGCGGACGCCCACGTCGCCGAGGCGGGCCGCGAGTTCTCCGGCGGGCAGCGGCAGCGGCTGCGCCTCGCGCGGGCCCTCGCCGCCGACCCGGAGGTGCTGGTCCTGGTCGAGCCGACGAGCGCGGTGGACGCGCACACCGAGGCCCGCATCGCGGGCCGGCTCGGGCCCGCCAGGCGGGGCCGGACGACGGTGGTCTGCACGACCAGCCCGCTCGTCCTCGACCGCGCCGACCACGTCGCGTTCGTGGCGGACGGCCGGGTCGTCGCCGAGGGCGCGCACCGCGACCTGCTGGACGCCGAGTCCCGCTACGCGGCGGTCGTCACCCGCGGCGAGGCGGCGGCCCAGCCCTGACGGCGTCCCGGCCCCGGCGGCGCCACCGCCCACCGCGCGACCGGCACGACCGCACGCACGAACGCACGAACACACGAACGAACCGTACGACCGGGTACGGCCGGATGGCCGGATGGCCGGATGGCCGGCATGACGAGGTGGGGGAGCAGTGAGCACGGAGATCCTGCCGGTGGCGTCGGCCGCGCAGGTGCGCGCCTACGCGCGGCGGCTGACGCTGCGGCATCCGCGCGCCCTCGCGGGGGCGCTCGGGCTGCACGCGATGGCGGCCCTGACCGGCCTCGTCACGCCGCGCCTGCTCGGCGACCTGGTCGA
The DNA here is from genome assembly GCF_009793335.1 of Actinomadura sp. J1-007. Taxonomy (GTDB): domain Bacteria; phylum Actinomycetota; class Actinomycetes; order Streptosporangiales; family Streptosporangiaceae; genus Spirillospora; species Spirillospora yumaensis. Next base: position 1,633,903 of record NZ_WING01000001.1, on the reverse strand, counting down.
GGGCGTCCGCGACGGCACCGCGCACATCGACTCGGTCGGCCTCGCCATCGCCGCGTTCGTGATCGCGCAGGGCGTGCTGACCCGCTACGCCTACTACCTGTCGGCGCGGCTCGGCGAGCGCGTCCTCGCCGAGCTGCGCGAGGAGTTCGTCGAACGGGTCCTCGCGCTGCCGCTGTCCACCGTCGAGCGGGCGGGCACCGGCGACCTCGTCGCGCGGACGTCCCGCGACGTGGACATGCTGGCCACCTCCGTCCGGTACGCGGTGCCCGAGACGCTGATCGCGTTCGTCGTCACCGGGTTCACCGTCGGCGCGCTCGTGGTGACCGGGCCGCTCGTCGCGCTGCCGTGCCTGGTCGCCGTACCGCTGCTGTGGGGCGTGATGCGCTGGTACCTGCGCCGCGCCCGCGACGGCTACCTGCGCGAGAACGCGGCGTGGGCCGAGCTCACCGACGGCCTCGCCGAGACCGTGGGCGGCGCCCGCACCGTCGAGGCGTTCGGGCTCGCGGAGCGGCGGCACCGGCGCGGCGACCGGGACATCGCGGGCAGCTACGCCGCCGAGCGCTACACGCTCGGCCTGCGCACGGTGCTGTACCCGGTGATCGAGATCAGCTTCGTGCTGCCGGTCGCGGCGACGCTGCTCGCGGGCGGGTTCCTCTACGCCCACGGCATGGCCTCGCTGGCGCAGGTGACCGCCGCCACGCTGTACGTCCAGCAGCTCATCGGCCCGGTCGAGATGCTGCTGAGCTGGCTGGACGAGCTCCAGCTCGGCGGCGCGTCGCTCGCCCGCCTGCTCGGCGTCGGCGAGGTCCCGCCCGATCGCGCGCCGAACGGCCGCCGTCCCGAGGGCGAACGGCTCACCGCCCGCGGCGTCCGCTACGCGTACCGTCCGGGCAAGGACGTCCTGCACGGCGTGGACCTCGACCTGCGGCCCGGCGAGCGGCTCGCCGTGGTCGGGCCGAGCGGCGCCGGGAAGTCCACCCTCGGCCGCCTGCTCGCCGGGGTGGACGGCCCCGGCTCGGGCGAGATCACGGTCGGCGAGGGCGACGGCCGCGTGCCGCTGGTCGGGCTGCCGCTGGACGAGCTGCGCGGCCACGTCGCCCTGGTCACCCAGGAGCACCACGTGTTCCGGGGGACGCTCCGCGACAACCTCGTGATGGCCCGCGCCGGCGCGTCCGACGAAACGATCGCCGCCGTGCTGGAGGCCGTCGACTGGGACGGCCCCGGGCTGGACGCGGTCGTCGGCTCGGGCGGCGAGACGCTGTCGCCCGCGCAGGCGCAGCAGCTCGCGCTGGCCCGGCTCGTCCTCGCCGACCCGCACACCCTCGTCCTGGACGAGGCGACGTCGCTGCTCGACCCGCGCGCCGCGCGCCGCCTCGAACGGTCCCTGGCCGCCGCCCTGGACGGCCGCACGGTCGTGGCGATCGCGCACCGCCTGCACACCGCGCACGACGCCGACCGCGTCGCCGTGGTCGAGGACGGCCGCATCACCGAGCTCGGCACCCACGACGAGCTGATCGCCGCGGACGGCTCGTACGCCGCCCTCTGGTCGTCCTGGCACGGCTCCGGCGCCCCGGCCCAGGCCGACCGCTGAACGCCCCGGCCGCGAGTCGGCCCCGGCCCCGGCCGCACGTTCGCGGCCGGGGCCAGGGGCGCGGGGGCGCGGGGGCGCGCCTCAGCGGTCGGTGAGGTTGGCCTTGAGGAAGTCGACCTGGAGGACGAGGAGGTTCTCGGCGACGACCTCCTGCGGCGTCATGTGGGTGACGCCGGAGAGCGGCAGCACGGTGTGCGGGCGCCCCTGCGCCACCAGCGCGGACGAGAACCGCAGGGTGTGGGCCGCCACCACGTTGTCGTCGGCGAGGCCGTGGATCAGCAGCAGCGGGCGTTCCAGCCGTCCGGCCAGGCCGATGAGCGAGTTGGCGTCATAGACCTCCGGCTCCTCGTCGGGGTGGCCGAGGTAGCGCTCGGTGTAGTGGGTGTCGTACAGCCGCCAGTCCGTCGGCGGGGCGCCCGCGACGCCCGCGTGGAACACGTCCGGGCGGCACAGCACGGCGAGGGCGGCGAGCCAGCCGCCGAACGACCAGCCGCGGATGCCGACCCGGTCGAGGTCGAGCGCCGCCGGGTGCAGGCGCGCCGCCTCCATCAGCGCGGTGATCTGGTCCTGGAGGACGGGCTCGACGAAGTCGCGGTGCACGGCCCGCTCCCACGCGGGGCCCCGGCCGGGCGTGCCGCGGCCGTCGCCGATCACGACGGCGAACCCCTGGTCGGCGAGCCACTGCGCCTCGCAGTAGGCGCGCTGGACGGCCAGGACCCGCTGGGCGCCCGGCCCCCGTACGGGTCGAGCAGCACGGGCAGCCGGCCGTCGCCGGGCTCCCAGCCGGTGGGCAGCACCACGGCGGTGCGGATCTCGCGGTCCCCGGCGTTCAGCAGCTCCACCCGCGGCGTGATCACGGGCGTCTCGGCGAGGGAGGCGACCGGGTGGACGCCGGACGGCGCGCGCACCTCGGCGGCGGCGCCCGCGCTGTCGAGCCGGGAGCCGGTGATCACGGTGACGTCGCCGGACCGTACGCCGCCGAACACCCCGCGCCCCTCGGTGAGGCGGGTGAGGCCCTCCGGCGAGTGGTGCCAGACGTGCACCTCGGTCGGCTCCTCCGACGCGGTGAACAGGATCGCGTCGCCCTCCACGCCGAGCACCGAACGGACCTGGAGGCCGCCCGGGGTGACGGGCTCCCCGCCGACGGTGATCCGGCGGGTGTCGGTCTCGCGGTCCTCGACGAACCAGACCAGGTCGCCCTTGGCGGTACGGGCCGGGAGGCCGGGGACGATCTCCGACCACACCGCGTCGTGCGCGTTGTGCAGCAGGGCCGTCTCGCCGTTGGACGGGTCGACCTTGAGGACGCGCTGGGAGCGCTGGTCGCGGGACTGGACGACGATCAGCAGGCCGTGCTTGTCCCACACGGCGGTCACCACGTACGGGAACTCCCCCTTGTCCCAGGCGATCGCGGTGCGGCGGCCGTCCACCTTGAGCAGGACGAGCGACACGATCGCGTTGGGCGTCCCGGCGGCGGGGTAGGCGACCTCGGCCGGGGTGCGGTCGGGGTTGGCGGGGTCGGCGATGTGCCAGCGCAGCACGGGCGTCTCGTCCACCCGGGCGGCGAGCAGCGTGCCGCCGTCCGGCGACCACCAGTGGCCGCGCATCCGGCCCATCTCCTCGGCCGCGATGAACTCGGCGAGGCCGTAGGAGATCTGCTCGGTCTCGGGCTGGACGAGCGCCCGGTCGTCCGCGCCGTCCGGCAGGTCGATCACGCGGAGCGTCCGGCCCGACACGTACGCGACGCGGCGTCCCGCGGGTCGAGGCGCGGGTCGAAGACGGGCGCCCGCGCGGGCAGGTCGCGGACGCGCCCGGTCTCCAGGTCGGCGACGTACAGCCGCCCGCCGAGGGTGAACGCGGCGTTGCGCAGGTCGCGGTCCCCGGCGTAGCCGACGATGCCGCCGGCCTGCTCGCGGGCCCGCTCGCGGCGGGCGCGCTCCTCGGCGGGCAGGTTCTCCTCGCCGGGCACGTCCAGCGCCCCGGGGTCGGCGACGAGGCGCTCCTCGCCGGTCGCCGGGTCCAGCGTCCACAGGCAGGTGACCGGGTCGTCGCCCGCCTTGGTGCGCAGGAAGGCCACCCGCGAGCCGTCGGGCGCGATCTGGAAGGCGCGCGGGACGCCAAGGGTGAACCGGCGGGTACGGGCGCTCTGCCGCGGATAGCTGATGCTCATGGAAGCCGAGTCTGCCAGGGGTGGGCCTATGCTTCCCGTTCGTGCGCGCGGCTTCGGGGAAGGTGTCGCGGCCGGGACGCGCCGGTCGGGCTCTTGATCGACCGGATCGCCTCCGGGGCCGGGAACGGCCGGTGATCGGGTGCGCGCTCGCGTAAGCTCAAAGCTTCCCCAAGACTTGTCGCCGCGCTAAGGAGTGTCCATGCCGGAGCTGCAGCCGGGAGATCCCCGGCGGCTGGGGTCGTACGAGATCCTCGAACGGCTCGGTGAGGGCGGCCAGGGCGTCGTCTACCTGGGCGTGGACGCCTCCGGGAACCAGGCCGCGATCAAGCTGCTGCGGGCCGACCTCGCGGGGGACGCCTCGGCGCGCAACCGGTTCGTCCGCGAGGCGCAGGCGGCCAAGCAGGTCGCGCGGTTCTGCACGGCGCAGGTGCTGGAGGCCGACGTCGCCGGCGACCAGCCGTACATCGCGAGCGAGTACGTCCCGGGGCCGTCGCTGTACCGGCAGGTCACCGAGCAGGGGCCGATCACCGGGGCGACGCTGGACCGGCTCGCGATCGGCTCGCTGACCGCGCTGGTCGCGATCCACCGGGCCGGGATCGTGCACCGCGACTTCAAGCCGCACAACGTGATCATGGCGCCGGACGGGCCGCGGGTGATCGACTTCGGCATCGCGCGGGCCCTGGACACCGGGCAGACGGCGGCGACCAAGGCGATCGGCACCCCCTCGTACATGGCGCCCGAGCAGGTCGCGGGCGCGACGCTCACCGAGGCCGTGGACGTGTGGGCGTGGGCGACCACGATGGTGTTCGCGGCGACGGGCCGCCCGCCGTTCGGCGACGACACCGTGGTCGCGGTGATCAACCGGGTGATGCACGAGCCGCCGACGCTCCAGGGCGTCCCGGAGAACATGCAGCGGCTGATCGCGGCGTGCCTGGTCAAGGAGCCGGAGCGGCGGCCGAAGGCCGAGCAGCTCATGAGCGCGATGATGGGCGGCGGCACGGGCCAGGCGGCGCAGACCCGCATGGACGACCCGGCGCAGGCGACCGCGCTGCTGTCGCAGGGCGAGCACATGGCGCACGGCACCCAGGCGATGCCCGCGCACGGCACGCAGCCGGTCGGGGCGACGCGCCGGGTGTCGCCCGCGCAGTACGAGGGGGCGCTGCCGCCCGCGCCCGGCTACGCCGACCAGAGGCGCGGCGGCGGTGGCGGCGGCCACCGGGGGTACGAGCCGGAGCGCAAGTCCAAGTGGCCGATCTTCGCGGCGATCGCGGCGATCGCCGTGCTGGCGCTCGTGGTCGGGATCGCGATGGCCAACACGGGCGGCGACTCGCCGAACGCGCCGACCACGCCCACCACGAGCGAGTCCGACAGCGAGAGCCCGACCGACACGCCCTCGACCTCGGAGGAGGAGCCCTCCAACGAGCCGCCGAGCATCCCGACGCGGACCCGCACACCGCGGTCCGAGCGGCCGGAGCCCCCGCCGTCGACCAGGCACACGCCCCCGCCGACCAAGGACACCCCGTCCGGCGACCCGGGCTCCAGCCCGCCCGACACCGGCGGCGGCGGCAACAACGGCGGCGGCAACAACGGCGGCGGTGGCGGCGGCAACGGCGGAGGCGGCCAGCGCCCCGAGGACTGACCGACGGTTCGCTCGGCGGGACGGGGGGGCAGGGCGGCCAACCGTCGCGGTCCGGTCCGTTAGTAGGCTCGCTGTCTATGAAGGAGCCGCGGATCCTGTTCGTCCACGCCCATCCGGACGACGAGTCCATCGGGACCGGGGCCGTGATGGCCAAGTACGCAGCCGAGGGCGCCCACGTCTGCCTGGTCACGTGCACGCTCGGCGAGGAGGGCGAGATCATCCCCGCCGAGCTGGCGCACCTGGCCTCCGACAAGGAGGACCGGCTCGGCGAGTACCGGATCGGTGAGCTCGCCGAGGCGTGCGCGGCGCTCGGCGTCCGCGACCACCGGTTCCTCGGCGGGGCCGGGCGGTGGCGCGACTCGGGCATGATGGGCGCGCCCACCAACGACGACCCGCGCTGCTTCTGGCGCGCGGACGTGGACGAGGCCGCCGGGGCGCTGGTCGAGGTGGTCCGGGAGGTGCGCCCGCAGGTGATCGTCACCTACGACGAGCGCGGCAACTACGGCCATCCCGACCACATCCAGGCGCACCGGATCGCGCGCCGCGCGTTCGAGCTGGCGGCCGACCCGGCCTACGAGGGCGCGGGCGGCGCCGAGCCCTGGCGGGCCGCGAAGTTCTACGCCTACGCGACGCCCCGCACGGTGCTGGCGCGCGCGATCGCCGTGATGCGGGAGGCGCGGCTGCCGTTCGCCCGCGTCGCCGGGCTGGACGAGCTCGGCTCCGGCGTGCCGGACGGGCAGGTCACGACGGCCGTGGACGCCCGGCCGTACCTGCCGGCCAAGCTCGCCGCGCTGCGGGCGCACCGCACGCAGATCGTGGTGGCGCCCGAGCAGGTCGGGCCGTTCTTCGCGCTGTCCAACAACCTCGGCCAGCAGGCGTTCGGCACGGAGTACTTCATCCTCCAGACGGGCGAGGCGGCCCCGGCGGGGCCCGGCCGCCGCGAGAACGACCTGTTCGCCGGGCTGCCGGACACGCCCGCCTGAACGCCTGGATACGCTGACCTTCGTGGACAAGGACGACGACACCCCGCCGAAGGCGGCCCTCGCGAAGCAGGCTCCCGCCGAGGACGCCCCGGCGAAGGGCGCCGCGGCCGGCGACTCGGCGGACGCCGGCGCGACCGCGGGCGCGACCGCCGCGGCGCCCGCGGGGAGGGGCCGTTCGAGGCGTTCGTGGCCGGCGCGGCGTACGCGGCGCTCGGGCTGCTCGGCGGCGTCGTGGGGCTGCTCGGATCGTTCGCCCTCAACTGGTCCACCGGCGACGTGCCGGTCGCGGCGGTCCTGCTCGTGCTGCTGGTGTTCGCGATGGTGCGGCTGGCCGGATGGGGCATGGCCGGACGGCTCGGCGCGGCGGTCCCCGCGGTGGTGTGGGGCGTGGTCGTGATGGTGCTGTCGATGCAGCGGCCCGAGGGCGACCTGGTCGTCCCGGGCACGGCGGCCGGGTACGTCTACATCATCGGCGGGCTGGTCGCGGCCGTGCTCGCGGTGTCGCGGGTGCCGTCCAACCGCCCGCCGGGCGAGTGGCTGACGGTCGGGGCGGGCCGTAGCCGCGGGTAGCCGCCCGGGTACAGTGGTCGCGTTGTGAACGCCGAGCCAGCGCCGTCCGGGCACTCCGCCGCGCACGACCGGCGGGACGCCGACCGGCGGGACGCCGCTCGCGACGCCCGGCGAGGCACCGGCGGCGGCGTCGATCCGGCCCTCTACCGCGACGTGGCCGGACGGTTCGCGACCGGCGTCGCGATCGTCACCACCGTGGCGGACGGCTCCGACCACGCGATGACGGTCAACGCGTTCACCTCCGTGTCGCTCGACCCCCTGCTCGTGATGTTCTGCGCCGAGAAGGCCGCGCGGTTCCACGCCGTGGTGCTGGACAGCGGCGTCTGGGCGGTCTCGGTGCTCGGCGAGGAGCAGCGCGGCGCGTCCGACTGGTTCGCGACGCGCGGGCGGGCTCTGGACGGCCGGCTCGACGCGTTCGAGCACACCAGGGGCCCCGCGACGGGCGCCCCGGTCCTGGCCGGCGCCGTGGCCGCGCTCGAATGCCGCACGTACGCGGTGCACGACGGCGGCGACCACAGCATCGTGGTCGGCGAGGTCCTGAGCCTCGACGTGCCCGATCCCGACGCGCGCCCCCTGGTCTACTACCGGGGCGGCTACCGCTCCCTCGCCTGAACCGCCGGGACCGGCCCGAACGAGCCCGTACGGGACGAGCCGCCGTCCTCGTTCGGGAGGGCGGCGGCTCGTCGGGACGGTCGGCGGGGTCAGCCGGCGACGGGAGCGGGAGTGGGATCGTTCGCGTCGGTGGGAGCCGCCGGAGCGCGGTAGCTCTTCACCCCGAGGCAGGCGGCGGCGCCGACGAACATCAGCACGACGGGCAGGATCATCGTCGGCTTCATCGCGTGGACGAACCCGTGGCTGAACACCTGCCCGGCGATCTCCTGCACGCGGTGCGCGACGGCCGTCGGGGTGCCCGGCGGGAGCTTCTGCGCGCCCGCGTGCTGGCTCGCGCCGACCTCCAGGCCGCCCTTGGCGGCGCCGGAGAAGCCCTCCACGAACTTTTCGCGCATGCCCGGCGGCAGCGCCGCGGACCGCGAGGCCGCCTCGCTCTTCAGCGACTCGGCGAGCTGGTTCTGGAGCAGCGCGCCGACGGCCGCGCTGCCGAGCACCGACCCGACCTGCCGGGTCGTGTTGTTGACGCCGGACGCGGCGCCGGCCAGGCGCGGCGGGACGTTGCGGGTCGCCTCGGTCGCCATCGGCGCGAACACCCCGCCGACGCCGAGTCCGGCGACCACCAGCGGCGCGATGAACGCCGTCCAGGACGTGCCCGGCTCGACGATCAGCACGATCCACGCCATCGCGACGCCGTACAGGGTGAGCCCCGCCATCAGGATGAACTTGCCGCCGATCCGGTCCGACAGCTTCCCGGCGACCGGCGCGAGGAACATCGAGACCGCCGAGGACGGCGCCATCACCAGGCCGGCCTTCAGCGCGCTGAAGCCGAGCACCGACTGCATGTAGATCGTCATCGGCAGGAACATGCCGATCATGCCGATCGACACGATCGCGCCGACGAGGTTGAGGATCGTGAAGTTGCGGTCCTTGAACAGCGCGAACGGCACCAGCGGCTCGCCGGACTGCTGCGTCCGCTGGTGTGCGAGGAACGTTCCGAACAGCACGAGCGCGGCCGCGATCAGGGTCCAGATCCAGACGTTCCACTCGTACTTCTGGCCCTCGGTGAGGGCGAACGTCAGGCAGAACAGCGACGCGCTCACCAGCGCGACGCCGACGACGTCGAAGCGGTGCCGGACGGTGCGGGCGTTGGCGGGCAGGATCGGCACCGCGAGGGCCAGCACGAGCACGCCGATCGGCAGGTTCACGAAGAAGATCCACCGCCAGTCGAGGCTGGTCACCAGCAGGCCGCCGATGGTCGGCCCGGCGATGGTGGACACGCCCGCGACCGCGCCCCAGATGCCGAGCGCCGCGCCGCGCCGTTCGGCCGGGAACGTGTCGATGATGATCGACATGGTCTGCGGCATCAGCATCGCGGCGCCGAGGCCCTGCACGGCGCGCGCGGCGATGAGCTGGGTCGGGTCCTGCGAGATCCCGCACGCGAGGCTGGCGAGGGTGAACAGCGCGACGCCCGCGATGAACAGGTTGCGCTTGCCCCACAGGTCGCCGAGTCGGCCGGCGGTGATCAGCAGGACGGCCAGCACCAGGATGTAGGAGTTGTTCACCCACAGCACCTCGTCCAGCGAGGCGTCCAGCTTGTCGATCATGTTGGGGATCGCGATGTTCACGATCGTCAGGTCGAGCAGGGTCATGAAGAACCCCAGGGACAGGGTGATCAGGATCGCCCAGGGGTTGCCACGCCATCTGGTCATGGTCTCGTCGTCTCCTCAGCGACGGGCTCGTCGCGTTCGTGGTCGGGATGGCAGGCGGTCACGCTGTCGTCGTCCTCCCAGGTCAGCCGGCCCGCCTCCAGGTCGCCCGCCAGGCCGCGGACGAACTCCAGCTCGCCGCGCACCCGCGTGATCGTCCACTCCTGGTCGAGCAGCTTGTGGCGGGCGAGCCCGCGCTTCAGCAGCGCCTCGTGGGCGGTCTGGTGGGCCGCCAGCAGCGACTCCAGGGCCACCTCGCGGGCGCGGAGCTGGACCAGCGCCTCGGTCTCGGGGAGCAGGTTGACGAACGCGAGCGCCGTGCCGAGCAGCGGGAACTCCTCGGCGGGCTTGGCGAGCAGGTCGCTCATCCGCATGTGCGCGGTGTCGCGGCCGGCGGCGGTGACGGCGTACACGGTGCGTTCGGGCCGGCGCCCCTCGCGGCTGGTCTCCATCGGCTCGATCAGGCCGGACGCGGCGAGCCGTTCCACCGTGTGGTAGAGCGCCCCGTGCGTGATCTTGACGGCGTGGTCGTAGGCGTGGTCCCGGATGCGCTGCTGCATCTCGTACGGGTGCATGGGCCCGCCGCACAGCATGCGCAGCACGGTCAGCCCGAGCGGGGTGATCGGTCTGGACATGGCGGCGCCCTCGAATGTGGTCGGGTTGGATTAGTCCACTCAGACTAATCCAACCGGATGCCACCTGTCACATCCGGGGCGAACCGGACGGACCGGGAGAGGGGCGCCAGGGGTGTGGCGCGGGAGACCTCGGTGCTCAGAGGTGTTGCGGCGGTACGGGCCGTGGCGCGGGGAGGAGCAGGCCCGACATGCCCTCGGCGCGCCCCACGGCGACGTGCAGGGAGCGGAGGGCCATCGGCCACCGCCCGCACGCCGTGTGGACGGCGACGGCGGCCAGCGGGCGCACGACCGCCCGCGCGCACGCGTAGGCCCCGCAGTGCCGCCGGTGGACGCGCCCGGCGCCGCGCGCCGCGTGCCGCGCCTTCGCGCGGTGCCCGCGGTCGGAGGCGCCCCGGTCCTCGGGATTGTGCCCGTACGCCCGGACGTCCGGGTCGGAGGCGAGTTCGCGCCCGGCCCGCAGCCCGCGCAGCAGCAGGTCGGGTCCCGCGCCCGACTGCCACGGGGCCGCGCAGCCGATGCCGAGCGACTCGTCGAAGCCGCCGACCTCGGCGAGGAACGCGGCGCGGAAGAAGCAGGTGCCGGTCGGCGCGTGCGTCCACACCGTGCGCGCGTCGAGCGGGCCGGGCTCGTCCTCGATCGGCGCGGTCGCGGGCCGCCGCCCGGACGCAAGGAGCCGTCCGGCCACCACGTCGGGTCCCGCCCCGATCGCGCGCGCCGCGCGGGCGAACGCGTCGGGCTGGTACCAGATGTCGTCGTCGGCGAAGACCACGATGCCGGGACCGTCCCGTTCGATCACCGCCGTGCCGCCGGTGCCGCTGGTGCCGCTTGGCTCGTCCGCGCCGTCCCGGGCGGCGAGAGCGGCTCCCGCGGACGCGGACGCGGACGTGGCGGCGAGGTCGAGGGCCGCGAGGCCGGCGTTGCGCGCGGCGGAGAGGCCGGGGCGCGTCCCGGCGGGCAGGGCGAGGCGGCGGACGGGGAGGAGCGCGGCGCGTTCGGCGACGACGACGCGCGTGCCGGGGCCGGGGTCGCGGTCGACCACGACCACGTCGGCCGGGGGCAGCGTCTGGCCGGCGAGGGAGAGCAGCAGCCGGTCCAGGAGCCTCGGCCTGCCGACGGTGGCGACGACGACCGCGACGCGGGGGCCGGAGGAGGGTGCGGGCGACATGCGGATCATTCTGGGAGGCGCGGGCCCGCGCGGCCCCGAGTCCAGAAAGAGCGTGTCGACCTGCTTTATAGGGATTCCTGGGGATCTAAACGGGCCGCCGCCGGGCGCCGTTGACCGGCGGCGGCCCTGGTCCGCGCGTCCCCCGCGTCCCGGCGGTCAGCCCTTGAGGGCGATCTCCAGCTGGTACAGCGCCCAGTCCAGGTCCTCGCGGCTGATCACCAGGGGCGGCGCCAGCCGGATCGTCGTCTCGTGCGTCTCCTTCGCGAGCACGCCGAGGTCCATCAGCCGCTCGCTCACCGGGCGCGCCCGGCCGTACAGCTCGATGCCCGCCCACAGTCCGCGCCCGCGCACCTCGCGGACGGCGTCGGACGGCAGCTTGCGCAGCCGCTCGTGCAGGTGCGCGCCGAGCTCGCGGGAGCGTTCCTGGAACTCGCCGGTCTTCAGGATCGCGATCACCTCGCGGCCGATCGCGCAGGCCAGCGGGTTGCCGCCGAACGTCGAGCCGTGCTGGCCCGGCTTGAACACCCCGAGCACGTCCACGTCCGCGACGACCGCCGAGACGGGCATGATGCCGCCGCCGAGCGCCTTGCCGAGGATGTAGACGTCCGGCACGACGCCCTCGTGCTCGCAGGCGAACGTGGCGCCGGTGCGGCCGAGCCCGGTCTGGATCTCGTCGGCGATCATCAGGCTGCCGTTGGCCGTGCACAGCTCGCGCACGGCGGTCAGGAACCCGTCCGGCGGCACGACCACCCCGGCCTCGCCCTGGATCGGCTCGACCAGCACGCCGACGGTCGCCTCGTCCATCGCGGCCCGCAGCGCCTCGACGTCGCCGTACGGGACGGTGCGGAAGCCCGGCGTGTACGGGCCGTAGGACTCCCGGGCCTCGGCGTCGGTCGAGAAGCTGACGATCGTGGTGGTGCGGCCGTGGAAGTTGCCCTCGAACGTGACGATGTTGGCCTGCCCGGCGGGCACGCCCTTGACCTCGTACCCCCACTTGCGGGCGGTCTTCAGCGCCGTCTCGACGGCCTCGGCGCCGCTGTTCATCGGCAGCACCATGTCCTTGCCGCACAGGTGCGCCAGCTCGGCGGTGAACGGGCCGAACTGGTCGTGCTCGAACGCGCGGCTGACCAGGGTGGCGCGGCCCAGCTGCCGCTGCGCGGCGGCGGTCAGCCGGGGGTTGCGGTGGCCGAAGTTGACCGCGGAGTACGCGGCGAGCATGTCCAGGTAGCGGCGGCCCTCCACGTCGGTGACCCAGGCCCCGTCGGCCTCGGCGATCACGATCGGCAGCGGGTGGTAATTGTGCGCGCTGTGCTCCTCGGACAGGGCCCGCAACTGGTCGGATCGGCTCACGACGCTCCTTCGCGGATCGGCCCGGCCGGTCCGGCCGGGATCGCTGAACGCACCGGACGGTGGCCCGGTGCCGAGGGGAGGGGGTGGCACGCGGCCCGGTGGCCGCGGGCCCTGCTCACAGCGTATGTTCGGGATCAACCAACGACCAATGACGAAAACCGACTTCGGGGGTGTTATTTGTTGCGTCTTGACGAGCTGGACCGGCGGATCGTTGCACGGCTCCTGGAGGACGGCCGCGCCTCCTACGCGCAGATCGGCGATCAGGTCGGGCTGTCCGCGCCGGCGGTCAAGCGGCGCGTCGACCGGCTGCGCGCGGACGGCGTGATCAACGGCTTCGCCGCGGTCGTGGACCCGGCCGCGCTCGGCTGGACGACCGAGGCGTTCATCGAGATCTTCTGTACCGGCGCGACGTCCCCCGAGCAGATCTACTCCAGCGTCCGGGGCCATCCGGAGGTCGTCGCCGCCTACACGGTGAGCGGCGACGCGAGCGCGCTCGTGCACGTCCGCGCCCGGGACATCCAGCACCTGGAGCAGGCCCTCGAACGGCTCCGGCGCGAGGACAACATCACCGCGACCAAGACCGCGATCGTGCTGTCCCGGCTGCTCGGCCGCCCCATCGACGCGCCCTCCTCCGCCTGACCCCGCGCCGTTCGCCCGCCGGTCCGCGCACCCTGATTACCCACCAGTAGGCTGCGGGCATGGACTTCGCGACCGCCGACCTCATCGACGACTTCGGGGACGAGCTGCGCAGCTGCGAGACGCAGTTCCGGCAGTACGGGGGGCGCGCCGCGTTCGCCGGGCCCGTCGTCACCGTCCGCTGCCACCGCGACAACGGCCTGGTGAAGAGGCTGCTCAACGGGCCCGGCGAGGGCCGGGTGCTGGTCGTGGACGGCGGCGGCTCGCTCGCCTCCGCGCTGATGGGCGACCAGATCGCGGCGGCGGCCGTCCGCAACGGCTGGGCGGGCGTGGTGATCAACGGCGCCGTCCGGGACGTGGCGGCGCTGCGCGGCATGGACCTCGGCGCGAAGGCGCTCGGCTCCAACCCGCGCAAGAGCGCCAAGGACGGCGCGGGCGAGGTGGACGTGCCGGTGGAGTTCGGCGGCGTGCGGTTCGCGCCCGGCGACCGGCTCTACAGCGACGAGGACGGCATCGTCGTCGCGGGCCGTGACCTGCTCTGACGGCGTGAGCTGCCAGGGCCGTCCCGCCAAGATCGGCTAACTCGGCCATTGCCGTGTGACCCGGGTCTCCTTAGCGTCGCGGTCAACGACGGAGACAGGGGTGACATGCGCGCCAAGAAGAGTTGGCTGGTGCCCGTCGCGGCGATCGCGCTCGCCGCGGGGCTGGGGGCCGTTCCGGCCGCCGCGCAGCCGAAGCCGCCGATTCCGAAGCCCACCGCCAATCCCTGGCAGATGCGGCACTGGCCGCAGACGCAGCCGTGGCAGCAGGGCCAGCGGGCGCGCGCGTTCGCGGCCGGCGCGCCGCGGCCCATCGACCCGCAGAACTACGAGCTGCCCGACACCATGACGTGGGACGACTACAAGCCCGTCCCCGGCACGTCGTGGGTGGACCCGTCCCGCCGCGGCTCGATCAAGGACTTCAAGGGCGCGGTCGTGCTGGTCGACTACCCGAACCAGCCGTTCGTGGTGACGCAGCCGAAGAACTCCACCATCTTCGGCAACCCGACCGTCGTCGGGGACGTGCCGCGCGACAAGGTCGCCAAGTTCTACCAGGACTTCCTCAACAAGCCGCAGGACCTCAACCACGGGCACACGCTGCACGAGTACTGGATGGAGGACTCCGGCGGCCGCTACGGCGTGGACCTCACCGCGTTCGGCGCGTACCGGATGCCGGCCAAGGACCACGAGTACGGCGTGGACGACTTCCAGGAGGGCACCGGCTGCCCGGCCGGCGACAAGTGCGAGCGCGACATCCGCGAGGACGCGCGCGCCGCGTGGGTCGCGGACGTGGGGGAGGAGACCGCGAAGAAGTACGACTTCGTGTTCTTCCTCTCCGCCGGGCAGGACGAGTCGTCCACCTGGCAGGAGTTCGGGCAGATGAAGTTCACCACCAAGGAGGACGTCCCGCCGGAATGGGGCTCGGGCGACCCGGCCCTGCCCAACTGGATCAAGACCCGGTACGTGGACTGGACGTCCTGGCAGGCGGGCTCGACCCTGTGGCCGAACGCGGTGCCCGGCAGCTCCACCCAGGCGGAGAGCTCGGGGCAGGGCGTGTTCGCGCACGAGTTCAGCCACATCCTCGGCATCGGCGACAACTACAACAACCCGTACGGCGTCCCGCCCCGCCGCGCGTACACCGGGCCGTGGGAGATGCTGAGCCGCGGCAGCTTCAACGGGCCGGGCGGCCCGCACAGCCGGTGGATGATCCCCGCGACGGGCGGCGCGTCCATGGGCTCGCAGCACACGCTGCGCAACAAGCTGAAGCTCGGCATCGTGGACGCCGGGAAGGTGCTCCAGCTCGACCGCGACGCCCTCGCCGCGTCCGGGACGGTCGTGGCGAAGGTGACGGCCCGTGCCGCCGAACCGGGGAAGAACGAGCTGGCGGGCATCAACCTCAAGTTCGGCGCCGGCGGTGACAAGAGCCCCGCGTGCGACCCGCGCCAGGACCCGCTGTGCGACGGCGACGCCAAGCACAAGTACGACAACTACACGGTCGAGGTCGTGGACCGGATGGGCTTCGACTCGTTCACGCCCGACTCCGGCGTGCTGCTCTCCAAGACCAAGAACAGGGACGACGCGCCGTTCATCTGGGTGAAGGACGCCAACCCGCAGGACATCGACAAGGTCGACTTCGTCCGGCCGGACGGCACGCCGCAGAAGATGACGATCGGCGACTACCGGCAGCTCTCCGACGCGCTGTTCCACGCGGGCACGAACAGCGGCAGCCAGTACGAGTACGTGGACAAGGAGAACCGGCTGCACTTCTACGTCCTGGACCTCAAGCGCGACCGCGCGGGCGTGCTGTCCTACACCGTCGCGATCCGTTCGCTCGACGGCGCGGGGCCGCAGAAGCGCGGCGTGAAGGTCGACTCGGGCACCGCCAGGCCCGCGGGCTCCGGCTGGACCAAGTGCACGATGGCGCTGCACAACCGCGGCAAGGGCGGCAGCGGCCACTACGGCTCCGACGTGTTCCGCCTGAAGGCCGACGTGGCGGGGAGCGGCTGGCGGACCTGGCTGCCCAACGAGCTCGCCACGGCCGCGAACGGCGGCGGCCAGAACGTCGAGGTGTGGGCCAAGCCCGCCCCCGGCGCCGACCGCAAGGCCAAGCTCCGCCTGACGGCCAACTCCGAAAGCGACCCGACCAAGACCGACTACGGCACCTGCCGCCTCCCCTGACCCGAGGCCGGACCCCTGAGGGGCGGCTCCCCGATCACTCGATCGGTGAGCCGCCCCTCCCGCTTCCCCGTTCGTTCAGGTGCGTGCGGGGACGCGCTTGGCGGTCGTCTCGCGCGCCCGCGCGGGGGTGCGGGTTTGGAGGGTGTGGGAGAGTGCGACGGCGGCGAGGGCCGCGAGGGCCATTGCGGCGCCGACCCAGCCGACGGAGCGGTAGCCGAACCCGGCGCCGATCACCAGGCCGCCGAGCCACGGCGCGAGGGTGTTGCCCACGTTGAACGCCGAGGTGACCGACGCGCCGGGCAGCGTTCGCCCGTGGCCCGCGCGGGCGTAGACCAGGACGTTCGCCGCCGGGTTGGTGGCCATGCCCGCCGCGCCGAGCAGCGGCACGAGCACGATGACGGCCGCGGGAACGGACGCGAGGAGGGCGAGCGCGGCGGAGATCGCCACGACGCCGGCCATCCCGGCGGCGAGGAGGGCGTGCGGGCGCGCGTCGGCGATCCGGCCGCCGGCGGCGATGCCGATCAGCGAGCCGACGCCGAACAGGGCGAGGACGGCCGGGACCCACGCCTCGGGCAGGCCGGTGGTGCCGGTGAGCAGCGCGCCGAGGTAGCTGAACGTCGCCATCATCGAGCTGAAGCTGAGCGCGACGATCGCGTACGCGACCCAGATCCGGCCGTCCCGCATCGGGCGCAGCTCGTCGCGCAGGCTCGTGGCGCGCCGTTCCGGGCCGGTCCGGCTCTTGGCGGGGACCGCCGCGAACACGCCGATCATCGCGATCGCCGACAGGGCCGCGACCGTCCAGAACGCCGCGCGCCAGTCCGCGTACTGGCTGATGAGCGTGCCCGCCGGGACGCCGAGCACGGTCGCCAGCGTGATCCCCGCCGTGACGATGGCGAGGGCCCGTCCGCGGGCGCCCGCCGGGACCATGTCCGCCGCGGTGACGGCCGCGACCCCGAAGAACCCGGCGTACACGAACGCGCCCGCGACGCGGGTGGCGAACAGCGGCGCGTACCCCGGGGCGAGCGCTCCTGCGACGTGCGCGAGGACGAACGCGCCGAGGAACGCGAGCAGCGTCGTGCGGCGCGGCAGGCGCAGCGTGGCGAGCGCGAGGACGGGCGCGCCCACCACCATCCCGACGGCGAACGCGGAGATCAGCAGTCCCGCGTCGGGGACCGAGACGCCGAGGTCGGCGGCCAGGTCGGGCAGCAGCCCGGAGAGCATGAACTCCGAGGTGCCCATGGCGAAGATCGCCAGGCCCAGCACGTGGACGGCCGGTGGCATGCGGTGCATGCGGGAGCCTCCTGTATTAGATAGGTCAGTACAAAACAAGGGCGTGAGAAAGGGCGGCCGTCGCGGTGCGGGCGGCCGCCCGTGGGGTCAGAGCGCGTTCATGGCCGAGGCGGCGATCCCCTCCAGCGCGCGGCGGTCCGCGCCCGCGCGGGCCGCGACGCGCATGCCGCTGACCGTGGCGATGACGAAGTGCGCGAGGCCCGCCGCGTCGCGGTCGGCGGCGATCTCGCCCGCGCGCCGCCCCGACTCGATCGCGGCCTCCAGGGCGTCCCGGCGCACCGCGTAGTCGCGTTCGAGCATCGCCGCGACCCGCGCGTCGCGGGGCGCCAGCTCCACCATCGCGTTGACCACCAGGCAGCCGGGCAGGTCGCCCGCCTCGGTGTCGACGGCGCGCCGCAGCACCGCCCGCACCCGCTCGCGGACGGGCAGGTCGCTCTCCAGGATCGCGACGACGTCGCCGGTCATCTCGTCCATGTAGCGGCGCAGCGCCTTCTCGAACAGGTCGTGCTTGCTCTTGAACGCGTTGTAGATGCTGCTGCGGCCGAGCCCGGTGGCCCGGCACAGCTCCTCGGTCGAGGTGGCCTCGTAGCCGGACGCCCAGAACGTCCGCATCGCCGCCTCGACCGCGCGCTCCTCCTCGAAGGTCCTCGGCCGTGCCATGGGATCACCGTAACACGTTATGTACTGAGCTGCACAAAACCCTCAGCGGGTCCGCGGCGCCAGCGCGACCTGCACCGTCCGCGTCCGGTGGTTCTGGACGAGCACCGCGCGGCCCTTCACCCGTTCGGGCGCGGCGGCGCCCCACAGCGCCTCCTCCACACCGTGCCCGTACGCCATGAGCAGCAGCGGCGACTCCATCTCGTGCAGCTTGAGCACCAGCGGGTCGGGGACCTCGCCGCCCTCGGTGCTGCGGCGGGCGGCGACGAGGTGCAGGCCGAGCTCCGCGCCCGACCCCAGCAGCGAGTGCAGCGGCGTCAGCGGATCGTCGC
Source organism: Actinomadura sp. J1-007 (assembly GCF_009793335.1). Lineage (GTDB taxonomy): Bacteria > Actinomycetota > Actinomycetes > Streptosporangiales > Streptosporangiaceae > Spirillospora > Spirillospora yumaensis. The sequence continues at coordinate 1,615,853 of NZ_WING01000001.1, read as the reverse complement.
CCAGCAGGTCGTGGTCGTCCACGACGACGTACACGCCCGGCCCGCCCGGCGCGTTCGGCGCGGCCAGGCGTTCGCGGACGATCCGCCGGACCTCGGCGACGATCTCCGCGACGCGTTCGGGGAGCCGCCGTAGACGATCCGGTCGTCGCCGTCCGCGAGCGCGGCCAGCGCGCCGCCCGGGTCGATGACGAAGACCAGCGCTCGTCCGGCCGCGGCCGTCCCGGCGAGGGACGCGAGGACGAGGCGCAGCACATTGGTGCGGCCGATCCCGGGCGGGCCGACGACGAGCACGTGCGGGTCGAGCGCCAGATCCAGCCGTACGGGCGCGAGGCGCTCCTCGTCGATGCCGATCGGTATGCGGTTCCCGGACGCGGCGGGCAGCGCGTCGGTCGTCACGAGCCTCGGCAGCCCGCCCGCCTCGCCGGGCGCCTGCCCGGTCACGCGCCGCATCTCGCGCGCGACGGCCTCGGCGGCGGCGGGCGGCGGCCACGGCGCGAGCCGGGCGCGCGCCACCGGTCCGGAACCGGCCCGCAGATGGACGACGCCTTCCCCGACGTCGGACGGCGCGAGGGTGCGGCCGAGGACGGTCCGCGTCTCGCGCGGCGGGAGCGCACCGGCCAGGACCCGCCACGTGAGCAGGGCGAGCAGGCGGCTCCACGCGGCGCTGCTCTCCACCGAACCCGCCGCGACCACCACGTGGACGCGGTCGCCCCGGCCGCGCTGCGCCAGCCGGACGAGCAGGTCGGCCACCTCGCGGCGCCCGGCCGGGAGGGTCAGCGACACGTCCACCACGACGAGCAGGGCCGGACGGTCCGCCGCGTCGCCCGCGCGGCGGTCGAGCTCGTCCGTGACCGCCGCCGCGAACCGTTCGAGCCGTTCGGGGAAGCCGAGCATCTCCTCTTCGGAGAACGCGACGTGCGGGAGGGGCGGGAAGCCCTCGCCGAGGGGGTGCTCGCCGACTCCCGCGGCGAGGACGCGCAGGTGGTGCGGGGCGTGCCGGGCGGCCAGCGCGAGGACGAGCCGCCGCACGACCTCCTGGCGCTCGGCGGTGCCGCCGACGACGAGGCCGTGCCGGTCCGCGCCCGCGAGCACGTCGAGGGCTACCGCGTCGCCGCCGTCCGCCGCCAGGGCGATCGCGGCGGGGCGCGGCTCGTCCCTGGGCCGCGCCCACTGGTCGAGGAACGCGTCGGGCTCCGCGCCGCCGTTCAGCGTCAGCAGGTCGGGCGGCGCGGCGGGAGCCGGGGGCTGCGGATCGGGCGCGGGCACGGTGACGGGCCCGGGGCCGGGGCCGGGGCCGGGGGGCGGGGCGGACGTGCGGTCGAGGATGGCGCGGGCCTCGGGGCTCAGGAGGGCGAACTCGGGTCCGCCGGCCGGGGAGGCGGGGTCGCGGTCCAGGGGGCGCAGCAGGGCGGGGAACGTCTCGGCGGACGTTCCGGCGCGGCGCTCGATCTCGGCGGACACCGCTTCCAGGACGTGCCGCGTGTGCTGGGCCTCCGGCCGGGGCAGCGTGGCCAGCAGCGCGCTGCGCGCCCCCTCGACGAACTCGTACCGTCCGTCGGCGTCGGCGTCACCGGCTGCGTCGGTGTGCGCGCCGTCGCGGGGGCGGACGGGCCGCAGGAGGCCGCTCAGCAGCACCTCGGCGAGCTGGCCCGGCCCGGACGCGCCGAGGATCCGCCGCTGGACGAGCCGCATGACGGGCAGCGACGGCACCGAGACGGCGATGTGCGCGGCCAGCTCCGCCGCCTCCGGCGACGCCGAACGCAGGAACCGGCGGACGCGTTCCTCGATCGGCAGCGCGCGTTCGCGGCGCACGGGCGCCGCCGGGTCCGCCCGGTCCGCGCCGTCCGCGCCGTCCGTCCGGCTCGGCCGGTGCGGGGGGAGCGCCGCGACGGCGGCGGGACGCGGCGCGCCGCCCGCGACGAGCCCGGCCCAGCCCGCGAGCCAGCGCGGCGCGACCTCCAGCACCGGCACCGGGACGCCCGGCGCGCGGGCCCCGTCGAACGGGTCGAACAGCAGCTCGGTGTTCGGCGCGCCGGGCCGGGGCAGCGCGGCGAGGCCGGGGGCGGGCGGCAGGGCCGAGCGCCGCCACAGCCGTTCGGGCAGCGGTTGCAGGACGGCGACCGGCCCGGCCTCGGCCCACCGCCGCACGGTGCCCGCCGCCGCGCCGTTCCACCAGTGCGGGCCCGAGCAGTCGCTGAGCACCAGCACCGCGTGGCGGCCGGACGGGTCCAGCAGCGTCCGCGGGTCGCGGGCCCGGACGCGCGCGCCCGGGGCCGGGGCGACGCCGCCGTCCGGGCGCAGGTAGACGGCCCGGACGTCGCGGAACGCGCCCTGCCGCAGGAGGTTCTCGACCAACTCGCGGGCGAGGGGCCGCCACAGCCGCATGGTCGGGCCGGTGTCGACGGCCAGCGTCAGGCTCAGCCAGCGCTCGGGCTCCGGGACGAGGACCGGCGTCCAGACGCCGGTGTCGGCGATGCGCGCGGCGGTGGCGTCCTCGTCCAGGACGAGCCGCCGCCGCGACGGCAGGTGCCGTTTGAGGGGGCGCAGGGCGCGCTGGAGGCCGAGCGGGTCGCCGAGCATCGGCGCCGTCGGGACCAGGACGCGCGACGCCTCACCGTCGTCCGCGCCGTCCCGGCCCCCGGCGCTGGACGGACGGCGCGTCGCGGCGTCCGGGGCCGGGGCCGCGTGCAGGGCCGCGCCGGACGGCGGCCGCGGCGGTCGCGGCGGCTCCGGCTCGCCCTCCCCGGCCTCGCCGCCCTCCGCCGGTCGCCCGGCCTCCGGTCCGGCGGGCTCGCCGTCCCGCGGCGGCCGGGCGGGCGGGCCGCCGAGGTGGCAGGCGAGCCACAGCATCTCGCTCAGCTCGCGCGCGTCGGCGTCCACGCCCGCCGCGCCGAGGACGGCGCTCAGGCGCTCAGTCGTCATCGGCGGCCCCGGACAGGTACGGCATGATCCGGTCGGCCAGCTCCCTCCGGTCGCTCACGTCGGCGTGCCGGCACAGGTACACGGCGTTCAGGAGCTGGTCGGTCGCGAGCGTGCCGCCGGAGGAGCGTTCGAGGAACCGGCGGACGAGGTCGTCGCTCCGGTCGGCGAGCGGCCCGAGGTGCTCGCGGACGATCGCGGCCAGCTCCGCCGCGTCCGCGGGCTGCCTGAGGTCCACGGTGACGCAGCGGCGCAGGAACGCCGGCGGGAACTCCCGCTCGCCGTTGCTGGTCATCACCACCAGCGGGAACGCCGCGCAGGCGACCCTCCCGCCGGTCACCGCGACGCGCGCGCCCGGCCCGCCGCCGTCGGCGGTCAGCACCCGCGCCTCCGGCTCGTCCCGCCGCGACAGCTCCGGGATCTCGTACTCGCCCTTCTCGAAGATCGTGAGCAGGTCGTTCGGCAGGTCGATGTCGCTCTTGTCGATCTCGTCGATCAGCAGCACGCGCGGGCGCCCGTACGGGAGCAGCGCCGTGCCGAGCGGGCCGAGCCGGATGTAGCGGCCGATGTCATCGTCCGCCGCCGCGTCGCCCGTGCGGTCCGCGTGCCCGCCGCCCGGACGGCCCGCCGCGTACAGCCGGGTCAGCGGGTCGTACTGGTAGAGCCCGTCGCGCAGCGTGGCGCGGCTCGTGATCGGCCAGTGCAGCACGGGCCCGAGCTTCAGCTCGTGCGCGACGGCGTACGCCAGCGTCGACTTGCCCGTGCCGGGCGGGCCCGTCACCAGCAGCGGCCTGCGCAGGTACAGCGCCGCGTTGACCTGCTGGACGGCGTCGTCCGACGGCCGGTACGCGGTCGCGTGGTGGTCGGCGCCCGAGCCGCCCTCCGGGACCGGCAGCGGCGGGCCGCCGCCGAACGACCGCCACGGCGGCGGGGGCGGCAGCCGGTCGACGCCGTCGTGCGGACGGCGGCTCCCGGTGTAGAGGAGCCAGTCGGGCACGTCACACCTCCATGCCGAGCGGGGGGTCGGGCAGCCGGGACGGATCGTCCCACAGCAGGGTCAGGTCGCGGCCGCAGTGCTGCTCGTCCTTGGGCGCGGCCAGCGCCTTCTTGCGCAGCGCGAGCGCCAGGTTCGGCAGGTCGCCCGGGTGCCGCCCGGCGACGGCGCGGGCCAGCTCGTCCAGCACGCGGGCGCCGCCGCAGTCGTCGTGCGAGGGGCCGTCGCAGCGGGTCCGCGTCCACAGCATCACCGGGACGCCGGTGTTGAGCGCGGCGCTGAGCCAGCCCTTGACCGGCCGCGTCCCGTACACCAGGACGCAGAAGTCGGTGTTGGCCTCCAGCCAGTCCTGGAACGCCGTGCCCGCGCGCGGCGCCCCGCACCGCACGAGCTGCGGGTCGCTGCGCCCGCGCTCGTGCAGCAGCCGCCACCGGTGGTGGGCCTGGTCGCGGCGGATCGAGTCGGGCCGCAGCCGCTCGACGTCGCGCACCACCACCGGGTACATCCGCATCCGGATCCGGTGCTCGCGGTCGACGTACCACTCCTCGAACGGCTTGCTGAGCCACGTCTCCGGCACCGCGAACTCGATCATCCAGTCCCGCCCGACGACCGCGCCGCGCGCCCGCGCGACGCCCTCCTCCACGGCGGGCCGCACGCGCCGTTCCGGCACGCGGACGGTGCGCTGCGCGGGCCCCTCCGCGCCGTCCACCCACGTGTGCACGGTGAGGTCGTAGGCGTTGTCGAACGTCACGCGCTCCAGCCGTACGATCACCGACGCCATCCCGGACCCGCCGCCCTCGGGCCGGGGCGCGGCGCCCGGACGCGGCGCGGCGCCGCTCTCGGCCTCGGCGTCCTCGGCGTCAGGAAGGTGCTCGGCCGACCACGCCTCCAGCGCGGCGCGGGTCCGTTCGTCCAGGTGCGGGGCCGCCGCGCGCAGGAACCGGGGGAGCGCGCCGCCGGGCCAGCCCTCCGCGACGTACCGCACCGCGTCCCACGCCGACCGGAACCGCCGGTGCGACGCGCTGCCCGTCACCTCGGCGAGGCGCGCCTCCAACGGGTCGCTGGAGCGCACGCCGTCCAGCAGCGCCCGCAGCGCGCGCCGCGCCTCAGGCGTCAGCCACGCGAGCGGCAGCAGGTCGTCGAGCCCCTCCCAGTACATCCGGATGCTGGTCAGCGGCAGCATCCGCCCCTTGGACGCCCGGCCGCCGTCTCCGCCGTCCTCGCGGCCGCCGAGTTCGGCGTCCGTCACCATCCCGACGACCTCGCCCGTCGCCGGCGCGTACACCGCCGAGCCGCTGAAGCCCTCCTCCAGCCAGTCACCCGCCTCAGCCTTGAGCTGCCACCACTCCTGCCGCAGCACGAGGTCCGGGCCGGTCGTGACGGTGGCGTAGCGCTCGTCGTCGTCGCGGCGCCGGGGGAAGCCCCAGATCCCGAACGTGCGGCGGCCGAGCGGGTCGGCGCCGGACCCGTCCCGGCGCGGCTCGGTCAGGTCGCCGGGCCCCGCCAGCCGCGCCGGGGCGAACGGGACGGGCGCGGGCAGCTCCAGCAGCGCCACGTCACCGGGGTCGCCGGGCCGCCGCCAGTCGCTCAGGCGCCTGACCCGGGCGACCAGGTCCTCGCTCAGCCCGGGGAACCCGACCCGCGCCTCGTCCATGCCCGCGACGGTGTGCGCGCACGTCAGCAGGCGCGCGGGCGAGACCAGGAACGCGGCGCCGAGCTTCCCGCCGTCCGGATGGCCGACCCAGGCGCGCCACCGCCAGCCGTCCACCGCGCGGTCAGCTCCCGTCCGGCCGCGTCTCGCCCCACGACAGCCGGACCCGGAGCTGGCCCTCCACGGACGTCTTGGCGATCACGGCCCCGGCCTCGGCGTTGAGCTTGACGCTGAACTCCAGCTCCACCCCGTCCGGCCGCAGGTCGCCGTCGCGGAACGTGGCGAGCGCGGACAGCGCCACGTCCCGCACGCTCTGGAGCGCGTCCTCGAACTTCACCCGCGCCTCGCGCGCGATCGTCTCGCCGCTGCGCGCCACCGACCGGAACCCCGGTTCCAGCTCGTCGGTCTCGACGACCACGGGACCCCGGTCGGTCTCCCAGCGCACCAGTTCCGCCATGCCGCGTCCCCTCGTCCCGCCGTCTCGTCCCGCCGTCCGATTCGCCAGCAATGTAACAAGATCATGGAACGTCGCGGGAGGGCGCGGAGGGAATCCGGCCGCCGGGCCGGGACCGGCCGTCAGGAACGCGGCGCGAGCGTGACGGCCACGGGCCGGTGGTCGGACCCCGTCACCGCCGGGCTCGCGGGATCGCTCGCAACCAGGTCGGGCGTCACCAGCACGTGGTCGAGCTGCTCGTCCGGACGGGGCGAGGCCGGGAAGGTGCGCAGCGGGCGCACGGACGCGAACGCGTCGGTCAGGCCCGCGCCGAGCAGCACGTCCCAGGGCCGGTCGCCGGGCTGGAGGTTGAGGTCGCCCGCCAGGACGACCGGCCGCCCGCCCCTCGCGGCGTCCCGCGCCATCCGGGCGAGCTGCTCGGCCTGCCCGAGGTCCTTCCAGCCGTCCGGCGGCTGCGTGTGGGTGGCGATCACCGCGACGTCCCGCCCCCGCCAGCGCACCCCGACGCGCAGCGCCTGCGCCCCGGTCGGACCGCCCTCGACCAGCGGTTCGTTCCGTACGGACGTGACGGGCAGATCGGTGAGGACGGCGTCGCCCCACACCTCGTCGCCCGCCGGGGCCCAGACCGCGTGCCGCAGCCCGAGCCGTCCGGACAGCAGGCGGAGCTGGTCGCGGCCGCCGTTCAGCATCCACGCGCGGTCCACCTCCCCGAGAACGACCACGTGCGGACGCAGGGACCGCAGCGCGTCCGCCTGCCGGGCGACGGACATCGTGCCGTCCATCCCGTACCCCATGCGCAGGTTGTAGGCGGCGACCCGCAGCCCGCCGGACGGCGGCGCCCACTCCGGAGCATCGCCGCGCCACAGCGGCACGGCGGCCACGGCGAGCACGGCCGCCCCCGCCGCGGCGACCACCCGCAGCCCGCCGGGACCTCCGATCTCCGCGAGGCGCCCCTCCGACCCCCGACCGCCGCCGCGAGCGAAGCCGCCGGCGGTGTCGCCGACCTCGCCGCGTGCGGTGCCGCGGACGGTGAGCAGGGCGACGCAGAGCGCGGTGGCGACGGGGACCCAGCGGTTCGGGACGCCCAGGTCGTACGCGGCGTAGTAGGCGAAGACGAGCAGGACGAACAGCAGCGTTCCGGCCGCCACCGCGATGCCGCGCCGGGACGGGCGGTCGGGGCCGGGGAGCGCGGCGGCCCAGCCGAGGCAGCCCGCCAGCGCGAGCTGGCCCAGCACCTGCGCGATGACCGTCCACCAGGGCGAGACGCCGTGCACGCCGTCCACCGTCGCGCGGCCGAACGCGAAGCCGAGCGCCGACACCACCAGCGCCGCCGCCGGAACGGCCGGATGCCGCGTCAGCGAACGGGGCGCCGCGGCGACCGCCACCGACAGCACGGCCCCGGCCGCGATCACGGCCGCCGCCGCTCCGCCGGACCAGCCGGAGCTGGCCTGGGCGTGCGCCTCGTTCCCTGTGTAGACGCCCCAGAGCAGGAGCGCGGGACCGGCCGCCGCCCACGCGCGCGGAGCCGTCGCCGCGCCCTCGCCGTCCGGCGCCCGGAGGAGCGCGGCGGCGAAGAGGCCGAGGTAGACCGCCAGCGGAACCCACGGCCAGACGCCCGCCCGCCACACGAGATCGACGCCGTCGAGCGCCGCGTGCAGCGCGGTCGCCGCCGCGAGGCCCGCCACGAACCCGCCGAGCGCGGGGCCCGCGTCCCGCGCCGCCATCGCCGTCGCGACCAGCCAGACGAGCCCGGCGAGGAGTCCGGCGCTCGCCGCGTACAACTGCGCGTCGCCGCCGTCCGTCGCCTGCAACGCGATCCGGGCCAGTACGAGCGCCGCGCCCGCGCCCGCCGCCAGCCCGCGCGCCGGGACGATCCGGGCCAGCGGCACCGCCAGGAACGCCGCCGCGAACCACGACAGCGCGTACGCGCCCATCAGTTCGGCCGGGGTCTCGCCCGCGCTGCCGACCAGCGTGATCAGCGACGGCAGGAACACCCGCAGCACGTCCACCAGGACGACCGCGCCCAGCAGCACGTCGAGCCGTACGCGACCCCGCATGGCCGCACCTCCCACGGTGAGAATGTGAGAGATCCTCACGTATGGGGGCGGCTCCGCGCAACAGGCGTTCAGGTGGCGGCCGGCTCGGCCTCCCGCTCGGCCGCGCCGGGCACCGCCGCGGCCTCGTCCTCGCCCGGCCGCCCGCGGCCCCACGCCGTCGCCGCCGCCAGGAACGCGAACGGCATCGCGGGCAGCACGTACCGGTAGTCGAAGTCCGCCGTGACCGGCGGGACGGCGAGCAGCGCCACCCCCGACAGCCAGAACAGCCCGCTCTCCGGCCGCCCGCGCCGCCCCGGCCGCCCCCGCCGCCGTCCCCGCACGAGCCCGGCCGCGCCGAAGACCAGCACCAGCCCGAGCATCGTGCCCCGGACGTTCACGACCTCCTGGTAGACGCGGACGACGTCGGAGAACGGCCGGACGATCCGCGTACGGCCCGACCCGTGCTCGTACTCCCGTACCACGGAGAAACGGCTGCCCCCGCCGATGACCGGCAGATCCTTCATCCGTTCCGCGCGTTTCGGGAATTTGTACTTGGCCGCCGTTCCCGGTGTCGGGTAACCGCTGCGATACCAGGAGAACGTCCGCACGAAGAAGTCGTACGCGACCGCCTTGACGTAATCGACGGGCTGCTCGCGAATGGCCCACATCGCGAATCGTCCGGCCCGGTCGTTCATCTCCGGGGTGAACGCGTAACCGTTCCTCCACCCGGTCGGCGAGCCCTCCACCCAGATCTGGTTGGACGACGAGCCGCGCTCCTCCGGCGGCTTGGGAGGGCACATGTAGACCAGGTCGCCGGACGGCATCCGCTTCGAGCAGTCGGCGAACGCCGACGTCCGGCCCCACAGGAAGACCCCGTCGGCCTGCGTCAGCGAGTACCGGCCGTGCTCGGCGTGGAACCACACCGCGTACCCGCCGACCGGCACCGCGAACGCCAGCGCCAGCACCGCGACCGACACCCACCGCGCCCGCCTGACCAGCAGGAACAGCATCGCCAGCACGATCAGCGGCCCGCCCACCGTCCGGGTGAGGGTCGCCGCGCCGAGCAGCCCGCCGACCACCGCCGCCTGCCGCCACCCGGCCGCCCCGGGCCGCGCCAGCAGCAGCACCGCCACGACGATCAGCGCCGTGAACAGCGTGTCCGACAGCAGCAGATGCTCGAGCTCGATCTGGTTGCCGTCCAGCAGCAGCGGCGCGGTCGCCGCCGCGGCCCACCGCTTGCGCACCCCGAAGTCGCGCACCAGCGCCCGGTAGGCGAACACCGCCACCGCGACGATCATCAGATGCTGGAGCGCGACCACCAGCCCCAGGCTGTGGAACGGCCTGAGCAGCCACAACGCGATCCCGTACCCCTCCGACCTCAGCGGATGGGGAAACGGCGCGTTGCCGATGCGGACGTAGTCGTAGCTGTCGTTGAACCAGAGCGCCGGCCGGTAGCCGATCATGGCGACGACCCGGAGCAGCACCCCGGCGCCGAGGATCACCGCGAACACCGCGTTGCCCCCGGCCATGGCCCGCGCGGCGGTCAGGATCCGCCCCGGCGGGCTCCGTCGCAGGGAAGGCGCCACCGAAGACCCTAACTCTGGATGATTGCCCGGATCGCCCGCATCCTAGCCGCTCAGCACCTGGAACACCGGCAACGACCCGACAGTCCGCGCCTCCGCCGCCTCCGGCGGTACATCGGCGTGGTCCAGTTCCAGGGTTGTCAGGTGGGGTGGAGCGGCGACCGTTATCAGGTACCGGCCGGGCCGCAGAACCTTCTTCGGAGGCACCGTGAACGTGTAGGTGCCGGTCCACGTGCTGAGGAAGGCGCAGATCGAGGGGATGAACGGTTCCTTCTTGTTCTCCTCCTTGACCTTAGCGGGGATCGAAAGCTCGCCCTTCCAGGGGAGTTCGTCGATTCTCGCGGGAGGCGACCGGTACAGGGAGACCTCGTTTATTCCGTCGTTGGGCTTGCTCCCTTTGGGCGCAGAACCTCCCATGGCGAAATGGTAGTAGCCGATCACGTCTTTGCGGTCAGATTTCTCGCCGAAGCACTCGCGGCGGCCACCTGGAAGATACTTGGCCTTTCCGGGGCTTCGCGCCTTGAACTTCATGACGAGTGTGACGCGCGTGCCCGCCTTGGCCCGGGCCGGTCTGACGGTGTAGTCCTGCCCCATGTACGGGGTGTCGCTGGCAGGCATGAAGGGCTGGTTGAGCCAGGCCCCGGGGCGGCCGAACGTCACGAGCACGGAACCGTGGTCCACACCGCCGACCTTCTGTTCGGACGGCCACAGCAGGAATCCCGCCGCGACGGTGGCGGCGACGGCCGTACCACCGATGCCCGCCACCCCCTTGGTTCCGCCGACCTTGACGAGAACGCCCTTAGAGGTGGAGGCGGTGGTCTCTCCCAGTGCCAGTGCGCTCTGGCTCGCTGTCCCTGCTGCGCCCGTTGCGGCCGTCGCGGCGGTGCCGGTGGCGGCGGTGCCTGTGACGGCCGTCGCGGCGGGGGCGGCGGTCATGGCGCTGCCGATGGCGACGAGCGGGACGGCGGTGGCCAGCGCGGACGCGATCCCGGCGAGCACGACGGCGCCGCGCCGTTCCCAGTCGGCCCCGTACGACTGGACGGCGATCGCTTCCAGTTCCGCGATGAACGTGCCGGCGTCGGGGTAGCGGTCGATCTGGCGCTTGGCGAGCCCCCGCGACAGAAGCGGCCACAACGGCTCGGGCAGCAGGTGCAACGGGATCGGCGCCGTGGTGTGGAGCGCGCGCAGAGCCTCGACGGTGTCGCCCTGGTACGGCTTGGCCCCGGTCGCGCATTCGAAGAAGACGCAGGCGGCCGCGTAGATGTCGGTCGAGGGCGAGGAGGGCTGTCCGTTCCACTGCTCGGGAGCCATGTAGGACGGCGTCCCGCCCGTTCCGCCTTGCCCGGTGAGGACGGCCACGCCGAAGTCGATCAGCTTGCTCTGCCCGTTCTGCTGGACGAGCACGTTGGCGGGCTTGTAGTCGCGGTGCACGACCCCGGCCGCGTGCGCCGCCGACAGACCGACCAGCGAACCCTTCAGCGTCGCGAGGGCCGCCTCGGGCGTGAACGGCTCGTCCCGGCCGTCCAGGATCGTGCGCAGCGAGGTGCCCGGCACCGCCTCCAGGATGATCGCCGCGCCCTGCGGCGTCTCCATGAAGCTGTAGAACTGCGCCACGAACGGGTTCACGACGCGTTTCAGCAGCGCGGCTTCGCTCCGGAACGTGTCGCGGGCGTACGCGTCGTTCAGCAGCTCGGGCGCGAGGTACTTGATGGCGACCTGGTAGCCGCTCGTCTCGTGCCGCGCGAGGACCACACGGCCCTGCGCACCGGAGCCCAACTCCTTGTCCTCGATGAATCCAGGCAGCCGCCAGCGTTCCGTGCTCATCCGGTCGATCGGCTCACTGCCGGCTGTTCGTCTGGATCTCGCCCACGGTCAGCGGGGTCGGCGCGGAGGTCATCTGCATGGTGCCGAGCGCACCGCCGTCGTCGTCGCACGCTGCTCCTTCGCAGGTCCAGGAGACGTTCCAGATGACCGTCGCCGTGATCTTGTACGAGCCGCCCGGCTGCTGCGCGGAGGAACGCCGGTAGGTGTAGTTGCAGGACTTGCCCTCCTTGCTGCCTCCGTCGTCGCAGTCGGCCGTCGTCTCACCGAGGTTCCACACGACCTTGTCGGGTTCGGCGGTGGCCTGGATCGTCTGCCCGTCCACGGTGAAGGGAGTGGTGGACTTGGTGACGAACCCGTCGACCCACAGCGATGTCCGGACCCTCACGTAGGTCTTGCCGTTCGGGGCGGTGTGCACGACCGGGGTCGGTACCTGGAGCTCCGACCGCGCCCGTTGCGCGAGCGTGATCGTCGGCACCGCGGGAGCCGGAGGCGGGTCCTGGGCGCCGGGGACGGGTACGAACCCCGCGCCCTGGTCCGGGTTGAGGCCCATGGGAGGCGGTGGAGCGACGTCGCCGCCGCCCCCGCCTCCGCTCCCTCCGCCTCCACCGGCGGAGCCGCCGCCACCGGACGTACCGCCCGGGACGCTCTTGTTGCAGTTGCCTTTCCCGGGCCCGGTGATGGAGCAGGGGGCGGCCTGAGCCGAGGCGACGGCCACGAGCGGGGCGATCAGAGCCGTCGCCGCGAGGACCGTGGACCCCCGGGCCAGGGGGCGGGAGGGGGTTGGCATCGTGGGTCCTTCCCTACGTCCGTAGGTCAGCATTTCTTGTCCCGGACGATCTCGGCGACCTTCCAGGTGCCGGAGGCGTTCTGCACGGTCGTCCGGTAGAGGAACGAGTCGCCGGGACCGCCTCCGGTGCGTTTGCCGGTCTTGGCGGCGAAGCGGTAGGCGGCGAGCGTGCGAACGCAGTCGGAGACGTAGACGGCGGAGCCGTCCTTGGCACGCGCGTACACCCGGGGGTTGTACGCGTGGGTGAAGCGCCAGATCTCCCCCTTGGCCTTCGTCGCGGCGATGTCGTTGGTGACCCGGGTCAGGATGGGGTCCGCCGCGACCGAGGCGAGTTCGGAGGGGTCGTTGTTCTCGTAGGCGCGCTGGTAGACGGTCTGGTACTCGCGGTAGACCTTCAGGGCCGCCTTGTCCATCTGGTCGGTGGGGAGGGGCGAGGGGGCCGCGGAGGCGGACGGGTCGCCGGGGGAGGCGGAGCCGAACGAGCCGTTGGGCTGGAACGATCCGCCGGACGAGGAGCCGGACCCGCACGCGGCCAGGAGGACGGACAAAGCGGCCGAGGCGGCGAGCAGGTGCGGCCGGGCGGCGCGAACCGGGCGGACGGCACGGGTGCGGACGGCGCGGCGGGGTGCGCCGGGGGAGGGGCGTACCAGCCGGGGGCGCATCGCTATCCCTGATCGTTCAGCCGACAACGGGGGCGGAGTACGCGCGAAAGCTTACAGAGGTGCATGTGGCGAGAAAAGAGCTTCGTTGCCGGAAGGCGGCGCGCCGTCCGGGACCGGCTTGACCTCAAGGCTGGTCGAGGTTGCACGGTGGGCGAAACGATCTTTGGAGGTCGCGTTGCGCGCGGTGTGGTTGAAGGAGTTCGGCGGGCCCGAGGTGCTCGTCATGGCGGAGGCCCCGGAGCCGGTCGTGGGGCCGGGGCGGGCGCTGGTGGAGGTGGAGCACGCCAACATCACGTTCGTGGAGACGCAGTTCCGGGCGGGGCTGCCGGGGCCGTTCAAGGCGGTGCCGCCGGTGATCCCGGGGAACGGGGTGGGCGGGGTCGTCAGCGAGGTGGGCGAGGGCGTCGATCCGGCGCTGGTGGGCAAGCGGGTCGTGAGCTCGACCGGGGGGTCGGGCGGCTATGCGGAACGGGCGGCCGTGGACGCGGCGGGCGTGTTCGTGGTGCCGGACGGGCTCGCTCTGGACGAGGCGGTGGCCCTGCTGGCCGACGGCCGTACGGCGTCGATGATGTTGGACGCCGTACGGGCCCGCGCGGGGGAGCGGGTCCTGGTGGAGGCGGCGGCCGGCGGGGTGGGGACGCTGCTGGTGCAGCTCGCCAAGGCGGCCGGGCTGCGGGTCGTCGCTGCGGTGGGCGGCGAGCGGAAGGCCGAGGTCGCGCGCGGGCTCGGCGCCGATGACGTGGTCGACTACACCGAGCCCGGCTGGACGGAACGGGCCGGGGCCGTGGACGTGGTGTTCGACGGGGTCGGCGGCGAGATCGCGCGGGCGGCGTTCGGGCTGCTCCGCCGGGGCGGGCGGATGGTCAGCTTCGGGTTGGCGAGCGGCGAGTGGAGCGCGGTCTCCGAGGAGGACGCGGCGGAACGGGGCGTGGCGCTCGTCCAGGCGGCGGCGACGCCGGAGGAGATGCGGGCGTTCACGAGGGACGTGCTGGAACGGGCGGCGGCCGGGACGGTCCGGCCGGTGATCGGGCAGCGGTTCCCGCTCGAACGGGCCGGCGAGGCGCACGCGGCGATCCAGTCGCGCGCCACCGTGGGCAAGACGCTGCTGGACGTGGTCCGATGACCGCCCTCAAGGTCGGCGTGAACCTGCCGTCGTTCGGCGTGGACCCCGTCGCGGGCGTCGCCGAGCACGCCCGGCGCGCGGAGGCCGCGGGGCTGGAGTCGCTGTGGGTGGGCGATCACCTGATCCCGGTCGGGCGGCCGTTCCTCGACAGCACGCTGGTGCTCGCGACGGCCGCCGCGGTGACCGAGCGGATCCGGGTCGGCTTCGGCGTGATGGTGGTCGCGCTGCGGCAGCCGGCGTGGACGGCCAAGCAGGTCGCGAGCCTCCAGCACCTGTCCGGCGGCCGGGTCCTGCTCGGCGTCGGCAGCGGCGGGCCGGTGCACGGCGACGCGGCGTGGCGCGCGGTCGGCGTCCCGTACGCCGAGCGGGGCAGGCGCACCGACGCGGTCCTGGACGTCCTGCCGGGGCTGATCCGGGGCGAGCCGACGGAGGTGAACGGGGAGCGGGTCACGCTGTCGCCGGGCGCGGACGTCCCGCCGATCCTGATCGGCGGCGGCCTCGGGACGCTGCGCCGCACCGTCCTGTACGGCGACGAGTGGTACTGCGCGCTCTCCGGTCCGGACGCGATCAGGGCGGGCGTGAAGCGGATGCGGGAGGTCGCGGACGAGCTGGGACGGCCCGTCCCGAAGCTGACGGCCGGCGCGAGCGTCGGCCTCGGCGACGTCCCTGCGGCCGAGGTGGACGCGCAGGTGCGGGCCCTGACCGGCTACGGGATGAGCGAGGACGAGGCGCGCGCGGGCCTGATCGTCGGGAGCCCGCGCCAGGCCGCCGAACGCTTCGCGGAGCTCGCCGACGCCGGCGCGCACCGCGTGATCGGCATGCCGTTCCCCACGGACCGCCTCGGCCAGACGGACCTGCTGGCGGAGACCGCCTCCTTGCTGGCCTGATCCGTCGCGTCAGGGGTGGGTGGCGCGGGTGAGGAAGGAGGTCAGGGCCTTCTCGTAGAGCGGGGGGTCGGCGTTCCACGCCTCGGTGTGGTCGGCCCGCGCGGACAGGTGGGCCACCATGCCGGGCGGGGCGGCCTTGGCGAACGCCAGGGCCGGGCCGTTCGCGACCGTCGAGTCGTCGGTGGTGGTGAACAGCAGCGTCGGCGTCTTCAGGCGGGGCGCGTAGCGGGGCTGGTCGTAGTCGTCGAGGTCCATGCCGGTGCGCCGTTCCAGGACTTGTTCGGCGACGTCGACCACGAATCCCGGGAGGCCCCGCGCCGCGCCCTGCTTGTGCAGGGTGGCGTCCCAGTCCATGACCGGCGAGTCCAGGACGACCCCGCGCACGGGCAGCGGCGGGCCGTGCCGCAGCGCGGTCATCACCATCGCGCCGCCCATGGACCAGCCGTACAGGACGACGCCCGTCGCCCCGCGCGTGCGCGCGTAGGCGATGGCGGACGCGACGTCGTTCCACTCGGTGTCGCCGAGGTGGTTCTTGCCGTCGGGCGACGCGGGCGCGCCCACGTCGTTCCTGTACGCGATGGACAGCATCGGGAGTCCGAGACCGTGCACGGTCCGCATCGCGCGGAACGTCTCGGCCTTGTCGGAGTTGTGCCCGTGCACGCCGATGACCCACGTTCCGGAGAGTCCTCCGCCCGGGGCCGCGGCGGGGAGGAGCCAGGCGGGCATGGGGCCGAGCTTGGACGGATAGGCGACGTTCTCGAAGTCGATGCCGAGCGCGCTCTTCGGATCGCCGCCGTACACCCAGTGGTCGATGGACGCCCGCGCGCCCTTGACCGGCGTCCCTTGGGGAACGGCGGTGACCTGGCGTACGACCGTGCGGGCGTCGCCCCCGGTGACGCGGCCGAGCACGGCGCGCCCGTCGCGTCCGGAACGTTCCTTCCAGACCAGGCCCCAGGTGCCGGGACGGGCCGTGTGGGCGTTGCGGGGGAGCGTCACGGTGCCGTTCGCGGCGTCCACGATGGTGATCGGGTAGTCGTCGCCGTGCGCGACCTCCGTCGCCACGTCCGAGAAGTACCAGCCGATGCCGCCGAGCGCCGCGCAGGCGAGGACCGCGAGGGCCACGGCCGCGGCCACGAGCGCCCGGACGCGCCGGCGGCGTCCCCGCCGGGCCCGGCGCGGTGGATCGGACTCTGCGGGCGCGGGGGGCGCGGCGGTTTCACTCGACACGGCACCCGACGTTAGGCGAGTGCGCCCGCCGTCGCGAACCGCCCTCTCCGGGCGATCTCCCTCTCTCCCGGTGAAGCGTCCCCTTCCCTCGGTAATCTCCGATGATCGACCATCGCATCTCATAGGGGGACTCGTCCGTGACGGGGCAGAACGAACGCATCGGCGGGCTCGAAGCGCGGATCGCCGGGCTCGCGCGCGGGCTCGCCCCGCCGGGGTGGCGGCGCATCGACCTGCGGTGCCTGGCGACGGTTGCGGTGAACGACCTCGCGATCACCGTCCTCATGGAGGACGGCAGGACGGTGGCGCCCGCGGACCCGCCTCGGGACCTGCTCGAACTGTTCGCGGAGCTGCGGCGCGCGCACTACCTCTCCGAGCAGGGCACCTGGTTCTCGATGCTGCTGTTCGTCGAGCCGGACTCCGCGCACCCGCTCTACAACTACGACTTCGACCCCCGGTGGACGCCGCCCATCCCGGTCGAGTGCTGGCGCCGCGACCAGACCGTCATGCCGCGCGACGGCGCGCACCTGCCGCGCTGGCTGCGCGAGCGCCTGGACGGCCGCGAGCCGTCCGTGCCGGTCCCGGGCGGCGCGCCCGGCGACGCCCTCAACCCGGTCGAGCAGATGGAGCTGCTGTCCGGGCCGTTCACGATCGCGCTCGCCGACCAGGCCCCGCCGCTCTGGGTGAAGATCTTCGGCTACTACCAGGCGGCGGGCGGGCACGTGGAGTTCCCGCCGCCGATGGTCTACCGGGCCGACGGCACGATGGGCGTCTGGACGCCGAGGGACGTCACGGACGGGTGGTCCGCCGACGCGGCCCTCGCGCCCGCCCGGGCCGTTCTCGAACGGCTCCGCGCAGGCACGCACGGCTTCCAGGGCAGCACCTGGTCGCGGATGGACTTCGAGCTGCTGTGCGAGAACGGCGCCGTCCGCTGCCGCGCGAGCTTCACCTTCGACGAGCCCCGCTGGAACTCCGTCCCGTCGGCCGACGACGTGCGCCGCGAGCTCGAACGCTTCCCCAACCCCGACCCGCCCGAATGGATGACCCGCGTCCTCGGCTCCGCCGCCCCGCCGCCCCCGGCCCCGGCGAACGGCGCGGCCGGTGCGAACGGCGCGGCCGGGGAGGCATCGCGCGCCGGGATCCGCAGGGCCCGCGTGTTCGACCGTATGGGAGCGGACGGCGAATCGCCCTCGGTGTCGCGCCCGTACGTGGAGCCCGCCGAGGCGGCGCGCGTGGTCGAGTACCTGCGGTCCGCGCCGGTCGTCCTCGCGGCCCGTTCGTACGCGCCGGACCAGATCGACCCGTCGCGCGGCCCGCGCGTGCCGCTCACCTTCCACACCGACGGCGAGTGGGTCTGGTCGGGCTCGGTCGCGTACTACCTCGCTGAGCACGAGATCCCGCCAGAACCCGACCTCGTCGCGCACATCCGTTCCCGCGGATTCCGGGTGCCGGAGGTCAGCGACGACGCGATGCGGGCCGCGACCGACGCGGCGACGGGCGCGCCCACCCCGCCTCCCGCGTCCGTCGTCCCCGAGGCCGCGGCCCCCACCTCCGTTCCGCCGCCCGCGCCCGCGGCGCACACGCCGGACGGGGCGCGCGAGGCGGCCGGGCCGGAGCCTCAGCCCATGCCCGCCGAGCATCTGCGCCGCAAGGTCCACGTGCGCCCGACGCGGCACGCGCACGCCTTCACCCGGCTCCGCGAACGCCTGGACGAACTCGGCGTCGATCCCGCCTCGTACCGGATCAGGGGCGCGGCGGAGGGCGCCTGGTGCCTCGTCGGCGGGAAGCGCGACTGGACGGTGTTCCGCCTCAAGGACGGCGAACGCGGCAAGGAGATCACGTTCGAGGACGTGGACCAGGCATGCGCCCACCTCCTCGGCAGCCTCCTCCTGACCCGGCCTGCCGCTCCCGCGACACCCGGAGGGCCGCCGCTGCCGCCGCCCGAGGCCCCTGGGACGCCGCCGCCGCTGGTGGACGGGGCGGGAGCGGGGCCCGGAGCGTTCGCGCCGGTGCCGCCTGCCGCGCCGCCCGCTCCGGGGACGCCTCCGGCGGCGCCGCCTCCCGCGCCTCCCGGATTTCCCGGCGGGGCGGGCGCGCCGTTCGCGGGACCGGCACCCGCGCCCGCTACGCGGCTTGAGGGGTTTGTTCCGCCGCCCATGCCGCAGCCCGCGCAGCCGCCGTTCGCAGGGGCAAGGCCAGGATCGGTGAACGGGGACGCGCCGATCGAGCCCGTGCAGGGCGAGCCGCCGCTGAGCCTGTTCAGGGACCGGCGGGTCGTCGAGCTGGCAGCGGGAACGGCCGTCGACCGCTACGGGCCGCCGGACGGGAACGTCGCCTACGCGGCGCGCACGCCGTTCCCCGAACGGTCGCTGCCACCCGACTGGCTCGCGCTCGGCTACCGCGCCTTCCGGGTGCTGAGGCCCGTGGAGGTGCTGGCGGGCGTGGCGGTGCCGTGGTTCGGGCAGCCGGGCGGCGGAACGGGATACGTGTTCCGCCGCCCGTTCTCCGAACTGCTCGCGGACGGCACCCTCACCGAGGTCCGCGAGCCCTGACGCGAGCCCCGACGCGAGCCCTGACGCGGGCCCCGTCGCGAGCCCTGACGCGGGTCCTGGCGGGATGCGGGCCGCGGCGGCGGGCCGGGGCTTCGCGCGCCCCGGCCCGCCGACGGACCCGTTCGGCCGGGGCTACCAGCGCGGCCGGGACGGCACGTGCGGTGCGCTGCGCGTCCGGGCGCTGTAGTTCGGCGGTACGGCCGGGCAGCGTGCGCCCGGCAGCGGGGTGCGGCCCGCGAGGAGGTACGCGTCCACGGCCTTGCGGGCGCAGGGGCTCAGCCCGTACGCGCCGTGGCCGGTGCCCTCGTACGTCAGCAGCGCCGAGCCCGGGACCTGCCGGTTCACGCTCAGCGCCCACGGGTACACGGTGGCGGGGTCGCCGACGCCGTTCACCACGAGCGACCGCGGGATGCCCGCGATCCGGTACGGGCGCTGCGGGTCGCGTGCGCCGCGCGGGCGGCCGAGGCACGCGGTGACGGCCTCCCAGCCGAGCGGGTTGACCCGCACGTGCGGGGCCGCCCGGCGCGTGCGCGCGCGTACGTCCGCCAGCTCGGCGTAGTTCTTCATGGGGAACGACCAGTCGGCGCACAGCATCCCGACGAACGCGCCGTCGGGCTCCTCCTCGCCCTCGCGGCCCCGGACGGGCTTCTCCTTCTGCCGGGACAGCTCGTTCAGCTCCTCACCGAGCTGCGCCCACGCCAGCGGGTCGTAGCTCGACGCGTGGATCATCCGGGCGAGGCCGGGCGGGCTCAGCCACTGCTTGGGCGAGTCGATCTCGTGCAGCCGGCCGCGCTGGGCGCGCGTCATCAGCGTGTCGAGCACCTTGACGGGGTCGCGCCCGCGCAGCGCGCACTCCTTCGCCGTGGCGCACCACTGCGCGAACTGCCCGTACGCCACTTCGAGGCCCTGCGCCTCCTCAGCCGAGAAGCGGGCCGCGCCCGCGACGCTGTGGTCCATCGTGCTGTCCAGCGCGAGCGAACGCACCCGCCCGGGGAACAGCTCCGCGTAGCGCTGGCCGAGCCACGTGCCGTACGAGACGCCGTAGTACGACACCTTCCGCTCACCGAGCGCGGCGCGGATCGCGTCCATGTCGCGCGCCACGTCGGCCGCGCCGAGGAAGTCGTACACCGGGCCCGTCTTGGCGCGGCACGCCTTGTGGAGCGCGGCGAGGTAGGCGGTCAGCTTCGTGAACTCCGCCTGGTTGCGGGGGTACGCCTGCGGACGCGCGGCGCGGACGGGACCGCACTCCACCGGGTGGCTGCCGCCGACGCCGCGCGGGTCGAACCCGACGATGTCGTACCGCTGCCGGACTTGCTTGGACAGCCCGCCGCCGTCGAGCGCGAAGTCCACGCCCGACCCGCCGGGCCCGCCGGGGTTCACGAACAGCACGCCGAGGCGCTGCTTCGGCGCGGCGGCCTTCAACCGGGCCACGGCGATCTTCACGCTGCCGCGCCCGGGCTTCGCCCAGTCGATCGGCACGGTGATCGAGCCGCACTGCGCGGAGCGCTGGTCGGGGCACTTGCGCCACGAGATCTTCCGCGCGGCCGTCGCGGCGGACGAGGCTCTCGCGGCGGCCGCGGCGGAGGCCGCGGGGATGGGGTCGGTCGCGGGGGGTGCGGGGCGTGGTGCTGCCTGCGCCGGGCTGGGGCCGAGCGCTCCAGCGGCGACGGCGGCGGCGGCGAGCACGGCTCCGGCCTTCCGGCCCTTTCGAGTCACGTAGAGGGACTCCCTGTCCTTCGGATGCGCATGGGGGACGGGGGAGATCATGGTGAACGGAGATCACGATTGCGTCATCTCTTAGGACGACATGTGCGTAAATGCCAGGACGCCCCGCCGGTCCGCAGCGCACTGCGGGACCGGCGGGGCGTCCGGTGGTCATCGCGCCGGGGCGGCAGGGCCGTGCCGTCCGGCGCGCGGGATCAGCCCGAGATCGCCTTGTAGACGCTCACCGCGGCCGAGCCGTGGTACGGCGAGTTCATCTGGAGCGTGCGCAGGCTGTGCGTGCTGTTGAGGCCCGCGATCCGGCCGAGGCCGTTGCCCTTCATGCCGTAGATCCACGGGCCGCCGCTCGCGCCGTTGCCCATGCTGCACCACATGCCGAGGCCGACGCTGCCGCCGCCGTAGTTCACCCCGAACGTGGTGCCGGAGCAGTACCAGAGGCGGTTGCTGTTCATCGCCTTCTTGGACGGCAGGGCGCGCGCCGGGTAGCCGAAGCTCCGCATGTAGTACTTGCGGTTCTTGTAGCCGAAGCTGTAGCCCTGGCTGCCGGTGTACGCCTGGATGCCCTTGCCCTTGTACTTCTTCACGGTGAACGCCGCGATGTCGTACCGGAGGTCGCCCTTGGTGGTCCAGCCCTTGAGCGCCACGATGCGGTCGGCGACCCACGAGCCCTGCGACTTGCCGTTGATGAAGTCGGGCCGGAACATCAGGTAGCGCGAGAACCCGGCGCTCCCGCCCGCGCCCGCGTGCACGCAGTGACCGGCGGTCCAGACCGTGCGCTTGTTCTTGGAGTTGATGACGGTCGCCGAGCAGGTGTACTGGCGGCCCCGGTTGTCCACGCCGAACAGCTTGCCGATCGTCCGGGCGGGCGCCTTGCCGTGCTTGGTCCACTGCTTGGCGGTCTTGACCGCCTGGGTCGAGGCGGTGCCGCCCGCCTGCGCGGACGCCGTGCCCTCGGGCAGGGTGCCGTCGCTCTCGACGGCCGGTCCGGCGCCGAGCGCGTTCGCCTGCGGGACCGCGCCGGGCGCCGCGTTCGACGCCGGCGTCGGGAGCGGCTTGGCCGCGCGGACGCGGGCCGCCGTCCAGAACCTCTTGGTCGCCTCGGGCGACTGGCCGATCGCCTGGGAGACGACCGCGGCGTTCGGGTCGGCGGGCGTGCGCGCCCCGGCGACGGCCGCCGGCTTGGCGTCCGGGCCGGACGAGGCGGCGACCGCGACGCCGCCGGCCACGGCGACCGCCGCCGCCGCGGTGCCCGCGATGAGAAGACGAGGTGATGAAAGACGCAACCTGGTGCCTTTCCGTGTCTGGGGGGAGAACGATGACGAGCGTTACGAACGGGAAAGCCAACCGGGTCCGCGACAGGACCGTCAAGATGGTTACTTAATTGGAAATGTCACCCTGGCCCTGTGTGGGGTGGAGTGTCCGTAATTTCCGGCCGGGACGGCCGTTTCCGGCCGGACGCCGCGACCCGCCCGCCCCCGCGCCCGCCCCGTGCTAGGCGCGTTTCCGGAGGTCAACGACGCCCCGCCGCACGAGCGGCCCGTCCTGAGGGACGCCCGGCGCGCGCGGTCCCGCCGCGGCGTGCGGCGGCGTGCCGGCGGGGGTCAGGGGCGGCCGATGTGGGCCACGAGGTTGAGGCCGAGGACGAGGTCCAGATGGATGAACGACTCCAGCTTCGCGCCGTCCGGGACGCCGGGGTCGTCCGCGAGGCGGTCGAGGACGGCGAGGGCGGCCGGGCTGTCGAGGTCGTCGGCGAGCGCCGCCTCGGCCTCCGCGACGTACGCGCGGTGCAGGGGGCGGCCGGGGCCGCGCGCCCAGCCGGCCACCAGCGAACGCCACCGCGCCAGGTCGTCGCGCGCCGCCGGGCCGAGGCCGGCGACGTCGACGGGGTCGCGGTAGCGGGCGCGCAGCATCGCGAGCCGTACCCAGAGCACGTCGCCGTCCGCGCCGACGCGCGCCTGGGCGTCCCACCAGTCGCCGTCCTCGAACGGCACGGCGAGCGAGGACGCGCCGTCCGGGCCCACCAGCAGGGCGCCGTCCGGCGGCGGAGCGGTCTCGAACTCCGGGACGCTGAGGTCGCCCGGCGCCACGTGGACGGGGGCCGCGCCTGGCGAACGCGTCACGACGGGATGCAGGCGGCCCCGCTCGGCCACGCGGCGGAGCAGGTCGGCGGCGACCAGCGCCCGTTCCGCGCCGCCGGACACGTGGACGCGCACGGGCCCGGGGGCAGGTCGCCGGTCCGCCCGGTGCGATGGTCGTACAGCCGCAGCATGGGACCACCCTAGGCGCGATCAGATCAGCGGGTCGGTGAGCAGGCCCCCGGGCATGGGCGCGGGGCCGTCCGCCTTGCGCACGGCCGCGAACCGCAGCCGCACGTAGTCGGCGACCCAGCCCGACTCGCGGCGCAGCGCGGGCGCGGCGAGCTCGTTGACGCGTTCGAGCAGCGGCTCGACCATCTCCGGCGGGACGTCGCCGAGCGCGCGCGCCGCGTACGCCCGGACCCAGTCGGCCGCGCCGTTCGGGCCCTCGGTCATGCGGGTCGGGCGGTCGGCGTGCTCCAGCAGCCGCAGCGTGAACCCGCCCTCCTCCAGCCGTGCCGCGTACTCGGCGGGCGACGGGAAGTACCAGGGCAGCTCGGGCTCGCCCAGCCCGAACACCCGCCACGCGGTCTGCATCGCCGCGATCAGCTCGGCGCAGTTGCCCGCGCCGCCGAGCTCGCCGACGAACCGCCCGCCGGGCCGCAGCGCCGCGTGCACCCGCGCGATCACCGCGTCGGGGTCGCGGGTCATCCAGTGCAGGGCCGCGTTGGAGGCGACCGCGTCGAACGACTCGCCGACCGTGAACTCGTGCGCGTCGCCGACGATGAACGACAGGCCGGGGTTCAGCGCGGTCGCCTGCGCGATCATCTCCGGGGCGCCGTCGATGCCCAGCACCTCGGCGCCCCGTTCGGCGATCTCCGCGGCGAACGCGCCGGTGCCGCAGCCGAGGTCGATGACCCGCTCGCCCGGCTGCGGGTCGAGCAGGTCGACCAGGGGGCGCCGTGCGCGGAGACGTACCCGAAGGCGGAGTCGTACGTCGTCACGGCCCAATTCACTGTCATAATTTATCGGACATGAGTGGCAGGGGAGGCTGCGTTGCCGAGGACGGCCACGCGGCGGTGATCCGCGTCACGCCCGCCGCGCCCCGTCCGCGCGCCGTTCCCGCGCCCGTACGGTCGGGACATGGGTGACGCGCGGGGCGAGATCCGGATCGTGGGGGCCGAGGGAAGCGACGGGCTGGAACTGCGCACTCAGGGGCTGGAGGCGCTCGGCCTGCCCGAGCTGCGCGTCACGGGCCTCCCGCCCTACCTCGGCCAAGGCTGGGCGCGGGTGCTGGCCGCCATCGCCGGGCGGCTCGCGGCGGACCCCGCCGAACGGCCCGATCTCGTCCTCCCGCCGGACGTCGCCGTCCACCTCGTCGAGAACGGCGACGGCACCCTGACCCCCGTACGCCCGCCGAGCGAGGACGGGCACGGGGACGGGGACGGGCACGAGGACGGGCGCGGGAACGGGGACGAGGGCGACTGGCGGCGGGACGTGCTGCTCAGGCTGTTCCCCGCGGCGCGGAGCTGAGCGGGCCGTCCCCGCCCCACCTGCCGGGATCGTCCCGCTACGCTCCATGGTCATCTCCGTCCGACCGAGGAGTGGCCTTGGCCCGCACGAACGCCCGCCCGGACGCCCGCCCAGACCCCGACGACCGCGCCGACCGCGATGACCGGGGCGATGACCGCGCCGACCGCGCCGACCGGGCCGACCGGGCCGACCGGGCCGACCGCCAGGCGGAACGGACGCCGTACCGGATCAGGCCGTCGCGCCTCCCGCTGCTCTGGGCCGTGCCCGGAGCGGCCGTCTCGTTCGCCCTCGCCCTGAGCTTCCTCGTGTACGACGGGTACGGCGTGTGGACGATGGTCCTCGCCGGGATCGCCGCGCTGCCCTGCTACCTCGCCGCGATCCGCACCCATCTGGCCGGCCACGTCGTCGGGGACAGGCACGGCGTCACGACCCGTTCGGCGCTGTGGAGCGTGCGCCGGTTCAGGTGGAAGGACGTCGAGAGGATCGAAATCCGTCCCACCACGTTCGGGCGCAAGGTCGCCGTGGTGCTGCGCAAGGGCAAGGGCCAGTACGTGCTCGCGGCGCCGCGCCGGACGCTCTTCGCGGGGGAGCCCGAACTCCAGGAGAAGCTCGACGCGCTGAAGAGCCGGGCCCGCCGGAACGTGCCGATCGACGGCGGCGGTGACGGCGACGGCGCCAAGGCGGCGTCGCGCTTCCGCGCGCCCGTGCTCGTGTTCTGCGCCATCGCGGTGATGCTCCTGTTCGAGCAGCCCTGGCTGAGCGACTGGTGGCCGGGCCGCAAGGAGGCCGCCGCCCTGCCGCGCGCGTGCTCGGTGGCCGACGAGGGGACGGCCCGCCGCCTGCTGCTGCGTCCCGTACGGGCCGAGGACTTCCACGCCGACCGCGACCCGTACTACACCTCGGCGTGCCGCTGGACGCACGCCCGGCCGGACGGGGTCGTGGAGCTGGGCTACCAGCGGTACCCGCGCTCGGGCCGGCAGAGCGGGTCCGGCGCGGCGGGCGAGCGGATGCGGTTCTACCGGTTCACCCTCGGCACGGTCCGGGTCCGGCGGCTCGGCGACGAGGCGTGGCAGCGCGCGGAGGAACTGGGCAGGATCCGGCACGTGGACGTGTGGGCGCGGCGCGCCAACGTGATCGTCCACGTGGACCGCGCGGGGGACGGCACGCAGGGGGAGCTGACCGCCGAGGCGCAGGCGCTCGCCCGTGAGGCCATGGGGCGCCTGCGGCTGGAGTGACCGCGTCCTAGAATCGTGTTCTAAAGTCAGGCGCGAGAAGGGGCCGCACGTGTCGTACACCGAGATCGAGTACGGGGTTCAGGACGGGATCGCCACGGTCACGCTGAACCGCCCGCACCGGATGAACGCCTACACCTACGTCATGCGCACCGAGATGCTCGATGCCTTCGACCGGATCGACGCCGACGACGCCGTGCGCGCCGTGGTGGTCACCGGGGCGGGCCGGGCGTTCTGCGCGGGCGCCGACCTCGGCGGCGGGGGCGACACGTTCGACAAGGAGAAGTCCAAGGACATGTTCGCGGGGAGGACGACGTCCTGGAGGACGGCACCCCGCGCGACGGCGGCGGCACGGTCGCGCTGCGCATCGCCCGCTGCCTGAAGCCGGTGATCGGCGCGTTCAACGGCGCGGCGGTCGGCGTCGGCGTCACGATGACGCTGCCGATGGACGTGCGGCTGGCGAGCGAGAAGGCGAAGTTCGGCTTCGTCTTCGCGCGCCGCGGGATCGTCACCGAGGCCGCGTCGAGCTGGTTCCTGCCGCGCCTGGTCGGCATCGCCCAGGCGATGGAGTGGGCGGCGACCGGGCGCGTGTTCGGCGCCGAGGAGGCCCTCGCCGGACGCCTCGTCTCCCGCGTCCACGCGCCGGACGAGCTGCTGCCCGCCGCGTACGCCCTCGCCCGCGAGATCGCCGACAACACCTCCGCCGTCTCGGTCGCCGCGATCCGCCGGCTCATGTGGTCGGGCCTGTCGGCGCCGTCCCCCTGGGACGCGCACGCCGCCGACTCCCGCCTGATGGCCGCCCTCGGCGGCGCGCCCGACGCCAACGAGGGCGTCACCTCGTTCCTGGAGAAGCGCCCCGCCGCGTTCCCCATGCGCGTCACCACCGACCTCCCCGCCCAGGTCCCCGACTGGCCCACCCGCTGACCTCCCGCCCGCCGGCCCCGCCGGCCCCGGCGCGCGCGGACGGCTGCACGGGGGGCCAAAGGGCGGGCAAACGCGGGGGCATGCGGGACGCGGGTGGTGGGGTGATCTTGTAAAGAGGTGGTCGGACGGGGCGTTTCGCGCGGGTCCGGGGGGCTTGGGGACGTGTAGGGCGCGAGACGCGGAGGGTATGTAGCGCCCCGAGGCAACACGTTTCGGGGGTGCGTGGTGCGAAGCAGTTATTCCGTTGCATTCGTCATGACCGGTGTCATGCTCGCCGCGGCCGGGTGCGGGCAGGCGCCGAGCCGGCGCGCGCAGGCGGCGCGCCAGCAGGTGGCGGTGGGAGGGCAGCGGGCCAAGCCCCCGCGCCCCCGCCGCCGCGCAGGATCGACTGCGACCAGGCCCGGTGCGTGGCGCTGACGTTCGACGACGGGCCGGGGGAGTACACCGGGCGGCTGCTCGGCACGCTGCGGACGGCCGGGGCGCGCGCCACGTTCTTCATGCTCGGGGAGAACGTGCACGCGTTCAGGGGAGTCGTGCGGCAGATGGCGCTGGACGGGCACGAGCTCGCCAACCATACGTGGTCGCACCCGCAGCTCACGGCGCTTCCCACGAGCAAGGTCCGCTCGGAGGTGCAGCGCACGCAGGCGGTCATCGAGGAGGCGTCCGGCGGCGTGCGGCCGAGGCTGATGCGGCCCCCGTACGGCGCGACCGACAAGCGGGTCGGGGCCGTCGTCGGGATGCCGGAGATCCTCTGGAGCGTCGACACCCTCGACTGGCAGCACCTGGACGCCGCGCGCAACGTCAAGGTCGGGGTGAGCGAGCCGAAGCGCGGCGGGATCGTGCTGTTTCACGACATCCACAAGCCGAGCGTGAACGCCGTGCCGAAGGTGCTGGCGGGGCTGAAGCGGCGCGGGTTCACGTTCGTGACGGTGTCGGAGCTGTTCCAGAACCGCAGGCTGGAGCCCGGCCGCACCTACACCGAGCTGGCGCCCAAGGCCGCGCCGCAGCCTCCGGGCCCGCCGCCCGGCTCGCCCGCGGGGCCGCCTTCGGCGACGACCCCGGCGAGCCCGTCGGCTCCGGCCAGCCCGTCCGGGCCGATGAACCCGGCCGCGCCGCCGCAGGGGGCGGGGCCCTCGGGGGACGCGCCGTCGCCCCCGGTCGCCGACGTGCGGGCGCCGAAGGTCCTCGCGCCCAGCATGCTCGCGCCCGAGGTCCTGTCGCCCCTGGCGCGCTAGGCGCTAGAGCTCCAGCTCGGGCTTGAGGCGCGCCAGCGTCCACGCGCGGCGGCGCCGGACGGCGAGGACGAGCAGCACGAGCGCGCCCGCCAGGAACCCGGCCAGCACGCCGCAGTCGCGCCAGGCGTGGGACGCCTCGCCGCCGAAGATCGTCGTCCGCAGCGCCGCGTCGAAGTAGGTCATCGGGACGACCCGGTGGACGGCCTGGAACGGCAGCGGCAGCGTCTCCACCGGGTACAGGCCGCCGCACGACACGAGTTGCAGCATCAGCAGGACCAGCGCGAGCGCGTCCCCGGCCGCGCCGAACACCACCCGCAGCAGGTGCACGATGCTGAGGAACGACGCGACGCCGAGCGCGAGGACGCCCAGCGTCGCGGCCGTGTGGACGGGGTCCAGACCGAGGCCGAGCTCCAGCGACGCGTACAGCACGCCGGTCCCGGCGAGGCCGATCAGCAGGGCGGGCAGGTACGCGGCGAACGCGACCGTGGCCGATCCGGCGCTGCTCGCGAGCAGCCGTCCGGGCAGGGGCCGCAGCATCAGGTACGCCACGAGCCCGAACACCCACAGCGCGATCCCGAAGAAGAACGGCGACAGGCCGCGCCCGTAGACGCCGCCGGGATGCAGGTTGGACGACGCGACGTTCACGGGCTGGGCGAGCGTCTTGGCGTCGCGGTCCCGCCGGTCGGCGGGCGGCACCGGCACCCGGCTCTCGCCCGAACGCAGCCCGGAGGCGAGCTTCGCGGCGCCGTCCTTCAGCTTCCCCTGGCCCGCGTTGAGCTTCTGAGCGCCCGCGAGGAGTTCGCCGCTGCCCGCGTTGAGCCGCTGCGCGCCGTTCAGCAGGCGGGCGTTCCCGGCGTCCAACCGGCGGGCTCCGTCGGCGAGGCGGGCGCTGCCCTGGTCGAGCGTCCGGGCGCCCTGGAGGAGGCGGGCGTTGCCGTTGTCGAGTGCGCGGGCCCCGTTCGCCAGGCGGGCGCTGCCTTGGTCGAGCGTACGGGCGCCTTGCAGGAGCCGCGCGTTGCCGTTGTCGAGCGCGCGTGCGCCGGTGAGGAGGCGGGCGTTGCCGGCGTTGAGGGCGCGGGCTCCGTTGGCGAGGCGTGCGTTGCCCCGGTCGAGCGTACGGGCGCCGGTCAGCAGCGCGCCCGCGCCCTGGTCCGCCTGCCGCGCGCCTGCGGCGAGCCGCGCGCCGCCCCGGTCGAGCCGGACGAGCCCGTTCGCCGCCTCCCGCAGCTTCCGCTGGACGGCCGGGACCTGCCGGTCCATGCGGCGCGCGTCGGCCGCGAGCCGCCGCGTCCTGCCGTTGACGCGGGCGGCGGCGTCCGCGACGAGCCGCGCCCGTGCGGCGGCGCGGTCGGCCAGGCGCAGGACGTCCCCGAACACCGGGTCCCTCCGCAGCTCGGGATGCCGTCCGGCCAGCAGGCCGAGGCGTCCGGCCATCGTCGCGTCGAGCCGCTTCGCCGCCGCGGCGGCCGCCGCGAAGCGCGGGTCGCGGGCGACGGCGGGATACCGCGCGGCGAGGGCCGACAGGCGGCGCTCGACGGTGCCGTCCACGGCCCGCACCGCCTCGCGCAGCCGCCGGAACGGCGCGCCGCCGACGATCTCGGGATGGCGGCGGCCCAGCTCGTTCAACCGCCGGTCGAGGTCCGCGGCGAGCCGCGCGGCCCGGCCGCTCAGCTCGGCCGCCAGCGCGGTCAGCCCGGCGGCCTCGCCGGACGCGCCCACCGCCGCGTCCGCCAGCCTCGGCAGCCCTGCGACCGCCCGGCCGGCGAGCGGCACCGCCTCGCCCGCGAACGCGTGGATGCCCCGCGACAGCCGGACCGTTCCCGGTGCCAGCTCGGCGGTGCCCCGCTTGAGCCGCGCTGCGCCACTCGCCAGCTCGGCGCTGCCCTGCTCGGCCCGCCCGAGCCCGGCGGCGAGCGCGGCCGAGCCCTGCCCGGACCGGCCGAGGCCCGTCGCGAGCGCTCCCGATCCCCGCTTCGCCTGCCCGAGCCCGGCGACGAGCGCGCCCGTGCCCCGCCGCGCCTGGCCGAGCCCGGCGGCCAGCTCGGCGGAGCCCTGCTTGGCCGCGCCGACGCCGCCGACGAGCGCCGCGGTTCCCTGCCGGGCCTGGCCGAGTCCGTTCGCGAGTGCGCCGGAGCCCTGCTTGGCCTGGACGAGCCCGTCCGTGAGCGCGGCCGTGCCCTGCTGGGCTTGCCCGAGCCCGGAGGCGAGCGCGGCCGAGCCGTTCTGCGCCTCCCCGAGGCCCTGCTGGAGCCGTTCCGCGCCGCCCGCCGCGTCGCCGAGGCTCTTCCTCAGCTCGGCGAGCTTGCCGAACGCCGCCGTGAAGTACGCCGAGACCGCCGACTCGTTGACGATCCGCTGGAGCTCGGACTGCGCGACCTTGGCCATCACGCTGACCAGGTAGTTGTTCGCGTCGTTCAGCGTGATCGCCATGGACGCCTGCTTCGGCGTGCCGATCGCGCCGCTGGTGATCCGCGAGCTGAAGTCGGGCGGGACGGACAGGACGGCGTAGTAGTCCCCCTCCCGCAGCCCCTTCCGGGCCCGTTCCGCGCCGGTCTCGCGCATGTCCACCAGGTGCTCGGACCGCAGCCGCCGGACGAAGTCGCCGCCCGCGTCCACCGTCCGGCCCTGCACCCGGACGGGACGGTCCTCGTTCACCACCGCGACGGGCAGCTCGCCGATCCGGTCGTACGGGTCCCAGTTGGACCACAGGTAGATGCCTCCGTACAGCAGCGGCACGAGCGCGAGGAACGCCAGCCCGGCGACCTGCATCGGCGTGCGGAAGCGCCGCAGCTCGTACGCCGCGAGCCTGAGCGCCCGCATCAGTGCTCCCCGAGCGTCAGCAGCACGTCGGCGAGGCCCCCGGCGGGCGACGGCTCGGTGGTCGAGGCGACGACCGCCGCGCCGAGGTCGGCGGCGCGCCGCGCCGAGGACCACAGCGCGTGCTGCCCGGCCCCGTCCGAGCCCGCGTCGAGGTCGTCCAGGACGAGCACGTCGGGCCGTTCCATCACCGCGAGCGCGAGGGCGAGCCGCGTCGCGTCGCCCGGGGACAGGTCGCGGACGCGCCGCCGGCCGGGCACGTCGAGGCCGACGACCTCGCAGGCCGCCCCGAACGACTTCCACGCGCCCCCGAACGACTCCCGCGCCTCCCGGCTCCGCGCCGTACCGGGCAGGGTGAGGGCGCGCTCCCGGACGTGGTCGGCGACGCGCAGCTCCGGCTCCAGCTCGGCGGCCCCGCCCGCGCGCGCGACGGCGGCGCGGCCGCGGACCCGCGCCGCGCCCTCCGGCAGGTCGAGCCCGCACACGCGCAGCGCGCCGGACGTCGGCCGCATCCGCCCCGCGACGGTCAGCAGCAGCGACGTGCGCCCGCTCCCGCCCGGCCCGGCCACCGCGACGAGCGTCCCGGCGGACGCCCGCAGCGTCACCCCGCGATAGACCCACCCGCGCCGCGTCCGCACTCCGAGGTCGTCGGCCTCGACGACGGGCGGCGGCTCCTCGCCGCGGACCTCCGCCGCGCCCGCGCCGGTGCCTTCCTCCGGACCCGTCTGCTCTGCGTCCATGTCGCCCCCCACATCGCCCCCCACGAAGACCCTGTGGAGGACGGGGCGGGAGGAAACGCCGGGACCGGTGATGACTTCCCGGTCATCGCCAAGGCTTTGCTGATCGTTGCCCGGGCCGGTGAGTCGTTCGTCTCACTCGCGGCGGCTAGGCGCGCGCGTCGCCGCCCCGGCCCTCGGCGCGGGCCTCGCCGGACCCGGGCCGCCGGACCTCGCCGGGCCCGTGCGCCGGCGCGTCGGCGCCCTCCGCCCTCTCGGCGCGTTCCTCGTCGTCCCACGGTGAACGGCGCGGGCGGCGGGGCGGCGGCTGCGGCGGGACGACCTTGGCCGCGACCATGGCGTCCTCGGGGACGTCGACCACTTCGCCGGTCCTGCGGCGCACCGTGAGCGTCTTGCCGGACCAGGATTCGAGCACGCCCACGACGTCGCTGTACTCTCCCGTTGGCAGACGGCGGCGCAGCGAGATCCGCTGACCCACGTCCGCAGGACCGATGGAGACCACCAGCCGCGCGGCGAGACGGCCGGACATGTGAGGACCCCCGTGTCGAATCGACTGAGCCGTGGTGGCAATACTATTCACAGCGAGCTTGCGGTGAGCCGTGACGTGCGGCGGGGCCGGAAACCCGAGAGGAGTCACTGACGTGACCTACGTCATTGCGCAGCCCTGCGTGGACCTGCTCGACAAGGCATGCATCGAGGAGTGCCCGGTCGACTGCATCTACGAGGGGAAGCGTCAGCTCTACATCCACCCGGACGAGTGCGTCGACTGCGGTGCGTGCGAGCCGGTTTGCCCGGTTGAGGCCATCTACTACGAGGACGACGTCCCCGAGCAGTGGAAGGACTTCTACAAGGTCAACGTGGAGTTCTTCGACGACCTCGGCTCGCCCGGCGGCGCCTCCAAGGTCGGGAAGATCGAGAAGGACCACCCGATCGTCGCCGCGCTGCCCCCGCAGAGCCAGGACGACTGACCCCGGTAGGAGCTGACCTCAAGGCCGTGCCTCCCGCACCGGGGGTCACGGCCTTGTGTCCTGTGAGGCGCTCTCGCGACGAGAAGCGCGCACCGCACGTGACGTCTTCGAGGAGGATGCGGGTTGTTCACCCTGCCGGATTTCCCGTGGGATCGGCTCCAGCCCTACAAGGAGCGGGCCGCCGCCCACCCCGGCGGGATCGTCGACCTGTCGGTCGGCACGCCGGTGGACCCGACGCCCGCGCCCGTCCGCGAGGCGCTCGCCGCCGCGTCCGACGCGCCCGGCTACCCGCAGACGTACGGGACGCCCGCGCTGCGCGAGGCCGTCGCCGGGTGGCTGCGCCGCCGGCTCGGCGTCGCGGGCGCCGACCCCGACGCCGTGCTGCCGGTGATCGGCACCAAGGAGCTGGTCGCCTGGCTGCCCACGCTGCTCGGCGCGGGCCCCGGCGACCGGGTCGTGTTCCCCGAGCTGGCGTACCCGACCTACGACGTCGGCGCGCGGCTCGCCGGCGCCGAGTCCGTCGCGACCGACGGGCTGCTGGCCCTCGGCCCCGGCACCCCGAAGATCGTCTGGGTGAACTCGCCGTCCAACCCGACCGGCAAGGTGCTGCCCGCCGAGCACCTGCGCAAGGTCGTCGCGTGGGCGCGCGAGCGCGGCGCGGTCGTCGTCAGCGACGAGTGCTACCTGGAGTTCGGCTGGGACCCGGCGAGACCGCCGGTGTCGGTCCTGCACCCCGACGTGTGCGGCGGCTCCCACGAGGGGCTGCTCGCGGTCAACTCGCTGTCCAAGCGCTCCAACATGGCCGGGTACCGGGCGGGCGTCGTCACCGGCGACCTCGCGCTCGTCCGGCGGCTGCTGGAGGTCCGCAAGCACGCCGGGATGATCGTCCCGGCGCCGGTGCAGGCCGCCATGGCGGCGGCGTTCGGCGACGACGCGCACGTGGACGAGCAGCGCGAGCGCTACGCCCGCCGCCGCGCCGCCCTGCGCGAGGCGTTCGAACGGCACGGCTTCCGCATCGACCACTCCGAGGCGTCGCTGTACCTGTGGGCGACCCGCGACGAGCCCTGCTGGGACACCGTCGCGCACCTCGCCGAGCTCGGCGTCCTGGTCGGCCCCGGCGACTTCTACGGCCCGGCCGGCGGACGGCACGTCCGCGTCGCGTTCACCGCCACCGACGAACGCGTCGACGCCGGAGCCGCCCGCCTGTGACCCCGCTTCGAGCACGCCCCCGCTTCCGGTCCGGTGGCGGGGGCTGTTTCGTGCGGGGACCCGTGCGCGTACGGCCGGGTGCGGCCGGGTTCGGCCGCCGTAGGGGCGAAGTGCCCGCGCACGCCGTTGATGATGTCGGCTATTTCGGTAGTATCCGCAGGTCTATGCCGACCTGACGACGAATCGATGGAGGTGCGCATGGGCGGGGTGACCGTCGCGGTCCTGCTGGCGCTGATCCTGGTCGCCCTGATCGTGCTCATCGCCGTGATCGTGCTGCGCGGCCGGTCCAAGCCGTCGCCCGCCGCCGCGCCGCCCGCGCCGCGCGACCCGTTCGCGGCGGAGGACCAGGTCGGCGGCGACCCGAGGACGCTCAAGGCCGGCGACATGGTCGAGTACCTCGGCACCCGCTACTTCGTGCGCGGCTCGCTGCGGCTGCGCGAGGGCGGCTTCACCTGGAGCGAGCACCTGCTCGACGCCGACACGGCCGAGGGGGCCAAGGTCTGGATCTCCGTGGAGGAGGACCCGGACCTGGAGGTCGTCTGGTGGACCGGGTACGACATCGGCGACCTGCGGCCCGGCGAGCGCACCCTGACCGTCGAGGGCGTCGAGTACCGGCGCGACGAGCACGGCACCGCCGACTACACCAGCGAGGGGACGACCGGCGTCGGCGTCCAGGGCCGGGTCGAGTACGTCGACTACGAGGGCCCGCGCGGACGCTACCTGTCGTTCGAGCAGTACGGCGGCGGCACCTGGGAGGCGGGGCTCGGCGACCGCGTCCCGGACGGCGCGCTGACGATCTATCCCGGAAGCTGATCGTTGCTCGCCCCCCTCGACACCCCCTACGCGGACTCGCGCGCCGACGCGCTGTCGTTCGCCCTCGGCCTGCCGCCGCTCGACGCGCTCGCCGTCCTGCCCGTCGAACGCGGCGGGCTGGCCGTCGAGCTGCGGCTGCTCGGCGCGTCCCACCAGGTCATCGCGCGCCCCCTCGGAGCGAACGCCTCGCCGGGGCCGTCCGCCGGGGCCGCCGGGGCCGCGGCGGCGGAGCTCAGTGAGACCGTGGCCTGCCTGCCGTCCGGGACGGCCGGGGAGCCGCTCCCCTCGCGGGCCGCGCGGACGCTGGCGGGAGGCTGGGCGTACGAGTTCGCGGCGGCGACCGAACGGCACTCCGGCGACGCGTCGTTCGGCCGGGCCGTGGACGGCCTGCGCTCCGCCCTCGCGGGCCGCGACGACGACGCCCTCGCCGGGACGTTCCCCGGCTCCCCGCACGCCGTCACCGCGCTGGCGCTCGACGCCTCCGGAACGGGATGGCGCACCTGGCACTCCTACCCCCAGACCCGGGAGATCGTCATGACCCGCAGCAGGCTGGTGAGACGGCCGTGACCCGCAGGCACTATGTGATCGGCGCCGTCGCGGTCGCGGTGATCGCCGTGATCGTCCTGGTGGTGGTGCTGGTCAACGGCGACGACTCGCCCGACGAGTGGGTCTCCGAGAAGTACCGCAAGGTGGCGGCCGGGACGTTCCACGCGTCGAAGCCGCCGCGCGCCGTGGCGGGGGAGATCACCAAGAAGTTCCATGCGATCGACCGGGTGGACGCCCTCGGCTTCGGCGACGCCCCCGCCGGCGGCACCGGCGGCACCGGCGGCACGGTCCCGGGCACGGGCGGCACGGGCGGCACGGTCCCCGGCGCGGCGCCGGGCGGAGGGATCTTCCTCCAGTACCCGAAGACGGTCATCGGGGTGCTGCCGGACGGCCCCGGCAGCCGGATCACCGTCGACCGCCCCTCCTCGGGCTACAGCCGGTACCACTCCTACGTCGGCGGGCGCTGGAGCGCGCCGGGCCGCGACGGCTGGAACAGCAACGGCAGAGCGTCCTTCCGCGGTGGCGGGCCGGGCTCGGGCAAGTGACCGCGCAGAGCGGATAAGGAGTTTCCTTCGATGAACGACATCCTGTCCGAGGGCGGCGCCACCCTGGCGTACGGCGCGCTCGGCATCGCGCTGATGGCGCTCGGCTACCTGGTCGTGGAGGTCACCACGCCGGGGCGGCTAGGCCACCAGATCTGGACGCAGGCCAACCGGGGCGCCGCGCTGCTGCTCGCGGTCAAGCTGCTCGGCGTCGGCATGATCGTCACCACCGCGATCGTGACCAGCGACTCCGACCTCGGCGACGGCCTGGTCGACACGGCCGTCTACGGGCTGCTCGGGATCGTGCTGATGGTCCTCGCGTTCTACCTGCTCGACCTGATCACGCCCGGCCGGCTCGGCGCGACGCTGGTGGACGGCGCCGCGATCCACCCGGCGGGCTGGGTCGTCGCCGCCGCGGACCTCGCCGTCGCCGCGATCGTGGCCGGAGCCGTCTCCTGACGGCCCGGGACGGACGGGGGA
The DNA here is from genome assembly GCF_009793335.1 of Actinomadura sp. J1-007. Taxonomy (GTDB): domain Bacteria; phylum Actinomycetota; class Actinomycetes; order Streptosporangiales; family Streptosporangiaceae; genus Spirillospora; species Spirillospora yumaensis. The sequence goes on along the minus strand of NZ_WING01000001.1, from coordinate 1,580,324 downwards.
GTCCTTGACCGCGGAAGCGACGGACGCGAAGCACGACCCGAAGGACGCGAAGCACGACCCGGCGGACAAGGCGGCCGCGGAGGACGGCGGCGAGGCCGCGCCGCTGAGCGTGCCCGCGCGCGCCGCCCGCGCGATGGTGCTGGCGGCGGTGTTCGCGTGCGCCGCGTGCGGGCTGGTGTACGAGCTGGCGCTCGTCGCGCTCGGCAGCTACCTGGTCGGCAACTCGGTCACGCAGGCGTCGATCGTGCTGTCGGTGATGGTGTTCGCGATGGGCGTCGGGTCGCTGGCCGCCAAGCCGCTCCAGGGCCGCCCCGTCGCGGCGTTCGCGATCGTGGAGGGCGCGCTCGCGCTGGCGGGCGGGCTGTCGGTGCTCGCGCTGTACGCGGCGTTCGCCTGGCTCGACCTGTACGTGCCGGTGCTGGTGGCCGTCGCGTTCACGGTCGGGGCGCTGATCGGCGCGGAGATCCCGCTGCTGATGACGCTGCTCCAGAAGATCCGCAGGCAGGACGCGGGCAGCGCGGTCGCCGACCTGTTCGCCGCCGACTACGTCGGGGCGCTGATCGGCGGGCTGGCGTTCCCGTTCCTGCTGCTGCCGGTGTTCGGGCACGTCAAGGGCGCGCTGCTGGTCGGCGTGGTCAACGCGGTCGCCGGGATCGCCGTCGTGCTGTGGCTGTTCCGGCGGCGGCTCGGGCGCGCGACCCGGGCCGGGCTGTGGACGGGCATGGCCGCCGTGCTCGCCGTCCTCTGCACGACGTACGCGCTCGCGGACGGGTTCGAGGTGTCGGCGCGGCAGGCCCTCTACCGCGACCCGATCGCGTTCTCCACCCGGACGCCGTACCAGGAGATCGTGATCACCAGGAAGGTCGCGCTGTCGGGCCGTCCCGACGTGCGGCTGTTCCTGAACGGCGACCTCCAGTTCTCGTCGGTGGACGAGTACCGCTACCACGAGGCGCTCGTCCACCCCGCGCTCGCGGGCGCGCGCGGCAGGGTGCTCGTCCTCGGCGGCGGCGACGGCCTCGCGCTGCGCGAGGTGCTGCGCTATCCGGACGTCCGCGCCGTCACGCTCGTGGAGCTCGACCCCGAGATGCTGCGCCTCGCCCGCACGTACGGCGACATCGCGGCCCTCAACCGGCACGCGTTCTCCGACCCGCGCGTGCGGGCGGTGACCGCCGACGCGTTCTCCTGGCTGCGCGACCTGGACCAGCGGTACGACTCCGTCATCGTCGACATGCCCGACCCGGACGACGTGTCGACCGCCAAGCTCTACTCCGTCGAGTTCTACGGCCTGGTGAAGCGGGCCCTCGCGCCCGGCGGGCGGATGGTCGTCCAGTCGGGCTCGCCGTACTTCGCGCCGAAGTCGTTCTGGTCGATCGAGAAGTCGATCGCCGCCGCCGGGTTCGCGACGACCCCGTACCACGTGGACGTGCCGAGCTTCGGCGACTGGGGCTACACCCTCGCCGCGCCCGGCGCCGCGCGCCCGGAGCTGTCGCTCGCCCCGGGCGCGCCCCCGACGCGCTTCCTCGACGCCGACGTCCTGCGCGCCGCCGCCGTCTTCGGCAAGGACCTGCGCCACCGCGACGTGGACGTCAACACCCTCGACCACCCGCGCCTCGTCCAGTACGAGGATCAGGAGTGGCGCGACGCCTGAGCCGCCGCGCCCGCGGTGCCGTCCGTCCCGTCTCCGTCCTCGTCGTCCGCGAAGACGCGGCCCATCGCGCCGAGCAGGCGCGGGCGGTTGCGGACGATCCAGGCCAGGTAGCCGATCCCGGCGGCGAGCCACACCACGATCAGCGCCAGCGCGACGCGGTTCGGGCCGGTCGGCAGCGGGACGAGCTGCCCGTAGATCGGCAGCAGCAGCAGGACGGCGGCGACGGCGGGCACCGCGCCGTGCTTGAGCACCGAGAACTCGGCCCGGTGCTCGCGCAGGTAGAAGCGGATCAGCGAGACGCTGATCGAGATGTAGATGACGACCATCGCGACGCCGACGATCTGCCCGGCGAAGCCGTACATCCCGAGCGGCTCGATCCACACGCCGCCGACCAGCGCGGCGGCCATCGAGAACACCATGTAGCAGGCGAGCGCGGCCTGCGGCACCTGGCCGTGCCCGACGGTGCCGAGCCGGCGCGGGATCAGCCCCTCGCGGCCCATCGCGAAGATCACCCGGACCTGGGCGGTGACGCCGGAGATCAGGTTGGCGAACTGGCTGTTCAGCACGGTCAGCGCGAGCAGCCAGCCGACGCCCCAGTACTTGTGCATCAGCGTCGTCCACGGCTCGGCGTCGGTCGCCAGGGCCTTGTGGTCGCCGAACCCGACGGCCGCCGACCAGCCCGCGAGCACGTAGAACAGGCCGATGCCGAGCACCGCGGTGAACAGCGCGATCGGGATCGCGCGGCGCGCCGAGCGGGCCTCCTCGCCGAGCGTCCCCGCCGACTCGAAGCCGATGAACATCAGGATGCCCCACAGCATCCCCTTGCCGAGCCCGGAGATCCCGTCGTGCGCGGAGCCGGGGCTGAACGGCGCGAGCGTCACGCCGTCCGCGCCGCCCTTGCCGAGGATCATCGCGAACAGCGCCAGCAGCACGCCGATCTCCAGCACCAGGAACACCAGCGCGGTCTTGGCCGACTGCGAGACGCCGAGCGCGCTGATGCCCCAGACGACCGCGCCGAACAGCACCGTGAACACCCACCACGGAACGTTCCAGTCGAACTCGGTCCTGAAGAAGTCGGCGGTGAACGAGCCGATCGCCGACAGCAGCATCGGCCCGACCATCCCGTACGCCAGCAGCAGCAGCCACCCGGACACGAACCCGCCGCGCTGCCCGAACCCGTGGGTGTTGAAGGTGTAGGCGAAGCCCGCCGTCGGCAGCTTGCGCGCGAACGAGGCGATCACCGACGCCACCAGCAGGCAGACGACCATCGCGAGCAGGATGGCGAGCGGCAGCGCGTAGCCGGCCGCCGCCGCGGCGAGCGGCGTGTTGAAGAACACGCTCGTCGCCGGGCCCATGAAGGCCATCGATATGACCGCCGCGCCGACGGCGCTGAGCGCGCCCTTGCGCAGGCCGGAGGTCTGCTGTTCCATTGCGTTCTCCTTGAGCGGTGCCCTCGCGGGCGAGGGGGGTTCCCGGCGCGCGGCCCCGGACGGGACTCGCGGCCAGGGGGCTTACGCGACCCCGTCGGCCGGGCGGGCTTCCACGTCGTAGACCCCCCGGAGGTCGAGCGTCCCGGTGCGGACGCCCGCCACGGCCTGCGTACGCCCCCGCGTCACGAAGACCTGCGGCCGGAAGCAGAACACGACCGAGTCGCCCACCCGGACCCCGCGCGCCCGCGCGCCCGGGATCCGGCAGTAGTAGTGGATGGCGCCGGCGTCGGCGGTCTCCACGTCGAGGACACCGGCGTCCCCGTCCCGTCCGACGATCGCGGTGAGCCGGTAGTCGCCCAGCACCTTGTCGACGTAGTAGCCCGCCGCGAAGGCGTACGCGTCGTCCCCGTCGAAGTGCGATACCTCCGACACGTAGACGATCGCGGGCACCTCCGGCTGGCCTTCGTCGAACAGGTGCAGCGGCGTGGTGCCGTGCAGGCCGTTGCCGGGCTCGACGTGCGTCGCGCCGAGCCGCGCCTGCTCGGCGAACGTGCCCGCCGACGTCGTGCCGGGCGCGTTCACCTGCGTGATCTCGAAGCCCGCCGCGCGGAGCCGTTCGGCCGCGCCGGTCAGCGTGGCGAAGTTGCGGGTGGCCTTGACCGTGCGGGTCGCGGCGTCGGCGAGCATGCACGGGAAGTTGGTCACCCCGGCGACCCGCAGATTCCCGACCGCCTCGACCTGCGCCGCGGCCTTCTCGATCTCCCCGGCCGGGAACCCGCCGGCGTGGCCGAAGTAGTAGGTGTCCTCGGGGCCGCGCACGCGCAGCAGCACGTCCTGGACACGGCCCGCGCGGCGGGCGGCGGCCCCGATCCGCGCGGCGATCTCGGTGTTGAAGACGGTCACGACCTCGGGCTCGGCGGCGACCACCGCGTCCTGCGCGCCCCGGTGCGGCTGCACGAGGTGCCCGACGTGCCCGATCCTCGTCCCGGACCGCCGTACGGCCTCCATGCCCTGGACGTCCACGGCGACGGCCCGGTCGATGCCCGCCGCCGCGATCGTGCGCAGCGCGTCCGGGTTGCGGCCGAACTGCTTGGACATCACGTACAGCTCCAGGCCGTGCCGTTCCGCCTCGGCGACCTCGGCCGCGGCGTTGGCGGCGAGGGCGTCGAGGTCGAGCAGGTAGGTGTTGGCGCGGACCCGCCCCTCCTGGTGCAGCCGTACGGCCGCCGAGGCGAGACCGGGGTTGGTGTCACGCAGGCGACGCAGGAACATGCGGGTCCTCCTTGGTGAGGTGCTTCAGCACGGTCGTGGCCACGCCGCCGAGATCGGGCAGCGCGACGTCCATGCCCTGGTAGACGGCCTGGAGCGCGGTGACCCACGAGCCGATCGCGCCCGCCGGGTCGCCGAGCGCGGACGGCCGCAGCAGCGGCGGGCGCGGGGTGACCTCCGCCAGCGCCGCGCGCAGCCCCGGCAGCCACGGGCCGAACGCGGGCGCGACGCCGCCGCCGAGGACGACCACCTCCGGCTCGTACGCCACCGTCACCGCGGTCAGCAGCACGCCGAGCGCCTCGCGCGCCTCGTCCAGCACGGCGCGCAGCCCGGTGCCCGCGCCGTTCGCGGCGGCGGCGAAGATCTCGGCGGCGTCCCCGACGGCGTGGCCGCGCTCGCGGGCCCGCCGCACCATGCCGCCGCCGGAGATCGCGTCCTCCAGCGTCCCCGCGCCGTGCGGCAGCACGCCGAACTCGCCGACGCCCCCCGTACGGCCCGGCAGCGGGCGGCCGTCCAGGTGCACCGCCGCGCCGAGCCCGGTCCCGGCCGCGACCAGCACGGCCGTGCCGTGGCCCCGGGCCGCGCCCGCGGTGACCTCGCCGCGCAGCGCGGCGTTGACGTCGTTGTCGAACGCGAGGACGCCGGTCAGCAGGCCGTCCAGCGCCTCGCGCAGCGCGGTGCCCTCAAGCTGCGGCAAGTTGGGGACGGTGCGCACCGCGCCCGTTCCCGGGTGGACGGCCCCGGGCAGCCCGATCGCCGTCGCGCTCGGGGCGGTGTCGCCGGTCAGCGCGCCGATGTGCCCGGCCAGCCAGGCCGCGATCCCCGCCGCGTCGCGGTCGTGCGGCGTGGACTCCCGGGCCCACGCCCGGACCCGCCCGCCGAGGTCGGTGACCAGGAACCGGGTGTGCGTTCCGCCGAGGTCGACGCCGCAGACCACCCGGTCCTCGCCCGCCAGCCGCAGCGCGAGCGCCTGCCTGCCGGGCCCGCCGCCGGACATCGGGCCGCCCTCGCGCACCAGCCCGTCGTGCATCAGCTCGTCCACGACCCGCGAGACCGTCGCCTTGCTCAGCCCGGTCGCGCGGCCGATCGCGACGCGGGTCGCGGCGCCGAGGGCGAGCAGGTGCCCGAGGACCGCGGCCCGGTTGGCCCGCCGCGCGTCGCTGCTCTCCACCGCGCCCCCTTTGGTTTCACCCTGAAACAAATTGCGTGTGAGCTGGTATATCTCCAGCGAGACACCGGTGTCAAGGAAGCGTTAAGAAGGCTCAGCCGCGGGGCACCGTACGCCGGATCGCCCGGTCCACCGCCCGCTCGAACGAGGTCACCAGCGACTGGAGCATCAGCGGCTTCAGCTTCGCCGCCAGCTCCAGCAGCCGCTCGCGCTCCTCCGGCGGACGCCCGCGCTCGCGGTACGGGCGCACGACGGTGTCCTGGAAGACGTCCTGCAACTCCTCCGCGAGCGCCGTCGTGTGCCGTTCGACGGCCTCGTGCGAGGCGATCAGCGTGTCCAGCGGCATCGGCAGCCCGGCCAGCTCCGCGCTCACCCCGAGCAGCGCCGGGCTGAGCACGCGGACCCGCCCGTCCGGCAGCGCCTCCGCCACGCCGAGCGCGCCGAGCCGCGCGAGCGCCTCGTCGTCCAGATGCCGCCCCGCGCGGCGGTCCAGCTCGTGCCGGTCCAGGTCCTCGGGCCGTTCGGGGGCCCAGGGCGACAGCAGCGCCCGCTGGAGGGCCAGGTCCTCCGGCGAGGCGTCCAGCGGGATCCGGCGCAGGTGCTTCTCAACGGCGGCCAGGGTGAGCCCGAGCGACTGGAGCTCGCGCACCAGCTCCAGCCGGGCGAGGTGCTCGGGCCCGTACAGCCCCGTCCGCCCCCGCAGCCTGGGCGGGGGCAGCAGCCCGCGGCCCGCGTAGAAGCGCACGGTGCGCACCGTGACGCCCGCGCGCCCGGCCAGCTCGTCGACCGTCATCTCCATGGGCTCTCCCGCTACGTGACAGTGCCAGTGTTACATTAACCCTGTATCAGCACGTACTTACGCAAGGGAGCCCGCCGGATGGCACGAGCGATCTTCACCGAGGAGCACGAGGCGTTCCGCGAGATGGTGCGGTCCTTCATCGAGAAGGAGATCGCCCCGCACCACGAGCAGTGGGAGAAGGACGGCGTCGTCTCCCGCGACGTCTGGCTCGCCGCCGGCCGCCAGGGCCTGCTCGGCATCGACATGCCCGAGGAGTACGGGGGCGGCGGCAACCCCGACTACCGCTACTACGTGGTCCTGAACGAGGAGTTCGCCAAGGCGGGCGTGCACGGCCCCGGCTTCTCCGTCCACAACGACATCAACGGCGGCTACCTGCGCCAGCTCTGCACCCCGGAGCAGAAGGCCCGCTGGTTCCCCGGCTACTGCTCCGGCGAGCTGATCACCGGCATCGCGATGACCGAGCCCGCCGCGGGCTCCGACCTCCAGGGCATCAAGTCCACCGCGATCAAGGACGGCGACCACTACGTCCTGAACGGCTCCAAGACGTTCATCTCCAACGGCATCCTCTCCGACCTGGTCATCGTCGTCGCCAAGACCGACCCGTCCGCCGGCGCCAAGGGCGTCAGCCTCCTCGCCGTCGAGCGCGGCATGGAGGGCTTCGAGCGCGGCCGCAACCTCGACAAGGTCGGCATGCACGCCCAGGACACCGCCGAGCTGTTCTTCGACAACGTCCGCGTGCCCAAGGAGAACCTCCTCGGCGAGGAGGGCATGGGCTTCATCTACCTCATGCAGAACCTCGCCCGCGAACGCCTGTCGATCGGCGTCACCGCCCAGGCCGCCGCCGAGTCGGCGTTCGAGCAGACCCTGGAGTACTGCAAGACCCGCGAGGCGTTCGGCCGCCCGATCGGCAAGTTCCAGTACAACCGCTTCACCCTCGCCGAGATGAAGACCGAACTCACCGTCACCCGCTCGTTCACCGACGAGTGCGTGGTCAAGGAGAGCAAGGGCGAACTCACGGTAGACGAGGCCGCCATGCTCAAATACTGGAACACCGAACTCCTGAAGCGCGTCGTAGACCGCTGCCTCCAACTCCACGGCGGCTACGGCTACATGATGGAATACCCCATCGCCAAGGCCTACCAGGACGTCCGCATCCAGACCATCTTCGGCGGCACCACAGAAATCATGAAAGAAATCATCGGCCGCAGCCTCGGCGTCTAGACCGCTTCCCGGTCAGCGGTCGAAGTGATCGCGCAGGAGCTCGGCCACTTCGTCGGGGGCCTGTTCCGGGATCCAGTGCCCGATACCGGTCAGCGTGCGGGAGGTGTACGGACCGGTCACGAATCTGGGCGTGAGCTCGGCCCCCGTGCGGCCCAGCGCCGGGTCCCCGTCGCTGTTGACGAACAGTGTCGGGACGGCGACCCGGGCCAGCCGCCCCGGCGGGTTGAGGGGCATCGCCCGGTACCAGTTGAGGGCCGGGGTGAGCGCCCCCGAGTCGAGGAGGTCCGCCGTCCTCGCGGCGCTGGCCTCGGTCTGGCCGCTGGCCACCAGCCCGGCGATGACGCGTGACCTCGCCCCGCGGCTGATCCCGCGCACGAGTAGCTCGGGCAGCCAGGGAACCTGGAACAAGAACATGTACCAGGACATCAGGATCTGGCGGCTGGTGAAGAGCGCCCGCATGAACGCCGCGGGGTGCGGGACGGACAGCGCGGTCACTGTGGCCACCGCATCCGGCCGGGTGGCCGCGAGCGTCCAGGCGACGACCGCGCCCCAGTCGTGGCCGACGACGTGCACCTTGCGGCCGCCGAGCCCGGCCTCCTCGATGAGGGCGAGGACGTCCTCGACGAGTTCGGACAGGCGATAGGCGTATCTTCCGCGCGGGCGGGCCCGAGGTGAATATCCGCGCTGGTCGGGCGCCAGCGTGCGATATCCCGAGGTGTGCAGCAGCGGTGCGAGCCGTTCCCAGCAACGCGCCGTCTGAGGAAAGCCGTGCAGCAGCACCACAACGTCCCCGTCGAGCGGACCCTGGTCGGCGACGTCGAATATCAAACCGAGACGCTCGAACGACGAGATCCGCCGCCCTCCGACATTGTGCTGCGCAGTCACGGGCGCCCCTCTTCCGGTCGCCGTCGATGGCACTTCGACGGTCCAACCCAATGTAATCGCCGATTACATCCTTTCTCGGGACGTGTGTCAATGGGGCGACGCGGAAGCGGTGACCGTGCATCGTTCAGATGGGCATGAGGGCCCAGACGATCTTTCCTTCGCCGGTGGCGGAGGGGCGGGTGCCGGCTTCTTTGGCGTAGGCCGTGATGATGGTGAGGCCGCGGCCGTTCTCAGCCGTTTCGTGGGCGCGTCGGTGGACGGGAAGGGCGGGGGACGGGTCCCAGCACTCCAGCAGGGGCGCTTGGTCTTGGACGGTGCAGCGGAGGCGGATCTGGCGGCCTTGGGCGGCGGCGACCGCGTTGGTGACGATCTCGCTCATCACGAGTGCGGAGTCGTGGATGAGGGCGCGGCCGTAGCCCCACCGGGTGAGGGCATCGCGGACGAGTTCCCGGGCCAGGACGACCGAGGGCGGTTCGGCCGGCAGCGTCAATCGGACCTCGGGGATGACATGAACCGGGGCTGGCGTCTTCTGATCATTCATGAGGGCCGTCCTGGAGTCGGTGGAACGTGCCCTCACTCTCAGTGCATGGGGGTTAACGTGTAGTGGATTGAAGCCCGGACAATACACCTGTAGGTGAGCGATGAGTGTTCGAGAGTCGATCGACCCGAAGTCTTCGCTGTGGGCCTGGCTGGCCTTTGACCTGTGGTTTTACCGGACCCAGCGGGGCCTCTCACTCGCGCAGACCGCCATGATCGTCCAAGTGACGCGGGGGACTGTATCCAACTGGGAGGCGGGACGTCTGCGGCCTCGTGACACGTACATGAAACGACTGGACGAGAAGTGGAACACCGGCGGCCACTTCGAGCGGCTGCACATGTTCGCCTGCAACGGCCACGACCCCGACTGGTACAAGCAGTACTTGCAGTACGAGCGGGCGGCGACGAACATCGAGATCTACCACGGCAAGACCATCCCCGCCGTTCTACAGACCGAGGCGTATACCCGGGCTCTCGTCGCCGACAGCGAACATGGGATAGATGTCGCCAAGGAGATCGACGCGCGGCTGAAGCGCCAGGAGATTCTGGCCAGGGATGATCCGCCCTACCTGTGGGTCCTTCTTGACCAGGAGGTTCTTGAGTGCGCCGTGGGCGGCCCTGACGTGATGCGGGAACAACTCGCCTATCTGGTCGAAGTCGGAAGACTTCCCCGGGTGACCATCCGTATCATTCCAAGATCGGCAGGGCGTCATCCCGGACATGATGGGGCGATCCAGATCCTCCGGGTAAGCTCGCGGGAAGTGGCCTATGTCGGGGCGCAGCTTGGCGGACGGCTCATCGAGGGCGGAGACGAGACCGCGGCGCTCGCGCTTCGATTCGCGCAGATCGGGGCCGTCGCTCTGTCGAAGAACGACTCCCGAAGTTGGATCGAGAAGACGATGAGGGCATACGCGAGTGATCAATTGGCGTAAGAGTTCCCACAGTGGCGGCGACAGCGATCCGGCCTGTGTGGAGCTAGCGAGGTTGGCTGGTCAGGTCTGGGTTCGGGATTCCAAGGATCCGGAGGGTGGTCGGCTCCAGTTTGGGCGGGCGTCGTTCGCCGGGTTGCTGGTGCGCGTGAAGCGCGGCGACCTCGGCCTTTAGCGAGTCGATCCCCGCCCGAGCCTGTCGAGGGCGCCCAACGGATGAATGGCGCGCAGCCACAGAAGCAGGCCGAAGATCCAGAGGGATCGAACGGAGCGTTTCAGTGCGAACCGTTGGAGGAGGGCTACCGACTCTAGGAAAACATCGCTGACGCACCTGCACCGTCCAGTGGAGTTAATTTGCCCGGAGGTATGGAACCCCCGAAGCGGAGCCGATAGTTCGGATCGGTTGCTGATGGGTTCTCCCACCAAAGACGTACAGTCTAACTACTGGGATTGGTGACAACGATTCAGGGCGGAGATTCGTCAAGAAGGCATGATGTCGCGAGAGGGGAGTGGCCAAGAAGGTAAGCGCCATCGCGGTAGTCCTACGCAGCCTTTGTGGATCGATGTACCGGTGACATGATATCTCCTCATGGCGATGGGAGTCCTGCTCCGCTACCGGGGTGCATCTCGCAATCGGGATTTACCGAGTGGAATGGAGACACTGGATGACTCGGGCCGGCGCAGTGGCGCAGCGTCACCTGACACTGTTCAACGAGTGCGTGCACAGTGGGGACTTCTCGGCTCTCCTCGCAGAGTTCGCCCAAGATGCCGTGCTCAAATTCGAGAACGTACCCGGAGCGGGAACTCTGGAGTTCCAGGGACTTCAGGCCATCACCACGGCATATGAGCAGCAGCCGCCGGACGACCAGATCGACAGCACCGCCGAGGCGTTCGAAGAAGGCGAGAGCATCGTGGTTCCGTTCGCATGGCGCGCGGACAGCAGTACAGGGGTCATGCGGTTGACCTACGCCGATGGTCGTCTCGCCCAGATGGTCGTGATCTTCGACTAGGCCGTGGGTTCGGCTGCCGTCTACTGGTGCGTGGTCAGGCCGGTGTGGCCAGGCCCATGAGCTTGCCGCAGCGCCGGATCGCGGCTTCGTCTCCCGCGATCGTCAGGCGGCCGGTCGCCACTGCGTCGAACGGCGACAGCAACTCGGCGCCGATTCGAACGAAGCTCCGCGCATCTGTGGACGCCACAATGACGGGTGCGTTCGCCGGCCCCCGGTGGGCTGTGGCCTCTCATCCTGAACGCGAATGTGGAAGACCTCGTTGTCGACCCGGAACTCGTACGACTCGTCGAGAGACGGATCGGGTCTGCCGTGGATCATGGCCTGTACCGGGCGTTCGAGCGGGCGTCGTTCGCTGGGCTGCTGGTGCGGGAGAAGCGCGGCTAGCTCGGCCTTTAGCGAGTCGATCTCGGCCCGAGTCTGTCGAGTTGAGGGCGTCTGCCGGTACTTCACCCAAGAACTCGGTCAGGGGATTGTTAGGGCTAGGACGCCTTCGGTTAGGCCGATTATCAGGTGGTCGTCTACGTGGGTCAGGGCCAGGGCTCGGCTGTGGACGGGGATCGTCATGACGAGCTTGGAGCGTTCGGGGTCCCAGATGCGGACGGCCTCGTCGGTGCCCGCGGACGCCAGGTAGGTGGGGCCGTCCGGGCGGGGGACGGTGCAGATCGACTTGATCTCGCCGGTGTGGCCGGTGAGGGTGCAGCGTTCGGCGCCGGTCAAAGGGTCCCAGATTCGTACGGTCGCGTCGTCTCCGGCTGTCGCGAGGAGGGGGGCGCCGGTGGGGGTCGGCAGTGCGCACAGGGTGCTGACCCAGCCGTCGTGGCCCCGGAGGACGCGGTGCTCGCCGGTTGAGAGGTCCCAGATGCGGATCGTGCGGTCGTCGCCTGCTGAGGCGAGGAGGGACTGGCCGTCCGGGTGGGGGAGGGCGCACAGGGCGTTCACCCAGCCTCCGTGACCTCGCAGGACCGTGCGGATGCCTGAGTCGGGGTCCCAGATCCGTACGGTCGCGTCGGTGCCCGCGCTGGCCAGGCGGAGGGGCGGCCCTGGGAGTGCGCACACCGCGTTCACCCAGCCTTCGTGGCCGGTGAGGACGCGCGGGGCCTCTTCGCCTGGACTCCAGATGCGGATCTTGGTGTCGGTGCCGCCGCTGGCGAGGAGCGCGTCGCCGCTGGGCGTTGGTAGCGGGCATACCGCGCGTACCTCGCTCCAGTGGCCGGTGAGGATGCGCTGGACGGTGCCCTGGCGGGGGTCCCAGATCCGTACGGTGCCGTCGTCGCTCGCCGTCGCCAGGAGGGCGTCACCGTCGCGGCGGGGGAGCGGGCAGGCGGAGCGGAGCCAGTTGTGGTGCACTGACTCGGGTACCGGTTCGGGCGTGGGCGGGACCCGTGTCTCGCCGTGCGGAGCCCAGATCCGTACGGTCGCGTCCGCGCTGGCCGTCACCAGGAAAGCGGAGCCGTCGGGCTGGTGCAGCGCGCACACCTGGTTGACCCGCTCGTTGTGGCCGCTCAGCGTCTGCGGTGTGGAGTCGGTGCTGCTGTCCCAGAGCAGTACGGCCGGGTCGTCGCCCGCGACGGCGAGGCGCGTGCCGCCGAACGAGCCCGCGAACTGGCACAGCCCGTTCAGCGACCGGGTGCTGCCCGTACGGGCGTAGGGGAACATGCCGGTCGTCGGGTCCCAGAGCCGCACCGCCCCGGTGTCGTCGGCCATGGCCAGGCGGCCGACGCCGTCGCGCAGCGCCAGCGGGCACAGCGCCCTGACCGCGCCGCGCATCACCCCGGCCAGTTCGTGGTGGCGGACGCCGGTGTACGGGTCCCAGATCCGTACGGACGAGTCGTCGCCCGCGGTGGCCAGCAGGGCCGTGCCGGCCCACGGCATCGGGCATACCGCTCGCACCGGGCCCGCGTGCGCCATCAGCGTGCGTTCGAGCGCGCCGGTGCCGGGGTCCCAGACGCGGACGGTTCCGTCGTGGCCCGCGCTGACCAGCGACGGCGGGCCGTCGGAGGCGGGGGGAGCGCACAGCGCGTATACCGGGCCGATGTGGCCACGAAGGATGTGGTGGGTCGCGCCGGTGTCAGGGTCCGAGATGCGTACGGTCGCGTCGTCGCCCGCGGTTGCGAGTAACACTGTTTCGTCCGGCCAGAGCACGGCGGACACCGCGTACACCGGGCCGGTGTGGCCGGTGAGGACGCGGTGGGTCGCGCCGGTGTCAGGGTCCCAGACGCGGACGGTGCCGTCGTCGCCCGCCGTCGCGAGCAGGACCGTGCCGTCCGGCCAGGGGACGGGGCACACCGCGTTCACGCCGCCGTCGTGGCCGCGCAGCACGCCGATCTCCGAACGGCCCGACGTGACCGCCCACGCGGCGCGGTACGGCAGGGCCGCGCCGGGCGGCTCCAGGTCGCGCAGGCCGGCGTCGGACCGCGCCTCCATCGCCTCCGTCACGGTCAGCATGGCGGCGCGTTCGCCCGGCCCGGCCTTGAGCGCCTGCGGCGTCAGTCTCAGGAGCCGGGCGCGCGCCCGCGCCGTCGGAGACGTCGCGCGGCGCGACGCCGCCAGCAGCCGCGTGAGGTCGGCGTGCGCGATGTAGAGCCCGTCGGCGAGGACGTCGTCCATCGCGTCGCCCGCCGCCGCGTGGACCGGCAGCGAGCGCAGCAGGTAGCCGGGGACGCCGCGCCACGACCGGGCCGCGCCGAAGTCGAGGAACGCCCGGGTCAGGCACCACTGGTCGACGCGCGGCTGCGCGCGCTCGGTGCGGGCCGCGAGCAGCACGTCGTTCAGCGCCTGGTGGAACAGCCGGTACAGCGGCTCGCCGTCCTCGCCGCCCGACTCGACCAGGAAGTTGGCCGCCGAGGAACGGGCGAAGCCGTTCAGGTCCCGCGCGGGCAGGTCCGTGCCGTACAGCGCGTGCACCGCCGTACGCCACAGGTCGGGCGAGAACCCGGGCGCCTCGGCGAACGCCAGCGCGGTCAGCAGGTCGGACGCCGGGACGCCCCGCACGGGCGGCACCCGTTCGAGGAACGCCCGCAGCGCGTCGTCGACCTTCCCGACGAACGACAACTCCGCCGGATCGACGGCCCGGTCGTCGTAGAGGCCGTGGCTGCGCGCGACCAGGCCCGCGACCAGGAAGTTCCGGTCGGACAGGGCCGCGATCCGCGCCGCGACCGGGCCCGCCACCGCGTCGTCCTCGTACGGGTTGCCGGACCGTTCCGAGCCGCGGAGCTGCAACGTCGTCAGCGCGTACGCCGCCAGGTCGTCCAGCGCGAACATCTCCGGCCGGTCGAGGTCGAGCAGCGCCGCCGCCGGGCCGAACGCCCGCAGCAGGCTGCCCGTGTCGTCGTGGCGCCGCGTTCCGACGACGACGCGGACGCCGGGGCAGGTCTGGGCGAGCGGCAGCGCGATGCCCGACACGATCCGGCGGGCCTCGGCCGCCGTGGTCGCCTCGTCCAGCGCGTCCACGATGACGTTGAACCGGCGCGGGCGCTCGGTCAGCGCCTCGGCGACGTCGGGCGCGAGGTCGTCCACCCGCGCGGGCGGACGGGCGGACGCGGCGCGGGCGATCTCGCGCGCCACCTCCAGCGCGCTCTTGCCCTTGGCGTGCACCGCGCAGTGCACGGACCCCGGCGTCGCGCGCACCGCGCCGTCCTCGGGGAGCCGCGCCCGCAGCGCCCGGTCGGCGGTCGTGACGATCCGGCCCAGCACCGCCGACTTGCCGACGCCCGGCGAGCCCGTCACCACCAGCGCGCGCCGGTCGGGCGCGTCGCCGTCCAGCCACGCGACCAGCTCGGTCAGCGCGCGGGTCCGGCCCTGGAAGCGGTACCCGCGCTCGCTGTCGACCGTGACGCCCCGCGCCCGGGGGCTCCAGTGCCGCGCCGTCTCCGGATCGCCCTCCAGGCTCCAGCCGGCCGCGGGCGCGTCCCGCTCGCGCTTGAGTCCCCACGACGACAGCGCGACCTCGTCGGCGTCGCCGACCGTCCACTCGGTGAGCAGGTGCAGCTTCTGGTCGGGGAAGCACCGGTCGGCGCGGTGCAGCGTCACCGCCTCCCCGTCGCCGTGCTCGTTCGCGCCGACGACCACGGCGATGACCGCGCCCGCCTCCGGCGACCACACCCCGGCGCCGCGGAAGCCGTCCTCCAGCCGGTACGGCGAGGACCGGTCGGCGTCCAGCCGGACGAACCCGTGCCCGAGGTCGATGCCGATCCGGCCCCGCGCGTCGTTCCCGCGCGGGCTCGCGGCCGGGAACCCGAACGCCCACCACCGGCCCGCGACGAGGCTCGCGGGGCTGTGCGTGCGCAGCGGCGCGGGCGCGACCGCCGCCGGCTCCTCCAGGACCAGCAGCGCCAGCTCGTACCGCCCGTCCGAACGGACCACGTCCGCGACCCGGTACCGCCGGTCGTCGTCGTCCTCCGCCTTGGGGAACTCCACCCACAGCGGCCCCGTCCTCGCCACCCGCGCGGACGTGAGCAGCCGCCGGTCGTCCAGCAGGACGGCCGACCCCAGCCACGCGACCTCGTCGAAGACCACGGCCGCCCACGCGCTGTCGCCCGGATACGGCGAGCCGTCGTGCTCGTGAGCCTCCACACCCGTCTCCCCGCACGTCCCCGGACGCCGCCGTCCACCGGCGCCCGCCGGACCCATCCTCGCGACGCCCGCGGCCCCCGGCCTCCTTTCCCCCACAGTGACCGCTCCCGGACGTCCGCGGAACGCCTCCCACCCGGCCGCAACGGGCCCCAGAGGCTTTCGTCCAGGCCGGACGGCGCCGCACGGCAAGGCGGTACGGTGACTCGCACGGCAGCACGCACGGAGGAAGATTCGATGATGGTGGTCAGCACCGGGCGCCCCTGGGAAGTGCGCTACACCTGGTCGACCGGGCTCAACGGCGTCGAACGCTTCCCCACCTCCGAACGCGCCCTCCGCTTCTGGAGCGAGCTGCTGAAGCGGGCCTCCCCGCCCCTCTCGGTCACGGTCACCGCCGAGAACACCGACACTCACGAGACGCTGCCGGCCCCTCTCGTCGCCAAGAACTGCGGCACCTGCGACGGCGCGGGCGGATGGACGGACATCAAGACCGACAGATGGGTCACCTGCTCCCGCTGCAACGGCACCGGCCAGGAGTAACCGGCCGGAAGCGCCCGCCCGGGGCCCGTTCCCGCAGACGCCTGAATGAATGTGCGCGGATGCCTCTGTCAGCGTGCGCAGGCGCGGTCGGGCCCATCCCGGCCACGCCGCTCCGCGCGGGGCGGGTCAGCGGAGGATGACGCGGTCGGTGGGGGCCTTGGTGTCGGGGGTCCAGCCGTCGTGGCCGGCATCGGCCTTCCAGTGCTTGCCGGCGTAGCGGACCTCGGCGAGGCCGTACGGCTGGGCGTGGGCGACGGCCCAGGAGGCGACGGCCCAGCCCGAGCGGCGGGTGGTGACGCGCAGGGCGTCGGTGGGGGCGGGGGAGGCGGTGCCGCCGGCCAGGAGCTGGGGGCCGTCGAGCTGGAGCCGGCCGCCGAAGGCGCGGCGCAGCTCGCGGACGGCCTCGGCGCGGCGCGGGGCCGTGCGCTCGTCGGGCGGGTACCAGCAGCGGGCGGCGGCCGGGTCGCGGCCGGTGAAGACGCGGGCGAGCAGCTCGCCGTCGTCCTCGTGCTGGGCGTACGCGTTGCCGTCGGCGCTGCGCTGCACGATCTGCGCGGCGTCGTGCAGGTCGCGGTCGAGGTAGTCCTTGACCTTGACCAGCGCGTCGTAGAACTTGCTGGTCGCCTGGACGGGGTCGCGGAGCTTCTCCGGGGTGCCCCAGCCCTGCGAGGGGCGCTGCTGGAACATGCCGACCGAGTCGCGGTCGCCGCCCGGCAGGTTGCGGATGTGCGACTCCTGCATGGCGGTCGCGTAGGCGATCACCGCGGCCCGTTCGGGGAGCTGCTTGCGGAACGCGACGGCGGCGATGGTGGAGGCGTTGGCGGCCTGTTCGAGGTCCAGCGGCATCTTGCCGAGCGAGGAGCGGATCTCGCACCCCGAGCCGTGCAGATAGGGGCGGGCGCGGTCGAACGCGACATAGCCGCCGACGCCCAGGAGCAGCACGGCGACCGACCCGGCGGCGGCCCAGCGCCACCGCCGGCCGTGCCCCTTCACCCTCGACCAAGCAGCCACGCGATGACCGTACCGGGAGATGGCCCCCAGTAAGCTCAAGGGCCATGACCGAAACGTTCACCAGCCCGATCTCCAGCGCCATCGACGAGCTGTGGGAGCGGCGCGCGGAGCTCAGCCCGGACGACACGGGCGCGCGCGGCGCCATCGTCGCCGCCGTCGACCAGATCGACTCGGGAGAGGCCCGGGTCGCGCTCATCGACCCCTCGTCCGACGAGGTGGTGGTGGACGAGCGCGCCAAGCGCGCCATCCTGCTGAGCTTCAAGGTGCTCGGCATGGTGCGCTCGCAGGTCGGCGACTTCCAGTACCACGACCGCATCCCGCTGAAGAGCCGCCTCGACGGTGTGCGCGTCGTGCCCGGCGCGATCGCCCGCTGGGGCGCGTACCTGGCGCCGGGCGTGGTGCTGATGCCGTCGTTCACCAACATCGGCGCCTACGTCGACTCCGGCACGATGGTCGACACGTGGGCGACGGTCGGCTCGTGCGCGCAGATCGGCAAGAACGTGCACCTGAGCGGCGGCGTCGGCATCGGCGGCGTGCTGGAGCCGCCGAACGCCAAGCCCGTGGTCATCGAGGACGAGGCGATGATCGGCAGCCGTTCGATGATCGTCGAGGGCGCGCGGGTCGGCCGGGGCGCGGTCGTCGGGTCGGGCACCAACCTGTCGGCGTCCATGCCGGTGATCGACGTGGAGACCGGCGAGGAGATCAGCCGGGGCCGCATCCCCGACTGGTGCGTCGCGGTCGGCGGCACCCGGACCAAGGAGTTCAAGGGCGGCACGTTCGGGCTCCCGGCCGTGCTGATCCTCAAGCGGCTGGAGGAGGGGCAGCGGCACGACAAGGCGTCGCTGAACGACATCCTGCGCGACCACGGCGTCAACACCTGAGCCGCGCGCATGCGCCTTGAGCGCCCCCGGCCCCGCCAGGGCCGGGGGCGCTCGGCGTTCAGACGGGGAGGGAGAGGCCGAGGAACGAGCCGCCCGTCGCGTCGATCGTCTGCGCGGTGACCCAGCGGGCGCCGTCCGAGGCGAGGTAGGCGACGATGTCGGCGATGTCGTCCGGCTGCCCGACCCGGCCGAACGCCGAGTAGGACGCGGCCTCGGCCCGCTTGGCGGGGTCGTCGAGCCAGGAGTTCATGTCGGTCTCGACGATGCCGGGGGACACCGCGTTGACGGTGATGCCGCGCGGTCCGAGCTCGTGCGCGAGGGTCAGCGTGAGGGTCTCCAGCGCGCCCTTGGTCATCGCGTACGCGCCGATCGCCGGGGACGCGATGCGGGTGGAGCCGGTCGAGACGTTGACGATCCGGCCGCCGTCGCGCAGGCGCGGCAGCGCCAGCTTGATGACGAAGAACGGCGCCTTGGCGTTGACCGCGAAGACCCGGTCGAACGCCTCCTCGTCCACGTCGGCGATCGGCGCGGCGAGGCTCACCGCCGCGTTGTTGACCAGGATGTCCAGGCCCGGCTCGGCGCCCGCGGCGGCGAGGCCCGCGTCGAACGCGGCCCACAGCGCCTCGGCGTCGCCGGGGACGCCCAGCTCGGCGCCGACCGCGAACGCCCGCCCGCCCTCCGCCTCGATCGCCGCCACCGTCTCCTTCGCGGCCGCCTCGTTCGAGCCGTAGTGGACGGCGACGAGCGCCCCGTCCGCCGCGAGCCGGCGCGAGATGCCCGCGCCGATGCCCCGGCTGCCGCCCGTGACCAGTGCCGTCCTGCCGTCGAGCGTGCCCATGGCCGCGCCCACCTTTCTCTAGTGATCGCTACAGAAAGGAACCGTAGCACATAATCTAGCGATCGCTATATAATTCGTTCCATGGCGACGAGACAGCGCGGCAGGCCGAGGGCCTTCGACCGGGACGCGGCCCTGGACAGCGCGACGCGGCTGTTCTGGGAGCGCGGCTACGAGGCGACCTCCGTCGCCGACCTGACCAGGGCGATGGGCATCGGCACGCCCAGCCTGTACGCGGCGTTCGGCGACAAGCGGGCGCTGTTCAGGGAGGCCGTGGCGGGCTACGCGGGCCGCTACGGCGACTTCACGCGGCGCGCGATGGAGGAGGAGCCCACCGCGCGGGCCGCCGCGGCGCGGCTGCTGCGCGAGGCCGCCGCCGAGTACACCGAGCCGGGCCGCCCGCGCGGCTGCCTGGTGATCACGGCCGCGACCAACTGCTCGCCCGCGTCCGCCGAGGTCGAGGAGGAACTGCGGGCGATCCGCAACGGCAACGTCGAGGCGTTCGAGCGCAAGATCCAGCACGACGTGGACGAGGGGGTCCTGCCCGCGGACGCCGACGCCCGCGTGCTGGCGCGCCTCCTCGGCGCCGTTCTCCAGGGCCTCTCCCAGCAGGCGCGCGACGGCGCGTCCCGCGCGGACCTGGAGGCCGTGGCCGACACCGTCATGCGCGCCTGGCCCGCCGAGACCCGCTGACCCGCCCGCGCGAACGCGGGCCCGGCCTCAGGGCAGCAGGGACGGCTCGTACGGAGTGATCTTGAGGGTGCGGGTGGTCAGGGCGGCGAGCGCGGCGGCGTAGCCCTCGCCCGCGTCCAGGTCGGCCAGCCGGACGGCCGGGACGGCGGCGTCGTGGTCCCAGGCCAGCACCTCGGCGGGCTCTCCGGGCGCCGACACGTGGACGGCCGACATCGGCGCGGCCAGCCCGTGCCCGGTGGCCTTCAGCAGCGCCTCCTTGCGGCTCCAGTACGCGTGGAACGCGGTCCGGCGGCCCGCGGGCGGCAGCGCCGCGAGCACGTCGCGCTCGGCGGGCGTGAGCACCATGTCGCCGATGGCGTCGATGTCGCGGTCGCTCTCGCGCTCGACGTCCACGCCGAGCTCGACGCCCTCGGCCAGCGCCAGCACGACCCGTTCGCCCGAGTGGGACAGCGAGAACGACCACCGCGACCCGGCGAGGCGGGGCTTGCCGTGGTCGCCGCCGCAGTGCTCGCACCGCGTGCCGAACGCGATCTCGGCGGGGGCAGCCCGGTCGCCTCCGCCAGCGCCCGCCGGGCCAGCGCGCGGCCCGTGACGAACCGGGCCTTGTCCTCGGCCCGCATGAAGCGCTCGTAGCGTTCCCGCTCGCGCCCGTCGAGCATGGCGCGCAGCCCCGCCCCGTCCACCGGACGCGACCAGTGGACGGCGATCTCCAGCACAGGCATCTCCACGCCGCGATGATAGATCGGCCGCCTTGGGGACCGCTTGGGCCGCGAGGCCCGGGAACGGTCCCGGCCCGGCGTACGCTTGCTGCCCATGCGGCTCGATCTCTTCTCCGACGTGGCGGACCTGACAGCGGCGATCGTCGACATCCCATCGGTCAGCGGGAGGAGAAGCCCCTCGCCGACGCGGTGGAGGAGGCGCTGCGCGCGCTTCCGCACCTCGCGGTCGTCCGCGACGGCGACACGGTGGTCGCCCGCACCGCCCTCGGCCGTCCCGAACGCGTCGTGCTCGCCGGGCACCTCGACACCGTCCCGCTGAACGGCAACCTGCCGTCCCGCGTGGTGGGCGACCGGCTCTACGGCTGCGGAACCACCGACATGAAGAGCGGCGTGGCCGTCGCGCTGAAGCTCGCCGCCGCCGTGACCGAGCCCACCCGCGACCTGACGTACGTGTTCTACGAGTGCGAGGAGGTCGAGGCAGGGCGCAACGGCCTCAAGCGCCTCGCCGAGACCCGCCCCGAGCTGCTCGCGGGCGACTTCGCGGTGCTGATGGAGCCGACCGGCGGGCTCATCGAGGGCGGCTGCCAGGGAACGATGCGCGTCGACGTCAAGGCCACCGGCGCGCGGGCGCACAGCGCGCGCGCCTGGATGGGGTCCAACGCGATCCACGGAGCGGGCGCGATCCTCGACGTCCTGCGGGCGTACGAGCCGACCCGTCCGGTCGTGGACGGGCTGGAGTACCACGAGGGCCTGAACGCCGTGTTCATCTCCGGCGGCGTCGCGGGCAACGTCGTCCCGGACGAGTGCGTCGTCACCGTCAACTACCGCTTCGCGCCCGACAAGTCCCTGGCCGACGCCGAGGCGTACCTTCGGCGAACGTTCGACGGCTTCGAGGTGACCGTGACCGACGCCGCGTCCGGCGCCCGGCCCGGCCTGACCCACCCGGCCGCCGCCGCGTTCGTCGCGGAGAGCGGCGCCGAGGTCCGCGCCAAGCTCGGCTGGACGGACGTGGCGCGCTTCACCGAGCTCGGCGTCCCGGCCGTCAACTACGGGCCCGGCGAGCCCACCCTCGCCCACACCAAGGACGAGCACGTCGAGCTGCCCCTGATCGCCGACTGCGAGCGCCGGATGCTCGCCTGGCTCGCCGCCCCCGCCGGACCCGCCTGACCTCGCCCGGCGCCCGGCGGCGGCGCGCCGCCGGGCCCGCCGGAAATGGGACGTGGCCGCCGCGGGTCCCGGCTACGGTGAGGGTCATGACATCCGAAGTGAGCCCCCGTACGCGACGGCAGGGGCCCGCCACGCTGCGTGGAAGGGCCGTACCGCAGACGACCACCGACCAGCGGCTGCTCGACAGCCGCGGCCCGTCGGACTGGCTGCACGCCGACCCCTGGCGGGTGCTGCGGATCCAGGCCGAGTTCGTCGAGGGCTTCGGGCTGCTCGCCGAGCTGCCGAAGGCGGTCAGCGTGTTCGGCAGCGCCCGCACCAAGCCGGGCTCCGAGGAGTACGAGCTCGGCGTGGACATCGGCGCCCGGCTGCACGACGCCGGCTACGCGGTGATCACCGGCGGCGGCCCCGGGATCATGGAGGCGGCCAACAAGGGCTGCGACGACAACGGCGGCCTGTCGGTCGGGCTCGGCATCGAGCTGCCCTTCGAGCAGAAGCTCAACGACCACATCGACATCGGGCTGGAGTTCCGCTACTTCTTCGTCCGCAAGACGATGTTCGTCAAGTACAGCCAGGCGTTCATCGTGCTGCCCGGCGGGTTCGGGACGCTGGACGAGCTGTTCGAGGCGATCACCCTCGTCCAGACCGGGAAGGTCACCCGGTTCCCGATCGTGCTGGTCGGCACCGCGTTCTGGGGCGGGCTGATCGAGTGGATCCGCGCCACGATGCTGCCGTCGGGCAAGATCTCGCCCGAGGACATGGACCTGATCCACGTCACCGACGACCCCGACGAGGTCGTGCGGATCGTGGTCGACGCGCACCACCTGCACGAGCAGCGCCTCCAGGAGGAGGAGGCCGCCCGCGCCGCCGCCCGCGAGGCCGGGAACGGCAGCTGATGGGGCTCGCCGTCTGCGTGTTCTGCGCCTCCAGCACCAAGATCGACAAGATCCATGTGGACCTGGCCGCCGAGGCGGGCGCCGAGCTGGCCCGCCGCGGGCACAGCCTGGTCAGCGGCGGCGCGCAGGTGTCGTGCATGGGCGCGGTCGCCCGCGCCGCACGCGCCGGGGGCGCCCGCACCGTCGGGGTGATCCCCGAGGCGCTGGTCGACGTCGAGATCTCCGACGAGGCCAACGACGAGCTGATCGTCACCCCCGACATGCGGGCCCGCAAGGGCGAGATGGACCGCCGCAGCGACGCGTTCCTCGTGCTGCCCGGCGGCATCGGCACCCTGGAGGAGCTGTTCGAGATCTGGACGGCCCGCGTCCTCGGCATGCACGACAAGCCCGTCGTGATCCTCGACCCGACCGGGGTGTACGAGCCGCTGCGCGAGCTGATGAAGGGCCTCGCCGAGCAGGGCTTCGCACGCGCCAAGATCTTCGACGCGATCGGCTGGACCGAGTCCGTCGAGGAGGCGTTCGACCTGCTGGAGCGCTCCCAGCCGCGGATCCAGGCCACCCCCGAGGACTACGCCGAAGCCGAAATCTGACCCCCCGCCCCACCGCCCCGCTCCGGTGCCCAGCGCGTCCGCGCGCCCGCGCCGGGCCGTGGGGCGCGGGGCGGGCGAAACGTCGTCCCTAATCCTCCGCGCCGCTCGGTTGCTCGCGTGCGGACGGGGGCGGTCACGGGGGGTGACGGGGCGGCGGCGCGGCAAGGCGGATGTGTCCTGGGGGTTTGTCGGCGGTCCGCCGCTCGTTCACACGGGGTTCAGGGGGCCGGACGAGGCTCCGGCGTGATCCCCTTACGTGAAGGAGTCCTCATGTCCGTGTCCCGTCGCGGGGTTGTGAAGGGCGGCGCGGCCGGCGCCCTGTCGATCGCGCTGGCCGGCAGCCTCGACGCCGTCTTCCAGACCTCCGCGGGCGCCGACGCCGGCGAGGCGTACGGCTACGGCCCCCTCATCCCCGACCCGAAGGGCGTGCTCGACCTGCCCGAAGGCTTCTCGTACAAGACGCTGTCGGTGGAGGGCGCCCCGATCTCGTCCGGCGTGGTCGTCCCCGGCCACCACGACGGGATGGCGACGTTCCCCGGCAGCAAGCCCGACCGCACGCGGCTCGTGCGCAACCACGAGCAGTCGAACAACGGCACCCGCGCCGTCGCCCCGCCGGAGCTCACCTACGACCCCGCCGCGTGGGGCGGCACCACCACCCTGGAGGTGGACCGGAAGGGCGACCTGCTCTCGCAGTACGTGAGCCTCGCCGGCACCTCCACCAACTGCGCGGGCGGCCGTACCCCCTGGGGAACGTGGCTGACCTGTGAGGAGACCGAGGGGTTCGGCGCACAGACCAAGAGCCACGGGTGGGTGTTCGAGGTCGACCCGCACGGCAAGCGCACCAAGCCCGTCCCGCTGACCGGGCTCGGCCGCTTCGCGCACGAGGCCGTCGCGGTGGACCCGCACACCCTCACCGCCTACCTGACCGAGGACGCCGCCGGACCGTTCGGCCTGTTCTACCGGTTCCGGCCCCGGGCGCACCGCGGCGACTACCACGCCTACCTCCAGGGCGGACGGCTTGAGGCGCTGAACGTCCGCGGCGTCCCGGACCTGTCGCTCGTCCAGGAGCCGGGCACCAAGCTGCACTGCCGCTGGGTCGCGGTCCCTGACCCGTCGGCGGCCAAGACCTCCACCCGCAAGCAGTTCGACACGATCACGCGCAGCCAGAAGCTCGAAGGCGCCTGGTGGGGCCACGGCAAGGCGTACTTCGTGTGCAGCTTCTCGCACAAGTCCGACGGCGCCGCCGCCGACCACGCCGGGCAGGTCTGGACGTACGATCCGAACACCAACGAGATCGAGCTCCAGCTCGTGTTCAAGCCCGGCGGGCGCTTCGACGGCCCGGACAACATCACCGTCTCCCCGTACGGCGGCGGCGTGATCCTGGCCGAGGACGGCGACGGCGAGCAGTACCTCGTCGGCACGACCAAGAAGAACAAGCCGTTCGCCATGGCCCGCAACGCCCTGAACGGCAGCGAGTTCACGGGCGTGACGTTCTCGCCGGACGGGCGGATCCTGTTCGCCAACCGCCAGTCCGACCCGGGCGCCACGTTCGCCATCACCGGCCCCTGGGACCGCCTCCGAGGCTGAGCTCCGCCGAGCCCGTGCCACGCCCCTCCGGGGCACGGGCCCCCGGCCCGCCGTCACCCGCCCGGACGGCGGGCCTTCGCGCGTACGGGCGCCGGGCCTCGCCTGTACGGGCGGCGTTGCGCGGCGGGGCCTTCGCGCGTACGGGGCGTTCGTTGTCGTCGGCGGGTGCCGCGGTCGTCGAGCAGGCGCCCGAGCCCTCGCCCGGCGGGGCGGTCAGGCGAGGCCGCGCCGGGAGACCAGGGGTTGGCGGGTGCCCTCGATCGACGCGACCATGTCCAGGACCTGGCGCAACGCGGCCTCGTGGTCGTCCGGGGCGCGGAACACCCGCGCTCCGAGCCAGGCGTAGACGGACGCGGCGGCGAGCAGGCCGGCGTCGGGCACGTCCGGCCCGTCCGCCGTGAGGGTGACCAGGACGGGCGCGCCCCGGCCACCAGCTCCGCCACCCGGGCCGCCGGAGGGGCCGTTCCCGCGTCCGCCACCCCGGCGGGCACCGCCGCGTCCAGCGGCAGGACGCTCCGTTCACCTGAACCCATAACCCCTGATCGTGGCACGGCCGCGCCGGTGGAAGGTACGCGCGGCGGGCCGGAACCCCGCGGCGGGACCGGGGCGTTCACGGGGGAGGAGGACCCGCCGGGGCGAACGCACGGCCCCGATCGTGGCACGATCGTCCTGCGGAGACTCCGCGGCGCGCAGGTGCCGCGGTGCGGAGACGCGGACAGATCGGAGCTTGATCGTGGTTGTGGTGCTCGTCCTGGCCGGGGTGGCCGTGCTGGGCGCCGTCGTGGCCCTCGCCATGGGCAGGGGCGGCGAACTGGCCGAGCCGCAGCCCGACCATCCGCCGCTGCCGCTCGGGGACCCGATCACCGGCGCCGACGCCGCGCTGCTGCGGCTCCCGCAGTCCCTGTGGGGATACCGCAAGGACATCACCGACGAGGCCGTTCACCGGCTCGCCTACGCCCTGGCCGAACGGGACGCGCGGATGGCGCTGCTCGAACGGCGGCTCGACGACCTGCGCCACCGCCTGGGCGAGACCGAGGGCCTGCCGGGCGCGTTCCCCCCGGACACCGGCACGTGGACGTTCGGCGCCCTGGACGGCCTGCACACCGCCACAGCCGCCGCCCTGGCCGCCCCCGCGCCCGTTCCCCTTGCCGAGGAGCCGCCCGCCGCCCCGCACGCGGAGGCTCCCGTGGAGGCCGCGGCCACACCCGCTGGCACGGAGGCCGCAGACGCCACGGAGAACGCGATCGGAGCCACAGCGGCACGACCGGCGACTGAGCCCGGCCACGCGGACGCGCTCGGCGGTGCGGAAGGCGCGCCCGCGGGCGGGAACGGTGCGACGCGGGTCGGGGCGGCGGGGAGCAGGACGACGGGGACGAGGCGGAGCTGTTCGAGGACGACCCGGTGGAGCTGCCCGAGCCGGAGCCGGAGGAGACCACCGATCCGGTGCGGACGCCTCGGCGTCCGCGGCCCGTCGGGCTGGTCAAGGAGAGGAAGGACCGGCCGTGAGCGCCGTCGCCGTGCACGCCGAGGCCGTCGCGGACGCCCCGGCGGAGAGGCTGTTCGCCGTGCTGACCGACTGGCCGCGGCACGCCGAGTGGATGCCGTTCACCCGGGCCGAGGGCGGGCACGAGGAGGGCGCGGAGCTGGAGGCATGGACGGGCGTCGGCCCCGTCGGCTTCCTGGACACCATGGTGATCACCGACTGGCGGCCCGGACGGCGGGTCGCGGTCCGGCACACGGGCCGGGTGGTGCGCGGGGAGGCGTGGTTCCGGGTCGATCCGCTGCCGGACGGCCGCAGCCGCGTCATGTGGGCCGAACGGGTCGACCTGCCGTTCGGCGTGCTCGGCCGCGCGGGCTGGACGGTCGCCGGGCCGGTCGTCCGCGCGTTCATGGCCCTCGGCCTCCGCCGCCTGGCGCGCCTCGCCTCGGCCTGACCCGCCCCGGCGCGGGTCGGGCGGACGGCCGGGAGGGATGCGGTACGGCCGGAGTTGTCCGAGGTATGAGGTAGAACGGGCCGGTGAGCACCGCGATTCTCGGCGACGACGGGCTGGCCCGATGCCCGTGGGGAGTGTCGGCCCCCGACTACGTCGCCTACCACGACGAGGAATGGGGCCGTCCGGTCAGGGACGACCGGGGCCTGTACGAGCGGCTCTGCCTGGAGGCGTTCCAGTCGGGGCTGTCCTGGCTGACGATCCTGCGCAAGCGGGAGGGGTTCCGCGCGGCGTTCGCCGGGTTCGACCCGGAGAAGGTCGCCGCGTTCGGGCCGTCCGACGTCGAACGGCTGATGCTGGACGCCTCGATCGTCCGCAACCGGGCCAAGATCGAGGCGGCGGTCGCCAACGCGCGGGCGGCGCTCGACCTGCCCGGCGGCCTCGCCGCGACCGCCTGGCGCTACGCCGACCCCGACGCCCCCGCCCGCGCCGACACGGCCGACGTCCCCGCGTCCACCGACGGCTCCAAGGCCCTCGCCAAGGAACTGAAGAACAACGGCTTCCGCTTCGTCGGCCCGACCACGGCGTACGCGCTGATGCAGGCGTGCGGCCTCGTCGACGACCACCTCCTCGACTGCCACCGCCACGGCGCCTACCGCTGACCCCCGCCGGGGCCTGCGGTGGGGGCCTGGCGGGGCCGAGGGGCTCGCCGCGTCGCCGTTCCATCACGGGTGGGCGCGGAGGGGCCGGCCGTGGGTCATTCGGCCTTGGCCGCCTCCAGCACCGGTACCCCGGCGGCGCGGCGGGCCGGGAGGGCCGAGGTGGCGAGCGTCACGAGCGCGGCCCCGGCCGTGACCAGGACCGGCAGCCACCACGGCGCGTGCGGGCGGAGGAACGAGCTGCCCGAGGCCGCGTACATCAGCGCCACCGTGCCGACGGCGGTGGCGAGGCCGAGGAACGTCCCGAGCAGGACGACGGTCGCGGCCTCCC
This sequence comes from Actinomadura sp. J1-007, assembly GCF_009793335.1. GTDB lineage: Bacteria > Actinomycetota > Actinomycetes > Streptosporangiales > Streptosporangiaceae > Spirillospora > Spirillospora yumaensis. The sequence continues at coordinate 1,553,022 of NZ_WING01000001.1, read as the reverse complement.
AGCGGACGATCGAGCGGATCTGCGCCGCCGTCGCGCCGACCGCGCCGAGCAGCCCGAACTCGCGGGTGCGTTCGCTGACGCTCATCGAGACGGTCGTCGCCATCCCGAACAGCGCGAGCACGAGCGACATGCCGATGAAGCCGTAGATCACGCTGAGGCCGTTGGTCATCGCGCGGGACGCGTGCCTGACGTACGCCGAGCGGTCCATGACCTTCGCGCCCGGCACGCCCGCGACGGCCCGTTCGAGGTCGCGCGCCGTTCCGCCGCGGACGAGGACGGCGCGCGTCTCCGCGTCCGGGTCGATCCGGTCCATCGTGGCGGGCGAGACGAGGGCGCCGTCGGCGAAGACGTGCGACGGGTCGTGGTAGATGCCCGCGATGCTCAGCGTGACGCGGCCGCGCGTCCCCTTGACGACGATCTTCTGGCCGCGCTTGAGGCGCTGCTTGTTCGCGATCGCGGAGGTGACGCCGACCTCGCCGGGCCCGAGCGGGCGCAGGCGCCCGCCGAGCCGCATCATCGAGGACAGCCCGGTCTGGTCGGCGCCCGTCAGCGAGAGGTAGAGCGGTTCGGGCTCCTCCCCGGGGACGGGCGGCGCGGCGGGGGCGAGACGAGCTTGGCGTCCGAGGCGGTCAGCGCGGTCGCCTTCGCGACGCCGGGCGCCCGCGCGATCTTGTCGGCGGTGTCGCGGGGCAGCGGCACGGGCCCGTTGGACGTCTTGCCCGTGGTGGTGACGGCGTGCTCGGCCCGCATCACCTTCGTCCCGGCCTCGTCGAACCGGGCGTTCGCCGACAGCACGATCAGCGCGGTCGCCGAGACCAGCGCGACGCCGAGCATCAGCGACGACGCGGCGGACGACACGCGGCGCGGGCTGCGGGTGATCGTGGCGCGGGCGAGCCGTCCGGCCTCGCCGCTGACCGCGTGCCCGATCCGCCCGACCAGGCCGCCGAGCGGGCCGACGAAGAACGGCGCGAGGACGGCGAGCGCCGAGACCGTCACCATCGAGCCCATGAGGATCAGAATCATCGTGCCGATGGTGCGGTCCTCGCCCGACTCCTCGGCCCTGATCGCGAAGACCGGGCCGTAGAACATCCAGGCGCACGCGAACACCGCGAACGCCGCCGCGAGCCGCGGCCACCGGCGGCCCTCCGCCTCGGCGGTGGTGGCGCGCAGCGCCTCCATGGGCGCGATCCGCGCGGCCCGGCGCGCCGCCCGCCACGCGGCGAGCTGCGTCACGGCGACCCCGGCGGCGGCGGGGATCGCGAGCGCGACCCACCCGAACTGCGCGTCCGCGGCGCTGATGTCGAACCCGTCCCGCGCGAACAGCGACGTCAGCACCGCCGACACCGGGTAGCCGAACAGCACCCCGCCGATCGACGCGACCACGCCGAGCACCAGCGCCTCCAGCCGGATCAGCGCCTTGATCTGCCGGGGCGTCGCGCCGATCGCGCCGAGCAGCGCGAGCCGCCGGGTGCGCTGGCGGACGAGCGTGCCGAACGTGTTGGCCACCACGAACAGCCCCACGAACACCGCGACCGACGCCAGCATCCCGATCGCGCCCCCGACGGACGCGCCCGCGCCCTGGAGCTCGGCGGACTGCGCGTCCTGGACCGACCGCGCCGTCCGCACCGTCGCGGCGTCCTTGCCGAGGTCGCGGGCCAGGTCGCGCTTGAGCCGCTGGGGCGTGACGCCCGGCGCGGCCTTGACCCACACGGTCTGCCACGTCCCGGCGGGCAGCCCCGCCGCCTGCCGTACGGTCTCGGGCGGCGCGAGGATCAGGTCGCCGGCCGCGACGGAGCTGTGCCCCTGAACGGTCACGACCCCGACGACCTTCACGTCGCGGGTCTGCCGGGGAGCAGCACCTTCATGGACGAGCCGGTCTTCAGATGCCCGGCCCGCGCGACGTGCCGCAGGACGGCGACCTCGCCGTCGGCGGCGGGAGCGCGTCCGGACTCCAGCTTGTACGGGTTCAGCCGCGGGTCGCCGACCCACGGGCGCAGCAGCGTGCGGGCGCCGCCGGGCGGCACGATCGTCCCCTTGCGGCCGGCGGCCGTCACGTACACCGCGGCGTCCCCGGCCGCCGCCGCGACGCCGGGCCGCCCGGCGATCCGGTCGGTCCGCACCCGGCCGTCGGGCGCGGCGTAGACGTCGTCGGGGTCCGCGGACCCGCCCTGGACGAGCACGTCCGCGCGGGAGTACTCGCTGGCGTCGCTGCCCGACATCGCCTCCTGCGCCCGCAGCGCGAACTGGAGCGATCCGGCGATCAGCCCCACCGAGAACAGCGCGGCGAGCATGGTCGCGATGAGCCGTACCCAGCCTTCGGCGAACGACCGGCGCGCGATGAGCCACACGGGTATCAGCCCTCCATCCGGCGCATGCGCTCGTGGACCTGGTCGATCGTCGGCGCGGGCAGCTCGTCCACGATGAGGCCGTCGGCGAGGAACAGGACCCGGTCGGCGTAGGCGGCGGCGACGGGGTCGTGGGTGACCATGATCACTGTCTGCCGGTAGGCGTCCACCGCCCCGCGCAGGAAGCCGAGGACCTCGGCGCCGGCGCGGGAGTCGAGGTTGCCGGTCGGCTCGTCGGCGAACAGCACCTCGGGCCGGGTGAGCAGTGCGCGTGCGACCGCGACGCGCTGCTGCTGCCCGCCCGACAGCTCGGTCGGCCGGTGCCGGAGCCGCTGCCGCAGCCCGAGCGCGTCCACGATGGCGTCGAACCACTCGCGGTCGGCGCGGCGTCCGCCGAGTCGTCCGGTGAGGCGGATGTTCTCCTCGGCGGTGAGCATCGGCAGCAGGTTGAACGACTGGAACACGAATCCCAGGCGGTCTCGCCGGAGTTTGGTGAGTTTCGTTCGCGAGAGCCCGGTGATGTCGACTCCGCCGATCAGGACCCGTCCGGAGGTGGCGGTGTCCAGGCCGGCCAGGCAGTGCAGGAACGTCGACTTCCCCGACCCGGACGGCCCCATGATCGCGGTGAACTGACCCCGCGGGAACACCGCCGACACGCCCCGCAGCGCGGCGACCGCCCCGTCCCCCTGCCCGTACGACTTGGTCAGCTCCGCCGCCACGGCGACGTGGTCGACGACGGGCGGCGCGGCGGATGTCTGTGTCATGCCTCAAGCCAACCGCCCGGACCCCGCCGCCCACACTGGCGCGCCCCGGAGGACCCGAGGTAGGGGCAGCCCCACTACGGCCGGATGGAGAACGGGAGTAGACCTGGCCCTACCCCGGGTCGGCGGTCCGGTCTACAGACCCGGGGCGTCCCGCCGCGATTGCCTGAACGAGCGAGAAACCGCAGTTCAGACGATGACGGAACGGGGTGACCACGACCGTGGCGGCGCTTCGAGAGACACCACCGGTCCGACCGGCGGGCCCGGCCCGCGCCACCGGCCCGACCCGCCCGGCGATCCGTCGCGCGACGCCCCGCACGGTGCGGGTGGCCGGGGGCGCGGGGGCCTGGCTGTACGGGGGGTCGGCGGTGTTCGCCGCAGGGACGGCGGCCGTGACGCACCTCGGGCCGCACCGCGTGTGGGGGCAGATCGCGGCCGTCGCGTACGGGCTCGGGGCGCTGGCCGCGGTGACGGGCCGGGGACGGCGGCGTCCGGACGCGGTGGCGTGGGGGTGGCGTTCGGGGCCGTGCTCGTGCCGCTGGCGGTGCTGGTGCTGAACGGCTGGGCGCAGCCCGAGGTGGGAGTGGTCGAACGGGCGGGCGCCAGGCTGTGGGAGCACGGGACGCCGTACCTGGGGCCCGATGACCTGCACGGCGGGTACGAGGCGTACAACCCGTACCTCCCCGGCATGGCGCTGCTCGGAATCCCGGACGCGCGGCTCGTGTTCGGCGCTGTGCTGGTCGGGGCCCTGGCGCTGGCGGGCCCGTGCCGCGGCCCGGTGGGGCAGGGCCGAGGGACAGCGGGACCGGTCGCCTCGCCGCCGGCGGCGATGGCGGCGGTGGCGGCGCTGGTCGCCTCGCCGGTGGTGGCGCTGCCGATGGCGGTCGGCGGCGACGACCTGCCGGTGATCGGGCTGGTGTGCCTGGGGCTGTCCCTGGCCGGGCGCGGCCGGGACGGCGCGGCCGGGCTCGTGCTCGGGCTGGCGGGCACGCTCAAGGCGACCGCCTGGCCCGCGCTGGCCGTGTGCCTGGTGCTGGTCGCGGTACGGCGCGGGCGGGCGCGGAGGTACGCGGGCGCGGCCGGGGGCGTCCTCGCGCTGGGGGTGCTCGTGCCGTTCGCCGTCGATCCGAGCGGCTTCGTGGAGAACGCGGTGCGGTTCCCGCTGGGGCTCGCCGGGGCGGCCTCGCCCGCCGACTCGCCGCTGCCCGGTCGGCTGCTCGCGGAACTCGGGCCGTACGGGCACGCGGCGGCGCTGGCCGCGCTGGGCGCCGCCGCCGCGGGGATGGCGGTGTGGCTCTTCGCGCGGCCGCCCCGCGACGTGCGGGCCGCCGCGTACAGGATCGCGGTGGGGCTGGCGCTCGCCACGGCGCTGATGCCCGCGAGCCGTTGGGGCTACCTGGTGTACCCCGCCGTGCTGGGCGTGTGGGCCCGGCTGCGCCGCGAGGAGGAACTGTGCCTCGCTGCCTGATCATCACCAACGATTTCCCGCCCCGCAAGGGCGGCATCGAGACGTTCGTGTACGAGGTGGCGCGGCGTTTTCCGGAAGGCGAGGCCGTCGTTTATACGTCGGCTGAGGCGGGTGGCGCGGAATTCGACGCCGGGCTGCCTTTTCCGGTGATTCGGGACCGTTCTCGGACGCTGTTGCCGACAAAGCGCGTCGAACGGCGCGTGCGGGAACTCGTCGCGTTTTACGGGTGCGATTCGGTGTGGTTCGGCGCCGCCGCCCCGCTGGGCCTGCTGGCGGGCCGGGTGGGCGTCCCGTCGGTCGCCACCACGCACGGGCACGAGGTCTGGTGGGCGGGCGTTCCGGGCGCCCGCCGGGTCCTGCGCCGCATCGGCGAACGGGCCGACGTGGTGACCTGTCTGGGCGGGTTCACGCGGGCGCGGATCGCGGCGGCGATGGGTCCGGGCGTGGAGCTGGCACGGCTCGTTCCGGGCGTTGATTCGGATGTTTTCCGGCCGGATCTCGACGGTTCGAGCGTACGGGAGCGTTACCGGCTGGGTGATCGTCCGGTCGTTCTCAGCGTTTCCAGGTTGGTCCGCCGGAAGGGACAGGATCGGCTGATCCGCGCCATGGCGGAGGTGCGCGAGGAGATTCCGGGAGCGACGCTCCTCGTCGTCGGCTCGGGGCCCGAGGAATTCTGGCTGCGCGGCCTCGCGCGCGACGGGGTCGTCTTCGCGGGCGGGGTTCCGCACGCCGAGCTGCCGCCGTTCTACGCGGCGGCCGACGCGTTCGCGATGCCGTGCCGGACGCGCCGCCTCGGGCTGGAGGCGGAGGGCCTCGGCATCGTGTTCCTGGAGGCCGCGGCGGCCGGGCTGCCCGTCCTCGCGGGCGACTCGGGCGGCGCGCCGGACGCCGTGCGCGACGGCGTGACGGGCCGCGTCGTGGACCCGTCGTCCGTCTCCGGGATCGCGCGGGCCGTCGTCCAACTGCTGAACGCCCCGGAGATGGGCGCGCGCGGGCGCGCGTGGGTACGGGACGAGTGGTCCTGGGACGGCACGTACCTGCGGCTCCGTCACCTGCTGGCCCGCGCGTCTCGTACGGTCGGGGCATGAGGACGGGGGACGGCGGGGCATGAGGACGGGGGACACGGTCTGGCGCGCGATGGCCGGGAACCCGGTGCGGTTCCTGCTGTCGCCGTGGCCGTGGCGCTCGCTCGCCTACCTGGCGTCCGGCCCGTTCACCGGGGTGGCCTGGCTGCTCGCGGCGGCCGCCCTGCTCGGGCTCGGAGTGGTCCTCACACCGGTCGTGGTCGGGGTCTTCCTGCTGGCGTGCCTGCCGCTGTCGGCGATGGTGTTCGCGGCGGCGGAACGCCGGCGGCTGCGCCTGGTGGACCGGCGTCCCGCGCCGTCCCCGCACGGCGAGCCCCGGCAGACCGGCGTGCTGCCCTGGGCGCGGTACCGGCTCGGAGAGGCCGCCACCTGGCGCGAGCTCGGCTACGCGCTCCTCGCCGCGCTGCTCACCGCCGTGGACGTCGCCGTGCCGTTCGTCCTGCTCGTCGGGGCGGCGGCTCCGGCGTCCGCGCCGGTGTACCTCGCGCTGGGCGACCCGGTCGTCTTCGGCCCGGACGTGACGATCGACCGGCAGGAGACCGCGTGGCCCGTCGCGGCCGTCGGCCTGCTTCTGCTGGTGCTCGCGCTGTACGTCCTCACCGCCCTCGCCGGGGCGCGGGCGGCGCTGGCGCGGGCGCTGCTCGTCCGCCCCGCCGAGGAGGAGCTCGGCGAACGGCTCATCGCGGTCCGCGCGTCCCGCGCCCGGATGGCCGACGCGTTCGAGGCCGAGCGCCGGAGGATCGAGCGCGACCTGCACGACGGCGCGCAGCAGCGGCTCACCGGCCTGATCATGACGCTCGGCCTCGCCGGGATGGACGCGGCCGGGTCCGCGGAGCTGATCGACCGGGCGCGCGGGGAGGCGCGGGCGGCGCTGGAGGAGCTGCGCGACCTGGTGCGCGGCATCCACCCGTCCGTGCTGACCGACCGGGGCCTGCGGGCCGCGGTGGAGTCCCTCGCCGAACGGTCCCCGGTCCGCGTGGAGGTGGACGTCGAGCTGCCCGGACGGCCGCCGGAGGGCGTCGAGTCCGCCGCGTACTTCGTGATCGCCGAGGCGCTCGCCAACGTCGCCAAGCACAGCGGCGCGACCGTCGCGACGGTGACGGCCCGCCGGGACGGCGCGGCGCTGCTGCTGCGGATCCGCGACGACGGCCGCGGCGGCGCGGCGGTCGAGGGCGGCGGCGGGCTCCAGGGCCTCGCCGACCGGGTCGCGGTCTACGACGGGACGGTCCGGCTGTCCAGCCCGGAGGGCGGTCCTACGATGCTGCGGGTGGAGATTCCGTGCGAGTGGTGATCCCGTGCGAGTGGTGATCGCCGAGGACTCGGTGCTGCTGCGCGAGGGCCTGAGCCAGATCCTCGACCGTTCCGGCCACGAGGTGGTCGCGGCCGTCGCCGACGCGCCCGGCCTCGCGGACGCGGTCGCCGCGCACGCGCCCGACGTCGTCGTCACCGACGTGCGGATGCCGCCCGGCTTCCGCGACGAGGGCCTGCGCGCCGCCCTCGCCCTGCGCGAGGAGCGCCCCGGCCTGCCCGTCCTCGTGCTGTCGCAGTACGTCGAGCAGTCGTACGCGGCCGACCTGCTCCAGACCGGCGGCGGCGTCGGCTACCTGCTGAAGGACCGCGTCGGCGAGGTCGCCGAGTTCCTCGACGCGCTCGGCCGCGTCGCGTCCGGCGGCACGGTCATCGACCCGGAGGTGGTGCGGCGGCTGCTCGCCCGCCGCCGCGACGGCACCCCGCTGGACCGCCTCACGGCCCGCGAGCGCGAGGTGCTCGCGCTGATGGCCGAGGGCCGCTCGAACGGCGCGATCGCCCGGAGCCTCGTCGTCTCGGAGGCCGCCGTGATCAAGCACGTCGGCTCCATCTTCACCAAGCTCGACCTGCACCGGACGCCGGACGACCACCGCCGCGTCCTCGCCGTCCTCACCCACCTCCGCACCCCGCCCCCGCCCTGACCACCCGCCCGCCGAACCGGGTCTCACGGCTCGGGGTCGAGGATCGGGGCCGGGTAGGGGAGGGCGCGCCGGTCCTCCGGGGGCAGCCGCCACGGCGCGTGGGCGTCCCGCGCGTCCAGCCCGGCCAGTTCGGGCACGTACCTGCGGACGTACGCGCCGTCGGCGTCGAAGCGGGCGGCCTGGCGCAGCGGGTTCAGCACCCGGTTGGGACGGGTGTCGTTGCCGGTGCCCGCGACCCACTGCCAGTTCCCGGCGTTGTCGGCCACGTCGCCGTCGGTGAGCCACGCGCCGAAGTGGGCGAGCCCGTGCCGCCAGTCCACGCGCAGGTTCCGGGTGAGGAACGAGGCGGAGATCATCCGGGCCCGGTTGTGCATCCAGCCCTCCCGGCGGAGCTGCCGCATCCCGGCGTCCACGATGGGCAGCCCGGTGCGGCCCTCCCGCCACGCGTCGAGCGCGTCCGCGTCGTCGTGCCAGCGCCGGTCGCGCGGACGGTAGTCGCGGCGGCCGATGTCGGGGAACGCGGCGGTGACCTGGTGGTGGAAGTCGCGCCAGGCGAGCTGGCGGACGAACGGCTCGCCGCCGGGCCGTCCCCGCGCCGCCGCGGCCAGCTCCAGCGGCGACACGCACCCGAACCGCAGGTACGCGCTCAGGCGGGACGTGCGGTCGCCGGCGAGGTCGTCGTGCCCGTCGCCGTACCCGGGCAGGCCCTCGTCCAGCCAGCGCCGCATCCGCTCGCGCCCCGCGGCCTCCCCGCCCGCGAGCAGGTCCGGCGAGGCGCCCGCGGCGAACTTCTCCGCCACCACGTCCAGCTCCACGTGCCCGTCCGGGCATCGCCGGTCGGTCAGGCCGTCGGCGGGCGGGGGTGCCACGCGGTCCGGGAGCGCGGCGGCGGGACGTCGCGGCGCGGCCTCCCAGGCCCGCCAGTACGGGGTGAAGACCTTGTAGTGGTCGCCGCCCGCCGGGGCCAGGGCGCCCGGCGGGACGACCGTCGCGCCCGGCAGGGCGGACACGCCGATCCGCGCCGCCTCGCATTCGCGCTCCAGCCGGGCGAGCCGCCGCGCCGCGTACCGGGACACGTCGCCGGACAGGAACACCGCCTGCGCCCCGGCTCGTCCGGCGACCCGGACGGTCTCCGCCACCGGGTCGCCGCGCCGCAGCAGCAGCCCGCCGCCGAGCGCGCGGAGCGACCCGTCCAGATCCCGGAGGGCATCCACCAGGAAACGCACGCGGTTGGGCGACGCGGGCAGCAGAGCCTCGTCGAACACGAACATCGGCACGACGTGCCGCGCGGCGGCGCAGGCGGCGGCCAGGGCGGGGTTGTCGTGCACCCGGAGGTCGCGGGTGAAGAGCATCACAGCGGTGTCCATACCTGCGCCCCGCCTTCCCTTGATCCTTACCGGTTCCCAGGCATAGGGGGACGGGCGGCGAGGGGCAACCGCGGACGGGCAAAGATCACGCCCGGATCGGGGCACCTCGAAGCCCCGCTCGGCACCGCAAGGCCCGTACGGCGCGGCACCGCAAGGCCCGTACGGCGCGCGGCCTGCACCGCCTGGAGACTCTCCCGACCCCGTCCCCCTGACCCGGGCCCCGGTTCCCGGCCGGGAGGCGCTCCAAGGGGCTCCTGAGGCCGCGGAGGGGGCAGTGGCCGCAGGCGGTCAGTGGGTCAGCGGCCTTGGAAGGTCGGCTGCTCCTTGTTGAGGAACGCCTCCGTCGCGTTGTGGTGGTCGGCGGTTTTCTCGCAGAGGTCCTGGAGTTCGGCCTCGCGCTCCAGGGAGGACGCCAGGTCGTGCGTGGCCGCGTGGTCGAGGGCGGCCTTGACCGCGCCGTACGCGACGGTCGGGCCCGCGGCGAGGCGGCGGGCCAGCTCGACCGAGGCCGGAGCCAGCTCGTCGGCCGGCACGACGCGGCTGACGAGGCCGAGGGCGAGGGCCTCGGGCGCCTTCACGGGTTCGGCGAGCAGCAGCAGCTCGGCGGCCTTCGCCCGGCCGACGAGGCGTTGCAGCGTCCACGACATCCCGCTGTCGGGCGCGAGGCCGATCCTGGTGAACGCCGTGGCGAACGACGCCTTCTCCGACGCCACGACCAGGTCGCACGCGTACGCCAGGGACGCCCCCGCCCCGGCCGCGACGCCGTTGACCGCCGCCACCACGGGCTTGGCCATGCCCGCGAGCGCCAGCACGATCGGGTTGTAGTGCTCCCGGACGGTGCCGTCGAGGCCCTTGCCCGCGGCGAGGTTGTCGGCGTGCTCGCGCAGGTCCTGGCCCGCGCAGAACGCCCGGCCCGCGCCCGTGAGGACCACCGCCCGCGCCTCGCCGTCCGCCGCCGCCCGCTCGACCGTCTCGCGCAGAGCCGCCTTCATCCCGGCCGTCAGCGCGTTCATCCCCTGGGGGCGGTTGAGTGTGATCGTCGCCACGCCCTCCGTGACGTCGTACAGCACCGTCTCGGCCTCAACGGTCTCCGACGTCTTCGGCATCTCCGACACCTTGGTCCTCGCCTTCCGCTCGGGAGCCTCCGAGGCAACCTTCGACGAACCGGGACGCCGCGGGCAAGAGCCGCGCCGCCTCCGCGTCGAACAGCCGCGCGGCCCGCGTCCCCGGCCACCCGTCCGGCAGCAGGTCGGCGGGCAGCCCGGGTCGCTGAACAGGAACTTGCGCCACTCGTGCACCAGTCTGCTCCGCACCGCGAACGCCCGCTCGTCCGGGTCCGGCCCCGCCTCCCCGGCGGAGGCCAGCAGCGGGCGGGCGTCGGCGAGCCACCGCTCGTACGAGCGGCCGAGGCCGTCCAGGTCCCAGGCCCGCGCCACGAGGCCGCGCGCGTCGCCCTCGTACGCCGAGCGGAACCGCTCGGCCCGGACGGACTCCGCCGACAGCAGCGCGTCCAGCTCGCTCGACGCCCTCGGCCCGATCCAGGTCGTCTCGTCCAGCCGCGCGTAGCCGAGGTACGTCAGCCCGGCCCCGAGCCGTTCCCGGCGGGCCCGGTCCCGCACCCGCTCGACCACCAGGACGTGCCACAGCCCGTCCCAGGGTTCGAGGTCGCGGTAGATGCGGTGCGCCGCCTCGTCCAGCCTCCGGACGGCGGGCGGCGTGAGCGCGTAACCGGGCCCGAGCGGCGTCGGAACGGGCTCCAGCCAGCCCTGCCGCACCATCCGCGAGACCGCGGTGCGGACGGCGGGCGCCGCCACGCCGAGCGCGGCCAGCAGCCGGACCAGGGCCGCGACCGGGGCCCTTCCGCCGCGCTCCCTGAGGTGGTCGCCGTACAGATCGAACAGCGCCGAACGTGCGTTCATGCCCGCAGTCTCTCGATCTGGAGGCTGATCGTTACCACTTCGCGCCCGGAAGACGAGATAATGGACCACTACTGATGACGCGGATGCGACAGGCGGCCACGCGGCCAACGGTGCCCGGAGGCCCCACGCGGCCCTAGGCAGGAAGGGGATGCACGCATGGCGGCGATGAAGCCGCGGACGGGAGACGGTCCGCTCGAAGTGACCAAGGAGGGGCGCGGCATCGTCATGCGGGTCCCGCTTGAAGGCGGCGGACGCCTCGTGGTCGAGCTCTCCGCCGACGAGGCCAAGGAGCTCGGCGAGGCCCTCAAGCAGGTCGTGGGCTGACGGTCACGCACGCCCCGAGACGCGGTGACGGTCCCGGCGTGCCCGCCGGGGCCCTCGCCGCACCCGCGCCCCCGCCCGGCAGGAGCGGCGCCGGACCCGGCGCCCGCGCAGCGAAGATCTGAGAAGGGGAACCACCACCATGCCCATCGACACCCGGGTCGTGCCCGCCGGCGGAACCGTGTCCAGCGCGGCCGCCGAGCTCGGGGCCGAGCTGGTGGCGGTGCCCGTCCGGCAGGGCCCGATCGCGCCCGCGGCCGAGGTCGCCCAGGGCCTGCCGTTCACCCTGGACGAACTGCTGGCGCTGCACCGGGCCAAGGGCGAGCCCGGCGAGATCGTCGCCACCCAGGTCCGGATCGACGGCACGGTGCGGGAGCTGCTGCTCTACGGCGTGGGCGAGGCGACCCCGGCCGACCTGCGCAGGGCCGGGGCCGCGCTGGCCCGGCGCGGGAAGGGCCGCGACGCGCTCGTCGCGGGCGTCCCCGACGGCGACCTCGCGGCGTTCGCCGAGGGCGCGCTGCTCGCCTCGTACGAGTTCCGGATCGGGGCCGCGCCCGCCAAGCCCGCCCTCGGCGTCCTGACGGTGCTGACCGAGGCCGGGCCCGAGGCGGCCGGGCCCGCGGTGGCGCTCGGCGCCGCGCGCGCCCGCGCGGCGGCCCTCGCCCGCGACCTGGCCAACACCCCGTCCGGCGAGAAGGGCCCCTCCTGGCTCGCCGAGCGCGCCGCCCAGGTCGCCACCGACGCCGGCCTCACCGTCCGCGTCCGGGGCGAGAAGGAGCTGGCCGAGGGCGGCTTCGGCGGGCTGCTCGCCGTCGGCGCCGGCTCGGCCCGCCCGCCCCGCCTGATCGAGCTGGCCTACGACCCGGGCACGCCGTCCGAGCCGGCCGCGCGGCACGTCGTGCTCGTCGGCAAGGGCATCACGTTCGACAGCGGCGGGCTGTCCCTCAAGCCCAACGAGGGCATGAAGACCATGAAGACCGACATGGCGGGCGGCGGCGCCGTCATCGCGGTCATGAGCGCGTTGCGCGACCTCGGCGTGCGCGCCCGCGTCACCGGCCTCGTCGCCGCCGCCGAGAACATGCCGTCCGGCTCGTCCATGCGGCCCGGCGACGTGATCACCCACTTCGGCGGGACGACCTCCGAGGTGCTCAACACCGACGCCGAGGGCCGCCTCGTGCTCGCCGACGCCCTCGCGTACGCCGACGCCGAGCTCGACCCCGACGTCGTCGTCGACGTCGCCACGCTCACCGGCGCCGCCAAGGTCGCGCTCGGGCTGCGCACCGGCGCGCTGTTCGCCACCGACGACGACCTCGCCGCGGCCCTGTCCGCCGCCGGGGAGGCCGCGGGCGAGCCGCTGTGGCGCCTCCCGCTGGTCGACGACTACCGTCCCGCGATCGACTCCGACGTCGCCGACATCAACAACATCGGCCGCGGCGGCTACGGCGGCGGGTCCATCACCGCCGCGCTGTTCCTGCGCGAGTTCACCGGCGGACGCTCCTGGGCCCACCTCGACATCGCCGGACCGGGCCGCGCCACGTCCGACGACGGCGAGCTCACCCGCGGCGCCACCGGCTTCGGCGCCCGGCTCCTGCTGCGCTGGCTCGCCGCCTGACCGCGCGCCGCCGAGGCGGCCGCCCCGGGCGGCCGGCCTCGGCGCGGGTCACTTCGTCCGGCGGTCGATCACCGTGACGCGGTGCCGGCGCCGCGCCTGCCGGACGATCTCCGGGAGGGTGGCGTCCCAGCCGGGCTCGACCGGGAAGCACCACGGCACGGCCTCGCGCGTCGCCGGAACGTCCTGGAGCGTCAGCGCCACCAGGTGGGGCCGCTCGGCCGTACGGGCCAGCTCGGCGAGCTCGGGCGTCGGCAGGAACACCAGGTAGTCCTGCACGCCCCCGCGGGTCCCCGCGACGCCGCGGCGCACGGCCGTCAGCGCCGCCGTCCGCGACCAGGGCAGCCCGCGGTCGGCGCGGCGCGGCATCGGCCACCGGGCCGGACGCCGCACGCCCTCGGAGTCGATCTCCAGAACGGGACGGCGCGCCAGCATCGCCCCCGCCGACATCAGCATCCCGGCGCCGAACAGCAGGACGCCCGACCCGCCGAGCACGACGAACACCAGGCTCCCCGCGCCCTTCCCGCGCATCACGCCGCCCGCGATGAACACCCCGGCCGCCAGGAACAGGATCACGAACGCGACGAGCTGCCACATCCCGCGCCACGTCACCCGCGTCCGCACCGCGAACGCCGCCTGCGTCCCCGCCGCGCCGTCCCCGTCGCCCTCGGCCGTGATGTCCTCGACCGGCTCACCGTCCTCGGCCTCTTCGCCGTCCTCGGCGGTGTCGCCTTCCCGGTCCGAAGAGGCGCCTTCGGCCGACGCGGACCGCTTCGCCGGGGCGGGCTTCGCGGGGCGTTCGGGGGCGGTGTCGTCCTCGGGGCGGGGGGCGCTGGCGGGTCCGTCCGGGGGTCGGCGTCGTCCATGCGGAGCCTCAGTCGCGCTTGACGGCGCACAGCAGGCCGTCGCCGACGGGGAGCAGGAGCGAGACGAGCCGTTCGTCCTCGCGGACCATGCGGCCCACCTCGCGGATCGCGGCCGTCTCCGGGTCGCGCCGCTCGGGGTCGGCGACGCGGTGGCCGCCGAGGGCGTTGTCGAACGCCACGACGCCGCCCGGCCGCAGCAGCCGCAGCGCGGCCGTCAGGTAGTCGGGGTACTCCTGCTTGACCGCGTCGCAGAAGACCATGTCGTACGCGCCGTCGGTGAGCCGCGGCAGCACCTCCAGCGCCCGGCCGATGATCATCCGGGTGCGGGACGCGCCGAGCCCGGCCTCGGCGTAGGCGTGCTTGGCCAGCCGCTGGTACTCGGGCTCCACGTCGACGCTCGTCAGCACCGCGTCCTTGGCCATGCCGCGCAGCAGCCAGATGCCGGACACGCCGCAGCCCGACCCGACCTCCACGACCGTCCGGGCCCCGATCAGGGTCGCCAGGAAGCGCAGCGCCGCGCCGCCCGCCGGGCCGATCGGCGTGGCGCCGACCTCTTCGCCGCGCCGGCGCGCGTTCAGTAGTGGCTCGTCTTCGGGGAGGAATTCCTCCACGTAGGCCAGGGTGGCCTGAATGGCGTCGATGGCTGCCTCCTCGCGGGACCCCCGCCTGGCTCATGCTGGAAAGACCATATCGCTGACCGGGAACCAACCGGCGTTTCAGCGCGTTGCAAAGAGCGATGGCACCCGCCCTACCGGCGGTGGCCGTCGCAGGAAGAAGTAATGGACGTCGGTCCACAACCGCCCCAGCCCAGGCGCGACCGTGTCGTTCCCAAGCGACAGCATTGGCCAGCAGAGAGGAACAGCCCGGCACCATGGGAGTCGCAGCACTTGGTTTTAAGGGCGCTGTGGGGGTCGGCCCCAGGCAGGGGTTCGGTAACGCAGCAGCCGCGCGCACCCGCGAGAACGTCCCGGAGGCCGATTGGGCGCCTCCGTCCTGGGACGAGGTGGTGCGCGAGCACTCGGCCCGCGTGTACCGGCTGGCCTACCGCCTGACCGGCAACCAGCACGACGCCGAGGACCTCACCCAGGAGGTCTTCGTCCGCGTGTTCCGTTCACTGTCCAACTACACCCCGGGCACCTTCGAAGGATGGCTGCACCGGATCACCACGAACCTGTTCCTCGACATGGCGCGGCGCCGCCAGCGCATCCGCTTCGAGGGACTCGCCGACGACGCCGCCGAGCGCCTCCAGGGTCGCGAGCCGACCCCGGCCCAGGCGTTCGACGACGCCAATTTCGACGCCGACGTCCAGGCCGCGCTCGACGCCCTGGCCCCCGAGTACCGGGCGGCCGTGGTGCTGTGCGACATCGAGGGTCTGTCGTACGAGGAGATCTCGGCGACGTTGGGTGTCAAACTTGGAACCGTGCGCAGCCGCATCCACCGGGGGAGGGCGCAGCTGCGCGCAGCGCTGGAGCACCGGGCACCGCGCCGCAGGCGGCCCGGCACGCGCAACGAGTTCCAGCACGCCGCCGCGCGGGCCGCGGAGAGCGGGCCCGGGTTCGCCGCCGCGCCGACGGAGGCCGTGTAGGGACCCCGGGCGCGGCCGCGCCCGCGCGAGAGAAGAACGGACCGACGAGGGAGCCGCGTGAGTTGTCTGGGGGAGCGTCTGACCGCTCTGGTCGACGGTGAGCTGGGGCACGAGGAGCGCGATCGCGTGCTCGCCCATCTCGCGGGCTGTGCGCGGTGCCGGGGGGAGGCGGACGCGCTGCGGCGGCTCAAGGGCCGGCTGCGCGAGCTCGCCCAGCCCCCGGGGGCGGCGGACGCCGACGAGATCCCGAGCGGGGACTTCCTGACCCGCCTGCGCGCGCTCGGCGAGGGCGCGGGGGAGACCACCTCCACCCAGCCGACCCGTCCCGTACGGCCGAGCGGCCGCCCCGCGAGGCCCGCACCGCAGTCCCGCCCGCGCGACAACCGCCCGGCCGGACGCGCCGCGGCGGCCGCCGGCGGGCGTCCCCGCCGCCGCTACCTCGCGGTCGGCGCCGCCACCCTGTTCATCGGGCTCGGCACCGCCTCGTACGTCGCGGGCGGCGGCCAGGAGCCCGCGACGGTCACGCCCGCGTTCGACCGGTTCGCCGTCGAGCACGCCCTCACCTCCGGTGACGTCCCGCTGACGGACCCGCTCACCGACCCCTCCGAGCAGATCCCCGTCCAGGCCCCGCCGGAGCCGTGAGCGGGAGCAGCCCGGCCCGCGACAGACAGCGCTGGTGCGGTCTGCTGGCCGGCGGGCTCGCCGCGGCGCTCGCGCTCGCGGCCGTGCTGAACGGCGACGCCGGGGTCCGGCGCGCCCGCAGCGACCCCGAGGCCGTCCGGCTGCTGCGCGCCGCCGCCGAGGCCGCGGGCCGCGTCCCGTACGAGGGCAGGCGGTTCCTGACGACCTGGAGCCGGCGCAGGCCGTCCACCACGACCGTGTCGGTGTCCCACACGCCGGGCGACGGCACCTACTACGAGGGCCGCGCCTACCGGTCGGACGCCGGCGCCTTCTGGGGCGGCGCGTCCGGCTTCACCTCCGAGACCCTCGGCCTGCTGGCCCGCAACTACGTGATCGTGCGGTCCGCCGACTCCGCGGTCTGCGGGCGGCGCACCCGCGTGGTCGAGGCGCGCCGCGGCGACGGCAGCGCGGCGGGCCGCTTCTGGATCGACTCCGAGACCAACCTGATCCTGCACCGCGAGCTGCTGGACGCCATGGGCCACAAGGTCGCCGCGACCGGTTTCACCGAGGTCGACCTGTCCCGCCGCGCGTACTCGGTCCGCGCCGCCGGGCCCGCCGCGTCCCCGGCCACGCTGTGGGCCGACCGGCTGGACCGTGCCGAGCTCAGCGACCTGCGCCACGACGGCTGGCCCGTCCCGAAGGACCTGCCGGGCCGCCTCACGCTCTACGACGCCCGCCGCCCCGAGCCGGGCGGCGTCGTCCACCTCAGCTACTCCGATGGTCTCGCCGCCGTCTCCGTCTTCGTCCAGCGCGGCGCCCTCGACGAGGACCGCTTCACCGGGTGGCAGAAGACCGTCAAACGCGGCCGTACGGTCTTCCGCCGCGAATCCCTCCAGCGCTGGGCCGTCTCGGCGGGCGGCGGGTACGTCTACACCGTCCTCACCGACGCGCCGCAGAGCACCGCGGACGCGGTGGCGAGGGGCCTGCCGCACGACCGGCCGCCGTTCTGGACCCGCGTCGGCCGGGGCGCCCGGCGCCTGGGATCCTGGATTAATCCCTTTGGCTGATGAGGTCTTATGCTCGCCACATGCCCGGCTGGGCACGATGAGCGCGGAATAGAGAACCATGCTCGGTAGGAGATGGGGATGACGGAAGAGAACCGCGGGCCGGTCAAGGCGTCGCCGGGGGACGACGACCTCGTCCCCGGTTTCGGGGCTGAGCGGCGGGACGCCACCGGTCCCCAGGAGACGGCCGGGCCGCCGGAGACGGTGGCCGACCAGGAGATCCCCGAGCCGGAGGGCTCAGCCGGGCCGGAGGCGCCCGCCGCGGCGGAGCCGTCAGGGAACGAGGCGCCCGCGGGATACGGGGCGTCCGCCGCGTCCGAGACGCCCGCCGGGTCCGGGGCGTCCGTCCGCGAGGACGACGGCCCCGACCGCCTCGTCGCCGGAGGGTTCGCGCCGCCGGACGCGCCGCGGGACGGCAGGCCCACCGAGGGCCCGCCGCAGGACGGGCCGTACGCGCGGGAGATGCCGGTCCAGCAGCCGCCGGCCGGGCTCGAAGCGCCGGACGAGCGGGGCAGGCCCGCGTTCGCCCCGCACAACCAGGACCCCCGGGCCCAGCAGTACGGATGGCCGCAGCACCAGTCGCAGCAGCCCCCGCCGCCGCATCCGGGCGCGCGCCCGATGGGACCGCCGCCGATGGGCGGGGGGCCGATGGGCCCGCCGCCGCCCGGCGCGCGGCCGATGGGGCCGCCCCCGGCTACGGTCCGCCTCCCGGCGGGGGGCCCAACTGGGCGCCCGTCCCCGCGATGCCGTCGGCGTCGCGCGGAGGCCCGAGCCTCGGCGTGCTGGCCGTGGTGGCGCTGATCGTCGCGCTGGTCGCGGGCGGCGTCGGCGCGGGGATCGGGGTGATGGCCACCGGCAGCGACGACGACGGCGGCGGCGTGAACCTCGGCGGCAGCGACTCGGGCACGGGCCCGGCCGTCAAGAGCCGTCCGCCGGACTCGGTCGCGGGCGTGGCGCAGAAGGTGCTGCCCAGCGTCGTGTCGATCAAGGCGCAGGCCGCGAACGGGCAGGGCGCCGGCGGGACGGGCTTCATCGTCAACGGCGGCTACATCGTCACCAACAACCACGTGGTGCAGGCGGCCGGCAGCGGCGGCGAGATCCAGGTCCAGTTCAACGACAAGAAGACGCTGCCCGCCACGATCAAGGGCCACGACCCGGGCTCGGACGTCGCGGTGCTGAAGCCGGAGGGCGGCCACTCGCTGCCCGCGCTCCAGGTCGGCAACTCCGACGCCCTCGCGGTCGGCGACCCGGTCATCGCGATCGGCTCCCCGCTCGGCCTCCAGGGCTCGGTGACGACCGGCATCGTCAGCTCGCTCAACCGCGCCGTACCGACGCAGGGCGAGGGCGGCGGCGACGCCAACGTGCTGAACGCCATCCAGACCGACGCGGCGATCAACCCGGGCAACTCCGGCGGGCCGCTGGTGGACGCGCAGGGCCGCGTGATCGGCATCAACACCGCCATCCTGACCCTCGGCGGCCAGTCGCTCGGCGGCGAGCAGCAGAGCGGCAACATCGGCCTCGGCTTCGCGATCCCGATCAACCAGGGCAAGCGGGTCGCCGAGGAGATCATCCGGACCGGCACCGCCAAGCGGGCGCAGCTCGGCATCGGGATGGACCAGAAGTACCAGGGGCCCGGCGTGAAGATCGCCGAGCGGGCCACCGGCGGCGTCGAGCCGGTCGCCAAGGGCGGGCCGGCCGAGCGGGCGGGCCTGAAGGCGGGCGACGTGATCACCAAGCTGGGCGACCAGCCGATCGAGGACCCCGCCGACCTGTCCGCGCAGATCCGCAGCCGCGCCCCCGGCGAGAAGGTCAAGGTCACCTACGTGCGGGCCGGGAAGGAGACCACGGTCGAGGTGACGCTCGGCGCCGCCAACTGATGTTCGGGCCGGGTTCACCCGGCCTGGGGATACTCTGAGGGGCCGGGCCGGGAAGGTCCGGTCCCCGGGTGCTTGTGGAGGACGGGTTGTTCGACGTCGGACTGGGCGAGATGGCGGTTCTCGTCGTGCTCGCCCTCGTCATCTTCGGCGACAAGCTGCCCCAGGTCGCCGGGCAGGTCGGGCGCACGCTGCGGCAGCTCCGCGAGATGGCCAACAGCGCCAAGGCCGATCTCCAGGACGGGCTCGGCCCGGAGTTCAAGGACTTCGACGTCGCCGACCTCAACCCGAAGACGTTCGTCCGCAAGCACCTGTTCGAGGACCCGCCGGACGACGTCCCCGTCAGCAACGGCGCGGTGTTCGACGACGAGCCGTCCTACCTGTCCACGGCGGGCGGCCTGGACTACGGCGAACGGCCCCCGTTCGACAACGAGGCCACCTGACCCCGCCGCCGGGCGCGACCGCGCGCCCAGGCGCGTGACCGGAAACGGCCCCGTCCCCGGATCGCTCCGGGAACGGGGCCGTTCGGCGTCGTGCTCAGTCGTACCGGTCGTGCGGCACGGCTCTCGGCGGCGGGTCAGCGGCCCTTGGGGAGATGCCGAGCGACATGCCCGCGAGGCCGCGGCTGCGGCCGGCGAGCTTGTCGGCGATCGTGCGCAGCTCCTTGGCGGCGCCCGCGTCGGGGTCGGACAGCACGAGCGGCGTGCCGTTGTCGCCGCCCTCCCGCAGCCGCGGGTCGATCTCGACCTGGCCGAGCAGCGGCACCCGGGTGCCGAGCGTCTGGGCGAGGGCGTCGGCGACGGCCTGGCCGCCGCCGGAGCCGAAGATGTCCTGCCGCTCGCCGCAGTGCGGGCAGCTCAGGAACGACATGTTCTCGATCACGCCGACGACCTGCTGGTGGGTCTGCGCGGCGATCGCCCCGGCCCGTTCGGCGACCTCCGCCGCGGCCTGCTGCGGGGTGGTGACGACGAGGATCTCGGCGGACGGCAGGAGCTGCGCCACCGAGATCGCGATGTCGCCGGTGCCCGGGGGCAGGTCCATGAGCAGGATGTCGAGGTCGCCCCAGTAGACGTCGGCGAGGAACTGCTGGAGCGCCCGGTGCAGCATCGGCCCGCGCCACACCACCGGCTGGTTGCCGGCCGTGAACATGCCGACCGAGATCACCTTCACGTCGTGCGCGGACGGCGGCATGATCATGTCTTCGACCTTGGTCGGCGGGTGCTCCACGCCGAGCATCCGCGGCACCGAGTGGCCGTAGATGTCGGCGTCGACCACGCCCACCTTGCGGCCCTGCGCGGCGAGCGCGGCGGCCAGGTTGACGGTCACCGACGACTTGCCGACGCCGCCCTTGCCGCTCGCGACCGCGTACACCTTGGTCAGCGAGTTGGGCTTGGCGAACGGGATCTCCTTGGCGGGCTCGCCGCCGCGGAGCTTGGTCTGGAGCGCCTTGCGCTGCTCCTCGCTCATCACGTCCAGCTCGACCCGGACCGAGGTCACCCCGTCGACCCCGGCGACGGCCTCGGTGACGTTGCGGGTGAGGGTGTCCTTCATGGGACACCCGGCCACGGTCAGGAGGATGCCGACCTGCACCGAGCCGTCCGGCGCGATGTCGACGTTCCTGACCATGTCGAGCTCGGTGATGGGCTTGCGGATCTCAGGATCGTGCACGGTGGCGAGCGCCGCGGTCACCTGCTCGGTCGTCAACTGGGAGGCCATACGCCCATGGTATGAACTCGCCGCGGCTGCCCGCGAATCCGGGGCGGCCCGAATCCGGCCGCGCATGATCGGCACGCCCGCGCCCGCACCGGCGCGCGACACCCCGCGGCCGCCATCGCTTCCGGCGTGCCGTGGCCGTACGATCGGGGCGTGACCCTGTCGACCAGCACGCCGACCAGCCAGATCTCCGCCGCGGAGCTGACCGTGTGGCGGACGATGCTCCGCGCCCAGGTCCAGATCTCCCGGCGGCTCCAGACCGACCTGCTGGCCGACCACGACCTCGCGCTCGGCTCGTACGACGTGCTCATGCACCTCGGCGAGGCGCCCGAGGGGCGGCTGCGGATGAACGACCTCGCCGACCGGGTGCTGCTGTCGCGCAGCGGCCTCACCCGCCTGGTCGACCGGCTCCAGCGGGAGGGCCTGGTCGTCCGGCAGTCCTGCGACAGCGACGCCCGCGGGCTGTACGCGGTGCTCACCCCGGCGGGCCGCGCCCGGCTGGACGCGGCGACCCCGACCTACCAGCGCGGCGTCCGCGAGTACGTGCTGAGCAGGCTGGACGAGGCCGACCTGCGCCAGTTCGGCCTGATCCTCGACAAGCTCGCCGACGAGCCCGCCCGCGACCGCCCCCGGGACCGCAGCGCCGTCCCCGCCTGACGGCCGCCCGGGGCGGGCGCGCCCTCGCCCGGCCCGGCGGGGCCCGGCCCCGCCCCGGTCATGGGACGGTGCGGTGCCCGTCCTTGGCGTCGAGCTCCTTGACGAGCTGCTGGAGCTCCGAGCGCAGGAAGTCGCGGGTGGCGACCTCGCTGAGCGCGACGCGCAGCCCGGCGATCTCCCGGGTGAGGTACTCGGTGTCGGCGATCGAACGGTCGTTGCGGGCCCGGTCCTGCTCGTACTGGACGCGGTCGCGGTCGTCCTGGCGGTTCTGCGCGAGCAGGATCAGCGGCGCGGCGTACGACGCCTGGAGCGACAGCATCAGGGTCAGGAAGATGAACGGGTACGGGTCGAACCGCAGGAACGCGGGGCGAGCAGGTTCCAGCCGATCCAGACCAGCACGAACACCGTCATGTAGACCAGGAACCGGGCCGTCCCGAGGAACCGGGCGATCCGTTCCGACAGCCGCCCGAACGACTCGGGGTCGTAGTGGGGCCGCGGCACGAGGGTGCGGCGGATCTCGCGGGGCTGGTCCAGGCGCGAGGTCATCGCGTCGTCTCCCTGTCCGTCGCGTCCGCCGCGCCCGGCCCGTCCCGTCCAGCCGCAGAGTCCGGCCCGGCGGCGGAGTCCGGCCCGTCCGGCCCGGCCGCGGGGTACGGGCTCGCCCGGCCGTCGGGCTCGGCGCCGCGCAGGGCCTCCTCCTCCGGGTCGGCGCCCTCGGCGGCGGCGCCGGGCCCGGCGGCGTCGGCGGTGGCGTCCATCACGGTCTCCCGCCAGTCGTCGGGCAGCAGGTGGTCGAGGACGTCGTCGATCGTGACCGCGCCGAGCAGGTGGCCGTTCTCGTCCACCACCGCCCCGGCGACCAGGTTGTAGGTTGCGAGGAACGTCGCGACCGACTCCAGCGTCATGGTGGGGCGCAGCGGGTCCAGCTCGGTGTCCACGATGCCGCTGACGAGCGTCGGCGGCGGCTCGCGCAGCAGCCGCTGGAAGTGGACGGTGCCGAGGAACCGGCCGGTCGGCGTCTCGGTCGGCGGGCGGCACACGTACACCTGCGCGGCGAGCGCGGGGTTGAGGTCGGGGTTGCGGATCTGCGCGAGCGCCTCGGCGACGGACGCGTCGGGCGCGACGACGACGGGATCGGTGGTCATCAGCCCGCCCGCCGAGTCGTCGGCGTAGGTGAGCAGCCGCCGGACGGGGGCGGCCTCCTGCGGCTCCATCAGCGTCAGGAGCTGCTCGCGCTGCTCGGTCGGCAGCTCGCCGAGCAGGTCGGCGGCGTCGTCGGGCCCCATCGCCTCCAGCACGTCGGCCGCGCGCTCCACGCCGAGCTTGCCGAGGATCTCGATCTGGTCGTCCTCGGGCAGCTCCTCCAGGACGTCGGCGAGCCGTTCGTCGTCGAGGGCGACCGCGACCTCGGTGCGGCGCTTCTCCGGCAGGTCGTGGACGTACCCGGCGAGGTCGGCGGGCTTCATCCGCTCGAACGCGGCGATGATCCCGGCGGCGCCCTGCCCGTGCTCGACGGCGGAGAACCCCTCCACGGCGTCCCAGTCGACCACGACGGTCCCGCCGCCGCGGCGCAGCCCGCGGGTGCGGCTCCGGCCCCGGCCCGCGCGGCGGCGGACCGCGACCTTCCCGACGAGCCAGTCGCGGGTCCGGGTCGGCTCCATCGCGACGTCCACGACCGAGACGGGCTCGCCGGTCTCGCGGAACCGGACCGTGCGGTCCAGCAGCTCGGAGATCACCAGGGTCTCCGGGCCGCGCTGCTGGAACCGGCGGACGTTGAGCCGCCCGTCGAACACGATCGCGTCGGCCTCGATCACCGTGACCCGGGTGATCGGCAGGAACACCGGGCGGCGCGGCGACACCTCCACCACCAGGCCGAGCACGCGCGGCGGCCGCGACCCGAGGCGCAGCGCGGCGACGACGTCGCGCACCCGCCCCACCTGGTCGCCGGCCGGGTCGAACACCGCGATCCCGGCGAGCCGGGCGATGAACACCCGGTTCGGTGATCCGCTCATGCGAGGGAGATTACCCGCGATCTTGCAGCTCATCCGGCCCGCGCGGCGCGTGGCAGGGGTCACAGCGGCGCGATGTCACATCCGGCGCGGCCGGGCCCGTCGTTCGTGGCGAACGGAGCGGACCGCGACGTACGGAGGGACGCCATGAGAGGCTCTCGCGTGATGAGCGACGAGGCCACGGCCGTGTTCGACGAGCACCGCAACCTGCTGTTCGCGGTGGCGTACCGGATGCTCGGCACCGCCGCCGACGCCGAGGACGTCGTCCAGGACGCCTGGATCAAGTGGTCCGGGGTGGACCGCGCGGGGGTCGCCGACCCGAAGGCGTACCTGGTGCGGATCACCACCAACGTCGCGCTGGACCGGCTGCGGACGGCGCGCGTCCAGCGGGAGACCTACGTCGGCCCGTGGCTGCCCGAGCCCATGCTGACGTCCCCGGACGTCGCCGAGGAGGCCGAGCTGTCGGAGTCGGTGTCGATGGCGATGCTCGTGGTGCTGGAGACGCTGAGCCCGCTCGAACGGGCCGTGTTCGTCCTGAAGGAGGTCTTCGGGTTCCCGTACGCGGAGATCGCCCGCGCGCTGGACCGTTCGGAGGCGTCGGTCCGGCAGCTCGGCACCCGCGCCCGCAAGCACGTGGAGGCGCGGCGGCCCCGGTTCGAGACCGCGGGCGCGCAGCGGCGGGCGGTGACCGAGCGGTTCCTGGACGCGGCGCTCGGCGGCGACATCAACCGGCTCATGGAGGTGCTCGCGCCGGACGTGGCGCTGTGGACCGACGGCGGCGGCAAGGTCAGGGCGGCGCTGCGCACCATCCACGGCGCGCCGAAGGTCGGCCGCTGGGTCGCGGCGGTCGCCGGCACGGCGTACGCCGGGGTCGCGCCGGAGGACATGCGGGTGCGCCGGGCCTCGATCAACGGCGAGCCGGGCCTGGTCATCGACGGCCCCGCCGGACCGATCACGGCGATCACCTGCGACGTCGACGACGCCGGCCTGATCCGCGCCATCCACCTGGTCGCCAACCCCGACAAGCTCCGCGCCATCGGCGCGGGCCGCGAACTCCCCATGTGACCCCGCGCGAGCGGAACGCGCGGCGGAACGGGACAGGCGGAACGGCGCGCGCGGAACGCGCGGCGGAACGGGACCGGCGGACGGGACGGGCGGTCAGCGGTCGACGCGGCGGCGCTTGGCGCCGTACATGCGAGGCGGGGCGGACGCCGTCGTGGCGGGCGTCTCGACCGGGCGTACGGTCGCGTAGTCGGCGGGCTCGCCCGGTGCGCGTGCGATCCCGCCGTCCGGTACGAGCCGGACGATGTACGACTCGCGCGCCCACCGTTCGAGCTGGCCCTCGTGCGTCGGCGCGTTGAGCCGGTCCTTGGCGAGCAGCGGCGCGACGGCGTCCCAGGTCTCCGAGCCCGGCTCGACCCGTTCGCATGCGGCGGTGAACGACACGAGCCGTCCGCCCTTGTCCTTGCCGCGCAGGATGACCGTGACGTGCCGGGCCTCGGGGAGTCCGGGCATCGGCTGCTCGCCCTCCCCGCCGGTCAGCACGTACGCCGCGCCCTCGTGCCACAGGTGCCAGGCCGCGCGGGGCTGCGGCAGGCCCGGCAGGTCGAGCCAGAGCAGGCCCGACTTCTTGGCCGCCTCCTCCACCAGCGCCGCGTCCAGCGCGTCCGCGGGCCGCGGTTCGGGTTCCGGCGCGGGCCCGGGGTCCGGGGCCGGCTCGGCGTTCAGATCAGCACCGCCCATGCCCGCAGGGTCTCACAGCCGGACGGGGATCGGCCGCGCGCGAAGGCGGTCGGTAGCATCCGCCCATGCGATCGCGACGTACCACCCTGGCCGTTCCCGGGAGCAACCCCCGCTTCATCGAGAAGGCCCAGGGGCTCCCCGCCGACGAGATCTTCCTCGACCTGGAGGACGCGGTCGCGCCCTCGGCGAAGGAGGCCGCCCGCAAGAGCGTCGTCGCGGCCCTCAACGAGGGCGACTGGACCGGGAAGGTCCGGACCGTCCGCGTCAACGACCTGAACACGCCGTGGGCGTACCGCGACGTCATCGAGGTCGTGGAGGGCGCGGGCGCGAACCTCGACGCGATCCTGCTGCCGAAGGCGCAGGACGCCACGCACGTCCAGTGGCTCGACCGGCTCCTCACCCAGATCGAGGCCGCCATGGGGTACGAGCCGGGCCGCATCGGCATCGAGGCGCAGATCGAGGACGCGCGCGGCATGGTCGAGATCGACGCGATCGCCGCCTCGTCCCCCCGGCTGGAGGCCCTGGTGTTCGGCCCCGGCGACTTCATGGCCTCGATCAACATGAAGACCCTCGTGGTCGGCGAGCAGCCGCCCGGCTACACCGAGGGCGACGCCTACCACTACATCCTCATGCGGATTCTGCTGTCCGCCCGCGCGAACGACCTCCAGGCCATCGACGGGCCCTACTTCAACGTCCGCGACGTGGACGCCTTCACCCGCGTCGCCCGCCGCTCGGCCGCGCTCGGCTTCGACGGCAAGTGGGTTCTGCACCCGTCCCAGGTGGAGGCGGGCAACGAGGTGTTCTCCCCGACGCAGGACGACTACGACCACGCCGAGCTCATCCTCGACGCCTACGACCACTACACCCGGGTCGAGGGCCGGGGCGCGGCCACGCTCGGCGACGAGATGATCGACGAGGCGTCCCGCAAGATGGCCCTCGTCGTCTCCGCCAAGGGCCGCGCGGCCGGGATGGCCCGGACCAAGCGCTTCGACCCCCCGACCGCCTAGGGCACGTACGATTCCTCCCAGGTGTCGCCACAGCCACGGGAGGGTCACACGTGTCGGATCCGGTCGACGACAACGGCTGGGCGCCGCCCGACCCCGGGGCGTCCGCCCCCGGTCCGGAGGCCCCGCCGCCGCCCGCCGGCCCGACCGGACACGCCGCCCCAGCCGGGAGCGCAGGCCAGCCGGGCCAGCCGGGCCAGCCGGGGCAGGTTCCGTTGGAGCCGTACGCCGCGCAGGACCCGTACGGGCAAGCCCAGCAGGCGCAATGGCCGGGCCCGCAAGCCCCCTACGCCCCGTACGGAGCGCCAGGCTACGGAGCGCACCCGCAGGGGCCATACCCGCAACACCCGCAACACCCGCAGCAGCAGCCGTACGGGTATCCGCCGCAAGCGCCCCAGGGGAGCCCGTACCCGCTGCCAGGGCAACAGCAGCAGGGTTACGGCTATCCGCCGCCGCAGGCCCATCCGTACGGCTACGGGATGCCGTTCCAGGGGTACGCGCCGCCGGTGAAACGCCCGTGGACGGTCCCGGTACAGCCCGGCCGGCCGTTCCACCAGGTGGCCCGAACGGAGGCGCACCGCTGGTGGAGGCCGCTCGTCGGCACCCTCGGCATCGCCGCCGTCGGCATGGCCCTGGTGATCATCGTCATGATCGCCGGGATGGTCGTGTACGCGATCGCGACCGGCGACATGCCCGGCGACGACGACGATCCCAACGCGATCTTCGGCAACGACACCGCCGACCTCGCGTTCAACCTCCTGATGCTCGCCGTGTTCCTGCCGGTGGTGCTGGGCGCGGCGTGGTTCGTGCAGAGGCGCCGCCCCGGCACGCTGTCGTCGGTGGCGGGGCGGCTGCGCTGGCGCTGGCTCGCCATCTGCTGCGCGCCGGCCATCGCGTTCTGCGTGGTGTCGTTCGGCTCGTCGTGGCTGGCGAGCCTGGTCGTGGACGACTCTTCCGACTCGGACGGGTCGTGGGTCGGGTGGGGCGGGTTCCTCGGTCCGGCGCTCGTCATCGTCCTGCTGGTGCCGTTCCAGTCGGCGGCCGAGGAGTACGCGTTCCGCGGCTGGATCCTCCAGGCGTTCGGCGCGTGCACCCTGGAGACGCGCCGGGGCCGCGTCGGCCGCGCGTTCAGCGTGGTCTTCCGCACGCCGTGGCCGGGCATCGTCGTCGGAGCCGCGCTGTTCACGTCCGGGCACGGCTACACCGGCTGGGGGATGCTCGACATCTTCGTCTTCGGCGCGCTCGCGGGCTGGCTGACCGTACGGACCGGCGGCCTTGAGGCGTCCATCGCGATGCACGTGTTCAACAACCTGATGGCGTTCCTGCTCCCGGCGGCCGTCGGCGAGCTGGACATCGAGCAGGGCGGCGTGCCCTGGCAGTACGTCGTCGCCGACGTCCTCCCGATGCTGCTGTACGCGGCGGGCGTGCTCTGGCTGGCCCGGCGCTTCAAGATCCAGACCGTCACCGCCGACCCGGCCCCGGCGACGGCGGCTGCGGCAGCGGCGTCCGGCCCGTACCCCGCAGACGCGCCGTTCGCCGCCGAAGCGCCGTTCGCCGGTGTGGATTCCGCAGGCGGCGATGGGCGGCCGGAGCCGGACGGCCGTGCACAGGATGTGGACACGCCGCCGGAGGAGTTCAGCCGGGAGAGCGCTGGTCGTTAGCGCGTCCGCCGGGCGTTAGGGGGATGACGCCCCAGGAGGCGAGGGCGTCGAGGAGCCCGGTCACGGTCGGAAGCGCGCGCAGCTCGGCGTCCGTCACCCAGCGGACCTCGGCCGCGTCGTCCCCGGCGCGGGCCGCGCCGCCGGTGACGGTCGCCGCGTAGTCGTGGATCTCGTACGTGACGCCGCCGGGACCCGGGCGTTCGACGGTGCCGATCAGGCGTCCGGCGCGCACGGTGAAGCCGGTCTCCTCGGCCAGCTCGCGGACGACGGCGGCGGCGTCGTCCTCACCGGGCTCGACGCGCCCGCCGGGGATCGACCACAGCCCCTCGCCGGGCGGACGCCCCCGCCTGACCAGCAGCAACCGCCCCTCGCCGTCCCGGACGACCCCGCCCACACACCGCACCGACTGCACCGACATCACCCCATTCTTTCCCATTTGTCCCTCTGGTGCGCCGGTCCCGGCTTGACGCGGGCGGAGCCGGCCGCGCACTGTTGGTAAGCATGAGGGCGGAGCCCACCTGCCCGCGCTGCGCGGGTCCGTTGAGCGCGCCGAGCCTCTGGTCGAGCGACTGGAGTTGCGGCGCGCACGGCGCGGTACTGCCGAGACAGCCGTCCAAGCGCCCCGGCGCCGAGGGACTCGCCGCCGCCCTGCGCGACGCGCGCGTCCCGGTCTGGACCCCGTGGCCGCTGCCGCCCGGCTGGCTGGTCACCGGGTTCGCGACGGTCGGCGACGACCGCAGCGGCACCCGCGCGTGCGCCGTCGCGCTGGCCGGCCCCGGCCTGCTCACCGGCCCCGCCGACTTGCTGCTGATCGCCGAGCAGCCGGGCGTCGGCCTCGGCGCCCACCACGCCGGCTTGGACGGGCCCGACCCCGGCGAGGGGTTCGGCAAGGAACCGCCGCACGTCAAGCTCGTCGTGGGCGGTCCCGCCGCGACCGCCGAGCACTCGGTGCCGATGTGGGCGGTCGAGGCGCCGCCCGACCGCGCCGTCTACGTCGGTGAGGCGCTCGGCGACTGGCTGTGGGCGGTGCTGTGGCCGCCCGACGCGGGCGCCCTGCTGCTCGAACGCCGCCACCTCCTCGACCTGCGCGAGCCCGGCATGGAGCTCGACCTCCCGTACGGCGCGTTCAGCCCCCGCCTCGACGGCTGACCCCGCGACCGGTCGGGCCGGTAGGACGGGCGGGCCGGTGGGACGGGCGGGCCGGTGGGACGGGCGGGCCGGTGGGACGGGCGGGCCGGTGGGACGGGCGGGCCGGTGGGACGGGCGGGCCGGTGGGACGGGCGGGCCGGTGGGACGGGCGGGCCGGTGGGACGGGCGGGCCGGTGGGACGGGCGGGCCGGTGGGACGGGCGGGCCGGTGGGACGGGCGGTGCCGGTGGGACGGGCGGTGCTGGTAGGAAGAGGGCATGCGGATTGATCTGCACGCGCACAGCAGCGTGTCGGACGGGACGCGGCCCCCGCCGAGGTCGTACGGCGCGCCCGGGCGGCCGGGCTGGACGCCGTCGCGCTCACCGACCACGACTCGGTCGCCGGCTGGGACGAGGCCGCCGCCGCCCTCCCGGACGGGCTCGCGCTCGTTCCCGGGATCGAGCTGTCGTGCGAGCACGCCGGGGCGAGCGTGCACCTGCTCGGCTACCTGTTCGACCCGGGCGACGCGGAGCTGGCCGCCGAGATCGCCCGCATCCGCGACGACCGGGTGATCCGCGCGCGGACCATGGTCGAACGGCTCCGCGAGCTCGGCGCCGACGTCACCTGGGAACGCGTCCGGGCCCTCGCGCGGGGCGAGGCGGTCGGCCGCCCGCACATCGCGCGCGCGATGGTGGAGGCGGGCGCGGTCGCCACGATCGACGAGGCGTTCACCCCGGAGTGGATCGCGCCCGGCGGCCGGGCGCACGCCGACCGGTACGCGCCCGACCCCGTCCGCGCCGTCGGGCTCGTCCGCGCGGCGGGCGGCGTCTGCGTGCTCGCGCACCCGCGCGCCCGCGCGTACGGCTACGTCGCCCCCGACGAGCTGATCGCGGAGCTGGCCGCCGCCGGGCTCGCCGGGCTGGAGGCCGACCACCCCGACCAGGCCCCGCCGGACCGGGCCGAGCTGCGCGGCCTGGCCGCCGACCTGGGCGTTGTCGCGACCGGCTCCAGTGACGACCACGGCGCGATGACCGGCGACCGCCTCGGCGCCGAGACGACCGCGCCCGCCGCGTACGAGGCGCTCCTGGACGCCGCGTCCGGCGGGCCCCGAAGGAGCCCGGAAACCCGGTAGGGTGCGGGGCGTGGACGCGCGCATCGAACAGGTGGTGACGACGGGGAAGCTCACCCTGGACGACACCGAACACGACGTCGAGAACAACACCTACATCGTCGGCGACGACGACGAGGTCATCGTGATCGACCCGGCCTACGACGCCGAGGCCATCCTCAAGGAGGTCGGCGACCGCGAGGTCATGGCCGTGATCCTCACCGACGGCAACGAGCACCACCTCGGCGTGGTGCTGGAGGTCGCCGCCGCGGGCGAGGACGACGAGGAGGACTGGGCCCCCATCGCGCTGCACCGCGCCGACCGGCTGCTGTGGCGCGACTACTTCGGCCGGCTCGCCAAGCAGGAGGAGGACGAGGACGACGCCAAGGCCCTGCGCGCCCTCGAACCCGACATCTGGCTGGAGGACGGCGGGGTCTTCGAGATCGGCGGCGCCGCCCTGGAGGTCGTGCACACGCCCGGCCACACCCCGGGCAGCATCAGCGTGATCAGCGAGCAGCTCGGCGTGCTGCTGTCGGGCGACACCCTGCACCGCGGCCGTCCCGGCTCGATCGGCGGCCAGTACGAGGACCTGCGCAAGCAGCTCAACTCCATCGGCGCGCTGCTCACCCCCCTGCCCAAGGACCTGAAGGTCCTCCCGGGGCAGGGCGAGGAGACGACCGTCGGTGAGGAGGACGCCCGCTGGGAGACCTGGGGCGCCCTCGCCCGCGAGGACGACGCCTGAGCGCGGGCCGCTGAGGCCGGCGGGCGGGCGGACGACGTGGGCGCGGAGCAGCTCGGCTTCGAGGGCATGCCGCGACGGCTCTACACCTGCACGCCGTCGCGGCTGAACGCGTGGCTCGACTGCCCGCGCCGCTACCGGATGACCTACCTCGACCGTCCGATGCCGCCCAAGGGCCCGCCGTGGGCCCACAACAGCTTCGGCGCCAGCGTCCACAACGCGCTCGCCGCGTGGTGGCGCCTGCCGCGGGCCGAGCGCACGGCCGAGGCGGCGGGCGCGCTGCTCGTGCGCGGCTGGCTGACCGACGGGTTCCGCGACGAGGCGCAGTCCGCCGAGCAGCGCGAGCGGGCCCGCGAGATGGTCGAACGGTACGCCGCGGGCCTCGACCCGTCCGACGAGCCCCTCGGCGTCGAACGGACCGTCGCGACCCGCACCGACCGGATCGCGGTCTCGGGCCGCATCGACCGGCTCGACGCGCGCGGCTCCGAGCTGGTCATCGTCGACTACAAGACCGGGCGGCACGTCCTCACCGCCGACGACGCGCGCGGCTCGCTGGCCCTCGCCCTCTACGCGATCGCGGCGTCCCGCGTCCTGCGCCGCCCCTGCCACCGCGTCGAGCTGCACCACCTGCCGTCCGGCGAGGTCGCGGTCTGGGACCACACCGACGAGACGCTCCAGCGGCACCTGCGCCGCGCGGAGGGCATCGCCGCCGAGGCCGCAGCGGCCGACGAGGCGTACAAGACGCGACTCGGAGGCGTTCCGCGGCCCCGCTCCGGCGAGGGCCCGGCGATCGACCACGCCCCGTACGACGAGGTCTTCCCGCCGCGTCCGGGCTCCCTCTGCTCCTGGTGCGACTTCGCCCGCCACTGCCCCGAGGGCCTGGAGGCCGCGCCGCGCAAGGACCCGTGGGCGGCCCTACCCGTCCTCGAAGCCTGAACGACCCGGAACCCCGCACCACGCCGTACGCGGTGGGTGCGGGGCTTTTCCGTTCTGCCCGGGTCCCCTCCCGCCTAGGCGGCGACGAGGGGCGGGGGCGGGCCAGCGGCGCGGGTCGCGCAGGCCGTAGAGGCCCTTGCCGACGTCGTAGCCCTCGGCGGCGAGCCGCCGGCGGGCCCGTTCGAGCATGTCGCGGGTGGGCTTGGCGAACGCGTAGTCGTGCACCCGTTCGGGCAGCGTGCTCATCGTCGTCCGGAACGACCTGAGGGCCGCCGTCACGGCGGGCTGCGGCACCTCGGGCAGCGTCCCGTACATCCTGCGCGCCCAGCCGGGCAGCGAGTAGTAGCAGAGCGCCCCGAACGGGAAGTAGCCCGGCTTGCCGGGGTTCAGGAACTTCAGGTTCTCCGGCATCGTCGGCCACAGCAGGAACCGCACCGTGGCCGCCGCCTCCTCGGTGACGCGGAGCTGGGGCCGCATCGAGGCGAGGTAGTCCTCCATCTCCGCGACGCTGCCCGGCACGTCCTCGGCGTGCAGCCCGACGTACGTCGCGGTGTGGCGCTGCTCGTCCAGGTACCGGTCGGCCATCGCGTCGGTCAGCGGCAGCCCGGCGCGCCGCGCGACCTCCAGGTAGGAGTAGACCTCGGCGCAGTGCACCCACAGCAGCAGCTCGGGCTGGTCGAGCCGCTCCTTCTTGCCGGTGTCGTGGTTGAGGATGCGCAGGCTGCGGTGGATCCGCGGACCTTCGCGGCCAGCGCGTCGATCTCCTCGTGGCTGCCGAACGTGGCCATGCCGACGAAGTCGGCGGTGCGCTGGAGCCGTCCGAGCGGGTCCTCCTGGAAGTTGGAGTTCTGCCAGACGCCCCACATGGCCATGGGGTGCAGGGCCTGGAGCATGAGGCTGCGGACCCCGCCGACCCACATGGACCGGTCGATGTGGACGCGCCACGTGACGCTTTCGGGTGGCTGGACGGTGGCCGTCATGAGCACCTCGCGGCTTCTCCGGGGGAGGGCGCTCCCCGCATGGCGTGAGACAAACTGAAGTAAGTGTGTCATTACGCCGCCGCGCCCGCACACCCGCCCCCCATGAACGGGATCGGAAGCGCCGGAAAGCCGCTTCCGGGCCCAAGGAGCCCCAGGGGGGAGGCGAGGGAGGGCGGGCGCTCCGCGGAAGCCTGTACGGGGCTCTCAGGCGTTCTGGCGGACGGTCCCGGTCAGCGGACGACGCAGCGTTCGGCGTGGTTCCAGAACTCGGTGAGGGCGCTCGCGGTGGTCTCCGGCGCCTCGACGGCGGGGGAGTGCGCGGCGCTCGGGATGACGACCTTGCCGGCGCCCAGGCGTTCGGCCATGGCCGCCTGCTCGCGCGGGTCCCAGACGTCGTCGTCCTCGCCGTACAGGACGAGCAGCCGCAGCGCGGCGTCCTCGGCGGTCTTGGCGAGCTCGTCGACGCGGTCGGGCGCCTCCAGCAGCTCGCGGGCCATCGCCACGAGCCCGGTCTCGGAGTTGCCGAGCGTGCGGGCCTTGAGGAAGGCGACGATCTCGGGCGGGACGCCGCGCCGGGCCGCGTCCGGCTCCAGGCTGATCGCCCAGATCCGTCCCATCCCGAGCTGCGGGATCGCGTCGCGCAGGGCCTGCGCCTTCGCCGCCGCCTGGCCGGTCACCCCGGACGGCCCCGAGCTCATCAGGGTGAACGAGGCGGGCGCGCATCCGCTCGACAGCACCGCCTCGCGCGTCACCAGGCCGCCGAACGAGTGCCCGACCAGGTGCACCGGGTCGGGCCCGAGCGCCTCGGCGAGCGCCGCCACGTCGTCGCCGAGCGCGCCGCACGCGTACGCGGCCGGATCGTCGGGCCCCTCGGTCTCGTACTGGCCGCGCAGGTCGATCGCGACCACCCGCCGCCCGGCGCCTGCGAGCGTCTGGAGGACGGCGATGAAGTCCTCCTTGCTGCCGGTGTAGCCGGGGACGAGGAGGGCGGGGCGGCGTTCGGGTACGCCCGACCCCGGGAGCGCCTCCAGAGCCGCGAACGGGCCGCGGGACGTCTCGACGGTCGTCCGGCGAACGCCGGGGGGCAGAGTCAGGAACCGGGGCGTACTCACAGAGGGCCACCATACTAAATATGCACAGGCAGACACCGGTGAAGAAGGTTCGGTGGTAGCGTCCGAAACGTGGACTCCCGTCTCCGCCGCGGCGCCGAGCCGTCATGACCGCCGTGTCCGCGCACCGCCGGGACGACGCGGGCCTGTCCGGGCTCCGCGACGCCGTCGCCTCCGGGGCCGAGTACGCCGAGATCGACGTGCGCCGCACGGGCGACGGCCGCCTCGTCGTCCACCACGACGCCGCCGTCGAAGGCGTTCCGCTCAACCGTCTCCCCTACGCGCGGGCGCGCGAGCTGGCGGGCGGGCGGTCCCTCCCGCTCGTGACCGAGGCGCTGGAGATCATGGCGGGCCGCGTCCGCGGCCACCTCGACCTCAAGGAGCACGGCTGCGAGCACGAGACCGTCGCGCTGGGCCTGGAGGCGTTCGGGCCGGACGGGTTCGTCGTCACCACCCGCGAGGTCCGCTCGATCGCCGAGATCAAGCGCGCGTACCCGCGGGTCAGGGCGGCCCTGTCGGTGGGGCGCAGCCTCTGGGAGCCGGGCGTGGTCGCCGACTTCGCGCCGCTGCGGCTGATCCGCCGCTCCGGCGCCGACATGGTCGCGCTCAACCACCGCCTCGCGCGGGTCGGCGTGCTGCGGCAGTGCGCCCGCGCCGGGTTCCCCGCGATGGTCTGGACGGTCAACGCGGTGCCCCTGATGCGCCGTTTCATCGGCGACCCGAGGGTGGCCGTGCTCGTGACCGACCACCCCGGCACCGCCCTGTCCCTCCGCGACGCGGGTGCGGGGCTCGTGCCGTGACTCGTGGCGAGAAGAGTGCGGCCGCCCGGTAGCGGGACGGCCGCGATCATGCGTCCGGCCGGCAACGAGCGTGAAGGTGGTTCACGGCCGTCGCCCGGCCGGTCCTGCGCGGGCTGCCCGGAGAGGACCGGACGGCCCGGTGGGGACGGGCGGGGGCGCGAGCGGGAGCGCCCCTCCCGTCAGGCGCTCTGCGGCGCCTCGGCGGCCTCGCCGCGCTCGGACGGCTTGCCCCCGCGCGTGCGGCGCCGGCTCCGGGACCGCTTGCGCTCGGCGCCTCCCGCGCCGGTGGAGGCGTCGTGCCCGCCGTCGTCGGCCTTGGCCTGGTCGGCGGCGGCCTCCGGCGCCGCGGGCTCGGCGCCCGCCGTGCCGGTCGCGACGGGCTTGCCGCCGCGGGTCCGGGCGCGGGGACGGCGCGCGCGCCGCCGCGGCCGGGACCGCTCGCCGTCGTGGTCGCCGTCATGGTCGCGATCGCGGTCGCGGGTGTGCGAACGGATCTTGCCGGTCTCGCCGATGTCCTC
The DNA here is from genome assembly GCF_009793335.1 of Actinomadura sp. J1-007. GTDB lineage: Bacteria > Actinomycetota > Actinomycetes > Streptosporangiales > Streptosporangiaceae > Spirillospora > Spirillospora yumaensis. The sequence continues at coordinate 1,518,084 of NZ_WING01000001.1, read as the reverse complement.
CAGCTCCTCGGCGTCGAGGCCCGCGCGCTCGCCGCGCTGCTCCTTGGGCAGCTTGCCCTTGGTGCCCGCGGGGATGCCGAGCGCCTCGAAGAAGTGCGGGGAGGTGGAGTAGGTCTCCTCCGGCGCACCGAACGGCAGGTCGAGCGTGCCGTTGATCAGCTTCCACCGGGTCAGGTCGGCCCAGTCGACGAGCGTGACGGCGATGCCCTCCTTGCCCGCGCGGCCGGTGCGGCCGATGCGGTGCACGTAGGTGTCGGCGCTGTCGGGGCACTCGTAGTTGACCACGTGGGTGACGTCGTCGACGTCGAGCCCGCGGGCCGCCACGTCGGTGGCCACCAGCACGTCGATCTTGCCATTGCGGAACGCGCGCAGCGCCCGCTCCCGCTGGCCCTGGCCGAGGTCGCCGTGCACGGCGGCGGCGGAGAAGCCGCGCTGCGCGAGGTCGGCCGCGACCCGGTCGCAGGCCCGCTTGGTCTGGCAGAACACCATGGTCAGCCCGCGGCCCTCGGCCTGGAGCAGGCGCGCCAGCATCTCAGGCTTGTCCATCTGGTGGGCCTGGAAGACGTGCTGGACGACCTGCGGCGTCGCGTCGGACTCGGTGTGCGACTCGGCGCGCACGTTGGTCGGCCGGGTCAGGTAGCGGCGCGACAGCGCGACGATCTCGCCGGGCATGGTGGCCGAGAACAGCATGGTCTGCCGCTTGGCCGGGATCCGCTCGACGATCCGCTCGATGTCGGGCAGGAAGCCCAGGTCGAGCATCCGGTCGGCCTCGTCCAGGACGAGGATGCCGACCTGCGAGAGGTCCAGGTGCTTCTGCTTGACCAGGTCGAGCAGCCGCCCCGGGGTGCCGACGACGACGTCGACGCCCTCGCGCAGGGCCTCGATCTGGGGCTCGTACGCCCGGCCGCCGTACACCGACAGCACGCGGGAGCCGAGCTTGCCGCCCGCCACCAGCAGGTCGTCGGTGACCTGGAGGGCCAGCTCGCGGGTCGGCGCGACGACGAGCGCCTGCGGCTTCTTTCCGCCGTGCTCGATGCGCTGGAGCAGCGCGGCGCCGAACGCGAGGGTCTTGCCGGTGCCCGTACGGGCCTGGCCGATGATGTCGTGCCCGCCCAGCGCGATCGGCAGGGCGAGCTCCTGGATGGGGAACGCTTGGACGATGCCCTCGGCTTCGAGGGCGTCTGCTATCTCGGGTACGACCCCGAGTTCACGAAAGGTAGTCAGGGCTTTCAGCCTCCAAAAGTGCGGGGTCCTCACTCCCCTGGGCGGCGCTGCTCGGTGCCCGGCGCGGCCTGATGCCGACGGCGGGAAGCCGATGGGCCGGGCCGTTCAAGAACACGGGCGGCGCCGACGGGGCTCTGCGTGTCGAGCATGCCCGCCGGTCGCTTCCTGTGGCCGCGCGCTCGCGCGGGAGGGACCAGCCGTCAATCAATTCGTCGGGCGACCGCGGTCAGGGGATGAGAGCAGTCACTCGCTGTGGCTGCGTGCGGTCACACTCCGCGACGCAGTGTACCGACCGTGGTTCGCCTACACCAATAGCCGATCACCTGTACCAACGGTTCCCTGTTCCCAGGTATTCCATGCGCGCGGCGCGGTCGGCCATGCGAAAGGCCCGCAAGCCCCTGCCCGTACCGCCTCCCGGGAGGTAGCGGCCACATCCGGACATCCCGCACCGGCCTCGACTTCCTGTCATTCTTGGACCCGCTGAGACGGGAGCCCGGCGCGGGCCGGGCGAGGAGGTACGGAACGTATGCGGGCGAGTGTGAAGGGCGTGCTGGCCATGGCCGCCGCGGCCGTGACGGTGGCGGCGGGGGCGGCCGGGTGCTCCTCGTCGGACGGCGGGGGCGAGGGCTCGGGCCCGGGGGCGGGACGGGCGAACGGCCCGGTCGTGGAGCAGGACGGCACCGCCCACCCGGCGCAGCTCGTCAAGCTGAACAACGCCCAGCACGTGAAGGTCCCGGGCGTGGCGGACGCGGCGGCGGCCAAGAAGATCGACGACGCGTTCCACGCCCCGATCGACTGGGCGGTGAAGTGGGCCGGGGCCACGCTGCTGAAGGAGCAGCGGGCCGAGTGCGGGAACCGGTCCAACGTGATCAGCGTCGGCGTGCGGATCGGGCTGCGGGGCGACATCGTCTCCGCCGCGAGCGCGATCAGGATGGTGCCCTGCTACGAGGGGGAGGGCAGCCTGCCGACCGTCCCGGTGACGGCGGACGTCAAGGCGGGCAAGGTCCTCGCGCCCGAGGACGTCCTCACCGCCGGGGCCCTGCGCGGGAAGGGCCTGAAGACCCTCTTCGACCGCCTGTCGGGCCCGAAGGACGACTGGAAGGACTGCGAGCTGGAGCTCCGGCGCGCGGACCTGTACCCGGGCAAGCGCGACGGCGACCCGATCGAGTCGCCCGCGCCCGCCGGGCTGCTGTTCACCCAGCAGGGCCTGGAGCTGATCTGGTCCACCACCGGCACCGACTGCAACAACTTCACGTTCACCGCCCCGTACGACAAGGTGAAGGACCTGATCAAGCCCGACCTTTACCCGCGCCTGGTCGCCGCGGCGGGCGCGAAATGACCTCCGGCCCCCCGGACGGTTCGCGTGCCGACGGACCGTTCTCCGACGGCTCCCCGGACGGCTCCCCGGACGGCGGCCCGGTGGGCGGGCCGGTAGGCGGCGGCCCGCTGGGCGGATCGGACGCGGGGCCCGAGGCCGGACCCGGCACCCCGGACGGGTCGGCCGACGGCTCTTCCGGCGGACCGGCGGCGGGGCCCGCGTGGCGGCTGGCCGGGTACACCGAGATCCGCGAGCTGGGCGCGGGCGCGCAGGGCCGGGTCGTCCTCGCGCGCGACGACTTCGCCGGCGAGCAGGTCGCGATCAAGTACCTGGCCCGGCACGAGGGCGACGGCACGGCCGTCGCGCGGCTGCGGGAAGAGGCGGCCATGCTCGCGCAGGTCACCGACCCGCATGTGGTGCGGCTGCTGCGGTTCGAGTCCGGGGAGCAGGGCGCGGCGCTCGTCATGGAGGCGGTGAACGGTGTCTCGCTGAAGCGGGTCCTTGCCGAGCATGGTGCGCTGGAGCCGGAGGCGGCGCTGGCCGTTCTCAAGGGTTCGCTGCTGGGGTTGGCCGCCGCGCACGGCGTGGGGGTCGTGCACCGTGACTACAAGCCCGCCAACGTCGTGGTGCGGGCGGACGGGCTGAGCAAGCTGATCGACTTCGGGATCGCGGCCCTCGCCGGGGACGCGTCCCGTTCGGGCACGCCCGCGTACATGGCGCCTGAGCAGTGGCGCGGCGAGCCGTCCTCGCCCGCCACCGACGTGTACGCGGCGACCTGCGTGTTCTTCGAGTGCGTGACCGGCCGCCGCCCGTACGGCCCCGGCTCGCTCGCGGAGACGCGCGACCGCCACCTGAACGCCCCCGCTCCCGTGGACGACGTGCCCGAGCCCCTGCGCCCGCTGCTCGAACGCGGCCTCGCCAAGAGCGCCTGGGACCGTCCGCCGGGCGCGTCCGCGTTCGTCGGCGAACTGGAGGAGGCCGCGAGCGCCGCGTACGGGCCGGACTGGGAGCAGCGCGGGGTGCGCGCCCTCGCCGTGGCCGCGGCGGCGCTCGCCGCCCTCTTCCCGCTCGGCGCGGCGGTGGTCGGCACGGGCGCCGCGGCCGGGAGCGCGGCGGCCGGGAGCGCCGCCTCGGGAACGGCCGCCGCAGCGGGCGGCGGGCTCCTCGCGTCCACCGGGGCCAAGGTCGCCCTCGCCGTCGGCACCGCCGCCGTCGTCGCCACCGGAGGCGGCACCGCCGCGTACATCGCGTCCGACGACGGGCCGGGCGACCGGCGGACGAGGAACGGCGCGCCGTCCGCGAGCCCGGCCGCCGCGGTCCCGGTCTCCGCGATCTCGGCCCTCAACCGGACCACGCCGCTGCCGGGCCGTCCCGCCCTCCAGCTCCAGAACGCCCAGTACGTGCAGGTCAGCGGCATCGCGGACCCCGCGCTCCGCACCCGCGTCAACGCCGCCCTGCGCGCCCCGCTCGACCGCCGGGTGGACCAGTTCCGGGCGTACGTCGCCGGCCCGCACACCAGCGCCGTCGACACGCCCCGGTGCGCGCGGCTGACGAGCCGGGTGTCGATCCGCTACAGCGGCCCCCGGCTGATCTCCGTACGGCACCTGTTCGAACGCCGGACCTGCAACGTCGTGGACGAGGGGCTCCCGTACAAGGAGACCGTGACCGTCGACCTGCGCACGGGCCGGGCCCTCGGGCCCGCCGACGTCTTCCGCGACCTCGGCCCGTCCGGGATCTCGGCGATCGCCCGGACGGTCCCGAAGCCGCCGCCCGGCAAGCGCGACTGCGTGCAGGGGCCGCTGAAACGCGCCGATCTGGAGCCCGCCGCCGCGGCGGGCGGGCTCGTCCAGGTGCAGCTCTCGTTCGCCCGCGACGGCCTCGAACTGAACTACGCGGGCTGGGTCGAGTGCGGCGACGGCCTCGTCCTCACCGTCCCGTACGCCCGCGTCACGGGCCTGCTGAGACCCGGCCTCGTCCCCGCCCTGCCCGCCGCCGCGCCGCCCGCCGGGCCGTCCCCCTCGCGCACATGAGCGGCTGGCGGGTCGAGGGCTTCACCGAGGTCCGCGAGCTGGGATCGGGCGCGCAGGGCCGAGTCGTCCTCGCCCGGCACGCCACCGCGGGCACGCCCGTCGCGATCAAGTACCTGGCCCGCAGGGACGGCGACGAGCGCGCGGTCGAACGGCTGCGCGGCGAGGCGCTCATGCTCGGCCGGGTGGACGACCCGCACGTGGTGCGGCTGTACCGGTTCGTCTCCGGGGAGCAGGGCGCGGCGCTGGTCATGGAGGCGGTGAACGGCGTCTCGCTCAAACGGGTCCTTGCCGAGCATGGTGCGCTGGAGCCGGAGGCGGCGCTGGCCGTTCTCAAGGGTTCGCTGCTGGGGTTGGCCGCCGCGCACGGCGTCGGGGTCGTGCACCGTGACTACAAGCCCGCCAACGTCGTCGTGCAGGCGGACGGGCTGAGCAAGCTGATCGACTTCGGGGTCGCCACGCTCGCCGGGGAGGGCGCGGGCTCCGGCACGCCCGCGTACATGGCGCCCGAGCAGTGGGAGCGGCGGCCCTCCGGCCCGGCCACCGACGTGTACGCCGCGACGTGCGTGTTCTTCGAGTGCGTGACCGGCCGCCGCCCGTACGGGCCCGGCGACGCCGCCGCCCTCGCCGCCGCGCACCTGCGCGCGCCCGTGCCCGTCGAGGACGTCCCCGAGCCGCTGCGCGACCTGGTCGCGCGGGGCATGGCCAAGCGGCCGGACGACCGCCCGGCCGGAGCGGCGGCGTTCGCGGCCGACCTGGAACGGGCCGCGGGCGCCGCGTACGGCCCGGACTGGGAGCGCCGCGGCGTCCGCGCCCTCGCCGGTGCCGCCGTCGCCCTCGCCGCCGTGTTCCCGCTGGTCGTCGCGGGCCTCGCCCCGGCGGGCGGCGGAGCCGCGGTGGCCGTCACGGCCGGGGGAGCCGCGGGCGGGACGGCGGCCGGAACGGGCGGCGGCCTGCTGGCCGCCACGGGCGCGAAGGTCACGGCGGGCGTGATCGCGACGGCGGCCGTCACCGCGGGCGGCGCGGGCGTCTACGCGGCCGGAACGGGCGGCGGCCCGGACCGTCCCGCCGCCTCGGCGTCGCCGGTGATCGCCGTGCGGCCGGCGTCGTTCAGCCGGACGCTCAGCGGCCCCGCCGCCCGCGTCTCGGTCCGCTACCCCCGGATCACCGGCCTCGCGACGCCCGCCCTGGAGCGCCGGGTCAACGAGATCGTCCGCGCCCCGGTCGAACGCTGGGCCTCGTCGATCAACAAGGACGTCCTGGCGTTCGACACCGCCGAGCCGCGGTCCCCGTACGAGGGCACGGCGGGCTACGAGGTCGGGCTGAAGGGCCCGCGCTACTTCAGCGTCCGCTACACCTACGGCGGCAGCGTCCTGACGAAGAACGCGACGGTCAAGGAGATCGTGACCGTGGACCTCGCGACCGGCCGCGCGCTGAAGCCGACCGACCTGCTCCGCCCCGAGACGGCCACGGCATCCGGCGCGAGCGCGCTCACCGCGCGCCTGGTCGAGCACGGGCCGGGCGGCGTGGCGCTCTGCGGGGGACCGTTCTGGGACTCGGAAGGCCAGCGCTACACCGCCCGCAACCCGGAGGCGGAGGACCTCACGCCCGCGCAGATCAGGTCGGAGGACGTCCGGCTGTTCCTGACCGGGCGCGGCGCCGAGTTCTACCTGCCGCTGCCGAGCATGGGCTACAGCATGGCGTGCGGGCGCGCGTGGAAGCCGGTCGTCGTGCCGTACGCGCGGCTGGGGGAGTTCCTGCGGCCGGACGTCTTCCGCGCGGCGGGCGTCCCCGTCCCCGCCGCCCGCCCCTGACGCGGCGGCCGGGCAGGAGGAAGCCCCCCGCGTGCAGGGTCGCGGGGGGCTTCCGGGTCTATCGGGTCGGTCGCCGTGCCGGGGTCAGAACGTGCGCCTGCGCGTACGCCAGCCGCCTCCGCGCCAGCCTCGCGAACCGCCGCGCGTGTTGAGCTGGGTGAGGGCCGCCACGCCGAGCGCGGCGATGATCACCGCGAACACGAACGCGACGAGGCTGCCCGCGCCGAGGGCGCTCGCCACCACTCCGCCGAGGATCGCCCCGGCGATGCCGACGAGGATCGTCAGCAGGACGCCGATGGGGTTGCGGCCCGGGAGGATCAGCCGTGCCAGGGCTCCGATGACGGCACCGACGACGATGAACCAGAGAATCGTCGTGAGCATTGTCGATCACCATTCCGATGTCCGTGGGCCGCGTCGCGTGCCGTTCGGCGGCCCGTGGTCGGCATCGGTATGCCCGCCGTCCCGGGTTCAAACAAAACGCAGGTCAACCGGGGGTCAGGTGTACTGCGAGCCGCCGAACCCGACCCGGCGGCCCTCCTCCTCGGTGATCTCCAGGTAGCCGACCTTGTCGGCGGGGATGACCACGCGGCCGTTGCGCTGGTCGCGGAGCGTGAACACGCCGTTCTCGACCGCCAGCGCCTCGGCCAGCTCCCGCTGGACCTCCTCGGCGGACTGCGCGGTCTCGACCACGAGTTCCTTGGGGACGTACTGGACGCCGATGCGAACCTGCACACGATCTCCCTGGGGTGCGTCCCGTCCGCCGACGGCCGGCGGGGGCTGACTCCGATGGTCGCACGCGCACCGCCGGACGCGCCGCCCCGCCGCCTTCGCCACGAGAGAACGCGCCGCCGGACGACACGCGCGCACGCACCGCCCGGAGCGGACGCCTGGAGCGGACGTCCGGACGCGTCGCCCGGAGCGGACGCCCGGACGCAACGCCCGGAGCGGACGCCTGGACGGGTCGCCGGACACGCGACGGCCGCCGCCCCCGGTGCGGGGAGCGGCGGCCACGACGCGCGGGACGCGCGGAACGGACGAGGGTCAGCCGGTGCGCGGGAAACCGGAGATGCCGCGCCAGGCCAGCCGGGCGATGATCTTCTCGGCGGTGTCCTTCGGGATGGCCCGGTGCTGCGAGAGCCAGTAGCGGGCGCTGACCTCGGCCATGCCGACCAGGCCCATGCCGAGCAGGTGCGCCTCGTCGGCGGGGGCGTTGGTGTCCTCGGCGATCACCTGGGCGATCATCTCGGCGCACTGGGTGTTGGCGCGCTCGACGCGCGCGCGGACCGGGGCGACGTTGCGCAGGTCGGACTCGAAGACCAGGCGGTACGCCTCGCCCTCGCCCGCGACGAAGTCGTAGAACGCCTGCATGCTCGCCTGGACGCGCAGCTTGTTGTCCGTGGTGGACCCGAGCGCGTCGCGGACGGTGTTCACCAGCGCCTCGGCGTGCTCGTCGAGCAGGGCGAGGTAGAGCTCCAGCTTGCCCGGGAAGTGCTGGTAGAGCACGGGCTTGCTGACGCCCGCGCGTTCGGCGATCTCGTCCATCGCCGCGGCGTGATAGCCCTGGGCGACGAACACCTCCTGCGCGGCGCCGAGGAGCTGCCTACGGCGCGCCAGTCGCGGCAGTCTCGTGCCACGGGGGCGGGCGTCCGGGGTCGCGGTCACCACACTCTCCGATCACCGGTCATTGCGACGGGAGAGGGTGACCCGTCGCGGGGAATCAATCCCATCATCCTACGCGCCAGTAACCTCGCTGGTCACTAACAAAGCCGGGCACGTTCCTTCGTACCGCCATGCCAAAACCTCCGATCCGTCCGGCGGGAGCCCCCGCTCCGCCGGTCGGGAGCCCCGATCGGCCGTGCGGGCGGCCTTCCTGGCGGTCAGCGGTAGTCGTCCTCGTCGATCTCGACGACCCTCTGCTGCTCGGCGGCGTCGGCCTCGTTGACCTCGTAGGGTACCGGGCCCCCGTGCGCGGCGGGCCCGTCCTCCTCGTCCTCCAGCAGCGCGGCGCGCTGCTCGGCGGCGTCGGCCTCCGGCGCCTCCTCCGGCACGGTCGGCTCGGATCCGGTCGTCTCGCTCATCTCAGCTCCTCCCCTCAGAGCCGCCCGGCCAGTTCCCGCAACGGCGCCTCGATCGACTCGCCGTAGGTGGGGAACGCGTGCACGACGTCGGTGAGCAGGCTCAGCGGCGTCTCCGCACGGATGGCCAGCGCGATCTCGCTCATCCATTCCTCAGCGTAGAGCCCGGCGGCGGCGGCGCCGACCAGCAGTCCACGCGAACGGTCCGCGTAGAGCTCCACCCGGCCGCGCTCGTCCGCCTCCACCGTGGCGCGGGCCGTCGCCGCGAGGTCGTACCCGGCGGTGAGCACGTCCATGCCGAGCTCCTCGGCGCGCGCCGGGGAGATCCCGACCGAGTAGACCGTCGGCGTCGTGTAGACGACGCGGGGGATCGCCCGGTAGTCGGCCGCGCGGCGCCGCCCGAGCACGTTGGAGGCCACCACCCGCGCCTGGTAGCGGGCCGCGTGCGTCGTCCTCGCGATGCCCGTCACGTCGCCGGCGGCCCAGACGCCGCCGGCCGCCGCGCCCGCCCGGCCGCCCTGCGCCTCGCCGACCGGGCGCGCGGGCCCGCCTGGCGCCCGCCGCGGCTCGGGCGGGGCGGCGGGCTCGTCCTGCTCGCCGTCGTCACGGCCGGGCGGCGCGCCCTCGGTCACGAGGACGTGGCACGTCTCGTCCACCGGCAGGCCGCGGCCGGGCGGCGCGGCGACGCCGAGCGTCTCCAGGCCGAGGCCGTCCACCCGCGGGCGGCGGCCGGCGGCGACGAGCACGCGGTCGGCGTCGAGCGTGCCGCCGTCCGACAGCCACAGCCGCAGCCCCGTCTCCTTGCGCTCGGCGCGGGCGACCTCCGCGCCGAGGCGCAGGTCGACGCCCATCCGGCGGAGCGCGTCGGCGAGCGCCTCCCCGGCGAACGGGGCCTCGGCGGTCAGCAGCCGCCCGGACGACTCGACGATCGCGACCTGCGAGCCGAACGCGGCGTACACCTGGGCCATCTCGCAGCCGACCGGGCCGCCGCCGAGGACGACCAGCCGGCGCGGCAGGTCGGGCACCGTCAGCGCCTCGTCGCTGGTCCACGTCGGGACGGCCGCCAGGCCGTCCACCGCCGGGACGGCCGGCTCGCTGCCGGTGCACACGACCAGGTCGGTGAAGCCGTGCGCGGCGCCGTCCACCTCGATCCGGCCCGGCCCGAGGACGCGGCCCCAGCCGCGCAGCACGGTGACGCCGGCCTCGGCCATCCGCGCGACCGCGCGGTCGTCGTCGAGGTGCCCGGTGACCTCGTCGCGGCGGGCGGTCGCCAGCTCCCACGTCTCCCCGCGCCGCGCCGACAGCAGCAGCGACTTGGACGGGACGCAGGCGAAGTACGGCGACTCGCCCCCGACGAGCCGGTTCTCCACGAGCGCGACGTCCCGGCCTGCGCGGGCCAGCTCGGACGCCACGAGCTCCCCCGCGGTCCCCCCGCCCAGCACCACGGCGTCGTAGTGATGGTCACGCGACACGTTCTCAACCCCTCCACGCCGTTCACGATGTCCCCGCGGGTCCATGGTGACTGAAATCGGTGCCGGAGAGTGGCCGTTCGAACACTTACGGCTTCTGGAAAAGCGGGCATGTGAAATGGGGAATCGACCGCGAACGGCTCAGGGAAGCGGCGGGCCCTCGCGCAGCAGCGGTTCGAGGAGGTCGCCGTGCTCGTCGATCCTGGCGAGCACCTCGTCCGGCGTGAACGCCAGGTCGGCGGGCTTCCGGCAGTTCTCCACCTCGTCCCAGGTGACCGGGGTGGACACGCCCGGACTCTCGGAGGCGCGCAGCGAGTACGGCGCGACGGTCGTCTTGGCCGGGTTGTTCTGGCTCCAGTCGACGAGGATCTTGCCCTTGCGCAGGCGCTTGTCCATCTTGCTGACCACCAGGCCCCCGTGGTCGGACTCCAGCCGCTGGGCCGCCCGCTTCGCGTACTCCGACGTCCGGTCGGACTCCTTGACCGGCACGTACAGGTGCAGCCCCTTCTTCCCGGACGTCTTCGGGTACGAGTCGAGCCCGTCGTCCGCGAGCAGGTCCCGCAGCAGCCGCGCCACCTCGCACGCCTCCACGATGGTCGCCGGAGCGCCCGGGTCCAGGTCGAACACCATCAGGTCGGGGCTGTGGATCGCGCCGCGCGGCCCGACCGTCCACTGCGGGACGTGCAGTTCCAGCGCCGCGAGGTTGGCCAGCCACACCAGCGTCGGCAGGTCGTCCACCACGACGAAGTCGAGGGACTCGCGGCCGGTCGAGCTGCCCGGCGTGGGGACCGTGACGGTGCGGACCCAGTCGGGCGTGTGCGAGGGGGCGTTCTTCTCGAAGAACGACTGGGCGTCGACCCCGTCCGGGTAGCGCTTGCGCGTGGCGGGACGGCCCTTCAGGTGCGCCAGCATGACCGGGGCGGCCTTGGCGTAGTAGTCGATGACCTCGCCCTTGGTGAACTCCGGGTAGAGGTTCTTGTCGAGGTTGGACAGGTTGAGGTCCCGTCCCTCCACCTCGACGCTGACTTTCTTAGGGCTCACGGATCACCTCGTGTGGGTCCTTGTCGTCGCGCCGCCCGCGCCAGGACGGGAAGCGCAGCCGCCCGTCCCTGGTCCGGGCGCTGTAGGCCACGTCCCCTACCAGCAGCGGCTCAACCCACTGCGCGTCGCGCGCGAACTCCCTCGGCACCGCCTCGTCGTACGGGCTGGCCGCGCGGCGCAGCGGCCACAGCGCCTCGTACAGCTCGTCCAGCGCCCGGTCGGAGAACCCGGTCCCGACGTGCCCGACGAAGCACAGCCGGCCCTTCAGGTCGTACTCGCCGAGCAGCAGCGAGCCGACGCCGCCCTCGCGCCGCCCCCGGCCCGGCTTCCAGCCGCAGACGATCACTTCGCGGGTGAGGAAGTTCTTGACCTTGCGCCAGAACTCCACCCGCCGCCCCGGCCGGTACGGCGAGTCGAGCCGCTTGGCCATCACCCCTTCCAGACGCTGCTCCCGGGTGAACTCGATCAGCTCCTTCACCTGGGCGGAGTCGCCGCCGTCCAGGTACGGGGGACCTCGACGGGCCCGGTGGCGGCGAGGTCGAGGTCGGCGAGCAGCGCGCGCCGGTCGGCGTACGGAAGGTCGTAGAGCGGGTGCCCGTCCAGGAACAGCAGGTCGAACACCACGTACCGGACGGGCACCTCGCGGATCAGCCGCTGGTCGGGGCGCTGGACGTGCATCCGGCGCTGGAGCCGCTCGAAGCTCGGGCGGCCGTCCTCGAACGCGACGACCTCGCCGTCCAGCACCACGTCGTGCTGCGGCAGCAGGTCGGCGAGCACCGACAGCTCCGGGTAGCGCGCGGTGACGTCGCCCGCCTTCCGGCCGCTCGCCCGGACGCCGTCGGCGGAGACGTACGCGATGGCGCGCACGCCGTCCCACTTGAGTTCCAGCCCCCACCGCCCCGCGTCCGCGGGCAGTTCACCGGTGTCGGCCATCATCGGCCGCACGGGCCACGGCATGGTCATAGTCGCCTTGTACCCGCAAGCGCTCGATATGGCGCAAATCGAACGGGGTCGCGATGCTAGGCCCGAGGACGCGCTGGGTAGGGACCGGACATGCGCAGTATCTGGAAAGGCGCGATCTCCTTCGGGCTGGTGACCATACCGGTCAAGGTGTACTCGGCGACCGAGCAGCGGGACGTCGCCTTCCACCAGGTGCACCGGCAGGACGGGGGGCGCATCAAGTACAAGCGGGTCTGCTCGGTCGACGGCGAGGAGGTCCCCTACTCCGACATCGCCAAGGGGTACGAGCTGCCGAGCGGCGAGATGGTCGTGCTGACCGACGAGGACTTCGCCGACCTGCCGCTGTCGTCGAGCCGCCGCATCGACGTGCTCCAGTTCGTGGAGGCCGCCGAGGTCGACCCGATCTACTTCGCCAAGTCGTACTACCTGGAGCCGGACGGCGCGCAGGGCGCCAAGCCGTACGTCCTGCTGCGCGACGCGCTGGAGGACAGCGGCCAGGTCGCCATCGTCAAGATCGCGCTGCGGCAGCGCGAGTCGCTGGCGACGGTGCGGGTCCGCGAGGGCGTGTTCGTCCTGGAGACCATGCTGTGGCCGGACGAGGTCCGCGCGCCCGACTTCCCGTTCCTGGACGAGGACATCGAGGTCCGCAAGCAGGAGCTGACGATGGCGACGTCCCTGATCGAGAGCATGGAGGGCGACTTCGACCCCTCGGAGTACAAGGACGCCTACCGCGAGGCGCTCCAGGCCGTCATCGACGCCAAGGTCGAGGGCCGCGAGGTCACCCGGCCGGCGGCGGAGGCCGAGGAGGAGCCCGCCGCCGACCTGCTCAGCGCGCTGCGCGCCAGCGTCGAGGCCGCGAAGAAGAGCCGCGGGGAGGCGGGGCGAAGAAGCCCGCCGCCAAGAGCGGCGGACGGGCCGCGTCGTCGAAGTCCTCCGGGTCCGGCCGTTCGGCGTCGCGCTCCTCGTCGGGGCGGACGTCGCGGTCGGCGTCCTCGTCGTCCGGGTCGTCGTCGTCCGCGTCGCGTTCCTCGTCGTCGCGGAAGGCGGGGGAGAAGAAGACCGAGTCGAAGCCGAGGCGGCGCAAGTCGGCCTGAGCGTCACTCCGCGGGCCTGAGCGTCACTCCACGGGGGCGAACGCGGGGCGCTTGGCGGTGACGGCGTCGCCGGACGACCGGCCGCGCAGCCGCCGCCCGACCCAGGGCGCGAGGTGGCCGCGGGCCCACCGCAGGTCGAACAGCATCCGCGCGCCCCGGCTCAGCTCCGGCAGCGGCGCCAGCGGCGGCTCGCGCCAGTCGCCCGCCGGGACGCCGAGGGTCTCCAGCAGGGCGAGGGCGACGCGGCGGTGGCCCTCCGGCGACATGTGCAGCCGGTCCACGCCCCACATCCGCCAGTCGCGCAGGACGTCCATGGACCACTGGTCCACGACGCGCGCGCCGCGCCGGGCGGCGATCGCGCGCAGGTGCTCGTTGTAGACGGCGACGCGTCCCCGGGTGCGGCGGATCACCGAGGAGCCGACCGGGTCGACGCCGGTGAACAGCACCACGTCGGCGCCGGCGGCGCGCAGCTCGGCGACGGCGGCGTCCATCCGCGCGGCGAGGACGTCCACGTCGGTGCCGGGCCGCAGCAGGTCGTTGCCGCCGCCGGACACCGAGACCAGGTCGGGTTCCAGGGCCAGCGCCGCGGGGAGCTGCTCGTCGAGGATCTCGCCGAGCAGCCGGCCGCGGATCGCGAGGTTGGCGTAGGCGAAGCCGTCCGCGCGGGACGCGAGCTCCGCGGCGGCGCGGTCGGCCCAGCCGCGCCACCGGCCGTCGGGATAGGGGTCCCCGATGCCTTCGCTGAACGAGTCGCCGATCGCTGCATAACGCGTCCAAAACATGGACACATGCTATTTGAGCTGCGGGAAGGCGGGACACCGGCCGGGAGGGGCCGGGCGGGGCCGGGAGGGTGCTCAGCCCTTGGCGGGGACGTCCAGGACGCGGCCGAGCAGCGCGGCGGCGGCCTCGGGCTCGGTGCACGGCGCGATCCGCTCGCCCCAGCCGTAGAAGTAGGACCAGCTCCCGTCGGACGGCTCGCGCACGGCGATCACGCTCTCGTTGAACAGCGTCATCCCCGGGTTGGCGACCAGCGCGGACGGCCAGCGGTCGGCGTGCGCGGACACCTCGACCGTCCAGCCGCGCGAGCGCAGCACCTCGGTCAGGCGTTCGAGGTGCCCGAGCGAGATCTCGGCCTCGTCGACGATCACCTGCGTGGACATGGTTCCTCCAGAGGACGGCGTGCCGGGGAGAGGGCGCTGCCGGGCGGGATCGACGTCGTGCATCGACGGACGCGCGCCCGGGAACGTGCCAAGTGTCCCCCCGGGCCGGTGCGCGCACAACCGCTTTGGGGTTAATCGCCGTCCGGGTCTTCGGCCGAGACCCACGCGGCGATCTGCGTCCGGGAGCGGAACCCGAGCTTGGCGAGGATGTGCTCGACGTGGGAGTCGGCCGTGCGCTTGGCGATCACGAGCCGTTCGGCGATCTCGCGGTTGGACAGGCCCTCGGCGACCAGCGCCGCGATCTCCCGCTCGCGGCGGGTGAGCGGGGCCGCGCCGGGCGCGGGACGCGGTGCGCCGGGGCTTCCGAGGCCGCCGGGTCCGCGCCCGTCCTCGCCGAGCGCGACGGCGAGCGCCTCGTCGAGGGAGAGCGCCGCGCCGCGCGCGCGGGCGGCCTCGTAGCGCTCCCGGCCGAGGGCGCGGCGCGCGAGGTCGCCCGCTGTGGCGGGCAGCAGCGCGTAGCCGGGACCGGCCATGTCGGTGCGCAGCACCCGCCACAGCCGCCCGGTCGCGCCGAGCAGCACCGCGGCGCGCTCGGGCTCGCCGGTGCGCGCGGCGCAGCCCGCGGCGAGGTCGAGCGCCATCGCCAGGCCCATCTCCTCGCCGAACGACCGCCGGATCTCCAGGCACTCGCGCAGCGCGGCGCGCGCCGCGTCGAGGTCGCCGCGCAGCAGGTGCAGGCTGCCGAGCGTCCACAGGGTGTACGAGCGGCACCAGCGGTCGCCGGTCTCGTCGCTGATCCGCAGGCTCCGCGCGCACAGCTCCTCGGCCTCGCCGAACGCGCCGTCCAGGCAGTGCGTCCCGGCCAGCGCGGAGATGAACTGGAGCGTGAACACCTCGCGGTGGCCGACGCGGTCGTGGACGGCGAGGGCCCGTTCGAACCGTTCGCGCGCGGCGCGGTGGTCGCCGGCGTAGACGGCGACGAGGCCGGCGCAGCCCTCGACGAACGCCGCGCACTCGGGGTCGCCGACCTCGGCGGCGACGCCGGTCGCGGCCGCCAGCAGCGGGCGCGCCTCGCCGAGGTCGCCGCGCATCGCCGCGTACACCGCGCACTGGGCCGTGGCGCGGGCCCGGTCGGGCGTGGCGGGTCCGCCGCGCGCGATCGC
Organism: Actinomadura sp. J1-007; assembly: GCF_009793335.1. GTDB lineage: Bacteria > Actinomycetota > Actinomycetes > Streptosporangiales > Streptosporangiaceae > Spirillospora > Spirillospora yumaensis. The sequence continues at coordinate 1,502,739 of NZ_WING01000001.1, read as the reverse complement.
CTTGCCGAGCCAGTGGCACGCCTCGCCGATCAGCCCGTTCGAGATCCAGTAGTAGATCATCCGGTCGGCCAGCCGGAGCGCCGGCCCGTCCTCGCCGGACGCGGTGGCGTGGTCGAGGGCGGCGCGCAGGTTGGCGTGCTCCAGCCGGATCCGGGCGAGCGCGCCGGCCTGGCCGGGGCCGAGCGCGCCGAGGTCGTGCCGTTCGAGCAGCGCGAGGTAGTGGTCGCGGTGGCGGCGGGCGAGCGCGGCGCGCTCGCCGGCGCGGTCCAGCTCCTCCAGGCCGTACTCGCGGATCGTGCCGAGCAGCCGGTAGCGGCCGGTCGGCGTGTGCAGGACGATCGACTTGTCGACCAGGCGGCGGAGCACGTCGAGCACGTCGGCGGCGGGCAGCGCCGCGGCGGCGCGCGGGCCCGCGTGCGGGGACGGGCCCGCGCCCTCGTCCGGGGGCGGGTCGGCGCAGACCTCCTCGGCGGACTCCAGATCGAAGTCGGCCGGGAAGACCGACAGCCGCGCCCACAGGAGCCGTTCGGGCCCGGTGCACAGGTCGTGGCTCCACGCGATCGTGGCGCGCAGCGTCTGGTGCCGGCCGCGGGACGCCCGCGCGCCGCCGAGCAGCCGGAACCGGTCGTCGAGCCGTTCGGCGATCTGCTCCACCGACAGGGCGCGCAGCCGGGCGGCGGCCAGCTCGATCGCGAGCGGGATGCCGTCGAGGCGGCGGCACAGCCGCGCGATCGCGGCGCGGTCGCCCTCGGTCGCGGCGTAGCCGGGCAGCACGGCCGCCGCCCGGTCGGCGAACAGCTCCAGCGCCGCCGACCCGCCCTCCTCGCCCGGCGCGGGCAGCGGGGCGACGGGCAGGATGTGCTCGCCGATCACCTCCAGCGGCTCCCGGCTGGTCGCGATCACCGACAGCCGGGGCGCGGCCCGCAGCAGCACCTCGCTGAGCATCGCGCAGCCGTCCACCAGGTGCTCGCAGGTGTCGAGGACGAGCAGCAGGTGCCGGTCGGCGAGGTGGTCGGCGAGCTGGTCGAGCTGGTCGCCGCCGGCGCGGCCGGCGAGCCGCAGCGCGCTCGCGACGGCGTGCGCGAGGGTCTCGGTGTCGCGCAGCCCCGACAGCTCCACGTGCCAGGCGCCGTCGGCGTACGACCCGCGCAGCTCGTCGGCCAGGCGCAGCGCGAGCCGCGTCTTGCCGACGCCGCCGGGCCCGGTGAGGGTGACGAGCCTGGCCCGGTCGAGCAGCCCGCGGAGCTGGGCCAGCTCCGCCTCCCGGCCGATGAACCTGGTCATCTGCGCGGGCAGGTTCCCCGCTCGCTCTGTTACCGCAAGACTCGCCACTGCCGCCCCGGGGAGGTCGTCCGCCGCCGGGTGCGCGGCGGGGGGTGAACTGCGTTCAGAGTACCCATCGAACATGGGCGGTCACTGACCGATTATGGACTGTGTCCGCCGGGACATGCGGACGACCGCCACGGCCGCCGCGTCCGCCGGGGAACGGTCGCGGCGGCCGTGGCGGGCCGCGGAGGGGCCGGCTACCCGACGGGTTCGAGCTCCCGCGCCGGGGCGTCGCTCTCGCCGATGCCGTACCGCCGGTGGACGCGGGCGAGGGGGCCCGGGGCCCACCAGTTGGCGCGGCCGAGCAGCCGCATGGCCGCCGGGACCAGCAGCGCCCGCACCACGGTCGCGTCCAGCGCGATCGCGATCACCATCCCGACCCCGGTCATCTTGATGAACGCGACGCCCGAGGTGGCGAACGCGCCGATCACCACGATGAACAGCAGCGCCGCGCTGGTGATGATCGCCCCGGTGCGCTGCACCCCGGCGGTGACGGCCGCGGTGGTGTCGCCGGTCAGGTCGTACTGCTCGCGGACCCGCGACAGCAGGAACACCTCGTAGTCCATCGAGATCCCGAACAGCATGGCGAGCATCAGGATCGGCATCTGCGGGGAGATCGACCCCGTCGCGGTGAAGCCGAGCAGGTCCGACAGGTGCCCGTCCTGGAAGATCAGCACCACCGCGCCGAACGTCGCCGACAGCGACAGCAGGTTCATCACGATCGCCTTCAGCGGCAGGACCAGCGACCCGAACGCCAGGAACAGCAGCGCGAACGTCGCGCCCCCGACCGTCAGCGCCAGCCACGGCAGCGTCGCCCCGACGCTCGCGAGCTGGTCCACCACCGTGGCCGTCTCGCCCCCGATCTGGGAGACGGCCCCCGGCGGCGGCGGGACGTCCCGCACCCGTTCGACGATCGTGCGGGCCGCCCCGGAGTTGGGGTCGGCGTCGTACCTCAGCGCGATCCGCGTCGTGGCGCCCTTCGCGCCGGTCACGGCCGCGTCCGTCACGCCGGGCACGGCGGTGAGCCGGTCGGCGTACGCCTGGAGCGCCGCCCGGTCCCCGGTGCCGGTGACGACGGCCTCGATGGGACTGGTCGCGTTGCGCGGGAACCGCGTTTCGAGGGTGTCGGCCACCACCCGCGCCTCCGCGCTCGCCGGCAGCGCCTTGGCGTCCACGCCGCCCCAGTTGATCCGCAGGAACGGCGACCCGAGGACGAGCAGCAGCGCGACGGTCGCGACGACGTACAGCACCGGACGGCGCATGACGCTGCGCGCGACCCGTCCCCACCAGCCGCTCTCCGCCGACGGCGCCGACGGCGTGGACTGCGTGGACTGCGCGGACGGCTTGGAGTGCGCGGGGGCGGGGGCGTTCTTGCGGCGGCGGCGGAGCGACAGCGCGTTCACCCGGGCGCCGAGCACGCCGAGCAGCGCGGGCAGGACGGTCAGCGCGCCGGCCATGCACACGAACACGGTGGCGATCCCGCCGTACCCCATGGACCGCAGGAAGTTCTGGTCGAACAGCAGCAGCCCGGCCAGCGACACCGCGACCGTCACGCCCGACACCGCGACGGTGCGGCCGGCCGTCGCCATCGTCGCGCCGAGCGCGCCCTCGACGTCGCCGTCCCGCCGGGCCAGCTCCTCGCGGAACCGGCTCACCACGAACAGGCCGTAGTCGATCGCGAGGCCGAGGCCGAGGAAGGTGGTGATGTTCACCGCGAAGATCGACACGTCGGTCGCGTACGTCAGCAGGTGCAGCGCGGTGAACGAGCCGAGGATGGCGAGGCCGCCGACCAGCAGCGGCAGGCTCGCCGCGACCAGCCCGCCGAAGATCAGCACCAGCAGCACGAGCAGCACCGGCAGCGCCATGGCCTCGGCGCGGCCGATGTCGGACGAGACGCGCTCGTTGATCGCGGTCTGGGTGCCCATGGCGCCGCCGACCTTGGCGGTCAGCCCGCCGCCGGTCCGGGTGAGCCCGTCCTTGATCGCGTCGAACGAGTCCTGCCGCGCCGCCTCGTCGGCCCCCTTGAGCCGCAGCACCGCGTACGTCGCCTTGCGGTCCTGGCTGACGAACTGCGGGGCCTTCGCCGTCCAGTACGTGAGCGCGGCGTCGATCCGCTCCTTCGGGACGGCGGCGACGGCCCGCTCCACCGCCGTCCTGAACGCCGGGTCGTCCACCGTGCGCCCGCCGGCCTCGTACAGGACCACCACGTCGGCCTCGTCGCGGCCGAGGTCCCGATCGGCGGTCGCCGCCGCCCTGCCGCTCTCGCTCCCCGGGGTGTCGAAGCCGCCGGACGAGGTGAGCGCGCCGAACACGCCCGTCCCCCACACGGCGGCCACCACCAGGAAGGCCAGGGACGCGACCAGCAGCGGCCTCCGCCTGCGGTACGTCCACCGTCCCCATCGATCGAACATGCCGGTACCCCCGACTCGTAGTTACTAGGAGTAAGGTGAGTGAATGGTGTTTACCTGCTAACACCGTTAACGTTGCATATACCGTTCACTGTCGTCAATGGGGTTTTTGCGGAATCATGCGAGGACGGCCGCACCAGGCCGGTCCCGCGAGCGAGAGCGAGGAAGCGTTGGAGTCACGTCGCGACCGGCTGCGCGCGGCGACCGTCCGGGAGATCGGGCAGACCGCGCGGCGGATCCTGGTGGAGCAGGGCGCCGACGCGGTGACGCTGCGCGCCATCGCCCGCGAGATGGGGATGACCGCGCCCGCCCTCTACCGCTACTTCGGCAGCCACGGCGAGCTGCTGCGCCACCTCGTCGGCGAGCTGTTCACCGAGCTGACCGCCGCGCTGCGCGCCGGGCTCGCGGACGTCCCGCCCGGGGACATGAGCGGCAAGTTCCTCACGGCGGCGCGGGAGTTCCGCGGCTGGTCCCTCGCGCATCCCGGCGAGTACACGCTGCTGTTCGGGGTGCCCGTCCGCGGCGCGGAGGAGGTCGACTTCGCCGAGGAGTGCGCGCGCGAGTTCGCCGGGACGTTCATGGCGCTCTTCCTCGACCTGTGGCACAAGCACCCGTTCCCCGTGCCGCCCGACGAGGAGATCGACCCGGCCCTGCGCGAGCAGCTCCGCGACTACCGCGAGCGGGCCCTCGGCACGTGCCTGCCGCTCGGGATGATCCAGCTCTTCCTCCAGTGCTGGGTCCGCCTCAGGGCGCCGTCAGCCTGGAGGTCTTCGGGCACCTCGACTTCGCCCTGTCCGATCCCGAGCCGATGTTCGAGCTGATGCTCGCCGACCTGGCCCGGCTCCTGCACCTCGCCTACACGCCGCCGGCGTCCTGACGAACGGGCCCGTCCGCCGGGCGGGCCGGTCCGCCGGGCGGGCGCGCCCTCGCGAGGCGGGCCGGGAACGCGGAACGCCCCGGGCCGCCGGCGCGGTCCGGGGCGTTCGGGACGTCCGGGCGTTCAGGTGGAGCGGGGCGTCAGTAGGACGGGAGGCTCGGGTCGATCTGGTTGACCCAGGCGACCACGCCGCCGCCGACGTGGACGGCGTCGGAGAAGCCCGCGCTCTTGACGACGGCGAGGGCCTCGGCGCTGCGCACGCCCGACTTGCAGTGCAGGACGATCTTGCGGTCCTGCGGCAGCCGCTCCAGCGCCGAGCCGTTCAGGAACTCGCCCTTCGGGATCAGCGTCGCGCCGGGGATCGAGACGATCTCGTACTCGTTCGGCTCGCGGACGTCCACCAGGAACACGTCGTCGCCGCGGTCCTGCATGGCCTTGAGGTCGTGCACGGAGATCGTGGAGTCCTTGACGGCCTCGGTGGCCTCCTCCGAGACCGCGCCGCAGAACGCCTCGTAGTCCTCCAGCAGCTCGGTCTGCGTCGGGTTCTTGCCGCACAGCGGGCACTCGGGGTCCTTGCGGACCTTGACCGAGCGGTACGACATCTCCAGGGCGTCGTAGATCATCAGACGGCCGACGAGCGGCTCGCCGATGCCGGCCACGAGCTTGATCGCCTCGTTCACCTGGATGGAGCCGATCGACGCGCACAGCACGCCGAGCACGCCGCCCTCGGCGCAGGACGGGACCATGCCGGGCGGCGGGGGCTCGGGGTAGAGGCAGCGGTAGCACGGGCCGTGCTCGGCCCAGAAGACCGCGGCCTGGCCGTCGAAGCGGTAGATCGACCCCCACACGTACGGCTTGCCGAGCAGCACGGCCGCGTCGTTGACCATGTAGCGGGTCGCGAAGTTGTCGGTGCCGTCGACGATCAGGTCGTACTGGCCGAAGATGTCCATGATGTTGTCGCGGTCGAGCGCGGTGTTGTGCACCACCACGTCCACCAGCGGGTTGATCTCGCGGACGGTGTCGGCCGCGGACTCGGCCTTCGGCTTGCCCAGCGACGACTGCCGGTGGATGACCTGGCGCTGGAGGTTGGACTCGTCGACGACGTCGAAGTCGATGATGCCGAGCGTCCCGACGCCGGCGGCGGCGAGGTACATCAGCGCGGGGGAGCCGAGGCCGCCCGCGCCCACGCACAGGACCTTGGCGTTCTTGAGGCGCTTCTGCCCGGTCATCCCGACGTCGGGGATGATCAGATGCCGCGAGTAGCGGTTGACCTCGTCGCGGGTGAGCTCCGCTGCGGGCTCTACCAGAGGTGGCAACGACACGGTGGATGCTCCTGTGCTGACGCTCGGCGGTAACGGGGGCGGACGCCGTTGTCCTGCCAACAGTGTCCTGTCAACCGACAACCTTGCCATGCCCGCCCGCATTCCCCGAACCCCGTCCAGCGGAACGCCCCACGTCAGCGCCCCTGCCGGGACCCGGGGGCGCGGACCGCTCACCCCGACGGGAGGGCGGAATGTCATGAACGAGAGCTAATCTTTGCGGTTGTGGCGTTCCTGCCCCCCTCCCACCAGCCGCCCCCGCCGGGGCCGGCCCACCGGCCGCCCGGACCGCACGCCGGTCCGCCCGCCGGTCCGCCGCCCGCGGGCGGCTCCGGCGCGCGCCCGGTCACGGTGCTCGGGCTGCGCGGCCGGCAGTGGATGGTCGTCGCGATCGTGCTCGGCTGCTGCTACCTCAGCACCAGCGCCGCCGCCCTCACCGGCGCGTGGGCCACGCTGCGGCGCGACCCGACCAACGCCGAGCTCCAGCGCGCCGCCAACGCCGAGGTCGCGCGCCGCTGGCAGGCGTGGCCGGCGGGCCGCATCTTCCCCGACCGCGTGTCCTACCAGCCCGAGGAGGGCGACAGCGAGTACGCGACGCGGATGGGCATCGCCACGACGAGCACCTGCGGCGACGCCGTCGACCCCGACCTCGCCGTGATCCTCGGCAAGCACGGCTGCCGCGCGGTGCTGCGCGCCACGTACGCCGACCGGCTCCAGGGCGTGGTGATCACGGTCGGCGTCGTCGCGTTCCCCGACCCCTGGCGCGCCGACGCCGCCTACAAGGAGATCCCGTCCGCGCGCGACGCGGGGCGGGCGGCGCAGAGCGGCGGCGTGCGGCCCGCGCTGCGCGCCGCGCCGTTCCCCGGAACGGCCGCCGCGCGGTTCGACGACGCGGCGCGGCAGACCCGCTCCTCCGACCGGGGCGGCCCGTACGTGCTGCTGTCCACGGCGGGGCAGGCCGACGGACGGCCCGCCGCCGCGGTCAAGAAGCAGCGGCCCGGCGACGTGTTCGGGCCCGAGCCGCAGATCGCCCACCAGATAGCCCGCGCCCTGTCGGTGCGTTCGCTGCCCGACTGCCGCAACAGCGAGTGGCGGTGCTGATGCCGCCACGGACCGGGCCGCGCCGCGTACGGGCGCTGCCGCGCGCACGGGTGCTGCCGTGCGCACGGGTGCTGCCGCGCGTACGGGCTCTGCTGCGCGGGTCGGCGGCGGTGGCGTCGGCGTCGCTGCTGGCCGCCGGGAGCGCGGTGCTCCTCCAGGCGCCCGCCGCCGCGCCCGCCCGCGCCGACGAGATCCGCGAACGGCAGCAGCCGATCCTCGACGCGCTCGGGGCCGAGGACGCGTGGAAGACCTCGCGCGGCGCGGGCGTGACGGTCGCGGTCGTCGACTCCGGCACCGACGTCACGCAGCCCGACCTCGCCGGCGCGGTCACGACCGGGCCCAACATGCTCGCCGGCGTGGACGGCGGCACCAAGCCGGCGCGGCTCCACGGGACCTACATGGCCACGCTGATCGCCGGGCGCGGCCACGGACCGGGCGGCGGCCAGGGCGTCATCGGCATCGCCCCGCAGGCGCGGATCCTCGCGATCCGCGCGATCGCCGAGCCCGAGGACGCCGCCTTCGGCCGCTACCGCGCGTCGAAGGGCGCCGACGGGGCGGTGGCGCGCGGCATCCGCTACGCGGCCGACCACGGCGCCGACATCATCAACCTGTCGCTCGGCAAGTACCAGGAGGAGCCCGCCGAACGCGACGCCATCGGCTACGCGATCGGCAAGGGCGTGGTCGTCGTGTCGGCGGTCGGCAACGACGGCGACAGCGAGCGCCGCCTCGACTCCGACGGGTTCGCGCCGTACTCCTACCCGGCGTCCTACCCGGGCGTGGTCGCCGTCGCCGCGACCGAGTACGGCCACCGCCGCGCGCCGTTCTCCAACCGCAACTACTCGGTGCTGGTGTCCGCGCCGGGCATCGCGATCCCGGCGGGCGGGCCCGGCGGCCGGTACGTCAGCACCAACGGGACGAGCGACTCCAGCGCGCTGGTGTCGGGGGTCGCGGCGCTGATCCGCTCCGAGCACCCGAAGCTGCCCCGGCGCTCGTCGCGCAGGCGCTCATCGCGGGCACCCGCTTCGGGCCGTCCGGCCGGTACGACCCGGAGACCGGGTTCGGCGAGGTCAGCGCGCCGCGCGCCCTCACCGCCGCCGCCAACCTCACCTCGCCGCGGCCCGGCCGCGCCGACAAGCCCGGCGCCGAGCGCTTCGGCGACGGCAGGCCCGGACCGGTGAAGGTGATCGACCGGCCGTTCTGGGTGCGCCCGCTGATCGTCGTGGTCGTCGGCGCCGGACTCGCCGGCACGGCGGCGGCCGTCGTGGTCGCGGTCATGTTCGCGCGCCGCCACCCCCGGCACCCGGCCTGACGCCGGCCGACCGCCCTCCGCCCCGTGTCGCGCGCCGAGATCTCCGCCACCGACCTCCCGCCGGAACCGTCCCCCGGCGCGTCCGGCGCGTCCGGTGAGGCCGGACGGCACCGCGCGCGGATCGCCGCGGTCGCGGTCGCCGGGTGCGCGGGGTCCTCGCCGTCGCGGGCGTCCGCCTCGCGGCGGAGCTGGCCCGCGACCCGACCCCCGGCGAACGGGCGTCCGCCGCCGCCCGCGAGGTCGCCCGCCGGTACGAGACGTGGCCCGCCGGGCGGGTGTTCCCCGCCGGCGTCCGCTACACCGTCGACCAGGGCTCGTCCGAGACGGCCCGGCGCGTCGGGATCGGCACCGACACCCGCTGCGAGACGGCGGTGGACGCGTCGCTCGCCCGTTCGCTCACCGCGCGCGGCTGCCGGGCCGTCCTGCGCGCCACGTACCTGGACCAGCCGCAGGGCCTCGCCGTCACGGTCGGCGTGGTCGTGCTGCCGGGGGAGGCCGCGGCGCGTTCCGTCCTGCCGTGGTTCGGCACGCGGGCGGGACGGCCGGGGCTGCGCGCGCTGCCGTTCCCCGGGTCGGTCGCGGCGCGCTTCGGCGACGCGGCGCGGCAGGCGTCGGCGGTGGCGCAGCGCGGTCCGTACGTCGTCGCGGCCACGGTGGGCTACGCCGACGGGCGGCCGACGCTGCGGACGCGGCAGCAGCAGCCCGACCTCGGCGCGCTCGGCCCCCAGCTCGCCGGCGGCGTCCTGCGCGCCCTGACCGCGCCCGCGCCCGTCCGCTGCGGCGAGCGGGAGTGGTCGTGCTGACGGCGCGGCGGGCGCTCGCGGCGCTCGCCGCCGCCGCGCTCGCGGCCGGACCGACCGCGGCGGCGCCGCCCGCGCGGGCCGACCGGGTACGGGACGCGATGACGCCCGTCCTGGAGTCGCTGAACGTGCCGCGCGCCTGGTCGCTGGCGCGGGGCCGCGGCGTCACCGTCGCCGTCCTGGACTCGGGCGTGGACCCGGAGCAGGCGGACCTCGCGGGCTCGGTCGCGCCCGGCCCCGACTACACGCGCGGCGCCAACCCGGCGGGCGTCGCGCCGAAGCGCCTGCACGGCACCAACATGGCGTCCATCATCGCCGGGCACGGCCACGGCCCCGACGGCGGCGACGGCGTGCTCGGCGTCGCGCCGGAGGCCCGCGTCCTCGCGCCCCGCGTGATCCTCGAACGCGACGAACCCGGGTTCACCGCGTTCACCGGGAACGAGCGGTACGAGGGGACGATCGCGGCGGGCATCCGCTACGCGGTGGACCACGGCGCGGACGTCGTCAACCTCTCCCTCGGCCGCTCGTACCCGACGCGCCGCGAGCGCGAGGCCGTCGCGTACGCCATCGCCCGCGGCGCGGTCGTCGTCGCCGCGGCGGGCAACGGCGGCGCGGACCGGCGGGCCCGGCGCGGCGGCCACACCGAGTACTCCTATCCCGCGTCATTCCCCGGTGTGATCTCCGTCGCGGCGGTGGACGCCGAGGGACGCCACGCGGGGTTCTCCAACCGCAACTCGGCGGTCGTGGTGTCCGCGCCCGGCGTGCGGATCATCGGCGCGGGGCCGGACGGGCGGTACTGGATCGGGGACGGGACGAGTCCGGCGACCGCGTTCGTGTCGGGGATCGCGGCCCTGATCCGTTCGCGCCACCCGAAGATGGCGCCCGCGCTCGTCACGCAGGCGATCGTCGCGGGCACGGGCGAACGTCCAGCGCGCGGCTACGACCTCGGCGTCGGCTTCGGGCGCGTGGACGCCCTGGCGGCCCTAGCCGAGTCCGACCGGCTGGCGTCCGCCCGCACGCAGGGCCTCGGCCTTCCCGCGGACCAGCGGTTCGGCACCGGGCCCGTCCGCCCGGTCGAGGTCGTCCACCGGTCCGGCGGGCTCATCACGGCGTACGCGGTGTGCTGCCTCCTCGCCGCGGTCGGCGCGGCGGCCGGAACGGCCTACCTGTGGCGGCGGCGGTACGGGCCCGATTAACGTCCCGCCGCCGTCTGTCGCCACAATCGGCGGATGCGAGCGGAACCGGACGAGTACGCGGAGCTGGTGCTGGACACGGTGGAGCGGATCCCGCCCGGCAAGGTGATGGCGTACGGCGACATCGCCGAGCTGGTCGGCGTCGGCGGCCCCCGCCAGGTCGGGCGCGTCATGTCGCTGTACGGCGGCGGCGTCCCGTGGTGGCGCGTCGTCCGCGCCGACGGCAGGCCCGCGGCCGGCCACGAGGTCCGCGCCCACGAGGAGTACCGGGTGGAGGGCACGCCCCTCAGCAAGGACGGCAGCCGCGTGGACATGCGCGAGGCCCGCTGGGACGGCCGCCCGGCCCGCTGACCCGTTCTCCGGTGGCCTCCGGTGTCGGTGCGGGCTTCGGTGCCGTCACTGTGCGGAAGGGGCGCAGGTCGCGCGGGTGCCGTGCGGGGCAAGTGGGCGACATGCGGGCGATGTGGTCAGAGCAGGCCCGATGATCTGCTGGAATCGTCTGTTGTGCCGGCAGCCTCCTATCGTCTCGTGCGACGCGCGGGACCCGCGCGGAACGGCCCGCCCGCGCTCGACGAGCGGCAGCGGCGGGTGGTCGAGCACGCCGGCGGGCCGATGCTCGTGCTCGCGGGCCCCGGCACCGGCAAGACGACCACGATCGTGGAGGCCGTGGTCGACCGGATCGACAACCGCGGCGTCGATCCCGAACGCGTCCTGGTCCTGACGTTCGGCCGGAAGGCGGCCGGCGAGCTGCGCGAGCGGATCACCGGACGGCTGCGCCGCACCACCCGCACGCCGCTCGCGCTGACGTTCCACAGCTACGCCTACGCCCTGCTGCGCCGCGACGCCGTGCTGAACGAGGAGCCCGCGCCGCGCCTGCTGTCGGGGCCCGAGCAGCTCCTGGAGGTGCGGCGGCTGCTGGAGGGCGAGCTGGCCGACGGGGCGCGCGACTGGCCCGAACGGCTCCGCGCGGCGCTCGCCACCCGCGGGTTCGCCGAGGAGCTGCGCGACTTCTCGATGCGCGCCGCCGAGCGCGGCTACGGGCCGGGCGACCTGGCCGGGCTCGGGCGGACGCGGGGCCGCGACGACTGGCCCGCGATCGGCGGGTTCATGGACCGCTACGTCGACCGGTTCGCGCTCGACCCCGTCCCGACCTACGACTACGCCGAGCTGATCCACCTGGCCGCCGAGATGCTCGCCGACGAGGAGGTGCGGATCCGCGAGCGCGACTCCTACGACGTGGTGTTCGTGGACGAGTACCAGGACACCGACCCGGCGCAGGAGAGGCTGCTGCGCCTGCTCGCGGGCGAGGGCCGGGACCTGGTCGTCGTCGGCGACCCCGACCAGTCGATCTACGGGTTCCGCGGCGCGGACGTGCGGGGCATCCTCGGCTTCCCCGACCGGTTCCGCACGCTGGACGGCGAGGAGGCGCCGGTCGTCGCGCTGCGCACGTGCCGCCGGATGGGCCCGGAGATCCTCGCCGCGTCGCGGCGGATCGCGCGCCGCCTGCCCGCCGTCCTCGCGGGCGCCGCCGAGCACCGCGCGCTGCTGCCGGCCGAGGGCGCCGACGAGGGCGAGGTGCGGGCCGTCATCGCCGACTCCGAGAGCCAGGAGTCGGCGCTGGTCGCCGACGAGCTGCGCCGCGCGCACCTGCTCGACGGGGTGCCGTGGTCGCGGATGGCGGTGCTCGTGCGCAGCGCCGTCCGGCAGGTCCCGGTGCTGCGGCGCGCGCTCGCGCAGTCGGGCGTGCCGGTGGTGGTGGCGGGCGACGAGGTGCCCCTGATCGCCGAGCCCGCCGTCCGGCCGATCCTGGTGCTGCTGCGCGCCGCGCTGAAGAAGGGCCATCTGGACGAGGTCGTCGCCGAGGACCTGCTGACCGGCCCGCTCGGCGGCGCCGACGCGCTCGCGATGCGGCGGCTGAAGCGCGCGCTGCGCGACCTGGAGGACCTGTCCGGCGGCGGCCGTCCGCTGAGCGAGCTGCTCGTCGCCGCGGTGGACGACCCGCGCGAGCTGGCCCTCGTCCACGAGCGGGTCCGCGCCCCCGCCGAACGGGTCGGGCGGCTCATCGCGGTCGCCCGCGAGGCCGCCGAGAAGGGCACGGCCGAGGACGTGCTGTGGGCGGTGTGGCGCGAGAGCGGCCAGGCCGACGCGCTGCTGGAGCAGAGCGTCAAGGGCGGCACCCGCGGCGCCGCCGCCGACCGCGACCTCGACGCGGTGGTCGCGCTGTTCGACCACGCGGCGCGGTTCGTGGACCGGCTGCCGCAGGCGGGGCCCGAGCTGTTCGTGGACAACATCGCCTCCCAGGAGATCGCGGGCGACACGCTCGCCGAGCAGGCGCCGCACGGCGAGGCCGTCCGCATCCTGACCGCGCACCGCTCCAAGGGCCTGGAGTGGGACGTGGTCGTGGTCGCGGGCGTGCAGGAGGGCGTCTGGCCGGACGTGCGGCTGCGCGGCTCGCTGCTCGGCGTCGAGGAGCTGGTCGAGCACGCGGCGGGCAACGAGGTCGAGGCGATGGCGGGCGCGGGCGGCGGCATGAGCGAGGCCGCGGCGGGCGCGTCGATGGCCGCCAAGATGCTCGACGAGGAGCGCCGCCTGTTCTACGTCGCGGCCACGCGCGCCCGCAAGCGCCTGGTCGTCACGGCGGTCGGCGGCGACGACACCGAGGAGCGCCCGTCCCGGTTCCTGAACGAGCTGGTGCCCGGGGCGCTGGAGGAGTCGCAGCTCGACGAGAAGACCCGCTGGCTGTCGCTGCCCGCGCTGGTCGCCGACCTGCGCTCGGCGGCCGGCGACCCGTCCCGCCCCGAGCCGCTGCGGCGGGCCGCGGCCGGGCACCTCGCGCGCCTCGCCCGCGCGGGCGTGCGGGGCGCCAGGCCCGAGAACTGGTACGCGATCACCGCGCTGTCCGACCCGGGCCCGGCGTTCTCCGAGGACGAGCCGATCACGATCTCCCCGTCGCAGGTCGAGGCGTTCACCACCTGCGGGCTGCGGTGGCTGCTGGCCTCGGCGGTGGGCGCGCAGGAGGGCGGGCCCAACGAGTACAGCACGATGGGCAAGGTCATCCACGCGGTCGCGGAGATGGCGGGGGCCGACGACGGGATCGAGGAGGTCCACGTCGCCGAGCGGCTGGACGAGATCTGGAACGACCTGGAGTTCCGCTCGTCGTGGTACTCGGAGAAGCAGCGCGAGCAGGCCGCGACGATGGTCGACCGGTTCCTGTCCTGGCACCGCGACAACCCCAACGAGGTCGTGGCGCTGGAGGAGTCGTTCAAGGTCGACCTCGGCCGCGTCGTGATCAAGGGCCGCATCGACCGGGCCGAGCGCGACGAGCAGGGCCGCGCCGTCATCATCGACATCAAGACCTCCACCACGGCCGTCCCGAAGGACGACCTGGCCCGCCACCCGCAGCTCGGCGTCTACCAGTACGCGGTGATGCTCGGCGCGTTCGAGCGGCACGGGCTCATCGAGCCGGGCGGCGCGAAGCTCGTCCAGGTCGGCAAGGCCGCGTTCACCGCGAAGGCCCGCGAGCAGGAGCAGGGGCCGCCCGGCGAGGACGAGGACCCGGAGTGGCCGAAGAAGCTCGTGGAGATCGTCGCGACCGGCATGGCCAGCGACGTCTTCCAGGCGCGGGCCAACGACAAGTGTCGGACCTGCCCCGTACGGTCCTGCTGCCCGGTGCATGATGAGGGCGGACAGGTAGGTGACTAGCGCGTCCCGTGCCGCCGGCGCGGCGGCCGGCCCCGTGAGGGCTACGGGGGCGCGCGGGGCACGGCGGGAACGAGCGGCTCGGGGGGAGCGGGGTGATCACTCCGGCGGAGCTGGCGCGGCTGCTGAAGGTCCCCGAGCCCACGGAGGAGCAGGCCCGGGTGATCGAGGCGCCGCTCGCGCCGATGGCCGTGATCGCGGGCGCCGGTTCCGGCAAGAGCGAGACGATGGCGGCGCGCGTGGTGTGGCTCGTCGCCAACGGGTTCGTCCGGCCCGAACGGGTCCTCGGCCTCACCTTCACCCGCAAGGCGGCGGCCGAGCTCGCCGCGCGCGTCCGCAAGCGGCTCGACATGCTGCGCGAGGAGCTGCCGGGCGACGAGCTCGAACGGCTCGGCGGCGACGCGCTGTTCGACGGCGAGCCGATGGTGTCGACCTACCACTCGTACGCCTCGCGGCTGTTCGGCGACCACGCGCTGCGCGAGGGCCTCGAACCGACGATGCGGCTCATCTCCCCGGCGGTCGCCTGGCAGATCTGCTCGCGCGTGGTCGACGCCTACAACGGGCCGATGGACCGCATCGACTGGACGCCCGACACCGTCACCAAGGCCGTGATGGAGCTGGCGGGCGACCTGTCGGAGCACCTGCGCACCGCCGACGACGTCCGCAGGGTCGGGGCGTGGCTGGACGAGCGGTTCGCCGCGCTCGCCAAGCCGCTGAAGGCGCAGCGCGACATCCTCGCCAAGCACGCCGTGCGCGAGCAGCTCATGCCGCTGATCGAGGCGTACCACCGGGCCAAGCACGACCGGGAGGTGGTGGACCACGGCGACCAGATGGCGCTCGCCGCGCGGATCGCCTACAAGCATCCCGAGGTCGGGATGATCGAGCGGTCGCGGTTCTCGGTCGTGCTGCTGGACGAGTATCAGGACACGAGCCAGGCGCAGCTCGTCCTGCTGCGGTCGCTGTTCGCCGGCGGGCACCCGGTCACCGCCGTCGGCGACCCGTGCCAGTCGATCTACGGCTGGCGCGGCGCGAGCGCGGGCAACCTGCTGCGCTTCGCCCACGACTTCCCGCTCCAGGCGCCCGTCGCGGGACGGCGGCCGCCGCCCGCGCCCGTCGTCCAGCTCAGCCGCAGCTTCCGCAACGGCGAGCAGATCCTGGAGGCCGCCGCCAGGGTCCAGGAGGAGCTGCGCGCCGACACGTCGGCCGTGCCGAGGCTCGTCCCCGGGGCGGGGCGCGAGGGGCGCGGGCGCGTCGAGTGCGCGCTGTTCGAGACGATCGAGGAGGAGGCCGACCGGATCGCCGCGCGGGTCGCCCGCGTGATGGCGGGGGACCCGGCGGTCGCGCCCGACGGCGGCGCCTGGGAGGGCGAGCCGCTGCGCCACTCCGACATCGCCGTCCTCGCCCGCAAGCGGTCGCAGTTCCCGCTGATCAGGCGCGCGCTGGAGAGCCGCGGCATCCCCGTCGAGGTCGTCGGGCTCGGCGGGCTGCTGACCGTCCCCGAGGTGCAGGACGTGGTCGCCACGCTCCGCGTCATGCACGACCCGACGTCCGGCGCGTCCCTCGCCCGCCTGCTCACCGGGCCGCGCTGGCGGCTCGGCCCCGCGACCTGGTCGCGCTCGGCCGCCGCGCCCGCGCCCTCGCGCAGGAGTCCTCGCGCGACGTCACCCCGCCCGAGCGCGCCCCCGAGAGCGGAGACGGGGCCGGGGGCGGGGCCGGGCCGGACGACGCCCCGCCCGGGGACGCCCCGGACGCCCCCGGGGAGGACCCGCTGCGGCAGCTCGTCAGCGAGCTCAACCAGGAGACCGGCAGCCTGGTCGACGCGCTCGACGACCTCGGCGACCCGGCCGCCTACTCCCCGGACGGCTACGCGCGGCTCCGGCGGCTCCGCGACGAGCTGCGCGGCCTGCGCTCGCAGGTCGGCCTGCCGCTGCCCGACCTGGTCAACGAGGTCGAACGGGCCCTCGGCCTCGACATCGAGGTCGCGGCGCGGTCCGGGCTCGACCCCGTCACGGCCCGCGCCGACCTCGACGCGTTCATCGACGCCGCCGCCACGTTCGCGGGCGACGCCGAGGACCCGACGCTCGGCGCGCTGCTCGCCTACCTCAAGGCCGCCGAGACCGAGGAGTTCGGGCTGGAGGCGGGCCGGGTCGGCGAGACCGACAGCGTCAAGCTGCTGACCGTGCACGCGTCCAAGGGCCTGGAGTGGCCGGTCGTCATCGTGCCCGGCCTCGCGTTCACGCCGCAAAAGAACGGGTCCCCGGCCAAGGGGTCGATCTTCCCGTCCCCGCCGCAGAACGCCACCCGCTGGACCGCCAACCCGCGCGTCCTGCCGTTCATGCTGCGCGGCGACCGCGCCGACCTGCCGGCGCTGCCCGGCCTGGACAAGGACGACCTCGCGGCGTTCGACCAGGCGTGCGGCGAGCGGGACCTGCGCGAGGAGCGGCGGCTCGCCTACGTCGCCGTCACCCGCGCGTCCAGCCTGCTGATCGCCACCGGCTACTGGTGGGGCGCGTCCGGCCGGCCGCTCGGCCCGTCGCCGTTCCTGGAGGAGGTGCGGGACGTCTGCCTCGCCGGGGCGGGCTCGATCGCCGTCTGGGCCGACCCGCCGGAGGAGGGCGCGGCCAACCCGCTGCTCGCCGACGCCGACGAGGCGCGGTGGCCGGTCGCGCCGGGCGAGCGGGGCCGCACCGACCTGTCCGCCCGCGAACGCTACGAGGCGGTCGTCGAGGCGGCGCGCATGGTGGACGACGCCATGCACGGCCGCGACCTGCACTGGGCCGGGGACGAGGGCCTCACCGCCGCCGACCGGGGGCGGATGACGGCGTGGGCGCGCGACGTCGAGCTGCTGCTCGCCGAGCGCGACCGGGGCCGCGGCGGCGACGGCCTCCTGGTCGAGCTGCCGCCCAACCTGTCGGTGTCGTCGCTGGTGTCGCTCGCCCGCGACCCGGCCGCGCTCGCCCGCCAGATCCGCCGCCCGATGCCGCGCCCGCCCGCCCCCTACGCCCGCCGCGGCACCGCGTTCCACGCCTGGCTGGAGAGCCGCTGGGGCCAGCAGCGCCTGCTCGACCCCGACGAGCTGCCGGGCGCGGCCGACGAGGGCGCGGCCGACGACTCGTTCCTCGCGAGCCTGCGCGAACGGTTCGAGGAGTCCGAGTGGGCCTCGCGCGAACCGGTCGACATCGAGGTCCCGTTCGAGACCGTCATCGGCGACCGGCTGGTGCGCGGCCGGATGGACGCGGTGTTCCGCGCGCGCTCCGCCGACGGCGGCGAGGCGTACGAGGTGGTCGACTGGAAGACCGGCTCGCCGCCGTCCGGCGACGAGGCCCGCCACGCGTCGGTGCAGCTCGCGGCGTACCGGCTGGCGTGGGCGGCGCTCGCGGGCGTCCCGGTCGAACGGGTCAGCGCCGCGTTCCACTACGTCGCGGCCAACGTCACCGTCCGCCCCGCCGACCTGCTCAACGCCGCGGGCCTCGCCGCGCTGCTGGAGTCGGTCCCGAACGCCTGACGCCCGCGCGCGTTACGCGGTCCGGGCGGTGAGGAGTCTCACTCCCTCTGTTCAGCGGCTGCTCATTCGGGGATGATCCGGGCACACACCTACGAGGAGGCAGCGTGTCGGTGACGCATGACGCGAAGGTCGTACAGGAGTTCTCCAAGCAGGCGGCCTCTTTCGGGGACCCCGCGCTGAACGTCGCGTTCACCCGGCATCTCGAACGCCTCGTCCGCTTCGCCGAACCCGAGCTCGACCCCGAGGACGTCGTGCTGGAGGTCGCGGCCGGGACCGCGATCGTCTCGCGCGCGATCGCCGGGCGGGTCCGGCACGCCACGGCGCTGGACCTGACGCCCGCGATGCTCGCCGAGGGCAAGCGCGCCGCCGACTCCGAGGGCCTCACCAACCTGACCTTCACCGAGGGCGACGCCGCCGCCCTGCCCTACCTCGACCGCTCGTTCACCCTCGTGATCACGCGGCTGGCGCTGCACCAGGTGGCGGACCCGGTCGCGGTCGTCGGGGAGATGGCGCGGGTCAGCCGGCCGGGCGCCGCGCTGATCGTCGCCGACCTGGTCCGCCCCGCGGACGTCCCGGACGACGTGGACGTCGACCGGCTGGAACGGCTCCGCGACCCCTCGCACGGCACGATCCTCAGCGAGGAGCGCATCACCGGGCTGCTCGCCGACGCGGGCGCGGAGGTGCGGCGCACCGACCGGTTCGAGCACGTCCGGCCGCTGGAGCCGTGGCTCGCCATGTCGCAGACGCCCGAGGACGTCGCGGCCGGGATCCGCGCGGAGCTGCGCGCCGAGCTGGACGGCGGACCGGCGACGGGCCTGCGCCCGAGCCTGGTGGACGGCGAGCTGAACTTCACCCACTCCTACCTCCACGTCCACGCCAACGTCGGCTGAACGCCCCGCGCCCGCCCATTCGGCCGCGCCGTCCGCCCTCACGTTCGCGTACCGCTTTTTCGAGCAAACGTTCGACGTGTGGGACGCGTGTGTTCTATGTTGTCGAACATGGGTTCTACCAGCAGTGCGCGCACCGTTCCCCCGGCCGCCGCCCGGCGCGTGGACCGCGAGCCCGCCGCCCTCGCGATGCGCATCGGCGTCGTCGCGGCCGAGGCCGCCCTCGCCACGTTCGCCCGCAACCTCGACCTGGACGACCTGGAGGACGGCGGCGTCGACTTCCAGGGCGCCATCGGCCCGGCGGAGTGGCCGGTGTTCTCCCTGGTGATCGACACCCTCGCCGAGGCCGACCGCGGCGACGGCCGCACGCTCGACGAGCGCCGCGCCGACGCGCTCAACGACCTCGCCCGCATCTGCATGGCCGCCAAGGAACGCGTCGTCGCCTGACCCGGCTCCCGGCTCCCGGCGGCGCCCCCCGGGGTCCGGCGACTCGCGGGCGGCTAGCGGGACGTCTCGGCGGAGCCGAGCGCCTTGGCCCTGACCTTGCCCGTGCTGGTGCGGGGCAGCTCGTCCACGAAGTGGACGTCGCGCGGCACCTTGTAGCGGGCGAGGCGGTCCTTCACGTACGCCTTGACGGCGTCCTCGGTGAGGTCCCCGTCCGGCCCGTCCGCCGGGACGACGTAGGCGGCCAGCCGCTGCCCGAACCGCTCGTCGTCCACGCCCGTGACCGACACCTCGGCGACGCCCGGATGGCGGCCCAGCAGGTCCTCGACCTCGCCGGGGAAGACGTTCTCCCCGCCCGAGACGATCATGTCGTCCGCGCGGCCGTCGATGAACAGCCGGCCCTCCGCGTCGAAGTGGCCGAGGTCGCCGCTGCCGGTCAGCCCGTCCCGCATCCGCTTGCCGCCGCCCCCGGTGTACCCGGCGAACCGCAGCCCGCCGCCGGTGTGGATCTCGCCGACCTCGCCGGGCGGCAGCTCCCGGCCGTCCTCGTCGAGGATCTTCAGGGTGAGCCGGAACGACGGCCTGCCGACCGTGCCGGGCGCGGCGCGCAGGTCCTCGGGCGTCGCGATCGTGGCCCAGCCGGTCTCGGTCGCCCCGTACACGTTGTGCACCACGTCCCCGAACGCGTCCATGAATGCCTCGGAGAGGTGCGGGTGCAGCGCGGACCCGCCGCAGACGACGACGCGCAGCGACGCGGGCCGCGCCCGGTCCGGCACGTCCAGGATCCGTTGGAGCATCACGGGCACCGCGACCAGCGTCTCCGCCTCGTACACGTCGATCGCCCGCAGCGTCGCCGCCGGGTCGAACCGCCGCGCCAGCACGAGCGGCATCCCCATCCCGAGCCCCACCGACAGGTACGCGAACCCGAGCACGTGGAACAGCGGCGGCGCGACCACGATCGGCGCGCCCGACCGCACCGGCACCCGCATGAGGTGGCTCAGCGCGGCGGGCAGCAGCGCGCCGATCGAGATGTCGTGCCGCGCGCCCTTCGGCGTCCCCGTGGTGCCGGACGTCATGACGACGACGTTGCTGGTCCGCTCCGGCTTCAGCGGTACGGCGCGCGTCGCCTCGACCAGGTCGTCGACGCCGTCGCGCCGCCCGCCGCCCGCGGAGTCGGCGTGGATCCGCTCGCCGGCGAACCCGGAGCCGTCCACGACGTCCTCGAACTCCTCATCGTGCAGCAGCAGGGCGACGCCCTCGCGCTCGGCGACCTCGCCGAGCTGCGCGGCGGAGAAGTCGGTGTTGAGCAGCACCACGTCGTTGCCGAGCCGCGAGCCCGCCAGCACCGCCTGCACGAACCCGCGGTGGTTGCGGCAGAGCACGCCGATCCGGCCGTCCTCGGGGACCCGGTCGCGCAGCGCGGTCGCCAGCGACGACACGCGCGCGTCCAGCTCCGCGTGCGTCAGCGCGCCCCGGTCGTCGTACAGCGCGACGCGGTCGGGGAACCGCAGCGCCGCCATCGCGCCGACGGCGGCGGGCACCGGGCCGAACCGGACGTACGGGAACAGCAGCCGCGCCGCCCGGTCGGGCCGCACCGGATGCAGCACCCCGACGTCCCGCACGGCGCGCGCCGCCCGTGCCCCCACACTCGCGAACGAACGCACCCGGTCGAGCAGCAGCACTGACCTTCTCCTCTTGTGAACCCGCGACCGCGGACGGGTCAGGTGGATACCCGGCTTCCCCGCACATATGTGGCCGAGTATGTCGGGACGGCCCCGCCGCCGGGACCCCCGGGCTACGTGAGGTGGTGGACGGACGGCTTCGGATGCATGAGGAAGTCGTGGTGGGAGATGTTCCACGCGTACGCGCCCGCCATCCCGAACGCGACGATGTCGCCCGGACGGAGCGTCGGGACGGGCACGTCGCGGGCGAGAACGTCCTTGGGCGTGCAGAGCTGCCCGACGAGAGTGGCCTTGCCCGTGCGCTCCCCGGAACCGAATCCGGAGCCGAATCCGGAGCCGGAGCCCGTCAGGACGGTGAACGGCTGGTCGTGCCCCTTCGTGACCGGTGTGCGGATGTGGTGCGTTCCGCCGCGCAGGATCACGTACGCGTCGCCGCGGGTCGTCTTCACGTCCAGGACGTCGGTGACGTACCAGCCGTGGTACGCGGTGAGGGCGCGGCCGGGCTCGATGCGCAGGCGGGCGCCGTCGGGAAGGCCGCCGGACAGGCCGCCGAGGAGGCCGCGGGCGTACGCCGGCCAGTCGAAGAGGGTCTCGGGCGAGGTGTAGTCGACCGCCATCCCGCCGCCGAGGTTGATCTCGGGGGCCTCGACGGAACGGGCCGCCAGCCACGGGACGGCCCAGCCGACGATGCGTTCGGCCAGGCGCAGCATCGCCGGGGCGTCCAGGCCGGACGCCAGGTGGGCGTGCACGCCCCGCACGGACGCGCCCCCGACACCGGTGTCCAGGCAGGCGTCGAGCGCGGGCTCGTCCATGCCGAACGGGCCGTTCATGGCCAGCGCGGCCCCGGCCGCCTCGAAGGCGAGGTTGGCGCGCAGCAGGATCCGCGGCGCGGCCGTGAGCCTCAGCAGCCGGGCCATCTCGCGCGGGCTCTCCACGTGGACGCGTTCCACGCCGAGGTCCAGCGCGAGGGCGAGCTCCTCGTCGGTCTTGCCCGGCCCGCCGAACGCGATGCGGGCATCCGGGAGCGTGCGCCGCACATGGGCCAGCTCGCCGCCGGACGACACCTCCACGCCGTCCACGAACGGCGCGAGCGTGCGCAGGATCTCGGCGTCGGGATTGGCCTTCGCCGCGTAGAACAGCTCGACCGGGCCGAGCGCCGCGCGGATCCGCGCCGCGTGGTCCGCGAGGCCCCGCAGGTCGTAGACGTACGCGGGGAAGCGGTCGAGGGCGCGGGCGAACGACGCGACGTGCGGCGGTGCCTGCACGGCCCGCCTCCTTCCTGGGGTCGGGGACGGCCTCGGTTGGGGACGGCCCCCGTTTGGGGACGGTCCTCAGTTCAGGGACGGGGCGGGCGGGGCCAGCGGGTTCGGCACGTCCACGTACGTCGCGGCCCGGTCGGCGGAGCGGGCCCAGCGGGCGCGCAGGTTCGCCTTGGCCGGGATCGGGACGCCCGCGAGCAGCGCCCGCAGCTCCGGCGCGTCCGGCGCGAACGCGAAGTGGCGGCGGGCCTGGTCCCACATCACCCGTTCCAGCGCGGGGTGCAGGTCGGCGACGGTCGCGGCGATCTCCGCGAGGTGGTTGACGACGAGGCAGTAGACGACGCGGTTCCACCCCCGGTCGGGGTCGTAGGTGAGCGCCTCCCGGACGCGGCGCGGCAGGCCCGCGGTCTCGCGGTCCCAGCGGCCGGCGGTGAGCTTGGTCCCCTCCAGGTCGCGGAACACGGCCCGTACGGGCATCCCGTCGCCGTCCACGCAGACCAGGACGTTCTGGAGGTGCGGCTCCAGGACGACGCCGTGGTCCAGGTACGCGCGCAGGGCGGGCGGCGCGAGCTGCGCCACGTAGGCGTCCCACCAGGCCAGCGCGCCGTCCGGCGTGCCGAGGGCCGGGAGCCCGGCCAGCGTCGAGCCGTACGGCGCGGCGAGCGCGCCCGCGAGCAGCGGCGTGCCGGGCAGGCCGCCGACGCCCTGCCGCAGGATCACGCCGAGGCCCTCGTGCAGGCGGCGGTCCGCGAGCCCGACCGAACGGTACGCGGGCTCGGCGAGCAGCGTGCCCGGCTCGAAGAGCGGCCCGAGCAGGCGGTTCAGGGCGACGGCGCCCGACAGCTCGTACCAGGCGTTCTTGCGCACGCAGTTGGTGATGCGCACGTCCAGGCTGAACTTGCAGAACAGGTCCGCCGCCGGGACGTACACGGTGCGGACGGACGACGTCACGACCGCCTCGGGCCCGGCCGGGCCGAGGTCGGTGACCAGGCCCTGCGCGAGCGCGTCGCGCAGGACGGGCCGTTCGGCGAGCAGCGAGAGCTGCCACGGGTGCGCGGGGAGCAGGCGCGTGCCCGGCGGCGCGGGCGGGGCGAGGGCTTCGAGCGCCGCGAACGCCTCGCCGTCGCCCTCCCCGGCGACGAGGTCGTCCCGTACGGCCAGCCAGTGCGGGCGGAACCGCGACCGCGTCTCGGGCGCGTACCGCAGCCACACCGACGGCGCGCCCTGCCGCGACTTCGGGGACGGGTGGAAGCGGTGCCCGGCGACGAGGTCCTGCTCCGACTCGACGTACCGCGCGATCGCCGCGGGCAGGCCGCCGGGACCCGGCTCCGCGCGCGCGTCGAGGATCGCGGCGAGCGCGCCGCGGCTGTCGCCGACCTGCGTCAGGAACTCGGGGTTGGCGCGCCCGGTGGCGAGCTCCAGCTCGCCGGCCACCAGGTCCGCGAGCCGGTCCCAGGCCGCCGCGATCCACGCGCCCTCGCGGTGCTCCTCGTAGGGCGGCCCGAGCCGGTACACCGGCCCGGCGGGAGGCCGGGCGAGCGCGGCCCGCAGCATCACCCCGGCCCTCGGCAGCCGGACGACGAGCCGCCCGCCGTCCCGCCAGACCTGCTGCTCGGGCGCGCACACCTCCCTGACCAGGCAGTTGAGCAGCGCGGTGGCGGTGGCGTCGTCGGCCGTCAGAGCGGCCCGTCCGGTCAGCAGCACGTGTCGTCCCGTAGGTAGTTCGGCCCGGGCGGGCCGTAGTGCTTGTTGATGTCGGCCGCGCCGGTCCTGGCCTTGTCGACCAGCGTGCCGGCGGTGAGCATGGCCTTGCCGGGCAGCGCGCCCGCCTCCAGCGTCCGCGAGCGCAGGAACGCGTCGCCGGGCCCGAGCGCGGCGTCCAGCCGGTCGCGGACCATGCGCAGGCCGGTCCGCAGCGGCAGCAGGCCCCGTTCCGCCAGCCCGAACGCGGGCGCGGCGGCGCACAGGTGCAGCGTGATCGTGACGAACACGCGGGCGAGCGCGTCGGGGTCGCGGGTCGCCATCCGGGGGTCGGTGAACGCGGGGGCGGACGTGCCGAGCGTCGCGGCGACCCGGCCCGGATCGACGAGCGTGCCGTCGTTGTCCTTGACCAGGAGCCGCAGCGTGCGGGGGCCGCCGTCGCCGATGACGAGCGCGACGTTCTGCTGGTGGGCCTCCAGCGCGATCCCGTGCCGGAACAGCGCGACGTTCCAGGCGAGCAGCGCGTCGAGGTAGGCGGCGAACAGCTCCGGGACGTCCCAGCGCTCCATCACGCACCCGCCCTCCGGGGCCTCGGCGAGCAGCGCGGCCACCGGCACCACGTGCGCCCGCGCGGTCTCCTCCGGGAACCGCCGCACGAGGTAGCCGAGCAGCGGGGACCCGGCGTGACCGTAAGTCTGCTCGTCCGCCGTCAGCACGGGAAGGCCGGGCGCGCGGTCCAGCACCCGCCGCAGGAGCCGTTCGGCGAGCGCGCCGTCCGGCAGCGTGCCCGGCACGATGGTGCGGCGGTTGCGGCGGCCGAGCGTGCTGGTCGGCAGCGGCGCCTTCAGGTGGGTCAGCGGGTCGGCGGCCACCGTCCGCATCGACAGCGTCGGCGAGACCCGCAGGTACGGCTCGGGGAGCACCGCGACGCCCGGCCGGTCGCGCAGCAGCGGCACCGTCAGCGGATGCACCGGGAACAGGTCGCGGTCGCCGTCCTCCGCCTCCGGCCACCAGTCCGGCAGGACGCCCGCGGCGGTCACCTCGCGCCGGGGGACCGACGCCCAGCGCATCGCGAACGCGGGCGCGAACTCCGGCGCGTACCGGGCCAGGTCCGTCGTGCCGAGCCCGAACCGGCAGCGTCCCGCCGGGTGGACGGGATGGTCGTTGAACGCGGCGAGCGTCTCGTAGAACGTTCCGGGCCCGCGCCGCGCCGCGTCCGGCATCCGGCCGAGGCGCCGCAGCACGGCCGGGCGGACCTCCTCGTGCAGCAGCGCCGTCGCGAGCGCCTCCCGGCATTCGCGCTCGAACGACTCGACGTCGTCGCGCGGGTCCGCGACCGCCCGCACCGTCGCGAACACGTCGCCGTCCAGCCGCAGCGCCCGGCCGCCCGGCGCGACCCTCCGGTCGCAGAGGAACCGGCTCGGCGCCAGCGGAACGAGCCGTCCGTTCGGCAGCGCGAGCACGTCCGCCGCCGCACCCGCCTTGGCCGGGCCGGTCCGCGGCCGTCCCGGACGGATCAGGCGGCGCAGCCCGCCGTAGTCCTCGCGCAGCAGCGCGTCGAGGACGCGGGCGGCGAGGCCGCTCTCGACGGCGGACGCGGCGGGGCCGGTGCCGGGGCCAGAGCCGAGACCGAGACCGGGGCCGGGGTCGCTCACGCGATCCTCCACGCGTGCTCGGCGCGGAACCGTCCGATCGCCGCGTCCACCTCGGCCGCGGACGGGCCGATGGCGCGGACGGTGCCGAGGTAGTCGCGGTTGGTGCGGGTGAGCGCGACCGCGTCGCCCGCGCGGCGCTGCGGCCGGTACGACAGCCGTACCGCGCCGTCGGCCCGTTCCATCGCCTCGGGCGCGTCGGTGAGCGTCCCGGCCCGCGTGGCGATGACCGGCTCGGCCACCGCGTGCCCGGACGGGACGGGCGGCGGCGCGCCGAGCCGTCCGCCGAGATGGACGCGCAGGATCCGCTCGAACAGCGGGACGCCCAGCAGGTCGGCCAGCAGGAAGTCGCAGTGGTCGCCGATCACCCGGTAGTTGACCTCGATGATCCGCGCCCGCCCGTCGCGCACCGCGAACTCGGTGTGGCACGCCCCGAACCCGACGCCGAGCCGTTCGAGCTGCGCCAGGACCTGGCCGGTCTCCGGCGGCGGGGGCGTCCATTCGAGCCGTTCCTCCACGAAGTGCGGGGGCGCGGACAGCCGCGTGCGGAACGACCCGAGGACGTGCAGGTCATGGCCGTCGCCGAGGGTCTCCAGGGTGTGCAGGGCGCCGGGCAGGTACTCCTCGGCGACGAGCGGCCCGGCGCGCCGCGCGCTGATCTCCTCGCGGCGCGCCGCCAGCTCGCGCGCGTCGTTCACGAGGAACACGTCCTCGCTCGCCACGCCCTCGCGCGGCTTGAGGACGAGGGGGTACGGCGCGTCCGCCGGGACGCGCGCCGCGTCGGCCGAGAAGACCGGATCGACCGCGGCGAGGTGCGCGCGCATGAGCGCCTTGTCCTTGGCGCGGGCCGCGGCGCGCCAGTCCTTGGCGGGCAGCCCGAAGTACGCGGCGGCGAGCGCGGCCGGCACCTGGAGGAAGTCGCTGTTGGAGAAGATCCCGGCGGGAGCCCCGAGCGGCGGGCCCGCCGCGTGCGCGAGGTGTGCGACGATCGCGCGGAAGTCGGTCACGTCGCACCGCGCGACGGTCGGCGCGGGGTCCGTCCCGGCGTACGCTTCGGCGTGGTCGGACGGGCGGTCGGTGAGCACGGTCACGTCCAGCCCGAGGCGCGCGGCGGCGGGCAGGAAGCCGTGCGTCACCGAGTCGGTCACCTTGCCCGCGACGAGCACGAGAGACTGCGAGGCGGCCACCGCCACCCTTCCAGGTAAGTGAGGTAAGGCTTGCCTAACTCTGAGTGGCAACCATAGTGGCGGCGGCCCCGGACGCGCGCAAGAACGATGCCACCGCGTGTCCCCGCCCGTCCCCCGATCCGCGCGGACGGCCCGTGCGCGACGACGGGGCCTGCGCGCGAGGACCGGCCCGCGCGCAGGGACGGCCCGTGCGCGACGATGAGGCCATGCGCGACGATGGGACCATGGACCTTGTCGACCGGTGGACCGCGCTCGCGGGCGCCCAGACCCGGCACATCGGCGCCGAGCTCGACGCCCGCTACGGCGAGCGGCACCGCCGCTACCACACCCGCGAGCACCTGATCGCGGTGCTCGACCTGGTGGACGAGCTGGCCGCCCACGCCACCGCTCCGGACGCCGTCCGGCTCGCGGCCTGGTTCCACGACGCCGTCTACGACCCCGAGCGCGCCGACAACGAGGAGCGCAGCGCCCGCCTCGCCGCCCGGATGCTGAACGACACCGACCTCGGGCCCGGCACCGTCGCCGAGGTCGGGCGGCTCGTCCGGCTCACCGAGACCCACGCGCCCGATCCCGTCGACCGCAACGGCCAGGTGCTGTGCGACGCCGACCTCGCGATCCTCGGCTCCGGCCCCGACCGGTACGCGGCCTACGCCGCCGCCGTGCGGGAGGAGTACGCGTTCGTCCCCGACGAGTTCTTCAACGCCGCGCGCGCCGAGGTGCTCCAAGGGCTGCTCGCGCTGCCCGCGCTGTTCCACACGCCCGCCGCCCGCGAACGCTTCGAGGCCGCCGCCCGCCGCAACGTCGAGACCGAGCTGACGCTCCTCAAGGCGTGACCCCGCGCCCGCCCGAACGCGGGAGGCGCGGCTCAGCGCGGCACGGGCGGAGCCGGGCGCGGCGCGGAGGCCCGCGGCCGGTACCGCTTGCGGCGGCGCAGGCCCGCCCGGGTCAGCCGGGCGAGCAGCTCCTGGCAGCCCACGGCCTCGGCGCCGAGCGCCACCGCCGCCTCGTACAGCTCGGACGGCACGTCGTAGTGGTCGCGGTCGAACGCCCGCGGCGGCATCCCGAGCCGGGCCGCGAACGCGTGCAGCTCCGCGTACGAGACGTCGCTGACCAGGTGCGACCAGACCCGCCCACGGGCGGGCCACAGCGGCGGGTCGATCAGGATCACGACAGCTCCAAGCTCACCGGGCGGATCCCTTACAGTGCCAGACAGTACGGCATGCATCGGCCGTCAACGGGACGGGAAGAGGGGTAGCGAGGTTGGACGTGGTCGCGTACATCGAGGGAGAGCGGGAGCGGTTCCTCGCGGACCTGAGCGAGTGGCTGGCGATCCCCTCGATATCGGGGGACCCCGCGCACGCGGGCGACGTGCGCCGGTCGGCGGAGTGGCTCGCCGGCCACCTGCGCGCGACGGGGTTCCCGGTCGTGGAGGTCTGGGAGACCGGCGCCGCCGACGATCCCGGCTGCCCGGCGGTGTTCGCCGAGTGGCCCGCCGCCGACCCCGACGCCCCGTCGGTGCTGGTGTACGGGCACCACGACGTCCAGCCCGTCGAGCCGCTCGCGGAGTGGGACACCGACCCGTTCGCCCCGGTGGTGGACGGCGACCGGCTGATCGGGCGCGGCGCGTCCGACGACAAGGGCCAGGTGTTCTTCCACACCCTCGGCATCCGCGCCGGGCTCGCCGCGTCCGGCGCCGACGCGCCGCCCGTCACGATCAAGCTGCTGGTCGAGGGCGAGGAGGAGTCGGGGTCGGTGCACTTCCCCGACCTGCTGCGCGCCCGCCGCGACCGGCTCGGCTGCGACGCGGTCGTGATCAGCGACACCACCATGTGGGCGGCGGACGTGCCGTCCATGTGCACCGGGATGCGCGGGCTGACCGAGGCGGAGGTGTCGCTGTACGGGCCGGCCACCGACCTGCACTCGGGATCGTTCGGCGGCGCCGTCCCCAACCCGCTGCACGCGATGGCGGCGCTGCTGGCCGCCCTGCACGACGCGGACGGCCGCGTCACGGTGCCCGGCTTCTACGAGGACGTCGTGCCGCTGACCGACGAGGAGCGCGCGCTGTTCGCCCGGCTCCCGTTCGACGAGGAGGCGTGGCTGCGCACGGCGGGCGAGAGCCGCGCCCCGTACGGCGAGAAGGGCTACACCACCCTCGAACGGGTCTGGGCCCGCCCGACCGCCGAGGTCAACGGCATGTGGGGCGGGCACACCGGCCCCGGCGGCAAGACGATCGTGCCGCGCGAGGCCCACGCCAAGATCTCGTTCCGGCTGGTCGCCGGGCAGGACCCGGGCAAGGTGCAGGCCGCGTTCCGCGAGTGGGTCGCCGCCAGCACCCCGCCCGGCGTGCGGGCCGAGGTCAAGATCCCCGGCGGCGGCGTCCGGCCCTGCTTCTCGCCGATCGACTCGGCGGGCGTGCGGGCGGCGCGGCGGGCGATGGAACGGGCGTTCGGCACCGAGGTCCTGTTCACCCGGGAGGGCGGCAGCGGCCCCGAGGCCGACCTCGCCGACATCCTGGAGGCGCCGCTGATCTTCGTCGCGGTCGGCCTGGACGACGACCGCATCCACGCGCCCAACGAGAAGGCCGAGATCCCGCTGCTGCTCAAGGGCGCCGAGACCGCCGCCCACCTGTGGGAAGAACTCGCCGTCGCGCTGCGCTGACCGGGAGGGCGCCGCCCGGCCCGCCGCCGACGCCCGCCCCCCCCGCCGCCGACCCCGCGCCGACGCACCCCGTGCCGGACCGAATGGAGAGCAGGACCCGTGACCGACCACGCACCCCTCGAATGGCTGGCGCTCGCGCGCGGCACCCTCGACCGGGTGGCGCTGCGGCGCCGCGACGACGCCTGGGTGAAGGCGGCGTGGGCGGCGCCGGGCACGCGGGTGCTGGTCGTCGAGGGCGGGCGCGCGCCGGTGGTGTACGAGCCGTCCCCGACCCTCGCGTTCGTGGCCCCGGACGAGGCGCCCCGGGCGACCGGTGGCTGCTCGGCGTCGACCCGTCCGGCACCGCCTACTTCGGCGCGGCCGGGCCGCTCCCGGAGGTCGAGGGCGCGGCGCCCGCCGGGCTCCGCGAGGTCGGCGCGCTGCTGGAGGACCGCGACTCGGGCCTGCTCACGCACGTCGTCGCGCTGGAGCACTGGCACGCGACGCACCGGTTCTGCCCGCGCTGCGGCGCGCCCACGGAGGTCCGCTCGGCCGGGCACGTGCGGGTGTGCACGGTGGACGGCTCGGAGCACTTCCCCCGCGTCGACCCGGCCGTGATCATGCTCGTCCGGGACGAGGCCGACCGGATCCTGCTGGCCCGCGGCCCGTCCTGGCCCGCGGACCGGCGCTCGGTCCTCGCCGGGTTCGTCGAGCCCGGCGAGTCGCTGGAGCAGGCCGTCGCCCGCGAGGTGATCGAGGAGGTCGGCCTCGCCGTCCGCGACGTCCGCTACCTCGGCAGCCAGCCGTGGCCGCTGCCGCGCAGCCTGATGCTCGGCTTCACCGCCCGCGCCGACGGCCGCGCCCCGCTCCGGCCCGACCCGGAGGAGATCCTCGACGCCGCCTGGTTCACCCGCGAGGAGCTGCGCGCCGCCATCGACGCCGGCGAGGTCGTCGCGCCCGGTCCGCTGTCGATCGCCGCGCAGCTCATTATGCGCTGGTACGGCGGCCCGCTGCCGAAGATGCCCCTGTTCTGAACGGCCCGCGCACCGCGCCCGCGCACCGCGCCCGCGCGCCGGTACGGCTCCGGGAACGACAAAGGCCCGCCGCCCGGGAACGGGTCGGCGGGCCTTCGGAGCGCGGGCGATGTGCGGACCGCGCGCTCTGGAGGGGGTCAGAGAGGGCGGTCAGACGCCGAGCAGGCGCTTGACCTCCTTGGCACTCGGGTTGGTGAGGACGTGGCGGCCGGCGTCCGGGGTGTCGACCACGACCGTCGGAACGGTCTGGTTGCCGCCGTTCACGCTCATCACGAACTCGGCGGCGGCCGGGTCGCGCTCGATGTCGATCTCGGCCATCTCGATGCCGTCGCGGGCGAGCTGGCTCTTCAGGCGGCGGCAGAAGCCGCACCATGTGGTGGTGTACATGGTGAGCGGCCCGGCCGGGCCCTTCGCCTGGTCGGCGGTCGGCGTCGCCATCGGTGCGTCGTCTCCCTCGTTCGAATGATCTGTTGACTGCGGCGTCAGGAAGAACATCCGAACCCTCCCACGCATTCCGGGCCGGGACACGGCGTTCGCGGCCGCCGTCCGGGCGCGGGCCCGCGTTTCGGAAGGGGTGTCGGCGCGCGCCCGTGACGGCTGCAAGGATGGGGGGATGGTGGCTGAGGGGGTGCTGGAGGGACTCGACCCGGACCAGCGCGCGGTCGCGGAGGCGGTGCGCGGCCCGGTGTGCGTGCTGGCGGGCGCGGGCACCGGCAAGACCCGGGCGATCACCCACCGGATCGCGTACGCGACGCTGACCGGCGTGGTGGCCCCGCAGCGGGTCCTCGCCGTGACGTTCACCACCCGCGCGGCCGGCGAGCTGCGCGGACGGCTCCGGCAGCTCGGCGCGCCCGGCGTGCAGGCCCGCACGTTCCACGCGGCGGCGCTGCGCCAGCTCACCTACTTCTGGCCGCGCGTCGTCGGCGGCGAGCCGCCGAGGATCATCGACTCCAAGATCGGGCTCGTCGCGGACGCCGCCCGCGCCTGCCGCCTGTCGTACGGGCGCAGCGAGCTGCGCGACGTCGCGAGCGAGATCGAGTGGGCCAAGGTCACCCAGCACCGCCCCGAGGACTACCCGGCCGCCGTGGTCCGCGCGGCCCGCAGGCCGCCCGCCGAGGTCGTCGACGTCGCCCGCGTCTACGCGATGTACGAGCAGCTCAGGCGCGAGCGCAACCTGCTCGACTTCGAGGAGATGCTCCAGCTCACCGCCGCCGTCCTCACCGACCACCCCGAGGTGGCCCGGCAGGTCCGCGACCAGTACCGCTACTTCGTCGTGGACGAGTTCCAGGACGTCAACCCGCTCCAGAAGCTGCTGCTCGACACCTGGGTCGGCCCGGGCCGCGACGACCTGTGCGTGGTCGGCGACCCCAACCAGACGATCTACTCGTTCACCGGCGCGACCCCGTCCTACCTGCTCGGCTTCACCGCCGAGCACCCCGGCGCCAAGACCGTGAAGCTGACCCGCGACTACCGTTCGACGCCGCAGGTCGTCCGGCTCGCCAACGGGGTGATCGGGCAGGCGCGCGGCGAGGCGGCGCGGCGGCACCGGCTGGAGCTGGTCGCGCAGCGCGCCGACGGGCCCGAGCCGGTCTTCAACGAGTACGACGACGAGATGGCCGAGGCCGACGACGTCGCCCGCCGCGCCCGCAAGCTCATCGAGGAGGGCGTCCCGGCGCGCGAGATCGCCGTCCTCTACCGGATCAACGCGCAGTCCGAGGCGTACGAGACCGCGCTCGCCGCCGCGGGCGTCCCCTACGTGCTGCGCGGCGCCGAGCGGTTCTTCGAGCGGCCCGAGGTGCGCGAGGCCGTGATCAGGCTGCGCGGCGCGGCCCGCGCGGGCGCCGACGCCGAGACCGACGGCACCGGCCTCATACTGACCGTCCGGCACGTGCTGTCCGGCGCGGGCTTCAGCGACCGCCCGCCCGAGGGCGCGGGCGCCGCGCGGGCCCGCTGGGAGTCGCTCGCCGCGCTCGCGCAGCTCGCCGAGGACATGGCCGCCGACGACCCGCGCGCCGGGCTGCCCGAGTTCGTCGCCGAGCTGGAGGAGCGCGCCGCCGCCCAGCACGCCCCGCCGCTGGAGGGCGTCACGCTCGCGTCCCTGCACGCGGCCAAGGGCCTGGAGTGGGACGCGGTGTTCCTCGCCGGGCTCGCCGAGGGCACCCTGCCGATCATCTACGCCGAGACCCCCGAGCAGGTCGAGGAGGAGCGCCGGCTGCTGTACGTCGGCGTGACCCGCGCCCGCGCGCACCTGTCGCTGTCGTGGGCGCTGTCGCGGTCGCCCGGCGGGGCCCGGCGGCGCAAGCCGTCCCGGTTCCTCGACGGGCTGACCGGCAAGACCACCACCCACACCCCGGCCCGCGTCGACCGCGGCAAGCGGCGCGGCGCCAAGGGCCCGCAGCCGTGCCGGGTGTGCGGGCGCCCCCTCACCGCCGCCGTCGAGCGCAAGCTCGGCCGCTGCGAGGACTGCCCCGCCGAGCTCAACGAGGGCCTGCTGCTCGCGCTCAAGGACTGGCGGACCGAGGTGTCCGCCGAGCAGCGCGTCCCCGCCTACGTCGTCTTCACCGACGCGACCCTCCAGGCCATCGCCGAACGCGGACCCGAGTCCCTGGAGGACCTGGCGCAGATCCCCGGCGTCGGCAAGACCAAGCTCGACAGGTACGGCGAGGCCGTCCTCGCCCTCCTCAACGCCTGACCGCCACCGCCGTCCGCGAGGGCGGCGGCGCGCCCGAGGCGGGGTGAGACCCCGCTCACTCGGGCCCCTTTGGGAGACTGGCCGCTGTGAAGGAGACTCTGAAGGCCCTGCTCGACCTGCTGGACCTCGAGCAGATCGAGAACGACATCTTCCGAGGGCGCAGTCCCGAGGACCGCCAGCAGCGCGTGTTCGGCGGCCAGGTCGCGGGCCAGGCGCTCGTCGCCGCCGGACGGACCGTCCCGGTCAACCGCCCCGTGCACTCGCTGCACGCCTACTTCATCCGCCCCGGCGACCCGCTCGTCCCGATCGTCTACACGGTCGACCGCGTCCGGGACGGGCGGTCCTTCACCACCCGCCGCGTCCTCGCCGTCCAGCACGGCAAGGCGATCTTCAGCCTGTCGGCGTCGTTCCAGATCGTCGAGGACGGCCCGGCGCACCAGGCGGCGATGCCCGACGCGCCCGCGCCCGAGACGCTCCCGCACGCGGTCGAGCGGCTCACCCCGGTGTTCGGGGAGCGCGCCGCCAACGCGTTCGTCGGCCGCCGCCCGTTCGACGTCCGGCACGTCACCCCGCTCACGTGGGAGGCCGCCAAGGACCCGAGCCTCGCGACCCCCGAGTCGAAGGTGTGGCTCAAGGTCGACGGCGAGCTGCCGGACGACCCGATGCTGCACGTGTGCCTGATGACGTACGCGTCGGACATGACGCTGCTCGACACCGTCCTGCTCAACCACGGCCTCGCGTGGGGCGACAAGCGGACGATGGGCGCCAGCCTCGACCACGCGATGTGGTTCCACCGGCCGTTCCGCGCGGACGACTGGCTGCTGTACTACCAGGACACGCCGTTCGCGGGCGGCGCGCGCGGCCTCGCCCGCGGGCAGGTCTTCACCCGCTCCGGCGACCTGGTCGTGTCGGTGATGCAGGAGGGCCTGGTCAGGGTCTCCGACTCCTGACCGCCCCGCCGGGGTGAAGTGACCCACAAAACCGCAGGTCAAAAATACCTTGATTGATTCGCCGAGGTCCCCGTACGCTCGACGCGAGCATTCAGACGGCCGTGCCGCGAGGATCTTGAGATCCGATCGGCCCGAGTAGCCAGGAAGGTGGTGTGCAGTCCGGTGAGCATCGTGATGACCAAATCAGGCCAGTCCTGGACCGCCGCCTGCCCGGCGACCTCGGCTTGGTCCGTCCTCGCGTCCGGCGAGGCGCCGCTGAGCGGCGCCGGCACCCGCTATGGCGGCGTGGCGCTCGACGGCACGCGGATCGACCAGCGGATCAATGGCGCGCTCGCGGCCAATGGCGGCTTCGGCGGCTTCGGCACGCGACTGCGTGATCTGCGCGACGAGCAGCGAGTCCAGGACGAGCAGGGGCGGACTGTCTTCGGCACCGAGAACGAGGACATGTCCATCCCGGCTCCGGCCCACGCCCCCTCCGCCAAGGGTGGCGCGTCGGGTCCGTACCCCTGGAGGCGACCGGTCTAGAAAGACACCGGCAAGCCCCCAGGCCGCGGATCCGACACCGGATCCGCGGCCTTCTTATTTGCCCGGACAACCCGACCGACACGACCCGTTGAGATCCAACGAGAGGAAACAGGGTGACTGTGATGCAGGGGGCTCTCGCAGTGAGCGAGGAGGACCTCACGCTTCCGTGCCGGACCGACCCGGAACTCTTCTTCGCCGAGGCGCCCGCCGACGTCGAGCTCGCCAAGGCCCTGTGCCTGGAGTGCCCGCTCCGCAAGGAGTGCCTCGCCGGAGCGCTGGAGCGCAACGAGCCCTGGGGCGTCTGGGGCGGCGAACTGTTCGTCCGCGGCGTCATCGTGCCCCGCAAGCGGCCGCGTGGCCGCCCGCGGAAGCACCCGCTCCCGGACGAGGCCGGCGCGCGGGCCTGATGCCCGCCGCCGTGACCGGACCCGGCCACGCGGACCCGTGGAGCGCGACCCCGACGCCGGGGTCGCCTCCCCGGGCCGCCGAGGGAGAGAAGAAGACCTTGCTCGCCGAGGAGCCGTCCCGGGACCTGGCCCGGGACCTGAACGAGGAGGCCGAGCGGCGCCTGATGGCCGCTCGGGTGCGCGCCGTACGGCGCGCCCGCCGGGACGCCCGCACGCGGTCCGCCCGCGTGCGGCGCGCCCTGCTCGCGCCGACCTCCACCGCCCAGCCGGCCGGGACCGCGGACCCGTACGTCCCGCACCCCCGCCGCCACTGACCGTCCATCCGCGGCCCCGCCGCAACCGACCATCCGACCCGTCCGTCTGCGGCCCCGCCGCTACCAACCGTCCGTCCGCGGGCCCGCTGCCACTGACCGTCCGTCTGCGGGCCCGCCGTTACCGACCGTCCGACCCGTCCGTCTGCGGGCCCGCCGCGACCGACCGTCCGTCCGCGGCCCGCCGTAACCGACCGTCAGTCCGCGGCCTCGCCGCTACCGACCGTCCGAGCGCGGTCCGCCGCTACCGACCGTCCGACCCGTCCGTCCCCCCGTCCGCTAACGATCTGTTCGCTGGACCGTGGCGCGGCGCGGGTGAGGGCCCCCTCTCGCCCGCGTCGCGCCGCGGGTCGGCGAGTCCGTCCCCTGGCGTTAGGGGCGGCCACCGTCTTCGGCCCGGCCGGTCGCAGGCCCGCTCGTCCTTCTTGGATGGTTTGGCGAGTCGCGCGCCTCCCGGCGGGCGTCCGGGGCGCCCGGTGATCCCCTCACCGGGCGCTCCTGAAGCGGGGCCCGCGTACCTCATCAGTACGCGGGCCCCGCTCTGCTGCTTCTCCGGCCTCGGCGCCTCGGCGGACGCTTGTCCGGTGCCGGCGCGGCTCAGCCGCTGACCAGCTCGCCGTCCTCCTCGTCGGCGAAGCCGGGGATCCAGCGCAGCGACTCGGCGCGCGCGGGGATCTCGCATTCGAGCTGGCACAGCACGCCGGTGCCCGCCGACAGCACGCGGTGCACGATCACGTACTCCGGCGGCAGGTTGAGCTGCCGGACGACGTTGGTCGGGCGCAGGTCGGTGACCCGGGCGGCCATGTCGCGCAGCCACTCGCGGGTGAACGCGAACGTCTCGTTGACGAACGGCTCGGTGATCGGCGCCAGGAACGCCTGGAGCGACTCGGCGTCGATCGTCACGCCCTCGCGGATGAAGTCCTCGTCGCGCAGCGCGTCCTCGACCTCGGTGATGTCGGACATGGTGCCGATGCGCAGCAGCCGGCCCATCCGGTGCAGGAAGTCGGCGGGGATCCGGTCCACGGCGCCGAAGTCCAGGACGCCGAGGCGGCCGTCGGCCAGCAGCCGGAAGTTGCCGGGGTGCGGGTCGCCGTGCAGCAGCCCCGACCGCTTCGGCCCCGACAGCAGGAACCGGCAGTACAGCAGCGCGGCGTGGTCGCGGGTCTCCTGGTCGCCCTCGCTGATGATCTTCGAGAGCGGGGTCCCGTCGATCCACTCGGTGACCAGCACGTTGCCGTCCTGGGCGACGACCTCGGGAACGTAGAAGTCGGGGTCGTCCAGGTACGCCGCGCGGATCCTGGTCTGCGAGTCGGCCTCGATCGTGTAGTCGAGCTCCTCGACGACGCGTTCCTTCAGCTCGGCGAGCATCGACTTGACGTCCAGGCCCGGCATCAGGACGCCGAACAGCTTGCCGAGCCGGGCGAGCTGGTTGAAGTCGCTGATCAGGGCCTTGCCCGCGCCCGGGTACTGGACCTTCACCGCGACCGGGCGGCCGTCGGCCCACACGCCCTTGTGCACCTGCCCGATGGACGCGGCGGCGGCGGGCCTGTCGTCGAACGACTCGAAGCGGTCGCGCCAGTCGTCCCCGAGCGCCTCGGCGAGCACCTTGTGCACGGCGGACGCGGGCAGCGGCGGGGCCGCCTCCTGGAGCTTGGTGAGCGTCGCCCGGTACGGCCCGGCGATCTCCGGCGGGAGCGCCGCCTCGAAGATCGAGAGCATCTGGCCGAGCTTCATGGCCCCGCCCTTGAGCTCGCCGAGCACCTTGAACAGCTGCTCGGCGGTGCGCGCCTGGATCTCTATCGCGACGGCCTCGGCGGGCTTGCCCAGCGTGCGTTTCCCCACGCCGAGGGCGGTGCGTCCGGCGAAACCGAGGGGGAGGGACGCCAGCTTTGCTGACCGCGTCACCGCGCGGCGGGGAAGATCGCTCACGATGACCATTGTCGGTGATGCGGTCTCGTTCGCGCCACAACGACCGGAACTATTCCTGACGTGCGCGATCGCCGCACCCCCGCGACCAGGGCCGATCGCGTAAGTGTGCGCTTTCTCACGCCCGGCCCGCAGCGGCCGCGGGCCCGTTCGGTACGGTGCGGGCCATGCCCGATGAGCTTGTGGTGGAACGCCGGCCTGACGCAATCGCCGTCCTCACGCTGAACGACCCCGACCGGCGCAACGCGATGTCCGACGCGATGACCGAGCGCTGGAAGGCGGCCATGGCGGAGCTGCGCGCGGACGCGGGGCTGCGCTGCGTGGTGCTGACCGGCGCGGGCAGCGCGTTCACCTCCGGCGGCGACCTCGGCTGGATCGCCGACAAGAGCGCCGGATCGGTGCCGGCGCTGCGCGACCGGATGCTGGAGTTCTACCGGACGTGGCTGGCGATCCGTTCGCTGGAGGTGCCGACGATCGCCGCCGTCAACGGCCACGCGGTCGGCGCCGGGCTGTGCCTCGCCCTCGCCTGCGACCTGCGGTACGCGGCGCGGGACGCCAAGCTGCTCGTCCCGTTCACCGCGCTCGGCCTGCACCCGGGCATGGCCGCGACCTGGCTGCTGCCCGAGGTCGCCGGGCTGCCGCTGGCCCGCGAGCTGCTGTTCACCGGACGCGCCGTCACCGGGACCGAGGCCGCCGCGTCCGGCCTGGTCAACCGGGCCTTCGACCGGGACGCGGTGCTCGCCGAGTCGCTCGCGGTGGCCGAACGGATCGCCGCGCAGGCCCCCGTCGCGACCCGGCTGACCAAGGTCGCCCTGTCGAACGGCGGCCACCGCGACATGGAGAGCGCCCTGCGCTGGGAGTCGCTCGCCCAGCCCGTGACCATGACGTCCCGCGACATGCTGGAGGGCATCGCCGCCCAGCGCGAGAAGCGCCGCCCGGACTTCACCGGCGAGTAGCGCCGGGCCCGTCCGCCGGGTCGGCGCGTGCACGGTCAGTCGAGGGCCATGGCGCCGGGCGGCTCGGCGTTCCGGCGGGCGCGCCCGCCGGGGCCGGACCGCCGCGCCTGCCTGCGGGCCCTGCGCTTGGCGGCCCCGGCCATGGCGAACGAGATCACGACCGGCGCGGCGACCTCCACGGCGCGCGTCAGGGTACGGACGGGCACCCCGTACCGCCTGGCCGCCCGGCCCGCGACCGGGCCAGCGCCCGGCCCGCGACCCGTCCGGCGAGAGCCCCCGCCACGCCCCGGCCGACACGCGCGGCCAGCGAACGGGACCCGCCGCGCCCCGAGCCGCCGCCGTCCGCCCCGCCCGCGCCGTCCATGCCGCCGGACAGGCCGGCGAGGCCGGCGAGGGTCTCCCGGCGGCGGGCGGCGAGCCGTTCGGCCGCGCGGGCGTCGAGCGGGGGTCGTGCCGTTTCGTGGTGCGCCTGCTCACGTTGCTCCTCCGGGTATTCGGCTGTCACTCTACGTACCCAGTCGAATACGTAAAGAAGCTCTGGCCGCCGGGCCTCGCCGTGTGCCCTTACAAAACGCGTCCGGCGGTGCGGAGCCGACGTGGGAACCGAAGGCGGGAGTGGGGTGCATCACCGACTTGTGCGCGGTGCGGACAACGCCCGGAGATCCGTGGGGAAGCGTTGGGGCGACGGCGTGGAAAGGACAGGGAGAACATGTGGAAACCCTTTGGAGAAAGGTAAAAACAAGCGCGTTGACCTGGGGAAACGTCAAACACCCCCTGTGGAGGACGCAAAATTTTGGGTACGGTTCTGACGTGCCCCAAACGTTGAGGTCCGCCGGAGCAGCCGACGTCGGCGGACGGTGTCCGCCTACCGCGACGGGGACAAGGTGGTGGTGATGATGCCGTCCAGGCTGAGCAAGGCCGAAGAGGAACAGTGGATCGCCACCATCCTGGAACGCCTGGAGGAAAGGGAACGGCGCCGCCGGCCCTCCGACGCCGACCTTGAGACGCGCGCCCGCGAGCTTTCCCGCCGTTATCTGGAAGGCCGCGCCGACCCCGTCAGCGTCCGCTGGGTCGCCAACCAGCGCACCCGCTGGGGCTCGTGCACGCCCGACGACGGCACCATCCGGCTGTCCACGCGGCTGCGCGGGATGCCGTCCTGGGTCGTCGACTACGTGCTGGTCCACGAGCTCGCCCACCTGCTGATCCCGGGCCACGGCACCGACTTCTGGGACCTGGTCGCCCACTACCCGAAGGCCGACCGCGCCCGCGGCTATCTGGAGGGCGTCGCCGCCGCGGCGCACCTGCCGATGGAGGACGACGCGCCCGGCGACGAGCACGCCAGCGACAGGGACGCCCTGCACCGCGCGGGCGCCCCGCACCGCGGCGACGACCTGCACCACGGGGTCGCCGGGTGACCTCGACCCGCTACGCGGCCGTGCTGTCCCCGCGTCCCGGGACCGAGGCGCCGCCGGGGGTCGATCCCGCCGAGTTCCGGCTCGCGCTGCTGGAGGACACCTGCGAGGTCGCCGCCGGGCTGGAACTCGTCACGCCCGCCCTCGTCCTGGACCCGCCCGACCAGCCGGACGCCGAGGCCGTCACCTGGCCCGGCACGGCGATCGTCCGGGAGCCCACCCTCGCCGGGGCCTTCGCGGCGCTGCACGCCCTCGGCGCCGAGGAGGCCGCGCTGCTCGCGCCCGACGCGCCGGACCTGCCGCCGCTGCTGGTGGGCAAGCTGTTCCGCGCGCTCGGCGGCGCGCCGGCCGCCGCCTGCCAGGCCGAGAGCGCCGCGGGGGGAGTGCCGGACGGCCTGGTCGCGCTGGCCGCCCGCCTGCCGCTGCCCGGCTGGCTCGCCACCGCCCTGGAGACCGTGACGCTCGACACGCCGGACGCGCTCGCCCGGCTCCGCGCCGCCGCGCCCCGTCCCGGCCAGGTGCCGCAGGGGCCGGGCTGGCACCGCCTGCGCACCCGCGCCGACCTGCGCTTCCTGGACCCCGGCCTGGAAGGCTGGGAGACCACCCGTGCTGTTTTGAGCCCCGGCCCACGACACTCGCCTAGCGGCAGTGTTGATTGAAGCCCCGGCCCAGGCAGCTCGCCTGGGGGCAGTGTTGATTGACGCCCCGGCCCAGGCCGCTCGCCTGGGGGCTCGCGGCCTGACCGTTGCTTTGCGAGTGCTGCATCGCTTCGCGATCTGTCAGGGGAGGCTCGCCTTCGGCTTCGCCTCTCCGGACAGTTAACGCACTCGCGCGACGGCTGATCACTGCGAAACAGGCTGGGGCCGGCTACGGGCGGCGGCGGACG
Organism: Actinomadura sp. J1-007; assembly: GCF_009793335.1. Taxonomy (GTDB): domain Bacteria; phylum Actinomycetota; class Actinomycetes; order Streptosporangiales; family Streptosporangiaceae; genus Spirillospora; species Spirillospora yumaensis. The sequence continues at coordinate 1,462,654 of NZ_WING01000001.1, read as the reverse complement.
TCTAGCGGGGAGGGCGGAGGCTCTCGCCACCAGGCGGCGGACGGCGTCGTCGGTCGGTTCGGGCAGCGCGTCCACGGGGAACCAGCGCAGGTCGTCGGACTCGTCGCTGACCTCGTAGCGGGCGTTCTCCGGGGCGTACGAGACGTACTGGACGTCCAGGTGCCAGGTGGTGCCGTCCGGATGGCAGCGCACCCGGTGCCGGTCGAGCTGGACCGGCTCGGGGCGCAGGCGCAGGCCCGCGATGCCCGATTCCTCCGTGGCCTCCCGCAGCGCGGCGCCCGCGAGCGTGGCGTCGCGCGGCTCGCAGTGGCCGCCGAGCTGGAGCCACGCCTTGATCTTGCGGTGCAGGGTCAGCAGGACGCGGGACCCCTCGGCGTCGAGCACGGCGGTGCTCGCGGTGATGTGCCCGGGGAGGCACTCGCGCCAGAGCCCGTCGCCGTACGTCCCGAGGTGCCCGAGGAAGTCGAGCCGGAGCCGTTCCTGCTCGGGATCGGGCGCCCGCCACGCCTCCAGGACCCGTACGGCGTCGTCGTGCAGCGCCCCGCCCGCCGCGCCGGCCGGGGGGCCGGGGGAGGACGTCACGTCCGCCCGACGCGCGGGTAACGGGAGTTGGCGGGGTGGCGGCGCCGCCGCTCCTGGTCGATCGGCCGCTGCCAGCACAGCCGGGCGCGGGCGATCCGGCGCCTGATCACGTTGGTCGAGGAGTCGGGCTCGTAGCGGCAGCCGCTGGCGCGCGAACCCGTCCGGTAGCTCACGAGCGGGGCTCCCCGCCGCCGTCCTCGCCCTTGCCGTCCTTCTCGTCCTTCTCGTCCGCGTCCTCGGCGGGCCCGTCCTCGTCCTTGCTCTCGGCCTTGGTGGCGCCGCCGCCCGCGGTCAGGGCGGAGATGTCGAGGTCGGAGAGGCCCTCGATCTCGTCGCGGCCGTGGACGAAGCCCTCGGGGTCGTCGAGGTCCTCGGCGGTCGGCAGCAGGTCGGGGTGCTCCCACACCGCGTCGCGGCCCTGCGTGCCGCGGGCCTCGGTCAGCAGCCGCCACAGGGCGCCCGCCTCGCGCAGCCGCCGGGGGCGCAGTTCCAGGCCGACGAGCGTCGCGAACGTCCGCTCGGCGGGGCCGCCGGTCGCCCGGCGGCGCCGGACGGCCTCGGCCAGCTTCGCCGAACCGGGCAGCCGGTCCCCGGCGACCTGGTTGACCACGGTGTCGACCCAGCCCTCGACCAGCGCGAGCGTGGTCTCCAGGCGGGCGAGCGCCGCCTTCTGCCTGGGGGTCTCCTCGGGCTGGAGGGAGATCTCGCCGCCGAGCGCCTCCTGGAGCGCCTCGGGGTTGCTCAGGTCCAGGCCCTGCACGGCCTGCTCGATGCCCGACAGGTCGACCGTGATGCCCCGCGCGTACTCCTCGACCGCGCCGAGCAGGTGCGCGCGCAGCCACGGGACGTGCGCGAACAGCCGCTGGTGGGCGGCCTCGCGCAGCGCCAGGTAGAGCCGCACCTCGTCGTCGGAGACCTCCAGGCCCGCGCCGAACGCCTCGACCCCGGCGGGCAGCAGCGCGCCGACGCCGTTCGGCGCCAGCGGCAGGCCGACATCGGCCGAGCCGGTCACCTCGCGGGCGAGCGCGCCGAGCGCCTGCCCGGCCTGGCCGCCGACCATGGCCCCGGCCATCTGCTTGACCATGCCGATCAGCGGGCCCGCCATCGCCTGCATGTCGGCGGGGATGTCCCCGGCGCCGCCGAGCGCGCCGCCCATGGACTCGACCATCCGGGACGCGATCGGGTCGCACACCTTCGCCCACACCGGCAGCGTCTGCTCGATCCACTCCGACCGGCTCCACGCCTGCGGCGTGCGGATCCCGGCCGGGAGCGTCGTGCCCTCGTCCAGCCACAGCTCGGCGAGCCGCAGCGCCTCCTGCACCTGGCGCCGCTCGGCGTCGACGATCGAAGGGTCGCCCTGCTCGGCGACGGTGTGCCGCGCGATGTTCTTCGCCAGGTCCCAGTTCAGGGGGCCACCCGTGCCGCCTCCCGCACCCTGGCCGCCGATCATGTCGGCGAAGCGGTGCAGCATGTCGGCGAACTGCGACATGTCGCCGCCCATGGCCTTGAATGGATCCTGGGGCTTGTCGTCGTCCCCGTCTCCAGGACGGTTGAAGCCGAAGGGAGTGTCACTCATCGGTTTGCCCCTGGGATGCATGATGGGCTCATATCCGCAACGTTAGCCGGTCCCGGCGAAGTCGCGTACACGAGGAAGGGGGCACCCCCGTGGCAACGGGCAAGGTTCGCCCTCGGCGTAGTAAGGGCCCGGTCGTCGCCGTCACCGGGGCGGCCACCGGGGTGGGGCGGCTGCTGGCCGCCCGGCTCGCCGAGCGCGAGGAGATCCGCAAGGTCGTCGCGATCGACGGGCAGCGGGGGGACGTGCCGGGCGTCACCTGGCGCGTGGTCGACATCCGCGACCCGTTGCTGTCCAACCGGCTGTCGGACGTGGACGTGATCGTCAACCTCGACGTCGAGCGTTCGCCCGAGGCGGACGCCCGCGACCGCCGCACCCACAACGTGCGGGGCGCGCAGACCGCCGTCACCGCCGCCGCGGCGGCGCGCGTGCGGCGGGTGGTCCTCGTCACGAGCGCGATGGTCTACGGGGCGGGCCCCGACAACGGGATCCCCCTCAACGAGGACGCCCCGCTGCTCGCCGAGGCCAACGCGAGCATCGCGGGCGACTACCTGGAGATCGAGGACCTCGCGGCGAACGCCCCGGTCACCCACCCCGGCCTGGAGGTCACCGTCGTACGGCCCGCCGCGCTCGTCGGGCCCGGCATCGACACCGTGATCACCCGGCACTTCGAGGCGCCCCGGCTGCTGTCGGTCAAGGGCAGCACGCCCGGCTGGCAGTTCTGCCACGTCGAGGACCTGGCGTCCGCCCTCGAACTCGTCGTCGTCGAGGACGTGCCGGGCCCGGTCGCGGTCGGCTGCGAGGGCTGGCTCGGCGCCGAGGAGGTCATCGAGATCACCGGCAAGCGCGGCTTCGAGCTGCCCGCCGCCCTCACGTTCGGCATGGCGCAGCGCCTGCACCGGCTCGGCATGACGCCCGCGCCCGCCACCGACCTCACCTACGTCACGTACCCGTGGGTGGTCGACTGCGCCCGCCTGCGCGCCGCCGGGTGGAAGCCCGCCTACGACAACGCCACGGCCCTGCTCGCGCTGATGGAGGAGACGGCGGGCCGGCACGCCGTCGTCGGCCGCCGCGTGGGCGGCAAGGAGGCGACGATGGCCACGGCGGCGGGCGCCACGGTCGCCGCCATCGGCGCCGCCGCCGCGATCCGCCGAGCCCGCAAGCGCCGCCGCTGACCCGAGCCCCGCCGGGCCCGGAAGCACCCGGCGGGCTCGGCCCGCGCCCGCGCCGCTAGCCGGACGGCTTGGCGGTCGGGCTCGTCGACGGCGTCGGCGATTCCGACGGGTTCGGCGACGGGGACGCGGGCGGCGCGGCCTTCTGGGCGGCGGCCAGGGCGTCGCGGGCCTTCTTGATGCGGGCCCAGGCGTTGCCCATCTCGGTGTAGTCCTGGGACCCCTGGGCCTTCTCGTACGCCTTGATCGCGTCCGCCAGCTCGTTGATCGCCTTGCTCACCTCGGGGTCGATCGCCCCGCCCTTCCCGCCCTTCGCGCCGGTGTCCGGCGGGGGCGGCGTCGTGCCCCCGCCCCGGAAGAGCTCGCGGAGCGCCTCGTCCAGGGTCCTGCCGTGCGCGACCGCGTCGCCGTACTTCACGAGGACGGCGAGCAGCGTCGGGTACGGCGCCTGGTTGCTCTGCGTGGCCTGGCTGTAGACCGGCTCGACGTTGAGCAGCCCGCCCGCGAACGGCAGCGTGAGCAGGTTGCCGAGCTTGGTCTCGGTGCCGCTGTTGCGCTGCGGGAACAGCAGCGTCCGGATCGGGCCGTCGTTCTCGAACGCCTGCTGGACCTGGCCCGGCCCCTGCGGCCTCTTCAGCCCCGGCTGGTCGACGCTCGGCATCTCCAGCAGCCTGAGCTTGCCGTAGCCGCTGCCGGGCGTGGAGTCGGCCGTCAGGAACGCCGACAGGTAGCGCTGGTTGCGCGGCGTGTAGACGGACGTGAGGGAGAAGCGCGGCTCCTGGGCCGCCGGCGGGGGATCGGGCTCCTGAGGCCGCCCGGACGGCTGCGCCGCCGGTCTCGCCTGCGGTCCCGTCGCCGGGGGCCCCTGCGCCGGGACCTGCCCGCCAGGGGCCTGCCCGCCGCCCTGCGGCTGCGCCGCCGACTGCTGCGCGGTCGCCGGCATCTGGAGGCTCAGGTAGTACGGCGGCTGCGTCTTGCCCTTGTTGGCCGGGTTGGGGTCCTCGGGGACGTCCCAGAAGCCCTGCCCGTTGTAGAACGAGTCGGCCTGCGTCACGTGGTACTTCGCGAGGATGCGCCGCTGGACCTTGAACAGGTCCTCCGGGTAGCGCAGGTGCGCGAGCAGCTCCTGCGGGATCTTCGCCTTCGGCTCGACGTTCTTGAAGACCTTCATCCACGTTCTGGCGATCGGGTCCTGCTCGTCCCACTGGTAGAGGTGGACGGTCCCGTCGTAGGCGTCCACCGTGGCCTTCACCGAGTTGCGCAGGTAGTTGATCCGGTGGTCGGCCTGCTTCGCGACCGCCGAACGGGTGTCGGTGATCGTGTCGCGGGTGGCGTCCTGGAGCCCGAGCGTCTCGGAATACGGGTAGCCGTTGGACGTGGTGTAGCCGTCCACGACCCACAGGATCCGGCCGTTCACGACGGTCGGGTACGGGTTGCCGTCGAGGGTCAGCCAGGGCGCGGCGCGCTGCACCATCTCGCGCGGCGTCCGGTTGTAGAGGATCTTCGCGTCCTTCTTGATCGCGCCCGACAGCAGCAGGTTGGTGTCCTGGAACTTGGTCGCGAACATCAGCCGCCGCAGGAACGAGTCGACCTTGACGCCGCCCTCGCCCGCGTAGGTGTGGTCGTGCTGCCCCGTCTGGACGGCGCCGTCGGGGTAGTCCAGCTCGTTCTGCCCCCGGCCGCCGACGACGGAGTACGACGACGACCGCTCGCCGAAGTAGATCTGCGGCCTGGCGACCTGCGGGGTGCCGTCGGGCTTCTGCGGCATGTCCTTCTGCTGGAAGTCGGGCGTGCCGTCCTTGCTGAGGGACCCGCCGAGCGCCCGGACGAAGCCGTACCCGTGCGTGTAGATCAGGTGGTCCTTCACCCAGCCGCGCTGCCCGTTCGGCGGCCCCTGCAACTCGCGGACGGCGACGACCGAGTCCTGCGTCTTGCCGTCGATCAGGTAGCGGTCCACGTCGAGGGTGTCGGGGAACTTGTAGAAGTCGCGGATCTGCTGGAGCTGCTGGAACGCCGGGCCGACCACCGCCGGGTCGAGCAGCCGCACCCCGGAGTGCTCGCCGCGCCGGTCCGCGAGCTTCTTCGGGTCGGTCTCCGGCCTGGTCCCGTACGGCTCGGGCCGGACGTCGGCGACGCCGTACGCCTTGCGGGTCTGGGCGATGTTGCGCTGGATGAACTGCCGCTCCTTGGCCAGCTCGTCCGGCCCGACCTGGACCCTCTGGATCAGCAGCGGGTACAGGCCGCCGACCAGGATCGCCGACAGCACCAGCAGCGTGAAGCCGACGCCGGGCAGCATCATCCCGCGCCGCATCAGGTTGCTGAAGAACATCACCGCGCAGATCACCGCGATGACGGCCAGGATCGTCTTGGCGGGCAGCAGCGCGTTGACGTCGGTGTACGAGGCGCCCGTCGTGACGCCCCGTTCGGAGTGGACGAGCCCGTAGCGGTCGAACCAGTAGGCGAACGCCTTCAGCAGCACGAACAGGCCGACCAGCACCGACAGGTGGGCGCGCGCGGGCGGGCTCGCCTTGTCGCCCGGCCCCTGGAGCCGCAGCCCCCCGTACAGGTAGTGCACCATCACGGCGGCCAGCACCGACAGGATCACGGTCGCGAACACCACGCCCAGCACCAGCCGCAGGAACGGGTAGGTGAAGACGTAGAACGAGATGTCCTTGTGGAACTGCGGGTCCTTCTCCCCGAACGACGTCCGGTTGAGGAACGCCAGCCAGACCGGCCACTGCCCCGACACCGACGAGCCGGTCAGGATCGCGAGCAGCCCGAGCGTGCCCGCCATGATCAGCCTGCGGCGCGGGTCGATGACCGTCCGGTAGCGCTCCAGCCCCTGCTGCTCGACCGACAGCGGCCGGTACGCGGGGCGGAGCCGGTGCGCGACCACCACGTTGGCGCCGACGACGAGGGCCATGAACAGGCCGGAGCCGGCGAACAGGACGGCCCGCGCCTGGAGCTGCGTCGTGTAGACCTCCTCGAACCCGACCGATCTGTACCAGAGCAGGTTCGTCCAGACCGCCGTGTACACGATGAAGACGATCAGCAGCAGCGCCAGTGCCACCAGGACCGGCAGCACCAGCCTCGTCCGGCCGGTTCCGAGCCGGCGCCCGAAGCCGGGAGTCCGGAAGGTCAAGGGCCCCTCCGTTCAAGGTCTCGCCCACCGGCGGCCCGCCGGTGCTGTGTATGCAACTTACCGACCCGGCGGGGGTTCCCGCATGTCCCCGGCCCGATCCGGGGCCGTTCCGGCAATTCCGGTGCGCGATTGGGGGAAAGATGGCCCCGTGAGTCTTCTGGAAGAAGTCGTACTGGACCTCGAACGCCACACCGCCCAGGAGGGCTGGGACCGTCCGCCGCGCCTCTACGCGCTGGTGCGCAGCGGCGAGCTGCGCCAGGCCGAGCCCGAGCTCGCCGACCAGCTCGGGCTGGCGCCGGACGCCGAGACCCTCGCCGCGCTGGAGCAGCCCGCCCTGCCCGAGCAGGCCGCCGTCGAGGACGCCCTCGCCACCATCGCCTGGCCGGACGCGGTCGCGGGCTGCGCCCTCGTGCTCGAACGGGTCGTCCTGCCGCCGGACGCCGAGGACGGCATCCCCGAGGACGAGTCGGAGGCCGCCGCGTACGCCGCCGAGCACCCCTCCCGCGAGGACGTCCGCATGATCGTCGGCGTGCTGCGGGACGGCACCCGCCACTCCGCGCTGCGGCTGCGGCGCCACGAGGCCGACGACGAGGTGCTCGCCGGGCCCGAGCTCGTCCCCGCCCTCGCCGAGGCCCTGGCCGCGACGCTCGAACCGGACGAGCCGGAACCGGCGGCGGCGGCCGAGCCCGACACCGGTTCGGCGGGGTAGCCTGCGGGACGTGAGCGACGTCATCAGGCTGATCGGCATCCGCGACACGCCCCTGTCGGTGGACGAGGTGTTCGCCGCCGTCGGCGACCCCGGCGCCGGCGGCACCGCCCTGTTCGTCGGGACCGTGCGCGACTCCGACCACGCGCGCGCGGTCAGCGCCCTGGCCTACAGCGCGCACCCCACGGTCGAACGGGAACTGCGCGCCGTCATGGAGAAGGTCGCCGCCGACTTCCCGGTCCGGGCCCTCGCCGCGGTGCACCGCGTCGGCGACCTGCGGATCGGCGACCTCGCCGTCGTCGTCGCCGCGTCCTGCCCGCACCGCGGCGAGGCGTTCGAGGCGTGCCGGCGCCTGATCGACGACCTCAAGGCCCAGGTGCCGATCTGGAAGCACCAGACGTTCGCCGACGGCGGGGACGAGTGGGTCGGCGCCTGCTGAGGGCCCGTTTGCGCATAGAGTTTCCGCCATGTCTCGTCGTGCCGCCACGCTCACCGTCGCGAGCGTGCTCGTCCTCGTCCTGGCCCTCGTCGGCTCGCTGATGCCCGTGCCGTACGTGGCGCTCATGCCCGGCCCGACGAGCAACACCCTCGGCACGAACGAGAAGGGCGAGCCGCTCATCAAGATCGACGGGCGCCGGACCTACGACGACAAGGGCCACCTCAACTTCGTCACCGTCACCTACCGGGGCGGGCCCGGCGGCCGGATCGACCTGTTCACCGCGCTGCGCGGCTGGCTCCAGAGCGACACGGCGATCGTCCCCGAGGAGACGATCTTCCCCAAGAACGAGTCGCAGAAGCAGGTGGACCAGGAGAACGTCCGCCAGATGCAGGACTCCCAGCAGTCCGCCGAGGCCGCCGCGCTGAACGAGCTCGGCATCAAGCTGTCCACTCAGACCGTCGTGAACAGCGTCCAGAAGGGCATGCCCGCCGAGGGCAGGCTCCAGCCCGGCGACGAGATCGTCAGCCTGGACGGCACAAAGATCACCAGCACCTCCCAGGTCACCGACCTGATGGCCAAGCGCAAGATCGGCGCGTCCGCCGCGCTCACGGTCAAGCGCTCCGGCAAGGAGCAGAAGGTCACCCTCACCACCGCCGCCGACCCGACCGGCAAGCGCCCGGTCGTCGGCGTCGTCCTCGGCGACCAGTACAAGTTCCCCTTCAAGATCGACATCAGCGTCGGCGACGTCGGCGGCCCCTCCGCCGGGCTGATGTTCTCCCTCGCCATCATCGACAAGCTCACCCCCGAGTCGATGACCGGCGGCAAGTTCATCGCCGGAACCGGCACCATCACCGCCGAGGGCAAGGTCGGCCCCATCGGCGGCATCCAGCAGAAGATGGTCGCCGCCCGCAAGGCCGGCGCCACCACCTTCCTCACCCCCAAGGGCAACTGCTCCGACGCCAAGGCCGCCAAGCCCGACGGCCTCCGCCTCGTCCGCGCCGACACCCTCCACGGAGCCCGCGAATCCATCGCCGCCCTCAACGGCGGCAAGGGCGAGATCCCGTCCTGCTGAAACGATTTGGCCCAAGCCCCTCGGGCCCGCTACAGTTGAGGCATCGCCGCGGGGTGGAGCAGTTCGGTAGCTCGCTGGGCTCATAACCCAGAGGTCGCAGGTTCAAATCCTGCCCCCGCTACTGGCTTGGGGCTCCCCTGGTCGCAAACCGTTGGTTTGCTTCCGGGGGAGCCATTCGCTTTTTATCGGGGGGGCGACCCCCCGAGCCCCCCGGCTGTGGGGGCTTCCGCCCCCACACCCCTTGGTGGCTGGGCTTGTTGGGCCGTTCGGGACTTCGTCCCTGCGGCTTGGTTTCGGTGTGCGCGTGGTTTTTGGGGCTTCGCCCCTTGCCCCCTGCCCTTCGGGGCTTCGGTCCTTGGTCCTGGTCGGTCTTCGGTCCTTGTTAGGGGCGGTCGGCTAGGACGTTGGCGGCGAAGGCGAAGAAGGCTACGCCGGTTACCTGTTCCATGCGGCGGCGGAAGGCGGGGCGTCTGATTCGCTCGCTCAGGGCTGAGGCCGCACCGGCGAGAAGCCAGTACCAGACGGCCAGTTCCACTAGGTCGATCGCGGTGAACAGGAGCGTCGTACTGAACGTCGGTGCGCCGTCCGGGATGAACTGCGGGATCAGGCTCATGTAGAAGACGCCCGCTTTGGGGTTGAGCAGATTCGTGCCCATTCCGGCGCGGAACGCGGCCCAGTGGCCGGTGGGGGCGATGAGTTGTTCGGTGGGTTCCTCGGCGGGTTTTCTGGATCGCCAGAGGGCCGTCGCGCCCAGGTAGACGAGGTAGGCGGCGCCGCAGATGCGGAGGGTGTCGTACGCCACGTGGGAGGCGGTCAGCAGGGCCGTCAGGCCGATGGCCGTCGTGAGTCCCCAGGCCACGCAGCCGGTGAGGATGCCTAGGGTCGCGGCCAGGCCGCCCTTGCGGCCCTGGGCGACGGACGTCCGTACGACGAGCAGCGTGTCGAGGCCGGGCATCACGTTGATGAGCATCGCGGCGCCCGCGAAGGCCAGCGCGGCGGTCATGGTGTCCGTTTCGGGTCTCCTTGCGTTGCGAGATAGGCCAGGAGTCTACGGAGGGTCTCCGCGGCGAGTGGCGCTCAGGTGGGGGGCGAGGGTGAGGGCCAGGTGGAGGGTCAGGCGGTCTTGGCCGTTCGCCAGGTGCAGGCCGGTGATCTCCTCGACGCGGCGGAGGCGGTGGTAGAGGGTCTGGCGGTGGACGTTCAGGGCGCGGGCCGTGTCCTGGGCGCCGCCCGCGTGGTCCAGGTAGGCGCGGGCCGTCGACGCCAGGACGGGGTGGTCGAGCAGTCGGGTGACGTCCGGGGGAGGACGGCCTGGGCGAGGGGGCCGTCGCCCGCGCAGCGCAGGAGGCGCAGGACGCCGAGCGAGTCCCAGGCCAGGGTCTCGCCGGACGCGGCGGCGCGGGCGGCGACGCGGGCGCGCAGCCAGCCCTCGCGGACGTCGGCGAGGGACGCGCACGGGCCGTACGAGCCGGCCTGGACGGGGTCGGGGCTGCGTTCGGCCAGGAGGCGTCGGGCCCGTTCGACCACGTCGCCGGAGCGGGCCATCGGGAACAGCAGGACGTGGTCGCGTTCCCACACGGTGGTCAGGACGGAGCGGGGCAGCAGCCACGGGTTGAGCGGCTGCGGGTCGGGGCCGGGCGCGTGCAGGACGGCGACGCCGAACGGCGGGGTCAGGGTGTCGGCGAGCTCGCCCGCGGCCTGGGCGCGCACGTCGGGCTGGGCCGACAGCAGGTCGGCCAGCTTCCAGCCGAGGTCGTCGCGCTCGCGGGCCTGGCGCGCCATGAGCAGGCCCGCGCGTTCGACCAGCGGCATCGCCTGGGCGGCGAGCGCGTCGGAGATCGTTCCGGCGTCGTCCAGGAGCCACAGGTAGCCGTAGGTGACGTTGTTCCAGCGGGCGGGCAGGCACAGGCGGCCGAGCACGCCTCCGGCGCGGTCGGCGGGGATGCGGACGGGGCCGGTCGCGCGCGCGATGCCGTACCGCTCGAACCGCGAACGCACGGCGTCGGTCGAGCGGCGGTGCAGGATCGACTCCATCCGCACCGGGTCGATCATGTCGCCGTGCGCCGCGTACGCGACGAGGTGGAAGTCGCGGTCCTCCAGGGTCGCCGGGGCCCCGAGCAGCTCCACCGCGCTCTCGACGATCTCCTGGAGGTCGATGGCCATGCGGCCATCATACAAATGTATGAAATGGGCTCTGCTGGGAGTGACGTTCGTCCGTGGCCGGGGATCGGTGCGGCTTCTAGCGTGGATGGAGGGAGATCCCCTGCGTTCGGGAGGTCATCGTGCTCAGCCCTCTGCTCCTCGCCGCCGCGCGCAGCCGCCGGATGCGCTCGCTCGTCACCGCCGTCCCCGTGACCCGGGGCGTGGTCGACCGGTTCGTGGCGGGCGAGGACCTCGACGCCGCGCTGCGGGCCGCCGGTGAGCTCACCGGCGACGGACTCGCCGTCACCCTCGACCACCTCGGCGAGGACACCACCGACCGGGCCCAGGCGGAACGGACCCGCGACGCGTACCTCGCGCTGTTCGCCGCGTTCGCCGAGCACGGCCTCACCCGCGACGCCGACGCGTCGGTGAAGCTGTCGGCGCTCGGCCGGGCGCTGCCCGGCGACGGCGAGGCCGTCGCCCTCGACCTCGCCCGCGAGATCGCCGCCGCCGCCGACCGGCACGGCATGACGGTCACCCTGGACATGGAGGACCACACCACGGTCGACTCCACCCTCGACGCCCTCGCCAAGCTGCGCGCCGACTTCCCGTCCACCGGCGTCGCGATCCAGGCGATGCTGCGCCGCACCGAGGGCGACCTGAAGGACCTCGCGCACGACGGCTCGCGCGTACGGCTCGTCAAGGGCGCCTACGCCGAGCCCGCCTCCGTCGCGTTCCAGAGCAGGCGCGAGGTCGACCGCGCGTACGTGCGGGACCTGCGGCTGCTCATGGAGGGCGGCGGCCACCCGATGATCGGCAGCCACGACCCGCGGATCATCGACATCGCGCTCGACCTCGCCCGCCGTACCGGCCGCGCCCCGGAGTCGTACGAGTTCCAGATGCTGTACGGGATCCGCGCGTCCGAGCAGCGCCGCCTGGCCGGGTCGGGGCAGCGCATGCGCGTGTACGTCCCGTACGGCTCGGACTGGTACGGCTACTTCATGCGCCGCCTCGCCGAGCGCCCCGCCAACCTCGCGTTCTTCCTGCGCTCGTTCGTCTCCCGCTGAACCCCGGCCGCCACCCACAAGGAGGAGTGACCCCATGGACGCCGTGACCAACGTCCCGACGCCGGCCAACGAGCCGGTGCGCGGCTACGCCCCCGGCAGCCCCGAACGGGCCCGGCTGGAGGCCAAGCTGACCGAGCTGGCGGACGCCGCCCCGGTCGACCTGCCGATGACCATCGGCGGCGAGCGGCGGCTCGGCGCCGGCGGCAAGGTGGACGTCGTCCAGCCGCACCGCCACGCCGCCGTGCTCGGCACGTTCGGCACCGCCACCGAGGACGACGCCCGCGACGCGATCGACGCCGCGCTCGCCGCCGCCCCGGCCTGGCGCGCGCTGTCGTTCGACGACCGCGCCGCGGTCTTCCTGAAGGCCGCCGACCTGCTGGCGGGCCCGTGGCGCGAGACGATCGCCGCCGCCACCATGCTCGGCCAGTCCAAGACCGCCCAGCAGGCCGAGATCGACAGCCCCTGCGAGCTGATCGACTTCTGGCGGTTCAACGTGCACTTCGCGCGGGGCATCATGGCCGAGCAGCCGATCAGCTCGCCGGGCGTGTGGAACCGCACCGACCACCGGCCGCTGGAGGGGTTCGTCTACGCGATCACCCCGTTCAACTTCACCGCGATCGCCGCGAACCTCCCCACCGCGCCCGCCCTGATGGGCAACGTCGTCGTCTGGAAGCCGTCCCCGACCCAGACGTACTCGGCCGTCCTCGTGATGCGGCTGCTGGAGGAGGCCGGCCTCCCGCCGGGCGTGATCAACCTGGTCACCGGCGACGGCGTCGCCGTGTCGAACGTCGCGCTCGCCCACCGCGACCTCGCCGGGATCCACTTCACCGGCTCCACCGCCACGTTCCAGCACCTGTGGAAGACGGTCGGCGCCAACATCGACAGGTACCGCGCGTACCCGCGCCTCGTCGGCGAGACCGGCGGCAAGGACTTCGTCGTCGCGCACCCGTCCGCCGACCCGGCCGTGCTGAAGACCGCGCTCGTCCGCGGCGCGTTCGAGTACCAGGGCCAGAAGTGCTCGGCCGCGTCCCGCGCCTACATCCCGCGCTCCCTCTGGGAGAACGGCTTCCGCGAGGCGCTGGTGGACGAGGTCGAGTGGCTGTCCATGGGCGACGTCACCGACCTGCGCAACTTCATCGGCGCCGTCATCGACGAGCGCGCGTTCGCCAAGAACAAAGCGGCGATCGACCGCGCCAAGGACGACCCGGCCGTGGAGATCGCCGCGGGCGGCTCGTACGACGACTCGGTGGGCTACTTCGTCCGCCCGACCGTCCTGGTCTCCGACGACCCGGACAACGAGATCTTCAGCACCGAGTACTTCGGCCCGATCCTCGCCGTCCACGTCTACGACGACGACCGCTACGACGCGATGCTGGCGCAGATGGAGTCGGCCGCCCCGTACGCGCTGACCGGCGCCGTCATCGCGCAGGACCGCGAGGCCGTCGCGCACACCATGGACGTCCTGCGGTACGCCGCGGGCAACTTCTACATCAACGACAAGCCGACCGGCGCGGTCGTCGGCCAGCAGCCGTTCGGCGGCGCCCGCGCGTCCGGCACCAACGACAAGGCCGGCTCCCCGCAGAACCTCCTGCGCTGGACCTCGCCCCGTTCCATCAAGGAGACCTTCGTCCCGCCGACGGAGACCCCCTACCCCCACATGGGCTGAGCTTCAGCAGCCCCTGGGTCCCGCTGACCCGCTCCGGGCCGCCCGCCACTCCTCCGGCGGGCGGCCCGCTGCTGGGACACGTTCCCCGGCTGGTTCACGTTCTGTGTCGGCCTGGAGGAAGAGGCCGCGGACAGCGGGTCCTACCAAGCGGAGCTGGTGTTCGGGCTCTTGCAGACCGAGGACTACATGCGCGCGGTCATGAAGACCGAGATCCGCACGCCTTCGCGGGAGGGTCTCGATCGCTGGGGGTCAATCCAGGTGTCGTCTACATCCAATACCGGTGCGGCGGCCTTTGCCTGGAGGGGACGCGGCCGACGTGAACGAGTACCACGAGATCTTCGGCCACCTGCGCGCCGGAGCCCTCGGCCCGGAGGCGTCCCGTGAGATGATCGCGCGCATAAGTGCCGATATGTAATCATTCGGCGGCGTGAGGTCATGGAAGGTGCGCGTTGGTCATGGCGGACTCGTGGCGCCTCGCTTGGCGCAAGAGCAGTCACAGCGGCTCACAGGGCGCGTGTGTCGAGGTCGCGGCTTGGCGCGAAGGCCGGCGCAGCAGCACTCAGGGTTCGTGTGTCGAAGTCGGGACATGTGAACGCCATGGAGTCGCCGCACGGGACAGCAAGGATCCTGCCGGTCCTGAGCTGACCTTCACTCGGGCGGAGTGGAACGCGTTTCACCGGCGAGTCCTCAGTGGTGAGCTCGACCTCCACTGGACGCAGGTCTGAAACGAACCGCTCTAGGGGCCTTTGCCCATGTCGTACGGGTGGGCGTCACCGGGGCCATGAGGGGAGTTTGCTGGTGGACCTGTTGGTGGCCGCGGGCGGCGTGGCCGGGCAGTGCGTGCCGGGCGGCGGGGTGGCCAACGTCAGTAGGTATCGGTCGGTGGCCGCGGTGATGCACGGTTCCCACACGTAGTTGAGATGGTTGATGCCGTCGTGGGTGAGCAGGACCGCACCGGGAATCTGCCGCGCCACGTTGGACGCCCACGGATACGGTGTCGCGATGTCGTACCGGCTGTTGGTCATCAGGATCGGCGGGGCTCCCTTGACTCGGTACGGGTGTTGGGGATTGCGGGTCCTCGGAAGATAACCCTGGCATCCGGTGATGTCGGTCCATCCCAACGGGCTGACCCGAGTGTGCGGTGCCACCCGTCGAGACGAGGCCATCAGGGTCTTCAGTTGCTTGTAGTCGCGGATCGGGAAGCTGAAGTCGGAGCAGAAGATGGCGTGGTAGGGGTCCTTCTCGACACCGGTACGTAGCGTCCCGGTGATTCCGGTCCGCATCTTGTTGAGGCGCTGGGCCAGATCCACCCAGTCCACCGTCCCGTACATCGCCCGGCGGATTATCTCGGACAGGTCTTCGGCAGTGATTGTGGAACCTGGCTCGTCGGGATCGTGCAGCTCACCGCGGTCTGCCTTAGCCATTAGCTCGTCCAGGACCTTCAATGCGTCCTGGCCGTGCAGTTTGCAGCGCGTGCTCTTGGCGCACCACGCGCTGAACTGGCGGTAGCTCTGCTCCAGTACGAGGGACTGGGGAACGAGGTACCCGCGGGCACTGGTAATGCTGTGGTCCATGCTGCTGTCAAGTACGAGAGCCCGGACGTGACGAGGGTATTCCTCGGCGTACTGCTGACCGAGCAGCGTGCCGTACGACCCTCCATGAAGGGAGATCTTCTGCTGGCCCAACGCGGCGCGGATCGCATCTGTGTCCCGGGCGACGCTGAGGGTGTCAACGCGGTCGAACAACGGCCCGGTGAGCCGTCGGCATGCGCCTGCCTTTTGCCTGTGATATTCCACCAGCCGCCGGTACGCCTTCGCGTTTCGCGGGAATTCCGAGGGCGGATGGGAAGCGGTGGGGCACAGCACCGGGTGACTGCGGCCGATTCCACGGGCGTCGAATCCGATGAGGTCGAAGCGCCGAAGGATTTCGGGCGCGAGGAACTCGCGGAGAATGGACACGGAGTCCACGCCCGAGCCGCCGGGGCCGCCGGGAAGCAGGAACAGCGAGCCGATCCGCGCTTTCGGATCGCCGGCCCGCACCCGAGCCGTGACGATGTCGATCCGTGGGCCCGCCGGACGCGCCCAGTCAACAGGCACCGACACCGTGCCGCACTCCACGGCCTCATCGTCGGGGCACGGCTTCCAGTCGATCCCCTTGGCCGTCGATGCTCGGGCCTCCACGCCGGAGACCTGCCCCAACGGCAGCAGGACGGACAACAGCAGCGACAACGAGATCCAGCCGATCCCCGCATCGGACCTCCTGGGAGCGAGTCGGGTCCAGGCGGATCATCCACCGATCCGTCGCGGCTGGCGATATCCCGGCCGCGGCAGGCACCCCCGGTCGAGCAGCGGCGTTCCGAACGCCCGCCCGCTCACCAGCCCAAACCCGAGGCCGAACCCGGCCACGATCCGCCGCCCGGCGAGAACCTCGGCCGCGCCGGTCAACCCCCGCAGATCTCTTGGGCGTCTCTGCCGCGCCATCATTCCTGCTCGGGCATGAAAGGGAGCCCCGCCTATCCCAGAACGTCACCCACCCGCTCAGCAAATTAGTCGGCGGGGTCAGCGGTGCGGTGATTCCTGTTCCTCGGCAGGAGGCCGTCTATGCCGTCCAGAATTCGAGTTAGACCGAAAGTCACATCACTGTCGTCGATATCATCTGAAAAATCATCGTCCACCATCAGGGCCGCCACAATGGGATATCCGTGCTCGCGCAGCAGCGGCAGCAGGAAATCCTGCACGGCGGTCGATTGCGCGGGGCCCGCGCTGTTCTGCCTGAGGTCGCGGCGCATGTCGGCGATCCGGCGCGCATATACATCGAGCAGCAACGCGCACTGAATCGCCTCCTTGGGGCTGAGCCCGGCGCCGGTGAAGGTTTGCAGAATGACCTCCGTCCAGCGCAGCAGGTTCGGCGTCATCGGCGCGCCCCGGGCGGGCAGGTCCACCAGCCAGGGATGGACATCGCACCGGTCGATCATCGCCTGAGTCCAGGTCGTCGCCGCGGTTCGCCAGCGGTCGGCGCCCGCCGCCAGATCCGGTGCGGGGCCCCACCCGGTCTCGGCGACCAGCACCAGCAGCTCATCCCTGGATCGGACATATCGGTAGATCGCGTTGGCCGTGAGCCCGAGCCTCTTGGCGAGCTTCGGCATCGACAGCGCCGCGAAGCCCTCCGCGTCGGCCAGGTCGATGGCCGCCTCGACGACCTGCTCGACGCTTTGGGACGGCGGCCGCCCGAGCTTGCTCGTCTTGACGGGCAGGCCCCAGGCGAGGGCCAACCCCGGTGGCAGCTCCTGCGGATCAACGCCAGTCGACATCAGTGGATCGCCCTCACAGATCTCGCCGAACCCTTGACTTTGTGCGTCCCTTACACTTTCATTCGTGTGGCCCTTGCACAAAGAGGATCGGGATGTGAACACTTGAGACAGCTCATGCAGGGCCCAGCGCCAGGCCGCGACCGTTCGCAGCCCACCGTGCCGGGTCGCATACGGACACTACTCGTCGCAGCGGTGCTCGTCGGCGCCTCGGCATGCGCCGGAACGGCCGGTGCCGCGTCGGCGGACAGTGCCGGGACGAGCCACGATCACTCCACGGTGATCTCAACCGATGCCGGCGCCGTACGTGGCAAGCTCACCGCGAGCGCGCGGCTGTTCCAAGGGATCCCGTACGCCGCCCCACCGGAGGGGCCGCTGCGCTGGGCCTCTCCCCAACGTGCCGCATCGTGGTCAGGAATCAGGGACGCGACCGAGCCCGGCAACCGGTGCGCGCAAGCGGAGGGATTGATCGACGAGGCCAGCATCACTGAGGACTGCCTCTACCTCAACGTCACCACGCCCCGCCACAGCAGCGCCCGCAAACTCCCGGTGATGGTGTGGATCCACGGCAACGGCTTCATCAACGGCGCCGGCAGCCTCTATGACGCACAGCGCCTGGCGAACGCGGGCAACGTGATCGTGGTGTCACCGAACTACCGCCTGGGCATCTTCGGATTCCTCGCACATCCCGCCCTCGATCACGGTGCGGCCCGGCACCTTTCGGGCAACTTCGGATTGGAGGACCAGCAGGCCGCGCTGCAATGGGTCCAGCGTAACGCCTCAGCATTCGGTGGCGATCGGGCGAACGTCACCATATTCGGC
Organism: Actinomadura sp. J1-007; assembly: GCF_009793335.1. Classification (GTDB taxonomy): domain Bacteria; phylum Actinomycetota; class Actinomycetes; order Streptosporangiales; family Streptosporangiaceae; genus Spirillospora; species Spirillospora yumaensis. The sequence continues at coordinate 1,444,964 of NZ_WING01000001.1, read as the reverse complement.
GAGTCAGCCGGAGGTACGAGCGTCTGCTCCCATCTGGCGGCCCCCGGCTCGGCAGGGCTCTTCCAGAAGGCGATCATCCAGAGCGCGGAATGCACCGGGAGGAAATGGTCCCCGGGCCCACCGACCTGGTTCCCGCTACCGCGCGCGGAGCGTGAACAGCACGGACTCGACGTCGCCTCCGAACTCGACTGTCCCGAAGTCCGTGCAGCTGCGGCCTGCCTCCGTAAAATAGCACCGGAGGTGCTCGCCAAGTGGTCCGACCGCGGCCTCGGATCCGGGCCTACAACGGGTGGCGGCGTGCTTCCCATCAGCCCGCAGAAGGCATTCGCCACAGGCCATTTCAATCGCGTGCCGATCATCGAAGGCACCACGCGCGATGAACATCACCTCTTCACCGCCGCCATCGAGGCCGCGGCCGGCAAGGAGACGACCGATGCCAGCTACCGGGATGAGCTCCACACGCTCTTCGGGCCGACCGACGCCGCGCGGATCCTGGCTCGTTACCCCAGCGACCATTTTCACTCCGCCGGTGAGGCGCTGTCCACCGTCGTGACCGACTGGGCGTGGGCCTGCCCCGTTATCGATCGAAACCGCGCACTGTCCGCACACGCGCCCCTCTACGCTTATGAGTTCAGCGACGAGAACGCCCCATGGTTCACCACCCTGAAGAAGCCGAACTTCCCCACCGGCGCATTTCATGGGGGCGAGCTCCAGTACCTCTTCGACGACAAGCAGCTTCCCGGCCCGGCAACGAGCGCGCAACGCAAGCTCTCGGATCAGATGATGCGTTACTGGAGCCAGTTCGCACATACCGGGAACCCGAATGGTCACGACCTGCCGAAGTGGTCGCCATTCCAAGGACGTGAGCACGTGCAATCGCTGGCACCGGACGCAATCGGGCCAGTGGATCTCGCCCAAGAACACCAGTGCGCCTTCTGGGCCACGATCGGCAACTGATCGCGTGGTGCGAACCGTCCACACGCGGAAGGCCCCGCCGAACCGCTAACCGCGCCCAGCGGTGCTCCCCGCCCGCGTAGCGGGGAGCACCGGCGGGCCACGGCGCCACGCTGTGAGGTCTACCGGCAGATGGAACGTGTGGGTCGCGTCGCAACGGGCTGCGGGCACGGAACCCGATGATCACGACTTTGCCGCGCTCCGTGATCTCCGAGGCGTTCCGTGCCCGCCGCGCCATTACCTGACTTCCTCAAGCAAGTGCACACCTTCCGAGCGGCGAATCTACCCGAGCGCGTGGCGCAGGCCGTCGAGGCTGGAAGTTTTGTTCGCTCTCGCTGAGCGTGGCGAACCCGCAGGGATCTGTGACACTGGTTCTCTTGAATTGATCGGCTGTCAAAGTAACCGGTGCGGGTGTGGCGTCGGCAAGTGGATGACCGAAAATGGGAATGGGGGATTGGGGTCAAAGGGGGGTGTGGTGGCTGAAGGTGTGTTCGAGGGTGCCTTCGCCGCTGGTGAGGCCCGGGAGGCGTTGGTCGAGGGCGTGGATCGAGGCGGCTGGGATCGTGCCTTCCAGAACGGCGGATTCGCCTTGTTGGGACGAGGTCTGGGGGACGGCGCGGAGGCGGGCCAAGGCGGGGAGGACGGTGCCGAGCGTGTCCGCCGGGACGTCGAGGGTGAAGCGGTGCATCGGTTCGTACACGCGGGTGCCGGCCTGTTTCAGGGCGTTTCGCAGGACGATCGGGGTGAGGGCGCGGAAATCGCCGGCGGTGCTCGACATGTTCTTGTCGAAACCGCCGTGGGCGCTGCTCTGCCGTGCGAGGTAGCCCGAGTGCGTCATGGTGACGGTGCAGTCGATGACGCGCCAGCCTTGCGGGCCCCGGCGCAGCGTTTCGTGAACGGTTTCCTCTACCGCTTTGAAGAACGCGTACGGCATCGAGCCCAATTCGACTTCGAGGGCGAACGTTACGCCGGAGGGCGCGGGTTCGACGCGTAGGCCGATGGTCGCCAGATAGGGGTTCGTGGGGGTGTGGAGGAATTCCGCTGCGGAGCCTGTGGCGATGGGGCGTTCGACGTGGACCGTGGTGGTCTCGCGGAACGTGACATGCACGCCGTAGTCGTTCGCGAGGGTGGCTTGGAGGACCTCCTTCTGCACCTCGCCGTACAGCGAGACGGAGGTCTGGCCGTCGTCGCGGCGGACGTTGATCAGCGGGTCCTGCTCGGCGAGCTGGGTGAGCGCGACGTGGAGCGCGTTGTCGTCGGACGGGCGGGACGGCACGACGACCGTTTCCAGCGTGGGCGGGGGAAGTGTGCGGAACGGGTGGGTGTCGAGCCGTTCTCTGAGGGGGCGCGGAGTTCGTCGCCGATGCGGACGGCGGGCAGGCCCCACAGCTTCGCGATCCGCCCGGCGGTGAACGAGGCGGCGGGCGCGTCGGCGCCGTGTTCGAAGACGGTGAGGGCGGTGACCTTGCCCTCGCCGTCGCGGCCGTACCGCAGGCGGTCCCGGACGCGGACGGTGCCGGTGAAGAGGCGCGCGTAGGCGATCTTCTCCCCGGCCGGGCCGCGTTCGACCTTGAAGACCGTGCCGGTGGGCGGCGCGTCGGGGGCGCCCGGCTCGGCGGGCAGGAGCTCGGTGAGGGCGTCGATGAGGGGGGCTACGCCCGCGCCGGTGATCGCCGAGCCGAAGAGGACCGGGTGGACGAGCGCGCGGCGGGTCTGCGCGGCGAGTTCGGTGCGGAGGCGGGCGTACGGGAGCGGGCCGTCCAGGTACGCGGCGAGGAGCGCGTCGTCGTGGCGGGTGAGGACGTCGGCGAGGCGGGCCGTGAACGCGGGATCGTCCGCGCCGTACGGGACGGCGGCGGCGTCGCGGGTGCCGAGGCCGGTGACCGAGGCGAGCGCGACGCTCGCGGGGTGAGCCGGGTCACGAGGACGTCGCGGGCGCCCCGGCGGTCGATCTTGTTGACGAACAGCAGGGTCGGGACGCGCAGCCGCCGCAGCGTCCGCATCAGGACGCGGGTCTGCGGCTGGACGCCCTCCACGGCCGACAGGACGAGCACGGCGCCGTCCAGGACGCCGAGGGCCCGTTCGACCTCCGCGATGAAGTCGGGGTGGCCGGGCGTGTCGATCAGGTTGACCGCGACGCCGTTCGCGGTGAACGAGGCGACAGCGGACTTGATGGTGATGCCCCGGCGGCGTTCCAGCTCCAGGGAGTCGGTGAGGGTGCTGCCCGCGTCGACGCTGCCGACCGCGTCGAGCACTCCGGCGGCGTGCAGGAGCCGCTCGGTCAGGCTGGTCTTACCCGCGTCGACATGCGCCAGGATTCCGAGGTTGAGCGATCGCACGAAGTGTCATGTCCCCTGCGTAGGCGGTGGTTTCCGTCTGGTTGGACATGAGGGTTCCTCGCATGATCGCGTCTCCTCGGTCGCGGATGGCCGCCCGTAGTGCAGCAGACGGGCGGGAAGGCGGGCAACGGGTTTTCAGCGCGGCCGAGCCGTCAGCAGGGTGTCAGGTCGCCAAGGCCCTTGAAGAGGTGTCTCCTGGGCACATCCCTGCGGCCTCGACCACTCTTCGATCGGTCTTTCGTGTCAACTCGTCGGGTAGGTGAGGATCTCGCCGTCACCCAGATCGAGTCGCCAACTGTCTCCGGGTTTCGGGGTCATCGTCAGATGCCAGCGGTTGGAGAAAACGATCCGTTGGGCTCCGGTGTTGAATACGACCCATGATGCGGGGGCGGCTGAGATCAACTCCGACAGTTCATGCTGGGAGAATTCCGAGAGCAGGCGACGATGGGCGTCCGGTGTCCTCGGGCCGAGCGTGTGCACGACCTCGCCGGTGAAATCCAACTCGACATCGCCGGTGAGGCGGAGGAAGAAGCGCGGTGCGGCTCTGACTTCGAGGACCTTGGCGTCTCGAAGTCGGAGGATCTTCCGATCGTCCGTCGTCTGGTAAAGCATGATCATTCCGTCTCTGTCATTCCTTGGGACGCAAGTGGTCGTAGACGTTGCCTATGCTGCTCTCACCTATTCCGGTCGCCGTCTGCGGGTACACGTAACCTGTCTCGGTGTCCACCACCACGTCGGGGTTGGTGTTGTCGCCTATGCCGCGCCACGAGGTGCCGCCCTTTACCGCATGAATCGCGTCCTTGATCTCTTTGATCGTATACCCCATCTTCTTGGCGATCTTCTTCTCGTTCTTCTCAAGGTTCTCGGAATCCGGGTCGCCTGAGGAGTCGTCCCACTCGCGTATTACTGAATCGTCCAGATCGGCTTGGAGGATGCGGAGGTCGGGGGCGTTGGCGGTGCCGATGGTGACCGCGGTGGTCAGGTGGTCGGCGAGGGCGCCTGCGGTGATGACGGTGACGGTTTGGAGGAGTTTGGTGGCGGCTGCGGCGAGGCTGGCGCGGAGGGCGGCGGTGGAGGCTAGGGCGGCGGCGGGGTTTCCGGCGGCGCTGCTTGTCTGGATCTGGGCTTGTTGGACGGCGGTGGCGTACTCGCGGCAGGCGCGGGCGAGGCCGCCGCACAGTTGGGGGAGGCCCTCCAGAAGGGTGGTGGGGGAGCCGGGGGTGTAGATCTTCTTCCAGAAGCCGCCGAAGGCGTCGATGTCGGGGGCGTCGCTGTGGGTCGTGACGGTCCGGGCGTGGGCGGCGAGGCGGCCTTGTGTCTCGGTGAGGGCGGTCTGTGCGCTCTGCCAGGCATTGGCGGCGTCGGTGAGCGCGATGGGATCGCCGGTCGGCCAGTACGCGGAGATGTCGATGATCTCGATGCCGGTCAGGGAGCCCAGGAGGGAGTGCGGCGGGGACTTGCCGGGACCGGCGGCGGGCGGGGGCGGGGGGACGTTCAACGGGCCCGACACCGTGTGGCCGAGAAGCTGGTCGCGGAACGAGCCGCGTTGCCGCGGGACCATGGAGAAGCCGCCGATGACGGAGTGCTGGTCGGCTCGGGTGTGGTTGTTCGCGGTCTGGGTGAGCCCGTGGGACATGCCGCCGACGGAGCGGTGCAACGCGGCGAATCCTTGCCATGCGGCTTGGGCGGCCGGTGTGTAGGCGTTGATGAACGCGGCGGCGGACTTGTCTTTGGCGGGGTTTCCGGCCATGCCGTTGGCAGGGGCAAGGGCGCTGGAGAGGCTGGTCCAGGCGTAGCCGATTCTGTTCTGACCGGAGGCGACGTTCCCGGCCGTCGCCTGAATCAGGTCAGTGTCTATTTTGACGCGGGTCACGCCGACCACATTCGTACGTTAGTGCTGCTTGAGCTGCGAAAATTCCGGTGGGCCCGTGCAATCGTCTGGTGCAGGCGGGCCAGTTCCGCGTGCATGGCCCGGGCGGCCGCGTCCCATCGGGCGCGGGCGGCCGCGTAGGCCCTCTGGTCGTCACCCTCCCATTCGGTGAGGGAATGCGCGAGCTTTCGCTCGAGGTCATCGAGTGCGCTCTCCAGTTCTTGCAGCGCTCTTTGGAAGCCACGCTCCCCCTCGCTGAACGCTGCGAACTCCGCCAGGATCTGTACCACCGATGTCTCCTACACCACGAGTTGACTGGCGGCAACGTATCCGGTGTCAATGCGCCGGGCGCAAGGTGGTTCTGAGATGCGGGCGGCCTAAAACGGTTACGGAGGGTGTTGCCTACTGGAACAGGTGGGTCCTGATCACTTCGGCGATGCGGGGGCCGGCTTTGCCGTCCCAGAGGGGTGGGGTGCGGGGGGTGGTGGGGGCGGCGTCGAGGGCCTTGCGGGCGGCGGACGGGAGTTCGTCCACGGAGACGAGGCGGTTGGTGCCGTGGGTGATGGTGATGGGGCGTTCGGTGTTGGGGCGGATGGTCAGGCAGGGGACGCCGAGGATCGTGGTCTCCTCCTGGAGGCCGCCGGAGTCGGTCACGACGGCGGCGGCGCCGCGGACGGCGGCGATGAACTCCAGGTAGCCGAGGGGGTCCAGGACGCGGACGGACGGGTGGGCGTCGAGGCCGGCGGCGTGCAGGACGGCGCGGCCCCGGGGGTGCAGGGGGATGACCAGGTCGGCCTGCTCGGCCACCTGGTGCAGGCCGCGGACGAGGGCGCGGGCGGTGTCCGGGTCGTCGACGTTGGCGGGGCGGTGGACGGTCGCGAGGACGTAGCGGTCCGGGAGGCCGTGGGCCGCGCGGACAGCGGCCGTGTCGAAGCGGTCGAGGTTGCGCAGGAGCGTGTCGATCATCGGGTTGCCGACCAGGTGGATCCGGTCGGCGGCGACGCCCTCGCGGGCCAGGTGGCCGACCGCCTCGGGGCTGGTGACCAGGCACAGGTCGGAGAGCTGGTCGGTGAGCCTGCGGTTGACCTCCTCGGGCATGGTCATGTCGAACGAGCGGAGCCCGGCCTCGACGTGCGCGACGGGGACGCCGAGCTTGGCCGCGACGAGGGCGGCGGCGATGGTGGAGTTCACGTCGCCGTAGACGACGGCGAGGGCGGGGGAGCGGTCGAGGAACTCGCGCTCCAGGCCGACCATCAGCGCGGCCGTCTGGGCGGCGTGCGAGCCGGAGCCGACGCCGAGGTTGACGTCCGGCTCGGGGAGGCCGAGCTGGTCGAAGAAGATCTCCGACATGCGCGCGTCGTAGTGCTGGCCGGTGTGGATCGTCACCTGGTCCGCGTCGGCGGCGAGCGCGTCGATCACCGGCGCGGCCTTGACGAAGTTGGGACGGGCCCCGAGGACGTGCGCGATCGGTCCGTACATCCATTCCCCCGTGCTCGATGATCAGCTCTGCTGCGAAAGTCGCCCGATGGTCCGGAGCGGAAATCTAGTGAAACATTAGATCCGGTGAAAACGACGGGGAAGGCTTGCCATGGGATTTCTGCGGGAGGCGGACGACGATCCGCGAATGGCCGTTGACGGAGTGTCGGCGGTGGTGGTCACTTTCCGGAACGCGGCGCATATCGAGGCGTGCGCGGCGGCGCTGCGGGAGGCGGCCCCGGCCGTCCCGATGGAGCTCATCGTCGTGGACAACGACTCCGGCGACGGCACCGCGGGCCTGGCCAGGAAGATCGCGCCGGACGCGCGGGTGCTGGAGAGCGGGCGCAACGGCGGGTTCGCGTTCGGCTGCCACGCCGGGGCGGACGTCGCGCGGGGCCGCTGGCTGCTGTTCCTCAACCCCGACGCGCTGCCCGCGCCCGGCAGCGTGGACGCGCTGCTCGACTGCGCGCGCAGCGTCCCGCGCGCCGGGATCGTCGGCGGGCACTGCGTGCGGGCGGACGGCTCGGACGACCCGAGGTCGTGGTGGCGGAGACCCACGCTGTGGTCGCTGTTCTGCTTCGCGACGCTGCTCAGCACGGCGTTCCCCGGCGGCCGGTTCGATCCCGAGGTGCCGCTGCCCTGGTCGGAGGAGGGCACCGAGATCCGCGGCGTTCCCATCGTGACCGGCGGGTTCATGCTGGTCGCGCGGGAGGCGTGGGAGGCGACCGGCGGGTTCGACCGGGCGTTTTTCATGTACGCCGAGGACGCCGACCTGTGCCTGCGCGCGGCGGCGGCGGGGTACCGGCCGCACGTGACGGGGCGGGCGGTGTTCCAGCACGAGGTCGGCGCGTCGTCCGACCCGGCGCGCAAGCAGCTCCTGCTGTTCACCGGGAAGGCGACGCTGGTCAGGCGGCACTTCCCGCGCGGGACGCGGTGGCTCGGCGTGCGGCTGCTGATGCTCGGCGTGCTCGGCCGCGCGCTGCTCGGGCGGGTGCTGACCGCGCGCCCGGAACGGCAGGGCAGGGCCACGACCGGCGGCGACGCGTGGCGCGCGCTGTGGGCGGCGCGCCGCGAGTGGACCGGGGGCTGGACGGCGTGATCACGTACGGCTGCTCTCGTCCCGCTCCCACTGGCCGGTACCGGCCGTCCGGGCGCGCCGCCGAGCGATCACCGCGACGGCCGCGAACACCGCCAGCGACGGGACGAGCCGGGGGTCGCGCCGCGCCATCGCCAGCAGGTCGCGCGTCCCGGTGCGCGCGGACCCGGCGGCCTGGGCGGCGTCGGACGCCTCCAGCTCGCCCGTGCCGCGCACCGCGCGGACCCTGCGTCGCAGCAGGTCGCCCCAGGTGCGCGGCGGATGGACGGTGACGCGGGCGGACGCGACGACGCGGCGTTCGGCGGGCGCGAACGCCTGCGAGGCGGCCAGGTCGTCCGCGATGACCGGCGGCAGCGCCCGCAGCCGCCGGTGCCCCTCCGCGCCGACCCCGACGACGCCGCGCCCGAACAGGCCGCGCCGCACCTCGGGCAGCCGCGTCCACACCCGGTAGTACGCCCGGACGGCCCACGGGCGACCGGCCAGCTCCAGGTCGCGTTCGGGCGCGACGGCGAGCACGCCCGGCTCGTCCAGCGCACGCGCGAGGGCCCGCGCGCCGTCCGCGCCGAGCTGCACGTCGGCGTCCACGTACAGGCGGGGGAAGCGCGTCGCGGCCGCGTCCCCGGCGCGCAGCGCGGCGGCCTTGGACGCCGCGGCCGTCTCCACGACCCGGACCGGGTAGCGGGCGGCGACCTCGGCCGTCGCGTCGGTGCAGCCGTTCGGCACGACGACGATCTCGAACTCCCCGGGGCGCGCCCCGTCCAGCAGCCCGTCCAGCAGCCGCCCGATGACCCGCGCCTCGTCGTGCGCGGGGACCACGATGCTCACCACGTCGGGCAGTATGTCCGATCCGACGACCAGCAGGAGGCAGCCATGGCGGCAGCGCGCGTCCACCCGGGAGCCGACGTCGATCCGTCCGCGACGCTCGGCGAGGACACGGTGGTCTGGCATCTCGCGCAGGTCAGGGAGGGTGCGGTGCTCGGCGGGGAGTGCATCGTCGGGCGCGGCGCGTACGTCGGGCCCGGCGTGCGGATCGGCGACCGCGTCAAGCTCCAGAACCACGCCCTGGTGTACGAGCCGGCGGTGCTGGAGGACGGGGTGTTCATCGGCCCGGCGGTGGTGCTGACCAACGACCTGTACCCGCGCTCGACCGGCGTGGACGGCGCGCTGAAGCGGCCGGACGACTGGGACGCGCTCGGCGTGACGGTGCGGGAGGGCGCGTCGGTGGGCGCCCGCGCGGTCGTCGTCGCGGGCCGGACGATCGGCCGCTGGGCGCTGGTCGGCGCGGGCGCGACGGTGACGGCGGACGTGCCGGACCACGCGCTCGTCGTCGGGACGCCCGCGCGCCGGATCGGCTGGGTCGGCCGGGCGGGCGAGCCGCTGGAACGGGCGGGCGACGGGAAATGGCGCTGCCCGCGCACCGGCGAGATTTATGTCGAAGGGGAGGGACGCCTGGAACGGGTCTCCGGTTGACGCAATTATGTGGCCGGTTCGCGGCCCGTCCGCCCCCGGCCACTTTCGGATCTTTCGCGTTATCACGTCTCTATAGTTCGGGTTGTTTTCGCTGTGGCCGGCGGGGACGGGGCCGAGCCCTGCGCGAAAGGCGCGGGCGGCCCGCTCCGTGCAAACGAACTGGGGGTCGGCCATGTCCGCTGCGCCCGCGCGCCTGAGGAGGACGGCGCTGTTCGCGCTGCTGACGGCGGCGGTGCTGCTGGCGGGCGCGCTGTCGTCCTTCGCCGCGCCCGCGGCGAACGGCGCGGTCGGGCCCTGCGACGCGGGCGGCAACCCGGTGGCGTGCGAGAACACCAAGACGGGCGCGCCGAAGTCGGAGTGGGAGAAGATCGACGGCGGCGGGCAGACGATCGAGGGCTACGCCGCGCAGTTCAGCGTGAACGTCGGCGGCACCGTCCAGTTCAAGATCAACACTCCGGCCCGCGGCTACGCGATCGACGTCTACCGGATGGGCTACTACGGCGGCCGCGGCGCCCGCAAGATCGGCTCCGCGACGCCGTCGGCGGCGCTGCCGCAGCGCCAGCCGCCGTGCGCCAGCGACTCCACGACCGGCCTGGTGGACTGCGGCTCCTGGGGCGTGTCGGCGAGCTGGACCGTCCCGTCGAACGCGGTGTCGGGCGTCTACTTCGCGCACATCTCCCGCACCGACGGGACGAGCGACGACAACCACGTCATGTTCGTCGTCCGCGACGAGTCCAGCCGCTCGGGCATGGTCGTCAAGACCTCCGACACGACCTGGCAGGCGTACAACCAGTGGGGCGGCAACAGCCTCTACCACGGCACGAGCGGCGTCGCCGAGGGCCGGGCCGTCAAGGTCAGCTACAACCGGCCGTTCACCACGCGCGAGAACACCCCGTGGGGCCGCGACTTCGTGTTCGCCAACGAGTACCCGATGATCCGGTTCCTGGAGGCGAACGGCTACGACCTCACCTACCTCGCGACGCAGGACGTGGACCGCGACGGCGCGCTGCTGCGCAACCACCGCACGTTCCTGTCGGTCGGGCACGACGAGTACTGGTCGCGGGGCGAGCGCGAGAACGTCGAGGCGGCCCGCGACGCGGGCGTCAACCTCGCGTTCTTCAGCGGCAACGAGGTGTACTGGAAGACCCGCTGGGAGAACGCCTCGGACGGCTCGCCGTACCGCACGCTGGTCGTCTACAAGGAGTCGACCGCCAACGCCAAGACCGACCCGACGGGCTCGTGGACCGGCATCTGGCGCGACCCGAGGTTCCTGGCGCCGCCCGAGGCCGGCCGGCCGGAGAACAGCCTCACCGGGACGATCTTCACGGTCAACTGCTGCGGCGTCGCGCTGAAGGTCCCGGCGGCGGACGGGAGGATGCGCTTCTGGCGCGGCACGAGCGTCGCGAACCAGGCGCCCGGCGCCACCGCGACCCTGGCCGACCAGACCGTCGGGTACGAGTGGGACGAGGACCTCGACAACGGGGCGAGACCCGCGGGCCTGTTCCGCATGTCGTCCACGACCGCGCAGGTCCCCGAGAAGCTCGTCGCGTACGGCCCGGACGTCGAGCCGGGCACGGCCACGCACAGCCTGACCATGTACAGGGCGCCGAGCGGCGCGCTCGTCTTCGGGGCCGGGACCGTCCAGTGGTCGTGGGGCCTGGACCCCGACCACGACGGCAACGGCGACGCGCCGGAGAGCGCCGACGCGGCGATGCGGCAGGCGACGGTCAACCTGCTCGCCGACATGGGGCACCAGCCCGCCACCCGGCAGAGCGACCTCGCCGCCGCGGCGAAGTCCACCGACACGGCCGCGCCGACGTCGCGGATCACCTCGCCCGCCGGGGGCACGAGCCTCGGCAACGGCGGCCGGACCACGATCTCGGGGACGGCGTCCGACACGGGCGGCGGGCAGGTCGGGGGCGTCGAGGTCTCCACCGACAACGGCGCGACGTGGCATCCGGCGAACGGCCGCGCGTCCTGGTCGTACACGTGGGACGCGGCGGGCAGCGGGCCGACCGTGCTGCGGTCGCGGGCCGTGGACGACAGCGGCAACATCGAGGCGCCCGGCGCCGGCGTGACCGTGGACGTCAAGTGCCCGTGCCGGCTGTTCGGCGACTCGGCCGTGCCGGTCAAGGCGGCCGACGCGGACACGACCGGCACCGAGGTCGGCGTGAAGTTCACCGCGAGCACGGGCGGCTGGGTGACCGGCGTCCGGTTCTACAAGGGGCCCGGCAACACCGGCACGCACACCGGCACGCTGTGGCGGCAGTCGGACGGCGCGAAGCTCGCGACGACGACGTTCACCGGCGAGACCGCGGGCGGCTGGCAGCAGGCGAGCTTCGGGACGGCCGTGCAGGTGCAGCCCGGCGCGACGTACGTCGTGTCCTACTACGCACCGAACGGGCACTACGCGGCCGACGCCCAGTACTTCGCGCGGTCCCCGCTGGTCAACCCGCCGCTGACGGCGCCGCAGACCAGCCCGGAGGCCCCGAACGGCGTGTACCGGTCGGGTAGCCCCGGATTCCCGTCCAGCACCTACCAGGGCGGCAACTACTGGGTGGACGTGCTGTTCGCGACGGTGAAGCCGCCGGACACGCAGGCGCCGACCGTCATCGACGCGACCCCCTACACCGGGTCGTCCAGCGTGAAGACCTCCGCCAGGCCGACCGTGACGTTCAGCGAGCCGGTGCGGGCGGGCACGCCGTCGTTCACGCTGAAGAACGGCGCGACGACGATCCCCGGCACCGCCGCGCTCGACTCCGGCCGGACGGTCGTGACGTTCGCGCCGTCGAGCCCGCTGCCGAGCAACGCGCAGCTCACCGCCACCGTCACCGGCGCGGAGGACGACGCGGGCAACGCGATGGCGGCGTACTCCTACGGGTTCCGGACGGCGAAGGCGCCGCCCCCGCCGGGCACCTGCCCGTGCAGCATCTGGACCGACGACACCGCTCCCGAGGTCGAGAGCGTCAGCGACCCGAAGGAGACCGAGCTCGGCGTGCGGTTCACGCCCGACGCCGACGGGTTCGTCAAGGGCGTCCGGTTCTACAAGGGACGCAACAACGACGGCCCGCACGTCGGAACGCTGTGGGGCGGCAACGGCCAGGAGCTCGCGACCGCGACGTTCTCCGGGGAGTCGACGCTCGGGTGGCAGGAGGTCACGTTCTCCCAGCCGGTCGCCGTCACCGCCGGAACGCCCTACGTCGCCTCGTACCACACGACCAAGGGCTGGTACTCGGCGACGAACGGCGGCCTCAGCGCGCCCGTCGAGAACCCGCCGCTGAAGGCGCTCGGCAACACGACCGGCGCCGGCAACGGCGTCTACAAGTACGGCGCGCGGTCGTTCCCCGACCAGAGCTGGGGCGCGGCGAACTACTGGGTGGACGTGGTGTTCACGCTGCCGCCCGACAACACGCCGCCGAAGGTCGCCTCCGCCAGCCCGTCGGACGGCGCGACGAGCGTCCCCGCGCGGACGCCGGTCCGGGTCACGTTCAGCGAGCCGGTCCGGGAGAGCGGCCCGTCGATCGCGGTGACGAACGGCTCCGCGCCGGTCGCGGGCACCGCGTCGCTCGACAGCGCGCGCCGCGTCCTGACGTTCACGCCGTCCTCGCCGCTGCCCGCCGCGACGCGGCTCACGGTCGCGGTGAGCGGCGCGGTCGACGCGGCGGGCAACGCGATGCAGGGCACCGCGACGTCGTCGTTCACGACCGGCGGGCAGTGCCCGTGCACGCTGTTCGCCAGCGACGCGCGGCCCGGGACGGAGGCCGACTCCGACGGCCAGTCGGTCGAGGTCGGCGTCAAGTTCACGACCGACGCGCCGGGCTGGGTGACGGGCGTCCGGTTCTACAAGGGCCCCGGCAACACCGGCACGCACACCGGGACGCTGTGGCGCCAGGGGGACGGCGCGAAGCTCGCGACCGGCACGTTCACCGGCGAGTCGGCGTCCGGATGGCAGACGCTCACGTTCTCCGCGCCCGTCCCGGTCACCGACGCCACGACGTACGTCGCGTCCTACCACGCGCCGAACGGCCACTACTCCGCAGACGGCGGCTACTTCACCGCCGCGATCGACAACGCGCCGCTGCACGGGCTCGCCAAGGACGCCCCGGGCGGCAACGGCGTCTACCGGTACGGCGCGGGGACCGTGTTCCCCAACAGCACCTACAACGGCGCCAACTACTGGGTGGACCCGGTCTTCTCCACCGCGCAGCCGGGCGACTCGAAGCCGCCGACCGTCGCGGCCGTGTCCCCGGCGAACGGGACGTCCAGCGCGCCGCGCGCGGTGCGGCCCGCCGTGACGTTCGACGAGCCGGTGCAGCCCGCCACGGTCGACCTGACCGTCACCGGGCCGGGCGGGACGCAGGTCGCGGGGGCCGTCGGCTACGACGCCGCGTCCCGCACCGCCGCGTTCACCCCGGCGGCGGCGCTGCCGTGGGACACCCCGTACACCGTGCGGGTGCAGGGCGTGAAGGACGCGGCGGGCAACCCCCTCGCCAACCCCTACACCTGGTCGTTCCGGACGGCGAAGCAGATCCCGGCGGGCACCTCCACCATCTGGACGAACGAGGCGGAGCCCGGCACCCCCGACGTGGACGACGGCGCGTCCGTCGAGGTCGGCCTGAAGTTCCGCAGCGACAAGGCCGGCAAGGTCACCGGCGTCCGGTTCTACAAGGGCCCGGGCAACACCGGCGCGCACGTCGGGAGGCTCTACCGGTCGGACGGGACGCCCCTCGCGTCCGTCACGTTCACCGGTGAGACCGCCGGGGGCTGGCAGGAGGCCAGGTTCTCCACGCCCGTCGCGATCGACGCCGCCACGACCTACGTCGTCTCGTACACGGCGCCGAACGGCCACTACTCCGTCAGCAACGGCGCGTTCGCCTCGGCGGGCGTGGACAGCCCGCCGCTGCACGCCCTGCGGAACGGCGAGGACGGCCCGAACGGCGTCTACGCCTACGGCGGCGGCTTCCCCACCAGCCCGAGCACCTCCAACTACTGGGTCGACGTGATGTTCGAGGAGACACCATGAACCCGACGACCGGCCACGCCGCCGCGGCCGTCCCCCGGGATCGGCACGCCCGGCGGCCCCGCCCGCGCCGACCGGGCTCGCCGTGGTCGGCGCGGGCTACTGGGGCCCGAACCTCGTCCGCAACGCGCAGGCCACCCCCGCGCTGCGGCTGGAATGGCTGTGCGACCTGGACGAGGAGCGCGCCCGCGCCGTCCTCGGCGGCTACACCACCGTCCGCGTGACCGGCTCGTTCGAGGCGGTGCTGAACGATCCGGCGGTCGGGGCGGTGGCGGTCGCGACGCCCGCCGCCACGCACTTCGACCTGGTGCGGGCCGCGCTGGAGGCGGGCAAGCACGTGCTCGTGGAGAAGCCGCTCACCCCCTCGTCGGGCGAGGCGGCGAAGCTCGTGGCGCTCGCCGAGCGGTCCGGGCTCGTGCTGATGTGCGACCACACCTACTGCTACACCCCGGCCGTCCGGAAGATCCGCGAGCTGGTGCGCGGCGGGGAGATCGGCGAGGTCCAGTTCGTGGACTCGGTCCGGATCAATCTCGGGCTCGTCCAGCCGGACGTGGACGTGCTGTGGGACCTCGCGCCGCACGACCTGTCGATCCTGGACTTCGTGCTGCCGCCGGACGCCCGCCCGGTCGCGGTCTCCGCGCACGGCAGCGACCCGATCGACGCGGGCCGCTCCTGCGTGGCGTACCTGTCGATCTGGCTGTCCACCGGCGCGCTCGCGCACGCGCACGTGAACTGGCTCAGCCCGACCAAGATCCGCACGACGGTGATCGGCGGGTCGCGCCGCACGATCGTGTGGGACGACCTCAACCCGAGCCAGCGCGTCTCGGTGCACGACCGGGGCGTGGACCTCGCGTACGCCGGGTCGCTCGGCCGGGAGGAACGGCGCGAGGCGCTCATCTCGTACCGCGTCGGGGACGTGCTCGTCCCCGCGCTGCCCGAGCAGGAGGCGCTGCGCGGGGTGATGGCCGAGTTCGCCGCCGCGATCGCGGCGGGCCGCCCGGCCCTCACCGACGGGCGGGCCGGGCTGCGGGTCGTCCGCCTGCTGGAGGCCGCGACGCGCAGCGCCGCCGCGGGCGGAGCCAGGGAGACCGTCGACATCGGGGAGAACGAATGATCAAGGGTGGCCGCTGCCTCGTCACGGGC
Organism: Actinomadura sp. J1-007; assembly: GCF_009793335.1. Taxonomy (GTDB): domain Bacteria; phylum Actinomycetota; class Actinomycetes; order Streptosporangiales; family Streptosporangiaceae; genus Spirillospora; species Spirillospora yumaensis. The sequence goes on along the minus strand of NZ_WING01000001.1, from coordinate 1,429,596 downwards.
GGCGCGGGCACGATCGGCTCGACGATCGTGGACCAGCTCCTGGCGGCGGGCGCCGCCGAGGTGGTGGTGCTCGACAACCTCGTCCGGGGGCGGCGCGCGAACCTCGCCGCCGCGCTCGCCGACGCGCGGGTCCGGCTGGTGGAGGGCGACATCCGCGACCGGGCGCTCGTGCGGTCGGTGACGGACGGCATGGACGTGGTGTTCCACCAGGCCGCGATCCGCATCACCCAGTGCGCCGAGGAGCCGAGGCTCGCCCTCCAGGTCCTCGTGGACGGCACGTACGAGGTGGTCGAGGCCGCCGCCGACCTCGGCGTCCGCAAGGTCGTCGCCGCGTCGTCGGCGTCGGTGTACGGGCTGGCGACGGAGTTCCCGACGCGCGAGGACCACCATCCGTACGACAACGACACGTTCTACGGCGCGGCCAAGACGTTCAACGAGGGGATGCTGCGCAGCTTCCACGCGATGCGCGGCCTCGACTACGTCGCGCTGCGCTACTTCAACGTGTACGGGCCCCGGATGGACATCCACGGCCTCTACACCGAGGTGCTGATCCGCTGGATGGAGCGGATCGCGAACGGCGAGCCGCCGCTGATCCTCGGCGACGGCCTCCAGACGATGGACTTCGTCTACACCGAGGACATCGCCCGCGCCAACCTCCTCGCCGCCGACGGCGACGCCACCGACGAGGTCTTCAACATCGGCAACTGCGAGGAGACGAGCCTGCGGGGCCTCGCCGAGGCGCTGCTGCGGGCCATGGACGCCGACGGCCTCGGCGTGGAGTTCGGCCCGCCGCGCGCGGTGAACGGCGTCACCCGCCGCCTCGCCGACATCTCCGCCGCCCGCGACCGGCTCGGCTGGAAGCCCGAGATCGGCCTGGACGAGGGCCTGCGCCGCCTCGTCGCCTGGTGGCGTGCCGAACGGTGATCGTCTACTTCGCCGGCACCCGCTACCACGGGCGCCCGGGGACCGACCGGCACCTCGCCGACGCGCTCGGCCGGCTCGCGCCCGTGCTGTTCGTCGAGCAGCCCGTGTCGCCGCTGACCCGGTTCGTGCACGCCCACCTGGCCGAGTCGCGGCGGCAGCCCGAGCTCGGCCGGGAGAACGAGCGGCTGTGGCGGCTGACCCCGCGCGTCCTGCCGGGCGCGCACCGGCCGGGCATGCACCACGTGACCGCGGCGCTGATGCGGCGCAAGGCGCGGCGCGCCGCCGCGGCGATCGGGGAGCGCGTGGACGGCGTCGTCGTGACCGTCCCCGGCGACCTGCTCGGCACGGTGCCCGGCGCCCGCACCGTCTACTTCGCCACCGACGACCTGGTCGCGGGAGCCGAGCTGCTCGGCCTGCCGCGCCGCAGGCTGGAGGCGGCCGAGGCCGGCCACCTGGCGCGCGCCGACGCGGTCGCCGCCGTCTCGCCCGCCCTGTGCGAACGGTTCCGGACGCGCGGCCGGGACGCGGCGTTCATCCCGAACGGCTGCGCGCCCGAGGCGTACACCGGCGTGGACGAGGCGCCCTGGCCGGACGACGTGCCCCGCTTCGACCGCCCGGCGGCGGGCTTCGTCGGGCACGTCAACGCCCGCATCGACCTCGGCCTGCTGGAGGCCGTCGCGGACGCCGGGCATCCGCTGCTCATCGTCGGCGCGCTCGCGGGCGGCGCGAAGGGTGGCGGCGACCGGGCCCGCTTCGCCGCGCTCACCGCCCGGCCCGGCGTCACGTGGGTCGGCGCGAAGCCGTTCGGCGAGCTGCCCGGCTACCTGCGCGCGATCACCGTCGGCCTCACCCCGTACGCGGCGGGCGGGTTCAACGAGGCCAGCTTCCCGCTGAAGACCCTCGAATACCTCGCCGCCGGGCGCGGGGCCGTCGCGACGCCGCTGCCCGCGACGGCGTGGCTGCGCGCGGACGGCGACGGCGCCGACCTGATCCGCTCCGAGGCGTCGCCCGACGCGTTCGCCAAGGCGGTGGGGGAGGAGCTCGCCGCCCGCCCGTCGCCCGGACTCGCCGCGCGCCGCCGCGCGTTCGCCCGGCGGCACGGCTGGGACGGCCGCGCCCGCGCGCTCGCGGCCCTGCTCGACCTGCCCGGGGCATCCGTCCCGCCCGACCCCGCGGCACCGCCCGTACCGCCCGTACCATCCGTTCCGCCCGCTCGATCCGAGGGAGACGCCCGTTGATACCGGTGATCAAGCCCGTGCTGGGCGAGGAGGAGGCCGCCGCCGTCGCGGACGTCGTCCGCTCCGGATGGGTGGCGCAGGGCCCGCGCGTCGCCGAGTTCGAGGCGTCGTTCGCGGCGCGGATGGCGGCGGCGCACGGCGTCGCGACCAGCTCGTGCACGACCGCCCTGCACCTGGCGCTGCTGCTGGCGGGCGTCGGCGCGGGCGACGAGGTCGTGGTGCCCTCGCTGTCGTTCATCGCGACCGCCAACGCCGTCCGCTACGTCGGCGCCGCGCCGGTCTTCGCCGACATCGACCTCGCCACCGGCAACCTCACGCCCGAGACGGTCGAGGCCGTCCTCACCACGCGGACGAGGGCCGTCATCGCGGTCGACCAGGGCGGCGTCCCGGTGGACCTCGACGCCGTCCGCGCGGTCTGCGACCCGCGCGGCATCACCGTGGTGGAGGACGCCGCGTGCGCCGCGGGCTCGACGTACCGGGGCCGCCCGGCGGGCGCGGGCGCCGAGATCTCCGCCTGGTCGTTCCACCCGCGCAAGCTCCTCACCACCGGCGAGGGCGGCATGCTCACCACCGGCCGCGAGGAGTGGGCCGTCCGGGCGCGGCGGCTGCGCGAGCACGCGATGAGCGTCAGCGCCGCCGAACGGCACGCCGCCGCCGGGGTGATCATCGAGGAGTACGCCGAGACCGGCTACAACTACCGGATGACCGACCTCCAGGCGGCGCTCGGCCTCGTCCAGCTCCGCCGCCTGGACGCCGTCGTCGCGCGCCGCCGCGAGCTCGCCGCCCGCTACCGCAAGCTGCTCGGCGAGGTGCCCGGCGTCCTCACCGCCGCCGACCCCGACTGCGGCGAGACCAACTACCAGTCGTTCTGGATCCTGCTGCCCGACGGCTACCCGGTCGGCCGGGACGCGCTGCTGCGCGGGCTGTTCGACGCGGGGATCTCGGCGCGGCGCGGGATCATGGCCGCGCACCGCGAGCCCGCCTACGAGGGCGTGCGCGCCGACCTCCCGGCCACCGAGGTGTTCACGAGCCGGTCGCTGATCCTGCCGCTGTTCCACGAGATGACGCCCGTCCAGCAGGAACGCGTCGTCGAGGTCGTCGCGGCGGCCCGATGAGGATCCTGGTCTACCCGCACGCGATGGAGATCGGCGGCAGCCAGCTCAACGCCGTCGAACTGGCCGCCGCCGTCCGCGGCCTCGGCCACGAGGTCGCGGTCGTCAGCGAGCCCGGCCCCCTCGTCGAACGCGTCACGGCGGCCGGGATCGAGCACGTCCCCCTCCCCGCGGACCGCCGCCGCCCGTCCCCGTCCACCGTCCGGCTGCTGCGCGGCCTCGCCGAACGGCGCGGCTTCGACGTCGTCCACGGGTACGAGTGGCCGCCCGGGATCGAGGCGTTCCACGCGATGCGCGGGCGGCGCGGCGCGGCGGCCGTCTGCACGGTGATGTCGATGTCGGTCGCGCCGTTCCTCCCGCCCGCCCTCCCGCTCGTCGTCGGCACCGAGGAGATCCGCCGGACCGTTCTCGAACGGCGCGGCGGGCGGCCCGGCGCGGTGCACCTCATCGAGCCGCCCGTGGACGTCGCCGCCAACGCCCCGACCACCCGGCGGACGGCTTCCGGGAGCGGTTCGACCTGACCGGCGACGCGCTCGACGTCGTCGTGGTGAGCCGCCTCGTCCCCGAGCTGAAGCTGGAGGGCATCCTCACCGCCATCGAGGTCGTGTCGCGGCTGTCCGCCGAGCTGCCGCTCCGGCTCGTGATCGTCGGCGACGGCCCGTCCCGCGGCGAGGTCGAGGCGCGGGCCGCCGCCGCGAACGAGCGCGCCGGCCGCCGCACCGTCGTCGTCACCGGCCCCCTGGACGACCCGCGCCCCGCCTACGCCGCCGCGTCGATCGCGCTCGGCATGGGCGGCTCGGCGCTGCGCGCCCTCGCGTTCGGCCGCCCGCTGATCGTGCAGGGCGAGCGCGGCTTCTTCGAGCTGCTCACGCCCGAGTCGAGCGGCACGTTCCTCGGCCAGGGCTGGTACGGCGTCGGCGGAACGGGCGCCGCCGCGCTGGAGGGCGCGCTGCGCGAGCTGGCCCGCGAGCCCGGCCGCCGCAAGGAGCTCGGCGACTACGGGCGGCGCCTCGTCGTCGAACGGTTCAGCCTGGAGCGCGCCGCCCGCGTCCAGGAGACGATCTACCGGGAGGCCCTCGCGGCGAGCGGCGCGCCCGCCCGCCGGGACGCCCTGGCCAGCGCGGGCGGCGTCCTCGCCTACAAGGTCGCGCGCCGCTGGCAGCGCCTCCGGGGCACCGCCGCCCGGGACGACTTCAACGCCGTCGCCCCGCGGAAGCCCGCATGACGGGCGACGGGACCCTCTACCGCAAGGCGTCGCGGGCGCTCGGATGGAGCTTCCTCAACACCGCCGTCGGACGGCTCGGCACCCTCGCCATCGGCATCGCCCTCGCCCGGCTCCTCGGCCCGCACGAGTTCGGCGCGTTCGCCGTCGCGATGGTCGCGCTGCTCGCCGTGCTCAGCTTCAACGAGCTCGGCGTCAGCCTCGCCATCGTCCGCTGGCCCGGCGACCCCCGCGAGATCGCGCCGACCGTCGCGACCGTGTCCGTCGTCTCCAGCGCCCTGGTCTACGCGGGCTGCTTCCTCGCCGCGCCGCCGTTCGCCGCCGCGATGGGCTCCCCGCAGTCCACCGGCGTGATCCGCGTGCTCACGTTGAACGTGCTGGTCAGCGGGGTCGTCGCGGTCCCCAACACGCTGCTCCAGCGCGCGTTCCGGCAGGACCGCAAGATGATCGCCGACCAGGTCAACACCTGGGGCGGCGCGCTGGTCTCGATCGGCCTCGCCGCCACCGGCATGGGCGCGATGAGCCTCGCCGCCGGACGCCTCGCCGGGGCCGCCGCGTCCGGCGTGCTGTTCGTGCTGTACTCGCCGGAGCCGCTGCGCTTCGGCTTCGACCGCGGCAAGGCCCGCGACCTGCTGCGCTTCGGGATCCCGCTCGCCGGGTCGAGCGTCGTCGTGTTCGCCGTCGCGAACGCCGACCAGCTCATCGTCGGCAACCTCCTCGGCCCGACCGCGCTCGGCTTCTTCGTCCTCGCGTTCAACCTGTCGAACTGGCCGGTCACGATGTTCTCCCAGCCGGTCCGCAACGTCGCGCCCGCCGCGTTCGCCCGGCTCCAGCACGACCCGCCCGCGATGCGCCGCGCGTTCCTGTCGTCCGCCGGGCTCCTCGCCGGGATCACCCTCCCCGTCTGCCTCCTGCTCAGCGGCGCGGCGAAGCCCCTGATCCGGTTCGTGTACGGGGCGTCGTGGGAACCGGCCGCCACCGCCCTGCTCTGGCTCGCGGTACTCGGCGGTTTCCGGGTGCTGTTCGAGCTGTTCTACGACTACTTCGTGGTGCTCGCCCGCACCCGCGTGGTGTTCACCGTCCAGCTCCTCTGGCTGGTCGTCCTCGTCCCGTCCCTGATCGCGGGCGCGAAGCTCGACGGCCTCGCCGGGGTCGGCCTGGCGCACGTCGCCGTCGCCGCCCTCCTCGTCCTGCCCTGCTACCTGTGGGAGCTGCGCCGGGAGGGCATCGCCCCCGTACGGCTCGCGGCCCGCGTCGCCCCCGCCGCCCTCGTCGCCGCCGCGACCGGCGCCGCCGCCGCGGGGGCCGGACGGCTCATCTCCCTCGACGTCATCGCGCTCGGCGTCGCCGGCGCGCTCACCCTCGCCGCCGTCGCGGCGCTCTCGTACCGGATGCGCGACGCCCTGCGCGGGCTCAGGACCATGGAGGGCGCGGATGCCTGACCTGCTGATCGTCGGCGCGGGCGGCTTCGCCCGCGAGACCGCGCAGCTCGTCCGCGCCCTGCCGGGCCGCCGGTTGGCGGGCTTCCTGGAGGACGGAACGTCCCGCCGCGGGACCCTCGTGGACGGCGTGCCCGTGCTCGGCCCGCCCGAGGACGCGACCCGTTCGGACGCCGACGTCGTCGTCTGCACCGGCAGCCCCCGCGACTACGCCAGCCGCGCCCGCATCGTCGCCCGGCTCGCCCTGCCCGCGTCCCGCTACGCGACGCTCGTCCACCCCACCGCGTGGACGGCGGAGTCCTGCGCGCTCGGCCCCGGCACGGTGGTCCTCGCCGGAACCGTCCTCACCGCCTCCGTCACCGTCGGCGCGCACGTCGCGGTCATGCCGCACACGACCCTCACCCACGACGACGTGATCGAGGACTTCGCCACGATCGCGTCCGGCGTACGCCTCGGCGGGAGCGTCCGCGTCGGCGCGGGCGCGTACGTCGGCGCGGGGGCCCTCGTCCGCGAGGGCGTCACGGTCGGCGCGGGCGCCCTGGTCGGCATGGGCGCGGTCGTCCTGGAGGACGTCCCGCCCGGCGAGGTGTGGGCCGGGAACCCCGCCCGCCGCCTACGTTCCCCTGGAGGTTCCGGATGATCCCCTTCGTCGACCTGGCCGCCGCGCACGCCGAGGTGGACGCCGAGGTGCGGGAGGGCTTCGACCGCGTCCTGGCGGGCACGGCTTTCGTGCAGGGCCCCGACGTGGCGGAGTTCGAGCGCGAGTACGCCGCGTTCTGCCGTACCGCGCACTGCGTCGGCCTCGGCAACGGCACCGACGCGCTCGAACTCGCCCTGCGCGCCGTCGGCGTCGGCCCCGGCAGCGAAGTCGTCCTCCCCGCCAACACGTTCGTCGCCACCGCCGAAGCCGTCGCCCGCGCCGGCGCGCGCCCCGTCCTGGTCGACCCGGACCCCGGCACCCTCCTGATGGACCCGCTCGCCGCCCTCCAGGCCGTCGGCGCGTCCACCGCCGCGATCGTCCCCGTCCACCTCTTCGGCCGCCTCGCCCCCATGGACCTCCTCCTCCACGCGGGCGTCCCCGTCGTCGAGGACGCCGCCCAGTCCCAGGGCGCCGAACGCGACGGCCGCCGGACGTTCGGCGCCATCGCCGCCACCAGCTTCTACCCGGGCAAGAACCTCGGCGCCTACGGCGACGCGGGCGCCGTCGTCACCGCCTCACCGGACCTGGCCCGTTCCGTGCGCCTGCTCGCCAACCACGGCAGCGAACGCAAGTACCACCACGAGACCCTGGGCTTCAACTCCCGCCTCGACACCCTCCAGGCGGTGGTCCTGCGCGCCAAGCTCCGCCGCCTGGAAACCTGGAACGCCCGCCGCCAGACCGCCGCCGCCCGCTACGCCGAACTCCTGGCCGACGTCCCAGGAGTCGTCCTCCCCCCGCAGCCGCCCCCGGGCGAGCACGTCTGGCACCTGTACGTCATCCGCGTCCCCGACCGCGACCGCGTCCTCGCCGCCCTCAACGACGCCGGCATCGGCTGCGGCATCCACTATCCGGACCCGGTGCACCTCACCCCGGCGTTCCGCCACCTCGGCCACGCCCGAGGCGACTTCCCGGCGGCCGAAAAGGCCGCCGCCGAAATCCTCTCCCTTCCCATGCACCCCCACCTGACAGAAGCCCACCAGCACCAGGTGGCGGCAGCCCTCCGCGAAGCCCTGCACTGAATTTCCGCCCGCGCGACTCGTCTACGTGAGGTCGAAGGGCGTCGGGTCGTGCCCCTCCCAGATCCGGCGAGAGACCTCTTCCGGGTAAGGCATGGTCGTCGACTCGGCGTCCAGGACGCGAGTCAGCCGCCCCTCGGGCCCGTGGGCCGGCCACCCGGGGGCGCCCGTCTTGGCGAAGCTGACCCACGCCCGCTGCAATTCCCGGGACACCGCCGAGACCTCCGGCGTCGGCCGTTCGCCGAAGAGGTGCAGGCCCGCAGGGCTGTCCAACGTGCCGAACGCCAGGGGGACGTCGAGGCTGTGGCAGGCGCCCAGGACTCCACCGGACGCCGGGGCCGCCAGCCGCAGCTCGAAGAGGAACGACGTGCCTCCGGCCGCCCGGTTCGCCTCGGCCAGCCGCAGTGTGGGCATCCGGAAGAGGGCGTCGGAGTACACCAGTTCGATCAGTTCTTCAGGGGTGGCCCGCGCATAGGCGGCACGGTAGGCGCCCGCGCCGTCCGGTGCCGGGGCGAACAGCTCCAGGGCCGTACGGGCCTCGTCCTCAGTGAAGGTGCCCAGCCGCCCCATCATGACGCTGAACAGCCGGAACTCGTCGCGGGTGTGGCCGGCGAGGATCTCGATCCCGCCCGTACGGCCACCGGCCAGCGCCGTCCAGGGCGGTTCGGTGAGCACCGCGCCGTCGAGCACCGGGCCCACGGCGACACCGGTCTGCGCGAGCCGTCCCCATCTCTCGCGGTGCCCGGCGAGGTCGGCGCCCAGAGCGGTCAGCTCGCCGGCCAGGAGCGAGGGGTCGACGCCGGACAGGGCCTCAACGTCACGCGCCGCACCGACCCGGCCCGCGAGCGCGTCGGCGACCTCTTCCGCCAACGCGCGGGTGCACAGCGTTCCCGGAACCGAGTGCACGATGGCCCTGCGGAACAACCCGTGCGCCTGCTTCATCGTCATGAGGGCAGCGATCGACCCCGCCCCGGCGGACTGCCCCGCCACCGTGACCTGGTCAGGGTCTCCGCCGAAAGCGGCGATGTTGCGCCGCACCCATTCCAAGGCCGCGATCTGGTCGAGGAACCCGCGATTGGCCGGGGCGCCCTCGACAAGGGCGAACCCCTCGGCCGCCACCCGGTAGTTGATGCTCACCACGACCAGGCCCGCGCCGGTCAGCGCCGCGGGGTCGTACATCGGATCGCTGGAGGCCCCCGCGATATAGGCGCCGCCGTGGATCCACACGAGCACGGGCAGCCCGGACGTCCCGAGGGCCGGGGTGCTGACGTTGAGCGTGAGCCACTCGTCGTTCCCGACCGAGCTCTCGGCCGTCGGCCCCGCCTGCGGCACGACGGGTCCGAACTCGGTCGCGGGCCGCGCCCCGTCCCACTTCACGACCGGCACAGGCGCCTGGAACCGCAGCGCCCCGACCGGCGGCCGAGCATAGGGAATGCCGCGGAACACCGCATGCCCTCCACATCGGCGCCCCACAACGAGCCCCTCCGCGGTCCGCACCCTTGGCTCTTCGGACATGCCACGCCCTTCCTCCGTGAACGGACGTCCAGCCTTTACCGGTCACCTGTAATATGTCAACCGTATTGGAACAGGGAGGCGGACCATGCCCAAGCAGGTGGACCATCGCGAACGCCGCGAGGCGATCGCCCGAGCACTGTGGCGCGTGGTGGAACAGCGCGGCATCGCGCACGCCAGCGTCCGCGAGGTCGCGCAGGAGGCGGGCATCTCCCACGGCGCGGTGCAGCACTACTTCGCCACCCGCGAGGAGATGCTGGTCTTCGCCATGGACTACGCGTCCGAACGGACCTCACGCCGCGTCGCCGAAGCCGTCAGAGACCTCGGCGACCCGCCACACCCCCGTGACGTGCTCCGAGCGATGCTCACGGAGATGCTCCCCCTGCATCCCGACGCCCGCGCGACGAGCCGGATGAGCGCCGCCTACGTCCTGGAGGCGCTGCACGACGCGAACATCCGCACCCGCGCACGCGACGGCCTGACCCACGGCCGCGACCTCGTCGAACGGATCGTCCGCCAAGCGATCACCGACGGCCACATCGGCTCCGACCGCGACCCGGCGACGGAGACCGACCTGCTCCTGGCACTCACCGGCCTGACTCCCCTCATCGAACTGAACGTGATCGCCCCCCAAGCGGCCCTGACCGCCCTCGACCAACACCTCAACCGCCTGTTCACCACCCCGAAACCCTGACCCCACCCCAACACCACCGAACCACCACCCCCAGCCCGACCGCCCCCGGTGACGCCCACGGCCGACCGCGTATTTCTCGTTCGCCCCGGCGGAGTCTTGCTGTCCCGTACGCCCACGCTTTGAGGCAGCGTGGCCAACTACACGCACCGTGCCGTAGAGGCCGCTGTGCCGTTCTTCACGGACAACAAAATATGCCGGTCTCGGCGTCCTGTTCCCAGCGTTGTTCAGAGACGCTGAAGGCGGCACGATCTGGCTCAACTCACCGGAAAACCCGATCAGCATCTGAAAACCGTAGGACGGCTCGCGGATGGGGTGGGCCGGGACACCTCAAACGTGGCGTCGAGCCGCGTTATGGCAAGGAGGTACAGCACCATGGGTAAGCACGAGGATCCGGCGGAGAAGAACGGTCACAAGCCGGACAAACCTATTCCGCCGCCGAACAAGGATGACAAGGGCGACGGCAAGCGGGGGAAGTGATCGGCTGATGGGAGACGTCGCGCAGCGCACCGAGGCGCTGATCGAGCGGCTGGCCGCCGCCGGATGGCTGACGCAGGCGTCCATCAAGGAAGCGCTGCGTGACGTTCCCCGGCACGTGTTCGCGCCTCCGGTGGCCTGGACCGGCGAGGGCGGCCGGGTACGGAAGCGATCCGCCCCCGAAGCCTGGCTTGATCTCGTCTACGGAGATGATGCGCTCATCACGCAGCTCGATGACGGGGCGACCGACCTGGCGGCCGGCGCGGGACATTTCACCTCGTCGTTGTCGGCGTCGAGCACCGTGGTGTCGCTGCTGGAACTGCTCGACGCCGAGCCGGGGCACCGCGTTCTGGACGTGGGCACCGGCACCGGCTGGACGGCCGCGCTGCTGTCGCGTCTGGTCGGTTCGGAGAACGTCGTCAGCGTCGAGGTCGATCCCGCGATCTCGGAGCGGGCCGCCGCGAACCTCAAGCAGACGGACGTCTCTCCGCGGCTGGTCGTGGGCGACGGTGCCCGGGGCTGGACGCGAGAAGCGCCCTACGACCGGGTGCACGCCACCTGCGCGGTCGCGCGCGTGCCGTACGCGTGGGTGGAGCAGACCCGCCCCGGCGGGGTGATCGTGACACCCTATGCCCCGGGGTTCGGTTCCAGTCATGAGCTGCGGCTCGTGGTGATGCCGGACGGGACGGCCGTGGGCGGGTTCGCCGGCTACGCCTCGTACATGATGATGCGGAAGCAGCGGCACCCCGAGTGGGACCCGTCCGGCAGGCCCGCGGAACGGACGACGACCGATGTCGACCCTCGGACGATCGGTTACGCACCGGCGGGCGCGGACCTGGCGATGGGGCGGCGCTGCCGGGCGTGTGCGCCAGGGGCATACGCGACGGCGACGCCTACACCCTGCGGATCTGGGGGCCGGACGCCTGGGCCAGCGCCCGCTACGAGCCCGGCCGCGTCTCCTTCGAGGTCGAGCAGGGCGGGACCAGGCCCCTCTGGGACTTGGCGGTGTCGGCCTACTTCGGCTGGATCACCGACCGCAGTCCCGGCCGCGACCGATTCGGCCTGACAGTGACCCCCACGGGCGACCACGTATGGCTGGACCGCCCCGGCGACACCCTCTGACCGTCGTTCCACCCGGGAGCAGCTCCCAGCCGCCGCTAACGCTTGATGTCGGCGGCGAGCGCGCGGAACGCCTCACGGCTCAGCAGCAGACGTGGTCCGTCGGGGTCCTTGCTGTCCCGTACGCCGACTCCTGCCGAGAGGGCCGCCACCTCGACGCACTCGGCGCCTTGGTCGTTGCTACGACTCGCCTTGCGCCAGATCACAGTGTCCATCGGGCCATCGCCTTCTCGATGAGGACGCGCGATTCGTTCACGCTCGGGCTGCGCGCCTGCATCGCTGCGAAGGCGCTGCTGAATTAGACGATATCGGCATTGGGTGAGGACATCCTGTCCGGTGCCGGACTCGACCGCACCGTTCCCCAACTCGTCGTCACCGGCTACGCCGTGGACATGGAATTCTGGGAGGCCGGAGCCGGGGCGGGCTGCTGCCCGCCGGAGTGCAGCTCACCAGGTGGCGGGTGAAGTAGCGAAGGGTACGCATGCGTAGGGACTGGGCCGATCTGTCCGAGGCGTTGCGGAACGCGATCGAGGAGCGGATCGGTCCAGTCGGCAGCGTCCAGCCTGCCTCTGCGGGCAGGAACGCGGACTTCACTTCCACGCTGCGCACTTCGCAGGGCAGGACGTTCGTCAAGGCCGCGCAGAGGTCCACCGACCAAGACGGCCCTCAGGTCCGGTCACTCCGCAGGGAGGCCACGTTCGCCTCGTACATGTCCGAGTTCGCCCCCGACTTCTGTGGCACTTCGAGGCCGGCGGGTGGCTCGCGCTTGGATTCGAGCACGTGGACGGACGCCACGCCGATTATTCGCCCGGCCCTCCTGACCTTGACCTCGTGGCCGAGACCGTTCACGGACTCCAGAGCAGACCTTGCCCCGAGGCAGTGGAGATGAAGGTGGAACGGCGCTGGGAGAAGCTGACAGACGACGTGTCGCCGATCGCGGGCGACTCCCTGCTCCACACGGACCTGAACCGCGCCAACCTGTTGCTCACCTCCGATGGGCGTGTGCACGTCGTTGACTGGGATTCGCTTCGCGCGGGGCTCCATGGGTGGAGATGGGGCAGATCATTCCCTGGCTCATCCGGGCAGGACACAGCCCCGCCGAGGCGGAAGAGTGGGCCGCGCAGTTCCCCGCCTGGTCCAGTGCCGACCCCCGTGCCATCGACCTGTACGCGCAGGTCTCGGCGGAACGTTGGAGACGACACAGCGCCGCTGACCCCACACCCCAGGCCCCGCGCTACGTAACCGTTGCACAGCAATGGGCCGCCCACCGCCTGCGAGGCCACAACGGCAGGGTCCAGTTCGTCGTTTGAGGGGACACCGTCCGTGGGTTCACTTTCTCGCCCATTGCTCGGACGCGACCCAACGACGCCGACCCTTGCGCGCGGTCGGCTACACGGAAGCTCGTACCCAGACGCTCGCTAACGCTTGAGGTTGGCGGTGAGTGTGCGGAACGCGTCGCGGCTCAGCAGGAGGCGGGGGCCGTCGGGGTCCTTGCTGTCTCGTACGCCGACTCCCTGCGGCAGCGTCGCTACCTCTACGCACGAACCGCCGGTGTCGTTGCTCCTGCTCGCCTTGCGCCATTGGGTTACGTTTCCGTCCATCGCTCCAACGCAACCTTCCGTATGAGCTCTCGGGAGTCGTCGGCGCTCAATGCCCGTGCCTGCAACAGCGTGAACGCCTTCACGATGTGCAAGATATCGGCCCGGTCGCTCGACGTGTGTCCTCCCACCGAGGTTTCCAGGTAGAGCAGTTCTGCCCCGTCCTCCTGCGTGGCGAGATCGAAGGAACCGCTCACGCCACGGTAGTGGGCCGTGGGTGCGATTTGCAGCGTGACGTTCTCCCACTGCGACACTTCCACGAGGTAGTCGAGCTGTTCGCGCATGAGTTGCGGGCTGCCGACCTGGCGGTACAGCGCGGCCTCGCCGAGAACGAGGCCGATCGTGGGCGGATTCTCCGACTTCAGGACCGCCTGCCTGCGCATTCGTCCTTCGAAGTCGTTGTCATCGAGCAGGAGCGTGCGGGCGTATGCCTTGGTCTGGAACAGGCCGAAGACGAAGGTCTCGTGGTATGCGCGGAGGAGGACGGCGGTGGCTTCGGCGGCGGGGTAGTCGCGGAAGAACTTGGGGTACGCGGCGGAGCGGAGGATGTCGTCCCAGAGGTCGGCGAGGGCCGTTCCGGACGAGAACACCTTGTCGAGTCGTTCGGCGAAGTCCTTGCGGCAGCGGGTGATGCCGTTCTCGACCTGGGCGATGTAGCCGCGCGTCACGCAGGCGCGTTTGGCGAGTTCGAGGCGCGTGAGTCCGGCCTCGATGCGCAGGCGGGTGACCTCGGCGCCGAACGCGATGGTCTGGGCGGTGGGCTTGCGTGGAGCCATGGGGGGACACCTCTCTGATACCGCGTGCTACCGGCTTTGCTGTGGCTTCGCGATGCACCTTCGACATTACTCGTCGTGCTCGATTCTGTGCGTGGAGTAATGGACATTCGGAGGTGATCCCGTGCCGGAGCCCGCGACCATCGTGATCAAGGCTCATCCGCAGGCGATCAAACAGGTGCGCGATTTCGCCGCCCTCGTGTTCGGCGATTGGGGGCTCGAAGACCACATCGCGAGAACGGTCGTCACTGAGTTGGCCACCAACGCGATCAAGCACGGGTCGGCCGAGGGCGATCCGGTCGTCGTTCGCGTTTATCGACGCGAGGACGGGTGCCCCGTACTGGAGGCGTGGGACCGCTCCGACGCGCTGCCCGTGGCGCGCCCGTTCGACCTCACGCGGGAGTCCGGGCGGGGGCTGCTGTTGATGGGCGCGCTAGTGCGGCGGTGGGGCACGCGTCCGCTGGCCGAACGGGGCAAGGTCGTGTTCGCCGAGCTGGAGCCGACCCGGGCGCCGGACTAGCGGGACGGGAGCGTTGCCGGGGGCGTTGTGGGGTCAGCGGTGGGGGACGGGGGTGTGCTTGCGGTCGTGTCCGTGCTGACCGTCCACCTTGGCCTCGGTCTTCGCGCCCAGGATGTTGCCGAGGACGACGCCCGCGCCGATCGCCGCCGTGGTGACGAGGGCGCTCAGCAGTCCCCGTCCCGCGCCCGGCGCGCCCGCGGTGTAGTCCGAGAGGCTCCGGTAGACCGACGAGGCCGGGAGCAGCGCGCCGGTGACGCCGGGGGTGACCAGGGCCGCCGCGGGGATGCGCAGCCACGGGCTGAGCTGCCCGGCGACCGTGCCGAGCACGATCGCGGCCAGCAGGACGGCCATCGGCGGCGGCAGGTGGAGGATGCCCGCCCCGGTGAGCCGTACGCCCATCGCGAGCACGCCCATCAGCGACGCGAACGGGATCAGCCGGGCCACGCCGCCCATCGCGATCCCGTTGGCGGCGGACCCGACGGCCGCCGCCAGCAGGGCGAGCAGCACGGGGAGCCCGACGAACTGGGCCTGCTGGGTGTTGCCGATCGCGTGCGAATCGCTCGCGAGGACGCCGACCGCGCCGACCGCCGCGCTCAGCGAGACGAAGGCCAGCACGACCCTGATCAGGCGCGACGCCGCGGTGAGCTCGAAGCCCGTGATCGCGTCCTGCGCGAGGGACACGATCGACAGCGTCGGCAGCAGCAGCACCAGATTGGCGGCGGTCGTGCTCGCGGCGGTCTGGCCCTGGACGAGCCCGCCCTCCAGCGCGAGCACGCCCAGCCCGACGACCACCGCCGCCTGCACGAACGTCACGTAGTAGCTCGGGATGCCGCCCCGCGGCAGCGCCCAGCCGAGCCGGTTGCTGATCACGAGGACGGCCATCGCCGCGAGCGTCCCGGGCAGGGTGCCGTGCGCCTGGAGGCTGATGGACGCGGCGAGGACCGTGCTGCCCGCCAGCATGGCCCACCACGGCCACACGGGCGCGAGCCGCCTGATCCGGTCCAGCTCCCGGCTCGCGTCGCGGCGGTCGAGCCTGCCCTTGGTGATGTCGTCCACCAGGCGGTAGATGGCGTGCATCCGCCGCAGGTCCCGGCCCTCCTCGGTGCGCGCGACCTTCAGCATCACCACCGGCGTGCGGCCCGGCGGGGCGTACTGGAGGTGGACGGTGCGCCCGGCGATGACCAGCTCGATCGGCCCGAGCCCGAACGTGGCGGCGACGGCGATCAGCCCGGTCTCGATCGAACGGGTCTCGGACCCGGCGATGAACATCTGCTCGCCCAGATCGAGGAGGAACTCCATCGTCGCCCGCGTCTGCCGGGGGTCGAGCGACTCGCGCTGCGGCGGCAGCCCCTCGAACCGGCTCCCGGTCAGCAGTCCCACCAGCGACGGGTCCTCCGCCGGGGCGGCCTCCTCGGCGCGTCCCAGCAGGCGGCGCAGCCCATGCCGAACGCGCCCCTTGACCATGCCTCCCCTTCCGCCGGCGCTTCCCCTCCTCCGCGCCCGGCAGCACGAGTCTCCTGCCCGCGGAGCCGGAAGGCCCAGCGCGACGAGCCCGCCGAACGGGTCCTGGGCCGAATCATGGCCCCCCTATGGCCCGGACGCCGGGCGGCCTCCGTCCCCAGGCGCGCGCCGCGACGGCCCCGTCCCAGGGCCGTCTGGGCACGCCGTTCGGCGTTGCCGGGGGCTGGACATGCGAAAGCGGCGGCATCCGGTTGGATGCCGCCGCTTTCGTGAGGCCCCGGGGGGGACGGGGCGCAGGGTCACCGGTACTGCGGGTAACCGTAGCCCGCGACCTGCGAGGTCGGACGGACCTTCTGCTTCACCGCGTCGCCGGTGTTGCCCTCGATGGTCTTGATGGTGCCGTCGCCGTTGTCCTTGACGACGATCCCGACGTGGTCGATGTCGGAGATGCCGCCGCCGCCCCAGGCGAAGAACACCACGGCGCCGGGCTTGGCCTTGTCGCCGAACCGGCCGTGGTCCTTGAACCACTGGGCGTGGTCGACGGTGTAGGCGTCCGAGCCCATGCCCTTGGCCCCGGTCTCCTGGCCGAGCCAGGTGACGAACATGTCGCACCAGGACTGGCCCTTGTAGACGTCGGCGCTGGACGCGCCGGCCCGCTTGGCGTTGGCCTTGCCGAGGTCGGACCCGGCGTACCACTCGTTGAACTTGGTGTTGCCCGAACCGTCCTCGCTGATGCCCACCTGCGTGCGGGCCAGCTTGATGACGTCCTGGGCGCGGCCGCCCTGGGCGCCGGCCTTGGCGGCCTCGCTCCCGACGGGCTTGGCGTCGGCGGGCTTGCCGGCCGCCACCTTGCTCACGGCGGGCTTGCCCGCCACGGGCTTGGCGTCGGCGTGCGCGGCCTGGGCGAGCCCCGCCGCACCGGCGAGGCCGGCGAACGAGAGGACCGAAGCGGTCGCGAGACGGGTACCCAAGCGCTTGGTGGTGTCAGTGGTGCGAACGAACATGAGAAGGCTGCTCCTGGTTGCTCGGTCCGCCTACCGGCCGGCGCGCTCCAGGCTCGGGGCCCGGGCGGGCCGCACCGCTCCCCGAAGGGGGGTGAGCCCTGGTGGCGCTGGGTTTCCGGCTCCACACACTCGGTGAGGGGTGTGGGTCAGGCGGACAGACGGCCCCGGAAGGAGGGCGTCTTGGTGATCAGGTCGCGCCCCTCACGCTCAGATGGGGAGTGGGCGCCGCGGACGGCCTGTTCTCGCTGCCGTCACGGGTTGTAACGACCCCATCTCCTCCCATATTTCCCCCAAGCGCGGTCCAAACCACGTCACCAGCGGTAAGACAGGGCAAAGCCCCCTACGCGTAAGGGTTACGCACGGTCATACCAGCGCGAGAATCCTTCGTATCTCGCCCGCCCGCCCCCCCGCGCCAGGCCCTACTCAGCCGCCCCCGCGATGCGCGGGGGCGGCCAGGCCGAACGGGGCGCGGGTGCGTTCAGCAGGGCCTGGGGCTCGAGGTGCGTTCACCAGCGCCCGGGGGCCGGGGCGCGGGGTGCGTTCAGCAGGGCCTGGGGCGGGCTTGCTGGTGGCGGCGATTTGAGGAGACGCGCGGGATCTCCCGCGCGTCAGGCCGTCATAGCGCGTCCCCGCCCCCGGCCCGCGTAAGGGCGCGTTCCCGCCTCTGGTCCGCGTGAGGGCGCCTCCCCGCCCTGGTCCGCGTGAGGGCGCGTTCCCGCCCCTGGTCCGCGTGAGGGCAGTCCGGGCAAAGGGCGTGCCAGGGCAAGGGCGCCTCCCCGCCCCTGGCCGGGGTAAGGGGTAGGCCCGGGTAAGGGCTTGCCTGGGCAAGGGGTGTGTCCCAGGTGGAAGCCGAGCCTCCGGGAAAGCGCCGTGTCCTGGGGCTAGGGGCGCGAGGCGGGGGACGGGGAGGGGGAGGGAGGGGAGGGTCAGCGGGTGCGGGCTACCTCGGCGGCTACGGCGCGGAAGGCGGGGAGGGTCTCGCTCTCGTCCAGGTTGAGGAACGTGCTCTTGACGATGACCACGTCGTGCTTGGTGGAGACGTAGATGCTCTGGCCGCCGAGGCCGCTGGCGTAGTAGCCGTTCGACCCGTCGAGCCACCAGTGCAGGCCGTAGCCGGGGTTCGCGGGGGAGGGGGCGGTCGCCTGCTCGATCCAGGAGGCGGGGACGACCTGGCGGCCGTCCACCTTGCCGCCGTTCAGCATCATCTTGCCGAAGCGGGCGAAGTCGCGGTCGTTGGCGTAGACGCAGCAGTAGCCGAGGCCGTCGCCGTGCCCGTCGTTGCCGACGTAGGCGGTGGACGCCATCCCGGCCGGGCCCCAGATCTTGTCCTGCACGTACTTGTAGTACGGCACGCCGGTGGCCTTCTGGAGGACGAGCGCCAGGACGGCGGAGTTCATGCTCGTGTAGTTGAACCTGCTGCCGGGCTCCCAGCCGCGCTTGCGGTACGACGCGAGCTGGAGCGTGGACGCCCAGCCCATGCTGACCGACACGTGCAGCGGGACGTCGTCCACGGGCTCGTTCCACTCGATCCCGGACGACATGCGCAGCAGGTTCCGCAGCGACACGTCCCCGTAGCCGGACTTGGCCAGCTCGGGCAGGTACTCGGCCACGGTGTCGTCCAGCGAGCCGATCTTGCCTTCGGCGAGGGCGATCCCGATCACGTCGGAGGTGTACGACTTGGCCATGGACCACGACTGGAACAGGCTGTTCTTGGAGTAGCCGGCGGCGTACCACTCCTTGACGATCTTGCTGCCGTCCAGCACGACGAAGCCCTGCGCCGAGCGGTTCAGGAAGTCCTTGAGGGTGCGGGTCTGGCCGTTGACGGTGTAGGTGACGTCCAGATCGCGGGGCGCCTCGGTGAGCGCGGCCGGGGTGGCGGACGGCTTCAGCTCGTCGAACCCCGGCAGCATCGAGGCGATCGACGAGGCGGACGCGGGCGGCGCGGACGGGGCCGGGCGCGGGGCGGCTAACGCGGCGGGCGCGGGGGCGGCGACGCCGATGGTCAGCGCGGCGGCCACGGCCAGGGACAGGGATCTGCGGCGCATGGGGGCTCCAGGGGCGGGGGAGGTCGGGGCCCGCGCGGGGCCGGGGGTGCTCGCGCGGGAGGTCGGGGATGCCCGCCGGACCCGAAGTGAAGGGGACTTCAGAACCGGCGTAGCGGAGGCTAGACCTTGAGCGGCCGGGCCACTACGGCCGCAGGTGACAAGCATCCGGAGCCGACCTGTGCTCTCTGGAGCGTCCTCCCGCCCGCCATACCGCCGCGGGTTCGCCGGCGGCGGCGCCGACCGGCCGGAATTCCGGACGATCTTCCCGCGCGCCGGGAGGCGGGCGTGCGCATTCGGCGGTGGGGAGGGAGTGGCCGTTCTGACCATTCTGGCCTAACGCGGCCAATGGGGAATATCGACAAAAGGGAAATGGCAGACTCGGGCCCGTCGCTCCCGGCCGGGGAGACAGGCGCTCGGAGGCATCGCATGTACACGCGCACCGTGCTGGCGCTCGCTCTCGCCGGGGCGGCGCTCACCGCCTGCGGCGGCGACGGCAGGGAGGCGGCAACGCAGGGGAGCACCGGCACGCCGTCACGCATCGTGACCCCCACGCCCGCCGACGTCCAGCCGACGGGCGCGCCGCCGCTGAAACTCGACCTCGACCGCAAGAGCGCCTCGACGTCCGGCGGGGAGGGCGCGCAGGCGGCCTGGCCCAACTACTCGACGACCGGCGTCCCGGCGGGGCGCAGGCTGACCCGCACCGGGCCGCTGACCATCCGCAGGGACGGCGCGATCGTGGACGGCAAGGAGGTCCACGGCGAGATCAACGTGCAGGCCAACAACGTGACCGTACGGAACACCCACGTCGTCGGCGCGGGCGGCGACTGGGTGGTCATCCAGCGGCAGGGGTACGGCGGGCTGCGGATCGAGCGGACCGAGATCAACGGCACGCCGAAGGTCCGGTCGCAGAAGGCCGTGCTGAACTTCGGCGGCGCGCTCACCGTCCGCGGCGCGCGCATCCACACCGTCAGCGAGGGCGTGGTCACCCCGCACGGGCTGATCGAGAACTCGCTGATCATGAAGCTCAAGCACTTCCCCGGCGACCACAACGACGCGATCGCGTCCCCGTCCGGCCCGGCGGCCGGGCAGAGCCTGGTGATCAGGCACAACGTCATCCTCAACCCGCTCGGCCAGACCGCCGCGATCGCGCTCTGGCAGGACTTCGGCCGCGCCCACCACGCGACGATCCAGCGCAACTACCTGGCCGGCGGCGGGTACGCGGTGTACGGCGGGAAGGGCAAGTACGGCAGGCCGACCGACATCAAGGTCATCGGCAACGTGTTCAGCCGGAGATACTTCAAGAAGGGCGGCTTCTACGGCCCCGTCACCTCCTTCGACCCGTCCGGACGCGGCAACGTCTGGCGCTCCAACGTCTGGGACGACGGCAAGCCCGTACGCCCCTGACCACCAGGTCCGCCCGGTCCCCGCCCCGGTCGCCGTGCCGGTCCTCGCCTCGGTCGCCGCGCCGGTCCTCGCCCGCGCTCCGGCCGCGCCCCGCGCCGTTCCCGCCGTCCCGCCCGCTCGCGCCGTCCGACCCGTTCGCGTCGCTCGCCCCGTTCCCGCCGTCCCGCCCGCTCGCGCCGTCCGACCCGTTCGCGTCGCTCGCCCCGTTCCCGCCGTCCCGCCTGCCCGCGCCGCTCGGCCCGTTCGCGCCCTCCACGCCGCTCGCACCGGTCGCCTCGTTCGCCTCCGCGCGGGGGCGCCGGACGACACCTCGGGTGACTCGCGGGCCAGGCGCCACAGTGCGGCGCCGCAGCCGACCAGCAGGAACGTCAGGTTCGCGGCCATCGGGAAGCTGAACGCGTCGAACGTCCCGTAGGCGAACGCCGCGACCGCCACCGACGCCGCGAGGCACTGCGCGAGGTGCCGGGTCTCGGGGTCGCGGGACGCGCGCCGCGCCCCGCGCGCCAGGAACCAGCCGCCCAGCATCACCGCGAGCAGCGCCGCCAGCCCGACCAGGCCGGTCTCGACCAGCGAGCCGAGGTACTGGTTGTCGAGGATCCGGTACACCCTCGGCAGGTACGTGCCGAAACCCTGCCCGAACAGCGGCCGGTCGTGGACCGACCGCGCGACCGCCGTGTAGTCGTCGGTGCGCGCCGTGGTGCTGGAGTCGGAGCCGATGTTGAGCACCAGCTTGGAGACCGTCCCGATGAGGCCCGGCACGGCCGCCGACATGACCACCGTCCCGGCGCCGCCGACCACCAGGGACCAGAACCGCAGCCGTCCCGGCCACACCGGCAGCATGACCAGGCCGACGACGAGCAGCCCGAGGATCGCCGACCGCGACACCGTCATCGGGATCGTCACCAGCAGCACCAGGACCGGCAGGCAGCGCCGCGCCCGGCGGCCCTTCGGCGCGTACAGCAGGCCGTGCAGGGCGAGCGGCAGCGCCATCACGAGGACGACGCCGAGCTCGATCGGGTGCGTCGCGGTCGCCATCGGCCGGTTGAAGCCGTCCCGCGAGAGCACCGAGCTGAACTCGGTGTTGGCCTGCAAGCCGGGGAACGCCAGGTGGGACGCCACGTCCAGACCGGTGAAGAACTGCACGAGCCCGAGCACCCCGACGATCGTGCAGCACAGCACGAGCCGCCGCCGGACGTCCTCCAGGCGGTCCAGGCGCGTGATCCCGTCCGCCGCGAGCAGCGCGATCCCGACCCAGCCCGCCACCAGGATCAGGCCGCGGTCCGCGCCGTTGGTCTCCAGCGCCGGCAGGTTGCGGCCCATCGCCGCCGCGTACGAGGCGAGCATCGAGCACAGCAGGACCAGCATCACCGCGCGCAGCGGCTGGCGCCCGCGCAGCGGCGTGGTCGCCGGATTGATCATCGCGGCCAGGTACCAGAACAGGCACAGCACGGCCATCACGCCCGCGGGCGTGCCCGCCGCGCCGAGCGGCCCGAGCACGTACCGCGCGGGCAGCAGCGTCAGCGTCACGACGAACACGGTCAGCACCGTCGCCGGGTCCACGATCGGGTCCGCCGCCCGCCCGGCCGCCGGCGTCACCCCGCACCACCCGCGCGGCGGCGGCCGGGCGGGCCGGCTAGGCGTCGCGTTCCGACCATTGGCCGTCCTGGCGGCGGGTCCCCGCGCGGCGGGGCTGGTCGCGCGGCCCGCTCGGCACCTCGGGGCGGGTGGCGTCCGGGCGGCCGGTCTCCTGGCGCAGCGCCTCCAGCGCCTCCATGCGCTTGGCCCGGTCGCGCGCGCTCGCCTTGGGCCGCGGGCGTCCGGACTGGCCGTCCCTGGACAGCCCGTTCCGCGCGCGTGCCGGACGCTGCTGCTCCGCGGCCTGCCCGCCCTGCGCCTCCTGCTCGTACTGGACGGGCTGGGGGCCCGACTCGCGCGAACCCGTGGACGGCTCGGGCCGCCGGTCCGCGGGTGGCAGCCCGTTCTCCCCGGTACGCGTGGCCCGCCCGGCCGACGGCCCGTTCTCCGCAGGCGGGGGCCCGGCCTGCGCGGACCGGGGCGGCGGCGGGTACGGCTCGGCCTGCGTGCCGCGCGCGTCGTACGGCCCGTACGGGTCGGCGGGCTCGCCGCGTCCGCCGCGTCCGCCGCGTCCGGTGGCCGGTTCCGGCCGTTCCCGGTGGTGCCTGCGGGTCGCGAGCGACTCCACCGACAGCGGCAGCGCGACCGTCAGCGCGAGGCCCGCGAACAGGATCACCGCGATCGTGCGGATCTTGTCGGTGGCCTTGAGGTCGGCGTGCGGGGTGGACGACACGAACCGCGACTTGATCCGCGAGTACGGCGCGACGCCGCCGTCCGCCTGGATCCGCTCCAGCTTCTCGGGGATCAGCTTCATCAGCGCGACCAGCGTCGCCTCGGTCGTGCGGGCGTTCTCGCCGGTCACGTCGATCTGGAGGACGGGGCCGCTGGTGTCGGGCGGCACCGACACCAGGTACTCGGCGGTCAGGCCGCGCCCGCGCAGTTCGGCGGCGGTGCGCGCGTCCATCAGCTCGCGGCCGACGACCTCGGCGGTCACGGTGAGTGAGCCGTCGAAGACCAGCCACGGGTTGCCGCCGACCTCCTTCGCCTGGATCGGCGAGGCGAGGAACACCGTGGTCGCCTTCGCCTCGTAGCTCCACGGCAGGATCACCATCGCGGCGAGCACCCCGGCGCCGGTCAGCAGCAGCAGCGGGAGCGTCAGCAGCCATCTCCGGAGCAGGATGTTCAGCGAGTCGAGCAGGTCCACCGGCCCCCCATTTTCCCGCGCATCGGCAGAAAGCAGATAGCTGGAAATATCTCACCTATATCCCGAACAACGTGCCACCATATCGGGGACATGTGAACGGGGAGCGTCAGGTGACTTTTCGCGATTTCTTCGTCTCGGTCCGGCGCCGTCCGCTGGTGACGCTGATCATGGCCGCGCTCACCGGGCTGGTCGCGCTCCAGACCCTCGCGGCCGCCCCGTCGTACGAGGCGCGGGCCGTGCTGACCTTCCTGTCGCCGCAGCCGTCCTCCCGCAACACGTTCGCGACGTTCCCGCCGTTCCTGGTGCTGATGGCCGAGGTGTCGGCGCGCGGGCTCGACTCGCCCGCCGGACGGCGCGCGGTGCGCAGGGCCGGCGGCCGGGCCGGGTTCCAGGTCGCGCTCGCCAACCGGGGCAGCCAGGAGGTCCCGGTGCACGACCAGCCGTACGTGACGATCAGCAGCGCCTCCACCCGGCCGGCCGAGGCGCGGCGCACGCTCCAGGCGGTCGAGGACGTGCTGCGCGACGAACTGCGTCGGCGGCAGGTCGAGGCGGGCGCGCGGGGCCGGTCGGTCATCACCTGGCGGGTCACCGAGAGCACCCGCGACCCCATCGCGATCACCGGAATGCCGACGCGGCGGCTCGCCGCCATCCTGCTGATGGGCGCGATCGCGACCGTGTACGCGGCGGTCCTCGCCGACCGCCGCGCGCCCCGCCTGAACGCGCGGACCCCCTGGCCCCGGACGCGCCGCCGCCCCCGCGAGACCCCCGACCCCACCACCCCCTGACCCCGCCCGTACGGGACCGTTCGCGCGGGAACGGGCGCGCGGGCGCTCAGCGCGGGCGGGGCGGCGAGGGGGACGGCGGGGCTCACGGGGTTCCTACAGATGCTCGACCTGGGGGCCGGTCACCCGGCGGCGGCAGTCCAGGACGAGCCGCGCGTGCTCCACGACCGCGTCGTAGTCGAACCGGTCGTGGTCGGTGAGCAGCACGACCGCCGTCGCGCCCGCCAGCTCCTCCGGCGTCGCCTCGGCGCGGCGGACCAGGCCGTCCACCGGCGTCGGCTCCACCACGTGCGGGTCCACGCCGCGCAGCTCGGCGCCCATCCCGGCGAGGAGCTGCGCGATCCGCACCGCGGGCGACTCGCGGGCGTCGCCGGTGTTCTTCTTGTACGCCAGGCCGAGCAGCAGGATCCGCGAGCCGTTCACCGTCTGGCGGCGCGCGTTGAGCGCCGCCGTGATCCGCTGCACGACGTAGTCGGGCATGTGCCCGTTGATGTCGTTGGCGAGCTCCACGAACCGGAAGCTCTGGCCGAGCTCGCGCTCCACGTGCCACGACAGGTACGACGGGTCGATCGGCAGGCAGTGCCCGCCGACGCCGGGCCCCGGCGTGAACCGCATGAACCCGTACGGCTTGGTCGCCGCGGCGTCGATCGCCTCCCACACGTCGATGCCGAGCCCGCCGGCGAACATCGCCAGCTCGTTCACCAGCGCGATGTTGACGTGCCTGAACGTGTTCTCGACCAGCTTGGCCAGCTCCGCCGAACGGGTCGAGGACACCGGCACCGTGGTGTCCACGACCGTGTCGTAGAACGCGCGGACGGCGGCCAGCGACGCCGCGTCGATGCCCGCGACGATCTTCGGGGTGGTGGCCAGCGTCCACTCGGCGTTGCCGGGGTCGATCCGCTCCGGGCTGTACCCGAGGTGGAAGTCCGCGCCCGCGACCAGGCCCGAGCCGTCCTCCAGGATCGGGCCGACGAGGTCCTCGGTCGTGCCCGGATAGGTCGTCGACTCCACGACGACCGTCGCGCCCGGCCGCAGGAACCGCGCGAGCGTCCGCGCCGCCCCCTCGATGTAGTCCAGGTCGGGCAGGCCCTCGCGCAGCGGCGTCGGCACGGCGATCAGCGCCACGTCGAACCCGGCGAGGTCGCGCGGCGCCGACGTCGCCCGGAACCGCCCCGAGTCCAGGACGGCCCCGAGCGCCTCGGACGGCACGTCCTCGATGTACGACTCGCCCGCGGACAGCGACTTGACCCGGTCCTCGTCCACGTCGAACCCGACGACCCGGCGGCCCGTCTGCGCCGCCCGCACCGCGAGCGGCAGCCCGACGTACCCGAGGCCGACCACCACGACCCGTCCGCCCGCGCTCCGCGTCTCCTCCGCTCCGGCACTCACGGCGTCACTTCCTTCGCGGGGGCAGGCGGCGCAGCAGGAACTCGCGGCCGAGCATCAGCAAGAACGCGGTGTTGGTCGTCAAATACCGCGGCCCGAGCCGCATCGGCTCCTGGACGGCCCGGTAGAGCCACTCCAGCCCGTTGCGCCGCCAGAACTCGGGCGCGCGCCGCACCTTCCCGGCCAGCACGTCGAACGAGCCGCCGACGCCGTGCACCAGCGACGCGCCCGTCCGCTCGCCGTGGTGGTGGACGAACAGCTCCTTCTTCGGCGAGGAGGTGCCGATGAACAGCATGTCGGCGCCGGACGCGCGGACGGCGTCGGCGACGGCGGCCTCCTCCTCCTGGTCGAAGTAGCCGTTGCGGTGGCCCGCGATCCGCAGCCCGGGGTACCGCCTGCGGACGGCGGCGAGCATGTCCTGGAGGACGTCCTCGCGCGCGCCGAGGAAGTAGACGCTGTGCCCGTGCCGTTCGGCCTCGGGCAGCAGCGCGGTCATCAGGTCGATGCCGGCGACGCGTTCGGGCAGCGGCCGGTCCAGCACCCTGCCCGCCCACACCACCGACTGCCCGTCGGCCACGACGAGGTCGCAGCCCAGCACGGCCTCGCGGAGCCGCGCGTCGTCCCGCATCTTGACGATCTTGGCGGCGTTCACGCAGCCGACGCGGACCGCCGACCGCTCCTCCACCGCCTTGACGCACAGCGCGA
The DNA here is from genome assembly GCF_009793335.1 of Actinomadura sp. J1-007. GTDB lineage: Bacteria > Actinomycetota > Actinomycetes > Streptosporangiales > Streptosporangiaceae > Spirillospora > Spirillospora yumaensis. The sequence continues at coordinate 1,403,689 of NZ_WING01000001.1, read as the reverse complement.
CGCTCTCCTCCAGCGTCAGCGGCGCCAGCCAGACGCCGAGGAAGCGGCGCCGTTCGCCGATCGTGTCGTCGTTCATCCCGCGGTTCCTCATGCGCCCTCCAGCCAGGCGAACAAGAGCCATCCGAGCTCGTACGGCCGGCATTCGCGGTCGACGGCGGTCGGGGGGAAGACCCGGTCGAGCCCTCCCAGCCGCCAGCCCGCGCGAACGCCGGTGCTGACCGCCCGCGCCCCCCGCACGGCCTTGCGGGGGTCGGACCTGGCGGTCTTGCGCCAGGTCACCCCGAGGTCGTCGTGGATCAGCGGGACGTCGGTCTCGGCGGGTTCGGTCATCCAGCGCAGCCCGCGCCGGATCGGGTCGAGGTGCGCGGTGCCGCCCGCGCGGGCGAGGTCGAGCAGCGCCATCGGCGCCATCGCGTGCTGGTGCACGCTGTAGACCGGGAACTCCTCCACGACGCCGCCCGTCCGCGCGTCGTAGTGCCACCACCACTGGCCGCCGGAGCCCTGCGCGGCGACGATGCGCCGCGCCGCCGCGTCCGCCGCGGCGACCGCCTCCTGGTCGCCGGCGCGCGCCAGCGCCTGGATCGGGTACACCTGGTCGGCGAAGCAGCCGACGTGCGCCCGGTAGCGCGGAACGAGCCCCGTCCCGCCGACCTGGTGGGAGAACAGGCCGCTCGCGGCGGCGCCGGCCAGCAGCCGCGCCCGCGCGCGCTCGAAGTGGCCGGACGTCTCCGCCTGGCCGCGGGCGGCGGCGAGCGCCGACAGCACCCAGGCCGCGTCCACCGTGAACACCGCGCGTCCCGTCCCCGGCGGATCCGCCTCGGCCAGGCGTTTCAGCGCGCGGTCCAGCCCGTCGTGCCGCGCGGCGGCCGCGGCCCATGCGATCAGCGCGACGTCGCCGAGCGAGGTCACGGCGGCCGGGCCGGACTCGTCCAGCAGCGCGACGAGCCGCGCGATCAGGTCCTCGACCGGCTCGCCGCCGAGCGCCGCCGCCCGCGCCTCCGGCGGCAGGGCGAGCACGCCCAGCGCGGTGATCGCGGCGTACCGGACGCTGCGCCCGGACGGCTCCGTCCGCCAGCCGCCCGCGCCGTCGGGCACGCCGCGCAGGGTGAACGCGAAGCCGTCGCCGTCCCGCATCCGGGGCAGGCCCGTCAGGGCCAGCGCCACCAGGCGGTCGACGAGGCCGCGGACCGCCGCGTCGCCCCCGGCGACGAGGTCCGCGCGCGGTGAGGAGGGATGGGACACACAGGCTCCCCCGAGTAGACCTGCGCAAGGCCCGCAGGTAGGCAAAGAGTCAGGACAAATCGTCCTCCCTAACTATGTGGATCGCGCGAGGGAAAAGAAGCGTTTGGGATGACCTTCTTAGGTCGGCGCACCGGTAAACCGGCCGACCCCCTCGGGCGTCCGGGCGAGGAAAACGTGCGCCCACCCAGATAAACACACGTTTACAACGTTGGCCTACCGGCGGGTCACAATGGCGGGAAGGCCGGAACCGGCCGTTCCCGAGAAGCCGACTCTGGTAAGCGCCGCCTTATCGACAGGGAACGGCCTTCTCCCGAAGGCCGGCCGTTCGGATACCGCGCGGAACGTTCAGGAACGGTCCCGGGCATTCACCTAGCGAACGCGCCGTCCGAGAGACCGCGGACGCTCCGGGAGACTTCCGGCGGCTCAGGAGACCACGGACGGGGAGAACGCGTTGCGGGCGAGCAGCCGCGGCGGGCCCGACCCGTCCGCCGGGACCGTCCAGACGTTCGTCGTCGCCCTGTCCACCCGCCCGTACATCACCGTGCGGGCGTCCAGCCAGGCCGCCTGGTCGTCCACGTTCGACGCCTCGGCGAGCGGCTCGTCCCGCATCGTCCGCAGGTCGAGCACGTGCAGCCGCCACGGCCGCGCCGCAAGCCCGGTCGCCTTCTTGTACGCGACGCGGCGGCCGTCGGGGGACAGGGACGGGCACTCGACGTTCGTGCGCAGCGTCCGCATCCGGCGCCCCGACACGCTGCCCTCGACCAGGTACGTCGTGCCCTTCGTCTTCACCGTCGCGTAGAAGCGGTCGTCGTCCGCCGCGAACGTCACGCCCCAGTAGTTCAGGTCCGCGGCGCGCAGCGGACGGCCGTTCCTGGTCAGCGCGAACTCCTCCAGGGAGTGCACCGTCGCGCCGGTGCGGGTGTCCATGATCCCGGTGGTGGTGGACATGTCCTTGCCCGCGTAGGAGTGCCCGTTCACGAACACCGTCCACGCCGCCATCCGCCCGCTCGCCGACACCCGCGTCCGGCTCGGGATGCCCGGCAGCGCGAACCGCCGCCGCTCCCGCAGGCCGCGGTCGAAGACGACCCCGAACAGCCGCGCCTTCGCCGTCCGCTCCATGCTCAGGCACAGGCCCGTCCCGCCGGCGAAGTACGCCCGCGCGCAGGACAGCGCGCTCGTGCGCCGCCCCGAGTCGGGCGCGCCGCGCGGCGCGGTCGCCACCATCCCGCCGCCCCGCACCGCCCCGGTGTTCCCGAAGAGCAGTTCCCCGGAACGCAGCGTGACGGGGCTCGCGGCCGGCCGATTTCCCGACACTCCCCGTTCCCGTTCGGTGGCGTGTTGTGCGCAGGAGGACGCGGCGAGGATCGGCGCGACCAGGGCTGCGGTAAAAGCCGGAATTCGCGCGCGCGTCAGAATGGCGATGGCGTCGATCGATCCAGCCGATACCATCCGGCGCCCCGCCGTCCAGATTCCCGGGTGACCGTTTGAGGACAGCGCGCCGGCGTGCTCGAAACCGGCTCTTGATTCGTCTCCCTATCCGGCGTGGAGTGATTTTTCGACGCGGGAATCATTCTGGGGGTAACGGGGTGGCGGGTCATCGGGGCCTCAAGGACATCGCGGGCGAGCGCCCGCTCGGCCACGCGCGCGGCCGCCAGGCCGTGCCGGTGCCGTGGGTCGCGGGCTACGCGCGCCGCGCCATGGCGGCCGACTTCACCTGCGGCGTCACCGCCGCGTTCGCCGGGTACGCGGTCCGCTTCGGCCCGGACGAGGCCGCGCGCTGGCCCAACATGGTGCTCGCCGTGGCCCTGCCGTTCGTGTGGGTGCTGTGGGTCGCCGCCGCCCGCGCGTACGAGCACCGCTTCTTCGGCACCGGCTCCGACGAGTACAACCGGATCTTCAACGCGGGCATCGGCCTCACCGCCGCCGTCGCGATCCTGTCGTACGCCACCAAGGCCGAGGTCGCGCGCGGCTACGTCGTGGTCGCGCTGCCGCTGCTCACGCTGCTCGACCTGTTCGCCCGCCGGGCCCTGCGCAGGCACCTGCACCGGTCGCGCGAGCGCGGCGAGTGCATGCGCCGCGTCGTCGCGGTCGGGCACCGCGACTCGGTCGCGGGCCTGATCCGCGAGCTCGGCCGCACCCCCGACCACGGCATGCAGATCGTGGGCGCGTGCCTGTCCGACGGCGGCGAGGGCGAGCCCTGGCACGTCCCCGTGCACGGCGGGCTCGGCGACGTCGTGCAGGCCGTGGACCGGTACCGCGCCGACACCGTCGCCGTGCTCGCCGGGCCCGACATCGACGGCCTCGCCCTGCGCCGGCTCGCCTGGGCGCTGGAGGCGTCCGGCACCCAGCTCCTCGTCGCGTCCGCGCTGATCGACGTCGCCGGGCCGCGCACCACGATCCGCGCGATCGCCGGCCTGCCGCTGCTGCACGTCGAGCACGCCGAGCTCGGCGGGACGCGGCGCTTCGTCAAGGGCGCGTTCGACAAGGTCGTCGCCGTGCTGATCCTGCTCGCGGCGCTGCCCGTGATGGCCGCGGTCGCGCTCGCCATCCGGCTGGACGACGGCGGGCCGGCGCTGTTCGCCCAGCGGCGGGTCGGGCGCGACGGCCTGCCGTTCCGGATGCTGAAGTTCCGCACGATGGTCGAGGACGCCGAGCGGCTGCGCCCGCGCCTGGTCGAGTCGCACGGCGGCACGAGCGTGATCTTCAAGATGCGCGACGACCCGCGCATCACCCGGGTCGGCCGGCTGCTGCGCAAGTACTCCCTGGACGAGCTGCCGCAGCTGTTCAACGTCCTGCACGGCGACATGTCCCTCGTCGGCCCGCGCCCCCCGCTGCCGTCCGAGGTCGAGCGGTACGGCGCGGACGTGCACCGCCGCCTCGTCGTCAAGCCCGGCCTCACCGGCCTCTGGCAGATCAGCGGCCGGTCCGACCTGGAGTGGGAGGACGCCGTACGGCTCGACCTGCGCTACGTCGAGAACTGGTCGCTGACCCTCGACCTGCTCATCCTCGGCAAGACCGCCGCCGCCGTCCTCCGCGGCGACGGCGCCTACTGACCCTCCGCCCGCCCCGTCCGGCCGTCCGCCATCGGCCACCCCCGCTGACCGCCTCTGGCCACCCCCACCCCAGCCCCCACACCGGCCCCCGCCCCCTGCGTTGGAACGGTGCGGGCGTCGTCGGACCGGTCAGCTCGCGTCGGCGCCGATGCCGGTGGCGGGGAGCGACACCCAGCCCCGCGTGAACGCCGAGGACAGCCGTTCGGCGCGGTCCAGGTCCACGCCGACGTGCGGGTGCGCGGCGAGCAGCTCCTCCAGCGCGACCCGGGCCTGGAGCTTGGCGAGATGCGACCCGATGCAGAAGTGCACGCCGCTCGCGAACCCGAGATGGCGCGGGATCTCCCGCGCCACGTCCAGCCGGTCGGCGGTCGGGCCGAACTCGCGCTCGTCCCGGTTCGCCGCCCCGTACATCATCATCACCTTCTCCCCGGCGGGGATCTCGACGCCGTGCAGGACGACCGGCGCGGTCGTCGTCCGGGCGAGGGCCTGCACCGACCCCTCAAGGCGCAGGAACTCCAGCAGCGCGTTCGGGATGAGGGACGGGTCGGCGGCGAGCCGTTCCCGCTGCCCGTGGTCGCCGTCCAGCAGCGCGACGCCGTGCGAGATCAGGTTGCCGGTCGTGTCGTTGCCGCCCGCGACCATCACGAAGCAGAACCCGAGGATGTCCCAGTCGGTGAGCCGCTCCCCATCCGCCTCCGCCGCGGCCAGCGCGCTGATCAGGTCGCCGGTCGGCTCCGCCCGCCGCGCCGCGACCAGGTCCGTGAAGTACTGGAACATCTCCGAGACCGCCTCGATCGCGCCCCCGGCGTTCAGCGCCTCCGCGCCGAACCCGCCGTCCTGGAACCCGACGAGCGCCGCCACCCACGGGTCGAACCGGGCCCGGTCCGCCTCCGGGACGCCGAGCAGGTGCGCGAGCGCGAACGTCGGCAGCGGCGAGGAGAAGTCGCGGTGCAGGTCCACCGGCTCGCCGTCCGCCGCCTTGCGCTCCATCAGCGCGATCCGTCCCCGGACGAACGCGCGGAGCAGGTCCTCCAGCGCCGCCGTCCGCCGGGGCGTGAACCCGTGGCTGATCAGCTTGCGCAGGACGGTGTGCCGCGGCGGGTCGAGCATCACCATCGTCGGCGCGAGCCCGAGCGTGCCGATCTCGTCCGGGAAGAACGTCAGGCCCTGCGCGGACGAGAACGCCGCCGCGTCCCGCACCGCCGCCCACACGTCGTCGAACCGCGACAGCGCCCAGAACGGCGGCTCCGCGTGCCGGTGCACGGGCTCCTCGTCGCGCAGCCGCCGGTACGCGGGATAGGGGTCGGCCTGGAAGGCGGGGTCGAACGGGTCGTAGACGTCGGTCATGGCGCGGCACCTTTCGGTAGTAGCGGCCGCTCGGGTTGTAACGACTCCCGTTATTAACGCCCCCTGTTAGTATCATCGGGGTGCCGAGAGACGCAAGGACCACCAGGGACCGCCTGCTGCGCGCCGGAGCCCGCCTCTTCGCCGCCGAAGGCGTCGACGCCGCCCGCACCCGCGACATCGTCGCCCTCGCCGGCCAGGCCAACGACTCGGCGATCACCTACCACTTCGGGTCCCGGCGCGGCCTGCTCGAAGCGATCCTCCGCGCCGGCGTCCAGCGCATGGAACCCGCCAGGACCGCCGCCCTCCCCGGCCTCGCGGGCGCCCGCCTCCCCGCCGTCGTCGCCGCCGTCGTCGAACCCACCGCCGCCGAACTGCGCACCGAAGAGGGCCGCGACTTCCTCCGCATCGTCGCCCAGGTCTCCGGCCACGCCGGCATCCGCAGCCACACCGTCCCCGCCGTCATCGAGGACACCGCCCTCGCCGCCCAACTCGCCCTCCTCGAACGGCACTGCCTCGCCCTCCTCCCGAAGCCCGTGGCCCTCGAACGGATCGCCGTCGTCATCTCGTTCCTCACCACCGCCCTCGCCGACCGCACCGGCCGCCTCGGCGCGGAGGGCGCCCGCGAGGACGACGGCACCCTCCTCGCCCACGACGCGTTCGTCGCCGACCTGACCGCCATGCTCACCGCCGCCCTCAGCGCCCCCGCCGCCGCGCCGCACAACCGGTTTGCCTAAGCCCCCGCCGCCCCATAGAGTTAAGACATCGCCGCGGGGTGGAGCAGTTCGGTAGCTCGCTGGGCTCATAACCCAGAGGTCGCAGGTTCAAATCCTGCCCCCGCTACTGGCTCGGGGCTCCCCTGGTCGCAAACCGTTGGTTTGCTTCCGGGGGAGCCATTCGCTTTTTATCGGGGGGGCGACCCCCCGAGCCCCCCGGCTGGGCTTCGCCCGCCGTGGCTTGGGTTTGTGGGCTCGGCTTCGCCATTGCTTGTGCCGGTTTCCGCGGGGCTTTGAGGGCTCGGCTTCGCCATCGCGGCTTGTGGGCTCGGCTTCGCCATCGGGTTTGTGGGCTTGGCTTCGCCTTCGCTGGTGCGGGTTTCCGTGGGGGTTTGAGGGCTCGGCTTCGCCATCGCGGCTTGGGGGCTCGGCTTCGCCTTTGCTGGTGGGGCTCGGCTTTGCCTTTGGGGGCTCCTGGGGAGGGGGGTGGCGGTGGGCTTTTAGGGTGGGGGTATGCGTAAGGGGTTGGCGTTGGGGCTGGATGTTTGTTGTGTGCTCGTCTTCGTTGCGATCGGGCGGTCTTCGCATGAGGAGGCGGGGAGTTTGGGGGGCTGGCTTGGACGGCTTGGCCGTTTCTGGTTGGGGTGGGGGTTGGGTGGGGTGTGTTTCGGGTTTGGCGGCGGCCGGTTGAGGTGGTGCCTTCTGGGGTGGGGGTCTGGCTTGTCGTCGTGGGGGCGGGGATGGGGCTTCGGATTGTCTCCGGGCAGGGGACGGCTTTCGCTTTCGTTCTTGTGAGCTTGGCGTTTCTCGGGGTGACGCTTCTTGGGTGGCGGGTCGTGGGGAGTCGGGTGCTGGGCGGGCGCTGATCTACGGATGACCGGGTGGTCTCACCTGTTGACGCGGACGCTGCCGCGCTGGTGAAGTTACCCGCGAGTCACGTACTGAAGGGGACACGATGGCAACTGCGCTGCGCGACTGGCTGGAGAAGCCGAACCCCGGACGCGGCGTCCACCTGGCGGCCGACGACGGCGGGTGGGACTACCGCGACTACGGCGAGCTGGCCTCTGCCGCACGGCGGACCGCCGCGGCGCTCATCGAGGACGGGGTGCGGCCCGGCGACGTCGTGTGCGTGATCCTTCCGACGGACTACACGTGCATCGAGACGTACTTCGGGGTGTGGGCGGCGGGGGCGACCGTGTGCCTCATCACGCCGCCGCTGTTCCAGGACGGCGAGGAGTACGTGGCGCATGTCGCCGCGATCCTGCGGCAGGCGCGGCCTGTGCTGACGATCGCTTCGGCCGATCTCGCGGGGCGGGCGGGTGAGGCGATGCGGGCGGCGGAGCTGCCCGGGGAGCCGTGGCTGCCTCGGCAGGCGGGGTACGAGGCGCGGGTGCAGACGGCTGGGGAGCTGGCGCTGTTGCAGTTCACGTCCGGGTCGAGCGGGGCGCCGCGGGGCGTCATGGTGACGTGGGCGAATCTGGAGGCCAACGCTGAGCTGATCGCGCGCACGGCGGGGTTCAGCGAGGATGACGTGGTGGCCTCGTGGTTGCCGCTTTATCACGATATGGGGCTGATCGGGTGTTTTCTTACGCCGATCGCTCTCCAGGGTGAGCTGCGGTTGATGCGGCCCGATCATTTCGTACGGGATCCCGCGCGGTGGATCCGGTGTTTCGGGGAGGCGGCGCATACGGCCGCGCCGCCGTTCGCCTACGCGTACTGCGCGCGGCGGGTGAAGCCCGAGCAGCTTGAGGGCGTGGACCTGTCCGGCTGGCGTACGGCGATCATCGGCGCGGAGCCCATCGACCCGCACGCGCTGGAGAGTTTCGCGCGGCTCGTGGAGCCGTTCGGGTTCCGGCGCGAGGCGTTCAAGCCCGCGTACGGGATGGCGGAGACCACATTGCTGGTGACCATGGACCATCCGTGGCGGGTGCCGCTCGCCGTACGGCCGGACGGGGAGTCGCTGGCGTTCGGGGAGCCGGTGCGGATCGCCGAGGAGCATGTGCTCGGGCCCGAGTCGCTCGGTGCGAAGGCCGGGTGGGTCGTCGGGTGCGGGACGCCTGAGGGTGATGTTCCCGTCTCGATCGTGAGCGATGACGGCACGCCGTTGGGGGAGGGGCTGCTCGGGGAGATCGTGGTGGGGGGCGCTTCCGCTTGTCCCGGGTACTACGCGGGGGCTGAGGCCAAGTCCACGCGGTTTGTGGGCGGTGCCGTGCATACGGGGGACGCGGGGTTCTTCCACGAGGGGCGGCTCTTCGTGCTGGGGCGGATGGGCGACAGCATCAAGGTGCGGGGCCGTTCGGTGTACGTCGAGGACCTCGAAGCGCGGATCGCGGAGCAGACCGGGCTCGGCAAGGGGCGGATCGTGGTGGTCGGCGTGCCGGGCGCGGGCACCAAGGGGCTGGTGCTGTTCGCCGAGACGGTGGACGACGCGTGGGCGCCCGATGTCCGCGAGTCGCTGCGGCGGCGGCTGGGCGAGGACGTCGAGCTCACCGTTGTCGTCGGCACCGGGCTGATCCATCGGACGTCCAGCGGCAAGCCGCGCCGGCGGTACATGCACGAGCTGCTGCGGGCCGGGGAGCTGGAGGGCGCACGAATCGTTCCGTGACGTACTCCCGGCGGCGTACGCCGGGAGCCGCCCTCGCTATGACGACGGCGGCGGGACCTTCTCCAGACGATGGGGCGCGTTCGTCGCCGTCGGAGGGATTCTCACGTGTACGTCGCTTCGTCCAATGCCCGCAGGCTCGCGGCGGCGGGCCTCGCGCTCGCGGCCGTCGCCATCCCGGTCCAGATCGCTGGGGGCATGAACTATCCGGTGGTGCCGCCGGGGCTGATCCTGTTCACGGTGGGTGCTCTGATCGCGCTGTTCGTCCGGCCGCGGTGGGCGATGGCCGTGCCGACGCTGATCGCGGCGGCGCTCTCGGTGGGCGCCGTCGCGACGCCCAATCTGCGGGACGCGCTCGGGGATCCTGGAGAGTTCCTCGCGTTCGCCGGGTCACTGGTGCAGAGCGTCGGGCTGGTCGCGGGGCTGGCGGGGTGCCTCGCCTCGCTGCGGTCCGATTGCTAAAGGCGTTGATAACGGACACCATGTCGTTGACGCTCTGAGAGGTCGACGATGCCCCCTGTTGTCACAGTGCTCCGCCGCCTGGGCTCCACCGCCCAGAACGCCCTGGAGGTCGCGCGCTTCGGCGGGCTCGACACCGACGAGGACGCCTCGCCGTACGCGGTGGCGGCCGAGCAGCGCGTCTACCGGCTCCGGCACTATTTTCCGGACGACCCGGACGACCGGCCGGCGATGCTGCTCGTCCCGCCCCTCATGATCACCGCCGAGGTGTACGACATCTCCTCGCGGGTCAGCGCCGTCGGGGTGCTGCGCGACCTCGGGGTGGACCCGTGGGTGGTCGACTTCGGCGCGCCCGAGCGGGAGCCCGGCGGGCTGGAGCGCACCATCACCGACCATGTCCTCGCGGTCAGCGACGCCGTGGACCGGATCAGGGCGGCGACCGGACGCGACGTCCACCTCGCGGGCTACTCGCAGGGCGGCATGTTCGTCTACCAGGCCGCCGCGTACCGGCGCAGCGAGGGCGTCGCGTCGGTCGTGACGTTCGGCAGCCCCGCCGACACCAGCGTCGGGCTCCCGTTCGGGCTGCCGAGCTGGGTGGCGTCGGAGGGGGCGGGGCGCATCCCGGACGCGCTGCTGCGCAGCGTCGCGGTGCCCGGCTGGGTGACCAGGACCGGGTTCCAGCTCCTCAGCCCGGTCAAGTCGGTGCGCAGCCGCGTCGAGTTCATCCTCCAGCTCCACGACCGCGAACGGCTCGCGCCGCGCGAGCGCCAGCGCCGGTTCCTCGAACGCGAGGGCTGGGTGTCGTGGCCCGGTCCCGCGCTCGCCGAGTTCGTCCGGCAGTTCATCCAGCACAACCGGATGCTGACCGGCGGCTTCGTCATCGGCGACCGGCTCGTCACGCTCGCCGACATCGCCTGCCCGGTGCTGACGTTCGTCGGCGAGGTGGACGAGATCGCGCCGCCGCCGATGGTGCGCGGCATCCGCCGCGCCGCGTCCCGCGCCGAGGTGTACGAGGCGTCGCTGCGGGCCGGGCACTTCGGCCTGGTCGTCGGCAGCCTCGCGATCGCGCAGACCTGGCCCGCCGTCGCGGCCTGGGCCCGCTGGCGCGACCACGCCGACGCGAACGGCGCGGAGGCGGCGGGCCTGCCCGAGATCGTGCGGCCGGTCGGACGCGGCGAGGAGGCGGCCGAGGCGCCCGCGCTGCCCGGCGGCGTCGCCGGGTACGGGCTCCAGCTCGCCATGGGCATCGGGTCCAGCGCGGTCCGTTCGGCCGCGGCGACCGCCGCGCGCGCCGTCCGGGGGACGCGGCAGCTCTCGCACGAGGCCACGCGCAACCTCCCGCGACTCGCCCGCCTGGAGCGCATCCACTCCAGCACCCGGATGTCGCTCGGACTGCTGCTGGACGAGCAGGCGGCCGGCTCGCCCGACGGGGTGTTCTTCCTCTACCAGGGGCGCGCCCACACGCACGAGGCGGCGAAGGGCCGCATCGACGCGATCGTCCGCGGGCTCGTCCACATCGGCGTGCGGCAGGGCGACGCGGTCGGCGTGCTCATGGGCACCCGCCCGACCGCCCTCGCGCTCGTCGCCGCGCTCAGCCGGCTCGGCGCCGTCGCCGTGCTGCTGCGGCCCGACGGCGACCCCGCCCGCGAGGCGGAGCTCGGCCGGATCGCGCGCGTCATCGCCGACCCCGAGCACGCCGCCGTCGCCGCCCGGCTGGACGTCCCCGGCCACGTCCTCGGCGGCGGCGCCGACCGCGACCCCGGCGCTCCGCTGCCCGACATGGAACGGATCGACCCCGGCGAGGTCGAGCTGCCCGGCTGGTACCGGCCCAACCCGGGGCGGGCGGGCGACGTGGCGTTCGTGCTGTTCACCGGCGACGGCGACCGGGTCCGCGCGGCCCGCGTCACCAACCGGCGGTGGGCGCTGTCGGCGTTCGGCACCGCCTCGTCCGCCACGCTGTCCCCGGCCGACACCGTCTACAGCATCACCCCGATCCAGCACCCGTCCGCGCTGCTGATGAGCCTCGGCGGCGCGGTCGCCGGCGGCGCCAGGCTCGCGCTCGCCGGCGCGTACGACCCCGAGACGTTCTGGGACGAGGCGCGCCGCTACGGCGTCACCGTCGCCTCGTACACCTGGACGCTGCTGCGCGACCTCGTCGACGCCCCGCCGCACCCGGGCGAACGGCACCACGCGGTGCGGCTGTTCATCGGGTCGGGCATGCCGCGCGGGCTGTGGCGGCGCGTGGAGGAGCGCTTCGCGCCCGCGCGCGTCCTGGAGTTCTACGCCGCGACGGAGGGCGAGGCGGTCCTGGTCAACCTGACCGGCAAGAAGCCCGGCTCGCTCGGCCGCCCGCTGCCGGGCAGCACGCGCGTCCGGCTCGCCCGGTACGACCTGGAGCGCGGGCGGCTCGCCGAGGGCCCGGACGGGTTCGCGGTCGAGTGCGAGCCCGGCGAGATCGGGATGCTGCTGGCCCGGCTGCGTCCCGCCGCGGTCGCGTCCGCCGCCCGCCCCGTCCGCGGCGCCTTCGCGCCCGACGACGCCTGGACGATCACCGGCGACCTGTTCCGGCGCGACGCCGACGGCGACTTCTGGCTGGTCGGCCGCGAGACCGAGCTGATCCGCACGGCCGAGGGGATCGTCCCGCCCGGCCCGATCCGCGACGCGCTCGGCGACCTGCCGTACATCGACTCGGTCGCCGTCTACGGCGTCCCGGCGGGGGACGGCGCCGACCTGGCCGCCGCGGCGGTGACGCTGCGGCCCGGCGCGGCGGGGACGGACGGCGCCGGCGTGGTGAAGCCCGTCGACCTGTCCGAGGCGCTCCTGCGCGTCGAGCCGGAGCTGCGTCCGGCGATCGTCCGGGTGGTGGACGACATCCCGGTCACCGCGGGCCGCCGGCTCCTGACCGCGCCGCTGCGCGACGAGGGCGTCCCGCCGTCCGAGCACTCCCGCACGTTCTACCGCGACCGGTCGGGCGCGTACCGGCCGCTGACGGAGGCGGCCCGCAAGCGCCTCCGCAAGGCGCGTCCGGCGAGCCGGGCGCGCTGAGCGCGTGCGGTCTCGGCGTGCCGCCGGCACGAGGCCGCCCATGCCGGCGGCACGCCGAGAGCCTGCGGGGGCGGGGTCAGCGCCGTACGTGCACCGGCGTGCGGTTCCTGACCAGGCGCGGGACGATGTCGGCGGTGTGCATCGGGATCCGGACGCACCCGTGCGACACCGGCCGCAAAGGGACCTTGACCGAGCCGTGCATCGCGTAGCCGTTGTGGAAGTACAGCGGCCGGTACATGTAGCCGAGCGGCGAGTGCCGCCAGCCCCTCACCCGCCGCGTCACCCGGAAGTCGCCCCTCGGCGTGCGCGCGATGCCGCACCGGCCGCGGTGGCAGTAGCGGCGGCCCGACCCGGTCGAGATGTGCGTGATCAGCGCGACCCGTCCCTTGCGGTACACGACGAGGACCTGCCGCCTGAGGTCGATCTCGACCCGGTTCCGCGCCCGGTGCCGGACGAGCCGCCGCGGCGCGCGCGGGTGCTTGAGCGCGGCGCGCTCGCGCTTGCCGACGATCCCGGTCGGGCGCATCCGGTTGACCTTCTGGAACGCCCACACGGCGGCCCGCGTCGTCTCGCCGTACGAGCCGTTCGCCGGTCCCGGGTCGTAGCGCAGCGTCCGCAGCCGCTTCTGGAGCGCGCGCACCGCGGGCCCGCGGTCCCCGGGCCTGATCGCCCGCACTCCCGCCGCGCCGCCGCGCACGGCGGTCACGGCGTGCGCGGTCGCCGTGCCGTGGGCGGACGGGGGCGGGGGCGCGGTGAGGGGCGGGGCGGCGGTGGCGAGGAGGCCGGTGGCCGCGAGCGCGAAGCCGACGATCATGAACGGAGGCTAGAACGCGGCGGCCGGGAAAGCGCGCGCCCCGGTCCGCACCGCGCGATCTTTGCCGTGCCGTGGCCGTACCGGGAGTCCGAACTCACCTCCGCGTTCCCTGGACTTTCCGATGTCGCCTGCGTTACAACAAAGCTACACATTCCGCACTTTTGTTGCACGCCCGGGAGCGCCCCCGCGTTCCGCCCCGGGCACCGGAGGGGTCCCATGGCCACGAGCATCCTCGCGCCGCCGCCGGAGGGCAGCGGCCTCAAACCGGTCCGCGGCGAACCGGGCATCCCGCTCATCGGCAACACCTTCCAGGTGATGCGGCAGCCGTTCAAGGTCGCCCGGCAGCGGTACGAGCAGTTCGGGCCGGTCACGTGGGGATGGCTGCTCGGGCAGCGCACCGTCACCGTGCAGGGCCCCGAGGCGGCCGAGGCGGTGCTGGTCAACCGCGACAAGGCGTTCGCGAACGGCCCCGCCTGGAGCTACTTCATCGGGCCGTTCTTCTACCGCGGCATCATGCTGCTGGACTTCGAGGAGCACCTGCACCACCGGCGCATCATGCAGCAGGCGTTCAACAAGCCGCGGCTGCGCGCGTACATGGAGGCGATGGCGCCCGGCATCGAACGCGGCCTGGACGCGTGGGAGCCCGGCCTCGGCTTCACCGTGTACGACCACGTCAAGCAGCTCACCCTGGACCTCGCCGCCGACGTGTTCATGGGCGTCGAGCTCGACCGCGCCGAGGCCGACCGGATCAACGGCGCGTTCATCGACGCCGTGCGGGCCGGGACGGCGTACGTCCGGTTCCCGGTGCCGGGGCTGCGCTGGCACAAGGGCATGAAGGCCCGCAGGGTGCTGGAGGCGTTCTTCGCCGCGCACCTGCCGGCCAAGCGCCGCGACGGCGGCGACGACCTGTTCGCCGCGCTGTGCCAGGCCGAGACCGACGACGGCCACCGGTTCACCGACGAGGACGTCGTCAACCACATGATCTTCGCGCTGATGGCGGCGCACGACACGACGACGATCACGCTCACCACGATGGCGTACTACCTCGCCAAGTACCCCGAGTGGCAGGAGCGGCTGCGCGACGAGTCGTTCGCGCTGGTGGACGAGCACGGGCGGACGGGCCTGGAGTTCGACGACCTCGACGAGCTGACCGGCATCGACATGGTGATGAAGGAGGCGCTGCGGCTCGTCGCGCCCGTGCCCGCGCTGCCGCGCAAGGTCGTCAAGGACACCGAGCTGCTCGGCTTCCACATCCCCGCCGGGACGACCGTCGTCGTCCCGCCGCTGACCAACCACCACATGCCCGAGTGGTGGCCCGAGCCCGAGCGGTTCGACCCCGAGCGGTTCGCCCCCGAACGCCGCGAGGACAAGGCGCACAAGTACGCGTGGGCGCCGTTCGGCGGCGGCGCGCACAAGTGCATCGGCCTGCACTTCGCGGGGATGCAGGTCAAGAGCGTGCTGCACCAGGTGCTCCAGCGCTACCGCTGGAGCGTGCCCGCGCGGTACCAATGGCCTCTGGACACCACGTCCCTGCCCTCTCCCAAGGACGGCCTGCCCGTCCGCCTCGACCGTTTGGAGAAGAGCCGATGAGCAAGGTCATCGCGATCACCGGGGGCGCCCGCGGGATCGGCTACGCGACGGCGCGCGCGCTGAAGGCCAAGGGCGGCACGGTCGTCGTCGGCGACATCGACGAGGCCGCCGCCAAGGAGGCGGGCGAGCGGCTCGGCGTCGCCGCGCTCACCGTGGACGTCACCTCGCGCGAGTCGTTCGCGGCGTTCCTCGACCGGGCGGAGGAGAGCGCGGGCCGCCTGGACGTCCTGGTCAACAACGCGGGGATCATGCCGATCGGCCCCGTCACCGGGGAGAGCGACGCCGACGCGCGCCGCTGCCTCGACATCAACGTGCACGGCGTCATGCTCGGCACCAAGCTCGCCCTCGACCGGATGCTGCCGCGCGGCCGCGGCCACGTGATCAACATCGCCTCGCTCGCGGGCGTCCTGCCGACCCCCGGCCTCGCGCTCTACAACGCGAGCAAGGCCGCCGTCGTCGCGTTCACCGAGGCGGCGCGGCTGGAGGTCCAGGACCGGGGCGTGCACGTCAGCGCCGTGCTGCCGTCGTTCACCAACACCGAGCTGATCGCCGGGACGCGCAGCCCGAAGGGCATGAGGAACTGCGAGCCCGAGGACATCGCGGACGCCGTCGTCGCGCTGATCGGACGGCCCCGGCCGCAGGCCGTCGTGCCGAAGGCGCTCGCCGCGCAGACCCGCCTGGGCGCGCTGTTCCCGGACCGCCTGAAGCAGGCGATCGGCCGCCGCTACGGGCTCGACACGATCTTCCTCGACTACGACGAGCAGGCCAGGAAGTCCTATGACGCCAGGATCCGCACGTCCGGCTGACGCGCGGCGTGCCGGGGCCGGGGCGGCGGCTCCGGCCCCGGCGCGCTCCGGGTCAGCGTGCGCGCGGACGGCCCTCGCGGCGGAACGCGCGGCGCGCGTGCGGGAGGTAGCGGACGGCCTCCGGCAGCAGCGGCCACACCGGGCCGAGCCGCCGGACGGCCGCGGCGAACCGCCGGTAGCGGCGCTCGTCGGCGGCGCTCCACGGAAGGTCGAGCAGCTCCCGCGTCCGCGGCGGCATCCCGCCGACGGTGAGGAAGCGGGCGACGGCGTTCAGCGGCGGGCTCACCGCGCGCCAGACCGGCGCGGGCACCCGGGGCGGCGCCGGCAGGCCCTTGGTCACGTAGCCGACGCCGTAGCGCGCCGTCTTGTGCGGCACGACGACCTCTTCGAGCATCCGCTTCCAGTACGCCTGGAACGCCTCCCAGTCCTCCGGCATCGCCCGGTCGCTGACCCCGTACATGCGGAACCAGGTCTTGGACTCCTCGTAGAGGCGCCGCTTGTCCGCCTCGCTCAGCGGCCGGATGAACGTCTCGACGGCGTAGAGCATGTTGTCGAGGAACGTCGCGTGCGCCCAGTAGTACGTCTCGGGATCGAGCGCGTGGTAGCGCGAGCCGTCCGGCATCGTCCCCTTGATCTCGCGGTGGAAGTCGCGGACCCGCCGCCCGGTCCCGGGGGAGCGCGCGCCCCCGTACACCGTGTCCAGGATCGGGCCCGCCGAGCGCCGGAGGCGGGCGAACGTCTCGGAGAAGAAGACCGAGTGGTCCAGGACGCCCTGGCCGAGGGCGGGCAGCATGTTCTGGAGCACGGCGGCGCGCGGGCCGACCAGCAGCGTCCGGGTGTCGCCGAAGTAGCGCCAGGTCAGGGAGGACGGCCCGAGCGGGGCGGGCTCGTCGTCGCGGGTCTGGTCCGTCATGGGCACCGCCGGGGGGATCACTGTGAAGGACAGAACTACAAGTATTGTAGCTCTGTATTGACGCGGGGCGCGGAGCGGGCCCGCCGCGCGGTTAGGGTGCGGCTATGACCATGGACACGACCCCGCTGGCCGGGCTGCTCGCGGCCGTTCCGGACACCGACGGCCTCGACACGCGGATCCTGGACGCCGCGCTCGCGGAGTTCGAGACCTACGGGCTGCGGCGGGTCAGCGTGGAGGACGTCGCCAAGCGCGCCGGGGTCGCCCGCACCACGATCTACCGGCGGTTCACCAACAAGGAGCAGCTCCTCCAGGCGGTGATCCTGCGGGAGGTGCGGCGGTTCCTCACCGCGATCGCCGAGGCCACCGAGCGGCTCGGCTCGGCCGAGGAGGCGGTGGTGGAGGGGTTCGTGGTCGGCCTCCAGGCCGCCCGCGACCAGGCCCTGCTGACCCGCGTCCTGCACAGCGAGCCCGAGTCGTTCCTCCCGCAGCTCAGCATGAACGGCGGCGCGGTCATGCTCGCCGCGCGCGACATCCTCGCCGACCGGCTCCGGCGGGCCCGGCCCGGCGACCGCCAGGACTTCGACACGGTCGCCGAGGTGCTGCTGCGCGTCGCGGTGTCGCTGCTGCTCGTCCCGGACGGCGGCCTGCGGCTCGACGGTGAGGACGAGATCCGCGCGTTCGCCCGGGAGCACCTCACCCGCCTGCTGCGCCCGTCCCCCTGAACGCGGCGGTACGCGCCCGCCCCCCGATCGCGCGTCCGCCGCGCCGGGCCGGGGTGATTCCGGCGCCGGAGGGCGGTCGCGTACGCTGGTCGAATCTCGTTCTAGAACCGGAGGGCGCGGGCATGGAGCCGATCGTTGCGACGGCGTACGGCAGGGTCCGGGGGAGGGCCCTGGACGGCGGGGTGACCGCCTACCTCGGCATCCCCTACGCGGCGGCCCCGTTCGGGCCGGACCGGTTCCGCGAGCCGCGCCCGCCCGAGCCGTGGGACGGCGTCCGCGACGCCGTCCGGTTCGGGCCGACCGCGCCGAAGCCCGGCTACCCGCGCCCGTACGACCGGCTGCTGCCCGACCCGTCGATCGGCGGCGAGGACTGCCTCAACCTCAACGTGTGGACGCCCGGCGGCGAGGGCCTGCCGGTGATGGTGTGGATCCACGGCGGCGCGTTCCGCAACGGCTCGGGCGCCGTCGGCGTCTACGACGGCGCCAACTTCGCCCGCGACGGCGTGGTCTGCGTGACGATCAACTACCGGCTCGGCGTGGAGGGCTTCGCGCACCTGCCCGGCGCCCCGGCGAACCGCGGGCTGCGCGACCAGATCGCCGCGCTCGCCTGGGTCCGCGACAACATCGCGGCGTTCGGCGGCGACCCGGCGCGGGTGACGGTGTTCGGCGAGTCGGCCGGCGCGATGAGCGTCACGACGCTGCTCTCCCTCGACCTCGGCCTGTTCCACCGGGCGATCGCGCAGAGCGGCGCGGGCAACATCGCGCAGACCCCGGACGACGCGCTGCTCGTCACGGAGGAGATGGCGCGGCGGCTCGGCGTCGAGCCGACCGCCGAGGGTTTCGCGGCGCTCGACCCGGCCGCGGTCATCCCCGTCCAGGCGGCCGTCGCCGCGGAGGTCGCCGCGCTGCCCGACCCGGGCCGCTGGGGCGCGACGACGGCGTCCGGCGGCATGTCGCTGCAACCGGTCCTGGACGGCGACCTGCTCCGCCGCAGGCCCGAGGACGCCATCGCGGACGGCGCCGGACGCGGCGTGGACCTGCTGATCGGCTACACGGCCGAGGAGTTCCGGCTGTTCCTGATGCCGAGCGGGCTCGCCGCCGTCCTCACCCACGACCTGGTCGCGGCCGTCGCCGACGGGATGGGCGTGCCGCCCGCCGTCGCCGCCGGGTACCGCGACCGGCACCCGGAACTGGAGGCCGGCGAGCTGCTGGCCGTCCTGATCACCGACGGGCTGTTCCGCGTCCCCGCCAACCGCGTCGCGGACGGGCACCGCGGCAACCGCTGGATGTACGAGTTCGGCTGGCGCTCGCCCGTGCACGGTCTCGGCGCCTGCCACGCCCTCGAACTCGGCTTCGTCTTCGACAACCTCAGCGCCGGGACCGAGGAGATGGCCGGGCCCGACGCGCCGCAGGCCCTCGCCGACGCCATGCACGGCGCGTGGGTGCGGTTCGCGGCCGAGGGCGACCCCGGCTGGACGCCGTTCGACCCGGACGCCCGCGGCGTCAAGGTCTTCGACGGCGCGGAGAACCCCGTGGTGAACGACCCGCGCGGCGACGACCGCAAGCTCTGGACCGCCGGCTGACGCCCCGGCCTCGGACGGGTCAGTCCTTGAGGCGGTCGACGACGTGCTCGGCGATCGCGAGGGACGAGGTGGCGGCCGGGGACGGGGCGTTGCGGACCGTGACGACCGGGCCGAGCCGGCCGATCCGGAAGTCGTCCACCAGGGAGCCGTCCGGGTCGACGGCCTGGGCGCGCACCCCGGCGGGCGCCGGGACCACGTCGGCGTCGCGCAGCGCCGGGACGAACGCGCGGGCCTCCGCGACGAACGCCCGCCTGACCGCCGAGCCGTACAGCTCCCTGGCCCCCGTGCGCCAGTGCCGCCGCGCCAGGCGCCGGAACCCCGGCCAGCGCAGCGTCTCCCACAGGTCGGCGGCGCGGACGTCGCGCCGCCGGTAGCCCTCGCGGGCGAGCGCCAGCACCGCGTTGGGGCCGATGTCGACGCCGCCGTCCACGCGGCGGGTGAAGTGCACGCCGAGAAAGGGGTAGCGCGGGTCGGGCACCGGGTAGATGAGCCCGCGCACCAGGTCCGTACGGCCGGGGACCAGCCGCAGGTACTCGCCGCGGAACGGCACGATCGCGGGGGCCGCGGAGCCGCCCGCCAGCCGCGCGACCCGGTCGGACTGGAGCCCCGCGCAGACCACCAGCCGGTCGAAGACCAGCTCCTCGCGCGGCGAGCGGACCGCGACCCGCTCGCCGGCCGGGCCCGCGCGCCGCATCCGGACGACCTCGAACCCGAGCCTGACCTCCCCGCCCGCCGCGCGCACGTCGTCGGCGTACGCGGCGGCCACGGCGGGGAAGTCGACGATCGCGGTGGTGGGGGAGTGCAGGGCGGCGGCCCCGGCCGCGTGCGGCTCGATCTCGCGCAGCTCCCCGGCGGACAGCCGCCGCAGCCCGGGGACGCCGTTGGCGGCGGCGCGCTCTTCGATGCCGTCGAGCGCGGCCAGCTCGCGCCCGTCGCGCGCCACCACGACCTTGCCGCACTCCTCGTACGGCAGGCCGCGGTCCGCGCAGTAGTCCTTCAGCAGCCCGACGCCGCGCCGGCACAGCGTCGCCTTCAGCGAGCCCGGCGCGTAGTAGAGGCCCGCGTGCGCGACGCCGCTGTTGTGCCCGGTCTGGTGCGCGGCGATCCGGTCCTCCTTGTCGAGGACCGTCACGCTCGCGCCCGGGTACGCCTCGGCCAGCCGGCGGGCGACGGCGAGGCCGAGGATCCCGGCGCCGACGACGCCCATCCGCAACTCGGTCACGCCCGCACCCTACCGAGGCGGGGGACGGGCCCGCGCCCCGTCCGCCCGGCGGACCGGAAGGACCGGACGGGCGGAAGGGGCGGGCGGTCAGGCGGGGGCGCGGGTCGGCTCAGCTCCCGATCCTCTTGCGTCCCTGCGCGCGGACGCGTTTGCGCTGCGACGGGTCGAGCATCATGTACCCGACCACGGGGGCCCCGAGCACGGCCAGGACGATCAGTGCGCTGAGCCACCACGGGAACCACACCAGGGTCACGACGCCGACGACGACTCCGCCGATGACGAGTTTTGTCTTGGCCGACATCTGCCTCTACCTCCGAAAACGGCCGCCCACTGGGACAACGGCCGCCCCGCGACCGTTGTTCCACGATATGTCGCGAGTACGGGCGATGCCAGTCGCGCGGGCCCCGGCGCCGGGCCGGGGCCCGGCCGGTCACGGCTTGCGGCCGACCCCGCAGAACTCGTCGATCTCCTCGGGAGCGCCGATGTCGCTGGGCTCGGGCCGCCAGAACGGGCACGACACGATGCCGGGCTCGACCAGCTCCAGGCCCTCGAAGAACTCGCCCAGCTCGTCCGGCGTCCGCAGCACGTAGGGCGGCTTGGCCGACTCGTTCCAGATCCGGATGGCCTCGTTGGTCTCCGGGCTCCTGATCACGTTGGTCGCGTCGTACAGGGCGAGGTGGCTGCCGCTCGGCAGGGCCTCGACCAGCCGCCGGACGATCGACTTGGCCTCGTCGAACTCCGTCATGTGCCCGAGGATGCCCATGAGCATCAGCGCGATCGGCCGGTCGAAGTCGAGCGTCTCGGCCGCGCCCGCCAGCACCGCCTCGGGGTCGCGCAGGTCGGCGTCCAGGAACGCGGTGCGGCCCTGCGGCGAGCTGGTCAGCAGGGCGCGCGCGTGGACGAGCACGAGCGGGTCGTTGTCCACGTACACGATCTTGGAGTCGGGCGCCGCGCGCTGCGCGACCTCGTGGGTGTTGTCGGCGGTGGGCAGCCCGGTGCCGATGTCGAGGAACTGCCGCACCCCCGCCTCGGCCGCGAGGTAGCGGACGGCGCGGGTGAGGAACTGCCGCGTCGCCTGCGCCATCAGCGCCATGTCGGGGATCATCTTGAGGATGTCGTCGCCGACCTCGCGGTCCACGGGGTAGTTGTCCTTGCCGCCCAGCCAGTAGTTCCAGATGCGGGCGGTCTGCGGAACGGTGTCGTCGACCGAGGGCGGCCGACCGGATGCGTCCGTCATGAGGTTCCCTCTCAGATAGCCGGAATCGGAAGCGCGGGGTTCTGGTGGCGGGTTCGGTTGGCGGGTTCCCGGGCGGCGGGCCTCGGGCGGCGCGCCCGGAGGCGGGCGGCGCCGGAGCAGGGGGCGGGAGTCAGATGCGCAGGGAGAGCTGGCCGCCGCCGAGCGTGCGCAGCACCTCGGCGTGCAGGCGGCCGTTGGTGCACACCACGCTGCCGCCGTCCGGGCCCGGCACGCCCGACAGGTCGGTGAACATCCCTCCGGCCTCCTCGACGATCACCTGGAGCGGCGCCAGGTCCCACAGCGACACCTCCGGCTCGGCGGACACGTCCACCGCGCCCTCGGCGACCATCATGTGCGACCAGAAGTCGCCGAACGCCCGGGTGCGC
This sequence comes from Actinomadura sp. J1-007, assembly GCF_009793335.1. GTDB lineage: Bacteria > Actinomycetota > Actinomycetes > Streptosporangiales > Streptosporangiaceae > Spirillospora > Spirillospora yumaensis. Next base: position 1,381,955 of record NZ_WING01000001.1, on the reverse strand, counting down.
CACACCGCGCGCGTCAGGTCGAGGAACCGGTCGAGCCGGTCCTGCTCCTCCCACCCGCTCAGGCTGGAGAACGACAGCGAGGCGTCCGACAGCTCGGTCACCGAGGACACCTGCATCCGGCTGGCGCGGGCGAGGCTGCGGCCCGTCCACGCGCCGCCGCCGCGCGCCGCCCACCAGCGGCGGTTCAGCGCGGGCGCCGACACCACCCCGACGACGATCTCGTCCTGCTCCATCAGCGCGATCAGCGTCGCCCACACCGGGACGCCGCGGACGAAGTTCTTGGTGGCGTCGATCGGGTCGATGATCCAGCAGCGCTGCCCGTAGCCGGTGCGGCCGTACTCCTCGCCGAGCACCGCGTCGCGGGGGCGCGCCCGCTTCAGCGTGCCGCGGATCTGCTCCTCCACGCTGCGGTCGGCGTCGCTGACCGGCGTCAGGTCCGGCTTGGTCTCGATGTCCAGGTCGAGCGCGCGGAAGCGCTTGGTCGTGATGTCGTCGGCCCCGTCCGCGAGCACGTGCGCGAGACGCAGGTCATCGGAATAGCCCGCCACGGCGTGCCACGCTACCGTGATCACGCCGCGCGCCGACACACTTGCCGCCGTCCGGGCCGGGGGCCGCGCCGAACGGTCGCGGCGCCCGCACCGCGCGGCTTTCCCGGACGACTTCGGCCGGTGGGCGCGTGCGCGCCGCCGCCGGGCCGCGCGGGTGGGAGCATGGGCGCATGGCCCACGACCTTCCCGGCTGGGTGGCCGAGCTGACCGATCCCCGCCGCGCAGCCACGCTCGACGAGCTCGCCGACCGGCTCGTCCCCCTGGCCGAGCACGCCATCGACGTCTCGCGGCGCCTCCAGGCGCTGCTCAACGAGCTGAACGACCCGTTCAAGCGGGAGGCGCTGTACGGGCGGGTGGAGCGGCTCAAGGCCCGCGCCGCCGAGGCCCTGGAGGAGATCACCGCGGAGATCACCGCGTCCGGGGAGGAGCGGCTCCAGCGGGTCTGGTCCGACTGGGCCGAGCGGGCCGGACCGGACGACGGCGCCGACCGCGCCGACCGCGAGCGCGAGCTGCGCCGCAAGCTCGACGCCGCCGTCGTCCCCGCGCTCGACCGCCAGCAGCGCGACGTCGCCGAACGGGTCGCCGCGCGCACCTCGGCGGCGATGGAGGACGCAACCCGGACGCTGCTGACCCGGGTCGAGGAGCTGGCCAAGGCGGTGACCGACCTGATCCACGATGTGCTGCCGCTCGCCCGCGAGGGGCTGACGCTCGCGAGCCGGATCTCCACGCTGTCCAGCCACGCCCGGCAGGCGGGCCGCGGGCCGATCCCCGAGGCGCTGAAGGAGGCGAGCGACGAGACGTCCCGGGCGTTCGACGAGGCGGTCGCGCGGCTGGAGCTGGAGTGGTCGGCGCTCGGGGCGCGTTCGGCGAGCGTGCGCGCCGCGCTGCGCGGCGCGGAGGAGAGCGCGTTCAGCCACGTCACCGAGGAGATGACCCGGTGCGTGGAGGAGCTGGCGCCCGAGCACGTCAAGGCGCTGAACGAGGCGGAGGCCAAGGCCCGCACGTTCCTCGACGAGCCCACCAAGGGCTGACCGCGCCCCGTCCCCTAGATCGCCTGGGGGAAGCGGAACAGGCGTCCCGGGTCGTACGCGGCCTTGACCTTGGCGAGCCGGTCGGCGTTCGCGCCGTAGTACGCGCGTCGCCACCCCGGCAGGCCGGGGTCGATGTAGTTGACGTACGCCGCGCCGCCCCAGTACGGCTCCATCGCGCCGTGCGCGCCGCGCAGCCACGCCCCGTCCGGTGCGAGGTACTGCACGCAGAACAGCCCGGCGCGGTGCGCGAACGCGGTGTCGCCCGGCCCGACGCGGCCGATCGCGCCGCCCATCGCGTCCATCAGCACCGAGCGGTCGCCGACCGCGTTGCCCTGCGCGAACCGGCGCAGCAGCGCGTCGATCCCGTCGTCCGGCAGCGGCTTGAACGCGATGTGCGACGCGCCCGCGTAGTCGGTGCGGGGGAACCGGCCCTCGGGGCTCTGCCCGGGGAGCGTCCCGCGCGCGTGGCACTGCCCGGTCGTCTGCCCCGCGCACCCCGCGAGCAGCCGCATGGCGTCCAGGTACGGCCGGGTCCGCACGTCGCTGCTACTCGGGTCGCTCCCGGCCGCCGCGGTGAGCCGGTCGAGGTGGCCGCGCGCTCCCGCGAGCGCGACTCCGGCGATCTCGATGCTCGGCGTCCCGGCGTCCGGCTCGGTGTTGAGCTGGAGGCTCGTCCACAGCTCGTCCGGCGCGGACGGGGCCCAGCGCTGCCAGCCGCGGATCACGTCGGCGGCGCGCGACCAGGGCCAGCGCAGGAAGAACGGCGTGACGTCGTCCACCCGGTGCGTGCGGAACGCGAACTCGACCGCCACGCCGAAGTTGCCGCCGCCCCCGCCGCGCGAGGCCCAGTACAGGTCGGCGTCGCGGTGCGCGTCGCAGTCCAGGATCCGCCCGTCCGCCGTGACGATCCGCACGGACTCCAGGACGTCGCAGGTCAGCCCGTACGCCCGGCCCGTCACGCCGAGGCCGCCGCCGAGCGCCAGCCCGGCCACGCCGACCGTCGGGCACGTCCCGCCGGGCACGCCGAGCCCGGCGCCCGCGAGCCGGTCGTACAGGTCGATGAGGCGGGTGCCCGCGCCGACGGCCGCGCGGTCGCCGTCGGGACGGACCCGGTCCAGCGGCGACACGTCCACGACCAGGCCCGTGCCGGTGGACCAGCCCGCGTAGGAGTGCCCGCCGCTGCGGGCCGCGACCGGCAGCCTGCGCCGGGCCGCGAACGCCAGGCACTCGGCGACGTCCTCCGGCGTCCCGCAGTAGGCGATCCCGGCGGGACGGACCCGGTCGAAGCGGGGGATGTAGAGCCGGCGGGCCTCGGCGTACGCGGCGTCGCCCGGCCGGATCAGCCTGCCCTCCAGCCCGCGCGCGAGGGCGTCCCAGTCGGCGGGCCCGGTCGGGGCGGTGGCCCGCGGGCGCCGGGACGACGGCCGCGCCGAGGGTCCGGACCCGCCGCCGGGCGAGCACCCGGCCGCCGCCCCGGCCGCCGCCGCCCCGGCCGCGACCGAGCCGAGCGCCGCCGCCTTGAGCAGCGCGCGCCGCCGCGCGCCGTCCCCGGTCACGGCGCGCGGAAGGTGTCGAGGAACGTGGTGAAGTACGGCCTGCTCGCCTCCCAGTTCCCCTGCTGCGCGATCATGACGATGTCGTAGAGGCCGCCGTTGAACGAGAACAGCCGCGTCCAGACCCGCCCCGGCTTGCCGTTCTTGGTGAACGTGAACTCCATCTCGGCGGCCTGCCCGCCGAGGAACGGCACATTCTCCTGATAGCGGACCTGCTTGTAGTCCGGGTAGTCCTTGTCGTTCTTGAACTGGGCGGCGGCGTCGTCGAGCCACTTCGCCTCGTTGCCGGTGACGTCGGCGACGCGCTGGACGGAGATGCCGCGGGTGGCCGCACCGTCCGGGTCGCGGAACGTCACGTCCCGGCTCTCGGGCTCGGCCTTCCAGCCCTCGGGGACGGCCGCGACCCACGCGGGCCCGTTGTAGAGCCGGTACCCGGCCGGGACGGACCCCCGGGACCCCGAGCCGCGGGCCGGGCCGGACCGCGGGCCCGAGCCGGACGCGCCCGCGCTGGGACGGCCGGACGGCGGGTCGCCCGCGCCGTCCCCGCCGCCGTTCACGAAGATCACGACCGCGACCACGCCGGCGACCAGCACCGCCGCGAAGACCGCCGCCGGGACGATCACCGCCCAGCGGGCCGGCGCGGCCGGGCGCCTCCCGTCCCCGGCGGCGTCCCCGTCCCCGTGCGTGGTGGTCGCCGGCGCGGGCGGCGCCGTGAGGTTGGCCGGGCCCGGCGCGAGGTCGCCGTGCGGCGGGGCCCACGCCGGAACGTGCCGCGCGGGGCCCTGCGCGATCTCCCGCAGCAGCCGTCCCGCCTCGTCGGGGTGCATCCGCTGGGCCGGGTCCTTGCGGAGCAGCCCGTCCAGGACGGGACGCAGCGGCCCGGACAGCCGCTGCGGGTCGGGCTCGTCGGAGAGCACGGCGGCCATCACGCCCCACACGTCCGGCCGCACGTACGGCGGATGCCCCTCGACGGCGGCGTACAGCGTCGCGCCGAGCGACCACAGGTCCGAGGACGGCGACGCCTTCTGCCGCCGGGCCTGCTCGGGCGCCAGGTAGGCGGGGGAGCCGACGATCGCGCCCGCCTGCGTCAGCGTCTCGTCGCCCGCCACGGTCGCGATGCCGAAGTCGGTGAGCACCGCCCGGTCGCGGGTGAGCAGCACGTTGCCGGGCTTGACGTCGCGGTGCACGACCCCCGCCTCGTGCGCGGCGCGCAGCGCGTCCAGCAGGTCGGCGCCGATCGCGGCGACGCGGGCGGGCGGCAGCGGCCCCTCCGCGCGCACCACCCGGTCCAGCGCGGGCGCCGGGACGAGCCGCATCACGATCCAGGGGCGGCCGTCCTCCTCGACGACGTCGTGGACGGTGACGATGCCGGGATGGTCGAGCCGGGCCGCCGAGCGCGCCTCCCGGAACGTGCGCGCGTAGACCCGTTCGACCTGGGCCCCGTCCAGGCCCTGCGGGAGCGAGACCTCCTTGATCGCCACCTCGCGGTCCAGCGTGCGGTCCCGGGCCCGCCACACCGCGCCCATCCCGCCCCGGCCGAGCAGCTCGACCAGCTCGTAGCGCGCTGCGATCACTTGGGGCATGGGAGGACGATACCGACGTTCGGGGCGCGCCACCCGGCGCGCGCGGACACCGGCGGCCCGCCCCCGCCCGGGCCCGCCCCCGCTACTCGGGCCCGCCCCGCTACTCGGGCTCGCCCTCGCGGCTCGCGAGCAGGCGGCGCAGCGAGTCGAGCCGGGCCCGGCTCGCGCGCCCCTCCTCGACCCACGCGTCGAGCCCGCAGTCGGGCTGGAGGTGGTCGCACAGCGGCGGGCAGCGCTCGGCCGCGCCCTCCGCCAGGTCCTCGAACGCGTTGATCACGTTCTCCGGCTTGACGTGCGCGAGCCCGAAGCTCCGCACGCCCGGCGTGTCGATGATCCAGCCCCCCGCGTCCGGCAGCTCCAGCGCGAGCGCGGACGAGGAGGTGTGGCGGCCCCGGCCGGTGACGGCGTTGACGTGGCTGACGGCCCGTTCGGCGTCCGGGACCAGGGCGTTGACGAGCGTGGACTTGCCGACGCCCGAGTGCCCGACGAACACGCTCGTGCGGCCCGCCAGGTGCGCGCGCAGGTCCGCCAGGCCGCCGCCGCGCTCGGTCACCGCGTACGGGACGCCGAGCGGCGCGTACGCGGCGACCAGCTCGGCCGGGTCGGCGAGGTCGGCCTTGGTGAGCACGAGCAGCGGGTCCATCCCGGCGTCGTACCCGGCGACGAGCTGCCGGTCGATCATCCGCGGGCGCGGCTCCGGGTCGGCGAGCGCGGTCACGATCGCGAGCTGGTCGGCGTTGGCGACGATGATCCGCTCGAACGGGTCGGTGTCGTCGGCCGTGCGGCGCAGCGCGGACGAGCGCGGCTCGACCCGGACGATGCGGGCGAGCGTGTCGGGCCGCCCCGAGACGTCCCCGACGAGCGCGACGCGGTCGCCGACGACCACGCCCTTGCGGCCGAGCTCGCGGGCCCGCATCGCGGTCACCGCGCGGTCGCCGACCAGGCAGCGGTAGCGGCCCCGGTCCACGGCGGTCACGAACCCGGCGACCGCGTCCTCGTGCGCGGGGCGGCGGCGGGTGCGCGGCCTGGACCCCCGGCGGCCGGGCCGGACCCGGACGTCGTCCTCGTCGTAGTCGCTCGTACGGCGGGCCACTCAGGCGGTCCTCAGCATCGGGCGGTCCTCGGCATCCGGGCGGTCCTCGGCATCAGGCGGCCCCCAGCATGGCCGTCCACAGGTCGGTGAAGCCGGGCATGGTCTTGCCCACGGTCGCCGGGTTCTCCACCAGGACGCCGGGGACGGCGAGGCCGAGCGCCGCCGCCGCCATCACCATCCGGTGGTCGTCGTAGGTGCGGAACACGCCGCCGCGCAGCGGGCGCGGCCGGATCTCCAGCCCGTCCGGCAGCTCCCGCACGTCGCCGCCGAGCCCGTTCAGCTCGGTCACCAGGGCGGCGAGGCGGTCGGTCTCGTGGCCGCGCAGGTGCGCGATGCCGGTCAGCCGGGACGGCCCCTCGGCGAGGGCCGCGAGCGCGGCGAGCACCGGCGTCAGCTCGCCCACCTCGTGCAGGTCGGCGTCGATCCCGCGGAACGCGCCCGTGCCCCGCACGGTCAGCCCGTCCGCGCCGAGCGTGACCTCGGCGCCCATCGCGGCGAGCAGGCCGCGCAGCGCGTCGCCCGGCTGGGCCGTGTCGCCCGGCCAGCCCGGCACCGTGACGCGCCCGCCGGTGACCAGCGCCGCCCCGAGGAACTGCGCCGCGTTCGACAGGTCGGGCTCGATGACCCGCTCGCCGCCGCGCAGCGCGCCCGGCCCGACGCGCCACACGTCCTCGCCGGCCTCGACCTCCGCGCCCGCCTCGCGCAGCATCCGCACGGTCATCTCCAGGTGCGGGGCGGACGGCACGGGCGGCCCCTCGTGCCGTACCTCCAGGCCCTTGGCGAACCGCGGGGCCGACAGCAGCAGGCCCGACACGAGCTGGGACGACCCGGACGCGTCGATCGTCACCGCGCCGCCGTCCACCGCGCCCCGGCCGCGGACGGTGAACGGCAGCGCGGCCCGCCCGCCGTCGTCGATCTCGACCCCGAGCGTCCGCAGCGCCGTGATGATCGGGCCCATCGGCCGTTCCCTGGCGCGCGGGTCCCCGTCGATCGCCACCGCGCCCGTCGCGAGCGCCGCGACCGGCGGCAGGAACCGCATCACCGTCCCCGCGAGCCCCACGTCGATCCGCGCGGGCCCGGCGAGCGCGCCGTCCGCCGGCGGCGTCACGTGCCAGTCGGCGCCCTCGTCGCGGACACCGGCGCCGAGGGCGCGCAGCGCGCCGGCCATCAGCTCGGTGTCGCGGCTGCGCAGCGGCCGTACGACGCGGACCGGCTCCCCGGCGAGCGCGGCCAGGATCAGCGCGCGGTTGGTCATCGACTTGGACCCGGGCAGGGCCACCGTGGCGTCGACCGGCGCGTGCGCGACCGGGGCGGGCCAATGCGGAACGGACATGGCCCAAGGTTATCGGGCGCGCCCGGGAAGCCCCACAGGCAAGAACGCGACAAGCCTCGGGAAACCATCGGCCCGACCGCGGGCGGCCCGCGCGGGCCCGGTCTACGTTCGTGCCCGCCGTGCCCCGCCGTGCCGGCCGCCGTCCGACCCCGGGGGGAACGGGTGCACCTCTACGACCTGTGGTTCGCCGCCATCGCGGCGCTCATCGCGGGCTACCTCCTGCTGGAGGGGTTCGAGCTCGGCGTCGGCGTCCTCCTGCGCGCCCTGGCCCGCGACGACGCCGAACGGCGCGTGCTGACCGCGATCGTCGCGCCGGTGTGGGACGGCAACGAGGTCTGGCTGATCGCGGCGGGCGGGGCGATGTACGCCGCGTTCCCCGCGTGGTGCGCCTCGCTGTCCAGCGCCCTGCGCCCGCTGCTCCTGGCGATCGTGCTCGCGCTGGTCGCGCGCGGCGTCGCGCTCGCCTGCCGGGACGTGCGGCCCGGCCCGTCCTGGCGGCGCGGCTGGGACGTGGTGACCTTCTTCGGTTCGCTGGTTCCCGCGTTCCTGTGGGGCGTCGCGTCCGCCAACGTCGTGCGGGGCCTCGCCCTGGACGACCGGCACCTGCACACCGGGACGCCCCGGGACCTGCTGAACGTCTACGCGCTGATCGGCGGCGCGGCCGCGCTGCTGCTGTTCATCTTCCACGGCGCGGCGTTCACGACGCTGAGGACGTCCGGCGAGCTGAGGGAGCGGGCCCGGCGGCTCTCCCGGCAGGTTGGGGGCGGGGCGCTCGCCGCGACCGCGGTGTTCCTGCTCTGGACGCAGGCCGGGTACGGCTCGGCCGCCTCCGCCGTGACCGGCGCCCTCGCCGTCCTCGCGCTCGCGGGGTCGCTCGCGCTGGGCCGCGCCGCGACCGCCCGCGACGGCCGGGCGTTCGCGCTGTCCGCCGCCGCGGTCGTCCTCGGCACGGTCACGCTGTTCGCGGCGCTGTACCCGGACGCGCTGCCCTCGACGACCGACCCGGCCCACGGCCTCACCGCCGCGAACGCCTCCGCCGCCCCGGACGCCCTCCGCACCACGACCGTGGTCGCGGCGTTCGTCCTGCCGCTCCTGCTGATCCACCAGGGCCGGACGTACCGGATCTTCCGCAGGCGCGTCGGCACCCGCCGCGTCCCGGCCTGACGAACGGCTCCCCGCTCACAGGGACCCCGGCGACTCACGGGGACCCCGGCGAACTCACAGGGACTCCGGCGAACTCACACGGGGATCGTCAGCAGCGTCCCGCCGCCACCGCCGTCGATCCGGACCTCGAACCGGGCGATCTCCGGCCTGCGGATCCCCGTGCCGCCGTGCGTGACCAGCGGCTGCGGCGCGCCGGGCACGCCGTACCCCTTGGCGGGCACCTGCCAGCCGGTCACCACGCTGCGCTCGCCGTCGCGCGACACGGCCTCCAGATGGCACCGCAGCGGCCCCTTCACGTTGCGCAGCTCCAGCCCGACGTGCGTGCCCCAGCCCTTGCTCTCCAGGCCGACGGCGCCCGAAGCGCCCGTCTTCGCGTCCTTGGCCTCGTACCGTTCGCCCCAGACGACCAGGGACTGCGCGGGCCCCTGCGCCGAACCCTGCGGCGGGCCGCCGTGCGCGCTGTGCCCGCCGTCCGGCACGGACGCCGTGCCGTCGTTCCCGATCGAGGTCCCGACCGTCACGCCCGTGGCGAAGAGGGCGGCCGCCGCCGCGGCGCCGATGACGTACGTCCCGCGGCGAAACCGGCGCTCGGCCGTACGGCGCCTCCGCAGCAGGTCGATCACCTGCGCGGGCGGCTCGTCCCCGCCGCCGGCCGGTTCCGCGGCGCGCGGAGGCGCGGCTTCCGCGCCGCCCGTGGCTTCCCGCTCGTCCGCCACCAGTTCCTCGGCCCCCGCGTCGGTGTATTGGGCGACGCCGGAAAGCGCCTCGGCCAGTCCCGTCATTTCATTGAGCTCGGCCGCGCACTCATCGCAATCGCGGAGATGCTCCTCGAAAGCCCTGTGGTCGTCCTCCTCCAGCAGCCCCAAGGCGTAGGCGCCGACATCGGTGTGCTCGACCCGGGAAGTCATGCCGTCACCCCTCGTTCCTCCAAAGCGGCGCGCAGCGCCCGCAGCGCGTAGTAGACGCGTGACTTGACCGTCCCGACGGGAACCGCGAGGACGTCCGCAGCCTGGTTGACGGTGCGGTCGCGGAGGACCGTTTCCGTGAGCACCCGCCGGTGCGCCGGGGACAGCGCGCTCAACGCGTCGGCCACGACCACCTTGTGCAGCAGGCCGTCCAGCCCGTCCGCCGTCGGCACGTTCTCCAAGGGTCCGTCGCCGACCTCGGGCGGGCGGACGTCGCGGTACCGCCTCCGGTCGATCACGATGCGGCGCGCCGCGGTCGCCAGCCAGGGCATCAGCGACGCGCTGCGGGCGTCGAGCCGGTCCCGGCTCCGCCACGCGCGGATCATGGTCTCCTGGACCACGTCCTCGGCCCACTGCCGGTCGCCGCCGGTCAGGCGCAGCGCGAACGCGAGCAGGGGCCGCTGGTACTCGCGGTACAGCTCGGCGGCGAGCCGTTCGCCGTCGGCGGCCGGTGCCGGCCGGGGGCCGCGGATCGGGCTCCGCAGGCCCCCGGCCGGACGGCCGGTGGTTCCGGGTGCTGCCATGGCCGGGCGTCTCCGTCAGGTGAGGAGGATCCCTGGTGGAACGGGCGGTCAGCAGGCAGTACGGGGACGGCCCGGCCACGGTTCAACGGATTTGAGACTCTTTTAAGGCCGCCTTCGGGAAACCGCGTCAGCCCCCGACGGCCCCAGCGACCTTCGCCTTGGCCTTCCCGAACCCGGACTTCCGGCTCGACCTGCCGAACCCGCCGAGCTTCCCGCTTTTCACCGCCTTGCCGAACTTCGCCGGGCCCTTCCCGGCCCTGCCCGCCTTGCGGCCCTTGCCCGGCAGCCCCGGCTTCGACGCCTGGATCGCCTTCGCGGTCCGTACCTTGCGGGCGGTCTTCGCCGCCTTCGCCGCGCCCTTGGCCGCGCCCTTCGCCGCCTTCCGGCCGCCGAGGTCGCGCGCGTCCCGCACCTGCCGGGCCGCCTCCCGGCGCGCGTTGCGCAGCTCGACCGCGGCCTCCCGGCGCAGCGCCCGGCTCTCCGCGCCCGCCCGCACCTGCGCGTCGTGGACCTGCCGCCGCAGCTCGGCGGTCCGGGGCGAACGGCGCGGCTCGGTCGCCACCATCAGCAGCGCGCCGAACAGGCTGGCGTTCTTCAGCAGATGGGACCGCTCGCTGGCGCGGCGCTCGGGGTCGTCCTCGGTCCAGTAGCGGTGCTCGGTCGCGAGCGAGGGGACGAGCTGCGCGGCGAGCAGCAGCGTGGTGAGCCGCCGGAACTTCCCGGTGAGCAGCAGCGCCCCCGTCCCCAGGCTGAGCGCCCCCTCGATGCGGACCAGCGTCTCCGGGTCCTTCGGCAGCCAGTCGACGCGGTCGGCGATCGGCTTGACCGTGGGCGCGACCTGCTCGGCGCGCGTGCGCGGGTCGCGGAGCGTCTCCAGGCCGGTCATGATGTACGGCGCCGCCACGAACGGGCGGGCCAGGGTCGTGATGGGTCGCATGTCCGTCTCCATGCCCACAGCGCCGCGCCTCAAGCACCGCCCCCACCGGCGTGACGTCCGGAAACGGCCCGCGGAACGGGCGGGACGCGGGCGGACCGGGCAGGATGGGGGCATGTGCGGTCGATATGCCACAGCCCGTGCCCGCCAGGAGCTCCTGGACGAGTTCCGCGTCCAGGTGGACGCCGTCGAGGAGGCCCTTGAGCCGGACTACAACGTCGCGCCCACCAAGCGGGTCCCGGCCGTCCTCACCCGGCGGCCGAAGGACGCCCCCGAGGAGGCCGAGGCCGTCCGGCAGCTCAGGACGCTCCGCTGGGGCCTCGTCCCGTCCTGGGCGAAGGACCTGTCCATCGGCTCCCGCATGATCAACGCGCGGGCCGAGACGGTGGACGAGAAGCCCTCGTTCCGCCGGGCGTTCGCCAAGCGCCGCTGCCTGCTGCCCGCCGACGGCTACTTCGAGTGGTACACCCTCCAGGACGGCGAGGAGCCCGCGGGCGACGCGCCCTCCGACCCCGCCGCCAAGGAGAAGAAGAGCAAGGCCAAGCCGCGCAAGCAGCCGTTCTACATCCGCCCCAAGGACGGCGCGGTCATGGCCATGGCCGGGCTCTACGAGCTGTGGAAGTCGCCCGAGGACGAGTGGGTGTGGACCTGCACGGTGATCACCACCGACGCGCCCGACGACCTCGGCCGGATCCACGACCGGATGCCGATGATCGTCGAGCCGGACCGCTGGGACGACTGGCTCGACCCGGAGCTGACCGAGCCCGACCGGGTCCGCGGGCTGCTGGTCCCCGCCATGAGCGGCACCATGGAGGCCTATCCCGTATCAAAGGCCGTGAACAGCGTGAAAAACAACGGGCCGGAACTCATAGAACCCTCCACAAACGGGAACAGTTCTGGCAACCATTCCGACACCCTGTTCTGACCGCTGTCGCGTCGCCGGTGCGGCCGGAACCGTTCCCCCCTTGCCCGGGCCCCCACCGGGAGGAGATCGGAGCACCGTGGACACCGCCGCCGCCCGTTCCCGCCTCGAGGCCATGCTCGCCGACCTCGATCGTTCGATCGCGATCCTGAAGGGGGAGCACCCGGAGCGCGACGCGTCCGCGGCCGACGCGGGGGCCGGCCTCTGCGACAGCGACCGCGTCGAGGCCGCGCTGGAATCCCTCCAGCGGCACCGCAAGGGCGTGGACGCCGCCCTCGCCCGCCTGGACGAGGGCACCTACGGCCAGTGCGTCGGCTGCGGGAAGGACGTCCCGGAAGGCCGCCTGGAGGCCAGGCCCGACGCCGCCAGGTGCGTGACCTGCCAGACCAAGCACGACCGCGCCATGCGCTGACCGGACCCGCGGCGACTCGGGGGACGCCGCCCACCGGACACTCGTGCACCGCCCCGCGCGGCCGTCCCGGCACCGGAGACCACCGGGTGCCGGGACCGGCGCGTGCGCGCGGGTCGCGCGGGCCGTGCGGGCCGTGCGGGCCGCGCGCGGGTCAGGTGCGGCGGCGGGCGCTGGCCACCAGGTGGATGCCGAGGGACTCGTCCCCGGGCGGCGCGCTCAGCTCCGTCCGGACGAGCCGCGCCATCGCGTGCGGGGACGCCTTCAGCACGTGCTCGACCGTCGAGGGCGACAGCACCGTGCGCGGCTTGATCCACTCCACCTCCAGGCCGACCTCGGTCAGCAGCTCGCGGAGCTGGTCGGCCCAGAAGCAGCGGGTGATCGTCCCGTCCGGCCACGGCACGAGCACGACCTCCGCGCTCGGCACGTCCGACAGGTGCGCCCAGCAGTTCTGCTCGGCGAGCAGCGCCATCCCGAGCGTCAGCGAGTCGACCGACAGCAGCACCCGGCCGCCCGGCCGCAGCACCCGCGCGATCTCCGCGACCGTCGACTCGGTCACCAGGTGCCGCGACAGCACGCGGTTCTCGGCGACCACCGCGTCCACGGTCCCGTCGCCGAGGAACGCCAGCGACCCGGCCTCGCCGATGACCCGGACCGGCCCCTCGTCCCGTCCCGGCCCGCCGTGCCCGCGCCGCGCCGGCACGGGCTGCCGGCCGTTGCCGTTCCCCTGCGCGCCCTGCGCGCCGGCCTCCCAGACCGCGGCCCGTCCGGACCGGGCGGCGCCCTGCCCCGCGGTCCCGTTGCCCGACCCGGTGACCGCCCGGCCGTCCGCCTCGGCGGGCCGCGCGGCGGGCCGCGCGGACGCGCCCGGCCCCGCGCCGTTCGAGCGGCGCTCCGGGGCCAGGCGCTCGCGCTCGTTCTCCAGGGGGTCGAGCACCTCGATCACCGAATGCCCGGCCGCGGCGGCCTGGGCGGCGCTGTGCCCGCCGCCGCCCGAGACGTCCAGCACCCGGGAGGGCCGCCTCGGCAGCCAGCGGGCGATCTGCGCCTCCGCGACCGCCCAGTAGAACGTCCAGTAGAGGGCCATGGAGTCACCGTCGCCCGCGCCGTCTCCGGGGGCGTCGCGCAGGCTCGCGATGGTGGGCTCGGGAGGTCTCGCCGGCACCGGTAGCAACGGTTTGCTCCTGTTCTAGCCGTGTATGTGACTTCTTCCCCGTCAGGGCCCGGTCATCACCCTGCGTACAGGTCGAGGTGAGGTGTCCCCTCCCCGTACGGAGTCGGCCGCGAAACCTGTTCCGCGCGTCACTCCCGGTCAGGGAATCGACGGGACGGTCCCGGCGTTGCACCGTCTCACAACCGTCTACGCGGAACGGTCGGACCGGGGTAAAGAATCCCGCCCGGCCGCACCGGATGGACGGGGCGGGATGGAATGCACAGCGGAGGTGCAGGCAGATGACCACAGCCGTTGCCGAGCACCGTGGGGATACCACGGTGGGCGAGCCGCGGGGCCAGGCACCGGCCCCCAGCGGCGTGATCAGGCAGCGCGGCCCGATATCGTCTGTGGGGTACGACGCCGCCGGCGTCGCCACAGCCAAGGGGGTGGGTCAGGTACCGGGCACCACGGAGACCGTGGAGCAGCGCCAGGAGCGGTTTCAGCGCGACGTGCTCCCGTTCTTGGACCAGCTGTATTCGGCCGCGCTGCGCATGACGCGCAACCCGGCGGACGCCGAGGATCTCGTACAGGAGACCTTCGCCAAGGCGTTCGCGTCCTTCCACCAGTTCAAGGAAGGCACGAACCTCAAGGCGTGGCTCTACCGGATCCTGACCAACACGTTCATCAACTCCTACCGCAAGAAGCAGCGCCAGCCGCAGCAGTCGGCCACCGAGGAGATCGAGGACTGGCAGCTCGCGCGCGCCGAGTCGCACACCTCCAGCGGGCTGAAGTCCGCCGAGGCCGAGGCGCTTGAGCACCTGCCCGACTCCGACGTCAAGCGGGCCCTCCAGGACCTGCCGGAGGAGTTCCGCATCGCGGTCTACCTCGCCGACGTGGAAGGCTTCGCGTACAAGGAGATCGCCGACATCATGGGCACGCCCATCGGTACGGTGATGTCCCGTCTGCACCGGGGCCGCCGCCAGTTGCGCGGCATGCTGGAGGACTACGCTCAGGAGCGCGGCCTTACGCGCGCGAGGGAGGGGTCGGCATGACCCGAGTACGGACCCGACGCGGTGAGCGGAGCGGCCGGCCCGGAGGCCGGCCGGAAGGCGGAGCCGTCCGCCCTGCGAGGGGTGAGTGAGCCATGAGCTGTGGCAACCACCACGAGACGCCCTGCGATGAGGTTCTCGCCCGCGTCTACACCTATCTCGACGGCGAGCTCGAAGAGGGCGGCTGCGGCGAGGTCCGCGACCACCTCGACGAATGCGGGCCCTGCCTGCGGGAGTACGGCCTGGAAGAGGCCGTCAAGAAGCTCGTGAACAAGTCCTGCGGCTGCGAGCCCGTCCCCGACGACCTGCGCGCCAAGGTCCTCGGCCGCATCGAGCAGGTCTGCGGCGAGATCCGGTCCGGCGACGCGAAGACCACCGAACGCGCCTGACCCCCGAGCCCCTGCCCGCACGGGCGTCTGGCCACCCGGGGGCCCGAGCGCCTGACCGCGCCGGGGCCCGAGCATCTGGCCGCCCGCCCGCCTGGACGGCCTGGCACCTGGACGGCTGGGCGCTGAACGATCGGGCGCTGAACGATCGGGCGTACGGCGGCACCGGCGGCGCTGCGGGACGGTCCGTTGCGTTGCGGATATCGTGCTCGGGTGCTCGCACTCGTCACCGGCGCGGCCGGCTTCATCGGGTCCCACCTCGTCGACCGGCTCCTCGCCGACGGCCACGAGGTCATCGGCGTGGACGACCTGTCGTCGGGCTCCCACACCCGTTCCGACATCGAGTTCTGGGAGATGGACGTCGCCGACCCGGCCCTCGCCGAGCGGGCGGCCGGGCGGCGCCCGGAGGTCGTGTGCCACCTCGCGGCCCAGGTCAGCGTGCGCGCCAGCGTCGCCGACCCGCTGCACGACGCGCGGGTCAACGTCACCGGCACGGCCAACGTGCTGGAGGCCGCCCGCGCGGCCGGCGCGCGCAAGGTGGTGTTCACGTCGAGCTGCGCCGTCTACGGCGTGCCCGACGCGCTGCCCGTCCCGCCGGACGCGGAGCTGCGGCCCGCGTCGCCGTACGCGGCGTCCAAGGTGTCGGGCGAGGTGTACGCCGGGATGTACCGGGCGCTGCACGGCATCGACGTCACCACGCTCACCCTCGCCAACGTGTACGGCCCGCGGCAGACCCCCGAGGGCGAGGCGGGCGTGATCTCGATCTTCACCGACGCGCTGCTGGCCGGCCGGCCGACCAGGGTGTTCGGCGATGGCCGGCAGACCCGCGACTACGTCTACGTCCTCGACGTCGTCGACGCGTTCGCGCGCGCCGCGGGAGAGCGGGGCGGCGGGCGGCGCTTCAACGTGGGCACCGGCCTCCAGACCACCGACCGCGCCCTGCACACGCTGGTCGCCGAGGCGGCGGGCGCGCCGGACGAGCCGGAGTTCGCCCCGCCGCGCCTGGGGGATCTGCCCGCGATGTCGGTCGATCCCGGGCCGACCCGCCGGGACCTCGGCTGGGAGCCCCGCGTCGCCCTGCGCGAGGGGCTCGCCGAGACCGTCGCCTGGGCGCGCGAGCGCGCCGCCCGGACGATCCCGTGAGGCGAATGATCACCTAAGGTGACGATTGCTTCACGCTTTGCTCACGATTCGCCGCATGCCTGTGTGACCTGGGCATCCCGCGTTAGGCTTGTGCCGAAATCAGCGACGGGAGCAGGCGTGTGCCCGCCCGAAAAGTGGGTATGCGCTGGCCCGGGTGGCCTGGACCGTGCCGGTCCGGGCGGCCGGACCAGAGCGGTCCGGGCGACCCGGATACGGGGGGAGGCAAGGAGCCATGCACGAGCGTGTCACGACGTCCGGTCTCGGCCGGCGCGCCATGACGTCGTCGTCGCTGAAGATGCCCAAGGGCGTGTCCTGGGTCTAGTCGGAGGCCGGTCCCGCGGGCCGGCGCTGACGATCCTGGCGGCGGCCCGCTCATTCGTCACTCCCGAGGGGGCGGCAATGCGTGGACTACCTCTCGCTGCCTGGGCGTACGTCTGCGGAGTGGCCGCCCTCGCGGCGGGCCTCATCGCGACGTCGTCCTTCCACGAGCTGGACTGGTACAAGCTGGCCGTGCTGGCCGTGCTGTTCCTCATCTGCGACTCCGCGCCGGCGCAGCTCAACGTCGAGCGGGCGAGGGTGTCGCTCAGCTTCGCCGCGAGCCTGGCCGGCGTGGTGCTGCTCGGCCCGGCGGGCGCGGCGCTGCTCGGCCTGTGCGCGGTGGTCACCGGGCAGCGCTTCTTCGCGCCGGTCAAGCGGCTGTTCAACGGGGCGCAGTTCGCACTCAGCGGCTACACCGCCGGGGTCGTGTTCGACCTGCTCGGCGGGCACCGCTACGAGCCGCGCCAGCCCCGGTGGGTCGAGCACGTCAGCGTGCCGTTCCTCGGCGCGCTCGGCACGTTCGTCCTGGTCAACCTGACCCTGATGGGCGGGGTGCTGCTGCTGAGCCGGCAGGCCGAGCTGCGCGAGCTGCTGCGCGAGAGCGGCCAGCTCGCCTTCGGCTGCCTCGGCTACGGCATGTTCGGGCTGCTGATCGCGGGGCTGTGGCAGCGGGTCGGCCCGTTCGCGGCCGTGCTGGTGCTGCTGCCGCTGTTCATCGCCCGCTGGGCGATGGAGCAGGCGCACGCGCAGCAGCAGGCGCACGCCGCCACCCTCGCCGCGCTCTGCCAGGCCGTCGAGACCAAGGACTACTACACCCGCGGCCATTCCGAACGGGTCTCCCGCGGCTCGGTGATGATCGCGCAGGAGATCGGGATGCGGGCCGACCGCGTCGAGGCGATCCGCTACGCGGGGATGCTGCACGACGTCGGCAAGCTCGGCGTCCCGACCAAGGTGCTCCAGAAGTCGGGGTCGCTGACCGAGGAGGAGTTCGCCGCGATCCAGCTGCACCCGATGCGCGGGCTGGAGATCGTCCGCGAGATCGGGTTCCTGGACGAGGCGCTGGCCGGGATCATGCACCACCACGAGAAGATGAACGGCCGCGGCTACCCGATGGGCCTGGCGGGCGACGAGATCCCCGAGTTCGCCCGGGTGATCTCGGTCGCCGACGCGTTCGACTCGATGACCTCCACCCGCTCCTACCGGGCCGCCAGGACGATCGAGGAGGCCGTCGAGGAGCTGCGCCGCGGCATGGGCGACCACTTCGACCCGGCGATCGTCGAGGCGTTCCTGCGGGCGCTCGGCCGCGACGGGTGGGAGCCGCCGCAGCCGGTGGTGCTCCCGGACGACGACGTCGTCGAGACCACCCAGCAGGACCACGACGACCCGAGCACCCCGATCCGGGTGGCGGGCGACGGCGTCCGCCGGTGAGCGCGCAGCCGCACGGCCGCGAGCGCGCGGCCTGGCAGACGATCGACTCCGGCCAGCTCCTGCTGATCGCCACCGCGGGACTGATCGTGATCGTCGCGGTCACGCAGGTCGCGGCGGCCCGGCTGGAGCAGCCCGACGTCGCGATCGTGTTCGGCGTGCTGATCGCGCTCGGCGAGCTGTTCCGGATGGTGATGCCGGGCAACCGGGAGGTCGCCCCGATCGCGAGCGCGGGCGCGATCGGCTACGCGCTGCTGGTCGGCGTCGGCCCCGAGGGCGCCGCCGCCGACGACTGGCTGGGCGTGGTCGCGGCCCGCCACTCCCCGCTCCAGGTGGTCGCGGTCACCGCGGCCGGGATGCTGGTCGGATCGCTGCCGCACATCGCCGTCGGCCGCAGCCCGCGGTTCGACGCGATGGCCAGGCGGCTGCTGACCGTCGCGGTCGTCGCCCTGTGCTTCCGTCCCGTCCTCGGGCTGCACCTCGACTGGCGGCTGCTGCTCGCGGTGATGGGCGTGGTCGTCGTCGTCTCGTGCTTCACCGACGTGGTGACCGCCGCGATGATCCGCGCCGAGACCGTACGGGCCAGGTTCGGGATCGCGCTGCGCGACGAGATCCGCGCCAAGCTCGCGCTGTGCGCGGCGACCAGCGCCACCGCCATGCTGATCGCGGTCGCGACGACGGTGATGGGCCCGGCGGCGCTGCTGGTGTTCACCGTGCCGATCCTGGTCACGCAGTTCGCGTTCCGCCGCTACGCGGGCATCCGCGCGACCTACCTCCAGACCGTCCGGGCGCTGTCGCGGGTCACCGAGGTCGGCGGCTACGTCGAGACCGGCCACTCGCGCCGCGTCTCGCGCCTGGCGATCGCGATGGGCCGCGAGCTCGGCATGTCCGAGGAGGAGCTGCTGGAGCTGGAGTACGCGGCGCTCATGCACGACATCGGGCAGCTCTCGCTGGGCGACCCGATCCCGGGCGGCGCGACCGTGCTCGCGTCGCCGAGCGAGCAGCGCCGCATCGCCGAGCTGGGCGCCGAGGTCATCAAGCAGACCGGCGTGCTCGACCGCGTCGCCTACATCGTCCGGCTCTCGTCCCACCCCTACCGGACGGGCCACGCCGGAACGGCCGGCGAGGACCCCGCCGCCGCGCGCCCGCTGCCGCCGCCGCTCGCCGGGCGCATCATCAAGGTCGCCAACGCCTACGACGACCTCGTCGGCGACTCCGGCGACCGCGACCGCGGCGCGGCCGTGCTGGAACGCCTCCGCCTCGACTCCGCGTCCGAGTACGACCCGACCGTGGTCGAGGCGCTCAGCCGCGTCGTCGACCGCCGCCCCCGTCTGTGACGCGCCCCTCCCCGCCGGGCGCGCCGTACGGCCCGGAACGTTCCGGCCGTCTTTCGGACGGGTCTTCGTCGCCGACATGGTCCACCGGAGGGCCCCGCGCCCACTAGTCTCGGCGGCGTCCGGTGCGATGGCCGCCCGGCTGTGACGGAGGGAGGCCCGGTGTTCGAGTCGGTGCTCGTGGCCAACCGCGGCGAGGTCGCCAGCCGGATCGTGCACACCGTCCGCGCCATGGGGCTGAAGGCCATCGCGGTCTACTCCGACGCCGACGCCGACCTGCCGTTCGTCGCCGAGGCCGACGAGGCGATCCTGATCGGCCCGGCCCCGCCCGGCCGCAGCTACCTCAACGTCGCCGCGATCCTGGAGGCGGCCGAGCGGACGAACGCGCAGGCCGTCCACCCCGGCTACGGGTTCCTCGCCGAGAGCGCCGAGTTCGCCCGGCACGTGATCGAGCGCGAGCTGGTGTGGGTCGGCCCGCCGCCGCTCGCGATCGCCCGGATGGCCGACAAGATCAACGCCCGCAACCTGATGAAGGAGGCGGGCGTCCCGGTCGCGGCCGGCGTCTGGGAGCCGGTGCCCGACGCCGACACCGCCGCCGAGGAGGCCGAGCGGATCGGCTACCCCGTGATGGTGAAGGCCGCCGCGGGCAGCGGCGGCATCGGCCTGGCCGCGGCGCACGACGAGGCCGCGCTGCGCCGCGCGTTCGCGACCGTCCGCGCCGACGCCGAACGGTTCCTCGGGACGTCCGGCGGCGCGCCCGACATCCTGCTCGAACGGTACGTGGAGGGCGCCCGGCACGTCGAGGTGCAGATCCTCGGCCTCGCCGACGGCACCGTGGTCCCGCTCGGCGAGCGCGACTGCTCGGTGCAGCGCCGCCACCAGAAGGTGGTGGAGGAGGCCCCGTCGCCGGGTATCACCCCGGCCCTGCGCGAACGGCTGCTCGCCGCCGCCGTCCGCGCCGGGGAGGTCCTCGGCTACCGGGGCGCGGGCACCGTCGAGTGCCTGGTCGACCCCCTCGCCCAGGACTTCTTCTTCCTGGAGATGAACACCCGCCTCCAGGTCGAGCACCCCGTCACCGAGATGCTCACCGGCATCGACCTCGTGGAGCAGCAGCTCCGCATCGCGGCGGGCGAGCCCGTGTCGTTCGCCGGGCCGCCCCGTCCGCTCGGCCACGCGATCGAGTTCCGGGTGTACGCCGAGGACCCGCGGCGGTTCCTGCCGGGGCTCGGCGAGATCAAGGTGTGGGAGGAGCCGGTCGGCGACGGCATCCGCATCGACGCCGGCTACGCCGAGGGCACCGCCGTGACCGCCCACTACGACCCGCTGCTCGCCAAGCTGTGCGTGCGCGGCGACGACCGGCCCGCCGCACTCGCCAGGGCGCGCACCGCGATCGACGCGTTCCGCATCGAGGGCCCGGAGACCAACCTGCCGTTCCTCGCCGAACTACTCGACCACCCCGAGTTCGTGGACGGCACATACGACACCGGACTCGTAGACCGAATGCGAACGACCTGAGGCCCGGCCGCGCAAGGCTGGGGGCTGGGCGCGCAGGGCTGCGGACGGGCGCGAAGGCTGAGGGCCGCCCGCGTACGTGGCGGACCGGGCGCGTGAGGCTGGGGATCGGGCGCGCAGGGCTGGGAGCTGGGCGCGCAGGGCTGGGGACCGGTCGCGCACGGCTGGACCGGGCGCGAGGCTGCGGGCCGGGCGCGTGGGGCTGGGGGCCGGGCGCGCAAGGCGGGCTTGAGGTCTGCCGGGCAGAGTGGTGCGCCGGGGCTGTGCGTCAGTTCACGCGCCGGGCGGGACGCTCGGCGCGGCCGGAGAGGGGAGCGTCCGTGGCCGAGGTTCGCGCGGAGATGGTCGCCAGCGTGTGGCAGGTGCAGGTCGCCCAGGGCGACCGGGTGGCCGAGGGCGACACGCTCGTCGTCCTGGAGTCCATGAAGATGGAGATCCCCGTGCTCGCCGAGGACGCCGGGACCGTCGCCGCGCTGGCCGTGGCCGAGGGCGCCGTCGTCCAGGAGGGCGACCTGATCGCGGTCGTCGAGTAGCGGGCCGCCGGCCGCGCCGCTGTACCCTGCGGACGTGGAGAGCTACTGCGACCGTTGCGGCGAGCCCGCCGGAGAGGGCGGCCACGCGGCGTGCCGCGCCGCCCGCCGGATGGAGCCGCCCCGCTACTGCGCCCGCTGCCGCCGCCGCATGATCGTCCAGGTCACCCCCGCCGGATGGACGGCCCGCTGCTCCCAGCACGGCGACCTGACCTCGACCTGACCCGCCCCGGTGGGGTCCTGGCCCGTACCCGCGGCCGTGCCCACGCGGGTCCGTTCGACCTGTTGCGGCGCGGTCGTTCGCTTGGCCCCGTGCTGTTATGGCGGCCGTTCGCCTGGGGCCGTGCCGTCGTCGGCCGCTCGGGTGCCGGGGTCAGAGGTCTAGGACGTAGGTGATGAGGTCGACGTCGGGTGGGGCCGTCCAGTCGCGGTCGGGGGTGCGGGTGAAGCCCATCCGTTCGTAGATGGCGTGCGCTGCGGCCATGTTGCGCTGGGTGGTGAGCCGCATCCGGACGAGGCCCGCGGCGCGAGCCCGGTCCAGGCACGCGCGGACGAGGGCCGTGCCCGCGCCATGGCCGCGCGCCCGGTCCAGCACGGCCAGCATGCGGAACTCCGCCTCGTCCGGCCCGGCCAGCTCGGCGTACGCGCTGCCCGGCGGGCAGTAGGCCACCGCCCCGGCGAGCCGTCCGCCGACCTCGGCGACGAGCAGTTCGGACTTGGCGGCGCGGTCGGCGGCGTCGCGCAGCGTCGAGACGTACGGCGACGCGGGCGAGACCAGGCCGCCGTGCACGTACACCTCGACGGTCAGGTCGCCCACCGCGCCGTACTCCTCGGGCCGCGCGAGGCGGACGGCCACCTCCTGGCGCGCCTCAGTCATCGGCCGCGCTTCGCGTTCCGCGGGACGGACCGCGACCGTCGAACATGTTCATCGGGTGTCTCTCCAGCCCCCTGGCGCCGTTTCTGCCCACGACCATGTAGAGATCGTGCCGGATCAGAGTATCTGCGTCTATGGGGGATGAATCCTTGTTTGTCCGTCGCGGCCGCTCCGGCCCGCCGCCGTTCGCGCAATAGTCGTTAGGGGGTTGACGACGCCCGGTCCGGCGCGGTTGATTGGCGGCGACCGCTCGTTGTGGAGGCGTGATGCCGATTCCCCGCTCGATCCTCGGCAAGGACGACGTCGCGGACCTGGACCTCGAACTCGTCGCGGGCTCCTGGCCGGACGAGGTCACCGGGCATCTCGTCGTCAGCACGCCCGACCAGCGCACCCATCCCGTGCACGCGTTCTTCGGCGACGGGATCATGGTCCGGCTCGCGCTGCGCCCCGGCACGGACGGCGCCCCGGGCGGCCGGTGGGCGTGGCGCCCGCGCGTGATCGACACCCCGTCGGTGCGGCTGCGCCGCAAGCGCCCCGACCTGTTCACCGCCGGGCCGGTCGGGACGAGCTCGCCGTGGGGGTTCGTCAACTGCGCCAACACCGCGCCGCTGCCGTGGGGCGACCGGCTGTTCGCGACCTGGGACGCGGGCCGTCCCGTCGAGATCGACCCGGTCACCCTGGCGTTCGTCGCGGAGGTCGGGCACCGCGACGACTGGAAGCCCGCGATCGACCAGGCCGTGCTGCCGCTGGTGTCGTCGTCCGCGCACCCCGTCGTCGACCCCGAGCGCGGCTGCCTGTGGAGCGTCAGCCGCGACGTGCTGACCGGCGCGGTCTCGGTGATCCGCTACGACGGAACGGGCCGGCACGTGCGCCGCTGGGCCGTCGAGGGCGCGGCGCTCCCGCAGGCCACCCACACCGTCACCCAGACCCGCGACTGGCTGGTGCTCGCCGACACCGCGTACAAGATCGACACCGACGAGGTCTTCGGCGCGGACCGGACCGTCGCCAACAACCCCGGCGGACCCGTCCTGCTGGTCCGCAAGGCCGAGTTGGACGACCCCGACCCGGCCCGGACGACCGTGGCGTGCCGGACGTTCCACATCGCCCCCGAGGTGAACCACCTCTACGCCCGGTACGACGACTCCGACGGCGTCCAGGTCGTCATGGAGCACACGCCAGGCGTCGACATCGGCATGTACCTGCGCGAGGACGACGTCGACGCGTTCGGTCGCCCCGTCGACCCGGCGCTGCGCGGCATGTACTGCCACGGCATGACGCCCGCGCTGACGACCGTGCTCCGCTTCGACCCCGAGACGGGCGAGGTCCGCGAGCGCGCCCGCGCGTACGACCCGGAGCGCTGGTGGCAGGCCGAGCTGTCCGCGATCGACTGGAGCGGGGAGGGGCAGCTCGACCCGACCCGCCATCACATGGTCTTCCTCGGCTTCCATCCCGAGGCGGTCAACCGCCGCGCCCTCGCCAACTACGGCGACCGGATCGACACCTCCCTGTTCCCGAAGGAGGAGACCCCCGCCGTCCTCGTCACCTTCGACCGCGACGACCTGAAGCCGCTCGCGGAGTGGACGTACGCGCTGGACGACTACCCGACCTCGCCCGCGTTCGTTCCGCGCGGCCTGGGGGCGCCCGGCCGTTCCCGCTACGCGGGCGAACGTCCCGGCGGCCATGACGGCTACCTCGTCGTGGCCGTCCACAACGACGACCGGTTCCGCGTCGAACTGTTCGACGCGTCCGATGTCGCCCGCGGCCCCGTCGCTGTCCTCGCCCCGCCGCGCGGCACGACCGTCCCGTTCCTGATCCACTCGGCCTGGATGCCCGAGGCCCGTCCCGCCCGGCCGGTCTCGACCGCCTCTCGTTCGCGGACGACCTGGACGATCGCCTCGACCAGCTCCCGCCGGACCTCGCGGCGGTGGCCCGGGAGGTCGCCGCCGAACTCGCCGATCCGGACCGGTAGGCCGCGGCCGTGCGCAGCGGTCCCGGCCCGGCGCGCCCGCCCTCGCTCGGGCGTTTACAAAAAACGCTCGCTGAAGACTGTGGGGTTCTGCGAGCGCCGCTCTAGCGCCCCCGCGCTAATCTGCCGTTCGTGAGCGTGCTCGTGGTGACCGGAACCTGCACCGGGGTCGGCAAGACGGTGGTGACCGCCGCGCTGGCGGCGCTCTCCGCCGCCCGCGGAGCGCCCGTCGCCGTCGTCAAGCCCGCGCAGACGGGCGTCGCGCCCGGCGAGCCCGGCGACCTGGACGACGTCCGACGCCTCGCCGCGATCGACGACGTGCACGAGTTCGCCCGGTTCCCCGACCCGCTGTCGCCCGCCGCCGCGGCCCGGCGCTCCGGGACCCCGCCCGTACGGCTCGCCGACGTCGCCAAGAGCGTCGGGGAGCTGTCGCGCAGCCGCCGGCTCGTCCTCATCGAGGGCGCGGGCGGCCTCCTGGTCCGCTTCGACGAGGAGGGCGGCACGGTCGCCGACCTCGCGCGCTGGCTCGGCGCGGCCGTCGTCGTCGTGACCCGTCCGGGCCTCGGCGCCCTCAACCACACCGCGCTGACGCTGGAGGCCCTCGCGCACCGCGGCGTCCAGCTCGCGGGCGTCGTCATCGGCGCGTGGCCGGACGAGCCCGACCTCGCGATGCGCAGCAACGTGCGCGACCTGGAGACCATCGCGGCCCGCCCCCTCGCCGGGGCGCTCCCCGCCGGGGCGGGCGCCCTGGACCCCGCCGAGTTCCTCGCCGCCGCGCACCGGGGGCTGTCCCCGCTGTTCGGGGGCTCGTTCGACGCCGCCGCGTTCCGCGACGGCTGCGGCCTCACAAAGGAGAACCCGTGACCGACATCCTCGACGTGGCCCGCGAGCAGGTGCTGGAAGGCGGCAGGGGCCTGACGGCGGCACAGGCCCTGGAGTGCCTCACCCTTCCGGACGATCGGGTCGCGGACCTGCTCGCCCTCGCCCACGACGTGCGGATGCGCTGGTGCGGGCCCGAGGTGGAGGTCGAGGGGATCGTCTCCCTGAAGACCGGCGGCTGCCCCGAGGACTGCCACTTCTGCTCGCAGTCGGGCCAGTTCGAGTCGCCCGTCCGCTCGGTGTGGCTGAACATCCCCGAGCTGGTGCGGGCGGCGAAGGAGACCGCAGAGACGGGCGCCACCGAGTTCTGCATCGTCGCCGCCGTCCGCGGCCCCGACGAGCGGCTGATGTCGCAGGTGCGCGACGGCGTCAAGGCCATCAACGACGCCGTCGAGATCAACATCGCCTGCTCGCTCGGCATGCTCACCCAGGCCCAGGTGGACGAGCTGGCGGCCCTCGGCGTCCACCGCTACAACCACAACCTCGAGACGGCCCGCTCGCACTTCCCCAACGTCGTCACCACCCACTCGTGGGAGGAGCGCTGGGAGACCCTCCGCATGGTCAAGGAGGCGGGCATGGAGGTCTGCTGCGGCGGCATCGTCGGCATGGGCGAGACCGTCGAGCAGCGCGCCGAGTTCGCCGCCCAGCTCGCCGAGCTGGACCCCGACGAGGTGCCCCTCAACTTCCTCGCGCCCCGCCCCGGCACCCCGTTCGCCGACCTGCCGCTGGTCGAGGGCACCGAGGCCCTCAAGACCATCGCCGCGTTCCGCCTCGCGCTGCCCCGCACGATCCTCCGCTACGCCGGCGGACGCGAACTCACCCTCGGCGACCTCGGCACCCGCGACGGCATGCTCGGCGGCGTCAACGCCATCATCGTCGGCAACTACCTGACCACCCTCGGCCGCCCCGCCGAGCAGGACCTGGCACTCCTCACCGACCTCCAGATGCCCATCAAGGCCCTCTCCAAGACCCTCTAGCGAACGGCCCGGAGAGGGCCCCGACGAGCACCCGGCGCTCCCTTCAGCGGAGCGCCGCTCCCGCGGTCAGGTCTTCCAGGGCTTCCAGAGGCCGGTCGCGATGTCGAGGCCGAACGGCTCCGGCAGCCGGACGGTCTCGCCGAAGTCCCAGCTCTCCTGGTGGAGGTAGGCCGCCGCCCCCTGATCGGGGATCGAGTACAGCGTCGTGCGCCCGGCCTTGGGCGAGCGGTCGACGAGCAGGTAGTAGGGGATCTCCGCGTGGGCGTACCAGTTCCACTTCGTGCGCGTGCGCCTGTCGGCCGGGGGCAGGTCGTTCTCGGCGCCGCGCTTGGAGGTGACCTCGACGACCAGCTCGATCTCGTCCGGCGCGAGCTTCGGGAGGTCGGCCTCCCGGGCCCGGTCGAGGGCCTCGGCGGCCAGGACGATCAGGTCGGGGATGTAGCCGTCGCCCGTCCCGAGGTAGTCGATTCCGGTGACCTGCAAGGTCCTCCAGGCGAACTCCGGATCGGCGGAGCGGGCGGCCGACACGGCGTCCGCGACGTCCTGGACGATGCCCCCATGGGGGACTCCGGGGGGTGGGGACACGACGACTCTTCCTCCGATGACCTCGACGCGGGTTCCGTCGTGGGGGAGGTGCAGGTAGTCGTGCAGCTCGCCGCTCGCCCACAGGGCGTACGGCGTGTCCGGCAGTACGGCGACATGCTGCGGTATCTCGGCGGTTTGCACTCTCGGTGGCCTTTCCCTCACGATCTGTCTCCGGGTCATCGTAGGGAACGTGTGTTCTAAGCGTACCCAGAACGGGTGATCCGGTCGCCGAGCGTAGTCGAGGTGTCAGGACCTGCGGAGACGCGTGATGAACTTGTAGCGGTCGCCCCGGTAGAGCGACTGGGCCCACTCGACGGGCTGGCCCGTGGAGTCGAACGCGTGCCGGGAGAGCAGCAGCATCGGCAGGCCCACGTCGACGCCGAGGAGCTGCGCGTCGTGGGGCGTGGCGAGGACGGTCTCGATGGTCTCCTCGGCCTCCGCCAGGTGGACGTCGTAGGCGGTGGCGAGCGTCTCGTAGAGGGAGCGGTGCCGGGGCAGCTCGCGGCGCAGGCCGGGGAAGCGGCGGGCCGGGAGGTGCGAGGTGTCGATCGACATCGGCTCGCCGTCGGCGAGGCGGAGCCGGTGGATGCGCAGGACGCGCCCGCCGGGGCGGATGCCGAGCAGCCCGGCGAGGTGCTCGTCGGCGCTGACGTACCCGGCTTCGAGGATGCGGGTCTCGGGCCGCAGCCCGTGGTGGCGCATGTCCTCGGTGTAGGAGACGAGGTTGAGCTCCTGCGACACCTTCGGCTTGGCGACGAACGTGCCCTTGCCCTGGATCCGCTGGAGCCGTCCCTCCACGACCAGCTCGGCGAGCGCCTGGCGGACCGTCGTACGGGACGTCTCGTACTTCTCGGCGAGGGTCCGTTCGGGCGGGAGAGGGCTGCCGGGCGGGAGCGAGAGGATCAGCTCGACCAGCAGCTCCTTGAGCTTGTAGTACTTGGGGATGCGGGGGGCCTGCGCCGAGTGGTGCCTACCGATGTCGCTGAGCGGCGCGCGTTCGTAGCCCCCGTGCCGGGGCCCGCCCCTGACCTCCGTCACGGCATCTCCTCACGTTCATCATCGGTTGACCCCGATGTTACGTGTGAAGACTACGGGCGGTAGAGCACGCCACGGCGGCCAGGGCGTCCGCAAGGACGGTGAGGTCCGCCTCGTCCACGGAGGCGCGCGCGGTGAGCCGCAGGCAGGCCCGTCCCTTCGGCACGGACGGGGGGCGGAAGCAGCCGACCCGCGCGCCGTGGTCGGCGCAGATCGCGGCGGCGCGGACGGCCGCGCCGGGCTCGCCGAGGAACACCGGGACGACGGCCGCGGCGGGTGTGACGACCGTCTCCAGACCGGATGCGGCCGCGAGGTCCGCCATCCGGCGGGCCCGGTCGCGGGCGCGGGCGGGCAGGCCGGGGTCGCCCTCCAGCACGTCGAGAGCGGCGAGGGCCGCGCCCGCGGCGGGCGGGTTCAGGCCGGTGTCGAAGATGAACGCCCGGCCGGTGTCGATCAGCGTGTCGATGACCTCGGGCGCGCCGAGGACCGCGCCGCCCTGGGAGGCGAGGGACTTGGAGAGGGTGAGGGTGAGGACGACGTCGGGCTCGCCCGCGAGGCCCGCGGCGTGCGCGGCGCCCTGCCCGCGCTCGCCGACGACGCCGAACGCGTGGGCCTCGTCGATCACCAGCAGCGCCCCGTGCGCGCGGGCCGCGCGGTGCAGGTCGCGCAGGGGCGCGAGGTCGCCGTCCACGGAGAACACCGCGTCGGTGACCACGACGGCGTGCTCCTCGTCGCGTCCGGCGAGGAGCCGTTCGACGGCGGCGGCGTCGCGGTGCGGGGCGATCGCCGTACGGGCCCGGGAGAGCCGGCAGCCGTCCACGATCGAGGCGTGGTTGACCTGGTCGGACACCACGAGCGTGCCGGGGCCGGCGAGCGCGGTGACCGCCCCGAGGTTGGCGAGGAAGCCGGAGGAGAACACCAGCCCGGCGGCGCTGCCGGTGAACGCGGCGAGCCGGCGGTCGAGCTCGGCGTGCAGCCCGGTGGTGCCCGTGACCAGCCGCGACCCGGTCGAGCCCGTGCCCCACGCCCGCGCCGCCGCCGCGGCGCCCTCGGCCAGCCGCGGGTCGCGCGACAGCCCGAGGTAGTCGTTGGACGCCAGGTCGATGAGGCCGTCGTGGTCGCCGGTGCGGGGCCGCAGCGTCCGCCGCAGCCCGTCGGCCTCGCGGCGCGCGGCGGCCGCCCGGAACCTGGCCAGCGGATCGTGTCCCATGCGGGCATCCTGCCAGGCGGCCCGGCGGCGGTACGCGCGCGCGGGCACCAAATCCGATGGGCGATGATGGTCGCGTGCCTACCTTGACCGACCTGGTCCGCGACCAGACCGACCTCACCGACACCGATCTGGAGTGGCTGCACGCCCTGGTGTCCGACTGGCAGCTCCTCGCCGACCTGTCGTTCGCGGACCTGCTGCTGTGGGTGCCGCTGCGGTCCGCCGACGACCTGCCGTCCTCCGACGGCGGGGGCCGCCCGTCGCTCCGCGCGGACACCGGCGCGACCGTCCCCGGGTGGGTCGCGATCGCGCAGATGCGCCCGACGACCGGCCCGACCGCGTACCCCGAGGACCTGGTCGGCAAGGTCGTGCGCACCGGGCGGCGGGGGCTGATCGACGTGGCCTGGCGGGAGCGGCGCATCGTCCGCGAGGGCGACCCCGAATGGGGCAGCGGCATCCCGGTCCGGGAGGAGTCGATCCCCGTACGGCGCGGGGCCAAGGTCCTCGGCGTGATCCAGCGCAGCACGAACCTCTCGTCCGCCCGGACGCCGAGCCGCCTGGAGCTGACCTACCTCCAGAGCGCCAGCGACCTCGCGCAGATGATCGCCGAGGGGCGGTTCCCGGTGCCGGGGGAGGAGCCCAACCTGGTCCGCTCGCCGCGGGTCGGCGACGGGCTGATCCGGCTGGACCGTTCCGGCCGGGTGACGTACGCGAGCCCGAACGCGCAGTCGGCGTTCCGGCGGCTCGGCTTCCCGACCGACCTCGTCGGCGAGTCGCTGGGGGCCGTCACCACCGAGCTGTGCGACACCGGCGAGCCGCTGGAGGAGGCGCTGAGCGTGATCCTCAGCGGCCGGGCGCCGCGCGAGGTGGAGGTCGAGGCGCACGGCTCGGTCATGCAGCTGCGGACGATCCCGCTGGTCGTCGGCGGGACGCGCATCGGCGCGATCGTGCTGTGCCGCGACGTGACCGAGCTGCGCTGGCGCGACCGGGAGCTGATGACCAAGGACGCGACGATCCGCGAGATCCACCATCGGGTCAAGAACAACCTCCAGACGGTCGCCGCGCTGCTCCGCCTCCAGGCCCGCCGGCTGCGGATCCCCGAGGGGCGCGCCGCGCTGGACGAGGCGGTACGGCGCGTCGGGTCGATCGCGATCGTGCACGAGACGCTCTCGCACACCCCCGACGAGCTGATCGACTTCGACGACATCGCCGACCGGGTGATCCAGATGGCGGGCGAGGTCTCCACCCCCGAGTCGAACGTGACACCGAAGCGCACCGGCAGCTTCGGCGTGCTGCCCGCCGAGATCGCGACGCCGCTCGCCATGGCGCTGACCGAGCTGCTCCAGAACGCGCTCGAACACGGGCTGTCCGACCGGTTCGGCACCCTGGAGGTCGTCGCCTGCCGCTACGGGGAGGGCAACGCGCCCGCCGACCCGTTCGGCGTCGCGGTCTGGGGCGACTGGCCGGGCGGCTCGCCCGAGGCCCCGGCCGCGAACGGCGCGCCCGAGGGCGAGGGCCGCCGCCTCATCGCGGTCGTGGTGGACGACGGCGTCGGGCTGCCCGACGACTTCGACGTGGAGAGCAGCAACAGCCTCGGGCTCCAGATCGTCCGCACCCTGATCGTCGGCGAACTGGGCGGACGCCTGGACTTCCGGGCCCGCCAGGGAGGCGGCACGGAGGTCGTAGTGGACGTCCCACTGGAACACCACCGCCCAGGCCCACCCCCCCGCTGACCCCTACGGCCCCCGGCCCTGCGCTGATGTCTGCGGGTGGCGTCCGGCCCGCGCTGATCCGTGCGGTGCCCGGTCCTGCGCTGATGTCTGCGGGCGGCGCCCGGCCCGCAGTGATCCGCGTCGGCACGCGGCCCCGTGCTGCTGCGTGCGGGCGGTGCCCGGCCCTGCGCTGATCCGTGCGGTGCCCGGTTCCGCGCTGACGTGTGCGGGTGGCGGCTGGCGGGCGCTGGTGTGTGCGGGAGGCGTGTGTCCGGATGTGACAAGCGCCCGCGACGGGGTCGCGGGCGCTTGATGTCAGCGCGCGGGCGGCGGGTGCTGTCCGGCCCCGGAGGGTTCGGAGGCGTGCCGCTCGCGGGTGGGTTCCGCCGGGAGCCGGTGCGCGCGGGCCGTCAGGCGCGCGGCATGAGGCCGGTCGCGGCGGCGCGGGCGCGGGCCCGCGCGGTGCGGCGCTTGAGGGCGCGGCGCTCGTCCTCGCCCATTCCGCCCCAGACGCCCGAGTCCTGCCCGGACTCCAGCGCCCAGCGCAGGCACGCGTCGGTCACGTCGCAGCGCCTGCATACCTGCTTGGCCTCTTCGATCTGCAGAATCGCGGGCCCGGTGTTTCCGATCGGGAAGAACAACTCGGGGTCCACGTCACGGCAGGCTGCGCGGTGGCGCCAGTCCATGCGGTCCACTCCTCTGTCAGCGTGGCGGAGATACTCCACTTGTGAACGGTTTCACATGTCGCGACACACCCCGGGCGCTGATGGCTTGCCTCAGGGATGATTGTTGTGCGGCGCCGCGTGTCAGGAGGCCGACGGCGTTGGGGCCCCTGGCGGCTGGCGCACTTTGAGCGTGTCAGGGGCGTCTGGCCAGGCGCAAGACCTTTGAGAAGGGATTCTCAAAGTATGGGTGTCGCATGTGTCACATCAGTGGGTCGGGCCGGTTGCTTTGTTGTTAACAGGCGGCCCGTTCGGCCTCATATGACGATCCGTACCGCCTTGGGCACCGCCCGGAACACGATGTGCTCTCGCTCACCAAGGTAGTCGCCGTCCAGTTGAAAGGCCACGGGACGCTCCGCGCGCAATGTGAGCTCCGCCGCGTCGTGCACGTTCAGCACGTTGCGGCCCTGAACGGGGCGGGTGCGCGCGACCAGCATCTGCGCGAGCGCGGCGAGCGTCGGCGCCACGCCCAGCGAGCGCATCCCGAACACGTCCAGGCCGCGGGAGAAGTTGGCCTTCGGACTCGGATTCACCGGAAGGCTGCCGACGAAAGTCCATGGCGAGGTATTGGAGACGAACGCGAGAAACAGCCCCGATTCGGCGGGGCGTCCCGGCACTTCCAGCGTTACCGCGGGCCGCCTCCGGTCGGTGCCGGAGAAGAAATGGCGGACGGCGGTGCGCACATAGAGCGACGGGTCGGCGCGGGCGCCCTCGTCCCGCCGCCGCTCGACCTCGCGGACGACCTCCGCGTCCAGCCCGACGCCGCCGCAGAACGTGAAGTAACGCTCGGTGACGCCGTCGTACGAGGCGGAGCCGAGGCCGACGGTGCGGTGCCGGCCCGCGCGCAGCGCCTCCAGGACGACCCGGGTCGCGCCGAGCGGGTCGCCGGGCAGCCCGACCGCGCGGGCGAACACGTTGGCGCTGCCGCACGGCACGACGGCGAGCGCGGGCAGGTCGGGGGAGGGGCCGTCGACGAGCAGCCCGTTGACGGTCTCGTTGACGGTGCCGTCGCCGCCGAGCGCGATCACCACGTCGAACCCGTCGTCCGCCGCGCGGCGCGCGAGCTCGGTCGCGTGGCCGCGGTGCCCGGTCTCGGCGGTGACGAGGTCGAGATCGCCGGCGAAGGCCCGCACGAGCAGGTCGCGGGCCCGCCGGGAGGTCGAGGTCGCCATCGGGTTGGCGATCAGCATGGCGCGCACGGCGTCAGCGTATCGATGTCGGCAGGGCCCGGCGCCGGGCGACCGGCCGAACGCCCTTCCGCGCGCCCTTCCAGGCGGCCGCGCGGGCGGGGCGGAGGCCCGGCGGGACGGCGCGCGGGGGCGAGTAGGGTTTCGGATTGTGCAGAAGCGTCCCAGCGCCGTGATCGCCGCCGCCGCCCTCGAAGCCGCCGAAGGGCTGGCCGCCGTCGCCTTCGGCGCGTACGTGGGGGTGGAGACGGCCGTCGGGGCCGCCGTCGACCCGATGAGCGGGATCGGCGTGACCCTCCTCGCGCTCGCGGGCGGCATCGGGATGCTCGCCTGCGCGCGGGGGATCCTGCGCGCCGAGCCGTGGAGCCGCGCGCCGACGGTGCTGACGCAGCTGTTCGCGCTGCCGGTGGCGTGGTCGCTGTGGCAGAGCGACCAGCCGTTCTACGCGGTCCCGCTCGGCGTCGTCGCCGTGCTGGCGCTGATCACGGTCCTCAGCCCGCCGAGCACCGCGTGGCTCGTCCAGGACCGGGAGCTGGACGACGAGGACGACGAGGACGCCACGGCCGACGTGAACGACACCGGCACCGCTACAGGCGGGGCGAAGGGCGCGGGCCGGGAGGTCAAGGTCGGCGAGCCCGTTCAGGGGGGCAAGGGCGCTCAGGCCGCGAAGGGCGGCAAGGGGGCCGGGAACGCGAAGGGCGGTAAGGGGGCCGGGGGCGGGAAGGGCTCTCCGGCCGCGAAGAGTCCCAAGAGCCCCAAGAGTGCCAACGGCCCCAAGGGCGGCAAGAGCGCCTAGGCGGGTGGACGGGGCTCGTCCGCGCGGAGCCACCGGCGGGACGGCCGGGGCGCCCCTCGGCCGGGGCCCGCTCCGAGGATTCCAGGGAGGGCCGGCCGGGGGCGCCGGGGTCGGGCGTCGGTCACTCGTCGGCGGTGAGGCCCTCGCGGAGCTGGGCGAGGGTGCGGGCCAGCAGCCGCGAGACGTGCATCTGGGAGATGCCGAGCTCGGCGGCGATCTGCGACTGGGTCATGTTGCCGAAGAACCTCAGCAGGAGGATCTTCTTCTCGCGCGCGGGCAGCTTCTCCAGCAGCGGCTTGAGGGACTCGCGGTACTCCACGCCCTCCAGCGACTCGTCGATCATGCCGAGCGAGTCGGCGACGGCGGGGGCGTCCTCGTCCCCGGAGTCGGGGGCGTCGAGGGACACCGTGGAGTAGGCGTTGGCCGACTCCAGCCCTTCGAGCACCTCCTCCTCGGTCATCTGGAGGTGGGCGGCGAGCTCGCTGACCGTGGGCGCCCGGCCCTCGCGCTGGGCGAGGTCGCTGAT
This sequence comes from Actinomadura sp. J1-007, assembly GCF_009793335.1. Classification (GTDB taxonomy): domain Bacteria; phylum Actinomycetota; class Actinomycetes; order Streptosporangiales; family Streptosporangiaceae; genus Spirillospora; species Spirillospora yumaensis. The sequence continues at coordinate 1,348,580 of NZ_WING01000001.1, read as the reverse complement.
CGCCTTGGTGAGCGAGAGCTTGAGCTCCTGGAGCCGGCGCGGCACCCGGACGGCCCAGCCCTTGTCGCGGAAGTGCCGCTTGATCTCGCCGACGATCGTGGGCGTGGCGTAGGTGGAGAACTCCACGCCGCGGCCGAGGTCGAACCGGTCGATCGACTTGATCAGCCCGATGGTCGCGACCTGGATCAGGTCGTCGAGCCACTCGCCGCGGTTGCGGAACCTGCGGGCCAGGTACTCCACCAGCGGCAGGTGCAGCTCGACGAGCTGGTCGCGGATGCGCTGGCGCTCCGGGTCGCCCTCGGGGAGCTGCGCGAGGCGCTCGAACAGGGCGCGGGCCCGCGCGCGGTCGGGGACCGCGCTGTCGGTGCGCTCGGTGCTCGCCGCGGCGTCGGTGGCGCCCGCGACGGTCGTCTTCTCTGTCACGGGGCCCCCGCACCGCCGCGGCGCTTCTGTAGCGTCACGGTCACCCGGTCGTCGGCGCCGACCCGGGCGTCCACCTCGCCCGCGAGGGACGAGAGGACCGTCCAGGCGAACGTGTCGCGGCTCGGCTCGCGCCCGTCCACGGTCAGCACCGCGACGGAGATCCGCATCGCGTCGCCGTTGAGCTCGAACTCGCAGATCAGGTCCGTGCCGGGCACCGCCTGGGCGAGGAGCATCGCGCACGCCTCGTCCACCGCGATGCGCAGGTCCTCGATCTCGTCCAGCGTGAAGTCGAGTCTGGCCGCGAGCCCCGCGGTGGCGGTCCGCAGGACGGACAGGTACGCGCTGGCGGCGGGAAGCTTCACCGTCACCACATCGCGTACGGACAACTTGGTACTGGCCGGCATTGCAGCGGTTTCCTCTGTCACGTCACTCCCTCGCAGGATGGTCCCGCTCCTTTGAAACTACCGCCTGCGGAGGCCGCTGCGAGACTTCGGCGCGCGTGGCTTTCGCACCAATGTCCGCGCTGACGAGACAGAAAGCTCGCTAAACGTTCTTCAACGGAGAAAATGGTCACCTTTCGCTCGCGGCGGCGGCGGCCTCCGGGGACCGCCGGGGCGGCGGCAGCAGGGCGCCGCGATGCCCGATGACGCGGGCCGCGAGGCGGTTGGCGGCCTCGGCCGCCGCGCGCGGCGGGGCTCCGCCGATCCGGGCCGCGAGGTAGCCGCCGTTGAACGAGTCGCCCGCCGCCGTGGTGTCGATCACCCGGGCGCCCCGGACCGCGGGGACCGCCTCGGCGTTCTCCGCGTCCGCGACGACGCAGCCCTGCTCGCCGACCTTGACGACGATCTCGCCGACCCCGGCGGCGCGGAGCCGCCGGACCGAGTCGCGGGCGGACGCGTCGCCGAAGACCGCGCGGTCGTCGGCCAGCGTCGGCAGCGCCACGTCCGTGCGGGCGAGCACCGCCGACATCGCCGCCGCCGCGAGGGCCGGGGAGGGCCATCCGGACGGCCGGTAGTTGCCGTCGAACGCCACGAGCCCGCCCCGGCGGCGCGTCTCGTCCAGCACGCCGAGCAGGCGGTCGCGGGCGGGCGGCGTCAGGATCGACAGCGTGATCCCGGACAGGTAGACCAGGTCGTGGTCGGCGATCGCGTCGTCCACCGAGTCCGGGTGGGCGGGGCCGAACAGGCCGCGCGCCGCCGACTGCGACCGGTAGTAGTGGAATGTCCGCTCTCCGTGCTCGTCGGTGCGGATCAGGTAGAGGCCGGCCTGGCCTCCGGGTCGGGCGAGCGCGTGCGCCGCGCCGACCCCGTGCTCGGCCCACGCGGCGCGCATCCGCTCGCTGTACGGGTCGTCGCCCACGATCGTCACGAACTGCGCGTCGACCGCGCCGGGCGGGGCGTCGCGCGCCAGGTAGGCGGCGGTGTTGAAGACGTCGCCCGCGTAGCCGACGGCGAGCCGGTCGGGCGCCACGTGACTCAGTTCGATCATGCATTCGCCGATGAGCGCGACCCGGGCGGGTGCGCGCCTTCCGATCGTCTCCAGAGCGGCCATGGGGCTCCAAAATCTCGTCGCTCCGCTCGACGATACATCTAGACAGCAAGTGATCTGATGACTAAGACTGCGGGTGCCGTGGTCCACAGGCCGCGCCCCGCCGTCCGTGCCGACACCCGCGAGGGACACCCACCAAGGAGGGCCGCCATGCAGGCGCCGACCGACCGCCCCGCCTTCGACGCAGACCCGATGCGGCGCTACGAGACCGACGGATACGCGATCTTCAGGAACGTGCTGGACGCGGAGCTGATCGAGGAGGCCGACCGGCACGTCCGCTGGCTCCAGGAGCGCCACCCCGACCGCACCGGCGAGGACCTGTCGCACGACCTGGTCGCCAAGGACCCGTTCTGGGTGCGGCTCGTCTCCGACGACCGCCTGCTCGACGTGGCGCAGCGCTTCGTCGGCCCCGACATCGCGCTGTTCGCGTCGGCCTACATCTCCAAGCCGCCGTTCACCGGCAAGCCCGTGCTGTGGCACCAGGACGGCGCGTTCTGGCCGCTCGACCCGATGCGGGTCGTGACGCTCTGGCTCGCGGTGGACCGCTCGACGCCCGAGAACGGCTGCCTGCGCGTCATCCCCGGCAGCCACAAGGAGGTGCTCCACGAGGTCCGCGAGCGCGGCGACGCGGGCGCGGTCTTCGGCGTGGAGAGCGCCGCCGGGGTGGACGAGTCGGAGGCCGCCGACCTGGTCCTGGAGCCGGGCGACGTCGAGGTCCACCACCCGAACATCATGCACGGCAGCGAGGCGAACGACTCGCCGTACCGGCGCTGCGGCCTCACCATCCGCTACATCCCGACCTCCACCCGCATCATCGAGGAGCCGCTGCCGTACCCGAGCGCGCTGCTGCTGCGCGGCGAGCCGGGCGTGAACGAGTACCAGCCGCGCCCGCGCTACGTCGAGGGACTGCACATGCCGTTCCGCGGCTGCGAGGACTGGGCGTAGGGGACCGCGCGTGACGTACCGACGCCATCGCCCCGCCCGCAACTGGGGCGCCCGCGTGCACGAGATCACCTGGGCCGGACTGCGCGCCGTGGTCCTGGAGAACGAGCTGCTGCGCGTCACCGTCCTGGCGGGCAAGGGCGGCGACGTCGCCGAGTTCTGCCACAAGCCCAGCGACACCGACTTCGTGTGGCTGTCGCCGGACGGGCTCCGCAACCCGCGCGACGTGGCGGGCGGCGCGTCCGACGACACCGCCGCGTTCCTCGACCACTACGAGGGCGGCTGGCAGGAGGTGCTCCCGAACGGCGGCGCGCCCTCCTCCTACCGGGGCGCCGCGCTCGCGCAGCACGGCGAGGTCGCGAGCCTGCCGTGGGACGCGGACATCGTGGCCGACGACGCGGGTGAGGTCGCGGTCAGGCTGACCGTCCGGGGCCGCCGGATGCCGCTGCGCCTGGCCAAGACGTTCCGGCTCCGCTCCGGCGAGGCCGAGCTGGTCGTCGAGGAGGAGCTGGAGAACGAGGCGGGCGTGCCGCTGGAGGTGATGTGGGGGCACCACATCGTGTTCGGCGCGCCGTTCCTGCGGCCGGGGCACCGGATCAGGCTCCCCGCCGGGGCCGAGGTGGTCCCGCATCCGGAGGCGATCGGCCCGGGAGGGCGGCGCCGCGTCCGGGAGGGCGGGCCGTACGCCTGGCCGCACGTCCCGTCCGCGGACGGCGGCGGGACGGTGGACCTCAGCGTGGTCCCCGAACGCGGCGCGCCGAGCGAGATCGTCTACCTGACCGGCCTCGGCGAGGGACGCTACGAGGTGATCGACCCGGGCGGGGGGCCCGGCCTGCGGGTCCGCTGGGACGCGGCGGTGCTGCCGTACCTGTGGCTCTGGCAGGAGCTCGGCGCGACCGTCGACCACCCCTGGTGGGGCCGGGCGTACGTGGTGGGGCTGGAGCCGTTCGCCGGATACCCGACGGACGGGCTCGCGGCGGCCGTCGAGAACGGCTCCGCGCTCCGCCTCGCCCCGTACGGCACGAGGAAGCTGTGGCTGCGCGCGGGCGTGGTCGAGGAGAGGGAGCGGCAGTGACGGAGCACGAGGACAGCGGCCGGAGTGCGGGCGCGCAGGGGGCGCCCGGTGCGGGCGGGCGGGACTTCGCGGGCAAGGTCGCCCTGGTCACCGGGGGCTCGCTCGGCATCGGCAGGGCCGTCGTCGAACGGCTCGCCGCGGACGGCGCGGCGGTGGCGTTCTGCGGGATCGGCGAGGACGCCGTCTGCGAGGCCGAACGCGACCTGCGCGCGGCGGGCGCGGACGTCACCGGCGTGACGGCGGACGTGACCGACGCCGCGGCGATGCGGGACCTCGTGGCGACCGCCGTGTCCCGGTACGGCGGCCTCGACACCGTGGTGACCTGCGCGGGCGTCCAGCGGTACGGCACGGTCGAGGACACCTCCGAGGAGGTCTGGGACGAGGTCCTCGACGTCAACGTCAAGGGCGTCTACCTGGCCTGCCGCGCGGCGGTGCCCGAACTGCGCCGGCGCGGCGGCGGGACGATCGTCACCGTCTCGTCGGTGCAGGCGTTCGTGTCGCAGGCCCGCGTCGCCGCGTACAGCGCCAGCAAGGCCGCGATCAACGCGCTGACCCGTTCGATGGCGCTCGACCACGCGGCCGACGGCATCCGCGCGAACACGGTCTGCCCCGGCTCGGTCGACACCCCCATGCTGCGCTGGGCGGCCGACCTGTTCCGCGGCGACAGGCCCCAGGACGAGCAGGTCGCCGAGTGGGGCCGCACCCATCCGCTCGGCCGCGTCGCGCGCCCGGAGGAGGTGGCCGAGGTCGTCGCGTTCCTGGCCGGACCGCGCTCCTCGTTCGTCACGGGCGCGGAGCACCGCGTGGACGGCGGCCTCCTCGCCGTCAACCCGGCCGCCCTCCCCGACTGACCCACTGGCCTGCTGCCTCACTGTCCCGCTGCCTCAGTGACCCACTGCCCCGCTGACCCACTGCCCCGCTGACCGAGTCCGCCGACCGACTCCCGGCCGTCACGGCCGTTCTTCGGCCACCCCGAGGCCGGGGCCACCCCCGAGACCAGGTTCCGGTTCAGGTTCACCGTTCTGCTGGAGGTTTCGCATGCACGGAAAAACCCCCTCAAGGCGAGCGCGCGCGCTGCTCGCGTCCGCGCTCGCGGCGGCGGGGATCGCCGCCGTCACGGGCGCGGTTCCCGCGAACGCCCAGGCGGGGGCGTCCGCCGGGCCGGTGTGCGCCGGCAAGCCCGCGCCGACGTTCGCCCAGGGCACGAAGAACGCCGCTCTGAACGACAAGTTCACCGCCTACGGCAACGACAACACCCGCCTGGACGACTGGACGGGCGCCGACTCCACCTACTCGCTGAAGCTGTCGGACGGGCGGATCGTCTACGCCTACTCCGACACGTTCCTCGGCAAGGTCAACCCGGACGGCTCGCGGCCGCTCGTCACGGACGAGGGCGGGACGACGCCGTTCCTCAACAACTCGTTCGTCGTGCAGTCCACCGCGGGCAGGCTCAGCACGGTCCACCGGGGCCCGGCCGCCGACCCGGTCGAGCCGATGCCGCCGCCCGCGCCCGCGCACTGGTACTGGGCGGGCGACCTGACCCAGAGCGGCTCGGACGTCCAGCAGATCTACCGCGAGTACTACGACCCCGACCCTGACAACGGCAATCCGTGGGACATGAAGTTCACCCGCAACGTCCTCGCGCGCTTCCCGACCACCTCGCTCGCCAAGCCGACCGAGGTGCGCGAGATGCCGTCGGCGACGGGCGTCCAGTGGGGCTCGGCGCTGCTCAAGGACGGCGGCTACACCTACGTCTACGGCACCGAGGACCACATTGGCAGCGACAACAAGAACGTCAAGTACCTGCACGCGGCGCGGGTGAAGGGCACCGACCTGCGCGGCGAGTGGGAGTTCCGGACCGCGGGCGGCGGCTGGTCGTCCGAGGAGGTCGACTCGGCCCGGCTGCTGAGCGGCGTCTCCAACGAGTTCAGCGTCACGCGGCGCGGCTCGCACTACATCCTGGTCAACCAGGACACCGAGATCGCGTTCGGCGCGGAGATCGACGTGCTGACCTCGTGCTCGGCGGACGGCCCGTTCAGCGGCGAGCAGACCGTGTACACCACGCCCGAGACCGGCGAGTTCGGCGACTACAGGAACAAGAACATCTACACCTACAACGCCCACCAGCACGCGTCCCTCTCGACCTCCGGAAAGCTCGTGATCTCCTACAACGTCAACAGCCTGGACCCGGACAAGGGGATCGACAACGACAACTACCAGCAGGTCAGCATCTACCGGGCCCGGTACGTCGACGTCCGGGTGAGCGGCTGACATGAACCCGGAGCCCACCGCCCGGCCGGCGTCCGCAGCGCGCGACCGCATGGACCCCGAGCTCGCCGGCGCCCTCACCGGGATGCCGTACGTCGGGCTGGCCGACCCCGGCGCGGCCCGCGCCGCGATGCGCGACCTGGTCGCCGTGCTGAGCGAGCCCGCGTCCGACGAGCGCGTCGAAGTGGCGGACCGGGAGGTCCCCGGGCCGCCCGGCGCCCCGCCGGTCCCGGTACGGACCTACCGGCCGCGGTGGGCTCCGGGCGCGTCCCCCTCCCGCGCCCCGGCGGCGGAAGGCGGCCCGGAGCCGGGACGCGACCGTTCGCCGGTGCTCGTCTACTTCCACGGGGGCGGCTTCGTCACCGGCGACCTCGGGAACGAGCACGCCCGCTGCCTGGACATCGCCGCGGACGGCATCGCGGTCGTGTCGGTGGACTACCGCCTCGCTCCCGAGCACCCGTTCCCCGCCGGGTTCCTCGACTGCTACGCCGCGACGGTCTGGGCGTACGAGCACGCGGCGGAGCTCGGCGCGGACCCGTCCCGGATCGCGGTCGGAGGCGGCAGCGCGGGCGGCGGCCTCGCGGCGGCCGTCGCCCTGCGCGCCCGCGACGAGAACGGCCCGCCGCTCGCGTTCCAGCTCCTGCTGTACCCGGTCCTGGACGACCGCATGGACACCCCGTCCATGCGGGCGTTCACCGAGCCGCCCCTGTTCAACCGCGGCGACGTCGCCCACATGTGGCGCCACTACCTCAAGGGCTCCCCGGACGCGGCGAGTCGCGGCGCGCCGGTGTACGCGGCGCCCGCGCGGGCCGGCGACCTGCGCGGGCTGCCGCCCGCCTACGTGCTCGCGGCCGAGTTCGACCCGTTGCGGGACGAGGACCTGGACTACGCGCGGCGGCTGATCGAGGCCGGGGTGCCGACCGAGCTGCGGCACGTCCCGGGCGTCTACCACGGGTTCGACGGCGTCGTTCAGGCGCGGGTGGCGCGTCGGGCGCTCGCCGAGCAGCGGCGCGCGCTGCGGGAGGCGCTGGGAAGTGCCGGCCGGGTGCTGGACATCACAGTCGACTAAGTGATTAGATGACTTTACTTCTTTCGGATGGTGAGGTGGCGATGTCCCAGGATGTGGCCCGGCCCAGCCTCTCGGACGCTCTGACCGAGCGGATGCTGGAGCTGATCAGGTCGGGCGGCCTGCGCGCCGGCGACCGGCTGCCGTCGGCCCGGGAGCTCTCGCGGCGGTTCGCGGTGACCACGCCGACGCTGCGGGAGGCGCTGCGGCGCCTGGAGGCCACCGGGGCGATCCAGCTCCGGCACGGCTCGGGCATCTACGTGGGCGCCGACCTGGAACGGGTCGTGATCCCCAACCCCAACGTCCGCACCCTCGGCGGCGGCCGGCTGCTCCAGCTCCTGGACGCCCGGCTGCTGATCGAGCCGCCGCTCGCCGCGCAGGCGGCGCGCCGGTCCGAGGCGGCCGACCTGGACCGGCTGCGGTCCGTCCTGGACGACGCGAGCCACCACCTGTCGGGCGACGACAACCGGCTGCACGACGCCAACATGGCGTTCCACCGCGCCGCCGCCACCGCCGCCGGCAACTCCGTCCTGGAGGAGGTCATCGACTCGCTGCTGTCGGTGCACGCCTCCGAGCAGCGCGAGATACAGCGGATCTTCGACGACCGCACCCGCGACTACGAGGAGCACCGGGCGATCCTCGGCGCCATCGAGCGCGGCGACGGCCCCGGGGCCGAGGACCACATGCGGGCCCACCTCGCCGAGGTCAAGGACGTCATCGAGGAACGCATCGCGGAGGGCTGAGCCCACCCGCTCGCCCACCCGCTCGCCCGTCCCTCCCACGCCCCACTCCCACTTCCACTCCCACTCCTGCGACGGCCGCACCCCCTCGGTTCGTCCGCCCCGTTCGCAACCCCGTTCGTCCACCCGTTCGTCCGCCCCGTTTGGCACGATCCAGGCGGCGGGGACCCGAGCCGCCCGGCGGCCCCCCGACCCACCACCCACCCCGAACGACCGATCTCGACTCTCGATCCCTCAGGGCACCCACCCCGAAGCAAGGAGGCCCCCCATGATGTCGTCGAAGCGACTGCGGGTGACCGCACTCACCATGGGCGCGCTGCTCGTCGCCACCGGCTGCGGCTCCGGCTCAGACGGCTCCGGCGGGAAGAAGTCGGAGCTGAAGCTCTACAACGACAAGGGCGCGTGGACGCCGTTCTTCGAGCAGATGGGCGCCCTGTCCAAGCAGCAGAACGGGCTCGGCGTGAAGCCGGTCGGCTACACCGACGAGCCGACCTACACCGCGTTCATCAAGACCTCGTTCCGCACCAAGGTCAAGCCGGACCTGTTCACCTGGACGACCGGCGGCCGCCTTGAGGAGATCGTCAAGCAGAACCAGGTCGCCGACACCAGCGACATCTGGCGCGCGGGCGTCCAGAGCGGCGACCTGAGCGCGGCGCTCCAGAAGTACTACACGGTGAAGGGCAAGCAGTACTGCGTGCCGCTGAACACCGCCTACTGGGGCATGTTCTACAACAAGAAGATCTTCGACCGGTACAAGCTGAAGCCGCCGACGACCTGGGCCGAGCTGATGAAGGCCGCCGAGACGCTGAAGTCGAAGGGCCAGGTGCCGTTCCACCACTCCTCGCCGACGTCGCTGTTCTCGTTCGTCTGGTTCGAGCAGCTCCTCGCGGGCACCGACCCCGACCTCTACGAGCGGCTGAGCAACGGGCAGGCGTCCTACACCGACCCGGGCGTGGTCAAGGTGATGGAGCAGTGGAAGTCGATGATCGAGGGCGGCTACTTCAGCAACCCCGGCGACAAGAACGACCCCGCCGACCACTTCAAGTCCGGCAAGGCCGCGATGGCGCTGATGGGCACGTGGTTCAACACGAGCATGACGCAGCGCGGGCTGAAGCAGGGCAAGGACTACGGCTTCTTCATGATGCCGAACGTCGCGCCGAGCCTGCCGAAGCGCTCGCTGGTCTTCGAGAGCGGCCCGCTCTGCTCGCTGCGCAAGGCGCCCGACGGCGAGGCCAGCACCAAGTTCCTCAAGTGGTGGGTGACGCCGCCCGCGCAGGAGAAGTGGGCCAACACCCGCGGCGACGTCTCCGGCAACCCGAAGGTCAAGGTCGCCGACCCCGCGCTCGACAAGATCACCAAGGAGGCCGGGGGCGCGGGCAACCGGCTCGTGCTGCGCTACTTCGAGGCCGCGCCGCCGCCCGTGCTGACCGAGGCGCTGAGCGGCTTCGACGGGTTCCTCGGCAAGCCCGGCACCTACCTGGACGTGCTCAAGAAGATCCAGAAGGTGAACGAGGAGTACTGGAAGACCCACGAGGACGGAAGCTGAGCCCGCCATGACAGCCAACGACGTCCTGCCGGGCCGCGCCCCGGTGATCAAGGGCAAGGGATCGGGACCCGGAGGCCGGGGCCGCGCGCGCGGCGGGCCGGGCGGAGGGCGCGGCCGCGGCCGCGCCGGACGGTTCGCGCTGTTCGGCCGGTTCCGGTTCCTGTACGTGTCGCCCGCGCTCGTCTTCGTGGCGGTGCTGCTGTACCTGCCGTTCCTGTGGACGGCGTACCTCAGCCTGACCACGTACGACGGGCTCGGCTCGCCCGCGTTCACTGGCCTGGACAACTACCGGCGGCTGCTGGAGGACGAGGCGCTGCTCACCTCGATCCGCAACACGCTCCTGTGGGTCGCCGGCACGACGCTCCTGCCGGTCGGGCTCGGCCTGCTCGTCGCCGTCCTGTCGTACGACCTGAAGGGCGGCTCGTGGTTCCGGCTGCCGTTCCTGCTGCCGTACGCGATGTCCGGCGCGGGCCTCGGCCTGATCTGGGGGTTCATCCTCCAGCCGGAAGGCATGGCCAACCAGGTGCTGTCGTTCCTCGGGATGCCGGGCGGGAACACCGAGTTCCTCCAGGACGGCCCGCGCAACACGATCGCGATGATCGTCGTGTGGGCGTGGCAGCAGCTCGGCGTCAACATGCTGCTGTTCGTCGTCGGGCTCCAGTCGATCCCGAAGGCGCCGATCGAGGCCGCCCGGCTGGACGGCGCGTCCGGCTGGCGGATGTTCCGGCACGTGATCTGGCCGCTGATGCGCCCGCTGACCACGGTCGTGTTCGGGCTGGCGCTGGTCGCGAGCCTGAAGACGTTCGACATCGTCTGGGTGATGACGCAGGGCGGCCCCGGGCGGACGTCGGAGACCCTCGCGGTGACCATGTACCGCGACGTGTTCGTGGCCGACGAGTACGGCTACGGCTCGGCCGTCGCCGTCCTGCTCACCACCATCACCGGCCTGGCCTCGTACATCTACCTGCGCAGGCAGGCCGGACGGGAGGGGACCTGACATGCGCGCCCGCGACCTGAGCGGCGCCGCGCGCCGCACGCTGCTGGTCGTCCTCGGCCTCGTCTGGCTGTTCCCGACGTACCTGATCGTGGCGAACGCGGTCCGCCCGGCGACCGACTACGACCCGTCCGACGCGGTGAAGCCGCCGTCGAAGCTGGGCCTGTTCGACAACATCGGCGAGGCGTGGGACCGGACGAACGTCGGCGACACCCTCCTCAGCACCGGCCTCTACAGCATCGTCGCCCCCGCCCTCGCCGTCCTCGTCGGCGCGCTCGCCGGGTACGCGATCGTGGTGCTGCGGCTCAGGCACGGCTTCGCCTGGTTCGTGGTGATCTTCGCCGGGACCGTCGTGCCGTTCCAGATGCTGCTGGTCCCGCTGTTCATCGGCTACAGCAAGGTCTCGCTGTACGACAACCGGCTCGGCCTGATCCTGGTCTACACCGCGATCAACGTGCCGCTCGCCGCCCTGGTCATGCGCAACTTCTTCGGCAACATGGCGGTCTCGATCTACGAGGCGGCCCGGATGGACGGCGCGTCCACGTTCCGCATCTTCTGGCGGATCTACCTGCCGCTGTCGTCGGCCGCGCTCGCCGCCGTGTTCATCCTGGAGTTCACCTACGTCTGGAACGACCTGCTGTTCGGCCTCACGCTCTCGCAGACCGAGACCGTCCGGCCGGTGTGGGCCGAGCTGTCGGCCCTCACCACCGACGTGTACGCCGGGACGCCCGTGCCGATCGCGCTCGCCGCCGGGCTCGTCGTGTCGCTCCCGACCGTCGTGCTGTTCCTGGTGACGCAGCGGCTGTTCACCCGCGGGCTCACGCTCGCCCAGTTCTAGTACCCACCAGAGAGGGGGAGACGGCTTCCGATGACGAGTCGTCTGCTACAGGCGAGCCTCGGCTCGCCCGACTACGACGGGATCCGCGACGCCCTGCGCCGCGACACTTCCACCGAGGTGCTCGCGGTGCGCGGCCTCGCCGTCCGCGCCGCCGTCCTGCCGCTGTTCAAGAGGGACGCCTCGGGCGCCCTGCTCCAGGCCGTCCGGATCACCGTGACCGGCTCCGAACGGCTCGGCGTCGCGCTCAAGGACGCCGGCGGCGCCGTCGCCGAGGGCACCACGAGCGTGGCCGCCGGCGCCCGCGCGGGCGCGCAGGGGGTCGCCACGCTGCTCGTTCCCGAGGTGGACGAGACGCGCCGGTTCACGCTGGAGGTGCGCACCGCCGGCGGCGACCTCGTCGGCGCCGCGCCGCTGGACGTCGCGCCGCAGCGCAAGTGGAACGTGTTCGTCGTCCACCACTCCCACCTGGACATCGGCTACACCGACACGCAGGGCACCGTCCTGCGCCACCACCTCGACTACCTCGACGCCGCGCTGCGGCTCGCCCGCGAGACCGACGGCCGCCCGGACGACGCGCGCTTCCGCTGGTCGGTGGAGTCGTCGATGCCCGCGCTGCGCTGGCTCGCGACCCGGCCGCGCGAGCTGGTCGCCGAGTTCGAGGAACGCGCCCGCGCCGGGAACATCGAGGTCACCGCGTTCCCCATGCAGCTGCACACCGAGGCGTGCTCGACCGACGAGCTGTACCGGCAGCTCCGCTTCGCCGAGCACCTGCGCGAACGGCACGGCATCGACGTCCGCTCCGCCATGCACACCGACATCCCCGGCGCCGTCGTCGGCGTCGTGGACGCGCTCAACGCCGCCGGCGTCCGCTACCTGGCCGCCGCGCACAACTGGGCCGGACGGTCCGTGCCGTACATCACCGGCGGCGACAGGCTCGGCCGCCCGTTCCGCTGGCGCTCGCCGGGCGGCGGCGAGCTGATCGTGTGGTTCACCGACACCCCGCACGGCATGGCGTACATGGAGGGCAACACCGTCGGCCTCGTCGACGGCTACGACCTGGCCGAGGACCTGCTGCCGCGCTACCTCGGCTCCCTCGCCGACCGCCCCTACCCGTACGGGCCTGGCACGTTCGGCTGGTACGCCGCGCCCGGCCAGGTCGGCGCCGCCAAGGACCCCGACGCGCTCGACGCCGTCCACCTGCGCGTCCAGGGCGCCCACGCCGACAACGCGGGCCCCTCGCTCGTCCCCGCCGACATCGCGCTGCGCTGGAACGAGACGTGGGCCTACCCGCGGCTGCGGATGGCGACCAACGCCGACTTCTTCGAGTACGTCGAGGAGCATCACGGCGACCGCCTCCAGACCCACGAGGGCGACTGGACCGACTGGTGGGCCGACGGCCTCGGCTCCGGCGCCCGCCCCCTCGGCTACGTCCGGCGCGCCCAGAACGTGCTGCGCGCCGCCGAGACCCTGCACGCCGTCGCCGACGACCGCGCGGGCGAGAGCACCGGCGCGTCCGCGTCGGTCGACGCCGCGTACGACCTCGCGGCCCTGTTCGACGAGCACACCTGGGGCGCCGCGAACCCGTGGGAGGACGCGGAGGAGGGCGGCGACTCCGGCGGCCTCCAGTGGACCCGCAAGTCGCAGGTCGGCTACCAGGCCCACGACGACGCGCTCGACCTGCTCCAGGCGGGCGCCGGCCGCCTCGGCGCCACGTTCGGCCCCGCGCCGGAGGCCCTCGCGTCGTTCGTCGTCGTGAACCCCGGCACGGCCGCCCGCACCGACGTGGCCCGCGCGTTCCTGCCGCGCGACGTCGTCGCCGTGGACGTCCCGATCGCCCTGGTGGACGCCCGCACCGGCGAGCGCGTCCCGCACCGCGAGGAGGAGGTCGACCCGGACGAGTGGCCCACCCGCCCCATCGGCCGCCACCTGGAGGCCGTCCTGCCGGACGTCCCCGGCCTCGGCCACGTCCGCGTGGACGTCGTCCCCGCCGCGGAGGCCGTGCCCGAGGGCGAGTCCGGCGGCGGCCGCGTGACGGGGCGGGAGGCGGAGGCTCTGGACACCAGGGACGCGACGATCGAGAACGAGTTCTACCGCGTCGCGTTCGACGTCGAGGAGGGCCACCTCGCCTCGGTCTTCGACAAGGCCGCGGGCCGCGAGCTCGTGAACCCGGACGCCGTGGCGGGCTTCGGCCAGTACGTCTACGACCGGTACGCGACCGCGCCCCACCACAACCACCTGTCCGGGCACGTGCTCGTCCACGACACCACGCTCCTCGGCGACCGCGCGATCGGCACCCACGCCACGGTCACCCGCCGCGAACGCACCCCCGCGGGCGAACGGCTCGTCGTCGAGCTGCGCGGCAAGGGCGTCGACTGGCTGCGCGTGACGCTCGACCTGTACGCGGGCGTTCCGCGCCTCGACATCCGCTACCAGCTCGGCAAGCAGCCGACCGCCACCAAGGAGGCGGTGTTCTTCGCGTTCCCGTTCGCGGTGCAGGGGCCGCCCGCCGCGTGGGAGCTGACCGGCGGCGTCGGCGGTACGCACGTCCCGAGCGTGCCGGGCTCGGCCGAGCACATGCGGCCGATCCGGCACTGGGTCGCGTTCGAGGAGCCCGGCCTGACCGTCGCGTGGGCGACGCTGGAGGCGCCCCTCGTGCAGTTCGGCTCGATCCACATGCCGTACGCGCCGTTCCCCCCGACGCTCGACGTCGAGGACGGCACGGTCTACTCCTGGGCGCTGAACAACATCTGGGACACCAACTTCCCGTCCCAGCAGAGCGGCGAGACGACGTTCCGCTACGCCCTCTCCTCGGCCGCCGCCGAGCAGGGCCACCGCCTGGGCGCCTCCACCGCCGCCGGGCTGACCGACCCGTTCGTCGCGGCGCTCGCGACCGGGACCGCGCCCGCCGCCGCGTCCGGCGCCTTCCTGGAGGTCGACGACCCCGACGTGCAGGTCACGTCCGTCGGCCGCTCCCGGCACGACCCCGCCGACCTGGTCGTACGGCTCCAGTCCCTGGCCGCGAGCCCGGTCGACGCCGGGCTGCGCGTGCCCGGCATGACCGCGGCGGCGGCGAGCGCCGGCCTGGAACGGGACGCCCGCGACCTCCCCGTCGAGGACGGCGCCACGACGGTCCGCCTTCCCGCGCGCGGGGTCGCGGCCGTCACCATCAAGCGGGTCGCGGCCGTCACCAACAAGCGCTGAGGACAACCACATATGAAGATCACCGATATCCGGGCCACCACGGTCGCCGTCCCCCTCGAAGCCCCGCTGCTGCACAGCAACGGCGCCCACTGGGGCCGGTTCGTCCGGACGATCGTGGAGGTCGAGGCCGACAACGGCCTGGTCGGCCTGGGGGAGATGGGCGGCGGGGGCAGAGCGCCGAGGTCGCGTTCGAGGCCCTCGCGCCCTACCTGGAGGGGCACGACCCGTTCGAGCTGGAGGCCCTCCGCTTCAAGATCGCGAATCCGACCGCGAGCCTCTACAACAACCGGACGCAGATGCTCGCCGCCATCGAGTTCGCCTGCGTCGACCTCATCGGCAAGCACCTGAACGTCCCCGCGTACGACCTGCTGGGCGGCCGGATCAGGGACAGCGTGCCGTTCGCCTCGTACCTCTTCTTCCGCAACCCTGGGCCCGGCGGCGCCGTCCCGGAGGTCCGGACCCCCGAGCAACTGGTCGAGCACGCCCGCGCGTTGAAGAAGGAACACGGATTCAGCGTCCACAAACTCAAGGGCGGCGTGTTCCCGCCGTCGCACGAACTTGAGTGCTATCGGGCTTTGGCGGAGGCGTTCCCGGGCGACCGCCTGCGCTACGACCCCAACGCGGTACTGAGCCTGGACGAAGGGCTGCGCTTCGGCAAGGCCATCGAGGATCTGGACAACGACTACCTCGAAGACCCGGTCCTCGGTCTGGAGGGCCTCCGCGCGGTCCGCGAACGCGTGAACGTTCCTCTGGCCACGAATACGGTTGTGGTGAACTTCGAACAACTGGCCGCGAATGTCCTGCGTCGTTCAGCGGATGTGGTCCTGCTCGACACCACGTTCTGGGGCGGCATCCGTCCGTGCATCAAGGCGGCCGGAGTGTGCGAGACGTTCCAACTCGGACTCGCCGTCCACTCCTCGGGAGAACTGGGCATCCAGTTGGCCACCATGCTCCACCTGGGAGCCGTCCTGCCCAACCTCACATACGCGGCGGACGCGCACTACCACCACTTGTCGGATGACGTGATCGAGGGCGGAAAGCTGCCTTATGAAAACGGAAGGATCGCCGTTCCGCAGGGGCCTGGCCTGGGTGTCTCCTTGGACCGTGACAAGGTCGCCGAGTATGCCGAGCATTACCGAGAGGTGGGCGACTATCCGTACGACCGCGACCCGAGCCGGCCTGGCTGGTACCCGATCGTTCCCAATGAGCGATGGGCCGATCCGGATTCGCCACTGATTCCTATTGGGTGATGAGGTGACCCCCCGTCGCGTTGTCATTGGGGGGCGGGCGCCTTCAAGGTGGCGGCGCGGCGGGGGAGGGGTGGCGGCGGGGGTTGGGTGGTGTTGGAGTTGGTGGAGCAGGGCCGCTGTAACGGGGGCGAGGCTGGTTTTGGTGAGTCGGGTTGGTGCACGTGATCGGTTGATGCTGGTGAGTTTCTGACGGGTTGGGGTGCGTGGCTGAGGTTGTTGTTTGTGTTGCGGTGGTCACGTGGCTGGGCTTGGTGAAAAGCGGGCAGCTAGGAAGGGAGTGGGCAGGGGGCGGTGGGGATGGCTCGGGAAAGGCGTTGGCTGGGCTTACTGCTTTCTCCTGTGGAGCTGGAGGCTGCGCAAGGTTGCGGCGGCTGGCCGCTTTCTTCTTTCGGGCGGGCTGGCGGAACGGCCGGCCTGTGGAACGGCGGGCCGGCTGCATAGAGAATGTTGGACAGAATTGGATTCTGTCTGATATGTCGTTTGCCCTTTCTTGTGTGGTCGAATAAACTGTGAGTGGTTGGTGGCGGAGAGTTAGATGGGGGGTGAGATCATGGCGGTGGCAATGGTGATGGCAGCGGAGAACGCAGTGGCGTTGCGCTGTGTGGGGGAGTTCGGGGAGTTGGACGACGCCGAATTGGTCGCGGCCGTCTCCGCGGCTCATCGGCAGGCCGCCCGTGCCCAGGCTCGCGAGCTGGAGGCCATCGCCGAATTGCGTCGCCGTCGAATTGCCGCCGAAGCGGACGGCGACCCCGACTACCGTGTCCTGACCGCACACGAATCGGTCGTTGAAGAAATCGCGGTCGCTCTGGCTGTCACAGGAAATGCCGCCGCCACGTTGGTGCACGTCGCCGAGCGGTTGTCGACCGATCTGCCCGCCACCGGTGAAGCGCTGGCGGCCGGACGCATCGATCTCGCCAAGGCCCGCGTGATCTGCGATCTGTCCGACGACCTGCCCGATGGCATCGCCGAACGAGCCGAAGCCGCCGTCCTCGACAAGGCGGCCGAGCAGACCACAGGCCAGCTCCGCCGACGCCTCAAGCGCATCATCGGAAGGCTCGCCCCGATGCCGCGCGGCAGCGGACTCGCGACACCGTTCAGGGACGGCGGCTGGAGGTCTGGGAGACCGGTACGGGCGTCGGGAACCTGTCCCTGCTGGACCTGCCCGCCGAGGACGCCCACGCCATCTTCAACAAGATCTCGGCCGCCGCGCGAGGTCTCAAGGGCGACGGCGACGACCGGCCCCTGGACATGATCCGCGCCGACCTGGCCAAAGGGTTGCTGAACGGGGCCGTACTGCCGGACGCCGTACGCGCCGTCCTCGTCCAAGCGCAGGCCGAGCCAGGGGAGCAGAGCGACGTCGCTCCCGCCGCCGCGCCGGTGGAGACCGAGGTCGAGACCCTCGCGGAGACCATCGACGAACGGCTGCACCGCGTCCGCCACGACGCGCGCCTTGGCCGTCGCGTGAACGAACTGCCCAGGCTGATCGGACGCGCCGTCCGGCAGATCCAGGACGACGTCGCCGCGCAACGCGACGGACTCTGCCAGGGCAACGAGCCCCAGCACGGGCACCCGAGCTACCGGCCTCCAGCGGAACTCCGCCGCGAGATCGAGGCCAGGCACGCGACCTGCGTGTTCCCGACCTGCAACCAGCCGTCCCGGCGCTGCGACCTGGACCATACGAGAGCCTGGAGACCCGGGACCCCAGGAATCACATGCAGATGCAACCTCGCCCCGGTGTGCAGGCGGCACCATCGCACCAAACAAAGCCCCGGCTGGAGGCTGCATCAAATCTGGCCCGGACTCCTGGTCTGGACGACCCCTTCGGGTGCCTGGCACATAGTCCGCCCCGAACGCCAGTGAGTTCCCAACCCTCCAAAACGCGCAGGTGCTGTGCGGCATCGGAAATCACGGACGGTGCCTCGCCATCCCGGACGATCCGTTCGCAGACGACGCGCAGCAGTTTCGCCGTCCGTCCTCGGCGCACAGCGCGGCCATCGAATGCGGCGATCACCTCTTCCGCCCGCCGCCATTCGCGCACCTGAACCAATGAGTTCAACAGCAGAACGAGATCGAGGCCCGCGTAAAGGCCCCCGTCCGCCGCAATCTGCTCCTGGAGCGGTATAGCCAAGTCCCAGCGCCCCAGGTGCCCGTACGCGACGGCCCGATGCCTGGCCAGTTCCGTAGCGTCGAGCCACCACGTCCACTGCGGATCCCGCGAACCGACACTCTCGCCCAACACCTGCCCGGCCCTGCCGAACGCAAGGAGCGCCCCGCGCTCGTCACCCAACTGCGCGAGCGCCCGGCCCCGCCGGATCTCGAACAACGCCCCACCCGCGCCGGCTGCGCTACTCCCAACGCACAGTCCGTGATCCGCACAGCTTCGGCGGCGCGCCGCACATAGGTGGCATGCATCGCTAGATGGGTGAGCTGGAAGCGTTCCATGTCACGGTCACCGGCTCTCCGCGAAAAAACCAGCGCATCCCGAACGAGACGTCGCGACAGGGCAGGCCGATCCGCGTCGTACGCCAGCCACGCGGCGATCTCCCCGGCTTCCCCCGCAGCGGCCAGCAAATCCCTCTCGACCCGAACGTCATATGCCCCGGCTCGGACCGTACGGCTCACGTCCCGAAAGAGCCGCAACGCCTGCGGCAGCACGGCACTCCCACCCCACACCCCATCAAGCCCAACCAGCCGCGCATTACCTTCCCGAACAGCTTCAACAAAGCAAACCCCGACCGGACGGCTGCGCTCCACTCTGCTCCCCGTACCCATCCCTCCCAACCACCCAAAGCGCTCACCCCCAACAACCACACGAACACCCACCAGCAACAAAGCGACCCGCCCGCTCCCCAGCCAGCGGCGGGACCGGTCGTCCTTTGACCTGATTGCCTGCAACCGCGAAAGCAGATCGGGGGCCCGCGGCACTCTCCACATCGGGCAGTGCGTCTCCGCGCTGAACCTTCAGCCGTTCAATCGCCTGAGGAACCCCAGAAGACGATTTCCGTCGGTCGGCCCTCCGGATCATGCAGGACGGTGCAGCGAGCGCAATGCCCTTCTGTCGGGTGAAGGGCGTGCGGGCAGTCGGGCGGGCAAGGGAGGGTTGGCTGGGAAAGGCGTTGTAGTGGCGTCCTGTGCTCGCGGAGGCGTATGTGCGTTCGAAGTCGTTCCGCGTGGGGCGGTCGGTGCCGAAGAAGATGCGGACCTCCTC
The DNA here is from genome assembly GCF_009793335.1 of Actinomadura sp. J1-007. Classification (GTDB taxonomy): domain Bacteria; phylum Actinomycetota; class Actinomycetes; order Streptosporangiales; family Streptosporangiaceae; genus Spirillospora; species Spirillospora yumaensis. The sequence continues at coordinate 1,329,481 of NZ_WING01000001.1, read as the reverse complement.
GGACGCCAGCAGGCGGACGGCGCGGTATTCGTCCTCGCCACCGGGGCCGATCAGCCGGTCGTCGAGTTCGAGGATGCCGTTGTCGTTGGAGGCTGTCTCGTCCAGCAGGTTCCGGTAGTCCTCGATGCTGGTGGGGCGGCGCCACTCGTCCGGCCAGTCGGTGGACTGGAGCACATCGGCGAATTCCCGTTCCCGTAGGGCCGACATCGCGGCTGCGATGTCCTCCTGAAAGGGAACGAAGTACGTCCAGGGCTCGGCTCCCATGTCGTTCCTCCCACTCAGTGCGGGTTGTGGGTGGCTGGTTGGGGATAGTGCTGTGGCGGGTGGTCGTGGTTGTGTGGCGCGCGGTGTACGTTCGAGCTGCCTGGGGTGGGCGCAGTGGATATTGCCGGTCATGGCTCCCGGAAGCGCGGGGTTCCGTCACATGAAGTGTCCCAGGTGTGGCAGCAAGGACATGAAGGCCAGCGATGTCGGGCGGGCCGGGCGGCAGGTCGTCCGGATCGTCAGGAATCCCGTTCGGGGCTGGAAGGTCGGCAAGGTGTTCGTGGCCGACCACATCGCCAACATGTACCGGTGCGCCGACTGCGGGCACCGGTTCGCGCGGTGTTCCAACTGCCACAAGAAGTGGCCCGTCAACGCCAACGTCGAGGTCGGGGAGACCTACCGGTGCCAGCGGTGCGGTGAGCGGGTCGTGATGGCGGGGCGGTATGTGTGAACGCTCAGGAACGGGCCGTGTCGGTGAGGGCGTCGCCGGTGAGGCGGTAGACGGTCCACTCGTCCTGGGGGCGGGCGCCGAGCGACTCGTAGAAGCCGATGGCGGGGGTGTTCCAGTTGAGGACGGCCCATTCGACGCGGCCGTAGCCGCGTTCGTCGGCGATGCGGGCGAGCTCGGTGAGCAGGGCCTTGCCGTGGCCGCCGCCCCGGGCGGCGGGGGCCACGTAGAGGTCTTCGAGGTAGATGCCGTGGCGGCCGATCCAGGTCGAGAACGAGAGGAACCAGAGGGCGAACCCCACGACCTCGCCTTGGTGCTCGGCCACGTGGGCGAAGACCTTCGGCTCGGCTCCGAACAGGTGCTCCCGCAGATCCCCCTCCGTCGCCTTGGCCTCGGGGAGCGCTCGTTCGTACTCGGCGAGGTCGCGGATCAGGCGGAGGATCGTCGGGACGTCGTCAGGGGTCGCGGGCCGGATCATGCCTGCCAGGTTATCGGGGCGTCACCACTTGACCGGCTTGGTCTGGGTGTAGAGCCAGGTGTGGAACAGGCCGTCGAGGTCCTTGTGCGAGATCTTCTCCGCGAGGGCGATGAACTGCCGCGTGGTGACGTTGCCGTCGCGGTGCGCCTTCGTCCACGCCTTGATGAGGGCGAAGAACGCCTTGTCGCCGATCCGCCCGCGCAGCGCGTGCAGCGTCATCGCGCCCCGGTAGTACGCGGTGATCTCGAACAGCTCGTCGCGTCCCGGGTCGCCCGTCTTCCGGTTGAGCCACAGGTCGTTGTAGTACTTCCAGGTGGACGGCTGGTTGTAGAGGTAGTCGAACGTCTGCTGCGCGGTCTCGATGCCGTGCTGCTCGTTGTAGAGCCACTCGGCGTACGTCGCGAAGCCCTCGTTGAGCCAGATGTCCTTCCAGCGCGCCACGCTGACGCTGTCGCCGAACCACTGGTGCGACAGCTCGTGCACGATGGTCGGGGTGTCGGGCTGGTAGCCGTAGATCGGACGGCTCTGGGTCTCCAGCGAGAACGCCACGTCCACGCCGACCCGGATGCCGCCCGTGGACGCGAACGGGTACTTGCCGAAGACCTTCTCCTCCCAGTCGATCGCGTCGATCGTGCCCTGGTGGATGGGCTTCAGCTCGTCCGCGCGGTTCGGCGCGACGCCGGTGATGACCGGGATGCCGCTCGCGGTGCGGCCCTTGGCCACCTGGAACTTGCCGATCGCGAGCATGGCCAGGTAGCTGGCCATCGGGGAGCGCTCGTTCCAGATGAACGTGGACTTGCCGCCCCGGGTGCTCTCGCCGCCCGGCACGCCGTTCGACAGCACCTGCGTGCCCTTCGGAACGGTCACGCGGTAGGTGTAGGTCGCCTTGTCGAGCGGGTGGTCGTTGCTCGGGAACCACGTCGACGCGCCGTCCGGCTCGCTGACCACGTACGCGCCGTCCGGCGTCTTGATCCAGCCGAACGTGCCGAGGTCGGGCCGCGAGATCGGCTTCGGGGTGCCGGAGTACGCGACCGTGACGGTGAAGCGAGTGCCCTTGCGCAGGCCCCTGGCCGGGGTGACGGTCAGTTCCTGCCCCTTGCGGGAGAAGCCGGCCTTTCTGCCGTCGACCTGGACGCTCTTCACGGTGAGCTGCTTCAGGTCGAGGTTGAAGCGCGAGAGGTCCTGAGTGGCGCGCGCCTTGACCTTGGCGGTCGCGACCAGGGCGTTGGACGCCGGGTCGTAGTCGAGCGCGAGGTCGTAGTGGCCGACGTCGTAGCCGCCGTTCCCCTCCTCGGGAAAGTACGCGTCGCCGAGGCCGGGGGAGCCGGGCCGGTAGCCGTGGCCGCCGGAGGCGGCGGCGGGAACGGCCGGGACGAGCAGGCAGGCCGTCGCCGTCAGCGTCGCGACGGTGCGGGTGGATCGGATCCTGGGGGGCATGGATCATCCTCTCTGTGACCGACGCGGCATAGAAGATCACGCCTTGCCCGGCGTTGTCAGCAGTTCTTCCGCACCTGGACACGGCGCGAAACGGCCGCGGGCCCCCGCGCGCGCCGGGGCCCGACATGGGTCAGGGGCGCCCCGCCGGTGCGGGGCGCCCCTGATCCGTCGGGCGGTCAGCCCTTCTTGGTCTCCCAGAAGATCTTGTCGATCTCCGCGATCTTGTTGAGCAGCTCGTCGGCCGTCTTCACGTCGACGCTGCCCTTCGTGCCGGACGCGCCCGCGAGCTTCGTCGCCTCGTTGAACAGCGTGTGGAGCTGCGGGTACTTCTCGAAGTGCGGCGGCTTGAAGTAGTCCGTCCACAGCACCCACAGGTGGTGCTTGACCAGCTCGGAGCGCTGCTCCTTGATCATGATGGCGCGGGCCCGGAACTCCGGGTCCTCGTTGGCGGCGTACTTCTCCGCGATCGCCTTGACCGACTCGGCCTCGATCCTGGCCTGCGCCGGGTCGTAGACGCCGCACGGCAGGTCGCAGTGCGCGGAGACCGTGGTCTTCGGACGCAGAAGGTTGACGAGCACCTGCGTTTCCCTTCCCTCGTTACGGATCATGCTCAGGCCACCGACATTACTCTTGTGGCCTCGGGGCCGTACGCCCAGGGCGCTCGGTAATTCGGCCTAGGCCCCCAACCGGTACGGCCCGGATGCCGCCCCTCCGGCGTGTTCTCACCGCTGGACGGCGGACTATGCGATAAGGCGGGCAAAGGAGTGTCAATGCGGGGTCGAACGGCGGCGCTGCTGGTCATCGGCGCGGCGGCGGGCGGTCACGCGCTCGTGCGGCGGCTGCGCGCGGTCGAGGTCGAGGGCGCGTCGATGCTGCCCGCGCTGCGGCCCGGCGACTGGCTGCTGGTGCTGAACGGGGCGCGCGTCGCGCCCGGCGACCTCGTGGTCGCGCGCCATCCGCGGCGGGACGGGCTGCTCGTCGTCAAGCGCGCGGCGCACCGCGAGGCGGGCGGCTGGTGGCTGGAGAGCGACAACCAGGGCGCGCCCGGCCGGCAGGACAGCTGGGACTTCGGCGCCGTGCCGGACGGGCTCGTCGAGGGGCGCGTGGTGGCGCGCTACTGGCCGTTCGGCCGGTTCGCCCTGCTCGCGCCGCCGCGCCCGCTCAGCTCGGGCAGCCCGTCCGGACGGGGCCGTTCGAGCTCGGCGGAGACGCGCGGGTGGGGAGGGTGGCTCGCGGCGGCGACGCTCGGCCGCCCGGCGCAGCGGTCGGAGCAGTAGCGCCGCGAACGGTTGGCGGTGGTGTCGAAGAACACGCGGCCGCAGCCGGCGGCCCGGCAGATCCCGAGCCGGTCCAGGCCGTGCTCGCCGACCTTGACGGTGAGGCCCATCGCGGCGCGCGCCGCGTACCGGTCGGGGATCGATCCGCCCTCGTTCAGGTGCAGGTGCGGGCGCAGCCCGTCGTGGGCGGACAGCTGCGGATGGATCGGATGGTGGATGAGCAGCGCGTTGAGGCGTTCGATCGCGTCCTCCTCGTCGCCGCGGGCGGCGGCGAGGAAGACGGCGTGCAGCTGCTCGCGCAGCGCGCGCATGGCGTCGAGGTCGCGGTGGCCGAGGCGGCCGCCGAGATGCGGACGGCGTACGAGCAGCGCGTGCAGCCCTTCGAGGTCCCGGAGGGAGTCGCCGGCGGGGCCCCGGGTGTTCACGAGTTCGATCGCCAGGTCTGCGTAGGAGGAGAGGTCCACGGGCGCTCCCAACGGACTCGACCTGTTCGTGCGAATCGTTAGCGTCATTCCCCTATGCCGAGGATTACACCTGGTTCCGGCATGCGGCTTGGGGCACGATATGAAATATTGTGCGGTCGCGTCGACCATGGGCCGACAAATTGATCGTCATGGGACCGAACCGGCGGAGGTTTCATGGTCGTTGACGCGTCATCCGTCCGCCCGCGCGGTTACGGCCCGTGACCCCGGGGCGGGGAGCACGGGCCGTAACCGGCGTTCGAGCGGCCGGGGCCGTCCGTTCGAGCGGTCAGATCCGGTTGACGCCCTCGCGGCGCGCCTGCTCGGCGACGGCGGCGGTCACGGCGGGCGCGACGCGCGCGTCGAACGGCCCGGGGATCACGTAGTCGGCGGTGAGGTCGTCGCCGACGATCCCGGCCAGCGCGTCGGCGGCGGCGAGCTTCATGCCCTCGGTGATCGAGTGCGCCCGCACGTCCAGCGCGCCGCGGAAGATGCCGGGGAACGCCAGCACGTTGTTGATCTGGTTGGGGAAGTCGCTGCGGCCGGTGGCGACGACGCGCGCGTGCCGCCGGGCCACCTCGGGGTGCACCTCGGGGGTGGGGTTGGACAGCGCGAACACGATCGCGTCCGGCGCCATCGTCGCGACGCACGACTCCTGCACGGTGCTGCCGGACAGGCCGATGAACACGTCGGCGCCGCGCAGCGCCTCCTCGGTCGAGCCGGTGCGGCGGGTCCGGTTGGTGATCGCGGCGATGCGCTCCTTGACCGGGTTGAGCCCGTCGCGGCCCTCGTGGATGAGGCCCTTGCTGTCGGACAGGGCGATGTCGCCGATGCCCGCCTCGATCAGGATCTGCGAGACGGCGATGCCGGACGCGCCCGCGCCCGCGACGACCGCGCGCAGGTCCGACAGCGGCCGGCCGGTCAGGCGGGCGGCGTTCTTCAGCGCCGCGAGCGCGACGATGGCCGTGCCGTGCTGGTCGTCGTGGAAGACGGGGATGTCCAGGGCCTCGCGGAGCCGGTCCTCGATCTCGAAGCAGCGCGGCGCGCTGATGTCCTCCAGGTTGATGCCGCCGAAGCTCGGCGCCAGCCGGACCACGGTCTCGACGATCGCGTCCACGTCGGTGGTGTCGAGCGCGATCGGCACCGAGTCGACCCCGGCGAACTCCTTGAACAGCAGCGACTTGCCCTCCATCACGGGCATCGACGCGGCCGGGCCGATGTCGCCGAGGCCGAGCACGGCGGTGCCGTCGGTGACGACGGCGACGACCTTGGAGGTCCAGGTGTACTCGTAGGCGAGCTCGGGGTTGTCGGCGATCGCGGTGCAGACCCGCGCGACGCCCGGGGTGTAGGCCAGGGAGAGATCGTCGGCGTTGCGGACCGGGATGGTGGAGCGGACCTCCAGCTTCCCGCCGCGGTGCAGCGGGAACGCCGGATCGTCATCGAGGGAGAGCGGTTCGGTGGGAATGGGCTCAGCAGCCACAGCGACCCCTGTCAGTGAAAGATGGGCTTGCGGGCGATGCCGCCGCGGTGGTGTGGTCTGGTGGCCGGTCACCTGGTGGACATCTCGCGACGTACGGGGGTCACCCGTTGTCCGATTGTGCCACATGCGGTACCGGCGGCCCGGGGACGGGACGGTGGCGGCCGTCACGTGACCGCCCCCGGCCGTCACGGTCCGCGGCGGCCGCCGCGCGGCCGGCCCCGGGCCGTCACGGTGCGCGGCGGGCCGTGCGCGCACCGTCCGCCGGGTGATCGGGACGTCCGTAGCCGGGCTTCCTTGTTGTCCGATTGTTTCGGAGCCTTAATCCAGATCACGCCACGTGTGCGCCAAAATGTGCTCTTGACCTCGGATCTGCCCGGATCCACCGAACCACCTGGAGGGGGACCTGTGATCACCGGTTCTCTGCGCAGCCGCGCCGTCGCGGCGAGCGCACTCGTGCTGACGGGCGCCCTCGCGCTGTCGGCCTGCGGCGAGAAGAAGGACGACTCGGCCGAGCCGACCGCCAGCGTCACCTCGAAGACGGGCGCCGACCAGGCCCTCGCCGCGAAGGTCCCCGCCGACGTCAAGGCCGACGGCACCCTGTCGGTCGGCACGGACCCCACCTACGCGCCGATGGAGTTCCTCGACACCGACAACAAGACCGTCATCGGCTTCGACACCGACGTGATCAGCGCGGTCGCCGCCAAGCTCGGCCTGAAGGCCGCGTTCACCCCGGCGCCGTTCGACTCGGTGATCCCGGGCGTCCAGTCGGGCAAGACCGAGACCGCGATCTCCTCGTTCACCATCAACGCCGACCGCGAGAAGCAGGTCAACATGGTGAGCTACTTCCAGGGCAGCACGCACTGGCTGGTCAAGAGCGGCAACCCCGCCAAGATCGACATCGAGAACACGTGCGGCAAGAAGGTGGCGGTGCAGAAGGCCACCACCCAGGCCGACGTGGACATCCCGAAGCGCCAGGCGGCCTGCAAGAAGGCCGGCAAGCCGGCCATCTCGGTCGACCCGTACCAGGGGCAGGACCAGGCCACCACCGCGGTCACCTCCGGCAAGGACGACGCGATGCTCGCCGACGCCACGATCGTCCAGTACGCCGTCAAGAAGCTGAACGGCCAGCTCGAGACGCTCGGCCAGCCGTACGACGCGTTCGACTACGGCATCGTCGTCAAGAAGGACCAGACCCAGCTCGCGCAGGCCGTGCAGGGCGCGGTGCAGGCGCTGATCGCAGAGGGGACCATCAAGCAGATCGCGTCCAAGTGGGGCCTGACCTCTGGCTCGATCGCCACCTCGAAGATCAACCCCTGATCCCATGACCGATCTGTCCAAGAGCGGGGAGCCGGAGCGGGCACGGCCGGAGGCCATCAAGGCCGTGCCCGTCCGGCACCCCGGCCGGTGGGTCGCCACGGTCGTCCTGCTCGTGCTCGCCGCGATGTTCGTGCACATGCTGGTCACGAACAAGGCGTTCGACTGGTCGTTCATCGTCGACAACGCGTTCCGGCCCAACATCGTCGAGGGCGTGCGGACCACCGTGCTGCTCACCGTCTTCGCGATGGTGATCGGCATCCTGCTCGGCGCCGTGCTCGCGGTCATGCGGCTGTCGCCGAACCCCCTGGTCAGCGGCACCTCGTGGCTCTACACCTGGTTCTTCCGCGCCGCGCCCCGGCTGGTCCTCGCGATCCTGTTCGGCAACATGGCGATCCTGTACGCCAAGGTCGAGTTCGGGCTGCCGTTCGACGCGCAGCTCGCCGACCTGCTCGGCGTCGACATCGACGGGACGCTGTTCAGCATCAACACCCGCACGTTCCTCACCGGGTTCATGGCGGGCCTGCTCGCGCTGGCGCTGTCGGAGGCGGCGTACATGGCCGAGATCGTCCGCGCGGGCATCATGTCCGTGGACCCGGGCCAGAGCGAGGCGGCGGCGGCGCTCGGCATGTCCCGGCTGCGGATCATGCGGCGGGTGGTGCTGCCGCAGGCGATGCGGGTCATCATCCCGCCGACCGGCAACGAGACGATCGCGATGCTCAAGGACACCTCGCTCGTCGCGTTCGTCCCGGTCACCAACGAACTGTTCTTCCGCCTCCAGGCGGTCGGCAACCGCACCTTCCACCCGTTCCCGATGCTGGTCGCGGCCGTCGGATGGTACGTGGCCATCACCAGCGTGCTGCTGGTCGGGCAGTACTTCATCGAGCGGCACTTCGCCCGCGGCGCCGCCGGCCAGGGCGACGCGCGGCAGCGCGGGCGGCTGCGGGTCAGGGGCATCGGATTCGGCGGCGGAGGAGGAGGCGCCTCATGAGCGGGAACGAGCCGGTGGACGACGCCCGCGAGGGCGCGCCCGAACCCGCGAAGGACGCGGGCCCCGCCAAGGACGCGGCGCCGCCGGAGGGCGCCGCCGGCGGTGCGGGCCAGGCGCCCGACGCGTCCGAGCTGATGGTCAAGGCCGAGCAGGTGCACAAGAGCTTCGGCCGCCTGGAGGTGCTCAAGGGCATCGACCTGAACGTCAGGCCCGGCGAGGTCATGTGCGTGATCGGCCCGTCCGGGTCGGGCAAGTCGACGTTCCTGCGGTGCGTCAACCACCTGGAGAAGATCGACGCCGGGCGGCTCTGGGTGAACGGCCACCTCGTCGGCTACCGGGAGAAGGGTGGCCGCCTCTACGAGCTGCGCGACCGGGAGGTGTCGGCGCAGCGCCGCGAGATCGGCATGGTGTTCCAGCGCTTCAACCTCTTCCCGCACATGACGGCGCTGGAGAACGTCATGGAGGCGCCCTGCGGCGTGAAGCGGCAGCCGAAGGCGCAGGTCCGCGAGCGGGCGCTCAAGCTGCTGGACCGCGTCGGCCTCGCCGACAAGGTGCACGGCTACCCGGCGCAGCTGTCGGGCGGCCAGCAGCAGCGGGTCGCGATCGCGCGGGCCCTCGCGATGGAGCCCGCGCTGATGCTGTTCGACGAGCCGACGTCCGCGCTGGACCCCGAGCTGGTCGGGGACGTGCTGGAGGTCATGAAGCAGCTCGCCCTGGACGGCATGACGATGGTCGTCGTCACCCACGAGATCGGCTTCGCCCGCGAGGTCGGCGACTCGCTCGTCTTCATGGACGGCGGGAGGGTCCTTGAGGAGGGCCGCCCCCGGGAGGTCCTCGCCAACCCCCGCCACCCCCGCACCCGGGACTTCCTCTCCAAGGTGCTCTGACGCGCGGCCCGGCGCGCTCCGGCCCGCACCGCCCTCGGCCCGCACCGCCCTCGGGCGGGTGCGGGCCGGGCTCGTAGGGTGGGGCGCATGTTCGCTGCCACCGCCACGAAACTCGACGCAGACAACCCCCTCGACGGGCTCGCGCTCGGCGAGCGCCCCGACCCCGAGGCGCCGGACGGGTGGACGACCGTCACGGTCCGGGCGACCTCCCTCAACCATCACGACCTGTGGTCCCTCAAGGGCGTCGGGCTCTCCGCCGACCGGCTCCCGATGGTCCTCGGCTGCGACGCGGCCGGGGTGGACGAGGACGGCAACGAGGTCATCGTCCACGCGGTCGTCGGCGACCCGGAGCGCGGCGGCGGCGACGAGACCCTCGACCCGAAGCGGTCGCTGCTGTCGGAGGAGTACGACGGGACGTTCGCCGAGAAGGTCGCGGTGCCGCGCCGCAACCTCGTGCCGAAGCCGCCTGAGCTGTCGTTCGAGGAGGCCGCGTGCCTGCCGACGGCGTGGCTCACCGCCTACCGGATGCTGTTCGACAAGGCCGGGCTCCAGCCGGGCTCGACCGTGCTCGTGCAGGGTGCGGGGGGCGGCGTCGCGACCGCGCTGATCACGCTCGGCGCGGCGGCCGGCTACCGGGTCTGGGCGACCAGCCGGGACGAGGCCAAGCTCACCCGCGCCGTCGACCTCGGCGCGGACGCCGCGTTCGAGAGCGGGGCGCGGCTGCCCGAACGGGTCGACGCGGTGATGGAGACCGTGGGCCAGGCGACCTGGTCGCACTCGCTGAAGTCGCTGCGGCCCGGCGGCCGGATCGTGGTGTCCGGCGCGACCAGCGGCCAGGTGCCGCCCGCCGAGCTGAACCGGGTGTTCTTCCTCCAGCTCTCGGTCGTCGGGTCCACGATGGGCACCCGCGCGCAGCTCGAACGGCTCGCGCGGTTCCTGGTGAAGACCGGCGCCCGCCCGCGCGTGGACCGCACGCTGCCGCTCGCGCGGGCCCGCGACGGGTTCGCCGCGATGGCCGACGGTGACCTCTTCGGCAAGATCGTCTTCACGCCCTGACCGTCCGTCCCGCGCGCCGTCCCGCGCCGCCGCCGCAGCGGGGCGGGGCGGGACGCGGCCCGTGGCCGGGGCGGCCCGGCCACGGGTCAGCGGTCGCGGCGGAAGATGTCGTCGCGGAGGCGTTCTCGGGCGTCGTCCAGCAGGTCCTGGACGGCTTCGAGGTCGTGCTCGCCGAGGCGGGCGTGCTTGGCGCTCTTGCGGACCTCCTCGACGAACCCGCGCAGCAGGCGCTCCAGCTTGAGGCGCGCGACGTCGTCCTTGGTGCCGGTCGCCGTCTTCCAGGCGTCCTCCCAGTTCTGCCGCCACTCCTCCTTCCACGCCTGCTTCTGCTCGCGCCAGTACTCCCGCTGGCGCCTCCACTCGTCCTTCTGCCGGTCGGTGGTCTCGCGCCACGCCTCCTTGGACGTGGCCCGGCCCTGGTCGCGCATCGTACGGGCGGCCTCGGACAGCTCCTCGCGCAGCGTGCGGACCGTCTGCCGGACGTCCTCCTGGACGCCCTTGGCGAACTCCTGGGCCGAGGCGGTGATCTCCTCCTCCAGCTCGGCCAGCTCGTCCATCCGGTGCTCCAGCTCCGCGCGGCCCTTGTCGGTCAGCGAGTACACCTTCTTGCCCTTGACCACCTCGTGGCTGACCAGGCCCTCCGACTCCAGCCGGGCGAGCCGCGGGTAGATCGTTCCGGGGGAGGGGGAGTAGACCCCGAGGAACCGGTCCTGGAGCAGCCGGATCACCTCGTAGCCGTGCCGCGGGCTCTCCTCCAGCAGCTTGAGCAGGTACAGCCGCAGGCGGCCGTGGCCGAAGACGGGGCTCAACTCACTTCTCCGTTCGGGGTGTGGTGATCTCGGGGGCGTCGGCCACGGGGCGGCCGAGGAGCGTGACGCTCCCGGACACCGTGTTGACCGACAGCCGGCCCGAGCCGTCGCCGAGCTTGCCGTTGACGCTGCGCGCGACGGCCCGGTCCTGGCGTCCGAGCTCGGGGAACGAGGTGTCGATGCGCCCGGTGGCCGAGTTCAGCGAGACCTCGGCGCCCGCGTCCTCGGGGATGCGCAGCGCCACCTCGCCGGACACGGTGTTGGCCTCGACGCGGCTCTCGCCCGCGAGGTCCACGTCGGCGGCGACGCGGCCGCTGACCGTACGGGCGGCGAGCCGGTCGATGGAGCCGCCGGCGAGCGTGAGGTCGCCGGAGACCGAGGTGAACGTGACGGCGCCGTCGAGGCCCTGCGCTTCGAGCGCGCCGGACACGGTGTTGGCGTCGACGGTGCCGAGCAGGCCGTCGAGGGTGACGTCGCCGGACGCGCTCTTGATCGAGGCGCGGGCGGTCAGCCCGCTGACGACGGCGTCGGCGGAGACCAGGTTGAGGGTGACCGGGCAGTCGCGGGGAACGGTCACGGTGATGTCGGCGTGGCACTTCTGGGTGCGCAGCCAGCTCAGCACGCCCTCCCACAGCCGCTCGTGGGTGATGGTGAGCATCCCGGCCTCGTGGCCGATCACCAGCGGCGGCCCGTCCACCCCCGTGATCTTGATCGAGGGCCGCTCGGCGCCCGCGCCCCCGGGGCCTCGCCCGCGGAGAAGTCGGAGGCCAGCACCGACACGCTTCCCGAGATCAGGGTGGCCTTGAGGGCGACCACGCCGTCGAAGTCGAGCGTGGTCGGTTCGTCGATCGTCCAACGCGACATCGCGTCCTGCCTTTCGTCCGGGCGTCGTGCGAAGGCGAGTGCTGGGGCACCGGAAGCGGCCCGCTGCGGCGCGGGGGCCCGCGCCGGTCCGCGCGGGCGCCGCTTCCAGTAAACACGATATGTCGCGTCCTCGGAAAGTCAAGATGTATCGCGTTTCGGCCGCAGCTCGATGGCCCCGCGGCCCGATGACCCGGCGGTCCCGGCGCGGGGCCCGGTGGACGGCTCAGTCCTCGTCGGCGTCGTCGTCCAGCCGGGCGAGCCAGGTCGCGAGCCGCTCGACGGGCGTCTCGAACTCGGGGTTGAGGTCCACGAACTCGCGCAGCCGCGAGGCCAGCCACTCCAGGCTGACCTCCTCGGGTCCGCGCCGTTCGGAGAGCTCCTCGATCCCCCGATCGGTGAAGTACACGAACGATCTCCTAGCGGAACGAAGGGGCGGGACGGCGAAGGCTCCGGCGCGCCGCCGCGCCGGAGCCCTCGTCAGGTGGGTGTGCCTACTCGCCGTCGCCGAACAGGCGCGACAGCAGGGCGTCCTGCTCGGCGGCGTGCAGCTTGGCCGACCCGACCGCGGGCGAGGACGACGCCGGGCGCGAGACCCGCGTCATCGTGAGGCCCTCGATGTGGTGCGGCAGCTTCAGCGCCATGAACGGCCACGCGCCCATGTTGGCGGGCTCGTCCTGCACCCAGACGACCTCCGCGCCCTCGGGGTACTTGGCGAGCTCGGCCTTGATCTCGTCGACCGGCGGCGGGTAGAGCCGCTCGACCCGGACCACGGCGGTGTCGTTCGCCCCGGCGGCGTCGCGGGCGTTGACCACGTCGTAGTAGATCTTGCCGGTGGTGAGCAGCACCCGGCGGACCCCGGCCGGGTCGAGGTCGGCGCTGCGCTCCGGGATCACCGGCTGGAACTGGCCGCCCGTGATCTGCTCGACCGTGGACGTCGCCGCCTTCAGCCGCAGCAGGTACTTCGGCGTGAAGATGATCAGCGGCTTGCCCCGGCCCGACAGCACCTGCCAGCGCAGCAGGTGGAAGTAGTTGGCCGGGGTGGTCGGGTAGGCCACCGTCATGTTGTCCTGCGCGCAGAGCTGGAGGTAGCGCTCGATCCGCGCGGAGGAGTGGTCGGGGCCCTGGCCCTCGTAGCCGTGCGGCAGCAGCAGGACGACGCTGGAGTGCTGGCCCCACTTCTGCTCGCCGGACGAGATGTACTCGTCCATGATCGACTGGGCGCCGTTGGCGAAGTCGCCGAACTGGGCCTCCCATGCGACCAGCGCGTCCGGGCGGGTCATCGAGTAGCCGTACTCGAAGCCCATCGCCGCGTACTCGCTGAGCAGCGAGTCGTGCACGTAGAACTTCGACACGCCCTGGCTGAACTGCTTGAGCGGCGTGTACTCCTCGCCGGTCCTGCGGTCGACCAGCACCGAGTGCCGCTGCCCGAACGTGCCGCGCCGGGTGTCCTGGCCGACCAGCCGGACCGGGTGCCCGTCGATCAGCAGCGAGCCGAGCGCCAGCAGCTCGCCGGTCGCCCAGTCGAGCGCGTCGTCCTCGACCATCTGCGCGCGGCGCTGGAGGATCGGCTGGAGCCGCGGGTGGACGCTGAAGCCCTCGGGCAGGCTGACCTGCGAGTCGATGATCCGCTTGACGGTCTCGGCGGAGATCGCCGTGCCCGCCGAGCCGTGGTCGATCGGGATGCGCTCCTCGACGTCGGGCTTGACGACCGAGCCCGGCTCCAGCGGCTTCTTGACCGCCTCGCGGGTCTCGGTGAACGCCCGTTCGAGCTGCTCCTGGTAGTCGCGGAGCGCGGCCTCGGCCTCCTCGACGGTGATGTCGCCGCGGCCGATCAGCGCCTCGGTGTAGAGCTTGCGGACCGAGCGCTTGGCGTCGATCAGGTCGTACATGAGCGGCTGGGTGAACGAGGGGTTGTCCGACTCGTTGTGGCCCCGCCGCCGGTAGCAGACCATGTCGATGACGACGTCCTTCTTGAACGTCTGCCGGTACTCGAACGCGAGCCGCGCGACCCGGGCGCACGCCTCGGGGTCGTCGCCGTTCACGTGGAAGATCGGCGCCTGGATCATCCGGGCCACGTCGGTGGAGTAGACGCTGGAGCGCGAGTACTCGGGCGCGGTGGTGAACCCGACCTGGTTGTTGATGACCACGTGCACGGTGCCGCCGGTGCGGTAGCCGCGCAGCTGCGACAGGTTGAGGGTCTCGGCGACCACGCCCTGCCCGGCGAACGCGGCGTCGCCGTGCACCAGGACGGGCAGCACGCTGAAGCCGGCCTCGCCGACGTCCAGGATGTCCTGCTTGGCGCGGACGACGCCCTCCAGCACCGGGTCGACCGTCTCCAGGTGGGACGGGTTGGCGACCAGCTCGGTGTGGATCTTGGAGCCGTCGCTGGCGACGAAGTCGCCCTCGGCCCCGAGGTGGTACTTGACGTCGCCGGAGCCCTGGGCGCTGCGCGGGTCGAGGTTGCCCTCGAACTCGCCGAAGATCTGCCCGTAGGACTTGCCGATGATGTTGGCCAGCACGTTCAGCCGGCCGCGGTGCGCCATGCCGACGACGACCTCGTCGAGGTGCGCCTTGGCGGCGGCGGAGATCACCGAGTCGAGCAGCGGGATGACCGACTCGCCGCCCTCCAGCGAGAACCGCTTCTGCCCGACGAACTTGGTCTGGAGGAACGTCTCGAACGCCTCGGCGCTGTTGAGGCGGCGCAGCACGTGGAGCTGCTCCTCGCGCGACGGCTTGTCGTGCGGGACCTCGACGCGCTCCTGGATCCAGGCGCGCTCCTCGGGGTCCTGGATGTGCATGTACTCGATGCCGACCGTGCGGCAGTAGGCCATGCGCAGCACGCCGAGGATGTCGCGCAGCTTCATGGTCGGCTTGCCGCCGAACCCGCCGGTCGCGAACTCGCGCTCCAGGTCCCACAGGGTGAGGCCGTGCTGGAGGATGTCGAGGTCGGGGTGGCGGCGCTGCTTGTACTCCAGCGGGTCGGTGTCGGCCATCAGGTGGCCGCGGACCCGGTAGGCGTGGATCAGCTCGTGGACGCGGGCGACCTTGGCGACGTCCTCGTCGTGCCCGGTGGAGATGTCCTTGACCCACCGGACGGGCTCGTACGGGATCCGCAGGGCCTCGAAGATGTCGTCGTAGAAGCCCTCCTCGCCGAGGAGCAGCTCGTGGATCCGGCGCAGGAAGTCGCCGGACTGCGCGCCCTGGATGATCCGGTGGTCGTAGGTGGAGGTCAGCGTCATGACCTTGCTGATCCCCATCCGCGACAGGGTCTCGGAGGACGCGCCCGCGAACTCGGCGGGGTACTCCATCGCGCCGACGCCGATGATCGTGCCCTGGCCCGGCATCAGCCGCGGCACCGAGTGCACGGTGCCGATCGTGCCGGGGTTGGTCAGGCTGATCGTGGTGCCCTGGAAGTCGTCGAGGGTCAGCTTGTTGCCGCGCGCCTTGCGGACGATCTCCTCGTAGGCCGCCCAGAACTGGCGGAAGTCGAGGGTCTCGGCGGCCTTGATGCTCGGCACGACGAGCTGCCGCTGGCCGTCGGGCTTCTGCAGGTCGATGGCCAGGCCGAAGTTGACGTGCTCGGGCCTGATCAGCACCGGCTTGCCGTCGACCTCGGTGAACGCGGCGTTCATCTCGGGCATCGCGGCGAGCGCCTTGACGATCGCGTAGCCGATGAGGTGGGTGAAGGAGACCTTGCCGCCGCGACCGCGCTTCAGATGGTTGTTGATCACGATGCGGTTGTCGATCAGCAGCTTGGCCGGGACGGCGCGCACGCTCGTCGCGGTCGGCACCCCGAGGCTGGACTCCATGTTGGCGGCGGTCCGGGCGGCGACGCCGCGCAGCCGGATCTCCTCCGCGCCCGCGGGGACCGGCGGGGGCGCCGGCCGTGCGGCGGGCTTGGCCTCGGGCTTCGCGCCCGCGGGGGCGCGGTCGGCCGGGGGGCGGTGGCCGGGGGCTTCGGTGTCGGCGGAGCCGCCGTGCCGTTCGCGGCCTTCGGGGCCGTTCCGTCGGTGGCCTGGGGGACCCGGGGCGCCTCGGGGGAGGCGGGGGTCACGGACGTCGGCCGGGAGTCCGGCTGGTAGTCCGCGAAGAAGTTCCACCAGGCTTCGTCAACCGAGTTGGGGTCTTCGAGGTACTTCTGGTACAGCTCGTCGACCAGCCACTCGTTGGCACCGAAATCTGTGTTCTTTGGGTCGGCACTAGTTTGCGACGACTCTGTCGACACGGCGGAGATCGCCCTCTTCCGCAGCTCGCAGGTGAGTTCTGAGACGAGTCAAGGCTACTCGCCTTTCGACCTCGACCATGCAAGTGCGGGGCGACCTCCGCCCGCGACCCCCGTGAAACGGTCGATACCGCCCAATACTTCCGGGCGATCCGGCGGCTTCGGACAGCGGCGAGACGGGATCGGACCAGGGTCCGATCAGTGCGTGTGCGGGGGCACCGTGGGGCCCTCGCTGGCCTGGACGAGCACGAAGCCCTGGCCCTGGTAGGCGAGCTGCATGGCCTCCCCGCTGCCGCGCCCGATGAGCGCTCCCGCCTTGAACGTCCGGTTGACCCCGACCTGGAGGCTGGTGCTCCACGCCACCGCGGACTGGCCGTCGGCGAACGTCGGGGCGCGGCTCGCGTCGAGCATGACCGGGGTGCCGTGCGTCGTCAGCGCCACCCAGCCGGTGCCCTGGAGGGTGGTGTTGAACAGGCCGCCCGCCGCGATCCCGGCGCCCTGGACGCGCTGGATGTCGGACTGGAGGTGCGCGTCGTAGGCGAGGATGTTGGCGCCGTTGACGGTGATGCCCTCGTTCTCCAGGTAGAACAGGTGGATGTCGTCGGCGTCGTTGGCGACGAACAGCAGGCCCTGGCCCTTGACACGCATCGTCGGCACGCCCTCGCCGGTCACGGCCTTCTTGATGAACTTGCCGATGCCGCCGGCGCCCTCGTAGTCGAAGTCCATCTGGCCCTGGAAGGCGACCATGGACCCCTGGCGCGCGAGCACGTCCCCGTTGAGGTGGATCCGGAGCATCTTGGAGTTCTGGAGCGCGAAGTGGCCAGGGAGCTGCTGGCCCTGGTCCATGTTTCCGAAGAACGAACTGCGCATGGTAGGGGGGACCTTTCGTGTCCTGTCGCTGGTTCCCGGACGTGCTAGTGGCCCGGTGAGCCCGTCAGCATAACGGCCGCCCGCGACAGGACCCGAACCTCCGGCCCGCGCCGGGCCCGGCCGCCAAGATCATCGACCGTCCGGCGCCCCCCGGCCGGCGAGGCGCTCGCGGCCGTGCGGGGCCGTCCAGTCGATCAGCGGGCCCTTCGGCACGACGCCGGACGGGTTCACGTTCCGCTGGGTCACGTAGTAGTGCCGCTTGATCTGGTCGAAGTCGGTCGTCTCGCCGAACGCGGGGACGGAATAGAGGTCCCGCGCGTACGCCCACAGGTTGGGATAGTCGACCAGCCGCCGCAGATTGCACTTGAAATGCGAGTGGTAGACGGCGTCGAACCGGGCGAGCGTCGGGTAGAGGCGGACGTCGGCCTCGGTGATGGCGTCGCCGAGCAGATAACGGCGGTCGGACAACCGTTCCTCCAGCCGGTCGAACGTGGCGAACAGCGCGTCGAACGCCTTCTCGTAGGGCTCCTGGGCGGTCGCGAATCCCGCCCTGTAGACGCCGTTGTTGACGGTCGTGTAGACGAGCTCGTTCAGCTCGTCGATCTCCGGGCGCAGCGGCTCGGGGTAGAGGTCGGGCGCGCCGGGGCGGTGCCAGGCCGTGAACTGCGTCTCCATCGTCGTGGTGATCGCGGGGAAGTCGTTGGTCACCATCCGCCCGGCCGCGGTGTCCCACACGCAGGGGACGGTGTAGCGGCCCTGGTAGTCCGGGTCGGTCGACAGGTACAGCTCGGACAGGAACCCGGCGCCGGTCACGGGGTCGGGCTCGGGGAACCGCCAGCCCCGCTCGTCCCGGATCGGGTCGACGACGCCGACGCCGATCGCGTCCTCCAGGCCGAGCAGCCTGCGGACGATCAGCGACCGGTGCGCCCAGGGGCAGGCGTACGAGACGAACAGGCGGTAGCGGCCCGCCTCGGCGGGATGCCCGCTGGACCCGTCGGCGGTGATGGTGTCGGTGAACCGGTTGGCCTGCCGGACGAACCGGCCGCTCTCGATCTCCTGTGCGGTCATGCCCGCACTCCTCCTCCGGTCGTCCCGCGCGAACGGCGGCGTCGTCCTGAGGGCGGAACGCCCCAGAACCCGGGGCCCCGTCCCGATCGTCCTTGAGAGGGATTCGGGGAGGGGCCCCCGTGGCTACGATAACTGTCGGCGCCGCGCGAGGAACCTGGCGCGAGACCCGCACACGCACCGCACCGGACGAGGTGGCCGAAAGCCCATGCTGGAGAACTTCAACGCGCTGGTGGACGGCCTCCCGCCCGCGCTGATCTACCTGCTGATCGCCGCCCTGGTCTTCGCCGAGGCGGCGCTGTTCTTCGGCTTCCTGTTCCCCGGCGAGACGGCGATCGTCGTCGGCGGCGTCCTCGCCAGCCAGGACAAGCTGTCGCTGCCGCTGCTGCTGGTCCTGTCGATCGTCGCGGCGGTGGCCGGCGACTCGGTCGGCTACGAGATCGGCCGCAAGTACGGGACGCGGCTGCTCGACACCCGCGCGATGAGGAAGCACCGGGCCAAGGTCGTCAAGGCGCAGGACCTGATCCGCAGGCGCGGCGCGGTCGCGGTGTTCATCGGCCGGTTCACCGCGCTGCTGCGGGCGCTGATGCCCGCGCTGGTCGGCTCGTCCAAGCTGCCCTATCCGAAGTTCCTGGTGTTCAACGTGATCGGCGGCGTCACCTGGGTCCTGACGTTCACGCTCGGCGGCTACTTCGCGGGCGAGGCGTTCGACCACGCCGCCAAGCTCGCGGGCCGGGGCCTCGCGGTCGGGATCGCCGTGCTCGCCGTCGCCGCGCTGATCGTTTGGGGCGTCCGCAAACACCGCCGCGAGAACGCCGAGGAGGCCGAGGTGGAGGCCGAGGAGGCCGCGGAGGGCGCGGACCGCTCGCTGGAGCAGACCCGCCCCTGACCCGTACCGGCCCCGGCCTGCCCCGGGCCCGCCCGGCGGTCAGGACGCGGCGTTCGGGGCGAGGGCGCGGCCGGTGACCAGCGGCAGGTCCAGGAACGTCCGGATGCCGGGCCCGGCCTCGCACACCACGGGGATCGCGTTGAGGGCGTGGGCGGCGGCGGCCGAGATGCCGTTGGACACCCAGTCCTCGCCGGTCGTCAGGGTGATCGACGGGCGGCCGTGCACGCGCACGGCGTAGCCGGGGCGGCCCCAGTCCGGGACGCGGGCGGCGTCGGCCTTGTGCACCGCCTCGACCGTGATCACCGGATGGCCGCCGACCAGCCCGCTGAACGTCCACCGGGCCGCCGCGACCGTCCCGCGCGGGATCCGCCCGGCCGAGATCGTGAAGTCGACGCCGGCCAGCTTGTAGTCCACGTCCACGTCCACCTCGTCCAGGTCGAGGCCGAGGCCGGCCGCGACCAGGTGCAGGCTCTCGCCGAAGCCCGCGCGCATCATGGTGCGCGCCGGGCGCAGCGAGCGCGCGTACGCCTCCTCGGTCTTCCCGAACCCGACCATGTGGTGGACCATCCGCCAGGACGGGTGGCCCGCGAAGTCGGAGCACTCCCGGGCGTACACGTGGGTGATCTGCCGGGCGAGCCGCGACAGCACCAGCGGCATGAGGTCGGCCATGAAGCCCGGGTTGACGCCGCTGCCGTGCACCGAGACGCCGCCGCGCTTGCAGGCGTCCTCCAGCTCGGCGACCAGGCGCGGGCCGTGGGCGTACGGGTAGACGAGGCCGGTCACCGAGATGAGGTTCTTGCCGGACGCCAGCAGCGCGCAGATCGTGTCGAGGTCGGCGTACGGCTCGCCGGGCGAGCCGGGCGCGTAGACGACGCAGTCGGCGTCGAGGTCGACGACGGCGGACAGGTCGCCGGTGGCGGGCACGCCCACCGGGTCCCGCCCGGCGAGGACGCCCGCGTCGACGCCGACCTTGGCGGGGTCGAACACGTGCACGCCCGCCAGCTCCAGGTCCGGGCGCTCCAGCACGCCGCGGATCACGCAGCGGCCGACCGCGCCCGCGGCCCACTGCACGACGCGGTACGGGCGGTCGCGCCGCGGCCGGGCCCGGTGCGGTCGGGGGTCGCCCGGCTGGCTCGCGGGGGCCGGTTTCATGGGACGGTCCTCCGTGCTCTCGCGGCGGCGGCGACGATTGAGGACACTACGCCGAAGATCCCGTCTCATGCAGTGTTTGGCGCAACTTTCACGATCTAGGTCGGCGTGGGGGACGGACCGGAAATCCCCGTGGTCCGCGCGGCGGGCGGGCCGGGACGGCCCGCCCGCGGACCGGCGCCGGGCGGCCCGGGGGTGCGCGGGGAACGTCCGAGGGGGGCGCGGCCGAGCGGGATTCGGTTTAGTGGTACCACTGGGTAACCCCTGGATGGTTTCCTAGGGGACGTAGTCGGTGCGTACGTGAGGAGACAGGGATGTCGGAACTGCGCTATGACGGCCGGGTCGCGGTCGTCACCGGGGCGGGCCACGGCCTCGGCCGCCAGCACGCGCTGGAGCTCGCCGCGCGCGGCGCCAAGGTCGTCGTCAACGACCTCGGCGGCGACCGCGCCGGTGTCGGCGCCGACGCCGGCCCGGCCCAGCAGGTCGTCGAGGAGATCAGCAAGAACGGCGGCGAGGCCGTCGCCAACCCCGACAACGTCGCCACCCCCGAGGGCGCGCAGGCGATCGTCAAGACCGCGCTCGACACGTACGGCAAGGTCGACATCGTCGTCAACAACGCCGGCATCCTGCGCGACAAGTCGTTCAAGAACATGTCGCCCGAGGAGTTCGACTCCGTCATCGCCGTGCACCTGCGCGGGTCGTTCCTGGTGGCGAGCGCCGCGTGGGCGCACCTGCGCGAGCAGGGCTACGGCCGGATCGTCAACACCTCGTCGCCGGCGGGCCTGTTCGGCAACTTCGGCCAGGCCAATTACGCGACGGCCAAGATGGGCCTGGTCGGGTTCACCAAGACCCTGGCCCACGAGGGCGCCAAGTACAACATCAAGGCCAACGCCATCGCCCCGGTCGCCTGGACCCGGATGACCGAGGACCTGCTGCCCGCCGACTTCGCCGACAAGCTGGGCGTCGAGCAGGTCACGCCGCTGGTGGCGTTCCTCGCGCACGACAGCAACGAGGACTCCGGCGAGGTCTACACCGTCGGCGGCGGCCGGATCGCGAAGATCTTCGTGGCCGAGGGGCCGGGCTGGGGCCAGAAGCGGACCCTGTCCGTCGAGGACGTCCGCGACAACTGGGCCGCGATCAACGCCCAGGACCCGCTGACCGTCTTCAAGAACGTGGGCGAGCAGATGGGGCCCCTCATCCAGCAGCTCACGTCCTGATCCGTGGGCGGTCTGAAGCTCGACCGGCGGGACGGGGTGCTCACCGTCACCCTGTCCCGCCCCGAGCGGCTGAACGCGGTCACGAGCGAGCTGACCGAGGAGCTCATCGACGTCCTGAACGGCCTGATGCGCGACCCGGACATCCGCGTGGTCGTGCTCACCGGCGAGGGCCGCGGATTCTGCTCCGGCATGGACCTCCAGGGCGACGGGCCCAGCTCGGGCAGCGGTTCGGGCGGGGATGACGGGTCCGGCGGCGGGCAGGGGCGCGTCCAGCGCATCTACGCGGGCATCGCGCGGGGCGGTGAGGTGACGGCGCGGCTGCGGGAGATCCCGCAGCCGGTCGTCGCGGCGCTGCACGGGCCGGTCGCGGGCATGGGCGTCTCGTGGGCGCTGGCGTGCGACCTGCGGGTCGCCGACCCGACGACCCGCTTCGTCGTGCCGTTCACCGATCTCGGGTTCTCGGCGGGCGACTGCGGGCTGTCGTGGCTGCTCCCGCGCCTCGTCGGGCCCGCGAAGGCCGCCGAGATCGCCTACCTGGCCGAACGGTTCGACGTGCGGCGGGCGGACGAGCTCGGCCTGATCACCGAGCTGGCCGAGGAGGGACGGGACCTGGAGGCCGCGCAGGCGCTCGCGGGCCGGCTGCTCGCCAAGGCCCCGTTCGGCCTGCGGCGGACCAAGGAGCTGCTCAACCTGGCCGTCGACGCCCCGGGCCTGCGGCAGCAGCTCGCGGCGGAGACGGGCGTCCAGACCCTGGGCTTCTTCACCGAGGACCTGGTCGAGGGGATGACCGCGACGCTCCAGAAGCGCCGCCCGTCCTTCAAGGACCGCTGAGCCGGAGGCGTCCGCGGGCGCGCCCGGCCGCGCCGCGCCGCCGTCATGAGCCCGTCATGACGGCGGCGCGCCGCGTTCCGGCGCTGTTCCGGCGCCGTCCGGCCTCGCCGGGGTCAGCCGCCGAGCGCGTTGCTCAGGGCCTCCACGTAGCGCAGGGCCGCGAGGCGCGCGAGGGCCGGGTGGGCTCCGAGCGGGGCCGAACGGCCCGCGCCGACGACGGCCGCGGCGGCGGCGATCCGCTCGTCGTCGGCCTCGGGCCCGATCAGGTGGGGCGCCACCGCGAGCGCGGCGGCGCCGGAGCCGCGCAGCTGCTCGGCGGCGGACTTCAGCGCGGCCTCGTCGTCCAGCGGGGCCGTGAACACCGGCGCGGCCAGCCGGGACGCGAGCAGCACGCTGGTCACCTCGGCCTGCCGGACCGCCGTTGCGTCGCCCGGGGTGGCGACGATGACGCCGGAGGCGGCGGTCACCATCGTCATCATCCGGATCCGGTCGGCGCGGGCGAGGCCCGCGTCGGCGAGCCGGTCGTGCAGCGCCTCGGCGATGAGCGGGTGCGGGCCGAGCGGCTCGGCCGCGACCGCGGGGGCGGGGGAGCCCGCCACGATCTCGCGCAGCGCCGCCTCCGGCGCGGGGTCGGGGCCGGTGATCAGCGGTACCACCACCGCCGCCGGCTCGTCCTGGCGCTGCTGCCGCAGCCCGGACAGCACCGCGCCGAGGTGCGCCTCGTCGCCCTCCAGATGCCCGACGTGCACGGGCTGTCCGGTGTGCTCGATCTCGACGTACCGGGCCAGCTCGGCGGCGATCTCGGCGCCGGGGGGCCGGCGCGCGGGGCCGGGTACGGCGAGCACCAGGGCGGGGGAGCCGGGGGGCAGCAGGAACGATTCGTCGCCGCGATGTCGGCCGCCGCGGGGCGTACGGCGGCGCCGCGACGGAAGTGCCTCGGATGCCTGGCTTTCGGGACTCACGGCGGGAATCGTAACGCTGTCGGTGCCGGGACGGAGATTCCCCGGCCCCGCAACGCCGGGCGATGGGTGCAATTTGGGGTGAACTGGCGTGAAAAGGTCGGAAGTTGGGACGGACGGCGCCCGCGCCCCTATGATCTTGCGACGACCGTCCGTCCGGGGGACGCCCCCGCAACGCCCCCAGCGACGGGGAGCCCGGCGCCCTGGTCCGTTCCAGGCCGGGCGCTCCCGTCAGGGACCCGAGGTGAACCCGATGACGCAGACCAACGGGGCCGGCGAGATGAACTGGCTCCTCAACGACTTCGCCGAGCGCGTGCCGACGGTGCGCCAGGCGGTGATCCTCTCCCGCGACGGCCTCGCCGTCGCGGCCTCGCGCGAGCTCGGCCGCGAGGACGCCGAGCATCTGTCCGCGCTCGCGGCCGGGGTGCAGAGCCTCGCGCGCGGCGCGGGCCGCCACTTCGCGGGCGGCAACGTCCGCCAGACCATCATCGAGATGGACGCGCTGCTGCTGTTCGTGACGGCGGCGGGCGACGGCACGTGCCTCGCGGTGCTGGCGTCCGCCGAGTCCGACGCCGGGCTCATCGCGTACGAGATGGCCGTGCTCATCAAGCGCGTCGGCCGCCACATGCAGGCCGCGCCGCGGGTCGGCGCGGGCGCGCACGCGGGCGGCGCCGCCCCCGGCGGCATGGGGCCGGGCGGGACGGGCGGCGGCATGGGCAGTGGAATGGGCTTCGATCCGCGCGGGTGACCCCGCCGTGCGCGCGGACCAGATCCGAACAGGATTCGGACCGCCGAAACCCCCGGCGAGCCCGACGTAGTAGGCTCCGCCAGACCCCCGTACACCCCGCCTCGGGAGGTTTCCCCGCATGTCGTCCCCCCGACTGCCAGAGGACGCTCTCGCGAGCCTGCCCGAGGACGCCGCCCCGGACCGGATCCCGGGCCCGGACGCCGGCGCCCGCGCCGCCGCTCCCGCGGGCGCGGCCGTGAGCAGGGCCGCGGACGGGACCGGGGCGCCGTGATCGCGCGCCGGCTCTCCTCCATCCGGGCGAGGATCACGCTGCTGGTCCTCGTGCCGCTGCTCGCGCTGGCCGGGCTGTGGATCTTCGCCACGAGCGTCACCTACGGGGACGCCGCGCAGCTGCTGTCGAGCAAGGAGTACCAGGACAAGTCGGTGCTGCCCACGCAGCGGCTGATCGACGCGCTCCAGAAGGAGCGGCGGCTGTCGCTGGCCCAGATCGGCGCGCCCCGCACCGCCGACCGCGGGGCCCTGCGGGCGCAGCGCGAGTCCACCGACGACGCCGCGGACGCCGTCCGCCGCCACAGCGGGGACGGCGGCCTGCGCGACGCGGTCACCCCCGAGGTCGTCGAGAAGATCGACGCGCAGGTGGCGCGGCTCGGCACGCTGGAGGCGGTCCGCCGGGGCGTGGACGACCATGCCGACCGCCCGCGCGTGCTGGAGCAGTACTCCGCGCTCATCGACTCCTGCTTCGCCGTCTACTACGCCACGGTGCCCGGCAACGGCACCGTCGCGATCGACGCCCGCACGCTGACCTCCGTCGGCCGCGCCCGCGAGTACCTGGCCCGCGAGGACGCCCTGCTGACCGGCGCGCTCGCCGCCGGCCGCCTCAGCGCCGCCGAGCGCGGCCAGTTCGCGCAGCTCGCCGGCGCGCAGCGGACCCTGTACGCCGACACGATCCCGACGCTGCCCGGCGCCGAGCGCGCGCGGTACGAGCAGCTGACCTCCTCGCCGGAGTTCGTCCAGCTCCGCTCCCTCGAAGACCAGGTCATCCGCGGCGCCGAGCACCCCGCCCGGACCCCGCGCGACGGCCAGGCCACCGGAACCGGCGGCCACACCGCCCGCACCCCCGCGCAGCCCGAGGGCCAGGGCGAGCGGGGCGCCGCGCCGCGCACCGTCCGCGCGAACGGCACCGTGCCGGAGGCGCCCGTCTGGCGGACGATCGCCGACACGGCCAGCAACCGGCTCTACCAGTTCGAGAACCGCGTCCTCGACCGCGTCACCGACGACGCCGAGGGCATCGCGGTCGGGGTGTTCGTCCGGCTCGGCATCGCGGGCGGCCTCGGCCTGATCGCGGTCGTCCTGTCGGCCTACATCGCGTTCCGCGTCTCGCGGCGGCTGCTGCGCGAGTGCCGCACGCTCGCCGCGGGCGTCGTCGACTTCACCCGGCAGCGGCTGCCGCTGCTCGCCGAGCAGGTCCGCGCCGGGCAGCCCGCGGGCGCCGACCTGAGCGACCTGCCGCGCTACGACTACCGGCTGGAGGAGATCCGGCAGATCGCCGAGTCGTTCGACCGGGCCCGCGAGGCGGTGCTGGTCGCCGCGGCGGGCGAGGTCGCCGCGCGGCGCGGCATCAGCGAGGTGTTCGTCAACCTCGCCCGCCGCAACCAGGCGCTGCTGCACCGCCAGCTCAGCCTGCTCGACACGATGGAGCGCCGCACCGAGGACCCGGCCGAGCTGTCGGACCTGTTCCGCCTCGACCACCTCGCCACCCGGATGCGGCGGCACGCCGAGGGCCTGGTCATCCTCGCGGGCAAGACCGCGGGCCGCGGCTGGCGCCGGCCCGTCCCGCTGGTGGACGTGGTGCGCGGCGCGGTCGCCGAGGTCGAGGACTACCCGCGCGTACGGGTCCAGCCGCTGCCGCGGATCGCGCTGCTCGGCTCGGCCGTCGCCGACGTGATCCACCTGCTCGCCGAGATCGTGGAGAACGCCACCACGTTCTCGCCGCCGCAGTCGCCGGTGCGGGTCAGCGGCCACCCCGTCCCGAACGGCTTCGCGATCGAGGTCGAGGACCGCGGGCTCGGCATGACCGACGAGGCGCTGCGCTCGGCGAACGCGCGGCTGTCGGACCCGCCGGAGTTCGACCCGTCCGACAGCGCGCAGCTCGGCCTGTTCGTCGTCGCGCGGCTCGCGCGCCGCCACGACGTCAAGGTCACCCTGCGGCACTCGGCGTACGGCGGGACGACGGCGATCGCCCTCATCCCGTCCACCCTCATCGTCGAGGCGCCCGACCCCGACACGGGGGGCCGCCGCTCCACCGGGCCCATGCGCACCCTCCCGAAGCCGGCGACGGCGCTGGAGCCGGCGCGCGCGTCGGCGGGCACGCCGCCGCAGACCGCCGGGATCGTCCGGCTGGTCGCGGAGGCCGAGCGGTCGCCCGAACCGGTCCCCGAGCCGCGCCGCGCGCCCGAGCCCGAACGCCCGCGCCCCGCCCCGCAGCACGCCCGCCCGGAGCCCGAGCACACCGAGCACACCGAGCGCGCCGAGCCGAAGCGTGCCGCGCCTGAACGCGTCGAGCCTCAGCGCGCCGAGCCGGAGGCGCAGGCGCCGCTCGCGGAGGGCGGGCTGCCCAAGCGCAGGCGGCAGACGCACCTGGCGCCCCAGCTCCGCGAACGCGTGGACGCGCACCTGGCCGCCGAGGGCCGGGCGCCGCAGGTTCCCGCGGACGCCCCCCTGGCCGCGCCGGTCCCGGACGCCCCGCGGCCCGAGGCCCCAGGCCCGAGGCCCCGCGCACCGAGGCTTGGGCCCCGGACGGCGGCGCGCCGCGTCCGGCTCCGGAGGCGGCGCCCGGGGCGCGGACGGAGAGCGGCGACCTGCCGGACGCCGAGGTCCCCGACGGGGAGGCCGTGGAGGCGCAGCGCTCGCCCGAGGCGATGCGTTCGATGATGTCCGCCATGCAGCGCGGCTGGCAGCGGGGCCGCCACGAGGCGGCCGAGGCAGGGCAGACCCCGAGTGAGCAGGAGGACGACACCACATGACAGAGGCACAGCACCCAGGCCCGGACGCCGCGGGCGCCGCGGGCGGCGAGCTGAACTGGCTGCTCGACAGCCTGGTGCAGCGGGTGGCCCAGGTGCAGAACGCGGTGGTGCTGTCGAGCGACGGCCTGCGGATCGCCGCGTCGCGCGGGCTCGCCCGCGAGGACTCCGACCACCTGTCCGCGGTCGCCGCCAGCTTCCAGAGCCTGGCGCGCGGCGCGGGCGAGTCGTTCGGCGGCGGCGCGGTCCGGCAGACGATCGTGGAGATGGAGTCGGCGTTCCTGTTCGTCACCGCGGCCGGGCGCGGCGCGTGCCTGGCGGTCCTCGCCGACTCCGACGCCGACCTCGGGATCATCGCGTACGAGATGGCGATGCTGGTGACCCGCGTCGGCCAGCACCTGTCGGCCAACCCCCGGGCCGTCCCGCTCGCCGGGCAGGCCGAGCCGGGCGGCGCGTAGGATGTCCCGCTCGGGAGGGACCGGGCCCGGCGGGGCGGCCTGGTTCGACGACGCGGCCGGCCCCGTCGTGCGCCCGTACGCGCTCACCGGCGGGCGCACGCACTACGACGGCGACGTGTTCGACCTCGTCGCGCTCATCGCGTCGGTGGACGGCGGCGGCGCGGCGGGGGACGGGCCGGGGCCGGGCCCGTCCGCGCCGCCCTGGGCGCCGGAACCCGAACATGAGATGATCTTGGAGCTTTGCCGCACCTCGCTGTCGGTCGCCGAGATAGCGTCGGAGCTGGAACTCCCCTCGGGGTCGTCCGGGTCCTGCTCGGCGACCTGCTCGATCACTCGCTGATCCAGGTCAGGCGCCCCGCGCCGGTGGCCCAGTTCCCCAGCGAGCGCGTACTCAAGGAAGTGATCGATGGAATCCGTGCGCTCTGACGCGGGACCGCCTCAGGGCGAGTCCGCGCTGACCGTCAAGATCCTTGTCGCCGGCGGCTTCGGCGTCGGCAAGACGACCCTGGTGAGCGCGGTCAGCGAGATCCGGCCGCTGCGCACCGAGGAGGCGCTCACCGAGAAGAGCGTCGGGATCGACGACACCACCGCCGTGGCGCAGAAGACGACCACGACGGTGGCGATGGACTTCGGCCGGATCACCCTGCCGAACGGGCTGGTCCTGTTCGTGTTCGGCACGCCCGGCCAGGACCGCTTCTGGTTCATGTGGGACGAGCTGGCCAAGGGCGCGCTCGGCGCCGTGGTGCTCGTCGACACCCGCCGCCTGGCCGACTGCTTCCCCTCGGTCGACTACTTCGAACGGCGCGGCGTGCCGTTCATCATCGGCGTCAACCACTTCGAGGGCGCCGGGAAGCACTCGCCCGACCAGGTCCGCGACGCGCTCGACCTGCCGTCCGACATCCCGGTGATCAACTGCGACGTGCGCGACCGCGAGTCGGCCAAGCACGTCCTGATCACGCTGGTCGAGCACATCATGCGGACGATGAGCGGGCGCCGGGACCCCGGAGCGCTCACCTACTGACCCGCTGACCCTCCCGCGCCGCTCGCGTCCCGTCGAGCCCTGGCGCGTCACCGCCCCCGGCCCCAGGGCCGAGGGGATCCGGGCGAGCCCCGGCCGGTGACGCGCCGGGGCTCGCGCCGTCGCACGCCCTGCTTTGTCCTGTGAGTGGAGAAAGTTCGCGAAATCTGGTGCAAAGGTCTTCTCAGCGCGGCGAAAGCCGGTTACGGTCGCGCCAGGCCCGGACGCGGGCCGCCCCGCAGGGCGGCCGGAACGGGCCCCGAGCGGACCCCGAAGGGACGGCGTGATGCGCATGTCGGCTCGACCGCAGAACGTGCACCAGGCACGCCTGCTGCGGCTGCTGCGCGACGAGGGCCCGCGTTCGCGCGCCGAGCTGGGCGACGTCGTCCGGCTGTCGCGCTCGAAGCTGGCCGTCGAGCTGGACCGGCTCGCCGGGCTCGGCCTGGTCGAGTCGGCGGGGCTCGCGGCGTCGCGGGGCGGGCGGCGGTCCGGGATCGTCCGGCTGTCGCCGAGCCTGCGGTTCGTCGCGTTCGACATCGGCGCGACCTCGATCGACGTCGCGGTCACCGACGGCGGGCTGGAGGTCCTCGGGCACGTCAGCGAGCCCTGCGACGTGCGGCAGGGCGCGACGGTCGTGCTGGAGCGGGCCCTGGACCTGTACGCCGGGCTCCGCGACCGGGGCCTGGTCGAGGGCCAGGTGCACGGGACGGGCATCGGCGTCCCCGGGCCCGTCAGCTTCCGCGACGGGATGCCGGTGGCGCCGCCGATCATGCCGGGCTGGGACCGGTTCCCGGTGCGCGAGGCGATCGGGCAGGAGCTCGGCTGCCCCGTCCTGGTCGACAACGACGTGAACCTCATGGCGCTCGGCGAGCTGCACTCGGGCCTCGCCCGCTCGGTGGACGACTTCCTGCTCGTGAAGATCGGCACCGGCATCGGCTGCGGCATCGTCGTGGACGGCGCGATCTACCGGGGCGTGTCCGGCAGCGCGGGCGACATCGGCCACATCCGCGTGGCCGACGACGGCCCGATGTGCGCGTGCGGCAACGCCGGGTGCCTGGAGGCGTTCTTCGGCGGCGCCGCGCTCGCCCGGGACGCGGCCGCCGCCGCCCGCTCGGGCCGTTCGCCGCAGCTCGCCCGGCTCCTGGAGGACCACGGGGAGCTGGCCGCCGCGCACGTCGCCGAGGCCGCCGCCGCCGGGGACGCCGAGTCGGTGCGGCTCGTCCGCGAGGGCGGCCGGCACGTCGGGCAGGTGCTCGCCGGGCTCGTCAGCTTCTTCAACCCTGGCCTGGTCGTCGTCGCGGGCGGCGTCGCGGGCCTCGGGCACACCCTGCTCGCGGAGATCCGCGGCGTCGTCTACCGCCGGTCGCTGCCGCTCGCGACCGGCAACCTCCCGATCGTGCTGTCCGAGCTCGCCGGCGCCGCCGGGGTGATCGGCGGCGCCCGGCTCATCAGCGACCACGTCTTCGACCCCGCCTGACCCCTCACACCCCTCACACCCCTCCGCTGTCCCCCCGTCTTCGCCCAGCCTGACCACACCCCCCGGGAGGCCCCATGGGCCCTGCGAAGAGTCCCCCGACCTGCTCCGGATGCGCGGGATCGTCAAGGAGTTCCCCGGCGTCCGCGCCTTGGACGGCGTCGACCTCGACGTCCGTCCGGGCGAGGTGCACTGCCTGCTCGGGCAGAACGGCGCGGGCAAGTCCACCCTCATCAAGGTGCTCGCGGGCGCGCACCGGCCCGACGCGGGCGAGATCCTGCTGGACGGCGAGCCGGTCCGGCTGGACGGACCGACCGCGGCCATGCGCGCCGGGATCGCGACCATCTACCAGGAGCTCGACCTGGTGGACGGCCTGTCGGTCGCCGACAACATCTTCCTCGGCCACGAGCGTGCCCGGTTCGGGTTCACCCGCCGCGCCGACGCCGAGCGGCGCGCCGCCGAGCTGCTCGGCCGCCTCGGGCACGGCGGGATCCCGCCGCGCGCCGAGGTCGGCCGCCTGCCCGCCGCGCGCAAGCAGGTGGTCAGCATGGCGCGGGCGCTGTCGCACCGGGCGCGGCTGATCGTGATGGACGAGCCGTCCGCCGCGCTCGCGCACGACGAGGTCGGCAACCTGTTCCGCGTCATCCGGGAGCTCACCGCGTCCGGCGTCGCGGTCGTCTACATCTCGCACCGGCTGGAGGAGATCCGCGAGATCGGCGACCGCGTCACCGTCCTCAAGGACGGCCGCGCGGTCGCGGGCGGCCTGCCCGCCCGCACCACCGCGACGGGCCGGGTGGTGGAGCTGATGACCGGCCGCGACATCGAGAGCGCCTTCCCCGAACGCCCCGCGCCCGCATCCGCGCCCATGGACGGAGACGGAGACGGGGACGGGCGCGGCGACGAGGTGCTGCGCGTCGAGGGGCTGTCCCTCGCCGGGACGTTCGAGGATGTCTCGTTCACCGTCCGCGCCGGCGAGATCGTGGGCCTCGCCGGGCTCGTCGGGTCGGGCCGTTCGGAGATCCTGGAGACCGTCTACGGGGCGCGCCGCGCGACCGCCGGGCGGGTGCTGGTCGACGGGCGCCGGGTCCGGCCCGGCGACACCCGCGCGGCCGTACGGCGCGGCATGGGGATGGCGCCCGAGGAGCGCAAGAGCCAGGCCCTGCTGCTGAACGAGACGGTCGCGGCCAACGTCACCGTCGCGGGCCTGGACCGGTACGCGGCGTTCGGCTGGCTGAGCCGCCGCCGCGAGCTGGCCGACGTCCGGCGCCAGATCGAGGCGCTCGACATCCGCCCGCCCGACCCGCGCCGGCCGGTCGCGACGCTGTCGGGCGGCAACCAGCAGAAGGTCGTCCTCGCCCGGTGGCTGCTCGGCGACCGGCGGCTGCTGATCCTGGACGAGCCGACGCGCGGCGTGGACGTCGGCGCCCGCGCCGAGCTGTACGCGGTGGTCCGCGAGCTCGCCGGGCGCGGCATCGCGGTGCTGCTGGTGTCGAGCGAGGTGCCCGAGGTGCTCGGCCTCGCCGACCGGGTGCTGGTCGTCCGCGAGGGCCGGGTGGTGCACACCGGCGCGGCCCGCGACCTGGACGAGCGCGCCGTACTCAACATGATCATGGAGGGGAGCGCGGCATGACCGACGCGAGCGTCACCCGGGCGGAACGGGCCCGGCCCTCGTGGCTGAGGGCCCCACGGACCCCGCGGCCGCCGCGGCCGGGCGGGAAGGGCGCCGGGGCCCGCCGGGGGCCGGGCGAGATCCGGCACGTCGGGCTCGTCGCCGCCCTCGTCCTGCTCGCGGCCGTCGGCCTCGTCACCGAGCCGGACAACTTCGCGACGTCCGGCAACGTGGTCGGGATCCTCGCGCTCGCCGCGACGATCGGCGTCATCACCGTCGGCGCCACGTTCGTCATCATCGGCGGCGGCATCGACCTGTCGGTCGGGGCGGTGATGGCGCTCGCGTCCGTCTGGGCCACGACCGTCGCGACCCAGTCGTACGGCCCGGTGGTGATGGTGGTCTGCGCGCTGCTCGTCGGCGCCGGAGCGGGCGCGGTGAACGGCCTGCTCATCGCCTACGGGCGGCTCGTGCCGTTCATCGCCACGCTCGCGATGCTGGTCGCGGCGCGCGGCCTCGCGCAGCGCATGTCCGACCGCAGGACCCAGCTCGTCAAGCCGGAGAACGACGCGATCGAGGCGCTGTCGACCACGAAGGCGCTCGGGCTGCCGCTCGTGGTGTTCGTCTTCGCGGCGGTCGCCGTCGCCGGATGGCTGCTGCTGAACCGCACCACGTTCGGCCGCCGCACCTTCGCGGTCGGCGGCAACCCGGAGGCGGCGCGGCTCGCCGGGATCGACGTGCGCCGCCACACCGTCCTGCTGTACGCGCTGTCCGGCCTGTGCTGCGGCATCGCCGCGGTGATCATCATGGCCCGGACCACCACGGGCTCCAGCACCCACGGGGACCTGTACGAGCTCGACGCGATCGCCGCCGTCATCATCGGCGGCACGCTGCTCACCGGGGGACGGGGCACCCTCGCCGGGTCGATCCTCGGCGTGCTCGTCTTCACCCTCATCACCAACCTGTTCATCCTGAACGGCCTGGAGACCAGCGACCAGCTCATCGCCAAGGGCGCGATCATCGTGGTCGCGGTCCTGCTCCAGCGCCGCGGCCTGCGCGCCCCCACCCCCTGAAACCCCCCGAGAACTCCCCTGGAGCACGCCATGAGCGACACCGGAAGCGTCCCGAGCCGCAGAGGGCTCCTCTTCGGAGGCGCCGCGATCGCGGCCGGAACCCTCGCCGCCGGATGCACGAGCAACGAGGAGAAGGAGCCCGCCGCCGCCGCGCAGACCGCGGGCGGAGGCGACAACGACAAGCCCGGCAAGCACGTCACGATCGGGTTCTCCGCCCCGGCCGCCGACCACGGCTGGCTCGCGGCGATCACCAAGAACGCGCAGGCGCAGGCCAAGCGGTACTCCGACGTGACGTTCAAGCCGGTCGAGCCCACCAACGACATCAACCAGCAGATCTCGGCCGTCGAGTCGCTGATCTCCGCGAAGGTCGACGCGCTGGTGCTCCAGCCGAACGACGGCGGGCAGCTCAACCAGGTCGCCCGCAAGGCCATGGACGCCGGGATCCCGGTCGTCAACCTCGACCGGGTGTTCCCCGACAAGCTCTCGTACCGGACGTGGATCGGCGGCGACAACTACGGCATGGGCGTCGCCGCGGGCCACTACGTCGGCAGGCGGCTGAAGGAGAAGGGCATCGCCAAGCCCGTCATCGTGGAGGTGCAGGGCATCGCGACGCTGCCGCTCACCCAGGAGCGCAGCAAGGGCTTCGCCGACGCGCTGAAGTCGTACGGCTTCTCGGTCACGGCCCGGCAGGACGCCAAGTTCACCGTCGAGACCGGCAACCAGGTCGCCGCCAACCTCCTCCAGGCCCACAAGAGGATCGACGCCCTGTGGAACCAGGACGACGACCAGGGCGTGGGCGTGCTCGCCGCGATCAAGCAGGCGGGGCGCAAGGAGTTCTTCATGGTCGGCGCCGCCGGGTCGGCGAACGCGATGCGCGAGATCAAGTCGGGCGGCGTGCTGGAGGCGACCGTCACCTACAGCCCGACGATGGCCGGGTCGGCGGTCCGGGTGGCGCGGCTGATCGCCCAGGGCAAGGGCCTGTCCGACCTGGTCGAGCTCCAGGTCCCGCAGTCGCTCACGCTCGCGTCCGAGACCGTGACCAAGCAGAACGTCGACCGCTACCTGCCGCTCGGCTTCGAGTCGTAGGCGGCGGGACACCACCGAAAGGGAGACGATGACGACCGTCGGAGTCGGGATGGTCGGGCACGCCTTCATGGGGCGCGCCCACTCCCAGGCGTGGCGCAACGTCGGGCCGTTCTTCGGCCCGCCGCTGAGCCCCGTGATGGCCGTGCTCGCGGGCCGTTCCGCCGAGCGCGCGGGCGCCGCCGCCCGCGCGCTCGGCTGGGCGGCCGTGGAGACCGACTGGAAGGAGCTGCTGCGCCGCGACGACGTCGACCTGGTCGACATCTGCACGCCGGGCGACAGCCACGCCGAGATCGCGGTCGCCGCGCTCGACGCGGGCAAGCACGTACTGTGCGAGAAGCCCCTCGCCAACACCGTCGCCGAGGCGGCCGCGATGGCGGACGCCGCCGAACGGGCCCGCGCGCGCGGCGTCCGGGCGATGGTCGGGTTCAACTACCGGCGCGTCCCGGCGATCGCGCTCGCGCGCCGGCTCGTCGCGGACGGCCGCCTCGGCGCGGTCCGCCAGGTCCGCGCCCAGTACCTCCAGGACTGGCTGGCCGACGCGGACGCCCCGTACACCTGGCGGATGGACCGCGACCGCGCCGGGTCCGGCGCGCTCGGCGACATCGGCGCGCACATCATCGACACCGTGCAGCACGTCACCGGGCAGCGGATCACCGGGGTCTCGTCGCTGCTCGGCACGTTCGTCCCCGAACGTCCGAGGCCCGGCGGCGGAACGGGCCGCGTCACGGTGGACGACGCGGCGCTGTTCATCGGCCGCACGGACGGCGGCGCGCTCGCCTCGTTCGAGGCGACCCGCGTCGCCGCCGGGCGCAAGAACGCCCTGCGCGTCGAGGTGAACGGCTCGGACGGCAGCCTCGCGTTCGACCTGGAGTCGCTGAACGAGCTGTGGTTCCACGACCGGGCCGAGGACGCGGAGACGGCCGGGTTCCGGCGGATCCTCGTCACCGAGCCCGTCCACCCGTACGCGGGGAAATGGTGGCCGCCCGGGCACCTGCTCGGCTACGAGCACACCTTCACCCACCAGGCCGCCGACCTGCTCACCGCGATCGCGGAGGGCGGCGATCCGAGCCCGTCGTTCGCCGACGGGCTCCAGGTGCAGCGCGTGCTGGCCGCCGTGCAGGCCGGCGCGGAGAGCGGCGCCTGGACCGACGTGGAGGGGAGCGCCTGATGGCACGACCGGTCACCCTGTTCACCGGCCAGTGGGCCGACCTGCCGTTCGAGGAGGTCTGCGCGCTCGCGGCGGGCTGGGGCTACGACGGGCTGGAGATCGCCTGCTCGGGCGACCACTTCGACGTCCCGGCGGCCCTCGCGGACGACGCGTACGCGGCGGGCCGCCGCGAGATCCTCGACCGGCACGGCCTGAAGGTGTGGGCGCTGTCGAACCACCTCGTCGGCCAGGCCGTCTGCGACGACCCGATCGACGAGCGGCACCGGTCGATCCTGCCCGCGCGGGTGTGGGGCGACGGCGAGCCCGAGGGCGTCCGCCGCCGCGCGGCCCGCGAGATGGAGGACACCGCGCGCGCCGCCGCCCTGCTCGGCGTGGACACCGTCGTCGGGTTCACCGGGTCGTCGATCTGGCACACCGTGGCGATGTTCCCGCCGGTCACCGACGCGATGGTCGAGCGCGGCTACGCCGACTTCGCCGCCCGCTGGCATCCGATCATGGACGTGTTCGACGCGTCCGGGGTGCGGTTCGCGCTGGAGGTGCACCCGAGCGAGATCGCCTACGACCACTGGACGACCGTCCGGACGCTGGAGGCCATCGGGCGCCGGCCCGCGTTCGGCCTGAACTGGGACCCGTCCCACATGCTCTGGCAGGACCTCGACCCGGCCGGGTTCCTGTACGAGTTCCGCGACCGGATCTACCACGTGGACTGCAAGGACACGAGGATCCGGCCCGCCGACGGGCGGCGCGGGCGGCTGTCCTCGCACCTGCCGTGGGGCGACCCGAGGCGGCGCTGGGACTTCGTCTCGACGGGGCGCGGCGACGTTCCGTGGGAGGACTGCTTCCGCGCGCTCAACGCGATCGGCTACGACGGCCCGATCTCCGTCGAGTGGGAGGACGCCGGGATGGACCGGCTCCAGGGCGCGCCCGAGGCGCTGGCCTTCGTCCGCGCCCTCGCCTCCCTCAGCCCGCCCGCCGCCCGCTTCGACGCGGCGTTCGCCAAGGACGACTAGCGCGCCGCCGGCCCGGCCGGCCCGGCGGAGTCGCCGGGCGGCCGGGCCGGGGCGGTCAGAGCGCGCGGAAGTCGGCGAAGTCGAAGCCGGGGGAGACGACGCAGCTCACGAGCACCTCGTCCGGCCCGGCGGGACGGGCGGCCTGCCACGTCCCGGCGGGCACGAGGGCCTGCGGCGCCTGCCCGGCCGCGACGTCCGCGCCGAGCGTGACCGTCTCCGGGGCCGCGGCGGGGCGGTCGCCCGTCCCGCCGAGCACCAGCGCCAGCGGCCCGCCGCGGTGCCACAGCCACACCTCGTCGGAACGGACCGCGTGCCAGATCGACTCCTCGCCCGGCGGCAGCAGGAAGTAGATGCCGGTCGCCGAGGCCCGCTCGCCCCCGTAGCCGTCCGGGACGAGGCGCGCGGGCGCCCGCCACGTCTCGCGGTACCAGCCGCCCTCCGGGTGCGGCAGCAGGTCCAGGGCCTCGGCGGTCGCGGGCCGGTCGAGCAGCGCCGTGTGCCGGCCGTCCGGCCCGCGCCGCAGGTAGCGCACGGCGGACGCCCGGGTGCGGTCGACCGCCCCGCGCGCGGGCGCCGGGCCGGGCTCGGGATCGAGGGCGACCGCGATGACCTGCCCGCCGGGGAACGCGTCGTCGGCGACGGCGAGGGCGTCCTCGGCCGGGGCCCAGGCGGCGCCCGCCTCGGGGAGAACGAACCGCGGCCCGGACTGGGCGCGCCAAGCGTCGAGCGTCGTCAGCAGCAGCACGCCCCGAGCCTAGTGACCGTTCCGGCGCGTCCCGGCACGCGGGTGCGCCGGCCGGGCGGCCGGGGGACGCGACCGGGCGGGCGCGGGCGCTGACCGGCCGGAAAACGCGTGGCACGGGTCCCGCGGGGCGTGAGATCATGGGAGGGACGAGTCCGCCGAACGGGAAGGGTGACATGCGCCAGGTCTTCGGAATCTCCGAGAGCCCCATCCGGACGAGAGTTCCCGAGGACTTGCACACCCATGGCCACCCTGAACATCGGCATCCTCGCGCACGTCGACGCGGGCAAGACCAGCCTCACTGAGCGGCTGCTGTTCGACACCGGCGTCATCGGCCGGCTCGGCAGCGTCGACGCCGGCGACACCCAGACCGACCGCGGCGAGCTCGAACGCCGCCGCGGCATCACGATCCGTTCGGCCGTCGCCTCGTTCACCCTGGACGGGCTGCGCGTCAACCTGATCGACACGCCCGGCCACGCCGACTTCGTCGCCGAGGTCGAGCGCGCCCTCGCCGTGCTGGACGGCGCGGTGCTCGTGCTGTCGGCCGTCGAGGGCGTCCAGCCGCAGACCCGCGTGCTGCTGCGGACGCTGCGCGACCTGCGGATCCCCACCCTGGTCTTCGTCAACAAGATCGACCGCGCGGGCGCGCGGCGCGACGGGACGCTGGAGGCCGTCCGGCGCAGGCTGACCCCGCGGATCGTCCCGCTGAACGACGTCACCGGGATCGGCACGGCCTCGGCCGCGCGTTCCGCCCGTCCGGGCCGTCGCTCACGCCGCCGCTGGACGCGGCCGAGGTGCTGGCCGACCACGACGACGGCCTCCTCGCCGACCTGGTCGAGGACCGCGAGCCGTCGCCCGAGGCGCTCCGGCGCGCGCTCGCCGCCCAGACCGCTGACGGGACCGCCCACCCGCTGTTCTTCGGGTCGGCGGTCACCGGGGAGGGCGTCGCCGACCTCCTGGAGGGGATCGCCACGCTCCTGCCGCCCGCGCCCACCGGGGACGCGGAGGAAACCGCGGGCGGAGCCGAGCCGCGCGGCACGGTCTTCGCCATCGAACGCGGCCCGGCCGGAGAGAAGATCGCCTACCTGCGCCTGTTCGCGGGCGAGCTGCGCGTCCGCCAGAAGGTGACCTTCCACGGCGACGGCGGCGAGCACACCGGGCAGATCACCTCGCTCCGCGTGGTCGGCTCCGACGCCGGGCTCCTCACCGCGGGCGACATCGCGCGGCTGGGCGGCCTCGCGGACGTGCGCGTCGGCGACCGGCTGGGCCCGCCCGCCGACGGCCCCGGGCGGCGCGCCTCGTTCACCGCGCCGAGCCTGGAGACGCTCGTGCGCGCGGACCGTCCCGGCGAGGCCCGCCGGCTGCGCGCCGCGCTCCTCGACCTCGCCGACGAGGACCCGCTGATCCGTGCCCGCCCCGCGCCGGACGGCGCGACGTCCGTGCTGCTGTACGGCGAGGTGCAGAAGGAGGTCATCGGCTCCAGGCTGCGCGAGGAGTTCGGCGTCGAGGCCGTCTTCGAGGAGAGCCGCCCCGTCTACACCGAGCGGCCCGCCGGAACGGGCGAGGCGGCCGAGGACATGGACTGGCGCCGCCGCACGCCCGACTTCTGGGCGACCGTCGGGCTGCGCGTCGAGCCCGCGCCGCCGGGCTCCGGGGTCGTGTTCCGGCGCGAGGTCGAGTACGGGGCGCTGCCGCACGCGTTCGACCGGGCGATCGAGGAGACCGTCCACCGCACGCTCGACCAGGGCCTGTACGGCTGGCCCGTGACCGACTGCGAGGTCGTCCTGACCGCCTCGGGGTTCGGCGGGCCGGTGAGCACCGCCGCCGACTTCCGCGGCCTGACCCCGCTCGTGCTGATGCGGGCCCTCGCCGCCGCGGGCACCCGGGTGTACGAGCCGTGCCACGCGTTCGAGACGGAGGTCCCGGAGGGCGCGCTGAGCCCCGTCCTGGCGCGCCTCGCCGCGCTCGGCGCGACGGTCGCCGAGCAGGCGCCCGCCCCGGACGGCTGGACGCTGCGCGGCGAGATCCCCGCCCGCCGGGTCGCCGAGGCCGAGCGGTCCCTCCCCGGCCTGACGCGCGGGGAGGGGGTGTGGACGTCGCGCCCGTCCGGCGACCGTCCCGTCTCCGGCGACCCGCCGACCCGGGCCCGCACGGACGGCGACCCGCTGGACCGGGCCGCCTACCTGCGCCATGTGGCCCGCAACG
The DNA here is from genome assembly GCF_009793335.1 of Actinomadura sp. J1-007. Classification (GTDB taxonomy): domain Bacteria; phylum Actinomycetota; class Actinomycetes; order Streptosporangiales; family Streptosporangiaceae; genus Spirillospora; species Spirillospora yumaensis. The sequence goes on along the minus strand of NZ_WING01000001.1, from coordinate 1,290,905 downwards.
GCGCCTCCACCTGACCGCGGCGCGGCGAGCACCGGGCGGCGGACGGCGGGCGGGCCGCGGGCGCGGGCCGTTCCTCAGGGGGTGAGGACGATCTTGCCGGTGACGCGGTTCGTCTCGCCGCGCTCGTGCGCCTTGGCGGCCTCGGCCAGGGGCAGCACGGTGTCGATCTCGGCGCGCAGGCGGCCCGCCTCGACGAGCGCGGCGATCTCCTTCATGGCGTGCCAGTCCGGTTCCACGAGGAGCTGCTCGACGCGGATTCCGAGCTCGTCGGGGTCGGCCGCTCCGGCGGAGCCGCGCGCGATCGCGACGAGCACCCCGCCGCGGCGCATGGTGCGCAGGGAGCGCTCGCGGTAGTCGCCGCCGATCGTGTCGAGGACGACGTCCACGTCGCGGAGAGTCTCGGCGAAGTCGGTCTCCCGGTAGTCGACCGGCTCGTCCACGCCGAGGCGGCGCAGCAGGTCGTGCTTGGGCGAACTGGCCGTGCCGATGACGTACGCGCCGAGCGCCTTGGCGATCTGCACCGCGAGGTGCCCGACGCCGCCCGCCGCCGCGTGGACGAGCACGCGCTGCCCCTCGCGGACGTCCGCGGTGTCGACCAGCGCCTGCCACGCGGTCAGCGCCGCGAGCGGGACCGCGCCCGCCTGGACGTGGTCGACGTTCGCGGGCTTGCGCGCGAACGTGCGCGAGGGCGCCGCGACGTACTCGGCGAACGCCCCCGCCGACCGCGGGTATCGCAGCATCCCGAAGACCTCGTCGCCCGGCTTGTAGAGCGTCACGCCGACCCCGGTGGCCTCCACGACGCCCGACACGTCCCAGCCGAGGACGAACGGCGGTTCGAGGACCGACATCTTCGCCGCCCGGTGCTTCCAGTCGGTGGGGTTGAGCCCCGCGGCTTTCACCCGGACCAGGACCTCGGTCGGGCCCGGCTCCGGACGGTCGATCTCGACCTCCTTGAGCACCTCGGGACCGCCGAGGACGTCCTGCCTGATCGCGCGCATACGAGTTGACATGCGGACCAGCCTGCCCGGCCGGGCACCCGCCGTTAAGTGGCAGGATTGCCATTATGTGTAAGGATCCGGCCATGGAACGGCATCGGGTGGTCGTGCTCGCGCTGGACGGCGTGATCCCGTTCGAGCTGGGCATCCCCTCGCGGATCTTCGGCTCGGCGCGGGACGGCGCGGGCGAGCCGCTGTACGAGGTCGTCACGTGCACCCTGGACGGGCGGCCCGTGCGCACCGCCGCCGACTTCGCGATCGCCGCCGACCGCGACGCGTCCGCGCTGGCGTCCGCCGACACCGTGGTCATCCCCGCGCCCGCCCGGTTCGAGGCGCTGATCCCGGACGGCGCGCCCGCCGCGCCGCTCGCCGAGGCGCTCGCCCTCGTCCGGCCCGGGGCCCGGCTGGTGTCGATCTGCGTCGCCTCGTACGTGCTGGCCGCCGCCGGGCTGCTGGACGGCCTCGCGGCGACCACGCACTGGCAGCACGCCGAGCACTTCCAGCGGACGTTCCCGGAGATCAGGGTCGACCCGGACGTGCTGTTCGTCCAGGACGGCCGCGTCTACACCTCGGCGGGCGCCGCCGCGGGCGTGGACCTGTGCCTGCACCTGGTCCGCGCCGACCACGGCAGCGCCCTGGCCAACCGGGTCGCGCGCGCCTGCGTCGTCCCGCCCTGGCGGGACGGCGGCCAGGCCCAGTACGTCGAACGGCCCGTCCCCGAGCCCGCGGCCGCGAGCACCGGCCCGACCCGCGCGTGGGCGCTGCGCCACCTCGACCGCCCGCTCACCCTCGCCGAGCTGGCCGGGCACGCGGGCCTGAGCGTGCGCACGTTCAGCCGGCGGTTCCGCGACGAGGCGGGGACGAGCCCGGGCGCCTGGCTGATCCGGCAGCGCGTGGAGGCCGCCCGGCAGCTCCTGGAGACCAGCGACCTGACCGTCGACCAGATCGCGCGGCGCACCGGGTTCGGGACGGGCGCGTCGCTGCGCCAGCACCTGCACGCGGTGCTCGGCGTGTCGCCCAGCTCGTACCGGCGCGCGTTCCGGGGCGGCGTGCTCGCCGGGTCCTGACCCCGGCGTTCACCCGCGCGGGGAAGCGGGCGCGACCTGCGCGGGAGGCCGGGCGGCGGGGCGCGGGACGAGCATCGTGACCATGAAGACGACGCCCGGCGCGGCAGCGCCCGCCCCTGCCCCTGTCCCTGCTCCTGCCTCCGAACGGTCGCGGCGGCCGGCCCCCGCGCGGACCGGACGGCCGGTGCCGCCGTGGGCGAACCGGGTCGCGCACCTCGTCCCGTTCACGGTGCTGCCGTCGGGGGTGTGGAGGATCGCACTCGGCCTCGGCGTCCCGGTCGGCTTCCACGGCGAGCTGGCGGACCTCTACCACGCGCCCGACTGGCGGCTCACCCCGTACGTGTTCGCGCTCAGCCTCCTCGCCGAGGGCTGCGCGCTGCTGACGCTCGGCCTGGTGCGGCCCTGGGGCGAGGTGTTCCCGCGCTGGCTCCCGTTCGTCGGGGGAGGAACGTGCCGGTGCCGTTCGCCGTGGCGCTCGCGTCGGCGGGCGCGGTCGCCGTCACGCTGCTGTGCACGACCATGCTGTTCCAGGTCAGCGGGCCGGACGCGATGGGCGACCCGGACGCCCCGCGCGGGCTCGCGGCGTGGGTGATGGGGCTCTGCTACGCGCCGATGCTGCTGTGGGGGCCGCTGCTCGCCGTCGTGACCGCCGCCTACTACCTGCGCCGCCGCGGCCTCACTCCATCTCCGACAGGCGGGCGGGGTCGAACGCGACGGGGAACGGCCGCTCGACCGTGATCGTCTCCCCGGAACGGGCCTTGCGGGCGAGGCGGTAGCCGTCGCGGCGCAGCTCCAGCAGCGTCACCATCGGGCGCGGCTCCAGGTCGACCAGCCAGTAGTGCGGGATCCCCGCCGCGGCGTACTCGGCGACCTTGCTGACCCGGTCGGTGTGCTCGTTGCCGGTGCGGGGCGTGACGATCTCGGCGACCAGCAGCAGGTCGGGCCCGTAGTAGGTGCGGGTCCGTCGCTCCAGTGCGGTGCGGGCGACGTCGCGCCCGACCATGAACACGTCGGGCCTGCGGATCCCCGCGGGCGTGGTGACGTACTGCGGCGTCCCCGCGACGTGCACGTCGGCGTCGGCCTGCCGCGCCGCGTCCTTGAGGATGCCCTTGAGCCGCTCGGCCGCGTTGTCGTGCCACAGGTCGCCGGGCAGCTCGGTCAGCCAGCCGTCCGCCAGCTCGTAGCGGCGGCCCTCCTCCGGCAGCATGTCGAGGTCGTACAGCGTGTACGGGCCGTGCGCGTTGCCGACCGCGCCGCCGCCGACGCTCCCCCCGGTGGCGCCGCGCACCGCGCCTCCGCCGATGGCCGTTCCGCCCATGACCGGTCCCCCTCCAAGATCGACGGGCGGCTCCGAATCTAGTGGACGGGTCCGCGCCGGACCCGCAGGCGGGGAGGCGCGTCGGACGGCGGACGCGATCGCGGGTGCGGCCGGAACCGGCGGTTCGCCGGGAAAGTCGGAGAAGGTGAGTTACGATACATCTCGTTTCGCCGTGGACGCGGCCTTACAGCCGTTGGAGGCGCCGGGGTCGGAGGCACCGCCTCGGAGGGGAGATGTGATGAGCGTCGAACAGCGACCGCGCACCGCCGCGGACCCGCGCACCGCCGCAGCGGACCTGCGCGCGTCCGACCGGGAACGGGACGACGTGCTCGTGCGGCTGCACACCGCGTACGCCGAGGGGCGGCTGACCGAGGGGGAGCTGGACGAGCGCATCGACCTCGCGCTCGCCGCCCGCACCCACCGCGACCTGGGCAGGCTCTCCGCCGACCTGCCCGCTGCGCCGGACGAGGCGTCCGCGGGGGAGTGCCCCGGCGGCCGGCCCGCCGTGTCGCTCGCCGGCCGGTTCCAGCTCGCCTACAAGAGCCACGTCCGGCGCAGCGGCCGGTGGCCGCTGCCGACCTCGTTCACCAGCGTCGTCTACAAGGGCGGCTCGCTGCTCGACCTGCGCTGCGCGGAGCTCGGCGGCCCGGTCACCTCGATCCGCGTCCTCGCCTACAAGTCCACGGTCGAGATCCTCGTCCCGCCCGGCGTGCGGGTGGAGTTCGGCGGGCTCGGCGTGTCCGGCGACCTGCGCGGCCAGGCGCCGCCCGGCGCCCCCGTCCTGCGCGTGACCGGGATCGCCTACAAGGGGGCGATCGAGATGAAAGATCATATTCACCGCCCCTGAGGTGATAGGAACGCTCCGCGGCCTATCGGCCGCCGTTCACGTCGTTGTCCGCACGGGCGGCGCCGTGGCGCGGTTTGATGGTGAGCCATCGTTGACGGCTCGGTGGTGAAGGAGCGCGAGTGACGGCGAGGATCCCCGAACAGGACGGTGCCGACGTCGTGGCCGAGGGCCGCGCGCCGGCCGGGGACGGGCCGCTCGGGTCCCGGCGGATCCGCGGCCGCCTCACGTTCGGCGACGCGGCCGAGCTCGGCGGACGTCCCGCCGACCCCTCGACGTCCCCGTGGCAGCGCGCCCACACCGCCTGGCGCACAGCCGGCCTCGCCTGGGACGGCACCGACGCCCCTCCCGAGCCCGTCCCCAACGCCAAGCGCCCGGCGGACACCCCGAGAGTCCAGATAAGGCCGCCAAAGCCACCGCCAAAGCAAGCGCCAAAGCCACCGCCAAGCAAGCGCCTAAGAAGGCGGAGAAGCCGGTCGGGCGGACGGACGAGCTGGGGGTGAAGGTCGCGCCCATCCCGTCCGCCGAAGACGTCGCGGCGGCCGGGACGGAGACGCCCGCCGGGACGGCGCGCGGGCGGCGCAACCTCAAGCCGCTGGCCATCGCCGCCGGGGCCGTGCTCGTCGTGGGCGGCGGTGCCGTGTACGTCGCCGCGCAGGGTGATGGCAAGGGCACCAAGCGCGCGCGGGCCGCCGTTCCCGTCAACGCCGAACGGTTCTTCGCGACCGATCCGGCCGCCGAGTCCGACGGCATGGCGCAGGAGCTGTCGGCCGTCGCGTCCGCGGGCGACACGCTCGTCGCCGCCGGGACGGAGGCCCCCGCGGGCGCGCGTCCGGGCCGCGAGCGCGCCGAGTTCCTCGTGTCGGGCGACGCGGGCCGGAGCTGGCGCCTCGCCCGGGTCCGCGCCGCGGACGGCGCCGAGCCGTCCCCCGGCGACCGGCCGCGCCTGCTCGCCGGGACGGACGGGTCGTGGGTCGCGCTCGGCCAGAACCCGGCGGGGGAGACGGTCGCGTGGACGAGCGGCGACGGCGGGAGCTGGACGCGGCAGCCGCCGTCCGCGTTCGGCCCGAAGGACCGCGTGACCGGGCTCGTCCGCGTGGCCGCCGGGTTCGTGGCCGCCGGGACGACGCCGCCGAACGGCAAGGGCGAGCCGCGCGGCGTCCTCTGGACGTCGCCGGACGGGCGCGCGTGGCAGCGGGTGGAGGGCCTCGCCGCGACCGGCGTCACGGGCCTGGACCGCGTCGCGTCCGCCGGGAACGTGGTCGTCGCGCACGGCACGTCCGCCCGCACCGTGACCAGGAAGGGCAGGAAGGGCAAGAAGCGCAGGAGCGTGGTCCGGGGCGAGGGCGTGTGGCGCTCGTCGGACGGCGGGCGCACCTGGGCTCCGGTGAACGTCCGCCAGGCCAACGGCTCGTACGGCGCGGTCAAGGACCTCGTCGCGGGCCCGAAGGGCTTCTTCGCGGTACGCGAGGGCAAGAAGACGACGGGCAGGAAGAAGAAGCGCAAGACCCAGCGGTACGGCGTCGTGTTCGGCTCGCCGGACGGGCAGGCGTGGGCCCCCGTCGGGCAGGTCGGCGGAGCCCGCTACACCGGCACCGAACGACTCGGAGGATCCGCGGCGGGGCTCGCGGCGCTGGTGCGCGGCAAGGGCGGGACGTCGGTCCTGCGGAGCGCCGACGGCCGCTCCTGGCAGCCGGGCGCCCCGCTCGGCGGGCCGGTCGGCGTCGCCGCGCTGACGGTCGCGGCGGGCGGGACGCCGGTCGCCGCCGGGCGTACGGGCGGCGACGCGTTCCTGTCCGGGGCCGATCTCGCCAAGGTCGCGGGCGCGGTCACGTCCGAGCGCACGCTCCGGTCCGTCGCCGCGTTCGGAGACCGCGCCGTGGCGGTGGGCAGCACGAACGGCGCCCCCGCGATCTGGACGTCCCCGGCGCGTTCGGACGCCTGGACGCGGGCCAGGCTCCCGGCGGCCGCGCCGCGCCAGCGGCTGACCGACGTCGTGCACGGCCCGCGCGGCTGGCTCGCGGTGGGCCGCGCCGAGGGCAGGCCCGCGCAGCCCGTCACGCTGACGTCGTCCGACGGGACGGCGTGGACGAAGGCGCCGTTCCCCCGAGGCCAGGTCGCGGAGGCGGCCGTCGTCGGCCCGCACGGCTACGTGGCGGTCGGCGCGGCCGGGCCGAACGCCCGGTCGTGGCGTTCGGCCGACCTCGGCGCGTGGCGGCCGGGCACGGTCGGCGGCGGGGACGGCGCGTGGATGACCGACGTGGCGGCGACGTCCGCCGGGTACGCGGCGGCGGGCGGGCGCCGCGACGGCAGGCCCGCGCTGTGGACCTCGCCCGACGGGCTCAAGTGGACCCCGGCGACGCTGCCGCCCGGACTGGCCGGGCCGCTGGACCGGGTCGTCGCGCACGGCGACGTGCTGGTGGCGTCGGGCGCGGCCAACGCGATCACGTTCTCGCCGGACGGCGGCCGGACGTGGCAGGCGCGCCCGCTCACGGCCGCGCCCGAGCCGATCGCCGTCACCGCGCTCGCCGCCACGCCGAAGGGCTTCGCGGCGGCCGGCACGACGGGACGGCCCGGACGCCAGGACGTCGTCCTGTGGACGTCGGCGGACGGCGGCGTCTGGCGGCGCGCGCCCGGCCACACCGCGCCGGGCGGGCAGCGCCTCACCGCACTCACCGCCGTCGGGCCCGACCTGCTCGCGCTCGGCACGGACTCGGGGCACCGCGGCGAGACCCCGCTGCTGTGGCGCACCCCGATCGGCTAGGACGCCACCCTTCCATTACGGACGGTGACGAGCGCCATTCCGTACCCAGAACTCCCGAGATCATAGACGCCCAGGTGACAGGCCCGGAGCACACTATTCACTGTGGCTTGAATCACATTTTCGCCGATCGTTCCGCGTCTTCCGAAACGAGCACCGTCACGCTACGTTAATGCGACCTCGCTTCGGTCCTATTTCCGAGGAACGATGACGCGCTCCCATGAGAACGTGCGGACGAGCTACGGCGTGCGTCCGATGCGGACGTCCACCCCGCCGGACGGGCCGCCGCTGACCCGCCGCGACCTGCCCGCCCTCCCCGCCAGACCGGTCCTCGACCCGGCGCTCGGCATCGACGAGGGCGCCCTCGTCCGCCGGGGGCTCGCGGCCGGCGACTGGCGGGCCGCCAAGGAGGCGCTGGAACGCGCCACCGACCCCGACGCCCGCTACTGGCTCCTCGACCTCTGCGCCGAGCAGAAGGGCCGCCCGGACTGGCTGGACGACTGGGTCGCCGCCGAGCCGGACGGGGCGCTCCCGCTGCTCGTGCGCGGCGCGCACGGGGTGAAGTGGGCGTGGGAGGCGCGCGGGCCGTACCAGGCCAGGTACACCGGCGACGACGCGATGGTGGTCTTCCAGCACCGCCTGGTCACCGCCGAGGACGACCTGCTGCGCGCCGCGTCCCGCGACCCGAACGACCCGACGCCGTGGGCGTGCCTGCTGACGTCCGGACGCGGCCTCGGCGTCGGCGTGCCCGAGCTGGAACGGCGCTTCACCGAGGTGACCGTCCGGCACCGCTGGCACGTCGGCGCGCACGGCGGCATGCTCATGGGGACCAGCCGGAAATGGGGCGGCACGCACGACCTGATGTTCGACTTCGCGCGCGAGGCGGCCTCGCTCGCGCCGGCGGGAAGCCCGATCGCCGGCCTGCTCGCGGCCGCGCACCTGGAGCCCTACCTGTTCGAGTCCAAGGCGAGAATGGCCGCCTATCTCTCCCATCCGGAAGTGCGCGGGGAACTGCGCTGGGCGGCCGAGCGGTCGGTCCTGCACCCGGACGCCGTCCCCACCCTGGGGACGATCCACGCGCACAACCATTTCGCCTACTGCTTCGCGGCGGGCGGCGACGTCCAGGCCGCCGCGCGCCATTTCGCCGCGCTCGGTGGACGGGTCGCGAAGCAGCCGTGGTTCATGTTCACGCGGTTCTCGTCACCGGCGCGGCTCTACGGAAGGCACCGAAGGGCCGTCCGCAGGCGGCTGCCGCGCTGACGGCGGACCCGCCCCGGACGGCCCCCGCCGGTGCCGGCGATCACCCGTTGCAGCCGCAGGAGCAGCCCTTCGGGCAGGAGCAACTTCCGCCGTGTCCACAACTGCATCCACCTTTAGCCATGGACGAAACGTATCCTCGTGGGACAAGGCGGTCTATCACTCGGGCGCGACTTGGGGCTGTCCCCCCGGACACGGGCCGCGCGGGCCGTTCCGGGTCAGGCGCGGATGTGGAGGTCCACGCCGAGCAGGACCAGGAACCAGAGGAGGATGGCGAGCAGCGCGCTCACCACCCATCGGATCAGGGACGTGGTGATGTAGCCGCGGTCCCAGGCGACGAAGATGCCGATGATGACGTAGATGAGGCCGACGATGCCGATCCTCGGCGCGTATCTCCTGTAGGCCATTTGCGTCCTCCCGGTGGGGGGTGTGACGACCGACCGCTTCCCGGGGGAGGGACGGGAAAACACCGGAGGCGTTCGGGGCCGTACCGTGCCGAATCTTCGGTATGGCCGAAAGCCCACCGCCTACCGGCGGGCTCCGCGGCCGGACAGGTCGATGCGGACGATCGTCGGATCGCGGTCGCCGGGCCGGTCGGCGAACTCGGCCTCGCGGTGCACCACGTCGAACTCGTGCTTGCGGCGCGCGAGCGACGGGCTGATCAGGATGTGGTCGGTGACCTGCGAGTCGCCGGAGGCCACCGTCGTGTAGCGCTCGGCGGCGGGCAGCCGGGCGGGCAGGTCGGCGAGGCCCGTCCGCCGGGTGAACTCCTTGATCGTCACGGTGGACTCGCCCTCGTTGAGGTCGCCCGCCACGATCACGTCGGAGCCGCGCAGCGACCGGACGAAGGCCGCGACCACCTGCGACTGCGCGTCGCGCCGCCACTCGGTCGGACGGCGCGGGGGCTGGTGGCGGCCGAACACCGGCTGGTCGTCCGACGTCCTCGGGTACCACTGCCCGGCGACCACGACGATGCGGCGGCCCTTCCACCGCACCTCGCCCGCGAGGGGCTTGCGGGCGCCGCTCCAGACCGGGTTGGCGGGCGCGATCCGGCCGGGGCTGAGGGTCAGGCCCGAGGCGGTGGCGCGGGTCGCCGCGACCGTGAGGTCCCGGCGCGAGGCGGGCGGCGGGTCGTCGGAGCCGGACGGCGCGGGCCGGTCGACGAAGCTGAGGCCCCGGTCGGTGCGGAACAGGAACCCGGCGCGGTCGTTGGCGCCCCGCTGGCCGCCGTCGGCGTTGTCGCGCGGCGAGACCGACCGCCAGTCGTACGCCGGGCCGCCCGCGGCGCTGATCGCGGTGATGAGCTCGGCCGCCGTCTGGTCGGCGGCGACGGTGCCGTCGTCCTTCGGCCCGCTGTTGTCGTCCATGCCGCCGACCGCGATGAGGTCGGGCGACTTCAGGCCGTCCACCACGTCGCGCGCGACGGTCTCGTAGCGCTCGCGCGGGCTGTCGGGGCTGAGCCCGTCGAGGCCGGCGGTCGCGACGGCGAGCTCGCCCGGCCGCTGCGCGCGGGTCGCCTCCCGGGGCAGCCGGCCGTCCTCGGCCTTCGGCGCGGCGGTGGGCAGCAGCGTGAAGTCGCCGGCCACGTAGTCGATCACGCCCTCGACCGCGCCGGGCAGCCGGTCGCCGACGTTCACGGCGGGCAGCGGCGCGAGGGCGTCGTCGAGCAGGACGCGCTCGGCGCCGCCCTCCCGGAGCAGGACGCCGCCGCGCTTGGTCCGCGGCCCCGCGCCCTTGCCGCCTGCGGGCAGCACGGGGATCCGGCCGTCGCGGGTCGGGCCCACGGCGACGGCGTTCTCGATCCGGACCCGCATCCCTTCGAGCGCCTCGTAGAAGTCCAGCGCGCTGCGCGCGGGCGAGAGCCGGCCGCCCTTCTCGACGTTGCGCGGCGCGCCCGGCACGCGCGGCGCGTGCGGCGGCCTGCGCCCGCCCGGCCCGATCACGACGGGCGGCGGGAGCGGCCGGCCGTGCGCGTCGACCGCGGTGGCCGTCGCGTCGATCTCGGTACGGCTGAGGTTGGCCGAGGACGGGCCGCCGGGCCGGAACTCGCTGACCTTCCCGTCCACGCGGACCGCGTCGCCGACGGCGGCGGACGGGCGGGTGCGGGTGAAGACGAAGACGCCCTCGCTCGTCGCGGGGTTGCGGTCGGGCCGCGGGTCCTGCATCCAGAACCCGTTGCTCGTCAGGGCCGTCACGACCCCCGGGACCTGCGCCACGTCGCGGCCGTTCAGCGGCGACACGTGCCGCGCGCCCTGGACGTCGCGGATGCGGGTCGGGGACGGCGCGGCGGCGGCCCCGGAGGGCGCGGCGGCGGCCTGCGCGGCGGGCGCCGTGGCCGCGGCGACGAACGGCGCCGCGGCGAGGACGGCCGCCGCGATGGCCGTTCCGGTGCGGCCGGCCCGCCCCGTCCGCCCCGTTCCGAATGCGTTCGCCACCCACGCTCCCGAGTCCGTTGTGAACACGAAGAAGGATGACATGCCGGGCGTTCCGCGGACCAACCGGATCGCCGAAATCCCCCGTCCCGCAGGCGATGTCGCGTGCGAACGGGCCGCGCCCGGGGGAGGCGCGGCCCGTTCGCGCGGTGCGGGCCCGGGACCGGCCGGAGGACCGGCGGTCCGGGACCCGGCCCGGTCGAGGCTCAGTCGAAGAGGACGACCTGGCGGATCACGTCGCCGTTGGTCAGGGCCTGGACGGCGTCGTTGAGGTCCTCGAAGCGGATCCGCCGCGTGATGAGGCCGTCGAGGTCGAGCCGCCCCGCCCGCCACAGGTCCACGAACATCGGGACGTCGCGCTTGAGGTCGCAGCCGCCGTACAGGGACGCCTTCAGCGCCTTGCCGTCGAACAGCAGCCCGAACGCGCTCTGCGACCACTCGTCGTCGGCGGCCCCGGCGCCGACCACGATGACGTCGCCGCCGCGGCGGGTGGCGTTCCACGCGGTGGTGATCGCCGCCGCCTTGCCGACGACCTCGAAGGTGTAGTCGAAGCCCGCCCCGCCCGTGAGCAGCCCCTTGGTCTCGTCCAGGCCGTCCAGCGTCGCGGTGTGCGTCGCGCCGAACCGCTTGGCGATCGGGTGCTTGGCCTCGTTCGGGTCGATCGCGAGGATGGTGGACGCGCCCGCGATCCTCGCGCCCTGGATCACCGACAGCCCGACGCCGCCCGCCCCGACCACGGCCACCTTCGACCCCGGCTTGACCTTGGCGGTGTTGACGACCGCGCCGACGCCGGTCGGGATCCCGCAGCCGAGCAGCGCCGCGTACTCGAACGGCACGTCCTCGGCGATCTTGATGACGCCCTGCCGGGGGACCACGACCTCCTCGGCCCAGGTGCCGACGCCCGCCATGCCGAACGCGGGGGTGCCGTCGCCGAGCCGGAACGCCGGGTCGCTGAACGCCTGCGCGATGAACGTCATGCACAGGTACGGCTCGCCGCGCAGGCACTCGGGGCAGGCGCCGCAGTCGGGCGTCCAGTTGATCACGACGTGGTCGCCCGGCTGGACGTGCGTGACGTGCTCGCCGGCCTCGACGACGACGCCCGACCCCTCGTGGCCGATCACGGTGGGCGGCACCGAGGGCAGCACGCCGGTCATCGTGGACAGGTCCGAATGGCAGACGCCGGTCGCCTTGATCTGGACCTTGACCTGGTCCGGGCCCGGATCGACGGTGGTGACGTCGTCGCGCAGGTCCAGTTCCTTGTCGCCGACCTGGTGCAGTACCGCGGCGCGGGCCATGGCAGCCTCCACAGTGAGGGGCGGGCGCCGCCGCCGGCCGGCGGGACGTCCCGGATGGGGGTGGGTGAGGGGCCTGAAACGGGCGGGGCGGGCGGCGGGGGCTACTCGTCCAGGGACAGCGCGGCCTTCGGGCAGGACCGCACCGCGTGCCGGACCTTGTCCGCCTGCTCCGGCGGGACGTCCGGCATCAGGATGTCGAGCTCGTCGTCGTCGTTGAGGTCGAAGACCTCGGGGGCGAGCCCGACGCAGACCGCGTTGGCCTCGCACACCAGTGGGTCGACTCGTACTCTCATCGGCTTCTCCGTTCCCTTCCCGGTGAGCGTGCGGCGGCCGGGGAGGCGACGGCGCGAACGGTGCGGCCTCCGCCGGACCATCTCCGGGCCAACATACCGAACAAGGTTCGGTGATGGTCGTCATCCGGTCGATCGCGCGCTCACCCCGAAAGTAGAACACGTTTCAGTATGGAGCGGCAAGGCTCCCGCCCGACCAAAGTGGATCACCTCGGACCCCCGCGCCGGAACTCGGATACAGTGCGCCGCGGAAGGAGACCGATGACTGACACCAAGGCGTCCGCGGGCACGGCCCCGCCCGACGGCGCGGCCATGCCCGGGGACCTCCGGCGCGCCGCGCGCGCCGCGAAGGGCTTCATGCCGGACGCGGAGGGCCTGGCCCTCCACGCCGCCGCCCTGGAGTACGGGACCCGCCTGGCGGGCGCCGGCCCGCTGCTGGAGGTGGGGAGCTACTGCGGCAAGTCGGCCATCTACCTCGGCGCCGCCGCCCGCGCCGCGGGCACGGTCGTGGTCACCGTCGACCACCACCACGGCTCGGAGGAGAACCAGGCGGGCTGGGAGCACCACGACCCGTCCCTGGTCGATCCGAGCACCGGCCGGATGGACACCCTGCCGGTGTTCCGCAAGACGATCGGCGCGGCCGGGCTGGAGGACGTGGTCGTCGCGGTCGTCGGCGCGTCCCGTACCGTCGCGGCGTTCTGGCGCACGCCCCTCGCGCTGCTGTTCATCGACGGCGGCCACGCCGAGGAGCACGCGCGGGCCGACTACGAGGGCTGGGCGCACCACATCGCCGTGGGCGGCGCCCTCGCCATCCACGACGTCTTCGCGGACCCGGCCGACGGCGGCCAGGCCCCCTACCACCTCTACCTGCGCGCCCTGGAGAGCGGCGCCTTCGAGGAGCGCCGGGCCGAGGGCTCCCTGAGGATCCTGGAGCGCACCACCTCCGCGACCCCCTGACCCGCGACCGCCTGACCCGCGACCGCCTGAGCAGCCGCGCGCGCCGGTCCGCCCGCCCCGTTCAGCGGACGGGGCGGGCGGACCGGCGGACGGGCGACAGGACCGTCAGAGGCGCGTGCGGACCGGGTTGGCGACCGGCACCAGGGCGCAGCCGCAGGCGATGGGGTCGGACGCCTCGGACGGCCCGAGGGGCCGCCCCGCGATCTCCTTGAACAGCGCCGAGCCCGGCGACGTGCCGTCCAGCGCGTCGGCGGCCAGGATCACCGCGGCGGCCGTGTAGGTGGAGCGGTCGCCGGGGAAGTGCCGCTCGTTCTCGAACTGCCAGCCCGTCCAGTACGAGCCGTCCTCGTGCCGCAGGTGCTGGATCGTCCCGAACAGCTCCAGCGCCCGCTCGCGGTCGCCCGCCGCGTCCAGCGCCATCACCAGCTCGCAGCTCTCCGCCGCCGTCACCCACGGCTGGTCGGACACGCAGCGGCAGCCGAGCCCCGGCACGACGAAGGCGTCCCAGCCCTCCGCGATCCGCCGCGCGGCGGCCTCGCCGCGCACCGGCCCGCCGAGGACGGGGTAGTACCAGTCCATCGACCAGCGGCTCTTGTCCGCGAACGCCTCCGGGTGCGCGGCGACGACGTGGCCGAGCTGGTCGGCGGCCAGCTCCCACTCCGGCTGCGGCTCGCCGAGGTGCTCGGCGAGCGCGACCGCGCAGCGCAGCGACTGGTAGATCGACGAGCAGCCGGTGAGCAGCGCGTGGTCGGACGCCCGGCCGTCCTGGTGCCGGATCCAGATGATCTCGCCCCGGCGGGTCTGGAGGCCGAGCGTGAAGTCGACGGCCTTGCGGACCGTCGGCCACATCCGCCGCGCGAACTCCTCGCCGTCGCCGGAGCGCCCGGTGCACAGCAGCTCGTGCCACACGCCGACCGCGACGTACGCGGCGTGGTTGGACTCGCCGCCCGGCTCGGTGACCTCGCCGAGCACCCACTTGGCGGGCCACGACCCGTCGGGCCGCTGCGCGCCGCGCAGCCACTCGTAGGCACGGCGGGACTCCTCGCGCAGCCCCGCGACCGTCAGCGCCATCGCGGCCTCGACGTGGTTCCACGCGTCCACGTGGCCGGGGACGCCGTGGGTGGGGGAGAACCAGGGGATGGCGCCGGACTCCTCCTGCTGCGCCACGATGCTCTGGGCGGTCGCGACGATGTCGTCGGACGTCACGATGCCGGGGACTGAGGGCGGGGAGGCGGCCTCAGACCGCATCCGCCGTCTCCTTGGGCGCGGAGGCGGAGCTGCCCGCGGCGGCGGGCTTGGTGAAGTAGACGACGACGCTCTTGCCGATGAGCGGGTTCAGGACGTCCTCGGCGACGCGGGTCGCGAGGGGGCGCTTCATGATGTCCCAGACCAGGATGCGGTGGTACGCCTTGGCGAGCGGGTTGCCGTCGTTGTTCACGCCGACCGCGCACTTGATCCACCAGTACGGCGCGTGCAGCCCGTGCGCGTGGTGGTGCCCGTTCACCTCGAAGCCGATGGACTTGAGCTTGGCCTCCAGCTCGGCGCGCGTGTAGATCCGCACGTGCCCGCCGGGCGCGGTGTGGTAGTCCTCCGACAGGGCCCAGCAGACCCGCTCGGGCAGCCAGCTCGGCACGGTGACCGCGAGCCGCCCGCCGGGCCGCAGCACCCGCATCAGCTCGCGCATCGCCCGCATGTCGTCGGGGATGTGCTCCAGCACCTCGGAGGCGACGATCTTGTCGAAGTGGCCGTCGGGGAACGGCAGGTCGAGCGCGTCGCCCCGTACGGTCGCGGCGGACGCCTCCTCGGGGACCTCGCCCTCCAGCCGCATCGCGCCGAACATCTTCTCGACGCCGGCCAGCTCGTCCTCGTCGAGGTCGAACGCGACGACGTCGGCACCCCTGCGGTACAGCTCGAAGGCGTGCCGTCCGGCGCCGCATCCCATGTCGAGGACGCGTTCTCCGGGCAAGACGCGGAACCGCTGGAAATCCACGGTCAGCAGGGTCGTGCTCCTTCCGTACGGGGACGCTCGGGAGAGGGTCCCTCATGCACGCGGCGTACCCGTGCATGCACCTGTTACTTGTGCGCGCCGTGTCAGGTCGCGCCTCGCCCGCGGGCGGCGAGCCGCAGGTAGTTCTGCTGGGTGATGGCGGTGCGGTAGTGCTCGACGGTCGCCTGCGCGACGGCCCGCCACGCGAACCGCTCCTGGACGCGGGCGAGGCCCGCCGCGCCCAGCCGGCCGCGCTCCTCGGCGGAGTCGTGCAGGCGGCGCAGCACGGTGGCCAGCTCCTCCACGTCGCCGGGCTCGACCAGGACCGCGGCGTCGCCGACGACCTCCGGCAGCGCGCCCGCGCGGGACGCGACCAGCGGCGTGCCGGACGCCATGTGCTCGACGGCCGGCAGCGAGAAGCCCTCGTAGCGGGACGGGACGACCGCGACCTCGGCCGAGGCCAGCAGCTCGCCGAGCTCGGTGTCGCCGACGCCGCTGACGAACCTGACCCGCTCGCCGAGCGCCAGCTCGCGCACCAGCTTCTCGGTCGGCCCGTCCTTCTGCGGCCTGCTGACGACGATCACGTGCACGTCGCGTTCGGTGGCGACCTTGGCGACGGCGCGCAGCAGCACGTCCACGCCCTTGATCGGGGCGTCGGCGCTCGCCATCGCGACGATCCGGCCGCGGACGCGCTCGGCCGCGGAGCCGCGCGGGTGGAAGATGCGGGTGTCGACGCCGAGCGGCAGGATCTCGATGTCGCGCGGGTCGACCCGGAAGTCCTTGACGATGTCGACCTTGGACGACTCCGACACCGTCAGCACCGGGCCGACGCGCCGCGACACCTGCGCCTGCATGCCGACGAAGCCGTACCAGCGGCGCTTGCCGAGCTTCTGCTTGAGGCCCTGCGCGGCCTCGATCTCGATCCGCCGGTCGACGCTGATCGGGTGGTGGATGCTCGTCACCAGCGGCAGGCCGAGCCTGGCGATGCCGAGATTGCCGAGGCCGAGCACCTGGTTGTCGTGGGCGACGTCGAAGTCGCGGCGGCGGCGCCGCAGCTCGCGCAGCACCCGCAGGCTGAAGGTCAGCGGCTCGGGGAAGCCGCCGGTCCGCATGTGCGCGAACTCCAGCACGTCGATCCAGTCGCGGAACTCCGCGAGCGCCGGGGTGCGGAACGGGTCCTCGTCGCGGTACAGGTCGAGGCTCGGGATCTTCGTCAGCGCGATCGCGTCGCGGTCCAGGTCCGGGTAGGGCTGGCCGGACAGCACCTCGACGGTGTGCCCGAGGTCGACGAGCTCGCGGCTCAGATGCCGGAGGTAGACTCCCTGGCCGCCGCAGTGCGGCTTGCTCCGGTACGAGAGCAGGGCCACGCGCAGCGGCTCCGCCTCCCGGCCGGGGGCCGGCGCGCCGGCCGGTGGCCCGCCGGGCGCTCGGCCGCCCGGCGGCTGGTCTGCCTCACCCACGTCGGCCCCTGCTCACGCACCACTCCTGTCAGTCGCGGGACACCGGGCGCAGGCGCACCGGCATCTCCTTGACGCCGTTGATGAAACTAGACCTTAGCCTGCGTACGTTACCGGAGAGTTCAATATTGGGCATGGCGTCCAAAAGTGTTTCGAAGAGCACACAGAGCTCCAGACGGGCCAGATGGGCGCCCAGGCAGAAGTGCGGCCCGCCGCCCCCGAACCCGAGGTGCGGGTTCGGGTCGCGGCCCACGTCGAACGCGAACGGGTCGTCGAACACCGACGCGTCCCGGTTGGCCGAGGCGTAGAACACCACGACCTTGTCGCCCTCCGCGATCCTGCGTCCGCGCAGCACGGTGTCGCGCACGGCCGTACGGCGGAACAGGTTGACGGGGGTCACCCAGCGGACGATCTCGTCGGCCGCCGTCCGGACGAGCGCGGGGTCGGCGCGCAGCCGCTCCCACTGGCCGGGATGCTCGAACAGCGCGAGCATCCCGCCGGACGCGGCGTTGCGCGTGGTCTCGTTGCCCGCGACGGACAGCAGCATCACGAACAGCTCGAACTCGTCGCCGGTGAGCACCTCCCCGTCCGGGCCCGGCTGGAGCAGCCGCGTGACGATGTCGTCGCGCGGGCGCTCGCGGCGCTCGGCGGCGAGGGCGGCGGCGTAGGCGTAGAGCTGGGTCGCGGCCCGCGTGCCCTCGTCCGGCGACCGCTGGAACTCCGGGTCGTCCGCCCCGATCAGGGTGTTGGACCAGTTGAAGATCTTCTCGCGGTCCTCGGGCGGGGCGCCGAGCAGCTCGCAGATCACGTAGAGCGGCAGCGGCGCCGCGAGGTCCCGCACGAAGTCGGCGGCCCCGTCCCCGTCCCCGGCCCCGCCGCCGTCGCGGCGCAACGCCTCGGCGACGAGGTCGCGGCAGATCTCCCTGATGTGCCGCTCCAGCACGCCGATCGCGCGCGGGGTGAACCCGCGGTTGACGATGCCGCGCTTGCGGGAGTGCTCCGGCGGGTCCTGGTTGAGCATCATCATCCGCTGGAGCGCGAGGTGCTCGTCGGCCGGCTCGTCGAACAGCGCGAGCCGCTCGTACGAGGAGAAGACCTCCGGGTGCCGGGACACGTGGACGACGTCCTCGTGCCGGGTGACGGCCCAGAACGGCGGGTTGCCCCGCTCCGGGTCGCCGTGGTGGCGGTGGACGGGATCGTGCTCGCGCAGCCACGCGAGCTGCTCGTGCGGGACCCCGTTCTCCTCGTACGTTCCGGGTGCGACCAGTTCGATCTCTGGAGTGGTCATCGCCGCAACCTCCTCGTCGGGCGGTGCTCCGGGGGACAGGGCGGGTACCGGTTCGATACCCAGCGGTCACCGCGTCCTGGTGGGGGACGGGGTGAAACTGACGGGCAGCTCCTTCAGACCGTTGACGAAGTTGGAGCGCAGCCGCCGGGCCTCGCCCGCCTGCCGGATGTCGGGCATCCGGTCCAGGATCGTCTCGAAGATGATCTTCAGGTTCATCCGGGCCAGGTGGGTGCCGAGGCAGAAGTGCGGTCCGCCGCCGCCGAAGCCGATGTGCGGGTTCGGGTCGCGGCCGACGTCGAAGCGGAACGGGTCGTCGAAGACCCGCTCGTCGCGGTTGGCCGAGCCGTAGAACAGCACGACCTTGTCGCCCTCCTTGACCGCCGTCCCGCCGAGTTCGGTGTCCTGCGTCGCCGTGCGGCGGAACAGGTTGATCGGGCTGACCCAGCGGACGATCTCCTCGACCGCCTTCGGCAGCAGGCTCCGGTCGGCCCTCAGCCGCTCCCACTCGTCCGGCCGCTCGAAGAACGCCTGCATGCCGCCCGCCGTCGCCGTCCGCGTCGTCTCGTTCCCGGCGATCGAGAGCATGAGCACGAAGAGCTGGAACTCCTCGCTGCTGATCCGGTCGCCGTTCTCGTCGGGCGCGAGCAGCTTGGTCACGATGTCGTCGCGCGGCGTCGCCTCCCGCTCCCGCGCGAGGTCGGCCGCCCAGCCCATGAACTCCGCGGCGAACTGCTGGGACTCGGTGCGGTCCCCGATGTACTCGGTGTCGTTGAACGCCACGAGCTTGTTGGACCAGTTGAAGATCTTCTCGCGGTCCTCCAGCGGCGCGCCGAGCAGCTCGCAGATCGTGTAGAGCGGCAGCGGCGCGGCGAAGTGCTCGACGAAGTCGCACTCGCCGAGCGAGGCGGCCTCGTCGATGAGCTGCTCGCAGATCCGCCGGATGTGCCCCTCCAGCTTCTTGATCATCCGGGGGGTGAAGCCCTTGTTCACCATGCCGCGCAGCTTGGTGTGATCCGGGGGGTCCTGGAAGAGCATCATCATCCCGTAGAGGGCGATCTCCTCGTCCGCGAACTCCTCGAACATCGCGGTCCTGGTGTGGGAGGAGAACAGCTCCGGCCGCCGGGACACGCGGATCACGTCCTCGTGCCGGGTGACCGCCCAGAACCCCGGCACGCCCTCGTTCGGGTCGGCGTGCCAGTGCACCGGGTCGTTCTCGCGCAGCCAGGCGAACTGCTCGTGCGGGATGCCTCCGCGCTCGTAGACATCGGGGTCGATGATGTCGATCTCAGGTGCCATTCGAGGTTCCTTCGTGCCGGCGGGTGGGCGGACGGTTCGCGTCGGGGGTACGGGTGGCCGCGGTGGCGTGCGGGGGCGCGTCTCTGGGCTGGCGGGTCTCTGGGCGGGCAGGCTGGCGGGCGGGGCGCGGCGTGCGGGCGCGGGCGTGCGAGGGGGACGCGGCGGCGCCGGAGGCGCCCGGCGGCCGCCGCGGGTCAGTCGAAGGCGAGCGCGGACGCGGCGGTGAAGCCGGCCGTGCCGGTGGACAGGGACGGGCCGAGCGCGTCCGCGAGCCCGGCCGCGGTCCAGACGCCGTCGGAGGTCACCTCGTGCGCGACCGTCGGCGGCGCCATCACCGCGACCCGGCCGCCGTACACGACGAACACCTGGCCGGTGACCCGTTCGGCGGCGGGGGCGGCCAGGTAGGCGACGAGCGGCGCGACGTGGTCCACCGAGAGCGGGTCCGGGCCGTCCTCGGGGGGCGGTCCGAACACGTCCGCCGTCATGCCCGTGCGGGCGCGCGGGCAGATCGCGTTGGCGCGCACGCCGTAGCGCCCGCACGCCTGAGCGGTGGAGACCGTCAGCGCCGCGATGCCGCCCTTGGCCGCCGCGTAGTTGGGCTGGCCGGGCGCCCCGAGCAGGAACGCCTCCGACGCGGTGTTGACGATGCGCCCGTACACCGGCCCGCCGGCCTCCTTGGACCTGGCGCGCCAGTACGCGGCGGCGTGCCGCGAGGTGACGAAGTGGCCCTTCAGATGGACGCGGACGACGGCGTCCCACTCGTCCTCGGCCATGTTGAACAGCATCCGGTCGCGCGTGAAACCGGCGTTGTTGACCAGGACGTCCAGCCCGCCGAACTCGGCGACGGCCGTCTTGACCAGGCCCTCGCCGGTCGCCCAGTCGCCGGCGTCGCCCGGCAGCGCGACGGCCTCCCCGCCGTTCGCGCGGATCTCCTCGGCGACGGCGTGCGCCGCGTCGCCGGACAGGTCGTTCAGGACGACCCTGGCCCCGGCGGCGGCCAGCGCGAGGGCCTCGGCCCGGCCGAGCCCCTGCCCGGCGCCGGTGACCGCGGCCACCCGGCCCGTGAGGCGTACTTCCTGGTCGGTCATGCCGTCCCTTCCGTGCCGGACACCGTTCCTCGGCGGCCCCGCGTCGCGCCGCGCGGACCCTCGCCCGGCGACCCCCGCCCGCGCCGCCGCCCGGCCGCCCGGCCGGATGATTGAGCGCTTGCTTGGTCAACGGACATAGAACACGTTCTAACATGAGACTGGAGTCTCAACAAGGGTCTGGACGGGGGAGTGACATGGGTCGCACCCCGGTGCGCGGCCGCCCGCCGGCCGGGGCGCCGGGAGCCGGACGGCGCCGGATCAGCGCAGGACGAAGCGCAGCGGGTCGTCCGCGCCGTCGCGGCGCGCCACGCCGCGGCGTTCGAGCGTGCGCAGGTGCGCGGCGGCCTCGCCCGCCGCCATCCGCCGGGCCTGCGGCTCCATCGCCGCCCACGGGTGCCGCCACGCCAGCCCGGCCGCCAGCTCCCACAGCGTGGCCGGACGGGACGACAGCAGCGCGGTGACCTCGGCCAGCCGCTCCTCGTGGTGCCCGATGATCTCGTGCGCGCGGGCGGCGAGGCCGGTGAAGCGGTACTGGTGCGCGGGCAGCACGTCGTCCGCCGCGACCCCGGCGACCCGGCCGAGCGAGCCGAGGAAGTCGCCGAGCGGGTCCACGCCCTCCAGGTCGTACGGGTAGAGCCCGATGTGCGGGGTGATCCGCGGCAGCACGTGGTCGCCGGTGAAGATCCGGCCGCCGTCCTCCAGGTGCAGGCAGATGTGGCCGGGGGAGTGGCCGGGCGTCCAGATCACGCGCAGCGCCCTGCCGGGCAGGTCCACCAGGTCGCCGTCCGACAGTTCGCGGTCGGGCACGGCGGGCGGGTCCACGTGCTCGCGGCGCCCGGCGCCGTGCGCGGCCACCTCGCCCTCGTCCGCGCCGGCCCGGCGCATCGCGCCGAGTTCCCACGAACGGTCCGCGTCCCGCTCGACCACCTCCCGGAACAGCCGGACGACCGCCGCGTCGGCGTGGTGCATCGCGATCCACGCCCCGGACGCCTCGCGCACCCGCCCCGCGAGGCCCGCGTGGTCGGGGTGGTGGTGCGTGACCACCACCCCGCGCACGTCCGCGACGTCCATCCCGAACGAGGCGAGCCCGCTCTCCAGCGCCGACCACGCGTCCTCGTGCTCCCAGCCCGCGTCGATCAGGACGGGCCCGCCCGGGCTCTCCAGCGCGTACACCAGCGTGTAGGCGAGCGGGTTCCCCGGTATCGGCACCGGAACGCTCCACAGCCCTCCGCCGAGCTCCATCGGCTCGCTCGCCATGACCGCTCCTTCCGTAGGCCCCCGTGCGGCAGGACCCCGCCCGTCCGGGCTCCGTTCGGCCGGGCTCCGTTCGACCGGGCTCCGTTCGACCGGGCTCCGTTCGGGCGGGACAGGCCCGTCGGGGCTGCGCGCCGAGGGGTCAGAGGCGTTCGAGGATGGTGGCGCTGGACAGCGCTCCGCCGCAGCACATCGTCACCAGCGCGGTCGCCGCGTCCTGGCGCTCCAGCTCGTGCAGGGCCGTGGTGACCAGGCGGGCCCCGGTCGCGCCGACGGGGTGCCCGAGCGCGATGGCGCCGCCGTTGACGTTGACCCGGTCCATGTCCGGGCCGTGCACCGACGCCCAGGACAGCACGACCGACGCGAACGCCTCGTTGATCTCGGTGAGGTCGATGTCGCCCATGGTCATCCCGGCCCGGACGAGGACCCGCTCGGTCGACTGGACGGGGCCGTCCAGGTGGTAGTACGGCTCGGAGCCGACGAGCGCCTGCGCGCGGATCCGGGCGCGCGGGCGCAGGCCGAGGGAGCGGGCCCGCTCCTCCGACATCACGAGGACGGCCGACGCGCCGTCGGAGATCTGGGACGACGTGCCCGCCGTGTGGAGGCCCTCGGGGCCCATCACCGGCTTCAGCTTGGCGAGCCCCTCGGCCGTCGTCTCGCGCAGGCCCTGGTCGCGGGTGACCGTGCGGGTCTCGCCCGTGGGGGCGCCCTCGGCGTCCAGGACCGGGGCCTCGATCGGGGCGATCTCGCGCTCGAACCGGCCGTCCGCCCACGCCTTCGCCGCGCGCTGCTGCGAGCGCGCGCCGAACGCGTCGAGGTCCGCGCGGCTCAGGCCGCGCCGCTTCGCGATGCGCTCGGCCGCCTCGAACTGGTTGGGCATGTCGATCGACCAGTCGTCCGGCCGCGGGTTCGCGGGCAGCACGTTGCTGCCGAGCGGCGCCCGGCTCATCACCTCCACGCCGCAGCCGACCGCCACGTCCACCACGCCGGCCGCGACCTGCGAGGCGGCCAGGTGCACCGCCTGCTGCGCGGACCCGCACTGCGCGTCGATCGTGGTCACGCCCGTCTGCCAGGGCAGCCCGGCGTACAGCCAGGCGTACCGGCCGACGTGCCCGCCCTGCTCGCCCGCCTGCGTCACGCAACCGGCGAAGACCTGTTCCACCTGCGCGGGGTCCAGGCCGGTGCGCTCGACCAGCGCGGTCAGCGCGTGCGCGAGGACGGCCTGGGCCTTCAGCCCCGCCAGCCAGCCGTTGCGCTTCCCGAGCGGCGTGCGCACCGCATCGACGATCACCGGGTTGCCCATGCCGTCTCCTTCTAGAACGTGATTCACTTTTGACTGTAACGTGTTCTAGTTTTGAGGGGAAGGGCGGGGGGCCCGGCGATCGTCGGCGCGTGCGGCCGGGCGTACGGTCACGCGTAGCGGACGCGCAGTTCCTTGACCCCGTTCAGCCACGCCGAGCGGAGCCGGCGCGGCTCGCCGACCCGCGCGATGCCGGGCATCCGGTCCGCGATCGCCTCGAACATCAGCCCGATCTCCAGCCGGGCCAGGTTCGCGCCGATGCAGTAGTGCGCGCCCGTCCCGCCGAACCCGAGGTGCGGGTTGGGCGAGCGGGTGACGTCGAACCGGTCGGGGCGCTCGAACACCTCCTCGTCGAAGTTGGCCGAGCTGTAGTACATGGCCACCCGGTCGCCCGCCCTGATCGGCACGCCGCCGAGCTCGGTGTCGCGCACGGCCGTCCGCTGGAACGCGGTGACCGGCGTCGCCCACCGCACCACCTCGTCCGCCGCCGTCTCCGGCCGCTCCGCCCGGTACAGCTCCCACTGCTCGGGGTTGTCCATGAACGCGACCATCCCGTGCGTGATCGCGTTGCGGGTCGTCTCGTTCCCGGCCACCGCGAGCAGGATCATGAAGTAGCCGAACTCGTCGTCGGTCAGCCCGCGCCCGTCCACGTCGGCCTGCACGAGCTTGGTGACGATGTCGTGCGCCGGGCAGCCGCGCCGCTGCTCGGCCAGGTTCATCGAGTAGCCGATGATCTCGGCGGCGGCGCAGGCCGGGTCCGCGTCGTACTCGGGGTCGTCGTAGCCGAGCATCTGGTTGGACCAGTCGAACAGCCGCCGCCGGTCCTCCTGCGGGACCCCCATCAGCTCCGCGATCGCCTGGAGCGGGAGCTCCGCCGCGACGTCCGCGACGAAGTCGCCCTCCCCGCCCTTGCGCCGCGCCTCCGCGACGATCCGCTCCGCGCGCTCCTTGAGCGCGTCGCGCAGGCCGTTGACGACGCGCGGCGTGAACCCGCGCGCCACGATCCGGCGCAGGGCGGCGTGCTGCGGCGGGTCCATGTGCAGCAGCAGGTTCTCGCGCTGGAGGTCGAGCTCCTCCGCGGAGAACGACTCGTTGAAGCGGATCACCGCCCCGTTGGCGTTCGCCGAGAACAGCTCGTGGTCGCGCGAGATCTCCTTGATGTGGGCGTGCTTGCTGACGACCCAGAAGCCGTCGTCGTCGAACCCGGTCCGCCCGCGCGGCTGGGCGTTCCACCACGGCCGGGCCGTGCGGCGCATGGCGGCGAACTCGGCGAGCGGCACCCGCTCGGCCATCAGGTCGGGACAGCAGACGTCGAACCCGGCGGGGATCCCGGCCGGCGCGGCGTGGCTCCCGGCGGGCGCGGTCGGGGTGGCGGCGGGCTCAGAAGCGGTGGCGGTCACGGCACGTTCCTCCCGATCAACGTGACTGATCCACCTCACCGTAGAACCCGTTCCATGGCCCGGACAAGAGTGAATGAGACTTGAGTCTAAACAAGAGTCTTAACCAATCGCTTGGTTGTTGAACGGGCGCGCTCGGCCCCCGCCCATCAGGGGTTATGTGATCAAGTCGGCCCTATCGCACATCGCGCGATCAGTCTCAAGAGGGTCGCGCCGGATTGACCGGTGACCTTCGTCACTCGGCCGTCGGCATAGATATAGAACGTGTTCTAGGAAAGTGCCGGTTCTGTGTGTCCGCGGCGGGCCGTACGCTGCTGCCTACCTTCGCGTCCCTTCCCCCGCGCCGGAGAGTCCGCCATGCCCGACGAGCAGGAGCGGCGGCAGGAGCCGCCCGCCTTCGATGAGGAGTTCATCCGAGGCGCGGCGTTCACCGAGCCGTCCGCGCGTGAACGGGCTCAGAGGCCCGGCCCGCTGGCCCGGTGGCGCGCCCGCCGCATCCGCCGCGACGTCCGCGCCCCCGGCGAGCGCCGCCTGCCCCGGATCGGCGTCCCGTTCCGGCGGTCCCCGCGCGGCTACCGCGAACCGAGCTACGCGCGGTCGGTCTTCCGGCTCGTCGCGGCCGTCGCCGCCCTCGTGGCGATCTCCGTCGGCCTGTGGTGGTGGCAGCACGAGCCGCGGGACGGCGCGCCGCCGCCGTCCGCCGCGGCGCCCGAGCCCGTCACGCCGCAGGACCCGACGGTGGGCGACCCGTTCGCCGGCTCGCCCGCCAAGTCGTACGCGCCCGGCGAGTGGGGCATCCAGATGCCCGACCCGGAGGCGATGGGCGGGCTGTCGCGCGGCGAGCTCGGGATGGCGTACGGCCACATCAAGAAGCTCCTCGCCGCGGGCAACCTCGACCCCGCCACCGTCTTCGGGGCCGTACGGCCGCGTTCGCCAAGCTCCTCGATCCCGAGCAGCGGTCCGCGTTCGAACGCGGCCTGGACCGCAGGGGCTCCCGCAACACGCGCTCGTGGCTGACGTCGTTCGCGCCCGGCGTCGCCGAGCAGGTCGGCGACGTGGTGAAGGTCGACGGGAAGGTCACCGCCCGCAAGGCGAGGGACCAGGGCCGGACGGGCGTGAAGGTCGAGACCGTGCACAACTTCGTGTACGCGGTGCGGCGGCCGGGACGTCCCGACACCGTGACGCGCGTGATCCTGCGCCGCGCGACCGAGGTGTTCGTCTTCCGCGACCGTACGGGCGTCACGATCTGGCTCTCCCGTTCCGACCGGACCGTCACGCCCGCGAAGTGCGACACCGAGAACGAGCCGTACGTCCACCCGGAGTTCGACGGCGAGGCGGCGGGGACCGGCCCGTCCGGACGGCCGCTCGACCCCTACGACCTGTCCCAGGAGCCCGAGCCCGGCAAGTGCTCGACGGCCACCAGGATCTAGCGGCGCCGTTCACGCTGGTCACCCGCCGGGGGTCCGCATGTGGCCAGGCCCGATCGGCCGTGCCCGCGCACCGGGGGAACGCTCGATGACTCAAAGGGGTAAGTGCCGGCACTCACCACGAACCGGGCTACATCGCCCACCGGGGATCCGCAGGGACGCCCTGTCCGCGGACGGGCGCCGCCGGTGAACCTGGTCTCCGCCGGACACCGACACGAGGGAACCCGGGGGAACCATCCGATGAGAGCACGCATCGCCGCCGTCGCGGCGCACCTGCCGGAACGCCGGATCAGCAGCGCCGAGGTCGAGGCCCGCGTCGCCGCCGAGAGCGCCGGGGCGGGCGGCTACCGGCCTCATCCGACGATCGTCGAGCGGATGACGGGGATCCGGTCGCGGCACGTGATGGACGACGGCGAGCAGGCGTCCGACCTGGCCGTCGCCGCGGCCCGCGCCGCGCTCGCCGACCGCGGCGCCGCGCCGGACCGGCTCGACCTGCTGATCTTCGCGTCGGCCTCGCAGGACCTCGTCGAGCCCGCCACCGCGCACATCGTCGCGGCCAAGCTCGGCGCGTCCTGCCCGGTCTTCGACGTCAAGAACGCCTGCAACAGCTTCCTCAACGGCCTCCAGACCGCCGACGCCCTGATCCGCACCGGCCAGCACGAGCGGGTGCTCGTGTGCACCGGGGAGAGCCCGTCGCGCGCGATCCGCTGGCGGGTCCGCGACCGGGCCCAGTTCGTGGACGCGTTCGCGGGCTACACCCTGTCCGACTGCGGCGCCGCGATGCTCGTCGAGGCCGCCCCGGACGGCGGGATCTTCTACCGCGACTTCGCCGCCGTCTCCACGGCCTGGGACATCGGGACGCTGCCCGGCGGCGGGTCGATGCGCCCGCGCGACGCCGACGCCACCTACTTCAGCGGGGACGGCCGCAGGCTCAAGGACGCCTTCCTCGCGCACGGGCCGGAGATCTTCCTGACCGCGCTGGAGAAGACCGGCCTGACGTGGGACGACTTCGCCGTGGTGGCCGTG
This sequence comes from Actinomadura sp. J1-007, assembly GCF_009793335.1. GTDB lineage: Bacteria > Actinomycetota > Actinomycetes > Streptosporangiales > Streptosporangiaceae > Spirillospora > Spirillospora yumaensis. The sequence goes on along the minus strand of NZ_WING01000001.1, from coordinate 1,264,169 downwards.
CACCAGGTGACCGTGCCCTACCTGGAGGTGCTGCGGGACGTCCTCGGCGTCCCGCATGACCGGCTGGTCGTGACGCTGCCCGAGCACGGCAACGTCGCGTCCGCCACGCTCCCGCTCCAGCTCGCCACCGCCGTGCGCGAGGGCCGCTGCCGCCCCGGCGACCGCGTCGCGCTCGTCGGGCTCGCGGGCGGCGTCAGCCTCGGCGTCCTGTTCGCCGAGCTGTGAGCGGAGGCCGCGCCATGGACCTGTGGGTCGTCATCCCCGCCTACGACGAGGAGCGCTCGATCGGCGCGACGCTGCGCCGCCTCGCCGAGCAGAACGACGCCGACTTCACGCTCGTCGTGGTCGACAACGGCAGCACCGACGGCACCGCCGACGCGGTCCGCGCGTTCGCCGAGGCCCATCCGAAGCTCGACCTGCGGATCGTCGTGGAACCGGAGAAGGGCACCGGCGCCGCCTCCGACACCGGCGTCCGGCACGCCATCGCCGCCGGTGCGACGCACGTCGCCCGCACCGACGCCGACTGCCTGCCGCACCGCGACTGGACGGCCGCCGTGAAGCGGGCGTTCGACGACGGGCTGGAGATGGTCAGCGGGCCGCTGCGGCCCCGCACCGACGAGTTCCCGCTGAAGCTGTGGGAACGGCGGCTGCTGCCGTCGGTGATCGCCGCCGCCGCGCTGTTCGGCCGGTTCCGGCCGGGCAACCAGGACCCCCTGCACCTCGGCCCGTACGTGATGATGCCCGGCTGCAACGTCGCGATCACCGCGGAGCTGTACGAGCGGTCGGGCGGCTTCCCGCGCACCCGCATCGAGGACCTCCACGAGGACCGCGCCCTGGTCAACCGGGTCCGCTACCTCACCGCCGCCTACGGCCTGCGCCGCGACGTCGTCGTGTACGGGTCGGTGCGGCGGCTGCGCGCGTACGGCCTGGTCGGCACGCTCGGCTGGTACGCCGACCACCGCAACCGGCCCGCCGTCGTGGACATCCGGTGACCGCCGCGACCGCCTGGGAGCGGCGGCTGTACCTCGCCGCGCACCCGTTCGCGTACCCGCTGCTGCGCGGCCTCGCCCGGCGCGGCCCGGTCGTCCGCGTGCCCGGCGTCGGGGTCGTGGTGAACGACGCGTCCGCCGCCCGCGAGGTGCTCATGGACGGCGACGCGTTCCGCAAGGACGGGCCCGGCTCGCCCGGCGACCTGTGGACGCCGGTCCTCGGACCGTCCGTGCTGCTCAACATGGAGGGCGAGGCGCACCGCGCGCTCCGCCGCCGCCTCGCCGGGCTGTTCACCCCGGCTACGCCGAGGGGCTGTGCGAGCGGGTCCTCGCCGAGCCGCTCGCGCGGATCGAGGCCCGGCTCGCGCACGGCGATGCCGTGGACCTCGCCGACGCCATGCGGGTGCTCGCGGGCGCGGTGATCGGCGAGGTGGTCGGGCTGGACGCGGGCGCCGGCCCGCGCGCCGAGGCCGCCTACCGGGACCTGTTCGAGCAGGGCGAACGGATCGTGTCGATGGTCTCGCTGCGCACCCGGCGGCTGTCCCCGGAGGCCGTCGGACGGGCCCGCGCGGTGCTCGGCCCGCTCGGAGACATCGCCGCCAAGGCGTACGCGGACGGCGACGAGCGCACGGTCATGGGCCGGATGCGCGCGCTCGGCCTGTCGGAGGACGAGGCGCGCGGCGCGGCCGGGGCGTTCTTCCTGACCGGCACCGAGACCGTCGCGACCCTGCTGCCCCGCCTGATCGCCCTCCTGCACGACTCCGGCGCCCTCGGCCGCGTCGCCGCCGACCTCACCGCCCCGGCGGACGCCGCCCCGGCCCCGGGCGGCGCTCCGGCCACGGGCGGCGGGCTGCTGGATCGGGCGATCGACGAGGCGATGCGGGTCGCGACGCCGACGCCGGTGATGCTGCGCGGCGTGCGCCGCCCGGCCGCGGTCGGCGGGGTGCGGGTCCGGCCGGGCGACCGGGTGGTGATCGCGACGCACAACTGCTGCCGCGCGTACGGGCCGTTCGACCTGGACCGGCCCCCGCCGGCCGAGCCGCGGCGCCTGTGGTTCGGGGCGGGGCCGCACTTCTGCATCGGCTACCCGCTCGCGATGGCGGAGGTCCGCGCCGTCGCGCGGACGCTGCTCGCGGCCGGGCCGCTGGAGATCACGCGCCGTTCGGCCGCGCGCGGCGTGCTCATCCCCGCCTACGCGCGGCTGGACGTCCGGGTGGCCGGGCGCGGAACGGAAAGGGGAACGCCGTGACGCTGGTCAGGCGCCTGCTCGACCAGGCCGCCCGCACGCCCGGCGCCGTCGCGCTCGTCGCGGGGGACGGGACCGCGACGACGTACGGGGAGCTGCGCCACCGCGTGCTCGCCGTCCGGCACGGGCTGCTGGCCGAGGGGCTCGCGCCGGGGGACGGCGTGCTGTTCTCGGTCCGCCCGTCGCCGCGCTCGCTCGCGCTCGCCCTCGGGATCGTCGCCGCCGGAGGCGTGGTCGTGTTCGCCGACCCGGGCGCGGGACCGGAGATGTTCACGGCCCGGCTGCGCCTCGCGCGGCCCCGCTGGTCGGCCGCCGAGTCGGTCCTGTACGCCGGGAGCCGACTGCGGCCCGTCCGCGCGTACGCGCGCCGCCGCGGCCTGCTCCTGCCGAACCTCGCGGACCTCCCCGGCCCCTCGGTCGCCGACCGGATGCGGCACGTCCACGTCGGCCCGCGCCTCCCGGGCGTCCCGCGCGGCGCCCTGTCGTTCGACCGGCTCGGCCGCGGCCCGGCGCCCGATCCCGGCCCGGACGGCGACGGCGCGCCGGACGCGCCCGCCGCCGTGATCTTCACGTCCGGGACGACCGCGAACCCCCGCGCGGTCGTGCACACGCAGGCGTCGCTCGCCGCCGCGCTCGACCTGTTCCGCGCGCGCATGCCGCTCGGCCCCGGCGACGTCGTCCACACCGACCAGCTCATGCTCGGCCTGCCCACCCTGATCTCCGGGGCCCGCTGGTCGATGCCGCCGCTCTCCTGCCCGCCCGGACGGTTCGCCGCGCAGCTCGCCGAACGCGGCGCGACGCACACGTTCTGCGTGCCCGTCCACCTCGCCGAGATCCTCGACGCTTGCCCCGTGCTGCCGCCGGGCCTGCGGCACGTCCTGCTCGGCGCGGCGCCGGCCCCGGCCGGGATCCTGCGGCGCGCCGTACGGGCCGCGCCGGGCGCGGAGGTGCTGTCGGTGTACGCGATGACCGAGATCCTCCCCGTCGCCATCGCGTCCGCGCGGGACAAGCTCGCGCACACCGCGTCCGGCGCCGACGGCGACCTGCTGGGCGAGCCGCTCACCGCGGCGGCGTTCGCCCCGGACGGCGAGCTGCTGCTCTCCGGACCGAACCTGTGCCGCGGCTACCTGGGCGAGGAGCCGCTGGACGAGCTGCCGACCGGCGACCTCGCCCGGCTGGACGGCTCCGGGCGGCTCGTCCTCCTCGGCCGCAAGAAGGACATGCTGATCCGCGGCAAGTTCAACCTCTACCCCGGCCTGTACGAGCCCGCGATCGCCGCGCTGGACGGCGTCGCCGAGGCCGCGATCGTCGGCGTCCCCGACCCGGAGACGGGCGACGAGCAGGTCGTGCTCGCCGTCGTCGGCGACGCGGCCGGGCTCGCGCGGCGGCTGCCGGGCGTGATCGACCACGACGCGCTGCCCGACCGGATCGTGGAGCTGCCCGAGCTGCCCCGTTCAGGCCGCGGGCGCAAGCTCGACCGCGAGCGGCTGCGGGCCCTGGTGGGCGGGGCGCGGGAGGCGGGCGGATGAGGATCGCCGTGACGGGCGCGTCCGGCTTCGTCGGCGGCGCGCTCTGCCGGGCGCTCGCCGAACGGGGCGTCGAGACGCTGGCGTTCGGCCGCCGGGACGCCTCGGCCGTCCCGCCCGGCCACCTCGCCGGAGCGGCCTACCGCGCGTGGGACATCACCGCCGGGCCGCTGCCGGACCCGCCGCGCGCCGACGCCGTCGTGCACTGCGCGGGCGGCGTCACCGACTGGGGGCCGGCCGCGCCGATCTTCGCCGCCAACCTCGCCGGGACGGTGCACGCCCTCGCCTCGTTCCCCGGTGCCCGGTTCGTCCACCTCAGCACCGCGAGCGTGTACGACCCGCTGCGCCCCACCGTCATGGCCGCCGAGAGCGAGGCGCCCGTCGCCCGCTACCCCAACGCCTACGGCGCGTCCAAGGCGGCGGCCGAACGCGCCGTCCTCGCCGCGATGGCCGACCGCGACGCGATCGTCCTCAGGCCGCACGCGGTGTACGGACCGGGCGACACGACCCTGCTCCCGCGCGTGCTGTCGGCGGTGCGCGGGCCGCTGCTGCCCGCCGTCGGGAGCGGGCGCACGCGGGTCAGCCTGACCTCGGTCGCCAACCTCGTGCGGGCGTGCCTGCTCGCCGCGTCCGGGCCCGTCCGCTCCGGCGTCTTCAACGTCACCGACGCCGCGCCCGTCACGCTCGACGCCGCGTTCCGCGCGATCCTCGCCGAACGCGGCGTCCGGGCCCGTCCGGTGTACGTCCCGGCGCGCGCGGCCATGCCCCTCGCGGCGGCGGCGGAGGGCGCGTTCCTCCTCGCGCGCAGCCGCCGCCCGCCGCGCCTCACCCGCTACGCCGCCGGGCACCTCGCCGTCGAGCGCACCCTCGACATCACCGCCGCCCGCGCCGTCCTCGGCTACGAACCGGACGCCACGTCGTTCGCGGGCGCCGCGGCCTGGTGACCCGCGCGGGCGGACGGCGCGGGCTCGGGGTAGCGCCGGGCGGACGCGGTGAGCAGCGCGATGAGCGCGGACGTCCCGGCGGCGGCGCAGGAGAGCGCGAACGCGCCCGCGTGCCCGGCCGTCTCGGCGATCGGGCCGGACGCCATCGCGCCCGCGGACGTGCCGAGGATGATCCCGCTGCCGAGCAGCGCCATCGCCTCGGCCATGCGCTCGGGCGGGGCGACCCGTTCCGTCAGGGCGAACATCGTGATGATGTTGGGCGCGTAGGTGAGGCCGAGCACGGTCACGGCCAGCGACAGCGTCCCGAGCCCGTCCACCGCGAGCAGCGGCAGCGCCACCGCGCACTGCGCGGCCGTGACCAGCCGCAGCCGCAGGCGCGGCCCGATCCGCGCGGGCCGGACGGTCATCAGCAGGCCGACGAGCGCGCTCGGGACGCCCATCAGCGCGTAGACCAGGCCCGCCGCGTCCGGCCGTCCGAGGTCCTCGGTGAGGTCGGTGACGCCCGTCTGGATCGCGCCGAACACCGTCCCCTGCAACGCCATCCCCGCGACCAGCAGGCAGATCGCCGGGCTCAGCAGCGGCGCCCGCGCCGTCCGCCCGCGTCCGTGTCCGGGGATGGGCGCGGTCGCGGGCCGTCCCGGCCGCGCGGACGGGTGCAGGGCGAACAGCGTCCCGAAGACCGCGCCGAGCGAGGCGGCCAGCAGCAGCCCGGCCGCCGGGTCGGCGGCGGCGAGCACGCCGACCAGTGCGGGCCCGGTGACGAAGCCGGTCTCGTCGATCGTCCCGTCGAACGACAGCGCGGCGGCCGTCACCCGCGGCCGGCCGCGCGACAGCGCGATCAGTCGGCTGCGCGCGAGCGGCCCGACCTGCGGCACCGACAGCCCGGCGGCGAACGCGATGGCCGCGAGGACCGGCGCCGCGCCGTCCGACAGCGCGACCAGCAGCGCGATCGCGGACGCGTTGGCCAGGGCCGCCGCGAGCCCGACCGGCCGCTGCCCCCGCCGGTCGGCGAGCCGCCCGACCAGCGGCCCGCCGAGCGCCTGCCCGAGCGCGAGCGCCCCGGCGACCAGGCCCGCCGTGGAGATGCTGCCGCTGCGGTCGTTGACCAGCAGCAGCGAGCCGATCGGGCACATCGCGGCGGGCAGCCGCCCGAGCAGCGAGACCGCCGGGAGCACGGGGCCGGTCAGCGCGACGACCTCGCGGAAGGGGAGGGCCATGACCTGCTCTCCGGTCAGGAGACGGGCGGCCCCACCCCGGGTGGAGGGGTGGGGCCGGACTCGGGGGGCGTCAGGAGCGCAGCCGCTTGACCGCCGTCTCGACCTGGTGCCCGTACGCGGTGTCCGCGGCGTGGAAGTGCGCGACGCAGCGTTCGACGATGCCGTCGTCGGAGACCCGCGACAGGCCCCCGGCGATGTTGGCGACGAGCCGGGCCTGCGCGGCGGGGTCCATGAGGCGGTACAGCGCGCCCGCCTGCGTGAAGTGGTCGTCGTCGCGGTGCTCGGCCGGCGGGTGCGCGCCCGTCGTCCCGGCCACCTCGATGCCCGGCGCCAGCGGCCGTCCCGTCTGGACGGGCCCGCCGAAGCCGTCGGGCCCGTAGTTCTTCGCCCGCCCGCCGTTGCCGTCGAACCGCATCGCGCCGTCCCGCCCGTTGTTGGCCGCGGTCGTGGCGTGCGGCGCGTTCACCGGGAGCTGCGTGTGGTTGACGCCGAGCCGGTAGCGGTGCGCGTCGCCGTACGCGAACAGCCTCCCCTGGAGCATCCGGTCGGGCGACGGCCCGATGCCGGGCACGAAGTTGTTGGGCGAGAACGCGGCCTGCTCGACGTCGGCGAACACGTTCTCCGGGTTGCGGTCGAGCACGAGCCTCCCGACGCGGTGCAGCGGGTAGTCGGCGTGCGGCCACACCTTCGTCACGTCGAACGGGTCGAACCGGTAGGACGTCGCGTCCTCCACCGGCATGAGCTGCACGTGCATCGTCCACGACGGGAACATGCCGCGCTCGATCGCCCGGTGCAGGTCCTGCTGGTGCGAGCCCGCGTCCCGCCCCGCCAGCTCCGCCGCCTCCTCCGAGGTCAGGCAGCGGACGCCCTGGTCGGTCGTGAAGTGGTACTTCACCCAGTGCGCGCGGCCCTCGGCGTTGGCCCACAGGTAGGTGTGCGAGCCGAACCCGTTCATGTGGCGGTACGAGGCCGGGATGCCGCGGTCGCCCATCAGCCACGTCACCTGGTGCGTGGACTCCGGCGAGCGGCTCCAGAAGTCCCAGACGTTGTCGGGCTCCTGCACGCCGGTGAACGGGTCGCGCTTCTGGCTGTGGATGAAGTCGGGGAACTTCAGCGGGTCCCTGATGAAGAAGACCGGCGTGTTGTTGCCGACGAGGTCGTAGTTGCCCTCCTCGGTGTAGAGCTTCACGGCGAACCCGCGCGGGTCGCGGACCGCGTCGGCCCCGCCGAGGCTGTCGGCGACGGTCGAGAACCGCACGAACGCCTCGGTGCGCTTGCCCACCTCGGACAGGAACGCCGCGTGCGTGTAGGAGGTGACGTCGTCGGTCACCTCCAGGCGGCCGAACGCCCCGGCGCCCCGCGCGTGGACGACCCGTTCGGGGATCCGTTCGCGGTTGAACCGGGCCAGCTTCTCGATGAGCTGCTGGTCCTGGATGAGGAGCGGCCCGCCGGGCCCGCGGACTGGCTGTTCTGGTCGTCCGCGACCGGGGCACCGGACTCGGTCGTCAGCGTCGGTCGGCTCAAGACTCACCTCCATAAGGTGAGGCGACCGTACGGTCGCGCGCCCCGGCCCGGTCAAGGCCGCGCCCGGATCTCTGGAGGAAGCTCCTCAACCGAGGCGCAGAGCGAGGAAGAAATCGACGCGATCCTCCAACCGGCTCAGCCTGCGGCCCGTCAGCTCCTCGATCCGCTGGATCCGGTACCGCACCGAGTTCACGTGCAGGTGGAGCTGCTCGGCGCACCTCGTCCAGGAGCCGGAGTTCTGGAGGAACGTCTCCAGGGTCCGGATCAGGTCGGCCTTGTGCACCTCGTCGTAGGTCCGCAGCGGGTCCAGCAGCCGCACCCGGAACATGTGCCGGACGTCGTCGGGGACGCTCGCCAGCAGCAGCACGTGCGTCGCCAGCTCGCCGTGCCCGACGACGCAGACCGGGTCCGTCCGCCCGGCCGCGAGCCGCCGCGCGTACCGCGCCTCCTCGACGGCGCCGCGCAGCTCCCCGGCGGTCACGACGTCGCTGACGCCGAGGGCGAGGCCGCTGCCCTCCAGCCCCGGCGCCAGCGCCTCCAGCGCGCGCTGCACCTCCCCGGCGACGTCCCGCCCGCCGTCCCCGACGGGCAGCAGCGCGATCGCCTCGTCGTCCAGCAGGCCCACCACCGGCCGCGGCCCCGGCAGGGCCTCCGCCAGAACGGTCCGCAGCTCGCCCGGCCGCAGCGGCCCCCGCGCCGCCGCCGCGACCGCGACGAACGACGACCGCGCGTCCAGCCCGGTCAGCTCCAGCCGGGGCAGGACCTCGTCGGGCGCCGCCGCGGAGACCACCAGCCGCACCAGCTCCTGCGCGAGCCGCCCCTCCACGCTCAGCCGGTCGTCCAGGCGGGCGCGCTCCAGGGCCACGATCGCGGCCAGCTCGCCCGTCAGCGCGCGCCGCTCGGCGGGCCACTCCTCCCAGTCGCCCTCGCACGCGATGAACCAGTCGGCGACCCGGGACACGGTGTCCTCGGCCACCGGGAAGATCGACGTCCCGGCGCCCGCGAGCCGGTGCGGCAGCCGGGGCGCGGTCAGGAACGCCCGCGCCAGCGCCGCCGGATCGACCCGCCCGGGCAGCGGGTGCGAGCCGGCGACGACGCGCCCGGTCGGGGTCAGCACCCAGCAGCGCATCCCGAGGTCGCGGCCCACCAGGTCCAGGACGGCGTCCAGCCCGGCGCCCTCCGCCACCCCCGCGACGAGCTGCCGGTGCCGGTCCAGCACGGCGGCGAGGTCGGCCGCCCGCGCCGTGGACAGGCGCCGCACCACGTGCTCGGTGATCGTCGCGAACGCCACGTCCGGCGCGACCTTGAACAGCGGCAGCCCGTACCGGCGGCACGCGTCCACCAGGTCGTCCGGGATGTTCCCGGCGACCAGGTCCCACGCCGCGAGCGCCGACACCCCCGCCTTCGCGAGCGCCCGCACGAACACCTCGGAGTCGCCGGGCTCGGACCGCCAGACCAGCCCCGTCAGCACCAGCTCCCGCCCGCTCAGGTACCGGCCGGGCTCCAGCAGGTCGGTCGTCACGACCCACCGGATCGTCCGGTCCAGCTCGTCCTCGCCGGTGATCACCTCCAGGTGGAGATCGCCCATCGCGAGCAGTGCGCGCAGCTTCATAGGCCGTTACTACCACCCCGCGCCGCGCGGCTCCCCGGTCCGGGAGCGCCGGGGCCGACGATTGGAACATCGCACGAAATGTCCCCCGTGAGCGGGGTCACAGTTCGGACTTCCTGTCCCTCGACCCGGCCCCTGACCGCTGTGTGTACTGCTGGCAGGCCCGTCGCCAGGACGGGGAAAGAGACCTTGCGAGGAGGCGATGTGCCGGTGACCACGGAAGGCGGGACGGGCCGCTTCGACGCGCTGCCCCCGGGGACGCGGAGTCGGAGCTGCTCGCCTGCTGCGCCTCCCGCCGCTGGGCGGCCGAGGTCGCCGCCGGGCGGCCGTACGGCGGCCCGGCGGCGCTCCGGGCGGCGGCGGCGACGGCGCTGGAGCGCCTGGACTGGGCCGGCGTGGAGGAGGCGCTCGCCGCGCACCCCCGGATCGGCGACCGGGTGCGGGGCGGGGACCGCGAGTCGTCCTGGTCGCGGGGCGAGCAGGCCGGGATGGACGGCGCCGCCGCGGACCTGCGCGCCGCGCTCGTCGAGGGCAACCGGGCGTACGAGGCGCGCTTCGACCGGGTGTTCCTGATCTGCGCGACCGGCCTCAGCGCCGCCGAGATGCTGGCCGCCCTGCGCGCCCGCCTCGGCAACGACGAGGAGACCGAGCGCGCCGCCGTCCGCGCCGAACTGGCCAAGATCGTCGATCTGCGCCTGCGCAAGCTGCTGAGGGAGGACGCGTGAGCCTGTCCACGCACGTGCTGGACGCGGCGCGGGGCCGTCCCGCCGAGGGCGTGGCCGTACGGCTCGAACGGCGCGACGAGGGCGGCGGGTGGACGCCGCTCGGCGAGGCCCGCACGGACGCCGACGGGCGGATCCGCGAGTGGCCGGGCGGACCGCCCGGGGCGGGCGCGCACCGGCTGGTCTTCGACACGGCCGGACTGTCGGACTTCTACCCCGAGGTCGCGGTGGCGTTCACGCTCACCGACCCGGAACGGCACTGCCACGTGCCGCTGCTGCTGAGCCCGTTCGCCTACTCGACCTACCGAGGGAGCTAGACCGCATGGCCATCGTTCTCGGCCCCAACCGCTACGGGAAGGCGGAGACGCGCGTCGTCCGCGTCACCAAGGACGCCGGGGTGCACCACGTCAAGGACTGCAACGTCAGCGTCTCGCTGTCGGGCGACATGGACCAGGTGCACCTGAGCGGCGACAACGCCGCCGTGCTGACCACCGACGCGCAGAAGAACACCGTGTTCGCGTTCGCCAAGAAGTACGGGATCGGGGAGATCGAGGAGTTCGCGCTGACTCTCGCGCGGCACTTCGTGGACTCGCAGCCGACGATCCGCCACGCCCGGGTGGAGGTCGAGGAGTACGGCTGGGACCGGATCCCCGTCCAGGAGGCCCCGCACCTCGGGCTGCGCGCCGAGCAGCACTCGTTCGTCCGGAACGGCTCGGAGGTGCGGACGGCGCTGGTGCACAGCGACGGGTCCGGCGCGGACGAGTCGGTGGTGTCGGGGCTGACGGACCTGGTGGTGCTCAACTCCACCGGCAGCGAGTTCCACGGCTACATCGAGGACGAGTACACGACCCTCCAGCCGACGGACGACCGGGTCCTCGCCACCGCCGTCACCGCCCGCTGGAGGCACCGCAGCGCGGAGGCGGCCACGGCGTTCGGGCGTTCCTACAGGGCCGCGCGGCAGTGCCTGCTGGAGGCGTTCGCCGAGACGCACAGCCTGTCGCTCCAGCAGACGCTCTACCAGATGGGTCGCAGGGTGCTGAACGAGCGCCGCGAGATCTGCGAGGTGCGGATGGCGATGCCCAACAAGCACCACTTCGTGGTGGATCTGGAGCCGTTCGGCATGGACAACGACAACGAGGTCTTCTACGCGGCCGACCGCCCGTACGGGCTGATCGAGGGCAGCGTCCTCACCGACGACGCCCCCGACCCCCTGTTCGCCTGGGAATGAGAGATTCTGAGGATATGGACTTCCTACGTCCCATGACCTGGGAGGACGCGCTGGCCGCCAAGGCCGCGCACCCCGGGGCGCTGCCCGTCCAGGGCGGCACCGACGTCATGGTGGAGATCAACTTCGATGTGCGCCGCCCGGAGGCGCTGCTGGACCTGAACCCGGTCCGCGAGCTCGCCGAGTGGGACGCCGTGGACGGGCGGCTGCGCGTCGGCGCCGGCGTCCCGTACGTCCGGGTGATCGCCGAGCTGGGGGACCGGCTGCCGGGCCTCGCCCAGGCGTCCCGCACGGTCGGGTCGCCGCAGATCCGCAACCGGGGCACGGTCGGCGGCAACCTCGGCGCGGCCTCGCCCGCCGGGGACTCGCACCCGCCGCTGCTCGCGGGCGGCGCCGAGATCGAGGTCGAGTCGGCCGCGCGCGGCGTCCGCATGATCCCGGCCGCCGACTTCTACACGGGCGTGAAGCGGAACGCGCTGGAGCCCGACGAGCTGGTCCGCGCGTTCTGGACCCGTCCCGCGGCCGGGCCGCAGTACTTCTCCAAGATCGGCACCCGGAACGCGATGGTGATCGCGGTCTGCTCGTTCGCGATCGCCCTGCACCCGGGGGAGCGCCGCGTCGGCACCGGCGTCGGCTCGGCCGCGCCGACCCCGCGCCGCGCCGCGGCCGCCGAGGAGTTCCTGTCGGCCGAGCTGGACTGGGAGGGCCGCGGCCCCCTGCCGGACTCCGTCGCGCGGCGCTTCGGCGACCTCGTCCGCGAGGCCGCCGCGCCGATCGACGACGTCCGCGGCACCGCCGACTACCGCAGGCACGCCCTCGCGGTGATGGCCCGCCGCACCCTCGCCTGGGCCTGGAACGACCACCGCGCCGGAACGGCCGGAAAGGAGGCGTCCTGATGCGCGTCAACCTCACCGTGAACGGCTCGAAGGAGACCGTGGACGACGTGTGGGAGGGCGAGAGCCTGCTCTACATGCTGCGCGAGCGGATGGGGCTGCCCGGCTCCAAGAACGCCTGCGAGCAGGGCGAGTGCGGCTCCTGCACCGTCTACCTGGACGGCGTCCCGGCCTGCTCCTGCCTGGTCGCCGCCGGGCAGGCCGAGGGCCGCGAGGTCCGCACCGTCGAGGGCCTCGCGGAGGGCTCGACGGGGGCGGGCGACCAGCGCCTCGACCCCGTCCAGGAGGCGTTCGTGGAGGCGGGCGCCGTCCAGTGCGGCTTCTGCACCCCGGGCCTGGTCGTCCAGTCGCACGACCTGATCGAACGGGTCCCCGACCCGTCCGACGCCGAGATCCGCGAGGCGCTCGCCGGCAACCTGTGCCGCTGCACCGGCTACGAGAAGATCCTCGACGCCGTCCGGCTCGCCGCCCGCCGGAAGGCGGCGGCCAGGTGACCGTCCAGATCATCGAGAACGCCCACGTCGCGACCGTGTCGGGCGGGGAGCACCCGGGCGGGCACATCGTGATGGACGGCGACCGGATCACCGCCGTCGGGCCGGGCCCCGCGCCGCGCGTCGAGGGGGCCGTCCGGATCGACGGCACGGGCCTGCTCGCCACCCCGGGCCTGGTCAACACCCACCACCACCTCTACCAGTGGGCCAGCCAGGGCCTCGCCACCGACAGCACGCTGTTCGAGTGGCTGGTCACGCTGTACCGGCCGTGGGCGAAGATGGACGCCGAGGTCGTCGCGGGCGCCGCGAGCGCAGGCCTCGGCTGGCTGGCGCTGTCGGGCTGCACGACGTCCAGCGACCACCACTACGTCTTCCCGAAGGGCCGCGGCGACCTGTTCGCGGCGGAGATCGAGGCGGCGGCGGAGCTCGGCGTCCGGTTCCACCCGTGCCGCGGGTCGATGGACCGCGGCCGGTCCCAGGGCGGGCTGCCGCCGGACGAGGTGGTGGAGGACCTCGACACGGTCCTCGCCGAGACCGAGGCCGCGATCGACCGCTACCACGACGCCTCGTTCGGGTCGATGCTGCGCGTCGCGGTCGCGCCCTGCTCGCCGTTCTCGGTGAGCCGGGAGCTGCTGACCGGGTCGGCCGAGCTGGCGCGCCGCAAGGGCGTGCGGCTGCACACCCACCTCGCCGAGACGCTCGACGAGGAGGCGCACACGACCGAGCAGTTCGGGATGACGCCCGCCGAGTACCTGGACGGCATCGGCTGGCTCGGCCCGGACGTGTGGCTCGCGCACTGCGTGCACCTGCACGACACCGACATCAAGCGGCTCGCCGAGACCGGCACCGGCACCGCGCACTGCCCGAGCTCCAACGCCCGCCTCGGCGCCGGGATCGCCCGCGTGTCGCACCTGCTGGAGGCGGGCGCGACCGTCGGGATGGGCGTGGACGGGTCGGCGTCGGCCGAGCTGGTCCCGCTCGCCGGGGAGATCCGGCAGGCGGTCTACATGCAGCGCGCCCGGTACGGGCCGACCGCGCTCACCGCCCGGCAGGCGCTGGAGATCGCGACGCTCGGCGGCGCCCGCTGCCTCGGCCGCGAGGACGAGATCGGCTCGCTGGAGCCGGGCAAGCTCGCCGACGTCGCCCTGTGGCGGGTGGACGGCTTCCACCGGGCCGTGGACGACCCGGTCACCGCGCTCGCGTTCGGCGGGACGCCGCCGCTGGAGCGCCTGCTCGTCGGCGGGCGGACCGTCGTCGAGGACGGCACGATCACGACCGTTCCCCAGGACGAGGTGGGGCGGCGCGGGGCGGACGCCCACCGCCGCCTCATGGGACTCGCCGAGGAGGTTCTGTAATGGCGGCCCCCATCAAGAGCCCGGGGCGCGTGTCCGCGCCCGGCGACGGAGGCGTCGGCGACAGCCCGCTGCGCCCGGACGGCACCCTCAAGGTCGCCGGGGAGTTCGCGTACGCGTCCGACCTGTGGATCGACGGGATGCTGTGGGGCGCGACGCTGCGCAGCCCGCACCCCCGCGCCCGGATCGTGTCGGTCGACGTCGGCCCGGCCCTCGCCGTGCCCGGTGTGCGCGCCGTCCTCACCCACGAGGACGTGCCCGGCCGCAAGCTGTTCGGCCTCGACGACCCCGACCAGCCCGTCCTCGCGTTCGGCGAGGTCCGGCACCAGGGCGAGCCGGTCGCGCTCGTCGCCGCCGACCACCCCGAGACCGCGCGGCGCGCCATGGAGCGGATCGCGGTCGAGTACGAGGTGCTGGAGCCCGTCACCGACCCGCGCGCCGTGATCGCCGACCCGGAGGGGCTGAAGGTCCAGGACCGCGGCGGCATCGTCCGCCACCAGCCCGTCGTCGTCGGCGACGTCGCCGCCGCCAAGCGGGCCGCCGAGGTCGTCGTGGCCGGCGAGTACGAGGTCGGCATCCAGGACCAGGCGTTCCTCGGCCCCGAGGCCGGCCTCGCGATCCCGGCCGAGGGCGGCGGCCTCGACCTGTACGTCTCCACGCAGTGGATGCACCAGGACGTCCGGCAGATCGCGCCGTGCCTCGGGCTGGACGAGGAGCAGATCCACATGACGCTCGCGGGCGTCGGCGGCGCGTTCGGCGGGCGCGAGGACCTGTCGATGCAGATCCACGCGGGCATGCTCGCGCTGCACACCGGCAGACCGGTGAAGATGTCCTACAACCGGTACGAGTCGTTCTTCGGGCACGTGCACCGGCACCCCGCGCAGATGCGGTACGAGTACGGCGCCGCCGCCGACGGCACGCTGCTGTACGCCGACGTGGAGATCGTCCTGGACGGCGGCGCGTACACCTCCTCCACCGTCAACGTCACCGGCAACGCGGCGTCGCTCGGCGTCGGCCCGTACGAGATCCCCAACATCAGGATCGACGCGTACGGCGTCTACACCAACAACCCGCCGTGCGGCGCCATGCGCGGGTTCGGCGCGGTGCAGGCGTGCTTCGCGTACGAGTCGATGATGGACCGGCTCGCCGACGCCTGCGACCTGTCGCCGGTGGAGGTCCGCCGCCGCAACGCCGTCAGCCAGGGGTCGCGGCTCGCGACGGGCCAGGTCATCGAGGCGCCCGCGCCGCTCGCCGAGATGCTCACCCGCCTTGAGGCGATGCCGATGCCGCCCGCCCTCGACACCGCCTCCGGGACGGCCGACCTGCGCGACCTGCCGGGCGGCGCGTCCCAGACCACCCACGGCGAGGGCGTCGTGCGCGGCGTCGGCTACGGCGTCGGGATCAAGAACATCTGCTTCTCCGAGGGCTTCGACGACCTGTCCACCGCCCGGGTCCGCCTGGAGGTGATCGGCGGCGAGCCGACCGCGCTCGTGCACACCGCCGCCGCCGAGGTCGGACAGGGCCTGGTCACCGTCGAGGCGCAGATCGCCCGCACCGAGCTCGGCGTGCAGAAGGTCGTCATCGCGCCCGCCGACAACCGGGTCGGCGACGCGGGCTCCAGCTCCGCGTCGCGCCAGTCGTACATGACGGGCGGCGCGGTCAAGACCGCCTGCGAGGCCGTCCGCGCCGAGCTGCTCGCCCTCGCCGGGCGCCGGCTCGGCCGCGCCCACGGCGACCTCGCCGTGGCCGGCGGCAAGATCGTGTCGCGGGCGGGCGGCGTGCTCGCCTCGATCGAGGAGGTCCTCGGCGGGGACGCCATCGAGGAGACCCGCGAGTACCACCACCGGCCGACCGCGCCGATGGACCCCGTCACCGGGCAGGGCCGCAGCCACACCCAGCTCGCCCTGTGCGTGCACCGCGCCGTCGTGGACGTGGACGTGGACCTCGGCCTGGTCAAGGTCGTGGAGCTCGCCGCCGTCCAGGACGTCGGCAGGATCCTCAACCGGCTGTCGCTGGAGGGCCAGATCCACGGCGGCTCCGCGCAGGGCCTCGGCCTCGCCGTGATGGAGGAGATCGTCGTCTCCGGCGGCCTGGTCCGCAACCCCTCGTTCACCGACTACCTGATCCCGACCATCCTCGACATGCCGCCGATGCGGCTCGACATCCTCGAGAACCCCGACCCCGAGGCCCCATACGGGCTGCGGGGCGCCGGAGAGCCACCCACGCTCTCCTCCACGCCCGCGATCGTCGCCGCGATCCGCGACGCCACGGGCAGGGCGCTCACCCGAGTGCCGGTCCGACCGGAGCACATCGTCGCCTGACCCGCGCGCCGCGCGGCACCGCGCGGCGCGCACCGCGCGCTCCACCGCAGTTGATCAACAGGGGCGGCCCGTCCGTGTGCTTGGGGGACGGCGGGCCCCGGCCCCACAACCGCACCGATCGAAACGACGGACGGCCCGTCCGCGCAGGACGGGCCGCCCGCGGGTCGATCACACCCCGAAAGAGGGCCCGAACCGTGACCGAGACCCAAGCCCCATCCCCGAAGTCGCCAGGACCGGAACCGTCCGCCACGCGAGGCCCGGCCCCGTCCGGGAACCCGCTCGACCGCCTCTTCGACCTGACCGGACGCGGCACGACCGTCGGCCGGGAGGTGCGCGGCGGCCTCACGACGTTCGTCGCGATGGCCTACCTGATCGTCCTCATCCCGCTGATCATCGGTGACGCCGAGGACGTCACCGGCGCCAAGCTCGACCCCGCGCAGCTCACCACCATGGTCGCGCTGTCGGCCGGGCTCACCACCGTCCTCATGGGCGTGGTCGGGAACGCGCCGCTCGCGATGGCCGCCGGACTCGGCGTCACCCCGATCGTGGTGTTCCAGGCCGCGCCGCACATGACCTGGCCGCAGGCGATGGGCCTGGTCGTCCTCGAAGGCGTCGTGATCGTGCTGTTCGCCCTGACCGGCGTACGGCAGCTCATCATGGACGCGATCCCGCTCGCGCTGAAGCAGTCCATCGGCGTCGGCATCGGCGCGTTCATCGCCCTGATCGGGCTGGTGGACGCCGGGTTCGTCGGCCACCACGAGGCCGCGTCCACGGCCGTCGGGCTCGGCGTGATGGGCAAGCTCGCGGGCTGGCCGGTCCTGGTGTTCTGCGCGGGGCTGATCCTCACCCTCGTGCTGTTCATCCGCAGGGTGCCCGGCGCGATGCTGATCGGCATCGCCGCCGCCACCGTGTTCGCCGTCGCGGTGAACTCCGCGGCGACGATCGACCCCAAGACCTGGGGGCCGGTCGTGCCTGAGGTGCCCGACTCGGTCGTCGCGACGCCCGACTTCGGGCTGCTGTTCGAGATCGACCTGTTCGGCGGGTTCGAGCGGGCCGGGGTCGTCACCGCGACCGTCGTGCTGTTCACGCTCGTGCTGTCCGGCTTCTTCGACGCGATGGGGACGATCCTCGGCGTCTGCGAGGAGGCCGGGATGACCGACGAGAAGGGCAGGCTGCCCGGCCTCAGCCGCATCCTCACCGTGGACGGGTTCGGCGCGATCGTCGGCGGCGGGGTCAACGGCTCGGCCAACACCGCCGTCGTCGAGTCCGCCGCCGGGGTCGCCGAGGGCGCGCGGACCGGCCTGGCGAGCGTCGTCACCGGCCTGCTGCTCACCGCGCTGATCTTCGTGACCCCGCTCGCCGGGGTGGTCCCCGTCGGCGCCGCCGCCCCCGCCCTGGTGCTGGTCGGCGCGCTGATGATGACGCACGCCCGCAAGATCGACTGGGAGGACCTGGAGATCGCCGTCCCGGCGTTCCTCACCATCGTGCTCATGCCGTTCACCTACTCGATCACGGTCGGCGTCGCCGCCGGCGTGCTCGCCTACACCGTGCTCAAGCTCGCCCGCGGCAAGGTCGCCGAGATCCACTGGCTGCTCTACCCGCTGTCGCTGATCTTCATCGCCTACTTCGCGCTGCATCCGATCGAAGAGGCGCTCGGCATCAAGTGAGGGAAGTGAGGACCGTCTATGCGTGAGATCGCCGCCCGGCTCCGCGCCTGGAACGGCGCGGGCACCGCCTACGCCGTCGCGACCGTCGTGTCGGCGCGGGGCAGCGCCCCGCGCCCGCCCGGCGCCGCGATGGCCGTGTCCGCGGACGGCGAGGCCGCCGGCAGCGTGTCCGGCGGCTGCGTCGAGGGCGCGGTGTACGAGCTGTGCCGCGAGGCGCTGCGCACCGGCGAGCCCGCCCGCGAGAGCTTCGGCTACAGCGACGACGACGCGTTCGCCGTCGGGCTGACCTGCGGCGGGACGGTCGAGGTGCACGTCCGCCCCGGCCCCGTCCCGGACGCGGGCCTGGCGGCGGTCTCACGCGGCGAGCACGTGGCGTTCGCCCAGGTCGTCCCCGGCGGCGACCTGCTGGTGGTGTGGCCCGACCGGCACCACGGGACGACCGGCCGCGCCGACCTGGACACGGCGGTCGTCGGCGAGGCGCGCGCCATGCTCGATGGCGGCCGGACCGGTATGCGGACCGTCCGCTGCCGCGACGACCTGTCGGTCTTCGTGCAGTCGTTCTCGTCCCCGCCCCGGCTGCTGGTGTACGGCGCGATCGACCACGCGGCGGCGCTCGCGCGGCAGGGGTCGTTCCTCGGCCACCGGGTGACGGTGTGCGACGCGCGGCCCGTGTTCGCGACGCCCGCCCGCTTCCCGGACGCGGACGAGGTGGTGGCCGACTGGCCGCACCGCCACCTGGCCGCCGAGGCCGAACGGGGCGCGCTGGACGGCCGCACGGCCGTGTGCGTCCTCACCCACGACGCCAAGTTCGACGTGCCGCTGCTCGCGGTCGCGCTGCGGCTGCCCGTCGCGTACGTCGGCGCGATGGGGTCGCGGCGCACCCACCGCGACCGGCTCGCACGGCTCCGCGAGGCCGGGCTGTCGGACGGGGAGCTGGCGCGGCTGCGCTCCCCGATCGGGCTCGACCTCGGGGCCCGCACGCCCGAGGAGACCGCCGTGGCGATCGCGGCGGAGATCGTCGCCGCGCGCCGCGGGGGCTCCGCGCTGCCCCTCGGGCGGACCGGCGGGCCCATCCACCACGATCGGCCGGCCGCCGCCCATGTGGCGTAGCGGACGGCCCGGACACCGAGGAGGACACCTGCCATGCCGCTGATCTTCCTGAACGGCGGGGCGATGCGCGGGGACCGCTGCACCACCTGCTGGACGGCGCGCGCCTGGTCGCCACGACCACCACCGCGCCCCGCTACCGCTTCTACTCGGTCGGGGACCAGTGCCCCGCCCTCTCGCCCGTCGCGCACGGCGGCACCGAGGTCGCCGGCGAGGTCTACGACGTCCCGATGGACGTGCTGCGCGACCGGCTGCTGCCCGCCGAGCCGCCCGAGCTGGAGCTCGGCGTGATCGAGCTGGCCGACGGGTCGTCCTCGCTCGCCATGCTGCTGCGGCGGCCCCACACCTCGTACGCCAGGCTGACCGACATCAGCGAGCACCGCAGCTGGCAGGCGTACCGACGAACGAAGGAGGCCGCTTGATGCGGCGATATGCCGTCAACTGCTCGATCCTCTTCACCGACCTCCCGCTGCTGGAACGGCCCGCAGCGGCGCGGGCGGCCGGGTTCGGGGCGGTGGAGTTCTGGTGGCCCTGGCCGAACGCCGCCGTCCCATCGGACGGCGAGGTGGACGCGTTCTGCCGGGCCGTCCAGGACGCCGGGGTCGAGCTGATCGGCCTCAACCTCTACGCGGGCGACATGCCCGCGGGGGAGCGCGGCGTGCTGTCGGACCCGGCGCGGACCGCCGAGTTCCGCGACAGCGTCGGTGTGCTGCTCGCGATCGCCGAGCGCACCGGCGTCCGCTCGTTCAACGCCCTCTACGGGCAGCGCCTCGACGGGGTGCCCGCCGCCGAGCAGGACCGCGTCGCCACCGCCAACATCGCGTACGCGGCGCGGGCGGTCGGCGCGATCGGCGGGACCGTGCTGATCGAGCCGCTCGCGCGGGGCCTGAACGGCGCGTACCCGCTGGAGACCGCCGCCGACGCGATGGCCGTCGTGGAACGCGTCCGCGCGGAGGGCCCGGACAACGTCCGGTTCCTCTTCGACAGCTTCCACCTCGCCAGCAACGGCGACGACCTGGAGAAGGCGGCCCGCGCGTACGCCGCCGACATCGGGCACGTGCAGATCGCCGACGCCCCCGGCCGCGGCCGTCCCGGAACGGGCGGCATCGACTTCGCCGCCCTGTTCGGCGTGCTCGACGCCATCGGGTACGGCGGCTGGGTCGCGCTGGAGTACAAGCCCCAGGGGCCGATGGAGCAGGAGTTCACGTGGATGGAGGTCCACCCGTCATGAGCAGGATCGGATTCATCGGCCTCGGCATCATGGGCGCGCCGATGGCGGCGCACCTCGTCGCCGCCGGGCACGACGTCACCGGCTACGACGTCGTCCGCAAGGGCCTGGACGCGCTGGTCGCGGCGGGCGGGACGGAGGCGTCCGGCGTCGCGGAGGCGGTCGCGGACGCCGAGGTCGTCGTCACCATGCTGCCGCAGGACGAGCACGTCGAGGACGTCTTCTTCGGCGCCGCCGGGATCCTGGAGAACGCCAAGCCCGGCACGCTCTACATCGACTTCTCCACGATCCGCCCGGAGACGTCCGTCCGGGTCGCCGAGGCGGGTGCCGAACGCGGCCTGCGGGTGCTGGACGCCCCGGTCAGCGGCGGCGAGAAGGGCGCCGTGGACGCCGTCCTGTCGATCATGGTCGGCGGGTCGGAGGCCGACTTCGCCGCCGCCGCGCCGGTCCTGCGCGCCGTCGGCAGGACGGTCGAGCGGGTCGGCGGCAGCGGCGCCGGGCAGTACGTCAAGGCCGCCAACCAGCTCATCGTCGGCGGCACGTTCGCGCTGGTCGCCGAGGCGATCGTGCTGATGGAGGCCGCCGGGGTGGACGCCAAGGCCGGGATCGACGTGATCGCGGGCGGGCTCGCCGCCAGCCGCGTCCTCGACCTCAAGCGCGACTCGATGCTGGCCCGCGAGTTCGCGCCCGGCTTCCGCATCGACCTGCACCACAAGGACATGGGCATCGCCACCGCGGCGGCCCGCACCGCGGGCGTGTCGCTCCCGATGACCGGCATGGTCGCCCAGCTCGTCGCCGCCGCCCGCGCCCAGGGCCACGGCTCGCTCGACCACTCGGCGCTGCTCAAGGTCGTCGAGGACCTCTCGGGCCGTACCCGGGCCGCCTGACCGTTCGCCCGACCTACCGCCCCGACCAGAACGGACGGCCGGCCCCCGACCGAGCGCCAACTCCAACCAGGAGGCCGGCCGTCCGCCCCAGAAGGGACATTCAAACATGCCGAAGATCCCCGTGATGAGCGCGGTCGTCGAGGTCCTCAAGTCCGAGGGCGTCGACATCGTGTACGGGTGCCCGGGCGCCGCGATCCTGCCGCTGTACAAGGCGATGGAGCAGGACGGCGGCATCGCGCACCTGATCGTCCGGCACGAGGAGGGCGCCACCCACATGGCCGACGGCTGGTCGCGGACGACCGGGAACGTCGGCGTCGCGATCGGCACCTCCGGCCCGGCCGGCACCAACATGATCACCGGGCTCTACACCGCGCAGGCGGACTCGGTGCCGATCATCTGCGTCACCGGGCAGGCCGCCACCTCCAAGCTGCACCAGGAGGCGTTCCAGGCGGTCGACATCGTCGAGATCGCGCGGCCCGTCACCAAGTGGGCCGTCCAGGTGAAGGAGGCCGCGCAGGCGCCGTGGATCTTCCGCGAGGCGTTCCGGCGCGCGCGCTCCGGACGGCCCGGGCCGGTGCTGATCGACCTGCCGATCGACGTGCAGAAGCAGCTCGTCGAGTGGGACGCGGAGATCGACGCGCCGCTGCCCGTCACCCCCGTCGAACCGCACGCGCCGCGCGTCGAGCGCGCCCTGGACCTGCTCCTGGAGGCCGAGCGCCCGCTGATCCTCGCGGGCGGCGGCGTGATCCTCGCGGACGCGCACGAGGAGCTGCGCGAGCTGGCCGAGCTGCTCCAGGTCCCCGTCCAGGCCACGCTGATGGGCAAGGGCTCGTTCGACGAGGACCACCCGCTGTACGCCGGGATGACCGGCATCCAGACCTCGCAGCGGTACGGCAACGCCTCGTTCCTCGAATCGGACCTCGTGCTCGCCCTCGGCGCCCGCTTCGGCGACCGGCACACCGGCGAGCTGGACGTCTACCGCGAGGGCCGGCGCTTCGTCCACGTCGACATCGACCCGACGCAGATCGGCAAGGTGTTCGGCCCGGACCTCGGCGTCGTGTCCGACACCCGCCTGTTCCTGCGCGCCATCACCGACCTCGCGCGCGAACGCGGCGTGACCGGCGCGCCCGGCGCGTGGACCGAGCGCGTCCGGGAGCTCAAGGCGACCCTCACGCGCCGCGAGGACTTCGACGACACCCCGATCAAGGCGCCGCGGATCTACAAGGAGATCAACGAGTTCTACTCGTCCGACACCTACTTCGTCACCGCGATCGGGCTCTACCAGATCTGGGGCGGCCAGCACCAGAAGGCGCCGAAGCCGCGGCACTACCAGGTCTGCGGGCAGGCCGGGCCGCTCGGCTGGGAGATCCCGGCCGCGATCGGCGTCAAGACCGCCCTCGCGCGGACCGAGCCGGACGCCGAGGTCGTCGGGATCGTGGGCGACTACTCGTTCCAGTTCCTGGTCGAGGAGCTGGCGGTCGCCGCGCAGTACCGGATCCCGTTCGTCCTCATCATGATCAACAACGAGTACCTCGGGCTGATCCGGATGGCCGAGGACCACGGCGGCTACGCCATGGAGTACGAGGTCGACATCCACTACGACGCCACCGGCTCCGACAACGTCAAGATCATGGAGGCGTACGGCTGCTCCGGCCGCCGCGTGCTGGAGCCCGGCGAGATCCGGCCCGCCCTCGAATGGGCCCGCAAGGAGGCCGAGCGCACGTCCCGGCCCGTCCTGGTCGAGATCATGATCGAGCGGGAGTCGAACACGGCCAACGGCGTCCGGATCGACGCGATGAACGAGTACGAGCCGCTCCCGGAGCCCACCGCATGATCCACCGAACGCCCTTTCAGGGACAATCGTGAACAGAGCACAGCAACCCGCCAGGGGAGGGGCCGCGTGAACGACGGCTACGACCTGGTGGTCCGGTCCCGGCGGGCCGTCCTCCCCTACGGGGAGCGGCCCGCCGCCGTCGCGGTGCGGGACGGCCGGATCGCCGCCATCCACGACGTCGGCGTCCCCCTCCCGGCCGCGGCCGAGGTGGACCTGGGCGACCTCGCCCTGCTGCCCGGCCTCGTCGACACCCACGTCCACGTCAACGAGCCGGGCCGCACGGAATGGGAGGGGTTCGCCACCGCCACCCGCGCCGCCGCGGCCGGCGGCGTGACGACCCTGATCGACATGCCGCTCAACTCGATCCCGCCGACCACCACGCCCGCCGCGCTCGCCGCCAAGCGCGCGGCGGCGCGCGGCGCCTGCCACATCGACGTCGGCTTCTGGGGGGGCGCGGTCCCCGGCAACGTGCCGTCCCTGCGCCCGCTGCACGACGCCGGGGTGTTCGGGTTCAAGTGCTTCACCGCCGACTCGGGCGTCCCGGAGTTCCCGCCGCTGTCCCCCGACGGGATGGCGGAGGCGTTCCGCGAGATCGCCTCGTTCGGCGGCCTGGTCATCGTGCACGCCGAGGACCCCGAGGCGCTCACCGCGCCGTCCGACGGCGGCTACCCGGCGTTCCTGGACTCCCGACCGCCGTCCTCCGAACGCCGCGCCGTCGAGCACGTCATCCGCCTCGCCGAGCAGACCGGCGTGCGCGCGCACATCCTGCACCTGTCGAGCGCCGACTGCCTGGAACCCCTCGCGAAGGCCCGCTCCCGCGGCCTGCCCGTCACGGCGGAGACCTGCCCCCACTACCTCACGCTCTCCGCCGAGGACGTTCCGGACGCCTCCGCCACCTCCTACAAGTGCTGCCCGCCGATCCGCGACGCCGCCAACCGCGAGGCGCTCTGGACGGGCCTCGCCGAAGGCGTCATCACGGCCGTCGTCACCGACCACTCGCCGTCCACGCCCGAACTCAAACAGGGCGACTTCGCCACCGCCTGGGGAGGGATCTCCTCCCTCCAACTCGGCCTGCCCGCCGTCTGGACCGCCGCCCGCGCCCGCGGCCACGGCCTCGGCGACGTCGTCCGCTGGATGGCCGAGAACACCGCCGCCCTCGCCGGCCTCGCCCGCAAGGGCCGCATCGCCGTCGGCAACGACGCCGACCTCGTCGCGTTCGCCGCCGACGAGCCGTTCACCGTGGACCCCGCGAACCTGCACCACCGGCACCCGGTCACCCCGTACGCCGGCCGCACCCTCACCGGCGCCGTGCAGGCCACCTGGCTGCGCGGCGCCGTCGTCGACGGCACCCCGTCCGGCGAGCCGCTGAACCGATAGGAGAGTACGTGTCGGATTTCACCTCCCTGCCCGACCTGGCGGTGCGGACCCTCGGCGGGTCCGTGATCGCCGCCAGCGACGAGTCGTTCGAGGAGAAGGAGAACCTCCTCAACCCGTGGGCCCCGAGGTTCTCCCCGGGCACGTTCGGCCCGAAGGGGCAGGAGTACGACGGCTGGGAGACCGCCCGGCGCCGCCCCGACGCCAACGGCGACCTCGGCCACGACTGGGCGCTCGTCCGCCTCGGCCTGCCCGGCGTCATCCGCGGCGTCGTGATCGACACCGCCTGGTTCAAGGGCAACTTCCCGCCGCACGCCTCCGTGGACGCCTGCGCCGTCGAGGGCCACCCGTCGCCCGCCGACCTCGCCGCCGCCGACTGGACGGAGATCGTCCCGCCGAGCCCGCTCAAGGGCGACACCGCCCACGCGTTCGACGTCGCGTCCGGCCGCCGCTTCACCCACGTCCGCCTGAACATGCTCCCCGACGGCGGCATCGCCCGCCTCCGCGTGCACGGCGACGTCGTCCCGGACCCGCGCCTGCTCACCGGCCTCACCGTCGACCTCGCCGCCCTGGAGAACGGCGCCCGCGTCGTCGGCTGCTCCAACATGTTCTACTCCTCGCCGGACAACATGCTGTTCCCCGGCCTCGCCCGCAACCAGGCCGAGGGCTGGGAGACCGCCCGCCGCCGCGACCCGGGCCACGACTGGGCCGTCGTCCGCCTCGCCGCCCCGGGCCTGGTCCGCCTCGCCGAGATCGACACCACCCACCTGAAGTTCAACGCCCCCGCCGCCGTCACCCTCTCCGGCGCGTCGTCCCCCAACGGCCCCTGGCGCGACCTGCTCCCGCGCACCCCCGTCCAGCCCGACGCCCGCCACCGCTTCCGCCTGGCCCCCGGCGAGCCGTTCACCCACGTCCGCGTCGACCTGCACCCCGACGGCGGCCTGGCCCGCCTCCGCCTCCTCGGCGACCTCACCCCCGAAGGCGAACGAGCCCTCCATACCCACTGGTCCACCACAATGTGACACCGATCACTCACGCTATGAAATCACCCACCGTGGGTGATGACTGAGTAACTTTCCGTCACATGGTCAGCAAGCGCCACGAGGGCCCGATCCACATCATCCGCAACAACCCGGAGGTGATAGCCCACTTACTCCGCGACGCGTTCGGCCTCGTCCTGCCCGAGTACACGTCCGTGATCAACGGCTCGGAGGAGTTCACCCAGGTCGCCCCCGCCTCCTACCGGGGCGACAACGTCGTCCTCCTCTGCGGGAAGGACCCGGCCCGCCCGTCCCTGGCGGTCGTCGCGGAGACCCAGCTCAAGATCGACAGCGACAAGCCGTTCACCTGGCCGGTCTACGCCTCGGTCCTCAGGGAACGCAAGCGCTGCGACGTCCTCCTGGTCGTCTTCTGCACCAGGAAGAGCGTCGCCGCCTGGGCCGACACCAGCATCGACCTCGGCCACTCCCGCTTCCAGCTCCGTCCCCTGGTGATCGGCCCCGGCACCGCCCCCCTCGTCACCACCACCGGCGAGGCCGCCCGCAGACCCGAACTCGCGATCCTCGCCACCCTCGTCGGAGCCGCCGGCGAACCCGACCAGGCGTCGATGGAGATCGTCCACGCCGCCCTCGCCACTCTCAACAACGCAGGTCACAAAGACGCGGTTCTGTATTCTGAGATGGTGCTCGACGCGCTCCCGAAGGCCGCGCAACGCATCCTGGAGGCACTCATGACCACCGGCACCACAGAGTTCAAAAGCGACTTCGCCAAACGCCACGAGGCCCGCGGGAAAGCCGAGGGCAAGGTCGAGGGTGAGGCGAAGGCGCTTCTGCTGGTTCTGGCGGCCCATGGGATCGAGATCTCCGAGGAGCAGCGGGAGATGGTCACTGGGTGCCAGGACACCGCCGTGCTGGAGGAGTGGCTGAAGCGGGTCGCCACGGCAGAAACGATCGAGGACGTTCTCGGGTGAGGTGAACGGGCCGGGGACGGCCACGGAGAGGTCGCTCCAGTGAAGAGCGGCCCCGCGCGGTGTGCGCGGGGCCGCTTTTCGGTCACTGCTCCTCGGCGGGCTCTTCCTCCAGGAGGTCGTCGAACTCGCCGTCCTTGACGCCCAGGATGAAGGCGTCCCACTCGGCCTCGGTGAAGTAGAGGATCGGGCCCTCGGGGTTCTTCGCGTCGCGCATCACGACGGCCCGCTCACCGAAGTCCTTGTGCTGGACGGGAACGTCCTTGCCATCGATGAACTCGATGATGACGCCGTCCGTGAGGATCGGCTCGTGCTCGGTCACTGCGCACCTTCTTCGTACCGGCTCCTGGTCGGCTCCAAATCTAGTGCGCGGCGCCGCGTCCGAGCGCGGGTTCAGGGCCGGTCGAAGCCGAGGGTGTACTCGCCGGAGCCGCTGTAGGCGTGCACGCGGTAGCGGTACGTGCCCGGGGTCCCGTTGTAGTTGATCGACTCGTCCGGGTCGGGGCTGGTGGACTGCGCGACGGTGGTCCAGGCGCCGCCGTTCTGCTTCTGGAGGTAGAGGTCGAAGTCCACCCCGGCGGGGCCGTCGAGGCACGCGCGGTGGGCGCCGGACGCGGTGGTGGTGTAGTTGCCGTTCGGCTGGTACTGGTTGCCGCCGCTGGTGAGCGAGGCGCTCACCTTGGTCTGGTACTGGTCGCACGCGCCGCCGGGCGGGTTGCCGCCCTCGGTGACGATCTCCCGGCCCTGCTGGGCGAGGATCTGGAGCACCTCGCCGACGGGCTGGAAGTACGTCTCGTCGCCCGAGCCCTGGCCGTTGTTGCACGACCCGGAGCCGCCGGACGTGATGCCCTGCGCCTGGCCGCCGGACTGCGTGATCAGCGCGCCGCCCGAGTCGCCCGGGTCGGCGCAGATGGCGGTGCGGATCAGCCCGGTGACCGTGCCCTCCTGGTACTGGACGGTCGCGTTGCGCTGGGCGATCGTCGCGCACCACAGGCGGGAGTTGGTGGTGCCGCCGGAGCGGCACACCGGGGTCCCGACGGGGGCCTCGGTCGCGCCCTGCACGCTCTCGTACGTGCCGTTCCACCGGTTGACCTTCGGCGTCGGCGTCCACTGGCTGTTGGTGTTGACCCACGCGTAGTCGTTGCCGGGGAACGAGGAGCCGCCGAACGTCCCTTGCGACACCTGGTTCGAGCCCGAGGTGGTCTCGCCGGTGTCACCGCAGTGGCCCGCGGTGATGAACCCGTTGGTCACCGAGAACGCGACGGAGCAGCCGTACTGGGTCGTCCAGTAGCGTTCGCCGCCGACGATGTCGTAGAGCGGGCGGGGCTTGGCGGTGGTCTTGACGATCCGCACCGCGCCCGCGTCCACGCCGCTCGCGGCGACGAACCTCTTGGCGGCGGCCACCGAACGGGCCTGCACGACGACGGTGTTGGTCTCGTTGTCGACGTACCAGGCGTTGACCGTCTTCGCCGCCGAACGGGCGTGCGCGTTCAGCGTGCTCTGCACGGAGCCGAGCGCGCGTTCGCTGTGCCGGACGACCTTCGGCTGGGCGCCCGCCGCGCGGATCGTTCCCGCGGCGGAGGCGTCGGTGGTCGCGACGACGACCTTCCCCTTCGCGTTCTCGGGGACCCACGCGCCGCCGAAGCGCGAGCCGAGCTTCATGCGCAGATCCTTCTGGATCCGGGCGGCGGGGTCGGTGGACGGAGCGGGCGCGGCCGGCCGGGCGGGCGCGGCGGCGGTACCGGGACTCGCGTGAACGGGGCTCGCCAGGGCGGCGACCAGAGCGGCCGACCCGGCGACGCCCACAAGGAGGCGTGCGCGATCCATGTGACTCTCCATGGGAGATTGCGGGGGAGGGGAGAGAGATGGGGCGCCCTTTTGCCGGACTGTACGGCGGGGCCCGGACGCCGACAACGCATCGCCTCCAAGTGGTTTTTCACTGTTGATTGCGTTGGCGTCGAACGACCGCGAACGCGCGCGGGGGGATCGGCGAACGAAAGGTGACCCCCCACGCTGCGGGAAGGCGCACTGTGTTGGCCATAGACAAGGCAACGGCGACGAACCGTCCACCGCGAACGACCGACGCCGAGATCCTCCGGACGTCGATGCGGGAGCCCGAGGCGTTCGCCGCCCTCTTCGACCGCTACTACACCGCGATCCACGGGTACGCCGCGCGGCGGCTCGGGCACGGCCTCGCGGACGACGTCGCCGCCGAGACGTTCCTCGTCGCGTTCGACCGGCGCGGGAGCTACGACACGGGCCGCCCCGACGCGCGGCCCTGGCTGTACGGGATCGCGTCGAACCTCATCGCCCGGCACCGCCGCGCGGAGGTCAGGCAGTACCGGGCGCTCGCCCGTACCGGCGCGGACGACGTGGCCGAGGGGCACGCGGACCGCGTCGCGGGACGGCTCGACGCGCAGGCCGCGCGCGGGCCGCTCGCCGAGGCCCTCGGCGACATCGCGGACGGCGACCGCGACGTGCTGCTGCTCGTCGCCTGGGAGCAGTTCGCCGTGCAGGAGGCGGCCGAGGCGCTCGGCATCCCGCCCGGCACCGCGCGGTCGCGGCTGCACCGGGCGCGCAGGCGGATCCGCGCCGCGCTCGGCGAGACCGACCCCACGACCCTCGGAGAGGACCTCGACCGATGAACGACCTGGACCTCCTGCGCGGCGCCTGGGACGAGCCCGCCCCGCCCGCCCGCGCCGCCCGCGAAGCCGCCCGCGCCGCGCTGCTCGACCGCGCCGCCGCATCGAAGGAGACCATCGTGCCCCCTACCACCGTGCCCCCCGCCACCGAGACTCCCGCGGCCGCCGCGCGCCGTACGCGGCGCGTCCGCCTTCCGAAGGCGGGCGTGCGCCTCGCGGCCGTCGGAGTGCTGGCGGCGGCCATCGCCGCCGGGGTCACGGTCGTGCAGGGCTCCGGAGGCACCGACGAGCACGGGCGGCCCCGGTCGGCCGTGCCGGGCGTGCCGGCCGGGCCCGTCGCGAACGCCTCCGAGGCCCTCGAACGGGCCGCGCGCGCCGCCGAGTCCCGGCCGTTCACCCCGCCCCGGCCGGACCAGTGGATCTTCACCGAGTTCCGGGGCCGGAAGGGCTCGACCCCGAACGGCCCGCTGTCCCGCGATCCGGGGAAGATCCGCGTCACGCGGCACTGGCAGCGGGCCGACGGCAAGAAGGCCGCGCTGATCGAGAAGGGCCGGCTGGAGATCCTCGGTACCATGCCGACGACACCGCCGTCCGACTACCCGTCCCTCGCGGCGATGCCGACCGAGCCCGGCGCCCTGCTCGCGTGGGCGTACAGGGGGCTCGGCGGGCTGGGGGAGACGGCCGAGGGGCGCTACTCGACCACGTACACCATGCTCGGGGCCGTCCTGCGCGACAACGTCCTGCCGCCGAAGGTGGAGGCGGCGCTGTACCGCGCGATCAAGCGGATCCCCGGCGTGCGGCTGGAGCGCGGGGTGGACGCCGCGGGCCGTCCGGCGCTCGCGCTCGGCCGCCTCACCGAGGGCTGGCTGAGCGAGCAACTGCTCATCGACCCGAAGACGTACACCTACCTGGGTGAACGTTCGGTCGCCGTCAAGGACCACACCAGCCGCGGCGACGACGGGTCGCTCACCTACCGCAAGGGCGACCTCGGCATCCTGTCGGTGCGGCTGAAGGCCGCCGTCGTCGACAAGCCCGGCCAGACCGCGCCCTGACCGCGCCGCCCGCGTCCGCCGCGCACCCGCGCGGCGGGCACGGCGGGCGCCGGCGCGTCAGAAGCCGGTGAGCAGCCTGGAGGCGGCCGTCTCCAGGCGCTGCTGGATCTCCTCGGCGGTCGCGTGGCCGCGCAGCATCTCGATCATCTCCATCGTCCAGACGCTCGATAGCGCCTTGGCGACGACGCGGCGCTCGTCGTCCGCCGGGATCTCCGACTCGGGGCCGACGGCGGCGCGCAGCAGCAGCCCGGTCATCCGGTCGCCGAAGTCGGTCTTGACGTCCGACAGCAGCAGCGAGCGGATCAGCGCCTCGGCGAGCTCGGGCTCGCGCATCAGCCCGCGCGTCGCCCGCATCAGCACCTCGACGGCCCGCTGCGGCGACGCCCCGGCGCGCGGCGGGCGGCGCTCGATGCTGCCCTCCAGCAGGTCGAGCTCCTCGCTGACGACCGCGACGACCAGGTCCATCTTCGAGGGGAAGTAGCGGTAGAGGGTGCCGAGCGCGACGCCCGCGCGCTCGGCGACGGTGCGCATCTGCATCGCCTCGATGCCGCCGCGCGAGGCCAGCGCGGCGGCGGCCTGGACGATCCGCTTGCGCCGCTGGTGCTGGCTGCGCGACCGTACACCCTGCTGAACCGGCTGACCGGCGGTCTTGCCGTCGGCCGCCGTCGGTTCTGCGGTCACGGTGCCTACCCCTTCCCCGCACGGGCCCGACGCCCGTGCACCTGCCCCGGCCCTCCAGCCTACAGGCCCTTTGAGAACGTGTTATCTAAAAGCGCGCTGGAGAGCCGCTGGAGCCTTCCTCGACCTCACCGACAACCCGCACTTACTCGGAAAAGGCGAGCAGGTCGGGACGCCGCCATGGTCCTAGAATGCGTTCTAGTTGAGATCGTCCGCCCGGACCGCCGCCGGTACTGTGGAACGCCGGTGAGTACCGTATCGCGGTGGGGAGTGGAACGGGCGTGGGACCCAACGGCAGGCCGTCCCGCCGGGGCTGGTCGGCACGGCAGCTCCAGATCCTCGACCAGTTCGAGGGCATCATGGTCCGCGAGGGCTTCCGGCACCTGACGATCGGCGACCTGGCCGGACGGCTGCACTGCTCCCGCCGGACCCTGTACTCGCTGGCGCCGAGCAAGGAGGGCCTGGTCCTGCTCGCGCTCGGCCGCCTGCTCGACCGCACGGGCGACTCGGCGCGCCGCCGCGCGGAGGAGGGCGCCGATCCGGGCGTCCGGATCGAGGCGTACCTGGAGGCGGCGATCGAGCCGCTGCGCGCGGCGTCCCCCGCGTTCGGCGCCGACGTCCAGGCGTACGCGCCGACCAAGCGCCTCTACGACCGCCACCAGGAGCTCACGATCGGCGCCCTCGAACGCCTCGTGGACGAGGGCGCCCGCAGTGGAGCGTTCCGCCGCGCCAACCCGGCGCTGATCGCGCAGATCCTGGACGCGGCGCTGACCCGCCTGCGCGACCCCGCCGTCCACGAGAAGGCCGGCGTCACCCGCCCCGAGGCGTTCGCCGAACTCGCCGCCCTCCTGCGCCACGGCCTCCGGCCCGCGGACCCGGCCCGCTGACCCGCCCGCGGCGACCGAGGCGAACCGCCGGGCCCGGTCTGTCCTGGGCGGGGACGAGAACTCGTTCCCTTCGGGGTTTGGCGGGGTGGGGGCGGATGGGGGCGTAGGTGGTTTTCCGCTGGGGGGAACGTGGGTGATCACGGCTCTGGACACCGACTAGAATCTGTTCTAGTTTTGCGGCCGTAGGGCGGAGCTGGAGGTGGGCGCGGGTGACCGTGGCACGACTGCTGGAGGCGCGGGCCTCCGACGACCGTCCCGGTCTGCGGTGCGCCGGGGACGGCAGGGCCTGGACGTGGCGCGAGGTCGTCGCGGAGTGCGCCGCGCGGGCCGCGTGGCTGGAACGGCGCGGCGGCGGGGACCGGCCCCTGCACGTGGGCGTGCTGCTCGACAACGTTCCCGAGATGGTGTTCCTGCTCGGCGGCGCGGCGCTGTCCGGCGCGGTCGTGGTCGCGCTCAACACCACGCGCAGCGCGGCCGAGCTGGCGGGCGACGCCGAACGGGCCGACTGCGACCTGGTCCTCTACCAGGAGCGGTACGCCGGGCTCGCGCGCGGCCTCGGGCCGTCGATGGACGTGGACGGCGAGGCGTACCGGGCGGAGCTGAAGCCGGCGCCGCCGCCCCGGACGGACGGGATCGCGGACGGCACGCTGCTCATGCTGATCTTCACGTCCGGCACCTCGGGCCGGCCCCGCGCGGTGCGGGTCACGCACCGCAAGGTGGCCGTGCCCGGCGAGAACCTGGCGGGCCGGATGCTGACCGCGGGCGACGTCGTCTACTGCCCGATGCCGCTGTTCCACTCCGGCGCGATCATGGCCGCCTACGCGCCCGCGCTGGCCGCGGGGGCCGAGCTCGTCCTGCGGGAGCGGTTCTCGGCGTCCGGGCTGCTGCCCGACGTCCGCGCGTTCGGGTGCACCTACCTGCACTACGTCGGCAAGGCGCTGTCGTACGTCCTCGCGACGCCGGGCCGCGAGGACGACGCCGACAACCCCCTGAAGTTCGCGTTCGGCAACGAGGCGGCGCCGCTCGAACAGCGGGCGTTCGGCGAACGGTTCGGCTGCTTCGTGGTGGACGCCTACGGGTCGTCGGAGACCGCGATCTCGTTCTCGCCCGACCCCACCGGGCCGCCGGGCGCGCTCGGCCGGCTCACCGAGGGCGTCAAGATCCTCGACCCGGAGACCGGCGCGGAGTGCCCGCCCGCGCGGCTCGACGCCGACGGGCGGCTGCTGAACGGCGACGCGGCGATCGGCGAGATCGTCAACACCGAGGGGCACGGCCTGTTCGACGGCTACTACAACGAGGACGCGCCCGACCGGCTCCGCGACGGCATGTTCTGGAGCGGCGACCACGCCTACGCCGACGAGAACGGCTACGTGTTCTTCACGGGGCGTTCCGCCGACCGGCTCCGCGTGGACGGCGAGAACTTCGGCGCCGCCCAGGTCGAACGGGTCCTCGCCGAGCTGCCGGGCGTACGGCGGCTCGCGGTGTACGGGGTGCCCGACGTCGCGTCCGGCGACCAGGTGATGCTCGCGCTCGTCCCCGACGGGGACCCGGACGCGTTCGACCCCGAGGCGTTCGCCGCGTACCTGCGCGGGCGCCGCGACCTCGGCCCGAAGTGGCCGCCCCGGTACGTGCGGGTGTCGGCGGAGCTGCCCGCCACCGCGTCCAACAAGATCCTCAAGCGCCGGCTGGCTCAGGACGGCTGGCGCACCGGCGACCCGGTGTGGTGGCGGCCCGGCCGCGAGCTGACCTACCGGCGGATGACCCCCGATGACGTGGCCCTGCTCCGGACGGAGTTCGAACGGCGCGGCCGCCTGCACCTCCTGGAAGGGAGCGGATGAGTGGACTTCAACCTCGACGAGGCCCAGCAAGACCTGCGGGGGCTCGCCGCCGACCTGCTCGCGCGCGAGGCGTCCCAGGAGCGCCTGGAGGGCTTCGAGAAGAGCGGCGCGGCCTATGACGCCGGGACCTGGAAGGCCCTCGCGCAGGCCGGGCTGCTCGGCGCGACGCTGCCGGAGGAGGTGGGCGGCGCGGGCCTCGGCCCGGTCGAGCTGACCGTGGTGCTGCGGGAGATCGGCGCGGCCGTCGCCCCGGTGCCCGCGTACGCCTCGCTCGCGCTCGCCGCGCTGCCGGTCGCCCGGCACGGCACCGCGGAGCAGAAGGCGCTGCTCGCGCCGCTGGCCGAGGGCGGGACCGTGCTGACCGGCGCGTACCGCGAGGTCGGGCCGGCGGGAGTGATCGCCGCGACCGCGCGCCCGGACGGCGGCGGCCACGTGCTCGACGGCGTGAAGACCTTCGTGCCGTACGCCGCCGAGGCGGCCCGCGTGCTGGTCCCCGCGCGCGTCGAGGGCGGCGGGATCGGGGTCTTCCTGGTCGAGCCGTCCGCCGCCGGGGTGGCGCTGACGCCGCACCCGTCCGCGACGTCCGAGCCGCTGTCGCGGATCGAGCTGAACGGCGTGCGCGTCGGCCCGGAGGCGCTGCTCGGCGGCCGGGCGGACGGGGCGGCCTGGGACACGCTGCGCCGTTCGGCCGTGATGGGCGCGGTCGCGCTGTCGTCCGGGGTCATCGACGGCGCACTGAAGATCACCACCGAGTACGTCAAGACCCGCGAGCAGTTCGAACGGGCGCTCGCGCAGTTCCAGGCCGTCACCATGCAGATCGGCGACGTCTACATCGCCAAGCGCGCACTGGACGTGGCCGTGTGGGCGGGCGCCTGGCGGTTCGGCGAGGGCGCGCCCGACGTGGACGAGGTCCTGGCCATCGCCGCGTACAACGCCGCCGACCCGGTCGTGAAGGCCCTCTACACCTGCCAGCACCTGCACGGCGGCATCGGCCTCGACGTCACCTACCCGCTGCACCGCTACTTCGCCTGGGCCAAGCACGTCGGGCATCTGCTCGGCGGCGCGGAGGACCAGCTCGACACGCTCGGCGCGCTCGTCGCCGCCGGACAGGAGGCGTGAGTTGTTCATCGACCTGACGGACGAGCAGAAGAAGCTGCGCGCCGAGCTGCGCGAGTACTTCACCGGCTGCCTGGACGCCGAGCAGCGCGCCGCCATCGCGGACGACCCGTTCGGCACGTCCTACATGGAGCACTGCAAGCGGCTCGGCCGCGACGGGATGCTCGGCGTCGCGTGGCCGAAGGAGTACGGCGGGCGCGGCTACGGCCCGATGGAGCAGCAGATCTTCGCCAACGAGATCGCGCGCGCCGAGGTCCCGTACCCGATCATCACACTGAACTCCGTCGCCCCGACGATCCTCCAGTACGGCACCGACGCGCAGAAGGAGTTCTTCCTCCCGAGGATCCTCGCGGGGGAGTGCCACTTCGCGATCGGCTACAGCGAGCCCGGCGCCGGCACCGACCTCGCGTCGCTGCGCACGACGGCGGTGAAGGACGGCGACCACTACGTGGTGAACGGCCAGAAGATCTTCACGTCGGGGGCGCACTACTCCGGCTACATCTGGCTCGCCGCGCGCACCGACCCGGACGCGAAGAAGCACAAGGGCATCTCGATGCTCATCGTGGACTGCGATGACCCGGGGTTCTCGTGGACGCCGATCGTGACGATGGACGGCCGCCACCACACCAACTCCACGTACTACCAGGACGTGAAGGTCCCGGCGGACATGCTCATCGGCGAGGAGAACAAGGGCTGGGACCTCATCGTCAACCAGCTCAACCACGAGCGGGTGACGCTCGGCCCGGCGGGCAACATCGGGCACACCTACGACCGGTTCGAGCGCTGGGCCCGTACCGCCAAGGGCCGCGACGGCCGCGCGCCGATCGAGGAGCCCGCGGTGCGCCGCGCGGTCGCGCAGGTGTACGGCTACCTGCGCGTCAACGAGTTCCTCAACTGGCAGGTCGCCGCGAACCAGGACCTCGGCTGGCTCGGCGCCCCGGACGCGTCCGCGACCAAGATCTACGGTTCGGAGCGGATGCAGGACGTCGGCCGGATCGTCGGCGACGTCCTCGCCCGCTACGGCGACCCCGGCGACCCGGCGACCGCCCGGTTCATCGAGGTGCTCGACCACGGGGTGAAGGGCGCGGTCGTGCTGACGTTCGGCGGCGGCGTGAACGAGATCCAGCGCGAGCTGATCGCGATGATCGGCCTCGGGCTGCCCCGGGCGCCCCGCTGACACCGGCACCGGACAGGAGACAGGACGTGCATGAGGAGTTGACCGCCGTCGCGGACCGGCTGGCGGCGGCCGGCGAGCGGCCCGCGGCGCCGTGCCAGGACCCGGTGAACGCGGCGATGATCCGCAACTGGACCCAGGCCCTCGGCGACCCCGGGAACTGGGACGACGTCGCGCCGCCCGCCATGATCCAGGTGTGGTCGATGCCGGGCCTCGCCGAGGCCAAGGCGGGGAGCGTCGCCGACGAGCCGCTGCGGATGCTGAACGACAACGGTTACACCGGCGTCGTCGCGACCAACTGCGAGCAGACCTACGACCGGTACGTGAAGGTCGGGGAGACGCTGCGCTCGACGATGCGGTTCGGCGGGGTCACCGGGCCGAAGACGACCGCGATGGGCGAGGGCTACTTCGTCACCTGGTACCAGACCTGGTACGGCGCCGACGGCGGGCGCGTCGCCGAGATGCTGTTCCGCGTCCTGAAGTTCAAGCCCCGGCAGCGGTCCGGCAAGGGCGGGGGCGGCGCCGCGAAGAAGGCCGGCCGCTACCCGCTGCGCCCCGCGATCGGGCAGGACACCGCGTTCTTCTGGGAGGGCGTCGACGCGGGGGAGCTGCGCGTCCAGCGCTGCGCCGCGTGCGGGACGCTGCGCCACCCGCCGGGCCCGATGTGCCCGCGCTGCCACTCGACCGACCGCGACCACGTCGTGGCGAGCGGGCGCGGCACCGTGCACAGCTACGTCGTCCACCACCACCCGCCGGTGCCCGGCCGCACGCCGCCGTACGTCGTCGCGGTCGTGGAGCTGGAGGAGGGCGTCCGGATCGTCGGCAACGTCAACGGCTGCGCGCCCGAGGACGTCAAGGTCGGCATGCCCGTCCGGCTGACGTTCGAGCGGATGGACGACGAGCTGACCCTCCCGCAGTGGACCCCGGCCGACGCGCCGCCGCCCGAGCCCGAGCCCGAACCGGAGGCGAGGACGGTCCCGGAGGGCGCGCTGGAGATCGAGCTGACGCCCACGTTCGTGATCGCGACGGCGCTCGCCACGCGCGACTTCACGCCCGTCCACCACGACACCGCGCTCGCC
Organism: Actinomadura sp. J1-007; assembly: GCF_009793335.1. Classification (GTDB taxonomy): domain Bacteria; phylum Actinomycetota; class Actinomycetes; order Streptosporangiales; family Streptosporangiaceae; genus Spirillospora; species Spirillospora yumaensis. The sequence continues at coordinate 1,227,581 of NZ_WING01000001.1, read as the reverse complement.
CGCGCGCAGGGCTCCAAGGACATCTTCGTCAACATCCTCACCACGATGGGGATCGTCCAGCGGTACGCGCTGGAGGCCGTGGCCGGCGACGCGCCGGACGCGGAGCTGGAGAGCATCGCCGTGCGGCTCGGCGCCCCCGCGTACGCGGGGGACACGCTGGTCGTCACCGGCGAGCGGGTGGACGAGCGGACGCTGAAGGTGCGCGGCGAGGTGTCGCTCGGCGACCACGTCACCGCGACCGTACGGCTCAAGGAGAGGGGGCCGCCCGATGAGCGTGTCCGGGAAGGCGGCGATCGCGGGGATCGGCGCGACCGAGTTCTCCAAGGAGTCGGGCCGCTCGGAGCTGCGGCTGGCGGCCGAGGCGTGCCTGGACGCGATCCGCGACGCGGGCCTGAAGCCGTCCGACGTGGACGGGCTCGTCACGTTCACCGCCGACGCCAACTCCGAGATCGCCGTGCAGCGGGAGCTCGGCATCCCCGCGCTGCGGTTCTTCTCCCGCGTCGACTACGGCGGCGGCGCGGCGTGCGGGACGGTCGCGCACGCCGCGATGGCCGTCGCGACGGGCCAGGCCGACGTCGTGGTGTGCTACCGGGCGTTCAACGAGCGGTCCGGGCACCGGTTCGGGCAGGCCAGCCCGTCGTCGCGGGCCGACTCGACGGGCCTGGAGTTCTCCTGGCACCTGCCGTTCGGGTTCGCGACGCCCGCCGCGTGGGTGGCGATGCAGGCCCGCCGCTACATGCACGAGTACGGCGCGACCAGCGAGGACTTCGGGCGGGTCGCGGTCGCGATGCGCCGGCACGCCTCGACCAACCCGAAGGCGTGGTTCCACGGGCGGCCGATCACGCTGGACGAGCACCAGGCGTCCCGGTGGATCGTCGACCCGCTGCACCTGCTGGACTGCTGCCAGGAGTCGGACGGCGGCGTCGCGATCGTCGTCACCAGCGCGGAACGCGCCCGCGACCTCCGCCAGCGGCCGGTCGTGATCAACGCGGCGGCGCAGGGCACCGGCCCGGACCAGATGATGATGTTCGGCTACTACACCGGCGACCTGGCGTCGCTGCCCGCGATGGGCACCGTCGGCGACACGCTCTGGCGGCAGTCGGGCCTCGGGCCCGGCGACGTGCAGACCGCGATCCTCTACGACCACTTCACGCCGTTCGTCCTCGTCCAGTTGGAGGAGCTGGGCTTCTGCGGGCGCGGCGAGGCACGCGACTACATCAAGGACGGCGGCATTGAGCTGGGCGGACGGCTTCCGGTCAACCCGAACGGGGGTCAGCTGGGTGAGGCGTACATCCACGGCATGAACGGCATCGCCGAGGGCGTCCGGCAGGTGCGCGGCACCTCGGCCAACCAGGTCCCGGACGTGAGCAACGTGCTGGTGACCGCGGGGACCGGCGTCCCGACCAGCGGACTCGTGCTCGGCGCCGCCTGACCCGGGCGCCCCCGCCGCCCCGGGCGCCGCCGCGAGCGCGGCGCCCCTGCCGGACCCGGCGGGCCTCCGTACGCGATCGCGCCCTCGTACGGAGGCCCGCCGTCAGCCTCTCCCGGCCGCCGTCACCTTGACGCCGGCGTTTTTACGCGCTTTCACGTCGTCCTTGACGCCCCCGTCCGCGCCAACGGCGGCACCGCCGCCCGTGTCGGCCGGGCCGTCCGCCGTGCCGTCCGCCGGGGCGGACGCGAAGTTCACGCCGTTCTCCAGGATCGCGAACGCGTCGTCGGCGGCCTCGGCCAGCGAGGTGTAGCCGAGGTCGGCGGAGTGCATCGCCTCCACGGCCGCCTGGAAGCCGCAGCCGATCGTCGAGGCGACGACATGGGGGCGCAGGTCGGCCGCGGGGTCGACGTTCATCCGCCGCGCGACCGCGCGCGTGATCAGCTCCATCTTCTTCTGCGTGTGCTCCAGGCTGCCCGCCATCAGCGTGCCGCTCTCGTTGGTGAGCTGGAGCAGGCAGGTGAACCGGCCGGGGTCGAAGCCGAGCCCGCCCGCCTCGCAGGTGTGGCAGACCGACACCACGGCGCGGCGCAGCGCCGTCATGACCGGCTCGTCCGCCGGGCGCGCCGCGAAGGCGTCGAGCACGCCGTGCATCAGCTCCTCTTGGAAGGTGAGCGCGACGTCCTCCTTCGAGGCGAAGTAGCGGAAGAAGGTGCGGGACGAGACGTCGACGGCGTCGGCTATCTCCTCGACGGTGGTGGCGTCGAAGCCCTTCGCGGAGAAGAGCTCGAACGCCGCGTCGATCAGCGCTTCGCGCGTGCGCATCTTCTTGCGCTCGCGGCGGCCCATGGGCCGGGGGCGAGGACCCGCGGGACGGGCCTCGGGGGCGGACGCGGTCATGTGCGAAGTGTAACGACCCGGAGATCCTCAGCCAAGTGACAAGGCGTGACGAGTGTCACGGTACGAATATTGGCAGTCGTACGCCATGGGCATTTGACGACAAGTGTCATCTCATGACAGTTTGAGGCCGGTCAGTTCTCGCACTCCGCCTGGAGGCCCTTCCATGTCCAGTTCCGCCGACACCGGCGTCCTGCCACCCGGTCCCCACCCCGCGGGGCCGCCCGCCCGGTCCCGCGGCCCGTCCCGGGCGCGGTCCGGGCGGCCCGGGCACGGCCACCCGTGGCTCACCCTCCTCGCCGTCGCGCTCGGCGTGATGATGGTCGGGCTCGACGCCACGGTCGTGTCCATCGCCAACCCCGCGATCGCCAAGGACCTGAACGCCGACCTCGCCGGGCTCCAGTGGGTCACCAACGCCTACCTGCTCACGCTCGCCGTCACGCTCGTCCCGGCGGGCAAGATCGCCGACCGGTTCGGGCGCCGCCGCACGTTCCTGGCGGGAGTGATCGGCTTCGCCGTCTCCTCGGTGCTGATCGGGCTGTCCGGCGGCCTCGGCATGGTGATCTTCTGGCGCGTGGTGCAGGGCTTCGCGGGGGCGCTCCTGCAACCGGCCAGCCTCGCCATCCTGCGCAACTCCTTCCCCGCCGAACGGCTCAACGCGGCCATCGGCATCTGGGGCGCCACCGTCGGGGTGTCCATCGCGGGCGGCCCGATCGTCGGCGGCCTGCTCGTCCAGCACGTCAACTGGGAGTCGGTGTTCTTCCTCAACGCCCCGCTCGGGCTGCTCGCGCTGGCGGTCGGGCTGTGGGTGATCCGCGAGTCCCGCGACGAGGAGGCCGCCGGGTCGTTCGACCTGCCCGGCGTCGCGCTGCTCAGCGGCGCCCTGTTCGGCCTGGTGTGGGGCCTGATCAAGGCGGGCGAGGACGGCTTCGGCGACGCGGTGCCGCTGCTGTCGTTCGCCGCCGCGGTGGTGCTGCTCGCCGCGTTCGTGGTGAACGAGCTGCGCGTCGAGCGCCCCCTGCTGCCGCTGTCGCTGTTCCGCTCGGTGTCGCTGTCGGCCGCGACGGGGCTGATCGTGCTCGGCTTCTTCGGCATGTTCGGGACGATCTTCTTCATCACCCTCTACCTCCAGCAGGTGCACGGCCTCGGCCCGGTGGACGCGGGCGTGCGGCTGCTGCCGATGACCGCCGTGTTCATCGTCGCCTCGCCGCTCGCCGGGGCGCTGACCAGCCGGTTCGGGCCGCGGCTGCCGCTGGTGCTCGGGATGCTGTTCACCGCGGCGGCGATGTTCGGCCTCTCGCGGGTCGGGGCCGACGCCCCGTACGTGCAGCTCTGGCCGTGGTTCGTGCTGGTCGGCCTGGCGTTCGGCTTCGTCATGGTGCCCGGCACCGAGGCGATCGTCGGGAACGCGCCGAAGCACCTGGCGGGCGTCGCCGGAGGGCTCCAGCAGACCGCCGCGCAGATCGGCGGCGTCCTCGGCACCTCGGTCCTCGGGACGCTCCTGTCCACCCGCGTCGGCGACGTCCTGGTGGGGCGCCTGACCGAGGCGGGGGTGCCGGACGCCGCGGCCGGGAGGCTCGCGGGGCAGTCGGGCCTGGTGTCCCAGGGGGTGGCGCCCGTCCCGCCGGGCACGCCCGCGCCCGCCGCCGAGGCGATCACCACCGGCAGCCACCTGGCGTTCATGGACGGCTTCCAGTCCGCCCTGACGGTCGCGGGCGTGGTCGCCCTGGTCGCCGTCCTCGCCGCGCTCCTGGTGAAGCGGGGACAGACGCCGGTCGAGGGCGCCGCCGCGCTATGACCGCGCGGGCTTGCGGGCCGAGAAGCGGAACGAGGTCTTCCCCCTCGTGATCGAGACGTCCTCGAAACCGGCCGCCTCCAGGCGGGCGGGCAGGGTCTCCGGCGGAACGACCACGAGGGTGTCGAAGAGGTGGATCAGCCGGAACCCGAACGAGTCGAGGCCGTCGCTGCCCGCGAACACCCCGCCCGGCCGCAGCACCCGGTGCGTCTCGGCGAACAAGCGGTCCTGGGCGGCGGGCGACGGCACGTGGTGCAGCATCGTGAAGCAGCACGCGCCGCTGAACGAGCCGTCCGGGAACGGCATCGCCGTCCCGTCGCCCTCGACCACGTTCACCGTGGGCCCCGCCAGCCGGCGCAGCCGCGCGGTGAGGTCCGGGTCGATCTCCAGCGCGGTCAGGCCGGGCGCCCGGCGGCGCAGCACCCGGGTGGTCGCCCCGTAGCCGGGCCCGACCTCCAGGGCGTCCGGCCCGAGATCGGCGCCTTCGAGCGCCCAGGGCAGCAGGGTCCTCTCCACCTGGCGGGCCCAGACCGTCGAGCGGCAGCACCACTGGTGGAAGCGATTCATCGGCATGGTCCGACGCTAGAGTCGGGACGGGACGCCGGATACGAGGTGAGAAGACGGATGATGTCGCGATCCGGACAGACCGGGGAGGCGGAGGCGCGGGACGCGTTCGCCCTCCACGAGCCCGGCGGGGCGCTCATCATCGGCAGCTTCGCGATGCCGTCCTGGCGGAGCTTCGGGCGGCACGAGCACGACTGGCACCAGATCGCGTGGGCGGCCGAGGGCGTCCTGCTGGTCGAGGCGGCCGGGGCGACGTGGGTGCTGCCGCCGCCCCGCGCCCTCTGGATCCCGGCGGGCGTGCCGCACGCCACGTCCGCGCACGTCCCGGCGAAGATGCGGAGCCCGTACCTGCGCCCGGACGCGTGCCCGGTGGACTGGACGGAGCCGACGGTGATCAACGTGTCGCCGCTGCTGCGCCAGCTCATCCTGTACCTGGCGGACCCGGGGCTGGACGACGGCGCCCGCGTCCGCGGCGAGGCCGTCGTGCACGACCTGGTGGAGCCCGCGGCGGTCGGCACCGCGGGCGTCGCGGTGCCGATGCCCGCGGACGCCCGGGCGCTGCGCGTCGCCGAGGCGCTGCTCGCCGACCCCGCCGACGGCCGCACCCTCGACGCGTGGGGACGGCTCGTCGGGGCGAGCGGCCGGACGCTCGCGCGGACCTTCGAGGCGGAGACCGGGATGAGCTTCGGGCGCTGGCGCACCCAGGTCCGGATGCGCGCGGCCCTCGGCCACCTCGCCGAGGGCCTTCCGGTCACGTCCGTGGCGCACCGTGTGGGATATGTGACGCCGAGTGCGTTCGTGGCCGTTTTCCGCCGGGCTTTCGGCGTATCCCCGGCCCGCTACTTCCAGAGCGCTTAGGCTTGCCGGGATGATGGGCGGGTTTCTGAAGCGGTACCCGATGCCGCTGGCGTTCCTGGGTCTGTTCGGCGCGATCTGGGTGGTGCAGGAGTACGCGCTGCCCCCGGCGGCGCGCCACGACCTGATCGCCTGGGCGAGCACCAACCTGGCGAACCTGACGGTCAACCCCGTCGGCACGATGATCGTGTCGGCGTTCGTCGCCGAGGGCTCCCAGGCCGTGCTGCTGGTGGTGATCGCGCTCGGGCTGTTCCCGGTCACCCGCAGGTTCGGCAACCTGCGCGCGGTGCTGCTCGTCGCGGCGGCGCACGTGCTCGGCACGGTGGTCAGCCAGGGCATCGCGTTCGTCCGGCTCGAACTCGGCCTGCTGACCGACTCGGTGCGGACGATCCCCGACGTCGGCCCGTCCTACGTGCTGTCGGCCGCGCTCGTCGCCGCCGTCCTGTACGGGCCGGGCCGGGTGCCGAGGCTGCTCGCCTTCGCCGGGTGGGCCGCGCTGTCCCCGTACCTGTTCGACGGGTTGGCGTCGCTGGAGGTCGCGGCGGTCGGGCACGCCGTCGCGATGGTGAGCGGCGCCGCGGTGGGCGGCGTCCTGCTCCTGCACGAGCGCCGCCGGGCCCGGACCCGCACGCCGGACGCCCGCGACGGCGGAGGCCCCGGCCCCTCCCCGCCCCCGCCTGACGCACGCCAGGACGGCGGGCGCGGGCGCGGCCTCAGCCGGTGCGGCTCAGCCGGACGGGCTCGGGGCCGGGTTGGACGTCGGGGTGGGGCTCGGCTCGCCGGTCGGCGGGTCGGTGGGCTCGCCGGGCGGGTCGGTCGGCGGGGTCTCGGACCCGTCGTCCGGGGGCGTGGTCGGCTTCGTCGGCGGCGTGGACGGCTCGTCCGGCGGCTTCGGCGTGCCGGTGCCCGGCTTGGAGGGCGTTCCGTCGCCGCGCTCGGAGGGCGCGGTCGGCTTGGACGGCCTGCCGCCCGGCGACGTCGAGCCGGGCGTGCCCGGGTTCGCGGCCGAGCCCGGCGCGCCGGGGCCCGCGGGCGCGGGCGGGTCGTCGAACGCGCTGGTCACCGGGTTGCCGTTCGCGCCGTTCGGGCCGCCGGTCGAACGCTCCGCGCCGGTGCTGCCGGGCGGGGGCGTGGAGCCCGGCTGCGGGCTCGCGCCCGCGGGCTCGGTGTGCCCGTTGCTGGCCGAAGGGACGAGTGAGCTGCTGTTCCCGCTGCCCTTGAACGACGGCCACGACGCCAGCAGCCCGATCGCCGCCGCCACGGACGCGGCTACGCCCGCGAGCGCGCCGATGCCCTTGGCGAGGCCGCGCTTCGGCCTGGCCGCCGCCGCGGCGGAGCCGGGGCCGATCACCACGAGCGGCGTCGGCGCGGTGACGCTCGGCAGCGAGCGCGTGGCCTCGGCCTCGCAGACCTCCACCACCCGTTCGCGCAGCCCCTCCGGCGGACGCGAGGGCGCGCGCTGCGCGAGCAGCCTCGGCAGCCTGCCCTTCTCGAACGCGGCGATGAGCTCCAGCGGCGTCTCGGACGTGCCGCGCATCAGCGTGTCGAGGACGACCCGTTCGAGACGCGTGCGGGCGGCGTTCAGGAGCTGGGCGACGGTGTCGGGCGCGATGCCGAGCACGCGGGCGATGTCGGGGACCTCCAGCCATTCGCCCGCCCACAGCAGCAGCACCTCGCGGTGGTCGGCCCGCAGCGCGGCCGCCGCGCGCAGCAGCGGGTCGGAGCCGTCGAACGCCGGCGCCTCCCCGGAGAACGCGCCGCGCTCGGCGCACGCGGAGCGCGACAGCGAGTACAGCCAAAGCACGCTGTCCCCGCGCGGCGGCTGGTGGACCGCCGCCGTGAACGCGTCGGCGACCGCCGCCGCGGCCGCGCGGTCGCCGAGCAGCGACCAGCAGTGCGCGTAGAGGCGAGCGGCGTGCGCGTCGTAGAGGGAGCCCGGGTCCCCGCGCATGTGACCTCCGTTGTGACCCGGCCGGCAGCCTGCCCGGCCCGGCACCGGCCGCTCCGCGGTTCGGGCGGACCGGTGGGTATCGGGACTCTAGTGCACCGGGTCAATGTCTGAGAAGTCCGTGATGCCCGGCGTGTCGGAACGAACGTTAGGTGCCGGAACGGGCGCTGTCTGTGGTGTTCAAGGAGATTTAAGCAAATTACTCAGAATCGTCCGATTTCTGATCCGGTTCACCGGGGAACGTCTCGACCTTGTTGTCGAACAGGGGAGCCCGCATGACCCGGCTCACGGTGGACGGCGTCTACCAGCACATCCGCGGAGTCTGCTTCAAGAACGGCCCGCCCGGCACGGTCGGCGCGGAGACCGAGTGGCTCGTGGTCGACCCGGCCGACCCGGCCGCGCACGTGCCCGCCGCGCGCGTCCGCGAGGTCGTCCGGGCCGCCGGAGCGCCGCCCGGCGGGAGCAGCGTCACGTACGAGCCGGGCGGCCAGCTCGAACTGAGCTCCGCGCCCGCGCCCGGCCTCGCCCCGCTGCACGCCGCCCTCGCGCGCGACATCGGGCACGTGCGCGGCGCGCTCACGGGCGAGGGGCTCGACCTCGCCGGGCACGGCGTGGACCCCGTGCGCGCCCCGGTGTTCCAGGCCGAGCACCCGCGCTACCGCTGCATGCGCGACTACTTCACGGCGGGCGGGTTCACCGACGCGGGCCTCGCGATGATGTGCTCGACCGCGTCGGTGCAGGTGTGCCTGGACATCGGCGCGGACGACGCCGACACCGTCCGGCGCTGGCGGCTCGCGCACGCGCTCGGCCCGGTGCTGGTCGCCGCGTTCGCCAACTCGCCCCTACGGGCCGGGCGGCGCACCGGGCTGCGCTCGTCGCGGCAGGGCGTCTGGACCGACCTCGACCCGTGCCGCACCCTGCCCGTCCTGCACGACGGCGCGGACGGCGACCCCGCCGAGGCGTGGACGCGGTACGCGCTCGACGCGCGCGTGATGGTCGTCCGCACCGCCGCGGGCGACTGGGTGGCCGACCCCGGGATGACGTTCCGGGAGTGGCTCGGCAAGGGCGAGCCCGGACCCGAGGACCTCGCCTACCACCTGTCCACGCTGTTCCCGCCCGTACGCCCGCGCGGCTGGCTGGAGCTGCGGATGATCGACGCGCTGCCGGACCGGTACTGGCCCGTCCCGGTCGCCGTCGCGACCGCCCTGCTCGACGACCCGCGCGCGTCGGCGGTCGCCGAGGAGGCGACCGAGCCCGTGGCGTTCCGCTGGGCTGAGGCCGCCCGCGGCGGCCTCGCAGACCCGGCGCTCGCGGCGGCGGCCCGGCGCTGCTTCCGGGCCGCGCTGGGCGCGCTGCCCCGGCTCGGCGCCGCGGACCTGGCCCCGGTCGTCGCCGAGTACGCCGACCGCTACGTCGAACGGGGCCGCAGCCCCGCCGACGACGCGACCGCGCACGCCCCCGGCCGGCCGTCCGCCCCCGGCGGCCTCCCGGCCCCCGCCCCCACGACCGAATCGACCACCGCCCCCACGACCGCCCCGACCCGGAACCCATGACCACGCTGGAGGACACCGACCCATGGCAGGCGCGATGAGACCCGAACCGGGCACCCTGGACGAGGGCGCGCTGAAGGAGCTGATCGCCGGGGAGCTCGGGGCCGTGCGCGAGCGCAGCCACGGGCTCACCACCGAGGTGCTGGACGAGGCGGGGCTGACCGCGCAGGTCTCCCCGCTGATGTCGCCGCTGGTCTGGGACCTGGCGCACGTCGGCAACTACGAGGAGCTGTGGCTGCTGCGCGCGGCGGCGGGCGCCGAGGCGATGCGCCCCGAGATCGACGGGCTGTACGACGCGTTCGAGCATCCGCGCGCCGAACGGCCGACGCTGCCGCTGCTGCCCCCGCGCGAGGCGCGCGCCTACATCTCGGCCGTCCGCGCGAGGGTGCTGGACGCGCTGCCCGCCGTCCGGTTCGAGGGCGGCGGCCCGCTGACGGCGGGCGGGTTCGTGTACGGGATGGTCGTCCAGCACGAGCACATGCACGACGAGACGATGCTCGCCACGCACCAGCTCCGCAAGGGCGCGCCCGCCCTGCTCGACCCGCCCGCGCGCGTCGCCCCGACCGGGCCGGGCCCGGCGCCGGAGGCGAGGTGCTCGTGGAGGCGGGGCCGTTCGAGATGGGCGTCTCCGACGACCCGTGGGCGTACGACAACGAGCGGCCCGCCCACACCGTCCACCTGCCCGCCTACCACATCGACGTCGAACCCGTGACGAACGCCGCGTACCTGGCGTTCATGGAGGCGGGCGGCTACGGCGACCCGCGCTGGTGGACGCCCGCCGGATGGGAGTGGCGGTCGTCCGGCGGCAAGGACGCGCCCGCGTTCTGGACGCGGGAGGGCGGGCAGTGGCTGCGGCGCCGCTTCGGCCGCGTCGAGCCCGTCCCGCCGGGCGAGCCGGTGCAGCACGTGAGCTGGTACGAGGCGGACGCGTACGCGCGGTGGGCCGGGAAGCGGCTCCCGACGGAGGCCGAGTGGGAGAAGGCCGCCCGCTGGGACCCCGACGCGGAGCGCTCGCGCCGCTACCCGTGGGGCGACCTCTACGAGGACGGCCGCGCCAACCTCGGCCAGGTGGCCCTGCACCCCGAGGAGGCTGGGACGTACGCGTCCGGCGCGTCCGCCTACGGCGTCCGCAAGCTCCTCGGGGACGTGTGGGAGTGGACGTCGTCCGACTTCCACGGCTACCCGGGATTCACGTCGTTCCCCTACAAGGAGTACTCGGAGGTGTTCTTCGGCCCCGAGTACAAGGTGCTGCGGGGCGGATCGTGGGCCACGCACCCGCTCGCCGTCCGCGGGTCGTTCCGCAACTGGGACTACCCGATCCGGCGGCAGATCTTCAGCGGCTTCCGCTGCGCCCGCTCCGCCGATCCGGGAGAACGGACCGCACCGGCGCCGGGGGAGGTCCGCTGATGTGCCGCCACCTCGGCTACCTCGGGCCCGCGCGCACCCTGCATGACCTCGTGTACGACGGCGAGCACTCCCTGGAGAGCCAGTCGTACTCGCCGCGCATGTGCAAGGGGAACGTCCTCAACGCCGACGGCTTCGGCGTCGGATGGTACGGCGCGGACGGGCGTCCCCCGGCCCGCTTCCGGCGGGCCCAGCCGATCTGGACGGACCAGTCGTTCCGCGAGATCTCGGCGGCGGTGGAGACGACCTGCGCCGTCGCCGCGCTCCGTTCCGCCACGCCGGGCTTTCCCGTGGACGAGTCGGCGGCGCAGCCGTTCCGCGCGGGCGGGCGGCTGTTCAGCCACAACGGCAAGGTGGAGGGCTTCGCGGGCGTCGAGGGCAAGCTGCGCGAGCTCGCCGGGGACCTGTCCGCGGTGCCCGACGCCCGCGCCGCCGTCGACTCCGCCCTGCTGCTCGCGCTCGCCGCCCGCCGCTGGGCCGAGGGCGACGGCCTCGGCGACGGCCTCGCCGCCGTCGTCCGCACCGTCGCGGCCCTCGCGCCCGGCGACTACAACCTGCTCGCCGCCGACGGCGCCGCGCTCGCCGCGACGGCGTGGGGCGCCTCGCTGTTCGTCCGCGCCTCGCCCGCCGAGATCGTGATCGCGTCGGAACCGCTCGACGACGACCCCGGCTGGCGGATCGTGCCCGACCGCTCGCTCGTGACCGCCGGCCTCGCCGCCGGCGTCCGCACGCACCCGCTCTAAGGAGAACCCGTGGACCGGTTCCTGACCGCCGACGACCTCGCCAAGACGCTCCGCCGGGACGTCCGGGAGGGCCTCGGCGGCACGCCCAAGACGCTGCCGCCCAAGTGGTTCTACGACGAGCGCGGCAGCGCGCTCTTCGAGGAGATCACCGCTCTGGAGGAGTACTACCCGACCCGCCGCGAACGCGAGATCCTCACCGCGCGGGCGCCCGAGGTCGCCGCCGCCACCGGCGCCCGCACGCTCGTCGAGCTCGGCGCCGGATCGGGCGAGAAGACCCGCCTGCTGCTGAACGCGCTGCGCGGCACGCTCCGCTCGTACGTCCCGGTGGACGTCAGCGGCGACTTCCTGGAGGAGGCCGCCGCCGGGATCGCCGCCGACCATCCCGGGCTGGCCGTGCGGACCGTCGTCGCCGACTACGAGCAGCACCTGCACCTGCTGCCGTCCGGCGAGCGGCGGCTGATCGCGTTCCTCGGCGGGACGATCGGCAACCTGCCGCCCGCCGGGCGCGCCGGGTTCCTCGGCGGCCTGCGCGCCACCATGGCGGACGGCGACTTCCTGCTCCTCGGCGCCGACCTGGTCAAGGACGAGCAGCGGCTCGTGCGCGCCTACGACGACGCGGCGGGCGTCACCGCCGAGTTCAACCGCAACGTCCTGCGCGTCATCAACCGCGACCTCGGCGCCGACTTCGACGTCGAGGCGTTCGAGCACGTCGCGCGCTGGAACCCCGAGGAGGAGTGGATCGAGATGCGGCTGCGGTCCGTCCGCGACCAGACCGTGCGGGTGGCGGGCCTGGACCTCGACGTCGCGTTCGCCGCGGGCGAGGAGATGCGCACCGAGGTGTCGGCCAAGTTCCGCCGCGAACGCCTGGAGTCGGAGCTCGGCTCCGCGGGGCTCGCGATCACCAGGTTCTGGACGGACGAGGCGGGCGACTTCTCCCTCACCCTCGCCCGCCCCGCCGCCTAGGCGGCCGGGACCCGCTCGGGCGAGCACGCCTACCGGGAGCGGGAGGGACGCGCCAGGCCCAGCCGGCGGAGGTCGGCGGCCAGCAGGGACGCCATGTAGCGGTGGCCCTCGGGGGTCGGGTGCGTCCCGTCCCGCTTGATGTACCTCGCCGCGGTGCCCGTGCCCGCGGTGCGGCTGCCAGTGATCCACCGCTCGCCCACCGGGTCGACGAACGGCGCGCGGAACTCCTGGGCCAGCGCCCGCAGCCCGTCGCGGATCGCGAGGATCGACGGGGCGGCGTCTCGTTCCCCCAGATCGGGCCGATCAGCGCGAGGCGCGTCCTCGGCCACCGCTGCCGGGCCCGTTCGAGAACGATCCGCGCCGCGCCCGTGACCTGGTCCGGCGGGTAGCGGTGGTCGTTGTGGCCGCCCGACACCACCAGCAGGTCCGGGGCCGGGCGCCATCCGAGCTGGCTCTCGAAGAGCTGGATGTAGGCGCTGCGCCGCACGCCGCCGTTGACGAACCCCGTGCCCGCCTTGCCCGCCACGACGACCTGCCAGCCGAGCAGCCGGGCGACCGCGGACGCGTAGGTGGTCTCGGGCAGCGCCCCGCGCTCGCCCACCGTGTAGCTGTCGCCGAGGAACATCACCACCGGCGCGCTCGCCACGTGCTTCGTCGCGGGCGAGGCGGCCTTTTGGACCCGCCCGGTCGCCGCGGTGCAGCCGGAGGCCGTCAACGGGCCAAGGCACAGCGCGAGGATCGCCGCGCCGCGGCGGGCGCGGCGAGATGTCATCAAGGAACCACCAAAATCCGGGAAGGTGCTCGCATCTTACTGAGGACACCGCCCGGCCCGTGCCCACTCCGCCCCGTTCCGCGCGCCCCCGAACGGCCCGCCTGCCGATCGCCGTGGGGGCTCGGGCGCGGCTCGGGCGGCTCGGGGGCGGCTCGGGGCCGGGGAGCGACGTCGTCGGGCGTTCATCGGACGGTCACGTTCCGGCTCAGGCGGGGCTACCCGCTACCGGGAGCCTTCCGCGGTGACCCGAGTCGAACGCCTCCGCGAGCTGGATCTGCTGCGCTTCCTCGCGGCGCTGGCGGTGGTGCTCTACCACTTCACCGGGTTCGGCGGGCCCGGCCCCTGGCCGCGGTACGCGCGGAACGTGTTCCCCGAGCTGGAATGGGCCACCCGCTACGGCTACCTCGGCGTGGACCTGTTCTTCATGGTGAGCGGGTTCGTGATCCTGATGAGCGCGTGGGGACGGGGGCCGGGGGAGTTCGGGATCTCCCGGATCGTCCGGCTGATGCCCGCGTACTGGGTGAGCGTGCTGCTCGGCGCCGCCGTCTACGCGTCGTTCCACCTGGGCAAGGGCGTGCCGGGCCTGGTCGTCCCCAACCTCACGATGCTCCAGGGCGGCCTCGGCGTCGGCAACGTCGACGCCGTCTACTGGACGCTCTGGGTCGAGGTGCACTTCTACTTCCTCGCCGCGCTGCTCGCCGCGGCGGGGATCACCTACCGGTCCTGCCTGGTGTTCATGGCGCTCTGGCTGTTCGGCGGGGTCTTCGCGGACGAGTCGGGCTCCAAGCTGCTCCAGGTGATGCTCGTGCCGACCTGGAGCCCGTACTTCGTCGCGGGCATGGCGCTGTTCATGATCCACCGGTTCGGCCCGACGCTGCTGCTGTGGGGGTACGTCGCGGTGTCGTGGCTGCTCGCGCTGCACTGGGGCGCCTGGCGCGCCGGCCACGTCTTCCGGACCGCCGACGAGCGCGTGGTCGCGGCGGCCGTCACGGCGATCTTCGCCGTGATGATCCTGGTCGCGACGGGCCGGCTGGCCCGGCTGCGCTGGCGCGGCCTCACCGTCCTCGGCGCCCTGACGTACCCGCTGTACCTGACCCACTCGCAGGTCGCGCTGCCGCTGCTCGACCGCGCGTACCCGGCGCTGCCGCGCTGGCCCGCGCTCGCGCTGCTGACCGCGGCCTGCCTGCTGGTCGCCTACGCCGTCCACCGCCTGGTCGAACGCCCGGCGGGCGCCTGGCTCCGCGCCGGCCTGAAGGCGTCCCTCGCCCCCTTGCGCGCCGCCGGACGCGGCACGGCCGCGCCCGTCCACGCGCTCCCGCTCCCGCTCCCGCGCTCACCGTCCGCGCACGACGACCTGAACGAGCCGCCCGCCGCCGAACCGCGCGCCGCCGATCCACGCGCCGCCGAACCACAGGCCGCCGAACCGCGCGCCGCCGAGGCGCCCGGCCTCCTGCGGCCGTCGCCGCACTGACCGTCCGCTCCGCGCGCCGGACCCGGAGGCCCGGCGCACGGAGAGCCGGTGAGCCGTGAGCCGGTGAGTCAGTCGGAACGGCCGAAGCGCCGGCCGCCGATGACGAGCATGACCAGCCCGGCGACGGTGATGAGGGCGAGTTCCAGCGCCACCGGCGGGGCCCACCCTCCCCACGTCGGACCGTTGAACAGGCGCGGCGTCACCGGGCCGGAGAAGCTCGCGGTGATCGTCCGGCGCAGGGCGTCCACCGCGTAGCTGACCGGGTTGAGGGTGACGCCCCAGCTCAGCCAGCCGGGCAGCCCGGACGGGGGGAACATCGCCCCGGACAGGAACAGCAGCGGCGTGGCCAGCACGCCGAGCAGGGCGTGGAACGTCTCGACGCGGCGGATCAGGACGGCGAGCATCGTGCCGAGCGCGGTCAGCATCAGCGCGATCACCGCCATCTCGCCCAGCAGCGCCGCCATCATCACCGGGTCGTACGGGACCCCGGCGACCCCGGCGAGGGGCAGCAGCAGCACTCCCTGGCAGGTGGCCATCGTCGCGCCGGCCAGGCACTTGCCGATGAGCAGCGTCTCGCGGCGGACGGGCGCCACGACCATCTCGCGCAGGAAGCCGAACTGCCGGTCGGTGACCAGCGACACCCCCGCCGAGATCGCGGGGGACTGGACCATCATGATCAGCATCCCCGGGAACAGGAACGTGCGGTAGTCGGCGCCGTTGGACGAGGGCAGCAGCGAGGACAGGCCGACGCCGAGGACGAGCAGCAGCATCAGGGGCTGGAGGAGGGTGACGCCGATCTTCACTCGGTCGCGGACGTAGTGCAGCATGTCGCGGTGCCAGACGACCTGCACGGCGCGCAGTTCGTCGGCGAGGCGTCCGGTGCCGGGCAGGGCGGGCACCGCGGGGGCGGTCGTCACGGCGTGGCCTCCTGGGGGGTGGTCCCTCCGCCGTGCACGCGGGGGCGGTCGGCGCGGATCCGGGGGCGGCGGGCTCTCCGAGCCCGGGGTCCGGCGCGCTCTCCTCGCGGATGTCGCGGCCGGTGTAGTGGAAGAACACGTCGTCGAGGCTGGGGCGGACGACCGTGACCGACTCGATCGCGACGTCCAGCCGCGCGCACATCCGGGGGACGAACGCCGCGCCGTCGCCGACGCGGACGGACAGGCCCGCCGGCGTGCGGTCGGCGTCCAGCCCGAACGCCGCGCGGAGCTGCCCGGCCGCGCTGTCGTCGTCGCCGGTGCGCAGCTCGACCCGGTCGGCGCCGATCACGCTCTTCAGCTCGGCGGGGGAGCCCTCCGCGACGATCCGGCCGTCGTCGATGATCCCGATCCGGTCGCACTGCTCGGCCTCGTCCAGGTAGTGCGTGGTCAGGAACAGCGTGATCGTCTCGTGCCGCCGCAGCTCGTGCAGGTGGTCCCAGACCTGGGCGCGGGTCTGCGGGTCGAGCCCGAGCGTGGGCTCGTCCAGGAACAGCACGCGCGGGCGGTGCATGAGGCCGCGGACGATCTCCAGCCGCCGCTTCATCCCGCCCGAGTACGTGCGGACGAACGCGTCGCGGCGGTGGCCGAGGTCGACGAGGTCGAGCAGCGTCGCGGCGCGGTCGCGGGCCGTCTCGGAGGTGAGGCCGTACAGGCGCGCGTGGAAGCGAAGATTCTCCCAGGCGGTGAGGTCCTGGTCGAGGGTCATCTCCTGGAAGACCAGACCGATGTTGCGCCTGACCTGGTGGGGGTGGCGCAGGACGTCGTACCCGGCGATGGACGCGCTGCCCGCGGTGGGGGCGGTCAGCGTGCACAGCATCGCGATCGTCGTCGTCTTGCCCGCCCCGTTCGGGCCGAGGAATCCGAACGTCTCGCCCGCCCCGACCGTGAGGTCGACCCCGCGGACGGCCGTCGCTTCCGGGTAAGACTTCGCGAGCCCCCGCGCATGGATGGCGTGGACTCCAGGTAGGGCCGCATTCGAGGGCGCAGAGCGGACCAATTTCGGGTCGTGCCTGGTAGTGGAGCGGAACCAGCGTGTGATCATCTGACTGACTCCTCGGGTTGACTGCCGATCCTTGCCCCGCCGCCGATTCTCGATCATGTCCCGACGGGTGGACATTCGAGCCGCGTTGGTGCTGACTGTAGTCGTACGGACACCGAACGTATCCAAGGAGGAAACATGTCCGCACTTATCGAGCCCCGCGACGCCGGCGTCATCGAGCTCACCGCCCTGACGGCCCTGCCGTCGGACGCCCCCGAGTTCCAGGCCAACAGCTGCACCCGGTGCCACTGGGGCCGGACGATCCTGTGCGACGACTTCAGCACCCAGGCCTGACGTCGCCTCCCCCGTGCGCATGACGTCCGACCCTGACTGAAGGCGCACGGAAGCACTAACCGCTGAGGGGCCATCGACGACCGATGGCCCCTCAGTCGTGCCGGGCCACCCCCGCGCAACGCGGGCCACTGACGAAGGGGCTACCGAACGTGCTTGACGACAAATCCACCACGCCGGGCGAGCGGGACGTCCGCGAGGAGCTGGCGGGCCCGGCCGCGGAGGCCGGGCGCACCCTGTCCGGCCACGGCGTGTGGCTCGCGGTCGACGACCCGGGCTTCCGGCTGCCGGGACAGGGCTGGAAGATCCACGTGTCGGCGCGGCCGTCCACGCTGCTGGAGACCGTCCGCCGGGCGCTGCCCGCGCTGCTGGCCCGGCCCTGCCACTTCAAGATCATCCGGTCGGGGGAGCGGCTCCGCGACCTCAACTCCTCCAACAGCCATCCCGGCTCGATCGGCAAGGCGATCACCGTCTACCCCGCTCCGGGCGACGCCGGCCGCCTCGCCCGCGCGCTCGCCGCCGACCTCGCCGGGCTGGAGGGGCCCCGCATCGTCAGCGACAAGCGCGTCGCCCCCGACGCCCCCGTCTACTACCGCTACGGCCCGTTCCGCGGCGCGTACGAGGTCAACGAGGACGGCGACCTGGAGATCGTCGTCACCGACCCGGACGGCGACACCCACCCCGGAGCCGCCACCGAGAAGTACTGGCAGCCGCCGTGGTCCCCCGACCCCTGCGCCGAGCCGGTCGAGTCCGTGCCGGCGACCGTCACGCCGCTCCGGGCCGTCCCCTCCGGTGACGGGGCGTCCGGCGGGGCCGCGGACGGCGCGGGCGGCGACGCGCCGCGGGTGCTGCTCGGCGGCCGGTACGAGCCGGTGCGGGCGCTGACGCGCAACGCGAAAGGGCAGGTCTACCGCGCGCGCGACGTGCGCGAGGACCGCTCGGTGATCGTCAAGGAGGCCCGCGCGTACGTCAACGAGGACCGGCTCGGCCGCGACTCCCGGCTCCGGCTCCGCAACGAGCTCTACGTGCTCGGGCTGCTGTCCGGCGTCGAGGGCGTGCCGACGGCGCTCGACCACTTCCGGCACGGCGACCGGGAGTACCTCGTGATCGACGACATGGGCTCGATGGCGCTCGGGCAGGAGGTCGGCGAGCGCGGCCTGTACGGCGCCGGCGGCCCCCGCGACCTCCGCGCGCTCGCGAGCGCGCTGCTCCGCATCCTGGACGCGGCGCACGAGCGCGGCGTCCTCGTCCGCGACCTGGCCCCGACCAACGTCGTCGTGGACGACGAGACGGGGCGTCCCGCGCTCGTCGACTTCGAGATCAGCCACGCGGAGGGCCCCCAGCTCTTCGGGTGGACGCCCGCCTACAGCCCGCCCGAGCAGGAGCGCGACGAGCCCGCCACCCGCGAGTGCGACTACTACTCCCTCGGCGCCACCCTCTTCTACGCGGCGACCGGCCTCGCGCCCACCTGGCTCATCGGCGACCCGCGCAACCACGACCCCGTCCGCGCGGCCGAGGCGCTGGACGGCCGCGGCGGGATGACCGAGCAGATCCTGGGCCTGCTCGACGTCGTCCCGGCGCGGCGCGCGGCCGCCGCCGAGGACATCCGCGCCGGACGCTTCACCGACCGCCCGCTGGCGAGCACGCGCCGCGCCCCGGACCGCGACCGGCTGGAACGGGTCGTCGCGTTCAGCCTCACGGAGACGACCCGGTACGCGCGCGAGGTGATGACCAGCACCGACTTCAGCCTGGGGCGCGTCGGCGGGCCCATCAACATCTACCGGGGCAGCTCCGGCATCGGCCTGGAGCTGCTGCACCACGTGCACGACGACGACGCCCGCGACACCGTTCGGGGCCTCGCCTACTGGACGGCGGGATTCCAGGAGCTGCGCAACGCCCGCCCCGGGCTCTACACCGGCAGCACCGGCACGGCGCTGTTCCTCGCCGCGGCCGGGGCGGCGCTCCACGACGAGGCCCTCACCGCGATCGCCGCGCCGATGGGCCGCCCGCCCCTCGCCCGCATCTCCGCCGAGGACCAGCACACCGGGCTCGCGGGCATCGGCACCGGCCAGCTCCTGCTGTGGGCGCTGACGGGCGACGAGTCCCGCCTCGACCTCGCCCGCGGCTGCGCCGAACGGCTCGTCGCCCGCGACCACACCCGCGCCGTCCGCGAGGACCCGCCCGACTACGCCGACTGCGGTTCGGTGTCGCGGACGCTGGGGTTCTCGCACGGCGTCGCGGGCTCCTCGTTCTTCCTGCTCGACCACTGGGCGGCGACCGCGGACGAGGCCGCCGGGCAGGCCGCGCGGGAGGGCTACGCCGTGCTGACCGAGCACCTCCCAGGGTTGCTGCGGGCCGCGCGGGACGTGTCCGCCAAGCCGATGCACGCGGCGTTCTGCCAGGGCCTCGCCGGGATCGGCGCTTCGTTCGTGCGGGCCGCCCGCGTATTCGGAGACGACGCCTACCTGGAACCGGCCCGCGAGGCCGCCGCCGTCTGCCACGACCTCGCGCCGCGCATGTACTCGCTGACGCAGTGCTGCGGCCTGGTCGGGCTCGGCGAGCTCTTCCTCGACCTGGCTCGCGCCACCGGCGAGCCGGAGGACGAGCAGCGGGCCTGGCGCGTCGCGGGCCTGCTGCTCGCGCGCTCCGCCGGGACGGAGGACGCGCCCGTGTTCCCCGACTCGTCGGTCAACGAGAGCAGCGGCGACTGGTCCGGCGGAACCTCGGGCATCCTGACGTTCCTGCGGCGGCTCCGCGACCCGGAAGCGCCGCGGCTGCTGCTCGACCCGTTCGTCCTGCCGGAGCCGGCCTCGGCCGGTGCGGCCGCCGCCCGTCCGGCCGTGCCCGCTGACCCGGCGCCGAACGGCGCGGCGGCGACGCCCGCGCCGCGTCAGGGCCAGGACCGCGAGGCCGTCCCCGGATGACCCGCGAACGCCGGTGCGGTGGAGGGACGGGCGTCCCCTCCACCGCACCGGTGTGAGACGTCAGGGGCGAGGAGGGTCCGCCCGGCGGTAGAGGTTCCAGACCGCTTCGCCGAAGTACGGACTCCAGAGGGTCGTGTTCTTCAGGTTGGTGTTGGCGGCCACCCCGTTCACCGAGCCGACTCCCGATGCAGTCTCGTAGCGTGACAGCCAGGGGCCGCCGCTCACCCCGGTGGTGAGCGTGCACGGCATCTTCAGGCGGGGCCCCTCCGGAGCGGCGTCGCCCGTGCAGAAGTACTGATGGTCTCCGGGATAGGGCGGCAGGACCGGATATCCGAGAATGGTCAGGTGCCGTTTCCGGGCCATTCCCGTTTCGAGTCCGTTCCCGCCGACCGTTCGGACGAGGTCGCTCTTCCCTCGTGCGGCCACCTTCACGAACGCGACGTCGTAATCGGCGCGTTCCTGCTCGACCCATCCGGCGAACGACGTCAGCCATTCCGCCTTCCACAGCCCGAACGGCTGCTTCCCGTAGGCGAAGTCGGGCGCGAACGTCCAGTTGAGGTGCCAGTCGCCCTTGCGGCTGTCGTGCACGCAGTGTCCGGCGGTGCTGAGCAGGTTCCCTGAGGGGCTGTTGACGACGGCCGCCGAGCAGGAGTAGTCCATCTTGTTCTTGGCGTTCCGGAAGAACACCTTGCCGACGGTCCGGCTGGCGGGCGCCGGTTTCCCTTCCTGTTCACCGTTGGCGGGCGTGGCCTGCCCGTTGGGCTGGCCCGCAATTGCGGAGGGCGGCGCTTTCGGGGGCACTGAGCGTTGGGTCTCCCTGGCGGCGATGCGGGTCGCCTGGGCGTTCTCCCCGTGTGCCTCGTGCTCGTGGTCGTGCTCGTTCGGGGTGAACGGGGCGTCGGCGGGGTTCGCGGCGGCGCGGCGGAGCCGTTCGGGAGTCCAGTAATCGGACAGGTCGTTCTCGGGGGCGGGCGACAGGCGGTGCGCGTCTTTGGTGAATCGGGCCTTAACGGTGATGGGGCGTGCCGGGTCATTCCGTGGCGCGGCGTCGGCGGGCGGGACGGCGGCGGACGCTGATCCGGCCGTCAGTACCGTTCCGACTGCGAGCGATATCTGTATTTTGATGGCATTCTTCATTGCATTCCTCTCTGGTCCTCGGAATTGCTTCCCCCGTGCCGCCGGGCGCAAGCCGGACGGGTGGGTGGCGCGGCGGTGACGTTTCCGAGGGGCCCGGCGCTGAAGAGGGAAGGGACGGGCGGCCCGCTGTGAGCGGGCAGCGGGCCGCCCGTCCCGCTTCGACCCGCTTTCGTCCCGCCCGAGCGGTACCGGTTCGGGCGGCGGGGACCGGTATGTATGGCCCCACCGGAAGCAGGGCTTTCCTTGTGACTCGCGCGCTTCGCGTGTTTGCCTACTGTGCGTAGTCGAGCGAGGGAGCGCAGTCATGGGCCACGGGACCCCGCACGTCCGGCCGACCGTCGTCGGGCCCGCGCTCGAAGCACGGCTGCGGGCCGCCCTCGGCGCCGGTGAACGGCTCGCGGACCGCCTGACGTCGGCGTTCGAGAGGGCCTACGGGGCCGGGCTCGGCGAGCTCCGCGTCCACACCGGGCCGGAGGCCGACCTGGCCTGCCGCGCGCTGGACGCCGACGCGTTCACCGCCGGGGCCGACGTCTTCTTCCGGGACGGCGCGTACGCTCCGCACACGCGAGCCGGTCTGGAACTGCTCGCGCACGAGGTCGCCCACGCCGTCGAGCAGGGGGAGGCCGACCGGCGTCCTCGCGCGGCGGGCGCGGTCGTGTCCCGTCCCGGCGACGCCTGCGAGGCGCGCGCCGACGCGCTGGCCCGCGCGTTCACGCGCCGCGAGCGCGGAGGACTGCCGGGCCCACGCGGCTCGTCCGGGCCGTTCCGTCCGGCGGGGCGTGCCGTGCGGCGGCTGGGCGGCGCGGAGCGGCTCGTCGTCCAGCGGCACGCGTCCTGGGAGCACCGCCTGCTCGGGGACGCCCCGCCCGCCGACCTCGAAGCGATCACCCTCAGGCGGCCGACGCGCGAGCAGAAGCTGAACGACCTCGCGGGGTTCCTCGCCATGTGGCAGGACTATCCGCAACGGGTCACCAAGGAGGCGGTCGAGGCCAGGTACCCGACGATCAGGACGCTGGTCCTCAGGGGCAGCGGCCAACTCGTCACGTACGGGGAGCTCAACACCCTGGCCGACTACCTCGCGAGCCCGGCGGCGATCGACAGCCTGCCCGAGGGGATCCTGAAGCCGATCCTCCAGTCCGTCCGGCAGGAGGGGTACTACTGGGTGCACCGGCTGCTCGGCAAGACGCCGCCGAAGGAGGGGTTCGTCGGCGCGGTCGTGGCGAGGATCGGCTGGGACTTCGTGGACCTGCTGCTCCAGACCAAGGCGCTCGACCTGCTCACCGCCGCCGTCGGCAAGAAGGGCGTCGACCACTACAACGCCGTGGTGGGCCGCAACGCCTGCCACTTCGCGCCGAGCTCGTGGTACCGGTGGGAGCAGTTCCACCTGATCGCCCGCGACTACGCGACGCAGGCCCGGTACGCCCCGACCGCGGCGGAGAAGAAGCGGCTTACGGAGCTGGCGTGGATCAACCACGGCTACTCCGACCACTTCCTGCAGGACTCGTTCGCGGCCGGGCACCTGGTCAACAAGACGCTCGTCATGCAGTGGTTCATCGAATGGGCGGACGGCAGGCCCGTTCCGGTGGCGGACTGGCAGATGGTCAGGCACATGACCACCGCGCGGCAGCCGGGACTGGCGACGCGCGGCCTCTACGACGGTTTCCTGGACGCGTCCCAGCGGGGAACGGCCCGCGACCCGCAGACCGCCGAGGAGCAGTGGTCGATCGAACGCCGCATGGACGTCGCGGGCGTCGGCACCGACACGTTCCGCAGCCGGATGGACGCCTACAAGCACTACATCCGGCTCATGCGGAACTCGGGGGCGCAGGTCTCCAGCGGCGTGCTCCACGACCACTTCTGCAAGGAGGGGCTGTACGTCGCGTCCACGGCGCACCCCACCGCGTACGAGGTCTACGGCGACTGCCACATGATGGACGGCGGCGACGGCGTGCGCATCGCGGCCGAGACCGCGCAGCTCTCCCAGGCGGCGATCGTCGACCTGCTCTCCGGCGGCACCACGCCGATCACGACCGCGCAGATCTTCGGCCGCTTCCCGACGCGGGTCCGGCAGGGCGGCTCGCTGGTCTCCCTCCAGGCGTGGAACGACGCGCAGAAGCCCCTCGCCGAGACGCTGTTCCTCAACAAGAAGATCGTCGCGG
Organism: Actinomadura sp. J1-007; assembly: GCF_009793335.1. Taxonomy (GTDB): domain Bacteria; phylum Actinomycetota; class Actinomycetes; order Streptosporangiales; family Streptosporangiaceae; genus Spirillospora; species Spirillospora yumaensis. The sequence continues at coordinate 1,204,663 of NZ_WING01000001.1, read as the reverse complement.
CGCGGGTGAGCGTGCCGCGCCTCGACAACCTCACCCTGGACACCACCGGCGGATGGCGGTGGGACGCCGTCCCCGGCAGCCTCACCGACATCGCGGTGGGAGGCGACGGCACCGTCTGGGGGGTCAGCAGGACCGCGACGTCCGACCAGCGCGGCTACACCGTGCAGAAACTCAACGGAGCCGTCTGGGAGACGGTCGAGGGGGCCGGCGGCGTCGCCATCGCCGTGGACGGCGCGGGCGTCCCCTACGTGCTCGACACCGCCGGCACCGTCCGCAAGCACGCGGGCGGCGAGTGGACGGCCCTGTCCGCCGAGGGCGTGCCGTCAGGGCAGACGCCCCGCGACATCGGCGCGGGCTCGGACGGCTCGGTCTGGGTGACGACCCGCTCCGTCCTGCTGCGCTGGACCGTGGACCGGTGGAAGCAGACGCCGGCCGCGGCCGGCGCGCTGTCGGTGGCGCCGAGCGGCCTGCCCTGGATGGCCGGCACGTCCAACGAGATCGCCTCCGCCACCCCGGGCGCGCTGCTCGGCAAGGGCTGGCGCGCCCTGCCCGGGTCGGCGTCCGACATCGCCGTCTCGACCGGCGTGCTGCCCACCGCCTGGATGGTCGGCACCGACCACGACGCGAACGCGGGCGGCGCGACCGTCCACGCGTGGAACGGCGGCTCCTGGGACGCGGTCCCGGGCTGCCGGGGCGTCCGGGTGGCGGTCGGCCCGGACGGGACGCCGTGGGTCGTCGACGTGTCCGGCGGCGTCCACCACCTCGTCCCCGACGACGTCTCCCTCGTCGCGTTCGCCACGTCCGACCAGGGGAAGGTCGCCGGGACCGCCACCGCGTCGCGGGGCGCCCTCTACCCCGACGACTACGTCACGATCGACGGGTCGTCGGACCTCAGCGGCGCCATCAAGGGCCGGTCGGACGCGTGCGTCTACACGATCATGATGATCACGATCCCGGACCTGCGCTACGACTACCAGGTCAGGGTGGACGCCAAGGGGCCCGCGGCCTCAACTCGGGGAGTCTTTACCTGACGTTCGTCGACGAGTCGGGCACCCAGCACAAGCTCCGCGTCTGGGACTCCAAGCGCGCCTGGCACACGGTCTCCTTCCGGGGGCCGCAGCCGGGGATCAAGGAGATCCGCTGGAGCGACAAGTCCTGACATCGTGGGGCCGTGATCGATGTCGCGGTCGTGGCCTGCACCCTCGTCGCCGTGATCGCCGTCCCGAGGCTCCCTCCCCATCCGGTCTCGGGACGGTCCGCCCGGTGGGCGGCCCCCGGCGTCTCGCTCGCCGCCGTCGTGGCGCTGGTCTACGCCAACCAGGTCCTGTTCACCGTGTACGTCCTGCGCGTCCACGGCGGCGACCCGTCCTTCATCGCCCGCCACCTGCCGTCCGGCTGGTTCGCGATCGCGGACGGCCCGCCCCTGGACGCGTTCGCGCGCCGCTTCCCGGCCCCGGACCTGCTCTCCGTGACCGTCCTACGCGTGCAGGCGTTCCTGGAGCTGCCCTTCGTGCTCCTCGCGTACGGGACCGTCCTGCACAGGCTCGACCACGACCTGTACCGCCGCGTCGCCCGCTCGGCCGTCCTCTGGGCCGCGTCCGCCTCGTACACCCTGGTCTTCTGCCTGGTCGAGTGGGACCTGCGCACCCCGTACACGGCCCAGGACATCGCCATCCGGATCTGCGCGGCCGTCGCGGCGCCGCTGTGGATCCGCTGGACCGCGGCCCGCGCGCCCGCTCCCCGTCCGGCCGGCCTCGCCGCCTTCGCCGCGTTCGCGCTGGCGCTCGGCTACATCGTGCTGACCGTGTACGACACCGCGCTGCTCTACAACCTGTCGCACCTGCGGCCCGCGGGCCCGGCGGCGGCGCTCGCCGTTCTCCTGCTGGCCCATCGCCTTCCAGGCGGGGAACCCTCCGGCCCGGCTTTGCGGACCATCGCCGCAGGGCTCCGCTGGGGCCTGGCGCTCTTCTTCGTTCCTGCCTTGGCCATCCGCTACGGGGTCAACTTCGCGACCCCCTGGGTGGCCGCCGCCGCGGCCGTCCTCATAGCGGTGGCCGCGACCGCGTTCGCCGTACGGGAATCCCTGGACGGCCGAAGGCAGATCCTCGTGTGGGCCCTCCGGATGGCCGCGGCCACGGTCGTCGGCTTGCTCGCGGCGTACGCGGCGGCGCGGGCGTTCCCGGACACGCACTACGAGGCCGCGTTGCTCCGGGCGGCAGCCGCCTTCTTCGCAACCATCGTCCTCGCCGCCCACCTAGCGGACCGCCGCACCCGCCCCTGAACCGCGGGGCGCGCCTGGCGTTCCATCCCCACACGACGGACGCCGACGTGGACGCTGCTCTGAACGCGCCGGCCTGAGGAGGGACGTCAGTCGACGGGGCGGAGCTCGTCGGCGTAGCTGACGGACAGGCGGCGCATGAGGCCGGTCTCGTCGATGGAGTACTGGCCCAGCCGCCAGAGCGGCGGCGAGTACGCGTGGATGGAGACCGACGCGCGGGCCGACCCGACGAGGCGGTGGATGTGGTCCGGGCCGAAGCAGAACGAGACGCCTTCGCCCATGACGGTCTGGACGTGCGCTCCGCCGATGCGGGGGTTGTTCTCTTCGAGCGCGCCGGAGACGACGCGGACGGCTCCGGACGAGACGTCGTGGTCGTGCCATCCGGTGTCGTTCTGGGGCGTCCAGCAGAGGAGCCACACGTCCACGTACTCGTCGCGGTAGAGGGAGGCGTAGTGGCGCTCGTCGTCGGAGAACGCGACGTGCTGGCGCCACAGTTCGGGGCGTTCGGCCAGGTCGTCCACCAGGGCGCGCAGCTCGTGCTTGTCGAGCGGGCGTGCGGGGAGGTTCTCCAGGTGGGTCGTCTCTGGGGCCGTTGATGGCACGGGGCTATTCCTTTCCTTTCAGCAGGCGGCGGGGGTTCGCCACGCGGATCGCGTGGTGGGCGGCGTCGCCCAGGTACAGGTCGCGGGGGCCCGCGTACGGGCGGTCGGTGCCGTGCACGATCGCGTCGATGCCGAGGGCGCGCATGGTGGCGTCGGCGGCGCGCGGTCCGTAGGAGGACGTCTCGACGTAGGCGGACGGGTCGATCTCGTTGCGTCCGCCTCCCCGCGCGGTGAAGCGTTCGCCGTGGAGGGGGGCCAGGCCGGCGAGCATGGCGAAGCAGACGCGCAGGCGCGGGTGGCGCGGCCTGCCGAACGCCCGGAACGCGAACCACGCGGCGTGCATCTGCTGGACGTACGGCACGAGCGCGGGCCACCACCCGGGAACGCCCGCCGAGGCGGGGGCGGCGCCGGGGTGGACGAAGAGGGGCACGTCGCGTTCTTCGAGGACCGACAGCAGCGGGGCGCAGCGCTCGTAGCCGGCGGGGTCCTGGAGGGCGGTCGCCGGGAGCTGGAGGCCGGCGAAGCCCTCGGCGAGGACCTCGGTCAGGGCGGCGGGGTCGATCTCGCTCAGGCAGGCCGAGGCCCAGGCGCCGAACGGCGCGGGGAGGGCGGCGGCGCCTTCGTGGTAGGCGGCCAGAAGCGGACGCGCCTCCGCGGGGGGCAGCCATTCGATGCCGAGCGGCGACGAAAGGGAGACCAGGGCGGCGGCGAGGCCGTCGCCCTCGGCCTGGGCGGCGCGGGCGGCGGGGTCGTGGTCGGCGGGATCGACCTCGTACGGGGGCTCCCCGTCCAGGTGGAGGGTCCAGCCGTCGAGGAACGGCGGCGTGCGGCGGGCGCGGAGGGCGGCGAGGAGGGGCGCGCCCCAGAGGTGCTGATGAATGTCGGTCGCGTTGGTCACACGCACATCCTTCCTCCTCCCACGCGACTGAACCGCATCAGTGAATCGCTTCAGTGAACCGGTTCAGTGCCCGCCGCGTCAAGTCGGTGCCGCTGTTTCGTCGGTGCCAGCCTTTAGGGTTGACGGGTGCCAGACAGGCGCAAGCGCGCGACCATCCGGGAGGTGGCGCAGGCGACGGGGTTGTCGCCTGCCGCCGTGTCGTACGCGCTGCGCGGGATCCAGACCTCGGAGGAGACCCAGCTACGGGTCCGGGCGGCGGCCGAGGAGCTCGGCTACGAGGCGCATCCGATCGCCCGCGCGCTGGCCAGCGGGCGCACCGGCCAGGTCGGGCTGCTGTGCGGCTCGCTGGAGGACTACTGGCAGCAGTCCCTGGCCGTCGGCATCGGCCGGGCGCTGCTCGCCCGCGACCGCTACGCGCTGATCGTCGACGCCGGCGGCGACCCCGAGCGCGAGCTGGCGCTCGCCCGGCGGCTGCGCGACCAGCGGGTCGACGGGCTGATCGTCCAGCCGCTCGACCCGGCCGCGGAGCTCTGGGCCGAGCTGGCCGAGACGATCCCGGTGGTGTCGATCGGCGACGCGCTGCGCGGCGGGCGGGCGCAGGGCGAGGTCGTGTTCGACAACCGGCGCGGCGTGACGCTCGCCCTGGAGCACCTGCGCGACCTCGGCCACCGGCGCGTGACCGTGCTCACGCCGACGCTCGCGCGCACCCCCGACCGGCCCGCCGACGTGCACGTCAACGCCGAGGCCGAACGGCTCGGCCTGCGCGTCGAGGTCGTCGTCGCGCCGCAGGCCCTCGCCGAGGCGACCGACGTGGCGGTCGGCATCCTCGCGCGCCCCGACCCGCCCTCGGCGATGTTCTGCTTCAACGACTCCATCGCCTACGGCGTCTACGCGGCGACCCGCGAGCTCGGCCTCGCCGTGCCCGGCGACGTGGCGGTGTGCGGCTACGACGACCATCCGATGTCGGCCCTGCTCACCCCGCCGCTGACCAGCGTCGACTGGGACATCGACGGCATCGTCCACGACGCGGTCCGGCTCGTGGTCGACAGCATCGAGGGCAAGCCGCGCGAGCGCCGCGTCGTCCGCGAGCCCGCGCTGCGCGCCCGCCAGTCCACCGACGTCCCCTCCGGCGCGCGGGCCGCGCGCCGGGCCGACGGCGGTCAGGAGCCGTAGCCCTGGACGCGGGCGAGCCGAGGCAGCAGGTCGGCGGCGACGGCGATGTCGTCGTCGAGCGGCCGGTCCTCCACGCGCGGGTCCAGCACGGCGGCGGCCTGGTCGTGGGCGGCCTTGAGCGGTCCGCCGGCCGGGGCGCGGCCCTGCATCCGCAGCGCGCGGGCGGCGGCGACCAGCTCGCAGCCGAGCCCGATCCGGTACGCGGCGACGGCGTCGGTGGTCGCGCGGGCCGACTGGGTGGAGAAGCCCGCGTGCTCCTCGACGCCCCGCGAGAGCACGGCGCTGCCGAGCGCGGCGGGCGTGGCGAGGCGGCGCACGTCGGCGAGCGCCGAATGCGCCACGTACTCCAGGATCATGATCCCCGACGACGCCTCGGTGGCCCCCTGGAAGGGGTAGAGCCCGGTGAACGAGGGCTCGGCGAGCGTGCCGAGCCGGGCCGCCGACAGCGCCATCGTCTGGAAGAGCGCGGCGCGTGCGGTGTCGAGGGCGAGCCCGACGTAGGCGGTGTGGAAGTTGCCGTTGTGCCAGACGGTGTGCCCCGCGACGTCGACCAGCGGGTTCTCGGCTGCGGCGTTGACCTCCCGCGTGACGACCGCCTCGGCGTACCCGGCGGCCTCCAGCGCCGGGCCGTGCACCTGGGGGAACGCCCGGTAGCCGTACGGGTCCTGGATGCGGGCGGGCGCGGCGCGCTCGAAGGCGAGCAGGGCCCGCATGGCGGCGGCGGCCTCCCGCTGGCCCGGGTGCGGGCACGCGTCGTGCACGGCGGGCGCGTACGGCTCCTCCGAGGCCCGCACGGCGAAGTGCGACAGGGCGGCGACGACGGTCGAGGCGGCGAGCAGCTCGCGCAGGTCGGTCACGGCGAGCGCCGACTCGCCGAGGGTGGCGGCGTTGGAGCTGATGAACGCCAGCGCGTCCGACGAGCGGAGCGTGAAGCCGGGGCCGCGCTCGGGCGCGCCGTCCGGCCCGGCCAGCCACGCCCGCTCGCCGAGCAGGCAGAGCGCGGTCGAGGCGAGGGCGGTGAGGTCGCCCGTGCCGATCGCCCCGTACACCGGGACGGGCGGGAGCAGGCCGAGGTTCAGCACGTCCGCGAGGGCCTGGAGCGCCCCGGGCTCCACGCCGGAGCCGCCCGCCGCGAGCTGGTTGAGCCGTACGGCCAGCATCGCCCGCACGATCTCCGGCGCGATGAGCGGGCCCGCTCCGGCCGCGTGGCTGCGCAGCAGCCGCAGGCCGTGCGCGTCGGCGTCCTCCCACTCGACGTCCACGACGCGGTTGGCGCCGACGCCGGTCGTCCGGCCGTAGACGGGCTGCGCGTCGGCGACCTCCCGGGCCACCCGCCAGGCGGAACGGGCACGTTCCAAGCCGCTCGGGTCTATGGCGACGATCACATCCTCGCGGGCGGCGCGGGCCACCTGGGCACAGGTCAGGCCGGTGCCGTCGATAACGATTCGGCTGTTCTCCACGGGGCCACGCTACTTTCTTCACTATTCAGATCGATAAGCTCAGGATGTGATGTCTTGACCAGGTTGGAACGTTGGTCCCGATCGGAGCTTTGGCTACTGTTGAGTACCGGCCGAATCCGATCACCGGACCACCACCACCGCTGCCAGCGACCGGAACGACGGCGTTACCGACGCCCGACGAGGACGTGAATCGTTTGATCACCTTTGAGGGCGTGACCAAGCGCTACCCCGACGGCACCGTCGCGCTCGACGACGTGAGCCTGGAGTGCCCCACCGGCCGCATCACGGTGTTCGTCGGCACCTCGGGCGGCGGCAAGACCACCGCGCTGCGCACCATCAACCGGATGGTCGAGCCCACCGGCGGCCGGGTGCTCATCGATGGGCGGGACGTGCTCGAACGCAAGTCCAGCGAGCTGCGCCGGGGCATCGGCTACGTGATCCAGCACGCCGGGCTGTTCCCGCACCGCACCATCGAGGACAACATCGCGACCGTCCCGTACCTGCTGCGCTGGAACCGGAAGAAGGCCCGCGACACCGCCCACGAGCTGATGGAGCGCGTCGGGCTGGAGCCGGGCATGGCCAAGCGCTACCCCTTCCAGCTCTCCGGCGGCCAGCAGCAGCGCGTCGGCGTCGCCCGCGCGCTCGCCGCCGACCCGCCGATCATGCTGATGGACGAGCCGTTCAGCGCGGTCGACCCGGTGGTGCGGCACGAGCTCCAGGAGGAGTTCCTCCGGCTCCAGGCCGAACTGCACAAGACCATCGTGTTCGTCACCCACGACATCGACGAGGCGATCAAGCTCGGCGACCGGATCGCGGTGTTCCGCACGGGCGGGCGGCTGGTCCAGGTGGCGAGCCCCGAGGACATCCTCGCCCGCCCCGCCGACGACTTCGTCGCGGGCTTCATCGGCCACGACCGCGGCATCCGGCGGCTGTCGTTCATCCCGGCGACCGACGCGCCGCTGACCGAGCGCTCGGTGCTGGCCGCCGACGCGCCGGTCGCCGACGCCCGCGCCGCCGGGGACGAGTGGACGCTGGTGATCGACGCCGACCGCCGCCCCCTCGGCTGGGCGTCCGCCGAGGTGCTGCCCGCCTCCGGCACGGTCGGCGACGCGCGGCTCGCCCCGATCGGCCACACGTTCGACATCGAGGGCGACTCGGTGCGCGCCGCGCTCGACGCCGCGATCCTGTCCCCGTCCGGCCGGGCGGTCGGCGTGGACGGCGCGGGCCGCCTCGTCGGCGTCGCCGACCAGGCCGACCTGAGCGCCACGATCACGGCGGCCGTGGCCGCCGAGGCCGCCGAGGCCGAGGCCGTGAGCGCGGGCGCGGCGGCGGGCGCGGCGGCGGACGGGGCGGACCCGAAGGACGCGGGCTCGGGTGATCGGCCCGCGGCGGGCGCGGACGGCGGTGGCGGCTGATGGAGATCGACTGGGGCTGGATCGGGGAGCACGTGCCCGATCTCACCGACCGGGGCGTGATCCACCTGCGGCTGTCGCTGCTGCCGGTGGTGTTCGGGCTGGTCATCTCGCTGCCGCTCGGCGTGCTGTGCCGCCGCTTCGGGTGGCTGTACCCGCCGACGCTGACGATCGCCAACGTCCTGTACGCGATCCCGTCGCTGGCGCTCTACATGGTGTTCATCCAGTACACCGGGGTCAACGCCTCGACGGTGATGATCCCGCTGACGCTCTACAGCCTGTCGGTGCTCGTGCCGAACGTGGTGGACGGGCTCGGCTCGGTGCCCGACCCGGTGCGGCAGGCGGCGACCGCGATGGGCTTCGGCACGCTGCGCCGCCTCGTCCAGGTCGAGCTGCCGATCGCCGTCCCCGTGGTCATCGCGGGCGTACGGGTCGCGTCGGTCTCCTCGATCAGCCTGGTCAGCGTCGGCCAGCTCATCGGGCAGGGCGGCCTCGGCTACGACATCATCCGCGGGTTCCAGCTCGACTTCCCGACGCAGATCCTCGCCGGCTCGCTGCTGATCATCGTGCTGGCGCTGGTCGTGGACGCGATCCTGGTGCTCGTACAGCGGCTGCTCACCCCGTGGGCGCGGGCGCGGGGGAGGACGGCGTGAACGACCTCTGGAACCAGATCGAGCTCGTCTCCGAGTGGCTGTCGGCCTCGGCCCAGTGGCACGGCGACGACGGCATCCCGCACCGCCTGCTCCAGCACCTCCACTACAGCGGCCTGTCGCTGCTGTTCGCGGCGCTGATCGGCCTGGCGTTCGGGCTGCTCGTCGGGCACACGGGCCGCGGCGGGTTCCTCGTCGCGAGCCTCGCCAACATCGCGCGCGCCGTCCCGACGATCGGGCTCATCCTGCTCGTGGTCACCGTCGCGGGCCTCGGCGTCACGCCGGTGCTGGTGGCGCTGACGGCCCTCGCGATCCCGCCGATCCTGGTCAACACGTTCGAGGGGATCCGCGGGGTCGACGCCGACGCCAAGGACGCGGCGCAGGGCATGGGCATGACCGGCTGGGGCGTGCTGTGGCGCGTCGAGGCGCCGATGGCGCTGCCGCTGATCCTGCTCGGGCTCCGCACCGCGGCGATCCAGATCGTCGCGACCGCGACCATCGCGGCGTACCCCGGGCTCGGCGGCCTCGGCCGCTACATCGTGGACGGGCTGGCGCGCAACGACTACGAGCTGGTCATCGGGGGGACGGTGGTGGTGGTCGTGCTCGCCGTCGTGGTGCAGCTGGTGTTCGCGCTGCTGCGGCGGCTGGTCGTCTCGCGCGGCCTGCTCGGCTCGTCCCGCCCGTCCTGACCGGCCCGCCCGTACCGACACGCCCGTACCGACCCGGACTCCGTCCCCAGAAGAAGGAAGAAACCCATGAAGCGCATCATCCGCGGCGCGGCGGTCGGCCTGGTGGCCGCGCTGGCCCTGTCCGCCTGTGGCGGCGGGGGCGACGACGACAAGGACAACCCGCTGTCCGGCGGTGGCGGCGGCAAGGGCACGATCACGGTGGGCGGGGCGAACTTCCCCGAGAGCGGCCTCATCGGCGAGATCTACGCCCAGGCGCTGGAGGCCAAGGACATCAAGGTCAGCCGCAAGTTCAACATCGGCGCCCGCGAGGTCTACTACGACCAGGTCGTCAAGGGCGGCATCAGCGTGATGCCCGAGTACAACGGCGCGCTGCTGACCACGTCGGTCGACAAGAGCAGCACCGCCGCGACCACCGAGGAGATCAACGCCGCGCTGAAGGCCAAGCTGCCGGCGGGCGTGGAGATCCTCGACTCGGCCAAGGCTGAGGACAAGGACTCGGTCACGGTCAACGAGCAGACCGCGACCAAGTACAAGCTGAAGTCCCTGAACGACCTCAAGCCGATCGCCGGGCAGCTCACGATCGCCGGGCCGTCGGAGTTCAAGACCCGCCAGCAGGGCCTGGTCGGGCTGAAGACCAAGTACGGGCTGAACTTCAAGAAGTTCCAGCCGTTCGACGCCGGCGCCCAGCCGACGCTGGTCAAGCTGCTGAAGAAGGACCAGATCCAGGCCGCGGACCTGTTCACCACGGACCCGACGATCCTGGAGAACAAGTTCGTCGTGCTGGACGACCCGCTGCACGTGTTCAGCGCGCAGAACGTCACCCCGCTCGTCCACAAGTCCGCGGTCAACGACCAGGCCCGCGCGGCGCTGAACGCCGTGTCGGCCAAGCTGACCACGCAGGACCTGCTCGACATGATGAAGCGCCTCGTCGGTGACAAGGACGACCAGGAGAAGGTCGCCGAGGACTGGCTCAAGAAGGCCGGCCTGGCCTGACGACCCGTCCGGCCCGTGCCGTTCGGCCGTTCGGAAGGCCCTCGCCGCGCGTCGCGTGGCGGGGGCCTTCCGCGTCCGGGCGGGCCGTCCGGCGGGCGGCCGCGGGGCGGGCTTCAGGCGGGCGGGCGGCCGGCCAGGCGCGTGGTGAGGTCGGCGGCGGCGGCCCGGACGGGCTCGGCCAGCCGGGGCCAGGTCTCCGGCGGGCGGTCCCGCCGCCGGAACGTGACGGTGATCGCGGCGGCCGGGTGGCCGGTGTGGTCGAACGCGCAGGCCGCGATGCTGGCGAAGCCCTCGGTCACGTAGCCGTCCTCGGACGACCAGCCGCGGCGGGCGTCCGCGGCCAGCTCGCGGCGCAGCTCGCGCAGCGACGCCGGGCTGCCCGCGCCCGTACGGTCGACGAACCTGGCCCGTTCGGGGGCGCCGTCCGCGCGCTCGGCGGATCGGCCCGGGAACAGCGCCCGGACCTGCGCGGCGGGCAGGTGCGCGAGCATCGACCGGCCGCTCGCGGTGAGCTGCGCGGGCATCCGCACGCCGACGTCGGTGACGAGCGTCGCGTGCCGCCGGGGCTGCTCCTTGAGCAGGTAGAGGGTCTCGGCGCCGTGCAGGACGCCGAGCTGGGCGATCTCCCCGAGCCGGTCGACCAGGCGGCGCAGCACCGGCCGGGCGAGCCGTTCGAGCGGCTCGTGCCGCAGGTAGGCGGACCCGATCTCGAACGCCGCGACGCCGAGCCCCCAGCGGCGCTCCTCCGGGACGTACGCCACGAAGCCGTCGCCCGCCATCGCGGTCAGCAGGTGGTAGGTGCTGGAGCGGGGCAGCTCCAGCGCGCGGGCGATCGCCGAGGCGGGCAGCGGCCCCGCCGAGCCCGCGAGGAGCCGCAGCACCGCGAGCGCCCGCCGCGCCGCCGGAACCTGCGCCACGCCGTCCCCCTTCCCGCCGCCCGAGGCCCGCGGTCGCGCCGCGGGCCGTCCATGACCAGGGCTACGACGCGCGGCCGATGATCTCCGTTCCGTCCCGCCCCAGCCCATTGTCTCGTATGTGAGACATAACGGCCCGCGGGGCCCTCCCGGGGGCCGCGCTCGGGCGGTGCAATGGTGGGTATGAGTTTCGGCATGGGGGACACGACGGTCCGGGTCGGACCGGAACCGCTGACGTTCGACCAGGTCGCCGCGGTGGCGCGGGACGGCGCGCCGGTCGCGCTGACCGACGAGGCGCTCAAGGGCATCGCGGCGGCGCGCGCGCACATCGAGGAGCTGTCCGCGCGGCCGACTCCGGTGTACGGGGTGTCCACGGGGTTCGGGGCGCTCGCCACGCGGCACATCGCGCCGGAGATGCGGGCCAGGCTCCAGCTCAACATCGTCCGGTCGCACGCGGCCGGGTCGGGGCCCGAGGTCGAACGGGAGGTCGTGCGGGCGCTGATGCTGCTGCGGCTCCGCACGCTCGCCTCCGGGCGGACGGGCGTGCAGCCCGTCACGGCGCGCACGCTCGCCGACCTGCTGAACGCCGGCATCACGCCGATCGTCCACGAGCACGGCAGCCTCGGCTGCTCGGGCGACCTCGCGCCCCTGGCCCACGCGGCGCTCGCGCTGATCGGGGAGGGCGAGGTGCGGGACGCCGCCGGCGTGCTCAAGCCCGCCGCGCAGGCGCTCGCGGAGGCCGGGATCGAACCCGTCACGCTCGGCGCCAAGGAGGGCCTGGCCCTGCTGAACGGCACCGACGGCATGCTCGGCATGCTCGTCCTCGCGATGCGCGACCTGCGGCTGCTGCTCAAGGCGGCCGACGTCGCGGCGGCCATGACCGTCGAGGCCCTGCTCGGCACCGACCGGGTCTTCGCCGCCGACCTCCAGGAGCTGCGCCCGCACCCCGGGCAGGCGGCGTCCGCCGCCAACCTGCGGGCCCTGCTCGCCGACTCCGGGATCATGGACTCGCACCGCGGCCCCGACTGCACCCGCGTCCAGGACGCGTACTCGCTGCGCTGCGCGCCCCAGGTGAACGGCGCGGCGCGCGACACGCTCGCCCACGCCGAGCTGGTCGCCGGCCGGGAGCTGGCCTCGGCGGTGGACAACCCGGTCGTCCTGCCCGACGGGCGGGTCGAGTCGAACGGCAACTTCCACGGCGCCCCGATCGCGTACGTGCTGGACTTCCTCGCGATCCCCGCCGCGGACGTCGCCTCGATGTCCGAGCGGCGGACGGACCGGATGCTCGACAAGGCCCGCTCGTTCGGGCTGCCGCCGTTCCTCGCCGACGACCCCGGCGTGGACTCCGGCCACATGATCGCCCAGTACACGCAGGCCGCGATCGTGTCCGAGCTGAAGCGCGTGGCCGCGCCCGCGAGCGCCGACTCGATCCCGAGCTCGGCGATGCAGGAGGACCACGTCTCGATGGGCTGGAACTCCGCGCGCAAGCTGCGCCGCGCCGTGGACGGCCTCGCGCAGGTCGTCGCCATCGAGATCCTCACCGCCGCGCGGGCCCTGGACCTGCGCACCCCGCTGCGCCCCGGGCCCGCCACCGGCGCCGTCGTCGCGGCGCTGCGCGAGCGGGTCCCGCCGCCCGGCCCGGACCGCTACCTCGCCCCGAGATCGCCGCCGCGACCGAGCTGGTCCGCGACGGCTCCCTGGTGGCCGCCGCGGAGGCGGTCACCGGCCCGCTCGCCTGACCCGCCCCGCCCGACCCTTTCCGTACGTCCCGTCCCACGAGGAGCCCACGATGTCCGGTCCCCGGCCCGTCCGCGCGCCGCGCGGCACGACGCTGACCGCCGCCAAGAACTGGGGCGCCGAGGCCGCCCTGCGGATGATCCAGAACAACCTCGACCCCGAGGTGGCCGAGCACCCCGACGAGCTGGTCGTCTACGGCGGCTCAGGGAAGGCGGCCCGCGACTGGGACGCCTTCGACGGGATCGTCCGGTCGCTGTCGCGGCTGGAGGGGGACGAGACGCTGCTCGTCCAGTCCGGCAAGCCCGTCGGGGTGTTCCGGACGCACGAGTGGGCGCCGCGCGTGCTCATCGCCAACTCCAACCTCGTCCCGCAGTGGGCGACGTGGGAGGAGTTCCGGCGGCTGGAGGCGCTCGGGCTGACGATGTTCGGGCAGATGACCGCCGGGTCGTGGATCTACATCGGCACGCAGGGCATCCTCCAGGGCACCTACGAGACGTTCGCCGCGGTCGCCGAGAAGCGCTTCGGGGGCTCGCTCGCCGGGACGATCACGCTGACCGCCGGGCTCGGCGGGATGGGCGGCGCGCAGCCCCTCGCCGTCACCATGAACGGCGGCGTCGCGATCTGCGTCGAGTGCGACGCCTCCCGCATCGACCGCCGCGTCGCGCACCGCTACTGCGACGTGCGGGCCGACTCGCTGGACGAGGCGCTCCGGCTCGCCGAGGAGGCCAAGGCCGAACGCCGCCCGCTGTCGATCGGCGTGCTCGGCAACGCCGCCGACGTCGTCCCCGAACTGCTGCGCCGCGGCGCGCCCATCGACATCGTCACCGACCAGACCAGCGCCCACGACCCGCTGCGCTACCTGCCCGCGGGCGTCGCGTTCGAGGACTGGGCCGCCGAGGCCGACAAGGACCCGGCCGCGTTCATCACCCGGGCGCGCGAGTCGATGGCCGCGCACGTCGAGGCGATGGTCGGCTTCCAGGACGCGGGCGCCGAGGTCTTCGACTACGGCAACTCGATCCGCGGCGAGGCGCAGCTCGCCGGGTACGCGCGGGCGTTCGACTTCCCCGGCTTCGTGCCCGCCTACATCCGGCCGCTGTTCTGCGAGGGCAAGGGCCCGTTCCGCTGGGCGGCGCTGTCGGGCGACCCGAAGGACATCGCGCGCACCGACCAGGCGATCCTCGACCTGTTCCCCGACAACGAGCCGCTGACCCGCTGGATCCGGATGGCGCGGGAGAAGGTCCACTTCCAGGGCCTGCCGTCCCGGATCTGCTGGCTCGGCTACGGCGAGCGCGACCGGGCGGGCGAGCTGTTCAACGACCTCGTCGCGCGCGGCGAGATCAGCGCGCCGCTCGCGCTCGGCCGCGACCACCTCGACACCGGCTCGGTCGCGTCCCCGTACCGCGAGACCGAGGGCATGGCGGACGGCTCCGACGCGATCGCCGACTGGCCGCTGCTGAACGCGATGCTCAACACCTCCTCCGGCGCGACGTGGGTGTCCATCCACCACGGCGGCGGCGTCGGTATCGGCCGCTCCATCCACGCCGGGCAGGTCTGCGTCGCCGACGGCACCGCGCTCGCGGGCGAGAAGCTCCGCCGCGTCCTCACCAACGACCCGGGCAGCGGCGTGATGCGGCACGTGGACGCGGGCTACGACCGCGCCGCCGAGGTCGCCGCCGAACGGGGCGTCCGCATCCCGATGGCGGAGTCCTGACGGTGCCGTCCGACGAGTCGTTCGAGGAGATGTGGGCGGCGCTGCTGCCGGTCGGCCGCGACCCGGGGGACGGCGGCTACCACCGCTTCTCCTGGACGCCGGCCGAGCTGGACTGCCGCGCCTGGTTCCTGGACGAGGCGCGCCGCCGGGACATGCCCGTCGAACGCGACGCCAACGGCAACCTGTTCGCCTGGTGGCACCCCGAGGACGGCGCCCGCGACGGCGCCGTCCTCACCGGGAGCCACCTGGACTCGGTGCCCGGCGGCGGCGCGTTCGACGGGCCGCTCGGCGTCGTGTCGGCGTTCGCCGCGATCGACGTCCTGCGCGGACGGGGCGCACGGCCCGCGCGGCCGATCGCCGTCGGCGCGTTCGCCGAGGAGGAGGGCGCCCGGTTCGGCGTCGCGTGCCTGGGGTCCCGGCTGCTGAGCGGCGCGATCGACCCCGCGCGGGCCCGCGCGCTCACCGACGCGGACGGCCGCACGTTCGGCGACGTCCTCGCCGCGAACGGCCTGGACCCGGACGCCATCGGCCCCGACCCGGGGCTGCTGTCGCGCTTCGCCTGCCTGGTCGAGCTGCACGTCGAGCAGGGCCGCGCGCTGGAGGAGCCGGTCGGCGTGGCGAGCGCGATCGTCCCCCACGGGCGGTGGCGGTTCGACTTCGCCGGGGAGGGCAACCACGCCGGGACGACCCGCCTGGAGGACCGGCGCGACCCGATGCCGCCGTTCGCGAGCATGGTCCTCGGCGCGCGGCGGGCCGCCGAGCGCAACGGCACCGTCGCGACCGTCGGCAAGGTCCGGGTGACGCCCGGCGGGGTGAACGCGATCGCTTCGTCCGTCACCGCCTGGCTGGACGCGCGCGGACCGTCCGACGAGGACGTGCGCCGCACCGTCGCCGAGGTCGAACGGGCCGCGCGCACCGCCGCGTCCGAGCACGACGTCGCCGTCGCCCTCGCCGAGGAGTCCTACAGCGAGGTCGTCGGCTTCGACCACGCGCTCCGCGACCGCGTCGTCAAGGCCCTCGGCGGCGTCCCCGTCCTGCCCACGGGCGCGGGCCACGACGCGGGCGTGCTGTCGGCCCGGCTCCCCGCCGCGATGCTGTTCGTCCGCAACCCGACCGGCGTGTCCCACGCGCCCGCCGAGCACGCGGACACGGAGGACTGCCTCGCCGGTGTGGAGGCCCTCGCCGCTGTACTGGACGACCTGGCGCACGGGTAGGAATCCGTATATGCGATGGCATGCCGAGTTCGCCTGGCTCGGTCACGAGGTGGCCGCAGATGTGCTCATCGAGGCCGACGGCGAACGTTTCACCACCGTGACGCGCGGCGTCCCCGCCCCGGGCGACGCCCAGCACCTGCCGGGCCTGACGCTTCCCGGGCTCGCGAACGCCCACTCCCACGCCTTCCACAGGGCGCTCCGCGGCCGGGCCCAGGAGGGCCGCGGGACGTTCTGGACCTGGCGCGAACGCATGTACCGGATCGCCGACCGCCTGGACCCGGACGCCTACCGCGCCCTCGCCACCGCCGTGTACGCGGAGATGGCCCTCGCCGGGATCAGCTGCGTCGGCGAGTTCCACTACCTGCACCACCGGCCCGGCGGCGACCCGTACGGCGAGCCCAACGAGATGGGCGAGGCCCTCGTCCAGGCCGCCGCCGACGCGGGCGTCCGCGTCACGCTCCTCGACACCTGCTACCTCGCGGGAGGCATCGGCGAACCCCTCAAGGGCCCGCAGCTCCGCTTCGGCGACGGCACCGCGGGCAACTGGGCCCGCCGCGTCGACAGCCTCTACGAGCACACCGGCAAGGGCCGCCTGCACGCCCGCGTCGGCGCCGCGGTCCACTCCGTCCGCGCCGTCCCGCGCGAGCAGATCGGCGCGGTCGCGGCCTGGGCCCGCGAGCACCGCGCGCCCCTGCACGTCCACCTGTCCGAGCAGCCCGCCGAGAACGAGGCGTGCCGCGACGCGTACGGCCTCACCCCCACCCGCCTGCTCGCCGAGGCCGGGGCCCTCGGCGCGCTCACCACCGCCGTGCACGCCACCCACCTCGACCCCGAGGACATCGCCCTGCTCGGCGCCACCATGACCGGCGTGTGCATGTGCCCCACCACCGAACGCGACCTCGCCGACGGCATCGGGCCCGCCCGCGACCTGTCCACCGCCGGGTCGCCGCTCTGCCTCGGCTCCGACCAGCACGCCGTGATCGACCTGTTCGAGGAGGCCCGCGCCGTGGAGCTGGACGAGCGGCTCCGCACCCGCCGCCGCGGCCACTGGACGTCCGGGGAGCTGCTCGCCGCCGCCACGTCCAACGGCCACTCCGCCCTCGGCTGGCCCGAGGCCGGGCGCCTCGAACCCGGCGCGTACGCCGACCTGGTCACCGTCGACCTGGCGTCCCCCCGCACCGCCGGGGCCGGAGGGCGCTACGCCGCCGAGGCCGCCGTGTTCGCCGCCACCGCCGCCGACGTCCGCCACGTCGTCGTCTCCGGCCGCCAGATCGTCCACGACGGCCGCCACCTGCTCCTCGACGACGTCCCCGCCCTCCTCGACGACGCCGTCCGGGCCGTCGCCGAAGACCCCGCCTGACCCGCCTCCGACGCCGCGTACGTCTCGTATTTGAGACGGTTATGAACGATCACCGCCCTGGACGGGCCGCCGCCGGTGCGATGCTGGGCGGGTGAGCACCCTCATCAGGAACATCGGGGAACTGGTCACCAACGACCCGGAGCTCGGCACCCTCACCGGCGCCGCGCTGGTGATCGACGGCGACGCCGTCGCGTGGGCCGGGCCGTCCGCGCGGGCCCCCGCCGCCGACGACGCGTTCGACGCCGCCGGGCGCGCCGTCCTGCCGGGCTTCGTCGACTCGCACGCGCACCTGGTGTTCGCGGGCGAGCGCGCCGAGGAGTTCGCCGCGCGGATGTCGGGCCTGCGCTACGACGGCGGCGGGATCCGCAACACCGTCGCGACCACGCGCGCCGCGTCCGACGACGAGCTGCGCGCCAACCTGCGCCGCCTCATCGGCGAGATGGCCCGCCAGGGCACCACGACGGTCGAGTGCAAGTCCGGCTACGGCCTCACCGTCGAGCAGGAGGAACGGCACGTCCGGATCGCCGCCGAACAGGCCGACGAGGTCACGTTCCTCGGCGCCCACGTCGTCCCGGCCGGGGCGGACGCGGGGGACTACACGCGCCTGGTGGCCACCGACATGCTCGCCGCCTGCGCGCCCCACGCCCGGTGGATCGACGCGTTCTGCGAGAAGGGCGCGTTCGACGCCGACCAGGCCCGCGAGGTGCTGGAGGCCGGCGTCCGCGCGGGCCTCACGCCGCGCCTGCACGCCAACCAGCTCAGCGCGGGCCCCGGCGTCCGCCTCGCGGTCGAGCTGGACGCCGCGTCCGCCGACCACTGCACGTTCCTCACCGGCGCCGACGTGGACGCACTCGCGAACTCGTCCACCGTCGCGACGCTGCTCCCGGGCGTCGAGTTCTCCACCCGCCAGCCGTACCCCGACGCCCGCCGCCTCCTCGACGCGGGCGCCACCGTGGCCCTGGCGACGGACTGCAACCCCGGCTCCTGCTACAGCTCCAGCATGGCGTTCTGCGTCGCCGTCGCCGTCCGCGACATGGGCATGACCCCGGCCGAGGCCGTCTGGAGCGCCACCGCGGGCGGCGCGAGGGCCCTGCGCCGCACCGACGTCGGCCACCTCGGCGCGGGCGCGCGCGCCGACGTCCTCATGCTGGACGCCCCGTCCCACATCCACCTGGCCTACCGCCCCGGCGTCCCCCAGGTCGCCGCCGTCTGGAAGCGCGGCCACCGCGTCTGACCTCACCCCCGCGGCGCGACCTCCAACTCCCGCCACTCGACCCGCAGGGTGAACGGATCGCTGAGGTTGAGCGCGCAGGGGTCCCGGTCCCGGTGGGTGATGGCGAGCCTGGAGTAGGTCCGCTCGCCGCCCAGCAGGGCGTAGTGCTCCACCGCGACGGCGCCGATCTCGTCGAAGTCGACGATCAGGTAGTGCGGGATGCCGGCCTTGGCGTACTCGCCCTTCTTGTGGATGCGGTCGCGAGAGTCGGACCAGCGGGAGACGATCTCGGCCACGATCAGGACGTCGGCCGCGGTCAGCCCCTCGTACGGTCCGAGGCAGCGGTGCGCCACCGCGTCGGGCTTGCGGACCGTGAGCGGGACCTCCCACAGCACCAGTTCGACCTCGGTGTTGACCTCCACGCACGGCGGTTCGCCTCCGCCGTGGTCGCGCCGGAACTTCGCCGCCGCCGCCTCGACCGCCTCGGCCAGGCGGAACGCCGTCTTCTGGTGCGCCCGGTCGCGCCGTTCCCTGAGCGTGACGATGCCGTCGACCACCTCGATCTCGGCACGGGCGTCCTCGGCGAGGGCCAGGTACTCGTCCAGCGACAGCGGGTTCGGCCGCTCCAACCAGTTCGTCGTCACGTGCCCATCATGGCGGTCCGGCATTCAGGGCGTCCCGAGGTAGCGGTGGTTGACGCGGATGAGGGGGGAGCCGCGGCGGGAGATGTAGTCGGCCGTGAGGACCTCGGCCACGAACAGGACGTGGTCGCCGGCCTCGATGCGGTCGCGGGTCTCGCATTCGAGGGCCGCGACGCCGGCCTCGGGGATCAGGGCGTCGGACGCGGGGCCGCGGTGGTGCGGCTCGCTCGCCAGCAGGAGGCGGGCGGACGGGCGGCCCTCGGCGGCGAACCGGCCCGCCAGGGCGCGCTGGCCCGTGCTGAGGACCGTGGCGGCCCAGCGGGGGCGGCGGGTCAGCACCTCCGCCAGGTAGCCGTCCGCGCCGACCCCCGCGAGGACCATCGGCGGCTCCAGGGACACCGACATGAACGAGGTGACCGTCGTGCCGAGGTCGTCGCGGCCGTCGCGGACCGTCAGCACGACGACGCCCGTCGCGAAGCCCGACAGGGCGTCGGTGAAGTCGGCGGGGTCCACTGCCCCAGCGTTCAACGGATCTCCCAGGAACCGGGGAGGGTGAGCGGGCCCGCGGCCGGGAGGCCGAGGCGCGCGGCGACCGAGGCGAGCGAGCCCCAGCCGTTGAAGCGGGCCGCCGCGGCGGTGCGGTCCTCGGACGAGTCGGCGGGGCGCAGCCGCTCGAACGGCGAGGTGTGCGGGTAGGCGCGGATCGGCGCGTCGGCCGCGAGGCCGCCCTTCTTGCGGGCGAGCTCCAGGGCGAACTCCAGGCCGCCGAGCTCGTCGACCAGGCCGCTCTCGCGGGCGTCGGCGCCGGTCCAGACCCGGCCCCTGGCCAGCTCGTGGACGCGCTCGCGGGACAGGTCGCGGCCCTGCGCGACCTTCGCGGTGAAGTCGTCGTAGATCTTGTCGAGGGAGGCGTTGATCCGCTCCCACTCCGAGTCGCTGAAGTCCTTGGTCGCGCTGAACATGCGCGCGTGCTCGCCGTCGCTGACGCTGCCGAGCCCGACGCCCGCGCGGTCGAGCAGGCCGGTCACGATGGCCTTGCCGACGACGACGCCGATCGAGCCGGTGATCGTGCCCGGCTGCGCGACGATCGTGTCGGCGGCCATCGCGACGTAGTAGCCGCCCGAGGCCGCCACGTCGCCCATGGAGACGACCACCGGCTTGCCGGCCTTGCGGGCGAGCGTGACCTCGCGCCAGATCGCGTCGGACGCGACGGCGGAGCCGCCGGGGCTGTTGACCCGGAACACGATCGCCTTGACCCGGTCGTCGCGGACGGCGGCGCGGAACGCGGCGCCGATCGTGTCCGAGCCCATGGCCGCGCC
This sequence comes from Actinomadura sp. J1-007, assembly GCF_009793335.1. Taxonomy (GTDB): domain Bacteria; phylum Actinomycetota; class Actinomycetes; order Streptosporangiales; family Streptosporangiaceae; genus Spirillospora; species Spirillospora yumaensis. The sequence goes on along the minus strand of NZ_WING01000001.1, from coordinate 1,184,399 downwards.
CGAGCCGGGCAGCGGGCCGCTCCGCCCGCTGCGGCCCAGCTTGATCGGCCCGTGCCCGTTGACGAGGGCGACGACGTCCTGCCGGCCCGGCTGGGGCAGGCGGCGGGCGAGGCCCTGCGTGCGGTTGTAGCGGGCGACGTAGCGGAGCTGGGCCTCCTCGCCGAACTCCTCGCGCAGGTCGGCGTAGACCTCGTCGCGGTAGCCGAGCCGGTCGACCAGGCCCTCGTCGAGCGCCTCGCCGGACAGCAGCGGCCCCCGGTCGGTGAGGTCGCGGACCTTGTCGGCGGGCAGCCCGCGCGCCGCCGCGATGCCCTCGGTGATCTGCTCGCCGAGGGAGGTGACCAGCCGCTTGGACGACTCCTCGTGCTCGGGCGTGTAGGACTTCTCCATGAACGTGTTGGCCATGGTCTTGTACTCGTACCGCTTGGCGAACCGCGGCTGGACGCCCGCCTTCTCCAGCGCGCCCGCGAAGAACGGCTCCTCCAGCGCGACGCCGGTCAGCCCGACCTCGCCGGTCGGCTGGAGGTGGACGCGGTCGAACGCGGTGGCCAGGTAGTACGGCACGGTCCCGCGCCCGCTCTCGCCGAACGTCTCGGCCCAGGCGACGGTGAGCTTGCCCGCGTCGCGCAGGCCGCGCACGGCCTCGCGCAGCTCCTGGGCGAGGGCGAGGCCGATCCCGTCGCTGATCTTGACGACCAGCGCGCGGACCCGGTGGTCGGAACGGGCGCGGCGCAGGCCGTCCAGCACGTCCCGCAGGTGCGTCCGGCGCATCGACAGGATCGCCGTGAGCGGGTCGGACGGCGCCGTCTCCACGATGCCGTCGGTGAGGTCGAGCTCCAGGACCAGCGGGCCCGTCCGCCGGTCGCGAGCCTGCTTGATGACGTTGACGACTGTGCCGGGATCCACCATGCGCCCAGCCTATGCGCTCGTCCCCGTGCCGCCTCTACGACGCGGGTCCAGGGTGTCTCCGCCGGAAGTACGAGGTCAGGGTCCCGTCCGGGAGCCCCGGGTTCAGCGGGCGAACGCCTGGTTCGGCACGACGCTGCCGGACGCCTGCGCGACCGGCCGGCCGCGCTCGTCGGCGATCACCGCGTTGGCCACCATGCGGGTGCGGCCGGGGTGCAGGCAGGTGCCGACCACGGTGTACCGGCCGTCCGCCACGACGCCGCGCAGGTAGTCGATGTTGAGGTTGAGCGTCAGCATCGGCATGAAGTGCTCGCAGGTGCTGGACGCGGCGAGGCAGACGGCGTTGTCGAGGATCATCGCGATGTAGCCGCCGTGCACCGTCCCGCCCGGGTTGCACAGCCGCTCGGCGGGACGCCAGTCGATCTCGACCCGGCCGGGCTCGGCCGCGGTGATGATCTGGCCGATGTGGTCGTTGATGTCGGAGATCTGGGGGAAGCGGCTCTCGGCCATGGCCTGGATCAGCTCCGCCCCCGACAGTGTGTTCCACAGCTCGGCGTCGGTCTGCGTGCTCAACTGGCTCTCCCCGTGCTCAGGCGTCGGACGACCCGAATCGTATTCGGTCGGCTCCCGGGGCGGCACTGTGCCGTTCGTCACCCGAGGTCAGCCGGACCTGCTGAGCGTCCCCCTGCTGTCGCCGCCCATCTGGCCCGGGGACCGGTACTCCAGCTTCCCGCCCGCCAGCGTCAGCGTGATCCGCCCGCCCACGCACGTGCCCGTCGGGTTGTCGCTGCGCAGCACCGTCTCGTCGAGCTCCAGCCTGTCGCCGGTCGCGCTCGTGACGGTCACCTTGTTGTGGCAGCCCCACACGTCGTAGTCGGCCGTCCCCTCGCTCCTGCCCGCCGTCAGCGTGACGGTCGCGCCGGTACGGCTCGTGTCGGACAGGATGACCCCGCCCTTCTGGACGACCGTCCCCTTCCACGTCCCGCCGAACGCGGCGGGCACGGCCGTGCCGCCCTTCCCGCCGGACGACCCGGACGACCCGGACGACCCGGACGTTCCGCCGGACGATCCGCCCGTCGAAGGCGTCGTGCCGCCGGTGGCGTCCGTGCCGGTGCTGGGCGAGGAGCCCCCGCGCGCCGTTCTCCCGGACGGGTCGTCGTCGTCCTTGCCGAGGAGGCTGGACGCGATCCACGTCACGGCGGCGATCAGCGCGACGGCCACGACCGCGGCGGCGACGATCAGCGGCGTGCGGCTCCCGGACGCGCCCCCGCCGACCGTGGACTCCGGCGGCGGCGCGGGCCCGGTCAGGTCCCGCGCCGGAGGAACGGACCCGTCCGGCACCGGCACCGGCGGCGCCGGGACGGACCGCGGGTCAGGCCCCGACGGATCGACCAGCCGGACCATCAGGTCGCGGGCCGTCGGCCGCCGCGCCGGGTCCTTCGACAGGCACTCCGCCAGCAGCCCGTGCAGGGACGGCGGGACGCCGGTCAGGTCGGGCTCCCCGTTCGCGATCCGGTGCATGATCGCCGGCACGGAGGTCGCCGGGCCGAACGGCGGCCGCCCCGTCGCCGCGTAGACGATCGTCCCCGCCCACGCGAACACGTCGGACGCGTACGTCGGCGGGTGCCCCTCCAGCCATTCGGGCGCGAAGTACGACGGCGTCCCGACGAGCTGGGTGTGGGTCTCGGCGTCGATGGCCCGCGCGATCCCGAAGTCGACGACCCGCGGGCCGTCCGGCCCGAGCAGCACGTTGGCGGGCTTGAGGTCGCGGTGGACGATCCCGGCGCCGTGGATCGCGGCGAGCGCGCTCGCGGTGTTGACCGCGAGCCGTTCCAGCTCGCCGCCGCGCAGCGGCCCGGACCCGGCGACCCGCTGCTGGAGCGAGGGCCCGTCGATGAACTCGCTCACCACGTACGGGTGGGCGCCCTCGGCGGACGAGTCGAGGACCGCCGCCGTGCAGAACGGCGCGACCTGCCGCGCGGCCCGCATCTCCCGCGCGAACCGGCCCCGCGCCGCCGCGTCGGTGGTCTTCAGCATCTTGACCGCGACGCGCTCGCCGTCCGGGGTCTCGCCGAGGTAGACGACGCCCTGGCCGCCCTCGCCGAGCCGTCCCGTCAGCCGGTAGCGGCCGACCTCCCGGGGGTCGTCGCGGTCCAGCGGAAGCGCGGTCATGGGCCTTTACCCTCCAGCGTGGAACGTCAGGCAACCCCCCGACTGCCGCCACCACCGTACTTGGATCACCGAGCGGATATCGTCGCTCCATGGGAGACGGGGACGGCTGGGCGCGCTGCGGGCACGGGCACACGCACTGGGGGCGGTTCGGCGCGGCCGGGCTGCTGCTCTTCCACCGCGACCCGGGCGACGGCGTGAAGCGGATCCTGCTCCAGCAGCGGGCCTGGTGGGGGCACGGCGGCGGGACGTGGGGCATGTTCGGCGGCGGGCGGCACAGCGGCGAGGACCCGGTCGAGGCGGCGCTGCGCGAGACGTCCGAGGAGTGCACGCTCGACGTCGGCTCGATCCGGGTGCACGGCCTCATGGTCGAGGACCACGACGGCTGGGACTACGCCTCGGCCGTCGCGTCCGCCGACCCCGGCGCGCCGCGCCCGCGCGTCAAGCCCGCGTCGTTCGAGACGCGCAGGGCCGAGTGGGTGCCGGTGGAGGACGTGACGGAGCGTCGGCTGTTCGCGCCGTTCGCGCGGTCGTGGCCGAAGCTGCGGGAGGCGATGACGCGGGTCGTGCTCGTCGTGGACGCGGCCAACGTGGTCGGCTCGCGCGCCGACGGCTGGTGGAAGGACCGGGCGGGGGCCAACGCGCGGCTGCGCGACGACCTCGCCTCCCTCGCCGCGGGCGTGCGCTCGCTGCCCGGCGGCCTCGTCCCGTTCGAGAAGACGTTCGTCGACCCGGTGCTGGTCGTGGAGGGCGCGGCGCGGCGGGTCGCGGACGAGCCGTCGGAGTGCGTACGGGTCGTCGCGGCGCCCGGCAGCGGCGACGACCGGATCGTGGAGCTCGTCGCCCACGGCGAGCCCGACACCGCCTACCTGGTCGTGACGGCCGACCGGGAGCTGCGGAGCCGGTGCGAGGCGGCGGGCGCGGCGGTGACCGGCCCGCGCTGGCTCATCGACCGGCTTCCGGCACGCCGCTGACGCGGTGCCCCGCCTTCTCCAGGATCTCCGCGGCGTCGCGGAGCTTGTGGTCGGGGACCAGCACGAGGTCGGCGTGGTAGGTGGACGCCACGAAGACGGGGACCGCGGTCTCGGCCAGCGGCCCGACGATCGAGGCGAGCATTCCCGGATCGCCGCGCCCCATGGACGTCTCGCCGTAGAGGCCGTTCCACCGCTCCGCCTCCACGTAGGGCGGCGCCTCGCGGATGACGGTGAGGCCCTCCGGCGCGCGGACCAGCGCGATCCACTCGTCGTCCTCGGGGAACGTGGCGTTCGGCAGGTGTTCCACCAGGAACTGGGACGGGACCACGTGCAGGCGCATGCCCGCCACCCTATTCAGGGACGAGCCACACCGCGCCCAGGGGCGGCACCCGCATCACGGCCGACGCGGGCATCGCGTGCCAGGGCGTCTCGGTCGCCTCGACGGCGCCGAGGTTGCCGACCCCGCTGCCGCCGTACTCGTACGCGTCGGTGTTGACGACCTCGCGCCACCGCCCGGCCTGGGGGAGTCCGAGCCGGTAGTCCTCGTGCGGCGCGCCGGAGAAGTTGACGACGCAGGCCATGACCGTCGCCTCGCCCTCGGCGTCCACCCCTCGCCGCAGGAACGAGAGGGTGTTGCCCGCCGCGTCGTTGGCGTCGATCCAGCGGAAGCCGTCCGGGTCGTTGTCCCACGACCAGAGGGCGGGGGACGCGGCGTACGCGGCGTTCAGGTCGCGGACGAGCCGTTGCAGCCCGAGGTGGTCGGCGCCCTCGGCGGCGTTGTCGAGCAGCCACCAGTCGAGCGGGCGCTCCTCCGCCCACTCCGCGCCCTGGCCGAACTCGCCGCCCATGAACAGCAGCTGCTTGCCGGGGTGGCACCACATGTAGGCGAGCAGCGTCCGCAGGCCCGCGAACCGCTGCCACGCGTCGCCCGGCATCTTGCCCAGCAGCGACCCCTTCAGGTGGACGACCTCGTCGTGCGACAGCGGCAGGACGTAGTTCTCCGAGAACGCGTACACCAGCGAGAACGTGACCTCGCCGTGGTGGTAGTGCCGGAAGACGGGCTCGTGCTCCAGGTACTGGAGGGTGTCGTGCATCCAGCCCATGTTCCACTTGAAGCCGAACCCGAGGCCGCCGAGGTGGGTCGGGCGGGACACGCCCGGCCACGCGGTCGACTCCTCCGCGATCGTCATGACGCCCGGGTTGCGCTTGTAGACCGTCGCGTTCATCTCCTGGAGGAACGAGATCGCCTCCAGGTTCTCCCGGCCCCCGTAGACGTTGGGCGTCCACTCGCCCTCCTCGCGCGAGTAGTCGAGGTAGAGCATCGAGGCGACCGCGTCCACGCGCAGCCCGTCGACGTGGAACTCCTCCAGCCAGTACGAGGCGTTCGCCACGAGGAAGTTGCGCACCTCGGCGCGGCCGAAGTTGAACACCAGGGTGCCCCAGTCGGGGTGCTCGCCGCGCGCCGGGTCCTCGTGCTCGTAGAGCGCCGTGCCGTCGAAGCGCGCGAGCGCCCACTCGTCCTTGGGGAAGTGCGCGGGCACCCAGTCGACGATCACGCCGATGCCCGCCTGGTGCAGCCGGTCCACCAGCAGCCGGAACCCGTCCGGGTCGCCGAACCTGGAGGTCGGCGCGTAGTAGGAGGTGACCTGGTAGCCCCAGGACGGCCCGTACGGGTGCTCGGCCACCGGGAGGAACTCCACGTGCGTGAAGCCCATGTCCGCGACGTACGCGGTGAGCTCCTCGGCCAGCTCGCGGTAGCCGAGGCCGGGCCGCCACGACCCGAGGTGCACCTCGTACACGCTCATCGGCTCGTTCACCCACGAGCGCTCCTTGCGGCGGTCCATCCACGCGCCGTCCGCCCACTCGTGCGAGGAGGTGAACACGCGCGACGCCGTCGCCGGCGGCACCTCGGTCGCCTGCGCCATCGGGTCGGCCTTGGCCCGCCACCGGCCGTCCGCGCCGAGGATCTCGTACTTGTAGCGGGCGCCGTCGCCGACGCCCGGGACGTACAGCTCCCAGACGCCCGTCGAGCCGAGCGACCGCATCGGGTGCGCGCGGCCGTCCCAGTGGTTGAAGTCGCCGACGACGCGGACGCCGCGCGCGGTCGGCGCCCACACCGCGAAGCCCGTCCCGGTGACCGGCCCGAACGACGAGGCGTACGTGCGGACCCGGGCGCCGAGCGCGCGCCACAGCTCCTCGTGCCGGCCCTCGCTGATCAGGTGCTGGTCCAGCTCGCCGAGCGTCGGCAGGTGCCGGTACGGGTCGTCCTGCACGGTCTCGCCCGCGCCCGGGTAGGTGACCGCGAGCCGGTAGTCGGGGACGGCGAGCGGCGCCTCGTCCGGGCCGTCCCCGGCGAGCGACGCGCCCTCGGGCAGCGTCGCCGCGAACACGCCCTCGTGCACGTGCCGCAGCGGGTGCCGGTCGCCGTTCGGCAGCACGGCCTCGACGCGTTCGGCGAGGGGGCGCAGCGCGCGCACCGTGACGCCGGACCGCCCCGGATGGGCGCCGAGGACGGCGTGCGGATCGTGGTGGTCCCCGCCGACGAGCCGGTCGATCTCCGCCCGCGTCACCCGTGCCATGGCGTCCTGGCCTCCTCGCCGCGAGGTCGTGTCCGGAAGCGTCCGGTTGCCCGCCCGCCGGGGCCGGCCCGGTCTTCTGGACGCCGCCCGGAGAACGTTCAGAGTAGGAGTGCCCGGAGATCCGCGTCTCTCACGTAGCGGATCGGTCCGGTTTCGGTGGATTCGGGATCACGGCCGGGAGCCGCCCCGGCCCGTGTACGTGAAGGGGAGCCGGGTGATCCCGTTGTCGAAGCTGGACAGCAGGTACTCGGGCTCGCCCGTCGCGCGCAGGCCGGGCAGGCGGTCGAACAGCTCGCGGAACATGATCCGCAGCTCCATCCGCGCCAGGTTCGCGCCGAGGCACAGGTGCGGGCCCGGCCCGCCGAACCCGACGTGCGGGTTGGGCTTGCGGGTGATGTCGAACGCGTCCGGATCGGCGAACGCCTCGGGGTCGCGGTTGGCGGCCGGGTAGAACAGCACGACCTTGTCGCCCGCGCGGAGCCGCCGGCCGCCCAGCTCGTGGTCGCGGGTCAGCGTCCGCCGGAACTGGACGATCGGCGAGACGTACCGGACGATCTCCTCGATCGCGCCGCCGATCCGCGCGTCGTAGTCGGCGAGCAGCAGGTCGCGCTGGTCGGGGTGCTCGGTGAACAGGTGCAGCCCGTGCGCGAGCGCGTTGCGCGTCGTCTCGTTGCCCGCGACCAGCAGCAGGTCGAAGAACGAGCCCAGCTCGCGCACCGACAGCGCCTCCCCGCTCTCGCCCGCGTTGACCAGCGCCGAGACCAGGTCGCCCGTCGGGGCCTCGCGGCGGGCCCGGCCGAGCCGCGCGACGAGCCGGTGCAGATCGACGATCGCCCTGAGGTTGCCGTAGAGCAGGCGCAGCGCGCGGGGACTGGCGAGCGATCCGCGCACCCCGGAGTAGGCGGTCATCGCGTCGATCCGCGACAGCACGTACGGGCGGGCCCGCTCGGGGATGCCCATCATCGCGCAGATGACGTTGATCGGGAGCCGGGCCGCGACCTGCTCCACGAAGTCGTGCGGCTCGTCCGCGATCACCTCGTCCACGATCCGCGCGGCGGTCGCCCGGATCTCGGCCTCGATCCCGGCGAGCATCCGCGGGGTGAACGCGCGGAACACGATCCGCCGCAGCCTCGCGTGCCGGGGATCGTCCATGTTGACCATCGGCGTGCCGAACACCTTCGCCAGCCACGGCGGCGGCTCCGGCGACGTCGCGGCCGGCTCGCTGGAGAACACGGCGGCGTTCCGGCTCGCCTCCACCACGTCCGCGTGCCGCACCAGCGCGTAGAAGCCTTTGCCCGACCGTACGAACGGGACGCGCGGCTCGGGGAACCAGACCGGCGGGCCGAGCTCCCGCAGCCGCGCGAAGTCGGCGAGCCGTTCGGACGGGAGGCGGGCCCAGAACGCCATGTCGACCAGGTCGATGCCGTGCGCGCCCGGCCGCGCGGCCGGAGCGGGGTCCGCGCCCATCTGCCCTCCCCTCACCGGCCGAGCCACTTCACGGGCCGGGCCGCTTCACAGGCCGTGCCGCCTTCACCGGCCGAGCCACTTGACCTCGTACGGGCCGAGGTCGAGCGCCTTGCCCTCGACCTCCGTGCGCGCGGGCCGCGCCGTGGTGTTGACGGCGACCATCTGCTCGGCCTGCGCCAGCACGCGCACGTCGGCGTTGGACGACGCGACGTCCGCCAGCGGCGTGCCCGGCGGGAACCAGCGGTCGAAGTTCTGGAGGTTGGCCAGCGTGGGGGTGCCGCCTCCGCCCGCCGCCCGGCCCGACCACAGGCATCCCGGGCAGTCGCCGGTCGTCGCGGTCTGCGGGCTCCAGTAGAACGCGCTCGCCGCGCCCGCCCGCACGAACTCCATCATCGCCGCCGCCTGGACGGCCCCGCGCCGCTCGTTCGTCCACGTGGACGGGACGGGCTCGACGTACCACTCCGCCCACCAGACCGGCAGCCTCGGGTCGAGGCCGCGCAGCCACCGGGTCACGGCCGAGAACTTCGACAGCGCCATGAACTCGTTCAGCTCGACCTCGCGCTGGTTGGGCATCGCGTGCCCGTCCACGGCGATGAAGTCGGCGCCCTTCTTGTGCTCGTACCAGTACTTCACCGCGTCGAGGTTGCGCTGGTCCATGACGCCCCAGGGGCCGCTCAGCTCCGACGGCGGGCCGTACCGCCCGCCCGGCGCGTTGCTGTTCATGACCATGTACGGGCCGCCGACCTTGATGTCCTCGTCGACCTTCTTCAGCGCCGTGTAGACCTTGTTGTAAAGCCGGGTGTAGCCCTCGTGGTCCCACCGGTTGCCCGGCGGATACCAGAAGCCCTTGAACTCGTTCCAGACGGTGTAGTGCCTCACGTCCGGATAGCGCCTGGCCACGGCCGCGGCGAGGTCGGCGTAGTCGTCGAAGTGCTCCGGCTCGATCGCCGTCTCCAGCCGCCGCCAGTCGGTCGTCCCGGCCGCGCCGCCCTTCATCCAGTCGGGCCCGCAGCACAGCGTCACGACGGGCGTGCCGCGGGTCTCGCGGATCACGTCCATCCGCCGGTCGAGCGACGACCAGTCGAACTCGCCCGGCCGCGGCTCCGGATTGTCGACCCCCCACCCCATGATGGGCGTGACCTGCGGCATGGGGTGCGACGCCAGGTCGGCGAGCGCCTTCGGCGGGCCGTGTTCACGATCGACGGTGTTCTGCGTGTGGGTGAAACCCCACGACGGCCAGTCGCGCGGGGCGCCCGGCGCGACCCGGGACGCGGCCTGGGCCGGGGCGGGACCGTCGCCGCCGTTCCCGCCGGGGCGCCGGCCGGTGGCCGCGAGGACCAGCGTCGAGACCAGCACGCCCGCGGTGGCCGCGGCGAGGGCGACCAGGACCAGGCGCCTGCGCGGGCGGCCGTGGCGTCCCCGCCGGTTGCGGAACAGGGACGCGCGGCCGGGACCGGTCCGCTGCTGGACGTCCAAGACGGGCCTCCTGGATGGGAACGGCGTCCCGGAAATCCTCACCCGGCGCGGCCGGAGGGGCATCCCGCGAATGTACGAGACGGCCGGTGCCCGGAGAGGAGTCGCGACCGCACGGACGGCACGACTTTTTGTGGGGGTCGCGCCGATGTGCCGCCCGTGCGGTCACGTCTTCCGGCCCTTGCGGTGACAACCACCGCACCGACCGCGTCTCCAGTCCTCTGTCACCTCCGCGACACAGGTAACTGCCGTAACGGACCGCCCGGACCCGGTCCGCCCCCGCCGGGGGACCGGGGACCCCGGGCGTCCCCGCCGTCGCCTCACCGCTCCCCGCCGTCCCTGCGCGTCTGGTCGCGCAGCAGCTCCCGCAGCCCCGCCGCGTCGTCCGCCGCGACCGTCATCGCATATCCCGCCTGGAGTTGGGCGTCGGTGAGATCGCCGCTGCGGGTCGCGTACCACCGGCCGGCGTCGCTGCGCCACACCAGCCAGCCCGGGAACTCCGCCTCGATGGCCGTCTTCAGATCCTCGAAGTCGCCCATCCAGGTCGTCCCTTCCCCGAGGCGGCTCTTCTGTATACAAAAGTCTTACTCGGTCCAAGTGGTGTCAAGCTGTCCGTAAGCGGACCGTCTCCCCGCGGATAGCGCCAGAAAGGGGTTTCGCGGAACAGGGGAGGCGGGCTGGACGAAGGGAGGTGGCGCCGGTGCCGGAGCGTCCCGCCTATCTGCGCATCGCCGACACGCTGCGCAAGGGGATCCGGGACGGCAGCCTTCCGCCCGGGACGCGACTGCCGACCATGGCCGAGCTACAGGCGGCCCACAAGGTGTCGGAGATCGTCATACGCCAGGCCATCGCACTGCTCCGCCAGGAGGGACTGATCGAGACCCGCCGCGGCGGCGGCACCGTGGTCAAGGTGGCGCCGCCCGCCAGGCGGGTCGCGATGGACCGCTACCGGGCGTTCACCCGCCCGGTGGCGGTGCCCGAGACGACCTTCACGCGCGACCAGCGGATCACCTGGCACGAGTACCGTCTGGACAAGGAGTTCGACCGCACCCACGCCGGACCGGACCTCGCCGGGCTGTTCGAGCTGCCCGTCGGCACCGAGCTGCTGCGCCGCCGGTTCGTCTTCTACGCCCGCGGCGAGCCGCAGCAGATCGCCGTCAACTTCCTGCCCTGGTCGCTCGTCGGCCACACGCCCGTCGCCGACCCCGCCCGCGAGCCCTGGCCGGGCGGCACCATGGCGCAGCTCGACTACCTCGGCCACCCCCCGACCCGCGTCGAGGAGTCGGTCAGGTCCCGCATGCCCACCCCCGAGGAGGCCGAGACCCTCCGCATGTCCGCGGGGGTGCCCGTCCTCGCCATCACCCGCCGCCTGATCTCCGGGGAGGACGTCATGGAGGTGTGCCGCGACATCGTCCTCCCCGCCGACCGCGTGATCCTCGACTACTCCATCGACCTCTGAGGCGTCCGGGCGGAGCGGGTGCGCTACTGTGCCCGCTCCCCCCTACCTGTGGAGTCCGCATGTCCGTGAGAGCCTTTCCGCGCGCCAGAGCCGTCCTGCCCGCCGCCGTCGCGACCGCCCTGGCGATGACGCTCGCCGGCTGCGGCGAGGAGAAGAAGAACGACCCGCCCGCCAAGGCCGAGGCCGCCGCCAACGGCTTCGCGGGCAAGTCGCCGGACCAGATCCTGGCCGACTCCGTCGCCGCCCTCCGCGGCGCGACCTCGTTCCGCGTCGCCGGGATCATGGTCGACGAGAAGGAGACCATCGAGATCGACATGGTCACCGACGGCACCGACGCCCAGGGCAAGCTGACGCTGCCCATCGAGGGGACGACCGTGTCGATGGAGGTCATCAAGGTGGGCGAGCGGGCGTACTTCCGCGGGCGCGACCTGTGGAAGAAGGCCGGCGGCGCCGCCCTCGCCGACCGCGTCGGCGACCGCTGGGTGGCGGGCTCCCGCGAGATGCGGCAGAACTTCACGTCGTTCTTCACCCCCGCGGGCTGGGCCGACATCCTCAAGCCCGACAACACCACCATCACCCGCGAGGCCGACTCCAAGATCGGGGACAGGCCGGTCGTCACCCTCAAGGACGACTCCAGCGGCATCCTGTTCATCGCCGCGACCGGCAAGCCGTACCCGCTGCGCCTCGCCGGCGGTGACAAGAAGGGCGGCGGCGAGATGAACTTCACCTACGACGTCCCCGTCAAGGTCTCCCCGCCCCCGAACCCCCTCGACCTCACCAAGAACCCCACCGGCGTCTGACCTCAGACCTCCAGCAGCGCGGCGGGGACGAGCGTGACGGCGAAGGGCTCGGCGGCCTTGAGCTCCTCGGTGTCCAGCGCGGTGCGGACGGTCCCGTAGCGGCCCCGGTCGTTCAGCTCCAGGACCTCCACGCGCGCGACGGGACGGAAGTCGACGATCCAGTAGTGCGGGATGCCCGCCTCGGCGTACTCGCGCCGCTTGGCGACCCGGTCGGACTGCTCGCTCCCGCTCCGGCGGGACACGACCTCGGCCACCAGGACGAGGTCGCCGCCGTGGTAGGTGCTCCTGTCCTCCAGGAGGGTCTCCCGCCGGGCGGCGGCGTCGATCACGAACACGTCGGGCTTGCGTATTCCGGCGGGGACGCTGAACTCCTCGTCGCCGCCCCGCCCGACGTACACGGGGGCCGCCGCGGCCTCGGCGGCGGCGCGGAGCGCCGAGTGGAGCCGGTCGGACACGGCGCCGTGCAGGGGGGAGGGGGACATCTCTACGAGCCATCCCTCCGAGAGCTCCCAGCCCTTGCCGTCCTCGGGCAGGGCGTGGAGGTCCTCGATGGTGTAAGGCCCCCAGCTCACTGCCGGTCGTCCTCGGCTGCGACACCCACGTCCGCCTCCTTCACGCGGTCACGGGCACGAGTCTACGGAGGGCGGGGGTGTCAGTCCTGGTAGAGCCAGGCGTCTTCGTCGTTGTCCTCGGCCTCGTTGCGGGGTGGGGGTGGGGCTGGGGGGTGGGGGTGGCGGCGGGCTCGGCCGGCGGTGGCCAGGGCAGCACTGAGGGTGAGGACGGCGATCAGGCCCGCGCCGGGGGACCAGGCGCCCAGCATCAGCATGATCTGGGCCGTCCCGGCCACGATGACGATCGCGGCGGACGTGGAGACGACGAGGCGGCCGACGGGGTCCAGGCCCGGGAGCAGGGACGCGCACGCCAGGGCCGGGACGGCGAACAGGAGCAGCGCGAGCAGGGCCGTCACGAGATCACCACGAACCTCTCCACGATCACCGCGACCACGCTGACCAGCAGCGGGGCCGCGAGCACGGTGAGCGGGCGCAGGCGGCGGGTCTCGCCGGGCGGGAGGCGGAGCCGGCGCAGCTCGCGGGCCAGCAGGACGCCGAGCAGGACGGGCAGGTAGACCAGGCCCGCGGGCGTCCAGGGGGAGCCGCGCATGCCGAGCCCGGCCGGGCGCGGCACCTCGGCGACGGGCGCGGGCGGCGGGTTCCTGAGGCGGTAGACGGCCGCGTCGCGGGTGCTGAGAACGGTCTGGATCTCCGGGGACGAGGCGAGCGCCCGGCGCATCCGGTCCCCGTAGTCGGCCGGCAGGCCCGCGGTGAGCACCTGGAAGTCCTCGTGGCTGCGCGTGGTGACGAAGTAGCCGCTCGGCCCCTGGTCCTTGAGGCCCTGCACGATCGGGGAGATATCGGCCGGGTCGCCGCGGTTGGCGATGACGGGCGCGTACGACAGCCGTTCCCAGTCGCGGTACGACCACGGCATCACGGGCGTCCCGCCGACGAGGTCGGGGTTCTCGGCGCTCAGCCAGACGACGCCGACCGGGCCCTCGCGCGCGTCGAGCATGACGTCGAACGCGCGCACGTCGTCCTTGCGCACCTGCTCGTACCTCTCGTTGCCGTACCGGACGGCGAGGAAGCCGCCGGTGAGGGCGAGCGCGAAGACCGACGCGGCGGCGACGGCGGGCCAGTGCCGGCGGGAGCCCGCGCGGAGCCGCCCGAGCCGGAGCCGGACCCTCGGGTCGCGGACGCGCGGCGCGTCGAACGGGGCGGGGAAGAACAGGTAGGCGATCAGCAGGCACGCCGCGGGCAGCATGAAGAAGTAGATGCGCAGCGCGATCTCGCCGCCGTAGTTCTGGAGGCCGAACGAGGAGAACGGCACCAGCATCAGCACCAGCGCCACCCGGTCGTCGATGCCGCGCGCGCGGCGCCGCAGGAGGCCGGCCGCGGCGAGGCCCACCACCACCGCCGCGATCATGATGCGGAGCTGCTGGACGTCGGCGGTCTGCGCGCTGGTCTGGCTGATCCGCCCGCCGGTGCTCTGCCGGACGTTGGTGAACACCTTGCCGAGCCCGCCGAAGATCTCGCCCTTGCGGCTCGACCAGTACCCGACCGTCATGAAGCTGACCCACGCCGCGTACACGATCCCGGCGATGAACGGCATCCCGCGCAGGCCGCACCGCCGGACCAGCACCAGGCCCGCGCACGCGGCCGTCATCAGGAACGGCGTGAGCTGGTGCGCGGCCGTCCCGACGAGCAGCAGGACGAACAGCAGGACCAGCAGGACCGACCGTTCGCGCACCGGCGCCTGCGGCGGGGGCAGCTCGCCGGGGTCCTTGGGCCCGAAGGCGAGGTCGTAGACGCGCCGGACGCGGCCGCGCCGTTCGGCGGTCCCGCCCGCGCGGCGGCGGCCCGCGCGCCGCGCCGTCTCGTGGTGGTGGCGGAACCAGTTGACCAGGATCGCCACGAAGAACAGGTAGAGCAGGTACGCGAACGCCTGCGGCGACAGGTAGTCCTGCCCGACCCAGTTCGCCGCGACGAACAGCCACGCCGCGAACCACTTCGCCCGCCACGTCGCCCGCAGCGTCCGCAGGATCAGCGCGTACGGGACGAGGTACAGCAGGTTCGTGACGGGCGGGGCCCAGCGCAGCAGCGGCTCGATGTCGTGCTGCCCGACCGCGTTCATCACGAACGCGATGAACGCGAAGAAGCCGGGCGTGCTGAACCGCGCGTCGAGGTCCCAGCTCACGGTGTGGGTGCGGCTGATGTACTCGATGAACCCGGCGGTCTGCCACACGGTCGGGAACCGCGCGTTCGGCTCCAGCGCCTGCGCGACGCCGTGCAGCGAGACGGTCAGGACGAGGAGCTGCGCGGCGAGCAGCGGCCGGTGCGGGCGCGGCAGCGCGAGCGTCGCCATGAACGCCGCGACGAGGAGGGCGGCGCCGGCGAGGGTGGCGGCGGGCAGGACGCTGATCAGCCCGTAGCCGTCCATCGCCTCCAGATCGACGCCGCGCAGCGGGATCCAGAACAGGCCGGCGCCGAGCGCGGCGAGCGCCGCGACGGCGATCAGGGCGGTACGGCCCGCGCCCGGGGCCGGCGGGACGGCCGTCCCGTCCCGCGGCGCGCCCTCCGCGGGGTCGCGCGCCTCGCGAACCGTCACGTTCAACTGTTATCCCGTCCCGGGTCGGTCGTGGAAGGCCCGCCCGCGTGCCCTTCCGCTGCTGCGGGGTCCGGGCGCGCGGCGCGCAGCAGGCCGGGGAGGATCGCGGCGGCGACGGTGACGTTGACCGCGACGACGGCGACGCCGATCGTGGCGAGGCGGTCGGGGTCGATCAGCAGGGTCACCAGGCCGAGCACCCCGGCGAGCCGTACGCCCTGGAGGGCGGCGATGAGCCGTGTCCGCTTCTGGACGCGCAGCACGCCGACGTAGAGCTCGATGACCGCCTTCGGTAGGACGGCGAGCGCGAGCACCTGGAGCAGCGGCGCGCCGGTCGCGTACCCGTGGCCGTAGATCTCCAGCCCGACCGGCGCGAGCGCGACCACCAGCACGGTGACCGGCGCCATCAGCGTGACGGTGCGGCGCAGCGCCGCGCGGGTCGAGCGCGCGAGGCCCGCCCGGTCGAACGCGCCCTCGACGGTCAGCGAGAACGACAGGGTGAGCGCGAGCAGGTCGAGCATCATGCCCGGCACCCACGCCATCTGGAAGTACGCGTTCGTCGCCGGGGACAGGTGCGCGGCGACGACGATCGGCACGAGGCTCACCGACGCGAACTGGAACGCCCCGCCGAGGTAGCCGCCGCCGAGGTAGCGCGCGATCTCCCGGTGCGTCGAGCGCGGCCCGCGCCCGAGGTTGGCGCGCCGGTGCGCGGGGATCAGCCGGCCGAGGATCAGCGCGTTCACCGGGACGAGCACCGCCATCGCCGGGAGGTACCAGGCGAGCACGATGCCGTTGTGCGGGAACGCCCCGGCGAGCGCGACGACCAGGCCGAGCCGCAGCAGGCACCAGACCGTGTTGACGGCCGGGACCCAGCCCGCGCGGCGCAGGCCGGTGAACACGCCCTCCATCGCGTTCCACAGGTTCCAGGCGACCGCCATGGCGACGAACGCGAGGCCGGGCCCGAGGCCGCGCAGGTGGTCGAAGTTGGTCCAGCCGCCGCCCCACACCCGCAGCGTCACCAGGAACGCGGCGCCGACGGCGGCGGCCGTCCCGGCGCCGATCCCGTAGCAGGCCAGCACGAGCGCGCGGGTGTGCCGGGCGGTCTCCGGGATGAACCTGATGAGCAGGAAGTTCAGCATCGTGATGCCGCCGACGAACATGATCGCCTGGTTCATCGCGGTGTTGCGGCCGAAGTCGGCGGGCGCGTAGTAGAGGGGGCCGATCGCCCAGAACGCGGCGCCGAGCAGCGTCGTCACGCCGCCGTTCAGCATCAGCGCGTACGCGTTGCGGAACAGCGGGTTGGACAGCTCGCGCCGCAGCCAGCCCGGGGGCGGCCCGCCCTCCCCGCCGCCGGACCGGGGGCCGGGGCCGGGCTCGGGGCCGGTCGTCAGCGCCGGCTCAGGCACCGCCGCCTGCCCGCCCCGGCGCGCGCCGTACGGCGTGGCGAGTGCGCCGTACGGCGGCGTACCCCTTGGTCAGCGCGCGGTCCTTGAGGTAGGCCGCGGCGATCCCCCTCCCGTCCGCGACGCGTGCGAACGCGGCGAGCGACGTGGACGCGCGGACGGTCAGCCGGGGGATCGCGAGCGCGTCGTACCGGCGCGCGTCGCCGGAGGCGGGGGAGAGGCGGTTGGCGACCGCGCACGCCGTGCCGTACCCCGCCGCGCGGACCGCGCGCCGCACGCGCGCGCTGGAGTACCCGTACGGGTACGCCATCGTCTCGACGGGAGCGCCGAGCCGGTCTTCGAGCAGGCCCTTGCTGCGCGCGAGCTCGTCCCGCAGCGCGCCGTCCGGGAGCTGGTCGAGCTGCGGATGGCTGTGGCTGTGCGCGCCGATCTCGATCCCGTGCGCGGCGGCCTCGCGGACCTGGCCCCACGCCAGCGTCCGGTCCAGGGGGCGGCCCGCCGCGTCCGCGCCCGCGTCGGCGACCCAGCCGGTCGTGACGAACACCGTCGCGGCGAACCCGTGCCGTTCCAGAACGGGCAGCGCGTGCTCGTGGAAGTCGGCGTAGCCGTCGTCGAACGTGAGGACGACGGGCTTGCCGGGCCGTTCCGGCGCGTACAGGGCCGAGAACGGGACGGGCATGAACCCGGCGTCCGCGAGCAGCGCCATCTGCTCGGCGAACGCGCCCGTCCGCACGGCGAGGCCCGCCGTCCCGCGCGTCGGCCGGTCGCTGATCGAGTGGTACATCAGCACGGGGACTCCCGGCATCACGCGGCCCCCTCGCCGCCCCGGCGGCCGTTCGCGGACGGACCCGGGGCCTTGATCCCGCTCGGCGCGCCGACCGCGCGCAGCGTCCGGCGGCGCGTCGTCCAGGAGCCGACGGCGTACCCCCACGCCGTCCAGGCGAGGCCGGCCGCGATGGCCCCCGCGCGGCCGAAACCGCCCGGGTCGCCGCGGAACCCGTCGGCGCTGCCGTGCAGCACGCCGCGCGGCAGGGTCTTCAACGCGTGCGCGCGTTCGCTCGCGAGCCCGTCCCCGCTGCCCACGCTCGCCGTCACGAGCGCCTTGGACAGTCCCTCGGCGTAGCAGCGCCGGCGGAAGTAGGCGAAGCGGGCCCGTTCGGCGGGGACGCGGTGCCAGATCACGGCCGCGTCGTCGTACACGAGCTCCGAGCCGGGGCTGCGCTGCCGCAGCCTGATGCAGAACTCGGTTTCCTCGCATCCGAGCGGCCGGTCGTGGAACGAGCGGCCGATGCCCGAGTCGAAGCCGCCCGCGATCGGGAACGCCTCCCGCCGGAACGAGGCGTTGCCGCCCATGAGGTTGCGCACGGGGCCGGGACGCAGGCCGCGGTAGGTGCATCCGACCGTCCAGTCGAACTCCTCCGGGAACCAGCGGGGACGGGTGCCGGCCGAGCCCGGCACCGGATCGTCCGCCAGGTCCGCGGACGGCGTCGAGCCGGGCCACAGGGGCAGCGTCAGCCCGCCGACCCCGGCCACCCGCGGGTCGCCGTAGCGCGCGGCGAACGCGGCGAGCCAGCCGGGGGCCGCCACCGCGTCGTCGTCGAGGAACGCGACGGCGTCGCCGCGCGCGATCGCGACGCCGGTGTTCTTGCCGCCCGACAGGCCGCGCGCCTCGCGGTTCTCCACGACGGCGACCCCGGGCAGCGACCGCCGGAGCCGCGCGTGCAGCGCCGGGTTGTGGTCCACGACGAGGATGATCTCCTCGGCCGGGTGGCGCTGCGCGCGGACGGACGCGACGGCGGCGTGCACGTCGTCCCACCGCTCCTCGGTGTAGGCGCAGATCACGACGGAGAACCTCATGACGCCCGCCCTCCGCCGCCGTCCCGCCGGCCGCCCGCGCCGGGCCGCAGCCGCGCGTACGTCCTGAGCACCTGGTCGGCGCAGCGGTAGAGCGCGGGATGGTCAAGGACGGCCCCGCGCGCGCGGTTGAGCGGCGCGGTGCGCGCCCAGTGCAGCCCGGCGGCGGCCGTCACCCGTGCGACGCGTCCCTCCGCGATCGGGATCTCGCGGCCCTTGAACCCCTCCTTGAACTCCTTGCCGCCGCGTCCCATCGCGATCTCGGTGACGCCGTGCGCGGCGCAGCCCTCCGCGAGCCGCAGGTGGCCGATCATGCCGGGCGAGTACCTGCCGAAGCGGGTGTCGTACGCGGGGAACCAGCCCGCCATGACGTGCCCGTCGCGCAGCCCGAAGTGCATCGACACCGGCTCGCCGCCCGCCGACAGGACGCTCAGCACCCCGAACCCGGTCTCGTGGAAGTGCCTGACGAGCGCGACGATCCAGGGCCGCGCGAACCGGTCGGTGCGTCCCGTCCGGTGGTACTGGCCGGACTTCCAGCCCATCAGCCGGTCGAGGTCGGCGGCGGAGGCGGAGGAGAACGCGTAGGTCACGTCCCCGACGTCGCGTCCGAGCTTGCGCTCCTTGTAGCGGATGGTCTTGTGGGTCTTCGGCGCCCCGCGCCGGAGCCCGTCCTCGAACGCGGCGAACCCGCCGGACAGGTCCATCACCGGCTCCGACCGCCGCGCCCTGTGGAACGGCGCGAACGCGGGCTGGTGCGCGAGCAGGTGGTCGAAGTCCCAGACCCCGAGCCCGCACGCGCGCAGCAGGGCGCGCGCGTTCAGGTGCAGGCCGGGCGGGGCGACGAGGCCCTGGAGGTCGGTGAGGCCGGCCCCGACCGGGCGGCCGGTGCCGAGCGGGCCGCGCTCGTAGGGGAAGAACGCGGCGACGCCGGAGCCGTTTTCGACCACGGCGACGCGCACGGTGTCGCGGAACCGGCCGACGCCGAGCGTGAACTCCGGCGCGAGGAACGGGTTGGCCAGGTCGCGGTGGGAGGTCCGGATGTCGCGCCATCGCTTGAGCTCGGCGTCGCCGAGGTCGGAGGGGCGCACCACGGTGATCTTCACGGGCGGGCCGGCGCGCTACTCGGTGCCGGTGCGGCTGAAGGCCGCCGGCCGCCACGGCAGGTGGACGGGCTCGGCCGCGGCCGGGCCCGGTCCGGGGGCCGCGCGGTCGAGCGGGCCCCGCAAGCGCAGCCGGACCATCGTCCTCAGCACCCGCCAGCCGTCGCGGAAGGTGTTGAGGTTGGACTCGCCGTGGCGGCGCTCGGTCTCGTGGCTCGCGACCTCGGCGATGCGCAGCCCGGCGCGGACGGCGTTCACGCACATCTCGGTCTCGATCTCGAAGCCGGTCGACTCCAGCCGGAGCCGCCCGACGGCGTCGCGGCGCAGTGCGACGTAGCCGTAGCACAGGTCCGACCAGCGCTGCCGGTAGAGCCGGTTGGCGAGGCCGGTGAGCGCCGAGTTGCCGAGCCGGCGCAGCCCGGTGAGGTCGTCCGAGCCGCCGCCGCACCCGTACCGGGTGCCCTTGACCAGGTCGAAGCCGCGGCACAGCAGCGCGAGGTAGGAGTCGAACTCGGCCGGGTCCATGCTGCCGTCGGCGTCCAGCATGATGATCATCTCGGAGGTCGCCGCGGCCATTCCCGTCCGCATGGCGCTGCCCTTGCCGGTGGGCGGCTCGACGATGACCCTGGCGTCCGGCCGCACCGACAGGGCGTACTCGACGGTCCCGTCGGTGGACTCGCCGTCGACGATCACGATCTCGTCCACCGCGGTGAGCCGCGGCATGAGCCATCGGAGGTTGTCGGCCTCGTTCAGGGTGGGGATCACGGCGGTGACCGTCGGCCACCGGCGCGCATGCGGGGAGGCGTTCATCAGCGTGCCCGGGCGCGCGAGGGGGGCCGCCCTCGTGGCGCCGTTCACGCCCAGCGAGGCGCGCACGGACGAATCAGGAGAATGCATGGGAGTCCCCGTAAAGGTTGACGTCTTGGCCCGTTAGATGGCGGGTGCGCCCATCATGTTGGGAGGATCGGGCCCGTCACTCCCGTAAGTTGCGCAGGAGCGCCTACGCACGTCGTACGGCTCCGACGGGTAAGGGCCTCGTCACGGTCCGCGTGACCGGTCATAACGGAGAAAACCGGTAGAACGCCACCGGATGGCATGACCGTTAGTGGTCATGCCATCCGGGCGGTCCGGGCCTGCGCCCCCCGGGCCCTCAGCGCACCAGGTCGGCGAGGGAGCGCAGCGGGACCGGCAGCCAGGACGGCCGGTTGCGGGCCTCGTACCGGATCTCGTAGACGGCCTTGTCGAGCTCGAACGCTCGCAGCAGCGCCGCGTGCCCGGCCGGGTCGGGGCCGCCCGCCGCCGCGTACCCGCCGCGGAACGCCGCGCGGTTGCGCGCCGTCCACGCGCGGGCCCGCGCCTCCAGGTCCCGTTCCGCGTCCGGGGGCAGGTCGCCGTTCCCGGCGAGCATGAAGCGCGCCGCGTACTCGAAGGACCGCAGCATCCCGGCCACGTCGCGCAGCGGATGCGACGGCGCGCGGCGCTCGGCCGGGGTCCGCGCGGGCTCGCCCTCGAAGTCGAGCAGCACCCAGCCCGTCCCGGTGCGCAGCACCTGGCCGAGGTGGTAGTCGCCGTGCACCCGCTGGAACAGCAGGTCCTCCGCGCCGGCCTCGACCTCCTCGAACGCCGCCCCGATCGCCGGGACGTACGGCCGCAGCTCGGGCACCGCCCCGCCGACCTCGTCGAGCTGCCGGCGCATCCCGCGCGCCATCGCCCGCACGTCGGCCGCCGGGACCCGCGTCACGCCGAACGCCTTGGCGAGGTCGTGGTGCACGGTCGCGGTGGCGGCCCCGAGCCGTCCGGCCTCGGCGGCGAAGTCCCCGCCCGCGGCCCCGGCGTCCGCCCCGGTGAACGCCTCGCCGCCCGTCCCGGAGTACGGGCCGCCGGAGTGCGGGCCGCCGCGGTGCCCGTCCCCGGTGTGCGCGGGGCTCGCGAACCAGTCGCGGACGCTGGTGAGCGCGAGCTGCCAGCCGTCCGTCGCCGTCCGCAGGTACTCCGACAGCAGCGCGAGCGTGACCGGGCCGCCGGCCTCGCCCGTCTCCATCTCGATCCAGCCGTGCACGGCGGGCACGTGCGCGCAGTGCGCCTCCGACAGCGCAAAGCTGACCTCCAGGTCCGGGCTGACGCCGGGGGTCAGGCGGCGGAACAGCTTGCAGATGTACGCATCGCCGAACACCAGCGAGGTGTTGCTCTGCTCCGCCGACATCGGGACGGCGGACAGGCCCGTCTCGATCGTCCGGTTCGGCGCCCTCCGGAACCGCAGCGGCCCCACCTCCGCCCCGGCGGCCATGTGCGCCAGCAGCGGCCTGGTGAGCTCCGGGTCGTACGCCGCGTCGTAGGCGTGCAGGGCCGGGCCGGCCGGGCCGCGGCAGTCGGGGCCGGCCGGGGCGACCGGGCCGATCTCCCCGGGGCGCAGGTGCGCGGGCAGGTCCGCGCGGACGCCGAGCAGGAGCTGGTAGCGGCTCGCGACGGCGCCCTGCCGGACGTCCACCACGAGGTGGTGCAGGGACGGGTCGGGGCCCGGCAGCAGCTCGGTCGCCGCCGCGATCGACAACGCGCCGATCGGGCGGTCCTTGCCGCCGAACCACCGCTGCCGGGGCAGCCATCCGGACAGCAGCCGTACGAGCGCGGTGGGGTCGGGCGGCGCCACGGCTACATCACCTCGTCTCCTCGTGGGGCGGGCGTTGCGGGGGCGGCGGCAGCAGGAACCAGTAGAAGCCGTGCCCCGGCAGCGTCAGCAGGTACGGCAGCTCGCCGATCGCCGGGAACTGCACGCCGCCCATGCACTCGATCGGGGTCGAGCCGCGGAAGCGGCGCAGGTCGAGCTCCACCGGCTGCGGGAAGCGCGACAGGTTGTTGACGCAGAGCACGTTGTCGGTGCCGCCCCAGCGGTTGGCCTCGCCCTCGGCCATCTCGCGGACGAACGCCAGCACGCTCGGGTTGGACGCCGACAGCTCCACGTACTCGCCGACGCCGAACACCGGGTGCCGCCGCCGGATCTCGATCATCTTGCGCGTCCAGTGCAGCAGCGAGCCGGGGTTGTTCTCCTGCGCCTCGACGTTGACGGCCTGGTAGCCGTAGATCGGGTCCATGATCGTCGGCAGGTAGAGCCGGGCCGGGTCGCAGCGCGAGAACCCGGCGTTGCGGTCCGGGCTCCACTGCATCGGGGTGCGGACGGCGTCGCGGTCGCCGAGCCAGATGTTGTCGCCCATCCCGATCTCGTCGCCGTAGTACAGCACCGGCGAGCCGGGCAGCGACAGCAGCAGCGCGGTGAACAGCTCCAGCTGGTTGCGGTCGTTGTCCAGGAGCGGGGCGAGCCGCCGGCGGATCCCGATGTTGGCCTTCATCCGGGGGTCCTTGGCGTACTCGGCGTACATGTAGTCGCGCTCCTCGTCGGTGACCATCTCCAGGGTCAGCTCGTCGTGGTTGCGCAGGAAGATGCCCCACTGGCAGCTCTCGGGGATCTTCGGCGTCTGCGCCATGATCTCCGAGATGGGGTAGCGCTGCTCGCGCCGCACGGCCATGAAGATGCGCGGCATCACCGGGAAGTGGAACGCCATGTGGCACTCGTCGCCGCCCGCGCCGGGGTCGCCGAAGTACTCCACGACGTCGGCGGGCCACTGGTTGGCCTCGGCGAGCAGCACCCGGTCGGGGTAGAGCCGGTCGACCTCGGCCCGGACGCGCTTGAGGTAGGCGTGCGTCTCGGGCAGGTTCTCGCAGTTGGTGCCCTCGCGCGCGTACAGGTAGGGGACGGCGTCGAGCCGGAACCCGTCGATGCCGAGGTCGAGCCAGAAGCGCAGGACCTCCAGCATCGCCTCCTGCACGTTCGGGTTGTCGTAGTTCAGGTCCGGCTGGTGCGAGAAGAACCGGTGCCAGTAGTACTGCCCGCGCACCGGGTCGTACGTCCAGTTCGACTGCTCGGTGTCGACGAAGATGATCCGCGCGTCGGGGTACCCGTCGTCGGTGTCGCTCCACATGTAGAAGTCGCCGTACGGCCCGTCCGGGTCGGTCCGCGACGCCTGGAACCACGCGTGCTGGTCGCTGGTGTGGTTCATCACCAGGTCGGCGACCACCCGGATGCCGCGCGCGTGCGCCTCGTCGATCAGCTCGACGAAGTCGCCCAGCTCGCCGAAGTCCGGCAGGATCTTGGTGTACTCGCTGATGTCGTAGCCGCCGTCCTTGAGCGGCGACTGGTAGATCGGCAGCAGCCACAGGCAGTCGGCGCCGAGCCACTGGAGGTGGTCGAGCTTGCCGATCAGCCCGCGCAGGTCGCCGTAGCCGTCGCCGTTGGAGTCGGCGAAGCCGCGGACCGACACCTCGTAGAACACCGCCGTCTTGAACCAGTGCGGGTCGCGCGGGGTGTCGGGGTCGAACGCGTCCGGGAGGGGCTCGGAGGGGGTCGGGACGATCTCGGGCGGGATCTCGGGGAGGGGGTCGTCGCGGGGAACGATTCCGGGGGGCGCGGCCGGTGGCGGCCGGTGGGGTGTGTTCAACTCTCGTTTCTCCGGAGCGTGAGGATGTGGGCCGGCTGGACGTGGGGATCGAGGCGCACGTAGTTCGACCGCCGCCACGTGTAGGTCTCGCCGGACAGCTCGTCGGCGACCTCGAAGCCGTGCGCGTCGAGCTCGCCGTCCGCGTCCAGACCCAGCGCGGGCAGGTCGAGGTGGACGGTCGCCTCACGGACCTGGTGGGGGTTGAGGTTCACGACCGCGAGCACCACGTCGTCGCCGCCGGGCCCTTCCGCGCCGGAGGGGGCCTCCGCGCCGGCGGGGGCCTGCGCGCCGCGCGCGGGCAGGCGCTTGGAGAAGCAGATCAGCTCCGGCTGGTCGACGTCGTGGAACCTCAGGTTGCGCAGCCCGCGCAGGGCCGGGTGCGCGCGCCGGAAGGCGTTGAGGCGGCCGATGAGGGGGGCGATGCCGGCGCCCTCGCGTTCGGCGCGCTCCCAGTCCCGCGGTTTCAGCTGGTACTTCTCCGAGTCGCGGTACTCCTCGCTGCCGGGGCGGACGGGCGTGTTCTCGATCAGCTCGTACCCGGAGTAGACGCCCCACGTCGGGGACAGCAGCGCGGCGAGCACGGCCCGGATCTCGAACGCCGGCCGGCCGCCGTGCACCAGGTACTCGTTGAGGATGTCGGGGGTGTTGACGAAGACGTTCGGCCGCATGTGCCGGGCCGCGGGCCCGGCCAGCTCCCGGAAGTACTGCTCCAGCTCCTCGCGCGAGTTCTTCCAGGTGAAGTAGGTGTAGGACTGGTGGAAACCGATCTTGGCGAGGGCGTTCATCATCGCGGGCCTGGTGAACGCCTCGGCGAGGAACAGCACGTCGGGGTCGGTGCGGGCGACCTCGGCGAGCAGCCGCTCCCAGAACGGCACGGGCTTGGTGTGCGGGTTGTCCACGCGGAAGATCCGCACGCCGTGGTCCATCCAGTGCCGGACGATCCGCAGCACCTCGCGGTGGATGCCCTCGGGGTCGTTGTCGAAGTTGAGCGGGTAGATGTCCTGGTACTTCTTCGGCGGGTTCTCGGCGTAGGCGATCGTCCCGTCCGCGCGCGTGGTGAACCACTCGGGGTGCTCGGCGACCCACGGGTGGTCGGGGGAGCACTGGAGCGCGAGGTCGAGCGCGACCTCCAGCCCGAGGTCCGCCGCGTACGCGACGAACGCGTCGAAGTCCTCGATCGTGCCGAGCTCCGGGTGGATCGCGTCGTGGCCGCCGTCCGGCGAGCCGATCGCCCACGGCGAGCCGGGGTCGTACGGTCCGGCGCCGAGCGTGTTGTTGGGGCCCTTGCGGAAGGTCGTCCCGATCGGGTGAACGGGCGGCAGGTAGACGACGTCGAAGCCCATCGCCGCGACGGCGGGTAGCCGTTTCATCGCGGTGCGGAACGTTCCCGACATCGGCCCGCGCCGCCCCATCGGGTCGAACGAGGCGCCCTCCGAGCGGGGGAAGAACTCGTACCACGCGCCGAACAGGGCCCGCTCGCGGTGCACGACGAGCGGGAACCACGCGGTCGCCGTGAGGTGCTCGCGCAGCGGATGCCGGTCGAGGAGTTCGGTGACGGCGGGGTCGAGGGCCGCGCCGAGGCGTTCGGCGGCCGGGACCGTCCGGTCGGCCAGGCGCTCCGCGAGCCGGGCCAGGACGGCGCGTCCGGCGGGCGGCGCGCCCTCGGCGGCGCGCGCGTGCAGCAGCGAGCCCTCGGTCAGCGTCAGCTCGACGTCCTGCCCGCGCGGGATCTTGATCTCGGCGTCGTGCCGCCAGCCCGCGATCGGGTCGCCCCACGCCTCGACGCGGAAGTGCCAGTCGCCGGGCCCGTCCGGGGCCACCTCGGCGGTGTACCGGTCGAGGCCCTGCCCGACCTCCGCCATCCGCGCCGGGGGGCGCGCCGTGCCGTCGGGCGCGCGCAGCACGGCGGCGGCGCCGAGCCTCTCGTGGCCCTCGCGGAACACCGTCGCGCCGACCTCGAACGCCTCGCCGACGACGGCCTTGGCGGGCCAGGCGCCGCACTCGACGAGCGGCTCGACGTCGAGGATGGGAATGCGGCCGATCTTCGCGGTGTCGCGTCTCCCGGAATCGATCGTTCGTGATGATTGAGGCGAAACCGGCTCGACTCGCATGCGCCATCCCCTACCCGCTCGCGATTTCCAAAACCGTCCATGCCCGTGAAGTGCGCTTCGCTACCGCCATGTCCGACCAACCGCCGCGTAAGCCCACAAAGCACCCGGAGATCGGGTGCGTGCGGGAACGCACCGGGACCGGCCCGCGCGGGCAGGTCCGACATCGGCCACCCGCGGCGCCGCCGGACCGCGAACCCCGGACGCCGGCGGCTCGTCTTCCAGATGTGCCGGATCATGTGCCGTTCGAGGCCGTACGCGCCCTGGCGCTGTGGGCGGTGCTCGCCGCCGGCGCGGCGCTGCTGGTCTGGCGGCCCCTCGTCCGCCGCACGGGCTGGGCGGCGCCGCCGACGCTGGCGCTGCTCGCCTGGACGGGCCTCGTCCTCGCGATGACGCTGCCGATGACGGTCGCGCCCGGCTCGGGCGGACGGCTCGGGCGGTGCGTGGCGCACCCGGTCGCCGACATCGCGTGGTCCGTGCGGATCTTCGGGACGCGCGGCCTGGAGGACGTGATGAACGTCGCGCTGTGGGTCCCCTGCGGGTTCCTCGCCGTCCTCGCGACGCGCCGTCCGATCGCCGCGCCCGCCGTGACGGCGGCGGTCTTCGTGGCCGTCGAGTTCCTCCAGACGCTGGATCCGGGGCGCGAATGCGATCCGGGCGACTGGGCGTACAACTCGGCCGGCGTCGCGGCGGGGGCCCTGGTCGGGGCCGTTCTGATCCGGCGCCGTAGATTTCGCCCGGTTGCGGCGGACCGGTCCGTTAGGTAACGGTCCCGTGGCACGGGGTCGCGTGCTGCGGGTGGGGCCGCTTAGCGTGGCGTGGCGTGAAGGCAATCCGACGATTCACCGTGCGCACCGTCCTCCCGGAGCCGCTCCGGCCGCTGGAGGAGCTCGTCCTCAACCTCCGCTGGTCCTGGCACCACGAGACCCGCGACCTGTTCCGGACGATCGACCCCGCGCTGTGGGAGGCCGTCCGGCACGACCCCGTACGGCTGCTCGGCGAGGTCGCGCCCGGCCGCCTGGACCGGCTCGCCGAGGACCGGCGCTTCCTGCGCAGGCTGGACGGCGCGGTCGAGGACCTGCGCGACTACCTGACCGCGCCGCGCTGGTACCAGGAGCGCGGCCCGGACGTCGCGGTCGCCTACTTCTCGCCGGAGTACGGGCTGACCGCCGCGCTCCCGCAGTACTCCGGGGGGCTCGGCATCCTCGCGGGCGACCACCTGAAGACCGCGAGCGACCTCGGCGTCCCCCTCGTCGGCGTCGGGCTGCTCTACCGCCACGGCTACTTCTCCCAGTCGCTGTCGCCGGACGGCTGGCAGCTCGAACGCTACCCGTCGCTCGACCCGAACGGCCTGCCCCTCACCCTGCTCCGCGAGGACGGCGGGACGCCCGTGCGCGTCGTCATCGGGCTGCCGCAGGGCCGCGACCTGCACGCGCAGGTGTGGCTCGCGCGCGTCGGCCGCGTCCCGCAGCTCCTGCTGGACTCCGACGTCGAGGACAACGACCAGGCCGCCCGCGACATCACCGACCGGCTGTACGGGGGCGGCGGCGACCACCGGCTCCTCCAGGAGATGCTGCTCGGCATCGGCGGCGTCCGCGCGATCCGGGCGTACTGCCGCATCACCGGGCACCCCGCGCCGGAGGTGTTCCACACCAACGAGGGGCACGCCGGGTTCCTCGGCCTGGAACGGATCCGCGAGCTCGTCTCCGGCCAGGGGCTGACGTTCGACGAGGCCCTGGAGGCGACGCGCGCGGGCACGGTGTTCACGACGCACACGCCCGTCCCGGCGGGGATCGACCGGTTCCCCCGCGAGCTGATCCAGCGGTACTTCGGCGGCGTCAACGAGGAGGCCGACGTGCCCGTCGAGCGCGTCCTCGCGCTCGGCGCCGAGGACTACCCCGGCGGCGACGGGACCGTGTTCAACATGGCCGTCATGGGGATGCGCCTCGCGCAGCGCGTGAACGGCGTGTCCCGGCTGCACGGCGAGGTCAGCCGGGAGATGTTCGGCGGGCTGTGGGGCGGGTTCGACACCTCCGAGGTCCCGATCGGGTCGATCACCAACGGCGTGCACGCCGGCACGTGGGTCGCGCGCGAGGTCCTCGACCTCGCCGCCCGCGAGGTCCCCGAGGTGGTCGAGTCCGGGCGCGGCTGGCGCGGCGTCCGCGACGTGCCCGAGAGCGAGATCTGGCGGATCCGCCGCGTCCTGCGCGAACGGCTCGTCCTCGACGCGCGCCGCAGGCTCCGCGAGTCGTGGCGGCAGCGCGGCGCGAGCGAGGCGGAGGTCTCCTGGATCGACGACGTCCTCGACCCGGACGTGCTGACCATCGGCTTCGCGCGGCGCGTCCCGTCGTACAAGCGGCTCACGCTGATGACGCACGACCCGGGCCGGCTCCGCGCGCTGCTGCTCGACCCGGAGCGCCCCGTCCAGATCGTCATCGCGGGCAAGGCGCACCCGGCGGACGAGGGCGGCAAGCGGCTGATCCAGGACATCGTGCGGTTCGCCGACGCCGAGGACGTCCGGCACCGGATCGTGTTCCTGCCCGACTACGACATGGCGCTCGGGCGCCTGCTCGTGCAGGGCTGCGACGTGTGGATGAACAACCCGCTGCGCCCGCTGGAGGCGTGCGGCACGTCCGGCATGAAGGCGGCGCTGAACGGCGGCCTCAACCTGTCGATCCGCGACGGCTGGTGGGACGAGTGGCACGACGGGCAGAACGGCTGGGCGATCCCGTCCGCCGACGGCCTGGCCGACCCCGCCCGCCGCGACGCGCTGGAGGCCGCCGCGCTGTACGAGCTGGTCGAGGACCACGTCGCCGTGACGTTCTACGACCGCGACGGCGCCGGGCTGCCGCGCCGCTGGCTGGAGATGGTCAAGCACACGATCGCGACGCTCGGCCCGAAGGTGCTCGCGAGCCGGATGGTGCGCGACTACGTCGAGGGCTACTACGCCCCGGCCGCGGCGTCCGCCCGCGCGATGGCCGCCGACGGGTACGCGGGCGCCCGCGCGCTCGCCTCCTGGAAGCGGCGGGTCGCCAAGGCGTGGCCGGGCGTCGGGGTCGAGCACGTCGAGTCCGGCGGCGAGCAGAGCATGCGCGCCGGGGCGCGGCTGCCGCTGCGCGTCGTCGCCGACCTCGGCGGCCTGGACCCGTCCGACGTCGCGGTCGAGGCCGTGTACGGGCGGGTGGACGACGCCGACGACCTGGTGGACCCGTCCCACCTGGAGCTCGCCGAGGCCGGGCCCGCCGAGGACGGGCGCCTGCGGTACGCGGGCGAGGTGCCGCTGTCGCGCAGCGGCGCGTTCGGCTACAGCGTCCGCGTCGTGCCGCGCCACCCGATGCTCGCCGGCCGCGCCGAGATGGGCCTGATCGCCCTGCCGCCCGCCCCGCACGGCATGACGAACGGCGACCTACGCTGAGCCGACCCGCCGGGGCCGCCGCGCCGCCGCTGAGCCGGTCTGCCGGGGCCCCGCCGCACATCAGGACGGCGCGGCGCCGCCGCAATCAGGACGGCGCGGCGCCGGTGCGCGTCTGGGCGGGGGCGGCCTGTGCGCGTCAAGACGGCGCGCGGCCGGTGAGCGTCAGGGTGGCGGGCGGCCGGCGCGCGTCAGGTCGGCGCGCCGCCGCCTCCGGTGTTGCCGTCTTCGGCGCCGTTCCGGGTGGCGCCGTTCTCGCGTTGCTCGTCGTCGTCCTCGTCGGGCGGCGGGTCGGGGAGGCGCCAGCCGGCGACGAGCAGCGGCAGCAGCATGTGCGTCATGAACAGGGAGATGGCCGCGAGCACGATCGCCGCGTACGGGACGTGCGCGTCCCGGCCGCTGCCGGTGTTCAGCACGACGACCGTGGCGGCGACGAGCAGCCACAGCGTCAGCCGGTGCGCGATCGTGTAGGCGCGGAGCCGTTCGCCGATCTGGCGCTCGTCGAGCTGCCGCTCCCGCAGCGAGGTCGTCCCGCGGGTCGCGGTGTTGAGCAGCACGATCGCCGGGAACAGGATCGCCAGCACGACGGCCAGGATCACGAAGTTGGTGATCATCGCGGTGTCGCTCGGGGCGAGCCGCCACGAGACGCCGGTGTCGACCCACAGCAGGCCGAGGGCGGTGCACATGGCGCCGACCAGGGTCCGCCGCCTGCGGCGCGTGGCGTACCAGCCCGGCAGGCGGTCGGTCTGGAGCGCCGCCAGCCGCTGCTCGTCCCAGCGCTCGCGCACGCCGGGGCGCCGGTCCTTCATGTCGCTGCCTCCATGGTCGTCACGGCGCGCTGCCCAGCCGGGGGAAGGGCCTCAGCGAGAACACGACCTCGACGGGCACCTCGAAGAACTCCGCGATGCGCAGCGCGAGGTGCAGGCTCGGGCTGTACTCGCCCCGTTCCAGGTAGCCGACCGTCTGGTAGTGCACGCCCAGCGCGGTGGCCAGGTCGCGGCGGGAGACGCCGCGTTCGGCCCTCAGCACCGCGATCCTGTTGTGGACGTTCTCCTTGTCGGCGGACACCGCCACAGTCTCCCGCAGCCGCCGGTCAGAACGCGCCCTGGGCGGCGCGGCGCTCCTGCCGTTCGGCGAGCCGCGTCCCGGACTCGCGGCGGGCGGCGCGGCGCAGCAGCCACGGCGCGACCAGCAGCCCCGCGACCGCCCACGCGCCGAGCACCGCCGCGGTCTCCAGCGGCCTCCAGCTCCCGCCGATCTCGGCCGCCAGCATCGAGTCGGGCAGGAACACCGACCGCAGCCCGAGCCCCTGCCAGTACAGCGGGAACGCCTGCGCGACCCAGCGCACCGGCTCCGGCAGCTCCGTCACCGGGAACATCACCCCGGAGACCACCATCAGGCCCATCAGCGGCAGCGACAGGATGCTCGCGGCGTTCCGCGGTCCGGGCAGCAGCGTGCCGAGCGCCGCGCCCAGCGGTACGACCGACAGCGTGCCGAGCGCGAGCACCCACAGCAGCGTCAGCCAGTCCCCGGCCGCCGCGGGCAGCGTGAGCGGGGTGAACGCCAGCCCCGCCGCCAGCATCAGCGCCACGTACGTCGCGATCTGCGCCAGCACGGTCACCGCGCGCCCGACCAGGTAGGCGGGCATCCCGCCCGGCACCGTCCGCAACCGCAGCAGCGCGCCCTCCTCCCGGTCGGCCGTGACCGCCATCGGCAGGCCCATCAGCGCCACCGACGACACGCTGAACGCGATGAACCCGGCCGCCATCAGCACCGACCTCGACGCGTCCGTGCCCGGCACGTCCGTCCCGCCCTGCCAGCGCGCCAGCACGACGAACATCCCGACCGTCGCGAGGAGCCCGCCCGCCATCTCCCGCCGGTCGCGCAGGAACTGCACGTGCTCGGTCCACCCGCGCCGCAGCCCGATCCCCAGCGCCTTCCGGTTCATGCCGCCTCCCGTTCCGCACGCGGGCCGTCCGCCGCGAACGCCGCTGCGCCGGGGCCGTCCGGCCCGGCACGCCGTACGAGGTCGAGGTAGCTCTCCTCCAGCGAGGGGCGGCGGATCTCCAGCCCCGGCACCGGGCCCGCGAACCGCCGGTGCAGCTCGTAGGCCAGCCGCGACGCGTCGTCCGGCCGTTCGGAACGGACCGCGCCGCCCTCGACCCAGCGCACCTCCGAACGGGCCCGCACCACCGATGCCAGCCCGGACGGCGTGCCGCACACCGCCACCGACCCCGCGACGAGGATCGCGATGCGGTCGGCGAGGCGCTCGGCCTCGGCCAGGTCGTGCGTCGTCAGCATGATCGTCATGCCCTCCTCGCGGGCGAGCCGTTCCACCAGGGCGTGGAACCCGTCGCGCGCCTCCGGGTCGAACCCGGCGGTCGGCTCGTCCAGGAACAGCAGCTCGGGACGGCCGACGATGCCGAGCGCGACGTCCAGCCGGCGGCGCTGGCCGCCCGACAGCCGTCCCACCGCCTGGCCCGCCTGCGCCGTGAGGCCGAGCGCGTCGAGCAGCTCGTCCGGGTCGCGCGGGCGGTCGTAGAACTCGGCGACGTGCGCGAGGAGCCGCCGGACGCCCCAGCGCGGATGGTCCCGCCAGTTCTGGAGGACGACGCCGATCCGCGCCCGCCACGCGTCCCCGCCCTTGCCGGGGTCGGTGCCGAGCACCCGCGCCTCGCCCGCCGACCGCCGCCGGAACCCCTCCAAGATCTCGATCGTCGTCGTCTTCCCCGCGCCGTTCGGCCCGAGCAGCGCGAAGACCTCGCCCGCCCGGACCTCCAGGTCGACCCCGCGCAGCACCTCCGCCCGGCCGTAGCGCATCCGCAGGCCCCGGGCCGTGATCACCGTCGCGCCCATGCCCCTCCTCCCGTAGTCGTCCTTCGATCGATCTCAATACCTCTATGACTGTTGATAGTAGAAGTACTACAACTCGTCGCATGGTCGCAAGAACGACGGGCTGGCAGGATGGGGTCCGTGCCGTCACGCATGGGGCCCGCCGCCCGCTTTCTCCCCTGGTCACGGGGCCGGACCGCAGACGCCGCGCTCGCCGGGGGCCTGCTCGCCGGCGTGGTCGCCGTCACCCTCGCGGCGGAGGGGGAGCCGAGCTCCCGCTTCGTCCCCGGCGCCGGCTGGGCGCTCGCCACCGTCGCCTGCCTCGCCCTGTACTGGCGCCGCACCCGCCCGCTCGCCGTCGGCGCCGTCACCGGCGCGGCCTGCGCCGCGTACTACCCGCTCACCGAACCCGACGGCCCGCTCCTCGTCACGTTCTGCATCGCGCTCTACAGCGCCGCCTCCGCCGGACGCCTCGTCGGGGCCGGCGCCCTCGTCGCCGCCGCGGTCGGCGTCGTCTCGTACGGCGAGATCAGCAGCGGCGTCAACCACCTTCAGGGCGCCGCCGTCTACCTGCTCGCGGGCTGGTTCGTCGCGATCGTCGCCCTCGGCGGCCTCGCCCACAACCGCCGCGCCTACCTCCGCGAGGCCGAGCGCCGCGCCCTCGCCGCCGAGCACGGCCGCGAGGAGGAGGCCCGCCGCCGCGCTACCGAGGAGCGCCTGCGCATCGCCCGCGAGGTCCACGACGCCGTCGGCCACAACATCTCGCTGATCAACGTGCAGGCCGCCGCCGCCCTGCACGCCTCCCGCACCGCGGACGGCCCCGCCGAACGCGCCCTGGCCGAGATCAAGCAGGCCAGCAAGGACACGCTCCGCGAACTCCGGACGACCCTCGGCGTCCTGCGCCAGGTCGACGCGTCTGCCCCCGGCCTCGCCCGCCTGGACGACCTCGCCGCCCGCACCACCGCCGCCGGCGTGACCGTCCGCACCGACGTCCGCGGCGACCCCCGCCCCTCGCGTCCGACATCGACCTCGCCGCGTACCGCATCGTCCAGGAGGCCCTGACGAACGTCACCCGCCACTCCGCCGCCGCCACGGCCCGCGTCAGCGTCGACTACCGCCCGGCGGCCGTCCACCTGGAGATCCGCAACCCGCCCGCCCCGGCCGGTCACCTTCCCCCGACGCCCCGCAACCCGTCGGAAGCGGGATCCGAGGCATGCGCGAACGGGCCGAAGCCCTAGGCGGCGAACTCACCGCAGGCCCCAGCCCCGAAGGCGGCTTCCGCGTCCAGGCCCGCCTCCCCACCGAAGGCCCTTAACGAACGACAGTGTCGAAGAGGCCCATGACGAACTCCGTCGTGCCGGCCCTCGTCCCGCTGCGGCCCGCGTACGCCTTGAGGCCGGCTCCAGCGTGAGCGGGATCGGCGCGGTCATGGCCCCACCCGATGAAGAACGACCGGTCGTACCCGTTCAGCGGAACCTCCATCACACCTCTGAGCTGCACGAAGAACGACGCATCGAACAGCGCCACGTGCTCACCCCGCGCCTGCCCACCCGCCAAGAGCGACGGCGCGCCGCCTGTTGGATCACGCCCATCGGGTCGGTGAACGGCTCGCCCGTCTGGAACGCCACCTCGATCGTCCCCTGCTCGGGGTCTACGGCGACGAGTTCCCAGCCGAGGACCGGTCACGCGCCCGGAAGGCGGTCGGCAAGCTCGGCGAGGCCGTCGGCGTACAGGTCGAACCGGTCCGACGGGCCGGGCGGGTCGCCGACGGGGCGGGCGACGTAGGCGGTGCGCAGGCCGAGCGCCTGTGCTCCGCGCAGGTCCCAGGCGTGGGCGGCGACCATCAGCAGCCGCTCCGGCGGTCGTCCCGCGACGGTCACGGCGAGCCGGTAGGCCGCCGGTTCCGGCTTGTAGGTCCGGGCGTCCTCGGTGGACAGGGCCTGGTGCCAGCGCAGCCCGGCGCTCGCGTTGATCTCCAGCAGCGCCGTCCGGCTCGCGCTGGAGAGCCCGATCAGCGGGAAGCGTTCGGCGAGCCGGGCGAGCCCCGCCACGCTGTCGGGCCACGGCGGAGGCCGGCGCCCCGCCAGGGCCAGCGCCGCGACGGCCGCCGGGTCACCGACCCCCACCGCCTCGGCGACGAGCTGTGCGGCCTCCCGATCGAGCTCGTTCCCAGCGGGATAGGGCCGACCGCCGTCGAGGACACGGCGCTGCTCCCGTTCCAGGTGCTGCTGCCACAACGCCGCGAGCCGTTCGACCTCGGGCTCGCCGAGCGAGGGGCCGAACTCCCGGATGCCGGCACGGATGCCGGCGGCCTCGTCGACGAGCGTGCCGAGCACGTCGAACACGAGCGCATCGATCTCCAGCTCTGACATGGACGAGACCTCCCGGAGCAGACGTCGGACACCACCCACCCGAGCCGTACCCGGCTCCGGCATGTAAGGGCTAAAATGGCGGTTAGCCGAACGTAGCGAGAGGTGCACGACCGATGCAAGTTCCGCTGGACGACTACGTCTGGGCGGCGGGAGTCGCGACCGAACTGGTCAACACCGCCGCGGAGGTCTGGCGCGGCGACGACCACCTGCCCGACCGGGCCGCCCTCGTCGCGTTCGCGGACCTGCACGTTCCCGGCGCGCCGTCCGCACTCGCCCGCCGCGCACGCGCGGCCGACCTCCGGGCGGTCCACGCACTGCGGACGACCGTGCGCGACCTGATCGACCACCCCGACCGCGACCGCCTGATCTCGGGCGCCACCAAGCTCACCCGTCCCGCCCAGGGCGCCACCCTGCTCCCCGACCCCCCGCGCTGGGCCGTCCCCCTCCGCGACGGAGCGACCGTCGCCGACGCCCTCTCGCTGATCTGCGGCATCGGCATCCTCGGGACCGTCCACACCCTCGGCGAGCAGCGCTTCCGCCCGTGCGCCGCGGCCACCTGCCGCGGAGCGTTCATCGACACCACCCGCCCCGGCCGCCGCCGCTACTGCATGCCCGGCCTGTGCGGCAACCGCGTCAACGTCGCCAACCACCGAGCCCGCAAATCCGCGCCCCCCGACAACCCCGGATAACCCCAACGAACCCCCGCCCCCGCCCCCACAACGCCACTCTCACACCCCGCCCCCAAGCGCTTCGAGCGGCACGCCGTTCCCCAACTCCGACCGCTAAAGGACTTTCGCGTCGCCGGACGGCAGGCACGGGGACGGCCGCGACCGGATACCGCCCGTCCCCCCGATCGGTTGTGATGAGGCCGCCCAGTGCTCAGGACGGCCGATCACCATCAGCCGACTAAGCCCTGGGGAACGGCTCCTGCCCGGCGCCTCGGCCATCGGGTTCGCATGGCGGCGGAGTGCGCGTATGGGCGACAAAACGGTGTCCTTGGCGCTTTTGGGACGTCACGCACGGTCGGTCGGGTCGCCCGCAAGCGCCCGCGGAGGGCACCATGGGTTGCCATGAAAGTCTTCCTTTCGGTTGATATGGAGGGGATCTCCGGCCTCACGGATCCCGAGGAGATGCGCGCCGGAGGCCGGGGCTATGAGCGCGGCTGCGAGCTGATGACCGGCGACGCCAACGCCGCCATCCGCGCCGCGTTCGACGCGGGTGCCGAACGCGTCGTGGTGACCGACTCCCACGGCAGCGGCAAGAACCTGCGCGCCGACCTCATCGACGAGCGATGCACGCTGGTCCGCGGCCCCTACAAACCGATGCGCATGGGCGAGGGCCTGGACCCCTCGTTCGACGTGGCTCTCTACGTCGGCTACCACGCTCGCGCCGGGGCGCCGCGCGGCGTTCTCAACCACACGTGGATGGGCCGTGAGATCCAGAACGTCCACCTGAACGGCGACGTCGCCGGCGAGATCCGGCTCATGGCCGCCTACGCGGGCTCCCTGGGTGTGCCGGTCGGCCTCGTCGCCGGTGACGAGGCGGCCTGCGAGGAGGCCCGCGACGTTCTGGGCGGCGTCGAGACCGTCGCGGTCAAGACCGGCCGAGACCGCTACGCCGCCGAACTGATCCCGCCCGCCCGCGCCCAAGCGTTGATCTACGAACGAACCCTCCGCGCCCTCCACAATCCCGAAGGCTGGCATCGGCTCACCATTCCCGCCCCCTACACGCTCCGCGTCGAATGGAATTCGACGTCCATCGCGCAGTCCTGCTCGCTGATTCCGGGTGTGAAGCTGGCCGATCCGCGCACCACCGAGTTCACGACCAGCGACTATTCCGACGTCGTCGGCCTCCTCGGCGTCTGCGCCACCCTCGCCGGTGACATCGGCTGCACAGGCCGCCAGTACGGCTGACCCCAGAGACGCCCGCGACCGTCCACCCGCGGGGTCAGGGGGTGGGTCCGAGGCGGTGGACAGGGCCTCGTAGACGGGGGTGAGGGCCTCGGCGAGCGGGCGGCGGCGGATGCGGATGGGGGTGGGGCGGCGACTTCCAGGATGAAGCCGGGTGGGGCCGGGGGAGCGGGGGGTCGTTCGCGCAGGGCGGCCAGTCCGGACGGCGGGGTCCAGAAGCCGGTGGCGGTGAGCGGGGTCTCGTCGTCCTCCGGGACGGGCGCCGCGGCGGGTCTGCGGCGCAGCGAGGCCAGGAGGTCGTCCTTGGCGCGGCCGTTCCAGGCGAGGATGAGGAACGGGTCGTCGTCGAACGCCTCGGCGAGCAGGTAAAGGACGGCGGCGGTGTGCTTGCACGGGTCGCCGTAGTCGGGGCAGTCGCACATGAGGTGCAGGTCGTCGGGCGACTCGGGGAAGAGGGACAGGCCGAGCGCGGCGAAGACCTCCTCGATCTCGGGCGGCATCTCGCCGGCGAGGAGGCGGGCGCGGAAGACGGCGCGGGACGCCAGCTCGGCCTCGGCGGCGCGCCAGCCGGCCTCGCTGATCGCGTCGATGCCGACCGCCACCTCGTACGGCTCCGGCACCGAACCCTGCACGCGGGCCGTCACCTCGAACGGCTCGACCTTGAGGTCGATGACCTGCCCCTTGCGGGCGTACGCCCGGCCGCGCTGGAGGCGGCCCGAGTCGGCGAACGACTCGACCAGGTCGATGAAGCGCCGGGACCACCAGCGGGAGCCGATCGAGCCCCGGCGGGTGCGGGCACGGAGGCCGTCCTCGACCTCGATCGGGTCGCGGTACTCGAAGAAATCGACCATCAGTCGCTCACCGCCTCCGGGGACAGGCGCAGGACGTCGCGCAGTTCGGCGACGGAGAGTTCGGTCAGCCAGTCCTCGCCGGTGCCGACGATGGAGTCGGCGAGGGCCTTCTTGCGTTCGATCATCTCGTCGACGCGCTCCTCCATGGTCCCGACGCAGATGAACTTGCGGACCTGCACGTTGCGGGTCTGCCCGATGCGGAACGCCCGGTCGGTCGCCTGGTCCTCGACGGCGGGGTTCCACCAGCGGTCGACGTGGACGACGTGGTTGGCGGCCGTGAGGGTGAGGCCCGTCCCGGCGGCCTTGAGGGAGAGCAGGAAGACCGCCGGTTCGCCGTCGGACTGGAAGTGCTGGACGAGGTCGTCGCGCTGCTGCTTGGACGTCCCGCCGTGCAGCCACAGGACGGGGCGTTCGAGCCGGGCCGCCAGGTAGGGCTGGAGCATCGAGCCGAACTCGGCGTACTGCGTGAAGACCAGCGCCTTCTCGCCCTGCTCCAGGATCTCCGAGCAGATCTCCTCCAGGCGTTCCAGCTTTCCGGAACGGCCCGGCAGGCGCGAGCCGTCCTTGAGGAGCTGCGCCGGATGGTTGCAGACCTGCTTGAGCTTGGCCATCGTCGCGAGGACGAGGCCGCGCCGCTGCTTGTCGTCGGCCTCGGCGATCTGGGCGAGCATGTCGTCCACCGTGGCCTGGTAGAGCGACGCCTGCTCGGTCGTCAGGTTGCAGTAGACCTTGATCTCCTGCTTGTCCGGCAGGTCGGAGATGATCGACCCGTCGGTCTTCAGCCGCCGGAGGATGAACGGCTGCGTGGCCCGTTTGAGCGCGTGCGCGGCGCGTTCGTCGCCGTCGCGCTCGATCGGGATCGCGAACCTCTGGCGGAACGCGGAGCGCGGGCCGAGCAGCCCCGGGTTCGCGAACTCCATGATCGACCACAGCTCGGTGAGGTGGTTCTCGACGGGAGTGCCCGTCAGCGCGATCCGGCTGCGCGCCGGGATGCTCCGCACCGCGCGCGCCTGCCGGGTGCCGCTGTTCTTGAGGGCCTGCGCCTCGTCGCAGACGACCCGTCCCCATCCGATCGTCGCGAGCATCTCCGCGTCGCGCGCGGCCGTGCCGTACGTGGTCAGGACCAGGTCGGCGCGCTCGACCTCGCCGCGCAGGTCGTCGCCGCGCTGCCGCCCCTGCCCGTGGTGGACGTACACCTCCAGCTTGGGCGCGAACCGGGCCGCCTCGCGCTGCCAGTTGCCGACGAGCGACATCGGCAGGATCGCCAGCGTCGGATCCGGGCGGGCGCCGTTCTCCCGCTCGTGCACGAGCAGCGACAGGATCGAGATCGTCTTGCCGAGCCCCATGTCGTCGGCCAGCAGCGCGCCGAGGCCGAGCCCGTTCATGAACGCCAGCCAGGACAGGCCGCGCTGCTGGTAAGGGCGCAGCTCCGCTTCCAGCTCGTCGGGAGTGGACATCGGGGTGAGGCGCCGGTCGGCCTCCCCGGACAGCAGGTCGCCGAACGCGCCGTCGGCGTCGACCTCCAGCAGCGGCAGCGCTTCGTCGCCCGCGTGGATCGCGGCGCGCATCGCCTCGGCCGCGGTCATCGTCCCCTTGCGCGGGTGGCGGAGGAAGTCGAGCGCCGCCTGGAGCTGCTCCTCGTCGAGCTCGACCCACTGGCCCCGCAGCCGTACGAGGGGGGTCTTGAGCCTGGCCAGCTCCTCCAGTTCGTCCTCGTCGATGCTCTCGTCGCCGATGGCGAGGTCCCACCGGAAGTCGACCATGCCCTGGAGGTCGAATCCCGAGGAGGCCGCCGCGCCCGAGCCCTCGCTGTCCTGCGTGCGCGTCGTGAGCTTCATGCCGAGCCTGCCCTTGCCCGCCCACTGCGGGAGCAGCACCCCGAACCCGGCGGCGGCCAGCATCGGCGCCGCCCGTCTGAGGAACCGGAACGCCCCGGCCGTGTCGAGCACCAGCTCATGGGGGGTCGCGGAGTCGAGGGCGGGAGCCATGTCGGGGAACAGCCGCAGCGCCCGACCGAGCCCCGCGAGCAACGTCTCCTCGGCGTCCGCGATGGACGGCGCCTCGCCCGCCCACACCGTCGCGGCGGGCACGTACAGACTCGGATCGTCCGTGCCCTGAAGGGCGAACTCGACCCGCCACCGCCCCTCACCCCAGCGAACCCGCTCGCCGTCGTCCCTCTCGCCAGCGTCATCGAAGCCTTCAGCGGCGTCGACGACGCCAGCGGCATCGGTCACATCGGCTGCGGGGGCGTCGGGCTCCGGCGGAGGGACAGTGCCGTCCGCCCGGACGGGATGGAGTCTTCGCGCCTCGTCCATCGCGGTCGCCGGGCTGGAGTCGAGGTCTCGTGGCGTCGATGCCGGTTCTGTCGATGCCGGTTCTGTCGAGGTGGTGCCGAGCGCCTCTGGCCGGTGCGGCCCGGTCGGTGGAGCGGCGGTCGGCTCGGCTTCCCCGGAGAGTGTCGCGCCGGTGCGTAGGTGGGGTGAGAGCGCTGCCAGGCGTGCGACCACTGCCTGGGTGTCTGGAGTGGTCGCAGGGTGCGGACGTGCGTGGGAGGCCGTGTGCGCGAGGGAATCCTCGTGCTGCTGTTGGGGCGTGCCGGGCCGTTCA
This sequence comes from Actinomadura sp. J1-007, assembly GCF_009793335.1. Taxonomy (GTDB): domain Bacteria; phylum Actinomycetota; class Actinomycetes; order Streptosporangiales; family Streptosporangiaceae; genus Spirillospora; species Spirillospora yumaensis. The sequence continues at coordinate 1,144,477 of NZ_WING01000001.1, read as the reverse complement.
CCGTCGTCGGCGGGATGTTGGGAGGTCTGCGGGGACGGGACGGCGGGGTCTTCGGGAGTCGGCTCGGCGAGGCGGAAGCAGACGCGCAGGGGCCCGGAGGGGCGCCGGGTCTCGGCGGCCCAGGCGTCCAGCTCGGCGATGAGGTCGTCGGGGTCGTCGTGGGGTTCGCGGGGGACGGTGGCGGACGGGCCGGTGAGGGCCTCGAACCAGCGTTCGGCGAGGGGGATGCGGTCGGGGGCCTTGCCGCGGCGGGGCGGGAGGAGCGGATGGGGGACGGTGCCCCGGACGGCGGTGTCGACGAGGCCGGACAGGGCCTCGCGCAGCACGTCGGCGGCGGGGCGCCCGCCGTCGGCGGCGCGGCAGGCCGGGGGCATCGCGGCGGCCAGGTCGCGGAAGCGCGTCCGGTCGTCGATCACCGGACGCCAGCGGGCCACGAGGTCGCCGTCCTCGCGGAGCATGGACGGCAGCACCTGGCCGCGCGCGGTGAGGTGGGCGGCCTCCTCGGCGAGCAGGCACAGGAAGCGCAGGTCGGTGCCGGGGACGACGTCGCCCGCGTGCTCGGCCGACTGGAGCAGCGCCATCGCGGGCAACGGCTCCAGGACCAGCGCGGGCACCCGCCACGGACGCAGCTCGGGCTCGCCGGTCACCGGCTCGGGCCCCAGCTCGGCGGACGGGAGCGGATGGTCGCCGCGGGTGGGCAGTGTCATCGTCAGGTCCACGCGGAACGCCCCCTTGACCATCGGCTCGTAGGAGGTGCCGGTGAAGTCGCGGGTGGCGAAGGGGTGCGTGCCGGGATCGGGCTCGTAGCGGCCGGTGCGCTCGGCCCACAGGCAGAGCGCGCCCCCATGCCAGGTGGCATGTGCGACGAGCATGGATCCCCCCTGACGTGCTGGTGAGGCCGACCTGGCACGAAGCTACCAGCGCGCTCGGACGGTGAGGTCCCGCGCTCGCGGGCCGGGCTGGCGGGGACGGCGGCGGCCGGCCGGCCATCGACGATCTTCATGGAGAGTGGTCCTTCCGTCACGGAACGGCGTCACGTCTGATCGTCGGGCAGCGCCCGAACGCCTCGCAAGCCGCGCCGCGGCCTGTGGATAACTCGCGCTGGCTAGGCTCTGGGCGTTGGATCACCGGTGTGAGTCTGGAGGCGTTCGTGGGCGAGTTCGTACGGGTCGAGGTCGAGGACGGGATCGCGACGATCAGGCTGGACCGGCCGAAGATGAACGCGCTAGACGCGGCCATGCAGCGCGAGCTGATCGAGGCGGCCCGGGAGGTCACGCAGGACGACGCGGTGTCGGCGGTGATCATCTACGGCGGGGAGCGGGTGTTCGCGGCGGGCGCCGACATCAAGGAGATGGCGCCGATGTCGTACGCGCAGATGTCCGGCAGGCCGTCGCGGCTGCTCCAGGACTTCACCAAGGCGCTGGCGGGGATCCCGAAGCCGGTCATCGCCGCCATCACCGGGTACGCGCTGGGCGGCGGCCTGGAGGTGGCCCTCACCGCCGACTTCCGGGTGGCGGGCGAGGGCGCCAAGGTGGGGCAGCCCGAGATCCAGCTCGGCATCATCCCGGGCGCGGGCGGGACGCAGCGGCTCGCGCGGCTGGTCGGCCCGGCGAAGGCCAAGGACCTGGTGTTCACCGGACGGCACGTGAAGGCGGACGAGGCGCTGGCGATGGGCCTGGTCGACCGGGTCGTGCCGGACGCGGACGTCTACGCGGCCGCGCGGGAGTGGGCGGCGTCCTTCGTGGGCGGGCCCGCGATCGCGTTGCGCGCCGCGAAGCAGGCCATCGACGAGGGCCTGGAGGTCGGCCTGGACGCGGGGCTGGAGATCGAGCGGTCCCAGTTCGCCGCCCTGTTCGCCACCGAGGACCAGAAGAACGGGATGAAGAGCTTCATGGAGGAAGGGCCCGGCAAGGCCGTGTTCGAGGGACGCTGACGGCGTTCAGGGAATGTGGGGGCCGCCAGGGAACGGCCACCAGGTCGGGCCGTGTCCCGTGGTCGCGGCCACGACCAGCAGCGTCACCGCCACCGCGGGCACCGCGATCCGGCGCAGCCGGTGCGCGCCCGCGGTGTAGCGGCTGCGCAGGGTGAGGGCGAACGCGGCGAGCACACCGATCGCCAGCACGGCGGCGCGTTCCGTCGAGAGTGCCGTACGCGCCAGGGCGAAGACCGCCAGGTGCCCGGCGGCGACGGCGGCGGCGAGGAAACCGAGGCGTACGGTCACTTCCAGTGGCATGGCCACCAGCGCGGCGAAGCCCGCCAGGAGGCGTGCGGCGCGTCTGCCCTTGGCTCCCGCCATGCGCGCGCGCATGCGGTTCCAGGCGTCCCGGGCGTACGTCGCCAGGAAGTAGCACAGGCACGCTGCCAGGGCCGGCACTGGGACGAGCAGGAACAGTGCGGGCAGGACGGCGAGCAGCAGCCTCAGCCCGGATCGGACGACCGAGGGGCCGAGCGTCTCTGGGGAAGGCGGCGTTTCCTGCGGGTGTTCCGGAGGATCGGGCGCGGGGCGTTCGGGCTGGGGCTCCGGTTCCGCCTCGACGGCGGGCGCGGCAGGCGGCGGTTCCTGCGCGGGCGCGCGAGGCGGCACGGGCGGACGCGGTGATGCCGGCGGACGGGGCGGGGCGGGCGAACGAGACGGAAGCGTCCGGAGGATCTCCAGGAGTTCCAAGGACGTCGGCCGCTTGTCCGTGTCCCTGGCGAGGGCGGCCCGTACGGCGGGGAGCAGTTCGCGGGGGACGCCGTTCAGGTTGTGGCGTCCGCGAAAGATCCGGGAGAAGACGGCTTCGGGCGGGCCCGAGCCGTAGGGGGAACGCCCCGTCGCGGTGAAGACGACCGTCGCGGCCCAGGAGAAGATGTCGGCAGCCGGTGTCGCGCGTCCGCCGTCCAGGATCTCGGGGGCGATGTAGCCGGGGGTGCCGATCGCGGTGCCCGTCAACGTCAGCCGCGTCGCGTCGACCGCGTGCGCGAGCCCGAAGTCGATGACGACGGGCGACCGGTCGTCGACCAGTATCACGTTGGCGGGCTTGAGATCGCGGTGCACGACGTCGGCGCTGTGGATCGCGGCCAGGGAACGGGCCAGTCCCCGCGCGACGCGCGCGAGGCCGGCGCCGCGCAACGCGCCCCTGTCCCGTACGACCTCGTCCAGCGAACGGCCCTGCACGTAGCGGGTCACGATGTACGGGCGGCGGGCGGTGAAGTCGGCGTCCAGGACCTCGGCGACGTTGGGTGAACGGACCCGGCGCATGGTCGAGACCTCGCGTTCGAGCCGTTTGCGGGCCACCTCGTCGCGCGCGACGGCCGGATGCAGGACCTTGACGGCCACGGTCCGCCCCTGGGTGTCGAGGGCCAGGCTCACCTCGCCCATGCCCCCGACGCCGAGCTCTTCGAGCACGCGGTAGGGACCGATCCGTTCTTCGACTCGCACGTGGGGACACCCGCCGACCTCGGGGACTGCCGCATGATCGTAGAGCCTGCGCGGCGGGTTGTCCGCGAGGCGCGGCGGAGAACGGGACATCGGCGGCAATCCTTGGCACCGACCGGCGCATCACCGAGCCTCCCTTGAACCACGCCCCGACGGCGCCGCGTTCTCCGGACACGTTCCCCCGGGACACGTTTCCCGGGGGCGCTCGACGGTCAGTGCGAGAGGGGGCGTTCTCGCTCTTGTGCCGCCAGAACGTCGTCCGCGTATCGCTCGCTCCAGCGCCCCAGCGCGAAGATGGGCTCCAGCAGTCCACGGCCTGGGGCGGTCAGCTCGTACTCCACGCGGGGCGGGGCCTCGGCGTAGCGGCGCCGGGTGACCAGGCCGTTGTGCTCTAGACGGCGGAGGGTCTCGTTCAGCACCTTCTGGCTGATGCCGCCGATCTGGTCGCGCAGCTCGCGCGGGCGCGCGGGGCCGTCCCGGAGCGCGAAGAGCACGACGCTGGTCCAGGTGCCCGTGAGCATGTCGAAACCGAGCCGGGCCTGGCAGTCGGCGATGAGTTTGTCGTCAGTGCGTCTCATGGTGTTCCCCACCAGCCTGCCCCTTCCGAAACGCACCGTCCGGTGTCCAACGGACCGCCTAGCGTCCCGGACGACGGTGATCGACCGTCATCGACGGTATTCGACGGAGCCGCCGGTGCGGCGGCCGGACGGAAGGGGACTTCGGGATGCGGATCGGTGTGCTCGGTGCCGGGAACATGGCGGACGCGCTCGCCACCCAGTGGGCGCGCGCGGGGCATGAGGTGATGATCGGGGCCCGTACGCCCGCCAAGGCGGTGGCCTTGGCGGAGGCGATCGGGGACGGCGCGCGCGGCGGAAGCCTCCGCGAGGCGGCGGTGTTCGGCGAGGTCGTGCTGCTGGCGGTCTGGTACGACGGAGCGCAGGACGCACTGAAGGCGGCGGGCGGGGCGGAGGGCACGCTCTCCGGCCGCGTCCTGGTCGACTGCACCAACCCCACCGGCCCGCCTGATTTCACGCTCTGGACGAGGAACGACGCCTCCGCCGCCCAGCAGGTCGCGGAGTCGGCCCCTGGCGCGCGCGTCGTCAAGGCGTTCAACCTCTGCCACGAGAGTGTCTGGCGGCTGACCCCTCCCGTGTTCGACGGCCGCCCCCTGGGCGTGCCCCTCTGCGGGGATGACGAGGGGGCGGTGGACGTGGTCCGGAGCCTGGTCCGCGACCTGGGCTGCGTCCCGATGACCGGAGGCGGGCTGGAACGGGCCGGACAACTGGAGGCGGTCGCCGCGTTCGCGATCGGGCTCTACGCGCGAGGGGCGGATCCGGCGTCGATGTTCCCTCCGATGGAGGCGGCCTTCGGTGGTCGGACGGGCTTGCCGAATGATTTTCGCGATATTCGGTCATGCCGCCCGGGTGAGTGAAGATCGGCCGCTAGCATCTCCCGCCATGCGACAGGCGTACCGAACGGCCCTCGTCACGGGCGCGTCCAGCGGGATCGGCGAGAGCTTCGCCAGGCTGCTCGCCGGGCGCGGCACCGACCTGGTGATCGTGGCCCGGCGGGCGGACCTGCTGGACGGGCTGGCGCGCGAGCTGGTGGAGCGGTACCGGGTCGCCGTGGAGGTCATCGCCGCCGACCTCACCGACCCCGGCGCGCGCGCGGAGGTCGAGCGGCGCCTGCGCGCGGAACCGGTGGAACTGCTCGTCAACAACGCCGGTTACGGCGCTTTCGGCGCGTTCGCTGAGATCCCCCTGGACGACCAGCTCACCGAGATCGAGCTGAACGTCACGGCGGTCGTACGGCTCACCCATGCCGTTCTCCCCGGGATGATCGAGCGGGGCCGGGGCGGTGTGTTGAACGTCGCGTCCATGTCCGGGTTCGCGCCGTCCCCGGGCAGCGCCACCTATGGGGCCACCAAGGCGTACGTCGCGTCGTTCTCCGAGAGCCTGCACGCGGAGGTCGCCGCGAAGGGCGTCCACGTGACGGCGCTCTGCCCGGGGTTCACCCGTACGGAGGACGAGGCGCAGAGCAACCTGCTCTGGCTGCGCCGCGAGAACGTCGCCAGGGCTGGCCTGGACGCCGTCTCGGCGGGACGGGCGCTGTGCGTACCCGGTGCTCAGTACAAGGCGGCGCTTCCCGCTCTGAAGCTCGTTCCGAGGCCCTTGCTGAGGGCGGCCGTCAACCGGATGTGGCAGCAGGCCGCCGAGTCTCAGTGACAACCGGCGCCGCCGAATTTCGCGGCCTTCTACAAGAAATCGGCCGGGTCGCTTGTGACCCTGGTGACTTGACGTGCGTCGGGCCGATCGCGAACATCGAACCTACGGTTCAGTAAGTTCGGTTCGGCGGGACGTGGGACGGCCCGCCGGCAAGCCCCCCTTCCCGTGCCGCGCGTACGGTGGCGCCGCCCGGCACGCTCGCCCCCGCCGCCGCTTCCGCACCCACCTCGTCCAGCGAAGGAAAAGCATGCCCGTGACGCCCGAAGAGAAGCTCCAGACCCATCTGATGCTCGAACTGGAGCCCGTGGTCGAGAAGGAGCTCAACCGGCACCTTTCCATGGCCAAGGAGTGGTTCCCCCACCAGTACGTGCCGTGGAGCCTGGGGCGCGACTACGACGGGCCCCTCGACGGCGAGGCGTGGTCGATCGAGCAGTCGAAGGTGAGCCACGAGGCGCGCGAGTCGCTGATCGTGAACCTGCTCACCGAGGACAACCTGCCCGGCTACCACCGCGCGATCGCCTCGGTGTTCGGCCGTGACGGGGCCTGGGGCACCTGGGTGAACCGGTGGACGGCCGAGGAGAACCGGCACGGAATCGTGATCCGCGACTACCTCACCGTGACGCGCGCCGTGGACCCCGTCGCCTTGGAACGTGCTCGCATGCACCACATGGAGGTCGGCTACGAGGCCACGCACGGCACCGAGTTCCTGCACGGCGCGGCGTACGTGTCGTTCCAGGAGCTGGCCACCCGCGTGGCGCACCGCAACACCGGCAAGGCGTCCGGCGACCCGGTGTGCGAGCAGATGCTCGCGCGCGTGGCCGCCGACGAGAACCTGCACATGATCTTCTACCGGAACCTGCTCGGCGCCGCGCTGGAGATCGCGCCGAACGAGACCATGCGGGCCATCACCGAGGTCGTCAAGCAGTTCCAGATGCCCGGCCACAGCATCGACGGCTTCCTGCGCAAGTCGGTGACCATCGCCAACGCCGGGATCTACGACCTGCGGCTGCACCACGACGACGTGCTCGTGCCCGTGCTGCGCAAGTGGGGCGTCTTCGACCGCACTGACCTGAACGGCGACGGCGACAAGGCCCGCGAGGAGCTTTCGGAGTTCCTGGAGCAGCTCGACGCGGCGGCCACCAAGTTCGAGACCCGCCGCGAGGAGCGCCGCGCGCGCAAGGCCGCCCGCGAGGGCTGACGCCTTCCGGGCGCGGCCCTCGCGTGCGCCGCGACGCGGGGAATGCGGGTAAAAGCTCAGGCCATCGGAACGAGTGCCCGTTTCGTGGCGTCAAAGGAAGTATGGGAACGCAACAGCGGCTGGATCACTATCGGTTGCTGGACGAGATCGGCCGGGGGAGCACCGCCGTGGTGCACCTGGCCGTGGACGCCGTCGGCCGCGAGGTCGCCGTCAAGGAGTTGTGCCCGGAACTCGCGGCCGACCCCGAGGCGCGGCGCCGCCTCGCCCGGGAGATGGCCGCGCAGGGACGGGTCGACAGCCCTTATGTGGCGAAGCTCGTGGACGGCCGGGTCGCCGGGGAGCGTCCGTACGTCGTGTCGCAGTACGTCCCCGGCTGCCCCCTGAGTGACCTCGTCCCCGCGTACGGCCCGCTGGGCGGAAGCGGCGTGATGCGGTTCGCGCGGGGGCTCGCCCTGGCCGTGGCGGCCGTGCACGACGCGGGAGTAGTCCACCGGGACGTCGCCCCTGGCAACGTCATGGTGCTCGGCGAAAGGCCGACACTCATCGACTTCGGCATCGCGCACGAGGCCGGGGCCGGCCAGGCGACGAGGCCGGGCATGGTCGTGGGCACGCCCGCGTACCTCGCACCGGAGATCATCGAGGGCGACCCCGCCACGCGCGCGTCGGACGTGTTCTCCTGGGGAGCCACGACCGCGTACGCGGCGACGGGACGCCCGCCCTTCGGACGCGGTTCCCTGCACGGGATCTGCTTTCGCATCCTGCGCGGGCAGGCGGACCTGGAAGGCGTGCCGGAACCTCTGGCCGCGCTCCTGAGGCACGCCATGCGACGGGATCCGGACGCCCGCCCTACGGCCCGGTGGTTCGCCGGGGCTCTCGCGGACTGGAGCCGCGACATCACCCAGCGCGACCGGGCGTTGGTGGCCTGACATGGGTGTTAGATCCTCTTGGCGGCTTGGGCGAAGGTAGGGTTTCCGAAACGATGAAGGGGGTTGTCACGTCCGGGGACCGTATCGGCCACTACCGCGTGCTCCAGACCCTTGGGGAAGGCGGGATGGGCGTCGTGTATCTCGGCGCCGACCCCGGGGGCCGCAAGGTGGCCATCAAGGTGCTGCGCCCCGCGGTGGCGGGAGACGCGACCGCGCGCAGGCGGCTGGCCCGCGAGGTCGACTCGATGCGGCGGGTGCACAGCCCCAACGTCGCCGAGATCCTCGACGCCGACGTCACCGCCGAGCGGCCCTACATCGTCACCCAGTACGTGCCGGGGCGCACGCTGGAGGAGGTCGTCGAGGAGTCCGGCCCGATCTACGGGCCCGGCCTCCAGCGGCTCGCGGTCGGCCTGGCCGCCGCGCTGTCGGCCATCCACGGCGCCGGGATCATCCACCGGGACATGAAGCCCGGCAACGTCATGCTGATGGACGGCGAGCCCGTCGTGATCGACTTCGGCATCGCGCAGGCCGCCGACGCGACGAGGCTGACCGCGACCGGCATGGTCATCGGCACCCCCGGCTACCTCGCGCCGGAGATCATCGAGGGCGAGGACGCGGGCCCGGCGTCCGACGTGCACGCGTGGGCCGGCACCGTCGCGTACGCGGCGACCGGGCGGCCCCCGTTCGGCTCGGGCACGTTCGAGTCGATCTTCTACAAGATCATGCAGGGCACGCCCGACCTGGACGGCGTGCCCGACGGCCTGCTGCCGCTGCTGCGGTCCGCGATGGCCCGCCACCCCGCCGAACGGCCGACCGCCGTCAGCCTCGTCCAGCTCGCCCGGCGGATCCACTTCGAGGCCACGATCACCGACACGACCCGTGTCGACGAGCACTACACGCGCCCGGACGGCACGTCGCAGCCGCTGGACCAGCCCCTGGAACAGCCCCTCGACAAGACCGAGGCCGACCATTCGCGGCAGTTCTCCATGCCCGCGCCCGGGCCGTCGCCCTCCGACACCCCCGCGCCCGCGCCTGCTCCCACCCCGGTTCCGGCGCCCACGCCCGCGCCGGCGCAGCCGAAGGACTTCAAGGGGATGCTGCCCCCGGCGGCGCCCCCGCCGGTGCCGCCGCCGGGCCCTCGCCCTACGAACCCTCGCCGTACGAGCAGCCGGGTTACGACCGCGCCACCGGATACAGCCAGGGCGGCCCGTACGGGCCTCCCAACCAAGGCGGCTACAACGCCTACGACCAGAGCGGCTACGCCCCGTACGGGCAGCAGCGCCCGCCCACGCAGCCCCACCCGGCCGCGCTCCAGCGGGGCCCCGAGCAGGGCGGCCCGTACGATCCCGCCGCGCAGGGCACCCAGCAGCGTCCCGACCAGCGCGCCGACCAGCGCGCCGACCGCCGCGGCCGTGACGAATCAGGGCGCGAGCCCTCGAAGCCGTACGGCTGGTACCGCGTTCTCAGCGTCCTCGTCCTCGTCGCCCTGCTCGGCTTCGCCAACATCGCGCCGCTCCTCGCCGTCGGCGTCACCGTCGTCGGCGTGCTCGTGCTGCGCATGGGCGACAAGGCCGCCAAGGGCATGGAGGGCAAGCGGACGCGGCGGGGCCCCCGCTCCGGGGACGCGGTGGCCGCGGCGTTCAAGACGCCGCTGCATCTGCCCGGGGCGCTGATGGTCACCGTGCTGCTGGCGCCGCTCAGCGCCATCGCCGGGCTGATCCTGCTCGCGGTGCTGATGTTCGCCTACCCGGACATGACCGCTTCGCGTGCCATCGCCTACTCCGCCATGGCCGTCATCGCGCTGCTGAGCCTCGCGCCCGGCAGCGGCGCGCCGCGGCGCCAGATGGCCCGCCTCTGGGGCGCCCTGCTCCCGCGCACCGAAGCAGCGCTCGCCGGCGTGCTGATCCTCGGAATCTTCGCGGCGGTCCTGGTGGCCCTGTCCCAGAAACAGCCCCCCGACACCACCCCGCTGAACGGGATGAGCCAGAACCTGGAGAGCCTGCGCAGCGATGTCCGCAACCTCGTCTCCGGGGTCCCGTTCGTCTGACGGAGCATGGATTCCCCCGGAATCCCAGCCCCCCGCCGACCCGCCGCCCCCAACGCCACCGCTCCCGCAAGCGCCCGAGGGAGCGGAGAGCGCGTTGCCCGCCTCGATCGGCCCGTACCGTCCGATCGAGCTGATCGGCTCGGGAGGCATGGGACAGGTCTTCCGCGCGGTCGATCCCAAGGGCCGCGTCGTCGCCGTCAAGACCCTCCACCCGCACCTGGTGGACGCGGGCGATTCACGGACGCGGTTGCAGCGCGAAGTCGAGACGATGGGGCGGGTCAGCACACCCCGGGTCGCCGAGATCCTGGAATTCGACGTTGACGCGCGCGTTCCCTACATCGTCACGCGGTACGTCCACGGACGCCCGCTCCTGGACGAGGTGCGCGCCAATGGGGCCATCACGGGCGCGCCTCTGTGGCGCATCGCGATGGGCACCTCAGAGGCGTTGGAGGCGATCCACCGCGCCGGGGTCGTTCATCGCGATATCAAGCCAGGCAACGTGCTGCTGGAGGGCGGCGAGCCCGTCGTCATCGACTTCGGCATCTCCCAGGGTGTGGACGACACGCGCCTCACGCACACGGGGGGCCGCTCCGGCACGTGGCGGTATCTCGCCCCGGAACTCCTGGAGGGAGACGACGCGGGCCCGTCCGCCGACGTCTTCGCCTGGGCGGCCATGGTCGCGTTCGCCGCGACCGGCGTTGACATCTACGACGCGCCGAACGACGCGGCCGTGTGCGTGCGCATCATCCGCGGCGACCACGACCTGAGCGGCGTCCCGGACGAGCTGCGGGGCCTGCTCGGCGACGCGCTCGCGGGCGATCCCGAGGCGCGTCCGGGGGCAGGGGTGCTCGTCCGGCGGCTGCGCGCGCTGCGCCCCGACTCAGCAGGGCTGCGGGTCGTCTCCGGCGGCGGCGGGCCCGCGGCGGGGCAGGGGCGCCCGCGCTCGCTCGCCCCGATCGGCCCCTACCGCCCCCTGCAACGCCTCGGCAGCGGCGGGATGGGCGATGTGTACCTCGCGCGCGCGGACGACGGCCGGATGGTCGCCATCAAGACCCTGCACCCGTTCCTGCCCGCCGAGTTCCAGGCGAAGGATCGGCTGAGGCGCGAGGTCGAGGCGATGCGGCGCATCCGCAGCCCCAACGTCGTCGAACTCGTCGACAGCGGAGTGGACGGCGACCCGCCGTACATCGTCACCCGCTACGTCGAGGGAGCCTCCCTCCTGGAGAGGGTCAAGGGCCACGGGCCGCTGCCCCGCGACGGCCTGCTCCGCCTGGCCGGGGGACTGGCGCGCGCGCTCGCGGCCGTCCACGCGGCCGAAAGCGTCCACCGCGACGTGAACCCGGGGAACGTGATGCTGGTCGGCGGGGAGCCGATCCTCATCGACTTCGGCATCGCCTACCTGGCCGGGGCGGCCCGCCTGACGCAGGGCCCGGTCGGGACGCCCGGCTACGTGTCCCCTGAGGTCCTGGAAGGGCGCCAGGCGGGACCGCCGACCGACGTGTTCGGCTGGGCCGCGACCGTCGCTTACGCCGCGACCGGCAGACGCGCGTACGAGGCGACGAGCCCCGCCGCGTTCGTCCGCCGCGTCCTCACCGGCACGCCCGACCTGAACGGCATCGACGCCGACCTGCGCGAGGTGCTGGAGGACGCGCTCACCCGCGATCCGGGCGAACGGCCCAGCGCCGCCGAACTGGAGGCGCGGTTCGCCAACCCGGGCGCCATCGCCCCCCGGCTCAACCTGCGTCCGAAGCCGAAACCCGCTCCGCCGCCACCGCAACCGAAACCGGCTCCCGCGCCCGCGCGCGCCGCCGACCGCCTCGTCGCGGGACGCGCCGCGTTCGAGCAGTCCGGATTCGCCCTCACCGTGTCGGTCATCGAGGTCTCCCTGGCCGAGGCCAAGCGCGAGCTGGTGGCGGCCGAACGCTGCCACGCGATCGGCGGCACCTGGGCCGAGCACACCGCCGGATACGCCCGCCGCGCCCTCTCCGCCGCCGGCCGCGCGATGCGCGACGCGCAGACCGGCACGGGCGTCCCCGCAAACGGCCCGCGCCTCGCCGAGATCGTGCGCGCGGCCCGCATGTACGGCGCGCACGCCCAGGGACTCCTCGCGGGACGTCCCGTCATGCCCGGCGCGCTGGTCGACGTACGGCGCGCGGTGGCGCTGCTGGGCGGCGTGACGTTCACCAAGGTCCGGTTCAAGGAGGGGTACGACCCCGCGGAGGTGGACGAGTTCGTGTCCCGCGCGCGCATATGGCTCGCGGGCGACCGCCGCGGACTCGCCCAGGTCGTCGGCGCCGACGACGTGCGCGCGCGGTCGTTCACCCTGCGCCGCCTCAGGGAGACCTACGACAAGGACGAGGTGGACACCTTCCTGGCCGCCTTGGAGACGGAACTCCGCCGTCTCGGCTACGCCTGATCAGACCCCGCCATGCGGTACCCGCTCGGTAGGGTGGCGAGCCTTATGAACGGGGAAACGGGCCACCAGGAGCACATCGGGCCGTACCGCCTGCTGGCGAGGCTCGGCAGCGCAGGAAGCGGCTCGGGCGGTCGCGCGCACGCGGGTCCGAGCGGCGCGGGCGTAGGGGACGCCCACCGCGCCGCCGGGCCTGATGGACGCGACGTGGCGATCCGCCTGCTGCCGCCCGGCGCGCGTCCCGACGTCCAGCGGATGCGCGGAGTGCTCAGCCCGTACGTCGTGGACGTCCTCGACGGCGACCCCGCCACCGACCCGCCCTACGTCGTCTCCCGCTTCGTCCCCGGAAAGCCCCTCGGTGACGTCGTCGCGGAGAGCGGCCCCATCCTCGGCGCCGGTCTGCGCCGCTTCGCCCTCGGCCTCGCCAAGGCGCTCGCCGCCATCCACCGGGAAGGGCTCGCACACGGCGATCTGCGTCCGGGCACGGTCCTCGTCGTGGACGGCGCTCCCGTTGTGGTCGATTTCGGCCTCTGCGGCGGCGCTCCCGCCGAAGACATCTACGCGTGGGCGGCCGTCGTCGCGTTCGCGGCCACCGCGGGCGACCTCCGCGACACTCCGCTTCCCGAGCCCCTCGTACCGCTGATCCAGGCGGCGTCCGCCGACCACCCCGCGGATCGTCCCAGCGCAGGCCAGCTCGCCGAGGCTTGCGCGGCCCTGGATCTGGGCCCCTCGCCCGTGTCCGCCGGGGCCGCCGTCCCCGCGCCGCGCCAGGCGCCGCAGGAACCCTCTCCGCAACCAGCCGCCCCAGACCGCGAGGCCGGGGCCGGAACGAACGCTGCGGAAGCCCCGGCCTGGGCCCCTGGGCAACGGACACCCGCGCCGTCCATCGCGGAAGCCGCAGCCCACGCCTCCGTACGATCGGCGCCCGCCCCCTCAGCGACCGAACCTTCCGAACCCGCGCCGCCCGCGCCCACCGCTGCTGCCGAAGCCGACGGCGTCCCGGCGTTCCGCCAAGCGGCGGCAAGGCATGAACTGGCGGTCACGCAGGGATGGGCGCGGCTGCTCGGGGCGTCCGTCGTGGTGATCGCGGTCGGCGTCGCGGTGATGATGCCGGTCGTCGGACTCGTACTGTCGGTGGCGGGTGTCATGCTGCTCCGAGCGGTGGCGGCCGGCACGGTTCAGGGGTGGGCCGGGGCGGTGGGGCGCACGGTGCTGACGTTCGTGCCCGCCGCGGCGGTCGCGGCCGCGGTGCCGCTCGGGCTGGTCGGGATCTCGGCGGTCGGGGGCGAGATCGACGCGCTCGGCGCCTGCGCGTTCGGCGCGGGGGCCGGCGCGGCGGTGCTGTGGACGGTGCCGGGGGCGAACGGTCCGCGGCGGCGGCTCGAAGCGCTGTTCCTCCCCGTGGCGCGGGTGCCGAGGCGCATCGCGCTCGCCGGGGTGCCGCTCGGCCTGCTGGCGCTGGTCGCGGTGGTCGGGGCCATGTCGCTGACCCCGAGCTTCGCGCCGATGTACGGGTTGCAGAGCTCGCTGGAGTCGAGCGTCGACCGGCTCCAGACCGCTCTGCGATGATGCCCACGGCAGGCGCACGGCAGGCGCACGGCAGGCGCACGGCAGGCGCACGGCAGGGCGGACGGCAGGGCGGACGGCAAGCGCACGGCAGGGCAGACGGCATGCGCACGGCAGGGCGGACGGCAGAGCGGATGGCAGGGGGCGCACGGCAAGGCGCATGGCAGGGCGCACGGCAGAGCGGACGACAAGGCGCACGGCAGGCGCACGGCAAGGCAGGCGGCAAGGCGCACGGCAGGGCAGGCGGCAAGGCAGGCGGCAAGGTGGACGGTGATGTACGTCACGGGGGGTGCGGGCGGCCGGGCCCGTGCCGTTCGAGCCGGTTTCGTGGGGAACGTCTCGCGAGCTGGGATTTGCCAGTAGGCTACCGATCGGTAACATTTAGAGTGCACGGCCGAACCCGGGACCCGGAGCCGAAGCGCGTTCGGGTCTTTGGCAGGCTGTGAGGTGCGAAAGCATCAGCACGCGTCGACCCGGCATGGGCGGCGCCCCTCTGTCCGCTTACCCCAGCGGCCAAACTGAGTGCAGGGAGGTCGGCCACCGGCCATGAACATCGTCGTCCTGGTGAAGCAGGTTCCCGATACGGAGAGCCCGCGCAAGCTGAAGTCCGATGACAGCACGCTCGACCGTGCGGCCGCGGACGGTGTCATCAACGAGCTGGATGAGTACGCCATCGAAGAGGGGCTGCGCATCAAGGAGGCCCAGGGCGGCGAGGTGACCGTCCTCAGCATGGGCCCCGACAAGGCGACCGAGTCGATCCGCAAGGCCCTCGCCATGGGCGCCGACAAGGCCGTGCACGTCATCGACGACGCCCTCGCGGGCTCCGACGCGTTGCAGACCTCGTACGCCATCGCCCAGGCCCTCGGCCGCACCGGCTTCGACCTGGTGGTCCTCGGGTCCGAGTCGACCGACGCGCGCACCGGCGTGCTCGCCGCGATGCTCGCCGAGCGGCTCGGCGTCCCGCAGCTCTCGCTGGCCAACAAGGTCGAGATCGACGGCTCGGCCATCAAGGTCCAGCGGCAGACCGACTACGGCTTCGACAAGGTCGAGGCGAGCCTGCCCGCGGTCGTCAGCGTCGTCGAGAAGATCAACGAGCCGCGCTACCCCTCGTTCAAGGGGATCATGGCGGCCAAGAAGAAGCCGGTCGAGACGCTCGGCGTCGCCGACGCGGGCATCGACGCGTCGCAGGTCGGCCTCGCCAACGCCGCCACCGAGGTGGTGGACTTCGCCGAGGCGCCCCCGCGCGCGCAGGGTCAGATCGTCACCGACGAGGGCGACGGCGGCGCGAAGATCGCCGAGTTCCTCGCGTCGAAGAAGTTCGTCTGACCGAGGAAGGGGATTAAGGAACAATGGCTGAGATTCTCGTCCTCGTCGACCACGTCGACGGTGAGGTCAAGAAGGTCGCCCTGGAGCTGCTCACCTTGGCCAACCGCCACGGTGAGGCCGCGGCCGTATGGGTCGGGCCGGGCTACGAGAACGCCAAGGACAGGCTCGCCGAGTACGGCGCGGGCAAGGTCTACGTGGCCGCCGACGAGGAGCTGACCTCCTACGTCGTCGCCCCGAAGGCCGCGCTGCTCGCCCAGCTCGTCGCCGAGAAGTCCCCGGCCGCGGTGCTGGTGTCCGCGACCGCCGAGGGCAAGGAGATCGCGGGCCGGCTCGCGGTCAAGACCGGCTCCGGCGTGCTCACCGACGTCGTGGACGTCGCCGACGGCCTCGTCGGAGAGCACTCGATCTTCGGCGGCGGCATCATCGCGCACGCCAAGGTCAAGACGGGTACGCCGATCATCGCGGTCCGCCCCAACTCCATCGCCCCCGAGGCGGCCCCGGCCACCCCGGCCGAGGAGCAGGTGTCGGTGTCCCTGTCGGACAACGACAAGGCCGCCAAGATCGTCGAGAAGGTCGTCCAGGAGAAGGGCGAGCGCCCCGACCTGACCGAGGCCGCGATCGTCGTGTCCGGCGGGCGCGGCGTCGGCGGCGCGGAGAACTTCTCGATCATCGAGGGGCTGGCCGACTCGCTCGGCGCGGCCGTCGGCGCCTCCCGCGCCGCGACCGACGCCGGCTGGTACCCGCACTCGTTCCAGGTCGGCCAGACCGGCAAGACGGTGTCGCCGCAGCTCTACATCGCGGTCGGCATCTCCGGCGCCATCCAGCACCGGGCCGGCATGCAGACCTCGAAGACCATCGTCGCCATCAACAAGGACCCCGAGGCGCCGATCTTCGAGCTCGTCGACTACGGGATCGTGGGCGACCTGTTCCAGGTCGCGCCGCAGCTCACCGAGGAGATCAACAAGCGCAAGTAGGACGCGCGCCGACCTCCCGCGAACGCCCCGCCCCGGCCCCCCGGCGCGGGGCGTTCGTCCGTCCGTCCTCCCGCCCGCGAACGCCCCGAAGACGAACCGGTGACCCGCCCGGCACGCCGCGAACGACCGAGGACAGCCGCACGGCGGCCTGGTGGCGGCAGAGAGACGGCCGGGAATGGCCGGGCGGCGGCCGCGCGGCGGCCCGCGGCGGCCGGGGACGGTCGAGGGTCGGCCGGGCGGCGGCCGGAGGACGGTCGCGAACGGCCGGGGGCGGGCGCCGAAAGGATCAGGCGCCCGTGAGGGCCGCATCCGCGAGGGCCGCATCCGCAGGGACCGCGCCCGCGAGGGCCGCATCCGCAAGGATCGCGCCCGCAAGGACCGCGCCCGCAAGGGCCGCGCCTGCGGGGGCCGCATCCGCGAGGGCCGCGCAAGGACCGCGCCCGCGAGGCCCGCGCGAGGCCCGCGCCCGCGAGGCCCGCGCCCGCGAGGCCCGCGCCCGCGAGGCCCGCGCCCGCGAGGCCCGCGCCCGCGAGGCCCGCGCCCGCGAGGCCCGCGCCCGCGAGGACAGCGCCCGCGAGGCCCGCGCCCGCGAGGACAGCGCCCGCGAGGACCGCGCCCGCAAGGACTTCGCCTGCGGCGGCCGTGCCCGCGAGGGCGTGCCCCACAGGGGCACGGCCGAGTGGATCAGGCGGCGGCCGGTTCGGGTTCTGCTGTCTCCGGGGTGGGCGGCTCGGCGGTCGTAGCCGCGGTCGTCGCTGAGGCCGGTTCCGGCCGCGACGCGACGGAGGCCACGTCGGCGCCGGTGCCCAGCGGGACGTACTTCGCCCCCGCGGCGATCAGCAGCGCCAGGACGACCACCACGCCGACGCCGACCCGCAGGGACGTGGCGTCCGACAGGAAGCCGACCACGACCGGGCCGAGCAGCAGGCCGCCGTACCCCATCGCGCCGACCTGCGCGACCGCGGCGGCGGGGCGGCCCGGGGCCGCGGTGCCCGCCAGCGAGATCGTCGTCGGGACGACGGTGCAGACGACCAGCCCGGTCACGAAGAACCCTCCGATGGCGACCGGGGCGGTCGGCGCGAGCACGACCAGGGTCATGCCGAGCGCGGTGCCGATCCCGGCGCCGGCCAGCAGCCGCCGGGTGCCGAGCCGCGTCCGGACGCGGTCGCCGACCAGTCGCCCGAACAGCATGGCCAGCTCGAACATCGGGTAGCCGAGCGCGGCCACGGCCTGGGTCGCGCCGAGCTCGTCGTGCAGCAGCAGGCCGCTCCAGTCGGCGATCGACCCCTCCGTCATGAACGCGATGAACGCGAGCACGCCGATCAGGTACACCGCGACGGGCATCCGGCGGGCGCGGCGGCCCGTTCCGGCCCCGGCGGGCGCGGCGGGGTCGGCCAGGTAGGTGCGGCCGAGCGCGAGCCCGGCGGGCAGCGCGAGGACCGCGGCGGTCAGGACGGTCGCGGTGAAGCCGAGCCCCGCGGCGGCGGTCACGACGCCGAACAGGCCGCCGCTCATCGCGCCGACGCACCAGCCCGCGTGCATCCCGCTCATGATCGGCCGGCGGTACGCCTGCTCGACCACGCTGCCCTGCGCGTTCATCGCGATGTCGGTGATCCCGAACGTCATGCCGAACAGCGCGACGGCGACGAGCAGCAGCCCGTACGTCGGCGCGAGCGCGACGCCGACGTACGACAGGGCGGTCAGCGGGAGCGCGACGCGCAGCACGGCCCGGCTCCCGGCGCGCGAGATCACGGCCCGCAGGCCCTGCATCGCCACGATCGCGCCGAGCCCCCAGATGAGGACGACGATGCCGATCTCGCTCTCGCTGGTCCCGAACTTGCCCGCCAGCGCGGGCATCCGGGCCACCCACACGCCGGTGAGCAGCCCCGCGAGGGCGAAGGTCAGGAAGGCTCCCAGACGGGCGCGGAACAGCATGGTTCACCTCTTTCTCGGCTCGCCGGGGACGCGGCCCCGTGACGTACGTCGTTCGTTCTTCGCGATCGCGCCCCGGCGGTCCCGGGCCGTGGCGGCCCAGGGCGTCGCCTGGCGCGGCGGGCCCTCGCGGGCGCGTTGTGGCGGGCGCGGTCGTGCGCGCCCGGAGTGCGGGGCGGCAGGGCCGCCTGGTCGTGCGGGCGGCGGGGGTGCCTGGTCGTGCGGGTGTGACGGGGGACGGGACGTCATGGACCGCTCCAAGCCCCTCAGGGGCGCGGATGCGGTCCGTACGGCTCGTCGTCGGGTCCGGGCGGCGGCCGCCGGTGGAGGCGGCGGCGCCGGGGGACTAGCGCTGGAGCAGGGCCAGGAGCCGCTGTTTCAGCGCGCCGAGCTGTTCCCCGTCGTACAGCTCGGGTGTGTGGCTCACCACTTCCCACAGGCCCTCGGCCGCCAGCCGGACGACCATGGCCGCGAGCGGGTCGCGGTCCTCGCCGGGATCGCGGCCGTGCCAGCGGCGCATCGCCTCGTTCAGCGGCTCGGCGAGCTCCGGGACGGTGGCGGCGGCCGTGATGGCCGACCACCGCCGGTAGGCCCGGTCCTCGCCGGTCAGCACGTCGAAGGTGGCC
Organism: Actinomadura sp. J1-007; assembly: GCF_009793335.1. GTDB lineage: Bacteria > Actinomycetota > Actinomycetes > Streptosporangiales > Streptosporangiaceae > Spirillospora > Spirillospora yumaensis. Next base: position 1,125,826 of record NZ_WING01000001.1, on the reverse strand, counting down.
TCGACGTACGCGCGGCTGTAGGCGCCGGGGGAGTCGCCGTCGAGGTGCGAGTCGATCAGGTCGTCGAACTCCTCGATGACCCGGGCGACCATCGCCTTGACGAGCGCCTCCTTCGTGGCGAAGTGGTAGAGCAGCCCTCCCTTGCTGACGCCCGCGCGGTCGGCGACCGCGGCGAGCGTGAGCGCCTGGGTCCCCTGCTCGAAGAGCACGGACTCGGCGGCGTCGAGGAGAGCGTCCTTTTTCATGGCTTTTTTACTGTACCGACCGGACGGTACAGTCAGCAACTCCGTGATCCTCTCCGGTATTCCCCGGTTTCTTCCCTGGTCACGCGCCCGTTCCGGACGGTGCGCGCGGCGGCGTCCGTACGGCCCGGAGCCGTCCGGCCGGAGCGCCCGGCCGCCGCGCGCACGCGGAGCGTAGGCCGGGAGCCCGCAACGCCCTACCGGCCGGAGGGAACAGGGCGCACGCGGATAATGTTGACCGCGTGGTGACCTACCTCGACCATGCGGCGACGACCCCCATGCTGCCGGAGGCCGTCGCGGCGGTGACCGCCGAGATGAGCGCGCTCGGCAACGCGTCGTCCCTGCACACCGTCGGCCGCAGGGCGCGCCGCGTGGTGGAGGAGTCGCGCGAGATCATCGCCGAGGCGTTCGACGCCCGGCCGAGCGAGGTGGTCTTCACCTCCGGCGGCACCGAGGCCGACAACCTCGCCGTCAAGGGCGGCTTCTGGGCCCGCCGCGCCGCCGACCCCGCGCGCACGCGCGTGCTGGCCGGTTCGGTGGAGCACCACGCGGTGATGGACGCCGTGCAGTGGCTCGGCGACCACGAGGGCGCCCGGATCGAGTGGATCCCGAGCGACGGGCTGGGGCGGATCACGCCCGCCGCGCTGCGCGAGGCGATCGGCCCCGACGCCTCCGACATCGCGCTGATCACCGTCATGTGGGCCAACAACGAGGTCGGGACCGTCCAGCCCGTCGCCGAGCTCGCCGCGATCGCCCGCGAGCACGGCGTCCCGTTCCACACCGACGCGGTGCAGGCCGCCGGGCAGCTCCCGGTCCGGTTCGGCGCGAGCGGCGCGCAGGCCCTCACGATCAGCGGCCACAAGCTCGGCGGCCCCCTCGGCGCGGGCGCGCTGCTGCTGGCCAAGCCGAAGCCGCCGCTCAGCCTCGACCCCGTTCCGCTGCTGCACGGCGGCGGTCAGGAACGGGACGTGCGGTCCGGCACGCTCGACACGCCCTCCATCGCCGGGTTCGCCGCCGCCGTCCAGGCCACCGCGGGCCACCGCGAGGAGGAGGCGCGCCGCCTCGCCGCGCTGCGCGACGCGCTGATCGACGCCGTGCGCGCCGCCGTCCCCGACGCGATCCTGAACGGCGACCCCGGCGAACGGCTCCCGGGCAACGCGCACTTCTCGTTCCCCGGCTGCGAGGGCGACTCGCTGCTCATGCTGCTGGACGCGCGCGGCATCGCCTGCTCGACCGGCTCGGCGTGCTCCGCGGGCGTGTCCCAGCCGAGCCACGTCCTCCTCGCGATGGGCGCCGACCCCGAACGCGCCCGCGGGTCCCTGCGCTTCACGCTCGGGCACACCTCGACGGAGGCCGACGTGAAGGCCCTCGCCGACGCCATCGGCCCCGTGGTCGAACGGGCCCGCCGCGCCGGCCTGACCTGACGCCCCGCCCCGCGCCCGCCCCCGCGCCCGGCCCCCGGTCCCGCGCCCGGCCCCCGGTTCCGACGGGCCGCAAGGGTGACATGAGGGGCCTGCAACGTGCCGTTCTGTTTGGACGCCGCTCTGCCGGGGACAGCGTTGCCGTTCGCGAGGAGGACGGTGGAATGCAGAACGTGATGGGTCGTAAGGCCGCGGGGCACCCGTGGTTCCATCGGCTGTCAAGGGGCGGGCTCGTCGCGCGCGGCGTCCTGTACCTGCTGGTCGGGTGGCTGGCCGTACGGATCGGCCTCGGCGACGGCGGCGGCAAGGAGGCGGACCGGGGAGGCGCGCTCCAGACGGTCGCCGACAACCCCGGCGGATCGTTCGTGCTGTGGCTGCTCGCGGCCGGTTTCGTCGGCCTCGCCCTCTGGCAGTTCTCGGAGGCCAGGTACGGGCGGCCGCTCCCGGACGGCGACTCGGCGTTCAACCGGCTGACGTCGCTCGCGCGCGGGGTCGTCTACCTCGCCGGGTTCGCGGCCACGGTCGCGTTCCTGCTCGGGCACGGCGGGACGTCCAGCGACCAGCAGTCCAAGACCTACACCGCGCGGGCGATGGCCGAGCCCGGCGGCCGGTGGCTCGTGCTGGCCGTCGGCGCGGGCTTCGTGGTGTGGGGCGTGGTGTCGCTGGTGAACGCGGCGCGGCGGGCGTTCCTCGACGAGCTCAAGACCGGCCAGATGAACGACGAGGTGCGGCGCAGGATCGTGGTGCCGCTCGGCGTCGCGGGCAACGCCGCGCGCGGCCTGGTCGGGGGCGCGGTGGGCGTGTTCCTCGCCTACTCCGCGATCACGTTCGACGCCGGGCAGGCCAAGGGGCTGGACGGGACGCTGCGCGAGTTCGCCGGCACTCCGGCGGGCCGCTGGGGGCTCGTCGCGGTCGCCGTCGGGCTCCTGCTGTTCGGGCTCTACTCGTTCTGCGAGGCCCGGTGGCGGAAGGTGGAGGCCGTCCCGGACACGCGCGCCTGACGACGCGCGCGCAGCGTTCTAGGGCTGGTACGGGGCGAGGGCGCGCCAGCCGGGGTCGCTGGTCGAGGCGACCTTGGCCTTGCCCTCCGGCCAGCCCGCCGCGAGCTGGTCGAGGTCGGAGATCACGCCCGAGTCGGGGTCGGCGTACAGGTGGAACACCCGCAGCCCGTCGCCGGTCTCGCGGACCGCGAGCACGGCCCGGTCGCCGAGCTTGGCGAGCTTCTTCTCGAACGAGCGCAGCGCGCCCGCCGACGGCTCGACCGGCAGCCGGTCGGGGTTGCTGTGCGCGTAGGGGACGGTGATCGCCACGTGCAGGTCGCACAGCGGGTAGTCCTGCCGGTGCAGCGGGAACCGGGCGCCGAGCCGCGCGGGGTGGCCGCGCGGGGTGCGGCCCTCGCCGGTCAGCCAGGACGGCTCGCCGAACGGCTCGGCGATCTGCTCGACCACGGACGGCAGCAGCGCGGGCGGCAGCGAGTCGATCGGCGCCTCGGTCGCGATCGTGACGTCGCCGACCCAGCGCGCCACGTCGTCCTCGCCGAGCGCCCAGTCGAGCACGTGCATCGCGACCTGGAGCTGCTGCTCCTCGGCCACGAACAGGAAGTCGGGGTGGTAGGCGCTGATGTGCACCCGCGCGCGGTCGGCGTCGGCGCGCATCCCGAGCCGGACGTACTCCAGGTCGAACTCGTGGTCGCCGAGCACCAGGTCCTGCGCGAGCATCTCGGGGTCGGGCTGGCGCGCCGGGTGGAACCTCCAGCCGCCCGTCGCCGCGCCGCGCGGGGCGGCCCGGTACCAGCGCTCGGCGAGGCCGCGCAGCTCGGGGTCGCCCGCGCCGGTCAGCGTCAGGGACGGCGCGCGGTCGTCGGCGCCGCCGATCTCCCACTGGAGCTCCGGGTGGATCCTGTGGACGCGCCGCGACAGCTCCTCGACGGTGTCGGCGGACAGCCCCTCGCCGGGCATCGTGGGCTCGCCCGGCGCGCCCGGCTCGGCGCCCGCCCCGGAGGCGAACGGCACGTCGGCCGCGGCAGAGGGCTCGGCCCCGGGCGGCGCGGCCAGCGACGCCTCGATCGTCGGGCGGGCCTGCGCCCACCACTCCCAGAACTCGGTGATCGCCGGGAGCGTCGATGCGGACGTGTCACGAGGGCGTCGGAAGATTCCCATAGCGTCGAACATCGTACGCGGAATCGGCCTCCACCCGCCCCGCCCGCGGCGACCGGACCCCCGCACGTCCGCACCCGGACCCCCGCACGTCCGCACCCGGACCGCCGCCCGCGCGACCGGCCTCCGGGCGCCCGCCCGTGCGGGCGGTCGTCGCGGCGCGGCAACCGAATCGCCTCGCGGCGCCACCTCCGCGTACGCTCGAAGGACTATGACTCTGCGCGTACTCGCCGCCATGTCCGGCGGCGTCGACTCCGCCGTGGCAGCCGCGCGCGCCGCGGAGGCGGGGCACGACGTCACCGGCGTGCACATGGCCCTGTCCAGCAACCCCCAGTCGTACCGGACGGGCGCGCGGGGCTGCTGCACCCTTGAGGACTCCCGCGACGCCCGCCGCGCCGCCGACGTGATCGGCATCCCGTTCTACGTCTGGGACCTCGCCGAACGGTTCCACGAGGACGTCGTCGAGGACTTCGTCTCCGAGTACGCGGCGGGCCGCACGCCCAACCCGTGCCTGCGCTGCAACGAGAAGATCAAGTTCGCCGCGCTGCTGGACAAGGCGATGGCGCTCGGCTTCGACGCCGTCTGCACCGGCCACTACGCCCGGCTGGGCGGCGACGGCGTGCTGCGGCGCGGGGTGGACGGCGGCAAGGACCAGTCGTACGTCCTCGCCGTGTGCACGCCCGAGCAGCTCGCGCACGCGATGTTCCCACTCGGCGACACGACCAAGGCCGGGATCCGGGCCGAGGCGGCGCGGCGCGGCCTCCAGGTCGCCGACAAGCCCGACAGCCACGACATCTGCTTCATCGCGGACGGCGACACCCGCGCGTTCCTCGCCGAACGCCTCGGCGAGGCCCCGGGCCCGATCGTGGACGCCGACGGCAACCGCGTCGGAGACCACGACGGCGCGTACGCCTACACCGTCGGCCAGCGCAAGGGTCTGCGGCTCGGCCGCCCCGCGCCGGACGGCCGCGCCCGCTACGTCCTGGACATCTCCCCGGTGACCAACACGGTCACGGTCGGGCCGCGCGAGGCGCTCGACGTGCGTGTGATCACGGCCGAGCGCCCGGTGTGGCTCGGCCCGGAGCCGTCCGGGCCGATCGGCTGCGAGGTCCAGCTCCGCGCGCACGGCGAGGTGTACGGCTGCGTCGCCGAGCCGTCCGCGGACGGCCTGACCATCACGCTCGACGCGCCCGCGCGCGGCGTCGCGCCCGGCCAGGCCGCCGTCCTCTACGAGGGCGACCGCGTGCTCGGCTCCGCCACGATCGCCGAGACCGCCCGCGTTCCCGCCTGACCGGGCGCCGCCTCCTTTCGGGCATGCCGTACGCCCACGAGCGGGCGACCGATTCCGGCCATGCCGGAATAAGCGCGGCCTCGGGGACGCCGGTACCGTCCGTACGCGTTCCCGCTGAGGAGGTTGTGCTGTGGAGATCGGCATCTCGACGTTCGTGACCGACGAGGGCATCGGCCCGGCGGCGCTGGGCCGGGCGGTGGAGGAACGGGGCTTCGCCTCGCTGTTCGTGACCGAGCACACGCACATTCCCGTGAAGCGCGAGACGGAGTGGCCCGGCGGGGACGAGCTGCCGCGCCACTACTACCGGACGCTCGACCCGTTCGTGGTGCTGAGCGCCGCGGCGGCCGTGACCGAACGCATCCGGATCGGCACCGCCGTCGCGCTGATCGTCCAGCGCGATCCGTTCACGCTGGCGAAGGAGGTCGCGTCCCTCGACCTGGTCTCGGGCGGGCGCGCGGTGCTCGGCGTCGGCGCGGGCTGGAACCGGGAGGAGATGCGCAACCACGGCACCGACCCGCGCACGCGCATGCGCGTCGTCCGCGAACGGGTCCTGGCCCTCAAGGAGCTGTGGACGAAGGACGAGGCGGAGTTCCACGGCGACTTCGTCGACTTCGATCCCGTCTTCTCCTATCCCAAGCCCGTGCAGAGCCCGCATCCGCCCGTCTACATCGGGGGCGGGGGCCCGACCGTCCTCGACCGCGTCGTGGAGTTCGGCGACGGCTGGATGCCGGTCCTCGGCCGCGGCACCGACGACCTGCCCGGCCGGATCGCCGAGCTGCGCGAGCGCGCCGGGCGGCACGTCCCCGTCTCGCTGTTCGGGGTCCCGCCGAAGCCCGAGGTCATCGCGGAGCTGGAGCGGGCCGGGGTGGACGAGCTCCTGCTCAACCTGCCGACCGAGCCCGAGGACGCCTCGCTCGCCCGCCTCGACCGGCTCGCCGAACTGATCTGATCGTCCGCGCCGGTAGTGTTCCGGGCGTGACGACGAGCTACCCGTGGCGGGCAGGGACGGCGACAGGCATCGGGTCGTACCCGGGCGAGGACCCGGAGGAGACGCTGCGGACGGTGCTCGGGGAGCTGCCCGAGCTGCCGCACCTGCCCGAGCTGCCCGCCCGGGGCCCCGGCGCCGACCTCACCGGCCGGACGGCGGGGCTCCTGGTCGAGCTGCCCGTGCGGCTGGAGCCGTCCGGATGGCGGTTCTCCGACCGTCCGGGGCTCGACACCGCCCGGACCCGCGACCACCTCGCCCGCGACCTCGACGTGCTGGAGGAGGTCGCGGGCGGCCACGACGGGCCGTTCAAGATCCAGGTGTGCGGGCCGTGGACGCTGGCCGCGACGATCGAGCTGCGCGGCGGCGACCGGGCGCTGCGCGACCCGGGCGCCGTCCGCGACCTGACCGCGTCGCTCGCCGAGGGCGTCGCCCGCCACGTCGCCGAGGTGCGGCGGCGGCTGCCGCGCGCCGAGGTGCTGCTCCAGATCGACGAGCCGGGGCTGCCCGCCGCGCTCGCCGGGTCGGTGCCGACCGCGAGCGGCTTCTCCCGGCTGCGCGCGATCGAGGCGCCGGTCGCCGAGGACGGCCTGCGCCGCGTGATCGAGGCCGGCGACGCGTTCGCGATCGTGCACTGCTGCGCGCGGCGCGTGCCGTACGGGCTGCTGCGCGGCGCGGGCGCGCGGGCGATCTCGGTGGACGCCGCGCTCCTGCCCGAGCGGGACGACGACGCGGTGGGCGAGACGATCGACGCGGGCGTGGGGCTGCTCCTCGGGGTCGTCCCGGGGACGGACGCGGCGCTGCCCTCGCTGCGGGGGACCGCCGAGCCGGTGCGGGAGTTGTGGCGGCGGCTCGGGTTCCCGGCCGAACGGCTCGCGCGGCAGGCCGTCCTGACGCCCTCCTGCGGGCTCGCGGGCGCGTCGCCGCGGTATGTCCGGGAGGCCCTGAAACAGTGCCGCGAGACCGCGCGGATGCTGTACGAGGCGGACGGCTAGCCGCCCGCCGGCCTGCGGGGACCGGGGCGTCGCGCTGGTAATAATGTCGGTCCCACCGGCGAGAATAGGGCCATGACCTTGAGCGACGACGTGCCCACCGAGGACGCCCAGCGGCACCGCGAGCTGAGCGAGCGGATCGACGAGGCCAACTACCGCTACTACGTCCTGGACGACCCGACGCTGAGCGACGCCGACTACGACCGGCGGATGCGCGAGCTGAAGGAGCTGGAGGAGCGGCATCCCGGGCTCGTCACGCCCGACTCGCCGACGCAGAAGGTCGGCGCGCCGATCACGACCGACTTCGCGACGGTCGCGCACATCGAGCGGATGCAGAGCCTCGACAACGCGATGAGCGGCGACGACCTGCTCGCCTGGGACGACCGCGTCGTCAAGGAGGTCGGCGAGGTCGCGGGCTACCTGTGCGAGCCCAAGATCGACGGCCTGGCGATCGCGCTCACCTACCGCGACGGCCGGCTGGAGCGCGGCGTCACCCGCGGCGACGGGCGCACCGGCGAGGACGTGACCAACAACATCCGCACGATCGCGGCGATCCCGTCCCGGCTGGCGGGCGAGGGCTGGCCCGAGCTGCTGGAGGTGCGCGGCGAGGTCTTCCTGCCGATCGAGGGGTTCCGGCAGGTCAACGAGGCCGAGACCGAGGCGGGCCGCAAGCCGTTCGCCAACCCGCGCAACGCCGCGGCCGGCTCGCTGCGGCAGAAGGACCCGCGGGTCACGGCGCGGCGCCCGCTCGGGATGCTCGTGCACGGGTTCGGCGCGTGGCAGGGCGGCAGGCAGCCCGAAAGCCAGTCCGGAGCGTACGAGCTGATGCGCGGCTGGGGCCTGCCGGTCAGCGACCGCTACCGGGTCGTCGGCGGCCTCGACGCGGTCCGCGAGTACATCGACCACTACGGCGAGCACCGGCACGACACCGAGTACGAGATCGACGGCGTCGTGGTCAAGGTCGACCAGTTCGCGCTGCAACGGCGGCTCGGGTCCACGAGCCGCGCGCCGCGCTGGGCGATCGCGTGGAAGTACCCGCCGCAGGAGGTCAACACCAAGCTGCTCGACATCAAGGTCGGCGTCGGCCGCACCGGGCGCATCACGCCGTACGGGGTGATGGAGCCGGTTCAGGTCGCGGGGTCCACGGTCGAGCGGGCCACGCTCCACAACGCGAGCGAGGTCAGGCGCAAGGGCGTGCTGATCGGCGACACCGTCGTGCTGCGCAAGGCGGGCGACGTGATCCCCGAGATCGTCGCGCCGGTGACCGGGCTGCGCGACGGGTCCGAGCGCGAGTTCGCGATGCCCGAGCACTGCCCCGAGTGCGGCACCGAGCTGGCCTACGAGAAGGAGGGCGACGCCGACATCCGCTGCCCCAACGCGCGCACCTGCCCCGGCCAGCTCCGCGAGCGGCTCTACTTCGTCGCGGGCCGCAACGCCCTCGACATCGAGGCGCTCGGCTACGTGGGCGCGACCGCGCTGACGCAGCCGCTGGAGCCGAGCGACCCGCCCGTCAAGAACGAGGGCGACCTGTTCCACCTGACGGTCGACCGGCTGCTGCCGATCAAGAGCCTGGTCCTCGACCCCGACACCGGGACGCCCCGTACCGACCCGAAGACCGGCGAGCCCAAGGTCGTCACGTTCTTCGCCAACAAGGAGGGCGAGCCCAAGAAGACCGTCGAGACGCTCTTCGAGGAGCTGGAGAAGGCCAAGAGGCAGCCGCTGTGGCGGGTGCTGGTGGCGCTGTCGATCCGGCACGTCGGCCCCGCGGCGGCGCAGGATTTGGCGCGCGAGCTCGGCTCCATCGACGCGATCGCGAACGCGACCGAGGAGGAGCTGGTCGCGGTCGACGGCGTCGGGCCGACGATCGCGGCCACGGTCAAGGCGTGGTTCGAGGTCGACTGGCACCGCGAGATCGTCGAGAAGTGGCGGGCCGCGGGCGTCCGGATGCAGGACGAGGGCGTGGCGGGGCCGCGCCCGCTCAAGGACGTCAGCGTGGTGATCACCGGGTCGCTGGACGGGTTCAGCCGCGACTCGGCGACCGAGGCCGTGCAGCGGCTCGGCGGCAAGGTCAGCGGGTCGGTCTCCAAGAAAACGGGCTTCGTGGTCGCGGGCGACAATCCGGGGTCAAAGTACGACAAAGCCGTCAAGCTGGGAGTTCCGCTGCTCGACGAGGACGGATTCCGCGTGCTGCTCTCCGACGGGCCAGATGCGGCCAAAGACGTAACCCTGAGCGTGGACGGATAACACCCCGTGGTCGCCGGGCCGTTCACCAGGCTCTGGTTACCGAACGGTACTTCGCCACTACCCACGGGTAGTAGGGTGGTGCAGAATGGGCATAACGGAACGTACGCAACCGGTTTCGCGAAGTTGAGCAAAGGCCGTACTCTCCCAGTCATCACGACCCACTGAAGCTCCGGCCGCACCACCGGGAGGCAGCCCCCGCCTCCCGGAGCGGCCCGGACCCGGGGACGGCCCCCGAACCCCCGAGGATGTGATGAAGGACCCGAACAACACGCGGAACACGGCGCCGCGCCGGGGTTCCCCGTTGTGGATCTACTTCGTCGCCGTCGTCGTGCTCGGCGTGGCCGCCGCGGGCGCCGCCTTCACCGGGCTGGGCGGCGACGACCTCGACGCGCTCGCCCGCAACCCGGTCTTCTGGCTCCTCGGCTGCTTCATCGTGTTCGGCGAGCTGCGGCCGATCATCACGCCGGGCTCCACCGAGAACAACGGGGCGACGACCTCCACCACGTTCTCGTTCGCCGCGCTGCTGTACGCCGGGCTGCCCATCGCCGCCGCGCTCCAGGCCGCCGCCGTGATCACCTGCGGGATCTTCCGGGGCCGCACCCCGCACCGCATCGCGTTCAACACCGCGCAGTACACCCTCAGCCTCGCCGCCGCGCAGCTCGTCCTCGTGCTGGCCGGCGACCAGGGCACCCCGACCGCGCTGTGGGTCCCCGACGGCCGCGACCTGCCCGCCATCGCGCTCGCCGGCGCCGTCTACTTCGCCTGCAACGACACGCTCGTCGCCGCCGCGGTCGCCCTGCACGAACGCGTCTCGCTCCTCAAGGCCCTGCGCTGGGACCTCGCCTACCAGGTGCTCGTGCACCTCGCGCTGCTCGGCCTCGCGCCCATGATGGTCGTCGCGATGGACCGGTCCGCGCTGTTCATCCCGCTGATCGTCCTGCCGTTCATCGCGGTCTACCTGAACGCCTCGGTGTCCGTGCGGCGCGAGCACCAGGCGCTGCACGACGGGCTGACCGGGCTGCCCAACCGCAAGCTGCTGATCGTCCGCACCGAGGAGGCGATCGCCGAGACCCGCAGACCCGGCGGCGTCGCCGGTCTCGGCCCCGCCCGGCGCCGGGGCCGCAGGACCGCCGACGGACCGCATCCCCGCGCCGGGCTGTTCCTGCTCGACCTCGACCGGTTCAAGGAGGTCAACGACACCCTCGGGCACCCGACGGGCGACCGCCTCCTCCAGCTCGTCGCGCACCGGCTGACCCACAGCGTCCGCCCCGGCGACCTCGTCGCCCGGCTCGGCGGCGACGAGTTCGCCGTCCTGCTGCCCACCGTGCGCGACGAGGCCGCCGCCCGCGAGGTCGCCGCCCGCCTCCGCGCCGCGCTCAGCGAGCCCGTCCGGCTCGACGGCATGTCGTTCGACCTGGAGGCCAGCGTCGGCATCGCGCTGTTCCCCGACCACGCGCCCGACTTCGAGCTGCTGCTCCAGCGCGCCGACGTCGCGATGTACAACGCCAAGCAGGCCCGCACGGGCGTCGAGGTGTACGAGCCGGGCCGCGACCGCAACTCCCCGGCGCGGCTGAGCATGCTCGGCGACCTGCGCCGCGCCCTCGACCGCGGCGAGCTGGAGCTGTTCTACCAGCCCAAGATCTCCCTGCACGACGACCAGCTCGTCGGGATGGAGGCGCTGCTGCGCTGGCGCCATCCCGACCAGGGCCTCCTCGAACCGGGCGCGTTCCTGTCGGTCGCCGAGCAGACCTACCTGATGCGCTCGATCACGCACCACGTGGTCGACGCCGCGCTCACCCAGGCCGCCGCCTGGTGGCGCGACGACCTCACCGTCCAGGTGGCGGTGAACGCCTCGGGCCGCGACCTGCTCGACACTGGCCTCACCGAGACGATCGAGGAGGGCCTGCTCTCCCGCGGGCTGCCCGCCGCCGCGCTCCAACTGGAGATCACCGAGCGGATCCTGATGAACGAGCCCGCCTACGCCTCCGACACCGTCGGCGCGCTCGCCGAGCTCGGCATCCCGCTCAGCCTGGACGACTTCGGCACCGGCTACTCGTCGCTGGTGCGGCTCAAGCGCCTCCCGGTCGAGGAGATCAAGATCGACTCCTCGTTCGTGGGCCGCCTCACCGCCTCCGCCGACGACGCGGTGATCGTCCGCTCCATCGTCGACCTCGTGCGGACCCTCGGCCTGCGCTCGGTCGCCGAGGGCGTCGAGGACCCGCAGACCGCGCGGATGCTGCGCGAGATGGGCTGCGACGCCGCGCAGGGCTGGCACTTCGGCCGCCCGATGGACGCCGCCACCGCCACCGACTGGCTGCGCCGCCGGGTGGAACGCGCACCCGAGCCCGCCGCCTGACCCCCGATCATGGCCGGGTAAACCGGTCGGCCCGGGACGCCCCGGCCCATAGGATGGCCTGTGAATCCAACCGATCGCAGGAAACGGCTCTTACATGTTCGATGAGCACGCCGCCAGTGACGGCTCCGGCCGAGACGGAGAGCCGGGCGGAGCCATCACCCGCGACGAGGTGGCCCACCTCGCCCGGCTCTCCCGGCTGGCGCTCGGCGACGACGAGCTCGGCCATCTCGCCGCCCAGCTCGACCAGATCATCTCCGCGGTCGCGCGGGTGCAGGAGGTCGCGGCGGAGGACATCCCGCCGACCTCGCACGCCCTGCCGCTGACCAACGTCTACCGCGCCGACGAGGTCCGGCCGTCCCTCGCGCCGGAGCAGGCCCTCGCGGCCGCCCCGGCCGCCGAGGGGCAGCGCTTCCGCGTCCCCCGGATCCTGGACGAGGAAGCATGAGCGGGCCGAAGGCACCGGAAGGCGGGGCGTGAGATGACGGAACTGGTCAGGAAGACCGCGGCCGAGCTGGGCGCGCTGATCGCCTCGGGCGAGACGTCCGCCGCCGAGGTCGCGCAGGCGCACCTGGACCGGATCGCGGCCGTCGACGGGCAGGTCAACGCGTTCCTGCACGTCGACCGCGACAACGTCCTCGCGCAGGCCCGCGCGGTCGACGAGCGCCGCGCCTCGGGCGCCGCGCTCGGGCCGCTCGCGGGCGTCCCGGTCGCGCACAAGGACGTGTTCACCACCCGCGACCTGCCGACCACCGCCGGATCCAGGATCCTGGAGGGCTGGCGGCCCCCGTACGACGCGACGATCACCAGGCGGCTGCGCGACGCGGGCCTGGTCATCCTCGGCAAGACCAACATGGACGAGTTCGCGATGGGCTCCTCCACGGAGAACAGCGCGTTCGGCACCACCCACAACCCGTGGGACCTCACCCGCGTCCCGGGCGGCTCGTCCGGCGGGTCCTCGGCGGCCGTCGCCGCGTACGAGGCGCCGCTGTCGACCGGCACCGACACCGGCGGGTCGATCCGGCAGCCCGCCGCGGTCACCGGCATCGTCGGCGTCAAGCCCACCTACGGCGGCTCGTCCCGCTACGGGGTCATCGCGTTCGCCTCGTCGCTCGACACGCCCGGACCGTTCGCCCGCACCGTGCTCGACGCCGCGCTGCTGCACGAGGCGTTCAGCGGCCACGACGAGATGGACTCCACCTCGATCGACCGGCCCGTCCCGCCCGTCGTGGAGGCCGCCCGCCGCGCCGACGTCGCCGGGCTGCGCGTCGGCGTGGTCAAGGAGTTCGCCGGCGACGGCTACGAGCCCGGCGTGTCGGCCCGGTTCGCCGAGGCGGTCGAGCTGCTGGAGTCGCTCGGCGCCAAGGTCGTCGAGGTGTCGTGCCCGCACTTCTCGTACGCGCTGCCCGCGTACTACCTGATCGCGCCGTCCGAGGCGTCGTCCAACCTGGCCCGGTTCGACGCGATGCGCTACGGGCTGCGGGTCGGCGACGACGGCACGCGCAGCGCCGAGGAGGTCATGGCGCTGACCCGCGCCGAGGGCTTCGGCCCGGAGGTCAAGCGCCGCATCATGCTCGGCACCTACGCGCTGTCGTCGGGCTACTACGACGCCTACTACGGCAAGGCGCAGCAGGTCCGCACGCTGATCAACCGCGACTTCGAGTCGGCGTTCGAGCAGGTGGACGTGCTGGTCTCGCCGACCACGCCGACCACCGCGTTCCCGATCGGCGAGCGCGCCGACGACCCGATGGCGATGTACCTGGCCGACCTGTGCACGATCCCGTCCAACCTGACGGGCAACCCGGCGATCTCGGTGCCGTGCGGGCTCGCCGACGGCCTGCCCGTCGGGTTGCAGATCATGGCGCCCGTCCTCGGCGACGACCGCGTCTACCGCGTCGGCGCCGCCGTCGAACGGGCCCTGGAAGACCGCTGGGGCGGCCCGCTGCTGGCCGAGGCCCCCGAGCTGGCGGAGGCTGCCAAGTGACGACCCCGACCCTGATGCCGTACGACGAGGCGCTCGCGAGGTTCGAGCCGGTCCTCGGCATCGAGACGCACATCGAGCTCGGCACCGCGTCCAAGATGTTCTGCGGCTGCCCGACCGCGTTCGGCGCGGAGCCCAACACGCAGGTCTGCCCGGTGTGCCTCGGCCTGCCGGGCTCGCTGCCGGTGACCAACCACGCGGCGATCGAGGGCATCATCAAGATCGGCCTCGCGCTCGACTGCACGATCGTGGAGTGGTGCCGGTTCGCGCGCAAGAACTACTTCTACCCGGACATGCCGAAGGACTACCAGATCTCCCAGTACGACGAGCCGCTCTGCGTCGACGGGCACCTGGACGTCGAGGTCGACGGCGAGACGTACCGGGTCGAGATCGAGCGCGTCCACATGGAGGAGGACACCGGCAAGTCGCTGCACGTCGGCGGCGCCACCGGCCGCATCCAGGGCGCCGACCACTCGCTGGTCGACTACAACCGCGCCGGGATCCCGCTGGTCGAGATCGTCACCAAGCCGATCACCGCGACGGGCGACCGGGCGCCGCTGGTCGCCCGCGCCTACGCCACCGAGCTGCGCGAGCTGGTGCGCTCCCTGGGCGTCTCCGACGTCCGCATGGAGGAGGGCTCCATGCGCTGCGACGTCAACGTCTCGCTCATGCCGCGCGGCGCGTCCGAGTGGGGTACCCGCACCGAGACCAAGAACGTCAACTCCCTGCGCTCGGTCGAACGGGCGGTCCGCTCGGAGATCGAGCGCCAGGCGGGCGTCCTCGACGCGGGCGGGCGCATCGTCCAGGAGACCCGGCACTTCCACGAGGACACCGGCCGGACGACCAGCGGGCGCAGCAAGGAGGAGGCGCAGGACTACCGCTACTTCCCCGAGCCCGACCTGGTCCCGATGGCGCCGTCCCGCGAGTGGGTGGAGGAGCTCCGCGCGTCCCTGCCCGAGCTGCCGGCCGCCCGCCGCGCCCGGATCCAGCGCGAGTGGGGCCTGTCCGACATGGAGCTCCGCGACGTGGTCAACGCGGGCGCGGTCGGCCTCATCGAGGCGACGATCGCGGCGGGCGCCGACGCGCCGTCCGCCCGCAAGTGGTGGATGAACGAGCTGTCCCGCCACGCCACCGAGCGCTCGGTCGAGCTCGCCGACCTGCCCGTCACGCCCGAGCAGGTCGCGCGCGTCCAGGCGATGGTCACCGCCGGCGAGCTGAACGACAAGCTCGCCCGCCAGGTCTTCCAGGGCGTCCTCGCGGGCGAGGGCGCCCCCGACGACGTCGTGGCCGCCCGCGGCCTCAAGATCGTCAGCGACGAGGGCGAGCTCGCCTCGGTCGTCGACCAGGTGATCGCCGACAACGCCGACGCCGCCGACAAGGTCAGGGGCGGCAAGGTCGCCGCCGCCGGCGCCCTCGTCGGCGCGGTGATGAAGGCCACCCGGGGCCAGGCCGACGCGGGCCGCGCCCGCGAGCTCATCCTCGAAAAGCTCGGCGCCTCCTGACACCCGGGCCCGCCGTCCCGCCCCACCGCGGGACGGCGGTCGGCCCCATGAGCCGGGGAACGCCGACCACGCCCCAGCGCCAGAGGGCCGGCCGTCGGCCGGCGAACCTCATCGAGGCCCGCGCCCGCCGGGCGATGGAGCTCTGAGGGCGTTCACCGCAGGGGGACCACGACGATTCCATCGGCGGTGCCGTTGTCGGTGGTGAGCCATAGGGAGCGGCCGTCGGGGGACGGGACGACCGCGCGGATGCGGCCGAAGCGGTTGCGGAAGTGGGCGATGGGGCGGCCTGCCCTGCCGTTCTCCAGGGGAATCTGCCAGAGGCGTTCGCCGCGGAGGGCGGCGGCCCAGAGGTTGCCGGGGGTGTAGGCGAGGCCGGACGGGGACGCCTCCGCTGTGGGCCAGGTGACCAGGGGGTCGGTGTACTTCGGGTCGTCGCCGGCGCCCTCGACGACGGGCCAGCCGTAGTTGCGGCCCTTCTCGATGCGGTTGACCTCGTCGAAGCGGTTCTGGCCGAACTCGGTGGCGTACATGCGGCCCTTGCCGTCCCACGCGAGGCCCTGGACGTTGCGGTGGCCGTACGACCAGACGAGCGTGCCGAACGGGTTGCCCGGGGCGGGCCGCCCGTCGGGCGTCATGCGCAGGATCTTGCCGCCGAGGGACTCGCGGTCCTGCGAGTGCTCCTCCTGGCCGGCCTCACCGGTCGAGGCGTACAGCATCCGGTCGGGGCCGAACGCCAGCCGTCCGCCGTTGTGGTTGCCGCCCTTCGGGATGCCCGTCACGAGGGTCTCCAGCTTCCCGACGCCGCCGATGTGGCGGAAGCGGGCGATCCGGTTGTCGGACGCCGACGTGAGGTAGACGTAGACGTACTGGTCGTGCAGGAACGTGGGGGAGACGGCGACGCCCAGCAGCCCGCCCTCGCCCCGCGCGACGACGCCGGGGATCCTGCCCAGCTCGTCCACCTCGCCCCGGGGCGTGACGCGGAGGATCTCGGCGCTCTCCCGCTCGGTGAGCAGCGCGTCGCCGCCGGGCAGGAACGCCAGGCCCCAGGTGACGCGCCGGTCGCGCACCAGCACGCGCGGCTCGCCCGGCCGGGACGGCGCGCCCGGGCCGGACGACACGCCCGGGGGAACGACGCCGCGGCCGATGTCGGGACGGCGCCAGGGGCCGGGGTCCGTGCCGCGGGCGAGCCGTCCGCGCAGCCGGCGAGAGGCAGGACGGTGAGAAGGGCCACAACAGCGGGGGCGCGGCGCATTGGCCCATCAAGGCACACGCGAGCCCCCGGCTCAAGGGGCGGGCGGCGACCGCGCGGCGGCCACGTCCGGCCGTGTGCGCTGCCTGCGGCGCTTTCGCGGCCGGCTCAGGGGAGGGCCGGCCCGGGGGCGCGGGCGGTCGCCGGCGGACGTCCGACTAGGCCGTTCGTCGCCGGGAGGACGCCCAGCCTCAATCGCTCCGTGACCTACGGAACGTACATTGCGTATCACGGTGATCCCGCACTGCAGCAACGTCGCTGATCTCCGGCCGGCGCAGCCGACGCGCTCGCCGCCGGCCCCGCGCCGACCCTGCGCGGGGCACGATCCATCTCCCTCCGGGCGTTATCCGAGCGACCGGAGAGGCATCTGGACACACCTCCCCCCACCGGGCGTACGCGTGCGCCCGGGGGAGGGCGAGCGCTCCGACGGGGCAGGAAGGGAAGCGGCGCGATGAGCGGCGAGAACGCCAGGCGGCTGCCGCCGCCGCGAGCGGTGCCGGTGGGCGCGGTCGCGGTGGTGGGCGTGCTCTACGCCGTCGGCTCGCTGATGGGCTGGGGCGGGACGGCGTTCCTCGCCTGGGCCGAGGCGGGCGCCGCCGCAGCCGCCGCGGTCTCGCTGCTGCTGACGGCCCGCCGCACCAAGGACGCCGGGGAGGCGGCCCGGCTCGACGCGGCCTCCGACGCGGTCTCCGACGCGGACGACGCTCCTGAGGGCGGCGTGTCCGCCCGGTTCGGGGCGGTCTGGCGGGCGTCCTGGCGCTGGTACGGGCTCGCGGCGGCGTTCTGGTTCGCGGGCGCGGTCGGGAGCGCGGTGTCGTCCGAGCAGAGCCGCAGCGCGCTGTCGCTGTCGGTGACCGACCTGTTCTACCTGGCGGCCGAGGCCGCGCTCGTGACGGGCCTCGTCGTCCCGATCCGGCTGCCGCGCGACGCCCGGACCTGGGTGCGGTACGCCTCCGACACCTACGTGTGCGCCTGCGCGCTGTTCGTCCTGGGCTGGGTGGGGGTGTTCGGGTCCCTCTACCACCGGTCGGGGGAGTCGCCGTCGGAGTTCTCGCTGGAGCTGCTCTACCCGCTCATCGACGTGGTCCTGGTGTGGGGCGCGCTGCCGTTCGCGCTCGGCGCCGCGCACGGGCACCGCCGCGCGGCCTGGATGGGGTACGGGGCGCTCGCGGCGTTCGCGGTCGGCGACATCGTCACCGCGGTCGTCCGGCTGCGCGGCGGCGTCCCGGCCGACGACCCCGCCGACATCCTCCGCCTCGCCGGGCTGCTGCTCCTGCTGCTGGTGCCCTGGACGGGCCCGGTCGCGGCCGGGGCACGCGGCGCGCGGCGCGGCGGCGACGGGCGCGGGCGCGTGATCGGGCCGGGCCTCGCCCCGGCGGCGGTCGCGGCGGCCGCGGCGCTGTTCGTCGCGGGCCACTCGCTGACCGGCGCCGACGGCATCGAGCCGGTCGTGTCGTTCGTGGCGGGCACGGCGGCGCTGGTGCTGCTGGCGCGCCTCGCCGGGCTGCTGCGGGAGAACGACGCGCTGCGCAAGGCCGTCGACACGGGCGAGGAGCACTTCCGGGCGCTGTCGGAGAGCATCAACGACGCCGTTCTCATCTGCGACCTCGACGCGACCGTGCAGTACGCGAGCGCGGGCGCGCTGCGCACCTACCGGTACGAGCCCGAGGAGATCCTCGGGCGCCCGCTCGGAGAGATCATCCACCCTGAGGACCTGCCGCGCGTCCAGGAGGTGTTCCGCCGGTTCCTCGACGCGGGGGACGCCGGGGACGCGGGAGATGCCGCGGAGGCCGGGGCCGACCGGGCCGGGACGGGCGTCCACGCGGGCGAGGCGCCCGCCGACGCGCTCCGCGTCGCCTGCCGCGTCCGCGCGGCCGACGGGACATGGCTGCCCACCGAGTCGACCGTGTCCCGCTACAGCGGCACCGGCGGCGCGCCGGGACGGCTCCTGATCACCACCCGCGACCTCAGCGAGCAGGCGGCGCTCCAGCGCCAGGTCGCGCACCTGACGTTCCACGACGGGCTGACCGGCCTGCCCAACCGCGCCTACTTCGAGGAGCGCACCCGCGAGGTGCTGTCCCGCGCCCTGTCGGCGGCCGGGGCGGGCCGCGCCGGGAAGGTCGCGGTCGTGTTCGTCGACCTCGACGGCTTCACCGCGGTCAACGACTCTGCGGGCCACGCGGCGGGCGACCAGGTGCTGGCGCAGGCGGCGCGGCGGCTCCGCGCGACGGTCCGTTCCGACGGGACGGTCGCGCGCTGGGGCGGCGACGAGTTCGCGGTGCTCGTGCAGCTCCCCGAGGACGGCCGGGGCGAGACGCGGGCCGCGGTCGAGCTGGCCGAACGGCTCCTGCGCACCCTGTCGGTCGAGCCGTACCGGGTGGGCAGCAAGGGCATCGCGCTCACCGCCAGCGTGGGCATCGCGTTCGCGGAGGACGGCGCGCCCGCGCGCGGCGGTCGGCCCGAGCCGGGCACCGGCCCGGAGGCGGGCCGCCGGCTGCGCCGCGGCGCGGCCGACCTGATCCGCAACGGCGACCTCGCGATGGCCCGGGCCAAGGAGCTCGGCGGCGGCCGGGTCGAGGTGTTCGCGCCGCACATGCACACCGACGTCGTACGGCGGCTGGAACTCGGCAGCGACCTCCAGCGGGCGCTCGCCGAGGAGCAGTTCGCCGTGGAGTTCCAGCCGGTGGTGGAGCTGGAGACCTCGCGGGTGACGGGCGTGGAGGCGCTGCTGCGCTGGTGGCGGGGGAACGAGTCCGTACCGCCGGAGGAGTTCATCGGCCCGGCCGAGGAGTCGGGCCTGATGATCCCGCTCGGCGACTGGGTGCTGCGCGAGGCGTGCCGGGAGGTGGCGCGCTGGCGCCGCGACTCGTGGGAGGTCGGCCTGTCGGTCAACTTCACCGCCCGGCAGATCGCCGCGCCCCGGTTCGTGGAGTCGGTCGCGGCGGCGCTGGAGGAGACCGGCCTGCCGCCCCGGGCGCTCACCCTGGAGGTGCGGGAGGAGGTGCTGGTCGAGGACGCCGGGCACAACGTCGAGCGCCTCTCGGCGCTGCGCGACCTCGGCGTGCGGCTGGCGATCGACGACTTCGGCACCGGGTACGCCTCGCTCGCCTACCTCGGGCAGCTCCCGGTCGACATCATCAAGATCGACCCGTCGTTCGTGGCGGGGCTCGGCTCGGACGAGACGCTGACCCTGCTGACGCGCACGATCGTCCGGCTCGGCAGCGACCTCGGGCTCACCGTGGTGGCCGAGGGCATCGAACGGCCCGAGCAGCTGGAGCTGCTGCGCGAGATGCGGTGCCCGCGCGGGCAGGGCTTCCTGGTGGCCCGGCCGATGGCGGCGGGACGGGCCGAGTCGCTCGTGCGCACCAACCTCGCCGCCCGCGGACTGCCCGGCGGGGCCCGCCTCCCGCTCAGCGACGCCGAGCTGCCGCCCGTGGACGCCGACGTCAGATAGTGGACGCCGACGTCGGGCAATTGCTCGCCGGGTGCCAAGGAAGGGCCACGGGCGTCTCAAATAGCGAGACAAAGTGTCCAAGGATTTGACCGGCGGCCGGAAGTCGGCGAAAGTGGCTTGCGTGCAGAGCAGTTCCATCATCCTCGTAGTACTTGGTCGGCGCGCAGGCTGACCGAGTCCCTCGTCCTGCGCGCGCCCCTCGACCGCCACCCGGCGGCGGGGGTTTTTTGTTGGCCGTGTGACCTTGAGAACCGCGCCGAGGCGGGCGTTCCCAGCGGGCACAACAGACTTCTCCCCAAGGAAACAGGAACATGACGACCGAACAGATGACGGGAGCCCAGGCGCTGGTCCGCGCCCTGGAGAACGTCGGCGTCGACACCGTGTTCGGCATTCCGGGGGGCGCGATCCTCCCGGCGTACGACCCGCTGTTCGACTCCCGCAAGCTCCGCCACATCCTCGTCCGGCACGAGCAGGGCGCCGGGCACGCCGCGCAGGGGTACGCGATGGCCACCGGCAAGGTCGGCGTCTGCATGGCGACGAGCGGCCCCGGCGCGACGAACCTGGTCACGGCGATCTCCGACGCCTACATGGACTCGGTGCCGATGGTCGCGATCACCGGGCAGGTGGCGACCTCGCTGATCGGGACCGACGGGTTCCAGGAGGCCGACATCGCGGGCATCACGATGCCGATCACCAAGCACAACTTCCTGGTGACCAAGGCGTCGGACATCGCCCGCACGGTCGCCGAGGCGTTCCACATCGCCGGGACGGGCCGTCCTGGACCGGTCCTGGTCGACATCGCCAAGGACGCCCTCCAGGCGACCGTCGGCTTCGAGTGGCCCGTCCAGCTCCAGCTCCCCGGCTACCGCCCGGTCACCCGGCCGCACTCCAAGCAGGTCAGGGAGGCGGCACGGCTCATCGCCCAGGCGGAGCGGCCGGTGCTGTACGTCGGCGGCGGCGTGCTGAAGGCGGGCGCCGCGGCCGAGCTGAAGGTGCTGACCGAGCTGACCGGCGCGCCCGTCGTCACCACGCTGATGGCGAAGGGCGCGCTGCCCGACAGCCATCCGCAGCACATGGGGATGCCGGGCATGCACGGCAGCGTCGGCGCGGTCGGCGCGCTCCAGCGGGCCGACCTGCTGGTCGCGCTCGGCGCCCGGTTCGACGACCGGGTCACCGGCAAGCTCGACGGGTTCGCGCCGCACGCCAAGGTCGTGCACGCCGACATCGACCCGGCGGAGATCTCCAAGAACCGGCACGCGGACGTCCCGATCGTCGGCGACGCCCGCGAGGTGATCGCCGACCTGATCGTGGCGGTCCAGGCCGAGCACGACGCCGGCCGGACCAACGCCTACGAGGACTGGTGGCGGCAGCTCAACGCCTGGCGCGACACCTACCCCTCGGGTACGACACGCCGGACGACGGCTCGCTGTCCCCGCAGTACGTCATCGAGCGGATCGGGCAGCTCGTCGGCCCCGACGCGTACTACGTCGCGGGGGTCGGGCAGCACCAGATGTGGGCGGCGCAGTTCATCAAGTACGAGCGGCCCGGCGCGTTCCTCAACTCGGGCGGCGCGGGGACGATGGGCTACGCGGTCCCCGCGGCGATGGGCGCCAAGGCCGGCGCGCCCGACACGCAGGTGTGGGCGATCGACGGCGACGGCTGCTTCCAGATGACCAACCAGGAGCTCGCGACCTGCGCGATCGAGGGCATCCCCGTCAAGATCGCGGTCATCAACAACGGCAACCTCGGCATGGTCCGGCAGTGGCAGACGCTGTTCTACGAGGGCCGCTACTCGCACACCAACCTGCACTCGCGGCGGATCCCCGACTTCGTGAAGCTCGCGGAGGCGTACGGTTGCGTCGGCCTGCGGTGCGACCGCGCCGAGGACGTGGACGGGATCATCGCCAAGGCCATGGAGATCAACGACGCGCCCGTCGTGATCGACTTCGTGGTGCACCAGGACGCCATGGTGTGGCCGATGGTCGCGGCCGGCACCGCCAACGACGACATCAAGATCGCTCGGGACATGGCCCCCGACTGGGAAAACGGAGACTGACCGTCATGAGCCTGCACACCCTCTCGGTGCTGGTCGAGAACAAGCCCGGCATCCTCGCGCGGGTCGCGGCGCTGTTCTCCCGGCGCGGCTTCAACATCGAGTCCCTCGCGGTCGGCACCACCGAGCACCCGGAGATCTCCCGGATGACGATCGTGGTGAACGTCGAGGACCTGCCCCTGGAGCAGGTCACCAAGCAGCTCAACAAGCTGATCAACGTGCTGAAGATCGTCGAGCTGGACACCTCGGCGTCGGTGCAGCGCGAGCTGGTGCTGGTCAAGGTCCGCGCCGACGCCGAGACCCGGTCGCAGGTGCTGGAGACCGTGACCCTGTTCCGGGCCAAGGTCGTGGACGTCGCGCCGGACGCGGTCACCATCGAGGCGACCGGCAACCGCGACAAGCTCGACGCGTTCATCCGCGTCCTGGAGCCGTTCGGCATCAAGGAGCTGGTGCAGTCCGGCATGGTGGCCATCGGCCGCGGCGCCCGCTCCATCACAGACCGTTCGCTGCGCGCCATCGAGCGCAGTGCCTGAGCGAGGCGAAGGCAGCAGCGGGCAGAGCACGGTCCGTCGCGGCGCCGACGGAGTCCGGCTCGTGACGCGAACCCCACCCAAGACCAACGAAAGGCAGCAGCACTGTGGCTGAGATGTTCTATGACGACGCCGCCGACCTGAGCGTCATCCAGGGACGGCACGTGGCGATCATCGGGTACGGCAGCCAGGGGCACGCGCACGCGCTCTCGCTGCGCGACTCCGGCGTCGACGTCCGCATCGGCCTGCGCGAGGGCTCCCCGAGCCGGGAGAAGGCCGAGGCCGAGGGCCTGCGCGTCGTCACCCCGGCCGAGGCGGCCGAGGAGGCCGACCTGATCATGCTCCTGGCGCCGGACCACCACCACCGGGAGATCTTCGAGAAGGACATCAAGCCCGCGCTGGTCGAGGGCGACGCGCTGTTCTTCGGCCACGGCTTCAGCATCCGCTACGACCTCGTCCAGCCCCCGGAGGGCGTGGACGTGGCCATGGTCGCGCCGAAGGGCCCCGGGCACCTGGTCCGCCGCCAGTTCACCGCGGGCCGCGGCGTGCCGGTGCTGGTCGCGGTCGAGAAGGACGCCAGCGGCAACGCCTGGGAGCTCGCCCTGTCCTACGCCAAGGGCATCGGCGGCCTGCGCGCCGGCGGCATCAAGACCACCTTCCCCGAGGAGACCGAGACCGACCTGTTCGGCGAGCAGACCGTGCTGTGCGGCGGCGCGTCCGAGCTGGTCAAGACCGGGTTCGAGGTGCTGACCGAGGCCGGCTACCAGCCGGAGATCGCCTACTTCGAGGTGCTGCACGAGCTCAAGCTCATCGTGGACCTGATGTACGAGGGCGGCATCTCCAAGATGTACTGGTCGGTGTCCGACAACGCCGAGTACGGCGGCTACTCGCGCGGACCGCGCATCATCACCGCCGAGACCAAGGCGGAGATGAAGAAGATCCTCGGCGAGATCCAGTCCGGGCAGTACGCCAAGGAGCTGGTGAGCGAGTTCGAGGGCGGCCAGGTGGAGTTCGGCAAGTACCGCGAGGAGCTGGCCAAGCACCCGATCGAGAAGACGGGCGCCGAGCTGCGCCCGATGATGAGCTGGCTGAACGACTGAGCGGGCCCGTCCCGGCGACGCGCCGTCCCCGCCCGGGGCGGCGCGTCGCCGCGTTCGAGACGCGGCCCGCCGCGGGTCAGCGGGAGAGGCGGTGCCTGAGCCTGGTGCGCAGGGGCGGCCGGGGCGCCCTCTCGACCAGCACCGCCAGATGGCCGTCGCCGGTCAGGTAGACCGTGGCGTCCCGCGCGGCGTCGATGATCCGCCGCGCCGGGTCGGCGGCGTCGGGGTCGGCGGGGTCGGGCGCGGCGGTCTTGAGCTTGGGCGAACGGTTCGCGCCGAAGCGCGCCTCGCGGGTCACCCCGAGGGCCGTCGCGGCCACGTGGACGTCCCAGCGTCCCGGGCCCGGGACGGCGAGGTCGAGGCGGGCCTCGAAGCCGTCGTCGCGCGCCTCGGCCGCGAAGCGGTGCTCGGCGCCGGAGGCGCGCTCGCGCAGGACGAGCTCCACCGAGGTGCGGTGCGTGTCGACGCGCTGGAGCGCCGCCCGGCCCCGGATCCGCACCGAGCCGCCCTGCCGCGCCACCGCGTCGAGGCGTTGCTCCACACCGACCTCGGCGGTGATGTCGGCGTCCTGCCGCGGCACGCCGCGCAGATAGGGGTAGAGCGCGTAGACCCGGCCGCCCACCACGACCGCGCCCGCCGGGTTGCCCTCCACCTCGTCGCGGACGAGCCGTTCGAGCTCGTCGCGCAGCCCGTGCTGGATGCAGAATGCGCGCAGCCGGTACGAGGCGGGGAGCGCGGCGCGCGCGGCGTCGCTCAGGCCGTCCTCGCCGAGCACGCGGCGGGTGCCGTCGACGAGCCGTTCGCGCTGGTCGCGGTCCAGGTCGAGGAACCTGTGGTCGTACACGCGCAGGACGTCGCGCAGAACGCTGATCGTGCAGTCCGAGGTCACGGTCTCTCCTGACGGGCGGGGACAGGGGTTACGTTAAGGCCCCGCACGACCGCGCACGGTGAGAACCGACCGGCATGTCGCGGCACTGCATACTCGGTATTGCCCAAGGCATACTCCGTATGCATACTTGGTAGGCATGTCGATCCGTCACGGCCTGCTGGCGCTGCTGTCCCAGGGGCCCCGCTATGGCTACCAGCTCAGAGCCGAGTTCGAGTCGTCCACCGGCTCCACCTGGCCGCTCAACATCGGGCAGGTCTACTCGACGCTCTCCCGCCTCGAACGCGACGCGCTGGTCACCCGGGTCGGGGCCGACGAGGAGGGCCGGTTCGTCTACCGGATCACGGCGGAGGGGGAGCGGGAGGTGCGCGGCTGGTTCGGCACGCCGATCGCGCGCGGCGACCGTCCGAGGGACGAGCTGTCGATCAAGCTCGCGATGGCCGTGACCACGCCCGGCGTGGACGTCGCACAGGTCGTGCAGACCCAGCGCACCGCCTCGCTCCGCTCGCTCCAGGACCTCACCCGGCTCAAGGCGGCCGCCCCCGCGCTCCCCGCCGACCAGTCCGAGCGCGCGTGGCGGCTCGTCCTGGAGTCCATGATCTTCCAGGCCGAGGCCGAGGTGCGCTGGCTCGACCACTGCGAGGCGTTCGTCGCCCGCGGCGCGTCCGGCGCGGCCCCCCGGCCCGGCGACGCGCCGCCGGAGGCGCCCGCGCCCGCCGACGAGCCCGCGCCGCCCGCCGCGCCGAAGGAGGCGCGCCGATGAGCGTCCTCGCGATGACCGGCGTCTCCCGCGACCACGGCGCGGGCGCCACGCTCGTGCACGCCCTGTCCGGCATCGCCCTGACCGTCGAGGCGGGGGAGTTCGTCGCGGTCATGGGACCGTCCGGCTCGGGCAAGTCCACGCTGCTCACCGTCGCGGGCGGTCTCGACGCGCCGACCGCGGGCCGGGTCGAGGTGGAGGGCGCCGACGTGTGGGCGCTCGGCCGCGCCGCCCGCTCGGCGCTGCGCCGCCGCGGCGTCGGCTACGTCTTCCAGGACCTCAACCTGGTCCCGGGCCTCACCGCCGCCGAGAACGTGATGCTGCCCCGCGAGCTGGACGGCGTCCGCGCCCGCCGGGCGCGCCGCGAGGCGCTCGCCGCGCTCCGGGAGGTCGGCCTCGACGAGGCCGCCGACCGGTTCCCCGACGAGCTGTCCGGCGGCCAGCAGCAGCGCGTCGCGATCGCCCGCGCGCTGGTCGGCGACCGCCGGCTCGTCCTCGCCGACGAGCCGACCGGGGCCCTCGACTCGCACACCGGCGAGGAGATCATGCGCCTGCTGCGCGGCCGGTGCGACGCCGGCGCGGCGTGCCTGATGGTGACGCACGAGTCCCGGCACGCCGCCTGGGCCGATCGAGTGGTCTTCCTCCGCGACGGCCGCATGACCGACGCCACGGGCGACCGCCCAGGCCCCGAGTCCCTGCTGCGGGGGGCCTGAGTGAACCGGGCGGCATTGCGGATCGCCTGGCGCGACGCCGCGCGGTCCAAGGGCCGCACGGCGCTGGTGGTGGCGATGATCGGGCTGCCCGTCATGGCCGTCGTGGCGATGGCCGTGCTGATGCGGACGAGCGAGTGGTCGGCCAAGGAGTCCCTGCCGTACGAGATCGGCGCCGCCGACGCGCGGTTCAGCGGGACGGGGCGTGGCGAGCTCCAGCAGGGCCCGTACGACGACGGAGGCGTCCTCGGCGACGCGCCGGAGGGCGGGCGTCCGTGGACGACTGGGGAGTTCCAGCGGCTCGTCGCGGCGGAGTACGGGCCCGGAGCGCGCGTGGTGCCGTTCGGGACCGGCAAGGTCGCCGCCGTGCGGGCGGGGCACGCGGACGTCCCCGCCGACGTCACCGAACTGGACCTGCGCGATCCGCTCGCGGCCGGCGTCCTGCGGATCGAGCGGGGGAGGGCCCCGGCCCGTCCCGGCGAGATCGCGCTGTCCGCGTCGTTCGAGGGGCGGGGGATCGCCCTCGGGGCGCCCGTACGGGTGGACCGGAGCGGGACGGCGAAGCGCGTCGTCGGCTTCGTGCGCGACCCGCGCAGCCCCCGCGCGAACCTCGCGGTCGGCCTTCCCGGCGAGTTCGCCGGTGCGGGCGGCGCGCCGCAGTGGCTGGTCAAGGCCGGGCGCGCGGTCACGTGGTCGGACGTCCGGAGGTTCAACAAGCTGGGCCTCGGCGTGCTGTCCCGCGCCGTCGTCGACCACCCGCCGCCCGCGTCGCGGGTCCCGCCCGGAGTGTCCGGCGGCGGTCCGCAGGCCGGGGAGGCCGGCATCGTCGCGCTGGCCGTCGCGATGATCGTGCTGGAGGTCGTGCTGCTCACCGGGCCGGCGTTCGCCGTCGGCGTCCGGCGGCAGCGGCGGCGGCTCGCGCTGGTCGCGGCGGCGGGCGGGGACGAACGGCACCTGCGCGCGATCGTCCTCGCGGGCGGCGGGATCCTCGGCGCGATCGCGGCGGTCGGCGGCGCGGTGCTCGGGATCGCGGTGGCGGCGGCGGCCGTGCCGGTGCTGGACCGGGTCTCCGGAACGGGCCTCGGCCCGTTCGACGTGCCCTGGGTTGCGGTCCTGGCCACGCCCGCGACCGGCCTGCTCAGCGGGCTGGCCGCCGCGTACGTGCCCGCGCGGCGCGCCGCGCGGATGGACGTGGCCGCCGCGCTCGCCGGGCGCCGCGACGCCGGCCGGACCCCGCGCGGCCGGCCGATCGCCGGCGGCGTCCTGGTCGTCGCCGGCCTGGTGCTGAGCCTGGCCGGGGCGCGGAAGTGGCACGAGTACGGCGCGGTGGCCGGGGCGGTCGCGATCATCGTCGGTTGCGTGCTGCTCGCGCCGTGGACGGTCGGCGCCGCAGCCCGCGCGGCGCGGTACCTGCCGCTGCGGCTCGCCGTCCGGGACGGCGCGCGCAACCGGGGCCGGTCCGCGCCCGTGGTCGCGGCGATCATGGCGGCGGTCGCCGGGATCACCGTGCTCGCCATCGGCGGCGCGAGCGACTTCGAGCAGCGGCGCCGCGAGTACGAGCCCCGGCTGCCGTCCGGCGCCGCCGTCGTCCGTCCTCCGGAGGGACGCGCGGATGAGGTCGGCAGGGCGGTGCGGGCCGAGGTGCCCGGCGTGCCGCTGGTCGAGGTGCGGACCCTGCCGGAGGAGGGAGGGGCCTGCCCGGCCGTCCCGGCGAAGCCGTGCCCGTTCGTCGCCTTCTCCGCCGCGAACGCCGACGCGCGGGAGATCACCGCGCAGAACGTGGTGGGCGGCGCGCAGGAGGCGCGCATGCTGCTCGGCCGCGACGACCCCGCCGTCATCTCGGCGCTGAACGCCGGCAAGGTCGTGCTCTTCGGGGTCGAGCCGCCGGCGGACGGCACGGTCACCGCGAAGGTGGCCGTCTGGGAGCGGGACGAGGAGAAGCCGGTGCGGACGGTCGCCGGGCTGCCGGTGGCCGTGCTCGGCGGCGACTCGCACGTGCGCGCGATCGTGCCGCCGTCCGTCGCGCGGAGGATCGGCCTGCCCGCACGGACCGCCCTGTTCGGCGTGGACCGCGCGGACCACAAGGTCACCAAGCACGAGGAGGGCCGGATCAGGGACGTGGTGTCGCGCTACAGCGGCAGCGTCTACGTCGAGCGGGGCTTCACCGAGTCGTACGGCACGGTCCTGCTCGTCCTCGCCGTCACCGGGACGGTGCTGGCGCTCGGCGGATCGCTGATCGCCACCGGCCTGGCCGCCGCCGACGCCCGCCCCGACCTCGCCACCCTCGCGGCCATTGGGGCGCGGCCCCGCACGCGGCGGCTGCTGGCGATGGGACAGGCCGGGTTCGTCGCGGCGCTCGGGTGCTGGCTCGGCCTCGCGGCCGGGCTCGTCCCGGGGATGGCGGTGGCCCGCCCGCTCACCATGGTGGACGCCGGCCCGGACGGGGGCGGCGGCGCGGCGGCGGCCGGGCACGGGCCGATCATCGACGTGCCGTGGCCGCTGCTCGGGCTGATCGGGATCGCGGTCCCGCTGGCCGCGATGCTCGCGGCCGGGCTGTCCACCCGTGCGCGGCTGCCGATGGCGCGGCGCCTCACGGCCTGACCGGCGGGCGGGCTCCTCACGGTTCGGTCACGCGCCGGGGCTGCTGGTAGCGTCCTGGCGCGTGGCCGAGGCAGTGATCGTGGAGGGGCCCGCGGACGGGGCCCCGGCGGGTCGCGAGCGGCGGTCGCGCCGTCCGGACGCGGCGCTCGCCGCACTGGTCGCCGCGGCCGCGGTCCTCAACGCCGCGTACTCGCTCATGCGGCTGCGGGCGTTCCGGGCCAGCACGTACGACCTGGTGATCTTCGACCAGGCGGTCCGCTCGTACAGCCGGTTCGACGCGCCCGTCGCGATGGTCAAGGGCGTGCACAACGGGTTCGGGCCCGACTTCGCGATCCTCGGCGACCACTTCTCGCCGCTGCTCGCCGTGATCGCGCCGTTCTACCGGCTGCACGACGGGCCCGGCACGCTGCTGGTCGCGCAGGGCGTCCTGCTCGCGCTGGCGATCGTGCCGATCTGGCGCTACACGAGCCGCCGCCTGGGCGACCGCGCCGCGTTCTGCGCCTCGGCCGCGTACGCGCTGTCGTGGCCCGTCGCCGAGGCGCTCGCGTTCGACTTCCACGAGGTCGCGTTCGTCCCGCTGCTGTCGGCGCTGATGGTCGAACGGTACGACGCGGGCCGGCGGGGCCAGGCGGCCGTCGCGGCGTTCGTCCTGCTGCTGGCCAAGGAGGACATGGGCCTCCTGCTCGCGGGTTTCGGCCTCTACCTGCTCGTCCGCCGTCAGCAGGAGCCCGCGCCCGTCCCCGGCGACGGGGCGACGCGGGCGGACGCCGGGCGGACGTCCCGTTTGCGCGGTCTGCTCCAGTGGGTCCGGAGGCTGCCCGAGGACCGCCGGGCCGGCGCCGCCTACATCCTCGTCGGGCTCGTCGCGACGTGGGTGTGCTCGCGGCTGCTCATCGCGGCGTTCGGCGGCGACAACGACTACTACTGGGCGTACGGCTCGCTCGGCCCCGACCTGCCCGCGCGGCGGTGCACGTGCTCACCCACCCGTGGGACGCGGTCGCGGCGCTCGGCACACCGCCCCGCAAGCTCGGCACGCTGGCGCTGCTCGTCCTCCCCCTGCTGCTGCTCCCGCTCGCGTCGCCGCTCGCGCTGACCGCGGTGCCGCTGCTGGCCGAACGGATGCTGGCCAGCAGCTTCCCCAACTGGTGGGAGCCGAGCTACCACTACAACGCGTTCATCATCGCGGTCCTCGTGCTCGCGGCGGTGGACGGCGCGGTACGGCTGCGGGAGCGGCTCCTGCCCCGGCTGCGGCGCAGCGCCCGGTGGCGGTGGATCGCGCGCGCGGCCCGATGGCCGGGCGGGGCCGGAGCGCCGCGGGCGCTGCCGCTCGCCGCCGTGCTGGTGGCGACGGCCGTGTCCGTCCCGTTCTTCGCCTGGAAGCACATGGCCGACCCCGCGCTGTGGCGGCGGAACGAGCGGGCGCGGGCGGCCGACGCGGTCGCGGCCAGGATCCCGGACGGGGCGCTGGTCGAGTCGGCCAACGTGGTCGGGCCCGCGCTCACGAGCCGTACCCGCGTGCTGCTGTGGGACCAGGTGCCGCGCGGCGCCCCGTGGGTGGTCGCCGACGTCGAGCGGCGGGAGTTCCCGTTCGCCTCGGTGGACGAGCAGCGGCGGCGCGTCGCCGAGCTGCTCGCGGGCGGCTACGAGGAGGTCGTGCGGCGGGACGGCTACGTGGTGCTGCGCCGCGACGTCCCCGGGCCTTGGTGAACGTCCCCGGCCCCGGCGTCCGGTGACCGGGACCGATCGCACATTGCGGGATGATTTGGACGAAGCGTCCAGTAAGAACGCGTCAGGGCATGGGTCAGAAAGCGGCGATCTCGCATCGCGGATATTTCACGCTACCTTTTTCGTGCCGTCTGGCCGATACTGGAAGAAAGCCGCTTCGGCCGCGGCCCCGCTGAGCGCACGTGCGCGAACACCTCTTGGTGACGCTGCCGGAGCGGCGGTGGGGCGGAGTTCATGATTGGTGATCTTCCAGTAGGGCACCCGGTGCCGAACGACGACGGCCGGGCGGAGGAATGTTCTCTCCGCGGCGCAATGCGACCGGCAGGTAATTCCCCGCACCGCATTGTCGGCGGCGGGGCGAATTGTGGCGAGGAGACGTGACGTGGCGGCGCCGAACGATCGGGCCGTCCGCCGCTGGGAGACGTGCGGGCGCGCCTGGGTCGGGGTGCTGCGGCACGTCTGGCGTTCGGGCGAGGCCGGCATGGAGGAGCGCGGGCCGATCATCGAGGGCACCCCGATCCTCTTCGAGGTGGCGTCGCTGAGCTGGGAGGACCCGATCCTCCGCGAGTACGGCGACAGCGCGCGGCTCGTCCGCCGGGCCGAGGAGCGCACCCGCAGGACCGTGCGCGGCGCGTACGGCCCGCGCCTGCGCGACCTCCAGGGCGTCGACCAGATCTCCTGGGTGACCGGCCTGCTGCGGGCCCGGCCGTGGACGACCAGCGCGTGGATCTCGCTGACCGTGCCCGGCGAGAGCGGCGACGGCGTGCCGTGCCTGGCCGCCCTGTCGTTCCGGATCCGCGGCTACCGGCTGATCATGACGGCGATGTTCCGGTCGCAGAACGTCTACCGCGGCTACCTCTCCTACATCCCGCTGCGCGCGCTCCAGGTCGAGGTGGCCGAGGAGCTGGGCCTGCCGACCGGCCCGCTCCGCGTCTTCATCGACGTCCCGCACGTGGACGTCGCCGACGCCGAACGGGTCGCCACGGTCCTCGCGGCCGTTCCCGAGCCCAACGCGGCCTGACCCGGCGGGCCGCCGGCCCTCCCGGCCGGCGGCGCGCCGGGGGCCGGGGACGGGTGGGGCGCGCGGGGCGCGAGAGAGCTGGGGAAACAGGACATCGCGGACGTTACCGGCGGGTGTGCGTCCGGCCGCGAGGGGCGCGCCCGGCGAGGGATAGACTCGCCCTCTGGGGGCGAGGGCACGACGGGGTGACTCGCATCTTCCTGCACATCACCTTCACGACCTTCACGTACCGACTGTCAAAGGACTCTTCCTTGAGCAAGCCCGTCGTCCTCGTCGCAGAAGAACTCTCGCCCGCCGGCATCGCGGTGCTGGAATCCGACTTCGAGGTCCGCCACGTCGACGGCAGCGACAAGTCGCTGCTGCTGCCCGCGGTCGCGGACGTCGACGCGCTGATCGTCCGCAGCGCCACCAAGGTCACCGCCGAGGTGTTCCGGCACGCCAAGAAGCTCCGCGTCGTCGCCCGCGCGGGGGTGGGCCTCGACAACGTCGACGTCGAGTCGGCGACCAAGGCCGGGGTCATGGTCGTCAACGCCCCGACCTCCAACATCGTCACCGCCGCCGAGCACGCGATCGCGCTGCTCCTCGCCACCGCGCGCAACGTGCCGCAGGGCCACGCCGCCCTCAAGCAGGGCGAGTGGAAGCGCTCGAAGTACACCGGAGTCGAGCTCCAGGGCAAGACCGTCGGCGTCCTCGGCCTCGGCCGGATCGGCGTCCTGGTCGCGCAGCGGCTCGCCGCGTTCGACATGAACGTCGTCGCCTTCGACCCCTACGTGCAGGCGGCCCGCGCCGCGCAGCTCGGGGTGAGGCTCGTCACGCTCGACGAACTGCTCGCCGAGAGCGACTTCATCACCGTCCACCTCCCGAAGACCCCGAGACGCTCGGCCTCATCGGCGACCGCGAGCTGCACCTGGTCAAGCCCAACGTGCGCGTCGTCAACGCCGCGCGCGGCGGGATCGTCGACGAGGAGGCGCTGGAGATCGCGATCAAGGACGGCCGGGTCGCCGGGGCGGGCATCGACGTGTTCAGCACCGAGCCGTGCACCGACAGCCCGCTGTTCCACCACGACAACGTCGTGGTGACCCCGCACCTCGGGGCGAGCACGCACGAGGCGCAGGAGAAGGCGGGCACGCAGGTCGCCCGCTCGGTCAAGCTGGCGCTGTCGGGCGAGTTCGTCCCCGACGCCGTCAACGTCCAGGGCGGCGCGGTCGCCGAGGACGTCAAGCCGGGCCTGCCGCTCGCCGAGAAGCTCGGCCGCATCTTCACCGCCCTCGCCGGCGGCGTGCCGCTCCGCCTCGACGTGGTGGTGCGCGGCGAGATCACCGGCCACGACGTCAAGGTGCTGGAGCTCGCCGCGCTGAAGGGCGTGTTCCTCGACGTCACCGAGGAGGCCGTGACGTTCGTCAACGCGCCGCTGCTCGCCCGCGACCGCGGCGTCGAGGTGACCCTCACCACGAGCGAGGACAGCCCCGACTGGCGCAACGTGGTGCAGGTGCGCGGCACGATGGCCGACGGCTCGGTGGTGTCGGTGTCGGGCACCGTGACCGGGCCGAAGCACCACGAGCGGATCGTGGAGATCAACGGCTACGACATGGAGATCGTCCCGACCGCGCACATGGGCCTGTTCTCCTACACCGACCGGCCCGGCATCGTCGGCTCGGTCGGCAAGCTGCTCGGCGACGCGGGCGTCAACATCGCCAGCATGCAGGTCGGCCGGGACGCCAAGGGCGGCAAGGCGCTGATCGCGCTGACCGTCGACTCGGCCGTCCCGCCGCAGCTCGTCGACGCGATCAAGGCCGAGGTCGGCGCCGACATGGGCCGCCGGGTCGACCTGGACTGACCGGTCGCCGCCCCGCCCCGCGTTCGCCGCGGCGCGGGGCGGCGCACGTCCACGGAACGCCGTGGCCCGCGGGACGGGGCCGCGGCGTTCTCGCGTCTCCGCAGCTCAACGGGGTACATGTCTCAAAGTATGAGAACTTTCGCCACGGGTCGGGACACCTCGGGCGAGCGCGGGTACCGTGGATCGCAGTCATGCGGCGCTTCGTGGTAATCCTTCGCTGCCGCAGCGGGGCCTGAAGGGCGGGCCTGACCCGCTGCGGAGTGTGGTCCTGGCCGTAAGTCCCGGCGGCGCCGACCGTGCGAACCACGGCGGCCCGGGTCCCCACACCGGCGGCACAGGAACAACGGAGCTGAACCATGCGAGACGACGCGTACGACGAGAACTTCAACGCCCACGCCGACGACGACCGCGAGGAGGCGGCCCGCGCGCTCCAGACCGCGCTGGACCGCCGCGACAACGGCGGTGCTCCCGCCCGCTAGCGGCGGCGCCCCCGCCCGATGAGGGGCGGGGGCGGGGTCACGCCCGCAGGGCGTCCACGGCCAGGGCCAGGGCCCCGACGAGCGCGGCGTCGCTCGCGAAGCGTCCCGCCTCCACCACCGGCGGGAACGGTACGGCGGCGGCCAGCGTCGCGCTGATCCGGGAGGGCAGCGCGGGCTCCGCCGCCATGCCGCCGCCGAGCACGACCCGTTCGGGGTCGAGGGCGATCGCGAGGTTGGCGACGGCGGTGGCGAGGGCGTCCAGCGCGCCGTCGAGGAGCCGGTCCACGCGCGGGTCGCCGCGGATGCCGAACAGGTCCTCGGCGGGCGTGTCGCGGCCGAGCAGGGCCGAGCCCCGGCGGGCCAGCCCGCCGCCCGACGCGTACTCCTCCAGCGGCGCCCGGCCCGCCGCGTAGCCGGGCTCGGCGGGGGAGCGCAGCGCGTAGCCGATCTCGCCCGCCGCGCCGTTCGCGCCGCGCACGACGCGGCCGTCCGCGACGATGCCCGCCCCGAGCCCGGTGCCGACGTTGACGTACACGCCGGTGCCGACCCCGGCGAGCCGCCCCCAGCGCAGCTCGGCGGCCGTCGCGGCGTTGACGTCGTTGTCGAGGCTCAGCAGCGGCGTGCCGAGCCCCTCGCGCAGCAGCGCGGGCAGGGGCAGGTCCTCCCAGCCGGGGACGTTCGGCGCGAGCACGACCCGGTCGCCCCGGACGACGCCGAACGTCGAGACTCCCGCCGCCAGCAGCCCCGCGCCGTGCACGCCGTGCTCCGAACCGCCGCCGCCGTCCGCACCGGCGCTCGCGTCGGTCTCGGTGATCAGGCGGCGGGCGGCTCCGAGGGCGCGGCGCACGACCGCGGGCGCCCCCTCCCGGCCCCGGGTCTCCAGCCGGGCGCGGCGCAGCGTCCGCCCGTCCGGCGTGGCGGTGGCGAGCGCGATCTTCGTCCCGCCGAAGTCGATCCCGAGGACGAACCCGGGCCTCACCGCGCGCCCGCCGCCCCGGAGCGGCCCCGCCGGGCGGCCGAGTCGATCGCGACCGCGAGCGCGAGCACCCCGGCCGTCACCATGAACCGGACGGACGAGTTGACGTTGAGCAGCAGCATCCCGTTCGTCACCGACTGGATGACCAGGATGCCGAGCAGCGCCGCGTACGTGCGCCCCCGGCCGCCGAACAGGCTCGTCCCGCCGATCACCGCCGCCGCGATCGCCATCAGCAGGATGTCGCTGCCGCCCGAGCTCTGGTTGACGGCGGCGAGCCTGCTGGCGGCGAGGATGCCCCCGCGCCCGCGAGCAGCGAGGCCGCGGCGAACCCGAGGATCCGGATCCGCGTCACGCTGATCCCCGCGCGCCGCGCCGCCTCCGCGCTCCCGCCGACCGCGTAGATCCAGCGGCCCGCCGCGGTGCCGCGCAGCGCCAGGTCCAGCAGGACGACCAGCGACCCGAAGATCACCAGGGTGAGCGGGACGCCGCGGTCGCCGTTCAGCACCGCGACGACGGCCGCGAGGACGGCGGCGAGCGCCCCGGCCCGCGCGAGCGCCCAGCCGAGCGGCGGGACGGGCAGGTCCGCGCGGGCGCGCAGCCGCCGTGTGACCAGCGCGGCCGCGAGCGCGGCGGCGGCGAGCGCCGCGACGGCGAGCCAGCTCAGCCAGGCCGGCAGCCACGTGTCGCTGAGCCGCGCGATCGGCCCGTCGAACGGCAGGTTCACCGTCCCCTCGTGGCCGAGCAGGTACAGCAGCAGGCCCTGCCAGCCGATCAGGCCCGACAGCGTGACGACGAACGAGGGCATGGCGAGCATCGTGAACATCAGCCCGTGCAGCAGGCCGACCAGCACCGCCGCGCCGAGCGCGAGCAGCACCGCGAGGCCCGCCGGGACGCCGTGCCGGACGTTCAGCACGGTCATCACGACGGCGCACAGGCCGCTGACCGACCCGACCGACAGGTCGATCTCGCCGAGCAGCAGCACGATCACGACGCCGAGCGCGATCGTGCCGGTGGCGGCCATCTGGAGGGCGAGGTTGGTGAGGTTCTCGGCGGACAGGAACCGGCCGTTCAGGGTGCCGAACACGGCGGCGATGACGGCGAGCGCCGCGACGACCGGCAGCGCGCCGAGGTCGCCGCCGCGCAGCCGCCCGGCCGCGGCAGCGGCCAGCGGCCCCGCGGGGCGGGCGAGCCGGGCGAACCTGGCGAGCCGTCCGCGCGCCGGTCCCGGCGCGGTATCGGTGATCATGTGGTGACTCCCGCTCCCGTGATGGCCGCGACCACGGCCTCCCGGCTCGTCTCGGCCGTGCGGAACACGCCCGCGTCGCGGCCGAGGCGCAGCACCGCGATGCGGTCGCTGACGGCGCGCACGTCCGCCAGGTTGTGCGAGATGACGACGACGGCGAGGCCCCGGTCGCGCAGCCGCCGCACGAGGTCCAGCACCTGCGCGGTCTGCTCGACGCCGAGCGCGGCGGTCGGCTCGTCCAGCAGGACCAGGCGCGGGTCGCCGAGCAGCGCCCGGCTGATCGCGACCGACTGCCGCTGCCCGCCCGACAGCGCCGCGACGGGCGCGCGGATGTCGCGGATGCGCACGTCGAGGGACGCGAGCAGCTCCCGGGCGGCGCGCTCCATCCGCAGGTGGCCGAGCAGCCCCCAGCGGCGCTTCTCGCTGCCGAGGAACAGGTTGGCGACCACGTCGAGGTTCTCGCACAGGGCGAGGTCCTGGTGGACGGTCGAGATCCCGAGCGCCTGCGCGTCGTGCGGGCGCGCCACGCGGACGGGCCGCCCGCCGAACGCGATCTCGCCCGCGTCGGGGACGGTCACGCCGGAGACCACCTTCACCAGCGTCGATTTCCCGGCCCCGTTGTCGCCGACGAGCGCGACGACCTCGCCGGCCGACACCTCCAGGTTCACGCCGTCCAGGGCCTGGACGCCGCCGTACCGCTTCTTGATCCCGCGCACGGACAGTACGGGCGGTGCCCCTGCCTTACCGCCCGTACCGCTCGTGCCGCCGCCCGTACCGCTGGGACCGCTCGTACCGCTCGTACCGCCGGCGGGTCCGCCGCCCGGGGCCGTCATCGCAGCCCCGCGCCCGCGCAGGCCCTCGCGGCCTCGCCCGCGCAGATCTTCGCGACGGTCCAGAAGCCGTCCTTGACGATCGTGTCCTTGATCCGGTCCTTGGTGACGGCGGTCGGGTCGAGCAGGAACGCGGGGATGCCGGACGTCCCGTTGTCCACCTTCGCGGGCGCGGCCGGGCGGTCGCCGTTCGCGAGCGCGACCGCGAGCTCGGCCGCCTTGTACGCCTGGGCGCGGATGTTGAGGTAGACGGTCATGTTCTGCTCGCCCGTCACGATCCGCTGGACGGCGGTCAGCTCGGCGTCCTGCCCGGTGATCGGCGGCAGCGGGTCGTACCCCGCGCGCTTCATCGCCGCGATCGCCCCGCCCGCCATGCCGTCGTTCGCCGACAGGACGCCCACGACCCGCTCGCGGCCGAGCGCGGTGATCGCCTGCTCCATCTCCTGCTGCGCCTTGTCGGGGCTCCAGTCGGGGGTGTCGAACTCGCGCCCGATCCGGACCTTGCCGTCCAGGACGTTGTGCGCGCCCTTCTTGTAGTCGGCGGAGCTCGGGTCGGTGGGGGAGCCGTTCAGCATGACGATCTGCCCCTTGCCGAGCGTGCCGCGCGCCTTCAGCGCGTCCAGCAGCGCCTGTCCCTGCATCTCGCCCACGCGCACGTTGTTGAACGACACGAAGTAGGCGTAGTCGATCCCGGTGATCAGCCGGTCGTAGGCGATCACCGGGATGCGGCGCTGCCGCGCCTGGTTGACCTGCGGCGCGACGGCCTTGGCGTCCACCGCGTCGAGCGCGATCACGTCCGCGCCCTGAGCGATGGCCGACTCGACCTGCGCCTGCTGCTTGGCGGGGTCCTGGTCGGCGTTGCCGTAGATGACCTCGCAGCCGGGGCAGAGCTGCTTCACCCGGGCCTGGAACAGGGGCCGGTCGAACGCCTCGTACCTCGTCGTCTTCGTCTCGGGCAGGAACAGCGCGATCGTCGCCGACCCGCCGCCCTTCTTCGCGCCGCCGCTCGCGCCGTCGCCGCCGTCGTCTCCGCCACCTGATCCGCAGCCGGTGGCGAGCGTCAGTGCCGCCACCGCGATCGCGCACCACGCTCCACGTGTGGGCTTCATCGGGGTTCCGCCTTCCGGGGTCCGTCCTCCGAGGTGCCGCTCAGAGTGAAAGTAAGGGAGGCTCCCTAACTAAACAAGACCCAGTGCGCGGATCCGGTCCGAGCCGTGATATCCACTGGGGAGATCGACGGGGGTGGGGCGCGTGGCCATCGGGACGGGAACCGGGACCGCGGGCGGCGGCGGGGCCGCGCCCGGGCCGGGCTCCGGCAAGCCGGTCGCCAGCACGACCAGCGTGCTGCGCGTGATGAACGAGCGCGCCGTCTACGAGCGCATCCGCGCCGCCGGCCCGGTCTCGCGGCCCGAGGTCGCCAAGGCGACCGGCCTGTCCAAGCCGACCGTCTCCCTCGCCCTCGCCGACCTCGAGCGCACCGGCCTCGTCCGCACCGTCGGGCAGCGGACCGGTGGCGCGGGCCGGGCCGCGATGCTGTACGAGATCCGTCCCGAGGCCGGGTACGTCATCGGCGTCGACGTCGGCCGCGAATGGGTGCGCGCCGCGCTCTGCGACCTCTCCGGCGCCGTGCTCGTCCGCCGCGACGTCCGCTCCGAGGCGCGCGGCGCCGCCGCGCTCAGCGACCAGCTCGCGGCCCTCGTCGGGGAACTGGCCGCCGAAGGCGGGATCGCGCCCGCCGACGTCACCTACATCGTCCTCGGCACGCCGGGCGTGCACGACGCCGAGCGGCACCGCCTCCGCCTCGCGCCCAACCTGCCCGGCTGGGAGCGGCCCGGCGTGACCCGCGCCCTCGGCGAACGGCTGCCCGCCCCGTTCCTCATCGAGAACGACATCGCGCTCGCGGCCCTCGGCGAGCAGGCCCACGGCCTCGGCGCGGGCGTCTCCGACTTCGTGTTCCTGTCGATCGGGACGGGGATCGGCATGGGCATCGTCCTGGACGGCCGCCTCTACCGGGGCGCGCGCGGCGCCGCGGGCGAGATCGCGTTCCTGCCGGTCGGCGAGACCGACCCGCTCGCCCGCGCGCCCGGGGCGCGGCGGCACGGGATGCTGGAGAGCGTGCTGTCGGCGTCCGGGCTCGTCGCGACCGCCCGCCGGTACGGCATGACCGGGCGGCTGACCACCGAGCGGGTGTACGACGCGGCGCGCGCCGGAGACCCCGTCGCGCTGGAGGCCGTCCGGTACGAGGCGGGCAACGTGTGCCGCGCCCTCGCGAGCGTCATCGCCTTGCTCGACCCGCGGCTCGTCGTGATCGGCGGCGGGCTCGGCCGCGGCGGCGAGGACGTCCTGCTCGGCGCCGTCCGCGAACGGCTCGCCGACATGTGCCCGCTCGACCCCCCGCCCGTCCGCCCGTCCGCGCTGGAGGAGGAGGCGACCGTGCTCGGCGCCCTCGCGATCGGCCTGTCCACCGCCGTCGACCTGGTCTTCGACCGCGCCGTCGCCGAACCGGCGGTCGGCTGATGGCCGCCGCGGCGCGCCGCGCGGGCGCGGCGGAGGTGCGGGAGGCGCTCGCCGCCGTCGCGGACCTCGGCCCGTACTACGAGATCGGTACCGACCCGGCGGAGGAGGCCGACCCCACCTGGCGCCCGATGCCCGAACGCGACGCCGACCGCCTGCTCGGGCTCACCGAGGAGTACGCGCGGCGCCTCGGCACGGGCGAACGGCGCGTCGCCGCGTCGATCCTGTTCCAGGGTCTCGCGTCCCGCCTGTTCTGCCCGGTGGTGGCCGCCGCCGCGTCGTCCGGCGTCGTCCCCGACCTGTCGGGCCTGCACTGGCGCTGGGCTCCGGGCGCGCCGATCGCGCTCTGGCTGAAGGACCCGTCGGGCCGGCACGCCGGCGACGCCGCGGCGGCCGCCGGCCAGGTCCGCGCGGCGGTGGTCGAGGGCCAGCTCCGCCCGCTGCGCGAGACGATGCTGACCTTCGTGGGCCTGGCCGACGGCCTCCTGTGGGGCAACGCGGCGGCGAGCCTCGCGGGCTCGCTGCGCGCCGGGACGATGCGCCCGGCGCTGGCGCCCGCGCTGGGCGCCCTGGTGGACGAGCTGTTCACCAGGGCGCCGCTGGCCGGCACGGGCGCCTTCAACGGGTCCGGCTTCGTGCGCCGGAGCTGCTGCCTGTACTACCGCGTCCCGCCGGGCGGCGAGATGTGCGGCGACTGCGCCCTGCGCCGCTGAACGCCGCGCCCGATGCAGCCTCCGCCGCCCTCCGCCGCCGCGGTCAGGCCGGGGCCGTCGCGGTGCGGCGTTTCGCGAAGGCCCGTTCGGTCAGGTAGCCGAACGCCAGGCCGAGCGTGGCCCACAGGACGGCCTGGACGCCCAGCGAGGCGATCCGGAAGTCCCACAGCACCGTCGCGGGGAAGTGCTCGGGGATCGCGTCCGGCTTCGGGGTGATCCGGTAGACGGCCGCGACCACGACCGCGAAGCCCGCGCCCGTAGCGATCGACGCGTTCCACACGCCGAGCCGCGGAACGAGGCGGCGGCACACGATCACCGCCGCCGTCGTCGCGAGGATCCCGAGCAGCGTCATCCCGAAGTACAGCGTGGTCCGGCTGCCGATCGTGCCGGGGTTGCCGACCGCGGGCGGCGTCGCCGGGTACTTCAGGAACGGCACCAGCTCGACCGCCACGAACCCGGCCAGCGCGACCAGGCCCGCCGTGGCGCGGGCCCCGAGCGCTCCGAGCCGCCCGTACGCGAACGCGAAGGCGATCGAGAACAGCCCGCCGAGGGCCACCCCGTACACCGCCATCGCCGTGATCAGTCCGGCGGTCTTCTGCGTCGTCCGGCTGACGACCTCGGCCTCGTGCGCCTCGTGGGCGGCGTGCGCCTTGGCCTCCTCGAACGCGATCGCGTGGCCGACCTGCGGCTCGCCGTACAGCCAGGCGACCAGCAGCGCCAGGGCGCCCGCGGCGAGCCCGACGGCCATGCCGCGGACCAGCAGTGATCTCATCATCCGCGCGGCCTCAGTGACAGGGGAAGCCGAGCAGGTGCCGGCCGTCGTGGGTGAACTCGTGCACCCACGTGCCGCCGAACAGGGACGTCGCGCCCTGCTCGGCGCCGACGAAGTAGATCAGGACCGCCCCGAGGACCACGGCGAACACCGCCCAGGGCAGCACCTCGCGGACGGGGAGGCGCAGCGGCACGGGCCGCGGCTCGGCGGCGGACTCGCGCGGCTGCGCGGCGGACGGAACGGCGGACTGGGCCATGTCCAGGGTCTCCTCACGGGGTGCACTCGCCCCGGTAGCGGGAGGACGACGGGTCAGTGTCCTGACTCCCAGATCGGCGCCTCCCACCGACCTTCCAGCCCGAAGGCCGTGGTCAGCTTCACCCCCGGGGACGGGCCCCGGACCTCCGGACTCGCGCCCGGCGGACGGGTGAACGGGGGAGACTCCCTGGTCACAGTGGCGGGACCGTCCTGGAATCGCACCAGAGTTCCTGCGCACCGTCGCCTCATATGTGAACTTGTCGCCCAGAGCGTCCCCTTTGCGGCCGGGAGAGTCAAGCCCGGGGGCGTTCCGGGCCGCCGCGGACGCGCGATGGGACGCACGTATCGGATGGTGAGACCGTCGCCCAAGCACTGAGACGCATGCAGTAAGGTGCCTGCATGGCTTCCCGCAGCATTCGTCTGGCCGTCATCCCGGGGGACGGGATCGGCCCCGAGGTCGTCGACGAGGGCCTGAAGGTCCTCGACGCCGTCGCACCGTCCAGCGGCCTCGCCTTCGAGCGGACGTCGTACGACCTGGGCGCCGCCCGCTGGCACCGGACGGGGGAGACGCTGCCCGACTCGGTGCTGGAGGAGCTGCGCGGCCAGGACGCCATCCTGCTCGGCGCCGTCGGCGACCCGTCCGTCCCGAGCGGCACCCTGGAGCGCGGGCTGCTGCTGCGCGCCCGGTTCGAGCTCGACCACTACGTCAACCTCCGCCCGGTGAAGCTGTTCCCGGGCGTCTCCACCCCGCTCGCGGACGTGGACCCCGGCGACATCGACATGATCGTCGTCCGGGAGGGCACCGAGGGCCCCTACACCGGGGTCGGCGGGGTGCTGCGCAAGGGCACGCCCCACGAGGTCGCCACGCAGGAGAGC
The DNA here is from genome assembly GCF_009793335.1 of Actinomadura sp. J1-007. Lineage (GTDB taxonomy): Bacteria > Actinomycetota > Actinomycetes > Streptosporangiales > Streptosporangiaceae > Spirillospora > Spirillospora yumaensis. Next base: position 1,084,075 of record NZ_WING01000001.1, on the reverse strand, counting down.
GTCAACACCGCGTTCGGCGTCGAACGGGTCGTCCGCTACGCGTTCGAGCAGGCCGCCGCCCGCCCGCGCAAGAAGCTGACGCTCGTCCACAAGGACAACGTGCTCACCTTCGCCGGCGACCTCTACCAGCGCGTCCTCAAGCGGGTCGGCGCGGAGTACCCGCAGGTCAGCACCGACTACGTGCACGTCGACGCGGCCACCATGTTCTTCGTCAGCCAGCCGCAGCGCTTCGACGTCGTGGTCACCGACAACCTGTTCGGCGACATCATCACCGACATCGGCGCCGCGATCGCCGGCGGCATCGGCCTCGCCGCGTCCGGCAACGTCAACCCGGACGGCACCGCCCCCTCGATGTTCGAGCCGGTGCACGGCAGCGCCCCCGACATCGCCGGGCAGGGCAAGGCCGACCCGACCGCCACGATCCTGTCGGTCGCGATGCTCCTCGACCACCTCGGCGCGGGCGACGCCGCCCGCCGGGTCGAGCAGGCCGTCTCCGACGACCTCGCCGAGCGCTCCGGCCTCGGCGCCCGCTCCACCGCCCAGATCGGCGAGGCGATCGCCAAGCGAGTATCCGGCTAGGGGCGCGCCTCTCTGGCCGGAACAGGGAACATCTCCGGGCGCGCCTCGCGGCGCGCCCGGTTTTCTGTGTGCGTGCCGTCGGCGAGGAGTAGAGGGCTGGACGAAGTACGACAATAAGGACTAAGGAATGCCGAGCGGCAACGGGGCCGCGCGGCGATCCGCGAGAGGACCACAGCGATGAGCACGACCCTGGACTTCGACATCAGGCTCAACGAGCGGCCGCTTCCGGCCGCGGATCGGGAGGCCGTCCTGGCCGATCCGGGCTGGGGCCTGCACTTCACCGACCACATGGTCACCATCCGGTACACCGAGGGCGAGGGCTGGCACGACGCCCGCCTCGAACCGTACGCGCCGATCCCGATGGACCCGGCCAGCCAGGTCTTCCACTACGCCCAGGAGCTCTTCGAGGGCCTCAAGGCCTACCGCCGCCCCGACGGCTCGATCGTGACGTTCCGCCCGTACATGAACGCCGCGCGCATGAACCGCTCCGCCCAGCGGATGGCGATGCCCGAGATCCCCGAGCAGCTCTTCGTGGACGCCCTGGAGGTCCTCGTCCGCCAGGACCGCGACTGGGTGCCGACCCGCGACGGCTACAGCCTCTACCTGCGGCCGTTCATGTTCGCGACGACCCGGGCCCTCGGCGTCAACCAGCCCGCCAAGGAGTACCTGTTCGTCGTCATCGCCTCCCCGTCCGGCAACTACTACTCCAAGGGCGTCAGGCCCGTCACGGTGTGGCTGTCGCAGGACTACACGCGGGCGGCGCCCGGCGGCACCGGCGAGGCCAAGTTCGGCGGCAACTACGCCGCGTCGTTCGCCGGCCAGGCCGAGGCGGTCGAGCAGGGCTGCGACCAGGTCGTCTGGCTGGACGCGATCGAGCACCGCTGGGTCGAGGAGGTCGGGTCGATGAACCTGATGTTCGTCTACGGCTCCGGCGCCGACGCCCGCCTGCTGACCCCCGCCCTCACCGGCACGCTGCTGCCCGGCATCACCCGCGACTCGATGCTCAAGCTGGCCCCCGACCTCGGCATCCCGGTCGAGGAGGGCAAGATCAGCATCGAGGAGTGGCAGGCGGGCTGCGAGTCCGGCGAGCTGACCGAGGTCTTCGGCTGCGGCACCGCCGCGATCATCAGCCCGGTCGGCGCGGTCAAGGGCGCCGACCGCGCCTGGACGATCGGGGACGGCGGCACCGGCGAGGTCTCGATGCGGCTCCGCGAGGAGCTGATCGGCATCCAGTACGGCCACCGCCCCGACCCGTACGGCTGGGTCCACGAGATCATCTGACCCGCCCGCGCCCCTCGCGTCCGCACCTGCCCGCGCCCGCGGCGTCCGCGCCGCCGACGGGACGTGGCTGCCCACTCGCGCCCGCGCCCGCGTGGGTCCGCGTGGGCCCGCGCCCGCGCCTGCCCGCGCCCGCGCCTGCCCGCGCCCGCCCGCGCGCGTGGGCCCGCTTCCGCGTACGCGTACGCCCGCGCGCGGTCGGTCCGCGCTGGTCTGCGGCGTGCCACCGCCCACGTCCTCCGCGACGGCGGCACGCCGCAGATCAGCGACTTTCCGTCTCGGCATGTGGGACGGTGGTCTTATCCGTGCGCGGGATGTGGCAGACTGGTTCGCATCATGCGCCACAGCCTCGTCATTATCGGCTGGCGCGCCGGCTGACAACGGGACAACGCCGGCGCGCAGACCTCTCACGTCCGTGAGGGGTCTTTTTTGTGTCCTGGCGCTGCCCTCTCCTTCCATCCAGATCTCCCCATCCATCCAGAGGGGTCCCACACCATGCAGGGCGACGGTTTCCACGTTTACGACACCACGCTGCGCGACGGGTCACAGCAGGAGGGCCTGAACCTCACCGTGGCCGACAAGCTCCTCGTCGCGCGGCACCTCGACGATCTCGGCGTCGGGTTCATCGAGGGCGGATGGCCCGGCGCCAACCCCAAGGACACCGAGTTCTTCAGGCGGGCTCGGACCGAGCTCGACCTGAGGCACGCGCAGCTCACCGCGTTCGGCGCGACCCGCCGGGCCGGTGTGAAGGCCGCCGACGACCCCCAGGTGGCCGCACTGCGCGAATCCGGCGCGCCCGTCGTGACGCTCGTCGCCAAGAGCCACGACAGGCACGTCGAACTGGCCCTCCGCACGACGCTGGAGGAGAACCTCGCGATGATCCGCGACACGGTCTCCCACCTGCGTGCGGAGGGCCAGCGGGTCTTCCTGGACGCCGAGCACTTCTTCGACGGCTACAAGGCCAACCGGGCGTACGCGCTGGAGGCCGTCCGGACCGCCGCCGAGGCGGGCGCCGACGTCGTCGCGCTCTGCGACACCAACGGCGGGATGCTGCCCGACGAGCTCGCCGAGGTCGTCCACGAGGTCGTCGGGCACGGCCTGCGCGTCGGCATCCACTGCCACGACGACTCCGGCTGCGCCGTCGCCAACTCCCTCGCCGCCGTGAAGGCGGGCGCCACCCACGTCCAGGGCTGCGCCAACGGCTACGGCGAGCGCAGCGGCAACGCCAACCTGTTCACCCTGGTCGGCAACCTCCAGCTCAAGCGGGGGATGCGGCTGGTCTCCGACGACCAGCTCGCCGAGATGACCCGGATCGCGCACGCCGTCTCCGAGGTCACCAACCTGGCGCCCTCGTCCCAGCAGCCGTACGTGGGGCTGTCGGCGTTCGCGCACAAGGCCGGGCTGCACGCCTCGGCGATCAAGGTGGACCCGGACCTCTACCAGCACATCGACCCGGCCCGCGTCGGCAACGACATGCGGATGCTCGTCTCCAGCATGGCCGGGCGCGCCTCGGTGGAGCTGAAGGGCCGCGAGCTCGGGTACGACCTGTCCGGCGAGAAGGCCAAGTCCGTCGTCGACCGGGTCAAGGCGCTGGAGTCGACCGGCTACACCTTCGAGGCCGCCGACGCCTCGTTCGAGCTGCTGCTGCGCGAGGAGCTGACCGGCGTCCGGCAGCGGCACTTCGAGGTCGAGTCGTGGCGGTCCATCGTCGAGCGCCGCCCGGACGGGTCGATGGTCAGCGAGGCCACCGTCAAGCTGCACGCCAAGGGCGAGCGGATCATCGCGACCGGCGAGGGCAACGGCCCCGTCAACGCCCTCGACAACGCGCTGCGCATCGCGCTCGGGAGGCTCTACCCCGAGCTGGCCAAGCTGGAGCTGATCGACTACAAGGTGCGCATCCTGGAGGGCAGCCACGGCACCGGCGCCCGCACCCGCGTGCTCATCGAGTCGGGCGACGGCGACCGCGAGTGGGGCACCGTCGGCGTCGAGGACAACGTCATCGCCGCGTCGTGGCAGGCCCTGGAGGAGGCCGTCACGTACTCCCTGCTGCACGCCGGCTACGAGGCCGGCTGACGTCCCGCCGCCCGCCCGGGCCCGGGGCGTCCCGGGCTTCGGGCGGCCGGGGGAGGGCATGATCGGGGCATGAGCACTGAGATCACCGACAACCCCCAGGCGGACCGGTACGAGATCCGCGTGGACGGGCGGCAGGCGGGCTTCGCCGAGTACCGGACGCGGCCGGGCGAGATCGTGTTCACCCACACCGAGGTGGACCCCGCGTTCGAGGGCCAGGGCGTCGGGAGCGCGCTGGCCCGGGGAGCGCTGGACGACGTCCGGGCCAAGGGCTCGCGCGCCGTCCCGCTGTGCCCGTTCATCAAGTCGTGGATCGACCGGCATCCCGACTACCAGGACCTGGTCGCCTGATCCGCTCCCCGCGCCCGTCCCGCGCGCCGCCGCACGGCGGGCCGCGCCGGCGGGCGCGGGGCGGGCGCGGGGGCGCGTCAGCTCGCGGGCTTGGGGTCGGCGCTCTCGACGACCTCGAAGCTCCACAGCTCCGAACCGCTCGCGGCCGGGCCGCCGTGCCCGTGCCCCTGGCCCGGGCTCTGCCCGTGGCCGTGGCCGTGGCCCTGCCCGGCGGCCTCGGCGTCCTTGGCGGCCTGGGCGTGGCCGCGCTGGAACGCCTGGCTCTCCGTCCAGCGCTGGAAGTCCTCCTCGCTGCGCCACCGCGTGTAGACCATGTAGCGGTCGGTGCCGTCCACCGGGCGCAGCAGCTCGAAGCCCTCGAACCCGTCGGCCGACTCCACCAGCCCGGCCCGCCCCGCGAACCGCCGCTCCAGCTCGTCCCGCATCTCCGGGCCCACCGTGAGAACGTTGATCTTGACTACGGACACGTCCGCCTGACCTCCCCTGGTCGCTGCGCCCACCGTACCGGTCCGTCCGGCGCCCCCTCGGGAGGCCCCGGATGGTCCGCCCGGCGGGCGTTCCGACTGGATCCTGTCAGGACCACTTGTCGCTCGAAGCGCCCCTTTCGCCGGATGATTTACGGCGTCGCGGGCGTCATCAGATGAAAAATCAACCCAAATTGACTAAAACGGTGGCGCGAAGCGGGGCCTGCCGTCACCATATGGGGCACGGTCGCGCGTCCGGCCCGGCACCGCCCCCGCCGCGCACCCGCCCCATCCGCTACCTCCCGGAGTGATCGCATGTCTGTCCGCCCCTGGCGCCCCGAGGACCTCGGGCGGCCCACGGACGGGTCGTGGGCGGACGTGGCGTTCGGGCTCGGCGAGATGTACGAGCGCGAGGGCGACCTGGAGCAGGCCGCCGACTGGTACCGCCGCGCGGCCGAGTCCGACCGGCCCGACGCGGCGCTGCGCCTCGGCGACGTCCTCGGGCGGCTCGCCGACGCGCGCCGCGACGCCTCCGCCGACGCCGCCGAGAACCTCATCGCCGAGGCGACCCGCTGGCTGAGCGGCGCCCACGACGCCACCACGCCGGACGCCATCGAGCTGATCACCGACATGCTCAACCGGCAGCTCCGCCAGGCGGCGCGCCGGGGCCTGGAGCCCGCCGCGGTGGCCTGACCGCCGCCCGAACCGAACCGCCGCCGCGTTCGTCGCACTCCATGACACCGGCGAACGGTGAGAAGGCGAGGCGGCGAGATGAGCGGCGGCGAGCCGGGATACGTCCCTCCGGACCACGAGACCACGACCGAGTTCCCGATCCCCCGCGTGCCGCCCGCCGACGCGACCGCCCCGGCCGACGCGACCGCCCCGGCCGACGCGACCGCCCCGGCCGACGCGACCGCCCCGCCGGGCGCGACGGCCCCGGACGGCGCGTTCGACGCGTTCGACGCGGACAGGACCGTCCAGGACGCGCCCGTGGACCTCTCCCCGGCCGAGACGGTCACGGACGAGCCGGTCACGGAGGCCATGACCGCCGTCACCGGCCTCCCCGCCGCGAACGCGGGGCCGATGCCGTCCCGCCCGCCGGAGCCCGCGCCGCCGTCCGCGCCGTCGTCGCCGTCCGTGGACGGGCGGGGGCGGAGCCGGTCGCTGGTGGGCGCGGCCGTCGCGGCGGTGGCGGTCGTCGGCGCCGGGGCGGTGGTGGCGGTCCTGATGGGCGGCGGCTCGGGCACGCCGGAGCGTTCGGCCGCCGCGACGCCGTCCGCCCCTGCCGCTCCCTCGGCGACGCCGGTCTCGCCGAGCCTGGCGTCCGGCGCCCCGGCCCCGTCCGCCCCGGCCACGCCGTCCGCCCCGGGCGAGCCGTCGTCCGCGACGCCTGGCGCACCGAGCGCTGCCGGGGCGCGGCCGACCATGGGCGTCGTGATGACCGGGAACGGGATCACGCACCGGCTCGTCCAGCGCGACGAGGGCTACTACGAGGGCGAGCTGCTCATCGCCAACCGAGGCACCGCACCCATGGCGAACTGGACGGTCACGTTCGCCGCGCCCGGCGCCGACGTCAAGAACGTCTGGGGCGGACGGCTCGTCCGCCGGGGCTCCGCCGTCGAGATCGGCGCCGCCGAGCCGATCCCGCCCGGCGAGACGTTGGAGGTGCGGTACGGGGCGGCGGGCGAGGCCGTCAGCCCGCAGGGGTGCAGGCTGAACGGGCGGCCCTGCGGGTTCTGACCACCGAGGATGCGCGGACGACCGCCGTACTAGGCTTCCGGCCATGCGTATCGCGAGGTTCTCCACCGACGAGGGCATGTCCTTCGGGGTGGTCGAAGAGAACACCGTCGCCGCCGTCGCGGCCCATCCGTTCGGCGAGCTGGCCTTCACCGGGCAGCGCTTCCCGCTCGCCGACGTGCGGCTGCTGGCGCCGATCCTGCCGAGCAAGATCATCGCGATCGGCAAGAACTACGCCGACCACGCCCGCGAGATGGGCGGCGAGCCGCCCGCCGAGCCGGTGCTGTTCGCCAAGCCGTCCACGGCGGTGATCGGGCCCGGCGAGGCGATCGCCTACCCGCAGAAGCTGTCCGAGCGCGTCGACCACGAGGGCGAGCTGGCCGTCGTGATCGGCCGCATGGTGCGCGAGGTCCCCGCCGCCCGGGCGAACGAGGCGATCCTCGGCTACACCTGCGCCAACGACGTCACCGCCCGCGACCTCCAGAAGCGCGACGGGCAGTGGACGCGCGCGAAGGGCTTCGACACGTTCTGCCCGCTCGGCCCCTGGATCGAGACCGAGATCGACCCGTCCGACCTCGCCATCTCCACGTCGGTCAACGGCGAGGTCCGCCAGGACGCGCGCACCTCGCTGCTGCTGCACGACATCCCGTCGCTCGTCGCGTACGTCAGCCAGGTCATGACCCTGCTGCCCGGCGACGTCATCCTCACCGGCACCCCGGCGGGCGTCGGGCCCCTGGAGATCGGCGACGAGGTCACCGTGACCGTGGAGGGCGTCGGCTCCCTGACCAACCGCGTCGTCGCCCGCGACTGACCGCCCACCCGAGCCCCGAACCCCAGCCCCGCGCGGGGGCGAGGCGCGAGCGGTGCCCAGATCGCCGCCGATCGTTCGCGTTCCGGCGCGCGGGGCGGGGGTCCGGTGGGTGATCGTGGCGGAAGTGTCGTACGGCGTCCCTAGGCTGGCAGCGACGGGACGCCGTACGGACGACGGGGAGGGATCGTGGCATTCAGCGGATTCGGCGAAGCGGCCTTCGAGTTCTACGAGGGGCTGCTCGCCGACAACAGCAGGTCCTACTGGACGGCGCGCAAGAGCGACTACGAACGCCACGTCCGCGGCCCCATGGGCGAGCTGTGCGCGGAGCTGGAGGACGAGTTCGGCCCGGCCAAGCTGTTCCGGCCCTACCGCGACGTCCGGTTCAGCAAGGACAAGACGCCCTACAAGACCCACCAGGGCGGCATCACTCCCGAGGGCTTCTACGTGCAGGTCGACGCCGACGGCCTGATGGTCGCCGGCGGCATGTACGCGCCGACCACCGAGCAGCTCCACCGCTACCGCGCGGCGGTCGACGAGGACCTGTCCGGCAAGGAGCTGGAGACGATCGTCGACGGCCTGCGCGAGGAGGGCCTGGAGATCGGCGGCGACCGCCTGAAGACCCGCCCCCGCGGCACGCCGCCCGACCACCCGCGCCTCGACCTGCTGCGCCACCGCTCCCTCTACGCGCACGAGGGCTGGCCCTCCGACCCCTGGATGGCCACCTCCGAATTGGTCGAACGCGTCCGCGTCGCGTGGCGCCGCCTCCGGCCCCTGGTCGAGTGGGGCCACACCCACATCGGCCCCCCGACTTCTCCCGCTGACCCCCGCCTCCTTCCGCTGACCCCCGGCTTCCCGCCCTGACCCCCGGCTTCGCCTCCTGATCCCCGGCTTCCCGCGCTGATCGTTGGCTTCCCACGCTGGCCCTCAGCGGCGGTCGGCTGACTTTCGGCCGCGTCCGCTGATCCGGCTTTTCCTGCCTGGTTCCGGCTGGTTCTTGGTGTGGGTCAGTCGGAGAAGGCGTTCGGGGGGACTCGGGCGCCGGTGCCGGGGGAGGTGCCGGTCCAGGTGGCGACCTCGGCCTCGGCCCATTCGGCCCAGCGCAGCAGCAGGTCGTTCTGCTCGCGGAGGAGGCGGGCGGTCAGCGCGATCACGGGGAGCCGGTCGGGGTACGGGCCGCCGGTCTGCTCGTACTCGGCCATCCGGGCGCTGGTGGCGGCCACGCGGCGTTCGGCGTCAGCGCGGACGCGGGCGAGGGTGGCGCGGAGCTGGTCCAGGTCGCCGTGGTCGGCGAACGCCACCTTGACCAGTGCCTCGAACTCCAGCACCGGGCCGGCGGCGGGCTCGTCCAGCCAGCGGCGCAGTGCCGCGCGGCCCTCGTCCGTGATCTCGTAGACGGTGCTGCGGCGGCGGCCGGTGTACTCGGCGTGCGACCGGGCGAGGCCGTGCTCGGCGAGCTTCTTCGGCTCCTCGTACAGCACGCTTCCGGCGCGCGGCCACATCGCGCGCAGCGAGCGGTCCATCTGCTGCTTGAGCTCGTACGTCGTCCACGGGCGGACGGCCAGCAGGGACAGGATCGCGTACGAGGTGGTGGTGAGTTCGCGGGCCATGCCCTTGACGATACTCCGCTCCGGAGTATCGTCGGAGGCGAGACCCATGCTCTGATCCGGAGTATCGAGGAGGCCCCGTGCCCGCCATCACCGGCCTGTCCCATGTGTCGCTGTCGGTCCGCGATCGCGACGCGAGCGTCCGCTGGTACTGCGACGTGCTGGGGTTCACGCCGTTCCACCAGGAGGACGGCGACGAGTGGCTGGAGACCATCTGCCTGCACCCGGCGAGCCTGATGGTCCTGGGCATGCAGCAGCACCGCGACGCGGCGGGGGAGGGGTTCGACCACCGCCGGACCGGGCTCGATCATCTGGCGTTCGCGGTCGCCGACCGGGCGGAGCTGGACGCCTGGGCGAAGCGGTTCGCCGAGCTCGGGATCGCGCACTCGCCGGTCGCCGAGACCGCGTTCGGGCCGGTCCTGTGCTTCCGCGACCCGGATGGGGTGCAGCTCGAACTGTTCGCGACCGTCGTGCCGGAGTGAGGGCCGGGCCGGACGGGTCCGGCGGGCGCGGGGGCGCCGCGGGAATCGTTTTGGTCCAGGTCCCCGGGTCCTGTATTCTCATCGAGGCGCGAGCGACCCGGGTGAAACGTCCGGGAAGTCCGCAACCCACTGGGGTATGGTGTAATCGGCAGCACGACTGATTCTGGTTCAGTTAGTCTAGGTTCGAGTCCTGGTACCCCAGCTTCGTCCATCACGGTGGACGATCGTGTCTGGCCCCCGTCGTCTAGTGGCCTAGGACGCCGCCCTCTCAAGGCGGTAACGGCGGTTCGAATCCGCTCGGGGTACGGAAAGCACAGGCTCCACGCTCCACCGCAGGCCCCCGTCGTCTAGTGGCCCAGGACGCCGCCCTCTCAAGGCGGTAACGGCGGTTCGAATCCGCTCGGGGGTACGCGAATCAGCCCGAAGCCCTGATCACCGAAATGGCGATCAGGGCTTCGGCCTTTCCCGCGCCTTCCGCGTCAAACCTTCTGCGGGACGGGCGGCGCTTCGGCGGGCACCGCGCGGGCGAGCCGTCCGGGCCACCAGAAACCGCGGCCCGCGTCCAGCGCGAGCGCGGGCACCATCACCGACCGCACGAGGAACGTGTCCAGCAGGACGCCGATCGCGACCAGCAGCCCGATCTGCACCATCATCGTGACCGGCATGAGGCCGAGCACCCCGAACGTGCTCGCCAGCACCAGCCCCGCGCTGGAGATCACGCCGCCGGTGACCGCCAGCCCCCGCAGCACCCCGGCGCGGTGCCCCGCGGGCCCGGCCGGGCCGCGCCCGACCTCCTCCCGCACGCGCGAGACCAGGAACAGGTTGTAGTCGACGCCGAGGGCGACCATGAACAGGAAGCCCATCAGCGCGACCTGGGTGTCCAGCGCCGGGAGGTCCAGCGCGTACCGGAACAGCAGCCACGAGCCGCCGAGCGCCGCGAAGTACGACACGATCACCGTCGCCATCACCAGCAGCGGCGCGACCAGCGCACGGAGCAGGACCATCAGGATCACCAGCACCACGCCCAGCACCAGCGGGATCACCGCCCGCCGGTCGTGGGCCTGGGCGTCCGCGAGGTCCAGTTCGGACGCCGCGCCGGCGCCGACGACCGCGCTCGGCGCGGGACCGGCCAGCGCGGCGCGCATGTCCCGCACGGTCCGCCACGCGGCGGGGCTGTCGGGCGCGTCGTCCAGCACCACGTCGATGCGGGCGAGCCGTCCGTCCGTGGACGGGGCGGGCCGCCCGACGCGGGCGACGCCGGGGACGCGGGCGACGGCCGGGCCGGCGGCGGGGGCGGCGGCCGCGTCCGCGACCACGGTGAGCGGCCGGTCCTGCCCGCCCGGGAAGTGCTCGGCCATGAGGTGCCGTCCGAGCGAGGAACTCGGCGTCGTGGTGAGGGTGTGGTCGCGGTCCAGGCCGGTGCTGATCCCGAGGACGCCCGCCGACAGCGCGGCGAGCACCGCGAGGCAGCCGATCCACACCAGGCGGGGGCGCGGCGCGACGAGCCGTCCGACCCGTTCCCACAGGCCGGTCCGGGCGGGCGGCGCGTCGCCGAACCGGGGGATCCGCGGCCAGAACACCCACCGCCCGAAGACCACCAGCGTGGCGGGCAGCAGCGACATCACGACCAGCAGGCCGCACAGCACCCCGATCGCGCCGATCGGGCCGAGCGCGTAGTTGAACCCCATGTCCGCGGCGAGCAGGCACAGCAGCCCGACGCTGACCGTCGCGGCGGACGCCACGATCGGCGCGGCGGCGCGGCGCAGCGCGGCCCGCATCGCCGCGTGCCGGTCCTCGTGCGCGCGCAGCTCCTCCCGGTAGCGGGCGAGGAGCAGCAGCGCGTAGTCGGTGGTGACGCCGAAGACCAGCGCGTTCAGGATCGCCGACATGCCGTCCGCCACGTACAGCCCGGCGTGCTCGGCCAGCAGGTAGACGACGGCGCTGGTCACCTGGAGCGAGATCGCGGCGTTCAGCAGCGGGAGCAGCCACAGCAGCGGACTGCGGTACGTCATCAGCAGCACCAGCATGACCAGCACCGCCGTGGCGGCGAGCAGCGCCCCGTCCACCTTGCCGAACGCGTCGCCCATGTCGAGCGCGTTCCCGGCGGGGCCGGTCAGCATGATCCGCAGGCCCGGCGGCGCGCCGCGCTCGGCCCGGTCGCGGACCGTCTTCGCGCGGTCGGCGAGGTCGTCGTCGTCCGCGAGCGGGACGGTCAGCAGCAGCGCCTCGCCGTCCCGGGACGCGGCGGGCGGCTCGACCCGCCCGGCGGCGAGCGGCGCGAGCGCCCCGGCGTCGGCGCGCGCCTTGGCCCGGTCGGCGGCGGTGACCCCGCCGTCCCGCGCGTACACCAGCAGGCCAGGGGCGAGCTCGCCGCCCGCGAACCGCGGCGCCAGCTCCTCGACCCTGGTCGACTGCGCGCCGCGCGGCAGTTCGGCGGCGGACTTGCTCTGGACGGCGTCGGACAGCTTGCCCGCGAACGGGACGGCCACGGCGACGATCGCGACCCACAGCAGCAGGACCGCCCATTTCGCCCGCCGTCCGGACGGGAGCCCGGCCAGGCGGCCGGGGAGTTTGCGCGAGAGCAGCACGAAGTGCTCTCCTTTCCGATGGAGGTCGTACACGGATGACCACGCCTCGGCGTGGCGATGCGGCTTCCTTCACCCGGGCCGTCGAGCTGCCACTCGACGGCCCGGGGCCGTTCACTGGATCCCGTCCGGCGCCTCCTTCGCCCCATCCGCACCGTCCGGCGCGTCCGTAACGGCGCCGGGCGGGTGGGTCCTTTCTGCGTTGTCGCCCGCGTTCGCAGTGGCGTCGGGCGGTCGCGTTTCTTTCGCGCCGTGTGCTGCGTTCGCCGTGGGGCCGGGCGGACGCGTTTCTTCTGCGTTGTCGCCCGCGTCCGTAGCGTCCGTGGCGGCGGTGGTCGGCTGTGGTCCTTCCGTGCGGTCGCGCGCGTCCGCGGCGGTGCCGGCTGGTTGCGTTGCTTCTGTGTCGTCGCCCGCGTTCGCCGGGGTGCTGGGTGGCTGCGTCCTTTCTGTGGTGGCTTCTGCTTCTGCTTCGGTGACCTCGGGGAACGCGCGGAACCTGGCGTGCAGCGTGCGGGTGCCCGGCGGGCGGGGCTCGCCGTCCGGGACGCGGTAGCGGTAGATCAGCGCGATGTACTCCTCGAAGAACGGCCGTACCTGTTCGGGCGCGAGCGTGACGGTCGAGTACGAGAACAGCAGGGCGTCCCCCCACGGGCCGAGCCCGTCGCGGGCCCGCTGGAACCGTTCGAGCAGTTCCATCTCGTCGGCGTACTCCGTGCGGAGCATCTGCCCGACGGCCTCCCGCATCCGCGGCGACTGCCTGCTGTACGGGGGAGGCGGCGGTCGCCGGGGACGACCCGCCACCAGCGCTCGCGGCCCTTGGCCAGCTCGGGCACCTCCTCGACGAAGCCGTACTTGGCGAGCCGCCGCAGGTGGTAGCTCGTCGAGCCGGTGCTCTCGCCGAGTTCGCGCGCGAGCGAGGTGGAGGAGACGGGGCCGTTCCTGAGGATCTGGGCGATGCGCTGCCGCAGCGGGTGGGCGAGCAGGCGCACCTGTTCGGGGTCGGTGAGCTCCTTCGGTGGCGGTTGCTCGGTCATGGCGCTGACGCTAATGCTTGCAAAGCCTATTTGCAATGCTTGTTGGCAAAGAGGCTTTGCAACTCGTCGCGGGGCGGATGGTCAGCGGTCGGCGGCCAGGTGGTCGCGCATCCGGGCCAGCGCGTCGGCGCGCGTGAGCACCGGGACCGTGCGGCCCGTTCCGGTGAGCCCGCCGTCCCGTTCCACCGTGCGGGTCGGGCCGTGCGGCCACGGTCCGTTCACCAGCGTGACGAGGCCGTGCGCGAGGCCGCGCCGGGCGAGGGGCGGGACGGCGGCGTCGTCCGGGCCGGGCGCGCGGATCCAGAACGTGGCGGGCAGGTCGCGGCCGCCGGTCGGGCTGAGGTCGGGGTTGGCGCGTTCGGCGGCGGCCGTGAGCAGTTCGAGTTCGAGGTGGGCGGCGGCGTCCTCGGAACGGTCGAAGACGTGCAGCCGGGCGTCCGGCGCGTAACGCAGCTCCTCGCCGAGGCCGTCGCCGAACAGGCGGTCCAGCTCCGCGCGCATGACGACGACGTTCGTCCGGGACGGCTCGCGGGTCAGCAGCTCGACGAGCACCGCGCGAACGAACCCGTCCGCGCCGGGGCCGACCACGCCGACGCCGTGGGGACGCGCCAGTTCGCGGGCCGTCGCCGCCGCACCGTCGGCTGCTCCGCCGGGAACGGGGGCGTGCGCGGACGCGTGGGTGGTGGCGGGGCGGTTGTCCGCGTTCTGCGGGCTTGGGGGATTGGTGTCCTGGGGGGACGGGGCGGGATGGGGGCGGAACCGGCGCATCAGGGACGCCGCGAGCAGGAGGGCGGCTGCGGTGATCGGCGCGGCGACGTCCAGCGGCGCGCCGCGTTCGTCCGGCGGGGGAGCGGGGAGGCCGGGAGCGGCGGCGCCGAACGTCGCGGCGGCGGCCAGCGCGAGTGCGCGTCCCACCCGTCCGCGCGAGCGGGCGCGAACCGTCACAGGCGGCCACCTCCCCCGACGATGACCTGCGATCAGTGACCCGATGCAACCAGCGTCCGGGGGGCGGTCCCGCTCCCGACACGGCGGGCGGGACGAAGGTTAGGGTTCCGTGATCACCTTGATACCGAGCGGGACCCGTCCGTGTCCTTGGCTGACGGACACGGCATCGGTCAACTAAAGTCGTTGGACGGACGATTCTGGAGGGTGCCGTGGACGCGGATCGGGCGCGAACCATCGAGGGGGTCTCCCCGGCGGCGACGCTGGCGGAGAAGGTCGAATGGCTGATCCGGAACCTGTGGCCGCCGCACGCCGAGCCGCCGCGCAACAACGTGGAGACGGCGGCGGCGATCGCGCGCGCCACCGGGGAGGACATCTCGTCCACCACCGTGTGGAAGCTGCGCACCGGCCGCCAGGACAACCCGCAGCTGAAGACGCTGACGGCGCTCGCCACGTTCTTCGGCGTGCCGATCGGCTACTTCGGCTTCCCGGGCGAGTCCGGCCCGATCGACGACGACCTCACCATGAAGGCGCTGCGCCGCGAGGTCGAGAACGGCGCCGTCCGCCCCGAGGTGCTGCGCGCCCTGGTCGACCTGTCGCCGCAGGCCCGCTGGGTCGTGGACGAGATGATCCTCGCCGCCGCCCGAGCCGACCGCGCCCGAGCCGACCACGCCCGCACCCACCCGCCCGCGCCCTGAGCCCGCGCCGAGCGCCCCGCGGACGGGCGGGGTGCGCGGCGTCAGGGGAGGGGGGTGTGCCAGAGGGTCGGGGTGGCGCCGTCCGTGCCGACCGCGAGGAGGCCGTCGCCCTGCGCGGTGAGGGCGGTGAGGCGTTGCGCGCCGTCGCCGTCGAGGCCGCGCCCGCGCGGGCGGATCGTTCGCCAGGACGTCCCGTCCGCCGAGGCCCACAGCGCCACGTCGGAGCCGCCGGCCGGGCTTCCCGCCACGACGAACCCGCGCGGACCGGCGAGCGCGGCGGTCAGCTCGCTCGCCTGGAGGGGCTGGGCGCGCCACGTCCGGCCCGCGTCGGACGACACGGCGACGGCGGCCCGCCCGTTCCCGGACGCGAGCGCGGTGAGGGTGTCGCCGCGTGCGACGACCTGCGTGAACGACGTCCCGGCGGGCAGTGCGGGCGCGGTGGACGCGCTCCACTCGCCGCCGTCGGGTGACGTCCACACGGCGGGCTTGCCGTCGCCGTCCTCGCCGACCGCGACGTAACCGGACGAGACGGCGGCGACGTCGCGCGGTTCCGCGCCCTTGACGTCGCCGGTCCCGGCGTGCCAGGAGGTGAGGTCGTCCGACCGCCACGTTCCGGCGGGGCCCGCGACGACGTAGCCTCGCGGGCCGTACGCGGCGCCGGTCAGCTCGCCGTCCTTGAACGCGGGCACTCCTGCGGCCGTGTTCCAGGCGGCGCCGTCGGCGGAGGTGAGCAGGAGGGGGCGGGTGCGGTTCGCGCCGCGGCCGGCGGCGACCCAGCCCTTCGGGCCGTACGCCGCCGCAGTGATCCGCTGGAGGCCGGGGCCCGCGAGCCCGGTGCCGCCCGCGCGCGTCCACGACGCGCCGTCCCTGGTCGTCCACACGGCCGCGTCGCCGCCGCCGCTGCCGACCGCGAGGGTCGTCCCGCCGCCGGACGCGAGCCGGGCCACCGTGCGGTCGGGCGTCACCGCGCCGGGCACGCCGAGCAGGTCGATGTCGCCGTGCCTGGCCCCGGGCGCGGCGAGGTACGCGCCGGTGTCCTGGCGGCCCGCGACGAGAACTCCCTTCGGCAGCGCGGCCGTCCCGTCCGCCTTCCGCCCGCCGTCGCCGGGGAGCCGTTCCACGTTGTCCCAGGTGACGCCGTCGCCGCTGCGCTGGACCGCGACCCGCCCGTCGGTGAGCGGGATCAGCACGGCGAGCCCGGCGTCCGACCCGCCGAACGCCGCGAGCCGCGCGTAGGTGCGGCGGTCGATCGTGCTCGACCGCGCCCAGCTCACCCCGTCCGCGGAACGGAAGAACACCGCGAGCCCGCGCCTCTTCGGATGCTTGGACGAACCGCTGGTGCGGCGGCCCTCCCGCGCCGCGAAGAACCCGCCGGGCCCGGCGGCCAGCCCGACGACCGAGCCGTACGACCCGTCGCTCTGCGGGATCTCGGCGCGCGACCAGGTACGCCCGGCGTCCGCCGACCGCCACACCTCGCCCTTGCTCTGGAGGACGAGCGTGTCGCCGCTCGCCGCCAGCCGTTCCGGGCGGACGCCGGGCAGGGACGGCGTCGTACGCGTCCACGCCGTTCCGTCCGGGGACGTCCACAGCACGGCCTGCCCCTGCCCGGACGTCCCGACCGCCGCGAACCCCGACGCGGTGGCGGCGACCGCCGTCACCTTGTCGCCGGCGGTGAACACGGCCTTGTCGCCTGCGCGGGGCGTCCACGTCCGCCCGTCCGCGCTGGTCCAGGTGGCGACGCCGGACGGGCCGTCCCCGAGCGCCGCCCAAGTCTTCGCGCCGGCCGCGACCACGCGCGGGACGTCCGCCGGGTCGCCGGGGGGCTCGACGTTCCCGAGGGCCCAGCCCTGGCCGCCGTCCGCGGAGACCAGGAACTGGCCGCGCGGCCGGTCCACGGTCTCGCTGCCCACGGTCACCGCGACGCCGCCGCGCACCGCGACGCCGCTGATGGACTGCTCGTGCCCGTCGTACAGCGCGGGCTGCACGGCGAAGATCCCGGACGCGTCGCGCGCCCCGCCCTCGCCGCCCTTGCCGCCGCCGGCGGCGTCCCCGCCGGACCCGCCGTCGCGGAGGAGGTACACGGCGCCGCCCGCCACGAGCGCCGCCACGGCCGCGACCGCGATCCCCGACCGCAACCCCGGACGGAAGATCCGCTGGGGTCCCGGGCGGGGAGGTGTCGGCGTCGCGCGGGGCCGCTCGAACGACGAGCCGTCCGTTTGTGGCACCCCCGCCAGCGGGGCCTCCGGTGGCGGGGCCTCTGGTGGCGGGGACGAAGGCGGGGGTGGGGCGGAGGCGGCAGTGCTTGGGCCGCTTCTTGGGCCACACCGCCGGACGACGAGGAGGTCGAACGCGACGGCGGCCCTCCCGGACGCACCGAAGCCTGCGGACCCGTCGCCGCAGAACGAGGCCACGGCCGCGCTCCCGTACCGGAGGGCGTCGATGCGGATGGAGTCGTGAGCCGGGGCGTTGAGGTGCGGGCGGACGGAGACGCCGTTGCGGCCGGAGGCATCGGCGCGGCTGCGGAACGCGGCGTCTCGGCGGGTGGCGGAACGGACGTCCAGGGCGGCTCGGGCGCTGTGGACGGAGTCGCGGGGGGCGTGGAGGAAGGGTGCGCGTGTTCGGGCGCGGCTGTGGGGCCGGAAGGTGCCTGAGGCGCAGGTGCAGGTGCAGGTGCAGGTTGGAGCGGCTGCACGGGCCGGTCGGTCGGTGGGGTGGCTGCGGGAGCTGTGGGAGTGGGTGCGGCCGGAGGCGGGAGCTGCGGGGGAGCGGTGTTCGGGGGCGCGGCGGCTGTGGGATCGGGGGCGGTCTGCGGATTGGGCGCGGACGTAGACGGGGCCGGGGTGGTGGCGGGAGTGGACGTAGGTGATGCGGGGGCGGGCTCCGGGGATGGGGTGGCGCGCCAGCTTGCGACGAGTTTGTCGTCGCTGGTGTCGTCGTACGTCGGGCGGCCCCAGTTCGGGGGCGGGGCAGGGGGTACGGGTGGTGGTGCCGCACGTTCCCGGTCCTCATGGTCGCCGGATGTGCTCACGTACGCCCCCTTCGTGACAGCACAAAGGCGAAGTGTACGAAACGTGCGACGGCGAGAGGAAGGCGAAGCGCGGGAGGCGGTCCGGGCGATCGCGGCAACGCGACGTGAACGCGGGGCGGACGGCCGGGCGGTCGGCGTCGCGTGCCGTTCGCGCTCAGGAGACACGTACCCCCGGGAGGTTTCCGAGCTCGAAGATCAGGTACACCGACCGTGGGCGGCCGGTCGGTCCCGGCCGTTCGCGGAAAGGGGCGCCGATGCAGCCGTACGTCGCCGTTCTCGCCCTGGCCGGGCTGGTCGGAGCCGTGGTCGCGGCCGTCTACGCCGTCTCGTCCGTGCTGGCGCCGCCCGGGACGGTGGATGCCGGTCCGTTCCTGTCGGGCGCCCGTCCGCGCGAGCACGCGCTGTCCCGCTACCACGCGCGGTGGTACGCGGTGACGATGGTCTTCCTCGCGTTCGACATGGAGATGGTCTTCATGTTCCCGTGGGCGCTCGTCGTGGCGTCGATGGGGGCGAAGGCCGTCGTGGAGATGTTCCTGTTCCTCGCGTTGCTGCTGGTCGGGGTGCTGTACGCGTGGCGGGAGGGCGCGTTCCGATGGGCGTGAGGGAGGTCCTCGCCCGGTACGCGGCGGCGCGTCCGAGGCCGTTCGTCGTAGCCGCGGCGGACGGGACGCGGGCGCGGCTTGCGGTGGAGGCGGAGCTGCGGCGGCGCGGTTGGCGGGCCGCGGCGTCCCCCGCCGAGACGGGACTCGTCGTCGTGTGCGGCGAGCCGGGGGCGGAGCTCGCCGAGGCCGTCGAGGTCGTCTGGCGGGACGTCCCCGGTCCGCGTGCGCGCGTCGATCTGCCCGGCGGGACGTCCCCGGAGGACGTCGCCCGCGCGCTGGACGGCGCCGTCGAACGGCTCGCCGACCTCGACGCGCAGCGTTCGGACGCGCAGGCGCGCGCGGCCGCCGGGTTCTGGACGCCCGAGAGCGCCGACGAGCACGAGGGGATGGGCCACGGGCACGCGGAGATGGGCGACGAGCACGGGGGGATGGGGAACGGCCAGGCCGGGATGGGCCACGGGCACGGCGGGCACGATATGGGCGGGCATGCGCATCACATGGGTGCGCCGGCCGGGCTCGCCATGGCGGAACGGGCCGATGACCGCGATGGGCTGCGGCTGGACGTCCTGCATGTGCCGCTCGGGCCCGTTCTGAACGCGTGGCCCGCCGGGCTGCGGGTCGATCTGTCGCTCCAGGGCGATGTGGTGCAGGCCGCCGACGTGACGGTGGTCGAACGGGGCGGCGGCGGGTCGTTCTGGGGCGGGCGGCCGGTCGCGCGGCGGCTCGACAGCGTCGGGCGGCTGGCGGAGGTGGCGGGGTGGCCCGCGGCGGCGCGCCGGGCCGCGGAGTTGCGGGACGCGGTGCTGGACGGACGGTCGCCGGGCTTGGACGCGTTCGCGCGCTGGATCGGACGTTCGTGGGCGCTGCGCTGGATGACGCGCGGCGTCGGAACGGTCACGCCCGAACTCGCCGGACGGTACGGGCTCCCCGAAGGCGACGTCGCGGCACGGCTCGACGGGTGGCTCGCGCAGATCGACGGCCGGGCCGTTCCGCGGGACGAGCCGTCCGGCGCGGCCCTGGCCGTCCTGCCCGAGCTGCTGGACGGGGTGGAGCTGGGCGAGGCGCGGCTGATCGTGGCGAGCCTGGACCCCGACCTGTCGGGAGGCGCGGATGCGTGAGTCCCCCGTCTGGGCCGTGGTGGCGCTGCCGTTCGCGCTGGCCCTGCTGGTGTACGCCGCCGCCGCGCTCGACGCGGTGCTGGCCGGGGGCGGCTTCCGCGACCCGCTGTACGAGGGCGTACGGCTGCTCGTCCAGCAGCGCCGCCGCACGCTCGCGCCCGACCGGCTCCTGACGCGGATCGGCGTCGTCGCGCTGCCGCTCGCGGCGGTGCTGGGCGCGGTCGTGGTGCCGCTCGGCGGGCGCGCGGTCGCGGACCTGACGGTCGGCGTCGTGTGGTTCAACGCGATGGAGGTCGTGGTCTGGGGCGCGGTGTGGCTGGCCGGTTGGGGCGCGAACTCGGCGTACGGGCTCGTCGGCGGGTACCGGTTCGTCGCGCAGGGCCTGGCGTACGAGCTGCCGCACATGTTCGCGCTGATCACGGCCGCGCTCGGGGCCGGGTCGCTGCGGGTGGACGAGATCGCGCACGCTCAGGGCGGGCTGTGGTTCGCGGTGTGGATGCCGGTCGCGTTCGCGGTGTACCTGCTCTCGGCGGTCGCGATGGCGTTCTGGGGCCCGCTCGGGCATCCGGCCGGGAACGACCTCGCGGGCGGGGCGGCCGTCGAGCTGACAGGCCCGGACCGCCTGGTGTTCCTCGCGGGCCGGTACCTGCTGCTGGTGGTCGCGGCGGCGATGGCCGTCCCGCTGTTCCTCGGCGGCGACGGCGGGCCGCTCCTACCGGGATGGCTCTGGACGCTCCTGAAGACGGGGGCCGTTCTGGCGGTGCTGGTCTGGTCGCGTCAGTGGCTCCCGGCGCTGCGGATGGACCGCTTCATGACGGCGGCGTGGACGGTCCTGATCCCGGCCACGCTGCTCCAGATGCTCGTCGTCGGAATCGTCGTCCTGGACTGAGGGGGGGACATGCAGACGTTCGCGTTCTGGGCACTGGCCGCCGCGGCGGTCGGGACCGGCGTCGCGGTGTTCGCGGTCGACTCGATGGCGCGGGCGACGTTCTCGCTGCTCGCGTCGTTCCTGTGCGTGGCGGGGCTGCTGCTGCTCGCGGGCCTCCAGTACCTCGGCGCGCTGGTCGTCCTGATGATGGTCATGGAGATGCTGGTGATGGCCGTCTTCATGATCATGTACATGATGAACCCGGCCGGGCTGATGCCGATGACGATGGTGCACAACCGGCGCGGCGCGCTGCTGGTCTCCGGCGGGCTCTTCGCCGTGATGGCGGCGGGGATCCTCCTCGTCCGCTGGCCGGAACGGCGCGGCCGCCCGCCCGCCGACCCGACGGCCGACCTCGGCATGGCGCTGATGGGCCCGAAGATGCTGGTCATGATGGTGATCGGGATCGCGATCCTGGCCACCATGATCGCCTCGGTGGTGCTGGCCGTCCGCGGCGGCCGCTACGGCCGCGCCGAGGGGGACGGCGCGGGCGGGGACGGCGCGAACGGCGGTGGTGCGGGGTGAGCCTGGAGGCGTTCTTGCTGGTGGCGGCGGCGCTGTTCTGCGTCGGGCTGTTCGGGGCGCTGTCGCAGCAGTCGATCGTGATGCTGATGATGGGCCTGGAGCTCATGATCAACGGGGTGGTGGTGGCGGGCGCCGGGTTCTGGCTGCGCGTCGCGCCGAACGCCGACGGGCAGGTGCTGCTGCTCGTCGCGATCACGGTGATGGCGCTGGAGATGGCGATGGGCTTCGCCGTCGTCACCGCGCTGTTCCGGGCCCGGGACGTGGACATGACCGACGACGCCGGGGACCTCAAGGGATGATCTGGGCCCTCGTCGCGACGCCGCTCCTGGCCGGAGGGGCGCTGCTGCTGTGCGGGCGCCGCGCCGACCGGTACGCGCCGCGCGCCGGCGTCGCGGTGGCCGCGGCGGTGCTCGCGCTGGCGGTCGCCGCCGCGGCCGTACGTCCGCGCGCGCGTTTCCGGTTCCTGCCCGGCTGGGACTCGGGCCTCGCCGTGGACGGCCTGTCCGCCGCCATGGCCGTGACGGTCGCCGCGATCACGCTGGCCGTCCTGCTGTACGCGGCGGCCGGCCGCGAGCACGAGCGCGCAGGCGTGCGCGTAGGCGTAGGCGATAACGGGGGCGGGGGCGAGGGGGAGGTACGGGAGGCGCGGTTCTTCGGGCTGATGCTCGTGTTCGCGGGGGCGATGCTCGTGGCGGTCACCGCGACGGACCTGGTCCTGCTGCTGATGGGCTGGGAGGTCATGGGCGCCATGTCGTACGCGCTCATCGGGTACTGGTGGGCGGACGGCGGGCGGGTGCGCGCGGCCGGCGTCGCGTTCCTCACGACCCGCGCGGGCGACCTCGGCCTCTACGCTGCGGCTGGGCTCGCCGTCGCCGGAACGGCCGTCGCCGGAACGGGCGCGGCGGGTGCGGGCGCGGCGGGCGCGGCGGACGGCGGAGCCGGTCCGGGGGCGGGGGCGCTCCTGCTCGGCGGGCTCGCGGGTACGGGCGAGCCCTGGCGGGATCTCGTGGCGGCGGGGATCGTCGTCGCGGCGCTGGGGAAGTCGGCGCAGCTCCCGTTCTCGTTCTGGCTGTCGCGGGCGATGGCGGGTCCGAGCCCGGTGTCGGCGCTGCTGCACTCCGCCACGATGGTCGCGGCCGGCGCGTACCTGCTGCTGCGCCTGCGCCCGCTGCTGGACGCCACCGGCTGGGCGGGGCCGCTCGTCGCGTGGGCCGGTGCGCTCACCGCGCTGCTGCTCGGCGCCGTCGCGCTCGCCCAGACGGATCTGAAGCAGCTCCTGGCCGCCTCGACGTGCGCGCAGATCGGGTTCATGGTGCTGGGCGCGGGCACCGGTGCGGTCGCGGGCGGGACGGCGCACCTGGTCGCGCACGCGGCGGTCAAGAGCCTGCTGTTCCTGTGCGCGGGCGCCTGGCTCGCCGTTCTCGGCACCAAGGACCTGGACGGGCTGCGCGGAGCCGCGCGCCGCCACCCGGTCGTCGGCGTCGCGTTCGCGGCGGGCGCGCTCGCGCTGGCCGGGCTGCCGCCGCTGTCGCTGTGGATCACCAAGGACTCCGTCCTCGCCGCCGCCCGGGACGTCTCGCCCGCCCTCTACGTGCTCGGACTCGCCGCGTCCGTGCTGTCGTCCGCCTACGCCGCCAAGGCGCTGCTGGCCGTCTGGCGTCCCGCACCCGAGCCCGCGCCCGAGCCCGCGCACAAGCCCGAGCCCGAGCCCGGGGCGTCGTCGGGTGAACGGGTCGGAGCGCTGCGGGTCCTGCCGCTGCCCGTCCTGGCGGTCGCGGCGTGCGCGCTGGGCGTTCTCGGCCTGCCGGGGGTCGCGGGCCCGTGGCGGCGGGCGCTCGGCGTGCCGGGAGAGCACGGCCCGGACGCGTCCGAACTCGCCGTGTCCGGGGTACTCGCCGCCGCCACGCTGGCCGCGGTCGTCGCCTTCGCCGGACGCCGCACCGCCCCGATCGCGTCCGCGTGGGCGTTCGGGTGGCTCGGGCTGGAGCGGGCGGTGGACGTCGTTGTCGTGCGGCCGGTGTTCGGTGCGGCCCGCGTGCTCGCCGCGTTCGACGACCGGGTGGTGCACGGGTGCGTGCGCGGCGTCGCGCGGGCCGGGCCGTGGGCGGCGGGGCTGGCGGCGCGGCGCGTGGAGGTCCGGGTGGACGGGCTGGTCGCCGCGGTCGGCCGCGGGGCGCGGCGCCTCGCGGTCCTGGCGCGCCGCCCGCAGACCGGGCAGGTCCACACCTACTACGCGCAGGCCGCGGTGCTGCTGGCCGCGCTCGTCCTCATCGCCGTCCTGATCGGGTGACCGTGCTCTCACTGGTGATCTTCCTTCCGCTGGCCGCCGCGCTCGGCCTCGCCGCCGTGCCGCGGGCGCCGCGCCGTGCGGTCCTCGCGGCGTGGATCGGGACGTCGGCCGTGGACCTCGCCCTCGTCGCCGCCCTGTGGATCCGGTACGGAACGGGCGGCGGCGCGGGAAGCGACGGCATCGCGTACGAGGAGAACGCCCGCTGGATCCCGTCGGTCGGCGCGGGCTACCACGTCGGCGTGGACGGCCTGTCGATGCCGCTGCTCGCGCTCACCGCGCTGCTGTTCCTCGCCTGCGCCGTCTACTCCGTACGGCAGGAGCACCGGCTCCGGGCGTTCGCCGTGCTGTTCCTGTTCCTGGAGACGGTGTGTCTCGGGCTGTTCGCGGCGCTGGACCTGCTGCTGTTCTTCGTGTTCTTCGACCTGTCGATCGTCGGCATGTACTTCGTGATCCTGCTCTGGGGGCACGGCGAACGGGCCCGTTCCGCGCTGACGTTCTTCCTCTACACGTTCCTCGGGTCGCTGGTGCTGCTGCTCGGCTTCATCGGCCTGTACCTCGGGGCCGACCCGCACACGTTCGACATGGTCGAGCTGATCCGGCGTCCGCCGCTGGACGGCTCCCCGGGGCTCGCCGCGCTGACGCTCCTCGCGATCGGGATCGGGCTCGGCGTGAAGACGCCGGTCGTGCCGTTCCACACCTGGCTGCCGCCCGCGCACACCGACGCGCCCGCGGCGGGCTCGGCGGTGCTGGCCGGGATCATGCTGAAGATGGGGACGTACGGCCTCGTCCGGATCGCGATGCCGATGCTGCCCGACGCGTGGCGCCGCTACGCGTGGGTGCCGCTGGTGATCGGCCTCCTCGGCGTCCTGTACGGGGCGCTCGTCGCGCTGGCGCAGGACGACCTGAAGCGGCTCGTCGCCTACACCTCCGTCAACCACATGGGCTACGTCGTCCTCGCGCTCGGCGCGGCCGGGTTCTCCGGCGGGACGGCCGCCCGCGAGCTGGCGGTGAGCGGCGCGGTCACGCAGATGGTCAGCCACGGGCTGGTCACCGGCGCGCTGTTCCTGCTGTGCGGCGTCCTCAGCGACCGCGCGGGCAGCTACGCCATCGGCCGGTACGGCGGCGTCGCGCGGGGCGCGCCGGTGTTCGCGGGGCTGACGGCGGTGGCGGCGTTCGCGTCGCTCGGGCTGCCGGGCCTGTCCGGCTTCGTCGCCGAGTTCCAGATCTTCACCGGCGCGATCGGCGCCGGGCGGGCCGGGGTGGCCGCCGCGGCGGCGCTGTCGGTGCTCGGCGTCCTCGTCACGGCGGGACTGTTCCTGCGCGTCCTGCACCGCGTGCTGCTCGGCGGTCCCGGCGAGCTGACGGGACGGGTCACCGACGTGCGCCGTCCCGAGCTGGCCGCGATCGCGCCGCTGCTCGTCCTGTCGCTGGCCGTCGGCGTCGCGCCGCGCCCGCTGCTCGACACGATCGCGCCGCTGTCGGACGCCGTCGTGGCGCTGGTGGCGCGATGAACGAGAACCCCGCCGACCTCGCCCCCGAGCTGTGCGTGCTGATCGCCGCCGTGCTCGGCCTGGTCAACGGGCTGTTCCTGCCCCGCGCCCGGCAGTGGTGGGTCGCGGGCGTGTGCGCGGCCGGGCTGCTGGCCGGCCTGGTCGTGGCGGGCCTCGCCGCGACCAGGCCCGACCTGGCGGCGTTCGACGCGTTCGCGATCGACCCGATCACGCACGTCACCCGGATCGCCGTCCTCGCCACCACCGCCGCCGTCATCGCGCTCGCCGCCGCGACGGTCCGCGGCCACCCGCGCGAGACCGAGTTCTACGTGCTGACGATGCTGTCGGCGCTCGGCGCGATCACGCTCGGGGCGTCGTCGGACCTGCTCGTGCTCGTCGCCGCGTACCTGCTCGCGAGCATCCCCGCGTACGCGCTCGCGGGGTTCGGCAAGGACGCGCCCGGCACCGAGGCGGCGCTGAAGTACTACCTGATGGGCGCGTTCCTCGGCATCCTCATGCTGGCCGGCGCCACCCTGCTGTACGGCGTCGGGCGCGGCACGGCGTACGGGCCGCTGCGCGACGGGCTCGGGACGGCGCCCGCCGCCGCCGTCGGCGCGGCCGTCGTGGCGCTGCTCGCCGGGCTGCTGTTCAAGGCGGGCGCCGTCCCCGGCCACTACTGGGTGCCGGACGTCGCGGAGGGCGCGCCGCCCGTCGTCGCCGCGTTCGCCACGACGGTCCCGAAGATCGGCGCGTTCGCGGCGCTGCTCCGGTTCGGCGCGGACGCGCTGCCGCCCGGCACGTTCGACTGGGCGCCGCTCGTCGCGGTCGTCGCGGCCGCCACGATGACGCTCGGCAACCTCGCCGCGTTCGGCCAGGACAACGTGCGGCGCCTGCTCGCGTACTCCACGGTCAGCCAGGCGGGCTACCTGCTCGTCCCCGTCGCGATGGCCGCCCGCGGCGACCTCGCCGAACCCGCCCTGCTCTACTACGCCGCCGCCTACGCGGTCACCAACCTCGGCGCGTTCGCCGTCGTCGTGGCGGTCGGACGGGACGACCTGGACGGCTACACGGGCCTGCTGCGCGCCTCGCCGCTCCTCGGCGCGTCCCTGGCGGTCTGCCTGCTCGGCCTCGTCGGAACGCCGCCGACCGCCGTGTTCGTCGGGAAGGTGCTGATGTTCGGCGCGGCGCTCGACGGCCACTACGCGTGGCTCGCCGTCCTCGCCGCCGTCAACTCCGTGGCCAGCGTCTTCTACTACCTGCGCTGGATCGTCCCCACGTTCGGCAAGCCTCGGCCCGGCCTCCGCCCGGCCCGCGCGCCGACGGCGATCGCGGTCGCGCTCGCCGCCGCCTCCCTCGCCCTCGGCCTCGCCAGCGGCATAGCCCTCTCCCTGTAGCGGAGGACCCGGTCACGGGGTGTCCTGGAAGCGGGGGGCGCGCAGGTTGGCCAGGCTGTCCTGCTTGTGGGTCCGCTCGTCGTGGCCGATCTGGCGGAGCAGGTCGGCGAGGGAGGCGTAGCGGCCGTACTCCTCGGCGTACGTGGCGGGGGCGGCGGCGTCCTCCAGCTCCGGGTGCTCGGCGACGAACGCCATGTACTCGTGCTCGGCGTGGTCCTCGAAGTCGGCGTTCAGCCGGTAGCTCGCCTCCGGCCGCACGAGGAACAGCATCCACGACACGTGGTAGTAGAAGAACGCCACGAGCCACGGCGCGACGCGGTGCAGCAGGAACGACTGCCGGTGCCCCTCCCGCTGGACGAGGTCCTGGAGGATCAGCAGGTGCCACTGCTCGTTGTCCTGCTCCTCCCGCGTCTCCACGATCCGCTCGTACACCCGCTTGGCGAGCGCGGAGCGGCGGCGGTGGCGGGCGAGCGAGAGGTAGCCCATCCGCTCCCACGCCTGGTACGGGACGCGCGCGATGAACTCCAGCATGGTGAACTTCACCAGCGTGCGCTCGCGCCCGTACACCAGGTCCATCTGCTTGAAGAGCATCCGCGCGAGCAGTCCGTAGCGCAGCCGCGGGTTCTCCAGCGTCTCGATCTGGGCGGCGCGCAGCTCCCACGGCGAGAGCTTGGGCGGCCCGCCCGCACGGGGGCCGGTGGTGGCCGGGTACGTCTCTGTGATCGTCATGCCCTGATCCTGCGCGGACGGTACGGGCCCGCACGTCGGCCGCGAAGAGTCACTTCCCGTACCGCTGGAGACGTCGCCCCCGCCCCCGCGGTACGCCGCCCGGCGTAAGGGAAGTCCCCTAGGGCCTGTCCGGTGGATCGTGTACTGGTCCACGGCGGGATGGTGGCCAGGACGATCGCCGCCCGGTAGTGGCCGGGTCGGCACCGGCGGCGACCTGCCCCGCGGCGCGGCTCCCGGCGGACACGGGCGGGGCGTATGCCGGGAAGCCGGCATACGCCCCGCGTCGTGTGGAGCCGCCTACCGTGTCAGCGGTTGCGGCCGCCCACCGAGGTGGTCAGCGGGTAGTCCTGGGTGAGCGCGTAGGACTTGCCTCCGAAGGTGAGGACGAAGTTGGACGGTGTCGCGATCGGCAGCTGGTAGCTGAGCGCGACGGTGGCGGTTCCGCCGTTCGGGATGCTCGTGTAGTTCGGGACGGTGAGCGTCGCACGATGGAAGTCGCCCTTCAGGCCACCGACGTTGTTGCCGGTGTGGCCCGCCTGGACGGACAGGGTCCAGCCCGTCTGCTGCGTCATGGACGCGGGCGCGGACGTGCCGTAGTCGAACTTGAACGTGGCGCCGCCCGGAATGGCCTGGCCCGAGTTGTTGGTGATGCGCAGCGTCGGAGTGATCGGGTAGTTGGCGTCGCCCACCGGGAACCGGACCAGGTCGACCTTCACGTCGAGCGTCTCCTTGGGCATCGTGTGGTCGGACTTGCGGTTCTGGTACGGGCCGGCGCCCTTGAGCTTGTCGTTGATGAGGCTCGTCAGCGTGTCGCCGATGAAGTACTCGCCCTTGCCGCCGTTGCGGGCCGGGTCCCAGGCGTAGTCGCCGGCGAGCTCCCAGTACATGACGCCGCCGATGCCCTTGTCGACCACGTACTGCGCCTTGGCGGCGATGGACTCGTCGTCCTCGGTGGAAAGGAACACCTTCTTGGTGCTGTTCCACAGCCACGGCGCCTTCATCGTGCTGTCGTACTGGCGCGTGTAGGTGCCGGTGAGACGGTCGGCGGGGTCGTTCACCGGGTCGAGGCCGTAGGCGCCGATGTAGCTGCCCTGGATGCCCTTCTCCAGGTTCTTGGCGTGCCACATCGGGTTGCTGCCCGACGCCTGTTCCACGCCGGCGTTGTCGAGGTCGTGCCAGAGGTTGTCGAGCCCGACCGCGCCGTTCCCGCACGGCGTCGTGGAGCCGACGTCCTTTCCTGTGCCGGGCGGGCACTTCGTCTGGTCGGGCAGTGCGGCCTTGCCCCACAGCCCGTTCGTCCCGCCGGTGACCTGCTGCCATCCGCGGGTGTAGAAGGGCAGGCCGAGGTTGATGCGCCCGGCCTGCATCGCGCCGCGGAAGTAGTGGTAGGCCCAGTCGGTGTTCAGATAGCCCATTCCGTAGGCGTTGTAGACGCCGCCTTCGGCCTGCTCGTTGTCCTTGCCGTCGTCGTAGAGGGCCGCGTTCGGGCCGACGAAATGGTTCCAGGAACCGTGCAGGTCGTACGTCATGATGTTGGCGTAGTCCAGGTAGGGCGTGACCTGGTAGCTGTCGTGCCCGCGCAGGATCCACCCGGACGCCGAGACGGCGGCCGTCAGCATGTAGTACTTGCCGTCGGCTGCGCTGGCCGCGTCCAGCTTCTCTCGCAGCGTCTTCATCAGCGCGACGTATCCGGCCATCAGCTTGGCGCGCCGCGCGTTGGAGAAGGTGAAGTCGTCGGGGTGCCCGGCGTACTTCATCGAGGTCGCGTACTCGTAGTCGATGTCGGCGCCGTTGAACCCGTACTGCCGCAGGAACGAGACGACCGAGTCGGCAAAGGTGTTGATCTTGTCCTGGCTGTCGGTCAGCGTGTAGAAACCGCCGGACGCGACGCGCTTTCCGTTGTCGTCGAGGTAGCCGCCGGTCTCCGCCCAGCCGCCGATCGAGACCAGCGTCTTGACGTTCGGGTGCTGCTTTTTGAACTTGTTGAGCAGGTTGAAGTGGCCCTTGTACGAATAGGCCGGGTCCATCTCCGCGCCCTTCACGCCCGGCCATTCCATGCCGATCGCCGGGTTGTTCGCGTTGTCGCCGCCGACCGACACCTTGTTCTGGCCGTCGATGTGGGCGAAGGCGTAGTTGATGTGAGTGACCTTGTCCCAGGGGACGTCGCTGGCGAGGTAGCGCGGCGCGCCGTTCTTGCCGTCCCGCCAGCCCGTGAAGTAGCCGATGGACCGGCGCGGGTGGCCGTCGCCCATCTTCTCGCGGCCGCCGTCGTCGTAGACCTCGCAGTACGGCGGCGTGACGCCCGGCGTCTGGTAGAGGCCGTCGGGGCGGCAGCCGGCCGTCCCGGAACCGATCTTCGCGGTGACCTCGTTGCTCAGCTCGGACACCTGGCCCGTGCCGTCCTTGGCGCGCACCGCGAAGCGGTAGCTGCCCGCGGTCAGCCCGGACACGGTGGCGCTCGTGCCGGTCACCGACTGGACGACCGAGCCGTTCTGGAGCACGTCGTACCCGGTCACGCCGTGGTCGTCGGTGGCGGCGCCCCAGCTCAGGCTGACCGAGTCGGCCGCGACGCCGGTGACGCGCAGCTCGCCCGGCTTGGACGGCGGCATGTCCTCGCCCGTCCCGGGGGTGGTGACGGTGACCGCTGGCGCGGCCTGGGAGACCTGGTCGGCGGTGTCGCGGGCGCGCACGGTGAAGGTGTAGCGGCCGCCCGCCTTCAGACCGTCGATCTTCGCGGTGGTGCCGGTGACGGTGGCCGCGACGGCGGTGTCGTTCAGCACCTCGTAGTTCTTGATGCCCTTGTCGTCGGTCGCGGCGTCCCAGGCCAGGGAGACGGACGTGGCGGTGACCTCGGTGGTGCGGAGGTTCGCGGGCGCGCTCGGCGGGGCGTCCACGGTGCCGCCGCCGCACGGCCGGCCGTCGAGCAGGCAGTTCTGCGGCTCGGTCAGCGTGCCGGTGAAGGAGACGAGGAAGCCGAACGACGCGGTGGCGCCCGGCGCGACCGAGCCGTTGTACTCGCGGTTGGTGAACGTGTGGTGGCTGCCCGAACTGGCGAGGGAGGCGTCCCAGTAGGAGCCCATCCGCACGTTGGACGCGAGATCGAATTCGAGCTTCCAGCCCGACATGGACGCGCTGCCGCCGTTGGTGATGGTGCAGGCGTACTGCGCGCCGCCGCCCCATTCCTGAACGGTGCGGCAGGCGGCGGTCGGCTCGGCTGCGCTGGCGGGCGTGGTGACGGCGACGGACAGACCGAGCATCAGGAGGAGCGCGGTGCATCCGGCGAGGATCGCCCGGAGCGGGGAACGGCGTGCGGCCACGGCAATCCTGCTCCTTCATTAATTAGGAAAGTATCCAAATTGTGGTGACCATAACCGCACTTCAACGGGCTGGCAAGCTGTGAAATTCAACGGTGCCATTCAGTCTGAATCGGTCCAGCAAGAGCACTGGACCACTGAAAAAGTCACCCATCGTGACCGGCCGGAAGCGTCCGCCGGGGGCGCGCGAAGACGCGGCGGAGACTGCTGTTCGGCGCCGGCCGGCCCTAGGGGGCGAACCGGCGCGCCACCGTGTGGAACGACTGCTTCGGCTCGAAGTGGCCCGTCGCCGCGTAGCCCTTGCCCGACTCCGGCGGGAGCACCTTGACCAGCGAGAATCCCGCCATGTCGTAGTCGTACAGGCGCTTGCCGTTGTGCGGCGAGTCGGACTCGATGAAGTTGTAGACGAACGCGCCGTACACGCCCTGCGCCTCGTACACGTCGAGCAGTTCGGAGATGTAGGCGGACTGGGTGCGCTCGTCGCGGACGTAGCCGGGCCGCACCACCGGTGGCTCCTTCGCCCAGTCGATGATCTGGAAGCCGTCGCCGCCCCGCTCGTCCGCGCCCCGGTACGTGCAGCACCCGAACTCGGTGATCACGACCGGCTTGCCGAACCGGTGCAGCGCCCGCACGTCCCGCTCGTAGGACGCCTCGTTGGACGCGTCGCGGTAGAGGTCGACGCCGACCGCGTCGAAGCCGCGCCAGCGCACCTCCTCCCACACGCCCGAGGAGTAGGTGACCCGGCCGCCGAACACCGGGCGCACCGCCTTGAGCGCCCCGGCGAGGAACGCGTTGAGCCGTTCGTTGTAGCCCGCCGCCTCCGGCGTGCCGAGCGCGGCGCCCCGCTCCTCCCAGTTCCGGCCGGGCACGAGGCCGTCCATGAAGATCGTCAGCTCGCAGCCGAGGGACAGGCCGACCCCGTGGCCGCGCCTCCGCAGGCGCTCCCCGTACCGCGCCACCTCCAGCACGAACGCCAGGGTGTCCTTCGCGCCGTGATCGAATTTGCGGGGCTCGAACCAGACGAACATCCCCTCCGCCGCCGCGTGCTCCGCCGCCTCCCTCAGCCGCCGCAGGTCGGACCCGAGCAGGATGACCGCGTTGCAGTGCAGGTCGCGCCGGATCGTCCGCATCTCGCGCCGGACGTACTCGCCGCGCCACACCTCCCGCTCGGTGTCGTAGTTGACCCCGCGCTGCGGCAGCCGCCCCGCCGGCGCGGCATCGGCCCGCGCGGCGGCGGGCCGCAAGGCGGACCAGCCCTGGTCGGTGCCGGACGCCGCCGTGAGCGCGACCGCGCCGAGCCCTCCCGCCAGTACGCTCCTGCGGCCGAACGACGCTTCACCCATCGGACACTCCTCGCTTGTCGGGCCACCCGACCGCGAGTCTCCGCCGCCCGCCGCGCCCCCCGCATCGGCCACCTGGGGCCGGGGGACAGACCAAAGTCGGTGCGTCTAGCCGCCGGAGGTATGGCGAAGGACGGCGGGCACCACGACGTCCCAGACCCGGCACGGGAGCTCCTGCCCCGTCTCGGGCAGGACGAGCAGCTCGGCGCCCGGGATCTCGCGCGCCAGCGCCCGCCCGTTGCCGATCGGGAAGAACGGGTCGTCGTCGCCGTGGACGACCAGCGTCGGCGCGGTGACCTCGGGCAGCCGCTCGCGCCACCGCTCGCCGCAGTCCATCGCGGCGAACGCGGTCCCGAGCTGGTTGGACCGCTGGAACCGCCCGCCGGCCCGGTCGAAGATCCTCCCGGCCCGCTCCCGCACCTCGGCCTCGTCGACGCCCCGCGTGCCGCCGAAGACCCGCGCGTGCGCGACCATGTACTCGACCACGTCGTCCCGGTCGGACCAGTCCGGCTTCGGGGCGCCCGTCACGAACGCCATCAGCTCGGGCGCGTGCTCGGGCAGGTCGGCGTCGGCGGGGCCCGGGGCCGTGGGCCGCGTCCCGACCAGGGTCAGCGACGCGACCCGGTCCGGGTGGTCCAGCGCGAGGAGCTGGGCGATCCAGCCGCCGGGCCCGAACCCCGCCACGTGCGCGCGGGGGAGCCCGAACGCGTCGAGCACGCCCACCGCGTCCGCGACGAGATCGCGCAACGTGTAGCCGGGCGCGTCCGGGTCGACCGTGACCGAACGGCCCGTGTCGCGCAGGTCGTACCGCACGACGAACCGCCGCCCCGCCGCGAGCCGCGCGCACAGGCCGTCGGGCCACGTCAGCATCGAGAGGCCGACGAGCAGCAGCGGCGGGTCGCCGCCGTCCCCGAACGTCTCCGTGCAGATACCGCCAGATGTCCCGTCCATCGATGCCTCCCTCTCGGTTCCCCATTCAGACCGACCCGGAAGCCGGAATTCATCGCACCCCTAAACCGCTCCCGCCCCGGTCCGGCCCGGTCCGGCCCGGCCCGGCACGCGAGCGGCGGCCCTAGCGGACGGTCTGGACGCGCGCGGTCGCCGTCGCGACCGCGACCGGTCTGCCGTCGGGCCCGGCCAGCTCCCCGGCGAGGAAGCACACCTCCCTGCCGCGCTGGACGATCCGGCCGTGCCCGATGAGCCGTCCCGGACGGGCGGGCCGGAGGTACTGGACGTGCAGGTCGAGGGTCGGCGCGAAACGGTCGGGCGGGAGCGTCGCCACCAGCGCCGGGCCGAGCGTGTCGTCGAGCATCGCCGCCAGGAACCCGCCCTGGATCACGCCCATCGGATTGGTGAACGACTCGCCCGCCTGGAACGCCACCTCGATCGTCCCCTGCTCGGGGTCGACGGCGACGAGCTCCCAGCCGAGGAGCTCCGCCGCGGGCGGCGGCGGGACCCGGCCCGCCACGACGTCCCAGAACGGGCCCTGCCTCTGAACGTCCATGGGCGGCATTGAACAGGCCGCCACCGACAGAACCGGGTCAGGGCAGCAGGCCGCGCGTCCGGGCGAGGTCCAGCGCGGCCCGGGCGGCGGGCGCCAGCAGGCCGCGGTCGGCCGGGGCGACGTAGTGGAACTCGTCCACCTCGTTCGTCGCCGCGATGTCGCCCCGGTAGGCGGCGGTGAAGCAGGCCATGCGGACGTGGGCGTGGGCGGGCTGGTCGTGGGCGGGGGCGCGCACGACGCCGAGCTCGCGGAACGTGGCGGCGTCGAGTTCGAGGGCGAGCTCCTCGCGCACCTCGCGCGACAGCGCCGACCAGTCGGTCTCGCCCGCCTCCCGCTTGCCGCCGGGAAGGTACAGCAGGTCGCGTCCGCGCGACCGGACGGCCAGCATCCGGCCCTCGTGAACCTGCACCCACGCGACGACGTCGAGATCCTCCATGGCGATCAGTCTCCCACCGCCCCGCCGCGGGCCGGGAGCGCGGCGGCGGGTCAGGAGTCGGACGCGCGGAGGGTGGCGAGGGCCGAGGTGGTCGCGAGGAAGAGCTCGACGCACTCGTCCAGGAGGCGGTCGCGGGGGGTGGACGGGTCCCGCATCCACGCGGTCAGCGTCTCGGCGAAGCCTCCGACCAGGAAGCGGGAGATCAGGATCAGGTGCCGGTCGCTCGGGGCCTCGCCGTCGCCGTACGCGTCGCGGGTGCGGTCGGCGACGAGGCGGGCGATGCGCTCGCCCGCGCTCAGGCGGCGCTCGGCGAGCGGCGGGCTGCCCATGGCCACGGTGAGCACGACGTGCCCCTTGCGGGGGTCGTCGCCGATGAAGTCGATCGCGGTGCCGAGGCCCGTGCGCAGGCGGCCCCGGGTGTCGGCCGGGGCGTCCGCGAGCGCCTCGGTCCCGGCCCGGACGAGCTGCTCGACGATGTCGTCGAACACGGCGACGATCAGCGAGTCCAGGTCGGGGAAGCTCTCGTAGAAGTAGCGGGCCGCGAGCCCGGCGTGCTCGCAGACCTTGCGCAGGGTCGTGGCCTGGAGGCCGCCGGTGCCGAGCAGGTCCAGCCCGGCCTCCAGCAGCCGGGCGCGGCGCTCGGCGCGGCGCGCGTCGGCGTCGACGCCGCCGTAGACCCGGGGTGACGCGGAGCTCACGCCCCCCATCTTGACACAGCCGTTTCTTGATCTCTAAATTCTGCACACAGGCGTTTACTGATCTGGAGGCGGCATGACCGAGCTTGCCGAACGGGCGGACGCCGCCCCCGTCCCCCGTGCGCACACCGAGCTGATGACCGGCCTCGCGCTGGTCGCGGGCGGCGCGAACGTCATCATGCAGCTCTCCCGGCGCCCCGTCGGGCGCGGCGTGGTCGAGAGCAAGGTCGACAGCGGACGGCTGGACCTGCACCCGGTCAAGCGCACCCGCACGACCCTCACCTACCTCGTGGTCGCGGCCGTCGGCACGCCCGAGGAGCGGGAGTGGATGCGCCAGGAGGTCAACAGGTCGCACCGGCTGGTCCGTTCGGACGAGGACAGCCCGGTCCGCTACAACGCGTTCGACCGCGAACTCCAGCTCTGGGTCGCCGCCTGCATCTACCGGGGTACGAGGACACCTACCGGGCGTTCTACGGCGACCCCGGCCCGGAGACGCTGCGCCGGTTCTACGAGCACGGCGCCCGCTTCGGGACGACCCTCCAGGTGCGGCCCGACATGTGGCCCGCCGACCGGGAGGCGTTCGAGGCGTACTGGAAGGAGTCCGTCCAGCGGATCGAGGTCGACCGCCAGACGCGCGCCTACCTGCGCGGGATCGCGGAGGTGAGGTTCCTCCCGGGCCCGCTCGCCAAGGTCCTCGGCCCGTTCAACCGGGTCATGACGGTCGGGTTCCTGCCGCAGGAGTTCCGCGACGAGCTCGGCTACGAGTGGACGGGCCGCGACCGGGCCGTCTTCGCCGCCGCGCTGAAGGGCATGGCCGTGGCCAACCGGCTGATGCCGGGGCCGCTGCGCAGGTTCCCGTTCAACGTCTACCTGTGGGACTTCCGCCGCCGCATGCGCAAGGGCCGCTCCTTCGTCTGAAGCGGCCCCGCCCTCTGCAGACCGCTCGCCCTCAGCGGGGCGCCGGGGCGGGCTCGGTCGGGGCAGGCACGGTCGGGGCGCGGCGGATCGTCAGCGTGCCGTCGTCGTCCAGGGCGAAACGTTCGGCGGCCGAGCCCTGGTTGACCGCCAGCCCGAGCCAGCCGGACGAGTCGACCCACACCAGCGGCTCCCCGCGCGCGACGCTCCCGAACGTCTCGGCGAACGGCGCGCGGACGCGGCGCGGCGTCCCGTCCGCGCCGGTCAGGGACAGGTCGAGCGGGTCGCCGTACGCGACGCCGCCGAGCGCCGCCGCGAGGTCGTCCCGGCCGGCGTGCAGGACCAGGCTCCCGTAGCGGTCGGTGTAGAGCACCCCGGCCGTCAGCTCGCCCTCGCGGACGGACGGCGCGCGGACGTCCAGCGGGACCAGCGCGTCGGGATCGACCGCCGGGCCGAGGTCGGCGACCTCGACGCCGCGCGCCACGTGCGCCCCGGCGGGCGCGAACACGTCGCGGCCGTGGAACGTGGTCGAGACCGACTCCTGCCGGTAGGCGGGGTTCTCCAAGACGTGCGCCCGGACGGCTCCGCCGAGCTTCTCGGCGGCGGGCGGCAGCAGGCCGTTGTCTGGGCCGATCAGCACGTCGCCGCGCCCGGTCACGACCGCGACGGGCCGCCGGGGCGTGCCGACGCCCGGATCGACGATCCCGATGTGCACGCCCACCGGCAGGTACGGCAGCGCCTGGCGCAGCAGCATCGCCCCCTCGCGCACCCGGTACGGCGTGATCTCGTCGCTCAGCACCAGCACGGCGGCCGTCGGCGCGATCGCGTGGACGACCCCGGCGCACGTGCCGGTGTAGGCGGCCCCGAAGTCGGTGGCGAGGCTGACGAACGGACGGCTCTCGGACACGGAACGACCCTCACGACCCGGCGGACCTGCGGAAACGACGAACGGCGCGGCGCCGGGCGTGCGCGCGGCACGGCCGCCCGAGGCGTTCGGCCCGAGGCTATCGCCGGGCGCGGCGTTACGTAAGCTCGCCCCCATGCGCGCCGAGTCCCTCGACCCCGTCCTGCTGCGGACGTTCGCGGCAGTCGCCGACCTCGGGTCGTTCACCGCCGCCGCGTCCGCCGAGGGCTACACGCAGTCGGCGGTCTCGCGGCAGATCGCCGCGCTGGAGGAGGTGTGCGGCGTCGAGCTGTTCGCGCGCGGCGCGCGGGGCGTACGGCCGACCCCGGCGGGGGAGTACCTGCTCCCGCACGCGCGCGCGTTGCTCGAACGGCTCGCCGACACCGCCCGCGCGCTCGACGGCCTGCGGCGGCTCGACG
Source organism: Actinomadura sp. J1-007 (assembly GCF_009793335.1). GTDB lineage: Bacteria > Actinomycetota > Actinomycetes > Streptosporangiales > Streptosporangiaceae > Spirillospora > Spirillospora yumaensis. The sequence continues at coordinate 1,047,812 of NZ_WING01000001.1, read as the reverse complement.
CCGGGACGCTGAGGCTCGGCGCGTTCCCGACGGCCACCACGGCGCTCGTCCCGCGCGCGCTCGCCCGGTTCCGCGCCCGGCATCCCGGCGTGCGCCCGTCGCTGCGCGAGGGCACCACCGAACGGCTGCTCCCCATGCTCGAAGCCGGCGACCTCGACCTCGCCGTGGTGAGCACGCACAAGACCCCGGACCTCGCCGCCGCGGACCTCGTCCACCTGCTGGACGATCCGCTGCTGGTCGCGCTGCCCGCCGGCCACCGCCTCGCCGGCCGGGACCGCGTCCCGATGGCCGAACTGGCGGACGACCCGTGGATCGTCGCCGACACCCCCGAGGCCGTCGCCGCGCTGCGGGCCCGCTGCGAGGCCGCCGGGTTCGTGCCCGAGACGCCGCTGCGGGCGTCCGAATGGCTGTCGAAGCTGGGCCTGGTCGCCGGAGGGCTCGGGGTCACGCTCGTGCCCGCGCTCGCCGCCGGCGCGGCGGCCACCGACGGCGTTGTGCTGCGCCCCGTCGCCCCCGAACCGCTCCGCCGGACGGTCTACGCGGCCGTGGCCCGGCACGCGCGGCGCTTCCCGCCGGTGACCGCCTTCCTGGACGACCTGCGCGCCGCCGCCGGGCCTCAGCCGGGCAGCGCGGCGACGACTTCCACCTCCAGCAGCGCGTCCGGGTGAAACAGGCGGGGCACCTCCACCGTGGTGCTCGTCGGAAGTCCGCCGCCGAAGAACGGGCCGCGCACCTCGGCGTACTCGGCGAGCAGCCCCAGGTCGGTGACGAACGTGCGCACGTTGACCACGTCGGCGAACGACGCGTCGTGCGCCGCGAGGATCCGTTCCAGGATCGAGAACACGACCTCCGACTGCCTGGCCATGTCGCCCGGCGCGTCGATCCCGCCGTCCGCCCCGAGCGCGATCTGTCCTGAGACGTACAGCATCGGCCCCGACGTGACCTGGACGGCGTGGGAGTAGCGGCCGGGCGGCGGCGCGGGAACGGTCGCCGGGTCGCTGCGGGTGAGACGCATAGCGGGATCAACCTCCGTCGTTCGGATTCGGCCCGAACGACGCTAGGCCGCGGCCAGACATGCCACAAGCGAGTCTCTCGCACACCACCCATGCGTACCGGACATGCCTGAACCGCCGCGGCCCGCCGCCGTCAGGCGAGCGCGAAGGCCAGGCCGACCGCGCCGAGCAGGACGGTCAGGCAGGTGGTGAGCAGGACCGAGGCCGGGTCGGCGACCGGGCGCCCCGCGCGGAGCCGGCCGTTCCGCGCGCCCAGCCGGGCGCGCGCCCGGTGCAGCAGCAGCCCGGCCGACCCGCACACGACGGCGGACGCGACGGCGGCGCCCGTCCACGTCGGAGCGAGCCGGATGCACAGCAGCCCCGTGACGATCAGCGCGAGCGTGGTCCGCGACCAGGCGAGCGCGGTGCGTTCCGGCTGGGCGCCCGGATCCCACAGGTCCGGACGGCGGCCGGACCCGTTCACCGGGTGGCCAGCAGCGCGACCACCAGCGCCACCGCCGCGGCGGCCAGCCCGTACGCCATGACCGGCGCGAGCGCGGGGGCGGCAGGGTCTCGTGGCGGCGCAGCGCGCGCTCGGTGCGCAGCCAGCGCCGGAACGCCAGCATCGCGAGCAGCGCGCCCGCGCCGGAGAACACCAGCGCGAGGACGTGCCGCAGCGGCGAGACGATCAGCTCCCCGCTGAGCGCGATGCCGATGCCGCCCGCGACGAGGGCGAGCGCGGTGCGGATCCAGGCGAGGAACGTGCGCTCGTTCGCGAGCGTGAAGCGCGGGTCGGGATCGCTGCCCTCGGCGAGGAGCCGGTCCCGCCAGCCTCCGCCGGTGGAGCCCGGGACGTCCTTCGCGGTCATCGGCACCTCAACCCTCGGCCCTGCCCTGTGGAAGCGCGGGGCCGGACGCCCCCGCGGACCTTCATATTAGGTCATGCCCGCGATTACGGATTTGTCGGGACCATTTGCTCAAAGAATTCCGACCCGTTATCCCGGAATTGTGCGGTAGGGGGCGCGGAATGCGGGCGGGCGCCCGCCGAGCGGCGGGCGCCCGCCGGCCGGGCCGCAGGTCAGGCGGCGCCCCGGCCGGACCGGGCCGCGTCGGACTCGTCCGCCGCGCGGTCGTTGGTCATCGTCAGGTAGACCAGCACGATGCCGATGTAGGTGCACAGCCGGACGGCGTCGGGAATCCCGTTCCAGGTCTCGTTCATCCACATGCCGAACCATTCCCCGGCCACGGCCTGGAAGCCGAAGAACCACAGGAACAGGCCGATCGTGCAGCCGACCACGCCCCACCGCTTGGCCTTGCGGTACGCGGCGTCGGGCGCGCGCAGCGTGCGCGCCTGCCGGTACGCCGAGGCCAGGCAGGTCACCATGATCAGCGCCTCGGTGACGATGACGCCGACGTAGGCGAGGTGGTGGAACCAGTTCCAGGAGATCGCGCGATAGTTGATCTTGCTGACCTCGTGCAGCGCCGGCTTCTGCGCGTCCATCGCGAACACGTGCGAGACGAAGTTGAAGTTCGTCCAGTAGTCGGTCACGTTGCCGAACACCACGAAGAAGGCGAAACCGCCGACGGTGAAGGTGAGCAGCGCCTTGGTGGCGCGGATGAACCACGTCGTGTCGAAGCGCTGCACGCGTGCGGGAGAAGTCATCGGACTCGTCCTTACGGTCGCGGGGACAGGGGTGAGAGCCCCTCGTGCGAGCGCAAGAACACGTACCCGGGGCCCGTTCGCCGCCCGACCTTGCGTACGGGTCCCCGGCGGGACGTCCGTGACGGGCGTGGTCCACTGGCTCCGTCGCCGGCTGCGACGTCGCGGGCCCCGTTGGCCTGAGGTGTGACCTGCGGTTCCCATGATACGCGATGGAAACGGTGAAATCGGACACAGCGCAGGTGGGCGCCCCCGAGCCGCCCGAGCGGCCCCGGACGGACGGGGCGCGGAGGTGGACGGGCGCGCGGCCACGCCTGGAGGCGGGCAAAGGTGCCCGAAGGCGGGCGAAGGCGGGACGGGGCCGGGGGTCAGGCGCCGAAGCGGCGGGCGGACGCGTCCTCCTGCGCGAGCCGGTGCAGCGCGGTGAGCACCTGCTCGTACAGGACGGTCGAGACCAGCAGCGAGTGGACGGTGCGGGTGCGCGGGGCGTCGTCGCTGACCCGGCGCAGCTCGTGCTCGGCGACCTCGGTCGCGGCCCGCACGTAGGGGCGCAGGTCGGTCAGCGTGATCGGGAAGCCGAGGCGGCGGAGCGCGACGAACGAGTGCGCCAGCAGGTCGCGGGCGGGCGCGCCGCCGCCGACCTTCCAGCCGAGCTCGCGGACCAGCGCGTCGACGTCCTCGCGCGCGGCCCGCCAGTGCGGGTCGTCGGGCCGCTCGACGTGCGGGCCGATCGCGTACTGGGTGGTGCCGAACAGCTCGTGCAGGCCGACCGACGGGTCGTCGACGCTCGCGATGATCTGCTGGATGGCGGCGACGGGCAGGTCGCCGATGTCGCGCAGCGCGTTGATCAGGCGGAGCCGCTCCAGGTGCCGCTCGTCGTACTCCGACCGGGTCGCGCTGACCGCCGAGCCCTTGGGGAGCAGGCCCTCCCGGATGTAGAACTTGATCGTCTGGACGGTCAGGCCGCTGCGATCGCTGAGCTCGGAGATCTGCACCGCGCACCCCCTCGGATGGATGGTAACGCCATCCAACCGGCCGGTGAGGGCGGTATCCGGCAACGCACCGGGGTCGTCCGGACACGATCCCGTCACGGCCCCGTCACCCGATCCGGGCCTCCAGGCGGGTGTCGGCGATCGACCGGCCGACCCGCAGCGTGAACGGCCCGGACGCCCGGTCCGCATGGCCTGACGGCCCGTCCTCGTGCCCGGACGGCCGCGCGGCGGTCAGGCGCTCGTCCAGCTCGACGCGGACGGTGACCGTCTCGCCCGGCGCGGCCTCGGCGATGCCGAAGCCCGCCAGCCGCACCGGGAACGCCTCCCCGTACGCGTAGCACTGCACGACCTCGCGCCCGGCGCGGGGCCCGGCGTTGCGGACGGCCACCTCGGCCGTTCCGCCCGACACGACGAGGGACGCGTACTCCCACGCGGTGTAGCCGAGCCCGTGCCCGAACGGGTACGCGACGTCCTGCGGCGGGTAGTGGCGGTAGCCGATCGCCGTCCCCTCGGAATATTCGAGGGTGCCGTCGCCGTCGGGGACGGGCGACAGCACGCCGGTCCCGGTCACCGGGAACGTGGTCGGCAGCCGCCCGCCCGGCTCGGCCGCGCCGGTCAGCACGTCCGCGATCGCGGCCCCGCCCTCCTGGCCCGGCAGCCACGCCCACAGCACGGCGGCGACCTCGTCCCGCCACGGCATCAGCACCGGCGCGCCCGCGTTGACGACCACGATCGTGCGGGGGTTGGCGGCGGCGACCGCCGACACCAGCTCGTCCTGGCGGCCGGGCAGGGCGAGTGACGTGCGGTCGAAGCCCTCGCTCTCGACCTCCGGGTTCGTGCCGACGACCACGACCGCCGCGTCGGCCTCGCGGGCGGCGGCGACGGACGCGGCCAGCTCGCCGTCGTCCGTCAGGCGCGGCGCCTGGTGGCCGATGCCGAACGAGGCGAACGGCCCGTCGCCCGTCAACGCGTGCCGCAGCTCGACGTCGACCGGCTCGCCCGCCTTCAGCGCCGCCTCCACGCGGTGCTCCGGAGGCCGCATCACCGCCTCGACCGGGTCGCGGTCGCCGCGCGCGAGCGCGACCGGCGCGACCGTGCCGCCGACCTTGAGCTCGTGGTCGCCGACGCCGGTGACGGCGAACGTGTGGACGCCCTCCTCGGCCGGGGTCACGCGCGTGCGCGCCACGATCACGCGCGTCTCCTCGGGGACGTCCTGGAAGAGGATGAACCGCGCGGCCTCGCGGCGTTCGGAGCGCAGCACGGCCCCCGCCGCGTCGAGGAACTCCAGCCGTACGCCCGGGTCGCCCGAGACCGGGTCGGTGGTCAGGCCGAGCGGTAGCGGGGCGAGCCGTTCGTGCGGGAACGCCCCCGGGCGCACCGTGATCCGCGCGCCGTCGCCGAGCGCGTGCCGGAGCCCTTCCTCGGGCGTCACGACGTGCTCGGGGTTGACGTGCGCGCTGCCTCCGCCCTGGGCGCTGAACCGTACGGCGTTCGGCCCGATCAGCGCGACGTGCGGGGCCGCGCCCGGACCGGCTCCCGTCCCGAGCCCGCCGGGCGTCAGCGGCAGGGCGTCGCGCTCGTTGCGCAGCAGGACCATGCCGCGCGCCGCCAGGGCGCGGAGCCGTTCGCGGACGTCGCCGGGAACGGGCGCGGGCGGCGGCACCGGGAAGCCGTCCAGGGCCCCGACCCGCGCGGCCAGCCGCAGCACGCGCCGTACCTTGTCGTCGACCAGTTCCTCGGCGACGCGGCCTTCGCGGACGGCGGCGGCGAGCCTGCCGCGCCAGCGGTTCTCGGGCAGGCCGGGCATCTCCAGGTCCATGCCCGCGTTCGCGCTGCCCTCGGTGGAACGGATCGCCGTCCAGTCCGACACCAGGACGCCGTCGAAGCCCCACCGCTCCTTGAGCAGGCCGGTGAGCAGGTCCCGGTGCTCGGTCATCGTCGTTCCGCCGACCTTGTTGTAGGCGGCCATCACCGCCCACGCGCCCGCGCGGACGGCCTCCTCGAACGGCCGCAGGTAGAGCTGGTGGAGGGTCTCCCCGTCGATGCGCGCGTCGTACGACATGCGCGCGGTCTCCGAGTCGTTGCCCACGAAGTGCTTGACCGTCGCCGCGACGCCCGCGGACTGCACGCCCCGCACGAACGCGACCGCGATCCGGGCGGTGAGCAGCGGGTCCTCGGACAGGTTCTCGAAGTGCCGGCCGCCGAGCGGGGTGCGGTGCAGGTTGACCGTCGGGGCGAGGAGGACGTGCACGCCCATCGCGCGGGCCCGCGCGCCGTTCAGCCGCCCGGCCTCCCCGGCGGCGGACGGGTCCCAGGTCGCGGCGAGCGCGGTCGGGTTGGGGAACAGCAGGCTCGTGGAGCGCTCGTCCCAGGTCGTGCCGCGGACGCCGCTCGGGCCGTCCGACATCACCAGGCGGCGCAGGCCGATCTCGGGGAGGGGGCGCAGCGTCCAGAAGCCGTCCCCGGTCAGCAGCCCGGCCTTCGCGTCGAGGGAGAGCGAGGCGACCCGTCGGTCCAGCGCGTTCTCATCGATGGTCACGTGGTCATCCTCTCCACCCGCGACCGGGCCGACCCCTCGGCCGGGAGGGAACTCGGAGGGGTCAGGCAGGGGGCGGGGAGGGCTCAGGACGAGGTGCGGCGCATCGACTCGCTGATCTTCTCGGCGGCGGCCATGACCGGTCCCGCGTGGAGGCGGCCGGGGGAGCGGGTCAGGCGTTCCAGCGGGCCGGACACCGAGACCGCGGCGATCACCCTGCCGCCGGCGCCACGGATGGGCGAGCTGACCGAGCCGACGCCCTGCTCGCGCTCGCCGACGCTCTGCGCCCAGCCGCGGCGGCGGACCGACGCCAGCGTCGTGGCCTCGAACTTCGCCCCGCGCAGGCCGCGGTGCATGCGGTCGGGCTCCTCCCAGGCGAGCAGGATCTGGGCGGCCGAACCGGCGGTCATGGGCAGCGCCGCCCCGACCGGGATGGTGTCGCGCAGGCCGCTCGTCCGCTCGGCGGCGGCGACGCAGACGCGCACGTCGCCCTGGCGGCGGAACAGCGACGCGCTCTCGCCCGTCAGGTCGCGGAGCTGCGCCAGGATCGGCTGGGCGATGGCGAGGAGGCGGTCCTCGCCCGCGGCGACGGCGAGCTCGGCGAGGCGCGGGCCGAGGATGAACCGGCCCTGCGTGTCGCGGTGGACGAGGCGGTGGTGCTCCAGCGCGACGGCGAGCCGGTGGGCGGTCGGGCGGGCGAGGCCGGTGGTCTGGACGAGCTGGGCGAGGGAGGCCGGACCGGCTTCCAGCGCGTTCAGGACCAGAACCGCTTTGTCAAGTACGCCGACTCCGCTAGAGTTGTCCATGTCTTGATATTGCCGTCTCGTCATATGAGATGCAAGTCGAGGTGACCGGGACCACTACGGCGCACCGGCGCGCCGGAGACGACACAGGTGAGGTGGAGCGATGGGCCGCACGATGGCCGAGAAGGTGTACGACGCGCACGTCGTACGACGTGCCGAGGGTGAACCGGACCTGCTCTACATCGACCTGCACCTGGTCCACGAGGTGACCAGCCCGCAGGCGTTCGACGGCCTGCGGATGGCGGGCCGCCCGGTCCGGCGCCCCGACCTGACGATCGCGACCGAGGACCACAACGTCCCGACGACCGACCTGCTCAAGCCGATCGCCGACCCGGTGTCGCGCACCCAGGTCGAGACGCTGCGCAAGAACTGCGCCGAGTTCGGGATCAGGCTGCACCCGATGGGCGACGCCGGGCAGGGCATCGTCCACGTCATCGGCCCGCAGCTCGGGCTGACCCAGCCCGGCATGACCGTGGTGTGCGGCGACTCGCACACCTCCACGCACGGCGCGTTCGGCGCCCTCGCGTTCGGCATCGGGACGAGCGAGGTCGAGCACGTCCTCGCCACCCAGACGCTGCCGCAGATCCGCCCGAAGACCATGGCCGTGACCGTGGACGGCGCGCTGCCCGAGGGCGTCACCGCCAAGGACCTCATCCTGGCGATCATCGCCAGGATCGGCACCGGCGGCGGCCAGGGCCACATCGTGGAGTACCGCGGCGAGGCGATCCGCTCGCTGTCGATGGAGGGCCGCATGACGGTCTGCAACATGTCCATCGAGGCCGGCGCCCGCGCGGGCATGATCGCCCCGGACGAGACGACGTTCGAGTACCTCAAGGGCCGCCCGCACGCCCCCGAGGGCGCGGAGTGGGACCAGGCCGTCGAGTACTGGACCTCGCTGCGCACCGACGACGACGCGGTCTTCGACCGGGAGGTCGTGATCGACGCGGCCGAGCTGACCCCGTTCGTCACCTGGGGCACCAACCCCGGCCAGGGCCTGCCGCTCGGCGACTCCGTGCCCGACCCGGCCTCGTTCGCCGACCCGACCGCCCGCCAGGCCGCCGAGAACGCCCTGGCGTACATGGGCCTGACCGCCGGCACGCCGCTGCGCGAGGTCGCCGTCGACACCGTGTTCGTCGGCTCCTGCACCAACGGCCGCATCGAGGACCTGCGCGCCGTCGCGGGCGTGCTGAAGGGCCGCAAGGTCGCGGACGGCGTCCGGATGCTGGTCGTCCCGGGCTCGATGGAGGTCAAGAAGCGGGCCGAGGAGGAGGGCCTGGACGAGGTCATCTCCGCCTCCGGCGCCGAGTGGCGCGAGGCGGGCTGCTCGATGTGCCTGGCGATGAACCCCGACAAGCTCACCCCGGGCGAGCGCAGCGCCTCGACGTCCAACCGCAACTTCGAGGGACGGCAGGGACCGGGCGGGCGGACCCACCTGGTGTCGCCCGCCGTCGCCGCCGCCACCGCCGTCACGGGGCGTCTGACCGCCCCCGCCGACCTGTAGAGGGATTTGCCGACCATGGAAGCGTTCACCACCTACACGGGGCGCGCGGTGCCGCTGCGCCGCAGCAACGTCGACACCGACCAGATCATCCCGGCCGTCTGGCTCAAGCAGGTCAGCCGCACCGGGTTCGACAAGGGGCTGTTCTCCGCCTGGCGCGAGGACCCCGGCTTCGTGCTCAACCAGCCCGAGTACGACGGCGCGGGCATCCTGGTCGCCGGGCCCGACTTCGGCACCGGCTCGTCCCGCGAGCACGCCGTCTGGGCCCTCCAGCAGTACGGGTTCCGCGTCGTGATCGCGCCGCGCTTCGGCGACATCTTCCGCAACAACTCCACCAAGATGGGGCTGCTGCCGGTCGTCCTGCCCGCCGAGACCGTCGAGGCCCTCCAGGACCGGGCCGAGAAGGACCCGAAGGCCGAGATCACCGTCGACCTCGACCGGCGCGAGGTGCGCGCCGGGGACCTCGTCGCGCCGTTCGAGATCGACGACTACACCCGCTGGCGGCTCATGGAGGGCCTGGACGACATCGGCCTGACCCTGCGCCACGCCGACGGGATCGCCGAGTTCGAGCAGGCCCGCCCCGGCTGGCTCCCCGCCACCGCCTGAGCACCGCGCCGCGCCGCCCGCCGCCCGCCGTGCGCGCGGGTCGCGGCGCGCGGCGCGACCCGCCGAACAGGGCCGGACGTCCGGAAACGGACCCCGGTGGTACGGGCGTGCCTCCGCACCGAGGACAATTCACACTGCGGAGACACGCTCGTACCGTTGGGGGGCTCCAATTGAGCACGGTCCCATGGACCGGACCGGACTGGGACGACCCGGAGCTGACCCGTATGGCGGAGCGGTTGCGGGACGCCCATCGGCTCGTCGCGCCGCTGCCGCCCGAGACCCGGCAGCGGCTCATCCGGCACCTCCTGGCCATCACCGACCTGGCCAAACGGGACTCCGCCCTGGCCGCTCGCAGGCTCGACGCGTTCCTGGCCGATTTCCGCGACGGCGCCGGCTCCCGATAACGTGCGGGTGGCCGGATCTGGTCCGGCTGCCCGGCGAGACGGGGGCGAGACCGACATAAACGCCAGCGACACGGCAACTCTTGCGTGCAGGTGATTGTGTCCTTGCGGAGGGTCCCTTAGTTTCGTTCGGGCAAGGGGGGAACTAGAGGAGTAACCCATGAACAAGCGTGAGCTGGTCGACGCCATCTCTGACCGGCTGGGCAGCAAGAAGGCCGCAGCCGAGGCCGTCGACGCGATCCTGGAGACGATCCAGACCGCGGTCGCCAAGGGCGACAAGGTGGCGATCACCGGGTTCGGTTCGTTCGAGAAGGCCGACCGGCCTGCCCGTACGGCCCGTAACCCCGCAACGGGCAAGACCATCCAGGTTCCCGCGACGTCCGTGCCGAAGTTCAAGGCCGGCGCGGACTTCAAGAATCTGGTCGCAGGAAAGAAGTAATCGCACATCGGCAGCGCCCGGGACCGTTCCGAAAAACGGTTCCGGGCGCTGCCGCTTGTACGGGTACTTTTCCACGGCGGACGTTAAGGGGAAGGCAACGGGAACGTCGACAGCGTGATGGCCGTCACCCGCTCCCCGTCCGTCGCGAGGTTCACCCGCTGGCCGAGCCTCAGCATCCGCAGGCCGCCCGCGGCGAAGGCGTCTCCGTCGAAGGCCAGCTCCGATCCGTCGTCCAGCAGCACGCTCCCCGAGCGCGTCGCGGCGTCGTAATCCCGCACAGTCGCCTGCATGGCCGCAGCCTACGCCCGTCGGGCCGGGCCCCCGCAGGCCCCGGCCCACAGCCCGGCCCGCCGCCCCGTCCGGAGCCCGGTCCGCCGTCCCGTCCTCGGACCGCGCGGCCTCAGGCGGGGGCGGCCAGCGCGGGCAGCAGGGACGCCACCGCCGCCGTGCGCGGACCGGTCCCGAGCGCCAGCGCCGCCTTCAGATCGTCCAGAGTGTCCACATCGCGGCGTACGCTGTCGATATCGCCGAGCGAAAGCTCGCGGGCGCCGCGCGCACGGTGCGCGGTCCGCGAGTCGCCGCCGAACGCGGGGGAGAACGGGACGCCCGGCCGCGCGGTGTAGAGGGTCGTCCCGACGCCGACCGCGTCGGGCACGAACGCCTCGGGCGCGCCCGCCGCGGCGTCCAGCACGCGGCGCAGCTCCGCCGGGCGCAGCGCGGGAAGGTCCGCCGACAGGGCGCCCACGCCCGCGTCCGGAGCCAGCTCCCGGCCGCGGCCCGCCCCGTACACCAGGGCCGGGTTGAGGCCGGAGTCCGGCTCGTCCGGGACCACGCGCGCGCCCAGGGCGGCCAGCTCGGCGGCGGGAAGGGGATCGTCGGTGACCACTATCACATCGCGGACGCGGTCGCAGCGCAGCGCCGCGGCGACCGTGTCGGCCGCCACCGCGAGCGCGAGCGCCTCGCGGTGCGGCCCGGCGGCCCCGGACATGCGGGTCTTCGCCCGTGCGAGCACCTTGACCGGCACCACGAGCGACCACTGGAGATGGGGCGCGCCGCCCCCTGCTGTAGACATGGCAACTCGACACTATGCGCGCGCAACCGCGACACTTGAGGACACCCCACGTTCACGTGGAGTACGGACAGGAGAGGGGCGGGTCATGGGCCACGGGTACTCACCGGCCTGGCGCAAGCTCACGATCGTCATCCTGCGACCGCTGCTGTACGGGCTGCTGAAGCGGGACTGGCGCGGCCGGGGGAACGTGCCCGGGACGGGCGGCGTGATCATCGCCGCCAACCATATCTCCGAGTCCGACCCCCTCGCCCTCGCCCACTTCGTGTACGAGGCGGGCCGCTACCCGGTGTACCTCGCCAAGTCCACGCTGTTCGACGTCCCGTTGCTCAAGGCGGTGCTGCGCGGCACCGGGCAGATCCCCGTCTACCGCGACCGCGCCGACGCCGGCCTCGCGCTGCGCGACGCCGAGCGGGCCCTGCTCGACGGCGAGTGCCTGATGTTCTACCCGGAGGGGAGCTGCACCCGCGACCCCGAGCTGTGGCCGATGACCGGCCAGACGGGCGTGGCGCGGATGGCCCTGAAGACCGGCGCGGCCGTCGTCCCGGTGGCGAGCTGGGGCGCGCACGAGCTGCTGCCCTACCGCAAAGGCGAGCGGCGGGGGCTCGCGGGCAGCCTGAAGAAGGGCTTCCACCCGTTCCCGCGCAAGACCATGCGGGTGATCGCGGGCCCGCCGATCGACCTGTCCGCGTACGCGGGGGAGCCGCTCACCAAGGAGACGCTGCGCGCGGCGACCGACGAGATCATGCGGCGGATCGCCGCCCTGCTGGGCGAGCTGCGCGGCGCCGAGCCGCCCGCCGAGCTGTACGACCACCACAAGGTCCTGGAGGAGCGCCGCCGCGCCGCCGACGCGCGCGCCGCGGCCGGGGCCGGGCCGGCCGCGCCGGAGCCGCGCCCCGCGCCCGACCAGGCCGGAGCCGCCGAGGTGGCGCGGCCCGACAGCGAGGTCTCCGCCGCCGCCGACGCGGCGGCGCCCGGAGGCGACGAGCGCGCCGGAGGGCCGGGCGGCGCGGCGAAGGGCGGTGCGGCCTCGTGACGTTCCGTACGGCCGTGATGGGCGCCGGGTCCTGGGGCACCACGATGGCCAAGCTGCTGTGCGACGCCGGCGGCGAGGTCACCGTGTGGGGACGGCGCGCCGACGTCGTCGAGGCCATCAACGAACGGCACGAGAACTCCGACTACCTGCCCGGCATCGCGCTGCCCGAGGGGCTGCGCGCCACGCTCGACCCCGCCGCCGCCCTGGCGGGCGCCGACTTCGTCGCGCTCGCCGTCCCCGCGCAGTCGCTGCGCGAGAACCTCTCGGCCTGGCTGCCGCTGCTGCCGCCGGGCGCGGTGCTGGTCAGCCTGATGAAGGGCGTCGAGCTCGGCACCACCCGCCGGATGTCGGAGGTGATCCGCGAGGTGGCCGACGTCCCGCAGGAGCGGGTCGCGGTGTTCTGCGGCCCGAACCTCGCCCGCGAGGTCGCGACCGGCCAGCCCGGCGCGGCCGTCGCCGCCTGCTCCGACGAACGGGTCGCCCAGCGGCTCCAGGCCGCCACCATGACCCCGTACTTCCGCGTCTACACCAGCACCGACGTGATCGGCTGCGAGCTGGGCGGCGCGGTCAAGAACATCGTGGCGCTCTGCGTCGGCATGTCGGTCGGGCTCGGGTTCGGCGCCAGCACCCAGGCGCTGCTGATGACCCGCGGCCTCGCCGAGATCGCCCGGCTCGGCGCCGCGCTCGGCGCCGACGAGCACACCTTCGCGGGCCTCGCCGGGATGGGCGACCTGGTCGGCACCTGCATGTCGCCGCTGTCGCGCAACCGGACGTTCGGCGAGAACCTCGGCCGCGGCATGACCCTCGACCAGGTCATCGCGGTGACCAAGCAGACCGCCGAGGGGGTCAAGTCCTCCGAGGCGGTCATGGAGCTGGCCCGCAAGCACAACGTCGAGATGCCCATCGCCGAGGCCGTCTCCGCGGTGCTCTACCACGGCATGCCCATCAAGGACGCGGCGATCTCGCTCATCTCCCGCTCTCCGAAACCGGAGCGCTACGGCGTGTGACATGCTGTGCGCGATGCGTAGAGACAACCGCGGGCGGGGCGAGAACACCCGCGCCGTCCATCTGCCGCCGGACGCGTTCGCGCAGGGCATCGCCTCGCTGGAGGGGTTCAGGCTGAGCGAGCCCGTCGAGGGCGAGGCGTTCGCCTCCGGCATGGCCGCCGTCACCGCCGTCCTGCTGGCCTTCACCGGTGCGGGCGCGCACGTGGTCGCGCCCGCCGCCGTCTCCGCCGGGACGCGCGGGCTGCTGGCCGGGCCGCTGGCGCGGTTCGGCGTGGAGACCACGTTCGCCGACATGGCCGACCCGGCGGCGGTGCGCGCCGCGATCCGGCCGCGGACCCGCCTGGTGTGGGCCGAGGCGCTCGGCGGGCCCGGCCTCGCCGTCGCCGACCTGCCGCTGCTCGCCGGGATCGCCCGCGAGGCGGGGGCGCTGCTCGCCGTCGACTCGACCCGCGCGACGCCGGTGGTGTGCCGCCCGCTGGAGCACGGCGCCGACCTGGTCGTGCACGCCGACGCGTCGTCCATCGGCGGCTGCGGCGAGGCGGCCGGGGGCGCCGTCGTGGGCGCCGCGCACCTGGTCGCCGAGGTCCGCCTGGCGGGCGCGGCGACCGGCTCCGCCCTCGCGCCCGCCGAGGCGTCCGCGCTGCGCCGGGGCCTGGAGACGCTGCCGCTGCGGGTGCGCCGCCAGTGCGACACCGCCAGCATGTTCGCCGCCTCCCTCGCCCGGCACCCCGCCGTACGGGCCGTCCACTACCCGGGACTGCCCGGCCACCCGGGGCACGCGCTGGCCCGGGAGCTGTTCGACGCGGGGCCCGAGGGCACGCGGTTCGGCGCGTCCGTCACGGTCGTCCCGCACGGCGGCCGCGAGGCGGGCCTCGCGTTCGCCGAGGCGCTGCGGCTGGCCGCCGCCGTGACCGGCCCCGGCGGGCCCGTCCCGAGCGGGACGCGCACCCGGGCCGAGCACGCCGCCTCCGCGGCCGGGGACGCCGTCCGGTTCTCGATCGGGCTGGAAGACGCCGATGACCTGGTACGCGACGTGACCGAGGCGCTCGGCGCCGAGGGCGGGGGCGTGCCGGCGCCCGCGCCGCCCGCGGGCCCGGACCCGCTCGTGGCCGATACGGGCTGATCACCGGTAGGGTCGGGCATCATGTCCCAGCTTTCACCCAAGATCCGCGTGGCGGTGGTCTTCGGCGGGCGCAGCTCCGAGCACGCCATCTCCTGCGTGACCGCGGGCGCCGTGATGGCCGCCGTCGACCGGGACCGCTACGAGGTGGTGCCCGTCGGCATCGCCCGCGACGGCCGCTGGGTGCTCGCGCCCGGCGACCAGCGCCTCGCGATCGAGGACGGCCGGCTGCCCGAGGTGGACGGCTCCGGCAGCGCCCTCGCCCTGCCGTTCGACCCCGACGCCGGCGGCCTGATGGTCGTCGAACCCGGCGCGGTGCCCCGCACCCTCGGCGACGTCGACGTGGTGCTGCCGCTGCTGCACGGCCCGTACGGCGAGGACGGCACCATCCAGGGCCTGCTGGAGCTCGCGGGCGCCCGCTACGTCGGCGCCGGGGTGCTCGCCAGCGCGGTCGGCATGGACAAGGGCTTCATGAAGCTGGTCTGGCAGGCGCAGGGCCTGCCGGTCGGCCCGTACGTCACGATCACCGACCGGGAGTGGCGGCGCGAGCGCAAGCGCAAGCTCGACGAGGTGCGCGAGCTCGGCCTGCCGGTGTTCGTCAAGCCCGCCCGCGCCGGGTCCAGCATGGGCATCACCCGCGTCACGTCCGAGGACGCCTTGGACGCGGCGGTCGAGACGGCCCGCGAGCACGACCCCAAGGTGATCGTCGAGGCGGCGATCACCGGCCGCGAGATCGAGTGCGGCGTGCTCCAGGGCCTGGCCGACGAGCCGAGCGAGGCGAGCCTGCCCGCCGAGGTCCTGATGGGCGGCGGCGCCGACTTCTACGACTTCGAGACCAAGTACCTCGACAGCTCGCTGCGCATGGACATCCCGCCCGACCTGCCCGCCGAGGCGATCGAGGAGATGCGGCGGCTCGCGGTCCGGGCGTTCGACGCGCTCGACTGCGAGGGCCTCGCCCGCGTCGACTTCTTCTACACGCCCGAGGGCCGCTGGATCCTCAACGAGATCAACACGATGCCCGGGTTCACCCCGGCGTCGGCGTTCCCGCAGATGTGGGCGGCGAGCGGCCTGGACTACCCGGCCCTGGTCGACCGGCTGCTCCAGACCGCCCTCGCCCGCCCGGTCGGACTCCGCTGACCCGCCCGGCTCAGGCGCGCCGGTAGAGGCTGCGGGACACGTAGCTCGTCACCTCCGCCGCGCGCAGCGCGCACAGCTCGGCCTTGAGGGAGCGCGCCTCGGCGATCTCCGGCGCGGCGTCCGGCGGGCCGTCCGGCGCGAGCGCGAGCACGTCCACGACGTGCAGGGCCTCCTGGACGCGTCCGGCGTCGCGCAGCTCGCGGGCCTTCGCGAGGACGGCCGCCTTGTCGGCGACCGCGTCCGCGACGGCCGCGGCGGCGGCGTCCGGCGGCGCCGGGTGCAGGCTGGTCGGGTTGCCGTCCCACCAGCCCGTCTCCGAACGGACGATGTCGCGGACGATGAACTCGCGGTGCCCGTACGTCTCGCGCATCCACGGCACGTCGAACAGCTCCGCCGGGTACTCCAGGTCGTGCAGGATCTCCACGGCCGACATGCCGCGGTTGAGCCGTTCGACGGTCTCGGCGCGCAGCCAGCGCAGCGCCGCGGCCGTGCCGGTGAGCACCCGCCCGATGCCCTCCCGGCGCACCGGCCCGAACTCCGGGACCAGCACCGCCGGGTCGAGCGCCGCGAGCCGGTCGAGGGTGTCGGCCCAGCGGACGGCGTCGCGCAGCGTCCGCAGCGGGGTGCCGATGTTGGGGATCGAGTCGATGACGGCGGCGCCGGCGTACAGGATCCGCTCGTCCGGGAGCCACACGGCCGTCGCGTCGTCGGTCTCCGACGGCGCCTCGATCAGCCGGACGGTGCGGTCGCGGCCCGCGTGCAGGGTGAGCGTGCCGGTGTACGTCGCGTCCGGGAAGGTCAGCGGCGGAACGGGCGGCAGCGCGTCCTTCGGCCGCCGGAACTGCATGGCGTTGATGTGGTTCTGCAACCCGGCCGTCTCGATGTAGCGGCGGTAGCGGCGGACGACGTTGGCGTGCGCGACGATCGTCGGCCTCGGGTCGCCGCGCCGTTCCGCGTCCTCCAGGAACGCGGGCACGCCGTAGTTGTAGCCGAGGTGGCCGTGGCTGTAGACGATCCAGCGCAGCGGCGCGCCGGTGTGCTCGCGCAGCGCGGCCAGCACCTCCGGCACGCGCGCCCGCGAGGCGCCGGTGTCGACCAGCAGCAGGCCCCGCCCGGTCTCGACGGCGAACCCGTTGCCCTGCACGCCCACCGAGTACACGCCGGGCGCGACGGGCTCCACGCCGCCCTTCGCCTTGAGCGGCCCTCCGAGTTCGGTGTCCTGAACGGTCAAGGTCTCTCCCTCCTACAGCCCGAGGCGGCGCGCGTCGCGCTCGGGGTCGATGGTCAGCATGCCGACGGCGCCGCAGACGACGAGGATCGCGGCGGCGGTCAGGTAGGCGTGCTCGAAGCCCGCCGCGCGGGTGGCGGCGGCGTCGATGATCCGGCCGGTGACGGCCGGGGCGGCCACCCCGCTGAACGTGACGATCGCGACGGTGGTGGCCAGCACCGACCCGCGCCGCCGCGCCGGGACGATCTGCGAGGTGGTCAGCAGCGTCAGCGGGAAGATCACGTTGGGCAGCCCGAACGCGACGGTCAGCAGCGGGATCTTCCACCCGGACGGCGCGTACTGGAGGGCGACCACGCAGAGGCCCGCCGCCACGACGAGCGCGCCGCCGACGATCCCGCGCGCGGCGCGGCCCGACGCCCCGCGCCGCATCCACACGCCGCCGAGCCAGGGCACCACCAGCAGGACGACCGCGCCGAACAGGCTCGGCAGCACGATGATCCGCCCGGTCTCGGACGCGCTGTGCCCGAGCACCTTCTCCAGGTAGGCGGGCAGCCAGGCGCCGTGCAGGGCGAGGCTCCAGTAGCCGCCGATGCCCGCGACCAGCCCGCCGATCCACGTCCGGTTGAGGAACAGCCTGCGGTACGGAATGTCCGGCTCCGCGAGGGCGCCGGCGTCCGCGCGGGTCTCCGCGCGGGCGTCCGCGTCCGGGCTCTCGGGGGCGGCGCCGGTGAGGGGGCCCTCGCGGCCGATGACCGTCCACAGCGCCACCCAGACCAGTCCGGCGGCGGCGAGCGTGACGAACGCCGACCGCCAGCCGTGGTGGCGGATCATGTAGACGAGGACGGGCGAGGCGATCGCGAGGCCGAGCGCGCCGCCCATCTGGGTGAGGGCGGTCGGCACCGAGCGACGGTCCTCCGGGAACCACTTCTGGACGGCGTGCACGGTCATCGGCGACGTCGGGCCCTCCGCCGCGCCGAGCGCGATCCGGCTGGCGTACAGCATCGGCACGCTCGCCGCGATGAGCAGCGGCAGCGAGGTCACCGACCACAGGAACGCGAGGACGCCGAGGATCCAGGTCGTCCGCACCCGGTTGGACAGCAAGCCCACGATGACGCCGGACAGGCTGAACAGCAGGTAGAAGCTGCTCGCGATCGTGCCGTACTCCCCGGAGCTGAGGCCCAGCTCGTCCATGATCGGAACGCTCGCCAGGCCGAGCACGGCCTTGTCGGCGAAGTTGATCACCATGAGCGCGACCATCATCGCGGTGACCGCCCAGGCGCGCCCGCCGGGGCGGTAGGGGTTCGCGAGGGCCCCGGCGGGGCCGTCGCCGGGGCCGTCGCCGGGCTGGGGGAGCGCGCGGACGCGCGGGGTTCGCGGAGCTGACAACGTGGCCTCCATCCGGCGCGGCCTGCGGCGCGCCCTGCGTGGATGTAAGCCCAGCGATTAGCGTTACGTCAATGTCTCGGCGGAAGTTTCTTAGCGTTCCGTTAAATGGCCGGAGGGCGGAGTGACCGGGAAACGCCTGGTGGGGACGTGGGTCAGGGCCGGGCGGCGGGCGCGGTCTCGCGGGCCGGACCGTCCCCGGGAGCGGCGCCGGACGCGCCGGCGCGGGCCGCGGACGGGCCGTCGAGGCCCGACAGGGCGTGCGCGACCAGGTCGGTGACGCGCTCGTCCAGTTCCCGGACGCCCACGCCGAACTCCTTGGCCAGCCGGTTGCGCGTCAGCACGTAGCCCTGGGCGAGCGCCACCATGACAGCGTGCATCGCGACGGTGTCGGCGCCCGCCGCGACCGCGCCCTCCTCCTGGTCGCGCCGCAGCACGTCCTGCGTGCGGTCGCGCTCGGGCATCATCCGGATCCGGGTGTCGCCGTCGAGCTGGAGCAGCGCCGCCAGCCGTACGGAGGACGAGTGCCGGATCGACCCCTTCAGCACCTGCCGCACCCGCTCACCGAACGGCGTCGCCCGGTCCCTGATCCGGATGTGCGTCGAGCGCTCCCGGGCGTTGCGGCGCAGCGCCGACCGCAGCAGGTCGCGGCGCGAGCCGAAGTAGTGGTAGACGAGCCCGCGGTTGACCCCGGCCAGGTCGGCGACCTCGCGCAGGTTGAGGCCGCTCAGCACGCCGTCGCGCTCGATCAGCTCCAGCGCCGCCTCCTCCAGCGTGCGGGCCGTCAGCTCGGCGTCCATCGAGGGGCCGGACGGCTTGGCGCGCTGGGGCATGAGGGGCTCCCGAGGTGGGCCGGTGGTGACAGGGGCCATCCTAGTCCGTTAACGTTCCGCTAAACGTCCTCAACTTTCGCGCGAGTGCGTTAACTGTCCGGCGGGGCGAGGCCGGAGGCGAGCCTCGCCGGACAGATCGCGAAGCGATGCAGCACTCGCAAAGCAACGGCTAGGTGTGAGCCCTAGGCGAGCGCCGTAGGCCGGGGCTTCAAAAATGCAGCCAGGCTCGTTCCTTGAGGGAGGTGGTGTCGGTGGCCTGGGCGCCCTGGTCGGAGAACGTCCACAGGGTGTCGCCGACGAGCAGCGACCGTTGCACGGAGGTGCCGAAGTCGCTGCCCGGGTGCCGGACCGAGCCGAGCCGCTTCACGCGGTCGCCCTCGACCTTGAGCACGAGGGCCTCGCCGCGGGTGGCGTTGTGCCGTGACACGGGCACGACCGTCAGGCCGTTCCGGGGCCAGTACAGGAACGCGTGCGGCTCGAACTCGGCCGCGGCCGACGAGGCCGGCAGGCGGTAGCCGTCGAGCTTGCGCGGCGCGGCGTTCACGTCGAACAGCGACACCTGCGTGCCGCGCGTCCGGCCGCCTCCGTCCGCCTCCTGCCCGACGCCGATGAGCCGTCCGGGGGAGGCGGGGTGCAGGTACGCGGAGTAGCCGGTGATCTTGAGTTCGCCGGTGACGCGGGGCTTCGCCGGGTCCTTGAGGTCCACCGCGTACAGCGGATCGACCTGCCGGAACGTCACGACGTACGCGGCCGGGCCGAGGAAGCGCACCGAGTAGATCCGCTCGCCCTTGCCGAGCCCGCCGATCTCCCCGATCCGCTCCAGCCGCGCCCCGCGCCGCGCGAGCACGCGGACCGCGCTCTCGGTGCGGGCCGCGGGGTCGTTGCTCGTCGCGGTGTCCGGGCCGCCGCGCGGCGAGACCGCCGGCGTGGTGGTCGTGGCGATGCGCAGGTTCCCGCCGTACTCCGACAGCGAGTACTGGTTGAGCAGGACGCCCGGCACCGAGCCCGACGCCACGTACCGGGGGCGCTCGGCCCCCGCAGGTCGAACCTGTGCACGTCGGTGCGCTGCTCGGCCGGGCGCGGGTCGGTGCGCCGCTCGTCCCAGGCCGGCGCCTGCGGCGGAACGCCCGTGACGTACAGGGACGATCCCGTGCCGTACACCGTCTGCCCGTCGGCCGCGACGGCCACCGGCGACGGGTCGCCGAGCCCGCGCGACAGGTCGAACGTCAGCACGCTGAGCATCGTCGTCCCGGTGTAGGAGGCGGGACGGCTGATCCGGTCGCAGGGCGTCCGGTACGTCTTACCGCCGACCGTGAACGCGGGCCGCCACGCGTCGAGCGGCGCCTTGCGGACGAGCTCGCGGTTGCGGTCGACGGCCCGCCGCTCGCCCGCGCCCTCCTTGGGCGGCGTGGACTGCGCGGGGAAGTCGATGCGCGGCGTCGAGCGGACGACCACGCGCGCCACCGACCCGGTCTGGCGCGCGTCCACGTACGCCGCGTCGGTGGTCATCGACGCGGCGACCTTGGGGGCGCCGGAGAGGTCGACCAGCGTCAGCCGGGTCTGCGGCCGTTGCGGCCGGGGCCCGGCGGCGGGGACGTCCCCTCCCGGCATGGGCCTCGCGTCCAGGAGGCGCGGCGCCTCGGGCGTCAGGACGAGCGCCCGGTCGCCGCTGAGGAGGAGCTGGTCGTCGCCGCCGACGAACGCCGGTCCGCCCGGCGCCCCGTCGGGGCCGCCGTCCGCCCGCGGCAGTGTCAGCGTGTGGACGACCTTGCGGGACGCCGCGTCGATGACCTGGAGGCGTCCGCGCGCGAGCGCGACGATCCGGCGGCCGTCCGTCTTGACCAGGTCGGGCTCGTCGGCGCTCGCCTCGTGCGCGTTGGTGCCGGAGTGCGCGGGCGCCTGCGCGGCGGAGCCTTCGCCGGACGCGGCGTCGGGGCCGGGCGCGGCGGCGGGCGTCTTGGCGCGGGCCGGACCGTCCTCGGCGAGGCCGGAGTACAGGCCGGGAGCGCCGATGCCGTACGGCCCGACCTGCTTGGCGGTCGCGTCGCGCAGGCCGGACAGCACGTCGTCGCAGCCGTCGTACGCCACCAGCCGCATCGGGGGAGCGCCGGCGGCGCCGGATCCGCCGCCGTCGCCCGCCCCCGAGCAGCCGGCGAGCAGGAGTGCGGTGACTGCCGGAGCGATGGGGGTGAGGGTGCGGGCACGCATGCGCCTTGGACGCCGGAACGGCCGGCGAGGTTCCGATGATTCGGAAATTTCCTGTTATGCCCGGTCGGTGTCCCCGTCCTTCGCCGCGCCCGCGCCGTTCCCGGCATCGCCATCCTTCCCGGCGCCGCCGTCCTTCCCGGCGCCGCCGTCCTTCCCGGCGTCGCGTTCCTCGGCGCGGCGCTTCTTCTCGTGCTTGGCGATCAGCCCGTCGATCTGGACGCTCAGCTTCGAGCCGAGCGGCCAGCCCGCGTAGTGGGTCAGGAAGATCCCGATCTCGCGGAGCTCGTCCGGCGACAGCTCCCCGTTGCCGAGGGCCGCCGGGATCTGGATGTCGAGCACGTCGTTCAGGCCCTGGCCCGCGAGCATCCCGATCAGCAGCAGGCGCCGGTCGCGCAGGCTCAGCCCCGGACGCGTCCAGATGTCGCCGAACAGGTGGTCGACCGTGATGCCGAAGAAGTCGCCGGGCGCGTCGCCGACCTCCCAGCCGTACACCCGGCGCATCATCTCCAGGCCGCGCGCGCGTCGCTCATCCATCGGCGCGCTCCCCCTCTCCCGCCAGGCCGAGGCCGGCGGCGAGGCGGCCCAGCGCGAGCCGGGCGAACGGCGCGTCCACGCCGAGGCTCTCCGCGAGGTCGAGCGCGAGGGACAGGTCCTTCTCCCCGAGATCGCGGACGTGCCGCAGGATCGCGTACAGCTCGTCGTCCGGCTCCACCGGCGCCGTCGTGGACCTCAGCATGATCGACCCCGCCCCGCCGGTGATCGCGTCGGTGTGCCGGACGATCCGCCCGAGCTTGCGCAGCGACACCCCCGACGCCTCGGCCAGCCGCTGCGCCTCCGCCGCGGCGGAGAACGCCGCGAAGTGCAGCAGGTTGCGGGCCAGCTTCGTGCGCGTCCCCGCGCCCACCGGCCCCATGTGCAGCACCAGGTCCGCCCACGCCCCGAACGGCTCGCGGCAGCGCTCGAACGCCTCGTCCGACCCGCCCGCCATGACCGCGAGCGTCCCCGCGCTCGCCCCCATGAACCCGCCGCTCACCGGCGCGTCCACCACCTCGATCCCGTACGGGCGGGCGCGTTCGGCCAGCTCCTCCGCCGTGCGGACGCCGATCGTGGAGTGCACCGCGAGGACCGTGCCCGGCCGCGCGGACGCCAGCACCTCCGCCGCCACCTCGTTCACCTGCGCGTCGTCGCGGACCATCACCGACACCAGCCCGGCGCTCGCGGCGACCTCCGCGACGCTCCGCGCGGCCCGCGCGCCCGCCTTCACCAGCGGCGCGGCGGCCTCGGCGCGCGTGTCGTAGACGACCAGGCCGCGGTCCACCAGGTGCGCGGCCATCGGCGCGCCCATCTGCCCGAGCCCGACGAACCCCACGGTCCGGGCGGACCCCGCTCGGTCGGCGCTCATGACCGGAACACCTCCCCGCCGTCCACGTTGAAGATCTGCCCCGTCACCCACGCCGCGTCGTCCGACAGCAGGAACAGGCACGCCCCGACGAGATCCTCGGGCGTGCCCATCCGCTTCAGCGCCATCCGGTCGCGGACGATCTTCTGCGACATGCCGCCCGGGACGACCGTCCGGTTGGCCTCGGTGTCGATCGGTCCGGGCGCGATCGCGTTCACCCTGATGCCCATGCCGCCGAGCTCGTGCGCGAGCTGCTGCGTCAGCCCGTTCACCCCGACCTTGGCGAGGCCGTAGAAGCCGGAGTACTGCCACGCCGCCGTGGACGACTGGTTGACGATCGACCCGCCGCCCCGCGCCGCCATGTGCGCGTGGACGGCCCGCGCGCACAGCAGCGCGCCGTCCATGTTCACCGCCATGAACCTCTTGTAGTAGTCCCAGTCCACCGTGAACAGGAAGTCCAGCTTCATCGTCCCGAAGATCGCGGCGTTGTTGACCAGGTGGTCGATGCCGCCGAACCGGTCCACGGCCGCCTCCGCCATGGCCTGCACCGACGCCGGGTCCGACACGTCCGTCCGGACGAACAGGCCCTCGACCTCGTCCGCCACGGCCCGCCCGCGCTCGTCCACGTCCGCGACGACCACCGACGCGCCCTCCGCCGCGAGCGCCCGCGCGTACGCCTCGCCGATCCCGCCCGCCGCCCCCGTGACGACCGCGACCTTCCCCTCGAACCGCCCGCTCATACGCTCCGTCCTCCGGTCGCCTGCGGGCGCTTTTCGGCGCCGCCTTCCCTCGTCGCTCCTTCGTCGCTCCTCAGTCCAGGCGACGCCGCGCCCTCCGGCTCCCTCATATGCCCTGTCCTCCGGTCGCCTGCGGGCGCTCTTTGGCGCCGCCTTCCCTCGTCGCTCCTTCGTCGCTCCTCAGTCCAGGCGACGCCGCGCCCTCCGGCTCCCTCATATGCCCTCCGCGATCGCCTTGGTCTCCAGGTACTCCTCGAAGCCGGCCACGCCCATCTCGCGGCCGACGCCCGACTGCTTGTAGCCGCCGAACGGGACGTCCGCGCCGTACCAGACGCCGCCGTTCACGCTGACCGTGCCGGTGCGCAGCCGCGCCGCGACCGCCCGCGCCCGCGCGGGGTCGCCGGCGTGCACGGCGCCCGACAGGCCGTACGGCGAGTCGTTCGCGATCCGCACCGCGTCGTCGTCGCCGTCGTGGGGCAGCAGCACCAGCACCGGCCCGAAGATCTCCTCGCGCGCCGTGCGGCTCTCGTTGGTCAGCCCGGTGATCAGCGTCGGCTCGATCCAGAAGCCGCGGTCGCGGTCCGCGGGGCGTCCGCCGCCGCACGCGAACGAGCCGCCCTCCTCCAGCGCCAGCCTCAGGTAGCCCTCGATCCGGTCGCGCTGCCGCGCCGAGACGACGGGCCCGCAGATCGTCCCGCCGTCCTGCGGGTCGCCCGGGCCGAGCTTGCGCAGCGTCCGCGCGGTGATCTCGGCCGCCTCGTCGTACCGCTCGCGCGGGACGAGCAGCCGCGTGGTGATCGCGCACCCCTGCCCGGCGTGGGTGACCCCGGCGAACGCGGCGTACGAGCACGCGGCGCGCAGGTCCGCGTCGTCCAGCACGATGAACGCCGACTTGCCGCCGAGCTCCAGGAACACCCGCTTCACCGTCGCGGCGGCGGACGCCATCACCGCGCGCCCGGTCGCGGTCGAGCCGGTGAACGACACCAGGTCCACGCGCGGGTCCTCGACCAGCCGCGCGCCGAGCGCGTGGTCGGACGAGGTGACCACGTTGACGACCCCGGGCGGGATGTCGGTCTCCTCGGCGATCAGCGTTCCGAGCACGGCCGCGCACCAGGGCGTGTCGGGCGCGGGCTTCAGCACCACGGTGTTCCCGGCGGCGAGCGCGGGCCCGAGCTTGGCCAGGTTGATCTGGTGCGGGAAGTTCCAGGGCGTGATCGCGCCGACGACGCCGACCGGCTCCCGGGTCACGCGCCGCAGGCTCGGCATCCCCATCGGCTCGGCGCGGCCGAGGTCGCGCTCCCACACGTACGACTCGGCGAGGTCGGCGAACCACCCGAGGTCGGCGACGGGCGCGTCGAGCTGCGCGCCGGAGGTCAGGAAGCGCGGCGCGCCCGCCTCGCGGATCGTCAGCTCGCGGATCTCGTCCGCGTGCCGGGTCAGCGCGTCGCGGAGCTGCCGCAGGCAGCGCACCCGCAGCGGCACGTCGGTCGCCCACGCCGAGGCGTCGAACGCCCGGCGGGCGGCGCCGACGGCGTCGTCGAGGTCGGCGGCGGTCGCGTCGGCGGCGTGGCCGAGCGTCTCGCCGGTCGCGGGGTCGAGGGTCGCGAACGTGCCGCCGTCCCGCGCGGCGCACGTCCGTCCGTCCAGCAGGAGGGGGGAGGGATCGGCGAGCAAGCGATCGGTTGTTCTGGACACGTGTCCAGACTACAGTTCAGGGCATGACGGAACGCAAGCCCCGTGAGGACTATTCGGGCGACTTCGACCCCGACTTCCGCTTCGAGGACCTGTCCAGGGAGGCGCTGGTCCGCCTCGTCCGCGAGTACGCGCTGATCGTCCACCTGCTCGACCGCTCCACCCTGATCGCCGTCGGCATGCGCTACGGCCAGCGCGTCGTCGAGGAGATCGCGATCGAGGAGTGGAAGGGCGCGAGCCCCGTCTACACCGAGCGCGTCCGGCAGATCATGAACATCGAGGGGGACGGCGTCTCGGCGATCTTCAAGTGCCTCCAGCTCGACCCCGGGTTCGCCCAGCACTACATGGACGTCGAGTACGAGCTGGTCTCCGAGACGCACGGGTTCTTCCAGCTCCGCTCGTGCGGCGCGCTGCTGGACGTCGAGCCGTTCGGCGAGCGGTCCATCAAGGGCATGTGCCACACCATCGAGGACGGCACGTTCGACATCACCGCCCAGGCCGTGAACCCGAAGGCGCGCGTCCGCCCCGTCCACCGGCCGCCGCGCGTCCCGGCCGGACGCGTCCCGCACTGCCGGTGGGAGGTCGTCATCGACGACGACACCGAGGTGCTGCCCGAGGCCGACATCACGCGGATGACCCGGGGCACCACCGCCGCCACGTACAGCTTCCCCGCCATGCGCGACGGCACGCCGCACGTCCCCGCCCGCTGATCCGCCGCGCGCCCGTCCCCGGGAGCCTGCCTCGCGCGCTCCCGCGGACGGGGCGCGCCGCGAACCGGCGCGGCCGGGCTTACCGGGGGTAAGCTCCGGCGGGTGGACGTACAGGACGGGGACGCGCTGACGGACGTGTTCCGGGCCGACTGCCCGGGGCGCGAGGTGTTCGACCACATCGCCGGGCGCTGGGGGATGCTGATCCTCGTCGCGCTGTCGGACGGGCCGCTGCGCTTCTACATGCTGCGCGACCGGATCGGCGGGATCAGCGAGAAGATGCTCTCCCAGACCCTCCGCACGCTCACCCGCGACGGCCTCATCGACCGCGAGGTCGAGCCGACGATCCCGCCCAAGGTCTCCTACAGCCTCACCCCGGTGGGCCGCGACCTCGCCGGTTCCCTCCAGAAGCTCGTGAACGTCATCCGCTCCAAGGTCCCGGCGATCGTCGAGTCGCAGCGCCGTTACGACGCGGACCCCGGCCGCTGAACGAGGCGTCCGGACCAGGCGTCCGGACCAGGCGTCCGGACGAGCCGGGCCGCGCCGGAACGCGTCAGAACGCCGGCAGGACCGCCTCCGCGTGGCGGGTCTCGTTGGCCGCGGCGTCGCGGTCGCTCAGCGACCACTGCTCGATCACCGAACGGCGCGCCGCGCGCAGCGCCTCCTGGGGCGTCTCGGCGATCTCCCTCGCCAGTTCGAGCGCGGCCGGCAGGGCCTCGCCCTCGGCGGTCAGGCGCGTGACCAGCCCGATCCGTTCGGCCTCGGCGGCGGGGACGCGGCGCGCGGTGAGCAGGATGTCCAGCGCGCGGGCGTGGCCGACCAGGCGGGGCAGCCGGACGGTGCCCGAGTCCATGCACGGCAGGCCCCGCCGCAGGTTGAGCGCGCCGAACTCGGCCGTCGCGGACGCCACGCGCAGGTCGCACCAGAGCGCCAGCTCG
The DNA here is from genome assembly GCF_009793335.1 of Actinomadura sp. J1-007. Lineage (GTDB taxonomy): Bacteria > Actinomycetota > Actinomycetes > Streptosporangiales > Streptosporangiaceae > Spirillospora > Spirillospora yumaensis. Next base: position 1,021,391 of record NZ_WING01000001.1, on the reverse strand, counting down.
AAGCCGCCGCCGAAGCAGTAGCCCTCCACCGCCGCGATCACCGGCTTGCCGAGCGCGGTGCGGGTGACGTTCATCGGGGGAGCGGTCTCGGTCGGGACGGGGAAGTCGCCCGCCGCCATCGCCTTGAGGTCGTTGCCCGCGCAGAACGTCCCGCCCGCGCCGGTCAGCACCGCCACCTTCGCCTCGGGATCGCTCTCGAACGCGGCGAACGCGTCGCCGAGGGCGCGCGCCATCGGCCCGTCCACGGCGTTGCGGCGTTCGGGCCGGTCGATCGTGACGACGTGGACGGGCCCCTCGCGCTCGGTCCGTACGGGCATGGCGCCTCCTCGGATGGATAGATCGATCGTCATAATCTAGATAGATCGCTCTAGCTGGCGCAAGGGCTAGGGTGGCGGGATGGCGAAGGACACGCGGACGCGCCTGCTGGAGGCGAGCGCGCAGCTCTTCCGCGAGCAGGGGTACTCCGGGACGGGCCTCAAGCAGATCACCGCGGCGGGCGGCGCGCCCTGGGGCTCGCTCTACCACTTCTTCCCCGGCGGCAAGGAGCATCTCGGCGCGGAGGCGGTCGCGCACTCGGGCGCGCGCTACCTCAAGCTGTTCGACCGGGTGTTCGCGCAGGCGGACGCGGAGGTCGTGCGGTCGGTGCGCGACTTCTTCCACCTCAGCGTCGACGCCCTGGAACGGTCGGGGTGGGGCGACGGCTGCCCCATCGCGACCGTGGCGCTGGAGGTCGCGAGCACGAGCGAGCCGTTGCGGCACGCGTGCGCCGAGGTGTTCGCCGCGTGGGAGGCGTCGATCGCGCGGCGGCTCGCGTCCGCCGGGATCGCCGAGGACCGGGCCGCCGAGCTGGCCGTGTACGTGCTCGCGGCGTTCGAGGGCGCGATCGTCCTCAGCCGCACGGCGCACGACACCCGGCCGCTGCGCGTCACGGCCGACGTCGTCGCGGCCACCCTGACCGCGGAACTCCCCGCCCAACGGTGACCGCGCCTGGGTGGTGACGGTGCGTGGACGGGGGCGGTGCCTGCCGGGTGGCCTTCGTCGGCCAGTGATGAGGCTCACCTGCGGGGTCTGTTGTCGGGTGACAAGGCGCGCGGTACTTTCTGGACAAATCGTCAATAGTCGTTCGCCCGGCGGCTCCGCACCGCCGCCGTGCGCCGCCCCGCCCCCACCCCCCGCCGGCGCGCACCAGGAGGAGAAGGCCCCATGCCCGTAGAGATCTCCGAGCCGGAGAACCTCGTCCTCCAGGCCCGGGACGTGCGCTTCGACTGGTCGGAGCTGCCGCTGCACTGGATTCCCGGCGATCCCGTGGCGACCCACCTCATCAACGTGCTGCACATGCTGCTGCCGCGGGCGAGGAGTGGTTCGTCAAGGTCTTCAAGCAGGCCGTCCCGTACATCAAGGACGACGCGCTGCGCGACGACGTGCTCGGCTTCATCGGGCAGGAGGCGATGCACGCGGCGTCCCACGACGGGGTGCTCGACCACTTCGTCGAGCAGGGGCTGGACGTCCGGCCGTTCGTGCGGCAGGTGGAGTTCGTGTTCGAGGGGCTGCTCGGCGACCGGGACCTCACCGGCGACCGCGCGCGGGCCTGGCTGTTCGAGCGGATCTGCATCATCGCGGCGATCGAGCACTTCACCGGCGTGCTCGGCGACTGGATCCTCAACGCCGGCGCGCTGGACGAGGCGGGCGCCGACCCGACGATGATGGACCTGCTGCGCTGGCACGGCGCCGAGGAGGTCGAGCACCGGCACGTCGCGCACGACCTCTACATGCACCTGGACGGCTCGTACGCCAACCGGCTGCGCGCCATGGCCGAGACGATCACCGCGCTCGCCGCGCTGTGGCAGCGCGGGCACCGGTTCCTGATGGCCCGCGACCCGGTCGTGCGCGGACGGATCAAGGGCGGGCTGCACCACCTGCGCCGCACCGGCCCGGCCGGGCTCACCCCCGACGGCCGCATGGTCGCCGCGTCCGTGCGCCGCTACCTCAGGCGGAGCTACAGCCCGCTGCACGAGGGCTCGACGGCGCAGGCCGTCGCGTACCTGGCCTCGTCCCCGGCGGCGCGGGCGGCGCTGCGGTGAGCGCGATCCCGCCCGACCTGCGGGGCCGCCGCGCCCGCGACCCGTTCTGGGTCGCCGTCAACACGGTGTTCAACGGCATCCAGCGGGTCCGCTCGCTGCGCGCGCCGCACCTGCCCGCCGTCCGGCCCGTCGACCGGACCCTGGCGCTGGTGGTGCGGGAGGCGCGGCGCGAGGCCGGCGACGTGGTGAGCCTCGTCCTCGGCGCCCCGGACGGACGGGCGCTGCCCGCCTGGCAGCCCGGCTGCCACCTCGACGTGCTGCTGCCGTCCGGACGCCGCCGCCAGTACTCGCTGTGCGGCGACCCCCGCGACCGGCGCTCGTACCGGATCGCGGTACGGCGCCTGCCCGCGGGCGGCGGCGGATCGGTCGAGATGCACGAGGCGTACCGCGAAGGGTCCGCGATCACCGTGCAGGGGCCGCGGAACGCGTTCCCGTTCCTCGCCCGCGACCGGTACCTGTTCGTCGCGGGCGGCATCGGGATCACCCCGATCCTGCCGATGGTCCGCGCCGCCGAACGGGCCGGCGCCGACTGGCGGTTCGTCTACGCCGGGCGCGACCGGGCGTCCATGCCGTTCCTGGACGAGGTCGGCGCGCTCCCGGCGGAGCGCGTCACCGTCCGCGCCGACGACGAGCGCGGCGGCGCGCCCCGCGCGGACGAGCTGCTGGCGGGCGCGGCGCCCGGCGCGGCCGTGTACTGCTGCGGGCCCGCGCCGATGATCGACGGCGTGCGCGCCGCGTTCGGCGACGGCGACGGCCGCGGCGCCACCCTGCACTACGAGCGGTTCGCGCCGGCGCCGATCACCGACGGCAGGCCGTTCGAGGTGGAGCTCGGACGCGGCGGGCCGGTGCTGCCGGTGCCCGCCGACCGGTCCGCGCTCGACGTGATCAGGGAGCGGAGGCCGGACGTGGCGTACTCCTGCCGCCAGGGCTTCTGCGGAACGTGCCGTACCGCCGTGCTGGCCGGCGACGTCGACCAGCGCGCCGCGCCGGACGCGGGCGCCGACGGCTCCATGCTGGTCTGCGTCTCGCGGGCGCGCGGCGGGCGGATCACGCTCGACCTCTGAGGCGCGCCGCGGCGCGCGGGCCCCGGCCGACGAGCCGTCCCCCGGCCGACGAGCCGTCCCCGGGACGCGACCCGGCGTCCCCTCCGGTTGTGCCACGCTTGGGGGGTTTCATCCCAGCCTCCGAGGAGATCCCGCGCCGTGCCGGAGACACCGCATCCCGCCCTGCCCGACCGCATCGGCCCGTACCTGGTGGTCGACCGGCTCGGCGAGGGCGGCATGGGGACGGTCTACGCGGGCCTGGACGGGACGGGCCGGAAGGTCGCGATCAAGGTGATCCGGCGCGAGCACGCGGCGGACCGGCAGTACCGGGCGCGGTTCCAGGCCGAGGTCGCCGCCGCCCAGCGGGTCCGCCCGTTCTGCACCGCGCCGGTCCTGGACGCCGACCCGTCCGCCGACCCGCCGTACCTGGTGACCGAGTTCGTCAACGGCCTCAGCCTGGACGAGACCGTCGCCAAGGAGGGCGCGCTGCGCGGCGCCGACCTGGAGGCCGTCGCGGTCGGGATCGCGACGGCGCTGACGGCGATCCACGACGCGGGCGTCGTGCACCGCGACCTGAAGCCCGGGAACGTGCTGCTGTCCGGCTACGGCCCCCGGGTGATCGACTTCGGCATCGCCCGGTCGCTGGACGGCACCCGGCTGACCGCGACCGGCGGCCTCGTCGGCACCCCGGCGTTCATGGCGCCCGAGCAGCTCAGCGGGCAGGGCGCGACCGCGGCGTCCGACGTGTTCGCCTGGGGCGCCACCGTCGCGTTCGCCGCGCGGGGCGACTCGGTCTTCGGCGGCGACTCGCTGCCCGCGATCATGCACCGGATCCTCAGCGGCGAGCCCGACCTCGGCGCGCTGGACGGCACGCTGCTGGAGGTCGTCCGCGCCGCCCTCGCCAAGGACCCGGCGCGCCGCCCGACCGCCCAGGCGGTGCTCGACCGCCTCATCTCCAGCGGCGCCCGGCCCCGCACGGCCGTGCCCGCTCCCGCTCCCTCCCCGGGCCCGGCGACGCCGCCGCCCTCGCGGGCCGTCCCGAAGCAGCCCGCACAGCCGTCGCAGGCGTCCCAGGCGGGGGAGCGGGCCGGGCAGGCGGGGCAGGCCGAGTCGCCGGTCGAACGGCAGTACCGGCAGGCGGCGGAGGCGGGCGACCCCGCCGCCATGCGTAACCTCGGCATCCTGCTCAGCCAGAGCGGCCGGATGGCCGAGGCGGAGGTCTGGTACCGGCACGCCGCGGCGGTGGCCGCGTCGCAGGCCCAGGCCCAGGCGTCGCACGGGCCGCACGGGTCGCATCAGGCGTACGGGCAGGCCGCCGCGGGCTACGGCGGGTACGCCACGCACGGCGGGTACGGCGCGGCGACGCAGGGCCAGGGCGCGCACGCGGGCCATCCGGCGCACGCCGCGCCGTACGGCAAGCCGAAGTTCAACAGCGCGGCGGTCTACGCGCTGACGTTCGGGCTGGTCGGGCTGGTCACCTGCGGGCTGCCGTCCATCCCGGCGATCGTCGCGGGGCACATCGCGTGGGCGCAGGTGCGGCGCACCGGGCAGCGGGGGCTCGGCTTCGCCGCGACCGGGATCGCGCTCGGCTGGGTGATGGTCGCGTTCTGGGCCCTCGTCGGGCTCGGCTACCTCCTGCCGGACGACTCGTCCGGCTCGTCCACGGACCCGTCCTCGTCCACCGCGCGGCCGTTCGAGAACTGACCGGCGGTCGGGCGATAAATGCGTTGCGACGGCTTTCGGGCGGATGGCACGGTAGGTGACGTCGGCCCGTCCGAGGGGACGGAGCGAACGACACGGACGCCGAGAGGAGGACTGGCCATGGAACGGCCCGGCTATCGACTGCCCTCGGCGTCACCCGCCCGCCGCACCGGCCGGTACTTCCTCTCCTAGGAGCGCCCCGCCCGAGCCGCCGCGAGTGACGCCACCTCCTCCCGCGCCTTGCGCGCACGCGGCTCTATCCCAACGGCAGAGGACTGTCGCTCAGAACGGCAGAAGTCCGGGTTCGAATCCCGGGAGTCGCACGATGCCCCCGTCGCCCAATTGGCAGAGGCGCCTGGTTGAGGGCCAGGAATGGTGCAGGTTCAAGTCCTGCCGGGGGTACGGCGCGGGCCCGCGTGCCGGGGACGGTGCGGGCCCGCGTATCGCGGTACGGCGCGGGCCCGTTCGTCACGGGCCCGCGCCCTGGGGGCGGCGCCGACGTCGGAGAGTCGGGTCTGCCTGTAAAGCAGTTGCCTCGCGCTGAGTGGGTTCGAATCCCACCCGCCCCACACCGTCCGCTCCACGCCGCCCGCTCCGTACCGCCCGTTCCGCGTGCTACGGCTTACGGAGCAGGCCGCCGTACTCGTACAGGCGCCGGTTGAGCCTGGTCGCGCCGACGTAGGCCGACAGTTCCTCGGGCGCGGGGCGCAGCGGCGGCTGGTCCGGGTCGGGCCGCCAGTCGAGCAGGTTGACCAGGCCGGGCTCGACCGGCTCCAGGCCGGGGAAGAGCGCGTCGAACTCGGCCGGCGTGCGGGTCTGCCACGGGATGCCGTCGTCGCTGATCTGCCTGCTCATCGCCCGGCCGCGCTCGCCGTCCTCGCACACGACCTGGGACGCGCCGACGTAGCTTCCGGAGACGGCCCGGTCGGCCACCGCCATCAGGACCGAGCGCGGGTCGCCGAACCCGCCGGTGTCGGGCAGGTGGTGGACGACCGAGAGGAACAGCGTCGCGACCGGCTCGGTCCAGTCGATCAGGTCCCTGAACGACGGGTCGTCCATGACCGCCCGCTGGTCGCGCATGTCGGCGGCGATCACGGCGGTGTTGGCGTTCTGCGCGAGCAGGGACCGGCCGTGCACGAGGACGATCGGATCGATGTCGACGTAGACGACGCGCGCGTCGGGAGCGAGGCGCTGGGCCACCTGGTGGACGTTGTCGTCGGTCGGGAGCCCGCAGCCCATGTCGACGAACTGCCGGATCCCCGCCTCCTCCACCAGGTACCGGACGAGCCGGTAGAGGAACTGGCGGTTCTGCCGGGCGATGTCGACGCACTCGGGGAAGCCCTGGACGGTCTTCAGGATGAACTCGCGGTCGATCGCGTAGTTGTCCTTGCCGCCCAGCATCCAGCCGTACGCGCGCGCGGAGGTCGGCACGTCGGAGGGGACGGCGGTCTCTGATCGGTCTGCGTTGCCCATGGCGCTCCCGTGTCGTGGCGCGGCCCGCCCGGCTCGGGGAGGGGCGGCGGGCCGTCGGTGGAACGTTACCGCCCGCCGACTCCGCTGTGTCGATCTTTGTCGGAACGCCCGGTCCCCTCGATGAGGGCGAGCGCGCCCGCGACGCCCATCAGCAGTCCGGCGACGGTGGTGAACGTGTGGACCGCCGCTCCGAAGCCCTCGCCTCCGGCGCCGAACAGGCCCCAGGAGAACAGCGCGCCGGCGCCGGTCCAGGCGGCGGTGAGCGGCCCCCGGAGGCTCCCGCGGCCCCACCGGTGGACGAGGGCGAGGATCCCGGCGGCGGCGACGAACGCCAGCGTCCCGCCGACGAACACGAACGTCCGCTGGGCGGCGGTCTCGAAGGCGGCGTCGCCGCCGAGCCGCCCGCCGGTGACGGCCCAGGCGATCTGGACCGCGCCGGACAGGACGGCGACGGCGGCGGACCCGTTGGCGAACAGCACCTGGAGCGGGTGCGTGAGGCCCTTCGGCAGGTCGCGGGTGCGCAGCTCGAACAGCTCGGGCCAGCGGGTCCGCGCGTGCAGGGTGAACGCGGCGAGCAGCAGGACCGCCTGGAGGACGAACCCGCCGTAGACCACGGCGAACACCCAGGTGTGCAGCGCGTCGCCGTCCCCGGAGGCGGGGACGGGCGAGCCGCCGGCGATCGCCTGGACGAGCAGGCCGAGCGGCAGCCCCACCGCGAACGGCGCGAGCAGCCCGGTGCCCACCCAGATCGGCACGAGGACGAGCCAGGCGGGGATCCGCCGCCCCCACCGGTAGGTGAACGCGAGGGCGACGGCGGCCCCGGCCAGGTCCATCGCCGCGGTGACGACGTTGGCGGCCACGACACTGCCCTCGTGCATCTCGCCGCGGTCGGCGCCGGTCAGGCCGACGTTCCCGCCGGCGATCCAGATGGCCTTGAGCGTGAGGTACGGGACGCACACCGCGACCGCGGCCCAGCAGATCGCCAGCCGGACGCGCCACAGGCGGCGGTCGGCCGGCGCGTGCCGTCCAGCCGGCGAGGACAGGGAGAGGGTCATGCGGTCCAGCGTCTTGCGCGCGGCGTTCCGGTGCCTCCCGCCGGAAGGGGAGCCGGTTCCCCTGTACGGGTGATTGCCGGGGAGCCGGCGGGAGGAGCCGGGAGGAGCCGAGGCCCGCGCGCTTGCGCTCGGCCGTCCGGCTTGGTAAATATTTCGAGCCCAAGTATTTTCAAGTCAAGCTATCGAGGTGAGGGCGTGCGGGACGACCGCGCCGCGGCGCTGCGGGTCGGCGTGCTCGGGCACGGGGCCATCGGCGCGAAGGTCGCCGGGCTGCTGCGCAGGGGCGAGGTGCCCGGCGCGGAGCTGGCCGGGGTGGCGGTGCGCGGCGACGCGCCCGTGCCGATGCGGGCGCGCGGCGTCCGGGAGCTGGTCGGGGCCAGCGACGTCGTCGTGGAGGCCGCGGGGCAGCGGGCCCTGTGGGACCACGGCGCCGAGATCCTCGACGCGGGCCGCGACCTGGTCGCGGTGTCGGTGGGCGCGCTCGCCGACGACGGCCTGTTCCGCGGCCTGACCCGGCCCCGCGCGGGCCGGCTGCTGGTGTGCCAGGGCGCCCTCGGCGGCCTGGACGTGGTGCGCGCCGCCGCGCTCGGCGGCCCGCTCACCTGCGTGCGGCTGACCTCGTCGAAGCCGCCCGCCTCGCTCGTCCAGCCCTGGATGGACGACGGTCTCGCGGCGCGGCTGCGGGCCCTGCGGCCCGGCGACGAGCCCGTCGCCGTCCACGACGGGTCCGCGCGGGAGGCCGCGACGCGGTTCCCCCGCAACGCGAACGTGGCGGCCACGCTGGCCCTCGCCGCGGGCGACTGGTCCGCCGTGCGGGTCCGGCTGGTGGCCGACCCGGCGGCGGTGCTGACCCGGCACGTCGTGGAGTTCCGCGGACGGGTCGGGGAGTACCGCTTCGAGCTGGCCAACCACCCCGACCCCGGCAACCCGGCCACCAGCGGCCTGGTCGCGTACGCGGTCGCGCGCACGCTCGCCGACCTCGTCCCCGGCACCGCCTGGAGGGTCGCGTGAACGCCGGAGGCGCCGAGGCTCCGGGCGCGCACGTCACCGACACCGGCGGGACGGGGGCGCCCGTCCTGTGCCTGCACGGGATCGGGTCCTCGGGCGGCGCGTTCGACGCCGTCACGCCGCTGCTCGCGGACGGCCTGCGGATCATCGCCTGGGACGCGCCCGGCTACGGCGCCTCGCCCGACCCCGCCGGCCCGCCCGGCATGGACGGCTACGCCGACGCGGCCGTCGCCGTCCTCGACCGGCTCGGCCTGTGCCGCGCGCACGTCCTCGGCGTCTCGTGGGGCGGCGTCATCGCGACCAGGATCGCCCTGCGCCATCCCGGACGGCTCCGCGCGCTCGTCCTCGCCGACTCCACCCGCGGGTCCGGAGCCGACCCGGCCAAGGCCGCCGCGATGCGTTCCCGCGCCGCCGAGCTGGACGAGCACGGACCCGAGGCGTTCGCCGCCGGGCGCGCGAAGCGGCTGCTGTCGCCCGCCGCGCCGCCGGAGGCCGTCGAACGGGTCGCCGCCGCGATGGCCGCCGCGATCCGGCTCCCCGGCCACGGGTACGCGGCCGAGTCCATGGCCGAGACCGACCACGGGCCGCGGCTCGGCGAGGTCCGCGCCCCCGCCCTCGTCGTGGTCGGCGACCGCGACGCCGTCTGCCCGCCCGAGGAGTCCCGGCGCCTCGCCGCCGGGATCCCGGGCGCCCGCTACGCCGAGATCCCCGGCGCCGGGCACCTGTCCAACCAGGAACGGCCGGAGGCGTTCGCCGCCGCCGTACGCGAATTCCTAGAGGAGAACCCATGACCAGCGACACCGCCACCACCGATCTGGACGCTTTGATCGACTCCTGCGTCGCCTCCAAGGACAGCCGCAAGGAGGACTGGGACACCCTGGCGTTCCAGGCGAAGGCGGGCGAGGAGTTCCGCCGCGCGCAGATCCGCTACATCGGGTCCGGCGCGACCGGGAACCACGAGAGCGACTCGCGGATCCTGCCGTCGGAGCACTTCACGTTCTCCAACATGCGGCTCCCGGTCGGCGGCGTCGGCCCCGAGCACACCCACCACGACGTCGAGGAGGCGTTCTTCGTCCTGGAGGGGGAGCTGGAGGTCACCGTGCACGACGTGGAGGACGGCACCAGGACCGCCAGCCGCGTCCTCGGCTACCGCGACCTGATCCGCGTCCCCGCGGGCGTGCCGCGCAGCCTGAGGAACGTGGGGGACGGCGAGGCGCTGTTCTGCGTCATCATCGGCGCGCAGAAGCCGCAGCTCCCGACCTACCCCGCCACGTCCCCGATGCACGGCGTCACCCGCGACTGAGAGCGTCCGGCCCCGCGAGCGCGCGCCAGGCGGCTCCGGGGGCCGGAGACCAACCGGAAAGGGAAAGGCGCCGGGACCGTCCGACTGGTCCCGGCGCCTTGGCGTGCGGCGGATGGTTCAGGGCGTGCGGCGGATGGTTCAGGGGATGAGCACGTACTTGCTGACGCCGCCCGCGCCGAACCGCTCGTACGCCCCGGCGGCGTCCGCGAGCGGCACGGGGGTCGCGCGCACGACCTCGCCGATCGCGAGGCCGCCGCGCAGCACGGCGCTCGCGAGCTCGTCCAGGTAGCGGCGCGCGGGCGTCGCGCCCGCGCTGACGGTGATCGCCTTCGACCAGATCCCGCCGAGCCACAGCCCGAGCGCGGGCCGCGCCCCGGGCGGGCCCGCCGGGTACACGCCGGGGATCGCGACGGCGCCGCCCGGACGGACCACGCCCACCACGTCGTTCAGCGCGGCGGCGGGACGGACCTCGCCCGCTCCGCCCGCCCCCGCGCCCGCGACGGCCGCGTCGGACGCGCCGACGCAGTCGATCCCGGCGTCCACGTGCGGGACGCCGAGCACGTCGGCCACCATGTCCGGCAGCGCGCCCGCGCCCAGCAGGACGGTCTCGAAACCGGCCGAACGGGCGTGCTCCAGCCGCCCGGCGTTGAAGTCGCCGAGGATCACGGCCGCGGCGCCGAGCAGCCGGCAGGCCGCCGCGCACGCCAGCCCGACCGGCCCCGCGCCCGCGATGTAGACGGTGGAGCCGGGGCCGACGCGCGCGCCCTTCGCCGCGTGGTAGCCGGTCGGCAGCACGTCGCCCAGCAGCGCGACGTCCAGCAGCCGCTCCCGCGCCTGGTCGGCGTCGGGCAGCACGTACAGGTTGAAGTCCGCGTACGGGACGAGCGCGTGCTCGGCCTGGAGGCCCGCCCAGCCGCCGAACCCCTCGCCCATCCCGTACGTCGCGCCGGGCCGGGACGGGTTGGCCGCCAGGCAGTGCCCGGTGAGGCCGGCGCGGCAGTTCGCGCACCGGCCGCACGCCACGTTGAACGGCACGGCCACCACGTCGCCGGGACGGACCCGTTCGACGTCGCGGCCCACCTCGGTCACCACGCCGGTCAGCTCGTGCCCGAGGACCATGCCGGGCACCGCGCCGGGCCCGTGCAGGGTGTGCTGGTCGGAGCCGCACACGCAGGTCGCGAGCGTCCGGACGAGCACGCCGTGGTCGCAGCGCCGGGGGAGCACCCCCGGCGCCGCGCGCACGTCCAGCGACGGCATCGGCGCCTCGCCGACCCCGGCCCGTCCGGGCCCGGCGAAGACGACGGCGCGCTGCGTCCCCCCGGCGGCGGTCCCGCTCACAGCGACCCCGCTCACAGCGACCCGGACGCCTCGAACGTCCGGCCGCTCTTGCGGCCCGGCACGAGGACCCGCTCCAGCACCTCCACGACCAGGAACAGGACGAACCCGATCACCGTCAGCCACGCGATCGACGCGAACACCGTCAGGCTGTCCATGTCGCCGCGCGCGGTGATCAGCAGCACGCCGAGGCCCTTGTCGGCGCCGACGAACTCGGCGACGACCGCGCCGACGACCGCGAGGGTGATGCCGACCTTGACGCCGGCGAAGATGCTCGGCAGCGCCCACGGCCAGCGGATCTTCCAGAACGCCTGCCAGCGGCCCGCGCCCATCGACCGCACCAGCATCAGGCTCTCCGGCCGCGCGGCGCGAAAGCCCACCAGCGAGTCGATCACGATCGGGAAGAAGCAGATCAGCGCGACCATCAGCACCTTCGGGAGCTGCCCGAAGCCGAACCAGATGATGAACAGCGGCGCGACCGCCACCTTCGGCACCACCTGCGCGATGATCAGCAGCGGGTACACCGCGCGCCGCACGATCTCGCTGTAGACCATCGCCACCGCGATGGGCAGCGCGACCGCGACGGCCAGCGCGAACCCGACGAAGATCGCCACGATGGTCGGGACGGACTGCTCGGCGAACGTGCCGAAGTCGCCGAACATCTTGTCCAGCACGTCCAGCGGCGCCGGGAGCACGTACTCCTCCACGCCGCCGAACGACACGATCGCCTGCCAGAGCGCGACGAGCGCGACGACCAGCACGCCGGGCAGCACCCAGTCGGCGACCTTCGACTCCAGGAACCGCCCGCGCCGCCTCGGCGCGGCGGGCGCGCCGCCGCTCCCGTGCGCGGACGGCGCGCGGCGCGCCGCGTTCTTCTCCTGCGTCGGGCTCACTTGGCCTCCTCCGAGAGCACGCCGAGCGTCTCGAACACGCCCCGGATCTCGCCGACCAGGTCGGTGAACACCGACCCGGCGCGGGCGCTGAGGTGCCGGGGCCGGTCCAGCGGGACGCGGAACTCGGCCGCGATGCGGGCCGGGCGCGGCGAGAACACCAGCACCCGGTCGGCGAGGAACACCGCCTCGTCGATGCTGTGGGTGACGAACACAACCGTCTTGCGGCGCTCCATCCACAGCCGCTGGAGGTCGATCTGGATCTGGTCGCGGGTGAGGGCGTCGAGCGCGCCGAACGGCTCGTCCATCACCAGGATCTCCGGGTCGTGCAGCAGCGCCCGGCACAGCGCCACGCGCTGCCGCATCCCGCCGGACAGCTCGTCCGGGTAGCGGCCCTCGAAGCCCTTGAGGCCGACCCGCGCGAGCAGCTCGCGGGCGCGCGCGTCGGACTCGGCCTTCGGCGCCTTGCGGATCTCGGCCTGGAGCAGCACGTTCTGGAGCGCGGTGCGCCAGGGCAGCAGCTCGGCGCTCTGGAACACGATGCCGAGGTCGGTGTACGGCTTCAGCACCGCCTCGCCGCCCACCCTGACCTGCCCGGACGTGGGCTGGGTCAGGCCGGCCAGCGCCATCAGCAGCGTGCTCTTGCCGCAGCCGCTCGGTCCGACGATCGCGAGGAACTCGCCCCGCTCCAGCTCGAACGACATCTCGCTGACGGCGGTGACGACGCCGCCGCCGGTGTCGAACGACTTGGTGAAGGCGTCGAACTCGACGTACGGCGCGGCCGCCGCGGGCGCCACTACTCGCTCCCCAGCGGGTCGGCGCACTTGTCCAGGAACGCGTTGCTGGCGACCTCGGCGGGCTTCACCTTGCCCTTGTCCACGCCGCCGTGCCGTTCCATGATCTCGATCGTGCTGCGCCAGTCGGCCTCGGCCGTGCAGCCGAACGGCTGGCCCTGCGTCCGCGCGGTCGCCATCAGCTTCGCCGACGCCAGCCACTGCTCCTTGACGACCTGCTTCGACAGCGCGCTGGTCTTCGCGACCTTGAAGAACGAGGCGACCGCGGCGTCAGGGTCCCGGTCGGTCGCCGCGACGGCCTCGGCGGTCGCGGCGAGGAACTTGCGGACCGTCCCGGGGTGCTCCTTGGCGAACCGCTTGGAGGTGACGATCCCGGACGACAGCACGTCCAGCCCGGCGTCGGCGTACCCGAGGGTCCTCAGGTCGCAGTCGCACTTGATCTTCATGTTGGGCCCGGTGACGTTGGTCAGCCCGAACGTGAACCGGGTCTTGCCCTGCACGAACAGGCTGTCGCGCGTCGGCACGTCCACCTTGTTGAACCTGACCGAGCCCTCGTCCAGCCCGCTCGCCTTGGCGAACGCCGGGAACACCGTCTCCGCGGCCGATCCCGCCGTGTAGCCCGCCGTCTTGCCCGCCAGGTCCTTCGCCGTCCTGATGCCCGAGTCGGCCCGCGTGAAGATCGCCAGCGGCGACCGCTGCACCATGCCCGCCACCATCTGGACCGGCATGCCCTTCCCGGCCGCCTGCACGAGCGAGCCCGCGTCGGCGTAGCCGAGGTCGTCCGACCCGTTCGCCACGGTCTGGAGCGTCGTGGCCGAGCCCTTGCCCGGGTTGAGCGTGACGTTCAGCCCGTGCTTGGCGTAGACGCCCTGGTCGACGCCCGCGACGAGCGGGAGGACGGCGCCGGTGTAGAAGACGTCCGTGCGCAGGTCGATCTTGATCCGCCCGGAGGCGTCCTTGGACTCGCCCGAGCCGCCGCACGCGGCGAGCGCCAGGGCGGCGGCCGCCGCGACGGCGGCGCCGGCCGCCAGCCGCCGCGCGCGGGGCGCACCGGAGGGAGTGTGCCCAGAAGTTGTGTGCATGTGACCTCGTTCGGGAGTTGGCCGGGCGGTTGCGCCCCACGCCGAGCTCCGCCGCCAGCGGGCGGAGGTATATATTTTAAGACGGAGTATCTGGGACCCAAATAACTTGTGTCAAGGTATCTTGGTTCCGCTACTCTTCCGCTACCGGCTTCCCGGCCGACGACGGCCCGGCTCTCATCCCACGGACGGTGCAATGGACACGGTCGAGAAGGTCCTCGACGAGTGGCGCAGGGAGCGCCCCGACCTCGACCCCTCGCCGATCGGCGTCTTCGGCCGCCTGCGCCGCGTCGCCGAGCTGTCCCGCCACGAGCTGGAGGGCTACCTGACGCCGCACGGCCTGACGCCCAAGTCGTTCGACGTGCTCGCCAACCTCCGCCGCGGCGGCCCCCCGTACCGCAAGACCCCCTCCGAGCTGGCCGAGTCGTCCCTGCTGTCCAGCGGCGCGATGACCGGCCGCCTCGACAGCCTGGAGCGCGCGGGCCTCATCACCCGCACGCCCCACCCGAGCGACCGCCGCGTCATGTTCGCCGAGCTGACCCGGGACGGCATCGACCTGATCGACGAGGTCTTCGCCCTGCACCTCGCCAACGAGGAGGCGCTCCTGGACGGCCTCGCCGCCCCCGAGCGCACCCAGATCGCCGCCGCCCTGGCCCTGCTCGAACGCACCATGCAGACCGTCATCGCGTCCCGCCAGGCCCCGGCCCCGCGCCGCCCTCGCCGCACCGACCGCTGACCTGCGCAAAAGGGTAGGTCACCGTGGTCCCGGCCCGCTCCACCGCCCCTACCCGTCACGTCCGTCGCGTCCGTCATGCCCGTCGCGCCGGTCCCGGCGGGTCTCGCGGCGGTCGTTCCGCACGGCGAGAACGGCCGTGAGCGTCTGGAGCGCGAGCGCCAGCCCCGCGAGGTAGTGCGCGATCATGTCCGTCCCTTCCCCGCGGGACGTTCCCGCGGCCTCGCCCCCGGTGTACGGGCCGCCCCGGCCGTCCGGAAAAGGGCGCGGACAAACCCCGGACAAAAGCCCCCGGAGCTCCCCGGCCGTAGGACAATCGCGATGTCCGGACGGCGGCGCGGGAGGCCAATGTGGGGCGGCTCAGGGAACCGATCGACGACAACGCCCCCGAGGCCCTGCGCGACCTCGCGCAGCGGCTCCGCGACGCGGTGGACCGGGCCGGTTTCGGCGCCGTCCGCGACGTGGGGGAGGCCGCCGGGCTCGGCCACGGCACGGTCGCCGACGCCCTCTCGGGCGGGCGCGCCCCGACCTGGCGGACCGTCGGCAGGATCCTCCAGGCGTGCGACATCAGGCCCGACACCGCCTGGCGCCGCGCGCAGGAGAACGCGAAGGCCGCCGAGACCGCGTGGAAGAACGCGGCCCGCACCGGCCGGGCGTCAGGGCCGCCCGAGACGACCGAGCCGCCGCCCGCGCCGTCCCGGCCGGGCATGTTCTCGATCAAGCCGCCGTTCGGCGAGCTGCCCGCCCGCCTCCGAGGCCGCGACGGCGTCGCGGCCGTCCTGCGCGCGCGGCTGACAGAGCCGACCGGGCGCGTCCAGGTCCTGCACGGCCTCGGCGGCTGCGGCAAGACGACCCTGGCCCTGCACCTCGCCCGGCTCGCCCGCGAGCAGGGCCACCGGGTCTTCTGGCTCTCCGCCCTGGACCGGGACCGCCTGATCACCGGCATGCGCGAGACCGCCCGCGAACTCGGCGCCTCCGAGGAGGACGTCGAGGACGCCTGGACGGGCCGTACCAGCGCGATGGACCTGGTCTGGCGCCACCTCGACGCGTCGCCCCGGCCCTGGCTGCTGGTGATCGACAACGCCGACGACCCGGCCGTCCTCGCCGCCGAACGCGGCGCGCCCGGCGACGGCACCGGCTGGGCCCGCGCCACCCCCGGCGGCCTGACCCTGATCACCAGCCGCGTCGGCTCGGCCGAGACCTGGGGAGGCGAGGCCGACTGCCACCACATCGAGCCCCTCACCCCCGCCGACGGCGCGGACGTCCTCATCGACCTCGCCGGGCACGCCGGCACCGAGCACGAGGCGCGCGCCCTCGCCGAACGCCTCGGCGGCCTGCCCCTCGCCCTCCGCCTCGCCGGCTCCTACCTGGCCCGCACCGCCCGAGGCGCGGGGCTCCTGCGCCACCGCCACGACGGCTCGTCCCGCATCCGCACGTTCACCGCGTACACCGAGGTGCTCGGCGACGTGGGCACCGCGCTGCTCGACGCGGGCGCTCCGCAGGACGGCCAGCACCGCCGCCTCGTCAGCCGTACCTGGGAGCTGAGCCTCGACCTCCTCGACGCGCAGAACCGGCCCGAGGCGAGGACCCTGATGCGGCTGCTCTCCTGCTTCGCGCCCGCCCCGTTCCCCGTGGACCTCCTCGACCTGCCCGTGCTCGCCGCGCACGGCCTGCTGCCCGACCCGCCCCTCGCCGACCGCGTCGACGACGCACTGGAGGCGCTGGTCGAACTGAGCCTCCTGGAGGTGGACGAGACGTCGCCCGACCTGCCCTGCCTCGTCGCGCACCGCCTCGTCCTGGAGTCCAACGCCGACCGGCTGCGCACGGCGCCGCCCGCCGAGCGCGCCGCCGTCCGCGCGACCGCCGCCGCCCTGCTCGAACGCGGCGGCGCGCGGGCGCCCGAACTCCCCGCCAACCGCGAATGGTGGCGGCTCCTCGTCCCGCACGTCCGGCGCCTGGCCGAGGAGGCGCCCCCGGACGACCCGCGGCTCGTGGCCCAGGCGGTGGAGATCGGCCTCGGCGCGATCGCGTACCTGTGGTTCAACGGGAAGCAGGAGGCCGCCGAGGGGCTGATCCTGCTCCTGCGGCGGCGCGCCGAGGTCCTGGAGCCGGAGCATCCGGCCCGCCTGTCACTGCGGCACCGGTACGCCCTCGCGTTCCTCTACGACGAGGAGGAGAGGACGGAGTACGCCGACGTCCTGCGCGCCCAGCGCGACGTCCTCGGGGCCGACCATCCCGAGACTCTGATCACTCACCACAACTGGGCGGCCTCGCTCGCGCGGGCCGGCGCGCGGGACGACGCCGAACGCGAGCTGCGCGCCGTCCTCGCCGCCCGCACGCGCGTGCTCGGCCCCGCGAACCCGTACACCGTGGTCACGCACAGCGCCCTGGCCGCCCTGCTGGAGGAGCGCGGCGACGCGGGCGAGGCCAACGCCTCCGACGAGGAGATCGAACGCACCGGCGAGGACCGGCGCGCCGTGACGATGCAGCGCAGGCACGACCGAGTGCACGCCCTCGACGCGTCGGGCGACCACCCCGAGGCGGAGGCGGCCTGCCGGTCGATCCTCGCGGACCTGGAGGCGCGCGGCGACACCGGCGCGTCCCTCTACCGCGACATGAAGCGCGCCCTCTCCCGCAACCTCCAGACGCAGAAGCGGTTCCCGGAGGCGCTGGCGGAGATCGACGGCTACATTGACCTGCTCGCCGACTTCTGCGCGGACGGCGACCCGGCCGTCCTCCAGGCCCGCCACGAGCGCGGCCACCTGCTGAGGCGGATGGACGACGACGCCGGAGCGGAGTCGGAGTTCCGCGCCGTCCTCGCGACCCGGCACGGCCTGATGGACGATGACGACCCGGTCGTCCTGAAGGAACGGCACTGCCTGGCGCACGTCCTCAGCGACCTCGGCCGGCACCGCGACGCCGCCGACGAGCTGCGCCCGGTCGCCGACGCGTACGACCGGCGCGACGGCGCCGAGGCCGGAACGGCGCGCGG
The DNA here is from genome assembly GCF_009793335.1 of Actinomadura sp. J1-007. Classification (GTDB taxonomy): domain Bacteria; phylum Actinomycetota; class Actinomycetes; order Streptosporangiales; family Streptosporangiaceae; genus Spirillospora; species Spirillospora yumaensis. The sequence continues at coordinate 1,003,904 of NZ_WING01000001.1, read as the reverse complement.
CGCCCGCTACTGCCTGGCGACGATGCTGCACCGCGACGGGCAATGGGACGAGGCCCACCGCTCGTACGCCAAGGTGCTCGCCGCGGAGACCGCCGTCCTCGGCGCCGACCACACCGAGACCCTCGTCACCCGCCTCGACATCGCCGAGGTCCGCCACGCCGCCGGCGTGATCGACACCGCCACGGCCCGCACCGAGTACGAGGCCGTCCTGGCGGCTCAACTGGCGGCCGTCGGCGAGGACCACGCCAACACCCGCGCCGCCCGCCGCGCCCTGACCCGCCTGGAAACTGAGGACGCCTGACCTCCCTCGGCGTGCGCCCCCGCTACTACAGGTCCAGGCCCCCGTCCTTGACGCGAGCGATGAACGCGGCGAACGCATCGGGCGCGATCTCCAAACGCGGCCCCGCGGGGTCGGTGGAGTCGCGCACTCCCACCGAGGACGCGAGAGCGGCGAGTTCGACGCAGGCGCCGCCTTGCTGGTCGGAGTAGGTGCTCTTGCGCCAACGGGAGGTGAGGTTCACGGGCTCTCCAAAATGGCTTCGATCAGACGCCGTGACTTTTCGATCGTCTCCGCTGAAGACTGGAGATGGTCGAAGAGTAGCCCGAGATCATGCACCTCGCCCGACGCCTCGATGATCGAGCCGTGGCCGTTCGCGCCTTCCACGTAGCCGAGGTCTCCGCCTTCGGAGTAGCCGAGCAGGTAGAACTCGCCGCTCGCGTAGACGGGCGCGCCCGCAGGGATCACCTGGAGGTGGATGGTGGGGTGCTCGGCCAGCTCCAGCAGGTGCCTGAGCTGCTCCCTCATGAGCTCGAAGCCTCCGACGTTCTCGCGGAGCGCCCGTTCGGCGATGAGGGCGAGGACGAACGGTGGATCGTCGGTGAAGAAGTTCGCCTGACGAGCGAGGCGGGTCGCGACGAGGCGTTCGATCTGGTCGGCGCGCGTCCCCATGGACAGGATCGCCCGGACGTACGCCTCGGTCTGGAAGAACCCAGGGATGATCAGCGGCTGGTAGGTGCGGATGCTGTCGGCCTTCTCCTCTTGGTCGGCGAATTCGAGGAAGCTGGCGAGGGTGCCGACCTCCTTGGCGACGAGGGGCTGGAGGTCCGTGAGGGTGTCCGGGAGACCGTAGAAGGCGTCGAGGCGGCCGCTCGCGTCCAGGGACGGGATGCGGCGCATCGTCTCGTAATGGCCGTAGAGCTGCCTGGAGATGTGGGCGGCTGCGGCGGCTTCGGCCTGTGAGGCTCCGATGCGCTCCCGTTCCTTGCGGATGCGGTAGGCGTACAGGGCGGTGGCCGAGGTGGTGGGGTCGATCTCGCTGGTCATCGTCGCCTCCGGAGGGTGTCGAAAACATTGCACAACGTAGTTGGAGGCGATGGGCCGAGGGTCGCGGGCGAGGGCTACAGGCGTTCTGTAGAACCGGATGGAGCTTGCAGAGGAAAGGGAACTGAACTAATGTCTGGACACGTGTCCGGGGAACAGCAGATGACGACGGAGCCGACGCGGCGGCGGCTCACCGAGCGGCAGGCCGACACGGTGCGGCGGCTGACCGACGCGGCCGTGGCCGAGGTGCGGGAGGCCGGGTACGAGGGCCTGACCGTGCGGAACGTGGCGCGGCGCGCGGGGGTCGCGCCGGCGACGGCCTACACCTACTTCGCGTCCAAGAACCATCTGATCACCGAGGTGTTCTGGCGGCGGCTGAGCGCGCTGCCGCCCGTGCAGGCGGCGGGGAACCAGCGGGAACGGGTCGTCGAGGTGCTGCGGGAGATCGCGCTGCTGGTGTCGGACGAGCCGGAGCTGGCGGCCGCGTGCACGACGTCGATGCTCGGCACCGACCCGGACGTGCGGGAGCTGCGGACGCGGATCGGGATCGCGATCCGCGAACGGCTCGGGGCGGCCCTCGGGGAGGGCGCCGACGCCAAGGTGCTGGGCGCGCTGGAGCTCGCCTATGCCGGTGCGCTGGTGCACGCGGGCATGGGCTACACCTCCTACGCGCGGATGGCCGACCGGCTCGCGGAGATGGCCGAGCTCATAGTGCCCGAATAACGAGGTGACGGGTGTGGACCCCTCTTACAGCCCCTACGACTACGCCGTCCACGAGGACCCCTACCCGATCTACGCGCGGCTGAGGGACGAGGCCCCGCTCTACAGGAACGACGAGCTCGGGTTCTGGGCGCTCTCGCGGCACGCCGACGTCGCGGCGGCGTTCAGGGACCACGCGACGTTCTCCAGTGCCAACGGCGTCTCGCTGGAGCCGAGCGCCTGGGGCCCGCACGCGCACAAGACGATGTCGTTCCTTGCGCTGGACCCGCCCCGGCACACGCGGATGCGGGCGCTGGTGTCCAAGGGTTTCACGCCGAGGCGCGTCGCCCGGCTGGGCGACGGCATCCGCGAGCTGGCGCGCGGGTACCTGGACGCCGCGCTGGACGAGCGGGAGTTCGACTGGGTCGCCGACTTCGCCGGGCTGCTCCCCATGGACGTCATCTCGCAGATGATGGGCGTCCCGGAGGGCGACCGGGCGGAGGTGCGGCGGCTCGCCGACCTGGTGGTGCACCGGGAGGAGGGGCTGAACGACGTGCCGCCCGCCGGCATGGGGGCCGCCCTCGAACTGGTCGGCTACTACCAGGACATGGTGGGCGAACGGAAGCGGCGGCGGCGCGACGACCTGACATCGGCGCTGCTGGACGCGGAGGTCGACGGCGACCGGCTGGACGACCGCGAGATCATCGCGTTCCTGTTCCTGATGGTCGTCGCGGGCAACGAGACGACGACCAAGCTGCTCGCCAACGCCCTGTACTGGGGTGCGCGCAACCCGGCGCAGGCGGCCAAGCCGTTCGCGGACCCGGGGCGGGTGGACGCCTGGATCGAGGAGACGCTCCGCTACGACACCTCCAGCCAGATGCTCGCGAGGACGGTCGCCAAGGACACCGTCCTGCACGGGCGGACGGTCCCGGAGGGCGACCGGCTGCTGCTGCTCGTCGGCTCGGCCAACCGCGACCCGCGCGTCTTCGAACGGCCCGACGACTACGACCTGGACCGCGACACGTCCCAGCTCGTCAGCTTCGGCGGCGGGCGGCACTTCTGCCTCGGCGCCAACCTCGCCCGCCTGGAGGCGCGGATCGCGCTGACGGAGCTCGTCGGACGGGTCTCCCGCTACGAGGTCGACGAGGGGCGCGCCGAACGCGTCCACTCGGTCAACGTGCGCGGCTTCGCGAGGCTGCCCGTACGCATGGAGGTGCTGTAGTGCCGAGGTTCGATCCCCATCCCGAACGGCGCCCCGCCCTGGTCGCCGGAGCGTCGTCCGGGATCGGCGCCGCGACCGCGACCGCGCTCGCGACCGCGGGGCATCCCGTCGCGCTCGGCGCGCGGCGCGCCGACAAGTGCGAGGAACTGGCCGCGACGATCCGGGCGGGCGGCGGCGAGGCGTTCGCGCATCCCCTGGACGTGGGCGACTCGGGCTCGGTCAAGGAGTTCGTCGCGGCGGCGCAGGACGCGCTCGGCGCGATGGAGATCGTCGTGTCCGGCGCGGGCGACCTCGCCGCCGATCGCATCCACGAGCTGGACTCGGACGCGTTCCTCGCGCAGGTGCAGGTGCACCTCGTCGGCGCGCACCGGCTCGTGTCGGCGATCGTGCCCGGGATGGCGGCGCGGCGGCGGGGCGACGTGGTGTTCGTCTCGTCCGACGTCGTGCGGATGCCGCGCACCCGGATGGGCGCGTACGTCGCCGCGAAGAACGGCGTCGAGGGCATGGCCCGCGCCATGCAGATGGAGTTGGAGGGGACGGGGGTGCGGGCGTCGATCGTCCGGCCCGGCCCGACCGCGACGGGCATGGGGATGGGCTGGGACGCCGAGACCACGGGGGAGGTCCTGGAGGAGTGGGTGAAGTGGGGCGCCGCCCGCCACCCGTACTTCCTGCGGCCGTCGGACGTGGCGGCGGCGGTCGCGGCCGTCGTCGCGGCGCCGCGCGGCGCGCACCTGTCGCTCGTCGAAGTGCAGCCCGAGGCACCCCTGGAGAAGCCATGACAGCGCTGACCGAGCCCCGCGCCGTGTCCGGCGGCCCCGACCACCTGGACGAGCTGCGCTCCGACCCGATCGGGCTGATGCGCCGCGTCCGCGACGAGTGCGGCGACGTCGGCGAGTTCCGGCTCGCGGGCCGGCGCGTGGTGCTGCTGTCGGGCGCCGAGGCCAACGAGTTCTTCTTCCGCGCCCCGGACGAGGAGCTCGACCAGGCCGAGGCGTACCCGTTCATGACCCCGATCTTCGGGGAGGGCGTGGTGTTCGACGCGACGCCCGAGCAGCGCCGCGAGGCCCTGCACAACCAGGCGCTGAAGGGCTCGTTCCTCAAGGGGCACGCCGCGACGATCGCCGCCGAGGTCGACCGGATGGTCGCCGGATGGGGCGACGAGGGCGAGATCGACCTGCTCGACTTCTTCGCCGAACTGACGATCTACACCTCGTCGGCGTGCCTGATCGGCCGCAAGTTCCGCGAACGGCTCGACCGGCGGTTCGCCGAGCTGTACCACGACCTGGAGCGCGGCACCGACGCGATCGCCTACGTCGATCCGTACGCCGACATCGAGAGCTTCCGCAAGCGGGACGCGGCGCGCGCCGCGCTCGTCCGGCTCGTCCAGGGGATCATGGACGGCCGGCCGCCGAACCCGCCCCGCGACGACCGCGACCTCCTCGACGTGCTGATGTCGATCAGGGAGGAGGACGGGACGCCGAAGTTCAGCGCCGACCAGGTCACCGGCATGTTCATCTCGATGATGTTCGCCGGGCACCACACCACGTCCGGGACGGCCGCCTGGACGCTGATCGAGCTGCTGCGCCACCCGGACGTCCTGGACGGCGTCGTCGGCGAGCTCGACGGCCTGTACGAGGACGGCCGCGAGGTCAGCTTCCAGGCGCTGCGCGCGATCCCGCGGCTGGAGTCGGCGGTCAAGGAGGCGCTGCGGCTGCATCCGCCGCTGATCCTGCTGCTGCGCGTCGCCCGGTCCGACCAGGAGGTGCTCGGCCACCGCATCCCGGCGGGCACGATGGTCGGCTGCTCGCTGGCGGTGTCCAACCGCATCGCCGAGGACTTCCCCGAGCCCGACGCGTTCCGCCCCGAACGGTACGCCTCGCCCCGCGAGGAGGACCTCGCCAACCGCTGGACCTGGGTGCCGTTCGGCGCGGGACGGCACCGCTGCGTCGGCGCGAACTTCGCGATGATCCAGCTCAAGGCCATCTTCTCCGTCCTGCTGCGCGACTGGGAGTTCGAGCTCGCCCAGCCGCCCGGGACGTACCGCAACGACCACTCCAAGATGGTCGTCCAGCTCGCGCGGCCCTGCGCCGTCCGCTACCGCAGGAGGCGGCCGTGAGGATCGAGGCCGACCTCGACCTGTGCCAGGGCCACGCGATGTGCGAGCTGGAGGCGCCCGACGTGTTCGAGGTGCCGCCCAAGGGCAAGGTCCGCGTCCTGGACGACGCCCCGGACGCCGCGCTGCGCGACGAGGTCGCCAGCGCCGTCCGCTACTGCCCGACCCGCGCGCTCAAGCTGCTCGAACCGTGACAGGAGACGTGATGCCCGCATTCCCCCGCGAGGAGCTGGACGCGATGGTCGAGCACTGGCTCGACACCAACCGGCGGTGCGAGGAGCTCGGCGACTGGCGGCCCCTCGCCGACCTCTACACCGAGGACGCCACGTACGGCTGGAACATCGGCCCCGGCCAGGACTTCATGGCCGTCGGCCGCGACGAGATCCGCGACCTCGCGCTCGGCTCCGAGATGGGCGGCCTGGACGGCTGGTCGTACCCGTACCAGAGCATCCTGGTGGACGAGCGCAAGGGCGAGGTCGTCGGGTTCTGGAAGCAGGTCGCCGACGCGCGCCGCCCCGACGGCACCCCGTACGAGGTCGCGGGCATCGGCGGGAGCTGGTTCCGGTACGCGGGCGGCCGCCGCTGGTCGTGGCAGCGCGACTGGTTCGACCTCGGCAACGTCACGTCCGTCTTCGTGGAGATGATGAAGGCGGACGTCCTGTCGGAGGGGATGAGGCGGCGCCTCGACCGCGCCGCGGCGGGCGACCCGGTCCCCGGCTACTACCCGAGAGGCGAGGCCCCCGTCCCCCTCTGGTGAACGGGGCGCGGCGCTAGATCTGGCCCTCGGGCTTCGCCGGGATCGTCGTCTTGATCGCGTCGCCCAGCTCGATGAGGACGTCCCCGGGCGGGCTGTACTTGGCGGGCACCGTGACCTCCACGTACGCCTGCCGCGCCACGGCCGTCCACGTGACGGGACGGCCCGACGGCTGCCCGAACCAGTCGACCCCGTTGACCGTGCTGAGCTGCGTGTCCGGCCGCAGCCCCGGCGGGCGCGGCACGCCGCAGCGCAGCGCGATCGCGGGCGACCCCCACGCGGCGGTCAGCGGCGAGCCGGGGGAGGCGTCGCGGCGCGAACGGCCGTGCACCTTCTCCGGCAGCCGCAGCCCCTCGCAGAGCCGGGTCGTCGCCGCGTCGGGCCTCGGCGGCTGGATCTCGACCGCCCCGTCGCCGCAGCCCGCCGCGAGCAGCGCCACCGGGACCAGGCCGGCGAGGGCGAGCAGGCGGAACGGACGGGGCACGGCGGGGTCAGATGTGCACGATCGGGCAGGTGAGCGTACGGGTGATCCCCTCCACCGCCTGGATCTGCGCGACGACGAGCTTGCCCAGCTCGTCGACATTGCGCGCCTCCGCTCGGACGATGACGTCGTAGGGACCCGTGACGTCCTCCGCCAGGGTGACGCCGGGGATGCCGGCGATCTCACCGGCGACCGCGGCCGCCTTGCCCACTTCGGTCTGGATGAGGATGTAGGCCTGCACCATCACGTCCTCCCCTGGGCGGAGAAATAGCCGTCGGACGGTCACCGTATCGTGTAATGCGCCACGGCGGGCGTCCGGGGGCCGCCCGATCGCGGACGCCCCGCGCCGCCCGTCCGCCCGTGGCCGCGACGGGACGAGGGGTGCGCATGGGGACGATCGGCGAGCTCGGCGAGTTCGGGCTCATCGGACGGCTCACCGGCCGCCTGCCCCAGGGCGGCGACGTCCGGCTCGGCCCCGGCGACGACGCCGCCGTGATCGCCGCGCCCGACGGCCGGGTCGTCGCGACCACCGACCTGCTCGGCGAGGGCCGCCACTTCCGGCTCGACTGGTCCGGGCCGTACGACATCGGCCGCAAGGCCGCCGCGCAGAACCTCGCCGACGTCGTCGCGATGGGCGCCCGCCCCACCGCCCTGCTGATCGGCCTCGCCCTCCCGGCCGCCACCGACGTCGGCTGGGCCGAACGCCTCTACGACGGCCTCGCCGACGAGTGCGCCGTGGTCGGCGCGTCCGTGGCCGGAGGCGACGTCGTCTCCGCGCCCGAGATCACCATCGCCGTCACCGCCCTCGGCGACCTCGGCGGCCGTCCTCCGCTCACCCGCTCCGGCGCCCGCCCCGGCGACCTGGTCGCCGTCCGGGGCGCGCTCGGCCACTCGGCCGCCGGCCTCCACCTCCTCCAGAACCCCGGACCCGGCGCCCGTACCGCCGCCGAGCAGCGACTGGTCCAGGCCCACCTGCGCCCCGTCCCGCCGTACGAGGCGGGCGCCGAAGCACGCGAACTCGGCGCGACGGCGCTCCTCGACGTGAGCGACGGCCTCCTCCAGGACCTCGGGCACATCGCGGCGGCGAGCGGCGTACGGATCGAGGTCGACTCCGCGGCCGTCCCCGCGCCCCCGTTCCCCGGTCCCGAACGGCGCCGCTTCGCACTGACCGGAGGAGAGGACCACGCGTTCGCCGGAACCTTCCCCGCGACGGCCGTTCCGCCCCCATCCTGGACGGTGGTCGGAAAGGTCAGGGAAGGCCGCGGAGTGACGCTCGACGGCGCCGTCCAGGGCCCCGGCGGATGGGACCATTTCCGCGAGTAAACGCATGTGAAACGCAATGGGACGAGTACCTCGCGTTTACTCATCCGGTAGGCATGTTTGGTGCTGGTTTGGTATACATCCTGTGATCGAAGAGGGATGGGATGGGACGACACACGAGACTCCAGCACCCGGACGACGAGCCCTCGGGCGAGTCGGAGCAGTACACCGGGCGCTCGACCGGGCCACCTCCCGGCCCTCCTCCGGGCACCCCTTCCGGCCCCTCCGGAAACCACCCCCGAGGGTCTCGTTCGACACCGCTCCCTTCGGCGTCCCCCAGTACGCCCCGCCCGCCCCCGCCTCCGAACCCCCGCCGCCCGCCGCCGACTCCCCGTCCACCGGCACCTCCCCCTTCGGCACCCCCAGGCCCCCCGGGAGCCCCCACCGAGGCCGACACCCCCCCACCGGCCGCCCCCTCTACACCGACGCGCCCCCACAGTCTGCGCCCGCCTACGATGACGCGGCCCCCTGGGCGCGCCCGTCTACGACAACGCGGCTGCGCCGCCCGCGGCCGCCTACGGTGACGCGTCCCTTCCCGGCGCGCCCGTCCACGACGGCGCGACCGCGTCGTCCGCGGCCGCCTACGACGACGCGACTCCGCTGAGCGCGCCCGTCTACTACAACGCGGCTGGGCCTTCCGGGCCCACCTACGGCGACGCGGCTGCGCCGTCCGCGCGGGGCTATGACGCTGCGGGGCCGCTGGGCGCGCCCGTTCACGACGACTCGACGCCGCCGTCCTCGTCCGGGTCCACCGGTACCTCTCCGTTCGGTGTGCTGGGTGGGGGAGGGGCGTCGGGCGGGCAGGAGCCGTCCACCGGTACCTCTCCGTTCGGGGCGCCTGCGTTCGACGCCTCCGGGTTCGGGGGGCCGTCCATGGACGCGACGCGTCCCGAGGGCGCGCGGCGCGCCGCGTCCGGCGGGGGCTCGCAGCAGCCTCCCGGGCAGCCTCCGAACGAGCCGCCCGCGTTCGGGCACGAGGCGCCTCCGCCTCCCGACGCTCCGGCGCCGTCGTCCGGCGACTCGGGAACGAAGTGGACGAAGGCGTTCGCGAAGCTGCCCGTGCCGCTGCTCCCGATCGTGGCGCTCGTCGTCGCGGTGGGCGTGGTCGCGTACGCGCTCAGCACCCAGCAGATCTCCCTCAACTTCGCCGGGGCCGCCCCGAAGGAGCCGCAGGTCGGCCCCAAGGACGGGCAGGTCGCGCAGCGCGGGCCGGGGGAGCGGGCCAGCCGCGGCGCGGGCCGCGCCGACGGGCTCGTCATCAGGTTCCAGGCCGTGTCCCGTACGAGCACCGGGTACCGCGCCACCGTCACGATCGCCAACCGCGGGCAGCGTCCGGTCCCGCGCTGGGCGCTGGCGTTCCAGATCCCCGGCACGTCCGTACGGGCCGTCAAGGGCGCCACCCTCGCCAAGCCCGGGGCGCGCCCGCTCATCCGCAGCCGCGCCGGCGCGCCCGCGCTCGCGCCCGGCCACTCCGTGCGGTTCGTGTTCGCCGCGAAGGGGCCGGTGCACGGGCCGTCGTCGTGCATCCTCAACCGGCTGCCCTGCGCCCGCGTCTGACCAGGATGGGGCGTACGCCCTCTAAAGTGGCGGTATGACGCAGAATCCGGGACAGGCCCCGCCCCTCGTGCTCACCATCGCGGGCTCCGACTCCGGCGGCGGCGCCGGCATCCAGGCCGACCTGAAGACGATGTTCGCCCTCGGCGCCCACGGGATGAGCGTCATCGCGGCCGTCACCGCCCAGAACTCCCTCGGCGTCCAGGGCTACTGGGAGCTGCCGCCCGACGCCGTGCGCGCCCAGCTCGACTCGGTGCTGTCCGACATCGGCGTCCACGCGATCAAGACGGGGATGCTCGCGTCCAGCACGCTGGTCGAGATCGTCGCCGAACGCCTCGCCGCGTCGGACGCGCCGTCCGTGGTCGACCCCGTCGGCGTCTCCAAGCACGGCGACTCGCTCCTCGACCCGTCCGCCGTGGACGCCGTCCGCACCCGGCTGCTGCCCGCCGCGACCGTCGTCACGCCGAACCTGTGGGAGGTCGAGCAGCTCACCGGCGTGAAGGTGGTGGACGAGTCGGGCCTGCGCGAGGCCGCCGAGGCGGTCAAGGCCCTCGGCCCCGCCTGGGTGCTGGTCAAGGGCGGCCACCTGCCCGGCGAGCCGTCCGACCTGCTCTTCGACGGCGAACGCGAGTACCGCTACACCGCGCCCCGCCACGACAACCGCCACACCCACGGCACCGGCTGCACCCTCGCGTCGGCGATCGCGTCGCACCTCGCGCTGGGCGAGACCGTGCCCGACGCCGTCGCGAAGGCCAAGGAGTACGTCACCGGCGCGATCGCGGCGGGCTTCCCGTTGGGCGCCGGGATCGGCCCCGTGGACCACCGCTGGAACCTCCGCCCCGCGCACTGACCCTCAACGGCGCGTCCCCGCGCCGGGCGGGGTCCGGGAACGCGAAAGTCGGCTCGCCGGAGGTTCCGGTGAGCCGACTGAGGCGTGCGGCGGGCCGCCGGACCCGCCGTGCCGAGGCGGGCGGGTCGGGCCGCGAGGGGTCAGACGGTCGGCTTGACGACCTTGCCGGCCTTGATGCAGGACGTGCAGGCGTTGATCCGCTTGGTGCTGCCGTTCACGACGGCGCGCACGCGCTGGATGTTGGGGTTCCAGCGGCGCGGGGTGCGGCGGTGCGAGTGGGAGACGCGCATGCCGAAACCGGGTCCCTTGCCGCAGACGTCGCAGACGGAAGCCACGGGAAACTCCAAGTGGGTGTCGATGCTGAGCTGGAGCGCCCGAACGCCGGGCAGGTTGCCGGCCATCTGGCGCGCTCACTGATGGGCGCCCCGGACGAGGCGCACGAATCAGAGTAGCCGAACGCGCGTCGGGTAGGCGAATCGGCCTGCGGGTTCGGTCGCCGCGCGGGGCCGGGAGGAGGGGCCGGTTCGTGCGGGGACGTTCCCAACGGCATGGTCCGCGCGGTACAGAGGTACCGCGGACACGGCGAGGGGAGCGAGTGTGGGCGAGGTCCTCGACGGTGCGGCGGTACGGCGGTGGAGCAGGCTCGCGGCCGAGGCCCTCGGCCGGACCCGCGGCGAGATCGACGCGCTGAACGTGTTCCCGGTGCCCGACGGGGACACGGGCACGAACCTGCACCTGACCGTCCTCGCGTCCGCCGACGCCGTGGCCGGCCTGCCCGCGGACGCGGCGGCGGGCGAGGTGTGGCGGGCGCTGGCGCGCGGCGCGCTGCTCGGCGCCCGCGGCAACTCCGGCGTGATCCTCAGCCAGGTCTTCCGCGGCCTAGCGGAGAGCCTCGCCCGCCCCCCGGACGACGCGACCCCGGGTGAGGCCGGGGCGTTTGCGAAGGCGCTCGGGTATGCGGCGGGCCTCGCTCGGGGGCCGTTGAGCATCCCGTCGAGGGGACGATCCTCAGCGTTCTGGAGGCGGCGTCGGAGGCGGCGGCGCAGGTGCCGCCGGGCGGCGGGCTGGACGAGGCGGTGCGGGCGGCGGCGGCCGGGGCGAGGCGGGCGCTCCGGCGCACCACCGGGCAGCTCGACGTCCTCGCGCGCAGCGGCGTCGTGGACGCGGGCGCGGCCGGGCTCTGCGTCGTCCTGGACGCGCTGGCCGCCGTGGTCACCGACGAGTACCCCGAACGGTACGAGGTGCCCGCCCGCACCGAGGCGCAGCCCGCCCGCGACGAGGCGCCGCAGACCGCCCCGGCCGCCGGGACCGGCCCCGGCTACGAGGTCATGTACCTGCTGGACGCGCCGGACGGCGCCGTCCCCGCGCTGCGCGGGACGCTCGACGGCCTCGGCGACTCGCTCGTGGTCGTCGGCGGCGACGGCCTCTGGAACGTCCACGTGCACGTGGACGACGCGGGCGCGGCCATCGAGGCGGGCCTCGAGGCGGGCCGCCCGTACCGGATCCGCGTCACCTACCTCCACGGGGCGCCCGGCGACGGGCAGCACGCCCCGTGCGTCGGCCGCGCCGTCGTCGCGGTCACGGCCGCGGACGGCCTCGCCGCCCTCTTCGAGGGGCACGGCGCGCGGGTCGTCCGCCGCGAGCCGGGGGCGGTGCCGCCGCTCGCCGTGCTGGCCGAGGCGATCCTCGCGGCGGGCGACGAGGTCGCGGTCCTGCCGAACGAGCCGGAGGTGCTGGCCCTCGCCGAGGCCGCCGCCGAACGGGCCCGCGACACGGGCGCCCGCATCGCCGTCGTCCCCACCAAGGCGTCGGTGCAGGGGCTCGCCGCCCTCGCCGTCCACGATCCGCTGCGCCGCTTCGGCGAGGACGTGATCGAGATGACCCGCGCCGCCGGGGCGACCCGGTTCGGGCACCTGGAGGTCGCCGCGGGGGAGGCGGTCACGAGCGTCGGGCTCTGCCGGCCCGGCGACGTCCTCGGGATGATCGAGGGCGACGTCGCCGTGATCGGGGACCGGATCGCCGACGTCGCCCTGCACGTCCTGGACCGGATGCTGTCGGGCGGCGGCGAGCTGGTCACGCTGATCCCGGGCGTGCACGCGCCGCCCGACCTCGCCGCCCTGCTCGAACGGCGCCTGCGGGACGCCCGCCCGGACGTCGAGGTCGGCGTGTACGACGGCGGCCAGGAGCGCCTGCCGTTGCTCATCGGCGTGGAGTGAGACCCGTCCCGCCCTGCTAGAAAGGACCGCGTGGCGAATCTCGACGAGCCGTTGCGCAAGGTTCTCGGCGACAAGACGGCGAAGGTGCTGGCCAAGGGACTCGACCTGCACACGGTCGGCGACCTGCTGCACCACTACCCGCGCCGCTACGCCCACCGCGGCGAGCTGACGCCGCTCAGCGGCCTCCAGGACGGCGAGCACGTCACCGTCATGGCCGAGGTCGTCAAGGTGCAGGGCCGCACCCTCACGCGCAGCCCCGGCTACGTCCTGGAGATCACCGTCACCGACGGCACCGGCGAGCTCAAGCTGAGCTTCTTCGGCCGCAAGGGCTCCTACATCCCGAACGGGACCTGTCCCCGGGCACCCGCGGGCTGTTCGCCGGCAAGATCAGCACGTACCGGCCGCGCAGCGGCAGGGAGCAGCGGCAGCTCACCCACCCGCAGTACAAGGTCGTGGCCGCCAGGTCCGCCGAGCAGGCGGCGCAGGAGTGGGCGGACGAGATCATCCCGATCTACCCGTCCACCAAGGGCCTGGACATCGAGACGATCGGCAAGTCGGTGGGCATGGTCCTCGACCAGCTCGAACTGCCCGCCGACCCCGTGCCCGCCCCGCTGCTCACCCGCCGCGGCCTGATCCCGCTCGCCGAGGCGTACGAGGGCATCCACCGCCCGAAGACGTGGGACGAGCTGTCCCGCGCCCGCAAGCGCCTCAAGTGGGACGAGGCGTTCGTGCTCCAGGTCGCCCTGGCCCAGCGCCGCCGCGCCGCCGCGGCCCTGCCCGCCAAGCCGCGCCCGCCGGTCGTCGGAGGCATCGGCTCGGAGTTCGAGGCCCGGCTGCCGTTCGACCTCACCAAGGGGCAGCGCGAGGTCGGCGACGAGATCGCCGCCGACCTCTCCCTCGCGCACCCCATGCACCGCCTCCTCCAGGGCGACGTCGGCGCGGGCAAGACGGTCGTCGCGCTGCGCGCGATGCTCCAGGTCGTCGACGGCGGCGGGCAGGCGGCGCTGCTGGCGCCGACGGAGGTCCTCGCGCAGCAGCACTTCCGCTCGATCACCGGGATGCTCGGCGACCTCGGGCAGGCGGGGCAGATCGGCGGCGCCGACAACGCCACCCGCGTGACGCTGCTGACCGGGTCGCTCGGCGCGAAGGCGCGGAAGGCGGCGCTGCTGGACGCCGCGTCCGGCACGGCCGGGATCGTGGTCGGTACGCACGCCCTGCTCCAGGACAACGTGCAGTTCGCCGACCTCGGGCTCGTCGTGGTGGACGAGCAGCACCGCTTCGGCGTGGAGCAGCGCGACGCGCTGCGGGAGAAGGTGAGCGGGGGACGGCCGCACGTGCTGGTCATGACCGCGACGCCGATCCCGCGCACGGTCGCGATGACGGTCTTCGGCGACCTGGAGACCTCGGTGCTCGGGCAGCTCCCGGCGGGCCGTTCGGAGATCGGGACGCACGTCGTGCCGCCGGAGCGGCCCGCGTTCCTCGCCCGCACGTGGGAGCGCATCCGGGAGGAGGCCGCGCAGGGCCGCCAGATCTACATCGTGTGCCCGCGCATCGGCGAGCAGGAGGGCGACGAGGGCGACGCCGCCCCGGCGGGCGAGGAGGGGCGCCGCTCGCCGCTCGGCATCATGGAGCTGCTGCCGATGCTGGAGGACGAGCTGCTGTCCGGGCTGCGGATCGGCGTCCTGCACGGCAAGCTGCATCCGGACGAGAAGGACGCGGTGATGCGCCGCTTCACCGACGGCGACCTCGACGTGCTGCTCGCGACGACGGTGATCGAGGTCGGCGTCGACGTCCCGAACGCCACGGTCATGGTGATCATGGACGCGGACCGGTTCGGGGTCTCGCAGCTCCACCAGCTCCGCGGGCGGGTCGGCCGGGGCTCGCTGCACGGACTGTGCCTGCTGGTCACCGACGCCGAGCCGGGCAGCAAGGCGCGCGAGCGTTTGGACGCGGTCGCCTCCACCACCGACGGGTTCAAGCTGTCGCGGCTCGACCTCGAACAGCGCCGCGAGGGCGACGTGCTCGGCGCGACCCAGGCGGGCCGTTCGTCCAGCCTGCGCCTGCTCACCCTCCAGCGCGACGAGGACGTCATCAAGGACGCCCGCGAGGAGGCCACGGCCCTGGTCGACCAGGACCCCGGGCTGGACGACCACCCCGGCCTGGCCGCCGAACTGGCCACCCTCCTGGACGAGGAACGAGCCGAGTACCTGGAGAAGACCTAGCCCCGCCCCGGCTACCGGTGCGCCCGCGATCACGTCTCCCCGCCGCCCGGCCGCATATTCCCTACTTAACGAGTTGACTTACTAGGGAATTTGTCGGACGATGAACACGTGAACCCCAGTGAGGTCCCGACCGCACGGCGCCGCGCGCCCCGGTGGCTCCGTATGGGCCGCCAGCACAGCGCCCTGTGTACCCGCCGCTGATCCCGACCCCGCCCGCCGGCCCGCATGCCGGCGGCGCCCCGGATCCGACGGCTCACCGGAGGCCGCACATGACGCTCACCGACCGGAACGACCCGGCCGACCACGGCCGTACGACCCTGCCCGCGACCGGCCCCGCCGGACCGCCCGACCCCGCTGGACCACCCGCCCCCGACCCCGCGACCGCGACCGCCTCCGAAGGGGACGGCGCACGCGGCGCGACCGCGGTCGGGCTGCTCGCGCGGGTGATCGAGCTCCACCGGCTCGAACGCCTTCACCTCACCGACGTCGACGCATACCTGCGCGACCCCGAGCCCGAGGTCCGCGCCGCCGCCGTCACCGTTCTCGCCAAGGCCGCGGCGAGGGGCGACGCCCCGCGCGGCACCGGCGACACCCTCGCCTGGGCGCTCGCGGACGAGAGCGGCACCGTCCGCCGCCTCGCGGCCGACGCCCTCGGCGGCCTCCCCGAGGTCCACCTCGGCGACGACGGCGTGGACGCGCTGCGGCTCGCCGCCACGCGCGGCCGCGACGCCCATGTCCGCCGGACGGCCGCCGACCTGCTCGGCATCCTCGTCCGGGGCGCGGGAGAGCTGTACGCCCAGGGCTTCGAGGACGACGAGGCGCAGGTGCGGGTGCAGGCCGTCCTCGGCCTGATCGCGCTGCGCGCCGCGGACGAGGTCGCGGAGGCGGCGGACGACCCGTCCCGGGAGGTGCGGGTCGCCGTCGCGCAGGGCGTGGCGCGGCTCGCCGAGCCGTCCGGGATGCCCGCGCTCGAACACCTCCTCGGCGACCACGACCCCGTCGTCCGGATGGCGGCCATCGACTCCGCCGCCGAACTGGGCGTCCCCGAGCCGCTGGAGGGACGGGTCGTGACTGCGATCGCGCACGCGAGCTGGCAGGTGCGCCGCCGCGCCGCGCTCGCCCTCGGCTCCGCCGTGCCGGACGTCGCGGTCCACCCGCTCATCGCCGCGCTCCGCGACCGCGTCGTGGACGTCCGCCGCGCCGCCGTCCAGTCGCTGGAGCAGTGGGCGGGCGACCGGCCGGAGGTGGTCACCGCCCTCACCGAGGCGCTGGCCGATCCCGATCCCGGCGTGCGCACGCAGGTCCGCTGGGCCCTCGCCTGACCGCGGCCCGCCGGCCGCCGCTCGTTCCGCGACGCGTTCGGCGCGGAACGGGCGGCGCGGGCGGGTCGGCCCGGGCGGGCTGGCCCGGGTGGGAACGGCGCGCCGCGAGGTCGGGGGCGGCGGGCCGTACGAGCGGGCGGGACGTTCCGGGGTGGGGACGTCCCGCCCGCCTCGACCTCGGCGTTCGGGGTCTCCTGGAGTCACCGGGGTATCGGCGGACGGCGGCCGTGCCCCGGAGCGCGGCCGTCACCGGGATACTTGGGGAATGACCAGGGTGATCGCGGGAAGCGCGGGCGGGCGGCGCCTGGCCGTACCGCCGGGAAGGGACACCAGGCCGACCAGCGACCGCGCGAGGGAGGGCCTGTTCTCGACGGTGCTGGCGCTGCTCGGCCCGCTCGACGGGCTCCGGGTCGCCGACCTGTACGCCGGGTCGGGGGCGGTCGGGCTGGAGGCGCTGTCGCGGGGCGCGGCGCACGCGCTGCTGGTCGAGTCGCATCCGCGCGCGGCCAGGGTGGTCCGCGAGAACGCCGCGTCGCTCGGCCTGCCCGGCGCCGTCCCCCTCGCCGACCGGGTGGAACGGGCCGTGCGCCGCCCGCCGGGCGAACCGTACGACCTCGTCTTCGCCGACCCCCCGTACGCGCTGGAGGACGAGGCGGTCACCGGCCTCCTGGAGGCGCTGCGCGACAACGGCTGGACGGCGCCGGACGCGCTGGTCGTCGTGGAACGCTCCGTGCGCGGCCGTCCGTTGGACTGGCCGGAGGGCTACACCGCCGAACGCGACCGCCGCTACGGCGAGGCCGTGTTCTGGTACGGGCGCGCGGGGTAGAGCGAGACCAGGTAGCCGATCCGGAGGAGAAGGACGGCGGGCCCATGATCGCGACCCTCCACCGTACGGCTACCATGTGTGGTCGGCTGACTTCGGAGGGTGGGGCTCGCTCATGAGGCCCGGTATCGACAAGGCCGTGGGCCGCACGTGGATCGTGATGCTGGTGATGAGCGTCGCGCTCATGGCCAACGTCACCTACGTCCAGGGCTTCGCCGCCCAGGGCCTGCGCGACGACCGGCTGAACGCGCGCCAGTTCCAGGACCGCGACAAGATCGAGCGCGGGCCCATCGTCGCCGGCGGCGAGCGGATCGCCTGGTCGGTGCCCGTCGCGGGCAAGCGCTTCCAGCGCCGCTACAAGCAGAGCCAGATCTTCTCCCCGGTCACCGGCTACTTCTCCCGCTTCTCCCAGACCGGCCTGGAGAACGCCGAGAACCACGTCCTCGACGGCACCGACCCCCGCCTCGCCACCACCGACATCATCAACAAGATCATCGGCAAGAAGCTGCCCGGCGGCACCGTCGAGACCACGATCGACCCCGACGCCCAGCGCGCCGCCTACCAGGCGCTCCAAGCGACCGGCGCGCGCCGCGCCGCCGCCGTCGTGCTGGACGCCCGCACCGGCGCGATCAAGGTGATGGCGTCCACGCCCTCGTACGACGCCAACGACGTGGCCGTCCCGGACGCCAAGCAGGCGCAGCGCGTGTTCGACCGGCTCAACGAGCAGCAGGGCAAGCCGCTGCTCAACAAGGCGGCCGGCGAGGTGTTCCCGCCGGGCTCCACGTTCAAGACCGTGGTCGCGTCCGCCGCGCTCGCCGCCGGGACGACCGAGGGCAGCCGGGTCCGGGCCGGGCGCAGCTACCGCCCGGCGGGCGCCGGCCAGGCGATCAACAACGACGCGGGCGACATCGGCGGCCAGTGCGACCTGCCCGCGATCCCGCTCAAGGACGCGTACGCCCAGTCCTGCAACACCACGTTCGCCATCATGGGCGCGGTGCGTCCGGGCAACGACGCGGTCGCCCGGCAGGCCGCCCGCTTCGGCTTCTACGACCCGATCCAGATCGAGAAGGGCATGACGAGCGCGCCCAGCTCGTTCCCGAAGACCGGGTCCCCGGCGCTCAGCGCGCTCGGCTCCATCGGCCAGGGCAGCACCGTCGCGACCCCGTTGCAGATGGCCATGGTCGCCGCGGCGGCCGTCGACGACGGCGAGGTCATGCGCCCCTACCTCGTCGACCGGATCCGCGGCTCGGACGGCTCGCTCGTCGAGAAGGCCAACGGGCGCCGCCTCGGGCGGGCCCTGGACTCCGACCAGGCGGGCCAGCTCCGCGACATGATGCAGGAGGTCGTGCGCAGCGGGACGGGCAAGTCGCTGCGCGGCGGCCCGATCGTCGGCGGCAAGACCGGCACCGCCGACATCGAGGGCGCCTCCTACAACGACCGCTGGTTCATCGGCTTCGGGCCGAAGAGCGACGCCCGCTACGCCGTCGCCGTCATGACCGAGTCCGACGGGTACGGCATCAAGTCCGGCCCCGTCGCGGCCGACATCCTCGAAGCCCTCCGCGGCTGACCGCCCCCTCCGCGCCCGCCCGGCAAGGGAACGCGGGCCGGCGTGCGGCGGAGCGAGCGGCGTCCCGCGGCGGCGAGCCCGGTGGAAGGCGGGCTCGCGGCGGTTTGGTACGGTCGCGCCGCAGGCCCCGACCTGCACGGAAGGCCAGTCGCAAGGATGGAGTGACCTCGTGCGCCGTGTCGTTTGTCCCGGCTCTTTCGACCCCGTCACCAACGGCCACCTCGACATCATCAGCCGGGCCTCCCGCCTCTTCGACGAGGTGGTCGTCGCGGTGCTGATCAACAAGACCAAGAAGGGCCTGTTCACCATCGAGGAGCGGATCGACATGCTCGGCGAGGTGACCAAGGAGTACGGCAACGTCAAGATCGACAAGTGGCACGGCCTGCTGGTGGACTTCTGCCGCCAGAACGACATCCCGGTCATCGTCAAGGGCCTGCGCGCGGTCAGCGACTACGAGTACGAGCTCCAGATGGCCCAGATGAACCACCGGATGGCGGGCGTGGAGACCATGTTCATGTCCACCAACCCGCTCTACTCCTACCTCTCCTCCAGCCTCATGAAGGAGATCGTCAAGTACGGCGGCGACGTGTCCGGGCTGATCCCCGAGACCGTGCACGAGCGCCTCGCCGCGCGGCTCCAGCAGCCCGGCTGACCCCGCCGCGGCGTCCTGACCTCGGCCGCCGGGCCCGCGGGGCGGCCCGGCGGGGCCGCCCAGGGGAGCGGGCGGCGGGCGGGCCTCCGAGTTGGGGCACGCGCGTGTGTTCGGTACTCTGGGACACCGGCCGGAACGACGGCCGTCATTCGCCATGCCTCACGAAAGCAGGAGTCCACTGACTCGCCTCGATCCCCACGCCCCGCTGGTGCTCGACACCAGAGCCCTGGGCAGGCAGCCGGGGTCCTCGCGTGAAGAGCTCCTCGACGTGCCGGCCCCGGAGGATTTCGGCCTCGAGATGGTGGGCGTGCCCGAAGGCGCCACGATCGAGCTGCGGCTGCGGTTCGAAGCGGTCCTGGAGGGCGTGCTCGTCACGGGCACCGCGTCCGTTCCCCTCGAAGGGGAGTGCTCGCGCTGCCTCGACCCGATCGACTCGACGTTCGAGGCCGACTTCCAGGAGCTGTTCGTCTATCCTGACACCCGCTCGGGCGGCAACGCGGGCGACGACGAGCTGCGCCTCGAAGGCGACCTGATCGACCTCGAACCCGTCCTGCGGGACGCGGTGGTGCTCGCGCTGCCGCTGTCGCCGCTGTGCCGGGACGACTGCCCGGGCCTGTGCCCGGACTGCGGCGCCCGGCTGGCCGACGCCGGCCCCGGGCACCACCACGACGTCGCCGACCCCCGGTGGGCGGCGCTGCACGACCTGGCCGTCGACGACGACCCCGCACCGAACGGGACGACGTCGTCGGCCTCCCCCACCGGGGGAGCGGGGGGTCCTCCCCCCGCGGCTCAACCGACCCACGAGAAGGAAAGCAGGAGGGCTGACGTGGCCGTCCCGAAGCGGAAGAAGTCGCGCAGCAACACGCGGCACCGTCGTGCGCAGTGGAAGACCGCCGCGCCGACCCTGGTCGAGTGCCCGACGTGCCGCGACAAGAAGCTGCCGCACACCGCGTGCGCGACCTGCGGCACCTACGACCGGCGGCAGGTCATCGCCCCGTCGGCCTGAGTTCTGAAGCATCCCGGGGGGCGGATCCGCGAGCACGTCGCGGCCCGCCCTTCCGGATGCCCGGGCAACGACCACCCCGGCGCGCGACGCCGGCGTGGTGACCGGCCGAGGACCGGAGCCCGGAGCCGTGGTGCACGCCGGGATTGACCGACCGGCGCGCACCTCGTCTTCGCGGACCTCTCCTCCCGCCGTGAGTCGCGTCGGCACCGCCCACGCGCCATGCCGCTCCCCGCGGACCGGCCCCGGACCCCGGGGCCGCGGCTCCGGGAACGGCACTGACGGCGTCCGCGACCCCGCGGCGCCCGGCCTGTGAGGAGGGCCTGTGAGCGGCAAGAAGCCCGGTCCGGCGCCGGACCGCGCGGAGCTTTCCCGCGCGCTCGGCGTGGAGGTGACCGGTGACCTGCTCGAACGCGCGCTGACGCACCGTTCGTACGCGTACGAGAACGGCGGCCTGCCCACCAACGAGCGCCTGGAGTTCCTGGGCGACTCGGTGCTCGGGCTCGTCGTCACCGACACCCTGTTCCGGGGGCACCCCGACCTGCCCGAGGGGCAGCTCGCCAAGCTCCGCGCCGCCGTCGTCAACATGCGCGCGCTCGCGGGCGTCGCCCGCTCCCTCGGCGTCGGCGCCCACATCCGGCTCGGACGCGGCGAGGAGGGCACCGGCGGGCGCGACAAGGCGTCGATCCTCGCCGACACCCTGGAGGCGCTGATCGGCGCCGTCTACCTCGACCGCGGCCTGGACGAGGCGTCCGCGCTCGTGCACCGGCTGTTCGACGCGCTGATCGCCCGTTCGGCGGGGCTCGGCGCGGGCCTGGACTGGAAGACCTCGCTCCAGGAGCTGACGGCCGTCGAGGAGCTCGGCGTCCCCGAGTACCACGTCACCGAGAGCGGCCCCGACCACCAGAAGACGTTCCGCGCGTCGGTACGGGTCGGCGGCTCCACCTACGGGGCGGGCGAGGGACGCAGCAAGAAGGAGGCCGAGCAGCACGCCGCCGAGGCCGCCTGGAACGCCATCCGCGAGATCGTCGTCCGCCGCGACGCCAAGACCGGCGCCGCCGTCGACGCCGAGCCCGGCGCGCACGGCGGCACCGCGGCGGGCGGGGACGGCGAGGGCGCGGGCGGGGCCAACGGCGACGGCAGCCGCTCCGCCGGGCTGGCCGGTGCCTGAGCTCCCCGAGGTCGAGGTCGTCCGGCGCGGCCTCGACCGCTGGGTGACCGGCCGGACCATCGCGGCGGTCGAGGTGCTGCACCCGCGCGCCGTCCGCCGGCACGCCGCCGGACCGGACGACTTCGCCGGACGCCTCACGGGCCGTACCGTCACCGCCCCGCGCCGCCGCGGCAAATACCTGTGGCTGCCCCTCGCCGACGAGCCCGACGCCGCCTCCGAGGCGCTGCTCGCGCATCTCGGGATGAGCGGGCAGCTCCTCGTCGGCGAACCCGACCGGGAGCGGGAGAAGCACCTGCGGGTGCGGCTCACGTTCACCGACGGCGGGCACGACCTGAGGTTCGTCGACCAGCGGACGTTCGGGCACCTGATGGCGACCGACCTCGTGCCCGACGCGCACGCGCCCGGCCACGGGCTCGTCCCCGCGCCGGTCGCGCACATCGGCGCCGACCCGCTGGAGGACGCGTTCGACGAGGACGCGTTCGCCAAGGCGCTGCGCCGCAGGCGCACGGGGATCAAGCGCGCGCTGCTCGACCAGACGCTGATCAGCGGCGTGGGCAACATCTACGCCGACGAGGCGCTGTGGCGCGCCAAGCTGCACTGGGCGCGGCCCACCGAGACGCTCACCCGCGCCGAGGCCGGCCGGGTGCTCGCGGGCGCACGCGACGTCATGACGGCCGCGCTCGAGGTCGGCGGCACCTCGTTCGACAGCTTGTACGTCAACGTCAACGGGGAGAGCGGCTACTTCGACCGCTCGCTGGACGTCTACGGCCGCCGCGACGAGCCGTGCCGCCGCTGCGGGACGCCGATCCGGCGCGACGAGTTCATGAACCGCTCGTCCTACAGCTGCCCGGTCTGCCAGCCGCGCCCCCGCCGGGCGCGCTATTGACCGCCGTACGTGTGGACGGGGGCGTGACCAGGCATGATGTGGTCGGGGAACGAGCTGGAACGGGACGCGAGATGGACTCGGAGACTGTACGGTTGACCGCCTGGGCCCGCGGCCGGGTGCAGGGGGTGGGGTTCCGCTGGTGGGTCCGGGCGCGCGCGCTCGAACTCGGCCTCACCGGCAGCGCCACCAACCTGCGCGACGGACGGGTCGAGGTCGTCGCGGAGGGGCCGCGCGCGGCGTGCGAGCGCCTCCTGGAGCTGCTGCGCGGCCCGGGCACCCCGGGAAGGGTCTCCGGGGTCGCCGAACGCTGGAGCGAACCGCGCGGCGAAGCCTCCGGTTTCCTGGAACGGTGATCGGGTAGGGCATTCCGGTTCGTACCTGCTAAACTAGTGACGACAGGTTGTTACCGGCCTGTGATGTGCGTCTTGACCGAGACACCGGCCGGTGCGACTCTAGATGATACGCGCACCGACGATTTGTTGCTCTTCGTGCGCGATCCCTGCTGGTTACTCAGCGTGGAGGACCCTTAGTCATGGCGAAGGCTCTACTCGGCCACGTCGGCGGTCCCGACCCCCGGATGGTCGCGGAGATGCGGCGCCTTCAGCAGCGCGTACGTGATCTGGAAGCCGAGCTCGTACGGCTTCAGGCAGAGAACGACGCGCTCGCGACGGCACCGGACGACGACGTGATGTCGCTCGCAGTGAAGGAACGTGAACCGGCCCTGACCTGATCGGTCCGGTGCCTTTCCGAAATGGAACACAGGGACGCCGCATGGATGGCGTCCCTTCTGTTTGCCCGCATCCGCGGTGATCAGGCGAGCGCGGCCCGCCGTCCGGGCCGCGCCGCGTCGCGGCGTACCCGCGGTCCTGCCGTACCCGCTTAGCGGCGTACCCGGCGTCCTGCCGTCCCACCGTCCCACCGCTCGCCCGGCCCCTGCGCCTCGCGACCGCGGGACGGACCCCCGGCGTACGCCGCGCACCTTGTTTCCGCGCACGTCAGGCCCGCGCGCCTCGTTCCGTGCACGTCAGGCCGTTGCGGCGATCCGCGTCCGGCCGTCACGGGACGACGGAGCGCCGCGCTCGCGACCGTTCGCACCAGCCCCTCAGCGCTCCGGCGCGCGGGGCCCGCTGCCGTACCCGAACGCATGTCCGGCGCCCCGGCGCTGACCGCTGAGCGGAGATACGGGCGCGGTTGCCGGGAACCGACGGTCCCTGCGGGTATCGTTCGTCGGGTTCCCGGGGCCCGAGCCGGTGCGGGAACGGGGCGCCGCCCTTCCCGGAGGAGGCCGGAGGGCCCGATCGGACGAGACGTTCGGGGAGGGCCGGGAGGCCGTCTCCCCGCGCCATCCCGGAGGAGGACAGCGAGCGCGTGTACCTGAAGAACCTGACGCTGCGCGGCTTCAAGTCCTTCGCGTCCTCCACCACCCTCAGGTTCGAGCCCGGGATCACCGCGGTCGTCGGGCCGAACGGGTCGGGCAAGTCCAACGTCGTCGACGCGCTCGCCTGGGTGATGGGCGAGCAGGGCGCCAAGTCCCTGCGCGGCGGCAAGATGGAGGACGTCATCTTCGCCGGCACGGCCAGCCGGGCGCCGCTCGGCCGCGCCGAGGTCGTGCTCACCATCGACAACGCCGACGGCGCGCTCCCGATCGACTACACCGAGGTGAAGATCAGCCGGCTGATGTTCCGGTCGGGGCAGAGCGAGTACGCGATCAACGGCGACCCGTGCCGCCTGCTCGACATCCAGGAGCTGCTGTCGGACTCCGGCATCGGCCGCGAGATGCACGTGATCATCGGGCAGGGCCAGCTCGACCGCGTCCTGCACTCGGGGCCCGAGGGCCGCCGCGCCGTGATCGAGGAGGCCGCGGGCGTCCTCAAGCACCGCAAGCGCAAGGAGAAGGCGCTGCGCAAGCTGGACGCCATGCAGGGCAACCTGACCCGCGTCCAGGACCTCACCGGCGAGCTGCGCCGCCAGCTCAAGCCGCTCGGCAGGCAGGCCGAGATCGCCCGCCGCGCCGCCGTCATCCAGGCCGACCTGCGCGACGCGCGCATCCGGCTGCTGGCCGACGACCTGGTCACGTTGCGGACCCGGCTCGCGCAGGAGGCCGCCGACGAGGCGGCGATCCTCGAACGCCGCGTCGAGACCGAGCGGGCCCTCGCCGAAGGCCAGGAGCGCGAGGCGGTGCTGGAGGCGGCCGAGGCCGAGGAGGCGCCCAAGCTCGCGCGCGTCCAGGACACCTGGTTCAAGCTGTCGGCGCTCAAGGAGCGCCTGCGCGGCGTCGCCGACCTCGCCGCCGAACGGCACCGCAACGCCGCCGAGGCCCGCGACGACGAACGGCGCGGCCGCGACCCCGAGGACATGGAGCGCGAGGCCGTCGCCGTCCGCGAGCAAGAAGAGATGCTCCGCGCCGCGCTGGAGGAGGCCCAGGACGGGCTGGCCCGCGCCGTCGAGGAGCGGACCGGGGCCGAGGAGGCCCTCGCGGGCGAGGAGCACCGGCTGCGGGCCGCCGCCCGCGCCGCCGCCGACCGCCGCGAGGAGCTGGCGCGCCTGCGCGGGCGCGTGGAGGCGCTGCGCAGCAAGGTCCAGGCCGGCCAGTCGGAGATCGGGCGCCTCGGCGAGGCCCGCGCCGAGGCCGAGCGGCGGGCCGAGGCCGCGCGGGAGGAGTTCGAGGCGTTCGAGGCCGAGGTCGTCGAGGACCCCGAGCTCGCCGCCGAGCACCGCGCCGCCCAGGAGGCCCTCGCCACCGCCAAGGACGCCGCCGAGGAGGCGCGCGCCGCGGTCGACGGCCCCAGGCAGGAGCTGAAGGACGCGCGCGCGGCCGTCGCGGCGGCCCGTTCCGCCGACGCCGCCGCGCAGAAGCGCGTCGCCGCGCTCCAAGCCCGCATCGAGGCGCTCAACATGACGCTCGCGAGCGCGGCCGACGGCGGCGAGGCGCTCCTCGCGGCCGGGGCCGACGGCTCGCTCGACGGCGTGCTCGGCACGGTCGCGTCGCTGCTGACCGTCCGGCCCGGCTACGAGGCGGCCGTCGCGGCGGCCCTCGGCAACGCGGGCGAGGGCATCGCGGTCGGATCGCTCGACACCGCCGAGGCCGCCCTCGCCCTGCTGCGCGCACGCGACGCCGGACGCGCGGGCCTGGTCGTGGGCGGCGGCCCGTCCTCTCCTCCGCCGCGCGTGGACGGGATCGACTACGCGATCGACGCCGTGACCGTTCCCGACTCCGTACGGCCCGCGCTGGAGCACCTGCTGAACGGCGTCGCCGTCGTCGCGGACGTGGCCGAGGCCGCCCGGCTCGTCCGCCGCGAGCCGTCCCTGAGGGCCGTCACGCGCGACGGCGAGCTGGTCGGCGCGCACTGGGCCCAGGGCGGCGGCGCGGGCGGCGCTCAGAGCCTGCTCCAGATGCGCGCGACGCTCGACCAGGCCGCCGAGGACCTCGCCGCGGCCGAGACCGCCGCCGAGCAGAGCGCCGAGGCGCTCACCGGCGGCATGGAGCGCGAGCAGGACGCGCAGTCCGCGCTCGACGCCGCGCAGTCCGCCGTCAACCAGGCCCAGGCCGTCGTCAACCAGGCGCAGAGCGACCTCGACCGCGTCGCCGGGCGCGTGCGGGAGTTCGACGCGCAGGCCGCGCAGGAGGCCAAGCGCGCCGCGCGGCTGGAGGCCGACGTCCGCGCCGCGCGCGGCGAGGCCGAACGGCTCACCAAGGCCCTCGACGCCGCCGGGGAGTCGCTCGAACGCGATGCCGCCGCCGCCGAGGAGCTGGCCCTGCGCCTCGCCGAGTCGGAGGAGGCCGCCGAGGTCGCCGACGACGCCGGGCACGACACCGAGACCCGCGACGAGCTGTCCGCCCGCTGCCAGGAGCTGCGCTCGGCGGAGATGGAGTCGCGGCTGACGGTCCGTACCGCGGAGGAACGGGTGCAGGCCATCGAGGGCCGCGCCGACGGCCTCGAACGCGCCGCCCGCCGCGAACGCGAGGAACGTTCCCGCGCCGCCGCCCGCCGCGCCCGCCGCGAGGAGCAGGCCAGGACCGCCTCGGCGGTGCTCAAGGGCGCCCGCGCCGCGCTGGAACGGATCGAGCTGTCCCTCGCCTCCGCCGTGACGCAGCGCGAGGCCGCCGAACGCGCCCGCGCCGAGCGCGAGTCGGAGCTGAAGGTCGTCCGCAACCAGGTCAGGGAGCTGTCGAGCACCCTCGAACGCCTCGTCAACGTCGTGCACGGCAACGAGGTCGCGCGCGCCGAGCAGCGGCTCCGCCTCGAACAGCTCGAAGAGCGGGCCATGGAGGAGTTCGGCCTGGAGGTCGACTCCCTCGTCCAGGAGTACGGCCCCGACCAGCTCGTTCCCCCGGGCCCGAGGCCGCCGAGGACGCCGCGCCCGTCCCGTACGACCGGGCCGTGCAGGAGAAGCGCGCCAAGGCAGCCGAACGCCAGCTCAACCAGCTCGGGAAGGTCAACCCGCTCGCGCTGGAGGAGTTCGCCGCCCTGGAGGAGCGGCACGCGTTCCTGACGTCCCAGCTCGACGACCTCAAGAAGACCCAGCGCGAGCTGCTCAGCCTGGTCAAGGAGGTCGACGAACGGGTCCAGCAGGTGTTCGCCTCCGCCTACGACGACACCGCCCGCGAGTTCGAACGGATCTTCGCGCGGCTCTTCCCCGGCGGCGAGGGCAGCCTGTCGCTCACCGAGCCCGAGGACATGCTCGCCACCGGCGTCGAGGTCGCCGCCCGCCCGCCGGGCAAGAAGGTCAAGCGCCTGTCGCTGCTGTCGGGCGGCGAGCGGTCCCTGGTCGCGATCGCGTTCCTCGTCGCGGTGTTCAAGGCGCGGCCGTCGCCGTTCTACGTGCTGGACGAGGTGGAGGCCGCCCTGGACGACACCAACACCCAGCGCCTCATCCACGTGTTCGAGGAGCTGCGCGAGTCGTCCCAGCTCATCATCATCACCCACCAGAAGCGCACGATGGAGGGCGCCGACGCCCTCTACGGCGTCAGCATGCGCGGCGACGGCGTCACGCAGGTCGTCAGCCAGCGCCTCCGAGAGCACGAGCCCGCCTGACCGGCCGCGTCCCCTCGGGGGGCGACGGGGCGTGGCCCTCTGACGACTGTGGAAAACTGGGGTCGCTATGGAATATCTGATCCTCATCGCCGCACTGGTCGTGCTCGCCCTGATCGTGGGCGGCGTGATGTTCCTGCGGCCCGGGCGGCGCCGCCCGCCCGTCGAACCCGCCGAGCGTCCCGACGAGACCGCCCCGGCCGCCGGCACCGCCGTCGTCGACGAGGACCAGGCGGCTCCGACCATCGAACGGGCCCCGCCGACGCCGGTGGTGCCGCCCGAACCGGAGATCGAGAAGCCGCCGCCCGGCGCCGGCCGCCTCGTCCGGCTGCGGGCCCGCCTCGCCCGCTCGCAGGGCGCGTTCGGCAAGACCCTCCTCGGCCTGCTGTCGCGCGACACGCTCGACGACGACGCCTGGGAGGAGATCGAGGACACGCTGATCACCGCCGACATGGGCGCGGCGGTGGCCCGGCAGATCACCGACGACCTGCGCACCCGGGTCCAGGTGCTCGGCACCCGCAGCCCGGACGAGGTGCGCGCGATGCTCAAGGAGGAGCTGGTCAAGCAGATCGGCCCCGACCTGGACCGCTCGCTGCGCACCGAGCCGCACGGCGGCCACCCCTCGGTGATCATGGTGGTGGGGGTCAACGGCACCGGCAAGACCACCACCTGCGGCAAGCTCGGCCGCGTCCTCGTCGGCGACGGGCGCAGCGTGCTGCTCGGCGCCGCCGACACCTTCCGCGCCGCCGCCGCCGACCAGCTGGAGACCTGGGGAACCCGGGTCGGGGCGCAGGTCGTCCGCAAGGACGAGGGCGCCGACCCCGCCAGCGTGGCGTTCGACGCGGTCAAGCGCGGCATCGACAGCAAGGTCGACACCGTGATCGTCGACACCGCGGGCCGGCTGCACACCAAGACCGGCCTGATGGACGAGCTCGGCAAGGTCAAGCGGGTGGTCGAGAAGCAGGCCGAGGTCGACGAGGTGCTGCTCGTCCTCGACGCCACCACCGGGCAGAACGGCATGCAGCAGGCCCGCGTGTTCGCCGAGGTCGTCAACATCACCGGCGTCGTGCTGACCAAGCTCGACGGCACCGCCAAGGGCGGCATCGTCGTCCAGGTCCAGCGCGAGCTCGGCGTCCCGGTCAAGCTCGTCGGCCTCGGCGAGGGCCCCGACGACCTGGCGCCGTTCGAGCCCGAGGCGTTCGTGGACGCCATCCTCGGAGACTGACCGCCGCCCTCACCCCGCGGGACCCCCGCCCTCGCACTGCGGGAACGCCTCGCCTCCGCACGGCGAGACCACCCCGCCCACGCACTGCGGGAACGCCTCGCCCCGCACGGCGGGAACGGCCCGCCTCCGCACGGCGGGAACGGCCCGCCTCCGTAACGCGGGAACGCCCCGCGCGCATCCGTCCGATGCGCGCGGGGCGTTCTGTTTTCGTTGTGAAATTCGTGTCAACGGAAACGTAAAGCCGCTATGGGACGCCCAAATTGTCCGAAGAATAGGGAAGTGAGGCTTCCGAAACATCTCCGAAACACAGCCCGGCCGGGTTTCACACTCCGGAAACGCAAGGGCCTTTCAGGTGAAACCGCCGCGTTCGAGTCTCTGAGCAGTCACGTTCCCTGGCGAGGAGGGACCCTTCCCGAGATGAAGATCGACAGCGGTAGTACCGCCTGGATGCTGGCGAGCACCGCGCTCGTCCTGCTCATGACGCCGGGCCTGGCCTTCTTCTACGGAGGCATGAGCCGGGCCAAGAGCGTGCTCAACATGATGATGATGAGCTTCGTCAGCATCGCCGTGGTGGGCATGCTCTGGGTCGTCTACGGCTACTCCCTCGCGTTCACCGGCGGCGGGCTCAGCTCGTTCATCGGCGGGCTCGGCGACTGGGGGCTGGTCGGCCTGGAGAAGGTCGCGACGACCGAGGACGGGACGGGGATCCCGCAGCTCGTCTTCGTCGCGTTCCAGGCGACGTTCGCCATCATCACCGTCGCGCTCATCAGCGGCGCCGTGGCCGACCGCGCCAAGTTCGGCGCCTGGGTCGTCTTCACCGTCGTCTGGGTGACGCTGGTGTACCTGCCGATCGCCCACTGGGTCTGGTGGTCCGACGGGCAGGAGAACGGGAAGTCGGGGTGGATCTTCGATCTGGGCGCCCTCGACTTCGCGGGCGGGACCGTCGTGCACATCAACGCCGGCGTCGCGGCCCTCGCGGTGGTCCTCGTGCTCGGCAAGCGCAAGGGCTGGCCGAAGGACCCGATGCGGCCCCACAACCTGCCGTTCGTGCTGCTCGGCGCGGGCCTGCTGTGGTTCGGCTGGTTCGGGTTCAACGCCGGGTCGGCGCTGTCGGCGGGCTCGACGGCCGCGGTCGCGTTCATCAACACCCTGGTCGCCACCTGCGCCGCCGCGTTCTCCTGGATCATCGTCGAGAAGCTCCGCGACGGCAGCTCCACCACCCTCGGCATCGCGTCCGGCGTCGTCGCCGGCCTGGTCGCGGTCACCCCGGCCTGCGCGTTCGTCACCCCGCTCGGCGCGATCGCCCTCGGCCTGGTCGCCGGCGCGGTCTGCGCGTTCGCGGTCGGCCTGAAGTACCGGCTCGGCTTCGACGACTCGCTCGACGTCGTCGGCGTCCACATGGTCGGCGGCATCGTCGGCGCGCTGCTGATCGGCGTCCTCGCCACCACCGCCGTGAACGACGCGGGCGCCGACGGCCTCCTCGCCGGAGGCGGGTTCGGGCTGCTCGGCAAGCAGGCCGTCGCGGTCGCCTCGACCCTCGTCTACTCGTTCGTCGTGACGTTCGCCATCGCCAAGGCCATCGACCTGGTGATGGGCTTCCGGATCAGCGAGGAGGACGAGATCGCCGGGATCGACGGCACCGCCCACGCCGAGACCGCGTACGACTTCGGTACGGTGCACGCCGGCGGCGGCGCGTCCGTCGCCCGTCCGGCACCCGCGCCCGTCTCCGACGGCGCCGCTAAGAAGGTGGAGGCGTAGCGATGAAGCTGATCACGGCGGTCATCAAGCCGTTCAAGCTGGACGAGGTCAAGGCGGCCCTGGAGGCGTTCGGGGTCAAGGGCCTGACCGTCAGCGAGGCCAGCGGGTACGGCCGGCAGAAGGGCCACACCGAGGTCTACCGGGGCGCGGAGTACAAGGTCGACCTCGTGCCGAAGCTGCGGGTCGAGGTGCTGGTCGAGGCCGAGGACGCCGACGACATCATCGACGTCATCGTCAAGGCCGCCCGCACCGACAAGATCGGCGACGGGAAGGTCTGGGCGGTCCCGGTCGACTCCGTCGTCCGCGTCCGGACCGGCGAGACCGGCCCGGAAGCCCTGTAGGGAGCGCAGTGGCCCTCGCCCGCGAGACGGCCGGACCCGCCCCGGCCGGAGCCGCCGGAGCGGCCCGCGCGGCCCTCAGAGCCGCGCGGGCCGACCGCGCCACCGCCCTCGACGCCTGGCTGGCCGCCCTCCTCCCGTCCCGTCCGGACATCGCGCTGGCCGCCGTCGGCAGCCACGCCCGCCGCGAGCTGACCCCCGGCGGCGACCTCGACCTCGTCCTGCTGCACCGCGGCCGGGCCGACGTCGCCGAACTCGCCGACCGCGTCTGGTACCCGGTCTGGGACTCGGGGACGCGGCTCGACCACTCCGTCCGCACCGTCAACGAGGCGCGGACCGTGGCGCGCGGCGACCTCAAGGCCGCGCTCGGCCTGCTGTCGGCGCGCCGCGTCTGCGGCGACCGCGCCCTCGTGGACGAGCTGCGCGCCGCCGTCCTCGCCGACTGGCGCGCCGACGCCCGCGTCCGGCTCGCCGAGCTGGCCGAACTGAGCCGGGCGCGCTGGGACGCGCAGGGCGAGCTGGCGTTCCTCCTCGAACCCGACCTCAAGGAGGCCCGCGGCGGCCTCCGCGACGTGCAC
Organism: Actinomadura sp. J1-007; assembly: GCF_009793335.1. Classification (GTDB taxonomy): domain Bacteria; phylum Actinomycetota; class Actinomycetes; order Streptosporangiales; family Streptosporangiaceae; genus Spirillospora; species Spirillospora yumaensis. The sequence continues at coordinate 972,796 of NZ_WING01000001.1, read as the reverse complement.
GTCATGCAGGCCGTCGCCGCCTCCTGGGTCGCGTCCGCCCCCGACGCCCGGGTCCGCGGCGCCCACGACCTGCTGCTCGACGTACGGCACGCGCTGCACGACGTCACGGGCCGTTCGTCCGACAGGCTCGTCCTCCAGGAGCAGGACGCCGTCGCGAAGGCCCTCGGGATGCTGGACGCGGGCGTCCTCCAGCGCGCGGTCACCGAGGCCGCGCGCGCCATCGCGTACGCGGGCGACAACCTGTGGCGGCGCGCCGAACGGTTCTCCGCGCCCCGCCGCCCGCGCTCGGCCGCGCGCCCCCGCGGCGTCGAGCGCAGCCCGGTCGGCGACGGCGCGGTCGAGCACGAGGGCGAGGTCGTCCTCGCCCGCAACGCCGACCTCGACGACCCGGCCCTCGTCCTGCGGGTCGCCGCCGCGGCGGCGCAGGCGGGCCTGCCCCTCGCGCCCGCCACCCTCGACCGCCTCGCCGAACGGGCCGCCCTCCCGTCCGAACCGTGGCCCGCCCCGGCCCGCGATGCGCTGGTCTCCCTGCTCGGCGCGGGCCCCGCCGCGATCGGCGTCTGGGAGGCCCTCGACCAGGCCGGGATGATCGTCCGGCTGCTCCCCGACTGGGAACGCGTCCGGAACCGGCCACAGCGCAACCCCGTCCACCGCTTCACCGTGGACCGCCATCTCGTCGAGTGCGCCGCCGGAGCCGCCGCCCTCACCCGCGAGGTCGCCCGCCCCGACCTCCTGCTCGTCGGCGCGCTCCTGCACGACATCGGCAAGGGCTGGCCGGGCGACCACTCCGTCGGCGGCGCCGTCGTCGCCCGCGACCTCGGCGCCCGGCTCGGCTTCGCCCCCGACGACGTCCGCGTCCTGGAGGCCGTCGTCCGCCACCACCTCCTGCTCCCCGAGACCGCCACCCGCCGCGACATCGACGACCCGAAGACCGTCCGCTCGGTCACGGACGCCGTCGCCGCCGTCCCCGGCCGCGAGCACGAGATCATCGAACTGCTCGCCGCCCTCGCCGTCGCCGACGGCCAGGCCACCGGCCCCGCGGCCTGGGGCGCCTGGAAGGCCCGCCTCGTCGCCGAACTCGCCCGCCGGGCCACCGCCGCCCTCTCCGGCGGCACACCCCCGCCAGCCCCCGCCCTCGCGCCCGAACAGCTCGCCCTGGCCCGCCACGACGGAGGCTCCGTCCGCGTCACCGGCTCCCGCGTCACCATCGCCGCCCCCGACCGCCCCGGCCTCCTCTGGCGCGCCGCCGGCGTCCTGGCCCTCCACCGCCTGGCCGTCCGCACCGCCCGGACGATCTCAGCCCCCACCACCCCGCCGGACGCGCGCGGCGATGAGTCCAGGCGGCGATCGAACGGCTCCGGGGGGACGGCCGTGCTCGACTTCACCGCCGTTCCGGAGTACGGGACGCCGCCGGACCCGGCCGCCCTCGAAGCCGATCTGCGCCGGATGCTCGCCGACCGCCTCGACGTCGCCGAACGGCTCGAACGGCGCGCCCGCTCCATGCGGGTACGGCGCGGCGTGACCGTTCCGCCGCCTCGGGTGACGATCGTCGACGACGCGTCCAGCACGGCGACGGTCGTCGAGGTGCGGGCCCACGACCGCCCCGGCCTGCTGTGGCGGGTCGGCCAGGCGCTCGGCTCGTGCGGCCTCCAGGTCCGCGCGGCCCAGGTCGACACCCTGGGCGCCGAGGCCGTCGACGTCTTCTACGTCGTGGACGGCGAAGGCCGCCCCCTCACCGACCCCGCCGCCCTCTCCGCCGTCCGAACCCAGGTCCTCGCCGCCCTCCAGTAACCCCGAAACACATCACCCCCACCTCGCCCACCACAACAGAACACCCACGGGCGCGGCTCGCCCGCCCCAACGGAACGCCCACGGGCACGGACTCGCCCGCCACAACAGAACGCCCCGTACGCCCGCCGTGCGCCCGCCGTTCGACCACCGTGCGGACCGCCTGCGCCCCCGTGCGTCCGCCGTGCGCCACCCATGCGACCGCCGGGCGATGACCGAGGGACTGCTGCGCCCCCGTGCGTCCGCCCTGCGCCCGCCGAGTGATTCCCGCGAGACGGCCGCGAGACGACCGTGCGACGACCGCTGGACGACTGTGCGATCGCCGTGCGACGGTCGCTGTGCGATCGTCGCGTTGCGAGCCGGCGGCGGGCGGCCTGAGAACGGTGCGTTCGGGCGGGCGGGGCTCGGCCCCCGACCCGATAGTCTGATAGGCGATCCCAGAAGCTTTCCAAGGACGGTCCAGACACGTGTTCGAGACGCTCTCCGACCGGTTGACGACGGTCTTCTCGTCGTTGCGCAGCAAGGGCCGGCTCTCCGAGGCCGACATCAACGCGACGGCCCGCGAGATCCGTGTCGCGCTCCTTGAGGCCGACGTGGCGCTGCCCGTGGTCAAGGACTTCATCGCCCAGATCAAGGAACGGGCACGGGGATCGGAGGTCTCCCAGGCGCTCAACCCGGCCCAGCAGGTCGTCAAGATCGTCAACGAGGAGCTCATCAACATCCTCGGCGGCGAGACCCGCCGGATCAGGTTCGCCAAGAACCCGCCCACCGTGATCATGCTCGCGGGCCTCCAGGGCGCGGGCAAGACGACCCTGGCGGGCAAGCTGGCCCGGTGGCTGAAGTCCGAGGGCCACGCGCCGCTGCTCGTCGCCGCCGACCTCCAGCGTCCGAACGCCGTCCAGCAGCTCCAGGTCGTCGGCGAGCGCGCCTCGGTGCCGGTCTTCGCGCCCGAGCCGGGCAGCGGCGTCGGCGACCCGGTGGACGTCGCGCGCCGGTCCATCGACCAGGCCAAGCACGCCCAGCACGACGTCGTCGTCATCGACACCGCCGGCCGCCTCGGCATCGACGCCGAGATGATGCAGCAGGCGATCGACATCCGCGACGCCGTCCGCCCCGACGAGGTCCTGTTCGTCGTGGACGCCATGGTCGGCCAGGACGCGGTCAACACCGCCCAGGCGTTCATGGACGGAGTCGGCTTCGACGGGGTCGTCCTCACCAAGCTCGACGGCGACGCCCGGGCGGCGCCGCGCTCTCGGTCCGGCACATCACCGGCCGCCCGATCATGTTCGCGTCCACGGGCGAGAAGCTGGAGGACTTCAGCGTCTTCCACCCCGACCGGATGGCCGGGCGCATCCTCGACATGGGCGACATCCTCACCCTGATCGAGCAGGCCGAGCAGGCGTTCGACGCCGCCCAGGCCGAGAAGATGACCACCAAGTTCGCGTCGGGCGAGGACTTCACGCTCGAGGACTTCCTCGAGCAGATGATGATGATCCGCAAGCTCGGCCCGATCGGCAACCTGCTCGGCATGATGCCGGGCATGGGGCAGGTCCGCGACCAGGTCAGCCAGATCGACGACAAGGACCTCGACCGGGTCGCCGCGATCATCCGCTCGATGACCCCCGGCGAGCGCTCCAACCCCAAGATCATCAACGGTTCCCGCCGCGCCCGCATCGCCAAGGGCTCCGGCGTCACCGTCGGCGAGGTCAACAGCCTCGTCACCCGGTTCTTCGACGCCCAGAAGATGGTCCGCCAGATGGCGGGCGGCATGGGCATTCCGGGCATGCCGGGCCGCCGCAAGGCCAAGCAGGCCGCGAAGGCGACCAAGAAGAAGGGCAAGCAGCGCAGCGGCGACCCGCGCAAGCGCGCCGCCGGCAAGAACAGCGCCGAGCAGCCCGCCGCGGCCCAGGAGAGCGCCCCCCAGGGCCTTCCGCCCGGCCTCGGCGGTCCCGGCGGCGGCCCCGGCGCCCTGCCCCCGGGCCTGGGCGGCCAGCTCCCGCCCGGCTTCCAGATGCCCGACCTCGGCAAGCTCCAAGGCCGCAAGAAGAAGTGACCCGCCGTCCGGGGCCCGCCGCGCCGTGGGCCCCGGCGACCTGCGACACGCCGAGTGCCGAAGGCGCGGCGACCTCGGCGGCACGTACGGCAAGGGCGTCGCGACGGAGGCTGACTGGGCGGTCACGGAGAGAAATGGGCGCGTGTCATCCCACGATTGCGCTTTTCTCGCGATCGTCTGGCAGAATGGCAGGCTGGAAACCCCGGAATCGCCAGGCGCCCTCTCTCGTCCTGTGCGGCCGGAGTCCATCGAGCGGCCGGGTCACCGGTGTTCCCCACCTGGGTACGGCCTGCTCACCCTGTACGAAGTCTGGAGAACACCACACCCGTGGCAGTCAAGATCAAGCTCAAGCGTCTGGGGAAGATCCGGAACCCGCAGTACCGGATCGTCGTCGCCGATGCCCGCACCAAGCGTGACGGTCGGGCCATCGAGGAGATCGGGCTCTACCAGCCCAAGCAGGAGCCGTCGCTCATCAAGATCGACTCCGAGCGCGCGCAGTACTGGCTGGGCGTCGGCGCGCAGCCGACCGAGCCCGTGCTCAACCTGCTGAAGATCACCGGTGACTGGCAGAAGTTCAAGGGCGAGCCGGGCGCCGAGGGCACCCTCAAGGTCGCCGAGCCGAAGCCCGACAAGAAGGCCGTCTTCGAGGCCGCCGTCAAGGAGTCGCTGGGCGACGACGCGGGCGAGTCCACCGCCGCCCGCGGCAAGAAGAAGGCCGAGCCGAAGAAGACCGAGGCCAAGGACAACGAGGCCAAGGCCGCCGAGACAACCGAAGTCAAGAGCGAGGGCTGACGTGCTCGAAGAAGCGCTCGAGCACCTGGTCCGCGGGATCGTCGAGAACCCGGACGACGTCCGGGTTCGCGCCCGCCGGATCAGGGGCGGCCGGGTCCTGGAGGTGCGCGTGCACCCCGAGGACCTGGGCAAGGTCATCGGCCGAAGCGGTCGTACCGCCAAGGCCCTGCGCACGGTGATCAGCGCCCTCTCCGGAGGACGCTACGTGCGCGTGGACCTGCTCGACGTCAACGAGGTCCGCTGAGTGTCCCTCCGGCATGAGACGTGCCGGGGAGCCTCCGGAGGCGCCACCGGCGACCTCCGGTACGCGCGGACCCGCGCCGGTCGCACCGACCGGCGGTCGGAGCGGGCCCGATGAGCGAGCCGCTCGTGGTGGGCCGGATCGGTCGGCCGCACGGGATCCGTGGCGAGAACACGATCGACGTCCGTACGGACGATCCGGACGCCCGCTTCGCGGCGGGCGCCCAACTCGCCACCGACCCCGCGGCCGCCGGCCCGCTCACCGTCGAGCGCGCCCGCTGGCATTCGGGACGCCTGCTCGTGCGCTTCGCCGGGATCGGCGACCGCGACGCCGCCGACGCCCTGCGCGGCACGTGGCTCGTCGTCGATCCTGACGACATCCCCTCGTCCGGCGATCCCGACGACTTCCACGACCAGGAACTCGTCGGGCTCGCCGTGGTCACGACCGCGGGCGACGAGATCGGCACGGTCGCCGAGATCCGGCACCACGGCCAGGACCTCCTGGTCGTGCGCCGCACCGGAGGCGGCGAGGCCCTCGTGCCGTTCGTCGCCGCGCTCGTCCCCGAGGTGGACGTTCCCGGGGGACGCCTCGTCCTCGATCCGCCCCCCGGCCTGCTGGACGACACCGAGCCGTGAGAATCGATATCATCACGATCTTCCCGGAGTACTTCGCTCCGCTGGACGTCTCCCTCCTCGGCAAGGCCCGCCGCAACGGCCTGCTCACCGTCGACGTCCACGACCTGCGGCGATGGACCCACGACCGGCACCGCACCGTCGACGACACCCCGTACGGCGGCGGCCCCGGCATGGTCATGAAGCCCGGCCCGTGGGGCGAGGCCCTGGACACCATCGCCCCCTTGCCCCACACCCCCGCCCCATCCTCCCCCCAGCCTCCCGCCACCCCTTCCGACCAGAACCCCGTCCCGGCGCCCACCCAGGCTCCCGCCTCGGCCCCGATCAAGCTCCCGACCCATCCTCCGCCCAGGCTCCCGCCTCGGCCTCTGATCAGGCTCCCGGCCCATCCTCCGCTCAGGCTCCCGAGCCGCCGGCACACGCCGCTGCCGCTGCCGACATCACTGCCAGTGGCATTGCCGGCGGCGATGCGGGGGCGGGGACCGGGCGGCTGGTGGCGGGGGAGCGCCGCGGCTGATCGTCCCGACTCCGAGCGGGCGGCCGTTCACCCAGGCGCTTGCGGCGGAGTACGCGTCGGAGCCGTGGCTGGTGTTCGCTTGCGGACGGTACGAGGGGATCGACTCGCGAGTCGTCGAGGAGGCGCGCACCCGGATGCGGGTGGACGAGGTCAGCCTCGGCGACTTCGTGCTCGCCGGCGGAGAGGTCGCCGCGCTGGTCATGATCGAGGCGGTCGGGCGGCTGCTCCCGGGGTGCTCGGCAACGCCGACTCGGTCGCCGACGACTCGTTCGCCCCCGGGGCGATGGAATCGCTGCTGGAGGGGCCCGTCTACACCAAGCCTCCGGTCTGGCGTGATCGGGGCATCCCGGACGTTCTGCTGTCGGGGCATCACGGCGCGATCGCCCGCTGGCGGCGGGACGAGGCGTTGCGGCGCACCGCCCGCAACCGTCCCGAACTGCTCGCTCGCCTGGATCCGTCCGCTCTCGACGCACATGATCGGAAAGTGCTCGCCGAAGCCGGTTTTCCGGTTGACGGCGAAGATATGGCACACTAGAGCGTCGCCGTGCGTTCGATCGCGCGGCACGATGACTTCCCAAGAAGATCCACTTCGCGCGGCGCGACGCCCCATGACCAGCACCACCGGGGCCTCTCGATGTCCGCGTTCGACCCATGAGGAACCGCTGCGATGCACACCCTGATCCAGGAGATCGAGAAGGCCGCGATGCGCGCCGACGTGCCGGACTTCCGTCCGGGTGACACGCTCAAGGTGCACGTCCGCGTCACCGAAGGCAACCGGAGCCGGATCCAGGTCTTCCAGGGCGTGGTGATCCGGCGGCAGGGCGGCGGCGCCCGCGAGACGTTCACCGTCCGCAAGGTCAGCTACAGCGTCGGCGTCGAGCGGACCTTCCCGCTCAACAGCCCGTCGATCGAGAAGATCGAAGTCGTCACCCGCGGTGACGTTCGCCGGGCCAAGCTGTACTACCTGCGCAACCTGCGCGGCAAGGCCGCGCGCATCAAGGAGAAGCGCGACTTCTGAGCCGTCCGGCTCGCACGGCGCCCCGGGAACCCTGCAAGGTGACCGGGGCGTTGCCCGTTTCGGATGGTTCCGTCCGCCGGGCACTTTGACGACACGCCCATGCACGAGGTGCCGGGGCCGTAGCGCCGATAGGCTTTCGCTCTGATGACTGACGAGGACGATCGGAGAGACGTGCGATCCGAAGCCGAGGGCGCGGTGCCCGAAGATAAGCAGACCGTGACCTCCGGTGAGGAGACGGCCGACACCCCCTCCGACGACGACTCGGCTCCCAAGGACTCCGAGCAGAAGGACTCCGACCAGGACGAGTCCGCCGACGAGGAGACCGGCCGGAAGAAAAAGAAGAAGCCCGGCTCCTTCTGGAAAGAGCTGCCGATCCTCATCGGCGTCGCGCTCGTGCTCGCCCTGGTGATCAAGGCGTTCGCCGTGCAGGCGTTCTACATCCCCTCCGGGTCGATGGAGAACACGCTCCAGGTCGGCGACCGTGTCCTCGTCAACAAGATCGTCTACCACACCCGCGACATCGCGCGCGGCGACATCGTCGTCTTCAACGGCCTGGACTCCTGGGACCCCGAGATGCAGGTCAAGGAGCCCGGCAACCCGGTGTCGAAGGTCCTGCGCGCCATCGGCAGCGCCTTCGGCGTCGCGCCCAACGAGAAGGACTACATCAAGCGGGTCATCGGCATCCCCGGCGACCACGTCAAGTGCTGCGACGCGAAGGGCCGCGTCACCGTCAACGGCGTCCCGCTCGAGGAGAAGTCCTACCTGTTCACCGAGCCCGTGACGCACGAGCAGAACAAGCCGTCCAACGAGGCGTTCGACGCCACCGTCAAGCCCGGCCAGCTCTGGGTCATGGGCGACCACCGCGAACTGTCGTACGACTCCCGCTCCCACCGGGGCGACCCGGGCGGCGGCACCATCCCGACGAACCGCGTCATCGGCCGCGCGTTCGTCATCGTGTGGCCGCTCAACCGGATCGACACACTGCCGATCCCGGGCACGTTCAAGCAGCCCGCCCTGCACGCCGCCGCCGCGTTCGCCCCAGCGGCCCCGCTCACCTTGGGCCTGATAGGCGCGATCCCGCTCACCTACTTCCAACGCCGCCTCCGCCTGCGCCTACGCCGCTGACTCGCCCGGCCCCGCCGGCCACCGCCGCACACCCACCGTCTACCGCCTACCGCCCATCCCGGCGGTAACCGCGGCATACCCACCACCACCTTTGTCCCGCTCTACTAGCCGCCTGACCCAGACCACTCCTTCACCGGATGAGCGGCTTCTGGTCTTTCACCCATGTGAGGGGCTCCCGGTCTCGCCTGCCCACACAGACGGCCCGGCCCTTCACGCGAGCACACGCCCGGCCGAGCCAGCCTCTCCAGGCCGTCCCGCCACCTGCATGGAGGGACGGCCGCTCCAGGCGGCGTCAATCAGGCCGCCCCGCTACCCGCGCGAGGGGACGGCCGGTCCAGTGCGCCTCACCAGGCCGTCCTGCCACCCGCCCGCACGGAGGACGGCCGCTCCAGGCGGCATCAAACAGGCCACCCCGCACTCACGCGAGCACACACCCAGCCAAGCCCGCCTCACCAGGCCGTCCCGCCACCTGCATGGAGGGACGGCCGCTCCAGGCGGCGTCAATCAGGCCGCCCCGCCACCCACGCGAGCACACGCCCAGTCCAGCCCGCCCCGCCACCCACGCGAGCACACGCCCAGTCCAGCCCGCCTCACCAGGCCATCCCGCCACCCGCACGGAGGACGGCCGCCCTAAGCGGCGTCAAACAGGCCACCATGCCACGGCGTGCCGGGGGACGGCCGGTTCAGGCCGCGTCGGACAGACTGTCCCGCCGCTCGTGCGAGGGGATGGCCGTTCCTGGTCGTCGGCCAGTCGTTCCGCCATCCGCGCAGGGGACGGCCGGTCCAGGCCACGCCGGCCAGAGCGTCCCGCATTCGCGCGAGGGATGGCCGGTCCAGGACGCGTCGAACAGGCCGTCCCCGCCGCTCGCGCGAGAGGACGGCCGCTCTAGCCCGCGTCGCGGACAGCCCGTTCCGTCATCCGCGCGAGGGCGTTAGAAAGACGGGGGCGGCGAGGACCTGGCTGTGCGCCGCTGTGCCGTTCTCTCGGCTTGCCGGAACGCGTGTTCGCCAAGATGGGCACGGACGTCAAGTATGTGTAGGTGGACTTCACCTCCAGTACGTGTCGGCGTTCGCGACGATGCTCCGCGCGGCTTGGCCGATCTGAGTCGTCTCCAACAAGTCGTCCCGCCAGTCGCGTGAGGGCGTTAGAGAGACGGAGCTTGTGGGGTGCTGGCCGTGCGCCGCCTGTGCTGTTCTCTCGATTTGCCCTAGCCCTTGTTCGTCCAGGTGGCACGGGAAATCAGCCTGTGTGGAGGGGCTTCACCGGCTCCTCGTACGTGTGGTTCGAGACCTCTTCGTACGTGCGGGTTCGCGGCGATGCGCTGTGCGTCCTGGCTGGCCCCGATGAGCCCGGCAGGCCGTCCCGGCACCCACGCAGGGGCCCGGTTCGCGTGGCGTTGGGAATGGGGCGGGGGCCACTTGTTCCGAGCAAGCGGGTCCTGCTGTTCGGGTGACGGGTCCGGGCGTGGGGCGTTCCCTTTCTGCTTCGGTTTCCTGCGTTTGCTTGTGCGCTCGCTTGAGGTGCGGGCGTAGGCGGTTCCGGGTGGTCGCGTGGTTTGGGGTGTGGCTGCCGTTCGTGGAGGTGGTCAGGGCAAGGGCTGTGGGGTGGTGGGGGTGAGGGCTGGCTCGGGGTGTTGGGGCGGGGTTATGTGGGCGGTGGGTTGGGGGTCGGGAAGGGGAGTTCGGGGAGCATTGCTGGGGGTTGGCGACGTACGCTGCGGAGCATGATGGGTCGTCCACTTCGCTTCACGCCGCGCCGGGATGCCGGGATGCGCGCCTACGAGCGCGCTCTGGAGCACGGCGGGTTCAGCCCGGTGGCCGGTGTCGACGAGGCCGGGCGGGGTGCCTGTGCGGGGCCGCTGGTGGTCGGTGCGGTGATCCTCCAAGGAGGGCGGGGGACGATCGAGGGGCTGACGGACTCCAAGCTCCTCACGCCGGCCCGGCGGGAGGAGTTGTACGCGGAGATCGTCGAACGGGCGTTCGCCTGGAGTGCCGTGGTCATCCCGTGCCATGACATCGACCGGATCGGCGTGCACCGGTGCAACATCACGGGAATGCGGCGGGCGCTGGCCGCGCTGGACCGGAGGCCCGCGTACGTGCTGAGCGACGGGTTTCCGGTGCCGGGGCTGGACGTGCCGGGGCTCGCGGTGATCAAGGGCGACCAGGTGGCCGCCTGCGTGGCGGCGGCGTCGATCGTCGCCAAGGTCACCAGGGACCGGATCATGGTGGAGACGCATGAGCGCTACCCGGACTACGGCTTCGACGAGCACAAGGGCTATGTGACCAAGGCGCACTCCGCGGCGCTGGCCGAGCACGGTCCGTGTCCGGAGCATCGGTTCTCCTACGTCAATGTCGGGCGGGCGTTGCGTAACAATGGAGAGGTGGCCTTGGGGGAGGAGGCCGGGGAGCTCCCAGTGGAGGAGCTGCCCGGCGACGGCCGGACGGAAGGGGCACGAGCGTGAGCGCCGAGGATCTCGAGAAGTACGAGACCGAGATGGAGTTGCAGCTCTATCGCGAGTATCGGGACGTCGTCGGGCTGTTCACCTATGTCGTGGAGACCGAGCGCAGGTTCTACCTGACGAACTCGGTCGACCTACAGGTGCGCGGCGCGGAGAACGGAGAGGTCTTCTTCGAGGTCACGATGCAGGACGCCTGGGTGTGGGACATGTACCGGCCCGCGAGGTTCGTCAAGAACGTGCGTGTCGTCACGTTCAAGGACGTCAACGTCGAGGAACTCGCCAAGAGCGACTTCGAGCTGCCCGCCGACCAGTGATCATCTGCGCTGCTTCGCGGCGGGAGTGAGCCGCCAGCCTCCTGGGGCTCGTTCGAGGAAGCCGCCCGCGGCGAGAAGCCCCAGTTTGCCGTTGGCGGTCGGAAGGTCGAGCCCGGCTTTCGCTGCGACCTGCGCGGGACCGGCCGCGCCCCGGGCGGGCAGGGCCTCCAGTACGGCCAGAGTCTCGCGATCCAGGCGGTCTCGGGGCAGGACGGGGGTCTCGGGTTGTGGAGCCAGGTCGGCTCCGATGCGGCCGACCGCTTCGATGACCTCCTCGGGACCGGTCACGAGGGTCGCGCCCTCCTCGCGGAGCAGGCGGTGACAGCCCACGGAGGTCCGGGCGCCGACCGGGCCCGGCACCGCCATCAGGACGCGGCCGAGCTTCTGTGACCACGTCGCCGTACTCAGGGCGCCGCTGCGCCGCTCGGCCTCGATGACGACCGTTCCGCGGGAGAGGGCCGCGATCACCCGGTTGCGGACCAGGAAGCGCAGGCGCTGCGGCTGTGTGCCCGGCGGTGACTCGCTCACCAGGAGCGAACGGCGGGCCATCTCCGCGAACAGGCCGTCGTTGGCCGCCGGATAGGGGACGTCGACGCCGTTGGCGAAGACCGCGACCGTTGGCCCGTCCGCCGCCAGCGCACCCCGGTGGGCCGCCGCGTCGATCCCTAGAGCGCCGCCGGAGATCACGGTCCAGCCCTGGGTGGCCAGATCGGCGGCGAGGTCGGCCGAGACCCGCAGCCCGTAGGGGGAGGCCGCGCGGGAGCCGACGAGGGCCACCGAACGCAGGCAGCCGTAGCGGAGATCGCCTGGGCCGCGCAGCCACAGCGCGTACGGTCTCTGCGACCCGAGATCGTCCAGTGTCGTAGGCCACTCCGGGTTTCCCGGGCAGACAAGGCGCCCGCCGAACCGTTCGCAGACGAGGATGTCCTGCTCCGGTGCGGCCGCCGCTAAGCGAATGCTCCATCGTTGGAGTCGACGTTCGAATCGGTGTTCTTCGTCTTTGGAGGCGGCGAGGCCGTCGGGGATCCTTTGCGTTCGGATGGCCTCCAGTGCTTCTCTGGCGCCGACATGGTCGATGAGTCGGTTGAGGAGTGCTTCTCCTGGCTCCGCCGCCGCACACAGCGCGGCTCTGGCCATCGTCTCGTCGGTCATTCCGTCCATCGTCTTCTCCAACAGGTGAAGGTGGGGCGGGCTTGGGGCGCCCTGAGTGGTCGTGGTGCCGCCTGCCAACGGGGACGGCATGGGAGTACTGGAACGTGGGCTGACGTCTTGGCGGGAGCGGGGTCAGGGGCGTCGGCCGGTCCAGAGCGCGAGGGCGCCGCCTACGTCGTCGGCGGACGGTTCGTCGCGAGCGGACAGGTCGGCGATGGTCCAGGCGACGCGGAGGACCCGGTCGAGGCCGCGGGCGCTGAGGGTGCCTCGGTGGAGTGCGTCGTCCGCGGCCCGCATCGCCTTGGGCGGAGGGGTGAAGCGGCGACGTAGGTCCGGGCCCGGGATCTCGGAGTTGCAGCGCCAGGGCGTGTCGGCGAGGCGCTTGAGCGTGCGTTCGCGGGCCTGGAGGACGCGTTCCGCGACGATCTCGCTGGCTTCGGCGAATTCGAGGTCGTAGCGGAGTTCGGCGCGGCTGGCCGGGGTCAGTTCGAGTTTGAGGTCGATGCGGTCGAGGAGCGGGCCGGAGATCCGGGTCAGGTATTTGCGGCGTATGGCGGGGGCGCAGGCGCAGTCGACCTGCTTGGCCGCGGCGCAGGGGCACGGGTTGGCGGCGAGGGCGAGAGTGAATCGGGCCGGGAAGCGGGCCGTTCCTTCGGCGCGGGATATGCGTACCTCTCCTTCTTCCAGGGGCTGGCGCAGCGCGTCGAGGGTGCCTCCCAAGAACTCGGGTGCTTCGTCCAGGAAGAGAATCCCTCGGTGGGCCAGCGAGACGGCGCCGGGCTGTAGGAAGCGGCCCGAGCCACCGCCGACCATGGCCGCGCGGGTCGCGGTGTGGTGCGGGGCATAGAACGGCGGACGGGTGATCAGGGGCTGGCCTGGCGGCAGGGTGCCCGCCACGGAATGGATCGCCGTGACCTCCAGGGCGGAGTCGGGTTCGAGGGGAGGGAGGAGGGTGGGGAGGCGTTCGGCGAGCATCGTCTTGCCGCAGCCCGGCGGGCCGGAGAAGAACAGGTGGTGGCCGCCTGCGGCGCTGATCTCCAAGGCTCGTCGCGCTTCGGCCTGGCCTCGGACGTCGGCGAGGTCGAGCCCGGTCTTTCCGTCCGGGCGCCGTATGGACAGGCCGTCGGACGGGGCGGGTGGGGGCATGTCCTCCTCCACGTCCTCCACCGGAGGCGGCTCGTCGCGGAGGAGGCAGAGAAGGCCGCGGAGGGTGCTCGCGGAGATCACCTCCGTGCCCGGGACGAGCGCCGCCTCGGCCGCGTTGGCGCGGGGAACGACCACCGTGCCGCAGCCGGCGTTGGCGGCGGCGAGGACGGCCGGAAGGACGCCGGGGATCGCGCGGATGCGACCGTCCAGACCCAGTTCGCCTATGAGGACCAGGCCCGCGCAGGAGCGCGGAGGAACGGCTTCGGCCGCGGCGAGCAACGCGATGGCGATCGCGACATCGAAGGTCGAGCCTCGTTTGGGCAGGCTCGCGGGGAACAGGGACACGGTGACGTGGCGGTTGGGCCAGTCTTCGCCGGAGTTGTAGACCGCGGCCCTGACGCGGTCGCGGGCCTCGCTGAGCGCGGTGTCGGGCAGACCGACGAGGTGGAGGCCCGGCACGCCGCTGGTGATGGCCGCCTCGACGTCGACGACGAAGCCGTCGACGCCGACCAGGGACACCGAACGGGTCTTGGCGAGCGTCATCTCAGCACACCTCCCGCAGGTGGTCGACGGTGAAGCCGTCGTCGGCGGACAGCAGGGACAGGACGTCGACGCGCATCTCGGTGTGCACCTGGTGGGCCTCGGCCCAGCGCCACGCGAGCCGCCGTAACCGGACGGCCTTCGACGGAGTGATCGCCTCCAGCGGATCGCCGTAACGGATGGAGCTTCGGGTCTTGACCTCGCAGGCGATGTGCCGCGTTCCGTCGTAGGCGACGATGTCGAGCTCCCCCTCGGGGCACCTCCAGTTGCGGTCGAGGACGGTCCAGCCGAGCCGGGCCAGATAGGCGGCCGCGGCGTCCTCGCCGCGCCGGCCGAGAATGATGTTGGCGTTCATGCGCCTCACCTCCGGACTACGACGGTGCCGGATCGGCCAGGCCAACGAAAGCGATACTCGGCCCTGTGGATAACCACGGAGCCCGGCCAGACGAATCGGCACGAATCGGGTTTCGGTGCTTGCTTTGGCGCGGCTGTTGCCGCAGCGTGGCGGCTGTGAACGCCGATGAAGCCGCACCGCTGAAGGAGGCGATCGCCGCCTTCGGAAAACATCTCCGCGTCGAAAGGGGCGTCTCGCCCCACACCCTGCGCGCCTATCTAGGAGATCTGGATGATTTGTGCGGGTACGCCATCGCGGTCGGTGTGACCGAACCCGAGGAACTCGATATCGGCGTTCTTCGCGCCTGGCTGGCGCGGCAGCACGCTCTGGGACGAGCGCGCGCGACCCTGGCGCGCCGTACCGCGGCGGCTCGGGCGTTCACGGCCTATCTGCACCGGCGGGGTCTGCTCCAGAACGATCCCGGCCCGCTGCTTGGCACTCCCAAGGCACAACGCGATCTGCCCGTGGTCTTCACCCAGGACGACGCGTCCCGCCTCTTGGACACGGTGGACACTCAAGGCCCCCTGGGGTTGCGTGACCTCGCCGTCCTGGAAGTGCTCTACGGCACGGGCGTACGAGTCAGCGAGCTGTGCGGGCTGGATATCGACGACCTCGACACCGAACGCCGCACCGTACGCGTCCTGGGAAAGGGCGGGCGCGAACGAACCGTTCCCGTCGGCGAACCCGCGCTACGTGCCGCTCAAGACTGGTTGCGTGCCGGAAGGCCCGCGCTGGCGAACGAAGGCAGCGGCCCCGCGCTCTTCCTGGGCGCGAGGGGCGGACGTCTGCATCCGACCAGCGCACGGCGGATCGTCCACGGACGCATCGCCGAAGTCGGCGGGGTGCCCGACCTCAGCCCCCACGGCCTGCGCCACAGCGCGGCCACGCACCTGCTCGAAGGCGGGGCGGACCTGCGCAGCGTTCAGGAGATCCTCGGCCACGCCTCCCTCCAGACCACGCAGCTCTACACGCACGTCTCCGCAGAACGCCTCAAGCAGGTCCACCGCCAAGCGCACCCGCGCGGAACCGCCTGAACGGCGCGCGGAACCGGCCGAACGGCGCGTGACTGCCTGAACCCCGCGTGACCGGCTGAGTGGTGGGGGGCCGATTGAGTGGTGCGTGACCGGCTGCGTGGCGCGGGGCTGGCTGAGTGGCGCGGGATCGACTGGGTGGCGCGGGGCTGGCTGAGTGGCGCGGGGCCGACTGAATCGGGCGGGGCTGACTGAGCGGCGCGGGGGCCGGTTGAGTGGCGCGGGGCTGGTTGAGCGGCGCGGGGCCGACTGAATCGCGTGGGGCTGGTTGGGTGGCGCGGGATCGGCTGAGCGGCGTGGGGTTGACTGAGTGGCGCGGGACGGGCTGAGTCGGGCGGTTCGACTGAACGAGTGTGGTTGGCCGAACAGTCGAGGTCGGCCGAACAGGGCCCCGCCAGGCCGTCGGTGGAGTGCGGCGGCCTGGGGGGCCTTGTTGATCACGGTGTTCTGCGGAGGCGGCGTTCTCGGGAGAGGTCGATGACACCCGAGGGCAGGCGCCGACGCGCGCGTACGCGGGTCTGGCGCCAGACGTACAGGACGGCGAATGCCAGGGCCATGCCCGCCACGGCGCCGCCGGTGGCCGTTGTCGCGTCGCGTAGCCCCATTCGAGGGTTCTCGTTCCGGGGTTGCGCGGGTGTGGGTGTAGGGCGTTCCGCTGGCTTCCGTCCGGAGGGAGGCCAGTGGGGGAGCAGGCGTACGCGGGCGTTCACCAGGGAGAGCGGGTCGAGGTAGACGCTGCCTCGCAGCAGTCCCCAATGCAGGCATGGCGTGGAGCAGTGGTAGGGGCCCTCTTCGATGATTCCAATGCGTGCTCCTAGGGAGACCTCACGCCCGCGGCGGACGCTGGGGCGGACGGGTAGGTACGTGGTGCGCAGGACGCCATGGGTGATGGCGACAACCCCGCGCCCCGCCAGGCGGCCCGCGTACGAGACGCGGCCCGGTCCAGCGGCGTAGACGGCCTGACCAGGACGTGCGGCAAGGTCCACCCCTCGATGGCCTGGCAACCAGGCGACGTCAGGCGGCGAGAAGCCCCGTACGACCCGAGGCGTCGGCTCTAACGGCCATCGCCACTTCCCAGAGGGCGGATCCGCGGTCGAGAGGGAGATGGGCGTACGAAGTGCAGGGCCGATTTCCGTGCGCGTGCCGGGAGCCTCGCTCGTTCGCAATGTCCCGCTGACGTGCGGCGGGCCGGTCGCGTGGGCGGCCCGCCCTGTGGACAAAGGAACGGCGCCCGGGAGCGCGGGAACGGACGGGGCGAGGGCAGCGGTGATCATGAGGAGTGTGAGCAGGGTCATGCCCGCAGCCTGGCGGGACGGGGCCACTCCGGGCCAGGGATGCCGCAGGTTGTGGAAAACCTCCGCCACGGCTGGTCAGGTTGATTCCACGTGTGGGCCCCACGTCCCGTAGACTTGGGAAACGGTCGCACGGGGGCTCACCCGGGCGACCGAATTCACGCGCTCGCCAGCCACCTGCGTATCGCCGGTGGGGCACAGCCTCTCGGTCCGTCGGGAACGACGGTGGGGCCGGTGTCCGGGCGCAGGCAGACAACCGAGACGTGGCCCGTACACCGGGCCGGACAGGAGAACACGGGCTATGGCACCCGTCGTCACCATGCGGCAGCTCCTTGAGAGCGGCGTCCACTTCGGCCACCAGACCCGTCGGTGGAACCCGAAGATGAAGCGCTTCATCCTCACGGACCGCAACGGCATCTACATCATCGACCTGCAGCAGTCGCTGTCCTACATCGACCGCGCCTTCGAGTTCGTCAAGGCGACGGTCGCGCACGGCGGCACGATCCTGTTCGTCGGTACCAAGAAGCAGGCCCAGGAGGCCATTTCCGAGCAGGCCACCCGGGTCGGGATGCCGTACGTCAACCAGCGCTGGCTGGGCGGCATGCTCACCAACTTCTCCACCGTCCACAAGCGGCTCACCCGGCTCAAGGAGCTGGAGGAGATCAACTACGACGACGTGGCCGGCTCCGGGATGACCAAGAAGGAGCTGCTCGGCCTGCGCCGCGAGAAGGACAAGCTGGAGCGCACCCTCGGCGGTATCCGCGACATGGCGAAGGTCCCGAGCGCCATCTGGATCGTGGACACCAAGAAGGAGCACATCGCGGTCAACGAGGCGAAGAAGCTGGGCATCCCGGTCGTCGCGATCCTCGACACCAACTGCGACCCCGACGAGGTCGACTACCCGATCCCGGGCAACGACGACGCGATCCGCAGCGTCGGCCTGCTGACCCGCGTGGTCGCCGACGCCGTCGCCGACGGTCTGATCGCGCGCGCGGGCGCCGCCTCCGGCGGGGACGAGAAGCCCGCCGAGGGCGCGGCCACCGCGGCCGAGCCGCTGGCCGAGTGGGAGCGCGAGCTGCTGGAGTCCAAGGAGCAGTCCGGCGAGACCGCCAAGGCCGCCGACACCGAGGAGCCGGCGGCTGAGGCCGCTGCCGAGGCCAAGGACGAGGCCCCGGCCGCCGAGACCCCGGCCGCCGAGGCTCCCGCCGCGGAGGCGCCGGCCACCGAGGCCGCTGCCGAGGCCCCCGCCGAGGCCGAGAGCCAGAGCTGACGACGCGGGGCCCCGGACGCGCGCGTCCGGGGCCCGGTCTCCCCTCAGCCTTTCCGACCACGACAGAGACGAAGAGAGCGATGGCGAACTTCACCGCCGCTGACGTCAAGCGGCTTCGCGACCTGACCGGCTCGGGCATGATGGCGGTAAAGAACGCCCTGACCGAGGCCGACGGCGACTTCGAGAAGGCCACCGAGCTGCTGCGCCTGAAGGGCGCCAAGGACGTCGGCAAGCGCGCCGAGCGCACCGCGGCCAACGGACTCGTCGCCGAGTACTTCGACGGTTCCGGCGACGGCGCGCTGCTGGAGCTGAACTGCGAGACCGACTTCGTCGCCAAGAACGAGCAGTTCATCGAGCTGGCCAACCGCCTGGTCGAGTTCGCGAGCAAGAACGGCGCGGCCGACGCCGCCGCGGTGCTGGCCGCCGAGATCGAGCCGGGCAAGACCGTCCAGGCCCTGATCGAGGAGAACAGCGCCAAGATCGGCGAGAAGCTGGAACTGCGCCGCTTCGCCCACTTCAAGGGCGTGTACGTGGCCAGCTACCTGCACAAGTCCGACCCGTCCCTGCCGCCGACGACCGGCGTGCTGGTCGAGCTCGACAGCGAGAACGCCGAGGTCGCCAAGGACATCGCCCAGCAGATCGCGGCGATGGCCCCCAAGTACCTCACCCGTGACGAGATCCCCGCCGAGGCGATCGAGAAGGAGCGGGCGCTCGCCGAGCAGCTCACCCGCGACGAGGGCAAGCCCGAGCAGGCCATCCCCAAGATCGTCGAGGGCCGGGTCAACGCCTACTTCCGCGACTTCGTCCTGGTCGAGCAGGCGTTCGTCAAGGAGAACAAGAAGACGATCGCCAAGGTCCTCGACGAGGCCGGCGTGAAGGTCGTGCGCTTCGCCCGGTTCAAGGTCGGGCAGGCGTAAGGGCACTCTGGAGACGACAGGGACCCGCCAGATACCGCGACGCAACGAGGAGGCCGCCGACGTGCCGGAGACAACGAACCCAAGCGCGACGGCGGCCTCGTCGTCCGGGCGGCGGGAGCCCTCGCCCGTTCCGGACGGCCACGACGGGGACCACGCCAGCCACGCGCCGCGCGGAGGGTGGAAGAGGGTCCTGCTGAAGCTGTCCGGCGAGGCGTTCGCCGGGAGCGAGCCGCTCGGCATCGACCCCGAGGTCGTGCAGCACGTGGCCGAGGCGATCTCCGAGGCCGTCGCCGACGGCGTCCAGGTCGCGGTGGTGTGCGGTGGCGGCAACATGTTCCGCGGCGCCGTGATGGCCGAACGGGGCATGGACCGCGGGCGCGCGGACTACATGGGCATGATCGGCACGGTGATCAACTGCCTGGCCCTCCAGGACTTCCTGGAGAAGCTCGGCCTGGACACCCGGGTGCAGACCGCGATCACCATGAGCCAGGTCGCCGAGCCGTACATTCCGCGGCGCGCCATCCGGCACCTGGAGAAGGGCCGCGTGGTGATCTTCGGTGCGGGGCTCGGGCAGCCGTTCTTCTCCACCGACACCACCGCAGCGCAGCGTGCGCTGGAGATCGGCGCGGACGCGGTGCTGAAGGCGACACAGGTGGACGGTGTGTACGACGCGGATCCCCGCAAGAATCCGGACGCAGTCAAATTCGACCGTTTGGATTACGGTGAAGTCCTACAACGTGGACTGAAGGTCATGGACGCCACGGCCATCAGTCTCTGCATGGACAACGCGCTGCCCATCGTGGTCTTCGACCTCATGGGGCAGGGCAACATCGTCCGGGCCGTCCGGGGTGAGAAGATCGGCACGCTGGTCAGCCCGGCCGAGGGCTGACCGACCGCAGCACCGCTCCACCGGCGAGACTTCTCTGGCTCACCGGTAAGGGACGTATCACCGGCAAGGGACAAGGCCGACCAGATGACACGGGAGCCGAAGTGATCGACGAGACCCTCCTCGAGGCCGAGGAGAAGATGGAGAAGGCGGTCGCGGTCGCCAAGGAGGACTTCCAGGCCATCCGGACCGGCCGCGTCACCCCCGCCATGTTCAACAAGATCACCGCCGAGTACTACGGGACGCCGACGCCGATCAACCAGCTCGCGTCGTTCACGCTGCCCGAGCCGCGGATGGTCATCGTGCAGGTCTTCGACAAGTCGTCGATGCAGGCGGTGGAGAAGGCGATCCGCGACAGCGACCTCGGCGTCAACCCGACCAACGACGGCAACGTGATCCGCGTGGTGTTCCCGGACCTGTCCGAGGAGCGCCGCAGGGAGTTCATCAAGGTCGCCGGGGGCAAGGCGGAGGACAGCAAGATCTCCATCCGCAACATCCGGCGGCGGGCCAAGGACACCCTCGACAAGCTCGTCAAGGACGGCGAGGCGGGCGAGGACGAGGTCCGGCGTGCCGAGAAGGAGCTCGACGACACCACGCACAAGTACGTGGCGCAGATCGACGAGCTCCTTGAGCACAAGAAGGCCGAACTGCTCGAGGTTTGATGGAACTCGACGAGACCGGGGGGCCCGCGGGCTCCCCGGGCGAGCCGGAGGCTCCCACCCCGCCGGAGGCCGCATCCGGCCACGAGGCGGCGCGTGCGCGTACGGCGGCGGCCGAACGCGCTGACGAGTCCGGCGGGGCGACCACGCCCCCGCGGGCATCCGCCGTTTCGAACTTCGATGACGAGGCTGCGCCGGGGCGTGATGCGGCGTCCGCGACGCCGAAGCGCGCTGCGGATACGCATGACAACAGTGCAGGAACGATGTCCGACGGAGAAGCGCCCGGAAACGCGGCCGCGCAAGGGAAAGCGGGGCGCAACCTTCCGCTCGCCATCGGTGTCGGGCTGACGCTCGGCGCTCTGGTCCTGCTCTCGCTCTACACCGTCAAGGAGATCTTCCTTGGCGTCATGGTCGTCTTCCTGGTCCTCGGGCTGCGCGAGCTGAGCGACGCGTTCCGGAGCAGGGAGATCCGCGTCCCGTTCGTCACGCTCGCGGCGGGCATGGTCGCCGCGCCCGTCTGCGCGTACGTGTGGGACACCACGGGCCTCGTCGCCGTCGTGTCCCTGACCGTGCTGGCGTTGCTGATGACGCGGATGTTCGAGGGCGCCGACGGGTACGTCCGCGACGTCACGGCCGGCATGTTCCTCACCGGCTACCTGGTGCTGATGGGCGGCATCGTGGCGCTGCTCATGCGCCCGGACGACGGCGACCACCGCATCGTCATCTTCATCTCCGTGACCGTCGCCAGCGACATCGGCGGCTACTTCGCCGGGGCGTTCCTGGGCAAGCACAAGATGGCGCCCGCGATCAGCCCGAAGAAGACGTGGGAGGGCCTGACCGGCTCCGCGCTGACCTGCATGGCCGTCGGGGCGTGGCTGGTGGGGTGGCTCCCGGAGGACGGCCGGTGGTGGCAGGGGGTGCTGATCGGCCTCGCCGCCGTGGTGACCGCCACCCTCGGGGACCTGGTCGAGTCCGTCATCAAGCGCGACCTCGGCATCAAGGACATGGGCACGCTGCTGCCCGGGCACGGCGGCGTGATGGACCGCCTCGACTCCCTCGTCGCGACGGCCCCCGTCGTCTGGCTGCTCCTGGAACTCTTCGTTCCGCCCGGCTGAGCGGCGGAAGCCGCCCTGGGGCGCCTAGGAGTGGCGCCGTTTCCCAGCAGACGAGGCCGTTAGTCGCCCGTCGCCGAGACGACCCAGGAGCGGCCTTGCTGCGCCAGACGCCGCACCAGGGCGTCCGAGCCCTCGTTCTTGGCGTAACGGTGCTCCTCGCCCGTGATGGGCACCAGCCATAGCCAGCGGACCGGGTCGCCCCCTACGTGGAGGCCGGTCAGGCCGGGAGCGACGGGCCCCGCGAGCCTGCTCGGGTCCTCCAGGAGCAGAACGCCCTCCCAGACGGAGTCACCGGTGCTGAGGGGGAAGGTGGCGGACTCGTGGTACCACTTCACCACGTCCCCTGGCGCGAACCAGGTCACCGAACGCCACGGATACTGGGCGAGCCAGGGGAAAATGCTGCCTGCGCGCTGGCTGGGCAGGGACGTGGCCACTGCGAGCTCGATACGGGAGTGCGGAGCGACGTCGTCCTCGTACAGTTCGACGGTGGGCATCCGCTGACGGCTCATCCCGACGGTGCTCAGCACCGTGAAGGAGCGATCCCCGCGCGCGGGACGTTCCGTGACCCCGACCGTGGGGACGCCGCCGCCGCGGCCTCCCGGAAGCTGCCGCCCTACGTCGTGCCAGTAGTGGCCACCCGGACCGAGGCGCTGCAACAGATGACCCAGAACGGACTGCTGGAAATCGGCCCAGGACCCGTCCGCCCTGCACGCCTCCCAGTGCTCCCGCGAATGCTCGATCCGGGGGAGGAAGTCTTTGAGCTCGTCCTCCAGCGGGAACGCGAACGGGCTCTGCGCTGTCACGTCGCGGCTGTATCCGGGGATTCCCCTGCTCATGTCGGACCAGCCCGGGATGACGCAGATCGGATCGCCGGATTCCAGGATCGCGACCCCGTCGCCCTCCTCGAACCAGACCACCTCTAGGGCGGACTCGTCCAGTTCCTTGCGTCCCTCGGGAAAACGCACGTGGGAGGCGGGCAGGAGGGGCACCTGCCCCGCATCCAGCCGCGTCCTGTCGAGATCGGACGGCGCGTCACCGTGGTTCGTCACCCACGCGGCCCCGACCACCGCGTCCCGATGGTCCTTCAAGTAGGCGGCCGTGACGGCGCCGTCGGACTCGACGACGAGCCGACGGCTCCCGTACGGGCTCGTCTCCGTATGGACGACCGTCGTGGAGCCCCGGGGCGAAGCGGAACCCCTGCGCAAAACCGACATGATCGAGACCTTAGCCGCAGACAAGGCCGTGTGCAGGGATGTCGCGTCCTGCGCGCGCGTAAGGGGCCGTCCCATGCAAAACGCCTGCCGAACGGAGCGCGCCTTACGGACGAGGCATCAACGAAGGTTTGCGACACTGGAAGGACCATGTCTGCCACCACCGAGCCCGCCGCTGAGCCCATCACCCCTCCCGCCGAGCCGACCGAGTCGTCCGCCGCCGGGGCGGGGGGCAAGAAGACGCCTCCGAAGCTCGTTTTCGCCGCACCGCGCAGGGGGAAGCCGCCGCGCCATCTCGCGGACCTGACCGTCGCCGAACGGCGCGAGGCGGTCACCGAGCTGGGGCAGAAGCCGTTCAGGGCCGACCAGCTCTCCCGGCACTACTTCTCGCGCCTGGTGGACGACCCCGCGGAGATGACCGACCTGCCCGCCGAGGTCCGGGAACGGCTCGCGACGGAGCTGCTGCCGCCTCTGCTCACGTCCGTGCGCGAACTGGCCTGTGACGGTGGCAAGACGCTGAAATCCGTCTGGAAGGCGTTCGACGGCGTCCTTTTCGAGTCGGTGCTCATGCGCTACCCGGATCGGGCCACGATGTGCGTGTCGTCCCAGGCGGGATGCGGCATGAACTGCCCGTTCTGCGCTACCGGGCAGGCGGGGCTGACCCGCAACCTTTCCACCGCCGAGATCGTGGAGCAGGTCGCCGCCGGGGCGCGTGCCCTCGCGCGCGGGCGCGTCGCCGGAGGGCCCGGACGGGTCTCCAACATCGTGTTCATGGGAATGGGCGAGCCGCTCGCCAACTACAAGGCGGTCATCGGCGCCGTCCGGCGGATCACCGATCCCGCGCCCGCGGGGCTGGGCATCTCGCAGCGCTCGGTGACGGTGTCGACCGTGGGCCTCGTCCCGGCGATCGAGAAGCTCGCCGCCGAGGACATGTCGGTACGGCTCGCGGTGTCCCTGCACGCGCCCGACGACGAGCTCCGCGACGACCTCGTCCCCATCAACAACCGCTGGAAGGTCTCCGAGGTCCTGGACGCGGCCTGGGCGTACGCGGACCGGTCCGGGCGCCGCGTCTCGATCGAGTACGCGCTGATCAAGGACGTCAACGACCAGGCGTGGCGGGCCGATCTTCTCGGGAAGCTCTTGCGCGGCCACCTCGTACACGTCAATCTGATCCCGTTGAACCCAACGCCGGGTTCCAAGTGGACCGCGTCGCGCCCGCAGGACGAGCGGGAGTTCGTCCGGCGCCTGGAGGCCCACGGAGTTCCGGTCACGGTGCGCGACACTCGGGGCAGGGAGATCGACGGGGCCTGCGGCCAGCTGGCCGCGGCGACGAAGGACTAGGCGGCCGGCGGACGCGTTCCTCGCGTTCCCGCGGGCGCGCGGGAGCACACGCTGAGGAGCCCGGAGCCGGTGAAGAAGGGGACGCGCCTTCCGGTGGCGCTGCGCGGGTACGACCGCGCGCAGGTGGACGACCTGCTCGCACGGGTCGCCAAGGCGCTCAACGGCGGACCGGCGCTCCGGGCCGACGACGTGCGCGCGACGAGGTTCGACACCGTCCTTCGCGGATACGAGCCGAGCGCCGTGGACGCCCTCGTCCAGGAGTGCATCAGGGAGTTGCAGGCGGTGGCGCCGATCGGGGAGCGCCCCGGGCGCCCGCGCGTGCATCCCGGCTGGTTGATCAACTGGATCCAGAACGCCCGGTTCTCCGGCGCGGGGTTGCGCACCGGGTACGACGTCCGCGAGGTGGACGCGTTCCTCGACCGCACGATCGCCGGGCTGCGCGGCGTCGCCCCGCCGATCACGGCCCGTGACGTGCGCGAATGCGTCTTCCGGTCGGTGCGGCTGGGCCCCGGTTACGACGAGCAGGAGGTCGACCGCTTCCTGGACCAGCTCGCCGGAGCCCTGGAACGCCGCTGACCTGGGCCCGAACAGCCCGTGCAGCGGCTTCGGAGACGTCCGGGCGGCGAGTTATCCACAGGTCTGATCCGGGGTGGCGTTCGGCGGCGATCCGCGCGACGCTTCGTGACATGGATCACTTCGACGCGCAGCGGCAGCGGCTGCGCTCCCTGTTCGGCGTGTTCTTCGCCCCCGAGGTCATCGGCGCTCTCCTGAGCCTGGCCAGGCCCGCCCTGCGGCTCGGCGGCGAGGGCGGCGTCCCCGTGCGGTTCGGCGGCACGCCGCTCCTCCCTCCGGGCGAGCCGTGGCCCATGTGGGACGGGCGTCCCCTGGCGTTCCTCGGCGCCGTCGACTTCGCGAAGCTGGCGGCCGCGCTCGGGCCCGTCCCCGGCCTGCCCGGCGGAGGTTCGGCCGCCTTCTACTACGCGAACGGCGCCGCACGCCCGTGGGGCGACGACCCGTCCCAGCGTGACGGCTGGCGGGTGTTCGCCGGCGACCTGAGCGAGGTCGAGGCCCCGCCCGACGCGGTGGCCTGCCCGCAATGCCTGGTCGGCGCCGCGCCGTTCCTGTCCCTCCCGTCCCCGCAGGAGCTCGCGGTCCAGCGCCTGGAGCAGGACTACCCCGGCACCCTCGCCGTGTACGAGCAGCTCCACGTGTCCTGGGCGCAGCACGCCTGGCCCGACGACACGCCCGTTCACCAGCTCGGGGGCTGGCCGGCACTGGTGCGCCGCCCCGTCGGCACCGACTGCCTCTACGCCTCGTCCGGCCGCCCCGTCGATCTCCCTGCGGGCGGTCTCGGCGAACTCCCCGAGGAGGAGCTGGCCGAGGCCGAACGGTGGCGCCTGCTCCTGCAACTCGACTCCGATGCCCGCCTCGGCTGGCATTGGGGCGACCCGGGCCGCGTGTACTTCTGCACCCACCAAGACCAGCCGCTCGAACGAACATGGCTGACCGTCCAATCCCTCCAACCAACGTGAGCAACGCGAACCGCGCGAGACGATCCGTTCCTGGCCGTTCCTGGCCGCTCATGGTCGTTCGTGGTGATGGGCGAGGAGCGATCGAGGGCGAGACAGGGGTGGGTGGCGTCTATGGGTGGCCGCGATGTGAGGAGTCAGGGCCGTGTGCGGGACGTCAGGACGTATGCGGTGCCGACCGCCAGCGACCAGAGGGCGAGATGAAGCGCGATCGGAGGGAAGTCGGAGACGAACTCGGTGGCGCCGTGGTTGCCGGCGCGCAGCCATTCGATCATCGGTACCGACAGCCAGGAAAGGGAACCGAGCCCGAGAAGGAGCGCGGCGGCCACGCCGCCGAGGAGGGCCAGCAGCGAAACGCCGGCGTCCGGAATGATCGCGCGGCTGGTCCAGGCGCCCAGAAGCGTGGCGGCGACCGCGACGAGCAGTCCGAGGGCGGTACCGGTCAGCATCGCGCCGCCGCCCACTCCGGCACCGGGGGCATACGCCAGCGGTGCCGCGAAGGCCAGCACCCCGAGCCCGATGTTCACCGCGTACGCCGCGAGGAGGCCGGCCCACACGGGCGTGGTCCGCCCACGCGCCGCGGTCGCAGACAGGGCACGCTGCTCGTCCGGCTGGGTGTCCAGGAGCGCGCGGGCCGTCCACGCCCACACGGGGAACATGAACGCCGCCACGTCACCGAACGAACCGACCGCCAGCCTTGTCCGATCGATCCCGCCGGGCTTCTGGAGGAGTACCAACATCATGATGAGGAGTACGACGATCACCGGTTGCAGCACCCGCAGCGAGCGCACGTACCCCACGATCTGGAACCGTGCCAGGGCGATCACGTGTCCCGCCTCCGCACCTCGTAGCCGTCCGCGCGCAGCTTGTTCTCCAGCGTCTCGACCTCGTCCAGCGGCACGGAGACCTCCAGCAAGGCCATGCCTTCCTCCTGTTCGACCGCCGCCATGGGCCGGACGCCGTCCTCGGCGGTGGTTGATTGTGTCGCGGGCAGGAGCGTCGCGGTGGTGTCGGCGACGCGGACGCGGGCCACTCCTGGGAGGGCTTCGATGCAGCGTTGATGGTCGCTGACCACGATGGTCGTGCCCTGTTCGGACAGGTCGCCGATCAGGGTCGGAAGCGCGTCGCGGGTCGCGGCGTCCAGGCCGGCGAACGGTTCGTCCAGGATGAGCAGGCCCGGGTCATCGAGGAGGGCTTGGGTGAGGCCGACCTTCTGCGCGCTGCCTTTGGAGAGTTCCGGTAGGCGTGTGTCGAGGAGGTGATCGAACGCCAGTCGTTCGGCCCATGCGGCGATGGCAGTGCGCGCGTTCGGGATCTTGCGTATGGCGGCCATATGGCCGAGGTAGGCCCGCACGGTGAAAGGCTGGTCGACCGGGAAGCGCTCTGGTGCGTAGCCGACGCGTTCAGGGCGGTCGGTGATCGTCCCGCGGGTGGGGGAGCGAAGCCCGGCGATGACGCGGAGGAGCGTAGATTTCCCCGCGCCGTTGTGGCCGGTCACCTCGGTCACCGTGCCGGGAGGCAGCGCGAGGTCGACGTCCTGGAGAACCCACGGGGCCCTCCGGTGATAACGGAAGGCAACGTTGTCCAGCCGCATAGGCTACGGACGGTAGCGGCCCATGGGTAAAGGCGACGTTAGCCCGAGACACTCGGTGGTGACCGGACCGTAGGGGGCCGCGCGGGGGCGTGCGGGGCCGTGCGGGGGTGCGCGGGGCCGTGCGGGGCAGTGCGGGGGGCGTGCGGGGGCGTGCGCGACCGTGCGGGAGCCGTGCGGGGGCATGCGGCGCGGTGCGGGGTGCGGTGCGGCGGGTGTGTGGGGCCGTGCGGGGGCATGCGGCGCGGTGCGGGGTGCGGTGCGGCGGGTGTGTGGGGCCGAGCGGGGTGTGCGGGGCAGTGCGGGGTGCGGTGCGGCGGGTGTGTGGGGGCGTGCGGGGCCGTGCGGGGTGCGGTGCGGGGGCCGTGCGGGGTGGTGCGGGGTGCGGTGCGGGGGCCGTGCGGGGTGGTGCGGGGTGCGGTGCGGGGGCCGTGCGGGGTGGTGCGGGGTGCGGTGCGGGGTGCGGTGCGGGGGCCGTGCGGGGTGGTGCGGGGTGCGGGGTGCGGTGCGGGGGCCGTGCGGGGTGGTGCGGGGTGGTGCGGGGTGCGGTGCGGGGGCCGTGCGGGGGGCGTGCGGGGGGCGTGCGGGTGGTGCAGGGTGTGGTGCGGTGGGTGTGTAGGGCGCGCGGGCGGTGTGGGGTGCGGTGCGGGGGCGGTGTGGTGGGAGTGTGGAGGCGTGCGCGACCGTGCGGGGGCGTGTGGGGGCGTGCGCGACCGAGCGGGGGTGGTCCGGTCACCGTCCTGCGCATCGAGACCATCGAGCCGTTCTCCCCGCGCGAGCGGGGGGCCGGGTGATGCGTGATGGCGTCGCGTACGGGTGCCGTTCTCCCCGCGCGAGCGGGGGTGGACCGGGGACGAACTGGTCGAGCATCCTCGCGCTCGTGTTCTCCCCGCGCGTGCGGGGGCGTGCGGGGGCGTGCGCGCCGGAGGCAGGGAGCGCTGGTGGGAGAATGCCGCGCATGAGTGATCCGGTGTCGGGCAAGCCGTGTGTCTTCTGCGAGATCATCAAGGGGGAGCGGCCCGCGTACGTGGTGCTGGACGAGCCGGACGCGGTGGCGTTCCTGGACACGCGGCCCCTGTTCAAGGGCCACACGCTGCTGGTCCCGCGCGAGCACTACGAGACGCTGACCGATCTGCCCGCTGAGCTGGTGGGCCCGTTCTTCCAGCTTGCGCAGCGTCTCGCTGGGGCGATGGAGTCGACGTTGGACGCCGCCGGTTCGTTCGTGGCGATGAACAACCGGATCAGCCAGAGCGTGCCGCACCTGCACGTGCACGTGGTGCCCCGTAACCGCAAGGACGGCCTACGCGGGTTCTTCTGGCCGCGTGGGAAGTACGAGTCCGACGCCGAGGCGGCCGACTACGCCTCGCGGTTGGCCGAGGCGATGACCGTTCAAGGGCGATGACCGTTCAAGGGTGAGGACGTTCCCGGGATTTCGGTCGCGGTGTTGGGATCCGTCCAATCCTGGCCAGAGCCTCGGCGTTGGCCCACTGCCTGGGGCGGGGTGGGCTGTAGCGCTCAGCGTTGCTTGACGGTGCTCGGTGCCGCTTGGCGGTGCGTGGTGCGCTTGGCAGTGCGTTTAGCAGTGCGCTTGGTGTGCCTGATGGTGCTGGGTGCTGGGTGCTGGGGGTGTGGGGGCTTGGCAGTGCTCGCTAGGTATTCGAAGGATGCTCGGAGATGGTCTTGCGGGGGGGGCGTGGGTTTGTGGGGGGATGTCGCTTCTTGGAGCGCGGAGGCGGCTGTGTTTCGGTAGTGGAGTTGGGGTCATCTGGCTCAGCACGCGCCTGTGGGAGCCGGCGTTGAGGGATCGGGGCCGGAATCGGCCCGTCCGACGCAAAATATTTCTTGCAGGATGGGGTTGCGGTTGGCCATTTACTCCACGCCGGGTGGGGGCCGTCTCGTTGAGCGTGTCGTTCTAGTGCTGAGTGTGGACGGTATGCGTCGGGACTAGGTGGAGTTCTTCTGTCGTAACAGCTTTCTATGGGAATCTGTGCTGTTGTGTCAGGGGGCGGCCGGGGGGCTTCGGGGATCGCAAGGGTATTTGTGAAGGGTGGGCAGGAGTGTTTCCTCTGAAGGGGGTGATCGCTTGGTTGGGAGGAGGGCGGCGCGTCTGTTGTCGGCTTGGAGGTGGGCTGGGCGTCTCGCTTCCGGTCGTGTCAGCGGTCGCGGGGGAGTCGTGCTGACGTTCCGGAGGGGCGGGGGTGAGGAGCCTGCTATTTTCACGGGCCGAGGGGCGTTGGGGTGCGGTGAGGTATCTGCTGGCTCGAAACGTTGAGGGTGTTGGGCAATCCGCAAAGTGCGTGTCACGTAACGGGTGAGCTGGCGGTGCTGTCGAATGGGCGGAGTCGAGCCATGGCGACGCTCATAAAGGAATTGAAGGTCGCGTCTTCCATGTAGAAGGGAGTGGAACCGTACTGGGGGATGGGCGAGTGCTGCGCAAACTGGATTAGGGCCTTATTTTTCGCGCTCTCATGTGCACGGGACGCTGTGGCTTGGATCTAAACCGTCGCTGTCGCATCTGGGCGCGCCAATGTCTTGTGACTCGTTCACTTGCTCTACTCGCCCCTGGTACGACACTTCGCGAGCATCTCCCTCTCCGCCCCCACGTCCTCGCCCACGACTCGCGCTGCCGGGGCTGTCTGCTCCTAACCCGCACACGCCTGCTCGGAACGCAGTGGTGTGTTCGTTGCTCCTTGTTTCACACCTGGCTCTGCCTTGATTGGGGCCGCGCCAGCGAGCACCAAGGGGCACAGCATTCACGTCATTCACACCGTTCGCTTATGTGCAGCATCTCTCCAGCCGTTTGGCGGCGCGGCACCACCTGGATTGTTCAGCAGTACGTCCTCGGTGGGGCTGTGGGGCGGTTGCGGTCTGGGGGGCGCTGGTATTGACGGTGTGTCTCAGGGTTGCCGCGTGGGTGAGGGGGTGTGGGGGCAGAGGAGAGCTTGGGTGGGCAGGAGAGGGCTGGGGAGTGGGACCTTGGGGCGAGGGCGAGGGCGAGGGCGAGGGCGAGTGTGAGCGCGGGTGCGGGGGTGAGGGCGAGGGCGGGGGGTGGAGGCGGGGGGTTTGGGCGGGGGTGAGGGGGCGCCCGCGGGGGCTGGGCGGGCGCGTGGGGAGGGGGCCTCAGCCTAGGGCGGCGATGACCGCTACGTAGGGTTCGGCCTCGTCGGCGTCGGTGGGGATACGGGGTGCGGTCCGTTCGGAGGCCGCGGCGTGCTCGTACAGGTCGCGTTCGGCCCTGTCCAGGGCGGCCGACAGTACGTACTGGGGGACCGTCCAGCCGATCAGCTCGGCCGCCCTCCGGATGACGAGGTTCTGCTCCTCGGTCGTCCGGAACTCGATGGGATCCTCGGTGGCGGGAAGGTCCTGGCGAACCGACTCAGACATGGCCGGTCTCCTTCCTTGCAGCATCTAGAAAATACGCCGGAGCGCGTTGATGCCGCATCCCCACCAAGAAGGAGAATATTGGGCTGTTTCGTATGAGACATGCCCATTCCTGCTTCGAATGGGCCGAAAAATCAGCGGGTGCCCCAGGAGTAGGTCTGCTTGCGCAGCTTGAGGTAGACGAAGCTCTCGGTGGAGACGACGCCGGGGACGGCGCGGATGCGGCCGAGCAGGCGGAGGAGCTGCTCGTCGTCCTCGCAGACGAGTTCGAGGAGGACGTCGAACGAGCCGGCGGTGATGACGACGTAGTCGATCTCCTCGACGGCGGCCAGCTCGTCCGCGATGCGCTCCAGGTCGCCCTCGCACTTGACGCCGATCATGAGCTGGCGGGAGAAGCCCAGCATGAGGGGGTCGGTGACGCCGACGATCTGCATGACGCCGGTGTCCAGGAGCTTCTGGACGCGCTGGCGGACGGCGGCCTCGGAGAGCCCGACCGCCTTGCCGATCGCCGCGTACGAGCGGCGGCCGTCCTGCTGGAGCTGCTCGATGATCTGCTTGGCGGTCTCGTCGAGCTGGACGGCGAGGCGCCGGCGGTCGGTCATCGTGGGTCTCCTCGCTGCGGCATCGTGATTGTGAAGTGTGTGGGCCAAGGGAATTCGTCGTGAAATTCGATCGTAACAACGGAATCACTTGTCAGGCCCCGGAACCTCTGTCAGGGTCGGGCGTATGGGACAGATCGGGCGGCGGCCATAGGGAGGGTCGATGACGACCGGCGACGGCAGGATCGGGCTGCGCAACTTTATCGGCGGGGAGTACGCCGACGCGAAGGACGGCCGGACGCTGGAGGTGGTCGATCCCAGCACCGGTGAGGTCTACGCCGAGGCCCCGGTGTCGGGCGCCGAGGACGTCGACGCGGCGTTCCGCGCGGCGGCGGACGCGTTCCCGGGCTGGCGCGACGCGACGCCGTCGGAGCGCAGCCTCGCCATGCTGCGGTTCGCGGACGCGGTGGAGGCGCGCGCCGACGAGCTCGTCCGGCTGGAGAGCCGCGACACCGGCAAGCCGCTGCGGCTCACGGCGGAGGAGGAGGTGCCGCCGATGGTGGACAACCTCCGGTTCTTCGCGGGCGCGTCGCGGGTGCTGGAGGGCAAGGCGACCGGCGAGTACCTGGCCGGCCACACCTCGTCGGTACGGCGCGAGCCGATCGGGGTGTGCGCGCAGGTGACGCCCTGGAACTATCCCATGATGATGGCGGTCTGGAAGTTCGGGCCGGCGCTGTCGGCGGGCAACACCGTGGTGGTCAAGCCGTCCGAGACCACGCCCGCCAGCACGCTGCTGCTCGCGGAGATCGCCGCCGGGTTCCTGCCGCCCGGGGTGTTCAACGTCGTGTGCGGCGACCGCGACACGGGGCGGGCGCTCGTCGGGCATCCCACGCCGCAGATGGTCTCGATCACCGGGTCCGTACGGGCCGGGATGGAGGTGGCGGCGACCGCGGCCGAGGACCTCAAGAAGGTGCACCTCGAACTCGGCGGCAAGGCGCCGGTGGTCGTGTTCGACGACGCCGACGTGGCGTCCGCCGCGTCCGGGATCGCGGAGGCCGGCTACTTCAACGCCGGGCAGGACTGCACGGCCGCCACGCGGGTGCTCGTCGCCGAACGGCTCGCCGACGACTTCACCGCCGCGCTCGCCGAGGCCGCGCGGGGCACCGCGGTCGGTCCGCCGAGCGACGCCGGCGCGTACTACGGGCCCGTCAACAGCGCGGGCCAGCTCGCGCGGGTGCAGGGCTTCCTCGACCGGGCGCCGGACCACGCGCAGGTGCTGGCGGGAGGGCGGCGCGTCGGGGAGCGCGGCTACTTCTACGCGCCCACGGTCGTCGGCGGGCTCCGCCAGGACGACGAGATGGTGCAGGACGAGATCTTCGGGCCGGTCATCACGGTGCAGCGGTTCGAGGGCGAGGAGCAGGCCGTGCGCTGGGCCAACGGCGTCAGGTACGGCCTGGCCGCGAGCGTCTGGACCCGCGACCACGGCCGCGCGATGCGGATGAGCAAGGCCCTCGACTTCGGGGCCGTCTGGGTCAACACGCACATCCCGTTCGTGTCGGAGATGCCGCACGGCGGCTTCAAGCACTCCGGCTACGGCAAGGACATGTCGATGTACGGCATCGAGGACTACACGCGGATCAAGCACGTCATGCACTACATCGGCTCCTGAGCCGTCCCGGCCGAGGCCCGCGGCGCCTGCGGGCCGGTGCCCGGTCGCGGCGTCTCGGCTCCCTGCGGTATACCGGTTCGTCCCATCCCGTCCGGAACGGCCTCCTCCGCGGCGTTCCCGTCCCCGACCTCGTAAGGAACCCCCATGACCGAGACCAGCCGAGCGGAGGTCCGCGAGGACCCCGGGCGGCCCGACGCCGCGGTCCCGCGATCGAGCTGCGCGGGGTCGGGAAGACCTTCCAGTCGTCCGGCGAGAGCGTGGCGGCCGTACGGGAACTGGACCTGGAGATCGCGCAGGGGAGTTCTTCTCGCTGCTCGGGCCGTCCGGGTGCGGCAAGACCACGACGATGCGCATGATCGCGGGGTTCGAGGAGCCGACGGCGGGGGTGGTCAGGCTGCTCGGGCGGGACGTGACGGGGGTCCCGCCCAACCGGCGCGACGTCAACATGGTGTTCCAGTCGTACGCGCTGTTCCCGCACATGAGCGTGTTCGAGAACGTCGCGTTCGGGCTGCGGCGCAAGGGCGTCGCCAAGCGCGAGATCGCCGAGCGGGTCGGCGCGATGCTGGAGATCGTCGACCTGGCGGGGCGGGAGCGGCGGCGGCCCGCCGCGCTGTCGGGCGGGCAGCAGCAGCGGGTCGCGCTGGCGCGGGCGCTGGTCAACCGGCCGCGCGCGCTGCTGCTGGACGAGCCGCTCGGCGCCCTCGACCTCAAGCTGCGGCAGGCGATGCAGGTCGAGCTGAAGCGGATCCAGCGGGAGGTCGGCATCACGTTCGTGTACGTGACGCACGACCAGGGCGAGGCGCTGACCATGTCCGACCGGATCGCCGTGATGAACGACGGGGCGGTCGAGCAGCTCGGGACGCCCCGGGAGATCTACGAGCATCCGGCGACGCGGTTCACCGCCGGGTTCATCGGCACCTCCAACCTCCTGGCGGGCGAGGTCACCGAGGTCGTCGGGGAGCGCGCCGTGCTGGCGTACGGCCCGGACGGGCGGATCGAGGTGCCGCTGCGCGGGGGGCCGGGCGTCGCGGCGGGGGAGCGGCTGGAGCTGACCGTGCGGCCGGAGAAGATCGGCATCGGGACGGACGCGCCGGGCGGCGGCCTGTGCGGCGTGCGCGGCACCGTCACCGAGGTGGTCTACCTCGGCACGTCCACCAACTACAACGTCACCACCGCGACGGGCGCCGACGTGGTGGTCTTCCTGCAGAACGCCACGTCCGCCGACGACATCGCCGTCCGCGGGGACGGCGTGTGGCTGTCGTGGGACCCGCGCCACTCCTACGCCATTGGAGCAGCCAAGTGAACGACGACCACGCCGCGCCGCCGCGCGGCCTCCCGCGGCCCCGGCGCCGCGACGTGCTGCGGATGGCGGGCGCCGCCGGAGCCGGGCTGGCCCTCGCCGCGTGCGGCGTGGAGGGGCGGGGCGGCAAGGAGAAGGTCAGCTCGGACGACGTCCGGGAGTACTGGCGCGGGAAGGCGCGGACGGGCCGCCTGAGCTGGGCCAACTGGCCCGGCTACATGGAGGACGACCGCGCGACGCTGAAGGCGTTCGAGAAGGCGAACGGCGTGAAGGTGACCTACAAGGAGGTCATCCAGGAGAGCGCGCCGTGGTTCGGCAAGATCCAGGCGCCGCTCGCGGCCGGCCAGTCGATCGGGTTCGACCTGATGGTCATGACCAACGGCATCCAGCTGGAGAAGTGCCGCCGGCTCGGCTATCTCGCGCCGCTCGACCACGCCCGGCTGAAGAACTTCGCGGCGAACGCCGGGCCGGGCTTCAAGAACCCGTCGTACGACCCGGGCAACGCGTTCACCGTCCCGTACGTCTCGGGGATCACCGGGATCGCCTACAACACGCGGTACGTCAAGGAGGAGATCACCAGCATCGCGCAGCTCTTCGACCGGAGGTACAAGGGCAGGGTCGGGATGATGAGCGACTCCCAGGAGCTCGGCAACTTCGGGATGTTCGCCGTCGGCGCCGACCCGGAGAAGTCGACGCCCGCCGACTGGGAGAAGGCCGCGGCGAGGCTCCGGCGGCAGCGCGACGACGGGATCGTCCGCAAGTACTACACGCAGGACTACATCGACGCGGTCAGCAAGGGCGACGTGTGGCTGACGATGGCGTGGTCCGGCGACGCCTACAGCCTGGCCGGGCCGGACGTGGAGTTCGTCGTGCCGAAGGAGGGCGGCACGATCTGGACCGACTGCATGTGCATCCCGAAGACCGCCGAGAACCCGGTCGACGCGCTGGCGCTGATGGACTGGCTGTACGACCCGGCCAACAACGCGCCGCTCACCGAGTTCATCAACTACATCACGCCCGTGCCCGCCACCAGGCCGATCATCGCGCGGGACGCGGCGGCGGCGACGGGCTCGGAGCGCAAGGACCTGGAACGGCTGAGCTCCAGCCCGCTGGTCTTCCCGTCGGCGGCCGACCTCGGCCGGCTCAGGCACTACCGCAGCCTCACCCAGGACGAGGAGGCCCGCTACCAGAAGATCTTCGAGCCCATCGCCAAGGGCTCCTGATGACCGCCCACGAACCCCCCGCGACCCCCGACCCGTCCGGCGGACCTGGCGCGGCTGGTGGCAGAGGGGCCGGGCGGGGGCGGCTTGCGCCTTATCTGCTCGTTCTGCCGTCCGGGTTGTGGTTGCTGGCCTTCTTCGCGGTGCCGATGGTGCTGATGGCTTCGCTGTCGTTGCAGACGGGGAACCTCATCGACGGGTTCCGGCAGACGTTCCACTGGGCCAACTACTCCGACGGGTTCAGCACGTACGGCGACAAGTTCGCGCGGTCGCTCTGGTACGGGCTGCTCGCCACGGGCGCCTGCATCGTCCTCGCGTACCCGGCCGCCTACTGGATCGCGTTCCGCGGGGGGCGCAACAAGTCGACGTACCTGTTCCTCCTGCTGCTGCCCTACTTCGTGTCGTTCGTTCTGCGGACGGTCTCGTGGAAGCTGGTGCTCACCGACAACGGGCCGGTCCTCGGGCCGCTGCGCGACCACGGGCTCCTGCCGGACGGCTTCCATGTGCTCGACACCGGGTGGGCGGTGGTGTCGGGGCTGACCTACAACTTCCTGCCGTTCATGGTGCTGCCGATCTACGTGGCGCTCGAACGGATCGACCCGCGCGTGGTGGAGGCGGCCCGCGACCTGTACGCGAGCCGGCTCCAGTCGTTCGCCCGGGTCATCCTGCCGCTGTCGCTGCCCGGCGTGTTCGCGGGGGTGGTGATGACGTACGTGCCGGTCTCCGCCGACTACGTCAACGCCGAGGTGCTCGGCGGCCCCCGCAACACCATGATCGGCAACGTGATCCAGTCGGAGTACTTCGACAACAGCGCCTACCCGGTCGCGTCGGCGCTGTCGTTCTCGCTGATGGCGATCCTGCTGCTCGGCATCTTCGCCTACGCGCGGACCCTCGGCACCCAGGACGTTCTGGAGGCGGCGCGCCGATGACCACGACCACGACCCGTGCGCCCGCGGCCGAGGCGGGCCCGGCGGGACGCCGGCGGCGCCGGTTCGCCGGGAACGGCCTGCGGATCTACACGTTCCTGCTGATCGGGTGGCTGCTGCTGCCGATCGCGGTCATGATCCTGTTCGGGTTCAACGACACGCACGGCAAGCAGAACTTCCGCTG
This sequence comes from Actinomadura sp. J1-007, assembly GCF_009793335.1. GTDB lineage: Bacteria > Actinomycetota > Actinomycetes > Streptosporangiales > Streptosporangiaceae > Spirillospora > Spirillospora yumaensis. The sequence continues at coordinate 936,564 of NZ_WING01000001.1, read as the reverse complement.
GGAGGGGTTCACGCTCAGGTGGTACGCCCACCTGCTCGACAAGGAGGACCTCACCACCGCCGTCGTCAACTCGCTGACGATCGCGCTGCTCAGCACCGCGATCACGACCGTGCTCGGCACCCTCGCCGGGCTCGCGCTCGGCCGGTACCGGTTCCGGGGCAAGGGCGCGACGAACCTGGTGCTGTTCATGGCGATCTCGTGCCCGGAGATCGTGATGGGCGCGTCGCTGCTGTCGATGTTCGTGACGTTCAACCTGCCGCGCGGCTACCTGACCATCCTGGTCGCGCACGTGATGTTCTCGATCGCGTTCGTCGCCGTCACCGTGCGGGCGCGCGTGGTCGGGCTGGACCCGGCCGTGGAGGAGGCCGCGCAGGACCTCGGCGCGGGGCCGTTCACCCGCTTCCGGCTCGTCACCCTTCCGATGATCATGCCGGGGGTGCTGTCGGGGGCGCTGCTGGCGTTCGTGCTGTCGGTGGACGACTTCGTGATCACCAACTTCACCAGCGGCGCGACCGTCACGTTCCCGCTGTGGATCTACGGCTCGACCCGCACCGGGACGCCGCCCCAGGTCAACGTGATGGGCACGCTGATCTTCGCGGTCGGCGTCGTCATCGCCGTGCTGTCCGCCCGCCGCGGCCTCCGCCGCCGGTGAGGCCCGGCCGGGACGGGCTTTGCGCGCGCGTGGGGCTCGCTTCACGGGCGCGCGGGGAGGAGACCGACGTGAACGTGGCGCAAGCGCTCGCCGACGCCGAGCCCGTCCCGTACTGGCTGGCGGACGCCGCGCTCCCCGAGCCGCGGCCCGCGCTCGCCGGGCCGGTGGCGTGCGACCTCGCCGTCGTCGGCGCCGGGTACACCGGGCTGTGGACGGCGCTGCGCGCCAAGGAGCGCGACCCGTCCCTCGACGTCGTCGTGCTGGAGGCCGACCGGGCCGGCGGGGCCGCGTCCGGACGCAACGGCGGGTTCTGCGCGGCCAGCCTCACCCACGGGCTCCGCAACGGCATGGACCGGTGGCCGGACGACATGCCCGCCCTCGAACGCCTCGGCCGCGACAACCTGCGCGCCATCGGCGACACCCTCGCCCGGCACGGCGTCGACGCCGAATGGGAGCCGACCGGCGAGATGAGCGTCGCGACGGAGGAGTGGCAGCTCGGCGGGCTCGCCGAGGAGTGCGAACTGGCGCGCGTGCTCGGCTGGCGGCCCGTGCTGCTGGACGGCGCGGCGGCGCGCGCCGAGGTCGGCTCGCCCACCTACCTCGGCGCGCTGTGGGACCGCGACGCCGTCGCGATGGTGCATCCCGCGAAGCTCGCGTGGGGGCTCGCCGCGGCGTGCCGTTCGCTCGGCGTGACGATCCACGAGAACACGCGCGTCACCTCGCTGCGGGACGCGGGCGGCGGGCGGCTGCGGCTCGGCGGCGCGTACGGCTCGGTCACCGCGCGGCGCGTCGCCCTCGGAACGGGCGTGTTCCCGCCGCTGCTGAGGCGGCTGCGCAACTACCTCGTCCCGGTGTACGACTACGCGCTGGTGACCGAGCCGCTCTCCGCCGAACGGCGCGCCGCCGTCGGCTGGCGGCACCGGCAGGGGCTCGGCGACAGCGCCAACCAGTTCCACTACTACCGGCTGACGTCCGACGACCGGATCCTGTGGGGCGGGTACGACGCGGTCTACCACTACGGCAACGGGCTGCGGCCCGAGCTGGAGCGGCGGCCCGCCACGTTCGCGACGCTCGCGCGGCACTTCCTCACCACGTTCCCGCAGCTCGAAGGGGTCCGGTTCAGCCACGCGTGGGGCGGCGTCGTCGACACGTGCAGCCGGTTCTGCGCGTTCTACGGCACCGCGCACGACGGCCGGCTGGCGTACGCGGCGGGCTACACCGGGCTCGGCGTCGGCGCGACCCGGTTCGGCGCCGACGTCATGCTCGACCTGCTCGGCGTCGGCCTCCCGCCCGGCGAGCGGACGGAGCGGACGGAGCTGGCGATGGTCCGGTCGAAGCCCGTGCCGTTCCCGCCCGAGCCGCTGCGGTACGGCGTGATCGAGCTGACCCGCCGCGAGATCGCCCGCGCCGACCGCAACGGCGGTCGGCGCGGTCTCTGGCTCCGCGCCCTCGACCGCATGGGCCTCGGCTTCGACTCCTGACCCCGGCGCGACCCGCGCGCGTCAGGTGAGGGCGGCGTAGGCGGTCGTCCAGAAGTCGTTGTAGACGGGGCTCAGCGGCGGGTAGCCCATGCGCGGCGTCAGGAGGATGCCGGTGAAGTCCTCGGCGGGGTCGTTCCACCAGGAGGTGCCGAGGCCGCCGTCCCAGCCGTACCGGCCGGGCGTGGAGCTCAGGGCGTCGCGGCGGGTCACGATCGACACGCCGAAGCCCCACGTGGCCGCGCCGCCGAACGCGTCGGCCTGCTGCTCGGGCGTGAGCTGCCCGGACGTCATCAGCTCGACGGACGCGCGCGACAGGATCCGCTCGCCGCCGTACGCGCCCTTGCCGAGCAGCATCCGCGCGAACGCCAGGTAGTCGTCCGCCGTCGAGACGAGCCCCGCGCCGCCGTCCTCGAACGCGGGCGGGCGCGCCCACGGGCTGTCCTCGGGGCCGTCCATGGGCGAGCCGTCCTCGCCGTACTGGGTCGTGAACCGCGGCAGGCCGCCCGCCGGGACGGTGAAGCCGGTGTCGGCCATGCCGAGCGGCTCGAAGATCCGCTCCCGCAGGAACGCGCCGAGCGACCCTCCGGTGGCGCGCGCGATCAGCACGCCGAGCACGTACGAGCCGGTGTTGTAGAGCCAGCGCTCGCCGGGCTGGTGGACGAGCGGCAGCGAGCCGAGCCCGGCCATCCACTCGTCCGGCGTGAGCGCCGCGTCCGGCGCCGGGGGCCCGTACCCGAGGAGCCCGAGCGCGTGCGCCGCCTCGTAGACCGGGTACCCGAACGCCTCCGCGTCGAGGATCATGCCGGTGCCGAGCCGGAAGTCGAGCAGGTCGCGGACCGTGATCGCGCGCCGGGCGGGGACGGTGTCGTCGACCGGGGCGTCCGGACGGCTCAGCACGCGCATGTCGGCGAGCTCGGGCAGCAGCCCGGTGACGGGGTCGTCCAGCCGCAGCACGCACTCCTCGACCAGGACCATCGCCGCGACCGCCGTGACCGGCTTGGTCATCGAGCTGATCCGGAACAGGCTGTCGCGCCGCATCGGCGGCCCGCCGAACGCCTGGTCGCCGAGCGCGTCCGCGTGCACCTCGCCGCCCCGCGCGAGCAGCGCCACCAGCCCCGGGACCGTCCGGTCCCCGACATGGGAGGCCAGCACGTCGCGCATCCGGTCGAGCCGTCCCTTGGAGAATTCGCTCATGTCCGTGCAGACCTCGGCGGGCGGCCGAACTCATCGGTCCGGACGCGGGTGGCGCGGATCGCGGGCGCGGTCAGTCCGGCGACTCGTCGGAGGCGCCGAAGATCACCGACGACACCTCCAGGTAGAGCTGCTCCGGGTACGGCATGAAGCCCACGTTGCGCAGCGCCTGCTTCTGCCCGGCCGACTCCATGACGAACTCGCCGTACCCCATCATCCGGCCCAGCACCGAGCGCTCCAGCGCGATGTCGGTGACCTTGGCGAGCGGCATCATGGCGACGTTGCGGTTGAGGACGCCGTTGATGACCATCACGCGGTGCTCGGTGACCAGGAAGAACTCCAGCGACCAGGCGATGACCTTCCAGACCAGGAAGCCGAGCGTCAGCAGCCACAGCCACCACACCCAGATGATCCCCGCGAACGCGCCCGCCACCGCGCACACGACCAGCCCGCCGACGGCGACCGCCACCGGCAGCAGGAGCACCGCGGGATGGCGGCGCACGGCGATGACGCGTCCCTCGTAGGACATCAGGTACCGGTCGACGGTCCGCGACCCGGCGTCGCGGAAGACCATCATGTCCTGCATGTTCATGGCGGCGTCCTCGTCATGATCCAGTGACCTCAACCGTAGCCGACCGCGACCCCCGCGCGCAGGGCCCGCACGGTGCCTCCACCGGTACGCCGGGGTGGCCGCGGCGGCCTTGTGCGGGCGGGGCGGGCACCAGATGATGTTCGTCATGGACGGCGCGCGGGAGCCCGGGACGGGGCCGCAGGGCGGCCCGGCGGGCTGGCGGGGGCCGCAGGGGGAGTTCTCCCCGGACGTGACGGGACGCCCCGTGTGGCGGCTGCTGGTCCGCGGCCTCGGCGTCTACCTGCCGGGCTGGACCGTGCCCGGCGGGGCGCTGCGCGTGTCCGCGGACGCCCCCGGCCCGGACGGGTTCGGGCCGCCCGCGTTCCTCGACGGCCCCACCGGGTTCGGCCTGCACCTGCCCGAACGGCGCAGGGGCCTGGAGCCCGACCGGGAGATCTACGTGCGCGGCCGCGAGGACCCGAGCTTCGGCATCGTGATCGCGGGCCCGTCCGCGGCGATCGGCAGCCGGGTCGTGGACGCGGCGGGGCTCGTGCGGTTCGCGCGGCGCCTGACGTTCGAGGAGCTGTTCGACGCGGGCGACGCCGACTCGGTGCCGTACGCGGTGCGCGCGGCGCGGGCCGTGGAGAACGTGGTGTTCCTCGACCGCGCGGCGGGCGTCGGCCTGTGCGCGGAGGCCGACCCGCTGACCGGGGCCGTGCGGTGTCCGGTGTTCGTGCGCCTCGGCACGCCCGCCGACCGCTCCGTCCGGGCCTACGGCGTCGCCGCCCAGCCGGTGAGGTCCCACAGCTGATGCGTCGGCAGCCGCCGGAGCCGTTCGGTGGCGGCCGACGGGTCCCAGAACACCTCGTCGCTCTCCAGCTCCAGCGACTGGCCCGCCGTCAGCACGGCGCACAGGATCTCGTCGCGCGTGCGCACGGCCATCAGCGGGCCGATCTGCGCGACCGCGCCGCTGCTCTCGTAGAGGGTGCGCAGCAGGGCCTTCAGCGCCGCCTCGTCCTCCGGCGCGCGGACGGGGCCGACGCCGGGCGGCAGGCGCGGCGGCTCGCCGCGCCCGAGGCCGCCGCGCGGGAGGCTCGCGCCGCCGTTGCGGGGCAGGTCGGCGCCGGTGGAGATGAGCAGCGCGGTGAACGCCCCGAGAGGTCCTCGGCGCGCTGCCCGCCGAGGAAGTAGCGGCGCCGGTCGGGCGTGCCGGGCGCCAGCCCGTCAGGCCCCTCGACCGTGCGGAACCGGACGTCGAGGCGGCTCGCGCGGACGCACCGCTCGTACATCTCGGTGAGGATGTCGTCGAGCTGGTCGTCGCGCGTCCACAGCCGCCCCGTCGCGGTCACCGCGGCGCCGTCGGCGTCCGGGCGGGGACGGCCCGTGAGCGCCGAGGCGACCGCGTCGTCCAGCTCGCTCTCGGTGTACTGGAGCAGCTCGGCGACGACGTCCTCGACGTCCTCCAGCGTGCGGGTGAGGGTGCGCTGGAGCTCCAGGATCTCGCCGCCGCTGCGCTCCAGGTCGGCCAGCCGGTCGAGCGCGGTGTCGACCTTGCCCTCGACGGCCGCCGTCCCCGCGCGCCGCACGGCCTGCACGGACGTCTCGACCTCGGTCAGCTTGCGGCGCAGCGCGGCGAGCGTGATCCGCTGCTGCTCCAGGTCCTGGAGCCGCCCCGCCTGCGAGCGCAGGAACCCGTCGGCCTGGTGGACGAGCCCGGCCAGCTCCTCGACCTGCCCGCTGTTGTGCCGCAGCCGCGAGTCGAGGGCCGGCAGCACCTCGCGCTTGACCTTCGACAGCTCGGCGGTGAGCTGCTCGCCGACCGTGACCAGCACGCTGTTCTGCTTGGTGACCTGCTCGTTCAGCTCGTCGATGCGGCGGACGAACGCGCGCGCCTGGTCCTTGCTCTGCTTGCCGGCGTACAGCTCCAGCGCCCCGACCACGACGCACATCACCACCAGGATGACCGTCGTCATGGCGCTCCTTGAGGGGGTCGGCCAGGGGGCCGCTGGTTGCCGGAACGGGTTTTGATCGCGACCATAACTTACGATCACGCGCGCCGACCGGCACTTACGTAACCGCCTGATCTCAGTGACCGACCGGTCTTATCCGTGCCGCGCGTCCCCGCGCCAGCACCGGGCCGACACGGGGCCGGCGCCGGGCCGCGCGCCGTCCGGCGGCCCCTCAGTCGCAGCCCTCGAACTGCGGGACGGTCGTGGTGATCTTGAGGTCCGTCCGGCCGAACGACGCGCGCAGCAGCTTCACGGCGGTGCCGTCCTGGTACATCCCGGTGATCGCCTTGTTGACCGCCTCGCAGCCGTCCACGTCGCCGCGCCGGACGCCGATGCCGTACGGCTCGTCCGAGAACGGCGCGTTGACGAACCGCAGCGGCTTCCCGCCGCGCTCGGCGGACCGCGCGGCGAGCCCGGCGAGGATCAGGTCGTCGGTCGAGACCGCGTCGAGCGAGCCGCTGGACAGCAGGTCGAGGCAGCCCTCGTAGCCCTTGGCCTCGACCGGGTCGGCCGCGACGCCCCGCTCGTCGTGCACGCGCGGGAACGACACCGAGCCCGGCACCTTGCAGAGCGCCCTGCCCTTGAGGTCGCGGACGTTCCCGACCGACGCCGCGTCGGACGCGCGGACCAGGATGTCCTGGTGCGCCACGTAGTAGGGCCCGGCGAACGTCACGCTCCTCTTGCGCTCGGGCGTGATCGAGTAGCTCGCGACGACCATGTCGACGTCGCCGCCGTCGAGCATCTTCTCGCGCGTCGCGGACGAGACCTCCTTGAACTCGACGTTCCCGCGCGGCACGCCGAGCCGCTTCGCGACCTCCCGCGCGACGTCGATGTCGAAGCCCTCGTACCCGCCGCGCCCGTCGCGCGCGCCGACGCCGGGCTGGTCGGGGTTGACCCCGATGACCAGCTCGTCCTTCGACGCGACGGAGTCCTCCCCTGCGCCCGCGACGCCGCACGCGCCCGCGGCCGCGACGGCCGCCGCGGCCAGCACGGCGCCCCCGATCCGGCGTGCTCGCATCGTCCGCTCCCTCCTCACGCCACCGCCCCCGCCGCCACCGATGCTCACCGGTACTCCGTCAGCCGCGGGCGCACGCCGAGCAGCACCAGCGCCGCGATGACCAGCCCGGCCACCGGCAGCACCGCGTACCAGCCGCTCGTCCCGTCGTCGGCCTCCGCGACCGCCCCGTCGAACGCCGTCCGGTGGATCGCGACCAGCTCGTTCAGCGACGCGTCGTAGGCGGTGAACGCGCGCGCGGACGCGGCGCGCGCCGCGACCGCCTGCGCCCGCTGCCCGGACGAGGCCAGGTTCCGGATCGTCCGGTCGTCGCGCTGGTAGCGGCGCCAGTCGTCCACGACTTTGGCGAACGCCCGCGGCTGGCCGGGCAGCGAGGAGTGCGCCCGCTCGTCGCCGAGGAACCCGAGGATCTTCGGCCGCTCCTCCTGCGCGCTCTTCTGCAACGCGTCGTTGTACGCCTTCAGGTTGCCCGCGGCCAGGTACAGCACGGACTGCGACTTGCTCAGGAACACCTGCTCGTAGGTGTCGGCGCGGTCCGGGTCGAGCAGGAACCGCGTCTGGTCGGCGTTCGCGCTCACCCCGATCGCGCGCGCCCGCGACAGCGCGAGCATCGAGTCGAAGCCGTCCTCCTTGGCCTTGCGGAGGTGGTCGGTCTGCCCGGTCAGCACCACGCCCGCCGCCGCCGTCAGCGCGAGCGCGCCGAGCGTCGCGACCGCGAGCGCCGGGTTCAGCAGCCGCCGGAACCGCGCCGCCAGGTAGAGCTGCAAAGCGACCAGCACGATCAGGAGCAGCGCGCCGACGCCGAGCGTCCACGCCCGGCCGGTCTGCACCGCCGACTTCTTCGACTCGTAGGTGTGCCGGACGAGCGTTCCGTTGTCGAGCGTCAGGTTGTACGCCTTCGGGAGCAGGTCCAGCTTCATCAGGTCGGTGGCCTGCCGGTACAGCGTCATCGCCTCGTCGCGGACGGGACCCGCCCCGCGCTCCGACCGCTGGTCGGTCAGCAGCGCCTGCCCGGCGAGCCGCTCGTACCGGACGAACGCGTCGAGCAGGTCCCGCGCGGTGGCCTCCTCGGTGCCCTTCTCCGCGCCCTTCTGGGTGCTCTTCTCGGTGGCCTCGTCGGCGAGGTTGGCGGCCTTCAGCAGCGCGTCGCCCGCCTTCCTGCGGTCCTGGTCGTAGCGGGCCAGCGCCTGGTCGCGGCCCGCGCCCGCGCCGTTCAGCAGCGCGTTGGCGAGCTGGGCGTCCATGTCGGTGAGCTGGAAGTACAGGTCGCCCGTCGTGACCACTTGGGGGCCGGCGTCGTGCCCGATCACGCGGACGCCGTCGCGCGCGTTCGCTATCGCCGACCACGCGATCGCGAGCACCGCGACCAGCACCAGCACGGCCGCGCCCGCCAGCGTCCGCACACGGCCCGAGACCGTACGGGGCAGGAGCCGCGCGACGCCCGTCGGACGCCGCGCCGCCGCGCGCCGCTGGAGCTCCAGCCGCGACGGGCGCGCGACGCCCGCCGCGCCCGGCGCGCCGTTCTGGGCGGGCTGCGCTCCGGTGCCCGCGCCGTTCTGGGCGGGCGGGCCGTTCGGCGGCGGGGCGGCGGGCGGGCCCGCCGGCGTCCCCTGGGGTACGACCGTCATGTCGCCTCGCCTCTCCTGAGCGTGATGGTGGTCCAGGCGCCCACATGGATGCGGTCGCCGTCGCCGACCGGGACCTCCACGTTGAACGGGATCGGCACCGTCGTGCCGTTCAGGCAGGTCCGGTTGGTGGAGCCGGGGTCGACGAGCCGCCAGCCGCCGTCCGGCGCGGCCATCAGCACCGCGTGGGTCTTCGACACCCCCGGGTCCTCCGGCGGCTCCCGCAGGTCGATCTCCGGGGTCCCCGTCGAGCTCCGCCGTCCGATCCGCACCTCCCGCCCGACCAGCGGGATGCGCCGTTCGGGGCAGTAGGGCGGGAACGGCAGCTCGGCCTCCGTCCGCTGGCCCTCCGCGAGCATCGTCCGGTAGTAGTCGCGGTCGGCGTTGACGACGGCCACCCACCCCGTGCCGGGAGCCTGCGCCGCAGCGCCGCCCACGGGCGGTGAGCCGGGCTGGGGCGGGGCGGGCGGGTACGAGCCGGAGCCGCCCGGCGGCGCCAACCCGCCGGGCACGCCCGGAACCGGCGACGCGGGCCCGCTGGGGACCGGCCTCGGCGGTCCGCTCGGCGGCCGGCCGGTCGTACCGCTCGGTCCGCTGGGACCGCTCTGCGGCGGTGCGCTCGGACCGCTCGGGCCGCTGCTCGGGCCGCTGGGCGGTGGGGCGCTCGGGGCATGGCGGGCGCGGGGCCCGGCGGCGCGGGCGCAGGCGGGGGGCCGGACGGCGGCGGCGCGGCGGGCGGAGGGCCCGCCGGAGGCTGCCCGGGGGTGGGACGGCCGCCGCCCGTCGCGAAGTCGTAGCCGCACTCCTCGCAGAACCGGTCGCTCGCGGGCGTGCCGCAGTCGGGGCACAGGGTGCCGCCCGCGCCGGACGGCATGAGCTGCGTGCTGACGCCGCCGGACGGGCCCGTGCCGCCGGTTCCCGGCCCGGAGGGCGCGCCGCCCATGCGCTCGCCGCAGACGTCGCAGTAGTCGGTGGACGCGGAGGCGTGCCCCGCGGGACAGGTCGCCATGCTCAGCCCTCGCCCTTGCGGGTCCGGACGGTCTTGGTGGAGATCGTGTCGAGGCCCATCTCGTCGGCCTTCTCCACGTTGCGCTTGAGCCGGACGGTGCCGGTGGCGAGGTCCACGACGTCCACGACCTTGCGGAGCTGCGTGGTGATCTCCTCGTTGCCCGCCTCCTCGGCGAGCACGACGGCGCGGCCGAGGCGGGAGGTGGCGGTGTCCAGGTCGCCGTCCTTGCGGGCCTGGAGGCCCTCCTGGATGACCGCGGCGAGCTCGGCCTGGCCGGTGTAGTGCGCCACCCGCGCGTTGATCTTGGTGGACTGGGCCTCGTCGTCGGTCCACTGCGCGAGGACGTTGCCGGTGGCGAGCACCTGGTCCTCCTGGCCGGGGCCGCCGGGGACCACGAGCTTGACCCACGCGGCGCGCAGCTCCTTGCCGATCTCGCCGGGCGGCACCTCCACGCCGATGTGGTAGTCGCGGCTCTCGGCGCCCCACGCGCCGAGCGGGTAGTCGCCCGCCTGCGGGCTCACGTCCGTGCGGCGGCCGGTCAGGTCCTCGACGGACGGCATGACCTGCTTGACGAAGCGCACCTTCGCGGTCTGCGGCGTCTGCACGCGCAGCGCGACGTCCGCGACGGCCTTGCCCATCGCCGCCTGCGTCATCGCCTGGAAGTCGGCGATGAGGTCCTGCGGGTCGGCGACCAGGCCGACGCTGCCGAGCAGCGCGGACGACACCTTGCGCAGCTCGGCGACCTCCCAGTCGGTGCCGACGCCGCGGCAGTCGCACACGAACCGCCCGCCGCAGCGGAACAGCACGGCGTCGAGCTCCTCGGCGGTCTCGTGCTGGTTCTTGCCGTCGGTCAGCAGGATGGCGTGCCGGATGCCGTCCTGGTGGGCGTCGAAGAGCTGGTCGGCGAGCCGCAGCCACGCCCCGATGGCCGTCCCGCCGGACGCCTTGAGCCGCGACAGCGCCTGCTTGGCCTGCGCGCGCGAGGCCGCGACGGCGGGCACCAGCGCGGGCTGCGGCGGGTACACCATCGAGGCGGTGTTGGCGCCGGAGACGACCGCGAAGTTGACGCCGTCGCGCAGCGTGTCGATCGCGACCTGCGCGGCGGCGATCGCCGCCCGGAGCTTGGTGTCGGGGTACGACATCGAGCCCGAGGTGTCGATGATGATGACCTCGGCCGCGGCCGCGGGGGCCGCCGCGAGGGCCGCGCCGGTCGCCTCGACGGACACGATGGCGTGCACGTCGCGTCCGCCGTCCGGCAGGTACTTGTTCTGGTCGACCTTGATGCTGAACTGCGGCTGCTCGCTCATCGGTCATGCTCCGTGCTCGAAGGGTCGGGTGGCGAGGCGGGGGAGGCGGGCGGGGCGGCGGAGGGGGCGTCCTCCGCGCGGGCCGGGATCGGGATCACCGCGACGGTGATGTTGTCGCGCCCGCCCGCGTCCAGCGCGTGCCGGACGAGCGTCCGCGCCGTGCCGAGCGGGTCCGCGGCCGGGCCGGACGCCGGGTCGCCGACGAGCGCCGCGAGGTCGGCCGCGCGGGGGAAGTAGTTCCACAGGCCGTCGCTGCACACCAGCAGCGTGCCGGGGCCGTCGGGGGTGAACGTGCGCACGTGCGGGCGGACGTCCTCGGCGTCCCCGCCGAGCCACGCGGTGATGACGTGGGCGTTCGGGTGCGCCTCGGCCTCGGCCTCGGTGAGCGCGCCCTGCGCGACCATGATCGCGGCCCACGAGTCGTCGTCGGTGAGCTGCCGGGACGGGCCGAGCGCCAGGATGTCCGCTGTGTCCAGGTCGGCCGTGTCGAGCGGCCCGCTCGCCGCGCCGCCCCCGGCTCCGTCCGCGTCCTCGTCGTCCGCGGTGAGCTCCGCCATGCTCAGCTCGGCGGTGTCCGGGCCGTCGCCGTCCGGGCCCGCGGGCCCCGGCGCGGCCCCGAGAGCCAGTAGGCGCGGCTGTCGCCGATCCAGCCGACGGTCACCGAGTCCGGGCCCGTCACCGCCGACACGTACGTGCACGACGGCGACTCCGACGGGGACGGCGCGAGCGCGGCGACGGCGGCGGCGGCCTTGAGCGCGGCCTCCCGCGTCGCCGCGGCCGGGTCCTCGCCCGCGTCCAGCCGCGCGACCAGGTCGGCGGCGCCGGTGTCGGCCGCGGCGCGCGAGGCGTCCTCGGGGTGCGGGGACGAGCCGACGCCGTCGCACACGACGGCCGCGATCCCGTTCGCGTGGGCGGCCATGGCGAGCGCGTCCTCGTTGCGGCTGTACCGCTTGCCGCGGTCGCTCGCGCCCGCCGCCGCGGGCGGGTCGCCGCCGGACGCGGACGGGACCTCCAGCTCGACGTGGTCGCGTTCGGCGGGCTGGCGGAGGCCGCACGTCTCGCAGTAGCCGTCGGCGTCGATCCGGGCGCCGCCGCATCCGGCGCACACCCGGGCGGACGGGCCCGGGGCCGCGGGCGCGCCGCCGGAATCCGGCGCGGGACCGTTGCCGAGACGTCCGCCGCACGCCTCGCAGAAGTCCTCGCCGGGGTAGACGACCTCGCCGCACGTGGGGCAGGCCAGCTCCGCCGGCTTCGTCCCGCCCTGCGCCTCCGCGCCCTGCGCTTCTCCGCCCTGCGCTTCTCCGCCCTGCGCTTCCGCGCCGTGCCCGTTGACGTCGTGTTCGTCCACGCTGTGCTCATCCACGTAGGGCTCCTTCACAGCAGTGTCCTCGGGCGGACGGCGTTGGCCGAGTCGATGAGCACCCGCCGTTCCTCGCGATCGTGGGTGTGGTGGGCGAGCGCCCGGTACGTCTCCTCCAGGCGGCGGCGCAGCGGGGCCTCCGCGAGCGGCGCGCCCAGCACCGACCCGCCCTGCGCGCCCGGCGGCAGCCCCGGTCCGGACCCGCCCGAGCCGAGCAGCACCCAGTCGAGCGCGGCCTCCAGGACCTCGGCGGCGAGCGTGTCGTGGCGTTCGGCGTCCAGGTCCAGGGACTGGAGGCGGGCGCCCGCGCCGACCAGCTCCGCCGCGGTCAGCTCGTTCGGGGACCGCCCGCGCACCGCCGTCGCGACCGCCGCGATCTGCGCGGGCACGTACCGGATGGAGATCTTGGGCACCGAGTCCAGGACGGCCGACGCCGACGCCCGGTCGCCCGCCGCCAGGCGCACGCGCGCCAGGCCGAACGCGGCGTTGATGTAGTTCTGGTCGGTGCGCCAGACCGTCTCGTAGAGCCGCGCGGCGTCCTGCGGCGCGCGCTGCTCCCGGCAGTACGCGAGGGCGAGCTTCGGCGCGGCCTCGCCGGGCAGCAGGCCGTACAGCCGGTCGAACCTCGGTTCGGCCTCGGCGACCCGGCCCTCCGCGAGGAGCGCCAGCGCCCGGTACCACTCGACGCGCCAGTCGCCGTCCAGGTCGGCCTCAAGGCCGTCGAGCATCGACAGCGCCTCCCCGTACGCGCCGAGCTCGATCTTCACCCGGGCGAGCGTCAGCCGCACCTCCGGCGTCTGCTGCGGCGCGCCCGCGACCGCCCGCGCGAGCTGGTCGGGTTCGAGCGCGGTGAGGCCCGCGAGGAACCCGGCGGACGGGTCGCCGCCGTCCACCAGCGGCACCGGCAGCGCGGCGGCGGCCGACGCGGGCGGGACGGGCGGCAGCGCGGACCCGGGGGCGTCCTGCTCCGGCCGGCCCGCGACGAACCGTTCCGGCCCGAACTGCCCGGACGGCGCGGGCCTCGGCTGCCCGTCCTCGGCGGCGAGCACCTCCCGCAGCACGCCGGTGAGCTGCTCGGCCATCTCCGCCGCGTCCTGGAACCGCTGCGCCGGGTCCTTGTGCGTGGCGCGCCGCAGCAGCCGGTCGAACGACTCGAACCGCTGGAGCAGCGGCACCTCGGCCCGCGCCGGGAGGGCGTCGGCGTACGTGCTCGTGTAGCCCTTGAACGGGAAGCTCAGCACCGCGAGCGCGCGCCCGACCGTGTAGAGGTCGGAGCTGACCGACGGCCCGTGGTCGGCGATCTCGGGCGCCTGGTACCCGACCGTCCCGTAGATCGCGCCGTCCGGGTCGTCGAGCCGGCGCACGCCGCCGAGGTCGATCAGCTTGAGCTGCTCCTCGGTCTGGATGATGTTGTCGGGCTTGAAGTCGCAGTAGACGAGGTTGCGCGCGTGCAGGTAGCCGAACGCGCGCAGCACCTCCAGCGCGTACGCGATGGCCTGGCCGACCGGCAGCGCCTCCTCGCCGAGCTCGCGGCGGCGGTGCAGCAGGATCTCCTTGAGCGACTGCCCGCCGACGTACTCCATGACGATGTAGCCGTCGCCCGCGTGCTGGACGAAGTTGTAGATCTTGACGATGTTGGGGTGCTCGACCTCCGCGAGGAACGCGCGCTCGGCCGCCGCGGCCGCCATCGCGTCCGCGTCGCCGGTGTCGAGCAGGCCCTTCAGCACCACCCAGCGGTCGTGCACGTTGCGGTCCTTGGCGAGGTAGATCCAGCCGAGGCCGCCGTGCGCGATGCAGCCGAGCACCTCGTACTGCCCGCCGACCAGCTCGCCGGCGGAGAGCTTCGGCGTGTAGGAGAAGGCCGTGCCGCACTTGGCGCAGTACCCTTCGGCACGGCCGGGGCGGTCGCCGCGGCTGCGGCCGACGGGCTCCCCGCAGTTGCTGCAGAACCGCCGGTTCTCGGCGACCTGCGGGTCCCGCATGATCGCGGCGGAGGGGTCGCGGTACGGGACGCGCGGCACCTCGACCAGCCCGAGGCCGAGCATCCCGCGCTGGCCCGACGAGCGGGACGAGCCCGTCCGGCCGCTGCGCGAGCGGACGCCGCCCGTCCCGAGGCTCCCGCTGCCGAAGCCGCCGGTCGGCCCGCTCGCGTACGACGGGGACGACGGCCCGCTCCCCGCGGCGCCCGCCGGGACCGCGGCGGGGCGGGGGCGGCCGGGGCGGCGGCCGAGCCGCACACCTCGCAGTAGCCGTCCTGGATCGTGCCGCCGCAGCCCGGCTGCGCGCAGGCGCCCGGAGCCGCCTGCGCCGCCGGTTGCGCGGCCGGTTGCGCGGACGCCGCCGCCGGAGGCGGGCTCGGGGCCGCGGCCTCGCCGCACAGAACGCAGTAGCCGTCCTCGACGGTTCCGGTGCAGCCCGGCGCGGTGCATCGAGTCATCATCCCGCTCCATTCGCCGATGAGTTGATGGCCTGCTGATAGCCGGACAGCGTCACGGTCGCCTTCCGCAGGTCGCAGGGTGAGGTCCAGAGCAGGGTCCGGGCGTGCTCGTACAGCCGCGTCAGCTCGGCGTCCTCGGCGAGGCCGAGCCTGGCGGCCTTCACCCGGTACGCGTCCAGCCGCCCGCGCAGCTCGTCGCGCCGGTCGAGCAGGCCGCGGATCACGCCCTCGTCCGCCCGCGCGCGCTCCAGCGCCGCGCCGGCCGCGCGTTCGAGGTCGTCGAGGCGGGCGGCGAGCCCGCTCCAGGCGGCCGGGTCGCCGCGCGGCGCCGCCAGCGCGTCCAGCCGGTCCGCCAGCGCCGGCGACGCGTCCGCGAGGTCCGGCAGGACGGGTGAGGCGATCTTGGCCAGCACCTCGTCGCGGGCGGCGCGCGCGCCGGCCTCCGCCTCGCGCAGCCGCTGCACCGTGTCGCGGACGGCGCGGATCCGCGCGGCGAAGCCCTCGCGCAGCCGTACGGCCTCGTCCAGCGTGCGGGTCAGCGCGGCCAGCGCCGAGGCCGCCGCGTCCAGCCGGGAGGTGTCGGCGGCGCCCTCGCGCGCGAACGCGAGGGGGTCGGCGCGGACGGTGGTCGCGATCGCGTCGACCTCCAGCCGCAGCCGCTCGTACTCGGGATCGGCGCCGCCGAGCGCGGCGAGCAGCGTCGCCGCGTGCCGCCGCGCCTCGTCGAGCTCCGACAGCCTGGACAGCAGGACGCTCCACACCGCGTCGACGGCCGCGACCTCGCGGGCGACCTCCTCGAACAGCGGGTTCATCCGCTCCACCGCCGCGCGCAGCGTGAGCCGCTCGGGGCCGGGCGCCGCCAGCAGCGTGCGGCGTTCGAGCGGCACCTCCTCGGCGGGCAGCTCCACCGACTCGCCGACGAGCAGCCGCGTCAGCTCGGCGAGCTGCGCCTGGCCCGGCCGGCCGTGCCGGGCGCGCAGGTCCTCGGCCGCGCCGAGCACGCCGCCGTACAGGTGGAACAGCGCCCACAGCGAGGCCATCCGGCCCCGCACCGCCTCGCGGACCCGCAGCGTGCCGCCGCTCAGCGCGGCGCCCTCCAGCAGGCGGTAGCCCTGGTGGTCCTCCAGTTCGAGCAGGGCCGAGCCGATCCGCTCCTTCTCGTCGCGCAGGGTCGCGAGGGCGCGGTCCACCTCGTCCCGGGACATGGGAGGACGGAACGCCGCGCCGTCACTCAACGCCGATCCACGGTTGGCCCATGTTCGCCCCTGATTCCCCCAGATGAAGCCCGTTTGGGGGAACAGTGTTCCGCATCGGCGGGTTCGGGCTCAAGCGAACGGCCGCCGGACGATCAAGATGCGCCGCGGGACGCAGGTCCGGTGCCTCCACAATGTCAGTGTTCGAACGTATGATCGAACCATGGCGAACATCGCGACGCACCGTACCGGCGAGGCCGCCCGCGCCGGCGACCACGCACAGCTCACCGCCGCCGAGATCGCCGCGCTGGCGCTCTCGCTGGCCCACCTCGGCGCCGGGCCCCAGGCCGCCACCGCGCGGCGCGCCCTGCGCTCGCTGCTCGACGCCGAACCGCACGGCGACACCGTCACCGCGACCCTGGCGACGCTCACCGAACCCCTCGACGCCTCCACCGCCGACCGCGCCCGCGTCGTGGCCGCCGCGATCACCGAGCACCGCGTCGTGCGGCTCTGCTACGGCGACGCCGGCGCCAACGTCACGATCCGCGAGGTCGAGCCCGTCACCTGCCTCGTCCACCGCGACCACTGGTACCTCGTCGGCTGGTGCCGGATGCGGCGCGGCGTCCGCGCGTTCCGCTTCGACCGCATCCTCGCCGTCGAGTCGACCGGCCTGCCCGCGCGCCCCCGCCGGGCCGACCGCTACCTGCCGTTCCAGCGCCGCACGCCCGCCGCCGCCTGACGCCGCCCGCCGCCTGACGCCGCCTGACGCCTGACCGGGCTCCGCGCCGCACCCCGTTCCGGCGGGGTGCGGCTCAGCGGCTGATGACGCCGGGCACCACGCGCGGCAAGACGCGCGCGCCCCTCGCCAGCCCGCGCCCGAGGCGGCCGAGCGGCGTGCGGCCCGGGTCGGACGACTGCTCGGCGCGCAGCTCGGCGATGATGTCCTCCACCGCCTTGCGGGCCAGGTCGCGCACCTCGGCGGCGGCCGCGTCGTCGTCCTGCCGGCCCGCCCACGGCGTGGTGTCGATCGGCTCGCCGAAGCCGTAGTAGAGGCGTTCGGGACGGGGCACGGGCGTGAGGCCGATGCCGCGCGACAGCGGCGGGACGACGTCGTCGCGCCGGCCGCGCTCACCGAGCACGCCGCGGCCGATCGCCCGCACGGGCGCGAGCAGGCGGCTGCCGGGGTCGACCAGCGTCGTGAACATCTCCTCCACCCCGACCGTCCCGAACGGGACGATCGGGCACCCGGCCTCGATCGCGAGCCTGGCGAACCCGAGCCGCCCGCCCCACTGGAGGCGGTACGAGTCGTTCCTGCCGCGGGTCGCCTCGCGCGCCCCGCCGGGGAACACCACGACCATCTGCCCGTCGCGCAGCAGCGCGCGGCAGTTGTCGCGGGTGCCGTCCACCGACCCGCCGAGGTCCATGACCGTCCGCCAGACCGGGACCTGCCAGTGCACGTGGTCGGCCAGCGAGCGGACCCAGATCCCGCGCCTGCGGTGGATCTCGAAGAAGATCAGCGGCGCGTCCACCACGCCGTAGACGGTGTGGTTGCCGACCAGCAGGGCCGGGCCGCGCTCGGGCAGCCCGTCCAGCCCGTGGAAGACGGGCGAGGTCCACGCGCGCCAGGGCCGCAGCGCCGCCTCGGCGGCGCGGATCAGGTGCGGGGACGGCGGGGTCCAGTCGGCAGGGGAGGCCATGGCGCGCAATCGTAAGTCAATCCGACCGGGCGCCTGACACGGCGGTTGTCACCCGGCTGACAACCGCGCGCCCGCGACCGCTCACAGCGGCGTGGACGCTCGCGGCGGCGTGGACGCTCACAGCAGCGCCGCGTACTCGCCGCCGTCCACCGGGATCGCGCTGCCGGTCACGTAGCGGGCGTGCACCGAGCAGAGGAACGCCACGAACGCGCCGAAGTCGGCAGGGTCGCCGACCTCGCCCGCGGGGACGCCCGCCGCGACGCGGTCGAGGTCGCCGTCGTTCAGCTCCCTCAGCCGGTCGGTGGCGTGCGAGCCGGGCAGCAGCGAGTTGACCGTCACCCCGTCGCCCGCGACCTCCCGCGCGAGCGTCTTCAGGAACCCGGTCGCCCCCGCCCGCGCGGTGTTGGACAGGATCAGGTTCCCGATCGGCTGGCGCACCGACAGCGACGTGATCGCGACCACGCGCCCCCACCGGCGCTCCCGCATCGCCGGGACGGCGGCCTTGCACATCGCCACGACCGAGATCAGGTTGAGGTCGAGCGCCGCGCCGTACGCGTCGACCGGCGTGGACGCGAAGCCGCCGGGCGGCGGGCCGCCCGCGTTGGTGACCAGGATGTCCACGCCGCCGAGCGCGTCCTGCGCCTCGCGGACGAACGCGGTCGCGCCCTCCGGCGAGCCGACGTCCGCGAGGATCGGGTGCGCGCCGCCGCCGACCGCCTCCGCGGCGGACGCGAGCCGTTCGCGGTCGCGCCCGCAGATCGCCACCCGCGCGCCCTCCGCGGCGAGCGCGCGCGCCGCCGCGAGCCCGAGGCCGCTGCTCGCCGCCGCCACCGCCGCGCGGCGGCCCTCCAGTCCGAGATGCACCCTCCGAACGCTATCGCGGCAGGCCACGAAGGTCCGGAGGCGGGTCCGGGCGGCCGTCACGGGGCGTGGCCGGGCGCGGGCCGGGTGTCCGCATCCGGCCATCGTGCGCGGGGCGGCTGACCGGCGGCGGTTTATGCCGTCAGGCACGCCGCAAACGCGTTAGCGTGCTCCATTCGGAACCCTGACTTCGCCGGAGGTGAGCCGCGGTGTACGAACCTTTTCACGAAGGCGCCAATGTCCCACTTCTCGACGGTGATCCCGTCCGCAGCGGGAATGGATCTCCGTTGCGCCCGCCGCGCTCCGGCCCTGCTCCCCCTGCGGACCACGCGCGCCCCAGAGGTTTGAGAATCTCAATACCGATGGGCATTCGGGCCGTTCCCGCAGTTCAGCTCCGTACCGGTGAATCGGGGGCGCGGAATGGCTTGACGGCGGCCGGTGAGGCGTGAATGACTGACGTTCGCAGCGGAGGGGCCCTGTCGAGAAAAGGCAGTGACTTGACGCCATCGCGCCGCCGGGCCGCCGGATCCGGGTGGCCACCATGAGCGACCGCGACCCGGGCCGGACGCGCGGCGCCCTCGACCTCGACGTGCCCAACGTCGCCCGCATGTACGACTGCTTCCTCGGCGGCAAGGACAACTACGAGGCCGACCGCGCCGCCGCCGACGACGTCCTGCGGTGGCTGCCGCAGGGACCGCTGCTCGCCAGGGCCAACCGGTGGATGGTGGCGCGCGCCGTCCGCCACGCGGTCGAGTCCGCCGGAGTGCGGCAGGTCGTCGACCTCGGCGGCGGGCTGCCGACGTTCCCGAGCGCGCTCGACGCCGCCCGCGAGGCGGCGCGCGGCGTGCGCGCCGTCGTGGCCGACAACGACCCGGTCGTGGTGTCGCACTACCGGGCGTTCGCGTCGGGCGACGACGTGCACGTGCTGGAGGCCGACCTGCGCGACCCCGGCCCCCTCCTCGACCGGCTCGACGGGATCATCGAGCTCGGCCGCCCCGTCGTGTTCGTCCTCGGCTCGGTCCTGCACCACCTGCCCGGCCCGGCCGCCGCCCGGGCCGCCGCGCTCGTCCGCGAGCGCATGGCGCCCGGCGCGCACCTGCTGGTCACGCACGCCACCGCCGACCGCGCCGACCCCCGCACGGCGCGCGGCGTCGAGGACGTCTACCGGCGCGCCTCCGCGCCCCTCGCCTGCCGTTCCGAGGACGAGATCCGCGCGCTGTTCGGCGACCTCGACCTCGTCGAGCCCGGCCTGGTCGACGTGCACCTGTGGCGCGCCGAGTCCGGGCCCGGCGCGCTCCGCGCCCCCGGCCTGCGCGTCGTCGGCGCCCTCGGCGTTCGGGGAGGCCCCCGCCCCGCCCGGTAGCGCGCCTCCGGCGGGGTTCCGAGCGCGGGGCCCCGGCGCGGGGCGGCGCGTAGCATGTCGGCGGTGAGCATGCGGGACGTCCTCGACCACCTCCAACGGCTCGGCATGTCCGGCTACGAGGCCAAGGCGTACGTCGCGCTCGTCGCGGCGGGCGGGCCGGTCAACGGCTACGAGGTCGCGAAGCGCTCGGGGGTGCCGCGCAGCACGGTGTACGAGACGCTCGGCAAGCTGGTCGCGCGCGGCGCGGCGTACGAGCAGCGCGGGCCGGCCGGCGCGACCGGCTACCTGCCGCTCCCGCCCGAGGCGCTGCTCGACCGGATGCGGCGCGAGTTCGACGGGTCGGCCGAGGCGCTGCGCACGGCGCTGCCCGCCGTGGTCGCGCAGCCGGAGGGCCACCCGATCCACGACCTGAAGGACGGCGAGGCGATGCTCGCCCGCGCCGAGGACGTCGTCGCGGGCGCCCGGCGCGACCTGTTCCTGTCGGTCTGGCCGGAGGAGCTGCGCCGCCTCGGCCCGCACGTCCGCGCCGCGGCCGAACGGGACGTGGAGGTGTCGGTCGTGTCGTTCGGCGACCCGGGGGAGGACGGCGCGGGCCGCGTCCACCGGCACCGCTACTCGGCGCCCGAGGCCGTCCTGGACGAGCTCGGCTACCGGCTGATCGTCGTGGTGGCCGACCGGCGGGAGGCCGTGGTCGGCGGGTTCGGCGACGGCACGGCGTGGGGATCTACACCGCCGATCCGGCCGTCGCGCTCATGGCCGCCGAGTACGTCCGCCAGGACATCGCCCTCCAGGTCCTCGCCGAGGCGGTCGGGGCCGAGGAGATCGACCGGCTGTTCGCCGCCGACCCCGGCCTGCTGCGGATACTCGGCCGCGCCTGACCCCCGCCGCGTCCCCGGCGGCCGGCTCGCGTCAGGCCGCGCGCGTGCGGGCGACGGCGTCGGAGACGACGGCGGTCACGTCGCGGGTGCGGGAGTAGACCGCGCGCTGCACCTGCGCGCCGTTGCCGCGCTCGAACACCGCGTCGAGCAGGGCGGACGCGGCGGACAGGTCGCCGGCGCGGTCGAGCGCGGGCGCCACGTGGTCGAGCAGCGCGCCGACGACGGCGCGGGCCGGGGCGGCGCGGCGCGACACCGGGTGCACCAGGTCGCCGCGCAGGCCCGAGCGGCTGGCCCGCCACATCGCGAGCCGCAGCAGGTCGGTGCGGACGGGCGCGGGCGGCTCGCCCGCGCGCCACGCGCGCGCGGCGGTCTCGACGAGCGCGCGGATCAGCGCGGCCAGCAGCACCGTATCGCCGGCGTGCAGGCACACGTCGGCGACGCGGATCTCCACGGTGGGGTAGTGCCGCGACAGCCGCGCGTCGAAGTAGACCATCCCCTCGTCGATCAGCGCGCCGGTCTCCAGCAGCGCGTCCACGGTCGCGCGGTAGGTCTCGGCCGACCCGAACAGCTCGGTCGGGCCGGTGGACGGCCAGCGCCCCCACACCTGCTGCCGCCACGAGTCGTACCCGCTGTCGGCGCCCTGCCAGAACGGGGAGTTGGCGCTGAGCGCGAGCAGCGGCGGCAGCCACGGGCGGATCCGGTCGAGCACGGCCGCGCCCTCGTCCGGCGAGCCGACGTTGACGTGCACGTGGCAGCCGCAGGTGAGCTGCTCGTCGGCGGTCAGCGCGTAGGCGTCCGACATCCGCCGGTAGCGGCGGGTCGGGGTCAGCGACGACCGCACCGCCACCGGGGACGTCGCCAGCGCCGCGATCGCCGCGCCCGCCTCGCCCGCCGCGCGCGCCGCCGCGTCCCGTCCCCGCCGCACCTCGTCCGCGAGCCGGGACAGCGACCGGCAGACGCCGGTCCCGGTCTCCAGCTGCTCGCGCTTCAGCTCCGTCTCGATCGGCCGGCGGTCCTCCGCGAACCGCGCGGCGCCGTCGCCGTGCCGCTCGCGCGCGTACCGGACCGTCTCGCCCGAGAGCGCCCGGGGACGCCGCTGAGGGATCGACGAGGAGCAGCTCCTCCTCCACGCCGAACGTCCGGCTCTCCTCCGGCTCGTGAAGTGCCACGCAGGGGTTGTGCCCTCCCGTCCCGGTTGTACGTCCGGTCGGGGGCTCGTGCGGCGCGGGGCGGCGTGCCTACAATGCGGCGACTTGAACGAGCGCTTGGTCACGTACGCGGCCCCGGCCCGCGGGTGCGGGCCGGGGGAGGACGGTGGCATGTCGTACCGCGTCGGGCAGTGGGCCACGGGGAACGTCGGGAGGGGGTCGCTCCGCGCGATCATCGAGCACCCCGACCTGGAGCTGGCCGGCGTCGTCGTCAGCGACCCCGCCAAGGTCGGCCTGGACGCCGCCGAACTGGCCGGGACCGGCCGCCGCACCGGCGTGCTCGCCACCGCCGACCCGGCCGAGCTGATCGCCGCCCGGCCCGACGCGATCAGCTACACCGCCGTCGGCACCGCCGGCCGCCGCGAGGTCGCGACCGGCCGGCGGCCGTCCGGCGCGGTCGACGACCTGTGCCGCGTCCTGGAGAACGGCATCGACGTCGTGTCCAGCGCGCTGATCCCGATGGTGCACCCGCCGTCGGCCGACCCCGCCGACGTCCGCCGCCTGCGCGCCGCCTGCGCCACCGGCGAGGCCGCCTGCCTGACCACCGGCCTCGACCCGGGCCTGATGAACGACGTGCTCCCGCTCCTGCTCAGCGGCGTCTGCCTGCGCATCGACTCGATCAGGGTCAGCGAGGTCATGTGCTACGGCCGGTGGGACAAGCCCGAGGCGATCGTCGGCAAGTTCGGCTTCGGCCGCCCGCTCGGCCACGTGCCGCCGATCCTGCGGCCGGGCGTGCTCGCCCTCATGTGGGGGCCGGTCGTCCACCTGCTCGCCGAGCACCTCGACGTCCCGCTCGACGAGGTGGCCGAGTCGTACGAGCTGTGCCCCGCGCCCGAGCCGTTCGACATCCCGGCGGGGCACATCGCCAAGGGCACGTCGGCGGGCGTGCGGTTCCAGGTCAGCGGGCTGCTGCGGGGCCGTCCGGCCATCACCGTCGAGCACGTCACGCGGCTGCGCGAGGACCTCGCGCCGGACTGGCCCGCGCCGCCGTTCGGCGAGGCGGGCGGCTACCGCGTCGAGATCGACGGCGAGCCGCCGTGGCGGATGGACGTCGCCAACCCCGGCGCCGCCGACCCGACCGTCCCCGGCACGCTCGCGACCGCGCTGCGCCTCGTCAACGCGATCCCGGCGGTCGTGCAGGCCCCGCCGGGCCTGCACACGCCGCTGTCGCTGCCCCTGTTCACCGGCAGGCACCTGCTCCGCTGAGGTCAGGGCGCGCCGTTCGCGGCGACCACGATGACGAACGACGCGGTCGCAATGAACGTCCCCGTGCCCTCCAGGTGGGCCAGCCAGCGCTCCGCCGCGTCTTGGTCCAGGTAGCCGGCGGTGACGGCGCGGGCGGTGTTGCGCCGCAGATGGAGGACGCGTTCGGCGGTCGCGGCGTCGCGGAAGACCGGCGCCGCGTTCACGACCGAACGGACCTCGAAGCCCGCGTCCGCCACCAGCCTCGGCACCTGGCGCCCCATCGCGCGGTTGCGGTTGGCGCTCTCGGCGACGAAGCGGGTGAACGCGAGGCTCGACTCGACCTCGGGGTGGTCGATGGCGAGGGTGTCCCAGTCGGGCTCGGCGAACGCGGCGAGGCCGCCGGGCCGCAGCACCCCGCGCAGCGCCCCGAGCGCCCGCGCCGGGTCGTCCAGGTGCATCATGACGCGGTCCATGCGCGCCCGGTCCACGCTGCCCGCGCCGAGCGGCAGGGCGTGCGCGTCGCCCGGCAGCACCCGCACGCCCGGCAGCCCGGCCGTGCGCCGCCGCGCCTCGTCCACCATCGCGGGCTCGCGGTCGACGCCGGTCACCTCGCCGGACGGCCCGGCGGCCTCGGCGAGGGCGGGCAGGTCCGTGCCGGGCCCGCAGCCGACGTCGAGCACGGCGTGGCCGGGCCGGATCTCCAGCGAGTCCAGCATGTACCGCTTGTAGCCCGCGCCGGCGCGGGTCGCGGCGACGTCGTCGAGATAGCCGATCGGGTCCGGCCGCGCTGTTTCCGCCATGGCCCGACCGAACCAGACGGATATGGAGATCGTGTGCGGGCCCCGGGGAGGTTCAGGGAATGATCGCGTACTCGGTGAACGTCCCGCACGGCCGGAAGCCGAGCCGCCGGTAGACCGGCTCGCCCTCCGCCGACGCCTGGAGCACCGCGACCGCCCCGAGCTCGCGCGCCGCGCGGAGCGTCGCCAGCGTCATCGCGCCGCCGAGCCCGCGCCGCCGGTACGCCCTCAGCGTGCTGATGTTGTAGATGCCCGCGACCCCGGCGTGGTGGAACACCTCCGCCGAGCACACCGCCACGCCGTCGAGGTAGCCGACCAGGTACCGCGCGGGCGAGCCGTCCGCCAGCGCGTACGGCTCGGTCACCTCGTGGAAGCGGCGCACGGTCGCGGCGGGCGGGTCCCAGAGGGCGGCGAGGACCGCCGCGTAGTCGGCGAGCGAGGCCGCGCCGTCCACCGTGCGGATCTCCAGCTCCCCGGTGTGCGCCGGAACGTCGCCCGGCTCCGCCCACATCGCCGTCTCCCGCTCCGACGGCGCAAGGCCCGCCTCCTCCAGCCGTTCGGGCAGGTCGGCGGGCCGCGAGGCCGGCCCGGTCCACCACGAGAAGGGCCGCCCCGTCGCCTTCAACGCCCGCACGGTCTCCGCGATACGGGCACGCTCGCTCCCCGGCGCGAAGCGCGCGGCGGCGACGATGTTGAACGTGTCGTCGTCCAACCCGCTGTCGGCGACGAGCAGATCGGCGCTCTCCGCCACCGTCATCCCGGGCGCCCGCCGGTGCAGATGGCAGGCATGCTCCGCGAGATTGCGCTCCATAGCGTCCCGAACGTCCACCCCTCACCCCTCCAGCCAGGCGGCGTGCAACTTCATGGTCGGATCCTTGGGAGGAGGGCCTCGCCGATGGTGAGCTGGACGTCGCTCATGCGGTCCTCGCCGTCCTCGATGTCCCACAGGGTGTTCTGGAGGACGCGGCCGAGGGTCCAGCCTGCCGCGCGGGCGCGGTCGAGGCCGAGCCGCTCGGTCATCAGGTCGAACCGGCGGCGGACGGCGCGGGCCGCGTCGCCGCTCGCGACGATCTCCTCCCACCGGTTGTGGAGGGCGGGCATCAGGTCGAAGCCCGGGTCGCCCGCCAGCGGTTTCGGGTCGATCGCCAGCCACGGCTCGCGGGTCCCGGCGAGGACGTTCTCGTAGTGCAGGTCCCAGTGCAGGAGGCGGTCGCCGGGCTCGTCCAGCAGGTCCCGGACGACGTCCGCCGCCGTGGCCAGCATGGCGCGCTCGCGGTCGCGGCCCAGTTCCTCCGCGGCGGCCGGAGCCTCGGCGACCATGTCGCGCGCGATGTCGGCGAGGCGCCGGAGGCCCGGGGGCGCGGGCAGCGCCACGAGCCGGGCGAGCAGATCGCTGAGGACGCCCAGCGCCTCGTCCGGGTCGGGGACCGACAGCAGTGACCTGGTGCCGAGCCGTTCCATCAGGATGGCGCCGGTGGCGGGGTCCTCGTCCAGGAGCAGGACGGCCCCGCGGCCGCCCCACGCGCGCAGGGCGAGCGGCTCGCCCTCGGTCTCCTCGTCGACGAGCCGCAGCTTGACGATCGCCGGGGTCCCGTCCGCCCGGCGCACCGGGACGACGAGCCCGGCCCAGCCGTGCATGAGCCCGCCGTCGGGGCGCAGGTCCCACCGCTCCAGCGCGGTCCGCGCCAGCCGGGGCAGCGCCTCGACCCATGCTCTGCCCGCCTCGCCGTTGCACTTGGCCTGGATCTCGGCGAGGAGGGCGGGCACCTCGATGCGGTAGGCGTTCGGCAGCGTCACGGTCCGATCATCGCGGAACCGGCCGCGTGTCCCCTACTCCTTTTTCGCGCCGCCAGGTGAGGGCCGCGAGCGGAGCATGCCCCGGAATTGCGGGAAATCGGGCCTTTGGTGCGGTGCTTGTTTTCGTTCGTCCGCACCGTGGAAGATCTCTCCAGGGGGCGGTGATCGGGGGATCATGTCGGAGAATCATTCGTACGAGCCCGTCCATTCCGACCGGGAACTCGGAATGGACCGGAAGATCAGCCGTCGGGACTTCCTCGACGGAATGGCCGTCGCCGCCGGGGCGGCGGTCGCGGGCGGGGCGCTGTCCGGATGCGCGGCGGGCTCGTGGGGCGGCCTGCACAGCACGGTCACCTCCCCGCCGGACGGCTGGCGCTACTCGGGCCAGGGCGACCCGGCGTACCCGCCCGCCATGACGGGCCTGCGGGGCAGCGCCAACCCCGCGATGAAGATCCCGCACCAGCTCCGGGACGGCATCTTCTGGGAGGGCGACCAGGGCAGCCGCAGCGTCCACAAGACGGGCGAGCACTACGACCTGGTCGTGGTCGGCGCCGGGATCAGCGGGCTCAGCGCCGCGTACTTCTACCGCCGCGAGCACCCGGGCGCCAAGGTGCTGATCCTCGACAACCACGACGACTTCGGCGGGCACGCGCGGCGCAACGAGTTCCGTCCGAACGGCGAGCTGCTCATCGGCTACGGCGGCTCGCAGTCGATCGAGGGGCCGTCGGTGTGGAGCCCGGTCGCCAAGGGGCTGCTGGCCGAACTCGGCGTCGAGGTCCGCAAGTTCGAGAAGTACTACGACCAGAAGTTCAACGACCGCTGGAAGCTCAACGATTCCGAGTTCTTCACCCGCGACCTTTTCGCCGGCGATTACCTCGCGGTGATGGACGGCGACCGCCAGACCGCCGAGACGTTCAGGGACGCGCCGATGTCGGAGGCGGCGAAGGCGGCGTTCCTCACGCTCCAGGACAAGCCGGGCGACTACCTGCCGGGGCTCACCGACGAGCAGAAGAAGCTGCGGCTCGTCGGCCTGTCCTACAAGGAGTACCTGCGCGACTACGCGCGCATGCCCGACGAGGTCCTCAACTACCTCCAGACCTACACCAGCGACGAGTGGGGCTTCGGCATCGACGCGTTCGGCGCCATCGACTCGTGGGCCTCCGACTACCCCGGCTTCTCCGGCCTGAAGCTCAAGCGCACCGAGGAGCCGTACCCCTACTGCGGGCCCACGGTGCGGCTCCAGTGGAACGAGGACGAGCCGTACATCTACCACTTCCCCGACGGCAACAACGGCATCTGCAAGCTGCTGATCGGACGGCTGATCCCCGGCACCGGCGCGCCCGCGACCATGGAGCAGGAGCCGCTCGCCCGCCTCGACTACTCCAAGCTCGACGTCCAGGGCAACGAGGTGCGGCTGCGCCTCAACGCGCCGTGCGTCCGCGTGCAGCACGAAGGCGGCGACGTCTCCGCGCCCACGGTGAACGTCGACTTCTACCGCGACGGCAGGGTCTACGGCTGCACCGCGAACGGCGTGGTGATGGCCTGCTACAACACCATGGTCCCGTACCTGATGCAGGACCTGCCGTCCGAGCAGAAGCAGGCGCTGTTCTACGGGACGAAGCTGCCGGTCATCTACGCGATGGTGCAGCTGCGCGACTGGCGCGCCTGGGAGCGGCTGAAGATCTACCACACCCGCTTCACCAGCGGCGACTGGTGCGTGGCGGAGCTGGACTACCCCGTCAGCATGGGCGGCTACCGGTTCTCCAGGGACCCCGGGCAGCCGGTCCTCGTGCACATGATCCGGATGGCGACCTCGCCCGGCTACCGCGACCCGCGCGGCGGGATCGGGCCGGGCCGCCGCGAGCTGTTCGGCAGCCCGTTCTCCCGCTACGAGCGGTCCATCCGCGACCAGCTCACCCGGCTGCTGGCCCCGGGCGGCTTCGACCCGGCCAGGGACATCCAGGCGATCACCGTGAACCGCTGGGGGCACGGCTACGCCCTGGAGTACGGCCGCCCGTGGGCCTGGTTCTGGCCCCAGGGCCCGCTCCCGTCCGTCGCGGGCCGCCGCCCGTACGGGCGCGTCACCATCGCCAACTCCGACTCGGAGAACCGCGCGTACGCCGACGCCGCGATCGACGCCGCCTGGCGCGCCGTCCGCGAGCTGCCCTGACCGCGCGCCCGCCGGGGCGGCGCGGTCAGGAACGTTCCCAGCGGACGGAGCTGAGGGCCAGCAGCGCCACGTGCAGGGAGGCGCACGACTCCACGTCGTCCAGGTCGGCGTCGAGGACCCGCTCGATGCGGTGCAGGCGCTCGTAGAAGGCGGGGCGGGACAGGTGGGCGAGCTGCGCCGCGACCGCCTTGTTGCGGCCCGCCTCCAGGTAGAGCTCCAGGATGCGGGTGAGGTCGCTGCCGCGCTGCGCGTCGTACTCCAGCAGCGGGCCGAGCTCGCGCTCGACGAACGTCTGGACGCGCGCGTCGTCGCGCAGCAGGTGCAGCAGGCCGCGCAGGCGCAGGTCGGGCAGGCGGTAGAACAGCCGGCCGCCCGAGCCGCGGCAGGCGACGTCGGCGACCTGCTCGGCCTCCTGGAACGAGCGCCGGACGTCGCGGATCGAGTCGACCACCGACCCGGCGGCCATGACGCAGTCGCCGCCCGACTGCTTGCGGACGCGGGCCGCGACCTCGCTCAGCGCGGTCTCGACGTCGGTGCGGGCGGGCAGCGAGGCGAGGACGCCGACGCGGGCCTGGGCGCCGCCCTCGCCGAGGACGCCGACCAGGGCGGCGAGGCGGGCGTCCTTGCACGCGGCGGCGGCGACCTCGGCGAGCTCGGGCAGCTCGGTCGGCAGCGACTCGGTGCGGGGGCGCAGCACGACGCCGAGCAGGCGGCGGCCCGACAGGGGGACGCCGAGCGCCCGCGCGCGGGCGGCGGCCTCCTGCGGGTCGGAGTAGCTGTGCGCGAGGATGCGGGCGATGATCGTTCCGTGCGCCTGCCGCTCGACGCTCTCGGCGTGCCGGTCGAGCAGGCGGCCGAGCGCGAGGGTGGTCGCGGCGCGCTCGATGAGGACGGTCTCGCGCGGCGTCGGCGGCGACCCGAGGGTGATGATCAGGCGGCCCCAGTCCTCCCCGCGCGCGCCGACCGTCGTGACGAGCCAGCCGGACGAGGCGTCGTAGCCGGTGCGCTGCTCGGGCCGCACGGCGCGCGAGCGGGTCTCCCACGCCGACAGCAGCTCGGCGGGGTCGCCGCCGTCGGCGTCGGCGGCGAGGACCTGGTGGGCGAGGTTCTCCAGGACGACCGGATGGCCGCCGAGCGCCGCGACCTGGCGGACGACCTCGTCGGTGGAGGCGCCCTCGACGGAGAGCTGCGTGAAGATCTCGTGGAGCTGCTCGGAGGCGCGCAGCTCGGCGAACTGGTCCTGGACGATGCGCGCGTGGACCGACTCGGTGATGTCGACGAACGCGGGCTCGTGCGCGAGGACGACGACCGGGAGGCCGTGGTCCTCGGCGGCGGAGACGAGGGCGGGCGGCGGGGACGAGGCGTAGCGGCGGCCGAGCTCGATCATCAGGCCGCTGACGCCCACCTCGGACAGCTCGGCGATGTAGGCGCGCAGCCGTTCGGGCTCGTCGGGGAGCGCGATGCCGGTGGTGAGGACGAGCTCGCCGCCGTGCAGCAGGTGCGCGATGTCGGCGACCTCGGCGACGTGCACCCAGCGGACCCGGTTGCCGGTGCGGTCGGCGCCCGCGACGACGCGCGGCTGCCCCCGGCGCACCGCGTCGAGGTGGAGGACGTCGTCGAGGGTGGGAAGCATCGTTCCGGATCATAATCCTACAGGGTGTTAATTTCCAAGACGATTGTGTTACATGATGTAGGTGAGGGACGGAGGCTGGCACACCGTCAACCGGCGGGCCCGTGTGTTGACACTCTGCGGGTAGCCGGACGCGGACGCGCGAACGAGACTTGGGCCATGTCGGAACACGCGAACCTGCTCAAGCGCCACCGTGCCGTCATGCCCGGCTGGATGGCGCTCAACTACGAGGCACCGATCGAGATCGCCGGCGGCAAGGGCAACCGCGTGACCGACGCGGAGGGCAACGGCTACCTCGACTTCTTCACCGGCATCCTCACCAACATGATCGGGTACGACGTGCCCGAGGTGCGCGAGGCGGTGGAGCGGCAGCTCGCCACCGGCGTCGTGCACACCTCCACCGCCTACCTGCTGCGCGGCCAGGTCGAGCTGGCCGAGAAGATCGCCCGCCTGTCGGGCATCCCGGACGCCAAGGTCTTCTTCACCAACTCCGGCACCGAGGCCAACGAGACCGCGCTGCTGATCGCCGCGTACGCGCGCCGCACCGACGAGGTCCTCGCGATGCGCGGGTCGTACCACGGGCGGTCGTTCGGCGCGATCGGCGTCACCGGCAACCGCGCCTGGACGAACCTGTCCTACTCGCCGCTGCGCGTCCACTTCCTGCACGGCGCCGACCGGCACCTCCCGCAGTTCGCCGGGATGGACGACCGGGCGTACGCCGACGCGTGCGTGCACGACCTGCGGCACGTGCTCGCCGCCGCGGCCGGGCCCGACGTCGCCGCGCTGATCGCCGAGCCGATCCAGGGCGTCGGCGGGTTCACGATGGCGCCGGACGGCCTGTTCGCGGCGTACAAGGAGGTCCTGGACGAGCACGGCATCCTGTTCATCTCCGACGAGGTGCAGACCGGGTGGGGACGCACCGGGCAGGGCTTCTTCGGCATCGAGAACCACGGCGTCCGGCCCGACATGATGACGTTCGCCAAGGGGCTCGGGAACGGCTTCGCCGTCGGCGGCGTCGTCGCGCGCGGCGACCTGATGGACGGCCTGCACGCGCTCGGCCTGTCCACGTTCGGCGGCAACCCGGTCTCCATGGCCGCCGCGAACGCCACGCTCGACCTCGTCCTGGACCGCGGCCTCCAGGCCAACGCCGCCCGTCAGGGCGAGACGATCATCGGCGGCCTGCGCGCCGCGGCGGAACGGCTCGCGATCGCCGCCGACGTGCGCGGCAAGGGCCTGATGTTCGCCGTCGAGCTGGCCGACCCGGCGACGGGCGAGCCGAGCCCGCGGCTCGCCGCCGCGGTGATGGAGGCGACCCGCGAGCGGGGCCTGCTGGTCGGCAAGGGCGGCCTGTACGGCAACGTGATACGGATGGCGCCGCCGCTGACCCTGACCGACGCCGAGGCCGCCGAGGGCCTCGGCATCCTGACCGACTCCCTGGACCACGTGAACGAGGCCGCCGCATCATGACCGACACCCCTGCCAAGCACGTCACCCACTGGATCGGCGGCAAGCCGTACGCCGGGACCGCCGACCGGCGGGGCGACCTCTACGAGCCGTCCACGGGACGGGTCTCCGGCGCGGTCGACTTCGCCGCCCCCGCCGACGTGGACGCCGCCGTGGCCGCCGCGAGGGCCGCGTTCCCCGGCTGGCGCGACACCTCGCTGTCGCAGCGCGGCAAGGTGCTGTTCCGCTTCCGCGAGCTGGTCCACGAGCACCGCGACGAGCTGGCCCGGATCATCTCGTCCGAGCACGGCAAGGTCGTGTCGGACGCGGCGGGCGAGGTCGCGCGCGGCCTGGAGGTCGCCGAGTTCGCGTGCGGCATCCCGCACCTGCTGAAGGGCGGCTTCTCCGAGAACGTCTCCTCGAAGGTGGACGCGTACTCGATCCTCCAGCCCGTCGGCGTCTGCGCCGGGATCACGCCGTTCAACTTCCCGGCGATGGTGCCGATGTGGATGTTCCCGGTGGCGATCGCGTGCGGCAACACGTTCGTGCTGAAGCCGTCGGAGAAGGACCCGTCCGCGTCGGTGCGGCTCGCGGAGCTGTGGGCCGAGGCGGGCCTGCCCGACGGCGTGTTCAACGTCCTGCACGGCGACAAGGCCGCGGTGGACGGGCTGCTGCGCCACCCCGACGTCCGCGCGGTCAGCTTCGTCGGCTCCACCCCGATCGCCCGGCACGTCTACGAGACCGCCGCGCGCGAGGGCAAGCGCGTGCAGGCGCTCGGCGGCGCGAAGAACCACATGGTCGTCCTGCCGGACGCCGACCTCGACCTCGCCGCCGACGCCGCCGTGTCGGCGGGGTTCGGCTCGGCGGGGGAGCGCTGCATGGCGATCTCCGTCGTCGTCGCGGTCGACCCGGTCGGCGACGAGCTGATCGCCAAGATCCGCGAACGCGTCGCGAAGCTGACCGTCGGCCCCGGCGACGACCCCGCGTCCGACATGGGCCCGCTCGTCACCCGCGAGCACCGCGACCGCGTCGCCTCCTACCTCGACGGCGGCGCCGCGCAGGGCGCCGTCCTCGCCGTGGACGGGCGCGACGCGCCGGTGCGCGGCGGCGGGGGCGACGGCTTCTGGCTCGGCCCGAGCGTCCTGGACCGCGTCACCCCCGAGATGGACGCCTACAAGGACGAGATCTTCGGCCCGGTGCTGTCGATCGTCCGGGCCGGGTCGTACGAGGCGGCCATGGAGCTGCTGAACGCCAACCCGTACGGCAACGGCACCGCGATCTTCACCAACGACGGCGGGGCCGCGCGCCGCTTCCAGAACGAGGTGGAGGTCGGCATGGTCGGCATCAACGTGCCGATCCCCGTGCCGATGGCGTACTACTCGTTCGGCGGATGGAAGGCGTCGCTGTTCGGCGACAGCCACGCGCACGGCATGGAGGGCGTCCACTTCTACACGCGCACGAAGGCCGTCACGGCGCGGTGGCTCGATCCGTCCCACGGGGGAGTGAACCTGGGCTTCCCGACGAACGGCTGACCCGCCGCCCCTCCCGCCGCCGCTCCCACGCCGCCCACCCGGAGGACAGGGCGAGGCCGAACGCCAGGCAGGCGAACGGCGCCGACGGGACCACGTACCGGTAGTCGAAGTCGGCGGAGGCGATCGGGAAGACCAGCAGCGTCGCCGCCGAGCCCCACGCCATCAGCACCGCCCGGCGCCGCCGGACCGCGACCGCGATCCCGGCGGCGCCGAGCGCGAACAGCGCGCCGAGCGCCGGGCCCGGCAGGTACGCGTGCCGCTGGTAGTCGATCATCCGGTCCGCGTGCGGGCGGACGACCTCGCTCGGGGTGTCCGTCCGGCCGTAGCGCATCGCGTCCGAAAGCGCCGTGCCGTGCCCGCCACCCCAGCTCCGTCCGCCGGGGAAGAACTGCGGCGAGCGCGGGAAGTGGTAGAGCGCCTCGGTGTTCTCCGTCGGGTGCGGCTCGCGGTGCGTCCCGAACGCCATGCCCAGCCCGTCCCCGACCGCGCGCAGGTAGTCGCCGGGCTGGGCGAGGATCGCGCGGACCGCGAAGTCGCGGAGCGCCGTGTTGGCCTCGGGGTCCACGACGCTCGCGTACAGCACGTGCGGCGGGATCTCCGAACGCCAGATGAGATGGCCCGGCGCGTCCCGTTCGGCCTTGAGCGCGGGCGGCAGGCACAGCGCCTCCTCGTGCGAGGGCGGGCGGATCCGCGCGCAGTCGGCGAAGCCGGCCGTACGGCCCCACAGGTAGATGCCGTCGCTGGTCGTCAGCGCGTACGTGCCGCGCTCGGAGTGGAACCACATCGCGTACGCGACGAGCGGCACGGCCGCGGCGGCCCCGAACGCCAGCGCCGGCCGCCACCCCCGGCGGCGGACCAGCAGGCACAGCAGCAGCACCGGGATCAGCGGCGCGCCGGCCGACCGCACCAGCACCGCGTAGCCGAGGACGAGCCCGGCGGCGAGCGCCGCCCACCAGGGCGGCCCGGCGCGCGGGTCGCGCACCCGCCACAGCAGCAGCGTCAGCGCCGCCGCGACGAGGAAGGTGAACAGCGCCTCCGACATCAGGAGGTGTTCGAGCTCGATCTGGTACGCGTCGTACAGCACGGGCACGTTCACCGCGGCCGCCGCCCAGGCGGGCAGCCCCGCGCGGCACAGCACCGCGTAGAACATCACCGCCACGCCGAGGCCCATCAGGTGCTGGAGGGCCGTGACCGAGCCCAGGCTGTGCAGCGGCTCCATCAGCCGCAGCAGGAACGGGTAGCCCAGCGTCTTGCTGGGCGAGGGGTAGGGCGACAGGGCGTAGCCGATGTAGAAGTACGAGTCGCCGGTGAACCACAGCCCCTTCGGGTAGCCGCGCTGTGCCGTCCACCGCAGCCAGGCGCCGCCGAGCACCGCCACCGCGAACGGCGCGTGCCGCGCCACTGCCACCGCCACCGGCCGCGCCCGGCCTGACGTGCGCGGATGAAACGCCCACGGTGTCTTAAAGGCTACGAATATCCGGCGGGGGAGGTGTGTCCCGTTCGTCCTGTCCTCGGTCACAAGGTCCGCCACGCTAGGGGCCGGCGGTGACACCGGGGTGAACGCCGGATGGCGGGCGGTGAGAACGGGCAGGTCCGGCCGGTGGGGACTTTCTGTCCGCCGTGGCTTTTCGTCGTCAATTTTCGTCTCCAACGGCTGGATAAATAATAGCTACAAGTGTTGACTGGCTCTGTGCCCGGCGACACAATCTGACTGTCTCAATTAATTGGGATGGAATTATAAAAGGTCAGGATCCGGAGTCAGAACCGGAGACACGGGGCCCGGCGCAGGGAGCCGCGCTATGACTGCTGACGGCCACGCCGCCGAGGTGGAAGCCCTCGGCAGGCGCTACCCCGGCTGGACCGTCTGGTTCGGCCTGTGCACCGGTCACTGGTGGGCGCTGCCCCCGCGCGACCGCGACACCGGGGACTTCGTCGAGGCCGAGACCCCGCAGAGGCTCATCGCGCTGATCGAGGTGATCCAGCACACCGCACCACTCGTCCGCAACTCCGTCACCGACGGCCTCAGGCCGTCCCGAGAGCCCCGGCAGGACGTGCGCCGACCCTCGAATCTCCTCCGTCTCGAGGGCGTCACACCGTCGCCGTTCCGCCGGGTACCGGTGATCGCGTGGCCAGGCAGCACTGCAAGGTGATCCGCTGTTCCCCAACCTCGCCACGTCCGCCGGTGCCGCCGCGGCTCCGGGTAGGGCAGTAGCCCGCGCCACATCCCTCTCCAGCAACCTCCGTGTGTGGCGCGGACGCCAGCACCCGCTGCCCCCCGGGTCGCGGCGGTTTCACGTCCGCCTTAGATTCCCGTCCGAAATCCCCGCTACGAATGGCTCCAAAAAACCATTGACCGTGTTTGCGGACTGTCGTGATCGTCGGTAATCATCCGTCCGGCGGCGCCGTCCGGACGAAAAAGCGCCGAATGGCAGGCGATTGATTCGCCGGCCGCCCCGGCCGCCCCCGGAATGGCGGAACGGCCCCGTCCGGGCGAACGCGGCGCGGCGGGCGGGCGCGGCCCCGCGATGCGGGAGGCGCTACGCTGCGCCGACGGGCCGTTCCGGACGGAGCGGGCCCGGCGCGGACGGAGCCGGCGCGGACGGATCGGGAGCGACATGCGGCTGACAGCCAAGGTGACGGCCTTGGCGGCGACTACGGTGATCGTCGCGGGGGCCCTCTCCGCGTGCAGCGGCGGCGGCGGCGAGCAGGCCGGGACGGTCAAGGTGGCGAGCACCCTCGGCCCCGGCGAGGGCAGCCTCAACCTGGTGTCGCTGTCCGGCTTCGTGGAGAACGGCGGCAACGACCCCCGGGTCGACTGGGTCACCCCGTTCGAGAAGCGCACCGGCTGCAAGGTCTCCTGGAAGCTCGCCCGCGACCCCCGCGAGATGGCCGACCTGATGCACGACAGGGGCCGGCGCTACGACGGCGTCTCCGCCCCGCCCGAGGTGGCGGGCCAGCTCGTCGCCGACAAGCAGGTCGTCGCGGTCAACCCCGACCTGGTGGACGGGTTCAAGAAGATCGAGCCGCGCCTGCGCGCCCTGCTCAGGAAGGACGGCGAGTACTACGGCGTCCCGTACGTCTGGGGCTCCAACCTGCTCATGTACGACACGCGCGCCGTGCAGCCCGCGCCGGCGAGCTGGGCCGCGCTGTTCGACCCCGGCCAGGCCCGCCGCTACTCCGGCCGGCTGGTCATGCGCGACAGCCCGCTCGCCATCGCCGAGGCCGCCCTCTACCTCAAGGGCGCCGAGCGCAAGCTCAAGATCAGCGACCCGTACTCGCTGACGCCGAAGCAGCTCGACGCCGCCGTCCGCGTGCTGGCCCGGCAGCGCCCGCACGTCAAGCACTACTGGTCCGCGCCGGCCGACGCGGTCAGCGCGTTCGCCGACGGAGGCACCGGCCACGGCGGCACCGTCGCCCCGTCCCCGTCCGGCGCGCCCGGCTCCGCCGCCCCCGGCTCCGCCGCGCCCGCGTCCACGCCGCCGCCCTCCGGCACGTCCGCGCCCGTCTCCGGCACGCCCGCGCCCGGCGTGACGACGCCTAGCCCCTCCGCCTCGTCCTCGCCCTCCGCCTCGCCGGGCGCCTCGGCGTCGCAGGGCGTTCCGGTCGTGCGCGACCGCGGGGAGCCGCCGGCCGTGCTCGGCGAGGCGTGGCCGTACCAGGTGGACGTGCTCGGACGGTCGGGCAAGCCGGTGCGGGGCGTCGTCCCGTCCGAGGGCGTGACCGGCTGGATGGACGCCTGGATGATCGGCGCCCGCGTCCAGCACCCGAGCTGCATGTACCAGTGGCTCCAGTGGACCGCGTCCCCGGACGTGCAGCAGCAGGTGGCCGAGTGGGCGGGCGTCGCCCCGGCCAACCCGCAGGCGTGCGCGGGCGACCGGCTGAAGCCGGGGTTCTGCGACGCGTACCGGGTCGGCGACCGCGGCTACCTCGACGAGGTGGTCTTCGCGCACACCCCGTCGAAGACCTGCGCGGGCAAGCGCGGCAAGGACGGCGGCGGCAAGCGCGGCTGCACCGACTACGCCGAGTGGACGCGCAAGTGGATCGAGGCCACCAAGCTCTGAGGGGGCGGTCTCGCGGGCGAGCGCTCCGGGCCGCCCGGCGGGCGGGGACGGTCTCTCCGGCGCGCCCGGCCGCCCCCAGCCGGGCGCGCCTGTGGGGTGGTCCCGGGCTTCCCCCCGAATGCCCGGGTCACCCTCCTCCTGGAGAGACCTCCGAGGCGGCGGTCCTATCCGGAGACCGTCGCCCCCGCCGGGACCGGCCTCGCGGCCGGCGCTCCGGCGTTCGTGGCCGTCTCCCGGGGCGCCCGCTTCGCGCGGGGTGCCGGCAGGGCGGGTGCGCAGTCGTCGCACGCGAACACCCCTGATGAATCCGGCAGGCGGCCGACGCGGTGGCGCGGCCTGGGCCACTTCTTGCGGCAGACGGCGCACGCCTCCCCGTCACGCTGAGCGGTGGTCAGCGTGGTCGGATCGAACGTCGGCTCGTCTGCCCGGCCCATGCCCATCCCCCTCGCGGGAGTCGACTTCACGTGATTCCTTTATAGGCTGCGAAGTGTGTTCTGCCCGTTACGGCAGGTGAAAGTGGCGGCAAAGGCTGCCGTGTCGGCGCGCAGGCAAGATCATCGAGGGTTACGCGCGGGCGCGCGAGCGCTGGCGCGGCGGGCCGAGGCGAGGCGGCGCGGGGGCCGTACAGGGACCGCGCGGGGGCCGCGCGGGGCCGAGGCGCGATCGGGGCGCGGCCTTTGCCGCCGGTTTGACGGCCGCCGCATACAAAGGAGACATGCCGGACCGGAACGCCTCGCCGGACCCGTCCGGGCCGTCCGGCGGGTGGGAACGGCTCCGGCCGCGCCGTCCCCGCTCGATCCGCGCGCGCGTGACGCTCGTCGCGATGGGCGTGATCGGCACCCTGCTGCTCGTCGCCGTGGTCGTGACGGCGGTCGTGCTCCAGCGGCTCGTCCGGGGGCACCTGCACGAGACGGCCGCGCGCGCGGCGAGGCAGGTCGCCGTCCAGGCCACCTCGTCGCGGCTGCCGGCGCCGATCCCCGCGGAGAACGGCGTCCTGCTGATCCAGGTGGTCTCGGACGACACGCGCGGGGTCGTCGCGTCGAGCGCGTCGCTGGAGGGCGCGCCGCCGATCACGACGGCCGGACCGAGCCGCAGGGACACCCGCGTCGACACCAAGGTGTGCCAGCGCAGCGACCTCGTGCCCGACTGCGTGACCGTGGTCGGGTTCGACATCATCTCCGACGTCTACGGCGACGTGACGGTGTACGCGGCCGTCCCGGAGCCGTGGCTGCTCGGCAACCTCGTCCTGGAGGCGGTGATGGCGGGCCTGTGCGCGGTCGTCCTCGCCCTGACCGCGTGGGGGATCTGGCGCGCCGTCGGGCGGACGCTGCGGCCGGTCGCGCGGATCGAGGCGGAGATGGCCGAGATCACCGCGTCCGACCTGAGCCGCCGGATGCCCGTGCCCGCCACCCGCGACGAGGTCGAACGGCTCGCCCGCACCCTCAACGAGACGCTGGACCGGCTGGAGCGCTCGGCCGAGCAGCAGCGCAGGTTCGCCGCGGACGCCTCGCACGAGCTGCGCACCCCGATCACCGGGCTGCGGACCCGGATCGAGCTGGCCCTCACCGCCCCCGAAGAGACCGACCTGGTCGAGACGCTGGAGTACGCGCTGCGCGACACCGACCGGCTGCACCAGATCGTCGACGCGCTGCTCGCCCTCGCCCGGCTGGACTCGGGCGTCGAGCCGCGCCGCGCGGCGCTCGACCTCGGGGCGCTGGTCGAGAACGAGCTGGCGCGCCGTACGCCCCGGGCGCCCGTCACGGCGCGCATCGAGCCCGGCGTCCTGGTCGAGGCCAACCACCTCCAGCTCTCCCGCGCCGTGGTCAACCTGCTCGCGAACGCCGACCGGCACGCCGCGTCGGAGGTGGAGGTGGCGGTGTGGGCGGAGGGCGGCGAGGCGGTGGCCGAGGTCGCCGACGACGGCCCCGGCATCCCGCCGGACGACCGGGAGCGCGTGTTCGAGCGCTTCACCCGGCTCGACTCGGCGCGCAGCAGGGACGCCGGAGGCAGCGGCCTCGGGCTGCCCATCGCCCGCGAGATCGCGACCTCGCACGGCGGCCGCCTCTACGTCGCCGACGACCCGGACATGGACGTCCCCGGCCCGGGCCGGGGCGCCCGCCTGGTCCTGCGCCTTCCCCTCCTCACCGACCCGCGCGCCGGCATCGGTCCCGGCGCGGGCCCCGGCGCAGGGCCCGGCGCGGACCCGGGCCCTGGCTGACGGACGTGCTTCAGGAGGACTGGGCCGTGTCGTAGAGGTTCTTGGCGTCGGCGCCGAAGTACGGGCCGAACATGTAGTCCGACAGCAGCGGCAGGTTGTACTTGAAGCTGTTGACCGAGTTCTGGATGCCCGTCCCGGCCTGCTCGCCGAAGTTCAGGAACCACGGCCCGCCGCTCGACCCGCCCGTCATGTCGCAGCGCAGCCCGATGTCCTTGCTGGTGAGGAAGTCGTTGATGACCTTCCCGCTGCAATAGACGAGCTTGGATCCGTCGTAGGGGGCGGCGGCCGGGTAGCCGAACGAGTACATCGTCTGGCCGCGGGCCTGGTTGAACGCGATGCCCTGCCCTCCGACGGCGTCGACGAGCTTCCGGCCGTCCAGGGGGTTCACGACGGCGGCGCCCACGTCGTAGTTGAGGTCCTCGCTCGCGGTCCACTGCGGGGTGGACAGCGTCTTGCTCGCGGTCCACGTCCCGTACGGGCGCCGGCCGTTGTCGTAGCCCGGCACGAACACCCAGTCGGTGTGCCACGCGCCGTCCAGCTTCACGCAGTGCCCCGCGGTGACCACGGTGCTCCGGTTGGCGCTGGTGACCGCGTCGCCCGAGCACGACGCCGTACGGCCCTGGTAGGTGAAGAAGACGCGTCCGGCCGTCTTCGCCACGGCGCCGCCGCCGGTCCAGGGCGCGCCGCCGTTCGGGACCGACATCGGAACGATCTTGGAGAGGCCGCGGCGGACGTCCGCGAGCCCGGCGCCCTTCGGCTTGAACAGCCGCTCCATGGGCGTGGCCGACCGCATGCGCCGCGGCGTCCAGTACCTCAGGACGCGCTGCCGCGCCGCGGCGTCCGCCGCCTGGGTCCGCACCGAGGGGGACGGCAGGGGCCCGGCGGCCGGGACGGCGGCCGGAGCGGCGGGCGCGGCCGAGGCGGGGGCGGCGGCGAGCATCGGGGCGACGAGCGCGGCGCCGCCGAGCGCGGTGAGCACCGCGGCCCGTGGGGAGCGTCTCATGTGGCCTCCGTTCGGGGGAGCGGGGAGGTGAGGCCGGGCAGCGATACTGTCCGTGACCCGGAAGTTACTTTCGCGATCTTCAGTGCGACTAGTGGCATATCTGGACAAAGGTGACAGTCGATCTCTGGCGGCCTTCGCCGTCCCCGCAGGTCGCGGCGGGCGTCGCGCGGGGCGTCCGCGGGCGCGGCCGGTGATGGCCGACAATGGGTCCGTGATGCCTTCTCCCGGCGCCGCCCCAGGTGCCCCTCGTGACCTCGTCGTGCTCGGCTCCACAGGGTCGATCGGCACGCAGGCCCTCGACGTGATCCGCCGCAACCCCGAGCGGTTCCGCGTGGTCGGGCTCGCGGCCGGCGGCGGACGGGTCGAGCTGCTGGCCGCGCAGGCGCTGGAGTTCCGCCCGGAGGTCGTGGCGGTGGCGCGGGCCTCGGCCGCGCAGGACCTCCAGCTCGCCTTCTACGCCGAGGCCAAGCGGCGCGGCTACGCCGCCGGCGAGTACGCCATCCCCAAGATCGTCGCCGGTCCGGAGGCGGTGGCGGAGGTCGCGGCGTGGCCCTGCCACACCGTGCTGAACGGGGTGGACGGCGCGCTCGGCCTCGCCTCCACGCTCGCCGCCCTGGACGCGGGCCGCACCCTCGCGCTGGCCAACAAGGAGTCGCTGATCGTCGGCGGGCCGCTGGTCAAGCGGCGGGCCCGTCCCGGCCAGATCGTGCCGGTCGACTCCGAGCACTCGGCGCTCGCCCAGTGCCTGCGCGGCGGCACGGCGGACGAGGTGCGGCGGCTGGTGGTGACGGCGAGCGGCGGGCCGTTCCGCGGGCGGAGCCGCGACGAGCTGGCCGGCGTCACCGTCGAGCAGGCCCTGAACCACCCGACCTGGGACATGGGGCCCGTCATCACGATCAACTCCGCGACCCTGGTCAACAAGGGCCTGGAGGTGATCGAGGCGCACCTGCTGTTCGACCTGCCGTTCGACCGGATCGAGGTGATGGTGCACCCGCAGTCGGCGGTGCACTCGATGGTCGAGTTCACCGACGGCTCCACGCTCGCCCAGGCCAGCCCGCCCGACATGCGGCTGCCGATCGCGCTCGGGATGCACTGGCCCGACCGCGTCCCCGACGCCGCGCCCGGCCTCGACTGGACCCGGTCGCACACCTGGGAGTTCTTCCCGCTGGACGACGAGGCGTTCCCCTCGGTGGCGCTCGCCCGCCGCGTCGGGACGCTCGGCGGCGTCGCCCCCGCCGTCTACAACGCGGCCAACGAGGAGTGCGTCGAGGCGTTCCGCGCCGGACGGCTCCCGTTCCTCGGGATAGTGGACACGATCTCGCGGGTAGTGGATGAGCACGTGCCCGACGAACGGGCGGCGGGCACGCGCGAGGGCCTGACCCTGGACGACGTGCTCGCGGCCGACGAGCGGGCGCGCGCCAGGGCGCGGGAGCTGACCCGGGAGGGCTGACCCCGGCGCTCCGCGGCACGGCCCGTGCACGGCCGCCCCGGCGAGGAGGGAGCGCGATGGCCTTTCTGCTCGGCGCGGCGGCGTTCGTGGTCGCGCTCCTCGCCTCGGTGATGCTGCACGAGGCGGGCCACCTGCTCACCGCCAAGCGGTTCGGGATGAAGGCCACGCAGTACTTCGTCGGCTTCGGGCCGACGCTGTGGTCGCGGCGGCGGGGCGAGACCGAGTACGGCGTGAAGGCGATCCCGCTCGGCGGCTTCGTCAAGATCGTCGGCTACACGCCGCTGGAGGAGGTCGACCCCGCCGACCGGGGCCGGGCGTTCTACCGGCAGCCCGCCTCCCGGCGCGCCGTCGTGATCGGCGCGGGCGTCGTCGCCAACTTCGCCGTGGCGTTCCTGCTGCTCGCGCTCATGGCCATGACCGTCGGCGTCCGCGACCAGGGAACGGTCACCGCCACCGTGGACGAGGTCACCGCCTGCGTGCCCGCCGACCTCCAGGGCGAGTGCGGGAAGGGCCGCCCGCCGTCCCCCGCCGCCTCGGCCGGGCTGCGCGCGGGCGACCGGGTCGTCTCGTTCAACGGCGTGCGGGTGAACGACGAGTGGGCGCGGCTGCGCGACGCGATCGACGCGTCCGAGCCGGGCCGGACGGTCCCGGTGGTGGTCCAGCGCGGCGGCGCGCGGACCACGCTGTACGTGCGGCTCGCCGAGGTGGGCGGCGCGCCGTTCGTCGGGATGGCGGCCAAGGTCGTCGGGGCGGGCTACGACCGCACCGGCCCGGCGGGGGCCGTGCGCTTCGCGGGGCGCGCCATCGGCACCAGCCTGGAGGGGATCG
The DNA here is from genome assembly GCF_009793335.1 of Actinomadura sp. J1-007. Classification (GTDB taxonomy): domain Bacteria; phylum Actinomycetota; class Actinomycetes; order Streptosporangiales; family Streptosporangiaceae; genus Spirillospora; species Spirillospora yumaensis. The sequence continues at coordinate 894,593 of NZ_WING01000001.1, read as the reverse complement.
GCCGCACGCTCGCCGACCTGCCGAGCGCGATCCCGAAGCTGTTCTCGCCCGAGCGGGCCAGCACGCCGGGCGGCCAGGTGGGCAGCGTCGTCGGCGCGACGGACGTCTCGGGGCAGATCTTCTCCTCGGAGGGGTCCGCGCGCGACAAGCTCGCCCTGTTCCTCTCACTCGTCGTCTCGGTGAACATCTTCTTAGGAGCGCTCAACGTCCTGCCGCTGCTGCCGCTGGACGGAGGGCACCTCGCGGTCGTGGCGTACGAGCGGGTCCGCGTCAGGATCAACCGCCTCAGGGGGCGCCCCGACTCCGGGACGGTCGACCTGACCAGGCTGATGCCCCTGACCTACCTGGCGGTCCTCGTGCTCGTGGGCCTCGGGGTGCTGCTGATCCTCGCCGACCTCGTCAACCCCTTGAAGCTTCCCCAATAGCGCCCATGGGTAACAGTCGGTCATGAGTCCGTTACGTCATTGCTCGCCGGTGCGCGTCATGACATGGGCCGCGGACGCCTAAGGTTGGAAGGGCTGAGCGGTCGCAGCGGAGCGAGGTCTTCGGCCCCTCACTGCGGGGGACTGGGGGTCTCCCCCAGGAGAGCAGAGTGAGTCAGAGGAGAAGGATGAGCGTTTCACTGGGTATTCCGAGCGTCCGCGGCGAGGACGGCGCCGGGGAGGGCGCGCGCCCGGTGGCGCCGCGGCGCCGCTCCAGGCAGATCATGGTGGGGTCCGTGCCGGTGGGCGGCGACGCCCCGGTCTCGGTCCAGTCGATGACCACGACGCTGACGGCGGACGTCAACTCCACGCTCCAGCAGATCGCGGAGCTGACGGCGTCCGGATGCCAGATCGTGCGGGTGGCGGTGCCCTCGCAGGACGACGCCGAGGCGCTGCCGGCGATCGCGCGCAAGTCGCCGATCCCGGTGATCGCCGACATCCACTTCCAGCCCAAGTACGTGTTCGCGGCGATCGACGCGGGATGCGCGGCGGTGCGGGTCAACCCCGGCAACATCAAGAAGTTCGACGACAAGGTCGGCGAGATCGCGCGGGCCGCGAGCGACGCGGGCGTGCCGATCCGGATCGGCGTGAACGCCGGGTCGCTCGACAAGCGGCTGCTGGAGAAGCACGGCAAGGCCACCCCCGAGGCGCTGGTGGAGTCGGCGCTGTGGGAGTGCTCGCTGTTCGAGGAGCACGGCTTCCGCGACATCAAGATCTCGGTCAAGCACAACGACCCGGTGGTGATGATCGAGGCGTACCGCCAGCTCGCCGCCGCGTGCGAGTACCCGCTGCACCTCGGGGTCACCGAGGCGGGCCCGGCGTTCCAGGGCACGATCAAGTCGTCGGTGGCGTTCGGCGCGCTGCTGAGCCAGGGCATCGGCGACACGATCCGGGTGTCGCTGTCGGCCCCGCCGGTCGAGGAGGTCAAGGTCGGCACGGCGATCCTGGAGTCGCTCGGGCTGCGCCGGCGCGGCCTGGAGATCGTCTCCTGCCCGTCCTGCGGGCGCGCGCAGGTCGACGTCTACACCCTGGCCGAGCAGGTCACCGCCGGGCTCAAGGACTTCCCGGTCCCGCTGCGCGTGGCGGTCATGGGCTGCGTGGTCAACGGGCCGGGCGAGGCCCGCGAGGCCGACCTCGGCGTCGCCTCCGGCAACGGCAAGGGCCAGATCTTCGTCAAGGGACAGGTCGTCAAGACCGTCCCCGAGTCGCAGATCGTCGAGACCCTCATCGAGGAGGCGATGCGCATCGCCGACGAGATGGGCATCGAGGTCGGCGAGGACGGCACCGTCGCCGGCCCCGGCGCGGAGGTCGTCGTCAGCTGATCCCCGCCGTCCGCGCGACGGCATCACGAGGCCCCGGGGAGTTCCCCGGGGGCCTCGCCGCGTCACCGGACCCCTTCCGGCCGCCTCCTCCCTGCGGCGATGGCGCGGGGGAGGCGGCCGGTGACGTTTCGGAGCATCACGAAGTTCCGTTGATCTTGTCACGATTTCGCATCCACTCGCCGCGGGCCCTGCCCTCCGAACGGGACCGGGCGCAACAATCTTCACCGTTTACCCATATGTCCGACTCGCTGTGGAGTCGGCATGCAAAGGGGGAATTGTGAAGAGGATCGTCGTCCTGGCCGCGGCGGCCGGGCTCGGGCTCACCGGCGCCGGGGCCGCGAGCGCGCAGGCGGCCGCGGGACCGTCCGGGGCCCCCGCCCCGTCCGGCGCCGGAGCGTCCGCGCTCCGCTGGCACGCCTGCCCGCCCGACTTCGTGAAGTCGGTGGCCGCCTATGACGTGAAGTACCCCGTCTCGAAGATCGTCCAGTGCGCCGAGCTGAAGGTGCCGCTCGACCACGCCCGGCCCGGCGGCACGAAGATCACCCTCCAGCTCACCCGGCTGCCGCACACCGGCTCGGGCCCCGCCAAGGGCGACATGGTCGTCAACCCGGGCGGTCCCGGGGCGGGCGGCGCCCTGTTCGGGGCCCGGTTCTTCGCCGAGAGCTCGCCCGCGCTGCGCGCCGCGTACAACGTGATCGGCTTCGACCCGCGCGGCATCGGCATGAGCGTGCCCGCTCTGAGCTGCGACCCCAACTACACCAACGCCCCCAGGCCCGACTACGGCACCGGTGACCGGAAGAGCGTCGCGACCTGGCTGAAGAAGGCCAAGGGGTACGCCGAGGCGTGCGCCAGGAACGACAAGGTCGGGCTGCTCAAGCACGACAAGACGATCGACTCGGTGCACGACATGGAGTCCATCCGCAAGGCGCTCGGCAACGCCAGGCTCGACTTCTACGGCGCCTCGTACGGCACCTACCTCGGCTCGTCGTACGCCACCGTGTTCCCGAAGCGCGTCGGGCGCATGGTGCTGGACGGCAACGTCGGCCCGAGCGACGCCTGGTACGACGCCAACCTCAACCAGGACGTCGCGTTCGACAAGAACATGGACTACTACTTCGGCTGGATCGCGAAGTACGACTCGGTCTACCACCTCGGCACGACGCAGCGCGAGGTCCGGTCGTTCTTCTACGGCCTGCGCGCCAAGCTCGCGAAGAAGGCGGTCTACTACACCGACCCGGACAGCGGCGCCCAGGTCGCGGTCGGCCCCGACGAGCTGACCGACGTCATCCAGAACGCCGGGTACCGCCGCAGCCAGGCCGTCTGGCACGGCTTCGCCACGGGCCTGTCGGCCTACAAGCGCGGCGACACGGCCACGTTCGCCGGCACCTTCGGCGCGCAGACGAGCGGCGGCGCCGACGACAACGGCTACATGGGCTACAACGCCGTTCAGTGCACGGACGTTCAGTGGCCGACGAGTTGGAAGAAGTGGCAGCGCGACAACGAGCGGATCAACAAGAGGCACCCGTTCCTGACGTGGGGCAACGCCTGGTACAACGCGCCGTGCCTGTTCTGGCCCGCCAAGGCCGGCAAGCCGGTCGACATCGGCCGCGGCAAGGACTTCCCGCGCAACATCCTCCAGTTCCAGTCCACCGCCGACGCGGCGACGCCGTACGAGGGCGCGCTGGAGATGCACCGGCGGCTGAAGGGCTCGCGCCTGGTCGTGCAGGACGGCGACCGCACGCACTGCATCGTGCACCGCGGCTCGGCGGCCGTGGACGCCCTCTTCGACGCGTACTGGCTGAAGGGCGAGCGCCCGGCGAAGGACACCGTGCACGTTCCGCAGCTCGGTGACCCGGTCCCGCCGGCGCAGGCGAAGGCGCCGGTCGCGGCGGGCGGCCTCGCCGCCGCGCTGCGGCACGACGTCATCCGCTGACCCGTCCGGCGCGGGGGTCCCCTGCCGGGACCCGTGTCCGGGGCGCGGCGCACGCGCCCCGGACCCGCGCCGGGCACCCGGCGGCCGGGCCTCCCGGCGGCCGGGCCTCCCGGCCGCCGGGCGGCGCGGGACGAACGCGGCGGTCCTGGAGTTCCGCGGATGTTGTCACGATTTCGCATCCACTCGCGACAGGCCCTGCCGTCCCCGCCGTACTGAACGCCACAATCTCCACTTAATACTCGTTTCGGCTATTTCTTCGGCGCCGTTCCCGCCGCCCCCACCCCGGGCGCGCGGGCGCGCCGAACGAGGGGGTCTGGTGAAGAGGATCGTTCTCGTCGCGGCCGCGACGGCCGTCGGTGTCGGCGGCACCGGCGCCGCCGTCTCCGCGAGCACGGGCGGGGCCGGACGGGCCGCGAGCCCGGTCGCCGCCGCGTCCGGCATCGCCTGGGGCAAGTGCGAGGTCAGCGGGCCGACCGACCCGATGAACAACGCCGAGTGCGCCCAGCTTCCGGTGCCGCTCGACTACCGCAAGCCGAACGGCCGCAAGATCTCCATCGCGGTCTCCCGGGTCAAGGCCACCGACACCAAGAACTACCAGGGCGTCCTGCTCGTCAACCCGGGCGGTCCCGGAGCGAGCGGCCTGCCCTACTCGGCGGCGTTCCCGCGCTGGTTCAAGGGGGTCGGCCACGCCTCCACCATCGCCAAGTACGACGTCATCGGCTTCGACCCGCGCGGCGTCGGCGCCAGCAAGCCCGCGCTGAGCTGCGACCCGCACTACCAGGACCCGATCCGGCCGGACTACGTCCCGCACTCCGCCAAGGAGGAGCGCGCCTGGATCGCCAAGTCCAAGCGGTACGCCGCCGACTGCACCAGGAAGTTCGGCTGGCTGCTGCCGCACCTGCGCACGACCGACGCGGCCCGCGACATGGACGCGCTGCGCGCCGCGCTCGGCCAGAAGAAGATCAGCTACTACGGCTTCTCGTACGGGACCTACCTCGGCGCCACCTACGCCACCCTGTTCCCGAAGCGGGTGAAGCACGCGGTCTTCGACGGCAACGTCAACCCGAAGACCGTCTGGTACGACGCGCAGCTCGAACAGGACAAGGCGTTCGAGCGCAACATCAAGTTCTGGTTCGCCTGGACCGCGAAGTGGGACTCGGTCTACCACCTCGGCAAGACCGGCAAGGCCGTCGAGGCCCGGTACTACGCGATCAGGGCCGCCGCGAAGAAGGCCCCGATCGGCGGGAAGATCGGCCCCGACGAGCTCGACGACATCGTGCTGAACGCCGGGTACAACACCGGCTTCTACATCCCGTACGCCGAGGCGCTGTCCGCGTGGGCCACCAAGAAGGACCCGGCCGCGCTGCTCGACAACCTCAACCCGGGCGGCGACGACAACAGCTTCGCCGTCTACAACGCCGTCCAGGCCGCCGACGCGAAGTGGCCGCGCTCCTGGAGCAAGTGGCACAACGACGCCGCGAAGCTGTACCGGCAGGGCTACCGGTTCAACACGTGGAGCAACGTCTGGTTCAACGCCCCGGTCGCGTTCTGGCCGTTCAACGGCGGTCCGGAGCTGAGGCTCGGCGCGAAGGGCCTGCCGGGGATGCTGCTCGTCCAGTCCACCCTGGACGGCGCGACGCCGGTCGCGGGCGGGCTCGCGATGCACAAGACGTTCCCCTCGTCCCGGCTGGTCGAGGAGATCGGCGGCAAGACCCACGCCAACACCCTCAACGGCAACCTCTGCCTGGACGACAAGGTCGCGGCGTACCTCGACAGCGGCCGGCTGCCGAAGGGCCGTCCCGGCGCGGACGCCACGTGCAAGGCGCTCCCGGAGCTGAACGACCCCGACCCGACGGCCGCCAAGGCCGCCGCGGCGGGCCCGAAGGGCAAGGACCTGCCGGTCGGCCGCCCGTAGGCGGTCGCCGGTAGGAGGGGCGGGCCGCGAGGCCCCGCCCGCGCACGCTCGCGGCGTGCCGCCCGGTCCGAGGTCCCGGACCGGGCGGCGCGCCGCGTCCCCGTTCCGGGACGGCGACGGTTTGCGGCGGAAGCGCCCGGAACGTTCGGTGGTCGGCCTCCGGTCGCTTCCGCAGGTAGAAAGCGGGAGTGAACGCCGCTGGAGAGAACGCCGCCGCGAAGAACCGCCGGACCGCCCGCCGGGACGCCCGCCGGAGCGGCCCCGTGAGAGGGGCCGGGAGGGGCGCCGGGAAGGCCGTCGCCGCCGGCGCCGCCGCCGTGACCGTCGCCTTCGGGACCCTGACCGCCGCCGCGGCCGAACGTCCCCCGGGACCGAACCCGGCCCCCAACCCCGCGCCGAGGCCCGCCGGGCTCGCCTGGTCCCCGTGCCCGAAGAAGGACCGGATCGAGGGCGACGCGCTGAAGAACCTGGAGTGCGCGAACGTGCGCGTACCCCTCGACCACGCCCGTCCGGGCGGGGAGCAGATCACCCTCGCGCTGACCCGGGCCAGGCACACGGCCCGCACGTTCCAGGGCGTCGTGCTGCTCAACCGGGGCGGCCCCGGCGCGCACGGGCGCGACCTGCCCGCCTCGTTCACCGCGGCCCTGCCGAAGGAGACCGCCGCGCAGTACGACTGGATCGGGTTCGACGCCCGCGGCGTGGGCGCGAGCGAGCCCGCGCTGCTGTGCGACAGGAGCTACCTGAACCCCGGCAGGCCCCGCGCCGACACCGTGCCGTCCTCCGCGGCCGAGGCGCGGGCCTGGCAGCGGCGGGCGACGGCGTACGCCGACGACTGCGCCCGCAGGTACCCGCGGTTCCTCCCGCACCTCGGCACCGCCGACTGGGCGCGGGACCTGGACGCGATCCGCGCCGCGCTCCGCCAGGACCGCATCAACTACTTCGGCTACTCCTACGGCACCTACCTCGGCGCCGTGTACGCGACGATGTTCCCCGGCCGGGTGCGGCGCATGGTCCTCGACAGCGTGGTGCGGCCGAGCGGCGTCTGGTACGACGCCAACCTCGACCAGAACGTGGCGTTCGAGAAGCGGATCCGGATGTTCTTCGGCTGGGTCGCCCGCCACCACGACGTGTACCGGCTCGGCAGGACCGCGAACGCGGTCGCCGCCTCCTACGCCAAGGCCCGCGCGCGCGTGAAGGCCGAGCCGATCGACGGCCTCGTCGGGGCGTCCGAGCTCGACGACACGTTCCTCACCGACGGGTACGCCGACTCCGTCTGGCCGCGGCACGCGGCGGCGCTCTCGGCGTACCTGGTCCGCGCCGACCCGAAGCCGCTGCGCAAGGCGTGGAAGCCGCCCGTGTGGCTCGACCAGAACAACTACGCCGTCTACAGCGCCGTCCAGTGCCGGGACGCCGCCTGGCCCCGCGACTGGAGCCGCTGGACCGCCGACAGCGCCCGCCTCTACCGGGCCGGATACCGTTTCGAGACCTGGAGCAACACCTGGTACAACGCGCCCTGCGCCGCCTGGCGCGTGCCGGGCGGGCCGCCGCCCGCGGTGCGGGAGCGGCGGGGGATGCCGCCGATCCTGCTGGTGCAGGCCACCGAGGACGCCGCCACCCCGTACTCCGGGGCGGTCGAGACGCACCGGCTGTTCCCCTCGTCCCGGCTGGTGGTGCAGGTCGGAGGGGGCAACCACGGGGTCGCGCTGTCCGGCGACAAGTGCGTGGACGGCGCGGTCGCCCGCTACTTCGCCTCCGGCGCCCTGCCCCCGGGCCGGCGCGGCCCGGACACGGCCTGCCCCGCGCCCGCCGGGCCGAAGCCCGCGCGCGCGAGCGGGCGCCGGGAGGCCGTGCGGAGCCCGGCGGCGGACGCCGGGGCCCCGGTCCGGGAGCCGGTTGCGGTGATGGGCGCGCGGACGTCATAGGCTGGTCGGCGTGGTGCTGACAGTGGCGGGGCCCCACCCGGGCCCCAACCCTCGCCGGAGCCGGTAGCCGTGCGCATGCTCGGGTCGCTGCCCGTCCGGGTGCTGGACGACCGGTACCTGGACGAGGCGCTGCGCATCCTCGACGCCGACCCGGTCGGCAACGTGTTCGTCGCGTCCCGGGTGCACGCCGCCGGGCTCGACCCGCGCCGCCTCGGCGCCCAGGTGTGGGGCTACGCGCGCGACGGGCGGCTCGCCTCGCTGTGCTACTCGGGCGCCAACCTGATCCCGGTCGCGGCCGGTCCCGAGGCGGTCCGGGCGTTCGCCGAACGGGCCCAGGCGCAGGGCCGCCGCTGCTCGTCCATCGTCGGCCCGGCCGGCGCGGTCGGCGAGATGTGGGAGTTCCTGGCGCCCTACTGGGGGCCGCCGCGCGCCGTGCGCGCCGCGCAGCCGGTGCTGGCGACCTCGGCGGTGCCGGACGTGCCGCCCGACCGGCGGGTCCGCCGGGTCGGGATGGAGGAGTTCGACATCGTCTACCCCGCCTGTGTGGCGATGTTCACCGAGGAGGTCGGGATCTCCCCCAACACCGGCGACGGGGGAGTGCTCTACCGGGCCCGCGTCGCCGAGCTGATCAGGGAGGGCCGGGCGTTCGCCCGGATCGAGGACGGCCGGGTGATGTTCAAGGCCGAGATCGGCGCCGTCACCCCGCACGCCTGCCAGGTGCAGGGCGTGTGGGTGCCGCCGGACCTGCGCGGCCGGGGCCTGTCGGTGACCGGGATGGCGGCCGTGGTGGACGAGGCGCTGCGCGGCGTCGCGCCGACCGTCTCGCTGTACGTCAACGACTACAACACCCGGGCCCGCGCCACCTACAGCCGGGTGGGATTCACCGAATCCGGCACGTTCATGTCGGTGCTGTTCTGACATCGGGTCCGGGCCGCGCACCCGGTACGATCCGGCCGTGGAGTTCGCCGGAGCGTTGAGGCAGGCCATCCAGGCGAGCGGCCTGACCCTGGAGCGGATCCGGCACCGGCTCGGGCAGCGGGGCCTGACCGTCAGCGTGGCCACGCTGAGCTACTGGCAGCGGGGCCGCAGCCGTCCCCGCTCGCGTGCCGTGGTCACGACGCTGGAGGAGATCCTGCGCGTCCCCGCCGGGACGCTGACCGAGCTGCTCGACGACCCCGCGCCCGCCGCCGTCCCCGCCCCGGGCGGCACGGCGCGCGGCGCGCCGGGACGCCCGGGGCACGCGAAGGGCGCCGCCCCGGGCCCGTACCCCGGCGGCGAACGGTCCCGCGCCGCCGCCGAGCTGTGGCCGGATCCGGACCGGTACGCGCGGCTCGTCGCGCAGCTCGACCGGTCCGGCGACCACCGGCTGGAGCGGCTGAGCACCCACGACGTCCTCGTCCTCGGCCGCGACCGGCGCCCGCGCGGCCTGACCGTCCGGGAGGTCCTGCGGGCCACCGGCGACGACGTGGACCGCGTCGTCTGCGTGCACCTCGCGGTCGTCCCCGAGGACCCGGGCTCGGTGCCCGACGCCGACCCGGACCCGGACCCGCCGGCGGTGCGGGGCTCCGGGTCCGCGCTCGGTCCGTCCGCCCCGCTCGGTCCGGCCTCGCCGTTCGGGTTGTCCGGAACGGTCGGTCCGTCCACGCCGCTCGGCCCGTCGGCCCCCGCCGTGCCTCCGCTGCCGACCGTCCCGCTCGGGGAGGGGGGAGCCGCCGACGCCGCCGGGGCCGCCGACGCGACCGGCGTCACGGTGGACGCGGTCGGGACGGTCGAGGGGGCGGCGCGGGCGAGCGTCGAGCTGGCGCGGACCCGGTACTGCCGGCCCGGACGGATCCGGACGGAGGGCGGGCTGATCGGGTTCGAGCTGGTCTTCGACCGGGTCCTCGCCGCCGGGGACACGGCCGTCGTCGAGTACGAGCTGAGGCTCCCGGCGGACGGGCCGGTCCGGCGCCGCTTCGAGCGGCGCTTCCCGCGCCCGGTCCGCGACTACCTCGCGGTCGTGCAGTTCCACGACGGCATGTTCCCGGCGCGCTGCTACGGGTTCTCCCGGGAGTCGGGGAGCGCGGCGGCGGTCCGGGCGGGGGAGCTGTGGATCGGGACGTCCGGAAGCGCGCATCTCACGGTGGGCGACGTGCGGCGCGGCATCCTCGGCATCGAGTGGGAGTGGGAGTGAGCGCGACGGCTCCCCGAAACCCGCGACCGGAGGCGTGCTTTTCGGTACAATTCGGTACGAGCTGATCGGGCACGCGACGACGGGTGCCGTCTCCGGCGACCGTCGGGCACGCCTGGCCGGCTGATCCACACCGGCGGTCTCTAGCCGAAAGGTCCCCCCGGAAGGCCGCCGGGCGCGGCCTTCCGGGGACCTGTTGTGAGAAGTTGCCGATTGGCATCGCGACGCGGTGGCCTTACAGTGAGCGCGGAAGTTGCAAGTGCGGTTGTCAAGGCCGTAGACGGGGGCCGGCCGGAGCCCGATCCGGAGGCCGATAGCGGTGCAGAGCGTCACGAGCGTCACGGACGAGGATCTCCTCCAGATGCTTCAGTACGGTCCCTTCAACGTCGCCCTCCACGCCGCGATCCAGGCCCGCGGCCTCAGCCTTGAGGCGCTGCGGCGCCGCCTTGAGGAGCAGGGCATCGCGGTCAGCCTTTCCACCCTCAGCTACTGGCAGCGCGGCAGGACCCGGCCCGAACGGGCCGACTCGCTGCGCGCCGTGCGCGGCCTGGAGGTCATCCTCGAACTGCCGCGCCACTCCCTGCTCACGCTGCTGCGCCCGACCGCCGACCGGACCGCCGGGCCGTGGCTGCCGGTCGAGGAGCTGTGCCCCGAGCCGGGCGTCCGCGACCTGCTGGACGAGATCGGCGACCGGGGCGAGCGGCAGCTCACCGGCCTCAGCCTCCAGGACCAGCACATCATCGGCCGCCGCAGGGAGCTGCGCGAGGTCCGCACGCGCGCGGTGTTCCAGGCGCAGCAGCGCGGCGTGGACCGGTGGATCGCCGTCTACCACCACCCGTGCCGCATCCTGCCGTCGTCCCGGACGGCGCGCGGCTGCCGGTTCGGCCGCGTGCGGATGGACGCCGCGAGCGGCCTCATCGCGGCCGAGTTGCTGTTCGACCGGGCCCTCGGGCGCGGCGAGACGTACCTGCTCGAATACGGCTTCGGGTTCGACGAGACGGGCCCGGCCGTGTCGGAGGAGGGGCGCGGGTTCCGCACGCCGCAGCACGAGTACCTGATCGAGGTCCGGTTCCATCCGGCGACCCTGCCCGCCCGCTGCTACCGCACCTGGCGGCCCGACGCGCAGACGGCGCTCAAGGACTCCGCCGACCTGCGCATGTCGAGCTACCACAGCGTGCACTTCATCGAGTTCGGCATGGCGGCCGGATACCACGGCATCCGCTGGGAGTGGGACTAGAGCACCAGGAGGCGGAGCAGGCGTTCGGGCTCCGCGGCGGGGTCGCGGGTGAGGCCCGCGTGCACCGGTCCCGGCTGGACGACCGTGCTGCGCGGCGCGGTGAGCCAGCGGAACCGCCCGCCCGGCGGCTCCGCGGCGGCCTGCCCGGCCCCCTCGCCGCCCTCGCACAGCCCGGCGACGCCCTTCAGCGCCGTCCGGACGCCGTCCACGTCGAGGGACGCGTCGAGGGCCAGCAGGCGCCCGTCGTCCACGTGGACGCGGCATCCGAGGAACTCGAACGCCCGGCAGTAGACCACGACGCCGACGTTCATGGCCTCGCCCCGTTCGACCCGGGGGACGACCCTCAGCGCGGCGTACTCGAACACGGTCGGCTGGTCGGCGCCGCGCAGGTTGGTGCTCACGACGGGCCTCCCAGCCACGAGGGGCGGTCGCCGCCGCGCCGCGACGGGCCGGGCCCGCCGCGCCCGCCGACGTCGAGGTCGGGCAGCCAGTCCCTGGGCCCGGCGGCGCGCTTGAGCAGCAGGTCGACGTAGGCGTCCCGGACGGCGTCGGGGCCGTCGAAGCCGGGCTCGCCCTCCAGCCACCGGTCCGGGACGAGGCCGGTCACCTCGCGCAGCAGGCCCTCGGTGATCCGCGGCGCGAACTCGGCCTCGGCCGCCGCCAGCTCCGCCGCGTACGGCGTCAGCACGTGGTCGTCCACGTCGTACGGGCCCGAGAACAGCCGCGCCGCGTTGGCCCACGCGTGGTGGAAGATCAGGCTCGCGCCGTGGTCGATCAGCCAGACCTTCCCGTGCCAGACGAGCATGTTGGGGTTGCGCCAGCTCCGGTCGACGTTGCCGATGAACGCGTCGAACCACAGCACCCGCGACGCGAACGCCGCGTCCGGCCGCCAGCCGAGCGGGTCGTAGCCGAGCGACCCGGGCAGGAAGTCGACCCCGAGGTTCCAGCCGGAGCTGGCCTTCAGCAGGTCCTGCACGTCCGGGTCGGGCTCGTGCCGCCCGATCACCGGGTCCAGCTCGATGACCACCTGATCGGGCACGCGCAGCCCGAGCCGCCGCCCGAGCTCACCCGCGACGACCTCGGCGATCAGGGCCTTGCGCCCCTGCCCGGCCCCGTGGAACTTCATCACGTACGTGCCGAGGTCGTCGGCCTCGACGACGCCCGGCAGCGACCCGCCCTCGCGCAGCGGCGTCACGTACCGGACGGCGGTCACAAATGGCAGCACGCGCCAAACGCTACCGGTATCCGCGCAGGCGGCGGGCACGGGCGGCGGCCGGGCGGCCCGCGCGCGCAAACGGCGCGGAAAGGGCGCAGACGGCGCGGACCCGCCCGTCCGCGTGGTCGGCGGGCGGGCGGGTCCGGCGCGTGCGGCGGGTCCGGCGGGTCCGGCGGGTCCGACGCGGTCACATCTTGGCGATGACCTCGTCGGCGAACCGCTCCATCGTGGCGATCTTGAGGGCGAGGGGATCGGGGTGCCGCTCCCTCTCCTCGGCGGTGGGCAGCCACCAGGGGGCCGCCATGGTGCCGGTGACGCCGCGGTCGGCCCACCTGCGGTACAGCTCCGCGCTCGGCATCGCGCCGATCGGGGCGATCACCTTGAGGTCGTCCAGGGTGCGGCCCTCTTCGGCCAGGTATCCCTCCAGCCGGGTGAGGAGGGCCTCCAGCCTCTCCTCGGAGTAGACGCGGTTGCCGATCCAGCCGTCGCCGGTCCGGGCGGCGCGGCGCAGGGCCGCGTCGCTGTCCCCGCCGACGTAGACCGGGACGGGCTCGTCCGGGACGGGCGAGATGCTGAGCGGCCCGTGGTCGTAGTACGTGCCGTGGTGCTCGACCGTCCCGCCCGCCCACAGCGCGCGCAGGGCGGGCAGCATCTCGTCCAGGCGCCTGCCCCGGGTGTGGAAGTCCTGGCCCGTCTGGAGGAACTCGTCCTTGCACCAGCCGACGCCGACGCCGAGGATCGCCCGGCCGCCGGACAGCACGGCGGCCGTCGAGACCGCCTTGGCGACGGTGAACAGGTCGCGGGCGGGCGCGATGTAGACGTTGGTGGCGAAGCGCACCCGCTCGGTCGCCGCCGCCATCGCCCCGATCGTGACCCAGGCGTCGGGCCAGTGCGTGTCCGGCTCGTACGGCGGCGCGCCCGTCTCGGTGTACGGGTACGGCGCGTCGTAGTCGGTGTAGAAGATGTGGTCCGACACCGCGATCGTGTCGTAGCCGAGCCGCTCCGCGGCGCGCGCGAGCGGGACGAACTCGCGGGTGTCGACGAACGCCGCGCCGAGCCAGAACTCCACGGTCAGTCCTGGAACTCGGGGATGACCTTGGTGGCGAACATCTCCAGGTTGCGCTTGACCGTGTCGAGCGGCAGCACGCCCTGCTGGCCCTGCATGAACAGGCCGAACCACTCCAGGTCGGGCATCCGGTCCAGCATCCGCTGGATGCCGCGCTTGACGTCGTCCGGCGTGCCGAGCAGCGCCATCTCGACCTCGTTCATGCGCTTGAAGTCGCCCTTCTCCGGGGAGATCGGCTTGTGCTTGTCGTCCTCCTTCTTGCGCAGCACCTCCAGGTAGCCGAACGGGCCGAAGAACGACGCGAAGTCCTTCTGCATCCCCTTGCCGTACGTGGCGATGGCCTCCTCGCGGGTGTCCGCCATGCCGACGATCTTCAGGATGCCGGTGTGCTCGCCGAGCTTGTAGTCCTTGCCCTGGCGCGCGCACTCCTCCTGGTAGAGCTTGGCCTTGGCCGCGTGGTCGTCGGGGTTCGGCGTGAACATCCAGGGCATGATGCCCTCCTGCGCCGCCCGGACGACCGACCGGTCCGAGACGGTGAACGGCTGCCACAGCTCCGGGTGCGGGTTCTGGTACGGCTTCGGGCAGACCGACACCGACTGGATCACGCCGTTCTCGTCGATCTCGCCGGGCGCGCCGAACGTCTTGGTCCACTCCTGCGCGGGCCAGCCCTCGATGCCGCTGTAGGGGTTCGGCACCTCGTAGTCGAGCACGTCGCTCTTGTAGCGCAGCGAGTCGTTCTCCCACGCCATCTTCATGATCTTCAGCACCTCGCCGAAGACGTCGAAGTTGCGGTTGTCGGACTTGGAGCCGTCCGAGCGGGCCGCCGCCGCGTGCCAGCGCTGGCCGAGCACGTTCGCCCAGCGGGCCTGGTAGCCGCGGGCGACGCCGAGGCGCAGCCGGCCCTTGGAGAAGTGGTCGAGGAGCGCGACGTCCTCGGCGGCGCGGATCGGGTCCCAGGCGGGCAGCACCAGGCCGAGCGGCGCGAGCAGGATCCGCTCGGTGCGGGCCGCGAGGTCGGTCAGGAACATCAGGGGGTTGACCGAGAACTCGAAGCCCTCCGAGTGGAAGTGGTGCTCGGTCATCATCAGCGCGTCGAAGCCGACCTGGTCGGCGTGCACCGCGATCTCGCGGACCTCGTGCAGCAGCTTCTGGTACGACTCGACGTCCCGCCCGATCGGCCGCTTGGCCTTGGCGTTCTCCTCGGCGGCCCAGCCCGACCCCGGGATCTGCGGGTTGAGGAAGATCGAAAACTTCACGCGGACTTCTCCTTGTCGAGCTCGTCGAGCCGGCCGAGTTCCTCTAGCCAGTCGATTGCGGCGTGCAGGAATTGCTCCGGCCGCTCTTCGTGCAACCGGTGCCCGCTCTCCGGCCAGTGGACGGCCCTGGAGGCGGGGTGCTTGGACAGTTCGGACTCCCAGGCGGCCTGCGCGGCGTCCGCCCGGATCGTGAGGACCGGGCAGGCGCGCGCCGCGATCCGCTCGTCGGAGGCGGGCCTGGCGCCCCACGCGCCGTCGCCGGTGAACATCGCCGGGAACGCCTGCGCGAGCACGTGCGCGGGCGTGGCGAGGATCTTGCGCGCGTGCGACGTCCGGACGAACGGGGGAGTGGACGGCACGTACAGCACCGGCTCCATCCCGAGGACGGTCGCGTGCGGGTCCTTACCGAGGGCGTCCACCATGGCGGGGAAGAACGCGGCGACCTCGGCGGGCTGCCCGTAGGCGGGATCGACGCAGAGCAGCCCGCGCACGCGTTCGGGGTGCGCGTGCGCGAGCGCCGTCACGACCATCCCGCCCATCGAGTGGCCGAACGCGACGACCCGTTCGACGCCTAGGTGGTCGAGGAGCCGGGCGAGGTCGCCGGCGAGGTCCTCGGGGCGGTAGCCGGTCTCCGGCGCGGAGGACGCGCCGTGGCCGCGCAGGTCGGCGGCGATGACGCGGTGCCCGGCGGCGCGCAGGGCCTCGATGTGCCAGGCCCAGTCCTGCGAGTCGGCCGCGAACCCGTGCACGAGCAGCAGCGGGTCGCGGCCGGGCGCGGGAACGTGCTCGGCGGACTCGGCGGACTGGAGGGACTGGGTGGACGCGGCGTCGTCGGTATAGAACAGACGCACGTCCCCGAGGTCGGCGAACGGCATGGCACCCGGCTCCCTTCGTCCCGCCCGGCGGCTTCCCGAACAAGCGCACGCTACATCAATTCCGCTGGCCCGAGCAATCGCTTGGTCAGCTCGGTAGGGTGTGACCCGTATCGCGCGAAGAGGAGGCCGTGAGGATGCGCCTGGGCGTCACGATGTTCGCCACCGACCTGACCATGGAGCCGCACGAGCTGGCGCGGGAGGCCGAGGACCGGGGCTTCGTCTCGCTCTACCTCCCCGAGCACACCCACATCCCCGTCTCGCGCGAGACCGCGCCGCCGACCGGCGCGGACCAGCTCCCCGAGGAGTACGCCCGCACGCTCGACCCGTTCGTCGCGCTCGCCGCCGCCGCCGTGGTCACCGAGCGGATCAGGCTCGGCACCGGCGTGTCCCTGCCCGCGCAGCGCGACCCGATCGTCACCGCCAAGGCCGTCGCGACGCTCGACCGGCTCTCCGGCGGGCGCGTCACGCTCGGCGTCGGCTTCGGCTGGAACCGGGAGGAGGCCGCCGACCACGGCGTCCCCTGGAAGCGGCGCCGGGCCGTGGCCCGCGAGCACGTCCTCGCGATGCGCGAGCTGTGGACGGCGGAGGAGTCCGAGTTCAAGGGCGAGTTCGTGGACCTGCCGCGCACCTGGTCCTGGCCCAAGCCGGCCGCCGCCCGCGTCCCGGTGCTCGTCGGCGGCGCCGCCGGGCCGACGCTGTTCGCGCACGTCGCCGAGTACGGGGACGGCTGGATGCCGATCGGCGGCGCCGGGATCCGCGAGGCGCTGCCCGCGCTGCGCGACGCGTGCGCCGCCGCCGGGCGCGAGCCGGTGCCGGTCGTCCCGTTCGGCACGCTGCCGTCCCGCGAGAAGCTCGACTACTACGCCTCGCTCGGCGTCGAGGAGGTCGTGCTGCGCGTGCCCGCCGCCGGGCGCGACGAGGTGCTGCCCGTCCTGGACGGCTACGCCCGCACTTACGGAGTCCCCGGCCGCTGACCGGCCCGTGTCCCCGCCTCGGGGCGCGCGCCGGCGGCTCCGGGTGGCGGTGCCCCGGAACGGTCACTACGGTTCTCTTGATCTCCTTCGGGAGAATCACCGGAACGTAACGCGAACCGGGCGCCGGACGACGGGGTGGCGCCGGGCGGGGAGGGCGGAACGTCATGCCTGCGGCCGAAGCACTGCGCCCTGAGGATCCCGAGCGGCTCGGGCCGTACCGGCTGGTCGGCCGGCTCGGCGACGGCGGCCAGGGCGTCGTCTACCTCGGGGAGGCCGAGGGCGGCGGCCCGGTCGCGGTCAAGCTGCTGCGCACCGGGCTCGGGAACGACCCCGAGGCCCGCGCGCGGTTCCTGCGCGAGCTGGAGACCGCCAAGCGCGTCGCGCAGTTCTGCACCGCCGCCGTCCTCGACGCGGACGTGGCGGGGGACCGCCCGTACATCGTCAGCGAGTTCGTCGACGGGCCGTCGCTGCACCGCGTCGTCACCGGCGACGGGCCGCGCGAGGGCGGCGCGCTCCAGCGGCTCGCGGTCGGGACGGCCACCGCGCTCGTCGCGATCCACCGGGTCGGCGTCGTGCACCGCGACTTCAAGCCGCACAACGTGCTGCTCGGACCGGACGGCCCGCGCGTCATCGACTTCGGCGTGGCCCGCGCGGCGGGCGGCGTCACCATCACCACCGGCGGCGTGATCGGCACGCCCGCCTACATGGCCCCGAGCAGCTCGCGGGCAAGCGGGCCGGACCGGCCGCCGACGTGTTCGCGTGGGCCTCGACGATGGTGTTCGCCTCGTGCGGCAGGCCGGCGTTCGGGGACGACACGATGCCCGCCGTGATCGCCCGGATCCTGCACGACGAGCCCGACCTCGGCGGGCTCACCGGCACGCTCCGCGACGTCGCCGCGCGCTGCCTCGCCAAGGACCCCGCCGAGCGCCCGTCCGCGTCCGCGCTGCTGGGCGTCCTGCTCGGCGAGGCCGACGCGGGCGGGCCCGTCCCGGCGGCCGGACCGGAGGCCGCGGCCGCGCAGGGCGCCGCGTACGCCGCGACGCTGGGCGCGGACGCCTGGGGCGGCGGCGCCGGCGGCATGGGCGGCGGCGCGCCGTCGGGGCCGTCCGGGACGCACGGCACGTGGGCGAACACGCCGCACCCCGCGCCGATGCCCGTACCTCCCGCGCCGCCCGCGCCGACCGGGCAGCCGCCCGCGCGGCGGACGTCGGGGATCGTCGCGGTGTGCGCGGCCGTGGTGGCGGTGGTCGCCGCGGCGGTCGTGACGGTGGTCGCGCTCAACGGGCGCGGCTCGTCCGGCGGGGCCGCCGCGCCGTCCGCGAGCCCGTCGCGGAGCGGCGCCGGGCCCGCGAGCAAGCCGGCGAACAGCGAGCGGCCGTCCCACAGCCCGACCCGCGAGGCGTCGGAGACGCCCGCGCCGCCGAGCGGGTTCCCCGTGTCGCACGCGGGCCGGTGGACGGGGCGGCTGCGGCAGAGCGACGGCAAGGCGATCACCGTCGTGCTCGACCTGCCCGCGGGCGGGCGGCAGGGCCGGATCAGCTACCCCGACGAGGGCTGCGGCGGCGTCGAGACGTTCGTCGGGAACGCGGGCGGCACGGTCACCGTGCGCGAGCGGATCACCGAGCGTCCCGACAAGTGCGTGGACACCGGCACGGTCACGCTCGTCCGGCACGGCGGGGCGCTCCAGTTCAGCTACACCGGCACCGAGGGCGGGCGGACGTGGGCCGTCGCCGGGCCGATGCGGCGCGCCGGCTAGCGCCGCGAACGTCCGCGGGCCGGGTCAGTCGAAGACGATGACCGAGCGGGCCACCGCGCCGGAGCGGACGTGGGCCACGGCCTCGTTGACGGCCTCCAGGGGGACGCGCTCGCTGACCAGGCCCTCCAGGTTGAGCCGGCCGCGGCGGTGCAGGTCGGCGAGCAGCGGCAGGTCGCGGGCCGGGGTGGCGTCGCCGCCCTGCGTGCCCATCAGCCGCCGCGAGCCGAAGAGCTGGCCCGCCGGGATCTCCAGGTTCGCGCCGGGCGCGGGGCTGCCGACCATGACCGTCGTCCCGCCCGGCTGCGTCGAGGCGAACGCCTTGGTCAGCACCTCGGGGACGCCCGTCACGTCGAACGCGTAGTCGGCGCCGCCCCGGACGATCTCGCCCACCTGCTTCGGCAGGTCGTCGGCGAGGACGGTGTGGGTCGCGCCGAACTCCTCGGCGAGCCGCAGCTTGGAGTCGACGACGTCGGCGGCGATGATCGTGGTGGCGCCCGCGAGCACCGCGCCCTGGAGCACGTTCAGGCCGACGCCGCCGCAGCCGACGACCAGCACGCTGGAGCCCGGCTCGACGCGCGCGGTGTTGAGCACGGCGCCGACGCCGGTGACGACGCCGCAGGCGGTGAGGGCGAGCAGGTCCAGCGCGGCGTCCTCGGCGACCTTGACGCACATCGCCTCGCGCACGACGACCTTCTCGGCGAACGAGCCGATGCCGATGTACGGACGGACGGCCTCGCCGCCGCTGCTCAGCCGGGTCGTGCCGTCGGCCGTCAGGCCCATGATCGCGGTCATCCGGGCCTTGCCGCCGCACAGGTGCGCGCGCCCGCGCGAGCAGTTGCGGCAGCGCCCGCACGGCCCGTTCATCGCGACGACGACGCGGTCGCCGGGCTTGACGGACGCGACGCCGGGGCCGACGGCCTCCACGGTGCCCGCGCTCTCGTGGCCGAGCACGCACGGCAGGTGCGTGACCACGGGGCTCTTGCCGTCGATGGCCTTCAGGTCCGAGCCGCAGACGCCGGACGCGGCCACCCGGACCAGCACCTCACCGGCGGCCGGGGCCGCGACCTCCACCTCGGCGATCTCCAGCGGGGCGCCGTACTCCCGCAGCAGCGCCGCTCGCATCACCGTGCTCGTCACGTCGTCGCTCACCTTCCGTCGGGTCCGCGCGGGCCCGTCCCGGCCACGCTAGCACCAAGCACTTGCTTGGTCGAGGGGACCGGCGTCCCAGGTCGGACCGTTGACAGGCTCTCCCCGGCGAACTTACCCTCCGGACCAAACGAGCGCTAGGTCACGACCTGGACCGCCGGCTCGACCGTTCCGATCGCCTGCATCCCCTCCGATCGCCCGTTCCGATCGTCCCGACGTCCGTCCCGACCGTCCTGACCGTGCTTGCCAACGTGCCTGGAGGCGCGCCCATGAACACGTCCACGCCCCCGCGCGGTATCGCGCTCGCCGCCGTCGCGACCGCCGCCCTCACCCTCGCCGGAGCCTGCGCGACCAGCAACGAGTCGTCCTCCGGCGGCGGCTCCGGCGGGGTCTCCGACGACTCGATCAAGGTCGGCGGGGTGCTCACCGAGACCAGCGCGACCGGCTACTCGACCGGCGGCGCCGAGCTCGGCGCGAAGGCCCGCTTCGACCGCGCCAACGCCGAGGGCGGGGTGCACGGGCGCAAGATCGAGTTCGTCGGCGCCGAGGACGACGGGATGACCCCGGACAAGGGCGCCGCGGCGGCCAAGAAGCTCGTCCAGAAGGAGAAGGTCTTCGCGCTCGTCCCGGTCAGCGCCCCGCAGTTCGGCGGCGCGGAGTTCCTGGAGCAGCAGAAGGTGCCGTGGCTCGGCTGGGCGACCGGGCCGTTCTGGTGCGGCAAGCGGAGCGCGTTCGGGTTCAACGGCTGCCTCGCGCCGAAGCCCGGCCAGCAGACGCAGACCTGGTGGGGCAACCAGGTCGCCGCGCAGCTCGGCGGCGCGAAGGGCAAGAAGGTCTGGATCCAGGCGACCGACTCGACGGCCAGCAAGTACGCCACGCAGACGATGTCCAAGTCGTTCACCGCCGCCGGGTTCTCGCTCGCCGGGACGTCGGCCGCCCTGCCCGCCCAGTCGCCGCCGCAGGACTGGTCCCCGTACGTCAACAAGATCATGAAGAGCGCGGGCGGGAAGGCGCCCGACGTGCTCGTGTCCACGATGGCGGGCGGCAAGTTCGCCACCGGCCTCTACACGGCGCTGAAGAAGGCGGGCTTCAAGGGCCTGATCACCGACGCCACGTCGTACGACCCGCACGTGCTGCGCGACCCGCAGACGGCGCGGGCCCTCGACGGCGTGTACGCGGCCCCGCAGTTCGAGCCGTACGAGTCCGACCTCCCCGAGGTGCGGACGATGAAGGCCGACCTCCAGAAGGCGGGCGGCGCGTCGGCGGTGCTCGACCAGCACGCCGCGACCGGGTACTGGTCGGCCGACGTCTTCCTGAAGATGGTCGAGAAGGCCGGCGAGGACCTCACCCGCGAGTCGTTCCTCAAGGCCGCCGAAGCGTTCGCGTACGAGAACAAGGGCTTCGGCCGCATCGCGTTCCCGTCCGGCAAGACCGCCTCCAACGGCTGCGGCTCCCTCGTGAGGCTGGAGCGCGGCGCGTTCACCGTCGCCCAGCACCTCAAGTGCTTCGACAACACCACCCTCTGAAGCGCCGCCCCCTGAGTCCTGCACGCACGCGGAGGTGACGTGTGTCCGAGCTACTTGGCTATGTCCTCAGCGGGCTGGTGACCGGAGCGATCTTCGCGCTGATGGCGTCGGGGCTGACGCTGTCGTACTCGGCCACCGGGGTCTTCAACTTCGCCCACGGCGCCGTGGGCTTCCTCACCGCGCTGCTGTTCTTCGAGCTGACCACCGGCCTCGGCTGGCCGGTCTGGGCGGCCGGGCCGCTCGCCGTCCTCGCCGTCGCGCCGCTGCTCGGCTACCTGCTGCACCGGCTGATGTTCCGCGGGCTCGCCGCGGCGGGCGAGACCGCGCAGATCGTCGCGACGATCGGCCTGACGATCGCGCTGCCCGCGCTCGGCCTGTGGGCCGTGGACGTGCTGGTCGACACGTTCGGCGCGGACCTGCCGAAGGTCACCGAGGGCGCGTCGGCGCGCGGCCTCGGCCCCCGGCCCGTGCACACCTGGCACCCGTTCGGCGGGATGAGCCTCGACTCCGACCAGCTCACCACGTTCGTCCTCGCCGTCCTCGCGGCGGGCGCGCTGTGGACGCTGCTGCGGCGCACCCCGCTCGGCCTGCGGATGCGCGCGACCGTGGACCGGCGCTCGCTCGCCGCGCTGCGCGGCGTGGACGCCGACGCCGCGTCCGCGCAGGCGTGGATGCTGAGCTCCGCGCTGGGCGGGCTCGCGGGCGTCCTCGCCGTCCCGGCGCTCGGGCTCGACTCCAACGCGTTCACCGTGCTGCTGTTCGCGTCGGCGACGGCGGCGGTGTTCGGACGGCTCCAGTCGATCCCCGTCACGTTCGCCGCCGGCCTCGGCCTCGGCGTCGTGCAGAACCTCGTCGCCGGGTACGCCGACTTCGCCGAGAAGGTCACCGGGTTCCGCACGGCCGTCCCCGCGATCCTGCTGTTCGGCGGGCTGCTCGTGCTCGGCCGGGCGCGCGGGCGCGCCGCCGGGTCGATCGCCGAGGACGCGCCGCCGCCCGACTACCTCGCCGACCTGCCGCGCTGGCGGCGGGCGCTGCCGTGGAGCGCCGGCGTGCTCGCGCTGCTCGTCTGGACGTTCACGATCGGCGACGACTACTGGGTGGGGCTCGTCGCGCAGGGCCTCGTGCTCGCCCTGATCTTCTGCTCGTTCGTGGTGGTCACCGGCATCGGCGGCATGGTCAACCTCGCGCAGGCGTCGTTCGCGGCGCTCGCCGCGCTGTCGGCGGGGCTGGCGTTCGACAAGGGGCTGCCGTTCCCGCTCGCCCTGCTGATCGGCGTGCTCGCCGCCGTCGCCGCCGGGATCCTCGTCGCGCTGCCCGCGCTGCGGCTCGGCGGGCGCGTCCTCGCGCTCGCCACGCTCGCGCTCGCGCTGCTGGCCGACCAGGTGCTGTTCCAGGTCGACGCGTTCAGCAACGGGACCGTCGGGTGGAAGCTGCCCGCGTTCTCGCTCGGCTTCGCCGACACCAACGACGCGCGCGTGCGGGTCGTCGTCCTGCTCGCGGTCATCGGGCTCGTCGCGCTGCTGATCCGCAACCTGGAGCGGTCCGCGTCCGGGCGCGCGATCCTCGCCGTGCGGTCCGCGCCGACCGCCGCGCAGTCGGTCGGCATCTCCGCGCCCCGCGCGAAGATCACCCTGTTCGCCCTCGCGTCCGGGATCGCCGGGCTCGGCGGCGTGCTGTACGCGACGTTCAACGGGCAGATCACCGCGACCGACCTGCCCGCGCTGACCGGGTTCGTGTGGCTCGCCGTCGTCGTGCTCCAGGGCGTGCGGCGCGTCGGCGGCGCCGTCCTCGGCGGCCTGGTCATGGCGCTGTTCCCCGAGGTGCTGGGCAACGTGACCGACTCGCAGTACGTCGGGATGATCCTGTTCGGGCTCGGCGGCGTCATCCTCGCCCGCCACCCGGACGGCGTCCTCGCGCAGTTCGCCGAGCGCCGCTACCGGAGGCGCAAGCGCGGCGAACGGCTCGCGGAGGCGCAGACGGCCGTCGCGGGCGCGGCGGTCGCCGCGGTCGCCGAGCGGCCGGAGCGGCCGGAGCGGCCGGAGACGCCCGACGCGGCCGGCGCCGTGCTGCGCCTCCAGGACGTCGTCGCCGGGTACGGGGACGCCACCGTCCTGCGCGGCGTGGACCTCGCCGTCCCGGCAGGGGAGGTCGTCGCGCTGCTCGGCCCGAACGGCGCGGGCAAGTCCACCGCGTGCGCGGTCGCGGGCGGCACGCTCGCCCCGACCGCCGGGCGCGTCCTGCTGGACGGGCGGGACGTCACGGCGTGGCCCGCGCACCGCCGCGCCCGCGCGGGCCTCTACCTCGCGCCCGAGGGGCGCGGCGTGTTCCCCGCGCTGACCGTCGAGGAGAACCTGACCGTCCGGCTCCCGTCCGCGCGGGACCGGGCCGAGGTGTACGACCGGCTGCCCCGCCTCGCCGAGCGCCGGAGCGTCGCGGCGGGGGCGCTGTCGGGCGGCGAGCAGCAGATCCTCGCGCTCGCGCCCGCGCTCGTCCGCCCGCCCCGGGTGCTCGTCGCGGACGAGCCGTCGCTCGGCCTCGCGCCGATGGTGGTGGAGCAGGTCTTCGAGCTGTTCGGCGAGCTGCGCGACCGGGGCGTCGCGCTGCTGGTGGTGGAGGAGAAGGCGAGCGAGGTGCTCGCCCTCGCCGACACCGTCGCGTTCATGGGGCCCGGCCGGATCATCTGGGCGGGCCCGCGTTCCGAGGTCGACGAGGAGAAGCTGACCTCGGCCTACCTGGGTCTGGCGGGAGTGGGTGACCAGTGATCGCGGTGGAGGACGTCGGCGTCCGGTTCGGCGGCGTGCACGCCCTGAGCGGCGTGAGCTTCGCGGTGGAGGAGGGCCGGACCTGCGGGGTGATCGGCCCGAACGGCGCGGGGAAGACCACGCTGTTCGACGTGGTGACGGGGCTGCGCCGCCCCACCACCGGGACCGTCCGCCTGCGCGGCGAGGACGTGACGGCGACCGGCGCGGTGCGGCGGGCGCGGCTCGGGGTGCGCCGCACGTTCCAGCGGCCCCAGGTGTTCGGGCGGCTCACCGTCCTGGAGAACGTCCTCGCCGCGGTCGAGTGGCGCGGCGGCGGGGGCGGCCTGCCCGCCGACCTGGTCGGCCTGCGCGCCCGGCGGCGGGCGGAGGCCGCGCGCCGCGAGCGCGCCGCCGAGGTCCTCGACCGGTGCGGCATCGGCGCGCTGTCCGGCGCGTACGCCGCCGACCTGCCCATCGGGCAGCGCCGCATGGTCGAGCTGGCCCGCGCCGTCGCCGACGAGCCGTCCGTGCTGCTGCTGGACGAGCCCACGTCCGGGCTGGACGGCGAGCAGTCCGAACGGTTCGCCTCCGTCGTGCGCGGCCTCGACGCGACCGTGCTGCTCGTCGAGCACGACGTCGGCTTCGTGATGGCGGCCTGCGAACGGATCGTCGTGCTGGACCTCGGCCGGGTCATCGCCGACGGCGAGCCCGCCGCGGTCCGCGAGGACCCCGCCGTCCGCGCCGCCTACCTCGGCTGACCCGCCCGCCCGGCGGTGCGCCGCCGGGCGGGCCGTGGCGCCGGACGCCGCGGAATGGTGAAATTCTCTGGTGCGGTGCGTGACGGAACGCATACTGAGGTCACCGGGCGCGGGCGGCGCCCGGGACACGGGCGGGAGGCGGCGCCATGGACGGTTCGCTGCGGTCCGGGGACGAGCTGCCCGAGGAACCGACGCCCCTCGTCGGCCGGGCCCGCGAGCTGGCCGAGGTGCGCGCCGCGCTCGCCGGCGCGCGGCTGGTCACGCTGACCGGTCCCGGCGGCGTCGGCAAGACCCGCGTCGCGCTGCGCGCGGCCCGCGACCTCGCCGGGACGTTCCGCGACGGCGTCCGGATGGTCGAGCTGTCGGGCGTCCGCGACGGGGCGCTTCTCGCCGACACCGTCGCCGGGGCGCTCGGGCTGCGCGACGCGCTGCCCGTACCGACGATCGACCTGCTGGTGGAGTGCCTGCGCGACCAGCGGTTCCTGCTCGTCCTGGACACCTGCGAGCACCTGGTCGGCGACTGCGGCGCGTTCGTCACCACCGTGCTGCGCGGCTGCCCCGGCGTGCGGGTGCTGGTCACCAGCAGGCAGCCGCTCGGCCTCGCCGGCGAGCACGTCCTGCCGCTCCCGCCGCTCGCGGTGACCCCCGAGGCGGACGGGGCGGCGGTCGAGCTGTTCGCGGCGCGCGCCCGCGAGGCCGTGCCCGGCTTCGAGCTGACCGGCGCCGACCGCGACCTGGCCGTGCTGCTGTGCGGCCGCCTCGACGGCGTCCCGCTCGCGATCGAGCTGGCCGCCGTCCGGCTGCGCACGATGCCGCTCGAACGGCTCCTGCGGCGGCTGGACGACATGTTCCGGCTGCTCGCCGACGGGCCGTCCGAGGTCTCCCGGCACCGCGCGCTGCGCACCGCGATCGGCTGGAGCCACGAGCTGTGCGAGCCGCGCGAGCGGCTGCTGTGGGCGCGCCTGTCGGTGTTCGCCGGCGGGTTCGACCGGGTCATGGCCGTGGCCGTCTGCGCCGACGAACGGCTCGCCCGCGGCGCCGTGGGGGAGTGCCTGCGCGGGCTGGAGGAGAAGTCCATCGTGCAGCGGACCGACGACCGCTACGCCATGCTCGACACGATCCGCGAGTACGGCGCGGCCTGGCTGAACGAGGTCGAACCCGTCCGCCCCCTGCGCGCCCGGCACCGCGACCACCTCGCGCGGATCGCGTCCCGCGCCGCCGCGGCCTGGCTGACCGACGACCAGGAGCGCTGGACGCGCCGCCTCGACGCCGAGCGCGACAACGTCCGCCTCGCCCTCGACTACTGCTTCTCCGTGCCCGGCGAGGAGCGCGCCGGGCTGCGGCTCGCCGCGGACCTGTGGAGCTCGTGGCTGTGCCGGTCGCGGTTCGGCGAGGGCCGCTACTGGCTCGACCGGGGCCTCGCCGCCGTGCCCGCGGACGCCCCCGAACGCGCCGACGCCCTGTGGCGCAACGCGTACCTGCGCACCAACCAGGGCGACTCGCCGAGCGCCCTGCCGCTGCTCGCCGAGGCGCTGAAGCTGACCGAGCGCGACGGCGACGAGGTCGGCTACGCCCGCACCCAGCGCACCCTCGGCACCGCCGCCACGTTCATGGGCGACGGCGACCGCGCCGGGCGCTGCTTCGATGAGGCGCTGGAGATCCTGCGGCGCCGCGGCCTGCGCGCCGACCTCATCCTGCTGCGCGTGCTGCGCGGCTTCCACTGCGCCCGCTTCGGCGAGCCCGCCGCCGCGCTCGCCGAGTGCGACGAGGCGTTCCGGCTGCTGGAGGACGCGCCCGCCGAGGGCTGGGTGCGGGCGTGGGGCGGCTACGTCAAGGCCCTGGCCCACTGGTTCGCGGGCGACGTGGAACGGTGCGCCGCCGAGCTGCGCACCGGCCTCGAACTGTTCCGCCGCGTGGAGGACCCGGTCGGCCTGACCAACGGGTTCGAGCTGCTCGCATGGGTGTTCGCCGCCCAGCGCCGCTACGCCGACGGCGCGACCCTGCTCGGCGCCGCGGCCCGCTTCCCGGCCCAGGTCGGCCTGCCCCGGCTCGGCGACAGCGCCCTGGAGTCGGTGCACGAGCGCCTCGCGGGGCAGGCCCGCGAGGCGCTCGGCGACGACGCGTTCGCCCGCCACCACGAGCGCGGCATGGCGCTCACCCTGGACGAGACCGTCCGCTTCGCCTGGGACGACCGACCCTGACGTCCGGGCCCCCGCGCGCAGCGTCCTAGAATCCAGTTCGGCTCTAGGAGGCTGGATGACGACGCGCGTCTACCGGACGGACGAACGCCACCTGCTCGGCGAGGGCGAGGTGGCGGACCGGGCCGGTCTCGCCGCCGCCGTCCGCGAGCTGATCGAGGCCGCCGTGCTGACCGCCGCGCCGCCCGCCGACGTGCGGGCCGCGACCGCCGAGGTCGAGGCGGCCACCGCCCGCCTGCGCACCGCGCGGCACGACCTGCCGCCGCTCGCCCCGCCGGAGGCCGGCGGGATGGCGCGCCAGCTCGCCAACCCGGTCGGCGGCGCCCTCAACCCGATCGCGCCGCCGGTCGCCATCGCCGTCCTGCCGGACGGGACGGCGCGCGCGGAGTTCACGCTGAGCGCCGTCCACGAGGGGCCGCCGTCGTTCGTCCACGGCGGCGTGTCGGCCATGATCCTCGACCAGCTCCTCGGCGTCGCCGCCCTCGCCAACGGGACGCCCGGCATGACCGCCAGGCTCGACTTGCGCTACCGCCGCCCGACGCCGTTCGGCGTGCCGCTCGTCGCGGAGGGCAAGGCGTCGGGCTCGGAGGGCCGCAAGACGTTCGCCGAGGCCAGGATCACCGGTCCGGACGGACGCGTCACGGTCGAGGCGACGGCGATGTTCGTCATGCCCGTCCGCTGACCCGCCCGGCTGGACGCGGGCGCTATCGCCATGCGGGGTCGCGGCCGGAGAGGGCGATCGCGCGCTCGAACGCCGAGGCCCCGTCGGGGACCGGCACGGGATCGGCGAACCCGTCGTACTCCCGGTAGGTGGCGCCGTGCCGCTCCACGACGTCCAGGACCAGCGCGCCCAGCGCCTCCGACGCGCGGAAGTCCTGGCCCGTGGCGCGTGCCACGTCCCATCCGTGCACGGCCATCTCCTTGACGACGACCGAGGCGAGCTCCGGGGCGGGCATCGCCATGAACCCGAGGTCGATGTCGCCCTGCCAGACGCCCGGCTCCGCCCACGCCGCGACCGCCCGGTCCAGCCGCTCCGCGTACGTCTCGGCCCACCCGTCCTCGCCCGCGTGGTCCCGTTCGAGCACCACCTCGGGGAGGGGGACGCGGCGCGCCCGGCACTCCAGCCCGTACGAGGTGAACGTGACCCAGTGGTTCACCAGCGCGCGGACGTCGAACTCCGCGCAGGGGGTGCGGTCGCCGAGGCGGTCGGGCGTGACGCCGCGCGCCACCCGGGCCGCCTCCGCCGCGCACTCGTTCATGAGTTTGTGCAGGTCTTCCATGCCTTCGACCCTAGGGACGGCGCCGGCGCCCGCTCTTGAACAAACGCGCCAGATAGCCTGGGGCCCATGGATGCGCGCCCGCCGAGGGGCGTCCTGTACCCGGACGAGCACGCCCCTCGCGTGGAGACCTCGGGGCGGGCGCCCGACCCGCCCTCGCCGTTCGTCGAGCTGTACTGGCACGTCCGCTGGCGCGTCGGGGCGCCGTACGACTCCAAGGTGCTCTCCTACCCCAACGTCCACCTCGTGTTCGAGGAGCCCGCGCCCCTCGTCTACGGGCCCGTGCGGGGGCTGTTCGTGCGGCGGCTGGAGGGCGAGGGGCAGGTGCTGGGCGTCAAGTTCCGGCCGGGCGCGTTCCGCTCGTTCACCACCGGGCCGGTCGCGGAGCTGGCCGACCGCCGCGTCCCCGCCGAGACGTTCCTCGGCCCGGGGGTGGCCGAGGCCGGGCGCGCCGTCCTCGCCGCCGCGTCCCTCCAGGAGATGATCGCGGCGGCGGAGCGGTTCCTGCTGCCGCTCCTCCCCGCGGCCCCGGACCCGGCGGCCGTGGAGGCCGCCGGGATGGTCGACCGCCTGATGGCCGACCCGGGGCTGCTGCGCGTCGACCAGGCCGCCCGCGAGTTCGGCGTCTCGGTGCGCACCCTCCAGCGCCTCTTCGCCGACCACGTCGGAACGAGCCCGAAGTGGGTGCTGCGCCGCGCCCGCCTCCACGAGGCCGCGTCCCGCGCCGACTCCGGCGCGCCGGTCGACTGGGCGCGCCTCGCCACCGACCTCGGCTACGCCGACCAGTCCCACCTCACGAGGGACTTCACCGCCACGGTCGGCGTCCCCCCGGCCGCCTACTCCCGCTCCTGACCCGCGCCTTCCCTCCCGTCGGTTCGCTCCGTTCGCTCCGTTCGCTCGGTGCCGTGTGTTCCGAGGACGGCCCAGACGCACTTGCCGCCGTCGGCGGGCCCCCACCCCCACACGTCCGCGAGCGCCTCGACGATGACGAGCCCCGGCCGCAGCCGCCCGTCGGGTCGTCGCCGCGCGGAACTGGCGGCTCGGGGCTGTCGTCCCAGACCTCCAGGGTGATCCGCCCGGCGTCCCCGGCGCGGACGGTCATCACCACGGAGCGCGCGCAGCGGACGGCGTTGGTCACCAGCTCGCTCGCGACGAGCGCCGCGTCGTCCGCGAGGTGGGAGGCGTCCCACTCGGCGAGCGCGGCCTTGAGCAGCTCCCGGGCGACGCGCACCGCCGCGTCGGCGGGACGCAGCGCGAGGCTGTAGTAGGGCCGGTCCAGGACGTCCGGGTTCAGGCGCATCGTTCCGCTCCTCGGCAGCTCTCGGCTCCACCCACTCCGCGGCGAAGCTAACACATATGTCATATGAAGGTTCGGGAATCGTGCGGACGGGGCCCGGCGGGGACGGCGCGCCGCCGATATGGTCGCCAAGGCCGGAGTTCATCTAGCGGACGGTGGGAGGGCCGGTGGGCTTGGAACGGCCCAGAGCGCGCTATCGGCAGGTGGCCGACGAACTGCGCGAGGCGATCGTGCGCGGCGACGTCCGGCCCGGTCACGCCCTGCCGAGCCAGCCCGAGCTGGCGCGCAGGTACGGGCTCAACCAGACGTCCATCAACCGCGCGATCGCGCTGCTGGAGGCCGAGGGCTACATCCGCACCGAGCACGGGCGCGGCTCGTTCGTGCTGGAGGCGCCCGCGGCCCGGCGCGTCAGGCGCGTCCCGGCCCGGGGCGACGGGTCCGGCAGCGCGTTCGCCGACGAGATGCGCGAGGCGGGCATCGCCCCTCGGACGGAGCTGGTGCGGGTCGAGGCCGCCGACGCGCCGCCCGCCGTCGCGGAGTGCCTCGGCATCCCTCCCGGCGACGGCGTCCTGCTGCGCGAGCGCCACATGTTCGCCGACGAGCGCCCGGTGCAGATGGCGACCTCGTACATCCCGCTCTCGGTCGCCGGCGGCGTCGAACTCGCCCACCCGGACGCCGAGCCCGCGGGGATCTACCGGCGGCTCGCCGAGCGCGGCCACCGGGTCGTCCGGTTCTCGGAGGACATCGAGGCGCGGCGCCCGCTGGCCGACGAGCTGGAGTTCCTGCGCATCAGCCGTTCGCAGTACGTGCTGGAGGTGCGGCGGGTGGCACGCGGCGAGGGCGGCGAGGCGCTGGAGGTCGCCTTCAACGTGTTCCCGAGCCACCTGTGGCGGCTCTCGTACGAGTGGGCCGCCGGGGACGCCGGCTGACGCGCGCCCGAGGGGCGCGGCGCGGGGCTGCGCGGGCGCGGCGCGGGTCAGGTGAACTGGTGGCCCGCGTTGACGTCGATGGTGGCGCCGGTGGTGGCGGCCGAGTGGTCCGAGGCGAGCCAGAGCACGGCGCGGGCGACGTCCTCCTCGGTGGCGATGCGGCGCAGGGCCATGGCGTTGACGTCGCGGGCGAGGATCTCCTCGTACGGGACGCCCTCGGCGGCGGCGCGGGCGCGCATCCAGTCGTCCAGGACGTCGCTGGCGATCCAGCCGGGCGCGACGCAGTTGACGCGGACGCCCGAGGGCCCCAGCTCGTCGGCGAGGCAGTGCGAGAGCAGGTGGACGCCGGCCTTCCCCGCGGCGTAGTCGCTGCGGCCCGCGTAGCCCGTACGGCTGGACATCGAGGTCAGGTTGACGATGGAGCCGTGGCCCGCGGCGACCATGTGCGGGGCGAAGTGGCGGCAGGCCAGGAGCGTGCCGTACGTCGCGATCTCGACGGTCCTGCGCCACTGCTCCAGGTACGCGGCGTCCATGTCGAGGACGTTCCTGCGGTGCGTGCCGGGGAACGCGGCGTTGACCAGGACGTCCACGCGCCCGAAGCGGCCGACGGTCCGCTCGGCCAGCGCCTCCACCTCGGCGGGGACGAGACGTCCGTCGGGACGGGGAGGGCCTCGCGGCGCTCGGCCCTGACCAGGGCCGCCGTCTCGGCGAGCGGCTCGGGGCTGCGGGCGGCGAGGACCACGTGCGCGCCCTCGCGGGCGAGGAGCACGGCGAGGGTGCGGCCGAGGCCGGGGCCCGCGCCGGCGATGACGGCGACGCGGTCGCGGAGCAACATGCGCCGGAGTTTAGCAAGCGGTTGCTTGGTCACGTCGGCCGCTCCCCGCCCGCGCCGACCGCCCTTGCCGCGGGGGAACGGGCGCGCTAGCGTACCAAGCGATCGCTAGGTTGGTTTCCTTCCGGAGGTCGTGTGGATCTCACCTTCTCCCCGCGGCGGCGGGCGTTCCGCGCCGAGGTGCGCGCCTGGCTCGCCGAGCACGTGCCCGCCGCGCCCCTGCCCTCGATGGACACCGCCGAGGGCTTCGAACGCCACCGGGCCTGGGAGCGCGAGCTCGCGGACGCCCGGCTCGCCGCGGTGTCGTGGCCGCGGGAGTACGGCGGGCGCGGCGCCGACCTGATCGACTGGCTGATCTTCGAGGAGGAGTACTGGGCGTCCGGCGCGCCCGGCCGGGTGAGCCAGAACGGGATCTTCCTGCTGGCCCCCACCCTCATGGCGTACGGCACGCCGGAGCAGAAGGCCCGCCACCTGCCGCGCATGGTCCGCGCCGACGACGTGTGGGCGCAGGCGTGGTCGGAGCCCGAGGCGGGCAGCGACCTCGCCGCCCTGCGCGCCACCGCGGCGCCCGACCCCTCCGGCGACGGCGGCTGGCGGCTGAACGGCCAGAAGACCTGGAGCTCGCGCGCCGCGTACGCCGACTGGTGCTTCGGCCTGTTCCGCACCGACCCGGACTCCGAACGGCACCGCGGCCTCACCTACTTCATGCTGCCGCTGGACAGCGAGGGCGTGACGGTGCGGCCCATCGCGCAGCTCGACGGCGAGCACGGCTTCGCCGAGATCTTCTTCGACGACGTGCGCGTCCCGCCGGACGGCGTCCTCGGCGGGATCGGGCAGGGCTGGAAGGTCGCGATGGCGACCACCAGCTCCGAGCGCGGCCTCACCCTGCGCAGCCCCGGGCGGTTCATGGCGACCGCCGACCGGCTCCTGGACCTGGCGCGCGGCAGCGCCGACCCGTCCCTGCGCGACGCCGCCGTCCAGGCGTGGACCGACAGCGAGGCGTACCGGCTGCACACCTTCCGCGCCGCCGCCCGCCTCGCCGAGGGCGTCGAGCTCGGCGCCGACTCCAGCCTGATGAAGGTGTTCTGGTCGGAGCTGGACCTGCGCATGCACGAGCTGGCCCTCGACCTGCTCGGCCCCGGCGCGCCCGTCGCCGGGCCCTGGCTGGACGGGTACCTGTTCGCGCTCGCCGGGCCGATCTACGCCGGGACCAACGAGATCCAGCGCAACATCATCGCCGAGCGCGTCCTGGGGCTGCCGAGATGAGGTTCTCCTTCAACGAAGACCAGTGGCTCCTGGCCGAGACGGTCCGCGAGGTGCTCGACAAGACCTGCCCGCCGGACGCGGTCCGCGCGGCCGCCCGCGCCGACGCCTCCGCGCGCCCCGGCCCGGCGTGGCGCGCCCTCGCCGACGTCGGGCTCCTCGGCGCGCACCTGCCCGAGGAGCGCGGCGGGCTCGGGCTGACGCCGCTCGACACCGTCCTCGCGTACGAGGAGACCGGCTGGTTCGCGGTGCCCGGACCACTGGTCGAGACGGCCGTCGCGGCGCCCCTGCTCGTCCCCGCCGAGCACCACGAGCGGATCGCCGAGGGCACGCTCATCGTGTCCGCGCGCCCCGCCGGGTCCCCGTACCTGCCCGACGCCGACCTCGCCGGCCTCGTCGTCGCGGGCGCGACCGTCGCGCCGCGCGAGAGCGTCACGCTCACCCCGCGCGCGTCGGTGGACGCGACCCGCCGCCTGTTCACCGACGACCTGCCCGCCCCGAACGAGTCCGCCCCGCACACCGGGTCGATCCCGGCGGACGGCGGGCCGGCGGGGGAGGCGGCGGGGAGCGCGGCGTTCGAACGCGCGGCCCTCGCCACCGCCGCGCAGCTCGTCGGGCTCGGCCGGCGGCTGCGCGAGGAGGCCGTCGGGTACGCGCGGCAGCGGCGCCAGTTCGGCAAGGTCATCGGGTCGTTCCAGGCGGTCAAGCACCGGCTCGCCGACGTGGCCGTCGCGCTGGAGTTCGCCGCGCCGCTCGTCTACCGCGCCGCGTACTCCGCCACGCACGACGCGCCCACCGCCCGCCGGGACGTGTCGGCGGCGAAGACGGCCGCGAGCCGCGCCGCGCACCTCGCCGCCCGTACGGCGCTCCAGGTCCACGGCGCGATCGGCTACACCGACGAGCTGCACCTCGGGCTGTGGCTCAACCGGGTCGTCGCGCTCCGCGCCGCGTGGGGCGACGACGGGCCGCACCGCGCCCGCCTGCGCGCCGCCCTCCTGGACGGCCCCGGCCCGCAGCCCCCCGCCTCCCGTGACCCCGTTCCGACCGAGCCCGTTCCGGAGGAGGATCGGATGACCATCACCCTCGCCAGCGACGTCGGCGGCACGTTCACCGACGTGGTGCTGACCGGCGCGGACGGGCGGATCCGGGTCGCCAAGACGCTCACCACGCCGGACGACCCGGCGGACGGGCTGATGCGGGGCGTCGAGCAGGTCCTCGCCGCGTCGGGCACGGCGCCCGGCGAGGTCGGGCGGTTCGTGCACGCCACGACGCTCGCCACCAACGTGATCCTCGAACGGACCGGCGTGCCCGTCGCGTTCGTCACGACCGAGGGGTTCCGGTCGATGCTCGCGCTCGGGCGGCAGGCCCGGGTGGAGGAGGAGCGGTACGACCTGGCGTACGAGCAGCCGGACCCGCCCGTCCCGCTCACCCGCACGTTCGCCGTCCCCGAGCGGATCGCCGCGAACGGCGCCGTGCTCACCCCGCTCGACGAGGACGCCGCCGCGCGCGTCGCGGACGAGATCGCCGCGCTCGGGTCTCCGCCGTCGCGATCTGCCTGCTCCACTCCTACGTCAACCCCGCGCACGAGGAACGCCTCGCGGAGATCGTCGCCGCCCGCCTCCCGGACGGCGTGCCCGTCGTCGTGTCGTCCGCCGTGTGGCCGGAGCTCGGCGAGTACGAGCGCGCGACGACCACGCTGATGTCGGCGTACGTCGGCCCGGTCATGGCCGCCTACCTGCGGCGGCTCGGCGAGCGCCTGCGCGGCCTCGGCGTCACCGCGCCCGTCCGGGTGATGGAGTCGGCGGGCGGCGTGCTGCCCGCCGCGCTCGCCGCGTCCCGCGCCGTCTACACGATCGAGTCCGGCCCCGCCGCCGGGGTGATCGCCGCCGCGCGGCAGGGCGCGCGGCGCGGCCTCGCCGACCTGATCTCGTTCGACATGGGCGGGACGACCGCGAAGGCCGGGCTGGTGCGCGGCGGGCGCCCCGGCATCACGCACGAGTTCCAGGTCGGCGGCAAGGGCAGCTTCGGCGGCCGCCGCCCCGGCACCGGCGTGCCGATCAAGGTGCCCGCGATCGACCTGGCCGAGGTCGGCTCCGGCGGCGGCTCGATCGCCTGGACCGACGGCGGGACGCTCCGCGTCGGCCCCCGCTCGGCGGGCGCGGACCCCGGCCCGGCCTGCTACGGGCGCGGCGGCGAGCTGCCCACCGTCACCGACGCGAACCTCGTCCTCGGCTACCTCGACCCCGGCGGGTTCGGCGAGCTGCGCCTGTCGCCCGAACGCGCGCGCGAGGCCGTCGAACGGCACGTCGCCGCGCCCCTCGGCGTCGGCGTGGTCGAGGCCGCCGCCGCCATCCACGACATCGCGAACGCGCAGATGGGCGCCGCCGTGCACGTGGTGACCGTCCGCCGCGGCATCGACCCGCGCGGGTTCACCCTCGTCGCGCTCGGCGGCGCCGCGCCCACCCACGTCGCCCGGCTCGCCGAGCGGTTCGGCATCGCGCGCGTGCTCGTCCCGCCGCGCGCCGGCGTCGGGTCGGCGGTCGGGCTCCTGCACGCCGACCTCGCCATCGAACGGGCCCGGACCTTCCTCGCGCCCGCGGCCACCCTCGTGTCCTGCTCGGCGAGCCGCGACGCGCTCGGCGAGCTCGGCGACGCCCTCGCCGACCTCGAACGCGCCGCCCGCTCCGACCTGTCGGTCGCCCCGGACGACGCGCCGCAGGTCGTACGGTCGATCGGGATCCGGTTCGTCGGGCAGGCGCACGCGTTCACGGTCGAGCTGCCCGCCGGGCCGGTCACGCCGGAGACCGTCCAGCGCGCCACCGAGGAGTTCTACAAGCGCTACAACGAGTCGTACGGCATCGACCTGCGCGACCCGGTCGAGCTCACCACCGCGCGCGTGCGCGTCGTCCTGCCGTCCTCCCCGGACGACGTCCCCGCCGCCGGGCACCGTCCGTCGACGGACCCGCCGGGCACGCGCCGCGTCTGGCTGGACGGCTCGTTCCGCGACGTGCCCGTACGGACCCGCGAGAGCTGCGCGCCCGGCGAGGTCCTCGCCGGGCCCTGCGTCGTCACCGAACCCCAGTGCTCGCTGCTCGTCCCGCCCGGCTGGCACGGCGCCGTGGACGAGCACGGCGCGCTGCTCCTCGAAGGAGGCTCATGGCCCGCGACGTGACCGCCCCCGGCCCGGACGCGGGCGGCGACGACACGACCGCCGCCCTCACCGCCGAGATCCTGCGCAACGCGCTGTGCGTCGCGGCGGAGGAGGCCAGCATCGTCGTGGTCCGCTCCGCTTACTCGACGTTCATCGTGGAGGGCGCCGACGCCGCCGCCGCGATCCTCGACGCGCGCGGGCGGCTGGTCGCGCACTCGCTCTCGACCGCGCTGATCCAGTGCGCCAGCCTGCGCAGCGGCCTGCCGTACGTCCTGAAGGCGTACCCGGCCGAGACGATGGCGCCCGGCGACGTGTTCGTGCTGAACGACGTCTACCAGGGCGGCATCCACGCCAACGACCTCCTGGTCTTCCGCCCCGTCTTCGTGGACGGCGCGCCCGCCTACTTCACCGGGACGCTCATCCACGTCGCCGACCTGTCCGGCCTGTCGGCGGGCGGCATGGCGTCGGACGCGACCGACATCTTCCTCGAAGGCGTCCAGCTCCCGCCCGTCCGCATCGCCACCGCGGACGGCCTGGTGGACGACCTCGTCCGCGTCCTCGCCGCCAACAGCCGCACCCCCGGCAAGCTCGTCGGCGACCTGCGCGCGCTCATCGCGGGCGCGAACGTCGCGGCGCGGCGGCTTGAGGAGATCATCGAGTCGCACACCCCGGACGGCCTCGCGCGCGGCGTCGAGGACTACCTCGCCCACACCGAGCGCCGCATGCGCGAGGGCCTCGCCGCGCTCCCGCCGGGCACGCACCGCGGCGAGTACCGGCTCGACGACGGCCACACCGTCCGCGTCGCGGTCACCGCCGACGGCGACGGCGGCCTCGCCGTGGACTTCGACGGCACCGACGAGCAGGTCCCGCTGCCGATCAACTCCGGCTTCTCCCAGACGCACGGCGGCGTCATGTACGCCGTCCGCTGCTTCGTCGACCCGTCCCTGCCCATGAACGAGGGCTGCTTCGCGCCGGTGGACGTCCGCATGCCGCGCGGGACGCTGGTGCACTGCACGCCCCCGTTCCCCGGCGGGGGCCGCTTCGGCACGGTCGCCGCGGCGGAGGAGGCCATCTTCGCCGCCGTCACGGGCGCGTTCACCGAAGGACGGCGGGGCGTCGCGGCGTCCGGCATCCTCCAGGCGTTCAGCATCAGCGGCGTACGGAAGCCGTGGCTGCACATGTCGTTCGACCTCGGCGGCGCGGGAGCCCGCGAGGACCGCGACGGCGCCGACGCGACGGGCGCCCTCTTCGGCGGCGGCCGGAACATCATCCCCCAGGCCGAGCCCATCGAGGCCCGCCTCCCCGTCCGCGTCGAGGAGGTCTCCCTCATCCCCGGCTCCGGCGGCGCCGGACGCCACCGCGGCGGCCTCGGCACCCGCACCGTCATCCGGATGCTGGAGGACGCGCGCGTCGACACCCGCGGCGACCGCCTCCTGCGCCCCCCGCCCGGCGCGGCGGGCGGCGGACCGGGCCGCGCCGGCGGCTACTACCGCGAACGCCCGGACGGCACCCGCGAGCCCCTCGGCACCAAGGCCACCCGCCAGCCGCTCGCCGCCGGGGACGCCCTGGTGGTCGAGACGTCCGGAGGCGGCGGCTACGGCGACCCCGCCGACCGCGCCCCCGAGGCGGCCGCCCGCGACCGGGCCGACGGCCGCACGACGGCCCCTTCCCCCGACCCTTCTCCCGATGCGAATCCGAATCCCGAGCCGGAGGCGATGGCGTGAAGTTCGGAGTGCCGCTGGGGCTCGTCCACCCCGCGATCTGGCGCGACCTCGCCGTGGACGCCGACCGCCTCGGGTTCGAGTCGGTGTGGCTGCCCGAGCACCTGGTCTTCGCGACCGACCTGTCCACGGCCCGGTACCCGGGCACGGAAGAGCCGGGCATCCGCCCCTCGACCCCGCTGTTCGACGCGCCCGCCTACCTGTGCGCGCTCGCCGCCGTGACCGAACGGGTCCGGCTCGGCACCGCCGTGTACCTGTTCGGGCTGCGGCACCCGTTCGTCGCGGCCCGCGCGTTCGCGACGCTCGACCAGATCTCCGGCGGGCGCGCGATCGCCGGCGTCGGCGCGGGCTGGTACGAGGGGGAGTGGATCGCCGCCGGGGTCGACTTCGCCACCCGCGGACCCCGCCTGAACGAGGCGATCGAGGTCGCGCGCCGCCTCTGGACCGAGGACGCCGTCGAGCACCGCGGCGCGTTCTTCTCCTTCCCCGAGGTCGCGTTCGAGCCGAAGCCCGTGCAGGCGCGGCTGCCCGTCGTCGCGGGCGGCGAGTCGAAGGCCGCGCTGCGCCGCGCCGCGACGCTGTGCGACGGCTGGATCAGCATGCCGCAGACCCTCGACCGCGTCCGCCCGCGGCTCGACCTGCTCCGCCGCTACCGCGAGGAGGCCGGGCGCGCGGACGAGCCGTTCGAGATCACCGTGCACGCCTACGAGCTGTCCGGCCCCGACGAGATCGACGACTGGGAGCGCCTCGGCGTCGACCGCCTGATCGTCCGCCCCTGGACCCGTACCCGCGAGGCCGCGGAACGCCTCGCCGCCTTCGCCGCCGACCACGCCCTGACGTCCACCGCGAAGCCGCTCTAGTACTCGTAGACGCGGACGGCCGGAGCGCGCTGGTACCAGGTCGCGATGACCGAGCTGGTGTGCTCGTCGCCCAGGAAGTCGACGCGCAGCCAGCCGTCCGCCTCGGTCACCCGCGTCTCGTAACCCGGGTTGGGCGTCGCCGACACGAGCCGCACGCGCCCGTTCACGATCGCCAGGGCGGCGCGCCCGCCGCGCGTCGCGTAGCTGCGCACGTTGGCCGGGGAACGCGACGGCTGCGGCTTCGGCCGCGTCCGCGTCGGAGCCGGGACGGGCGCGGTGGTCGCCGCCGACTGGTCGCCCTCGGACGGGACCGGACGCGCCGTCGGCGACCCCACGCTCCGCGACGGCGGCGGCATCGACGGGCTGCCGTGGATCACCGGCCCGCCGATCGGCGGCGGGGTCTCCCGGTCGGACACCGCGCCGCGCACGACGTCGCGCACGCCGAGCCATGAGAGCGCCACCGCGAGCGCGGTCGCCGCCGCCCAGGGCGCAACATAAGACATCGCGCGACGCATGGGCACATGGTGGCATACGGTGCGTTCATGGCGAGTGTGCTCGTGGTCGAGGACGACGCGAACGTCCGTACCGCCCTGATCCGTGAGCTGAGCGCGCGGGCCCACGCCGTGCGCAGCGCCGGGAACGCGATGGACTGCCTGCGCGAGATCACCCAGACCCCGCCCGACGTCGTGATCCTCGACCTCGGCCTGCCCGACCTCGACGGCGCCGAGGTCCTGAAGATGCTCCGCGGCGTGTCCGACGTCCCCGTCATCATCGCGACCGCCCGCGACGACGAGCCCGAGATCGTCCGGCTGCTGAACGCCGGCGCCGACGACTACCTCATCAAGCCGTTCTCCGCCGAGCACCTCAGCGCGCGGCTCTCGGCCGTCCTGCGCCGCTCGGCCCGGTCCGGGCCCACCGCGGACCTGCGCGTCGGCGGCCTGCACATCGACGTCGACCGGCGCGAGGCGACCCTGGACGGCGCGCCCCTCGAACTGACCCGCCGCGAGTTCGACCTGCTGTCCTACCTCGCCGCCCGCCCCGGCCGCGTCGTCGCCCGCCGCGAGCTGCTCGCCGAGGTGTGGCGGCAGGCGTACGGCGACGACCAGACCATCGACGTCCACCTGTCGTGGCTGCGCCGCAAGCTCGGCGAGACCGCCGCCGACCCCCGCTACCTGCACACCGTGCGCGGCGTCGGCGTCCGCCTCGCCGAGCCGCCCCGCCCATGACCCGGCCGGCCGCGCGGGGGCCGGGGGCATGAGGCGCACGCTCGTCCTGGTCTCGCTGGCGGTCACCTCGATGGTCGCGCTGGCGTTCCTGATCCCGCTCGCCCTGACCGTCCGCGAGATCGCCCGCGACCGCGCCCTCACCACCGCCGAACGCCAGGCCAGCGCGCTCGGCCCCGTCCTCGTCGTCACCCAGGACCCCGCGTCCCTCGACCGCGCCGTGGCCAGCACGCAGGCGGGCGCGGCCGGGCGGATGACCGTCCACATGCCGGACGGCGACCGCGTCCCCCGCACCGCGCGCCCCGACTCCCGCGCCGACCGCGGGCGGATCGCCGAGGCGGGACGCCGGGGCCGCTCCCACACCGCCCGCGTCTCCGGCGGCTACGCCCTGCTCCAGCCGGTCGCGCTCGACGCGGGCCGCACCGCCGTCGTCGAGGTGTACGTCCCGGACGCCGACCTGTCGCGCGGCGTCTGGAAGGCGTGGCTCGTCATGACCGCCGTCGCCGCCGCGCTCGTCGCGGGCTCGGTCGCCGTCGCCGACCGCCTCGGCGCCCGCATGATCCGTTCGACCCGCCGGCTCGCGGAGGCCGCGGGCGCGTTCGGCGACGGCCAGCTCAACCTGCGCGTCGAGCCGGACGGCCCGCCGGAGCTGGTCGAGGCGGGCCTGGCGTTCAACGCGATGGCCGACCACGTCGTCCAGCTCCTCGCCGCCGAACGCGAGATGGCCGCCGACCTGTCCCACCGCCTGCGCACCCCCCTCGCCGCGCTCCGCCTGAACGCCGAGGCCCTCGGCGACGGCGCCGTCCCCGACCAGACCCGCGAGGCCGTCCACCGCATCGAGCGCGAGGTCGACCAGATCATCCGAACGGTCCGCCGCCCGACCGCCCGCGGCTCCTGCGACGCGTCCAAGGTGCTGCGCGACCGGGTCGCGTTCTGGTCGGTCCTCGCCGAGGACGAGGGCCGCTCCTGCGAGCTGATCGGCGCCGACCGCCCCGCGCCGCTGCCCCTCCCGGGCGCCGAACTGGCCGCCGCCGTGGACGCCCTCCTCGGCAACATCTTCCGCCACACCGCCGAGGGAACGGGCTTCGCCGTCACCCTCCACCAGGGCCAGGGCGTCACCGGCATCCTCGTCGCCGACGGCGGCCCCGGCATCGCCGACCCCGACGCCGCCCTCCAGCGCGGCCGGAGCGGCGGCGGCTCCACCGGCCTCGGCCTCGACATCGCCCGCCGCGCCGCCGAGTCCACGGGCGGCTACCTCCGCATCCACCGCTCCGTCCTCGGGGGCGCCCAGATCCAGATGTGGTTCCGCACCCGCTGGCTGCCCCCCGCCCGCCGCTCCCGCCGCCTAGTCCGCCGCCGCCCCTCAACCCACTGAACGCCCGCAGAGCGCCGCCCCGACAGCGGCCACCGTGTCACCGTCCTGCGCGGCCGACTCACCCGGATAGAGATTCACCATGACCGTCGCCTGCCTGCCGTCCACCGTCGCACCACCGAACGTCTGGAACCCGGGAATGCCACCGTCATGCCCCCAGTACAGACCCCCGCAGGGCAACCGGTAGCTATCCAGCCCAAGCCCGTGGGCAGCGCCACCACTCGACCGAGTCCTCATCATTTCCCGCAACTGCGCCGGACGCAGCAGCCTCCCGCGCACGAGCGCCCCGAGAAACCGATTGAGATCGGCCCCATTGGAGATCATCGAACCCGCCGCCCCCGCGACCGTGGGATTGATGCGGGTGATGTCCAGAAGCTCCACATCTTGACCGACCCGCGCATACCCGCGCGGATGCGGCCCCGGAATCCCCGACCTGTCTCCCGGCACGTACGTACGACTAAGCCCGAGCGGCTCGATAACGCGCCGCCGGATCTCCCGCCCATAGGAACGGCCGGTCACCTTCTCGATAAGCATCCCGGCCAGCAGGTAACCGGTGTTGGAGTAGCGCACCGCGTCGCCCGGCTCCTTGCCGGTCGCCGGATGGGCGAGCGCGAGTTTCACCAGGTCCCGGGCATCATGGTGAACGAGCGGATTGTTGAGCACGTCCTCCACGCTCAGATAGTCGAGGTAGTCGGGAATGCCACTGGTGTGCTGGAGCAACTGCCGAACAGTGACCACCCGCCCGTCCCCGCCGGGCCCGCGTACAACACCGGGCAGATAACGCTCCACCGGCGCGTCCAGCACGACGCGTCCCTCTCCCACCAGTTGGAGCACGGTCGTCGCCACGAACATCTTCGTCATACTGCCGATCCGGAACGTACTGTCCCCACGCACCGGCGCCCGGCTAGCAACATCCGCGACCCCACTGGTCAGCACCCGCTCACCACCCCGACCATCCATCCGAACCAACGCCCCCGGCCCCCCATCGACCGTGGTCAGCCGCTCCAAGACCTCCCGCACCCCATCCCGGCCGGTAGAGGCGCTCGCAGCCGCTCCGACCACGACCTCCCCCGCAACCACCACAGCCAGAACAACTACACCGCTCAACGCCCGCCGATGCTTGATCATGCGTGCTCCCTGGATAGCGAGACCCCTCACGCTAGCCACCAGGCCCCCCAACCCACGTCCCCCCGAAGTGCCACAACCCACCTCACACCAGAGTCCCGCCCAGTCCACCGCCACTCGCCGCCGTCCGGTCCAGCGGGTCTGTGGCTCGGGCGAACGGTTGAGCCGCATACTCACCCAGCCGGTCGTGAGCGACCGGCGCACGTTTCCGCCAGCGCCGCTCGTCGACGGACTCGGGGCGCCACGGGGCGGTGCCCGCGGCCGCGACCAGCACCACCAGGTCATTACCGGGCGGCCTTCGCCGCTGCCGAAGGCCCGGGCGTTGAGGAGGATCGGGACGGCCAGTAGCGTCTGGGACTTCGTTGAGGCGGTATGGGAAGGAAAGCGTCAGGACATGAATGGACCGCGCCGAACGGTCACTGCCGGAGTGGTGGCCGCAGCGCTGGCGACCATCGTGGCCGCGACGCTGGTGGCGGGCGTCTCCTGGTTCGGCGACGCTGGGGACGGGGCGGAGGCCGAGGGCGGAACGCACACCGTCACCCTGGAGGTAACCGGGCCGCACGTCCCTGATTGGATCCACTACTCCTTCACCCTCCTCACCACGGGCATGACCGGGGGACTGACCTACGGCAGCGGCGAGACCGTGCGGCCGCCATCACTGCCGTGGACGAAGACCGAGACCGTCGCCGGCACCCGCCCCGGGCGCCCGATCTTCCTGGACTCGGGCACCGTCGTGAAGAACGGGCAGTACGGCTTCGCGCCGTGCGCGATCAAGGTGGACGGCGAGGTCGTGGCCGACAACGAGAACGGCAGATCAGGCCAGGGCTGTAGGTACCTCCTCAAATGACCGGCGCATCCTCACCCCTCCGGAAGCGATGGAACACTTCTTCGCCCCTGACGGGGCCGAGGCGTCTCGGACCGGCGGCCGGAGGATCTTGATCATTATGCGATGGAATCGCCCCATGGCGGGCTGTGCGTGCGCGGTGGTCCTGGTGACCTCATGCGGTGGGGGCACGGGTACGGCCGCCGGACGGCCGCCCGGTTCCGGCTCGTCGGCGTCGAGCAGGTCCACTCCGCCCATGCCCACCACGTTCCCGACGCCCAACGGCTTCGCCGACATCGAGCCGGGCGACCTCGTCCACCCGCCCGACTTCGAGGGCCTCGGCCCGCCCGCGGCGAAGCGTGATCTCCGCGAGATCGTCGGCACCTGGCGGACGGGCGCCGGCGAGACGGACGACAGCATGTCCTTCGACGCCGACGGAAGCGTCGACGGCGGAGGGGTGCCCGACGTCTGTTCCGGTCACGCGTACCGCCACCAGAAGGGCTACCTCGTCAAGCGGGCCTGCTCCAACGGGACGTACTGCTGGCTGATCATGTCCCGTCCTCGCCCCGGCAAGGGCGGCAAGAAAATGATCAGACCTCTCCGGAGGGCCTGCTTCGAAAGCGACGGCTCGGGCCCGCGCAAATTCGGCCCCCTCAAAAACAACGGCCCCGAATACTACTTCCAGCCCAACTAGGCGCCAACGATTCCCGAAGGCCCCGACGCGCTCGCCACGGTCCCCTGCCCGGCCAGGGACCGCCCGTCATTCCGCCAACCGTCCCCCGACGGCCTCCCCTCAAGCCAAGATCACTGGGGCCTTAACGGGGGCTTAAGCGGGGGCCGGACGGGCCCGGCCTGGCCTAACTTGATCTTTGCGTCCTCCCGTCCGCGGGCTCGGCGGCGTCCCACACCGCCGGCGGGGCCGTACCGGGGACTCCGACCGCGGTTCCGGCGACTTCCTTCCCCGCCGGACAGTCGCCGGGACCGCGCCCGCCCGTCCGGGATTTCACCAGCGAATGGTCTGCGAACGGTCTTCGCGCCGTGTCCCACGTGCCCCATGCGCCCCGGCGGGGAAGGGTGATCGGCATGCTGGACGAAACCCGAACCCCCCACAGGCCGAAGACGGACTGGACGGTATTCGGCGTCACGGCCGTCCTGACCCTGGCGTTCATCGTCTGGGGCGCGGTCGCCACCGACTCCCTCGAATCGGTCTCGACCTCCATGCTGAACGGCACCATCCGCAACGGCGGCTGGGCGTTCGTGCTCGTCGCGTCCGGATTCGTGGTCTTCGCCCTCTGGCTGGCGTTCAGCCGCTACGGCCGCATCACGCTCGGCGCCGAAGGGGAGACGCCCGAGTTCCGCACCGTCTCGTGGATCGCGATGATGTTCAGCGCCGGCATGGGCATCGGCCTGATGTTCTACGGCGTCAGCGAACCCCTCAGCCATTTCACCGACCCCCCGCCCGGAACGTTCCCCGCCAACGCCTCCGCCGCCGACCGCATCGACATCGCGATGGCGACGACCCTCTTCCACTGGACGCTGCACCCGTGGTCGATCTACGCGGTGATGGGCCTGGCGATCGCCTACAGCGCGTTCCGCCGCGGACGCCGCCAGACGATCAGCGCCGTGTTCACCCCGTTCATCGGCGAGCGCCACCTCAACGGCCCCGTCGGCAAGATCATCGACATCCTCGCCATCTTCGCGACCCTGTTCGGCTCCGCGGCGTCGCTCGGGCTTGGAGCGCTCCAGATCGGCAGCGGCATCGAGGAGCTCGACTGGGCCTCCGATGTCGGCGAGACGCTCCTCATCATCGTCATCGCCGTCCTCACCCTCGCGTTCGTCGCCTCCGCGGTCTCGGGCGTCGAGAAGGGCATCCAGTGGCTGTCCAACATCAACATGGTCCTGGCCCTGATCCTGCTGGTCTTCGTCTTCTGCGTCGGCCCGACGATCCAGATGCTGAACCTCGTCCCCACCTCGATCGGCGAGTACGTCGGCGACCTGCCCCAGATGGCCGCCCGCACCAAGGCCACCGCGGGGAACGACGTCGACGCGTGGCTGTCCAAGTGGACGGTCTTCTACTGGGCCTGGTGGATGTCCTGGACGCCGTTCGTCGGCATGTTCATCGCCCGCATCAGCCGGGGCCGCACCATCCGCCAGTTCGTCGGCGGCGTCATCCTCGTCCCGAGCGCCGTCAGCCTGGTCTGGTTCGCGGTCTTCGGCGGAACGGCCACCAAGCTCGAAGCCGACGGCGCCGGCCTCGCCGGCAAGGCCACCCAGGAGGGCCAGCTCTTCTCCCTCCTGCGCGAGTACCCCCTCGTCGGCCTCACCAGCGTCATCGTCATGATCCTGGTCGGCATCTTCTTCGTCTCCGGCGCCGACGCGGCGTCCATCGTCATGGGCACCCTCTCTCAGGACGGCACCCTCGAACCGTCCCGCCCCATCGTCGTCGTCTGGGGCGTCCTCACCGGAGCCGTCGCCGCCGTCATGCTGCTGATCGGCGGCGGGGGCGATGCCGCCCTGACCGGCCTCCAGAACC
Organism: Actinomadura sp. J1-007; assembly: GCF_009793335.1. Classification (GTDB taxonomy): domain Bacteria; phylum Actinomycetota; class Actinomycetes; order Streptosporangiales; family Streptosporangiaceae; genus Spirillospora; species Spirillospora yumaensis. The sequence goes on along the minus strand of NZ_WING01000001.1, from coordinate 849,694 downwards.
TCACGATCCTCGTCGCCGTCCCGTTCCTCATCGTCATGGTCGCCATGTGCTTCGCCCTGACCAAGGACCTCCGCAAGGACCCCCTCATCCTCCGCACCCTGAGAGGCCGCGAAGCGGTGGAGACCGCCGTGATCACCGGCCACGAACGCTACGCGGGCGACTTCGAACTCGAAGTCATCGCCGCCGACCCCGCCACCACCCTCGACACCCCCGACCTCCCCGCGAAGACCGCTGACCGCTCCGCGAAGTCGGCTCCGTTCCTCCCCGGAGCCGACACTCGTCTCTACCGCCCGCCGAACGGCGTCACTCGCCGCGAAGGATTCCCCCGGCCGCCGTAACGACCACGTGCCCCGACCCGTTGCAACGCGCCGCGGACGCCGTTCACACGTTTTGCAGACGTCCTCGCTCTTGCTGCCGAAATGACGCCGCCGTTAAGGTCGGCGTTGTCCCTGCGGGGGAGGCGTCCCGTGAAGTTCTCCTGGTTTCCCAGTGTGGTGACTTGCCTGCTGATCGGATCGGCCTTAGCGGGCTGCGGCTCCCACGATCCGGAGCGCCCCGTTGCCACGCCGAGCAGCCCGTCCCCGAGCACGCCATCTCCCCAAGGGAACGCCATCTCCGCCGCCACCCTGCGAGCAGCCCTCATCCGCAACTTCCGAGGGGCCGTCCTGGACGATGGCGACGTCCAGTTCGGCAAGCCCATCGACTCGGGGCCTCTCGCCGAACTCGACCACTCAAGCACGATGGAGCTGCCCGGCATCGTCCCCGAAAAGTGCAAGGACACCGCCCGGGAAATCGACGCCACCCGTACTCCCCACGCGCCCGCCGCAGCGATCACGCTCCGCAAGTCGGACCGCGAAACCGCGACCCAACTCCTCGTCAGCCTCCCCGCATCCGAGATCAACGCCGCACTCGCGCGCAGGGTCCAGAACACCTGCCGGAACTTCACGGTCCCCGGCGGCGGAGTCATGCGCTTCGAGGACTTCCAGCCTCCCTCCATCGGCCTCGGCGCCCACGGCCTGCGAACGACACTCAAGCCCCCGCCGGCAACCCCTACCCACCCACCAGCGGCTGCACGATCACCTTCCGCACAGCCGGCGGCAAAGCCCTAGGAATAGTCGGCTACACCGCCACCAAACCGTCCAACTCCTGCCCCTTGGCAACAACCCTGGCCCGCCAACTCCACCCCCGCCTCCACCCCTGAGCCCACCCCACCGTTGGCCCACAGCACGCGCGCAGATTCCTCATTCCCCCAGGTGAACGAACACCGAAGCTACTTCCCCTTCAAGACGTCTTGGCAGGGGGCACCGCCGCTTCAGCGAGTGGAGCGCTGTGCGGGTGTGGACGAGCTGCACCGGGTCCTACTGGACGAGCACGGCGTGGCCGGGGAGCCGGACTGGTCGCGGTACGGGATCGAGTCGGTCAGCGTCCGCGCCATCGAAGCGGGAGCTGACGGGCCCGCATCCTGCCAGCACTCATGACAAGCTCGGGCTGGAACCGCTGGTGAAGGGGAGCGCGCCGGTCCGGTCCCGGCGCGGTATCCAGACCTCCAGCCGACTCCCACAGCACCGCCGGGTGGTCGAACGCATCGTGTCATGGACGAACCATCGCCGCTGCTGGCCGCGCCGCCGCCACGAACGCAAGGCCGAGCATCTCCCGGTCTTCGCCGGCATCACAGCCGCCTTCATCCGCTACCCCCGCCTCACCAAGCGAGACGACACCCAAGCCGTTCCCACTAAGGAGCGGTGGGCCTAACGAGGACTGGTGGGGTCCACGGCCCCGAGGTGAACGGGCAATACCACCATGCAGACGGGGGCGATCTCGTCTCTGCACTCAGGGTGCTCCCATGCTGCCGGTGGAGCACGGCCCGTGAACAGGAGCCACCTACGGCGTCTACCAGGGTAAACGCCAGGAATGACTCTTCGTCAGATGTTAAATCGAGGCATATTCGCAACCGAGTAACCCGTTGTGTCGTAGCCTGGCTGTGCAATCCCACATCCTCGACAACGGAACACGCAGGTGGGACGTTGTTCTCCAGGAGAGAGCCAAGCATGGAACGGGCTGGCCAGTCGGCAGGTCGTTATGATCATATACGCCGTCCGTGTAAGTCCTTGCCGCAGGCTGTTCTTCTCGTGGCCGGTGCCGTTGTATTGGTATCGATTGCCTTCGCTGTCACTTTCACGGGTAAGCCTTCGACGCTGAATGCCAGCCCTTGTCCCACCTATCCACCTCAACCTGGGCGGGCCAGTAGACAGGACGAGTATCGTTCCACTGACGAACGGAGAATGATTCCAGGGAAACCTCGAAGGGTTTTCGCTTGTTTCTACAAGAGCGACGGCGGGGTTAGTTCGAAGGTCAGGCTTCGAAAGCGCCATGTTGTCCCGCAGGATGACGTGGCGAGCGTAGTGCGGGTGCTCGGGGAGCCTGTGCGTGAAGTCGTAAGCGGCTGCCCACTCCTGGGACAGCAGCAGCAAATCATGTTCATTGCTCAATTTGCCGACGAGCCGGACCTCAGAGTGTTGACGCGCATCAACGGATGCCGCTTCGTATCCAATGGAACACTGCGTGGTTCCTATCGGTCGACGTCAACCGATCTGGACATCATCAGAGCATCGAATCTGATGTGAACCTGGGGGACTCGGTTACGAGCGCCCCCAAGTCTCATCCCGGTGTGCTCGACGGGTTACTTGATCACGCTCGGTCGGCCGAGTTGGGCCAACGGGGCCTGGGTGTTGGAGATGCCCCAGTCACTGATAGTTCCGTCGCTCGAATTCACGACCAGGGTCAGCGTGTTCCCGTGTGGCGCGTTCTGCCCCTGAGGTCGACTCGCCACAGCTCCATCGAACTGGCCTCGAACCTGAACCATGTAGGACGCGCTGTCCTCCGCGACCTGTGACCCGGTAAGGGCGACGGCCTTCTTCCTCGAAGTCTGTACGTACGTGATGTCTACGGGTTCTCCTCTCCGTTGGCGGCGCTGAGGTCGTGGGCCAGCGTCCGGAGAATCGTCGGTGCCGACGATTCTGTTACCGGAGTCCTCGCGGTGGTCGCCGGCTGAGGCTGCGCAGCACAGTTGTTCGTCCAGGCGTGCCCGTATGGCCCGGTTACATCGTCGCCATGGTCTGTGGCGCCACCCTACCCCCGCCACCGAGCGACCCTCTGTGCCCTCCTGGACCACACCGCAGACGACCTGTGGCCCCAGCTCTCCGCACCGCGCCCGCTCCCCGAACCACCGGGCGCCCAGATCCTCGCCACCTACCCGCACCGCTGGGCCGTCCCCCGAGCCGTCTGGCAACACCACTTCGCCAGCGCACGCCACGAGATCGGCATCCTCGCCTACGCCGGCCTCTTCCTCGCCGAAGACCAAGGCGTCATGCGAACCATCGCCGACAAGGCCCGAGACGGCGTCACCGTCCGCATCCTCCTCGGCAACCCAGACGGCCCTCGCATCTCAGAACGAGGCGCAGACGAGGGCGTAGGAGACTCCCTGGCAGCCAAGATCCGCAACGCCCTCGTCCTCTACGAACCCCTGCGCGACCTCGACAACGTAGAGATCCGCCTACACGACACTGTGCTCTACAACTCCATCTACCGAGCCGACGACGACCTCTTGATCAACCCCACGCCTACGGCATCCCCGCATCCCACGCCCCCGTACTCCACCTCCGCAGCACGCAACCCACCGACATGGCCGCCACCTACCACCACAGCTTCGATCGAATCTGGATAGGGGCTATTGCGTAAAAAAAACTACATGTCCGGAGCACTCTGGAGAGCACTTCTGCCATCTCATCAGGTGCCTTCTTTGCGTTGTCACCGACCGCGACTCTACTCACTTTCCCTCAAAGAAGAAGGAAGTGCTTATAATCAATCAGAGCACTTGAGAATCATCGTCTTCTAAGTCATGGAATCCTTCTGGTGGAGGCAGTTTATCAACCATTGCCCGAGCCTGCTCGTCCCCCCGACTAGCCGCTACTCGCATCCATATATAGCCACCCAGTGTAAGGCCGACTTCAGTCATATCAGTTGCAAAAGCGCGAATCTCCATGGAAGAGATGGATTTGCTCGCTTGTTGAACTGCTGTGCCTTCCTGGTCTGGGCGCCCGTCTTTAGCAAAAGCAGCCAAAGCGAGTAGAGTGTCTACCGTTCTGGAATCGAGGTCGAGAGCATCTTCGGTGTTCCTATGTGGTAGCGCCTGTACCAACTCAACCAGAACTCGAGTAATGTCCAGTTCCAGCATGGTTGCCATGCAGGCGACGCAGAAGTTAATGGCTAGGCAAGTGCGGACAAGAGAAACTATCTGTAGTTCACTGACGTCGGGCAGCTGTCCTTTCTTGGCCCACTGTCGCATCAGAATCTGTAGAATTGGGTGGCCGGCAAGAATTCCGATGCATGCGCAGCCGAAGAAGTGTGGATCGTCAATCGACATCTGACACAAAACTTCATGCCAGATCTGTTCTGGGATCTCTTTGAAGATGCTCAGTGTCGACGTAAATCCGGTAGGGTCGTCCTCGGTTGTGACCGCCTCGCTATTTCCCTGCCTGTGCTCGAGTAGATAGTCGAAGGCAATATAGGTCTCGTCGCCGCACGGAATAAGACACGAACTGGCTCCTTGTACTTCTTCGGTAGCCCATTGAAGTGCCTCGTCCAGATCGATGCGGGTCGTGCGTGCCAAAAGGCGGGGGTCTAGGTAGGCTGAAAAAGCTTGCTCTAGCCAAACCCTTGGGACGGGGGAGATGTATCCAGCAAGACGTATATCAACGGCGGCGGAGACTAGAGAGGCCCCAAGTTCACAACCGCCATGCAAGCCAGAAAGCCAGCGGTCGACTGCAGCAGGACCAGCAGCCAGATACTCTGCGAACCCTGCGCCTGTCTCATTGTGCAGCGCTGCGGCAACTCGCGAGTCCGATGTCAGGCGTCGAGCAGTAGCTATCTCGCTCTTATCTAGATGGCGCCCTAAGCGCACTGTGGTTGATGCCTCGATCGCTCGTTGGGCACCTATGACGACATTGGACGACTGAGGCAATCCACCGCTCATATATAGAGCACTTTTTGCCTGAGCGCGAAGCGTGGCCAAGATTAGAACTTTGTTTCCCTCGGCGCGGGCTATGGCACCTATCAAGGAATCGTCCAGGCCGTCGGGAGTTAGAAACCGCTCCAAGTCGTCGAGCCAAATTGCTGCACGGCGAAGCCTTCCACCCGACTCAACGTACCTCCTAAGGGCGTTACCGTCCCTAGGTATTACTATTGATTGCCATGTGTCTCGGAAACGCTTAAGTGCTTCAAAGGCTGTTCGAGACTTTCCCGATGCAGAATTTCCTTCCACGATGACGAAGCCGCCCTGTTTGATCGCTTGATCTAGGTTGCTATCAATGGTCCGAGCGACATAAGGCGGTAGCGGCGATTTATCCTCAGACCTTAGGGAGGGATGGATTCGGCAGTTTCTAATGGGATCAATGTCATTCAAATCGGCGACGAGGACCGCGCCTGTTCTGTGTAGGCCGGCGAGGGCAATATCTTCCTTGGTGACTTGTCCTCGGACGTCGGAAAACGCTTCATCTGTCACTACCGTTACGGTGAACGAATCATCCAGGAATGAGAGATTCTTTGCTCGATATTCACGACTTTTGCGCTGAGCATGTTTGACAATCTTGCGAGAGTCAAGCGCTGGGACCATGAACAAATAGTGACGAATTGGTGCATTGCCTAGTATCTCGGCAAGTTCTATGCGATACTTTTCCAGCTTGCATAGGTCTTCAGTCAGCTTATCTCGCTGCTTTTCATACCTATCTTGCGCGGTTGTCTCACTTATTGGGGCGTAGCATTGGATTGCGATTCCGGTAAAGGTGAACGCCTCAATCCCAAGATCGCCGCCATGTCGCGAAGGAACCACCTGCACATTTTCAAGACCGTATTGCCTTCTGAGAAGTGAGAGGCAGTATGACTCCCACTCTGTGCCAAGCCAATTAGTCATGCGTCTTTCCCTTGCGCCCCGCGATCGTCGTACCATCCCAAGATACAATCATCCGCTTGCTCGCGCAGGGCTAGTGTTGGCAGGGTTCCGGTCTCGGCAGAACTACTCACCTGGAGCGGTAGGGATGGGCCTCGGAGAGTGTCTGCGCTGCACCTCCTCCCTGGTAGGAGGCTTCAATCCCCTTGAGCAGCCTCCGCCTGGTTGGTGAGGCGCTCGGTGAGCATGAGGACTGTGATCGCGAGTTGCGTTCCAGTGAAGTCGCCTAGATGGTGACTTCGTAGTCGGCGAGGGGCTGTTGGTTGACCTTGCCGTTCTCCATGGCGATCATCGCGGCGCCGGTGATCTGTAGGCAATGAAGCGGCTATGCCGCTGGTTGGAGGAGCCAGGGAGCCAGTCTCGGGAGCCAATGCCTCTCGGCCTAGGGCGACAGGGGCCGACTGAGCCGGACTGGTTCCCGGGCTCCTACTCTTGTTCGTGCAGGTCAGCGGCTCGGCATGCGACTTCCCCGGATGGCCCCGGACGGTGCCTGAATAAGGGTGGCTCAGCGGTTCCCTAAGTGAGGGTTAAGGGTGGGGGTGGGGGTGTTGGGGCGTTCTAGGTTGAGGGGGTCATGTTGGAGATACGGCGGAGGTGGTGGGTGGAGAGCTTTGTGAGCGTCGGCTGAGGTTCCGACTGAGGTTCCTGAATGAGACAGGTTTTCGGCCCGTACGGCCTTGCAACCCCGCTCTGGGGCCGTGCGGGCCGGAGGCTTATCTCGGGAGGGCGCCGCGGAGGAGGAGGCGGAACGCGTCGGCGGTGCCGGTGGCGGACGTGTCGCCGGTGGCCAGGCGGCGGACGGCCAGGCCGTAGAGGAGGGCCACGGCGGCGGGGGCGTGCGACTCGGCGTCGGGGATGCCGAGGGCGGTGAGGACGGCGGTCGCCAGGCGGTCGTACGCCTCGACGGAGCGGGCCGAGGTGGCCTGGACCTCGGGGTCGCGGGCGGCGTGCAGGTGGAGTTCCAGGTTGGCGATCTGCTCGGGGCCGTGGGCGAACTCGGCGATGGCCTTCTCGACCTCGTCGGCGGCCTGGTCGGGGTGGGGTTCGCGTCGCGGAGGGTGGCGATGCGGGCCGTGATGCGGGCGATCTCGGCGTCCACGAACGTCTGGAGCGCCTCGCGGAGCAGGTCGCTCTGGCTCGGGAAGTGGTAGGTGAGGGAGCCCAGCGAGACGCCGGCGGCCTTGGCGACGGCGCGGTTGGTCACGGCGCCGACGCCCCTCTCGCCGATCAGGCGGAGGGCGGCCTCCAGGATGCGGTCTCGGGTCACCCGGCCAGTATTGCGGGGGTACGCCGCGCGGTCTATCGTTCGTTCGAACGAACGAGAGGTGTGGCGATGGACGGGCTCGCGGAGCAGGCGGGGTTGCTGGCCAGGGGAGAGGTCTCCTCGGTGGAGATGGTCTCGGCGTCGCTGGAGCGGATCGAGCACAAGGCATCGCTGGGCGCGTTCCGGGTCGTGCGGGCGGACGCCGCGTTGGAGGAGGCGCGGCGGGCCGACAAGCGGCTGGCGGAGGGGGAGCGGCTGCCGCTGCTGGGGGTGCCCGTCGCCATCAAGGACGACACCGATCTGGCGGGGGAGACGACGCCGTTCGCGGTGCGGGGCGACCATCCGGTGGCGGCGCGGGACGCGGAGGTCGTGCGGAGGCTGCGGGCCGCCGGGGCCGTGATCGTGGGGAAGACCACGACGTGCGAGGTCGGGCTCTGGCCGTTCAGCGAGTCGGCCGGGTACGGGGCCGCGCGCAATCCGTGGAACGAGGCGTACTCGCCGGGCGGGTCGTCGGGCGGCTCGGCGGCGGCCGTCGCGGCGGGGATGGTCGCGGCGGCCGTGGGGTCGGACGGGGCCGGGTCGATCCGGATCCCCGCCGCCTGGACGGGACTGGTCGGGATCAAGCCGCAGCGGGGACGGGTGTCGGGGTTCCCGCACACCGACCCGTTCAACGGGATCACGGTGTGGGGGCCCATCGCGCGCAGTGTCGGGGACGCGGCTCTGCTGCTGGACGTGCTGACGGGGAGCCATCCGGAGGACGTCTATCAGCTTGATCCGCCGGTGACGCCTTTCGCGGAGGCGGCGAGGCGCGATCCTGGGCGGCTGAGGGTCGCCGTGTCGTTCAGGACCGCGTTCGGGGTGAGCGGGCGGCTCGATCCCGAGATCCGGGCGGCGGTCGAACGGATCGCGCGGCGGCTCACGTCGCTGGGGCACAAGGTGTTCCCGGCCGATCCGGACTACGGGCTGGTCGGGCTGGGATTGGTCCCGCGGGGGACGTCCGGGGTGGCCGACCGGCTCGACATGATGAACGACCCGCGGCCCGAGCGGCGGACGGAGGTCGAGGCCCGCATCGGACGGCTGGTGGGGAGGCGGCTGCTGCCGCTGGCGAAGCGGATGGACCCGGGGCTGCGCAGGCGCGTCGGGCGGATCTTCCAGGTCGCGGACGTGGTGCTGACGCCGACGACCGCTCGGCTTCCGCTGAGGGTCGGGGCGTTCGACGGGGCGGGGTACCAGCGGACGCAGTCGGGGTCCGCCGCCGCCTGCCCGTACGCCTGGACGTGGAACGTCCTCGGGTGGCCGGGGGTGAACGTGCCGGCCGGGTTCAGCCGGAGCGGGCTGCCCATCGGGGCCCAGCTCCTCGGGCACGACTCGGACGAGGCGACGATCATCTCGCTGGCCGCGCAGCTGGAGGCCGTCGAGGGCTGGACCGACCGGCGTCCGGCGTAGAGCGGGGCCGCCGGGGACCACCACGCCCGTCCCCGGCGGCCCTCCGTTCAGTAGCCCGCGCCGGTCACGAGGCCGCCGTCGACCAGCACCTCGCTGCCCGTGCAGTAGCCGGAGTCGTCCGACGCGAGGTAGACGACCAGGCCGGAGACCTCGCGGCTGTTGCCGAGGCGGCGCAGCGGCAGGCCCTCGACCAGCGCGTCGGCGCGCTCGGCGGTCGCCTCGATGACGTCCGGCTGCATCGACATGGACGTGATGATGCCGCCGGGGTGGATCGAGTTGACGCGGATGCCGTCGGGGCCGAGCTCGCGGGCGGCGGCCTTGGTGAGGCCGCGGACGCCGAACTTGCTGGCGCTGTAGGCGGCGAGGCCGGCCGCGCCGATGAAGCCCTCGGTGGACGAGACGTTCACGATCGAGCCGCCGCCCGCGTCCCGCATGGCGGCGGTGACGGACTTGACGCCGAGCCACTGGCCGAGCAGGTTGACGTCCAGGACCTGGCGGAACTCGTCGAGGCTCATCTCCTCGATGGTCTTGTGCCGCATGATCCCCGCGTTGTTGACCAGGACGTGCAGGGCGCCGAAGTCGGTCACGGCGGTGCCGACGGCGCGCTCCCAGTCGGCGGGCTCGGTCACGTCCATCCGGACGAAGCGGACGGCGTCGCCGAGGTCGGCGGCGAGCTTGCCGCCCTCCTCCTCCAGGACGTCCCCGAAGACGACCTTGGCCCCCTCGGAGACGAACCGCCGGACGTGGGACTTGCCCATGCCGCGCGCGCCGCCCGTGATCAGGGCGACCTTCCCGTCAAGCTGTCCCATGAGCGCTCCTCGCGTGGTTCTTCGCGGCGGCCACCGCGACGGCGGCGGCCTCCATGCTGCGGTACACCGGCACCCCGGCGGCCCTGGCGATCTCCCGCACGGCGTCCTCGACCCCGGGCGGCGCGCACTCGGCGTTGCGCATCACCAGGGTGACGCGGGTCGCCGCAAGCTCCGCCTGGAGTGCGCCGACGCCGCGCGTGTAGGCGAGCAGCGGGTCGGCGCTGTCGCCGAACGTGAAGAAGCTCTGCGCGTTGACGTGGGCGATCACGTCGGCGTACGGGCGCTCGGCCAGGATCGCGGTCACCGCGCGCCGGACCAGGCCGGGGTCGCCGCGCGGGCCGACCGGGATCTCCAGCGGGTTGGCGAGCGAGGTCCCGGCGCCTAGGCCGAGGCCGCGCAGCGCCTCTCGGGCGGCCTCGGGGAGGGCGGCGAGGTCGAACCCCGCGCCGTCGAACACGTCGGCGGCCAGCACGCTGGCGCCGCCGCTCGGGCCGATGACCAGGATCTCGGGGCCGCCGGGCGCGGCGGGCCGCGCGGCGCTGTGGAGGTCGAACGCGTCGAGCACGCCGATCAGGTCGTCCTGGCTGGTGACGAGCGCGACCCCGGCCTGCGCGGCGAGCGCGGCCCAGACGCGGGTGTCGCTGACCATGCCGCCGGTGTGGGACGCGGCGGCCTCGCGGCCCTGCCCGCTCCGGCCGCCGACGAGGGCGACGACGGGCTTGCGCACGTTCCGCAGCGCCTCGAACAGGCCGCGCCCGTCGCGCGGGTCCTCCAGGTAGAGGCCGATGGCGCTGGTGGCCGGGTCGGCCGCCAGGTGGCCGAGCAGCTCGGCGGGCGTGACGTCGGCGCTGTTGCCGACGGTGGCGACCTTGGAGAACGCCAGCCCGCGCCGTTCGCCGACCTTGACGACCTCGCCCGCGAGCCCGCCGCTCTGCGAGACGACGGCGACGCGGCCGGGGCGTCCGGGCGTCCCGCCGAGGAACGTCTGGCCTCCGGCGGGGGAGTAGACGCCCATGCAGTTGGGCCGAGGAGGCGGACGCCCGCGGAGCGCGCGGCGGCCAGCAGGTCGTCCTCCAGGTCCGCGCCGCCCATCTCGCGGAAGCCGCCGCTCATGACCTGCACGAACGGGATGCCGGACGCCTGCCGGACGACGTCCGGGCACCGCTCGGCGGGCACGGCGACCAGCGCGTAGTCGATGTCCGGCCCGGCCTCGGCGAGCGACGGCGCGCACGGCACGCCGTCGATCTCGGACGCGGTCGGGTGGACGGCCACCAGGCGGCCCTTGAAGTCGGCGGCCTTGTAGAAGCCGAGGAACATGTTGCCGAAGTTGGGCTTCTTGGTGGACGCGCCGACCACGGCCACGCCGCGCGGGGCGAAGAGCCGCTCGAAGTCGGTCGGCGGGGCGGGCGCGGCTCCGGCGGACGTCGCGCGCGGCCTGCCCGGCAGGGCGGACGGGTCCAGGGGCGACGGCGAGATCAGCCGGGCGTCCACGGCGACGGCGCCGCCGGGCGTGCAGATGACCGGGTTGAGCTCGAACTCGGTGAGGTCGTCGCCGAGCGCCTCCACGATCCCGCCCTCGCCGCCGACGGCCAGCAGCACCCGGACGAGGGCGTCCCGGTCGATGGCGGGCTGCCCGCGGAAGCCGTCCAGCAGGGCCCGGCCGCGCAGCTCGTCCAGCATCGCGCGCGCGTCGGCCTCGGTGACCGGGCACAGCCGCAGGGCCGTGTCGCGGAGCACCTCGGTCCACACGCCGCCGAGCCCGGCGAGCAGCACGGGCCCGAACGCCGGGTCGCGGACGGCGCCGACGATCACCTCGACGCCCGCCTCCCGCTGCTCCTCCACGAGGAACCCGTCGGGCGGCTCCGGCAGGGCGGCGCGGATCTCGGCGGCGGCAGCAGCGGCGGCGCCCGGCGAGCCGAGCCCGAGGCGTACGGCGCCGGCGTCGCTCTTGTGGAGCAGGCCGGAGCCGTACGCCTTCACCACCAGCGGTGTGGCCAGTCCGCGGGCGGCGGCCTCGACGGACTCCGGGTCCGGCGCGGTCGCGCCGCGCGGCACGGCGACGCCGAACCCGGAGATCCACGCCTTGACGACATGCTCTGGGAGGTTGCTCATCTACTTCCTCGCGCGAACGGACGGGAGCGGAATCGGAGGGGCGTGCGGGCGTCCGGGAGGTCAGACCCGGTCGGCGTACGCGTCGCGGATGCCGCGGCGCAGCAGCTTGCCGGGACCGCCCGACGCGTCCTGGGTGTGGGGCAGCTCGCCGGTGACGACGACCGCGTCGGGCGCCTGGTGGGCGGGCAGCCGGGCGGCGAGCGCCGACCTGACCGCCTCGGCGTCCAGGGACGCGCCGGAACGGGGGACGACGGCGACGAGGATCTTCTGCTCCACCGCGTCCTGCCCCTCCGGGTGGGCGGGGACGCCGACGACGCCGGCCTCCGCGACGCCCTCGACCTCGATCGCGGCCTCCTCGATCTGCGCGGGCTGCGTCCACTGGCCGCCCTTGAGGATGGAGTCCTCGCGGCGGCCGAGCACGTACAGGAACCCGTCCTCGTCCATGCGGCCGAGGTCGCCGCCCACGTACCAGCCGTCGCGCAGCACGTCGGCGGTCTTGCCGGGCTGCTTGTCGTAGCCGGCCATCACGTTCGGGCCGTTGAGGTTGATCTCGCCGACCTCGCCGACGACGCGCTCGCCGTTCGGGTCGGTGACCCGCGCGGCGCACGACATGCGGGCGCGGCCGACGGACGAGATGTCCTGGCTGCCGTCGTCCTGGCGGCCGAAGCAGGTGTAGGGCGCCTCGGTCTGCCCGTAGTAGCTGTAGATCGCCGCGTCCGGCAGCCGCTTCATGATGCGCTCTCGCAGGCCGGGCAGCAGCGGCTCGCCGCCGAGGACGATCGCCCGCAGCGACGACAGGTCCACGTCCGCGTGGTCGTCCGAGCCGAGCAGCGCGGAGAAGAAGCTCGGGATCAGGCTGACGTGCGTGACCTTCTCGCGCGGAACGACCTTGAGGAAGTTGGCCGGGCCCCAGTCCTGTTCGAGGACCAGCGTCATGCCCGCGTAGAACGCCGGGCCGACCAGCGCCGGGAACCCGATGCCCCAGATGATCGCGCCCGTGCCCATGACCGAGTCCTGGTCGCGGTCCACGTCCAGCCAGATCTGGGCGGACGCCAGGGAGCTGAAGTGCGTGTGCATGACCGCCTTCGGCAGCCCCGTCGTCCCCGAGGTGTAGAACAGCGCGAGCAGGTCGTTGCCGAACCCGCCGAGCGGCGGCTCGGCCTCGCTCGCGCCCTCGGCGAGCGCGTCGAGGTCGACGGTGCCGGGCGCGGCGCCGCCGACGCGCAGCCACAGCTTGACGTTCGGCAGCTCGGGACGGATCGCGCCGACCAGCTCCTCGACCGTCGCGTCGTACACCAACACCGTGCACTCGGAGTGCTCGACGACCTGCCGCAGCGTGTCGGCGGGCCAGTACGGGTTGAGCGCCGCGACCGTCGAGCCGATCTTCATCTGCGCGAGGTACACCTCGGCGACGTGCAGCGTCTCGTTCATCAGGGACGCGACGCGCGCGCCCGGCGTCACCCCGGCGGCGAGCAGCGCGTGCGCGACGCGGTTGACCTTCCGGTTGAGCTGGTCGTAGGTGAAGCTCTGGTCGCCGCAGTAGGTCAGCGCCACCTTGTCGGGCGTGCGCAACGCGTTCGCGGTGAGGATCGCGTAGGCGTAGTTGCTGAACGGGGAGTTCTCTCGCGCCACGGCTCGGCTCCTTCGGCTCCGGCAGGGGTGGGACGGTGCGGCGGGGGGCGGTTGTGCGAGGGCTGCGGGGCGGACCGCGCGGTTACGGTGCGGGCCGCGCGGCCGGGAGCCCGGCGCGTCACGGGACGGCGGCGCCGCTCACTTCCGGCCGGCGTAGAGGATGAACGGGTTGCCCGCGGGGTCGCGGAGCACCGAGCGGACCTCGTGCGGGCCCTCCTCGGGCCCGCGGACCAGGCGCGCGCCCGCCGCCGTGAGCGTCTCGGTCATCGCCGCGACGTCGTCCACCTTGAACGAGATCGCGGGCACGCCCCGGTCACGTCCTCCTCCGCGCCCGCGATCGCGAACGTGGTGCCGCCGCCGTCCAGCGCCGCGAACCGGTCGCCGTCGCGGAACTTCAGCGGCAGGCCGAGCGCGTCCCGGTAGAACGCGACGGCCTCGCCCACGTCGCCGGCGCTGTAGAGGACGTTGCCGATACGGGTCATGGTGCGGGCCTCCAGTAGGGCATCGGGCCGAAGCCGTCCAGGTCGTCGAAGCACACCTCGACCGGCATGCCGATCCGCACGTCGCCGGGCGGGCAGCCGGTCACGCCGCCGAAGACCCGCGCGCCCTCGGGCAGCTCCACCCACGCGACGGCGTACGGCGGCGCGAAGCCGGGGAGGAACGCGCGGTGCACGACGGTGAAGGTGTGCACGGCGCCGCGCCCGCCGACGGTCTCGTACGGCAGGTCGGCGCCGCCGCAGTAGGGGCAGGCCGGCTCGGGGAAGTGCACGTACCGCGCGCATCCCGCGCAGCGCTGCAACGCCAGCTCGCCGCGCCCGCAGGCGTCCCAGTAGGGCGCGGTCAGCGGGCTCGGCGTCGGCACGGGGCGCGGGCGGTCCATCGCGAGCCAACCTAGCGCACGCTTGGTTTGCCGGACAAGGGCCGGTCAGCGGGCGGCGAGCGCGTCCCGGGAGAGGCGGTCGGCGCGCCGGGTGGTCTCGGGCAGCCGGTAGCGCGGGGTCAGCGCGAGCGCCAGATGGCAGGCGGTGTCGAGGTCCACCCGGTGGCCGACCGACACGAACACCGGGCGCACGCCGTCGCGGGTGCGCAGCACCCGGCCGACGACCTCGCCGCCGTCGCGCAGCGGGCTCCCGTCGCCCCGGCGCCGCCCCGGCGGATCGTACGAGCCGATGAACCCGGTCTTGGCGATCCCGATCGTCGGCAGGCCGGTCAGGACGCCGACGTGGCAGGCCAGCCCGAAGCGGCGCGGGTGCGCGAGGCCGTAGCCGTCGCAGACCAGCAGGTCGGGCGAGACGGGCAGCGCGCGCAGCGCCTCGACCAGCGCGGGCAGCTCCCGGAACGCGAACAGTCCCGGCACGTACGGGAACGCCGCCGTGCCCGTGACGACGCGTTCGGCCACGACCTCCAGCGAGCCGGTGTCGAGGACCACGGCCGCCGCGGCGAGCCGCACGCCGGCGCCGCCGCCGTCCCCGGCGTACGACACGTCCAGGCCGGCGACGGTGCGCGGCTCGCGCGGCCCGGGGCCGTCCAGGTCGAGCATCGGACGCAGCCGGTCCTGGATCTCCTCGGCCTCCCGCGGCGTCGCCGGCCACGGATGCAGGTCCGCCACCTCCACGCGCCCCACCTCCAGGACCGGCACGTTACCCGCCGCCGCCCCGGAACGCTTCCCAAGCAAGTGCTAGATTGATTACGTGGCGATCGATCTCGCCGGGCTGGCCGCCCCCGGGCACACCGCGCTGCTGGTGATGGAGATGCAGCGCGGCGTGGTCGGAGACCTGGCCAAGTTCCCGGACCTGGTGAAGACCTGTGACGAACGCGGCGTGGTGGCGAACGCCGCCCGCGCGGCGGACGCGGCCCGCGCCGCCGGGGTGCGGGTGGTGCAGTGCACCGCCGCGTTCCGCGCCGACCGGGCGGGCAGCCATACCGGCAACTGCCCGTTCATCAAGGGGCTGCTGAAGGACCCCGCGCACATGCTGGAGGGCACGGGCGCGGTGGAGGTGCTGCCCGAGCTGAGCGGCCCCGGCGACCTGGAGTCGCGGCGCTACCACGGCTTCTCGCCGTTCACCGGGACGGCGCTCGACCAGACCCTGAGGTCCCTCGGCGTGACCACGGTCGTCGCCGCCGGGCTGTCGCTGAACCTCGGCATCCCCGGGCTGTGCCTGGAGGCGGTCAACCTCGGGTACCGGGTCGTGGTGCTGACCGACGCGGTCGCGGGCATGCCCGCCGAGTACGGCGACGCGGTCATGGCCAACACCATCAGCCTGCTCGCCGCCCGCGCGACCAGCGCCGACCTCGCCGCCGCCTGGGCCTGCTGACCCGGCCGCCCTCCCGGCGGCCGCCTCCAACGCCCCGAACGAAGGGACGCCATGCACGGAATGGACCTCTCCGGCCGCACCGCCGTCGTGACCGGCGGCGCGGGCGGCATCGGACGGGCGATCTGCGCCGACCTGGCCTCGCTCGGCGCCCGCGTCGTCGTCGCCGACCTCGACCTGGACGCGGCCGAGGACGTCGCCAAGGAGCACGGCGGCACCGCCCGCCGGGTGGACCTCGGGGACGCCGCCGACGTCGAACGGTTCGCGGCCGAGGCCGGACCCGCCGACGTCCTCGTGCACAACGCGGGCGTCAGCATCGTCGAGCCGTTCGTCGACAGCGACCCGGCCGCGTGGGACCTGATGTGGCGCGTCAACCTGCGCGCGCCCATGCTGCTCACCAAGGCGCTCCTCCCCGGCATGACCGAACGGGGCTGGGGGAGGCTGGTGTTCGTCTCGTCGGACGGGGCGCGCGCCGGCTCGGGCGGCGAGGGCGCCTACGCCGCCACGAAGGCCGGGCTGTTCGGGCTCGCGAAGACGCTCGCGCGCGAGGCCGCGCGGGGCGGCGTGACCAGCAACGTCGTGTGCCCCGGCCCGACCGACACCCCGATGGTCCGGGCGGTCTCCGACCGGCACCCGGGCCTGCTCGACAAGCTCGCCAAGCAGATCCCGCTGCGCCGCATCGGCCGCCCGGACGACATCGCGGGCCTCGTCGCCTTCCTCTGCACCGACCGCGCCGGGTACATCACCGGCCAGACGGTCTCGGTCAGCGGCGGCATCACCATGTCCTGACCGTGCCGCCCAGGGAAGCCGAGCCGTACAGGAACCGCGCGTCAGGCCAGCGACGCGTAGGCGGCCTCGACCAGCCGGTAGGCGCGCAGGTCGCCGGAGAGCTGGTCGCCCATCAGGTTCGGCAGGTACGCGAGGGCCAGCCCCGCCTCCGCGTCGCCGAGCCCGATGGAACCGCCCGCGCCCGTGTGCCCGAACGCGTTCTCCCGTCCGGCCTCGGGCGTGAAGAACGTCATCGCGGGGCGCATGAACCCGAGCCCGAACGCGCTCTCGACGAGCATCGTGCGGTCCGTGCCCCGCACGCGCGTGCGGACCGCCTCGCGGAGCGTGTCCGGGCGCAGGATCCGGCCCGCGACCAGGTCGCGGTAGAACGCGGCGAACGAGGGCGCCGTCGCCATCATGCCCGCCGACGGCCAGCCCGCCCGCAGCACGACCGGGTTGTTGAACCCGCCCTTGCCCGGATGCGGGTTGTTGAGCGCCCGGTTGAGGGGGCTGTCGGGGTCGACGTAGGCGCCCGCGAGCCGTTCGAGGACGTCGCCGTCGCCGACCGCCTTCGGCGCGTCCGCCCCGCCCGGCGCGGCCGTCTCCCCGCCGGAGCCGGAGGACCCGGAGCCGGAGGACCCGGAGCCGCTGTTGAGGCGGCGTCCCGCGGAGAGCTTGGCGGCCCGTTCCAGCACGTCGTCCGGGGCGCCGATCCACAGGTCGAGGTCGCCGGCGAACTCGTCGCGGACGAACGTGCCGACCGGCCGCCCCGCGTGCCGCCGGACGATCTCCCCGGCGAGCCACCCGTACGTCAGGGCGTGGTAGCCGTGCGCCGTCCCGGGCGTCCACTCGGGGGCCTGCGCGGCCAGCTCGGCGGCGCGGGCGGGGGCGTCGGCCGCCTCCTCCGCCGACACCGGGCGGGCGAACGCGGGCAGCCCCGCCTGGTGCGACAGCAGGTGCGCGGCGGTCGTCCCCTCCTTGCCCTCGGCGCCGAACTCGGGCCACCAGTCCGTCACCGGGCCGTCCACCTCGTACGCGCCGCGCTCGGCGAGCAGCAGCGCCGCCGCCGCGGTCACCGCCTTGGTGCACGAGAACCCGAACGCCGGGGTGTCCGCCTCCCACGCGCGCCCCGTCCTGCGGTCGGCGACGCCGCCCCACAGATCGACCACCTTGCGGTCGCCGGCGTACACGGCGACCGCGGCGCCCAGCTCGCGGCCCTCGGCGAAGCCGGCCTCGAACGCCTCGCGTACGGCGCCGAACGCCGGATCGCAGTGGCCCTGCACGCCCTGCGCGGATGCACTCATGCGCGGTCCTCTCACTGGAAGGTCTGAACCGAATCATGCTCGAAGAGCCGAACAACTGGGGACGGTGGGGGGCCGGCGACGAGCGCGGGGCCCTCAACCTGCTCACACCGGAGACCGTCGTCGCGGCGGCCGGGTGCGTGCGCGAGGGGCGGGCCCTCAGCCTGTCGCTGCCGATCAGGGGCGCCACGTCCTCGCCCGCGCCGACGACCGTCCCGCACCTGCGGGGCCGGCCGCTGCCGCAGCACTTCATGTCGGTGGACGGCGGGGACTACGCGGCCGGGACGCGCCCCATCGGCGCGGGCCTGAAGATGGCCGACGACGCCCTCGTCGTCACGCCGCACGGGACGACGACGCACATGGACGCGCTCTGCCACATGTGGTCGGGCGACGAGCTCTACAACGGGCACCCGGCCGGGCGCGTCCGCTCGTACGGGGCGGGGCGCTGCGGGATCGACAAGGCGGGCCCGGTCGTGGCGCGCGGCGTCCTGTTCGACGTGCCGAGGCTGCGCGGCGTCGAGCGGCTGGACGCGGCGGACCGGGTCGGCGTGGACGACCTGGAGGCCGCCGGCGTCGAGGTCCGTCCGGGCGACGTCGCGGTGGTCCGCACCGGCTGGCCCCTGGCCTGGCGGGACGGCGGCCCGGAGGCGTACTGGGCGGGCCAGCCGGGCCTGTCGGCGGACGCGGGCCGGTGGCTGGCCGGACGGGACGTGTCGGTCGTGGCGAGCGACAACGCGGCGATCGGCGGGCTGAACGAGCATCAGCTCGCCGACGAGGGGCTGGACGACGACCTGCACATGATCTTCCTCTGGCGGCACGGGATCCACCTGGCCGAGATGCTGTGGCTGGAGGAGCTGTCCGAGACGGGCCGCACCGACTTCCTGTTCGTGGCCGCCCCGCTCAGGATCGAGGGCGGCACCGCCAGCCCGATCAACCCGCTGGCCGTCCTCTGACGCAGGCCCGGCGCGTACGACGCGTACCGCGCGCATGACGCGCACGGCGCGCACCGGCGTGCGGCGGGCCGCGGCCCGCCGCACGCCCGAGCGGGGCTCAGGCCCCCGGATAGGCGCCGCCGCCGTGGGCCGCGTCCAGGGCGTCGTAGTCGGGGGTGTAGCCCTTCTTCGGGATGGCGTCGGCGAACACGACCTCGCGCGGCTTCTTGTACGAGGCGATCTCGCCGCGGACGTGCTCGATGATCTCCTCGGCGGTGGCCGAGGCGCCGTCCGCGAGGACGACCACCGCCTTCGGCGACTGGCCGAACCGCTCGTCCGGGACGCCGATCACCGCCGCGTCCGCGACCGCCGGGTGCGCCTTGAGGGCGCGCTCGACCTCGGCCGGGTAGATGTTCTCGTTCGCCGACTTGATCATGCGCAGCCTGGGGCCGATGAACGTCAGCGTGCCGTCCGGCTCGCGGCGGCCGAGGTCGCCGGTGTGGTGCCAGCCGCCCGCCGCCTTCGCCGCGTTCAGCGCGGGGCGGTTCCAGTAGCCGGAGAACAGGCTGTGGCCGCGCGCGCAGATCTCGCCGACCTCGCCCGCCGGGACCTCCGCGCCGGACGGGTCCAGCAGCCGGACGTGCACCAGCGGCGACGGCCGCCCGGCGAGGCCCGCGCCGCCCATCCCGAGGCCGAGGAAGGTGAGCATCCCGCCCGCCTCGGTCTGGCCGTACCCGCCCATCCCGGACGCGCACCACGGGCTGGAGTCCACCGTGATCATCTCGTCCCACTCGGGGGAGTGCGAGACGAACCGCAGCGACGACAGGTCGTACCGGCGGTCCTTGTTGGCCTCCACCAGGCCGTCGATCATCGGGCCGAACAGGAACGCCTGCGTGCACCGCTCCGCGTCGATCAGGCGGCACACCTCGGTCGGCTCGTACGCGGGGGTGAAGACCAGCTTGCCGCCGATCTGGAACGTCGCGAGCGTGAACATCATCGTCCCGACGTGGAACAGCGGCCCGCACGCGAGGAACGCGAACCCGTCCTCCATCTGCCGGACGTGCAGCAGCGCCATGCTGTGCGCGACCAGCGCGGAGTGGCTCAGCAGCGCCGCGTTCGGCCGCCCGTCGAACGCCGCGGTGTAGAGGGCGAGGACCGGCGCGTCGTCCGGCACGTCCGGCTCGGCCGCGAGCGGGACGCCCGCCGCGGCGTACGCCTCGTACTCCTCGCCGGAGCGGACCCAGCGCGCGTCCAGCGACACCTGGCTCCGCGCCTTCTCGACCGCCTCGGATTCCTCCCACACCACGAGCCGGGGCGTCAGGTCGTCCAGGACGTGGGCCAGCTCGTCGGCGCTCTGCCGCCAGTTCGCCGGGCACAGCACCGCGCCGAGCGAGCCGCAGGCGAGCAGCAGCTCCAGCACGCGGAACGAGTTCTGGCCGAGCCACAGCACGCGGTCGCCGGCTCCGACGCCGTCCGCCGCGAGGGCCCCGGCCAGGCGGTCCACGCGGTCGCCGAGCTCGGGATAGCTCAGCCGTACGTCGCCGTCCACGACGGCGGTGCCGAGCGGCCGGCCGCGCCGGTGCTCGCTGAGGACGTCCCCGAGAGTGAGCCGGTGTACGGACATCGCGCCTCCATGCGCCTGCGGGGGGGGTGGGGTCTCGCTTAACGGAACGCGGGCATGACCTCGGCCGCGAAGAACTTCAGGACCTTGCGCATCTCCTCCAGCGGGAGCGGGCGCGTCGAGCCGAAGTCGCACATCAGGTTGGAGTAGCCCATCTCCTGGATCGACTTGATCTGCCCGATGACGCGCTCGGGGTCGCCGATCACCTCGAGCTGGTTCCAGCGGAACTCGTTGTCGACCGAGCCGCCCTTGAGGTAGCGGTCCTGGTAGAACTCGAAGCCCTTGGCGGCCTGGCCGGTGCTCGGGTCGATCGGCGCGCTCTGCACGTTGAAGATGCGCGAGCGGTCGAAGCCCTCCTCGAACCGCGCCTGGTCCGCGCGGGCCTGCTCGACGGTCGGCGCGACGTACACCGAACGGCTCGCGACCAGCTCCGCGCCGGAGGTGTCGACGCCGTTCGCGGCGGCGGTCGCGTGCCACGTCTCGGCCGCCTTGGCGATCTTCTTGAACGGGGCGGCGGGGTCGGCGAGGATCGGCAGCCCGCGCGCGGCGTACAGCTCGACGGTCTCGGGGCTGACGGCGGCGACGTGCAGCGGCGGGTGCGGGCGCTGGACCGGCTTCGGCATCAGCGTCAGCGGGTGGTTGGTCTCGTAGAACCGGCCCTTGTACTCGAAGCCGTCCTGCGTCCACAGGCCGATCAGCATGTCGAGGCACTCGTTGAACCGGTCCCGCGCCTCGGACAGGTCGAGGCCGAAGTTCTCGAACTCGACGCTCTGGTAGCCGCGGCCGATCCCGACCTCCAGCCGGCCGCCCGACAGCAGGTCGACCATCGCGGCCTCCTCGGCCACGTGGACGGGGTTGTGCAGCGGGAGGACGACGATGCCGGTGCCGAGGCGCAGCCGCTCGGTGCGGGCGGCGAGGTTCGACAGCAGGTTGAAGATGTTGGGGACGACCCCGTAGTCCCGGAAATGGTGCTCGGCGACCCACACCCCATCGAAGCCGAGCTCCTCCAGGAGCTCGACGATCTCGATCTGGTAGTCGTACACCTCCCGCGCGGTCTGCCCCGCGAACTGGTGGAAGAGGTGGAAGGTCGAGAACTTCATCGGGCGGTCAGCCACGTGTACGGCTCCTTCTTCACCGGGCCCGGCGGGCGCACGCCGTGCCCTCGCCGTGTCATAACGCCTACCCATCATTACGTACCAAGCGCTCGCTTGGGAAGCCTAACAGGTCGCCGCCGCGCGGTCACATGGACGGCGCGAAAAGCCGTATTCCACGCTGAACGCCCCGGACCGCCTGGTCCGGGGCGTTCAGGGGGAAAGGGCGTCAGTGGTGCTCGAACTGGCCCGCCGGGTGCGCGATGGCGTCCTCGGCGCGCGCGGCCGGGCGGGTCCGCCCGAACTCCAGCGTGAGCAGCGCCGCCGCCAGCCACGCGATGTCGAACCACGAGCGGAACACCACGCTGCGCGGCCGGTAGGCGGGCCGGAACTTCTTGTCGAACAGGTACAGCGACTCCACCGCGATCAGCGGGTCGAGCAGGTGCAGCGCCTTGTAGCCCACCTTCTCCACGGCCTTGCGGTCCTCGGAGTCGAGCAGCTCGCGGAACGCCGCGAAGTTGAGCGAGACGACCCCCGCGCCCTGCTTCGCCGCGTACTCGATCATCTCGACGATCAGCCGCTCGTTCACGCCGTTCGGGCCGCCGGGCGCCCGGCGCATCGCGTCCAGGCTGATCCCCTCGCCGGCCGTCGCGTACCGCTGGAACGCGATCGGCTCGTCGTTCTCGCCGTAGGCGATCGCGACGAGCGCGCCGTCGTGGTAGCCGGTGAGCAGCTCGTCGAGGTTCATGGAGAAGCCACGCTCGGCGGCGCCCCGAGCGAGCGGGACGCCACGTCCAGCAGCCGTTTGCGCAGCTCGGGCGGCAGGTCCCGCTCGGCGACGATCTCGCTCGTGACGCCCGCGTTGCGGGTCCGCTTGACCGCCTGCCGGACGTTGCGCATCTGCCGGCCGGAGAGGCTGAACTCCTCGGGCCGCACGTACACCTCGTCGCCGAAGCCGAACGACCGCAGCCGGCCCCACGCGGGCAGCACGTCGGCGCTCGCGCCGAGCACGGCGGGCCGCCAGCCCGTCCGGTGGCACATCTCGATGAACGCGTCGACCGCCCGGCCGTACGAGCGCGGGTCGCCGACCGGGTCGCCGCCCGCGACCGCGACGCCGAACAGCACGCGGTAGCCGATCGCGGCGGCCCCGTCCGGGCTGAACACGTAGCTCTTGTCGCGGCGCAGCGCGAACGGCGCGAGGGTGTCGGAGCCCGGGTGCCGGACGAGCCCGGCGACGCGGCGCCGGTCGATCTCGTCGCCGGGCGGCGGCGCCGGGTCGGGGGCCAGCAGGGTGACCACCAGCACCAGCAGCCCGACCCCGCCGACCAGGCCGAGCACGCCCGGAAGCCAGGACGCTCCGTCGGTCGGCGCGCCGGTCGCGCCGAGGCCGCCCGCGACGGCCGGGCCGACCGAGCGGATCGAGACGCCGCCGACCAGCACCGAGCCGACGACGGCCGCGACGACCAGGCCCGCGCCGGTCCGCACGGCCGTGCGGATCCGCTCGTGGTGCGGCCGGACCGTGAACGCGTCGCGGCTCAGCCACACCGCCGCGAGGGCGACGACCAGCAGCGGCAGCCGCCACAGCGCGTCGTCGCCGGTCAGCACGGCGGCCAGGCCCATCACGATCAGGACGAGCAGCCCGTACCAGGCGGCCCGGCGGCGCAGCAGCACGCCGCGCGCGACCAGGCCGAGCGCCAGCGCCAGCACCACCGCGTGGGCCGGGGCCAGCGGGCGCCCGGTGACGAGCAGGGACAGCCGGTCCAGCCAGTCGGGCGTGGTCACCGCCGGAACGGCGAGGAGCGCCGCGACGGCCGCCGTGACGAGCGCCAGTGGCCACACCGGCGGCAACGCCCTCATCCCGGCCGGTTTCGCTGCAAGCACGTGTTCACCTCCGCCAAGACCACAACCATGATCCTTTGGAACTCATTCCCGGGATCGAACGTTATTTGTGGCCTTTTGAGGTCATAGCCCCTTCAGATTAGGGGCGCACGGTAAGTACGACGCAGATCGTCGGTACGCCAACGGTCGATCGCGATGGCCGGACGCGGCCATCCCCGCGGCCCCCTTGACTACGCTCGGAGCCGATGAAGACGCTGCTGATCGTCCACCACACGCCCTCCCCGTCGCTGCGCGCCATGTACGAGGCCGTACGGGCGGGAGCCGCGACCGACGAGATCGAGGGGGTGGAGGTCGTCTCCCGCCCCGCCCTCACCGCGTCGGCCCCGGACGTCCTGGAGGCCGACGGCTACCTGCTCGGCACGCCCGTCAACCTCGGCTACCTGTCCGGCGCCCTCAAGCACTTCTTCGACCAGATCTACTACCCGTCCCTGGACGAGACATCCCGGCGGCCGTACGGCGCGTACCTCCACGGCAACAGCGACGCCGCCGGCGCCCTGCGCGCCCTCGACTCGATCACCACCGGCCTGCGGTGGCGCGCGGTGCGCCCGCCGCTGGTCGTCAACGGCGACCCGGCCAAGGCCGACCTGGAGGCGTGCTGGGAACTCGGCGCCACGGTCGCCGCCGAACTAGCCCCCTCTGACCCACCCCGACCCGCACCCTCCCGCCCTCCCGCGCCCTTCGGCGCTCCGGCGCTCCCGTGCTCCGGCGCTCCCGTGCCTCTCCGGCGCGCCGGGCTGAAGCGCCCCGCTCTGACGCACGCCTCAGCACCCGCCCTTCGGCGCGCCGTTGCGGGCGGGGGTGCGGCGGGCGGGGCGGACGCTACGGTGATCTCATGAGCGGTTTCCGTCATGTGGTGATGTTCGTGTGGGCCGAGGGGACGACGACCGGCCAGCAGGAGGAGGTCGCGGCCCGGCTGGGCGAGCTGCCCGGCGTGATCCCGCAGATCCGGTCGTACAGCCTCGGGGCCGACGCGGGCATCGGCGCGGACAACCACGACTTCGTGGTGGTGGGCGACTTCGCGTCCGAGGAGGACTTCCTCGTCTACCGGGACCATCCCGCCCACCGCGCCGTGATCGACGAGTACATCACCCCGATCCTCGCGGGGCGCGCCGCCGTCCAGTACGAGCTGTAGCGCCGGGACCACCCAGCGGCAGACCCGGCGCCCCGTTCGCGAATGAACCGAGCAAGCGCTTGTGTCAAGAGGGTGTCAGGCGTTAGTTTCGGCTGCGACGGCGGCGCGGCCGGAACGCCGTCACCGCGGGCCCGGCCCGCCCAGGGACGCCGGCCGCCGGGGATGGATCGCGCCCCATCCCCGGCGGCAGGCACCCCCGTGCCGGCCGGCGGACGGCGGGACACGCGGAGGGCGGCACGTGAGCGGCAGGCAGGGGTTCTCGGGCAGGGCCGCGATCGCCGGGGTCGGGATGACCGCGCTGTCGCGCGAGTCCGGCCGGACGGAGCTGGAGCTGGCCGCCGAGGCGTCGCGCGCGGCCCTCGCCGACGCCGGGATCGAACGGCCCGACGCCGTCCTCAGCTACCACCTCAACGACTCGGCGCCCGTCCTCTACCTCGCGCGCGAGCTGCGGCTGCCCGAGGTCGGCTGGCACAACGAGATCTACGGCGGCGGCACGCAGAGCGCCTCGATCCTCGCCGACGCGGCGATGCTCGTGGACGCCGGCCTCGCCGAGAACGTGCTCGTCTACCGGGCCCTCAACGGCCGGTCCGGCAAGCGGATGAACGCGCTCGGCCTCAAGCTGGGGGAGGGCACCGAGGAGCAGTTCACCCACCCGTACGGGATGGCGGGGCCGGTCCACCAGTTCGCGCTCGCCGGGCAGCGCTACCTGCACGAGGCCGGGCTCGGCGAGGTGCACACCCACGCGGTCGTCGCGCAGTCCAGGGCGCACGCGACCCGCAACCCGCGCGCGCTCCGCCGCGAGCGCCTCGACCTGCCCACCTACCGCGACAGCCCCATGGTGGCCTCGCCGCTCCGCCGCCTGGACTGCTGCCAGGAGACCGACGGCGCCTGCGCCCTCGTCGTCACGCGCGCCGACCGGGCCCCGAGCGCGCCGCGCGTCCACGCGGTCGTCCGCGGCGGCGGCCCCGGCGCGTCCACCATGGACAAGGCCCCGGACATCACGCGGATCTTCTCGTCGTACGTCGCCGGGCCCCTGTTCGAGGCGGCCGGGATGAAGCCCGCCGACATCGACGTCTCGCTGCTGTACGACGCGTACTCCTGGCTCGTCCCCCGGCAGCTCGAAGACTTCGGGCTCGTGCCGAGGGCGGACCTCGGCGTCGTCCTGCACGCGCAGGACATCGCGTGGAACGGGCGGTTCCCCGTCAACCCGCACGGCGGGCTGCTGTCCGAGGGCTACGTGCACGGGCTCAACAACGTCGCCGAGGCCGTACGGCAGCTCCGCGGCACCGGGACCAACCAGGTGCGCGGCGCGGGCGTCGCCCTCTGCACGGGCTTCGGCGGCAGCTACGGGAGCGCCGCGATCCTCACCGCCCCCTGAGCCCCCGGCGTCACCGCCGCCGTCCGTCCCGGGTGCTCGCGCGCCAGGGGACCGTTCGACGCGTTCCGCTGGGGAGGGCGGGCGTCGTACGGTTGCGACGTGCCGTTCCCCATCAGCGGCGTCGCCCGACGGGCCCGGCGGACGCCGGTGTGGCTCGCGGACGCCGCGATCGCCGCCGTGGTCGCGGTCGTGCTGGCCATCATGATCCACGAGGCGACCGAGCCGCACTCCCGGCCGCCCGACGCGCAGGCGTACGCCCTCGCCGTCCTGATGGCGCTGCCGCTGCTGGTCCAGCGGCGCCGGCCGGTCGCGGCGATGCTGCTCGCGAGCCTCGGCCTGTTCGTCTACTACACCGCGGGCTACCCGGGGATCTCGCCGACGACCGTGCTCGCCGTGCCGTCCTACACCGCGGTCGTCGCCGGGCACCTGCGCTGGGCGACGGGGATCTACACGATGTTCTTCACGCTCGGCTACGCGATCGTGGTGGCCACCGAGCAGACCCCGGCGCTGATGGCGCTCGCGGAGTTCCTGACGCACCTGTCCCTCGCCGTCGCCGTGGTCCTGCTCGCCGAGGTCGTGCGCAGCCGCCGCGCGCTCGCGGCCGAGACCCGCGAGCGGCTCAGGCTCGCCGAGGACGAGCACGAGCGCGAGGCCGCCCGGCGGGTCGCCGAGGACCGGGTCCGCATCGCGCGGGAGCTGCACGACACCGTCGCGCACAGCATGGCGACGATCACCGTCCAGGCGGGCAGCGCGCTGCACCGGCTCGGCGACCGCGAGGACGAGGTGCGGCCCGCGCTCGCCGCGATCCGGACGACGAGTAAGGAGGCGCTGCGGCAGATGCGCTCGACGCTCGGCGTGCTGCGCTCGTCCGCCGAGGACGGCCCCGGCGGCCCGCACGGCCCGGACGGGCCCGACGGACCGGACGGCCTCGGCGGAGACCGGCTCGGGCTGGGCCGGCTCCCGGCGCTGCTGGACGCCGTCCGGGCGGCGGGCGTCCCGGTCGAGCTGGACGTGGCCGGGGAGGCCGCGCCGCTCGCCCCGCCGGTCGACCACGCCGCGTACCGGATCGTCCAGGAGTCGCTGACGAACGTGCTGCGCCACGCGGGCTCCGGCGTCAGCGCGCGGGTCAGCCTGGCCTACGGCGACGGCGCGGTCGAGCTGAAGATCACCGACGACGGGCGGCGCTCCGGGGACGCGGGCACCGCCGCCTCCTGGAACGGCGCGGCGCGGCCGGGCGGCGGACACGGCCTGAACGGGATGCGGGAGCGCGCCAGGGCGGTGGGCGGCTCGTTCACCGCGGGCCCCGGGAACGGCGGCTTCGTCGTCGAGGCCCGCCTCCCCTGCGGCGACCCCGCTCCGGCCCGGACCGCCGGTGCCGGAGCCACCGGGGCCGCGGGCGCCGAGGGGGCCGGGCCGTGATCCGCGTGGTGCTGGCCGACGACCAGTCCCTGGTGCGGGCGGGGTTCGCGCTGCTGCTGGACTCGGCGGACGGCATCGAGGTCGTGGGCGAGGCGAGCAACGGCGGCACGGCCGTCGCGATTGCCAGGGAGCTGCGGCCCGACGTCGTCCTGATGGACCTGCGGATGCCCGACGTGGACGGGCTCACCGCCACCCGCCTGATCGCCGCCGACCCCGCGCTCGGCGCGGTCCGGGTCGTCGTGCTGACCACCTACGCCGAGGACGAGAACGTGTTCCGGGCGCTGCGCGCGGGCGCGGCGGGGTTCCTGGTGAAGGACATCGACCCCGCCGAGCTGCTGCGGGCCGTCCGGGTCGTCTCGGGCGGCGAGTCGCTGCTCTCCCCGGCGGTGACCCGCGCCGTGATCGAGGGGTACGTGGCGCGCCGCGCCGGCCCGGCGCCCGCCATCCCGGAGCTGGCCGCGCTGACCGTGCGCGAGCGCGAGGTGGTCGGCCTGGTCGGGCGGGGCCTGTCGAACGAGGAGATCGCCGCCGAGCTGGCGGTCAGCCCGCTGACGGCCAAGACGCACGTCAGCCACGCCATGGGCAAGCTCGGGGCGCGCGACCGCGCCCAGCTCGTCGTGGTCGCCTACGAGTCCGGCCTGGTCACCCCGGGACCGCTCGGCCATGATCGCGTCGCGGAGGCCCTGCGGTGTCGGGGCCTCCAGCAGGCGCGGGCCGTCCCTCCCGGGGACGAGCGCCCACCAGGACTTCGTGGATTCGCCGTACCAGGCCCGGACGCCGGGGAACTGCTCCTGGAGCCCTCTGGCCGTCGCCGCGCGGATGGCCGCGGGCGTGGGCTCGTCATGCTCGGCGCCCCCGTGAGCCGTCATGGCGCCCTCCCCCGTAGTTCTCTTCGGTAACAGCGTCCCCACCACCCAAAGCGTCACCCCAGTCCGTCAATTTGTGACTAACGACACTATGAACGATTGGGGACGTCTGTAGTGCTTTGTCGGCACATGAGCGTTCAGTGGGCCCGGCGTTACCGCGCTGGACGTACTCCGGAGGGAGTAGGCGGCCGGGCAAGTGCCCCCGGCGGCCGGTCGCGGCGGCGGCGCGGGCCCGGAAGCCTCGTGGGAAGCCCCCTCCCGCCCGTGCGGAGGGGCCCGACCCGGAGGTGACGTCCCATGACGCTGGCCAGGCTCGCCCGCTTCTGCCATCGGAGGCGATGGCTCACCGTGGCCGCCTGGATCGCCGGGACGGCCGCCGCCCTCGTGGTCGGGTTCGGCTTCGCCGCCGACCCGCTGAACGACTTCGCCGGCGGCGACTCCGAGTCGGCCAAGGCCCAGGAGCTCCTGGACGACCACTTCCCCGAGGCCAGCGGCGACAGCATCACCCTCGCGATCCGCGCGGACGGCGGCGTCCGCGCGCCGCAGGCGCAGGCCCGCGTGCGCGAGGCGACCGAGCGGATGCGCCGGACGCCGCACGTGACGTCGGTGACCTCCCGTACACGACGCCCGGCCAGATCTCCGCGGACGGCCGCGTCGCGTTCGCCACCGCCAACCTCGACGTCGCGTCCGGCGACATGCCGAAGGGCGAGGTCACCAAGCTCATCGACGACGTGCGGACCGCGTCGGGGCCGGTCCGGCTGGAGCTAGGCGGCGCGGTCGTGGACACCGCCGAGACGCCGGGCGGCGGCGGCTCGGAGGGCGTCGGGCTGCTCGCGGCCATCGTGATCCTGCTCGTCGCGTTCGGGTCGGTGCTGGCGATGGGGCTGCCGATCGTGACCGCGCTGTTCGGGATCGGGACGGGGCTCGCGCTGATCTCCCTGCTCGGCCACCTGCTGCCCGCCCCGTCGTTCAGCCCGATCGTCGCGGCGCTCATCGGGCTCGGCGTCGGCATCGACTACGCGCTGTTCATCGTGACCCGCTACCGCGAGGCGCTCGCGTCCGGCGAGGACCCCGAGGACGCCACCGTGACCGCGGCGGCCACCGCGGGCCGGGCCGTGCTGTTCGCCGGGACGACCGTGGTCATCGCGCTGATGGGCCTGTTCGTCATGCAGCAGAGGCTGCTGAACGGCGTCGCCGTCGCGGCCGGGGCGACCGTCCTGATGACCATGCTCGCCGCCGTGACGCTGCTGCCCGCGCTGCTCGGGTTCACGGGGCGGGCGATCGACCGGTTCAAGGTGCCGGGCCTCGGCCGCACGGGCCGTCCGATGGCCGAACGGTGGGCGCGCGGCGTCCAGCGGCACCCGGTCGCCGCCGGGCTCGCCGCCGCCGCGCTGCTGCTCGTGCTCGCCGTGCCCGCCCTGTCGATGCGGCTCAGCCTGCCCGACTCCAGCACCCAGCCCCACGACACCACCGGGTACGCGGCGAGCCGCATCCTGGCCGACGGCTTCGGTCCGGGCACCGCGGCGCCGCTGGTCCTCGTCGCCGAGCTGCCGGGCGGCGGGCCGCCGCGCGCCGCCGGGCCGGGCGCGCCGAGCCCGCTCGGGCCGCTGGAGCGGGCCGTCCGCGGGACGCCGGGCGTGGCGGGCGTCCAGCCGCCGATGACGAGCCGGGACGGCAGGGCCGCGCTGTTCATCGCGTACCCGAAGAGCGGCGCGCAGGACGAGGCGACGCCCCGGCTCGTGCACGAGATCCGCGACGAGGTGGTGCCTCGCGCGACCGCCGGGACGGGCCTGCGGGTGCACGTCGGCGGGCCCAACGCCGGGTCCATCGACTTCGCCGACGACGTCGCCGAGCGGCTGCCGTGGCTCATCGCGGTCGTCGTCGGCCTGTCGCTGCTGCTGCTCGTGGCGCTCGTCCGCTCGCTGACGGTCGCGCTCCAGGCCGCCGTCATGAACCTGCTGTCCATCGCCGCCGCGTACGGGGTGCTGACCGCCGTCGTGCAGTGGGGCTGGGCGGGCCGGGTGCTCGGCTTCCCCGTCGAGATGCCGGTGACCACGTGGGTGCCGCTGATGATGTTCCCGATCCTGTTCGGGCTGTCGATGGACTACGAGGTGTTCCTCGTCTCCCGCATCCGCGAGTTCTAC
Organism: Actinomadura sp. J1-007; assembly: GCF_009793335.1. GTDB lineage: Bacteria > Actinomycetota > Actinomycetes > Streptosporangiales > Streptosporangiaceae > Spirillospora > Spirillospora yumaensis. The sequence goes on along the minus strand of NZ_WING01000001.1, from coordinate 819,564 downwards.
GAGGACGGCGTCGCGACCCGCGAGGCCGTCGCGCGGGGCCTGACCCGCACCGCCCGGGTGATCACGGCCGCCGCCGCGATCATGGTCATGGTGTTCCTGTCGGTGCTGCTCGGCGCGGACGTCCAGGTCAAGCAGATCGGCCTCGGCCTCGGCGTCGCCATCCTCATCGACGCGACCGTGGTGCGGCTGGTGCTCGTCCCCGCGCTGATGGAGCTGTTCGGCGACGCGAACTGGTGGCTGCCCCTGCCCCGCTCGCTGCGGGCCCGCGGGTCCCGGCGGGCCGCCGCCCGCCCGGCGCGCGCGAAGGGCGACTAGAGGCCGATCGCGAGGCCGTCCCGCGCCCGCTCGAAGGCGACCTCGGCGTCGGGGCGGCCGAGGCGCGTGACCCGCACGGCCGGGTCAGTGCGTGTTGATGCCGTCGAACATGACCTTGAGGTAGTGCTCGGCGAGGCCCTGCGCGTTGAGCCGCCCGCCCGGCTTGAACCAGCGGACCGCCACCCACACCGTGTCGCGGATCATCCGGTAGGTGAGCTTCGGGTCGATGTCGGCGCGGAACAGGCCGTCGGCCTGGCCCGCTTTGATCGTGTCGACCCACATCTTCTCGACCTCGTCCTCGGACTTGGTGAGGTAGGCGAACCGGTCCATCCCCTTGAGGTAGTTCCAGTCGTTCTGCATCACCGTGATCGCGGCGCGGTGCGGCTCCAGCGTGCCGAACGCGATGCGGACGAGCCCCGCGATCGTCTCGCGCGGGTCCTTGCCCTCGTCGAGGACGCCCCGGTAGGCCGACATGATCTCCCGGAAGAAGCCCGCCAGGATCTCGTCCACGATCGACTCCTTGGAGTCGAAGTGGTGGTAGAGGCTGCCGGAGAGGATGCCCGCCTGGTCGGCGATGTTGCGCACCGTCGTGGCCTGGAAGCCCTTCTCGGCGAAGAGTTCGGCCGCGAGCCTGACCAGGTGCTCGCGCCGCTCCGAGGCCAGGGCCGGCGAGCCCTTGCCGCGGCGGCGGGCCCCGCCCTCGCCCGCGGCGCGGGTCCTGGGTCGTCCTGAGTTCGCGCTCGTGGTCGTCACCCTCTCATTATGCCGTGCGCGCCCAACCGCTTGTTCAACCTGGCACGTCGCCCCCCAGGTTACGCGTACACCAAGCGCTTGGTCCCGCAGTGCGGGATCAGCGGCAGCGGCGCAGGTCCACCGCCGCCTCCCGGCCGCGGTCGACGAGCACCCGGACGGTCGTGCCGCCGCGGCCGTGCCGCGGCGTGCAGGTGAGCGTCCAGCGCTCGCGGACGAGCCCGGTGACGGGGCGGACGCCGTCCGCGGTGAACGGCGACTTCGGCCGTACGGACGGGTTGACGTCCCACGCGAAGCGCCCGCCGCGCGGCACGACCATCGTGGACGACAGGCGCGTCGGGACGGGCCGGGCCCTGCCGCCGACCGGGGACGTCCACAGGGTGAAGCTCTTGGTGATCTTCAGCGTGGCGCCGGACGGCGCGCGGCCCCGGATCACCGAGTGCGCGTCGCGGGACGCGGCGTTGCGCAGCGCCAGCAGGAACGCGCCGCGCGCCCCCTTCCCGGCGTACGGCCCGGCGCCGTTGTACTCGCCGGGCAGCGACGCGAAGTCCGGGTGGAACGTCTCGCGGCCGAACTCGAAGGTGTAGCCGAGGCCCCGCGTCGCGTAGTACGACCAGTCGTTCGTCTCGCCGGTCGTCTCGTAGTCGTCGCCCGACCTCATGCCCTTGTAGCCGTTCTGCGCCGACATCGCGTCGCTGAGGGCCTTGTAGGCGGCCTCGTCGGGCGTCGTCCCCTCGGCCTTGCTGAAGTAGGGGCGCAGGATCGTCCCGCCGTAGGTGTGGTTGGTGATCAGCGTGGTCACCTGGCGGGACGCGACCAGGTCGCGGACGTTGCGGGACTCGGGCTCGGAGAACGGCCCGGCCCCGCGGTAGTCGCCCGCGGTCCGGTCGTCGCCGGAGCCGGTGCCGCCCCACCCGAACCCGTAGTTGCGGTTGACGTCCACGCCGAGCTCGGCGCTGCCCGGCCTCGTGCACAGCGGCGGCGGCGCGGGCTCGCCGTCCACGACGCGGCAGTTCTTGCGCTTGTCCTCGTTGGCGCGGCTGCGTGAGGCGTCGAACCCGTCCGGGTTGACCACCGGGACGATCACCACCCGGGCGCGGTCGAGCAGCCGGGTGATCTCCCGGTCGCGGCCGTCGCCGCGCAGCAGGTCGTACCCGAACTCCATCGTCATCTCGCCGGACGGCCACTCGCGCGCGTGGTGCAGCCCGACCATGAGGAACACCGGGCGCCCGTCGCGGGCGCCGACCCGGTGGCCGATCTCCATGCCGTGCACGCGGCGGCCCTCGACCGTGCGGTGGGGGAGCGTCAGGCGGCGGACGCGGTCGGGGTGCCGGCGGGCCAGCGCGGACATCTCGGACTCGTAGTCGGCGAGCGTGCGGTACGACGTCCGGCCGGACGGCAGCGTCCCGGCGGCCTTGGGCGCGGCGCCGGGCGTGCGGGCCGTCCAGGAGAGGCCGGCTCCGCGCAGGCGCGCCGCGTCGGCGGGGCCGTGCAGGAGGACGTCGGTCCAGCCGGGGCCGCTCGCCTCGGTGCGGTCGAGGGCGAGCCCGGCGAGCCTCGCGGCGGCGGCCGCGTCCGGGACGCTCACCCGCACGATGCCGCCGGACGCGGAGGGAGGAGTGGGGGACGGGGCGGCGTCGGCGGCGGCGGGCTGGGCGACGGCGGCGAGGGCCAGGACGGCGGCGCCGGCGGCCGTCGGCCACGCGCGGGAACCGGAGAGGGACCGCATGATGCTCCTCGGGTCGGAGGACCGGCGGTTCATACTTCTTCACGAAGATCGTCCAAGCATGGGCGAAAGGTGACAGCGTGCGGGCCGGTGGTACGGGAGGTTTCTCCCTATCCGGGCGGGCCGGACGGACCCCGCGTCCGCGCGTCCGTACGGGGCCCGCCCTGGAGCCCGGAACTGAACAGGGTGTCTAATAGAGCCGGGCGCCCCGTACACCGATCGCCGATCGCCCGGGGGTGACGGATGCCGCGCGTTCGTACCGAGACCGCCCCGGCCCGCGCGCCGCGCCGCTGCCGGATCCTGCTCGACCTCTGGCTCATCGCGAGGCCCGCGCTCTGGCTGGTCTCGCTCGTCCCGTTCTACGTCGGCCACCTGCTGGCCACCCGGTGGCTGGTCGCCGGGCAGGACGCCTGCGTCCCGCCGTCCGGCGCGTGCCCGGCCGCCGCCGCGCCCGTCCTCACCGGCCTCGTCGTCTGGGGGCCGCTGGTCTGGCTCGCGGTCCTCGCCATCAACGACGCGTTCGACCTGCCCGGCGACCTGCGCAACCCGCGTAAGGACGACGCGCCGCTCGTGGACGGCCGGATCACGGTGCGGGCCGCGCTCGTCGCCGCGCACGCCACCGCCGCCGCCGCGCTCGCCGTCGCGCTGTCGGTGCGGCCCGCGTTCGCCGCGGTGACGCTCGCGTTCCTCGTGCTCGGCTGGCTCTACAGCGTGCCGCCGGTCCGGCTGAAGGACCGGCCCGGGTTCGACGTGGCGGCCAACGCGGTCGCGGTCGGCGGCCTCGCCGTGCTCGCCGGCTGGACGGTCGTCCGCCCGATCGGCGGGTTCCCCTGGATCATGGCGGTGGAGGGCGTGCTCGTCGCGACCGCGCTCTACGTGCCGACGACCGTCACCGACTACCGGGCCGACCTGGCGAGCGGCTACACCACCATCGCGGTACGGCTCGGCCCGCGCGGCGCGTACCGCGTCGGCCTCGCCGCGTGGACGGCGTCATGCGCGGTCGCGGTGGTCCTGGCCGCGACCGGCCACGTCTTCCCCGAGCGGTCCCTGTGGGTCCAGGCCGCCGCCGCGCCCGTCCTCGTCGGCGTCTACCACCGCCTCCTCGGCCGGGCCCGCGAGCCGGGCGAGGTCCTCCACGGGATCATCGTGGTGAGCTGGGCGTTCCTCGTCCCGTACCTCGTGTTCGCCCTGATGTACACCGGCACCGTCTAGGACGTCCGGCGCGGCCGTGGTCGTGGGCGTGGGCTCGGGCCGCGGCGGCGGGAGCGGGGCCCCGGCCTCGCCGCCCGCCTCGGCGGCCTCCGCGAGGCGCGCCCGCAGCGTCCGGACGAGCTCGTCGCTCTGCCCCGTGAGCCGTTCGATCGCGGGCAGGGCCAGGTCGTCGCGGACGGTGTCGGCCAGCAGCTCGTCGTACTCGTGCGCCCGTTCGGCGAGCGTCTCCAGGTAGCGCTGCGCGCGCAGCGCCTCGTCGGCGGCGCGCGTGCGGTCGGCGTAGCGTTCGAGGGCGGCGACGCGGCGCGTGACCGCCTCCACGGACGCGTCGAGCTTCGCGCGCAGCGGCCTCAGCGCCGCCTCGACCTCCGGCAGCGCCGCCGGCTCGGCGAACTCCTCCTGCTCGGCGCGCAGCCTCGACTGCCGCGCCAGCACCTGCGCGATCTCCCACTCCTGGCGCGGCAGCGTGACCGCGTTGTCGACCGCGTCGAGCAGCCCCTCCCGGTTGACCTCCGAGTCGCGTACGGCGTCGACCGCGGTCTGGACCCGCACCAGCAGCGCCTTCGCGTCGCCGTCGAGGTCGTCCGGCGTGAGGTAGCGGTCGCGGCGGCGCTGGAGCTCGCGGGCGCGCCGCAGGTCGAGCGAGACCGACGGGGTGCCGAGCGCGACGAGCACGGCCAGCATCGCGAGGCCGAGCAGCCACAGCGACCCGAGCAGCGGCGACCCGGCCAGCCCGACGCCGAGGACGGTCAGCGGCGCCAGCCACACCAGCGGCCTGCGCCGCGCCACGATCGTGTCGAGCTCGGCGCGCAGCGCCGGATCGGCGACCGGCCTCGGCTCCGCGCCCCCGCCGTCCTCCCGCGAACGGGCCGGGGCGATCCGCCGCCAGTACGTCCCGACGTGCGTCTCGAACGCGAAGTCGGTCGGCGCGATCTCGATCTCGGTGGGGCCCGCGGGCAGCGGCCACGACCCGACGGGGTCGCCGCCGCCCGGCCCGGTGAAGCGGACCCACCAGCCGCCCTTGCCGTCGTCGCACCGGTACCGGCCGGGGGCGACGTCGATGCCGACGAAGAACGTTCCGATTCCTGGGATGGAGTTGCTCCAGGCACCACTGGTCACCGGCGACCTCCGACCCGAACTCACCCGCCGTAGTCCCTCGCCCCCTCCGGCGAGGACGTCCCGCGGCCGCCCAACCGCACCAGGAAAGACGTCCGAAGAACGATAAGAGTTGCAATACCCGGTTCCCGCGACGGGAAGCCGCGCGCGGGGCCCTGTATTCCGGGTGGAATACTCCAGGCGTGCGACCTGACTACGACCCGCTCGACGATCCGCCCTGGGCGATGCAGCTGGTGGTGCGCGCGGAGAAGGCCGATCCGCCGGACCACGGCGCGGTGTGCGAGGCCGCCGCGACGGCCGTCGTGAGACTGCTCACCGATCCCCACGCGACCGAGCCCGAGGGCGAGTGGCGCGAGGCCGTCCGCGCGTGGGAGTCGCGGCGCATCCGCAAGGTGACGCGGCGGGCGCGCGGGGTCCGCTGGCCCGAGGCGCTGGCGCTCCCGGGCGTCACCGTCGAGCGGGACGGCGCGCAGGTGCGGGCGTTCCCGCCGGGGCCGGTGTCGGACGTCCCGCCGGAGCTGGCGAAGCTCCAGGTGGCGGGCCTCGACCTCGCCGACGCCGAGGACCCGAAGCCGCCGCCGGACGCGCCGTACGCCGCGATCGCGCTCAACCCCCGCGTGACGATGACGACGGGGAAGGCCGCCGCGCAGTGCGGCCACGCCGCCCAGCTCCTCCTGCGCGAGGGCGGGCGGCGCGACGTGCGCGCCTGGACCGAAGGCGGGCTGCGCGTCCACCTGACCCGCGACGCGCCGTGGGACCGCTGCGTCGAGCGCGCCGCGATCGCCGTGCGGGACGGCGGCTTCACCGAGGTCCCGCCGGGCACCATGACCGCGATCGCCTGGATCGTCCGCTGACCGTCCACCGCTGACCGGGCGGCCGACCGTGCGCCGCCGACCGTTCTCCCGCTCGCTGTTTCGCGGCGGGAGGACGGCCGGCGGCGTTCCCGGGTCAGGCCCCGGTCAGGGGAGGGTGACGGCGACCGGCGTGATGTCCGCCGCCTTGATCCGGCCGGGCAGGGACGCCGCCCACGGGTGGTGGTCGGTCGGCAGTCCGCTCGGGTTGTCAACCACGTAGTGGACGACGTCGCCGGAGCGGCTCTCGGTCCACTTCGCGCCGACCGAGCGCAGCACGGACGCGGCCTTCCCGGCGTCCGCCGCCTTGACCGACACCCGGATCGGCGACTCGTACGACGGCAGCGCCGCCGCCCGCTTCGCCGCGTCCGCCAGGGACCGCGCGGAGAGGGCCGGCGCGTTCCGCGGGTCGGGCCCGAGGATCGCGTTGCGGAGCAGCTTGGCCGTCCCGTCGCTGAACGCCCGGAAGTTCGGCTCGGCCGCGAAGAGCACCGAACGTCCCTCGCCGACGGGCTGGTCCACGACGGCCGCCGTCCCGCCCAGCTCCGACCCGCCCTTCTCGAAACCGGACACGAACCAGCCCGGCGAGTCCGCCCGCGGGTAGGAGGCGACCACGCCGCTGTCGGCCTTCATGACCGGGTCGTACGAGGTGAAGTTCCAGGCCGTCGCGCCGACGCCCTTCGCGAGCGGGCTGCGGCCGTCCACCTCCATCCGGAACATCGTGCCCGGGATGTCGGAGGTCGGCGCGCTCAGCGTCGCGGTGGTCAGGCCGAGCCGCGCGGCCAGCTCCGCACCGCCCTGCCAGCCCACGTAGCGCCCGCCGCCCTTGGCCCACGCCTGGAGCGCGGTACGGCCCGCGTCGCCGAGCGCGGTGTACGCGGACGCCGCCGGGCCGTTCGGCGTCAGCAGGACCTGGACGCCCTTCAGCTTGCCCGCCGCGACGTCGGCCGGGGTGAGCAGCGTGAACGGCATCTTCCAGTCGCGGTCGAGCCGGTGCCGGAGCCAGCCGGCCGACTGGCGAGCACTGGACGAGGTGGTCGAGAGCTGGAGGATTCCGATCTTCGGCGTCCGGCCGCTGTGGCCGGGACGCGGCGCGGGCACCGGCGGCACGCGGACGGCGCGGGGACGGAGCTCCGCGCCGGACGAGCCGCCCGACACGTTCTGCAACAGCGGCATGCTCCACGCCGTCACGTCGTAGAAGTACGGGAACGGCGTGTAGGAGTCCTCGTTCAGCATGGCCTGGATCCAGTGCTTCTGGGCCTGCGCCATGGAGATGTAGTACGTCCCGGCGGGCAGCGTCGTCCGGCCCTCCGGCCGCCCGTACGCCTTGTAGTCGGGCACCGCCAGCGGGCGGGCGAGCCGTTCGACCTTGACGCCCATGCGCTGGAGCCGCCGCACGATCGTGCGGACCTCGGCGCGCTTGGCGCGGTCGTCGTCGCGCAGGAAGTACTGGCGGATCCTGCGGTCGGGGACGGGGCGGTCGATCTGGTTCGGCGGGTTGTAGATCCGGTTCGGTTCGAGCCGTCCGGCCTTGCCCTGCTCGTAGGCGTCCACCGACATCCGGTGCCACTCGGTGAGGATCTTCTGCCGGTTCCGCGCGGCGGCCGACAGCGACACCCACTGGGTGAGGTACTGCTCCTTCACCCGCTCGGGGTACGGGCTGTCGCCGCCCTTCTCGTACGTCATCCCGGCCGCGTGGAACGCGCTCGTCGGGACCGTGTCGCCGTACCCCTGGTAGAACAGGTCGTAGGTGGCGCGGTTGAAGAAGTCGATGCCCTGCCGCCTGAACTCGGCCGCCATCGGCGCGCCGTAGACGTCGTTGATCCAGCCGATCGCCTGCTCGGGCGTCTCGTGGTAGATCGGGTCGGCGTTCGGCGGGAAGAAGAACGATGTCCCGCCCATCTCGTGCGCGTCGATGTAGAGCGCCGGCGGGTACTGGTTGAGCATCGCGAGCTTGCCGTCGGTCTCCGGCTGCGTCCGCGCGAACCAGTCGCGGTTCATGTCGAAGCCGTAGGCGTTCTGGCGGGTGTCGGCGGTGCGGCCGTCGGGGTTCTGCGTCGGCAGCACGACGACCAGCGCGTTGGCGAGGACGTTCGCCGCCGCGCAGTCGGAGCGGTCGCCGAGGTCGCGCAGCACCCTGAGCGCCGCGTCCGTGCCGCTCGGCTCGTTGCCGTGCACGTTGCCGCTGACCCACAGGATCGGCACGCCGCGCGCCGCGATCCGCTCGGCGAGCTTCGCGGGCGTGCGCGGGTCGCGCAGCAGGCCCGCGTCGAGCCGTACCTTGGCGAGCCCGGCCCTGGTGAGCAGCTCGGGGCGGCCGACGATCGCGTACTTGAGCGGACGGCCCTGCGCGGTCTTCGCGAGCGTTCCGGAGACGACGCGCTCGCTCCGGCCCGCGACGGCCTCCAGGTAGCGGTCGGACTCCGCGGCGCTCGCCTGGCGCTCGCCGAGGTCGAAGCCGAGCACCTGCTTCGGCGAGGGGACCTTGCCGCGGTACACGGGGGAGGTCTGCGTGGGATCGCAGCCGGCGGCCGCGCCCGGCGCGGCGAGGGGGGTCTGCGCGGACGCGGACGCCACGAGCGACGTCGGCACCGCCAGGGACGTGGCCAGCAGCGCCGACCACGCCAGGTTTCGGGCTCTCATGAGCCCCAAAACTGACATCGGTCAAACCCTTCACCAATGGCAACCCTTGCCAAGATCGAGCGCTTGCTTGATGGCCTTCACCGGTTTACGGGCCGCCCGCCGCGCCGTCCGCGATCCGGCGGGCGGGCGCGGCGGCTGTCACCCCGTCCAGCAATTGCGCCAGCGGATACTGGCGCGCGGGACTACCGCCGGGGCGGCGGACATGGTTCGGTGCGAGGTGGCGGACCGTCCGGTCCGGGTGACGGGCGGTTCCGGGCCGGGCGAGCGGCCGGGACCGCGGAGGCTGGGAGGCCGAGCGTGCGCGCAGCGTTGACCCACGGCAAGACGATGATCGTGACCGAGGTCCCGGACCCGGTGCCCCTGGAGGGCCAGCTCCTGGTCCGCACGCTGGCCTGCGGCATCTGCGGTTCGGACCTGCACGCCCTCGCCGACCCGGACGCGTTCATGGAGACCACGCGGCGCTCCGGCGGCACGCCGTACGACCCGCGCGACGGCCTGGTCTTCGGGCACGAGTTCGCCGGCGAGATCGTCGAGTACGGGCCCGGGACGCAGCGCGCGCTGCCGATCGGCGCCGCGGTGTGCGGGCCGCCGATCGGGATCGGGCCGCAGGGCGCGGGCATCATCGGGTACGCGCCGATGTTCCCCGGCGGCTACGGCGAGTACATGATCCTCAACGAGGGCCTGACGATGGCGGTCCCGGACGGGCTGGACCCCAAGGTCGCCGCGATCACCGAGCCGTTCTCCGTCGCGACCCGCGCGGTGAGCCGCAGCGGCATCGCCGAGGACTCCGTCGCGGTCGTCCTCGGCCTCGGGCCGATCGGCCTCGGCGTCGTCGCCGCGCTGAAGGCCCGCGGCCACGGCCCGGTGCTCGCCGCCGACTTCTCGCCGCGCCGCCGCGCGCTCGCCGAGGGCCTCGGCGCGGACGAGCTGATCGACCCGGCGGCCGTCTCCCCGTACGGCCGGTGGGCCGACCTCGGCGTCCCGACCGGCACCGTCGACCGCATCGCCGCCGAACTGCTCGGCACGCCCGCGCGCGAGGCCGTCATCTTCGAGTGCGTCGGCGTGCCCGGCGTCCTCAACCAGGTCATCGACGGCGCCCCCGCCGGTTCGACGATCATGCTGGTCGGCGTGTGCATGCAGCACGACACGGTCGAGCCCGGCGTCGCCGCCACCAAGGAGCTGACCCTGCGCGGCACGTTCGGCGCCTACCCGGCCGAGTACGGCGCGACGCTGCACGACATCGCCGAGGGCCGCGTCGACGCGGGCTCCATCATCACCGGCACGGTCGGGCTGGACGACGTCGCGGACGCGTTCACCGGTCTCGCCCGCCCGGACGCCCACGCCAAGATCGTCGTGGTGCCGTAGCGGTCCGCGCCGGGGCCCCGCGGTCCGCGGTTCGCGCCGGGCCCGCGGTCCGCGCCGAGGTCAGGAAGGCGGCGGCTGCTGCGGGTTGCGGCGGGCGCGGTTCACGCGGTCGATCGCGGACAGGGCGAACTCCTGCGTGCGCGTGAGCCCGCCGCCGGGCCGTCCGCCCTGGTCCGTCCCGGGCGCCGGGTCCGTTCCGGCGCGTCGGGCCGCCGCGGCTTCGACGACCTGGACGCGCGCGCTCAGCCCGTACGACAGGAAGAGCAGGACGATGAACGCGGCCAGGTAGAGCAGATGCTCGACCAGCCCGCCCCACCTGCCCTTGAGCACGTCCAGCACAGCGAACATCGCGAAGCCCGCCATCCAGCCCGCGAGCGGGGCCACCAGCCACATGTCGCGTCGGCGCGCCACGGCCGCCGCCGCCGTCAGCGCGAGCACCAGCTCGAACGCCTTCACCACGACGAGCGCGGCACCGGCGGAGCCCGACCCGAAATAGCCTTCGAGCTCGTGCCGCCTCGCGCCCCAGTCGAGCGCCGCGGCGACCAGCACGGTGATGCCGTACGCGATGAGGAACGCGCCGACGGGATAGTGCAGCCGATGCCACGTCGAACCGTTCGTCCGGCTCGCGGAAGCGGGCGCGGACGCGGCCGGGGGCGCGGGTGTGGGTGTGGGCGGGGCCGCGGGTGCCTGCGCAGGCGGGACCTGAGCGGGCGGCGGCGGAGGAGGAGACGGCGCGGGGGACGGCGCGGGTACGGGGGCGGTGCTCTCGGACGGGTCGACGGGCCTCGGGAGCGGAAGCCCTTCGGCGCGCGTCGGCTCGCTGTCGGTGTCAGCGGGCGGCGCGGCCTCCTCCGGCGGCTCGCCTGCTGAAGCGCTCGCCGCGTCGTTCGCCGGACCGCCGTCCTGAGCGCCGTCCTCGGCGCCGGCGCTCTCGGGGCCGCTGGACGCGCCCGCGACCGGCGTGTCGTCCCGCGGGGGCGAGGGCTCCGGCGGAGCCTCGGCAGGCCGGCGGGGGAGGGGCTGGTCAGGCCGGGTCCGCTCGGCGGCCCGGTTCCGGCCGGCTCCAGCACTCGCCATCATCGCTCCCCCATCGTTCCCATGTGCCGACTATGCGCAAGATATCCCGGATGGGGTACCCGTGATCACGCCTTCGCACCGCGTGTCGGCGGACCGCCGCGCGAGCCGGCCGGCCGCGCGCGGCGTACGGGCCGCTGACCTGCCCGAAGTGCTTGCGCAAGCCCCGGCGGCGCGCAAGGCTGACCGTCGTCGGGCCACGCGAAGTCCAAGGGATCGGGGATGACGCCTGACGATACGGGAACGGCCGCGTCCGTGAAGACGGGGATCGAATATCTGGAAGAGCTCGGCGACGAGCTGGTCGAGCGGGGTCTCCGGGTGCGCCTCACCCTGCCCCGCGGCCAGGCGCCCAGCCTGCACGTGATGAACCCGGACGCGTCCGCCCTCACGGAGAACATCCTCGCGGAGCAGGGCGCGGACGGCTGGTGGTACTGGTGGTCGTGGGCGGAGCGCATCGCGCCCACGGGCGACGCCGCCGCCGCGGCCGACCGGGTCGCGCTGGTCCTCGCCGTCCACTGAGCGGCCGTGGTCATGCGGCACGCCGCCGGCGCACTCCGGCCGGCGTCTGCATGATCACGTCCCCGCCTTCTGACCCCGCGCCCGCAGCCCCCGCCCCGCGCGCTCGCGCTCGCTCCAGCCCGCGCCCGCTCCCGCGCCTGCGGCTTCGAGAGCCCGCCCCCACCGGCGAATGTTGAGGCGGCGAACATATGGACGCGGCGGCCCTCGCGCCGCCCGGACGCGGCGCCGCGTGGGTGAACGGCCCCGCCTCCAGGTCGCGTCCGGGTTGATCACGCGTTACGGGATTGTTACCGCCAACAACAAATCCGGCGGGTCGCAGGTCTGGCGCGGCCGCGAAGCGCGACATAAGTTGCGGGGCACAACATTCACGCCGGATGGTTCCCGAACGCGGTCACCGGCGGCGTATCACCCCCCAGAAAGGACCCGGGCCATGCGCAAGGGGATCCTCAGCCTCGCGGTCGCCTCGGCGGCCGTGCTCACCCTCTCCGCCGCCTGCGGGGACGACGACTCCGGCGAGGCGAAGACCGGCTCCGGCTCGGTCAAGGGCAAGATCGGCGTGATCCTGCCCGACACCAAGTCCTCGGTCCGGTACGAGAGCTTCGACCGGCCGTTCCTGGAGCAGTCGTTCAAGGCGGCGGGCGTCCAGTACGACATCCAGAACGCCGAGGGCTCCACCCAGCGGTTCCAGACCATCGCCGACCAGATGATCACCGGCGGCGTGACCGTCCTGATCGTGGACGGGCTGGACTCCAACTCCGCCGCCGCCGTGCAGCGCAAGGCGAAGTCGCAGGGCGTCAAGACGATCGACTACGACCGGCTCACGCTCGGCGGCGTCTCCGACTACTACGTGTCGTTCGACAACGTGAAGGTCGGCGAGGAGCTCGGCAAGGGCCTCCAGAAGTGCCTCGGCGACAAGGCGGCCAACATCGCCTACCTGAACGGCGCGCCGACCGACAACAACGCGACGCTGTTCGCGCAGGGCGCGCACAGCGTGCTGGACAAGGTCGCCAACTACAAGAAGGTCGCCGAGCAGGCCGTCCCCGAGTGGGACAACCAGAAGGCCGCCACGATCTTCGAGCAGATGTGGACGCAGCAGCGCGGCAAGATCGACGGCGTGCTCGCCGCCAACGACGGCGTCGGCAACGCGGCGGTGTCGATCCTGAAGAAGAACGGCGAGGCCGGGAAGGTGCCCGTCACCGGCCAGGACGCGAGCCTCCAGGGCCTCCAGAACGTGCTGGACGGCTCGCAGTGCATGACCGTCTACAAGCCGGTCAAGCAGGAGACCGACGCGGTCGCCAAGCTCGCGGTCTCGCTGCTGAAGGGCGAGAAGGGCGAGGCCACCGGGAAGGTCAACGACCCGCAGGGCAAGCGGGACGTCCCGTCGGTGCTGCTCGACCCGATCGGCGTCTTCAAGGACGGCGTGAAGCAGGTCGTCGACGACGGGTTCGTCAAGCAGGCCGACCTGTGCAAGGGCGCCTACGCGGCCAAGTGCAAGTCCGCCGGCATCCAGTGACCGACCCCCGCGGCGGCCCCCGCGCCGCTGGGGCGCCCGTCCCGCCCGGCCGGCCTCCGGGCCCGGCCGGGCGGGCGCCCGGGGCCCGCCGCGGGCCGTCATCGAAAGGCACGAACGTGGCAGACACGAACGTGGAAGACACGCCCCCGGCGGACGACGGCCACCCCGTCCTCCGCATCACCGGGCTCAACAAGAGCTTCGGGCCCGTCCACGTCCTGCACGACGTGGACTTCGCGCTGCGCCGGGGCGAGGTGATGGCCCTCGTCGGCGACAACGGCGCGGGCAAGTCCACCCTGATCAAGTGCGTGGCGGGCATCCACCCGGTCGACACCGGCCGGATCGAGTTCGAGGGCCGCGAGGTGCGCGTCACCGGCCCGCGGGACGCGGCGGCGCTCGGCATCGAGGTCGTCTACCAGGACCTCGCGCTCGCCGACAACCTCGACATCGTGCAGAACATGTTCCTCGGCCGCGAACGGCGCCGGGGCATCGTGCTGGACGAGCACTCGATGGAGGAGGCGGCCCGCGAGACCCTCGCGCGCCTGTCGGTCCGCACCGTCAAGTCCGTCCGGCAGCAGGTCGCGAGCCTGTCCGGCGGGCAGCGGCAGACCGTCGCCATCGCCAAGGCCGCGCTGTGGGAGTCGAAGGTCGTCATCCTGGACGAGCCGACCGCTGCGCTCGGCGTGCAGCAGACCCGGCAGGTCCTGGACCTGGTGCGGCGGCTCGCCGACACCGGGCACGCCGTGGGCCTGATCTCGCACAATCTGAACGACGTGTTCGAGGTCGCCGACCGGGTCACCGCGCTGTACCTCGGCCGGGTCGCCGCCGAGGTGCGGACGGCCGACGTCACCACGAGCCAGGTCGTGGAGCTGATCACCGCGGGCCGGTCCGGGGACCTCGGGCTCGCGCCGCACACCGCCGCTGAGAACATCTGATGGGGGCTTCGATGTCCACGAACATCCCCGAGGGCAAGGAGGCCGCCGTGAAGCTGGCGGACTCGGACTTCGCCGCCGACCGGCGCGAGCACGACGTGCGCGCGGCGGTCGGCGACTACTGGAGCCGGGTGCGGTCCGGGGACCTGGGCGCGGTCCCGGCGATCCTCGGCCTCGCCGGGCTCGTCGTGCTGTTCACCGCGCTGAGGCCCGAGACGTTCCTCAGCACGGGCAACATCGCCAACCTGTCCACGCAGGCGCTGCCGGTCACGATCCTCGCGATGGGCCTGGTGTTCGTCCTGCTGCTGGGCGAGATCGACCTGTCGGCGGGCGTGGCGAGCGGCGTGTGCGCCGCCGTGATGGCCAAGCTGATGGTGGACGCCGGCCAGCCCTGGTACGTCGCGGTCATCACCGCGATCGGCGTCGGGATCGTCATCGGCACCGCGATCGGCTGGCTCGTGTCGGTCGTGCGGATCCCGTCGTTCGTCGTGACGCTCGCGCTGTTCCTCGGCCTCCAGGGCATCACGCTGCGGCTGATCGGCGACGGCGGCACGGTGCCCGTGCGCGACGACGTGATCGTGGCGCTCGCCAACAAGAACATGCCGGTCTGGCTCGGCTGGACCCTCGCCGTCCTCTGCGCCGCCGGGTACGCCGCGACGCAGCTCTGGCGGTGGCGGCGGCAGCGCGAGCGCGGCCTGGTCGGCCGGCCCCTCGTCCTCGTGGCGGGCCAGGTCGCCGTGATCGCCGCGGCGCTGCTGGTCGCCACGTACGTGCTCAGCCTGGACCGCGCGCCGAGCCCGCTCATCGTGATCAGCGGCATCCCGTGGGGCGTCCCGCTGGTCGGCGTGCTGCTCATCATCTGCACGTTCGTGCTCGGCCGCACCCCGTACGGGCGGCACGTGTACGCGGTCGGCGGCAACGCCGAGGCCGCGCGCCGCGCCGGGATCAACGTGACCCGGATCCGGATGTCGGTGTTCATGATCGCCTCCACGTTCGCCGCGCTCAGCGGGATCGCCGCCGCGTCCCGGCTGAACTCGATCACGCCCGACGCGGGCGGCGGCACCACGCTGCTGCTCGGCGTCGGCGCGGCCGTGATCGGCGGGACGAGCCTGTTCGGCGGCAAGGGCAAGGCCCGCGACGCCGTGCTCGGCGGGCTGGTCATCGCCACCATCGACAACGGGCTCGGCCTGCTCGGCGCCAAGGCGTACGCCAACTTCCTCATCACCGGGGGAGTGCTGCTGTTCGCCGCGAGCATCGACGCCCTGGCCCGACGCCGCCGCGCCGCCACCGGGCGGTGACCGTGCCGCCGCACGACCCCGCCGCCCGTCCCGCCCGGCCCGGCGCGGCGGGGGCGGCGGAGGCGGCGCGCGGCCCGGCGGGGACGGCGGCGCGGGGCGCGGCGGCGGCCCGGCGGCTGGTACGCTCACCAGCCACGACCGCCTGGCGGGCGGCGGCGGTGTGGCACGGTGGGAGCCCTCGGCATGTCTGTGACGACACCCCTGCTCGAGCTGCGAGGCGTCGACAAGAGCTTCGGCTCGATGAAGGTCCTGCGCGATGTCGCGTTCTCGGCCTACCCGGGCGAGGTGACGGCGCTCGTCGGCGACAACGGGGCCGGCAAGACCACGCTGGTCAAGTGCATCGGCGGCATCCACCCGTACGACTCGGGCGAGTACCTGTTCGAGGGCCGCCCGGTACGGCTCGGCAGCCCCCGCGACGCGGCCGCGCTCGGCATCGAGGTCGTCCACCAGGACCTCGCCCTCTGCGAGAACCTCGACATCGTCCAGAACCTCTTCCTCGGCCGCGAGCGGCGGCGCGGCCTGGTCCTGGACGAGGCGACGATGGAGGAGCTGGCCGCCAAGACGCTGTCGGGCCTGTCGATCCGCACGATGGGCTCGGTGCGGCAGCGGATCTCGACCCTGTCGGGAGGGCAGCGGCAGACCGTCGCGATCGCCCGCGCCGTCCTGTGGGACAGCCGCCTCGTCGTGCTGGACGAGCCCGCCGCGGCGCTCGGCGTCGCGCAGACCCAGCAGGTCCTGGAGCTCGTGCGGCGGCTCGCCGACCAGGGCCTGGCGGTCGTGCTGATCTCGCACAACATGAACGACGTGTTCGCCGTCTCCGACCGGATCGCCGCGCTGTACCTCGGCCGCATGGTCGCGCAGGTGCGCACCGCCGACGTCACGCACACCAACGTCGTCGAGCTGATCACCTCGGGCCGCAGCGGGGACCTGGGGCTGCCCCGATGATGAAGGGGGGCCCGTCACAGGAGGACATCCGGCGGCACAACCTCGGCGCGCTGCTGCGCTTCGTGCACCTGCGCGGCCCGGCGTCGCGCGCGACGCTCGCCGAGTCCCTCGGCCTGAACCGCAGCACGATCATGGCGCTGACCGCCGACCTCACCGCCGCCGGGCTCGTCCGCGAGGAGCTGCCGCGCAAGCCGGGCCGCCGCGCGGGCCGTCCGTCCCTGGTCGTGCGGCCGGAGTCCACCCGGGTGTACGTGCTCGCGTTCGACGTCGGCGTGGACCGCCTCGTCGTCGCCCGCGTCGGCCTCGGCGGCGAGGTCCTGGACCGCCGCGAGGGCGCCCGCGACCGCGGCGCGGACGCGTCCGACCTGGTGACCGCCCTGGTCTCCGCGGCCCGCTCCCTCGTCCGCAAGGCGGGCCGGGACGCGGTCTGCGTCGGGGCGGCCGTGGCGTTCCCCGGCATCGTCCGGCGCGCGGACGACGCGATCATGTTCGGCCCGAACCTCGACATCGGCGACCTGTCGCTCGGCGAGGCGCTGTCGCGCCGCCTCGGCCTCGGCATCCCCGTCGCGGTCTGCAACGACGCCGACCTCGGCGCGCTCGCCGAGCACGAGCGCGGCGCGGGCGTCGGCTGCGACAACCTCATCTACCTGCACGGCGACGTCGGCGTCGGCGGCGGCATCATCGTCGGCGGCCGGCTGCTGGGCGGCGACCAGGGCTTCGGCGGCGAGATCGGCCACATGGTCGTCAACCCCGGCGGCCGTCCGTGCGCGTGCGGGGCGCAGGGCTGCCTGGAGGCCGAGGTCGGCGAGCGCACCCTGCTCGCGCACGCCGAGCGCGAGGAGGGCCCGGACGGGCGCGAGGCCGTCCGCGCCGTCGTCGAGGCGGCCGACTGGGGCGACATCGTCGCCCGCGAGGCCCTGCACCGCGTCGGGACGTGGCTCGGCATCGGCGTGGCCAACCTCGTCAACGTCTTCAACCCCGGCCTGGTCGTCTTCGGCGGCACGCTCCGCGACGTCTACCTGGGCTCCGCCGCGCAGGTCCGCAGCGTCCTCGCGACGAACGCGCTGGCCGCGTCCCGCGAGAAGGTCCGGCTCCGGACGGCGGCGCTGGGCGACGACACCACGCTCGTCGGCGCGGCCGAGTTCGCCTTCACCGAGGTCCTGGCCGACCCGGTGCAGGTGCTCGCCCGGTTGAAGGCCCCCGAGGACACTCCGGTCCTGTGAGCCGCCGCCGGGCGCCGGTGAACGGGGCCGGGCGGCGCGGGCAGCGCGGGGGCGTTCGTTTGCGGCGTGCCGTCGTCGTGGGCGCCAGGAAACGGCGGCACGCCGCAAGTCGTGGGGACGGCGGGGTACGGCCGCCGTCCGGGCCGGTCAGCCGTCGAAGCGGCCGTAGCCGCCCTTGTAGAACAGCAGCGGGTCGCCCTCGTGGTGCTTGTCGAGGGCGTGCACGCGGGCGACGACGATGACGTGGTCGCCGGCGACGTGCTCCTGCTCGACCGTGCACTCGATCCAGGCGAGGGCGCCCTCGATGACGGGGCTGCCGTTCGGCGAGCCGGACCACTCGATGTCGGCGAACTTGTCGCCGCCCTTGATGGCCAGCCGCTTGCAGACCTCCAGCTGGGGCTCGCTCAGGATGTTGATGCACAGCCGCTCGGCCGGGCGCAGCCGGGGCCACGAGGTGCTGGTGTGGGCGACGCAGAACGCCACGAGCGGCGGTTCGAGCGACACGGAGGTGAACGAGTTGGCGGCCAGGCCCGTCGGGCGCCCGGTCTCCGGCTCGATGGCGGTGATCGCGACCACTCCGGTGGCGAACCTGCCGAGGACCGAGCGGAACCGGGCGCCGTCGATGTCGGTGACCGGTGTTGCTGGGGAGCCGTTCGGCGATCCGTGCATGCGGCGTTCCATTCCCTGGCCGGGGGGTCGTTCGGCCGAGTCGCTCACGTACGCGGCGGCCGCTGCGGTGGCACCGTCGGCCATCTGACCCGTCCCTTCTCTTAGCCAAGCGCTTGCTTGGACGATAGGGCGGGTCGAATCGAGGTGTCAAGCGGGCGGTGCGCCGTACGGCCCCGCATGACCAGTGAAGCCCCTGGTCGGGCATGGTCATTCCCGTATCGGCCGATTCGGCGCCATCTCGGCCGAAGGTCCCGGTCGTCCCTCGGTCCGCGGACCGAGGCGCGTTGACCGGACGCGGGCCCGCCGACTACCCTGGAAACGGCCAAGCGCTTGCTCGGTTTCGTTGGGCGGGCGCCCGGCGCGGACGCGGGCAGGAGCAGGACGCGTGCAGGACAAGGAGGACGTGTGGGCAGCTTCCGGGACCGCGCGGCGGTCGCCGGCGTCGGCTACACCCCGTTCAGCAAGGACTCCGGGGTCTCGACGCTGACCCTCGCGGTGGACGCGATCCTCGCCGCGCTGGACGACGCCGGGCTCGGCGTGGACGACGTGGACGCGCTCGCCACGCACCGGGTCGGCGACTCGACGCCGCCCTGGGTGGTCGCGCCCGCGCTCGGCGTGCCCGAGGTGTCGTGGTACCTCGACCAGTTCGGCGGCGGCAGCGTCTCGCACTCGGTGGTGGCGCAGGCCGCGATGGCGGTCGCGTCCGGCGTCGCCGAGACGGTCGTGTGCTACCGGGCGATCAACGCGCGGTCGGAGTTCCGGATGGGCGGCACCGGCCGCGCCCCGGCGCCGGTCTTCGACGTGCAGTACCAGGCGCCGTACGGCTACTTCGCGCCCCCGCAGCAGTTCGCGATGTACGCCCGCGCGCACATGAACGCGTACGGCACGACCCACGAGCAGCTCGGCGCCGTCGCCGTCGGGCAGCGCGCCAACGCCGTCAAGAACCCGCGGGCCCTCAAGCGCGACCCGATCACGCTGGACGACTACCTCGCCTCCCGCTGGATCGCCGAGCCGCTCCGCCTGCTCGACTGCTGCCTGGAGACCGACGGCGCCTGCGCGGTCGTCGTCACCTCGCGCGAGCGCGCCCGCGACCTGCGGCACACCCCCGTCCTGGTGTCCGGCGCGGCGTGGGGCGGCGGCGACAGCTTCTTCTCCGGCGCGGGCAACGGCCCGTCCGGGACCGACTTCACCGTCACCGAGGCCGCCCGCATCGCGCCCCGCCTCTACGCGATGGCGGGCGTCGGCCCGTCCGACATCGACGTCGCCGAGATCTACGACTGCTTCACCTACTCCGTCCTCGTCCAGCTTGAGGACTACGGCTTCTGCGCCAAGGGGGAGGGCGGCCCGTACGTCGAGTCCGGCGCGACCCTCATGGACGGCGACCTGCCCGTCAACACCCACGGCGGCTTCCTGTCCGAGGGGTACGTGCACGGCGTCAACCACATCGCCGAGGCCGTCGCGCAGCTGCGCGGCACCGCCGGCGACCGCCAGGTGCCCGGCGCGGAGGTCGCCCTGTCGACCGCCCAGCCGGGCTACGTCCTCGCCGGAACCTCGGCGCTGATCCTCAGGAGTGACACGTGAGCCTGCGGCAACGCCCGAGGCCGGAGCCCGACCGCGACTCCGCGCCCTGGTGGGAGGCGGTGCGGCGGCACGAGCTGACCGTGCAGCGCTGCGAGGGCTGCGGCACGCTGCGCTTCCCGGCCCGCGCCGTCTGCAACCGCTGCCGCTCCCGCGCGTCCGCGTGGGTGCCCGCCCTCGGGACGGCCCGCGTCTACTCCTGGATCGTCAACCACCAGGTCTTCATGCGCTCGATGGCGGACGAGGTGCCGTTCCCGGTGCTGCTCGTCCGCCTCGACGACGGGCTGGGCGGCGGGGGAACGACGGCCAGCCGGACGACCTGATGATGTACGGCGGCCTCGTCGGCGCCGACCCCTCCGTCCTGCGCCCCGGACTCCCCGTCGAGGCCGTCTTCACGGACGTGGAGGAGGCGGACGGCGCGGGCGGGGCGATGACCCTCGTCCAGTGGCGTCCCGCCGGAGCCTGACCGCGGACCGCCCACGCGCCCGTACGGCCATCGGCGTACGGGCGCGCGGTCGGTCTGGGCGGATCAGGCCGCGGTCGGTCTGGGCGGATCAGGCCGCGGGCGGGCCTGGCGGATCAGGCGGTGAGGGACTCGGCGGCCCATGTGCGGAGCGTGGGCTTGTCGAGCTTCCCGTTGACGTTGAGGGGAAGCGAGTCGACCTTGACGACGCGGCGCGGCACCTTGTAGTTGGACATGTTGGCCCTGGCCCACGCGATGACCTCGTCGGGGGACGCGGAGCCGACGACGTAGGCCCAGCCCGCCTCGCCCTGGCGGTCGTCCGGCATGCCGATCACGGCGACCTGCGCGACGCCGGGGCAGCGCAGCAGGAGGCCCTCGATCTCGGCCGGGTAGGCGTTGAAGCCGGAGACGATGAACATCTCCTTCTTGCGGTCCACGATCGCGAGGTTGCCCGCGTCGTCCAGCGTGCCGATGTCGCCGGTGTGCAGCCAGCCCTCGCGGTCGACGGCCTCGGCCGTCCGCTCCGGGTCGCGCCAGTAGCCGCGCATGACGCCGTAGCCGCCGACGAGGATCTCGCCCGGCTCGCCGGGCGGCACGTCCCGTCCGCCGTCGTCCACGACCCGCACCGACACCCCGGGGACGGCGCGGCCGGTCGTCGCGGCGATCACCTCGACCGGGTCCTCGGGCCGCGTCATCGACACGACCGTGCCCTCCATCAGGCCGTACGCGTTGATCATCCGCTCCAGGCCGACGCGGTCGACCAGGCGGCGGATCAGCTCGGGCGGCACGGCGGCGGCGCCGCAGATCGCGACCCGCAGGGACGACACGTCCCGGCCGTCCAGCTCGTCCAGGATCTTGAAGAACATCGGCGGCGCGCCCGCGAGGACGCTGACCCGGTTGCGCTCGATGAGGTCCATCAGCTCGTCCGGCCTGAACACCGCCACCGGCATCATCGTGGCGCGGCGCAGCACGCAGGCCAGCAGGCCCGCGTTGATCCCGAACCCGTGCGAGAACGGGGCGATGATCGGGTAGCGGTCGCCCTCCCGCAGCGTGACGAGCTCGGCCCAGTCCCAGTACCCGCGCAGGAGCTGCGAGTGGTGCAGCATCACGCCCTTGGGCGCGCCGGTGGTGCCGGACGTCGCCATGATCGAGGCGATGTCGTCGGGGCCGACGGACGCGGCCCGTTCCTCCGCGGCCTCGGCCGTGACCGCCGCGCCTCCCGCGACGAAGTCCGCCCAGGACAGCACGCCCGGCCGTCCCGGCGGGACGGGCGCGTCACCGAGGACGACGACGTGGGACAGGTCGGGAAGCCCGGCGTAGGGGCGCCCGCCGGCGGGGTCCCCGGCGGTGTCCGCGAGCATCGCGAGGTAGGAGGTGTCCATGAAGCCTTCGGCGACCAGGAGCACCTTGGCGCCGACCTTGGCCAGCAGCTCCGCCGCCTCCAGGCCCTTGAACCGGGTCGACAGCGGCGCGATCGTCGCCCCGGCGTCCCAGATCCCGTACGCGGCGACGACCCATTCGGGGGAGTTGGGCGCCCACACCGCGACGCGGTCGCCGGGGGCGACGCCGAGCGCCATCAGCGCGCGGGCGGTCTCGGCCGCCGCCGACGCCAGCGCGGACAGCGTCAGGCGGGTGTCGCCGGAGACCACCACCTCCACACCGCCGTGGCCGGACGCCTGGTCGCGCAGCATCCGCGGGATCGTCCCCCAGGCGGGTACGGCTTGCAGATCCATCGATGCTCCTCCTGGGAACTGTCCGTCCGTACGGGCCGCCGCCCCGGAGCGGGACCCGCGACCCGCGGCGCCTGGCCCACCGGACCCGGCGGCCCGCGCCCTGCGACGAGACGCCGGCGCGGACGGGACTCGGTGGAACGGCCACGGGCTGCGGGACCGGGCCCGGGGGCACGGAACCGGCCGGAACGGGACGGCTGGTCGGGGACCGGGGCTGGGATCAGGAGAGTTCGGCGCGGTCCCGGCCCAGGTGGTGGCCCCGTTCATCGGTGACCGTGGGGGGCCGCCTGTCCTCGCGGGCCTCGGGCTCGACCACGACGTCGATGGAGACGGGCGTGAGGGCGTAGAGCGCCTGCGCGATCCGCGACTTCCACATCGGGTTCTTGATCAGCGTGTCCCGGTTGAACGTGACGTGCAGGGCCGCGGCGTCGAGCGTCCCCTCACGGCGGATCCGCAGCTCCCAGTGGCTGAGGCCGTCGATCCGGGTGAGCGCCGCGGCGACCTTCGGCAGCGAGACCCAGCGGCCCCGGATCTGCACGTGCTCGCCGATCGTGTGCTCCGGCGCGGGGATGCCCTGCTCTCCGCCCGCGAGCCGTACGGCCTGGCCGGTGCGCAGCGTAGTGCCGCCGAGCGTCGAGTGCCACGCCGGGGTCACGACCAGTTCGGCGAGGCCCTCGGGGTACGGGGCGTCGAGAACGGCGTCCTTGCCGGGCGGCGCGAGGCCCAGCAGGCCGTCGCGGGTGGGCGTGAGCGCGGCGTCGGACGGCGCGCGGTAGGCGATCGGCACGCCGAGGTACGGATCGGCGTACAGCTCGCGGACCGACGCCTCGAACTCGCTCGCGAGCTGCGCGCACGCGTTCGGCGACGGGATCTCGCCGACGAGGAAGATGTGCCGCAGCTCCAGATCGAGGGGGTCGAGCAGGAACTCCAGGTGGAGGCGCGCCAGGAAGTCCATCGCCCCGGTCGGGGTGGTGATCAGGGCGGTGGCGCCGACGCCCTCCAGGGCGGAGTGCAGCCGCATCCGGCCGCGCGCGCCGACCGACGCGCCGGCCTTGCCGACGTCGACGGCGGCCTTGGCGATGGGAGAGCCGACCGGCTCGCCGTCGTTGTTGAGCGCGACCACGACCCGGTCGTTCGCGCCCAGCCCGGCGGCGCGCAGCGTCTCGACGGTCAGCGCGTGCGCGGTCTCGCGGTCGGCCGCGCTGGACGGCACCACGAGGTCGCCCTCGGGGAGACCCTCAGCAGGCCCTCGGCGGAGCGTCCGGCGGGGAACGCCGTCCGCGTGGTCCACGACGTCACTTGGCGACCTCCTGCATGAACAGCTTCATCGAGTCGCAGACGTGCTCGTGCGCGAGCCCGCCGACCTGCGCCTGGAGGATCAGGTCGGTGGCCCCGGCGGCCTCGATGCGCTCGACGGCCTTGCGCGAGCCCTCGACGTCGTCGATGACGACCATGGTCTGCTCGCGCAGGATGGCCATCGCCTCCTCGGGCGGCATGCCGACCGCCTGCTGGCCGAGGACGCGGTGCGTCGCGTGCCGGGCGTCGGTGTAGTCGGGCGGGGCGACCAGGTTGATCTGGCGGCGCAGGTACCACAGCACGGGGTCGGCGGCGACGTCGACCGCCTCCTGCTGGGTGGCCGCGACGTGCCACGGGATCATCAGCGCGATCCGGCGCGACTCGGGGTCGAACCCGTTGTCGGCCAGCGCCTGCTTGTACTTGGCGATGTCCTCGGCCACCTCGTCCAGGCCCTTGAGCATGGTCATGCCCAGCAGGTTGTAGCCCTGCTTGGCCGCGGCGAGGTAGCCGTCCAGCGAGGTCGAGGCGACCCACACGGGCGGGTGCGGCTCCTGGACGGGGCGCGGGTAGACCGCCACGTCGGGGATCTCGAAGTACTCCCCGGAGCGCGTGATCGGCTGGCCGTCGGCGTTCCAGATCGCGAGGACGGCCTCCAGCGACTCCTCCCACAGCTTGCGCGACTGCTCGAAGGGGCGCTGGAACGCCTGGTACTCCAGCGGGGACGCGCCCCGGCCGGTGCCGAACTCGACGCGCCCGCCGGAGATGACGTCGAGGGTGGCGACGCGTTCGGCGGTGCGGATCGGCGACTGGAACGGCAGGAGCACCACGCCGAGCCCCAGGTGGATCCGCTCGGTCCGCTGGGAGATCCCGGCCAGGACCAGGTCGGGCGCGGAGGAGTGCGAGAAGCCCCGGGTGAAGTGGTGCTCGACGAACCAGGCGGTGTCGAAGCCGAGCCCGTCGGCCAGGACCACCTGGTCCATGACGTTCTCGAACGCGCGCCGTTCGACCTCGCGGGAACGCCCGCGCACCTCAAGCTCGTAGCCAAGGCTGACCCGTAGGGACGTCATCGAGCCTCCGTTTAGTGTATGACCAAGCGCTCGCTTGGGAGATTAGCAGCAGCCGCGCGCCCCGAACAAGTCAGCCCCCCGCCGAGACGGCGGGGGGCTGGTACGGGTGGGGGCGGTTACGAGCGGCGGGCTTCGGCGGGGAGGGTGTGGGCCGAGCCGTAGGGGGTCAGGCACGCGGCGGACGTGAAGCCGTTCAGAACGGCGTGCCCCGTGGCCGCCAGCCTGCGCCGGGTCCGCGCCGAGACGCGCGGGCCCTCGTGCAGGGCGAACCACGCGATCCAGCCGACGAGGACGACCGCCCAGTACGAGACCAGCCGGTAGAGGCCGACGGCGGCCGCGGCGGGCGTCAGCGTCGCGCCGAACGCGACCAGCGACGCCGCCATGCTGCTCTCGATCGCGCCGATCCCCCCGGGCAGCAGCGGCAGGGCGCTTCCGGCGGCCTGGGCCGCGAAGTAGGCCAGGGTCACGCCGGACGGGTCGACCTCGATGCCGACCGCGCGGGACGCCGCGAGCAGCGCCATGATGTCGAACACCCAGTTGAGCGTGGCGAGCACCGCCAGCACGCCCCAGTCGCGGCGGGTGGGCCGCAGCACGTCGCGGCCCTCGCGCAGGCGCGCGGCGTACGGGGCGATCCTGCGGTGGTCCATCGCCGCCCGCCAGAGGCGGCGCGGCGGTGCGGTCAGCACGGCGCGCGCCCTCGGCACGCGCAGCACCGGAACGAGCAGCGCGGCCAGGACGAGCAGGAACCCCATGGCCGCCAGCGCCGGGCCGCGCGCCCGCGCGTCGGCCATCACCGCGAGCATGCCGATCACCGTGTACGCGGCCGTCGTGATCACGCCGCCCGCCAGGATCACCGCCGTGGCGAGCCGTCCGGACGCGCCTCCGCGCCGGAACTGCTGGTAGGTGTAGACGACGCTGACCGCGGGCCCGGCGGGGAGCGTCGTGGACAGCGCGTTGCCCGCGTAGGTGATCGCGAACGCCCGGCGCAGCGACATCCGCAGCCCGCCGATCCTGAGCAGCCGGCGCTGGAGCCGCGCGAACGACGCCATCGACGCCGCTTCGGCGGCGACCACGACGACCAGCCAGATCGGCTCCGCGCGCGAGGCGGTGGACCAGAGCATGGCGGGGTGGGGCAGCCGGTCCCAGACGAGGGGCAGCGACGCCACCGCCGCGAGCACCATCCCCCACTGGAGGATCAGCCCGCGCCGCCTGCGCCACCACGAGGCGGGCGCCCCGTCCGACGGCTCGGCCTCCGCGGCGCCGAGCCCCGGGATGTCGGGGAGGTCGTCCGCGACCGGGTCTCCCGCGCCGCGCGCCGGAGCGGACGGCTCCGCGAGGACGGACGGCCCGCCGCGCGCCGGAGCGGAAGGCTCGGCGGGAACGCCCAGGTCAAAAGGGACATGCGAGGGCCCCGAAAGGGTGCGCGACGGTGTCGTGCGTGTATCGCCCATGCCGCCGTCACCTCGCAAGCTCGCCCTCAAAGGGGAACCCTCGCCCGGGTAAGGACATTCCCTGCCGTGGGGCGGAGAACCTCAAAGTGATCCTCGACACTTTCGGTCGAGAAGGGCTCGACACGTCCCCGTGGCGGTGGCCCGGCAGGAGACTCCCACGCCCCACTGACAGTTCCGGGCGGCCGGTATCTATCATCTGCCGCGATCGTGTCCTCATCCGAAAGGGAACCCATGCCAACCCCCCGAAGGACCACCGCGATCGCGCTGGGCGCCGGGGCCGCCGCCCTCGCCACGGCCGGGACCGTGGTCCTCCAGGCGCCGTCCGCGCAGGCCGGGAGCGCGGCGGCGCGCGCCGCGGCCGCCGCGACGGGCGACACCGCTCCGCTCCCCGGGGTGTCGTTCACGCTGAAGTCCACGCCGGTCTCCTCAGCGGCGCTCCAGCAGCTCGACGAGATGGCCGCCAACCCCGCGCGCGGGATGACGCGGCAGGCGGACCTGTCGGCGGCCGCCGCCGGGGCGCAGAACGGCCTGACCTACAAGACCGGCTGCCCCTCCGGCAACGACGCCGTCAAGGCCATGGACGCCAAGGTCAAGGTCGGCGCCTGGTGCTTCGACAACGGCGACAAGAGCACCGACCAGTGGATCCCGCAGGGCGTGGCGACCAGCCGTTCCCGGCAGCTCGACGGGCTGGTCCTGAGCTGGTACCACCGGCACCTGTCCGGCGACAAGTGGGTGACCGACGGCTCCAGGGTCACGGTCGGGCCCCGCCCGCGCGTGGAGGCCAAGGGCACGTACCAGCCCGTCACGCTGGCGATCCCGACGACGACGGCCGAGGGCAGGCTCGTCGTCAAGGACGTCCGCCCCTCGAACGCGCCCGGTGGAGGCGTCACCACCAAGGGAGTGGCGGAGGCGACCCAGCACCAGGGCGGCACCGCGCTCGCGGGCGACTTCCTCTACACCGCCGACACCGCGGGCCTGCGGGTGTACGACGTCCGCCGCACCTACCGGGTCGCCACCGGCAAGAACAAGCTCGGCGTGGACGCCGACGGCAAGTTCTACGCGCACAACGAGAAGTACGCCCTCTTCCAGACCGGCATGTACCGGCCGGAGAACGCCGGAGCGTGCCCCGCCTGGGAGAAGCCGCCGTCGGCGCAGGACAAGGACCTGTGCTTCAGCACGGTCACCTACGACCCGACGTCCAAGAGCCTGGTCACGGGCGAATTCAAGACTGAGGGCGGTGTCACGGCGGCCCGGCCGATGCGCGTGGTCCGCTGGCCGCTGAACGACGACGGCTCGCTGAAGGCGGACGCGTCCGGACGGGTGAAGTCGTCCATCGTCTTCGGCGGGAACGTCCTGAAGGCCCAGGGCGTCGGCTCGTACCACTCCGACGGCGGCGACACCGTCTACTACAACACCTCCAACGGAGGGTCGCCCGGCACCGTCTACGCCGACCGTGACGGGGACGGCAAGGCGCCGTTCAAGCTGACCGGCCCGATCGGCGGCGAATCCCTGGCGTACGACCCGTACTCCGGCGGCGACCGCATGTACGGCGTCACCGAGCGCAAGAACCAGCGGA
Source organism: Actinomadura sp. J1-007 (assembly GCF_009793335.1). GTDB lineage: Bacteria > Actinomycetota > Actinomycetes > Streptosporangiales > Streptosporangiaceae > Spirillospora > Spirillospora yumaensis. Next base: position 792,255 of record NZ_WING01000001.1, on the reverse strand, counting down.
TGATCTACTGGACGTACCGCAAGGACATGCAGCACCCGGGCATGCCCTGACGAGCGTCCCGGAACGTCGCGACGGCGCCCCTACGGCTCTCGGCCGTAGGGGCGCCGTCGCGTTCGTGGATGCCCTCCCGCGCGGACGCGCGAGGATCAGGGGCGGCGCGTGGGGTTGACGGCGTCGGACTCCGCGGGCGCGTCGTCCTCCGGCCACGGCGGGGAACCGGCGTCGGACTCCTCGCGCTCGTACTCGAAGATGCCCACCCGGCCGTCGTCGTCCCGCTCCTGGATGACGAGGTCGTCGGGCGGGTCCTCCACGTACTGCTGGGCCAGCGCCGTGTCCTCGGCCTGGTCGTCGTCCCCCATGTCGTCGATGTTGTCGCGCGGGTCGCGGTTGTCGTCGAAGCTTCGCTCGGTCATGGCCCCCTCCAAGCGTCTCTGTCCTTCAGGCGTCTACGCCGTTCTGCAAGCGTCTGCGTCGTTGGCGTCCGCCAGGGGACCTTCCCGGCGCGGGACGCCCTACTCACGATCGCCGAGGGCGGCGGGGGCCGAGCGGACGCCCGACGGGGGGCTACCCGCGGTCGCGTACGGCGACGAGCCCGCCGATGACGCCGACGTACGCGGTGCCGTCAGGGCCGAGGGTGATGGGCGCCCAGTTGTTGTCGAACCACTTTCCGGTGCCCGTCAGGACCTTGTAGGCCGTACGGCCCGTGTGCACATCGACGGCCGTCAGGTACCAGGCGTCGATGAGGTCCTTCCGCGGCTCCTTCGTGTAGAGGTACAGCAGGCCGGACGCCACCGACACCTTCGCCACCGTGGACGGCGACCGCTCGGGGCTCGTCCAGACCGTACGGCAGCCCTTCCCTCCCGGCTCGACGTCGATCCGGCTCACTCCGCCGACGGACGAACCGCCCGGGGCAGCTCGAAGAAGTTGCGGTAGCCGTAGTTGTTCTCCACGAACAGGCTGCGGCCGTACCCGATCAGCGAGTTGTCCGTCGCGCTCGCCCCGCTCCCGAAAACGGGGATCCGGCACACGAGCGACCCGTCCGCGCGGCGTCGCACGATCACGTTCATCCGGTCGTCGGCGTTGTCGGTGATGGCCACGTACCCGTCGCCGAAGAACGTCGGCGTCGTTCCCGAGCCCTGGTCGATCTGGCCGGGCTTGCGCCCGCTGCCCCGGTCGTACGGCTGCCGCCAGACGACCTCGGGAGTGCCGTCGGTGCGCGCCCGCATCTGGTAGAGCGCGTGGTCGGAAACGATCGATACGCCGTTCTCGGCGGCGGCGAACGAGTTCTGGATCGCCTCGTTCGGCAGCCGCGTCGAGCGCACGGTCCCGGTCTCCGGGTCCAGCGTGCCGAGCCGCCCGTTCCGCGTCACCCACCAGATCAGCCCGCCCCAGTCGGGGCCGACGGCCGTGATCGGGTCGCATTCGCCCTTCGGCCAGGGGTTGGTCCAGGTGGCGCAGTCGTGGGGGAGCGTCCCGCTCAGATCCCAGTCGTCGGTGACCGTGAACCGCCACGCGCCGTCCGCGCCCTTCCCGTGCGAGAACCGCCGCACGTGGAACGCGGAGTCGGCCAGCACCACGCGGTCCTGCGGGTCCAGATACAGGTAGGCGCCGCCGGAGGTGTCGGTGAAGACCTTGTCGAGGCTCCCGGAGAAGACCGCCTGCACCGTCGAGGGCCTCGGCGGCAGCTCGTACGTGGCGAGGTCCTTCAATGTCTTCGGGTCGATCAGGCGCAGCATGAAGTCCTGCCCGCGCGTGCACTGCGCGACCATCAGCCCGCTCTTCCGGGCGAACGTCTCGGTGGAGCACAGCCCCGGAAGCAGGCCCCCGCCCTTGGCCTCGTTCTGCACCCGCGGGTTCCGTCCCAGCGGGCCGCCGAACGGATAGGTGTCGGACGCGTAGCTGTCGGCGTGCATGGACGACGTTCCGACCGGCCCCAGGTACGGGTTGGCGGGGACGGGCCTTCCCGCGAGCGCGCGCGGGGTGGCGGGCCCTCCGACGTACGCGGGCACCCACCCCCTCCCCGGCCCCTCCGGGATCGGACTCGCGGCGGCCGGCGACGTGGCGGTGGTGGCGGTGGCGGTGGTAGAGGCGGTGGCGGCGGGCACGGCGCCGGCCGCGAGCACGGCGGCGCTCGCGAGGGCCGCGAGGCTCCTGCGCATTCGGGACTCCCTAGGACGCTGCGGCCCCGGTCGCGCCTCCGGGTCGGTCCACGCATAGGGATCATCGTCATGTCCGACCGGATGGTTACGATCCGGGCATGGGTCTCCAAGCAGTGATCTTCGATTGGGGCGGCACGCTGACCCCCTGGCACGACATCGAGCTCGCCGAGATGTGGCGCGACGTCTGCGCCCCGCACCACCCGCCCGAGCGCGTCGAGGAGGTCGCCGCCGCCCTGCACGAGGCCGAGCTGGCCCTGTGGCGGCGCGGCACCGACGAGCACCGCAGCGCGACCCTCGACGACCTGTTCGCGATGGCCGGGGTGGAGCCGACCGAGGCACTGCTGGCCACCAAGTTCGAGCTGTGGACCCCGCACACCCTCACCGACCCGACGTCCCGGGCCTCCTCGACGCCCTGCGCGAGCGCGGCATCAAGGTCGGCGTGCTGTCCAACACCATGTGGTCGCGCGCGTGGCACGAGAAGATCTTCGCCCGCGACGGCATCCTGCACCTGCTGGACGGCGCGGTCTACTCCAGCGAGATCCCGTGGACCAAGCCGCACGCCGAGGCGTTCCGCTCCGCGCTCGACGCCGTCGGCGCCACCGATCCGTCCGCCTGCGTGTTCGTCGGCGACCGGCCCTACGACGACATCCACGGCGCCAAGTCGCTCGGCTTCCGCGCCGTCCAGGTCCGGCACCAGACGACGCAGGCGTTCACCCGTCCGGGTCTCACCCCGCCCGACGCCGTGATCGACCGGATCGGCGAGCTGCTCCCGCACATCGAGACCTGGCACGCCTAGACCGGACGACCCTGGGCCGGACAATCCGGGGGGCGGACGATCCGAGCGGCGCTGGCCGCATGTGGGCAGGTCGCGATGTATCCGCTCACGCGCCGTTCACCCCGTGATTAGCCTCCGGCCATGCTGTCGCCTACGGCCGCCGCCGGCACCCGCTGGGTCCCCGACTATCCGCACGACTGGGCCATCGTCGATGTGGAGACGTCGGGGTTCCGGGCGGCCACCCATCGCGTCCTGTCCCTCGCCGTCCTGACCGTCGCGGCCGACGGCACCGTCCACGGGGAGTACTCCACGCTCCTCGACCCGGGCTGCGATCCCGGGCCCGTCCACGTGCACGGCCTCACACCCGAACGGCTCCGCGGCGCCCCGCCCTTCGACCAGGTCGCCGAACGGGTCGAGGCGCTGCTGCGCGGACGGGTCCTGGTGGCGCACAACGCCCAGTTCGACTACTCGTTCCTGGCCCAGGAGTTCCTGCGCGTCGGGAAACTCCTGCCGGTCGCCCAGCGGCTGTGCACGCTCGCTCTCAACCGCCGCCTCGCCCCTCCGACCGCCGACCTGAAACTGGGCACACTCGCCGCCCACTACGGAATCCGCCACGCCAAGGCCCACGACGCCTTGGAGGACACCCGCGCGCTCGCGGGGGTGCTGGGCGCCTCACTGGCCGCCGCGAGCAGCCTCGGCCTGTCCCTGCCGCTCGTTCCGTGCCCGCCCAGGGCGAACGGCTCGTACGGACCGCGCATCCCCAAGATGCGCTGCTCCTACCGCAGCCCCGGACCGTTCGCCCCGGCGGCCCACTCGTCCAGGGCATGAAGATCGCCATCACGGGCGCGACCGGCATCCCCCGCGAGGAACTGGCCGTCCGCGCCGCTTCCGCAGGGCTGAACGTCATGTCCACCGTCAGCAGGCACACGAGCGTCCTCGTCGCCAACGACGCCGCCTCGGGCAGTGCCAAGGCGCGCAGGGCCCTGGCCGAAGGCGTCCCCGTCCTCGACGAACGAACCTTCCTGGCGCTCCTCGAAGACGTCCGCCCAGGCACGCCCCACGACCAGCCCACGCCCCCGCCGCCCGCCGGCCCGCCTACGCCCATCGCCGCGCCGCCTGCCGCGCCGCCTGCCGCGCCGCGCCGCCGCGCCACCGGGCCGGTGGCGGGCCGCCGCGTGCTCGTCCTCGGCGGCACCCATCCGGACGCCTCCGCCGCGCGTGCGCGCGTAGTCGAACTCGGGGAGCGGCGGCGGTGAACCTCTCCGCCAGCGTGACCGACGTGCTCGTCCTCGCGGAAGGGGAGGAGGACCGCCGGATGCCGCGAATCCGCAAACTCCTGATCCCGTTGCACCACACCGACTGGCTGGACGCCGGGGCGCCCACCGAGACCTTCAACGCCTCAATGGACGGGAATCCCTCCGTCCTCGCGCGCGGGGCCGTCATCGACCTCCCGAGCACGAGAACGGCCCGATGGACGGTCTCCGCGTCGTGGGCCCAGCGCACGGCCTGCGAGGTGGACGTCGTCGCGTTCGCGCTGGACGAGGACGGCCAGGTCTCCTGCGACGAGGACTTCGTGTTCTACGGCGCTCCCGACAGTCCCGACGGGGCCGTCCACCTGTCCACCGACGGCCCGTCCGAGCAGTCGGTCACCGTGGACCTGTCCGCGCTGCCCGCCGCCGTGCGCAAGGTGACCGTCGCGGCGGCCGTCGGCGGAACGGCGCGCTTCGGCGACCTCGGCGGCGTCGAGATCACCGCCGCGCCCGACGGGTCCGGGAGCCCTCTGGCGCAGGCCGCGCTGGACGCGGCCACCACGGAACGGACCCTGCTGCTCTGCGAGATCTACCGCCGCGGCCCGGTGTGGCGGCTCCGCGCGGTCGGCCAGGGCTACGACCACGGCCTCGCCGGCCTGGCCCGCTCCTACGGCGTGGACATCGAGGACTGAACCGACCGACCGCGAACGCGGGCAAGCCAACGACCCGTTCGGCTGCGCGGGGACCGCACGGCCGAACGGGGCCGTGGCGAGCGCTCAGGCGGCCCTGATGGGCGCGGCGTCCTCGGAGCGGGCCTCGGTGAGGGCCGGGCGTCCGGGCGCCGCCTCCGGGGCCTCCAGCGCCGGAAGGTGCATCGACGCGGCGGTCAGCAGTTCGTGCACCCGCGACTTCAGGCTCGCGAGATCGGCGCGGGCGACGTCGGCCTCCGCCTTCGCGCGCCGCGCGGCCCTCCGGGCCTCGTCGCGCTCGGTCGCGAGCTGGGCGAGCTGGACGCGGTAGGCGGCCTGCAACTCGCGCAGGCTGTCCATCGCCCCGCCATGCTGCGCCGGACCGCCATGCTGCGGCGCACCACTGTGCTGGCCGGCCCCACCGTGCTGGGCCGCGCCGCCGCGCTGGACGCCGCCGTGCTGAGCCGCGCCGCGCTGGTTCGTGCCGTCGTGCTGTGCCCTGCCGCCGTGCTGGGTCATGGTCATACCGGTCTGGCTCCTCCCCCGAGTGATCCAGTGCAAACCGGACCAACGTGCACACAGGACCCAGAGTTCCCACTGTGCGGGAGATCACTCGCCCGGCCGCGCCTTGGGGGAGAGGGCCTCGGGCGGCAGTCCCGGGAACGCCGCCGAACGCGCGGGCTGCCCGGCGGCGGCCGACCACCGCGCCGAACGCGTCATCGCCTCCTGCATCGCCCGCGCCGCGAACGACCGCAGCGCCGGATCGGACGCCCCGGCCAGCCCCACGTACGCGCCGACCAGGTCGTTCTCCAGCGCGGCGGCGAGCTGGGCGGCGGACCGCGCGGACGTCGGCTTGACCGGCAGGCTGTAGACGGGGGCCGCGGCGTCCGGCCGGGCGCCCTGCCCCGCGAGCCGGGAAGTCAGGTCGTCGCGGCGGAGCCGGTGGGCGTCCCAGTACGTCTTGGCGGTCTGCTGATGAACGCCGCGCAGGCGCGCACCGAGAACGCCGTAGCCGTAGACGGCCGCGTGCTCGGCCCGCAGGGCGCTTTGCAGCGCGTTCACCGTACGGCTCATGACGTCCTCACCAGGGCGGCGGCGTGTCCCGCCTCGCAGGCGCCGATGCTGGCGAGAAGCTGCGCCAGCCCCGGATCCGCCTTGCCCGCGTCGGCGGCCCGCGCGTTCGCCGCCCGCGTCTCCGCCTCGCGCAGGCGCGCGAGCGCCGCACGGGCCTCGGCCGGGATCTGCTGCGCGCGCGGCGCGGGAATCCTGCCACCCTCTCCCGCGCGGTCGCCCGAGCCGGGAACGTAGTGGCGGCGCAGCACCGCGAGGTGCTCGCGATGGTGGGCCAGGAACGGGTCGATGCGGCGGGCCAGCGACGCGTGCGCGGCCCGCGCCGCCTCGTACGAGGCGATGAGATCCTGTTCGGACGCGATCGCGCCGACGAGTGTGGAGACGTCGCCGCGCGGGGCGTCGGCCTCGGCGGCGCAGCCGGCCAGCAGCGGAAGGGCCAGCGTCCCGCCCAGCACCGCGCGCCGCGGGACCGGCGGCGTCGTGGCCTCAGGCAAGCGTGTCTCCTCACCGGGTGGTGCGGGTGGTGGAGCCCCGCGGCGGCGGTCCGCCCATCGGGCCAGCTCAAGCATTCCATATCCGGCGCGCCGGTGAGCTGTTCGAACTACCGCCGAGGTGTCCGGCTGTCGATAGTCTTGGGACGTTGACCGGCACACGGTGATTTCAGCACAACATGAGGAGGTCCCATGAGCGCCCAGTCCGGCGGTGACCGCGCTCAGCGGGGCCGCGACGGGGCCCCCGCCAGGCGGGGCCGCGAGGCCGCCGTCACGGAGCTGGCCCGGCTGCTCGAACCGGCCCTCGCCGAGGCCGGGTTCGACCTCGAGGAGGTCGACGTCCGGCCCGCCGGGCGCCGCCGCCTGGTCAAGATCGTGGTGGACGCGGACGACGGGGTCGGCATCGACGACGTCGCCACGCTGAGCCAGACCGCGTCCGACCTGCTCGACGGGTCCGACGTGATGGGCACGGCGCCGTACGTGCTGGAGGTGACCTCGCCCGGCGTCGACCGTCCCCTCACCGAGCCGCGGCACTGGCGCCGCGCCACCGGCCGGCTGATCGTCGCCCCGCTGGCCGAGGGCGGCCAGATCGAGGGCCGCGTCGTCGCGGCCGACGACGCGTCCGTCGTGATCGACGTCGTCGACAAGCGCCGCGGCAAGGGCCAGGGCGGCAAGAACGGCAAGGGCAAGGGGCAGGGGGCCAAGGGCGGCGGCAAGCCCGGCGCCCCGGCGGTCTCCCGTCGCCGGTTCGCCTGGGGCGAGCTGGGGCGCGGGCGCGTTCAGGTGGAGTTCCGCCGCGCGGACGACCCGGCGGACCTCGCCGACACCCCCGACACCGCCCCTCGGCGGCGCGCCGCCGAAACCGCCGCGCCCGCCGAGACCGCTTCCGCAGCCTCAGAGGCCGGCGCCGCGCGGAGCGCCGAGCATGAAGCCGCGCGGGAGCCTGCGCACGACGCTGCGGCCGCCGCCGCGGAACCCGCCGGCGAGACCGGCGAATCGCGTTCTCCGGCTGAGCCGGACTAGAGGGGGGAACCTCGTGGACATCGACATGACTGCCCTGCGCGGCCTGGAGAGCGAGAAGGACATCTCGCTCGACGTGGCGGTGAAGGCCATCGAAGACGCCCTGCTGATCGCCTACCACCGCACGGAGGGCGCGGCCCAGCGCGCGCGGGTCGAGCTCGACCGGCAGAGCGGGCACGTCACCGTGTGGGCGACCGAGACCGACGAGGAGGGCGAGTCGGTCCGGGAGTACGACGACACCCCCACCGGTTTCGGACGGATCGCGGCGACGACGGCCAAGCAGGTCATCCTCCAGCGGCTGCGCGACGCCGAGGACGAGCTGACGTTCGGCGAGTACGCGGGCCGCGAGGGCGACATCGTCTCCGGGATCATCCAGCAGGGCAAGGACCCGCGCAACGTGCTGGTCGACCTCGGCAAGATCGAGGCGGTGCTGCCCCCGCAGGAGCAGGTCCCCGGCGAGCGGTACGAGCACGGCGAGCGGCTCCGCGCGTACGTGGTGCAGGTCCGCAAGGGCCACCGCGGCCCGTCGGTCCAGCTCTCGCGCACGCACCCGAACCTCGTGCGCAAGCTGTTCGCGCTGGAGGTCCCGAGATCGCCGACGGCACCGTCGAGATCGCGGCGATCGCCCGCGAGGCCGGGCACCGCACCAAGATCGCGGTCCGGTCGCGCAAGCCCGGCGTGAACGCCAAGGGCGCCTGCATCGGCCCGCTCGGCAGCCGCGTCCGCAACGTGATGGCCGAGCTGCACGGCGAGAAGATCGACATCGTCGACTGGTCGGACGACCCGGCCGAGTTCGTCGGCAACGCGCTGTCCCCGGCGCGGGTCAGCAGCGTGGAGGTGATCGACCTCGACGCCCGCGTCGCGCGGGTGATCGTCCCCGACTACCAGCTCTCCCTCGCCATCGGCAAGGAAGGGCAGAACGCCCGGCTCGCGGCGCGGCTGACCGGGTGGCGGATCGACATCCGGTCCGACACCGAGCCCGAGGGCGGCGCGGCCGACAGAACCGACAGGGCCGGCAGGACCGACAGCGCCGACCGGGCCGACCGGTCCGCCAGCGCCGACGGGGCCGACACGGCCCCGACCAGGGCCGACAAGCCGGTCGACCCCGACGAAACCGGATCTTCTACGTCTGGAGAGCATGCGACAGGTCCCGCCGACGCCTCGGCGCGGTAGACTCGGTTCACGTGGCCTGGCGGCCCCCATTCGCATGTGTGTGGGCTGTCGGGTTCGCACGGCCAAGTCCGACTTGCTGCGCCTTGTGGTGATCGAGAACGTCCTCGTCCCCGATCCCCGCGGGCGGCTGCCGGGCCGGGGCGCACATCTGCACCCCGACCTGGGATGTCTTGAGCTCGCAGAGCGACGTCGGGCGTTCCCCCGGGCCTTTCGCCTGGCGGGCCCGCTCGACGGCACGATGCTGCGGGACGGGCTTGCGGCACGGGCCGCGCAGCAGCAGGATGGCCGAACGGTAAGCGACGTCTAGTCGGAAGCAGGTCGAGATTGCTATGAGCGCTCGATGAGCACGCCGCGATGAGTACGGCAAGTTAGCTACGGTCCGGAGGCCGCACCCCCGGACCGAGTAGGGAGTGCAGTGGCCAAGGTCCGGGTTTACGAACTCGCCAAAGAGTTCGGTGTAGAGAGCAAGGTCGTCATGGCCAAGCTCCAGGAGATGGGCGAGTTCGTCCGTTCGGCGTCCTCCACGATCGAGGCGCCGGTCGTTCGCAGGCTCACCGAAGCGTTCTCCAACTCGTCGGGCAAGCCCGGCGGGCAGAAGGGCGGGCAGAAGCGCCCGCAGGCTCCGCGTCCCTCTGGACCGCGTCCCGGCCCGTCCGGTGGCGGCGGCGAAGGCGCGCGCCCGGCGGCCCGAGGCCGCAGGCTCCGCGCCCGCCCGCGCCGAAGCCGGGTCCGGGCGCCCCGAGCGCCCCAGGAGCCCCGAGCGCGCCCGGTGGTTCCGGCGCGCCCAAGCCCGGCCCGCGGCCGCCCGTGCCGCCGGCGCCGAGCACCCCGGTGCCGAGCGCGTCCAACGCGCCCAGCGCACCGCAGGCGCCGCCCGCGGCGCCCAAGACCCGAGCGCCCCGCCCGCGGGCGGTCCCGCCGCTCCCGGCGGCTCCGCCCCCGGCGGTCCGAAGCCCGGCCCCCGCGCGCCCAAGCCGGGCCCGCGTCCCGGGCCGCGCCAGGAAGGCGGCGGCGGTCGCGGCGGCGGCCGTCCCGGCGCCCCGCGCCCGGGCAACAACCCGTTCAGCTCGACCAACACCGGCATGGGCCAGTCGCCCAAGCCGGGCCCGCGCCCCGGCCCGCGTCCGGGCGGCGACCGCCCGGGCGGCGGCGACCGTCCCCCGCGTCCGGCGGGCGGCCGTCCCGGCGGCGCTCCGGGCGCCGGCGGTCCCCGTCCCAGCCCGAGCGGCATGCCGCCGCGTCCGGCAGGCGGCGGCGGTCCGCGTCCGAGCCCGATGAACATGCCCTCGTCCCGTCCCCAGGGCGCCCCCGGGCGCGGCGGACCGGGCGGTGGCGGCGGCCGTCCCGGCGGCGGAGGCCGCGGTCCCGGCGGTGGCGGCGGAGGCCGTCCCGGCGGCGGCGGTCGTCCGGGCGGCGGTGGCGGCGGCTTCGGCGCGCCCCGCGCAGGCGGCGGCGGTCGTCCGGGCGGAGGCTTCGGCCCCCGTCCCGGTGGCGGCGGTCGCGGTCGCGGCGGCACGCAGGGCGCGTTCGGCCGTCCCGGCGGACGTCCGGCCCGCGGGCGCAAGTCCAAGAGGGCGCGTCGCCAAGAGTTCGAGAACATGCAGGCGCCCGCCGTCGGCGGCGTGCAGGCTCCGCGCGGCCACGGCAAGACCATCCGGCTGCCGCAGGGCGCGTCGCTGACCGACTTCGCCGAGAAGATCGGCGCCAACCCGGCGTCGCTCGTCGCGATCATGATGCATCTCGGCGAGATGGTCACCGCGACCCAGTCGGTGAGCGAGGACACCCTCAAGGCCCTCGGGCTGGAGCTGGACTTCGACGTCCAGGTCGTCAGCCCGGAGGACGAGGACCGCGAGCTGCTGGAGTCGTTCGACATCGAGTACGGCGAGGACGAGGGCGGCGAGGAGAACCTCCAGTCCCGTCCGCCGGTCGTGACCGTGATGGGCCACGTCGACCACGGCAAGACCAAGCTGCTGGACGCGATCCGCAGCGCGAACGTGGTGGCGGGCGAGGCCGGCGGGATCACCCAGCACATCGGCGCCTACCAGGTCGAGACCGAGGTCGACGGCGAGGACCGCAAGATCACCTTCATCGACACCCCGGGCCACGAGGCGTTCACCGCCATGCGCGCCCGCGGTGCCGACACCACCGACCTGGTGGTGCTGGTGGTCGCCGCGGACGACGGCGTCAAGCCGCAGACCACCGAGGCGATCGACCACGCCACCGCGGCCGGGGTGCCGATCGTGGTCGCGGTCAACAAGATCGACAAGGAGGGCGCGGACCCGCAGCGCGTGCGGGCCCAGCTCACCGAGTACGGCCTGGTGGCCGAGGAGTACGGCGGCACCACCCAGTTCGTCGACGTGTCCGCCCGCGAGCGGATCAACATCGACGGGCTGCTGGAGTCGGTCATCCTCACCGCCGACGCCGAGCTCGACCTGAAGGCCAACCCGGACATGCCCGCGCAGGGCTCCGCGATCGAGGCCCACCTCGACAAGGGCCGGGGCGCCACGGCGACCGTGCTCGTCCAGCGCGGCACGCTCCGCGTCGGCGACTCGATCGTCTGCGGCGTGGCCCACGGCCGCGTCCGGGCGATGCTGGACGAGAACGGCACCAACCTCGACGAGGCCGGACCGTCGCGTCCGGTGCTGGTGCTCGGCCTCACGGCCGTGCCCGGCGCGGGCGACAACTTCCTGGTCGTCGAGGACGACCGGGTCGCCCGCCAGATCGCCGACAAGCGGACCGCGCGCAAGCGCAACGCCGAACTGCTCCGCAGCCGCAAGAGCAGCTCCCTCGAAGAGCTGTTCAAGGACCTGGAGCGGGGCGAGCGGGACGAGCTGCTGCTCATCCTCAAGGGCGACGTGTCCGGTTCGGTGGAGGCCCTGGAGGACTCGCTCCTCAAGATCGACGTCGGGGAGGAGGTCGCCCTGCGCGTCATCCGCCGCGGTGTCGGCGCGATCACGCAGGACGACGTCAACCTGTCGCTGGCGTCCGAGGGCGCGGTCATCATCGGCTTCAACGTGCGGCCCGAGCGCAACGCGCAGGAGCTGGCCGACCGCGAGGGCGTGGACATCCGCTACTACTCGGTCATCTACCAGGCGATCGAGGAGGTCGAGGCGGCCCTCAAGGGCATGCTGAAGCCGGAGTTCGAGGAGGTCCAGCTCGGCACCGCGCAGATCCGCGAGATCTTCAAGGTGCCGCGGATCGGCAACATCGGCGGCTCGATGGTCACCTCCGGGATCATCCAGCGCAACGCCAAGGCCCGCCTCGTCCGCGACGGCGTCGTGGTCTCCGACAACCTCACGGTGTCGTCGCTGCGCCGCTTCAAGGACGACGCGACCGAGGTCCGCGAGGGCTTCGAGTGCGGTATCGGGGTCGGCTACAACGACATCAAGGTCGATGACGTCATCGAGTGCTTCGAGATGCGGGAGAAGCCCCGCGCCTGAGGCACCGGCCCGGCCGCGCGGCCCTGACCCGAGCGTCAGGGCCGTGTTGCCGTCCGCCTCGAAAATCAAGTGACACGGCGCCAGGCGGATCTTCTAGCCTGGCGTCTGTCATGTCCCGGTTCCCGCCCCCACCCGGGGCGGGGACCGGCCACGCGAGGCCGCCGTCCCCCGGCGGCCGAGCACCGTGTGACGGCCGCGCCCCCGCGTGGCGGTCGCGCGCCCGCGCGACGACCGCGCCCAGGCGAGATGGTCGCGCACCCCGTGCGGCGGCCGCGTCCAGGCGCGTCCGGCGCGCGGTCCCCGCCGACGCGACCGCGGTCACGTGCGGGCGGGGAACACGGCGGCCTCCCGCCGTCGTTCCAACTGGAGAATCCCGAGGTGATCGACCAGGTGTACGTGGGTGCGCTGACACTCGACCTGCTGCTGGGGGACGTGCGTTCGCTCAAGCAGAAACGCTCCGTGGTACGGCCCATCGTCGCGGAGGTGCGCAAGCGGTTCCCCGGGGTCGCGGTCTCCGAGACCGGCGGTCAGGACCTGCACCGCAGGACGGAGATCGGGGTGGCGGTGGTGTCGGACTCCGCCGCCAACTGCACCGAGGTGCTGGACCAGTGCGAACGGCTCGTGGCCGGGCGCCCCGAGATCGAACTGCTGTCGGCGCGGCAGCGGCTGTTCAACGACGAGGACTGAGCCCCGCGCGGCCCGGCCCCGCGAGGACCATAGAAAGGGAGTGCGATCATGGTGGACGCAGCTCGCGCGCGCAAGCTCGCCGACCGCATCCAGCAGATCGTGGCGGAGATGCTGGAGCGGCGGATCAAGGACCCGCGGCTCGGCTTCGTGACCGTGACCGACACCCGCATCACCAACGACCTGCGCGACGCGACCGTGTACTACACGGTCTACGGGTCCGACGGGGAGCGCGCGGAGTCGGCGGCGGCCCTGGAGAGCGCCAAGGGGATCATCCGGTCGGAGGTGGGGCGCCAGACCGGGATCCGGCACACGCCGTCCATCACGTTCGTCATGGACTCCCTGATGGAGAACGCCGCGCACATCGACGACCTGCTCGCCCAGGCGCGCGCCAAGGACGCGGAGGTGGCGAGGGCCGCCCAGAAGGCCAAGCCCGCGGGCGAGGCCAACCCCTACCGGGAGACCGACGCCGGCACCGCGGACGACGAGGAGGACGACGACGACGGCGAAGCGGGACGCCCGTCATCGTGAACGGCTCACAGGGCCGCGGCGCCGAGACGCCGGCCGCCGCGCGGCAGGGCGAGTGCGCGCTGTACGAGGCGGCCGGGCACGGCTCAGGCGGCCACGACATCGTGCCTCGCGGCGCGTCCCGGACGCGCGGCGAGCGCTCCCACGCGCAGGGCGCCCGCCACGCCGCGCCGCCCGTACCGGTCGCGCCCGAGGCGCCGCCGCCGGTCGAGGCCACGGTCGCGCCTGAGGCGCCGCCCGCGGCCGACACCGACCCGGTCCGGCCCGCGGCGTCGGCGCCGCGTCCGGCCGGCTCCGGCGGGTCCGCGGCCCCGGGGCCGTCCGTGCCGCCGGGGCCGGAGTGGGAGCGCGCCGTCGAGCTGATCTCGGCGGCCGACGAGATCTGCCTCGTCTGCCATGTCGCGCCCGACGGCGACGCGCTCGGCTCGATGCTCGCCCTCGCGCAGGCGCTGCGGGCGCTCGGCAAGAACGCCTACGCCTCGTTCGGCGAGCCGTTCACCGTGCCCGGCATCCTGCGCTTCCTGCCCGGCCAGGACCTGCTGGTCGAGCCCGGCCGGCTGCCCGCCGCGCCCGAACTGATGATCTCCCTGGACGCGGCGGGCGCGGCCCGGCTCGGCTCCCTCGCCGAGCGGGCCGGACGGGCCGAGCGCGACGGCGCGCTGATCGTCGTCGACCACCACGCGTCCAACACCGGGTTCGGCGTCGTCCGGCTCGTCGATCCCGACGCGGCGGCGACCGCCGTGCTGGTCGACGAGCTCGTCCGGCGGCTCGGCGTGCCGCTCGACCGCGACATCGCCCAGGGCCTGTACGCGGGCCTGGCGAGCGACACCGGGTCGTTCAAGTACCCCTGCACGACCCCGCAGGTGCACGACCTGGCGGGACGGCTGCTGGCCGCGGGCGTGCGCGCGGAGGCCGTCAGCCGCGAGCTGTGGGACCGGGCGCCGTTCGGCTACCTCCAGGTGCTGGCGGGCGCGCTGGCGCGGGCCCGGCTCGAACGCGACGCGGCGGGCGGCCGCGGCCTGGTCTGGACGACCATCGCCCGCACCGACCGGGACGCCCGCGACGTGCCGTACGACCAGCTCGAAGGCGTGATCGACCAGCTCCGCCGCACCGACGAGGCCGAGGTCGCCGTCGTGTGCAAGGAGGACGACGTCGGCGACTGGTACGTCTCGACCCGTTCCAAGGGCGGGGTGGACGTCGGCCGCGCCTGCGTGGCGCTCGGCGGCGGCGGCCACAGCACGGCCGCCGCGTTCACCGCCTCGGGCGAGCCCGCCGACATCATCGACGGGCTGCGCGCGGCGCTGCGCGCGGCCGAACCCACCGGAGAGGCGGAACCCCCGCAGTGACCCCGCAATGACCAGCGCGGAACCGGCGGCCTCGGGGCTCGTCATCGTCGACAAGCCGGCCGAGTGGACCTCCCACGACGTCGTCGGCAAGCTGCGGCGCATCGCGCGCACGCGGCGGGTCGGGCACGCGGGCACCCTGGACCCGATGGCGACCGGGGTGCTGGTCGTCGGGGTGGAGAAGGCCACCCGGCTGCTCGGCCACCTCGCGCTGACCGAGAAGGGCTACGACGCCACGATCCGGCTCGGCCAGACGACCAACACCGACGACGCCGAGGGCGAGATCACCGCGAGCGCGTCCGCCGCGGGCGTCTCCGACGCGGCCGTCCGCGCCGGGATCGAGGCGCTGACGGGGACGATCCAGCAGGTCCCGCCGCAGGTCAGCGCGATCAAGGTGAACGGCGAGCGGGCGTACAAGGCGGCCCGCAAGGGCGAGGAGGTCGCGCTCAAGGCCCGGCCGGTGACGGTGCGCGCGTTCGAGGTCACCGGCGTGCGGCGCGACGGCGACCTGATCGACGTGGACGCCTCGGTCACCTGCTCGTCCGGCACCTACATCCGCGCGCTGGCCCGCGACCTCGGCGCCGCGCTCGGCTGCGGCGGGCACCTGACGTACCTGCGGCGCACCCGGGTCGGCCCGTACGACCTGAGCATGGCCCGGACGATCGAGCAGCTCGCGGAGAAGCCGGAGATCCTGCCGATGGCCGACGCGGTCGCCTCGGCGTTCCCGCGCCGCGACGTGTCGGAGGACGACGCCCGCAAGGTCAGGCACGGCGGGCGGCTCCCGGCGGCCGGGCTGGGGCCGGGCCCCGTCGGCGTGTTCGCGCCGGACGGGACCCTCCTGGCCCTGGTCGAGGAGCAGGGCCGGGCGGCCAAGCCCCTCGCCGTCTTCGTCTCCTAGCCGTCCAGGCCCGCCGGGGACCGCCGCGCGACGAGAGGCGCGGAGGTCCCCTGCGGGCGGCGGTACGGCGCCGTCCGGGACGCTCAGCTCCCGGCCGGGACGACCTTCGCGGTGACGGTGACCTCGCCGGCGTTCGCGAACGTGAGCTTCAGCGGCACCGACTGGCCCTCCGTCAGCTTCCGGGGCTTCATCAGCATCAGGTGCATGGCGCCCTTGCTGAACGCGACCGTGCCCTTCGGCACCGGAACGGTCATCATCCGCTGCATCTTCATGGACGAGCCGTTCATGTCCATCCGGTGCATCTCCGCCGAGCCGGCGGCGGGCGTGGTGATGCCCGTGAGGGTGTCGGGCGCGCCGTTGTTGACGATGGTCAGGTATCCGGCGGTCACGTCGGGCGTGGACGGCACGCGCACCCGCGCCCCCGAGACCGTGATGCCCGCCTTCGCCGCGCCTCCCGGGTCGGGCGCGGAGGGACGGCCGGAACCGGCGGAGCCGTCCGGACGGGCGGTCTGCGCGGTCTCGGCGGCGCCCCGCGCGCCCAGCAGCGTCTTGAGGTCCTTCGCCATGCCCGCGCTGCCGAACTGGTACGGGAACATCAGCTTCCCCGACCCGTCCGGCCCGTAGACCATGACGTTGCTGCCGTGCGAGACCAGGTAGTTGCCCTTGGCGTTCTCGGGCGGCGGCGTGATCGACACCTTGGCGTCCGCGGCGGCCCGCTGGATCGTCTTCATCGGGCCGGTCAGTCCCATGAACGACTTGTCGAACCGGCCGAGGAAGTCCTTCAGCGCCTTCGGGGTGTCGCGCGCCGGGTCGGCGCTCACGAACACGACCTGCACCTTCGCGCGCTGCTCGGGGCTGAGCAGCGACATCGCCCCGGCGGCGTCCGCCATGGTCGTCGGGCAGATGTCCGGGCAGTGGGTGTAGCCGAAGAACAGCAGGGTGGTCCTGCCCGCCGTACGCTTCGGCAGGTCGTACGGCCGGCCGTCCATGCCGGTCAGCTCGACGTCCGGGATCTTGTACGAGGCGGGCAGCATCGACGCCTTGTAGGGCGAGGCCGGCGGGCTCTGCTCGGCGGCGGCCTTGCCGTCGCCCGACCCGCCGCAGGCGGCGGCGCCGGCGAGCACGCCGGTCAGCCCGAGCGCGACGATCCCGGGCCGTACGGAAAAACGCATGACGACTCTCCACAGGTGAACAAGAACGAAGCCCGGCCCCGGAAAGGGGACCGGAGGGTGTGCGTGGTGGAGAGTGCCGGGGGAGGGCCCCGGCGTACGACGGCGTACCGCAGCGGGGCCGTGGGGACGAGGCCGGGCGGCGCGTCGGGGCGTACCGCCGGACGGCGCCCGGCCGGCAGGGCGGGCGAGGGGACCGTCATCGGCCGGGGCCAGCGCGCCCCGGCCGCCGTCGCGACCCGCCTGGCGAGGGACCACATGGCCGCCTCGCCCCGGCGCAGCCACCAGGCCGCCGCGAGGGCGGCGACCAGGTGGGCGAGCGTCATGGCCGTTCCGCCGTGCAGGGGCGTGCCGCCCAGCGCGGCCGCGTGGTGGCCGGCCTCCGGCGACGCGGACGCGGGGGAGTGGGCGGACGAGGCGCTGGCGGACGTGAACAGGACGTGCAGGGCGAACTGGGCGCCCAGCAGCCCGCCGAGGATCGTCCGGAACGACCGCTCGGTGCCCGCGAGGAGCGCGGACAGGCCCATGACCAGCAGGAAGCCGAGACCGACCGCCGACGGCGGGACGGCGCACCGCGCCGCGTACGCGTGACCGGCGGTGGTCAGGGTCAGGCAGACCGTGGCGAAGACCACCGCGCGGGCGAGACGGAGTGAGGGCTGATCGGGCATGGGTACGGCCATCCTCCCACCGGGTCCGGCGGAGGCGTGTTCAGGGTCACGGCGCGATCATGTCGCCACACCAACCTACGGTCGCGTAACCTACGGATGCGTAGGTTGATCGAGGAGGTGCAACCCCATGGCCACACTGAGAACCCGCCCCCGGCGGTGGCGTCCCCCACCCGTCCGCGGCTGCGCGGCTGGCTGCATCTCGGCGCGTTCCCGGCGGTCCTGCTGGCCGGGCTCGTGCTCGTCGCGCTCGGCCCGAGCCCGGCGGCCCGGCTGGCGTCGGCGGTGTACGTGGCGACGTCGGCGCTGCTGTTCGGCATCTCGGGGACCTACCACCGGCAGCGGTCCCACCGCGTGATCGAGGTCCTGCGCCGGTTCGACCACGCCAACATCTACCTGATCATCGCGGGGACGTACACGCCGTTCGCCGTGGTCGCCCTCGACGGCGGCGCCCGCGCCGCGGTGCTGGCGATCGTCTGGACGGGCGCCGTCGCTGGGGTGGTGTTCCGGACGACCTGGATCGGCGCCCCGCGCTGGCTGTACGTCTCGCTCTACATCCTGCTCGGCTGGGTCGCGGTGTTCTTCCTGCCGCAGTTCCTCGACGGCGCGGGCGCCGCGGCCTGCACGCTCGTCGCGCTCGGCGGCGTCTGCTACAGCGTCGGCGGCGTCGTCTACGGAACGCGGCGGCCCGACCCGTCGCCGCGCTGGTTCGGGTACCACGAGGTGTTCCACTCGTTCACGCTCGCCGCGTACGTCTTGCAGTACGTCGCGGTCTCCCTGGTCGTCTACCAGTCGGCGTGACGGGCCCCGAGCCGCCGCGGGGCGGCTCGTCTACCAGCGAGTAGACTCCCGGTGGGCCGCGGGGCGGGTCCGCGCGACGGAGCCCCAGGGGTCACCCCGTCCGGCGGCGCATGGCACTCTTGACGCGACAGGAAGCACCGGGCAGGCAGTGGCCGGGCAGGCACGTCAGACACAGGGAGAACATGGTGCGGCGCTGGCATGGCCTCGACGAGGTTCCCGCCGACTGGGGCCGGTCGGTGGTCACCATCGGAGTGTTCGACGGCGTGCACCGCGGCCATCAGCGGATCGTCGGGGCCGCGGCCGAGGAGGCCCGCCGCCGCGGCCTGCGCTCGGTGGCGATCACCTTCGACCCGCACCCGGACGAGGTCGTGCGCCCCGGCACCCACCCGCCGCTGCTCAGCACCGCGCGCCGCCGCATCGAGCTGCTGGAGGGGCTCGGCACCGACGCGGTCGTGGTCGTGCCGTTCACCCTGGAGCTGTCGCGGGTGCCGCCGGACGAGTTCGTCCGGTCGGTGCTGGTCGAGCGGCTGCACGCGGCGCACGTGATCGTCGGCGAGGACTTCCGGTTCGGGCACCGCGCCAAGGGCGACGTGCCGCTGCTCCAGGAGCTCGGCGAGAAGTACGACTTCACCGCCGAGGGCGTGCCGCTGGTCGCCAACGGCGGCACGATCTCCTCCACCTGCATCCGCGAACGGCTCGACGAGGGCCGCGTCGAGGACGCCGCGCACGCGCTCGGCCGCCCGCACCGGGTCGAGGGCGTCGTCGTCCGCGGCCACCAGCGGGGGCGGGCCCTGGGGTTCCCCACGGCCAACCTGGAGACGCTGCCGCACACCGCGATCCCCGCCGACGGCGTCTACGCGGGCTGGCTGGTCTGCGACTCCGACCGCTACCCGGCGTCCCGCTGGCCGTCCGCGATCTCGATCGGCACCAACCCGACGTTCGAGGGCCCGGGGAGCGGACGGTCGAGGCGTACGCCCTCGGCCGCGACGACCTCGACCTGTACGGCGAGCACGTCGGGGTCGACTTCCAGGCCCGCATCCGCGACACCCTGAAGTTCGACTCGATCGAGGCGCTGATCGAGGAGATGCACCGCGACGTCGCCCGCGCGGGCGAGCTGACGTCCGGTTGACCGGCGGCCCGGCCCTCCCGGGCCCGTCCCGCACCGTTCGGCCGCGCCGGTCTGGACCGTTCCGTCGCCGCGCGACGCCGCATACCGTGTGATCACGGTGGGTACCGCTTCGTGACGGGGTGGCTTTCGGGCATGGTACGGTGAATAGTCGCCGGGAAGGGCCCCGGCTCGGCTTGCTGCACCCTCATGCGGCCTGCCATGTTCCCAACGCACCATGCGGACCCGGTGCGCCCCCAGGGCCAGGGATCTGCGGGTGACGACCTCACTGAAGGAGCCTCGTGTCGCTCGACACCGCCACCAAGAACAAGATCATCGCCGAGTACGCGACCACTGAGGGTGACACCGGATCCCCGGAGGTCCAGGTCGCGCTGCTGACGCGCCGGATCAACGACCTGACCGAGCACCTCAAGGAGCACAAGCACGACCACCACAGCCGCCGCGGCCTCCTGCTGCTGGTCGGCCGCCGTCGCCGGCTCCTGAAGTACCTCAGCAACAAGGACATCAACCGCTACCGGAAGCTGATCGAACGACTCGGTCTGCGCCGCTAGCACGGTGAGGGAGTGGCTCGCTGGAGCCACTCCCTCTCGTGTGTCCCAGCACAATTCGACAACCCTCGCGGACGCCGCTGGTGCGGCCGGTCCTCGGTAGTGGCCTCCGGATCCGCCCCCGCCGCAAGCGTGCGGCGGGCCGGGCCGATCCGGGCGCTTCGATCGAAGACCGGCATCGCTCGCAACCATGGGAGACGGCCGCGGGGAACGATGGAGAACCCCAAGGAGGTTTCCCGTGACAGCATCCTCTGAGCAGGCCGTCCGCATCGACGGCGCACAGAGCACCGAAGCCGTGATCGACAACGGCTCGTTCGGTACCCGCACCATCCGTTTCGAGACCGGGCGCGTGGCCCGGCAGGCGGCCGGCTCGGCCGTCGCCTACCTCGACGACGAGACGATGGTGCTCTCGGCGACCACCGCGTCCAAGAAGCCGAAGGAGAACCTCGACTTCTTCCCGCTGACCGTGGACGTCGAGGAGCGGATGTACGCCGCCGGGCGCATCCCCGGCTCGTTCTTCCGCCGCGAGGGCCGTCCCTCCGAGGACGCGATCCTCACCTGCCGCCTGATCGACCGGCCGCTGCGCCCGTCGTTCACCAGGGGGCTGCGCAACGAGATCCAGGTCGTCGAGACGATCATGGCGCTGCACCCCGACCACCTGTACGACGTGGTGGCGATCAACGCCGCGTCGATGTCCACCCAGCTCGCCGGGCTGCCGTTCTCCGGCCCGATCGGCGGCGTGCGCGTCGCGCTGATCGACGGCCAGTGGGTCGGCTTCCCGACCCACCCCGAGCTCGAGCGCGCCACGTTCGACATGGTCGTGGCGGGCCGGGTGCTGGCCGACGGCGACGTCGCGATCATGATGGTCGAGGCCGAGTCCACCCGCGACACCCTGCGGCTGGTCGGCGAGGGCGCGGTCGCGCCGACCGAGGAGACCGTCGCCGAGGGCCTCGACGCGGCCAAGCCGTTCATCAAGGTCCTGTGCAAGGCGCAGAGCGACCTGGCCGCCGTCGCGGCCAAGGAGACCGCCGAGTACCCGATCTTCCTCGACTACCAGGACGACGTCCTGGAGGCCGTCACCGCGGCGGTCAGCACGGACCTGGCGCAGGCGCTGACGATCGCGGGCAAGCAGGAGCGCGAGTCGCGGCTCGACGAGATCAAGGCGGGCGCCGCCGAGAAGCTCGGGCCCGACTTCGAGGGCCGCGAGAAGGAGATCTCCGCCGCGTTCCGCGCCGTCACCAAGAAGCTGGTCCGCGAGCGGGTCATCCGCGACGGGCTGCGCATCGACGGCCGCGGCGCCAAGGACATCCGGCAGCTCACCGCCGAGGCGCACGTGATCCCGCGGGTGCACGGCTCGGCGCTGTTCGAGCGCGGCGAGACGCAGATCCTCGGCGTCACCACGCTCAACATGCTCCGCATGGAGCAGACGATCGACACGCTCAACCCCGAGCGCACCAAGCGCTACATGCACAACTACAACTTCCCGCCCTACTCGACCGGCGAGACCGGCCGCGTCGGGTCGCCGAAGCGGCGCGAGATCGGGCACGGCGCGCTCGCCGAGCGCGCGCTGATCCCGGTGCTGCCGACCCGCGAGGAGTTCCCCTACGCGATCCGGCAGGTGTCCGAGGCGCTCGGGTCCAACGGCTCGACGTCGATGGGCTCGGTCTGCGCGTCCACCATGTCGCTGCTCGACGCGGGCGTCCCGCTCAAGCAGATGGTGGCGGGCATCGCGATGGGCCTGATCAACGAGGGCGGCGAGTTCGTCACGCTGACCGACATCCTCGGCGCCGAGGACGCGTTCGGCGACATGGACTTCAAGGTCGCCGGCACCCGCGACGTGATCACCGCGCTCCAGCTCGACACCAAGCTCGACGGCATCCCCGCGTCGGTGCTGGCCGCCGCGCTGAAGCAGGCCAAGGGGGCGCGCCTGGCGATCCTCGACGTGATGCAGGAGGCGATCGAGGCCCCGGCCGAGATGAGCCCGAACGCGCCGCGGATCATCACGATCAAGGTCCCGGTCGACAAGATCGGCGAGGTCATCGGCCCGAAGGGCAAGATGATCAACTCGATCCAGGACGACACCGGCGCCGACATCACGATCGAGGACGACGGCACGATCTACGTCGGGGCGACCGACGGCCCGTCCGCCGAGGCCGCGCGGCAGGCGATCAACGCGATCGCCAACCCGCACATGCCCGAGGTCGGCGAGCGCTACCTCGGCACGGTCGTCAAGACCACCACGTTCGGCGCGTTCGTGTCGCTGCTGCCCGGCAAGGACGGCCTGCTGCACGTCTCGCAGATCCGCAAGCTGCACGGCGGCGCCCGGATCGAGAACGTCGAGGACGTCATCAGCGTCGGCGAGAAGATCCAGGTCGAGGTGACCGAGATCGACCAGCGCGGCAAGCTGTCGCTCGTCCCGGTCGAGGTCGTCGAGAAGGAGGCCGACAAGGGCGACGCCGACGGCGGCGCCCCGGCCGCCGCGTCCTCCGACGAGGGCGACGACGACCGGCGCTCCGGCGACGGCGAGGGCGACAAGCGCGCCCCGCGCCGCCGCCGCACCCGGCGCGGCGACGACGGCGGGCAGCGCAACTCCTGACCCGCGCACGGCGATGACC
The DNA here is from genome assembly GCF_009793335.1 of Actinomadura sp. J1-007. Taxonomy (GTDB): domain Bacteria; phylum Actinomycetota; class Actinomycetes; order Streptosporangiales; family Streptosporangiaceae; genus Spirillospora; species Spirillospora yumaensis. The sequence goes on along the minus strand of NZ_WING01000001.1, from coordinate 769,810 downwards.
GGCCGGCCTGCCCCGCGGAAGGGCAGGCCGGTCGGCCCGTTTCACCGGCCGTCCCACCGGCCGCCCCGACACCACGTCCCACAGAATGAGAGCGACCACCGTGACGCTGCCGGCGAGGGCGCAGGAGCCCGGCACCACCCACACGATCGACCCGGGGGAGGGCGGCGCGGGCGCCGTCCGCCGCACCGTCCTGCCGGGCGGGCTGCGGGTCATCACCGAGACGATGCCGACCGTGCGGTCCGCGGCGTTCGGCGTCTGGGCGGGCGTCGGGTCGCGCGACGAGGCCCCGGCCGACGCGGGCGCCAGCCACTACCTGGAGCACGTGCTGTTCAAGGGCACCCGGCGCCGGTCGGCGCTGGAGATCTCCTCGGCGATCGACGCGGTCGGCGGCGACCTCAACGCGTTCACGGCCAAGGAGTACACCTGCTACTACGCGCGGGTCCTGGACTCCGACCTGCCGCTCGCCGTGGACGTGGTGTCCGACATGGTCGCCGAGTCGGTCAACCGGCCCGAGGACGTCGAGGCCGAGCGCGGCGTGATCCTCGAAGAGATCCACATGCGCGACGACGACCCCGGCGACCTCATCCACGACGAGTTCGCCACCGCGCTGTACGGCGACACCCCGCTCGGCCGCCCGATCCTCGGCACGGTCGACTCGATCAACGCGCTGTCGCGCGACCGGATCCACGCCTACTACCGCGAGCGCTACGTGCCGTCCGACCTGGTCGTCGCGGTCGCGGGCAACATCGACCACGACGAGGTCGTACGGCTCGCGGCCCGGGCGTTCGAGGCCCACCTGACCGGCGACGCGCGCCCGTCCGCGCCCCGCCTGAACGGCGGGCCGGTGCCGGTCTCGCCCGAGGTCAAGGTCATCGACAAGGACACCGAGCAGGCCCACATCGTCCTCGGCGGCGCCGGCGTGTGCCGCACCGACGACCGGCGGTTCGCGCTCGGCGTGCTGAACGCGGCGCTCGGCGGCGGCATGTCGTCGCGGCTGTTCCAGGAGATCCGGGAGAAGCGCGGCCTGGCCTACTCGGTCTACAGCTACACCGCCCAGTACGCCGACTCGGGCGTGTTCGGCGTCTACGCGGGCTGCCAGCCCGGCAAGGCCGACGAGGTCCTGTCGATCTGCCGCGACCAGGTGGCGGAGGCCGCCGCGCACGGCCTCAGCGACGAGGAGCTCGAACGCGGCAAGGGCCAGCTCCGCGGCGGCATGGTCCTCGGCCTGGAGGACACCGGCTCGCGGATGAGCCGCATCGGCAAGAGCGAGCTGGTGTACGAGTCGCTGCTGCCCGTGGACGAGGTCCTCGCCCGGGTCGAGGCCGTGACGCCCGACGACGTCCGCGCGGTCGCCGCGCAGGTGCTCGCCGAGCCGCAGGCCCTCACCGTGATCGGCCCCTTCGGCGACCGCGACTTCTCCCTCTGAGCACCGTCCCGGCCCCGGGACGTTCCGGCTCCCGCGGCGCGGCGGCGAGCGCGGCGGGCGCGGCGGGCGCGGCGGGCGGCAAGGGCCCGGCGACCGCGACCGCGACCGCGACCGCCGTCCGCTCGCGCCTTGGCGCGGTCCCGGCGACCGCGGCCGCCTTCCGGTCGCGCCCCGGCACCGTCCCGGCGACCGCTACCGCGACCGCTTTCCGGTCACGTCCCGGTGCGGTGCCGTTCCGCTACTCCGGGTAACTCGGCCGCCGCGGGGTAGGGACGCGATCATGAAGCTCCTCGTCCGGGTCGTGATCTCGGCCATCGCGCTGTGGGCGGCGACCGCGGTGGTCGGCGGCATCTCGGTCACCGCCGCGAGCTGGGGCCGCCAGGCGCTCACCCTGCTCGCCGTCGCGGTGATCTTCGGCATCGTCAACGCCGTGCTGAAGCCGATCATCAAGGTCCTCGGCTGCGCGTTCTACGTCCTGACGCTCGGCCTGATCGCCCTGGTCGTGAACGCGGCGCTGCTCCTGCTGACCAGCCGGCTCGCCGGTGCGCTGGACCTGCCGTTCCACGTCGAGTGGTTCTGGCCGGCGTTCTGGGGCGCGATCATCATCGGGGTGGTGAGCTGGCTGCTCAACCTGTTCGTCTCCGACGACGCGCGGTCCCGGTAGGCTCGGCGCGGAGCACGAGCCAGGAGGAGAACGTGATCAAAGTCGGGGTGCTGGGCGCGCGGGGCCGGATGGGGTCCGAGGCGTGCCGTGCCGTCGAGTCCGCGGACGACCTGGAGCTCGTCGCGGCCGTCGACCAGGGCGACACGCTGGACGCCCTCACCGCGGCCGAGGCCGTCGTCGACTTCACCCACCCGGGCGTGGTCATGGACAACCTCCGCTGGTGCGTCGAGCACGGCCTGCACGCCGTCGTCGGCACCTCCGGGTTCGACCCGGCCCGCCTCGACGCCGTCCGGTCCTGGCAGGAGTCGTCGCCGGGCGGCAACGTCCTCATCGCGCCCAACTTCGGCATCGGCGCCGTCCTGATGATGCACTTCGCGCGCAAGGCCGCGCCGTTCTTCGAGTCCGTCGAGGTGGTGGAGCTGCACCATCCCAACAAGGCCGACGCGCCGAGCGGCACCGCCTACCGCACCGCCGAGCTGATCGCCGAGGCCCGCGCCGAGGCTGGCGTCGCCGCCTCGCCCGACGCCACCACCTCCGAGCTGGACGGCGCGCGCGGCACCGACGTCGGCGGCGTCCACGTCCACTCCGTACGGCTGTCCGGCCTGGTCGCGCACCAGGAGGTGCTGCTCGGCGGCCACGGCGAGGTCTTCACGATCCGCCACGACTCGATGAACCGCGAGTCGTTCATGCCGGGCGTCCTGCTGTCGCTGCGCGAGGTCGGCGGCCTGCCGTCCCGGCTGACCGTGGGCATCGAGTCCCTGCTCGGCCTGTGACGGCCCGCCGACCGCGGCGCCCGTGTCGCCCGCGCCGTCCGGCGACGGGGGGACGGCGTTGATGGAGTTCGACGCCGAACCCTGGGACTACCTCGCCGCCGACGAGGCGATCGACATCGAGCACCCCCTCGTCCAGGAGCACGCGGCCCGGCTGCGCACGGGCGACGACATCGCGTTCGCGCACGCCGCGTTCGACTACGTCCGCGACGAGATCACGCACTCTCTGGACGCCCGCGACCCCCGCGTCACCTGGCGCGCCTCCGACGTCCTGCGGGAGGGGACGGGCCTCTGCTACGCCAAGTCCCACGCGTACACCGCGCTGCTGCGCGCCGCGGGGATCCAGGCGGGCCTGTGCTACCAGCGGCTCCGTTCCGGCGACGGCTTCGTCCTGCACGGCCTCACGGCCGCGCTGATCGACGACCGGTGGGTGCGGCTGGACCCGAGGGGCAACAAGCCGGGTGTGGACGTGGCGTTCTCCCCGTCGGAGGACCGCCTCGCCTACGTCCCGGACGGGGCCGCCAGCGAGTCCGACTCCCGCACCGTCTACGCCTTCCCCCACCCCGCCGTCCTCGACGTCCTGAAGTCCGCGACCGACTGCGTCGGGCTGTGCGAGAGCGGCGCCCTTCCTTCGTCGCTGACTGGGTAGGGGTCACCCATGAGTGATCGCGACCTGGGCCATGAGCCCGCGCAGACCCACGACAAGCGCTTCGCCCCCGTCACCAAGGACGCCGACGCGCGGGGGCGCACGGTGCCCGACGGCGACGAGGACATCAGCGGAACGGGCGTCCCCGGCGTGGACACCGGCAAGTCCGAGGCCCTCCCGCCCGACGAGGAGGGCGTCGAGCACGCCGAACGCACCGACCCGTCCCGGCGCCACCGGTCCTGACGTCCCCGCCCGGCTCCGGTCCTGGCGGCGCGAGGGGCACAATGCGGGGATGGACGATTCGTTCGCGCGGGAGATCTGGAAGGTCGTCGAGCCCGTTCACGCGGTGACGTACTTCGCGCCGGAGTGCATCGAGGCGCACAAGGCGGCGGGGCTGCGCGGGTTCTGGATGGGGTACTTCGGGAGCCGCGGCGCGCCGCTGGGGCCGGTGGGGCCGGGGGTGATCGAGGCGACCTTCTACGGGTTCCACCCGGCCCGGGTGCGCAGGGCCGTTCCGGACGCGTGGTCGTTCGCCGAGCCGCAGGCGATCCTGCGGGCGCGGACGGAGGGCGCGGCGCGGGCGCTGCGGCGGCTCGTGCCCGGCGTGGACGGCATCGCGGAAAGTGTCGTACCCCTGCTGGAGACTGTGGTGACGGTGGCGGACGGGGCGGGGCGGGCCCTGTTCAGCGCCAACCGCGACCTGCCCGCCGTGGACGATCCCGTCGGACGGCTGTGGCAGGCGACGACGGCGCTGCGCGAGCACCGGGGCGACGGGCACGTCGCGCTGCTGGCGGGCGAGGGGCTCGACGGCCTCCAGGCCAATGTGCTCGCGTCCGAGACGGCGGGCGTGCCCGCGGAGCGGCTGCGGGAGAGCCGCGGGTGGTCGGAGGACGAGTGGGCCGCGGCCGTCGAGGCGATGACGGCGAGCGGGCTGATGGCGGCGGACGGCGTGACCGCCCTGGGACGGGAGGTGAAGGCCAGGATCGAGGCACGGACCGACGAACTGGCCGCGCGCCCCTACCGGGCCCTGGACGACCCGCAGGCGCTGGTCGAGGCACTGAGCCCAGCGGCCCGCGGAGCGAGCGAGGTCATCAGATTCCCCAACCCGATAGGCCTCCCCGAACCTGAACCACGCCCTGCGCGCCGCGTTCCGCGCACCCCGCGCCGCGCTCGCTTTGCAGTGCGTGCGGGGGACGTAACGGGCCGGGCAGGGACTAGGGGAGGGGGTCGATGGGGCGTTCCTGGAGGGGGCGGTCGTCCTGCTCGGCGCGGGCGCCGCGGGAGACCCCGGCCGCCGCGTACGCCTCGCGCTCGTCCAGGGTCTCCCGTTCGAGGAGCGCGCCGGCGAGGGCTTCGAGCTTGCCCCGGTTCTCGGTGAGGGTGCGCAGGGCCTCGGCGTAGCAGCCGTCCACGATGCGGCGGGTCTCCTCGTCCACGGCGTCGAGGGTGCCCTGCGCCGCGTACCGCCCCATCGGGTCGGCGCCCTCGGCCGGGAGGACCGACAGGCGGCCGATGCGGTCGGACATGCCCCAGCGCCCGACCATGTTGCGCGCGATCTCGGTGACCTGTTCGAGGTCGCTCTCGGCGCCGGTGGTGACCACGCCGAAGACCAGTTCCTCGGCCGCCATGCCGCCGAGCGCGCCGATGATGCGGCTGCGCAGGTACTCCTCGTCGTAGGCGTACCGGTCGGCCTCCGGCGTGGAGACCGTCACGCCCATCGCCCGCCCGTGCGGGACGATCGTGATCTTGCGGACGGGGTCGGCGAGCGGCAGCAGCATGCCGAGCAGCGCGTGCCCCGACTCGTGGTAGGACGTGCGGCGCCGTTCCTCCTGCGGCATCACCAGCGAGCGGCGCGTGCCGAGCTGCACCTTCTCCAGCGCCGACTGGAAGTCGGCCATGTCCACCGCGCCCTTGCCGCGCTTGACGGCGAGCAGCGCCGCCTCGTTGACCAGGTTGGCGAGGTCGGCGCCGGTCATGCCGGGCGTCATCTTCGCCGCGGCGGCGAGGTCGACGTCCCCGGCGAGCGGCACCTCCCGGGTGTGCACCCGGAGGATCTGGACGCGCCCGTCCTGGTCGGGCGGCGAGACGGCGATCTGCCGGTCGAACCGGCCGGGCCGCAGCAGCGCCGAGTCGAGGATGTCGGGACGGTTCGTCGCGGCGATCACCACGACGCCCTCCGACCCGGTGAACCCGTCCATCTCGGTCAGGATCTGGTTGAGCGTCTGCTCGCGCTCGTCGTGGCCGCCCATGCTCGCGCCGCCGCCGCGCGTCCGCCCGATGGTGTCGATCTCGTCGATGAAGACGATGGACGGCCCGGTCTTGCGCGCCTCGGTGAACAGCTCGCGCACCCGCGCCGCGCCGACGCCGACGACCATCTCGATGAACTCCGACGCCGCCGCCGAGTAGAACGGCACGTCCGCCTCGCCCGCGACCGCCCGCGCGAGGAGCGTCTTGCCGGTGCCCGGAAGGCCGGTGAGCAGCACGCCGCGCGGCGCGCGGGCGCCGAGCCTGCGGTACTTGCCGGGGTCCTTGAGGAAGTCGACGATCTCGCTCAGCTCGTCCTCGACCTCGTCGATGCCCGCGACGTCGGCGAACGTGGCGCGCTTCTGGTCGGGCGCGACGGGCTTCGGCGAACGCCCGAAGCCGCCCATGAGCCCGCCGCCCCCGCCGCCTCCGGACATGCGGCGCTGGAGCCACACCATCGCCGCGATCCACAGCCCGACGAACAGCAGCGTGGGCAGCAGGGACAGCAGGAGGTTGGACAGCAGCCCGCGGTCCTGGTTGACCGGCTTGGCCTCGACCTCGACGCCCTTCGCGACCATCTCGCTGTAGATCTTGTCGTCGGCGAACGAAGGCCGCAGCGTCTCGAACGCGGTGTAGGTCCTGCCCTTGTCCTTCTGTCCGGGCACCCGCTGGGCCTTCTTCAGGTCGCCCTGGATCTGGAAGCCCTTGGTGTAGACGTCCTTGACGTTCCCGGCCGCCACCTGCTGGGTGAACGCGGTGTAGGGGACGGTGACCTTGTCCTGCTTGCCGGTGAAGTGCATCGACAGGTAGCTGATCGCGAACACGACCAGGAGCAGCAGCCAGAACAGGTAGGTGTTGCGGCCGGGCCTGAACCCGCCGCCGCGGAAGCCGCCGCCGTCCCCGTCCTTGCGGTCGGCCCGGTCCGGGACGCCCTCGGCGCGCCACGGCTGCTCGGGGTCCCTGCGGGGCGGCGCCGACCGCCGCCGGTCCGGTCGCGCCCGGCCGTCCCCGCGCCGTACGGAGACCTGGGGCTCGGGCCGCGCCGGCCGCTCCCGGCCGCGCCGCTCCGCCGGCCGCCGTTCCCCCTGCTGCCGGTCGTGCTGCGTCGGTCGCTTGGACGGCACGTCTGACTCTCCCCCGTACGCGTGCATCACCACGGCCCCCGGCCGGAGTGATCGGGATCTTCCCCTCCGCCCCGGCGCGAAAACGTGCCGCTCATCGCCCCCTTGCCAAAGCTAATGTCGTTAGCTATCGTTCAGCTAACGTGATTAGCCAATAGGCGAATCCGAATCCCCCGAGGAGTTCCCGTGTTCCGTCTCGCCCGCCGCGTCGCCCTGTCCGTCCTGGCCCTCGCCGTCCTCGCCACCGGCGTCCTGTTCGCCTGGGGGCACCTCGCCCCGCGCGAGGTGAGCACGACCATCGAGATCGCCGCGCCCGCCGACCGCGTCTGGGCCGTCCTCACCGACTTCCGCGCCTACCCCGAGTGGAACCCGTTCATCGTCCGCGCCGAGGGCGAGCCGAGGAAGGACGCCAGGCTGCACAACACGCTCCGCGACTTGGACGGCGGCACGATGAAGTTCGACCCGAAGGTCCTGGTCGCCGACCCCGGCCGCGAGCTGCGCTGGATCGGCCGCATGTGGATGCCCGGCATCGCCGACGGCGAGCACCACTTCACGATCGAGCCCCTCGGCCCCGGCCGCGTCCGCCTCACCCAGGGCGAGCGCTTCACCGGCGCCCTCGTCCCCGTCGCGGGCGGCCAGCTCGACGTGAAGGAGGAGTTCGCCGCCATGAACGCCGCCCTCAAGGCCCGCGCCGAACGCTCTTGAGGCGGCGGTCCCTCCCCACCGCACTCCGCGCGCCGCAGGTGAACGCTCCGTTCACCTGCGGCGCGTCGCCGTCCGTCGGGGCTTTTCGAGCCGGACGATGCTCAGTGCGGGACGGCGGGAGTGACGAAGCCGTACTTGTTGAAGAGCCGCTGCGCGTCCGGAGTCGCCAGCCACGCCACGAACCTCTCCGCGGCGTCCTCACGCCCGGTGTCCTTGACCGCGGCGGCCTGATAGGTCGCCGTGACGTTCTGCGCGGCGGGGATCGGGACGCTGCTCGCCGCCGCGCCCGCCGAACGCAGGTCGGTGATGTAGACCAGCCCGGCGTCCGCCTCTCCCGAACGGACGCGGTCCAGCACCGCGCGGGCGCTGATCTCCTCCGAGCTCCACCGGACGGTCAGCCCGGCCTTCGTGAAGATCTGCCGCGCGTACCGTCCGATCGGCGTGGTGCCGGCGCCGACCACCACGCGCAGCCCCGGACGCGTCAGCGACTGCACGCCCTGGAGGCGGCGCGGGTTCCCCGGGCCGACGGCGACCGTCAGGGCGTTCTGCGCCACGATCCTGCGGCGGCCGGTCAGATGGTCGGCGGCCTCGTCCATCGAGGCGGCGTCCGCCGTGACCAGCACGTCGCCGGGCTCCCGGTCGGCGAGGCCCTCGGCCATCTCCTGCGACCCGCCGAACGCGACCCGCACCTTCACGCCCTTGTGCGTCTGCCCGTACGCCGTGCCGATCTCGCCGAACGCGTCGGTCAGCGAGGACGCGGCCAGCACCCGCAGCGTGACGGGCCCGGACGGCCCGCCGCACCCCTGGGCGGCGACACCGGGAACGAGCGTGACCAGCGCGGCGAACGCGCCGAGGCGTAGCCACCGGGGGGAGTCGGGCATATGACGCCATCCTAGGGTGGAGGGCCATTTCCTCCGGTGATTCGGCTCTGGCGTGTCAGACCCGCGCACTAGGGTTTTTCACGAGTTGGAGCACACTTCCCCGGAGGCCCGATGTCCCTCGACCTGATCGAACTGCTGCCCGGCGACTGGAGGGAGCGGCTCGACCCGTTGCTCGACCCCATCGCCACCGCCGCGCTGGGCGCCTTCGTGGGGGAGGAGTACGAGAAGCGGACGGTCTACCCGCCGCGCGAGGACCTGTTCAACGCGTTCCGGCACTGCCCGTTCGACAAGGCGCGCGTGCTGATCCTCGGCCAGGACCCCTACCACGGGGAGGGCCAGGCGCACGGGCTCAGCTTCAGCGTCCGCGACGGCGTCCGCCTGCCGCCCTCCCTGCGCAACATCTACAAGGAGCTGGCGGCCGACCTCGACGTCCCCGCGTCCAAGGCCGGCGACCTCACCCCGTGGGCCGACCAGGGCGTGCTGCTGCTCAACGCGGTGCTGACCGTGCGCGCGAGCGAGGCCGGCTCCCACGCCAACAAGGGCTGGGAGGACTTCACCGACGCCGCAATCCGCGCGCTCAACGACAAGTCCGAACGCGTCGTGTTCGTCCTGTGGGGCGCGTACGCCCGCAAGAAGGCCCGCCTCATCACCGGCGTCCAGCACACGGTCATCGAGTCGGCGCACCCGAGCCCGCTGAGCGCCAAGAAGTTCTTCGGCACCCGCCCGTTCAGCGCGGTCAACAAGGCCCTCGCCGACGCCGGCCAACCCGAGATCGACTGGCGCCTCCCCTGACCCGCCCCCTCCCGCCGCGGTCGCCCCCTCACGGACCTGCCGGTTCTCGCGACGGGCGCCCGCTTATCCACAGGCGCCCGACCCGCTTGGATCCGTGAAGTCGCTCGCTCACCATGGATCCATGGCGGAGAACGAAGGGATGCCCAGACGGTGGAAGAGCAGCCGGAGCGTCACGCCTGACGAGAGTCCGTGCGTGGACGTCGCCCGGCTGCCGACGGCGAAGCCCTCTCGGCGGCCGTTCGCGACTCCGAGCCCCCTGAGGGGCCCACCCGCCGCCTGAACGCGTCCGGCTGGACCCCGAGAAACCCCCTCGACACGGCGCCGTTCGCCGCACTGCTCCGTGCGCTCAAGGAGTCCCAGCGGGCGACGTTCCGGAGGTGGCGGAGTGAGACGGAGGGGGCCGTCAGTTCCGTTGGCCGGTGGGTGAATGGCGCGGCGGGTTCCGCAGTCGTCAGCCGGCGCTAGGCGCACCCTTCGCTCACGGCGGCGGGGTGAGGTGAAGAGGACGGTCGGTCGGCTTCGTTGGCCGGTCGGTGAATGGCGCGGCGGGTTCCCGCAGACGTCAACCCGCGCTGGGCGCACCGCTCACTCACGGCGGCGGGGGAGGGCGGCCAGTTCCGCGTGGTGTGGTTGCCGGCCTTCTGCCTCGGCGGTTCAGGCCCGGGCGGTGAGCGCTTGGAGTTCGCGGGCGGCGGGAAGCTTGCGGGCGCGTTCGGGCACGGCGTCCAGGACGTGCCGGGCGGTGAGCCGGACGCGCTTGATCCGCTTTTCGGGCGGCACGTCGTTGATGATGCTTAGCGCTTCCTTGCTGGCCTCGTCGGGATCGGTACGGGCGTGCATCGCAGCCCGGTAGAGCTTGAGTTGAACGGCCGAGTAGAGATGAGTGTCGGGTCGGTAGAAGCGCAGGGCGGCCCGCTGGGCCTCCTCGGCCGCCTCGTGCTCTCCTGCGAGCGAGTACACGCAGCTCTGATCGAAGCGCAAGAGTTCTTCGCGGTGTGGGTCCCCCGACGGGATGTGCTCAAAGGTCGTCTCGGCCTGACGGATCATGTCCACCGCCGCATCATGGCGGCCCATGAACGCGAGTACCTCGGCCTCCACCGTGGTCGCGTACATCAGGGTCGGGGTCGGTCGGCGTCCTGCGCAGCGCCGTGCGTCGCGTGCCAGAGTGAGCAAATCCGACAGGTTCTCTCGCGGCTCCGAGACGCGGTTCGTCACTTCCCACGTGCGCGTGTACGCGGACAAGAGCGCGTCGCCCGACTGGTCGGCGAGGTCGCGTGCCGTACGCCACCATCGGTCGGCCAGCCGCGCGTCGTGCAACTGAACCGCCGTGCCGGCGATGAGGTAGGCGTGTTTTGCGGCAGCATGGGCGAGATCGCGCCCGACGTCATCGGGCTGCCGCTGGGCAAGGTGGGGTGCCATCTCGGCCCATTCGCGCGTGAGACCGGCCAGGACGACTTCCGGAGGGTCGATGACGTAGCTCCGGATGTGGAAGGCATAGGCGGCGGCCCAATCGTCGATCATTGCTCGCGAAACGCTCGCCCCGGGCAGCCGAGGTTCGCTGTCCTGCCACGCTTGGACGAGGGTGGCCAGGATCGGGGCGACGGCCGCACCAACGGCCACATAGGCGCCGTCTTGGAGTAGGGCTCTGCGTTTCACGTCGTCGTCCCCCTGTTCGGGAGTTGGACTTTGATCCACGGTACCCACGGGTGTTGGGTTTCGAAGTGGGGTGAGTGTCGGCGTGCTGTGAGCCGACGCAGCGAGGTCTCCGGTAGATGGTTCATCGACCAAGATGAACCATCTACCGGAGACCTCGTAGGCACCCTAGCGGTGACGAGGCGGTTCGACCTGACCGGCGCGCAATGGATGGTCCTGGGCCGGGAGGTCCGAGAAATCGCCTCGACACGGTGCCGTTCGCCGCGCTGTTCCGTGCGATCAAGGGGTCCTAGCGGCGACGTTTCGGAGGTGGCCGGGTGAGACGGACAGGGCCGTCAGTTCCGTTGGTCGGTGGGTGAATGGCGCGGCGGGTGCCGGAGTCGTCAACTCGCGCTAGGCGCATCGTTCACTGGGGCGTTCTCATGTCCGTGGTCAGGTCCCAGCGGTGAGCGCGTGCAGTTCCCGCGCGGCCGGAAGCGCTCGCGCGTCCTCGGGTGCCTTGTCGAGAACGATGCGTGCTTCGGACAGGTAGCGCGTGCGGCGGTGTTCGGCCGGTAGTTCATCGATGATCCGCACGGCTTCCGCGATGCCTTCGCTCGGGTCGGAACGAACATGCAGTGCAGCCCGGTGGAGGCGGATTGAGGTACGTGTCAGAGCCTCGGCTGACGGTTGGCGCAGTACCGCGTCTTGCGCTTCGGTGGCGCGTTGCACGTCTCCCGCGAGCGTGTAGATCAGGCTCTTGTCGAACCACAAACCGTCTTCGCGCTGGCTCCAACTGCGAAAGCGGGGATGATCCACGGTGAACGCTGAGAGCCGCCCAAAGACGCTTTCAGCCTGTTGCAGGGTGGTGGTTGCGCTGTCGTGCCGGCCCATGAGCGCGAGCGTCTGAGCTTCGGCGGTCAACGCGGCCACGAGTGGTGCGCTTGGGCGGGTGCCTGCCAACCGTCGGGCTTGCTGGGCGACGGTCAGCACGTTGCCGAGATCCTCGGTTGGGTCGCCGCGCCGGTACAGCGCTTCGCGGCTCCGCACCCAGGACGCAAGCAACCGGTCCCCGGATTCGTCGCTGAGTGCCCTGGTCTTGGTCCACCAACGGCGCGACTCACGCCGGTTGCCGAGATCGACGCACTTCCCCGCGACCAGCAACGCGTGGGATGCGGCGGCGTGCGCGAGATCCTGTCGAACCTGGTCGGGTTGCCTTTTGGCGAGATGCGGAGCCATGGCGGCAAAGTCGGTCGCCAGCACGGCGAGGATGACGGCCGGGGGTTCGATGCGAGAACGCTGGGAGTGGACGTGAGCGGCGTCTTCCCAATCGTCGATCATGGCCTGAGACACGCTCGCCCCCGGCAACGCCGGTTCGCTCTCCTGCCACGCTTGGGCCAGGGTGGCCAGGATTGGGGCGACGGCCGCGCCAACGGCCACATAGGCGCCGTCTTGGAGTAGGGCTCTGCGTTTCACGTCGTCGTCCCTCTGTTCGGGAGTTGGACTTTGATCCACGGTACCCACGGGCGATGTGTTTGGCGCGGTGCGGCGGGTGGTCTTTCGGCGGAGGGATTTCAGTTCGCCGTGGGCGTTCAGTAATTCGTCCAGCCGCTGGGCGAGACTGTCCGAGGGGTTCCGGTCGCCTGTGCGGATCTTGGAAAGGTGGCCGGGATCGCAGAACGCGAGCCGGGCCAGCGCCCGCACGCCGATCCCGCGTTCGTCCATCAGCGCGCGCAGTTTCTCACTGAAGATCATCATCCCGCCCGCTTCGTGTCCGGGGTGATCTGTTGTCACGGTGCCTTTTCCGCAGTGCCAACAGGCAACGCCTTCCACGGTAGACCGGTGTGCGGTCGGCTAGGGGCAGGACGGTGTCACTGGACACAAAGGCGGCCCCGGGCCGGTGCGCGAACACCGGCGGTTCCGGGGCCTTGACCGGAAGAAAGGTTCCGGCCCATGACCGATCGTAGGGCGAACGCACGGCCTGAAATGACGGAAATTCGGCGATCCTGGACCGATCCGCCGTCGTTGTACTCCTGGGACGTCGCATCGGGGGTCGGCGGGGTGACCGATGACGAGGTCCGCGCGCTCCGCCACGTGCGCGAGGAGTTGGCCGACGCGGCGCCCGGGACGTGCGGGATCGTGCGGCGGGTCGGGCTGGCCGGGCTTTCCGGCCGTGTCTACGCCGACCTCGGCACGGTCGCGACCGCACGGCGCGACGAGACCGGCGCGGTGGTGTGGGGCTGATGGCGATGGACGCCGAGACCCAGGCCGCGCTGCGAGCGCTGCGCGATGAATTCACCGAATGGTGGATCGGGTGGCAGGACATTTATCTCGGGTGGGATGCCACGGCCCAGATCGACCTGGACTGGAGCGGCGGGATTGTGCACGTGAAGGCGTCCACCCCGCAGATGCTGCGGGCCCTGCTGCTGGACGCCCGGATCACCAACGCCAAGTGCCCCGCGAGACGGTGAGGGCGGTGAATCGTGGGCGCGCATCGGGTGCCGGCCTTCCGCCCTCCCCGGGGCACGGTGGCTCGAACCGGTGCGCGTCCGCTTCAGCGCCGTACGGCCGTCTGAGCTTCCCCCGCCGGAAGCGTGTGACAGGCGGCCGTGCGGTCTGACCCCCCCGGGGGCGGGGAGGCGGCTGGGGAGCCACGCCCCGTCCCCGGGTGAGGGGGCCGCGCGGCCGGTGTGCTCTCTTCCCCCGAAGACGCACCGGCCGCGCGGCCCCACCCCGCATGAACCGCGTGGCGGCTCGGTGGCCTTCCGCCCGGCCCGTTCCGCCGGGCCGCCAACCCATCGTCGGGAGCGGCGACGTCCGTTCGCGGCGTGGTGCCGGGGCGCGCTTGCGGTTTGGGGGGCGGCCATGGTCCTCGCCTCCTGTCAGGTGAGGATCAACGTCCCAACGGGTGTTACCGCACCTTGCTGGGGGCCGACTTCATGACAGGGGCGTCCAAGGGATGGTCGCGGTGGGCGAGGCGGGTGCCCGGGTGAACGGGGGCCGGAGATCGCGTGGTTTGGCGATCTCCGGCCGGCCGGGGTCAGTGGACGTCGGGATCGGTCACCGGGCGCGCCAGGACGGGTCTCGGCCGATGAAGCCGAGGAGTCTGGTCTGGACGTCCGCGTCGGCGGGGACCTCGACTCGGGGGCCGTACTGGCCGGAGGAACGGAGCACCTCTTCCATCTGCGCCATTCCGCCGAGAAGGTCGGCGCAGAAGTCGGGGTCCAGACGGTCGTCCTGGCCGGTGGCCCTCGACAGGTCCCAGGTGTGCATGAACACGTCGGCGGTGTAGAACTGGTCGATCGCGGCCGCCAGCGGCAGGGAGCCGATGTGCGGGTTGGTGAGTTCGCGGTCCGCCGTCTTCGGGTCGTCCAGCACCGCCTGCACGCCGTCGCAGTGCACCTGCCAGGCCGCGACCGGGTCCTCGTCCACGGAGGGCCCGTGCGGCAGTTCGACGCCTGCGCCCGAGGCCAGGAATCCGGGGAACCAATCGGTCAGGTGGCGGACGACGTCGCGGGCCGTCCAGCCGGCCACCGGGGACGGTGCGTCCCAGGACCGGGCGCCGCGGACCCGTTCGGTGAACAGTCCGGCGACCTGCCGGTGCCGCTCGGCCGGAACCTCAGACAGCGCCATCGTTGAGCATCCTCTCCAGTTTGGCGTAACCCTCGTTGACGCCGACCTCCATGCCGCTGCGCAGGAACGCGTCGCGGCCTTCGAAGCTGTCGAGCAGCGACTGCGTACGCAGCCGTGTGCGGCCGTCGCCCAGGTCGTCGAACCACAGCGTCTCCAGCGCGACCCCGTCGGGGTCGCCTTCGAACGTGAAGGTCTGCACGAGGCGGTCCGGCCGTATTTCGTGGAAGCAGCCGCGGAACCGGTACTCGACGCCGTCGACCACCGAGACGTACCGCCAGCTCCCGCCGGTTCTCGCGTCCCAGTGCTCGATCCGGGTGGACGTGGCGTCGGGGCCCACCCACTGGGCGAACAGCGCGGGATCGGTGTAGGCGCGCTGGAGCCGGTCGGGCGTCGCCGCGAAGTCACGGCCCGTCCGGATGATCGGCAGCCTCGGATCGGCCTCGATCGTCGTCTCCGCGGTCTTGGTCATGCTCGTCCTCCCTCATCCGCGCCAGGACGGCGTCGAGGCGGCGGTAGCGCTCCTCGACACGGCTCCGGTGGCGCTCGATCCAGGTGTCCAGCAGGTCGAACGCCTCGACCTCCAGGCGCACCGGCCGCGGCTGCGGTCCGGGCGGCCGGCTGACGAGCCCGGAGTCCTCCAGCACCCGCAGGTGCTTGTAGACGGCCTGGAGCGTGATCCGGTACGGCCCGGCGAGCTCGCTCACGGTCGCGTCGCCCTCCGAGAGCCGGGCCACCATGTCGCGCCGGGTCGGGTCCGCGAGGGCGGCGAACACCCGCGACAGCGCGTCCGTGGTCATCGTCCCGCTTTCAACTCGTTGGTTGAAAGGACCGTAGGGCGCGCGGCGTCCACGCGTCAACCTTCTGGTTGAAAGACCGCTGCGATCAGGGGTTCCTTCCCCATGCGGCGCGTGTCGGCGGGTCCCGGGTCAGAGGGCGAGGCCGATGGCGAGGAGGACGCCGTAGGCGATCTGGAGGCGTCCGGTCTCGCCGAGGACGGGGATCAGGGCCGGGCCCATCGCCCCGTTCAGGACCTTCTGGGTCGGGGGGATCGAGAGGGGGGCGGCGAGGAGCGCGATCAGCGCCCACGGGTGCGGGGCGGCCAGCGCGAGGACGACCATGAACGGCAGGGCGGCGCACGCCGCGTACAGGACGCGGGTCCAGCGGTCGCCGAGGACGACCGCGAGGGTGCGCTTGCCCGACTCGCGGTCGGTCGGGATGTCGCGCAGGTTGTTGGCGACGAGCAGCGCGCAGGCGAGCAGGCCGATCGGCACGGCCGCGGCCCACGCCTCCCACGGCAGCCCCTCGACCTGGACGTACGTGGTGCCGACGACGGCGACGAGGCCGAAGAAGACGAACACCGAGATCTCGCCGAGGGCGCGGTAGCCGTACGGGTTCTTGCCGCCGGTGTAGAACCACGCGGCGAGGATCGCGAGCGCGCCGACCAGCAGCAGCCACCACGTCGTCACGGCCGCGAGGACGAGGCCGGCGACGGCGGCGACCAGGAAGCTGCCGAGCGCGGCGGCGAGCACCTGCTTCGGCTTGGCGACCTTGGAGCCGACCAGGCGCAGCGGCCCGACGCGTTCCTCGTCGGTGCCGCGCACGCCGTCGCTGTAGTCGTTGGAGTAGTTGACACCGATCTGGAGGATCAGCGCGACGCATCCGGCGAGGACGGCGCGCCACCAGACGGCGTGGTCCTCGCCGGCCGCGACGCCGGTGCCGACGACGACGGGGACGAGGGAGGTGGGGAGGGTCCGGGGCCGGGATCCGGCGACCCATTGGGAGAGCGTGGCCACTGGTTACCGGTTCTTCTCGTGGGACGACAGGGGACTACGCCCTCGATTCTCGCGGATCCCGATCAGTGCTCGTGCGCGAACCCCCGCCCCGGGCGGCGCGCAGTCGCAGCGACAGCAGCAGGCCGAGCGCCAGGATGGCGGCCGTGGTGAGCGCGCCGCGGCGGGTCGCGACGGCGAGGCTCTGGTCGGCGGCGCGCGCCTCGACGGTGGTCGCCGCCGACTCGTGCAGGTCGCGGCCGTACGTCCCGGCGCTCTCCCGCAGCTCGTGCGCGACGGCCGCCTGGCGTTCGGCGGGCAGGGACGTGTGCGCGAGGCGGTCGGTCATCGCGTGGCCGAGGCCGGTGGCGAAGACCGTCCCGATCACGGCGATGCCGAGGGCGGCGCCGACCTGCCGGGCCGTGGACTGCGTGCCGGACGCCTGCCCCGCCTGCTCCGGCGGGACGTCCGCGAGCGACACGTTGGTGAGCTGGGCGGACGTGAGCCCGAGGCCGAGGCCGTAGAGCAGCATCCACGGCGCGAGCCCGAACCCGGTGGTGGACGCGCCGACCGTGACGCCGATCCCGACGACGGCCGCCACCTCCAGGACCATCCCGATCTGGACGACGCGGTGCGCGCCGCGCTTGTTGGCGAGCCTGCCCGCGTACCCGCCGGAGAGGAACGCGCCGACCGCCAGCGGCAGGATCGCCACGCTGATCTGGACGGGCGACGTCCCGTGCACGCCCAGCAGGAACAGCGGGACGATGAAGACGATGCCCAGCTCGCCCACGTTGATCAGGGACGAGGCCAGGTTGCCGTGCCGGAAGTTCGGGATCGCGAACAGGGACAGGTCGAGCATCACCGGCCGCCCGGACGCGGCGCGCGACCGTTCGACGGCGACCAGCGCGGCGAGGAGCGCGACGCCGAGGGCGATCACGACCGGCACCGGCGACAGCCCGCTCTCCGGCCAGTCGAACCCGGCCATCGTGAACGGCCGCGTCACGGCCCACCAGCCGTACGTCTGCCCCTCGATGAGCCCGCACACCAGCGCGCCGAGCCCGAGCGCCGACAGGGCCCCGCCGGGCCAGTCGATCTGGCTCAGGGCGCTCCCGGCCCGCCGCGCGCCGTCCTGGCGCGTCTCGGGCATGAGGACGAGGGCGCCCGCGATGAGCGCGGCGCCGAGCGGCAGGTTGATCCCGAACGCCCAGCGCCAGCCGCCGCCCGTCGCGACCGCGCCGCCGACGAGCGGGCCGAGCGCCGCCATCCCGCTGATCAGCGAGCCCCAGATGCCGAACGCGACCGCGCGGTCCCGCCCGGTGAACACCGCGTTCACCGTCGACAGCGTCGCGGGCATGATCATGGACGCGCCGACGCCCTGGAGCGCGCGCGACCCGATCAGCGCCGACCCGCTGCCCGACAGGGCGGCCAGCACGCTGGCCACCGAGAAGACCGCGACGCCGAGCACGAACATCCGGCGGCGCCCGAACAGGTCGCCCGCCCGTCCGAACGGGATCAGCAGCGCGGCGAACACCAGCGAGTAGACCGAGGTGATCCACTCGGCGTCCGTCGTGGTGAGCCCGAGCCCCGAGACCAGCTGGGGCGTCAGCACCCCGACGATCGTGGCGTCCACCACGATCAGCGAGACGCCGAGGCTGATCACGATCATGCCGAGCCAGCGCCTGCGGCCGGACGGCGGGACCGCCGCCGGGGCGTCCGGCGGCGTCAGGAAGGTGGTCTCGGGCACGACTTCAAACATAAGGCCGGGCCCCGAATGCCCTGCACCGACCCCTGCCTTGCGCTCCGGCCGCTATCCGGCGCCGGCGGCGTCCCCGGCCTCGGCGGCGCTGATGTCGGTGTGGAGGCGGACCTGGCGGACCGGCTCGCCCATGTCGAGCGTGCGGGCCGTGCCGTCCGGCGCCCAGCCCGCGCCGCCGAGGAACGTCCGGAGCACCTCGTCGCGTTCGAACGCCCACGTCACGAGCAGCGGGAACCCGTCGTCGCGCAGGACGTCCACGGTGGCGGCGACGAGCCGGCTGCCGTGCCCCTCCCGCGCGTGCAGCGGATCGACGAGCAGCGTCAGCAGCTCCGCCGCGCCCGGAACGTCGTCGTCCTCGGCGGGCCCGTGCGCCGCGAACCCGACCACCAGGTCGTCGGCGACCGCCACGAGGACGCGGTGGCGGGGGCTCGGCGGCGACGTCACCGCGTCCGTCCACCGCTGCCGCCACACGCCCCGGGCCTCGTCCCCGGTCACCTCGCTGAGCACGGCCGCCGGAAGGATCTCCCCGTAGCCGTGGCGCCAAGCGCGCACCTGGATGTCGGCGACCGCCGCCGCATCGGCGCGCCGCGCGGGCCGTACGCCCACGTCCGCCATGCCGTCACCCGCCCTCTCGACCCGAACCGTCCGTCCGCCACCCTAGGCCCACCCCGGCGTTCCGGCTTCTTCGCGCCGACGGCCCACTCTCTCGGCTCAGGGAGCGGAGGGCGTGAGGGGGCGTTCGTAGCGGGTCTCCGGGATGATGTGGCCTGCCATGTCGTAGTCCCGGTGGCCTTCCTCGGTGAACCCGGCGCGGTCGTAGAAGCGGCGCGCCCTGGCGTTGGTCGTGAGGACCCACAGGACGAGCCGGTCGTGGCCCGCCTTCCGGCATTCCTCGACGACGCGGTCCATCAGGGCCCTCCCGACTCCGGCGGCCCAATGATCGGGCGCGACGTAGATCGAGTAGAGCTCGACGCGGGAACGGCCGATGAGCGGGCCTTCCGGCGGATGCCGCTCAGGCCCGTACGCCGCCATCCCGGCCGGTGCGCCGGACACCTCGGCGAGCAGCGTACGGCCCCGCGGATTGGCCGCCGCCCACTGCCTGCGCCGCTCGACGGCGGCGGGACCGGTCAGCTCCTCGATCATCGTGCGCGGGAGCAGGCCCTCGTACGCGGCGCGCCATGACCGCCCGCGCGCGTCCTCGACCGCCTCGGCGTCCTCGGGCCCCGCCGAACGGATGATCATCATGGCGCCCAGGGTAGAGGGCCCCGGTGAGCGCGCCGCGGGCCGTACGCCCAGCGCCCCGCCGGCGGGTTCGAGTAGGTCAGCCGGGCGTGGGCGGGCGGCGGCGGGCGCGGTAGGCGCGGGTCTTGGTGCGGTTGCCGCACACGCGCATGGAGCACCAGGCGCGCGAACGGTTCTTGGACGTGTCGAGGAACGCCCAGCGGCACGTGTCCTCCTGGCAGACCTTGAGGCGCGTCCACAGACCTGCGGCGGAGGCGTCCACGACCGCCGCCGCGATGCGGGCCAGCCCCGCCTGCGCCCCCTCTCCCAGGGGAACGAGCGCCGGATGCCCGTTGACGAAGCTCAAGCGGACGGGCAGAGCGCTCAACGAGCGTTCGAGGGCGTCCGAGGCAGATGAGGACCCCGAAGGGCCTGTCACCTGCGGCCCAGCCGTAACAGACGCGACGGCGAGGCGCGACTCCGACGGTGCCGGGGACGCGTCGGGCGGGGACGTGTCGGCTGGCGGTGGGTGGTGCGCGAGCATGGCGGCCCGCAGACCTTCCCGCAGCGCGATGGCCGTGTCCAGGTCGGACCGGGTGGCGGGGGTGCGGGGCCGGACGAGGCGGTGGTCGGCGAGCCAGCGGGCCAGCTTGGCGGGTGTGCCGAGGCCGTCGAGGGCGCGGTCGAGGTCGAGGGTGTTGACGAAGTCCCGGAGCAGGGCGGCGGCGTCCGCGCCCGCGGCGTCCTTGTCGGCCATCAGCTCTCCTGCCCGTCACGCGAACACTACCAATAACGACACCGGTGTACGGATATGACTGGTTGCGGTCATGGGACACCTTCGTTACGGTTTAGGTGGTGTCGAACCCCGAGCCCGCAGAGGAGCGTCCGATGTCCGCCGTGAAGCCCAGGGTGACGAACCTCGTCATCGACTGCACCGACATGGACGCGCTCGCCGCCTTCTGGGGCGAGCTGCTCGCGATGAAGGTCACCAGCCGCGAGGACGACTGGCTGAACCTGGAGCCGTTCGGCCAGGGCGGGCCGCGGCTTTCGTTCCAGAAGGTGCCCGAGGGCAAGACCGTCAAGAACCGCCTCCACCTCGACCTGTACGTGCCCGACATCGAGGTCGCGGGACGGCGGGCCTCCGCGCTCGGCGCCACCCCCGCGGGCGAGCCCCTCGGACGCCCGGAGGCGCCGTTCCGGGTCTGGTACGACCCGGAGGGCAACGAGTTCTGCCTCTGCACCGAGCACTGACCCGCCCATCACCCGCCCCCGCGACGGGGCCCGCCCGGCGCCCGCCCCGCAAGAGCGCCCGCCCTGCGATGGGCCCGCCCCGCGAGAGCGCCCGCATCGCGACGGCGGCCGTCCCCGCGAGAGCGGCCGCCCCGCGACGGCGGCCGTCCCCGCGAGAGCGGCCGCCCCGCGACGGCACCCGCCCTGCGAGAGCGCCCGCCCCGCGACGGGGCCCGCCCCGCGAGAGCGCCCGCATCGCGACGGCGGCCGTCCCCGCGAGAGCGGCCGGCACCGCGACGGGGCCCGCCCTGCGACGGGGCCCGTCCCGCGAGAGTGGCCGCACTGCGACGGCGGTCGTCCGTGACGGTGTGCGGGGGAGGCGGGTCACGGGGCGGGGAGCACGGTGGCGAGGCGGCGGACGCCTTCGGCGAGTTCGGTTTCGGAGGCGGCGGTGCCGTAGCTGACGCGCAGGTACGGGGCGGGGGCCTCCGCGGGGAAGAACGGGCGACCCGCGCTGACCAGGACGCCCGCGCGGAGGGCGGCCTCGGCCAGGTCCGTGTCGTCGGTCCCGTCCGGCAGTCGCGCCCACAGGTGGAAGCCGCCCGCCGGGCGGTTGACGCGCACGTGGGGAAGCGAGCGGGCGAACGCGTCGCGGGTCGCGTCGCGGCGGGACGCCAGCGCCGTCCGGACGGCGCGGAGGTGGCGGAGCCAGCCGGGGGAGCTGACGAGTTCGAGCAGCGTCTCCTGGAGCGGGCGGGCCGGATAGAACTCCTCGACGAGCTGGGTCGCGCGAATCCGTTCGGCGACCGGGCCCCGGGCGATCACCGCGGCGACGCGCAGGCTCGGGGCGGTCGCCTTGGTGAGCGAGGCGATGTGGACGACGCGGCCGTCGTCGTCGCGGGCGACCAGCGGCGGCGGGCCGGACTCGATCCCGAGGTGCCGCGCGAAGTCGTCCTCGATCACGAACGCGCCGGCGGTGCGGGCGATGTCGAGCACGCGGGCGCGGCGTTCGGCGGACAGCACCGCCCCGGTCGGGTTGTGGAACGTCGGCTGGCAGTACAGGACGCGCGCGCCGGTCATCGCGAACGCCTCGGCGAGCAGGTCGGTGCGGACCCCGTCGGCGTCCACCGGCACCGGCACCGGGTGCAGGCCCGCGGCGCGGGCGATGGCGAGGACGCCGAGGTAGGTGGGCGACTCCACGAGTAGCGGTGCGCCGGGCGGGAGCAGCGCCCCGAGCACCGTCGTGAGCGACTGCTGCCCGCCGCTGGTGATCAGCACGTCGCCGGGCGAGACGCCGCCGCCGACCGTGCGCGCGAACCAGGTGCGCAGCTCCGGCAGCCCGCCGAGCGGCGCCATCTCCCAGGCGGCGGGGCGCCGGGCGGCCCGCGCGGCGGCGTCGGCGAGCGCCCGCACCGGCTGGAGCGAGGGGTGCAGGTAGCCGCCGCTGAGCGCGACCGCGCCGTCGGGCGCGGGCGTGAGCAGCCACGACACGCCGCTCGAATCGACCGAGCGGTCGCCGAGCGCCACCGCCTGCCAGCTCAGGTCGGCGGCCGTCCCGGAAGGGCGCGGCGCGGGCCGGTCGGCGGCGAACGCGCCGCTGCCGGGACGCGTGACGACGAGCCCCTCGGCGGCGAGCAGCCCGAGCGCGCGGGACACGGTGACCGGGCTGACGCGGTGCCGTTCGACGAGCGAGCGGCTGGACGGGAGCCGCTCGCCGGGCCGCATCCGCTCGACCTCGGCACGCAGCCGATCGGCCAGGACGGACACGCTGCTATCGTGTTGCATGAAGAAAGAGGATAGCGCTACCGCCTCCGGCTCGATAGCGCTCGGCGGCCTCGGGCTCGCCGCGCTGGGCGTGCTGATCTACTCGTTCACCTTTCCGGCGACGGTCCTCGGCCTGGAGGGCCTCGACCCGTACATCATCGGGATCGGACGTTCCGCCGCCGCGTCCGTCCTCGCCGCCGCCTCCCTGCTCGCGGTGCGGGCCCGGCTGCCGCGCCGCGGCCAGTGGGCCGGGCTCGCCGTCGTCGGCGCCGGGGTGGTCTTCGGCTTCCCGGTGCTGACCACGCTCGCCCTCGACCGCGGCGCGTCCTCGGCGCACTCGGCGGTCGTGATCGGGTTGCTGCCCGCCGCGACCGCCGTGCTCGCCGTCGTGCGCGGGGGCGAACGGCCGTCGCGCGCGTTCTGGCTGGCGAGCGCGGCGGGCGCGCTCTGCGTCACCGGCTTCGCGGTGGTGCGCGGCGCGGGCCGCGTCACGGCCGCCGACCTGCTGCTGTTCGCGGCGCTGCTCGCGGCGGCGGCCGGCTACGCGGAGGGCGGACGGCTCGCGCGCGACATGCCCGGCTGGCGGGTGATCTCGTGGGCGCTGGTGGTGACGGCCCCGATCACCGTCCCGGTGACGCTGTGGCTGCTCGCGACGACGCATCCGCACTGGACGGGCCGCGCCGTCCTCGGCTTCGGCTACGCCTCCCTGTTCTCCGCCTACCTCGGCTTCTTCGCCTGGTACGAGGGGCTCGCGCGCGCGGGGATCGCCCGTGCCAGCCAGGTCCAGCTCGCCCAACCCGTCCTGACCCTCGTCTGGGCGGCCTTCCTGCTGGACGAGACGGTCGACGCCACCACCGCCCTGGCCGCGGTCGGCGTCCTCGTCTGCGTCGCCCTGACCCAGCGCACCCGGATTTCCCGCCGTTCAGCCGCGCCCGAGACCCCACCGACCCCGGAGACGCCAACGCAGTCCGCCGCACCCGTCAAGGCCGCCCGCGCCCCGCACGTCCCCTAGGCGGCGGCGGGACGCGGCAGGCCGGGGAGGGGCTTGCGGGATGTGACACTTTCCCGCACGATGGGAGCGAAAGCGTCACATCGACGTGTGCCCCAGGGGAGCCGTGCATGGCCGACAACCTGATCGTTCCCGAGGGCGGCTTCTGGCCGGCCCCCGAGATCCCGCAGCCGAACATCTACCCGATGGAGTGGCGGGTCGAGACCGACAAGCTCGCCGCCATCTACGAGAAGTCCAAGCGCACGGTGTGGAACCCCGCCGACCTGCCCTGGGACGAGATGCGGCCCGAGGAGTTCACGCCCGAGCAGCGCCTCGGGATCATGTACTGGTTCGCCGTGCTGGCCAACTTCGACGCCTCGGGCCCGGCGGTGTTCGCGCGGGCCACCATCCACGCGTTCGAGCAGCACGAGGAGGACCCGGTCCGCAAGTGCTTCTTCTCGATCACGCGGGACGAGATGAACCACGAGGAGTGCTGCCAGCGGGCGATCGCCCGCGTCTGGCCCGGCGGCCCGCTCGACTGGACGCCCGCGACCGACCTGGAGAAGGCCGCCCACAACAACATCGGCTGGCTCTACCACAACGGCGGCCGCTACTGGCAGGGCTACAACAGCGCCGTCCGCAAGTACTCGCTCGCGGTGCTGTTCACCAGCTTCATGATGGGCGAGATGGCGGCCTCCACGCTGTTCAGGGGCATGGCGACCGGGACGCGGCATCCGCTGTTCGGCGAGATGTTCCAGCGCATCGGGCGGGACGAGTCCCGGCACCTCCAGATCTGCATGACGATCCTGGAGAACGAGTGGCCGGGGCTCACCGAGGACGTCAAGGGCCAGATCACCAAGCAGCTCCGCGCCGGGTTCGTGTTCCTGTCGATGATCCTCTGGGAGCCGCCGGACGGCTTCTGGGACCTGCCGCCGTACTTCCTCGGCAACCACCGCGTCCTGATGAACCACGCCCGCGACGCGGGCCTCGGCGTCCTGTCGTTCGAGGAGCAGGCCGACAACTGGAAGACCGCCATCGCCCGCGTGCGCGCGATCGTCGAGCGCTGGGGCATCGAGTTCCCCGCCATCCCCGAGCTCGACATCGACGGCGTCCCGGTCGACTTCATCGACCCGGAGGACATCATCCCGGTGTTCTGAGGCCCCCGCGGCCCTGTCAGTCGCGGACGATCTGGGCCAGCAGGGTCAGGACCGCCACGACGACGCCGATGGGGATCGCGGCGGACGGGAACGCCGCCGCGACGCCGCCCGCCGCCCCGGCGGTGAGCAGGATCGCCAGGGCGCGGGTGCTGATGAGCGGCTGCGGCCCGTCCGTCCGGTGGGCGGGCTCCGCTCGCCCGCCGGACGGCGCTCCGCGGCGGGCCGGGGGACGGCGTGGAGCGGGGGCGCGGCGCGTGGAACGGGCGCGCGCGTCTCGGGTGCGGCCGGTCCGGGACGCGGCGCGGGCCGCGGCCCGGCGGGCGCGGCCGGGATCCGTCCGGCCGCGGTTCGATCGTCGTCGCATGACCGCTCGACCTCCATCCCCGTTGAACGGGTGGCGACCGCGGTGCCGCGAGGGCCGTGCCGTACGGCCGGGCTGCCGGACCGCCTACGCGCATCATGCATCTCACCTGCGGCGACGCGCTGGCACGACGCGCGGTGCGGACGGAACCGTGGACGGCCCGTGAGTGGCGGGAAGGGCGATCCGTCCGGGACCATGGCCCGATGGCATGGAAAAGGGCACGACGGGCGATCCGGTGGACAGGCCGGGTGGCGGGGTTCGTGCTCGGGCTGGCCGCGCTCGCGCCGGCCGGCGCGTGGGTGTGGTGGCAGCCGGAGCCGCGGTCGCCCGGGACCGGGGCGAACGCCCTGTGGGCCCGGCACCAGTGGGTCGGCGAGGCCCACACCGAGGACGAGTACCGGGCGCTCGGCCGGCTCCTCCGCGAGAACCGGATGACGGACGTCTTCTTCCACGCCGGGCCGTTCGAGCCGGACGGCGGCGTCCCCGCGGCCAAGTACCGCAACGCCCGCAAGCTGATCGAGGCCGTGCGCCGGCACGCGCCGGGCGTCCGCGCGCAGGCGTACCTCGGGCAGATCAGGAAGGTCGAGGGGCACGGGGCGATCGACCTGGACGACGCCGCGGTGCGCGAACGGGTCCTCGCGACCGACGCGGTCTTCCTCGACCTCGGTTTCGACGGGATCCACTACGACTTCGAGCCGGTCTACCCGGACGACGCGGCGTTCCTGACGCTGCTGGACAGGACGCGGGAGCTGACCCGGTCCCGGGGCCGCCTGCTGTCGGTGGCGCTGGAGCAGGGCACGCTGGCGGACGCGGCGCAGCCCGTCCTCAAGGCGCTGCTGCCGAGGACCGGCGGGCTGCGCTACCCGCCGCGGCCGACCGAGCGGTTCCTCAAGGACGTCGCCGACCGCGCCGACCAGGTCGCGATCATGACGTACGACGCGGCGCTGCCGACCCGTTCGCTGGCCGGATGGCACTACGCGCGGCACACCGCGTGGACGCTGAGGACGATCGGCGACCGGACGACCGTGTTCATGGGCGTGCCCACCTACCGGCCGGCCATGGGCTGGGCGGAGGACCTGGACGGCGCGCTGCGGGGCGTCCGGCGGGGCGTCGACGAGCTGGACCGGCCGCCCGCGCGGCCGTACGGCGTCGGGGTGTACGCCGACTGGACCACCGATCCGGCGGAATGGGCCCGTTACCGCGCGAACTGGCTGCCGGGACCGCCAGAGAACGATGGCCGTTAGGCAAGCCCGCTCGTAACGTTCCAGGACGCGCGTCCGAGCAGGTCAGAAGCCCTGCCTAGCGATGGTGCGGCGGGGTACTCATCGGTGCGGGTAAGCCTACCGCCGGAAAGGGAAGTGGGGACGAGGCCGATGGGCATGCAGCAGACCGCGCGCAACGAGGCCGCCCGGCTCACCGAGCTGGCCGCCGAGTTCACCGGATGGCGGATCGGCCGCGGCGGCTCCGGGCACTGGTGGGCGGTCCGGGGCAACGAGCTCGTGCGCACCCCGGACGTCGAGGACCTCCGCGTGCGCCTGCGCCGGCTCACCGCGTCCCGGCGGGGCGCCTGACCGCGCGCGGGGGCCGGGACCCCGGCCGCACGGGAGCCGCAGGCAGGCGCCCCGGACACGGCCCGCCGCGTTATTGAACCGAGTCCGGGAAGTGGCCGGACTGACCCCGTAACGCGGCATTTGCGTGCCACGATGTGGATTGTGGGAGCCGTCGCCACGCGTACCCCCGAGCGTGTGGCGGCGGCTTCCTCACGTTCACGCGGGTTCCGTCTCCGCGGTTTCAGCGCCTCCGGAAGGCCGGAAAAAGCACGGACGGCCGCCGGGCGGCGTTCGGGCGAGGTGGAGGAGAACGGGTGGATTTCCTCGCGTGCGCGGGCGGGGCCGCGACGCTTCTTCCGGCGCGCGGCACGGGGGCCGCCGGGGTTTCCGCCGGACGGCCCGCCGGGCGCCTCCGCAAGACCCCTCGCAGGCGGACGACCTGGTGTGACATTCCCCCGCGGGGAGGGACCTGCGGGTCCAACTCGATCCTCCGGAACGGTACCGTTCGATGCATGGCACCCAGCACACCGAGTGACGCTCCGTTCGGGCGGATGCTGACCGCGATGGTCACGCCGTTCCTGCCGGACGGCGGCGTCGACTACGACGGCGCCGCGCGCCTCGCGACCCACCTGGTCGACGAGCGGCGCCACGACGGTCTCGTGATCAACGGGACGACGGGCGAGTCGCCGACGACGAGCGACGCCGAGAAGCAGCGCCTGCTGAAAGCCGTGATCGAGGCGGTGGGCGACCGCGCCGTCGTCGTGGCCGGTGCCGGCACCAACCACACCGAGCACACGCTCGGGCTCGCCCGGCAGGCCGAGGCCGCCGGGGCGCACGGGCTGCTGGTGGTCACCCCGTACTACAACAAGCCTCCGCAGGAGGGCCTGCTGCGGCACTTCACGGCCGTGGCGGACGCCACCGGCCTGCCGTGCATGCTGTACGACATCCCCGGCCGCGCCGGGGTCCCGATCCAGACCGACACGCTGCTGCGGCTCGCCGAGCACCCGCGGATCATCGCGGTCAAGGACGCCAAGGGCGACCTGTTCGCCGCCTCGCAGGTGATGGCCGAGACCGACCTGGTCTGGTATTCGGGCGACGACGTCCTCAACCTGCCCTGGCTCTCGGTGGGCGCCGCCGGGTTCGTCAGCGTGGTCGGGCATGTCGTGGGCGCCGAGCTCCATGAGATGATCGACGCACACCGCGCCGGCGACCAGGGGCGGGCGCTGGAGATCCACCGGCGGCTGCTGCCCGTGGTCGCCGCCATCATGACCCGTACGCAGGGCGCGATCGCCGTCAAGGCCGCGCTGAACCTGCTGGGCCTTCCGGGCGGCGGCCCGTTGCGCGCGCCGCTCGTCGAGGCCCAGCCGGAGTTCGCCGAGCGCCTGCGTGAAGACCTCACGATTGGGGGAGTCAAAGTGCCGGAGGTAACCATTCCGGAGGTCGCTAGGTGAGCCATCCTCACCCCGAGCTCTCACCACCGCCCGCGCTCGCCGAGGGCGGGCTGCGCATCGTCGCGCTGGGCGGCCTGGGGGAGATCGGCCGCAACATGACGGTCTTCGAATTCGGCGGACGGCTGCTCGTCGTCGACTGCGGGGTGCTCTTCCCCGAGACCGAGCAGCCGGGGATCGACCTGATCCTGCCCGACTTCGAGTACATCCGCGATCGCCTCGACGACATCGAGGCGGTCATCCTCACGCACGGCCACGAGGACCACATCGGGGCCGTGCCCTACCTGCTGCGCGAACGGCGCGACATCCCGCTCGTCGGGTCGAGGCTGACCCTGGCGCTGCTGGAGGCCAAGCTCACCGAGCACCGCATCCGCCCGGTGACCGAGGTCGTCGCCGAGGGCGAGCGGCGCTCGTTCGGGCCGTTCGACTGCGAGTTCCTGTCGGTCAACCACTCGATCCCCGACGCGCTCGCCGTGGCGATCCGCACGCCCGCCGGCCTCGTCCTCGCGACCGGCGACTTCAAGATGGACCAGCTCCCGCTCGACGGGCGGCTGACCGACCTCGGCGGCTTCGCGCGGCTCGGCACCGAGGGCATCGACCTGCTGATGTCCGACTCGACCAACGCCGAGGTGCCCGGGTTCGTCACCAGCGAGCGCAACATCGGCCCGGTGATCGACGAGGTGTTCCGCACCGCGCAGGAGCGCCTCATCGTCGCGTGCTTCGCCTCACACATCCACCGGGTCCAGCAGGTGCTCGACGCGGCCGTCGCCAACGGGCGCAAGGTGTGCTTCGTCGGGCGCTCGATGGTGCGCAACATGGGCGTCGCCCGCGAGCTCGGCTACCTGACCGTGCCCGAGGGCATCATGGTCGAGCAGAAGGAGCTGGACGACATCCCGGGCGACCGGCTCGTGCTGGTGTGCACGGGGTCGCAGGGCGAGCCGATGTCGGCGCTGTCGCGGATGGCCAACCGCGACCACCAGATCCGCATCACCGACCGCGACACGGTGATGCTGGCCTCGTCGCTGATCCCCGGCAACGAGAACGCGGTCAACCGGGTGATCAACGGCCTGACCCGCTGGGGCGCCAGGATCGTCCACAAGGGCAACGCGCTCGTGCACGTGTCCGGGCACGCGTCGGCGGGCGAGCTGCTGTACGTGCTCAACATGACCAGGCCCGGCAACTTCATGCCGATCCACGGCGAGTGGCGGCACCTGCGGGCGCACGCCAAGCTCGCCGCGCTGACGGGCGTCCCGGACGACAACATCGTCATCGCCGAGGACGGCGTGGTCGTCGACCTGGTCGACGGGCAGGCCCGCATCGTCGGGGCCGTCCCCGCGGGGTACGTCTACGTCGACGGGCTGTCGGTCGGCGAGGTCACCGAGACGTCCCTCAAGGACCGCAGGATCCTCGGCGAGGAGGGCTTCGTCTCCATCGTCGTCGGCATCGACTCCTCGTCCGGCAAGGTCGTGGCGGGCCCCGAGATCCACGCGCGCGGCGCGGGCATCGTCAACGAGGACTTCGAGGACGTCATCGAGCGCCTGGAGGCCGCCCTCCAGGACGCGGCGGGCGACGGCGTCAACGACGTGCACCAGCTCAGCCAGATCATCCGCCGCACGGCCGGCAAGTGGGTGAGCGACAACTACCGCCGCCGCCCGATGATCATCCCGGTGCTGGTGGAGGTCTAGCGAGCGGGCCCCCGGCGGCCGGGACGGAACGTTCCGGACGGCTCCGCGGGCCCGTGCGGCGGTGGTCCCGCCGCGCGGGCCCGCGCCCGTCTCGCGCCGTGCCGCGGGCGTTCCGCGCGGCCTCGCGGGCGTTCTGAGGGGCTTTGGGGGGTCTAAGGGCAACACGCCGCCCTCGTTCCTGGGGAACCCGGAGCCTACGTGGTTACTCTCATAACCATGGCCACACGTGCGTCCGGGGGAGCGAAGACCTCATCGCGTACCGGGGGCAGCGCGGCCCGCAAGCCCGCCGGGCAGGCCCCCCGCAAGCGGCCCGCCGCCGGCGCCAAGGGCGGGGGCGGCGCCCGGGGCGGAGGCGGCCGCGGCAAGGGCCGCCCGCCGCAGAAGCCCGATCCGATCCCCCAGGCGATCCTCGGCTTCTTCAAGCTGCTGTTCAAGCTCTACCAGCTCGCCGCGGTCGCGGTCGGCTCGGTGTTCCGCGCGTACGGGCACGGCGCCCGCAACCTCGACCCCGAGCACCGCCGCGACGGCCTCGGCCTCGCCCTGCTCGCCTCGGCGATCGTGCTGGCGTCGGTCACCTGGTTCCGGCCGGACGGCGTGGTCACGATCGCGCTGGAGAAGCTCGCCCGGGGCGGCATCGGCATCGTGGCCATGGTGCTGCCCGTCCTGCTCGCGCTGCTCGCGTGGCGCACGCTGCGCCACCCCGAGCACCACGAGGACACCGGCCGCATCGTCATCGGCATGACCGCGCTCACCGTCGGCGTGCTCGGCGTGCTGCACATCGCGGCGGGCATCCCGTCGCCGTCGAAGGACATGCCGGGCGTCCGCGAGGCCGGCGGGGTCGTCGGCTGGCTCGTCTCGGCGCCGCTGGAGGCGGGGCTGAGCGGCTGGGTGGCCGTCCCGGTGCTGCTGCTGCTGTCGGTGTTCGGCCTGCTCGTCGTCACCGCGACGCCGATCAACCGCGTCCCCGAACGGGTCGCCGACCTGTGGGCCGTCGCGACGCTCCAGAGCCGCGCCGAACGGGGCGCGGGCGGCGCCGAGGGCGACGAGCCGTCCCGCCCGCGCAGGCGCAGGGCCAGGAAGGACGCCGCCGGCGACGACGTCGCCCTGGAGGTCGGCGAGCACTCCAAGCCGTACGACACGCCGCTGCTGGACGACAAGCCGGGCAAGGACGCGCGGCCCCAGCGCGACCTGGCCGACGAGCTGTTCGAGCCCGACCCGTTCGGCGACGCCGACGTGCCGCCGCCCGCGCCGCCGGTGGAGGACGAGCTCCCGCCGCCGACCGTCCCGGACGAGCCGCGCGTGCCCGACCCGACCCCGGCGCCGGGACGCAGCGAGCAGCTCCCGCTGTCGTCGTCCGGCGAGATCTACGAGCTGCCCGAACCGGCGATGCTGCGCCCCGGCAGCGTCGCCAAGCCGCGCACCAAGGCCAACGACACCGTCGTCAACGCGCTGACCGAGGTGCTGGAGCAGTTCAACATCGACGCGCAGGTCACCGGGTTCACCCGGGGGCCGACGATCACCCGCTACGAGATCGAGCTCGGCCCGGCGGTCAAGGTCGAGAAGATCACCGCGCTGACCAAGAACATCGCGTACGCGGTGAAGAGCTCCGAGGTCCGGATCATCTCCCCGATCCCCGGCAAGTCCGCGATCGGCGTGGAGATCCCCAACGTCGACAAGGACATCGTCAGCCTCGGCGACGTGCTGCGCTCGCCCGCCGCGACCAACGAGCACCACCCGATGATCGTCGGGCTGGGCAAGGACGTCGAGGGCCGCACGGTCGTCGCCAACCTCGCCAAGATGCCGCACATCCTCATCGCGGGCGCCACCGGCGCGGGCAAGTCCACCTGCATCAACGGCCTGATCACCTCCGTGCTGATGCGCGCGACGCCCGACGAGGTGCGGATGATCCTGGTCGACCCGAAGCGGGTCGAGCTGACGATGTACCAGGGGATCCCGCACCTGATCACGCCGATCATCACCAACCCGAAGAAGGCGGCCGAGGCCCTCGAATGGGTCGTCGGCGAGATGGACCGCCGCTACGACGACCTCGCCGCGTCCGGGTTCCGCCACATCGACGACTTCAACATGGCGGTGCGGGCGGGCAAGCTGACCGCGCCCCCCGGCAGCGAGCGCGTCTACACCCCGTACCCGTACATGCTGGTGATCGTCGACGAGCTCGCCGACCTGATGATGGTCGCGCCGCGCGACGTCGAGGACTCGGTCGTGCGCATCACCCAGCTCGCCCGCGCCGCCGGCATCCACCTCGTGCTCGCCACCCAGCGCCCGAGCGTCGACGTCGTCACCGGCCTCATCAAGGCCAACGTGCCGTCCCGGCTGGCGTTCGCCACGTCCTCGCTCGCCGACAGCCGCGTCATCCTCGACCAGCCCGGCGCGGAGAAGCTGGTCGGGCAGGGCGACGCGCTGTTCCTGCCGATGGGCGCGAGCAAGCCGATGCGGATCCAGAACGCCTTCGTCGCCGAGAAGGAGATCCACGGGATCGTCGACCACTGCAAGGCGCAGATGGAGGCGGTCTACCGCGAGGACGTCACCGACGTCGCCGGGCCGAAGAAGGAGATCGACGAGGAGATCGGCGACGACATGGACCTGCTGGTCCAGGCGATCGAGCTCGTCGTGTCCACCCAGTTCGGCTCCACGTCGATGCTCCAGCGCAAGCTGCGCGTCGGGTTCGCGAAGGCGGGCCGGCTGATGGACCTCATGGAGAGCCGCGACATCGTCGGCCCGAGCGAGGGCTCCAAGGCCCGCGACGTCCTCACCAAGCCCGACGACCTCCCCGGCGTCCTCGCCGAGCTGCGCGGCGGCGGCGCCGCGAGGGCGGACGGCGCGGCGCCGAACCCGACCGACGCCTGACCGGCCCGTCCGACGCCCGCGCGATAGGCGGCGGACGTGGGTGCGTGTTCAGGGGCTTCGGGGACGGGGGCGGGCCGGGGCGTTCATCTGGACGTGGCGCGGGGGAGGGCGATTCTTACGCGATTCGTTCGCCAGATCCCGCTCGGTGGGCGTCATGATCGCGTACGGTCGAGGTAGGTGATCGTTCGTGCTCGTGCCGCTCCGCGCGGCGAGCGGGCCGGGACGGTCGCCGGGCGCGCCGCGCGAGCGGCGGCGGCTGGGTACGGACATGGCGGGAATGATGCGAAATCTTGCCCTGTTTCGAACGTGTTGTCTGTCGCCCAGCGGGCATTGCGGTTCCTAGACTGGTGTTCCTGGAGTGGGGTTGGTCATGGTCGCTCGCAAGGGAGGCTCGGCGTGAGCATCGGTGAGACCTTGGCGAAAGAGCGTCAGCGAGCCGGTCTCACCCTGACCCAGGTGAGTCTCCAGACCCGGATCCGCGAAACGGTGATCCGGGGGATGGAGCAGGACGACTTCTCCGCGTGCGGCGGCAACTTCTACGCGCGCGGCCACATCCGCAGCATCGCCCGCGTCATCGGCATCGACCCCGAACCGCTCGTCCGCGACTTCGACGAGTCGCACGGCGGCGCGCCGCAGCCCGTCTCCGCCATCTCGGCGTTCGAGCCCGAGCAGCCGGTCGCCGCGTTCCGCGAGCGGCGCTCCCCGAACTGGAGCGCCGCGATGGCGCTCGCCCTCGCCCTCGTGGTGATCTACGGCGTCGTCCAGATCGTCGGCAGCGGCGGCGGCGGCGAGCAGCGCACCGCGCGGCAGGTCGCCGGGACGCCCGGCGGCCAGGCCGCGGCGCCGAAGCCCGCGCCCACGACGCCGAAGGCGGGCGGCCCGGTCGCGGCGGCGCCGCGCAAGAACGTCGAGCTGCGGCTCAAGGCCAAGCGCACCACCTGGGTCAACGTCCGCGGCGACAAGGGCAGGGAGCTGTTCAGCGGGATGCTGCGCTCCGGCGACTCCAAGCGGTGGACGGCCAAGAAGAAGATCAGCATCGTGATCGGCAACCCGTCCGGCGTCCGGCTGGCCGTCAACGGCAAGGACCTCGGCACGCCGAGCAACGGCGGCGGCGTCCTGCGCCTCAGCTTCGACCCCCGCGACCCCGAGGCCGCCTGACCAGCGGCGGAACGCCGGCCGCCGGTGCGGCCCGGGCTCCGCGCGCGGGCGCGGCGGGCGAAGGCGTGGGCTCCGGTCTGCGCGGGCGCCCGCGCCCATTACCTTAGGGGCATGTCTGCACGCCGTAAGGTCTCCCTCGTCACGCTCGGATGCGCCCGCAACGAGGTCGACTCCGAAGAGCTCGCCGCCCGGATCGAGGGCGCGGGCTGGGACCTGGCCGAGAGCTCCGAGGGCGCCGACGTGGTGGTCGTCAACACCTGCGGCTTCATCGACGCGGCCAAGAAGGACTCCATCGACACGCTGCTCGCCGCGCACGACTCGGGCGCCAAGGTCGTCGCCGCGGGCTGCATGGCCGAGCGGTACGGCGCGGAGCTGGCCGAGGCGCTGCCCGAGGCGCACGCGGTGCTCGGCTTCGACGACTACGGCGACATCGGCGAGCGGCTGGACGACGTGATGGAGGGCCGGGCGCACGCGGCGCACGCCCCGCGCGACCGCCGCACCCTCCTGCCCATCAGCCCCGTCGAGCGCTCCGCCTCCGCGGGCGGCGTCTCCATCCCCGGCCACGGCGGCGACGCCGACGGACCCCGCGACGGAGACGGACCCGGCGACGCCGGCCGCGCCCGCGACGCCATCGCGGACCTGCCCGAGGGCGTGGCGCCCGCGTCCGGGCCCCGCGTCCTGCGCAGGCGGCTCGGCGGCGGGCCGGTGGCCCCGCTGAAGCTCGCGTCCGGCTGCGACCGGCGGTGCACGTTCTGCGCGATCCCGGCGTTCCGCGGGGCGTACGTGTCGCGCTCCCCGGCGGAGGTGCTGGAGGAGGCCCGCTGGCTCGCCGGGCACGACGTCCGCGAGCTGTTCCTCGTCAGCGAGAACTCCACCTCGTACGGCAAGGACCTCGGCGACCTGCGCGCGCTGGAGAAGCTGCTGCCCGAACTCGCCGCCGTCGAGGGCATCGAGCGGGTGCGGGTCAGCTACCTCCAGCCCGCCGAGACGCGCCCCGGGCTGATCGAGGCGATCTGCTCGACGCCGGGCGTCGCGCCCTATTTCGACATGTCGTTCCAGCACGCGAGCGGGCCCGTGCTGCGCTCGATGCGGCGGTTCGGCGACCGGGAGCGGTTCCTCGGGCTGCTCGACCAGATCCGCGCGCTCGCGCCCGAGGCGGGCGTGCGCTCCAACTTCATCGTCGGCTTCCCCGGCGAGAGCGAGGACGACTTCGAGGAGCTGGCGGCGTTCCTCACCGACGCGCGGCTCGACGCGATCGGCGTGTTCGGCTACTCCGACGAGGACGGCACCGAGGCCGCCGGCCTCGGCGGCAAGCTCGACCCCGCCGAGATCGCCCGCCGCGTCGAGGAGCTGTCGGCGCTCGCCGAGGAGCTCACCGCGCAGCGCGCCGAGGACCGGATCGGCTCGCGGGTCCGCGTCCTGCTGGAGGAGAAGGCCGAGGACGGCGGCTTCGAGGGGCGCGCCGAGCACCAGGCGCCCGAGGTGGACGGCACGGTCCTGGTCCGCGGCGAGGGCCTCGCGCTCGGCGAGATCGTCGCGGCCCGCGTGGTGGGCAGCGACGGCGTGGACCTCGTCGCGGACGTGTCGTGATCGCGGGGACGCCCGATCCGGCGGCCGGGGCCCCCGGTCCGCCGCCGCCCAGCGTCTACAACATCGCCAACGCGCTCACGCTGATCAGGATCGCCCTCGTCCCGCTGTTCGTGTGGCTGCTGTTCCTGGACGGCGCGCTCATGCGGCTCGCGGCGTTCGCGGTGTTCGCGGTCGCCTCCGTCACCGACAAGATCGACGGCGACCTCGCCCGCGCCCGCAACCTGGTCACCGACTTCGGCAAGATCGCCGACCCGATCGCCGACAAGGCGCTGACCGGCGCGGCGCTGATCAGCCTGTCCGCGCTCGGCGAGCTGTGGTGGTGGGTGACGGCGGTCATCCTCGTCCGCGAGATCGGCATCACCGTGCTGCGCTTCGTGGTGATCCGCCGCGGCGTGATCCCCGCGAGCAAGGGCGGCAAGCTGAAGACGATGCTCCAAGTGATCGCGATCGGCCTCTACATCCTGCCGGGCCCGCTCGACCCGCTGCGCTGGCTCGCCATGGGCGCGGCGCTCGCCGTGACGGTCGTCACCGGGGCCGACTACGTCGTCCGGGCGTGGCGGCTGCGCCGTCCGGGCACACCCGCCTGACCTCGGCCGCCGCCGACCGCACCGGTTCCGGGCGGGCCGGCCGGGAGTAGATTCGGGGACGGCATGATCTCGATGGGCGAGGGGGCGGTGTGCGGGTCGAACTGCTGACGGTCGGGGACGAGCTGCTGCTCGGCGACACGATCAACGGGAACGCGGCCTGGATGGGGCGGCGGCTGGCCGAGCGCGGCGTCGAGGTGACGCGCAGCGTCGTCGTGGGCGACGAACCGGACGTGATCGTCGCGGCGGTCGAGGAGGCGCTCGGCCGCGCCGACGCGGTGCTCACGACCGGCGGGCTCGGCCCCACCTACGACGACGTCACCCGCGACGCGCTCGCCAAGGCGGCGGGCGTCGCGCTCGTCCGCGACCCCGCCCTGGAGGCCCGGCTGCGCGAACGGGTCGCCAAGGCGGGCCGGGACCTCCAGCCGATGGCGCTGCGCATGGCCGACGTCCCGGAGGGCGCGGCGCTGCTCCGCAACTCGGCGGGCTCGGCCCCGGGGCTGCGCGTCGAGCTCGGCGGGGGCGTGGTGTACGCGCTGCCCGGCGTCCCGTCCGAGATGCGGACGATCATGGACGAGGTGGTGCTGCCGGAGCTCGCCGCCGGCGCGGGGCCGCTCGCCGTCGCGCGCCGCACGGTCCGTACCGCCGGGCTCTGGGAGTCGGTGATCGCGGCCCGGCTGGCCGAGGTGGAGGCGATGCCCGGGATCCGGCTGGCCTACCTGCCCGACCCGGCGGAGGTGAAGGTCCGGATCACCGCGGCCGGCGGCGCGGCGCAGGAGCGCCTCGCCGAGGCCGAGGGACGGGTCAGGGCGCTGCTCGGCGACGCGGTGTACGGGACCGGCGACGAGAGCCTCGCCTCGGTCGTGCACCGGCTGCTGGGCGAGCGGGGCGCGACGGTCGCGGTCGCCGAGTCCCTCACCGGCGGCCTGATCGGCGCGGAGCTGACCTCCGTGCCCGGATCGTCCGACACCTTCGCGGGGGGCGCCGTGACGTACGCGACGTCCATGAAGCACCGGATGCTCGGCGTGGACGCGGGCCTGCTGGACGAGCACGGCGCCGTCCACCCCGAGGTGGCCCGGCAGATGGCCGAGGGCGTCAGGGACCGGCTGGGCGCCGGGTACGGCCTCGCGGTGACCGGCGTGGCCGGTCCGGACCCCCAGGACGGCCGTCCGGTCGGAACGGTCTACGTCGGGTTGGCCGGACCTGGAAGCGAGCGGCTCGTGACCGCCCCGCGACTCCCCGTGCCGGGAACGGGCATGGAGATCCGGGCGGTGATCCGCAGGATGACGGTCGTGCACGCCCTTGAGCTGCTGAGACGCGTTCTGGCCGGGGTTGCGCCGGAGGACGTGGCGCGGGATGCTCGGGAGGATCGGGAAGAACGGGGCTGATTACAGCGTTACGTTCCGAGCGAACACGAAATCAACGGTCTGCCACGGCCGCCGTTCCGCCGGGTACGGTGGAACCGGCAGATGGTCCGAACTGAGGGAGGGAGCGAGACGATGGTCCTGCTTCGCAGCCTGCTCGGTGACGTACTGCGGCAGCTGCGGCTGCGCCAGGGACGCACCCTCCGTGAGGTGTCCGCGGCGGCACGGGTTTCCCTCGGGTATCTCTCCGAGGTGGAGCGGGGGCAGAAAGAGGCGTCTTCGGAGTTGCTCGCCTCGATCTGCAAGGCTCTGGGAGTGCCGCTGTCGCACGTACTGCGCGAGGTCGCCGATTCGCTGGCGCTCGCCGAGCTCCAGCACGAGCCCGTCATGGCGGGCGCGCCGCCCGAGCACGAGCGCATCTCGGCCGAGAGCATCCCGGAGACTCCCGAGGAGATCACCGGGGAGTTCCGCGCCGACATGGTCGCCGCCTGACGCGGCCTGCGGCGGGCCGGTCCGGCCGGCGGCGCGAGAGCGCCGCGCGGGGTCGCGACGCGGCCCGGCGCGCCCGCGTGGCGCGCCGCTGACGCTCACTTGACCTAAACGGGCCGCGGGTGTGCGCGTTCTCACGAGTGAGCCCGGCATACGAGGGGACCCTTCCAGGTTGTAACGGTCATACCGGAATGACGCGGAAGGAGTCCGACAATGGCGACGGTCAAGAGCCCGCTCACCGAGTCCGCCCAGAAGACGACGGGCGAAGCGCTCCAGGGGGCCCTCGTCGATCTGATCGATCTCTCCCTGCTGGCCAAGCAGGCCCACTGGAACCTCACCGGCCGCAACTTCAAGGTCGTGCACGAGCACCTCGACGAGATCGTCGACCTCGCCCGGCAGGGCATGGACGACGTCGCCGAGCGCGCCATCGCGATCGGCGTCAACCCGGACGGACGGGCGCGCACGGTGGCCGACCGCACCGAGCTGCCGCAGCTCGACGCCGGCTACATCGCCGACGACAAGGCGGTCGCCTCCGTGGTCGACGCGCTCGCGCAGATCATCGGACGGTTCCGGGAGCGGATCGCGGCCACCGACGAGCCGGACCAGGTCAGCCAGGACCTGCTCATCGGCATCACGGCCGAGCTGGAGAAGCAGCACTGGATGTTCCAGGCCCAGAGCTGACCGACGCGGGAACGGCCCCGGACGCCACACGGCGCGCCGGGGCCGTCCGCGTGTCACGGCAGGGCCGCCTGTCCGGACGGCACGCAAATCTCACTCCGCGGTGCTGAGCGCCTCCGAGCCGGGTCGCCGCGCCCCTTCCGAGGCGTTCGCGGACGGACGGTCGGTCGGCCGGGCGGGCGAAGCGGTGCCGGTCGTTGGTCAGAGGCGCGGGCGTCCCGGGCTCGGACGGTCGGCGTGCTCGGCCAGGTCGGCGACCACGGCCGCGTGGTCGGACGGCCACACGCCGCCGACCGGGGCCGTCCCCGCGCGGGCGACTGACAGGACGCGGCCGAGCCCGCCGGGGCCCGGCTGCCCCACGTGGACGTAGTCGATGCGGGCGCTCGGGTCCCCGCGCGGCGTGGCGAACGGGTTCTGAGCGTCCCAGGTGTACGGGCGCGCGCCGGGCTCCGCGAACTCCCACGCGTCGATCAGCGTCAGCCCCGGCGCCGACGGCGGCGCCTTGTAACCGCCCAGCATGCGCATCTCGTCGGAGTCGGGCCAGGCGTTGTGGTCGCCGGTCACGACTGGCGGGAAGTCCGTCGCGTCCCGGTGCGCCGCCACGAACGCGCCGAGCGCCCGCACCTGCTCGCACCGTACGGCCGACAGCGACGGGACGGGTTCGAGGTGCGTGGTGAAGAACGCGACGGGGCGTTCGGGCGCGTCCAGGAGGGCGTGCAGCGCCACGCGCCCGTCGTCGTTGACGCCGGGCGGGAGCGGCGCGACCGCGCGGGCGGCGACGGGCCAGCGGCTCAGCACCGCGACGCCCACGCCGTAGCCGGTCTCGTCCGCCCGCTGCCGCCAGCGCCCGGTGCCGCCCTCGAACGGCGCCCACGTCCAGTGCAGGCCGAGCTCCGCGGCGGCGCGGGCCGCGAAGTTGTCGTCGCCGTTCCCCCAGACCTCCTGCAACCCGACGACGTCGGGCCGCAGCTCGCGCAGCACGGTGAGGACCGCCTTGCTCCGCTCCTCCCACGGCCCGAACCGCCACCAGAGGTTCCATGTCACGATCCGCATCAGCCGATGGTCACATGCGGGCCGTCCCCGTGTCCGCCCGCCCCCGGCCGGGGGCTCGCTCACGTGGCGAGATGCCGGACGACCGTGTCGGCGAACTCCTGCGCCAGCGGGCTCAGCGCGTCCCACTGCCGCGCCGCCCAGCCCGCGGTGAGCGGCGGCAGGTCGGGGATCGGGACGAGGCTGACCACGCCGCCGGGCCCGTACGCCCAGCCGGGCAGCGCGGGCAGGATCGCGTGCCCGAGACCCAGCTCGGCGAGCAGCAGCGCGGTGTCCCAGTCGGCGACGCCGGTCGTGGACGTGAGCCGCACGCCGTGCTGGTCGAGGTGGCGTTCCAGGTGGAGCCGCGAGGTGGAGTGCGGGGGCAGCTCGATGTAGCGCAGGCCGGCGAGGTCGCCGAGCGTGATCGAGGCGCGGTGCGAGAGCGGGTCGTCGGTCCGCACGGCGAGGACCCAGGGCAGCTCGCAGGACGGCCGCTGCTCGACGCCGTCGAAGCGGGGGCCGACGGTGACCCAGGCGAGATCGGCCCCGTGCGCCTTGACGGCCTCCAGGCACCGGCCGCTCGACGCCGCGGTCTCGAACTGGAGGGTGACCTCGGGGTGCCGTTCGCGGAACGCCGCGACGCCGCGCGCCATGAAGTGCCGGACGGTCGTGGCGCCCGTCGCGACGCGGACCGTCCCGCCCGCGCCCTCGCGCAGGTCGTCCAGGCGGCGCAGGGCCGTGCCGAGCCCGGCGATGCCCTCGGCCGCGGCCCGGTAGAGGATGCGGCCCGCGGGCGTGGGGGCGACGCCGCGCGGGAGGCGTTCGAGCAGGGCGAGGCCCGTCTCGCGTTCCAGCCGCTTGACGTGCTGGCTGACGGCCGGCTGGCTGCACGCGAGGTCCCGGGCGACGGCGCTCAGGTTGCCCGCCTCGCAGACGGCCACGAACACCCGCAGGTCGTCGAGGGTCATGGCGCCGAACCTACCTCAAGACTCACCCTTGGGTCTTTCCAAGAAAACCCGAGAATTGACTTGGGTGCGCGCCCGCTCCGAGAATCGCCGTACGGGCGCAGGATCCGGCGACCCGGTCAGGCGGCGACCCGCCCGGACGCACGGGGGTACGGGCGGGCGCCGACCGTCTTTACTTTACGGAACGGCTCGTATCGTTTATGGTCGGACCATGAACCGGGGACGACCGCGGTCGGAGCGCGTGGACGGGGCCGTGGCCGCCGCCGTCCGGGACCTGCTGGACGAGATCGGCTACCAGGCCCTCAGCATCGAGAAGGTCGCCGCGCGGGCGGGCGTCGGCAAGGCCGGGATCTACCGGCGCTGGCGCTCCAAGGCCGAGATGGTCTTCGAGACCGCCGTGCACGGCCCCGGCATCGCGCCGCCCGCCGACACCGGCACGCTGCGCGGCGACCTCGCCGCGCTGGGGGAGCGCATCGTCGCGCTGCTGTCCGCGCCGCACGCGCGGCCGGCCGTTCCCGGGCTGCTGGCCGACGTGGCCGCGGACCCCGCGCTCGCCGGACGGTTCGCGTCGGGGTTCGTCGACTCCGAGCGCGCCGTCCTCGGCGAGATCCTCGACCGCGCCGAGCGCCGGGGCGAGGCGGCGGGCGCGGACCCCGCGTTCGTGCACGCCCTGCTGCTCGGCCCGGTCTTCGCCTACCTGTTCCTCGGCGGCGGCGACGTGCCGCCGCCGGACCTGCCCGCACGGCTGGCCGCCGCGGTCGCCGCCGCGCTCGGAGTTGAGGAGTGACCCGATGGAGCTCGACCGCGTACTGCCCGACTACGACTTCCGTTCCCGCTACACCCGCAGGATCTCGGCCGCGCCCGACGAGGTCTGGCGCGCCGTCATGGAGCTGACCGCCGAGGAGCTGCCGGTCGCCCGCACGCTCATGCGGCTGCGCTCGGCGGGCCGGACCCGGCTGGACGGGCCGCTGATCGACGCGTTCCCGACCCCGACCCTGCTCGTGCGAGAGGGGTCCGAGCTGGTCAAGGGCAAGATCGCGAAGTTCTGGCGGATGTCGCCGCAGACCGCGCCGGTCGCGCCCGGCGACCCGGACCAGTTCGCCTCGTTCGACGCGCCGGGCTGGGCGAAGGCGGCGCTCGGGCTGCGCGTCGAGCCGGACGGCGACGGCGCCCTGCTGGTGTTCGAGACGCGCGTGCGGGGCACCGACGCGTTCGCCCGCCGGGTCTTCGCGCCGTACTGGCTGCTGATCAGGGCGGGCGGCGCCGGGTTCATCCGCCTGGAGATCCTCGGCGCCGTCGCCCGCCGCGCCGAACGGGCCGCCATCGC
The DNA here is from genome assembly GCF_009793335.1 of Actinomadura sp. J1-007. Lineage (GTDB taxonomy): Bacteria > Actinomycetota > Actinomycetes > Streptosporangiales > Streptosporangiaceae > Spirillospora > Spirillospora yumaensis. The sequence goes on along the minus strand of NZ_WING01000001.1, from coordinate 728,312 downwards.
CGCGCCCGCGTAGCCGCCGCGCCGTCCGGTGGGCGTTCAGGCGGCGCGGACGGCGGCCTCGGACGGCCGCGCCAGGGTGCGCGTCCCGGCGCCGATGCCGAACAGCGACGCCGCGGCGGTCATCGCGAAGACGACCGCGAACGACGTCGCCTCCTCCCAGCCCGCCGACACGCCGAGCGCGACGACCGCGCCGCCGAGACCCGTCATCACCGCCACCGAGAGCGTCTCGGAGAGCTGGAGGCTCGCGCTGGTGGCGCCCTCCTCGCCCGCGCGGGCCTGGCCGAGCGCGAGCGTGGTCACCGACGGGTAGACCAGGCCCATGCCGAGCCCGCCGACGCCCCACCCGGCGGCGGCGACCGCGACCGGGAGCGCGTCGTGCAGGGCGACGGCCGCGACGAGCACGCCGAGGCCGGCGACGAGCAGGCCGAACCCGGCGACCACGCGCAGCCGCCGGCCGCGGTCGCCGCCGCGCTCGTCCACCCGGGCCTGGAGCCACGCCCCGGCGACCCAGGTGACGGCGCCGACCGCGAGGGCGAGGCCGGCGCCGGTGCTCGACAGCCCCCACACCGTCGTCATCGCGAGGGGGAAGAACGCCTCGCTGCCGTAGTAGCCGACGCTCACCAGCCCGCGCACCGCGACGGCGCTCGGCAGGCCCCGGCGCAGGCGCAGCGTCCCGGCCGGGAGCAGGCGGCGCAGCACCGGAACCGTGATCGCCGTGCCCGCCGCCACCAGCGGCACGAGGACGAACGGGTCGTGGTCGCTGAGGCCCGCCATGATCGCCCCGGCGCCGACCGCCAGGGCGACGGTCGCCCACAGGTTGCTCGGGCCCGCGTCGTTGGTCGGGCCGAGCCGGCGCAGGCCGGGCAGCGTGAGCGCCGCGGCCACCGGCACGAGCGGGACGAACACCACGAACACCGCCCGCCACCCCGCGGCGTCCGCGAGCCTGCCGAGGATGACCGGCCCGACCAGCGCCGGGAGCGTCCAGCAGGACGCGACGAGCGCGAGCATCTTCGAGCGCAGCCGCTCCGGGTAGGCGCGGCCGACGCCGAGGTAGACGAGCGTGAGGACGCCGCCGACGCCGAAGCCCTGCGCGGCGCGCGCGACCAGCAGGACGTGCCAGGTGGGCGCGGCCGCCGCGGCCGCGCAGCCCGCGACGAACACCGCGAACGCGATCAGGTACGGCCGCACCGCCCCGGTCCGGTCGGCGAGCCGGCCGGTGATCACGGTGCCGACCATGTTGGCCAGCATGAACCCGGTGAACGCCCAGCCGAACAGCGACAGCCCGTCCAGCTCGTCGGCGATCTTCGGCAGGACGGTGGTGACGCCCAGCCACAGGAACGCCACCAGGGTGACCGAGAGCGTGAGGCCGAGCGTCAGCGCCCGGTGCGGCGGCGCCAGCAGGGTCTCGCGCGCCTCGTCCGCGCCGGGGTCCGGCTCTTCGCCGGGGGACGGTTCCTCGCCGGGGTCGGGCATCGGCCCTCCTATATAGGGGAAACACTATTTAGTGTTTCGACTATATAGACCGGCAACGATAGGGTGTCAACATGATCGAAAGCGATGACCGCCAGGTGGGGATGCTCCGCGCCCTCGGCCATCCCGTACGGCTCGGCATCGTCCGCCGCCTGGCCGTGGAGCCCGAGATCTGCGCGTGCGACTTCACCGAGGCGTTCGGCGTGAGCCAGCCGACGATCAGCCAGCACCTCAAGGTGCTGCGCGAGGCGGGCCTGGTCACCACCCTGCGGCGGGGCACGCAGATCTGCTACTCGGTCGCGCCGGGCGCGTTCGCCGAGCTGGCCGACCTGATGACCGCCCTCACCGGCCCCGCCCCGGCCGCCGCCCGCACCGCCTGACCAGCGGCCCGCCGCGCGCGGGCTCTCGGTCTGCCGCGCGCGGGCCCCGTGCCGCCCGGCCCCGCCGCGTGCGGCGCGGGGGTCCGGCGTACGGTGGTCGCGGCTCAGTCGGGTGGGTGTCGGTCGGTCGGGCGGTGCGGCGGGGCTCCGCGCCGGGAGGGTGCGGGCGGATGCGCGCGTTTCGGATCGTGGAGTGGCGGCGGCCTCCGGCGCTGGTGGACGTCCCGGTGCCCGAGCCCGGCCCGGGGCAGGTCCTCGTGCGGGTCGCGGGATGCGGCCTGTGCCACTCGGACCTCACGATGATGGACCTCCCGCGCGAGGTCGGCGAGGCGATCGGCTGGCGCGCGCCGTTCACCCTCGGGCACGAGACCGCCGGACGCGTCGCGGCGCTCGGCGCGGGCGCCACCGGGGTCGCGCCCGGCGACGCGGTGGCCCTGGTGTCGCCGTCGTCCTGCGGCGGGTGCTGGTACTGCGTGCGCGGCCTCGACTCGTCCTGCCCCGACGGCCTCGCGGGGCGCGGGTACGGGCGCGACGGCGGGCTCGCCGAGTACGTGCTCGCCGGAGGCGTCCGCGACCTGGTCCCGCTGCGCACCCTGGACCCGCGGACGGCCGGGCCGCTCACCGACGCCGGCGCCACCGCCTACCACGCCGTGCGGCGGGCGCTGCCGCGCGTCGTCCCCGGCGGCCTCGCGGTCGTGATCGGCGCGGGCGGGCTGGGGACGTTCGCCGTGCAGTTCCTGCGGGCGCTCACGTCCGCCCGCGTCGTCGCCGTGGACGCCGATCCCGCCCGCCTCGGCCTCGCCCGCGAGCTCGGCGCCCACGAGGCGCTGGCGGGCGCCACCGGCGCGACGCCGGGCGAGATCAAGGCGCTGTCGGACGGCGGGCGCGGCGCCGACGCCGTCCTGGACTTCGTCGGCGCGGACGGCACGATCCGCGCGGGCCTCGCGTCCCTGCGGCCGGGCGGCGCGTACGGGCTCGTCGGCGCGTCGGGCGGGACGTTCCCCGGCCCCTGGTTCGGCGGGCTGCCGCGCGACGGAGAGGTGTTCACCTTCCAGGGATCGACGATCGCGGACGTCCAGGAGGTGGTGGCCCTCGCCGAACGCGGCGCGATCCGCAACGAGGTCGAGGTCTTCCCGCTCGAACGCGTCGAGGAGGCGTACGCCAGGCTCGGCGAGGGCGGGCTGCGCGGCCGGGTGGTCGTCGTCCCGGACGGCTGAGCGGGCGGGCGCGGAGCGGGGTCAGCCGGGCTGGCAGCGCGGGCACCAGAACGTGACGCGCGGCCCCACGTCGGACGCCTGGTCGGCCCGCAGGATCCGCGTGCCGCAGCGGCGGCAGGGCCGCCCGGCGCGGCCGTACACCCAGTGCTCGTGCCCGCGCCGCAGGTCGCCGGTGGTGATGTGGCCGTGGCGCTCCCTGTTGGCGTCCAGCAGCCGGTGCGCGAGGTCGACCATGGCCGGGAGGTCCGCGACGTCCCGCACGGCCGTCCACGCGTTGACGCCGCGCAGGAACAGGACCTCGGCCTTGTAGACGTTGCCGATGCCCGCCAGCCTGCTCTGGTCGAGGAGCGCCTCGCCGATCGCCCGCTCGGGGCGTTCGCCGAGCCGCCGCACGGCCTCGGCGGCGAGCGCCGGACCCCACCGGGAGTCGAGGAGGTCGGGGCCGAGATGCCCGACCGCGCCGTCCTCCTCGGCGGTGCGCAGCAGCTCGACCAGGCCGAGCGAGTAGCCGACGGCGAGCCACTCGTCGTTGCCGAGGACGAGCCGCACCCGGTGGTCGCGCGGCGGGGGCCGGCCCTGCGCACCTGCCAGCGCCCCTCCATCAGCAGGTGCGTGTGGACGGTCAGCCCGCCCTCGACCCGTACCAGCAGGTGCTTGCCGCGGGCGACGGCCTCCAGCACCACGCGCCCGCGCAGGTCGGCCGCGGCGAACCGGGGGACGCGGAAGTCGGCGCGCGTCAGCGCGCGCCCGGCGAGCGCCTCGTGCAGCCGCCGGGCCGCGAGCCAGACCGCGTCGCCTTCCGGCACGAGCTCACCCCGCCGCGGTCAGATGAGGGACGGGCTCTCCCAGGCGGCCGGATCCTCGGTGAGCTTGCGCACCGGCTCGGGCAGCTCGCCCGCCGCGATGTGCGCGAGGGTGACCTGTTCGAGGATGGCGCGCTCGCTCGCGCGCAGGGCGATCCAGACCTCCTGGAGCGAACGGGCGGGACCCTGGTAGCCGACGTGCTCGGGGCGTTCCCCGCGCACGCCGAGCAGCGGGCCGTCGATCGCGCGGATGATGTCGGCCATCGTGATCTTCTCGCCGGGCTTGGCGAGCCAGTACCCCCCCTCGGGGCCGCGCTGGCTGCGGACGAGCCCGGAGCGCCGGAGCTGGCCGAGGATGTTCTCCAGGAACTTGGGCGGGATCTGCTGGGCCTCGGCGAGCTGGACCGCGGTCACCGGATGACTCCCGGCCACCGCCAGCTCCGCGGCGGCACGCAGCGCGTAGTCGACCCGGGCGGACAATCGCATGGACCCTAGTATCCCTTGCCGATCAGACTGGTCGGGCTTTGGCCCCTGCCGCGAAGGCCCGGCCCGCGGCGGCTGAGCGCCTCGGAGCGGCCTCAGGCGATGCCCGTATGAGGCCGCCCCTGCCGGGACCGTGGTCGACCGGTCCGGGCAGGGGCGGGTTCGGGGGCTCCTCGGGCGCCGTTCCCCTAGGCGGGTGCGGGGGCCAGGCCGAGGAGCTCGGCGGCGGCCTGGGCGTTGGCGTGCGCCGCGCCGTACGTGGCGAGCTGGGCGGCGCCGCCCGGACGCCAGACGGGCAGGCCCATCTCGACCACGACCGCGTCGGGACGGGCCGTCAGGAGGGCGCCGGTGAGCGCCCGCTGGCCCGCGTGCCGGTGCGCGTCGCGGAGCACGATGACGAGCCCGCGGCCCGTGGCACGTTCCAGCAGACTCCCCGACTCCTCGGCGAGCCCTTCCGCGCGTACGGAATCGGGGGCCCACGGCCCGAGCCCCCAGGGGGTCGGGCCCACGGCGATGTTGCCGACGGACTCCAGCTCGACGACGAGCGGCGGCGTGCCGTTCCAGCCGGGGAGCGTGCCCGAGACGCGGACGGCGCGCCGCGCCGCCTCCAGGCCGGCGGCCCGGTCCACCGACGCCGTCGTGTCGCCCGACAGCCACTGCTTGAGCGCGGCCGTGCGCGCGGCGGCGTCCGCGAGGCGCTCGCGGGGCAGGCGCCCCTCGCGGACGGCCGCGACGATCGCCGCCAGGGTGGCGGTGACCGTGTCGGCGTGCTCGCGCGGGCCGAGGCAGAGCAGGTCCGCGCCCGCGATCAGCGCCCGCACGGACGCCTCGGGGATGCCGATCGCGCCGGACGCGCCCCGCATGTCGAGCGCGTCGGTGACGACCACCCCGCCGTACCCGAGCCGCTCGCGGAGCAGCCCGGTGATCGCGGCGGGGGAGAGGGTGGCCGGCACGCCGCGGGTGATCCCGGGCAGGTTGAGGTGCCCGGTCATCACCGCGCGCGTGCCGGCCTCGATCGCCGCCCGGAACGGGACCAGGTCGCGCCGGTCCAGCAGGTCCAGGTCGGCGTCGACGAGGGGGATGCCGAGGTGGGAGTCGTCGACGGTGGAGCCGTGCCCGGGGAAGTGCTTGGCGCAGGCCGCGACGCCCGCCTCCTGCGTCCCGGCCACGGCCGCGGCGGCGTGCCGCGCGACCAGCTCCGGGTCGGAGCCGAACGAGCGGGTGCCGATCACCGGGTTGTCGTCGGCGGTGTTGACGTCCACCGACGGCGCGAAGTTGAGGTTCACCCCGGCCTCGGTCAGCTCCGCGCCGAGCGAGCGGTAGACGCGCCGGGTGAGGGCGGGGTCGTCCGCCGCGCCGAGCGCCGCGTTCCCCGGGTACGGGCTCGCGGTCAGGTGGCCGCCGAGCCGGGTGACGTCGCCGCCCTCCTCGTCGATGGTGACGAACGGGTCGCCGGACTTGCGCATCTCCGCGGTGAGCGCGGCGAGCGCCTCCTGGCTCGGCACGTTGCCGTTCAGCGCGAACAGCGTGACGCCGCCGAGCCCCTGTTCCAGCTCGTCACGCAGCCAGCGCGGAACGTTCGACCCGGAGAACGCGGGCAGCAGGGTGCCCCGTGCCAGGCGCGGGATCTCGTCGTCCTTCACCCCTTCACCGCCCCTGCGGTCAGGCCCGACACCATGCGGCGCTGGACGAGGAGGAAGAAGGCGATGACGGGAATGGTCAGCAGCGTTGACGCCGCCATGATGGGCCCCCAAGCGTTGCCGCTGCGGCCGAAGAAGAACTGCAGCATCATCGGCAGAGTTGACTTTTGCTGGTCGTCCAGGAACGTGAAGGCGAAGATGAACTCGTTCCACGCGGTGATGAACGAGAAGATGCTCGTGGCGACCAGGCCCGGTGCGACCAGCGGAAGCAGCACCGTGAAGAACGTCCGGATCGGGCCCGCGCCGTCGATGGCGGCGGCCTCCTCCAGCTCCTTCGGCACGGCGGCGACGAAGCCGCGCAGCATCCAGATCGCGAACGGCACCGCGAACCCGATGTAGACGAGCGTCAGGCCGGGCAGGCTGTTGAGCAGGTCGAGCCGCTTCAGGTCCAGGAACAGCGGGATGACCAGGGCCTCCAGCGGCACCATCTGGACGATCAGCAGCATGATCAGGAAGGTGGTCCGGAACCGGAAGCGGAACCGGGCGACCGCCGTGGCCCCCATCAGCGCCAGCAGCCCCGACACCACGACGGTGGCGAGGGCCATGAGGGCGCTGTTGCGGAAGTAGGTCCAGAACGACACCTCGGCGATGCCGCCGTTCAGCACCAGGTCGAAGTGCGCGAGCGTCGGGTGCGACGGCAGCGGCTTCGGCGTCGTGCTGAAGATCTCGGTGTTGGGCTTGAACGCCGTGGACGCCATCCAGAACACCGGGAACACCGCGAACAGGAAGACCAGGATCCCGGTCCCGTTCAGCGCGATCTTGCGGAGCCTCTTGGATCTCATCGGGTCTCCCCCTGGCGCACCATGACCCGCACGTACAGGGCGGTGACGATCAGCAGGATCAGCGTGAGCACCAGCGCGATCGCCGAGCCCATGCCGAGCTTCGGATTGAGCGAGCCGAACGCCTCGGAGTAGGCGTACAGCGAGAGGTTGAACGAGTCGCGGTTGGCGAGGCCGGTCATGATGAACAGCTGGGTGAAGACCTTGAAGTCCCAGATGATCGACATGACCACCAGCACCAGGAAGATCGGCTTGAGGATCGGGAAGGTGATCCGCCAGAACGTCCGCCAGGGGCCCGAGCCGTCCACCCGCGCCGCCTCGTACAGCTCGCCGGGCACGCTCTTCAGCCCCGCGAGGACGGACACCGCGACGAACGGGCACGCCTGCCAGACCACGCAGACGGTGAGGACGGTGTAGGTCGACAGCGGCTTGGCGAACCAGTTGTAGTCGTCCCAGCCGCCGCCGACGAGCCAGTCGGGCAGCAGGTCCAGGGACCAGTTGACCAGGCCGCCGGTCGTCCCGAACAGCCAGGTGAAGATGATGGCGGCCGTGACCGGCGGCGTCGCCCAGGCGACCATCACGCCGCCGGAGACGAAGCCCGCCATCTTGCCGCCGAGCTTGTTGAGCAGCAGGCCGATGAGCGTGCCGATGGCGAGCGTGAGCGTCACGGCGACGACCGCGAACAGCACGGTGTGCCGCAGGGTCTGCCAGAAGAACGGGTCGTTGAGGATCGTGTCGAAGTTCTCGGAGCCGACCTGTTCGGCCGGCTCGCCGCGGAGCTGGCGGTTGCCGACCTTCTGGAACGACATGATCCCGATCTGGATCATCGGCCAGAACATCAGCAGGGCGATGACGATCACGGTCGGCGCGATCAGCAGGTACGGCCCCATCCGGGGGCGGCGGCGGGACCGCCCCGGGCCGGAGGGTCTCCGGCCCGGGGGTCTCCGCACCGCGGGAGCGGTGTCGAGCATGGACTCAGTCCGATCAGCGGGGGCGGTGGGCCCGGCCTCGCGGGGCGGACCGGCGGGAGGGGCGCCGGTCCGTCCCGCCGTCCGGGTCAGCGGGAACGGTGGGCCGTCAGGGGTTGAGCAGCGTGTTGGCCTGCTCGTTCGCCTTCTTCAGCTCGCTGTCGGCCGCCTTGCCCTGCATGATCGCCTTGAGCGAGTTCGGGAGCACCTTCTTGGCCTGCTCGAACTCGGCCCAGCCCGCGCTGAGCGGCGGGAACTTGGTGTTCCCGGCGATCTCGGTGAAGACCGCCAGCTTCGGGTCGGAGAACGTCACGTCGCTGCGCATCGAGGAGAAGCCGCTGATGTCGGCCCACGACTTGGCGTTCTTGGCGTTGTTGAGCACGGTGATGTAGTCGAACGCGGCGGCCTTGGCCTTGGAGTCCTTCCAGACGGCCACGTCCGAGCCGCCCGCCATGACCGGCGCGTTGCCGCCGGCCTTCGACGGGATCGGGAACGCCGCCCACTTGTCGGCGTTCTTCTCGGAGATCTTCTTCATCTCCTTGAGCGCCCAGCTCCCGTCGATGTACATGCCGAGCTTGCCGAGCGGGAAGTCCCGCTGCGGGCCCTCCAGCTCGTTCTTGCCGATGTACTTCTCGGGGGCGACCTTCTCCTTGGTGACGAGGCCGGCGTAGAAGTTCACGGCCTCGACCGCCTGCGGCTGGTCGAGCTTGCCCGCCCACTTGCCGCCGTCCTTGGTGGCCACCTCGCCGCCGTTGCCCCAGATGAAGCTGAGCAGGGCGTTGGTCTGGTCGGTGGGCGCGCCGATGCCCGGGACCTTCTTGGCGTCCTGGATCTTCTTCGCGGCGGCGACGAGGTCGGCCCAGCTCTTCGGCTGCTGGATGTTCAGCTCCTGGAACCAGTCGGTCCGGTACCAGATGCCGCGCACGCCGCCGTACCACGGCACCGCGTACGTCTTGCCGTTCGCGCCGTCGTTCTCCAGGGCGGTCTTGTTGAGCGTCTTGCCGTCGGCCCAGCCCTTGAACTCGTCGGTGATGTCGGCGAGGGAGCCCTGCTCGATGTGCGACTGGACGTCGGAGTTGCCGACCTCGGTCACGTCCGGGCCCTCGCCGCCCGCCGCGGCCTTCTGGAACGTGGTGGCGACCTGCGGCCACGGGACGTACTTGATCTGCACGTCGGTGCCCGAGTGCTTCTGCTTGAACTCGGTCTCGACGCCGTCCAGGAACTTGGTCTGCTCCGGCGTGCCCTCGCCCATCATCCAGACCTTGAGCGTCGCCGGGTCCTTGGTCGAGCCGGCGTCGTCCTTGTCGTCGCCGCCGCAGGCCGTGGCGGCCAGGGCGATCGCGGCGCTCACGGCCGCAATCTTGGTGTACTTCACTTCGGGGGATCCTTTCCGGCATCGCCTCGCGTGGCCGTCCGGCCGCGGTACGGGTCGAGCCGGGCCCGCACCCTTTAGGGTCCAGCCATGCCCGGCTGTTCTTCGCACCGGCCGCGGGCGCCCTGCTCGCCAGTCGGCGCTCTGCGCGCGCCCCGCTCCCCGGGTAGGGGGCGCCGGGGCGCTTGCGGGTAAACTAACAAGAAACTTTCCTAAACATAACCGCTTGTTAGCGGATTGAGACATCGAGGGGTCGCACCATGGCCAGACGCCCGGGGACACCGCGGCTGCTGCGCGAGCTGAACGACCGCGCCGCCCTGGACCTGCTGCTCGGGCAGGGGCCGCTGACCCGCGCCCAGATCGGCGAGCACACGGGCCTGTCGAAGGTCACGGCCTCCCAACTGCTCTCCCGGCTGGAGGAGCGCGGACTGGTCCAGGTCGTCGGGGAGCAGGCGGGCGGCCGAGGCCCGAACGCCGCGCTCTACGCCGTCGTGCCGTCGAGCGCCTACGCCGCGGGCCTCCAGGTCGGCCCGGACGGGGTGACCGCGGGCGTCGCCGACATCACGGGCTGTGTCGCGGCCCAGGTTACCGTCGATCTGAACGGCGCCGACGACCCCGTCAAGATGGTCCACAGCGCGGTGGTCAAGGCGTGCCGTTCGGCCAAGGTCGCGGTCTCGCGGCTCAGCGCCTTCGTCATCGGCACCCCGGGGGTCGTCGACCCCCGCACGGGCGACGTCCAGTTCGCCTTCGACCTGCCCGCCTGGCACGAGGGCGTCCTCGCCGCGCTGAGCACCGACCTGCGCCGCCCGGTCACGATCGAGAACGACGTCAACCTTGCGGCCCTCGCCGAGCGCGCCTACGGCGCCGCCCGGCACGCCGAGGACTTCGCGCTCATGTGGCTCGACCGCGGCATCGGCCTGTCGGTCATGCTCGGCGGACGCCTGCACCGGGGGCGCTGGGGCGGCGCGGGCGAGATCGGCTACCTGCCCGTCCCCGGCGCGCCGCTGCCGTCCGCCTCCGCCCGGCGCGGACCGGTGGAGGAGGGCGTCACCGAGTCGTCCACCTGGGGCATCCCCGCGCTCGCGGGCGGCTACGGCTCCCTGGTCGGCGCCGACGCCGTCCGCGACCTCGCCCACGAGCACGGCATCGCCGAGCCCACCGCCGTCGAGTGCGTCCGCGCCGCCGCCGCGGGGAGGGGCGCGGCGGGCCGTTCCTGGACGAGCTGGCCAACCGGATCTCCTACGGCGTGACCTCGGTCAACATCGTCCTGGACCCGGGGCTGATCGTCCTGTCGGGACAGCTCGGCGAGGCGGGCGGCGCACCCCTCGCCACCCGCATCGAACGGGCCGTGGGCCGCTTCAGCCCCACCCGGCCCGCCGTCGCGGTGACCGAGGTGGAGGGCAACCCGGTGCTGCGCGGCGCCATCCACGCCGCGCTGGAGCAGGCCCGCGACGAGGTCTTCTCCGCCAACTCCAACTGAGCCGTCCGACCCGCCCCGCGCGGGCGGGCGTCGCGGCGGAGGCGGTCGGGAGACGGGTGCGGGGGCGGGACGCCCCGAAGCGCCCCCACACGGGCGGATGCGTGGGGGCGCCTCAGGGCGGGCTCTCAAGGCGCCCGGCGCCGGCCTGGCGCCGGGCACGCCGCAGCGGCCCGGGACCGTTCCGCCTCTGCGAAGCGCTGGAACGGGCCGCGCCGGGCCGGTGCGCGCGGTTACTTGGCGGCCGTGGCCTCGGGCACGTGGCGCTCGGTGCGCCTCGGGTCCTGGATGGCCCGGCTGATGACGGTCTGGCTGATGATCTGGCGGCGGCGCCGCTGCGCGGCGGCCAGCCGTGCGGTCGGTGTCATGGCGACTCCCCGTTCCGCGGTGACTCTTCCCCTGGCCACCGCAACCCCGTAATGTCTCGATCCTTTCAAGCAACTGCCGAAAAGGGATCCACCTGAGGGAGGAATTCGGGGTCAGACCTCCTGGGGAGCGGGTACCGCCGCCCGGTCCTCCCTGAGATCATCTCCACGGGAACGCCGGACCGCGCGGACCCGTTGAGGGGAAGCGTGAGCGAACATCGGAGGGGCCGTCATGGCGTTGCGTGACCGGCTGCGGCGGCTCGTTCAGCGGCCGGGGAGCGTGGACCCCGCGCCGTTCCGGGCGATCGCCGAGGAGGCGGGCCGACGCGAGGACCGCGTCCGCGCCCTGTCCGACGACGAGATCACCGCCGCCGCCACCGCGCTGCGCGGCGAGAGCGGGTCCGGGGCCCGCGCGACGCCGGCGACCTCGCCGAACTGTGCGCGCTCGGCCGCGAGGCGGCGCGGCGCACGCTGGGGGAGCGGCCCTTCGACGTCCAGCTCGTCGGCGCCCTCGCCATGCTCGCGGGCCACGTGGCCGAGATGGCGACCGGCGAGGGCAAGACCCTGGCCGGGGCGCTCGCCGCGTCCGGGTACGCGATGCGCGGCCGCCGCGTCCACGTGCTGTCGGTGAACGACTACCTCGCCCGCCGCGACGCCGAGTGGATGGGCCCCCTCTACGCGATGCTCGGCGTGACGGCCGACTGGGTCGGGCAGACCTCGGCGCCCGACCGCCGCCGGGACGCCTACGCGGCCGACGTGACGTACGCGCCGGTGTCGGAGGTCGGGTTCGACCTGCTGCGCGACCGGCTGGTCACCGACCCCGCCGGCCTGGTCCTGCCCGAGCCCGCCGTCGTCCTCGTGGACGAGGCCGACTCGGTGCTGGTGGACGAGGCGATGGTGCCGCTCGTCCTCGCCGGGGCCGCCGACCTGGACCCGGCCGACCCCGCGTACGCCGACCTCGTGCGGAGGCTGCGGCCCGGCCTGCACTACACGACCGACGACGAGGCCCGCAACGTCCAGCTCACCCCCGCGGGCGCGCGCGAGGTGGAGCGCGCCCTCGGCGGCGTCGACCTGTACGCCTCCGACCATCTCGGCACGCTCACGGCGGTGAACGTCGCGCTGCACGCCGAGGTGCTGCTGCACCGGGACGTCGACTACATCGTCCGCGACGGGGCGGTGAAGCTGGTCAGCGGCTCGCGGGGCCGCGTCGCGCTGCTCCAGCGCTGGCCGGACGGGCTCCAGGCGGCCGTGGAGGCCAAGGAGGCCCTGGAGGCGTCCCCGACCGGCGAGATCCTCGACTCGATCACCGTCCAGGAGCTGATCGGCCGCTACCCGGAGCGCTGCGGCATGACGGGCACCGCGCTCGCCGTCGCCGGGCAGCTCACCGAGTTCTACGGGCTGGAGATCGCGGTCGTCCCGCCGAACCGGCCGTGCGTCCGCGACGACGCCCCCGACCGCCTCTACGCGACCACCGCCGACAAGGAGGTCGCGGTCGTCGAGGAGATCTCCGCCGCGCACGCCGGGGGCCGTCCCGTCCTGGTCGGCACCCGCGACGTCGCCGAGTCCGAACGGCTCGCGCGGCGGCTCGGCCGGACGGGGCTGGGCTGCGTCGTCCTCAACGCCAAGAACGACGCGGAGGAGGCCGCGATCATCGCCGAGGCCGGGGCGTACGGCGCGATCACGGTCTCGACCCAGATGGCCGGGCGCGGCACCGACATCCGGCTCGGCGGCGCGGACGGCGGCGACCGCGACCGCGTCGCCGCGGCGGGCGGCCTGCTGGTGGTCGGGACGGGCCGCTACCACAGCAGCCGGCTCGACGACCAGCTCCGGGGCCGTTCGGGACGGCAGGGCGACCCGGGCGGCTCGGTGTTCCTCACCAGCCTCCAGGACGACCTGGTCACCCGCTACGCGCCCGACGAGAAGGCCAAGGGCGCGCCCGGCGACGATGGGCTGATCACCGACAAGGGCTCGCACTGGATCGTCGGCCACGCCCAGCGCGTCGCCGAGGGCGTCGACCTCGAACTGCACCGCAACACCTGGCGCTACAACCAGCTCATCGGCCTCCAGCGCGGCACGGTCATGGCCGAGCGCGACCGGATCCTGCGCGGCGACCTCGCCGACCGGGCCATGGCGGAGAGGGCCCCGGAACGGCACGCCGAACTGGTCGCGATCGCGGGCGAGGAGGCGGTGGCCGACGCCGCCCGCCAGCTCGCCCTGTTCCACCTGGACCGCCGCTGGGCGGAGCACCTGGCGTTCCTCGGGGACCTGCGCGAGGGCATCCACCTGCGGTCGCTGGGCCGCGGCATCGACCCGCTGATCGAGTTCAACGCCGAGGCCGTACCGGCGGGCAAGAGGCTCCTCGGCGACGCCCGCGACCGCACCGTGGAGGCGTTCACGGCCCTGACCGCCACCAAGGAGGACGGCATCGACCTGGCGGCGGCCGGGATGAAGCGCCCTTCCGCCACGTGGACGTACCTGGTGCACGACAACCCGTTCGGCTCCCTGGACGAACGAGCCCTACGCGGCCTGATCTCCCTTTTCAAGGGCCGCCGCTAGCGGTTTAAGGGGCGCGGTTAGCGCTCAAGGGGGTGCCGCTAGGGGGACGCGTCGTTTCGGGGCCGGGTTCCGTCGGGGCGGGGCTCAGCGGGGCAGGAGGGCGTCGGCCGTGTCGCGGGCGATGCGGGCCGAGTCGGGGAGCCCGCCGATGCTGTACGTGACGATCGCCCCTTCGTGGAGGATCAGGAGGCGGTCGGCCAGACTTTCGGGGTCGTCGTAGCGCGCCTCGGTGACCAGCCTGCGGTAGACGTCGCGCAGCCAAGCCTTCTCCTCCGCCGCGACGCGGTGAACGGGATGTTCCGGGTCGGGAAGCTCCGCGCAGGCGTTCACCATGGAGCAGCCCCTGGCGTTGTGGCGCCGCTGCCAGGTGTCCAGGGCCTCGTAGGTGGCGAGGATGCCCGCGCGCGGGCCGGGGGCCGCCGTGACGCGTTCGGTCACGAACGCGCGCCAGCGCCGGTCGCGCGTGCGGAGGTACGCGACGATCAGCGCCTCCTTGGAGCCGAACCGGTCGTACACGGTCTTCTTGGTGACCCCGGCCTCGGCGGCGATCAGCTCCATGCCGACCCCGCCGATGCCGCGCTCGTAGAACAGCGTGCCGGCGACGTCCAGCACGCGCTGGGCGGCGGGCGTGAGCGGCCTGCCCTGCTCGACCACGGACATCGGTGTGCTCCTTCTCACCCGGAAAGTACACCGCAAGTATACACACCGGTATAGATAGGTTGTAGCTATACCGGTGTGTATACCTAGGGAGGTCCGTTTCCGTGTCATCACCGACCGGCCGTGCCGACGCCCTGCTCGGAGCGGGGTTCGTCGTGATGTGGAGCTCGGGGTTCATCGGCGCCGAGCTCGGGACCCGGGCGGGCGCGTCCACGAGCGGCCTGCTGGCCTGGCGGTTCCTCGTCGCGGCGCCGCTGCTGCTCGGCTGGATGGCGTGGCGGCGCTCCCGCGTCTCCCGCCGCGATCTCTTCCTGCACCTGGTGATCGGCACGCTGGGGCAGGCCGGCTACCTGTACGGCGTGTTCGCCGCCGCCGGTCACGGCGTCCCGGCGGGCACGACAGCGCTGATCAGCGCGTTGCAGCCCGTCGTCGCCGTCGCCCTCGCGGTGCCGCTGCTCGGCGAGCCGACCGGCGCGCGGCAGATCGCCGGGTTCGCGGTCGGCCTCGTCGGCGTGGCGCTCGTGGTGGGCGGCGACCTCGGCGTCAACCCGGACGTGCCGCTGTGGGCGTACGCGCTGCCGTTCGCGGCGATGCTGTCGCTCGTGGCCGCGACGCTCGTCGAGCGGCGCACGCGCCCGACGGCGGGCATCGTCGACGGCCTGGCGATCCAGGCGGGGATCAGCGCCGTGCTGTTCACCGGCCTCGCGACCGCCGACGGCGGCCTCGCGCCGCCGGCCGACGCGCGGTTCTGGGCGGCGATCGCCATGCTCGTCGTGCTCGCGATGTTCGGCGGGTACGGCCTGTACTGGGTGAACGTCCGCAGGAGCGGCGTCACCCGCGTCTCGGCGCTGCTCTACCTCACCCCGCCCGCCACCATGCTGTGGGGCTGGCTGGGCTTCGGCACGTCCCTCGCCCCGCTCGCCCTCGCGGGCATGGCCGTCTGCGCCGCCGCCGTCGCCATGATCGGCGTCCCGGGCACCCCGGGCGAGGACCGTCCGCCCGGCGAGGACCGTCCGCCCGGTGAGGACCGTCCGCCCGGCGAGGGACGGGCGTCGGGTGAGGGGCCGGTACACGGCGAGGACCGTCCGTCCGGTGGGGGTCAGGCTCGGAGGCGGAGGCCGCGGGGGGTCGGGTGGAAGCCGGCGGACTCCAGGGCCGCCGCCAAGGGCGAGGCGGCGATGGACTCGCCGTCGGCGCGTTCGACGGTGAGCTTGCCGAGCGCGCCCTCCCGGACGGCCAATGCCAGGGCGTCGACCGCGGGTTGCAGCACGTCGGGGTCGTCGTCCCAGGTGAGCAGCGTGCGTCCGCCCCGTTCGACGTAGAGGGCGAGATGGCCGTCCACCAGGACCACGAGGGCGCCGGCCTTGCGCCCCGGCTTGTGTCCGCTCGCGACCTCCTCGTCGCGGGCGGGCCAGGGCAGCGCCGCGCCGTACGGGCTGGCCGGGTCGGCGGCGGCGAGCACCAGGGCGCGGCGGCCCTCGGCGGCCTTGCGGCCCGGCGCGGGCGTCTCCCACAGCGCGCCGAGATCGTCGGGGACGGCGGGCGAAGCGGACGGCCGCAGCGCCCGGAGCCGGTCGACCGCACCGGGCAGCGCGAACTGCGCTGCGCCCAGCCCTTCCACGAAGTAGCCCCGGCGGCACCGTCCGCTCTCCTCGAACGCGCGCAGGACCGGGTAGACGGCGGAGAATCCCCCTGGGGTGCGTTCGGCGGCGACGGCGCCGCGGATCACGATGCCGTAGCGCTCAAGCAGCGACTCGGCCAGCGCGTGCGAACGGAGCGTCGGCGCGGTCTCGCGCGCCGGGAGCGGCCACCAGCGTCCCGCGACGGTCGGCGGACCCGTCCGCGACGGCAGCACGGGCCGGCCGCGCCGCGTCGTACGGGAACGGTGCGTGGGACGCCCCGAGCCGAGCGCGGCGCGCAACGGGGCGAGGGTGTCGTTGGTGAGGTGGCCCGACCAGACCAGGTCCCACACGGCGGTGACCAGGTCGTGGTCGGCCGCCGTGGCCCCGCCGGCGTTGACGCGGTCGGAGAGGGTGCGGAAGAACAGCGCGCCGCCGTCGCCGAGGGCGTCCAACACCGCCTGGTGGACGGGCGTCAGGGTGATGTCGGCGGGCTCGGGCATGAGCAGCGGCGCGGTGTCGGCGAGGTAGAGCGACACCCATCCGTCGCCGCCCGGCAGGGCGCCCTGGCCCGCCCACACGACCTCGCCCGCGGACGTCAGCTCGTCGAGCATCGCCGGACTGTAGCCCGCGACCCGGGACGGCAGGATCAGCGATTCGAGGGCCGAGGCGGGGACCGCGGCGCCCTGGAGCTGCTCGATCGTCTGGACGAGCGCGTCGATCCCGCGCAGGCGCGAACCGCCCGTGATGCCGTGCCAGACGGGCAGGAACCGTCCGAGCGCCTCCGGCGGGGACGGCTCGACCTCCGCGCGCAGGCGCGCGAGGGAGCGGCGGCGGAGCGTGCGCAGGACGCCCGTGTCGCACCATTCGCTGGTGAGCGGCCCCGAAACCGTCTCCACGGGCAGGAATTCGCCCTCCACGACCCGTCCGGCCCCGGCGAGGCGGCGCAGCGCCTCGGCGACGACGGCCACGCCCAGCCCGAAACGGGACGCGACGTCCGCGGCGCGGAACGGCCCGTGCGTGCGCGCGTAGCGGGAGACGAGGTCGCCCAGGGGATCGCCGACCGGCTCCGTGAACGCCTCGGGAACGCCGACGGGCAGCGGTGCGCCGAGCGCGTCGCGGAGCCGTCCGGCGTCCTCGATGGCCGTCCAGCGCTCCTCCCCGGCGACGCGGACCCGGATCGCGCGCCGCGTGCCCTCCAGCTCGACCAGCCAGGCGGGCGCCGACGCGGCGTGCTCGGGCTCCGTCCGCGCGGCGACCTCGGCCGTGGTGAGCGGGCCGAGGGCGCGCAGGAGGTCGGCGACGCCCTCCAGGTCGCGGGCGCGCCGGTCGGCGGAGAGCCGCTGGAGCTCCAGCTCGGTGTCGGTGACGACCTCGGGGTCGAGCAGCTCGCGCAGGTCGGCCTGGCCGAGCAGCTCCGACAGCAGGGCGGAGTCGAGCGCGAGCGCCTGGGCGCGGCGTTCGGCGAGGGGCGAGTCGCCCTCGTACATGAACGCGCCCACGTAGTGGAACAGCAGCGAGCGCGCGTAGGGGGACGGCTCGGAGGTCTCCACCTCCACCATGCGCACCTTGCGCCCCGCCATGTCGCGCATGAGCCGGACGAGCCCGGGAACGTCGAAGACGTCCTGGAGGCACTCGCGCATGGTCTCCAGCACGATCGGGAACGAGGGGTACTTGCTCGCGACGGCGAGGAGCTGCGCGGCGCGCTGGCGCTGCTGCCACAGCGGCATCCGCTTGTCGGGGCGGCGGCGCGGCAGCAGCAGCGACCGGGCCGCGCACTCGCGGAACCTGGCCGCGAACAGCGCCGATCCGCCTAGCTCGTCCACCACGATCCGCTCGATGTCGTCGGCGTCGAAGGCGGCGAGGTCGAGGCCCGGCGCCTCGTCCATGTCGGGGATGCGGATCACGATGCCGTCGTCGGCGTGCATGGCCTGCGCGTCGACCCCGTAGCGCTCGCGGAGGCGGCCCGCGATGGCGAGCGCCCACGGCGCGTGCACGCGGGCCCCGAGCGGCGAGTGCACGACCATGCGCCAGTCGCCGAGCTCGTCGCGGAACCGTTCGACGACCATCGTGCGGTCGTCGGGCACGTGCCCGGTGGCCTCGCGCTGCTCGGCGAGGTAGGAGACCAGGTTGCCCGCGGCCCAGTCGTCCAGCCCGGCCGCCGAGACCCGCTCGCGCGCGGTGTCGGCGGGCAGCGCGGCCAGCTCGCGGGCGAACGCGCCGAGCGCGCGCCCCAGCTCGGCGGGCCGCCCGAGCTGGTCGCCGTGCCAGAACGGCAGCTTGCCCGGCTGCCCCGGGGCGGGCGACACCAGGACCCGGTCGGGGGTGATGTCCTCGATGCGCCACGAGCTCGCCCCGAGGACGAACACGTCGCCCACGCGCGACTCGTAGACCATCTCCTCGTCCAGCTCGCCGACGCGCGACGCCTTCTCGCCCACGAGGAACACCCCGAACAGGCCGCGGTCGGGGATGGTGCCGCCGCTCGTGACGGCGAGCCGCTGGGCTCCCGGACGCTCGTTGAGCGCGCCGGTGACGCGGTCCCACACCAGGCGGGGGCGCAGCTCGCCGAACTCGTCGCTCGGATAGCGGCCCGCGAGCATGTCGAGGGTCGCCTCCAGGGCGGAACGGGGCAGCGTCGCGTAGGGGGCGGCGCGCTTGACGAGGGTTTCGAGGTCGTCGACCGTCCATTCGTCCATCGAGACCATCGCGACGATCTGCTGCGCGAGGACGTCGAGGGGGTTGCGCGGATAGCGCAGCTCCTCGATCTCGCCCCGGCGCATCCGCTCGGCGACGACGGCGGTCTGCACCAGGTCGCCCCGATATTTGGGGAAGATGACGCCCTTGGACACCGCGCCGACCTGGTGGCCCGCGCGCCCGACGCGCTGGAGCCCGTTGGCCACCGACGGCGGCGACTCCACCTGGACGACCAGGTCGACCGCCCCCATGTCGATGCCGAGCTCCAGGCTGGAGGTGGCGACGACGGCGGGCAGGCGGCCCTCCTTGAGGGCGTTCTCGATGCCGGCCCGCTCCTCCTTGGACACCGATCCGTGGTGCGCTCGCGCGATCTCCAGGGGCGCGCCCCTGGCGCTGCCCGCCTCGGCCATCATCGCGGCGGGGGAGTGGTGCTCGGGAAGCGCCTCACCGTGCTCACGCTCGTAGGCGAGTTCGTTGAGCCGGCCGCACAGCCGCTCGGCGAGACGCCGCGAGTTGGCGAACACGAGCGTCGAGCGGTGCGCGCCGATGAGGTCGAGCAGGCGGTCCTCGACGTGCGGCCAGATGCTGCGCCGGCGCGGGTCGGCCTCCCCGGCGCCGCCGACGAAGTCGGCCACCTCGCCCATGTCCTCGACGGGAACGACGATGTCGAGGTCGAAGACCTTGTCGGACGGGGGCTGGACGACCGACGCGGGCCGCGCGCCGCCGAGGAACGCCGCGACCTCGTCGGCCGGGCGGACGGTCGCCGACAGGCCGATGCGCTGGGCGGGCCGGTCGAGCAGGGCGTCGAGGCGTTCGAGGGACAGCGCCAGGTGCGCGCCGCGCTTGGTGCCCGCCACCGCGTGCACCTCGTCGACGATGACCGTCTCGACGCCGCGCAGCGACTCGCGGGCGCGCGATGTCAGGATCAGGAACAGCGACTCGGGCGTGGTGATGAGGATGTCGGGCGGCTTGACGGCCAGGCGCCGCCGCTCGTCGGCGGGGGTGTCGCCGGACCGCATGCCCACGCGGATGTCGGGCTCGGGCAGCCCGAGGCGGCGCGCGGCCTGCCGGATGCCCGTGAGCGGGGCGCGCAGGTTGCGTTCGACGTCGACCGCGAGCGCCTTGAGGGGCGAGACGTACAGCACCTTGCAGCGGCGCAGGGGATCGGGGGCCTGGCCTTCCTTCGCCTGGCCGTGCGCGGCGGATTCGCGGGCGCGGGCCTTCGCGGGGCGTTTCGAGGCGGCGGGCTCCTCGGAGGACGCCGCCGGGGCGGGGGCCGGGGCGGGGGCCGGGGCCGGGGACGCGGCGGACAGGCGGTCGAGGGACCACAGGAACGCCGCGAGGGTCTTGCCCGAGCCGGTCGGGGCCACGACCAGGGTGTTGTCGCCGCCGGAGATCGACGCCCACGCCCCGGCCTGCGCGGCGGTGGGCGCGGCGAACGCCCCGGCGAACCAGGCGCGGGTCGCAGGCGAGAAGCGTTCGAGCACGTCAGCGGTCATGTCCCCATCCTGCCTCGCGGGTCCGACAGAACGCGCGGCCGTGTCCCGCGTCACGTTGTAAGCAAGCACTTGACCGGGTAAGTACGTGGCATGCCCTACGTGCTGCTCGCCGTCGGCGCCGTCTCCCTGCTGCTCGCGCTGAACGCCCACCGTCCCGGCCGCCGCCCGGCCGTCCTGGTGCCGAGCTTCTTCGCGGGGTGGCTCACCATCGAGCTGGCGCCGCACCTGCTCGTCGCCGAGATCGCCGGGCTCGTTCTCGCGGCCGTGTACGGGGGCCTTGAGGGCTCGGCGGGCTGGGCCGGCTGGATCGGGCTCGTCCTCGGCGCGGCCGGCGTCGCGGGAACGGTCGCGACCATCGCCGCGGCCAGGCGGACGACCGTGACGCTGCGCGAGAGCGGCGTTCCGCTGGACCTCGATCCCGAGGGCGCCCCGCGCTACCCCCGCTCCCACCTGATCGTTCCGCCGCTGTGCCTGCTGCCCCGCCGCGGCGTGCGCGTGACGCGCAACGTCGTCTTCCGGGAGGAGGGACGGCTACGGCTCAAACTCGACGTCTACAGCCCGGCGGCCGACGGCGCGGCCGGCGGGGCTGGCGGGGCCGCTGCGGGGGGCGGCTGCGTCCGGGGCTGATGCAGATCCACGGCGGGGCCTGGGTCATCGGGGACAAACGCGAGCAGGGCCTTCCCCTGCTCAACCACATGGCCGTGCAGGGCTGGGTGGGCTTCAACGTCAACTACCGGCTGAGTCCCCGGGCGACCTGGCCCGAGCACCTGGTCGACCTGAAGCACTTCCTGCGCTGGTACCGCGAGCACGCGGAGGAGTACGGCGCCGACCCCGACTTCCTCTGCGTCACCGGCGGATCGGCCGGAGGGCACCTCACCGCGATGGTGGCGCTCACGGCGAACGTGCCCGATTTCCAGCCCGGTTTCGAGGACGTGGACACCAGCGTGCAGGGCGCGGTGCCGTTCTACGGCGTGTACGACTTCGTCGAACCCGGGCCGTGGCCGGTACCGATGGGCGCGACCCGGCTGGTGGAGCGGATGGTGGTGAAGCGCCCGTTCAAGGAGGATCGCGAGGCGTTCGCCAAGGCGTCCCCTGTGCACTACCTCCGTGAGGACGCCCCGCCCTTCTTCGTCATCCACGGGAGTCGGGATTCGCTGATTCCCGTGGCCGAGGCGAGGCGGTTCGTGGAGCGGCTGCGCGACGCGTCGCGTTCACCGGTCATCTACGCGGAGATGAAGGGGAGCCAGCACGCGTTCGACGTTTTCCCCTCCTACCGCACCGCGCGCGTGGTCGAAGCGGTCGAACGCTACCTGACGGGCCTGCACCGCGAGTACACGGCCGGACGCGAGCCGCGCGCGCCCGAGGACATCGCCGGATCGCTCGGCTGAGCGGCCCGTCCCAAGGAGGCGCGATCCGGACGGGAGGCGCCGCCGCCTCGGATAACGTGGGCGGGTGCGGCTCACACAGTTCTGGGAACGGATGAACCAGCAGTTCGGCGAGAGCTACGCCCAGAGCGTGGCCAAGGACTACGTCATAGCCGAACTGGGAGGCCGCACGATCGAACAGGCACTCGCCGAAGGCGAACCGGCCAAGAGGGTCTGGAAGGCCGTCGTCGCCACGTTCGACGTGCCGCAGAGCCTGCACTGACCCTGCCGTGCCACCGCTCGTCCCTGCGTCAGCCGTAGACGGCCATGGCGGTGACGAGGCCGATCGCGACGTTCGCCACGCCCAGCAGGATCACCGCGGGCTCCAGTTTCGACTCGGCCACGCACCCGCGCACGTCCACGCCGACGATCCGGTCGAAGATCAGCACCGCCAGGCCCTGCGCGATCACGCCGACGCCCCCGAACACGGCGACCCGGATCAGCCCTTCGAGCAGGTCGCCGCCCGCGGAGAAGATCGACACGGCCACGATCAGGCCGATGCCGACGGTCGCCGCGCAGGCCAGGAACGTGGCGTTCGGGCTGCGGTCCCGCCGGATGATCGAGATCAGCCGGCCCGGCGTCGTCCAGTCCACGATGTAGAAGCCGAGGACGAACAGCGCGAGGCCGACCGCGGCGTAGGCGAAGATCGCCCCCACGCCCTCGGCGAGGATCTGGCCGAGGTCGTCGTCGAGCGCGAGAGACATCGTTCTCCTTAGGAGGTTCTACAGGGGGTTTCGGCGTTCGCCGCTAAAGCGGGATGCGATGGGGGACGAACGATGACGTGTCATCGGTGATGAGGCCGGACGTCTCGCGGATTCCGAGCCCAGCGGACTCGTCCTCCACGACCCACGCGCCGAGGACGGGATGCTCCCCATCGAACTCGGGCAGAGCACAGAATTCCTGGAACACGAACCCTTCCGCGCCGTACTCGCCCTGCGTGCGCTGTTCGTTTCCGTCGGGAGTGACGATGCGCATGCTGGCGCCTTCCCGTCCGAGCAGCGGTTTCTGCACGTACGAGGTCAGGTTCGAGGGGGTGTTGAGGTACGTGGGCAACAGGTTCGGGTGTCCGGGGAACAGTTCCCACAGCAGTACGAGCAGCGCCTTGTTGGAGAGCACCATCTTCCAGATGGGCTCGATCCAGGCTGTGGGCGCGCCGGGGATGTTCCTGCCGAACGGCTCGGAGACGATCCATTCCCAGGGGTACAGCTTGCACAGCGTACGGATCTCGTTCTCGTCCAGGTCGAGGAACCGTTCGCGGCCTGAATGCCACCCGATGTCCTCCATGGCTATCGCCATGCCGGGGATACCCGCCTCCTCGGCGGTCTGCTGCATGTAGGCGATGGTCATGACCTCTTCGCCGGTCTCATCGCCGTTCGTCCAGGCGAAGTGCGTCGGGCCGGGGGCCAGATCGGCGGCCATCCGCTTCCAGCGGTCGACCAGACGTTCGTGAATGGAGTTCCACTGGTCGTCCTCGGGGAAGACGTCCTGCAACCAGAACCACTGGACGATCGAACTCTCGACAAGCGCCGTGGGGGTGTCCGCGTTGTACTCCAGCAGTTTCGCGGGCCCGTCGCCGTCGTAGCGCAGGTCGAAACGCCCGTACAGGTGCGGGTCCCGCCGCCGCCACGACTCCTCGATCAGCGGCGCCACCCAGTCGGGGATGCCCAGCACGTTGTACCGGCCGGTGGAGACGACGTGCTCCACCACTTCCAGACACATCCGGTGCAGTTCCTCGACGACTTCCTCAAGGGCCAGCACCTCGTCCATCTCGAAGACGTAGTGCACCGACTCGTCCCAGTAGGGACGCGTCAGATGTTCCGGATGCGCGGTCCGGTGAAAGGCCAGCCCGTGCGTCTCGACCTTCTCGGCCCAGTCATCCCGCGGCTTCGAACGGGTGCGGCGCACCTCAGCCCCCGCTCTTTCCGCCGCCGCCGAAGCCTCCCCGGCTCAGCGTGTGGCCGCTGCCCGACTTGATTTTGCCCTTGCTCGGTCCGAAAGAGGTGCCGCCCGTCGCGTACCCGTTGGAATCCCGCTTGCCGCCGTAATACCAGAAGTACCGGCCGTACGAGATCGTGCCGTTGTCGATGTCCCGCGTGTTGCAGAGGCTGTCGGAGACCACCTTGTAACCGCCCTTGGTCTTCCCGACGGCCGGGGCGTAGCGGTCCACGCACCACGCCGTGGTCGACTTGGAACCGCAGGCGACCAGGGTCAACGACAGCGCGCTCACCATTCCGACCTTGACGGCGCGCGAGCTGAGCCGGCGCGTGGGCTCCTGTGGGGGCAAGGGGAACACGTCCTTCGAAACGAGACGGCGAGCGGCCGGGAGGCTCCGGACGACTGGACCGGACGTCCCGCGGGGAAGGATTCCGGCGTCGCGGAGCCATAGCCTAGGGGTGGGCCGTTATGGGACGGAAGGGGTGCCCATTCCGGTTCCGTCACAAGGCGGGCACCGTCCGTTCCGTGCGAACGCCGCCCGATCGCACGCGTCCAGGCACCACGTCCGTTCGCCTCGCGAAGGGCGTGGACAGGCCGTCAATCCGGTACGGGCAGATGCGCGTACAGATCCATGGGATCGACGGTGCCGGGCAGGTCGCTCACCTGACCGTCCCCGACCTCCACCACGCGCCACTCTCCGTCCGAGCGGCGCGCCAGGTCGGTGGTGATGAAACGGCAGCCGAGAGCGCGTACGGCCGGGGCGACCGCGTCGAGCTCCGGCTCAGGCTCGATATCGGGACTGTCGGGATGCGGCCCCACGAGAGCGGGCTCTCCGTCCACCCACCACACGCGCGACTCGCCCTCACCGTCGTATGGCTCGTATTCACGCACGACCAGACCGCCCGCGAGGAAATCGTCCTGTAGCGCGACCATCTTCGACGCGACCGTACGGAGCTGCGAGAGATTCTTCACGTCGGGAACGAAGCACGCCTCGTCCCACTCGTGCTTGCGGGATTTCACGTAATCCTTGACGATGCCGGGCCCGCCGTTGAGCGGCCGTACCAGCTCGCTCAGATCCTGCGGCTCCTGGCGCGGCGCGAGAGGCTGCCACACGCTGTGCGGGGTCAGCCCCGCGAACGTGTCATGCCATCCGGGCAACTCGTGCGCGCGCCGGTAATCCTCCGGATGCGTCAGCAGGACCGTGCCGCGAGCCTTGAGCGCCGAAGCGAGCGCCGCGTACTCCTCGGCCGTGAGCATCCAGCCCCGGTACCACGCGGCCCCCAGGTCACCCGGGACGGCGCGCACCGCTGCCGCCGCGTCACCACGCCGCAGCGCCTCATGGTCGACGAGTGCGATTTCGCCATAGTGGTCCCGCACGGCGGCCGCCTCGCGGGAGTAGTGCGGGTCAACGCGCCGGGGGTGGAGCGGATCGACGCAGAAGAGGACGGTCAGCGTCATGATGGAACCCTCCGTGGACGGCGCCAGCGTACGGGGTGGAGGCCGCCCGGCGCACGGAGATTCCCGGGCAATTCGGTGCGCGCCGCCATGATCGAACGAGTGTTCGGTAAGCTGGGCGCGGCATGCGACGTTATCCACAGTTGCGCCGGGGTCTCGAGAACTGTCGGTGGCTCCCCGTAACGTCGCCCTCGACATCGCAAGGCGGCCGAGAGCCGGCACTCACGACAGGAAGACAAGGGCACGTCATGGCAGCGAACGACCGGGAGAAGGCTCTCGAAACCGCCCTCGCGCAGATCGAGCGGCAGTTCGGCAAGGGCTCGGTCATGCGGATGGGCGAGGAGGCGCGCGCCCCGGTCGAGGTGATCCCGACGGGCGCGATCGCCCTCGACATCGCCCTCGGCATCGGCGGCCTCCCGCGCGGCCGCGTCGTCGAGGTCTACGGCCCCGAGGGCTCGGGCAAGACCTCGATCGCGCTCCACGCGGTCGCCAGCGTCCAGAAGAAGGGCGGCATCGCCGCGTTCGTCGACGCCGAGCACGCGCTCGACCCCGAGTACGCCGGCAAGCTCGGCGTCGACATCGACGCCCTGCTGGTCTCCCAGCCCGACACCGGCGAGCAGGCGCTGGAGATCACCGACATGCTGATCCGCTCCGGCGCGATCGACATCGTGGTCATCGACTCGGTCGCCGCGCTCGTCCCCCGCGCCGAGATCGAGGGCGAGATGGGCGACAGCCACGTCGGCCTCCAGGCACGCCTGATGTCCCAGGCGCTGCGCAAGCTCACCGGCGCGATCAACCAGACCAAGACCACCGCGCTGTTCATCAACCAGCTCCGCGAGAAGGTCGGCGTCATGTTCGGGTCGCCCGAGACCACCACGGGCGGGCGCGCGCTGAAGTTCTACGCCTCCGTCCGCCTCGACGTCCGCCGCATCGAGACCCTCAAGGACGGCACCGAGGCCGTGGGCAACCGCGTCCGCGTCAAGGTCGTCAAGAACAAGATGGCGCCGCCGTTCCGCGTCGCCGACTTCGACCTGCTCTACGGCATCGGCATCAGCCGCGAGGGCGGCCTGATCGACCTCGGCGTGGAGAACGGCTTCGTCCGCAAGTCCGGCGCCTGGTACACCTACGACGGCGACCAGCTCGGCCAGGGCAAGGAGAACGCCCGCAACTTCCTCAAGGCCAACCCCGACATGGCCGACGAGATCGAGAAGAAGATCAAGGAGAAGCTGGGCGTCGGCCCGAAGGTCGACAAGGAGGCCGAGCCCGCCGCCGACGGGACCAAGCCCGCGGCCGACGCCGAGCCCGCCAAGCCCCAGGCCACTCCGGCCCCCAAGCCCCCGATGCCCGTCAAGAAGAGCGCCAGGGGCTCCAAGCCGGGTGATTCCTGACAAGGAATCTGCCAATCCGGGTGACTCTTGACGAAGTGTGGGCGATGATCTCGTATGTAGGGCGGCGGCGCCTTACCCGGCACCGGCTCGCCGGTGCGCGGACCTTCCCCGATGGCGCCGCCGCTCCCGAGGGCCCGGCCGCTGACCCCGCCGGGCTCAGCGCTCCGGGTGCCCCCGCATGACCCGCCCACCCGAGGACGAGGCGCCCCGAAACCCCTGGGACGAACCGACCCCACCCAAACCCGTCCCCTGGGCCACCCCCGAGTCCAACCCATGGCTCACCGAAGAGCCCACCCCCGTCCCCCCGCCACCCACCCTCCCCTCACGCGCCCCTGCCCCCGCCACCGAGCAGGACTCCAAGCCTGAGCCCGACCCAACTCCGGAGCCCGAGCCCGACCCAACTTCGGGGCTCGACCCAACTCCGGAGCTCAACCCAGCTCCCGAGCCCGAGGCGGCCCTCGAACCACCCCCCGACTCTGGCGCAGCCCCAGCCCCAGCCTCACGCCCCACCCCTGGTGCCGGCCCCACCACCAAGCCCGACCCCGCTGCCAGCCTCACCCCTCAGCCCGGCCCCGCTGCCGGCCTCACCCCTCAGCCCGGCCCCGCTGCCGGAACGGGGCCT
Organism: Actinomadura sp. J1-007; assembly: GCF_009793335.1. Lineage (GTDB taxonomy): Bacteria > Actinomycetota > Actinomycetes > Streptosporangiales > Streptosporangiaceae > Spirillospora > Spirillospora yumaensis. Next base: position 701,449 of record NZ_WING01000001.1, on the reverse strand, counting down.
GCCTCACATCTCAACCCCACCGCCGGGGCCACCGTCGCCCAGCCCGACAGCACCGTCGATAACGACTCTGCTCCCGAGGCCGGCGCGGCTGCCGTTCAAGACTTCGCTCGGAAGCGTGTCGACGAGCCAGTACCAGGCTCAAGCGAGAACGAGGCGGAGCCTTCCGACGAGAACGGCGCGGTCGCTCCCACGCTCCCGCACGCGTCCGGCGCCGTGCCCTGGGCGATCACCGGGACCAACCCGTGGACGACCGAGCAGGAAGGCCAGAATCCCGGCCGTTCCGAACGCGGGCCTGCCGCGAAGCCCCCAGCCCCTACCGAGGAGAACCCGCGGACCAGGCCCGGCCCTGCCGCGTCCAAAGCGAGCGACCGGCGGGATGACCCAAGTGCCGTGCCCCCAAGCACGGCCGACCTCACAGCCGCCGACAGGACGCGCCCCGTCCTCGGTGAGAAGACCGCGTCCCAGCCCGCCAAGCAGCCCGCCAAGCAGCCCGCCAAGCAGCCCGCCAAGCAGCCCGGCCCCGGGAGCCAGCCGCCGAACGACCAGCCGTCCTCGAACCCGCAGCCCGTCACGAACGTTCAGGCCAACTCCGACCGGCAGCCAACCCCGAGTGATCAGACGGCTCCAGACGTTCAGACAGCCCCGGGTGGTGGGCGGTCACGCCGGAGGGTTCAGGCTGTCTCGGATATGCGGTCGGCTCCAGACGGGCAGGCGGAGTCGGACGCGCGAACGCGTTCGGACGGGCAGGGAGGCCCGGGGGAACGGTGGGTCCCGGGCGGGCAGGGCGGCTCGGATGTGCTCGCGGAGGAGGTAGGCCCGGAGCGGGGCGCAGGTGGGGCGGCTGCCGCAGGTGGGCGGAGGGGCGCATCTGGGCGCGGTGGCGGGCGGAAGAAGGCTTTTGGGGGCGGCTCCGACAATCCTTGGGAAGAGAGTCGGGGCGGCCGGAAGAGGGGGCGGCGGGACGGGAACGCGAAGAAGGGGCCGCCCGCCGATCCGGAGTCCGCGGCGCGAGAGATTTGCTTGCGGCTCCTTGCATCGTCGCCTCGTACGCGTGCTCAGCTCGCCGACGCGTTGCGACGCAAGGAGATCCCGGACGATGTGGCTGAGGGGGTCCTTGGACGGTTCACCGATGTGGGGCTCATTGATGACGTCGCGTTCGCCCAGGCTTGGGTGCGGACCCGCCAGGCGGGACGCGGACTGGCCAAGCGTGCGCTCGCCAGCGAGCTCCGTCGCCGTGGCGTCGACGCCGAGACGGTGAACGACGCCGTCGAGGAGGTCACGCCGGAGGATGAGGAGCAGGCCGCCAGGGACCTCATCGCCCGGAAACTGAGGGCCACGCGGGGAGTTGATCCGGCGAAGAGGATGCGCCGCCTGGTCGGCGTGCTCGCCCGCAAGGGCTACTCGCCCGGCCTCGCCTACCGCGTCGTCAAGGAGGCGCTCGCGGAAGAGGGCGCCGACGTCGACGAGTTCGCCGAAGACCCCGATATGGACTGAACCGAGCGGGGAAGAGCGCGGCCCGCTTCTTGCTCCAGCACTCGTTCTTCCCCTCCTCCTGGCGTTCGCCCGTCCCAACCGCAGAACAACCGTCCGCGTGCCCTGCGCACCTGTTGCCGTCCGCTACTCCGACGCCGCGCGAACGCCCACCAGTGGACGCCGCTGACCGGCGTCTGCCAACGAACGCCCGCGAGGGATCGTCCGTCAACGAACGTCTGACCCCACCATTGCTGCCGCTCGGCACCCGCCGGGCGGGTACGGGCGGGGGCGACGGGTGCGGGAGATGTCGGCGAGGTGGGGCTAGGAGTGGTGGGACTACGGGGGCTGGTGCGGGGAGGGCGTGGTGTGGGAGAACGGGGGATTGGGGCGTTGGGTGGGGTGGGGTTTCGGTCCGGGAACGACACGCCGGGGAGGCGCGGTGGTCCCTGACGGTGCGCTGACCCTTTCCTGACACGGGCGGGCCGTGACGGGGCAGGTCGGCGGTGGCTCGGGGCAGGCCGGGGGACGGTAAGGCACTCCTCACGCGGGCGTTCGGTTAGTCCGGAATGCCCGGGGTTTGCTTGCTCATTACCTCCATGCCGCTTACCGTTACGGCAGTGAGGAGTTACTCCGCGCACCGCGGATTGCGATACGACTGATCACGTTCGAGCAGTTGAGAGGCATAGAGGACACGTCCTTGGCCGTTTTCGGCCGAGTCACCGGGTCGCGATCGGCGGCTCGGGGATTCCGTGTACCCGGCCGCCCGGGCGGGTGCGGGTAAATCCTCGCGAGGCAGGGCTCCGATCACGGGGTCCGTGGGCGAGGAAGGATCTGCCTCATGGAGAGCGTCCTGCTGGGTGCAGCACTGCTGGTGACCCTGGTCGCTCTCGTGATCGTGCTGCTGCGCCGACCCGGGGGTCTCGGCCGCGCCGCCGCGGCGGAGGCCGAGGCGCAGGAGATCCTCGAACGCGCCGAGAAGCAGGCCCAGGAGATCGCGAACGCCGCCCGCGCCGAGCTTGAGGAGGAGGCCCGCGCCGCACGCGAGGACCTCCGGACCATGCGCGAGGACCTGGAACGCCGCGAGAGCCGCCTCGCGGAGCGGGAGCAGCGCCTCGACGGCGAGGTGCGGCGGCTGGAGGAGTGGTCGGGGCGCCTCTCCGAGAGCAAGCGCGGCCTGGAGTCCCGCAAGCAGGAACTTGGGCGCCTGGACGACGAGCGGCGGCAGGTCCTCGAACGCGCCGCCGGGCTGACCGCCGAGCAGGCCAAGAGCGAGCTGGTCGCCGCGATCGAGAACCAGGCCAAGCGCGAGGCCATCCCGCTGACCAGGGAGATCGAGAACGCGGCGCGGGCCGAGGGCGAGAAGCGCGCCCGCAAGATCGTGACGCTCGCCATCCAGCGGGTCGCCAGCGAGCAGACGGCCGAGTCGGTCGTGTCGGTGCTGCACCTGCCGAGCGACGAGATGAAGGGCCGCATCATCGGGCGCGAGGGACGCAACATCCGCGCGTTCGAGTCCACGACCGGCGTCAACCTCATCATCGACGACACCCCCGAGGCGGTGCTGCTGAGCTGTTTCGACCCCGTTCGCAGGGAGGTCGGACGGCTCACCCTGGAAAAGCTCGTTCTGGACGGCCGGATCCATCCGCAGCGGATCGAGGAGGTCTACGACCGCAGCCGGTCGGACGTGGAGCAGCTTTGCGTGCGCGCGGGGGAGGACGCGCTCGTGGAGGTCGGCATCACCGACATGCACCCCGAGCTGATCGCGCTGCTCGGCCAGCTCCGCTACCGCACCTCGTACGGCCAGAACGTGCTCATGCACCTGATCGAGTCGGCGCACATCGCGGGCGTCATGGCGAGCGAGCTGCGGCTGCCCGTCGAGATCGCCAAGCGGTGCACGCTGCTGCACGACATCGGCAAGGCGCTCACCCACGAGGTCGAGGGCAGCCACGCGCTGATCGGCGCGGAGATCGCACGGCGGTACGGCGAGGACGAGGACGTCGTGCACGCCATCGAGGCGCACCACAACGAGGTCGAGGTCCGCACGGTCGAGGCCGTCCTCACCCAGGCGGCCGACGCGATCAGCGGCAGCCGGCCGGGAGCGCGCCGCGAGTCGCTGGAGGCGTACGTCAAGCGGCTCGAACGGCTGGAGGAGATCGCCCGCGACAAGCACGAGGGCGTGGAGAAGGTCTTCGCCATGCAGGCCGGCCGCGAGATCCGCGTCATGGTCAAGCCGGACTCCGTCGACGACATCCAGGCCCAGGTCATCGCCCGCGACATCGCCAAGCAGGTCGAGGACGAGCTGACCTATCCGGGCCAGATCCGCGTCACCGTCGTCCGCGAGTCCCGCGCCATCGAGTTCGCCCGCTGACCCCGGCGCCCCGCCGCCCCCTCCGCTCCGGCCCTCCGCCTCTGCCCCGCCCTGCCGCCGGTCGGCGAGGGCCGGGCGACATGGGGGATTCGGGGATGATCATTCGTGTTGTGGCGGTGCGGGGGAGTCGGTAGGTTCTGGCGAATGCACAGGGGTCGGAAGTGGTGGACGGTCGTGCTCGGCACGTCCGCGGGGGTCGTCGCGGCCGGGGCCGGGACGGTGTGGCTGTCCTCGGGGGACGGCGCGGAGAAGCGGGTCGTGGACACGTCCGCCAGCGTGCGGATCAGCGCGGCCGACTCGAACGAGGCCGCGCGGTACTGGACGGCCAAGCGGATGGCGGCGGCGAAGCCGGTGGGACGCGCCGAGGCGCCTGGCGGAGCGGCGCGCACGCAGGCCGCGGCGCAGGCGGTGCCGCGCTCCACGGCGTTCCACGGGATCCCGACGCTCGGCGCGCTGTTCTTCAACAACGGCTCGGGCGACCACTACTGCACGGCCAGCGTGGTGCACTCGTACTCGAAGAAGCTGCTCATCACGGCGGCGCACTGCATCCACGGCGGGCGCGGCGCGGGCTACGTGAGCAAGGTGGCGTTCGTGCCCAAGTACGAGAAGGGCAAGCGGCCGTACGGGACGTGGACGGCGAAGATGCTGCTGGTCGACCAGCGGTGGGCGTCCAAGAGCGATCCCGACCTCGACTTCGGCTTCATCGGGCTCAACCCCCTGAAGGGCAAGACGATCGAGGCCGCGGTCGGCTACAACATGCTGGGCGTCAACCAGGGCGTCGGCAAGTACGTGAACGTGACGGGTTACCCGCGGATCGCCTACGACAAGCGCGACCAGCCGATCTACTGCCGGGCGAAGACGGCGCGGCAGTCGAAGTACCAGGTCCGCATGGACTGCTCCGGCTTCTACGGCGGAACGAGCGGAAGCCCCTGGCTGCTCAAGTACAACGGCAAGACGCACACGGGCTACATCAACGGCGTCATCGGCGGCTACCAGGGCGGCGGCAACACGCACTGGCGCTCGTTCTCGCCGTATTTCGACAACGACGTCAACGTGCTGCGCAGCGCCGCCGACAAGCGGGCCTGAAAACCTGAGAACGCGCCCACAAGTACCTGAAGCCGCAGGCGAACGGGCCTGAAAACGCAGGAACCGTCCCCGATGGGGGACGGTTCCTTGCGGTGGAGCTGTTCAGCCGACGGTGAGGTCGATCGGGTCCACGTCCTTCGGCTTGAAACCGAGGGTCTGGCCGTAGAACGCGAGTTCGGCCTCCAGGCACGCGATGGTGGTCTCGGCCCGTCGGAAGCCGTGCGACTCGCCCTCGAACGTCAGGTAGGCGTACGGCATCTTCTTCTCCGCCAGCGCCACCGCGAAGCGTTCCGACTGGTCGGGCGGGACGATCGGGTCGTCGAGGCCCTGGAGCAGCAGAACGGGGCAGGCGGTGCGGTCGGCGCGGTTGAGCGGCGAACGCTCCTCGTACGCCCGTTCGAACCCCGGAAGCGGCCCGATCAGCCCGAAGAGGTACTGCGACTCGAAGTCGTGCGTGGCCCCGGCGAAGCTCTGGAGGTCGCTGATGCCGTAGTAGGACGTGGCGGCCTTGAACAGGTCGGTCTGGGTGGCGGCGGCGAGGGTCGTCCAGCCGCCCGCGCTGCCGCCCCTGATGGCGAGCCGCTCGGGGTCGGCGATGCCGCGTTCGACGAGGGCCCTGGCGGCGAAGACGGCGTCCTCGACGTCCACGACGCCCCACTGCCGGCGGAGCCGCTCGCGGTACGCGCGGCCGTAGCCCGCCGAACCGCCGTAGTTGACGTCGATGACGCCGATGCCGCGGCTGGTGAAGTACGCCCGCTCCAGGTTGAGGACGGTCGAGACGCGCCCGGTGGGCCCGCCGTGCACGAACACCACGTACGGAGGGAGCTCGCCCTCGGGTGCGGCGGCGTCGGGGCTGGTCGGCGGGAACACGTACGCGTGCACGGGGCGTCCGAACGGCCCTTCCAGGCGTTCGGTGCGAGGCCGCGACAGGTACGCGGCGTCCGGGAGGTGGGCCGTCTCGCGGCGCAGCGTCTCGACGCGCCCGTTGGCGGTGTCGATCCGCACGACCGAATCGGGGACGTCGGGGCCGCCGCCGATGGCGACGATGGTCGAGCCGTCCGCGGAGACCTGCGGCGCCCAGTGGGAGTAGGGCAGCTCCAGTTCGGTGAGGTCGAGCGTCTCGGGGTCGTAGACCGCCAGCCGCATGTCGCCCTCGCCGTGCAGGACGGCGAGGCGGCCGTCGCCGAGCAGCGCGTACGGCATGCCGCCGAGCTGCCAGAGCGGCGAGGCGAACTCCTCCTCCGCCGGGTACAGCGCCTGCGCGGACTCGCCGTGCAGGCCGACCTGGTACATGTTCCACCAGCCCGGCCAGTCGGAGATGACGTAGAGGGTCTCGTCGTCGGCCCACAGCGGCGCGAGCGCTGATTCGGTGAGGCCGCCCTTGACGGTGCGGGGCGCGACGGTGTGGCCGTCCTCGATGGCGGCGACGCGCAGTTCCGTGCCGTCCCAGGGCATCCGGGGGTGGTTCCACTGCACCCATGCCAGGTGCCCTCCGCTCGGGGACGGCGCGGGGCTGGCGTAGAAGTGCGCGCCGGTGACCAGCTCGCGGATCGCCGAGGCGTCCTCGGCGGCGCTGCCGTCCAGGGGGACGGCGACGATCGCGCGCCTGATCCCCTCCGGCCCCGGCTCGCCGCCGCCGTCCGCTCCGCCTTCGGCGGGGGGCGCGGCGATGTGCCCTTCGCAAACGCACCAGATCTCCGTGCCGTCGGGGGAGAGCACGCAGTCGGCGTAGCGCAGACCCGCGGGGACGGCCGGTTCCGGCGTCAACGGGCGCGGTTTCGGGTCGCCCTCGTCGAGCCGGTGCAGCCGCTGGTCCTCGTAGTTGGAGAAGACGATGGCGCCGCCGTCGCCGGTGCGGATCGGCAGGTATGACCGCCCGCCGTACTCGTGCACGCGGGTCCGGGCGTCCCACGGCGCGTGGAGCAGCTCGGTCCGGTGACCGCCGCGCTGGTGGACGACCGTGGTCCGGCCCCCTTCCTCGGGACGGGCCTCCTGCCACCAGACGTCATCGCCGGCGACGGTGGGGAAACCGAGGCGCAGCCGGGAGCGGGCGACGTCGGCGGCGGAGATGGGGGAAGGCCAGGAGCCGTAGGGGAGTGTCGCACGAGCGGTCATAACAGGAATCGTCCCGCATACGGGGATCGGTTGGGGCCATGACGGGCCAGTTGAACTCGGAAAGAAACAAACCGCTCACCGGGACACCCCGCCACCCGCGACGGGCATCGCGCCCGACGGCGCGGCACGCGGCTGGGCGCTGCGGCACGCGGCCGGACGGGGCGCGCAACCGCGGGCGCGCGCGTAGGCGAACCCTCGGACCGGCGGCGGAACGGGTGGGCGAACGTGTCGTTCAGCCGGTCGCCGCCAGGCCCGCGCCGCGTACGCCGCGCGCGTCGCGCCCGTCCCCGGGTGCGTTCAGGAGGCGCGTGATGTCCCTGACGGCGATCCGCCCTGCGCGGTTGGCGCCGATGGTGCTGGCCGACGGCCCGTACCCGAGCAGGTGGACGTACGGGTCGCCCGCGACGTGCGTGCCGTCCATGCGGATGCCGCCGCCGGGCGCGCGCAGGCGCAGGGGCGCGAGGTGGTCGAGGGCGGCGCGGAAGCCGGTCGCCCAGAGGATCGCGTCGGCGTCCACGTGCCGTCCGGACGCCCACTCGACGCCGTCCGGGGTGATGCGGTCGAACATCGGCTCGCGGCGCAGCACGCCCGACTCGCGGGCCGCGCGCACCTCGTCGGTCAGCAGCAGCCCGGTCGCGCCGACGACGCTGCCGGGCGGCAGCCCGCGGCGGACGCGGTCCTCGACCCGCGCGACGGCGTCACGGCCGCGCTGCTCGTCGAACGGACCGTCCACCCATACCGGCGGACGCCTGGTCACCCACGTCGTCTCTGCGGCCACCTGAGCGATTTCCAGGAGGGCCTGGACGCCGGACGCGCCGCCCCCGACGACGACCACGCGCTCGCCCGCGAACTCGTCGGGCCCCCGGTAGTCGGCCGTGTGCGACTGGCGTCCGGCGAACGTCTCCATACCGGGGTAGTGCGGCCAGAACGGACGGTCCCACGTGCCCGTGGCGTTGATCAGCGCGCGCGTCTCGTACGGCCCCTCGGAGGTCTCCACGAGCAGCCGCCCGTCCGGCAGGTCCTCCACCCGCGTGACGTCCACGGGACGGTGCACGGGCAGGTCGAACGCCTTCTCGTAGCGGCCGAAGTACTCGGAGACGACCTCGGAAGCGGGACGGCTCCCGTCGCGTTCGCCCAGCGGCATCCCCGGCAGGTCGTGGATCCCGTGCGCCGCGCCGAGCGTGAGCGTCGGCCAGCGGTACTGCCACGCGCCGCCCGGACGCGGCGAGTGGTCCAGCATCACGAAATCCAGGCCGGAACGCCGCAGGTAGTAGCCCGCCGACAGTCCCGCCTGCCCTGACCCGATCACCACGACGTCCACCATCACGTTCTGCGCAACCGAAAGGGGCGCCGCCGGATTCCCCGGCGGCGCCCCCTGCGGGCGTTCACGGTCGGACGCGAGGCCGACCGCCGGTCAGGCGGCTCCGGGGCCGCCGGCGACCGACATGCCGGGCGCGGGCGGCGCGCCGACGTCGCCGCCCATCGTCCTGGCGGCGGTCTTGCGGCTGCGGCGGCTGCGCGCCTCCAGCCACGTCGCGATCCGGCTGATCGACATGTTGATGGCGATGTAGATGATGCCGACGACGATGCCGGCCTGGATGATGTTGTTGTGGTAGTTGGCGGGCACCTGCTTGAAGCCCGCCTGGAGCAGTTCGGCGTAGGCGATGATGAAGCCGAGCGCGGTGTCCTTGAGGACGACCACGAGCTGGCTCACGATCGCCGGCATCATCACCGTGACCGCCTGGGGCAGCAGGATCAGGCGCATCACGCCGTTCTTGCGCAGCCCGATCGAGTAGGCGGCCTCCGACTGGCCCTTCGGGATCGACAGCACGCCGGCCCTGACCACCTCGGCGAGCACCGAGCCGTTGTACATCACCAGGCCGAACACCACGGCCGCGAAGGCCGGGACGACGATCGTGCCCGCGTTGATCTCCACGCCGAAGATCGAGAAGAAGTTGTCGACCAGGACGCGCTGGAACGTCCCGAACGGCGACTCGGCGACGACCGGGCTGATCTTGTTGGGCAGGAAGAACGCCAGGAAGATCAGGATCAGCAGCGGGATCGCGCGGAAGAACTCCACGACGGCCCCGGCGGGGATCCGGATCCACCAGTGGTCCGACAGCCGGCCCAGCCCGAAGACGACGCCGAACAGCAGCGAGAGCACCGAGGCCAGCGCCGCCGCCTTCAGTGTGTTCCACAGGCCGGGCAGGATCAGGTTCTTCCAGACGTCGGCCTTGAGGAACGGGTCCCACAGCTCCTTGGCGAACTGGCCCTTGTCGTTGAGGCGCATCACCAGCAGCGCGATCAACCCGAGCAGGACGAGCCCGGAGACGGCGGTCAGCACCCGGTGGCGGGCCCGCGCCCGGGGCCCCGGGGCGTCGAACAGGACGGTCGCTTCCCTGGTCACCGCGCCACCGCCATCCGCTTGGCCAGCCAGCCGGAGAAGAACCCGGCGGGCAGGGTGAGGATCATGAAGCCGACGGCCACGCCGATGAACAGCGGGATGGTGCCGCTGGCGAACGACGGCAGGTCCACCAGGCTCTTCATCTGCGTGGCGATCTCCGCGTAGCTGGCCGCGATGGCCACCGTGGTGTTCTTGATCATGGCGATGAAGACGCTGCCGAGCGGCGCGATCACCGCGCGGAACGCCTGCGGCAGGATGATCATGCGGAGCGACTGCGAGAAGGTCAGCCCGATCGAGCGCGCCGCCTCCGCCTGCCCGAGCGGGACGGTGTTGATGCCCGAGCGGAGCGACTCGCCGACGAACGCCCCGGTGTAGCCGGACAGCCCGAGCACGGCCCACCAGTAGTAGCTGGTGTTGGCGTCGGACGAGAAGGTGAGCGCGAGCGTGTCGTTCAGCCCGAGGCTGCACATCAGCAGCACCAGCGTGAGCGGGGTGTTGCGCAGGACGTTGACGTAGACCGTCCCGACGGCGCGCAGCACCGGTATCGGGGAGACCCGGAAGGCCGCCAGCACGGTGCCGATGATGAGCGAGAGCACCGCCGCCGCGGCGGCCAGGCGGATCGTCGCCCAGAACCCTTCGAGGATCGTGTCGAAATGGTCGAAGAACGGACCGAAGTCAAGCAGGTCGAGTAGCTGTTCCATGGCGTTCCAGCGGGTCGGTGGCCACGGCGGCGGTCCCGGGGGCGCGTTCGGCGCTCCGGGACCGCGTCGCCGTGGCGGGCCTCAGCCTGGGATCAGGCGCAGCCCTCGAACTGAGGGACGGTCGTCGTGGGCTTCAGGCCGGTGCCCGAGAAGTGCTTGTCGAGCAGGGTCTTGGCGGTGCCGTCGGAGTACATCTTCGTGACGGCCTTGTTGACGGCCTCGCAGGTCTCCTTGTCGCCCTTCTTGATCCCGATGCCGTACTTCTCGTCGGTGAACGGGGCGTTGATGACCTTGAACGAGCCCTTCTGCTGGCTGGCGAAGCCGGCCAGGATCAGGTCGTCGGTGCTGACCGCGTCCAGCGCGCCGGCCTTCAGCTTGGCGGCGCAGTCGGAGTAGGACGAGGCGTCGACGAGCTTCACGCCCTTGACGGCGAGCTTGCCGTCCGGCGGGCCCTCGGTCACGCGGCGGAACGAGTTGGACCCGGCCGCGCGGCACAGCCGCTTGCCCTTGAGGTCCTCGGCCTTCTTGATGCCGTTGTCGTTGGCCCGGACCATCGTGTCCTGGTGCGCGACGTAGTAGGGGCCGCCGAAGCCGACCTGCTGCTTGCGGGCCTCGGTGATGGAGTACGTCGCGAAGACGAGGTCCACCTGGCCGCCCTGGAGGAACGACTCGCGGTTCTCGGAGCGGGCCTCCTTGAACGTGACGCCGCTCTCGGGGACGCCGAGCTCCTTGGCCACGTAGCGGGCGACGTCGACGTCGAAGCCGTCGAACGTGCCGTCGGGCTTCTTCAGGCCGAGCGAGGGCTGGTCGTACTTGATGCCGATCGTCAGCTTCTTGTCGTCCTTGGCCTTCTGGGCAACGCTCTTGGCCTCGGTTTTCTCGGTGTCGCTGCCGCAGGCGCTGAGCGCCAGGGACAGCGCGACCCCCGCGCCGACCAGGGCGCCGAAACGTCGAACTCGCATGCTCTCGTCTACCTCTGCTTTCCTGCCGGAGCCCCGACGGCTCAGTGCGTGAGGATCTTGGAAAGGAAGTCTTTCGCGCGGTCGGTGCGCGCGTTGGTGAAGAACTCCTCGGGAGTGTTCTCCTCGACCACCTGGCCGTCGGCCATGAACACGACCTTCTGCGCCGCCTTGCGCGCGAACCCCATCTCGTGGGTGACCACGACCATGGTCATGCCGTCGCGGGCGAGCCCGCTCATGACGTCCAGGACCTCGTTGATCATCTCCGGGTCCAGCGCCGAGGTGGGCTCGTCGAACAGCATCACCTTCGGCTTCATCGCGAGGGAGCGCGCGATCGCGGCGCGCTGCTGCTGCCCGCCGGAGAGCTGCGCGGGGTACTTCTGGGCCTGGTTGGCGATGCCGACCCGGTCCAGCAGCTCCATGGCGTGCTTCTCGGACTCCTGCCTGCCCTGCTTGCGCACCTTGATCGGCCCGAGCGTGACGTTGTCGAGGATCGTCTTGTGCGCGAACAGGTTGAACGACTGGAACACCATGCCCACGTCGGCGCGGAGCCTCGCCAGCTCCTTGCCCTCCTTGGGCAGCTCCTTGCCGTCCACCAGGATCGTGCCGCCGTCGATCGGCTCCAGCCGGTTGATCGACCGGCACAGGGTCGACTTGCCCCCGCCTGACGGTCCGATCACGACGACGACCTCGCCGCGGTTCACGGTGAGGTTGATGTCCTTGAGAACGTGCAGCTCTCCGAAATGCTTGTTGACGTTCTCGACGACGACGAGGGGCCCGTCGCCCGCGGTCTCCGCCGTAGGCCCGCCGCCCTTGGTGAGGTCGGGCCCGCCTTCGCTGTCCGTCATGGGCCCGGACTTTACGTCATCCGAATCGCCGGGCAAGTCCCCGCGCGGTACCGATACGATCACGAATCCCCACGTCGGCGGCACGATTCGAGCCGTTCCGCGTGATCACCTCGGCGGATGTTACCGGCGCGTCGCGGCGAGCGCGCGACGGCGCGCGGGGACCATCGCCAGCACGTACCCTTGGGGACTGTCATGAGTGCGCCTATCCAGAGCGGTCCCCGCACGTACGAGATCCGTACCTACGGGTGCCAGATGAACGTCCACGACTCCGAACGGCTGTCCGGCCTGCTGGAGTCCGCCGGGTACGTCCGGGCGGGCGACGCCGAGCCCGACGTGGTGGTGTTCAACACCTGCGCCGTACGGGAGAACGCCGACAACCGCCTCTACGGCAACCTCGGCCACCTGCGGCCCGTCAAGGACGGTCATCCGGGCATGCAGATCGCCGTCGGCGGCTGCCTCGCGCAGAAGGACCGCGACACGATCGTCAAGCGCGCGCCCTGGGTGGACGTGGTGTTCGGCACGCACAACATCGGGTCGCTCCCGGCGCTGCTGGAGCGCTCCCGGGTGCGCGCCGAGGCGCAGGTCGAGATCGAAGAGTCGCTGGTGACGTTCCCCTCGACGCTGCCGACGCGGCGCGAGTCGCCGTACGCGGCGTGGGTGTCGATCTCGGTGGGCTGCAACAACACCTGCACGTTCTGCATCGTCCCGTCGCTGCGCGGCAAGGAGAGGGACCGCCGCCCCGGCGAGATCCTCGCCGAGGTGGAGGCGCTCGTCGCCGACGGCGTCCTGGAGATCACGCTGCTCGGCCAGAACGTCAACGCGTACGGGTCCGGGTTCGGCGCGCTCGCGACGGCGCCCGACGAGGTCCGCGCGATGACCGGGGGCGGCCAGTCCGCCTTCGCCGGGCTGCTCCGCGCGTGCGGCGGCGTCGAGGGGCTGGAGCGCGTCCGGTTCACCTCCCCGCACCCGAAGGACTTCACCGACGACGTGATCGCCGCGATGGCCGAGACGCCCAACGTGATGCCGTCGCTGCACATGCCGCTCCAGTCGGGCGCCGACCCCGTCCTCAAGGCGATGCGGCGCTCGTACCGGCAGGAGCGCTACCTCGGGATCATCGAGAAGGTCCGGGCCGCGATCCCGGACGCGGCGATCACCACCGACATCATCGTGGGCTTCCCCGGCGAGACCGAGGAGGACTTCGAGCAGACCCTCCACGTCGTGCGGGAGGCGCGGTTCTCCAGCGCGTTCACCTTCCAGTACTCCAAGCGCCCCGGCACCCCGGCCGCGACCATGGACGGCCAGGTGCCGAAGCGGGTCGTGCAGGAACGGTACGAGCGGCTCGTGGCCCTCCAGGAGGAGATCTCCTGGGAAGAGAACAAGAAGCAGCTCGGCCGCACGCTGGAAGTGCTCGTCGCGGAGGGCGAGGGCCGCAAGGACGACGCGACGCTGCGGCTGTCCGGGCGCGCCGCCGACAACCGCCTGGTCCACTTCCGCGCGCCGGACGAGCCCGTACGGCCGGGCGACATGGTCACGGTCGAGGTCACCTACGCCGCGCCGCACCACCTCGTCGCCGACAAGCCCGCCGCCGCGGTCCGCCGCACGCGCGCGGGCGACGCCTGGGAGGCGCGGCAGGGCGGCTCGGCCGACGGCGGCGCGAAGGGCGTCGCGCTCGGCATGCCGTCCATCGGACGGCCCGCTCCGGCCCCCGCGGCCGCCGCGCCGGGCTGCTCGACCGGCCGCTGACGGCCCGTCCTCCGGCATGATCGACGCATCCCCGGCCGCCGCGCAGGCCGTGCGCCCGTACGGCCGCGGGCCCGGGAACGCCCGGTCTGGAGGCTCCGCGTGCTGATCTCGGCGGCGGTGTGCCCGCACCCGCCCATCCTCGTGCCGGCCGTGGCCGGGGAGGCCGCTCCCGAGCTGGACGGCCTGCGCGCCGCGTGCGACGAGGCCGTACGGCGGCTGGGCGTCCCGGTGCTCGACGCCTCGACCCGGCCGCCCCGCCTGCGGGGCCTGGCGTCCGCGCCCGACGCGGTGTTCGTGGTCGGCGGCGGTCCCGAGACCCGGGCGTACGGCCCGGACGTGACGGCGACCCTGCGCCCGTACGGCGCGGACCTCACGTGGGGAACGGGGCCTGAGCTGCCGCTGTCACTGACGATCGGACACTGGCTGCTGTCCAGGACCGGCGTGCCCGAACGCGTCCGCTACCAGTCCGTCGCGTGGGACGCGGAACCCGCGGAATGCCTTGAGCTTGGCCGCGAACTGGCCGGAGCGGCCGACGGCGTCGCGCTGCTCGTGCTGGGGGACGGCCCGGCGTGCCTGTCGGAGAAGGCGCCGGGCTACCTGGACGAACGCGGCGCGCCCTACGACGACGCCGTCGCGGACGCGCTCGGACGGGGCGACGCCGCCGCCCTCGCCCGGCTGGACGCGGAGCTGTCGCGCGATCTCCAGGCGGCGGGGCGGGCGGCGTGGCAGGTGCTCGCCGGCGCGGCCGGCGCGTCGCGCCCCTCCGCCGCCGAGCGTGCGGGGGCGCGGACGACGCGCGCGGCCGGACCGGCGGCGGCCGGGCCGACAGCGGGCGGTACGAGGCGGAACGGCTCGCGCGCGCCGCGCCGTACGGCGTGGGCTACCACGTCGCGAGCTGGAGGCGCTCCGAGGCGCCTGAGAGCGTCCCGGACGCCTGAGGGGCCGGGGCCCGGCCGCTACAGGCGTTCAGGCGGCCAGGCGGCCGTTCAGGCGTTCGGGCGGCCGCCGCCCCCCGGCGTCCCGTCCCCGGGCTCGTTCTGCCGGTTGGCCTGGCCCTGGCCGCTCTCGTTCTTGTCGATGTACTTCCCGGCCTGGTCCTGGGCCTTGTCGATCTTGTCGGAGTACTTGCCGCCGGTCTTCCTGTCGGCCATGTCCCCGGCCTTCTCGACGCCCTGCCTGGCCTTGCCGGCGTTCTGGCCGAGCATTTCCTTGACCTTGTCGACGATGGACATGAGATCCCCCCGAATCCTCGTCCGGTCGGCGCCGGCCGGAGACCGCCCGGCGCCCGTACAGCACGTGCATACCCACTCCGTTGCGAGAATTAGCGTGTGAGCTCACCAGACGTGATCGCGGTCGTCGGGCCGACCGCCGCCGGAAAGTCCGATCTCGCCGTGGAGCTGTGCCTGCGGCTCGGCGGCGAGGCGGTCAACGCCGACTCGATGCAGCTGTACCGGGGCATGGACGTCGGCACCGCCAAGCTGGCCCCCGGAGAGATGCGCGGCGTCCCGCACCACCTGCTGGACGTCTGGGACGCGGCGGTCACCGCGAGCGTCGCCGAGTACCAGCGGCTCGCCGCCGAGACGATCGCGGCCGTCCGCGGACGGGGCCGTACGCCCGTGCTCGTCGGCGGTTCCGGGCTGTACGTGCGGGCGGCGCTCGACCACCTCGAATTCCCCGGCACCGACCCCGCCGTCCGGGCGCGGCTGGAGGACGAGCTGGCCGGGACGGGTTCCGGCGTCCTGCACGAACGGCTGCGCGGGCTCGATCCGGCGGCGGCCGAGGCGATCCTGCCCAGCAACGGGCGGCGGATCGTCCGCGCGCTGGAGGTGATCGAGATCTCCGGCCGCCCGTTCACCGCGACGCTGCCCGAGCACCGCTACCGGTACGGCGCGGTCGCGCAGATCGGCCTGAGCGTCCCCAGGCCCGAGCTGGACGAGCGGATCGCCGTCCGCGTCGAGCGCATGTGGGACGCGGGCCTCGTCGCGGAGGTCAGGGCGCTGGAGGAGCGGGGCCTGCGGAACGGCGTCACCGCGAGCCGGGCCCTCGGCTACGCCCAGGTCCTGCGCTACCTGGACGGCGAGTGGACGGAGGAACGCGCCAAAGAGGAGACGATCCGTTCCACGCGGCGCTTCGCCCGTCGGCAGGAGTCGTGGTTCCGGCGTGATCCGCGCGTGGTGTGGCTTCCGTACGACGCACCCGACCTCGCCGACAGGGCCGTGGAGGCGGCGCTGGCGTCCGCCCCCTGACGAGGTCATACGATCGTTCCATGCGGTTTGTTAAGGGCCATGGCACCGAGAACGACTTCGTGATCCTGCCCGACCCGGACGGAACCCTGGAACTGTCCGCGGACGTGGTGGCGCGGCTGTGCGACAGACGCGCGGGCATCGGCGCCGACGGCATCCTGCGCGTCGTCCGGGCGAAGGCCGCCGGAATCCCGGAGATCGAGGCTTCGGGCGCCGAATGGTTCATGGACTACCGCAACTCCGACGGCAGCATCGGCGAGATGTGCGGCAACGGCATCCGCGTCTTCGCCCGCTACCTGGTCGAGGCGGGCCTCGCCGCGCCGGGCGAGTGGGGAATCGCCACGCGCGCGGGAGTACGAGGCGTGAGCCTGGGAGGCGCCGGGGACGTGTCCGCGGAAATGGGGCCGCCCGCGTACCTCGGCGGAGGCGAGGCGACCGTCGCGGGCGAGACGTTCACCGGCAAGCGCATCTCCATGGGCAATCCCCACCTGGCCTGCCCCGTGGACGCGCCGGTCGTCGGGCTCGACTTGTCGCGTGCGCCGGGCTTCGACCCCGCTGCGTTCCCCGAGGGCGTGAACGTCGAGTTCTTCCGTACGATCGGTGACCACCACCTGGAAATGCGCGTGTTCGAGCGCGGTTCCGGGGAGACGCGGTCGTGCGGCACCGGAACGGTCGCGGTGGCCGCCGCGGCGGCCATCGGCCCCGAGGCGCCGTACGAGTCGTACGGGCTCGACGGGGGCGCGCTGCCGGAGGGCGAGTGGACCGTGGACGTCCCGGGCGGACGGCTCACGGTGACGTTCGACGGGACGACCAGCCACCTCAAGGGGCCCGCCGAGCTCGTCGCGGAGGGCGAGACCTACCCGGGCTGGCTCTGAGGCCCCTTCGTCCCAACGCGGACACCGCTCCCACCAGCGCGAATCGCGGTCGTCGGGCAGGTCCCGGATGGAACGGGACCGTTGTCCCTGACCGGCGGGACCCCGGCGGGCCTAACTTCTGAGATGCACACCCTCTGGTGAATGGCCCGTACGGGACTGGGATGGGAGCCCCGGAACCGTTCGGAGCCCGAGGGCCGATGGCACCTTCTTGGCGGGGGGCGGCCATCGGCCCTCCCACCGGGGGTTTTCACATATCCGGGTGTTGTGGCGGTCAGCGTGTTCTCGGAGCGTTCGCAGGGACGGTGTCTTCGCAGGGACGGTGTCAGGGATGGGCGCCGTTGACCGGGAGCCGGGCCCGCACCACGGTCCCGCCCTCGGGGCCGGGGCCGACCGTGCAGGATCCGCCCAGTTCCGCGGCGCGTTCGCGCATGGACGACATCCCGATCCCCGACCGCACCGCCTCGGGCAGACCGACGCCGTCGTCGCCGACCGTCACGTGCAGGTCGCCGTTCAGGTGGAGGCGGACGGTCGCCGCGCCGGCCTTCGCGTGGCGGTGCACGTTCGTCAGGGCCTCCTGGACGATCCGGTACGCGGCGACCTCGGCCGCCGCCGGGAGGCTGGCGAGATCCCCGTCCACGTGCACGGCGACCTTGGGGCCGTCGCCCGTCGAGACCACGCCGCCGAGGGCCTCGATCGCGCCGGCCAGGCCGAGCTCGTCCAGCGCGGGCGGGCGCAGGTCGTACACCAGCTCCCGGATGTCGCCGATGGTGCGGCCCATGGTGGTGCGCAGGTGCTCCAGCAGCGCGTCCGCGGCCTCCGGGTCCTTCTTCAGCGTGATGCGCGTCGCGTCCACGGTCATCGCGAGGCTGGCGAGCGTCGGGCCGAGGCCGTCGTGCAGGTCGCGGCGCAGCCTGCGCCGCTCCTCCTCCCGGGTGCGCAGGATCCGCTCGCGGGAGCGCTGGACGTCGGCGGCGAGCCGCGAGGCGTTCGCGAGCTCGGCGAGGTTGCGCGCGAGGATGCCCGACAGCCGGGCGTCGGGCGTGTGGGTGACGCCGAACAGCAGCCGCCCGACCGGTTCGCCGTGCCAGACGAGCGGGATGTGCTGCGGCCGGTCGCCGAGGACGCCGTCCTCCGCCGAGACGGTGCGGCCGTCGCGGTCCAGCACCTCGATCAGCACGCCGGTCGCGTGCAGGGCCGTCCGCGCCACCTCGGCGGCGACGGCGAGCGCGGCGGTCGGGCTCGGGGCGGTCTGGAGCCTGCGGTTCAGCCAGTCGGCGATGCGGTACGGGTCGCGCTCGCCGCGCAGCAGGCCGTCCACCGCCCGCTGGAGCCGCCGCCGCGCGGGCTCGAACACCGCGCCCGCGGCGATCGCGCCCGCCAGCCCCGCGATCTGCCCGTGGTCGGACAGCAGCAGGCTCACCGCGCCGACCAGCGCGAAGTACACGCCGGTCAGGACGCCGGCCAGCCCGGCGTACACGAGGGTCTTGCTGATCACCACATCGATGTCATACAGCCGGTAGCGCGTGATGGCTATCGCGATGCAGACCGGAACGGCCGCGATCGCGACGTTGCGGAGCGGGTCGCCGATCGGGGTGGTCTCGCCGACGTAGATGACGGCCTGGGCGAGGACGCCGGGGTAGATGACCCACGCGATCTGCCTGCGCACGTCGGGCGGGGACCGCAGGAACCGCAGGACGACCGAGACCAGGCCGAGCAGCAGCGTGCCGAGGATGGTGGCGCTGATCACGACCGGGATGTCCTGGAACGGGTAGACCGAAACCCCGTGGTGGAACCGGCGCGCGTCCGGGTCGATCGTCAGGTGCGCGGCCACGATCGCCGGGACGGCCAGCGCGACCGCGAGGACGGGCCGGAACCACCGCGAGACCAGCCGCCCGTCCGGGAAGATCAGCGGCAGCACCAGCGTCAGCGCGAACGTGTCGACCGCCCACAGCCACGTCCCGAGCCACTCCAGGAACCCCGCGCCCGCCCAGCCGTGCAGGTCGAACCAGGGCCCGAGGTTGAGCGCGAGGACGTACAGCGCGGCGCCGCAGCCGGCCGTGAGCATGAGCAGGCCGACCCGCAGGCCCGGCCGGTAGCGCAGCAGCAGCGCGGCGACGGGCGTCCAGGAGAGCGCGATCACGATCTCGGGGTGCCACCAGACCATCCGGCGGTCCTCCGGGACCCAGGCGCCGATGACGAGCGAGGCGCAGACGGCCGCGACCGCCGCCAGGGCGAGCAGTAAGGGCGCTCGGCCCGCCGTCCGGTCGTGTCCTGCCGTCTCCATGCGCACTCCCCGAGTCAAAAGTAATGAAATGTTAAAACGACCTGCTAGGTGTCCTGGAGACCCAAGGGCGACCGCCTCAGGACAACGGGACTCGGCGCGTCGCACACTCTCGGGGGCCGCGGGGACGGCGAACGCGCGCGGGAGGGGCCGTACGCGCCCGTCGAGCGGGTGTCCGAACCTTGACAGGGGCGGGTTCGGGCCGCCTCCGGAAACGGCGATGGCCTGCCCGGGGGGATGCAGGCCGGGCAGGCCAGGACGGTGCTGGCGCGGATGTGCGCGTGGACGGGTCGTTACGCGGGCGCGCGCGGGAGCGCGCGTGGGAGTCAGGGCGTGAAGTCGGGTGTGCTGGAGCGGATGAGGGAGTGGATGCCCCGGCGTAGGTCCTCAGGCGCGATGTCGTCGAGGAGCAGCCGCTGGATGAGGAATCCGGGCATCAGGCTGAACAGCACCTTGCCGAGGGCTTCGCGATCGCTGCCGGGGGGCAGCAGGCCCGCGTCGGCGAGCCGGCCGGCGTAGGCGGCCCACGTTCCGCGGATGCCCATGATGTTCTCCCGGACGTAGCGGCCGATGTCCGGGTCGTACAGGGAGAGGGCCCACGCCTGGGGCGCGAGGCGGACGGGGCCGTCCTCGCCGGACAGCGACACGATCTTGTGGCCGACCCGTTCGACCATCTCGTCGAGGGGGAGGAGCGGCTCCTGCGTGGCGAGGGCGGCGATGAACTCGTGCAGATCGGCGATCACCGTGGTGGCGACCGCCTCGATGATCTCGTTCTTGCTCTTGAAGTAGCGGTAGACGGCTCCGGCGGAGAGCCCGGACTCGGCGAAGATGTCCTGCATCGACGTCTCGTGGATGCCCTTGCGGATGAAGCAGGCGCGGGCGGCGTCCATGATCTGCGTCCGCCGCCGCTCCAGGTGCTCTTCGCTGACTCTCGGCATGGGCCCAATCTAAAACGAACGTCCGTTCTTGACAACCGCCCGCGGCCGGTGCGACGCTGGCGGCACCAAAGAGAACGGACATTCGCTTTATTTGGAGGCGGCCGTGCAGCCCTCCCCGGCTTCCCAGTCCCGAGCAGTCCGAGCACCCCGGGCCCAGCGGGCCATCGGCGTCGCGGTCGCCGCGGCGCTGCTCCAGTTGCTGATGATCGTCGCGTTCGCCTGGCCCGCCGCCCGCGTCGCGCCGCGCGACCTGCCCATCGTGGTCGCCGGGCCGCAGGCGGGCGCCGTGGCCGAACGGCTCGCGCACGAGCGCCCCGGCGCGTTCGAGGTGGCCGTCCGGCCCGACGAGGCCGCCGCGCGCGCGGACCTCGCCGACCGGGAGGCGTACGGCGCGGTGGTGGCCACGCCGTCCGGGCCGAGGATGCTGATCTCCTCGGCGGCCTCGCCGGTGGTCGGCCAGATGCTCACCCAGGTGGCGCAGGAGATGGCGGGCGGGCCCGCCGCCCCCGTCCAGGACGTCGTCGCCGCGCCCACGGGCGATCCGCGCGGCTCCGGGTTCGGCGCGCTCGCCCTGCCGCTGATCATGTCGGGGCTGGCGGCGGCCGTGCTGTTCACGTTCGCGGTGCCGTCCCCGGCGTGGCGCGCGTCCGGGGTCGTGCTGTTCGCGGTGCTCGGCGGGTTCGGCGTCGCCGCGCTCGCCCAGGGCTGGCTCGACATCCTGACCGGCTCCTACCTCGGCGTCGCGGGCGTGATGTCGCTGGCGATCCTCGCGGTCAGCGGAACCGTGGCGGGCCTCGCCGCCGCGATCGGGCGCGCCGGGATCGCGGTCGGCGGCCTGACGTTCCTGCTGCTCGGCAACCCGCTGTCGGGCGCGACCGCCGCCCCGGAACTGCTCCCGCAGCCGTGGGGCGACCTCGGCCAGCTCCTCCCGCCCGGCGCGGCGGTCTCCCTGCTGCGTTCGGTCGCGTTCTTCGACGGCGCGGGGCTCGCCGGCCCGATGGCCGTCCTCGCGGCCTGGGCGGCGGCGGGGCTGCTGCTGTTCGGCGTCGGCGGCCTGCGCGGGCGCGTGAAGGAAGCGCCCGTCGAGGAACGCGAACCGGCCCTGGCCTGACGTTCCGTACGGCCCGCGCGTCCTGAAGGCGCGCGGGCCTGCGGCCGTTGATGGGCGCGGCCGTCGCGGGAGAGGCCGGTCGGCCAGGGGAGCGGGGGTATTCCGCCGTCTCCCTGCGCGGAACGTGTGCGGAGAGTAGCATTCCGTGACTGTTCTGCGGGTGGAGGTAGGCATGGCGGCGTTCCTGCTGCGCCGGCTGGCCGGCCACGCGGTGCTCGCCGTGCTGGCCGCCAGCCTCGCCTACCTGCTCGCCGCTGCCGCGCTCGATCCCCGCGCCGACTTCGAGGACCGCGCGCCCCGTCCGCCTGCCTCCGCCATCGACGCCGAGCTGAGCAGGCTCAACCTGAACGACCGTACGCCCGTGCTGCGCCGGTACCGCACGTGGGCCGGGGGCGTGGCGCGCGGCGACTTCGGCCGCACCTGGCAGGGCGAGCCGGTCAACGCCGAGATGTGGCGGCGGACGTGGGTCAGCCTCCGGCTGCTGCTCCCCGGGGCGGTCCTCGGCTGCGTGCTCGGCGTCCTGCTCGGCGCGTACGCGGCGGTCCGGCACGGGCGCGCCGCCGACCGGGCCATCACGTTCGCCTCGTACCTGCTGCTGGCGGTACCGGTGTTCGTCCTGGCCGCGCTTTTGCAGATCGCCGCGAGCGAGGTCAACGACCTCGCCGGCGTACGGGTCTTCGAGTGGGTGGGCGAGTCGTCGCCGGGCGCGGGCGAGGGCGCGTTCGGCGCGCTCGGCGGGTTCGGCGACCGGCTGCGGCACCTGCTGCTGCCGACCGTCACCGTCGCGCTCGCCCAGCTCGCCCTCTACGTCCGCTACCAGCGCGGCACGATGCTCGACGTGCTGAACGCCGACTTCGTCCGCACCGCGCGCGCCAAGGGCCTGCGGTGGCGGTCGGCGCTGCTGCGGCACGGGCTGCGCACCGCGATGATCCCGATGACCACCTACTTCGCCTACACCTCCGGGCTGCTGCTGCTCGGCGCGATGTTCACCGAGAAGATCTTCGGCTGGCACGGGCTCGGCGAGTGGCTGATCGACTCGATCACCCGCGGCGACGTGAACGTCGTCGCCGCCGTCAACTGCCTCGCCGCGGGCTGCGTGCTGCTCGCCGGGCTCGTCTCGGACGTGGTGAACGGGTTCCTCGACCCGAGGGTCCGGGTGGGTGCCGCGTGACCACGCCCGCCGCCGCGGCGCGGACGCAGTCCCAGGGGGACGCGTCCCCGGCCCCGGCGGCGGACGGCACGGGGCGGCCCCTCTCGCGGGCGCGCGCGGGCGCGCGTCGGGTGCTGGCGAGCAGGCGGGCCGCGGCGGGACTCGCGCTGCTGGGGCTGCTGGCCCTGCTCGCGGTCGCCGGCCCGTTCGTGTCGCCGTGGCGCTGGGACGACACCGACCTCACCGCGTTCCGCGCGCCGCCGTCGTCCGAGCACTGGTTCGGCACGACGCAGAGCGGGCGCGACGTGTTCGCGCTCAGCGTGCGGGGCCTGCGGCGCTCGCTCGCCATCGGGCTCTGCGTCGCGGTGCTGTCCACCGGGCTCGCCGCGGCGGTCGGCACGGTCGCGGGCTTCGCCGGCGGCTGGACGGGCCGGTGCCTGATGTGGGGCGTCGACGTGCTGCTCGTCCTGCCGTCGTTCCTGGTCGTCGCGGTGCTGTCGCCGCTGCTCGGCGGGCGCTGGCCGCTGCTGGTGCCGCTGCTCGCCGCGTTCCTGTGGATGGTCACCGCGCGGGTCGTCCGGGCGATGACGGTCTCGCTGCGCGAGCGCGAGTACGTGCTGGCCGCGCGGTTCCTCGGGGTGGGCGCGCCGCGCGTGATCGTCCGGCACATCCTGCCGCACCTGGCGTCGCTGCTGGTCGTGGACGCGAGCCTGAACGTGAGCGTCGCGATCGTCACCGAGAGCGGGCTGTCGTACTTCGGGTTCGGGGTCCGGCCGCCCGACGTCTCGCTCGGCACGATCATCGCCGACGGGCGCGGGACCGCGACCACCCACCCGTGGCTGTTCGGGTTCGCCGCCGCGCTGCTGGTGCTGGTCGTCCTCGCGGTGAACCTCCTCGGCGACGGCCTGCGCGACGTCCTCGACCCGACCTCCTCGGGACCCGCGCCGCGCACCGGCGGACGCGTGCGGCGGCGGGCGCGGCCTGGCAACGCGCGCGCGCACGAGTACGGGACCGGTCCGGCGTGAACGTTCTGGAGGTGCGCGGGCTGAACGTCACGTACGCCCCGGACGTGCGGGCGGTGCGCGGCGTGGGCTTCGACGTCGCGCCGGGCGAGGTGCTCGGGATCGTGGGCGAGTCGGGTTCGGGCAAGTCGGCGGTGGCGCTCGCCACGCTCGGGCTGCTGCCGCCCGGCGCGCGCGTGCGCGGGTCCGTACGGCTCCGCGGGCGCGAGCTGCTCGGCCGTCCCGACGCCGAGCTGTCCCGCGTGCGCGGCCGGGACCTGGCCATGGTGTTCCAGGACCCGCTGTCGGCGCTCACGCCCGTCCACACGGTCGGCGACCAGATCGCCGAGACCATCCGGGTGCACGCCGGAGCGACCCGCGCGGCGGCGCGCGCCCGCGCGGCCGAGCTGCTGGAGCTGGTCGGCATCCCGGACGCGCCGCGCCGCGCCCGCGCGTACCCGCACGAGTTCTCCGGCGGGATGCGGCAGCGCGTGATGATCGCGATGGCGATCGCGAACGACCCCGTGGCCATCGTCGCCGACGAGCCCACGACCTCGCTGGACGTGACGATCCAGGCGCAGGTCCTGGACGTGCTGCGGACCGCCAAGGAGGCCACCGGCGCCGCGATCGTGCTGATCACCCACGACCTCGGCGTGGTCGCCGGGTTCGCCGACCGGGTCATGGTCATGTACGCGGGCCGCGCCGTGGAGTCCGGGCCGGTGGACGAGGTCTACCGGCGCCCGCGGATGCCGTACACGATCGGGCTGCTCCAGTCGCTGCCGCGCATCGACGGGACGGCGCGCGGCGCCCGCCGGATCGAGGGCGCGCCGCCCGACGCGACCGAGCCCGCCGCCGGGTGCCCGTTCGCGCCGCGCTGCCCCGTCAGCGTGCCGGACTGCGCGGACGCCGAGCCGGAGCCCGCGCTGACCGGCCCGTCCGGGCATCTCGTCGCGTGCGTCAACACCGTCGCCACCGCCGACCCCGCCCGCGTCTTCCCCGCGCCCGACCGGCTGCCCGTTCCCGCGCGTCCGCCCAGGGAGGAACGCCGCGTCGTGCTGGAAGTGAACGAACTCGTCCGGCACCACCCCCTCTACAGGGGAACGCTCATCAAACGCAGGGTCGGCACCGTTCACGCTGTGGACGGCATCGGATTCGACGTTCGCGAGGGGGAGAGCCTCGGGCTCGTAGGGGAGTCGGGCTGCGGAAAGACGAGCGCGCTGATGGAGATCCTGCGGCTGGCCCGGCCGCAGGGCGGACGCGTCAGCGTTTTCGGGAAGGACACCTCGGATCTCAGCAAGGGCCGGCGGAAAGCGCTGCGCCGCGATATCCAGGTCGTCTTCCAGGATCCGTTCACGTCCCTGGACCCGCGCATGCGCGTGGCCGACATCCTCGCCGAGCCGCTCGTCACGCACGGCGTCCCTCCGGAGCGGACGCGGGAACGGGTGGAGAAGCTGCTGGAGCTCGTCGGCCTCGATCCCGCCCACGCGTGCCGCTACCCGCACGGCCTGTCCGGCGGGCAGCGCCAGCGCGTCGGGATCGCCCGCGCGCTCGCCCTCGAACCCCGGCTGCTGCTCCTGGACGAGCCTGTCGCCGCGCTCGACGTGTCCGTTCAGGCGGGCGTCATCGACCTGCTGGAGGAGCTGCGGGCCCGGCTCGGCCTGGCGTACCTGTTCGTCGCGCACGATCTCGCCGTGGTCCGCCGCATCGCCGACCGCGTCGCGGTGATGTACCACGGCCGCATCGTGGAGATCGGCTCCGCGCCCGAGGTGTACGGCTCGCCCGCCCATCCGTACACGCGGGCCCTGCTCGACGCCGTCCCGCTGCCCGATCCCGGCAGGGAACGGCATCGCCGCCGCGTTCCCCTGCAAGGGGATCCGCCGGACCCTGCGTCCCCGCCGCGAGGGTGCCGTTTCCGTCCGCGCTGCCCCCGGTATGCGTCTTTCCCGGACGACGCGTCCCGTTCCCCGTGCGACGCGCAGGATCCGGTGTCCCGGCCGCTTTCGGGCGCCGTACGGCGGGACCAGTCGGTCGCGTGCCATTACCCCCTCCTGCCAGGGGAGGGCGTGCGTTGAGAGGGCGCGGCGGAGCGTTCGCGGCCGTGGTCATGCTGAGCGGCGTGACGGCCGCGGGAACGGGCGGATGCCACTTGTGGCGGCCCCAGGGCAACGCGGCGAGCTTCGCGGCAGGGCGACTGCCCGCGTCCGATGTCAATCCGGTGCCGCGCGACCGGATCCGCGTCGGCGGAACGCTGCGGTGGCCGCTGCCGGAGTTCCCGGCGCAGTGGAACTTCCATCACGTCAACGGCAGCAAGGGGGTCGTCGACCAGGTCGTGCAGGGGATGCTGCCGTACCTGATGCGGGTGGACGAGAAGGCGGTGCCGCGCCCCGTTCCGGACTATCTCGTGTCCGCGCGCGTCGTACCGACCAGGACGGGCCAGGTCGTCACGTACCGCCTCAACCCGCAGGCGAGGTGGTCGGACGGGAGGCCCATCGGATACCGGGACCTCGCCGCGCAGGCGCGCGCGCTGTCGGGACGCGATCCGCGCTTCCAGGTCTCGACCGTCACCGGATACCGGCAGATCCGCAGCGTCGTCCGCGGCGCCGACGACCGCGAGGTGAAGGTCGAGTTCGCCGGGGCGTACGCGGACTGGCGCAGCCTGTTCAGCCCCCTGTACCCGGCCGTGACGACGTCCGACCCCGCGGCGTTCAACACCGGCTGGGTCGGCCGCGTCCCGGTCACCGCCGGGCCGTTCAGGCCTCGGGCGATCGACCAGACCGCCAAGACCGTCACCGTCGTCCGCGACCCGGCGTGGTGGGGCCGCCCGGCCAAGCTCGACCGGATCGTCTACCGCGCGATGGACCCGTCCGCGATGCCCGGCGCGTTCGCCAACGGGGAGGTCGACCTCATGGACATCGGCGTCGACGCGGGCGCCCTGCGCCGCGCCAAACGGGTGCCCGGCGCCGAGATCCGACGGGCGGGCGGGCCGGACTGGCGGCACTTCACGTTCAACGCCGCCGCGCCGTTCCTCGCCGACCCGCGCGTGCGGCGGGCCGTGATGCTCGCCATCGACCGCCGCGCCGTCGCGCGGTCGGACCTGGCCGACCTCGGCTGGGCCCCGCAGCCCCTCGGCAACCACTTCTACGTCAACACCCAGGAGGGCTACCAGGACAACTCCGGCGCGCTCGGCTCGTACGACCCCGAGCGGGCGCGGCGCCTGCTGGACGAGGCGGGATGGGTTCCTGACGGGAAGTACCGGCGGAAGGACGGGCGGACGCTGGCGTTGCGGTTCGTCGTCCCTTCCAGCGTGCCTGGCAGCAAGCAGGAGGGGGAGCTGACGCGGGCGCTGCTGGAGAAGGTGGGTGTACGGGTCGATATCGTGCCCGTCCCCACGGACGACCTCTTCGACCGGTACGTGACGCCGGGTGACTACGACATCGTGCCGTTCTCCTGGCTCGGCACGTCGTTCCCGGTGTCGCCGCTGAGGTCGGTGTTCGCGCGCCCGCGCGAGGACGGCATCCAGCAGAACTACTCGCGCACCGGAACGGCCGCGATCGACGCGGCGATGGACCGCGCCATCACCGAGGTCGATCCTGCGCGGGCGCGGCAACTGGTGAACGAGGCGGACCGGCTGATCTGGCAGCTCGCGACCGTTCTGCCCCTCTACCAGCGCCCGCAGCTCGTCGCGGCCCGTTCCACGCTCGCGAACTTCGGCGCGTGCGGTTTCCTGGAGCCGTCCTATCAGGACATCGGCTTCGCATCGGGGTAGCGCCAGGGGGGAACCGTGCGGACGGGCCGTCAGTGGGGCTGGTCCGTCGGAAGGGCGAGTTCGATGCCCTTGCGGTCGCTGGTGAAGCGGGCCTCCCACACGTACAGCTTCAGATCGTCCGCCGACAGGTCGTTCTTGACGGGCATGTCGACGGCGACCCGCACCAGGTACGACGCGCCGGCGGGCATCATCGTGTCGCCGGAGTCCTTGAACGGGGCCTTGCTGCCGTTCAGCCGGGCGGTGAGCCGGGAGTGGTTGGGCAGCGTGCACATGCTGGACGGGATGCCCGGCTGCGGCATGCAGCGGTCGCGGGACTCCTTCGGCACCGTGGACAGCGGCATGAACAGGTCGGCGGGGAACTGGAGCAGGACGGGACGCCGCTGGTTGTTGGTCAGCACGTATTCGGCGTAGGCGTACGACATCCCCGACGGCGGCGGTTTGCTGCCGTTCAGCGGATGGTCGTCCGTACCGGTCTTGACGGCCGCGAGGTCGTATCCGTAGCCCTCGGGCGTGCTGAACTGCTGCGCCGGGCCGGTCGCGGGCTTCTGGGCGAGGGCCGGACCCGCGTCCCCGGCCTCCCCCTGCCCGCTCTGGCTGGACAGCGACGGCGGGGCCGACTTGCCGCCGTCGTCGCCGTCGGGCCGCAGGACGGCGATCCCGGCGGCCACCGCCGCGATCCCGACGGCACCGGTGAGGGCTCCGGCGAGGCCGAGCTTCCCGGCGCTGCTCTTCTTGCGGCGGCGGTGTGAACGGTGGCTGTTGGACATCGTGTTCCCCGTGCTCCCTCGGGCCCCTTCAGGCTCAGTAAGCGCGCCCTGTCTTTCAGGGCTGGCCACGATACAGGACACCCGGGGCACCGGTGACGCGGTGCCCCATTGCAGGAAATAGGCGGAAATAGCAGGTCAGTGGTTCACGAAGCGCGGCCACCGGGCCCGCCGCGCCCACGGAGCGCCGACGCGGGCCGGCCGCGCAGGGACGCGTCGAGGACCTCCGCCGTGTGTGCGACGGCGATCGAGGCGCCCTGCCGTCCGAGCGCCGTGGCGATCTGCATCGAGCAGCCGGGATTGGCCGCGACGAGCAGCTCCGCCTCCGTGACGCGGACGTCGCCCGCCTTCCGGTCGCCGAGCTCGGCCGCCGCCTCCGGCTGGAAGATGTTGTACGTCCCGGCCGACCCGCAGCACACGTCGGGCGAGGAGATCTCCCGCACCGTCAGCTCCGGGATCGCCGCCAGCAGCGCGCGGGGCTGGTCGCGGACGCCCTGGCCGTGGGAGAGGTGGCAGGCGTCGTGGTAGGCGACGGTGACGGGCAGCGGACGGCGCGGCGCGCGCGGGCCGAGCTCGACGAGGAACTCCGCGAGGTCCCGGGTCTTCGCCGACAGCGCCGCCGCCCGCCGGGCCCAGGCCGGATCGTCCGCGAGCAGCGACTCGTACTCCTTCATCGCCGAGCCGCAGCCCGCCGCATTCACCACGATCACGTCCACGGCCTCGAACGCCTCGACCGTCCGTCGGGCGAAGGCGCGCGCCTCGTCCTGGCGGCCCGAGTGCAGGGACAGCGCCCCGCAGCAGCCCTGGGCCTTGGGGATGACCACGTCGCAGCCCTCCAGCGCCAGAACGCGGGCCGTGGCCGCGTTCACGCCAGGGAAGAACTCGCGCTGAACGCAGCCGGTGAGCATTCCGACCGTGGCGCGGCGTTCCCCGCCGCGTGCCGCGACGCGTTCCGGCAGCCGAGGTGCCTTGCCTAGGGGAGGCGCGAGCCGTTCCATCGCCGCGAGGGACGGGGACAGGCGTTCCAGCACGCCGCTTCGACGGACGAGCCGTTCCAGACCGGTCTTCTGGTACGCGCGCAGCGGGCCGCGCAGGGCGTGCAGACGGCGAGGGTAGGGGAACAGCCGGAAAACGGCCTCGCGTATCGCGCGCTCCTTGGGGGAACGGGGGTGTTCGCGCTCGACCTCGGCCCGCGTGGTCTCGATCAGCTTGTCGTACTGGACTCCCGACGGGCACGACGTCACGCACGCCATGCATCCCAGGCAGCGGTCGAAATGCTCGACCATCGGCAGGCTCAGCGGCGCGCCCTCCTCGTGCTGCCGCATGAGATGGATGCGTCCGCGCGGGGAGTCCATCTCCTCACCCCACAGCACGTACGTGGGGCAGGTGGGCAGGCAGAAGCCGCAGTGAACGCAGTCGTCCAGCAGCCGGGAGAAGTCGCCCTGCGCCGCGTGCTGCGGTTCGTCCGCGTGCGTGTGTGCGGGCTCGTGCGTGTGTGGGGGCTCGTGCGCGTGCGGGGGGTCGGGGAGTTCGTTCTGCGCGGTCATCAGATCCCTCCGACGAAACGCCCGGGGGACAGGCGGTGCCCCGGGTCGAACTGGTCCTTGACCCGCCGCATGAGGCCCGCCGCCGGCACCGGGCCCCAGAGATCGACCGCCTCCCGTACGCCCTCGGGCGCGTAGCAGACCACGGCCGTTCCGCGGTGCCGGGCCAGGACGTCGCGCAGCGAGGCGAGCATCGCGGCGGCGGCTTCGGGGGTCGTCTCCGCGGGCAGGCCCACGTAGCCGCGCCCTGCCGCGCTCCACGACGCCGAAGGGCTCGCCCGGCCGCCGGAGGCGAGTTCGGTGAGCAGCCGCGAGAGCGCCGCCGGAGGAGCGGCGACGTCGAGCAGTGTCGTACCGTCCGGATAGGCCCCCCAGCCCTCCGGCGGCTCCTCCGAAATCCGCGCCTCCGAGCCCAACAGTTCCCGCGCGGTCGCCGAACGCGCCGCGACGCCGTCGGGAACGCCCTCCAGCAGAACGCAGACCGTGCAGCCCGGCGGCGCGAGAGCGAGCACCTCGACGGCGCTCGGTGCGATGGGGGAGTGCAACACCGCCTGAACGGCGTCGTGCGCCTGATCGGGCCCAGCGGGCCGCTCGTCACGTACGCGCGCGCGGGCGGCACCGGATGCAACCGGAATGTGACCTCCGCGATCAGCCCCAGTGTCCCGGCCGAACCGCAGAACAACCGGCCGAGGTCGTACCCGGCCACGTTCTTGACCACTTTCCCACCGGAACGGGCGACCTTCCCGTCGGCGCGGACCACCGTCAGCCCGATGACCAGGTCGCGCGGCGCGCCGTACAGCAGGCGCAGCGGCCCGGCGGCGCCCGTCGCCACCGTTCCGCCGACCGTGGAGCCCGCCAGCGGTGTGTCGAGGGCGAGGCGCTGACGGCGCTCGGCGAGGACGTCGGCCAAACGCTCCATCGTCAGGCCGGCCTCCGCCTTCACCACCAGATCCCCGGCGGCGTGCTCGACTACCCGGTCCAGCCGGTGCGTGTCGACCAGCAGATCGCAGAGCGCGGGCGGCGCGCCCCAGTCGAGCCGCGTCTCCCCGCCGCGCGGGACGACGGCCAGTTCCCGTTCGGCGGCGACGCGCATGACCTCGGCGGCCTCCGCGACGCTGGACGGCGCGGCCACGGCCCCGGGAACGACGCCGAGGACGCCCTCCTCCGGCTCGCCCGGCCGCACGTCGCCGCAGACCTTCGCCAGCGCCTTCAGAACGCCCGGTGGGAGCGGTGTGGGCATCAGAACAGCTCCGCCTTTCCCTCGTACGGGGGCGGGCCCTTCCTGACCCCCGGAACCTCGCCGCAGAGGCGAGGCGTCGGGAAGACCTTGCCCGGATTGCACAGGCCCGCGGGATCGAATCCGCAGCGGACCATCTGCATCGTGTCGAGATCGGTGTCGGTGAACATCCGCGGCATGTAACGGGCCTTGTCGACCCCGACGCCGTGCTCGCCCGTGATGGAACCGCCGTTCTCGATGCACAGGTCGAGGATCCGGCCCGAGACCTCCTCGGCTCGTTCGGCGGCGCCAGGCTCGGCGTCGTCGAACAGCACCAGCGGATGCAGGTTCCCGTCGCCCGCGTGGAAGACGTTGGCGACGCGGACGCCCGACTCCGCCGACAGCCGGTCGATGCTCGCCAGCACCCCCGGCAGCGACGTCCGCGGGATCACGCCGTCCTGCACCAGGTAGGCGGGGCTGATCCGGCCCACCGCCGCGAACGCCGACTTTCGGCCCTTCCAGATCAGCGCGCGCTCCGCGTCGTCCGCCGCGATGCGGACCTCGAACGCGCCCGCGTCCCGGCACAGCCGCTCCACCTCGGCGAACTGCGCCCCGACCTCGGCCCGCGGCCCGTCCAGCTCGACGATCAGCACCGCGCCCGCGCCCGGCGGGTACTCGCAGCGCACCGCCGCCTCGGCGGCCTCGATCGACAGCGCGTCCATCATCTCGATCGCCGCCGGGACGACGCCCGCGCCGATGATCTCCGAGACCGCCGTGCCGCCCGCCTCGATCGACCCGAACGCCGCCAGCAGCGTCTGCACGGTCTCCGGCACGCGCGTCAGCCGTACGGTGATCTTGGTGGCGATGCCGAGCGTGCCCTCCGCGCCGACGAACACCCCCAGCAGGTCGTAGCCGGGCCCGTCGGCGGTCAGCTCCACCAGCTCGCCGTCCGGCGTCACGACCTCGCACGCCAGCACGTGGTGCGCGGTGAAGCCGTACTTCAGGCAGTGCGCGCCGCCGGAGTTCTCCGCCACGTTCCCGCCGACCGAGCAGATCTGCTGGCTGGACGGGTCGGGCGCGAAGTAGTAGCCGTACGGGCGGACGGCGCGCGTCACGTCCAGGTTGATGACGCCGGGCTCGACCACCGCCCGCCGGTTCGGGATGTCGATGTCGAGGACGCGCCGCATGCGCGCGGTGACGACGAGCACCCCGTCGGTGCGGGGCAGGGCACCGCCGGACAGGCCCGTTCCGGACCCGCGCGCCACGTACGGGACGCCCTCGGCGGCGCACGCGCGCACGATCTCGGCGATCTGCTCGGCGGTGTCGGGCAGGACGACCAGTCCGGGCGACGCGCGATGGTTGGTGAGCCCGTCGCACTCGTACGTGCGCAGCCGCACCGGATCGGTGATGACGGAGTCCGGCCCCAGCAGCCGCGCGAACCGTTCGGCCAGCCGCGCGAGTACTTCGCTCATGGCACCACCATTCCACGCCCGCCTCTCTATGGCCCGGCCTCGATCACGCGCCTCACGGCTGCGGCCGCCCGCGCACGCGCGCGTCGGCACACCCCGCCCGCGCACGCGCCGCGCTGCGCACTTCGCGTGTGGAACTCGTCCGCCGCAGAGGGCCCCGTGCCGGAGAGAGCTCCGGCACGGGGCCCCGGATGGGAGCCCCGCCTGTGCCCTACGGCATCTGCTCGTAGGCGGGCGTCGTGAGGAACTCGGAGTACTCGTCCGCCAGCGTGACCTCCTTGAAGAGGGTCACAGCCTGGTTGTAGCGCGGTTCGTTGAACGACTCGCCGAGTTCGGCGCGGATGCCCGCCAGCTCCTCGTCCAGGATCCGCTCCACCAGCTCCTTGGTGACCTTCGGGCCGTTCTTCAGCTCGACGCCGTTGTAGATCCACTGCCACACCTGCGAGCGGGAGATCTCCGCCGTCGCGGCGTCCTCCATCAGGTTGTGGATCGCGACCGCGCCCGCCCCGTCCAGCCAGGTGGCCAGGTAGCGCAGCGCGACGTCGACGTTGCCGCGCAGGCCCGCCTCGGTGATGTCGCCGGGCGTCGCGGCCACGTCGAGCAGGTCGGCGGCCGAGACCTTGACGTCCTCGCGGAGCCGGTCGCGCTGGTTCGGCTTGTCGCCGAGCACGCTGTCGAACACCTCGCGGCAGACCGGGACGAGGTCGGGGTGCGCGACCCAGGAGCCGTCGAACCCGTCGCTCGACTCGCGGGTCTTGTCGGCCCGCACCTTCTCCAGCGCGACCTTGTTGACCGCCTCGTCCCGGCGGGACGGGATGAACGCGGCCATGCCGCCGATCGCGTGCGCGCCGCGCTTGTGGCACGTGCGCACCAGCAGCTCGGTGTAGGCGCGCATGAACGGCGCGGTCATCGTGATCGCGTTCCGCTCCGGCAGCACGAACTCCGCGCCCCGGTCCCGGAACTTCTTGATCACCGAGAACAGGTAGTCCCAGCGGCCCGCGTTCAGGCCCGCGGAGTGGTCGCGCAGCTCGTAGAGGATCTCCTCCATCTCGAACGCGGCCGGGATCGTCTCGATCAGCACCGTCGCGCGGACCGTGCCGCGCGGGATCTCCAGGGCGTCCTGGGCGAGGTTGAACGCGTCGTTCCAGAGCCGTGCCTCAAGGTGGCTCTCCATCTTGGGCAGGTAGAAGTACGGCCCCTTGCCCTTGTCGAGCTGGCGGCGCCCGCTGTGGAACAGGTAGAGCCCGAAGTCGAACAGCGAGCCCGACATCGGCTCGCCGTCCACGAGGACGTGCTTCTCCTCCATGTGCCACCCGCGCGGGCGCACGACGATCGTCGCCAGTTCCCCGTCGTCCTTGAGCGCGTAGGACTTGCCGCTCTTCGGGTCGGTGAAGTCGATCGTGCGGTCGAGGGCGTCGCGCAGGTTGAGCTGGCCCTCGACCATGTTCGTCCACAGCGGCGTGTTGGCGTCCTCGAAGTCGGCCAGCCACACCTTCGCGCCCGAGTTCAGCGCGTTGATCGTCATCTTCCGGTCGGTGGGCCCGGTGATCTCGACGCGGCGGTCCTCCAGGCCCGGCGCCGGGGGCGCGACCCGCCACGTCTCGTCCGCGCGGACCGCCGCGGTCTCCGGGAGGAAATCGAGCGTGCCGCCCGCCGACAGACGTTCCTGGCGTTCGGCGCGTGCGCGCAGCAGTTCCTTGCGCCGTCCGCCCAGCTCGCGCTGAAGGGCGGCGAGCAGGCCGAGCGCTCCAGGCGTCAGGATCTCGTCGTACCGCTCGTGGAGGGGGCCGGTGACCTCAACACCTTCGACTCCAGCCATCTGCCTGCCCTTTCGTATGGTGAAATTCCACTTCTGTTACGCGGAGAACGCTACTCGCCGGTACTGAGGGCGGTCAAAGCGGGGCGCGGTGGCCTTGACCACGCGAGCGACGCGCCCTCCGCGCGCGTGCGACGACACCAGGGGGATCCCCCTGTGGCCGCGGGATAACCGAATGACCGCCGTGAGGGGACGTGAGACCATCACGGGGAAGACACGGCCGCGCTGCGGCGTTCTACCGAGGACATATGACTCAACCTTTCTCTGCAGACCGCACTCCGGACCGGACCGAGACCACGGACCCGTCCGTCGAGGAACGCGAAACGTCCACCGGGAGCCGCGAGAACCCCGCCGAGACCCCGTTCGCCGCGCGCGCAGGCGCGTTCGGCGAGCCCGGCGCCGAGCCGCTGACCGGCGAACTCGACCTGGAGGACCGGCGCGCCCTGCGCCGCGTCGCCGGGCTGTCCACCGAACTCACCGACGTCACCGAGGTCGAGTACCGGGCCCTGCGGCTGGAGCGCGTCGTGCTCGTCGGGGTCTGGACCGAGGGCACCGCCGAGGACGCCGAGAACTCGCTGCGCGAGCTGGCCCTGCTCGCCGAGACCGCGGGGTCGGAGGTCCTGGAGGGCCTCGTCCAGCGCCGCGTCCGGCCCGACTCCGCCACCTACATCGGCTCCGGCAAGGCCGCCGAGCTGCGCGACGTCGTCATCGCCACCGGCGCCGACACCGTCATCTGCGACGGCGAACTGGCCCCGAGCCAGCTCCGCCACCTGGAGGAGACCGTACAGGTCAAGGTCATCGACCGGACCGCCCTGATCCTCGACATCTTCGCCCAGCACGCCAAGAGCCGCGAGGGCAAGGCCCAGGTCGAGCTGGCCCAGCTCAACTACCTGCTGCCGCGGCTGCGCGGCTGGGGCGGCAACCTGTCCCGCCAGGTCGGCGGGCGCGCCGCGGGCGGCGTCGGCATCGGCGGCCGCGGCCCCGGCGAGACCAAGATCGAGCTGGACCGGCGCCGGATCCGCACCCGGATGGCCAAGCTGCGCCGCCAGATCGCCGAGATGTCCAAGGCGCGCGACACCAAGCGCGGCGAGCGGCGCCGCAACGCCGTCCCCGCCGTCGCCATCGCGGGCTACACCAACGCGGGCAAGTCGTCCCTGCTCAACCGCCTCACCGGCGCGGGCGTCCTGGTGGAGAACGCGCTGTTCGCCACCCTCGACCCGACCGTGCGCAGGGCCGAGACCCCGGGCGGGCGCGCGTACACCCTGGCCGACACCGTCGGGTTCGTCCGGCACCTGCCGCACCAGCTCGTCGAGGCGTTCCGCTCGACGCTGGAGGAGGTCACCGACGCCGGCCTGGTCCTGCACGTCGTGGACGGCTCCGACGCCGACCCCGAGGCGCAGATCGACGCCGTCCGCGAGGTGTTCCGCGAGATCGGCGCCGACAAGGTGCCCGAGATGGTCGTCATCAACAAGGCCGACGCCGCCGACGACCTCGCCATCGCCCGCCTCCAGCGCCGCGAGCCCAACAGCGTCGTCGTCTCCGCCCGCACCGGCCACGGGATGGACGAGCTGCGCGCCGCCATCGAGGCCAACCTCCCGGGCCTGGAACGCGAGGTCCGCGTCCTCGTCCCGTACGACCGGGGCGACCTGGTGGCGCGCGTCCACGAGCGCGGCGAGGTCCTCAAGCAGGAGCACGTGGCCGAAGGCACCGCCCTTCACGCGCGCGTGTCCGCCGACCTCGCCGCCGACCTGGAGCCGTACGAGGATCTGGCCCCGATCGTCTGAACCGTCGGAACGCGGACGGGTGGGCGGGGTGCGCCGCGGCGCACCCCGCCCACACGCTTGCCGTCCGTACGGAAATGGCATACGGCCTGCGCGAAGCCGCCGGGTCTGGCATCCTGTTCGGCCGGGTGGGGCGTCCTGGGGAGGGGCGTGCCGGCCGGACGGATCGTTCGTCCGAGCGGGGGACGGGCAGTTCGGTCCGGTGCCGGAATGGGGATCGGGTCTGACCGAATGCCGGATCGGGCCTAATGCAGGTCGCTGAACGGTGACAGCTTCTCCATTCCGCTTGACGGGTCTACGGGATTCCGTACGGTCGTATAGCTAAGGGCGGGGTGAGGGCGTCGATGCGCGGTGACGAGAAGTTCCGTGGTTTATTGACCGGTCTGAAGACGTTGTCCGACCGGCTGACCTGCGCCGACGCGCGGCCCGCGACAGGGCCGTGGCTGCCGGGTCCGGGAACTTTCTCCGGGACGGGGGCGTTTGCTGGCCAGAGGTTGTCGGCCGGGCCTTCAGTGCACTACCGTGACGAAACCGATATCTCCGGTCTCGTTGCCCGTGGTGGTCGCCCGACCACCCGCCCCTCCAACGGTGAATCGCCGGCACCCAGTCGGCGTCTCGGATCGAGAGCAGGTGGCCCCATCCATGGCGTCCGGTTCAGCGCCGCACGGCGCTTTGCTCCACCCAGGTCGGTGACCCTATGACGGTACGGCTGTTGACGAACATCGGCAGGCTCTGGACGGGCACCGACGTCTGCAGCAACGCCGCCGTACTCATCCACGACGACCGGATCGTCTGGGCCGGACCCGCCTCCGACCTGCCCCAGAGCGTCCCCGGCATCATCGACGACATCGTCGACGTCGACCACGTGGAGAACCTCGGCGGCGGCCTCGTCACCCCGGGACTGATCGACGCCCACTCGCACCCCGTCTACGCGGGCAACCGCTGGGCCGAGCTCGCGATGCGCACCAGCGGATCGTCCCACTCGGCGATCAACGCGGCGGGCGGCGGCGTCAACTCCACCGTCACGGTCACCCGCGGCACCGACCCCTGGACCCTGTGCAACGGCGTCCGCGAACGGCTCCGCCAGTGGATCCTCGCCGGAACGACCACCGTCGAGGCCAAGACGGGCTACCACCTCACCCGCGACGGCGAGCTCGCCGACATCCGGATGCTGCGCTCGCTGGAGGGCGAGCCGTCGATGCCGCGCATCCACGCCACCTTCCTGGCCGCGCACATCCTGCCGCCGGAGTTCTTCGGCCGCCGCCGCGACTACATCGAGGCCGTCCGCCTCTGGGCGGGCGACGCCGCGGCCGCGGGCGCCGACAGCATCGACGTCTACTGCGACGAGGGCCACTTCACCGCCGAAGAGGCCCGCGCCCTGCTGCTCACCGGCAAGCGCGCCGGCCTGAGGGCCCGCATGCACGCGTGCGCCAACGAGCGCATCGGCGCCGCGCAGGTCGCCGCCGAGGTCGGCTGCGCTTCCGCCGACCTCCTCACCCAGGCCAACGAGGACGACATCAAGGCCCTCGCGCACGCGGGAGTCACCGCCACCGTCTGCCCCGGCAGCGCCCTCAACAGCGCCCGGCCTCCGGCGCCCGTCCGCGCCATGCTCGACCGCGGCGTCACCGTCGCGCTCGGCACCGACCACAACCCCGGCCAGTGCGGCATCACCTCCATGCCGCTCGTCATCGGCCTCTCCGTCGCGATGTTCGGCCTGTCGGTCACCGAGGCGCTCCGCGCGGCCACGCTGGGCGGAGCCTCCGCCCTCCGCGTCGGCGACCGCGGTTCCCTGGCGCCCGGCATGCTCGCCGACATCGTCCTCTGGGACGCCGACCACGAAGGCGCGTTCGCCTGGGCCTTCGGACTCCGCGCCCTGCGGGTCTGGCGGGGCGGCGTCCCCGTCCAGCCGTGAGCCCGGAGCCGATCGCCGCGTAGCCGACGCCCAGGCGGGGACCGCCCGCCTGGGCACCGGTCGTTACACGCCGATACACCGCGGTCATTCCGTTCCCGGCGTACCGGGGTAATCTCCCCTCATGGGCAGCGCGGTCGCGGTCGTCACGGATTCCACCGCCTACCTCCCGGCCGGTCTGGCCGAACGGCACGGGCTCGCCGTGATCCCCATGCAGATCGCCGTGGGCGGCACGGTACGCGACGAGAACGACATCACCACGGCTGAAGCGGCCCAGGCGCTCAAGGAATGGCGTCCGGTGACCACGTCGCGCCCCGCGCCCGAACGATTCGCGCAGGTGTACGCGGACGCGGCAGCGGCGGGCGCCGGCGAGATCGTGTCCGTTCACCTGTCGGCGGCGATGTCGGGCACGGTCGAGGCCGCCCGCCTCGCGGCGGACCAGGCGCCGATCCCCGTACGCGTCGTGGACACCGGCACCATCGGCCTCGGCCTCGGCGTCGCGGCGCTCTCCGCGGCGGCGGCCGCCCTGCGGGGCGCCGGAGCCGACGAGGCCGCCGACGCGGCCATGCGGCGGGCCGACCGTTCCCGCTCGCTGTTCTACGTGGACACGCTCGAACACCTGCGGCGCGGCGGCCGCCTCGGCGCCGCCGCCACGCTGCTCGGCTCGGCGCTCATGGTCAAGCCTCTCCTCGGGATCTCCGAGGGCCGGATCACCCCCTTGGAGAAGGTCCGCACCGCGTCCCGCGCCCTGGCCAGGCTCGAAGAGCTCGCCGTCGCCGAGGCGGGCGACCGCCGCGTGGACCTCGGCGTCCAGCACCTCGCCGCCGCGGACCGCGCGGAAGCCCTCGCCGCACGCCTCCGGGACCGCATCCCGCACGTCGAGGACGTGTACGTCGGCGAGGTCGGCCCCGTGATCGGAGCGCACGTCGGCCCCGGGATGCTCGGCGTGGTCGTGGCCCCGCAGCTCTGAACCGTCCCGGGAGTTATCCACAGGCTGCGATCGGGCTTTCACCGGCCGTGACGGCCGCCCTACGGTCGTACGCATGAGGCAGCGCAACGAGATCGCACCGCAGAGGCTCCAGACGCTCATGGAGCGGCTCTCCGAACGCCTGCGAGCGTCCCCGCCGTCCGACGAACCGCCCGCCACCCACTTACGCTCCGGCCCCGCACCGCCATCGTCCCGGGTCGCCCTCGGCCGTGGCGGGGCCCGCGTCCTGCTGTTCCTGGCCCTCCTCGCGGCCCTGGCCGCAGGCGCCTACCTCTGGATGGCCCGCCCCGTCCCGAGCCCGCCGGACCCGCAGGCGCCCCGGCCCTCGTGGACGCTCCGATCCGTCCCGCGTCCGCGCCGTCCCCGTCGTCGGCCGCGTCCATGGTCACCGTCCACGTGCTCGGCAAGGTCAAACACGCGGGCGTGGTCACCCTGCCGTCCGACTCCCGCGTAGCCGACGCGATCAAAGCCGCCGGCGGCGTCCTGCCCGGCGCCCGCACCGGCACCCTCAACCTCGCCCGCAAGGTCGTCGACGGAGAACAGATCCCCGTAGGCGTCCGCCTTCCCACCCCCACCCCCACGGCCCCGCCCCAACCCGGCGCCTCCGTCCCCGCAGGCACCGGCCCGGGCTCCGGCCCCGGCGCTCTGGTCGACCTCAACACGGCCACCCTCGAACAGTTGGACCAACTCCCCGGCGTAGGCCCCGTCCTGGCCCAGCGCATCATCGACTACCGCACGCAGCACGGCCCGTTCCGCTCCATCGACCAACTCCAGGAGGTCACCGGCATCGGTGCCCGCCGCTTCGCCGACCTCAAACCCATGGTGCGAATATGACCACCCCCCACCTCAACTCTCCAACCCCACCCACACCCCCCTCCCTACCCCCTCCAATACCACCCCCAGCTTCCCGACCACCCGCTACACCACCCGCACCACACCTCCGCCCGGCACCGGCGACGGACATGCCCCTCCAAGCGGGGGCGGAGGTTCACCGTCGCCCCCAGCGCGTGGTGGCGGGCATGCAACGGAAGCCGGACCATCAGCAGGGTTGGAAGGGCCGGGCTCGCTGGCGGTCGATCTGCGGCTCGTCGGTCCTGCGCTGGCCGTCTGGATCGGCGCGGCGGCGGTGCTGGGAACGAGACCCGCGGTCGCGTACACCGTCGCGGCACTCAGCGCTGCGGCCTCTGCCTCAATACTCTTCCGCCCCGGCCCGAGACGATCAGCCGCATGGCAGGCCGCCCACCCAGAAGGCCGTTCGACCACCGAGATGCCCGCTCCCGACCCTGAACAACGTCCATTGCCTACAGCACGGGATCGCAATGCCGGAGGGGTGGGCCGATGCGGGGGAGGCGGCCGGTATCGGGTCGTGGTCGGCGTCGTGCTGGGCTGCGTGGCGGCCTCGGCGTTCGGCGTGGCCGTGCGTGGAACGGCCGTCGGTACGGGCCCCGTGCGGGAGCTCGCCAGGACGGAACGCATCGCGTCGGCGGAAGCCGTGCTGACCGCGGACCCGCAGGCGAAACCGGGACGCGGACGGCAGACGATCCTCGTGAAGGCACGGCTGGAAGCGGTACTGCGTGTCGAAAGGCGCGTCGCCGTCCGGGTGCCGGTTCTCCTGATCGCCGCGGACATGCGCTGGCTGAGGCTGATACCGAGCGAGCGCGTCCGCTTCAGGGGCGTTTCGATGTGCCGAGGAACGCCGAGCTGCTTGCGGCCGTCGTGCTCGTTCGCGGGCCGCCGACCGTTCTGGAACCGCCGTCCGCTGTGCAGCGCGCAGCCGAACACGTCCGGGCGCGTCTGCGGCAGGCGTCGGACGGCCTGCCCGCCGCGCAACGCGCCGTCTTGCCCGGAATGGTCGTCGGCGACAACTCACGTCTCGACCAGAAGCTGTCCGACGATTTCCGGGCCGCCGGGCTCGCTCACCTCTTGGTCGTGTCCGGAGCCAACCTGGCGATCGTGATCGGCGCGGTGCTGGCGCTGTGCCGGTTCGCGGGCCTGGGCCGGCGCGTCGCGCCGTTCCCCGCCGCGCTCGCCGTGGCCGCCTTCGTCGTGGTCGCGCGTCCCGAACCCAGCGTTCTGCGGGCAACGGTGATGGGCGTGATCGGACTGCTCGCACTGTTCACTGGACGGCCGCGCCAAGGCGTTCCCGCACTCGCCGCCGCCGTACTGCTCCTGGTGCTGATCGATCCGGGTCTGGCCCGCTCGTACGGGTTCGCCCTGTCGGTGCTGGCCACGGCTGGGCTGCTCGTTCTCGCACCGCCGTGGCGTGAACGGCTCCGCCGCCGCATGCCGGACCTCTTGGCGGACGCCCTCGCCATCGCGGCCGCAGCGCAGGTCGCTGTGGCACCGGTACTGGTGATGCTGTCGGGGGAGGTGGGAGTGGTGTCCGTGGCCGCCAACCTCTTGGCGGCGCCCGCCGTCGCACCCGCGACCCTGCTCGGGGCGCTCGGAGCGGTGACCGCATTGATTTCCGTACCGATCGCCGAACTCCTGATGTGGCCTGCCGGGTTCGCCGTGGGCTGGATCGTGTGGGTCGCCCGCGCGTCCGCGAAGCTGCCGTACGCGACGATCCCCTGGAAAGGAGGCGGACTCGGCGCGCTGACGCTCCTCGCCGCGTGCGCCCTTGCCGTACTGATCCTGCGCAGCCGCCGCCTGCGGCTCGCGGCGGTCGCCGTCACCGCCGGAATCCTGCTGGCCGTCATCGGGCTGCGTGTGATCGCTCCCGGCTGGCCGCCTCCGGCTTGGGCCATGGTGGCGTGCGATGTAGGCCAGGGCGACGCGCTGGCGCTCGCCGCCGGCCCCGGACGCGCGGTCGTCGTGGACACCGGCCCCGACCCCGGACCGGTGAACGCCTGCCTGGGACGGCTCGGCGTGCGCGACGTACCGATGCTGATCCTCACCCACCCTCACGCCGACCACATCGGTGGCACCGCCGGGGTACGGGAAGGCCGCCGCGTCCACACTGTGCTGACCACACCGCGCGCCTCAGGCCGGGAGGCCCGCTACACGTCCGGCCTGCTGAGCCGCGTGGCGCTGCCCGGCCAGCGGTGGAACGTCGGCGACCTGGAACTCTCGGTTCTCGGTCCGCTCTCGACCGGCCCCGGCCTGACCCCGGCCGACGACGGAACGACGATCAACAACGCGAGCATCGTCCTGGTCGCGCGGCGCCCCGGCTTCAGCGCGCTCCTCGCCGGCGACGTCGAACTTGAGGCGCAGCGCGCCCTCGCGGGAAGCGTCCCGGCCGTCCAGGTCCTCAAGGTGCCGCACCACGGTTCGCGCAGCCAGGACCCCGCCTTCCTGACCGCCGCGCACGCCTCGGTGTCCCTGATCTCCGTCGGCCGCGACAACGACTACGGCCACCCCTCACCCGTGACGGTCAACCGCCTCCAACACCTGGGCGCCCACGTCCACCGCACCGACCAGGAAGGAGACATCGCCGTAGTGCGAACAGCCACCGGCCTCTCCATCGTCCCCCGCCACTAACCCACCCCCCGTTACTAACTGGCCCACGCCACTAACCCGCCCCGCGCCACTAACCCGTTCCGTGCCGCTAACCCACCTCGCGCCACTAACCCGACCCGCCACGAACCCGCCCCCCGGCCACTAACCCACCCCCGCCACTAACCTGCCCCGCGCCACTAACTCGCTCCGCGCGCACCCCTATCTACCCCACCCCCCACCGCCATCCACCTCTTCCCACCGCCAGTCCAACCCCTCCCACCCACTTCGCCATGCCATTTCCACGGGGCCCGTGCTCCAGCCGTTTCGCGGCCGTTGAGCCTTTCGGCTTCTCGGCATCTCCTGGCCGGGGCTGGTCGCGTTGGGGCGTTGGGGCGTTGGGTGGGTTGGAGGGTGGGGGAACTGGGTGGGGGTGGCTCGATCAACGGGCTGGGCGTGGCATGCTGCATGGGTGGCAGCGGACCCCATCACCTTGATCGTCGGAGACGAAGAGCTGCTCGTGGAACGGGCGATCGGCGATGTCGTGGCGTCGTCCCGCGCCGACGACCCGGATACCGAGGTGATCGACCTCGCGCCGGGCGGCCTGGAGCCGGGACGGCTGGCGGAGCTGACGTCGCCGTCGCTGTTCGGGGGCGGCAAGGTGCTCGTGCTGCGTTCTGCCCAGGACCTGGGGAAGGACCTGACGGCCGAAGTGCTCAAGTACGCCAAGACCCCGGCCGAGGACGTCGTTCTCGTCGCGGTGCACCACGGCGGCGCCAAGGGCAAGGCGCTGGTGGACGGCCTGAGCAAGCTCGGCGGCCGGAAGGTCGCCTGCCCGAAGGTCACCAAGATGGGCGAGCGGATCGATTTCGTCCGGTCCGAGATCCGCCGGGCCGGAGGGAAGATCTCGGCGGACGGTGCGCGCGGCTTGCTCGACGCCGTGGGCAACGACCTGCGCGAACTCGCCTCCGCGTGCAGCCAGCTCGTCGCCGACACGGGCGGCAAGGTGGACGACGTGGCGGTCGCTCGGTACTACCGGGGACGCGCTGAGGTCAGCGGCTTCGCCGTCGCCGACAAGGCGATCGAAGGCCAACTGGCCGACGCCCTGGAGCAACTGCGGTGGGCCCTCGCGACCGGTGTGGCGCCGGTCTTGATCGTCAGCGCCCTGGCTCAGGGAGTTCGCGGGCTGGCCAAGGTCGGCGGCGCCCCTCGCGGCGCGCGCGGTGCGGCTCTGGCCAAGGACCTCGGCATGCCCCCGTGGAAGATCGAACGCGTCCAGCGCCAGTTGCGCGGCTGGTCCGGCGAAGGAGTGGCACGCGCGCTGACGGCGGTCGCCCACGCGGACGCCCAGGTCAAAGGCGGTGCCGCCGACCCCGCGTACGCGCTGGAGAAAACCGTCGCCGACATCGTCGCCGCTCGCGCCGCCCGCTGACCGCCCGGTTCTCCCGTTCCCCAGTTCCCCAGGCACCTTGCGTGGTGGCGATCGTGCATCACCGGGGAGTGGAGTGCGGCGGTCTTCGTTTCCGAGCCCGGATGAGTCCGAATGGGCCCGCACAACGATCCTGGACCGGACTTAGCGCGTTGAGTGCGTTTCGCTGTTCGTGAGCGTGAGCCCGAACGGGGCCGAATGCGTGGGGGTGCCGTTCGCTGGTCGTGAGTCCGAAGGGATTCGGTGCGCGCGGGCAGGCTTCGCCGTTCGCGTGCCTGAACGATCTGGAACGGGCTGAGCGCGTTTGGGGTGCCGTTCTCCCCTCGCGAGCTTGAACGAGTCCGAATGCGCTGGGCCGCCG
This sequence comes from Actinomadura sp. J1-007, assembly GCF_009793335.1. Classification (GTDB taxonomy): domain Bacteria; phylum Actinomycetota; class Actinomycetes; order Streptosporangiales; family Streptosporangiaceae; genus Spirillospora; species Spirillospora yumaensis. The sequence continues at coordinate 657,678 of NZ_WING01000001.1, read as the reverse complement.
TTCAAAGTCGGAGGGCGTGAACGGGCGGCCGGGTGCGCTTGCGCAGGCTTCCCGTTTCGTAAGCCGGGCGGGGACCAGGTGCGTCCGGGCAAGCTTCGCAGGTCGTAAGCCGGGCGGGGGCCGGATGTGCTCCAGACCCTTCGCTGTTCGTGAGTCCGTGTGAGCTCGAACGAGTCTGAACGAGGCTAAGTGTGCTTGGGCACACCGCGCTGGTGGAGAGGTCGGAAGCGCTCGGGCCGTTCTTTGGCAGCGGCCTGGCACGGTACCAGCGGTACCAGCGGTACGAGTGTGGTGAGTCGGAGGTGCTCGGGGCGTTCGTTAAAGGGACTCGGTTTGGGTTTTGAGGCCGCGGGCTTCGAGGTCGACGTAGCCGCGGGAGAGGCGGCCGGTGAAGAGGGAGAGCAAGGGGGCCAGCGGGCCGGTCTGGTCGAGGGTGAAGCGGACTGTGGCGGGGCCGTTCGGGTTCGACGCGGTGATGATGTGGCCGGCGACCGTGGTGACGCCGGGGGTGCGGGCTTCCCAGATGAACGAGGTGTGCGGTTCGAGTTCGGTGACCGTCCAGACGGCGGCGGGCAGGCGGGGCTGGTGGACGCGGGCGCGGGCGCCCACGGCCAGCGGGCCGTCGTCGAGGCGTTCGACGCGTTTGATCGACGGGGTCATGTCCGGCCAGCTCTCGATGTCGACGAGGACGGTCCAGATGGTCTGCGGGGACGCGTCGATGGTGACGGCGGTCTCGTAGCGCATGGGTGTGTCCTTATGCGGGGAGGTGGGTGCGGATCTTCGTGAGCAGGCCGGTGACCAGGGGGTCGTCGGCGCGGGCCGGCAGGTGGACGGCGTGGTACGGGACGGGCGGCAGGTCGGTGATCTCGCGCTGGACGAGGCCGGGCGGCGGCCGGACGCAGCCGTTGACGACCGCGAGCCCCACGCGGAGGGAGGCGAAGTGCAGGATCAGGGGCCAGCCCGCTGCCTCTACCGCGATCGTCCAGGGGACCTCCGCCGCGCGCAGCACGCGTTCCAGCATGGCACGGTGCGGCCCCCACGCGGGTGGGACGACGAGCGCGGCGTCCGCGAGGTCGGCGAGCGCGACGGCGGGGCGCGCGGCGAGTGGATGGTCCTTCGGCATGACGAGGACCTGCGGGTACGACGCGAGGGGAACGACGTCGAGGTCCGTCGGCAGGACGTCCAGAACGGCCACGCCGACGTCGGCGCGGCCCGTTCGGACGGCGGTGAGCGTGCGGGCGCGGTCGCTGTTGACCAGCCGGAGCCCGGGGACGGCGCGTACGACGTCGCCGAGCAGGTAGAGGTAGGCGCCCTCTCCTGCGGCGAGCACGGGCGCGCGCGTGGGAGAACGCCCTTGGATCTCGGCCATGAACGTGGCGACGCGGCCGTTCAGCTCGCGGGCGAAGCGCGCCACGGCCTCGCCTTCGGAGGTGAGGGCGAGGCGGCGGCCTTCGCGGCGGTAGAGGGGACGGCCCAGCGTTTCGGCGAGTTTGCGCACCTTGACGTGCAGGGCCGGTTGGGAGATGTGGAGTTCGTCCGCCGCCCGCGTGAAGTTGAGGTGGTCGGCGAAGACGGCGAACGCGTGCAGCGCGTCGGTCGACAACCGCCCCAGTTCCATAGATGAGGACTATAGCTGGACGGGCGAACGATAGTTCTGCCGAAGCTTCCGCGGCTCCAAGCTTGCTCCATGAACACGAAAGAACCCCGGCTCGGCGTCGATTTCGGCCGAGTCATCCACGGGGGGCCGCTGGCACCCGGCGGCACCGACACCGTCTTCCTGGACGGACGGCTGGAGGACGCGCTGGCCTCCCCGGCGATCGATGGGGTGTACGAGGCGCTGCCGGGCCTGGTCGAGCTGTTCGGCGGGCGGGTCTGGATCATCTCCAAATGCGGCGACCGCGTACGGAGCCGGACGCTGGCCTGGCTGGCCCATCACGACTTCCACGCCCGTACGGGCATTCCGCCCGGCAACGTCCGCTTCTGCCGCAGGCGCCCAGAGAAGGCCGCCCACTGCGCCGAACTCGGGATCACGCACATGATCGACGACCGGCTGGACGTCCACCGCGCCATCCGCGAGATCGTCCCGTACCGGTACCTGTTCGGTCCTCAGGTGGGTTCGCCGCCGCCGTGGGTCCGCAACCCGCGTACATGGTCGGAAACGGTCTCGGCCATCGCAGCGGACACGCCGAAGCCCTGACCCCCAAGTCGCGTCAGGTACTGCGGAGGGACCTCGGCCACGAGCCACACGCCGTTCGGGCTGAGGTGGAAGGTGTGTCCCGCGGCGGCCATGCGGCCCGCGTCCACAATGAGGACGACGGGGGCGCCGTGGCGGGCGCCCACGCGCCGGGCCGTCTCGCGGTCGGAGGACAGGTGAACGGCGTGGCGCGCCATGGGGAGCAGGCCGTCCCGCTCGATCCGCTCCAGGGAGCGTTCGACGGTGCCGTGATAGAGCAGCGGAGGCGGCGGCGCGGCGGGCAGATCGAGGTCGATTTCGATCGAATGGCCTTGACTGGCGCGGATCCTGAGGCGTTCGGCGTCGAACGCGTAGCGGCGCTTGTCGTTATGGGCGACAACGTGTTCGAGCTCGGCCCGGGTCAGCGCGAAGCCGTGCCGAGCTGCGGCGGCGAGCAGGTCGGAAACCTCAGCCCAGCCGTGCTCGTCGAGCGTGAGGCCGATCCGCTCGGGACGATGCCGCAGATGCTTGGCGAGATACTTCGAAATCTTCACCAGCCGCCGCTCGTCCATGCCCCGAACCGTACGCCGCCCCCCAACTCCGCCGGCAACGCGACACAGACGGGAGCGTGGCCCGGCGACCCGCCAAGGGCAGAAGCGGGGAACCGGCGACGCGAAAGGCCGTACGTGTGGCAAGGCGGCGCGGGTGGGGCGGGCGCGTAGCGCGGCAGCTCGCCAAGGGGGACGTGCGGGACGGGCGACGCCGGAAGGGCGTACGGGTGGCCTGGCGGCGCGGGTGGGGCGGACGTGTGGCGCGGCGGCTCGCCAGGGGGACGCGGGACGGGGACAGGAGGGGCGGGCGTGTGGCCCGGCGGCTCGCCAAGGGGGAGGGGCGGGACCGGTGACCCCGGAAGGGCGGGCGTGTGGTCCGGGAGTGCGGGCAGAGGCACGCGGGGCGGGGAACACGGGCCCGGCAGCGCGAGCGGGGCGGGCACGCGGGCGGCAGTGCGAAGAGGAGGGCCGACGCGGGGCGGCGGCGTGGGGAGGGCGGCGGGCGCTCGGCGGGGGTGCGATGAGGGGGCAGCGGGGGTGTGGGGATGCGACGGAGCCGCGGCCCGGGTGGGGCTGCGGCTCCGTCGTGGGTCAAGGGGGCGCGTGCGGTCAGGGCGCCCGGTCTTGGGGTTACTTGGTCTGAAGGGCGGCGGCGCGCTTGGCGATCGCCGACTTGCGGTTGGCGGCCTGGTTCTTGTGGATGACGCCCTTGCTGACGGCCTTGTCCAGCTTGCGCGCGGCGTTGCGCTGGGCGTCGACGGCCTGGTCGACGTCGCCCGACTCCGCGGCCTCGCGGAACTTGCGGATCGCCGTCTTCAGCTCGGACTTCACGGCCTTGTTGCGCAGGCGAGCCTTCTCGTTCTGCTTGTTCCGCTTGATCTGGGACTTGATGTTAGCCACGTCGTAGTGCCTCAGCTTGGTTGCGATCCTCGCCTGCCCGCGTCGCGGGGCAGGCTCCAACGAACGTTTAACGGGGCGGTCGGTGCCCGGGGCACGACGCTACGCCACACGCAGTCGCATAGCCTACCAATGCCTGGGGCCGACCCCAAACCGGCCGCTGCGCAGAGCATGCCGCCCGGCATGGGAACATGGGATACGGCAAGATCCGCCGTTTCCCTGTCCACCTGTGAGTTTGCGAACGGACCCCGGTGCCAGCGCCTGAGCCCAACAAGACCGACCCCGCGATCATCCGCAACTTCTGCATCATCGCGCACATCGACCACGGCAAGTCGACCCTGGCCGACCGGATGCTCCAGCTCACGGGGGTGGTCGAAGAGCGCCAGATGCGCGCCCAGTACCTCGACCGCATGGACATCGAGCGCGAGCGCGGCATCACGATCAAGAGCCAGGCCGTCCGGCTCCCGTGGACGGGCGAGGACGGCCGCGGGTTCGTGCTCAACCTCATCGACACCCCCGGGCACGTCGACTTCTCCTACGAGGTGTCGCGGTCGCTGGCGGCGTGCGAGGGCGCGGTGCTGCTCGTGGACGCCGCCCAGGGCATCGAGGCGCAGACGCTCGCCAACCTGTACCTGGCGCTGGAGGCCGACCTGCACCTGATCCCGGTGCTCAACAAGATCGACCTCCCGGCGGCGCAGCCGGACAAGTACGCCGAGGAGCTGGCCGGGATCATCGGCTGCGAGCCGTCCGACGTGCTGAGGGTGTCGGGCAAGACCGGCGAGGGCGTCCCCGAGCTGCTCCACAAGATCGTCCGGGACGTGCCGGCGCCGGTCGGCGACCCGGACGGGCCCGCGCGGGCGCTGATCTTCGACTCGGTGTACGACACCTACCGCGGCGTCGTCACCTACATCCGGATCATCGACGGGCACCTGTCGCGCCGCGAGAAGAGCCTGATGATGTCGACCGGCTCCGCGCACGAGACGCTGGAGGTCGGCGTCATCTCGCCCGAGCCGAAGCCCGTGCAGGGCCTCGGCGTCGGCGAGGTCGGCTACCTGATCACCGGGGTGAAGGACGTCCGGCAGGCCCGGGTCGGCGACACGGTGACCGGCGCGTCGCGTCCCGCGCCGGACGCGCTCGGCGGCTACCGCGACCCGAAGCCGATGGTGTTCTCCGGCCTCTACCCGATGGACGGCGACCAGTACCCCGAGCTGCGCGACGCGCTCGACAAGCTGCGGCTGAACGACGCGGCGCTGGTCTACGAGCCGGAGACGTCGGCGGCGCTCGGGTTCGGGTTCCGCTGCGGGTTCCTCGGCCTGCTGCACATGGAGATCGTCCGGGAACGGCTGGAGCGCGAGTTCAACCTCTCGCTGATCTCCACCGCCCCGAACGTCGTCTACCGGGTGGTCATGGAGGACGGGAGCGAGCACGCCGTCACCAACCCGAGCGAGTTCCCCGAGGGCAAGATCGGCGCGGTGTACGAGCCGGTCGTCCGGGCGACGCTGCTGTCCCCGAGCGAGCACATCGGCGCGATCATGGAGCTGTGCCAGGGCCGCCGCGGCGTCCTGCTCGGCATGGACTACCTGTCCGAGGACCGCGTCGAGATCCGCTACACGCTGCCCCTCGCCGAGATCATCTTCGACTTCTTCGACCAGCTCAAGTCGCGGACCCGCGGGTACGCCTCGCTCGACTACGAGCCGAGCGGCGAGCAGGAGGCCGACCTGGTCAAGGTCGACATCCTGCTCCAGGGCGAGTCGGTCGACGCGTTCAGCCAGATCGTGCACAAGGACAAGGCCCGCGAGTACGGCCTGATGATGACCTCCAAGCTCAAGGAGCTCATCCCGCGGCAGCAGTACGAGGTGCCGATCCAGGCCGCGATCGGCGCCCGCATCATCGCCCGTGAGAACATCCGCGCCATCCGCAAGGACGTCCTCGCCAAGTGCTACGGCGGAGACATCTCCCGCAAGCGCAAGCTGCTGGAGAAGCAGAAGGAGGGCAAGAAGCGGATGAAGACGATCGGCCGGGTGGACGTCCCGCAGGAGGCGTTCGTCGCGGCGCTGTCCACCGGCGGCGGCGGCGAGTCGTCCGACAAGGGCAAGAAGTAGCCGCCGCCGAGCGCGGGAAGTAGCCGCGCGGGCCGTCCGGGCGCGGCACCGCCGGGGGGAGCGCGAGCGGATAATGCAAAGCGGTGGTAACGGTGCGTCCCCGCGAGGACACTGGGCGTCGTGACCCACACGCTGCTGCACCAGGTCCTCGTGTCCGATCTGGTCGTCCCGATCGGGCTCGCCACGAAGCGCGGCCAGTCGTCGCTGACGGGCTTCGGCGCCCGCGTCGCGAACGGCACGTGGCTCCGGCCCGACCTGATGGTGTTCCGCGAGGAGCAGGCCGGAGGCGACCTCTGGTACATCAGGGGCGCGCCGCTGCTGGCGGTCGAGGTGACCTCCGACGCGTCGCGTGAGGCCGATCTCGGCGCCAAGCGCGAGCTGTACGAGCGGGCGGAGGTCCCGGCCTACTGGGTGGTCGACCTCAAGGGCGACGACCCCGAGGTGCTGGTGTACGAGCTCGCCGGCGACGGCCGCTACGCCGAGGAGGCCCGCGTGACGTGGGGCCGGGCGTGCGCGCTGGACCGGCCGTTCGACATCAGGCTCGCCCCCGACGAGATCTTCGACCGGCCGCCTCGCCGTTCCGTCCCCCTGAGGAGGACCACCGTGACCAGCACCGCGGTGCCGCCCGGCACCGGACCCGACCTGCCGCGCAGCGAGGACCCCATCCTCCTGGACGCCTTCGGCCACCGCTGGCCGACCGGCGCCGAGAAGGTCGAGCTGTGGGACGGCTGCCCGGTGTTCTACGGCCGCTGGGACGAGCGCGACGTCGACATCGCCCGCCGCGCCTACCCCGGCCGCGTCGTCCGCCTGGACCAGCCCCCGGCGAGCCCGGCACCATGACGATCCTGCCCGCGTCCGCGCCTGGGTCTGCGTCCACGTCTGCGCCTGCGTCCGCCTGACGCCCCGCCGCCGTTCCCGCCCGACGCGCGGTCGACGTTATTTGAGGAGTGGCCAGGCGACGACCTTGGGGACGGAGCGGAACTCGCCCCGGTTGGCCGCGCGCGCCGCGTACACCAGGAAGAACATGACCGCGGCCGTGAATCCGAGCGGGACCCAGATCAGCACCTCGGCGGCGAGGGACAGCAGGCCGCCGACGAACCACACGGCGATCGCCGCGAGGCCCATGTTGAGCCCCTGCGCGGCGTGCCGCCGGACGAACGGCGACCTCGCCTTGCCGAAGTAGACGATCGCGGGGGCGATCGCGCCGACCAGGAACTGGCCGACGTACGCCATCAGCGACCAGGTCGTGTCGTCATGGTCGACCGGACCGGAACCGCCGGGCATCTGCGCGGTGTTGCGGCCGCCCTGCGGGGCGTACGCCCCGGACGGCTGCTGCCACGCGGAGGAGGGCCCCGGCTGCTGCCATCCGGGCTGCCCCTGCTGGCCGTTCCATCCGGGCTGGCCCTGCTGGGGCTGTGCCGGCTGCTGCCAGGGGGACTGCTGCTGCCGTCCGGGCTGCTGGCCCTGACCGGGTGACGGGGGAGGCCCGTAGGCCATGGCGGGTGTCCTCTCAGTGTCAGCGTGAGAACCGTGGGCGAAGTGTACGACTACTTGGACGCCCGCGGAGTTCGCCGGTTCCCGCCTTTCCTTGGGACCTGCCCCCTTTGTCGTTGAACGTCATCGATGTAGTGGAACGGGTGTTTCAGGGGCGCCAGAGGACGGCGGAAGGGGCGGAGGGGGTGAGGGTGACCGACCCGTTCCACGTGATGGCCGAACGGTGCGGCAGGTACGCGCGGTCGAGGAAGAAGCCGCGGTTGACCGCCGTGACCGTGGACGGGGCGCCGTTGTCGCCGAGCCCGACCGGCTGCCGGATCGCCTCGACGCTCGCGACGTCCCCGATGGCCGTCCCCTCGGGCAACTCGACGGTCGTCGCGACCGCGCCGTCGCGGTCGATCGACACGGCGGCCTCGCCGTGGTCGGAACGGAACAGCCGGGACGGGTCGCTCTTGAGCCGTACGCCCAGCGTCACCCCGGGCGCGGATCCCATGCCGGTCGCCGCGCCCGTCCGCTTGGCGAACTCCACGAACAGGTACGCGCGCTGGTCGCCCACCGCGCGCGTGCGCGGGTCGGACGGCTTCTCCACCTTGCCTTCGCGCAGCATCTCCTGCGCCATGACCCGGTACGTCCAAGGCTCGCGGTCCATCACCACCTCGCGCGCGCGGTCCGCGGGACGGGTCCGGGAGGCGTCGGGCAGGAAGCGCAGGGGCGAACGGGGCGTGATGACGTCGCACATGTTGTTGTTCTGCGTGCAGGTCTGAAGGACGGGGTGGTCGCCCTCGTAGCGGCCGGTGAACTTCAGCGTCATGTGCTGCGGCGCCTGGTACACGCCGGTGCCCTCGACGCGCCGTCCGGCCGCGTCCACCTCGACCCGGTACACCCACTCGATGTCGGTCGTACGGCCCCAGCGGGCCATCAGGGCGGGACTGTCGGTGCCGCCGTCCTCGTTGCTCCACACCACCGAGTACTCCAGGACGCGGTGGCCGGGTGCGGCGGCCGGCCGCGACTCGTGCCACGCGATCAGCGGGGTGTCGGTGGTGGCGTTCTGGTACGGGTCGCCGAGCGGCCCGCCCGTTCGCCCGACGACGACCGGGGCGTGGCGCAGGGCGATCTGGTCGGCCTTCGGCGTCCGCACCCTGGTGCGGGCGAGGACGACGCGCCGCGCCGCCGCCGCGCTGCCCCGCGCGAACCGCAGCGTGACGGTGTGGCCGCCGCGCCGTACGCGGCCGAGCCCGAGGCTGCGTGGCGTCGGCTCGGACGAGGTGACGACGAGGTCGGTGACGTGCCGTCCGTCCACGGCCAGCGACACGACGGCGGACTCGGCGCCCGCGCGCGCCCAGGACACGCCGGGGGCGGACGCGTCGAACCCGATCACCGCCTCCCCGTCCCTCGCGGCGGTGAACCGTACGGAGCGCGCCCGTCCGCCCCGTTCCACGACGACGTGGCCGTGCCCCGCGCGCGCGTGCGAGGCGGAGGCGGTCTGTGCGGGGATTTCAGCGGGGTCGGCCAGGGCGGGGGCGGTGGCGAGGGGGACACCGGCGAGAGCGCCGGTGAGGCCGAAGGCGGCGTAACGCGCGCGGCTTCTCATGAGCCGCGAACCTAAGGGAGCGCGATTGCGTTCGGGTGAAGAACGGATCCCTCGTGGGTGTCGGGACGGTTGAGCCCCGGGTGACCCCCTGGCGCGGACGGCGTCAGGGACGGTTCCAGAGGGACGCCAGCGCGTGGGGCAGTTGGAGGGAGACCCCGCTGAAGCGCTTCGGCTCGGCGGACGTCTCGTCCGCTTCCCCGTCGGACGCCGCCTCCGGGGGCAGCGCGGATCTGAGCCCGCGTTCGGGCTCGTAGAGGGTCAGGCCCATCGCGGGCAGCCGTGCCGTACGCCCTTGCGGACGACCTCATGGCCGAGGTCGCGGAAGAGGGCGACGACGTCGTCGGCGGGTTCGTCGAGGAGGTCGATGCCGTCGAGCCGGAACCGCAGCTCGGGGTTCCCGCTCCAGCCGGGCTCGCGGGAGCCGAAGATCTCGCCGAGCCGCTCCACGCCGTCGTCGCCGCGTTCGGTGGAGAGGGCGAGCCAGCCCCGCCCCACCCGTACGCCCCTGTGGTCCGCCCAGCCGCACAGGAACGACTCCTTGGGGGCCGGGGTGCCGCAGCGGTCGGCGACGGCCGCGAGCGTCGCCCACGCGTCGTCGGCGGCGGTCGTGAACAGCAGGTGCGCCTCCGGCAGGACCGCCCCGCGCCCCGGCTCCAGCGTGATCACGAACGGCGGGACACCGCCGGGGAACCGGGCCGCGTCGGCGTCCCGCAGCGTGACCAGGCCCTCCCACGCGACGGGCTCCTCGACCGCGAACCACGAGATCCCGGCCTCGACGCCCAGCTCGGCGAACGTGCGGTCGGTGAGCGCCCGTTCGACCGCGCTCCGCAGGGCCTCGGCGTCCTCGGCGACCCTGCGCGGCCACCACGACGGCTCCGGAGCGTCCTCCGCCGGCCAGAGGGCGCCCGCCGCGGACAGCGCCAGGCACTCCTCGGCGTCGGTCTTGTCGACGACCACGCAGCGCCAGCCGTCCGCCTCGCCGAGCAGCAGGACCCGCGCCGGGATCCGCCCGTACGTCGCCGCCGTCCCGGCCTCCGCCCCCGTGTCGCGCATTCGCACGACCCTATCCGCCCGGGGCGCGCCGCCGGGCGGTTCCGCGCGCCCGTGCGGCGATCAGGCAAGATCGTCACGTATCGTCCCTCGTAGCGTGCCGGCCGTTCGGCGCGACACGGGCGCCGCTGCTTGGCCTGGGCCGATATGTCGGTACGGTCGGAGGGCAGTGGCCGCGACGGTTCCGGAGGTTCGAGCGTGACCCACTCCGAGCAGGTTCTGCGTTCTCCCGAGGAGCGGGAAACGGTGAACGGCGCGGTCCGCGCGCTGCGCTCCGCCGCGCCTGCGGGCTGGGAACGGCTCGGGTTCGAGTTCCGGGCGACGATCGGCATCGACAGCGCCTCGTTCGAGGTCGTGGACGCCGAGGGCGCGACGCGGCAGGCCGTGCCGCCGGGCCAGGCCATCGGCAAGATGGACGAGCTGCGCCGGGTGATGTACCGGCGGGGCAAGGGCGCGTGGTTCACCGCCCGGCTGGAGGTCGAGCGGTCCGGCCGGTTCAGCGCCGAGTTCGACTACGACGGGGAGCCGGAGTTCACCCCGCCGCTGACGCCGTCCGCGTACGCGATCGACCTCGACCGCTTCCCGCGCAGCGACGAGCACACCCCCGACTGGCTCCGCGACAAGCTCCGCGAGGCCAAGCCCACCGCCGACCGCTGACCGCCGACCGCTGACCCCCTCCGCCCCGTATGGTCCCGCACGACGCGATGCTCCCTGGGCGGAGCACTCGGCGGGGGGCGGCAGACTTGAGGGGTGCCCTCGACCTTGCCCGACGGAGACCCCGTACCCGCCGACGGCGCGCTGCCGTCCGGCGCGCTGGAGGGGATCGGGACGCGGCCGTTCGCGTTCTACGTGCACGTCCCGTTCTGTGTGACCCGCTGCGGCTACTGCGACTTCAACACCTACACCGCGACCGAGCTCGGCCCCGGCGCGAGCCGCGACTCGTACGCCGACACCGCGATCGCCGAGGTGCGCCTGGCGCGGCGCGTTCTGGGCGACGCCGCCCTGCCGGTCGAGACGGTGTTCGTCGGCGGCGGCACCCCCACCCTCCTGCCGCCGGGCGACCTCGGACGGATCCTCGCGGCGATCGACGCCGAATTCGGGCTCGCGCCGGGGGCCGAGGTCACGACAGAGGCCAATCCCGAGTCCGTGGACGAGGCGTACCTGGGGGCCCTGCGGGAGAACGGCTTCACCCGCGTTTCGTACGGGATGCAGAGCGCCCGCGAGCACGTCCTCGCCGTCCTGGACCGCACCCACACGCCCGGACGCGTCCCGCAGGTGGTCGAGTGGACGCGCAGGGCGGGGTTCGAGCACGTGAACCTCGACCTGATCTATGGCGCGCCCGGTGAGACCGACGACGACTGGCGGGCGTCCCTGGAGGCCGCCCTCGCGACGGGCCCCGACCACGTCTCCGCCTACGCGCTGATCGTTGAGGACGGCACGCGGCTCGCCGCGCAGGTGCGGCGGGGCGAGCTGAGCGCGCCCGACGACGACGCCATGGCCGACCGCTACCTCATGGCGGAGGAGCTGCTGAGCGCGCACGGCCTGTCCTGGTACGAGATCTCCAACTGGGCGACCGGCCCGGACGCCGCCTGCCGCCACAACCTCCTGTACTGGACCGGGGCCGACTGGTGGGGCGTCGGCCCCGGCGCGCACAGCCACGTGGGCGGCACGCGCTGGTGGAACGTCAAGCACCCCGCCGCGTACGCGTCCAGGCTGGCCGAGGGCGCCACCCCCGCGTACGCGCGCGAGGTGCTGGACCCGTCCGACCGGCACGTCGAACGCGTCATGCTCGAACTCCGCCTCGCCGACGGCTGCCCGGCCGACCTCCTGGACGGCACGCAGGTGCGGCGGCTGGTCGGCGAGGGCCTGATCGAGCCCGGCCCGTACGAGAAGGACGGCCGCGCGGTCCTCACCCTGCGCGGACGGCTCCTCGCCGACGCCGTCGTCCGCGACCTGACCTGAACCGGTCTGCGCCGGCCTGAGCTGACGGGAGGCCGGGCGGGCGCCGGCGGGCGGGCGGGCGGCTCAGCGGATCATGGGCCAGGCCATGAACGAGGGGAAGCGGTACCACTCGCCCCGGTTGCCCGCCACGGCCGCCAGGATCAGGAACACGATCTGCGCGATCCCAAGCGCGATCCACGTGAGGAACCCGATCAGGACGAACATCAGCATGATGTTCACGATCGTGTAGACGACCTGGGTGATCGTGAAGTTGAGGCCCTGCGCGCCGTGGTGCCGCAGGAACGGCGACTCGTCCTTCTTGATGAGGAAGACGAGCAGCGGGGCGAGGAAGCCCAGCGACACGAACCACAGCAGAAGCTGGCCGAGGTGCGTCAGCAGCGCCCAGGTCCGCTCGTCCTGGCTCACCGCGCCGTAGCCGCCGGGCGCGTACGGCTGGTTCTGCATCTCGTAGCCGTAGGAGGGTTGCCCCTGGCCGTACCCGGGGCCCGGCCCATAGCCCGGCTGTCCATAGCCGGGCTGTCCGTAGCCCTGCTGGCCGTACCCGGGGTGGCCGTAGCCCGGGTCGGTCTGCCCGTAGCCGGGCGGCGGATATCCCCCCTGGCCGGGCTGCGTCTGGCCGCTGCCGTAACCGGACGGTCCCTGCCCGTAGTCAGGCCCCTGCCCGTACCCGGATTGCTGCCCGTAGCCGGGCTGCTGCTCGTTCCCCTGGTCTTGCCCTTGCTTCTGCCCTTGCCCCTGGTTCTGGGCTACATGGCCCAGGGGGCGATCGTCGTCCGGCGGCCCGTACGTCATCGCGGTGCTCCTTCTCGGGGCGAAGGGCGCTCAGGGCGGTTACGGCGCGGGGGCCGTCACGAAGTCGATGAGTTCCTCGACGCGACCGAGCAGGGCGGGCTCCAGATCCGTGAAGGTCCGTACGGACCCGAGAATCCGTTTCCACGCGAAGCCCACGTCGTCCCCCCAGCCGAGTGCGGCGAGCACCCCTTCCTTCCAGGGTACGCCGCGCGGAACGCGTGGCCAGGAGCGGATTCCGACGGCCGAGGGCTTGACGGCCTCCCAGATGTCGATGAACGGGTGGCCGGTGATGAGCACGTGGGGCGAGGACACCTGCGCGGCGATCCGGCTCTCCTTGGACCCCTCCACGAGGTGGTCCACCAGGACGCCGAGGCGCCGCCCCTCGGCGGGCCCGAACTCGTCCACGATCGCGGGCAGGTCGTCCACGCCCTCCAGGTACTCCACGACGACGCCCTCGACGCGGAGGTCGTGGCCCCAGATCTTCTCGACCAGCTCGGCGTCGTGCACGCCCTCGACGTAGATGCGGCTCTCCTTGGCCACCTGGGCGCGCAGGTTCCGCACGGCGATCGATCCCGACGCCGAACGCGCCGGAGCGGGCCGTCCGCCCTCGGGGGCCGCCGCCTCCGGCCGGACCAGCGTCACCGGCCTGCCGTCGATCAGGAACCCGGACTTGGTGAGCGGGAAGACCCGGCGCTTGCCGAACCGATCTTCCAGGGTCACCCCGAACTTGTCGCAGCCGACCACCGCGCCGCAGAAGCCGCTGTCGGGGTCCTCCGCGACCAGACCGGGTTCGGCCGGTATCTCCGGGATCTGGCCTTTGCGGGGACGTCGCCAGTCGCCCGCCAGAACGTTGTCGCCATAGTCCTTGCTCCGCACGGTTCGGCACTCTAACGAGCCCGGCGCGCCGCTGCTAACGGGCCCGGCGCGCTCGCGGCCGGCGGCCCCCGGGGCCTCCGCCGAGGGCCCGCCGCCCGGTACGCGGCCGCCTGGACCTCCAGACCGTCCCCGCCGGGCCGTATGCTTGGCACTCGGAAGTATGGAGTGCCAGTACGGGGGCGAGGGAGGTGACCACGTGCTCGACGACCGGAAACTCGCGGTCCTCCGCGCCATAGTCGAGGACTTCGTCTCCACCAACGAGCCGGTCGGCTCCAAGGCTCTGGTCGACCGGCACAATCTCGGCGTGTCGTCGGCCACGATCCGCAACGACATGGCCGTCCTGGAGGAGCAGGGCTACATCGCCCAGCCGCACACCAGCGCGGGGCGGATCCCGACCGACAAGGGCTACCGCCTGTTCGTCGACCGGCTGTCCACGATCAAGCCGCTGTCGGTCGCCGAGCGCCGCGCGATCGAGACGTTCCTGAGCGGGGCCTACGACCTCGACGACGTCGTCGGCCGCACCGTGCGGCTGCTCGCGCAGCTCACCCGGCAGGTCGCGGTCGTGCAGTACCCGTCGCTCACCCGCTCGGCGGTGCGGCACGTGGAGCTCGTCCCGGTCGCGGCCGGGCGGCTGCTGCTCGTCCTGATCACCAACACCGGACGGGTCGAGCAGCGCGTGATCGAGGCCCCGGGCGAGGTGTCCGAGGAATCGATCGGCCACCTGCGGGCGTTGCTCAACACGTGCCTCGACGGGTGCGGCCTCGGGGAGGTCCCGATCGCCGTCGCCGACCTGCCCGACAAGGTCGGCCCGGACGACCGGCCCGTCGCCGCGGCGGTGCTGTCGGTGCTGCTGGAGACGCTCGTCGAGAAGCACGAGGAAAAGATCGTTTTCGCCGGGGCCGCCAACCTCGCCGGCGTGGACTTCTCCCGGAGCCTGCGCGACGTGCTGGAGGCCCTTGAGGAACAGGTGGTCCTCATGAGGCTGCTCGGTGAGACCGGGGACTCCTCTACTGTTACGGTGCGGATCGGCACCGAGAACCCCGACGAGGGGCTCCGTTCGACCTCCGTCGTCGCCACCGACTACGGGTTCGGCGACCTCACACTGGCCCGGCTGGGAGTGCTCGGGCCGACACGCATGGATTACCCCAGCACGATGGGAGCGGTACGGGCAGTGGCACGCTACGTCGGACAGATCCTGGCGGGGTCGTAAGTGGCCAACGACTACTACGCGACCCTGGGCGTCCGCCGGGACGCCAGCGCCGACGAGGTCAAGAAGGCCTACCGGCGGCTCGCGCGCGAGCTCCACCCGGACGTCAACCCGGATCCGGAGACGCAGGAGAAGTTCAAGGAGATCACCCAGGCGTACGAGGTGCTCTCCGACCCGAAGAAGCGCGAGATGTACGACCTCGGCGCCGACCCGTTCGCCTCCGGCGGCGGGCCGGGCGGCCCCGGCGGGTTCGGCGGCGCGGGGTTCCCGTTCAGCGACATCATGGACGCCTTCTTCGGCACCGCCGCCTCGCGCGGGCCGAGGTCCCGCGCGCGGCGCGGCCGCAACGCGACCCTGCGGGTCGAGCTCGACCTCCAGGAGACCGCGTTCGGCACCACCCGCGAGCTGTCCATCGACACGGCCGTGGCCTGCGCGAGCTGCGAGGGGACGGGCTGCGCGCCCGGCACCCACCCGGACACGTGCGAGACGTGCCACGGGCGCGGCGAGGTGCAGCAGGTCCAGCGGTCGTTCCTCGGGCAGGTCATGACGGCGCGCCCGTGCCCGGCCTGCGGCGGCTTCGGCTCGGTGATCCGCAACCCCTGCCCCGAGTGCTCGGGCGACGGCCGGGTCCGCACCCGCCGCACCGTCAAGGTCAAGATCCCCGCCGGCGTCGAGAACGGCATCCACATCCAGCTCGCGGGCGAGGGCGAGGTCGGCCCCGGCGGCGGCCCGCCCGGCGACCTGTTCCTGGAGATCGTCGAGCGGCCGCACCCGATCTTCGAGCGGGAGGGCGACGACCTGCACTGCACGGTCGAGATCCCGATGACCGCCGCCGCGCTCGGCACCAGCGTCACCGTCGAGACCCTCGACGGCGCCGAGCAGGTCGACATCAAGCCGGGCACGCAGTCCGGCCAGGTGATCACCATGTACGGGCGGGGCGTCCGGCACCTCAACGAGAGCGGCCGCGGCGACCTCAACATCCACGTCAACGTCGAGACGCCCAACCGCCTCGACGAGGAGCAGGAGGAGCTGCTGCGGCGGCTCGCCAAGCTGCGCGGCGAGGAGCGCCCCCCGGGCAAGTTCGCGCCGGGCCAGCGGGGCATGTTCTCCCGCCTGCGGGACGTGTTCAACCAGCATTGAAGCGTCGCGGTGGCGGCCTACCGCGAAGGCCGCCACGGCGACTCCCCGCGATGACCGCCCGGTCCGGGTCCGCGCGCTCCCGCACGATCACCGCGCCCACCGCCGCGAGGTACGACGGGCGCGGGCCGCGCCGTCCGGGACGTGTGGGCTCGCGGAGCCGTGAGAGGGGTGGGGGAGAGTGAGTCCGCCGGTGTTCTTGGCCGACGGGGCGCTGCTGAGCGGCGACCGGGTCGTCCTGGACGGGCCCGAAGGGCGGCACGCGGCGACCGTCCGGCGGCTCCGACCCGGCGAGCGCGTCGACCTGACCGACGGCGCCGGGCTCCTCGCCGAGTGCGTGGTCGCCGAGGCGGACCGTGCGTCCCTGACGCTCGACGTCCTGACCCGGAGGACGGAGCCGCCTCCCGAGCCGCGTCTGGTGGTCGTTCAGGCCCTTCCGAAGGGCGAACGCGGCGAACTGGCGGTCGAGACCATGACGGAGGTCGGCGTGGACGCGATCGTCCCGTGGTCGGCGGCCCGCTGCGTCACCCAGTGGCGTCCCGAACGCCGCGAGAAGGCCCTCGCCCGGTGGCGCAACGCGTCCCGCGAGGCGGCCAAGCAGGCCCGCCGCAGCCGCCTCCCGGAAGTAGTGGACCTGGCGTCCACCGAAGCCGTCGCCGAACGCCTCGCCGCCGCCTCGGCGGCCCTGGTGCTGCACGAGGAGGCCGACGAGCCCCTCAGCGGCGTACGGCCGCCCGAGACGGGCGACGTCGTCCTCGTCGTCGGCCCTGAAGGCGGCATCACCGAGGACGAACTCGACCGCTTCACCGCAGCGGGCGCCCGCCCCGTACGCCTGGGGCCCACGGTCCTCCGCACGTCCACCGCGGGCGTGGCCGCACTCTCCATACTCCAGGCCGCCACCACCCGCTGGTGACCCCGGCCGGACCCGCGCCCTGTCACCGTGCGCGGCGGCCGGGCCAGAAGGCGCACGGTCCGGCCCATGCACCGCGCGAGCGGTCAGCCCACCAACAGCGGAACGCGGCGCAGACGCGCCCAGAGACGCCGGCGCGCGGGGGAGACGGACGAGCGCAGAGGCGCGGGCGCGCGCAGAAGACGGCCGAGCGCGGATGCGTGGACGCGCGCGGGGACGCCGACAGAAACGCGGGGCGCGCAGGGCGCGGGCCTGCACAGGGATGCGGGCAGAGAAGCGGGCGTGCCCAGGGACTCGGGGCGCGCAGAGGCGCGGGCGCGTGCAGATGCGCGGACAGGGACGCGCGGATGCGCGGGCGCGCACAGGGACGCAGGGCGCGTAGAGACGCGGACGCGCAGGGGCGCGGGCGCGTGTGGGGACGGCGCGCACAGGGACGGGCGCGGACAGGGACGCGGGGCGTGCAGGGATGCGTGGCACGCAGGGCGCGGGCGTGCACAGGGACGCGCGGAGGCGCGGGCGCGTGCAGATGCGCGGACAGGGGCGCGGGGCGCGCGGAGACGCCGGCGCGCACAGGGACGGACGCGGGGAGAGACGCGGCGCGCAGGGACGCGGGGCGCGCAGGGACGCAGAGTCGCGCAGGGACGTGTCGCGGGCGTGCGTAAGGGTGCGGGTTTGGGTGCCGGTGGAACGGGGTGGGAGCGGGTGAGGCGGGTCAGGTCAGGGGGTCGTGCTGTTGGCGGCGGCGCCGCCCTGGTCGCTGGGAGCGGCGGGTTCGGAGCTCGTGGGAGTCGACGGCGGGTCGGACGGCTTGCCCGGGTCGGTGGGCTTGGGCGACGTCGGCGGCGTCGTGGTCGGCGGGGTCGCCGGGGACGTCTGGCCGGGGCAGGGCGTCGCGGACAGGGTCGGGCCCTCGTGCTCGGCGGGCGATTCGGTCTTCTTCTTCCCCTGGGAGCCGGTGCCCTTGGAGCCGGACGGTGGGATCGGGCACATCGAGCCGCCGGGCGTGGAGGCGGACGCCGGAGGCTGGGCCGCGCTCGGCGAGCCGGAGCCGCTCGGCCCCGCCGAACCGGGGTGCCGCGGGTCGCCCGGGGCGCCCTCGGCGCCGGCGTGGTCGCCGTCGGTGGAGCCGTCGTGGCCCGAGCCGGACGTTCCGTTGCTGCCGACGGTCTGCTCGATGAGGCCAATGGTCTGCGGGGCGGAGACGCCGATGCCCGCGATCGCTATCGCGGCGCCGACCGCGAGGACGGGACGGGCCCAGTTGGCGGTGAACCACTCGTGCGGAAACCAGCCGAACCGGCGCCTCCCGCGCTCCTGGACCCGGGCCCTGATGCGTTCCAGGCCGTCCCCGGCGGGGGTGACCGTCTCCGCCTCCGCGTGCAGGGCACGGCGGAGGATCTCGCCGTGCTCGTCGTGGGGGTCGGTGGTCATGAGAACTGCTCCAGGACGTTGCGTAGCGCGGACATGCCGCGCGCCGTGTGGCTCTTCACGGCGCCGCGCGAGATGCCCATCGCGTTGGCGATCTCGGCTTCGGACAGATCGGCGTAGTAGCGCAGCACCAGCGCCTCGCGCTGGCGGCCGGGAAGCTTGGCGAGCGCGTCGATCACCGCCGAGCGTTCGAGCTCGCCGATGGCGCCCGCCTCGGCGCTCGGCGCGTCGGGCAGGCCCTTCGGCGCGTACTTCTCGACCACGGCGCGGTGCCGCAGCACCGACCGCGACCGGTTGACCACCGATTGGCGCAGGTAGGAAAGGGCCTTGTCGGGGTCGCGCAGGCGCCGCCAGCCGCCGTGCATCGCCACGAACGCGTCCTGGACGACCTCTTCGGCCGTCCCCGCGTCGCGGACGAGCATCGCCGCTAGGCGTACCAGCGAGCGGTAGTTGGCGCTGTAGAGCGCGGTCACCGCCTGATCGGCGTCCCAGGCGACGGCCACCGCCCCCGCCGTGCCCCTGGCCACGAGGGTCTCGGTCACGTCAGTGGGACGCGCACCCTCGTCGTCCGGTTTACGAAAGGGCATCTTCTGTCTTGCCTCGGTCACCTATCCGCCGCCTTTGCCGTCCCCCGGCCGCCCATTCGGACGGCGGCCTTCGGTACGGCGTGGATGGCGATCCCGACGGCCGAGGCGAGGCGCGCTTCCTGTACGAGCCGGGGGGAACGCCTGAGTTGACAACCTTAACCAGTGACCCGCCCGAATGGGTCGGATCCGCCAGAAGTTGATCAGTCGGGACCTTACTGGGACGGAGCCGCGCCGGGCTACGGCCGTGGCCGTCTCGATAGGATTCCCAGGCGGTCACGGCCGCTGGGAGGAGACTGATGACGGACTGCCTGTTCTGCAAGATCGTGTCCGGGGACGTCCCGGCGAAGATCGTCCGGGAGACCGGCCGGACCCTCGCGTTCCGCGACATCAACCCGCAGGCCCCCACGCACGTGCTGGTCATCCCCAGGGATCACCACCCGACGGCCGCGGAGCTCGCCGTCGCCGACCCGTCCCTGCTCGGAGAGGTCGTCTCCGAGGCGCACCAGGTCGCGCTGGACGAGGGCGTCGCCGAGCCGGGTTACCGGATCGTGTTCAACACCGGCCCCCAGGCGGGCCAGACGGTGTTCCACGTCCACGCGCACGTGCTCGGCGGCCGTGGCCTCAACTGGCCGCCCGGCTGACCCGCGGGCCCGGCGGGCGCCGTCCCGCCGGACCCCGCCGGGCGGCGCGGGCCGCGGCGGGCGCGCGTCCGCCCGTGCGAGGGCCGGGAGAAATCCGGCGGCGTGATGTCGCGGGGGCCCAGTACCATGGATGTGGCACAGGCCCAACACCCGGAGCGACACAGAAGGCAGGTCGGAGAGGCCGCAAGGCCCGGCTGATGGTCGAATCAACTCACGCGGGGCGCGACGACCGGACCGACGGCGCGCGAGCCCAGGTCAAGATCGTGGTGCCGGACGACCATTCGATGGTGAGCCTGCTGGGCTCCCGGGATGAGTTGCTCCACGTCATCGAGAAGACGTTCCGCAGCGACATCCACGTCCGCGGCAACGAGATCACCGTGACCGGCCCGCAGGCCGAGTCCGACCTGATCACCCGGCTGTTCGAGGAGCTGGTCGCCCTGCTGAGGGGCGGCACCCAGCTCACCCCCGACGCGGTCGAGCGGAGCGTGGCGATGCTGCGCGGCGAGGGCGGCGAGCGCCCGGCCGAGGTGCTCACCCTCGACGTGCTGTCCAGCCGGGGCCGCACGATCCGGCCGAAGACGCTCAACCAGAAGCGCTACGTCGACGCGATCGACCGGCACACGATCGTGTTCGGGATCGGCCCCGCCGGCACCGGCAAGACCTACCTGGCGATGGCCAAGGCCGTCCGCGCCCTCCAGGACAAGAAGGTCAACCGGATCATCCTGACCCGCCCGGCGGTCGAGGCGGGGGAGCGGCTCGGGTTCCTGCCCGGCACTCTGTACGAGAAGATCGACCCCTACCTGCGGCCGCTGTACGACGCGCTGCACGACATGGTCGACCCCGACTCGATCCCGCGGCTGATGGCGGCCGGCACGATCGAGGTGGCGCCGCTCGCCTACATGCGCGGGCGCACGCTCAACGACTCGTTCATCATCCTCGACGAGGCGCAGAACACCTCGCCCGAGCAGATGAAGATGTTCCTCACCCGGCTCGGGTTCGGCTCCAAGGTCGTGGTGACCGGCGACGTGACCCAGGTCGACCTGCCTAACGGCACGCAGAGCGGGCTGCGCGTCGTCCAGGACATCCTGGAGGGCGTCGACGACATCCACTTCTGCCGCCTGAACAGCCACGACGTCGTCCGGCACAAGCTGGTGACCGACATCGTCGACGCCTACAACCGGTTCGACGAGTCGCGGGTCGCGGGCATCAAGCAGGGCGCGGCGGCGCGCGGCGGCTCCCGCAAGCGCGGCCGGTAGGGGACGGTTCCATGAGCATCGAGGTGGTCAACGAGTCGGGCGTCGCCGCGGCGGAGAACGAGCTCGGCGACCTCGCCCGGCACGTCCTGGACGCCATGCGCGTGCACCCGCTGGCCGAGCTGTCGGTCCTGCTCGTCGACGAGGCGGCGATGACCGAGCTGCACGAGAAGTGGATGGACGAGCCCGGCCCGACCGACGTGCTGTCGTTCCCGATGGACGAGCTGCGGCCCGGCCACATGTCCGGCGGCGCCGACGAGGACGGGGAGTCCGACCCCGGCCTGCTCGGCGACGTCGTGCTGTGCCCGGCGGTCGCCGAGCGGCAGGCGAGGACGGCCGGCCACTCCGCGGCCGACGAGCTCGACCTGCTCCTCACGCACGGCATCCTGCACCTGCTGGGCTACGACCACGCCGAGCCCGAGGAGCACAAGGAGATGTTCGGGCTCCAGGCCGAGCTGCTCACGTCCTGGCAGGAGAAGCGCGCCCACCCATGATCCCGGTGGAACGAACGACCCGGCCGAGGCCCCGCCCGCGGCGGACGGGCCCGACCCCCGCCGCGCCCCGATGAACACCGCGCAGGGCTGGCTCGCCGCGCTGGCCGTGGCCCTGGTCTTCATGGCCGGGCTGCTCGGCAGCACGGAGGCGGCGCTCGCCCGGGTGTCGCGGGTCCGCGTCGAGGAGCTGGTGCGCGAGGGGCGCCGGGGCGCGGCGCGGCTCGCCGAGGTCGTCGCCGACCCGGCCCGCTACCTCAACATGGTGCTGCTGCTGCGGATCGGCTGCGAGCTGGTCGCCACCGTGATCGTCGCCGACCTGTGCATCTCCTGGCTGGACGAGACGTGGCGCGCGTACGTCACGGCGGCGGCGCTGATGATCGTGGTCAGCTACGTGGCGATCGGCGTCGGGCCCCGCACGCTCGGCATCCAGCACGCCGACCGCGTCGCGCTCGCCGGAGCGGCCGTGATCCACCCGGTGACCCGGGTGTTCGGGCCGCTGCCGCGGCTGCTGATCCTGCTCGGCAACGCCCTGACGCCCGGCCGGGGGTTCCGGGAGGGCCCGTTCGCCTCGGAGGCGGAGCTGCGCGACCTGGTCGACCTCGCCGAGCAGCGCAGCCTGATCGAGCCGGACGAGCGCGAGATGATCCACTCGGTGTTCGAGCTGGGCGACACGCTCGTGCGCGAGGTGATGGTCCCGCGCACCGACATCGTGTTCATCGAGCGCGGCAAGACGCTGCGGCAGGCGATGTCCCTGGCGCTGCGCAGCGGCTTCTCCCGCATCCCGGTCGTCGGCGAGAACGAGGACGACGTGGTCGGCATCGCCTACCTCAAGGACATCGTGCGCCGCAGCCACGAGCACCGCGAGGGCGAGTCGGTCGAGAAGGTCGAGTCGGTGATGCGGCCGGCGACGTACGTGCCCGACAGCAAGCCGATCGACGAGCTGCTGCGCGAGATGCAGGCCCGCCGGATCCACCTCGCGATCGTGATCGACGAGTACGGCGGCACCGCCGGGCTCGTCACGATCGAGGACATCCTGGAGGAGATCGTCGGGGAGATCACCGACGAGTACGACGTGGAGACGCCGCCCGTGAGCCGGCTGCCGGACGGCGCCGCCCGGGTGACCGCCCGGCTCCCGGTCGAGGACCTCGCCGACCTGTTCGACGTGGAGATCGACGTGGAGGAGGTCGAGACCGTCGGCGGGCTCCTCGCCCACGCGCTCGGCCGCGTCCCGATCGAGGGCTCCACCGCCGAGGTCGGACCGCCCGAGCGCCCGCTGTCGCTCAAGGCCGAGAGCATCGCCGGACGCCGCAACCGCATCGGCACGGTCCTCGTCCGCCGCCTCCCCGAGCGCCGCGTCACGGCCGACGACGGAAACGGCTGACCGCCCCCGACGGCAACGGCCGATCGCCCACGACGGGAACGGCCGATCGGCCACGACGGGAACGGCTGATCGGACCGTTCCCCCAGGGCACCCCGCCGCCGACCCATCGCATCGGCGGAATTGACCGCGCGCCTCCGCACCGCACCGGCGGCGCTGATCTCGCGCGGCGGCGCGTCCGGCGCGCGCGAACGAGCCCGAGCCCGAGCGCGGGCGCGGCGCGAACGACCTCGTCGGTGAGGTTGTCGTGGCCTGTGCGGACGGCTGCCCGCTGGTGGACGGCCCCGCCCGCGCCGTGGTCATGGCGGCTGGCGCGAACGGTCTCGTTACCGAGACGGTCGTGGCCTGTGCGGATGGCTGCCCGTCGTTGGACTGGGCCGGGGCGCGGTGCGGTGGGACGGCGGGCGCGGTGGGGCGGTCAGGTGGTGGTGCGGAGGGTGCCGTCGGGGGCGGCGACGAAGACCGGGGCCTTGCCGCCCAGGTCACGTACGGCGCTCACGTCGGACGCCCGGGCGCCGTCGGCGGCGGTGACCAGCGCGGCGGCCTCCAGGTCCTCGGCGCCGCTCGACACGGCCATGGCGACCGCGACCTGGAGCGCGGACAGCTTCAGCGACGGCAGGTCGACGCTGGTGGCCGAGTAGGTGCGGCCCGTCTCGTCCCGCACGGCGGCGCCCTCGGGCGCTCCCGAGCGCGCCCGCGCGGACCGGGCCAGCGTGATGATCTTCTCGTCCTCGGCGTTCAGCTCACTCACGCCCCCAAGCGTAGAGCGCCCGAGCGCGCGGACGGCCCGGCGGGGCTTGCGAGGGCCTGCAAGTCGTCGGCAAGTGGCCGGCAAGAGGGCCGGGACACCCTCGGGGCGTCGCCTGCCCGTACGCGTCCCCTGGAGAAGGCCATGTCCCGTCTGCTCTACCGCCTGGGAAGGGCCGCAGCGCTGCGGCCCTGGCGGTTCATCGTCGTGTGGCTGCTGGCCGTGGGCGCCGCCGCCGGGATCGCGGGGGCGGCCGGGGGCACGATGCACGACGACTACACGCTGTCCGGAACGGGCTCGCAGCGGGCCACCGACCTGCTGCGGAACCGGTTCCCCGAGCTGTCCGGGGCGGACGCGCGGGTCGTCGTGCACGCGAGGTCCGGCCGGGTCGACCAGGGCCGGCTGGCCGCGGCGGACGGCAGGCTGCGGGCCCTGCCGCACGTCAGCGGCGTGGACCCGGCGCAGCCGAGCCGGGACGGGGCGACGGCGCTGGTGACCGTGCGCTACGACGTGCCGGTCACCGGGCTGGCGTCGAAGGAGACCCTCGACCGGCTCCGGACCGCGACCCGGGACCTGAGGGAGGCCGGGTACGCGGTGGAGTTCGGCGGCCAGGTCCCCGAGAACGTGACCGCGCCCGGCGGCGTCGCCGAGGTCGTCGGCGTCGTCGCGGCGCTGGTGATCCTGCTGCTGGCGTTCGGGTCGGTCGTCGCGGCCGGGCTGCCGCTCGCGGTCGCGCTGGCCGGCCTCGGCGCCGGCGTCTCCGGGATCACCCTGCTCGCCGCGTTCACCGACGTGGCCTCGACCGCGCCGACGCTGGCGGTGATGGTCGGGCTCGGCGTCGGGATCGACTACGCGCTGTTCATCCTCACCCGGCACCGCGAGGGCCTCGCGGAGGGCGGGACGTCGCGGACTCGGTGGGCCGCGCGATCGCGACCGCCGGGCAGTCGGTGGTGTTCGCCGGGTTCACGGTGCTGCTGGCGCTGTGCGGGCTGGTGCTGTCGCGCATCCCGGTGTTCATGACGATGGGCTTCGCGACCGCCCTCGTCGTCGCCGCGACCGTCGCGAGCGCCGTCACGCTGCTGCCCGCCGTCCTCGGCCTCGCCGGACGGCGGGTGCTGCGCCGCCGCGACCGGGCGAGCGCCGCGGCGGTGCGCACCGAGTCGCCGCGCGTGCGGCGCTGGGCCGAGCACGTCGGACGCCACCCGGTGCCGTGGCTGCTCGGCGCGCTCGTCCTCATGCTCGCCCTCGCCGCACCCGCGCTCGGCATGCGGACCTGGCCGAGCGACGCCAGCAGCGAGCCGACATCCAACACCGCCCGGCGGGCGTACGACCTCGTCGCCGACGCGTACGGTCCCGGCGCGAACGGCCCGCTGCTGGTCGCGGTGGACCTCGCGAAGACCGGCGGCCCGGACGGGCTGAAGGGCCTCGGCGAACGGCTCGCGGCCACGCCGGGCGTCGCCTCCGTCGCCCCGCCGCGGATCGCGTCGGACAGGAGCGCGGCCGTCGTGGTGGTCACGCCCGAGTACGGCCCGCAGGACCGGCGCGTCACCGGCCTCACCGACCGGGTCCGCGCGGACGTGCTGCCGCCCGGCGCCGAGATCACCGGCGCGACCGCCTCGTACGTCGACCTCACCCGGGTGCTGTCCGAACGGCTCTGGCCGGTGATCGGCGTGGTCGTCGCCACCTCGTTCCTGATGCTGATGATCGTCTTCCGGTCGGTGGTGGCGCCGCTGAAGGCCGCCGCGATGAACCTGCTGTCGATCGGCGCGGCGTACGGCGCGCTCACCGCCGTGTTCCAGTGGGGCTGGGGCGCGGAACTGCTCGGGCTGCCGCACAGCGTGCCGGTGTCCAGCCTCATCCTGCTGCTGCTGTTCGCGGTGCTGTTCGGGGTGTCGATGGACTACGAGGTGTTCCTGCTGTCGCGCGTACGGGAGGAGTGGCTGCGCGGCGGGGACGCGCGCGCGTCGGTGACGACCGGTCTCGCCGCGACGGGCCGGGTCATCACCAGCGCAGCGCTGATCATGGTGATGGTGTTCCTCGGCTTCGCCCTCGACCCGGGGCTGGTGGTCAAGCAGATGGGCGTCGGGCTCGCGGTCGCGGTCGCGCTCGACGCGACGCTCGTGCGGCTGGTGCTCGTCCCGGCCGCGATGGCGCTGCTCGGCAAGGCCAACTGGTGGCTGCCGGGATGGCTCGGCCGGATCCTGCCGGAGATCGACGTGCACGGCTCCGAGGAGGCCGCGGCGGAGCCGGAGGCGAGGACCCAGGCGGCGGGCGTGTAGAGAGCGGCGGCGCAGGGCGCGGGCAGGCTGGGCGCGGGGGCCGTCCGCGGGGCCGGGGGCGGTGAGGCGGCCGTCACCCCGGCTCGCCGCTCCGTACCGGCATGTCCCGGTTTAGGCTGGCCGCACCATGACGACTGTACGCGTGCTCGGTGCCTTCGCCGCGTCGGTGGACGGGGAGCCGGCCGACCTCGGCGGCCCCCGGCAGCGTTCGGTGCTCGCCCGCCTCGTCGCCGCGCACGGCGCCATGGTCCCGTCCGAACGGCTCGTCGCCGAGCTGTGGGCCGACGCGCCCGCGCCGCCGCCGCGCGCCGCCGCCGGGTTGCAGTCGTTCGTCTCGCACCTGCGGCGCGCCCTCGAACCCGGCCGTCCGCCCCGTACGCCCGCCCGCGTCCTCGTGACCGCGCCGCCCGGCTACGCGCTGCGGCTGCCGGAGGACGGCGTGGACGCCTGGCGGTTCGACGCCCTGATCGACCGGGCGGGCGAACGGCTCGGCGCGGGCGACGCCGCCGGGGCGCGGCGGTGCGCCGAGGACGCCCTCGCCGAGTGGCGCGGCCCCGCGTACGCCGAGTTCGCCGCGCTGCCCTGGGCCGCCGCCGAGGCCGCCCGCCTCGACGAACGCCGCCGCATCGCGGTCGAACGCCGCGCCGCCGCGATGCTCGCCCTGCCCGCCGCGGCCGAGGCCGTTCCCGACCTTGAGGCCCACGCCGCCGCGAACCCGCTGCGCGAGGAGGCGTGGCGCCTCCTGGCGCTGGCCCTCTACCGCGCGGGCCGCCAGGGCGACGCGCTCGCCGCCCTCCGCCGCGCCCGCGCGGTCCTCACCGAGGAACTCGGCGTCGATCCGGGCCCGGCGCTGCGCAGGCTGGAGGCCGACATCCTCGCCCAGGCGCCGACGCTGGACGCCTCTCCCGCCGTACGCCCGGCCGATGCAGCAGAGGACGCCCCCGCGTCGGAACGTTCCGCCCCGCCGCTCGATCTCGACAAGCCGCACGCAGAGGCCGTACGCGATGAGGTTCGGCGGGGGCCTCACGCCGGGCGCGGCGGGACGCGCATGTTGCGGCTCGCGCCGGAGTCCGGGGGAACGGCGCGTGAGGGCTCGTTCGTCGGGCGTTCGGCCGAGTGGGGACGGCTCGCCGAGGCCGCGCGCACGGCCTCCACCGGCGACGGGCCTGTGCTCGCACTCGTCAGCGGAGACGCGGGCATGGGCAAGACCGCACTCATCGAACGGTTCGCGCGCGGCCTCGCCGCGGCGGGGTGGACGTGCGCGTGGGGCCGTTCGCCGGAGACGGGCGGCGCTCCGGCGGCGTGGCCGTGGGCCGAGCTGCTGCGTTCGCTCGCCGCCGGGGCGCCGCCCGGCGCGGACCTGGCCGGACGGCTCGCCCCGCTGCTCGACGACGCGATCGGCGGGCCCGGCGACGCCGACGTCAGCACGGGGCGGTTCCGCCTGCACCTCGCCGTCGGCGACTACCTCGAACGGGTCGCCGCGTCGTCGCCGCTGCTGCTCGTCCTGGACGACCTGCACTGGACCGACGAGGAGACCCTCGCGCTCCTGACCCGGCTGGCCGACCGGCTGCGCGGCCGGCCGGTGCTGCTGGCCTGCACGTTCCGCCAGACCGAGGTCCCCGAACGGCTCGCGGCCGCGCTCGCCGCCCTCGCCCGGCACGAGCCCGTCCGCGTCGAGCTCGGCGGGCTGAGCGCCGCGGAGGTGGCCGCGCTCGTCCGCGCGACGTGCGACGCCGCCGTGGACGACGCCGAGCTGGCCGCGATCGCCGAGCGCACCGGCGGCAACCCGTTCTTCACCCGCGAGACGGCGAGGCTCCTCGACGCCGAGGGGCTGCCCGCCGCGACCCGCCGCGTCCCGGCGGGCGTCGGCGACGTGCTGCGCCGCCGCATCGCGGGCCTGCCGGACGCCGTCCAGGCCGTCCTGCGCGACGCGGCGGTCGTCGGCCGCGACGCCGACCTCGGCGTGCTCACCGACCTGTCGGGCGGCGACGAGGACGCGGTGATCGACGCGGTGGAGGCGGGCCTCGCCGCGGGCCTGGTCACCGAGCCCGCGCCGGGGCGGATGCGGTTCGCGCACGCGCTCGTCCGCGACACGCTCTACACCGGGCTCTCGCGCGCCCGCCGGACCCGGCTGCACGGCCGGGCCGCCGCCGCGCTCGAACGGCACCGTCCCGGCGAGGTCGCCGCGATCGCCCACCACTACCTGGAGTCGGGCGCCGAACCGGCCAAGGCCGTCCGGTACGCGCGGCTCGCGGCCGAGGCCGCCGAGGCCCGCTTCGCGCACCGCGCCGCCGCCGGCCTGTGGACGCGCGCCGCCGACACCCTCCGCGACCGGGACCCGGAGGCGACCCGCGAGCGGCTGGAGCTGGAGGTCTCCGCGATCCGCGCGTGCGCGCTCGCCGGGGAGGTCGTCAGGTCCCGCGAACGGCGCCGCCTCGCGATGGCCGACGCCCGCGCGCACGGCGACGTCCGGCTGCTGGCCCGGGTGATCGTCGCGTTCGACGTGCCGACGCTGTGGACCAGCCGCGAGTACGGCACCGTGGACCCCGAGGTCATCGAGTGCGCCGAGGAGGCCCTCGCCGCGCTCCCGCCCGGGGACGAGGAGCTGCGCGTCCGGCTCCTGACCAGCCTCGCGATCGAGCTGGAGGGCGAGCCGCACGACCGGGGCGCCGTCCTCGCCGACGAGGCCGTCGCCGTCGCCCGCCGCCTCGGCCGTCCCGAGCTGCTCGCCGTCGCCCTGAACGGCCGGTACCTGAACGGCTACCGCTCCGCCGGCGACCTCGCGCTCCGCCGCGCCCTCGCGACCGAGCTGCTCGGCCTCGCCACCGCCCACGACCTCGGCGCGTACGCCGTCCTCGCGCACCTCCAGCTCCAGGTCGTCTGCGTCGCGGCGCTCGACCTGGAGGGCGCGCGGCGGCACCGGGAGCGCGGGCAGCGCCTCGCCGAGCGGTACGGGCTGCCGCTGCTCTCGCTGATCGCCGAGTGGTACCGCGCCGTCGCCCACGCGTTCTCGTCCCGCTACGAGGACGCCGAACGGGCCTACACGGAGGTCGGCGACGCCATCGCCCGCACCGGCATCTGGAGCAGCGAGCGGGGCATGGCGATCTTCGGCGTCTTCTGCCTGCGCCTGCTCCAGGGCCGGCTGGGCGAGCTGCTCGACTCGACGCGGTGGCTCAGGGAGCAGTGGCGCCACATCGAGGTCACCGCCGACATCCACGCGCTCGCGCTGATCGCCGCGGGCCGTGCGGCCGAGGCCCGCCGGGTCGTCGCGGGTGCCGGGCCGCCCCGCCGCGACTACTTCTTCGACCTCGCGATGACCGTCCGGGGCCACCGGGCCATGGCGCTCGGCGAGCGCGGCCTCGCCGAGGAGGTCTACCAGGCGCTGCTGCCGTACGAGGACCACGTCAGCGGCGGCGCCACCGCCGTCGTCACCGCCGGTCCCGTCGCCCGCGTCCTCGGCGACCTCGCCCTGTACCTCGGCCGCCCCGAGGAGACGGCCGCCGCCCACTACCGCCGCGCCGCCGAGGTCGCCGAACGCCTGGGCGCCCCCGCGTGGCTCCGGGAGGCGCGGTGCGCCCTGCGCCCCCAGGGCACCCCCGCCGCCTGACGTCCCGCGACGGCGTACGCCGGTCGGCGGGCGCGGGCCGTACGCGCCGGTCCGGTCGTTCGCGCCGGGCATGGACGAGGCGATCGGGCGGGTAGGCGACAATTGGGGGGTGACCACGCTGGGAGAAATGACGGGCGGAACGCCGCCGCCGGGGCACCGCGCGGGCTTCGCCTGCTTCATCGGCCGCCCGAACGTCGGCAAGTCCACCTTGATGAACGCGCTCGTCGGGACGAAGGTGGCGATCACCAGCAGCCGTCCGCAGACCACGCGCCGCGCGATCCGCGGCATCGTGCACCGCCCCGACGCGCAGCTCGTCGTCGTCGACACCCCCGGCCTGCACAAGCCGCGCACCCTCCTCGGCGAACGGCTCGACAGCCTCGTCCGCTCCACCCTGACCGAGGTCGACGCGATCGGGTTCTGCGTGCCCGCCGACGAGCCCGTCGGGCCGGGCGACCGGTTCATCGCGCGCGAGCTGGCGGGCGTCAAGCGGACCCCGGTCGTGGCGATCCTCACCAAGACCGACAAGGCGACGCCCGAGCAGATCGCACAGCAGCTCCTCGCCGTCGGGGAGCTCGGCGACTTCGCCGACATCGTGCCCTGCTCGGCGGTGGACGGCTTCCAGGTCGGCCTGGTCGGCGACCTGCTGATCGCGCACCTGCCGGAGGGGCACCCGCTCTACCCGGAGGGCGACCTCACCGACGAGCCCGAGCAGACCCTCGTCGCCGAGCTGATCCGCGAGGCGTCCCTGGAGGGCGTCCGGGACGAGCTGCCGCACTCGATCGCCGTCGTCGTCGACGAGATGGCGCCGCGCGAGGGCCGCGACGACCTCATCGACGTCTACGCCCACCTCTACGTCGAGCGCGACAGCCAGAAGGGCATCATCATCGGCCACAAGGGCTCCCGGCTCCGCGACGTCGGCGCCCGCGCCCGCAAGCAGATCGAGGCGCTGCTCGGCACCAAGGTGTTCCTCGACCTGCGCATCAAGGTCCTGAAGGACTGGCAGCGCGACCCGAAGCAGCTGCGCCGCCTGGGCTTCTACGACTGATCGGCCTTCCGCGGCCGTTCCGCCGAGGCCGTCGGCCCGCACGGGAACGTTCCCGCGCGGACTCCGGTCAGCGGTCCCGTTCCGGCTGGGGCTCCGGGGCCGGGGACCGGTCGGCGGTGTGCTTCGTCAGGCCGGGCTTCTCTTCCGCGGCCGACGGCGCCTCCTGCTCGGCGGCGGGCGCGGCCTTCTCGGGCCCCTCGGCTTCCTCGGCGCCGGGGACGGCGCCCGGCGACGGCACGTCGCCCGCGGGCGGCGCGGCCTCGCCGGACGGCTGGTGCGGCGAGGCGGCCTGGCCGGTGTGGGCGGGGTTCCACTGGGCGTTCTCCCAGCCGGTGCCCTGCCACTGGGCGCTCTGCCACTGCGCGCCGTCCCAGGACGGCTCGGCGCCCTGCCGCGCCCGGGAGCCGAGGCGGGCGCTGATCGGCCGCGCGAGGCTGAAGCCGATGACCAGCAGGGACGTCGCGACGGCCACGTACCAGCCGTAGCGGACGCCGATCTCGTAGCCGACGCCGAGCCCGGTGGACGGCAGGTCGTCGCGGACGCCGTCCAGCCGGAACAGGAACAGCCCGCACGCCAGCAGGGACAGCAGGCCCGGCACGGCGCCGAGCGCGGAGATGCGCGGATCGCGGGCGGCCAGGTCCCAGAACGCCAGCCCGATCGCGATCAGGGCCAGCACCGGGACGGCGATCACCAGGTCGTCGGCCTCGATGCCCGCGACCGTGCCGAGGTCGCGGCCGACCGGCCGGTCGAACAGGTCGACCACCATCCGCGCCTGCGCCCACGGCAGGAACGCCGAGACCAGCAGGACCGCGGCGGCGGCGATCGAGGCGAGGTCCCAGGCGCGCCCGGGACGGGCCGGCGGCGGCTCGCCGTACGGCGCCGGCGCCTCGGGCGGCTCGGACGGCTCGTACGCCGGTTCGGGCGGCGGATACCCGTCGATCGGCGGCAGGAACGAGGGCCGCGCCCCCGCCGTCCGAGGCGTTCCGTCACCGTCCGCACCATGGTCACCGGTCATGGACCCAGGGTAAGGGGCGCGCCCGCGTTGCCCGGGTCGGCCACGGCGGGGCGTCCGGATCGGTAGCTTGGAGGGGGAGTCCGATATGGGAGGGGAGTCCCGGTGTTGCTTGTTCTGGGTCTGTCGGCCTTCTTCCGTACGGTCGGCGAGGGGACGTTCCACTGCCCGAGGTGCGGCGGTGACCGGCCCTACCGCAGGCGCGCGGGCCGCCGCTGGGTCACGCTGTTCCTCCTGCCGGCCGTCCCGCTGTGGCGGCTGGGGGAGTCCGTCGAGTGCCGGCGGTGCCGGGGCCGGTTCGGCGCCTCGGCGCTGCGGACGCCGACGGCGGCGCAGATGGCCGCGGCGCTGCCCGCGGGGATGCGGGCCGCGGTCGGGCTCGTGCTGCGCGCCGGCGACCCGTCGGACGGCGCCGCGCGGGCCCGCGCGGCCGACACCGTCCGCCGCTACGGCGAGACCGGCTACGACGAGGCGGCCCTGGACGCCGACCTGGTCCTGCGCGAACGGCTCCTGGAGGCGGAGGTCGTGCGGGCCGGGAGTGCCTGGCGGTCGAGGCGAAGGAGTGGTTCCTCGCGCAGGCCGTCCGCGTCGGCCTCGCGGACGGGCCTCTCGGGGACGGCGAGCGGCGTGCCCTGCACCGCGTGGCGCGGCTGCTCGGCATGTCCCCGGCGTACGGGCTCGGCGTGATCCTCGCGACCGAGGGGGCGGCGCGCTGACCGGCCGCGCGGGCGCGGCGCGCGCGAGCCAGCGGGGGAGGCCGCCGAGAGGGGCGGCCGTTGCACGGGACACCCGTCGAGCGGAGCGACACCTATGGACACCCTGCGGAACGCTGGAACGGCCCTCGTGCGCAGACCCGGGCCGCACCTGACGGACGGGATCGTCACGCACATCCCCCGCCGTCCGGTCGACGCCGGGCTCGCCGCGCGGCAGCACCAGGCGTACGTGGCGGCGCTGCGGTCGGCGGGCTGGCGGGTGCGCGAGGTGCCCGCCGCGCGCGACGACCCGTACCCCGACGGCGTCTTCGTCGAGGACGCCGTGGTGGTGTGCGACGACGTCGCCGTCCTCGCGCGGTCGGGCGAGGCGCGGCGGCGCGGCGAGACCGCCGGCGCCGAGCGGGCGGTGCGCGATCTCGGGCTGCGGATCGAGCGGATCAAGGCCCCCGGCACGCTCGACGGCGGGGACGTGCTGCGCGCGGGCGACACCGTCTACGTGGGGCGCGGCGAGCGGACGAACGAGGAGGGCGTCTGCCAGCTCGCGCGCCTGCTCGGCGGCCGGCGGGTCGTCCCGGTCGGGACGAGCGGCTGCCTGCACCTGAAGTCGGCGATGACGGCGCTGCCGGACGGCACGCTGATCGGCGTCCCCGACCACGTCGACACCTCGGCGCTGCCCGGCCTGCGGGTCGCGCCCGAGCCCGCGGGCGCGCACGTGGTGGTGCTCGCGCCCGACCACGTCCTGCTGTCGGCGTCCGCGCCGCGCACGGCGCGGCGGCTCGCGGCCGACGGGCTGCGGGTGACGAGCGTGGACATCAGCGAGTTCGAGGCCCGCGAGGGCTGCGTCACCTGCCTGTCCGTCCTCGTCCCCCGACCACCCCCTGAGCCGCGCGACAACGCCCTCGGACCCGTTCACCGCCCTCCCCTCCCCGGGCCGACTCCCGGCCCCGCGCCGCCGTCCGTCCGCGCCTCCCCGGCCGACGCCCGGCCCGGCGCCGCCGTCCGTCCGCCCCCGGGCCGACTCCCGGGCCCGCGCCGCCGTCCGTCCGCGCCGCCAAGATCAACACCCCCTCGGGGCCTGATCACGCCCGACCCTCCGAAGCCCCGGAAGGCCGCTGGGAACGGGCCTCGACGGTGTTCCGGAGGGCTTCCGGGGCGGGACGGGAGGGGCGCGGGTCGTCTCAGATGGCGGACGTGGTTTCGAGAAACGGCCGGTCCTCTGTTACGTTGGACGGCGTGTTGCGTGAGCTGCTCCTCCTTAGCGGCCGCAGCGGGGGCCTGTAACAGGTCGGCTCCCTCGCTGCGGAGCTTCGCCGTGCCGTCGGCCGCAGGATCTGAGCAGAGGGACCACATCGGATGTATCCGCGACAGCAGACTTCTGGCATGCCGTTCGAGCGCTACCGCCCGTTCGAGCCCATCAGGCTGACCGACCGCACCTGGCCGGACGCGGTGATCGGCGAGGCGCCGCGCTGGTGCGCGGTCGACCTGCGCGACGGCAACCAGGCCCTGATCGACCCCATGGACCCGCAGCGCAAGCTCAGGATGTTCGAGCTGCTGGTACGGATGGGCTACAAGGAGATCGAGGTCGGGTTCCCGGCGGCCAGCCAGACCGACTTCGACTTCGTTCGGCAGATCATCGAGGAGGGGCGCGTCCCCGACGACGTGGTCATCCAGGTCCTGACCCAGGCCCGGCCCGAGCTGATCGAGCGCACCTTCGAGTCGGTGCGCGGCGCCAGGCGGGCGATCGTCCACCTCTACAACTCGACCAGCACCCTCCAGCGGCGCGTGGTGTTCGGGCAGGACCGCGACGGGATCACCGCGATCGCCGTCGAGGGCGCCAAGCTCTGCGCCAAGCTGGCCGAGGACATGGGCGACACCGAGATCTTCTTCCAGTACTCGCCCGAGTCGTTCACCGGCACCGAGCTGGAGTACGCCGTCGAGGTCTGCAACGCCGTCACCGACGTGTGGAAGCCGACCCCCGACAAGAAGGTCATCGTCAACCTGCCCGCCACGGTCGAGATGGCCACGCCCAACGTCTACGCCGACCAGATCGAGTGGATGAGCCGCAACCTCGCCCGCCGCGACTCGGTCGTCCTGTCGCTGCACCCCCACAACGACCGCGGCACCGCCGTCGCCGCCGCCGAGCTGGGCTACATGGCGGGCGCCGACCGCATCGAGGGCTGCCTGTTCGGCAACGGCGAGCGCACCGGCAACGTCTGCCTGGTCACGCTCGGGCTGAACCTGTTCACCCAGGGCGTCGACCCGCAGATCGACTTCTCCGACATCGACGAGATCCGCCGCACCGTCGAGTACTGCAACCAGCTCCCCGTGCACGAGCGGCACCCGTACGGCGGCGACCTGGTCTACACGGCGTTCTCCGGCTCCCACCAGGACGCGATCAACAAGGGCTTCGACCACCTGGAGCGCGACGCGCGCGCCGCCGGCGTGCCGGTGGAACGGTACGGCTGGGAGGTCCCCTACCTGCCGATCGACCCCAAGGACGTCGGCCGCTCCTACGAGGCCGTGATCCGCGTCAACAGCCAGTCCGGCAAGGGCGGCGTCGCCTACATCATGAAGACCGAGCACTCGCTGGAGCTGCCCCGGCGGATGCAGATCGAGTTCTCCCGCGTCGTCCAGCGGCACACCGACAGCGAGGGCGGCGAGGTTACCCCCGAGCGGATGTGGGAGATCTTCGAGGCCGAGTTCCTCGCCAACGGCCCGCGCGCCGGGCTGCTCGCCCACCGCGCCGCCTCCCGCGTCAACGAGAAGGACGTGCTGAACTGCGACGTCCGCGTCGACGGCGAGATCCGCGAGATCGAGGGCGTCGGCAACGGCCCCGTCTCCGCGTTCGAGGAGGCCCTCGCGTCGGTCGGCATCAACGTCCGCGTCCTCGACTACGCCGAGCACGCGATGAGCGCCGGCGGCGACGCCCGCGCCGCCGCCTACGTCGAATGCGACGTGGACGGCACCACCGTGTGGGGCGCCGGCATCGACGGCAACATCGTCACCGCCTCGCTCAAGGCCATGCTCTCCGCGGTCAACCGCGTCGCCCGCGCCTGACCCGCCCTCCCGACACCCGCCGCGCCGCCGGGCTGCACTCCGCCCGGCCGCCGCCCGACCCGGTCACCACGGTGCGATCCATACGTGTGATCGCCGCCTGGGCCCTGGCCGTGACGACCTCACGGCCAGGGCCCGCGCGCGTTCAGCGGGCCCGCCCGAGCACGTGGTGGACGAGCTCGCGCAACGGCCCGCCGAGCTGGGCCTCCCCGACGGTGGTCCGCCGCCCGTCGATGTCGATCTCGTAGAGGAACTGGTCGGGGATCCGTCCGGGCGGCGGCACCGACCCGAAGTCCACCCGGTCCACGAGCCGCGCGAGGATCGGATCGCTGGCGCTGTCCGACTCGCCCCGCTGCTCGATCCCGGCGAACCCGCCGCTCCGCACCACGACCACCCTCACCGCGCCACCCGCCCGGCTCCGGGGCGTCTTTCGGGGGCGCCTTGCCTCGTCGCGGGCTCCTTGGTCCAGGCGCCGCCGCGCCCCTCCGCCTCACGCGGTGTCGCCCGTTCGGTTGCGGGGCGTCTTTCGGGGGCGCCTTGCCTCGTCGCGGGCTCCTTGGTCCAGGCGTCGCCGCGCCCCTCCGCCTCGCTCACTGGTGCCGCTACCCGTCCGCCGTCGTTCACCTGCTCGTCCGATCGCCTCCGGGACGCCGTCCGCCGCCCGCGTCCACCGCCCCGCTCACGCCTGGACGCCTACCCCCGCCCAGGCCTGCCGTACCGCGCCCGTCTCCGCGCCGTCCTCGCCGTACAGGCGCCCGGCGGTCTTGACGGTCTCGGTCGCGAACGCGGCGAACTCCACGGTGGTGGACAGTTCGCCTCCGGTCAACGTCTCGTACCAGACCCGGCCCGCCTTCTCCCACGCGTTGCCGCCGATCCCGGTGGCGGCCAGGTAGAACGCGTGGTTGGGGATGCCCGAGTTGATGTGCACGCCGCCGTTGTCGCGGCTCGTACGGACGTAGTGGTCCATGTGGCCCGGCTGCGGGTCCTTGCCGAGGCGCGGGTCGTCGTAGGCGGTGCCCGGCTCCTTCATCGAACGCAGCGCGACGCCGTGGACGCCCTCGGCCAGCAGGCCCTCCCCGATCAGCCAGTCGGCCTGGTCGGCGGGCTGCTTCAGGTGCCACTGCTTGATCAGCGACCCGAACACGTCGGAGAGCGACTCGTTCAGCGCGCCGGCCTGGCCGTAGTACTCCAGGTTGGCGGTGTACTGCGTGATGCCGTGGGTCAGCTCGTGGCCGGTGACGTCGAGCGGCCCGGTGAACGCCAGGAACACCTCGCCGTCGCCGTCCCCGTACACCATCTGCTCGCCGTTCCAGAACGCGTTGTCGTAGTCCTTCCCGTAATGGACGGTCGAGACCAGCGGCAGCCCCGCCCCGTCGATCGAGTTGCGGCGGTAGGCGGCCTCGAAGAAGTCGAACGTCGCGCCGAGCCAGTCGTACGCCTGGTCGACGACGCGGTCGCCGGTGGCGGCGCCGCCCTCGGCGCGGACGGCGTCGCCGGGCAGCTGCTCCCGGCCCTTCGCGTCCCTGATCGTCCGGTTGGGAACGAAGTCCTCGGTGGCGTCGGGCGCGGTGACCGGGAAGGTCCGGCGCTCGGTGAACTGGGCGGCGGTGAGGGCGAGGGTCCTGCGGGCTCGGGCGCGCAGCGCCGGGTCATCGGCGGCGCTGGCGATCTTCTCCAGCATGTGCGGGGGAACGATGGCGCATCTCATGGGTCAACGCTGCCAGCTCAATGTGATCCACACCACAGCCGTGACCGTACTGGGACGTCCGATTCCGGTCACCGTACGTGATGGCCCGCCTGCGCGGTGAGAGCCGTGTGGAGATGGTGTGGAGATGCGCGGGTGCCGGGCGGGGCATGCCGGGCCGTACGCCAGAATGAACGGGTGAGCCTCTACCGTGACGAAGGCGTCGTCCTCCGGACCCAGAAGCTGGGAGAGGCCGACCGGATCGTGACGGTCCTGACCCGGCGGCACGGCCGGATCCGCGCGGCGGCGAAGGGTGTCCGCAAGACCAGGTCGCGGTTCGGGGCGCGGCTGGAGCCGTTCACCCACGTCGACCTCCAGCTCTACGAGCGGCGCTCGCTCGACCTGATCACGCAGGCCGAGACGCTGCGCCCGTACGGCGAGCACCTCGTCACCGACTACCCCCGCTACACCTCGGGCACCGCGATGCTGGAGACGGCGGAGAAGCTCACCGCCGAGGAGGGCGAGCCCGCGCTGCGGCAGTTCCTGCTGCTGGTGGGCGGGCTGCGGACGCTGTCGGAGCGCGGCCACGACCCGCGCCTGGTCCTGGACGCCTACCTGCTGCGGTCGCTGTCGGTCGCCGGGTGGGCGCCCGCGCTCGACGAGTGCTGCCGCTGCGGGACGCGCGGCGGGCTGCGCGGGTTCGCCATCGCGGCGGGCGGCGCGGTCTGCGCCCGCTGCCGCCAGCCGGGCGCGGCGACGCCCGCGCCGCCGACGTTCGCGCTGATGCTGGCGCTGCTCCAGGGCGACTGGGAGTACGCCGACGGGAGCGACGCCCGGCACCGTACCGAGTGCAGCGGGCTCGTCGCGGCCTACCTCCAGTGGCATCTGGAGCACGGCATCCGATCCCTCAGGCATGTGGAGCGTGAGGGCGACGACACCACCAGGGAGAGAGTTTGAGAAGGGCCGTTTCGCCGCCGGATCCGCATCGGGACGGCGCCACCCCGCCGCCCATCCCCGCGGACCTGGTCCCCAGGCACGTCGCCATCGTCATGGACGGCAACGGCCGCTGGGCCAAGGAGCGCGGGCTGCCGCGCACCGAGGGGCACAAGAGGGGCGAGGACTCCCTCTTCGACGTGATCATGGGCGCGATCGAGCTGGGCGTCCCGTACCTGTCGGCCTACGCCTTCTCCACCGAGAACTGGAAGCGCTCCCCGGACGAGGTGCGCTTCCTCATGGGCTTCAACCGCGACGTGATCCGCCGCCGCCGCGACCAGCTCCACTCGATGGGCGTGCGGGTCCGCTGGGCCGGCCGGCGGCCGAGGCTCTGGCGCAGCGTGATCAGCGAGCTGGAGACCGCCGAGGAGATGACGCGCGACAACGACGTCCTCACCCTCCAGTTCTGCGTCAACTACGGGGGCCGCGCCGAGATCGCCGACGCGGCGGCGGCCATCGCTCGCGACGTCCGCGACGGCAGGCTGAACCCCGACAAGATCACCGAGAAGGTCTTCGCCCGCTACCTCGACGAGCCCGGCATCCCCGACGTCGACCTGTTCCTGCGCTCGTCGGGGAGCAGCGCACGTCCAACTTCCTGATCTGGCAGTCGGCGTACGCCGAGATGGTCTTCCTCGACACCCTCTGGCCCGACTTCGACCGCCGCCACCTGTGGCACGCCTGCGAGCTGTACGCCTCCCGCGACCGCCGCTACGGCGGCGCCATGCCCAACCCCGTGGAACCCGCGGCCAGCCCCGCCTGACCCCGACCGGCGCACGCACCCGCCGTCGGAGGCGGCCGCTCGCCCGCAGTCGGACGAACGGCCGCCTCCAGCGAGCGGTGGTATGCCTGGGTTTATCCCCGTGGTGGCCTCAGCCGTCGCGCGAGTGCGTTGACTGTCCGGGAGAGGCGAGGCCGAAGGCGAGCCTCTCCCGGACAGATCGCGAAGCGATGCGGCACTCGCGAAGCCGCGGTCAGGATGCGAGCCGCCCGGCGAGCTTCCTGGGCCGGGGCTTAAACGAGCGCCGCGTCGAGTGTGATGGTGGTGCCCGTGAGGGCCTGGCTGACCGGGCAGTTGGCCTTGGCGTCCTGCGCGGCCTTCTCGAAGTCGGCCGCCGAGAGGCCGGGGACGCTGGCGCGTACGGTCAGGTGGATGCCGGTGATGCCCTCGCCCGGCTGGAACGTGACCTCGGCCTTGGTGTCGACCTTCTCCGGCGGCGTGCCGGCGCCGGCGAGGCCGTGCGAGAGCGCCATCGAGTAGCAGGTGGAGTGGGCGGCGGCGATCAGCTCCTCCGGGCTGGTCCTGCCGTTCGGCTCCTCGGCCCGGGACGGCCAGTTCACGTCGAACGTGCCGATCTTGGACGAGTCGAGGGAGACGGTGCCCTGGCCGCCCATGAGCGGCCCTTCCCAGTGCGCGTTGGCGGTGCGTGTCGTTGCCATGGCTCCGATTGTCCCGCATGGCGGCGTGCGGGGCGGACGGCCCGCCCCACGCGGAGCGTCGCGCGGTCAGGCCCGCGCGGTGCAGTCGGCGCAGGTGCCGAAGACCTCGACGGTGTGGGTGATGTTCACGAAGCCGTACTCGGCGCCGATCGCGTCGGCCCAGCGCTCGACCGCCGGGCCCTCGACCTCGACGGTACGGCCGCAGTCGCGGCAGACGAGGTGGTGGTGGTGCTCCTCGGTGCGGCAGGCGCGGTAGACGGCCTCGCCGTCGTCGGTGCGCAGCACGTCGACCTCGCCCGAGTCGCTGAGCGCCTGGAGGGCCCGGTAGACCGTGGTCAGCCCGATCTTGGAGCCGTCCGCCCGGAGGTCGGCGTAGATGTCCTGCGCGCTGCGGAAGCCCTCGCAGTCGGCCAGCACCTGCCGCACCGCGTTCCGGCGGGCCGTCGTCATCCTCCAAGCACCTCCGCCTCGGCCTCCACGCCCGGTCGGGTCGTGGCCGGGCCGCCGCGCTCGGCGCGACCGGTCCGTTCGGCGCGCGTCGCGCGCCTGCGTCGCAGCACCGCGCCGCCGATCACCGCGATCACGAACACGGCCAGCGCCAGCAGCACGATCGACGGCCCAGGGGGCAGATCGTACTCGAACGAGCCCGCCAGCCCGGACACCGCCGACAGTACACCGACGCCCATGGCCAGCAGCATCGTGCCGCGGAACCCCGGGTGACCTGCTGCGCCGCCGCGACCGGCACGATCATCAGCGCGGACACCAGCAGCAGCCCGATCGCGCGCATCGCGATCACCACGGTGACCGCGGCCGTGACGGCGATCAGCACGCTGAGGAACCGGACGGGCAGGCCCGCCGCCCGCGCCACCTCCTCGTCCTGGCAGAGCAGGAACAGCTCGCGGCCGAACAGCGCGACGATCCCGAGCACCGCGACGGCGAGCCCCGCGACCACGTACAGGTCGGACGCCGAGACGCTGGTGATCGACCCGAACAGGTACGACTGGAGGCTCGTCCCGCCGCCCTCGGCGTTGGTGAGCAGCACGCCGCCCGCGAGGCCGCCGTAGAACAGCAGCGCGAGCGCGACGTCGCCGCCGCTGCGGCTGCGGCTGCGCAGCACCTCGATCGCGATCGCGCCGAGCACCGACACCGCCAGCGCGCCGAGGACCGGCGAGGTGCCGGTGAGCAGGCCGAGCCCGATGCCGGTGAGCGCGATGTGGCCGATGCCGTCGCCGAGCAGCGACAGGCGGCGCTGCACGATGAACGTGCCGACCGCCGGGGCGGTCAGGCCGATGAGCACCGCCATCACGAGGGCGATGCGCATGAAGTCGTACTGGAGCATCTCGGTCACGCGGTCCTCCCCAGGGCGGTCAGGGGGGCAAGCGGCGCGGCGGCGTCGGCGCGGGCCTGCTCGCGGACGATCCGTCCGTGCTCCAGCACGACGGTCCGGGTGATCAGCGGTTCGAGCGGGCCGAGCTCGTGCGCGACCAGCACGACCGTGCGGCCGGCCGCGGCCAGCTCGCGCAGCGTGGCGGCGAGGGCGGCCTGGTTGGCGGCGTCCACGCCCGCGGTCGGCTCGTCCATGACGAACGCGTCGGGCTCGCCCGCGAGCGCGCGGGCGATCAGCACCCGCTGCTGCTGGCCGCCGGACAGCAGGTGCGCCGACTCCCGGGCGAGGTCGGTGAGGCCGACG
Source organism: Actinomadura sp. J1-007 (assembly GCF_009793335.1). Lineage (GTDB taxonomy): Bacteria > Actinomycetota > Actinomycetes > Streptosporangiales > Streptosporangiaceae > Spirillospora > Spirillospora yumaensis. The sequence continues at coordinate 616,896 of NZ_WING01000001.1, read as the reverse complement.
GCCTCCAGGGCGCGGTCCACCGCGGCGCGGTCGGCGGCCGACGCGGGCCGCCACCGGGACTGGCGGGCGACGCGGCCGGACGCGACGACCTCGCGGACGGTCGAGGGGACGCCGCCGCCCATCGGGAGCCGCTGCGGGACGTACCCGATCCGCTTCCAGTCGCGGAACCTGGAGGGCGCCGCGCCGTAGATCGCGGTGCCGCCCCCGGACAGCGGGACGAGGCCGAGCATGGCCTTGACCAGCGTGGACTTGCCGGCGCCGTTCGGGCCCATGACGGCCAGCAGGTCGCCGGCGGCCACCCGCAGGTCGACGCCCGACAGCACCTCGCGGCCGTCGCGCCGGACGCGGCCGCCGGTCATCTCGAACGGGGGCGCCCCGCCCTCGGCGGTCATGAGCACTCCAACGCGGGCCGCAGGGTCTCCAGGTTCTTCTTCATGATGGACATGTAGTCGTCCGGCGAGCCCTTCTCGACGCCCTCGACGGGGTCGAGCACGGCCGTCTTCACCCCGGCCTCCTTGGCGAGGGTCTGGGCGACCTTGGGGCTGACCAGCGTCTCGGTGAACACGGTGGTCGCGCCGGTCGTCTTGATCTGCCGGGTCAGCTCGCCGAGCCGCTTCGGCGACGGCTCGTTCGTCGGGTCCACACCGGCCACCGAGACCTGCTGGAGGCCGTACCGCTCGGCGAGGTAGCCGAACGCGGCGTGCGCGGTGACGATCGCCTTGTGCTTGCAGGCCCGCAGGCCGCCCCGGTAGTCCTGGTCGAGCGCGCCGAGCTCGCCCGCGACGGCCTTCGCGCGCGACCTGTAGGCGGAGGCGTGGTCGGAGTCGGCGGCGGCCAGCCTGTCGCCGAGCTTGGTCGCGACGGCGGCCATGCGGGTCGGGTCGAGCCAGATGTGCGGGTCGTACGGCGCGTCCTCGTGGCCGTGCTCGTGCTCGTGGCCGTGCTCGTGCTCCTCCTCCTCGCCGCCGGTGGGGACGGGCAGCGTCTTGACGACGCTCGCCGCGTCGAGCGACTTGTCCTTGGCGTGCTTGGCGACGGCCTCGTCCACGGCGGGCTGGACGCCCTTGACGTACACCGCGAAGTCGGCCTTGCCGACGTCGGCGATCTGCCGGGGGTCAGCTCCAGGTCGTGCGGCTCGGCGCCCGGCTTGGTCAGGGTCTGGACGGACACGTCCGGCCCGCCGATCCGCCCGGCCAGCCAGGCCACGGGGTAGAACGACGCGGTGATCTCGGTCTTGCCGGAGCCTCCGGCGCTCGCGCCGCCGCAGGCGGTGAGGCCGGTCAGCCCGGTCAGGGCGAGGACGGTCAACGGGATGACGCGCGAACGCGTACGGGAGGTCAACACCCCTCAAGTATGGACGAACATGAAAATGATTGTCAAAATCGCCCGAAAACGTGCCCGGCCGCGAACGCGAGCAGGACGGCCAGCGCCGCCACGCGCAGCGCCCGCCCTCCCGGCTCCAGCGCCGGCCAGTTGAGGTAGGCGAACCAGCCGAGGCCCGCGAACAGCGCCAGCAGCCCCGCCGCGCCCACCCAGCCCGAACCCCACATGCCGACCACCAGCAGCACGAACACGGCCGCGAGCAGCAGGCCCCGCGGCAGCCCGTGCAGGTACAGCACCGGCCGCGCGCTCCACCGCTCCACCGCGGCGCGGACGCCCCGCGCCTCCGCCGTGCCGTCCTGGCCGCCCGTGCCGGGCCCGTCCGTTCTCACGCGCCCCAACGTACGCCAGGATGGGGTGATGATCGCGATAACCCGGTACCGGGTGCCCGGCGAACGGGCCGGCGGCTTCGCCGAGGAGATGGCCGCGGTGCTGGACGCCCTCGCCGCCGCGCCCGGCTACCGCGCCGGCCGCCTCGCCCGCACGGTGGACGACCCCGGCCTGTGGGCGCTGATCACCGAGTGGGACGGCGCGGGCTACTACCGCCGCGCGCTCGGCGTCCCCGACCTGCGGATGAGGTTCATGCCGCTGGCGGCGATGGCCCTGGACGAGCCCGGCGCGTACGAGATCGTCGCCTCCCGCTGAACCCGGCCCGCGCCCCGTCCGGACGGGGCGCGCCAAATATCGGCAACCCCGGGGGCAAGGAGGGATCGGGCGCGGTTTCGGCGGCTCCGGCCCCGGTGATCATGGGCCCGTCATGATCAACGCGGCTCGTCGGGGGAGAAGTGATGCGCCATGCCGTCCCGCTCATCGGACTGCTCGCGGCGGCGGCGCCGGTCGTCGCCGGGGCCGGGCCGGCCGCCGCGCGGCCCCCGGCCGACCCGCCCGCCCCGCTGACCGCACGGACAGGGGCCGGCGCGCGGCCGGGGAGCGTCGCGTACCGGGGGGTGCGGGTCCCCGTGCCCGAGGGCTGGGAGGTCGTGCGGCTGGACCGGGAGCCGTCGCGGTGCGCGCGGTTCGACCGGCACGCGATCTACCTGGGACGGCAGGGCGACGGGGCCGGCTGCCCGGCGCGGGCCGTCGGCCGGACCGAGGCCGTCCACGTGGAGCCGCTCGACGGGCCGCCCGCGCGCCGTACGGGGGCCGTCCGGGCGGGACGGCTGGCCCGGCACTCGGTGCCGGTCACGGACGGGCGCGAGGACGTCGTGCCGCTGCCCGAGGCCGGGGTCACGATCACCGGCGCGTACGGGACGGACCGCGCGGCGCTTGAGCGGGTGCTGCGCGGCACCCGGCTGAGAGCGCGCTGGACCGCCGAACCCGTCCCGCCGAGAGGCGACGAGCCCGTTCCCCCGAAGGCGGGAGCGCCTGCGCCGCGTTCGGAGGTGCGGGCGAAGACCCGGACGTGGGTCAGGGCGAAGGGCTTCGACACCTGTACGGCCCCGTCCCTCAAGGCGATGGCCGCGTGGCGGCGGGCGTACGGCGTCGCCAACATCTACATCGGGGGCGCGTCGCGCGGCTGCGCCCAGCCGAACCTGACGCGGGCGTGGGTGCGGGCCGTCCGCGGCATGGGCTACCGCCTCATCCCGACGTACGTCGGGCTCCAGGCGCCCTGCTCCCGCTACAAGACCCGCTTCACCGCCCAGAACGCCTCGGCGCAGGGCGCGCGCGCCGCCGCGGACGCCGTCCGGGACGCCCGCGCCCTGGGAATCCCGCGCCGCAAGCCCATCTACTTCGACATCGAGGCGTACAGAAGCCGTGACACGGAATGCAGGCGCGCCGTCATGCGGTTCCTGCACTCCTGGACGCGGAAGCTGAAGGCCAAGAGGTACGTTCCGGGCGTCTACAGCAGCGTCACCTCAGGAATCCGCGACCTCGGCGCTGCGCGCGGGACGGCCAGGCCCACGGCCGTCTGGTACGCCCACTGGGACGGCGTGCCCACCGTGTACGGCGACCGCTACCTGCCCGACCGCTGGTGGCCGCCGCACCGGCGCATCAAGCAGTACCGGGGCGGCCACAGGGAGCGGCACGGCGGCGTCACGATCAACGTCGACAGCAACACGGTCGACGGCCGTGTCTACTGATCGGTCTACTGATCGCGGGCCCGCGCCGCGCCCGCCGCGGGCCGCCCCGCGGCGCTCCCGGCCCGCCCTCCGGAACGGGGCGGAGGGGTTCGCGGGTCGGCGTTCTGGGGGCCGTCGCGGTGCCTTAAGCTGGGGAATGCTCTGGGGCGCCGGGGAACGAGGACCGCGCTCCACGGCAGCACACAGGGGATCGCACTCGCCTCGGCCCGACGCCTCCGCAGGGGGCCGAGACCGCCGCCGTCGCGGCGGGCCCGTCTCGCCGTCCGCGCGTGACGGGGCGTCCGATACAGTCCCGCCGACCGCCAGCCGGATGGAGAATGCTCATGGCACGCCGTTCCGACGTGTTGGACACGATCGTCAACCTCGCCAAGCGGCGGGGACTGGTCTACCCGTCGAGTGAGATCTACGGCGGGCTGCGCGCCTCCTGGGACTACGGGCCGCTCGGCGTCGAGCTGAAGAACAACGTCAAGCGCCAGTGGTGGAAGTCGATGGTCCAGGGCCGCGACGACGTGGTGGGCCTCGACTCCTGCGTGATCCTCGCGCGCGAGGTGTGGGAGGCGAGCGGGCACGTCCAGGCGTTCGTCGACCCGCTCACCGAGTGCCAGTCGTGCCACAAGCGGTTCCGCGCCGACCACCTGGAAGAGGCGTACGAGGCCAAGCACGGCCGCGCCCCGGCCGGCGGCCTCGCCGACATCACCTGCCCCAACTGCGGGGTCAAGGGGTCGTTCACCCAGCCGAAGATGTTCAACGGGCTGCTGAAGACCTACCTCGGCCCGGTCGAGGACGAGTCCGGCCTCGCCTACCTGCGCCCCGAGACCGCGCAGGGCATCTTCATCAACTACCTCAACGTGCAGCAGTCGGCCCGCCGCAAGGTCCCGTTCGGGATCGGGCAGGTCGGCAAGTCGTTCCGCAACGAGATCACGCCCGGCAACTTCATCTTCCGCACCCGCGAGTTCGAGCAGATGGAGATGGAGTTCTTCGTCCGGCCCGGCTCCGACGAGGAATGGCACCAGTACTGGATCGACGAGCGCATGCAGTGGTACGTCGACCTCGGCATCCGCAAGGAGAACCTGCGGCTCTACGAGCACCCGGCCGACAAGCTGTCGCACTACTCCAAGCGCACCGTGGACGTGGAGTACAAGTTCGACTTCGTCGGCAGCGAGTGGGGCGAGCTGGAGGGCATCGCCAACCGCACCGACTACGACCTGACCACGCACGCCAAGGCGTCCGGCACCGACCTGTCGTTCTTCGACCAGGAGTCGGGGGAGCGGTTCGTCCCCTACGTGATCGAGCCCGCGGCCGGGGTGGACCGGTGCACGCTGACGTTCATGATGGACGCCTACGCCGAGGACGAGGCGCCCAACGCCAAGGGCAAGCTGGAGAAGCGCACCGTCATGCGGCTCGACCGGCGGCTCGCCCCGGTCAAGGTCGCGGTGCTGCCGCTGTCGCGCAACGCCGACCTGTCGCCGAAGGCCCGCGACCTCGCCGCCCGGCTGCGCCGCAACTGGAACGTCGACTTCGACGACGCCGGGGCGATCGGCCGCCGCTACCGCCGCCAGGACGAGATCGGCACCCCGTTCTGCGTGACGATCGACTTCGACACCCTGGAGGACGACGCGGTGACCGTGCGGGAGCGCGACACCATGAGCCAGGAGCGCATCGCGATCAGCCAGGTCGAGTCGTTCCTCGCCGCCCAGCTCGTCGGCTGCTGAGCCTCTGGACCCCGACGCGACGGGGCCGCCCTCCCCTGCGGGAGGGCGGCCCTTCGCCTTGCGCCCCCGATGCCGTTCCTCGCCTTCGGCGGCGGATCAGCCGGTGATGTAGAGGGTCTGGCCGAACGTGCCGGGAGAGGTCTCGCCCTGGAGGCGGTAGGCCGAGGTGACCGTGGCGTCGCCGGGGCAGAGGAAGTTGCTGCCGCTCTGCTTGGCGACCTTCGCCCCGTCCACCTTGACCTGGGCCTCGGCGACCTTCGGGTCCGGCCGGTTCGGGTTGTCGGGGTTGTAGCCGGACGCCGTGAGGCTGCCGCCGTAGTAGCAGGTGATGCCGCCGAGGACGCTGGCGACGGCCTTGACCTTGAAGCCCGCGATGGTGACGGCGGCGTCGCGGTCGCCGGTGTGGGAGGAGTCGTACGCGACGGAGCCGCCCGACCACGGCAGCGCCTCGGTGGTGACGGCGACGGTCCCGCCGCCGCCCGGGCAGGCGGGGCCCGGGTCGTTGGTGAACGAGGCGGAGGTGATGGTCAGGCCGGTCCCGTCTGAGTTGACCGAGCCGTCCATCGTGGAGCGGTTGCAGGTGCCGGAGCCGAGCGACGTCGTCACCGAGGCGGTGCCGAGCAGCGACGCGCGCACCTTCCCGGTGTACGGGTCGCCCGTGGGACCTCCCTTGTGGATGACGGTGCCGGCCGCCGAGGCGGGGGTCGCGGCGAGCGCGACGGCGGCGAGAGCCGCGGCACCGAGGGTGAGAGCCTGTCTGGTACGTACCACCGGATGCTCCTTTGTCCGGTTGGGGGCGGGTATCGTGAAAGTAATTCGCCTTTGGTGGCCCGGCAATGCTCCGTGACGAACCCGGTCTGGCCGGATCGGGCCACGCTCTTGCGCCCCTGATGCCCGCGTACTCCTGCCGTCCGTCCGGGTGGGGCGGTGCCCGCCCCATCGGAGTGATTGGGCGGATCGGGTCCTTCGTATAGTCTTGTAGCGGATTGTCTTGATAAGGAGCATGAAGCAGGCGCGGAAGGGCTGAGTGTGCGCGAACGACGACGGCCGCGGAACCCGCGTCCCGCTCGTCCTGTCGCGCCGTCCGCCCAGCCCTCCCGTCCGGTGCGGGCGGGGTGGCCGCTCGGGCCCGGGATGGCGGCGCGGCTCGCGTTCGTCGCCTGCCTGGCGGCGCTGTTCGGGCTGATCTACCAGCCCGGGGCGCCCGCGGGGGAGCCGCCGCAGGCCACCGCCGCCGCGGCCACCGCGGCGCGGCACGCCCTCGCCGGCGGGGCCGCGCCCGAGCCCGCGTTCATCGCCAACCACGCGCACGCCGCCGCCCCGCACGGGGGCGACCACGGCGGGCCGCTCGCCGTACCGCCGCCCGAGTCCGCCCCGCTGCCGCCCGTACCGCTCGGCTCCACGCCCCGGCCGGCCGCGCAGGCCCCTCCGGCGGCGTACGAGCCGTCCCACGACCGGCTCGCCCGCGCCCCGCCGGCCTCCCCGGGTTCCTGACGTTTCCCGTCCGCCCGGCGGTCCACTGACCCGCCGGACGGCCGCGGCGTGCCCGCGCGTGCCGCAGCGCACCCGCGCGCCCACGCGCCCGGCGTGCTCGCGCACGCGCACGGGCCCCGCGGCGTACCCACGGAGGTTCTCCCATCTCTCTCGCCGAAGCCCTCATCGCACTCGGCGGGGCGTTCCTGGCGGCGGGCGTGCTCGCCCGCGCCGGGGTGCGCATCGGTCTGCCGACCATCCCGCTGTTCATGCTCGCCGGCATCCTGTTCGGGCCGCACACGCCCGGGATCGCCCTGTTCGACGGCCCCGACGACCTCAAGCTGCTGTCCGCGCTCGGCCTGGTGTTCCTGCTGTTCTACCTGGGCCTTGAGTTCCATCTCGACGACCTGGTGTCCGGAGGCGGGCGGCTCGTCGCGTCCGGCGCCCTCTACCTGCTGCTGAACGTGGGCGGCGGCCTGGCGTTCGGCTTCCTGCTCGGCTGGGGCGGGCGCGAGGCGTTCGTGCTCGCCGGGGTCATCGGCATCTCGTCCTCGGCCATCGTCACCAAGGTCCTCATGGACCTGCGCCGGCTCGGCAACCCCGAGAGCCGGCTCATCCTCGGGATCATCGTGGTCGAGGACGTGTTCCTGGCCCTCTACCTGGCGCTGCTCCAGCCGATCGTGGGGAACGCGCACGGGTTCGGGGAGACCGCCGCCGAGTTCGGCAAGGCGTTCGGGTTCCTGCTCGTGCTCGCCTGCGCGGCCCGCTGGGGCGCCCGCTGGGTCGGGCGGCTCGTCGACCTCAAGGACGACGAGCTGCTGGTGGTCACGTTCGTCGGGCTCGCCGTGCTGACCGCCGGGATCGCCGAGGAGTTCGGCGTCTCCGACGCGATCGGCGCGTTCATGGTCGGGCTGATCCTCGGCGCGACCAAGGCCGGGCCGCGCATCCAGACGCTCGTGCACCCGCTCCGGGACGCGTTCGCCGCCATCTTCTTCTTCGCGTTCGGGCTGTCCATCGACCCGGGCGACCTCGCGTCCGTCGCGCTGCCGGTCGCGCTCGCCGTGCTGCTCACCCTCGCGCTCAACCTGGCCGCCGGGCTGCTGGCCGGACGGCTGCACGGGTTCGGGCGCGGGCCGTCCACGAACGTGGCGCTCACCGTGCTGTCGCGCGGCGAGTTCGCGCTCGTGCTGGCCTCGATGGCGGCGGCGGCCGGGCTCGACGCCCGGCTCGCGCCGTTCATCGCGGGCTACGTGCTGGTGCTGGCCGTCGCGGGCCCCCTCGCGGCCACCCGTTCCGAACGGCTCGCGCGGCTGCTGCCCGCCCGCCTGTTCCCCGCGCGGGAACCCACACGGGAACCCGAGCGGGCGCCCTGACGGGACGTCCGGTATGCCGCGCGGATGGGCTACGGTGACGTGACCGACCGACCGCCGACGGGGAGGATGCGCGTGCGCGACCCTCGGCGTCCGGCCGTGCCCGCGAACGAGCCGCCCCCGGAAACGCCGCCGCCCCAGGCGTCGGCGGGTCCGCGCGAGCGGGGCCGCGCCGCGCGGCTGCTGCTCATCGTGCTCGGCCTGCTCGGCTTCGTCGTCGCCCCGGTCGCGCCGTCCGTCCAGGCGGGCGGCGCGACCGGCGCGGGCGGCGTCGGCGTCCGCGCCGGAACGGCCCAGACGGGGCAGCCTCCGTCCGGCCGGAGCCGCGCCAAGCCGTCCTCCCGGCCGGCGGTCGCCCGCTCGGACGGCCGGACGGGCCCGTCCCGCGCGGACCGGGAGCACCGGCCCGGCGCGCCGCGCACGGAGACGACGGCCGCCGCAGTCGCGCGGCACCTGTGCGGGCCCGCCGTACCGGGGCCCGGAGCCGGGGCGGCGCTCCCGCCCTGCCCGGCCGGTCTCCGCCCGCCGTCCCGCACTCCGGCCGGACGGCCGCACGAGCCCGCCGCCCCCGACGCCGCCGCGCCGCGCGGGGCGCCCAGGGGACGCGCACCGCCCACCACCACGGGGATCTGACGCTCCTGTCCCGACCGGCGGCCCGCCCATGCCCGGCCGCCGGGCCAGCGGCACCGCACGTCCCCGCACGCCCCGACCGCTGATCCGCGCCCAAGCCACGGCCCACGCCCCCGCCCCGGCCACGGCCCGCGGAACGGCGCGGTGAGGCGTGCGGCCGGCGCGGTGCCGAGACTCCGTGTGGAGGTTCCTTGTCTCGCGCCAACGTGGTGCGGGCGGTACTGGCGTTCGCCGTGCTCGCCGCATCGCTCTACTTCGCCCTGTCCGAACCCGCCCGCCTCGGCCTCGACCTGCGCGGCGGCACCCAGATCGTCCTCCAGACCGAGAACGGCCCGTCCGTACGGGCGGACGCCGAGTCCACCGACCGCGCCAAGGAGGTGCTGCACCGCCGGATCGACGCGCTCGGCGTCGCCGAGTCGTCCATCACCCGCTCCGGGGACAGGCGGATCATCGTCGAGCTGCCCGACGTCCAGGACCCGTCCCGCGCCGCCGAGGTGATCGGCAAGACCGCGCAGCTCACCGCGCACCCCGTCCTCGCCGGGGACCGCGAGCCCGCCGGAGGCGAGCGGCGCCTCCAGGACGAGAGCGGGCGGCCGATCCTCGTCGGGCCCGCCGCCCTCACCGGCGACGGCATCGGCTCCGCGTCCGCCTCCTACGACCCGCAGAACCTCGGCGGCTGGGCGGTCGACATCAAGTTCCGCGGGGGCGGCGGGAAGATCTGGGAGCGGCTCACCGCCAAGAACGCCTGCGCGGCCGGGGACGAGCGCCGCATCGCGATCGTCCTGGACGGCAAGGTGATCTCCTCGCCGCAGGTCACCGAGCAGGTCGCGTGCGGCGTCGGCATCACCGGCGGGACGACCCAGATCACCGGCGACTTCGGCGCCGACGAGGCCAAGGACCTGGCCGCGCTCGTGGAGGGCGGCTCGCTGCCCGTCCCCGTGAAGATCATCGAGCAGCGGGTCGTCGGCCCGACCCTCGGCGAGGCCGCGATCGACGCGAGCGCGAAGGCCGCGATCATCGGCATCGCGCTGACCGGCCTGTTCATCGTCGCCGCGTACCGGCTCGTCGGCCTCCTCGCGACGGTCGCGCTGGCCTGCTACGCGCTGATCTCGTACGCCGCGCTCGTCGCCGTCGGCGCGACGCTCACCCTGCCGGGCCTCGCCGGGTTCGTGCTCGCGATCGGCATGGCGATCGACGCGAACGTGCTGGCGTTCGAACGGGCCCGCGAGGAGTACGCGGCGGCGCCCGTGCGCGGGCCGCGCACCGCCCTCGCCACCGGGTTCACCCGCGCCTGGTCGGCGATCGCCGACTCCAACGTCACCACGCTGCTCGCCGCGGCGCTGCTGTTCTTCCTCGCGTCCGGGCCGGTGCGGGGCTTCGGGGTCACGCTGACGATCGGCGTCATCGGGTCGCTGGTCTCGGCGATGCTGCTCAGCCGCGTCCTCACCGAGGCGGCCGTCTCCCGCCGCGCGATCGCGCGCCGCCCCCGCCTGACCGGGCTCGGCTCCGTCGGGCGGGTCCGGCGGTGGCTCGAACGCCGCCGCCCCGACCTGATGCGGCGCCGGCGGCTCTGGCTGGCGGTCTCCGGGCTCGCCGTCGCCCTCGCCGTCACCGGGATCTTCGCGCGCGGCCTGAACTGGGGCGTCGAGTTCACCGGCGGACGGCTCGTGGAGTACTCCACGAGCCGTCCGATCGACATCGACACCGCCCGCGACGCCGTGTCCGACGCGGGGTTCCCGCGCGCGGTCGTGCAGACCTCGGGCGAGGACGACATCTCCGTGCGCACCGAGAACCTCTCCAACGCCGAGGAGCAGCGGATCGGGAAGGCGCTCGCGGAGCGCAGCGGCGGCCAGGCGGCCAAGCAGCGCGACGAGCTGATCGGCCCGAGCCTCGGCGCGGAGCTGCGCACCAAGGCGCTGATCGCCCTCGGCGTGGCGCTCCTGGTGCAGCTCGCCTACCTCGCGATCCGGTTCCGCTGGACGTTCGGGCTGGGCGCGGTGCTCGCGATGTTCCACGACGTGCTGATCGTCGCCGGGGTGTTCGCGTGGCTCGGCAAGCCGGTGGACGGGGTGTTCCTCGCGGCGCTGCTCACCGTCATCGGCTACTCGGTGAACGACTCCGTCGTCGTGTTCGACCGCGTCCGCGAGCTGTGGGGCGCGCGGCCGAAGGAGCCCTTCGCGTCCGTCGCCAACCTCGGCGTCCTCCAGACCGTGCCCCGGACGATCAACACCGGGATGGGGGCGGTCTTCATCCTGGCGGCGCTGGCGCTGCTCGGCGGCGACTCGCTGACCGACTTCGCGCTCGCCCTGCTGATCGGCATCGGCGTCGGGACGTACTCCAGCGTCTTCACCGCCACGCCGCTGGCGATCTACTTCGAGCGCTTCACCGACGCGCCCGCCCCGGCGCCGAAGCCCGCGAACCGTCCGGCGAAGCGCCGCGAGCCGGGCGACTCGGGCGCCGTCGTCTGACCGCCCGCGCGCGCCCCGGCCGCACCGGCGGACCGGCGGGCCGGGGGCCGGGGACCGGGGCGCGCGCGGGAGGACGGGGCGCGTCAGCGGGGGAGGACGGAGCGCGACAGGCGGCCGTCCCGGGCCTTGACCAGGCAGATGGCCCGGTGCACGCCGAGGTCCCAGCCGCGCTTCGTCGGCGGGACGATCAGCATCTCGACGGGCACCGGCGACGGGCGCGAGCCGAACGCCTTCGCGCGCCGCCGCTCGCACCCCCTCGACGTCTCCGCGTCCACGGCCCGGCTCCCCGGCCACCGGCCCGGCTTCAGGTCGTGGACGCCGATCACCTGGTGCTTGTGGGGCTCGTCGCAGCTCGACGTGCGGACCACGCTGCCCGCGTCGGTGTTCCAGTCCTTCACGCAGTCGCCCGCCCGGACCTCGGCCCACGCGCGCACGCCCGGGTCGGCGGTGTCGGCGACGCGGGAGGTGAGCGGCTCGTCGCCGCTGTAGCGCAGCACGCACGTCACCTCCCGGTCGCCGTCCTTCCAGAGCCTCGCGTTGGGCGAGCCGGCGTACAGGCTGAGCTCGTCCACGTAGCGGCTTTTGGCCGCGGCCTTGGCGACGCGCGCCTCGCACGCATCCCGGGCGTTCGCCCGCACCGCGCCGTCGCCGGGGTACGGGCCGTCCGCGAGCCGTACGCGGGCCATGACCTCGCCGTGGTGTGGCTCGCCGCAGGGCCGCACCGTCACGAGCACGCCCGTCTTGTTCTCGCCGAACCCGTCGAAGCAGTCGCCCACCTTGAGGGAGGCCACCAGCGCCCGCCCGCTCCGCGTGACGCGGCCCGCCTCGTCCCGGTCCACCGTGAGGGACGAGCCGACCGCGACGAGGACGCCCGCCACCGCGAAGACCACCAGCCACGCCGTGGACAGGACGATCCCGCTCACCGCGAGCGCCGTCCCGCGCTCGCCGCGCCGCCGGATCCGGACCAGCGCCGCGATCCCGAACCCGATCCCGAGCACCGCCCACCCGATCAGGCCGGTGACCAGCGCGACGACGGCGAACCGGTTCGTCCTCGGCGGGACGGGCGCGGGCCTGCCCGCGTACGCCTCCGGCGGCTGGGGCCCCTGCGCGTACGGCATCGGCACCGCCATCGGCCGCGGCGCCGGCGCGGCCTCCGGACCCGGATCGGGAGCCGTCCACGACGAGGGGCCGGGGGCCGGGTCCTCCGGGGCGTTGTCAGCGTTCGGTGGGACGGTCACGAGCGCCGAGAATAACGGGATCAACTACTCAAAAAGGGTGTATCGCCAACTTGTGATCATGATGGCCGGATCAGGCCGGGACACCGTTCGGAGGAGGGGGCCCGGGAGCCGGGCCGCGCCTCGGGGGCCGGGGCGCCCCCGAGGCGGGCGGGCTACGCGAGCGGGGGCTGGCGCTCGTTGTCCTCGGCCCGGATGACCTGCATCACGGCGTTGATCAGGGCGAGGTGGGTGAACGCCTGCGGGTAGTTGCCCAGGTGGCGTCCGGTGTGGGGGTCGATCTCCTCGGCGTACAGCTGGAGGGCGCTGGCGTAGGAGAGCAGCTTCTCGCAGAGCGCGCGGGCACGTTCCAGCTCGCCGATCATGACCAGGGCGGACACGAGCCAGAACGAGCAGATCGTGAACGTGCCCTCCTCCGACTCGAACCCGTCGTCGGTCTCGGTGTGCCGGTAGCGCAGGACGAGGTCGTCCTCCGACAGCTCGTCGGCGATCGCGAGGACGGTCTCGCGGACCCGCTTGTCGTCGGCCGGCAGGAACCCGAGCAGGGGGATGAGCAGGGCGGAGGCGTCCAGGGCGTCGGCGCCGTAGTAGGCGGTGAAGACCCCGCGGGCGTCGATCGCGTTGGCGAGGACGTCGGCGTGGATCTCGTCGGCGGCCTCCTGCCAGCGGCGGGCGCGCTCGTGGTCGCCGCGGACCCGGGCGAGGCGCGCGCCGCGCTCGGCGGCGACCCAGCAGAACACCTTTGAGGAGGTGAAGTGCTGGGGTTCGCCCCGCACCTCCCACATGCCGCAGTCGGGGTGCTTCCAGTTGGCGAGCGCGTCCTCGACCTGCTTGACGACGATCTTCCACAGCCGGTCGTCGAGCCGGTCCCGCTTGCGCACGAACAGGTAGACCGACCCGATGATCGCGCCCCACACGTCGTGCTGGGCCTGCATGTACGCCTCGTTGCCGATCCGCACCGGCTTGGCGTTGTCGTAGCCGCTGAGGTGGTCGAGCGTCGACTCGGGCAGCTCCTCGCGGCCGTCGAGCCCGTACATGATCTGGAGCTTGCCCTCGGCGGCCTCGGCGACGTCGGTGATGAAGTAGAAGAAGTCGTTGGCCTCCCAGTCGTACCCGAGCGTGTAGAACGCCCAGAGGGCCATCGTCGAGTCGCGGATCCACGTGTAGCGGTAGTCCCAGTTGCGGTCCCCGCCGGGCGTCTCGGGCAGCGAGGTCGTCGCCGCCGCCGCGACCGCCCCGGACGGCGCGAACGTCAGCCCCTTCAGGGTGAGGGCGCTGCGCTGGAGGTGGCTGCGCCACGGGTGGTCGGGGAAGCGGCCCCGGTCGAGCCAGTGCTGCCAGTGGTGCACCGTCCAGACGAGCCGTTCCTGCGCCTCCTCGTAGGTGGCGGGCGGCGCGTGCTCGCTCCACGACAGCGCGACGAACCGGGCGTCGCCCTGCTTCAGCAGCGTGCGGGACGTGGCGAGCGAGCCCTCGAACCCGACGTTCATGTCGGTCGAGAGCCGCAGGTTGATGCCGTTGCCGCGCGCGACGGCCTCGTGGTAGCCGACGCCGGTGTGCTCCCACCGGGCCGGGGTCTGCCCGTAGTCGAACACCGGCATGCAGTCGAGCCGCACCTGGACCTGCCCGTTGACGCACCGCACCATCCGCAGCAGGACGTGGTCGGCGTCGTAGTCCGTCGGCGCCCGGCGGTGCGTGTGCGAGCGCTCGGTCTCGTGGTGCCAGGGCCCCATCAGCAGCGCGTCGGTCACCACCAGCCAGCCGCCGTGCACCCACCAGGTCGTCTCCATGACCATGGTGCCCGGGATGTAGCGCTGCGCGGCGGGCACCTCGACGCCCGCCGGGCCCACCCGGAAGTACCCGGCGTCCCGGTCCAGGATCGAGCCGAACGCGCTCGGCGAGTCCATCTTCGGCAGGCACATCCACTCGATGTTGCCGCTCGGGGCCACCAGCGCGGTCGTCTCGCAGTCGGACAGGAACCCGTAGTCGGCGATCGGGGCGAACGGGTCACCCGCCCGGCCGCCTGCGACCTTCGGCCTCACCACAACCTCACCTCCTTGATCCATCATTCCCTCCCCAGCGCAATGGGCACGCCATGCGACCGCCGGGACTCTCCCGGCGGAGTCTTGCGGTCCTCGCCATTGGAATAGACCACTAAACGGGCTCTGACCTGCGAAAACTCAAAGTACGGACAGGGGCGCCGAGAGGTGGTCCGGTTCGCGGGTACAGTCCCCGCAAACAGGGCATCCGGGCATTCTCCACCCGGGGGGCGCGACGCGGCGTTCTCATGGCGGGAAGACCCCCGCCCCGTGGCCGGGTGGAGACCGGAGCGAGAAGGAGTACTCCGTGCCGAAGTTCGTGTACGACTTCACCGAGGGAAACAAGGACCTCAAGGATCTGCTGGGCGGCAAGGGCGCCAACCTGGCCGAGATGACCAATCTCGGCCTGCCGGTGCCTCCTGGGTTCACGATCACTACGGAGGGCTGCCGGTACTACCTCGAACACGGGAGTCTTCCCGAGGGGCTCCAGGACGAGGTGGACGCCCACCTGTCCGCCCTGGAGGGCGCCATGGGCAAGCGGCTCGGGCAGAGCGACGACCCCCTGCTGGTCAGCGTACGGTCCGGCGCCAAATTCAGCATGCCGGGCATGATGGAGACCGTCCTCAACATCGGGCTGAACGACGAGTCGGTGCACGGCCTGGCCGCCCAGGCGGGCGACGAGCGGTTCGCGTGGGACTCGTACCGGCGGCTGATCCAGATGTTCGGCAAGACCGTGCTGGACATCGACGGCGACCTGTTCGAGGACGCCATCGAGGAGGCCAAGGAGCGCCGCGGCACCAAGGACGACGGCGATCTCGACGCCGACGACTTCAAGGCGCTGGTGGACCGTTTCAAGGGCATCGTCCGCGAGCGGACGGGCCGGGACTTCCCGACCGACCCGCGCGAGCAGATGGACCTGGCGACCAAGGCCGTCTTCGACTCCTGGAACGCCGACCGGGCGATCCTCTACCGCCGCCAGGAGCGCATCCCCGTCGACCTCGGCACCGCCGTGAACGTGTGCGCGATGGTCTTCGGCAACCTCGGCATGGACTCGGGCACCGGCGTCGCGTTCACCCGCGACCCCGCGTCCGGCCAGCAGGGGATCTACGGGGACTACCTCCAGAACGCGCAGGGCGAGGACGTCGTCGCGGGCATCCGCAACACCGTCCCGCTGACCGAGCTCGAACGCATCGACAAGGCGTCGTACGACCGGCTCCTCCAGATCATGGAGACGCTGGAGAACCACTACCTCGACATGTGCGACATCGAGTTCACGATCGAGCGCGGCAAGCTGTGGATGCTCCAGACGCGGGTGGGCAAGCGCACCGCCGCCGCGGCGTTCCGCATCGCCTGCCAGCTCCTCGACCAGGGGCTGATCGACGCCGACGAGGCGGTGGACCGCGTCACGGGCGACCAGCTCGCGCAGCTCATGTTCCCGCGCTTCGACGGCTCGAAGCTGGAGGGCTCCAAGCGGCTCACCAAGGGCATGAACGCCTCGCCCGGCGCCGCCGTCGGCAAGGCCGTGTTCACCTCCGAGCGCGCCGTCGAGCTGGCCGCGCAGGGCGAGGACGTCATCCTCGTCCGCCGCGAGACCAACCCCGACGACCTGTCGGGCATGGTCGCCGCGCGCGGCGTGCTGACCTCGCGCGGGGGCAAGACATCGCACGCCGCCGTCGTCGCCCGCGGCATGGGCAAGACGTGCGTGTGCGGCGCCGAGGAACTCGACGTGGACGTGAAGGCCCGCAGGTTCACCGCGGCGGGCGGCGAGGTCGTGTCCGAGGGCGACGTGATCTCGATCGACGGCTCGTCCGGGGAGGTCTTCCTCGGCGAGGTGCCCGTGGAGGACTCGCCCGTCGTCCGGTACTTCGAGGGCGGGCTCAGCGCGTCCGACGGCGGCGAGCTGGTCCAGGCCGTGCACCGGATCATGACCCACGCGGACGGGCGCGCCCGGATGGCGGTGCGCGCCAACGC
This sequence comes from Actinomadura sp. J1-007, assembly GCF_009793335.1. Taxonomy (GTDB): domain Bacteria; phylum Actinomycetota; class Actinomycetes; order Streptosporangiales; family Streptosporangiaceae; genus Spirillospora; species Spirillospora yumaensis. The sequence goes on along the minus strand of NZ_WING01000001.1, from coordinate 600,537 downwards.
CGACAACACCGAGGACGCCGCCCGCGCCCGCCGCTTCGGCGCGCGGGCATCGGGCTGTGCCGCACCGAGCACATGTTCCTCGGCGACCGGCGCCGGCTCGTCGAGGAGCTCATCCTCGCCGAGGACGGCGCGGAGCGGCAGGCGGCGCTGGACGCCCTCGAACCCCTCCAGAAGCGGGACTTCGAGGGGATCTTCGAGGCCATGGACGGGCTGCCGGTCACGATCCGGCTGATCGACCCCCCGCTGCACGAGTTCCTCCCCGACATCACCGAGCTGTCGGTCAGGGTCGCTCTCGCCGGCGACGACGCCGAGCCTCAGGACCGGAGGCTTCTGGAGGCCGTCCGCCGACTGCACGAGCAGAACCCTATGCTCGGACTCCGGGGCGTGCGCCTGGGTTTGGCGATTCCAGGTCTTTTCTCCATGCAGGTGCGCGCGATCGCCGAGGCCGCCGCCGCGCGGCGCTCGGCCGGCGGCGACCCGAGGCCCGAGATCATGATCCCGCTCGTCGGCGCGGTGCAGGAGCTGGAGGCCGTCCGCGAGGAGGCCGCCGGGATCCTCGCCGAGGTCGCCGAGGCGACCGGGGTGGACGTGCCGGCGCTGATCGGCACCATGATCGAGCTGCCCAGGGCCGCGCTCACCGCGGGGCAGATCGCCGAGGCCGCCGAGTTCTTCTCGTTCGGCACCAACGACCTCACCCAGACGACCTGGGGCTTCTCCCGGGACGACGTGGAGGCGGCGTTCTTCTCCCGCTACCTGGAGCTCGGGATCTTCGGGGTGTCGCCGTTCGAGACCCTCGACCGCGAGGGCGTCGGGCGGCTGGTCAGCATCGCCGTGGAGGAGGGGCGCAAGACCCGGCCGGGCATCAAGCTCGGCATCTGCGGCGAGCACGGCGGCGACCCCGAGTCGGTGCACTTCTGCCACGAGGTCGGGCTCGACTACGTGTCGTGCTCGCCGTTCCGGGTCCCGGTGGCCCGGCTGGAGGCGGGACGCGCCGCGATCGAGTCGGCGGGCAGCGACAGCCGCTGACCGTGGGAACGGCCCCGTGCTCCGCCTCGCGGCGCGCGAGACGCGACGTGGTCCGGAACACGCCGGTCCGGCGAACTCCCGGCGGGCGCCCGAACGTCTAACCTGACGTGTCCACAGCGATGACGTTGGAAGTGGAAGTGCCCGAGGCCGAGCCGGACGGAGCGGCCCGCCCGGACGAGCCGGGCGGGCCGGACGGGGAGCGCGGCGGCGGTTCGCGCGGCGGCCGCCGCCGGCTCGGCCGCGGCCGCCGGCGCCCGCCCCGGCCGACCTGGTTCGTGGCGGCGGTGAGCGTCGTGCTCGGGCTGGCCGCCATCGCCGTGCTGACCCCGCTCGCCGTCGGCCTGCGCGTCTGGTACCAGGCCCGGCAGGACGAACGGCCCCGTTCCGACGCGATCATCGTGCTCGGCGCCGCGCAGTACAACGGCGTGCCGTCCCCGACGCTCCAGTGGCGGCTCCAGCACGCGCTGGACCTGTACCGGCACGGGGTGGCCCCGGCGATCGTCACGGTCGGCGGCCGGGCCCCCGGCGACGCGTTCACCGAGGCCGGGGCGGGCCGCCGGTGGCTGATCGGGAAGGGCGTGCCCGCCGCGAAGGTGGTCGCCGTCCCGGAGGGCCGCGACACCCTGGAGTCGATGAAGGCCGTCGGGCGCGCGTACGAACGGCGGCACTGGGACTCCGGCGTGATCGTCACCGACCCGTGGCACGGGCTGCGGTCCAAGCGGATGGCCGAGGACAGCGGGATCAAGGCCGCCTCGTCCCCGACGCGCAGCGGGCCGAGCGTGCGCACCCGCGACACCCAGCTGCACTACATCGTCCGCGAGACGGGCGGCTACCTGTCGTACGTGCTGCTCGGCAAGAGCGTGAAGGCGCCGAGCGAGACGATCAAGACGACGCCGCGCGGCACGCCCACCCGGTGACCCGGCGGGCGGCGGGCCGTCCCCCGCCCGCTTACCCTGGTGACCTGATGAGGCACTACTCCGAGCACGACCGCGAGCGATGGGCCCCCGAGCCCGCCAAGCGCCGCGACCGGACCGCGTTCGAACGCGACCGGGCGCGGGTGCTGCACAGCGCGGCGCTGCGGCGCCTCGCCGCCAAGACGCAGGTGGCCTCGCCGGGCGCGGACGCCGCGGCCGACAACGTGCAGAGCCTGCGCACCCGCCTGACCCACTCCCTCGAATGCGCGCAGGTCGGGCGCGAGCTCGGCAAGGCGCTCGGCTGCGACCCCGACCTGGTCGAGACGGCGTGCCTGTCGCACGACATCGGGCACCCGCCGTTCGGGCACAACGGGGAGGCCGCGCTCGACGCGGTCGCCCAGGACTGCGGCGGTTTCGAGGGCAACGCGCAGAGCCTGCGCGTCCTCACCCGCCTCGAACCGAAGTCGTTCGCCGAGGACGGCCCGCCGCTGTACGGCCGCAGCGTCGGCCTCAACCTGACCCGCGCGGCGCTCGACGCGGCGATGAAGTACCCCTGGTCGCAGGCCGCCTCCGTCAACGGCAAGTTCGGCGTGTACGACGACGACGCCGACGTGGCGCGGTGGGCGCGGGACGGCGCGGCGCACGGCGCCCGCACCTGCTTCGAGGCGCAGGTCATGGACTGGAGCGACGACGTCGCCTACTCCGTGCACGACCTGGAGGACGCGCTGGTCGCCGGGCACGTCGACTTCGCGCGGCTCGCCGACCCGGCCGAGCGCCGGCTGGTCGCCGAGACGGCGATCAAGCTGTACTGCGACGACGCCGCGCCCGCCGAGCTGGAGGAACGGTTCGCCGCGCTGCTCGCCGAGCCGTACTGGCCCGACCGCTACGACGGCACGCCGCGCTCGCTCGCCGCCCTGAAGAACCTGGCCAGCACGCTGATCGGCCGGTTCTGCCTGGCCGCCGAGGACGCGACCCGCGCCGCGTACGGCGACCGGCCGCTCACCCGGTACGCCGCCGAGCTGATCGTGCCGCGCGCCCAACGGCTGGAGTGCGCCCTGCTCAAGGGGATCACCGCGCACTACGTGTGGATCAGCCACGAGGAGACGCGGGCCCGGCAGCGGGAGCTGATCGTCGAGCTCGCCGCGCTGATGCGGGCGGGCGCGCCCGGCACGCTCGACCCGGGGTTCCGCGCGGCCTACGTCGAGGCGGCGGACGACGCGGCCAGGCTCCGCGCGGTCGTCGACCAGATCGCCTCGCTCACCGACCTTTCGGCGATCACCCGCCACCGGATGCTGTCCGCGCGCCGCCCCCGGCCCTGACCGCGCGCCTGACGCGCCGGGGCGATGCCCTTGTCTCATCCGGAACGCCGCTGTAGGGATACAAGGACGACGCCCTAGCGGAGGAGGTCGCCATGCCGGAGGAGACGTTCGTCATCGTCGGTGCGAGCCTGGCCGGTGCCAAGGCGGCGGAGACGCTCAGAGAGGAGGGCTTCGGGGGCCGCGTCCTGCTGGTCGGCGACGAGATCGAGCGCCCCTACGAGCGTCCTCCCCTGTCCAAGGGGTTCCTGCTCGGGAAGGAGCCCCGCGACAAGGCCCACGTGCACGAGGCCGACTGGTACGACAAGCACGACGTGGAGCTGCGCCTCGGCGTCGAGGTCACCGCGGTCGACCGGGCCGCGCGCCAGGTGCATCTCGCCACCCGCGAGCGGGTCGGCTACGACCGGCTGCTGCTCGCGACGGGCGCCTCGCCGCGGCGGCTGGAGGTGCCGGGCTCCAAGCTCCAGGGCATCCACTACCTGCGCTCCCTCGGCGACTCGGCGAAGCTGCGCGAGGCGCTCGCGCCCGGCGGGCGGCGCGTCGTGGTCGCGGGCGCGGGCTGGATCGGGCTGGAGACGGCCGCCGCCGCCCGGTCGTACGGCAACGACGTGACGCTGATCGAGCCCGAGCCGGCGCCGCTGCACGCGGTGCTCGGCCCCGAGGTCGGCGGGGTCTTCGCCGACCTGCACCGCGACCACGGCGTGGACCTGCGGTTCGACCAGGGCGTCGCCGGGTTCTGGGGCGCGGGCCAGGTGTCGGCGGTCGTCACCTCGGGCGGCGCGGAGATCCCGGCGGACGTGGTGGTCGTCGGCATCGGCGTGCGGCCGAACACGCGGCTGGCCGAGGACGCGGGCCTGGAGGTGTCCGACGGGATCCTGGTGGACGCGTCGCTGCGCACGTCCGACCCGGACGTGTTCGCGGCCGGGGACGTCGCCGCCGCCTACCATCCGCTGCTCGGGCGCCGGATCCGCGTGGAGCACTGGGCGAACGCGCTGAACGGCGGCCCGGCCGCGGCCCGCGCGATGCTCGGGCGGGAGGTGAGCTACGACCGGCTCCCGTACTTCTTCAGCGACCAGTACGACCTCGGCATGGAGATGTCGGGCGCCGCCGCGCCGGGGGAGTACGACGAGATCGTCTACCGGGGCGACGTGGCGGCCCGCGAGTTCGTGGCGTTCTGGCTGTCGGGCGGGCGCGTGGTCGCGGGCATGAACGTCAACGTCTGGGACGTCACGGGCGAGGTGCAGGCGCTCATCCGCTCCGGGCGGCGGGTCGAGGCGTCCGCGCTGGCCGACCCGGCGGTGCCGCTGGCGGGCCTCGCCTGAGGCGCCCGCGCCCCTGTCGAGATCGTCGGTAAGCCGCGTACAGTCGGGTCGGTGGTGACGCAGACGGTCGTGCCGCGGCGGGCACGGGTCGCGGTGACGGTCGCGTTCCTCGCGCACGGCATGCTCGGCGCCGCCTGGGTGGCGCGGATCCCGCAGATCAAGGAGCACCTCGGGCTGAGCGACGGCGCGCTCGGCGTCGCCCTGCTCGGGGCGCCGGTCGGCGTCGTGGTCGCGGTGCGGTTCGCCGGGCGGGCGGTCGCGCGCCGCGGCAGCCGCGCGACGACGATCGCGGCCGGGACGGTCGGCGCGGCGTCGCTCGTCCCCCTCGGTCTCGCGTGGAACCTCGGCGCGCTGATCTGCGCGCTCGTGCTCATGGGCGGATCGCTCGGGCTGATGGACGTGGCGATGAACGCGCAGGGCGTCGCCGTCGAGCGCCGCTACGGGCGCCCGCTCATGTCGGGGCTGCACGGCGTCTACAGCATCGGCACGCTGCTCGCCGCGCTCGCCGGATCGGTCGTCGCGCACGCCCACGTGCCCGTCCCGCTGCACCTGGCCGTCGCGGCGGTGATCGTCGCGGCGACGCTGCTGCTCGGCTGCCGCGAACTGCTGGACCGTTCGGCCGACGCGATGCCCGACGCGATGCCCGGCGAGGACGCGCCGGACGCCCGAGCGGCCGTGCCGGGGAGTGCGGGCGTTCCGGGGGACGCGCCCGGGGCCGCGCGGGTCGGGGCCCGGCGCTCGGGGCGGTGGGTGCTCGCCATGCTCGGCGTGATCGGCCTGTGCTCCTTCGTGGGGAGGGGGCGATGGCCGACTGGAGCGCGGTCTACCTGCGCGAGACGCTCGGCACCGGGCCCGGCCTCGCGGGCCTCGGGTACGCCGGGTGCGCGGTCGCGATGACGGTCGGACGGCTCGCCGGGGACCGCGTGGTGGCGCGGTTCGGGCCCGTACGCGTGCTGCGGGCGGGCGCGCTGGTCGCCGCGCTCGGCCTCGGCGCCGGGCTGCTGGCCGACCACCCGGCGGCGGCTGTGACCGGTTTCACACTGTTCGGGCTCGGGGTCGCCCCTGTGGCGCCGGTCACGTTCAGTGCGGCGGGCAACCTGCCCGGCGTGCCCGCCGCCTCCGGCATCTCGCGGGTGACGGCGGTCGGCTACCTCGGGTTGCTGGGCGGCCCTCCGGTCATCGGTTTCGTGGCGCAGGCCACAGGCCAGGCGTGGGCGCTGGCCGTCCCGGTGGCGCTGGTCGCGATGATCGTTCCGCTGGCCGCGGCGACCTCCACGGCGGGCCGGTGAGGTCTTTACGGGGTTGAGACCATGGCATATGTCCCGCTCCGGTAAGGTCTGGGCGAGTGAACACCATGCAGCGGGCCAGACCGGTCGGAACGGTCACGCCCGCGCCCCCGTACCGCACATTCCTGCGCGAGCTGCTGAGTTTCGGCTTCGTCGGGGTCGTCGGCACGGTCATCACGATCTTCGGCGCCAACCTGATGCGCGCCTGGCTCGGCGGCAGCCCGCTGACCAGCGTGGTCGTCCCGACCCTGGTCTCCACCCTGGTGTCGTACCTCGCCAACCGGTTCTGGACGTTCCGCGACCGCGACAGCGACGGCTCGGGCCGCGAGTTCGTCATCTTCTTCGCCCTGAACGGCGTCGGCATGCTCATCCAGGTGCTGTGCACGGGGTTCACCTACTACACCCTCGAACTGCACGGCGGCGTCTCCTACAACCTCAGCCTGCTCGCCGGGCTCGGGCTCGGCTCCGCGTTCCGCTACTGGTCGTACAAGAAGTGGGTGTTCACCCCGGCGGCGGCCTGAGGTGGACCGCCTGGCCGAGGAGTGGGCCGCGCACCGGCCCGCCGTCTTCGGCGCCGCCTACCGGATCACCGGCAGCGTCGCCGACGCCGAGGACGTCGTCCAGGACACCTGGCTGCGCGCCGCGTCCCGCGGGAGCCTGGACGACGTGCGCGACCTGCGCGCCTGGCTGGTCACCGTCGCCGCCCGCCGCGCCTACGACGTGCTCGGCTCGGCGCGCGCCCGCCGCGTCGACTACGTCGGCCCGTGGCTGCCCGAGCCGCTGCTGACCGGGCCCGACGCCGCCGAGCCCGTCCTGGTGGACGACACGGTCGGCACCGCGATGATGCTCGTGCTGGAGGAGCTGTCCCCGCCCGAACGGGTCGCGTTCGTCCTGCACCAGGCGTTCGAGGTGCCGTACGAGCGGATCGCCGAGGTGCTCGGGAGGTCGGCCGCGGCCTGCCGCCAGCTCGCGTCCCGGGCCCGCCGCAAGGTCGCGGCGGCCGAGCCGCCGAAGGCGCCGCGCGCCGAGCGCGACCGGGTGCTCGCCGCGTTCCGCGCCGCGTACGAGAGCGGCGACGCCGCCGGGCTGCTCGCCGTGCTCGACCCGGACGCGACGTACACCACCGACGGGGCGGCAAGGTCTTCGCCGCCCGCAGGGTCATGAGGGGGCGGACCTGGTCGCGGCCGTCCTGGTCCGGGTCGCCGCGCAGTACGGGCTGTCGCTCGTCCCCGCCGAGGTCAACGGCGAGCCCGGGATGCTCGTGCTGAAGGACGGCGCGCCGTTCGGCGTCGACACCGTGGAGATCGCGAACGGCCGCGTCGTCGCGTACCGCCGCATGGTCAACCCCGACAAGCTCGCCGGCCTGCCGCGGCGCCTCGTAGGCTGAGACCCGTCGGCGGGACGGGGCCGGGGCGCGCGCTCCGGCACCGGCCCCGGCGGCCGGCCCGCGAGTCCGGATGCGGACGGCCGCTGGCCGTTCCCGGACGCGCGCACGGCCTCCGACCGGCGCGGATGTACGCTCCGGGCACCTTCCCGCTCCCAGCCCCCGGAGGGGCCATGGTCACCACCGCCACCCCGACCGCAGGAGAGTGGCCGCCCGCACTGGACGTCGACGGGCCCGGCCCGCAGTCGAGGGTGACGGTCCTGCTGCGGCTGATCCTGATGATCCCGCAGATCGTCGTCGTGTGGCTGCTGTCGATCGCCGCGTACGTCGTCGCGTTCATCGGCTGGTTCGCGGCGCTCGCGCTCGGCCGCCTGCCCGCGTGGGCCGCCGAGTACCTGTCCGGCTACCTCGCCTGGTCCACGCGCGTGAGCGCGTACGGGTACCTGCTGTCGGACGCCTACCCGCCGTTCCGGTGGACGCCGTCCGGCCATCCGGTGCGCGTGGACGTGCGGCCCGGACGGCTCAACCGGCTCGCCGTGCTGTTCCGGATCGTCCTGATGATCCCGGCGGCGATCGTGTCGAACCTGCTCACCACCGGCTGGCGGGTCGCGGCCATCGTGATCTGGCTGGTCGTGCTGGTCCGGGGCGGGATGCCGCAGCCGCTGTTCGAGGCGACGGCGGCGGTTCAGCGCTACTCGATGCGGTTCCAGGCGTACGTGCTGATGCTGACCCCGGTGTACCCGAAGCACCTGTTCGGCGACCAGGGCACCGAGGTGCGGCTGTCGCCGACCCGCCCGCTCGTCCTCGGCGGGACGGCCCGCAACCTCGTCGGCCTGTTCATCCTGCTCGGCGTCGTCGGCTTCCTCCTCCAGGCGATGGCCCGGATGCAGTGACGCGCGCCGTTCGCGCGCGGACGCGGATCCGCGCGGCGCGGGCTGTCACAACCCCCGGTACCGCGTCGTCTCCCTCATGACGAAGGGAGACACGATGACACAGCGATCGGACGCGGCGCGCGCCGCTGCGAGGACATACCGAAGGACGTACGGGAGGACGGGCGGGGAGGCCGGGGGACGGCACGGCGCCCCCGCCGCCGCGGCGCGGGTGCGCCCGGCGGAGGTGGCCTGATGGCGCGGATGCTGCTCCAGGAGGCCGCGCCCGAGGTGTACTCGGCGTTCCTCAAGGTGCACAAGGTGCTGGAGGCCGGGCCGCTGGACGCGCGGATCCGGGAGCTGGTGAAGATCCGGGCGTCGCAGCTCAACGGCTGCTCGTTCTGCGTGGACCGGCACATCCGCGACGCCCGGCGCCTCGGCGAGCCGGAGGAGCGGATGCACCACCTGGTCGTGTGGCGGGAGTCGCCCCTCTACGACGAGCGGGAACGGGCCGCCCTCGGCTACACCGAGGCGGTGACGGGCCGCGAGCCCGTGAGCGACGAGCTGTGGGAGACGCTGCGCTCCCTCTTCGGGGAGAACGAGCTCGGCCACCTCGTCGGGATGGTCTCGCTGATCAACGCGTTCAACCTGTTCGGCGTCCCGCTCCACCTGCGGCCGGCCGCCGCGGCGTAACGGCACGCGGCACGCGGCGGGCGGCGGCGTGGGAGCGCCGCCGCCCGCCCGCCCCGCCCGCCCAGGACGGGCCGTGGGCCGCGGTCAGCGGCCGGCTGGGACGAGGCTCCCGGTCTGGACGGCGGCCTCGGACAGGGTCCCGGCGATGTCCTGCCCGGTGCCCTGCGAGAAGATCACGTGGTCGACGCCCCGTTCGGCGAGGCGGCCGACGGCGTCGATGACCTGGTCCACCGACGGGGCGCCGTCCGCGAAGTACGCGAGGGAGGTCTTCTCGATCTCGCCGTAGTCGCGGCCCTCGCGCTCGCAGTGCTCCCGCAGCACGTCGAGCTTGCGCGGCAGCTCCTCGGAGTCGAAGAGGTTGCACGCGTCGGCGTACTTGGCGACGAACCGCAGCGTCTTCTTCTCCCCGGCGCCCCCGATCAGGATCGGCGGGCGCGGGCGCCGTACGGACCGCGGCGAGTTCAGCGGCCGTTCGAGCGTGTAGTGCCTCCCCTCGAACGGCGTCTCGTTGCCGTCCCACATCCGGCGGGCGATCAGCAGCGTCTCCTCCAGCCGTTCGAAGCGCTCGGCGAGCGGCGGGAAGGGGACGCCGAGGCCGCGCGACTCCTCCTCGTTCCACGCCGCGCCGATGCCGAGCCAGGCGCGCCCGCCCGACAGCGCGTCCAGCGTCGTGACGGTCTTCACCAGCAGGCCCGGGTGCCGGTACGTCACGCCGGTGACCATGGTGCCGAGCGTGATCCGCTCGGTGAGCGCCGCCGCGTACGCCAGCGCCGAGTAGCCCTCCAGCATCGGCTCCTCGGGCGGCCCGACGACGCCGATCTGGAAGAAGTGGTCCATCACCCACAGCGAGTGCAGGCCGCCCTGGTCGGCCTCGCGGGCGATCCGGGCGAACGTCGGGGCGATCCGCTCCTCGCCCCCGGGAAAGGTGAAGCTCGGGACCTGTAGTCCGATGCGCATGGCGGGTCCTCCGTGGTCGGTGTCCGCCTCAACTCTCGGGCCTGGAGCGCGCTCCAGGTCAAGCGCGGCCGCGGCGTCCCGGCCGTTCCGTGACCGAGGACGGCGGAGCCGTTGACCTGGAGTGCGCTCCAGGTGCGATCCTTGGAGCGTGAGCTCCTACTCTCCTGGCGAGACCGCCGAGAAGACCGGCTTCAGCATCGACACCCTGCGCTACTACGAGAAGATCGGGCTGCTGTCGGAGGTGGCGCGGAACGCGGCGGGCCGCCGCGTGTTCAGCGACGACGACCTGAAGTGGCTGTCGATGCTGCGCTGCCTGCGCGAGACCGGCATGCCGATCGCCGAGATGCTGCGCTACTCCGAGCTGGCGCGGGGCGGCGGCGAGACCGTGGAGGAACGCCTCGCGCTGCTCCAGGCGCACGACGAGCGCGTGGAGGAGCAGATCCGGCGGCTCCGCACCCAGCAGAAGCAGATCCACTGGAAGATCGGGCTCTACCGGGACAGCCTCTCGGAGGAGACCCCCGCCTCCGTTCCCGCCGCGGCGTCCGCGTCCGCCTGAGCCCCGGCGAGGAAGCGCCCCGCCCGCAGCAGGACGCCGCCCCGCGTCGGGTCGTGCTCCTCCCAGGTGACCGAGCGGATCGCGCCGCGCCCCCGGAAGCGGCGCATGATCTCCACGTGCGGCGCCCAGCCGACGAACTCCCGGAGCGCCGCCTCGTCCCGCCAGACGGCGACCGAACCGCAGCGGAGCCGGGACGGCGCGGTCCACAGCCACATCCCGACCGCGCCCGGCATGTCCGGCCACGCGCGGCGCAGGCGCAGCCCGGCCAGGTGGACGCGCGGCAGGTCCCGGGCCGCGTGCGCGGTGAACTCGGTGACGCTCACCAGCACTGGCGAGCCCGGCGCGAGCGCGCCGCCCGCCTTCCAGCGGCTCGTCAGCACCCGGGCCTCCACGCGGGCGAACGGCCGAGCAGGGCCAGCAGGCGGTGCTCGGGCGGGCCGTCCCGGAACGGCACGACCTGGTCGAACGACAGTCCGGGCCCGCGCGTCTCCGGGTCCGCGGGCACGATCGCGGCGACCTTGAGGGCGGCCTCGGTGAGCTCCTCGCCGGGCTCCCACGGGGCTCCGATCGTCGCGGCGACGTCCCACGCGTGCACGACGAGGTCCACGAAGTGGAACGTGATCGCGAGGGCGCCGGGGAACCCGCCTCCGTCGCGTACCTCCGGGAGGACGAACTCGCGCTCCGGCACGCCGTCCTCGGCGAACGCCTTCTCGACGAGCCCGGCCGAGGCGCGGGCGGCGGCGAGCGGGTCGCCGCCGAGCCGTCCCCCGCGCCAGACCGCGAGGGTGCCGCCCGCTCCGCGCGCGGCGGCGGCGAACCCCTCGTCCTGGCTGACCTGGTGGCGCAGCAGGCCGTGCAGCGTCCAGTCGGGGCAGGGCGTCGGCAGGTGCAGCCGGGCGGGGTCCACCCGGGCGACGGTCGAGAGGTAGAGGTCCGACGCGCGGCGGTCGAGGTCGCGGAAGTCGGAGCGGAGCAGTTCGTTCAGCACGTCCATGGGACGACCGTACGGAGCCGGAGAGGCCCAGGTACAGGGCCAAAATTGCGTGATCCGACTGAGCCGATCTAGGGTCCGCGGCATGGAGGTCCATGTCAGCCTGGACGGCCGCCGCGATCTTTCCGGGCAGATCTACCGGCAGCTCAGGGCCGCGATCCTCGACGGGCGGGTGCGCGCGGGCGAGCCGCTGCCGCCGACGCGGGAGCTGGCGCGGCGGCTCGCGATCTCCCGCAACACCGTGGCCGCGGCCTACGACCGGCTCGCGGCCGAGGGGTTCCTGAGCGGCCGGGTCGGCGCGGGGACGTTCGTCCTGGACGCGGGGGCGCCGTCGCGCGCCGCGCCGGACGCCTCGCCGCTGCGCCCCCGCGAGGTGTGGGAGTCGATCTCGGCGTGGCCCGGGCGGCTGCCGGACGTGCGGTGGGACTTCCGCGCCGGGCTCCCCGACGTGCGGCTGTTCCCGTACGAGCCGTGGCGGCGGATCATGTCGGGCGTGCTCCGCCCGTCCGGGCTCGGCGACCCGGAGCGGGCGGGCGACCCGGCCGGGCTCCCCGAGCTGCGCGCCGCGATCGCCCGGCACGCGGGCGTGTCCCGCTCGGTGCGGGCGGGCGCGGCCGACGTGGTCGTGACGTCGGGGATCCAGCAGGCCCTCGACCTGATCGGGCGGGTGCTGCTGGAGCCGGGCGCGGTCGTGGCCGTCGAGGACCCCGGGTACCCGCCGGCGCGGCTGCTGTTCCGCTCGCTCGGGATGCGCGTGGCGGGCGTCCCGGTCGACGCGGAGGGGCTGCGGGTGGACGCGCTGCCGGACGACGCGCGCGCGGTGTACGTCACGCCCTCGCACCAGTTCCCGCTCGGGATGCCGATGTCGCTGCCGCGCCGCCGGGCGCTGCTGGACTGGGCGCGCACCCGGGACGTGGTGATCGTGGAGGACGACTACGACACCGAGTACCGGTACGGGGGCCGTCCGATCGAGCCGCTCCAGAGCCTCGACGGCGACGGCCGGGTGCTCTACGTCGGCTCGTTCTCCAAGATCATGCGGCCGGTGCTGCGGCTCGGGTTCGTGGTCGCGCCGCCCGCGCTGCACCGGGCGCTGCGCCTGGCCCGGTACGTGTCGTCCTGGCACGCCGACCTCCCGGTGCAGGCCGCCCTCGCCCGGTTCATCGACGAGGGCCTGCTCGCCCGGCACCTCCGCAGGTCGCGGCGCGAGTACCAGGCGCGGCACGAGCTGGTCGCCGCGCTGCTCGCCGAGCGGTTCGGGGCGTGGCTGTCGCCCGTCCCGTCGGCGGCGGGCCTGCACCTGAGCGCCACCCTCCCGGACGGCGCGGACGACGCGGCGGTGGTGCGGCGCGCGGCGGCCGAGGGCGTCGGGCTCTTCGCGCTGTCGGAGTTCGCGGTGTCGGGCCCGCCCGTCCGGGGGCTCGTCTTCGGGTACGGCGCGGTGCGCGCGGAGGAGATCGGCGCGGGCCTGGAGCGGCTCCGCGCGGTGCTCAGCGGCGCAGCCGGGGCGTGATCCGGACGCCGTCCGCGCCGAAGAGCAGCACGCGGTCGAGGTCCACGGCGAGGGCGACCTCGTCGCCGCGCCTCGGCCGCTCGCCGGAGGCGATCCGGAAGACCAGGTCGGAGCGGCGGTGGTGGCCCGCGTGCTCCTCGGGTTCGGCGGGCTCCGGCGCGCCGGAGCCCGCGAGCCCGAGCAGGCCGCGCAGCCGCGCGGCGAGGCCGGGGGAGGGCGGTTCGGGCTCGGCGGGCGCGTCGGCGGGCCGTCCCACCTCGTTCGCGTCGACGGTCGGCATCCCGGCCTCCGCGTACGCCAGCCAGTCCGACCCGTGGAACTCCAGCGCGCGCACCCGTCCCGAGAACGTCGCGGGCGGCACCGGCTCCCGGGGCGGCGCGGGCGGAGCGGTCGGCGCGTCGAGCGCGCTCGGGGGCGGCGGCGCCGGGAGCGGGACGTCCGGCCCGTCCCCGGCGAGGGACAGCGCGTCGGGGCGGACGCCGACGATCACGGGCGCGCCGTGGTGGCTGATCAGCGCCGCGGCGCGCGGGTCCTCCCACGGGACGGTGATCCGCTGCCGGCCGAGGTCGAGCACGACGCCCTGCCCCTCCACCGCCCACGCGGTCGCCTGGAGCAGGTTGATCGGCGGGGTGCTGAGGAACGCGGCGACGAACACCGTCGCCGGGTCCCGGTAGAGCTGCTCGGGCGTCCCGACGTCCTCCAGGACGCCGTCGCGCAGCACCGCGATCCGGTCGGCCATCGTCATGGCCTCGGTCTGGTCGTGCGTCACGTACACCGTGGTCGTCCCGGTGGACCGGACCAGCGCGGTGATCTCGACGCGCAGCTCGGTGCGCAGCCCGGCGTCCAGGCTGGACAGCGGCTCGTCCATCAGGAACAGCGACGGCTCGCGGATCAGCGCGCGGCCGATCGCGGCGCGCTGCCGCTGCCCGCCCGACAGCGTGCGCGGCAGCCGGTCGATCATGGAGTTGAGGCCGAGGGCGCGGGCCAGCTCGACGACCCGCTCGCCCGCCTCGGCCCGGTCGTCGCGCGCGACCTCCAGGGGGAACATCATGTTGCCGCGCACCGTCCGGTGCGGGTAGAGGGCGCCCTCCTGGAACACCATCGCGACGTTGCGCTCGCGCGGGGACAGCTCGTTGGCGACGGTGCCGTTCAGCCACAGGTCGCCGGCGGTGACCTCCTCCAGGCCCGCGATCATGCGCAGGATCGTGGACTTGCCGCAGCCGGACGGGCCGAGCAGCACGAACAGCTCGCCGTCCTCGATGCGCAGCCGCACGTTCCGCACGGCCCGGTGCCCGCCCGGATACACCTTGTCGACACCGTCGAGCACAACATCCGTCATCGGGACCGCCATGGGGTGGGGCGCAACCTCGGGCCGTCATCCCATCGCGTGCCGGTCGGCCTTGTCCAGGCTTGTCCAGGGCCCAATCCGGCCGTTGCGTGGATTTCGGTGGATTTCAGCGGACGGCGGCAGTTGATTCGTGCGCTTTGTCCGGTCCGGTCATCATCTCACCGCGGACCAGGCGGCGCCGCAGCTCCGCCGAGTCGTCCGCCACGGCCGTCACGAGCACCCCCGGCCCCGCCAGCGGCAGCACCGACAGGCCGTCGCCCGTACGCGCCTCGCGGGCCAGGCCGGGTCCCACGAGCAGGAGGCTCCCCACGGCCCGTGCCGTCCCGAGCACCGCCGGGCCGCCGTAGACGCCGCGCTCGTCCAAGGCCAGCTCGTGCCGCAGCAGCGGAACGCCGCCGTACGTGACGTCGAGCCGGCTCGCGTGGCGGCCGGGCCGTTCGCCGTGCCGTCCGAGCACCAGCTCCTCGCGCCACCGCAGCGCCGCGCCGTCCGCGAGCGCCACGGCGGCGGTCGCGCGGTGCCGGCACCCGGCCGCGGCGACCACCGGCTCCGGCGCGAAGTCCAGGCGCCCGCCGGGCCCGACCGCGGCGCGCACCGCCAGCCGCGACCCGTCCCCGTCCGGGCCGCCGCCCGGCAGCGCGAGCGAGGTCGCCGCCGAACGCACCGCCAGCCGGGCGCCCGCCCCCACCTCCACGTCCAGCTCCAGCACGTCGCCGCCGAGGGGGCCCGCCGCCGCCCCGACCAGGTACACCGCCTCGGCCGTCTCGCGCAGCGCGAGCGGCCCGTCCGACCGCAGCCGGGTGATCCTCGTGACCCCCGCCGGGCCCGCCTCGGCGGTGACGGCCGCGCGCGCCCGGTACCCGCGCCGGCCGCCTTCGGAGCCGTCCGCGCGGCGCGGGCCGGACGCTGCGGCATCGCCGGAGGTCACGGCGCGGTGGCGGTTTCGTGGACGCCCTCGTGCCCGTGGCGGCGGGCGCGCATCACCTCGCGGAGCCAGGAGGCCACCTCGGGCGCGTCGGGCCGTTCGCGCAGGGAGGTGAACGCCACGGGCCTGCCGTCGCGGACCCGCGCGGCGTCGCGGGCCATCACGTCCAGGTCGCTGCCGACCAGCGGCGCGAGGTCGGTCTTGTTGACCACCAGCAGGTTGGCGGCGGCGACGCCGAGGCCGCCCTTGCGGGGCACGTCGTCGCCGCCCGCCACGTCCAGCACGAACACCTGCCGGTCCGCGAGGCCCCGGCTGAACAGCGCGGTCAGGTTGTCGCCGCCGCTCTCCACGATGACCAGGTCGAGCCGCCCGTGCCGGGCCTCCAGGGCCTCGACGGCGTCCAGGTTGGCGGAGATGTCGTCGCGGATCGCGGTGTGCGGGCACGCGCCCGTCCGCACGGCGGCGATCCGGTCGTCCGGCAGGACGGCCTCGCGGCGCAGGAAGTCGGCGTCCTCGGTCGTGTAGATGTCGTTGGTCACGACGGCCAGCTCCAGCTCGTCGCGCAGGACGCGGCACAGCGCGGCGGTCAGCGCGGTCTTGCCGCTGCCGACCGGCCCGCCGATGCCGAGCCGCAGCGCCCGGCCGTCCGCCGGGGCGGCGCGGTGCGGGTCGTGGTCGTGGTGGGCGCCCAAGGGAACCTCCGTGGTCGGTGCGGCGGAGCGCCGCGGACGGTCAGGACTCGAAGAGGCGCAGGTCGCTGCGCAGGTGGTTCTCGGCGTGCAGGTCGAGGAGCGGCGCCGACGGCGCGGGCAGCCCGCTCCACGGGCCGCGCGCGCACCCCGCCGCCTCCGCCGCCACCGCGTCCACCCGGGGCGCGAGCGCGGCGAGGGCGCGGTTGACGGCCAGCGGGTCGAGGCCGAGGAGCCGTACGGCGGCGGACGCGGGCCCGGTCACCGCCCCGTACGCGGCGATCGCGGCGGCGTCCGCCGGGCCGCCGCCCGCCGACGCCGCCGCCGCGCCGAGGACGAGCGGGTGGTGCGGGCCGTCCGGCGCGGCGGAGCCGAGCGCGTCGAGCGACGAGTGCGGCCACGCCGCCCGCGCCACGCGCAGCAGGGAACGGCCCTGCGCACGCGACGCGCGGCGCTGCGCGGGCGACGGCGTACGGGCGTCGGCCTCCCGGTCCAGCCCGGCCCACCCGGGGCCGCCTTCGGTCCGGTCGGCGAGTGCGGCGCAGGCCGCGGCGGCGAGCGCGGCGGCCACGAGACCCGCGGTGGCGAGGCGTCCGCGCAGGAAGTCGGCCAGCTCGTCCACGTCCGTGACGGCACCGGCGGCGACGGCGGGTTCGAGCCCGCCGGAGTGGGCGTGCCCTCCGGCGGGGAGCCGCGAGTCGGCGAGGAGCAGCAGCGAGGCGTTCACGCGGGCGGCGATCAGAAGAGGAAGTAGCGCTGGGCCATCGGCAGCTCCTCGGCGGGCGCGGGCTCCACCTCGTCGCCGTCGATCGTGACCGTGAACGTGTCGGGATCGACGCCGATGTCGGGCAGCGCGCCGTTCAGCGGCAGGTCGGTCTTGGCGAGCCGGCGCGTGTCGCGCACCGGGACGAGCGCCCGCCGCACGGCGAGCCGCCCCGCGAGGCCGTCCTCCAGCGCCGCCTCGGACACGAAGTGCACGGACGTCGCGGCGGCGGCCGGGGGAGCGGCGCCGAACATCGGCCGCGGCAGGACGGGCTGCGGCGTCGGGATCGAGGCGTTCGCGTCGCCCATCGCGGCCCACGCGATCATCCCGCCCTTCAGCACGGTCCTCGGGCGGACGCCGAAGAACGCCGGGTCCCACAGCACCAGGTCGGCGAGCTTGCCCGGCTCGACGGACCCGACCTCGCCGTCCAGGCCGTGCGCGATCGCCGGGTTGATCGTGTACTTGGCGACGTACCGGCGGGCGCGCAGGTTGTCGGCCGCGCCGTCGCCGGGCAGCGCCCCGCGCCGCCGCTTCATCGCGTGCGCGGTCTGCCACGTGCGCAGCACCGTCTCGCCGATCCGGCCCATCGCCTGCGAGTCCGACCCGATGATCGAGATCGCGCCGAGGTCGTGCAGGACGTCCTCGGCGGCCATCGTCGTCGGGCGGATCCGCGACTCGGCGAACGCCAGGTCCTCCGGCACCGACGGGCTCAGGTGGTGGCACACCATGAGCATGTCCAGGTGCTCGTCCAGCGTGTTGACCGTGTGCGGGCGCGTCGGGTTGGTCGAGGACGGCAGCACGTTCGGGTGCGACGCGACGGTGATGATGTCGGGCGCGTGCCCGCCGCCCGCGCCCTCGGTGTGGTAGGCGTGGACCGTCCGGCCGCCGATCGCGCCGAGCGTCGACTCGACGTACCCCGCCTCGTTCAACGTGTCGGAGTGCAACGCGGCCTGCACGCCCGACGCGTCCGCCACGCGCAGGCACGCGTCGATCGCGGCGGGCGTCGAACCCCAGTCCTCGTGCAGTTTGAACCCGGACGCCCCCGCGCGGAGCTGCTCCCACAGCGCGTCCTCGGAGACCGTGTTGCCCTTGCCGAGCAGCGCCACGTTCACCGGGTGCCCGTCGAGCGCCTCCAGCATCCGGTGCAGGTACCAGGCGCCGGACACGGTGGTGGCCTTGGTGCCCTCGGCGGGCCCCGTGCCTCCGCCGACCAGCGTCGTCACGCCCGCGCCGAGCGCCTCGTCGAGGAGCTGCGGGCAGATCAGGTGGACGTGCGAGTCGACGGCCCCCGCGGTGAGGATCGCGCCGTTCCCCGCGAGGACCTCGGTGGACGGGCCGATCACCAGCCCGGGGTGGACGCCGTCCATGGTGTCGGGGTTGCCCGCCTTGCCGAGCGCGACGATCCGCCCGTCGCGCACGCCCACGTCGGCCTTCACCACGCCCCAGTGGTCGAGCACGACCGCGCCGGTGACCACCAGGTCGAGCGCCCCCTCCGCGCGCGTCGTCCGCGCCTGGCCCATCGACTCGCGGATCACCTTGCCGCCGCCGAACACCGCCTCGTCCCCGGCGCCCGCCGGGCCGCGGCTGCGGTCCTCGGTCACCTCCACGAACAGATCGGTGTCGGCGAGCCGGATGCGGTCGCCCGCCGTGGGCCCGTACAGCTCGGCGTACCGCGCGCGCGACAGCCGCGCCCCGCCCGCCCGCGGCTCGGCGCCCGCCCCCGGCTCAGCCATCGAGGGGCCCCGCCATCTCCTCGCGCAGCCCCGGGACGACGCGCCGCCCCGCCAGCGGAACGAGCGCCACCTCCCTCGTCATCCCCGGCTCGAACCGCACGGCCGTGCCCGCCGGGACGTCGAGCCGCAGGCCCCACGCCGCGTCCCGGTCGAACTCCAGCGCCGGGTTGGCCGCCGCGAAGTGGTAGTGCGACCCCACCTGGACGGGACGGTCGCCGGTGTTGACCACGGTCACCTCCACGCGCGGGCGCCCGGGGTTGAGCTCGACCGCCTCGGCGCCCGTGACGACCTGGCCGGGCGCGAACGGGGCGGGCGCGACCTGGCCGGGCACGACCTGGCCGGGCGTGAACGGGCCGGGCGTCAACGGGGCGTCGCCGGCGCTCACGGGATCGGCCTGTGGACGGTGACGAGCTTGGTGCCGTCGGGGAAGGTGGCCTCGATCTGGACCGAGTCGAGCATCTCCGGGACGCCGTCCATGACGTCGTCGCGGGCCAGGACCGTGCGGCCGGACTCCATGAGCGCGGCCACCGTCCGCCCGTCGCGGGCGCCCTCCAGGATGTGCACGGCGATGACCGCGGTGGCCTCGGGGTGGTTGAGCCGCAGCCCGCGCGCCCGCCGGTCCCGCGCGACCTGCGCCGCGACGTGGATGAGCAGGCGTTCCCGCTCGTGTGGAGTGATCAGCACAGCTCCGGACGCTAGTTCGGCGCCCGCCCCGAGGGAACGCTCGCGTTGCGCATTTAACCGCCTTTTCACAACGCCGCGCCGCCCGAAATGGAACCGACATAACGCCCTAATCCGGGCGTAACAGGCCGCTTCCTCCCGGGCCCCGAGGCCCTCAGACCCGGCGGCCGATGGACGGGTAGTCGAGGACGAAGCCGTCGCGGTCGAAGACGATCTCCTGCTCCCAGCCCTCGCTCTCGTAGCGGACCACCGAGCGGTCGCCGTCCCGCCGGACGAACGCGTAGGTCTGCCGGGACGGCAGCACGGCCAGATCCGGCACCGACACCCACGCCATCAGGTGCTCGGCCGGCCCGCCGCCGTCGAGGAGGCCCGACCGGAGCACCGGCATCGTGTTGGTCAGCGGGCAGAGCCCCAGGTCGCAGTCCAGCGCGCCCGCGAACCGCGCGGCCTCGCCGCCCGGCGGGCGCAGCGCCACGTGGCCGTCCGCCCGCGCGCTGACCGTCCATTCGCCCTCGGGGCGGTTGACCAGCTCCAGCGACCGCTCCCAGGCCCCCTCGGGGCCCGTCCCCCAGGTCCGCACCAGCAGCCGCGCCGTGACGTACCTCTCACCGGTGGCCAGCTCGTACTCCAGCCGGTACGGCACGTCGCCGCCCCCGACGGCGCTCCCCGTCGCCGCCAGCGCGCCGCCGCCGAGCTCCACATCGGCCAGCTCCGCGCCCTCCGGCTTCACCCACACCAGTGATCTGCCCATCCCCCCAGTGTTCCCCCCGCCTCCGACAGAATCCGGGACGCGGCGGCGCGCCGCGAAACCGGGCCCAACCGGTTCCTGCGGGATGCGCCGGATGTCGTGGGACGAGATTAGACTCGCCGCCGTGGCAGGCCGGATTCGCAATGAGGACATCGCGCTCGTACGGGAGCGGTCGTCGGTCGACGCCGTGGTCGGGGAGTACCTCCAGCTGCGCAGCGCGGGCGGCGGCAACCTCAAGGGCCTGTGCCCGTTCCACGACGAGAAGTCGCCCTCGTTCAACGTCACGCCGAGCCGGGGCCTGTGGTACTGCTTCGGCTGCGCGGCCGGCGGCGACGTGATCAAGTTCGTCCAGGAGATCGAGCACCTGACGTTCTCCGAGGCCGTCGAACGGCTCGCCGCGCAGGCCGGGATCCAGCTCCGCTACGAGGAGGGCGGCGGCGGGCGGCCCCGCCAGGACGGCGGGCAGCGGGCGCGGCTGATCGAGGCCCACAAGGTCGCGGCGGAGTTCTACGCCGACCAGCTCGGGTCCGCCGAGGGCGTGATCGGCCGCAAGTTCCTGTCCGAGCGCGGGTTCGAGGCCGCCGACGCCGAGCGGTTCGGGGTCGGGTTCGCGCCGCGCGAGTGGGAGGCGCTCGTCCGGCACCTGCGCCAGCGCGGCTTCGCCGACCGCGAGATGATCGCGGGCGGCCTCGTCAGGGAGGGCCGGCGCGGCCCGATGGACCGGTTCCGCGGCCGGCTGATCTGGCCGATCCGCGACCTGAGCGGCGACGTGATCGGGTTCGGGGCGCGCAGGCTGTACGAGGACGACGAGGGGCCGAAGTACCTCAACACGCCCGAGTCCCCGATCTTCCACAAGGGCTCGGTGCTGTACGGGGCCGACCTGGCGAAGAAGGAGATCGCGCGGCGGCGGCAGGCCGTCGTCGTCGAGGGCTACACCGACGTGATGGCCTGCCATCTGAGCGGCGTCCCGACCGCCATCGCCACCTGCGGCACGTCGTTCGGCGACGACCACATCAAGATCCTGCGGCGCCTGCTGATGGACCAGGACGAGTTCCGCGGCGAGGTCGTGTTCACCTTCGACGGCGACTCGGCCGGGCAGAAGGCGGCGCTGCGGGCGTTCGCCGACGAGCAGAAGTTCGTCACGCAGACGTTCGTCGCCGTCCAGCCCGACGGGCTCGACCCCTGCGACCTGCGGATCCGGCACGGCGACGCGGCGGTGCGCGACCTGGTCGCCTCGCGGCTGCCGCTGTTCGAGTTCGCGGTGCGCAGCGCGATCGAGCAGCACGACCTCGACACCGCCGAGGGGCGGCTCGCGGCGCTGGACGCGGCGGCGCCGGTCGTCGCGGCGATCAAGGACCGGTCGCTGCGGCAGATGTACGCGGTCAGCCTCGACCGCTGGCTCGGCATCATGGACGAGCAGTTCGTGCTGCGGCGCGTGCGGGAGCTGTCCGCTCGCCAGCAGCAGGCGCGCGGCGGACGCGGCGGAGGCGGAGGAGGCGCGGGCGGCAACGGCCGCGACTTCGGCGGCGGCGCGCCCGCGGGGGCCCCGGTTCGGCGGCCCCCGAGCGGCCCGCGTACGATCCGGGCCATCCCGACGTCCAGCGGGAGCGCGAGCTGCTCAAGCTGGCCGTGCAGCGCCCGGCGGTGCTCGGCCCGGCGTTCGACGAGGTCCCGGCGGGGGCGTTCATCGCGCCGCCGCACGCGGCGGTGCGGGAGGTCATCGCGGCGGCGGGCGGCGTGGCCGCGGCCGGGGGCAGCGCCGAGTGGGTGGCGTACCTCCTGGAGCACGTTCCGAACGACCAGGTCAGAAGCCTGGTGACGCTGCTCGGAGTGGAGCCGGTGCGCTCCGCACAGGAATCGGATGACCGTTATGCCGCCGAGCTTCTGGCCCGAATTCAGGAACGCCAGCTCACACGCATGATCGCGGACGCCAAATCTAAACTCCAGCGGCTGAATCCGGCCGATCATCCCGAGGAGTACAACCGGCTCTTCGGCGATCTTGTCGCGCTTGAGCAGCAGAGACGGGTGTTGCGCGAGCGCGGGCTTGGGTCCCAGTAAGTCAAGAGACCGCAAAATGGGTCCTGTGATCTAGGCCCTACGTGACGCAGACTGTCCCCGTGGGCCCTTCGGTGCTGCCAAGCGAGGCGCCATCGGTTGATCAGGTGGCGGACCTCGTCGCACGCGGTAGAGAGCGCGGCGGTGTGACCGTCGATGACGTCGCTGCCGCGCTCGATCGCTCGGACTTGCCGGACGACTCCCTCGAACGGGTCGTCCGGATGCTCGCAGAGCAGGGGGTAGAGGTCCTCGAATCTCAGCAGGAGACCGAGGACGTCACGCGAGCGGATGAGGGAGACCTCGGCAAGCGGGCGCCGACGAGCGACCTGGTTCGGATCTACCTGAGAGAGATCGGTCGCGTACCGCTTCTCACGGCAGAAGATGAAGTCGAACTAGCGAAATCGATCGAGGCGGGACTGTTCGCGGAGGAGAAGATGGCGCACGTCGCCATCCTCTCCCGCGGCGAGCGGCTCGACCTCGAACTGCTCGCCCGAGAGGGAGTACGGGCGAAGCAACGCCTGATCGAGGCCAACCTGCGCCTGGTGGTCTCGATCGCCAAACGCTACGTGGGCCGGGGAATGCTGTTCCTCGACCTGATTCAGGAGGGAAATCTCGGACTCATCCGTGCGGTCGAGAAATTCGACTACACCAAGGGGTTCAAGTTCTCGACGTACGCGACCTGGTGGATCCGCCAGGCGATCACCCGCGCGATCGCCGACCAGGCCCGGACCATCCGGATCCCGGTGCACATGGTGGAGACCATCAACAAGCTGGTGCGCGTCCAGCGCCAGCTCCACCAGGACCTCGGCCGCGAGCCGAGCCCCGACGAGATCGGCCTGGAGATGGGCCTGTCGCCCGTCCGGGTCGTCGAGATCCAGCGCATCGCCCAGGAGCCGGTGTCGCTCCAGTCGCCGATCGGCGAGGAGGACTCCGACCTCGGCGACTTCATCGAGGACGCCGACGCGGTCGTGCCGATCGAGGCCGCGGCGTTCATCCTCCTCCAGGACCAGCTGGAGGACATCCTGGGCACGCTGTCGGACCGGGAGCAGCGCATCATCCAGTTGCGCTTCGGCCTGACCGACGGCCACCCGCGCACCCTCGAAGAGGTCGGCAGGGAGTTCGGCGTCACGCGCGAGCGGATCCGCCAGATCGAGAGCAAGACGCTGGCGAAGCTGCGCCACCCGTCGCGCGCGCAGATGCTCCGGGAGTATCTGGATTGACCGCCGTTCCGCCGTGGCCGCGGGAAGACCGCGCAGGTCCCGCGACCACGGCGGAACGCCTCCCGGCCCGGAGCGCGGGCGGGACGGAACGTCCCCCGCGTGGATTACCTTGGTCCCATGCTGATCGTGACGACTGACGGCCTGGCGGGCCACGAGATCCGGACCGTTCTCGGCGAGGTCCTGGGCACGGCCGTCCAGGGCGGATCGGCGCAGGCGCACCCGCAGCCCGGCAGCGTCGCGACGTTCCGCGTGACGGGGGAGACGCCGGCGCAGGGCCTGGCGGCGGCGCGCCGCGAGGCGATCGACCGGCTCGGCGAGGAGGCCCGCCGCAGGGGCGCCAACGCCGTGGTCGGCATGTGCTTCGACACCGCGCAGCTCGGCGGCGGGAGCCACGAGGTCTGCGCGTACGGCACGGCGGTGTGGGCCGAGCCCGTCCAGGCGGCCCCGGCCCCGCCGGCGCAGCAGCAGTACCCGCAGGGCGGCCCGATGCCCCCGGCGTACGACCCGCAGCCCGGCGGCCCGCCGATGGCCGCCCGCAACCTCACGATCGGGCTGAACGACCGCCCCCGCTGACCCCGCGCCCTCCGGCGGCGCGGCGCTCCCGGCCGTCCCCGCGGGCCGGTGATCTCCGCAGGTCGCGGGTGGGATCGGTCACTGTCCCGGCGGCGACTGGCGCGGTCAGGTTAGCTTTGGCTAATTTAGGCGAGCCTAACCACATGTGCCCGTTCTGGAGTCTCCATGCGCGCTGTCTCTGTCCTCGCCCTCTCGGGCGTCGCGGCGGTCTCGATGTCCCTTCTCGCGGCGTGCGGCGGTGACGGCAAGGACGACGCGTCCGGGGGCAAGGCCATCGCGGTGACCGCGACCGACGACTCCTGCGAGGTGGCGAAGAAGGACCTGCCCGCGGGCAAGAACACCTTCAAGGTCACCAACAAGGGCTCCAAGGTCAACGAGTTCGAGGTGCTCAAGCCGGACGGCAAGATCCTCGCCGAACGGGAGAACATCGGCCCCGGCACCAACGTCGACTTCGTGGTCAACCTCCCCGCCGGGACGTACAAGCTCCTGTGCAGCGCGGGGCAGACCGGCAAGGGCCCGACCCAGGACGTCACGGTCTCCGGCGGCGGCGCGGCGGGCGGCGCGGCGGGCGGCGACCAGCGCCTCACCAAGGCGGCGGCCGACTACAAGGCGTACGTCATCACCAACGTGGACGACACGATCGCGAAGGCCCGCCTGTTCGCCGACGCGGTGAAGAAGAACGACGTGGCGAAGGCCAAGGAGCTGTACGCGCCGTCCCGCGTCGGCTGGGAGACGATCGAGCCGGTCGCCGAGAAGTTCGGCGACCTCGACCCGAAGGTCGACGCGCGCGAGGCCGACCTGACCGCCGAGGAGAAGGCGAACTGGTCCGGCTGGCACCTGCTGGAGAAGGCGCTCTGGAAGGACGGCTCGGTCAAGGGCAAGGAGAAGTACGCCGACCAGTTGCTCCAGGACCTCGGCACGCTGAAGTCGCGCCTGCCCGGCCTGACCCTCGACCCGGTGAACGACATGGCGGGCGGCGCGAAGGAGTTGCTGGACGAGGTCGCGACCGGCAAGGTCACCGGCGAGGAGGAGGCGTTCAGCCACACCGACCTGGTCGACTTCAAGGCCAACGTGGACGGCGCCAAGAAGATCTACGAGCTGCTCAAGCCGGTCGTCGCGGAGAAGGACGCCGCGCTCGCCGGGGACCTCGACGAGAACTTCGCCGCGGTCGAGGCGCTGCTGAACAAGTACGAGAAGGGCGACGGCTACGTCTCGTACGACAAGGTCGGCAAGGACGACCGCAAGAAGCTCGCCGACGCCGTCAACGCGCTCGGCGAGCCGCTGTCCAAGCTCGCGGGAGCGGTGAGTCGATGAACGGTGCCGGGCAAGGGAACGAGCCCGAGGAACGTCCCGCCGAGACGGTCGGAGCGGGCGGAAAGAGCGCCACGGGCGCAACGAGCGGAAAGAGCGCCACGGGCGCAGCGAGCGCGACGAGCGGCGCGGGGGCCGGGAGGCCGCCGGCGGTGACGCGGCGGCGGATGCTCGGCTTCTCCGGCGCGGGCCTGCTGGTCGGCGCGGCGGCGGGCGCCGGGCTCGACCGGGTCGCGTCGGCCGAGTCGGCCGGGAAGGACGGGCCCGCGTCGGCGGGCGCGGTCGCGTTCCACGGGCCGCACCAGGCGGGGATCGCCACGCCCGTGCAGGACCGGCTGCACTTCGCGGCGTTCGACGTGGTCACCCGCGACCGGGACAAGCTCGTCCGGATGCTGAAGGAGTGGACCGAGGCCGCGGCCGCGATGACGGCGGGCCGCGCCGTCGGCGCGGGCGCGGTCGGCGGACCCGCGGTGGCGCCGCCCGACGACACCGGTGAGGCCGAGGGGCTGCCGCCGTCGCGGCTGACGCTGACGATCGGGTTCGGGCCGACGCTGTTCGACAAGGACGGCGAGGACCGCTTCGGGATCAAGGCGAAGCGCCCGGCGGCGCTGGCGGACCTGCCGCACTTCCCGGGCGACAGGCTCGACCCCGACCGCAGCGGCGGTGACATCGCCGTCCAGGCGTGCGCGGACGACCCGCAGGTGGCGGTGCACGCGATCCGCAACCTGGCGCGGATCGGGTTCGGCGTCGTCGCGGTGCGGTGGTCGCAGCTCGGGTTCGGCAAGACGTCCTCGACGACGCCGGACGCGCAGACGCCGCGCAACCTGTTCGGCTTCAAGGACGGCACGGAGAACATCGCGGGCGACGACGACGCCCTGCTGGCCAGGCACGTGTGGGCCGGGAAGGGCGACGGGGCCGACTGGATGGCCGGCGGCTCGTACCTGGTGGCCCGCCGGATCCGGATGCACATCGAGACGTGGGACCGCACGTCCCTGCGCGAGCAGGAGGACGTCTTCGGGCGCGACAAGGGCGAGGGCGCCCCGGCCGGCGCCCGGAAGGAACGCGACAAGGTCGTCCTCGCCCGGATGAAGCCCGACGCGCACGTGCGGCTGGCCCATCCCGACAGCAACGGCGGCGCGCGGATCCTGCGGCGGGGCTACTCGTTCACCGACGGGTCGGACGGCCTCGGGCGCCTGGAGGCCGGGCTGTTCTTCATCGCCTTCCAGCGGGACCCCCGGACGGGGTTCATCAAGATCCAGCAGTCGCTGGCGTCGGACGCCATGAACGAGTACGTCCAGCACGTCGGGTCGGGCGTCTTCGCCTGCCCTCCCGGCGTCCGCAAGGGCGGCTACTGGGGCGAGACCCTCTTCGGCTGACCGGACGCGCCGTCCCTGGAGCCCGTGCTCGGGCCGAGGCGCCCGGAGACCGGGACGCTACTCGCCCTGGGCGGCGCGTTCGGAGCGGATGCGCGCCACGACGTCGCCCGCGGCCGTCTTGACCGCCTCCAGCTCCTGGAGGTACGCCCAGTAGTCGGGGTGCGCGCTGCCCTCAAGCCGCTGGGGAGCCCGTTCGAGCCGGGCCACGAGGTCGTCCAGCACGCGCACGTGGTGCGGCGCCGCGCCGCCCGGCTGCGCCATCGCCAGCCGCTGCGCGTCGCGGACCGCGAACCGCGCGGACTCGGCGGGCCTGCCGGGGTCGGCCGCCGCCGCGTCGAGCTCGGCGACCCGGCCGGTGACCTGCCCGGCGCGCCGGTCGGCCGCGTTCAGCTCGGTGCGGGCGGCGGTCAGGGCCCGCTGGGCGTCCTTCCACTCGGCGCGGGCGATGAACGCCGACGCCTCGTTCAGCCGCTCCCGCGCCCGCGTCGCGCCCGCCTCGATCGCCTCGGGCGCGCCCTTGAGGTCCTGCCAGCACGCGGCCGAGTAGCCGCGCAGCAGCCGCTTCATCGCCTCCCTGACGGGCCCGACGCGGCCCGCGACGGCGTCGGCCCTGGTCCGGACCGAGGTCAGCGAATTGCGGACCTTCTCGGCCATCTGGGGCAGCTCCGCGGCGGCCTCCCGGGCCGCCTCGGCGATCGACAGCACCTCGTCGGCCTTGTCCATCGCCCCGGCGAGCCCGAGCCCGCCGAGGCCCTGCGAGCTCAGCACCGACAGCGCCTCCCGGGCCCGCGCCAGCTCGGCCTCGGGATCGGAGGCGTCCATGCCCGCCTTGCGCGCGGCCTCGATCGCCGCGTCGGCCGCGGCCACCGCGTCGCGGGCCGCGGTCAGCCGGGGCGGGAGCTGGTCGAGGGTCGCCTCCAGCCGGGCCATCTTCGGCGCGAGCCGCCCCGCGAAGCCGTTCAGGTCGGCGGTGATCTTGGCGAGCCGCTCGCCGACGGCGGCGAACGCCCGCCGCGCCGCGTCGTACTCGGCGGGCGAACGGTCGGGCTCGTCGAGCGGATGGGCGTCCAGCACGTCGATGTAGGCGATGGACGCGGCGTTGGCGGCGTCGTTCAGCCGCCCGAACTCGCGCTGCGCGGGCTCGGCGGCCCGCGCGTCGAGGTCGGCGAACACGGTGACGCGGCCGTCCAGGTACTTCTGGGCCTGGTCCATGTCGTAGAAGGCGGCCGAGACCGCCTCCCTGGCCTCGATCGCCGCCGCCTCGGCCCGCTCGCCCCGCCCTCGGCGGCGCTGGTCGCCCGCTCCCCGCAACGCTGCCTCCCTTCGCCGGGCCCCAGTCTCCCGCAGAATGTGGCCCGGAACGTAATGCTTCCTTATGGGAGGGAACGGATAGCATCGCTGCTACGTCGGTATAGCGAGGCGCCGGTCCGGCGTCCGATAATGCATGCGATCTTGGAGGCACTGTGGGCGTCAGTCTGAGCAAGGGCGGAAACGTCTCCCTCACCAAGCAGGCGCCCGGGCTGACCGCGGTGACCGTGGGGCTCGGCTGGGACCTGCGGACCACCACCGGGGCCGACTTCGACCTGGACGCGTCGGCGATGGTCCTGGACGCCTCCGGCAAGATCCTCACCGACCAGCACTTCGTGTTCTTCAACAACCTGCGTACCCCGGACGGCGGCGTCGTGCACACCGGCGACAACACCACCGGCGAGGGCGAGGGCGACGACGAGCGGATCGACGTCAACTTCGGGGCGATGCCCGACACCGCCGACCGCGTCGCGTTCGCGGTGTCGATCTACGACGCCGACAGCCGCGGGCAGAACTTCGGGCAGGTCCGCAACGCCTACATCCGGGTGGTCGACCAGAACGGCGGCGCCGAGCTGGCCCGCTACGACCTGACCGAGGACGCGTCGATGGAGACGGCGATGGTGTTCGGCGAGCTGTACCGCAACGGGCCGGAGTGGAAGTTCCGCGCGGTCGGGCAGGGGTACGCCTCCGGCCTGGCCGGCATCGCCACGGACTTCGGCGTCAAGCTCTGAGCCCCGCGGCCGGCGCGCACGGCCGGCGCCGCCCGTACCGACGCACCAGCGTCCGACCGACGACACCGACAGGAGCAACCCGATCATGGGAGTATCACTCGCCAAGGGCGGCAACGTCTCGCTGACGAAGGCCGCGCCCAACCTCACCGCTGTCTCCGTGGGGCTCGGCTGGGACGTCCGCGCCACCACCGGCGCCGACTTCGACCTGGACGCCTCGGCGCTGATGCTCGGCTCCACCGGCAAGGTCATGTCCGACCAGCACTTCGTGTTCTTCAACAACCTCAAGAGCCCCGACGGGTCCGTCGAGCACACCGGCGACAACCTGACCGGCGAGGGCGAGGGCGACGACGAGAGCATCAACGTCGACCTGAGCGCCGTCCCGGCCGACTGCGACCGCATCGTCTTCCCGGTGTCGATCTACGACGCCGACAACCGGCAGCAGAGCTTCGGCCAGGTCCGCAACGCGTTCATCCGGATCGTCAACCGTTCCGACAACAACGAGCTGGCCAGGTTCGACCTCACCGAGGACGCCTCCACCGAGACGGCCATGGTGTTCGGGGAGCTCTACCGCCACAACGGCGAGTGGAAGTTCCGCGCGGTCGGCCAGGGGTACGCCTCAGGTCTGGCCGGCATCGCCATGGACTTCGGCGTCAACGTAGGTTGATAGC
This sequence comes from Actinomadura sp. J1-007, assembly GCF_009793335.1. Taxonomy (GTDB): domain Bacteria; phylum Actinomycetota; class Actinomycetes; order Streptosporangiales; family Streptosporangiaceae; genus Spirillospora; species Spirillospora yumaensis. The sequence continues at coordinate 571,584 of NZ_WING01000001.1, read as the reverse complement.
CGGGGTCCGCCCACACCTAGCAGAGATACGCGCATGATTCTTCGCACCTTCGGGTGGTCCTTCGCCATCACGGTCCTCGGCCTCCTCGTCGCGCTGCTGTACGACGGGGCGACCGGGCTCGCCCTGGTGGCGGTGCTGGCCGTCCTCGAGATCTCCCTGTCGTTCGACAACGCCGTGGTCAACGCCAAGGTGCTGGACCGGATGTCGCCGTTCTGGCAGAAGATCTTCCTGACCGTCGGCATCGCCATCGCCGTGTTCGGCATGCGGCTGGTGTTCCCGTTGCTCATCGTGACGGTCACCGCCGGGCTCGGCCCGATCGAGGCGTTCGATCTCGCGCTCAACGACCCGTCCCGCTACCACCACCTGATGAACGACGCGTACCCGATGATCGCGGCGTTCGGCGGGATGTTCCTGATGATGCTGTTCCTCGACTTCGTGTTCGAGGAGCGGGCCGACAAGTGGCTGCCGTGGCTGGAGAAGCCGCTCGCCCGGATCGGCAAGCTCGACCAGCTCTCGGTCGTGGTGGCGGGCGGCTCCCTGGCGTTCGTGGCGGGCCTGTTCGCCAAGGAGCCCGGCGACGTGATGGTCGCCGGGGTCCTCGGCATGGTCACCTACATCCTGGTCAACGGGCTCGGCGACCTGTTCTCCGAGGCGTCCGAGGACGACGAGGACGAGGCGGAGGACGGCGGGTCGGCGCAGGCCGCCGAGTCCGGCGCGGGCACGGCGGCCGCGGCGGGCGGCGGCGCGTCGGCGGCCCGGACGGGCGGCCCGAGCGCGCTCGCCCTGGCCACCGGCAAGGCCGGGTTCTTCCTGTTCCTCTACCTCGAGGTGCTCGACGCCTCGTTCTCCTTCGACGGCGTCATCGGCGCGTTCGCGATCAGCACCGACCCGATCGTCATCGCCCTCGGCCTCGGCATCGGCGCGATGTACATCCGTTCGCTCACCGTCTTCCTCGTCCGCAAGGGCACGCTGCACGAGTACGTGTACCTGGAGCACGGCGCGCACTGGGCGATCGGCGCGCTGGCGGTCTGCATGCTGGTCAGCATCGGCCACCACGTGCCCGAGTGGGTCACCGGCGGCCTCGGCGCGGGCCTGATCATCGCGGCGTTCGTCAGCTCGGTGGTGCGCAACAAGGGCGGCGAGGGCGGCTCCGGGGCGGGCCGCGACCGGCCGGCCGAGTCCGTCAAGGTGTGACCTCCCGGGGCCGGCCGGGGGCCGGTCCCGCACCTCACGAAGGAGACGATGATGTCGGTCTCGCTGGCCAAGGGGCAGAAGGTCTCGCTGGCCAAGCCCGGCGGCGGCGCGCTCAGCCTGGTCAAGATGGGCCTCGGCTGGGACGCGGTCGCCAAGAAGGGGCTGTTCGGCAAGGGCAAGGCCCAGTCCATCGACCTCGACGCGTCCTGCCTGCTGTTCGACGCGAGCGGCAACCTCGCCGACGCCGTCTGGTTCCGCCAGCTCCGCAGCAAGGACGGCTCGGTCCTGCACACCGGCGACAACCTCACGGGCGAGGGGGAGGGCGACGACGAGGTCATCAACGTCGACCTCCAGCGGGTGCCGGCCAACATCGTCCAGCTCGTGTTCACCGTCAACTCGTTCACCGGGCAGGACTTCTCGCAGATCGCCAACGCGTTCTGCCGCCTGGTCGACGAGGGCACCGGGCAGGAGCTGGCGCGCTACGACCTGAGCGGCGCGGGCCAGCACAACGCCCAGATCATGGCCAAGGTCGCCCGCGAGGGGCAGGGCTGGTCGATGACCGCGATCGGCGCCACCGCGACCGGCCGCACGTTCCAGCACCTGCTCCCCGCCGTCTCCGAGCACCTCTGAGCGCGGCGGCCGCCTCCGGGCCCGGCCGCCGCCGGCGGACCCCCAAGTCCGCCGGCGCGGGCGCGTCCGGTGGCCGGCGCGGTCAGGGCGTGATCAGGCCGCCGCGCCGGGCGCGTTCCAGCCACTTCGGGTACTCGGTCATCATCTTGTCGAAGAGCCGGTCGTCGGAGATCTTCGCCGGGTCCTTCACGGTGAAGAAGTCGGCGTTGTCGATGTACCGGCCGCGCATGTCGTCCAGCTTCTCCAGGTAGGCGAACTCGCCCTTCGGGGTCTTCCCGCTGATCGCGATGAACTGCCAGAAGACCGGCTCGTAGCTGGACGAGCGCACCTGCTCGGTCGTCACGTCCTGGTCGAACGTGCCGCCGTCGGTGATGAACATGACGTACACCGGGCTCGGCGCGGCGAACGGCCGGTCGCGGCGCTCGTCGGAGCCGAAGTAGTGCCGGCGGATCAGCCGGATCGCGCTGCCGTACTTGGTGCCGTAGTCCAGGCCGCGGCGCGCGACCAGGTCGTCCACGTAGCCGGCGCGGTTGCCGAGGCCGAGGCCGCCCCAGTGCTCGGCCTTGCCCCAGAACAGGAACACCTCCGCCTCGGCGTCGTCGTCGAACCGCATCGCGAGCGCGAGGACCCGGTCGGCGAGGGCCTGCACGCTGCCCGCCTCGTACAGCCACTTCATCGACAGGCTGATGTCGAGGCAGAGGGCGACGCGGGCGGTGTGCTCGCCGAGGCCGCGCTTGTCCAGCGAGACGGCCGCCTTCTTGGTGAGGCTCAGCATGGCGGGCGCCTCGGTCTCCAGGCGCTTCTCCAGCGAGATCAGCCTCTGCTTCTTCAGGCTGATGGCGGCCCCGCCCCCTTGCGCCGGATCCTGAACGCCTGACTGCGGCGCGGGCTGAGCGCCGGACTGCGGCGCGGGCTGGACGGGCTGGACGGGCTGGACGGGCGCTGCGGGCTGGGCTGGCGGCGCGGACTGGGCGGGGGGCTGCGGCGCGGCGGGGGCGTCCTCCACGCTGATGCCGAAGTCGGTGGCGAGCCCGGCGAGGCCGCTGGCGTAGCCCTGGCCGACGGCGCGGAACTTCCAGCCGCCCCCGCGCCGGTACAGCTCGCCCGCCACCATCGCGGTCTCCGTCCCGGCGTCGTCGATGTCGAACGACACGACCGGCGCGCCGGTCGCCGCGTCCGCGATCTCCAGGGCCAGGCCGGGGACCGCCCCGAACGGGCCGCCGTCCGCCGAGGCGGTGAGCGCGATCCGCTCCACCTCGCCTTCCAGCGCCGCGACGTCGATGACCAGGGCCTCGGCCACGGCGCCGCCCTCGGCCGCCCGCCCCTGGTGCCGTACGGCGCCGGACGGGTGCTGGGGCTGGTTGTAGAACACGAAGTCCTTGTCGGAACGGACCTTGCCGGTTCCGGTCAGGAGGAGGGCGGAGGAGTCCACGTCCGGGACGCCGGGGCCCGGGCGCCAGGTGAGCCTCACCCTGAGTGTCGTCGCCATGACAGGGGCATTTGCCCCCTTGGCCAGCTTCGTCATGATCGGGAGCCTACTGACCTGATACGGCCTGAAAGGGCCGATCCGGCGTTCCCGCCGACATATTCTGGAACGGTTCCGGGGACCCGCCCGGGGCGGGACCGACGATCCGCGCGCAGCGGTCCGATCCTGGGGGGACCTTCGTGCATGCGGCACTTTGACCACATCGACACCGCGCACCGCAAGCATCTGTTCTACCGCCACCCGCGCCGCTTCGACCGCCACGACGACCCGGCGGTCCTCGCGGTCGCGCTCGGCGCGACGCTCTACTGCCCCGCGACCCGTCCGACCCTGGCCGCCGACATCGAGAAGGCGTACCGGCGCGGCGTCGCGAGCATGGTCGTCTGCCTGGAGGACGCCATCGCCGACGCCGACGTGGCGGAGGCCGAGGCCAACGCGGTCGCGCACCTGCGCGACCTGCACGCGAGGTCGGCGGACGCGCCGCTGCTGTTCGTCCGGATCCGCACCCCGAGCAGATCGGCGACCTGACGGCCCGGCTCGGCGGCGCCGCCGGGCTCGTCACCGGGTTCGTGCTGCCGAAGTTCACCGCCGCCGCGGGTGGAGCGTTCCTCGACGCGCTGGAGGAGACCGCGGGCCGCACGGGGCTGCGGCTGCTCGCGATGCCGGTGATCGAGAGCCGCGAGGCGGTGTACGCCGAGACCCGCACCGAGCTGCTGCGCGACGTCGCGATGCTGCTCGCCAAGCACCGCGAGCGCGTGCTCGCGGTCCGGCTCGGCGCGACCGACATGTCCGCCGCGTACGGGCTGCGCCGCCCCCCGGACCTGACGATCTACGACATCCGCCCGGTCGCGGGCGCGATCTGCGACGTGGTCAACATCCTCGGCCGCGCCGACGGCAGCGGCTTCGTCGTCACCGGCCCGGTCTGGGAGTACTTCTCGGCGGGCGAGCGGATGTTCAAGCCGCAGCTCCGGCAGTCGCCGTTCGACGCCCAGCACGCCGCGCCGCTGCGGCAGCGGCTGATCACCTCCGACCTGGACGGGCTGATCCGCGAGGTGCACCTGGACAAGGCCAACGGCCTGACCGGCAAGACCGTCATCCACCCGAGCCACGTCGCCGCCGTCCACGCGCTGTCGGTCGTCACGCACGAGGAGTACTGCGACGCCGCCGACATCCTCGGCTACAGCGGGGGCGGCGCGATGGCGAGCTCGTACGCCAACAAGATGAACGAGGCGAAGCCGCACCGCGCCTGGGCCGAACGGCTCATGCTGCGCGCCCGGGTCTTCGGGGTCGCCGCCGAGGGCGTCACGTTCGTCGAGCTGATCGACGCGGCGGGCACGCGTTGAGCGCTCCGCGGACGCGGCCGGGGGAGGAGACGTGGCCGGGGGAGTGGGTGGCCGAACGGCTCGGCGTGCGGCTGGCGGACGGCGGAGGCCACGCCGGCGCGGGGCTGGCCGACCTGGTCGGGCTGGCCGTGCGGCGCAACCCGCGGCGGGCGCACCTGCTGGTGTCGGCCGTCCTCGGCAAGCACGTCCCGACGGACCCGCGCCTGGTGTACGGCTCGGGCCTGCTGCTCGGCGTGCTCGTCCGCGAGCGCCTCACGGGCGAACGCCCCGGAGTCCCGGCGGACGCGCTGACGGACGCGCTGCGCGGTACGCGCACCGGCGCGGCGGCGGCGCTGCGCGACGCGGCGGGAGAGCCGCGCGCGCCGCTGGACGCGGTGGTCGTCGGGTACGCGGAGACGGCGACGTCGCTGGGCCATTCCGTGGCGGACGCGCTCGGCGGCGCCTACTACCTGCACTCGACGCGGCGGCCGGTGCCGGGATTCGCGACGTACGGCGGGTTCGAGGAGGAGCACAGCCACGCGACGAGCCATCTGCTGCTGCCCGCCGATCCGGGCGAGCTGGACCGGGACGTCCCGCTCGTGCTCGTGGACGACGAGCTCTCGACGGGCCGTACGGTGCTCAACACGATCCGCGCCCTGCACGCCGTACGTCCCCGCGCGCACTACGTCATCGCGGCGCTCGTGGACCTGCGGGCCGACGGCGACCGCGCGCGGACGCGGGCATTGGGCGAGGAACTGGGCGTACGCGTGGACACGGTCGCGCTCGCGCAGGGGAACGTCGAGCTTCCCGACGACATCCTGGAGGCGGGCCAGGCGCTGGTCGCCGAAGTCCTGGCAGGCGAGCAAGAACAACCCCTTCTCCCACAGGAACGGGTCACACGCGTCGATCTGGAGTGGCCGGAGGGCCTGCCCGACGGAGGACGGCACGGCTTCCTGCCCGCGCACAGGGAACACCTGGAAAAAGCGCTTCCGGCGATGGCGGGCCTGCTCGTACCCCACATCACGCGTGGACGCGCGCTCGTGCTCGGGTTCGAGGAACTGATGTACGCGCCGCTGCGCCTCGCGGAGGCCCTCGCCGACGCGCTGCCCGACGTGGACGTCCGCTACTCGACGACGACGCGTTCGCCGGTGCTCGCCGTGGACGATCCCGGCTACGCGATCCGTACGCGCCTGGCGTTCCCCGCGCACGACGACCCGGCGGACGGGCCGGGCGAGCGCTACGCGTACAACGTCGCCCCGGGAACGGACCCGGGCCGCGCGTTCGACACGATCGTGCTCGTCGTGGACGGCGCGGGCGACACGCCGGCGCTCGCCCACGGGCTGCTGGCACGGCTCAGCGCGCTGGCGCCGGTCGTGGTCGCCGCCGTGCCGTCGTTCCGCCGCCGAGGGATGGGAGACACATGACGCCGCCGAGCCCCTTGTACGGGCCCGAGTTCGGCAGCTACGCGCGGGAGGACGTCGCGTGGCTGCTCAAGGACCTGTCGTCCGTACGGCTGGAGGCGCCGACCGAGGAGCGGGAGGCGGCGATCCAGGCGGGCCGCGCGCACTACGCCGAATCGCTGCCCGTCGAGTACCAGCCGGGGCCCGCGTACCGCAAGCTCTACCACGACGCCCTGGAGGCGTCGGCGGAGCGCCTCGCGTACGCGGTCGGGCTCGTCACCGAGATGATCATCGCCGAACGCGGCCCGCGCGCCGTCCTCGTCTCGCTCGCGCGCGCCGGGACGCCGGTGGGCGTGCTCGCCCGCCGCTGGGCGCGGTACGCGCACGGCCTCGACCTGCCGCACTACGCCGTCAGCATCGTGCGCGGGCGCGGCATCGACACTCAGGCCCTGCGCCACCTCGCCGCGCACCACGACCCGTCGCACGTCATGTTCGTGGACGGCTGGACGGGCAAGGGCGCGATCACGCGGGAGCTGGCCGCCGCCCTCGACGCGCACGCCGCCGCGCCCGGCGGTGCCCGCTTCCCCGCCGACCTCGCGGTGCTCGCCGACCCGGGCCGCTGCACGCCGCTGTTCGGCACCCGCGACGACTTCCTCATCCCGTCCGCCTGCCTGAACTCCACCGTGTCCGGCCTGGTCAGCCGTACGGTCCTGAACGACGAGCTGATCGGCCCCGGCGACTTCCACGGCGCGAAGTTCTACGCCGAGCTCGCCGCCGACGACGTGTCGGCGGCGTTCCTCGACACCGTCTGCGCCCGCTTCCCGGACGTCGCCGCCCGCGTCGCCGCGGACCTTCCCGGCCACCGCGCCGCCCACCGCGCCCCCGACTGGTCCGGCTGGGACGCGGTGCGGCGCGCCGGCGAGGAGCACGGCGTCCCCGACCTCAACCTGATCAAGCCGGGCGTGGGGAGACGACGCGGGTGCTGCTGCGCCGCGTCCCGTGGAAGGTCCTCGCGCGCGCGGACGCCGGGGCCGACCTCGCGCACATCCGGCTCCTCGCGGACGAGCGCGGCGTCCCCGTCGTGGAGGTCCCGCCGGACGCGTTCCCGTACGCCTGCATGGGCCTCATCCATCCGCGCTTCGGCAGCGGGGCGGCGCAGTGACCCCCGCGCCGGGCGGTGTGCTCGTCTGCTCCGACCTCGACCGCACGCTCATCTACTCCACCGCCGCGATGGCGCTGACCGGCCCGGACGAGGCGATGCCGCGCGTGCTGTGCGTGGAGTTCTACCAGGGCGCCCCGCTGTCGTACGTGACGGAGGCCGCCGCCCGCACGCTGGAGACCCTCGCGCAGGCCGCCACGCTGGTGCCGACCACCACGCGTACGCCCGAGCAGTACGCCCGCGTCCACCTGCTCGACAAGCCCCCCGCCTACGCGATCTGCGCCAACGGCGGCCACCTCCTCGTGGACGGCGCCGACGACCGCGACTGGTCGTCCGCCGTCCGGGCCCGTACCGCCGAGACCGCCGCCCCGCTCCGCGAGGTCCAGGACCACCTCGCCGCCGTCTCGGGCGACTTCGTCCTGAAGCTCCGCACCGCGTCGGACCTGTTCGCCTACGCGGTCGTCGACCGCTCCGCGCTCCCGCCCGGCTGGGTGGACGACCTGACCGGCTGGTGCGCCGAACGCGGCTGGCGCACGTCCCTCCAGGGCCGCAAGGCGTACTGCCTGCCCGCGTCACTGACCAAGTCGGCCGCCGCCGCCGAGGTCGCGCGCCGTACGGGCGCCGGGACGGTCCTCGCCGCCGGGGACTCCCTCCTCGACACCGAACTCCTCGAAGCCGCCGACGCCGCGATCCGTCCCGCCCACGGCGAACTCCACGACACCGCCTGGACCTCTCCCACCACCGCCGTCACCGCACGCCGCGGCATCGCCGCAGGGGAGGAGATCGCCGCCTGGCTGCTGCGCCGCGCCGTCGCGCCCGCCCAGCGGTGATCCACACGCCCTTTCCAAAAAGACGGCGGCGCGGGGGTCGTCGCGGACCGATTCAGAGGTCACAATCGCGGTGACCCTTGGTGCCGCGCCCCGGCGCCTCGGGCCGGCCGCAACGCGATCGGGAGGGCGCGCATGAACTCCCGTCTGACCGGCGACGAGACCGTTCTCTGGCAGGCCGCGGCGCGGGTCCTGGACGCCAACTGGACCGGCGGCGCCACCGTCCCCTCGCCCGGCCTGTACCCGCACCAGTGGAGCTGGGACTCGGCGTTCGTCAGCATGGGCCTCGCCCGCCACCGCCACGACCGCGCCGAGGACGAGCTGCTCTCCCTGTTCCGCGGCCAGTGGGCCGACGGCCTGCTCCCGCACATCGTGTTCAACTCCCGCGTCGCCCGGCACGCCTACTTCCCCGGCCCCGAGCTGTGGGACAGCGACCGCCAGCCCGGCGCGCCCCGCGACGTCCGCACGTCCGGCCTGACCCAGCCGCCCCTGCACGCCCTCGCCGCCCTCCGCCTGCACGCGTGCGCCGCCGACCTCGAACGCAGCCGCGCGTTCCTCGCCCGCCTCTACCCGATGCTCGTCGCGCAGCACCGCTACCTCGCCCGCGTCCGCGACCTGGAGTCGACGGGCCTGGTCGCCATCTGCCACCCGTGGGAGTCGGGCCTCGACAACAGCCCCGCCTGGGACCGCCCGCTCGGCGCCCTCCAGCTCCCGCCCACCGGCTACGCCCCGCGCCGTACGCCCCACACCCTGCCGACCGGCGAGGACTACGACCGCTACGTCCGGCTCGTGACCCTGCTCCGCGAGTCCGGGTACCACCCCGGCCACCTCCGCGAGACCCACCCGTTCGCCGTCGAGGACCCCCTCGTCAACGCCACCTACCTCGCCTCGACCCACGCCCTCGCCGAGATCGCGCGGATCGTCGGCGGCGACCCCGTCCCGCACCGCGAGCACGCCGACCGCGTCCACCGCGCCCTCCTCGACCGGCTCTGGGACCGCGACACCGGCTGCTTCCGCGCCCGCGACCTGCGCGACGGCCGCCTCCTGCCCGTCGTCACCGTCGCCTCGTTCGGCCCCCTCCTGGACCCCGAACTGCCCGCCCCGGTCGTCCGCGACCTCACCGACCTGCTCCTGTCGGCCCGCTTCGCGGGAGCCGCCGGATACCCCGTCCCGACCTGCGACATCCAGGCCCCGCGTTCGACCGCGGCGGCTACTGGCGCGGCCCCACCTGGATCAACACCAACTGGATCCTCTGGTACGGCGCCCTCGCCCACGGCCTCCCCGTCGTCGCCGACCTCCTCTACGGCTCCACCCTGCGCCTCGTCCGCCAGTCGGGGTTCCGCGAGTACTTCGACCCGTTCGACGGGACGGGCCGCGGCAGCCACGACTACTCCTGGTCGGCCGCCCTCGTCCTGGACCTCCTGGCGGCCCGCCGCGCCCCCCAGGCCGCCTGATCGCCTACCGTTGGACCATGCGCCTACTCCGGGGCCTCTCCGCCGACGTCCGCTCCGCCCTGTCCCTCACCCGCGGCGAACGGATCCTGGCCTCCGCCCCCACCCGCGGCGGCTCGCACGTCGTGGCCACCACTTCAGCCCTCCACATCCCGGCCCCGCCCGACGGCTTCACCCGCGTCCCCTACGAACGCGTCGACCAGGCCACCTGGAAGGACGGCTGGCTCCACGTCCAGGAGACGTCCTCCGGCGCCGCCCACCACGTCCGCCTCACCGAACCGGGCTCGGTGCCCGAGACCGTCCGCGAACGCGTCACCGCCACGGTCGCCGTCACCCACAGCGCGACGCTCCCCGGCGGCGGCACCGTCCGCATAGCGGGACGCCGCCCCACGACAGGGGGCGACGTCCGCTGGACCTTCGTCTTCGAGGCGGGCCTGGACCCCGACGACCCGGGGCTCAGGGCCCAGGCGGAGCAGATCCTCGAATCCCTCCGCCGCCAGACGGGCCTCTAGACGCTCTCGCGCCGCGGATCCCGGTACTCCTGGGGCGTCCGCCCGGGAATCCGCTCCTTCACCATGTCCGGCGCCTTGTCCACGAGGTCGCCGGCCTTGCCCTTCGCGGCCCCGGCCAGCTCCCCGCCCTTGGCGCGGATCACACCGGCGGCCTCCTGCACGGCGGGGTTCTCGGCGACCCGCCTCGAAGTGCGCCTGATCTGCTCGTAACGCTCGCGCCCGGCCTTCGTCCCCAGGACGTAGCCGACCGCGGCACCCGCGATGAACGGCACGCGGTACTTCATCTCCACCCCCGGTGCAGCGGAATCGTCCAGCCCCCATACCCACGACGATGCGGCCCATCCCTCACCCGTGCGCGAGCAGCCCTCCACATGCGCTAATCTAGACGCGCTGGCAGGGGCACCCACCCGCCAGACGCACGATCCCGCGTAGCTCAATCGGCAGAGCAGCCGGCTGTTAACCGGCAGGTTATTGGTTCGAGTCCAATCGCGGGAGCCGATCGACATCCCTAAAGCCGCAGGTTAGGCCCGTTCTCCACACTGAAAACGGGCCTGACTGCTGTAATGAGTACCTAACTGAGTACCAAGCGGCCCTAGTTGTGGTTCGGGAAGATCAGGTCCATGGCCTGTGCGCCGTCCTGGATCACGGGCCTGATCTGCTGCCGGTACACCTTTTCCGTGACCTGCGTTCCGCTGTGCCCGACCAACAGCGCGATCTTGTCCAGCGGCATCCCGTTGTCCGACAGCAGCGACACGAAGCTGTGCCGAAGCTCCCGCGGCGTCCAGTAATCCGGGTCCAGACCAGTTGGCGCGATGACCTCACGGCGGAACGGTGACGCGTCCGATACGGGAGGTGGCGTTGACGGTCAGTCCCTCGGCCCGCGCGGTCGGGGACGCGGGGACGATGACGTTGCCGGACACCGACCGGGCGCACACGCTGCCGGCGGCGGTGGCGCGGCCCCGGATGTCACGCGACACTGTGCAGATCTCGGCGCGGCCGGCCAAGTCGCTCACCGTCACATCGCCCGAGGTGACCTCGGCGCGCACGTCGTCCGCGCTGCCCAGGTAGACGTCCCCGGACACCGACCGGATCACCGCCGGGCCGTCCACCGCGCCGACGCACACATCACCCGAGGTGGTCTCGGCGCGCAGGCCCCCGGTACCGGCACGGTCACATCACCCGAGACCGAGGTGAAATCGACCTCGGCGAACACCCCAGCCGCGCTTAACGGCGCCGACCGGGTCAGCGCCGCCACCGACGAACCCTCCGGAACGTGCGCGGTGACCGTGATCCGGCCACCGGCCACCGTGGCGCCGGTGACCTCCACCCCGTCGACCCCCACGCGTTCGCCGAGGTTGTCCAGACCGTCGCCGCTGTCCTGGACGCCGGTCACGGTGACCTCGGCCACCGTGCGGGACCAGGTCGTGATGACCTCGATGTCGCCGGCGGGCAGGTCCACCGACAGCACCACCGGGACGGGACAGAACGCGGAAAGGGTTCGGGTCGTCATGGTCATGCCACCTCGTTCAGGTCCAGGACGGACGGGTCGGAGTCAGGAGCGGCGAGGTCGGCGAGGGTGGCGAGTCCGGCGGCGGTGAAGCTGGCCCACACCCCGTGTTCGGTGGATCCGCATCGCCAGGTCCAGGCACGCGCCGCGCAGCGGGCAGGACTCGCACACCTGCTCGGCGACCAACTCGCGGGACGCGCGCTCCTCGGACGTCTCCTCGGCGTCCGGCCGGTGTGCAACCCGGGGTCGAACCGGCACTGAGCACCGGTGATCGGCTCGCCGCGCAGGTCCACACCGGCCAGCGCGACGAACGGGGTCAGGGGCGGGACATGGCCACCTCGTGGGGTCGGTGATCGGTCGGGACGCGCGGCCCTCGGCGACGTGCTTGGTGGCTTGTGCGCCGAGGGCGAGCGGTTGAGAACGACGGGCGGTCATCACGGGCTCAACCCGGCGCGCCGGCCCAGTCACCAAGCAGCACAACCAGCCGTTCGACATCCTCACCGGCGACGACGACGGCCCTGCGGTTGCCGACGAGCCCGTCACGCTCGTCGGCCAGCTCTGCACACCAAAGGACGTCTTCGCCCGCGCCGTCTCCACGGACCGCATCGCAGTCGGCGACCTGGTCACCTTCTACATGGCCGGCGCCTACGCCTGGAACATCTCCCATCACGACCTTCTCATGCACCCGAAACTACTTGGACAACTAGCAGCGCATCACATCACATGAGGCCCCAGTCACTGAAGACTGGGGCCTTTGTCTGCAACAGGCCGTCTATTTATTTTCATCCCGTTCCCGCATCACCTCGACCCTGGAAGCTAGATTACGGAGCGTACTAGCAATGGCATCTTTAGACAGCTCGGCCGCTCTAGGGATATAACGAGAAACCTCTTGCTCTACCCTACGAAAATCATTGTCAATGTTCTTGTAGTCAAATCTCATGTACTGAAAGGAGGTGAATTTTTGCATATCGGGAGGAAATTTCAGGTCTGCCAGTCGAGGGGCCCCGGAAAGTAGAATTGGAATAACCACGATTCCTAGCTCAATGGCTTTGGCAACTTCCTTGCGAACCCAGTCGTCGGGACTGAATGCATGCCGGGCCGCAGGGGCCGTTTCCGCCGCCCAGCTCCGCCCCACAATCACGAGCATGACCTTGGTGGATCCGACGGCCGCGAGCAGCGCAGTTTGATAGTCACTACCTGGGGCGATGGACCTACTGGCACGAAAGACGTTGTTGTGCCCGAATCTCTGGGATAGCATCTCGTCCAACAGGGCTGCCGCATAGGCGTCATCGGCGCTTCTGTAGCTTATAAATATTGACTCCATCAGGTGGGCACTCCCTTCCGATCGGGAAATTGATGTTCGCTCCCCGACGATCCAACAGAGACTCTGAACATCCATCTCGCCTCGAACGAGAAAAAGAATTACTCGATCTTATCAAGTGGAATATTTTGAGGTACGATCAAATTCGGACCTCTACGGCGTCGAGAGCATCACTTCTCGTCAGTGCAAATGCATTGCTGTTGGCCGGGACCACCTTCCTTTTAAATGCCTACAAAATCGACAATAAAGGATGGCAGGCACACGCAGCCACATCGCTTTTTGTTGTACTTGCAGTGACAGCGGTCGCCTCCATATCGGCGTCGATATGGCACTGCGTGGGCGCCGTCTCTGCATACAAACGACGCAAAACCAGTCGTCACCTGTTTCGTGAAGAGTTGCCATCGAGGTCTATATTCAACTGGGGCGACACTTTAAAAGAGAACCATAACTTCCCAGAATTCTTCTCGTCGCTACGCTCGTCCTCCCAAGAAGAGATTCTACGAGCTGCATCAGCTGAGCTCTGGGGGGCGATCTACCAGCATTCAACGAAACATCGACTCCTCCGTAGAGGAATTAACTTCTTCCGCTTCTCCCTTCTCTCCTTCTTGTCGCTAGCGATCCTATCTCTCTTCTGCAAGTTCTACTGGTAGGTGTGTCGTTTGGAAGCTGGCTCCCGTGGCCCCGGCATGCTTCGCACGCTACCTCCTCCAGGGCTTTCATTGCGTGACTGCGACGTCATCGAAGGAAGGTGTTGTAGGCGCGGACTCTCGTGCACCGTGCTGGCGCCGCTCGTGGCCCGTCGGGGGCGTCTGCCCGTGTGCGCTTCTCTACGGTCCGCCAACAACCTTGTAATAAAAAGGCAGCGTCTCGGAGTAAGTCAGGGAACCAAGTATCTAGACGGGCGCGGTGCTCCACGGCGACCAACTGAGTGACAAGCGCCATACGATCGTCTGGATAGCTCAGCCATGGAGCTACTGAGTTTCAACGCCTCTCTCCGCTAGGTCGGGAGGGTATAGCGGTACCGAGTGGGGGAGAGATCTGCTTCGTCGGGTTGCCAGGTGGTCCAGTGGCGGCAGCGTCCTCCGCTGGTGAGGATGGTGCCGTCGGGTTGGCGTTGCCAGTTGATCTGGTCGATGACGACCAGGTCGGTGCGGGCGGTTCTGGCGTGGGCGACTTCGTTGGTGGTGAGTTCGACGGTGTCGGCGCTGCCGGTTGAGCCTTTGACCTCGATGTGGATCTCTTCGTCGTCTTTGACCGCGCGCAGGTCGTAGGAGCAGGTGGCGCCGACATCGGTGATGTGGTGGGCGGGGTAGAGGTCGCGGGCGAGACGTACGGCGTGGTCTTCGATGGCTTTGCGCAGGATCGGGTCGGCCATGTAGCCGGCGCCGGTCCGTGAGCGTGGTCGCCGTGGGCCGCGTGGCGTACGTTTCGGACCACTGTGGGTGGGCGTGGAGCGGGCGAGTCCGGCCAGTTCGGGGAGCAGGTCGAGGACGGCGGCGGGGACCTTGACCAGGTACGCCTGTGCCGTGCGCAGCGGCCGGTTCGGGGAGAAGACGAACGGGAAGTACAGCGGCCCGTCGATGCGTGCTTCCAGATCGCTTTTGATGGCGCGGAGCCGGTCTTCGAGCGGGCGGAGGGTCTGCTGGCCGATCGGGGTGGCCAGTGGGGTGTAGCCGGTCAGCTCGTACCGCCAGGCGGGCTGGGGGGCGGTGTTGGCGGGACGCTGCTGGCCGTAGGTGCCGCGGGCGTCCCAGACCAACCGGTCGTCGTAGGGGCCGTCCGCGGCGGTGGAGTAGCCGACGATGCCGGGTTGGCCGTGCAGGCTCTTGTGCCAGTGCAGGACCAGGTCACCGGGCTTGACCTCGGTGACCAGTGAGTAAGACCAGAACTCTCCACCTGTGCCGTTGCGCTGCAAAGCCCGCAGGTTGCCGCCCAGATCGGGCCGGTCGGTGATCTCCATCCAGAACCGTTCCGCCGGGTCGCCCTCCCACCACCGGTTCAGCGCACCGGTCGGCGGGGTGAACACCGTCCGGGCTTCCCTCACTACGGGGGCCGCCAAGTCGGAGGCCAGTTGCGCGGCATCGGCCGAGGTGTAGCCGGGGACCGTCAGCCGCAGCCGGATCCGCTTGGTGGCGTTGCCGCCCTTGGTGGCGTTCGGAGACTGCCCCACGGTCGTCTGCGCGGTGCACAGGCGTCGACGCAACGCCTCCACATCGTGCACCTCGACCAACCGGATCCGGTCGGTGAACAGACGACGCTCGGCCTCGGGCAGCGAACTGGTCGCCCGAGAGTCCACCAATCCGTCTTCCAGTACGGAGCCTCGCGCCTTGAGCCGCTCCAGCAGCAGCCGCAACACCGGCCGGTACTCCGTGTTCCGCGGAGCGCGGTTGGTCGAGGCACCGGAACTGCTCTCCATTACCAATGACAGCAGTCCGCGACCGGGCTCCGTCTCGACCGTGTACTCGGCATCCAACACTCGACCGTCATCGGCTGCGGCTCGCATGAGTCATACCTTGGCACGTGGGAGGGACAGTCGTGACCACTGTCTGGGGGGCGGCCCTCCACTGGGCGAAGCCCATCCTGAAACGGATCCTGTCCGCGCAGGTACGGGGGTTCGGATCGAGAACGGAGCGGGGACGGGCCAGTCGCGGACGCGTAGCGGATCGGCAGCGGAGCCGGCCGGGATGTGCTGAACCCGTGACAGCACTACTTGCGCAGATCGTTGTCCCCCTGCTGGTGGCCGTGCTCAACGCGGGTATGGCCCTGTGGGTGGGCCGTGCCGACCGCCGTCGGCCCCTCCGGCACTCCCGAGGCGAGTACCAAAGTGAGTATCAAGGGAGGTGGACGGGCCTGGACTCGCATGGACGGGTGGAGCAGCGGCGCCTGAGTCGGCGACGGCCACGACGCGCGGTTCACGCCGGTGTGGCCGATCCGAGTCCAATCGCGGGAGCCGAGGCGGCCTCCCCTACTCGCCGAGCTGGCGCTCGGCTTCGCCGGGGCCCGCAATGTTTGCCCGGGGGCGACCCCCGGACCCCCGATGTGGGGGCTCCGCCCCCACGCCCCTTCCCGGTCGCGGCTCGGGGGCGTGTTTAGGTTTTCTAGGGGGACCCTTAAAACCGCAGGTCAGGCCCGTTGCCCATGCAGGGGGCGGGCCTGATTGCCGTCATGGGCGGCCGTCCGTTCATTTCGATGGGGCGGGCTTCCAGGACGGCCCATACGACCTTTCCGCCCTCGTTCAGCGGACGCGTTCCCCAATGGCGGACTAGGGCTTGCATGAGTTGAAGGCCGCGGCCGTTCTCCGAGACGAGGTCGAACGGCCGCACTACCGGCAGCGCGTCGGAGCGGTCCCACACTTCGAGCATCGGACACCCGTCCTCACGCAGGTGAGCGCGTACGACCACCGGATCGTCCGGCAGGGAGCCGTGCTTGACGGCGTTGGTCGCGAGTTCGCTGATGACCGTCCGCGCGAGGTGATCCTCCAAGCCCCAGGCGGAGAAGGTCAGCGCGACGAAATCCCGCGCCTGCTTGACCGCCTCCAGTGATGCCTTCAGCACGATCGTCGCCGGCTCGTCCATCGCGTTCCACCTCGTTCGAAAGTCGATAACCCTGCGCACAGGCTCCCTTGCTCCGAGTAGTGTTGTCGCGGTACCACGCAATGCCTGGAAGTTCTGCGATCACGACCCCGAGGTGACGCGATGAACGAGCCCCCCGACCCGCGAACCTCCATGTGGGCCTGGATGGCCTACGCACTGCGATGGGGCCGCATGGAACGCGGCCTCACCGGCGACACCGTGGCCAAGTCGCTCAACGTCGCGCGCTCCACGATTTCCAGACTGGAAACGGGAGAGGCCAAGCTCAACGACAGGCAGGCCGCGCACCTCGACAAGGAGTGGAGGACCGGAGGCTTCTTCGGCATCGCCCTGTGGTTCGCCCGCCTGGGATACGACCCCAACTGGCTCAAGAACCTGGCCGACTTCGAGAAGCGCGCCTCAATGATTTACAACTACGACGGGCAACTCGTCCCGGCGCTGCTCCAGACGCCGGACTACGCCCGTGCTCTCCTGCTGGCCGGGCGCAACAAGGACGTGGAAGGCGACCTCGCCAAGCGCATGGCGCGCAAGGCGGTGTTGGAGAAGCCGGATCCGCCGGAACTGTCGGTGCTGCTCTCCGAGAGCGTCCTGGACATCCCGGTGGGCGGCCGTGCGGTGATGCGCGCGCAACTCGCCCACCTGCTCGCGATGTCGGAACGTTCGAATATCGCGGTCCGGATCGTGCCGCGCGAAGCCGGGGCACACGAAGGGCTCGACGGCCCTTTTAAAGTCTTCACGGTGAAGGAGGGAGACGTCGCGTTCGTGGAGGCGCCCAACGGCGGACGCCTCGTTCCTGAGGTCTCCGAAGCACGGGAGTTCCGGACTCGGTTCGACCGCATCGGGCACGTGGCGCTCCCCGTACACTCCTCGCGAAGGCTGATCAGATCGCTGATGGAGGGCATGGAATGACGAGCCCAGTGTGGCGCAAGTCCACCCGTTCGTCGCAAGGGACATCTGGTGAGTGCGTTGAGGTCGCGGAGGTTTCCACCGGGGTTGGCCTGCGGGACTCCAAGGATCCGGACGGGGCGAGGCTTGTGGTGAGTCGCCGGACGTTCGCGGCGTTCCTGGTCGCGGTGAAGCGGCGGTAATGCGGTGGCAGGGCCCCGGTCCGCTCGTCGGGCCGGGGCTCTGGCGTGAGCGGCAAGCGAGGATGGGAGTTGGTGTCTGGGCGGTGGCGACTCGTTCGGCCTAGGCCCGGTTTAGCCAGTTGGCACATCCTGTGAAGGCGGCCAGAATGGCGAAGAACACCATGACGATGAATATGCCGGTGACGAGATCGGCGCTCCTCTTACCTGGTGGGGTCGCCGCTCGCCAGTCGTGTGGTGGTTCCCCAACCCACAACGGTTCGCCTGTTCTTTGGTAGTCGTAGGTCGAGGGTGCAGGGCTTGTCGGAGGGGCGGGGCCGAAACCTTCCTGTGGTGCTGGCGGTACGGTCCATTTGTCTGTGCCGTTTGTGGTCCACGCCTCGGGGCTCCCGGGAGTGGGGGGCGTGTTGTCAACGGTGGGGGAGGGCGGGTCTGGTTCGGCTGTGGGTGCCTGCGGCCGGGGCGGTAGGCGACGTTGCGTGCGAGGCCGAAATGACCGGCGGTGTCGCGGGCGATCTGCCTGGGGCCGGGCAGCCCTTTCTGGCGAAGGCGGCTCTTCAGCGGCCCGAAGAGGGCTTCCGGCGTCAACCAGGGCTCGCCGTCGGGAAGTCCTTCGCTTATCAGGCTGAGCAGTTCGCCTGTGAACGCGGTGGTCGTGTGGACTTGACGGGGTAGGTCGGCGACGCGCGCCGGTCCGTCAGCGGCGGCGAGGGTGTAGACGCCCTGCGTCTCGGTGCCGCTGACCACGTCGGCGGTCAGGGCGTGAGTCGCCCTCCCTGAATAGCAGCAATCAAGGATGACGATTTTGACCCGCGCTCCGCACTCGATGAGCACGTCACGGACTTTCGGGTACTCCACTCCGGTCGCGCCAGGGTAATCGAAGTCGACGGCGCCGACTCCGAGAGCCAGCTCGCCCTTCGAAGTGATGAATCCGTGCCCGGCGTAGTAGAGCAGCAGAACCCCGTCGAGCGCGTCCGTGAGTCGGTGCATGCGCTTCAGGAGTTCGCCGGGGTTCTCGGGGTCTGCGATCTTGATGACCCGGTCGCGTGGCCACCCGCCCAGGCGGGGGTCGATGAGCATGGCCTCTATGCCGTTCAGGCTGTTGAGAGCGGCCGGCACCGGGGGGATGCGCTCGTCCTGGTAGCGGGAGGCCCCGATCAATAGCGCCAGGGAGTTCGACGGCTCGGGGCGCGGATCAGACATCGGTTCCGTCGTCGCGACGCAGCAGCTCCGTGATCAGTTCCTCGGCGCGGGCGGAGTCGGCCGCCTCCAGTTCCAGCGTCCTGCCGTCCGGGGTGGTGATCGTCAGTTTCAGCTTGGAACGGCGACGGCTCTGGAGCCACGCGGCCAGTGCCTGGGCCAGGGCTACGATGCTCGCCGTGGTTCCGAGGGCGAGGTTGAGCGTTTCCAGCCCTCCGCCGAGTTCTCCCGGACCGGGAGTTCTGCTTTGCGACCTCACGCCGCCCTCAAGATCAGGAGTGGCGCGTAGCCATGTGAACAGGGCGGCGAGTTCTCCGACCTCATCGTTTGCGATCAAACTGATCTGCGCCCTGACCGCCATCGCACCCGCTCCTTTGGCTGCGCCGCCTATGTGCCCGTCCGGTTCCCTAGGACGGGACGCATCGTGCGTCTGCAAGAGTAGAGCGAATCACTTCGGGAAATGGCTCAGAGTTCGTTGACCGTGTCGTGGAGGGGGGATGGCATGCGCGTTAAGTTATCTATCGAATGCGGTGGGTGATCGACTATCGAATGAGCGGGCTCTGTGACTTGGGTCACTGGGGTCAAGGGGGATTCGAGGGGGGTTCGGCTTTAGCGGGGGATCCTAGGATCGGTGGGGCCGGTGGCCGCCGGTCCGGTGGGGAGGGGCCCGATGACGCACGAGGGACGGGGCACGCTGTTCGCCGTCAGCGACCTGCACGTGGGGTTCGAGGAGAACCGGGCGGTCGTCGAGAAGCTGCGGCCCGAGGCCGACGGCGACTGGCTGATCGTCGCGGGGGACGTGGCCGAGACGTTCGAGCACGTCGAGTGGGGGCTGCGGACGCTCGCCGAACGGTTCGCCAAGGTGATCTGGGTTCCCGGCAACCATGAGCTGTGGACGCCGAAGAACGATCCCGTCCGGTTGAGGGGCGAGGCGCGTTACCGGCGGCTCGTGGAGATGTGCCGGGGGCTCGGGGTGGTGACGCCTGAGGACCCGTACCCGGTGTGGCGCGGGGGCGGCGGGCCTGTGACGGTCGTGCCGATGTTCCTGCTGTACGACTACACGTTCCGGCCGGACGGCGCGTCGAGCAAGGCGGAGGCTTTGAAGATCGCGTACGACGCGGGGGTCGTGTGCACCGATGAGATGCTGCTGCATCCCGAGCCGCACGCGGGGCGGGACGACTGGTGCCGGGCGCGGGTCGCCGAGACGGCGCGGCGGCTGGAGGAACGGGATCCGGAGCTGCCGACCGTTCTCGTCAACCACTGGCCGATGGTGCGGGAGCCGACGCGGATCCTGCGGTACCCGGAGTTCGCGCAGTGGTGCGGGACGGAGCTGACGGCCGACTGGCACGTGCGGTACGGCGCGGCGGCGGTGGTGTACGGGCACCTGCACATCCCGCGGACGATGTGGCAGGACGGCGTGCGGTTCGAGGAGGTGTCGCTCGGCTACCCGCGCGAGTGGCGCCCGCGCGGCGGGCCGTCCGGTCTGACGCCCGTCCTGCCGGAGGGCGAGCGCCAGACCGTGCTCTGACCTACTCCTCGGTGTGGGGGGACTTGCCGGCGAGGACCTCCTTGAGCAGGTCCTCCTCGGCGGAGCCGCGGCGCCAGTAGCCCATGAACGTCACCGACGCGCGGTCGACGCCGCGCTCGTTGACGAGGTGGCGGCGCAGGCCGCGGACCGTTCCGGCCTCGCCCGCGATCCACGCGTAGGGCGCGCCGTCCGGGAGGTCGGCGGAACGGACCGCGCGGAGCAGGTCGCCGCCGTCGTCGCGGACGAGCCAGGTGATCTCGCGTCCGGGCGCGGACGGGAGGTCCTGGCGGTCGGCGGCGTGCGGGACCTCGATCCAGACGCGGGCCGGGGTGGCGGCGGGGAGCGATTCGAGGATGGCGGCGACGGCGGGCAGCGCGGACCCGTCCCCGGCGATCAGCACCCAGTCGGCGCCGGGCGGCGGGGCGAACTCCCAGCCGCCGTTGTCGGGGCGGGTCGGGCCGAGCACGGTGAGGCGGTCGCCGGGCCGGGCCGCCGCCGCCCAGGCCGCCGCCGCGCCGGTGGGGGCGCCGCCCGGGCCGTCGCCGTGCATGACGAAGTCGATGTCGAGTTCGCCGTGGCGCTGCGCGCGGACGGTGTAGGTGCGCATCACGGCGCGTTCGGCCGGGTCGGCGTTCCGCCAGTCGGCCCACCAGGTGTCGGGCGACCGGGAGGGGAGGTGCGGCGCGTCCTGGTGCGGGTGCGGGAAGAACAGCTTGATCCGCTGGTCGCGCCCGCCGGAGACGAACGCGCCGTCCAGGCACGTGCCGTCGAGGCACGCGCCGCCGAACGTGACGCGGAGCATGGACGGCCCGAGCCGCGCGGTCCGCAGGACGTGCAGGTCGAAGAAGAGGTACGGCGCTGGGGGGCCGCGGTCGTCATGGACGCCTCCTTGGGCGGAACGGAAGGGTCAGGCCGTCTTCTTCGCCGACTGGACGGCCTTGGCGAGGGCTTCGAGGATCGGGGCGCATCCGGCGTACGAGAAGCGGGGCTCGGCCTGCCACGGGATGACCTGGCCGGCCTTCACGGCGGGCAGGTCCTTCCAGGACGGCTTGCCGCCGAGGTCCTTCGGCTGGAGGGCCTGGGTGCGGCTGTCGAGCATGATGAGGTCGGCCTTGTACTTGTCGGCGTTCTCCCAGCTCAGCTCCTCGAAGTAGCCCTGCTGGTTGAGCTTGTCCGGGGTGATGAGGTCGACGCCGAGCTGCCTGAAGTAGATGAGGTCGGTGTTCTTGGCGGGGTTGGAGGCGTAGAACAGGTCGGGGCTCGCGGACGCGGCGAGCACCTTCAGGCCGCCGTTCGCCTTCGCGGCGGCGCGGACGGCCTCGGCGGCCTTCTGGTAGCGGGCCTTGGCGGCGGTGACCTTGGGGGCGTTCAGGTCGGCGCCGAGGGACGCGGCGAGCTGCGCGTAGCGTTCGACGGGCTTGTCGAGGGGCGTCGCCCCGGCGGAGATCGCGACGCTCTTGGCCAGGCCGAAGATCTTGTCCTTGCTCTCCGCGGGCACGTAGAACAGGTCCGTACCGACGAACATGTTGTCGACGAGCAGCTCGGGCCGCAGCGAGGCGTACTTCTCGATGTTGAACTCGCCGAAGGCGTTGCCGATGATCGTGAGCCGGTCGACCGGCAGTTCGCCGGCCTGCGGGTCGGGCCGGCCGTCCTTCAGCTTGGTCGGGCCGAACACGCCGACGAGCTGCTCGTCCACGCCGAAGTCGTAGAGGGCGGCGGCCGAGCCGACGTAGGCGACGATCTTCTTCGGGCGCGCCTTCAGGCTGACCTTGGTGCCGCGGTCGTCGGTGAACGTCCAGCCGCCGCCCGAGGACGAGCCGCCGCCGTCGCCTCCGCCGCACGCGCTGATGAGGGCCCCGAGGGCGACGGCCCCGCCGGCCGAGAGGAGTCCGCGCCGGGAGAGATGGTTCGGCATTTTGGTCCGTTCTGTGATGCTTTATACGATGGCCGTCTCGGGCCGGAATTGGGGCTTAGGTTAACCTAACCTAACTAGATGTCCAGCGTCCCCCTCGGGAGCCCGCAGGTGTTCCACGCCACGTCAGCGCAGTCCCCGCCCCGGACGGCGCCCCCGGAAGAGCCCGCGCCGCGGCCGTCCGCGGCCGCCGCGCGCCCGCCCGCGAGCCGCCGCTCGGTCCGCGCGGCGGGTCTCGCCGTTTCGGTCCTGCTCCTGCTCGCCGTCCTCGTCCTCAGCCTCGCGGTGGGGGCCCGGCCGCTCTCGCTCGGCGACGCGTGGCGCGGGCTGTACGATTCCGGGTCGCCTGCCTACACCGTCGTCCACGAGATGCGGCTGCCGCGCACGCTGCTCGGCCTGCTCGCTGGCGCCGCGCTCGGCCTCGCGGGCGCGGTGATGCAGGCGCTGACCCGCAACCCGCTCGCCGACCCGGGGCTGCTCGGCATCAACGCGGGCGCGGCGGCGGTGGTGGTGACGGCGATCTCGTTCCTCGGGATCGGGTCGTTCACCGGGTTCGTGTGGTTCGCGTTCGCGGGCGCCGGGGCCGTCGCGGTGCTGCTGTACGCGGTCGGCGGCGGGCGCGGCGCCACCCCCGCGCGGCTCGCGCTCGCCGGGTCCGCGCTGAACGCGGCGCTGTTCTCCTACGTCAACGCCGTGCAGCTCCTCGACACCGCGTCGCTGGACAGGATGCGGTTCTGGACGGTCGGGTCGCTGGCCTCCGCGCAGACCTACACGATCGAACGCGTCGCGCCGTTCGTCCTCGCCGGGCTCGTGCTGGCGCTGCTGCTCGCGCGTCCGCTGAACGCGCTCGCGATGGGCGACGACTCCGCGCGCGCCCTCGGGGCGAACCCCGCGCGCACGCGCGTCGGCGCGATCGCGGCGGTGACGCTGCTGTGCGGCGCCGCGACGGCCGCGTGCGGGCCGATCGTGTTCGTCGGGCTGATGGTGCCGCACTTCGTGCGCGCGCTCACCGGACCCGACCTGCGCTGGCTGCTGCCGTACTGCGCGGTCCTGTCGCCGGTGCTGATGCTCGGCGCCGACGTCCTCGGCCGCGTCGTCGTCCGGCCGTCCGAGCTCCAGGTCGGGATCGTGATGGTCGTGCTCGGCGGGCCGGTGTTCCTCTACTTCGTCCGGCGGCCGCGCAGGCTCGGGACGCGGCGCCGCGCGAGCACGGGCGCGGCGCCGGAGGTGGCGGCGCCGTGACGGGCTCGTCGCGGTACGGCGTGATCCGCACGCCCGGCGGGCTGTCGCTGCGGTTCCGGCCGCGCGCGCTCGTCGTCGCGGGGGGCTGCCTGCTCCTCGCGCTCGCGCTCGGCGTGCTGCTGATCGGCAGCGGCGACTTCCCGATGAGCCCGCCGGACGTCGTCCGGACCCTGCTCGGGAACGGCGCGCCCGCCGACTCGCTCATCGTCAACCAGATCCGCCTCCCGCGGGTCGGCACCGCCCTCGCGGTCGGCGCCGCGCTCGGCCTCGCGGGGGCGATCTTCCAGTCGCTGGTGCGCAACCCGCTCGGCAGCCCCGACATGCTCGGCTTCAGCCAGGGCGCGGCCACCGGCGTGCTCGCGGGGATCGTGCTGGCGGGCGGCGGGGGCCTCGCCGTCGCGGGCGGCGCGGTCGGCGGCGGGCTGCTGACCGGCGTGCTGGTGTACGCGGTGGCGGGCCGGCACGGCGCGCACGGGCAGCGGCTGATCCTCGTCGGCGTCGGCGTCGCGGCCATCCTGACCGGCGTGAACGGCTACCTGCTCACGCGCGCGAAGATCACCGACGCGGCGCGGGCGGTGCTGTGGCTGACCGGCAGCCTGGACGGGCGGGACTGGGGCGACAGCGGCCCGCTGCTCGTCGCGCTCGCCGTCCTCGGCCCGGTCGTGCTGGTGTTCTGCGGGCGGGCGCTGCGGATGCTGGAGATGGGCGACGACGCCGCGCACGGGCTCGGCGTGCCGATCGAGCGGGTCCGGCTGATCCTGCTGGCCGCCGCGGTGCTGCTGGCCTCGTTCGCCGCGGCGGCGGCCGGGCCGGTCGCGTTCGTCGCGCTGAGCGCGCCGCAGCTCGCCCGGCGGCTGACCCGCACCGCCGGGCCCAACCTGCTGCCCGCGGCGTGCATGGGCGCGGCGCTGATGGTGGCGGCGGACTGGGTCGCGCAGCGCGCGTTCCCCGGCCACCAGCTCCCGGTCGGCGTGGTGACCGGGCTGCTCGGCGGCGGATATCTGGTGTGGCTTCTGGTGACCGAACGCAGGACGGGACGGATATGACGATCAGGCAGCACCCCACCTCCGGTGGCACGGCGTCCCCCTCGGACGGCCCGCCGCTCAGCGGCACGGAGACAGGCGGCGCGGCGGCCAACGGGGCGGCCTCCGCCGGGACGGCGCTCAGCGACACGGTGCCCGGCGCGGCGGGGGACGGCACGGCGGGGAACGGTGCGGCGGGGAACGGTGCGCGGCCGCCGCGGCTCGTCGGGGAAGGGCTGACGCTGGCGTACGACAAGCGGACGATCGCGGAGGGGCTCGACGTCGCGGTGCCCGACCGGTCGTTCACCGTGATCGTCGGGCCGAACGCGTGCGGCAAGTCGACGCTGCTGCGGGCCCTCGCGCGGATCCTCAAGCCCGCGGCGGGGACGGTCGTGCTCGACGGCGAGCGGATCGGCGCGTGGCCCGCCAAGAAGCTGGCCCGCACCCTCGGCCTGCTGCCCCAGTCGTCGATCGCGCCCGAGGGGATCACGGTCGCCGACCTGGTGGCGCGCGGCCGGTACCCGCACCAGGGCCTGCTGCGCCAGTGGTCCAGGGAGGACGAGCGGGTCGTCGCGGAGTCGATGGCCGCGACCGGCGTCGCCGACCTGGCGGAGCGGGCGGTGGACGAGCTGTCGGGCGGGCAGCGGCAGCGGGTGTGGATCGCGATGGCGCTCGCGCAGCAGACGCCGCTGCTGCTGCTGGACGAGCCGACGACCTACCTCGACATCGCGCACCAGATCGAGGTCCTGGACCTGTGCGCGGACCTGCACGAGAGCGGCCGGACGGTGGTCGCGGTGCTGCACGACCTGAACCACGCGGCCCGCTACGCCACGCACCTGATCGCGCTGCGGGACGGGCGGATCGCGGCGGAGGGCGCGCCGGGCGAGGTGGTGACGGCGGAGCTGGTGCGGGAGGTGTTCCGGCTGCCGTGCCGGGTGATCGAGGACCCGGAGACCGGGACCCCCCTGGTGGTGCCCGCGGCCCGAAGGTAGTTGTAGGCTTACAATGGTTTTAGTTCTACAACCATTGGAGACCGCTTGCCCGAGCTCAGCCACCGGCGCCGCCTGCTGATCCTGGGGATCTGCTGCATGAGCCTGCTGGTCGTCAGCCTCGACAACACCGTGCTGAACGTCGCGCTGCCCTCGATGCGGCGCGACCTGCACGCGTCGCTGTCGGGGCTCCAGTGGACGATCGACGCCTACCTCATCGTCCTCGCGTCCCTGCTCATCCTGTCCGGATCGACCGCCGACCGGATCGGCCGCCGCCGGGTCTTCCAGACCGGGCTGGTGCTGTTCACCACCGGCTCGCTGCTGTGCAGCCTCGCGCCGTCCCTCGGCTGGCTCGTCGCGGCGCGCGTGCTCCAGGCGGTCGGCGGGTCGATGCTCAACCCGGTCGCGATGTCGATCATCACCAACACCTTCACCGAGCCGCGCGAGCGGGCGCGCGCGATCGGCGCGTGGGGCGCGGTCATCGGGCTCAGCATGTCGGCCGGGCCCGTGATCGGCGGGCTGCTGGTGGACGGCGTCGGCTGGCGCTCGATCTTCTGGGTGAACCTGCCGATCGGGCTGGCCGCGCTCGCGCTCACCGCGCGGTTCGTGCCCGAGTCGCGCGCCGAGCGGCCCCGCCGCCCGGACCCCGCCGGGCAGCTCCTGATGATCCTCGCGCTCGGCACCGTGACGTACGCGATCATCGAGGGCGCCTCGCTCGGCTGGGGCTCCCCGGCCGTCCTCGGCTGCGCCGCCGTCGCCGTGCTCGCGCTCGCCGGGTTCGTGTGGCACGGGTTCCGGACCGCCGAGCCGCTGATCGACCCGCGGTTCTTCGGCAGCGCGCCGTTCGCCGGGGCGACCGCCATCGCGGTCTGCGCGTGCGCGGCGCTCGCCGGGTTCCTCTACGTCAACTCGCTCTACTTGCAGAACGTGCGGGGCCTGTCGGCGCTGCACGCGGGGCTCTACCTGCTGCCGATGGCGGCGATGAACGGGGTGTTCGCGCCGGTGTCGGGGCGGCTGGTCGGCAGCCGCGGGCCGCGCCTGCCGCTCCAGCTCGCGGGCGTGACGATGCTGGCGGCCATGCTGCTGTTCGCCGCGTTCGAGGCCGAGACGAACGACGCGCTGCTGTTCACCTCCTACGTCCTGTTCGGGATCGGGTTCGGCCTGGTGAACGCGCCGATCACCAACACCGCGGTGTCCGGGATGCCGCGCGCGCAGGCGGGCGCCGCCGCGGCCGTCGCGTCCACCAGCCGCCAGGTCGGCAACGCGCTCGGCGTCGCGGTGATCGGGTCGGTGCTCGCGACGGGCCTGGCCGCCGGCCCGCACGCCTCCTTCGTCTCCGCCGCCCGCCCGGCATACTGGATTATGGCGGCGTGCGCGGCGGCCGTGCTGGTGCTCGGGACGGTCACCACCGGACGGTGGGCCGCCCGCAGCGCCGCCCGCACCGCGGCGCTGCTGCAGTCCGGCCCCGATCCCGACCCGAGGACGACCACGGTGAAAGCATGACCGGCACCCCGCCGTCCCCGGCCCCCGCCGTGCCGTCCGCCGCGTCGCGGGAGGCCGCCGAGCGGGCGTGGCACAACCTGCGCGTCCTGCTGCACGAGCGCTCCGACAAGCGCCGCGAGGTCTCCGAGCGGCTCGGGCTGAGCTTCTTCCGGGTCAAGGCGCTGCGCCGCCTGCTCGCGCACGGGCCGCTCACGCTGCGCGGCCTCGCCGACGCGCTGCTCACCGACCGCCCGTACGCCACGCTCGTGGTGGACGCCCTGGAACGGCGCGGCCTGGTGGAGCGCACCCCGAACCCGGCCGACCGCCGTTCCAAGATCGTCACGTTGACGGCGGAGGGCCGCGCGACGGCCGAGGAGGCGGAGCGCATCCTCGCCGCCCCGCCCCCGGCCGTCCTCGGCCTCCCGCCGGAGGACCTGGCGGCCCTCGACCGCATCGCCGCCCACCTGGTCGAGACCCCCGACGCCTGAGCCCGGCCCGGCCCCGCCCGGCCGGACGGTCCCGCGACGCTCAGCCGCCCGCGGGCACCCGGTAGCCCTTCGCCTCGGGCGACTCCTCGGCCCCGCGCTGCACCGCGAGGCCGCCGAGCGCCTTCGCGTCGGTGCGCAGGATGTAGGTCTTGCGGGTGGCCGGACGGTCGTAGTGCCCGAACTCCATCGGCGTCCCGTAGCCGTCGTCGTACACCCCGCCCGAACGGTGCGCCGTGATCACGCCCTCCCTGGTCAGGTCCTTGGCCTGGCACGCCTTCTTCAGGGCGCTGGTGAAGATCAGCGCGTTGGTGTAGCCGTTGACCACGGCGTTGTCGCGGGGCTGCCCCGGGTACTTCCTGCCGTACGCGTCGGCGAGCCTGCGGACGGGCGCGAGGTCCGCGCCGATCGGGGCGCCCGCGCTCGCCAGGTAGAAGTCCTTCAGCAGGGCGGGCGCGGCGGGCGTCTGGAGGAGCTGCGGGGAGAAGCCCGAGTTGCTCGCCACGATCGGCACCGTCATGCCCTTCGCGCGCGCGACGCCCGCGAGCGACGCCGACTGGCGCGGCCCCGCGCTCATCAGGATCGCGTCCACCCCGGCGCTCTTGAACGCCGACACCTGCGCGGTCATGTCGTTGTCGCTCGCCTTGATCTTCTGCTCGACGAGCGTCAGGCCGAGCCTGCGCGCGGCGTACTTCGAGCCGTTCAGCGCGGACTCGCCGTAGTCGCCCTCGAAGTACACGTGCCCGATCTTGGCGCCCTTCCCGATGCCCTTCTCCTTGGTGAGGAAGTCCAGCGCGTTGACCATGTCGATGTCGTACGTGGTGCCGGTGACCTGGATGTAGCGGTTGCCGAGCAGCGTCGTCGCCCACGCGTTCGGGAGCACGAACATCTTGTCGGACGTGATCCGCCCCTTCAGCGCCGTCACCATCGGCGACCCGATGAAC
Organism: Actinomadura sp. J1-007; assembly: GCF_009793335.1. Taxonomy (GTDB): domain Bacteria; phylum Actinomycetota; class Actinomycetes; order Streptosporangiales; family Streptosporangiaceae; genus Spirillospora; species Spirillospora yumaensis. The sequence continues at coordinate 543,299 of NZ_WING01000001.1, read as the reverse complement.
TGCGCGATGCCGACCACGCTCGACTGCATCTCGCTGTAGGCGGCCATCGCGCGCTGCACGTCGTAGCCGTGGTCGCGCACGACCGGCTCGATCCTGCGCCCGCAGACGCCGCCCGCCGCGTTGACCTCCTCGAAGTACATCCGCTGCGCCTGCGTGAGGCTCTTGCCGAGCGGCGCGTACACGCCGGTGAGGTCGGTGGCGATGCCGACGCGGATCTTGTCGGCGGTGACGCCGGGGCCCATCTTCACGCCGTCGCCCGCGGTGCTGCCCGAGCCGTCGTTGGCCTTGCCGCTGCACGCGGCGCCGAGCGCGGCGAGCATCGCCGCCGCGACGGCCGCCGCGACCGTACGGCGCGCGGCGCGGGACGGGGCCGGGCCGGTCGGGAAGGACGGGGCCGGGCCGGTCGGGGTGTGTCTCGTTCGTCCGGTGGAAGTCATGCCGGTTGCTCCTCTTCGTCGAGCCGGGGGACGGGCCGGCGGGGGCCGCGGCGCGGGGTCGCGGCGGCGCGCAGCCGCGACCAGAGCCCGAGCAGCCCGCCGGGAAGGAACAGGACCACGGCGACGACGGCGGCGCCGTACAGGATGCGGGACGCCTCGGCGGGGGAGACGCCGCCGGAGCCGGGCGCGGCGACGAGGGGCAGGTCGTCGCCGTAGCGGGTGAGGAGCTGCGGGAGCGCGGAGACGAACACCGCGCCCGCCACCGCGCCGGCGGCGGTGCCGAGCCCGCCGATGACGATCATGGCGAGGTAGTCCAGGGACAGGAACATGCCGAAGTACTCGGGGACGGTGCGGCGGAACACCAGCGCGAGCAGCGCCCCCGCCGCGCCCGCGTACATGGAGGACAGCACGAACACGCCCGCGCGGTACCGGGCCACGGGCACGCCCATGACGGCGGCGGCGACCTCGCGGTCGCGGATGGTGTTGAGCGCGCGGCCGGGCCGCCCGCGCAGCACGCCGCGCGCGGTCCAGGCGGCGGGGACGAGCAGCGCGAGGCCGAGGAACCAGAGCCGTTCGAGCGCGCCGAGCGGGACGTCGAACAGCACCAGCCCCGGGGAGTCGTCGAAAGCCAGACCGGGGAGGCGCAGCGGCGGGACGTCCCGGCCGTTGAACCCGCCGGTGAGGCTCCCGGCGTTGAACAGCACGTGCTGCCCGATGAAGATCAGCGCGAGCGACGCGATGCCGAGGTAGGTGCCGCGCAGCCGCCCGGCGATCGGGCTGAACAGCCCGCCCGCGGCCCCCGCGAGGACGATCGCGCCGAGGAACGCCAGGGGCGTCGGCAGGCCGAGGCCCGCCAGGTGCGGGCCGGAGTCCGAGGCGAGGTACACGTAGCCGTACGCGCCGACCGCGAGGAAGAACGCGTGCCCCATCGAGAGCTGCCCGGTCGCGCCGGTGAGCAGGTTCAGGCCGATCGCGCCGATCGCCGCCGACATCGCGAACAGCCCGGTCTGGAGCCAGAACGCGCCGAGGTAGAACGGCAGCGCGAGCAGCACGAGGAACCCGGCGGCGCCCGCGAGGACCGCCGGGCGCCGCAAACCGGCGAGCGGCTGCGCGAGCGCGGCGGCGCGGCCGGGCGTTCCGGTACGGGCCCGGCCGGGCGCGCGGTCCGGCGCGCGGCCCGGCGCGCCGTCCGGTGGCGGGGACGGGTCAGACACGGGTCAGCTCCCTCGTCCCGAACAGCCCGGCGGGCCGGACGAGCAGCACCGCCAGCATGACCAGGAACGGCGCGACCTCCCCGATGCCGCGTCCGAGGAACGCCAGGTCGCCCTGGTAGCCGGTGACCAGCGACTCGGTCAGCCCGATGATCAGGCCGCCGGCGAGCGCGCCGGTGGTGGAGTCGAGCCCCCGAGGATCGCGGCGGGGAACGCCTTCATCGCAGCGAACGAGGTGCCGCGGTCCAGGCCCGGCGTCGGGAAGACGGTGAGGAACAGCGCCGCGACGGCCGCGAGCGCGCCCGCGAGGGCCCACGCGCCGAGCGACACCCGGGTCAGCCGCACGCCCATCAGCGCGGCCGTCTCGCCGTCCTCGGCGGCGGCGCGCATCGCGACGCCCCACGAGGTGTGGCGGAACGCCAGCAGGAACGCGGTGATCAGGACGGTCGCCGTGACCAGGGCCGCGATCCGCGTCTCGGCGACGCTCACGCCCGCGACGGTGACGATCCGGTCGCGCCACGGGTCGCCGAGCGACAGCACCTCGGTGCCGATGCGCCGGGTCAGCTCGGTGGTGAGCACGATGTCCACGCCGATCGTCACGATCGCGAGGACGGCGTGGTTCTCGACCCGCGCGCGGCGCAGCACCAGCACCTCGACCAGCGCTCCGGCGCCGGCGGCCGCCGCGATCCCGGCGCCGAGCGCGAGGAGGAACCCGAGGTCGTCGTGCAGGACCGCGGTGACGTAGCCGCCGGCGAGCAGCAGCGAGGCGTGCGCGAAGTTGACCACCTCGGTGGCCTTGAAGATGATCACGAAGCCGAGGGCGATCAGCGCGTACACCGACCCCATCGACACCCCGTTGACCACCAGTTCGACGAACGTGCTCAACCCGGCTCCCCGCCCTTCCCGCCCTCGGCGGAGTCGTGTGCGTCGTGCGCGTCGTGCGCGTCGCTCTCGGCGGTGCCGCGCGCGGCGGCGCCGCCGAGGTAGGCGCGGACGACGGCGGGGTCGCGCTGCACCTCGCCCGGCGGGCCGTCCGCGATGCGCCGCCCGAAGTCCAGGACGGTGACGCGGTCGGCGAGCCGCATCACCATGCCCATGTCGTGCTCGACCAGCAGGACCGTCATGTCCAGGTCCGCGCGGGCGGCGAGCACGACCTCGGCCATCCGCCGACGCTCGCCGCCGTCCATCCCGGCGACGGGCTCGTCCAGCAGGAGCAGGCTCGGCTCCATCGCGAGCGCCCGCGCCAGCTCCACCCGCTTCTGCGCGCCGTACGGCAGCGTCCCCGCGGGCGCGCCGAGGTGCTCGTCCACGCCGACGAACCGGGCGATCTCCCGCACGCGCGCGCGGTGCCGGGCGTCCTCGCGGCGGGCGCGCGGCAGCCGCAGCCCCGCCGAGGCGAACCCGGCGCGGGTCAGCCGGTGCCGCCCGAGCATCAGGTTGTCCTCGACGGTCTGCCGCCCCGACAGCGCGATGTTCTGGAACGTGCGGGCGACGCCGAGCGCGGCGATCCGGTGCGGGGCGAGCCCGGTCAGCTCGCCGCCGCCGAAGCGGACGCTGCCCGCCGCGGCCCGGTAGACGCCCGACAGCACGTTGAAGCAGGTCGACTTGCCCGCGCCGTTCGGGCCGATGAGCGCGTGGACGGTGCCGGGCGCGACGGTGAACGACACGCCGTCCAGCGCGGTCAGCCCCGCGAACCGCACGGTCAGGCCGGTGACGGTGAGGCCGTTCGCGCCGTCCACGCTGTTCGCGCCGTTCATCCGGTCCACCTCGCCAGCGTCGGCCGGTCGCCGCGCCCGGCCGCGGCGTCCGCGGCGTCGCCGGTGTCCTCGCCGCGCTCGGTCGGGGGCGCGGCGGCGCCGAGGTAGCGGCGGCGCAGCTCGTCCCCGGCGGCGAGGTCGGCGGACGCGCCGCGCGCCGCGACCTCGCCGACCTCCAGCACGTACGCGGTGGACGCCAGTTCGAGGGCGAGCGCCGCGTTCTGCTCGACCAGCAGCACCGAGGTGCCCTGCCGGTTGATCTCGGCGACCGTCGCGCCGATCCGGGCGGCGACGAGGGGCGCGAGGCCGAGCGTCGGCTCGTCCAGCAGCAGTACCGACGGGCGCGCCATCAGCGCGCGGCCGATCGCGAGCATCTGCTGCTCGCCGCCCGACAGCAGGCCGGCCCGCTGCCGCGCCCGTTCGGCGAGGACGGGGAACAGGTCGAGGACGCGCGCGCGGGCCTCGGCCGTCCCGGCGCGGCCCCGGGCGCCGAGCGCGCCGGCCTTGAGGTTCTCCTCGACGGTGAGGCGGCCGAAGACGCGGCGGCCCTCCGGCACCTGCACGACCCCGGTCCGGACGACGGCGGCGGGCCGCAGCCCCGTGAGGGCCCGCCCGCCCAGCCGGACGCCGCCCGCGTCGACGCCGCCCCGGTGGAACGGCAGCGTGCCCGAGATCGCGCGCAGCAGGCTCGTCTTGCCCGCGCCGTTCGCGCCGAGCACCGCCGTGACCGATCCGGCGGGCACGTCGAGCGACACGCCGCGCAGCGCCCGCACGGCCCGTCCGTAGCTGACCGACAGATCCCGGACCTCAAGATTCCCGCTCGCCATGGGCGCCTCCGAGAGCCGTGGGCGGTGGTGTGGCAGGCACCGAAACACGGGACGCCGAACAGCGTCTACGGGCGGCGCGCAAGACGGGGCACGCGTCCAAGCGAACGGCATTCGGGTTGTGTGCGGGCACAGCTCCCCGGCCGGAGGTTGCGAGCCCCTGGCGGATATCCGACACTTCGTGACAAAGTGATCTGGCTCACTCGCGGAGGTCGCCGCCATGCCGTCTGCCGCCAGCGCCGCCGTCCCGCCGGTCCCCGCGCGCGGGCCGTCGCGGGACGCCCCCGCGAGGCTCGCCAGGTCGGCGTCGGGGCGGCTGACCTCGCAGGTGCCCGAGCTCGCCGACCGCCTCGTCGCGGACGTGCTGGCCGAGGACCCGTCGTACGTGGAGTTCGTGCCGCGCGACGAGTTCTGGGAGTCGGTCCGCGACAGCCTGGAGGCGGGCATCGAGCAGATGGCCCAGCGCGCCCGCGGCGAGCGCCTCGACCTGTCGGTCGCCGCCCGCATCGGCCGCCGCCGCGCCGAGCAGGGCCTGCCGCTGGAGTCCCTGCTGCGCTGCTACCGCATCGGCGGCCGGGTCGTGTGGGAGGCGCTCATCGACGTGGTGTCCGAGGACGACCCCGACGCCCTCGCCGTCCTGCTGCGGTACGCCAGCACGGTCTGGCACACGATCGAGCTCCAGTCCACCGTCGTGGCCGACTCGTACCGCCGGACGGAGTCGGAGCTGCTGCGCCGCAACGCCGAGCGGGTGCGGGCGCTGCTCGACGCGCTGCTGGAGGGGCGCGGCGCGGACGGGGGCCTCGCCAACGCAGCGGCCGCCGCGCTCGACCTGCCCGAGCACGGCCGGTACGCAGTGGCGGTGCTGCGGCCGCCGCGCCGCGACCCTGGGCTGGAACGGCCCGAGCGGATCGGCGGCGCGCGGTTCGTGTGGCGGATGCGCACCGACACCGAGGTCGGCGTCGCCTCGCTCGGCGACCTGGACGTGGCCGGCGTGGTCGAGGCGCTGCGCCCGTACGTGGCGGGCGAGGCGGGTGTCAGCACGGTCGCCGAGGGCCTCGCCGGGCTCGGCCGCGCCCGCTGGCTCGCGGAGGTCGCGCTCGGCACCTGCCGTCCGGGCGAGCGGCGGATCGTCCGCCTCGACGACCACCTGCCGGCCGCGCTGGTCGCGGCGCAGCCGGAGCTGGCGGCGCTGCTGAGCGCCCAGGTCCTCGGCCCGCTCGGCGGCCTGGACCCCGGCGACCGCGAGGTGCTGCTCGACACCCTCGCGACCTGGTTCGACTGCGAGGGGTCCGCGACCCGTACCGCCGGGCTCCTCTACTGCCACCGCAACACGGTCTTCAACCGCCTGCGCAGGCTGGAGCAGCTCACCAGCAGGTCCCTGCACCGGCCGCGGGACGTGGTGGAGCTGGCGCTCGCGCTGGACGCCACCCACCAGTCGGCCCCGGCGCCCGCCGCACCCCGCTGACTCCCGACGCGGACGGGCTCTGCCGGACGGGCTCTGCCGGACGGGCTCTGCCGGACGGGTTCCGTCGGACGGGCCCCGCGGTCAGGTCGTCTCGAAGTCGCGGAGGGCGGGCTCCCTCAGCATCCGGGCGTGGGCGCGCGGCGTCCAGGGCCACAGTTCGGGCAGCCCGTCCCGGCCGAGGTACCAGCTCGCGCAACCGGACGTCCAGATGGTGCGGGGGAGCGCGCGCCGCAGCGCGTCGTTGAACCGGTCGGTCGCCTCGGCGGTCGGCGCGGCGGTCTTGACGAGCCCCGCGCGGTGGCGGCGGATCCAGCCGAGGATGTACGCCGCCTGCGCCTCCGCGATCGCGATGAGGGAGTAGTTGCCGATCGGGCTGTGCGGGCCCATCAGCATGAAGAAGTTGGGGAACCCGGGCAGCGCGACCGTCCGGTACGCGCGCGGGCCGTCCGCCCAGGCGTCCTCCAGCGTGCGGCCGTCCGGGCCGGTCACCGTCATCGGGCGGACGTAGGCGTGCGCGTCGAACCCGGTCGCGAGGACGAGCACGTCCGCCTCGTGCAGCGTGCCGTCGGCGGTGACGATCCCGCGGGGCTCGACGTGGTCGATCGGGCTGGTGACGACGTCCACGTCGTCGCGCTGCACCGCGTCGTAGAAGCCGTCGGACGCGATGAGGCGCTTGCACATCGGCTCGTCCGGCGGGGTGAGGCGGCGGCGCAGGTCCGGGTCGCGCACCTTGGCGAGGTTGCGGCGGACGAGGCGGCCGATGAGGCGGCGCTGCCAGCCGTCCCGGACGAGGGCGCGCGACAGCACCGCGCTGATGAGGAACTCGTACCAGCGGTACCCGAGCCGGTCGAGCCGCGGCAGGGCCCGGTGCGCTGCGCGGGTGAGGCGGCCGTAGCGCCGGTTCGGCGTCGGCAGGATCCACTGCGCGGTGCGCTGGAAGAGCAGCAGGCGCCCGGCCGTCCCGGCGAGGGCGGTGGTGATCTGCACGCCGGTCGAGCCCGTCCCGACGACCGCGACGCGGCGGCCGCGCGGGTCGGCGCTGTGGTCCCAGCGGGCCGAGTGGAAGCACGGTCCGGCGAACGAGTCGAGCCCCGGGATCTCGGGCAGGCGCGGATGGTGCAGCACGCCGGTGGCGGTGACGAGGAAGTCGGCCTCGTCGGCGGTCGCCGCGCCGCCCGGCCCCGCGACCGCGACGTGCCAGCGGCCCGCCCGGTGCTCCGCGCCGGTGACCTCGGCGCCGAACACGATGTGCTCGCGGAGGCCGTGGGCGTCGGCGACCCGGTCCAGGTACGCGCGGATCTCCGCGCCCGGCGAGTACAGCCGCGTCCAGCCGGGATTGGGCGCGAACGTGAACTGGTAGAAGCGCGAGGGAACGTCGCAGGTCAGGCCGGGATAGGTGTTGTCGCGCCAGGTGCCGCCGGCCGAGCCGCCCTTCTCGTACACGGTGAAGTCGCGCAATCCCGCCCGCTTGAGGAGCACGCCCATGCACAGCCCGGACATGCCCGCCCCGACGATCACGATCCTCGGCTCGCCCATGCCGATAAGTAAACACTGACGCCCGGTCGCCGCCAAGGAGCCGCGAGCGGAAGGCGCGGGCGGGAGTCGCGCGCCGGGAGCCGCGCGCCGGGAGCCGCGCGCCGGGAGCCGCGGGCCGCGGGTCAGGAGGGGCGGTTGTGTCCCGCGTCGGCGTCCATCCGGGCCCACGCGGCGTCCCACAGCGCGTCGCGGTACCGGTCGCAGCGCCGCCTGGCCAGCGCGTACGCCAGCAGCAGCGGGAGCCCGACCGCGAGCACGGCGGCGGCCCCGGCGTACGCGGCGTCGGTCAGCGTCCGGCTGTGCGGGCGGGGGCGGACGGTCGGATCGCCGTCGGCGTCCACCCAGATGTCGCGCTGCGCGCCCGCCCGGACCTTCCTCCACGCGGGCAGCGAGCCGGTGCGGGGCTTGCCGTTCGGCGCCGTCCACCGCGCCTGGACGGTCTCGTGGATGTAGCGGTCGCCGGTCGAGCCGATCCCGCCGGTGCTCACCACGGTCGCGACCACCTGGTGGCGGCTCGCGCGCTCCACCCGCTCGGCCCGCGAGCCGGCGTCGTACGACCAGCCCGCCGCCCACGCGGCGAGCGGCGGGGCCGCGGCGAGCAGGACGGACAGCAGGGCCAGCGCGATCCCGCGCTGGACCCGGTCGACGCGGCGGCGCAGGCCGCTGCGCTCAAGCCCCAGCCGCCGTCGCAGCGTCCTGCGCGGCGGGCCGTCCCGGCCGATGCCGAACCTGCGCAACGTCGTCACCTCCCCGGCGAGCGCACTCCCGGTAAGAGGCCATTAGCCATCTTTTCCCAGGATATTCCTGTCCGCGTTGATCGGCACTAGTGCGGGAGCGGATTCCTTCATGGAACGCACCCGCGGGCCCTGTGCGGGCGGCCGATCCGGCGCCGGCGCGCCACGCCCGGGTGCGGGGCCGCGCCGGCACCGGGTGCCGTTCAGCGGCCGGCCGCCTTGACCAGCTCGTCGAACCCGCCCTGGACCCCCTTGGCGAGGACGTCCAGGTCGGGCATCGCGTCGAAGTCGCCCGTGATGCCGAAGTGCAGTGTGCCGCAGTACGACACGATCGCCGTCGCCACCCGGATCCCGCCGGTCAGCGGCACGTACGGGTGCATCTCCAGCACCCGGCGGCCCATCACGTACAGCGGGAAGTCGGGTCCCGGCACGTTCGTGGTGACCGTCTGGACGATGTCCTGCCGCAGCCGCACCGGGAGCCGCGCGCCGAGGGACAGCAGCGCGGGCGCGACGGCCGCGTCCGTCAGCCGCGTCAGCGTCCGGGTGCCCGCCGCCTGGTTGCTGCGCTTGACGTCGTCGGTCTGCTCGCGGATCCGGCGCAGCCGTTCGAGCGGGTCGGCGACCCCGACCGGGAGGTTGACGAAGACGGCGGCGACGCGGTTGTTCAGCTCGCCGCGCTCGCCGGTCGTGCGGACCGACACCGGCACCGCCGACCGCACCACCGTGTCGGCGGAGAGCGTGCCGCGCGCGTTCAGCAGGTCCCGGTACGCCGCCGCGACCGCGGTGAGGACGACGTCGTTGACCGTGCCGCCGAGCGCCTTGCGGACCGCCTTCGCGTCGGCGAGCGGGACCTGCTGCCAGCACCACCGCCGGTGCGGCCCGATCGGCCCGTTCAGCGAACCCGCCGACGGGCTGGCGAACCGCGCCGTCGTGCGGCTCAGGCCGAGCGCGAACTCGCGGAGCTGCCGCGCCTCCCGCACGACGCCCGCGCCGCGCGCCACGTCCCGGGCCTGCCGGACGGGCTGGGAGACGCCGCGCCGCGCCGAGTCGAGCAGCAGGCCCAGCGCGGACGGCTCGGGCTCCGGCTCCCACGCCGCGGGCTCGCCGGGCGGCTCGTACCCGGGTTCGAGGTCGAACATCACGGTCGCCAGGTCCATCCCGGCCACGCCGTCCACCATGCAGTGGTGCACCTTGGCGATCAGCGCCCAGCGGCCGTCCTCCAGCCCCTCGACCAGCCAGATCTCCCACAGCGGCTTGCCGGGGTCGAGGCGCTGCGCGAGCACCCGCCCGGCGAGGTTGCGGAGCTGCTCGTCCGTGCCCGGCGCCGGGAGCGCCGTGTGCCGCACGTGGTAGAGGACCTGGAAGTGCGGGTCGTCCGCCCAGACCGGCCGGCCGAGGTGCAGCGGCACCGGGCGGACGCGCTGCCGGTAGCGCGGGACGAGGGGGAGCTTGGCGACGATCGTCCGGATCAGGTCCCCGTACGAGGGGGCCGGCCCTTCGAACACGATCACCGACGCCACGTGCAGGGGCGTGTTCTCGTCCTCCAGGAGGTAGAAGCTGGCGTCCAGTCCGCTCATCCGATGCACGGCCTCAGCGTCTCCTTCGCGTCGTGGTGCGGGGGGTCTCGACCGCTCTGAGCCTGCGGGCGGCCATCACGGTAATGGGGGGCCGTGTCAGGCACGTGAAGAACGCGGCCGGTGTGAAGCACGTGCCAGGCGCCGCGCCGCGCGTCCACATCCGGCCACGCCGCCGGACGGCCGCGGGGCTTGCCCCGGGTTCAGCCGGCGGCGGGCGCGGGAGCCTCCTCGGCCTGCTTGAGCAGCTCCGCGAACCCCGCGCTGATGCCGTCCGCCAGCACGTCCAGGTCGGGCATCCCGTCGAAGTCGCCCGTCAGCCCGAACGTCAGCCGCCCCTCGTACGAGAACACGGCCACCCCGGCCCGCACGCCGAGCGCCAGCGGGACGAACGGGTAGAGCCCGACCAGCCTGCGACCCAGCACGTACAGCGGGAACGGCGGGCCCGGCACGTTCGTCACGACCGTCTGCACCAGCGGCTGCGACTGGCTGAGCGCGTACCGCGACCCGAGCGCCATCAGCGTCGGCGCGAAGCCCGCCAGCTTGGCCAGGGCCTCGCCGCCCGCCGCCTGGTGGGTCCGCTTCACGCCGTCCATCTGCCGCCGGACCTCGAACAGGCGCCGCCGCGCGTCCGGCTCGCCGACCGGCAGGTTCACCAGCACGCCCGACACCCGGTTGGCGAGGTCGCCGCGCTCCCGCTCGCCCCGCACCGACACCGGGACGAGCGTGCGCACGACCTCGCCGTCCGCCAGCTCCCCGCGCCCCTCCAGCACCGCGCGGAACCCGTGCGCCACGGCGGCGAGGATGACGTCGTTGACCGTGCCGCCGAGCGCCTTGCGGACGGTCCTGATCTCGTCGAGGTCCGCGTGCGTCCACCGCCAGCGCCGGTGCGGGCCGAGCGGGCCGTTCAGCGAGTCCGTCGAACGGCGCGCCAGCCGCCCGAGCGTCCGCGGCACGTCCAGCCCCGCCCGCCGCAGGGCGTGCAGGCCGGACGCCCGCCGCGCCGCGCCCGGCAGGCCCCTCGCCCGGCGCAGCGTCCCGGCGACGCCGTCGCGCACCGTGTCCGCCAGCAGCTCCGCCCGCGACGGCTCCGGCGCGGCGCCCGGGAGCTCCGGGGCCTCCGGGCGCCCGGCGTCGGGGCTCAGGTCGAACAGCGCCGTCATCAGGTCCACGCCGCCGACCCCGTCCACCACGCAGTGGTGCACCTTCGTGATGAGCGCCCAGCGGCCGCCGTCCAGCCCCTCGACCAGCCAGATCTCCCACAGCGGCTTGGCCGGGTCGAGGCGCTGCGACAGCACCCGCCCGGCCAGGTTGCGCAGCTCCTCAGGGCCGCCGGGGCGCGGCACCGCCGTGTGCCGCACGTGGTAGAGGATCTGGAAGTGCGGGTCGTCCACCCAGACCGGGCGGCCCGCGTGCAGCGGCACCGTCCGCACCCGCTGCCGGTAGCGGGGCACGCCGGGCAGCTTCGCCAGCACCGCCCGCACCACCTCCCCGTACGTCGGCGCCGGCCCCTCGAAGACCGTCACCGACGCGATGTGCAGCGGCGTGTTCTCCGACTCGGCGAAGAAGAAACCCGCGTCCAGACCGCTCATCCGCTCCATGGCCGTACCGTCCTGTCGTCGCATCGGCGGGAGAGTCGAAGGACTTCCCGCCGACGCCCCTCCCAATCGGACGGCGTGACAATAGGCCGTGGGCCAGCCGATACGTGACGCTCCGTTGACCGAGCGGCGTTCAGCGGCGCGCGGGGCCGGGCGGGTGGTCGCGGTGCCGGGGTAGGCGGCCCGCCGGTCAGGCGGCCACGGACCTGGCGCGGCGGCGGCGCGGACGGCGGGACGGGACGGCGCCCGGCTCCGTGCGCTCCCGGACGAACGCGCCGACCTCGTGCAGCGCCGCGAGCCCCTCGGGGATCAGGTCGGCGAAGACCTGGAACACGTGCACCTGGCCCTCCCACACCTGGAGCCGGCACGGGACGCCCGCGGCGGCCAGCCGGGACGCCATCAGCTCGGCGTCCGGCAGGAGGCACTCGGTCGAGCCCACCTGGATCAGGACGGGCGGCAGCCCGCCGAGCTCGCCGTTCACCGGCGACAGCACCGGGTCGAGCGGCACCTCGCCCTCGGCCAGCAGGAACGCCAGCCGCTCCAGCCGCCGCACGGGGATGTAGGCGTCGAGCCGCGCGTTGCCGTGCGCCGCCTTCGCGGTGTGGTCCAGGTCGGTCCACGGCGACAGCGCGGCGATGCCCGCCGGGGCGGGCGCGCCGTCCCGCATCGCCCGCAGCGTCGCGGCGAACGCCAGGAACCCGCCCGCCGAGTCGCCCGCCACCACCACGCGCCCGGGGTCGTACCCCTCGTCCAGAAGCCAGCGGTAGGCGTGCGCGCAGTCGGCCACCGACACCGCGAGCGGCGCCCCCGGGAGCTGCCGGTAGGCGACCGACAGCACGGGCGCGCCGGACGCCGCGGAGATCCGCGCGGCCAGCCGCCGGTGCGTCCGCAGCCCGCAGGAGAAGAAGCCGCCGCCGTGGAAGTACAGCACCGCGCGGCCGGCGTCCGAACGCGGCGCCCGGACCCACTCGGCGCGGAAGCCCTCGAACCGCACCCGCTCCACCCGCGCCCACCGCGGCGCCGGGAGCGCCAGCGGCGCCGCCAGGTCGATCGCGACCGCCGGACGCAGGCCGATCCGGGACAGCGGCCAGTACGACAGCATCGGGCCCACCGTCAGCTTCAGCCCCGCGCGGCCACTCGCGCGCGCACGGTGGTGCCGGGGCGCAACTCGAACACCGGGTCCATCTGCGACCTCCCACGGCCTCCGGACGACTCCCAACTAGCCGCTCGGTCAGTTGTCGATCGTGCCAGCTTCGCCGCGCCGTGATCAGTGTGTCAAGAGCCGTTCGTGGGACGAGGGTGACGTTTCGGACCCATCCTCCCGGGCCCCCGCGGCGAGCGCCAGCACCGCGCCGAGCGCGCACAGCCCGGCCGTGATCCAGAAGATCTCCTGGTACTCGGTGCGCAGCGCCTCCCGCACCGCGTCCTTGTAGACGGCGAGCTGCCGCCCGAACTCCTCCTTGGACATCAGGAACGGCAGCGGCGGCTTCAGATCGGCCGTCAGCGCGTGGAACCGGTAGAACCCCCACGCCGACAGCGCCGAGATGCCGAGCAGCATCCCCATCATCCGCGCCACCACCACGGCCGCCGACGCCACGCCGTGCTGCGCCGCCGGGACGAACCGCAGCACCGCCGACGACACCGGCGCGATCACCAGCCCGAGCCCGAGCCCCGCCACGACGAGGTCGACGTCCATCCGCGGCAGCGGCCCGTACGAGGCGTCCGCCAGGTCGGACGGCCAGCCCGCGATCAGCAGGTAGCCGGCCGCCGACACCGCCATCCCCGCCGCCATCGGCCACCGCTCGCCGACCCGGCGGGCCGCGAGGCCGCCCGCCACCGCCGCGACCGGCAGCGCCACCAGGAACCGCGTCAGGATCAGCGCCCCGCCGAACGAGTCCTCGCCGAGCACGGTCTGCGCCACCAGCACCACGTCGACCAGCGTCACCATCAGCGCGGCGCCCGACAGCAGGCTCACGCCGAGCGTCGCCAGCAGCGGCCCGCGCCGCACCCCGCCGAGGTCGAGCAGCCGCGTCCTCGCCCTGACCTCCCACAGCACGAAGACCGCCAGCGCCACCACGCCGGCCGCCACCACGGGCAGGCCCCACGGCGGCAGCGCCGACTCCTCCGGCTCGGGGTTGTAGAACCCGCCGACCAGCAGCCCGAGGCCGAGCGCCAGCAGGACGCCGCCCACCACGTCCACGCCCGGCCGCGGCCCCTCCCGCCGCCCGCCCGGCACCGCGAACCACACCGCGACCATGGCGCCGAGCGCCAGCGGCACGTTGATCCAGAAGATCCACCGCCAGTCCAGCGCCGCGGCGATCCCCGCGCCGTACAGGGGGCCGAGGACGCTTCCGAGCTCCTGCGCCGCGCCCACCGTCCCGAGCACCACGGGACGCTGCCGCTCCTCCCACAGGTCTCCCGCCAGCGCCATCGTCACCGGCAGCAGCGCGCCGCCCGCGACGCCCTGCACCACGCGGCCCGCCGTCAGCCACGCGACGCCGTGCTCACCGTGCGCGACGGCCGTCACCACCGAGCCCGCGGCGAAGAAGAACAGGCACGCCAGCAGCAGGGGCCGCCGCCCGAACCGGTCCGAGAGCTGCCCGAGCAGCGGCATCGCCGCCACGTACCCCAGCAGGAACCCCGTCAGCGCCGGCGTGATCCGCTCCAGCCGGTTGACCGGGACCCCCAGGTCCTTCACCACCGACACCAGGATCGTGGTGATCACGTAGGCGTCCAGCGCCGCCAGCAGGACCACCGTCCCGCCGACGCCGATCGCCACCCGCCGCGCGGACCTCACTTCGGCGCGCTGATCTTGTACGGGGCGTCGAACTCGTCGAAGGTGATGACGACCGAGCCCTTGCCGCCCTTCGGGACGTTCCCCTTCACCTTCAGCACCCGCTGGTCGGCCTTGCTCACCCACACCTGGCCGTCCACGTCGGAGTTGATCCCCGGGACGATGCGCGCCAGGTCGTCCTGGCCGAGCGTCGCCCGCACCCGGTAGGCGTCCTTGCCGTCCACCTTCTCCTCGGCCTCCGCCGTGGGCGACACCGCCGAGGTGAGCAGCTTCGGGATCCCGCGGCTCGGATCGAGCACCGCCGACGGGTCGTACAGCATCGCCGCGGCGGCCCGCGGCGTCTTGCGCCACCCGCCCGTCCCGGCGTTGAGGTAGACGCTGTCGCCCGCCGCGACGAGCTTCATCTCCACCGCCTGGCCGGACTGCTCGATGGTCAGCGTGCCCTCGGCGTCCCCGCTCTTGAGCAGCTTGATGTCGCCGCCCTGCACCATGATCGGCGGCTTGTTCTGCGTGGAGAGCGTCACCCCGACGCTCTTCAGCCGCCCCATCGCCGCCGACGCGTCCGCCAGCACCTTCTTGCCGTCGAATTTCGCCGGCTCGCCGCCGTCGTCGTCGCCTCCGCCACCACCGCAGGCAGTGGCCACCACCAGCGCCAACATCACGTTTCCGGCCAGAACGAGGGGACCGCGGAGTCTCGACATAGGCGGACCCTACCGACCGGTCACCACACACGTCACTCGGTACCGGGTATGACGCCGCCCGCTCCCACTCCCTTCAAAGGAGGAGATTCCGTTCACGGTGGCCCACCTCGAAGCCCCGCCGGTAGGATGACCCGACGGTGCGCCCCTCCCCGTTCCACCATTTCAGAGGGGCTGCCCGGGGGCGGTAGCTCAGCTGGTCAGAGCAGGGGACTCATAATCTCCGGGTCGCGGGTTCGAGCCCCGCCCGCCCCACTCCGCCCCCGGTCGTTCCGCATGGTCACGCGGGGAAGTCCGGGCGGCGCTTCTCAAGGAACGCGCGCATGCCCTCCTGCGCCTCGGGGGTCTGGCTGGCGGCGGCCATGACCTCCACCGCGTACTGGTACGCGTCGGCCTCCGGGCGGTCGAGCTGGGCGTAGAGCGCCTGCTTGCCGAGGGCCTTGCTGCGGGCGCTGCCCCGGGTGGCGCGCTCCAGCAGGTCCAGGGTGGCCTTGCCCAGCTCGGCGGCCGGGACCGCGTAGTTGATCAGGCCCCACTCGGCGGCGGTCCGGGCGTCCACCACGTCGCCGGTCAGGGCCATCTCCGCGGCGCGCTTGCGGCCGACGTTGCGGGCGACCGCGACCATCGGGGTGTGGCAGAACCAGCCGCCCTTCCCGCCCGGCGCCGCGAACCCCGCGCTGTCGGCGGCCACCGCCAGGTCGCAGCTCGCGACGAGCTGGCAGCCCGCCGCCGTCGCGAGCGCGTGCACCCGGGCGACCACGACCTGCGGGACGGACTGGATCGTCCGCATCAGCTCGGTGCAGGTGAGGAGCAGGCTCCGCACGTCCGCGTGGGACGCCCCGGCCATGTCGGCGAAGTCGTGCCCGGCGGAGAACACCGGGCCCTCCGCCGCCAGGACGATCCCCAGCGCGTCGCTCTCGCCCGCCTCGCGGAACGCGCCGGTCAGCGCGAGCAGGAAGTCGCGCGACAGCGCGTTGCGCCGCCGCGGCCGGTTCATGGTGATCGTGGTGAAGGCGCCGTCGCGCTCGACGAGGACATCGCTCATGCCCGCGACGCTACGTCACGGACATTCCGCGCGCACGGGCCGATCCCTAGGGTGGCGGTATGGCACGCAGGACGAGGGGCGCCGAGGGGACCGCGCGCGCTCCGCAGGCGGGGCACGGCCCGGTGGAGACGGGCCGTGGCCGGTGATCCGCCGGGGAAGCTGAAGGGCGGGCGGCACGGCCTCTCGCGCGACTACGTCCGCGGCAACCAGCGGGGCCGCATCCTCGCCGCCGTCGTCGCCGCGGCCGGGGAGGTCGGGTTCACGCGGATGAGCGTGGAGACGGTCATCTCCCGCGCCCAGGTGTCCCGCCGCACGTTCTACGAGCACTTCCGCAACAAGGAGGAGGCGTTCCTCGCCGCGTACGACGAGGTCATGCGCGGCCTGCTGGAACGCACCGCCGAGGCGTACGAGCGGGAGAGCGGCATCCCCGACCGGTTCCGGGCCGGGCTGCGCGCGTTCCTGGAGGGCCTCGCCGAGGACCCCGCCGCCGCCCGGATGTGCATCGTCGAGGTGCTGACGGCCGGGCCCCGCGCCACCGCCCGCCGCGACGAGGTGCTGCGCACCTTCGCCGGGCTCGCCGAGGTCGAGGTCCGGCGGCTGGCCCCCGGCTACCGCACGCCCGCGCTGACCGCCGAGCTCACGATCGGCGGCCTGTACGCCGTGGTGTACGACCGGGTCGGCGCCGGACGGGTCGCCGAACTGCCCGCGATGGTGGCCGACCTGGCTTACGCCCTCTATGTTCCGCCGTGAGATGTCCGACCCGCGGCGTACCGTGGGCGGGTCCACGGACGCGCAGGAGGGGGTCGCGCCTTGAAGCTGCTCACCGCCACCAATCTCAGCCAGGGATACCGAGACAACGACTTCGACTGGTGCGTCGAGGGCGAGCTCGTCCACATCGGCGTCGTCTGCGCCCGCGACGGCGACGACCCCGACGGCGGCTGCGGCTGCGGCCGGGCGTTCGCCGGCCTCAACTCGCACCGCGCGACCACCACCGCGATGGTCCGCGACATCCCGGGCTTCACCGGCGCCGACTACGTCGAGGCGATCCGGTCCAGCCTCCAGCAGCAGGGCTGCGACCCCGCCCACGCCGAACACGAGGCCGCCCTCCTGCGGTGCCTCGTCCGCGACTGGCCGGAGGGGGCGATCGTCGAACGGCGCCTCGATGAGATCGTGGTGAGGCAGGTGGTCCAGCCCTGACGGCTGCGGCCCGGAGGGAAAGGGAGGTGTGCCCATGCTGGTCGCGTTCTCGGTGACCCCGCTCGGCACGGGAGAGGACGTCGGCGCGCTCGTCGCGGAGGCCGTCCGCGTGGTGCGGGCCAGCGGCCTGCCCAACCGCACCGACGCCATGTTCACCACGGTCGAGGGGGAGTGGGACGAGGTGATGGCCGTCGTCAAGGCCGCCGCCGACGCGGTCGCCGCGCACGCCCCCCGCGTCAGCCTCGTCGTCAAGGCCGACCTCCGGCCCGGCGTCACCGGCGCCCTCGACGCCAAGGTCGCCAGCGTCGAACGCCACCTCGCCGCGGACTGACCCGCCCCCGCGCGCCCTCCCGGGTCCCGTGCCGTCCGGGTTAGGGTGCGGGGATGGACGACGGGTTCACTTGACGCTGACGGGCGCGTGCTCGTGGCCCTCCGCGCCGTCCCGCCCCCTTCGCGGACGAGACGACGACAGAGAGGACCACACCGTGTTCGGCCATGACGAGATCACGCACTTCGGGACCTTCGGTTTCGTGGTACTGCGCGGCCTGCTCTCCGGCGACGAGGTCGCCGGGCTGCGCGAGGAGGCGCGCCGCGAGCTGCGCGCCGCGTTCGGCGACGGCGACGGGGACGGCGACGAGCTGCCCCTCTCAGTGGACCGCGCGCCGTTCGCGCAGTCGCTGATCGCCGACGACCCGCGCCTGTTCCAGGGCGCCGCCGACCTGTGGGGCACGCCGATGGTGCCGACCCCCGGCCTGGCGGCGAGGCTCGCCCCCGACGCGCCCTGGCACACCGACCACGGGCCCGAGGTCGGCGGGGTGAACTACCTCGTCCACCTAGAGCCCCGCGCCGAACGCACCGGCGCGCTGCGCGTGCTGCCCGGGTCGCACGAGCCCGGCTACGGCCGGCGCGTCGCCGCGTTCATGGACCGCGACCCGTCCCGGCAGGGGTTCCGCGGCCGGCCGGTGCCGTACGCCGCGCTGGAGACCGAGCCGGGTGACGTCATCGCGTTCCATCCGCGGCTGTTCCACGCGTCCGAGGGCGGCGGCACCCGCCTCGCCTGGAGGATCGGCTACCTGCCGTGGCCCGGTATCGCCGACGCCGAGGCCATGGCAGCCGTCCGGTACCTGGTCGCGGACACCGCCGACGGCGACGGGTACGACCGCGACCGCTGGCCCGCCTGGCGGGAATGGGCGGACGGCCCCCGCAGCCCGTCCCGCCAGGTCGCCGTCGAACGGCTCGAACTCCTCGGCATCGACCTGGGAGGACGCCCGACGCTCTAGCGGTCGGCCGGTCGGCCGGTCAACCGGTCGGCCGGTCAGCGGGCCGGGGGAGTGCTCGGCGCGGGGCGGGCCCCGGCTCGCGCGGCGCGCGGACGTCCTGGTCGTCCCGGGTCGGGCCGTACGACCGCAGGACGACGGGGACGCCGCCCAGCTCGCGTTCGACCGTCTCCACGGGATCGGCCAGCGGCGAGTAGACGGGGCGGGCGGTCTGGACGCGGCGGGTCAGGGCGGCCTGCCGTTCCAGATCGCCCGGCGGGCCGACGGGCAGCCGCTCGACGCGCTCGCCGCCGATGGTGTACGCCCGGCATACGCGCAGGTCGGGGCGGGCGCGCGCCACGTCCAGGTGGGTGACGGCCAGCGCGTCCACGCCGCCCGTCGCCTCCAGCGCGTAGCGGAGGGCGACCGCGTCGAGGTGGCCGACGCGGAACGCGCCCTGCCAGCGCCCGGCGACGTTGTGCCGGTCGGGCAGCTCCGCGGTCAGCGTCGCGTCCTCGGTGACGAACGGCCCCGGCCCATGCCGCGTCGCGTACGCGCGCAGCACCCCGAGCCGCGTCGCCCCGCCGCCCGCCGATCCGCCGCCCGCCGCGCTCGCCTCCGCGAGCAGCGTCTCGGCGTTGGCGGACGTCGTGGTCGACCAGGTCGTGTACGGGTAGAAGCCGTGCCACTCGTCCAGCAGGACGCCCTGCGCCCCCTCGAACACCACCGCGCGCGTGCGCAGCAGCCACCGCAGGTACGTCGCGTCCACGATCCGGACCCGTTCGGCGAACGCGGCGAACGCGTCCGCGCAGTCGTCCACCGGCGGCACCTCCCCGCCGCCGGGGAACGTGTCGCGGTACCAGTCGCGCACCGCCGCGAGCCGCCGCCGCAGGCGCGGGCGGGACGCGCAGTCGCCCGCGCGCGGCGCGCCCCCGGGATCGGCGAGCGCGTACGCGGCGGTCTCCCCGATCCCGAGCCCGCAGGACCCGTGCCGGTCCGCTCCCGCGCCGCCTCCCGCGCGCGGTTCGCGGCCCGGTGGTACGGCGTGGTGAGCAGCGCGTCGCGGTCGGCGGTGAGCCGGTCCAGCGCGTCCGCGACGCCGAGGGAGCGCAGGTGCGCCGCCTCGGACGCCAGCGCCAGCGGGTCGATCATCATGAACCTGGACAGGTGCGTCCGCACGCCCCGGGTGAACGTCCCCGAGCCGAACTGCGCGAACGTGTGGTGCCGCCCGTCCGGCGCGACCACGTTGTGCGCCGCCTGCGCGCCGCCGTTGAACCGCACCACGGCGCTGCGGCCGGCCGGCTCGGGCCCCCGCGAGCAGAGCCGGTCGACCACGGTGCCCTTCCCCGCGTCCCCGAAGCCGAGATCCACGACGATCACGTGCCGGTCCAGGCCGGGGACGGGCGCCGCGCCGCGGCGGCGTGCCGGGGAGGGGTGTGCGCGCATGTGCCCGGTCCTTCGTTCGTGGGGTCGCGGCGCCGGAGTACGGCGGGGTACGCGTCAGAGGCGGCGGGTGTCGGTCGGGGCCGACAGGTCGGTGGGCGCCGGGGAGACGGCCTTGGCGGCGGGGCGCCGGTCCAGGCGGGCGAGCGCGCGGCCGACCGTCGCGCCCGCGTCCGAGCCCGTCTCGGCCAGGTGGCCGAGGCCCTCGTCCAGGTCGATGGCCTCCTCGGCGAGGCCGACCGTGAGCGCGATGGTCTCGCAGACGGCGTCGAGATCGTCCAGGTACAGGACGTTCTGGCCGAGGAGGCGGTTCCAGAAGTCCTTCAGGCGGCGGTCGCCGGAGTGGGACGCGCCCTCGGGGATGATGAAGTACACGTCGTACATCCGCCGCAGCTCGCGGACGATCGCGGCGATCGGGACGTCCTCGTCCAGCTCGGCGCCGACGACCCCGGCCACCTCCGACCGCTTGACCCTCGGGTACGCCAGCTCGTCGCCGATCATGAACAGGTAGCCGCGGCGGCCCCGCCGCTCGAAGCAGTCGATGGACGTGTGCCGCGCCATGAAGTACATGGCCAGCTCGTACGACTCGGTCATCTGCCCCCGCCGCCGCCCTCCAGCAGGATCCTGCCGAGGTCGTCGTCCATCCGGTTGTCGGCCTCGAACTGCCCGACCTGCAACGGCGCCCGGTCGCACGTCGCGTCGCCGACCGCGCCGAACATGATGTGCGGGTGCGCGACGTACCCCTTGCGCAGCAGCAGCCCGAGCAGGCCCGGCAGCTTGGCCTGGAGCGTGCGCGGGACGGTGCCCATCGAGCCCGTCACGTCGAACAGCACGGCGATGGCCAGCGACTCGGGGTGGTCGGCCGAGTCGCGGCTCTCCCGGACGGTCACGCCGCGCGGGTCGAGGTCGGGGTGGACGGCGGTGGCGCCGCCGTCGCTGTAGGCGAAGGCGCTCGCGCCGGTGGCCGCGCGGTAGCCCGCGGCGGCGGAGTAGACGTCGGTGGACCAGTGTCCGCTTCCCATGGTGCTTCTCCTCGGGTCAGGCGGGGGCATGGTGAACGGGCGGAATCTGCGGGGCCCGTAGAGGCGTTCGAGCAGCCCGTCGAACTCGGCGAGCAGCCGCCACGCGTCGCCCGGCCGCCGCCGCTGCGCGGGCAGCGTGCAGCCCCGCGCGAACGCGCGCATCGGCTCCGGCGCTCCGTCGCCGACCAGGGCGGTCATGCAGCGCGTGGCCATGTGGACGTCGGTCGCCGGGGAGGCGGGCTCCCGCGCGGGGACCTCCGGCGCGTACAGGTCCGCGTGCCGGTCGACCATCGCCGGGACGTGCCCGGCCGGGTCGTCGTCCGGGACGCTGTAGCACCAGTCGGCGAGCACGAGGCCGTGCTCCTCCGGGTGGACGAGCACGTGCTCGGGCAGCACCGCGCCGTGCACGACCCCGGCGCGGTGCGCGTGGCCGAGCGCGACGAGCAGCCGCCGCCACATCCACGCCGCGTCGCGCGGGTCCACGCCGCCGGGGTACGCGGCGCGCACCTCGGCGAGCGTGCGGAACCCGTCCAGCGCCACCAGGACGTTGCCCTGCCGCTCGGCCCTCGTCACCGCGTCGACGTGCCCGAACGAGTCGGCGAGGTGCGGCACGTACGGCCGGTACCGCGGGTCGCCCTTGGCCCGCAGCCGCCTGAGCGCGGCCGCCTCGCGCCGCATCAGGTCGTTGTCGCGGGGGTCGCGCGGCAGCTTGAGCAGCAGCCGCGCCGGGCCGCCGCCGGTGTCGCGGGTGAGGTGGAACAGGTCGGCGAGGTCGCCGCGGTGCGCCCGCGCGCCGAGGCGGTACGTGGCGCGGCCGGTGCCGATCGCCGGCGAGGCCGCTTCGGTGTAGGCGCGCCACAGCTCGTTCAGCCGGGCGAACGCGTCGCCCGTCCGGCCGCCGGTCATGTCGGGGTGGACGAGCCGGGCCAGCCGCTTGTAGAGCCGCGCCGCGTCGGCGCCGTCGGAGCCGAACAGGTCGGCCGGGGTGCGGACGCGGTCGAGCCGCGCGAGCGCCTCGTCCAGACCGAGGTCCCCGGCGGACGGCGCGCGGGAGGCGGGCGGGCGGTCCGTCATCGGATCTCCTCCTCCCTGCTCGGGCGCAGGAGCGCGGGTGCAGCAGGCGGGCGTCGCCCGCCCGGTAGAGGCGGGGACGCGGCCCGCCGCGCCGGCCGCCCTTGTCGGACGTCGTCCCGGTGCTCTCCACGAACCCCGGAACCGACAGGACCTTCCGGTGGAAGTTGCCGGCGTGCAGCTCCTCGCCCCAGACGGCCTCGTAGACGGTGCGCAGCTCGGGGATCGTGAACTCGCCGCCGCAGAAGGCGGTGGCGAGCGGGGAGTACTCCAGCTTGGCGCGGGCGCGTTCGAGGCCGTCGGCGAGGATCCGCGCGTGGTCGAACGCGAGCCGCCGCGTCGTTCCCGGCCGCTGCTCCGCGGCCTCGGTCAGGCCGAGCGCGGCGAGCGGGACCCAGGCCGCGTCGGCGGCGTCGCCGCCCGCCTCGGGGTCGGGCAGCTCCGGCGCGAACGCCAGGTACGCGACGGAGATCACGCGCATCCGCGGGTCCCGGCCGGGCGCGCCGTACGTGCCGAGCTGCTCCAGGTGGACGCGGCCGAGGACGCCGTCCTTCGCGCTCAGCCCGGTCTCCTCGGCCAGCTCCCGGACGGCGGCGTCCGGCAGGTCCTCGGCGTCGCGCACGCCGCGCACGAACCCGCCGGGCAGCGCCCACATCCCGGCGTACGGCGCGGAGCCCCTCCGCACGAGCAGCACGTGCAGGTCGCCGTCGCGGATGGTGAGCGCCACCACGTCGACCGTGACCGAGACCGGGTCGTAGTCCCGGGGGTCGTACCCGGCCAGGAAGTCGCTCTCGTCGCGGCGCGGATCCGGGCTCGTCATGGCTCGTCAGTCTCCCTGTGAGTAAATCTCAGTCTGAGTTGAACTCGCTCTGAGACGAACGTACGCCCCAAGTAGGGACATGTCCAGAGATTTCTTGGGGAGCCCGTTCAGTGCGCCGTGCCCGGCGGCTCGCCGGCGCTACGGACCCGGCGGCCGTTCGGCGTTGCGCGCGCACGGGTTCGTTCGGCGGGCCGGGGCCTTGGCGGGCCGGGGGAGGAGGGGGCGGCGGTCGGCCGTCACGAATTAGTGATCGGATCCTGACCGAGCGCACAAGACGGCGTGTTCCGCCAATCGGCGGCGGTGCTTTTGTTTGTTCCGGCGACAATTGACACTACCGCCTGACCTCCTCCACACCTTAGGCTGACTCCCGTCCCCGTTCCCCCTGAGCCCCAGCAGCGGGCCCGCGGTGAGGAGTTCGCCGGATGCTCCCAGACCGGACGAGTGCGTCCGACCTACCCGCCAGGAGTTCGTGCTCGCCCAGGGAAACGGAGGTTCTGCGCCGGGTCGCCGAGGGAATGACCGACGACCAGATCGCGCGAACTCTCGGCATATCGCGGCGTACCGTTCGTACCCATCTGGAACGAGTCTTCCGGAAATACGGCCTGCATTCGCGGGCGGCGGCCGTCGCCATTCTCCAGGCCGATTCGCGCGGCGATTCCCCGCCGGAGACCTCCGGCACCCAGCGCTAGCGCCCGCCCGCCTCGCCACGAGGCCGGCGCCGGGGCCGGGGCCGGGCCGGGGCCGGGCTCAGGCGTACGGGTGCGGGCGGTCGTGCGTCAGGCCGCCGAACTCGGCGAACGCCGGGTGCGCGGCCGGCGGGTACGACGGCAGGCCGAACGGCAGCAGTTCCGGGGAGTAGAACCGGTACACCTGGAAGCCCAGGTCGGCGATCTCCGGGCTCGTCAGGTCGAGCAGCGCGAGCGTCGCGCCCCGCGCGAGGATCCGGCGCGTCAGCTCCCGCAGCTCCAGCC
Source organism: Actinomadura sp. J1-007 (assembly GCF_009793335.1). GTDB lineage: Bacteria > Actinomycetota > Actinomycetes > Streptosporangiales > Streptosporangiaceae > Spirillospora > Spirillospora yumaensis. Next base: position 519,846 of record NZ_WING01000001.1, on the reverse strand, counting down.
CCGGGTCGGCGTCGCGGGACCGGTCGGACGGCAGGTCGGACGCGGCCACCCGCAGGCCCGGCGGGAAGCGCTCGTCGATCGCCTTCCGGTTCTCCGGCAGCGCGTACAGGAACACGTTGTCGTCGAGGTTGTCGATCCCCGTCCGGGCGAGCGCGCGGGCGTCGTCGATCCGCCCCTCCTTCGCCAGGTTGAGGATCGCCAGGTACGGCATCGCCGACGTCTCCAGGTACGCCTTGTACATCGCCGTCTCCAGCCGGGTGTCGACCCCGAGCCCGAGCGCGACCGCCGGGACCTCCCCCTCGGCGAGGCTCTCCAGCACCCCCGCGACGACGTGCAGCCCGAAGCCGTCCCCGCCGAGGCGGTGGAACCTGATCCGGCAGCGGTGGCGCGGCATGTCGCGTTCGAGGAGGCGGCGCAGCGCGGGCGTGCGCGCGTCGTCGGGGACGATCGCGGGCGCGGGATGGTCGGAGTACCAGTGCCCGGTCGCGACGTGGCCCTGCACGAGCTCGAACAGCGCCGACCGCAGCGCCCGCACCGGCACCGTGTGCGCGGCCGTCCCCGTCGTGATCGCCGGGACGAGCCACGGCTCGGGGGCGCGGCCCTCGGCCGGGCGGGGCCGCAGGTAGCCGACGATCGCGAGCTGCGCGGGCAGCCACAGCGGCCCGCCCGTCGCCACGTTCTCCGCGCGCACCCAGCCGAGGTCGGCGTCCGGCCGCCACGGCTGGACGGGGAACCCGGGCCGGGCGAGCTGCTCGGCGGTGAAGAACCGCATCGCGTCCACCGCGAGGACGCCGCCGTGCCCGTGCCGGGCCCGCATCTCCGCCAGCGTGCCGCGCTCGACGGCCCGCGTCCGGTCCGTCCCGCAGATCATGTGGGCGTAGCGCTCGACGCTCTCGCCGAGCACGCGCATCAGCGCCTCCTCGACGTGCAGCCCGTACCCGCCGATGTGGTACTGCAACGGCTCGTCCAGCCCGAGCAGCCGGTGCACCGACGTGAGCTGCCCGGTCACGACCACCACCCGCGGGTACCCGTCGTCGCGCAGCGGGACGGCCAGCGTCCGCTGGAGCCCGGTCAGCGGGCTGACCAGGCGCGCGAGCAGGTCGTGCGCCGCCGGTCCGAGCCCGTCCCGGTGCGCGATCACCGACGGTCGCATCACCCCGCCCCCGCCCCCGCCCCCGGATCCGCGTCCGCGTCCGCGGACGGCGGAGGGCCGGAGCCGTTGGGGGCGCCGTTGGCGGGGGCCGAGGCCGAGGCGTCCGGGCGGGCCTTCGGGAGGACGACGTCGTTCAGGTACGAGCGGACGTCGAAGTGGAGCTGGCGCTGGAACCGCTCGCGGCGCGGCACGCACACCCGGCAGCTCGGCAGCCGCAGCACGTCGTGGTAGCAGAACTCCATCGTCGGCAGGTAGACGGTGAGCGCCTTCCCGATCGTGAACGTCGAGCCCGTCACGACGTGGTTGACGGCCTCCAGGCTCACCAGCGACGCGACCATCGACAGGACGGGCGAGGGCAGCAGCGTCCGGCCGAGCCGCGCCTTGCCGGTGGCGAGCGCCCGCTTGTAGCGGACGTACCCGGCGTTCTCCCTCATGTTCAGGGCGACGCGGCGCTCGAAGCACTCGTAGCAGGGCGAGCCGCCGGGCACGACCGTCGGGCCGACGATGAGGAACGGCCCGTCCGGCGCCGCGTGCACCCAGGGCGTGCCGAGCCCGGCCGCGATCCGGTTGAGGTTGCGCAGCAGGATCGGGTTGACCGCGTCGAGCGCGGCGACGAGGAACGCGCCGCCGAACGGGGCGAACTCGTCGGTCAGGCGCTCGGCGTCGAGCCCGTCGCCGTCGCGGCGGGTCAGGTCGTCGTGGCACAGCCGCCGCCACAGCAGGGGGTCGGCGAAGCGGTGCGCGTCCACGTCCAGCGAGGCGCGCAGGTGGTCGTGGACCTGCCCGGCGATCTCGCCCTCGCCGAGCACGACCGCGCGCCGGACCCGGTCGCGCGAGCCGTTCGCCGACGCGGACGGCGTCAGCATGAGCTGCCCGACGTAGTGGTCCAGCGCGCTCGTCGGGCCGAGCTCCAGCGCGCCCGCCGACCGCAGCCGCTCGCAGACCGCGAGGACGTCGGCGACCGACACCCGCGCGGACGCGGCGACCTCGGTCACCGTCGCCGCGCCGTCCAGGCCCTCGACGACGGCGAGCAGGGCGTCGCCGCCGCCCTCGTCGGTGAGCGTGATGGACGTGGCGTTCCAGACGCCCTCGCGCAGCTCCACGATGCCGGGATCGTGCGCGACGATCGTGAACTGGGGCCGCAGCCGCGGGCGGTCCGCGGCGCCGATCCCGTCCGCGCCCCACTCCCCGCCCCCCGCGCCCGCGCCGGTCCCGGCGGTCCCCGTTCGGTCAGTGCCGGTCCTCCGGTCAGCCGCTGGCACCGTGCTCCTTCGCGGGCGGGTCCCCGGCGGGGCCGAGGACGATGGTGTGGACGAGCGTCGCGGCGACGCCGTCGAGGCCGAGCGCCGCGCCGACCTCCCGGTCGTAGAACCCGGCGGTCTCGACGTCGCCGAGGCCGAGCGCGGTGACGGCCAGGTGCACGTTCTGCGTGATCTCCCCGGCCTCCAGGAACAGGTAGCGCAGGCCCCGGCTCCCGTACTTGCGGTACAGCTTCGGCGGGCGGCCGACCAGGAACAGCACCGCGGCCGCGCGCGACACGGGGATGACGTCCTCCTCGAACGCGCATGCGCCCACGGCCGCGCGCAGCTCGGCGTCGCCCGCGACGCGCCACAGCGCGCCGCCGAGCGGGTCGAGGCGGTAGACCCCGGGCTCGACCCCCTCCACGCGGGCGGCGGCGACGTACAGGTCGACGCCGTACAGGCCGCCGGGGGACGGCGCGGTGCGCCACCGCATCCCGACGGACCCGTCCTCGCCCTGGAGCGGGACGCTCGGCTCGGCGGTGACGCCCGCCGCCGCCCACAGGACGGCGGCGAGCTGGTCCGCGCGGATCGGCTCGGCGCGGAAGTCGCGCCTGCTGCGGCGCCGCCGGAGGCAGTCGCCGAGCGCCGCGTCCAGCGGCGCGGGCTCGGGCAGCGGGACGCGCTCGGTCGCGTCGGCGGTCTCGTGGCCCGCGAGGGACAGCATGGTGAGGCCGGAGTCGGTGAAGTAGCCCTTGACGCCCGCGGGGGCCTCGTGGTCGTGCCGTTCGACGGTCGTGTTCAGCAGGAACAGGTCGGCGAGGAGGTCCTGGGCCGAGGTCGTCTGGCCCCGGTACCTGCTCGCCGACGTGCGGAAGCCGGTCGACTCGAAGGTCCGGTCGATCGAGACGACCGAGTTGCCGAGAATCGCTCCCCGGACGCGGTCAGGCTCGTCCATCGGCCGGGGCGGCGCCGTCGGCGCGGTCGTCCCACAGCGACGCGGAGGCGCAGTAGGTGTGGGACGGCGGGCCGCAGCAGGACAGGCCCGGCGAGAACGCCAGGTCGGCGGCGTCGCCGGGCGACACCAGGTCGTCGCGGCTGGTCGTGAGGTGCTCGGTGGTCCCTGTCATCGTGACGTTCATGGTTCGACGGTAGGGGTGGTGATCGCGGGCGGGCAGTCGGCAATATGACCGACACCGCGCCGTCCGGACGGCGCGTACGCCCCGCTCAGCGGCGGTGCCGCCCGCCGCCGGGGCGCGGCTCGTCCGGGTGGCCGGGCCCGCCGCCGCCCGGCCCGGCGTCGGGGTCGGGCGCGTACGGGTCCGGCACGTACGGGTCGAGCGCGTACGGGTCGGGCGGGTCCGCCGGGTACGGAACGGCGTCGCGCCCGTACGGCTCCGGGCCCCGCGCGAACGGCTCCGGCTCCCGCCCGTACGTCCCGTACGTCCCGGAGGGGCCCGACGGGTACGGGGCGCGCTCGGGCGCGTACCGGTCCGGGGGAGGGACGGCGGGAGGGGCGCCGCCGTGCCCTTCGCCGCCGTGCGGCCGGCCGTACGCGCCGCTCCCCCCGCCCTGGGGCGCGCCGTGCGCGCTGCCGGGCAGGGGCTGGAGGCCGTGGCCGCCCTGCCGCCCCGCGAACTCGCCGTACGGGTACGGGCCGGTGGGCTGCGGCGGCCGGGGCTCGCCTGGGGCTGCGTCCGCGCGGGCCACTGGTCCAGCGCGCCGCCGGGCGGCGGGGCGGTCATCGGCGCGGCGACCGGGCGTTCGGGCGGCGGCTGGTCGAGCAGCAGCTTCATCTGGCTCCTGCGCCGCCCGTACACCAGGTACAGCGCCACGCCCGCGGCCATCCAGATGACGAAGTTGCGCCAGGTCTCGACCTTGAGGTTCAGCATCAGCCAGCCGACCGCGACGATCGTCAGGATCGCGGTGACGGGCGCGAACGGCACCCGGAACGGGCGGTGCAGGTCCGGGCGGTCCCGGCGCAGCGCGAGCACGGCGGCCGAGACGAACAGGAACGCGAACAGCGTCCCGATCACGACCATCTGCTCCAGCGTCAGCACGTCCAGCGTCTGCGACATCACGACCGCGAGCGCGCCGCCGACGAGGGTGGCGCGGGACGGCACCTTGTAGCGGCTCATCCCGGCGAGGGGGCGCGGCAGCAGCCCGTCGCGCGCCATCGAGAACAGCACCCGGGTCAGGCTGATGAGCAGCACGAGGATCACGGTGGTCAGGGCGAGCACCGCGCCCACGTCGATGATCTTGCCCATCACGCCAGCCCCGACCGAGGCGAACGCGGCGGCGAGCAGCGGCTTGTCGGGGTCCAGGTCCTTGAACGCGTCCATCCCGACCATGCCGACCAGCGCGACCGCGACCGCCGCGTACAGCGCGACCGCGGTGACGAGGGCGGTCAGCATCCCGCGCGGGACCTTGCGGGGCGCGTCGTCGGTCTCCTCCGACGCGGTCGCGATGAGGTCGAACCCGATGTAGGCGAACGCGATGGTCGGCGCGGCGGCGAAGATGCCCCAGATCCCGAACACGTGCGGCGACCCGTCGCCGAACACGCCGAGCAGGGCGTCCAGCACCGACTCGCCGCCGCCGGCCGCCGCGGGCCGCGACGGCGGCACGAACGGGGTGAGGTTGCCGGGGTGGAAGAACTTCAGCCCGGTCGCGATGACCAGCCCGATCACGATGACCTTGGCCATCACCATGAACCAGAGGGTGCGCAGGCTCATCCGGGTGCCGGTGGCGAGCATCGCCATCACCAGCACGAGGATGCCGAGCGCGAGCAGGTCGGGCCCCTTCTGCTGCCCGATCAGGTCGCCGAGCCAGGACGGGATCGGCACGCCGAAGTCGTGCAGCGTCTGCGTCGCGTACAGCGACCAGACCCGCGCGAGGACGGACGCGGCGAGCAGCAGCTCCATGACCAGGGCCCAGCCGACCACCCACGCCCACAGCTCGCCGAACGCGACGTAGCTGAAGGAGTAGGCGCTGCCCGCGACCGGCACGATCGAGGACAGCTCGGCGTACGACAGCGCGGCGAGGAAGCAGACGCCGCCGGCGACGAGGAAGGACAGCAGCACCGCCGGGCCGGCGGTGCTCGTCGCCTGCTCTCCGGCGATCTTGAAGATGCCCGAGCCGATCATCACGCCGAGGCCGAGCACGATCAGGTCGCGGGTCCGGTAGACCACGCGCAGCCGGTGCCGCCCGCCGTAGAGCTGGCCGGTGGCCTGCTCGACGGGCAGGCGCCTGAACATGTTGTTGCGCATGCGGACGTCCCAGGTCATAGGTGCCCCCCTGGCCTGACCCCGCGCCGCTGTTCGCGAGACAGTGCTGGTACCGATCGAAGTCCCTAAGAATTCACCAGGTTTGGGGCCAATCGCAATGATTTCCCGTGATTGGTGTCTCACTGCGGCCATGGGACCGTGCCAATCCGCTGCGCACCCCCTGCGCCGATGCCGAACGGGAACGGCTCGCTCACGCTGGGCGAACGCCGAATCGGTTTCGGGTTTTCGGAGGCACGGCGCCGCTCGCGCGTTCCTTCCGTAATGGCCGTTTGGAGAATGCCACTTAATACCGGCGAGTTTCATGAAGGGCGCGACGCTGGCATCGGGCGGGGATCGGTGACACGGTAGTGACGCCGCGTTCCCCAGGAGGTTCCGTGACCCCCCACACGCCGCCCCGGAGTGCCCTTCGCCGGACGTCCCGGAAGGCCCCCCGCCGCACGGCGCCGGTCGCCGGGCTCGCCCTCGCCGCGTCCCTGCTCGTCCCCGCCTCCCTCGCCGGCCCGGCGCACGCGTCGGCACCCGCGCCCGCGCCCGCCCCGCCGCCGTCGCGGCAGCCGGTCGCGACCGGGTCGGGCGGCGCGGTCTCCACGGTCGACCCCGACGCGAGCCGTACGGCCCTGGAGGTGCTGCGGCAGGGCGGCAACGCGATGGACGCGGCGATCGCGGCGGGCGCGACCCTCGGCGTGACCGAGCCGTACGTCGCGGCGATCGGCGGTGGCGGCTACCTCACGTACTACGACGCGAAGAAGCGCCGCGTGTACGGGATCGACGGGCGCGAGACGGCCCCGGGGAGGATGAGCGCGACCTCGTTCGTCGATCCGGCCACCGGCAAGGCGCTGCCGTTCGACGAGGCCGTCACGAGCGGGCTCGGCGTCGGCGTGCCGGGCACCCTCGCGCAGTGGCAGAGCGCGCTGCGCCGGTTCGGCACGCGCGACCTCGGCTCGCTGCTGCGGCCGGCCGCCCGCATCGCCGACAAGGGGTTCGTCGTCGACCAGGAGTTCCATGACCAGACCGCGGTGAACGAGGCGCGCTTCCGCGACATCGTCCCGACCCGCGAGCTGTTCCTCCCGGGCGGGAAGGTTCCGGCCGTCGGCTCGACGTTCCGCAACCCCGACCTCGCCAGGACGTACCGCGAGATCGCCCGGCGCGGCCCCGGCTGGCTGTACCGGGGCGGGCTCGGCGCGGAGGTCGCGAGGACCGTCCGCAAGCCGCCCGTCGATCCGAAGGCCGCCCGCAAGGTGCGCCCGGGGCTGATGGAGCCGCGCGACCTCGCCGCCTACGGCGCCCTGTCCAAGCGGCCGACCCGCGTGTCGTACCGGGGCATGGACGTGTACGGGATGCCGCCGTCGTCGTCCGGCGGGTCCACGGTCGGGGAGGCGCTCAACATCCTCGGCAACTTCCACCTCGACTCCCGCGACCCCGTCCGGGCGCTGCACTACTACCTGGAGGCGTCCAAGCTCGCCTACGCCGACCGGGGCCGGTACGTCGGCGACCCGGCCAAGGTCGCGGTGCCGCTGGAGGAGCTGCTGTCGTCCGGCTTCGCGCGCGAGCGCGCGTGCCTGATCAAGCCCGACCGGGCCGCCGCCGCCCCCGTCGCGCCCGGCTCGCCGGACGGGTCGTACACCCCGTGCGTCCCGCCGGGCCGCTCCACCCGCGCGCTCGCGTACGAGGGGCCGCAGACCACCCACCTCGTCGTCGCGGACAAGTGGGGGAACGTGGTCGCCTACAACGTGTCGATCGAGCAGTTCGGCGGAAGCGGGATCACCGTGCCGGGCCGCGGGTTCCTGCTCAACAACGAGCTGACCGACTTCACGCTCCAGCCGCCCGCGCCGGGCTCCCCGCCCGACCCCAACCTGCCGGGACCCGGCAAGCGCCCGCGCAGCAGCATGGCGCCGACGCTCGTGCTCAAGGACGGCAGGCCGAGGCTCGCGCTCGGCACCCCGGGCGGATCTACGATCATCACCACCGTGCTCCAGATCCTGCTCAACCGGATCGACCTCGGCATGGACCTGCCCGCCGCGCTCGCCGCGCCGCGCGCCACCCAGCGCAACACCCCGCAGGTGTTCGCCGAGCCCGCGTTCATCGAGCGGTACGGCCGGGCGCTCGCGGCGCGCGGGCACCGGCTGGAGGCGTTCCCCGGCCCGCCGCAGGGCGTGATCGGCGCCGCCACGGCCCTGGAGATCCTCCGGCCCGGGGTCGTCCAGGCCGTGGCCGAGCCGGTCCGCAGGGGCGGGGGCAGCGCCCTGGTCGTCCGCCCCGGCCGCTGACGGCCCGGCGCCGGGCCCGCCCGGGCCCGCGCGGATACGATCGGCGACGGGGGGAAGGAGCCGTGCCATGGCAGCGTCCTACGTGCAGGTGACCACGACCACCGACTCGCGGCTGGAGGCGGCCGAGCTCGCCCACGCGGCCGTCGACGAACGGCTCGCGGCGTGCGCGCAGCTCGTCGGCCCGATCGCCAGCACGTACTGGTGGGAGGGGCGGATCGAGTCGGCCGAGGAGTGGATGGTGGTCTTCAAGACCAAGTCCGACCGGTTCGACGAGCTGGCCTCGCTGATCACCGAGTCGCACTCCTACGACACTCCGGAGATCATCGCCACGCCGGTGGTCGCGGGGAGCATGGACTACCTCGCGTGGGTGGCCGAGCAGACCGAGCCGCCCGGCGACGACGAGGACGACGAGGAGGACGCGGCCGGGGGGACCTCCCGGGCCCTGTGACAGCGCGTTCGCACCCCGGCGGCAGTGTGACACACGTCATGGCCGGGAAATAAGTCTTTGATTACTCCGCTCCGCGTGGTTGTCTCGGAGCCGGAGGGAAAGGCGGCGAAACGTGCACGAGGACTTGCGCGAGGGGCCGGGCGACGACCTCGGCCTTTTCGGACCGGGATCGGTGACCTGGCGGGTCATGGGGGAGCCGGTGCTGATGGTCGGCGGCGTCCGGGCGCTGCTGCTCCAGGCGCTGCACCCGCGGTCGATGTGGGGCACCGCGCAGAACTCCGAGCTGATGGACCGCGACGCGGCCTGGGCCAGGCTCGCGCGGACGGTCGAGTTCGTGCGGATCCGCACCTACGGGACGCACCGGGAGGTCGAACGGGTCGGCCGCCGCGTCCGCAAGCTGCACTCGAAGCTCACCGGCCTGGACCTGCGCACCGGCGAGACGTTCCCGGTGGACGACCCCGAGAACCTGCTCTGGGTGCACATGGGCGAGGTCGACTCCTACCTGGACGTCGCGCGCCGCGCCGGGGTCGGGCTCTCGCGCGCCGACGCCGACGCGTTCGTCGACGAGCAGCGCCGCGCCGCCGCCGTGGTCGGACTCGACCCGGCCGACGTTCCCGCGTCGGTCGCGGAGATGAAGGACTACTACGCGGAGATGCGGCCCAGGATCTGGGCGTGCAAGGAGGCCCGCGAGGGGCTGCGCCGGATGTTCAGCCCGGACGTGCCGCGCAACCTGCTGCCGCTCAAGCTCGCCGCGCCCGGCGTCGGGATGCTCGTCGTCTCGACGCTGCCGCGCTGGGCGCGCCGGATGTACGGGCTGCCCGGCCTGCCGACGTCCGACCTCGCCGCGACGCTGACGCTCAAGGGCCTGTACCGCACCACGCACGTCATCCCCGAGCGCTACCGCTACACCCCCGACGCGCAGCGGGCGCGGCGCCTGACGCGCGAGCGCGCCGCCGGCCCGGACGCCTGGTCGATCGCTTCGTAGCGCCGCCCGCGCGGCCGCCGCGCCGCGCTCGGAGCGGGCCGGGGCGCACCGGTCGGCGCGCCCCGGCCCGCCGGGTCAGTGGGACGCGGGGAGGTTCACCGGCACGTCCTCGTCCGCCGTGCCGCCGGAGGCCGACGCGCCGTGGCGCGGCAGCAGCAGCGCGGGCACGATGAGGACGGCCGTCAGCCCGAGCGCGACCCAGAACGTGCCGCCGAACGCGTCGGCGATCTGCGGCCCGAACCGTTCGCGGACCTGCGCGGGGATCTCGCCCACGCCGCCGCCCGAGCCGCCCGGCGCCTTCGGCAGCCCCGAGCCCAGCTCGCGCGACAGGATCACCGCGAGCAGCGCTGTGCCGAACGACCCGCCGAGCTGGACGATGATGTTGAGCGCGCCGGTCGCCCGCGACACGGCGGCCCGGCCGAGCGTGGTCAGCGCGGCCGACATCGTCGGCATCATCGTGCAGCCGAGCCCGAGCCCGCGCACGTACAGGGCGGCGCCGAGCAGCCAGTACGAGGTGCCCGACTCCAGCAGGACGAACGGGATCGTGCCGAGCACCAGCAGCACCACGCCGACCGGGACGACCCGGCCCGCGCCGAGCTTGTCGGTGAGCAGCCCCGAGAACGGCATCGCGGTCGCGGCGCCGAGGCCCTGCGGCGCGAGCAGCAGCCCCGCGGCGAGCGCGCCCTCGCCGCGTCCGAGCTGGTAGTAGAGCGGGATCAGCAGCATCGACCCCATCAGCGCGGTGCCGACGAAGAACACGCCGCCCGCCGCCGTCGCGTACACCCGGTCCCTGAACAGCCGCACGTCGATCAGGGCGCGCTCGCCGAGCCGGGCGCTGTGCACCGCGAACAGCGCCACCAGCGCCGCGCCGCCCGCGAGCCACGCGATCGTGGACGGCGACCCGAACCCGCCCGAGCTGCTCGCGGTCGACAGCCCGTAGATCAGCAGCACGAAGCCGGGCGGCAGCAGGAGCAGGCCCCGCACGTCCAGGGTGGCCGCGCGGTGCTCGCCGCCCGCGCGGGGGATCTTCCACCAGGCCAGGGCCAGCGCGACCGCGCCGACCGGCAGGTTGACGAAGAAGATCCACCGCCACTGGACGTCCTCGACGAGCCAGCCGCCGAGGATCGGGCCGAGGACCGGGCCGAGCAGCATCGGGATGCCGACGATGCTCATCACCCGGCCGAGCCGCCTCGGACCGGCCGCCATGGTCAGGATCGCCATCCCGGTCGGCATCAGCATCCCGCCGCCGAGGCCCTGGACGACGCGGAACGCGATCAGGCTCTCGATGTTCCAGGCCGCGCCCGACAGCGCCGAGCCGAGCACGAACAGCACGATCGAGGTCATCCACACGCGCCGCCCGCCGAACCGGTCCACGGCCCACCCCGTGATCGGGATGACCGTGCCGAGCGCGAGCAGGTAGCCGGTGATGACCCACTGGATGGTGGACAGCGAGGCGTGGAAGTCGCGGCCGAGCGTCTGGAGCGCCACGTTCACGATCGTGGTGTCCAGGATCGCCATGAGCGTGCCGGACACGATCACCAGGCCGAGCACGATGACCCGGCGGTCGAGCCGGTCGGACTGCTCCTGGTACCCCGCCCCGGTCCCGGCTCCGGCTCCCGCCTCGGGGCCCGGCGGCCGTGTCCCGGCGGGCCCCGGGCGGGCTTTCGCGTCGTCAGGCATGGGTGCCCCCTAGAAATGCCTTGAAGTTCAACGTGTTTGCAGTGCACCACGGAATATGTTGAACTTCAAGGCATGAGTGGGGACGAGCGGGACGCCGGCTCCTCGGCCGAGGCCGATCTGGAGACGATGGTCCAGCTCATGGGCCGGATGGCGCGCCGGATGAAGGGCGCGGGCTCGCACGGCGAGGCGCGGCGGCTGCTCGACCGGATCGCCGCGGCGGGGCTCGGGCCCCGGCACGTCCCCGTGCTGTTCTCGCTCGTCCTGCACGGCCCGCAGCCGGTGGGGGTGCTGGCCGGGCACCTGGCGCTCAGCCCGGCGACGGTCAGCCAGCTCGTGGGCGAGCTCCAGCGCGGCGGGTTCGTCGACCGGCGCGCCGACGAGGCCGACCGGCGCCGCATGATCGTCAGCCTGGCCGGGCACCACCGCGACCTGGTCGAACGGTTCGCGCTCGCCCGGATCGAGCCGCTGCGGATGGCCCTGCGCGCGCTCGGCGAGGAGGAGCGCGCCCACTTCCTGCACGGCTGGGCGACGGTGGTCGAGATGATGGAGCGCTACGCGGACGGCGACACGGGCGGCGACGCGGCCGACGGCGGCGGCGCGGCGTGCGAGCCGGACGGGAGCCGGGACGGCCCGGAGGTCAGCCGCGGCGCATGAGCCGCCCGACGGCCGCCATCAGCTCGGTGGACATGACCTCCGACTTGCCCTCCTCGGCGCCCTCGGCGACGCAGTGGCGGACGTGCCCGTCCAGCAGGCCGAGCGCGACCTTGTCGAGGGCCGCCTGGACGGCGCTGATCTGGGTGAGCACGTCGATGCAGTAGCGGTCGTCGTCGACCATCCGCTCGATGCCGCGGACCTGGCCCTCGATGCGGCGCAGCCGGGTCTGGAGCTGGTCCTTGGTGGCGGTGTAGCCGCGGGTCGGGGTCTCGCTGGTGGCCATCGTCGTCCTCGCAATCGGTCCGGGGGCCGCGTCCGCGGGGCCGCCGCGGTCTACTCAACCCCCTAGGGGTATCGTATACGGCGGACCGCCTGTTCCGGCGCGCCCGGCCGCCGCGCGCGCCCGGTCCCGGTCAGCGCGGCGGGACGTTCCACGACGCGATCACCGGGCGGCCGTGCTCGGTGCCGAGCGTGGACAGGGTACCGGTGTCGAGCGCGAACAGCCGTCCCGCGGCCGGGTCCAGCCCGAGCCTGCGCGCGGTGAGCACCCGCAGCACGTGCCCGTGCGCGACCAGCACCACGTCGCCCCGCTCCAGGTGCGGCTCCGCCCGCGCGATCACCGCGTCGACCCGCTCGCCGACCCGCTCGACGCTCTCGCCCGGGTGGTCGGCGTCGCCCGGGACCACCCCGTCGTCCCACAGGAACCAGCCCGGACGCCCCTCGCGGATGGCGGCCGTCGTGATGCCCTCGTAGCCGCCGTAGTCCCACTCCCACAGGTCGGGGTCCACCTCGTCCACCCGCAGGCCCGCGAGCTCGGCGGTGCGCCGCGCGCGCTCGGCGGGGCTGGCGAGCACCCGCGCGATCGTCCGCCCGGCCAGCAGCGGCGCGACGGCCCGCGCCTGCTCCTCGCCCCGCTCGGTGAGCGGAAGGTCGGTGCGCCCGGTGTGCCGGCGGGCGCGGCTCCACTCGGTCTCGCCGTGCCGCAGGATGATCAGTTCCCCCATGGGCCCCACTGTACGGGGCGGAACGGACGGATCAGGCGGCGAGGACGTCCTCCAGCGGCGTGTAGGGCAGGTTGTGCGCCTCGGCGACGTGGTCGTACACGACCGCCCCGGCGTGGGTGTTGAGGCCCTTGGCGAGGGCGGCGTCGCCGCGCAGCGCGTCGCGCCAGCCGAGGTCGGCGATCCGCACCGTGTAGGGGAGGGTGACGTTGGTCAGCGCGTAGGTGGAGGTGTTCGGCACCGAGCCGGGCATGTTGGCGACGCAGTAGAAGATCGAGTCGTGCACCCGGTAGGTGGGGTCGGCGTGCGTGGTCGGACGCGAGTCCTCGAAGCAGCCGCCCTGGTCGATCGCGATGTCCACGAGCACCGAGCCGGTGCGCATCCGCGCGACGGTCTCGTTGGAGATCAGCTTGGGCGCCCGCGCGCCGGGGATCAGCACCGCGCCGATCACCAGGTCGGCGGCGCGCGCCTCCTGCTCGACGGTGTAGGCGTTGGAGACCAGCGTCTTCAGCCGGCCCTGGTAGATCGCGTCGATCTGGCGCAGCCGGTCGACGTTGACGTCCAGGATCGTCACGTCGGCGCCCATGCCGACCGCGATCTGCGCGGCGTTCAGGCCGGACACGCCGCCGCCGATCACCACGACCTTCGCCGGCGCCACGCCCGGCACGCCGCCCGGGAGCACGCCGCGCCCGCCGTTGGAGCGCATCAGGTTGTACGCGCCGACCTGCGGCGACAGCCGGCCCGCCACCTCCGACATCGGCGCGAGCAGCGGCAGCGACCGGTCGGGGAGCTGGACGGTCTCGTACGCGACGGCGGTCACGCCCGCCGACAGCAGCGCGTCGGTGCACGCCCGCGAGGCGGCGAGGTGCAGGTAGGTGAACAGCGTCTGGCCGTCCCGCATCCGGGCGTACTCCGGCTCGATCGGCTCCTTGACCTTGAGGATCAGGTCGCCCTCGGCCCAGACCTCGTCCGGCCCGTCCAGGATCTTGGCGCCCGCGGCGGTGTAGTCGTCGTCGGGGATCGCCGAGCCCAGCCCGGCGCCCCGCTCGACGAACACCTCGTGGCCGCGGCGGCTGAGCTCGTGCGCCCCGGCGGGGGTGATCGCCACCCGGTACTCGTGGTTCTTGATCTCTCGCGGCACGCCGATCTTCACGGGGGTCCTCCGTCAACGCTGACCAGGATGTACGCCTACAGCGTGGAGCCCGCCGGCGCGTCCCGGCCATGTCCAGTCTGTATAGGTGTTCCCCGTTCTGCTGACAGTATGTAAACCCGCGCGGGACGGGTCGCGCGCGTCCGCGGCTCAGGGCTTGCGGGCGATCCCGCCGTACATCAGGCGCTGCCCGACGCTGAGGTCGGTCGCCACCTCGGCGTCCGGCCGCCACAGCGGCAGCGGCACCACGCCGGGGTCGAGCAGCTCCAGCCCGTCGAAGTAGGCGGTGATCTCCTCGGGGGTGCGGAACCGGCCGGTGCCGAGCAGCGCGAGGTACTGCTTCTCGGCGTCGCGCGACTCCTGGCTGGACGCGCAGAAGTGGGTGACGAACAGGTGGCTGCCGGACGGGACGGCGTCCATCAGCGTGTCCACGATCCGCTGCGGGCCCTCGTCGTCGTGCAGGTGGTGCAGGATGCCGACCAGCATCACGCCCACCGGGCGGTCGAAGTCGATCAGGCGGCGGACGTCCGGGTCGGCGAGGATCTCCTCGGGGGAGCGGACGTCGGCGGTGACCACGGTGGTGCGGTCGTTCTCGGCCAGCAGCGCCCGCCCGTGCGCCAGCACGATCGGGTCGTTGTCGACGTAGACGACGCGCGACTCGGGGGCGACGGCCTGCGCGACCTGGTGGGTGTTCTGGACGGTCGGCAGCCCGGAGCCGAGGTCGAGGAACTGGCGCAGCCCCGCCTCGCCGGCCAGGTACCGCACGCCGCGGCCCAGGATCTCGCGGTTGTAGGTCGCCACGTCGTAGATCTCCGGCACGACCCGGACGATCTGCTCGACGAACGCCCGGTCGACCTCGAAGTTGTCCTTGCCGCGCAGCACCACGTCGTACGTCCGGGCGATGCTCGGCTTGGTGACGTCGATCCCGAGCGAGGCCCAGTCGTACCGCTCGTCCGCCATGTCCCATCCTCCGCGTCCATGCCGCTGTGGAGTTGTCCCGGGGCCGAGGGGCGTCCCCCGGAATGATCGTAGTTGTCCAGCGCACGCCCTGTCCGCGACTGGGCGATCTTCGTTGGAACGATCCGCGCGCGGGGGTCAGCAGGCGGCGGGCGGCAGCCACTCGTCGGCGATCGCGACCGTGAGCCGCTCCAGCAGCGGGCCCGCCTGCCGCATCCGCCGGTCCTGGTCGCGGTCGATGCCGTCCAGCGCGTACACCGCCTGGATGCGGGCCTTGCGGAGCTGCTCGCCGGTCAGGCCGCGGCGGGCGGTCACGGCGACGACGGGCGCCCCGGCGCGCGCCGCGCCCCGCGCGACCGCGATCGGCGCGCCGCCCCGCAGCGACCGCGCGTCCAGCGTGCCCTCGCCGGTGACGACGAGCATCGCGCCGCGCGCCTTCTCGGTGAAGCCGAGCAGGTCGAGCATCAGGGAGGCGCCCGGCTCGACGGTCGCGCCGAGGAACGTCAGCGCCGCGAACCCGACGCCGCCGGCCGCGCCCGCGCCGGGCAGGTCGCGGGCGCTGCGGCGGGCCGCGGCCTCGGCGAGGTCGGCCCAGCGGCGCAGGCCCGCGTCGAGCACGCGCATCTCCTCGCGGGTCGCGCCCCGGCGCGGCCCGCCCGCGAGCGCCGCGCCGGCCCGGCCGAGCAGCGGGCCCGCCGACCCGCCCGCCACCACCACCCGCACCCCCGACAGGTCGGGCAGCCCGCGCAGGTCGAGGGCGTGCAGGGAGCGCAGCGCAGCGCCGCCCGGCGGCAGCTCCTTGCCGAGCGCGTCGAGCAGCCGCCCGCCGAGGCCCTGGACGAGCCCGGCGCCGCCGTCGGTGCAGGCGCCGCCGCCGAGCCCGAGGACGATCCGCCGCGCGCCGAGCCGTACGGCGTGCGCGACGAGCTGGCCGGTGCCGAGGCTGGAGGCGGTCAGCGGGCGGGGCTTGCCGCCGGGCAGCCGCCGCACTCCGGACGCCTCGGCCAGCTCGACCACGGCGCTGCGGCCGTTCAGCGCGAGGGCGGCGGTGACCGGGCGGCCGGTCGGCCCGCACACCTCCACCTCGACCCGGCGCCAGCCCGCCGCGATCGCGGCCTCGGCGGTGCCCTCGCCGCCGTCGGCCACCGGCAGCTCCAGCAGCGGCACGTCGGGGCGGGCGCGGCGCAGGCCGGCGGCCAGGTGGCCGGCCACCTCGGCCGCGGAGAGGGCGCCCCGGAACCGGTCGGGCGCGAGCAGGACGTGACCGCGCGGAGAGGGGTCGGGTGAAGAGTCCGCGGACACCACAGCCACGCCTTTCATGCCGAGGGGTAAGGCACTACCTTCTGCTTACGCCATGACGGCACTAATTGACACCCGGATCTGCCGTGAGAGTTTCAAATACGCCGCGGGAAGGCGGGTGACGCAGGGTGCTCGCGTTGTTCCAGGCTATTTGATTCCGAAGATCTTCTCCACGACGTTCAGCCCGAAATAGACCACGAAGACGGCCGAGATCACCCACAGCAGCCAGTGCGTCCGGCGCCACCGCCCGAGCGCCGCCTGGACGAGCGTATAGGAGACCACGCCCGCGCCGATGCCGTTCGTGATCGAGTAGGTGAACGGCATGAACACGATGGTGAGGAACGCCGGGATCGTGATCCCGATGTCGTCCCAGTCGAGCTTGGCGACCTGCGCCATCATCAGCGCGCCGACCACGACCAGGGCGGGCGCGGCGGCCTGCGCGGGCACCACCTGCGCGAGCGGCGTCAGGAACAGCGTCACCGCGAACAGCGCCCCGGTCGCCAGGTTGGCCAGGCCCGTGCGGGCCCCCTCGCCGACCCCGGCCGCCGACTCCACGAACACCGTGTTGGCCGACGAGCTGGTGACGCCGCCGAGCGCGGCCGACACGCCGTCCACCGACAGCACGCGGCCGAGCCGGGGCACCTGCCCGCGCTCGTCCACCAGGCCCGCCTCGTCGCTCACGCCGAGGATCGTGCCCATCGCGTCGAAGAACCCCGACAGCACCAGGGTGAACAGCACCACCAGCGCCGTCACCACGCCCGCGCGGCCGAACCCGCCGAACAGGTCCACCTCGCCGAGCAGCCCGAAGTCGGGGCTGGCGAACAGCTTGTCGGGCATGTCGGGCGTCACCACGCCCCAGCCGCCGTCCTTGACGGACGCGTTCGCCTGGATCACCACCGCGAGCACGGTCGCCGCGACGATCCCGATCAGGATCGCGCCCTGGACCTTGCGCACGTACAGCACGATCATCAGCAGCAGCGCGAACGCGAACACCACCGTCGGCCAGGTCTCCAGGTGCCCGCCGGTGCCGAGGGCGAGCGGGGGACTGGCCGCGTTCGAGGTCACGAACCCCGAGTCCACCAGCCCGACCAGGGCGATGAACGCGCCGATGCCGACCGCGATCGCGTGCTTGAGCGCGAGCGGGATCGCGTTCATGATCCGCTCCCGGACGCCGGTCAGCGCGAGCAGCACGATGATCGCGCCCTCGATCACCACCAGCCCCATCGCCTGCGGCCAGGTCATCTCCGGGGCCGCCTGGAACGCCACGACCGCGTTGATGCCGAGCCCCGCCGCGAGCGCGAGCGGCGCGTTCCCGACCAGGCCCATGATGACCGTGGTGACCGCCGCCGACAGCGCGGTCATGGTGGTGAGCTGCGGGATCGACAGCTGCGCGCCGGTGACGTCCTTGGCCCCGCCGAGGATGATCGGGTTCAGCAGGATGATGTAGGCCATCGCGAAGAACGTGGTGACGCCCCCGCGCAGCTCGCGCGCCACGGTGGTGCCCCGGGCCGACAGCTCGAAGAACCGGTCCAGCGGGCCCCCGGCGCCGGGGGCGGCGGGGTGTCCTCGGCCCCGGCGGTACTGACGTGCGACATGGCGGCGCGCTCCGGATTCGTCCGCGCGAGGCGGGTGGTGATCACGTGAAAGGCGAGCACAGGGTAACTGCCCGCGCCCCGCCGCCGTCGAACCGGCACCCGCCGCCCGGCGGGCGCGTCAGTCGCCGCGGTAGGTGGAGTAGCCGTACGGGCTGAGCAGCAGCGGGACGTGGTGGTGCCCGCTGCCCTCCGCCACGGTGAACACGACCACGACCTCGGGGTAGTAGGTGTCGGTCCCGAGCTCGGCGAAGTACGGGCCCGTCCCGAACCGCAGCCGGTACGTCCCGGGCTCGGAGCCGCCCCCGCCGAGCGCCGTCCAGCGGCCCCGGCCGTCGGTCCGGCCCTCCAGGACGGGCCGCCAGGTGTCCTCCGCGTAGCGGTCCAGCCGTACCGGGACGGAGGCCGCCGGGCGCCCGCGATGCGTGTCGAGAACGTGCGTGGAGACGGTCATCGCGCAAGTACACCAGCCGGGGCCGGGCCGCGCGCCACCCGGCCCGTCAGGAACGGCGCGCGGTCCTGTCAGGACGGGCGCCCGGCCGTCCGGGCGCGGGCCGCCGGGTTCCGAGCATGTGACGATTGCCGGTCCTGTGCTCCCTGGTGGGAACGCTCCGCTATAGCCTGCCCTGGTGCGAATGGGACACTGGGCGGGCGCGGGCGGCGAGGAGGGGGTCACGGGCGCGCGATGGGCACGGACACGGGCGCCGACCCCCGCGTCGACTCGTACGCGCTGCTGCTGGCCTCGGTGCCCGAGCGGACGCGGTGCTCGTTCCGCGACCGGATGCTCGGCCCGCTGGAGGAGTACGACAGCGAGCGGCGCGCCGAGCTCCTGCACACACTGGAGGTCTTCCTGTCCTGCTCGGGGTCCTGGAGCCGTACGGCGACCCGGCTGCACGTCCACGTGAACACGCTTCGGTACCGAATCCGCCGAATCGAGGACCTCACCGGCCGGGACCTCGGCACACTGGAAGATCGAGTCGACTTCTTCCTCGCCCTGCGCGCCACGCGCCCGGCGAGAACCTCGTAGGCGGGTGGTCACACGATGGATCGGGAGACACTGGGGCAGCGGATCAGGGCCCTGCGCATCAGGCAGGGCGTCAGCCAGGCCCAGCTCGCCTTCCCCGAGCTTTCCGACAGCTACATCTCACTGATCGAGAGCGACAAGCGGGTCCCGGCGCCGAGCGTGGTGGACCTGCTCGCCGCCAAGCTGAACTGCTCGGCCACGTACCTGGTCAGCGGCGTCAGCGAGGACGTGGTGGACGAGCTGCGCGTCACGCTCGACTACGCCGAGATCGCGCTGCGCAACGGCGCGTCCGCCGAGGCCCGCGCCCGCTACGCCGAGGTGCTCGCCAACGCCGACGCGGTCGCGCTGCCCGACATGCTGCACCAGGCCCGCTGGGGGTACGCGCTCGCGCTGGAGGCGTCCGGGGAGCTGGAGGAGGCCGCCGCCGGGCTGCGCGACCTCGCCGCGTCCGCGTCCGCCGAGGCCGACCTCGACCACTGGGCCAAGGTGCACGTCGCGCTCAGCCGCTGCCTGCGCGAGCTCGGCGACCTCAGCGACGGCGTCCGCGTCGCCGAGGGCGCCCTGCGGCACCTGGTCGCGACCGGCGCCGACTCGACCGACGCGGCCGTCGACCTCGGCGCCGCGCTGCTCGCCGCCTACGTCGAGCGCGGCGACCTCGTCCGCGCCGGGCAGCTCGCCGAGCAGCTCGTCGAGCGCGCCGAGCGGATCGGCACCGCCCGCGCCCGGATGGCCGCGTACTGGGAGGCCGCCTACGTCGCGGAGGTGCGCGGCGGCTACGAGGACGGCGCCGCGCTCGCCGAGCGGGCCCTCGCGCTCGCCGGTGAGGAGACCGGCGGCGACCCGCGCGGCCTCGCGCGGCTCCGCGTCTGCTACGCGGGCCTGCTGCTGCGCGCCCGCCCGGACGAGCCCGCCCGCGCCCGCGACCTGCTGTCGCGCGTCCGCGCCGAGATCAGCACCAGCGCCGACGGGGAGATCGACGTCGCCCGCTGCCTCACCGAGCTGGCCCGCGCCGAGAACCTGCTGGGCCGTCCCGCCGAGGCCGTACGGCTCGCCGAGGAGGCGCTGGCCCTGCTCGGCGACGCCCCGCGCCGCGCCACCGCCGGGGCGCTCACCGTGCTCGGGAGGCGTCGGCGAAGCTCGGCCGCGGCGACCACGCCGTCGAGGCGCTGACCCGGGCCGCCACCCACCTGGAGGAGATGGAGGCGTCGCGCGAGGCCGCGCAGGCGTGGTTCGACCTCGCCGAGGTGCTCGCGGGCAGCGGCGCCGGCGAGGAGCCCCGCCTGACCGCCTACCGCCGCGCCCTCACCTGCGTCGGCGTCTGACCCCGCGGGCGGAGCGCGCCCGGCCCGTTCCGGCCGCTCCGCCCGTACCCGCCGGTGGACCGTTCCCCGGACGGGTGAACCGTTCCGGCCCCCGCCGCGTCAACCCTTGATGTCATGATCGCCCGGAACCCCGGGCCAGGGATGTGGCGAACGAGGCGGGGAGTGGGGCGGAGATGTTCGGAATCGTCCGGCCGTGCCGGCATGTGCTGTGCGGGCCGCTGTTCAAGGACTGGATGGCGCACCTGTGCGGGATGTGCCTGACGCTGCGCCGCGAGCACGGCCAGGCCGCGCGGCTCGTCACCAACTACGACGGGCTGCTGGTGTCGGTCCTCGTCGAGGCGCAGCGCCCCGACCGCTCGCCGCGCCGCAAGGCCGGGCCGTGCGCCCTGCGCGGGATGCGGACCGCCGAGGTCGTCGCCGCGCGGGCCGAGGGCGCGCGGCTCGCGGCGGCGGCCTCGCTGCTGCTCGCCGCGGGCAAGACCCGCGACCACATCGCCGACGGCGACGGCCCGTACGCGCGGCGGCTCGTCGCCGCGGCCGCCGAACGGGTCGCGTCCCGCTGGGACGCCGCCGGAGGCCGCACCGGCGCGTCCGTCGGGTTCGACCCGTCCGTGCTGCGCGAGGCCATCGGGCGGCAGAGCGCGCTGGAGTCGGCGGGCGGCCTCGGCCTGCTGGAGCTGACCGCGCCGACGGAGACGGCGGTCGCGGCGGTGTTCGCGCACACGGCCGTCCTCGCGGGCCGGGAGCGCAACGCCGCGCCCCTCGCCGAGGCGGGCCGGTTCTTCGGCCGCCTCGCCCACCTGGCCGACGCCGTCGAGGACGTCCGGGACGACCTGGCGAACGACGCGTACAACCCGCTGACCGCCACCGGGACCGGGCCCGCCGAGGCGCGCCGGTACTGCGACGACGCCCTGCACGGGCTGCGGCTCGCGCTCGCCGACGCCGAGTTCGAGAACCCGCGCCTCGTCCGCGCGCTGCTCGGCCGCGAGGTGCGCCGGACGGTCGACCGCGTGTTCGCCGCGTACCCCGGCGGCCCCGCGCCGCAGCCGCCGTACGGTCCGGGCCCGTACCAGCAGGGGCCCTACCAGCAAGGCCCGTATGGCCCTGGCCCGTACCAGCAGGGGCCCTATCAGCAGGGCGGTCAGCAGCAGGGGCAGTGGCCGGGCGGGCAACCGCCGGTGGGCGGCGGGGGCGACTCCGGCTGGGGCGGCTGGGGCGGCGGGCACGGCGGAGGCGGCGGGCACGGCGGGCGGAAGCGTCCCGGCTGGCCGGTCCCGTGCTTCACCGGCGCGCTCGTCTGCGCCACCTGCGGGGTCTTCCAGCCCGAGTGGAGCGAGCACCAGGCCAAGGGCTGCTCCGACCGCTGCTGGTGCAGCCGCTCCTGCGACTCCGGCTGCAACTGCGACGGCGGCTGCGGAGACTGCTGCAACTGCTGCGACGGCGACTGCGGCTGCGGGTGCTGCGAATGCTGCGGCTGCTGTGCCTGCGACTGCTAGCCCGCCCCCGGCGTACCCGGCGAGCGCGCCGGACGACTCTTGACCAAGCGTACGCTTGGGTGGCACGCTCGCAGGCGTGGCGATCCCCGCAACGTTCGCGAAGATGCTGCTGGAACGGGCCGGTGACGCGCGCCCCGGGCTGCTGTCCGAGGACGGGACGCGCACCTGGGCCGAGGTCGTCGCCGAGGCGCGCGTGCGCGCCGGGGCGCTGGAGGCGATGTGCCCGCCACCGGCGCCGGGGCGGCCCCGCCACGTCGGGGTGCTGCTGGAGAACGTGCCCGAGTACGTCTACTGGATCTGCGCGGCGGCGCTCGCCGGGGCGACGGTCGTCGGCGTCAACCCGACCCGGCGCGGCGCGTCCCTGGCCGCCGACGTCCGGCACACCGACTGCGACGTGATCGTCACCGACGCCGAGCACGTCCCGCTGCTGGAGGCGGTCCCGGACGGGCCGCCCGTCCACGTGGCCGGCTCGGCGGAGTACCGGCGCCTGCTCGGCGCGGCCGAGCCGGTCCACCGCGACCCCGGGCCCGGCGAACGGCTGCTGCTCCTGTTCACCTCCGGCTCGACCGGCGCGCCCAAGGCCGTCGCGTGCAGCCAGGGCCGCCTGGCGTCC
Organism: Actinomadura sp. J1-007; assembly: GCF_009793335.1. Lineage (GTDB taxonomy): Bacteria > Actinomycetota > Actinomycetes > Streptosporangiales > Streptosporangiaceae > Spirillospora > Spirillospora yumaensis. Next base: position 497,683 of record NZ_WING01000001.1, on the reverse strand, counting down.
ATCGCCGTACGGGCCGGGGACATGGGCATCACCCGCGACTCGGTCACCTATGCCGCGATGCCGCTGTTCCACGGCAACGCGGTCATGGCGAACCTCGCGATGGCCGTCCACGCCGGGGCGGCGGTCGCGCTGCGCCGCAGGTTCTCCGCCTCGGGGTTCCTGCCGGACGTCCGCCGCTACGGGGTGACCTACTTCAACTACGTCGGGCGCGCCCTCGCGTACGTCCTCGCCACGCCCGAGCGGCCGGACGACGCGGACAACACCCTTCAGGCCGCGTTCGGGACCGAGGCGTCCGCGCAGGACATGGCCCGGTTCGCCGAGCGGTTCGGCTGCCGGATCATCGAGGGGTACGGGTCGAGCGAGGGCGCCATCTCGCTGCGCAAGACGCCCGGCACGCCGCCCGACGCGCTCGGCCTGCCGCCGGACGGCGCGCGGGTCGCGATCCTCGACCCCGAGACCGGCCTGGAGTGCCCGCGCGCCCGCTTCGACGCCGACGGGGCCCTCACCGCCCGAGCGCCGCCATCGGCGAGATCGTCGGGCTGGACGCCGCCGCCGCGTTCGAGGGCTACTACCGGAACCCGGAGGCCGACGCCGAACGGGTCAGGGACGGCCGGTACTGGAGCGGCGACCTCGGCTACCGCGACGAGGCGGGCTACTTCTACTTCGCCGGGCGCGGCAACGACCGGCTCCGCGTCGACAGCGAGAACTTCGCCGCCGCGCCCGTCGAGCGCATCCTCGCCAGGTGGCCCGTTGTGGTCATGTGCGCCGTCTACCCGGTGCCCGACCCGCGCACCGGCGACCAGGTCATGGCCGCGCTCGAACTGCGCGACGCGCCCGGCGGCCCCGGCGGTCCCGGCGCGGCGGACGGGTTCGACCCGGCGGCGTTCGCCGCGTTCCTGGCCGCCCAGCCCGACCTCGGCACCAAGTGGGCGCCCCGCTTCGTCCGGATCGTCCCGGCGATGCCGCTGACCGCGACGGGGAAGGTCGACAAGCGGCCCCTGCGCCGCGACCGGTGGGAGGCCGGCGACCCGGTCTGGTGGCGCCCCGGCCGGGACCTGGCGTACGAGCCGCTGGACGCCGGGCGGGCCGCCGCGCTCCGCGCCGAGTTCGAGGCGAACGGCCGCGCGGTCGTCCTGCGCAACCCGTGAGCGGGCTCCCGGCGGCCCCGGGCGCCACCACGGGGAGGGCTCAGTAGGGTTAGGAAGGCATCCCGTCCAGAACGAGAGATTCCGGCCTTCCGATGATGACCCTCACGCCCCGCCGGCGGTTGCGCCGCCTCGGCCTCGTCGCCGCGCTCACCGCGGCGTTCGGCACCGCCCTCGCGACGCCCGCGCTGGCGCACACCCGGCTGGTGGGCAGCACGCCCGGCAAGGACGCCTCGGCGGCGTCGGTGACCGAGGTCGAGCTGGTCTTCAGCGACACGATCGGATTCGCGAAGGTGCTGGTCAAGGACGCTGAGGGCAAGGAGTTCCAGGACGGCGCGGCCCGGCGCGACGGCGTCAAGGTCACCCAGCGGCTGAACGGGCCCCTGCCCGCCGGGCGGTACAGCGTCGCCTACGCCGTCGTCGGCGAGGACGGGCACCGCATCGAGAAGTCCGACCTGAGCTTCACGGCCACCGCGGGCACCGGCGACGCGGCGGCCGGGGGCGGCGCGGGGCAGACCACCGTGGGACCGGCCGAGCCGAAGCGCGACGTGTCCGCCGCCCACACCCACCCCGCGAAGGCCGACGAGGACGGCGGCTCGTCCGGCGCGTCCGCCTGGATCATGATCGGCGTCGGGCTGCTGATCGGCGTCGGCATCGGCGTCGCCATCGTGGCCCGCGCCAAGCGCAAGGCCGGCGGCGGTCCGCCCCGCCCGGCGGCCGGCGCCGGGGCGGGCAAGGGCCCGGACGCCGCCAAGGGCGAGGGCCCGGCGGACGACGGCGGCACGGGCCGGTGAACAGCGGCAGCCTGCGCGTCCTGCGCGCCGCGGCGGTCGCGGCGGCGGCGTCGGTCGCCGTCCTCGTGGCGGGCCTCGTCCTCGGGGGCTCGGTCGCGGAGAAGGTCATCCCCGGGCTGGGCGACGCGGGCGCCGTCACCCGCTGGGGGCTGCCGGTCTCGCGGCTCGTGATGGACCTCGGCGCGGCCCTCACCGTCGGCGCGCTCCTCGCCGCCGCCGCGCTGCTGCCCCTGGAGGGCCGCCGGGGCGACGTGCGGCTGTCCGGCGACGCGACCGGCTACCTGCGCGCCGCGTCCTGGCTGGCCGCCGCCTGGGCCGCCGCCGCGGCGGCCAACCTGGTCTTCACGGTCGCCGACGTGCTCGGCGAGCCGGTCGGCGAGATCATCACCGGCAGCGAGCTGAGCAGCTACGTCGGGCAGCTCCCGCAGGGCACCGCGCTGATGCTGGTCGTGCTGCTGACCGTCGTGGTGGCGCTGCTCGCCCGGACGACCACGACGCCCGCCGCCGCGTTCGGGCTGCTCGCCCTCGCCGGGATCGCGCTGCTGCCGCCGCCGCTCACCGGCCACTCGGCGTCCGCCGCCAACCACTCGGTCGCCGTCACCGGCGTCGCGCTGCACGTCGCCGCGATCGCGCCGTGGGTCGGCGGGCTCGCGGTCGTCGGGGCGCACGCGCTGCGCGGCCGGGCCCGGCTGGACGTCATGGCCGGGCGGTTCAGCCGGATGGCGCTGTGGTGCTACGTCGTCGTCGGCGCCAGCGGCCTGGTGAACGTGATCGCGCGGCTGCCCGACCCCGCCGAGCTGCTCAGCACCGACTACGGGCGGCTCGCCCTCGGCAAGATCATCGCGTTCGCGGCGCTCGGCTGGTTCGGCTGGTGGCACCGGGAGCGGACGCTGCCCGCGGTCTCCGCCGGCAAGCCCTGGGCGTTCGCCCGGCTCGCCGCGGTCGAGGCCGCGGTGATGGCCGCCGCGATGGGCCTGGCCGTCGCGCTCGCCCGCACCGCGCCGCCCGCGCCGACGGCCGAGGAGAGCGCGGTCAAGGCCCTCATCGGCTACGACATGCCCCCGCAGGTGAACCCGGGCCGGCTCGCGTCGCTCTGGCAGTTCGACCTGTTCTTCGCGGTGCTGGTGATCGTGCTCGGCGGCGTCTACCTCGCGGGCGTGGTCCGGCTGCGGCGGCGCGGCGACGCGTGGCCGCTCGGCCGCACCGCCGCCTGGTTCACCGGGCTGATCACCATCGTGCTCGTGACCGAGACCGGCGTCGCCAAGTACGCGCCGATCCTATTCAGCGTGCACATGGTCCAGCACATGGTGCTGAACATGCTCACCCCGATCTTCCTGGTCGTCGGCGCGCCGGTCACCCTCGCGCTGCGCGCGTTCAAGCCCGCCCGAGTACGGGGCGACCGGGGCCCGCGCGAGTGGCTGACCGCCGCGCTGCACAGCCGGTTCACCGCGCTCATCGCGCACCCCGCCGTCGCGACGGTCATCTTCGTCGCGGGGACGTTCGTGCTGTACTTCACCCCGCTGTTCGAGTCCGCGATGCGCAACCACCTCGGGCACATCGCGATGACGGCGCACTTCCTGCTGGCCGGGAGCCTGTTCTTCTGGGTGCTGCTCGGCGTCGACCCCGCGCCGAAGCGGCTGCCGTACCCGGGGCGGCTCCTGCTGCTGTTCGTCACGATGCCGTTCCACGCGTTCTTCGGCATCGCGCTGATGAACCTGTCGCAGCCCCTGGCCCGCGGCTGGTACGCGGCCGTCGATCCGGCGTGGGGCACCTCGGTGCTCAAGGACCAGCACACCGGCGGCGCGATCGCCTGGGCGTTCGGCGAGATCCCGACGTTCATCGTGCTGATCGTCCTGGCGTTCCAGTGGTACTTCGACGACCAGCGGCAGGCCCGCCGCGAGGACCGCAAGGCCGACCGCGCGGAGGCGCGCGGCGACGGCCGCCCCGAGGACGATGAGCTGGCGGTCTACAACGCGCGCCTCGCGAAGCTCGCGGAGAAGGACGAGAAGGCCCGCGAGGACGAGCGGACGCGCCGTTCGGCCGACGCGGCGGGCAAGGCGGCGGCGAAGGCGGGCAAGGCGGAAAAGGCGGCGGCCAAGACCGCCAAGCCCGCCAAGCCCGGCAAAACCCCCAAGGGCGGCGACGTCGGCGAGACCGGCGAGGCCGGCGAGGCCGATGCGCCCGACGACCGGGACGAGCCCGCGGGGGACGAGCGGGCGCCCAAGTCCTGACCTCGGATTTCCCCTCGCGGGGGAGGCGGCCCGCCGCGCGGGGGAGGAGAACGGGCTGCGCGTTCTGCCAGGATCGTCGTGTGCACCGCATCCTCCGTCCGCTGATCGCGGGGACCACCTGGCGACGGTGGTCCTACCTCGTCGTGGGCGGGGCGCTGCTGATGCCGTACTGGTTCCTCGCGATCACGATCACGCCGGCGCTGTCGTTCCTCGGGACGGTCGCCAAGTTCCTCCTCGTGCTGCTGGTGCTGCCCGCCGCCGGGACGTTCGTCACCGGGCTCGTCCCGACCGTGCGGCTGCTGGAGAGCTCCATGGCGAAGGAGCTGCTGGGCGGGCCGTGCGCGGCGCTCGTGCCCGGGTCGGCGCGGTCGTGGGAGAGCCGGTTCCGCACGGCGGCGTGGTTCGGGACGCACCTGTTCACCGGCGTGGTGGTGAGCGGGCTCAGCCTCGCGGTCCCGCCGTTCGCGGTGGTGCTGATCATCGCGCCGCTGGTGTCGTGGGACGGCCGGTTCCTGGAATCGTGGGGCTGGAGCGGCGCCTGGCACCAGTGGCCCGCGCCGTTCGCGGGGCTGGCGGCCCTGGCGGCGCTGGCCGCGGTGATCGTCGCCGCGGGCGCGCTGCTGTCGCGGCTCGCGCCGCGCTTCCTCGGACCGTCCGCCGCCGAGCGGCTCCATGAGATGGAGGCCCGCGCGGTACGGCTCGCGGAGCGCAACCGGCTCGCGCGGGAGCTGCACGACTCGGTCGGGCACGCGCTGAGCGTGGTGACCCTCCAGGCGGGCGCGGCGGGCCGGGTGCTCGGCACCGACCCGGAGTTCGCGCGCGAGGCGCTCGGCGCGATCGAGGAGTCGGCCCGCGCCGCCCTGGAGGACCTGGACCACGTGCTCGGCCTGCTGCGCGAGGACCCGTCCCGCACCGCGCCGCAGCCGACCCTCGACGATCTCGAACGGCTGCTGGAGCAGACCAGGATCGCCGGGGTGCGGCTCGACGCCGAGGTCGGCGCGGAGGTGGCGCACGTGCCCGCGGCGGTGTCGCGCGAGGCGTACCGGATCGTGCAGGAGGGCCTGACCAACGCCCTGCGGCACGCGGGGAAGGTGCCGGTGCGGCTGCGCATCGGCGTGACCGGAGACAGACTGGAGATGGCGATGAGCAACCCGCTGGGCGCGCCCGCGCAGGGCGGCGGCCACGGCGGCGGGCGCGGGCTCCGCGGGATGCGCGAGCGCGTCACCGTGCTGCGCGGCCGGATGAGCGCGGGCCCCGACGGCGACCGCTGGCGCGTGCGGGTCTCGCTGCCGCTGAGGTCCGGGTCATGACGGTCCGCGTGCTGCTGGTGGACGACGAGCGGCTGATCCGCGCCGGGCTCGCCGCGATCATCGGCGCGGAGCCGGACCTGGAGGTCGCGGGGGAGGCCGCCGACGGCGCGGAGGTCCCCGGGCAGGTGGCGCGGCTGCGCCCGGACGTGATCCTCATGGACGTGCGGATGCCGAAGCTGGACGGCATCCAGGCGACCCGCCGGATCCTGGCGACCGCCCCGAGCCGCCCAAGATCATCGTGGTGACGACGTTCGAGAACGACGAGTACGTCTACGACGCGCTCAAGGCGGGCGCGAACGGCTTCCTGCTCAAGCGGACCCGTCCCGAGGAGATCCTCCAGGCGATCCGGATGGTGGCGAACGGCGACAGCCTGCTCTTCCCCGCCGCCATCCGCGCCCTCGCCGCCGAGCACGCCCCCTCGGGCGGGGCGGGGCCCGCGCCGGGCGCGCCCTGGCACGGGCGGCTCACCGAGCGGGAGGCGGACGTGCTGCGGCTGATGGCCAAGGGCCGCTCGAACGCCGAGATCGCCGCCGAGCTCTACGTCAGCCCGCAGACCGTCAAGACGCACGTCGGCAACCTGCTCGGCAAGCTCCAGGCCCGCGACCGCACGCAGGCCGTCATCCTGGCGTACGAGACGGGCTTCATCACCCCGGGCTGACCGGGCCCGCCGAGAACGCGGGGGCTTCGGCCTCAGACGGCGTTCGCGGGGGGCGCAAGGGTTACGCGAGGGGCGTAGAGGGATGCTCCGGACGGGCGGCGCGGGGCATGATCGGGCGATGAGAGGTTTCCGTTTCGGGTTCAACTTCTTCGACATCAAGTCCCGCCAGGACTTCATCGACCAGTGCCGGCGCGGCGAGCGGTACGGCTACGACGTGGCGATGGTGCCCGACCACCTCGGCTCCCCCGCGCCGTTCCCGACGATGGTCGCGGCGGCGGAGGCGACCGAGCGGCTGCGCGTCGGGTCGCTCGTGCTGAACGTGCCGTTCTGGAACCCGCACCTGCTCGCCCGCGAGATCGCCTCGGTGGACCGGCTCACCGGCGGACGGCTGGAGGTCGGGCTCGGCGCGGGCCACATGAAGTGGGAGTTCGACGCCGCGGGCATCCCGTGGGAGCCGTTCGGCGCGCGCGCCGCGCGGATGGAGGACACGATCGAGGAGCTCGGGCGGCTGTTCGCCTCGTCCGGCTACGAGGAGCGGGCGGCCGTCAACGAGTTCTACGGCCTGGCCGGGCTCGAACCGGTGCAGCGGACCGGGTTCGGCGGGTCGGGGCCGCCGCTGCTCGTCGGCGGGACGGGCGACCGGGTGCTGCGGGTCGCCGCCGAGCGCGCCGACATCGTGGCCGTCGCGGGGACGTACCAGGCCGAGGGCAGGCCGCCGGGGACGCTGCTGCTCGGCACGGCGGAGCAGGCGGAGGAGCGCGTGGCGTTCGTCCGGGAGAGGGCCGGGGAGCGGTTCGGCGGCATCGAGCTGAGCGCGCTCGTCCAGCAGGTGCGGGTGACCGGTGACCGGCGGGCGGCGGCCCAGGAGCTCGCCGCCAAGCACCTGCCGCACATGAGCGTGGAGCAGGTCCTGGACACGCCGTTCCTGCTGCTCGGCACCGAGGAGCAGATCGCCGAGCAGCTCCTGGCGGGCCGCGAGCGGTTCGGGTTCACCAACATCACGGTGCACGCGCCGTTCATGGACGCCCTGGGCCCGGTGATCGAGCGCCTGCGGTAGCGCGCGGGCGGCGGGCGGGCGGTCAGCGGCCGGCGGGCCGGCGGAGGACGGCGGTCCGGCGGCGGTCAGCGGAGGGAGGCGAGGAGCTCGATGAGCTCCCGCTCCCGGCCGAGGGGGCTGACGAGCAGGTCGGTCGTCCCCGCGTCGCGGAAGCGGGCCACCTGGCGGCCGATCTCCCGCTCGTCCCCGGCGATGATCGTCTCGTGCACGCCGGACAGGCCCTGGCGTTCGAGGTGGGCGCGGTAGCCGGGGAACGACCCGGCGAAGCCGAGCCGCTCGGCGAGGGCGGCGCGGGTGCCCTCCGCGTCGTCCGTCAGCGCGACCACGACGCCCGCGAGGACGCGCGGCGCGGGCCGGCCCGCCGCCGCGGCCGCCTTGGTGATCGCCGGGACGATGTGGTCGGCGATCGCGGCGGCGTTCGTCCAGGTGGTGACCGTGCCGTCGGCGAGCTCGCCCGCGAGGCGCAGCATCACCGGGCCGAGCGCTGAGATGATCACCGACGGCGGGGGCGTCCCGGGGACGTCCACCCGGCCCGAGGCGCTGAGCGTCTCGCCGCGGAACCCGACCTCCTCGCCGCGCAGCAGCGGGCGCAGCGCGGTCAGGTACTCGCGGACGTGCCGCACCGGGCGCTCGTACGGCAGCCCGTACTGCTCCTCGATGATCTGGGGGTGGCTCGGGCCGATGCCGAGCGTGAACCTGCCGCCGGCAAGGGCCTGGGCGGTCATCGCCTGCGCGGCCATGGCGAGGGGGTGGCGGGAGTAGGTCGGCACGATCGCCGTGCCGACCTCCATCCCGGGGGCCTCCCGCGCGGCGAGCGCCGCGACGGTGATCGCGTCGAAGTCGGTCGTCTGGCCGAAGAACGCGCTGTCGAGCCCGGCCTCCGCGGCGTCCCGCGCGAGGCCGGTCAGCGCGTCCAGGGGCGCGGCGCCCGCGATGGTGAACAGGCCGATGCGCATGGTTCCTCCAGGATGAATCGGATATTCCGGTTCCGTTTTCGCCCTAGGGTAACCTGAACTCAGGATTCCGGTTAAGGGGGGCGGGAGGCGTGCGAGCCGACGCGCGGCGCAACCGCGAGCGCATCCTCGCGGCGGCGCTGGAGCTGTTCGCCGAGCGGGAGCCCTGCGTCCCTATGGAGGACATCGCGCGGGCGGCCGGGGTCGGCGTCGGCACGCTCTACCGGCACTTTCCCGACCGCGCCGAGCTGGTCGAGGAGATCGGGGCCGACGCGCTGCGCGGCCTGAACGCGTTCGTCCGCGAGCGGTCCGCCGGGGACGCGCCGCGCTGGGAGGTGCTGCGCCGGGTGGTCGAGTACTGCGCTGGCCGCCCGTTCGCGCTGATCAAGAAGCTGGCCGAGGACGGCGGCACCGGGCGCCCCGAACGCCGCGCGCTCCAGCGGGAGTGCGGCGCGCTGCTCGCCGGGCTCGTCGCGGACGCGCAGCGGGAGGGCACGCTGCGCCGGGACGTCACGCCGAGCGAGGTCGTGGACCTGCTCGGCGTGGTGGTGTGCCGCCCCGGCGCGCGCGCCGACGACCCGCTGACCACCGTGATGATGGACGGCCTGAGAGCCCGGACCCCGCACGGGTAGCGGGGCCCGCACGGTAGCGGGGCCCGCGGGACGGCTCCGGGCCCCGGCGGCGCGGTCAGGTGCCCGGGAGCTCGCCCAGGGTGATGTCGGCGGTCCGCTTCGAGCCGTTCCGCGACTGGAGCTGGACCTTGGCCTTGTCGCCCGGCCGCAGGGCCGCGAGGACCTCGGCGAGCTCGGTCTGGTTCGGCGTCGGCGTGCCGTTCACCGAGAGGATCAGGTCGCCGGTCGCCACGCCCGCCTTGGCCGCGCCCCCGCCCGACTCGACCTCCGTCACTGTGACGGCCGTCTCCCGGCCGCTCCGCGGGTCGATGATCGTACGGACCGTCACACCGAGCGCGGCCCGGCCCGACTGGGCCACCTTCCCGTCCCGGACGAGCTGCGGGACGATCCGCTTGACGGTGTTGCTGGGCGTCGCGAACCCGATGCCGACGGCCGCGCCGCCCATCTGCGGATCCGAGGCGGCGGCCGTCGGGACGCCGATGACCTGCCCGTTCATCGTGACGAGCGCGCCGCCGCTGTTGCCCGGGTTGATCGCCGCGCTGGTCTGGACGGCGTTGCCGATCGTCGCGCCCGGGAACGCCCCCTCGCGCTTGGTCGACACGGTCCGGTTGAGCGCCGAGACGATGCCGTTGCTGACGCTGCCCGACAGCCCGAGCGGGTTGCCCATCGCCAGCACCATCTGCCCGACCCGCACCGAGCCGGAGTCGGCGAACGCGGCCGGGCGCAGCGACCCGCCGCCGACCCGCACTACGGCGAGGTCGTCGGGCGCGAACGCGCCGACCAGGGTGGCCTTCATCGGCTGCCCGCCGCTCGCGGACGTCACCTCGATCCGGTCGGCCCCCGCCACCACGTGCGCGTTGGTGACGATGTCGCCCCCGCCGTCGTAGACGACCCCCGAGCCCTCGCCCCGGTCGGTCTCGATCTTGACCACCGAGGGCAGGACCGCGTTGACGACCTTCTCGTACTGCTGCTCGACCTCGCCCGCGGTACCGGCGTCCGGCACCGGGGCCGCCGATCCGGACCCGGACCCGGAACCCGAGCCGGAGCCCGAGCCCGAGCCCGGCGCGGGGCTCGCCGGGGCCCGCCTGCCGGTCCCGTTCGCCGCGCTGCCGTCCTCGGCGCTCCCGCCGCACCCGGCGAGCAGCAGCGCCCCGGCGAGGGCGACGGCGCCCGCGCCCGCGGCCGTGCCGCACTTCATGTCCACCAGAGACCACCTCCGGTGCGGTTCTCCCCGGTCCGGGAACGCCGCGCCAGCACGGCGCGCGGCGCGCCCGCCATCTTTGGCCGCATCGGGTCCCGGCTTTACCCGGAACGATCCTCGATCCCCGCTTACACCTCGTTTACCTGCGGTTCGTTATGAATGAGGCAGTAGGGACGAAGGCCGACGATCGGGGGATCATGGACGCCGTAACCCTGTCCGAACTGCGCAAGCCGCGGGCCTTCCCGGCGGTGTCGGTGCTCATGCCGACGCACCGCCGCGGGCCGGAGAACCGGCAGGACCCGATCCGGCTGCGCAACCTCCTGGCGGAGGTGCGGCGGCGGCTGAGCGCGGACGCCCGGGTGCCGCCCGACGCCGCCGAGCAGATCGTGCGCGGCCTGGAGGACGCCGCCGGGGAGCTGGACCCCCGGCACGCCGCCGACGGGCTGGTCCTGTTCGCGGCGCCCGGCGGGGAGCGCCACGCGTTCGCCATCGACCAGCCCGTGGACGAACGGGTGATCGTCGACACCGGCTTCGCGACCCGCGACCTGGTCGCCGCCTACACCCGCGCCCGGCGCTACTGGCTGCTGTCGCTGTCGGACCAGTGCGACCGGCTGTGGGACGGCGAGGGCGAGGAGCTGGCCGAGGTGACCGCCGCCGGGTTCCCGGTGCGGCCCGGCGCGGCCGAGGACGAGGGGTACGGCGGCAGGCTGTCGCCGCGCGCCGGGCAGACCGCCGACGAGGCGCGCCGCAGGCGCCTGCGCGACACCCTCGCCGCCCTGGACCGCGTCCTCGCCCGGGACCGGCGGCCCGTGGTCGTCGCGGGCGTCACCCGGCACCAGGCGTACTTCGACGAGATGGCCGGGCCGCACGTGACCGTCGCGGGCCGGATCGACGGCAGCCACGAGGGCGCCGCGCCGAGCACGCTGGTGGAACGGGCCAGGCCCGTCCTGCACGCCTACGAGGACCTGCGCGAGGTCGCGGTCCTCGCCGAACTGGAGGCGGCCCGCTCGCTCCAGCGGTACGCGGGCGGCCTGTGCGAGGTGCTCGGGCTGGCCGAGGAGGGACGCGGCGAGCACCTGGTCGTGGAGCGCGGCTACTACGCCGCCGCGGTGCGGACGGTCGAGGAGTTCGTGCCGGTCGAGGGCCGTCCGGGCGCGCTGAGAGGCGCCGACGTCGTGGACGACGTGGTGGACCACGTGATCGAGACCGTCCTGGAGTACGGCGGCGAGGTGACGTTCGTCTCGGACGGCTTCCTCGTCGACCACGACCGGATCGCCCTGGTCACGCGCTTCTGAACGGCCGCGCCCCTCCCGCGCCGAGCCCCGGCCCCGCCCCGGTCGCCGAACGCGGCCGGGGCGCGAGGCCGACGTGCGGGCATGCCGGCATGCCGGCGTGCGGGCGTGCGGGCGTCAGCCGCAGGACGGGGCGTACCAGGCGACCCAGCGGAGGTTCCAGGAGCGGTGCTCCTCGGGACGCCAGCCCGCGGGGTGGCGGGGCCAGGACGCGGCGACGGGAGCGCCCTCGGGCAGGCCCACGACGACCGTGCAGACGCCCGGGGCGGGCTGCCCGGCGCGGGTGTCGGTGCGGCCGATCCGCGTCCACCACACCGGGTACATGAGCATCGTCCGCAGCCGCCAGTCCAGCGACGGATCGACGGCCACCCCGCCGGAGACCGCCGCGCGCGCCAGCGGCGGGACGGGCTCGACCCGCTTCGGCGAGGGCCCCGCCACGAACGTCGCCGCGGCCACGTTGACCCCGGCGAGCAGGAGCGCGACGGCGACCGGAGCGCGCCCGCCCGCCCGGCCCGCCCCGAGGAACGCGCACAGCAGCCCGAGCGCCGCGAACGACGCCGCGACGAGATGCAGGGCCGTGCGGTCGCCCGTCAGGAACGAGGTCTCCGGGAAGTCGAACGCGATGTAGGAGTGGGTGCGCAGCCGTTCGCCCGCGTACGCGGTGACCCAGAGCCCGGTCCCGGCGAGCACGAGCGCGGCCCCCGCGGCGCACCGTGCCGCCGGGCGCGTCCCCGCCCTGACCAGGACCGCCGCCCCGCCAGGGCGTACACCAGGGCGAGGCAGGCCAGGTAGCGGCCGTACACGAAGTTGCCCACCCGGTGCTCGTCGGGCAGCGCCGCCGACGAGGCGTACGCGATCCCGCACGTGGCCGCGAGCAGCGCGCCCGCCGCGACCCGCGTCCCGGCGGGCGTCCGGCGCCGCAGCAGCGCCGCGGCGACCGCGACGAGCCCGGCGCCCGCCAGCCCCCAGGTGGAGACGACCAGGTACCAGACCTGCCCGGCCGCGCCGGACAGCGCCCACGCCTGCCCGTCGAGCGTGGTCAGCCGGTGCTCCAGGTTGCCCGCGAGGTCGCGGGTCCCGCCCGGGTACAGCGCGGCCTTCAGGGTGTCGTTCAGCCACGACTCCAGCAGGTAGACCGCGACGGCGGCGGCGAGTCCCGCGAGGCAGGCCCGCGCCCACGCCGCCCGCGGCGCCCCGCCCCGGGGCGCCCCGCCCTGCGGCCCGTCCTCCCGGCCGCCCGCGCGCGGCGCGCGGAACCAGGCGTACGCGGCGAGGACGGCGAGCGCGCCGACGTGCACCGCCAGCAGGACGCTGCCGCGCGAGTGGACGCACGCCGCGCAGCCGACGACGGCGCTCGCGGCGACGGCGTCGCGCGCCCGGCCCGCGCGGGCGAAGCGGTCGAGCAGCAGCAGCCAGCCGAGCACGAGGACGGGCAGGACGGCGTCCGCCAGCGCGAACGCGCCGAACACCGTGACCGCCGGAAGCAGGGCGGCGGCCCACGCCAGCGGCAGCGCGGAGCGGCGGGACAGGCCGAAGCGCCGCGCCGCCAGGTAGCCGAGGGGGAACAGGCACGCCCCCGCCAGCGCGTTGATCACCAGGACGATGGTGTAGACGGTCACCGGATCGTGGCTCGCCCAGTACGCCGGGGCCAGCAGCAGCGGGTAGCCGGCCTGGTAGAACGTGTTGTCCGACAGGTCCGCGCCGTGCCCGCCGGCGAGCCAGCGCGCCGCGACCAGGTAGCCGGTCTCGTCGGGGTTGGCGACCGGGCCCGTACGGGCGCGGGCGAACCAGAGCCGCACGCAGACCTGCGCGAACCAGCCTGCCGCCAGCAGCCAGGGCAGCATGCGGCGGGGGCGCCGCACGGGAACGGCCGCCGTGCGCCGAGGGGGATCGATCACGAGCGTCATGCCCTCAACCGTCACGGCGGGCTGTCCCGATCGCGTTCGGGAAATGTCCGGATCCTGTGACACGGCCGGGACCATTGGGCCGAATGTCCGATAATGCTCGGGTGGCCAGCATTCTGTTCGTCGAGGACGACCCGTCCGCCAGGGCCGCCCTGGAGCTCGCGCTGACCCGGCAGGGCCACAGCGTGACCTCCCGGGCGACCGGGGAGGACGGCCTGGACACGCTGCGCGCCCGCCGCCCGGAGATCGCGATCCTGGACGTCATGCTGCCGGGCATCGACGGCATCGAGGTCTGCCGCCGCATCCGGCGCGACGACGACCTGCCGGTCATCCTGCTCACCGCGCGCGGCGACGACCTGGACGTGGTGCTCGGCCTGGAGGCGGGCGCGGACGACTACGTCGTCAAGCCCGTCGAGCCCCGCGTGCTGGACGCCCGGATCCGCGCGGTGCTGCGCCGCGCCGAGCAGACCCACGCCGACCGGTCCGCGTACGGCGACCTGATGATCGACCGGTCGGCGCTGCGGGTGACCAAGGGAGGCCGCGACATCCGCCTCACCCCGACCGAGCTGCGCCTGCTGCTGGAGCTGACCCGCCGCCCCGGGCAGGCGCTGACCCGCCAGCACCTGCTGTCGGAGGTGTGGGAGCACACCTACCCCGGCGACTCGCGGCTGGTGGACGCCTGCGTGCAGCGGGTCCGCGCCAAGATCGAGGACGAGCCGGCCGAGCCCCGGCTGATCGAGACCATCCGGGGATTCGGCTACCGCTTCGTGGCGCCGTGATCGCGGCGGCCCGGCGCGGACGCCCGAAGCGGCTCCGGACGCCGCGCCTCGTTCCGCCGCGCCTCGTTCCGCCGCGCCTCGGACCCGGCCGGTGGCCCTCGCCGGGGCGGCGCGCGGGGGCCCGGAGGACGGGACGCGGCGCCGGTGGTTCACGGGGCTGCGGGCCCGGCTCGCCGCCGCGTTCACGGCGGTCGCGCTGCTGGCGTCGGTGCTGGCGTCCGGCATCTCCTACGTGCTGCTGCGCAACGCGATGCTCCAGCGAGCGCAGGACACCGTCCTCGCCGAGGTGCGGCAGACGCTCGCCCGGCAGGTCCCCCGCAGCTCCCGCCGGACGTCAACAAGGACCTCGGGCTGGAGCTCGCCGGCACCCTGGCCACGGCCGGCGGGCGCAAGGCGGCGGCGGTGCCGATGACGTTCGACGGGACCGTCAACCTCCCCGCCCGGACGGCGCTGGACGTCCCGGTCAGCAAGGCGTTCGCCAAGCGGGCGCAGAAGGGGATGGTGTTCCAGCGCATCGTCCGGGACGGCAGGCCGTACCTGCTGGTCGGCACCCGGATGTCGGAGTACACCACCACCGAGGACGAGCCCTGGCGCACCTCCCCGCCGGTCGTGTACGTCTCGGCGAGCCTCGCGAAGGAGGCCGCCGACCTCAGCTCCTACACCAAGGCGATCGGCATCGCCGACCTGCTGGCGCTGGTCGCGGCGCTCGCGCTCGCGCTGCTCGCCACGCGCGGCGTGCTGCGCCCCGTGCGCCGCCTCGGCGACGCCGCGCGCGCCCTCGGCGACGGCGAGCTCGCCATCCGGCTCGACGTGCGGGGCCGGGACGAGCTGGCCGACCTCGCCCGCACGTTCAACGGCACCGCCGAGGCGCTGGAGCGGACCGTCACCGAGCTGCGCGCGATGGAGGCGGCGTCCCGCCGGTTCGTCGCGGACGTCTCGCACGAGCTGCGCACGCCGCTGACCTCGATGATCGCGGTGACCGACGTGCTGGCCGAGGAGACCGCCGCCTCCGACGAGGGCGGCACGGCGGCGCGGCTGATCGTGGCCGAGACCCGGCGGCTCGGGCAGCTCGTCGAGCACCTCATCGAGATCAGCCGGTTCGACGCCGGCGCCGCCGCGCTCGTCCTGGACGACGTCGTCGTGGCGGACGCGGTCGCCGCGACGCTGCGCGCCCGCGGCTGGAGCGACCGGGTGGAGGTGGACGGTCCGGGCGACCTGGTCGCCCGCCTGGACCCGCGCCGGTTCGACGTGGTGGTCGCCAACCTGGTCGGCAACGCCCTCAAGCACGGCCGCCCGCCCGTCCGGGCGGCCTTCTCCGCGTCCACGCGCGCGGGCGTCCCCGGCTTCGCGCTGACCGTCACCGACCGCGGTCCGGGACTGCCCGAGGACCTGCTCTCCGTCGCGTTCGACCGGTTCGTCAAGGCGGAGGCGGCGCGGTCCCGCAGCGAGGGCAGCGGCCTCGGCCTGTCGATCGCGCGGGAGAACGCCGTCCTGCACGCGGGCACCCTGGACGCCGCCAACGCCGCGGAAGGCGGCGCGGTGTTCACCTTGTGGCTCCCCCTGGAGCAGAACGAGCCCCCGCCCGAAAACCAACCGGAGCGAAGGAACCGCCCGGAGGAACCCGAGTGAGCGCAAGGCCCCGACCACCCCTCCGGACGGCGGCGCGGTCGCTCCTGCCGGCGGCGGCGCGGCCGCTGGCCGCGGTGGCGGCCGCGGTGGTGCCCGTCGTGCTCGCCGCCGCGTGCGGCGTCCAGCCGACGGGGATCGTGAGCGCCGGGGCCGGGCCGGTCGCGTCCGGGTACGCGGCCGACGTCACCGTGTACCTGGTCCAGGGCGCGCGGCTGCACCGGGTCACGCGGCCCGGCCGTCCCGGGCACCCCTACCTGGCCATCGAGCAGCTCTCGGTCCCGCCGACCACGCAGGACCGGCGCCGCGGCCTGACCACCGAGATCCGGCGGCCCCTCAGCGCGCAGGCGGGGGACCGGCCGGGGCAGCTCGTCGTCGCCGAGTACGGCGGGCCGTACCTCACCCGCTGGACGCGCCTGGCCAAGGCGCAGGTCGCCTGCACGGCCGAGGCGATCCCGGGCGTCTCGTCCGTCACGCTGGCGACCTGGGAGGACGCGCTCAACCGGCGGGTCCCCTGCGCCGGCTACCGGGACCTGCTGGCATGAGGGGCCTGCGGCACGCGTGGACGGCCGCGGCCGGCCTGGTCCTGCTGGGGGCCGCGGCGGGGGCGGCCGGGGCGGGCTGCGGCATCCAGCCGACCGGCATCGTGACCGCGGGCGACGGGCCGCCCGCCTCCGGGCAGGCCGGTCCGATGACGGTCTTCCTCGTCGGCCCGGACGGACGGCTCGCGTCCACGGTGCGCCCGGGACTGCCGGGCCACCCGTACGCGGCGGTCTCGCAACTGGCCATCCCGCCCACCAGCGGGGAGCGGCGCCGCGGCCTCACCACCGCGGTCCCGGAGCCGCTGCGGCTCTCGGCCCGCTCGTCCCCCACCCAGGGCGGGCCGACCGGCGGCGTCCTGGACGTGGACGTGCGGCTGGACGTTCGGCTGGACGCCAAGGACGCCGTGGCCGAGCTCAGGAAGCGGCAGCCGCTGTGGTCGCGCCGGGCGCAGGCGCAGGTCGCGTGCACCGCCGAGACGATCCCCGGCGTCACCAAGGTACGGCTCACCGGCCTGGTCAGCTTCAAGCCGGGCCCGCGCACGCGGCCGGGCATGGACAACAGCGTCTGGGTCACCGGCCTGCTCGGCGCGGACCTCCGGGAGTGGGAGGACCTCGGCTGCTCGGACTTCCCCGACCTCCGCCCCGCCGCCCCCCGCGCCCCCTGACCGGCCGCGGCGCGGGGTCAGCCCTTGGTGAGCCAGCGGGTGGTGACCTCGCCGATCACCGAGCGGATCGCCATCACCGCGATGCCGAGGGTCAGCAGCGGCGCGACGACCCAGCGCTCGACCTTGCCGTCCGTACGGGGGATCACCGGGACGTCGAGCCGCCAGGGGAACGGCCACAGCACCGGGCACCCGCGCGGCGTGAGGCAGTCGCCCGCCACGTGCGCGAGGCAGCCGAGCGTCACGGCGAACCCGACGAACGTCATGTCCAGGTCGTGCATGGCCCACACCGCGATGCCCGCGACCGCGCAGTCGGCCAGCGCGGACTGCGGCTCCTTGCCCTCGAAGTCCAGGCCGATCCCGCGCAGCCCGAAGCCGACGATGACGAACAGCGCGGCCCACCAGCCGTACACGAGGTTGGTGGCGAGCCAGTCCATCGCCCAGCCCATCGCGACCGCGAACAGGATCGAGTGGGTGGCCTGCCGGTGCCCGCCCGACGCCTTGCCGACCCACTTGCAGAACGTGTGGGTGATCGGGCCGAAGGTGTTGGCGATGCGGCCGTTGTGGTGGTCGACGTCGGGCAGCAGCGCCGCGCCCGCGCACACGACCGCCCCGGCGGCGAGCTGCGCGGGCGACAGGTGGATCGCGTGGTCGCCGAGCCACTCGTCCCGGCTCAGCACGGGAACGGCGGCCAGCCACGCGAGCGCCCCGCTGAGGGCGTGCGTCTTCCCCATCATGCGCCGTTCCCCCGCCTATCCGCCCGTTTCGCCCGCACGGCCGGACTCTAGCCCGCTAGTGATCGTTTTCAGCGGCGACGCGCCGAAAGTGGGCGATACGTCCGTTTGATGCGCACGCGGGCCCGGCGGTTCCGCCCCGGCGCGTCGCGGAGCCGCGCCGGAACGGGACGAACGCGGGGGGTCAGAGCTTGAGCAGCCGCCAGGCGCCGGAGCGCTCGCCCGGCTCGTACGGCGAGTCGAGCCGCTTGGCGACGACGCCGCGCAGGCCCCGCTCCTTGGCGGTGTCGCGGACGGCCCGCCCCTCGCCCGGGTACCAGGGCGCGGTCTGCCAGCGCGGCCCGGCGAGGCCGAGGTCGCCGAGCCGCTCGCGGCGCTCCTCGTACGGGACGTCCAGCAGCGGATGCCCGTCCAGGTGCAGCAGGTCGAACACCAGGTACGTCTCCTGGCCCTCCACCGAGGCGAGCTCACCGTCCAGGACGACCCGGCGGGCGCCGAGCGACTCGCCGAGCGGGCCGCCGAGCCCCGCCGGGGACCGCGCCTCGCGGCCCCGGCCGTCGGTGAAGCGCGTCCGGCCGCCCTCGACGTACGCCAGCAGCCGCCGCCCGCCCCACGCGAACTCGAACCCGTAGTGCTCCTCGTCGCGCGGCAGCCGGGCCCGCTCCTGCGGCAGCATCGGCCGCACCCGCTCCGGCAGAGGCTCGGCGTCGGGGTCGGCGGGCGGGTCCATCCGGTGGATCATCCAGTTCTTGCCGCGCGTCCTGAACAGCGCGTACAGCCCGGTGACGCGGGAGCCGTGGAACACGGCCTTCACCTCGCGGTCGGTCCACTTGCGCGTCTCGTACGTCCCCCGGTCCCAGATGTAGACCTCGCCGCCGCCGTACTCGTCCGCCGGGATCTCGCCCTCGAACGCGGCGTACTCCAGCGGGTGGTCCTCGGTGTGCACGGCCAGGTGGTTGGTCTTCGGGCTCCACGGGACGCCCTTCGGCAGCGCCCACGACACGAGCACGCCGTCGCGCTCCAGCCGCAGGTCCCAGTGCAGGCTGGACGCGTGGTGCTCCTGGATCACGAACGTGTCGTCGTCGCCGTGCGGGAGGTCGCGCTCGTCCGGCACGGGCTCGGGCGTCCTGCCCGCGTCGCGCTTGCCCCGGTACTCGGCGAGGCGGTCCTGTCTCTTCTCGGCCACATCCCGTGCATACCCGCGCCGGCGCGGCCAACCTCGGGGGCCGCCGGGACGGCGCGCGTCAGCGGACGAACACCGCGTAGTCGGCGATGTCGCCGGTCAGCGCCGGGGGCAGGCCCGCCAGCGCCGCCAGCTCCTCGGCGGACACGAACCCGCCGGTCTCCTCCCGCACCCGCTCGATCCGCACGGCCAGCTCGGGCGTGATCCCGGGCAGCAGGGTGAGCACCTCGGCCGGGGCGTGGTTGACGTCCACGAGACCGCCGTCCTTGTACTGGCGCGGCAGGTCGGGACGGCCGATCCGCAGCTCGCGGGCCAGGCCCGGGTCGTCGGACGCGAGCCGGCGGGCCTTGTCGCGCAGCAGCCGCTGCTGCCGGACCCGTTCCACGACGGCGTCGTTGCCGAGCCCGGAGAGCCCGTCGGGGTCGAACACCCGGCGCCGGATCAGGAACGCGTGCCCGCAGCCGACGACCGCGAGGACGAACATCAGGATCCCGACGAGCCGCTGCGCGCCGTCCTGCTTGCCGACGTCCGGCATCAGGGTCACCAGCAGCACGAAGATCGCGATGTAGACGGCGGAGGAGACCAGCAGGTGCGCGCTGCGCCGCCACAGCGCCGCCCCCGCGAAGGTGAAGGGGGTGGCGTAGCCGAGGGTGAGGAACGGCAGCGCCGCCCACGTCACGCTCAGCGCCGCCCGGCCGGGCGGCATGCTGTCGGAGGGGACCCGCGGTTCGTACGGCGCTGGGGCGTTCATCTAGAGGATCTCCCGGCCGGTATGGGTGATGTGGACTCTAGATCCTTTTTGTACCCGGGCGAGCGGCCGGGAGGGGGTTATGGAAGGGTCAGGATCTCGTGGCCGTCATCGGTCACCAGCAGCGTGTGCTCGAACTGCGCCGTCCGCCTGCGGTCCTTCGTCACGACCGTCCAGCCGTCGGCCCACATGTCGTAGTCGAACGACCCGAGCGTCAGCATCGGCTCGATCGTGAACGTCATGCCCGGCTCGATCAGCGTGGTCGCCGCCGGGTCGTCGAAGTGCGGGACGACCAGGCCCGAGTGGAACGTCGTCCCGATCCCGTGCCCGGTGAAGTCGCGCACCACCCCGTAGCCGAACCGCTTGGCGTACGACTCGATGACCCGGCCGATCACGTTGAGCGCCCGGCCCGGCTTGACGGCCTTGATGCCGCGCATCATCGCCTCGTGCGTCCGCTCGACCAGCAGCCGCGACTCCTCGTCGACGTCCCCGCACAGGAACGTCGCGTCGGTGTCGCCGTGCACGCCGTCCACGAACGCGGTGATGTCGATGTTGATGATGTCGCCGTCGCGCAGCACCGTGTCGTCGGGGATGCCGTGGCAGATCACCTCGTTGATCGAGGTGCACAGCGACTTCGGGAACCCGCGGTAGCCGAGCGTGGACGGGTAGGCCCCGTGGTCGAGCATGAACTCGTGCCCGATCCCGTCGAGCTCGTCGGTGGTGACCCCCGGCCGGATGTGCTTGCCGACCTCTTCGAGCGCCTGCGCGGCGATCCTGCCCGCCACCCGCATCTTCTCGATGATCTCAGGGGTCTTGACGTCGGGCTCGCCGGTCTTCGGGCGCTTCTTTCCCACGTACTCCGGCCGCGCGATGTGCGCGGGAACCTTGCGCATGGGAGACACGTGACCGGGCCGGAGTAGTTGGGTCGTCATAGTGATGGAGTGTAGTCAGCCGCGGCCGGGCACGAATCCGGAGGCGGCGGCGAGAGCGGAGGATTCCCCATGAGCGGTGACGAGACCGACGGCGACTGGTGGTTCTGCCTCAGGCACATGCGGGTCGAGCACGGGCCCGGCTGCCCGGGCAAGGACCGGATGGGCCCGTACGCCTCCGAGTCCGACGCGGCCGGCGCGCTGGCCCTCGCCCGCGAGCGCAACGAGGCGTGGCGGCGCCAGGACCGCGACGAGGACGACTGAGGACGACCGGGAGCGCCCTCCGGACGGGTGTCCGGAGGGGGCTCAGTCGAGCGTGGGGCCGCTGACCGTCTCCAGGAGCCTGGCGAGCCGTCCCCGCAGGCCCCTGCCGCGCTCGGCGCGGAGCGCGGCCGGGTCCTCGCCCGCCGCCGCGCTGACCAGGTGCTGGGCCCCGTCGAACGACACGAGGGGCTCGCTCGCGGGCACGGTCAGCGCCTCGTGCGCGAGGCCGCGCAGCTCCTCGTCGCCGCCCTCCAGCGCGAGGATCACCGCGCCCGTGCGGCGCGCGTCGTCGACCCGTTCCAGCAGCGGGACGGGCGCCTCCTCCTCGGCGACCACGAACAGCGTCTCGCCCCGCCGGGCCTCCTCCAGCCGTTCGAGCCCGACCTTGAGATGCGGCGGCGCGTCCGGCGGCGGCGCCCACCGCACCAGCGTGGGTGCGAGGCCCGGCAGCCCGCCGAGCCTGCTCTCGTCGTCGAGATGCGCCGCCAGGTGCCACGGGTCGTCGCCCGGGGTGCCCACGAGCATCAGCCCGCCCGGCGTGCGGGACGTGACCCGCAGCGCCCGTCCGAACTCCTGGGTGCGGTCCAGCCAGCCCGTGGCCGCGAGCACCTCGCGCAGCATCGTCACCTGTTCGGCGTCCACGGGACCATGGTGCCTCACGTCCCGCCGGGAGCAGGCGGTTTCCGGCACCCGGGAGGCCGGATCGGTCCCGCCGGGACGCCACCTGGCAGACTCGCGGACATGACTGAGCAGCAGAAGACCCCGTACGACCTGCCCGACGCGAGCGGCCTGAGCATCGGCATCCTCGGCGGCACCGGCGACCAGGGCAAGGGCCTCGCCCGCCGGTTCGCCCTCGCCGGGCACCGGGTGACGATCGGCTCGCGCAAGGCCGAGCGCGCCCAGCAGGCCGCCGACGACCTCGGCGCGGGGCTGCCGGTCCGGGGCGCGGAGAACCCGGTCGCGGCGGGGGAGTCCGACGTGGTGATCGTCGCGGTGCCGTGGGACGGCCACAAGGCCACGCTGGAGTCGCTGCGCGCGGAGCTGAGCGGCAGGATCGTGGTCGACTGCGTGAACCCGCTCGGCTTCGAGAAGGGCAAGGGCATGTACGCGCTGCCGGTCGAGGAGGGCAGCGCCGCGCAGCAGGCCGCCGCCGTCCTGCCGGACAGCCGCGTGGTCGCCGCGTTCCACCACGTGTCGGCCAAGCTGCTGCTCGACCCCGAGGTGGACGAGATGGCGCTGGACGTGCTGGTGCTCGGCGACGACCGGGAGGCGACCGACCTCGTCCAGGCCCTCGCCGGACGCATCCCCGGCATGCGCGGCATCTACGGCGGCAAGCTGCACAACGCCCATCAGATCGAGGCGTTCACCGCCAACCTGATCTCCATCAACCGCCGCTACAAGGCCCACGCCGGGCTGCGCATCACCGACGTCTGATCGGGCGCCGCGGCGACCGCGGGCCCAGCGCGCGGGCGCGGGCGCGCCGGGGATTCACTATCGTGGCGGGGTGATCGAGGAGGGCCCCTCGGGGGGACGGCCCAGGGTCCTGCTGCCCAAGGCCCGCGTCGGCCCGCTCCGCGCGGTGCTGAAGCGCGTCGGCATCGCCCTGCTGCTGCTGTTCGCGGTCGTCGCCGTCGTCTACCTCGGGCGCCGCGGCTACCGCGACACCGCCGGCGGCACGCTCTCGCTGCTCGACTGCTTCTACTACGCCACCGTGAGCGTCTCCACGACCGGCTACGGCGACATCACGCCGGTCAGCGAGACGGCGCGGCTGGTCAACACCGTCTTCGTGACGCCGGTCCGGGTGCTGTTCCTGATCGTCCTCGTCGGCACCACCCTGGAGGTGCTCGCCGAGCGCACCCGCGAGGACTGGCGCAAGACCCGTTGGAGGGCCCGCGTGCGCGACCACATCGTGGTGGCCGGCTACGGCACCAAGGGCCGCAGCGCCATCAAGACCCTGCTCGGCAGCGGCGTCGACCGCGAGTCGATCGTCGTGGTGGACCCCGACCCCCGCGTGGTCGGCGAGGCCGCCGAGGCGGGCTTCGTCGGCATCGTCGGCGACGCCACCCGCAGCGCGGTGCTGAAGCAGGCGGCGGTGCAGCGCGCCCGCGAGATCGTCGTCGCCAGCGCCCGCGACGACACCGCCGTGCTGATCACCCTGACCGCCCGGCAGCTCAACCCCCGGGCCGGCATCCAGGCGGCCGTGCGCGAGTCGGAGAACGTCCCGCTGCTGCGGCAGAGCGGCGCCGACCACGTGGTCACCTCGTCCGAGGCGGCCGGGCGGCTGCTCGGGGTGTCGACCGGCCAGCCGCACGTCAGCGAGGTCATCGAGGACCTGCTCGACCAGGGCAGCGGGCTCGACCTGGTCGAGCGCGACGTGCGCCCGGAGGAGACCGGCGGCCCGATCTCGGCGGTGCCCGAGCCCGCGCTCGCGATCGTCCGCGACGGCCGCACGCTGCCGTACGACCACGCGGCCTGCTCCCTGCTGCGGGACGGCGACCGGCTCATCGTGGCGCGCTCGTCCCCGCGCGCGGGCGAGCACGCCGCGGACGGCGAGGAGCGGTAGCCGTACGGCACCGGGTTCCACCGGGCGCCCGCGCGGACGGGTGGCCGCGGGGCGATTCTTCCGGGACCGGCCGGAGCGGAGCCTGGACGGCGCGCGTCCAAGTGCGCATGTTGGGGGATGGGACTTTTCCGGTCATCGCGCCGTTCCCGCCCCGGCGCGCCATATGATCGGAACGCGACAGGGCAGGTGAAGATGAGGCAGATCCGGTCGGCGGACCCGTGGAGCACGTTCCTCACCACTCAGGGACGCGGCGCAGGCGTGACCGCCCCCCGCTCCGTCCCCCCACCGGCGGAGCCGGCCCGCACCGGGCAGGGCCACGGCGACGACGTGGGCGCCGCCGACGCGCGCGGCCGCGTCCTCGAACGGCTCCGCGCGGCCCGGGGCCCGCTCACGCTGGAGCAGATCCACCACGCCACCCGGCTCGGGCTGCTGGAGGTCGCCGACGCCGTCGAACGGCTCCGCGACCAGGGCCTGGTCGCGGTCGAGCACGAGATCGACGAGGTCGTCCGGCTCACCGGCGACCCCGCACCCGGCACGGACGGCCCGGCGGCGGGCACGGGCGGCCCGGGGCCGGGAGCGGGCGGCGCGCGCGGCGCGGGGAGCGCCGGCGGGCCCGCTGCATGACCGGTTACCTCGTCGCGGTCTCGCTGAGCTGCCTGGTCGGGGTCGCCGAGCTGATCAGCCGCTACCGGGACCGCCCGGCCACGCTGCTGCGCGTCCCGAGCACCTGGGCGTACGTGCTGATCAACGGGGCGGCCGGCGCGGGGTCGCTGCTGCTGCTGCACACCTTCGACTGGAGGTTCGGCGTGCGGTCGCCGGACGTCGCGTCCGCCACGCAGGTGCTCGTCGCGAGCCTCGGCTCGATGATGGTGTTCCGCAGCGCGGTGTTCACGGTGCGGGTGGGCGACGAGGATGTGGCGGTCGGGCCGAGCACGCTGCTGACCTCGCTGCTCGCCGCCGCCGACCGCGGCGTGGACCGGATGCAGGCCAAGACCCGCGCGCAGGAGGCGGGCGAGATCATGCGGGGCGTGTCGTTCGCCCGGTCGCGGCTGGCGCTGCCCACCTACTGCCTCGGCCTGCTCCAGAACGTCTCCGCCGAGGACCAGGCCGACCTGCGCACGGCGGTGGACGCCCTCGCGGGCAGCGAGATGACCGACGGGCAGATGGCGCTCAACCTCGGCCTGCTGCTGATGAACGTCGCCGGGCCGGACGTGCTGAGCGCGGCCGTCGACACCCTCCGCGAGGAGATCTCGGCGGACCCCCCGAGGGCGTCCGTCCCGCCGCCCCGCAACGGCGCGGGGAGCGCGGGCGGCGGACGCGCCGGAGGCTCCGGGCAGGGGGACGGCTCGCACACGCCCGAGGCCGCACGCGCGAACCCCGACGCGACGGCCTGACCGCGCCGCGAGGGGCGGGCGGGCCCGCGCGCCGGGGTCCGGGGCCCGGGGATCAGCGGTAGGAGTGCTCGGGCGCCGGGTAGACGCCGTTGACGACCTCGTCGGCGTACGTGCGGGCGGCGTCGCCGAGCGCGGCGCCGAGGTCGGCGTACTTCTTGACGAACTTGGCGGTGTGCGGGGTCAGCCCGGCCATGTCCTGCCACACCAGGACCTGCGCGTCGGTCTGGTTGCCGCCGCCGATGCCGATCGTCGGGATCGACAGCGACGAGGTGACGCGGGCGGCCAGGTCCTCGGGCACGCATTCGAGGACGACCGAGAACGCGCCCGCGGCCTCCAGCGACTTGGCGTCGGTGAGCAGCTCCTCGCCGGACTCGCCGCGGCCCTGCACCCGGTAGCCGCCGAAGACGTTCACCGACTGCGGGGTGAGGCCGAGGTGGGCCATCACCGGGATGCCCGCGGCGACCATGGCCTCGACCTGCGGGAGGATCCGCCGGCCGCCCTCCAGCTTGATCGCGTGCGCGCCGGTCTCCTTCATGAACCGGGTCGCGTTCGCGAGCGCCTCGGGGACGCCGGTCTGGTACGAGCCGAACGGCAGGTCGGCGACCACCATCGCCCGCTTGGAGCCGCGCACGACGGCGGCGGCGAGCGGGATCAGGTCGTCCACGGTGACGGGGATGGTCGAGTCGTAGCCGTAGACGACCATCGCGGCGGAGTCGCCGACGAGCAGCACGGGGATGCCGGCCTCGTCGAAGATCCGCGCGGTGAGCGCGTCGTACGCGGTGAGCATCGGCCACTTCTCGCGCCGCTCCTTGGCGGCGGCGATGTCGCGTACGGTGACCCTTCGCCCCTGCTGGCCGCCGTAGAGGGCGGTCGGCTGCGCGGGCGCTGCTGAAGAAGACATGGAGTACCTCCGGTCTCGAATCGCCACGGTGGCGTATCCGGACGGAACCGATCGTGCCACTTGGTGAACGATTCGGGTACCCCTCCCGATTCCTGATCTCCGTCACATCCGGGCGTCCGAGGCGTCCCCGGGAATACAAAACGATACGGTTGCGTATCGTAGAGGGGAGGCGTACGCTCGACGCCGTATTACGAAACGTACTCGTATCGAATTTGGGAGCGACTTGGATCCGCAGACCATCCACCGGCGGCGCTGGCCCATCCTCGGCGTGCTGACCGTCGGCCTGCTCGTCGTCGTGCTCGACAACACCATCCTGAACGTGGCGCTCAAGACGATCGCCGACCCCGACGAGGGCCTCGGCGCGACGCAGAGCCAGCTCGAATGGTCGATCAACTCCTACACGCTGGTCTTCGCCGGCCTGCTGTTCACCTTCGGCGTGATCGGCGACCGGATCGGCCGCAAGCGGGTGCTCATCGGCGGCATGGCGGTCTTCGCCGTCGCCTCGCTGCTGTCGGCGTACGCCCAGACCCCCGACCAGCTCATCTGGGCCCGCGCCCTGATGGGCCTCGGCGGCGCCGCGGTCATGCCGCAGACACTGTCGATCATCACCAACGTCTTCGAGCCCGCCGAGCGCGCCCGCGCCATCGGCATCTGGGCCGGCGCGGTCGGCCTCGCCGTCGCGATCGGGCCGGTCACCGGCGGCCTGCTGCTCGCCCACTTCTGGTGGGGCTCGGTCTTCCTGATCAACGTCCCGGTGATCGCCGCCGGCGTCGTCGCGATGGTCTTCCTCGTGCCGGAGTCGCGCAACCCGAGCCCGGGGCGGCTCGACCCCGTGGGCGTCCTGCTGTCGATCGTCGGCCTGATCGTGCTCTCGTACGGCATCATCCAGGGCGGCGAGAAGGGCGCCTGGCTGGAGTTCGGCGTGCTCGGCCCGATCGTGGCCGGCCTCGCGGTGCTCGCGCTGTTCGTCTGGCACGAGGCCCGCGCCGACCAGCCCGCGTTCGACGTGCGGCTGTTCCGCGACCCGCGGATGTCGGCCGCCGTCGCGTCGATCGCGCTGTGCTTCTTCGCCGCGGCCGGGGTGTTCTTCTTCTCCAACTTCTACATGCAGTCGGTGCGCGGCCTGTCCCCGCTCCAGTCCGGCGCGATGGTGCTGCCGTTCGCGGCGGCGCAGCTCGTCTTCTCGCCGCGCAGCGCGGCCATGGTCCGCCGGTTCGGCGCCAAGGCCGTCTGCACCGTCGGCCTCCTGCTGGTCACCGCCGCGCTCGTCGGCTACCAGTTCGTCGGCACCGACACCCCGCTCTGGGTGCTCGGCCTGGTCTTCTTCGTCCAGGGCACCGGCATGGCCAACGTGATGCCGCCCGCGACCGAGTCGGTCATGTCGGCGCTGCCGCGCGAGAAGGCCGGCGCCGGATCGGCCGTCAACAACGTCGCCCGGCAGGTCGCGGTCGCCATGGGCGTCGCCGTCCTCGGCTCGGTCGTCGCCCAGGTGTACCGCGACGACCTGCGCGGCGACCTGGCCGCGCTCCCGGCCGGCGCGCGCGAGGCGGCGGGCCAGTCGATCGAGAGCACGCACGCCGTCGCCGGACGGATGGGGCCGGCGGGCCAGGCCCTGATCGACCCGGCGAACGCCGCGTTCGTCCACGCCATGCACACCGCCGCGATCGCCGCCGCCGTCATCGCGTTCCTCGGCGCGATGGTCGTGCTGAAGTGGATGCCGGGACGGGACGCGTCCGCGCCCCCCGCGGCTCTCCCCGAGCCCGAACGCGAGCCGGAGGACGCCCGGGTATGAGAGCGTGACCTGCGATGACCGAGACGACAGACCGCGACACCGCGCCCGCGACGGCGCCCGGCCGCCCCGCCGACCGCGGGGCCGGCCGGGCCGCCGGGACGGGCCGGGCCCCCGGCCGCCCCCGCAGCGAGCGCGCCGAGAAGGCCATCATCGAGGCCACCCTGGACCTGCTCGGCGCGGAGTCGGGCGTGGACGGCGTGTCGATCGAGGCGGTCGCCGCCCGCGCGGGCGTCGGCAAGACCACGATCTACCGGCGCTGGCCCAACAAGGAGGCGCTGATCGTCGGCGCCCTCGCCGAGGCCAAGCCGCCGCTGCCCGAGCCCGCGGGGGAGTCGGTCCGCGCGGACCTGGTGGCCCTCGCGTCCGCCCTCGCCGCGGACCGGCGCGCCAAGTACGGCAGGTGCTTCTGGAACGTCGTCGGCAGCGCGGAGAAGTACCCGGGCCTGTACGCGCGCTACCAGCAGGACGTCATCGAGCCGCGCCGGGAGATCATCCGCGGGGTGCTGCGGCGCGGGGTCGAGAGCGGCGAGCTGCGCGCCGACCTGGAGTTCGAGGTCGCCGTGGCGATGCTCGTCGGCCCGTTCTCGGTGAAGACGCCGCGCAACCGGCTGCCCGCCGGATACCCCGAAGCGGTGGTGGACACCCTGCTGAGGGGCGTCTCGGCGGGATAACGATCAGGTGCCGGGCCGCCGTTTTCGGCGCGGTAGTCGTGATCTTCTCCCCCGATCCGGCGTCATGCACCATACTGGCGCACGGGAGTGGTAGGACGACCGGCTGTCTGGAGCGCGTCAGGTGAGATCCGTGATGGCGCCGCGAGGCGATGCGCCCGCCGCCGATTCGGCGTCCCGCACCCTGGTCCTCGGCATCGACGGTGCGCGCCGCATCGTCCGCTGCGGCCCCAACGCGGCGGCCGTGCTCGGCCGCGAGCCGGGGGAGCTGATCGGCCTCGCGGCCGCGGACCTGGTGGGCGAGGAGAGCAAGGCCGAGCTGGAGGGGCTGCTGGAGGCGATCGCCGCCGGCCAGGAGCGCACGGCGGTGCTGACCGTCCTGCGCGGCGGCCCCGCGCCCGGCGGGGCGGGCCAGGGCGGCGAGGCCGGGACCGACGCGGTGGTGACCGCGCAGCCCATGCTCGGCGACGACGAGCCGGGCGGGCTGCTGTACGTGCGGGTCGCGCTGCCCCGAGCGAGCGCTACCAGGACCCGGGGCTGATGCGCCGGGCGCTGATGGACGACCCGCTGACCCGGTTCGGCGCGTCCCTCGACCTCGACCAGAGCGCGCGCGGCCTCGTCGACGTGATCGTCCCGCACTACTGCACGACCGCGTCGGTGCTGGTGCTGGAGAGCCTGGTCGCCGCCGACGAGGTGCACGCCGAGTCCGGCTCGGCGGTGCTGCGCCGCATCGCGGTCACCTCCGACGACCGCAACCCGATGTGGACCGCGACGTTCCCGGTGGGGGAGGTGCTGATCTACCCCGAGGGCACCCCCTACCGCGAGGTGCTCGACACGGCCCGCCCCGTCCACCTGCCGCACGTCGACGTCGGCGCGGCGAGCGACATCGCCAGGCGGTGGCGGCGGCACCCGGTGAGCGACCTGCTCACCGGCGTGTCGATGGTGCTGCTGCCGCTCATCGCCAAGGACACGCTGCTCGGCTTCATCGCCTGCACGCGCGTGCCGGGGTTCCGCAAGTTCGACGCCTACGACGTCGAGATCGGCATGGAGTTCGCGTCGCGTGCGGCGATCGTCATCGACAACGCGCGTTTGTTCAGCCGGGAACGCGCCACGGCGCTGACACTACAGCGCAGCCTGCTGCCCAACCGGCTGTCCGCGCCGTCCTCGGTGGAGGTGCGGCACCGCTACCTGCCCGGCAGCAAGCTGGTCGAGGTCGGCGGCGACTGGTACGAGTCGATCGCGCTGCCCGGCGCCCGCGTCGCCCTGATCGTCGGCGACGTCGCCGGGCACGGCGTCCGCGCGGCCGTCACGATGGGGCGGCTGCGCACCGCGCTGCACACGCTCGCCAACCTGGAGCTGCCGCCCGCCGACGCGCTGCACGTGATGCACGAGCTGATGATCGAGCTCGGCGAGCAGGAGCCGCACTTCGCCACCTGCGTCTACGCGGTGTACGACGCGACCACGGGCACGATCGAGGTCGCGTCCGCGGGGCACCTGCCGCCGCTGCTGGTCTCCCCGGACGGCGCCAACGACTACCTGACGATCCCGCCCGCCCCGCCGCTCGGCGTCTCGGGCGGCGCGGCGATCGAGAGCCGCGAGTTCACCGTCGAGGACGGCAGCGTCTTCGTCATCTACACCGACGGCCTGGTCGAGAACCGGGGCCGCGACATCGACGACGGCCTCGCCCGCCTCCAGAACATCTTCGGCCCCGGCAGCACCGAGCGCCCGATGGAGGACCTCGCCAAGGCCACCCTCGCCGGCGTCTACGCCGACCACCACCGCGACGACATCGCCGTGCTGATCGCCCGGCTGAACCGCCTCCCCGAGGACCGCCGCGCGTCCTGGACGTTGCCGTCCGACCCGGCGGCCGTCCGCCGCGCCCGCGGCCTCGTCCGGTCCCGGCTGGACGAGTGGGGCCTCGGCGACCTGACCTACACCACCGAGCTGCTGGCGTCCGAGCTGATCACCAACGCGCTGCGGTACGCGCCGAACGACCCGATCGAGCTGCGGCTGCTGTTCGAGCGGACGCTCGTGTGCGAGGTGCTCGACCGCTCGGCCGCGCTGCCCCGGCTGCGGCACGCCGCCGACGACGACGAGAACGGCCGGGGCCTGCTGGTCGTCAGCCAGCTCGCCCACCGCTGGGGCACGCGCCGCACGGCGGCCGGCAAGGTCGTGTGGTGCGAGCAGACCGTCCCCGGCATCGACCCCGACCCGTCGGAGCCCGCGTCGAGCTGGCCGGGCGAGAGCCACCACCGAGAGTGACCCGCCGGCGCGCCCCCGACCGGGCGCGCCGTTCACGCCGTCCGCGCCCACCGCACGTCCGCGCCGTTCGTGCGTCCGCGCTGCCCGTGCGCCCGCGCCGCCCGCGCCGTCCGCGCGTCCGGGCTGCCCGTGCGTCCGCGCTGCCCGCGCGTCCGGGCCGTCCGCGCGTCCGGGCCGTCCGCGCTGCCCGTGCGTCCGCGCTGCCCGTGCGTTCGGGCCGCCCGCGCGCCCGCCCGTGCCGTTCCGCTGGGGTCAGCGGGTGCCGGGCTCTCGCCAGCGGTTGGTGATGGGCACGCGGCGGTCGCGGCCGAAGTTCTTCGGGGTGATCTTGGGGCCGGGCGGGTACTGGCGGCGCTTGTACTCCGCGAGGTCCACCAGCCGGATCACGCGCTCCACCAGCGCCGGGTCGTGGCCCGCCGCGACCAGGGCGTCGCGGCCCATGTCGCGCTCGACGTAGTCGACGATCAGCGGGTCGAGGATCGTGTACTCGGGCAGGCTGTCGCGGTCGCGCTGGCCCGGCCGCAGCTCGGCGGACGGCTCCTTGACGATGATCTCCTCGGGGATCGGCTCCTCCTCGAACGGGTGCAGGAACGGCAGGTCGGGCCGGCCGACCGCGCCGTTGCGCCAGCGGGCGAGCCGCCACACCATCGTCTTGGTCAGGTCCTTGATCGGCGCGAAGCCGCCCGCCGAGTCGCCGTAGAGGGTGGAGTAGCCGGTGGCCAGCTCGCTCTTGTTGCCGCCGGTCAGCACGAGGTGGCCGTCCTGGTTGGACAGGCCCATCCACACGTTCGCGCGGATGCGGGCCTGGAGGTTCTCCTCGGCGAGGCCGTCGAGGTCGAGCTCGGCCTCGAACGCCTCGACCATGCCGCGGATCGGGACGACGCGCGAGTTGATGCCCTGCCGCTTGACCAGCTCCTCGGCGTCGGTGACCGACCCCTCCGAGGAGTAGCGGCTCGGCAGCAGCACCGCGTGCACGGCGGCCGGGCCGATCGCGTCGGCGGCGATCGTGGCGACCAGCGCCGAGTCGATGCCGCCGGACAGGCCGAGGATCACCGACCGGAAGCCGTTCTTGCGGACGTAGTCGCGGGTGCCGAGCACGAGCGCGCCGTACACCTCGGCGAGGTCGGGGAGCGGCTCGGCGACCGGCTGCGGCGCGACGGCGTAGGCGGGCGGCGGCCCGGCGGACACCGAGTGCCGGTCGACGGTGATCGTGGTGCCGTCGAGCGCGTCCACCGGCGTGCGGCCGGGCCGCACGCCGGGATCGGCGGCGGGCAGCGCCAGGTCGGCGATCAGCAGCTCCTCGGTGAACTGCGGGCCGCGCGCGAGCAGCGTGCCGTCGGCGCCGACCACCATCGAGTCGCCGTCGAAGACCAGCTCGTCCTGGCCGCCGACCATGTTGACGTAGGCGAGCGCGCAGCCCGCCTCGCGGGCCCGCTCGGCGCACAGGTCGAGCCGGACGTCGTCCTTGTTGCGCTCGTACGGGGAGGCGTTGATGGCGAGCAGCAGGCCCGCGCCCGCGGCGCCGGTGACGCTGACCGGCCCGCCGTCCTGCCAGAGGTCCTCGCAGATGACGGTGGCGACGTCCACGCCGTTCAGCCGGACGACGGGCAGCCGGTCGCCGCGCACGAAGATCCGGTACTCGTCGAAGACGCCGTAGTTGGGCAGGTGGTGCTTGGCCGAGCGGACCAGCACCTCGCCCCCGCACAGCCACGCCGCCGCGTCCAGCGGCGAGCCCGCGGGCTGCCCGGCGCGCACGAGGCTGACCGTGCGGCGGTCGAGGTAGCCGGTGACGACCGGCAGGTCGCCGAGGCCCTCGGCGGCGAGGCGGCGCGCGACGCCGTCGAGGGCGCGCTGGGACGCCTGCACGAACGAGGTCCGCAGGGCGAGGTCCTCGACCGGGTAGCCGGTCAGGAACATCTCGGGGAACGCCACCAGGTGCGCGCCGGCCTCCGCGGCGCGCCTGGTCCATTCCACGAGGAGGTCGGCGTTGCCGTCGAGGTCGCCGACGGTCGGGTTCACCTGCGCGAGAGCGATCCGGAGCTGTGCCACGCGCCCCAGTCTAGTTCGGGCGATCTGGTCTCGTCACTCTGACGAGAAGTGGAGGCCGCTCAGACGGCCAGGACCCGGCGGCGGCGGATCGCGGGGGCCAGCGCGAGCTGCCCGAGCGCGGCCACCAGGCCGAGGGCCATGCAGCCGAGCCACAGCGCGGACGTGCCGCCGAGGCCGAGGAGCTGGGTGCCGCCGAGCGGCGCCAGCAGGAACCCGCCCGACCACGCGAGCCCGTACAGCCCGCCGTACCGGCCGCGCAGGTGCGGCGGCGCCAGGTCGGCGACCACCGCCTGGATCACCGACGCGGCGACGATCTCCCCGACCGACCACACCAGGATCGTCGCCATGTACGACCACAGCGACCCGGCGAGCGCGGTCAGGCCGTACCCGACCGCGACCGTGGCGGCCCCGGCGACCATCACCAGGCTGTGGTCGCGGCGGGCCAGCCAGGCGTTCACCAGCGGCTGCACGATGATGATCAGCACGCCGTTGGCGGCGATGGCCAGGCCGTACACCTGCGGCCCGAGGCCCTGCTCGCGCATCGCGAGCGGCATCGTGGTCATGCCCTGCATCAGCACGAACGTGTAGACCAGCGTGATCAGCACGTACGCCACCATCACCCGGTCGCGCAGCACGTCGGCGAACCGGCCCGGCCGCTCCCCGCGGTCGCGGGCGCGCGGGTCTCCGGGACGGCCCGCCACACCAGCGCCCCGAACGCCACGCACGTCACCGCGTCGATCCAGAACAGCCACAGGAAGCCCTGCTGGGCGAGCGTCCCGCCGAGCACCATCGCGAACGCCCAGCCGAGGTTGACCGCCCAGAACAGCAGCCCGAACGCGCGCGGCCGGTCGTGCACCGGGATCAGGTCGGCGACCATCGCCTGCGCCGCCGGCCGGTACATGTCCAGGACCAGGCCGAGCACCAGCGCCGCCGCGCTGATCGCGAGGATGCCCTGCGCGTACCCGAGGGCGAGCATCCCCGCCCCGGTCGCGAGCATGGCGAACGTCAGCGTGGCGCGCCGCCCGATCCGGTCGGCGAGCACGCCGCCGACGAGCTGGCCCGCGAGCGACCCGGCGCCGAGCACCGCCATGACCAGGCCCGCCTGCCCGAGCGATAGCCCCCGCATGGTGGTCAGGTAGAGCCCGAGGAACGGCTCGACCATCGTCCCGAGCCGGTTGAGCAGGCTGCCCGCCCACAGCACCCAGAACTGCCGGGGGAGCCCGCCGACGCGCGTGTGCACGAACGCGCCGAGCCGCCCGCGCGGCGGGATGACAGCAGAGTCGCGCAGTGTGGTCACTTACCCGATCCTCGGGGCGGGCGCCCGACCGGCGATAATCATTTAGTGAGGGCTAAATGATCGAGCTGGTGTTCGCGCCGGACGACGTGGCGCGCGTCCGGTTCGCGTTCTCCCCGCTGTGGGAGCTGGTGCGCAGCGTCCGGGTGCTGAAGGACCCGTCCGGGTACGCGCTGCACCTGCCGTGGGCGCACGCGGTGCACGCGTCCGCGCGGGGGCTGGACCTCGGGCCGCTGTGGGAGCTGGTCCCTCCGGCGGGCTACATCCCCGACTTCCTCACGCCGCCGCCCGAGACGCCGTTCCCCGACTTCCACGCCGAGCTGGACGCCGTGCGGGCCACGCCGCCGGAGGTGGTCGCCGGGGAGCTGCGCTGGATCGACCCGTCCTGGGGACGGACCGAGGCGTGGAACGATCTCGCCGCCGAGCCCGAGCGCACCGTGGAACGCGTCACCGCCCTGCTCGACGACTACTGGGCCGTCGCGCTCGAACCGTTCTGGGAGCGGATCCGCGACCTGCTCGACGGCGAGCTGCTGCGGCGCGCGCGGGCCCTCGCCGCGCAGGGCGCCGAGGGGCTGTTCGCCGACCTGCACCCGACGGTCGCCTGGGCGACCGACACGCTGCGCGTCGACCGGGCCCGGGGGCTGCGCTACCGGAGCGAGCTGGCCGGGCGCGGACTGCTGCTCGTGCCGAGCGTGTTCGTGTGGCCGCACGTGTCGGTGATGATGCCGCCCTACCAGCCCGTCCTCAGCTACCCGCCGTACGGCGTCGCGACGATCTGGGAGGCCGCGCCCGCCGCGCCGCCGGACGCGCTCGCCGCGCTGATCGGGCGCCGCCGCGCCGAGCTGCTCCTCGCCCTCGGCACGCCCGCGTCCACCACCGACCTGGCGCGCCGGATGGGCGTCACGCCCGGCGCGGTCAGCCAGCACCTCGGCGTCCTGCGCGCCTGCGGCCTGGTCGCCGGGCACCGCCTGGGCCGCCGGGTCCTCTACACGCGGACCGGTTCGGGCGACGCCCTCGTCAACGGGTGAGGGCGGCGGTCAGCGCAGGGACGCGAGGGCGTCCAGGCGGCGGGCCCGGTCCGGGTCCTCGGGGACGCCCCCGGCGTAGCGGCCCGACTCGGCCAGCCACTCCAGGTGGGCGCGCGGGGTGTCCAGCAGCACCGCGACCACGCGTGTGGCGGCCGTGCGCTGCTCCTCGGTCAGGCGCAGGTGGCCGAGGGTCTCGGGGAACGCGGCGACCTCGGCCTGCACGTCGGCGGCGCGGGCCGCGATCCGTTCCACCACGAGGCGCGCGGCCTGCTCGGCCTCCACGCCCCGCGCCGCGGCGATCACGCCGACGAGGTTGTGCACGTCGCCGCGGGCCGCCTCCAGGCCGTACGACACGACGTCGTTCGACCAGGCGACGACGTCGGCGGTGCCCTCGGAGACGAGCTTCCACGCGGGCGTACCGAGCACCCGCGCGGGCATCTCCACGCCGAGCACCGGCTCGACCAGGTCGTAGAGGAACGGCCCGCACGCCCGGCGGCGCGCGAAGGCGTACCCGTCCGGCGTGAGGCGCCGGCCGACGCGGCGGCGCACGGCCTCCTCGGCGCAGGCCGCGCGGTGGTCCTCCATGTGCTGGAGGAAGCGGCGGCGCCAGTCGCGGGACGTCCCGGGCGTGGTGAGCAGCCACAATTCGGCGAGCGCGGCCTCCAGCGGCCGGGCGCCGGGACGGGCCCGGCCGCGCCGCACCGCCCCGAGCAGCTCGTCGTACAGCCCGTACACGGCGGTCGCGCTGCCCGCGAACGGCGCGCGGTCGACCGTGTCGTCCAGCGCGAACGTCCAGGTCAGCCAGCGGGCGAACAGCTCCACCCGGTCCAGCTCGGCGGCCGGGAACGCGCGGGCGGCCATCCGCTCGCAGTGCGCCCGGCCGAGCGGGGTGGTGTCGGGGTCGCCGAGGACCAGGCCGATACCGCGCGCCCACGCGTCCAGGCGCTCGCCGAGCTGCCAGGCGCCCGGATGCACGGCCGACGGGGCGGCCAGCGGGGCCGCCCGGTCGGTCAGCGGGAGAAGCAGCGAGACGTCCACGACCCGGCCCACGCTAATGATCGACCGGGGGCCGGGCCGGTGATCGCCACGTCAATTTTCGGGAAACGGGCCCCGGAACGGGGGAGGACGGTGGGTGGACCGCCGCGTGCGGGCACGCGAGCGCGCGGCGTGGCATAGTTCGGTCACCTGCGAGATCACCAGGAGGAAGCGTGTCCGGACGAACCCCCCGCCGTCGGGCGCTCGTGGCGCCCGCCGTGCTCGCCGTGCTGGCGCTCGCCGCGTCGGCGTGCGGCGGCGGCGACGGCGCCACCGTCAAGGGCGTGAAGGTCATCGACAAGGGGGCCCTGACGACCTGCACCCACCTGCCCTACCCGCCGTTCCAGGTGGAGCGGGGCGGGAAGGTCGTCGGCTTCGACGTGGACCTGATCGACCTGGTCGCCAAGAGGCTGGGGCTG
The DNA here is from genome assembly GCF_009793335.1 of Actinomadura sp. J1-007. Lineage (GTDB taxonomy): Bacteria > Actinomycetota > Actinomycetes > Streptosporangiales > Streptosporangiaceae > Spirillospora > Spirillospora yumaensis. The sequence goes on along the minus strand of NZ_WING01000001.1, from coordinate 461,634 downwards.
CCGCAGAAGGTGGTGGACACCCAGTTCGAGACGATGAAGACCGGCGCGGCGCTGAACGCGGGCAAGTGCGACCTGGTCATGGGCGGCATGACGATCACGCCCGACCGCACGCAGATGATGGACGTCTCCAAGCCCTACTTCGACGCCACGCAGGCCCTGCTCGCCAAGAAGGGCAGCGGCGTCAAGACCCTGGACGACGTCAAGTCCCGCAAGCTCAAGATCGGCTCCCAGTCCGGCACCACCGGCGAGGACTACGTCAAGGGCAAGGGCTTCGACCCGAGCTCGTTCGACAACTCCAACGCCGAGCTCGACGGCCTGCGCACGGGCCAGGTGGACGTCATCGTGCAGGACTACCCGGTCGTGCGGGGCTGGCTGAAGGACCCCGCCAACTCCAAGTACGAGATCGTCGCCAACCTCAACACCGGTGAGAAGTACGGCTTCTGGTTCCGCAAGGGCTACAACCCCGAGCTGGTCAAGCTGACCAACCAGGCGATCGACGAGGCGAAGGCGAACGGCTCGTACAAGGCCATGTACGAGAAGTGGGTCGGGCCGATGCCGAAGACCGGGGCCGGCCCCTCGTGACCGCCGAGCCGTTGAAGGCCGGGCCGGCGCCCGGGATGTCCCGCCGGCGCCGGCGGCGGCTCGTCCTCGGCGGGCAGTACGGCGCGTTCGTGGTCGTCGTCGCGGTGCTCGCGGCGCTGGCGGACTGGCCGCAGCTCCAGGACAACTTCGCCAACTACGGCAAGGCCAAGGGGCTGTTCCCGGAGATCCTGACGGTCGGGCTGCGCAACACCGTCGTGCTGACGGCGCTCGGGTTCGCGATCGGCCTCGTGCTCGGGCTCGTGCTCGCCCTGATGAGGCTGTCGTCGGCGGCGCCGTACCGGTGGACGGCGACCGCCTACATCGAGGTGTTCCGCGGCCTGCCGCTGCTGCTGATCTTCGTGTTCGTCGGGTTCGGGGTGCCGCTGGCGTTCCCGGGGCGGACCGTTCCCGGCGGCACGACCGGCGCGGGCGCCCTCGCGCTCGGGCTGGTCGCCGCGGCCTACATGGCCGAGACGATCCGGGCCGGCATCGAGGCGGTGCCGAAGGGCCAGATGGAGGCGGCCAGGTCGCTCGGCATGCCGTACGGCCGGGCGATGGCCTCGATCGTCATCCCGCAGGCGTTCCGGATCGTGATCCCGCCGATGACCAACCAGCTCGTCCTGCTCTGCAAGGACTCCTCGCTGATCATGTTCCTCGGCATCTCGCTGGGCGGCCGGGACCTGACCAAGTTCGGGCGCGACCTCGCGGGCCAGCTCGGCAACACCACGCCGATCGTGGTCGCGGGCGTCTGCTACCTGATCATCACCATCCCGCTGAGCCAGCTGGCCCGGTGGCTGGAGGCACGGCAGCGGAGGGGAGAGCGGTGAGCGCGCGCAAGGGGCCCGGGGGGCCCGCGGAACCCGCCGGGGACGCCGGCGCGGCGGCGATCGAGATCCGCGGGCTGCGCAAGTCGTTCGGCGACAACGAGGTGCTGAGCGGCATCGACTTCCACGTGGACGCGGGCGAGGTGGTCTGCGTGATCGGGCCGTCCGGGTCCGGGAAGTCCACGCTGCTGCGCTGCGTCAACCTGCTGGAGGAGCCGAGCGCGGGCACGGTCCGGGTCGCCGGCGCCGAGGTCACCGACCCCGACATCGACATCGACGCCGCGCGGCGCCGGATCGGGATGGTGTTCCAGTCGTTCAACCTGTTCCCGCACCTGACCGCGCTCGGCAACGTGACGATCGCGCAGCGCAAGGTGCTCAAGCGGGACCGGGCCGAGGCCGAACGGGTCGCCCGCGCCAACCTGGAGCGGGTCGGCCTCGCCGACAAGGTGGCCGAGTACCCGGGGCGGCTCTCGGGCGGCCAGCAGCAGCGGGTCGCGATCGCGCGGGCCCTCGCGATGGACCCGCGGGTGATGCTGTTCGACGAGCCGACCTCGGCGCTGGACCCCGAGCTGGTCGGCGACGTGCTCGGCGTCATGCGCGAGCTCGCCGAGGACGGCATGACCATGCTCGTGGTCACCCACGAGATGAGCTTCGCCCGCGAGGTCGCCGACCGGGTGGTGTTCATGGACGGCGGCGTGGTCGTCGAGGAGGGCCCGCCGTCCCGGGTGCTGGACGACCCGGAGCACGAGCGGACCCGGACGTTCCTCGCCCGCGTCCTCGACCCCGCCGGGCAGGGCCCGTGACCCCGGCCGGACCCGTGACCCCGGCCGTCGCCGGGACAGTGGCCGGGGCCGCCGCCGGGGCGTGAGCCGCCGCGATCGGGGCCGGGGCCGTGATCGGGGCCGAGGCCGTGCCGGGCCCGGCCCCGTATGGCACAGTTGAGATGCCGGTATGCGTGTTTCGTGCTGGTCGGAGGCGCGCGGCGGGACCGTTCCGGTGGACGGCCGGCCGCCGTCCCCGGCCCGTAACGTCGCGGTAACAGCCGGCGGGCATACTGCACAGTGGCCAGACCTGCCGACACCTGCGGAAACTCCGTTCGGCGGCGCCCGGCTCGGGTACGCCTCCGGCGACGGGGCACCCCCGCGGACCCTCCGGAGGGCGTCCGGGCGGGTGTCGGCACCGCACCATCGAGGGAGAAGGCTTTGGACCGACAGCAGGAGTTCGTGCTCCGCACCCTGGAGGAGCGTGACATCCGCTTCATCCGGCTGTGGTTCACCGACGTGCTCGGGTTCCTGAAGTCCGTCGCGGTCGCGCCCGCCGAACTCGAAGGCGCCTTCGGCGAGGGCATCGGCTTCGACGGCTCGGCGATCGAGGGCTTCGCGCGGGTGTTCGAGGCCGACATGATCGCCAAGCCCGACCCCGCCACCTTCCAGGTGCTGCCCTGGCGCAGCGAGGCCCCCGGCGTCGGCCGGATGTTCTGCGACATCCTGATGCCCGACGGGACGCCGAGCTTCGCCGACCCCCGCTACGTCCTCAAGCGGGCCCTCGCGCGCGCCGCCGACCTCGGGTTCACCTTCTACACCCACCCCGAGGTCGAGTTCTTCCTCCTGAGCGACAAGCCGGAGGACGGCCGCGAGCCGCAGCCCGCCGACGCGGGCGGCTACTTCGACCACACCCCGCACAGCGCCGCGCACGACTTCCGGCGCAACGCGATCATGATGCTGGAGTCGATGGGCATCTCGGTCGAGTTCAGCCACCACGAGGGCGCGCCCGGCCAGCAGGAGATCGACCTGCGGTACGCCGACGCGCTCACCACCGCCGACAACATCATGACGTTCCGGCTGGTGATGAAGGAGGTCGCGCTGGAGCAGGGCGTGTTCGCCTCGTTCATGCCGAAGCCGTTCACCGAGCATCCGGGCTCGGGCATGCACACGCACATGTCGCTGTTCGAGGGCGACCGCAACGCGTTCTACGAGCCGGGCGCCGAGTTCCAGCTCTCCAAGGTCGGGCGGGCGTTCATCGCGGGCCTGCTGCGGCACTCCGCCGAGATCACCGCCGTGTGCAACCAGTTCGTCAACTCCTACAAGCGGCTGTGGGGCGGCGTCGGGTCGGCGGCGGGCGCCGGCGGCGAGGCGCCCTCCTACATCTGCTGGGGCCACAACAACCGCTCCGCGCTGGTGCGCGTCCCCATGTACAAGCCGCACAAGGGGCACGCGACGCGCATCGAGTTCCGCTCGCTGGACACCGCGGCCAACCCCTACCTGTCGTTCGCCGCGATCCTCGGCGCCGGCCTCAAGGGCATCGAGGAGGGGTACGAGCTCCCGCCCGGCGCCGAGGACGACGTGTGGGCCCTCACCTCCGCCGAGCGGCGGGCGCTCGGCATCGAGCCGCTGCCGCAGAGCCTGGACGAGGCGATCCACGCGATGGAGCGCAGCGAGCTGATGGCCGACGTCCTCGGCGAGCACGTCTTCGACTTCTTCCTGCGCAACAAGCGGCAGGAGTGGGAGGAGTACCGCCGGCAGGTCACCGAGTTCGAGCGCAAGCGCCTCATGGCCGTCCTGTAGCGGCGCGCGGACGGAGACGCAATCGAGATCCGACCCCCGCGCCCGTCTCCGCGCCTCCGGCGCGCCCTCGGAATACGGTGATGACGTGAGCGAGCCGTGGACTCCCGACCGCCGTCCCTCCCTCCCGGGCCGCCTCGCGCGGCTGGGCTTCACCGACCCCGGCCGCGCCGAGCGGTTGCTGCTGGGCGCGGGACGGGACGGCGCCCCCGCGATCGGCGACGACCTCCTCGACTCCCTCGGCGGCACGGCCGACCCAGATCTCGCCCTCGGCGGGCTGCTGCGCCTGCTCACGGCCGCCGACGAGGCCGGCCTCGGCGGCGGCGTCCGGGAGGCGCTCGCCAAGGAGCCGGGCACCCGCGAGCGGCTGCTGGCCGTCCTCGGCGTCAGCGACGCACTCGGTGACCATCTCGGACGGCACCCCGAGCACTGGCGGGTCCTGCGCGACGACGGACCGGTCCTCGTGCCGCCGCCCGCCGCGCCGGTCGCGCCCGCCGAAGGCGCTCCCGAGGGCGGTTCCGGGGACGGTTCCGGAGACGATTCCGGGGACGGGGCCGTCCCGGCGGGGCCCGGCGCCCGGCCGGAACCGGCCGTCCTGCGGGCCGACCTGCTGCGCGCGGTCGGCGCCGACCCGTCCGACGCCGAGCCCGTGGCGCGCGACGCCGAGCCCGCGACGCTCGTCGCGCTGCGCGTCGCCTACCGGGGCCGCCTGCTCGCGCTCGCGGGCCGCGACCTGACCGGCGTCGCGGGCGTCGCCGACGTGGCGGGCGAGCTCGCCGACCTCGCCGCCGCCGCGCTGGAGGCGGGCCTCGCGATCGCCCGCGCCGAGGTCCCCGGCCACGAGGCGTGCCGCCTCGCGGTGATCGGGATGGGCAAGTGCGGGGGCCGCGAGCTCAACTACGTCAGCGACGTCGACGTGGTGTTCGTCGCCGAGGCCCGCGGGGACGGCGACGCCGGCGCCCCGGTGGACGAGGACGCCGCGCTGCGCACCGCGACCCGGCTCGCCTCGGCGATGATGCGGGCCTGCTCGGCGAGCACCGTCGAGGGCTCGCTGTGGGACGTGGACGCCGCGCTGCGTCCCGAGGGCAAGGCGGGCCCGCTCGTCCGCACCCTGGCCAGCCACCGCGCGTACTACGAGCGCTGGGCGAAGACCTGGGAGTTCCAGGCGCTGCTGAAGGCCCGCCCGATCGCCGGGGACGCCGGACTCGGCCGCCGCTACCTGGACGCCATCGCCCCGATCGTGTGGAGGGCCGCCGAGGGCGTGAGCTTCGTCGAGGACGTCCAGGCGATGCGGCGGCGCGTCGAGACCGACCTCAACCAGCGCACCGCCGAGGCCGAACGGCAGCTCAAGCTCGGGCCCGGCGGGCTGCGCGACGTGGAGTTCGCCGTCCAGCTCCTCCAGCTCGTGCACGGGCGCGGCGACGAGTCGCTCCGCAGCCCGACCACGCTCGACGCCCTCGACGCGCTGTCGCGGGGCGGCTACGTCGGGCGGGACGACGCGGCGGCCCTGGCGTCCGCCTACCGGTTCCTGCGCCGCGTCGAGCACCTGATCCAGCTCCACCGGCTGCGCCGCACGCACACCGTGCCGGACGACCCGGCCGACCTGCGGCGCCTCGGCCGCGCGCTCGGGCTGCGCACCGACCCGGTGGGGGAGTTCACCGCGCTGTGGCGGCGGCACGCCCGCGAGGTGCGCCGCATCCACGAGAAGCTGTTCTACCGGCCGCTGCTGCGCGCGGTGGCCCGGCTGCCGGGGGAGGAGGCGAGGCTCACCCCGGAGGCGGCGCGGGCCCGCCTGGTGGCGCTCGGCTACGACGACCCGGCCGGGGCGCTGCGGCACATCGAGGCGCTGACCGCCGGGGTGTCGCGGCGGGCGGCGATCCAGCGGACGCTGCTGCCGGTGATGCTCGGCTGGTTCGCCGACGCGCCCGACCCGGACGCGGGCCTGCTCGGGTTCCGGCGGGTCAGTGACGCCCTCGGCACCACCCCCTGGTACCTGCGGCTGCTGCGCGACGAGGTGACCGTGGCCGAACGGATGGCGTGGGTGCTCGGCTCCAGCCTGTACGCCACGGACCTGCTGCTGCGGGCCCCCGAGGCGGTGACCATGCTCGGCACGGCCGCCGAGCTGACGCCCCGCCCGTACGAGTCGCTGCGCTCGGAGGCCCTCGCCGCCGTGCGCCGCCGCGCCGAACCCGAACCGGGCCCGGCGGGCGCTCCCGCCGCGCCGGGGGGCGCGGCGATGCCCGCCGAGGACGCCGTCGCGGTCATCCGGGCGCTGCGCCGCCGGGAGCTGTTGCGGGTCGCGGTCGCCGACCTGCTCGGCATGGTGGACGTCCGGACGGTCGGGGAGGCCCTCACCGACATCGCGACCGTCACGCTGGAGGCCGCGCTGCGCGTCGCCGCCGGCAAGGTCGAGCTGGAGGCGCGCTCGCCGCTGCCGACCCGGATGGCGGTCGTCGCGATGGGCCGGTTCGGCGGCCACGAGCTCGGCTACGGCAGCGACGCCGACGTGATGTTCGTGCACGACCCGCTGCCCGGGGCGGACGACCGGGAGGCGAGCCGCGCCGCGCATGCCGTCGCCGAGGAGATGCGGCGGCTGCTGTCGCTGCCCGCGCCCGACCCGCCCCTGGAGATCGACCCCAACCTCCGGCCGGAGGGGCGGCAGGGGCCTCTGGTCCGCACGCTCGCGTCGTACGCGGCGTACTACGCCCGCTGGTCCGAGCCGTGGGAGGCGCAGGCGCTGCTGCGCGCCGACCCGCTGATCGGCGACCCGTCCCTGCGCGAGCGGTTCCGGGCGCTGATCGACCCGCTGCGCTGGCCCGAGGACGGCATCGACGACGACGCCGTCCGGCAGATCCGCCGGCTGAAGGCCCGGATGGAGTCCGAACGGCTCCCGCGCGGCGTCGAGCGGCGCCTGCACACCAAGCTCGGGCCGGGCGGCCTCGCCGACGTGGAGTGGGTCGCGCAGCTCCTCCAGCTCAGGCACGCCCACGACGTGCCCGCGCTGCGCACGACCCGTACCCTCGCGGCCCTGGACGCCGCGGTCGACGCCCGCCTGCTGGACGCCGCCGACGCCGTGGAGCTGGCGGACGCGTGGCGGCTCGCCACCCGCATCCGCGGCTCGATCATGCTGGTGCGGGGCCGCGCGTCGGACCTGCTGCCGACCGACCACCACAAGGAACGCAGCGCGATCAGCCAGATGCTCGGCTACCCGGGCACCGGCGACCTGCTGGAGGACTACCGGCGGCACGCCAGGCGGGCGCGGGCGGTCGTGGACCGCGTCTTCTACGGCGCGACCGACTGACCCTGGCTGCGTTCGGGCACGGCGGCCCGCGCCGCGCGCACGGTGACCTCGGACACCGCGAAGCCGAACGCCAGGGCGGCCATCCCGCCGACGGCGTCGAGCAGGTAGTGGTTGGCCGTCCCCATGATCACCACGATGGTGGCCGCCGGGTACAGCGCGGCGAGGACCACGGCCCAGCGCCGCCGGGTGATCCCGATGATCACCACCGCGCACCACAGCGACCAGGCGGTGTGCATGGACGGCATCGCGGCGTACTGGTTGGACACCGAGGCGGTCGGCCCCGAGTCGTAGATGCCCCACGTGCCGAAGCTGATCACGGTGTCGGTGAAGCCCGGCAGCATCCGCGGCGGCGCGAGCGGGTAGAGCCAGAACCCGGCCAGCCCGATCAGCGTGGTGGCGAACAGCATCGTCCGGTAGCGGCGGTAGTGGCCCGGCTGCCGGACGTACAGCCAGACCAGCACGCCGATCGTCATGACGAAGTGCAGGGTCGCGTAGAAGTAGTTGGCGGCGACCGCGACCCAGCCGTGCGCGGTGAACAGCCGGTTGAGCGCGTACTCCACGTCGAGGTTCAGCGCGTACTCGAGGTTGAGGATCGCGTAGGCCCGGTGCGCCGCCATCGCGTGGTCGGTCGGCACCAGGTTGCGCACCAGCTCGTACGCGCCGTAGCAGAGCAGCATGATCAGCAGCTCCGGCCACAGGCGCGGGCGGGCGGCTCCGGCGCGCGGGCGGTCCGTCGTGGTCGCGGCGGCCGTACCGCGGCCGGTCCCCGAGGCGCCTGCCGAGGTGGCCATGGCCTCTAGGGTCTCAAATGCCCGATCCACGTGCGCCACCGGCCGTCGCGGAGTCGGCCCGGCCGCTCCTCGCCCGGTCGAACGAGCGCCGGGCGAGCCCGCGGCCCGCGCCCGCGCCGCCAGGACCCGTTCGGGCAGTGCCGGTAGAGCACCCAGGAGACCGCCAGGCTCCCCAGGATCAGCACGACGCCGGCCACCGCGTCCAGGACGTAGTGGTTGGCGGTGGACAGGATCACGAACACGGTCGTCGCCGGATAGAGCACGCCGAGCAGCTTGGCCCACCGCTGGGACGCCATCCGCACCAGGATGAACCCGCACCACAGCGCCCATCCGGCGTGCATCGAGGGCATCGCCGCGTACTGGTTGGTGAGGCTGCCGGACGCGTCGCTGGCGTACAGGCCGAACGAGTGCAGCGCCGTCACCGGGTCGACGAAGCCCGCGCTGTCGAGGAACCGCGGCGGGGCGAGCGGGTACAGCCAGAAGCCGACCAGCGCCACGCCCGTCGCGACCATGATGGACGTGCGCAGCCACCGGTACTGGTTGGGCCGGTAGCGGTAGAGCCACACCACCACCCCGAGCGTCACCGCGAAGTGGGCGGTGGCGTAGAACATGTTGGCGGTCCGCGCGAGCCAGGGCACCTGGAGGAGCATCCGGTTGAGGCCGAGCTCCACGTCGAGACCGAGGAACCGTTCGGCGCCGAGGATCTGGTCGGCGTGCCTGAACGCGGGGGCCGTCCCGTCCTGGTGCAGCACGATGCGCGTCAGCGTGTAACCGCTGTAGAACAGCACGATCAGCATGAGCTCACGCCACACCGGAGGTGCCGTCATCCGGGGCACCCGGAGGCGGGCACCCCGTCGCGCGTTCTCGCCGCCGGCTCTCTCGGCCTGCGCTCGGCGAGCTGCTGGGGGGGCGGTTTGGGCCATGCTACCTATCTTTGCCTCGCGGGCACCTTTTGAGATCACCGCGACGAATGGTCTTCATCTCAGCCTTGAGTAGTACGACCCCGACGCGGTGTCCGGACTTTCGGGGGAGTGCCCCTGGGGGTCTCCACCCGGGTACGGGCCGGGGTGCGGCGCTGTCGATTTGATCAGGAGTCAGCATAGGAGGCGATGGGTACGTCAGGACCGTCCCCCCGGCACTTGATCGGAGGGGACGAATGCCGCGGAAGGCGTCAATACCCGTCACGGTGGTCGTTAGCGCCGCCGCGCTGGCCGCTATCGGACCGGCCGCCTGCGGCGTGTCGGACTCCCCCTCGGGAGCCACCCCCGCGACCGGCTCCGTGCCCGGTCCGGCCCGTTCGGGGCGTTCGGGCCCCGCCGGCGGCCTGCCCGCCTCCATCACCGGGCAGCGGCCCGAATGGCGGGCGTGCCAGGGCCTGCCGAAACCCGTACCCGGTACATCAACGCCTCCTTCGGGCTTCCAGTGCGCCACCGTGAAGGTGCCCCTCGACTACGCCAGGCCCGGCGGCGACACCATCGGGCTCGCCCTCCTGCGCGTCAAGGCGACCGACCCGTCCAAGCGCGTCGGCTCGCTCGTGTTCAACTTCGGCGGCCCCGGCGGCGACGGCGTCACCGCGCTCGCCCAGTCCGCCGGGAGCTACCGCACCCTCAACACCCGGTACGACCTGATCGGCCTCGACCCGCGCGGCGTCGGCCGCAGCGCCCCCGTCACGTGCGTGGACGACCGCCGGATGGACGAGATCAACGCGCAGGACGACTCGCCCGACGACGCCGCCGAGGAGAGGGCGCTCACCGCCGCCCGCGAGTCGTACGACAGGGGATGCGCCGCGCGGTCGGGGCGGCTGCTCCCGCACGTCGGCACGCCCAGCGCCGCCCGCGACCTGGACGTCGTCCGGACCGTGCTCGGAGACCGCGGGCTGCACTACTTCGGCGTGTCGTACGGGACGTGGCTCGGCGGCAGCTACGCGCACCTGTTCCCGCGGGCGGTCGGGCGCGCCGTGCTGGACGGCGCGGTCGACACGAGGATCAGCACCGAGGACCTCGACCTCCAGCAGGCCGCCGCGTTCCAGCGGGCCCTGCGCAGCTTCGGGACGGCGTGCGCCGGGCTCGGCCGGGACGCGTGCCCCCTCGGCCGCGACTCCGCGTCCGTCGTCGCGGCCATCGGCACGCTCCTGGACGGCCTGGACAGGGCGCCGCTGCCCACCTCCGGCGGGCGCAGGCTCACCCAGTCGCTCGGCACCACCGGCGTCAGCGCCGCGCTGTACTCCGAGCAGGCGTGGCCGACGCTCGCGCAGGGCCTCGCCGAGGCCGTCCGGCAGCACGACGGCACCACCCTCCTCACGCTCGCCGATCTCCAGAACGGCCGCGAGGACGACGGCCGCTACTCCAACCTGTCGGCCGCGAACACGGCCATCACCTGCGCCGACACCCCGGACCGCTACACCGTCCAGGATGTCCGGCGCGTACTGCCGAAGTTCAGGAACGCCTCGCCGGTGTTCGGGCCGTCGATGGCGTGGAGCATGCTCCAGTGCACCGGCTGGCCCGTCAGGGGCGACGCCGCCGCGCAGCGGGTGGCGGCCCCGGGCGCGGCGCCGATCCTCGTCGTCGGCAACACCGGCGACCCCGCCACCCCGTACGCCTGGGCACCGGCGCTGGTCAAGGAGATCGGGAAGAGCGCCGCGCTCCTCACCCTCAAGGGCCAGGGCCACGGCGCCTACGACACGAACGACGCGTGCGTGCGCGCCGCCGTCGACGCGTACCTGCTGGACGGCAGGGTCCCCGCCGACGGCACGACCTGCGGGTGAGCCAGGCCCGGAGCGCCGGTCACGTCAGGGTCACCGGGACGACCTGCTCGACGGTCATCGGCTCCTTCAGCGCGTTGCCGACCGTGCAGTAGCTGTCGTGGACCCGCTTGGCGACCTTGGCCAGCACCTCCGCCGCCTGGTCGTCGCCCTCCGGCAGCTCCACGTCGTAGGTGACGGTGATCGTCCCCAGCCGGCTCGTCGCGATCTTGTCGGCGGACACCCGCGTGGCGAGCCGCACCATCCGGTGGCCGCGCTGCGCGGTGAGCGGCTCGACCGAGACCAGCTCGCAGCCGCCGAGCGCCGCCAGCATCAGCTCGACCGGAGTGAACGCCCCCTCGACCCCCGACTCGCCGATCGCGACGCTCGCGCCCCGGTCGTTGCTGGCCTGGAAGCCGTCGCCGGTCCGCTCCACCCTCACCTCGGGCATGGGTTCCCCTTCGGTCGCAACACTGTCCGCCCATCGAAACACGGCAGGTGGGCCGCTTCTTCCCCGGGGTCAGGAAACCTCGCGGGCGCCCGCGTCCAGCCGTTCGCGCTCCTCCTCGACGATCCGCCGGGCGAGCGAGGACTCCGATACGTCCACCGCCTCGGGCGCGGCCTCGGCGAGGTCGCTGCGCCGCGCGTACGCGTCGAACAGCCGCGCCTTGGTCCCGAGGATCTCCAGCATCCGCTGGTCGACGCCGCCCGGCGTGAGCAGCCGGTGCGCCTGGACGCGGCGCGCCTGCCCCATCCGGTGCGCCCGCGCGACCGCCTGCTCCTCCAGCGCCGGCTTCACCTGCGGCTCGCAGATGACCACCACGGAGGCGGCCTGGAAGTTGAGGCCGACCCCGCCCGCCTGGATCTGCGCGAGCAGCACCCCGTGCCCGTCCCCGGCGGCGAACGCGTCCACCATCGCCTGCCGCCGCACCGCCGGCACGTCCCCGGTGATCGGGCCGACCACCCCGTCGCCGAGCGCCTCCCGCACGGCCGCCAGCACGTCCCGGAAGAACGAGAACACGACCACCTTCAAGCCGTTCTCCGCCGACTCCTGCACCAGCTCCACCAGCCGCCGCAGCTTCGCCGACTCCGCCGGGACGGCGTAGGCCGCGCGCCGCATCGCCATGAAGTTGCCGTCCCGCACGGCCTGCCGGTACGCCTCCGCGTCCGCCTCGCCCATCTCCTCCCACTCGTCCACGCGGACGACCTCGGGCAGTTCGAGGAGCACGTCCTGCTGGTTGCGGCGCAGGTACACGGGCGCGATCCGCGCGCGGAACGCCTCCGGCCCCGCGATCGCGTCCACCGGCCGCACGTCCGCCGCGAGGTCGGGCCGCAGGAGCGCGACGAGGTTGCGGAACTCCGCGACCCGGTTCTCCATCGGCGTCCCCGTCATGAACAGCACCCGCTCGGCCCGCCCGCACCACGCCGCGACCGCCTGGGAACGGCGCGCCTCCGGGTTCTTGACGAAGTGCGCCTCGTCCACGACCAGCAGCTCCACCCGCACGCCGCCCGGCACGCCGAGCGCGTGCAGGCTGTCGAGGGTCGTCACCGCGACGCCGCCGTCCCGCGCCCAGTCCGCGAGCACCGCCGCCCGGTCCGGGCCGTGCGCGGCGACCGCGGGCAGGTCGCTGCGCGCGCGGAACTCCCGCAGCCAGTTGACCAGCACGCTCGCCGGGCACACCACCAGGAAGCGCCCCCCGCCCGCCGCCGCCAGATGCGCGATCACCGCGATGGCCTGCACGGTCTTGCCGAGCCCCATCTCGTCCCCGAGCAGGACCCGCCGCTGCGCCAGCGCGAACCGCGCCCCGAACGCCTGGTAGCCGCGCAGCGACACCCGCAGCCGCGACTCGTCGAGCGGCTCGGCCCGCACCCGCGCCGCGAGGTCGTCCGGCAGATGCCCTTCGCCCGCGCCGCGGTCGGGCTCCAGCGCGGCGATCTCGGCGAGCAGCGCCCGGTACTCCGAGGCGTCCGCCTCGAAACCCGCCCACGCCTCGACCCCGGGCACGTCCGGCCGGAGCAGGTCGGCCGACACCTGGGCGAGCAGCAGCCCCGTCCCGGCCCGCCCCTCCCGCTCCACGGCCTCCGCCACCCGCGCGAGCGCCGCGCGGACCGCCTCCCGCCGCCGCGCGCGAACGAACCGCATCCGCCACCTCGACCGCGCCGGCCGCGCCTCCTCGACCGCCGCCGCGAGCCGTTCCACCAGGCCCTCCGCGGCCCGCGCCGCCCGCACCCGGTCGGGCCCGGCCGCCACGAGCCGGTGCAGAGCCACCACAAGAGCGGTCACCCGCGGATCCCGCTCGCCCGCGTCGAGCCGTACGGGCGCCGCCCGCACCGCCGCCTCCTCGATCTGCCGCGCCGCCGCGTCCATGGCGTCGGCGGTCTGCGCCCCCACACCGGGCAGCAGCCGCAGCCCGTTCCGCCCCGCCCGAAGCACGTCCCCGACCGTCTCGAACCCGGCCTTCTCCAGCGCCCCGAGCCGCAGCCGCCCGGACGTCACGTCCCTGAGCCGTTCGATGGGGATCGCGGCGAGCTGCCGATCGACCACCTCCCGCCGAAGCGGCTCCAGAACCCCCAGCACCTCCGCCCGCGCCCGCTCGTGATCGCGGATCAGCGCCTCGGCCGCCCCCACCAACTCACCCGCATCACGCAGAACGTCCTTAGCCCCCGCCATAGCGAACGTCCCTCCACCACCCGACACCCCGCCCAGAATGCCACGCCCCTTCAGCGCAACTCCCCGACCCGCCCCCCAAGCCGCCCCGACCCGAGCCGTTCGGCGATCCCGGCGAGCTCCGCACCGAGCAGCCGGGCCGCCTCCCGCTCGCCGGCCTGGAGCCTGACCCGGCCGAGCTGGTAGACGAACTCGCCCGCCCACTCCGAGCCGCGCATCTCCCCGGGCAGAGCCTCCAGCCCTTCGTTCAGGGTGTCGGCCGCCTTCTCGTTGAACCGGGGATCGTCGCGCCCGAGGTACCGGTAGGCGAGGCCGCGCTGCAACTCGAAGAACCCCGGCACGTGGTAGTAGAGCCAGGGCGGCGCCTCCTCCCGGCGCTCGCGCGCCGCGGCGGCCTGCTCCTCCGACAGGTCGAGCATCCGCCGCGTCTCGGACGCGTCCCCGAGCATGGCGTGCCCGCGCGCCTCCTGCGCCGCGGAGATGGCGCGCTGCCCCGGATAGAGCCCGTCACCGCGGAGCGCGGCGGCCGAGAGCCCGATCACCGGTCCCGGCGTCCCGTTCATCCACGCGAGATGCCCCTTGAAGGACAGGACCTCCGACACCAGATCGACGTCACCGCTCTCCACAGCCCACTCAAGCGCGCGATCGAGCCATCCGTTCCCCCCGGCCAGATCGCCCACGTTGGCCCGCAGCCAGCCGTAGAACTGCGCCCACTGCGCGGCGACGTGGACGACCTTCACCCGAACCGGCCCGCGCGCCTCGATCACCAGACGCCGCAGAACCACCAGATTCGCCCGAACGGGTTCGAGCAGCGGAGCCGACCCGACGGAGTCCTCAATACGTCGCTGCGCGTCGAGGACGACGGCAAGTGATTCGACGACTTTCAAATCCGTACGCACGGGCCGTCGCGCGGCGAGCAGGAGCCGTTCCTCATCGTCGGGGGTCAGTGCAGGACGGGCCGGGGAGGTGCGCGCGAGCGCTGTGAGAGTTCCGTCGGCGCCCAGTGCGTGGTCGATCTGCGCGGCCATGTCGTCGGACGGCGGTTTGAGGTCGCGGGAGATCCGCGACAGGTGGCCGGGGTCGGCGGGCAGCGTCTTCGCCAAGGCGCGCAGGCTGACGCCTCGTTCGGCCATGAGCGCCCGCATCTTCTCGCCAAAGGTCACAGCCTCACCCGCTTCGCACCGGGATGGTCCGTTGTGGGTGCTGCCCGCGCCGGTGGGGCAACCGGTCAACGCCTTCCACGCTAATGCGCGGTGCGCTCGGATGGTGGGCGGAGCGGCGCTCGTACCCCGGATGGTCGATCATCAGGGCTGAGCCGCGCGGGAGGTGGTGGGCGCTCCGCAACCCGGTCGTGGACGAACGGGGGCAGGTGGTGCCGTACGCCGTGACCGCGCTCGACCGCGACACGTACGGGGAGCTCGCCGAGGCGTTGCGCGAGCAGGCGGGGCCCTAGTCGCGGCGGGGGCGCGCCGAGCGGTGCGGAGGGCCGGCGCGCCCCGTACGGCTAGATGTCGTAGTAGAGCTCGAACTCGTGGGGTGGGGGCGGAGGCGGATCGGGTCGATCTCGAACTCGCGCTTCATCGCGATCCACGTCTCGACGAGGTCGGGCGTGAAGACGCCGCCCTCCAGCAGGTAGTCGTGGTCGGCCTCAAGGGCGGCGAGGACCTCCTCCAGCGACCCGGGGACCTGCGGGATCGCGCGGGCCTCCTCGGGCGGCAGCTCGTAGAGGTCCTTGTCGACCGGCTCAGCGGGCTCGATCTTGTTCTTGATGCCGTCCAGGCCCGCCATCAGCATCGCCGAGAAGGCGAGGTACGGGTTGCAGGACGGGTCGGGCACGCGGAACTCGACGCGCTTGGCCTTCGGGTTGGAGCCGGTGATCGGGATGCGGATGCAGGCCGAACGGTTGCGCTGCGAGTAGACCAGGTTGACCGGCGCCTCGTACCCGGGGACGAGCCGGTGGTAGGAGTTCACCGTCGGGTTGGTGAACGCCAGCAGCGACGGCGCGTGCTTGAGCAGGCCGCCGATGTAGTAGCGGGCGTTGTCCGACAGGCCCGCGTAGCCGACCTCGTCGTAGAACAGCGGCGAGCCGTCCTTCCACAGCGACTGGTGGCAGTGCATGCCCGAGCCGTTGTCGCCGAAGATGGGCTTCGGCATGAACGTCACGGTCTTGCCGTTGGCGCGCGCGACGTTCTTGACGATGTACTTGTAGAGCTGGAGCTGGTCGGCGGTCTTCAGCAGCGTGTCGAACCGGAAGTCGATCTCCGCCTGCCCGGCCGTGCCGACCTCGTGGTGCTGCATCTCGACGTGGATGCCGCTCTCCAGGAGCTGCGCGACCATCTCCGAGCGCAGGTCGGTGTAGTGGTCCATCGGCGGTACGGGGAAGTAGCCGCCCTTGTACGGGGGCTTCGCGCCGAGGTTGCCGCCCGCCTCCTCGCGCCCGGTGTTCCACGCGCCCTCGACCGAGTCGAGGTAGTAGTAGCCCGCGTTCTGCTTGGTCTCGAACCGGACGTCGTCGAAGATGTAGAACTCCGCCTCGGGACCGAAATAGCACGTGTCGGCGATGCCCGTGCCGCGCAGGTAGTCCTGGGCCTTCTTGGCGACGTTGCGGGGGTCGCGGCTGTACGGCTCGCCCGTGAGCGGGTCGTGCACGAAGAAGTTCAGGTTCAGCGTCTTGTGCTGGCGGAACGGGTCGAGCACGGCGGTGCTCGGGTCCGGCAGCAGGAGCATGTCCGACTCGTGGATCTCCTGGAACCCGCGCACGGAGGAGCCGTCGAACATCAGCCCCTCGGTGAAGACGCTCTCGCCGAAGCTCTCGACGGGGAACGTGAAGTGCTGCATCTTGCCCGGCAGGTCCACGAACCGGCAGTCGACGAATCGGACACCTTCGTTCCTGATGAAGCTCAGGACCTCATCGGCGCTGCTGAACATCCAGCCTCCTTGGGGCGCTTTCGGCTTCCGGCAGGCTACGGACGGGCCGTTTCCCGTCCGTGTCCCATATGTTTCGACTGTGTTACGCGTCACTCCGCGCGGTACGGCACCTGCCCCTGTCCTCCTGTCCCTGCCCCAGGGGAGCCGGATCGGAAACGCTGGAAGGACCGGATAGCGTAGAGGCCATGAGCAGTGGCAAGCAGCGCCAGGCCGCGCAGGCGCGATGGACGCAGACGTGGCTGGGGGGAGCGCGCGCGGCGGGCGTCGACCTCGGCAAGCCGGGCGAACGGCTCGGGCTGCCCGAGACCGGCAGCGGCTCCGCCGCCGGGTACGGCCGCCGGCTCGTCGCCCTGTTCGTCGACTGGGCGCTGTCGCTGCTCGTCGCCGGCCTGCTCGCCCGCGCGTTCGACTGGACCCCGTCGCAGCGCAGCATGTGGACGCTGGTGATCTTCGGGATCCAGGCGTGGATCCTGGTGTCGCTGATCGGGACGACCATCGGCAAGCGGCTGTGCGGCATCCGCGTCGTCCGCCTCGACGGCCGCCCCGTCGGCCTCGGCTGGGGCCTCGCCCGCGCCCTGCTGCTCATCGTCGTCGTCCCCGCCATGATCTGGGACCGCGACTACCGCGGCATGCACGACCGGGCGGCCAACACGGTCGTCGTCAACATCTGACCGCCCCGCGCGGAGGAACGCAGCCGTCCCGAGACGCGAAGAGCGCCCCCGAGGGGGCGCTCTTTTCGTTCGCGGGGCCGGGGACGGGACCGGGCCCGGGGGCCGGAAAAGGGTCAGCGGGTCTTCGGCTTCGGGCCCTTCGGCATCCGGGCGCCCTTCGGCATCGGGCCCTTCGGCATCTGCATCGAACGGGGCAGGGCCT
The DNA here is from genome assembly GCF_009793335.1 of Actinomadura sp. J1-007. Lineage (GTDB taxonomy): Bacteria > Actinomycetota > Actinomycetes > Streptosporangiales > Streptosporangiaceae > Spirillospora > Spirillospora yumaensis. Next base: position 444,366 of record NZ_WING01000001.1, on the reverse strand, counting down.
GGAGCCGGTCGTTCAGCTCGGAGACCTGGCCCTTGGTGAGGTTGCGGGGCAGCTTCATCAGGTGGCGCTGGAGCTTGCCCACCGGGATCTGGCCCTCGTCGTCGCCGACCTGGACGTCATAGATCGGCACCTGCTGGGCGGCGCGGGAGATGCGCTTCTTCTCCGCGCCGAGCAGCGGGCCGACGCGGCTGCGCGGGCCCTCGGAGACCAGGATCACGCCGGGGCGGCCGACCGCGCGGTGCACCATGTCGAGGTTGCGGTTGCCGCTGACCGCCTCGGTCACCGTCCAGCCGCCGCGCATGTTCTTCAGGATCGCGGCGGCGGCGCCCGGCTGCCCGGCGATCACCTTGTACTGGGCGCGCTGCGCGAGCTGCCCGAAGACGATCATGCCGACCGCGAACGCGGCGAGGACGCCGAGCGGGATGAAGAACCAGAGCTGGCCGATGAGCAGCCCGATGAGGATGACGACGACCAGGGTGCCGATCGCGGACGCGAACACGATCGGCAGGGCCTTCGGGTCGGCCTGGCGGAGCACCTGGGCGACCATGCGGATCTGCTTGAAACGGCCCGGACGCTCCTGGGCCCCGTCCGTGGGCTTTTTCGACATGTTCTCAAGGATAGTCGTGTCGTACCCCTCGAACGTTCACCCCTGGCGGGCTTGGATTGCTTGTTGGTAGAGGCGGCCGGCGCGGTAGCTGGAGCGGACCAGGGGGCCGGACATGACGCCGGTGTAGCCGATCTGGTCGGCTTCGTCTTTGAGTTCGATGAACTCGTGGGGTTTGACCCAGCGTTCGACGGGGTGGTGGCGGGGGGTGGGGCGCAGGTACTGGGTGATGGTGATCAGTTCGCAGCCCGCGGTGTGCAGGTCGCGCAGGGCGGCGGAGATCTCGGCGCGGGTCTCGCCCAGGCCCAGGATCAGGTTGGACTTGGTGACCAGGCCCGCTTGGCGGGCGCGGGTGATGACCTCCAGGGAGCGTTCGTAGCGGAACCCGGGGCGGATCCGCTTGAAGATCCGCGGCACCGTCTCCACGTTGTGCGCCAGTACCTGGGGGCGGGCGGAGAACACCTCGGCGAGCTGGGCGGGGTCGGCGTTGAAGTCGGGGATCAGCAGTTCCACCCCGCAGCCGGGCAGCAGGGCGTGGATCTGGCGGACGGTCTCGGCGTACAGCCACGCCCCGCCGTCGTCCAGGTCGTCGCGGGCCACCCCGGTCACGGTGGCGTACCGCAGGCCCATCGCCGCCACCGACTCGGCCACCCGCCGCGGCTCATCGCGGTCGAGCGCCGCGGGCTTGCCGGTGTCGATGTTGCAGAAATCGCAGCGCCGCGTGCACTGGTCCCCACCGATCAGGAACGTGGCCTCACGGTCCTCCCAACACTCGAAAATATTGGGACACGCCGCCTCCTGACACACCGTATGCAAACCCTCGCTCTTCACGAGGCCGATGAGCTCCCGGTACTGCGGCCCCATCTTCAGCCGGGTCTTGATCCACTCCGGCTTCTTCTCGATGGGGGTCTGGCTGTTCCGGGCCTCAATGCGCAGGAGCTTGCGCCCCTCAGGTGTCACCGTCGTCACCCGTTCAGGGTACGTCGCGTTGATCGGGGTCGGCACATCGGCCGGAAACCGCCCGTCGCGCGGCATACGGTGTGCTTATTCCCGCGTTTCCACCCTCCGTAGCAGTGGATCTCTTTAGGGTGACTCCCTGTCGTCACGCTCCACAGTTCGCGCAGGAGGGCCGCCGTGGGTCTGGGAATGTCGTACCTCAGGGTGCCGCCGGAGCTCGACGGGGAGCACGATCCCGCCCGGATCGCCCGCCGGGTCTTCGGCGACCCGGCCTGGCGCGGGCGGCCCCCCGGCGAGCTCCTCGACCTCGGCGGCGCGTGGCAGGCGCTGCACTATCTGATCACCGGGGACCCGTGGGACGGCCCGGAGCCCGGCTGCGACGTCGTGTGCGGCGGCCGGCTGCTCACCGAGGACGGCTCCGAGGAACTGGGCGCGGACGTGATCTACCTGGCGCCCGACCGCGTCAAGCTCTGCGCCGACCACCTGGCCGGCACCCCGTTCCGCGCCGTGGCCGCCCGCTTCGACCCCGCCGCGATGGTCAACGCGGGCGTCCAGGACGCCGGCCACCTCGACCTGCGCGCCCGCGACCGCGTCCTCGAACCCGCCTACACGGCCCTGACCCGCCTCTTCGCCGCCGCCGCCACCGAAGGCCAGCCCATCTACAAGACCATGTCCGAGACCCCCTGACCCACCCCCCGAGCCCGCGCCCGCACACGCGAGAGCCCGGCCCTGCGCAGGCGAGAGCTCGCCCCCCGTGCAGGCGAGATCGTGGCCCCGTGCAAGCGGGATCGCGCCCCGTGCAAGTGGAGGCGCGGCGCGGGCATGACCGACTTGCGCGGCGAGCGGGCGCGCGCGGGCGTGCCGGGCGGGGTGCGCTCGGCCGCCGGGGCCGCGGGTGTCGTGGGTGTGGCGGGACGGGTTAGACGCCTAGTTGGGCCTTGGTGCGGTGGAGGGTCTCGGTGGCGCCGAGGATGCCGGCCAGGTGGCGTTCGACCAGGGGGGTGACCTCGGCGACCGGGACGGGGCGGCCGAGCTCGCGGACGAGGTTCGTCGAGCCCGCGTCCCGGATCCCGCACGGAACGATCCGGTCGAACCAGTCCATGTCGTTGTCGCAGTTGAGCTGGAAGCCGTGCATCGTCACGCCGCGCGACACCCGGATGCCGATCGAGCCGATCTTGCGGTCGGGGCGCCGGGCACCCACAGGCCGCTGCGGCCCTCGACGGTGGTGGTCTCCAGGCCGAGGTCGGCGCAGACCGCCATCATCATCCGCTCCAGCAGCCGCACGTACGCCACGACGTCCACGGGATCGGGCAGCCGCAGGATCGGGTAGCCGGTGAGCTGCCCGGGGCCGTGCCAGGTGATCTTGCCGCCGCGGTCCACGTCCACCACGGGGGCGCCCGCGTCGCCGAGCGGCCGGTCGAGGGCCTCGGTGCGCTTGCCCGCCGTGTAGACGGCCTGGTGCTCCATCAGCAGCACGGTGTCGGGGATCTGGTCGTCGGCGCGGAGTTCGTGCGTGCGCCGCTGGAGGTCCCAGCCCTCCTCGTACGGCACCGCCGCGGTCCCGAAGCCCGCGTGCACGATCACCAGCCGCTCGATGCCGAGGGCGGGGGGCGGTTCGGGGGGCGCGCCCGCCTCGCGTACGTCTACGTCACTCACCCGGCCAGCTTATGCCTCGTTCGGCGCATGGCCAGAGCGCCCCCGGTGGGAGCGCCGAACGGGGGCTACAGGGAGGCGAGGAGGCGGGGTTCGAGGCGGCTCTCCTTGGCGGAGCCGTTCCCGTCGGGCTCGATCCGGTAGGCGCCCGCGTCCTTGCGGTACGACACGGCCTGGACGAACTCGGTGCCCACGTAGTGCAGGCCCACGGCCTCGTCCGCCGCGTACCCGCCCGGCAGCGAGCCCTCGCCGACGAGCTGCTGGAGCAGGGGGCGGCGCTGCGGGTCGCTGTCGTAGTGCACGCCGCACGAGTACGGCAGGATCCCGAGGCCGTCGTCGAGGGGGCGGAGCTGCGGGCCGTACGAGTCGGTGTTGCCGCCCACGTGCCAGCACAGCGCGCCCGCGCTCTGCCCGGACAGCACGACGCCCGCCCGCCACGCCTCGCGCATGATGTCGTCCACCCCGTGCAGCCGCCAGAGGGCGAGCAGGTTGGCGACGCTGCCGCCGGACACGTAGATGATGTCCTGGGCGAGCAGGTGCGCGCGCATGTCGTTGACGTTGGGCATCGGGAACAGCGCGACGTGGCTGATCTCGGCGTCCAGCTTGGCGAAACCGGCGTAGAACCGCGCGATGTACTCGGCGCCGTCGCCGACGGCGGTGGTCAGGAAGCACAGGCGCGGCCGGTCCTGCCCGGTGAGGTCGAGCGCGTAGCGCAGCAGGGGGCTCGGCGCGAGGCCCTCCCGCCCGTCCGGGACGAACGTCCCGCCGCCGATGGCGAGGATGTGCGGCTGGCCGTCGGTGCTCATCTTTTGCGCTCCCTTGCTCGCGTGACCCTTGCCCATGCGCCGATGCTCACCGTCACCGTATGGCTACCGGTCGGGATCGGGCCTCACTTTGACGTTTCTTGGGATTCATCCGCCGAGGGCGGTTTCCAGGTCCGTCGTGAAGCGGAAGCCCGCCTTCTGCAAGCGGTGCGGAACGACCCGCTGGCTGATCAGCGGCCCCTCGTCCGCGAACTCCCCGAGCGCCAGTTTCAGGGCCGCGCGCGGTACGGGCAGCACCGCCGGGCGCCCGAGCGCCTTTCCGAGAGCGCGCGTGAACTCGGCGTTGGTCACGGGTTCGGGCGCGGTCAGGTTGACCGGGCCGTCCAGGTCGTTGTCGATGAGGAACCGGAGCGCGGCGACCTCGTCGTGCAGGGAGATCCAGCTCGTCCACTGCCGCCCGTCGCCGAGCCTCCCGCCGAGGCCGAGCTTGAACAGGGGCAGGATCTGCCCGAGCATCCCGCCGTTGCGCGACAGCACGATGCCCGTCCGCGGGTGGACGACCCGTACCCCGGCGTCGGCGGCGGGCGCGGCGGCGGCCTCCCAGTCGCGGACGAGCCCGGCGAGGAACCCGCCGCCCAGCGGGGCGTCCTCGCCGGTCTCGCGGTCGCCGGTGTCGCCGTAGTAGCCGATCGCCGACCCGGAGACGAACACGTCCGGCCTCCGGTCGGCAGCGGCGATCGCCTCGGCCAGCGTCCGCGTGCCCAGCACGCGGCTGTCGCGGGCCTTGCGCTTGAAGGCGGGCGTCCACCTGCGCCCGATCGGGGCGCCCGCCAGGTGCACGACCGCGTCGGCGCTCTCCACGGCCGCCGGGTCGACGTGCCCGTACGGGTCCCAGCGGGCCTCGTCCGGCCCGTCCGGCTCGCCCCGTACCAGCCGGACGACCTGGTGCCCGTCCGCGCGCAGCGCCCGCACCAGCGCCGTTCCGATGAGCCCCGACGAACCCGACACGGTCACGTTCATGGCCCCACCCTAGGGTGTGTAGCCTCCAGGGCATGTCGAAGATCCCCACCGCCGCCGTGGCCGCCGCCGGACTCGTCGGCGGGTACGCCACCGCCCGCTTCACCCGCCGCCGCCCGCTCGGCGGCGCGGTCCTCGCCGGGGCGGGCGCCTACTGCGCGAGGGAGTGGGCCCGCACGTCCGGCCCCAAGGGCGCGGCCGCGCTGCTCACCGTCTACCTCGCGGGCTTCGGCGGCTCGCACCCCCTCGCCAAGAAGGTCGGCGCCTGGCCCGCCGTACTCGGCGCAGCGGCCGTCACCGCCGCGACCGCCTACACCGTCTCCGACCGCCGGCCCCCCACCCTCTCCTGACCCGCGCGTTTCGGCCCGTTGTCACATGGTGTTGACGATGAGGCCGATGTGGGTGAAGTAGTTGAGTGCGCCGAAGATCAGGAAGAGGGCGCCCGCGACGGCCCAGCAGATGCCGACGGCCCTGATGATGGGGCCGGCCGGCGTGTTGAGGGCCGCCGGGAACAGGACGGCTCCGACGCCCACCAGGGCGTACAGGAGCGAGATGAACGTCGCCTCGATCATGGGGTGGCCCGAGAGCAGGCCCGAGATCGGCTCCTGCTCGGGGGCGGCGAACAGCTCGTACCACAGGCCGGCGGCGGCGATGGCGAAGCAGGCGAGGCCCATCCCGAGGATGAAGATCGAGATCGGGCCCGCGAGCCCCTTCACGTGGGCGGGCCGGTCCGGGCTCTCCTCCAGGAGCTTGCCGCGCTTCCACAGCAGCAGCGCCGCGAACAGCATCAGCACGCCGAACGCCAGCGCCGGCTCCCCGAAGATGATGTTGTCGAACGGGAAGCCGCCCGCGGCGAGCGGCCACGTCAGGGTCATGTGCAGGCCGGTCAGGGTGAGGATCGTGCCTAGCACCCCGTACGCCAGCGCCCAGCCCTCGGTGTGCAGGACCGCGCGGGGGGCGACCAGGCGGCGGCCGAGCTCCACCGTGAGCAGCAGCCCGGCGCCCGCGGCGACCGCCATGATCGTGTTGTAGGTCGGCATCTCGGCCCAGTTGATCTTCAACGGGGCGTCCGCCGCCAGGTGCGCCGTCGTCCACATGGCTCCCCCTCGTGTCCGTTACCGCCGGAGGTACCCCGCGGGGGGACCCGCGCGTTGATCTTGGGCGAGATATGAACACCCCTTGGCCCGAACCGGGCCCGCCCAGCGCCGGACCGGCCCGGACCGGCCCGGACCGGCCCGGAACGGCGCGGAACGGCCGCCGGGGACCGCTGGTCGGAGGCGGGAGGGACGGTGCGGAGAGCGGGTGCGGGGCGCGAGACCACCCGCCGGGCGGGGACGGGGGATGGGGGCGGGGACCTGTCGCCGGGCGGGCGAGGGCCGGCAGCCGGAGGGCCGTTAGCCGGAGGGCCGGAGGGCCGGAGGGGCGGTGCGAGGAGCGGGTGCGGGCCGCAGTTCGGCCGCCGGACGGGGACGGGGGCGGAGACCTGTCGCCGGGCGGGCAAGAGCGGCTGCCGGGACCGTTAGCGGGCGGTGTGAGGAGCGGGTGCGGGAGGTGAGATCGGCCGCCGGGCGGGGACGGCGGCGGGCTCTGTTGCCGGGTGGTGGACGGTCGCCGGGCGGCGGGGAGCGGAGGCGGGGCGGCAAGGGAGCGGGCGGCGGGGGCGGGGGAACGAACGGGCGGCGGTCGGGGGAGTGGGGGTCTGAAACGCGGGACCCCGCCGTCCCGGAGGGGCGGCGGGGTCGCGTGGTGTGCTGGGGGTGGGTCAGAGGCCGAGTTCGGCCTCGAAGTTGCCCTCCTCCAGGCGGTGCTTGATCGTGGCGAGGAAGCGCGCGGCGTCCGCGCCGTCGATCAGGCGGTGGTCGTAGGTCAGCGCCAGGTACATCATCGACCGGACCGCGATGACCTCGCCCAGCTCCGGGTCGTCGATGACCGCGGGGCGCTTGACGACCGCGCCCGTCGCGAGCATGCCGACCTGCGGCTGGTTGAGGATCGGGGTGTCGAACAGCGCGCCCCTGCTGCCGGTGTTGGTCAGCGTGAACGTGCCGCCCGCGAGCTCGTCCGGGCTGACCTTGTTGGTGCGGGTCCGCTCGGCGAGGTCGGCGATGCGCTGGGCGAGGCCGCCCAGGTTGAGCTGCCCGGCGTTGTGGACGACCGGGACCATCAGGCCCCGCTCGGGCACGTCGACGGCCATCCCGAGGTTCTCCACGTCGTGGTAGGTGACCTCGTTGGTCTCGCTGTCGATCACCGCGTTCAGCTTCGGGTGGACCTTGAGGGCCTCGACCGTGGCGAGCGCGAAGAACGGCAGGAACGACAGCTTGACGCCCTCGCGGGCCTGGAAGTCGGCCCTGGCCCGGTCCCGCAGCCGCGCGATCTTGGTGATGTCCACCTCGACCACGCTGGTGAGCTGCGCGGAGACCTGGAGCGACTCGACCATGCGGCGGGCGATCGTCTGCCGGATGCGGGTCATCTTCTCGGTCTTGCCGCGCAGCGCGGCCTGCTCGGCCGGGGCGGCCGGCGGCGCGGACGGCGCCGGGCGCGCGGCCTGGGCGGGAGCGGCCGGAGCCGCCGCCGGGGCCGGGGCCTGCGGCGCGGGCGCCGCCTGCTGCTGCGCCGCCTGCTGCTGGGCGGCCTGGGCGGCGCGGGCGGCCTCCAGGACGTCCTGCTTGCGGATGCGGCCGCCGACGCCGGTGCCCTCGACCGAGGACAGGTCGACGTTGTGCTCGGCGGCGAGCTTGCGGACGAGCGGCGTCACGTACGGGCCGTCGCCGGACGGGGCGGGCGCCTGGGCGGCGGCCTGCGGCTGCGCGGCGGGCGCCGGGGCCGGCGGCTGCGGGGCCTGCTGCTGCGCCGGGGCCGCCTGCGGCTGGGCGGCCTGCGGCTGGGCGGGCGCCTGCGGCTGCGCGGCGGGCGGCGGCCACGCGGCGGGCGGCGGGGCCTGCTCGGCGGCGGGCGCGGCGGGCGCGGGCGGCTGCTCGGCCGGGGCCTGCTCCGGCTCGGGCGCCGCCTGCTCCTGCGGCGGGGCCTGCTCGGCCGCGGGCGCGCCGCCGGACGGCGCGTCGCCCTCGTCGCCGATGATGGCGAGCTCGGCGCCGACCTCGACGGTCTCGTCCTCGGCGACGGTGATGCTGGTCAGAACGCCGGACGCGGGCGAAGGGATCTCGGTGTCGACCTTGTCGGTCGACACTTCGAGAAGCGGCTCGTCGGTCTCGACGCGCTCACCCTCCTTCTTCAACCAGCGGGTGACGGTGCCCTCGGTAACGCTCTCACCGAGCTGGGGCATGGTGACGGAGACCGGCATGGCTCTCAGCGACTCCTTCGGAATTTCTAGATGAAGCGTGCGGCGTTCAGCCGTGCACGTGCAGTGGCTTGCCGGCGAGCGCGAGGTGTGCCTCGCCGACGGCCTCGGACTGGGTCGGGTGGGGGTGGATGAGCTGGGCGACCTCGCCGGGCAGGGCCTCCCAGTTGTAGATGAGCTGGCCCTCCGCGATGAGCTCGCCGACCCGCGCGCCGACCATGTGGATGCCGAGGACGGGTCCGTCCACGGCCGCGATCACCTTGACCTCGCCCTGCGTCCCCAGGATCTTGCTGCGGGGGTTGCCGGCCAGGTCGTAGGTGACCTCGTGGGTCTCGTACCCGCGCTCCCGGGCGGTGGCGGTCGTGATGCCGACCGACGCGACCTCGGGGTCGGAGTAGGTGATGCGGGGCACGCCGTCGTAGTCGATCGGGGCGGGGGTGAGCCCGCCGAGCCGTTCGGCGACGAGGATGCCCTCGGCGAAGCCGACGTGGGCGAGCTGCGGGGTCGGGATCAGGTCGCCGACGGCGGAGATGGTGGGGACGCTCGTACGGCACAGCTCGTCCACCTTGACGAAGCCGCGCTCGGTCTCGACGCCCGCCTCGGCGAGGCCGATCCCGTCGGAGACCGGGCCGCGGCCGACCGCGACGAGCAGCAGCTCGGCGTCGATGGTCTTGCCGCCCTCCAGGGTGACCGCGACGCCGCCCTGCGTCGGCTTGGCGCTCTCGAACCGCGTGCCGAGCTCGTACTTGATGCCGCGCTTGCGGAACGCGCGCTCCAGCCGCTTGGAGCTCGACTCCTCCTCCAGCGGCAGCAGGTGCGGGAGCGCCTCGACGATCGTGACCTCGGCGCCGAACGAGCGCCAGACGCTGGCGAACTCGACGCCGATCACGCCGCCGCCGAGGACGACGACCGTGCCGGGGACGTGCTCCAGCTTGAGCGCGTGATCGCTGGAGATCACGCGCTCGCCGTCGATCTCCAGGCCGGGCAGCGACCGCGGCGCGGACCCGGTGGCGAGCACGATGTGCCGCCCCTCCACGGTGCGGGCCCCGTCCGGGCCGGTGACCTCGACGGTCGTCGGGCCGGCCAGCCGGCCGTCGCCCTCGATCACCTCGATGCCCTTGGACCGGATCAGCCCGGTCAGGCCCTTCACGGTCGTCGTGACGACCCTGTCCTTGTAGGCGTTGACGCCCGCCACGTCGATGCCCTCGTAGGCGACCTTGACGCCGAACGCCGCCGCGTCGCGGGACTGGTCGGCGATCTCGGCGGCGTGCAGCAGGGCCTTGGTCGGGATGCAGCCGCGGTTGAGGCACGTGCCGCCGAGCTTGTCGCGCTCGACCAGCGCGACCGACTTGCCGAGCTCGGCCGCGCGCAGCGCGCACGCGTACCCGCCGCTGCCACCACCTAGGACCACGATGTCGAAGGGGCCGCTGTTGGCCACTGGACGCTCCCTCTCCCGTTATTCGCGCCGTCGGGGCGCCTTGGGCGGGGCGGGTCGCACCGGTGCCGGGCCCCCGCCGCCACGAGAAACCTCTTCACTTCTCCTACCCGGGAACACCGGGAGGCCGCTACAGAATCCCCGCCGCCAGATCCTCGGCGACCTGGACCAACGTACGTGTCGCCGCTCCGGTGCCGCCCTTGGGGGTGTACCCGTAGGGCTCGCCCTTGTGGAAGGCCGGGCCGGCGATGTCGAGGTGGGCCCAGCGCACCCCGTCCGGCACGAACTCCTTGAGGAACACGCCCGCGACCAGCATGCCGCCCCAGCGCTCGCCGCTGATGTTGGCGATGTCGGCCACCGCGGAGTCGAGCCCCTTGCGCAGCTCCGCGGGCAGCGGCATCCCCCACGACGCCTCGCCGGCGCGGTCGGCAGCCGAGACAACCTTCTCACGAACGTCGTCGTCGTTGGCCATGACCCCGGCGGTCCGGGCGCCGAGCGCGACGAGCTGCGCGCCGGTCAGCGTCGCGACGTCCACGATGAGGTCGGGGTCGTCCTCGGTCGCGCGGACGATCGCGTCGGCCATGACCAGGCGGCCCTCGGCGTCGGTGTTGAGCACCTCGACGGTCTTGCCGCCGTAGATCCGCAGCACGTCGGAGGGGCGCTGCGCGCTGCCGGACGGCATGTTCTCGGCGATCGCGAGGTAGCCGACCACGTTGACCTCGGGGCCGATCTTGGCGATCGCGCGCAGGGCGCCGAGCACCGCGGCGGCGCCGCCCATGTCGGACTTCATCCAGTCCATCGAGTCGGCGGGCTTCAGCGATAGGCCGCCCGAGTCGAACGTGATGCCCTTGCCCACGAGCGCGAGCGTCTTGGCCGCCTTCGGGTGGGTGTAGGCGAGGCGGACCAGCCGCGGCGGGTTGGCCGAGCCCTGCCCGACGCCCGCGATGCCGCCGTAGCCGCCGTCCACCAGGGCCTTCTCGTCGAGCACCTCGACGGCGAGGCCGGTCTCCTCGGCGACCCGGGCGGCGGTGCCGGCGAGGTCCTCGGGGACCAGGTCGGACGGCGGGGTGTTGACCAGGTCGCGGACCAGGTTGATCGACTCGGCGAGGACCGTCGCCCGCTCGACGGCGGCGGCGTCGGAGCCGAGGACGCGCAGCTCGCCGACCGGGTCCTTCTTCTCGCCCGTGCGGTACGCGCCGAAGCTGTAGTTGCCGAGCAGGGCGCCGAGGGCGACGGCCTCCACGCCGCCGGGCAGCGCCACGGCGACCTTGGCCGAGCCGGCCAGCGCCCGCACGCCCGCGCCCGCCGCGCGCCGTACGGCCTCGTCGTCGGGGTCGTCGCCGAGCCCGACGGCCACGACCACCCGCGCGGGGATCGCGCCGAGCGTCGGCAGCTTGGTGACCTCGCCGGCCTTGCCGGTCGCGCCGAGTGCCCGCAGCCCTTCGGCGAGCCGTCCGCCGAGGGCCTTGTCGAGGTCCTCGGCGCCCGCTGCCGGGCGGGCCCCGGAGTCGCCGGGGGAGACCCCGATCACGATGGCGTCGACGTCGAGGGTGGCCGGGGCTGCGCTGTCAAGGCTGATGCTCGTCACGTGCTCTGATGTTAGTCGTCCCGGTGACCGGTTTCGCCCTTTTGGATCAAGCCTTACCTTCTCCCCGTTCGCCCGGATGGCATTAATGGTGCTAGTTTCATTGGCACCATGTTGATCAGGCTGGCCGACGACGACCCCCGGCCCCTGCACGAGCAGGTGGCGTCCGCGATCCGGCGCGCGATCGCGGCGGGGAGGCGCCGCCCGGCTCCCGCGTGCCGCCGGCGCGCGAGCTGGCGGACGCGCTCGGCCTGAACCCCAACACCGTCCTGCGCGCCCTGCGGCGGCTCCGCGACGAGGGGCTGCTGGAGTTCCGGCGGGGCCGCGGGATCCGCGTCGCCGCCCGTCCCGAGCGCGCCGACCTGGTCCAACGGGTCCGCGCGCTCGTCGCCGACGCCGAGCGGGCGGGCGTCACCCGCGCCGAGCTGCTCGCGCTGATCGAAGGAGTGTGACCCATGGCCTCCCGTCCGGACCCCGGCCCGGCCCCCGTCTCGCGCCGTTCCCTCGTCCTCACCGTGTCGCTCGCCGCGGTCGCCGGGCTCGCGCTGATCCCGGTCGCGCCGCTGGCGCTGCGCGACCGGCTGCCCGACCCGCTCGCGACGCACTGGGGCGGTGGCGGGACGGCCGACGGGCACGCCTCGTTCGGGGCCAATCTCGGGTTCCTCCTCGGGCTGTGGATGGTGTTCTGCGCGGTGGCGCTGCTGTGCGGCTGGACGGCGTGGGGCCGCCGGTCGGTGCGGGCCTGGACGGCGGGCCTGCTCGGCTTCGGGGCGGGGATGACCGCGGGCGTCCTCGCGACCATGCTGCGCGCCAACCTGGACCGGTCCACCTGGCGGGACGCGGGGACGATCGGCTGGCCGGTCGTCGCGCTCCTGATCGCGGGCTCGGCCGCCATCGGGCTCGCCTGCTCGCTGCTCGGCCGGATCGGGCCGGAACGGGGTCCGGAGGCCGCCCCGGCCCCGGAGGACGCGCCGCGCATCGCCCTCGGCGCCCGGGAGCGCACGGTGTGGATCGGGTACGTCCGCAGCACGTGGATGGTCGTGCTCGGCGGCGTCCTCCTCGTCGGCGGGTCGATCGGCACGCTCCTCGCCCTCCTGCTGCCCGGCTCGCTGGTGCCGGGGAGCACGCCGGCGATCGCCGCGGCGTGCCTGCCGCTGACCGGCGCCGTCGGGCTCGCCCTGTCGTTCGTCCGGGTGACCGTGGACGCGCGCGGGCTCGCCGTGGCGTTCGGGCCGTTCGGACGGCCGGTGCGGCGCATCAAGCTGGACCGGATCTCGCTCGCGTGGGCCGAGGACCGTTCGCCCGCCCAGGCCGGGGGCTGGGGCTACCGGATCAACGGCCTCGGCACGACGGTGATGCTGCGCGGCGGCGAATGCCTCGTCGTCCGCCACGGCGACGGCCGCGACTTCGCGGTGTCGGTGGACGACGCCGAGCGCGCCGCCGCCGTCCTCAACTCCCTCCGCGAGCGCTCCGCCGCCTGATCCGGCGCGGTCCTGCGGCCCGACTGGGCGGTCAGGGGCGGGCGGCGAGGACGATCAGCGCGGCGGTCGCGGCGGTCTCGACCAGCGCGCCGAGCACGTCGCCGGTCACGCCGCCCAGCCGGCGCACGGCATGGCGCAGCAGGAGCAGCGCCGCGCCGACGCCCGCGGCGACGGCGGCCAGCGCCCGCGCGACGCCGCCCGGCCCGTCGGCCGCGTACGCCGCCACGGCGGCCACGAGCACGACGGCGGTCGCCGCGGCGGCGGCGCGCGGCGGCACCGTCCCGGCGACCAGCGCGCCGAGACCGCCCGGCCGCGCGGACGGCACGCCCGGCCCGCACGCCCACGGCAGCGCCAGCCGCCCCGTCACGCCCGCGACCAGCGCGGCGGTCGCGGCGTGCGGGGCCGAGGCGAGGCAGGTGGCCTGGACGAGCAGCGTCAGCACCAGCGTCACGACGCCGAACGGCCCGATGTCCGACCGCTTCATGACGGCGAGCGCCTCGTCCGCCGGACGGCCGCTGCCGAGGCCGTCCGCGAGGTCCGCGAGCCCGTCCAGGTGCAGCGCCCGGGTGATCGCCGCCGTCGCGGCCACCGCCAGGACCGCGCGCGGCAGCGGGGACAGCCCCGCCAGGTCCCCGCCCACCAGCACCAGGGCCGCGGCCCCGCCCGTGATCAGCCCGACGGCCGGCGCGCAGACCATGGCGCGCCGCGCGGTCCCGCGCCCGGCCTCCCCGGAGAACGGCAGCGGGACGACCGTGAGCAGCGTGACCGCCAGCCGCAGCCCCGCCCCCAGCGCCCCGCCGCGCCCCCGCCGCCCCGGCCCCTCACCGCGCCCCCGCCCGCCGGCACCCCGCCGAGTCCCCGCCGACCCAGCGCCGCCCCGCTGTCCCGCCTGTCCCGCGCCTCCCCGCTGTCCCGCCTGTCCCGCCTGTCCCGCGGCTCACCGCTGTCCCGCCGACCCGGTGCCTTCCCGTTGTCCCGCCGACCCGGCGCCGCCCCGCTGTCCCGACTGTCCCGCGCCGCCCCGCTGTCCCGCCCGTCCGGCGCCTCACCGCTGTCCAGCCTGTCCCGCGCCTCCCGGCTGTCCCGCCCGTCCGGCGCCTCACCGCAGCTCCGTCACGCGTCCGGCCACGACCAGCGCGGCCTCATCGGACTCGGCGGCCAGCCGCTGGTTGACGGTCCCGAGCACGTCGCGGAACGCGCGGCCCGCCCGGTTGTCCGGGACGAGCGACAGCCCCACCTCGTCGCTCACCGCGATCACGTGCGCGGACGTGCCGCGCCACGCCGCGACCAGCTCGTCGATCCGGGACGCCGCGCGGGACGGGTCGTCCCACGCGTCCGCGCCGTCCATCACGGCGGCGACCCACGTCCCGATGCCGTCCACGAGGAGCGGGCCCTCTGCGGACGCCAGCACGTCCGCGAGGCCGGTCGTCTCGACGGTCCGCCACCAGGACGGCCGCCGCCGCCGGTGCGCCTCGATCCGCGCCGACCACTCCGCGTCGCCGTCGCGGACCGCGCCCGTCGCCACGTACGTCACGTCCCCCTGGGCGATCAGCCGCAACTCCGCCTCCGCCGACTTGCCCGACCGCGAACCGCCCAGCAGCAGCGTCCGGTACGGACCGGCGAGCGGCCCGCGCCAGTACCCGAGCCGCCGCTCCAGCTCCTCCGCCGACGGCACCCGGTGGTCCACGTGCACGGCCATGACCCGCGTCATGTCCGTCACCGCCCCCGCGTTCCGCAGCAGGCCGAGGTGCTCCGGCGCCCCGGCGAGGTCGAGCAGCACCGCGTCGTACACCGCGCCCGGCGCCGGCTCGGGCCGCGCGCCCGGCCCGGAGGCGACGAGGAGCCGCCCGCCCGCCGGGGCGTCCGCCTCGTACCCGCCCGGGACCTCCCGCCGCGCGCACGCCTCCAGCGGGACGCCGTCCACCCGCACGCTGGTCGGCTCGTACCTGACGCCCGCGATCCGCAGCCGGTTGCAGGACGCGCAGCGGCAGCCGCGGACGGGCCATCCGCCGGGCCCCGCGGTGCCCTGGAGCTCGATCTTCATAACGGACACGGACGCTACCCTGGTCGTTCCCGTGAGCGCGAAGGAGACCTGGTGGGCAACCCCCCGAACACGCCCTGGCCGCAGCAGCCGGGTCCCCCGCAGGGACCCTACGGCCCACCCGGAAACCCGCCCGGAGGCCCGCCGCCCGGCGGCGGTCAGCCGGGCCCGCCGATGGGCCCTCCACCGCCGGGACCGTACGGCGCGCAGGGCCCGCAGTGGGCGCCCGCCGGGCCGCCGCCGCCCAAGAAGGGCGGCGCGGGCCTGGTGATCGCGCTCGTCGCCGGCGCCCTGGTCGTCGTCCTGGCCGCGGTCGGCGGGATCGTCTACGCGATGAGCGGCGGGGACGACGCGAGCGACGCGGACGCCGGCCCCGAGGTCGAGCTGAGGGTCGGCCAGATCGCCGGCGGCGCCGAGGCGCGCCCCGAACCGGACGGCAGCCTCACCATGGTGCGGCCCGGCGTCGTCCGGCCCGTCGTGGACGTCTACGAGGACTTCGCGTGCCCCCACTGCGGCGCGTTCGACCGGATGCACGACCCGATGCTGAAGCAGCTCGCCGTCGCGGGACGCGCCAAGGTCGTCTTCCACCCGATGGTGGTCTTCGGCGAGAGCGTGCAGCCCGCGCGCGACAACGCGATGCGCGCCGCCGCGGCCCTGCGCTGCGTGGGCGACGGGGCCCGCTGGCTCGCCTACCAGGACGCCGTCTACCGGCACCAGCCCGCGAGCCTTGAGACGAAGGGCTACGCGACCGCCGACCTGGTCTCGTACGGGGCGCCGGTCGGCCTCACGGGCGACGACTTCGCCAAGTGCGTCGAGAGCCAGCGGTACGCGCCGAAGGTGGCCGAGGTCAGCCGCCGCTACATCGCCGGCGGCGTCCAGGGCACCCCGTCCGTACGGGTGGACGGGCGCACGCTGCCCACCACCGACACCGGCAGCGCGGACGCCCTGCGCCGCGCGATCGAAGCCGCGGGCTGATCGCAGCGGCTAGTCTCACGGGCGACGAGGGAGGTCGAGCGGTATGGCGTGGAGCTGGCGGCTGGAGAAGACCGGCGGGCAGGCGGCCGGGACGTCCGAGGAGACGTTCCCGACGCAGGCCGACGCGGAGTCGTGGCTGGGCGAGAACTGGCGCGCCCTGCGCGAGGAGGGCATCGACACGGTGACGCTGCTGGACGGCGACTCCGACGTCTACCCGATGAGCCTGCTCGACCCGGAGTGACCTTCCGCGCCGCCCCGCCCCCCGCCGCGGACGCGCCCGGCACCCCCGAACGAGCCCGCGGCGACGGCCTCCGGGCACGCCCGGGAAGCGCAACGCCCGCCGGTCGCTCAACGCGCGCTGGTCGCTCAGCGTGTGGCGGTCGCTCAACGCGTGCCGGTCGCTCGAGCGGCGGCCGTTCAACGTGCGGCGGTCGCTCAACGCGTGCCGGTCGCTCAACGCGCGCCGGTCGCCTCAACGCGCGCCGGTCGCTCAACGCGCGCCGGTCGCCCAACGTGCGGCGGTCGCTCGACGCGTGTCGGACGTTCGACGCGTGCCGGTCGCTCGACGCGTGCCGGACGCCTCAACGCGCGGCGGACGCCCAACCCGCGCCGGTCGCCCAACGCCCGCCGGTCGCTCAACGCGCGGGGGGCGCTCAACGCGCGGCGGGTGTCAGGGGCGTTGGGCGGGGCTGATCGTTCGCGACGGGTCGCGGATGACGACCGGGCCGAGCACGTCGTCGATGCGCCGCAGCACCTCGGCGTCGAGCTTGACCCCGGCGGCCCGGACGTTGTCGCGGACCTGCTCGGGGCGGGACGCGCCGACGATCGCGGCCGACACGTTCGGGTTCTGGAGCGTCCAGGCGATCGCGAGCTGGGCCATCGTGAGCCCGAGCTCGTCCGCGATCGGCCGCAGGTCCTGGACGCGGGCCAGCAGGTCGTCGCTCAGGTACCTCTTGATCATGTCGGCGCCGCCCCGCTCGTCGGTGGCGCGCGACCCCGCCGGCGGCGCCGCCCCCGGCTTGTACTTGCCGGTCAGGACGCCCTGCGCGATCGGCGACCACACGATCTGCCCGAGCCCCTCGCGCTCGGACAGCGGGACGACCTCCTCCTCGATGACCCGCCACAGCATGGAGTACTGCGGCTGGTTCGACACGATCCGGTCCAGGCCCATCTCGTCGGCGATCCTCAGCGCCCGCTCGATCTCCTCGGCCCGCCACTCCGAGACGCCGACGTACAGCACCTTGCCCTGCCGGACGAGGTCGTCGAACGCCCGCATCGTCTCGTCCAGCGGCGTCTCGTGGTCGAACCGGTGCGCCTGGTAGAGGTCCACGTAGTCGGTGCCGAGGCGGCGCAGCGACCCCTCGATCGACTCGCGGATGTGCTTGCGGGACAGTCCGCTGTCGTTCGGGCCGCTCCCGGTCGGCCAGTAGACCTTCGTGCAGATCTCCAGCCCCTCGCGGCGCAGCCCCTTCAGCGCCCGCCCGAGGACCTCCTCGGCGCGGGTGGCGGCGTAGACGTCCGCGGTGTCGAACGTGGTGATGCCCTCGTCGAGGGCCGCCGCCACGCACGCGCGGGCGGCGTCCTCCTCGACCTGGGAACCGTGGGTGAGCCAGTTCCCGTACGCGATCTCGCTGATCTTCAGGCCGCTGCGGCCAAGGTGTCGGAACTCCATGGGACCGACCCTAACGGCGTGTGATCGCCCTCACCCGCCCAGGTGCCGGTCAGGCCGGACGGCGGCGGGAGCGGGGGAGGGGGTTCGGCGCGGCGGTCAGATCTTGTCCTTCTCGCCGATCTTGACCTGGGGGGACGGCACGCGCAGGCGGCGGATCTGCATGGCGCGCATCGCCGCGTACATCCCGAGGCCCTTGCGGTCCTCGTCGGGGAAGCGGGCGGCGGCCAGCTTCTTGATGCCCGTGTTGAGCATGAAGCCCTCGATGAACACGATCGCGAGCAGCACCGGCGGCGCGAACAGCACCAGCAGCTTGGCGGCGGCGATCGGCAGCAGGCTCAGCACGACGATCAGGAACATCGCGTACATGAGGTACGACGCGAACGTGCGGCGGGAGTCGACGTAGTCGCGGGCGAGCCGGCGGACGGGCCCCTTGTCGCGCTTGAGGAGGTACTTCTCCTCTCCCTTGGCCATTCCCTCGCGGGTCCTGACGCGCTCGGTGGCCTGCCGTTCACGGGTCTTCTTGTACGCCTCCTTGCGGGTGGAGGGCGCGGTGATCGGCTGGCGGCGGCGCTTCTCGGCCTCGCTCCGTTTGGGCGTGGGCCGGCCCTTTCCCCCCGGCTTTACTACCTGAGGAGGATTCACGGGGGCTTCCTGGGTACGACGTCGGAACACGGGATCAGCCTACCGGGTGCGAACATCGTGGCTGCCTCGCGCGTTAACGCGTAGGGTGATAAGACCCCAGCAGTGGTCATTGAGCCCAGTTGGTGAACTGAGCTACAGCACGAAGGGACCGGCGCCAGCGCGATGAGCGTGATGAAGCGAATGTCGATGATCTTCAAGTCCAAGGCGAACAAGGCCCTGGACCGGATGGAGGATCCTCGTGAGACCCTGGACTATTCGTATCAGCGCCAGCTCGAGATGCTGCAGAAGGTCCGTCGGGGTGTCGCCGACGTCGCGACCTCGCGCAAGCGCCTCGAACTGCAGATCAACCAGCTCGAAGGGCAGCAGAACAAGCTGACCGACCAGGGCAAGAAGGCGCTCCAGGTGGGCCGCGAGGACCTCGCCCGGGAGGCGCTGACCCGGCGGGCGGGGCTGGACAGCCAGCTCGGCGACCTGCGCGCGCAGTACCAGCAGTTGCAGGGCGAGGAGGAGAAGCTCACCCTGGCCTCGCAGCGGCTCCAGGCCAAGGTCGACTCGTTCCGCACCCGCAAGGAGACGATCAAGGCCACCTACACGGCGGCCGAGGCGCAGACCAAGATCAACGAGGCGTTCTCCGGCATCTCCGAGGAGATGGGCGACGTGGGCCTCGCGATCCAGCGCGCCGAGGAGAAGACCGAGACGATGAAGGCCCGCGCCGGGGCCATCGACGAGCTGCTCGCCTCCGGGGCCCTGGAGGACTTCTCCGGGCCGAAGGACGACATCCAGGCCGAGCTCGACCGGATGGGCTCCGGGCCGGGCGTCGACCTCGAACTGGAGGCGCTGAAGGCCGAGCTGGGCCAGGGTCCCGCGCCGAAGGAGCTCAACCAGGGCACCTCCGCCGCGCAGCCCCAGCAGCAGGCGCAGCAGCAGGACGCCCCGCAGCAGGCGCCGTGGCCGCAGAAGCCCGGGGGTGCCCAGTGATCGTCCGGCTCATGGGCGAGGGCCAGCTCGACGTCGCGGCCGACGAGCTGTCCTCCCTCAACACGCTCGACGACGAGCTCGAGGCCGCCATCGAGTCGGGCGACGAGACGCTGTTCCGCGCCGCCCTGCACGCGCTGCTCGACAACGTGCGCAAGGTCGGCAAGCCGCTGCCCGCCGACAGCCTCGCGCCGTCCGAGCTCATCCTGCCGCCGGCCGACGCGCACATCGACGAGGTGCGCTCGATGCTCGGCGACGAGGGCCTGATCCCCGACTGATCCCGGGCTCTGGAACGACCCCCAGGGCCCGGGGACCGGCCGGGGAGGTCGTACGCCGGGGTACGGGAGTGCCCGGCGCTCCGCATCCGCCGCCCGACCGGCGCCGCCCAGGCGGCCCCCCGGCGGTCCGGCGTTTCCCGTGCGGGCCGCGCACGGCGGTCCGGCGGTACGGCGCGCGCCCGACGGCCCGCCCGGCGGCGCCGGCCGTCGCGGTGGCCGCCGGCGCGGCGCGAACGGCCCGGCCGTCCTGCGGGCCGCGGGCCCGGCTCCCCCTGGCGCGGGCACAAAACCCGTGCTCCGCACGTTGTCAAGTATGAGTTGGGGAGAACAGGGGGATCGGATGACCCGGACGCGCTATGCCTCCGACCGGGGGCTGACGTCGCGGATGCTCGTGACCATGTTCCTGCTGGGACTGGTCTATGTCGTCTTCGTCGGGGCGTTCTTCGTGATCGCGCCGAAGTGGGGGATGGTCGCCCTCGCGGTGGCCGTCGTGTTCATGCTCGCCCAGTACTTCTTCTCCGACAAGCTCACCCTGTTCGCCATGCACGGCCGCGAGGTGACGCCGGAGGAGGCCCCCGAGCTGCACGGCGTGATCGACCGCATCAGCGCGATGTCGAACGCGCCGAAGCCGAAGGTCGCGATCGCCGACACCGACGTGCCGAACGCGTTCGCCACCGGGCGCAACCAGAGCAAGGCCGTGGTGTGCGTGACGACGGGCCTGCTGCGGCGGCTCGACCCGGTCGAGCTGGAGGGCGTGCTCGCCCACGAGATGGCGCACATCGCGCACCGCGACGTGGCGGTCATGACGATCGCCTCGTTCCTCGGCGTCTGCGCCGGCCTGATCACCAGGTTCGGGCTGGAGTGGGGCCTGTGGGGCGGCTTCAACCGCCGCGACAACGACCAGAACACCGGGATGATCCTGCTCGCCGTGGTCGCCGTCAGCGCGGTCGCCTACGCGATCAGCTTCCTGCTGACCCGCGCGCTGTCGCGCTATCGCGAGCTGTCCGCCGACCGGGCCGCCGCGCTGCTGACCGGACGGCCCTCGTCCCTGGCGAGCGCGCTGACCAAGGTGTCGGGCGAGATCGCGCGGATCCCGAGCCGCGACCTGCGGTCCGCCGAGCCGTTCAACGCGTTCTTCTTCGCCCCGGCGTTCACCAAGGGGTTCAGCGTCTCCTCGCTGTTCTCCACGCACCCGACGCTGGACAAGCGGCTCGCGCAGCTCTCGAAGATCTCCGACCAGCTCAGCAGGGGAGCCTGACCCGTGGGATTCCTGGACACGCTGCTCGGCCGCTCCAAGCCGGCCAAGCCCGACCTCGACCGCCTGTTCGCGCTGTCCACGGCGGCGATCACGCTGGAGGCCGCGACCGGCTTCACGCCGACCGGGCTCGGCTCGGTGTGCTTCCGGGCCGCCGAGGGCGGCGCGTTCGCGCAGATCCAGCGGGACGTCCAGCAGCTCCTCGACGCCGACGAGGGCCCGAAGGTCGAGCTCAGCACCGACGCGTACGGCTACACCTGGCTGCTCGCCAGGCACGCCCCCGAGGAGCTGCCCGCGCTGGTCACCGACCTGCACGCGGTGAACGCCTCGCTGGAGTCGGGCGGGTTCGGGCCGCACCTGCTGTGCTCGCTCGCCGGGTTCACCGGCCCGGACGGGCGGCGCCTCGCGCTCGTCTACCTCTACAAGCGCGGCACGTTCTACCCGTTCGCGCCGCTGCCCGGCGACAAGCGCGACAACGCGCTGGAGATCCAGGTGAAGGGCGCGGTGGGAGCCGACCTGCCGTTCGAGGAGGACCTCGCCCGCTGGTTCCCCGTGTGGGGAGCGCCCGGCCTCTGAGCCACGGCCTCTGAGCCCCGGTCTCTGAGCCCCGCGCGGGACGCCCTCCGGACCGCTTACGCCCGGCCGCGAGGTGTGACATCGTCGGGGAAGCGATCTGGACGAACAGCGCGGGAGGGGTCATGACGGCAGGGACCTTGGATCACCACCGCTACTGCGACGCGACCGAGGCGCAGCTCGCCGCGATCCTCGACGCCGCGGACGCCGCCGGGCCCGACGAGCCCGTTCCGGGCTGCCCCGGCTGGACGGTCGGCGACCTGCTCCGCCACCTCGGGTACGTGCACCGCTGGGCGGGCGGGATGGTCGAGGTCGCCGCCCAGGACGTCGTGCCCATGCGCGACCTCGCGGGAACGGCCCCGAAGGACCCCGCCGAGCTGCGGGCCTGGTTCGTGGACGGCGCGGCGGCGCTGCTCGCGGCGCTGCGCGCCACCGACCCCGAGACCGTGATGTGGGCCTGGGGGGCCGGGGGCCGCGCCGGGTTCTGGGCGCGGCGGATGCTGCACGAGAACGCCGTCCACCGCTGCGACGCCGAGGTCGCCGCGGGCCGTGACCCGGCCGTGGACGCCGACATCGCCGCCGACGGGATCGAGGAGCTGCTGGGGCTCCTCCCGCGCGCGTCCATGTTCGCGCCGAAGACCGCGAACCTGCGGGGCAAGGGCGAGGTGCTCGCGCTCGCGGCGCCCGACGCCGGGGCCCGCTGGCTGCTCCGCCTCCAGCCCGACGGCTTCACCTGGACCCGGGAGGACGCCGCCGCGGCAACGGGCGGCCCGGACGTCTCCGACGCCCAGGCCGCCGTCCGCGGGAACGTGTCGGACCTGTTCCTGTTCCTGTGGGGCCGCCGCAAGCTCGGCGACCCCCGGCTGGAGTTCTCCGGCGACGACGCGCTGCTCGTCCACTGGGTGGAGAACTCGGCCCTCTGACCGGCTCCCCGTCCGGTTACGGGAGCGCGAGCATCTGGTCGAGGGCCAGGCGGGCGTAGTGGGCGGTCTCCTCGTCCACCCGGATCTGGTTGACGACCCGCCCGTCCGCGAGGGACTCCAGCGAACGGACCAGGTGCGGCAGGTCGATCCGGTTCATGGTCGAGCAGTAGCAGACGGTCTTGTCGAGGAACATCACGTTCTTGTCCGGGTGGGCGTTCGCCAGCCGCCGGACGAGGTTCAGCTCCGTGCCGACCGCCCACGCCGACCCGGCGGGCGCGGCCTCCAGGGTCTTGATGATGTACTCGGTCGAGCCCACCCGGTCCGCGGCCGTGACGACCTCGTGCCGGCACTCGGGGTGGACGAGCACGTTCACGCCCGGCACCCGGGCCCGCACGTCGTCCACCGAGTCCAGGCTGAACCGGCCGTGCACCGAGCAGTGCCCGCGCCAGAGGATCATCCGCGCGTCCCGCAGCTCCCGCTCGCCGAGTCCGCCGCCGGGCCGGTGCGGGCTGTAGACGACGCAGTCGTCCAGCCCGAGGCCCATCTCCAGGACGGCGGTGTTGCGGCCGAGGTGCTGGTCGGGCAGGAACAGCACCTTCGACCCCTTCGCGTACGCCCAGTCCAGCGCCCGCCTGGCGTTGGACGAGGTGCACACGACCCCGCCGTGGCGGCCGACGAAGCCCTTGATGTCGGCCGAGGAGTTCATGTAGGTGACGGGCACCACGTCGCCGGCGATCCCGGCGTCCTCCAGGACCTCCCAGCACTCCTCGACCTGGTCGAACGTCGCCATGTCGGCCATCGAGCAGCCCGCCGCGAGGTCGGGCAGCACGACCCGCTGGTGGTCGGCGGTCAGGATGTCGGCGGACTCGGCCATGAAGTGCACGCCGCAGAACACGACGTACGGCGCCTCGGGCCGCGCCGCCGCCTCCCTGGCCAGCTTGAACGAGTCGCCGGTCACGTCCGCGAACTCGATCACCTCGTCGCGCTGGTAGTGGTGGCCGAGCACGAAGACCCGCTCGCCGAGCGCCGCCTTGGCCGCGCGGGCACGTTCCACCAGGCCGGGGTCCGAGGCGGGCGGCAGCTCCCCGGGGCAGTCCACGCCCCGTTCGCTCGCCGGGTCCGATCCGCTGCCGAGCAGCAGCAGTGGAAGGTCGCGCACTGGAGTGGTCACGGGAGTTCTCCCTCCTGCGACGGGGGACTTATCGTCGCTTTGACGACTAATGATGGCACACGGGCGGGCGGGGCGGCGCGGGCAGGGGGGTGTGACGAGGACCGCACCGGGTAGGTGCGTGAAACACTCTGGAAAAGCGGAATGGCCTCATCGCGAGGTACGTTGTCCTACGTTGAGAGGCGTAGGACGACCTCGACGACAGCGACAGTTCGCCGCCACGGGCGGTGCAGTGAGACCCGGGAGCTGAACTTATGACGGTTTCAGGCGAGACCACGCAGGAGACCACGCAGCAGGGCGTCGTCCTCACCGACGCCGCCGCCGAGAAGGCCAAGGGCCTGCTCGAGCAGGAGGGCCGCGACGACCTCGCCCTGCGTGTCGCCGTGCAGCCGGGAGGCTGCTCGGGCCTGATCTACCAGCTCTTCTTCGACGAGCGCGAGATGGACGGCGACCAGGTCCAGGACTTCGACGGCCTGAGCGTGCGGGTCGACCGGATGAGCGCCCCCTACCTCACCGGCGCGACGATCGACTTCGTCGACTCCATCGAGAAGCAGGGCTTCACCATCGACAACCCGAACGCCTCGGGCTCCTGCGCCTGCGGCGACTCGTTCAACTAGCGGCTCCCCGGCCCGCCGGCCCCGACCGGGGCGGCGGACCGTCACGGACCGCTCACGGAACGGCCCGGCACGCTCGAAGCGGCCGGGCCGTTCCGTCGTGTCCGGCCGCCCCCGCTCCAGCCTCGGTCGAGGCGCGATCCAGGGGGCCCAGGGACGCCCCGGTAGGGGTGTGCGCCGACTGCGTTGTGTGGTGCCATGGCAAGTAGTCTTTCCTGGCCCGCGAATCCTTAGGTGGGTTCGGAACAGCCGGCGAGAAGCCGGACGAGACCAACGAGGAGAGCGACGCCGTGCGCATCGCCGTGACAGGGTCCATCGCCACCGACCATCTGATGTCCTTCCCCGGAAGGTTCACCGACCAGCTCCTGCCCGACCAGCTCGACCGGGTGTCGCTGTCCTTCCTGGTCGACGATCTGGAGATCCGGCGCGGCGGCATCGCCGCCAACATCTGCTTCGCCATGGGCAACCTCGGCAAGGAGTCGATCCTCGTCGGCTCGGTCGGCGCCGACTTCGACGACTACCGCTCCTGGCTCGACCGGCACGGCGTCGACACCTCCTCGGTGCACGTGTCGGAGCTGCACCACACGGCCCGGTTCCTGTGCACCACCGACCAGGACCAGAACCAGATCGCCACGTTCTACGCGGGCGCGATGCGGGAGGCCCGCTCGATCGAGCTCCAGCCCGTCGCCGACCGCGTCGGCGGCCTCGACCTCGTCGTCGTCAGCCCGAACGACCCCGAGGCGATGAACCGGCACACCGACGAGTGCCGCACCCGCGGCATCCCGTTCGCCGCCGACCCGTCCCAGCAGCTCGCCCGGATGGACGGCGCGGACGTCCGCCGCCTGATCGACGGCGCCGCCTACCTGTTCACCAACGAGTACGAGAAGGCCCTCTGCGAGGAGAAGACCGGCTGGAGCGAGGCCGAGATCCTCTCCCGCGTCGGCATCCGGGTCACCACCCTCGGCGCCAAGGGCGTCATGATCGACCGCAAGGGCGAGGAGGGCGTGCACGTCCCGTGCGCCGCCGTCGCGAAGCCCGGCGACCCGACCGGCGTCGGCGACGCGTTCCGCGGCGGGTTCCTGTCGGCGACCGCGTGGGGCCTGTCCCTCGAACGCGCCGCCCAGGTCGGCAACGTCATCGCCGCCTACTCGCTGGAGGCCCCCGGGCCGCAGGAGTACGCGTTCGGCAAGGAGGCGTTCCTGGCGCGGCTGACCGACGCCTACGGCGCCGACGCCGCCGCGGAGATCGCCCCGCACCTCTCCTGCCCCAGCCCATGACGCGCTGAACGGCCGCGCTCCGCTCCGGCGCGGAGCGCGGCGACCGCCCGCCCCAGCGCGCGTCGCTGCACGGGGCGCGGCGCGGTCCGCATGTGCGGCGCGCGGTCCGCATGTCCGGCGCCGGTCAGTACGTGCGGCCCGCGGTCAGTACGTGCGGCGCGCGGTCAGCATGTGCGGCGCGGGTCAGCACATGCGGCGCGGGGTCAGTACGTGCGGCGGATGTGGAAGCCCCAGCCTCGCGGCAGCTGCTCCTCGCGGACGAAGTCCTGCGACTTCATCCGGCACCAGGCGGGCACGTCGGTGCGGGCGGCGACGTCGTCGGCGAGGACCGCGACGATCTGGCCCACCGGGACCTCGCGGATCCGCTCGGCGAGCATGATGATCGGGATCGGGCACTTGCGGCCGAGCGCGTCGATGACCAGCACCGGCGGCGGACCGGCCGGGGCGGGGGGCGGCGCCGCGGGCTCCGCGTCGCGGCGCGTACGGCCTCGGAACCTCATGGGCGTGACCGCCTCCCTTGGCTGGCCATCGGGGTGAACGGGATCGCGGGAGTCATGCCGGGCCCACTCCGGCGGTGCGGCGGAGCCGGGCGACGGCGTCGGGGAGCACGGCGAGGAAACGCTCCACGTCGGACGAATCCACCGCACGCGGCAGCGATACCCGCACGTTCCCATGCGTAATCACGCCCATCGCCTCCAGCACATGACTCGGTCGCAGCGTATCCGCCGTACACGAGCTGCCCGACGAAACCGCGAAACCCAACCGGTCCAGTTCCGTCAGCAGAGCCTCTCCCTCCACGTACAGGCACGAGAACGTGACCAGATGTGGCAAGCGCCGCACGGGGTCGCCGACGACCTCGACGTCGGGGACCGTGCGCGTGACGCTCTCGCGGATCCGGTCGACGAGCGCCGACAGGCGCGGCGCGTCGCCCTCCATCTCCGACCGGTACGCCTCCAGCGCCGCGGCGGCGGCGACGGCGCCCGGCACGTTCTCGAAGCCGGGGACGCGGCGGCCCTCCCGCTCGTCGTCGGGCAGCGGCGACCGCCAGCGCGTCCCCTTGCGGATGACCAGCACGCCCACGCCGGGCGGGCCGCCCCACTTGTGCGCGCTCGCCGCCAGGAACGACCAGCCGTCCGGCACGTACATCCGCCCCACCGACTGCGCCGCGTCCACGAGCAGGGGGACGCGGGCCGCGCGGCACGCCTCGGCCGCCTCGGCGACGGGCTGGACGGTGCCGACTTCATGGTTGGCGGACTGGAGGCACGCGAGCGCGGTGTCGGGACGCAGCGCGGCGGCGAACTCGTCGGGGTCCACCCGCCCGCTCCGCCCGACGCCGACGACCGTGACGGAGCCGCCGTCGCGCTCGTGCGCCTCGGCGGTGTGCAGGACGCTGGAGTGCTCGACCGCGCTCACCACCAGATGCCGCCCGACACGCCGACGCGCCCGGAGCGACCCGAGCATCGCCAGCTGGACGGCCTGGGTGCCCGAGGTCGTGAACGCGACCTCGTCGGGACGGACGCCGAGGACCCCCGCGACGCGCGCGCGGGCCTCGTCCAGCCGCACGCGGGCGCGCCTCGCGCCGCCGTACAGCCGGGCCGGGTCGGCCCACGCCCCGTCCAGCGCGCGCAGCAGCGCCTCCCGCGCGGCGGGATGGAGCGGCTCGGTGGAGGCGGCGTCGAGATAGCCTGCCAAGGCGCTCAGGTTAGCCACGCCAGAACACTAACCGGGCACCCGATCAGGGGTCGGCGCGACCCTCGCGCTAGTGTGTCCACCACACGTGTAACAACTGATCTCACCGCCCGGCAGGCCGGGCTTTCATCCGTGGGGAAGGCATTCCGTGAGTCCGACCCGCTCTAGGGAGCGGCGTACGCCTGTGCGCAGTCGCCGCGCATTGAAAAGCGCCGGCGCGCTAGGGCTGCTGGCGCTGTCCGCCACCGCGTGCAGCGGCGAGGCGTCACGCCTGGGCATGCCCGAGCCGATCAGCGACCAGGCCGAGCGCATGCTGAAGCTCTGGCAGGGCTCCTGGATCGCGGCGTTCGCCGTGGGCGCCGTGGTCTGGGGACTGATCATCTGGGCGGTGCTGTTCCACCGCAAGCGCTCCGATGACCTGCCGCCGCAGGTGCGCTACAACATGCCGATCGAGATCCTCTATACGGCGGTCCCGTTCGTCATCATCGCCGTGCTGTTCTACTTCACCGCGCGCGACGAGAACTACGTCGAGAAGACCACCAAGAATCCGGCGGTCACGGTCGACGTCATCGCCTTCCAGTGGAGCTGGCAGTTCGACTACAAGGAGAAGGACGCGTCGGGGCGCGAGCAGAAGGTCGCCTCGGTCGTCGGCACTCCGGTGGCGCCCAACGCTCCGCACGGTGCGAAGCCCGTGATGACCATCCCGGCGGGCAAGACGGTCCGCGTACGGCTGCACTCCAACGACGTCATCCACTCGTTCTGGGTACCGGCGCTCCTCTACAAGAAGGACGTCATGCCCGGCTACAACAACGAGTTCGAGTTCACGGCGAAGAAGCAGGGCACCTACGAGGGACGCTGCGCCGAGCTCTGCGGCGTCGACCACAGCCGGATGCTGTTCCAGCTCCAGGTCGTGTCGCCCGAGCAGTACGCCAAGTTCATCGCCGATTCCAAGGCCAAGATCGCGGGGGGTGCGCAGTGACCACGATCAGTCACGCACCGAGCGCGCCGATCGCCGCGTCGCGGACGAGCAAGGGGCGCATCATCGCCTCCTGGCTGTCGTCCACCGACCACAAGGTGATCGGCTACCTGTACCTGATCACGTCGTTCGTGATGTTCCTGCTCGGCGGCGTCCTGGCGCTGCTGATGCGGGCCGAGCTGTTCAAGCCGGGGCTCCAGATCCTGAGCAACGAGCAGTTCAACCAGATGTTCACGATGCACGGCACGATCATGCTGCTGCTGTTCGCGACGCCGCTGTTCGCGGGGTTCGCCAACGTGGTCATGCCGCTCCAGATCGGCGCGCCCGACGTGGCGTTCCCGCGGATGAACATGCTGGCCTACTGGCTGTTCCTGTTCGGCGG
Source organism: Actinomadura sp. J1-007 (assembly GCF_009793335.1). GTDB lineage: Bacteria > Actinomycetota > Actinomycetes > Streptosporangiales > Streptosporangiaceae > Spirillospora > Spirillospora yumaensis. Next base: position 416,135 of record NZ_WING01000001.1, on the reverse strand, counting down.
CCTCATCGTGCTCGCGGGCTTCCTCACGCCGGGCGGCGCCGCCAGCTTCGGCTGGTTCGCCTACGCGCCGCTGTCGGACGCGGTGCGCTCGCCGGGCGTCGGCGGCGACATGTGGGTGATGGGCCTGGCGATGTCGGGCTTCGGCACCATCATGGGCGCGGTCAACTTCATCACCACGATCCTGTGCATGCGCGCCCCGGGCATGACGATGTTCCGGATGCCGATCTTCGTGTGGAACATCCTGCTGACCTCGATCCTGGTCCTGCTGGCGTTCCCGGTCCTCGCCGCCGCGCTGCTCGCGCTGGAGGCCGACCGCAAGCTCGGCGCGCACGTGTTCGACGCCGCGCACGGCGGTGCGCTGCTCTGGCAGCACCTGTTCTGGTTCTTCGGGCATCCGGAGGTCTACATCATCGCGCTGCCGTTCTTCGGCATCGTGACCGAGATCCTCCCGGTGTTCAGCCGCAAGCCGCTGTTCGGCTACATCGGCCTGGTCTTCGCGACCATCACCATCGCCGGCCTGTCGATCACGGTGTGGGCGCACCACATGTTCGTCACCGGCCAGGTGCTGCTGCCGTTCTTCTCCTTCATGACGTTCCTCATCGCGGTGCCCACGGGGGTGAAGTTCTTCAACTGGGTGGGGACCATCTGGAGAGGACAACTGACGTTCGAGTCGCCCATGCTGTGGTCGCTCGGATTCCTCGTCACGTTCCTGTTCGGCGGTCTGACCGGCGTCATTCTGGCGTCGCCGCCGATGGACTTCCAGCTCTCCGACTCCTACTTCGTGGTGGCGCACTTCCACTACGTCGTGTTCGGCACCGTGGTCTTCGCGATGTTCGCCGGGTTCTACTTCTGGTGGCCGAAGATGACCGGCAAGATGCTGAACGACCGGCTCGGCAAGCTGCACTTCTGGATGCTGTTCCTCGGCTTCCACGGCACGTTCCTCGTCCAGCACTGGCTGGGCGCCGAGGGAATGCCGCGCCGCTACGCCGACTACGCCAACGAGTTCACCGGGCTGAACCAGGTCTCGACGATCTCCTCGTTCGTCCTCGGCCTGTCGATGCTGCCGTTCTTCTACAACATCTACATCACGGCGAAGAAGGGCAAGAAGGTCGAGGTCGACGACCCCTGGGGCTACGGCAACTCCCTGGAATGGGCGACGTCCTGCCCGCCGCCCCGGCACAACTTCAACTCGATCCCGAAGATCCGGTCCGAGCGGCCCGCATTCGACCTGCACCACCCGAAGGTGGGCGCCAAGGGCGAGCTCGCCGGGACGAAGGGGGAGTAGCCGATGCGCGTTCAGGCGTTCATGTTCTACGGGTGCGCGGTCTTCTTCCTCGCCACCGACGTCGTCTACTGGCTCTGGTCCAAGGACTGGACGGGCACGACCGCGCTCGCCCTGTCCATCGGGCTGGCCGGCCTGATCGGGTTCTACATCCACTTCACCGTGCGGCGGCTGGAGAGCTCCAACGGCGGGCCGCTGTACGAGGACGACCCCGAGGGCGACATCGCCGACGCGGCGGGCGAGCTGGGCTTCTTCAGCCCGCACAGCTGGTGGCCGCTGTTCCTCGGCCTGTCGGCCGCGCTGATCGCGCTCGGCGTGGTCTTCGGCTGGTGGATGGTCTTCCTCGGCACCGCCGCCATGCTGATGTCCACGATCGGTCTGGTCTTCGAGTACTACCGGGGTCACTTCGCCCACTGATCGGTAAAGGACGTTCAAGGGGGCGGAGGCCCGCGTTTACGCGGGCCTCCGCCCTTTAATAATGACCTCGTACACGTACGCACGGTGACATCTCAGTGACGGGGGAGCGACGGTGGGCGTCGGCGTTTCGGGACCGAGGGACCGGGGGCGTCGGGCCGCCGCGTTGCTCCTCGGGGTGGCGGTGGCGGCCGGGGCGGCCGCCTGTTCCAGCGATGACGCGCCGGACGGCAAGGACGCCGTCCGGCTCTCGGTCTCGCCCGGCGGCGGCGGCGACCGGCTCCGCCCCGAGAGCGAGATCGCCGTGCGGGCCAAGAGCGGCACGATCGAGAACGTGTCGGTGCTGTCCAAGGGCGGCGAGCAGGTCGAGGGCTACCTCACCCCGGACCGGACCCAGTGGCGTTCCCGCTGGTCGCTGAACCCCGGCGCCGCGTACACGGTCAACGCGACCGCGCTCGGACGGGACGGCAGGACGCAGAGCGTCAACAGCAGCTTCGCGACCGAGAAGGCGGAGAAGACGGTCGCGATGACGGTCGAGGCGCCGTTCAACAAGGAGACGGTCGGCGTCGGCATCCCGATCATCATGCAGTTCGACCGTCCGGTCACCGACCGCGCCGCCGTGGAACGGGCCCTGGAGGTGCGCTCCAGCAAGCCGGTCGAGGGGGCCTGGCACTGGTTCGGCGACCGGGAGGTCGTGTTCCGGACCAAGAAGTACTGGCCGGCGCAGACGAAGGTCAGCTTCCGGGCGCACCTGAGCGGCGTCCCCGCGGCCAAGAACGTCTACGGCGGCAAGAACTACACCGTCGACTTCAAGATCGGTGACGAGCACATCGTGAAGGCGGGCGAGAACTCGCACATGATGACCGTCCGCAAGAACGGCAAGAAGGTCCGCACGATCCCGGTCAGCATGGGCATGGGCGGTGCCGAGAAGTACACCACCACCAACGGCAACCACCTGACCATGGAGAAGGCGAGCCCGGTCATCATGGACTCGTCCACGGTCGGCTGCGGTCCCGGCTGCGCCGGCTACTACCGGCAGACGGTGTACTCGGCGGTCCGGATCTCCGACAGCGGCGAGTACGTGCACAGCGCGCCCTGGTCGGTCGGCTCCCAGGGCAACAGCAACGTCAGCCACGGCTGCGTCAACGTCAGCCCGTCCGACGCGAGCTGGTTCTACGACTTCTCCTACCGGGGCGACCCGTTCAAGGTGACGGGGACGAGCCGGGAGCTGGAGCCGGAGAACGGCTGGGGCTACTGGCAGCTCAACTGGGCCGACTGGATGAAGGGCAGCGCGCTCAAGCGCTCGGTGACGGCGGGCCCGCACCCCTCCGGCCCGCAGACGGCGGGCTCCCAGGCCGCCGACGCGGGCGCCGGCGCCTGACCCCGCCCCCGGTGGGGGACAGCGGACCCCGGCGGAGGACAGCGGGCCTCTGGCCCGAGGCAGCGGTCCCGGCGGGGGACAGCGGACCCGGTCCGGGGTCAGCGGTCCCGGTCCGGGGCAGCGGTCCTAGCGGGGGTCAGCGGTCGCGGCCCGGGGCAGGGGTCCCGGTGGGTCAGCGGTCGCGGAGGGGCGGGGGGACGGGGGCGTGGTGCATTCTGGCCCAGTCCCTGGCCATGGCGATCCGTTCGGGGCCGGCCGGGTGGGTGAGCCACAGCAGGTACTCCACCGGGTCCGGGGCGAGGTCGGAGATGTTGCGCACCGACAGCTCGTGCTGCATCGACGCGAACGTGCCCGGGTCGCGCGTGAGGTCGAGGGCGTGCGCGTCGGCGCGGGCCTCGATGTGGCGGCTCACGAGGTTCTGGACCGGCGTGCCGATCTGCGTGGCGACCGCGACGAGCGCGAGCAGCAGCGCCGCCGAACGGGGGTCGGACGCACCCGTTCCCCTGCGCGGCTCGGCCGGCACGTCCACCCCGCGCGCCGCAGGAGCCGCGGAGAGGTCAGCAGGAGCTGGAGGAGGCAGATCGCCCCGGCGACGCCGAGCGCGCCCACCAGCGTGCCCCACAGGACGTCGTTGTGCTTGGCGTGCCCCAGCTCGTGCGCGACGATCGACTCGATCCGGTCGCGGGGCGACTTGAGCAGCGTGTCGTACACCACGATGCGGCGGGTGGAGCCGAAGCCCGACACGTACGCGTTGAGGGACGTCGTCCGGCGGGACGCGTCGGCGACCAGGACGTCCTCGACGGGCACGCCGTCGCGGGACGCCATCGCCAGCAGGTCGGTGCGCAGGTCGCCCTTCGGCAGCGGGTGGAACCTGTTGAAGACCGGCTCCACCGCCACCGGGTAGAGGAACGACACCGCGACGACCAGCGCGAACCCGCCGCCCGCGGCGCCCGCCCACCAGTACCGGGGGAACCGCCGGACCAGCGCGTAGAGCAGCAGCAGCGCCACCGTGTAGATCACCCAGGTGACGCCGAGGGACTTGAGCTGGTCGACGAGCCAGGCGGGCCAGGACTGCGTGGAGACGCCGTAGCGGCGCAGCACCGACTCGCTCCAGATGTCGAACGGCAGGCCGCACAGCCGCAGCACCGTCGTCAGGACGACGGCGGCGAGCGCGATCCTGAGCGGCCAGCGCCGCACCCGCGCGGTCGTCCAGCCGACCAGGCGGGAGCCGGCCGGGCTCAGCCCGAGGGCGAGGACGACCACGAGCCCCGCGACCAGGCCGGCGTAGGCGGGCGGGTTCACCGCCGAGTCGAACGCCCGGGACCTGGCGATCTCGCCGGGGGAGAAGTCGAGCGCCGGGTCGGGGGCGGCGTGCCCGCCGGGGACGTGGCCGGGCAGCGGGTTCCACGGGGTGGTCAGGGCCAGCACGATCCCGACGGCGGCGAACAGCACGGCCGCCGTGACGGCGGCGGCGATCCTGGACGTCCGTGCGCCGCTGCCGGCCGGCTCGCTCATCCCAGCTCCTTGGTCAGGTGGTCGCGCCACAGGGCGGTGAGGCGGCCGGGGGTGAGGCCGAGCACGTCGCGGAGGGCGGCCGCCTCGCCGGCCCGCCCGGCGGCCCGGTAGAGCCGCACGAGCGCCGTCTCACCGTACCGGTCCGCGATCATGCGGCAGGCGAGCCAGGACTCCTGGTACGCCTGGGAGAGCCGTCCCGAGCCCGCGTCGAACGCGGCGGCGCCCGGCAGCGCGGAGGGGAGCCGTCCCGCCGCGACCTCGCGGCGCAGCTCGCCCGCCGCGGTCCGGGCGTCCACCTTCGCGCCGCGGTAGCCGACGTAGTCGGCGAAGCCCTCGATGAGCCAGAGCGGGGTGCGGCCGTCGCGGGCGCCGCCGGTCGCGACGTGGGTCAGCTCGTGGGTGAGGACGACGTCGCGGCCGAGCGCGTTCAGGCGGCCGAACGTGGCGGGCGCGATGATGATCCGGTCCTCGCCGCGCCCGCCGCCGGCGGCGGGCGCGACCGCGGCGAGCGCCGCGATCTCGTGGAGGTCCTGGCCCTCGCCGGCGAGCGCGGAGGCGCGGGCGGGGTCGGCGGGGACGAGGGCGACCGCCCGCCGCGCCCAGCCCCTGCCGAGGACGGAGGTGACGGCGGGCACGGCCGCGTCGAGGCGGCGCGCGATCTCGTCGAGGTCGCCGGCGTCGCCCGCGACCAGGCAGGAACGGCCCCGGACGGCGCGCAGCATCCCGCCGTCCCAGATGTCGGGGTCGTCGGTGAGGCCGCGGCGCGCGCCGTCCCCGACGATCCCCCAGGCCCCGGACCTGGGCGCGAACGCGAGGTAGCGGGTGCGGGCCACCTGGCCCCGGTCGAAGCCGCGCAGCCGGTAGCGGAGCTCCAGACGGACGACCGCCGTGCCGGCGCCCGCGTCCGCGCCGCCGTCCGGGGCGGCGGACTCGACGCGGACGAGCCGTTCCTCCCATGACTCCAGGGGCAGTGCGCGGAGGTTGTCGAACACGCGGGCCTGGGCGGCCTGGAAGGCGGCGGGCGCGGAGCCGACGGTGGCGAGGAACGCGGCGCGGTCGCCTTCCCGTACGGCGCGGGAGCGGTTGGCGAGCACGACGCGGGCTGGGCCGGGCTCGAACGGCACGGCGGGCGACGCGGAGGCCGGACGCGAGCCCGAACGGCCCGAACGGTCCGAGCGGGCGGCGGCGAGACCGGCCCCGGCGGCGACGCAGGCCGCCGCGCCCGCCGACCCGAGGAGCAGCGCCCGGCGCCGTGTCAGCCGCGCCCCGCCGCCGGAGCCCTCCGCAACCTCGGGGGCCTTCGGGGCGGGCGACGGCTCGGCCGGGGAGGCGGACGGCGCGGCCCCGCCCTCGGGCCGGTCGGTGCCGGTCCGAGGGCGGGGCCCGTCGGCGTCGTTCGCCATGCGCGCGATCCTATTCAGAGCACCCGGGTGCCGATGACCGGCGCCGTGTCAGCCCGCGTACTCGGGGTAGCCGTAGCCGACGATCTGGTCGGCCGAGCGCTCCCGGACGCGGACGGCGTTGGAGGTGTTGCCCTCCACGGCCTCGACGCCGTCGTCGGTGCCCTTGACGACGAGCCCGACGTGGTCGATGTCGTCCTCGGACCCGCCGCCGTCCCAGGAGTAGAACACGATCGCGCCGGGCTTCGGGGTGGTGCCCCAGCGGTCCTGCTCCTTGAACCAGCGGGCGTGGGCGACCGTCCACGCGTCGCTGCCGAACTGCTCGGAGAACCCGAGCCGTTCGCCGATCCAGGAGACGAACATGTCGCACCACTGGGCGTCGGCGTACTCCTGGACCGAGCCGCCGTCGCGCGCGACGGTCTGCCTGGCCCGGTCGGTGGACATGTACCAGTTCTGGAACTTGGTGGTGCCGCCGCCGTCCTCCTCCGTGCCGACCTGCGACCTGGCCAGGTCGATGGCCTGGGCGGCCGTGGGCCGTTCGGCCTCGGGCTTCGGCTTCGGCTTCGGCGCGGACTCGGGATCGCCGGCGGGCGCCGCCGCCCTGGGGGAGGCGGCCTGCTTCGGTACGGCTCTCGCGCCGTCCTCCGCCTTCTGGCCGTTCCCCGCCTTCGGGTCGGCCTTCGTGCTCCGCCCGCCGGCCGCCGCCATGTCGGTGGCGGCGGCGGAACGCCCGGCGCCGTCGGACCTGTCGGGGCCGACCACGGCCGCCTGGGCGGTCGCGGCGGCGGTCCCGAGCACGGCGGCGCCGACGACGAGGCTGCCGGTCGTGCGGAGGGTGAGCGAGAGCCTGTTCTGCTTTCGGTGTCTTCCAGTCACAGCGGGCCACTCCGGAAATGGGAAGGGGCGCGGCCGCCGCCGGGGGATAGGGGGCAGGCGGCGGCCGCGCCCTGGTACGGGACGGTCGGGAGAGCGCCCTAGTAGGGGCGTACGGCGCCGGAGAAGGACTTCTTCCGGTAGGCGTCGAGCTTCACGACCTTCACGTGGCTCCCGCTGTGCGGAGCGTGGATCATGTAGATCTTCTTGCCGACGTGCTTGGTGACGATCCCCACGTGGCCCTTGCCGTTGAAGAACACCAGGTCACCCGGGGCGAGCTTGTTCCAGGAGACCTTGTTCCTCACGGCGCTGTACTGGGCGCCGGTGACGCGGGGGAGTTTCACGCCGGCCTTCTTGTACGCCCACTGGGCGAGACCGGAGCAGTCGAACGCGTTCGGGCCCGCCGCGCCGTAGCGGTACGGCTTGCCCTTCTTCGCGTGGGCGTACTTGAGCGCCTTCTGCGCGGTCTTCTGCCGCTGCGCCCAAGTCTTGTGCTGAGCCTGCTTGACGACCTTGGCGACCGGTACCGCCTTGGCGGCGGCGTGGGCCGGGGGCGCGTGCACGCCCGCGACCAGGGGGAGGGCCACCGCGGTCGCGGCCACGAGACCGCCGGCGAGGCGGGCGGGCCGGGCCATGCTGATGACAGCGTTGCTGGACAGGGGTCACTCCTTCTTCCAGACGCCTACCGGGTTAGCTGACGGGTTCGGGCGTGGAAGGTGCCCTACGGCCGGGCCCGTGGGCCCCGGCCGATTCACCCCGTTGCCTGGTCCAGGGGGCTGGACCGGGCGGTTGGGTCCCCGGCTCCGCGCTGTGGCGGACTCGGCGCTGCCGCTGGCGTTCTCCCGGGCGCGATGGGGCCCGTGCACGGGACCCTTGTGTCCCGGTGCGGAGGAGCGGCGCTGAGTTGTGCAGAAGCGGCGGGCCCCGGATCCGACGTGGCGCGCTCTCAGCGCCATGCACGCTGCGGCGTGCGCACGGTTCGGCCGGGCCGGCCATGGGGGTCGCGGCACGTGGTTCGTGCCGCGGCACGGCGGTCGAGCCGCCGTGCGGGGCGCGGCGCATGGGAGGCGTCGCGTGGGACGCGGCGGCTGGAAGGCGCCGCGAGTGGTGCCAAAGTACCAAAGGGCAAGGCTTAGGCAAATCCCGGGCAAAAAACTTTACTTTGCAGGTCAGCGCGGGTACGCCGGGCGTCCTGCCCGTCCCCGGGAACGCCGAAGGCCCGCCGTCCGGTCCTGAGCGGACCTGGAGGGCGGGCCTGGACGTCGCGCGGCCGGGACCCGGAGTGAGCCCTGCCGGGTGGCCGTACGGCCGCTACGGGCGTCCCGCGCCGTAGTAGTTCGAGGCGTAGTAGCCGGAGGTGATGTCCACGACCTCGACGTTCTTGCCGGTACGCGGCGCGTGGATCATCTTGCCGCCGCCGACGTACATGCCGACGTGCCCGAGGCTGTTGAAGAACACCAGGTCGCCGGGCTGGAGGGAGCCCTTGTCGACGCGCTTGGTGGCGGCGTACTGGGAGTTGGTGGTGCGGGTGATGCTGACGCCCGCGGCGCCCCACGACTTCATCGTGAGGCCGGAGCAGTCGTACGAGCTCGGGCCGGTGGCGCCGTAGGAGTACGGCTTGCCGAGCTGCGCGTACGCGAAGTTCAGGGCCTTCGCCGCCGAGCCGCTGGCGGGGCCGTGGTACGAGCCGCCGGTGCCGCCGCCCTTGCCCGGGGTGTCGGCCTTCTGGCCGAGCTTGGCGAGCAGCTTCTTCTGCTGCGCGACCGACTTGTCGATCTTCTTCTTCTGGTCCCGCAGCTCCTTGGCCTTGCCCGCGACCTCGTTGTAGCCGGTCTGGGCCTGCGCCTCCTGGCGGCGCAGCCGCTGCGCGGAGGTGAGGAACTGGGCCAGCTCGCCGTTGCGGTTCGACGAGAGCTGCGCGAGCACCGACGCCTGGTCGAGCACGGCCTGCGGGTCGCGGCCGCCGACGAAGCCCTGGACGTCGCCGGTGTCGCCGTTCTTGTACGCCGAGGCGGCCATCTCGGCCATCTTGCGGCGCTGCTCCTCGAACGCGGTCTTCTCGGCCGCGCTGGACTTCTTGGCCGCCTGGAGCTTCTTCTTGGCGACCTTGAGCTGCTCGTTGACCTGGTTGTACTTCTCGACGAGCTGGTCGACCTGCTCGTTCAGTCTGGTCAGCTTCTTCTGGACCTCACTCGCGCTCGGCTTCGGCGCGGCCTGCGCCGTCACCGCCGGAATGCTGAAGGAGGCCGTCACGGCCAGGCAGGCGGTCGCCGCCAGCCGCCGCGAGGCGCCGCCCCCCAGGGCACCGCTCCGCTGGCTCCGCGAACGCGCGGAGGCCCCGGTGAGATCTTTGGCCACGGTCGAAATCGCCCCTCTCATCCAAGACGTCAGCGCCCGACATTAGCGATGGCCCACACCCGTCACAACCGAATCGTCACTCTTGCACTGGTTATTCGTGGAACACCCACTTTGTGTGAGCACAAGATCACTTACCGCTCCCGACAGCACGGGTCAGCCCCGCGTTCCGCGCGGAACGGCGCACCGGACGCGACGCGGGGGACACCGGTGACCTGAGTGGCAAGGGACCCGGACGGCTCGTACGGCTAGCCGCGGCCGAGCCGGCGCAGCAGCAGGGTGGACGGCGCGGGCCGCGCGCCCGCCCGCCGCGCCGCGTCCGCGACCTCCCGGTCGGACGACACGACCACCAGCGCGCGCCCGTGCGGCTCGGCGCGGACCAGCTCGCCGATCAGCTCGTCGGCGGTCTGCCCGGGACGGCTGAACAGCACCCGCACGCCGCGCGGCGCGGCGATCGCGACCGGCGCGTCCAGCTCGGCGCCGTCGAACACGCAGGTGACCTCGGCGCGGGTCTGCGCGGCGAGGCCGCCGAGGCCCGAGAGCAGTCGGCTGCGCTGGTCGGACAGCGGCAGCTCGCCGTAGCCCGACTTGGTGACGTTGTAGCCGTCGACGACGAGGTGCACGCGCGGGAGCGTCAGCAGCCGGTCGAGCAGTTGCGGGTCGCTGTCGGACAGCGCGCGGCCGGGCAGCGCGCCGTGCGCGAGCCGTTCGGGCTCCAGCCCGCCGACCGCGTCGGCCGGGCGCCCGATCGTGGACGGCAGCGCCAGCTCGCGGCGCACGCCCTGCGCCGCGTCCACCAGCGTGTCGAGCAGCATCCGCAGCCGCACGTCGTCGACGTTGCGGCCCTCGCGCGCGGCCCGCCTGGCGGCCTCGGCGTTGGCCTCGGCCTGCCCGACCCGCCCGCGCAGCTTGCGCAGCTCCTTGTCGGCGGCCGTGGCGACCTCCCGCGCGGCGGCCAGCTCCCGCTCGCTCACCGCGGCGACCTCCTCGGCCCGGTCCTGCGCGGTGCGCGCCTTCGCGCGCGCGTCGTGCAGCTTGCGGCGCAGCTCGGCCACCTCGGACTTCGCCTCGCGCAGCTCCGAGCGCAGCTTCTCCAGCTCGGCGGCGCGGGCGGAGCGGGCGGCGGCCAGCTCCTCGCGCAACGCGGCGACGCGGCGTTCGGCGGCCTCGCCCTCGACCGCGCTCGCGGACCGCTCCAGCTCCTCGCGCGCCGCCTCCACCAGGCCCGTCCACCCCTCGGGGCGCAGCAGGTAGGCGATGGCGGCGACCGCCACCGGGTCGGCGGCGGGCGGCACGTCGCGGGCCTCGACCGCGTCGACCAGGTCGGGCTGCGCCTCGCGCAGCGGCGCGGCCACCCGCAGCCGGAACGCCTCGTCCTTCTCCAGCAGCGCGGCGATCGGCTGCCCGGCGAGCTTGGCGCGCTTGCGGCGCTCGAACCGCGCGAACGGGCGCAGCTGCGCGGGGACCTCGTCGGACGGCAGCGCGCCGAGCAGCTCCGCGGCGGTCTCCACGACGCTCTGCCGGACCGCCTCGGGCAGGGGACGGGCCAGGCGCTCCGCCGCTTCCGGGCCGCTGTCGATGATCCCGCTCCTCCCAGACCGCTGCCGGTGCCCCGCGCTCTTCCGGGTGACAGGGTGTCTTCCCCGGGGCACAGGCACCTTAACCAGCACGGACACATGATCGGCCGGAACGCGCGCCGCGTGCGCGCCTCCGCCCCCGCGGCCACCGGTTCACCCTAGCGGGCGCGGCTCTGTCGGTGGCGTGCTCTACGTTCGCGGGCATGACGGCTGCGCACGGCGTCCAGGGAACCCTGGACGAGCTCGGTACACCCCTGGCCGAGGTCACCTTCGTGGTGGTCGACCTGGAGACCACGGGCGGGTCGCCGTCCGAGTCCGCCATCACCGAGATCGGCGCGGTCAAGGTGCGCGGCGGGGCCGAGCTGGGCGACTTCGGCACGCTGGTCGACCCCGGGGCCCGGTCCCGCCGTTCATCACCGCGCTCACCGGCATCACCACCGCGATGGTGACGGCCGCCCCCGGATGGACTCGGTGCTCCCCGCGTTCCTGGAGTTCGCGCGCGGCTGCGTGCTCGTCGCGCACAACGCGCCGTTCGACATCGGGTTCCTCAAGGCCGCGTGCACGGAGGGCGGCTACGCCTGGCCCGCGTTCCCCGTGGTCGACACCGTCGACCTCGCCCGCCGCGTGCTCACCAAGGACGAGGTCCCCAACTGCAAGCTCGGCACGCTCGCCCGCTACTTCCGCGCCGCGACCGAGCCGACGCACCGCGCGCTCGCCGACGCCCGCGCCACCGTCGACGTCCTGCACGGCCTGATCGAACGGCTCGGCTCGTTCGGCGTGACGTCGCTGGAGGAGCTGCGCGGCTTCGCCAAGGCGCCCACCTCCGAGCAGCGCCGCAAGCGGCACCTCGCCGACGAGGTGCCGAGCGCGCCCGGCGTCTACCTGTTCGAGGACGACGCCGGCGAGGTCCTCTACGTCGGCAAGAGCGGCGACCTGCGGTCCCGGGTGCGCAGCTACTTCACCGGTTCCGAGACGCGCTGGCGGGTGCGCGAGATGGTCGGCCTCGCCGAACGGGTCCGTCCCATCGTGTGCGCGACCGGCCTGGAGGCCGAGGTCCGCGAGCTGCGGCTCATCGCCGCGCACAAGCCGCGCTACAACCGGCGGTCCAAGTTCCCCGAGCGGGCCCTCTGGCTCAAGCTGACCGTCGAGCCGTTCCCGCGCCTGTCGGTCGTCCGCGAGGCGCGCGCCGACGGCGCCTCCTACCTCGGGCCGATGGGATCGCGGCGGCAGGCTGAGGAGGCGCGCGCGGCGCTGCACGAGGCCGTCCCGCTGCGCCAGTGCACGCAGCGCCTCACGCTCCGGCTGATCGAGCGCGGCCGGGCCCGCACCTGCGCGCTCGCCGAGCTCGGCCGCTGCGGCGCGCCGTGCGACGGCCGCGAGTCGCCCGACGCCTACGGGGTGCACGCCGAGACGGCCCGTTCGGTGATGGAGGGCGACGTGCGCCCCGTCGTCGCCGCCGCGCAGGTGCGCATCGACCGGCTCGCGTCCGAGCTGCGCTACGAGGAGGCCGCCGCCCAGCGCGACCGGCTCGCCGCGTTCGTCCGCGCCGCCGCCCGCGGGCAGCGGCTCGCGGCGCTCGCCCGGCTGCCGCAGCTCGTCGCCGCCAAGCCCGCGTTCGACGGCGGATGGGAGCTGTCGGTCGTCCGCTACGGCCGGCTCGCCGCCGCCGGGACGATCCCGCCCAACGCCCACCCGCGCCCCTACGTCGACGCGCTCATCGCGACCGCCGAGACGGTGTTCCCGCCCGCCGGGGGAGCGCCCGGCGGCGTCGCGCTCGGCGACGGGCCGTCCGGCGGGGCCACGGCCGAGGAGATGGAGTGCGTGCTGCGCTGGATGGACGCCCCGGGCGTACGGCTCGTCGAGGTCGACGGCGACTGGACCTGCCCGGCCCACGGCGCCGAGGGCCTGCGCCGCTGGATCGACAACGCCTACGCGCCGGTCGAGCCGGACGAGCGGCGCCGGTCCGGCCGCCCGCTAAGGTGACGGATGTATCCGGCGCCCCCGCGTTCCGGTGAAGCGTGCGTTCCGGTGATCCGGCGACTCGGTGAGGACTCCCGTGCATGGCCCTGCCCCTGTATGACAGCCAGCCCGCGAGGCGCGTCCCTTGGGTCACGTACCTGCTGGTGGCGGTCAACGTCGTGGTGTTCCTGCTGTCGCCCATGGCGCAGGTGTCGGGCTGGTACGGCGAGGGCCGCGTGCGCGAGTGCAAGACCGACCAGTACAGCTACCGCTACGGGGCCGTCCCGGACGAGCTCACGTCCGGCGAGCAGCGGGCGATGCCCCCGGACGTCGCCGGGCGCTGCGGCGACCCCACGTTCCGCAAGACGCCCTGGGTCTCCGCCTTCACCTCGATGTTCGTGCACTCGGGGCGCTGCACCTGCTCGGCAACCTCGTCGCGCTGTTCGTCGTCGGGATGGGCGTGGAGGACAGGCTCGGCCGATGGCGCTACCTGCTGAGCTACCTGCTGTTCGGGCTCGTGGCCGTCTACGGGTTCGCCTACACCTCGCCGCACTCGTCGGCGCCGCTGATCGGCGCGTCCGGGGCCATCGCGGGCGTGCTCGGCGCCTACCTGGTGCTCAACCCGCGCGGGCGGATCGTCAGCCTCGTCCCGCCGGTCGTCGTCGTCCGGCTGCCGGTGTGGGTGGTGCTCGGCTACTGGTTCGTCCTGCAATGGCTGTCGCTCGGCGACGAGGAGAGCAACGTCGCCTACACCGCGCACATCTACGGCTTCGCCGCGGGCATGCTGTTCGGGCTGCTCGCCCGCCGCGCCGGACCGTCCCGCGGCCCCATCTCCCTCAGCCGCGGCTGACCGCCCGGCCCGAACGCCTCGCGCGGCCCGCATGGCACGGCGGGGACGGGGGCCGTCGGGCCCGCGGGTAGAGTGCAGTCCGTTCCGAATCGGGAGGGGTGCAGTGGTCACTGCCATCGTGTTCGTCAAGGCCGACGTCGCGCGCATCCACGAGGTGGCCGAGACGATCGCCGCTCTGGACGGCGTCAGCGAGGTCTACTCGATCACCGGCGCGCACGACCTGATCGCGATGGTCCGGGTCCGCCGCCACGAGGAGCTGAACGACGTGATCCCGGGACGGCTCAACAAGGTGCCCGGCATCGTCGACACCGAGACCCACATCGCCTTCCGCACCTACTCCCAGCACGACCTGGAGGTCGCTTTCTCCCTGGGCCTCCCCGACGCCGACTAACCCCCCGCCGCCACGGCCCCGCCCGGCGCGCCCGTCACGTCCCGCCCGTCCCGTCGTCCCGTCGCGGTGGCCGGGCCGCCGCGGGGGCGTCTCGCCGTTCGGGTCAGTTCTTCAGGGCGCGGCTGAAGGCCACCCAGCGGTCCAGGAGTGTGCTCGCGGCACCTGTGTCGATCGCCTGGGCGGCCCGCTCGTACGCGGCGCGCAGCGTCTCGGTGAGCCGGTCGGGGGGCGGCGTGCCCTCGTAGGCCGTGATGAGCGCGGCGGCGTTGAGCAGCACCATGTCGCGGACCGGGCCCGTCCGGCCCCCGAACAGCTCGCGCGCCACCCGCCCGTTGAACGCGGCGTCGGCCCCCCGCAGGTCCTCCGGCCGCGCCGGGGGGATGCCGAGGTCGGCGGGGTCGAACACGGTCCTGGTGGAGGTGCCGTCCCGGACGACCCACACGGTGGACGTGCCGGTGGTGGTCAGCTCGTCCAGGCCGTCGTCGCCGCGGAACACCAGCGACGAGCAGCCCCGCTCGGCGAACACCCCCGCGATGATCCCGGCCATCCTCGGGTGGAACACCCCGACCGCCTGCGCGCTCGGCCTGGCCGGGTTGGTCAGCGGGCCGAGGAAGTTGAACACCGTCGGCGTGCCGAGCTCGCTGCGCGCCTTGGCCGCGTACCGCAGCGCCTTGTGGAACCGCGGGGCGAAGCAGAACGTGATGCCGAGCTCCTCGGCGACCCGGGCCGTCTCGGCGGGCGGCAGGTCGATCGCGACGCCGAGCTCCTCCAGCAGGTCGGCCGAGCCGCAGGACGAGGTCGCGGCGCGGTTGCCGTGCTTGACGACCTTCACCCCGGCCGCGGCCCCGACCACGGCGGCCATGGTGGAGATGTTGACGGTGTGGGCCCGGTCGCCGCCGGTGCCGACCAGGTCGCCGAACCGGCCCGGGACGTCCACCAGCGTGGCGTTGTCGAGCATGCCCTCGGCGAGGCCCGCGACCTCGGCGACGGTCTCGCCCTTGGCGCGGATCGCGACGGCGAAGCCCGCGATCTGCACGTCGGTGGCGTCGCCGCCCATGATGCGGTTCATCGCCCAGGCGGTCTCCTCGCTCGTCAGCGACTCGCCGTCGAGCAGGGCGTTCAACAGTGCGGACCAGGTCGTTCGCGCGTCCATTCGTTCCCCCAGGGTCGGGTGGGGCCCGCGGGGGCGCGCGGGTGCCGGGCCCCTGGGACGGGGGCTCGCCCCCGCCTCCCCGGCGAGCGGGTCTTACAGAGCCGGAAGGCGGTCGCCGGCCCGCCAGCGCATGAGGTCGGCGACCGCGACGGCCAGCGCCATCGGGTCGAGCGGCAGGCTCACCACGGCGTCGGCGCGGGACCAGGTGGCCAGCCAGCCGTCGTCGCGCCGCGCGATGATCGCGAGCACCGGCGGGCAGTCGTACACCTCGTCCTTGGCCTGGCGGCACACGCCGAGCCCGCCGGCGGGCTGCGCCTCGCCGTCCACCACGACCACGTCGATGCCGCCCTCGTCGAGCCTGGCGACCACGGCCGGCTGCGTCGCGACCTCGACGTACTCGACCGTCGGGAGGTCCGCGGCGGGCCGGCGCCCGATCGCCATCCGGATCTGGGCGCGGGTGTTCGCGTCGTCGCTGTAGACGAGGATCTTCATCGGGCTCTCCGGGGCGGTGCTCATGGCAGTGAAGGCTACCGGTTCGGGTGCGCGGGCACGAGATCCCGGGGCCGGTTCGATGTTACCCGCGGGTGACCGCGCGTTGCCGCGCGCGTGGCCGGGCACGCGCGCGGGCCTCCGGCGGCCCTCGCGGGGGCGCTCCGCGCGCGTCCCGGGGGTGTCGCGTGCGGCGGCGCCATCGCCAGATCGTTACCAGGAGCCCGTAACGCCTGGTGCGCAAGGGATTCGGGACGTCGGGAGAGCGCTCGCGAGGCGATCTCGGGACACGCTCGGGAACTCCAGAAGGGGGGTCATGCGTCGGTACCCGAACCGGTGACGTAATAATGCTGCCCGTGGCAACAGCATCCGCGATAGAGACAACACCTCACGCTCGGGCAAATCGTCCCAATCTAGTCAGCGTGGGGACGATCGTCTGGCTGTCGTCCGAGCTGATGTTCTTCGCGGCCCTGTTCGCGATGTACTTCACGATCCGCTCCGTGACGATCGGCCAGTCCGGGCACGACTCCTGGCCCGGCGCCAACCTGAACCTGCCCCTGTCCGCCGTGAACACCACCATCCTGGTCCTGTCCTCGGTGACGTGCCAGATGGGCGTGTTCAAGGCCGAGGCCGGCAAGGTCGGACGCGACGGCGGGTGGCTGAACTTCCGCCGGTGGGGTCTGCGCGAGTGGTACGTCCTTTCGTTCCTCATGGGCGCGTACTTCGTCGCCGGTCAGGCGTACGAGTACTACTCGCTCGTCAAGGAGGACGGCCTCACGCTCTCCTCCTCGGCCTACGGCTCGGTCTTCTACCTGACCACCGGTTTCCACGGCCTGCACGTCACCGGCGGGCTGGTCGCCTTCCTGTTCGTGCTCGGACGCACCTACGCCGCGAAGCGCTGGACCCACGAGCAGGCGACGAGCGCGATCGTCGTGTCGTACTACTGGCACTTCGTGGACGTGGTCTGGATCGGCCTGTTCGCGACCATCTACCTGCTCGACCTGTAAACGCCGTGTCCTTGGGGCCGAAGCCCCGGGGTCTGGGGGCCCGCCCCCGGGATTATCCGAACACCTGACGACATGACCCGAACGGGGAAATCCGTGAAAAGGTTCACCGCATGGCGACGGCGCCCCTGGGCGGGCTACGCCGTCGTGCTGGCGGCCCTGGCGGCGATCGGCGTCATCTACGCCGGCTTCTCGCCGCAGACTGAACGCGCCGAGGCGCAGAACACGGCCCAAGCCGCGGAGGATCTGAAGAACGGCCAGCAGCTGTTCAACAAGAACTGCGCGAGTTGCCACGGGCTGAACGCCGAGGGCTCCAAGGACGCCAAGGGCAAGCCGCTCGCACCGAGTCTTCTCGGAGTGGGCGCCGCATCCGTCGACTTCCAGGTCAGCACGGGCCGCATGCCCGCGATGAACCCTGGCGCGCAGATGCCGCGCAAGAAGCCGGTCCCCGACTTCGACACCACGATCCGGACCGACTACAAGGAGCCGGAGAAGCGCGAGGCGGCCGAGAAGCAGAAGGCCCGGGCCGAGAAGAACCTCGCCGACCTGCGCGCCTACATCGCCTCGCTGGGCGGCGGACCGGAGGTCCCGCCCGCCACGGCGACGGACCCGAAGAAGGGCGACGCCGCGCTCGGCGGCAAGCTGTTCCGCACCAACTGCGCCCAGTGCCACAGCTTCGTGGGCTCGGGCGGTGCGCTGACCGGCGGCAAGTACGCGCCGCCGCTGGACAAGAGCGACGTCACGCCCACCCAGATCTACGAGGCCATGCTCACCGGCCCGCAGGCCATGCCGGTGTTCAACGACACCACGCTCACGCCGGAGAACAAGCAGGCGATCATCGCCTACCTGGTCAAGACGCGTGAGGAGCCGAACCCGGGCGGGAACGGACTCGGCCGCATCGGCCCGGTGTCCGAGGGCCTGGTCGGCTGGCTGGTCGGCATCGGGCTGCTGGTGCTGGCGGCGATGTGGATCACCGCGAAGAAGCCGAAGAAGCTGAAGAAGTCATGAGCGACGACAACAAGGACACGGGCTCCGAGGAGCCCCGCGAGGGCGGCGGCACGCCGGAACGGGTGGTCGGCACGCCCTCGCCGGCGAAGGGCAAGGCCCTGCTGCCTGGAGAGGACGAGCACTCCGCCCCGGCCGGGGCGGGCGAGGAGCTCGACGAGGCGTCCGCCAAGCGCGCGGAGCGGATCGTCGCGACGTTCTTCCTGCTCGCCTTCGCCGGCAGCGTGGCGTTCATCGCCTACTACATCGGCTGGAGCGGCCGGAACGGCGGGATGCACGGCATCCACCGGGCCAGGGAGTCCAACCTCTGGCTCGGCGGCATGATGGCGCTGTCGTTCCTGGCGCTGGCGGTCGGCGTGACCATCTGGGTGCGCCGCCTGATGACCAGCCGGCCGATCGTCCAGGACCGGCACGAGATGCGGGTCGACGACGCCACGCGCGAGAGCTTCGCGCAGGACTTCATGGAGGGCGCGACCGACAGCGGCATCACCAAGCGGCCGCTGCTGCGCCGCACGCTGCTGCTGGCCGCCGCGCCGCTCGGCCTCGCGCCGCTCGTCCTGCTGCGCGACCTCGGGCCGCTGCCCGAGAAGCGGCTGCGGCACACGTTCTGGGGCGAGGCCGTCAAGAAGGCGCAGTCCCAGGGCAAGAAGGGCGTGCGCCTGGTGGTGGACGGCACCAACCGTCCCCTGCGGGTCAGCGACTTCTCCTCCCCGGGCGCGATGATCACCGTGCTGCCCGAGGGCATCGAGCACGACGTGCCCGAGGAGAAGGTGCTGACGCAGACCGCGAAGGCCGTCACCATCCTCATCAACGTCCCGGCGGAGCAGTTCAAGCCCGCCAAGGGGCGCGAGAACTGGCACATCAACGGGATCGTGGCCTACTCGAAGATCTGCACGCACGTCGGCTGCCCGGCGGCGCTGTACGAGCAGACCACGCACCACATCCTGTGCCCGTGCCACCAGTCGACGTTCGACGCCACCGACGCGGCCAAGGTCGTGTTCGGCCCGGCGGCGCGTCCGCTGCCGCAGTTGCCGCTGGCCGTGGAGGACGGTTACATCGTCGCGACGAGTGACTACCACGAGCCCATCGGCCCGAGCTTCTGGGAGCGCGGATGAGCGAGGCGACGACGGCCCCCAAGGCGGTCGAGGGGCCGCTGACGTTCCTGGACGACCGGCTGGGCTCCACGGGCTTCCTGAAGCGCAACGTCAAGAAGGTCTTCCCTGACCACTGGTCGTTCATGCTGGGCGAGATCGCCCTGTACTCCTTCATCATCCTGCTGCTGACCGGGACGTTCCTGACGCTCTGGTTCAAGCCCAGCATGATCGAGGTGGTGTACGACGGGTCGTACACCAAGCTGAACGGCGTGAAGATGTCCGAGGCGTACGCCTCGACGCTGCACATCAGCTTCGACGTCCGCGGCGGGCTGCTCATGCGGCAGATCCACCACTGGGCGGCGCTGCTGTTCATGGCGTCGATCCTGGCGCACATGCTGCGGATCTTCTTCACCGGCGCGTACCGCAAGCCGCGCGAGCTGAACTGGCTCATCGGCATCACGATGTTCATCCTCGGGATGCTGGAGGGCCTGTTCGGCTACTCCCTGCCGGACGACCTGCTGTCGGGCACCGGCCTGCGCATCACGCAGGGCGTGGCCGAGGCGCTGCCGCTGGTCGGCACGTACGTCTACATGTTCCTGTTCGGCGGCGAGTTCCCCGGCCAGGACATCGTGCCGCGGCTGTTCACCCTGCACGTGCTGCTGATCCCGGGCGTGATCCTGGGGCTGGTCACCGCGCACATGATGATCATGTGGCATCAGAAGCACACCTCGATGCCGGTCAAGAACCAGACCGAGGAGCAGGTGTACGGTTACCCGTTCTACCCGGTCTTCATGGCCAAGACGGGCGCCTACTTCCTGTTCACGTTCGGCGTGCTGGCGCTGCTGGCCACGTTCGCGCAGATCAACCCGATCTGGCTGTTCGGGCCGTACGATCCGGGCGCGATCTCCTCGGCGTCCCAGCCGGACTGGTACATGGGCGTCCTGGAGGGCTCCCTGCGCATCATGCCCAACTGGGAGATCACGGCCTGGGGGCACACGCTCAGCCTGAACGTGCTGATCCCCGCGGCGGTGCCGCTCGGCATCATCTTCACCGGCGCGATGCTGTGGCCGTTCATCGAGCAGTGGGTGACCGGCGACAAGCGGCTCCACCACGTCAACGACCGCCCGCGCAACGCCCCGGTCCGCACGGCCGTCGGCATCGCGGCCGTGACGTTCTACGGGCTGCTGTGGCTCGCGGGCGCCAACGACGTGCTCGCCGAGCGGTTCCACGTCTCGCTGTTCGCGACGACCTGGTTCTTCCGGGTGGCGTTCTTCGTGGCGCCGGTGCTGGCCTACATCATCACCAAGCGGATCTGCCTCGGCCTCCAGCGCAAGGACGCCGACACGATCGGGCACGGCGTGGAGAGCGGCGTGATCGTCATGTCGCCGGACGGGAAGTTCAGCGAGCGGCACGAGCCCGCGCGCGACGAGGAGCGGGTCACGATCCTCTCCAAGGAGAACGCCCGTCCCGAGGCGCCCGCCGTCGACGCCAACGGCGTCCCGGCGCCGGGACCAAGGGCCCGCTCGGGCACCTGCGGTCGCGGCTCAACCGGGCCTGGACGTTCGACGACGTCCCCGTCGAGGAGCACGGCCACGGCGAGGAGCACGGCGAGGTCGAGAGCGGCGGCGAGCGCAAGCAGATCACCAGGCACTGACACCGCGGGACGGCCGCGCGCCGTCCGACGGTCCCGTTCGCCACGGGACCGGGGCCCGCCACCGGGAGACCGGGGGCGGGCCCCGGCCTTTCTCCAGGCCCCGGCCTTTTTCCGGGGCCCGGTCGGGGGCTCCCCGGGGCCGCGGCGGGGCGCGCGGGGGTGCGTGGCATCCTGGTCGGGCCATGACCAGGACCCTCATCGTGACCAACGACTTCCCGCCGCGCCCCGGCGGCATCCAGGCGTTCGTGCACGGCCTGGCGGCGCGGAGGCCGCCGGGCTCGGTGGCGGTGTACGCGCCCGCGTGGCAGGGCGCGGCGGCGTTCGACGCGGAGCAGCCGTTCCCGGTCGTGCGGCACCCGACCTCGCTGATGCTGCCGGAGCCGTCCGTGCTGCGCCGCGCCGCCGAGATCGTCCGCGCCGAGGGGTGCGACTCGGTCGTGTTCGGCGCGGCGGCTCCGCTCGGGCTGCTCGCCCCGGCGCTGCGGCGGCGGGGCGTCCGGCGGTTCGTCGGCATCACGCACGGGCACGAGGCCGGCTGGGCGGCGCTGCCCGTCGCGCGCCGGGCGCTGCGGCGCATCGGCGACGGGGTGGACGTGCTGACCTACCTCGGGGAGTACACGCGGTCGCGGATGGCGCGGGCGCTGTCGCCCGCGGCGGCCTCCAGGATGGCGAGGCTGGCCCCGGGAGTGGACGAGAAGGTCTTCCGTCCGGGAGCCGGGGGAGAGGCCGTACGGGAGCGGCACGGGCTGTCCGGGAGGCCCGTGGCGGTGTGCGTGTCGCGGCTCGTCCCGCGCAAGGGGCAGGACGCGCTGATCCACGCGTGGCCGCGCGTGCTGCGCGCCGTTCCGGACGCGGCGCTGCTGCTGGTCGGCGGCGGGCCGTACCGCGCGGATCTGGAACGGCTCGCGGCGTCGCTCGGCGTGGCCCGCTCGGTCGTGTTCACCGGCGGCGTGCCGTGGGAGGAGCTGCCCGCGCACTACGACGCGGGCGACGTGTTCGCCATGCCGTGCCGGACGCGCAACCGCGGGCTGGACGTCGAGGGGCTCGGCATCGTCTACCTGGAGGCGTCCGCGACCGGCCTGCCCGTCGTGGCGGGCGACTCGGGCGGCGCGCCCGACGCGGTGCTGGACGGCGAGACCGGCGTGGTCGTGCCGGGCCGTTCGGTCGCGTCCGTCGCCGCCGCCGTGTCGGGGCTGCTCGCCGATCCCGCCCGCGCGCGGCGGCTGGGGGAGCGGGGCCGCGCGTGGATCGAGCGCGAGTGGCGCTGGGAGATCCAGGCCGGACGGCTCGACGCGCTGCTGCGCGCCTGACCCCGGAAGCGCGGTGGCCCGCGCGCGGGACGCGGGCGGCGCGTCCGGAGGGTGACACGCCGCGCGGTCGGGTGATGCTGCGTATCGCGGTCGCTGCGAAGGGTGGCAGGATGCGGGCATGGCCGATTCCGAACACGCCGGCGTCGAGGACGCCTGGACCCCGGTGCCCGGCGCCGCCGTCGGCTGGCTCAGCGAGCTCGACCCGGACCACTGCTACTCGGGGTTCGAGCCGCCGCGCCGTCCCGACGCGGCCTGGATCCTGCACGCCATGTACGCGTGGAAGGAGGGCCTGGTCACCACCACGCACGACGACGTCCACCAGTCGGTGCGCGCGGCCGGGCTCACCGAGCCGGACGTGACCGCCGACGCCGACCTCGGCGACCTGCTGGAGGGCGCGGTCGTGACCGGAACCGGCCTCGGCCGCAGCGGCCATCCGGGCGCCGGGTGGCGGCGGCTGCGCTGGGCCGAGCTGGCGAGGGGGTTCGGCGAGCCGCCGGTGCCGGAGGGCGAGCTGCCCGGCAACCGCTGCCTGCGGCAGGCGCACCCGACGGGGAGCTGGTCGGCGGCCATCGCGCCGCCCGCCGAGGGCTGCCTCGACCGGGAGAGCTGGCAGCGGCTGATCGGCGTGCTGATCCGGCACGACCTCGGCGGCGAGGACGCGGAGTGCCTCGCCTACTACTGCCCGCTCGTCACGGCCGAGTGGGACGACGAGACCGTTCTCGCGGGACGGCTCGGGGACGCGGCGGCGCTGTACGACCATCCGGCCATGCAGAGCTGCCCGTCCAACCTGTGGGCCGACGACCGCTCGTGGGTCGTCTACTGCGACTGGGACCTGTGGGGCACCAAGGTGGTCGGGCCCGTGTCGCTCATCGAGGCGCTGCTCGCCGACCCGGAGCTGGAGGCGCTCCGCCTGCCCTGGACGGGCTGACCGCCCGCGGGGGAGGGGCCGCGCCCCGTTCCGGAGACCGGATCCGCGCGCGCCCCTGCCGAGGAGGGACCGCGATCCGCGGCGGGCCGGCCCCGGCGCCCTGGTGAGGGAGAACCTGGAGGCGGACGCCGTGCGGGCCGGTGGGCGGAGCCGCCGGATCGGGATGGCGCGGACGGGAGCGCGGGGCGCGGCCCCGGCGTTCGGCGGCCGTGGCGCGGGCGGGGGCGCGGGCCGTCCCGCCGTCGCGGTCGGGCGTGGCCATCGGGCCCTCCTTCCGTGCCGTACGGCCGCTGACGAGCCCGACGGTAGGCGCGTTACCACGCCGCCGGGCGGCTGTTAAGTCCCGTTTAAGGGGGCGATCAGCCGCCGTTGAGGCGGCTCTGGTGACCGCCACCGCCCGCTGGCATGATCGGATCGCTCCGGACGGCGGGCGAGGAGGGCGGGATGCGGTCGAGGGGTGTGGTGCTGCTGGGCCTCGCCGTGGCCTTCGCGCTCGCGGCGGGCGTGCTCGCGGCGATGGTGACCCCCGGACGGGACGAGCGCGGGCCCGACCAGCTCGCCCGCGCCTACTTCGCCGCCTGGCGCAAGGGCTCCCTCGACCGGATGCGCGACCTCGTCGCCGACCCGCCGGCCGACTTCCACGCCCAGCACCGGGCGCTGTCGCGGGGCCTCTCGGTCATGTGGATCGACCTGCGGCCGGGCCGCGTCGTCCGGGACGGGGACGGACGCGCGCAGGCCCCGTTCACCGTCGCGCGCGGCATCGCTGGGCACGGCGAGTGGTCGTTCAGGTCGCTGCTGAAGATGGGCCGGGTGGACGGCCGGTGGCGGGTGCTGTGGAGCCCGTCCACCCTCTACCCGGGGATGCGCGCGGGCGGGACGTGGCGGTTGCGGGCGGTGGAGGTCCCCGCGGTCACGTTGAGCGACCGGCGCGGCGGGAAGCTGCCGGAGGGCGGGCCGCTGGAGCCGTACCTGTCGGGCCTCGCCGACTCCCTCGCGCCCGAGGACGGTGACGAGGACGACGACGGCGCGCCGGGGTGGGCCATCGCGATGAGCGACGGCGGCGGGCCCGAGCGCGACTTGAAGCTGTTCAACGTCCGCAAGGGGAGGAAGGTCCGCACGACGCTGGACCGGCGCGTCCAGGCCGCGGCGGAGGCCGCGGTCGCCGCCGCGCCGGACCCGGCCGCGGTCGTGGCGCTGCGGCCGTCGACGGGTGAGGTCCTCGCGGTGGCGGACGGGCTCGGCGGGCTCGGCGCGTTCGCGAACCTGTATCCGCCGGGCTCGACGTTCAAGACGGTGGTCGCGTCGGCGCTGCTCGCGGACGGCATGGACGCGGGCGACGGCGCCGACTGCCCCGCCAGGGTCGTCGCGGCGCAGCGCACGATCGTCAACCATGACGGAACGTCGGCGGGCCGCACGACGCTGCGCGACGCGTTCGCCCAGTCGTGCAACACCACGTTCGCGGGCCTCGCGGTGGACCGGCTCGGTCCGGGGAAGCTGGGGGACGCGGCGCGGGGACTGGGGTTCGGCGTGAAGTTCGAGCCGGGCGTGGAGGCGGCGACGGGGAGCTTCCCGGATCCGGGCAAGGGCAACGAGCTGGCCGAGGCGGCGATCGGGCAGGGCCGGGTCCAGGCGAGCCCGCTGCTGATGGCGTCCGTCGCCGCGGCCGTCCAGGACGGAACGTGGCGCTCGCCCAGGCTGCTCGCACCGAAGCCCTTGGAGGAGGCGGGCGGTTCGGTCGCATCCCCGCGCGACGTGCCGGGGGCCGCCGCGCTGCGGACGATGATGCGCGCGGTCGTGACGTCCGGGACCGCCTCGGGCGCGGGCCTACCGGACGGGACGGCGGGCAAGACGGGCACGGCGGAGCTGGGGCAGGGCGGCGGGTCCCACGCCTGGTTCGTCGGGTACGAGGGCGACATGGCGTTCTCCGTGTTCGTGTCCGAGGGCGGCTCGGGGCCGAAGGTCGCGGTCCCGCTCGCGGCCCGCTTCCTGCGCGCCGCCCGCTGAGGCGTACGCGGGCCGCCGGGTGTGAACATGTCGCGGCGTTCGCGCGTACAGCACTGGAGAGCGGGACGGCCGGCACCGGGCCGGCCTGACCGCTCTCGGCGACAAGCCACATCGGCGTGGCCCCTGGGGCGTATGCTCCGGGGGCGACGGGACGGGCCGCACGGCGGTCCGTCCGGGACGGCGGCGGGAGCGAGCGGGCTCCGGAGCCGCCGGCCCCCGTCTCTCAGGAGCACGGCGCCGGGTGACGTCCACCCGGCGGTACGGCCTCGCCGTCGCGCGCCGAGCTGTCCGCCTCCTCCACAGGAGCAGGCATGGTGCGACGCGACACCCGGCGTGCGTCCCGGAACGGAACGCACGCCCAGGGATGGGACGACTTCTGGTCCCACCCGTCCGCGCGCTCCCGGCGCGGACCGTCCAGACGCGGACGCGAACGCGGCGGACGCGGACGCGAACGAAGGCCCCGGAACGAGCCCCGAACCGGTCGGCCCGAGCGCGGACCTGAGTGGGGGCCTGAGTGGTGGCCTGAGCGGGGGCTGGAGCAGGTACCGGAATGGCGGCGTGAGCGTGGGTCCGAGCGGCGGCGTGTGGCCGGGCGACGGTTCGGACGCGGGCCGAAGCGGCGAACCGGGCGGACCCGGCGGGCTGAGGCGGCGCGGGTGCGCGCGCGGGCCGGGTCCGGCGGGGCGGTCCGGCGTCCGAAGTCCAAAGGGAGGCCGCGTGGCAGGCGCGGGCCCGCCGATCGGCTGAGTGTCGGCGCGTTCGCGCTGTCGTTCGCGATCGGCCTGTCGCTGCTCGCGATCGTCGAGCGGGCACTGCTGGAGGGCGGCGGCTTCGGGACGTCCGGCGTGGCCGGGGCCGAGGGAACGCTCCGGCCGCGCGGAGGGAAGGCCGCGCCGACGCCCCGCGCGCTGCCCCGGCAGGGACGGCGGCCTGGAGCGGTCCGTCCCGGCGCGCCCGCGCCCGACCAGCGCGCGCTCGTCGCGCAGGTACGGCGGCTCGTCCTCGCGCGGCGCGGCGCCGCCGCCCGGCAGTCGTACGGGGCCGCGCCGGCACGCGCGCCGCTCGTCGGCACCGTCCGTGCCGCGCGCGACCGGACCTGGGTGCTCGGAACCGCGGCGATCCCCGTCCCCGCCGCGAGCTCCGCCATGCCCGAGGTCGCCTTCTACACCGCCCGCTGGACGCGCGGACGCTGGCAGGCCGCGCTGTCCGGGGACGGCGCGTTCGGCGCGCTGCTCGCGCGGGCGCCCGCGACCGTTCTGTCGCGCGACGAGGCCGGCGCGCTCGCCCGCTACGGCGCGGTCACCGCCCAGCAGGCCGCAGCCGCCGTCAACGGCACTCGCGTGGGCGACGGCCTGATGCTGCCCTGGCGCGTCGGCGCGTCCTGGACGCTCGGCGCGTCCGCCACGGGCGCTCCCGCCCGTCCGCTCGGCACGCTCGCGTTCTGGGGCGGCGACGGGCGCGTCCTCGCCGCGGGCGACGGGCGCCTCTACCGCTTCTGCCGAACCTCGGCCGGCGGCGCGCTGGCCATGGTGATCCACCGCAGCGGCCTCGCCACCACGTACTACGGACTGCGCGGCGTGCCCGAACTGCGCGACGGCAGCGTGGTGCGGCGCGGCGACCCGCTCGGACGCACCGGCACCGGCCGGCCGTGCGGCGGCGCGCCCGCGCCCCGCGCGCAGGTGGGGTTCGCGCTGCGCCGGGGTGACGGGCAGGTTCCGCTGGACGGGGCCAGGATCGGCGGCTGGACGTTCCGCGAACGCGCCCGGCCCCTGCTCGGCTACGCCGAACGCGGCGCGCTGCAAGTGCTTCCCGGGGGACTGCTGGCCAACCTCGGACCCGTCCCCCGACGGACGCCCCGCCGTCCTCGCCGTCCCCGCCCGCTCCCGGCGCCGAGCCGGGCGGCGGCGCGCGGCCGGGCGATTCTCCCGCGCCTTCCGAACGACCGAAGAGGAGACCCAGTGCGCAACCCCAGCAGTGACGATCCAGCCGTGCCCGCGTGGGTGCTGCGCGCCGTGCTCGCGGGCGCTGTCCTGGTCCTGGTCGGCGCGGCCACCCCTCCGGGCGCGGCGGTCGCGGGCGACGTGCAGCGCTTCCTTTCGTTCTACGCGGGCGTGTTCGCACTGCTCGCCATGACCGCCGCCGTGGTGAGCGGACTGCTCGCCACCGAACGGCTGATCCTCGCGATCCGGCACCGCGTCCTCGCGCAGGGCGTGCACCGGGCCGCGTCCGTGCTCGCCGTGACGTTCGTCGTCGCGCACTTCCTGGTCAAGGTGCTCGGCGGGATCGCCGCGCCGTCCCAGATCGTCGTGCCCGGCCTCGGACCGGTCGGGCTCGGCGCGCTGGCGTTCGACCTGCTGCTGGTCATCGTGGCGACGGGGCTGCTGCGGGCCCGGTTCGCGTTCGGCGCGCGGCCCTGGGTGTGGCGGGCGGTGCACGCCGTGGCGTACGTGTCATGGCCCGTGTCCATCGTGCACGGGCTCACCGCCGGACGCCCCGCGGCGGCATGGGTGACGCTCAGTTACGTACTGTGCGCGGCGGGCGTCGCGCTAGCCCTCATGACCCGGCTCGTCGTGGTGGCACGCCCCCGCACCCCCCGCCGCGCCGAGGAGACCCCGCCCGTACGGACCGGCGCGGCCGCGCCCAACACAGCGCCCGCCCCCGCCCCGACGCCACCCCCACGAGACCGCCCCCTCCGTACCCCGGACACGTCCCACACCTCGGACGCGTCCCGTGCGCCGGACGCGTCCCGTGCGCTGGACGCGCGCCGTGCGCCGAACGCGGCCCGTACCTCCGGCGCGGCCCGTACCTCCGGCGCGGCCCGTACCTCGGAGGGGCCCCGGATCTCGGAGGGGCCCCGGATCTCGGAGGGGCCCGGATCTCGGACGCGCGCCGTCCGCCGGACGCGTCCCGTGCGCTGGACGCGCGCCGTGCGCCGAACGCGGCCCGTACCTCCGGCGCGGCCCGTACCTCCGGCGCGGCCCGTACCTCGGAGGGGCCCCGGATCTCGGACGCGCGCCGTCCGCCGGATGCGCCGCGTGCGCCGGGCGTGCCCCGTGCCTCGGACGCGTCCCGTGCGCACGATGCGCTCCGTGCGCCGGACGCGTCCCGGATCCCGGACGCGTCCCGTGCGCCGGATGCGCTCCGTGCGCCGGACGCGGCCCGTACCTCGGGCGCGTCCCGTACCTCGGACGGGCCCCCGATCTCGGATGCGCGCCGTGCGCCTGATGCGCCCCATGCGCCGGGCGTGCCCCGTACCTCGGACGCGGCCCGTCCGCTGGACGCGTCCCGTACCTCGGCGGGACCCCGGATCTCGGACGCGCGTCGTGCGCCGGGTGCGGCCCGTGTCTCGGGGGCGTCTCGGTCCGCGGGGTGGGGTGGTGAGTGGGGTGGGGGTCGTGGCCGTCACCGGGGGTATCGCCGGAACGGGTGGGCCGCGGCTCACCCTTGGGTTCGAGCGGTTCGACCGGCTCGACCTCGACCGGCACCTCGCCGTGCACGGCAGGCTCCGCACCCCCGTGCTGGACGACCTGGTCTCCATGGCCGAGAAGGTGGACCTGCGCGGGCGCGGCGGGGCGGGGTTCCCGTTCGCCCGCAAGCTGATGGCCGTCGCCGCCCGCGTCACCCACCCGTCCGCCGACCGGGCGGTCCTGCTGCCCGGCGAGGAGAACGACCGCCGCCGTTCCGGCGAGGACGCCGTCGTGGTCGTGAACGCCGCGGAGGGCGAGCCGGGCAGCGCCAAGGACAAGGTGCTGCTCGGCCGCGCCCCCCACCTCGTCCTGGACGGCGCGCAGATCGCCGCGTCCGCCCTCGGCACCCGCCGCGTCGTCGTCGCGGTCGAGGACGAGGAGGCGGCCCGCTCCGTCCGCGCGGCGATCGGCGAGCGGCGGATGCCCGCCCGCGTCGTCCGGCTGGCCGAACGGTTCATCTCCGGGGAGAGCGGCGCGGTCGTCCGCGCGATCAACGGGGAGGTGCCGGTCCCGCCGGGCCGCAAGGTCCGCGCCGCCGAGTCCGGCGTGGACGGCCGCCCGACGCTGCTGTCCAACGCCGAGACGTTCGCGCAGCTCGCCGTGCTGACCTCGCTCGGCCCCGACCTGTACGCGTCGGCCGGGACCGCGGAGGAACCCGGCACCACCCTGCTCACCGTCGGCGGCACCAAGGTCGTCGAGGCGCCGTTCGGCACGCCCCTCGCGGCCGTGCTGCGGCACTGCGACGCGCCCGCCGGGCAGGGCGTGCTGGTCGGCGGCTACCACGGCCTGTGGCTGGACCCGCTCGCCGCGTCCCGCGCGGTCCTGTCCCGGGCCGGGATGCGGGCGGCGGGCGGAACGGTCGGCGCGGGGATCGTCCTGCCGCTCGCCCGCGGCACCTGCCCGCTCGGGGAGGTCACCCGCATCGCCTCGTACCTCGCCGCGCAGTCCGCCGGGCAGTGCGGGCCGTGCCGGCTCGGGCTGCCCGACGTCGTCCGCGCCCTGAACGCGCTGGCCGACGGCGCGGGGACCGTCGAGGACGTCCGCCGCGCCGCCGGGATCGGCCGGGGCCGGGGCGCCTGCACGCACCCCGACGGAACCGCGCGGTTCGTGCTGTCGGCGGTCGACGCGTTCGCCGCCGACATCGAGGTGCACCGCTACGGCGGGACGTGCGGGCAGCCGGTGTTCGGCGTGCTGCCCCTGCCGGTGCCCACCGGCGACGAGGGCCGCGTCGCGATCGACTGGAGCCGCTGCGACGGGCACGGCCTGTGCGCCTACCTCGTCCCCGAGCTGATCCAGCTCGACCGGTACGGCTACCCGGTCATCCTCGGCACCGACATTCCCACCTGGATGGAACGCGACGTCCAGCGCGCGGTGGCGATGTGCCCCGCACTGGCGCTGCGCATAACCAACGAAATGCCGAACGCGAATCCCCGGAGATAATCGCTGCGGATTGAACCCGCCGCCGCGCGGACCCGTATTGCACAGCGACCCGCACAGGGTCTTCCGGCGGAGCCAAGGAAAGGAGGGGAATTCCCTTGAGAAAGTCGTACGGCGTCGCCGTTCCGCGCCTGCCGTTCCGCGTGGGCCTCGGCCGCCTCCTGCTGGCCGTGACGGCCGCCGCCGCCGTCGCCGCGGCGCTCGTCGCGGTCCTCGGCCAGACGGGCGTGCCGGCGGACGGCGAGACCCGGTCCGGCTCGACCCGTACCCGCTGGGGGCCGCTCGACCCCGCCGACCGGACGCTGCTGACCAAGGTCAGGCAGGCGGGACTGTGGGAGATGCCCGCAGGTCAGCAGGCCCAGCAGCGCGCCTCCCGGCCCCGCGTCAGGGAGGTCGCCGACATGATCATGGAGCAGCACATGCGGCTGGACGAGGACGTCCGCGCCACCGCCCAGCGCCTCGGCGTCATCCTGCCGACCGAGCCGAACGCCGACCAGCGCGGCTGGCTGAAGGAGCTGTCCGGCAAGGTCGGCGACGACTACGACCGGACGTTCGTGCTGCGGCTGCGGGCCGCGCACGGAAAGGTCTTCGGCGTCATCGCCCAGGTCCGCGCGTCCACCCGGAACACCGAGATCCGCGCTTTCTCCGAACGCGCGATGAGATTCGTCAACACCCACATGACCCTTCTGGAGAGCACGGGACTCGTCACCCGATCCGCCCTTTCCTGACGGGCCCGCGACCCGCTGACAGGAGTTCCCCATGGCACGGAAGAAAGGCATCGCCGTCATCGTTCCGGCGCTCGCCCTCGTCGCCTCGGCGGCCGGGACCGCCCCCGCCGGAGCGTCCCCGCGGGCCTGCCCCGCCCGGCGGCGGCGGCCGACCCCACCGACCCCCGGACGATCCCGGCGACACCCGCAACGGCAACGACGCCGACAACGGCAACCGCCAGAACGACGGCGGCAATGGCCAGAACGGCAACAACGACGACAACGGCGACGGCGCCGACCAACAGCAGCAACAGCAACAGCAGCAACAGCAGGTGAAGCAGGGGCCCGACAGGGGCGACTTCGTGGACATTCGGCGGGCGCCGCGCACGGCGCAGCCGAGGCGGAGCGGCAACGCGTCGCGCGGGTCGTTCACCTCGCGGTGCGGAACGAACCAGAACGGCCACCACAATCCCGACAACTTCATCGTGGCGCCCGGCGTGTCGAACGGTGCGCACCACATCCACGACTACGTCGGAAACCTCTCCACCGACGGGTTCTCCACGGACGAGAGCCTCGCCGCCGCCGGGACGACCTGCGCGGGCGGCGACAAGTCCGCCTACTTCTGGCCGGTGATGCGCGTCCGGGCGCAGCGGGACGACTCCGGCCAGGCCCGGCAGAGCGAGGCGGACGGCAATGTCGGACGGGTCGTGGCGCCCGCGTCCGCGCGCATGCAGTTCCTGGGGAACGCGCGGGGGAAGGTGACGCCGATGCCGCCGTTCCTGCGGGTCATCACCGGCGACGCGAAGGCGGGCACGAACGGGACCGCGAACGCGCGCGCCCAGTGGACGTGCACCGGGTTCGCCGACCGGGCGCTGACCGACAAGTACCCGCTGTGCCCGCGCGGGAGCAGGGTGACGCGCGTGCTGGACTTCCCGAGCTGCTGGGACGGGCGCAACACCGACAGCGCGAACCACCGCGACCACATCGTGTTCCCGGGCCGTTCGGGGCGTGCCCGGCAGGCACGCGGGCGGTGCCGCGACTGCGGATGACGCTCACCTACGACCTGCCCAACCGCGCCGGGGCGTTCGCCGTGGACACCTTCCCGAGCAGGGCCACGACCCGGTGACCGACCACGCGGACTTCGAGAACGTGATGCCCGGCGGCCTGATGCGCCGCGCCGCGGCCTGCGTCAACTCCGGCCGCGCCTGCTGAGCCCCGCGTCCCCGCCGGTTCGCGGCGTGCCGCCGCCGGCCGCGGTCGGGACGGGCGGTGCGCCGCGGCCCGGCGACCGCGCGCGACGTACGATCGGGATCATGAACGTTGTGATCGCGGGAGGGCACGGGCAGATCGCGCTGCGGCTGGCCCGGCTGCTCAGCGCGCGGGGGACGCCGCCACCGGACTGATCCGCAACCCGGACCACGCCGCCGACCTGCGCGAGGCGGGCGCCGAGCCCGCCGTGTGCGACCTGGAGAGGGCGACGCTCGACGAGGTCACGGGCCTGCTGCGGGGCGCGGACGCCGTCGTCTTCGCGGCCGGCGCCGGGCCGGGCAGCGGGGCGGCGCGCAAGGACACCGTGGACCGCGCCGCGTCCGTGCTCCTCGCCGACGCCGCCGAACGGGCCGGAGTCCGCCCGTTCGCGCAGGTCTCCGCCATGGGCGCCGGGCAGCCGCCGCGCGCGGGCACCGACGAGGTGTGGGCGGCCTACATCCGCGCCAAGGGCGAGGCGGAGGACGACCTGCGGGCCCGCGACGGGCTGGACTGGGTGATCCTGCGGCCGGGGCGGCTCACCGACGACCCCGGCACCGGCCGGGTCACGCTGGCCGAGCCGCCGATCGGGCGCGGCGAGATCACCCGCGACGACGTCGCGGCCGTGCTCGCCGCCCTGCTGGACGCGCGGGTGAGCGGCCGGACCCTGGACCTGCTGAACGGCGACACGCCCGTCCCCGAGGCCGTCGCGTCCCTCTGACCCGGCGGCCCGCCGCCGCGCCCGTCCGCCCGCCGCGCCTCCGGCGCCTCCGGCGACCGGGGCGCGCGGGGATCACGCGTAGAGGCGGTCGATCTCTTCGGCGAAGTCCTTCATGACCTGGTGGCGGCGGACCTTGAGGCTCGGGGTCAGGTGGCCCGCCTCCTCGGTGAAGTCGACGCCGAGGATCTCGTACTTCTTGATCGCCTCGGCGTGCGACACCGAGCGGTTGGCGTTCGCGACCGCGGCGTCGATCTCGGCGACCAGGTCGGGGTCGCGGCGCAGCTCCTCGACCGTCATCTCGGCGGGCCGCCCCTTGCGCTCCTTCCAGGGGGCGAGCGCCTCCTCGTCCAGCGTGATCAGCGCGCCGATGAACTTGCGGCCGTCGCCGACCACCAGGCACTGGCTGACGAGGGGGTTGGCGCGGATCCGGTCCTCCAGCGGCGCGGGCGCGACGTTCTTCCCGGCCGCGGTGACGAGGATCTCCTTCTTGCGCCCGGTGATGCTCAGGAACCCGTCGGCGTCGAGGGACCCGAGGTCGCCGGTGTGGAACCAGCCGTCCTCCAGGGACTCCTTGGTGGCGGACTCGTTGTTCCAGTAACCGCGCAGGACGTTGACGCCCTTGACCAGCACCTCGCCGTCCTCGGCGATGCGGACGGTCACGCCGGGGATGGGCTTGCCGACCGTCCCGACGCGGATCGCCGTCGGCCGGTTGACGCTGGCGGGCGCCGTCGTCTCGGTGAGGCCGTACCCCTCAAGGATCGTGATGCCGACGCCGCGGAAGAAGTGGCCGAGGCGCTCGCCCAGCGCGGCGCCGCCCGACACGGCGTACTGCACCCGTCCGCCGACGGCCGCGCGCAGCTTGCCGTACACCAGCACGTCGAAGACCTTGTGCTTGGCCTTCAGGCCGAGCGAGGGCCCGCCGGAGTCCAGCGCGCGGCTGTACGCGATCGCGGTGTCGGCGGCGGCCTTGAAGACCTTCCCCTTGCCCTCGGCGGCGGCCTTCTGCTCCGCGCCGTTGTAGACCTTCTCGAACACGCGCGGCACGGCCAGCAGGAACGTCGGCCGGAACGTGGCGAGGTCGGGCAGCAGGTTCGGGATGTCGCTGTGCCCGAGGACGAGGCCGCCCTCGACGCACGCGACCTGGATGAGCCGCGCGAACACGTGCGCGAGCGGCAGGAACAGCAGCGTGGAGCTGCCGTCCACCACGATCTCGGAGATGGCGCCCTGCACGGCGTTGCGCGCGGTGTAGACGAGGTTGCCGTGGGTGAGCTCGCAGCCCTTCGGGCGCCCGGTCGTGCCGGAGGTGTAGACGAGCGTGGCGACGTCGGAGGCGGTACGGGACCGGCGGCGCTCCTCGACGGCCGCGTCGGTGACGTCCGCGCCGTCCGCCGCGACCGCGTCGAGGTCGGCGGCCTCGACGCCCCAGACGTGCGCGAGGCCCGGGAGGCGGTCCCGGACCTCGGCGATCAGCTCCCGGTGGGCGGGCGTCTCGGCGAACGCGGCCTTGGCGCCCGAGTCCCCGACGATCCACTCGACCTGCTCGGCGGAGGACGTCTCGTAGATCGGCACGGTGACCGCGCCGGCCGTCCAGATCGCGTAGTCGAGAACGGTCCACTCGTAGCGGGTCCGCGACATCAGGGCGACCCGGTCGCCGGGCTCGATCCCGGCCGCGACCAGGCCCTTGGCGACGCGGGCCGCGTCGGCGGCGAACTCCGCGGCGGTGACGGCGCGCCAGGCGTTCCCCGCCTCGTTCCTGCGGCGCAGCACGATCGCGCCGGGCCGTTCCGCCGCCCTGGCGAACGGCGCGTCGGTCAGGTTGGTGGCGGCGGCGGCCTCCACCATCGCCGGGACGCTGAACTCGCGCACGGCCCACTCCTCGTTGATCGCTGCAAGACGGCGGGGAAGACGGTACAGCCTCTCCGGAGGCAAATGATACCCACGAGTAGGTAAAACGGCCGTCGCCCGGACGCCACGGGCGGTTCGCCCACCGAGGCCCGCACTCCCGGTTAAGGGGCGGGCAAAGACCGTCCGGGAGCGGTGGGGCGGGCCGGCCCGTGCGCCTACCCTTGGTCGGGCCGGTCAGGCCACCACGGATGGACGCGGGGGAACCGCCTTGTCGCTACTCGAAGTGATCGCGCTGACGCCCGACGACGCGCGCGCCGCGCAGGAGGGCGGCGCCGACCGCCTGGAGGTCGTCGCCGACATGGACGCCGACGGGCTCACGCCCGATCCCGACCTCGTCGCCCGTATGAGGGACGTCACATCCCTGCCGATGCGCGTGATGCTGCGCGCGAACGCCGGGTTCCGCACCACCGCCGCCGAGTTGGACCGGCTGCGCCGCGCGGCCGAGGACCTCAGGGAGGCGGGCGCCGACGGCTTCGTGCTCGGCTTCCTCGACCCGTCCGGCGCGATCGACGCCGTCGCCACCGGCAAGCTCGCCGCCGACGCCGCGCCGCTGCCGTGGACGTTCCACCGGGCCCTGGACCACTGCGCCGACCCCGCCGCGGGCTGGCGGGCCGTCCGCGACCTCGGCGGCGGGCTCGACACCGTGCTGACCGCAGGGTCGCCGCGCGGCGTCCAGGCGGGCCTGGACGTGCTGGTCAGGCGCGCCGCCGAGGGCCCCGGCCCGGCCGGGACGATCATGGCGGGCGGCGGGCTGCGCCGCAGCCACGTGGCCGTCCTCGCCGCCGCCGGGATCACCTCGTTCCACGTCGGCACCGCGGTCCGCCCCGACGGCGCGTGGGACGCGGCCGTCGACGCCGCCCTCGTCCGCGAGTGGCGCGCCCTGGTCTCCGCCGCCGCCGGCAACTGACCCGCCACCCGCCGCCTCCGCCCGGGGGCGGGGCGTCGGGGCGGCGGCGGGCGCGCATTAGAGTCTGGTCATGCGGATCCATGTGGTGAGCGACGTCCATGGCCGCGCGGAGGCACTGAAGCGCGCGGGCGACGGGGCGGACGCGCTGATCTGCCTCGGTGACCTGATCCTGTTCATCGACTACTCCGACCACGCGCAGGGCATCTTCGCCGACCTGTTCGGGCAGGGGAACGCCGACCGGTTCATCGAGCTGCGCACGCGCAAGCGGTTCGACGAGGCGCGCGAGTTCTCCCGCGGGCTCTGGGCGTCCCTGGAGGGCGACGCGTGGCCGCACATCGAGCGCGCGGTCGACCGCCAGTACGCCGAGCTGTTCGCGGCCATGCCGACGCCCGCGTACCTGACGTACGGCAACGTCGACGTGCCGCGCATGTGGGGCCCGCACCTGCGCGAGGGGCACCGCGTGCTGGACGGCGAGACGGTCGAGCTCGGCGGGCTGCGGTTCGGGTTCGTCGGCGGCGGGCTGCGCACCGAGTACCGCACCCCCTACGAGCTGGACGACGAGACGTTCGCCGCGAAGGTCGCCGCCGTCGGCGAGGTGGACGTGCTGTGCTGCCACATCCCGCCCGCCGTGCCCGAGCTGCTGTACGACACGGTCGCGCGCCGGTTCGAGCGCGGCAGCGAGGCGGTGCTGGAGGCCGTCCACCGGACGCGGCCGAAGTACGTGTTGTTCGGCCACGTCCACCAGCCGCTCGCCCGCCGGATGCGCATCGGCCGCACCGAATGCATCAACGTCGGGCATTTCCGGGCATCCGGGGTGCCTTACGTCCTCACGGTGTGAAAGATACTGCTCCTAGAACACGAGCCGGAGGGAACGCGACGATGGCGGACCGCACGAGTTCCACGATCACCGTCGAGGCGGGGAAGGCCGAGATCATGGCGGTGATCGCCGACCTGGAGCGCTACCCGTCGTGGGCGAGCGGGATCCGGGAGTTCACCGTCCAGGAGACCGGCCCGGACGGGCGCGCGGCGCGCGGGCGGCTGACGTTCGACGGCGGACCGTTCAGCGACACCGTCGGCCTGGCCTACGAGTGGGACGGCGACGACGCGGTGCGCTGGGAGCTGGTCGAGAAGGGCGCGGTCGTCACCGGGCTGCGCGGCTCGTACAGCCTGGCCGAGTCCGGCGGGCGCACCGAGGTGACCTACGAGCTGGCCGTGGACGTGCGCGTCCCCATGATCGGGATGGTCAAGCGCAAGGGCGAGAAGCGGATCATCGACTCGGCGCTCAAGGGACTGAAACGTCACGTCGAGGGCTGAGCAATGGCGGCCCGCGGAGGGCGGGGCGATACCGTTTCACGCCGGCGACGGATGGAAGATGTTCTCATGACCGAGCAGCGACCGGGTGACGTCCTCGACGAGGCGGCCAGGCTCTTCGACGCGCTGCGTGCGCGGATGGGCGGCGGGCGCGGCGGCGCGGGCGCCGGAGGCGACCGAGGCGGCCGGGACGCCGACGACGTGTGGGGCCGCGCCACGGCCGAGCCGCCGCGCATCGCGACCGGCGCGCCGGAATGCCGCGACTGCCCGGTGTGCCGGGCGATCGCGCTCGCCCGCGAGTCCGGGCCCGACGTGGGCAGGCACGTCCGCGACGCCGGGCGGTCGCTGGCCGCGGCGGCGTTCGACGTCGCCGCGGCGTTCGAGCGCGCCCGCGCCTCCCGCACGCCCCCGCACGAGCGGAACCACGCGGACGAGCCGAGCCGTGCGGAGAAGCCGGGCCGCGCGGACGAGCCGGGCCGCGCGGACGAACCGGGCCGCGCGGACGAGCCGGGCCGTGCGGACGGACCGGGTCGCGCGGACGAGCCGGGCCGTGCGGACGGACCGGGCCGCGCGGAGAAGCCGGGGCGTGCGGACGGACCGGGGCGTGCGGACGGGCCGTCCGGGGAACGGCGCGGGACGGCCGGGGGCGACCCGTGGGCCTCGGCCACCGGCGGGGAACCCATGGACATCGGCTAGAGCGAGGGCGTGCTCCGCGAGGGCGCCGCGAGAAGAGAGGAACCGTACATGGCCCTGACCATCGGCGTGGATGTGGGCGGTACGAAGGTCGCGGCGGGCGTCGTCGACGACCGGGGGAGGATCCTGGAGAAGGTGCGCCGGCCCACGCCCTCCACCAACCCCAAGGAGACCGCCGAGGTCATCGCCGAGGTCGTGGACCTGCTCAAGGGCAAGTTCGAGGAGGCGTCCGCGGTCGGCCTCGGCGCGGCGGGCTTCGTGGACGAGACCCGCTCGACCGTGCTGTTCGCGCCCAACCTCGCGTGGCGCGAGGAGCCGCTCAAGGAGAAGGTCGAGAGCCTGACCGGGCTGCCCGTCGTGGTCGAGAACGACGCCAACGCGACCGCGTGGGGCGAGGCGCGGTTCGGGGCCGGGCGCGGCCACGACTTCGTCGTCCTCGTCGCGCTCGGCACGGGCATCGGCGGCGGCATCATCGTCAACGGCGACCTGTACCGGGGACGGTTCGGGATGGGCGCCGAGGTCGGCCACTTCCGGGTGGTGCCCGACGGGCGGCGCTGCGGCTGCGGCAACCGCGGCTGCTGGGAGCAGTACGCGAGCGGCAACGCCCTCGTCCACGAGGCGCGCGAGCTGGCCCGCGTCGCGCCCGCGATGGCCGGCCGGCTGCTGGAGCTCGGCGACGGCAGGCCCGAGGGGATCAGCGGCCCGGAGATCACGCAGGCGGCCCGCGAGGGCGACAACGCGGCGCTGGAGTGCTTCCGCACGGTCGCCCAGTGGACCGGGCAGGGGTTCGCCGACCTCACCGCGATCCTCGACCCGGGCGCGTTCATCATCGGCGGCGGCCTCGCCGACGCGGGCGACCTGCTGCTCGACCCGGTGCGCGAGGCGTTCGAGAACGCGCTGACCGGACGCGGCCACCGCCCGCTGCCCGAGATCCGCGTCGCCGAGCTCGGCTCCGACGCCGGGATCGTCGGCGCCGCCGACCTCGCCCGGATCTGAGGCCCCGCGTGCGGCGCGGCGGGGGAGGCGGTCGGGCGTGACGGGCGTACGGGTCGTCAGCTACAACATCCGTTCGCTGCGGGACGACCCGGCGGCGGTGGTGCGGGTCGTGCGCGCCCTCGACCCGGACGTGCTGTGCCTCCAGGAGGTGCCGCGGTTCTGGGGGTGGCGCGGCAAGCGCCGCGAACTGGCGCGCGCGGCGGGCCTGCGGGTCGCGGCCGGACGCCGCGCCGCCGGGCTCGCGGTCCTCGCCGCGCCGCGCGTGCGGCGCGTCGCCCGTGAGTTCCACCTGCTGACCCGCGTGCCGGACCTGCACCGGCGCGCCCTCGCCATCGCCGTCCTCGAACTCGGCGAGGGCGAGGGGGCGCGGCGGCTGATCGCGGCGAGCACCCACCTCGACCTCGCGGACGATCCGCGGCTGGCCCACACCGGCCAGGTGATCGCGCTGCTGGACCGGGCGAGCCGCCGGCACGGCGCGCCGGTCGTGCTGACCGGGGACATCAACGAGGAGCCCGGCGGCCCGTCCTGGACGAGGCTCGCCGAACGGTTCCAGGACGCCTACGCGGTGGCGCCGCAGGGCCAGGAGTGGACGTTCTCGGCCAACAACCCGCGCAAGCGCATCGACGGGGTGTTCCCCGACGCGGGGATCGAGGTGGTCGGCTGCGGCGTCCCGGGCGACGCGGCGCTGACCGCCGACTACGTCCTCGCCACCGACCACCGTCCGGTGGTCGCCGACCTGCGCCTTCCCTGACCCGCGCGCCGCCCCCTACGGGACGACGGGATGGCGGGCTGGAGGGGCGCCGCGGCGCGGGGGTCAGACGACCGCGCCGTCGTCGGGATCGCGGGGCTCGTCGCCCATCCGCAGCACGAGCGTCACGAACCCGCCGATGAACGCGGCGACCGCGAGGAACGCGGCCCAGCCGGGCACGTCCCAGTCGAGGATCACCGTGATCAGCAGGTAGACCGGGCCGCCGATCAGCGCGATCCACGCGCCCTTGGTGAGCGGGTCGGCGCTCGGCAGCGGCGGGGGCGGCGGCGGGACGTAGTGGCCCTCGTCGCCCGCGTCGTCCGGGAAGTCCGGGACGGTCTCGGCGGGCTTGATCACCCGGGCGCGGGGGAGCCGCCCGGTGCGGTCGTCGCCCTCGCGGGGCGGCTCGGCGGGCTCGTCGATGTTCTCCTGGTCGGGCCAGGGGACGCGGTCGCCCTCGGGCACCGTGCTGTCGTACCCGGCGACGATCTCGGCCCAGATCGCGTCCTCGTCGCGTTCGGCCGTGCCGGTCGGGGAGTCGCCCTGCGCGGACGGCGTGCCGGGCGGGACGGGGGCGGACGGCACGGTGTCGTCGCCGTCGCGCTTGGCGTCGGACGCCGCGTCGCGCTGCTCCTCGCGCGGGTCGCGCGGGTCGCGCGCGTCGTCGCGGTCGCGGTCCCGGTCGCCGTCGCGCGGCGAGGCGCCCGGGCGGCCGGGGAGGTCGGACAGGCCGGCCAGGTCGTTCGGGGGAGTGGAGAGCAGGTCGCGGGGGCGGAGCCGGGGAGCGTGGCGTCCGGCAGGTCGGGCAGGGCCGGGTCGGTGTCGCGGCCGTCGGGGTCGGCGCCGCGGGTGCCGCCCGCGTCGCGCGCGCCCGCGTCGCGGAGC
The DNA here is from genome assembly GCF_009793335.1 of Actinomadura sp. J1-007. Taxonomy (GTDB): domain Bacteria; phylum Actinomycetota; class Actinomycetes; order Streptosporangiales; family Streptosporangiaceae; genus Spirillospora; species Spirillospora yumaensis. The sequence continues at coordinate 376,475 of NZ_WING01000001.1, read as the reverse complement.
CGCGCGAGGTGCGCCCGCAGGATGCCCTCGGCGGCCGTCTTCATCTCGACGTCCACGTACAGCCGGTCCAGCGCGTCGTCGTCGGACGACTCGCCGGCGCCGTCGGGGTCGCCGGGCGCGGCGGCGTAGGCGGCGACCCCGGAGTCCCGCAGCGCGGCCAGCATGGCGTCGGCCAGGTGCGGGGCCAGGTCGACCAGCGGGGCGTAGGTGTCCGCTGACAGTCCATTGCCACGGCGATTCAAGGGCCGGCTCCTTCGACGACTCCGGCGTGACCGACAGCACCGGCATGACGGCCTCCGCTCCCCCATTGACGTGTGTCCCGGCAAGCCTGCCCGCGCGAGCGCGGCGACACTCCCGGGACACCCCGAAACGTGTGTCCCACGGTATTCGCTGCACCGCCCGGGACAAGCCCCCGGGCGCATCCGAATGTGATTTCCCGCTCAGAGCCTACGTTCATCCGGGGGCGTCCGTGGCCGTAGCCTGCGGCCGGACGCGGGCAGGGGTGTGGGCAGCCTCACGCGGGGATGGGAAGATGTCCCATCATCTCCCGTCTGTCAGGGACTTGAACGCGCGCCCCACGCGCGGTCGGAGGAAGGTGTCGGCATGCTCTGGTTCTGGATCCTGCTCAGGATCGTTCTCTCGCCCATCATGTACATCGGGTGGCGCCCCCAGAACTCCGGCATGCGCAACGTCCCGAAGAAGGGGCCCGCGCTGCTGGTGAGCAACCACCTGTCGTTCGCCGACCACTTCTTCGGGCCGCTGCCGCTGATGCGGCCGATCTTCTTCATCGGCAAGGGCGAGTACTTCACCGGCAAGGGGATCAAGGGCCTGATCAGCAAGGGCTTCTTCACCGGCGTCGGGGTCGTGCCGGTGGACCGGACCGGGGGGTCGGCGGCGGAGGCCGCGCTGGAGACGGGCCTGCGGATCCTGCGCGAGGGCAAGCTGCTCGGGATCTACCCCGAGGGCACCCGCGCCCCGGACAACCGGCTGTACCGCGGCAAGACCGGCGTCGCGCGGCTGGCGCTGAAGTCCCGCGTCCCGGTGATCCCGATGGCGATGATCAACACGTTCGAGCTGATGCCGCCGGGCAAGCCGGTCCCGCGGCTCGGCGTCCGGCCCGGCGTGCGCTTCGGCGCGCCGCTGGACTTCTCCCGCTACTACGGCCGGGAGGAGGACCGCGAGGTGCTCCGCAAGATCACGGACGAGATCATGGAGGCGATCCGGGAGCTGTCCGGGCAGGAGTACGTCGACCGCTACGCCGCCGAGGTCAAGGCGGAGATGTCGGGCCGGACGGCCCGTCCGGTCGACGAGGACGAGTAGGAACGGCGCGAGGGGGGCGGATGGGGCTGGAGGCGGCGCTGTGGCGCGCGGTCGCGGTGTACCGCTGGGCCGCGCTCGCCTACGCCGCCGCCCTGATCGCGATGAACTCCGGCGGGTACGAGCACCGCGCGGGCGGCTGGGCCGTGCTCGCCGTGATGACCGCCTGGACCGCGTACGCCACGTTCGCCTTCTCCGACCCCGGCCGGCGGCGGCGCCGCGGCTGGCCGCTCCTCGGCGCGGACCTGGGCGTCGCGGTCGCGTGCCTCCTCGCGACCGCGTGGGTGGAGACGACCGCGCACCTGGCCGACGGCCGCCCGACGCTGCCGGTCTCCTGGGTGGCCGCGGCCGTCCTGTCGTGGGCGGTGTACGGCGGCAAGCGGCTCGGCCTCGCCGCCGCCGCGGTGCTCACGGCGGCCAACTTCCTCGTCCACGTGTTCGCCGAGACGCACCGGCTGATGCCCTCGACCGTCAACGGGGTCGTCCTGCTGTTCCTGGCCGGACTCGTCGTCGGCCACGTCGTCAAGCTCGCCCTCGACGCCGAGGCGCGGCTGGCCCGCGCCGTCGAGATGGAGGCCGCGACCCGCGAGCGCGAACGGCTCGCCCGCCGCATCCACGACTCGGTGCTCCAGGTCCTCGCGATGGTGCAGCGGCGGGGCGGGGAGCTCGGCGGCGAGGCGGCCGAGCTCGGCCGCCTCGCGGGCGAGCAGGAGGCCGCGCTCCGCACGCTGATCGCCGCGGCGCCGCCCGCCCCGCCGCTGCCGGTCCCGCGTTCGGTGAAGGCCGCCCGGTCCGCCGCGCCGTCGAACGGCGCGCGGCCCGGCGGCGCGGCGGGCGCGGCCGGTCCGGACGTAGGCGAGCGCGCCGACCTGCGTCCGCTGCTCAACGCGTACGCGTCCACCACCGTGACGGTCTCGGCGCCCGCCACGCCGGTGCTGCTGCCCGAGCACGCCGCGCGGGAGGTGGACGCGGCGGTCGCCGCCGCGCTGGACAACGTCCGCGAGCACGGCGGCGAGGGCACGCGGGCGTGGGTGCTGATCGAGGACGACGGCGCGGGCGAGGTCGTCGTCAGCGTCCGCGACGACGGCCCCGGCATGCCGCCGGGACGGCTGGAGGAGGCCGCCGCCGACGGCCGCCTCGGCGTCGCGCAGAGCATCCGCGGCCGGATCCGCGACCTCGGCGGCGAGGCGACGATCTTCTCCGCCGAGGGCGAGGGGACCGAGATCGAGCTGACGGTCCCCTCCGCCCCGCCGCGCTGACCGGCCGCCATTGCCGGACAATGGGGATGTTCCGCCCGGTCCCGGCCGTAAGGTGGCGTGCGTGAGCGACGAACCCCTGAGGGTGATGGTGGTCGACGACCACCCCATGTGGCGCGAGGCGGTCGCCCGCGACCTGGAGGAGGCCGGCCACGAGGTGGTCGCCACGGCGGGCGACGGGCGCACGGCGGTGCGCGTCGCGGCGGCGGCCCGCCCGCAGGTCGCGGTCGTCGACCTGCAACTGCCCGACATCAGCGGCGTGGAGGTCACGCGCCACCTCGCCGCGGCCGACCCGCCCGTGCGGGTGCTGGTCCTGTCGGCCAGCGGCGAGCAGCAGGATGTCCTGGAGGCGGTGAAGGCGGGGGCGACCGGCTACCTGCTGAAGTCGGCGGCGCGCGAGGAGTTCCTCGGCGCGGTGCGGCGCACCGGCGACGGCGACGCCGTGTTCACCCCCGGCCTCGCCGGGCTCGTCCTCGGCGAGTACCGGCGGCTCGCCGCCGCCCCGAGCCGCGAGGACGACGACGCGCCGCGCCTCACCGAGCGCGAGACCGAGGTGCTCAGGCTCGTCGCCAAGGGACTGACCTACAAGCAGATCGCCCAGCGGCTGGTGCTCTCCCACCGGACCGTTCAGAATCACGTACAGAACACCCTCGGCAAGCTCCAGCTCCACAACCGGGTCGAGCTCGTCCGGTACGCGATCGAGAAGGGCCTCGATCAGGAGGAGTGACCGCGTCCCCGAGGGTGCCGGGGGCCGGGATGACCGGCGGACGAGGGGAGAGGACCGATGCCGCTGGCCGCAGCGGGCGACACGTGGGGTGTGCCCGGACCGCTGTTCCTCTGGGGGCTGTACGTCCCCGCCGCGATCGTGGTGTACGTGCTGGTGGTGCTCACCCGCCGCCTGTGCGCGCCCGGCCGCGACCCGGCGCGCGACCTGCACCCGTACGAGGTGGCCTACCTCCTCGGGGAGGGCCGCCGCGCCGTCGCCGCCGCGCTGACCCTGCTGCGCGCCGAGGGCGCCATCGAGGCGTACGACAAGGGCAAGATCCGCGTGACCGGCTCCCGCCGGGACCCGGGAACGCCGCTGGACGACGCCGTCCACCGCGCGCTCGCCTCCGGCGGCGCGTCCTCCCCGGGTGACGTGGCCGACTCGCCGCAGGTCAAGACGGCGCTGGACGAGCTGCGCCAGGGGCTCTCCCGCGAGGGGCTGCTCCTGTCGCCGGCCGACCACGCGCGGCGCCGCCTCGCCTCGCTCCCGTTCGCCGCGGTGTGGCTCGTCGCGGTCGCGCGGCTCGTGGCGGCGGTACGGGGCGACAAGCCCATGGGCTTCCTCATCGCGGCGCTCATCGTGACGAGCCTCTTCCTGCTCTACCTCATGGTCGACCCGGAGGGGCGGACGCGCGCGGGCGACCGCGTCGCCGCGGGCTTCCGCGAGCGGTACGCCCACCTCGACCCCGCGCGGCAGCCCGCGTGGACGACGTACGGCGGCGCCGCGACGGCCCTCGGCGTCGCGGTGTTCGGCGCGACGGCGCTGGCGAGCTTCGACCCGGCGTTCGCCGAGACCTCCGACATCCACGGCCAGCTCTCGCCCTCGGGCGGCGGCGACATCGGCGGCGGCTGCGGAAGCGGGTGCAGCGGAGGCGGAGGCGGGGCTGCGGCGGTTGCGGGGGTTGCGGCGGATGACCCGGCCACCCGGCACCCCGGGCGGCGGTCCCGGCGGTCCCGGCGGTCCCGGAGGTCTCGGCATCGGGATCGGCTGGCGGCCGGAGATCTCCGGTTTCGTCGGCGGCCTGCCCGGGCTCGGCTTCACCGAGGTGATCGCCGAGTCCGTCCACCTCGGCCACCCGCCCCGCGACCTGCTCGCCCTGCGCGACCGGGGCGTGCGGATCGTCCCGCACGGCGTGCGGCTGTCGCTCGGCGGGGCCGAGCCCGTCGCTCCCGAACGGGTCGCGCACCTCGCCGCGTGCGCGGAGGCCCTCGGCGCCCCGCTGGTCAGCGAGCACGTCGCGTTCGTCCGGGCGGGCGGGATCGAGGCCGGGCACCTGCTGCCCGTCCCGCGCACGCGCGCGTCGCTCGACGTCCTCACCGCCAACATCCGCCGCACCCAGGACGGGCTGCCGGTGCCGCTCGCCGTCGAGCCCATCGCCGCGCTGTTCGAGTGGCCGGACGCCGAGTACGACGAGGGCGCGTTCCTCACCGAGCTGCTCGAACGCACCGGGGCGCTGCTCCTGCTCGACGTCGCCAACGTCTACGCCAACGCCCGCAACCGGGGCGAGGACCCGGCCGCCCTCCTCGACCGGCTGCCCCTCGAACGCGTCGCGTACTGCCACGTCGCCGGGGGCGCCGAGCGCGGGGGCCGCTACCACGACACGCACACCGCGCCCGTGCCGCGGGCCGTCCTCGACCTGGTCGGGGAGCTGTGCGCCCGGCGCCGCCCGCCCGGCCTCCTCCTCGAACGCGACGGCCGCTACCCGCCGGCCGCCGAGCTGCGCGCCGAGCTCGACGCCATCGCGGCGGCGGCCGGGATGGACCCGGTGACCGCGCCGGGCCCGGCGGCCGGGGCCGCATGACCGCGCGCCCGCCCGAACGGCCCGAGCCCCTCGACGCCGGCCTGGCCGCGGCGCAGGAGGCCCTGGTCCGCGCGATGACCGCGGGCGGGCCGCTGCCGGACGGCTTCGACGCCGGAGACGTGGCCGCCGCCGCCCGCGCCATCCTCGGCAAGCGGGCCGGCGACACCGCCCGCGCCTGGCCCGCGCTCGCCGCCTCGTACGGCGGCGGCTGGACGGACGCGTTCGCCGCCTGGGCCGCCGAGCGCCCCACCCGCGGCTCCCTGCGCGACGGGTGGGACTTCGCCCGCGCGCACCACGCGGACCTGCCCGCCGCCGCGCGCACCGAACTGGCCGTCGCCGAGGCCCGCTGGTCGTACGGCGGGGACCGCGAGCCGCGCCGCCGCCTCCTGGCCGTCCGGCGGGTGCCCGGCGGTCTCGCGGTCCAGGTGCGCGGACGGCTGCGCGTGGTCCGCCGACGCACTATGGTCTAGACCAATGGCGGCACGCCGGGACGAGCGCGCAATGCCCGGTGGGGCCGTGTCCCGGCCGCTAGGCTGGCCGCCAGGAGTCGAGGGAGGAGCCCGGTGTCAGGAGAGGGAGAGGGCATGCGCGTCGGAGTGCTGACCGGAGGCGGGGACTGCCCCGGTCTGAACGCCGTCATCCGCGCCGTGGTGCGCAAGGGCGTGCAGGTCTTCGGGTACGAGTTCGTGGGCTTCAGGGCCGGGTGGCGGGGCCCCCTGGAGGGCGACACCGTGGCCCTCGACGTCCAGGCCGTCCGCGGCATCCTGCCGCGGGGCGGCACGATCCTCGGGTCGTCCCGGACCAATCCGATCAAGGTCGAGGGCGGCATCGAGCGGATCAAGGACAACCTCGCCGGGCTCGGCGTCGACGCGCTCATCGCGATCGGCGGCGAGGACACCCTCGGCGTGGCGCGCGAGCTGCACGCCAACGGCGTCAACGTCGTCGGGGTCCCCAAGACCATCGACAACGACCTCAACGCCACCGACTACACCTTCGGGTTCGACACCGCGGTCAACATCGCGACCGAGGCGATCGACCGGCTGCACACCACCGCCGAGAGCCACCACCGCGCGCTGATCTGCGAGGTCATGGGCCGGCACGCGGGCTGGATCGCGCTGCACGCGGGGATGGCCGCCGGCGCCAACGTGATCCTCATCCCCGAGCGGCCGTTCGACATCGAGAAGGTCGTCCAGTACGTCGAGAGCCGCTTCAAGACCCGCTACGCGCCGATCATCGTCGTGTCCGAGGGCGCCCACCCGCTCGACGGCCAGATGGAGCTCCAGACCGGCGAGCGCGACGCGTTCGGCCACGTCCGGCTCGGCGGCATCGGCCCGCGCCTCGCCGACGAGATCGAGCGGCGCACCGGCAAGGAGGCCCGCGCCACCGTGCTCGGCCACATCCAGCGCGGCGGCACGCCCTCCGCGTTCGACCGGGTCCTCGCCACCCGCTTCGGCCTCCAGGCCATCGACGCGGTGTCCGACGGCGACTACGGCAAGATGGTCTCGCTGCGCGGCACCGACATCGTCCGGGTCGGCCTCGACGAGGCCACCAAGGAGATCAAGACCGTCCCGCTGGAGCGCTACGCCGAGGCCGAGGTCTTCTTCGGCTGACCGGCCCGCCCGAACGCCCCGAACGCCCGAACGCCCCGGAGCCGTCCACCGGCCTCCGGGGCGTCGTGCGTCCAGGCCCCGGTGGCGTCTCGCCCCAGAGGCGCGGCGCGGGGAACAGGTTTCCGGGTCGCGGCGTTGCGAACTCTGGGCCACACTAGAGCGTTGCCCCTTTTTCCTTGCTTTCCTTGCTTTCCTTGGAGGACCCCCGCCATGACCACGCTCGATGCCGCGCCCGCTGTGGTCCGCGAGCACTCGCCGGTGGACGGCGAGCCCTGCGTGCTGCTGAAGCTGGGCGAGGTCGTCCTCAAAGGGAAGAACCGCGAGCTGTTCGAGAGGCGGCTCGCCGACAACGTCCGCCAGGCCGTCCGGCCGATCGCTCGGGTGGACGTGATCAGGCGGCACGGCGTGTTCATCGTCCGCACCAAGGACGCCACCGCCGAACTCGTCGACCGGCTCGCCGCCCGCATCAGCGACGTCATGGGCATCGTCTGGTGCCACCGCGCCTGGCGCGTCGGCAAGGACGTCGAGAGCGTCGAGAAGGCCGCCCTGGAGCTGATGGACGGGCGCACCGGCAGCTTCGCGGTCCGGTCGCGGCGGCGCGACAAGCGGTTCCCGCTGACCTCCACCGAGCTGGACCGCCTGGTCGGCGGCAGGATCGCCGACCGCTACGGGCTGCCGGTCAGGCTCAAGGACCCCGACCACACCGTGTCGATCGAGGTCGACCGCGACGAGGTGTTCGTGTTCTCCGGCGGGCTGCCCGGCCAGGGCGGCCTCCCGGTCGGGATGAGCGGCCGGGCCCTGGTCCTGATGTCGGGCGGCATCGACTCGCCCGTTGCCGCCTACCGGATGATGCGGCGCGGCCTGCGGGTCGACTACCTGCACTTCTCCGGGATGCCTTTCACCGGCCGGAGTCGATCTACAAGGCGTACGCGCTGGTGCGCGAGCTGGACAAGTTCCAGGGCGGGTCGCGGCTGTTCGTCGTGCCGTTCGGCAAGGCCCAGCAGCAGATCAAGTCGTCCGGCGCCGACCGCCTCGCGGTGATCGCGCAGCGCCGGCTGATGCTGCGCACCGGCGAGGTCCTCGCCCGCCGGCTGCGCGGCTCCGCGCTGATCACCGGCGACGCGCTCGGCCAGGTCAGCAGCCAGACCCTCACCAACATCACCGCGCTGGACGACGCGGTCGAGCTGCCGATCCTGCGGCCCCTCGTCGGCATGGACAAGATCGAGATCATGGACCAGGCGCGCCGGGTGCGCACCCTGTCGATCTCCGAGCTGCCCGACGAGGACTGCTGCACGATGCTCGCCCCGCGCCGCGCCGAGACCAAGGCCAAGATCGACGACCTGCGGCAGATCGAGAAGCGCCTCGACGCCGCCGACCTCGCCGACCAGCTCGCCGACTCCGTCCAGGAGCACCGCCCCGTCTACGGCAGCGCCTGATTCGGTAGCCCGAGGGCCACGGTTCCAGCCAACAAGGTCAGTCGGTGGGGCGTGGGGGCTCTGGGCCGTCGGGGCCCATGAGGGTGATGCGTTCGATCCTCACGACGCGGAAGCGGCGGCCCGCGACCTCGATGCCGTTGCGGCGGGAGCCGTCGGCCATCAGGTCGCCGGCCTCGGCGTAGCCGGCCAGGTCCTCCTCGCCCGGCTGCTCCACGGCCGGGACGACGTGCCGGAAGTACGTGGCGAGCGACGCGCGGGCCTGCGCGGGGTCTCGTGCAGCCGCCCGACCGGACGCCACCGGCCCTCGTGCCGTTCGGCGATCGTGAACGCGGGCGCCAGCGACAGCGGCGTCAGGAACGCGTCGGACGGCTCGGTGCCCTCGCGCGCCGCCGCGTCCAGCACCTGGCACAGCAGCTCGGCCGTCGCCATGTCGGGAGTCTCCTGCCCGTCGCGCAGCAGGTCGTAGGCGCGCGCGGCGGGCCGGGCGCCGCGCCGGGCGCGGGCCCCGGGAGCCGGGTCGAGGTCGGTGGGGCGGGGCGGCTCGGGCCCGTCCGGGCCGCTGCGGACGAGCTGCTCGATCCGTACGACCCGGAACCGCCGCCCCGCCGCCCGCACCTCGTCGCGCGGCTCGGACTGGACGGTCCGCGCCGCCGCCCGCAGCTCCCGGCCCGGCGCGTCGCCCGCGAGCGCGGCCCGGTCCTCCAGGTGGACGCCGAGCAGCTCGCGGGCGCCCTGGGGGAACGGGTCGCAGGGGCAGACGACCTGCCAGCCGCCCGCGACCCGTTCCGCCGCGGTGAACAGCGGGCCGACCACCACCAGGTCCGGGTACGCGGAGATGGAGCGGCACGCGTCGGCCAGCATCACCGCGGCCACCGGATCGACGCCGTCGAGGTCCTCGGGGAACAGCCGTCCGGCGGCGTCGCCTTCGCCCGTCGTCATGCCGGACATCATCCTCGCCGCGTCCCGTCCTGGCGAGTGGTTCAGACCAATTTGTTACCGGCCCGGTCAGGGACTCACAGCACCAGCACGACGAGGCTCGCCGCCAGCAGGCCGAGCCCGCCGAGCGCGACCGGGCCGAGGTGCTCGCCGAGCAGCGTCAGCCCGATCAGCGCCGCGACGGCGGGCTCGGCCAGCGTCAGCGTCGTCGCGGTCGCGGCCGGGGTGGTGCGCAGGCCCTTGGCGAACAGCGCGTACGCCACCGTGATCGTGATGATCCCCAGGTAGCCGGTGACCAGCATGCCCGTCCCCGTCAGGAACCAGCCGGACGGCAGGAGGAACGGCACCGGCAGCAGCACCAGGGCGGCGCCGCCGAACAGCACGCCCACGATGGCCCGGTCCTGCTCGCCGCGCGCGAGCAGCCGGGACGTGATCGTCGTGTAGACGGCGTACACGAACCCGCACAGCAGCGCGAGCAGGACGCCGGCCGGGTCGGCGCCCGCGCCCTCGCCTCCGCCGACGAGCAGCGCGCACCCGGCCACGGCGCCGACCGTGGAGACCGCCCACCGGCGCGACAGGCCCCGCCGGTCGATGAGCCCGGCGAACGCGGGGGCGCATCCGACGGACACGATCGTGGCGACGGCCACGCCCGTACGGTCCACGGACGCGTAGTAGGAGGTCTGGTACAGGCCGGTGCAGACGACCCCGACGGCCAGCAGCGCGCGCGTCCGGCCGCCGCGCCGCAGCAGCGCGAGCAGCCCGGCGCCGCGCGCGGTGAGGGCCGCCCAGGCGAGCAGCAGCAGCCCGCCGAGGACGATGCGGACGGACGAGACGCCGACGGAGGAGATCGGGGCGAGGGTGGACGCGGGACCCGCCGTCCCCCACAGGCAGGCGGCGGCGAGGATCTCGGCGCGACCGCCGAGGCGGGCGCCCTGGCCGGGCCGCCCGCCGTCGCCGTCGCCGGAGGCGCCGGAACGGGCGGCGCGGGACGCGAGGGTGCGTTGGGTGAAGGTGCGCACGGACACGGAGAACTGCTCCTGAGCTCGAATCGGAAGAAGAACATCCGGATTCGGGGCGCAGGAAAAAGGCCCGTGGCGCGCGGGCCGCCGTCAGACGGGCGGCCGGCGTTTCAGCGCCGGGCCTGGGTTCTCAGGGGAGAGTGTCGCCGCGCCCCGTCAGGAGACGGGCGGGCCGCAGTTGGCGGTCCAGTAGTCCATGTTCCCGACATTACCCCACGCATCGCCGACCGCCGTCACGGCGGGCCCGGGGGCGCGCTCGTGACGGCGGTACGCGGAAGGGCGGCGTCAGGGGCGAACGGGCCGTCCGGGCGTCAGGCGGGGACGCCGTCGGGCGTCTCGGTCAGGGCGCGGCCGACCAGGGGCGGCAGGTCGCGGACGAGCTTGGCCAGCTCGCGCAGGTCGCCGTCCACCAGCGCCTGCGGGCCGTCGCACAGCGCGGTCTCGGGGTGCGGGTGGACGTCGATGATCACGCCGTCCGCGCCGACCGCGATGCCCGCCCGGGTGAGCGGCAGCACCAGGTCGCGGCTGCCGCCCGAGTGCGACGGGTCGATGATCACCGGCAGGTGGGAGAGGCGCTGGGCCACCGGCACGGCGGAGATGTCCAGGGTGTTGCGGGTGGCCTTCTCGAACGTCCGGATGCCCCGCTCGCACAGCACGATGTCCAGGTTCCCGCGCTGCGCGACGTACTCGGCGGACATCAGCCACTCCTCGATGGTGCCGCTCATGCCGCGCTTCAGCATCACCGGCTTGCCCGCCTCGCCCGCGGCCTGGAGCAGCGCGAAGTTCTGCGCGTTGCGGGTGCCGATCTGGAGCATGTCGGCGTACGAGGCGACCAGCTCGACGTCGGCCGCGTTCACCACCTCGGTCACGATCGGCATGCCGGTCTCGGCGCGCACGTCCGCGAGGATCCGCAGCCCGGCCTCGCCGAGCCCCTGGAACGCGTACGGCGAGGTGCGCGGCTTGAACGCCCCGCCCCGCAGCAGGGTGGCGCCCGCGGCCTTGGCCATCTGCGCCGCCTGGAGGGTCTGCTCGGGGGTCTCCACCGCGCACGGCCCGGCGATCAGGGTCATCGTGCCGGGGCCGATCGGGACGCCGCCGACGCGCACGATGGAGCGCTCGCGGTGGTTCTCGCGGCTGACCAGCTTGTACGGCGCGGAGATGCGGATCACGTCGCTCACCCCGCGCATCCCGCGCAGGTTCAGCGTGCCGAACTGCTGGACGTCCCCGACCAGGCCGACGATGGTCCGCTCCACGCCGCGGCTGACGAAGGCGTCGCCTCCTGCGGTCTCGACCAGTGAGACGACGCCCTTGATATCTGCCTCGGTGGCCTCCGGGGCCATGACGACGACCATGTTGCTGCCTCTCTCATCCTGCGGGCGCCCGCGCGGGCCCCGCCAGAAAAACCCCTGGAAACGGACCGACCCCTGGAACGACGAAAGCCCCGGGCCGTCCGGCCCGGGGCTTCTCGCCTTGTGGTCTGTCAGCGCAGCGTCTGGCAGACCAGCCTCCCGGGCTGGTCGTACCAAAAGAAATACACGACGTTGCGCATGGGCCTCAGAGTAGCCCATGGGGCGGAGTCCTCGGGGTGAGCCCCCGAATATGGCTCAGCTCACGCCGGATGGCAGGATGGCCGCGTCATGTCCCCACCCGAAGAGCCCTCGCCGGAGCCGCCGCCGGAACGGCCGCGTGACACCGGACGGCCGTCCGAGCCGGAGCGGTCGCCGGAGCCGCGGGCCCTGCCGCCCGGCCAGTACGTCCCGCGCGGATGGCCGGTCCTGCACTACGGCCCGGTGCCGAAGTTCCGCCCGAAGGACTGGGACTTCCGCGTGTTCGGCGCCACCGAGTCGGGCGGGCAGCACCGCTGGACGTGGGACGAGTTCGAGGCCCTGCCGAGGATCACAACGGTGGCCGACTTCCACTGCGTCACCAAGTTCACGATCCCCGACAACGAGTGGGCCGGCGTCCCCGGCGCCGCGATCGTGGAGCTGGCGCCGCCCGCGCCCGAGGTCACGCACGTGATGGTGTGGGCCGAGTACGGCTACAGCGCCAACATCCGCATGACCGACTTTCTCTCCGAGGGCACCATGTTCGCCACCCACCGCGACGGCGAACGGCTCAGCCCCGACCACGGCTTCCCGATCCGCCTCGTCGTCCCGCACCTGTACGCGTGGAAGAGCGTCAAGTGGGTCCGCGCCGTCGAGTACCTGGTCAAGGACCGGCGCGGCTTCTGGGAGGAGCGCGGCTACCACAACGTGGCCGACCCCTGGCGGGAGCAGCGCTACTCGTACCAGGAGGACGAGGGCGAGTCCCCGCCGCTCTGACCGCGGTTGTCGGAGCCGGGCCGCCCCCAGGGCCGGACGCGCCCGGATCGTTCGGCGGGGACGGGCTTCCGGGGTCTTCGCCCGCGCGGATACCGGTGGGGATTCCGCTGCGCGGGCCCCGGTACGCCATTACCGTGAGTTGTCATGGTCGTACCGTCCGTTCCTGACACGCTGGCGATCGTCCTCGTCTTGGGAGCGGGCGCGGGCGGTTGCGCGCTGCGCCGCTGGCGCCTCACCCGCAAGGGCGGCTTCGCGACCCCGGCCGACGACGCGACGTTCGCCGCCCTGCACACCATCTCCCGCGCATCGCCGTCCCTGCGCGGCGGCCTGACCCGCGACTCGGCGCGCAAGGCCGCCCGGCACCTGCGCACCCTGCTCGGCGCCGAGGCGATCGTGCTGATCGGCGTCGGCCCGCCCGGCGACGGGACCGACGGCGACGCCGACGCGGGCGGGGACGGCGAGTCCGGCCCGGACGACCACGAGCACGGGCGCCTGCTCGTCTGGGACGGCACCGGCGAGGACGCGCACGCCGCCGAGGCCCTCGCGCACGCGCGCCCCGTGCTGGCGTCCGGCCGCCCCCGCGTCGTGAACCCCGACCTCGTCGCCTGCGACGACCCGTTCTGCCGGGTCAAGGTCGCCATGGTCGCCCCGCTCACCGTCGAGGGCCGCGTCGAGGGCGTGCTCGCCGCGTACGGGCCCTCGGCGTCCACCGCGCGCGTGCGGGCCGTCGGGGAGGTGGCCCGCTGGATCTCCAGCCAGCTCGAACTCGCCGAGCTCGACTCCTCCCGCGCCCGCCTCGCCGAGGCCGAGATGCGGGCGCTGCGCGCGCAGATCTCGCCGCACTTCGTCTACAACTCGCTGACGACGATCGCCTCGTTCGTCCGCACCGACCCCGAGCGCGCCCGCGAGCTGCTGCTCGACTTCGCCGACTTCGCCCGCTACTCGTTCCGCAACCCGCGCGACTTCACCACCCTCGCCGACGAGCTGCGCTCCATCGACCGCTACCTGCTGCTGGAACGTGCCCGTTTCGGCGAGCGGCTCCAGTTCAGCGTGGAGATCGCCCCGGAGGTGCTGCCGGTCGCCGTGCCGTTCCTGTCTCTCCAGCCGCTCGTGGAGAACGCGATCAGGCACGGCATGGAGGGCGCCCGCACGGCGTTCCACATCAAGATCGTCGCGCGGGACGCCGGGCCCGAGGCGGCGATCAGCGTCGAGGACGACGGCGTCGGCATGGACCCCGACCGGCTCCAGGAGGTGCTGACCGCGGGCGCCGGGCCCGCCGGGCGGGAGCGGCGCAGCGGCGCGGGCGCCGGCATCGGCCTCGCCAACGTCGACGAGCGGATGCGGCAGGTCTACGGCGACGAGTACGGCCTGACCGTCGAGACGGCCCTCGGCGCGGGCACGAAGGTCAACCTGCGCGTACCGAAGTACCGTCCGGGGGTCTTTCCGGACTGACGAATCGACCATCACCTTATGAAACCGATTGCGGACAGACGGTAATCGCGGCAAAGTCCTCGTATGCTCCGCGTGCTCGCCGTCGACGACGAACTTCCCGCCCTGGAGGAACTGACCTTCCTGCTGCGCAAGGATCCGCGCATCGAGAGGGTGACCGGAGCCGGCGAGGCGGCCGAGGCCCTGCGCGACCTCAGCCGCATGCTGGTCGCGGGCGAACGGCTCGACGCGGTGTTCCTCGACATCCGCATGCCGGGGCTCGACGGCCTCGACTTCACCCGGCTGCTGTCGGGCTTCGCCGCGCCCCCGCAGGTGGTGTTCGTGACCGCGCACGACGACTGCGCCGTCGCCGCGTACGAGCTGGGCGCCCTCGACTACCTGCTGAAACCGGTCCGACCGGAAAGGCTGGCCGAAGCCGTCCGCCGCGTCGACGACGCCGTGCACCGGGCGAGCGCCGCCGAGGACGGCGGCGTCCCGAGCGCCCGCCCGAGGACGAGATGATCCCGGTCGAGCTCGGCGGGCGCACCCGCCTGGTCTCCCGCCGCGCCGTCACGCACGTCGAGGCGCAGGGCGACTACGTCCGGCTGCACACCGCCGAGGGCAGCTACCTCGTCCGGATGCCGCTCGCCGCGCTCGCGCGGCGCTGGGAGGAGGCCGGGTTCATCCGCATCCACCGCAGCACGCTCGTCGCGTCCGCCCACATCACCGAGCTGCGCTTCGACGGGGGCCGCGCCGCCGTCCAGATCGGCGACGAGCTGCTGCCGGTCAGCCGCCGCCACACCCGCGAGGTCCGCGACCTGCTCGTCCGCCGCTTCCACCACAACGACCCCCAGTCCGGCGGCCCTCCCGGGACGAACCCGGGCACCGGCCCAGGCCCAGGCCAGGGCTCCGGCACCCAGCCCGGAGCGCGTCCGGGCCCGTCCTCCGGCTCCCACACCGGTCCGGCCGCGGGCCCGCAGGCGGGGCCGGCCGCCCCGCGCTCCGGCCCGCCGCCCGGCCCGTTCACCGGTCCGCCCGCGGGTGCCCGCGGCGGCCCGCCGGCGGGGCACCACGCGGGCCCGCCCGCCCCGCGCCCCGGCCCGGCCGCCGCTCCGCGCACCCCGCCCCGGGCCGGCCCCTACGCCGACTTCCGCTCCGGGCCGTACCCCGGTCCGCGCACCGCTCCCGAGACCGGTCCGGACGCCCGCCGGGACGGGACGGGGCGCCGCGATGACTGAGCCGCGCCGGGTCGTGGTGTCCAGCGCCCGCACCGACCGGGCGAGGTCGGCCCCGCGCACCGCGGGCGGCGCCCCCGTCCTGGACGCCGGGTGGACCCTCGCCAACGACCTCGACGAGCAGACCGAACTCGGCGCCCTCTACGCCCGCACGCTGATCCGCGCCCAGTTCCGCATCGCGGCCGTCACCACGGCCGCCGTCGCCGTCGTCGTCACGTGCCTGCCGCTGCTGCTGTACCTCGCGCCCGAGCTCGGCCGCGCGCGCGTGCACGGCGTCCCGCTGCCGTGGCTGGTCCTCGCCCTCGGCACGCAGCCCCTCTGGATCGCCGCCGCCGCCCACCACGTCCGGCAGGCCGAACGGGTCGAGCGCGACTTCGTCGAACTGGTGGACCGGCCGTGATCGTGATGGCCGTGGCCGCCGCCCTCACCGCGCTGGTCGCGGTGCTCGGCATGACGGCGGTCCTCGGCTCGTACGGGAGCCGCGCCACCCGGACGACCTCCGACTTCCTCGTCGCCTCGCGCGGCGTCACCCCGCTGTGGAACGCCTCGGCGATCACCAGCGAGTACATCTCCGCCGCGGCGTTCCTCGGCACCGCCGGGCTCGTGCTGGCCTACGGCGCGGACATGCTGTGGATGCCGATCGGCGCGACCGCCGGGTACGTGCTGCTGCTCGCCCTGGTGACCGCGCCGCTGCGCCGCTCCGGCGCGTACACCATCTCCGACTTCGCCGACTGGCGGCTCGGGTCGCCCGCCGTGCGGCGCGTGGTCACCGCCTGCGTCTGCTTCATCGGCTGGTTCTACCTGCTGCCGCAGTTCCAGGGCGCGGGCGTCACGCTGCGGGTGCTCACCGGCGCGCCGGTGTGGGCGGGCTGGGTGCTGGTCGTCGGCGTCGCGCTCGGCCTGGTCGTCTCGGGCGGGATGCGCAGCGTCACCGCCGTCCAGGCCGTCCAGTTCTGGGTCAAGCTCGTCACCGTCGCGGTCCCGGCCGTCGCGCTGCTGTCGCTGTGGCACCTGGACGGCGGCGACGACCCGACGGGCCACCGGCTGCCCGCGTTCGACCACCGCACCACCGTCCGGATCGAGACCGCCGTCCGCGTCCGCGTGCCCGGCGACACGCCCGTCACCGTGCGCGGCAGGCTCGACGGGACTTCCTACGACGGCCGCGCGGTCACGCTGACCGCCGGGCGGCACCGGGTCGGCGAGGGCACCGAGCTGGTCTTCCCGCCGGGCGCGGCCGTCCCGCACGCCGAGCGCCTCCCCGTCCAGGACGGCGCGACGTGGTCGATCCCGTTCGGCCGCGGCCAGGAGCACGCGCTGTACGCCGCGTACTCCGGGCTCCTCGGCATCCTGCTCGGCACCATGGGGCTGCCGCACATCCTCATGCGCTTCTACACCAACACCTGCGGGCGCGCCGCCCGCCGGACCACCGCGATGGTGCCGGTGCTGCTGTCGATGTTCTACGTCTTCCCGGCCCTGTACGGCGCGCTCGGACGGCTCTACACGCCCGAGCTGCTCATGACCGGCGACACCGACGCGACCGTGCTGATGCTGCCGCAACGGCTCGCGCCCGGCCCCGCCGGAGCCCTGCTGACCGGCCTCGTCGCGGCGGGCGCGTTCGCCGCGTTCATCTCCACCTCCTGCGGGATCGTCGTCGCGATCGCGGGGACGGCCACGCAGACCTTCCAGCGGCTGGGCGGCGGGATCACCGCGTTCCGCATCGGCGTGGTGTTCGCCCTGTCGGTCCCGCTGACGCTGGTGTCGAAGATCGGGCCGCAGGGCGCGGCGGGCCTGATCCCGCTGGCGTTCACCGTGTCGGCGTGCTCGCTGTGCCCGCTGCTGGTGCTCGGCATCTGGTGGCGCGGGCTCACCGCCGCGGGCGCGGGCGCCGGCCTCGTCGTCGGCGGCGGGCTCGCGGTCGCCGCGGGCGTCGTCCGGCTGTTCGGCGGCCCGTGGCACGGCTGGACGCAGGCGGTCCTCGCGCAGCCCGCCATGGTCCTCGCCCCCGTCGCGTTCGCCGTGATGGTCGGGGTGTCGCTGCTGACCCGCGCCCGGATCCCGCGCCGCGCCGACCGCGCGATGGCCCGCCTCCACCTCCCCGAAGAGACCATCGTCCGCTGACCGCCGTCCCGGCCTCCGTCCCGGCACCCGGCATCGGTCCCAGGCGACCTCTACCCCCGTTCCCGCCGCGCCACCCCATGCCCGCCCCCACCGCTCGCCATGCCGCCGCGCAGGGGCGTACGAGGCGTCTGAGCAGGCAAGGGGGCGTCTCTAGGCGTACGGAGGCACCCGGCGAGCGGACGCGCGGCCATGCGGACACGTGCGGGCGGCCCGTCCCGTGGCGGCAACCGCGAAGGCGCCCAACGGCCTCAGGCGCGGGGCGCGGCTTTCCGGGCGACGGAAAGCCGAGTGCGCCAAGGGAACGGCGGCCCACGCGGACTCTACGGAGGACGGACGGAGGGTGGGGGAGGGGCGCGCATGGGGCGGAGAGGGGTGCGGAGGGAGGCGGGGTGGGTACGGAGCGGGCGACGGAGGTCTGTGAGTGGGTATTCGCGGGGTGTGGGTATGCGGAGGCGCGCGCCGCGGGGTGGCCACGATGGGCGGGCTTTGGGACGGTATGTGCCGCCGATGCGGTGGCGGAGGGCCGGATCCGGAGGGTGTCAATCGTTGACGACCGCTCGCCAGGTGGTGTGGACCGTTCCCAACGGTCGGGGGCGACCGCTCGTCGCGCCGGACGGACCGCTCGTCGTACGGCTACCGAACGTATATCGCTGACTACGCACCGTTCATCGCTGGTGGTGTTTCCACCCCGCTACTGGTGTGGGAAGCCCTCTAGTGTTCTCAGTGGCACCACACGCACCACCCGTCGGGGAGCGGCAGAACGCCGCGGGGCCCCGTCCAAGAACACAACTGGAGATCCGGCGCTCGCCAGTCGACCGCCGGATCATGAGTCACCGGATCCCGTACCGGGGGGTGGGATCCGGTGGCCTGCGGCTCGGGCGCCGCTGGACAGTCGGGGGGTTGTTCAGCGGCGTCCGAGCCCTTTTTCGTACGGCGGGCCGACCGCGGCGGGGAGCGCGCCGCCCCCGCGCGGGCCGCGCGGGCCGGGGGCGGTTAGCCGTCGCGCAGGCGCTTGAGGGTCGCGACGTCCTTGGCGTGCGGCTCGGCGCCGCGGCCGGGGTCTCGATGACGAACGGGACGCCCGCCACCGCCGGGTGGCGGAACAGCTCGGCGAACGGCTCCTCCCCGATCCGGCCCGCGCCGATGTTCTCGTGGCGGTCCTTGGCCGAGCCGCAGGCGTCCTTGGAGTCGTTGGCGTGGACGAGCTTCAGCCGGTTCTCGCCGACGGCGGCGACCAGCTCGTCCATCGTCCGGGCGGCGCCGCCCGGCGCTGCGAGGTCGTGGCCGGCGGCGAACGCGTGGCAGGTGTCGAAGCAGACGCCGAGCCTCGGGTGGTGGTCGAGCCGTTCGAAGAACTCGCCGAGGTCCTGGACCTTGGCGCACAGCATGTTGCCCTGCCCGGCCATCGGCTCCAGCAGCAGGTCGGGGCCGCCCTCGGGGATCTCCTCCAGCAGCGGCAGCACGTGCTCGCGGACCTGCTTCATCGCCTCGTCGTACGACTGGGTGACCGCCGAACCGGTGTGCACGACCACGCCGCGCGCGCCGATCGCGTGGCCGCGCAGCAGCGAGTGCCGGACGGTCGCGACCGACTTGGCGAGGGTCTCCTCGCTGGGCGAGCCGAAGTTGACCAGGTACGGCGTGTGCACGTACACCGTGACGTCGTCGCGCTCGCGCAGCTTGGCGTCCTCCGCGGGTTTGCCCTCCGGCAGCGCCCATCCGCGCGGGTTGGACACGAACACCTGGACGGTCTCCGCGCCGATCTCCGCGGCGTACTTCAGGCCGCCGGTGGCGAGGCCGCCGGCCACCGGGACGTGGCCGCCGACGGGGTTGTTCGATGAGGTCATAGGCCGTTCAGCCTAGCCGCTCGCGGCGGCGGCCCCGCCCGCTCAGGGACCGCGGACGATGGTGACGGTGGAGCCGCGCGGGGCCTCGCCGCCGCCCGGGTTCTGGAAGCGGACGGTGTCGCCGCCCCACCCGGTCTCCTTGACCTTGAAGCCGGAGCTCCTGAGGGCCTGGCGGGCGTCCTTGACGTTCTGGCCGACCGTGTTGGGGACGGGCACGCTCGCGTTCTGGCCGCGGTCGCCGTCGTCGCAGCCGATGTGGACCGGGCCCGCGTTGAAGGCGCACTTGCGGTCGGTGACCACGAGGTGGACGCTGTCGCCGCGCGAGACGCCGGTGCCCTGCGCCGGGTCCTGGCGCAGCACCGTGTTGGGCTGCCGGTCGCCCGGGTCCTCCTTGTCGACCTTGACGTCCAGGCCCATGGCGCGGAGCTTGTTGGCGGCCTCGTCGCCGTTGGTGCCGACGAGGCCGGGCATCGACATGCCGGTGCTGACGACCAGGTCCACCGGGACGTCGGGGGACTGCTCGGCGCCGCCCTTCGGGTCGGTGCGGATCACGTCGCCCTTGCCGACGGTCTGGGACGGCTCCCGGCTCGTACGGCCGACGGTGAACCCCTTGCCGCGCAGGTCGCCGGTCGCGTCCTCGACGGACTTGCCGGTGACGTCGGGCACCTCGCGCGGCATCCGCCCCTTGGACGGCGTGAGCGTCACGGTGTCGCCCTTGGCGATCCGCGCGCCCGCCGGGGGATCGGACTTGACCACCTGGTCCTTGCGGACGCGGTCGCTGAACTGCTTCGGCCCCACCCGGACGGTCATCCCGGCGCCTTCGAGCTTCGCCTTGGCGTCGGCCACCTTCATCCCGACGATCCGCTCGGGGACGTGCTCGTACTGGCCGCTCGTCTGGTACCAGACGGCCCAGCCGAGGATCACGGCGGCGATCGCGCCGATGGCGATCAGCACGTACTTGCCGGTGATCGCGCCGATCGCGCGGTCGGCGCGGCCGCGGGCGGCGGCTCGACCGGGGCGGTGCCCGACGGGTCGAGCACCGCGGTGCGGCCCCCGCCGGGCGGCCCGTACTGCGGGGCGTACGGGCCGGGCGGCGGGGCCGGCGTCTCCAGGACCGCGGTCTGGTTGCGGGACGCCTCCTCGACGCGCTCGTCGAAGTCGCGCGGGAGCCCGCCGAACACCTCGGCGACCTCGCCGAGCAGCCGGTTGGCGTCCTGCGGGCGCGCGGCGGGGTCGTGCGCGGTGGCGCGGGTGACCAGCGCGTCGATCGCGGGGGTCAGGCCGGGCACGGCGGCCGACGGCGGCGGTACGGCCTCGTTGACGTGCTTGTAGGCCACGGCGAGGGCGGTGTCGGCGCGGTGCGGCAGCTCGCCGGTGAGCAGCTCGTAGAGCATCACGCCGGAGGCGTAGACGTCCGAGCGGACGTCGGCGCTGCCCGCCAGCACCTGCTCGGGCGCCAGGTAGCCGACGGTGCCGATGATCAGCCCGGTCTTGGTCATCTTGCTGGCGGACTCGGCGCGGGCCAGCCCGAAGTCGGCCACCTTCGCCTGGCCGTCCTCGGTGAGCAGCACGTTCTCGGGCTTGACGTCGCGGTGCACGAGGCCGCCGCGGTGCGCGGCGCCGAGCGCGGCCAGCACCGGCTGCATGATCTCCAGCGCGGCGCGCGGGCCGAGCCGCCCGCGCTCGGTGAGCAGGTCGCGCAGGGTGCGGCCCGGCACGTACTCCATCACCAGGAAGACGTGCTCGCCGTCGGTGCGCTGGTCGTAGACCGCGACCACGTTGGGGTGGGAGAGCGCCGCGGCGGCCTTCGCCTCGCCGATGAAGCGGGCCACGAAGTCGTCGTCGGACGCCAGCCCGGCGTGCATGACCTTGATCGCGACGATCCGGTCGAGCCGGACGTCGCGCGCCACGTACACCGTGGCCATGCCGCCGCGGGCGACCCGCGACTCGATGCGGTAGCGCCCGTCGAGCACCTGTCCGACGAGTGGATCGGCAACCGACGTGTCCATCAGAGCGAGTGTAAGGGCGAAATCCACCGGATCTCATCAGCCGCGAGTATGAGCGTCGATGGGCCCGCGGAGCTATCCGACCCGCTCGGGGACCCTGTCCACGCCCGCTGCGGCGTCCGGGCGCGGGCGGCGGCGGGAGCCGCGCGACACCGCCACCCCGGCCAGGCACAGCAGCCCGCCGCCGAGCGTGATCAGGGCGGGCACCTCGCCGAGCGCCGCCCACGACATGAGCACCACCAGCGCGGGCGCGGCGTAGGTGGTGGCGCCCATCCGGCCCGCCGACGTCCGCGCCAGGGCGTACGCCCAGGTCGTGAACGCGATCGCGGTCGGGAACACGCCGAGGTACACCATGTTGAGCGTCGCGCCCGCCGAGGCGTCCCCGAGCTGGGAGACGAGCTGCCCCGAGAACGGCAGGCAGGCGACCGCGCCGACCCCGCAGCCGAACGTCGTGACCTGGAGCGCCGACCCGTGCCGCAGCGCAGGCTTCTGCGCGACGACGCCCCGCCGTACGACAGGGCGGCCACGACGCACAGCAGGACGCCGAGCACCGACGAGCCGCCGTCCCCGGACGTCGACAGGCCGACCACGGCGGCGCCGCCGAACGACACGGCCATCCCGGCCAGCAGGCGCGGCGGGAAGCCCTCCTTCAGCAGCCAGCCGCCGAGCAGCGCGACCACGATCGGGCCGATGTTGACCACGAGCGCGGCGGTGCCCGCGTCGACCTTTTGCTCGCCCCAGTTGAGCACGACCATGTAGAGCCCGAACCACAGCAGGCCCGACGCCAGGATCCCGGGCCACGCCGCGCGGGGCGGGAGGCCCTCCTTGCGCACCAGGCAGATCAGGGCCAGCACGACCGTCCCCGACAGCAGCCGCCCGAGCGCGAGCGCGCCGGGCCCGAACTCGGACCCGGCGCTGCGGATCGCCACAAATGCCGACGCCCACAGCACCACCGTGACGGTGGCCGCCGCGACGGCCCGCCGGTCCACCCTCGGTCCGCCCGCGCTCCGCTGTTCCATGTTCACGCACCCTAGGACGACGTCGTTTCGACGAACACCGAAGTGAGCCGTGCGGTTGCGGGCCGCGGCGGCCTGGAGGATCCGGTGGACGCGGCACAGTCTCCGGCCCGTCCACCCTTCAGGTCCAGCGAAAACGACTACGCAGATCGTTGTAGGGATGCTTAACCATGGGCGGGTGCGCGCCGTACGCCGTAGGGCGTGCGGCGTGCGTCAGCCGCTCGTGGCGAGGCCCTCGAAGGGGGAGCTCGCCTGGGCGTAGTGGCGCTTCGGGATGCGGCCCGCCAGGCGGGCCAGCCGTCCGGCCTCGACGGCGTGGCGCATCGCGGCGGCCATCCGCGCGGGGGACTGGGCGCGGGTGACCGCGGTGGCGAGCAGGACGGCGTCGCAGCCGAGCTCCATCGCCAGCGCCGCGTCGCTCGCGGTGCCGAGGCCCGCGTCCAGGATGACCGGGACGCCCGCCCGTTCGACGATCAGCTCGATGTTGTGCGGGTTGCGGATGCCGAGCCCCGAGCCGATGGGGGAGCCGAGCGGCATCACCGCCGCGCACCCGATCTGCTCCAGGCGGCGGGCGAGGACGGGATCGTCGTTGGTGTACGGCAGCACGACGAAGCCGTCGTCCACGAGCTGCTCGGCCGCCTCCACCAGCTCGATCGGGTCGGGCAGCAGGGTGTGCTCGTCGGCGATGACCTCCAGCTTCACCCAGTTCGTGCCGAGCGCCTCGCGGGCCAGCTTGGCGGTCAGGACGGCCTCGCCCGCCGTGAAGCACCCGGCGGTGTTGGGCAGCACGCGGATGCCGCACCCGGTCAGCACGTCCAGCACCGAGCCGCGCGCGGACGGGTCCACGCGCCGCATCGCGACGGTCGTCAGCTCCGTCCCGGACGCGGTCAGCGCCTCGCGCAGGACCTGCATGCTGGGCGCGCCCCCGGTGCCCATGATCAGCCGGGAGCCCAGCTCCTCGCCCGCGATGACCAGCCGGTCGGTGTCGGCCACCCGCTCCACGTCCTCCCCGCGCTCCACGTCCTCCACGTTCACCCTCCCTGCACGGCGGTCAGCACTTCGAGCCGGTCCGCCTCGTTCAGCGTCGTCGCGTCCCACGCGGACCGCCGCACCACCTCGTCGTTGACCGCCACCGCGACGCCCGCCGAGGCCGTGACGCCCGCGACCGCCTCGGCCACGCTGGCGCCGTCCGGCAGCTCGCGCGGCTCGCCGTTGACGATGACCCTCATGCCCCGCTCCTTGTCTGGAATCGTTCCGGCGTGAACGGCCGCCCGACCTCGGGAACGGTCCCGTCCACCAGCACCTCGGCGAGGATGTCGGCGCTCACCGGGGTCAGCAGGATGCCGTTGCGGAAATGCCCCGTGCCGACGTACAGGCCCGGCAGCGCGGTCGGGCCCATCACCGGGGCGTTGTCGGGCGACCCGGGGCGCAGCCCCGCCGACACCTCGGCGAAGTCGAGCTCGGTGACGCCGGGCAGCAGCTCGCGCGCGTCGCGCAGCAGCTCCCACAGCCCGCCCGCCGTCACGCGGGTGTCGAACCCCATCTCCTCCTGCGTCGCCCCGACCACGATCTCGCCGTCGGCGCGCGGGACCAGGTAGATCGAGGAGCCCTTGACGATCCCGCGCGTCGACCGCTGGATGAACGGCGCGCGGGTGCGCAGCCGGAGCACCTGCCCCTTGACGGGACGCACCTCCGGAACGACCCCGTCGGGCAGCCCGCCGATGTCGCCGCACCAGGGCCCGGCCGCGAGGAGCGTCCGGTCGGCCCTGATCTCGGCGCCGTCGTCGAGGCGCACGCCGGTCGCGACGTCGTTCTCGACCAGCACGGCGGAGACCCGGGAGCGCACCAGCCGCACGCCGAGCCGCTCGCCCGCCGCGAGCAGCGCCGGGGTGAGCCGGCGCGGGTCGACCGAGCCGTCCTCGGGGGCGAGCAGCCCGCCCCGGACGCCGGGCGCGAGCATCGGCTCCAGCCTGCGGCACTCGCGGCCGTTCAGCGCCTCGGTCGGGATGCCCAGCGACTCCTGGAACCTGCGCAGGTCGTCCAGGTGCCTCAGGTCGTCGGAGTCGAACGCGACCTCGATGATCCCGTTGGTGCGGTAGCCGGTCTCCAGGCCGGTCAGCTCCGCCAGTTCCGCCGCGAACGCGCCGTAGCGCTCGCGGGAGGCGAGGCCGAGCCGCAGCAGCGGCTCCTCGCCGTAGGTCAGCTCGCTCACCGGGGTGAGCATCCCCGCCGCGACGGACGAGGCGCCGCTCGCGGGGCGGGGTCCACGAGGGTCACCGCCGCCCCGCGCGCGGCGGCCCGCCACGCGGTGGCGAGGCCGATGACCCCGGCCCCGATGATCACGATCTCCATGGGCGCTCCCTTCGCCGGCATGATCCGGATCAGGTCCTGGCGGTCGGCGGCCCGTGTGGCGCGTCCCGCCCTCAGGCGGGACGGCCGGTAGCCGCCCTCTCAGCCCGGTCGGACCGGACTCCCGCGCTACGTGCTGTTCTGCTGTGATTCCCACCCTACGACCGTTTTGAGGTGAGCGTCTGTCTGGACACCCGTCCAAAAGCCGTCCGGCGCCGCCGGTTAGGGTGACCCCATGGACAGGGTGATCGTCGTCGGCGGCGGGCTGGCGGGCGTGCGCGCCGCGGAGGCGCTGCGGAGCAAGGGGTACGAGGGCGCGCTGGCGCTCGTCTCGGCGGAACGGCACGCGCCGTACGACCGGCCGCCGCTGTCGAAGGCCGTGCTCGCGGGCGCCGAGGACGACACCCGCATCGACACCGACTGGGCCGCGCTCCGCTGCGACCTGCTGCTCGGCGAGACCGCGACCGGGCTGCGCCTGGACGACCCGCGCGGCGGGACGCTCGCCACGACGGCCGGCGACCTGCCGTTCGACGGCCTGGTCATCGCGACCGGCGCCGCCCCGTCACGCTGCCCGGCGACGGGCCCCAGCACGTGCTGCGCACCGTCGACGACGCGCTGGCGCTGCGGTCCCGCCTCACCGAGGGGACCCGCCTGGTCATCGTCGGAGCGGGCTGGATCGGCGCCGAGGTCGCCACCGCGGCCGCGAAGAAGGGCTGCCGGGTCACCGTCGCCGAGGCCGCCGACACGCCCCTCGCGAACGCGATCGGACCCGAGATCGGCGCCCTCACCGTCCCCTGGTACGCCGAGGCCGGCGTCGAGCTGCGCACCGGCGTCAAGGTCGCGGCCGTCGACCGCGACGGGCTCGCCCTCGCGGGCGGCGGCCGGATCGACGCCGACGAGGTCCTCGTCGGCGTCGGCGTCCGGCCCAACGTCGGCTGGCTGGACGGCTCGGGCCTGCTGGTCGAGCGCGGTGTCGTCACCGACGCGTCGTTCCGCGCCTGTCTGGACGGCGCCGCGCCCGGCGCCGCCGGCCCCGGCGCCGTCCGCCACGACGTGGTCGCGGTCGGCGACGTCGCCGCCTGGTGGTCGGGCCGGTACGGGCGGCGGCTCCTGGTCGAGCACTGGGACACCGCCCTGAACGCCCCCGAGGTGGCCGCCGCGACGCTCCTCGGCGAGGACGCGGCGTACGACGCGGCGCCCTACTTCTGGTCCGAGCAGTTCGGCCGGATGGTCCAGTACGCCGGGCACCACGCGGCGTCCGAACGGCTCGTCCGCCGCGGGGACCCGGCCGGGCGCAAGTGGGCCGTCGCGTGGCTCACCGGGGACCGCCTCGACGCGATCCTCACCGTCGACCGCCCCCGCGACCTCGTGCAGGCCAGGCGCGTGATCGCGGCAGGGACGCGGGTGGACGCCGAGGCGCTCGCCGACCCGGAGACGCCCGTTCGCCATGCGGTGAAGCCGTGATGGTTTGAGCGGTCCGGCGGCGTGGTAGCAAGGGGGCGTGACGCAGATGCACGCAACCGTCGACAGCGCTCTCGACCCCCGGACCGACGCCCTCGCGGGCGAGTGGATCACCCTGCGGGAGGCGGCCGAGCGCCTCGGTATCAAGATCAACCGCACCAAGCAGCTCCTCAGCGAGCGCCGGCTCCTCGCCGTCCGCCGCGAGGGGGGACTGATGGTCCCGGCCGCGTTCATCAAGGACGGCCAGGTCATCAAGGGCCTGTCCGGCACCCTGACGCTCCTGTCCGACGCCGGGTTCGACGACGTGGAGACGCTGCGCTGGCTCTTCACCCCGACGACACCCTGCCCGGCACGCCCGTCGACGCCCTCAGCGAGAACCGCGGCACCGAGGTCCGCCGCCGCGCCCAGGCCATGGCCTTCTAGCGCCTCCGATCCGGCCCGCGTCCCGTCCGCCGCCTCGGGCGGGTGGGGCGCGGCCGGCCATGACAGGATTGCGGGTCGGGTCCTCCGCCTCCGGGCGCGGGGCCCGGCCCGCGGTCGTTCGCCCGCCCGCCCCGCTGAACGCGCAAGACCGGAAGGAACCCGCCCCCTCGTGTCCAGGCACCTGCTCTCCGAACGCGCCGTCGCGCTGCGCGCCCGGCTCGGCCGCGCCCGCCTCTACCTCTGCACGGACGCCCGGGAGCGGCAGGGCGACCTGCCCGCGTTCCTCGACGCCGCCCTCGCCAACGGCGTCGACATCGTCCAGCTCCGCCAGAAGGGCCTGGAGGCGCGGCAGGAGATCGCCCACCTGGAGGTCTTCCGGGAGGCCTGCGAACGGCACGGCACGCTGCTCGCCGTCAACGACCGGGCCGACATCGCGCACGCCGTCCAGGCCGACATCCTGCACCTCGGCCAGGACGACCTGCCGGTGCCCGCCGCCCGCGCGATCGTCGGCGAGGACATCCTGATCGGCCGCTCGACGCACTCCGGCGAGCAGGCGTCCGCCGCCGCCGCAGAGCCGGGCGTCGACTACTTCTGCGCGGGCCCGGTCTGGCCGACGCCCACCAAGCCCGGCCGCGAGGCCCCCGGCCCGAAGCTGCTGGAGTACGTGGCGGCGCGGCCGGAGGGACGGCCCTGGTTCGCGATCGGCGGCATCGGCCTCGGCAACCTCGGCGAGGTGCTGGCGGCCGGCGCGCGCCGCGCCGTGGTCGTCCGGGCGATCACCGAGGCCGACGACCCGGGCGCCGCGGCGGCCGAGCTGGCTCGCCGGTTGCGCGCCGCCTGAGGACATGACCCACAATGGGAGCATGACCGAAGGACCCGATGACGAGCGCCCCGTGGACCTGGGCGACGACGATCTGGAGATCCTGCCCGACCAGACCGCGGACGACACCGACGCGGGCTGGGGCGAGTGGCGGGGCGGCGACGACGACGCGCGCCTGCTGGAGGACCGCCCGCCGCACTGGTGACGGCCCCGGCCCCGGCCGTCCGCCCGGCCCGGGCGTTCTCCTAGATCAGGACGCCCAGGGCGAAGCCGAGGCAGACGACGCCGGCGAGCGCCAGCATCATCCGCCAGCGGTAGCGGGGGATGCGCTTCGGCCGCGGCTTCGGCGCGGGCCCGTGGCCGTCCCGCAGCGCCCTGACGAGCTGCGGCGCCGTCGGGCGGGCCGCCGGGTTCTTGTCCAGGCAGCGGGCGGCGAGGTCGCGCAGCGGCCCCTGGAGGTCGCCGAGGTCGGGGCGGTGGGACGTGACGCGCCGCATGACCGCCGCGCTCGACCCCGTCCCGAACGGCGGCCGGCCCGTCGCCGCGTACACCATCGTCGCGCCCCAGGCGAACACGTCGGCGGGCGGCCCGACCGGCTCGTCCTCGATCTGCTCGGGCGCCATGTACGAGGGCGTGCCGAGCGGCCCGGTCGTGACCGGGGTCGCGTCGGCGATCCGCGCCACCCCGAAGTCGATCACCTTCGCGCCGTCCGGTCCGAGGACGACGTTGCCCGGCTTGAAGTCGCGGTGCACGATCCCGGCGCGGTGGATCGCGGCGAGCGCGCCGGCGGTGCGCACCGCGACCTTGCGGAGCGGCCCGCCCGCGAGCGGGCCCTCGTCCTCCACGATGTGCTGGAGGGACGGCCCCTCGACGAACTCGCTGACGATGTACGGGCGGTCGCCGGCGACGTCGGCGGCCAGCACCCGCGCGGTGTGCCGCCCCGCGACCCTGAGCGCCGCGTCGGCCTCCTTGACGAACCGGGCGCGGGCGCGCGGCCCGGCCGCCGCCCCGCCGCGCAGCAGCTTGACGGTGACGAGCCCGCCGTCGTCGCCCCGGCCGAGGTAGACCACGCCCTGGCCGCCCTCGCCGAGCCGTCCGAGCAGCCGGTAGCCGGCCAGCCTGCGCGGGTCCTCGGGCCCGAGCGGGCGGTCGCGGCGGCCCGGTCTCGGGCGCGCCGGCGGCGGGGGCGTCCTCACGGTGGAGGAATCATGCGGCACTGGGGGCTCCGACTCGGCGGGGACGGACGAAGATTGCCTCATTTGTACCGCGTGCGCGCACGCGGCGGCAGCGGAACGGTGATCTTCTACCTGGAACGACTCAGCAGCCGGAGCCTCCCTGCGAGAACGCCCCCGCTGCGCGATGTCGCGCGAGGACCCGCCGACCATCACCTTGTAGCAGCCCGGCGCGACCCGCCAGCCGTTCGACGCCGTGTCCCAGTACGACAGCGAACGGGCCGTCAGGGGAACGCGACCCTGCTGCTCTGGCCCGGCCCGAGCGTCAGCTTGGCGTACCCCTTGAGCTGGCGCGGCGGCTGCGGCACGCCCGCGCGCGGCGCAGGCATCCCCAGGTAGAGCTGCGGGACGGCGGTCCCTGGACGCGCGCCCGTGTTGGTGACCGTGACCTCCACCCGGTCCCGGCGCACGGCGAGGCCGTCGTAGCGGAACGAGGTGTACGACAGGCCGTGCCCGAACGGGAAGCGCGGAGCGATGCCCTTCGCGTCGTAGTGCCGGTATCCGACCATCACGCCTTCGGAGAACGTGACGGTCTTGTTCACTCCCGGGTACTGCGCCGGGTTCCCCGCGGCCGGGGCGTCCTGCTCGCGTACGGGGAACGTCACCGGCAGCCGCCCGCCGGGGTCCACGTCGCCGTACAGCACGCGGGCGAGGGCGTTCCCGGCCTCCTGGCCCGGGTACCACGCCTCGACGATGCCCTTCACGCGCGAGGCCCACGGCGTCAGCACGGGCCCGCCGGTCTCCAGCACGACGATCGTGTCGGGGTTCGCCGCGGCGACCTCGGAGATCAGCGCGTCCTGGTCGCCCTTGAGCGGGTCGCCGCAGTTCAGCGTCAGGCACGACTTGTCGAAGAACTCGCCCTGCGCGTCGGTCGCGAACACGATCGCGACGTCCGCCTCCTTCGCGGCCCGCACCGCCGCGCCGCGGTTCCCGCCGCCGTCGTAGGTGACCTTCGTCCCGGACCCGGCGCGCCGGGCGATCCCGTCCCGGGGGGAGACGGCGGAGAACGGCTGGACCTGCGCCGACCCGAACCCGCTCGGCACGGCCTGCGCGCCCTTGCCGATCAGCGCGATCGACTTCGGGGCGTTCAGCGGGAGCGCGCCGCCCTCGTTCTTCAGCAGCGTGATGCCGTTCTCGGCGAGGCGCCGCGCGGACGCCTCGCTCGCGCCGCGGTCGATCCTCGTCAGGTCGTTCGGGTACGCGGCGCGGTCGAACACCCCGAACGCGAACATCGTCCGCAGGATGTTGCGGGCGTGGCCGTCGATCGTGGCCTGCGCGACCTTCTTCTGCCCGACGGCGAGCTTGAGCATGAACGCGTTGTAGCGCAGGCCGATCGGCAGCTCCAGGTCGAGCCCGCCGTTGGCGGCGCCGGCGGAGTCCTGCGCGGCGACGTGGTCGGACGTCACGAACCCCTTGAAGCCCCACTCCGAGCGCAGGATCTTCTTCAGCGTCGTCCCGTCCTGGCAGGCCCAGCGCCCGTTCAGCTTCCCGAACCCGCACATCACGGCCGCCGCGCCGCCGGTCTTGACCGACGCCTCGAACGGCGGCAGGTAGATCTCGCGGAGCGTGCGCGGGTCCACGTTCATGCCGAGCGACATCCGGTCGGTCTCCTGCGTGTAGACCGCCAGGTGCTTGACCGAGGCCATCACGCCCTGCGCCTGCGCCCCCTGCACCCACGACGCGCCCAGCCCGGCCGACAGGTACGGGTCCTCGCCGAGGCCCTCGAACGTCCGGCCGTTGCGGGGGGTGCGCAGCACGTCCACGGTCGGCCCGAAGATCACGTCGTTGCCGCGGTGCCTGGCCTCCCAGCCGACCGTCCCGCCGTACCCGCGCGCCGCCGCCGGGTCGAACCCGGCCGCCAGGGAGATCGGCGCGGGCAGCGCGGTCGCCTTGCCCTGCCGGACCCCGGCCGGGCCGTCCGCCATGTAGAGCGGCGGGATGCCGAGGCGCGGGATCCCCTGGTTGGTATCGGCGTGGGCGGTCTCGAAGAACCCGCCGAGCGGCCCGCCGAGGGGGTCGTCGGACGCCAGCAGCGCGATCTTCTCGTCGTCGGTCAGCTTCGGCAGCAGCAGCGACGTCCGCTGGTCGGGCGACAGGGACGTGCGGCACCACGGCCGCGTCGCGGGGTCGCCGCACCGGGTGGCCGCGGCCTGCGCGGCCGGGCCCGGCGCCGACAGGGCCGACAGCACGAGGACGGATGCCAGCGCCCCTGAGGCCGGCATCCACCATCTCCTCGCGCGTGCGCGCGGGCGCGCCGCGGGGGGACGCGCGGCGCGCATCAGTCGTCCTCGGGCTGGACGCGGAGGGCGTTCAGCGCGAACGCCACCATGTGGTAGTGCCCGACGAGGAAGACCAGCTCGATCAGCTCGCGCTCCCCGAACCGCGCGGCGAGCGCCTCCCACACGGCGTCGCTCAGCGTGCCGCGCGCGTGCAGCTCGTCCGCGGCGGCGAGCACGGCGCGGTCCCGCTCGTCCCACGAGTGGTCGGCGAGGTCGAGGCGCAGCGCGGCGATCTCGACCTCGGTGAGGCCGGCGTCCAGACCGAGCCGGTGGTGGTGCTTCCACTCGTACGCGCAGGAGCGGTGGTGGGCGGTGCGCAGGATGGCCAGCTCGCGGACGCGGCCGTCCAGCGTGCCCTTCATCAGCAGCATCGACCCGAACCCGATCCAGGACTGGAACAGGTCGGGGTGGCGCCCGAAGGTGGTGAAGATGTTGAGCGGTCCGGTGGTCGCGGCCACGGCCTTCAGCGTCTCGTCCCACTCGGCCTCGGGCAGGGGGGCGACGCGCGGCGTGCGGGCGTCCGGGGTGTCGGCGGGCATGCCGACCTTTCTGCCACCAACTGGTGGGACAGTTCTACCCCGGACGGGTCATTTGGCCACATTGTGCCATTTTCGTCACATCCGTAAACCGGGCACCGGACGTCCGCATGGACCGCCCGGAACCCGGGGACGGCCGGGGGGCGGGGGCGGCTCAGGAGAGGCGCGAGGTGGCGGCGACGGCGAGGTCCGACAGCGCGATCCGGGCCTCGCCGGTGATCGGCGCCGCCTCCAGCGCCTCCGCGGCCCGCCGGGTGTAGCGCTCGATCATCTCCTCGCAGGCCGCGAGGCCGCCGCTCTCCTCGATGATCCCGCGCAGCTCGTCCACTCCGGCGTCGTCCAGGTCGGGGTCGCCGAGCCGCCGCCGCAGCACGCCGGCCCCGGCCTCGGCGACCCGCTCCAGCGTCAGCGCCACCAGGACGGTCCGCTTGCCCTCGCGCAGGTCGTCCCCGGCGGGCTTGCCCGTCTCGGCCGGGTCGCCGAACACCCCGAGCACGTCGTCGCGGAGCTGGAACGCGATCCCGAGCGGCAGCCCGTACGCGGTGAGCGCCTCCGAGACCTCCGGCGCGGCGCCCGCGAGCGCGGCGCCGAGGTGCAGGGGCCGCTCGATCGTGTACTTGGCGCTCTTGTACTCGACGACGCGCAGCGCCGACCCGACCGTCCCGGAGCCCCGGGCGCCCTCCAGCATGTCGAGGTACTGGCCGCACATCACCTCGGTGCGCATCAGGTCGTACACGGCACGGCCGCGCCGCAGCGCGCCGTCCCCGAGCCCGCTCGACTCGTACATCTCCCCGGACCAGGCGAGGCACAGGTCGCCGAGCAGGATCGCCGTGCCCTCGCCGAACGGCGCGGCGGCGCCAGGCCAGCCGTGCTCGCGGTGCATCGCCTCGAACCTGCGGTGCACCGACGGCTGCCCGCGCCGGGTGTCGCTGGAGTCCATCACGTCGTCGTGGATCAGCGCGCTCGCCTGGAGCAGCTCCAGGGACGCGGCGGCGTTCACGATCTCCGGGGCGTCCTCGCCGCCCGCGCCGCGCCAGCCCCAGTAGCAGAACAGGGGGCGCAGCCGCTTGCCGCCGCCGAGCAGCGCGTCCAGGGCCGACAGCAGGGGGACCAGGTCGGGGCTGATGCCCAGCAGACCGGGGCGCTGCCGGTCGACGTAGGCCAGGAGCGCCTCGTCGACCTCCTTGCGGATGCGGCTCGTCGACATGCCGAGATCGTATCCATCCGGACACTCCACCCGGACCTCCCCCGTCCTGATTTAACAGGAGATTTCCAGACAAATGGGCTGGACGGGCGAGCGACCCGGCCGTCCCGCCCCGCCCTCCGCCCCGCCCCGCCCTCCGCCGTCGCCTCCGTGCCCGCCCCCGGCCCCGGACCGGGCCCCGCCTCCGCCTCCGGCCCTGCCTCCGGCTCCGGTCCTGCCTTCGGCTCCGGCCCCGCCTCCGGCTCCGGCCCCGCCTCCGGCTCCGGCCCCGGCCCCGGCCCCGCCTCCGGCTCCGGCCCCGGCCCCGGCCCTGGCTTCGGTCCTGCCTCCGGTTCCGCCTCCGTGCCCGGCCCCGCCGCCGCATCCGGCCCCGGCCCCGCCTCCGGCCCTGCCTCCGGCTCCGGCCCTGCCTCCGGACCGGGCCCCGGTCTGGGTGCCGGGCCGGTCCTCAGAGCCGCTTTATCGCGGGTCTGTAGGCTTGGCCCATGCGACGCCAGCGCCCGGACCGGGCCCCCACCATCCGCGATCTCCTCGCGTCCGGGGCAGGTCCTTCTCGTTCGAGTTCTTCCCGCCCAAGACCGACAAGGGCGCCCGCAACCTCTGGCGCACCATCCGCGAGCTGGAGTCCCTCCAGCCGACGTTCGTGTCGGTGACGTACGGAGCGGGCGGCGGCACCCGCGACAAGACGGTCGACATCGTCGAACGGATCGCGAGCGACACCACGCTCACGCCCGTCGCCCACTTCACCGCCGTCGAGCACTCCCAGGCGGAGCTGCGGCACCTCATCGGCCGGTTCGCGTCCGTCGGCGTGCGCAACATCCTCGCCGTGCGCGGCGACCCGCCCGGCGACCCCATGGGCGAGTGGGTCAAGCATCCGGAGGGCGTCGAGTACGCCGCCGACCTGGTCCGGATGATCCGCTCGTACGGCGACTTCTGCGTCGGCGTGGCCGCGTTCCCCTACAAGCACCCGCGCTCGCCCGACATCGAGAGCGACACCCGCCACTTCGTGGCCAAGTGCCGCGCCGGGGCCGACTACGCGATCACCCAGATGTTCTTCCGCGCCGAGGACTACTTCCGGCTCCGCGACCGGGTCGCCGCCGCGGGCTGCGACGTGCCGATCATCCCCGGGATCATGCCGGTGACGCAGATGAGCACGATCGAACGGTCCGAGCAGCTCTCCGGCGCCCCGTTCCCCGCCGAGGTCAGGGCCCGGTTCGAGGCCGTCGCGGACGACCCCGAGGCGGTGCGGCGGCTCGGCGTCGAGCACGCCGCCGAGGTGTGCCGCGAGCTCCTCGCCCAGGACGCGCCCGGCATCCACTTCATCACGTTCAACAAGTCCACCGCGACGCGCGAGGTCTACGACCTGCTGGACGCCCACGCGTACTCCTACTCCGGCGGGTACGGCGCCAAAGGGAGCGTTCCGCCCATGACCGCGTAGCGCGGCCCGCCCCCGGGGAACTCGAAGTCGGTGAGCAGGTCCTCCATGCCGACCGAGCGGTAGAGGCGGCGCGCGGGGGTGTCGGGGCGGCGCTCCAGCGTCGAGAGCACCACGGTGCGCTCCGGCCGCCCCTCGCACAGCGCGCCGAGCAGGCCGCGGCCGAGCCCGTGGCCCTGCGCGTCCGGGTGCACGTGCAGCTCGGCGACCTCCATCGGATCGTCCAGCCACCGCGCCGCGTGCTCCTCGCCGCCGCGCTCGGCCAGCGCGTGGTGCACCACGTCGTGCCACCACTGGCCGCGCGCCCCGTGGAACCCGTAGGCGAACCCCACCACCGTGCCGTTCAGGCCGGGCAGGGAGCGGGGCCGCTCGGCGACGAACGCCCGGAAGCCGGGGTAGGTGGTGTGCCGCTCCATGATCGTGTGCCGACCGGGCAGCTGCTCGGCCGGCGGCTCCATCGCCGCGGCGTACACCCCGAGGATCGGGGTCAGGCGGCGCAGGAAGGCGCGCTCGTCGATCTCCCGCAGCTTCGGCTCCTTCACCCGCTAGAGACTAGACCGTTTCCTGATCATCCGAGCCCGCCTGGGCGTCACCGCGCGCCCGCCGGTCCGGGACCGCCGCGCGGACGGGCGCGGACGCCGCGGGGACGGGCGCGGGCGGCGTTCAGACGCGGGCGATGGTGCGCTGCGTCGCGCTGAGCCGGTCGTAGATGTCCCAGAGGATCCGGTCGGCCGCCTTGCGCAGCGTGCCGCGGTTGGCGTCGAGCTGCCCGCTCCACTGCCGTGCTTCGGGCCCGAGCCACGCGTCGGTGCCGCCGAGCGTCTTGACGGGCGCGTCGAGCGCGCGGCGCAGCTTGTCGATGCTGCCGTACGCGTCCGCGTACGCCTGGTAGAGCAGCCGGTACTCGGGGTTGGGCTGCTCGGTCGGCGCCAGCTTCGCGGCGGCGGCCGGGTCGAGCGGCGGCGGGAGCGTTCCCGGGGGCGGCGGGGGAGTCATCGCGCGTCGTTCCCCTCACCGGCCATCGCCGCCTTGGGCGCCGAGCCGAGGTGGAGCCCGGCGATCGCGTCGCGCGTGCGGTCGCTCATGGCGGCACCGTTGAGGACCTGCACGGCCACCGGGCGGACGCCCGCCCGGTCGGCCTCGGCGAGGAACGCCCGCAGCCACTTGGCGTCCATGGTCAGGTGGTGGCTGGCCGTGCCGAGCGACTCCTCGACGGACTTGAGGCGCGCCTCGTCGCCCCGGGCGGCCTTCAGCAGGTCGGCGGAGGCCGCGGGGCCGAGCCGCTCGTACAGCTTCTCGGTGTAGTCGGGGTCGTCGGCGTTGGCCTTGAGGTGCTTCCAGACCGACTCGGGGATCGCCTTGCGGTCCTGGACCGCGGCGACGACGGCGAGCGCGTCGGTGCGGGCCGCCTTCAACGCCGCCGGCCGGTCGGGGAAGTTGCCGAGGTCGCCGGCGC
This sequence comes from Actinomadura sp. J1-007, assembly GCF_009793335.1. Taxonomy (GTDB): domain Bacteria; phylum Actinomycetota; class Actinomycetes; order Streptosporangiales; family Streptosporangiaceae; genus Spirillospora; species Spirillospora yumaensis. The sequence goes on along the minus strand of NZ_WING01000001.1, from coordinate 341,171 downwards.
CCTTCGGCGTCGGCTCCCTGCGCGGGGTCTGCTTGCGCGGGCGCGGGGCCGTCGGCGCGGGACGCCTCGCGGGGCCGGAGCCGCCGCCGTTGCCGGACGCGCCCGAGCCGGGCGCCGGGGCCGGGGGAGGCGCGTCGACGCCGCCGCCCTCGTCGGGGTGGGTGACCGCGTAGTTGTAGCGCCGCGTCAGCATCCCGAGCTGGTCGGCGGCCCACTGCGCGACCTGGTCGGCCTGCCGGTACCCGGCGGACGAGACGCCGGGCGGCGGCCGGTGCCCGTTCAGCCAGCCCTTGATCGCGGTGTTGGCGTCCTGGAGCTGCCTGATCACCTGGTTGAGCGCCGGCGGGTCGATGCCCCGGAAGTTCGGGTCGCGCGCGGCCGGGCCGGTGCGCATCTGAGCGGTCATCGCCCCTCCGTTCCCGGACGTCCCGTAGGACCGCGCGGACGCGCGCGCGGGCCTTCGCGATCGGCGCGGCCCCGGTCCCGCACCCAGCGTCGTGGCTCGGCTCCAGAAAATCCCCGGTTCCCCAGAATCACACTCGCATCAGGCGCTGTCGAGAGCCTGGCGTACCGATTCGGCATCGCGCGCGACGACCGCCCGGCCGTCCTCGCGGACCACGATCGGCCGCTGGATCAGGACCGGGTTGGCGGCCATCAGCTCGATCCACCGGGCCCGGTCGGCCTCCGGGTCGCGGCCGAGGTCCTTCAGCCCCAGTTCCTTGGCGACGGGCTCGTTCAGCCGCGCCACCTCCCAGGGCTGCGCGCCGATCCTCGTGAGCACCGCGTCGAGCTCCTCGGCGCTCGGCGGGTCGTCGAGGTAGCGGCGCTCGGTGTACGCGACGCCCGCCTCGTCCAGCGCGGCCTTCGCCGAACGGCTCTTCGAGCAGCGCGGGTTGTGCCAGATCTCCATTCAGTCTCCAACCTCCGCTGCGGTCCCACCCGTGATCCGCAGCAGTTCCGTGTACGAGGTGGGGAACACGGTGTGCGAGATGCCGCCCGCCGCCCACACCTCCTCGTGCCTGTCGAGCCAGACGTCCACGAGCGTACGGATCGGCGCGGGATGGCCGACGGGGGCCACGCCGCCGATCGTCTGGCCGGTCGCCTCCCGGACGAAGTCGGGGGTGGCCCGCTTCACCTTCTCCGCGCCGACGAGCGCCGCGACCTGCTCGGTGTCGACCCGGTGCGCGCCGCTGGTCAGGACCAGCAGCGGCGCCCCGTCGGCCTCGAAGACCAGGCTGTTCGCGATCGCGCCGACCTCGCAGCCGAGCTGTTCCGCCGCCGCCCGCGCCGACGGAGCGGACGCGGGAAGCGTCACGATCTCCCCGGCCACGCCCGACTCCTTCAGGATTTTCGCCACGCGTTCGACATTGGGATGCATGGGAAGCACTTTATGGTGTCCAAATCCTCCGCGTGTGCGTGGAGAGCGGTCGCGGCGACGAGGGAGAGCCATGGGCGTACGGAAATGGGCGGGCGCCATCCTGATTCCGGGAGTCCTGGTGGCGGGATGCACCCAGGAGTCGACGGCGGGGAGCGCCGGAACGGACGTCTCGCCCGGGACGTCCGCCGCGCCGTCCGGCGGAGCGTCGGGCGGCGCGCCGGGCGGGCCGTCGGGCGGCGCGTCCTCCAAGCCGCGCGGCCCCGGCGTCGCGGCGCCCGGCACGTCCGGAACGCCGACGTCGCCCCAGGTCAGGCGCAAGCTCAAGCCGGGCGCGAAGGGCGCGGACGTCAAGGAACTCCAGCGTCGCCTGAAGGCGCTGCACTACGACCCGGGGCCCGCCGACGGCAGGTACGGGACGTCCACCCAGATCGCCGTGTGGGCGTTCCAGGCCGTCAACCGCCTCAAGATGAGCGGGACGGTCGGCAAGCGCGTGTGGGCCGCGCTCGACGCGCCGAGACGTCCGGCGCCGGTGGCGAAGCGGCGCGAGGCCGACAGGGTGGACGTCGACCTGCGCCGCCAGTACCTCGTCGTCTACCGGCGCGGCGAGCCGGCGCTCATCACGCACGTGTCGTCCGGCTCGGGGGAGTACTACTGCGCGAAGGACCGCGGCGCGACCGTCGCCCGCTGCCGGTACGCGACGACCGGCACGGGCGACTTCCGCACGGGCCGGCGCGCGTCCGGCTGGGAGGTCTCGCCGCTCGGGCGCCTCTACAACCCGATCTACTTCAACGGCGGGATCGCGTTCCACGGGGCGCTCGACGTCCCCCGCTACCCGGCGTCGCACGGCTGCGTGCGGCTGCCCATGCACATCGCCGAGTACTTCCCGAAGCTCGTCAAGACGAACGTCGCGGTCCACGTGCGGCGCCCCAAGTAGCGCCGGGGCGGGGGCCGGGGCGGGCCGTCAGGTGGCGGCGACGTTCGGCGCGTGGCGGACGACCTCGTCGACGAACCCGTACTCCATGGCCTCCTGCGCCGTGAACCAGCGGTCGCGGTCGGAGTCGGCCTCGATCCGTTCGACCGGCTGGCCCGTGTGCTCGGCGATCAGCTCCTGCATGGTGCGCTTGGTCTCGCGCAGGTTGTCGGCCTGGATCTTGATGTCGGACGCCGTGCCGCCGATGCCGCCGAGCACCTGGTGCATGACGATGCGGGTGTGCGGGAGGGCGTAGCGCTTGCCGGGCGTCCCGGCCGACAGCAGGAACTGGCCCATCGACGCGGAGAAGCCGAGCGACAGCGTCGAGACGTCGTTCGGGACGTACTGCATCACGTCGAAGATGGCCATTCCCGCCATGACGGAGCCGCCGGGCGAGTTGATGTAGAGGTTGATGTCGCGGTGGCGGTCCTCCGCGGACAGCAGCAGGATCTCCCCGCAGATCCGGTTGGCGATGGCGTCGTCGATCTCCTGGCCGAGGAAGATGATGCGCTGGCGGAGGAGCCGGTCGAAGACGGCGTCGGCGGTGGGGCGCTCGGCCTCGGCGGTCCGGCCCATGGGCGCGCCGGCGAGGTCGGTGAAAGGCGTCTGGGTGAATGGCGCGTCAGTGAAAGGCATGGACCCAGGTAATCCGCGCGCCTGCGACCGTGTCCAACAGCCGTTCGGCGCTGATTGACAACCCCGCGTTGTGAATATCCTGAAAGCATGGACGTCGACCTCCCCGGTCTGCGCGCCTTCGTGGCCGCCGCCGAGCTGATGCACTTCGGGCGTGCGGCCCAGCGGATGTTCCTCACCCAGCAGGCCCTGTCCAAGCGCGTGCGCAGGCTGGAGGACGCGCTCGGAACCCCGCTGTTCGAACGCACCACGCGCAGGGTGTCGCTGACCGACGCCGGGCGGCGCTTCCTGCCGCTCGCCAGGGAGGCGCTCTCCGCGTTCGACACCGCCGTGGAGTCGGTGCGCGAGAGCCGCGAGCGGCTCCGGGTGGACGTCTACGACGAGCGGTTCAGCCCCATGCGGATCGTCCGGGACCTGATCGAGCGCGACCCCGGCCTGCGGATCGAGCCGGGCATGCGGCAGGGCTTCGCGCTCGCGCTGCCCGCGCTGCTGAACGGGGAGATCGACGCGGCGTTCGGCCAGGTCCGCGACCTGCCGGGGCCCTGGCCGCCCGAGCTGGCGCAGCGCCTGGTGCACGTCGAGCCGATGCACGCGTTCGTCGGCGCCGACCACCCCCTCGCGTCCCGCGGGACGATGCGTCCGGACGAGCTGCGCGAGGCGGGCGTCTCCATGCCCGACCCGGGCGGCGCCACCGAGGCCCGCGCCTACCTGAGCGGGCTCGCCGGGCACTTCGGCATCCCGATCCGCTTCACCGACCCCGCGCTCGGGCACCGGCACTACGGCGAGATCGTTCGCCGCGAGCGGAAGGCCGTCGCCCTGGGCGAGGCGTGCATCAGGGTCGAACCCGACTTCGGCCTGGTGAGGATCCGGCTCGTCGATCCCGTTCCGCTGGCCCCGTGGTGCGTGGCCTGGCACAAGGGCAACCGCAGGCCCGCGCTGCGCCGCATGCTCGCCCTCCTCAGCGTTCCGTCCCTCCCCGACACCCCGCACTGGCTGCCCGACGCGTACCGCTGACCCGGAGGGCGTCCGCTCCGCGTTCGACGGCTTCCGAGACCGAATGTCGGACTCCCGTGCTGCCCTGGGGAAACGGCCCTGACCTGCGCGATCATGGTCGTGATCGCCGAGGGTGGTGGCACGTGTTCGAACACGTTGACGAATCGCCGTCAGGACGGTTTACTGTGAATGCGTCGAACTTATGTTCGACGTGGTGCGGGACTCGCGGCCCGTGCCAGGGCGACGTCCCCGCCGCGGCCGTTACGCGCGAAGGCCCGGCGGGACGGACGGCCGGGCGGAGTGAGGGGAAGCTCTCCGCCCGGCCGGCCCGAGCCCCGGAAGGAGGCAGTCATGTCCGCAACGATGGCCCCGCGCGGAGCACACTCCGCCGTTCACCCGTCCGCCGTCTCGTCGGCGGTCCACTCGTCGGCGCTGCCGAGCCCGCGGCCGAGGCCGCACCCGGCGCCCCGCCCGGCCCACACGGCCGTCGGGCAGTTGCACGCGGCGCGGATGGGGCTGGCCGAGGCCGCCGAGGCGACCTCGCCCGCCGTCCGCTACGTGTGCGCGCACCTAGCCGCCCTGCGCGCGGCCGCGGCCGTCCTCGCGTCCAAGGAGCCCGTGGAGACGCACCGCCGCGGCCGTCCCCGCAGCGTCTGGGTGCTGCTGCCCGAGGCCGACCCCGCGCTGCGGGAGTGGGCCGCGTTCTTCGCCGCCGGCGCCGACAAGCGCGCCGCCGCCGAGGCGGGCCTGCCCCGCGCCGTCACCGCGCGCGAGGCCGAGGAACTCGTGCACGACGCCGAGGTCTTCGTCTCCCTCGTCGAGGACACCCTCGGCGTCACCAGCCAGCCGACCCTGCCCATCCCCGACACCCGCGCAAGCTGACCCGCCCCCGGGCGGGCCCGAAGAAGGACCGCCCGCCCGACCCCGCCGCCCACCTCCCAAGGCGGCGCGGCACCCCGGCACCATGCGCACCCCGAGACGATCGCGCCGATGGGACGCACTCCCCCCGAGCCGCCCCCATCGGCGCGATCCACCACGTCCCCCACCCCACCGCCCCGCGCACCGGTCGTGCGCACCGGTCGTGCGCACCGGCCTCACACCCCGGCGCGCCGTTCCCGCACCGCTCCTTCGCGCCGCCCCTTCGCGCGGTCCCGCACGCCGCCACATGCCGTTCCCGCGCGTCGTTTCCCCGCACCGGTCGTGTCCGCCGCGTCCGCGCGCCGCCGCGCCGTTCCCGCGCATCGCCGTATGCCGTTCTCGCCTGTCGTTTCCTCGCATCGGTCGTGTGTGCCGCGTCCGGACGCTGCCGCGCCGTTCCCGCGCGCCGTTTCCGTGCGCCGCGTCTTCGCGCCGTTCGCGCACGCTGCGGCATGCCGTTCCCGCGCCTTGTTTCCTCGCACTGGTCGTGTGCGCCGCGTTCGTGCGCTGTCGCGCCGTTTCCGTGTGTCGGCCTGGCGTGTCGCTGTGTACCGGCGCTTGCGGCGCGCCTTCGTGCTGTTTCGGGGGTGGGTTTGTGGGGGTGTGGGATGGTTGGGGCGCGGAGTGTGGAGGGCGGGGACGGTGGCGGGGCGCGGTGGTGGGCGGGGGCTCGTGCCGCTGCTGGCGTTCCTCGGCGTGATGGCGTACTCGCTGTCCATGGCCGTCGTCACCCCGGCGCTGCCGCTGTTGCAGCGCGGGCTGCACACGACGCCGAGCGGGGCGGCCTGGGCGCTGACCTCGATGACGCTGTCCGCGGCCGTCGCGACGCCCGTGGTGGGACGGCTCGGCGACCTGTACGGGCCCCGCCGCGTGATGCTGGCCGTGCTGCTGGTCGCGACGGCCGGGACGGTCCTCGCGGCGGCGGCCTCCACGCTGCCCCTGATGCTCGCGGGACGGGCCGTCGGCGGGGTCGGCGGCGGCGTGTTCCCGCTGGCGTACACGGTCATCCGGGAGGTGTTCCCGCCCGAACGGACCGCGTCCGCGGTGGGACTCATGTCGTCCATGCTCGGGCTCGGCGGGGCGCTGTCGTGGTGCATGGCCGGTCCGATCATCGACCAGCTCGGGTGGCGGTGGCTGCTGTGGGTGCCGGTGGCCGGGCTCGTTCCCGGGACCGTCGCGGCGTGGTGGATCGTTCCGCGATCGCCGCCTCGCGCGGGCGCGCGCGTCGACTGGTGGGGCGCGGTGCTGTTCGCGGGGTGGCTCGTCGCGGCGCTGACCGCGCTCACGCAGGGGATGGACTGGGGCTGGAGTTCCGGCGGCGTGCTCGCGCTGCTCGGCCTGGCGCTCGTCCTGCTGCTCGCCTGGGTACGGGTCGAGTCGCGCGTCGCGGAGCCGCTCGTCGATCTGCGGCTGATGCGGCGGCGGGGCGTCTGGACGGCCAACGCGGCGTCGCTGCTCGCCGGGTACGCGCTGATGGCGGGCGGCGTGCTGTTCCCGCTGCTCGTCCAGCTCCCCGTGCGGGACGGGTTCGGGTTCGGCGGGACGGCGACGCAGGCGGCGCTGCTCCAGCTCCCCGCGAGCGTCGGGATGACCGCGGCCGGGATGTCGGCCGGGCTCCTCGACCGCCGGATCGGGTCGCGCGCCGTCCTGCTCGCGGGCGCGGTGCTGACCGCCGCCGGGTACGCGTTCGTCGCCGTCCGGCACGGCCAGATGTGGCAGCTTTACGCGGGCGGGCTCGCGCGCGGGGTCGGCCTCGGGTTCGCCTACGCGGCGGTGGCGAACCTCGTCGTCGCCGCCGTCCCCGCGAACGGGACGGGCGTCGCCACGGGCGTCAACACGCTGGTCCGCACGGTCGGCGCGTCCCTCGGCACGCAGACCAGCGCCGTGATCGTCGCGGCGTCGGTGACCGCCGGGCAGCCCACCGAGCCCGGTTTCGCGCTCGGTTTCGCGGCCGGCGCGGCGGTCATGGCGGCCGTCGTGCCGCTGGCTCTTCTCGCGCCGCGCCGCGTCCCGCGCGCCGGGTTCTTATGCTGGACGGGTGGCCGCGACGCACCGACGACTCCGATGGCCGGACGGGCCCGCCCGGGACGCTGCCGTCGTCCGGGGCGTCGCCGTGCTCGTCGCGGTCGCCACCCTGCTGGAGGCCCTCCATGATCCGCCGCAGTCCGCCGCCCGCACCGCGGTGGACTGGACGCTGATCCTCAGCGTGTGCGGGGCGCTGGTCCAGGGGCGTCGCCGCCCCGTCCCCGCCTGCGCCTACATCCTGGCCGCCTCGGCGGTGTACTACATGCTCAGCCCGGTCGACGGCCCCCTGATGGTGGTGCTGATGCTCGCGCTGTACGGGGTCGCGGCGGCCGGGCGGCTCCGCGCCGCGGTGGTCCTCTCGGCGCTGACGGTGACCGGCACGACGCTCGGCAGCCTGTCCGGCAACGACCAGGTCAACGGCGTCGCGCTGACGATGCTGGTGGGCTGGGTGGTGGCCATGGTCGCGCTCGGCACCGTCCGGCACGGCCGCCAGGAGTACCTGCGGGCGGCCGAGCAGCGCGGCGAGGAGGAGGCGCGCCGCCGCGAGACCGAGGAACGGCTGCGGATCGCGCGGGAGCTGCACGACGTGATCGGCCACAACATCTCGATGATCAACGTCCAGGCGGGCACCGCGCTGCACCGGCTGGGCCGCCATCCTGAGGACGCGGGCCCGGCGCTCGGCGTGATCAAGGAGGCGAGCCGGGAGACGCTGCGGGAGCTGCGCGCCACGCTCGGCGTCCTGCGCCAGGTGGACGAGGCGGCGCCCACGCGTCCGGCGGGCGGGCTCCGGCGGATCGGCGACCTGGTCCGGTACGGGCGCCTCGCGGGCCTGGACGTCTCCGTGGACGTCCTGGGCGACCCGCGCCCCCTGCGCGCGGAGGTGGACCTCGCCGCGTTCCGCATCCTCCAGGAGTCGATCACGAACGTGACCCGGCACGCCGCCGCGGCGCGCGTCCGCGTCACGCTCGACTACCGCGCCGCCGAGGTCGTACTGGAGATCGCCGACGACGGAGCCGCCCGCGGCCCCGCCGAGCCCGCCCCGGTCCGCGCCGCCGCGGCCGCCGCGGCGCGCCCCGGCGACGAGGCGCCCGCCGTGGCCGCATCTGGCCGTTATGCCTCGGACATCCAGAGCGTTCCGAATGCACCCAACGTGACGAACGCACCCAACGTGACCGATACACCCACCGTGACGAACGGGACCGGCGGGACGAACGGCGCCGCCGCGAGCACCGGCAGCGGCATCCGCGGGATGGGCGAGCGCGCCCGCGCGCTGGGCGGCGACCTCAGCGCGGGCCCCGCGGCGGGCGGCGGCTTCCGCGTCCGAGCCCGCCTCCCGTACGGCACGTGAGCCCCCGCCGCACGGAGCCTTCCTCCGGGCTCCCTGAGGGTGCGCGAAGGGCCCGGCGGTCGTGGTGACCGCCGGGCCCTGCGCGGTGCCGAGGCGTCCGGGGGGACGTCCCGGCGGTGATCAGAACGCCTCGACGGCGCGGCGCGCCTCGGGGTCGAGCACCCCCCACGTGATGAGCTCCTCGGTGAGCTCGGTGGGGGACTTGTCGTAGATGACCGCGAGAGAACGCAGGTCTTCCTGGCGGATGGACAGGACCTTTCCGTTGTAGTCGCCCCGCTGGCTCTGGATCGTCGCGGCGTAGCGGGCGAGAGGACCGGCCTTGTCCTTCGGAAGCTGCTGCAACCGCTCGAGGTCGATCACGAGCTTGGGTGTAGGCCCGAGCGGGCTCGGCGCGGCTCCGCCGGGCAGCAACTCGGAAACCGGCACGCCATAGAAATCGGCGAGCTCGGCCAGCTTCTGAACGGTGACGGCGCGGTCGCCCCGCTCGTACGAACCCACGACGACGGCCTTCCAGCGGCCGCGTGACTTCTCCTCCACACCGTGCAGGGAAAGGCCCTGCTGGGTACGGATGGCGCGCAGGCGCGCGCCGAGAGCCTTAGCGTATTCAGACGGCATTGTGCGGCCCCCCAGGCTCACTTTCAGTCGTCGCTGTCGGGTCCCCGGCCGGTCGGCCGGGGGGAGACAGCCCCAGGGGGCTTTGTGGCCTCATGAGTCTGTCTCCAGGGATGGTTACGGACAGTGACGGTAAAACGGGGACGCCCCCAGGTCAAGCTGATTGGAAAAAAGCGGTCGAATCCGCAGGTCTCGATCCGGGCCGTCCGGATCGCCAGGAAGCCCCGCAGGAGCGGCGCGGCGGACGCTCGCGGGCCCCTCGGCGCCGGCCCGGCCGCCCCGAGTGTGACCGCTCTCACCAGGCAGAACGCGGCGGACGTCCGGTACGGGGCAGCCTGGTGGGACTGCTAACGTGTGGGGGACAAGGCGTCCTTTAAGACCCGTCCCGTGAGGCGGGAAAGGAGGTTTCGGTGGTGAATGCTGTCTCCAGGCCGGACGGGCCTGCGGAGGCGCGCGTGGCGGACGGTGACCCCCGGCAGAAGGCCGTTCTGGAGGGTCCCGACATCCGGCGCGCGCTGACCCGGATCGCGCACGAGATCCTCGAACGGACCAAGGGCGGCCACGACGTCGTCCTGCTCGGCATCCAGACCCGCGGCGTGACCCTCGCCGAACGGCTCGCCGACCTGCTGCGCGAGGTCGAGGGGCTGCCGGTGCCGTGGGGCTCGCTCGACGTGACGATGTACCGCGACGACCTGCGGATGAAGCCCGCCCGCGCGCTCGGCCGCACCGAGCTGCCCGCCGAGGGCGTGGACGACCGGATCGTGGTCCTGGTCGACGACGTGCTGTTCTCGGGCCGCACCGTGCGGGCCGCGCTCGACGCGCTGAACGACCTCGGCCGGCCGCGCGCCGTCCAGCTCGCGGTGCTGGTCGACCGCGGGCACCGCGAGCTGCCGATCCGCGCCGACTACGTCGGCAAGAACCTGCCCACCTCGATGCGCGAGACCGTGAAGGTCCTGCTGGCCGAGAACGACGCGCGCGACGCCGTGCTGCTCGGCCCGGCGGTCGCGCCCGAGGCCGGGGCCCCCGCCGGAACGGGCACGGCCGGAGCGGGCGCGGCCGGAGCGGACGCGGACGGAGCGGGCCGGTGAAGCGCCATCTGATCTCGGCGGCCGACCTGACCAAGGACGACGCGCTGCTCGTGCTCGACACGGCCGAGGAGCTCGCGCAGGTCGCGGGCCGTTCCATCAAGAAGCTGCCGACGCTGCGCGGCCGCACGGTGGTCAACCTGTTCTTCGAGGACTCCACCCGCACCCGGATCTCGTTCGAGGCGGCGGCCAAGCGGCTGTCCGCCGACGTGATCAACTTCTCCGCCAAGGGGTCCAGCGTGTCCAAGGGCGAGAGCCTCAAGGACACCGCGCTCACGCTGGAGGCGATGGGCGCCGACGGCGTGGTGATCCGGCACGGCGCCTCGGGCGCGCCGCACCGGCTCGCGGGCTGGGTGCAGGGCAGCGTGGTGAACGCGGGCGACGGCACGCACGAGCACCCGACGCAGGCGCTGCTGGACGCGTTCACGATGCGGCGGCGGCTCGGCGAGCTGGAGGGCCGCAGGGTCACGATCGTCGGCGACGTCCTGCACAGCCGCGTGGCACGCTCCAACGTGCTGCTGCTCGACACCCTCGGCGCTGACGTGACCGTGGTCGCGCCGCCGACGCTGCTGCCGGTCGCGATCGACACCTGGCCGTGCTCGGTCTCCTACGACCTGGACTCGGTGCTGCCCAAGAGCGACGTGATCATGATGCTGCGGGTGCAGCAGGAGCGGATGAACGCCGCGTACTTCCCGACCGTGCGCGAGTACAGCCGCCGCTACGGCCTGGACGGCGAGCGCATGGCGCAGCTCCCCGAGCACGCCATCGTCATGCACCCCGGCCCGATGAACCGCGGCGTGGAGATCGCCGCCGACGTCGCCGACTCGGCCCGCTCCACGATCGTCGAGCAGGTCGCCAACGGCGTCAGCGCCCGCATGGCCGTGCTCTACCTGCTGCTCAGCGGCTCGGAGCCCGCGATCGGCAAGGCGGCGTCCGAGTGAGCCGCGCCGCAGCGCGCGCCACGCGCGCCGCAGCGCCCGTCGAAGCGTCCGTCGCGGCGCCCGCGCACCGCACGCTCCCGCGTTCCGCGTCCGGCAAGGAGAACTCCCAGTGAGCACCACCCACATCATCAAGGGCGCGCGGATCCTCGGCGGCGAGCCCGCCGACGTCCTCGTGCGCGACGGCGCGATCGCCGAGGTCGGCTCCGGCCTCGACGCGGCCGGGGCGCAGGTCGTGGAGGCGGACGGCCTCGTCGCGCTGCCCGGCCTGGTCGACCTGCACACGCACCTGCGCGAGCCGGGCCGCGAGGACGCCGAGACCGTCGAGTCCGGCACGAAGGCCGCGGCGATGGGCGGCTACACGGCCGTGCACGCGATGGCCAACACCTTCCCCGTCGCCGACACCGCGGGCGTCGTCGAGCAGGTCTGGCGGCTCGGCCGCGAGGCCGGCTACTGCGACGTGCAGCCGGTCGGCGCCGTCACCCGCGGCATCGCGGGCGAGCAGCTCGCCGAGCTCGGCGCGATGGCCGACTCGGCGGCGCGGGTCCGGGTGTTCTCCGACGACGGGCACTGCGTGTCCGACGCGGTGATCATGCGGCGGGCGCTGGAGTACGTCAAGGCGTTCGACGGCGTGGTCGCCCAGCACGCGCAGGAGCCGCGCCTCACCGAGGGCGCGCAGATGAACGAGGGCGAGATGTCGGCCGCGCTCGGGCTGCGCGGCTGGCCCGCGGTCGCCGAGGAGGCGATCATCTCCCGGGACGTCCTGCTCGCCCAGCACGTCGGGTCCCGGCTGCACGTCTGCCACGTCTCGACGGCGGGCTCGGTCGAGATCATCCGCTGGGCGAAGAGCAAGGGCTGCCGGGTCACCGCCGAGGTCACCCCGCACCACCTGCTGCTGGACGACGGCCGCGCCGAGTCGTACGACCCGATCTTCAAGGTCAACCCGCCGCTGCGCACCGCCGACGACGTGACCGCGCTCCGGCACGCCCTCGCCGACGGCACGATCGACTGCGTCGCCACCGACCACGCCCCGCACCCGGTCGAGGCCAAGGAGACCGAGTGGGCCGTCGCGGCGATGGGCATGATCGGCCTGGAGACGGCGCTGCCGGTCGTCCAGGAGGCCATGGTCGACACCGGGCTGCTCGACTGGGCGGGCGTCGCCGACCGGATGGCGTTCCGCCCGGCGCGCATCGGCCGCCTGTCCGGGCACGGCCGCCCGCTGGAGCCCGGTTCGCCGGCCAACATCACGCTCTACGACCCGTCGCCGCGCCGCGCGGTCGACCCGACGGCGATGACCTCCAAGAGCCGCAACACCCCGTTCGCGGGATGCGGCTGCCCGGACGCGTCGTCGCCACGTTCCTGCGCGGCACGCCGACCGTTCTCGAAGGGAAGCTCCAGTGAGCCCGCGGCCGCGCGGCGGCCGGACAGGGGAGCGCGGGGAGCCCGCGACCGGAGCGACGAAGGAAGCCGCCGCGCCCAGCGGGCCGGTGGCCGCGAACGGAGTGAACCAATGAGCGATGCCTTGCTCGTGCTCGAGGACGGGCGGACGTTCCGCGGGGCCGGGTACGGGGCCGAGGGCGAGACGTTCGGCGAGATGGTCTTCAACACCGGCATGACCGGCTACCAGGAGACGCTCACCGACCCGTCGTACGCCCGGCAGATCGTCGCGATGACGGCCCCGCACATCGGCAACACCGGCGTCAACGGCGACGACCCCGAGTCGCGCCGCATCCAGGTCGCCGGGTACGTGGTCCGCGAGCCCGCCCGCGCGGCGTCCAACTGGCGCGCGACGGGCTCGCTCGGGTCGGCGCTGCGCGAGCAGGGCGTGGTCGGCATCGCGATCACCGGCACCCGCGCGCTCACCCGCCACCTGCGCGAGCGCGGCGCGATGCGTGCCGCGATCTTCAGCGGCGAGGCCGCGCTCGCCCCGGGCGAGCGGGCCCTGCTCGAACGGGTCCGCGCGAGCGCGTCGATGGAGGGCGCCGACCTCGCGGGCGAGGTGTCCACGACCGAGACCTACGTCGTCCCGGCGGTGGGGGAGCGGCGCTTCACCGTCGCCGCGGTCGACCTCGGCATCAAGGCGATGACGCCGCGGCGGATGGCCGAGCGCGGCTGCGAGGTGCACGTCATGCCCGCCAGCAGCACCGCCGCCGACATCCTCGCGATCGGCCCCGACGGGGTCTTCTTCTCGAACGGTCCGGGCGACCCGGCCGCGTCCGGCTACGCGGTCGAGGCGCTGCGCGGCGTCCTGGACGCCGGCAAGCCGTTCTTCGGCATCTGCTTCGGCAACCAGATCTTCGGCCGCGCCCTCGGGCTCGGCACGTACAAGATGCGGTTCGGGCACCGGGGCGTCAACCAGCCGGTCCAGGACCGGCGCACCGGCAAGGTCGACATCTCCGCGCACAACCACGGCTTCGCGGTGGAGGCGCCGGTGGACGGGCCGTTCGACACCCCGTACGGGCCCGCCGAGGTCAGCCACGTCAACCTCAACGACGGCTGCGTCGAGGGGCTGCGGCTCCTGGAGCGCCCGGCGTTCAGCGTCCAGTACCACCCCGAGGCGGCGGCGGGGCCGCACGACGCCGCGGGGCTCTTCGACCGGTTCTGCGAGATCATGGAGGGGTCGGAGTAATGCCGCGCCGTCAAGACCTGAAGTCCGTCCTGGTGATCGGCTCGGGGCCGATCGTGATCGGCCAGGCGTGCGAGTTCGACTACTCCGGCACGCAGGCGTGCCGGGTGCTGAAGGCCGAGGGCCTGCGGGTCACGCTGGTCAACAGCAACCCGGCGACGATCATGACCGACCCGGAGTTCGCCGACGCCACCTACGTCGAGCCGATCACCCCCGAGGCCGTCGAGAAGATCATCGCGAAGGAGCGGCCGGACGCGCTGCTGCCGACGCTCGGCGGCCAGACGGCCCTCAACACCGCCATCGCGCTCTACGAGGCCGGCGTCCTCGCCCGGTACGGGGTCGAGCTCATCGGCGCCGACGTGGACGCGATCCAGGCCGGGGAGAACCGCGAGCGGTTCAAGGAGGTCGTCGCCAAGGTCGCCCGCGAGCAGGGCCTGAACGCCGAGTCGGCCCGCTCCCTCATCTGCCACACGATGGACGAGTGCCTCGCCGCCGCGCGCGAGCTCGGCTACCCCGTCGTCGTGCGGCCCTCGTTCACGATGGGCGGCGCCGGGTCCGGCTTCGCGCACGACGAGGACGACCTGCGCCGCATCGCGGGCGCGGGCCTCGACGCGTCCCCGACCAGCGAGGTGCTCCTGGAGGAGTCGATCCTCGGCTGGAAGGAGTACGAGCTGGAGGTCATGCGCGACCGCAGCGACAACGTCGTGATCGTGTGCTCGATCGAGAACCTCGACCCGATGGGCGTGCACACCGGCGACTCGATCACCGTCGCGCCCGCGATGACGCTGACCGACCGCGAGTACCAGAACATGCGCGACGTCGCGATCGCGGTCATCCGCGAGGTCGGCGTCGACACCGGCGGCTGCAACATCCAGTTCGCCGTGCACCCCGGCACCGGCCGCATGATCGTCATCGAGATGAACCCGCGGGTCTCGCGCTCCTCGGCGCTCGCCTCCAAGGCCACCGGCTTCCCGATCGCCAAGATCGCCGCGCGGCTGGCCGTCGGCTACACCCTCGACGAGATCCCGAACGACATCACCAAGGAGACCCCGGCGTCGTTCGAGCCGACGCTCGACTACGTCGTGGTGAAGGTCCCGCGGTTCGCGTTCGAGAAGTTCCCCGGCGCGGACGGCACGCTGACCACCCACATGAAGTCGGTCGGCGAGGCCATGGCCATCGGCCGCTGCTTCACCGAGGCGCTCCAGAAGGCGCTGCGGTCGCTGGAGCAGAAGGGCTCGTCGTTCTCCTGGGCGGGCGAGCCGGACCGCTCGCAGGAGGCCGCGGCCGAGTGGGTCGAGCGGGCGAGCCGCCCCCACGACGGCCGGATCCGCGACGTCCAGCGGGCGCTGTGGGCCGGGGCGGGCGTCCAGCGGGTGTACGAGGCGACGGGCATCGACCCGTGGTTCCTCGACCAGATCGCGGCGATCAACGAGACCGCCGAGGAGATCCGCACCGCCGACGACGCGCTCACCCGCGACAAGCTGCTGCGCGCCAAGCGGCACGGCTTCTCCGACGCGCAGATCGGCGAGCTGCGCGGCCTGTCCGAGGAGGTCGTCCGCGAGCTGCGGCACGCCCTCGGCGTGCGCCCCGTCTACCTGACCGTGGACACCTGCGCGGCGGAGTTCGAGGCGCGGACGCCCTACCTGTACTCGGCGTACGACGAGGAGACCGAGGTCCCGCCCGGCCGGCGGCCGAAGGTGCTGATCCTCGGCAGCGGCCCCAACCGCATCGGGCAGGGCGTCGAGTTCGACTACTCGTGCGTGCACGCCTCGTTCACCCTGGCCGAGGCGGGCTACGAGACCGTCATGGTCAACTGCAACCCCGAGACCGTCTCCACCGACTACGACACCTCCGACCGGCTGTACTTCGAGCCGCTCACCCTGGAGGACGTCCTGGAGGTCGTGTACGCCGAGCAGTGCAGCGGCGAGGTCGCCGGCGTGATCGTCCAGCTCGGCGGGCAGACGCCGCTCGGCCTCGCGCAGAAGCTCAAGGACGCCGGCGTGCCCATCGTCGGCACCTCGCCCGAGAGCATCCACCTCGCCGAGGAGCGCGGCGCGTTCGGCCGCGTCCTGCACCGCGCCGGGCTGCTCGCGCCGAAGCACGGCACGGCCACCTCGTACGAGGAGGCGCTGGAGATCGCGGCGGAGATCGGCTACCCGGTGCTCGTCCGGCCGTCGTACGTGCTCGGCGGGCGCGGCATGGAGATCGTCTACGACGACGCCACGCTGGAGTCGTACATGGCGCGGGCGACCGAGGCGAGCCCGGAGCACCCGGTGCTGGTCGACCGGTTCCTCGACGAGGCCATCGAGATCGACGTGGACGCCCTGTTCGACGGCGAGGAGCTCTACCTCGGCGGCGTCATGGAGCACATCGAGGAGGCCGGCATCCACTCCGGCGACTCGGCGTGCGCGCTGCCGCCGATCACCCTCGGGCACGAGGACGTGCGCCGCATCCGCGAGTCGACCGAGGCGCTCGCCCGCGGCATCGGCGTGCGCGGCCTCATGAACGTCCAGTACGCGCTGTCGGCGGGCGTGCTGTACGTCCTGGAGGCCAACCCGCGCGCGTCCCGCACGGTGCCGTTCGTGTCCAAGGCGACCGCCGTGCCGCTCGCCAAGGCCGCCGCCCGCGTGATGATGGGCGAGACGATCGCCGGGCTGCGCGCCGAGGGGCTGCTGCCCGAGGCGGGCGACGGCGGGTCGCTGCCGCTGGACGCGCCGATCGCCGTCAAGGAGGCCGTCCTGCCGTTCGACCGGTTCCGCAACGCGCAGGGGCAGGGCGTCGACACGATCCTCGGCCCCGAGATGCGCTCGACCGGCGAGGTCATGGGCATCGACGAGGTGTTCGGCACCGCGTACGCCAAGTCGCAGCAGGCCGCGTACGGCGGCTCGCTGCCCACCAAGGGCCGGGTGTTCGTCTCGGTCGCCAACCGGGACAAGCGGCACATGATCTTCCCCGTCAAGCGCCTCGCTGACCTGGGCTTTGAGATTCTTGCCACGGAAGGGACCGCGGAGGTCCTGCGCCGCAACGGCGTGCGTGCCAAGATCGTGCGCAAGCACAGCGAGGGCCCCGGCTCCGCGGGCGAGCCCACCATCGTGCGGCGCGTCCTCGACGGCGAGGTGGACCTCATCGTCAATACTCCCTTCGGTAGCCCCGGCCAGTCGGGGCCACGGCTCGACGGTTACGAGATCCGCACCGCGGCCGTCCTGCGCGGCGTCCCTGCGTGACGACCGTGCAGGGCCTCGCCGCCGCCGTGCAGGGCATCGAGGCCGTCGCCGGCGGCCTGGTCGGCGTCCGCTCCCTTCAGGAGCACGCCGAGCGGCTGTCGGGCGCCCACGCGGAAGGGGCCGCGGCGGAGCACCCGCCCGCGGGCGCGGCGGCCACCGCGGCCGGCGCGGGGAGCGCCGAGGTGACGCCCGGCTGACAGGGCCGGGCGCGGGCCGCCGGGCGGGCCACCGCCCCGGCCGGCCCGCGCCCGGCACACGACGAGGAAGAGGGAAACGGGTGTCCGACACACCGGTGCAGACGTCGGCGACGGTCCTGACGGTCCGCCAGGTGCAGGACTACCACGCGATAACGCTGGTGGCCGCCGCGATCGCCGAGCGGTTCCGGCCCGGCCAGTTCGTGGCGCTCGCCGTCGGCGGCGCGCACTCGGGACGGCTGGTCCGCCGCTGCTTCGGGGTGTACGAGGTCAAGTCCGACTACGGCGGCACCGTCGAGCTGGTGTTCGCCGACACCGAGCCCGGCACCGCCTGGCTCGCCGGGCTCCGCTCCCGCGACCAGGTCGACCTCGTCGGCCCGCTCGGCCGCCCGTTCCGCCTCCCGCGCGACCCCGTCACCTGCCTGCTCGTCGGCGGCGGCCCCGGCGGCGCGGCGCTGTTCGCGCTCGCCGACACGCTGCTGCGCCGCGGCTGCCAGGTGCACTTCGTCCTCGGCGGCCCGAACGCCCGGCAGGTGTTCGGGTCGCGGATGGCGCAGCGGATCGGCGACAGCGCCACCATCACCACCGAGGACGGCTCGGCGGGGGAGAAGGGCGCCGTCCGCGACGTCCTGCCCCGCGTGATCCGCGAGACCGGCGCCGACGTCGTCTACGGCTGCGGGCCGACCGCGCTGCTGCGCTCGGTCACGCAGGTCGCGGGCGAGTTCGGGCTCCCGTCGCAGGTGTCGGTCGAGGAGTTCCTCCAGCGGACCGGCGCCTGCGGCATCGGCGTCTGCATGACCTGCATGCTGCCCCTGCACGGCGAGGACGGCGTGACCCGCATGGTCCGGGCCTGCGCCGACGGACCGGTGCTGCGCGGCGACCGCGTCCGCTGGGGCGACCTCGGAACGATCCCGTTCGACGCCCTCGGCGCCCCGCGCGTCCTCAACGTCCAGGAAGGGGCCGGCAAGTGAGCACGAGCGGACGGGTCGCGACCCGCATCGGCACGCTGGAGCTGGCCAACCCCGTCATGACCGCCTCCGGCTGCGGCGGAACGGGACGCGAGCTCGCCCCGTTCTTCGACCTGTCGCGGCTGGGCGCGTTCGTCACCACCTCGGTGATGGCGCAGGCCCGCGCGGGCCGCCCGACGCCCCGCGTCGCCGAGACCCCGAGCGGGCTGCTCACGGCCATGGGCCTGCCCGGGCCGGGCATCGAGACGTTCCTCGAACACGAGCTGCCCTGGCTGCTGGAGCAGGACGTCCCGATCATCGTGTCGGTCGCGGGCAACAGCGTCGAGGAGTACGCCGACATCGCCCGCCGCCTGCGCGGCGTCCCCGGCGTCGCCGCGATCGAGGTGAACGTGGCGTGCCCCAACGTCGCGGACCGGGGCCTGATGTTCGGCCGGCACCCCGGGGCCGCCGCGTCCGTCGTCCGGGCCGTGCGGACGCACTCCAGGCCGGGCCTGCCCGTCCTCGCCAAGCTCGCCCCCGACGTCACCGACATCGTCACCATCGCCCTCGCCTGCGTGGACGCGGGCGCGGACGGCCTCACGCTGATCAACACGCTGGAGGGCATGGCGATCGACCCCGAGACCCTCAGGCCCGCCCTCACCGGCGTGTCGGGGGCCTGTCGGGGCCCGCCGTCCGCCCGGTCGCGGTCCGCTGCGTCTACCAGGTGCACGCGGCCCTGCCCGGCACGCCGATCATCGGCGTCGGCGGGGTCGCCTCCGGCCTGGACGCGCTGGAGTTCGTCCTCGCGGGGGCGTCCGCCGTCGCGGTCGGCACCGCCCTGTTCCACGACCCGTCCGCCCCGGCCCGCGTGCTGCGCGAGCTGGAGGAGGCCCTCGCCGCCCGCCGCGTCGCCGACCTCGCCGACGCGGTCGGGCTCGCCCACAAACCCGCCGGGTACGTCCCGCCCCAGGTGCGCCCGGAGCCGCCGGCCCCCGAACCGAGCGAGGCCGGAGAAGTGAAGGAGAGGCTGCCGTGACCGCACCCCCGCCCCCATCGCCGTCGCCCTCGACGCGCCCGATCTGGAGACCGCCGCGCGCTGGGCCAGCCTGGTCACGCCGCACGTCAGCACCGTGAAGGTGGGCCTGGAGCTCTACCTGCGGTACGGCCCGGACGTCGTCGCGAGCGTGCGCGGGGCGAGCCGCGTCCAGGTGTTCCTGGACCTGAAGCTGCACGACATCCCCGCCACCGTCGCGGGGGCGGCGCGCGCCGTCGCCCGGCTGAAGCCCGCCTACCTGACCGTCCACGCGGCGGGCGGCCCGCGATGATCCGCGCCGCCGTCGAGGCCGCGCCGGCCGCCCGGATCGCGGCGGTGACCGTGCTGACCTCGCTCGGCGAGGGCGATCTCGCCGGCGTCGGCCTCGCCGGACCCGCCTCAGACGCCGTACGGCGGCTCGCGGCGCTCGCGGTCGGGGCGGGTGCGCAGGCGCTCGTCTGCTCCCCGCAGGAGGCCGCTGCGGTCCGCGCGGAGGTGGGCGAGGACATCACGCTCATCACCCGGGCGTCCGGCCCGCCGGGGCCGACACCCAGGACCAGGCGCGCGTGGCCACCCCGGAGGACGCCCTCGCCGCCGGAGCCGACCTCCTGGTGATCGGACGGCCGATCACGGGCGCGCCGGACCCCGGCGCCGCCGCGGCGGGCATCGCCGCCGCGCTGCGCCGCACCGCCGCCGAGACCCCTTGAGCGTTCTGACCGTTTTCGTTGAATTGCGGCGTTTGGCTGTTATGGGAGCGGTCCAAACAACGCCGCCGGAACCCGGCGCGAAGTGTGTCGAGGATCGCAGCGCCGGCACTCGCGCGCGTGCCGATCGGCGCCCACGTGATCAGCGTCACGTCCTCTCCCGGTGATGTGATCGGGATCACTCCCGCGCCGCCCACCGCCCGGCCGGGGGCCGGTGCGGGCCCTGGAGAGGGTTGCGGGATCATGGCCGGACGGCTCGGGATGGCACCGGAGCGCCATGCCAAACAGGTGGCGAGTGACACAAACGGGGCTTCCGAGGGGGATTTTCACGATCATGCGAAAGTCCCAGCAAGGCGGGGGATCGGCCGGACAGCCCTCCGAGTTGGGTACACTCTGTATTCAGGACACTTCAAGGAGTGATTTTCGTGATTTTGTGGCGGGCTAAACGGCACTTCACGTTGCCTTATGGGGCGTGAACTCGCTAGTTTCCCAACCCGTCCGACTCCGTCGAGTGGAAACCTGAGGTGACCCGGCGTGGCTCTTCCGCCCCTAACCCCGAACAGCGCGCCGCAGCCCTGGAGAAGGCTGCCAAGGCCCGCAAGGAGCGGGCCGAGGTTAAGAACCGGCTCAAGCACGGGGGAACCTCGCTGGCCGAGGTCCTCAAGGAGGGCCAGTCCGACGACGTCATCGGCAAGATGAAGGTGTCGGCCCTCCTTGAATCCCTGCCCGGTGTGGGCAAGGTTCGTGCGAAGCAGATCATGGAGCGCCTCGGTATCGCCGAGTCCCGCCGCGTGCGGGGCCTCGGCGCCAACCAGCGCGCCTCCCTGGAGCGTGAGTTCGGCGGAAGTGCGAACCGCTGACGCGCGACTCACGGGCGGGCGCGACGGCGACGTCGCGGCCGGACCGGGGCTCCCCGAGGCCGGCTCCATCCCGTCCAACCCCGGCGCACCCATGACTGCGCCGGGGACTCCACCACGCATGGCCCGCTCGTCCGGCGGCTGACGGTCCTCTCCGGGCCGTCCGGCGTCGGCAAGAGCACGGTCGTCGCCGAGATCCGGCGTGCGCACCCCGAGGTGTGGCTGTCGGTCTCGGTGACCACCCGGTCCCCCCGACCGGGTGAGAACCATGGTGTGCAGTACTTCTTCGTCGACGACGCCGGTTTCGACCGGCTCGTCGCCGAAGGGGAGCTCCTCGAATGGGCCGAGTTCGCGGGCAACCGCTACGGAACCCCGCGCCGGCCCGTCGAGGAACGCCTCGCCCGCGGCGAGCCCGTCCTGCTGGAGATCGACCTCCAGGGGGCGCGGCAGGTCCGGCGCTCGATGCCGGACGCCCGGCTGGTGTTCCTCGCCCCGCCCTCCTGGGAGGAGCTGGTCCGCCGGCTGACCGGCCGCGGCACCGAGCCCCCGAGGTGATCGAGCGCCGCCTCGACGCGGCCCGCGTCGAGCTCGCCGCCGAGAAGGAGTTCGACATCACGCTGGTCAACACGTCCGTCCGGGACGTGTGCCGCGAGCTGCTAGCCTTGATGGCTGTCCGTTAGCCCAGAACGCCGAGTGGAAGGCCACCGAGTGGCAGCCAGCAGTGAAGGCATCACCAACCCGTCGATCGACGAGCTGCTCGAGGTCGTCGACACCAAGTACGGCCTCGTGAGCATCGCGGCCAAGCGCGCCCGCCAGATCAACGCCTACTACGCCCAGCTCGGCGAGGGCCTGCTGGAGTACGTCGGCCCGCTCGTCGAGACGCAGGTCCAGGAGAAGCCGCTGTCGATCGCGCTCCGCGAGACGCGCGAGGGCCTCCTCAACGCCGAGCCCATCGAGGGCTGAGACCACCGGCCGGACGGCCCCGCCGCCGCGCGCGGCCGCCCCCCGTGGGAAAGTGACCCGCATGACCTCCCGCAAGCCGCGCGTCGTCCTCGGCGTCGGCGCAGGCATCGCCGCGTACAAGGTGTGCGAGCTGCTGCGCCGGCTCACCGAGTCGGGCCACGACGTGCGCGTCGTCCCGACCGCCGACGCGCTGCGCTTCGTCGGCGAGCCCACCTGGGCGGCCCTGTCCGGCAACCCCGTCTCCGCCGAGGTGTGGGAGGGCGTCGCCGAGGTCCCGCACGTACGGCTCGGCCAGGGCGCCGACCTGGTCATGGTCGCCCCCGCCACGGCCGACCTGCTGGCCCGCGCGGCGCAGGGCCTCGCCGACGACCTGCTGACCAACACGCTGCTGACCGCGCGCTGCCCGGTCGTGTTCGCCCCGGCGATGCACACCGAGATGTGGGAGCACGCGGCGACCCGGGCCAACGTGGCGACGCTGCGGTCCCGGGGCGCCCTCGTGGTCGAGCCCGCCTCCGGGCGGCTCACCGGCAAGGACACCGGCCCCGGCCGGCTCCCCGACCCCGCCGAGCTCTTCGAGGTGGCCCGCCGCGTCCTCGCCCGCACCGCGGCGCCGGACGGCGCGGACGGCGCCGACGGCGCGGAGGGCACGGCCGCCGAGCGCGGGCTCCGGTGGGACGACTTGGCGGGGCGGCACGTCGTCGTCTCGGCGGGCGGCACGCGCGAGCCGATCGACCCGGTCCGCTTCATCGGCAACCGGTCGTCCGGAATGCAGGGTTACGCCCTGGCCCGTACGGCGGTCGCACGGGGCGCGCGTGTGACGTTGGTCTCCGCCAACGTGGCGCTGCCCGACCCGGCGGGCGCCGAGGTCGTGGCCGTGGGGTCCGCCGAGGAGATGCGCAAGGCCGTCCTGGAGGTCGCGGGCGCGGCGGACGCCGTGGTGATGGCCGCGGCCGTCGCCGACTTCCGGCCCGCCGGCTACCAGGGCTCCAAGATCAAGAAGACGCCGGGCGCGGAGCCCGAGCCGATCCGCCTGGCCAAGAACCCCGACATCCTCGCCGAGCTCGGCGAGCGCCGCCAGGCCGGGCAGGTCGTCGTGGGCTTCGCGGCCGAGACCGACGACGTCCTGGAGAACGGGCGCGCCAAGCTCGCCCGCAAGGGCTGCGACCTGCTCGTGGTCAACCAGGTGGGCGAGGACCTCACGTTCGGGCGGCCCGACAACGCGGCCGTCGTGCTCGGGGCGGACGGTTCGAGCACCGACGTGCCGCGCGGGGCGAAGGAGGCGCTGGCCGAGGTCGTCTGGGACCTCGTGGTGGCGCGGCTGGACCCCCGGCCCCCCGATTGACGAGCCTCTATACCCGTTCTCGCTCGCGGCTATAGCTGGAGTTAAGGCCGATCCCGTTAGACTTCGGCGGATAACCGTGAGGACACACCGTCCGGGGGCGGCGGCCCCCGCCGACAGCCGATAAAGCCGACAAACCAGTCCGTTCTGCGACGTCAGTCAGCAGCCGCTGCAAGGAGTTCACGTACGTGTCTCGCCGCCTGTTCACCTCCGAGTCCGTGACCGAGGGACACCCCGACAAGATCGCGGACCAGATCAGCGATGCGATCCTCGACTCGATGCTCAAGGACGACCCGAAGAGCCGGGTCGCCGTCGAGACGATGATCACCACCGGTCAGGTGCATGTGGCCGGTGAGGTCACCACCGAGACCTACGTGGACATCCCGGGCGTGATCCGGGAGAAGATCCTCGAGATCGGCTACGACTCGTCCAAGAAGGGCTTCGACGGCCACTCCTGCGGGGTGTCGGTCTCGATCGGCGCCCAGTCGCCCGACATCGCCCAGGGCGTGGACGACGCCTACGAGACCCGCGAGGGCGACGGCTCCGGCGTGTCCGGGGACGACCTCGACCGCCAGGGCGCGGGCGACCAGGGCCTGATGTTCGGGTACGCCACCAACGAGACCCCCGAGCTGATGCCGCTGCCGATCACGCTCGCGCACCGGCTCGCGCACCGGCTGTCGGCGGTCCGCAAGGGCGGCGTGGTGCCCTACCTGCGGCCCGACGGCAAGACCCAGGTCACCATCGAGTACGACGGCGACCGCGGCGTCCGCCTCGACACCGTCGTGGTGTCCAGCCAGCACGCGCCGGACATCGACCTGAAGGAGCTGCTGACGCCGGACGTCAAGGAGCACGTGGTCGACCCGGTGCTGGCCGACTTCGACCTCGACACCACCGGCTACCGGCTGCTGGTCAACCCGACCGGCCGCTTCGAGATCGGCGGCCCGATGGGCGACGCCGGCCTCACCGGCCGCAAGATCATCGTCGACACCTACGGCGGGATGGCCCGGCACGGCGGCGGCGCGTTCTCCGGCAAGGACCCGTCCAAGGTCGACCGGTCCGCCGCCTACGCGATGCGCTGGGTCGCCAAGAACATCGTCGCCGCCGGGCTCGCCGACCGCGCCGAGGTGCAGGTCGCGTACGCGATCGGCAAGGCGCACCCGGTCGGGGTGTTCGTCGAGACGTTCGGCACCGAGAAGGCCGACCCGGTCAAGATCGAGAAGGCCGTGTCCGAGGTGTTCGACCTGCGGCCCGCCGCGATCGTCCGCGACCTCGACCTGCTGCGCCCGATCTACTCCCAGACCGCCGCGTACGGCCACTTCGGCCGTCCGGAGCCCGACTTCTCCTGGGAGTCGACCGACCGCGCCTCCGCGCTGGCGTCCGCCGCCGGCCTGTGACCGGGCGCCCGGCCGCCGCGGGCGGCCTGTAGGGCGCGTGTACGCGAAGAAGGGCCCCGGGACGATGTCCCGGGGCCCTTCGGTGTTCCTCGGCTCTCTGAGTCCCTCTCAGCCGCGCCTACGCCGTCGCACGGGCGGTTCGGAGGCGCGGGGGCGGCTCAGCCTTCGCAGGGGGTGCCGCGCGGCAGGCCGTAGCGCGCGCCGATGTGGTAGCGGCCCGGCCCGGGGACGTTCATGCGGACGAAGTCGCCCTCGGCGGCCAGGCAGCCCTGCCGCTCGCCCCGCGCGTCGCGGACGCTCAGCCAGGGCGAGTAGGCGATGCGGAGCAGGACCGACCCACGCGCGCGCGTGTCGACGACCAGCTCGTCGGAGTCGATGCGCGCGACGGTGGCGGAGCTGTCCACGAGGGGGGTCGGGTCGGCGACGCGGTAGAGGCGCCAGTACCTGTCCTGCCAGATCTGCTTCAGCCACGGCTGGCCGCCCTGGACGATGTCGGCCTCGCCGCCGGCGGACCAGTCGGTCTCCTGCTCGGGCAGCACCACGTACTGGACGGCCCACTTGTGCAGCCAGTCGCGGTAGGAGGCGGGCGTGAGCGCGCCCTCCTTGTAGAAGATCTCGTGCCGTTCGGCGTCGACCTGCCGGTTCCAGCCGCGCGCCAGGATGAAGTCGCGGGTGAGGCCGGACGACTCCCAGTGCGACCGCAGCGGGACGACCTCGACGCGGCCCTTGTCGGCGCCCTGCGCCTTCATCTCGGCGATGAGGCCGCGGGCGTGCCCGGCGGCCTCGGCGGCGGGCTCGGTGTGGATGAGGTCGTCGACCGGCTTCACCACCTGCCAGACGGCGGTGACGATGAACGCCAGCGACAGCACGCCGATCCGGAGGCGGCCGGGCGCGCGGGCGACGGCGACGAGCAGCATCATGCCGCCGAACAGCAGCGCGAGCCGTTCGACGTTGCTGCCGACGGGGGACGGGATCAGCCAGGTCAGCAGGATCCCGGCCAGGTACACGCCCGCGGCGACGCGGATCAGCACCCACTGCTTCGGCGCGCACAGCAGCACCGCGATGACGCTGGTGATCGCGGGCAGCACGATCGCGGTGAGCGAGATCGGCTGCACGCCGGTGAACGGGAACAGCAGCGTCGTCGTCCCCACGACGATGGGCGGGCCGACGGCGAGCGCCACGCCGGCGCGGCGGCGGCCGGTCAGGAACAGCGCGGCGGCGAGCACCATGATGAACAGGCCCGCGACCGGGCTGGCGAGCGTGGCGAGCAGCCCGAGCCCGACCATCGCCGCGGCGCGCAGCGCGGGCGTGCCCCGGGCGGTGAACGCCACCACGGTCGCCAGGAGCGCGAACAGCAGCCCGAGGCTGAACGTGACGCGGCCGGACGCGGAGTTGCACGACAGGGCGAACGCGGCCCACAGCGCGGCGGGCAGCGCGGCGGGGACCCGGAAGCGGGTCAGCAGGTATCCGGCGACGGCCGCCGACAGGGTGCCCGTCACGACGGCGGTGGTGCGGATGCCCGCCCACGCCATCAGGTAGGGCGACAGGACGCTGTAGGACGCGGGGTGCATCCCGCCGTACCACGCCATGCTGTAGGCGGATCCGGGGTGCTCGCCGGCGAAGTTGGTCCAGGCCGTCTGCGCGGCGAGGTCGCCGCCCTCGTTGGACAGGAAGAAGCCCCAGATCAGGTGGAGCGCCGCCGCGAGGAGCGTGGCCGCCATGATGGGGTGCAGCGGATGCGCCCAGTGCCGGTAGCGGGTCCAGCGGGCGCGTCGGAGTGACGCCCGGGTCCGGTCCGGGTCGGGCCGGATCGGTGCGTCCGTGCGTGCCGGAGTCTGTGCAGTGGTCACGGTGACTGCGCGAGCTGTAGGGATGGCGGGGGCGCTGGATGCATCGCGCTATGGCCCAGGAACGGCCCCCGTGTTTCAAACCGGATCACACCCTAGCGTGCGGGTCTGGCGTACCGCGCTGATCTGGTAGGACGGGGAACGTGGCGAACGAGGGCGGGGGAGCGGAGCTGATCCCGGGGCTGGACGATCTCCCCCGGGGCCCCGCAGGCGGGACGGGCGGGGAGGCGCCGGGGGGCGCCGGCGAGGTTTCGGACAAACCGCAGGGTAAAAATCAGGCCAAGAAGCCGAGCGCCAGGAAATCGGGCCGGAGGAAAGGCACGAGGGAGCCCGCCGCGGAGCTTCCCGTCGCACGCGTCGCCGTCGACATGTCCCTGCCGCACCTCGACCGCCCGTTCGACTACCTGGTGCCGACGGAGCTGGACGCCAAGGCGGTGCCCGGCTGCCGGGTCCGCGTCCGCTTCGCAGGTCAGCTCGTGGACGGCCTGCTGCTCGAACGGGTCCCGGAGAGCGACCACGAGGGCCGCCTGTCGTACATCGAACGGGTGACGTCGCCCGAACCCGTTCTCGCGCCCGACGTCGCGGCCCTCGCCCGCGAGGTCGCCGACCGCTACGCGGGGACGTTCGCCGACGTGCTCCGCCTGGCCATCCCGCCGCGCCACGCGCGCGTCGAGGCCGAGCCGCCACCGGAGCCGCCCGAGGAGAGCCCGGCGGGGGAGAGTCCGGGGCCGTGGGCGCACTACCCGGCGGGACCCTCGTTCCTCGGCGCGCTCCGTGAGGGACGCGCCCCGCGCGCGGTGTGGACGGCGCTTCCCGGCCCCGACTGGACGACCGCCATCGCGCGCGCGGTGGCGGCCACGCTGGACGGCGGGCGCGGCGCGCTCGTCGTCATGGCGGACGGCCGCGACGTGGCCCGCGTGGACGCGGCGCTGAAGGACGAGCTGGGCGACGGGCGGCACGTCACCCTCACCGCGGCGCAGGGACCGACCGTCCGCTACCGGCGCTGGCTCGCGATCCGGCGCGGCACGGCGCGGGCCGTCGTCGGGACGCGCGCGGCGATGTTCGCGCCGGTCGCGGACCTCGGCCTGGTGGTGCTGTGGGACGACGGCGACGACGTGCACGCCGAGCCGCACGCCCCGTACCCCCACCCGCGCGAGGTGCTGGCCCTGCGCGCGCACCGCGCGGGCGCGGGGGCGCTGATCGGCGGGTTCACGCGGACGACCGACGCGACGCAGCTCGTCGAGACCGGCTGGGCGCACGCGCTCGTCGCCGACCGGACCCGGATCCGCGCGGCCATGCCGCGCGTGCGGCCGGTCGGCGACGACGCCGAGGTGTCGCGCGACTCCGCCGCCCGCACGGCCCGGCTGACGCACCTGGCGTTCGAGACGGCGCGGCAGGCGCTGAAGGACGGGCCCGTCCTCGTGCAGGTGCCGCGCCGCGGGTACGTCCCGGGCCTCGCGTGCGGGCGGTGCCGGAGCCCGGCGCGGTGCGGCGCGTGCCAGGGGCCGCTGGCGCTGACCTCGTCGCACGCCGCGCCGTTCTGCCGGTGGTGCGGCCGGATCGCGGGCGACTGGCACTGCCCCGAGTGCGGCCACTTCCAGGTGCGCGCGGTCGTGGTCGGCGCGAAGCGGACGGCCGAGGAGCTGGGCCGCGCGTTCCCCGGCGTCCCGGTGCGGACGTCCGGGCGCGACGCCGTGCTCGAACGGCTCGGCGCCGAGCGCGCCCTCGTCGTCGCGACGCCCGGCGCGGAGCCCCCGGCCGAGGGCGGCTACGCGGCGGCGCTGCTGCTGGACGGCTGGGTGCTGCTCGGCCGCGCCGACCTGCGGGCGGGCGAGGAGACGCTGCGGCGCTGGATGAACGCCGCGGCGCTCGTCCGGCCGTCGGGCCCGGTCGTGGTCGCCGCGGACGGGTCGCTGCCGCCCGTCCAGGCGCTGATCCGCTGGGACCCGATCACGTACGCCGAACGGGAGCTGGCCGAGCGCAGGGAGGTCGGCTTCCCGCCCGCCGCCCGCATGGCCTCCCTCACCGGTACGCCCGCCGCGATCCGCGACCTGCTCGCCGACGCCCGGCTCCCGGAGGAGGCCGAGATCCTCGGGCCCGTTCCGATCGCCGCGCCCGCCGCCCCGTCCGGGGCCGCCGGGCCCGGGGGAACGGGCGGGACGGACGCGGAGGCCCCGGAGCGGGAGCGGGCGCTGGTGCGCGTACCGCGCGCGCAGGGGGCCCAGCTCGCGCGCGCCCTGAAGGAGGCGCAGGGTGTCCGCAGCGCCCGCAAGGCCGCCGACGTCGTACGCGTCCAGATCGACCCCCTGGAACTGATCTGAGCACTAGTGTTCTCGCGTGGCCGACAACTGGGCAGAGACCATCGCGGACGACCTGCGGCGCTGGGCGGACGGACGTGCCGGGGCCGGGGACGGCGCCGCGGGCGCGCCCGGCGGCGGCCCCGTGGACGAGGCGGGCGTGCTGCTCCTGCTGGAGCTCGTCCGCGAGGACATGGCCCTCGCCGGCCCGGACGAGCTGACTCCCGACTCCCTCAAGACGCTGCTGCTGGACGTGTTCCCGGAGACGGTCGTCGCCGGGGAGGACGAGGTCCCCGACATCCTCGGGACGGTCGGCGACCTGATCGCGTTCCTCGGCGACGCCGGAGCGGTCACCGGCGAGCGGGCCGCCGAGCTCGCCGCCGCGCTGGACGGGCTCGCGCCCGCGTTCGCCGAGGTGGTCGGCGCGGCCGACAGCAGCGAGCGGCGGATCGCCGCCGACGTCGTCGGCGGCCTGATGCTCGCCGACGGCGTCGCCGCCGACGATCTGGAGGCGGCCGAGCAGTGGGTGCGCGATTTCGAGGCGCTGCCCGAGGACGAGCGCTACGCCCGCACCGAGGAGTACCTGCGGCGCGCCGAGGAACTGGTCGTCCCGCCCGTGGTCCTCGCCTCGGAGGCGGAGCTGGCCGCTGCGGCGCGGGCGTCCGGGCTGTCCCGCGACGTTCTCGCCCTCGCCGCCTGGACGGGCGAGCGTGCGCTGAACGAGCACGACGAGCTGACCGGCGCCGACGCCGAGGCCGCCGTCGCGGCGCTCGACCTGCCCGTCCCGCGCCGTTCGGCGAAGGTCGAGGACCAGACCGACCTGCCCGAGCTCGACCGGCTCTGGTGGGCCGCCGTCGAGGCCGGCGTGATCGCCGCCGAGGGCGGCTCCGCCGCGCCCGGCCCCGCCCTGCCCGTCCTGGAGTCCGCGGACCCCGAGCACGACGCGGAGCTGCTGGCCGGGTGGCTCCGGCTGTTCGACGCCGCCGCCGTCCCCGAGCACGACCCGCAGGACGGCCTGGACGCGATCGAGCTCGTCCAGAACGAGCTGACCGGCGTCCTCATCCACCTGTACGAGCAGGAGGAGCCGACGCCCGCCGCGGCGCTGCGCTCCACCCTGCTCGACCACGTCACCGAGGCGTACGAGGTCACCGACGGCACCGCGCTCGCCACCGCGGTCGCGGACGCCCTCGACCTGGAGCTGGACGACCTCGCGCGGTGGGGCGTCGTCGAGGACGCCGGTTCCGGCACGGCGCTCACCCCGCTCGGCGTGTGGGCCGTCCGGGAGCTGCTGCTCGCCGACGGGTTCACCGCGCCGGTCGTCGGCGAGCTCGCCGAGGCCCCGGCGACGGCGCTGGTCGAGGGCCTGGCCTGGCACCGCCCCGACACCGCCGACGTCGAGATCGACGGCTGGCTCGCCGCCCGCGAGGCGAAGGACGCCGCCGCCGACCTGCTCGACGTCATGCGCACCGGCGGCGCGGGCGCCCGCAACCTCGCCGCGGCCGTCCTGCACCGGATCGGCGTGGAGGCCGCCCCCGTGGTCCGCGCCGCGCAGGACCACCCGCTCGTCTCCCCGTACGCGGTGCTGTGGCTGAACGCGGCGGGGGAGCCGGCCCGCGGGCTGTCCCGCGACGAGTACCTGTGGGTGTTCGTCGACACCGTCGCCGGGATGCTGGAGAGCGCCGACCCGGCCGACGCGGTCGCCGCCGCCCTCGCCGACAGCCCGCCCGGCGCCGACCTCGACACGATGGTCGACGGCATGTGGCGCACCGACCACCCCGCCGTCGCCGAGGTCCTGGACGCGCTCGGCGAGCACCATCCGCGCCGTACGGTCGCCAAGGCCGCCCGCACCGCCGCCTACAAGGCCCGCTCGCGCGCCTCGCAGACCGCGGGCGCGGCGGGGCGCCCCGCGGGCTGAGGCACGCGCCGGACGCCCGCCGGGCGCCCGCGCCGCCGCAGCGGGCCGGGCGGGTCGCGGGACCTCCGTAAACTGGAGGCCAGTTCCGCCCGGCAGAGCGGGATCGATCAGGAGAACGAACGGAGTCCTCGTTGGCCGTCAAGCCCATCCGCCTCTTCGGCGACCCCGTGCTGCGCACCGCGGCCGAGCCCGTCAAGGACTTCGACAAGGAACTGCGGCAGCTCGTCAAGGACCTCACCGACACGATGATCGACGCGCCGGGGGCGGGGCTCGCCGCGCCGCAGCTCGGCGTGGGCCTGCGGGTGTTCACCTACTACGTCGACGACCGGCTCGGCCACGTCGTCAACCCCACCCTCGACCTGTCGGACGAGCGGGAGACCGACGACGAGGGCTGCCTCTCGCTGCCGGGCCTGGCGTTCCCCACGCCGCGCGCCGTACGGGCCGTCGCCAAGGGCTTCAACATGCACGGCGAGCCGATCACGCTGGAGGGCACGCACCTGCTCGCGCGCTGCGTCCAGCACGAGACCGACCACCTGGACGGCATCATCTTCATCGACCGGATGGACCCCGAGCAGCGCAAGGCCGCGATGAAGGCGATCCGCGAGGCCGAGTGGTTCGGCGACCCCGCGCCCGTGGTCAAGGAGTCGCCGCACCGCACGTTCGGGAAGGCGCTTTAGATGAGGCTCGTCTTCGCGGGCACGCCCGAGACGTCCGTCCCGTCGCTGGAGGCGCTGCTGGCGTCCTCGCACGAGGTCGCGGCCGTCGTCACCCGGCCCGACGCGCCCGCGGGGCGGGGCCGCAGGCTCGCCGCCAGCCCCGTCGCCGAGCGCGCGGCCGAGGCCGGGGTCGAGGTCCTCAAGCCCGCCAAGGCCCGCGACCCCGAGTTCCTCGACCGGCTCCGCGCGATCGCCCCCGACTGCTGCCCCGTCGTCGCGTACGGGGCGCTGCTGCCCCGCGAGGCGCTCGACATCCCCGCGCACGGCTGGGTCAACCTGCACTTCTCGCTGCTGCCCGCCTGGCGCGGCGCGGCGCCCGTGCAGCGCGCGATCCTGCACGGCGACGACGTGACGGGCGCCGCGACGTTCCAGATCGAGGAGGGCCTCGACACCGGCCCGGTCTACGGCGTGCTGACCGAGCCGATCCTCCCGACCGACACCACCGGCGACCTGCTCGGGCGGCTCGCCGTCGCGGGCGCCTCGCTGCTCGTCGACACGATGAACGGCATCGAGGAGGGCGTGCTGGAGGCCCGCCCGCAGCCGCAGGAGGGCGTGTCGCACGCCGCCAAGCTGACGCCGGACGACGCGCGCGTCGACTGGCAGGCGCCGGCGCGGCACGTCGACCGGCTGGTCCGCGCCTGCACGCCCGCGCCGGGCGCGTGGACGATGTTCCGGGACGTCCGCGTCAAGCTCGGCCCCGTGCGCCTCGCCGAGGGCGAGCCGCCGTCCGGAGAGCTGTCACCGGGGGAGATCCGGGCCGGGAAGGGCGAGGTGCTCGTCGGCACCGCCTCCCAGCCCGTCGCGCTGGGCGAGGTCCAGCCGCAGGGCAAGCGCCGCATGGCCGCCGCCGACTGGGTCCGCGGCCTCGACCTCACCGGTAAGGACGCGCTGCACTGATGCCGCCCACCTCCAGACGCCGCGGCGACCACCGCAACCGCAGGCCCGGCGGGCCGCGCAACACCGGACGACCCCAGGACCTCGTCCGCCGCACGGCGTTCGACGTGATCCGGGCGGTGGAGACCCGCGACGCGTACGCGAACCTGCTGCTGCCGTCCCGGCTCCGCGACCGCGGCCTGACCGGGCGCGACGCGGCGCTCGCCACCGAGCTCACCTACGGCACGCTGCGCGGGCGCGGCACGTACGACGCGGTGCTCGCGCTGTGCAGCGACCGCGAGCTGCGCCGGATCGACGCGCCGCTGCTCGACGTGCTGCGGCTCGGCGCCCACCAGATCCTCGCCACCCGCATCCCGCCGCACGCCGCCGTCGGCACCGCCGTCGAGCTGGCCCGCTCGGTCAGCGGGCCGGGGCAGGCCAAGTTCGCCAACGCGGTGCTCCGCAAGGTCACCACCCGCGACCTGGACGGCTGGCTCGCCATCGTCGCGCCGGGCGACGCCGACGAGACCACCCGCCTGTCGATCGCGCACAGCCACCCGAAGTGGATCGTCTCCGCGATGCGCGACGCGCTCGGCCCCGACCGGGACGAGATCGCCGGCCTGCTCGCCGCCGACAACGCCCGTCCCCGCGTCACCCTCGTCGCCCGTCCCGGCCGCGCCGCGCTGGAGGAGCTGTACGAGGCGGGCGCCGAACCCGCGCCGTACTCGCCGTACGCCGCCGTCCTGCCCGACGGCGACCCGGCGGCCGTCGCCGCGGTCCGCGACGGACGCGCCGCCGTGCAGGACGAGGCCAGCCAGCTCGTCGCCCTCGCCCTCGCCGCCGCGCCCCTGGACGGCGCCGACGCGCGATGGGCCGACCTGTGCGCGGGCCCCGGCGGCAAGGCGGGGCTGCTGTCGGCCGTCGCGACCGAACGGGGCGCGCGGCTCCTCGCCGCCGACGTCCAGCCGCACCGCGCCGGGCTCGTCGGCCGCGCCGTGGACGGCCGCGCGGGCGTGGTCGTCGCGGACGGGACCGCCCCGGCGTGGCGGCCCGGATCGTTCGACCGGATCCTGCTCGACGTGCCCTGCACGGGGCTCGGCGCGCTGCGCCGCCGCCCCGAGGCGCGCTGGCGGCGCGGCCCGCAGGCCGTCGCGGAGCTCGGTCCGCTCCAGCGCTCGCTGCTGGCGTCGGCGCTCGACGCGGTCCGTCCCGGCGGCGTCGTCGCGTACGTCACGTGCTCGCCGCACCTCGCCGAGACGCGCGTCGTGGTGGACGACGTCCTGCACGACCGCGAGCGCGGCGGCGACCGGGACGGCGGCCGCGTCGAACGGCTCGACGCGCCGTCCGCGCTGAGGACGGTCGCGCCGGGGCTGAGCGGGGTGGGCGACGGCCCGTACGCGCAGTTCTGGCCGCACCGGCACGGCACCGACGCGATGTTCCTGGCGCTGCTCCGCAAGGCGTGACGTCCCGCACGGGACACCGCGCGGCAGGGGGCGCGCCCGCGCGCCGGGGAACCTTTACGTGTCGCGCGAACGTCCTCCGGATGTCCGCTCAGTAGCCTCGAACGTCCTGCTGGGAAACGCTCACCCGTGGAGTGCCCCGTGCTCACCGGCCTCATGCACGCGCTGTCGTTCGTCGGGAGCGCGGGCTTCTACCTGCCGCTCCTGGTGGTCGTGTTCTGGTGCGTGAGCCCCCGCGCCGGGGCCAGGCTCGGGGTCGTGCTCGTGCTCGGGGCCGCGCTCAACACGGTGCTGAAGCTGGCGTTCCACGCGCCCCGGCCGTACTGGACGGACCCGTCCGTCACCGGGCGGGAGCCGATCGAGTCGTTCGGGATGCCGTCCGGCCACGCGCAGAACGCCGCGGTCGTGTGGGGGTTCGCCGCGACGCTGACGCGGCGGCGGGTTTTGTGGGCGGGCGCGGCGGCGCTGGTCGTGCTGATCGGGGCGTCCCGCGTGTACCTCGGCGTCCACTCGGCCGGGCAGGTGCTGGCGGGCTGGGCGATCGGCGCGGTCGTGCTGGTCGCGGCGGTGGCGCTGGAGCCCGTGGTCGTCCCGGCGTGGCGGCGGGCGCCCCTCGCCGCGCAGCTCGCGATGGCGCTCGCGATCGCGCTCGCGTTCCTCGGCGGCGCGTGGGCGGCCGTGGACGCGCTCTCCGGGTGGACGTGGCCCGCGTCGTGGGCGCGCGCGGTCACGCTCGCGGGCGGGACGCCGCAGCCGGTCACGCTCGGCGACGCCGCCGGGGCCTCCGGCGGGCTGTTCGGCATCATCGCCGGGGTGTCGGTCCTCGCCCGGCGCGGCTGGTTCCGGCCCTCCGACGTCCTGTGGCGGCGGCTCGCGTGCCTGCCCGTCGGCGCCCTCGGGGCGTTCGCGCTCTACACGGCGGGGCTGTTCCTCGGCACCCGGCCCGTCCAGGCGTTCACCGTCCAGGCCCTGCTCGCGCTGTGGACGGCGGCGGGGGCGCCCGAGGCGTTCGTGCGGCTCCGGCTCGCCCGCCGGACCACCCGCGCGCTCACCCGGCCGGGTGAGGAACGCGTCGAGCTGCGGCAATAGACTCGGCACATCATGGCTTCTCCGCAGATCTCACCCAGCATCCTGTCCGCCGACTTCGCCCGGCTCGCGGACGACGTCGCGCTGATCGCCGACGCCGCCGACTGGGTGCACGTCGACGTCATGGACAACCACTTCGTGCCCAACCTGACGCTCGGGCTGCCCGTCGTCCAGGCGCTGCTGAAGCACAGCGCGCTGCCTCTGGACTGCCATCTGATGATCGAGGACCCCGACCGCTGGGCGCCGCAGTACGCGGAGGCCGGCGCGGGCAGCGTCACGATCCACGCCGAGGCCAGCAAGGCGCCGATCCGGACGCTGCGCACGATCCGCGCCGCCGGGGCCCGCGCCGGGCTCGGGATCAACCCGGCCACGCCCGTCGACCCGTACGAGGACCTCCTCGGCGAGATCGACATGCTGCTGCTGATGACGGTGGAGCCGGGCTTCGGGGGCCAGAGCTTCCTGGACGTCGTGCTGCCGAAGGTCCGCCGCGCCCGCGCGCTGATCGGCGAGCGCCCCGTCTGGCTCCAGGTGGACGGCGGGGTCAGCGCGGAGACCATCGAGCGGTGCGCCGAGGCGGGCGCCGACGTGTTCGTCGCGGGCAGCGCCGTGTACGGCGCGGACGACCCGGCCGAGGCCGTCCGCCGCCTCCGCGGCCAGGCCGAACGGGCCGCGGGGTGACGGCGCTGCCCTGCGCCGCCGTGCTGTTCGACACCGACGGCACCCTCGTCGACTCGACGCCGGTCGTGGAGCGGGCCGCCCGCGCGTGGGCGCCGCGGTACGGCATCGACCCCGAGGAGTACCTCGCCGGGGCGCACGGCCGCCGCACCAGCGACCGCGTCGCCGACTTCCTGCCCCCGAACGGGTCGCCGAGGCCACCGAGGAGCTCGACGCGCTGGAGGCCGCCGACACCGGCGGGATCATCGCGCTGCCGGGCGTCCAGGACCTGCTGCTGTCCATGGACGGCCTCGCGTGGGCGATCGTGACGTCCATGGACCGCGGCCAGTTCCAGGCGCGCACCGCCGCGGCGGGCATCCCGCTGCCCGAGGTCGTCGTCACCGCCGAGGACGTCACCGAGGGCAAGCCCGACCCGTCCGGCTACCTGCTCGCCGCGTCCCGCCTCGGCGTGGACCCCGCCGCGTGCGTCGTGGTGGAGGACGCGCCCGCCGGGATCGCGGCCGGGCACGCGGCGGGGGCGACGGTGCTGGCCGTGGCGACGAGCCACGCCGCGTCCGCCCTCACCGCCGCCGACCTCGTCGTCCCCGACCTCACCGCCGTCCGCGCCGAGCGCGGCGCACTGCGCGTCCGCTCCTCCACCTGACCCGCCGCCCAGGGCGCGCCCCCGCGCCGCCCCGGCCCCGCCGCGCGTGCGCGCGGGGCGCGGCGGGTCAGGCGGCCTCCAGGTGGGCCTTCAGGCGGGCGAGGGTCGTGGCGATGTGGGCCTTGTTGGCGCCGGGGCGGTCGAGGACGCCGGTGATCAGGATGGCGAACGGGATGAACCACACCGGCGCGCGGATCCAGCACGTCTCGGTGACGACGCAGCCGCCGTCCGGGGCGTCCTCCACCTCGTACTGCCAGCGGCAGATCGGCACCTTGAACGGGGTCGCGACCTCGTAGGCGAAGCGGCGGCGGTCCGGGTCGGCGTCGGTGACGCGGCACCTGGTGTACCAGAGGCGGCGGCCGTGGCGGTTGGCGCCGCGGAAGCGGGCGCCGACGGCGGCCCGGGTGGCCCCGCCGAGCCAGTCGGCCGCAACGGTCTCCTCCGCGAACTCGGCCATGCGCGGAGGATCGCAGAGCACGCCGTACGCGCGGTCTGGATCGACGTCGATCGTGATCGTTCCGGAGATGGGGTCTCTGAACCGCATGGCGCCTCCCGCTGATGTAATCAGCGATTACATCAGCGGACGGTGGCGCGGTCAATCCCCCTTGAACTCCGCGACCCCCATCCCGAACGTGTCCAGCACCCGGGCCGCGAGCGCCTCGGCCCGCTCGGCCGGGACGAACCCGTCCACGATCATCTGCGACAGCCCGTAGACCAGGGCGTGGCCGGCCAGGTGGACGATGGCCGGGTCACCCGGGCGCAGCTCGCCGGCGTCCTGCCCGGTGGCGATCGCGGCGGCGGCCAGCTCCTCGACCGCGTCCACGTGCGGCCTCAGCTCCTCGGGCGGGGCGCCGCTGTAGATCGTTCCGCGGATCAGCTCGAAGCGGTGCGGGTGCCGCGTGGCGTACCGGACGAAGCCGAGGCCGAACGCCCACATGGCGGGCCGGTCGGCGATCTCGGCGAGGGTGCGGCGCTGGTGCTGCCGGAAGTCGTCGAGCACGACCGCCGCCACCGCGTTCATCAGGGCCCCGCGGTCGGCGAAGTGGCGGAACGGCGCGCCGGGGGAGACGCCCGCCCGGCGCGCCGCCTCGCGGACGCTCAGCCGGTCGGGGCCGTTCTCGTCGAGCAGGTCGAGGGCGGCTTGGATGAGGGCGGCGCGCAGAGTGCCGTGGTGGTAGGCCACCCGTCGACACTAGCCGCGCCGCCGGGGCCGGGGGATGGCGGTCACCACGGGCTCCGGCGGCGCGGGGCGGGGGCGGCCGGTCAGGCGAACAGGGGGCCCACCAGGTTGAGGCCGGGGTGGCCGTCCGAGCCGTACAGGACGAACAGCGCCAGGGCGCCGCCGGCCAGGGACAGGTCCTTGAGGAACTGGAGCTGCTCCTGCTGGCGCGCCTCCGGACCGCCCTGCCGCCAGAAGTCGTGGAAGACGAACGCGGTGACGAGGAGGAACGGCACCAGCGCGAGCGCGGCCAGATCGGGCCAGACGCCGAGGATCAGCAGGACCGAGGCGACCGCGCAGTAGACGCCGGAGGCCCGCACGGCCAGGGCGGGCTGCGGCAGCTTCTTGCCGGCGGCGTAGCCGGCCATGGCCTCGGTGGCGGTGAGGTGGCCGACCGCGGCGCCGAGGAAGATGGCGGTGAACACGATGCGGGCGATGAGGGCGACGACGTCCATGACTGCCTCCGAGAAGCTGCCGTCCCGCGGCGCGGGGGGACGAATCCGGACGTACCCGCCCCGCAAGATCGTTGAACATTGAACGACAGGGCGCGGCATGGTAACCCGAGCGAGCGCTTGGTTGGCCAAATCCGGCCGTGGGCATCCTCACATGGGACCGGGAATGCGCGGCATGGCACACTGGTTGGCAAGCAGTGAACGCGTGCTCCGGGGTCGGTGAAATTCCGAACCGGCGGTGACAGTCCGCGACCCGGCCGAAGCCATCGGCCGGTTGACCCGGTGGAACTCCGGGACCGACGGTGAAAGTCCGGATGGGAGGCAGCGCGCTGTGCGCCCCCGCGCGTCGGGGGCGCTCTGTACGACCGCACGTCCCCCGGAGCCGTTCGCATCGAGCGAAGGAGGCCCGGGAGATGTTCACCGGCATCGTCGAGGAGCTCGGCGAGATCGAGGCGATCGAGCCCGACGGCGACTCGGTCAAGGTCAGGATCCGCGGCCCGGTCGTCAGCGGGGACGCCGCGCACGGCGCGTCGATCGCCGTCAACGGCGTCTGCCTCACGGTCGTGGACGTCGAGGACGGGTCGTTCACCGCCGACGCCGTCAAGGAGACCCTCGACAGGTCGAGCCTCGGCTCCCTCGCGGCGGGCTCCAAGGTCAACCTCGAACGCCCCGTACGGCTCCAGGACCGCCTCGGCGGCCACCTCGTGCAGGGCCACGTCGACGGCGTCGGCGAGATCCTCGCCCGCGACCCCGGCGAGCGGTGGGACGTCGTCACGGTGTCCCTGCCCGCGCACCTGAGCCGCTACGTGGTCGACAAGGGCTCCATCACCGTGGACGGCATCAGCCTCACGGTCGTGGAGGCCGGCGCCGACCGGTTCACCGTCGCGCTCATCCCGACCACCCTCGCCCTCACCACCCTCGGCCGCAAGAAGCCCGGCGACCCGGTCAACCTGGAGGTCGACGTCGTCGCCAAGTACGTCGAGCGCCTGATCGCCGACCGCACGGGCGCGGCGGCGAGCTGATGGGCTGGCTCGGGGCGGGCTTCTCGCTGTTCGGCGAGCACGTGCTGTGGACCGACCTCGTCGGCAACGCGCTGTCGCTCGCCGTCGTGGGGCTCGCCATGCGCAAGACCCTGTGGACGTGGCCGGTGCAGCTCGTCGGCGCGCTGCTCCTGCTGGCCGCGTCCGCGCACGCCCACGTCCCGGGCAACGCGTTCAAGCAGATCCTGTTCTGCGTGCTCGCCGCGTACGGCTGGATCATGTGGTCGCGCGGCAGGCGCGCGGAGCACGGCCTCCTCGTGCGGCGCGCGACCGCACGCGAGCGCGTGGTCCTGCTTCTGGCCCTCGCCGCCGGCACCGTCGTGGTCGCGCAGCTCTTCGTCCACCTGGAATGGCTGAAGGTCGCCTGGTCCCCCTGGGCGAACGCCTACATCTTCGTCGGCAGCGCGGTCGCGACGTTCGCGCAGAGCCGCGCGCTGGTCGAGTTCTGGATCCTGTGGGTCCTGGTCGACCTGGTCGGCGTCCCCCTGGCGTTCCAGTCCGGGCTGTACGTCTCCGGCGCCGTCTACGGCGCCTTCTTCGTCATGGTCATGTTCGGCTTCCGCGGCTGGCTGCGGGAGTCCCGGGCGCGCAACGTCCCAACCCCATCCGGCAAGGCGGTGACCACATGAGTGGCAACGACGCGGAAGCGAACGACAGCGGGATCTTCGATCCCATCGAGGAGGCGGTCGCCGACATCGCGGCCGGGCGGCCCGTCGTCGTGGTCGACGACGAGGACCGCGAGAACGAGGGCGACATCATCTTCGCCGCCGCGAAGGCGACCCCCGAGCTCCTCACCTTCACGATCCGCTACACCAGCGGCGTGATCTGCGTCCCGATGGAGGGCGCCGACCTCGACCGGCTGCACATCCCCCTGATGACCGCGCAGAACACCGAGCGGATGCGCACCGCGTACACGGTCAGCGTGGACGCCCGCGACGGCGTCAGCACCGGGATCTCCGCGGCCGACCGGGCGGCGACGATCCGCACGCTCTGCGACTCGGCGACCGAGCCGTACGAGCTCGTCCGGCCCGGCCACATCTTCCCCCTGCGCTACCACGAGGGCGGCGTGCTGCGCCGCCGCGGCCACACCGAGGCCGCCGTCGACCTCGCCCGCCTCGCCGGCCTGCACCCCTCCGGCGTCCTCGCCGAGGTCGTCAACGAGGACGGCACCATGGCCCGGCTGCCCGAGCTCCAGGTGTTCGCCAAGGAGCACGGCCTCAAGCTGGTCTCGATCGAGCAGCTCGTCGCGTACCGCAAGCGCGTCGAGCCGATGGTGGAACGCGTCGTGGAGACCCGCCTGCCCAACCGCTACGGGATGTGGCGCGCCGTGGGCTTCTCCAGCGCGATCGACGGCGGCGAGCACGTGGCGCTCGTCCTCGGCGACCTCGGCGACGGCGAGGACGTCCTCGTCCGGGCGCACTCGGAGTGCCTCACCGGCGACGTCCTGCACTCCGAGCGCTGCGACTGCGGCACCCAGCTCGACGCGGCCATGGAGCGGATCGCCGCCGAGGGCCGCGGCGTGATCCTCTACCTGCGCGGCCACGAGGGCCGCGGCATCGGCCTGCTCGCGAAGCTCCGCGCGTACGCCCTCCAGGACACCGGCTCCGACACCGTCGACGCCAACCTCGAACTCGGGCTCCCCGCCGACGCGCGCGAGTACTCCAACGCCGCGCACATGCTGCGCGACCTCGGGGTGCGCTCCGTCCGCGTCCTCACCAACAACCCGGCCAAGCTGAGCGGCCTGGACGGCTTCGGCATCGGCGTCCTCGGCAGGGTGGAGATGCCCACCGTCGTCACCGAGCACAACCGCCGCTACCTGACGGTCAAGCGCGACCGCCTCGGGCACCGGATCGGGGGACTGTCATGAGCGGGGCCGGACGCCCGGAGGACCGCACCGTCGACGCCTCCGGCCTCACCCTCGGCGTCGTCTGCACCCGCTGGCACGGGCGGATCACCGACCGGCTCCTCGAACGCGCCCTCGACGCCGCGAAGGCGTGCGGGATCGACGACCCGGTGACCGTCCGCGTCGCGGGCGCGCTGGAGCTCCCGGTCGTCGCGCAGCAGCTCGCCCGCGACCTCGACGCGGTCGTGTGCCTCGGCGCCGTCATCCGCGGCGCCACCGCGCACTTCGACTACGTCTGCGACTCGGTCACCGCCGGCGTCACCCGGGTCTCGCTCGACGAGGCGACCCCGGTCGGCAACGGCGTCCTGACCTGCGACGACGAGGCGCAGGCCCTCGACCGCGCGGGCCTGCCCGACAGCCACGAGGACAAGGGCTGGGAGGCCACCGTCGCCGCCCTCGACACCGCCCTCACCCTCGCCCGCCTCCGCACCGCGCCCTAACCGCCCAGCTCCACCGCGTGGGACCGCCCCGGATCCAGCACGACGACACGGCCGCCGGGCAGCGCGTCCATCAGGTCGTGCCCGGTCGCGGTGGTCCAGGGAACGTCCCCTTCTGCCGTCAGCAACGCCAGGCGGGAGCTGAAGACGCGCCGTCGGCGGTCTGCCCCGGCCACGTGGTAGACCGCCGCGTCGCGGAACCGCTCCAGAAGCGAGCCGAGGCCGCGTTCACCACGGAAGTGCTCCCGCGCGGCGGTCAGGAGGGGGACATCGACCGTGTGCAGATCGATGTACGGGACGAGCGGCCCTTTCTCGTCGATATACAGGGCCGCCCCTTCCGGCGCTTTTTCGGCGAGCCCCGCCATGGAGATGGGCAGCCACGCCGAAAAGCCGTCCTCCGCCGTCAAGTCGAGCGAGAGCGGCCCCCCGGTCGAAACGGCCAGCATGACGGCGTCCTCAAGGTCCCACTGCACCGGCTCGCCGTCGGCGCGTCCCGGGACCATGAGCTGCGGAGCGTCGGCCAACGCCTCCACCATGGCCAGCCGCCGTCGACGTAGCCGGGCGATCTCCCGGCGCCAGGTCCGCGGGCCCTCGCCGACGTCCCGTTCCCGCTGCTCCCGTGGTACCTCCTCCTCGAACCCCGCCAGGCTGTCGTGCTTGCCCTCCGCCAATTCGAAGCGCACGCCCCGGTCTCCCGGATAGGGCAACCGATGATCGAAGCCGCCTCTGTCGATATCGCGGGGAATGACGTCGGGAAACGCGGCGCAGTAATAGGTGAAGCCTATATCGAAGAGATCTTGACTGTTGTCAGGGTCGCAGTCCGGATTCCCAATCAACCGTAGGCGGGCACAGGAGTCGCATATCCGCGCGGGCGGTATAACGGTGATCATCATCGTCCCTTGAAGTGTTCGTCGATGAACCGGCCGATGGCCATGGCGATCGGCCGGGGAGGCGGCGTTCATCCGCCACTCGGCGAACCCCTCCGCGATGTTCTGCCGCCAGTTCCGCGCACAGGCGTGGATCCGCCAGGATGCGCTGGCCGATCCGGTGGCCGAATTCATGGAAGAACGTTCCTCGGGCGGTCATCCCTTTGGGGACCGTCCAGCCCGCCTCAGACCGCTCCGTGGCGAGCGCGTCGGTCGCCGCCTTGTCGGCGAAGCGGTGCCGGCTGAGGTAGAGCCCTTGCGGTAGGCGCCCTTTCCCGTCGTTGATCGAGTACCCCATGACGTCGAGAGGATCCGATGGGCTGTGTTCACCCGGACGCCGAAACGGCTCGCGATCTCCTGGGCTCGTGCCTCGATGTCCCGGAGGGAGGCGAGCGCCCGGGGGTGAACCGCGGGGTTTCCGGGCCGTCGCCGTGGCCGGTCTCGCCGTGCTCCGCGGGTTCCGGTGGGCGTGCTTCGGCGGGCGTTCCAGGGCGTGCGCCTTCGCTCGGCGGGGGGACCCGTGGCGGTGCGCTCGGGGCCTCGGCGGCGAGGCGGCTGACGCGGTCGAACGCGTCGAGGAAGCCGGAGCGGGCATCGCGGTGGTGTGAGGCGAGGCCCGTGAACAGGGCGTCGGCGGCGGCCCCGGGGAGGCTTGCGTCCTCGTGGACGTCGAGTACCGGCCACATGATGATCAGATGAGAGGGCCGTTCGGTGTGTTGGGGCGTTTGCGGGAATTGCCGGAAGTGGTCAACTGGACGGGGAGGACGGGCTCCGGGGGCGGGGGCGGAGCGGGGCGGGGGAGCGCGTAGGATTCTCGGGTGGCCGTCACCGGACGGCGGAGATCATCGATGAGGGATGGGAGGCGACTGTGGCCGGACTCGACGCGGCACTGACCCTGCGAGGTCCGCGGCATCACGGTCACGCCGGGCATGCTCCGGAGCATCTGGGCTTCTGAGCCGCCCCGGACGTCCCGTACGCACATCCCATCGAAAGGTTCCTCCGTGCTGTCTCTCGTCCTGCCCAAGGGTTCGCTGGAGAAGGCGACCACGCAGCTCTTCGACGCCGCCGACCTGACCGTCCGGCGCGCGTCCGACCGCGACTACCGGGCGTCCATCGACGACCCGCGCATCGACCGGGTCCGCGTGCTGCGGCCCCAGGAGATCCCCACGTATCTGGAGCAGGGGCTCTTCGACCTCGGGATCACCGGCCGCGACTGGATCACCGAGACCGACGCCGACGTGGTCAGCCTCGGCGAGCTCCAGTACTCCAAGGCGACGTCCAACCCGGTGCGGGTCATCATGGCCGTGCCGAACGACGCGCCCTGGGAGAAGGTGTCCGACCTGCCCGAGGGCGTGCGGATCTCGACCGAGTTCCCCGCGATGACCGAGCGGTTCCTGGAGCGGCACGGCGTCAAGGCCAAGGTCGTCCCGTCGTACGGGGCGACGGAGGCGAAGGTCCCCGACATCGTCGACGCGATCGTCGACCTGACCGAGACCGGCTCGTCGCTGCGCAAGAACGGCCTGCGCATCCTCGACACGCTGCTCACCAGCTACACCGAGCTGGTCGCCAACCGCGAGGCGTACGAGAACGCCGACAAGCGCGCCGCGATGGAGGACATCGCGCTGCTGCTCCAGGGCGCGATCCGCGCGCGGGGCAACGTGCTGCTCAAGCTGAACGTCGCGCAGGCCGACCTGCGGGCCGTGCTCGACATCATGCCGTCGATGTCGTCGCCCACGGTGACGTCGCTGGCGGGCGGCGAGCACAACGCGGTGGAGTCCGTGGTCGCCAAGCGGGGCGTCAACACGCTGATCCCCGCGCTGAAGGCGGCCGGGGCGCACGACATCCTCGAGATCCCCATCTCCAAGATCGTTGACTGAGCCCCCGGCGCTTCCGGTGGTGTGGCGCCCGCGCACCACGCGGACCGTCGCCTACGCGACGGCGGGCGTGATCGTGGTCGGCATGGCCGTGCTCGCCGTCGTGGTGGCGCCCCAGTTCAAGCTGTTCGACCGGGTGCTGATGGTCGCGTTCGGGCTGGCCGTCGCGTGGGTGCTGCACATGCTGGCGCGCTGCCGCGTGGCCGCCGACCGGGAGGGGATCACGGTCGTCAACGCGTTCCGCACCCGCCGGTTCGCCTGGCCCGAGGTCGTGGACGTGTCGATGACCGTGGGCGAGCCGTGGCCCACCCTCGACCTCGCCGACGGCACGTCCCTCGGCGCCATGGGCATCAACGGAGCCGAGCGCGAGCTGTCGGCCCGGCAGCTCGGCGAGCTCCAGGTCCTCGTCCGCGAGCACGGCGAGGCCGCGGAACGCGCCTGACCGGAGCGCCCGCCCCCTTGCCGGGGCGGGCGTTCCCGGTCACGGGGCCCGGGTGGTGAAGGCCTTCGTGATCGTCTGGTCGACGGTGTTGCCGTCGGCGTCCGCGGCCTGGACGCGCAGGTGGACGGTCGAGTGCGACGCGTCGGGCGCGGCGAGGTTCAGCGCGGCGGTGTAGGTGCCGTCGGGGTTCGCGGTGGCCGTGACCGTCTGCCAGAGCGTCCCGTTGTACGAGAACGAGATCCGCGCCGACGTGAGCGCTGGAGCGGGCGCGCCCGGCTGGTGGTGGGCGCCGATCGTGACGGGCAGGCGGGCGGGGGCGGTCGCGCGGCCGTTCAGGTCGAGCGGGATGTCGTAGTCGAGCAGGACGGCGGGGGCGGCCTCGCAGTCGCCGCTGCCGGCCGTTCCCCAGACGCCGCAGATGTAGCCCGCCGGGACGTTCTGGCCGGTCGGGCGCTCGGAGTCGAAGCCCCACGTGGTGTCGACCTTGTAGCCCTCGAAACCGGGCAGGTCCGAGTCGTACACCAGGCGGAACGCGTAGCGGCCCCGCCCCTGCGGGACGTCGTAGACCGTCATCGGGCCCTGCGCGCGGGACGGCACGGCGGTCCCGTCGCGGGTCAGGGAGCTGGTGACGACCCGGCCGTCCGGCCACTGGCCGATGTCGCCGACGACGGGCCCGTTGTACTCGTCGTGCCCGTCGCCGGACA
The DNA here is from genome assembly GCF_009793335.1 of Actinomadura sp. J1-007. Taxonomy (GTDB): domain Bacteria; phylum Actinomycetota; class Actinomycetes; order Streptosporangiales; family Streptosporangiaceae; genus Spirillospora; species Spirillospora yumaensis. The sequence continues at coordinate 296,481 of NZ_WING01000001.1, read as the reverse complement.
CCAGGTGCGGGGCCGGGTAGAGGGTGTCGCCGCGCCGGGCCAGGAACAGCGGCGTCGGGCCGGGCCCGCCCTGCGCGACGGTGTCGGGCTCGGCGGTGCGGGCGAGCTGCCCGAGGCGGAACGGCGCGCGTCCCCGCGTCTCGCGCCGCCGGCCCGGCTCGGTGAAGCGGTCCCAGCGCGACCAGGGCGCGGAGCCCTCGGGCAGGACGGCGCGCTGCCAGCGCAGGTCCGGGTCGGCGGGGTAGTACTCGGTGCGCCGCACCGGCCCCCAGAAGCCGTAGCCGACGGTGTACGGGTCGAAGTAGGCGTCCGCCGGGGCGACCATGTTGGCCTGCCGGAAGAGCCCGGTGCCCGAGGACGGGTACGACGTGTCGATCGCGACGACGTTGTCGGCGCGCAGGCTGATGCTCGGGTCGGACGGCACCTGCCCCTTCCAGAACTTCGCCGCGTTGTAGACGTACGGCGAGCGCGGCGCGCTGTCGAGCGTCACCTGCGCCGGCGCCGAGCCGATCGCCTGGAGCAGGCGGAGCCCGTCCGCCCGCGTCACGCCGGTGACCGGCAGGGACACGCCGCCCGCGAGGCCGTCTCGGGCGGTCTCGTAGCCGTCGCGGGAGTCGAACACGACCGCGCCCTTCGCCCCGGCGTCCGCGAGGCGCCGCCCGAGGTCGGCCGCCGCCGCGGCGTCGCCGGTCGGCCGCTGGACGACCGCCACGCTGCCCCGGACGGGGGCCTTCGCCAGCTCCGCCGCGCTCCCGTCGCCCGCCGCGACCATCGTGACCTGGCTCTTGCCCGCCGGGAACATCTCCAGCTTCGGCAGCCCGTGCTCGGGCCCCTCCCGGTCGATGTCCTGGTAGCGGGCCTCGGCGCGGACCTGCCCGGTCTCGAAGATCGCCTGCGGCCGGACGAGCTGCGTCTGGAGCCCGAGCGCGAACGAGCCGTTCGTCACCTGCGGCGTCGGCAGCACGTACACCTCGGCCGGGTCGGCGTTCGACTCGGTGATCTCGTAGCGGCGGCCGTCGCCCGCGACGCGGTGCCAGGCGTCCGTGACGACCGCCTCCTGGCCGGGCTCGGGCGCGCTGACCGTGACCGGGTCCATCGCCCGCACGTCGAACGTCACGGTCGTGTCGCCCGCGACGCGCACCTCGGGCTGGACGGCGAGCAGCCGCTTCGGGACCATCCCGTCGCGGGCGGGCTCGTTGGTGGCGGGCCCCATCAGGCTGAACGCGTACGCGCCCTCGGGGAGGGTGAGGGCGCCGCCGCCGTTCAGGGTGTACGTGGCCCAGTCGACGAGCGGGTCGTCGAGCGAGAAGACGGTGAGCGTCTCGTCCTGGCCGAGCCGCTGGCCCGCGCCGTCCACCGCGTTGAACGTGACCGTCCGGTCGGGGCCGGACTTGCGGAGCCCGGCGGCGGTCCGCACCGTCCGCCCGCCGCCGGTCGCGGTGACCCGGCCCGCGTACAGGCCGCGCGGGCCGGCGGTGACGGTCAGGCTCGCCTGCGCGCTGCCGCCCGCCGGGACGGTGAGGGACCCGGTGGACAGGCGCACGTCGCCCGAGGGCAGCGGCGCGCCGTCCGGCCCGGTGAACGACGCCGACAGGTCCAGCGTCACGGGGGCCGCGCCGGTGTTGGCGTAGGTCAGCGTCTTGGTGAGCGCCTCCGGGCCGTCCGCCGCCGAACGGCCGAAGTCGAGCGCGGCGGGGCTCGCGAGGACGGTCTGCTCGATCGCCTTGTCGACCTGGATCCGCCCGGCGCCGGTCTCGTAGGCGTTGCGGCCGATGTCCTTGGACGACCCGACGAGTGCGGCCTTGATCTGCGCCGCCGTCCAGCCGGGGCGGCGCTGCCTCATGATGGCGGCGGCCCCGGCGACGTGCGGCGTCGCCATGGACGTGCCGTTCATCGAGGTGTAGTTCGCGTCGACCGGGGTGCCCGCCGAGGTCCCCTCGGCGCGGGCGGCGACGATGCCGACGCCGGGCGCGGACACGTCGGGCTTCACGCCGTCGTCCCTGCGGCGCGGCCCCCGCGACGAGAACCACGCCAGCTTGTCGGACTTGTCGACCGCCCCGACCGTCAGCGCGGACGCCGCGGTGCCGGGCGAGTCCAGCGTGCGCGGGCCGTCCTCGCCCTCGTTGCCCGCCGCGACGACGAACAGGCTGCCGGTGGACGCCGACAGCTCGTCCACCGTCTGCTCCATGAGCCGCGCGGCGGCCGTCCCCTCGGGCGTGCCGAGGCTCATGCTCACCACGTCGGCGTGCCGGTCCTGCGCGGCCCACCGCATCCCGGCGATCGCGTCGGAGGTCAGGCCCGTCCCGTTCGCGCCGAGGACCTTCCCGGCGATCAGCTTCGCGCCCGGCGCGACGCCCTTGCGGGCGGGCGTGCCGCCGAGGCCCTGGCCGAGCGCGGTCGCGGCGACGTGCGTGCCGTGGCCGTTGTGGTCGAGGATGTCGTCCTCGCCCGCCACGAAGCTGCGGGTGTTCTCGTCGATCGGGTCGGCGAGCGTGCCGTCGATGTCGGGGTGCGCCTGGATCCCGGTGTCCAGCACGGCGATCCTGACGCCGGTCCCGTCGTACCCGGCCTGCCACGCGGTCGGGGCGCCGATCTGCGGGACGCTCTGGTCGAGCGTCGCGCGCACCCGGGCGTCCAGGATCAGCCGCCGGGCGCCCGCCCGCAGCGTCCCGTGCGCGACGAGCCCCGACCAGGCGGCCCCGCGCTCGCCGCGGTCCACGCGGAACGCGACGGCGTCCAGGCCGTCCAGCACCCGGGCGGGCCGTCCGCCCGGCAGGCCGGTGGCGCGCGCCTTCAGGGCGCCCGCCGTGGCGTCGCGGCCCTTCGCCCGGTAGTCGACGATCACGGGCAGCGGCGTGGCGGTGTCGCCGTACCCCTCGGAGACGAGCCGCGAGACGTTGAACAGCTCCCGGTCCACGGCGCCCGAGGCGACGAGCCGCTGCGCGTCGCTCGGGACGACGTAGACGTCCGAGCCCGTCCGGGTCACCCGGTAGCCGATCCCGGGACGGCTCCGCTCGACGACCGCGCCGCCGCGCGCCGCCCCGTACCGGACGACGTCCCCGGTGATCAGGGCGACGCCGCGCCCGCCCGCGGTCGGCGCGGCGGCGGCTCCGCCGGCCGGGGGCGCGGCGACCGCGCCGAGCGCGCCCGCCGCCAGGAGGGCCGCCGCGGTGAGGGCCTTGGTGCGTGAGAGGGTCACCCGGCGATCAAACCCGCGGGCGATCACGCGGGATATGGGCTCGCGATCAGAGTCGCGGCGCCGGTTGCGCAGTCGTCCGCAGGAAGCCGCCGACGACCTCGGCGAACAGGTCCGGACGGTCGTCGTGGGCCCAGTGGCCGCAACCGGGCAGCTCCCGCAGCACCGTGCCGGGCCTGCGCGCCGCCATCTCCCTCGCCATCGCCGTGGTCAGGACGGTCCCGTCCAGCCCGTGCACCAGCAGCGCCGGACAGGTGGACGCGAGCCAGTCGTCCCACCAGTCGCCCACCAGCGCCTCCTGCGAGGCGACCATGTCCTCGGCGTCGAACAGGAACCCCCAGCCGTCGTCGTACTCGACGGCGCTCTCCAGGAAGTAGCCCGCGTCCGGGACGTACCGCTCCACCTCGTCCCGCAGCGCCCGCAGCGTGGGCGCGCGCCGGGGCCAGCCCCGCACGTCCAGCACGGGGTGCGGGGCCTCGGGCGGCCGGTTGTACGCGCCGCCCTCCTCCACGACCAGCGTCCGGACCAGCTCCGGGTACCGCGCCGCGAGGCGGAACGCGGTGACCCCGCCCATCGAGTGCCCGAGGACGGCCGCGGGCCCGAGGCCGAGCGCGCGCATGAACGCCGCGGCGTCGTCGCGGTAGTCGTCGGGCCGGTAGGCGTCCGCCCGTTCGCTGTGCCCGTGCCCGCGCGGTTCGAGCGCGACGACCCGGTAGTCCGGCCCGAGCGCCGCCGCCAGCGGCGCGAACATCCGGGCCCGCCCGAAGTGCCCCGGCAGCGCCAGCACCGGCACGCCGTCCCCGCCGAAGTCCACGTAGGCGAGTCGCAGCCCCCGCACGTCCGCGTACTCCTCAACGGCCATCGCCATCGCCATCTCCCCGCTCCTCGTCTCTCGTCCCGGATTGCGTCACCGAGGAGTGAGGGTAACACTCGTTACCTTAAATGGTCATGCCGGAGCGAGGCCCGGGGCCGGGGGAGGGGGAAGCGAGCGGGGTCAGGCGGCGCGGTACTCGCTGCTGTCGCCGTCGGACCAGGTGATGGTGAAGGCGCCGGACTTGGGCGGCGCCGAGGCCGTTCCGGCGAACTTGGACGAGCCGCAGTCGATCGCGAAGCGGTACGGGGACGCCCCGGTGACGGTGCCCTTGCAGTCGAGGCTGCTCTTGAACGTGAGGGCGCCCTTGGCGTCCACCGTGAGGGTGGTGCCGCCGGAGCCCGCGGCGGCGCCCGCGCCGCTGCGCCAGGTGCCCGCGAACGGGTTGCCCTTCGGCCCGCCGTCGTCGCCACCGCCGCCGCAGCCGGTGAGGGCGGCCGCGGCGGCGAGCAGGGGAGCGGCGAGCGGGACGAGCGCGCGCATCAGTCGACGTTGGCGCCGGCGGGCACCGGCGGGACGCGCAGGATCTGGGCGGTCCGGGCGCCGAAGCCCCAGTTCAGCATCTTGGCGGCGTCGGTGAAGCGGACCTGCTCGGTGGTGGTTGAGCTGTTGAGCACGATGCCGGTCAGGGTGCGCTTGCCGCGCTTGGCGGCGAACATCAGCGAGTAGCCCGCCGCGTCGGTCGTGCCGGTCTTGATGCCGATCGCGCCCTTGTACGACCCGAGCAGCCGGTTGGTGTTGATCCAGGAGTACGCGTGGTGGCCGCCGCCCGCCTTGAGCTTGTAGGTGCGGCGCGCGACGACGGAGCGGAAGTCGGCGCGCTTCATCGCGTAGTGGCCGAGCTTGGCCTGGTCGCGGGCCGTGGACGACGTCGAGGTCGCGGACGGCCAGGGCAGCCCGTCGAAGTTGGCGTACTTGGTGCGGGTCATGCCGAGCGACTTGGCGGTCTTGTTCATCTTGGCGACGAACCCGCGCCAGCCCGGCCCGTAGACGTCGGCCAGCATGTAGGCGGCGTCGCAGCCGGAGGGGAGCATGAGGCCGTTGAGGAGCTGGCGGACGGTGAGCTTGTCGCCCGCCCGCAGCTTGGCCATGCTGCCGCCCTGGCGGACCGCGTAGTCGATGTACTTCTGCTTCACCGTGACCTTGCGGTCGAGCTTGCCCGAGCGCAGCACGACGATCGCGGTCATCACCTTGGTGATGCTGGCGATGGGGCGCCGGGTGTCGGCCGCGCGCGACCAGCGGTACTTCTTGGCGGTGCTGTCGAACAGGTAGGCCGACTTCGCCGCCACCCCGGACGGACCCGCCGCCGCCACCCGGGACGGACCCGCCGCCTCGGCCGTGCCGGGCACCGCGACGAGCGGCGCGGTCACCGCCGTGGCGATCACGCACGTCCAGCGCTTCGAAGACCTCATGGCTCGCCGTCCACCTTCCTGACGCGACGTTCCCGCGTGGGCAAGTTAAGGAGAGTGTCAGTTCCGCGGCGGCCGGGGCAAGCGTTTCCGGGTTTTCGTGATCAAGCGGTGAGGAGGGTCACGGCGCCCGCGCCGACGAGCGCGACGGCCCAGACGCGGTCGAGGTCGATCCACGCGCGCCGCAGGACGGCGAGGCCGACGATCTCGTACACGGCGACGGCGATCGCGCCCGCCACGGCGAACATCGCGAGGGTGTGCACGCCGGTGACGAAGACGCCGGCGGACAGGGCGTCGCCGGACGCGGACAGGTGGCCGAGGCGGTGCCCGTGGCGGGGCGCGGGGCCGGAGGCGAGGACGGGGAGCAGCATCAGCCCCGCGCCGTGCACCGACGACATCAGGAACGACCAGCCCGCGAGCTGCCACAGCGACAGCCGCATGCCGACCCACCGGAAGTGCCGCCGCGACAGCAGCCGCCACAGGCCGAAGCCCACCAGGACGGCGCCCCCGGCGATCGCGACCGCCTGGGTGGCGACCACCGAGCGGGTCAGCGACACCAGGACGGCCACGACGCCGACGGACGCCGCGTGCCCGGCGGCGATCGCCGGGAGCGACTGGAGGACGAGCGCCCGGCTGCGTTCCTGGAGGCCGCGCGCGACGGCGAACAGCCAGCCCATGCCGGGGTTCAGCCCGTGGAACGCGCCGAGGGCGACGAGCGCCGCGAGCGAGCCGTCCTTCACGTCACGGGTAGCAGTACGAGTCGGACGAGGCGTCGCCCCCTTGCAGGCGCGTCTGGTGCGGGCGCCGCCCGCGGAACGCGTCGCCGTGCGGGAAGAACCGCTCGTCGAACGCGAAGCCGTCCGGCCCCGAGTCGAGCTTGGCCATCCACGCGCCGACGCCGTCCGGGTAGAACTGGTCGTCCCACGCGCCGTACAGCGAGTTGGTCACGTAGACGCGGCGTCCGTCGCGGCTGACCTCGACCATCTGCGGCCCGCCCGCGAGCGGGACGCCGGGCGCGGCGGGGTGCGGCGTGCGGGCGACGATGCCGCCGATCCGCACCGACCCGGCCTCGACCGGGGCGAACGGGTCGGAGACGTCGTAGCGCTTCAGCTCGCCGGTGCCCCAGCACGAGACGTACAGCCACCGGTCGTCCACGGACAGGTCGATGTCGGTGACGAGCGGCGGGACCGCGCCGAACGGCGCGATGACGGGCGGCAGCGCGGACGCGTCGGCGGGCTCGGCCGGGATCGTGATGACCTTCGTCGCGGCCCACCCGCCGCCGCCGTCCCGGTCGCGGTGCCTGTCGCGGTGCCAGAGCCAGACCGACGCCGACAGGTCCTCGACGCTGACGACGACGCCCGCGAAGCCGTACTGCTTGGTCGGGTCGTGCGCGGGCCGCAGCTCCAGCGCCATCTGGTGCTCGTCGCCGAGGTCGACGGTCTGGACGTGCCGCCGCTTGCGCAGGTCCCAGAAGTGCAGCGCGTGGCCGTACCGGCGTCCGAGCAGCAGCTCGCCGACGACCCCGTCCTCGATCATCGAGGGCGTGCCCCACTCGGAGCTGACGAGCACGTCGTGCGCGATGTGCCACCACGCGTCGTAGGCGAGGTACTGCGGGCCGCGGTCGACCTCCCAGCGGCCGAGCACGTCGAACGAGGTGTGGTCGAGCAGCGCGATCCCGCCCGGCCCCTCCTCGCCGTCCGCGCCGCCGAGCGCCGTCACGTACAGGCCCTCGGGCCCGCAGTGGACGGTGTGCGGGCGCGAGTAGCCGGACCGCTTCGCCAGCTCGTCGGCCTCCACCGTCTTGACGAGCGCGGGCGCGGTGGGGTCGTCCTTGGTGTCGAAGACGTAGATCCGGGACGAGCGGAGGCCCGGGACGATCAGGTAGCGGCGCTCGACGTGCGGGTGCGGCGCGTACGGGCACAGGGCGCTGCTGCACGCGTTCCAGCCGAAGTGGTGCAGCTCGTCGCCGAGGTTGGGCAGCTCGGTCCAGCCGACGACGTCGCCGTAGGAGGCGGACCCGGGATCGACGTCCAGCACCGCGATCGCGTCGGGCGTCTCGGCCGCCCGGTCGAATGCGGCGACGTACGCCAGCTTCTCGGGGGGCGCCTCCGCGGCGTCGCGCGGGGAGGCGTAGAAGGTCGGGTCCGGCTTCCACAGTGCCATTGGGGGTCCTCACTTCACCGTGACGGGGTGGCGGGCGATCGCGCCGAAGAGGTAGCCGAGGGTGTTGTACGGGGCGGTGACCGGCTGGGTGGCGCCGGTGTCGTCGGTGGCGCGGGCGAGCAGCTCGTACCGGCCGGGCGCGGGCGGCCGCCACGGCAGCTCCCACCGCACCCAGCCCCGCGCCGGGTGCGGGCCGCGCGTGCGCGCGCGGTGCCAGGTCCGGCCGCCGTCCGCGCTGACCGCGACGGAGCGGACGCGTCCGCCGCCGGACCAGGACCGGCCGTGCAGGACGTGCGTCCGCCCGGCGGCGAGCGTGCCGTCCCAGGCCAGTTCGAACGCGCTCTTGACGTTCATCCGGGTGAGCGGCGCGGAGCCCTCGGGCGGGTGGTCGGGCCCGAACAGCCGGTAGAAGCGGGTGTTCCACGGCGAGAACAGCGGCCGGTCGGAGACCTGGACGTCGCCCACCCACTTGACGGACGCGATCCCGACCCACGACGGCACGACGAGGCGGACGGGGAAGCCGTGGTCGGGGGGCAGCGGCGCGCCGTTCATCTCGTACGCCAGCAGCACGTCCTTGAGCGCCTTGGCGACGGGGAGGGGACGCCGGACCCGGCCGAGGTTCTCGCCCTTGTCCACGTACTCAGCGTCGAGCCCGCGGGGCATGATGTCCACCGCTCGCGTGCTGAGACCGGCGCGTTCCAGGACGGTCGCGAGCCGTACGCCGCGCCAGTGCGCGACGCCGACCGCGCCGAGGCCCCACGCGGTGCCCGAGACCCGCTGCCCCTGCTGGCTGGTGTAGAGGCTGCGGCCGTTGCCCGTGCACTCGATGAACGCGGTGACGGTCTCGGCGCGCATGCCCAGCAGGTCCTCGTAGGAGAACTCGACCGGGCGGTCCTCGGTGGGGGAGCGGTGCAGGCCCGTTCCCCACAGCTTCAGCCGCCACGTGCGGACGTCGATGAGCGGCGTCGCGACGTGGTTGCGGACGAAGAACCGGTCGGCGGGCGTGACGTAGCCCTGCCCGCGCATCGCGTCCCACCGCGTCTCGGCGTTGGTGCCCTGCGGGATGAACAGTTCGGGCGGCAGCGGCTTCACGATCCCGGTGGCGGGTGCGGAGACGAGCGCGCCGGGCACGCCCGCGGCCGGGGGGACGCCCGCCGCGCGGGCGGCGCCGGTGAACGCCGCGCCGAGCCCCGCGCCGAGCCCCGCGCCGGCGGCGCCCGCCGAGAGCCGGAGCAGCCCCCGCCGGGACAGCCCCGCGCGCCACTGGCCGGCCCGGACGCTCTCGTAGGCGTCCTCGTCGGTGAGATCACGATCCATGACGACGATGCTGCTCAGCGCGACCAGAAAAGTCAACTTTCTCTACTGAATTAGACGGGAATGTCGCGAGCGCCGGATCTCCGCGGCGCGCGGCGTGGGAGACCCGCGTCCCGCTGAGTAGCCTGAGTGGCGTGGCGCACATCCCGGCGACCCCGGACGAGCTGGCCGAGCGGCTCGACCGGCACGCCTACCTCAGCGACGACGGACTCGCGACCGCCTGCTTCCTGGCGCTGCGGATGGGACGGCCGCTGTTCCTGGAGGGCGAGGCCGGCGTCGGCAAGACCGAGCTCGCCAAGACCCTCGCCCTGGTGCTCGGCGCGCCGCTGATCCGGCTCCAGTGCTACGAGGGCCTGGACGCCTCGCAGGCCCTCTACGACTGGGACTTCCCGCGCCAGCTCCTGCACCTGCGCGCCGCCGAGGCGGCCGGGGTCGCCGACGTCGCCCGGCTGGAGGGCGAGCTGTACGACCGCCGGTTCCTGCTCGCCCGGCCGCTGCTCCAGGCGCTGGAGACGGCGCCGAGCGTGCTGCTGGTGGACGAGGTCGACCGGGCCGACGACGAGTTCGAGGCGTTCCTGCTGGAGGTGCTGAGCGACTTCACGATCTCGGTGCCGGAGCTCGGCACGATCCGCGCCGAGCGGCCCCCCGTCGTCGTCGTGACGTCCAACCGCACCCGCGAGGTGCACGACGCGCTGAAGCGCCGCTGCCTCTACCACTGGCTGGAGCACCCGTCGTTCGACCGCGAGGTCGCCATCATCCGGCGGAGGCTCCCGGACGCGGCGGACCGCCTCGCCGGGCAGGTCGCCCGCGCCGCGCAGCGGCTGCGCACCGCCGACCTGCTGAAACCGCCCGGCGTCGCGGAGAGCCTGGACTGGACCGAGGCGCTCGTCGCGCTCGGCGTCCGCGACCTCGACCCCGACACCGCCGCCCGCACGCTCGGCACGGTGCTGAAGTACCGCGAGGACCAGCAGCGCGTGCTCGGCGGCGGCGTCCTGGACGCGCTGCTCAACGGGGGCTGAGCGTGGACGGCGAGCGGGACGCGACGGCGACGGTCGTCGGCTTCGCCCGCACGCTGCGCGCCGCGGGCGGCCCGGCCGACCCCGAGCGGGTCCAGGCGATGCTGGCCGCCCTCGACCACCTGGACGTCCTCGACCCCGTCCACGTGTACTGGGCCGGGCGCCTCACGCTCTGCGCCGACCCCGGCGACCTGCCACGCTACGACCGCTGCTTCGCCGCGTACTTCTCCGGCGCGACCGCGCGGCCCGGCCGGCGCCCCCGCCCGCCGTCGTCGTGCACCGCACCGCCGTGCCCGGCGCCCGGCCCCCGGACCCGGACGGCGACCGTGAGGCGCGGGAGCGGGCGGTCGCGACCGCGAGCGACGCGGAGGTGCTGCGCCACCGCGACGTCGCCCGCCTCGGCCCCGCCGAGCGCGCCGAGGTCCAACGGCTGATCGCGCTGCTCGACGCGTCCGCCGAGCCCCGCCGCTCGCGCCGGTTCGCGCCCGCCCGCGCCGGACGGCCCGACCCCGCGCGGACCGTCCGCGAGACGCTGCGGCGCGGCGGCGAGCCGTCCCCGCCGCGGTACCGCGCGCACCGCGACCGCCCGCGCCGGGTCGTCCTCATCGTGGACGTCAGCGGGTCGATGGGCCCGTACGCCGACGCGCTGCTGCGGTTCGCCCACGCCGCCGCCCGGTCCGGGGGACGCGCCACCGAGGTGTTCAGCGCCGGGACCCGGCTGACGCGGCTGACCCGCGAGCTGCGGTCGCGCGACCCCGACGCGGCGATGGCGGCGGCGTCCGCCGCTATCCCCGACTGGAGCGGCGGGACGCGCCTCGGCGAGGAGCTGAAGGAGTTCCTCGACCGGTTCGGGCAGCGCGGCCTCGCCCGCGGCGCCGTCGTCGTGATCGCCTCCGACGGGTGGGAGCGCGGTGACGCGCGGCTGCTCGGCGAGCAGATGGCGCGGCTGCGCCGGCTCGCGCACCGCGTCGTGTGGGCCAACCCGCACAAGGCGCGGCCCGGGTACGAGCCCCTCACCGCCGGGATGGCCGCCGCCCTGCCGCACGTGGACGACTTCACCTCCGGCCACAGCCTCGCCGCCCTCGAAGACCTGGCCCGCCTCGTCGGCGGACGGCGCGCCGCGCGCCGGGGCGGGCCCCGAACCTGGAAGGGAGACGCCGATGCGTGACGTCCTCGGCGACATCGCGGACTGGTACGCGGCGGGCGAGCCGTTCGCCCTGGCGACCGTCGTGCACACCTTCCGCAGCGCGCCGCGCCCGCCCGGCGCGGCGATGGCGGTGTCGGCGTCCGGGGAGGTGGCCGGCAGCGTGTCCGGCGGCTGCGTCGAGGGCGCGGTGTACGAGCTCGCGCGGTCGGTCATGGCGAGCGGCGAGCCGGCCGTCCAGCGGTACGGGGTGAGCGACGACGACGCGTTCGCGGTCGGCCTGACCTGCGGCGGGATCCTGGACGTGCTGGTCGAGCCGGTCGGGCCGGGAACGTTCCCCGAGTTCGCGGACGTCGCGGCGTCGATCGCGGCGCGCGAGCCCGTCGCGGTCGCGACCGTCGTCGCCGGGCCCGGCCGGATCGGGGCGCGCCGCGTCGTCTGGCCCGGCCGCGCGTCGGGGTCCCTCGCGCCCGGCGCGCCGTACGCGGCCCGGCTGGACGCGGCGGTGGACGACGACGCGCGCGGGATGCTCGCCCAGGGCGTCACCGGGCAGCGCCACTACGGGCCTGAGGGGGAGCGCCGCCTGGACGACCTCGCCGTGTTCGTGCACGCGTTCGCGCCGCCGCCCCGGCTGCTGGTCTTCGGCGCCATCGACTTCGCCGCCGCCGTCGCCCGCGTCGGCAAGTTCCTCGGCTACCACGTGACGGTGTGCGACGCGCGGCCGGTGTTCGCCACGTCCAAGCGGTTCCCGGACGCCGACGAGGTCGTGGTGAAGTGGCCGCACAAGTACCTGGACGAGGCGGTGTCCGGCGCGGGGGGCGGCTCCGGCATCGACGAGCGCACGGCGATCTGCGTCCTCACCCACGACCCGAAGTTCGACGTGCCGCTGCTGGAGGTCGCCCTGCGCACCGGCGCCGGGTACGTCGGCGCGATGGGCTCGCGCCGTACCCACGAGGACCGGCTGGCGCGGCTGCGCGAGGCGGGCCTCACCGAGGCCGAGCTCGCCCGGCTGCGGTCGCCGATCGGGCTGGACCTCGGCGCCCGCACGCCCGAGGAGACGGCGGTGTCGATCGCGGCCGAGCTCGTCCAGCTCCGCTGGGGCGGGTCGGGCCGGCCGCTCACCGACACCGGCGGCCGCATCCACGCCGAGGTCCGCGGCGACCGGCGGTGAGGCGGCTACCCTTCCGTGATGACCCTGCACGGTGAGGAACCCCCGGCCGGCCTGCTGCTGGCGGCGGGCGCGGGCAGGCGGCTCGGCCGCCCCAAGGCCACCCTGGAGGTCGAGGGCGAACGGCTCGTCGACCGCGGCGTCCGCACGCTGCGCTCCGGGGGCTGCGCGCCGGTCCTCGTGGTGACGGGCGCCGCCTGCGTCGAGGTCATCGGCGCGGTCGTCGTCCCCAACGCCGACTGGCGCGAGGGCATGGGCTCGTCCCTGCGCGCGGGCCTCGCCGCGCTGCCGCCCGCCTGCCCGGCCGCGGTCGTCGCGCTGGTTGACCAGCCGCGGGTCACGCCCGCCGCCGTCGCCCGCCTGGTCGAGGCGTACGACCGGGGCGCGCGGATCGCCGTCGCCACCTACGGCGGCCGGCCCCGCAACCCCGTCCTGATCACCGCCCCGTACTTCGCCGAGGTCGCCGGGGCGGCGCGCGGCGACGTCGGGGCCCGCCCGTTCCTGCGCGCCAACCCGCACCTGATCACCGAGGTCGAGTGCGCCGACGTCGCGTCGTCCGAGGACATCGACACCCGGGCCGACCTGGAGTCCTACGGCGCCTGACCGGCGTCCCCCGCGGACGGGTCGGCGGCCCGCTCGTACCGGACGAGGGTGTCGATGAACATCCGGCGCTCCGCCGGGCTCAGCGGCTCCAGGGCCTCGCGCCACGCGTCGGCGCCGTTCGCGAGCCAGCCGCTGATGGCGGGGCGGTGCGCGTCCGCGATGCTGACGATCGTGCGGCGGCGGTCGCCGGGGTCCTCGCGGCGTTCGAGGATGCCCTGGCGGCTGAGGTCGCCGACCATGAGGCTCACCGTCGCGGGCGCGACCTCCAGCCGCGCGGCGAGCGCGTTCACCCCGAGCGGCCCGTCGAACAGCAGGTACGACAGCAGCGACAGGTGCCGGGGCGCGAGGTCGAACGAGGCCAGCTCGTCCGGCACTTTGATCCGCTTCGCGCGGCCGACCATGCGCGGCATCAGCCGCAGCATCGCCCGAATCCCGTCCTCGACGCTCGTCCCGTCCGCGGTGTCCGGTGCGGCCCCGGAGTCCGGGCCGGCGGCGGTCTGGTCACGCTCGCCTGTTGACATGTGCACGCGTCCAAAATAGCTTTGTCTTCTAAATAGCTTTGCTTGCAAAGCAAAGCTGCTTCGGCGCGTTCAGGATAGGGGAGCGAGCATGGGCACGTTCAACGGCGCGGTCATCGAGGAGTTCCGGGCGAACGGCGGGAAGGTCGGGGGCATGTTCGAGGGGGCGGCGCTGCTGCTGCTCACCGTGAACGGCGGGCGCCCGCGCACGGTGCCGCTGGGCTACCTGGCCGACGGGGACCGGCTGCTGGTCTTCGCGTCCAACGCGGGAGGGCCGGACGACCCGCGGTGGTACCGCGACGTCCGCGCCGACCCGCGCGTGACGGTCGAGCGCGGCGACGGGGAGGCCGTCGAGTCGTTCGAGGCGCTCGCGGTCGCCGTCGAGGGGGAGGAGCGCGACGAGTTGTACGCCCGGCAGAGCGCGCTCGTCCCGGCCTACGCCGACTACCAGCGCGGCACCCGCCGCGTGATCCCCGTCGTCGCCCTGCACCGGGCCGACGCGGAACGGGCCGGGGCCCTCGGCGACCACCTGGTCAAGGTGCACGCCGACCTGCGGCGGGAGCTGGCGACGGCGCGCGAGCGGGTCGCCGCCTACCTCGCCGGGCGCTCGGCGCGCGCGCCCGAGCCCGCGCTGCTCCAGCAGTTCCGCGCGCACTGCCTGACGACGTGCGCGTCCCTCGGGGAGCACCACGGCAAGGAGGAGGGCGTGTTCCCCAGGATCGAGCGGGCCTACCCCGGCCTCGCACCCGTGCTGGAACGGCTGCGCCGCGAGCACGTCGCCGTCGCGGCCCTCAAGCGCGACATGGTCGCCCTCCTCGACGGCCTCACCGCCGACGCGACCGAGACCGGGGCCGCGCCCGGGGACGGCGGCGCGGCCGATCCCGTGGTCGTCGGCGCGGAGCTGGACCGGATGGTCGCCGAACTGGAGGCGCACTTCGCCTACGAGGAGGAGCGGATCGTGCCGTACCTCAACGCGATGAGCCTCACCTCCCACTGACCGGCGCGGGGCTGGGGGTCAGGTGTCTTCGGGGGGAGGGGGAGGGCGCTCTGGTCCAGGGCGCCGCAGTCGACGGCGCGGCGGAGGCGGGCGACCAGCGCCTTGATCGTCGCGGGCTCGTCCAGGACGCCGCCGTCGCGGCCCGCGGCCTGCTCGTGCCAGGCGCGGACGCGGCCGATCACGTCGTCCACGCCGGTCAGGTGGTAGGCGTAGACGGCGGCGTAGCGGCTCGGCAGGTGCGCGGGGTGCAGGTCCCAGCCCTGGTAGAAGCCGTGCCGCAGGGAGTGCCTGACGTGCGCGGCGTGCGTCGTCCACGCCTCGTTGACCTCGTCGGGGCCGTCGTTGCGGGGGATGACGTTGGTGGAGCCGTCCGACAGGCGGATGCCGGTGCCCGCGAGCGTCACCTGCATGACGTGCCGGGCGAAGTCGCAGGCCGGGTGGTCGAGGCGCTGCTCCTCGGGCGGCAGGCCGAGCGCGGCGGTGTAGTCGAACACGCCGAAGTGCGCGGCGGTCATCCGGCCGCCCGCGGCCTCGGCGATCGCGCGCAGCCCGACCCGGCCGTCGCGGTCGACGATCGCCTCGGTGGTCTCCACCTGCACCTCGAACCGCAGGATCCCGGCGGGCAGCCCGAGCGCGGTCTCCAGCCGGTCGAGGTACTCGGCGAACAGCGCGACGTGCTCGGGCGCGACCACCTTGGGGAACGTGATCGTGAAGCCGCCGGGCAGCCGCCCGAGCCGTTCGCGCAGGGCGGTGAGGAACACGTCGAGGGTCCGCATCGCGCGCTCGTGGCCGCCGTCGGCGAACGACTTGACGCGCAGCCCCCAGTAATGCGGCAGGCCTTTCACCTGGTACGCGGCGGCGACGGCCTCCACGACCTGCGCGACGTGGCCGTCCTCCTCGGCGTCCGGCCGCACGCCGTAGCCGTCCTCGAAGTCGATCCGCACGTCCTCGATCGGCTCGTGCGCGAGCTTGGCGGCGACCCGCTCGCGGACGAGCCCGGCGATCTCGGGGTCGAGGCCGAACGCGCCGCCGAACGACCCGGCCCCCGGCGTGTGCGTGTTGAGCAGCCGCAGCGCCTCGGCGCCGAAGTCGGCGGGCGTCGTCCGGGAGAACCGGTCGGCGGGGACGTACACCGTGTGCACCGGCTGCCGTCCCGACGCGCCGCCGGGGAACAGCCGCCGGTGCTCGTCGCGGACGGCGGAGACGCGGGCGGACAGGTCGTCGGTGGAGGGCACGCTGAGGTTCACCCCGCCATGATCCCCAAGAGGGGGCCGGGTGGGGAGCCCGCGCCGGTCATCGGCCCGCGCCGGTCATCGGGGGGCCGGTCATCGGTCCGCGCGGTCGTCGGCGGGTGCCGGTCACCGACGGCTGCCGTTCATCAGTGCGCGCGGTCGTCGGCGGGTGCTGGTCATCGGGCCGCGCTGGCGGGGCCGCCGTCCGGAGGGGCGCCGGACGTGAGGGGAGTGTCCGCCAGGGCGCGCACGGCGTCGGCGAAGACGGAGGCGGGCGGCTCGACGAGCCCCGCGCCGACCTGGCCGGTGCCCGCCACGCGCCCGGCGATGCCGGTGTCGATGACGGGCAGGATCCCGGTCCGCACGACCCGCGCCGCGTCGATCCCCGCCGGGGTGCCGCGGAACGACAGCAGCGGGATCTGGAGCGCCGGGTGCTCGGCGAGCGTGATCTCGTACATCCGCCGGGTCGCGTCCAGCGCGTCGGGCACCTCGCCGCCGACGAACCGGACGATCGCGGGCGCGGCGGCGAGCGCGAACCCGCCGAACCCGGCCGTCTCGGTGATCGCCGAGTCGCCGATGTCGGGGTTGGCGTCGCCCGGCCCGTACGACCCGAGGTAGAGCCCGTCGGGGATCCCGGCGGGCCCGGTGAACCAGCGGTCGCCCGTCCCCGACACCTGGACGCCGAACTCGGTGCCGTTGCGGGCCATCGCGACGACGAGGCTGGAGCCGGGCACGCCGCGCGCCGCGTCGGCGGCGGCCTTCGCGGCGGCCATCCCGGCGTTGAGGAAGAAGTGGTCGTTGCCGCCCGCGAATCGCAGCGCCGCCGCGACCCGCTCGCGCGGCGCGTCGCCCGCGGCGAGGTCGGGCGCCAGCTCGCGCACCAGCAGCGCCGTCGCGGCCCGGTTGCGGTTGTGCAGCTCGTCGCCCATCTGGAGCGCCTGCGCCATGATCGACAGCAGGTCGACCGGGCCGTGCCGCCGCACCGCGTCCGCGAGCAGCGGGCCGAGCTCCGCGCCCATCCAGCGCAGCCGCTCGATCACCTCCGGGCCGTACGCGCCGTACCGCAGCACCTTGCCGAGGCCCTCGTTCAGCGTGCAGTACGCGGTGCCGCCGTGCTCGGCGTCGCGGACGACCAGCATCCACATCGACGGGCTGACCACGCCCGCCATCGGGCCGACCGCGCCGTGGCGGTGGCACGGCTCCAGCGTCGCGCCGCCCCGCGCGAGGGACCGCTCCGCGCCGGCGGGCGTCTCGGCGAGCCCTTCGAGGAGCATCGCGCCGACGAGCGCCCCGCGCATCGGGCCGGACGCGCCGTCCCAGCCGAGCGGCGGCCCGGCGTGCAGGAACGTGCCGCGGTCCAGGCCGAGGACGTCGGCGGCGGGCCGGACGTCCACCAGGTGCGGCCGGGCGGTCAGCATCCGCCGGACGGCGCGCTCGTTCGCCTCGGCGTGGCCGGGAAGCCCGGCGACCGCGGCGAGGGCGTCCTCGGTGCCGGGCGGCGGCGGACGCCAGTCGACGGCCTCGACCGGCACCGCCTGCCGGACGAGCGCGTCGGCCAGCACCTCGATGCCCGCCGCGACGACGCGGGGCTCGCGGACGAGCAGGCCGCCGAGCCTGGCGCCCGCGCCGTCCGGCCGGGGTCCGTCCTCAGCCATCGGCGTCCCCCCGTCGCGTGCCGTGCGGCTCCTCGGCGCGCCCGCCCGCGGTGCCCGCCGCGAGGTGGGCGGCGCGGCGGGCGGCCTCGGCGTTGGAGGCGTAGACGTCCGCGCCCGCGCCCGCGAACGCCGCGGCCTGCCGGTCGCGGTCCTGCGGGTCGGCGGGCGTCCCGCAGAGCGACACGACGGCGGCGAGGCCGTCGCGGCCGTCCAGCGCCGCCGCGAGCGCGGGCGCGAACGACGCCGCCGGGTCGGGGTCCGCGCCGTACCCGAGGACGGCGTCGAGCAGCAGCACCCCGCACGCGGGGTCGGCGGCCTCGCGGGCGAGGGCCTCCAGCCGCAGCGTCGGGTCGATCATCGGGTGGGGGCGGCCGCGGGTGTACGCGTCGTCGCCGAAGTCGCGGAGCCGGTGCCCGCCGCGCTCCAGGTCCCAGCCGAGCAGGTCGCGGGCGACGGCCTCGGCCTCGTCCCGCAGCGTCCCGCCGGCGAACAGGCCCCGCAGCGCGCCCGCGCCCGCCCCCGGCGCGCGCGACCGTACCGCGGGCCAGCGCGGCCAGTCCGGGACGGGGCGTCCGAGCGCCTTCAGGACCCGTTCCGCCGCCGCCGTCAGGCCGCCCGCGACGTCGTCCCCGCCGGGCGCGGGCAGCGCGAGGACGACCGGGGTGTCCAGGCGGCGCGCGGCCTCGCGGATCAGGTCGGCCGAGCGCGCGGCGGGGGCCTTGGCCACCAGCACGATCAGCTCCGTCGCCGGGTCGGCGCCGAGCGCCGCGAGCGCCGCGAGCGACGAGCGCCCGCTGACGGCGGGCGACAGGTCGCGCCCGCCGACGCCGAGCACGTGCCGGACGCCGACGCCCGCCGCGTCCAGCAGGCACATGAGCTGCTGCGCGCCGGTGCCGGACGCCGCGACGACGCCGACGGGGCCCGGCCGCACCGCGTTGGCGAACCCGAGGCCCGCGCCGCCGACCACCGCCGTCCCGCAGTCGGGCCCATCACGAGCAGGCCGCGCCGGGCCGCCGCCTCCTTGAGCGCGACCTCCTGGTCGAGCGGGACGTTGTCGCTGAAGATCATCACGTTGAGCCCGGCGTCCAGGGCGTCCATCGCCTCGGGGAACACGTGCGGGCCCGGCACCGACAGCAGCGCGAGGTTCGCGTCCGCCCGCGCCGCCGCCGACGCGGTCGTGCGCGCGGGCGGGCCCTCCCCGAACGGGACGCCGCCGCCCGCGCCGGGCCCGGCGTCGCGCAGCAGCCCGTCGAGCGCCTCGCGGGCCCGCTCCAGCGCCCCGGCGGGCCCGTTCGCCCCGTCCGCCCCGTCCGGCCCGTTCGCCGCGTCGTCGCCGTCCGTGCCGTCCTCCGTCGTGCGGACGGCGACGACGAGGTCCGCGGGCCCCGCGCCGTCCGGCACGGCGAAGCCCATGCGGGCGAGGACCTCCAGGTTCAGCTCCGTGCCCATCGCCGCCATGGCCGCGTCGATCCCCGAGAGCTCGCCGACGGAGCGGGAGACCCGCATCAGGGTGACCGAGTCCCGGTACACCCCGGCCAGCACCTCGACGAACTCGCGCGGCCCGCCGCTCACCCCGCGCGCCTCGCGCGCCTCGCGCCGGCGTCCGGCGGGGGCGGCCGGCGTCTCACGACGCCGCCCGGCTCTCGCCGGTCGCGCGGCCCGCCAGGGCCAGCGTCGCGCGGCATCCGGCGAGGACGCCCCACGCGAGGTCGGCGCCGGAGGTGTGGCCGACGGCGAGCAGCCGCCGCACGGCCGGGGCGGACGACTCGTGCCCGGCGACGCAGCGCAACACGGCGGCGACCTCGGCGCCCGCGCCGCCCTCGTTCGCGCAGTGCAGCAGGGTCGCGGCGAGCGCGGTCGTGCGGGTGCCCGCGTCGGCGGTCACGGCCGCGCCGAGCCAGTCGGCGAGCCACCCGGCCGTACCGCCCTCGCGGAGCGCGCCGCCGACCAGCCGCAGCGAGACCAGCAGCCCGGACAGGATGTCGTCGCCGCTCGGGGTGAGGCCGGGGCCGAGCCCGACGATGCGCTCGGCGGCCTCCACCGCGCCCGCGAGGTCGCCCGCCGCGCAGCGGTCGGCGAGCTGGAGCGGGTCGGGGTGGCCGGCGAGCCCGCCGCCGGTCATCCCGGCGGCGGCGAGGGAGTTCTCGACCGAGCGGACGCCGCGGGCGAGGGCGGCGCGGCTCAGCGAGCCGAGCGCGGGCACCGGGTCCCACCAGCGGCGGACCTTCACGTGCAGGCCCTCGGCCTCGGCCCGGCCGTCGCCGACCCACGCCTCGGCGCCCTCCCGGACGCGGCGGAACGGCCGGTCGCGGCGGGCGGCGGCGATGACGACGGCGTTCGGCAGCCGGACGGCGTCGGAGGTGACGACGGCGACGACGCGCGGCTCGCGGTCGCCGCGCAGCTCCAGGTAGACCGCCGTCGGGAAGACGGCGATGACGCGCGCCGGGCGGCGCGCCGGATCGAGCACGGGCCGCAGCGCGAGACTCGCGGCTCCCCCGGCGGGGAGCGCCGCGGGCGGCGGGCCTCCGGGCCGCGAGGGGAGCGGGATCGGGTCGCGCACGAGGGCGGTCATTCAGGGTCCTCCCGGGAGGCCGGTGTCGGGGGGCCAAAGCGCAGGCCGTCCATGGCGCGGGCCCGACCTCTGCTGGGACGGTAGACCGGGCCCTCCGGGGCGTCGTATGGGGAAAGCTGCCAAGGATGGTTGTCATCGTTCGTCTTTGTTGTCAGGGTTGATCAGGAACAGGTAGCGATCACGCCGTATCGGGCGATGTACGCACCAAAAGGCGAGGTGACCCCTGGCATGAGTTACACCAGCGCGGACCCGGGCCCACCGGCCCTCCGGCTCGCGAGCACCGGAACACTGACCTACGGCCTGTCCGTCGGCGAGGTCCTCGGCGTCTCCACCCTGAACGGCGCCCGGCTCATCGCCGGACGGGCGGGACTCGACCGCATCGTCCAGCGGCTGAACGTGATGGAGGTCCCCGACATCCTGTCGTGGGTCAAACCGAACGAGCTGCTGCTGACCACCGGCTACCCCCTGCGCAACACCCCCCAGTCCCTCGACAACCTGGTCGCCGACCTGGACGAGCGCGGCCTGGCCGCGCTCGCGATCAAGCTCGGCCGGTACCTGGACTCGCTGCCCGCCGAGATGATCGCGCAGGCCGACCGGCGCGGCTTCCCCCTGATCCTGCTGCCGAACGACGTCGGGTTCGACGACATCCTGAACCAGGTCCTGACCGACATCCTCAACCGGCAGGCCGCCGTGCTCGCCCGCACCGAGGAGGTGCACCGGGCGCTCGTGCAGATCGTGCTGTGCGGCGGCGGGCTCCAGGAGGTGGTCGACGAGGTCGCGACGCTGCTGGACGTGGCGGTCGTGGTGCTGGACGGCGACCAGCGCGTCCTCGCGGGCGCCGGGCCCGAGGAGCGGGTGCAGGCCATGCGGGCGTTCGACGCGGGCCGGCACGCGGCGTGCGGGCGCGGCGGCTGCGGCATCACCGGCGCGCACGGCACCGCCGACCACCTGGTCGTCCCCGTCGTCGCCGGCGGGTTCGACCACGGCCGGATCATCGCGTTCAGCCCGAACGCGACGCTGCGCGGCACCGACCTCGGCATCCTCGAACGCGCCGCGACCGTCGCGGCGCTCGTGGTGACCAAGCAGCAGGCGGTCGCGGCGGTCGAGAGCAAGTACCGCGCCGACTTCCTGCGCGACATCCTCGCGGGCCGCGCGGGCGACGACGACCGGGTCGTCGCGCACTGCGACGGGTTCGGCTGGGACCTCGACCGCCCCGTCATGGTGGTCGTCGCCGAGCTGGACGGACGCGGCGGGCCCGCGGGCGCCGACCGGACCGGGCGCGGCGCCGAAGCGGGCGCGGCCGGAGCCGGCGGCGCGGGCGGCGCCCGGGGACGGGGCGCCGACTCCTCCCGTACGCGGGCGGAGGTCCCGAGGCCGCGCGGCGACCTCGAAGGCGGCACGCGCAGCGGCCGGGGCGCCGAGGAGCGCTCGGCGCAGGAACGGCTCGCCGCCGCGTGGACGGCCGCCGTCCGCCGCCACGACCGTGGCGCCGCCGTCGCGAGCTTCGCGCACGAGGTCGTCGCGGTCATCGGCGCGGAGGACGGCGACACCGCCGACCTGCCGACCGGGCCGATCCAGACGATGGTGAAGGAGGCGTCGTCGGTCTTCGCCGAGCACCTGCCGGTGCGGCGCACGTTCTCCACCGGGATCAGCCGGACGGTCACGTCGCCCGCCGGGCTTCCCGAGGCGTACGAGCAGGCGGTCAAGGCCGTCCGGGTCGGACGGCAGCTCCACGGCGCCGGCGCCCGCGCGCACTTCGACCAGCTCGGCGTCTACCGGCTGCTCAGCCTGGTCTCCGACCCGGAGGAGCTGCACGCGTTCGTCCGCGAGACGCTCGGCGAGCTCGCCTCCGACGAGGAGCCGGAGCTGGTCGACCTGCGCCGCACCCTCCAGGTGCTGCTGGAGACCAACCTCAACGTGGCCGAGACGGCGCGGCGGCTGCACTTCCACTACAACACGCTGCGCTACCGCATCGGGAAGCTGGAGCGGATGCTCGGCCCGTTCACCGAGGACGCGCACCTGCGCCTCAACCTCACCCTCGCGCTGCACGTGCTGCGGATGAGGGGGATCTGACCGCGCCCGAACGGAACGAGCCGAACGACCCCGGAGCGGACGGGCCTCGGCGGGCACCGCCGAGGCCCGGTCCGCTCGGGTGGCTGTACGTTGCCCGGACGCGTTCGCGCGCGGGCGCACGTTCACGAGCACGCCCGCGCGGGAAGGCACAGGGAACGTTCCGGTCGGGGGACTGTCCGGGAGGAGGCCGCGGATGGCGTTCGGCTGGAAGGTGCACGGCGACGGGAGGACCCCGCCGCCGGGCGAGGTGGTGCGGCCGGACGAGCGGCTGAGCTGGCCGCGCACGGCCGGGATCGGCGCGCAGCACGTGGTCGCGATGTTCGGCGCGACGTTCGTGTTCCCCGTGGTGATGGGCCTGGACCCCAACCTGTCGATCATGATGTCCGGGGTCGCGACGCTGCTGTTCCTGCTGATCGTCGGCGGCCGGGTGCCGAGCTACCTCGGCACGAGCGCCTCGTTCGTCGGGGCGGTCGCGGCGATCCGCGCGGCGGGCGGCGACAGCGCGGCGGTGACCGGCGCGATCCTGGTGGCGGGCCTCGCGCTGCTCGCGGTCGGCGTGGTCGTCCACGCGCTCGGCGGCGAGGTCGTGCACCGGGTGTTCCCGCCCGTGGTGACCGGCGCGGTCGTCATGCTGATCGGGTTCAACCTCGCGCCGGTCGTCGCCCGGACCTACTGGCCGCAGGACCAGTGGACGGGCCTGCTCACGCTCGGCTTCGCGGTGCTGTGCGCCGTGCTGCTGCGCGGGTTCTGGGCGCGGATCGCGATCCTGCTCGCGCTGGTCTTCGGGTTCGCGCTGTCGTGGGTGCTCGACCGCGCCGCCGGGGAGATCACCTCGGTGCTGCCGGGGCAGAACCTCCTGGACGCGGCGGGGCGCCCGTGCCCGAAGGAGGGCCCGTACTGCGTCGCGACGGCGTTCCCGCACGACCGGGTCGATCTCGCGGGCGTCCGGGGCGCGGACTGGTTCGGCTTCCCCGACCTGCACGCCCCCGGCTTCACGACGTCCGCGATCCTGCTGGCGCTGCCCGCCGTCATCGCGCTCATCGCCGAGAACACCGGGCACGTCAAGGCGGTGTCCGCGATGACCGGCGACGACCTGGACCCGGTGCTCGGCCGCGCGCTCGCCGCCGACGGCGCCGCCACGGTCCTCGCCTCCGGCGTCGGCGGCTCGCCCACCACCACGTACGCCGAGAACATCGGCGTCATGGCCGCCACCCGCATCTACTCCACCGCCGCCTACCACATCGCGGCGGTCGTCGCGATCGCGTTCGGGCTGTGCCCGAAGTTCGGCGCGCTCGTCGCCGCGACGCCCGGCGGCGTGCTCGGCGGCATCACCGTCGTGCTGTACGGGATGATCGGCCTGCTCGGCGCGAAGATCTGGATCGAGAACCGGATCGACTTCGGCGACCCCGTCAACCTGGTGCCGGTCGCGGCGGCGCTCATCCTCGGCATCGGCGACGTCACGTTGAAGATCACCGACGACTTCCCGTTGCAGGGCATCGCGTTCGGCACCGTCGCCGTGCTCGTCGGCTACCACGCGCTGAACGCGGTCGCGGGCCCCCGGCGCGGGCCCGGCGGCACCGGCGCGGGCGTGATCGCGCCGGACGAGCGCGAGATCGGCGGCCCGGTCCGCCCGCCCACGGCCGAGAACGGGTGAGCGCGTGAAGCCTCCCCCCTTCGCCTACACCGCCCCCCGCACGGTCGACGCGGCGCTGGAGGCGCTCGCGGAGCCGGGCGCGAAGGTCCTGGCGGGCGGGCAGTCGCTGATCCCGCTGCTCAACATGCGGCTGGCCGCGCCCGCGCGGCTGGTCGACATCAACGGCGTCGCGGGGCTCGGCGCGCTGGAGGCGACCGCCGCGGGCGTGCGGGCGGGCGCGCTGGTCCGGCACGCCGCCGCCGGACGGTCCGAGGGGGCCGCCCGCGTCCAGCCGCTCCTGCGCCGCGCCGTCCGGCACGTCGCGCACCCGGCGGTCCGCAACCGCGGGACGGTCGTCGGGAGCCTCGCCCACGCCGACCCGGCCGCCGAGCTGCCCGCCGTCCTCGCCGTGCTCGGCGGGGCGGTCGAGGCCGCGTCCGTGCGGGGCCGCCGGACGATCCCCGCGGGCGCCTTCTTCGCCGGGCCGCTCGAACCGGCGCTCGCGCCCGACGAGCTGGCGGTCTCCGCGTTCTTCCCGGCCGCGCCGCCCCGGTCGGGCTCGGCGTTCGCCGAGACGTCCCGCAGGCACGGCGACTACGCGCTCGCCGGGGTGGCCGTCACCGTCGCGCTCGGCGCGGACGGTACGGTCCGCTCGGCCCGCGCCGGCTACCTCGGCGTCGGCGCGACACCGCTCGTGCTCGACCTGACGTCCGTCGCCGCGGAGGGCGCCTGCGCCGCCGCGTTCGCCCGGGAGAACGTCGACCCGGACGGCGACGTCCACGCGAGCGCCGACTACCGGCGGCATCTGGCGGGCGTCCTCACCGACCGGGCCCTGCGCGAGGCGACCGCCGAGGCCCTCGCCGAGGCCCGGCTGGACGGACCGGGCGCCCGCGACGGTGACGGCGGCGGAGGAGGGGCGGCATGACGGAGGAGACGTTCGAGATCGTCCTGACGGTCAACGGCGTGCACCGCGCCGCCCGCGCGCCCGCGCGCCGCCTGCTGTCGGACCTGCTCCGCCACGACCTCGGGCTGACGGGCACGCACGTCGGCTGCGAGCACGGCGTGTGCGGCTGCTGCACCGTCCTGCTGGACGGGGAGCCGGTGCGGTCGTGCCTGATGTTCGCGGTCACCGCGTCCGGGCGCGCGGTGACGACCGTGGAGGGACTCGCCGGGCCGGACGGGCGGATGTCGCCGGTGCAGCAGGCGTTCCAGGACTGCCACGGGCTCCAGTGCGGGTTCTGCACGCCGGGCTTCCTCTGCACGATCACCGCGTTCCTGCGCGACACGCCCCGGCCGACCGACGAGGAGATCCTCGAAGCCGTCTCCGGCAACCTGTGCCGCTGCACGGGCTACCAGAACATCCTGCGCTCCGTCCGGCGCGCCTCCGACCTCATGGAGGAGTCATGAGCACGCGGATGTTCGGCGAGCCGATCGCGCGGCGCGAGGACCCGAGGCTGCTGACCGGCCAGGGCCGGTTCCTGGACGACCTCGGGCGGGGCGCGCTCGCCGCCGCGTTCGTCCGGTCGCCCCACGCGCACGCGCGCGTCACCGGCATCGACGTCGCGGACGCGCTGGACGTGGACGGCCTCGTCGCGATCTACACCTGGGACGACCTGCCCGGCCGCGTCGCCGAGCCGCTGCCGCTGCTCATCCCGCACCCGGCGCTCACCCACGGCCGCACCGGGTACGCGCTCGCCCGCGACGTCGTCCGGCACGTCGGCGAGCCGGTCGCGATGGTCGTCGCCGCCGACCGCTACCTGGCCGAGGACGCCGCCGAGCGCGTCCGCGTCGGCTACGAGCCGCTGCCCGCCGTCGTCGGCATCGAGAACGCCGAGCGCGCCCGCGACCTCGTCCACCCGGACGTGCCCGGCAACGTCGGCGCCGTCCTGCTCCAGGAGAACGGCGACGCGCCCGCCGCCATCGCGGACGCGCCGCACGTGCTGGAGTTCCGGCTCTCGATCGAGCGCAGCGCGTCCACCCCGCTGGAGGGGCGCGGCGTCTACGCCCGCTGGGACGCCGACGACGGGTCCCTGCGCGTCTACTCCTCCACGCAGGCGTCCACGAGCGTGCGCGCCGCGATCGCCGCGAAGCTGGACCTGCCGCCCGGCAAGGTCGAGGTGGTCGCCCCGGACGTCGGCGGCGGCTTCGGCGTCAAGATCGTCCACCCGTGGCCGGAGGAGGTCCTCGTGCCGTGGGCCGCGCGCCTGCTCGGCCGCGAGGTCAAGTGGGCCGAGGACCGGCGCGAGCACTTCGTCGCGTCGGCGCACGAGCGCGGCCAGCTCCACGACGTGCGGGTCGGGTTCGACGGCGCGGGCCGCGTGCTCGGCCTGGACGTGCGCATCCTGCACGACCACGGCGCCTACACCCCGTACGGGATCATCATCCCGATCGTCACCTCCACCCAGCTCCTCGGGCCGTACCGGATCGGCGCGTACCGGGCGGAGGTCCGCAGCCTCTACACCAACACGCTGATCGTCACCCCGTACCGGGGCGCGGGCCGCCCGCAGGGCGTGTTCTGCATGGAGCGGACGATGGACCGCATCGCCGCGCACCTCGGCCTCGACCGCGCCGACGTGCGCGCGGCCAACCTGATCCAGCCGGACGAGTTCCCCTACGACCAGGGCCTGACGTTCCAGGACGGCCGGCCGCTGGTGTACGACTCGGGCGACTACCCCGAGCTGCTGCGCAGGGTCCGGGACCTGATCGGCTGGGACGCGTTCGAGGGCGAGCGGCGGGCCGCCGCCGCGCGCGGGCGCCGGATCGGGATCGGCCTCGGCTGCTACGTCGAGGGCACGGGCGTCGGCCCGTACGAGGGCGGGCACGTCGAGATCGACTCGGCGGGGCGGGTGCACGTGTCCACCGGGCTCACCTCGCAGGGGCAGGGCCACCAGACCGCCTTCGCGCAGATCGCCGCCGCCGAGCTGGGCGTCCCGATCGAGAGCGTGCGCGTCACGACCGGCGACACCCGCCGGTTCGGCTACGCGGTCGGGACGTTCGCGTCCCGCGCGGCCGTGATGAGCGGCAACGCGATCGCGCTCGCCTGCCGCAAGGTGCGGGCCAAGGCGCTGCGCATCGCGGCCGAGGCCCTCGAAGCCGACCCGCGCGACCTCGACGTCACCGACGGGGTCGTGCACGTGCGCGGGGACCGTTCGGCGGCGGTGCCGCTCGCGACGGTCGCGGTGCTGTCCAACCCGCTGCGGTACGCGTTCGACGCGCAGACCGCCGCCGCCACGCAGTTCGCGACGGGCCGCCCGCCGTCCGAGCCGCCCGTCGCGCCCGGCGACGAGCCCGGCCTGGAGGGGCGCGACTACTACTCGCCGGTGCGGTCCACGTTCGCCGCCGGGGCGCACGCCGCGATCGTGGAGACCGACCCCGACACCGCCGAGATCCGGATCCTGCGGTACGCCGTCGTGCACGACTGCGGCCGCCTCGTCAACCCGCGCATCGTCGAGGGCCAGATCCACGGGGGAGTGGCGCAGGGCGTCGCCGGGGCCCTCTACGAGCGGATGGCGTACGACGCGTCCGGCCAGCTCCTCAACGCCTCGTTCATGGACTTCCTGATGCCGTACGCGACGGAGGTCCCGGCCGTCGAGATCGACCATCTGGAGACGCCGTCGCCGCTCAACCCGCTCGGCATCAAGGGCGCGGGCGAGGCGGGGGTGATCCCGGTGTCCGCCGTGATCGCGTCGGCGGTGGAGGACGCCGAGGGCATCGGGATCGACGCGATGCCCCTCAGCCCCGACGCCCTCTTCCACCTCCGCCGCACGTCCGCCGCATGGAGCGCCGCCGGGACGGGCGCGGGGACGGGTGCGGGAGCGGAGGCCGGGAGCGCCGCCGGGGCGGGGGCCGGGCGGCGTCGGGAGGACGACGATGCTGGCGGGGTTGCTCGGGGAGCGGGGGACCTCAACCCCGCCAGCCCGCCTGACCCTAGCCGCGGCGGCGAGCCGCGGCCGGGGCAACCGGGAATCGTCCCGGAAGGCGAGCTTTAGCCGCCCGGCCGCTGGTCAGGGGCGTTGCCGCCGAGGGACTTCGGGATGTAGTTCTGCACGGCGGCGGGCCGGAAACCCTGCTCCTTGATCCAGCCGAGCATCATCTGGAACTGCTGCGCCAGGCCCTTGCGGTAGTGCATGAGGATGACGTCGCCCGGCTTGAAGCCCTTGCCCGCGCCGTCCCCCGCGCGAAGCCGTTGAACCCGGCTCCGGGCCCGGTCGTCCCGTTGTAGAACTCCGCCGACCACAGCAGGAACGACTTGATGCCGCACTCCTTGGCGACCTTGCGGGTGGTGAGGTTCATGCTGCCGAACGGGGGCCGGAAGATCTGCGGGCGGCGGCCGTACTGCTTGGCGATCGCGTCGGACGAGTCGCAGATCTCCCGCTTCTGCCGCTCGGGGTGAGCGTCGCCATGTTGGGGTGGGTGACGGTGTGGTTCTCCATCGGCGACCCGGCGTTGCGCATGGCCCAGAAGTACTGCCCCTGCCCCCGGATGTACTGGGACGTGAGGAACGTCAGGATCGGGACCTTCTCCTTGCGGACCAGCCGCACGAACTCGGCGTCGTAGGTGTAGCCGTCGTCGATCGTCAGGAACACCACGCGGTCGTTCGTGGAGATCCGCGAGATGACGGGCGGCAGGCCGTCCTTGGACGGCTGCGGCGGCGTCCACGAGCCGGGCTTCGGCGCCTCCCACTCGTGGTCGGCGAGCGCGGCGCGCAGCCCGGACCGGGTCGCCGGGCCGGGGTCGGTCGCCGCCGCGTCCGCCAGGGCGGGCCACGCGCCCGCCGCCACCCCGAGGACTCCGGCGGCCACCGTGGCGATCACGGGCGTCTTCCCTCGCATCTGCCGCGCACTCCGTTCACTCGTCGTTCGCTGTCGTTCCGGGCCGTACGTCGTCGTTCGTCGTTCGCTGTCGCTGTCGGTCCGCGTCGTTCCGTGTCGTTCCGGGTCGTCCGCGGCCGCTCGCCGTTCGCTCGTCGATCATCCCGCGCCCGCTTCGGTTGACGCGCCGGGGGCGGGCGCGGTTCGGGCGAACGCCGCGCGACTTTCCGGGCTGTACGGACATATCTGACCATGCCCGCGGTCCCGCGCGCGTATCTCACCGATCCTCGGCGTGTACTCGGCACATGTTGCCCCTGCGGGCGGGGCCGGCGTTCTCTAAGGTCGGGTCATGCAGGTCACCGGCTCCGCCATCGTCTCCGCCCCGCTCCAGGACGTCTGGGACGCCCTCCAGGATCCGGCGGTGCTCGCCCGGACGATCCCGGGCTGCCAGTCGCTCGAACCCGTCGGCCCGGACCGGTACCGCATGACGGTCTCCGCGGGCGTCGCCTCTATCCGGGGCACGTACGCGGGGGAGGTCCGGCTCGCCGAACCCGATCCGCCCCGCGCGTTCGTGCTCCAGGCGCGCGGCCAGGGCGCGCCGGGCACGGTCGAGGCCACCGTCCGCGTCAGCCTGTCGCCCGCGCCACGCGACGGCGGGGACGACGGCGACAGCGACGGCGGCGACAGCGGCGGCGGCGACAGCGGCGGCGGGAGCGGGGCGGGCGGGAACGGCTCGACGCGCGTGGACTACGACGCCGAGGCGGTCGTCGGCGGCATGGTCGGCGGCGTCGGCCAGCGCATGCTCGCGGCCGTCGCCAAGCGGACCGCCGCCCAGTTCTTCGCCGCCGTCGAGGACGACCTCACCGGCCCGGAGCCGCGCGTGGAGGCGGGCGTCGAGCGGCCTCTCGCGGGCGGTCCGGCTCGGGGTCCCGGCGGACGGGGCGCGGCGCGCGTTCCGGCCGTTCCCCCGAGCGAGGGCGGACGCGTCGTCCACGAGGGCCGCAGGGACGAGCGGCGTCCGGCGTCGTCGCCGTGGCCGATGGCCGCCGCGTTCGTCACCGGAGGAGCCGTCGCCCTCGCGGGCGTGGCGCTCGGGCACGCGCTCGCCCGCCGCGCCCGCGGCCCGGCCTAGGCGTCCATGCGGGCCGTCGCGTCAGGGTGTCTCGCGTACCCAGGTCACCGCTCGCGCGGGCCTGAGGAGGCGGGACGCCCGGCGTCTCAGCCCCGACCAGAGCAGCAGCAGGGCGGCGACCGCGACGGCCGTCCCCGCGATGGCGATCGTGTAGCCCGTCACGACCGCGTAGCCGCGGTGGGCCGCGTCGAAGAACGGGTACGGGTACCAGGACGTCACGGCGCCGTGGAACAGCGTGTACGCCAGGTACCCGATCGGGAACGCGAGCCAGCTCAGCATCGTCCGCCGGGTCGCCAGCCGGTGCCCGGCCGAGAACAGCAGCCAGTCCAGCGGCACCGCGACGGGCATGATCCGGTGCTCGACCCAGCCGGACAGGCTCCCGACGCCGCCGCCCAGCAGCAGCGCGTACACCACCCCGGTGATCGCCAGGTAGAGCGCGGCGGCGCCGCGCAGCCAGTCGACCCAGCGGCGGTGCCGCAGGCCCGGTACCGACCCGGCGAGCAGCGCGACGCCGCCCGCGAGGTTGCTGAGCGTCGTCCAGTAGCTGAAGAAGCTGACGGGGTCCAGCACGGGCAGCTGGATCGCGAACGACACCGACACGGTCGCCAGCGCCAGCAGGCCGAGGCCGGCCCGCCACGGGGCCAGCGAGCCGCGCGGCGCCCGCGCCCTCACGCGTCCCGCCTCTCGAACAGCGCCAGCGCGACCGCCAGCACGACGAGCGTGTAGAGCGCGAACAGGCCGAGCCCCTCCCAGGGGCCGAGCTGCCCCGCCTCCTTGCGGGGGAGAGGATCGCGCCGCCCGCGTTCGACGGCAGCAGCTTGTTGACCGTGTCGCCCCACCTGCCGGGCAGGAACCCGCCGACGATGCCGAGCACGAACAGCACCACGAACACCGTGACGACCGAGCCCGCCGTGTGCCGCAGCAGCGTCCCGATCCCGAGCGCCATGACCGCGATCAGCGCGAGCCAGACGCCGCCGCCGATCACCGAGCGCAGCACCCCGGGGTCGCCGAGCGAGCCGTCCAGGTCCTTGCCCGCGAGGATGAGCTGGCTGACGAAGAACGAGGCGAACGACACGACCACCCCCACGACCAGCACGACCAGGCCCAGCACCGCCGCCTTCGCGCCGAGGTACCGGGCCCGGCGCGGCATCGCGGTGAGCGCGGTGCGGATCATCCCGGTGGAGTACTCGGCGGTGATGACCAGCACGCCCAGCACCCCGAAGATCACCTCGCCGAAGTAGAACGCGATCTGCATCGGCGAGGTCGGCGCCAGCGACGCCCGGTCGCTCGCCGAGAGCTGGTCGTAGGAGGAGGTGAACGCCAGGGCCCACAGCGCCGAGAAGCCGACCACCACGACCGCCCCGGCGAGCAGCGTCCAGAACGTCGACCTGACCGTGAGGAGCTTCGTCCACTCCGACGCCAGCACGTTGGCGAACGTGGCCTTCTTCCCGGTCCGGCCCGGGACGCGCGACGACGCCGGAGCGACGGTCGCGCTCATTCCCGGTCCCCGTCGCGGCCGCCCCGCCAGGGGTCCCGGCCCTCGTCCGGACCGAGATCGGGCGGCGGCGCCTGCGGCGGCGGCTGGGGCGGCGCCTGCGGAGGCCCTTGGGGCGGCGGCTGCCGGGGGCCCGGCGGCGGAGTCGGAGGAGGCGGGGCCGCGGGCGGCGGAGGCGGAGGCGGCCCGCCCGGCGCCCCACCGGAGAGCGGCCCCTCCGGCGGCCCCGTCGGCACCCCGGCGGCGGACGGCGGCCCCGAACCCGGCGGCGGTCCGTAGGACCCGCCCGCTCCGCCCGCCCCGCCCGGCGCGGCGGGTCCGGGCTGGCCGGCGTGGTACTCGACGGCGTCCCCGGTGATCTTCATGAACGCCTCCTCCAGGGACGGCTGGACCGCCGCGAGCTCGTGCAGCCGCAGGCCGTGGTCGGCGGCCACGTCCCCGATCTCGGCGGTCGCCGCGCCGTACACCCGCAGCGCGCCGTCCGGGCCCGGCTCGACGCGCCGGCCGCGCGCGGCCAGCAGCGGGGCGAGCTCGCCCGCCTGCGGCGAGCGGACGCGCACGTGCGCGTTGGCGCTGGTCTCCATGAACTCGCGCATCCCGGTGTCGGCGAGGATCCGGCCCCGGCCGATGATGACCAGGTGGTCGGCGGTGAGCGCCATCTCCGACATCAGGTGGCTCGACACGAACACGGTGCGGCCCTCGCCCGCGAGCCGCCGCATCAGCGTGCGGATCCAGAGGATGCCCTCGGGGTCCAGGCCGTTCACCGGCTCGTCGAACATCAGCACGGACGGGTCGCCGAGCAGCGCGCCCGCGATGCCGAGCCGCTGGCCCATGCCGAGGGAGAAGCCCTTGGACGCCTTGCGCGCGACGGAGTCGAGGCCGACCAGCGCGATCACCTCGTCCACGCGGCGCCGGGGGATGCCGTTGCTCTTGGCGAGGCAGAGCAGGTGGTTGTAGGCGCTGCGCCCGCCGTGCACGGCCTTGGCGTCCAGCAGCGCGCCGACCTCGCGGAGCGGCGCGCCGAGCCGGCCGTAGTGGACGCCGTGCACGGTCACGTCGCCGCGGGTCGGGCGGTCGAGCCCGAGGATCATCCGCATGGTGGTGGACTTGCCCGCGCCGTTCGGCCCGAGGAACCCGGTCACGTGGCCGGGCCGCACGGTGAAGTCCGCGTGGTCGACCGCGACCTTGTGCCCGTACCTCTTGGTCAGCCCACGCGCCTGGATCATGTCCGGCTGATACCGATCGGTCCCCGCGCGGAAACGGCGACGGCGGGCACCCGGGGGAACATTTCACCCCCGGATTGCCCGCCGTTGAGCCGTGCCGCGCGGGCCTCAGCCCACCCCGACGAGGTCGACGACGAAGATCAGCGTCTCGCCCGGCTTGATGGCGGGGCTCGGGCTGCGGTCGCCGTACGCCAGGTGCGGCGGGATGACCAGCTTGCGCCGGCCGCCGACCTTCATGCCGGCGATGCCCATGTCCCAGCCCTTGATGACGCGCCCGCTGCCGAGCTCGAAGTCGAGCGTCGTGCCGCGGTTCCACGACGCGTCGAACTCCTCCCCGGTGGAGAACGCCACGCCGACGTAGTGCATCGAGACGTTCGAGCCCTTCGTCGCCTCCGGGCCGTCCCCCTCGGTGATGTCGGTGATGTCGAGGAAGCTGGGCGGCTGCCCCTCGGGGAAGTCGATCTCGGGCCGTTCAAGCGCCATCGCCGGGCTCCAACAGGTTCGTAGCGGGTGGTCGGGAACGCGGATCAGCCTAACGCCAACGGGGTGTGACCAAAGAACGCGCCGCCCGTTGGCAGGTTGCGACGTTTCCGCACCGTGCCGCCGCCGGTACATCCTTGCCTATGGCGCGGCGGCTGCGGATCGGGATCGACACCGGCGGGACGTTCACCGACGCCGTCGCGCTGGACGAGGACACCGGCGAGATGATCACGGCCAAGACGCCGTCCACCCCGGCCGACCCCGCGGAGGGCTTCACCGCCGCCCTCCGCAAGATCCTCCTCCTGGCCGACGAGCACGGCGAGCACGGTGAACGCGGCGAACGCGGCGACGGCGGGGCGGGGGCGGGCGCGGAGGTCGCGGCGCTGTCGCATGGGACGACGGTCGCGACCAACCGGCTGCTGGAGGACCGGATCGACGACCTCGGGTTCGTGACGACCGAGGGGTTCGAGTTCCTGCTGGAGATCGCGCGGCAGAGCGTGCCGGACGGCTACGGCAACAGCTACTTCTGGGTCAAGCCGCCGCGCCTGGTGCCCGCGCACCGGGTCCGGACGGTCGGCGGGCGGCTGGACCGCACCGGCGCGGAGGTCCGGCCGTTCGACGAGGCGGGGGCGGTCGCGGCGGCCCGCTGGTTCCGCGAGCGGGGGATCCGCGCGGTCGGGGTGTGCTTCCTGCACTCCTACGCCGACCCGTCGCACGAGCTGGCGATGCGGGACGTGCTGCGGCGCGAGCACCCGGAGGCGGCGGTGTCGCTGTCGTGCGAGGTGCTGCGCGAGTACCGGGAGTACGAGCGGTCGGTCACCACGCTCGTGGACGCCGCCGTGAAGCCCGCGGTGACCGGCTACCTGGCCCGGATCGCCGAGCGCTCCCCGGTGCGGCCCCTGGTGATGAAGAGCAACGGCGGCGTGCTGTCGGCCGAGGAGGTCGCGCGCCGCCCGATCACGACGGTGCTGTCCGGACCGGCCGCCGGGGCGCTCGGGGCCGCGTTCGCGGTGGCGCGCGGCGGGCACGGCTCGGCCGTCACGCTGGACGGCGGCGGCACGTCCACCGACGTCGCCGTGGTCCTGGGCGGCGAGCCGGCCGTCACCACCGAGGGGACGGTCGGCCGCCATCCCGTCAAGATCCCGATGGTGGACGTCGTGACGGTCGGCGCGGGCGGCGGCTCGGTCGCCCGGCTCTCCCCGGACGGCGCGCTCAAGGTCGGGCCGCGCAGCGCGGGCGCCGACCCGGGGCCGCTCTGCTACGGGCGCGGCGGCGCCGAGGTGACCGTGACCGACGCCCACGCCGTCCTCGGCCGCATCCCGCCGCACCTGCTCGGCGGCGAGGTCCCGCTCGACGTCGCGGCGGCGCGCGCGGGCGTGGCGGCCCTCGCCGGCCGCCTCGGCCTCACCGCCGAACGCGCCGCCGCCGGCATCCTGGAGATCTCCGCCTGGAACCAGGCCAACGCGATCCGCCGAATCACCGTCGAGCGCGGGATCGACGTGCGCGACCACCCGCTCGTCGCGTTCGGCGGGTCGGGGCCGCTGCTCGCGTGCCGGCTGCTGGACGTGCTCGGCCTGCCCGCCGCGGTGATCCCCGGGAACCCCGGCAACGTGTCGGCGTTCGGCCTGCTCACGGTCGACGTCAAGAACGACCACGTCCGCACGCGGGTGGCCCGCGACGCCGGGCTCGACCCGTCCGACCTGGACGCGGTCTACGCCGACCTCGAACGCGAGGCCGCCGAGGCGCTCGCCCGCGAGGGCTTCGGGGAGGGCGAGCGGCGCTTCGACCGCTCGGCGGACCTGCGCTACCAGGGGCAGGCGTTCGAGGTCCGCGTGCCGGTGCCGCCGTCGGCGCGGGGCGAGGCGTTCCGCGCGGAGGCGGTGCGGCGCTTCCACGACGCGCACGAGGCGCTGTACGGCTACTGCCACCGCGGCGACCCGGAACGCCATCCCGTCGAGTGGGTCAACCTCCGCGTCTCGGGCGTCGGACCGATCGCCCGCCCCCGCATCCGCGCCCGCGAACGGCCGCCGGACGCGGGCGGGCCGGTGCCGTTCGGGACCCGCGCGGTGTACTTCGACGGCGCCTGGACGGGCGCCGCCCTCTACCGCCGCGACGGGCTCGTCCCCGGCGACGCGGTCGAGGGCCCGGCGGTCATCGAGGAGTACGGCTCGACGCTGCCCCTGCACCCGGGGTTCCGCGCGCGGGCCGACGGCTTCGGCGACCTGGTGGTGACGCGGTGAGCGGAGGCGACGCGGCGGGCCCCGATGGCGCGGCGGGCGAAGCCGAGGCGGTGGGCCCCGATGGGACGGGGGTCGATCCGATCCTGCTGGAGATCGTGGAGGGGACGCTCGCCTCGGTCGAGCGGGAGGTCGAGACGGCGATCGCCCGGACGGCCCGCTCGCCCATGATCCGGGACGCGCACGACTTCCGCGCGGGCGTGCACGACCGGCGGCTGCGCAAGCTGACCGGGCGGTCGTACTCGGCGCTCGTGCAGCCGGTCGTGCGGGACTTCCCGCTCGGCTCGATGCGGTCCGGGGACGTGTTCTTCCACAACGACGTGTACCTGTCCGAGGGCGGCATCGGGCATCTGCCCGACCTGTGCGTGACCGTCCCGGTGTTCCACGGCGGCGAGGTCGCCGCGTTCGTCCAGGCGTTCGGGCACCACGACGACATCGGCGGCGCGGTGCCGGGGTCGATGCCGAGCCGCGCGCGCAGCGCGTTCGAGGAGGGCCTGATGGTCCCGCCGATCCGGCTGTGGGACCGGGGCGTCCCGAACGACGCGGCGCTGCGCATCATGACCCGCAACTCGCGGATGCCCGACTCGCTCGCGGGCGACCTCGACGCCGAGTGCTCGGCGTGCCTGATGGGCGCCCGGCGGCTCGGCGAGCTGTTCGCCCGCTACGGCCGCGCGGACGTCGAGGCGTGCTTCGACGCGATCATCGACCGGACGACCGCGACGTTCCGCCGGGAGCTGCTCGCCAAGATCCCCGACGGGACGTTCGTCTGGGAGGACTACGCCGAGCACGACGGCGTGGACCCGCCGAGGCTGCACGCGCAGCGCATCACCCTCACCGTCGCCAAGGACGCGCCCGTCCCGCTGACGATCGACTTCACCGGGACGTCCCCGCAGGCCAAGGGGCCGATCAACCACGCGGGCGACTACGCGGACGGCGCGTTCCTGAAGAAGTGGCTCGCGCCCGTGCTGCGCAACCTCGCCGACACGCCGGAACGGGCCGCGGAGCTGGACGTCAACGAGGGCGTCGTCCCGCTCATCGAGATGCGCTTCCCCGGGAAGGGGACGCTGCTCACGCCCGTCTTCCCGGCGCCGACCAACGCCCGCACGTTCGTGATCCTGCGCCTGCTCGGCGTCCTCGCGGGCGTCCTCGCCAAGGCCACCGGCGGCCGGATGCCCGCCGACCAGGAGACGATCCGCTACACCGGCGTGCACGGGGAGGACGACTGCGGGCCGTACCTGATGCGCGAGGTCCTCGGCGGCGGCTCCGGGGGCCGCCCGTACGCCGACGGGGAGGACACCGTCCACGTCGTGCCGGACTCGCGCAACATCCCGGTCGAGTTCGCCGAGGCGCGCTGGCCGTTCCTGGTGGAACGGCTCGGCCTCGCCGTCGACTCCGGCGGGCCGGGGGAGCACCGGGGCGGGCTCGGCTACGACAAGCGGCTGCGGATGCTCCGCGACGCCAGCTACATGTCGATCGCCGACCGTTCCATCCTGTCGTGCTGGGGTGTGAACGGGGGCCGCGCCGGGCGCCCGTTCCGCGTGGACGTCGACGGTGAGGAGATGGACGGCCTGGTCGACGACCATCCCGTCCGCGCGGGCCAGACCATCCGGATCCGGACGACGGGCGGCGGCGGCTGGGGCGACCCGCTGGACCGCGCCCCGTCCCGCGTGGCGGACGACGTCCGCGACGGCAAGGTGTCGGTCCGCGGCGCCCGCGAGGACTACGGCGTCGTTCTCGCGGCCTCGGCGGACGCGGTGCGGGTGGACGCGGTGCGGGTGGACGAGGAGGCCACGGCCGCGCTCCGCGCACGCCTCCGTACGGAACGCGGCCCCGTGCCGTTCTTCGACCGGGGCCCCGGCTACCCGACGCTGTCCGGCGGCGTCCCCAACCCCCTCGACGTCCTCGACACCCCGGACGCGGAGCCGGACGCGGGCGGAGGCGCCCCGTGACACTCCGGCCGTACCGTCCGGGCGGGCATGTCATGATCACGGGATGTCGGATGGCGGTCCCGAGCGGGGCGCGGTGGAACGGCTGGTGCGCGAGGCGTTCGGGGAACGGCTCGACGCGCGGCTCGTGGGGGAGGGCGGCGAGCACTCGACCTGGTGGGTCGGTGACCGGTACGTCCTGCGGCTGGCGCTCGACGCCGACACCTCGCGGCGGCAGCGCGTCGAGCTCGCGCTGCGGGACGCCGTGCGCCCGCGCGTCGGCGCCGGGACCCCCGGCGCCCCGGCGTGGGCGTGGCGGAGAGCGTCGCGGCGGGGGAGTGGGCGCCCGGCCTCGCGTACACGGTCGACGTGCGGCTTCCGGGGACGTCCGCCGAGCTGAGGGACGTGTCGTCCGCCGGGGAGCGCGATCTCGCGAGGCTCCTGTCCGGCCTGCGCTCGGCGCCGGTCGAGGAGGCCGCCGCGCTCGGCCTGCCGCGCGAGCCGCCGCGTTCGCTCGCCTCGGTGCGGGAGGACGCGGCGCGGGCGGCCGGGCTCCTCCGCGGCGGCGGCGAACCCGTCGCGGCCGAACCGCCTCGGGCGGACGGCGAGGCGGCGGGCGGGCCGGTCGTCCTGCACCGCGACCTCAAGGGCGAGCATCTGCTCGTGGACGGCCTGGGGCGCGTGAGCGGCGTGCTCGACTGGACGGACGCGGCGGTCGGCGATCCCGCCGAGGACGTCGCGGGGCTCGCGATCTCCGTCGGCGCGCCCGCCGCGGCGCGGATCGCGGTCGCGGCGGGCCACGCGGCCGAGGTCGCGGCGCGCGGCGTCCTGCTGGCCCGGTACGACACGCTGGTCCGGCTCGCCGACCGGCTCCACGGAACCGACGACAGCCCGGTCCCGCTGCTCCGCGCCCAGCTGCGCCGCGCCTGGCGCGACTAGCCGCGCGCCCGTTCGGGGGTGGCGGCCCGTGGCTCCTCGCGGCGGCCCGGCTCGGGCAGCCGGTGCGTGAACAGCCAGGTCAGCGCCGGGAACGCGATCAGCGGGACGAGCGCGGCGCGCAGCGAGGTCGCGTCGGCGAGGAACCCGATCACGGGCGTGGCGAGGCCGCCGACGGTGACGGCGAGGCCGAGGGTGACGCCGCTGGCGGTGCCGAGGCGTCCGGGCAGGTAGTCCTGCCCGAGCGTCAGGCTGAGGGAGAACGGCACGTACAGGGCCATCGACGTGGCGGCGACGAACGGGTACACCGCGTACCCGGGGACGAGCACCGCGCCCGCGACCGCCGGGATGGCGGCGAGCGCGGCGGCGCCGGTGATCCGGACGCGCCCGTACCGGGAGGCGAGCCGCCCGCCGATGAGCGTCCCCGCCGACGCGCCCGCGTACAGGGTGAACAGCGCGGCGGCCCCCGCGCCCGGCGCGTGCACGGTGTGCCGGACGTGCAGGGCGACGAACGCGCCGAGCCCGACGTACACCACCGAACGGCACGCGAGCCCGGCGGTGAGCAGCCCGAACGACCGCCAGTCGTCCTCGCCGCGCCGGGCGGGTCCGGCCGCGGGACCGTCCTCGGCGTTCACGGTCCGCATCGCCACGAGCGTCAGCAGCACCCCGACCGCGGCGGGCGCGAACAGCAGCGGCGAGGCGGCGAGGCCCCCGGCGCTCAGGACCGGGGTGACCAGCAGCGGCGCGAGCGCGAAGCCGACATTGCCGCCGAGCGCGAACCAGCTCATCCGCACGTGCCCGCCGCCGCTCGCGCGGCGCGCCAGCCGCGCCGACTCCGGGTGGTACCCGGCGACGCCGAGCCCGGTCAGCGCGACCAGCGCCCAGATCAGCGGGTACGAGCCGGTCAGCCCGCTCGCCGAGATCCCGAGCCCCGCCGCGACCATGCTCACCGGGACGAGCCACGGCATGGCCCGGCGGTCGGTGAGCACGCCGAACACCGGTTGGACGACCGACGACAGCAGCGTCGCGGCCAGCACGATCCCCGACGCCGCGCCGTAGCCGTAGTGCCGCTCCGACACCAGGAACGGCACCACGGCGGGCACCGCGCCCTGGTAGACGTCCACGCAGGCGTGCCCCACCGACAGCATCGGGATCGGCTCAGACCGATTGATCCTCAACATCCTCCGAGCGTGGCCCGGGACGCCGGTGTCAGGCTTCCGATAAAAAGCCAACCGATGCCGGTTTGCCGCCACACCGGTCCGGGGTCACAGGCCGGTCTCGTCGCTGACGCTCGACTCGGGGACGTGGAAGATCGCGTCGAACGCGTCCAGCACGGGGGTGCGGATGTAGCCGCTGTCCAGGCGGATCCTGTCGGGGCGGGGGCCGACGTCCGGGACGCGGCGCAGGTCGTTCAGGCTGAAGCCGGTGCCGGCGAGGAGCGCCTCGACGCTGCCGTCCTCGGGCGGCGCGAGCGCGGTGTCGTCCACCCGGAACCCGAACGGCGCCGACTCGTCGTTGTGCAGCGCCGCCGTCCGTCCCCCGCCGCAGGTGACGCCGAGGGAGACGTAGTCGCCGCCGAGCATGGCGTCCAGGTGGTGCCCCATCGGCAGCGCGGCGAGCCTGCCCTCGAACAGCACCGGCGTCTTCTGGATGTGGGCGTTGTGCGCCGCGAGGACGAACCGGTCGGACGGCTCGGCGTGGTCCAGGTGCCAGCGCACCGACCCCGCCATGTACGCCTCGCGGGCGGACCCGTCGCCGGTCAGGCCCGAGCCCGCCATCGCGCGCACGTGGTAGTCGGTGTCGCACGCGCCCTGGAGCCGCCACATCGCCACGTCGTACGCCCGGCTTCCTCCGCGCGCGACGTACGACGGCCGCATCGCCCGGAAACGGTGGTGCAGCCGGGCCAGCGCCACCGTCAGCGCGTCCTGCTCGGCGGCGTCCAGGCGCGCCCACGCCGGGGCGGCGAGGGCCATGGACGTCGTCGCGATCCGTTCGGCGGTGGCGAGGGCCGCGTCGAGCAGGGGCAGCGCGTCCGGATCGGCCTCGGCCAGGTAGGCGGACAGGGGCCGCAGGGACGGCAGCAGCGAACCCGCCGCCTCCGGGACGTCGATCCCGGCGAACCGGCCCCCGCGGTACCGCAGCCAGCGCAGCGCGTCGTGCACCTCCGACAGCCGGGCCGTCCCGCAGGGGATCGACGTCTCGGCGAGCGCGCCGATGTCGTCCGGCGATCCCTCGCCGCGCATCCACGCGTCCACGGCGAAGCCCTCGCTGAAGCCCGACTCGAACGCGTACACGGTGAATCCGCAGCGTTCGACCAGGAACCGCAGCACGCGGTGCCGCAGCAGGGCGAACTCGCGGATGTAGTGCGAGTTCTCGCCGATCGCGACGACGCGGGCCGAGCCCACGATGTCGCGGAGCGGTTCGAGGTCGTCCAGCGGCGCGTACGGGTCCAGGTGGTCGAGCGCGGTCGACAGCCGGAGTTCGTCCATGACGGTGATCTTGCCCCTTTCCGGCGGGCCGTCAACGGCCCGTCAACGGGCGGTCAGCGCCGGGCGGCGGCGGCGCGGCCCAGCGCCGCCAGGCCGTGCGCGACCGCGGGCTGCCGGGCGGCGCCGCGGCGGACGCAGGTGATGATGCGGCGGGACGGCACCGGATCGCCGCGCAGCGGGACGCGGGCCACCTCGTCCTCCGGCGGCAGGGGCGCGAGGCGCGGCACGAGGCTGATCCCGAACCCGGCCGCGACCAGCGCCGACACCGCGAACCACTCGTTGGCGTGGTGCGCGATGCGCGGGGTGAACCCGGCGGCGGCGCACGCGGTCAGCATCAGATGGTGCTGGTCGGGGCGGCCCGGCGAGCCGATCCAGGGCTCGGCCGCCGCCTCGGCGAGCTCGGCGGCGCCGCCCGCGGCGAGCGGGTGCCCGGACGGGACGAGCAGGTCCTGCGGCTCGTCCAGCAGGGGCCGCTGCTCGAAGCGGGCGTCGTCGGACGGCGGGCTCTCGGCCGTCGGGATCAGCACGGCGATGTCGGCGGCGCGGGCGAGCAGCAGGGCGGGCGCGTCCCCGCTCTCGGTCTCGCTCATCCGGACGTCCAGCCGGGGCCGCTCCTCGCGCAGCAGCACGGCGGCCGGGGCGACCAGCGCGGCGAGCGCGCTGGAGACGCCGCACAGCCGCAGCCGCCCGGCCGTCCCGTCCCGGTGCGCGGCGAGGTCGGCCCGCGCGCGCTCCCACTGGGCGTGCAGGACGTCGGCGTGGTCGAGGACGGTGTGCGCGGCGGCGGTGAGCCGGACCCGGCGGCCCTGCGCCTCCAGCAGCTCCACGCCGAGGTCGCGGGCGAGCTGGCGGAGCTGCTGCGACACCGTCGAGGGCGTGAGGTGCAGCACCTCCGCCGTGGCCGTGACGGTCCCGCGCTCGCGCAGCACGCGGAGGGTCTGGAGCCGAGGGTCGATCATGTGGCCATTCAACATGATGTGATGCGAAATCTTTAGATGGACCCGAAAGGTCGGTCCTGCCCAGACTGCCCGCATGATCTCTCGTACGGTCCCCGCGCCGGTCCTGGTGCTCGGCAGCGTCGTCACCGTCCAGTTCGGGCAGGCGCTCGGGAAGGGGCTGTTCGGCGCCGCCGGGGTGGCGGGCGTGGTCTCGCTGCGGCTGGCGTTCGCCGCGCTGCTGTTGCTGCTGCTGTGGCGCCCGCGGTGGCCGGGCCGCGCCTCGGCCGGGCTGGTCGCGGCGCTCGGCGCGGCGATCGCGGGCATGCACCTGATCTACCCGGCGATCGAACGGCTCCCGGTCGGGGTCGCCTCCACGGTGCAGTTCCTCGGCCCGCTCGGGCTCGCCCTGGCGCGCTCGCGCCGCGCGGCCGACGTCGGCTGGGCGGCGCTGGCCGCCGCCGGAGTCGTGCTGATCAACGGGCCGGGCGGCGTCACCTCGGTGTCCGGCGTGCTGCTGGCCCTCGGCTCCGGCGCGTTCATGGCCCTGTACCTCGTGCTCAACAAGCGCGCCGGGGCCCGTTCGGCGGACGGCTCGACGCTCGCGTGGGCGGTCGCGTTCGCGGCGCTGCTCGCCCTGCCGTTCGGCGCGTTCGGCGGCGGGACACGGCTCCTGCACCCGGGCCTGCTCGCGGCGGGCGCGGGCGTCGCCCTCCTCTCGGCCGCCGTGCCGTGGTCCCTCGACCTCGCCGCACTGCGCCGCCTGCCCGAACGCGTCCTCGCCGTGATGGTCAGCCTCGAACCGGCCGCCGCGGCGATCGCCGGGATCGTCCTGCTGGACGAGCGGCTGAGCTGGACGCAGTGGGCCGCCGTCGGCTGCGTCAGCGCCGCGTCCGCCGGAGCCGTCCTCACCGGCCGCGACGCGCGCCGTGGCACCCGCCCGGCCGAGCGCCGGGACGCGCGCGAGGACGCGCGGGCGGGGCGCGGACGGGACGCGGCGGCGCGGACGGCATACTGCCGGGAGGCGGTACGGGTCCCCGCCCGCACGCCGCCGGAAGCCGAGGCCGAGGGAGTACGCGCTTGTCCGGAGGATCGATGACGGAACTGTTCGGCGCCGGAGGCATCGCGGGCGGCGGCGCGCTGCGGATCGCCGGGCGCGACCTGCCCCGCGACGAGCTGGCCGGCTGGGCCGCCTCGGTGGCGGCCGAGATCGCCGGGGCCGAGGCCGTCGCCGTCCACGCCACGGCGTCGGCGGAGACCGTGGCCGCCGTGGTCGGCGGGCTCCTCGCCGGGGTGCCGGTGGTGCCGCTGCCGCCCGACTCCGGACCGGCCGAGCGC
Source organism: Actinomadura sp. J1-007 (assembly GCF_009793335.1). Classification (GTDB taxonomy): domain Bacteria; phylum Actinomycetota; class Actinomycetes; order Streptosporangiales; family Streptosporangiaceae; genus Spirillospora; species Spirillospora yumaensis. The sequence goes on along the minus strand of NZ_WING01000001.1, from coordinate 253,916 downwards.
GCGCACATCCTCGGCGACTCCGGCGCCCGCCTGCTGCTCGGCGCGGCGGGCGCGCACGAGCCCGCCGACGGCGACCCCCCGTTCCTGCCGGTGGACGGGCTGCCCCGCTCCGGCGGCGGGACGGCGGAGGCCGGCGCGGGCGACGGCACGGCGATGATCCTCTACACCAGCGGGACGACGGGCGCCCCGAAGGGCGTGCTGATCTCGCGGGACGCCATCGCCGCCGGGCTCGACGCGCTCGCCGCCGCGTGGGCGTGGACACCGGACGACGTCCTCGTGCACGGGCTCCCGCTGTTCCACGTGCACGGGCTCGTCCTCGGCGTGCTCGGCCCGCTGCGCGTCGGGTCGCCGCTGGTGCACACCGGGCGGCCCCGCCCCGAGGCGTACGCGGCGGCGCGCGCCGAGCACGGCGGCTCGCTCTACTTCGGCGTCCCCACCGTCTGGTCGCGGACCGCCGCCGACGAGGACGCGGCGCGGGCGCTGCGCGGCGCCCGGCTCCTCGTCTCCGGCAGCGCGCCGCTCCCCGTCCCCGTCTTCGAACGGCTCGCCGCGCTCACCGGGCACCGGCCCGTCGAGCGGTACGGGATGACCGAGACCCTGATCACGGTCAGCGCCCGCGCGGACGGCGAGCGCCGCCCCGGCCACGTCGGCACCCCGCTGCCCGGCGTGGAGACCCGGCTGGTCGCCGAGGACGGCTCGGCCGTGCCCGCCGACGGCGAGACCCCCGGCGAGCTGCACCTGCGCGCGCCGATGCTGTTCCGCGGCTACCTCGGCCGGCCCGAGGCGACGGCCGCGGCGTTCGCGGAGGGCGGCTGGTTCAGGACCGGCGACATCGCGACGATCGGCCCGGACGGCTGGCACCGCATCGTCGGCCGCGCCTCCACCGACCTGATCAAGAGCGGCGGCTACCGGATCGGCGCGGGCGAGGTCGAGAACGCGCTGCTCGCCCACCCGGCCGTGCGCGAGGCGGCGGTCGTCGGCACCCCCCACGACGACCTCGGCGAGCAGGTCACCGCCTACGTCGTCGCGGACGGCGCGGACGAGCGGCAGCTCATCGACTTCGTCGCCGGACGGCTCTCGGCGCACAAGCGCCCGCGGACCGTCCACCTCGTCGCGTCGCTGCCCCGCAACGCCATGGGCAAGGTCGTGAAGACCCGCCTCGGCGACGGCGCGCACTGACCCGCCGGAGCGCGGCCCGGCGGGCCGCCCGCGGAGGCGCGATTCTGGAACGGTGCAAAAACGGGGCCGCGCCGCGAGTCCGCCGGTGAGGGGGTCGGTAGGGTACTGCTCCGATGTCATCCTCACAGGCCGCCCCGGACGCGGCGGACGCCGCGCACTCGCTCGACCCGGTCCCGGCGGCGGCCCGGGAGTCGACCGCGGTCAGCCAGTTCTGGATCTGGTCGGGCGCCAACATCGCCCCGATCAACTGGGTGCTCGGCGCGCTCGGGATCAAGCTCGGGCTCGGCCTCGCCGACACGGTGGCCGTGCTGGTGGCGGGCAACGCCGTCGGGATGTCGGTGTTCGGGCTGTTCGTGCTGATGGGCCAGCGGACGGGCGTGACCCAGATGGTGCTGGCCCGCTCGGCGTTCGGCCGGCGCGGCGCGTACCTGCCGGCCGCCCTCCAGGGCGTGATGTCGGCGGGCTGGTGCGCGGTCAACACCTGGATCGTGCTCGACCTGGTGATGGCGCTGCTCGGCCAGCTCGGGGTGCACGGCGGGAACGCCGTCAAGATCGTCGTGGTCGTGGTGATCATGGGATTGCAGGTGTGGATCGCCGCGTCCGGCTTCCACGCGATCAACCTGTTCGAGAAGTGGACCGTTCCGGTCACCCTGGCCGTGCTCGCCGCGATGACCATCGTGGCCTGGAGCAGGACCGGGGTGAAGTGGGACTTCGCCGGGCAGGGCCTGCACGGGCGCGACCGGCTCTCGGCCATGACGACCGTGATGACCGCGATCGGCGTCGGCTGGGGCATCACCTGGTTCGCCTACGCCTCCGACTACTCCCGCTTCGTTCCGAGGTCGGTGCCGCGCGCGAGGCTGTACGGCGCGAGCGTGCTCGGGCAGTTCCTCCCCGTCGTGTGGCTCGGCGTGCTCGGCGCGTCGCTCGCGACCGTCAGCCGGACCACCGACCCCGGCGAGCTGATCGTGGACTCGTTCGGCGCGCTCGCGGTTCCCGTGCTGCTGCTCGTCGTGCACGGCCCCATCGCGACCAACGTCCTCAACGTCTACAGCTGCTCCCTGTGCGCGCAGACGCTCGACTGGGACGTGTCGCGCCGCACCGTCTCCTACGCCGTCGGCGCGTTCGCGACCCTGTTCACGGTGCTGCTGGTCTTCCAGGAGGACTTCGCGCACACGCTGGACGCCTGGCTCGCCGGCCTCGTCACCTGGGTCGTCCCGTGGGCCGCCGTCATGGCCGTCCACTTCTACGTCGTCCGGCGGCAGGAGGTGGACGTCCCGGCGCTCTACGACCCGCCGGGCCGCTCGCGGCTCGGCGACTTCCGCTGGGACGCGCTCGTGTCGTTCGTCCTCGGCGCCGCAGCGACCTGGTCGTTCCAGTACGGCGTCCCGGACGCGCTGAAGGGCCCCGCCGCGCGGGCGCTCGGCGGCGTCGACCTGTCCTGGCTGGCGGGCGCGGCCGTCGCGGGCGGCCTCTACCTGCTCCTCTCCGCCCGCGCGAAAGGCAGGACCCCGGCATGACCGTCGTACGCAACGCCCGCCTGGACGGGCGGGACGGCCTCCACGACATCGAGGTCGAGGGCGACCGCTTCGGCCGGATCGTCCCCGCCGGGCAGGGCCGCGGCGACGTCCTCGCCGACGCGGACGGCGCGCTCGCCCGCCCGCCTTTCGTGGAGCCCCACGTCCACCTCGACACGACCCTCACCGCGGGCGAGCCGCGCTGGAACGCCTCCGGCTCGCTGTGGGAGGGCATCGCGGTCTGGAGCGAGCGCAAGCGCGCCCTCACCCGCGACGACGTGGTCGAACGCGCCTCGGAGGTGCTGCGCTGGTACGCCGCGAACGGCGTCCTGCACGTCCGCAGCCACGTGGACGTCACCGACCCCGGCCTCGTCGCGCTGGACGCGATGCTGGAGGTGCGCGAGCGGGTCCGCGACGTGATCGGCCTCCAGCTCGTCGCGTTCCCCCAGGAGGGGATCCTGTCGTTCGACGGCGGCGAGGAGCTGCTGGAGGAGGCCGCGCGGCGCGGCGTGGACGCGATCGGCGCGATCCCGCACTTCGAGGACACCCGCGAGGACGGCGTCCGCTCCCTGGAGATCGCGTTCGGGATCGCCGAGCGGCACGGGCTGCTGCTCGACGCGCACTGCGACGAGATCGACGACGAGCAGTCGCGGTTCGTCGAGGTGCTCGCGACCCTCGCGCGGCGCGGCGGCCTGCGCGGGCGCGCGACCGCGTCCCACACGACCGCGATGGGCTCCTACAACGGCGCCTACTCCTACAAGCTCCAGCGGATCCTCGCCCGCTCCGGGATCAACCTCGTCTGCAACCCCCTCGCGAACCTGTGCCTCCAGGGCCGGTTCGACGGCTATCCGAAGCGGCGCGGCCTCACCCAGGTCAAGGAGATGCTCGGCGCCGGGGTGAACGTGGCGTTCGGGCACGACGACGTGATGGACCCGTGGTTCCCGCTCGGCACCGCGTCGCCGCTCCAGGTCGCGCTCGCCGGGATCGCCGCCGCGCAGCTCACCGGCGCCGCCGAGATCGACGAGGCGTTCGCGATGGTGGGCGAGCGCGCCGCGCGGGTGCTGGACCTCGGCGACCGGTACGGCCTCGCCGAGGGCCGCCCGGCGAGCCTGGTCCTGCTGCCCGCCGCGTCCCCGTTCGACGCCGTCCGCCGCCAGGTGCGGCCCTCGCACGTCGTCGCGCACGGCCGGCTCGTCGCCGAGACCCCCGCCGCGCCGACCCGCCTCACCTGGCCCGGCCGCGCCCCCGAGGAGATCGACTTCGTCCGGTCCCGCGACCGCCGCCCCGGCGGTCCCGCGGCGGACGCCCCCCGGAACGCCTAGCCGCCGAGGGACCGGAGGAGAGCCATGGAGGACGCCCGGGCGCTGGACCGGAGCCTGTCGCCGCGCGACCTGGTCGTGTACGGCCTGCTGTTCATCGGGCCGATGGCGCCGGTCGGGGTGTACGGGGTGCTGGACGCCAAGAGCGTCGGCGCCGTCGCCGCCGTCTACGCCGTCGCGACGGTCGCGATGGGGTTCACCGCGTGGTCGTACGCGCAGATGTCGCGGGAGGTCCCGCACGCCGGGTCGGTGTTCGCGTACGCGAGCGCCGGGCTCGGACGGCCCGCCGGGTTCCTCGCGGGCTGGCTCGCGATGCTCGACTACCTGCTGATCCCGTCGGTGGCGTACCTGTTCTGCGGGATCGCGCTGCACTCGCTCGTCCCGTCCGTGCCGTCGTGGGTGTTCACCGTGATCGCGTTCGCCGTGACGACCGCGTTCAACCTCGCGGGGGCGCGGGTCGCGGCGCGCGTCGGGTTCGTCGTGATCGTCGTGGAGATCGTGCTGCTGGTGGTCTTCGTGGCCGCCTCGCTCGTCGTCCTCGCGGTGGACGGCCCGGCCCGCCCCTGGGACTCGCCGTTCCTCGGGACGGGCGGCAGCTCGCTGACCCTCGTCATGGGCGCGGTGTCGGTCGCGGTGCTGTCCTACCTCGGCTTCGACGCCATCGCCTCGTTCGCCGAGGAGAGCACGGGGGACTCGCGGCAGGTCGGGCGGGCGGTGCTGTTCTGCCTCGGGCTCGCGGGCCTGCTGTTCGTCGTGCAGACGTACCTGGCCGGGCTGCTGATGCCGGTGACGCCGCAGGAGCTGGCCGAGCACCCCGCCGACCAGGGGACGGCGTTCTACACGATGACGGACTCGGCGGTCGGGCCGTGGCTGTCCAAGGCGTTCTCGATCGTGAAGGGCGTCGGCCCGGCGTTCTCGGCGATGACCGCCGTGGCCGCCGCGTCCCGCCTGCTGTACGGCATGGCGCGCGACCGGGGCCTGCCGAGCGCGCTCGCGGGCGTCGCGCCGCGCTCGCGGGTGCCGCGCACCGCGCTGCTCACCACGGCCGGGCTGACGCTGGTCGTGTCGGTGTGGGCGGCGCGCCGCGACGACGGCCTCGACCTGCTGGTGTCGGTCGTCGACATGGGCGCGCTCGCGGCGTTCACCATGCTGCACGCCTCGGTGGTCGGCTACTTCGTCGTGCGGCGCGGCAGCCGCGCGTGGCTCCCGCACCTGGTCGTCCCGGTGCTCGGCGCCGCGGTGGCGATCTGGATCATCGTGCTGGCCGGGACGCTCGCCAAGGTCGCGGGCGCGGTCTGGCTGGCGATCGGCCTAGTCCTGGCGCTCGCCAACCGGCGCCGCGAGCGCCGGGCCGCCGGGTAGCAGCACGGGCAGCAGGGCGCGGACCAGCCGCTCGGCCTCCTGCCTCGGGATCTCCTCGCCGTTCAGGCCCTCGTCGAAGTAGCGCAGGAAGCCCTGCTGGAAGCAGGCGCCCAGGAGCAGCGCCGCCGCCGCGTCGGCGTCGGCGCCCGCGTCCACCCGCCCGAGGCCCTGCTCGGCGCGCAGGTAGGCGGCGAGGTTCGCGACCGGCGCGCGCGGCCCCGCGCCGTACCTGCTCAGCGCGTCGCGGGTCGCGGCCAGCAGCCTCGGCGCGGACGCCATCGACGCCATCATCGGGAACGCGCGCCGGTAGAACCGCAGCCCGCCCTGGACGAACGCGACGAGGTTGCCCTCCACCGTCCCCTCGCCCGGGGCGCCCGCCCCCGCGAACGAGGGCATCCGCTCCTTCAGCACGCACAGCAGCAGCTCCTCCTTGTCGCGGAAGTGCTTGTAGAGCAGCGCCTCGGAGTAGCCGGCGGCGCGCGCGATCTCCTTGGTCGTCGCGCCCACCGCGCCGTGCTCGCGCATGACCTCCGCGGCCGCGTCCAGGATCCGTTCGCGCGCGCTCAAAAGGCCCCCTCGGCAGGTGAGTGAATGCTTACCTACTATAGGCGGGCGGGCGTTCACCGGCCCCGCGCGGCCTCGGCGTCCTCGCTGGGAGCGGCGCGGATGACAGATGTCATGCCGAACGCCTGACAGGCGCGTCCGGAACCGGTGACACCCGCGTCTACCGCGGCGCGCGGCCTTCCGCGAACCTGGGGTCCCCGCCGTCCGGCCCGGCGGCGGCGCGCCCCGGCCGCGCCCGGCCGCACGCCGGTTCCGCCGGGAGCCCGCCGCTCCCGGCGGCGGATAGGGTTTCCGCCCGAGGGAGGGGGAGGAGTCCCATGGAGACGCCGACGGCGGCCGACCTGGAGGAACGGGCGGCGATCGGGTTCGAGGAGTACCGGCGGATGACCTACCGGTCCTACCTGTTCGCCGCGCTCGGGCTGATCTCCCCCGCCTCGGTCGGGCTGGCGCAGTCGTACACGCGGTCCGAGATCGGCTTGCCCCTGCTCGTCCTCGTCGCCGCCGCCCTCGTCCTGCACCTGTGGCTGTACGCGCGGCTCGTCCGGGGCAGCATGCACGGCGGCGCGGCGCGCCGCGACCTGGTGCTGAGCGGCGTGCTCGCCGCGCCGCTGACGCTGATGATGCTGACCAGCGAGATCTGGGCGGCGGTCCCGGTGTTCTGGGTGGCGGCGGTGACGCTCACGCTGACCCGGCGCCGCGACCAGCTCGTCCTGTGCCTCGCCGCCGCCGCGTACGTCAGCGTCCTGATCGCCGTCGCGAACCCGCGCCCGGCCTCCTGGTACGCCGAGCACTGGTACGCGCCGCCCCTCTCGGTCGGCGGATTCTTCCTGGTGTGCTGGGGGCTGGTCTACACCAACCAGTACCAGCGGCGGATCTGGGAGCTGCACCAGGAGGCGCACGCGGCGCGCGAGGCGCAGGCCCGGCTCGCCGTCACCGAGGAGCGGCTCCGGTTCTCCCGCGACCTGCACGACCTGCTCGGCCACAGCCTGTCGCTGATCGCGGTGAAGAGCGAGCTGGCCATGCGGCTGGCCGAACGGGACCCGGACCGCGCCCACGCCGAGATGGCCGACGTCCGGCAGGCCGCCCGCGACGCGCTGCGCGAGGTGCGGTCCGCGGTGCGCGGCTACCGGGCGGTCGAGCTGGACGCCGAGCTCGCGGGCGTGCGGTCGGTGCTGGAGGCGGCGGGGGTGCGCTGCGAGACCGCCGCGCCGCCGTCCGGCCTGCCGGCCGACGTCCGGTCGGTGCTCGCCTGGGTGATCCGGGAGGGCGCCACCAACGTGATCAAGCACAGCGAGGCCCGCCGCTGCGCGATCACGCTGGCGTCCTACGGTGGGGCCGTGGTGCTGGAGATGCGCAACGACGGGGCCCGTCCCGGCGCGGCGGACGGCGGCCGGGACGGGCTGTCCGGCGGTCCGGGCGACGGCGCGGGCTCGGGCCTCACCGGCCTCGCCGAACGGGTCGCGGTCGTCGGCGGCGAGCTGAGCGCGGCCCCCGACGGCCGCGACGGGTTCCTGCTGCGCGCGGTGATCCCGGTCGGCGACCCGCCCGCCCCCGCGGGCGCGCCGGAGGGCGCGCCGGTCCCGGCCGGGGGCGCGCCGTGATCACGGTGCTGCTGGCCGACGACGAGCACCTCATCCGCGGCGCGGTCGCCGCGCTGCTCGGCCTGGAGGACGACCTGGAGGTGGTCGGCGAGGTCGCGCGCGGCGACGAGGTCGCCGCGGCCGTCGCGGGCAGCGACCCCGACGTCGCCGTGCTCGACATCGACATGCCGGGCGCCGACGGCCTCACCGTCGCCGAGGAGCTGCGCGACGCCGGCGCCCGCTGCTCGGTGTGCGTCCTCACCAGCTTCGGCCGCCCCGGCTACCTGCGCCGGGCGATGGCCGCCGGGGTCCGCGGGTTCGTGGCCAAGGACGCCCCGACCGAGGAGCTCGCCGCCGCCATCCGCAAGGTCCACGCGGGCGGCCGGTACCTGGACGCCGAGCTGGCCGCGAGCGCGATGGCCGCCGGGGACAACCCGCTCACCCAGCGGGAGCGCGAGATCCTCCGGCTCGTCGGCGCGGGCACCGAGACGTCCCGGATCGCGGCGCTCCTGCGCCTGTCGGAGGGCACCGTCCGCAACTACCTGTCCACGGCGATGGCCAAGCTCGGCGAGCCGAACCGGGTGGCCGCCGTGCGCGCCGCCCGCGAGATGGGCTGGATCTGACCGCCGCGGGTCACGCCGGGGGCGCGCCGGGGGTCACGCCGGGGGTCACGCCGGGGGTCACGCCGGGGGTCACGCCGGGGGTCACGCCGGGGGTCACGCCGGGGGGGCGCGCCGGGGGTCACGCGTGCGGGGGCGGCGCCGTCCGCTTGGCCCGCAGTGTCACCGCCGCGTACACCGCCAGGATGAACGCCAGGCTGACCACGCTCAGCCCGAGCTGCGAACGGGTCTCCGACACCAGGCCCATCGACGCGAGCACCAGCACCACGCACGCGAACGTCGCCCAGCTCAGCCACGGGTGCAGCCACATCTTCAGCCGGAGCCGCTCGGGCGCGTCACGTTCGAGCCGGTCCCGCATCCGGAGCTGCGACAGCGCGATGATCCCGTACAGGAACAGGGCGACCGCGCCCGCCGAGTTGATGATGAAGTAGAACACCCGGTCGGGCGAGACGAAGCTCATCACCACCGCGACGTACCCGAGGAGCGTGCTCAGCACGATCGCCTTCCAGGGCACGCCCCGCCGGCCGGTGTCGCCCACCCACGACGGCGACCAGCCGTGCTCCCGCAGCGCGAACAGCATCCGCGACGCGGTGTAGAGCCCCGAGTTCAGCACCGACACGACGGCCGTCAGCACGACCACGTTCATCACCTGCTCGGCGGCCGGGATGCCGAAGCGGTCGAACGCCGCCGCGAACGGGCTGCCCTCGTCCGGGATCCGCTCCCACGGCGTGATCATCACCAGCAGCAGCACGGACCCGACGAAGAACAGCAGCACCCGCCACACCACGGTCACCGTCGCCGCCGCGACCGCCTTGGCGGGCTCGCGCGACTCCGACGCCGCGATCGTCACGACCTCCGCGCCGAAGTAGGAGAAGATCACGATCACCACGCCGTGCACGACCGCGAACCAGCCCTTGGCGACGAACCCGTCCTCCGCGATGTTGCCCACCGACACCGAGGCGTCCGGCCACAGGCCGAGCACGAACAGCGTGCCCACGACGAGGAAGACGGCGATGCAGGCGATCTTCACCGAGGCCAGCCAGTACTCGGTCTCGCCGAACGACCTGACCGACAGCAGGTTCGTCACCGTCAGGGCCAGCATCAGCGCCAGCGCGAAGCCCCACTGGGGGACGCCCGGGACCCACTTCTGGAGGATCTGCGCGCCCGCGACCGCCTCGAACGCCACGATGCCGACCCAGTAGTACCAGTAGAGCCAGCCCGCGGTGAAGCCCGCCCAGCCGCCGAGCGACTCGCGCGCGTACTCCATGAACGACCCCATCGCGGGCTCCGCCGACGCCATCTCGCCGAGCATCCGCATCACGAACACGACCAGCAGCCCGCCGACCACGTACGACAGCACCGCGGCGGGCCCCACCGTGTGGATCACCGCCCCGCTGCCCACGAACAGGCCCGCCCCGATGATCCCGCCGAGCGCGATCATCCGCAGGTGCCGGGGCCGCAGCCCCCGCCGCAGCCCCGCCCCCTCCGCGCCGCTCGCGCCGTCCGCCCGGCTCGTACCGCTGTCACCGCCCATACCGCGGCATGATCAGGCGGCGGTGTGACCGAATCAACCTTTATGAACGGACCTAACCGATCGGCAACCAAGCCGAGACCCTCCGTGCCGGGCCGCCGGGGACGGTCGGAACGGCGCGCGCCCCCGGGGTCCGCCCGGGCGGCGATCGGGGATGATGGTCGGCGTGGTTGAGCCGCTGGTGCCTCGCATGCAGGGATTCGGGACGACGATCTTCGCGGAGATGTCCGCGCTGGCCGTGGAGACCGGGTCGATCAATCTCGGACAGGGCTTCCCCGACACCGACGGGCCGCCCTCGATGCTGGACGCGGCCGTCGAGGCCATCCGCAACGGGGGCAACCAGTACCCGCCCGGCCCCGGCCTGCCGGAGCTGCGCGAGGCCGTGGCCGCGCAGCGGCGCGACCGGTACGGGCTGGAGTACGACCCGGCGACCGAGGTCTACGCGACCGTCGGGGCCACGGAGGGGATCGCGGCCTCGGTGCTCGCGCTCGCCGGGCCCGGCGACGAGGTCGTCGTCTTCGAGCCCTACTACGACTCGTACGCGGCGACGATCGCGCTGGCGGGCGCGGAGCGCAGGCCCGTCACGCTGCGCCCGTCGGAGGGGCGGTTCACCTTCGACCCGGACGAGCTGCGCGCGGCGGTCGGGCCGCGCACGAAGGCGATCCTGGTCAACTCGCCGCACAACCCGGCGGGCACGGTGTTCACCCGCGGCGAGCTGGAGGCCGTCGCCGCGGTCTGCCGCGAGCACGACCTGGTGGCGATCACCGACGAGGTGTACGAGTACCTGACGTTCGACGGCGCCGAGCACATCCCGCTCGCGAGCCTGGACGGGATGCGCGAGCGCACCGTGTCGGTGTCGTCGGCGGGCAAGACGTTCTCGGTGACCGGGTGGAAGACCGGCTGGGTCACCGCGCCCGCGCCGTACGTGCGGGCCGTGCAGACCGTCAAGCAGTTCACCACCTACGCGGCCGGCGGGCCCTGGCAGCGGGCCGCCGCGCACGCGCTGCGCCACGAGCTCGGCTGGGTCGAGGAGCTGCGCGTCTCGCTCCAGGCCAAGCGCGACCGGCTGGTCAGCGGCCTGGAGGCGGCCGGCTTCCGGACGTACCGGCCGCAGGGCACCTACTTCGTGCAGGCCGACATCAGGCCGCTCGGCTTCACCGACGGCATGGAGCTGGCGCGGGCGCTGCCGGAGAAGGCGGGCGTGGTCGCGATCCCCACGCAGGTCTTCTACGACCACCGCGAGGCGGGGGCGCACTTCGTGCGGTTCGCGTTCTGCAAGAAGGACGAGGTCATCGACGAGGCCGTCGAACGCCTCGCCCGCCTGACCTGACCCCCGCGCGGCGCCCGGTCCCGCGCCCGGCCCCGCGCCGGTCCCGCGCCCGGGTCCCGTACGCCCGGGACTTATGGGGCGCAACGGGCATGGAGTCGGGGGCGGACGGGGAACAGACACGGTGGTGAGACAGCGAGGAGGCGCCCCGTGCCCGACCCGATCGAAGTGCGCAAGATCCCCATCGAGAGCGTGACCGACGCGTCCGGGCTGGCCCGGCTGATCGACGACGGCGTGCTGGAGGCCGACCGGGTCCTCGCCGTCGTCGGCAAGACCGAGGGCAACGGCGGCGTCAACGACTACACGCGGCTGCTCGCCGACCGGGCGTTCCGCGAGGTGCTGGTCGCGAAGGGGACCCGCACGGCGCAGGAGGTGGCGCGCGTCCCGCTCGTGTGGTCCGGCGGCACCGACGGGGTGCTCAGCCCGCACGCGACCGTGTTCGCGACGGTGGACCCTGCGCGCGCCCCGGCCACCGACGAGCCGCGGCTGTCGGTCGGCGTCGCGATGAGCGCGGAGATCCCGCCCGAGGACATCGGCCGTCCCGCGATGGTCGAGACCGTCGCGGCGGGCGTCCGCGATGCGATGAGGGCCGCCGGCATCGACGACCCGGCCGACGTCCACTACGTCCAGACCAAGACGCCGCTGCTGACCCTCGGCACCATCAACGACGCGCGGTCGCGGGGCCGCGACGTCGTCACCGACGACACCCTGGCCTCCATGGACGTGTCCAACTCCACCACCGCGCTCGGCATCGCCGTCGCGCTCGGGGAGATCGAGCCGCCGTCCGCGGAGCGGATCCACCGCGACCTGTCGCTGTACTCGTCGGTCGCCTCGTGCTCGTCCGGCGTCGAGCTCGATCGCGCGCAGATCGTCGTCGTCGGCAACGTGCGCGGCATCGGCGGGCGCTACCGCGCGGGGCACGGCGTGATGGCCGACGCGCTCGACGCCGACGGCATCTGGACCGCGATCCGCGGAACGGGCCTCGACCTGCCCGAGCGCCCGCGCGCCGGCGACCTCGGCGGGCGGCTCGTCAACGTGTTCGTCAAGTGCGAGGCCGACCCGTCCGGCTCGGTGCGCGGCCGCCGCAACATCATGCTGGACGACTCCGACGTGCACTGGCACCGCCAGATCAAGGCGTGCGTCGGCGGCGTCGCGGCGTCGGTGACGGGCGACCCGGCCGTGTTCGTGTCGGTCGCGGCCGTCCACTAGGGGCCCTCGGGCGGCGGGACGGTCGCCGCGATCGCCGACCTCGGCTGAGATCCTCACGCTTCGCCCGCGCGGCGTCCCGCCGTGTGACAATCCCTGTGAACCTCCTGCCGGATCACTCCCGGGGGACACCATGCCCGACCACCGGACGCGGCTGACCGGCCTCGGCGCGATGCTGCCCGAATCCCTCTGGCGCGAGCTGCTGGCGCTCGGCCCGCGCGTCAACCGGCCCGCCGGCCAGGTGCTGATGCGCCAGGGCGACCCCGGCGACGTCGTGTTCGTCCTGGTGCGGGGCCGCGTGCGGATCTCCCAGTACGAGATCGACGGGGTGGAGATGCCGCTGGCGATCCGCCGCCCCGGCGAGATCCTCGGCGACATCGCCGTCCTCGACGGGACGGCCCGCACCGCGACCGTCTCGGCCGTCGACGCCTGCGACGTGCACGCCGTCTCGGGCCCGCTCTTCGTCGGCTTCGTCTCCCGCCACACCCTCGCCCGGCTCCTGCTGCGGCACTCGTTCGGGCGGCTGAAGGAGGCCGAGACGTACCGCGCCGAGCTCGCCGTCCTGCCCATGTACCAGCGGCTGTGCCGCACCCTGCTGCGGCTCGCCGAGCCCGACGGCGAGGGCGGCGCGGTCGTGGAGGTCGGCATGTCGCAGGAGGACCTCGGCCGCATGATCGGCGCCGCCCGCAACACCGTCGTCGGCCTCCTCGCCCGCCTGCGCGACGAGGGCGTGGTCGACACGTTCCGGCAGCGCGTGGTCGTCCGCGACATCGACGCCCTGCGCGCCCGCGCCGTGCCGCCCGACGACGCCTGACCCGCCTCCCGCCGTCCTCCCGAGCACGCCCGCCGCGACCGCCGGCGGAGTGAAGAGCCGGGTGTGCACATTTCTGGGCACCGGTCCCGGCGGGGCTGGGTCAAGGTTGGGGTGACCCGCCGCCGCCCCTCGGAGGACGCACGTGGCCGTTCCGATGCCGACACCCGGCCCCCGCTTCAGCAGGCACCTGCCGTCGTACGTCACCGTCCTCGCCGTCGACCTCGAACGCTTCACCGCCAACCCGAGCGCGTCGCTGACCGGGCTCAGCGAGGCCGTGCCGCGCGTGCTGGAGACGGCGATGCGGCGCTCGGGGCTGGACTGGGCCGAACGGCGGTTCCCGCAGGGCACCGGCGACGGGTACGTGCTCGGGCTGCCCGTCGAGCGCACGCCGCTGCTGCTGCACCCGTTCCTGAACGAGCTCCAGTGCGTGCTGGAGGAGGAGGCCGTCCGGCTGCGCGCCGAGGACCCGGGGGCGCGGATGCGGATGCGCGTCAGCGTCCACCTCGGCCCACTGCCCGACGGCGGCGGCGAGGGCGCGGCGAACGGCGTCGGCAAGCCCATGAACGACGCGCACCGCCTCCTCGACTGCGGGCCGCTGCGGGCCGCGCTCGCCGCGGCCGACCCCGAGGTGACGCTCGTCGCGGGCATCGTGTCGCGGCGGGTGTACGAGGACGTGGTCGAGGCGGGCTACACCGCGCTGCGCCCCTCCGAGCTGCGCCGCGTGGACGCCAGGGTGAAGCGGTTCGCCGAGCCCGCCTGGCTGTACGTCCCCAAGCCGTCCTGGGGGCCGGCGCCAATCCGGACCGCCACGGCGCCCAGCCCGCGCGGAACGATCAGCCCGCGCCGAGCGAGCAGGCCGTACCCTCCGGCCCGGCCGGGGCCGTACCCCCGGTCCCGTCGTGGGGCAGGGGACCGGCAACCGGATGACGACCGGGTCCGCCGGGAACGTCGTCCAGGCCGGGCGGGTCGACAACAGCTCGCTGACGTTCGTCGGCGGCGACGCCCGGCCCCAGGTGCGGCCCGTGCCGGCGGCGCAGCTCGACGTCGCGCGCGAGCGCTACGCCGAGGCGCCCGGCGCGGCCCGCGCGCGCTCGCTGCTGCGCGCGCTGCATCTCGTCGTGCTGGTCGGCGACCCGGGCGGGCGCCGCACCACGGCGCTGCGGCTGCTGGACGAGCTGTCGCTGGAGAACGGCATCAGCCTGTTCGACGTCCTCAAGCACTGGGACCGGCCCTCGGTCGCCGCCCTGCCCCTGCACTCCGGGTGCGGCTACGTCCTGGACCTCAACGCCCCGGACGCCGACCGGCCCGGCGCGGAGTTCGCCGAGGACCTCCGGACGCACGCGTCGCGGCTCGTCGACCACGGGTCCTACCTCGCCGTCGTCGCGCGGCCGGAGGTGTGGCGCGAGTGCCGCGCGCTCACCGGCCCGTACCTGGTCGACCTCGGGCGGCCCGCGCCGCAGGCCGTGCTGGAGGCCCACCTGCGGGCCCTGCGCGGCCGGACCGCGAGCGGCGCGGCGGGCTTGGGAGGCGCGGCGGGTGCGCAGGCCGCGCCGCCGGCCGGGACGCTGCCGCCCGACCTGTCGCCCGGCGAGGCCGCCGCGCTCGCCGAACGGATCGCGGGCGGCGCGCCCGTCGAGCTGCCCGCGGGCCCGCGCGCCCGCGTGTACCTGCGCGTCCTCGACCCCGACGGCCGCGAGAGCGACTACACGCTGCGGGACGGCTCGGTCCGCCGGGACGAGGTCCGGATCGGGCGGCCGTTCCCCGGCGAGACCCCCGACATCGCGGTGGACTCCGACCTGGTCCACCGCGACCACTGCCGCCTCGTCCGCGACGACGGCGCCTGGTGGCTGGTGCCGCGCGGCCGCAACCGGCCGCTGCTGCTGCGCCGCGGGGCGGCCGAGCCCGAGCCGGTGGACGCGCGGGTGCGCGTCCGCGACGGCGACGCCGTGCACGTCCGCGTCCGGCCGGTCCGCGAGGGCCGGCCGCGGGACTGGCGGCTGATCTTCAACGACCCCCACCACACCGACACCACGAGGAGCTGAGACCGGTGGAGCCCAGACACACCCCCTCGACCGCCGCGCCCCGCGGCGCGGGCGGCGCCCCGCGCACGCCGGGACGGTCCGTCCCCCGCCGCGCGAGCGCCCGCCCACCAGGTTCGCGCTGACCGGCCTGGTCGCCGTCGCGATCACCGCCGTGGCGGTGCCGCTCGGCCTGCTCGGCGGCGTGCCGTTCGTCGGCGACCTGCTGGAGAGCCGGGGCGCCGTCAGCGCGATCGCCGCGATCGTCCTCGCCGCGATGCTGTGGATCACGCTGTTCGCGCTGACCCGCTTCCAGCGCGCGGCGGCCGAGAACGCGACCGTGACCACGGCGGCCGAGCTGTTCAGGCCCGACCCGAAGGAGCGCGGACCCGAGGCCGCCCGGCTGCTCGCGACCCACAGGGACCCCGTGACGGCCGCGCGCTTCGCGGGCGGCCTCGTCGGCGGGCGCATCGCCGCGGTGCTCCACGACGCCGACTGGGACCGCGACACCGCGTCCGCCGTCCTCGCCGCGCGCGCCGACATCGACCACGCGCGCAGCGACGTGGCGTACGGCCCGGCGCGCGCGGTGGTGTGGGCGATGCCCGCGCTCGGGTTCCTCGGCACCGCCGCCGAGATGGCCAAGGCCGTGGACGGCCTCGGCGAGAGCGTGCGCGGCGCCCAGGGGTACGCCGCGCTGCGCGACGCGCTCGTCCGCGACGTCGTCCCGCCGCTCGCCGACGCGTTCGGGGTGACGCTGTTCGCGCTCGCCGCCAGCGTGATCTGCCACCTGCTGCTGACCTGGACCGGCTCACGGGAGCAGTCGGTGCTGCTGGCGGTGGAGGAGACCACGCTGACGGCGATCGCGGCGGCCGGGCTGACCCGTTCGACGGAGGGCGCCGGGCTGGACGGGGAGGCCGCGCGGGCGCTCGGCCACCAGATCACGCAGCTCACCGAGCGCGAGGGGCAGGTCAGCGGGGGGCTCGACCGGCTCGTCTCGCACTTGGAGACCGCGTCGCGCGCGGTGTCGGACGCGGGGGGCCGGCTGCCCGCGCTCGACCTCCAGCAGGTGCAGGCGCTCCTCCAGTCGGTGGACGGGCGGCTGGAGGCGATCCGCGACGGCCTCGGCCAGGACCTGATCGTGACGCGGGGCCTCGCCGGCCCGCCGGCCTCGGGCGGGCGCGCCGACCCGGCCGGCGGCCCCGCGGGCCCGAGCCTGCCGCCCGGCCTCGGCGGCCCGAACGGCCTGTTCGGCCCCACCGACCCCACCGGCCCCACCGGCCCCGGCGGAACGGGCGGAACCGGCGGAACGCGCGGCCGTCCGGGCGCCCCCGGCGGCCGTGACACCCCCCGCGCGAGCGCTCCCCCCGCCTCCGGCGGGCGCGCCGGGCCGGTCCATCCGAGCGGGCGGCTCGGCCCGGTCTTCCCGGGCTCCGCGCTCGGATCGGACCCGGGCGCGGCCGACGACGACCGCCCGGGTGAAGGCGGCGGGCCGGGGCGGCGGACGTGACCGCGCCCGTGTACGGACGCAGGCGCGCACGCGGCGCCGAGCATCCGGTGGAGCTGCGCTTCGTCGACATGCTCCTGATCGTCATCGCCACGCTGATGTTCGTGGCCGTGGTGCTGAGCGTGACGAGCGCGTTCAGCACGCAGGCCGAGCCGCGCGGCGGGAAGCCGGACGCCGCGCCGCGCGTGGAGACCCGCTCCGCCCCGGCGGCCGTGGCCGGGCGGCCCTACGAGCTGACCCTCGCGGTCCGGGGCGGGGACGGCACGTACGCCTGGCGGACGCTGTCGGGGCGCTCCCGCCGGGCCTGGCGCTGGACCGTTCGGGCGTCGTGCGCGGCACGCCCGCCGGGGCCGTCTCGACGCAGGCGACCGTGCAGGTCACCGACGGCGCGGGGACGTCCGCGCAGCGCGACCTGGCGTTCACCGTGCGGCCCGCCGGGGAGGGCGCGGCGAAGGCGCCGCCGCCGCGCGTCGCGTCCGACGTGTCGCTGCTCGGCGCCCGCGCGGGCCGGGAGTACCGGCACGTGTTCAAGGGCGAGGGCGGCACCCCGCCGTACACGTGGAAGGTCGCCGGAGAGCCGCCCAAGGGCCTCGGCGTCGCGCCCGACGGCACCCTCACCGGACGGCCGAAGGAGGCGGGGACCAGCACGTTCACCGTGACGATGGCCGACGGCGCCGGCGCGTCCGTCCGGCAGCAGGTCCGCATGGACGTGAAGCCGCAGCCCGAGTCGCTGTTCTGGAGGATGCTCGGCTGGCTGAAGACGGTCGTCACGTGGATGGGCTACCTGCTCGTGCTGAACGTGGTCTACATGGTGCTGTTCGGGGCGCCGCCGACCGCCGGGCACGCGGGCCTGTTCGGGCGCCGCAGGCGATGACGGAACGGGGGAGATGACAGATGGGACTGGAGAAGGGGCGCGTCCTGCCCACCGGGGAGACCGTCGTCGCCGTCCACCGGGGCGGCTTCGGCGAGGTCGGCGTGCTGGAGGACGAGTTCGAGGCCCGCAAGGTCGTCAAGCGGATCAGCGACGAGGTGCTGGCCCGGGTCGGGGAGCCGGTCACCACCGCGTTCTTCAACGAGTGCCGCACCGCCGTCGCCCGGCTGAACGGCGCGCCGTACACCGCGCCCGCGCTGCTCGCGCTGCGCAGCCTGGACGACCTCGGCCCGGTGCTGTTCGTCGGGCACGTGGACGGCCCGGCGCTGCGCGACCTGGTCGCGGGCGGGCGGCGGCAGTCGCTCGGGCAGACCGTCCGGATGGGCGGGCAGCTCGCCGCCGCGATCGCGTTCGCGCACGCCCAGAACGTGCGGCACCGCGACCTGAAGCCGAGCAACGTGCTGCTCACCCGGGGCAACGACATCCAGCTCATCGACTGGGGACTGTCGCGGGCGCACGACGAGGCGGGCCTGACCGCGGGCGTCGCGGCGTACCTGTCGCCGCAGCGGCAGGTCGACTCGCGGCTCGACGACCCCGCCGACGACGTGTACGCGCTCGGCGTCCTGCTGTACGAGTGCCTGACCGGCGGGTACCCGCGCGATCCGGTCCTCCCGGACCGGGTCCGCGCCACCCTCGCGGGCGTCCACCCGTACGCCCCCGGGCACGTCGTCGAGCTGCTCGCCCGCATGATCGCGCCCGACCCCGCGGAGCGGCCCGAGGCGGCCGAGGCCGCGGCGGTGCTCGGCGACGCCGAGCTGATGGACGACGTCGCGAGCCGGGAGATGGAGCTGCCGTTCTGCCGCGCCTGCCGGTACGTCGCGCAGGACGCCCGGCCGTCCTGCCCGGTGTGCGGCGCGGCGATGTACCACCGGGTGGCGCGGCCCCCGCGGCCCGGGATGGTGCGGGTGCCCGCGGGGGTGTTCGCGCACGGCCTGAGCGCCAACCAGGCCAGCAACGCGCTGATGGCGGCCGGCATGCCCGCCGACCCGCAGCAGCTCGCGCGGCTCGCCCCGGACGACGACCCGCCGCGCAGGATGTTCTGCCCCGGCTTCGACATCGACGTCACGCCGGTGACGAACGCCGCGTACGCCGAGTTCGTCGAGGACACCAACTACCCGATGCCCGAGGGCCTGCTCGCCGGGAGCACCGGACTGCCCGACCATCCGGTGGCGCACGTCTCCTGGCGCGACGCGCTCTGCTACGCGCTGTGGGCGGGCAAGCGGCTGCCGCGCCCGCTGGAGTGGGAGAAGGCGGCGCGCGGCGACCAGGACGACCGCGCCTACCCGTGGGGCGACGTCTGGCAGCCGCGCCGCTGCAACCACGACCAGCTCCCCGCGCCGCGCTTCCGCCGGACCTACCCCGTGACGGGTTTCACGGAGGGGGAGGAGGACGGCCGGTCGCCGTTCGGCGTGGTCCAGATGGCGGGCAACGTCAGCGAGTGGGTCTCGGAGGGCGGCAAGACAGAGGCCCGCAACTCCGAGATGCGGGGCGTGCGCGGCGGCGGCTGGAGCGACCAGGTCGCCCTGTACGGGCTGGTCTCCCTCCAGATCGAGGCGGCGATCGACTACCAGGAGGCCAACGTCGGGTTCCGCTGCGCCGTGGACATCGTGTACGACGAGCAGCCCGTCACCGGCCCGGAGGGCGGGTGTGGGGAGTGACGGGAACACCACCCGAGGTGGTCGCGCGAGCCGATAGCCTCGAAACGTGTCCGGTCTGACCATTCCCGAACCCCAGTTCCCCGAGGACGACGGCGCGGCCGACCCCCGGCTGCGCGAGGCGCTCGTCAAGTACGCGGCGGGACGCGCCGGGGAGCACGCCGTGCTCCGGGCGCTGCGCGACGCGCGGCTGCTGGTTCCCGTGGTCGCGGTCCTCACCGAGGAGGAGCAAGAGCCCGGCGGGCTGCGCCGCGAGAAGTCCAGCGACATGGCCCTGCCCACGCTGATCGGCGAGGACGGCCGGCGCGGCGTGCTCGGCTTCACCTCGATCGAGACGATGCGGGCCTGGCGCGCCGACGCCCGCCCGGTCGCCGTGCACGCCAGGCAGGCGTGCGCGGCGGCCCTCGACGAGGACGCGCACGCGCTGGTCGTGGACGTGGCGGGCCCGGTGCCGTTCGCGGTGGACGGGCTGCGCCTGCACCTGCTCGCCGACGGCCGCCCGATCCCGCCGCCGCACGAGGACCCCGACGTGCTCGCCGCGATCGACGCGGCGTTCGGCTCCGAGCAGGGCGTGACCGGCGTCCGCGTCACCGGCGGCGACGACGCCGAACTCGCCGTGCGCTTCGCGATCGCCCCCGGCCACGACGAGCGGGTCACCGTCCGCCGCGTCTCCGACCGCCTCGCCGAAGCCCTGCGCGGCCGCATCGTCGGCGGCGTCGAACTCAAAATCGTCCGCCCTTGAGCCCGGTCGCCCTTGAGCCCGGCCGTCCTTGAGCCCCGCACGCTCCCGAGGCTCGTCCGTTCTTGTGCCCGGCCGCTCCTGAGCCCGGCCGTCCTTGAGCCCCGTCCGCTCTTGAGGCTGGTCCGTTCTTCGCCCTGCCGCCGTCGGTGTCGCGGGCGGGGGTAGGGTCGCGGCGTGGACGCCACTGCCGCACCTCCCGACGGCGCCGTTCCTGAGCGGTCGCCGGTTCCCGGCTGGGGTGCGGTCGTTCGGCGGAGGGCCGTCGCCGTGGTCGTTCTCGCCGTCGTCGTGGTGGCGGCGCTCGCCTGGAGGATCGGCGCGCGGGCCGAGCTGGCGGCGTTCGCGTGGCTCGGGGCGGCGGGGAGCGTGCTCGCCGTCGTCGACATCGCGGTCAAGCGGCTGCCCGACCCGATCGTCCTGCCGTCGTACGGGATCGGCGCGGCGCTGCTCGGCGCGGCCGTGCCGTTCACCGAGGGCGGGGGAGCGCGGTTCCTGCACGCGCTGATCGGGATGGCGGCGCTGTTCGCGTGGTTCGGGTCGCAGTGGCTGATCAGGCCGAGCGCGGTCGGGCAGGGCGATGTGAAGCTCGCCGGGGTCCTCGGCCTGTACCTCGGGTGGCTCGGGTCCGCGGCGTGGGTGCTCGGGGTGCTCGCGACGGCGGTGCTCGGCGCCGCCGTGTCGGGCGCGCTGCTCGCCGCGCGCCGCGCCGGGCGCGCCTCCGCCATCCCGTACGGGCCGTTCATGCTGGCGGGGACCTTGGTCGCCGTGCTGGTCCACGCCCCGTAAATGGTTGTCCTCCCAGGCGGGACGGACGGCATGCTGGGGCCCATGAAGCCTGAGACCATCGACGCCTTCGTGACGGACGGGTTCGTCCGGGTGGACGAGGCGTTCCCCCGCGAGACGGCCGCCGCGTGCCGCGACATCCTGTGGCGCGACACCGGCTGCGACCCGGCCGACCGCTCGACCTGGACACGGCCGGTCGTGCGCCTCGGCGACTACGCGCAGGAGCCGTTCCGCGCCGCGGCCGGCTCCGACCGGCTGCGCGCCGCGTTCGACGCGCTGATCGGGGAGGGGCGCTGGCAGCCGCGCGCCAGCCTCGGCTCGGTCCCCGTGCGGTTCCCGGGCGACGACCCGCCCGGCGACGACGGCTGGCACATCGACGCGTCGTTCCCCGGCGAGGACCCCGCCGACTACATGGCGTACCGCGTCAACCTGGCGTCCAAGGGCCGGGCCCTGCTGATGCTGTTCCTGTTCTCCGACGTGGGCGAGGACGACGCGCCGACCCGGATCCGGACGGGGTCCCACCTGGACGTCCCGGCGATCCTCGAACCGGCGGGCGACGGCGGCCTGGCGTTCATGGACCTGGCGGCGCGGGCCGAGCGCGCGACCCGGCACCGCCCCGCCGCGCTCGCGACCGGGCGCGCCGGGGACGTCTACCTGTGCCATCCGTTCCTCGTGCACGCGGCGCAGCCGCACCGGGGGACCGAGCCGCGCTTCATGGCGCAGCCGCCGCTGGTCGCCGCCGCCCCGTTCCGCCCCTACGACGGCGAGGCCCCCGTGGAACTGGCGATCCGGCGAGGTCTCGGGGCCTGACCCCCGTAGGCTTGCAGGTTTCCCGTCCCGGAGGAGAACGACCCGTGTTGACCATGCAGGACGCCCTGATGCGGCTCACCGGCTACTGGGCGGGGCGCGGCTGCCTCGTCGGCCAGCCGATGAACACCGAGGTCGGCGCG
The DNA here is from genome assembly GCF_009793335.1 of Actinomadura sp. J1-007. Lineage (GTDB taxonomy): Bacteria > Actinomycetota > Actinomycetes > Streptosporangiales > Streptosporangiaceae > Spirillospora > Spirillospora yumaensis. The sequence continues at coordinate 232,317 of NZ_WING01000001.1, read as the reverse complement.
GGCACGCTGAACCCCGCGACCGCGCTGCGCGTGCTCGGCCCCGAACCGTGGCGCGTCGCGTACGCCGAGCCGAGCGTCCGCCCCGACGACGCCCGCTACGGCGACAACCCCAACCGGCTCCAGACCCACACCCAGTTCCAGGTGGTCCTGAAGCCGGAGCCGGGCGACGCGCAGGAGCAGTACCTCGGCAGCCTCGCCGCGCTCGGCGTCGACCTGCGCGCGCACGACGTGCGGTTCGTCGAGGACGACTGGGCGTCCCCGGCGCTCGGCGCGTGGGGGCTCGGCTGGGAGGTGTGGCTGGACGGGCTGGAGATCACCCAGTTCACCTACTTCCAGCAGTCGGGCGGGCTCACCCTCGACCCGGTCTCGGTCGAGATCACGTACGGGATGGAGCGCATCCTGATGGCGCTCCAGGGGGTGTCGCACTTCAAGGACATCCGGTACGCGCCCGGCGTCACCTACGGGGAGGCGTTCGGGCAGGCCGAGTACGAGATGAGCCGCTACTACCTGGACGACGCCGACATCGGAGCCGTCCGCGGGCTGTTCGAGGCGTACGCGGGCGAGGCGCGGCGGATGCTCGACGCGCGGCTGCCCGTCCCCGCGCACACCTACGTGCTCAAGTGCTCGCACGCGTTCAACGTGCTCGACTCGCGGGGCGCGATCGGCACCGCCGAACGGGCCCGCGCGTTCGCCCGGATGCGCGGCCTCGCGCACGAGGTCGCCGGGCTGTGGGTGGAGCGCCGCGCCGAGCTGGGCCACCCCCTCGGCGACGCGTCCGGCCGCGCCGCCGCGACCGCCGCGGCCGAGCCCGCGGACGCGGCGGAGGCCAGCCCGGCGGCGCTGCCGGAGATCACCGGGCCGGGGACGTTCGCGCTGGAGATCGGCGTGGAGGAGCTGCCGCCGAACGAGGTCGCCCGCACCGCCCGGGAGGTCGCCGACCGGCTGCTGCGCGGCCTGGTGGAGGCCGGGCTGCTCCCGGCCGGGAGCCCGCTCGACGCCTACGCCACGCCCCGCCGGATCATCGTGGTCGCCGAAGGCGTCGAGCCGCGCGAGCCCGACCGCGAGGAGGCCGTCAAAGGCCCGCGGCTCGCCGCCGCGTACGGCCCGGACGGCGCGCCGACCAAGGCGCTGCTCGGGTTCGCGCGCGGCCACGGCGTGGACCCCGCGGGCGTCGGGACGGTCACGGTCGGCGGCGGCGAGTACGCCGGGTACGTGCGGCGCGTCGAGGGCCGTCCGGCCGCCGAGGTGCTCGCCGCGCTGCTCCCCGGGATCGTCGCCGGCCTGCGCGCCGGGAAGAACATGCGGTGGAACGCCGCCGGCGCGTCGTTCGCCCGCCCGATCCGCGGCCTGCTCGCGCTGCTGGACGAGCACGTCGTGCCGTTCGCCGCGGCCGGCCTGCGCTCGGGCCGGGAGACGCGCGTGCACCGCACCGCCGAACGGCCCGCCGTGCCCGTCGCGTCCGCCCGCGACCTGGTGCCGACGCTGCGCGCGCACGGCATCGAGCCCGCGGCGGCGCGGCGCCGCGCGGTGATCGCGGAGACCGCCGGGGCGCTCGCCCGCTCGGCGGGCGGCACGGTCGACCTCGACGGCGAGCGGGCGCTGGTGGACGAGGTCGTCGACCTCGTCGAGGAGCCCGTCGCGCTGCTCGGCTCGTTCGACGGCGGCTACCTGGACCTGCCCGAGGAGATCCTCACCACGGTGATGCGCAAGCACCAGCGGTACCTGCCGGTGCGCGGGCCGTCCGGGCGGCTGCTGCCGCACTTCGTCGCCGTCGCGAACGGCGAGTGCGACCACGGCGCCGTCCGCGCCGGCAACGAGGCCGTGCTCCGCGCCCGCTACGAGGACGCCGCGTTCTTCTTCCAGCAGGACCTGCGCGGCACGCCCGAGGAGATGAGGGACGGGCTCGGCACGCTGACGTTCACCGGGCGGCTCGGCTCGATGGCCGACCGCGCCGAGCGGATCCGGGCGATCGCCGCCGAGCTCGCGGACCGCGCCGGGCTGTCCGGCGGCGACGCCGCCGCGGTCCGCCGGGCCGGGGAGCTGGCGAAGTTCGACCTGGCCTCGGCCATGGTGATCGAGCTGCCCGGCCTCGCCGGGACGATGGCCCGGGAGTACGCGCGCCGCGCGGGCGAGGACCCCGCCGTCGCCCAGGCCCTCTATGAGATGGAGCTGCCCCGGTCCGCCGGGGACGCGCCGCCCGCCGGGACGCCCGGCGCCGTCCTCGCGATCGCCGACCGGCTCGACCTGCTCGCCGGGCTGTTCGCGGTCGGGTCGGCTCCGACCGGCGGCTCCGACCCGTTCGGGCTGCGGCGCGCGGCCCTCGCGCTCACCGCGGTGCTGCGCGCCCATCCCGCCCTCGCCCCGATCACCGTCGGCGGCGGGCTCGCGGTCGCGGCGCGGCACCAGCCCGTCGAGGTGCCGCCGGAGACGCTCGCCGAGGCGGAACGGTTCGTCGCGCGGCGGCTGGAGCAGGCGCTGCTGGACGAGGGCCACGCCGTCAGCGTCGTCCGGGCCGTCCTGCCGCACGCGGGCGCGCCCGCGCACGCCGAGCGGGCCGCCGCCGACCTCGGCGGGCTGCTGGACGAGCCGCGGTTCCAGCGGCTGACGGCGGCGCTGCAACGGGTGCTGCGGATCGTCCCGGAGGGCACGCCGGCCGGCTACGGGCCGGGCCTGTTCCAGGACCCCGCCGAGCACCGCCTGGACGAGGCGTTCACCCAGGTCCGCGCGGCGCTGCCCGCCCGTCCCGCGCTGCCGGAGTTCACCGCCGCCGCGCTGCCGCTCGCCGCGCCGATCGACGCCTACTTCGACGCGGTGATGGTGATGGCGGACGACCCGGCCGTGCGCGCCAACCGGCTCGGCCTGCTCGCCGCGATCCGCGACCTCGTCGACGTCCTGGACTGGCGCGAGGTCGGCTGAACCCGCCCGGCCTCCCGATCACCCGGAATCCGATTGAACCGGTCCATCTTCGTCAACACTGGCCGTTGTCCGGTCCGGGGCGGCGCGGTCATGATCAAGTCACCTGGTACGGAAGGGGCCCACGGTGACGAACCTCCACGACGCGCGGACGTTCCGGGAACGGGGCTGGTGGCGGGACGCGACGTTCCTCGACGACCTCGCCCGCTGGGCGGAGGCGGCGCCGGACCGGCCCGCCGTGGTGAGCCACTTCTGGGAGACCCGCGGCGGCCCTGACGTGGTGCTCACGTACGCGGACCTCGCCGAACGGGTCGAGCGGTGCGCGGCGGGCCTCGCCGCGCTCGGCGTCCGGCCCGGCGACCGCGTCGCGATGCAGCTCGTCAACCAGTGGCAGGCGACCGTCCTCGCGCTCGGCTGCGGGCGCGCGGGCGCCGTCGCCGTGCCGTACTTCATCGCGACCGGGCCCGCCGACACCGAGTGGATCCTGCGGGAGAGCGGCGCGGCGGCGGTGGTGTCGCTGGACGAGGTCCGCGGGCTGGACGTCGCCGCGGCCATCGCCGGGATGCGCGGCCGGCTGCCCGCGCTGCGGCACCAGATCGTGGTCGGCGACAGGCTCCCCGAGGGCGCGGCCCGGTTCGAGGACGCGCTGCTCGCGTCCGGCGGCCCGGCCCCGGAGCACCGGCCGGACGCCGACGACGTCTTCCAGATCATGTACACGTCGGGGACGACGGGCCGCCCCAAGGGCGTGCGGCACTCGTTCAACACGCTGTACGCGATGGCGCGGTCCTACACCGAGCCGCTCGGGCTCGGCGAGTCGGACGTGCTGACCACGCCCTGCGTCGTCGGCGGGCAGGGCGGCTGGCTGTACGGGATGCTCGCGCCGCTGCTGGCGGGCGCGACCGCGGTGTGGGCCGACGCGTTCGAGGCCGCCGACTTCCTCGACCTCGCCGAGCGGTACGGGATCACGGCGGGCTACCTCACCCCGCCCGTCCTGGACCCGGCGGTCACCGAGCAGTCCGAGCGGCCCCGCGCGCTGGCGCTGCGGCACGTGGTGGCGGGCTCGACGCCGATCCCGCCGAGCCTGCCCGCGCGGTTCCACGCGACGTTCGGACTCCCGCTCCGGCCGCTGTGGGGAATGACCGAGAACGGCGGCGTCACCATCGGCCGCCCGGACGACCCGTGGGACTGGGCCGCGCACAGCGACGGGCGCCCCGTCCCGTGGATGGCAACGCGGCTCGTGGACGACGACGGGCGCGAGGTCGAGGGGGACGGCCCGGGGCGGCTGGAGGTGCGCGGCGCCAACATGTGCCTCGGGTACGAGGGCGCCGACGACGCGTTCGCCGCGTCCCTGCACGACGGGTGGTTCGTCACCGGCGACCTCGCCCGGCCGGACGGCCGCGGCGGCGTCAAGGTCATCGGCCGCACCAAGGACATGATCAACAAGGGCGGGCTGCACGTCCCGCCGGTCGCCGTCGAGGGCGTGCTCCGCGACGACCCGCGGGTCGCCGAGGTCGCCGTGGTGGGCGAGCCCGATCCGGTGCTCGGCGAGACGGTCGTCGCGGTCGTCGTCCCCGACGGGCCGCCGCCGACGCTGGACGAGCTGCGGCGGCGGGTGCGGGACGCGGGCCTGACGCCCGGGTACGAGCCGGACCGGCTGGAGGTCGTCGCCGGGCTGCCGAAGACGCCCACCGGGAAGGTGCGCAGGCGCGAACTGGAGGAGGACCTGGCCCGGAAAGCCCGCGCCGCCGGCGCGAGGTGAGGCCCGCGCGCCGCCGGGCGCTGGCGCTCACCTCGGTGGTCTGCGCCAACGTCATGGCCGTGGTCGACTACAACGTCGTCAGCGTCGCGATCCCGAAGCTGCTGCGCGCGTACCCGGGCAGCACCCTCGCCGGGCTGTCCTGGACGATCACCGCGTACACCGTCGTGTTCGCCGCCGTGCTGCTGCCCGCGGGCGGGACCGCGGACCGGCTCGGGCCCAAGCGGATCTTCCTGACCGGCCTCGCGGTGTTCACCGCGGGCTCGGCCGCCTGCGCGCTCGCCCCGGGACCGCTCGGCCTCGTGCTCGCGCGGATGCTCCAGGCGGTCGGCGGCGGCGCGGTCGTCGCGCTCTCCATCTCGGTCGGGCTGAGCGAGTTCCCGGGCCGCGCCGGGCACGCGTTCGGGCTGCTCGGCGTGGTGGGGGGCGTCGCGGGCGCGAGCGGCCCCGCGCTCGGCTCGGCGCTGATGGCGGTCGGCGGCTGGCGCTGGATCTTCCTGGTCAACCTGCCGATCGGCGCGCTCGCGCTGGCCTGCGGCGCGCTCGGCATCCCCCCGGGCGAGCGGAAGGGGCGCGGCCTGCCCGACCTCGCGGGCACCGCCCTGCTCGCGGGCGGCGTCGCGCTCCTCGTCCTCGGCCTGACCCAGGGGCCCGCGTGGGGCTGGACGGACCCCCGGACCGCCGCCTCGGCGCTCGCCGGGTGCGCGTTGACGGCGCTCGGCGTCCGCAGGTCGCTGCGGCATCCGCGCCCCGCCGCGGACTTCACGCTGCTGCGCGCGGGACCGACCGCCGCGGGCAACGGGGCGATGGCGCTGATGAGCGTCACGCAGTTCGCCGTCGCGCTCTGCGTGATGCTGTTCCTCACCGAGCGGTGGGAGTACTCGGCGCTCGCCGCCGGGTTCGCCCTCACCCCGGGGCCGCTGGCCTCGGCGGTCGCGGCCTGGCGCGCCGGCCCGCTCGTGCGCCGGGCCGGTCCCCGCGCGGTCGCGGTGTCGGGCGCGCTGGTCGCCGCGGCGGGCTGGTGCTGGCTGGCCGCCGCCGGCGCGCTCGGCGGCGGCCGGAGCTACCCGCTCGTCCTCCTGCCCGCGCTCGTGGCGGGCATGGCGGGCACGTCCGTCACCGGGGTCGCCGTCCAGGCCCTCGCGATGTCGGAGGTACCGCCCGCGCGGTTCGGCAGCGGCAGCGCCCTGATCATGCTGGCGCGGTCCGCCGGCGCGGCGGTCGGCATCGGCGGCCTCGCCGCCGTCCTGCACACCCCGTCCGCCGGGGCGTTCGACGCGGCGTGGGCGGCCATGTCCGCCGCGATGCTCGCCGCCGCCGTCCTGGCGGTGGCCACGCGCCCCCGCCGGTCCCGTCGCGGCGGCCGCGGCGGCCCCGGCGGGGAGAACGGTCGCGGGGAGGGGGAGGACGGCCCGTCCGAAACGCCGCCGGACGGGCGGCGCCCGCGGCCCTCGAAGGAGCCGCGGGCGCCGTCGCGCCGGTCCCGATAAACGGTGGCGCGATCATTCCTGAAAGGCGGCCGAGTTTTACCTGAACGGGAAATGGATCGGCTCACCGGCGCCCGGGTGAGCGTTTTCCGATGCCATCTCTCCGGTCATTCTCCCGGCCTTCGGCGATAGGTCACCAAGGGGGAGTGCGCATTTTGTCCACCTCCGGTTTCGCAGCGTCGTTGACGGGAGAGCGGGTGATCACCACGTGTTCGTGCGCATGCGTTTCACCTCCACTTCTGGACGGGAGCGGGGGACCGGTCGCACAGGTCCCGTGGACGGCGAAGGTCGGCGGGGTCGGCGGGGGTCGGCGGGCAGGCGGGGGGACGGGGACGGGCGCACGCGGCGTCCGTCCGGCGGGGGCTAGTTCCGGTGGTCGTCGCCCTGGGAGCCGGGGCTCCGCCCAGAGGACGGCGGCAGGCTCAGCAGGACGAAGTGCTGCGGGAGGTGCAGGGCGAGGCCGAGGGCATCTCCGCGATGATCGCGGCGTCCTCGCCGTTGCGGCGCAGGGCGAGCGTGGACTCCGCGCCGTCCAGCAGGGTGATGCCGGCCCGGAAGTCGCCGAGCAGCACCTCCCCGCGCCCGATCATGCGGGTGCGGGTGATGCGCAGCCCGGCGGCGTCGAGCGACGGGAGCGCGCCCGCGCCGACGAGCCGCCAGTACAGGGACGGGTGCATGACCAGCCCGTCGCACGAGCCGCCCATCTCCTCGACCTCGGCGGCCCCCTCCATCAGCGCGTCCAGCGGCGAGGCGTCCGCGCAGGCCAGGCGGCGCAGGCCGGCCATGGCGAGCAGCCCGGTGACCGCGCCGTCGTCGCTGCCGCGCAGCAGCACCTCGTTCTCCACGGTGCACAGGCGGACGATCACGCGGTGCTCGACGAACCGGGCCAGCAGCGCGGGGTCGGAGCACAGCTCGGAGGGCACCGGGACGCGCACCGCGATGCGCGTCAGCTCCGCCTTCGCGACCGACGGGCGGAACGCCGCCTCGGGCGTCGCCTCGTAGGAGGTGCCCGCCGCGCCGTCGCCGCCGTCGCGGCCTTCGCGCACGTAGCGCAACGTCTCGTCGGCGATCGTGCCGCCCTTGGTCTGCTCGCGGACCGTCGGCCGCGGCCGGGTCGAGGCGAGCGGGAACAGCGTCGTCAGCGGCGCCCGCACCCGGATCGCGGCGTCCCCGCCCCCGGCGCGGGCGACCGCGACCGCGAGCTCCTCCCCCGGGGACCGCTCGCGCAGCGCGGGATCGTCGATGAGGTAGTTCAGCACGGAGAACTCCCATCACGCATGCTTGCGACGTCCGCCCCGGATCTCGGGCCGGCCGGCAATGGCACGGAGCCGATCTTGCAACGTGCCAGCCCGAGAGTAAGCAATGAGCGCGTGAATGGAAAGGGTCCCCCGGAGATCTTGTCGGGAAAAATCGGTCGTGGTACAACGGCCCTGCCGAATGACCCTTACCTGCCGACCGAGGTGGTGACGTGCCGCACGCGGACAATTCCGGGGAGCAGCCGGATCAATTCACCGATCCGGTCGTCGACGACGTCGCCGGGACGGGCACCCGGAGGCCCGCCCTCCCGGCCCCGGCCTGCCCGCTGCGCGCGTCCCGCACCGCCGGGCCGGAGCGGACGGCCGGCCCGCGCGCCGCCGGCGTCCCCGCCGTGCCCACCGTGCCCACCGCGCCCGCCGCGCCCACCGCGACGCGTCCCGAACCGGACGACGGCGGATGAGGGCCGCGACGGCGGGCCCCGCGCCGGGCTCCCTCGGAGTGCCGTGGCAGCGCGCCGTACGGCCGTGCGAGCGCGCCCCGGAACCGGACCCGCCGAACGGAGCAGATCCGCCGGACGGAGTGGACCCGGAGCGCGCCGAAGGCGGCGCCGAGCCCGAGTGGCACCGGAGGTTCCGCGCCGCCTGGGAGCCCCCCGCCCCCGCCGCCCCGGTCCAGCCGGACGACCCGGACCTGCCGGACGACCTGGGCCTGCTGGAGGTCGCCCGCCCGCTCGTCGCCGACGCCTGCCGAACGCTGCGCGAGTGCCTGCACGCCGACCTCGGCCCGGACGCGCCGCCCGGCCTCGACGGCCTGCTGGTGCGCCGTCCGCCGCTCGGCTGGCTGGCGATGGCCGTCCAGCCCTCCCTGACCCGCGAGCTCGCCGCGGCCTCCCGCGCCGGACGCCTGCCGGGCGCGACGCCGGAGGAACGCTACGCCTCGTTCGTCCGGAGCCTCCGCGACCCCGCGACGGCCCTGGCGATCTGGCGCGAACGGCCCGTCCTCGCGCGGCAGGTCGTGGAGACGCTCGACGACTGGGTGGCCGCGCGGCTCGCGTTCGCCCGCGAGCTGGCCGCCGACCTGCCCGCGCTCGCCGAAGCCTTCGGGGGCGAGGACGGCCTCGGGCCGCTCGCCGACGTGGAGTTCGGCGCGGCGGAGACCCACCGGGGCGGGCGCAGCGTCGCGCTCGTCCGCTTCGCGAACGCCACGGTCGTGCACAAGCCGCGCAGCCTGGCGATCGACGCGTGCTTCGACCGCCTCCTCGCCTGGTTCAACGAGGCGTCCGACGGCGGGCGGCCCGCGTACGCGCTGCGGCGCCCGCGGATCCTGGACCGCGGCGACCGGGGCTGGAGCGAGTACGTCGCGCCCGCGCCCTGCGCCGGGGACGGCCTGCACGCGTACTTCTGGCGGATGGGCGCGCTGCTCGCGCTCACCCACGCCGTCCACGGGTACGACCTGCACGCCGACAACGTGATCGCCTCCGGGGCCGATCCCGTGGTGGTCGACCTGGAGGCGCTGTTCCACACCGAGCGGACGCAGCCGGTGGTCCGCTCGGAGCGGCTCGGCGACCCGGCCGCCGAGCGGCTCGCCGGGTCGGTGCTGCGCACCGGGCTGCTGCCGGGGCCGATGGTGATGCCCGACGTCGAGACCGAGCGGCCGTTCGGCGTGGACATCAGCCCGCTCGGGACCGTTCCGGACCGCCGCTCCCTCATCCCGACGCCGATCGCCGAGGACCCGGGCACCGACCGCATGCGCATCCGCGCGGGCTACCGGACCGTGCCCGCCCCCGCCGGGCGGCTGCGCCTGCCCGACGGTTCGGCGGCGGACCCCCGCCCGCACCGGGACGCGCTGGTCGGCGGCTACTCCTACGCGCACGGCCGCCTCGCCGCCGCCGGCGCCGCCCTGCTCGCGCCCGGCGGGCCGCTGCACGGCTGCGGCGACGCGCCCGTCCGGCTGATCCAGCTCTCGACGTTCCTGTACGTGCGGCTGCTGCTGGAGAGCTGGTCGCCGGACGCCGTCCGCGACGCCGCCGAGCGCGAGCGCGGCCTCGACCGGCTCGCGGCGGGCTGGCCGGGCGTCCCGCACCGCGCGGAGCTGATCGCGGCGGAGAAGCGGGCGCTGTGGCGCGGCGAGGTGCCGGTCTTCGAGATCCGCCCCGGCCACCGCGACGTCTGGCTGGACGACGGGACCCGCCTGCCCGGCGTGCTCGCCGTCCCGCCGCTGGACGAGACCGCCACGCGCCTCGCCGCCCTGAGCCCGTCCGGCCTCACCGACCAGATCGCCGTCATCGACGCCGCCCTCGCCGCCCTCCCCGACCCCGGACCCGTCCTCCGCCCCGCGCCGGGCGCGGCCGGGAAGGGCGCGGTGCTGCGGCCGGACCACGCGCTGCGGGAGGCGCTCGCGATCGGGCGGCGGCTCGCGGACTCGGCGGTCCGGTCCGGCGACCGCGTCGGGTGGACGACGCTGGAGGTCGTCGACGCCCGCACGCGCCGCGTCGCCCCCGCCGGCCTCGACCTGTACGGCGGGCTGCCCGGCATCGGCCTGTTCCTCTCCGCGCTGGCCGCGGCGACGGGGGAGCGCTGGGCCGCCGACCTGGCCGAACGCGTCGCCGACGAGGTCGTCCGCAGGATCCGCGCGACCCGCTACCCGCTGCCCGCGCTCGGCGCCGTCTACCACCTGGCCCACGCCGCGCGACTCCACGGGAGACCCGGCCTCGCCGAGGCCGCCCGCGACGCGCTGCTCGCCCCGCCGTCCACCCCGCCGGTCGCGAACGTCCTGGAGGGGCACGCCGGCGTCGTGCTCTCCGCGCTCGCCCTGCACGCCGTCCTGCGCGACGCCCGGATCCTCGGCGTGGCCCGCGCCGCGGCCGAGCACCTCCTCGCCCCCGACCCCGCCCCGTCCCCCGCGCCGGACGTCACCGAGCCCGGCTTCGGGTACGGCGCGTCGGGGATCGCGGTGGCCCTCGCCCGCCTGAACGACGCCGCCCCCGACGACCGCTACGCCCGCCGCGCCCGCGCGCTCGTACGGCACGAGGCCGCCCCCGCCGCGGGCACCGGATGGTGCCAGGGCGCGGCCGGAGTCGCGCTCGCGCGCCTCGAACTGCGCCGCACCGCCGCGTTCGCCGCCCCGCCCTCCGCCGCCCGCGACCCCGAACGCGCCCCCGCCCCCGACCTCGATCTGGAGCGCTCCGCCGAGCTCGCGCGCGGCGGGCCGCCCCCTCCCGACGACTCCCTCTGCCACGGCACGTTCGCCCGCCTCGAAGTCCCCGGAACCGACCCCCGCCCACCCGAAGGCCCCTGGCGCACCGCCCTGCCCGCCCCGGCACCCGGCCTCCTCGGCGGGATCTCCGGCGTCGGGTACGGGCTGCTGCGGCGGGCCCGCCCCGCCGGCGTGCCGTCCGTCCTCGCGCTGGCGCCGCCCGAGGGCCGCACCTGACCCTCCGCCGTGCTCCTGTCCCCAGAGGAGATGCCATGACCGTGGACGTCCAGCCCCGCGCGCTCGCGATCGACGGGGCCGAACCGGTCCGCACCGATCCCTGGCCCACCTACGACAAGGGCGACGTCTTCATCGACGAGGAGGACCTGGACGCCGCGCTCGCGGCCGTCCGGGCGCGCCTGTACTTCCGCTACGACCAGCGCCCGCACGCCGAGACGCAGACCGGCCGGTTCGAACGCGACCTGGCCGCGTTCTTCGGCGTCCCGCACGCGCTGGCGTGCTCCAGCGGCACCGCCGCGATCGCGCTCGCGCTGCTCGCCCTCGACCTGCCGCCGGGCTCGCTCGTCGCCTGCCCGGCGTTCACGTTCGCGGCGACGCCGAGCGCGATCCTGCTCGCCGGGCACCGCCCGCTGCCGGTGGAGTGCGACGACGACCTGCACCTGGACGTCGCCGACCTGCGGCGCCGCCTCACCCCCGAGGTGCGCGCGATCGTCGTCGTGCACATGCGCGGTTTCGCCTCCGACATGGAGGCGGTCTGCGCGGCGGCCCGCGAGCACGGCGTCCCGGTCGTGGAGGACGCGGTGCCCGCGCTCGGCGCCCGCCTGAACGGCCGCCCGCTCGGCACGTTCGGCGACGCGGGCGCGTTCAGCACCCAGTCCGACAAGTCGCTGAACACCGGCGAGGGCGGCTTCCTCGTCGTGCGCGACCCCGCCGCGTACGCCCGCGCCGTCGTCTACTCCGGCGCGTACGAGGGCCGGATGGCGCGGCACTTCGACGGCGTCCCGCCGCCCGGCGTGGACGACCTCGCGATGCCGATCTTCAGCCTGCGGATGGACGAGATCCGCGCCGCGCTCGCCCGCGCGATGCTGCGCCGCCTGCCCGAACGGCTCGCCGCGCACCACCGCAACTACGACGACGTCGCCGGACGGCTCGCGGACGTCCCCGGCCTCGCGCTGCGCCGCCCCGTCGCCGACCACGCCTACCTCGGCGAGGCGCTGGTGTTCCGGCTGCCCGGCGCGGACGCGCGGACGACCGCCTGGACCGCCGCCGCGCTGCGCGCCGAGGGCATCGACGCCCGCGCCCTCGGCGACCCCGGCGACACGAACGTGCGGGCGTTCTGGAACTGGCGGTTCCTGTTCCCGGACGCGCGGTCCGCGCGCGAGCGGTACCCCGCCACGGCCGCGCGGCTGGACGAGTCGATCGACGTCCCGCTGTCGGCCAACCTGACCGCCCGCGACCGCGACCACCTCGTGGAGGCCGTCCGCAAGGTGCTGGGCGCGCGGACGGGCCGGCCCTGATGGTCCGCGTCCTGTACGTCACGGGCTGGTGCCGCAGCGGCACCACCCTGATCGGCAACCTGCTCGGCGAGGTCCCCGGCGTCGTGCACGCGGGCGAGCTGCGCTACCTGTGGACCAACGGCGTCCTCGGCCGGGGCACCAACACCCTGTGCGGCTGCGGCCGGGAGATCCCGGAGTGCCCGCTGTGGTCCGCGGTGATCGCCCGGCTCGCGGGCGGCGACCCGGACAAGGCCGTACGGCACGCCGAGCGCGCCGTACGCCTCCAGCAGGCCGCCCTGCGCACCCGCCACACCGAGCGCCGCCTCGCCGACGCCCGGTCCGCCCGGACGCCGCACCCCGCCGTCGCGGACCTGGCCGGGCTGTACGCGGCGATCGCCTCCGAGGCGGACGCCGGGCTGATCGTCGACACCGGCAAGTTCCCCGCCGAGGCCGCCGCGCTGTGCGGCGCGCCCGGCGTGGACGCCCGCGTCCTGCACGTCGTCCGCGACCCGCGCGCCACCGCCGAGTCGTGGCGGCGCGCCAAGGCGTACATCCCGCCGATGGGACCCGTCCGCAGCACCGGCTACTGGAACGCGTTCAACCTCGCCTCCGAACGGATCGGCCGCGCGTTCCCCGGCCGCTACCTGCGGCTGCGCTACGAGGACTTCGCCGCCCGGCCCCGCGCGGAGCTGGCGCGGGTGATGGCGCACGCCGTGCTGGACGCCGAGCCGCCCGTCAGCGCGGGCGGGACCGCCGACCTCGGCGTCAACCACACCGTCACCGGCAACCCGGACCGGCTGCGGCGCGGCCCGGTCGAGATCCGCGAGGACGACGCGTGGCTGCGCACCCAGCCGCCCGCCGCCCGCGCCCTCGCGACGGCCGTCGCCGCGCCGCTGCTGCGCCGGTACGGCTACCCGTTCGCGCCGCGGCCCGCGCCCGCCGCCCTCCAGGAGGCATGACCCGGCCCCGGGCCCGCGATCCGAGTACGAACCCGAGAGGGAGCGAAGGAGCCACATGGAGTTCGACGCCGTCCTCGCGCGCCGCCGGATGGTGCGCCGCTACCGGCCCGATCCGATCCCGTCCGAGACCGTCGAGAAGATCGCCCGGGTCGTCCGCAAGGCGCCGAGCGCCGGGTTCAGCCAGGGCCACCGCCTCCTGGTGGTGACCGGACGCGCCACCCGCGAGCGGATCGCGGCCCTCGCCGAGGAGCACCGGTACGAGGCCGCCCAGGGCCGATGGATCTCGTCCGCCCCCGTCCACATGGTCCTCGGCGTCTCCGAGGCGGACTACCACGAGCGGTACACCCGGCCGGACAAGCTGATCGACGGCAAGGAGATGGAGTGGCCCGCGCCGTACTGGTGGGTGGACTCCGGGGCGCTGCTCATGCTGGTCCAGCTCGCCGCGATCGACGCGGGCCTCGCCACCGGCTTCGTCACCGTCCGCCACGACCAGGAGCTGAAGGAGCTGCTCGGCCTGCCCGCCGACGTCGCGGTGGTCGGCGTGATCACCCTCGGCCTGCCCGCCGACGACGCCGCGCGCCCCGCCGACGCGGCCCGCCTCCGCTCGCTCCGCAAGCCCTACGGCGACCTCGTGCGGCACGAGAGCTGGAACGTTCCGCCGCCCTGACCGGGGCCGCCGCGGCCGGGCGCGCCCCGTCCCCGGCGGGCGCCACCCGGTCCCCGCCGGGCGCGCCCCGTTCTCAAAGGGTGGACGAGCGGCGCGGGCGGCCCGCGGGAGTCAATAGGATCGGGGGATGCTGCGCTGGTTGACCGCGGGGGAGTCCCATGGCCCGGCCCTCACCGCGATCGTGGAGGGCCTTCCGGCCGGCGTGCGCGTGACCTCGGACGACATCGCCGAGGAACTGCGCCGCCGGCGGCTCGGATACGGGCGGGGCGCCCGCATGAAGTTCGAGCGCGACGAGGTCGCGATCCTCGGCGGGGTGCGGCACGGCGCCACCCTCGGCGGGCCGGTCGCGATCGAGATCGGCAACACCGAGTGGCCCAAGTGGGAGACGGTCATGTCGGCCGACCCCGTCGCCGCCGAGACGCTGGAGGCGCAGGCGCGCAACGCGCCGCTGTCCCAGCCCCGGCCGGGCCACGCCGACCTGGTCGGGATGCAGAAGTACGGCTTCGACGACGCCCGTCCCGTCCTCGAACGGGCGAGCGCCCGCGAGACCGCCGCCCGGGTCGCGCTCGGCACGGTCGCCAAGGCGTTCCTCAAGCAGGTCCTCGACGTGGACGTGCTCAGCCACGTGCTCGCGCTCGGCGAGATCGCCGTGCCCGACGGCGCGCCGCTGCCCGCCCCGGGCGACCTCGCCGCCGTGGACGACAGCCCGGTCCGCTGCTTCGACGCCGGGACGTCCGCCGCGATGGTCGAGCACGTCGACGAGCTCAAGAAGGCCGGCGACACCGTCGGCGGCGTCGTGGAGGTCCTCGCGTACGGGCTGCCGCCGGGGCTCGGCAGCCACGTGCACTGGGACCGGCGGCTCGACGCGCGCCTCGCCGGCGTCCTCATGGGCATCCAGGCGATCAAGGGGGTGGAGGTCGGCGACGGGTTCACCACCGCCCGCCGGCCCGGCTCCCGCGCGCACGACGAGATCGACGGCGGGCCCGAGGGCGTCCGCCGCCGCACCAACCGGGCGGGCGGCGTCGAGGGCGGCATGACCACCGGCGAGGCCCTGCGGGTCCGCGCCGCGATGAAGCCGATCTCCACCGTCCCGCGCCGCCTCGACACGATCGACGTGCGGACCGGCGAGCCCGCCAAGGCGATCAACCAGCGCAGCGACGTCACCGCCGTCCCCGCGGCCGGGGTGGTCGCCGAGGCGATGGTCGCGCTCGTGCTCGCCGACGCCGCGCTGGAGAAGTTCGGCGGCGACTCGGCCGAGGAGACGGCGCGCAACCTGCGGGGCTACCTGTCCGCACTGACGATCAAGTAGGACGAGGACTCATGACGCGACCGAAGGCCGTCCTGATCGGACCGCCCGGCTCCGGCAAGACCACGGTCGGCGCCGCGCTCGCCGCCCGGCTCGGCGTCGCGCTGCGCGACACCGACGCCGACGCCGAGACCGCCGCGGGCAAGCCCATCGGCGAGATCTTCATCGACGACGGCGAGGACCGCTTCCGCGAGCTGGAGCGCGCCGCCGTGGCCGCCGCGCTCGCCGAGCACGAGGGCGTCCTCGCCCTCGGCGGCGGCGCGGTCCTCGCGGCCGAGACGCAGGAGCTGCTGGCCGGGCACACCGTCGTCTACCTCAAGGTCGGGCTGTCCGAGGCCGTCAAGCGGGTCGGGCTCGCGTCCGCGCGGCCGCTGCTCGTGCTCAACCCGCGCAGCCAGCTCCGCAAGCTCCTGGAGGAACGCATCCCCGTCTACGAACGGCTCGGCGGGCTGCACGTCGAGACCGACGGCCGCGAGCCGGAGGAGATCGTCGAGGAGATCGCGCTCGCGCTGGAGAGGGAGCCCGCGTGACCGGCCCGCACGCCCGCGTGCGGGTCGAGGGCGCCGACCCGTACGACGTGGTGATCGGCGCCGGGGTGCTGGACGAGCTGCCCGGCCTGCTCGGCGACCGCGCGCGCACCGTCGCGGTCGTCCACGCCGAGGGCCTGGCCGGGTTCGCCCGGCCGGTGTGCGAGGCGGTAGCCCGCGCCGGGTACGCCGCGCACGCCCTGCCCGTCCCCGACGGCGAGGCCGCCAAGGAGGCCGGCGTCCTCGCCGGGCTCTGGTCGCGGTTCGCGGGGCTCGGGATGACCCGCACGGACGCGGTCGTCGGCGTCGGCGGCGGCGCCACCACCGACCTCGCCGGGTTCGCGGCGGCGTCGTGGCTGCGCGGCGTCCCGGCCGTGCTCGTCCCGACCACGTTGCTCGGCATGGTCGACGCGGCGGTCGGCGGCAAGACCGGCATCAACATCCCCGAGGGCAAGAACCTCGTCGGCGCGTTCCACCCCCCGGCCGGGGTGCTGTGCGAGCTGTCCTCGCTCGCCACGATGCCGCGCGAGGACTACGCCAGCGGCCTCGCCGAGGTCGTCAAGGCCGGGTTCATCGCCGACCCGCGGATCCTGGAGCTGGTCGAGGCCGACCCGGCGGGCGCCGCCCGCCCCGACGGCCCGCACACCCGCGAGCTGGTCGAACGGGCCGTCCGGGTCAAGGCCGAGGTGGTGTCCGCCGACCTCAGGGAGAGCGGCCTGCGCGAGATCCTCAACTACGGGCACACCCTCGCGCACGCCATCGAGAAGGCCGAGGACTACCGGTTTCGGCACGGCCACGCCGTCGCGATCGGCATGGTCTACGCCGCCGAGCTGGCCCGCCTCGCCGGGCGCCTCAAGCGCGACGACGTCGAACGGCACCGGGCCGTGCTGCGCTCCGTCGGCCTGCCGGTGTCGTACCGGGCGGACGCCTGGCCCGAGCTGCGCGCCGCGATGGCCATCGACAAGAAGTCGCGCGGCGCGACCCTGCGGTTCGTGGTCCTGGACGGGGTCGCCGAGCCCGGCCGCCTGGAGGGCCCCGACGAGGACCTGCTCGCCGCCGCCTACCGGGAGGTCGGCCGATGACCGGGGCGTCCGCCCGCCGCGTGCTGGTGCTGAACGGCCCCAACCTGCGCCGCCTCGGCGTCCGCGAGCCGGACGTGTACGGCGCGACGTCGTTCGAGGGCCTGACCGAGCTGTGCCGCGACACCGGCCGCCGCCTCGACCTGAACGTGGAGGTCCGCGCGACCGACGACGAGGCCGAGCTGATCCGCTGGGTCCACGAGGCCGCCGACGAGCGGCTGCCGGTCGTCCTCAACCCGGCCGCGTTCACCCACTACTCCTACGGGCTGCGCGACGCCCTCGCGCAGCGCACCGCCCCGCTGGTCGAGGTGCACATCACCAACCCGGCCACCCGCGAGGAGTTCCGGCACACCTCCGTCGTCGCGGGCGTCGCCACCGGCACGATCGCCGGCTTCGGCATGATGTCGTACGTGCTGGCGCTCCAGGCCGTGGCGGAGCTGCTGGCCGAGGAGTCCGCGAAGACCTCCTGACCGCCCGGGCCCGGCGCGCGCCCCGCGCCCCCGCTCCCGCCGCCGGTCATCCGTCCGCGACGGCGGCGCGGGTCAGGTCCTTGAGCTCGGCGACGACGTCGTCGAGCGGGGCGACGTCGCGGTGGGCGCGGCACAGGATCGTCGCGCCCTCGACGGCCGCCACGATCAGCCGGGCGAGGCGGGCGGCGCGCGCGTCGGGGACGCCCGCGTTGCCGAGCCCGGTCGCCAGGGTGTCCTGCCAGCGGTCGAACGCGGCGGCGGCAGCGGCGGCGAGCTGCGGCGCCTCCTCGTGCGCCTCCACGGTGACCGCGACCACGGGGCAGCCCGCCCGGAACTCGCTCTTGATCAGCACCTGCCGCCACCAGCCGACGAACGCGTCCACGGCGGACGCCGCGTCGCCGCCCTCGGTGGCCGCCTGGATCCCCGCGTTGAGGAACTCCCCGGCGTAGCGGACCGCCTCCTCGGCGAGCTGCGCCTTGCCGCCGGGGAAGTGGTGGTAGATCGACCCGCGCGGCGCGGCGCTGTGCGCGATCACGTCGCGGAAGCCCGTTCCGCTGTAGCCGCGCTCCCGGAAGAGGTAGGCGGCGCTGCGCACCATGCGTTCCCGGCTGTCGCTGCTCCCCATGGACACCGATTATGACATTCATCATAAGCTTCGCGCCTTGACCATGACGAACGTCATAGCGACCCCGTGGGCCGGGCGGCACCGAGGATCTCCCGCAAGAGAGCTCCGTTTCCGGAAATAAGTGTCTGCACAGGCAGGTTGTTGGGACCGTGAGGTTCCCGGCGCCCGCGACGGCATGAAAGGACGGATGGAATGACCGACGGCGCACCGCCCGAGTCACCGGAACCCGGATGACGCGCCGTCCGCAGCGGCGGTGCCACAGCGGCCTGACGCGGGCCCGGCCGGCCCGCGTCGACCGCTGAAAGTTCAACAGCGAAAGGAAGAACTCATGAGACAGCGTCATTCGGTCCAGCGGATGCTCTCGTCCGCGCTGACCGGCCTGGCCGTCACGGTGGGCGCGCTCACCGTCTCCGCGCTGACCGGTCAGCCCGCCGCCTCGGCGGCTCCGCTGCCCGAGGAGAACGGCGGCGGGCGGCCCACGAGCCTCTACGCGGAGTTCACGGGTTGGGAGTACGGGCCGCCGCGGGACGGCTGGGCCCTCACGCACTCGGCGGACACCGATCTCAACTGGCTGTTCAGCACCTCGCCCCTCAGCCGGCCGCCGGGCTCCGACGGGGCCTTCGCCACCGTCGGTCCCGGCCGTGTCAATGACTACCTGGCCGACGCCTCGCTGGTCTCTTCGCCGGTCGACCTGACCGGCCAGAAGAGCCCGGTCGTCGCGTTCGATACCTACTTCTATTCCTACCGGGGGACCGGCAGCGTCGAACTGAGCTTTGACCGCGGGGCGACATGGTCGGCCGTCTGGGAAGTGCCGGCCAAGACCGCGGCACGGCTGACGGCGCCGATCCCGCAGGCCGCCGGGCACTCGGATGTGCTCGTACGGTTCCACTACAAGGGCCGCTCCGGTGAGTACGGCGCCGGTTGGGGCATCGACAACGTGTTCGTCGGCACCAGGTAGCAGCGCCGCCGACGAGGCGAGGGCGCGGCCGCCGGAGCCGACCCCGCGCCGGGCGTGCCGCCGAGCCGTACCTTACTCGCAAGTAAGGTACGGCTCGTACCTTCGAGGAAGAGGAGACCTGCGTGATCGACCTTCAGCGCGACGGCGAGGTGTACGTCCTGCGCTTCGACGCGGGGGAGAACCGCTTCAGCCCCGCCTTCCTGGACGCTCTCGACGGCGCGCTCGCCGAGGTGGAGAAGAGCGAGGGCCCCGCGGCGCTGGTCACCGCGGGCACCGGCAAGTTCTACTCCAACGGCCTGGACCTGGAGTGGCTCGGCGCCAACGAGGACAGGCTGGAGGAGTACCTCGGCCGGGTCCACGCCGTGTACGCGCGCCTGCTGTCCCTGCCGATGCCCACGGTCGCGGCGGTGAACGGGCACGCGTTCGCGGGCGGCGGCATGCTCGCCCTCGCCCACGACTTCGCCGTGATGCGCACCGACCGCGGCTACTTCTGCCTGCCCGAGGTGGACCTCGGGATGAGCTTCACGCCCGGCATGAACGCGCTCATCACCGCCCGCCTGCCGAAGGGCACCGCCCACGAGGCGATGCTCACCGGCCGCCGCTACACCGCCGAGCAGGCGATGGACGCGGGGATCGTGCACCGCACGGCCGACGAGGCGGGCGTCCTGCCGGCCGCGCTCCAGCTCGCCTCGTCACTCGCCCCGAAGAACGGCCGCACCGTGGCCAGGATCCGCACCGACCTCTACGCCTCCGCGCTGGCCGCCCTGCGCGGCCCGGCCCTCGCCTGACCGGGCCGGTCGGCCGCCCGGGCGCCACGGGCACCGCCACGGCACCGCCACGGCACCGCCACGGCACCGCGCCGGGGCCGGGCGTGCGCGGCGGGCGGCACTACGTTACGTTCGACTGGAATCTAATTCGGTTTCACAGAAGGGATGCCGGATGCGCATCGGGATGGCCCTCAGCTACTCGGGCGGTTTCAAGGAGACCGTCGAGGAGCTGGGCGACTACGAGAAGGCCGGCCTCGACATCGTCTACGTCGCCGAGGCGTACAGCTTCGACGCCGTGAGCCAGATGGGCTACATCGCCGCGAAGACCGAGCGGGTGGAGATCGCCTCCGGCATCCTGAACATCTACTCGCGGACCCCGACCGCGCTCGCCCAGACCGCGGCCGGGCTCGACTACGTCTCCGAGGGCCGCTTCTCGCTAGGCCTCGGCGCGTCCGGCCCGCAGGTGATCGAGGGCTTCCACGGCGTGCCGTACACCGCGCCGCTCGGCCGCACCCGCGAGATCATCGAGATCTGCCGCAAGGTGTGGCGGCGCGAGCGGCTGGAGCACCACGGCAAGCACTACGACATGCCGGTCCCGGAGGGCCAGGGCACCGGGCTCGGCAAGCCGCTGAAGATCATCAACCACCCGGTGCGCGCCGACATCCCGGTCATGGTCGCGGCGATCGGCCCGAAGAACGTCGAGATGACCGCCGAGATCGCCAACGGCTGGCAGCCGATCTTCTACCTGCCCGAGAAGGCCGGGCAGGTCTGGGGCGAGTCCCTCGCCGCGGGCAGGGCCAAGCGCGACCCGTCCCTCGGCGAGCTGGACGTCGTCGGCCAGGCCCCGCTCGCCATCGGCGACGACGTCCAGGGCTTCCTGGAGTTCGGACGCCCGATGGCCGCGCTCTACATCGGCGGCATGGGCGCCAAGGGCCGCAACTTCTACAACGACCTCTGCCGCCGGTACGGGTGGGAGAAGGAGGCCGAGGAGATCCAGGACCTCTACCTCGCGGGCAAGAAGGACGAGGCCGCCGCCAAGGTCCCGTACGAGCTGCTGGAGAAGATGTCGCTGATCGGCCCGAGGGCCACGTGCGCGAACGGCTCGCGGCGATGAAGGAGTCCGGCGTCACCACGCTGAACATCACCCCCATCGCCGGCGACCACAAGGGCCGCCTCGCCCTGATCGAGAAGATCAAGGCCATGGCCGCCGACCTCTGACGCCCCGTCGATCTGCGGCGTGCCGGCGTCCCGAGGCCCAGGCCCCGGGACCCGGCCCCGAGGCCAAGGCCCGGGGCCCGGCCCCGGACCCCGGCCGCGGGCGGCGGGCCGCAGATCGACGCCGGCCGGCGCGGGGCCGCGGTCAGAGCGCGGCGTCGACCTCCTTGGCCACGCGCTCGCCGGAGCGGACCGCGCCGTCCATGTAGCCGGTCCAGTGGCCGGACGTCTCGGTGCCCGCCCAGTGGACGGGCCCGCACGGGGCGCGCAGCGCCTCGCCGAAGTCGGTCAGCACGCCGGGCGGCGCGACGCCGACCGGGCCGCCGCCGCTCCACACCTCGTTGTCCCAGCGCTGGAACGCCGTCCGCACCGGGCTCTTGGCCTTCTCGCCGAAGAGCTTGCCGAACGAGTCCAGCCCCGCCGCGCGCACCGCGTCCGGCGACGCGGCGTCCAGGCGCCGCATGTTGGACTGGTTGACGAAGCCCATCAGCACGCCGCGCGAGGCGTCCGGCGGCGTGTTGTCGAACGTGGCGTCGATCGCCCCGCTGTCGGCGACGGCCTGCCCGGTGAGGCCCTCGTCCCGCCAGAACGGGCGGTCGTAGACGGCGACGAACTTGGCGATCGACCCCATCGGGTAGCGCTGCGCCAGCTGCGCCCGGCTCGCGGGCAGCCCCGGCGTGAAGTGGATCTTCGCCGCGATGGCGGGGGACATCGCGACGACCGCGCGCCTCGCCGTGACCGTGATCCCGTCGGCCTCGACCGTCACCCCGCCCCCGCGCCGTCCCGCACGCCGACCGAGCGCACCGGCGCGTTGTAGCGGACGCGGTCGCCCAGCTTCGCCGCGAGCCGTACCGGGATCTCCTGCGAGCCGCCGACGAACCGCAGCTCCTGCGCGCCGTCCCTGGTGTTGATGAGCCGGTCGACCTTCCCGGGGGACGACTCGTTGCCCGCGGACGCGATGTAATTGAGGACGTACAGCAGGGACACGTCGCGCGACCGCACCGACAGCGTCGAGCTGACGAACGCGTCCATCAGGAACCGCGCCCCGTTGCTGAACGAGTTGGACCGCGACCACGTGTAGAAGGTCTGGGAGTCCCACTCCTCGGCCTTCGGCGCCTTCCACGGCTCGCCCACCGGGACGCTCTTGGCCATGTTCCCGAGCGACAGCAGCGCCAGTTGCAGGTCGAACACGCCCCAGTCTGGCGGCACCGCGCCGAGGAGGCCGTCGGTGGCGTACAGCGACCGCTTGCCGTTGCGGTAGTAGACGTTCTTGCCGGTGTTGTACGTCGCGAACGTGCCGACGCCCAGGTCCGCGGCGAGCGCCGCGATCCGGTCCTGGGTGGGGCCGATGAACTCGGCGCCGCCCTCGCTGGTGGTGCCGTCGCCGAGCGGCATCCCGTACACCCGGCCGCCGGGGCGCTCCCGCGCCTCCAGCACGATCACCGAGCGGCCCGCCGCGACCAGGTCGCGGGCGGCGCAGAGGCCGGACAGCCCGGCGCCGACGACCACCACGTCGGCGGACGCGGCGGCGCCGCCCGGCGGGGCCGCCGCGGTGGCGGAGGCGGGCGAGGCGGAGGCGGACGAGGCGTTGACGGCGGTGGCCGCTGCGGTCGCGGCGGCCGTGAGCGCGCCGGTGCCGAGCAGTCTGCGGCGGCTGACTCCGGACAAGTGAATCCCTCCTGGGGGAAGGCGGGGAGACGGACCGGGGCGGGAGGCGGGCGGACCACGACGGAAACGATCACAAGGTAGGGACCGCGGCCGGGGAAGTCGAGGGTTTCTCATGTTCCGTGACCGCTCCGAGACGCCCGTCCCGTACGGCCCGCCGGGCCCGCCCCGTCCACCCTCGTCCGCCGCACATCTGCCCCACGTCCGCCCCTCGCACGGGCCGGAGGCGCGTCCCCGCGATGAACTAGAGTCCTGGCCATGGGGGAGACGCACACCGAACGACGGCGGCGCCTGGCCGCGCTGCTCGCGGAGCGGGACGCCGACGCGCTGCTGGTCACGCGGCTGGTCAACGTCCGCTACCTGACCGGCCTCGACAGCTCCAACGCCGTGCTGCTCGTCCGCGCCGACGGCCCGCCCGTCCTCGCGACCGACGGCCGCTACGCCGAGATGGCCCGTGAGGTCTGCCCCGACCTGGAGACCGTCGTCGAACGGCGCGCGGCCGAGGCGCTGACCGCCCTCGCCGCAGAGTCCGGCGCCCGCCGCCTCGGCTTCGAGGCCCACGACCTGACCGTCGAACGGCACGCGGAGCTCGTCACCGAGGACATGGGGATCGAGTTCAAGCCCCTCGGCCGCCCCGTCGAGGAGCTGCGCAAGGTCAAGGACGAGGACGAGCTGGCCCTGCTGCGCGAGGCGTGCGCGATCACCGACCGGGCGTTCGACGCCGTCCTGCCCGAGATCGCCCCCGGCCGCACCGAGCGCGACATCGCGATCGCGCTGGAGCGGGCCATGGTCGACCGCGGCGCCGAACGGCCCGCGTTCGAGTCGATCGTCGCGTCCGGCCCGAACGGCGCGATCCCGCACCACCACCCCGGCGCCCGCCGGATCGAGCGCGGCGACCTGCTGACCATGGACTTCGGCGCGCTGTACGGCGGCTACCACGCCGACATGACCCGCACCGTCGCGATCGGCGAGCCCGCGGCCTGGCAGCGCGAGCTGTACGATCTCGTCCGCCGGGCGCAGCGCGCCGCGATCAAGGCGGCCGTCCCGGGCGCCGAGACCACGGCGGTCGACGCCGCCGCCCGCGACGTGATCAAGGCCGCCGGGCACGGCGCCGCGTTCACCCACGGGCTCGGGCACGGCGTCGGCCTGGAGATCCACGAGGCCCCGCTCATGGGGTACGACAGGACCGGTAAGCTGATGGATCGGGTTCCGGTGACCGCCGAACCGGGTGTCTACCTCGCGGGCCGGGGCGGCGTCCGCATCGAGGACACGCTGGTGGTCCGCGCGGGCGGCCCGGAGCTTCTCACCGAGACGACCAGGGAACTGCTCGTACTCTGACGTACGGGCGCATCCGCGATCAGGAGAGCAACGCAGTGGCGACGACGAACGACCTGAAGAACGGCATGGCGCTGAACCTCGACGGCCAGCTGTGGACCGTCCTGGAGTTCCAGCACGTCAAGCCCGGCAAGGGCGGCGCGTTCGTCCGCACCAAGCTCAAGAACATCCTGTCCGGCAAGGTGGTCGACAAGACCTTCAACGCCGGCACCAAGGTCGACGTCGCGAGCGTCGACAAGCGGGAGATGCAGTACCTCTACCGCGAGGGCGAGGACTTCGTCTTCATGGACACCGAGACCTACGACCAGCCGCACATCCCGGCCGCGACCGTCGGCTCGGCCGCCGACTACCTGCTGCCCGAGCAGAACGCCGTCATCGCGTTCAACAACGAGAACCCCCTCTACGTCGAGCTGCCCGCCGCCGTGGTGCTCCAGATCACCGAGACCGAGCCCGGCCTCCAGGGCGACCGCTCCACCGGCGGCAGCAAGCCCGCCACGCTGGAGACCGGCGCGCAGATCCAGGTCCCGCTGTTCATCACCACCGGCGAGAAGGTCAAGGTCGACACCCGGTCGGGCGAGTACCTCGGCCGCGGCTGACGCCGGGCGGGCGACGAGGTGCGCCGCGGCCCCCGGTGCCGCGGCGCGGGCGAGGAGCGCCGGAGGCGTGCCGGCAGAGCGACGAGACAGGCCGTCGCGTGGAGGCGGCTGCGAGCCGCCGGGCGGAGCGAGACGATGAGTGCCAGGACCAAGGCCCGGAAGCTGGCGTTGGACATCCTGTTCGCGGCGGAGCTGCGGGAGGAACGGCCGACGGACGTGCTGGCGGCGCGGGGCCGCCCCAACCAGGACGAGCTCGCGGAGTACCCGCACGCGGTGCGGATCATCGAGGGCGTGCAGGAGCACGGCGAGCGGATCGACGAGCTGATCGCGACGTACGCGACCGGCTGGACGCTGGAGCGGATGCCGGTCGTCGACCGCAACATCCTGCGGATGGGCGCCTACGAGGTGCTGTGGGTCGACGACGTCCCGGACGGCGTCGCGGTGGCCGAGGCGGTGGGCCTCGCGACCGAGCTGTCCACCGACGAGTCCCCCCGGTTCGTCAACGGGCTGCTGTCGCGGCTCCAGCGGCTCAAGCCGTCCCTGACCCTGTGACCCGGCCCGGGGCTAGGGTGGGGCTGATGACCGCGGGCGAGCGGGCAGGACCGACCGAGGTGAGGGGGGTGGCCGTGGCCGCCCAGCAGCAGAGGCGGGGGCGGGGGAGCGGCCGGGTGCGCAGCGCGGTCCTCTGGGACGCGCTCCGCACCGTCCTGGACCGCATCGCCCCCGAGGGGCCGAGCGACGTCGTCGACGTCGGCGGCGGCACCGGCGGGTTCGCGGTGCCGCTCGCCGAGCTCGGCCACCGCGTCACCGTGCTCGACGCCAACCCCGACGCGCTCGCCGCCCTCGAACGGCGCGCCGCCGAGTCCGGCGTGAAGGTCCGGTCCGTGCAGGGCGACGCGACCGACCTGCCCGACCTGCTCGGACCCGACGCGGCCGACCTGGTGCTGTGCCACAGCGTGCTGGAGTACGTCGACGACCCGGCCGCGGCGATGGCCGCGCTGACCGGCGCGGTCCGCCCGGGCGGCTCGGTGAGCGTGCTGGTCGCGGGCCAGATCGCGGCGGCGCTGCACCGCGCGGCGGCCGGCCACTTCGACGACGCCCGCCGCGTGCTGACCGACGTGTCCGGCCGCTGGGGCGAGCACGACCGGGTGCCGCGCCGGTTCACCCGCGAGACCCTCTCCTCCCTCGTCGCCGCCGCGGGCCTGCGGGTCGGCGAGCTGCACGGCGTGCGGATCTTCGCCGACCTCGCGCCCGGCGGCGCGCTCGACTGCGACGCCGACTCCGCCGACGCGCTGATCGCGCTGGAGTCGGTCGCGGCCGTCCACCCCGTCCTGCGCGAGCTGGCGACCCAGCTCCACCTGCTCGCCGACAAGCCCCCCGCGTGACGCGGGCCGCGCCGTGAGAGCCCTGTGACGTGAGATGAGCCGCAAACAGCAGCTGCACCGGCCGGGACCCCAGCCGGGCCCCCCGGCCGACGACACCGGCTGCCCCATCCTGCACGTCGACATGGACGCCTTCTTCGTGAGCGTCGAACTGCTCGAACGCCCCGAGCTGCGCGGCCGCCCCGTCATCGTCGGCGGGGTCGGCGGGCGCGGCGTGGTGTCGGCCGCGTCGTACGAGGCGCGCCGCTACGGCGTCCACTCCGCCATGCCGATGACCCGCGCGCGGCGGCTCTGCCCGCAGGCCGTGGTGCTGCCGCCCCGCCACGAGAAGTACTCCAGGGTCTCCGCGGCCGTCTTCGAGATCTTCCGGACGGTCACGCCGCTGGTCGAGCCGCTGTCGCTGGACGAGGCGTTCCTCGACGTCGGCGGGGCGCTGCGCCGGCTCGGCCGCCCCGCGGAGATCGCGCGGCAGATCCGCGCGCAGGTCCGCGACCAGCAGGGCATCACCTGCTCGGTCGGCGTCGCCGCCAACAAGTTCGTCGCCAAGCTCGCCTCCACCCACTGCAAGCCCGACGGCCTCCTCGTCGTCGCGGCGGACGGCGTCCAGGACTTCCTGCACCCCCTGCCCGTCGCGGCGCTGTGGGGCGTCGGCGAGCGCACCGAGCAGGCCCTGACCCGCCTCGGCCTCCGCACCGTCGGCCAGCTCGCCCAGGTCCCGCTCGGCACCCTCCAGCGCGAGCTCGGCAACGCCCTCGGCGCCCACCTGCACGACCTGTCCTGGGGACGCGACCCGCGCGAGGTCGTCCCGCACACCCCGGACAAGAGCATCGGCGCCGAGGAGACGTTCGACCACGACATCGACGACCCGGAGACCATCCGCCGGGAGCTGCTACGGCTGGCCGAGAAGGTCGGCGCGCGTCTGCGCGCGAGCGGGAACGCGGGCCGGACGGTCAGCGTCAAGCTCCGGATGGCCGACTTCAAGACGATCACACGGTCGCGCACGCTCCGTGAGCCCACCGATCTCGCCCGTGTGATCTATGTCACAGCCTGCGAGCTGTACGAGGCGGCCGGTCTGGAACGGGTACGACTCCGTCTGGTCGGGGTACGGGTCGAGAACCTGGGCCCGGCCGACGAGGCCCCCCGCCAGCTCGCCTTCGACGAGCCGGAAAGCGGCTGGCGCGAGGCCGAGCGTGCGATGGACCAGGTGGCGAACCGGTTCGGCCGCGGCATGGTCCGTCCCGCCGCGCTCGTCCGGAGGGCCGACGACGGTGACGGGCGTGACGGAGGGGAAACGGGCCGATGAGACAGGCGGATGAGGTGACCGGGAAGTGGTCCGCGGTAGGCCGTTCGCTTTCGTACGCTCGTCGGGGCTCGTATTCTGGGCATATCACCGTTGAGGTTCCCGTCCTGCATCGGATACCCCGTCGCGGGGCTGTCGTTGGGAGGCGCCGTGCCGCTCTCTGATCACGAGCAGCGCATGCTCGACCAGATCGAGCAGGCGTTGTACGCCGAGGATCCGAAGTTCGCTCACGCGGTCCGCTCCACCAACCCGCAGGTGCACTACAAGCGCCGGATCGTGAAGGCGGCCCTCGGCTTCGTGGTGGGCGTCTGCGCGCTGATGGCCGGACTCGTCATCAACCAGGGGACGGTGACCATCGCGGTCAGCGTGACCGGCTTCCTGCTGATGGTGGTCTGCTGCGTCTGGGCGCTGACGAGCTGGAAGCGCATGACCGGCATCGGCACCGAGGCCGCCGCCTCCGGAGGCCGCCCCCGCCGCCGGCGCCGCCAGCGGGGAGGCGCCCCAAGGCCGGCTTCATGGAGCGCATGGAAGAGCGCTGGCGCCGCCGCACCGAAGGGGACGGCGGTATTTAAGAAGTCCCGGCCTACGGCGCTCGCCTAGCGGCTGTGTTGATTGAAGTCCCGGCCCAGTCCGCTCGCCTGGCGGCTCGCTCCCTGACCGTGCCTTTGCGAGCGCTGCATCGCTTCGCGATCTAACCGGGGAGGCTCGCCTTCGGCGTCGCCTCCCCGGTTAGTTAACGCGCTCGCGTGATCATTGAGCTGTTCGTCCACCTCACGGTCCCAAGCCCCGGAGCCACATGGCTTCTCCGCGGGCTCGGGTCAGGGGCGGTTGCTGCGGCGGCCGGGGAGGGGAGGCGGGCCGCCAGTTCTTCCAGGCGGGTGAGGGCCTCCATGGAACGGCCGCCCGCGGATCGTACGGCCTCCGAGGTCTGGGCGACCGTGGACGGGGGAGCAGGCGGGCGCGCCAGCGGGTGCGGGGGGCCACCGACGCCGCGAACGCCTCGCGTACCGTACGGACGTCGGCGCGCAGGCTGTCGGCGGGTGCGGGCGCCGCCGTACGGGAGTAGCGGGCCAGTTCCTCGGCGCGGGCGATCCGGCCGAGCGCACCGGCGCTCTCGTCGTCCAGCTCCAGCAGTTCCCCGAGGCGGCGCGCGGCGGCGCGGGGGGAGTCGCTGGCGCGCCAGCGGAGGCCGTGGTCGAGGGCGTCGGCGCGCATCTCCCCCAGGCGGCGTGCGCCGCGTCGGCGGGGTCGGCGGCGCGGGCCGCGTCCGGTGAACGGCCGGGGGAGGCGGTGACCGCGGCCCAGCGGCGCCGCCGCGCGAGCACGCGGACGACCATCGGCACCGCGAGCGCCATCAGCAGGACGACCAGGACGCCCGCCAGCCACGCCGGGGACGAGCCGCCGGAGTCGTCGCTCTCCTCCGCCCGCGGGTCGTCGGTCGGCCCGAAGTCGGGGCGGTCGTGCTGGCCGCGGTTCGGCGCGGCGCGCCCGGTGGAGCCGGCGGACGGCCCGCTGGACGGCTCCGTCTCGCCCTGCGGGTGCTGCGCCGAGGACGAGCCGGACGGCTCGCTGTAGGCGGGCGCCGACGCGGTGCCCTGCCCGGCGGGGCCGCCGGGCGTCGGCTCGAACCGCACCCAGCCCGCCCCCTCGAAGTACAGCTCGGGCCACGCGTGGGCGTCCTGCGACCGTACGATCCACTCGTCGGGGCCCGACTGCGTGCCCGGCGTGTAGCCCATCGCGACGCGGGCCGGGATGCCGAGGATGCGGGCCATCAGCGCCATCGCCGCCGCGAACTGCTCGCAGTAGCCGCGCTTGCCGCGCAGCAGGAAGTCGGTGAGGTCGCTGCCGTGCTGCGGCGCCGGCGCCGACAGGTCGTACACGAACCCGCCGGTCTGCGTGAACCACCGCTGGAGCCGTACCGCCTGCTGGTGCGCCGTCGTGGCGCCCGCCGTGATCTGCCGCGCCAGGTCGTGGATCTGCGGGGGGACGTTCCTCGGCACGGACGTGAAGTGCGAGACGACGTCGCCGGGGTAGCCGCGCGCCGCCGACAGGTCCGCGCCGGTCGGCCGCGCCCGCACGCTCCTGACCGTGTACGACCGGCCGCCCGCCGAATCGCGCAGCGAGTAGACCATCAGCGACCCGGCGTGCACCCGCCAGTCGCCCTTGATCGACACCTGGGACGGCGCGTACGGCACCGGCAGGAAGGTCATGCGCTTGACCTCCTTGCGGACCCGCACCCGGGTCGTCACCGTCCGGGCGGGCACGCCGCCGAGGCCGGGCGGGGACGGCAGCGTACGGCCCGACAGCCGGTCCTTGGCGCTGCTCTGGAGCGCGCTGTAGGTCCAGCGGTCGCCGTCGAACCTGTCCAGCGCGTACAGCCGCAGGTAGTCCGGCCCGGCCGGGTCGTCGGTCCGGTAGGTCAGCACGACCGAGTCGTCCGGGCGGGTCAGCTCCCGCTTGAGGCTGACCAGCGGGTCGGGCGTGGTCACGGTCTCCGTCCCGCCGCCGCCCCCGCCGCCGCCCATCCCGAACATGCCGCGCGGGTGGATGCCCGGCACGGCCGTCGGGACGAGCACGGCCACCGCGACGGCGGCGACCCCGATGCGCCGACCGCTCGCGGCGAGCGCGCTCGCGTCGGGCCGCTCGCGCCGCCGGTCGGGCGGCGGGCTCGCCGCCCGGCCATCGGGACCTCCTCCGACCAGCGCGGCGTGAACACCGCCCGGCCCCACCCGCCGACCTGCTCGCGGGCGTCGCTCATCAGCAGCGCCAGGAACCCGAGGGCGCCGACGCCGAACGCCAGCCAGCTCACGCCGTCCTCGCGCACGGCGGCCGGCACGCTGTACATCGCGAGCAGCGGCAGCCCGGCGGGCGCGGCCCTGCGCAGCCGGACGGCGAGCAGGTCCACCAGCACCGCGACGAGCCCGATCCCGGCCGCGACCAGCATCGCGATGCCGGGCACGAGCGGCACCGGCGCCGCGTACCGGCCGGCGGCGTCCCAGCCGTCGCCGATCAGCTCGGCGAGCCTGCGGATCGAGCCGGGCGTCGGCACGACGCCGAGCAGCGCCTCCCCCGGCGCGTACATGACGGTCAGGTACAGGTGCAGGGCGGCGAGCCCGCCGAGCGCGCTGACCGGCGCCGGCACGCGGAACCGCCGCACGACCAGGCCGCCGGCCGCGACGGACGCGACCGCGCCGAGCCCCGACCAGAACCAGCCGCCGGTCGCGAACAGCGGGTACAGCCCGACCGAGCCGGCCAGCGTCGCCAGCCCGGCGATGATCGTCATCCGGACCCTCATGAACCGCCCTGGCGAAGTCCTCGGTGGCCTGGTCGGCGAGCGCCCAGGCGCCGGCGAGGTCGGCGGCCGACCGGACGATCACCACCCGCCACCCGCCGGCGCGCAGCAGCCGCGCCGCCCGCTCGCTGCCCGACACCGGGCCGTCCGCCCCGCCCTGCGGCGCGGGCGCGGCGGGACGGCCCGCGTGGTCGGGGTCGACGAGGATCGCGACGCACGTCGCGGTGCCCTGCCGCGCCGCCGCGACCGCGCGCGCCTCGTCCGGCTTCAGCGCCCGAACACCGCGACGACCAGCCCGTCGCCGTCGCGGCCCCGCCCGAGCCTGCCGCGCAGCGCCGCGAGGCCGGGCGTCAGCGTGTGGCCCCGCGACGTCCGCGCCACCGCGAGCGCGTCGAGCAGCAGGCCCTCGAAGGCGCTCTCGAACGACACCGAAGGCGGCAGCGCCTCACCCTCGTCCGTCACGTACCGCAGGCCCATCCCGGCCCGCCCGAGGTGCACGCCCACCGACGCGGTCACCGACACCGCCTGCTCGAACGACCCGCCGGGCCCGTCGCCCCAGTGCGCGACGCGGCGGGCGTCGAGGAACAGCGTCCCGCTGCTCTGCCAGTGCTGCTCCTCGCGCCGCACCATCAGCTCGCCGTACCGCGCGGTCGACCGCCAGTGCACGCGCCGCAGGTCGTCGCCGTGCCGGTACTCGCGCGGCGCCACGTCGTCCTCGCCCGCCGTCGCGACCGTGCGGGCGAGGCTGTCGCCGCCGCCCGTCCACGCGCCCGCCAGCCGTTCGGGCGGCAGCGCCACGATCGCGGGCGTCACCGTCAGCGTGTCGGCCAGGCTGAACGAGCGGACCAGCTCCACCATCCCGAACGGGTCGGCGAGCCGTACGACCAGCGGCCCCACCCGGTAGCGCCCGCGCACGTCGGACCGGATCCGGTAGCTCAGCTCGCGCGACCCGCGCGGCTCGATCCGGTCCAGCACGAACCGGGCCCGCCCGCCGAGCGTGTACGGGACCTGGTCCTCGACCATCAGCAGCCCGCTCGGCAGCCGCGACACGTTCTCCAGCCTCAGGTCGGCGCGCGCCTCGTGGCCGACCGCCAGCCGGGACGGCTCCAGCTTGCGCGCGCACGCGAGCCGGTACCGCGTCCGCGACACCGCGAGGGTGCACAGCAGCGGCAGCACGAGGACGAGGACGCCCGCGCGCAGCAGGTCACGCTCGCCGAGGGCGAACGCGCAGACGATGGCGGTCGCCCCCGCCGCGACGAACGACCTCCCGCGCGTGGTCAGTCCGGCCAGCGCTCTTCTCAACGTTCACTTCCTGGGGACCTGGGGGACGAGGGGGCGGCCTGCGCGCGGGCGGACGGCACCGGCAGCCGGCTCACCAGCTCGGCGACCACGTGCTCGGGGCGGCGCCGTTCGACCTGCGCCTCGGCCGTCGGGAGCAGCCGGTGCGCGAGGACGGGCACGGCCAGGTCCTGGACGTCGTCGGGCAGCACGTAGTCGCGCTCGTCCAGCGCCGCGTACGCCCGCGCCGCCCGCACCAGGTGCAGCGTCGCGCGGGGGACGCGCCGAGCCGCAGCTCGGGATGGGTGCGGGTCGCGGTCACCAGGTCGATCGCGTACTGCCGGACGGCCGCCGACACGTGCTGGCGCCGGACGACCTCGATCAGCTCGCGGACGTCGGCCGCGTGCGCGACGGGGCTCAGCCGGTCGAGCGGGGACGACTGCCCGTGCACGTCGAGCATCTCCAGCTCGGCGGCCGGGTCGGGGTAGCCCATCGAGATCCGGGCGGTGAACCGGTCGCGCTGCGCCTCCGGCAGGGGATAGGTCCCCTCCATCTCCACCGGGTTCTGTGTGGAGATCACCATGAACGGCCGCTCCAGCCCGTACGTGGTGCCGTCGACCGTGACCTGGCGCTCCTCCATGCACTCCAGCAGGGCCGACTGCGTCTTCGGGGAGGCGCGGTTGATCTCGTCGCCGACCACGATGTTGGCGAACACCGGGCCGGGCTTGAACTCGAACTCGCGCGCCTCCTGGTTGTAGGCGCTGACCCCGGTGATGTCGCTCGGGAGCAGGTCGGGGGTGAACTGCACCCGCCGCACCGAGCAGTCGACCGAGCGGGCCAGCGCCTTGGCGAGCATCGTCTTGCCGACGCCGGGGACGTCCTCGATCAGCAGGTGCCCCTCCGCCAGCAGCACGGTCAGCGCGAGCCGGACCACGGCGGGCTTGCCCTCGATCACCGACTCGACCGCGTCCCGGATCTTGGTGGCGACCTGCGCGAGCCCGTCGAGACCGAGGCCGGGCCCGCACCGGGCCCGGGGGAGCCGGCGGCCTCCATGAACGACTCTCCGTGCGTGCCTACTGCCACCGGCAACCCTCCTCAGCCTTCCGGCCGCGTGGTGTCTGCTGACCGGCCCGTCCGGGGACCCGCGCCCCGCGGCCCGTTCCGCCCGCGGGGCCCGTTCCGGCGGGCCGGCGCGGCGCTTGCGCGCCCGCTGAACCGACAGTACGTCGTCGCGCGGGCCGCCGCGATGTTCACGATGAACGGGAGCCCATTGTGCTCCACCGGGATCACCGCCTCGGCCCCGCCGGGCCCGCCACTTCCCTCCACCGCGCCTCCGGACGGCCGCCCGGAAGGCCCCCGCGGAGCCCCGCCGCGGGCGTTCGGTCACCGCTCGCGGAGCGGTGCGGCCGCGCCCGCCGGGACCGCGCCGCCGGGGCGCCCCCCGCCCGCCCCACTCCGCACCACCCCCTGTGACCTGCGGCTTTACGAACGATCTCGACGCGCGAAGCATGTTTTCGTTGTTGACGGTGGGGAAGAGTGGAGTAGAGTGGGGCGCCGTGGGGAGCAGTAGCGCCCCATGCGGCGCGGGAGGTGGGGCCGGTGTTCCTCGGCACCCATTCGCCGCGTCTCGACGACAAGGGACGGCTGTTCCTGCCGGCGAAGTACCGCGAGGAGCTGTCGGGGGGATTGGTGATCACGAAGGGCCAGGAGCGCTGCCTGTACGTCTTCCCCATGGCGGAGTTCCAGCGCATCACCGAGGCTCTGCGTGCCGCGCCGGTCACCGAGAAGGCGGTGCGCGCCTACAGCCGCGTCTTCTTCGCCAGCGCCTCCGACGAGGTCCCCGACAAGCAGGGCCGCGTGACCATCCCGCCGCCCCTGCGCAAGTACGCCGGGCTGCGGCGCGACTGCACGGTCATCGGGGCCAACACGCGCCTGGAGATCTGGGACACGCCCGCCTGGGAGGACTACCTCGAACAGGAAGAGGAGGCGTTCTCGGACGTCTCGGGGGAGGTGTTGCCAGGGATTCTCTGAGCTGATCCACAACGTCGGTCCGATGACCGGCACTGGCCCACGTTCGGCCAGGTCTCCAGCCGCTCTCCTAGCCAGACTGGCGCAGCTTCCCCGGTGCCAGACGGCGACTCCCCCGCGGTCACGCGGTGATCTTCCTCAAGGGCAGCGGATGGGGACCTGGCCGGGCGAGGCCCCGCCGGGGGTTGCGGGACGGTCCGGACGGCGATGCCACACAGTCCGCGAGCGAGGTGGCACAAGGGGGTGAACATGGACGTGGGCGACCACGCGGCCGAGGCCGGTCACGTACCGGTCATGCTCGGTCGCGTCCTGGAACTGCTCGCGCCGGCGGTGCGCGCCGTTCCGGAGGACGCCGGCCGCGCGCCGGTGTACGTCGACGGCACCCTCGGGATGGGCGGGCACGCCGAGGCGATGCTCCGCGCCCACCCCGCCCTGCGGCTCATCGGCCTTGACCGCGACACGACCGCGCTGGAGCGGTCCGCCCGGCGGCTCGCGCCGTTCGGCGACCGGGTCACGCTGGAGCACGCCGTCTACGACGAGCTGCCCGGCGTGCTGCGCCGCCTGCGCGTCCCCGCCGCCGACGCCGTGCTGTTCGACCTGGGCGTCTCGTCCCCGCAGCTCGACGAGGCCGAACGCGGCTTCGCCTACTCCTACGACGCCCCGCTCGACATGCGGATGGACCGCACCCAGGGCCTCACCGCGGCCGAGGTGGTCAACGGCTACCCGCCCGCCGAGCTCGCCCGCATCCTCCGCGAGTACGGCGAGGAGCGGTTCGCGCAGCGGATCGCCTCGGCGATCGTCCGCGAGCGCGACCGCGCCCCGCTCGACTCCACCAAGCGGCTCGCCGACCTGGTGCGCACCTCGATCCCGGCCGCGACCCGCCGCACCGGCGGCAACCCGGCCAAGCGGACGTTCCAGGCGCTGCGCATCGAGGTGAACGGCGAGCTGGACACCTGGCGCCGGGCCCTGCCCGCCGCCCTCGACGCGCTGCCCGTCGGCGGGCGGGTCGTGGTGCTCAGCTACCACTCCCTGGAGGACCGCATCACCAAGCGCGTCCTCGCCGAGCACACCGCCGACACCACCCCGCCCGAGCTGCCCGTCCCGCTGCCCGATCACCAGCCGAGGTTCCGGCTGCTGACGCGCGGGGCCGAGCTGCCGGACGACGAGGAGACCACGACCAACCCACGGGCCGGGTCGGTGCGGCTGCGCGCCGCCGAACGGGTCCGGGAGGCGACATGACCACGACGAGCAGGCGTCCGCCGGGATCCCCGCCACCGCACCCGCCGAAGCCGCGCCGGTCCCGCCCGGACCGCGAGCCGGAGGCCGGGGACGCCGAGAGCGCCTCCGGGCCCGCCGGGAAGCCGGCCGGGCGGTCCGCCGCCGGCCCCGCCAAGGCCGACGCGAAGGACGGCGCGAAGAACGGCGTCAAGAAGGCCGCGAAGAAGAGGACGGCCGACAAGACGGGCAAGACCGAACGCCCGCCCGCGTCCGGCAGGGCCGCGGCGCGCCCGCCGGGCGCCTCGCGCCCGAAGCCGGCGGCCAAGGCGGCCAGGTCCGCGTCCGCGGCGCCCGCCAAGGCGGCACCGGGCAAGCCGGCGGGCAAGGCGGCGTCCGCCGAGACGAAGACCGCGGCCAAGCCGGGCAAGCCGGCCAAGTCCGCCGCGCCCGCGAAGAAGCAGGCCAAGGCGGGCCCGGCCGAGCCGCGCGCGGCGCGGCGCGGGTCGCGGCCGGCGCCGCGCGCTCCGTTCGTGCTGCTCATCCTCGGGCTGCTCGGCGGCGCGCTGGTCAGCCTCCTGCTGCTCAACACCGTCCTCGCCGAGGACGCGTTCACCCTGACCAGGCTCCAGCAGAGCAACAAGCTGCTCGGGCAGCAGCGGCAGGCGTTGCAGGAGCAGATCGCCAGGGAGGAGTCCCCGGGCAACCTGGCGCGCAGGGCCAGGGCGCAGGGCATGCGGCCCGGAGAGGGCCTCGCGTTCATCGACAGCCTCACGGGACAGACCACCGGCGGGCGCGTCCGGCCCGTCCCGCAGGCCGCCGCCGCGTCGGCGGGCGCGGCGGGCGTCGTCGGCATCCCCGGCACGGTCGTGCCCGGCGACGGCGTCCCGCCCACCGCCCCGGGCGGCCGGGCGCCCCAGCCGAACGGCACCGGCACCGGAACGGGGAGCGGTACGCCGTGATCGGGGCCGAACGGGGTGAGCGGTGACCAAGCGTCCCGGGCGCGGGCCCGGCGGACCGGCGCCGGGCGGCAACCGCGGCTCCCAGGGGCGGGGGCCCCGGGGCACGGCGGGGCCGGAGGAGAAGAGCGGCCCGGGCGCGGCGCGCGCGTCCGGGCGTCACACGGGTAACCCCCTCGGCCGCCGGGCGGCAGCGCCTCCCGGCGGCCGGGCCGCAACGGCACGGTGCCCCCGCCCGCAAGAGCGGCGGAGGCACGTCCGGCAAGAGCAAGGACGGCGCCGGCAAGGACGCGGGCAAGGAGAGCGGCACCCCGGCCGCGGGCGCGCCGGCGAAGAACGCCTCCCCAAGAGCACTGCCCCCAAGAGCGCCGCGGGCAAAAATGCGCAGGGCAAGAGCGCGGCGGGACGGTCCGGGCCGGGCACGACGCTCCCCTCGCGTGCGCGCGCGGGGAGGGACAAGAGCGCGACCCGTCCCGGCGGCGAGGGGCCGCGCCGCCCGCGCACCGGCGGCCCGGGGCGCCGCCCGCCGCCGCGCGGGCCGCGCCCGCGCATCCCGTTCCACCGCCGCGACCCGATGAAGCGGCTCAACGTCGGGCTGCTCGTCGTCGCGTTCGTGCTGTCGCTGTTCGCCGGACGGCTCGTCCAGCTCCAGACGATCGAGTCGGGCAAGTACACCGAGCAGGCGATGAAGCAGCGGCTCCAGAAGATCACGCTGCCCGCCGTGCGCGGCGACATCTCCGACGCGCAGGGCAACCCGCTCGCGATGACGGTCGAGGCCCGCGCGATCTTCGCCGACCCGTACATCATCAAGCCCGATAGGCGGCAGGCGATCGTCAGCGCGCTCGCGCCGACGCTCGGCCTCGACCCCGCGCAGGTGATGAAGCAGATCAGCACGCCCGGCAGCCGGTTCGTCTACCTCGCGCACGGCGTGCGGCCCGAGCAGGCGCGGCTGGTGCTGTCGTGGAAGTTCCTCGGGATCGGGACGCTGCCCGAATACCGGCGGCAGTACCCCAACGACTCGCTCGCCGCGGGCGTCATAGGTTTCGTGAACCGAGCGGGGCAGGGCGCCGCCGGCCTGGAGTCGTCCATGAACGGCAGGCTCGCCGGCCGGGACGGCTCCCAGCAGGTGGAGATCAGCCCGGAGGGCCAGCACATCCCCATGGGCGAGGACCAGAAGCGCCCGCCCGTGCCCGGACGCGGGCTGCGGCTGACGCTGATGCGCGACATCCAGTTCAAGGCGCAGCAGGCCATCGAGAAGCAGGTCAAGGCGTCCGGCGCGCGCAGCGGCAGCGTCGTGGTGATGGACCCGCGCAACGGCCAGCTCCTCGCGATGGCGTCCGCGCCCGGCTACGACCCCAACAACTACGCCAAGTCCCGCTCGTCGGCCTGGGGCAGCCCCCTGGTCCAGGAGGCGTACGAGCCGGGCAGCACGGGCAAGGTCGTGACCGCCGCCGCCGTGATGGAGAAGGGCGGGGTGCGGCCCGACACGCCGTTCACCGTGCCCGACCGGATCAGGCGGTACGACCGGGTGTTCCACGACTCGCACCCGCACCCGGTCGAGAGGCTGACGTTCGCGGGGGTGCTCGCCACCTCCAGCAACGTCGGCACCATCATGGCGAGCGAGCGGATCGACCAGAACACGCTGTACTCGTTCCTGCGCGACTTCGGCTTCGGCGAGCGCACCGGGGTGGGGCTGCCCGCCGAGACGGCGGGGCAGCTCTCGCCGCCGTCGAAGTGGTCCGGCACCGACCGCTACCCGATCGCGTTCGGCCAGACCGTTTCGGTCAACGCGCTGCAGATGGCGAGCGTCTACGCCACCATCGCCAACGGCGGCGTGCGCGTCGCCCCCAACCTGATCTCCGGCACGACCGGGGAGGACGGGTCGTTCACGCCGTCGGCCGCGCCCGAGCGCAGGCAGGTCGTCAGCGCCGAGACGGCCCGCCAGATCCGCGACATGCTGGAGGGCGTCACCACCAAGGAGGGCACCGCGCCGAAGGCCCAGATCCCGGGGTACCGGGTGGCGGGCAAGACCGGGACGGCCGAGATCGTCAACCCGCGCTGCGGATGCTACCGGGGCGGGGGCTTCACCGCCTCGTTCACCGGGTTCGCGCCCGCCGACGACCCGCAGCTCGTCGTCCAGGTCGTCCTCCAGGCCCCAAGCGGGGCAGCCACTATGGTGGCGATGCGGCGGCTCCCGTCTTCCAGGACGTGATGAGCTTCGCCCTCCAGACCCGGAAGATCCCGCCGACGGGGAGCAAACCGCCGATCGTCAAGATCCGCGCCGGAGGCTGACCGCAGCGAGTACCCTCTCTCGCCGTGAGTCCAGCTTCGGTGTCCCACCAGTCCCGTTCCGTACGTACCGAAAGACACGCCATGCGCCCGACGACGAATCCGGCCCGTCCGCTGAGCGGGCTCGCGGCGCTCCTCGGCATCGGAACGGACCGGCCCGGCGGGCCCGGGGAGCCGGGGGGCGCGTTCGAGGGCGTCGCGGTGACCGGCATCACGCACGACTCGCGCGCGGTGGAGCCCGGCGACCTGTACGCGGCGCTGCCCGGCACCCGCACGCACGGCGCGCGCTTCTCCGAGCAGGCGGCCGCGAACGGCGCGGTGGCGGTCCTCACCGACGTCGACGGCTACGACCCGTCCGCCGCGACCGGCCTGCCCGTCCTGGTGGTCAAGGACCCGCGCAAGCGGCTCGGCGACGCCGCGGCCTGGGTGTACGGCGAGCCCGCCCGCGACCTGACCCTGATCGGCGTCAC
Organism: Actinomadura sp. J1-007; assembly: GCF_009793335.1. Lineage (GTDB taxonomy): Bacteria > Actinomycetota > Actinomycetes > Streptosporangiales > Streptosporangiaceae > Spirillospora > Spirillospora yumaensis. The sequence goes on along the minus strand of NZ_WING01000001.1, from coordinate 193,813 downwards.
CGGCACCAGCGGCAAGACCACCACCGTCTACCTGCTGGAGGCGGGGCTGCGCGCCGCCGGGATCGACACCGGCGTGGTCGGCACCGTCGAGATGCGCATCGGCGACCGGCGGCTGCCGAGCTCGCTGACCACGCCCGAGGCCACCGACCTGCACGCGATCTTCGCGATGATGCGGGAGCAGGGCATCGGCGCGGGCGCGATGGAGGTGTCCAGCCACGCGCTGGAGCAGGGCCGGGTCGGCGGCGCCCACTACGACGTGGCGATCTTCACGAACCTGTCGCAGGACCACCTCGACTACCACCCGACCATGCACGACTACTTCATGGCGAAGGCCCGGCTGTTCACGCCGGACTACAGCCGCGTCGGCGTGGTCAACCTCGACGACCACTTCGGCCGCGAGCTGCTGGAGGTCGCCACGATCCCGACGACGACGTTCTCGGCGACCGGCGACCCGGCGGCCGACTGGCGGGCCGAGGACGTGCGCGTGGGCGCCGACGGGAGCGTGTTCCGCGTCGTCGGGCCCGGCGGGATCGAGGCCGACGCGGCCGTCCGGCTGACCGGGCCGTTCAACGTGGCCAACGCGCTGGCGGCGATCGTCGCGCTGGTCGAGGCGGGCATCCCGCTGCCGACCGCGGTGCACGGCGTCGCGTCGCTGCCGGGCGTCCCCGGCCGCCTGGAACGGGTCGACGAGGGCCAGGAGTTCGTCACGCTGGTCGACTACTCGCACAAGCCCGGCGCGGTCGAGGCGGTGCTGGAGGCGCTGCGTCCCGTCACCGAGGGCCGGCTGGCGATCGTCATCGGCTGCGGCGGCGACCGCGATCGCGGCAAGCGCCCGCTGATGGGCGAGGCGGCGGCGCGGCTCGCCGACATGGCGTACTTCACCAACGACAACCCCCGGTCCGAAGACCCCCTGACGATCCTCGCCGCTATGGTCGAGGGCGGGCTCAAGGTGCCGCAGCGGGAGCGCGCGCACATCGTGGTGGAGCCCGACCGCGCCGCCGCCATCGAGATGGCGGTCGGCCGGGCCCGCCGCGGCGACGTGGTCGTCGTCGCGGGCAAGGGGCACGAGCAGGGGCAGTACGTGGCGGGCGAAGTCCTCGCGTTCGACGACCGCGAGGTCGTCCGCGAGGCGCTGCGCGGCGCACGGCGCGGCGCGCGCAATCTGAGAGGGGACGGGACGCAGGCGTGATCCCACTTCCGCTGTCGACGATCGCGGAGCTCACCGGAGGCACCCTGGAGGGGGGCCGTCCGGACGCCGAGGTGACCGGGCCCGTGGTCATCGACTCCCGAGCGGTGGAGCCGGGCGCGCTGTTCGTCGCGCTGCGCGGCGAGCACGCCGACGGGCACGACTTCGCGGGCGCCGCGCTCGCGTCCGGCGCCGCGGGGGTGCTCGCGCAGCGTCCCCTGGACGGCGGCGCCGGGCCGGCCGTGGTCGTCGGCGACGCCCAGGAGGGCCTCGGACGGCTCGCGCGCGGCGTGCTCGGGCGGCTCCCGGACACCACGGTGATCGCGGTCACCGGCTCGGCGGGCAAGACCTCCACCAAGGACCTCATCGCGCAGGTCGTGAGCCGGGCCGGGCCGACGGTCGCGCCGGCCGGGTCGTTCAACAACGAGATCGGCCTGCCGCTGACCGTCCTGCGCGCCGACGAGGGCACCCGGTACCTGGTGCTGGAGATGGGCGCGCGTGGCGTCGGTCACATCGCCTACCTCACCGGGATCGCCCGGCCCGACGTCGGCGTGGTGCTGAACGTCGGCACCGCCCACATCGGCGAGTTCGGCGGCCAGGAGATGGTGGCCCGCGCGAAGGGCGAGATGGTCGAGGCGCTGGACCCCGGCGGCACCGCCGTGCTCAACGCCGACGACCCGCGCGTGCGGGCCATGGCGGCGCGCACGGCGGCGCCGGTCGTGACGTTCGGCCGGGGGCCCGACGCGACCGTACGGGCCGTCGACGAGCGGCTGGACGACGCGGGCCGCGCCTCGTTCACGCTGGTCACGCCGGAGGCGTCGGCCCCGGTGGCGCTGCGGCTGCACGGCTCGCACGCCGTCGCCAACGCCCTGGCCGCCGCCGCGGCGGCGCGCGCCGCGGGGCTGGACGCCGCCGACGTCGCCGCGGCGCTGTCGGAGGCCCGGCCGGCCAGCAGGTGGCGGATGGAGGTCACCGAGCGGCCCGACGGCGTGACCGTCGTCAACGACGCCTACAACGCCAACCCCGATTCGATGCGGGCCGCGCTGGACGTGGTGCTGCACATGGCCCGCGGCCGCCGCGCGTACGCGGTGCTGGGGGAGATGGCCGAGCTCGGTGCCTCCGCCGCGGCGGAACATGCCAAGATCGGGGAGCATGTCGCGCGCGGCGGGTTCGCCGGCCTCGTGGTGGTCGGCGCGAACGCGGCGGCGATGGCCGAAGGGGCCGGGCAGGTGGGGTCATGGACGGGAGAGTGCGTACAGGTGGATGACGTCGGCGCGGCGGTGACCGTGCTCAGGGAGCGGCTGAGACCGCGGGACGTCGTACTGGTGAAGGGCTCTCGCGTCGCCGGGCTGGAGCGGGCCGCGGCCGGCCTGCTGGAGGCCGGCGCGCCGTCCACGGGCGGTGCGGGCGCATGACCAACATCATCATCGCCGCCGGCGTGGCGCTGATCTTCGTGATGGTGGGGACGCCGTTCTGGATCCGCGTCGTCAACCGGCTCGGGTACGGCCAGATGATCCGCGAGGAGGGCCCCGAGGCCCACCTCAACAAGCGCGGGACGCCCACGATGGGCGGCACGGTGTTCATCGTCGGGTCGCTCGTCGGCTACGCGGCGGCGCACCTGTTCACCGGCAACGTGCCGACGGTGTCGGGCATCCTGGTGCTGTTCCTGATGACCGGGCTCGGGTTCGTCGGGTTCGTCGACGACTACATCAAGGTGTTCAAGCAGCGCAGCCTCGGCCTGCGCAGCGGCGCCAAGATGATCGGGATCGTGCTGGTCGGCGTGATCTTCGCGATCGCCTCGCTGAACTTCCCCAACGGCTACGACGTCACCCCCGCCGACCCCCACCTGTCGTTCCTGCGCGACTTCGGCCCCTCGATCGGCCCGTACCTGTTCGTGGTGTGGGCGCTGCTGCTCATCGCGGCGATGTCCAACGGCGTGAACCTGACCGACGGGCTGGACGGCCTGGCCGCGGGCCCGGCGGGCATGGTGCTCGCCGCGTACGTGATCATCGGCAACTGGCAGCTGCGCAACAGCTGCTACGACGCCGGCCTCGGCCCCGGCTGCTACAGCGTCCGCGACCCCCTCGACCTCGCCGTCGTCGCGGCGGCGGTGCTCGGCGGCGTGTTCGGCTTCCTGTGGTGGAACGCCCCCCGGCCAAGATCTTCATGGGCGACACCGGCTCGCTGGCCCTCGGCGGCGTGCTGGTCGGCCTCGCCATCCTGACCCGCACCCAGTTCCTGCTGGCGATCCTCGCCGGCCTGATCGTGATGATCACGCTGTCGGTGATCATCCAGGTGGGCGGGTTCAAGCTGACCAAGAAACGCGTGTTCAAGATGGCGCCGTTGCAGCACCATTTCGAGCTGTCCGGCTGGGCCGAGACCACGATCGTCGTGCGGTTCTGGCTGATGTCGGCGCTGTTCGTGGCGATCGGCCTCGGCCTGTTCTACCTCGAATGGATGCCGAAGAAGTGACGCCGCGCGCGACGTGACGGGGCGCGCGAAGTGACGGTCCGCGCGAGGCGCGGGTGTGCGAGGAGTGAGGGCGTGCGGGAAGTGGCGGTGTTCGGCAGGTGACCCGGTGGGAGGGCCTTCCGGTCTGCGTGGCGGGGCTCGGCGTGTCCGGGCGGGCCGCGGCGCGCGCGCTCGCGGGCCGCGGCGCGCGCGTGACGATCGTGGACGGCGGCGACGACGAGGCGCGGCGCGGCCACGCCGCCGAACTGGAGGCGCGCGGGGTCGCCGTGCGGCTCGGCGACGGCGAGACCCTCCCGGAGGGGACGGACCTGGTCGTCACCTCCCCGGGCTGGCGGCCCGACGTGCCGCTGCTCGCGGCGGCGGCCGGCGCCGGGATCGAGATCATCGGCGAGGTCGAGCTGGCCTGGCGGCTCCGTCCGCGCGACGCCGCGCCGTGGCTGGCGATCACCGGCACCGACGGCAAGACCACCGTCGTGCGGATGCTGGCGTCCATGCTGACCGCCGCCGGGCACCGGGCCCTCGCCGTCGGCAACGTCGGCACGCCGATCGTGGAGGCGGTCGCCGACCCGTACGACGTGCTCGCCGTGGAGCTGTCCAGCTACCAGCTCCACTGGTCGAGCGGGCTCGCGCCGTACGCGGCGACCGTGCTCAACATCGCGCCCGACCACCTCGACTGGCACGGCTCCATGGAGGCGTACACCGCCGCCAAGGGCAAGATCTTCGCGCCGTCCACCATCGCCGTCCGCAACGACGACGACCCGGCCGCCGCCGCGCTCGCGGCCCCCGCCGAACGGGCCGCCGGGTTCACGCTGGGCGTTCCTGCGCCGGGGCAGATCGGCGTGGTCGAGGAGCTCCTGGTCGACCGGGCGTTCACCGCCGACCCGGCGCGCGAGGCCGCCGAGCTGGCCGCGCTGGACGACGTGCGGCCGTTCGCCCCGCACAACGTCGCCAACGCCCTCGCCGCCGCCGGGCTCGCCCGCGCGTTCGGCGTGCCGCCGGAGGCGGTCAGGGAGGGCCTGCGGTCCTTCGTGCCCGACCCGCACCGGATCCAGCACGTCGCCGACATCGGCGGGGTCGCCTACGTCAACGACTCCAAGGCGACGCAGCCGCACGCCGCCGCCGCGTCCCTCGCCGCGTACGAGCCGATCGTGTGGATCGCGGGCGGCCTGCTCAAGGGCCTGGACGTCGACGACCTCGTGGCGTCCTGCGCGCCCCGGCTGCGCGGCGCCGTCCTGATGGGCCGCGACCGGCGCCGGATCGCCGAGGCGCTCGCGCGACACGCGCCGGATGTCCCGGTCGTGGACGTTCCGGACACCGACACTGGGGCGATGGACCGCGTCGTGACCGAAGCCGCCGCGCTCGCCCGGCCGGGCGACACCGTGCTGCTCGCCCCCGTGGGGGCCTCCTTCGACATGTTCGCCAACTACCCGGCGCGCGGCGACGCGTTCATCGCGGCCGTCCGGCGGCTCGCGCCGGACCCGGAGCCCCGGGCGCGCCCGTGACCGCCGTGCCGGCGGAGGACCCCGAGGAGCGCAGGCCCGCCTGGCGCGAGCAGACGGCCGCCGCGATCGGGCTGCTCGACCGCCCGCTCACCTCGTACTACCTGGTGCTCGGCACGTCGGTGATGCTGCTCGCGCTCGGGCTGACCATGGTGCTGTCGGCGTCCAGCGTGAAGCAGCTCCAGGAGACCGGCTCGGCGTACGCGCTGTTCCAGAAGCAGGCCATGTGGATGGCGATCGGCCTGCCCGGCATGTGGCTGGCGTCCCGGCTGCCGGTCAAGACGTTCCGGGCCCTCGCCTACCCGCTGCTGCTGCTGTCGATCGTCGCGCTCGTCCTGGTGCTGGTGCCCGGCCTCGGCCGTTCGGCGGGCGGCGCGACCCGCTGGATCAGCTTCGGGCCGCTCCAGCTCCAGCCGTCCGAGCCCGCCAAGCTCGGCCTCGTGCTGTGGGGCGCCGACCTGCTGGCCCGCAAGGAGCGCCTCGGGCAGCTCACCGAGTGGCGGCCGCTGCTGATGCCGCTGCTGCCCGGCGCGGGCCTGCTGGTCCTGCTGGTGATGCTCGGCAACGACCTCGGCACCACCCTCGTCCTGCTGACGATCTTCCTGGCGCTGCTGTGGGTGGTCGGCGCGCCCGGCCGGCTGTTCGTCGGCATCATCGGCCTGGTCGGCCTGCTGGTGTCCATCCTGATCCTCGTCGAGCCGTACCGGATGCAGCGCCTCACCGGCTTCCTCGACCCGGCCGGCGACCAGCTCACCACCAACTACCAGGGCACCCAGGGCCTGTTCGCGGTCGCCTCCGGCGGCCTGTTCGGCACGGGCCTGGGGGAGGGGCGGGCGAAGTGGGACTACCTCCCGCACGCCGAGACCGACTTCATCTTCGCGATCGTCGGCGAGGAGCTCGGCCTCGTCGGGACGCTCGTCGTGCTCGGGCTGTTCGGCGTGCTGGCGTACGCGGGGCTGCGCATCGCCCGCCGCGTCAAGGATCCGTTCACCCGGCTCGCCGCCGCCGGCACCACGGCCTGGCTGGTGGTGCAGGCCGTCGTCAACATCGGCGCGGTGATCCGTGTGCTCCCGATCACAGGGATCCCGCTGCCGCTGGTGTCGTACGGCGGCTCGGCGCTGATCCCGACGCTGATCGCCCTCGGCATGATGCTGGCGTTCGCCAAGCGGGAGCCCGGCGCGCGCCAGGCGCTCGCCGCACGGGGTCCCGGACCGGTCCCGAGGGCTCTAAGCTGGCTGGGCCTGGCACGGCGCTGAACCCCGCACCGGGGTGCCCCGGGGCCGGGCGCCCGTCCCCCGCCGGCCGGCGCGGCACGGGAAGCGGGCTGCACGGCACCGCCACCACGAACACGCTGAGGAGTTGTCAAGGAGCATGAGGGTTGTCCTGGCCGGCGGCGGCACCGCCGGACACATCGAGCCCGCACTGGCCCTCGCCGACGCGCTGCGCCGCAACGATCCGAACGTGGGGATCACGTGCCTCGGCACCGAGCGCGGGCTGGAGACCCGCCTGGTCCCGCAGCGCGGCTACGAACTCGCCCTGATCCCGCCCGTGCCGCTCCCGCGCACGCTGACCCCCCAGCTGCTGTCGGTGCCGGGCCGGCTGCGCGGGGCGATCAACGCGGCGGCGTCGGTGCTCGACCAGGCGCGGGCCGACATCCTGGTCGGCTTCGGCGGGTACGTGGCGACGCCCGGCTACCTCGCCGCGCGCAAGCGCAAGGTGCCGATCATCGTGCACGAGGCCAACCCGAAGCCGGGCCTGGCCAACAAGCTCGGCGCCCGGTTCACCGACCACGTCGCGGTCTCGCACCCCGACTCGCCGCTGCCGAACGCGACGTTCGTCGGCATCCCGCTGCGGCGGGAGGTCGCCGCGCTCGACCGGCTCGCGATGGGCGACAAGGCCCGGTCCTACTTCGGGCTGCTGCCCGACCTGCCCACGCTGCTGATCTTCGGCGGCTCGCAGGGCGCCCGCTCGCTCAACCGCGCGGCGGTCGCGGCGGCGCCGTGGTTCCGGCAGGCCGGGATCCAGGTGCTCCACATCGTCGGCCCGAAGAACACCGAGGAGCCCGAGCCGGTCCAGGGCGGCCCGCAGTACGTCACGATCCCCTACTGCGACCGGATGGACCTGGCGTACGCGGCGGCCGACATGGCGATGTGCCGCGCGGGCGCGATGACCTGCGCGGAGCTGGCCGCGGTCGCGCTCCCGGCGGTGTACGTGCCGCTCCCGATCGGCAACGGCGAGCAGCGGCTGAACGCCGAGCCGATCGTCCAGGGAGGCGGCGGGCTGCTGGTCGACGACGCCGAGCTGAGCCCCGACTGGATCGGGCAGAACCTGCTGCCCGTCCTCGCCGACCCGTCCCGGGTCGCGCACATGTCGGAGGCGGCGGGCCGGATGGGCAAGCGCGACGCCGACGTCGCCCTCGCCCGGATGGTGTACGAGGTCGTCAACTCCGCGAGCGGCGGACGATGAGCCTGGTCACGCCCGGGGACGTCGTCCCGGCGGGGGAGCTCGGCCGGGTCCACTTCATCGCGATCGGCGGCGCCGGCATGTCCGGCATCGCCCGCGTCATGCTCCGGCGCGGCATCGCCGTGTCCGGCAGCGACGCGCGCGACTCCGAGCTGCTCGGCCAGCTCGGCGACCTCGGCGCCAAGGTGTACGTCGGGCACGACGCGAGCTACCTGGGCGACGCCGACACGGTGGTGGTGTCCACGGCGATCCGCGAGTCCAACCCCGAGCTGGTCGAGGCGCGGGCGCGCGGGCTGCGCGTCCTGCACCGCTCGGCGGCGCTGGCGTCGCTGATGGCGGGGCGCAGGGCCGTCGCGGTCGCCGGGACGCACGGCAAGACCACGACGACGTCGATGCTGACCGTCGCGCTCCAGCACGCGGGCGCCGACCCGTCCTACTGCATCGGCGGGCAGCTCGTCACGACCGGGCTCGGCGCCGACGAGGGCTCGGGCGACGCGTTCGTGGCCGAGGCCGACGAGAGCGACGGGTCGTTCCTGATGTACACCCCGCACATCGCGGTGGTGACCAACGTGGAGGCCGACCACCTCGACAACTACGGCGGCTTCGAGATGGTCAAGGAGAACTTCGCGAGGTTCGTCGAACGGATCGAGCCGGGCGGCACGCTCGTGGCGGGCGCCGACGACCCGGTCGCGATGGAGCTGGCCGACCTCGCGCGCGGCCGCGGGCTGGCCGTCCGCACGTACGGGGCGACCGAGGGCGCCGACCTGCGCGTGACCGGGTTCACCCCGCGGGGGCTCGGCTCGCGCTTCCGGATCGAGGGCGTCGAGGACGCGGACGGCGCGGACGGCGGGCTCGACGTGGAGCTGGGCGTCCCCGGGCGGCACAACGCGCTGAACGCCGCGGCCGTGGTCGCGGTGGCGCTGGCCCTCGGCGTCGACGCCGGAGCCGTACGGGACGGGCTCGCCTCGTTCGGCGGCGCGATGCGGCGCCTGGAGCGCAAGGGCGAGGCGGGCGGCGTCGAGGTGTTCGACAGCTACGCCCACCACCCGACCGAGCTGACCGCCGACCTGGAGGCCACCCGCGACTACGTCGGCGAGCGCGCCGGGGAGGGCGCGCCGGGCCGCATCGTCGCGGTGTTCCAGCCGCACCTCTACAGCCGCACCCGGTTCTTCGCCGCCGAGTTCGGCGCGGCGCTCGGGCTCGCCGACGTCGCCGTGGTGCTGGACGTCTACGGCGCGCGCGAGGACCCGGAGCCCGGCGTCACCGGCGAGCTGGTGTCGGCGGCCGTCCCGGAGGGAACGCGTGCCGTCTACGCCCCCGGCTGGGACGAGGTTCCCGCGCTCGTCGCCGGGCTCGCCCGTCCGGGCGACGTGGTGATCACGCTCGGCGCGGGCGACGTGACCCGGCTCGGCCCGATGATCCTGGAGCGCCTCGGCTCGGCGTGATGGAGCGCGCCGGGCGTGGGCGCTGCGCTCCCGGGCCGATCACTGCCAAGCTGGACCCATGAGCAAGGCGGGGACGAGCCGTACCGGCACCGGCGAACCCGCGCCCGGCCCCGGCGACGGCACGACCGGCGCGGGCGGTCCGGACGCCGGGGGCGGCGGGAAGGGCCGCAGAGGACGGGGCGGAGGCGCCCGCGCGGGACGCCGCGGGCCCGGCCGGTGGAAGGTGGCCTTCGTCGCCCTGCTGGTCGTGGCGGTGCTCGCGGCCTGCGCGTGGGTGCTGCTCGGGTCGCGGCTGCTGGTCGTCCGGCACGTGGAGGTGACCGGGACGAAGCTCGCGCCGCGCGACCGCGTGGTCGCCGCGTCCGGGATCAGGCTCGGCCGCCCGATGGCGCGGCTCGGCACCGGCGCGGCGCGCGGGCGGGTGCAGGCGCTGCGCGAGGTCGAGTCCGCCAGGATCGAACGGCACTGGCCGGGAACGGTGCGGATCGTCGTCCGCGAGCGCGTCCCGATCGTCACGGTCGAGCGCGGCGGCCGGTTCTACCAGCTCGACCGCAACGGCGTCACCGTCGCCGACGGGGCGGCCCCGCCGCCGGGGATGCCCGCGCTGACGGCCGCCGCGCCCGGACCGTCCGATCCGGCGACGCTCGCGGCGCTGCGGGTGGTGGTGGAGCTGCCCGGGCGGCTGCGCGGCCGGCTCGGCGAGGTCGAGGCGGCCACGCCGCAGTCGGTGACGCTCCGGCTGTCGGGCGGGCTGACCGTGGTGTGGGGCGCGCCCGAGCGGGCCGACGAGAAGGTCCGCCTGATCGACGCGCTGCGGCGCGGCGCGGGCGGGCGCGGCGCGCGGACGATCGACGTGAGCTCGCCCGAGGTCGTCACCACCCGGTGACGCGGCGACCGAGTGGGGACCGGTGCGTGTGTCGCGGGGATTCCGGCCGCCCGATGGGGCACGCTGGAACGGTCGGGCGGGTCCGGAGCGGCCCGGTGGTCGGGGGAAGCGGCGCCGCGGGGGAGATCTCCTTCGCCAACCAGGGCAACTGGTGCTCTCGCGACACGCCGAGGCAGTTCGGGGGAGGTTAGTTGACCCTGGCGGTAAGGCCGCCCTACTGTCCGTATCAGTCCTCAGGTTGACATAACTGTAAGCCTCAAGTTGAGGGTGAGGGTTGAGGGTCGGTCCCGTACCGCCCCGCGGCCCGCCCAGGAACGTACACAGGTCAGGAAACACCGCAGCGGCACTGGTCGGCAGACCGGTCCGGCCGGTCGGATAGAGCGAGCGGAAAGGCCCCTCGTCGTGGCAGCACCGCAGAATTACCTCGCGGTCATCAAGGTCGTCGGAATCGGCGGCGGCGGCGTCAACGCCGTCAACCGGATGATCGAAGAGGGACTCAAGGGCGTCGAGTTCATCGCGATCAACACGGACGCCCAGGCGCTGCTGATGAGTGACGCCGACGTGAAGCTCGACGTGGGCCGCGAGCTCACCCGCGGGCTCGGCGCCGGGGCCAACCCGGACGTGGGCCGCAAGGCCGCCGAGGACCACCGCGAGGAGATCGAGGAGGTGCTCAAGGGCGCCGACATGGTCTTCGTCACCGCGGGCGAGGGAGGTGGCACCGGCACCGGCGGCGCGCCCGTCGTCGCCAACATCGCCCGCTCCCTCGGCGCCCTCACCATAGGCGTCGTCACCCGCCCGTTCAGCTTCGAGGGCAAGCGCCGCGCGATGCAGGCGGAGGCCGGCATAGAGACGCTGCGCGACGAGGTCGACACCCTCATCGTGATCCCCAACGACCGGCTGCTGTCGATCAGCGACCGGCAGGTCAGCGTGCTCGACGCGTTCAAGGCCGCCGACCAGGTGCTGCTGTCCGGTGTCCAGGGCATCACCGACCTGATCACCACGCCCGGCCTGATCAACCTCGACTTCGCCGACGTCAAGTCGGTCATGTCCGGGGCCGGCTCCGCGCTGATGGGCATCGGCTCGGCGCGCGGCGACGACCGCTCGGTCGCCGCCGCCGAGATGGCGATCTCCAGCCCGCTACTGGAGGCCAGCATCGACGGCGCCCACGGCGTGCTGCTGTCCATCTCCGGCGGCTCCGACCTCGGCCTGTTCGAGATCAACGAGGCGGCGCAGCTCGTCTCCAACGCCGCCGCGCCCGACGCCAACATCATCTTCGGCGCGGTCATCGACGACGCGCTCGGCGACGAGGTCCGGGTCACGGTGATCGCGGCGGGTTTTGACGAGGGCCGTCCTAGCAAGCCGGCCCCGGAACCCGAGACCAAGCGGCTCCCGCCGCCGCCGCGGCCGACCCCGCCGCCGCCCGCCGCCCCGGCGGCGCCCGCGTCCCCGGCCAACCCGATCCCGAGCCGGGTCGGGCGCGCCGAGCCCGCCCAGCCCGTCCAGTCCGTCGCGCAGGCCGCCGCCGCGCCGCAGGCCCCCGGGCCCCGGCCCGAGCCCGAGCAGCGCCCGCAGGCGCCCGCCCCGCCGGCGCCGCCCGCCGACGAGCGGCCCGCGCCGCGGCCCGCCCCGGCGCCCCGCGAGGAGCCGGCGCGCGCCGAGGCGCAGCCCGCGCAGCCGTCCCAGCCCGAGCGCGACGCCGCGCCCGGCGCGGGGTCCGACGGCGACGACGGCGCCCGTCCGCCCGCGCCGCGGCCGTCCGCCGAGCCGTCCCCGTCGCGGGTGCACGCGGGGGAGAGCGAGGGCGGCCCGGCCACCGGCCAGCGCCGCCGCCCCGTCGTCTTCGACGAGGACGACGACCTCGACGTCCCCGACTTCCTGAAGTGACCGCGCCCCGGCGCGGGCGACCGACGCGACCGGAGCGAACGCGGAACGCACGACCGAACGACCGCCCGAGCGACCACGACTAGGTGACCACGAGCACACGTGACGACCAGCACAAGCGATCCGAGCGCCCCGGTGCCCTCGACCCCGCCCGGCCCCGGGCCCGGCGCGATCACCCGCGTCCCTCTGGGCGACGGCGTCGGCGCGGCCTTCACCGCGCGCGCCGGCGGGACGAGCGCCGCCCCGTTCGACTCCCTCAACCTCGGCGGCGCGGTCGGCGACGACCCGGCCGCCGTCCGCGGCAACCGGGCGCGGGCCGCCGCCGCGCTCGGCCTCGACCCCGCCCGCACGGTCTGGATGCGGCAGGTGCACGGCGCCGACGTGGCGTTCGTCGAGCGCCCCGGCGAGGACCTCCCGCCGGTCGACGCGATCGTGACGACCGTCCCGGGCCTCGCTCTCGCCGTCCTGGTCGCCGACTGCGCGCCCGTCCTGCTCGCCGACCCCGTCGCGGGCGTCGTCGGCGCGGCGCACTCGGGCCGTCCCGGCACGGCCGCCGGCGTCGTCCCCGCCCTGGTCGAACGGATGCGCGAGCACGGCGCGGAGCCGGGCCGCACCGCCGCGGCCATCGGGCCCGCCGCGTGCGGCGGCTGCTACGAGGTCCCGGCGGAGATGCGCGACGAGGTCGCCGCGCTCGTCCCGGCCGCCCGCGCCACCACGGCCAAGGGCACGCCGGGCCTCGACATCCGCGCGGGCGTCGCCGCGCAGCTCGCCGAGGCGGGGGTGGCCGACGTGCGCGCCGACCCGCGCTGCACGATCGAGACGCCCGGCCTGTTCTCGTACCGCCGCGACGGCCGCACCGGCCGGTTCGCGGGCTTCGTCTGGCTGGAGTCGCGGTGAACGAGGGGGAGGCGCGGCGCGAGGAGATCGCCGCCAACCTCGACGACGTCCGCAAGCGGATCGGCGAGGCGTGCGCCGCCGCCGGGCGGGACGCGTCGCAGATCACGCTGATCGCGGTGAGCAAGACGTTCCCGCCGTCCGACGTGCGGCACCTGGCCGCGCTCGGCGTGACCGACGTCGCCGAGAACCGCGACCAGGAGGCCAGGCCCAAGGCCACCGAGACCTCCGACCTGTCGCTGACCTGGCATTTCGTCGGCCAGCTCCAGACCAACAAGGCGCGTTCGGTGGCCGGGTACGCCGACGTCGTCCAGTCGGTCGACCGGGTCAAGCTCGTCGGCGCCCTGTCGTCGGCCGCCGTGCGGTCCGAGCGCACCCTGCGCTGCCTGGTCCAGGTGTCGCTGGACGAGGCGGAGGACCGCGGCGGGGCCGCGCCGGACGACGTGCCGGAGCTCGCGGACGCGATCGCCGCGGCCGAGGGCCTGGAGCTGAAGGGCGTGATGGCCGTCGCGCCGCTCGGCGCCGACTCGCTCCCGGCGTTCCAGAGGCTGGCGGAGGTGGCGGCCGGCCTGCGCGACGCGCACCCCGAGGCGGACGTCATGTCGGCGGGGATGAGCGGCGATCTGGAGCAGGCGATCGCGTGTGGCGCGACACACCTGCGGATCGGTACGGCGTTGCTCGGCGGCCGACGGGCAATCGTCAGGTAATGTCCCCCCAGTGGTACCTGCCGAAACGGCGGGCCACATCGGCGGAAGAGTCCGACGGCGGCGCCGACGCGCCGGGTGCCGCGGCCACAGGACGACGGAGGGGCGTATGGCCAGCGCGATGCGCAAGATGGCGGTCTACCTCGGCCTTGTGGAGGACGACCGCTACGACGACAAGTACGGCAAGTACGACGAGTACGACGAGTACGAGGTCTACGACGAGGAGGCCGACCCCGGTCAGGGGCGCCGTCGTGAGGACGAATCCGGCGGTCAGCTTACCCGAGCCGAGGAGACGGCGGACCGCGATCGCGATCATCACGCCGCGTCGGCCACCGAGCGACGCTCCGTGGCGCTCTACGAGTCGGGTACCACCGACCTTGCGCGCATCACTACGCTGCACCCAAGGACCTACAACGAGGCAAGGACCATCGGGGAGCACTTCCGGGAGGGCACGCCGGTCATCATGAACCTGACCGAGATGGTCGACAGCGACGCCAAGCGTCTGGTCGACTTCGCGGCGGGTCTGGTGTTCGGCCTGCACGGGAGCATCGAGCGTGTTACCAACAAGGTGTTCCTGCTGTCGCCGGCCAACGTGGAGGTGACGGCCGAGGACAAGGCCCGGATGGCAGAACGAGGGTTCTTCAACCAAAGCTGACAGCCACATGCGAGAGTGTCCGTGAACATCGTTGGACTCGTACTGCAGTACGTCCTCTACATCTTCCTCCTGTTCCTCATCGGGAGGCTGATCCTGGAGGTGCTCCAGTCGTTCGCCCGACAGTGGCGGCCTCGGGGGGTGGTGCTCGTGATCGCCGAGGCGACCTACACCATCACCGATCCGCCACTGAAACTGCTGAGGCGTTTCATCCCGCCGATACGTCTGGGTAACGTGGCGTTGGACCTCAGCTTCACCTTGCTCATCCTTGTGGTCTGGGTCATGATCATCTTCGTGCAGAGGCTCTGATCGGATACCGTCCTTTGGGACAGACTCCAAGCGCGCCAAGGAGACGAACATGCCGCTGACACCCGCCGATGTGCGGAACAAGCAGTTCAGTACCACCAGGCTGAGGCCGGGGTACGACGAGGAGGAGGTGGACGCCTTCCTCGACGAGGTCGAGGCCGAGCTCGACCGCCTCATCCAGGAGAACGAGGAGCTCCGGGCCAAGCTGGCCGAGTGCCTTCGCGGCAAGGTTCCCGCCATGGCCGCCCCGATCGTCGAGCCGAAGCCCGACGTGCAGCAGATCCCCGAGCCCCCCCGGCCCGAGCCGCAGCAGCAGCCGAAGCCCGAGCCCGAGCTGGCGCTCGGCGGCCTCGGCATGACGGCCGCCCCCACGGGCGAGGACAACATGGACACCGCCGCGCGCGTGCTCGCGCTGGCGCAGCAGACCGCCGACCAGGCGATCGCCGACGCCCGCCGGGAGGCCGACGAGACCCTCGGCCGCGCCCGCCGCGAGGCCGAGGAGATCCTCGGCAAGGCCCGCCGCCAGGCCGACCAGATCGTCAGCGAGGCCCGCTCCCGCGCCGAGGCCCTCGACCGCGACGCCCAGGAGCGGCACCGCCAGGTCATGGGCTCGCTCGTGCAGCAGCGCGAGGAGCTCGAACGCGAGGTCGACAACCTGCGCGCGTTCGAGCGCGAGTACCGCAGCCGGCTGAAGGTCTACCTGGAGGGCCAGCTCCGCGACCTGGAGGCCGGCAGCACCGAGACCGGCGCGTTCCCGGCCCCCGGCGGCGGCTCCATGCAGTCCGGCCCCCAGACCGGACCGCAGAACGCCATCCCGCACGCCCCCACCGGCGAGAACCGCAACGGCGCCGCCACCGGGCAGGGCTCCAACCCGACGGGCGCGACGCCGTTCCCGCCGCCGGCCGAGCCCGCGCAGCACGCCCAGCAGGTTCAGCACTCCGCCACCGGCGCGTTCCACGCGGGCGGCGACAACCCGCCGCACGAGAGGCGCTGAGGCCCGCTCCGCAGGCGATAGTGTCTTCTCCGATCGCCGCGCCGCGGATGGCATCGCCGCCATCCCGGCGGCGTTCCGGAGACGCCGGCGGTCGATCTCCGCGCCGGGACGACGGCCCCGGAGGCGTGCGGCTCGTTAGAGGGAGAGACCCTAGTGATCATCCTGAGTGGCGTCCTCGTGGTGGTGGCGATCGCGCTGCTGGTCGCCGGAATCGTCGCGGGCAACGGAGACAGCGCACAGGTGTTCGGCCTGGACGCGCTGGTCGTGATCTACATTTCGATCGCGGTCAGCATCGTCTCGGCGCTGTGCCTGGCGATCGGGGTGTTCCTGCGCCGCAAGGACCTGTGGGGGGTGGGGGCGACGACCCCCGCCGCCAAGAAGGGCCGCAAGGGCCGCAAGGCCAAGATCACGGTGCCGCCGGCCGTTCCGGCGAAGGGCTCCGCGGAGACCGCCGAGACCGCTCCCGTCGCGTCCCCCGCCGCCGGCAAGGCCGACGACGAGGTGGAGATCCCGGCCCAGCCGGCCGACGTCCCCTCCGACGCCCTCGTGCAGGTCGTCCGCGGGCGCAAGCGCTACCACCTGAGCACCTGCCGGCAGCTCGCCGGGCGTGACACCGAGGAACTGACCTACGCCGAGGCCAAGGAAGAGGGCTTCAGCTCCTGCACCGCCTGCATGCCCGACACCGCCCTGGCGGCGCGCGCCGCGGTGTCGGTCCCCGCGGCGGCGCGGGAACGCGGTTCCTCCTCCGGTACGACCTCCCCGACCGGTACGGCCTCCCCGTCCGGTACGGCTTCGTCCGGCGCGGGCTCGTCGGGTACGGCCTCCGGTGCGACGGCGCCGCTGCCGTCCAAGCCCGCCTCGTCCTCCGGCGCCTCGTCCTCCGGGTCCCAGGCGTCGTCGGCGTTCGCCTCCGCGCCGCCCGCCCCGCCCGCCGCTTCCAAGCAGCCGGCCGCGCCTTCCGCTCCCAAGGAGCCCGCGTCGCCGAGCCTCGCGAAGCCCGCTCAGCCCGCGCCCTTCGCGCCGGAGAGCCCCACGGCCCCGGCGCCGAAGCCCGAGACCGCCAAGACCGCCGAACCGCCCGTCCAGGAGAGCAAGCCCGAGCCTGCGGAGCAGCCCCGGCAGGAGCCGGCGGCGCCGAATCCGTCCGAGCCTTCCCAGCCTTCCCAGCCGTCCGGTGCGTCCGCCTCCGGCGTGTCCGGGGCCTCGCTGCCGTCCGCCTGGGGCCTGCCCGGCGGCGCCCGCAAGCCCGAGCCCACCGCGACCGACCTGCCGGTGGCCGGAGCCGCCTCCACGTCCACGCAGAAGCCGGAAACCGGCAAGGACGACTCCGAGCCAGCCTCCGCGGGCGAGAAGGCGGCAACGGCCGAATCCGGGCCGTCCGACGCCACCGGCACGGCTCCGCTGGACGTCCCGCCGCCCGCCGCCGCGCCGCGTCCCCGCGAGGCCGCTCCCGCGAGCCCCGAGCCCGCCCCGTCCTCCGGCGCGAAGCACGCCGCACCCACACCCGCTCCCGCCGAGCCCGCGGAGCCCGCCGAGCCGGGGTCCGCGAGCGCCGGGCCCGCCGGGGCCGAGGACGAGCCCCAGGTGCGCATCCTGAGCGGCACCAAGCGCTACCACCGCATCGACTGCGCGCTGATCGAGGACATCGGCGACGAGGCCGACGACCTGGAGTCCCTGTCCCGCAGCGAGGCGAAGGCGCGCGGCTGCACCCCGTGCCTGGTGTGCCAGCCCGACCGCGAGCACGCCCGCGACTGAGCCGCGGACCGAGCCGCGACGAACGACGGCGAACGACGACGAACGAGACGGCCGCGCCCATGGGGGGGCGGCCGTCTCCGTGTTCCGTCCAAGGCGGCGCGGGATCGGGCCTCGCGCCGCCCTCCAGCGCGCCGTACCCTCCCGTCCGGTGCGGCGGCCGGATCCGGTCAGGCCCGGCGGCGGCGCTGGTCGCGCATGGCCCGCAGGTGGTCCCGGCGGGCGTCGCGGAGCTGCCGGTGCTCCTCGCGGAGCGCGTGGTGCTCCTCGTGCAGGGCGTGCCGTTGCTCGCGCAGCCTGTGGTGCAGCTCGTGGCGTTCGCGGCGGCGGTCGGCGCGCGTACCGCCCGCTTCGCGGCGCTTGACGCTGACGCCGCCGAAGAGCACGAGCCCGGTCAGCCGGATCACGGGCGCCTCGGGGTCGGCGGTGTCGTCGCCGACGATGTCGTGCCCGCCGAAGACCGCGTTGCCGCTGTTCACGACGCGCACGCCGGGCGGGACCGTGATGTCCACGCCGCCGAACAGGCAGCTGATGTTCAGGGTGATCTCGCGCTGCGACAGGACCGCCTCGCGGAAGTCAAGCTCGACGCCGCCGAAAACGCAGGTGATGTTGGTGTGCGGCTCGGCCAGCCAGCGGCCCTTGCGGACGGCCCCGGAGAAGACCGCGACCATCGTCGGGGACTGCGCGACCGGGGGCGGGGCGGCGTCCTTGTCGAGGCTGACCTTGGGCGCGGCCGCCGGGGCGGAGGGGCCGGGGGCGCCCGCGGCGCCGGGCAGGTCGTGCAGGACGGGTTCGAGGTCGGCGTACGTCTTGGCCCGGTACACCGCGTCGATGCGCTCGGCGTGCTCCTCCGGCGTGATGCGGCCTTCGGCGAGGGCCTCGCGCAGGCGGTCGGCCACCTGGTCCCGGTCGGCGTCGGACGCCCGGAGGCGGGCGGACGGCGGCTCCGGCCCGGACGAGGGGGGTTCTGGAAGGTTCACCCCGACATCATCGCAAACGCGATGTGTCGTGAAGAAGCCCTTACGCCATGATCCCTGAGGGCCCCGCCCGTTCCCTGGCGGGGCCCTCGGAGCGTCACGCGGCCTTGCGGATCCAGAACGCGAGGCCGAGCTCGTCGTCGCGGAACGGCTCGCCCTCGGCCGGGCGGCCCTCCCGGACCGACGTCGCGAGGACCTCGCCGGCGAGCTCGGCGCCGTGGGAGCGCAGGGCCTCGGCGAGGTCGTCGCCCGCGGCCTCCCACCACAGCTCGATCCGGTCGGTGACCTCCAGGCCGGACGACTTGCGGCCGTCCTGGACGAGCCGTACGGCCTCGCGGACGAGGCCCGCGCGGCGCAGCTCGGGCGTGACCGTGAGGTCGAGCGCCACCGTCTCGCCCGCCGCGCTCTCCACCGCCCAGCCCGAACGGGGCCGCTCGGTGACGATCACGTCGTCCGGGCCGAGGGCGACCGGGCCGAGGCCGTCGACCTCCACCCGCGCGCCGTCCCCGCCGCGCAGGGCGGCGACCAGGGCGGACGGGTCCTGCGCGGTGACGGCCTTCGCGACCTTCGGGGTGTCCTTGGCGTACCGCTTGCCGAGCTCCCGGAAGTTGGGCTTGACCTCGTACTCGACCAGATCGCCGCCGATCGAGGCCAGCTCCTCGAACGCCAGGACGTTCAGCTCGTCGGAGATCTGGCCGCGCAGCTCGGCGGGCAGCGCGGTCCAGCCGGCCGCGCCGACGAGGGCGCGGCCGAGCGGCTGCCGGGTCCGGACGCCGGACGCCGCGCGCGCCGACCGGCCGAGCTCGACCAGGCGGCGGACCAGCGCCATCTGGGCGGTGAGGCCCGCGTCGAGCAGGTCCTCGCGGACGGCGGGCCATTCGGCGAGGTGCACCGACTCGGGCGCGCCGTCCTGCCGGAGCACGTCCCAGACGTGGTCGGTGACGAACGGCACCATCGGCGCCATCAGCCGCGTCAGCGTCTCCAGGCACTCGTAGAGCGTGGCGAACGCCGCGGCGCCCTCGGGCGTCTCGGGCCCCTCCCAGAAGCGGCGGCGCGACCGCCGGACGTACCAGTTGGACAGGTCGTCGACGAACTCGGCGAGGCGGCGCCCGGCGGCGGCGGTGTCGAAGCCCTCCAGCGCCTCGTCCACCTCCTTGACCGTGCGGTGCAGCTCGGCGAGCGCCCAGCGGTCGAGCAGCGGCCGGTCGGCGGGCGCCGGGGCCTCGGCGAGGCGGTCCGGCGTCCAGGCGCGGCCCTGCGCGGCGGCGGCGTTGGCGTACAGGACGAAGAACGACGCGGTGTTCCAGTAGGTGAGGAGCACCTTGCGGACGATCTCCTCCAGCGCGCCGGGGCCGACCCGCCGCGACGCCCACGGCAGCCCGCCGGCCAGCATGAACCAGCGGAGCGCGTCGGCGCCGTGCTCGTCCATCAGCGGGATGGGCCGCAGCACGTTGCCGAGGTGCTTGCTCATCTTGCGGCCGTCCTCGGCGAGGATCAGGCCGAGGCACAGGACGTTCTCGTACGACGACCGGTCGAACACCAGCGTGCCGACGGCCATCAGCGAGTAGAACCAGCCGCGCGTCTGGTCCTGCGCCTCGCAGATGTACTGGGCGGGGTAGGTCTGCTCGAACATCTCGTTGCCGCGGTGCGGGGCGCCCCACTGGGCGAACGGCATGGAGCCCGAGTCGTACCAGGCGTCGATCACGTCGGGGACGCGCCTCGCCTCCGCCCCGCACCGGGGGCAGGGCAGCGTCACGTCGTCCACGTACGGGCGGTGCGGGTCGAGCGAGGACAGGTCCTTACCGGCGAGCTCGCCCAGCTCCTTGAGCGAGCCGACGCAGGTGACGTGCTCCTCGTCCTCGCCGCACATCCACAGCGGCAGGGGCGTGCCCCAGTAGCGGCTGCGCGAGAGCGACCAGTCGACGTTGTTGCGGAGCCACTCGCCGTAGCGGCCGTGCTTGACGTTCTCGGGGTACCAGTTGGTCCTCTCGTTCTCCTCCAGCAGCCGGTCCTTGATCTGCGTGGTGCGGATGTACCAGGCGGGGAGCGCGTAGTAGAGCAGCGGGGTGTGGCAGCGCCAGCAGTGCGGGTAGCTGTGCTCGAAGTGGTCGCCCCGGTACAGCAGCCCGCGCGCGCGCAGGTCGTCGGTCAGCGACTCGTCGGCGTCCTTGAAGAACTTCCCGCCGACCATGGGGACGGTCGCCAGGAAGCGCCCGTCGGGCCCGATCGGGTTGACGATCGGCATCCCGTAGTTCTTGCAGACGGTCATGTCGTCCGCGCCGAACGCGGGCGCCTGGTGGACCAGGCCCGTGCCGTCCTCGACGGTCACGTAGTCGCCGAGGACGACGTAGTGCGCGTCCGGGATGTCGACGAGGTCGAACGGCCGCCGGTACGGGGTGCGCTCCAGCTCGGTCCCCCGGAACGTCGCGAGCCGTTCGGCGCCCTCGCCGAGGACCTGGTCGACCAGCGGCTCGGCGACGACGAGCACCTCGCCGGAGCCCGCCGGGCGCGCCGCGACGTAGGTGACGTCCGGGTGGACGGCCACGGCGGTGTTGGACACCAGCGTCCAGGGCGTCGTCGTCCAGATGAGCAGGGACGCGCCGAGCTCGGCGAGCGGGCCGTCGCCGGCCACCGGCATCCGCACGTACACCGACGGGCTCGTCACCGTCTCGTACCCGCCGGGCTGGCCCAGCTCGTGGTCGGACAGGCCGGTGCCGCAGCGCGGGCAGTACGGGGTGATGCGGAAGTCGCGGAACAGCAGGCCCTTGTCGAAGACGACCTTCAGCGACCACCAGACCGACTCGACGTAGTCGGGGTTCATCGTCCAGTACGCCTGCTCGGTGTCGACCCAGTAGCCCATCCGGTCGGACATCTCCTGGAAGGCGCCGACGTGCCGCTGCACCGACTCGCGGCAGCGGTCGTTGAACTCCGCGACGCCGTACTCCTCGATGTCCTTCTTGCCGGTGAGGCCGAGCTCCTTCTCCACCGCGACCTCGACGGGCAGGCCGTGGCAGTCCCAGCCGCCCTTGCGGGGGACGTGGTAGCCCTTCATCGTCTTGAAGCGCGGGAAGACGTCCTTGAACGCGCGGGCCTCGACGTGGTGCACGCCGGGCAGCCCGTTCGCGGTGGGCGGGCCCTCGTAGAACATCCAGCGGGGGCCGGACGCGGTGCGCTCCAGCGACCGCTCGAACACCTTGCTGTCCTGCCAGCGGCGCAGCATGTCCCGCTCCAGGGCGGGCAGATCGACCTGCGCGGGCAGCGGCCTGAACTGACGGCTCACGGTGGACGGACCTCCGGATCGACGTGGGACTGCACGTGGACCGGAGGGACGAGACGGCGGCTCGTTCCGGCGGCGCGCGTCGGCGCCAGCCGGAGGGGCCGGTCCCGCGGTACCACCCTCCTTGACCCCGCCTCGTGCGGCGGGATCCGCTTCGTTCGTCTTCGGCTGCCGGGTCTACCGCGCCCCGCGCGGACGGGCGGGGCGGTTCTTCCGGCGGCTCAGGGGTGATCAGACCGCCGGGCTCGCCCCCGGGCTCGCACCGTCCCCGGGTCGCTCATCGCTGCGTACGGCGGCAGGTGTCCCCGTCAGGGCCGTGCCGACTACTGACCGAGATTAACGTACCCGGCGACGGTTCTCTTCCCGTTACCGGTACGGCGGGGACGGGCGTGGCGCGTGCGGCCCGGCTCCTTTTCGAGATTTCGCCATGGGCGGGGTTTCTCTCCGATCGGTGACGGGGCATATGCGGCGTGTAACGCACCCAGGTTGTTTGCCGTGCCGTGAAAGGGGACTTATGCTGCCCGCACTGCCTGTCGAGGAGATCAGCGCGAGGGGGGCCGAGATGGCCGGCGCGGGGAGAGGCAAGGCGCCCTCGGGGGAGAAGAAGACCCGCGGAGCGCGCCCGGCGAAGAAGTCACCGTCGGCCAAGGGACCGGCGCCGAAAACGCCCGCCGCCAAGCCGTCGGGAAGGACCGCCGCCGGATCCGCGAAGTCCAAGGCATCGGCGAAGGGCGGCAAGGCGTCGAAATCCGCGAAGTCGAGGGCCGCCGCCGACGCGGCGGAGGCGGTCGAGGCGGTCGAGACGGCGGAGATGACTGAGACGGTCGAGGCCGTCGCGGAGACCGGGCGGGGTGCGGGGGCGAAGCCCGCCAAGCGGGCCGCCAAGGGCAAGCAGGCGGCGGGTCGCAAGGCGTCCGCGGCGGGCGGGGTGCCCGCGCAGGCCGCGGCGGGCGCGCCGGCCACGGCCGCCGAGCTGCCCGTCCGCGAGGGCGAGGAGCGCTGGACGAGCGCCGAGCTCGCCGAGGTCCGCACCGGGCTGGAACGGGAGATCGCCGCGTTCCGCAAGGAGATCGCGGCGTCGGCCAGCCAGATCGCGCTCGGCGACTCCAACGACGGCGCGGGCGACGACCAGGCCGACGCGGGCGCCAAGACCTACCAGCGCGAGCACGAGCTGGCCCTGTCCTACAATTCCCAGGACCTGCTCGCGCAGAACGAGCGGGCCGTCCACCGGATGGACGCCGGCACGTACGGGATATGCGAATCCTGTGCCCGGCCGATCGGCAAGGCGCGCCTGCAAGCGTTCCCGCGTGCGACCCTGTGTGTGACATGCAAACAACGCGAGGAACGTCGCTGAGCGACTCAACGAACCCACAGCGCGGGGCCGAGGGATCCACGGGATCTCCTCGGCCGCGCCGCGTCGGCGTGCTGGTCCTGGTGGCGGTGGCCGCCTACGCGCTCGACGTCGTGTCCAAGGCCGTCATCGTGGCCGCCCTCCAGGACGAGCCCCCCGTCCGGCTCCTCGGGGGCCTGCTGACGCTGCGCGAGACGCGCAACAGCGGCGCGGCGTTCTCGATCGGCACCGGCTACACCCTGATCTTCACGGTGATCGCGTGCGGGGTGGTCGTCGCCATCCTGCGCACGGCCCGCAACCTGCGGAGCCTGCCCTGGGCGGTCTGCCTCGGCCTGATGCTGGGCGGCGCGTTCGGCAACCTCACCGACCGGCTGCTGCGCGCGCCCGCGCCGCTGAAGGGCCACGTCGTCGACTGGATCGAGCTGCCGCACTGGCCGGTGTTCAACCTGGCCGACTCGGCGATCGTCTGCGGCGGCGTGCTGGCCGTCCTGCTGGCGGCGCGCGGCCTCCAGATCGACGGCACCCGGGTCACCGGCAAGGAGGAGGCCCCCGCCGAGCCCCCGGCCGAGGTCTCCGAGGCGAAGGACGGCGCGGCCCCGGCGGTCGCGCGCCCCTCCGCCGACGAGCCCGTTGACGAGCCCGCCGACGGGCCCCTTGGCGGTGCGGAACGTCCGGCCGGTCAGGAGCCCGAGCGCGAGCCGGTCTCCGGCGGCGGGCCCGAGGCCGCTCCGGAACGCCCGGCGGGCGAGGAGCGGCCGGCCGGGGAGAAGAGCTGATGGCGGACGTGCGCAGTATGCCCGTCCCCGACGGGCTGGAGGGCGAACGGGTCGACGCGGCCCTCGCCCGCCTGTTCGGCCTCTCGCGCGGGCGCGCGGCCGACATCATCGCGGCGGGCGACGTGCTCCTCGACGGCCAGGAGGTCGCCAAGTCCGAACGGCTCCAGGCGGGCGCCTGGCTGGAGGTGACCCTCCCGCCGCCGCCCTCGGCGCCGGTCCCGGTCGCCGAGCCGGTCCCCGGCATGGGCGTGCTGTACGAGGACGACGACATCGTGGTGGTCGACAAGCCCGTCGGCGTCGCCGCCCACCCGACCACGGGCTGGACGGGGCAGACGGTTCTCGGCGGGCTGCTCGGCGCCGGGCACACGATCGCCACGAGCGGCGCGGCCGAACGCCAGGGCATCGTGCACCGCCTCGACGCCAACACGACCGGCGCGATGGTCGTCGCCAAGAGCGAGATCGCCTACTCGCGGCTCAAGCGGGCCTTCAAGGAACGCCGCATCGACAAGCGCTACCGGGCCCTCGTGCAGGGGCATCCCGACCCGTTCCGCGGGACGGTCGACGCCCCGATCGACCGCCACCCGTCCGGCGACGGCCGGTTCGCGGTGGTCGCGGGCGGCAAGCCGTCGGTGACGCACTACGACACCGTCGAGGCGTTCCGCGCGGCCACGCTCCTCGACATCGACCTGGAGACGGGCCGCACGCACCAGATCAGGGTGCACATGTCCGCGATCCGGCACCCGTGCGCGGGCGACCTCGCCTACGGCGCCGATCCCGTCCTCGCCGAGCGCCTCGGCCTCCGGCGCCAGTGGCTGCACGCCGCGCGGCTCGGCTTCGAGCACCCGGCGCGGGGCGACTGGGTCGAGTTCGAGAGCCCGTACCCGGACGACCTGGCGCGCGCGCTCGACATCGTCTCCGCCGAGTCCTGACCCCGCCGCCCGCGCGTCCCGTACGCGCGGGCGGCGGTGTCAGAGACCGGCGAGGCGGAGGCCGGCGGCGACGGCGGCGGCCACGGCCAGCACCACCAGGAACGGCGCGCGCAGCAGCAGCGCGCCGACGGCGGCGCCGAGCCCGGCGAGCCTCGGCGCGTCCAGCTCCAGCGACGGGCCGTCCGCCGCGAGCGTCTGGACGGCGATCAGGGCGGTGAGCAGCGCCACCGGGACGAGCTCGGTGAAGCGCCGCACCCTCGGGTCGTCCAGGATCCGCTGCGGCATCACCAGGCCGCCGAACTTGAGCGCGTAGCAGCCGAGCCCCGTCACGATCACCGCGATCCACACGTTCACGAGCCGCCTCCCGCTTCCGTGCCCCGCGTGCCGCCCGTGCCGCCTGTATCGGGCGTGTCGGCTGGGTCCTGCGGGTCCTGCGGGTCCTCGGCACGGCGGCGGCGGGTGGGGAGGAAGCCCGCGAGGGTCGCGGTGGCGGCCAGCATGACGGGCACGCCGGACGGCAGGAGCGGGGTGGCCGCGATGGCGATCACCGCGGCGGCCGCCGCGACGCGCGCCTCGGCGCGCCCGGCGGTCAGCCTCGGCCAGAGCAGCGCGAGGAACACCGCGGGGCCGAGCACGTCCAGGCCGTACCGCTCCGGATCGCCGAGCCGGGCGGCGCCGAGGGCGCCGAGCAGCGTCGTGGCGTTCCAGGTCGCGTAGAGGGTGAGCCCGGTCGTGAAGAAGCCGGTCCGCGCCGACGCCCGGTCGGGCTGGGCGGTGGCGACGGCGGTCGTCTCGTCGATCACCACGTGGGCGGTGAGGACCCGCCGCACGCCCCGCACGCGCAGGACGTCCGCGAGGCGCAGGCCGTAGAGGGCGTTGCGGCCGCCGAGCAGGACGGCGCCGAGCGTCCCGGCGACCAGCCCGCCGCCCCCGCCGACCACCCCGGCCAGCGCGAACTGCGAGGCGCCGGTGAACGCCAGCAGGCTCAGCATGCACGCCTGCGCGGCCGACAGCCCGGCCGTGACCGCCGCCGCGCCGTACGCGAACCCCGACACCCCGACGGCCAGCCCGACGCCGAGCCCGTCCCGCACGGCGCTCCGGACCGCGTCCGGGCCGTTCGCGGGCGGCGGTTCCGGGCCGGGCGGGCTTGGACGTCCACGGCGGTCAGACCGTGCGGCGGGAGCGGTCTTCGGCGGCCTCCAGGCCGGCCTCGATCACGGCGGCCATGATGCGGGAGAGCCGCTCGGCGCCGAGGGACGGGGCGCGCAGGGCCATCGCCTCGACGATCCGGCGCTCCCGCTCGGGGTCGCGCCCGGCGAAGCCGCCGACGGGCTTGAGCCGCTGGACGACGGCCGCGATGCCCGCACGGCGCTCCAGCAGCACGGCCAGGGCGGCGTCGATCTCGTCGATCGCGGCGCGCGCCTCCGGCAGCGTGGCGGGGGCGGCGGGGCCGTCCAGCCGCAGCGTCAGCCCGGCCGGGCCGTGCTGCTCCGCGGCCCGGGGCGCGCCGCCGTTGGCGGGCTCGGTCGTCGGATCGGTCATGTGGGGGTTCCCTCTCTCGCGGGCGGCCGTCCGCGCAGGGAACGTGCCGTCCGCGCCCGGGGCCGCGCTCTCGGATGAGCGGTGCTCGACCATGAAAAAGGCAGAGCCCTCGTGGGCTCTGCCTCTCGCCGGCTCCGGGGTCGTCGCTCAGGTCGCGTGGACCGGCTCACCCGGAGCCGGCCGCGTAAAGCCGAAACAGCGACGTTCCATGCCCGCAATGGTACGGGGCCGGGACGATGCCGCGTCAACTTCCGGACGCCGCGTCTCGTTCCCTGAGACACCCGCTGACGGCCGGAAACGGCGGCGGAGGCGGGCCGGGCGGGGGCGGCCGGCAACGGTGGGTAGTGGGGTGTTCGGGGCGGATGGGGCATCCGGAGTGTCGGGGCACGGGCGGGCGGCGGGGCGGGTTAGGCTCTCAGGACCGCGTCATTCCGGAGCGCGTTCCGGGGTGGCGATCTTCCCCCGGGACCTAGAGGGCGCCGACGCGTGCGGACCGCACGCGGGCGGTCGCATGCGAAAGCTGGAGGCGCAGAAGGCATGGCCGACTCGTTCGTTCATCTGCATGTCCATACGGAGTACTCGATGCTGGACGGCGCCGCGCGGTTGAAGCAGATGTTCGAAGAGGTCGGCCGGCAGAAGATGCCCGCGATCGCGATGACCGACCACGGCAACATGCACGGGGCCTACGACTTCCACAAGCAGGCCACGGCGGCCGGGGTGACGCCGATCATCGGGATCGAGGCGTACATGGCGCCCGAGTCCCGCTACCACAAGAAGAAGGTCCAGTGGGGCGAGCCGAGCCAGAAGCGCGACGACGTCTCCGGCGGCGGCCTGATCAACCACAAGACGCTGTGGGCGCGTAACCGGACGGGCCTGCACAACCTGTTCAAGCTGTCGAGCCGGGCGTTCACCGAGGGCTTCGTCTTCAAGTACGCGCGGATGGACGAGGAGCTCCTCGCCGAGCACGCCGACGGGCTGATGGCGACGACGGGCTGCCCGTCCGGCAAGGTCCAGACGCGGCTGCGGCTCGGGCAGTTCGACGAGGCGCTGAAGGCCGCGGCGACGTTCCAGGACATCCTCGGCAAGGACAACTACTTCCTGGAGCTGATGGACCACGGGCTCGACATCGAGCAGCGCGTCCGCCAGGGCCTGCTCGACATCGGCAAGAAGCTCAACATCCCGCCGGTGGTGACCAACGACTCGCACTACACGCACGAGAGCGAGGCCACGGCGCACGACGCGCTGCTGTGCGTGCAGGTGGGCAAGCAGCTCGCCGACCCCGACCGGTTCCGGTTCAACGGCAGCGGCTACTACCTCAAGACCGCCGACGAGATGCGCTCGATCGACCAGTCCGAGGCGTGGCTGGAGGGCTGCAAGAACACCCTGATGATCGCCGAACGGGTCGAGCCGGAGGGGATGTTCGAGTACCGGGACCTCAGCCCCCGCTTCCCGGTGCCGGAGGGCGAGACCGAGGAGACCTGGTTCCGCAAGGAGGTCTGGAAGGGGCTGGAGCGCCGCTTCCCGGACGGCCTGCCCGACGGGTACCGGGAGCAGGCCGAGTACGAGATGGGCGTCATCCTCGGCAAGGGCTACCCGTCGTACTTCCTCGTCGTCGCCGACTTCATCATGTGGGCCAAGGAGAACGGCATCCTGGTGGGCCCCGGGCGCGGCAGCGCCGCGGGCTCGCTGATCGCCTACGCGATGGGGATCACCGACCTCGACCCGATCCCGCACGGGCTGATCTTCGAGCGGTTCCTCAACCCCGAGCGCGCCTCGATGCCCGACATCGACATCGACTTCCCTGAAGACCGGCGGGCCGAGGTGATCCGCTACACCACCGAGAAGTGGGGCGAGGACAAGGTCGCCTACATCGCCACGTTCGGCACCATCAAGGCGAAGGCCGCCATCAAGGACGCGGGCCGCGTCCTCGGCTTCCCGTACGCGCTCGGCGACCGCATCTCCAAGGCGTTCCCGCCCGCCGTGATGGGCAAGGACATCCCGCTGTCGGGGATCTTCGACGACAAGCACCCGCGCTACGGCGAGGCGGGCGAGCTGCGCAAGCTGTACGAGGACGAGGCCGACGTCAAGCAGATCATGGACCTGGCGCAGGGCCTCGAAGGGCTGATCCGGCAGACCGGCGTGCACGCCGCCGGGATCATCATGTCCGGCGAGACGATCACCGACCACGTGCCGGTGATGCGCCGCGACGCCGACGGCGCGATCATCACGCAGTTCGACTACCCGACCTGCGAGACGCTCGGCCTGCTGAAGATGGACTTCCTCGGCCTGCGCAACCTGACGATCATCGACGACGCGCTCAAGGGCATCAAGAAGAACAAGGGCATCGACGTCGACCTGCTCTCGCTGCCGCTCGACGACCAGCCGACCTACGACCTGCTGGCGCGCGGCGACACGCTCGGGGTGTTCCAGTTCGACGGCGGCCCGATGCGCTCGCTGCTGCGGCTGATGAAGCCCGACAACTTCGAGGACATCTCCGCCGTCGGCGCCCTCTACCGGCCGGGCCCGATGGGCGCCAACTCGCACACCAACTACGCGCTGCGCAAGAACGGCCAGCAGGAGATCACCCCGATCCACCCGGAACTGGAGGAGCCGCTCAGGGAGATCCTCGACACGACCTACGGCCTGATCGTCTACCAGGAGCAGGTCATGGCGATCGCGCAGAAGGTGGCGGGCTACACGCTCGGCAAGGCGGACCTGCTCCGCCGCGTCATGGGCAAGAAGAAGAAGGCCGAGCTGGACGCCCAGTTCGTCGGCTTCGAGCAGGGGATGATCGACAACGGCTTCTCGAAGGAGGCCGTCAAGACCCTGTGGGACATCCTCGTCCCGTTCTCCGACTACGCGTTCAACAAGGCGCACTCCGCCGCGTACGGGCTGGTGTCGTACTGGACGGCGTACCTCAAGGCCAACTACCCGGCCGAGTACATGGCGGGCCTGCTCACCTCCGTCGGCGACGACAAGGACAAGAGCGCGCTCTACCTGTCGGAGTGCCGCCGCATGGGCCTGAAGGTGCTGCCGCCCGACGTCAACACCTCCGAGGCCGACTTCACCCCGCTCGGCGACACCGAGATCCGCTTCGGCCTGTCGGCCGTCCGCAACGTCGGCACGAACGTGGTGGACGGCATCGTCGCCGCGCGCAGGGAGAAGGGCGCCTACGCCGACTTCAACGACTTCCTCAACAAGGTCCCGCCGATCGTCTGCAACAAGCGGGTCGTGGAGTCGCTGATCAAGGCGGGCGGGTTCGACGAGCTCGGCCACGAGCGCAAGGCCCTGCTGATGGTGCACGAGCAGGCGATCGACTCGGTCATCGACATCAAGCGCAAGGAGGCGATCGGGCAGGACTCGCTGTTCGGCGCCCTGGAGAACGACGGCGGCGACGACGCGTTCGCCGTCGTGATCCCGGAGGGGGAGGAGTGGGACAAGACCACCCTCCTGGCGTTCGAGCGGGAGATGCTCGGCCTGTACGTCTCCGACCACCCGCTGCTCGGCGTCGAGCACATCCTGGAGCGCGAGGCCGACTGCACGATCGCCGTCCTGAACGGCGGCGAGCGCCCCGACGGCCAGGTGGTCGTCGTCGCCGGGCTGCTGTCGGGCCTCCAGCGCAAGGTGACCAAGCAGGGCAACTCGTGGGCGATGTTCCAGCTGGAGGACCTCGGGGGCTCGATCGAGGTCATGTGCTTCCCGTCGTCGTACCAGCTCTGCTCCACCCTGCTCGCCGAGGACGCCATCCTCGTCGTCAAGGGCCGCCTGGACCGCCGCGAGGACGTCGCGAAGATCATCGCGATGGAGGTGATCCAGCCGGACCTGACCATCACCGACGCGACCGGCCCGCTCTCGGTCACGCTCCCGCTGGGCCGCTGCACCCCGCCGGTCGTGTCCCGGCTGAAGGAGGTCCTGGTCACCCACCCCGGCTCCGCCGAGGTGCACCTCCACCTCCAGAACGGCCCCCGCATCACGGTCGTCCGCCTGGACGACAAGCTGCGCGTGGCCCCGTCCCCCGCCCTGATGGGCGACCTCAAGCAGCTCCTGGGCCCGTCCTGCCTGGGCTGACCTACCGAAGCCTCTGAAGGAACCCGCGGCGGCCGTCCCGCTCCAGCCCGAGCGAGGACGGCCGCCGCACGCTGCGCCTAGGAACCGCGCGCCGTGCCTAGGGAAGCCTCAGCCCGTCCGTGCTTGTCGGGTCAGGCGAGGGCCGTGGGGCGGGGCTTGGAGACGGTCCGCCCTTCCCAGTGGGTGAAGCGGCCCATGCCGTCGAAGTGGGCGCGGGCGCGGCCCCCGTCGCGGAGGCGGAGCTCGGTGAGGCCGTCGGTCTCGCGGTACGGGACGCGGTGGTGGCTCAGCAGGCGCGCCAGGGTGAGGCGCGGGTCGCGGGGGAAGAGGCTGACCGCGTTCATGAGCAGGCGGGGGAGCGGGACCGGGTCCCACGCGGCGGGCGGGGCCTGCGGGTCGTCGACGTGGAGGTACGCCGAGCCGCCGTCGTAGCCGGCGCCGATGTAGCCGCCTCCGCCGAGGACGCCCCCGGCGGCCATCGCGATCAGCTCGCCGCCGTGCCCGGCGGGCCCCTCGTACCAGGACAGGTCGACCTCGGGCGTGGTGAACTCGGGGATGCCGAGCCGTTCGCCGAGGGCGGGGATGACCAGGGTCGGCCCGACGGCGGGGTGGCCGTCGCCGAACTGGGGGTTGGCCCAGCCCCACAGCCAGGTGCGCTCGCGGGCGGCGTAGCTGCCGAGCAGCGACACCCGCACCGTGACGCCGCCGCTCGCGTACGTGCGGGCGGTCAGGTCGGCGCTCCAGTCCTCGCGCGGAAGGAACTCGGCGAGGGTCTCCTGCTGCTGGAGGACGACCGCGGCCAGGGCTGCGCCGAGGCGTTCGAACGCGGGACTGAATCCGGACATGTCGGGCACATTATTCCAGATGAATCGGGCCGTTCGGGGGCGGGAATCGGACAGTGCTGGATTGTCGATCGGCCGTTCGGGGCAGGCTAGGCTTTCGCTGCCGGGATCATTCCCGGTGGCGGTCCCCGGGACACCTGGGGGTTCGCCCGGACGGCGCCCGGCCGTCCTTGCGGACGTGGCCCCCCGCGGGGCACCTGACCTTTCCACTAGGAGCGTACGAGGTGCGGCGACCGACCGGGAGGGCCTTGCGAACCTGGGCGGTCACCACGGCGGTCGTGGCCGTCCTCGGCCCGCTCGCCGGGCTCCTCTGGCACGCGATCGTCCCGGACGTGGCGTACGTCGTGATCCAGGGCGAGGCGCTGCTCGCCGACCCCGAGGGGCAGGGGCCCATCGGCGTGGACGCCAGGTTCGCCCTGATCGGCCTGGTGGCCGGAGCGCTGTGCGGCGTCGCCGGCTACCTCGCGGGCGGGCGCCGCAACGACCTGCCGCTGCTGTTCGGGCTCGTGGTCGGCGGGGCCGCCGCGTCGCTGCTGGCCTGGCGCGTCGGCCACCAGATCGGCCTGGCCGACTTCCACCGGGCGGTGCGCGGCGCGCCCGACGGCAGGAACGTCACCGGGGTCGCCGACCTGCGCGCGACCGGCGTCCTGGTGTTCTGGCCGCTGGTGTCGGCCGCCGTGTACGGGCTGCTGGAGATGATCGTCAAGCGGCTACCGGCGCGCGATGGCGGCGAGCCGGGCGCCGGTGAGGCGGACCAGGTCGGCGGGGGCGAGCTCGATCTGGAGTCCGCGCCGTCCGGCCGAGACGTAGACCGTCGCGAACCCTGACGCCGACTCGTCCACCACCGTCGGCAGCCGCCTGCGCTGCCCGAGCGGGCTGATCCCGCCGACGACGTACCCGGTGGCGCGCTCGGCGTCGCGCGGGTCGGCCATCTGCGCCTTCTTCCCGCCCGCGGCGGCGGCGAGCGCCTTCAGGTCCAGCGTCCCCGACACCGGGACCACCCCGACCGTCAGCCGCCCGTCCACCTCGGCGAGCAGCGTCTTGAAGACCCGCTCGTGCGGGACGCCGAGCGCGTCGGCCGCCGCCGCGCCGTACGACTCGGCGTCCGGGGGCGGCTCGTACGGGTGCAGCGTGTACTCGATCTCCGCCTCGGCCGCCGCGACGGTCGCGGGCGTCCCCCTGCCTCCGGTCGACCTTGCTGGGCTCATGCCACCAGTGTGCCCGCGCCGATCTTCCGGCGCCGCCGCACCCCGCCGCGCGCGGCTCAGTTGGGCGTGAACGACCCGTCCAGGAACTGCCCCGCCGGGACGGTCGGCAGCACGTCCAGCAGGCGGTTCTCGCGGGCGAGCAGGTCGCGTTCGGCGCGCAGCCGCAGCGTGGCGTCCTCGGCCTCCAGCAGCCGCTGCTTCTCGTGCCCGTCCAGCACGATCGACGCGGCGATCAGGTACGACAGCCGCACCGGGTCGTCCGGGAGCGTGATCGGCTCGATCTCCCCGCGGCCGTCCGCGGGGTCGCCCGGGTCGGCGCCAGCCGCGGCCAGCCGGTGCCGGTACAGGTGGAACTGCTGCCGGACGCGGCGCGCGAGCGGGCCGGGCTCGGCGCCGGGCTCCTCCGGCAGGATCTCCACGTCGCCGCGCAGGTACGGGCGGCCCCGGTCGATCTCCTTGAGCCGGAACCGGTCGCCGCCGACCGCGACGATGTCGTACCGGCCGTCCGGATGCGGGGTGACCTCCCGCAGCTCGGCGACGCAGCCGACGTCCGCGAGCCGCCGCGCGGCGCCTTCGCCGACCTCGTGGCCGAGCTCGATGCCGACCACCCCGAGCCGCCTCGGCTCGGGCCGTTCGAGCAGGTCGCGGACCAGGAGGCGGTACCGGTCCTCGAACAGGTGCAGCGGCAGCACCAGGCCCGGGAACAGGACCGTACCCAGCGGGAACAGCGCAAGCCGGTCGGTCACCGTGCCCTCCCACGCTCGGGGCGGCCCAGGGGCGGCGCCCTCCGCGCCAGGGTACGTCCGGATCCGGGACGGGTCATCACCCGAACGGGCCACACCCGTTCGGGGCACGGGGGCATGGTCATCCCCGGCCACTTCGCGCGGTCCGCGCGCCCCGGCGGGCCGCCGCCGCTACGTTCGGGACCGATCCCGGGGGTTCGCCTCCCGGGCGGACCGTGGAGAGCGCCCCATGTGGCTCAACCTTCTGCTCCTGAGCGCGGCGAGCCTCGCCGTCGGATTCGTCCTCGGCTGGATCGCCGCCTGCCCGCGCCGCTGGGACGCCCGCTTCCGCGACGAGCCCGGCCCCGCCCGCGAGGACCTCCCGCCCTTCGCCCCCGCCGCGCCCCGTACGCCCACCCGGGCCTGACCCCCGGCCCGTCCGCGGACCGGGCCACTCGTCGGGATTGGCCGTGTCGGAACGGGAGCCGCCGGTTCTAGGCTCGTCGGCATGAGGATGCTCGTCGTCGACGCTTTCACCGACCGTCCGTTCGCCGGGAACCCCGCGGGCGTCTGCCTGCTGGGCGAGGCCGCCGACCCCGGCTGGATGCAGCGGGTCGCCGCGGAGATGAAGCACTCCGAGACCGCGTTCGTCCGGCCGGTCGACGCGCCGGACGCCGACTTCGAGCTGCGCTGGTTCACGCCGCTGGTCGAGGTGGCGCTGTGCGGGCACGCCACGCTGGCGTCCGCGCACGCCCTGTACGCCACCGGGACCGTCGCGCCGGACCGCCCGATCCGGTTCCAGACGCTCAAGAGCGGCGTGCTGACGGTCACGCGGGCCGCGGACGGGGCGCTGGAGATGGACTTCCCGTCGGTGCCGCCCGTCCCCGCCGACGCCCCCGCCGGGCTCGCCGAGGCGCTCGGCGGCGGGACCCCCGCGCGGCTCCTCGGCGTCGGCCGCAACGCGCAGAACGACCTGGTCGTCGAGGTTACCGACGAGGCGGCGGTGCGGGGCCTCGCGCCCGACATCGCGGCGCTCGGCCGGATCGACGCGCGCGGGGTCGTCGCGACGGCCGCCGCCGAACCGGGCCGGGCGTACGACTTCGTCTCCCGGTTCTTCGGCGCCCGCGTCCTGCTCGGCGACGGCGAGGACCCGGTGACCGGCTCGGCCCACTGCGCCCTCGGGCCGTTCTGGGCCGGACGGCTCGGCCGCGACGACCTCGTGGGCTACCAGGCGTCCGAGCGCGGCGGCCTGGTGCGGGTCTCCACGCGCGGCGACCGCGTCCGCCTGGCGGGGACGGCCGTCACCGTCCTCGACGCCGCCCTCGCCGTCTGAGCCGGGCGGCGCGCGCCGGGGACGGCGCGCCGTCCGCGCCGTCCGCGCCGTCCGCGCCGTCCGCGCCGTCCGCGCCGTCCGCGCCGTCCGCGCCGTCCGCGCCGTCCGCGCCGTCCGCGCCGTCCGCGCCGTCCGCGCCGTCCGCGCCGTCCGCGCCGTCCGCGCCGTCCGCGCCGTCCGCGAGGCCGCGCCGTCCGGGCCGTCCGGGCCGTCCGGGCCGTCCGGGCCGTCCGGGCCGTCCGCGCCGTCCGCGCCGTCCGCGAACCCGGGGCGGCCGGGGCTGATGGGTGCGTCTCGGGACGTGAGACGGTGCACGGGGGACGGGTGCCACTCCGTAGACTGGACGGGTGATTTCCCGTATCGACCTGCGCGGCTCGCTTCCCGGCGACCCGCGCTCCGTGCTGCCCCGCGCCGAGCTCGACGTCGAGGCCGCCCTGGACAAGGTGCGGCCCATCTGCGAGGACGTGCGCCATCGCGGCTCCGAGGCGGTACGGGAGTACACCAAGGCGTTCGACGGGGTCGATCTGGAGAGCGCCCGCGTCCCCGTCGCCGAGATCCACAAGGCGCTCGCCGGGCTCGACCCGGCCGTCCGGGACGCGCTGGAGGAGAGCATCCGGCGGGCGCGGCTCGTCCACCGCGACCAGCGCCGCGCCGACGTCACCACCCGGGTCGTCCCCGGCGGGACGGTCACCGAGCGGTGGGTGCCGGTCGGGCGGGTCGGCCTGTACGTGCCGGGCGGGCGCGCCGTCTACCCGTCCAGCGTGGTCATGAACGTGGTGCCCGCGCAGGAGGCCGGGGTCGAGTCCCTCGCCGTCACCTCGCCCGCGCAGAAGGAGTTCGGGGGCCTGCCGCACCCGGCGATCCTGGCCGCCTGCGCCCTGCTCGGCGTGGACGAGGTGTACGCGGCGGGCGGCGCCCAGGCCGTCGCGATGTTCGCCTACGGCACCCGCGACTGCCCGCGCGCCGACCTGGTCACCGGGCCCGGCAACATCTGGGTCGCGGCGGCCAAGCGGCTGCTCAAGGGCGTGATCGGGATCGACTCCGAGGCGGGCCCGACCGAGATCGCCGTCCTCGCCGACCGCACCGCCGACCCCGTGCACGTCGCCGCCGACCTGATCAGCCAGGCCGAGCACGACACCCTCGCCGCCGCCGTCCTGGTCACCGACTCGGTCGAGCTGGCCGACGCGGTCGAGGCCGAGCTGAAGGCGCAGGTCGCGCGGACCCGGCACACCGAGCGGATCACCGAGGCGCTCGGCGGGCGGCAGTCCGGCATCGTCCTGGTCGACGGCGTCGAGGACGGCCTGAAGGTCGTCGACGCCTACGCGGCCGAGCACCTGGAGATCCAGACGGCCGACGCCGCGGGGGTCGCCGCCCGGGTCCGCAACGCGGGCGCGGTCTTCGTCGGCCCGCACGCGCCGGTGTCGCTCGGCGACTACCTCGCCGGGTCCAACCACGTCCTGCCGACCGGCGGCTGCGCCTGCCACTCGTCGGGCCTGTCGGTCCAGTCGTTCCTGCGCGGGATCCACGTCGTGGAGTACGACGAGGCCGCGCTCGCCGAGGCCACCGCGCGCGTCGTGACGCTCGCCGAGGCCGAGGACCTGCCCGCCCACGGCGCGGCGCTGAAGGCCCGCTTCGACTGGCGCGTCCCGGCCGAGGGGGAGGCGCGGCCGTGACCTCGCTCGACGACCTGCCGCTCCGCGACGACCTGCGCGGACGCGAGCCGTACGGCGCGCCGCAGCTCGACGTGCCCGTGGCCCTCAACACCAACGAGAACCCCTACCCGCCGTCCGAACGGCTCGTGAAGGCGCTCGGCGAGGCCGTCATGGACGTCGCCGGGTCCCTCAACCGCTACCCCGACCGCGACGCGGCCGCGCTGCGCGCCGACCTCGCCGCGTTCCTCTGCGCCGACACGCCCGGCGCCGGGCTCACCGGGCGCAACGTGTGGGCCGCGAACGGGTCCAACGAGATCATCCAGCAGATCCTCCAGGCGTTCGGCGGGCACGGCCGCACCGCGCTCGGCTTCGAGCCGTCCTACTCGATGCACCCGACGATCACCAGGGTGACCGGCACCGGCTGGATCGACGCGCACCGCGCCGAGGACTTCGGGCTGGAGCCCGAACGGGCCGTCGCGGCGATCGAGGAGCACCGCCCCGACGTGGTGTTCCTCACCTCGCCCAACAACCCGACCGGCACAGCGCTGCCGCTCGACGCGATCGAGGCCGCGCTGGACGCCGCGCCCGGCATGGTCGTGGTGGACGAGGCGTACGGCGAGTTCCGGCGGGCGGGCACGCCCTCGGCGCTGTCGCTGCTGCCCGGCAACCCGCGGCTGATCGTCACCCGGACGATGTCCAAGGCGTTCGCGATGGCCGGGACCCGGCTCGGCTACCTCGCCGCCGACCCGGCCGTGGTCGACGCGCTGCTGCTGGTGCGGCTGCCGTACCACCTGTCGGCCGTCACCCAGGCGGTCGCGCGCACCGCCGTCGCGCACGGCGAGGAGCTGCTCGGCACCGTCGACGCGCTGCGCCGCGAGCGCGACGCGCTGGTGGCGTGGCTGCGCGGCGAGGGACTGACCGTGGCCGACTCCGACGCCAACTTCGTGCTGTTCGGGACGTTCCCGGACCGCCGACGCGTCTGGGAGGGCCTGCTCGAACGGGGCGTGCTGATCCGGGAGGTGGGACCGCCCGAGTGGCTGCGGGTGTCGGTCGGCACCCCCGCGGAGACGGCCGCCTTCCGCACCGCACTCAAGGAGATTCTGTGACGCGCAGGGGGAAGGTCGAACGGGGGACCAAGGAGACGCGGGTCCTCGTCGAGATCGACCTGGACGGCACCGGCCGGGTCGACGTCGCGACCGGCGTCGGCTTCTTCGACCACATGCTCGCCCAGCTCGGCAAGCACGGGTCGTTCGACCTCACGGTGAAGACGGCCGGCGACCTCTACATCGACAGCCACCACACGATCGAGGACACCGCGATCGCGCTCGGCCAGGCGTTCCGGCAGGCGCTCGGCGACATGGCCGGGATCCACCGGTTCGCCGACGCGTCGATCCCGCTGGACGAGGCGCTCGCCCAGGTCACCGTGGACGTGTCGGGACGCCCGTACCTGGTGCACGTCGAGCCCGAGGGCATGGCCCCGATGATCGGCCCCGAGTACGACACGACGATGACCCGGCACGTGTTCGAGTCGTTCGTGTCCAACGCGCGGATCGCGCTGCACGTCCACGTCCCGTACGGGCGCAACGCGCACCACATCGTCGAGGCGCAGTTCAAGGCCCTCGCCCGCGCGCTGCGCGACGCGGTCGCCCTCGACCCGAAGGTGCACGGCATCCCCTCCACCAAGGGGGCCCTGTAACCGGTGGACATCGGCGACCTGCACTTCACCTACGGCAACGTCGCGGTCTTCGCCGTGGCGGTGTTCCTGCTGATGGGCGTGATCAGCTTCATCAGGCAGGGGCTCAAGATCGCCGCCGGGATCGTCTTCGTCCTGTTCGCGCTGGCCGCGGCGGCGGGGGTGATGTGGCTGTGAGCCCCTCGGTCGCCGTCCTGGACTACGGGTCGGGCAACCTGCGCTCGGCCGAGCGCGCCGTCGCCCGCGCGGGCGCCGAGGTGACCGTGACCTCCGACTGGGACGCCGCGCTCGCCGCGGACGGCCTGGTCGTCCCGGGCGTCGGCGCGTTCGCCGCCTGCATGGCCGGGCTGCGCGCCGTCCGCGGCGAGCAGATCATCGGCCGCCGCCTCGCCGGGGGACGGCCCGTGCTCGGCATCTGCGTCGGCATGCAGATCCTGTTCTCCAAGGGCGTCGAGCACGGCGCCACGACCGAGGGCTGCGACGAGTGGCCCGGCACGGTCGAACGGCTCGACGCGCCCGTCCTGCCCCACATGGGCTGGAACACCGTCGAGGCCCCGGAGGGCACCGACCTGTTCCGCGGCCTGGACGCGGACACGCGGTTCTACTTCGTCCACTCCTACGCGGTGCGCCGCTGGGAGCTCGAACCCGACCCGTCCGGGCGGCTGACGCCCCCGGCGGTCACCTGGGCCGAGCACGGCGACCGGTTCGTCGCCGCCGTGGAGAACGGCGCGCTGTGCGCCACCCAGTTCCACCCGGAGAAGTCGGGCGACGCCGGAGCCCACGTCCTCCGCAACTGGCTCAAGACCCTCACCTGACGTCCCGCCGCGTGCCCGCCGCCCCCCCGTGCGGGGGAGCGCCCGGCGCCCGCGGCGGCCCTCCCACGAGCACGGATAAGGTTTCCGCATGACTCTGACGCTCCTTCCCGCAGTCGACGTCGCCGACGGCCGGGCCGTGCGCCTGGTGCAGGGCGAGGCCGGCACCGAGACCTCCTACGGCGCGCCGCTCGACGCCGCGCTCGCCTGGCAGAGCGCGGGAGCGGAGTGGATCCATCTGGTCGACCTCGACGCCGCGTTCGGGCGCGGGTCCAACCGGGAGCTGCTCGCCGAGGTCACCGGGCGGCTCGACGCGAAGGTGGAGCTGTCCGGCGGCATCCGCGACGACGCGTCCCTGGAGGCGGCGCTCGCCACCGGCTGCGAGCGCGTCAACATCGGCACCGCCGCGCTGGAGGACCCCGCCTGGTGCCGCAAGATCATCGCCTCGCACGGGGACCGGATCGCGGTCGGCCTGGACGTGCGCGGCACGACCCTCGCCGCGCGCGGCTGGACCCGCGAGGGCGGCGACCTGTGGGAGGTCCTCGCCCGGCTGGAGGACGACGGCTGCCCCCGCTACGTCGTGACGGACGTGACCAAGGACGGCACGCTGCGCGGCCCCAACACCGAGCTGCTGCGCGAGGTCTGCTCCCGTACCGACAAGCCCGTCATCGCGTCCGGCGGCGTGTCGTCGCTGGACGACCTGCGCGCCCTCGCCGGCCTCGTCCCGGACGGCGTGGAGGGCGCGATCGTCGGCAAGGCCCTCTACGCGCAGGCGTTCACCCTCGAAGAGGCCCTGGAGGCCGTCAAGTGACCGGACGCGTCGCCTCCGGCGGACGGCGCGTGGCCGCGGGCGATCCGGACGTTCGGGGGGAATCATGACGGTGGCCGTACGGGTGATCCCGTGCCTGGACGTCGACGCCGGACGCGTCGTCAAGGGCGTCAACTTCCAGAACCTGCGCGACGCGGGCGACCCCGTCGAGCTCGCCCGCCGCTACGACGCCGAGGGCGCCGACGAGCTGACGTTCCTCGACATCACCGCCTCCAGCGGCGACCGCTCCACCACCTACGACGTGGTGCGCCGCACGGCCGAGCAGGTCTTCATCCCGCTCACCGTCGGCGGCGGCGTCCGCACGGTGGACGACATCGACCGGCTGCTGCGCGCGGGCGCCGACAAGGTCTCGGTCAACACCGCCGCGATCGCGCGCCCGGAGTTCCTGCGGGAGGCCGCGCACCGGTTCGGGTCCCAGTGCGTCGTGCTGTCGGTGGACGCGCGCCGTACCGGCGACGGCGTCGAGGTCACCACGCACGGCGGGCGCAAGGGCACCGGCATCGACGCGGTCGAGTGGGCCCGGCGCGGCGAGGAGCTCGGCGTCGGCGAGATCCTGCTGAACTCCATGGACGCCGACGGCACCAAGGAGGGCTTCGACCTGGAGATGCTCCGCCGGGTGCGGGCCGCCGTCTCCGTCCCGGTGATCGCCAGCGGCGGCGCGGGAGCCGCCGCGCACTTCGCCCCCGCCGTGTCCGCGGGCGCGGACGCCGTCCTCGCCGCCAGCGTCTTCCACTTCGGCGACCTGAAGATCTCCGAGGTCAAAGACGCCCTCCGCACCGCAGGCCACCCCGTCCGCTGAGGGCCGGGTCGGCACCCGGTCTGCTGGCAGCCGGGCCCGCCCGGCTCGCTGACAGGTGGGCCCGGGCCCGTCTGCTGACAGGCGAGCCCGGGCCCCGTCTGCTGACGGGCGGGCCAGCCGTCCTCCGCTGACAGGCGGGTCGCCTTGCTGAGAGGCGGCTCGCTCCCCTCCGCCGACAGGCGGGCCTGTGCCCTCGGCTGGGAGGTGGGCCTGTGCCCCTCGGCTGAGGGGTGGCTCGCCTCGCCCCGCCGAAATGCGGGCCCGTGGCGTCTGCTGAGATGTGGACCGTTCCCTCCGTTGCCAGGTGAGCCGTTCCCGGCGCTTGGGAGAACGCCCCCGAACCGCTGGGAGGACCCATGTCCGATTCCCCGCGCGTGGCGCTCGCCACGTGCTCCTGGCTGCCCGATGGCAGCGACGATGTCGTTCACCTCATGAAGGCCCTCGCCGGGCTCGGGGTGCGCGCCGAGCCCGTCGTGTGGGACTCCGGCGCGGACTGGGCCTCGTACGACCTGACCGTCGTCCGCTCCACCTGGGACTACCCGGCCCGGCGGGACGCGTTCCTCGCGTGGGCCGACGCCGTGCCCCGCATCGTCAACGCGCCCGAGGTGCTCCGCTGGAACACCGACAAGCGCTACCTGCGCGACCTCGCCGCGGCGGGCGTCCCGGTCGTCGAGACGCTGTGGGACCCCGCCGACGTCCCGTCCTCCTGGCCCGAGTACGTGATCAAGCCCGCCGTCTCCATCGGCTCCCGCGACACCGCGCGCTGGGGGCCCGGCGAGGAGGAACGGGCCCGCGCCCACCTCCGCGCGCTCCGCTCCGAGGGCCGCGCGGTCATGGTCCAGCCGTACCTCTCGGCGGTCGACACCCTCGGCGAGACCGCCCTGGTCTTCCGGGACGGCGCGTTCAGCCACGCGGCCCGCAAGGCCCCGATCCTCACCGCGGGGGCCGGGATCGAGGGACCCGTCGCGTTCGACGCCTCCCGCGGGCAGGTCACCCCGTCCGAGGCGGCCCCGAGCAGCTCGCCGTCGCCGAACGCGCCCTCGCCGCCGCGCCCGGCGGCCTCCTGTACGCCCGCGTCGACCTCGTCCCGGGGCCGGACGGCGCGCCCGTGCTGATCGAGCTGGAACTCACCGAGCCCAACCTCTACCTCCAGCACGCGCCCGGCTCGGCCGCGCGGTTCGCCGAGTCCATCGCCGCGCGGCTCTGATCACTCCGGGTCGTCGAGCCGCGCGGCGACCCGGAAGGTGATCTCGACGTCCCGGTAGGCGTCGCCCTCCCGTACGCGCTCGGGCAGGTTGACCCGCTCGCTCCCGGACTCGCACCGCCCCGGGGCTCGGCACCGCCTCCCGCCGCGGCGTCCGGCGTCCGGCGGTGGACGACCTCGTCCGCCTTGGCGCGGGCCCTGATCTCCACGTCCGGCTCGTCCATCAGTCCCTCAGCCTCCTCAGAACGCCGCCCACCACCTGCTCCACCCCGGACAGCCCCGCCCGGACCGACTTGCGCCCGATCGCGCCGACCAGCCGCGACACGCTCTCGTCCTCGAGATCCTCGCCCGCGCCGCGCCCGCCAGGGCCGCCACGGCTGTCCGTGCCGTTGGGGCTGTCCGAGCCGTCGGGACGGTCAGTACGGTTGGGGCGGTCAGTGCCGTACGGTCCGTACGATCCGTTCGGGGCTCGGCGGTTCCGTCCGGCCACGCCGCCGCCGACCTCGTCGGCCGCGCCTCGCGCACCGTTCCGGAGGGCCGGGCCCGCGCCGCCCGTGCTTCGCGTGCCTCCGGGGGATGGGCCGCGGGTCCCGTTGGGCGTCGGCCTGCCCCCGCCCGCGTCCCGTGCCTCCCGGGCCGTTCCGGCGCCGCTTCCCGCGCCCCGACCGCCCGGCACGGCTCCGGCGACCGCCCCCGGACGGCCCCGCCCCCTCCGGCCCCCACGTCACGCACGCCTTGGCCCCTTCCGGTGCCTGCGTCGCGTACACCTTGGCCCGCGCTGGCCCCTGCGTCGCGTACACCTGGGCCCGCGCCGGGGCCCGTGTCGCGTACGGCTTGGCCCGTTCCGGCGCCTGCGTCGCGTACGGCTTGGCCTGCGCCCGTGCCGACGTCCTGGACGGCGCGGCCGGCGCCTTGGCCGAATGCGCCTACGGCCTGGCCGGTTCCGCCGCCGACGTTCTCCAGGAACGTTCCGGTGCCGCGGGTGACGTTCTCCAGGATCTGCGGGTTGGCGTCGATGGTCTGCATGACCCGTTCGACGATGCGGGCGACGTTGCCCAGGCGGACTTTCAGGAGGGCCCGGGCTTCGACGCCCTTGAGGGTGAGGTCCACGTGGCCGAGGACGACGTCGGCGCCCACGCCGAGCCGCAGCAGGTCCAGGACGTCGGCCTGGAGCGAGACGCGGGCCTGGAGGTTCTCGACCTCCAGGGTGATCTCCTCGACCTTGACCACCGGGACGTCGAGGAGGACGTCCGGTTCCTGGTCGCCGGTGCGGGCGAGGGCGTCCGGCCCGTCGTCCTGTCGGTCGTTCGCTGGCATGCCGTCCCCCCGAACGGTCCCCGGGATGAGGTCCTCACGGGTCGGCTACCCGGTCCGGCGGCCCTTCACGCCGGGAACACGCAGGTCAGGGCGTGAAGGGCCGTTCGCGCGGCGGGGCGGCGGTCAGCAGACGGAGTCCTTCGGCGTGGGGTTGGGGAGGGCGAACAGGGCGCGGGCGCGCAGGCCGAACCAGGTGCCCGCCAGGGCGGTGACGCCCCACAGCCAGCCGTGCAGGCTGCCGGAGGCGATCCCGGCGAGGTAGGCGCCGATGTTGCAGCCGCCCGCGAGGCGGGCGCCGACGCCCATGAGGACACCGCCGAGGACGGCGGCGACGGCGGTCCGCCAGGGGAGGCCGCGGTGCAGCGTCCAGGCGCCTCCGGCGGCGGACGCGACGGCCGCGCCGAGCATGATCCCGATGTCGGTCAGGCTGGTCTTGTCGCCGAGGACCGGGCCCGCGAGCATGTGCGCCTGCTTCGGCTGCTGCCAGTAGCTCCACGACTCGGGGTGCAGGCCGACGAGCTGGAGCAGCTTGGCCCCCCACAGGGCGAACGCGCTCGTGATGCCCCAGGCCCCGCCCGACACGACCAGCACGGCCGCGCCGAGGACGGCGAGGACGACCGCGCCCGCGAGCAGCGGCCACGAGCCGCGGATCGCCCGGATCGGGCCGCGCGCGGTCGGCGGCACGCCGACGGGCGGCGGGTTGCGGCGGGCCTGGACGACCCGGGTCAGCGCGACGACCCCGGCGAGGACGGCGATCGTCACCGCCCACGACCCGAACCAGCCGATGTGCTCCGACATCACCACGCCCGGCACCGACGGCAGGTCGTCCACCAGGTCGTACTGCCAGGAGTACAGGACGGACCCGGCGATGAACCCGCCGAGCGTCAGCACGATCGTCGACTGGCCCGACCCGATCGCGAACAGCGTGCCGGACGCGCACGCGCCGCCGAGCTGCATCCCGATCCCGAACACGAACGCCCCGGCGAGCAGCGCCACGCCGAGATCGCCGCCGGACGGCTCGGGATGCGACCCGAACAGGCCCGTCCCGGTGCCGATGACCAGGGCGAACAGCGTCGCGGTGGTGCCGAGCAGGACGGCGTGGGCGCGCAGCCCGGTGCCGTTGCCGACCGCGACGAGCTGCCGCCACGCCGAGGTGAACCCGAACCGGGAGTGGAACAGCGCCACGCCGAGCGCGAGGCCGAGCAGCAGGAGCACACCCGGCTTGGCGCCGTGCTCGGCCCAGACGTACCAGGTCAGCGCGGCGGAGCCGGCCGAGGCGACCGCGAGCGGGACGCGGCGTACGGGCTGGAGCCCGTCCGCCTCGGGCGGCGGGGAGGAGGTGACGGGCGGGGGCAGCGACGGCAGGCGTCGTGGCGGGAGCGTCGTTGACACGGGTTCTCCAGGGGGTGAACGACCCGGGCGTTCTCCGGCGGCGGGGGCGTGTGCCCGCGGCGCGGCCCGGAGGCGGGACGCGGGCGCGGGCGGCGGCCGTGCGGCGCGGCGCGATGCCGGGACGGGTCAGGGGATGGTCGGGCGGGGGAGGGGCGGCGTCAGCGCCGACACAGTCCGCCGTCGTCCACGCGCGCGAGCGTGATGGCGAACAGCACCATCCGCAGCCACGTCGTAGACCCGATCATGGCAGCCGAGGATACCCGCTCAACCGGACATAACGGCAGCCCACCCCCTCACTCCCTCCCGAGTCCGCCCCTCCCGTCCGCACGCCCGAGCCCGT
This sequence comes from Actinomadura sp. J1-007, assembly GCF_009793335.1. Classification (GTDB taxonomy): domain Bacteria; phylum Actinomycetota; class Actinomycetes; order Streptosporangiales; family Streptosporangiaceae; genus Spirillospora; species Spirillospora yumaensis. Next base: position 149,616 of record NZ_WING01000001.1, on the reverse strand, counting down.
CCGCCGTAACGAGACGTTCCCTGGGAACGGCTCCGACCGCGCTCCGCAGGGCGAACGGCCGGGCCGCCTCTCAGCCGGGAAGCCCCTCAGTCTGGGAGACTCCTCGGCCCGAAGGGCCCTCAGCCTGGATGGCATCTCAGGCTCGGAGGCCCCATCGGTCGTATCCGGTTCGCCTCGCATCCGGGCGCCGATCGGCCTGGGTGGTCCTTCAGGGCAGGAGGTCCTTCAGCCTGGACGGCCCGGCTCTTCGAGCCTGGAGGTCCCTCAGGGTGGGAGGTTGCTCGGCCCGGAAGCTCTCAGGCCGGGAGTTCGGGGTCGGTGGCGGGGGCGGGGACGGTGGCCTCGGGGGTGCGGGAGGCGATGGGGAGGATGATCGCGGACGGGTGGTCGGGGTCGTGGAAGACCTCCTGGCGGGCCGCGACCGTTCGGTACGCGGTGGCGAGGGGTTCGCCGGTGCCGGGGTTGGGGGCGACCTTCGGGTGGGCGCCGCTCGCCACGTGGACGCGGACGCGGTGGCCGCGCGCGAAGCGGTGGCCGGTCGGCCACAGGTCCACCGCGACGCGGCGGACGCCGGCGGTCCCGACGGGCTTGTCGGCCGCGGAGGGCAGCCGCAGGCCGCCCTCGCACACGTTGCGGGACGTCCCGTCGGGCGCGACGTCGCACAGCCGGACGATGAAGTCGGTGTGCTCCCGGTCGGAGCGGACGAACAGGTCGGCGCCGACCGGCCCGATCACGTCCAGGTCCTCGGTGAGGGCGGGCGAGGTGAAGACCAGGACGTCGCGGCGGCGTTCGAGGGGGCGGTTGTCGACCGGCTTCGAGCTGCCGAGCAGGGTCGGGCCGCCGAGCGCGGGCGTCGGGCGCGCCGGGTCGAACCGGTAGGTGCTCGGCGGCGCGTCCTGCGGGCCGTCCTCGCCGAGGCCGCCGCCGGAGTGCAGGTGCCAGCGGTCCTGCCGCGTTCCGGGCGGCGGCCAGTCGCGGTAGTCGCGCCACTCGCGCGCGCCCGTGACGTACAGCCGGACGGGGTGGCGGCGCAGCCCGGACGGGTCGCCGCGCAGGTGCGCGCGGAACCACGCGAGCGACTCGCGGAACGACACCAGGCCGTGCCGGGCGTCGGCGTGCCACCACGGCCCGATCGTCAGGTACGGTCGCCGTCCGGCGGAGCGCAGCGCCAGGTAGTCGCGGATCTCCCAGGGCAGGAACACGTCGTACCAGCCGCCGAGCAGCGTCACCGGCGCCTCGACCCGGCCGACCGTCCCGCTGAAGTCGCGGCGGTCCCAGTACTCGGACGGGTCGGGGCCGTGGTTGGCGAGCAGGTCACGGTAGAACCGCATCGGCGCGCCGCCCGTGAGGACGTCCAGTTCCGCCAGGGGGCGGCCCGACAGCGCCGCGCGGACCGCGCGGCGCCGCGACGTCAGCGGCGCGGTGAGCATCCCGAGGCGGGTCTGCTGCCGGTGCGTGAGGTCGGTCCAGGTCAGCGTCGACTCCAGCGCGAACGAGCCGCCCACGTACGCCGCGTCCCGGAACGACGACGCGGTGATCTGGAGGGCCATCGCGCCGAGCTCGGGCCCCGCCTCCGCGGCCAGCGCCCACGCCGAGTAGCCCAGGTAGCTCGCCCCGTACGTGCCGAACGAGCCGTTGAACCACGGCTGCCGCTTCAGCCACTCGACGGTGGCGACGCCGTCCGCGCGCTCGCTGCCGAGCGGGTCGAACTCGCCGCCCGACCCGAACGTCCCGCGCGCGCTCTGCACGACGAGCTGGAACCCGAACGGCACGAACGGCAGCCCGTTCAGCATCGCGGCGGGGCCGCGCCGCCCGTACGGGGTGCGGACGAGGATGGTGGGCGGCGGGCGCCGCACCCCGGTCGGGACGTACCGGTCGGCGAGCAGCGTCACGCCGTCCGGCATGGTCACCGGGAGGTCGCGGTGGACGGTGTAGCGGGGGAGCCTGCGGCGGAGCCGGATCGGGGGCGGAGCGGGCAGTCGGTCCCTGAGGGCCATGCTGTCTCCCAGTCGCCGTGCGTCCCCGGCGGGCCGGGGGCCGCCGGCCGGATCGGATGCTACTAACTGGTAACGGTAGCCGCTGGGACCCGCGGACGGCACCTCGCCCGGACGCCGCGGATCCGCGCGTTCAGCGGCCGGTGAGGGTCGCCCAGGGGTCCCCGGGACGTCCGCCGAGGACGTCCGCCCAGGTCGTCTCGTCGCCGTACTCCTCGCGCCACGACCACAGCCGCAGCGTGAAGCGCCGCAGACCGTGCTCCTGCGTGACACCGATCGCGCCGTGCACCTGGTGGGCGATCGCGGCGGCCCGGCCCGCGGCGCGCGACGCGTTCGCCTTGGCCGCCGCCACGGCGACCTCGTCGTCCGGGGCGCGGACGGCGGCGCGCACGGCGACGTCCGCGACGGCGGCCTCCCCGGCGAGCTCGGCGAGCATCTGCTGGACGGCCTGGAACCGTCCGATCGGGCGCCCGAACTGCTCCCGCTCGCCCGCGTACCGGACGGCCAGGTCCAGCGCGCCGCGCATCGCCCCGGTGAGCTGGACGGCCCGCGCGAGCGCGCCCCACCGCCGCAGCCCCGCCGCGTCCACGGGGGACGGCGCGGCGCGTTCGGCGCGGACGCCGTCGAACGTCACTTCGTCGCGGGGCTCGCCCGCCACGTTCTCCCCGGGCGTGATCGTCGCGAGCGCGGGATCGGCGACCACGACCTGCCGCCCGTCCGCGACGACGGCGACGCGGTGCGCCGACCGGGCCCAGGGAACGCGGCGCAGCGTGCCCGTCAGCACCCAGCCGTCCCCGTCGCGGACGGCCTCGAACGCGCCGTTCCCCGCGGCGGCGGTCAGGGGGCCGCGCGGCACCGGCAGGCCCGCGGCGGCGAGGAGGCGGCCCGCGAGCCAGCCCGTCTCCGCCAGCGGCACGGACGCGCCGTGGCGGCCGGACGCGCGGAGCAGGACGGCGGCGTCGGCGAGCGTCCCGCCGCTGCCGCCCGCGTCCTCCGGCACGCCCACGGACGCGAGCCCGGCCTCCTCCAGCGCCGGCCACGGATCGGGGCCGGACAGGATGTCGCGGGCGGTCTCCTCCAGCAGTCCCATCAGCGCACCCCCAGGCCGCGCGCGACGATGCCGCGCAGGATCTCGTTCGTACCGCCCCGCAGCGTGAACCCGGGCGCCTGCACGACCGCCTGCGCCAGAGCGCGCGCGAGCGGGTCGGGGGAGCCGGGATCGGGCTCGACGCCGGCGTGCTCGCGGACGGCGTCCACCACCTCGTTCTCGAACCGCGTGCCGAGGTCCTTCACCAGCGCCGCCGGGACGTCCGGCGTCCCGCCCGCCGCGAGCGCCCCGGCGACCGCCAGGGACGCCTGCCGCAGCGCCCACAGCCGCGCCATCAGCCGCCCGACGGTCCGCCGCGCCGCCGGGTCGGCCGTGTCCGCGGCGCGGCCGTGCAGGAGGCGGATCAGCATGAACGTGCTCAGCAGCCGTTCGGGGCCGCTGCGCTCGTACGCCAGCTCGGCGGTGACCTGGCGCCAGCCGTCGCCCGGCCGCCCGAGCACCATCGCGTCGGGCACGAACGTCCCGTCGAACACGACCTCGTTGAAGTGGTGCTCGCCGGACAGGCCGCGGATCGGCCTGATCGCCACCCGCTCGTCCGGCAGCGCCACGATGAACTGGCTGAGCCCCGCGTGCCGGTCGCCGGCGTCGAGGGGCTCGCTGCGCGCGAGGACGAGGATCGCGTGCGCGAGGTGCGCGCCGCTCGTCCAGACCTTCGTGCCGCGCAGCGTCCAGCCGCCGTCCGCGCGCTCCGCCCTGGTCCGGACGGACGCGAGGTCGGAACCGGAGTCGGGCTCGCTCATCCCGATCCCGAAGAAGCACTCACCGCGCGCGATCGCGGGCAGGAACCGCCGCTTCTGCTCCTCGGTCCCGTTGGCGAGGATGCTCGGGCCCGTCTGCCGGTCGGCGATCCAGTGCGCGCCGACCGGCGCCCCGGCGGCCAGCAGCTCCTCGATCACCACGAACCGCTCCAGCGGCGAGCGGCCGTGCCCGCCGTACCGTTCGGGCAGCGTCATGCCGAGCCAGCCGCGCTCACCGAGGGCCCGGCTGAACGCGGGGTCCGCGCCGGTCAGCCAGCTGTCGCAGCGGGGCGTGAACGACGCGCCCGCGAGGAACTCCCGCACCTCGTCCCGCAGCGCGCCGGCCTCGGGCGGGAGCGTCCCCGGTTCCAGCTCGGACAGGTTCGCCACGTGCGCCTCCCTCGGCCTCGCCCGTTCCGCGTTCCGCGTTCCCAGGGACGTTACCGACCGCGTGTCAGCGGCCCCTTACCCGCCCCCGCCCCCGCCCCGCGGTGAACGGGAGGTCACGGGTGCCGCGGGCGTCTGGCGGTGGACCGCGTTCTCTGCGATCGTTGCCGGGCGTACGGACGTAGCGGAGAGGACCGACATGTGGCCCGGGTCTGACTCGCCGCCGCCACCGGCGCCGCCGCCCGGTGCGGGGCCGCCCTACGGCGCCCCGCCGCCGTACGGGCCCGGACCGGGTCCGGGGCCCGCCGGGCAGGGGCGGCCGGGCGCGGCGCCGCTGCGGCCGCGCGCCGGCTGGTACGCGCTGCCGCTCGTCCTCGTCGCGCTGGCCGCCTTCGGGTTCCTCGGCTTCCTCGGGTACGCCTGGGAGGACTCCGAGGTCGCCGACGGGCCGTCCGCCGTGGGCGACCCGGTGGCCGGGATCCGGGTCCGGCTGACCGAGGGGCACGGGTACTTCCTGTACGTCCGGGACCACGGATCCGCGCCGTACGCGTGCGCGGTCTCGCTCGGCGAGGTGTCCGGGCCGCTCCGGCTCACCCGGACCAACTCCTGGAGCGCCTCCGAGCACCCCCCGTACCGCTACACCGCCACGTTCAAGGCGCCCGTCAGCGGCGAGGCGCGGCTGACCTGCCGCGGCGCGGCGGCGCCCGTGCTCGTGACGCCGGACGACACCGTGCACGGCTACCTCGGCATCGCGTTCTTCGCCGCCCTCGGCGTCACCGGGCTCGCGGGCGTCGCGTTCGTGGTCATCCTCGCGAGGCGGGGCGCGGCCAAGCGGCGCGGCGTCACCCCGTACGCGAGATGAGCGCGCCTCCGGGGTAAACCTTTCCGCCCCGCGTTCGTCTCTGACCCGTGATGGAACAGAGGACCCACCCGGCGGCGCGCGCCTCCGGCGGCCGTCCCCCGGCGACGGCGGGTACGAGGAACTGTTCGACGCGCACTTCTGGGGCTGGTCAGGCTCGCGACGCTGCTCGGCGCCGACGACGCCGAGGACGTCGTGCAGGACGCGTTCGTCCGGCTGCACCGCAGGCGCGACACGCTGCGCGACGGCGACGCGGCCCTGTCCTACCTGCGCGCCATCGTCTGCAACTCCAGCCGCAGCAGGCTCAGGCACCTGCGCATGGCGCGCCGCAGGCACGCCCAGATGGTCCTCCCGGAGGACATCGGGTCGGCCGAGCAGCAGGCCGTGCACCGCGAGGACGTCCGCGCGCTGCTCGCGGGCGTCGCGGAGCTGCCCGGCCGGCAGCGCGAGGTGCTCGTGCTGCGCTACTGGCTCGACCTCAGCGAGCGGGAGACCGCCGAGACGCTCGGCATCGCGCTCGGCACCGTGAAGGCCCACGCCGCCCGCGCCGTCGCGGCGCTCGGCAAGCGACTGAAGGACACGACATGACCGACACCATCGAGGAACGGCTCAGGGAGGCGTTCGACGCCCGCGCCGCCGCCGTCCCGACCCACCCGCGGGCGCTCGCCGACAACCGGCGGAGGCTGCGCCGGGCCGAAATCCGCAGGGCCGCCCTCGTCCCGTGCGTCGCGGCGGGCGCTGCCGCCGCCGTGATCGTCCCGTTCGGCGCGCACGCCCTCAAGGACGGCGACGCGAACGCCCTCGGCCACGGCGACCCCGGCGCGCTGGTGGACCCGGCGACCGTCGTCCGCATCCCGGCCCGGCTGCCCGACGGCCGCCCGTTCCGCGTCGACGCGCTCGGCCCGGACGGGACGGTCGCCGGCCGCACCCCTGACGCGCAACTGTGGAGGGCGGACCGCAAGGGCGGGACGCCGGAGGCACTCAACGCCCGTGCGCAGGGCGGGGTGTCGGCCGGCGAGGGCTCGGTCACCTGGATCGCGCCCGGCTCGTACGCTCTCGAATGCGCGACGGCGGGCCGGCCGAGACAGGTCCTCGCCGACGACGCGGGGTCCGGGCGCCCGGTCCTGATGGACCAGGGCACGATCGCCTGGAACGACGTGATGGACCAGCCGTACGTCGCGTCCGGCTGCGCCGCCAAGAGGCGGATCCTCCCCAACCACGGGCTCGGCGTCCTCGGCCACGCGGTGGCGCTCAACGGTTCGACGCTCTTCGCCGCCGACCTGATGAACGACCGGGTGCTGCGCGAGATCGACGTGAGATCAGGGGCGATCAAGGCCGAGCACGCCCTCCCGGAGGGCGTCCGGCCCAACGGGAAGAGGTCTGTCGGAGGGTCCGCACACGAGCGGGGCAGCATCCCGCCGCCCGTGGTGACCGTCCTGACGGCGGAGCAGCGCTGGCAGGCCGCCGCCACCGGGCGCTGGTTCGCGTGGTCGGTGGACGGCGTCCTGCGCGTCGCCGACCGGACGACGTGGCGGCAGGTCGTCCGGACGGCGCGCGTCCCCGCCGCGTCCGGCGCGAAGCTCACCGCGGGCGACCGGCTCGTGGTGCTCTCCACCGGCAAGGGCCGTTCGGTCCTGTACGACACCGCGACCGGCGAGACGACCGTCCAGGACGGCGAGGCGTACACCGCGGGCGGCTGGCTCCTCTGGCGCGACGGCGGCTCCTACCGGCTCGGACGGCTCCGGTGAGCGGGCCGTACGAGACCGCGGACGACGCGGTCGCCGAGGTCCGCGACATCTACGCCGCGCACGCCAAGCGCGGGGTCATGCGGGCGCGGGCCCTCGACCTCCTGCTGCGCGCCTGCGCCGACAGCGGCGTCGAGGTCGGCGCGTACGACCTGCGCGTCCTGCACTGGCTGGCCGCGCAGCCGCCCGAGTCGGCCCAGGTCGTCGCCGCGCTCATCGCCAGGGCCGCCGACGCCGCCCGTTCCCGGCCGCCGACACCGCCTGACCCGGGCCCGTACGCGGCGCCGCGGGCGCGCGCTCAGCACGCCTCGGCGCGTCCGCCCTCCAGCACGCGCATCATCGCCAGGCGCGCCGCCCGGCCGTAGTGCTCCACCGGCTCGCCCTCGGCCAGGCCGCGCTCCCACGCCCACCGCGCGTGCTCCTGCACCTTCGGCACGTCGGCGTCGCACATCGGGCAGTACTCGGCCACCTCGTACCCCGTGCCCGGCTGCGTGCTGTCCTCGACCCAACCGAGCCGCGGGTGACCCGGTGTGCGGCATTTCGACCCCGTCATGCCGGAAGGCTAAGACTGTCCCGATCCAGAGGGAAGACAGGGCGGAAAGCAACACCCGGCGCCCATGACCTGGTCAAAGCTTCCGCTACGCCCGCCGGTCCCGCGAGCCGATCACGCCGCACGCGATCCGTCCGCCGGAGTCGCCCGCCTTCAGCGTCTCCGCGTCCGGCCCCTTCTTGCCGTCGGACGAGTACCGTTCCGGGATGTTGGCGTGGTTGTCCGCCAGCGCGTGGACGACGATCGCGCTGCCGTCGGAGTCCAGCAGGTGCTGGGCCCGGAACCGGTCGGTGACCGCCGACCCCGCGCCGCGCCCGTTCGCGCCGACCGTCAGGTTGGGCAGGTCGCCGGCGTGCGACGGATGGCTGTGCGAGCCGTCCACGTCCAGGTGACCACCGGCGGTGAAGAACGGGCTGACCTTGCCGGTGGTCGGGTCCACCGCGGCGGGGTCGCACTTGCCGGTCGTGTGCACGTGGAAGCCGTGGAACCCGGCGGGCAGGTTCCACGCGCGCACGGTCAGGCGGACGGTCCCCCAGCCCGCGGGCTCGACGGAGAGCGCCCCGACCTCCTTCCCCTGGACGTCGCGGATCTGCGCGGTGAGGTCGCGGGGCTTCTCCCCGGTGGCCGCCTGGACGCCGGCGGAGACGGCCAGCGTGCCGCCGACCGCGCCGAGGGCGGCCAGCGCCGTGAGCTGGGCGGCCGACAGAAACTTATTCATGTTCTCGTCCCTTTTCGCGTAGCGCGGAGTCACTTCGGGCCTGGGGTTGCGCATCGGCTGCCTTGTTAGCGCGGACGGCCCCGGTCTGGCAATGGCCTCCAGCGGATCGGGCAGTCCCTGAATAGTGCACGGCAGGCTCGGCAATGCCGAGATGTACGCCGAAATATTGAATCACGCCGTCCGGCCCGGTCTAGTCCGCTTTTCAGTCCGTTCACCCAGGGCCTTGCGGCCACAGAAGAGAATCGATACCGCATTGGTCGCGTTCCTGGCCGCCGACCCAATGGGACGGGAAAATGACCCACTACATCCCACCCCGCCGTCGGGAGCCACGATGCCCGTCCAGACGCGATCCGCCACCGCCACCGAGTACGACACGAGGAGCCCGGCGCGTTACGCCTGGGCGGTCTCCCGGTTCTTCCTCGGCTGGATCTTCCTGTGGGCGTTCCTCGACAAGCTCTTCGGCCTCGGGAAGCCGGCGACGAGCGGCTGGCTGGACGGGACGTCCCCCTCCGAGCACTTCCTCAGCGGCGCGGGCGGGCCGTTCGCGGGCATGTTCCACGCCATGGCCGGGGTCCTGTGGGTCGACGCCTCGTACATGTTCGGCATGGCCGGACTCGGCGTCGCGCTGTTCCTCGGGATCGGCCTGCGCGTAGCCGCGGCCGGTGGAACGGTCCTGCTGGCCATGCTGTGGGCGGCGTCGCTGTGGCCCGAGGCCAACCCGTTCATGGACCTGCACTGGATCTACGCCGGGCTCCTCGTCTGCCTCGCGGCGACCGACGCCGGCGACACCCTCGGCCTCGGCGGACCCTGGTCCCGTACGGCCCTCGTACGCCGATTCCCTTTCCTCCGCTGACCGTTCGTCGGCGGCGCCGACCGCTCCCGCGGATGATCACGGCGGGGCGCGAACGCGTCGGAATCGCGCAGCGCTCCGCCGATTCACCGACCGCGAGAGTTCCGCCCCGATTCCGCTTCGCCATCCGGCCGGCCCGGGACGCACGTGTGCCGTATTGAAAAGTCTTGAAATTTCAGTCGTGTCTTGAGATCTGGTCACTGAAAGCCCCACCGAAGTACTTTGCTCCCACGCGACGCCTCAGGCGAAGGCCCGTACCAGCGGGCCTCGCGGGGCGGTCGCGTGCCCCCGCCAACCCCGAACTGCCGCCGGCGCCCACAGGCGACCGGTGGCGAAAGGTGGACACACGTGAACCGTGGACTCCCCCTCAAACGCATGCTCCCCCCGGCGTTGGGCGCCGCGGCGCTGATCACGCTGCCCGCGCTCGCGGCCGTCCCCGCGACGGCCGAGACGCAGCCCGCGGCCGTTCAGCACGCCCAGCCCGCACCGCCCGAGAAACTGGCCGACCAGTTGGCCGCCCGCCTCGGCTCCCAGCACGCGGGCTCCTACGTCGACGGCGCCGGAAAGCTCGTCGTCAACGTGACCAGCGCCTCGGCCGCCCAGCAGGTCAAGGCGGCCGGCGTGCAGGCGCGCGTCGTCGAGAACGGCATGAAGCCGCTCAACGACTCCAAGTCCAAGCTCGACCGCCTCGCGGGCACCGCCGGCACGACCGGCTTGTCCTGGGGCGTCGACGTCATGACCAACTCCGTCGTCGTCAACGTGCCCAAGAACGACAAGGACGCCGCGACCAACGCGTTCGTCAAGCGCGCACGCGCCATCAGCGACACCATCCGCATCCAGCGCGTGCCGGCCCCGGCCCACGTGGTCCTCGCCCCCGGCGACGCCATCCTCACCAGTGGCTCGCGCTGCTCGGTGTCGGCGATCGGCGTCAGCGGCGGAACGACCTACGTCGTCACCGCCGGGCACTGCACCAACATCGGCGCCTCGTGGACGACCTCGGGCGGCCAGACGGTCGGCACCCGGCAGGCCAGCAGCTTCCCGGGCAACGACTACGGCACCATCCGGGTGACCAACAGCTCGCTGCCGACCACCAACGCCCAGCTCACCCAGGTCGGCCGTCCCCCGGTCGGGACCCAGATCCAGAAGAAGGGCTCCACCACCGGCACCACCTCCGGGACGATCCGCGGCTACGGCCGCACCGTCAACTACCAGCAGGGCGCGGTGACCGACCTGATCGCGACCAGCGCCTGCGCCCAGCCCGGCGACAGCGGCGGCTCGCTCCAGAGCGGCAGCACCGCCATCGGCATCACCTCCGGCATCAGCGGCAGCTCCTGCGGAGGCAGCGGCTTCGAGTCGTTCTTCCAGCCGCTGGACGAGGCGCTCCAGTCCCAGGGCCTCACCCTCAAGCAGGGCCTCCCCCTGAAGTAGACCCGGCTCCCATCCGGTTCACGTGGGGCTCCCGACCCGTCGGGAGCCCCACCCCCGTCCCGCCCGGGGACGGGGAGCCGGGCGTCAGGGGGCGGCGTCCTTGGCGAGGTGGCGGCCGATGACCATGCGCTGGATCTGGTTGGTGCCCTCGAAGATCTGCATGACCTTCGCCTCGCGCATGTAGCGCTCGACGGGGAAGTCGCGGGTGTAGCCGTAGCCGCCGAGGACCTGGACGGCGTCGATGGTCACCTTCATCGCCGCGTCCGTCGCGACGAGCTTGGCGATGGACGCCTGCCGGGCGAACGGCAGGCCGCGGTCCTTGCGGCGGGCCGCGTCGAGGTAGGTGGCGCGGGCCGACTCGACGGCCGCCGCCATGTCGGCCAGCAGGAACGCCAGCCCCTGGTTGGCGATGATCGGGCGGCCGAACTGCTCGCGCCCGGTCGCGTACGTCACGGCGCGGTCGAGGGCGCCCTGGGCGAGGCCGACCGCGCACGCCGCGATGCCGAGCCGGCCGGAGTCGAGCGCGGCGAGCGCGATCGGGAAGCCCTGGCCCTCGTCGGCGATCCGCCGGTCGGCGGGCACCGGCGCGCGGTCGAAGTGGAGCTGGGCGGTGGTCGAGCCGTTGAGGCCCATCTTGCGTTCGGGCGGCCCGAACGTCAGCCCGTCCAGCCGCCCGTCGACCAGGAAGCAGGAGATGCCGCGCCCGCCCTCGTCGGACGTCCGCGCGAACAGCGTGTAGAAGTCGGCCTCGCCGCCGTGCGTGATCCAGGTCTTGGTGCCGGTGACCAGGTAGCGGTCGGCGTCGCGGACGGCGCGGGTGCTGAGCGCGCCCGCGTCCGACCCGGCGTGCGCCTCCGACAGCGCGTACCCGCCGAGCAGGTCGCCGGCGAGCAGCTCGGGCAGCCGCTTGCGCTGCTCCTCGGTGCCGTACGCCGACAGCGGGAAGCACGACAGGGTGTGGACGCTGACGCCGACCGCGACCGACGCCCACACCGACGCGATCTCCTCCAGCACCTGGAGGTAGACCTCGTACGGCTGGCCTCCGCCGCCGCAGTCCTCGGGGTAGGGCAGGCCGAGCAGCCCGGACCTGCCGAGCAGCCGGAACATCTCGCGCGGGAACGCGGCGTCCTCCTCGGCGGGCGCGGCGCGCGGCGCGAGCTCGTTGCGGGCGATGTCGCGGGTCAGCGCGATCAGCTCTTCGGCCTCGGGGTGGGGAGCATCCGGTCAGCGGGCATGGGTCCATCTTCCCGGATTCCGCGGGCGGGGCGAAGCGGGGATCGCCGCGACGCGCCGCTAGGAGGACAGCTCGCGTTCGAGGGGGTGCGGAAGCGGGGCGTCGCGCGGACGTCGCCGTACCACGCGGCGGTGCGGGCGGCCTCGGCGTCGACCGCGGCGCGGGCCTCGGCGCCCGCGTCCTCCAGGAGGCGGACGGCGATCTCGCCGTCGGCGCGCTGGGCCCAGCCGCCGACGATCCGCCCGTCCCACCAGACGGTGGGCCCGATGTTGCCGCTGGTGTCGAACAGCGCCGGGCCGTGGTCGCCGAGGAACCAGGACCGCTCCTGCCAGCCCATCGGGGTCGGGTCGAGCGCCGGGAGCAGCGCCGCCCACGGCTCGGGCGGATCGGTCGGCGCGGTGTCGTCGGCGAGGACGAGCCCGGTCGCGCCGCCGCCGAGGTCGACCTCGGCGGTGTCGAGGGCGGCGACGGCCTTCTTGACGTCGCCCGCCGACCAGCCCGTCCACCACTTGAGGTCGGAGACGGGGCGGGGCCGAACGCGCGGAGCCAGCGCCCGGCGACCTCGGCGCGGGCCGCGTCGGCGGGCACGGCGGGACGCCGCCGGGCAGCCACGCCTCCACCGGCGACCACCTGTACTGGCTGCTGATCCACGATCCCTTGGGACGGCCCCGGACGATGAGCCCCTCGCAGCCGAGCGTCACCAGGACCCACGTCGTGACGCTCGTCGGCTTGGAGTAGGACTTGCCGGGCGCCGCGTCGACCTTGGTGCGCAGCGCGGGCACGGCGGCGCTGAGCTGGGCGCCGGTCGCCTCGCCGCGCGCGACCAGCTCCTCGTGGGTCGCCTCGGCGACCTCCTTGAACCACGTCTCGACGTCGTCCACGACCCCGGCCCGTTCGATGAGGCGGCCGTAGGTGCGGCGCTGCTTGACGGCGAGCGCGTCGGCGGTGGACGCCTGGAGCGCCGGGACGAGCTCGACCGGCGCGACGAACATCGTGCGCCGCATCGCGAGCATCCGCAGCAGCGCCCGGTCGTCGTAGAGGGCGCGCTCGACGTCGGCGGGGACCGCGCCGGGCGCCCGCGCGGCGACGGACAGGTACACCGTCGCCGGGTCGGTGGCGTGCAGGACCACCAGGGAGCGCGCGACCGCCGCCACGTCGTCGGTGCGCTCGGCGCGGGCGAGCCGGTGCCGTACGGCCAGCCGGGCCCGCCGCTCGGCCACGTCCATCTTCAGCATGGCGGGCAGCCTACGCGCCGCCTCCGACGAAACGGCGTCAGCCGTTGTTGGAGATCTTGACGACGACCTGGTCCTTGGTGACCGAGCGCACCGAGATGTCGAAGCCCTCGGACTGCTCGTTGTCGCCGACCGGGACCGTGACCTGCTGGCCCGCGACCTTGAGCGTCACCTGCCGGTCGTTCGCGGCGACCAGCTCGGCCTTGACGCCGAGGATGGACGCGTTCGCGTCCACGCCCCGGTCGAACGTGATCGTGCACGAGTTGCCCGAGCAGTCGGTCTTGCTGTTCTCGCCGCCGCACGCCGCCGCGGCGCCCAGGGGGAGGAGGACGAGGGGGAGGACGGCCAGGCCGCGCCGGAGGGGGATCATGCCGGTGAGTCTAGGCGGGGCCCTCTCGGCCGTTCCCCCTCCCGCAGGCGGAACCTCCGCGGCCCGGAGTAGTACCGCACGGTGACCCCGGCTAGTCCGGAGAAGCCCGCCGTACGGGGCGTACGGACGAGATCGCCCTGCTCCTCGCGGAGGATGTCAGCCGTGGTGGTCGCCGTTCATGACGTGCCCGCCGAGGTCCGCGCGGAGCGACTCCAGCGTCCGCGGGGCGCCGACCGCGACCCAGCGCGTCCCGACGAGGTACGAGCCGCCCCAGGGCCTGGCCTCCTCCAGCCAGGCGTCCCGGCCCCTGTCGGTGGTGAAGCTGACGAGCGTGTAGCGGCCCTTGGCCGTACGGCACGCGCCCTGCCTCAGCTCCTCCGAGCCTCGCTTGCCGCTCAGCGCGCATCCGGTCCTGGCGGCGAGCTGCTCGATGGTCGCGGGGGACGCCGCCGCGCCGTGGGCGCTGTGCGCGCCGTCCGCGCCGTCCGCTCCGTTCCCGGCGGCGGCGCCGGAGCAGGCGGAGGAGAGCGGGAGCGTCACGGCGGCGGCGCCGCACAGCAGCGCCGCCCTGGCGGGTGTGAGGTGGTGCGGGGAGCCCATGGGCCGTCCTCCCGGGAAGAGTCGCTCGTTTCCGGCGGGTGGTACGCGCCGTACGCCGGAGGGGTTCACGAACGAGCGGGAGCGGGTCCGCGGGAGCGGGCCGACGGGCGGGCCGGTCGCCGGCCGACGGAGATCCGGGGCGGCCGGGGGAGTCAGGTCATGAGCCGTGCGGCGGCGGCGCCGCGCACGCCGGGATCCTCGGCCTCGTCGTGGTGGAGGCGTTGCAGGCGGATCCGGGTGTCCTGGGTGAGGGGGCGAGCTGCGCCGCCTCGTGGCGGACGCGCTCCTCGCAGTCCCACAGCCCCTCGACGGTGTAGGACTCGGCGGTGTGCGGGGCGGTGCGGGTGAGCGCGGTGAGGACGCGCGGCCGCAGGTACGCGTACGTGGACTCGGTCCACGCGGTCTTCAGCAGGGGGACGGCCTCGCCGGCGCGGAGCCGTCCGAGCCCCTCGATGGGCCCGGCGGCGGCGCCCCAGTCGAGCCGGTCGAGCGCCTCGCGCAGTTCGCTCATCAGCAGGGGGATGTCCTGGCGGGTGCCGTGCCTGGCGAGGATGCGCAGGCCGATGTCCGAACAGCCGCCCCGCTCGGACGCCCACGCGCGGGCGCGCGGGAGCACCTCCGGGCCGTACTCGCGCAGGGCGCGGGTGACCGCGCCGCCGAACCGGCTGGGGCGCTGGGGAGGAGCTCTTCGGCGAGGTCGAGGAGGCCGGGGGCGCGTCTGCGGCCCAGTTCGAATATCGCGGCCACGGCGCCGTCGTCGCGGCGGCGGGCCAGGTCCAGCAGCTCGGCCTCGGAGCGTTCGGCGCGCTCCCTGGCGGCCCCGCCCGGACGGCGCGCGGCGGCTCCCGAGCCGCGGCGGCGCTCCAGCGCGTCGGCGATGCGCGGGCGGCGTGCGGCCCACGTCTCGATCACCGGATTGTGGGTCCCGGACCCGGCCAGCAGCAGGTCCAGCTCCGCGTCGTCGCACCGTTCGGCGACCAGGCCGTCCAGGCCGTGCGCCAGGGACGGGTCGCCCAGCGACACCAGCGCGTCGAGGGCGTCGAGCCAGTGCGCGCCCTCCTCGGCGTACCGGCGCAGCGCGTACGCGGCCTCGCGGCGGCTCAGCCGCACCAGCTCGGCCAGGACGTCCAGCGCCAGCTCGACCCGCCAGTCGTCGGGATCGGTGTGATCCGCTGGATCGAACATATGTTCGGCAATGGGATGGACGGGCAACTCCAGGTCCACCATCAGGCGCGCGTAGTACAGCCCGCGCTCCTCGCACTGGGGGTCCCAGCGCGGATCACGGCGCACGCAGTCGTACACGTACTCGCCCGCGCCCGGCTTCTCGGCGGCGCGGCGCGCCGCCCGGCCCAGTCCGCGCTGCATCTGACCGTGCAGCGTGCCCGCTGATTCCATGACGACCTCGTTGCTGCTCACCACGCCAGAATGCGCACTCGACCAGATAACGGGCAAGTGCTTTACCCCAGGCAGTCACATCCGTTCCGCCGGCTCTCCCGCGCCGCCCGCCGCCGCCCGGAGCAGCGGCGGGCGGGCGGCGCCCGGGACCCGCTCAGATCTCGCGCTGCGCCATCCACGACGCGTACAGGTCGGCGTACACCCCCGGCTCGGCCGCGAGGTCGGCGTGCGGCCCGCGCTGGACGATCCGCCCGGCGTCGAACACGATCACCTCGTCCGCCGCCTCCGCCGTGGACATCCGGTGCGCGATCGAGATCGCGGTGCGCCCGCGCGTCACCCCGTCCAGCGCGCGCTGGATGCGGACCTCCGTCGCCGGGTCCACCGCCGACGTCGCCTCGTCCAGGACGAGCAGGTCCGGGTCGGCGACGTAGGCGCGGGCGAGCGCGACGAGCTGCCGCTCGCCCGCCGACAGCGACTCCCCGCGCTGCCCCACCGGCGTCGCGAGGCCGAGCGGCAGGCCCTCCAGCCAGTCGGCGAGGCCGAGCTCGGCCATCGCCCGCGAGAGCTCCTCGTCGGTCGCGCCCGGCCTGCCGTAACGGACGTTGTCCGCCAGCGTCGCGTCGAACAGGAACCCGTCCTGCGGCACCATCACGATCCGCTCCCGCAGGGACGAGAACCGCACCCGGTCCAGCGGCACGCCGTCGACCAGCACCCGGCCGGACGCCGGGTCCATGAGCCGCGTCAGCAGCTTGGCGAACGTCGTCTTGCCCGAGCCGGTCTGCCCGACGACCGCCACCCGCGTGCGCGGCGCGATCTCCACGTTCACGTCGTGCAGGACGGGCGGCCCCTCCGGATAGGCGAACCCGACGTGCTCGAACCGCACCTCGATCGGCCCGCGCGGCAGCGTCTCGCCGCCGTCGCCCGGATCGGCCACGTCCGGGACGGTGTCCAGGACGCCGAGCACCCGCCGCCACCCGGCGATGGCGTTCTGCGCCTCGTTCAGCACCTCGGTCGCCGTCTGCATCGGGCTGACGAACAGCGTCACCAGGAACAGGAACGCCACCAGCTCGCCCGCGGTCAGGTGCCCGCCGACGCCCAGCAGCGTGCCCGCGACGACGACGGCCGCCGTCGCGACCGCGGCGACGATCTCGCTCGCCGGGAACGTCATCGCGACGAGCGCCTGCGCCCGCGTCTGCGCCCTGCGGTGCTCGTCCACGGTCGCGTCGACCTTCCGCGCCGTCCGCTCCTCCGAGCCGTACGCCCGGATCACCGATGCGCCGACGACCGACTCGCTCACCGCGGACAGCAGGTCGCCCATCCGCTCGCGCACCCGCGTGTACGCGGCGGAGACCAGCCGCTGGAACCGCCGCAGCGCGAACGTCAGCGGCAGGAACGCCGCCCACACCAGCAGCGCGAGCGGCCACGAGTAGACGAGCATCAGCACGCTGGCGACCACGAGCTGCCCGAGCGACACGATGAACATCAGCCCGCCGAACTGCATGAACTGGCTGATCTGGTCCACGTCGCCCGTCACCCGCGACACGAGCGCGCCGCGCCGCTCGCCGCTCTGGGTGAGCATCGACAGGTCGTGCACGTGCCGGAACGCCCTGATCCGCAGCGCGGCGAGGCCGCCCTCGCTGGTCTTGTAGAGGCGCACGTTCATCGCGTACGCGCTGAGCGCGGTGAGCAGCACCGCCACCGCGCACAGCAGCACCGCCGTGCGGACGAACCCGACGTCGGGCGAGCCGGCGTCCCCGAGCCCCTTGTCGATCGTCTGCTGCACGGCGATCGGGACGACGATCCGCCCCGCCGTCGCGACCAGCGCCAGCAGCAGCGTCCCGGCCAGCCCCGCCCGGAACTCCGGGCTCAGCCTGAGCCCGCGCCGCAGCGTGCTGATCGCGCCCTCCCGGACGGAGATGTCGCTGAGTGCGGTCATCGGAACGCTCCCTCCCCGCCTTCGACGGCCTCCACGGCCTCTTCCACGGCGCCCGCGCCGTCCGCCCCGTCCCTCTCGGCCTCGGCGCGCTCGTAGGCGTTGACGAGGTCGCGGTAGCCCGGGGACCGTTCCAGCAGCTCGGCGTGGGCGCCGCGGTCGGCGACCGTGCCGTGCTCCAGGTAGACGACCTCGTCGGCGAGGGCGATCGTGGCCTTGCGGTACGCGACGACGATCACGGTCGCGCCGCCGCCGCCCTCGGCCGCCTGCGCCTCCCGCAGGGAGCGCAGGATCCGCGCCTCCACCTGCGGGTCCACACTGGACGTCGCGTCGTCCAGGACGAGCAGCCGCGGCCGCCGGACCAGCGCGCGGGCCAGCGCGAGCCGCTGCCGCTGGCCGCCCGACAGCGTCGCGCCCCGTTCGCCGACCTTGGTGTCGAGCCCGCCGGGGAGCGCCGCCACGAACCCGTCGGCCTGCGCGAGCCGCAGCGCCTCCCAGACCCGCTCGTCCGGGAGCTCCAGCCCGAGCGTGACGTTGCCCCGCACCGTGTCGTCGAACAGGAACGTCTGCTGCGGGACGAGCGCCGCCGCCTCCGCCACCCCGCCCCGCCGGACGTCGCGCACGTCCACGCCGTCCAGCAGCACCGTCCCGACCGCCGGGTCCACGAGCCGGACCAGCAGCGAGGTGAGCGTCGACTTGCCCGACCCGGTCGGCCCGACGAGCGCGACCGTACGGCCGGGCGAGGCGCCGAACGACACGTCCCGCAGGACGTCCCGCCCGGCGCCCTCGTCGCCGCCGGGCGCCTCGTAGCCGAAGCGGACCCCGCTGACCTCCAGCGCCGCGGCCCGCCCGGCGTCGAGCCCGTCCGTCCCGAACGGCAGCGAACCCCCGGCGTCCAGGACGCCGCGCACCCGCGTCCAGCCGACGACGCTGCGCGGCACCTCGGCCAGCACCCAGCCGAGCGCGCGGATCGGCCAGGCCAGCAGCGTGAACAGGTACGCCACGTGCACCAGGTCCCCGGCGTTCATCGCGCCCGACTCCAGCCGCACCGACCCGATCAGCAGGACGGCGAGGACGCCGAGGTTCGGCAGCGCCTCCAGGATCGGGTCGAACAGGCCGCGGACCCGGCCGACCGCCACGTTCGCGTCGCGCAGCGCCTCCGCGCCCGCCGCGAACCGCTCGGTCTCCGAGCCCTCCCGGCCGAGCGTCTTGACGACCAGGCCGCCCTCGAAGCTCTCGTGCGCGACCTCGCTGACCTCGGCGCGCAACTGCTGCGCGCGGGTCGCGACCGGCGACAGCCTGCGCTGGTAGACGACGTTCAGCAGCGCGATCGCCGGGAAGACCAGGAACCCGACGACCGCCACCGCGGCGTCCGTGGCCACGATCGACACCGCCGCGATCAGCAGCATGAACACCACGCCGACCGCCATCGGCAGCGGCGCGATCGGCGCCCAGGCCGCCTCCACGTCGGCGTTGGCGTTGGACAGCAGCTGCCCGGTCGGGTGCCGGTGGTGCCAGGCGAGCGGCAGCCGCAGGTACTGCCGGGTCACCTCGCGCCGGTACCTGGCCTGCATCCGGTACTGCATCAGCCCCGCGTAGTACCGGCGGCCCGCGACGCCGAGCGCCTTGAACAGCGCCACGCCGACGATCGCCGCCGCCGCGCCGGAGAGCGCGCCCGCGGTCGTGTGCCCCGACCGGAACGCCGGGAGCATCACGTGCTCGGTCACCCAGCCCAGCACCTGCGCGGTGGCGACGGTCATCGCGGCGTACAGCGCGCTCGCGAGGACCGAGACCGCGAACACCCGCGGCTCGGCCTTGACGGCGACCCACAGCACGCCCATCCCCTCCCGCAGGACATGCGGGCTCACACGTCTGGACCCTGGTGGCACGGCGAACTCCTCGATCTCGGACGGCCCGGGGGCGGCACCCCTGGCGGGTCCGGATCGCGGGGCTACGCACCGGATCGCAGGGGTATGTGGGCTCGCTATGCCTACCATCCGGATCGGGCGGATATTCCCGTCCCGTGGTCCACCGCTTACGATCGCCCCATGAGCACGCCTGAGCCAGGCGAGGCGCCGGACGCCCCCGGAACCGCCCGGGACGCGCCCGGAACCGCCGGTGCGGAGGCCGGCCGGGCCGGAGCCGGTCGGGCCGCCCGGCACGGCGGCGGGTCCGCCAACCCCGCCCGGGACGAACGCCTGCTGCTCTGCGACGCCCTCGACCTCGCCGGGCCGGACGCCCCCACCAAGTGCGCGGGCTGGACGGCCGCGGACCTCGCCGCGCACCTCGTCGTCCGGGAGACGCGCCCCGACGCCGCCCCCGGCATCCTGCTGCCGCCGCTCGCCTTCTACACCGAGCGCGTCCGGCGGCGGGCGGCCCGCTCCGTGCCGTTCGGGAGGCTGGTCGAACGGATTCGCCAGGGACCTCCGAAGTTCTCCCCTACGCGGTTACGGTCGTGGACAAAAACACCAACACGGTTGAGTTCTTTGTTCACCATGAGGACGTCCGGCGCGCGCGTGCGGACTGGGAGCCCAGGAACCTGCCGCCGCCGCTTGAGGAACTGCTGTGGCGACGGATAAAAATTGCCCGGTTTGTCCTAAAGAAAGTGCCAATCGACGTGACTCTCGTCCGTCCGGACGGACGGGGCGCGCGCGTCTCCGGCGCCCGGCGCGGCGGGCCGCGCGAGACCCGCGGGCCCGTGCGGGTCCACGGCCCCGTAGGCGAACTCGTCCTGTGGTCGCTCGGCCGGACGGACGTCGCGCGCGTCCGCGTGACGGGGCCCACGGACTCTGTCAAGACCCTGACCGAGACCGGTTGGAGCCTTTAACAGCCTGGTAACGGCGGGGTTCGCCGAGAGGTGAATCATCGGGCTTGCGGTTCCTCCGCTTTACGCGGAACCGGTGATACGGTGGGGCCGTCGGTTGCAGTCGTGGTTCTCGATCGTTTGTCCAGACGCCCGCGGACTGATGGCAGCGGGCGTTTTGGCTTTTCCGGGACCGTACGGGGGGCGAGGGCGTTCCGCAGCGACCGCGCTGGGCCCGCGAGGTGTGGGCCCATGTTTTGCCGCAAGGAGAAAGACATGCCCCAGCAGGGCACCGTGAAGTGGTTCAACGCCGAGAAGGGCTTCGGATTCATCGCCGTGGACGGCGGCGGACCGGACGTCTTCGTGCACTACTCGGCAATCCAGGCCTCCGGGTACCGCACTCTGGACGAGAACCAGCGCGTCCAGTTCGAGGTGACGCAGGGTAACCGGGGACCGCAGGCCGACCAGGTCGTCCCCCTGTAACACCCGTAGTCGTACGTCTGGGCCCGCCTCCCTCTCCGGGGAAGGCGGGCCCTTTCGTTGGCCCCCAGGTGAAAACCGGTGTCGGCCCACCGCGCGCGACCCGGCACAATGGAACCCATGTCCGCTCGCCCGTCCAATCTGGACCCCAAGATCGCCGACCGTCTCAAGCGCGACGCCGACGGCCTCGTGCCCGCCATCGCCCAGCAGTACGACACCGGCGAGGTGCTCATGCTCGGCTGGATGGACGACGAGGCGCTGCACCGCACCCTCACCACCGGCCGCTGCACCTACTGGTCCCGCAGCCGCCGCGAGTACTGGGTGAAGGGCGAGACGTCCGGCCACCAGCAATGGGTCAAGTCCGTCGCGCTCGACTGCGACGCCGACGCGATCCTCGTGAAGGTCGACCAGGTCGGCGCGGCCTGCCACACCGGCGACCGCACCTGCTGGGACGCCGACGTGCTGGACGCCGTGACCGGGGAACGGCCCGCCTCCGCCGACGGTGCATGACCCGTGGCGTCCCCCGGGCGTGAGCGCGGCCTGACCGCGCTGCTCTGCGCCGCCGGCGCCGGCCTCGCGCTGCTGTCGGCCGGGCGCCCCTGGGCCGGGGTCAAGGCCCGCGACGCCATCACGCCGTTCGCGCTCGACCTGACCGGCCGCGATCTCGGCGGCGCCGCGAGCGCCCTCGGCTGGGCCGGGCTCGCCGGGCTCGCCGCGCTGT
Organism: Actinomadura sp. J1-007; assembly: GCF_009793335.1. Lineage (GTDB taxonomy): Bacteria > Actinomycetota > Actinomycetes > Streptosporangiales > Streptosporangiaceae > Spirillospora > Spirillospora yumaensis. Next base: position 128,472 of record NZ_WING01000001.1, on the reverse strand, counting down.
TCGCCACGCGCGGGCGCACCCGCTCGCTCGTCGGCGCGCTCATCGCGGCGTTCGGCGCCGCGATCGTCTACGCGTCGGTGACCGCGACCGGCCGCGGCCACGTGCTCGACGTCGCGGGCGAGAAGAGCGCCCTGCTCAAGCTCGGCGCGCATCCGGCCGTCAGCGTCAACCAGTGGTGGCTGGTGTCGGCCGCCGGGGGAGTGCTGCTCGCCGCGGGCGGCCTCGTCACGTTCGCGCGGGGCGCGCGCTGGCCCGGGATGTCCGCCCGGTACGAGCGCCAGGCCCCCGCCGCCCGGACGCGGGGCGCCGCCGCGGGCACGGCGGCGGGCGCGGCCCCGGCGGTCGAGGACGACGACCCGTCCAGCCTGTGGAAGTCGCTCGACCGCGGCGAGGACCCGACCGACGCGCCGACCCCCGAAACCGGCCCGGCGCCCGGCCCCGAGCCATCGCCCGAACCCGCGCCGGACTCCGCGGAGCCCGGCGCGGCGGCGGAGGCGCGCGCGTCCCGCGAACGCCGGCCATGAGCGCCGACGGAGGCGGCCTGGTCCTGGTGGCCGAGCACGAGCCCGCCGTCGCCGAGCTGGAGCGCCGCTACCTCGCCCGGGAGGGGTTCGAGGTCGAGATCGAGCCCGAGCCGTCCAACGCCCCGGCCGCGGCCGAGCGGATCCGTCCCGACGCGGTCGTGCTGGACCTGTCCACGTCCGCGCTGCCCGCCGACCTCTACCGGCGCGCCTGCGACGCCGCCCGCCCGGCGCCGGTGATCGCCGTCGTCGGCCCGGTCGACCCGGCCGTGGCGCGCGTGCTCGGCGGCCACCGGGTCGTCCGCCCGTTCGGCCCGCGCGTGCTGGTCGGCGCGGTCGCCGAGGCCCTGCGCCGGGGCGGCGGGCCCGACGTGCCGGGCCTGCTGCGCGCCGGGCCCGTCACGGTCGACCCGGCCGCCCGCACCGTCTGGGTGGAGGAGCGGAGCGTTCCGCTCACGGTCACCGAGTTCGACCTGCTGCGGTTCCTGATCGGCAACCCCGGCCGGGTGTTCACCCGCGAGCAGCTCCTCGACGCCGCCTGGGGCCCCGGCGCGGGCGCGGGCAGCCGCACGGTCGACGTCCACGTGGCCCAGCTCAGGGCGAAGCTGGGCGAGGGCAGCCCGATCAGGACGGTCCGCGGCGTCGGCTATGTCCTCGACGCCTGAGCCCTCCGCCCGCCAGGCCAGGGAGACGTGGCCCGGGGATTAGGGTGGGGACGTGGCTGGTTCGCGGGTGGGCGCGGCGCGGGTCGTCCCGCGGCTGGGGCGGTACGCGCCGTACGGGGTGCTGGGCGGCGTCGCGGCGGGCACGCTGCTGGTCGCGTTCCTCGACCCGCACGAGAAGGGCCACTACCCGACCTGCCCCTTCCTGTTCATGACCGGGCTCTACTGCCCCGGATGCGGCGGGCTGCGCATGGTGAACGACCTCGCGCACGGCGATGTCGGGGCCGCGTTCGGCTCCAACCCGCTGCTGTTCCTGCTGATCCCGTTCGCGGTGTACCTGTGGGCGCGCTGGGCCGTGCTGAGCGCGCGCGGTGCCGCGATGCACAGCGTCCTGCTGCGGCCCCGGCCGGTGTACGGGCTCGTGGCGGTCATCGCCGCGTTCTGGATCGTCCGGAATTTGCCGTTTGCCCACGTTCTTGCTCCATAAGGCCGTTTGTCCGCTCCCGACCCCCCTCCCGGGTGCGGGGAGCGTCGGAGGGTGCGGCTACCATCGGTGCACGGATCGACCGGACCATAGGGGGCCCAGGCGTGAGCGAGCGAAGCCCGAACGTGCTCGACGAGATCATCGACGGCGTCCGGGCCGATCTCGCCGACCGGCAGCGCGAGGTGCCGCTGGAGGCACTCAAGGACAAGGCCGCGGCGGCCCCGCCCGCGCGCGACGCGCTCGCGGCCCTGCGCGGCCAGGGCGTGTCGGTCATCGCCGAGGTCAAGCGCAGCAGCCCGTCCAAGGGGGCGCTCGCCGCGATCGCCGACCCGGCGGCGCTCGCCCGCGACTACGAGGCCGGCGGCGCCAAGGTGATCAGCGTGCTCACCGAGCGGCGCCGCTTCGGCGGCAGCCTCGACGACCTCGCCGCCGTCCGCGCCAACGTCGACGTCGCCGTCCTGCGCAAGGACTTCATCGTCACCTCCTACCAGCTCTGGGAGGCGCGCGCCTACGGCGCCGACGTGGCGCTGCTGATCGTCGCCGCGCTGGAGCAGGACGCCCTGGTCTCGCTGGTCGAGCGGGCCGAGTCGATCGGCCTGCTCCCGCTCGTCGAGGTGCACTCCGAGGACGAGGCCGCCCGCGCCGTCGACGCCGGCGCCAAGGTGATCGGCGTCAACGCCCGCGACCTGCGCACCCTCAAGGTCGACCGCGACGTGTTCAAGCGCGTCGCGCCCCTCATCCCCAAGGACGTCGTCAAGGTCGCCGAGTCCGGCGTCCGCGGCCCGCACGACCTGCTCGCCTACGCCTCCAGCGGCGCCGACGCGGTGCTGGTCGGCGAGAGCCTGGTCATCGGCCGCGACCCGCGCGCCGCCGTCGCCGACCTCGTCGCCGCGGGCGCGCACCCGGCGCTCCGCCAGAGCGGCTGACGGGCGGTAGGGTACGGCCATGCAACCCGAGCCGCTGCGCGAACGATGGTGCGCCCGTCTGACGTCTCGCTGACCGACGGGCCCTTCTCGCACGACAGGACGATCTCCAGATGACCATCGACGCCGCGCGCGGTGCCAGCGCCGCCGTGCCCGATTCCAGCGGCCACTACGGCCTCTACGGGGGGCGGTTCGCCCCCGAGGCCCTCATGGCCGCCCTCGACGAGCTCGAGACCGAGTTCGCCTCCGCCATGCGCGACCCCGCGTTCACCGCGGAGCTGAACGACCTGCTCGCCGGCTACGCCGGGCGCCCGAGCCTGCTGACCGAGGCCCGGCGCTTCGGCGAGCACGCCGGGGGCGCCCGGATCCTCCTCAAGCGGGAGGACCTCAACCACACCGGCTCGCACAAGATCAACAACGTGCTCGGCCAGGCGCTGCTGACCCGCCGGATGGGCAAGCGGCGCGTGATCGCCGAGACCGGCGCCGGCCAGCACGGCGTCGCCACCGCCACCGCCGCCGCCCTCCTCGGCCTGGAGTGCACGGTGTTCATGGGCGAGGTCGACACCGAGCGGCAGGCCCTCAACGTCGCCCGGATGCGGATGCTCGGCGCCGAGGTGGTCCCGGTGCGCACCGGCAGCCGCACCCTCAAGGACGCCTGCAACGAGGCGTTCCGCGACTGGGTCGCCACCGTCGACCACACCCACTACTGCGTCGGCTCCACGATGGGCCCGCACCCGTTCCCGATGATGGTCCGCGACCTCCAGCGCGTGATCGGCGTCGAGGCCCGCGCGCAGGTGCTGGAGCTGACCGGCCGCCTGCCCGACGCCGTGGTCGCCTGCGTCGGCGGCGGGTCCAACTCCATGGGCGCCTTCCACGCGTTCATCCCCGACGAGACCGTCGCGCTGTACGGCTTCGAGGCGGCGGGCGACGGCGTCGAGACCGGACGGCACGCCGCCACGATCTCCGGCGGCTCGGTCGGCGTCATCCACGGCATGCGCACCTACCTGCTCCAGGACGAGGACGGCCAGACCATCGAGTCCCACTCGATCTCCGCCGGGCTCGACTACCCCGGCGTCGGCCCCGAGCACTCCTGGCTGCACGACTCCGGCCGCGCCGCGTACCGGCCGATCACCGACGCCGAGGCGATGGCGGCGTTCTCGCTGCTGTGCCGCACCGAGGGCATCATCCCGGCGATCGAGTCCGCGCACGCGCTGGCCGGCGCGATCAAGGTCGGCGAGGAGCTCGGCCCGGACGCGACGATCGTGGTGTGCCTGTCGGGCCGCGGCGACAAGGACATGCACACGGCCGCCGACTACTTCGGCCTGATGCCCGAGGGAGGGGCCGAGTGAACGGCCGCGACGGCGTCCGCGCCGCGTACGACAGGGCGAGGTCCGAGGACCGCGCCGCGCTGGTCGGCTACCTGCCCGCCGGGTTCCCGACCTACGACGGCGCCGTCGAGGCCGCCAAGGCGATGGTCGACGGCGGCTGCGACGTCATCGAGATCGGCCTGCCCTACACCGACCCGATGATGGACGGCCCGACCATCCAGGACGCCGTCCACCAGGCGCTCGTCGGCGGGATCCGCGTCGCCGACGTGTTCCGCACCGTCGAGGCGGTCGCCGCGACCGGTGTCCCGACCCTGGTGATGACCTACTGGAACCCGGTCGACCACTACGGCGTCGACGCGTTCGCCCGCGACCTGGCGTCGGCGGGTGGGGCCGGGCTGATCACGCCCGACCTCACGCCCGAGGAGGCCGGGCCGTGGCTGGAGGCCGCCGACGCGCACGACCTCGACCGGGTGTTCCTGGTCGCGCTCAGCTCCACCGACGAGCGCATCGCCACGATCACCGAGGCGTGCCGGGGCTTTGTGTACGCCGCGTCCCTGATGGGCGTGACCGGCGCCCGCGCCGCCGTCGACACCGGCGCGCCGCGCCTGGTCGAGCGCACCCGCACCGTCCTCGCCAAGAACGGCTCGACGCTGCCGGTCGGCCTCGGCCTCGGCGTCGGCAACGGCGCGCAGGCCGCCGAGGTCGCCGGGTTCGCGGACGGGGTGATCGTCGGCTCGGCGTTCATCCGCCGCCTGCTCGACGCCCCCGACCCGCGGGCGGGCCTCGCCGGGGTCCGCGAGCTGACCGCCGAGCTGGCCGCCGGAGTCCGCGGGAACGCCTGAGGACCTGCGGCGACGCGAAACGTTGGGCGCCCGTGGAACGACTTTCGTCGACCTTCCACGGGCGCTTCGCGCGCCCGCCGGGAACTCGCCGGCACCGCCGCCCCGTTCGTGCTTGTGGCGGGGCCGCTCTCCCGTAGGGTGAGTGTTCGCCAGCGCAGGGTGCCGGCCCGGAAGGATCACGATGACGCAAGAGACGACGGCGCGGGACGCCGGCGCGGCGGCCCCCGGCCCGGCCCGGCCGCTCTGGTTCCTCGCCCCGGCCTGGCTGCTCACGCTCGCCGGGCTCGGGATCTCGGTCTACCTCACGATCACGCACTACGACAGCGACGTGAACCTGGTCTGCTCGGCCAGCAGCACCGTCGACTGCCACGCGGTGACGACCAGCAAGTACTCCGAGCTCGCCGGGGTCCCGCTGCCGCTGCTCGGGCTGCTGTTCTTCGTCGCGTTCGCCGTGCTGATCACCCCCTGGGCCCTCCGCGCCGAGCACCCCCTGCTGCGCTGGAGCCGGATCGCGAGCGCGTCGGTCGGCGTGCTGTTCGTGGTCTACCTGGTCACGGTGGAGCTGGCGCTGCTGCACAAGGTCTGCCTGTGGTGCACCGGGGTGCACGGCATCACTATCCTGCTGTTCGTCCTCGTTCTGCTCGACGAGTTCCGCCGGATCGGCCAGGTCGACTAGCCTCCTGGAAACCCCGCCGGAACGGGCCGCGCCGCGTCGGCGTGGAGGCCCCCCACGCATAGGAGATCCAATGAGCAAGGCCGCACGGGAGCGCTCCGCGAGGGAACGCCTGGCCGCCGAGCGCAAGCGGCAGGCGGCGCGGGACAAGCAGCGGCGGCTGCTCGCCATCGTGCTCGGCGCGGTCGTGGCGGTGGCGGTCGTGGTCGTCGCCGCGGTCCTGGTCCTCAACCGCGAGGACAAGGGCGGCCAGACCGCCTCGGCGCACACCGGGCAGCTCGCCCCGGTCACCCGCGAGGCCGACGGGTCGGTCGTGATGGCGAAGCAGGGCGTGACCAAGCCGGTGCTGGAGATCTTCGAGGACTTCCAGTGCCCCATCTGCAAGCAGATGGAGGAGACCACCGGCAAGACCGTCCAGCAGCTCGCCCTGGAGGGCAAGGCCAAGGTCGTCTACCGCCCGTTCCACCTGTTCGGGCAGCAGCGCGACCCCGTGAAGACCAACTCGCTGCGGTCGGCCGCCGCGGCGCTCTGCGTGCCCGCCGACAAGTGGGTCTCCTACCACGACGCGCTCTTCAAGTTCCAGCCGGAGGAGGGCTCGAAGGGCTTCGCGCCCAAGGACCTCGCCAAGTGGGGCAAGGACGTCGGCGTCACCGACCCCGGCTTCGAGAAGTGCGTCACCGACATGCAGAAGAAGCCCCAGGTCGACGCGATGACCAAGTACGCCCTCCAGGACCGCAAGGTCGAGGGCACCCCGACGGTCTTCCTGGACGGCAAGCAGCTCGACCTCCAGAGCCAGATCATGAACCCGAAGGCCCTGGAGGCCGCCGTCACCGCCGCCTCCGGCAAGTAACCGACCGGTCGTACGGACGGACGCCGCGCCGACGCGGTCCGTCCCGTCCCGTCCGTCCGGCCCGAGCCGCCTTTCCGGGCCGCCGAGTTCGTTCGCCGGGTCGCCGTCCGTTCCGCGGACGGCGGCCCGGTTCGGCGTCGCGACGGCGCGGCCCACCCGCCGCCGGACGGTCCCCCCACTACGCTCTTACCTGCGACAACAGCGGGGCAAGGCCGATCGGGGGATCGATGAGCAACGCCGGGAGAGAGCGTTCCGCACGGGACCGGCTCGCGGAGCGGAGGGCGGCGGACGCCGCGCGGCGGCGCAAGCAGCGGCTGCTGCTGGTGGTCCTCGGCGCCGTGGCCGCGGCGGCCGTCGCCGTGGTGGTCGTCACGGTGGTCGTGCGGCAGGGCGACGACGACCCCGGCCCGTCCTACGGCGGGGCGCTGGCGCCGACGGCCCGGCAGCCGGACGGCTCGGTGGCGATGGCCGCCGCGGGCGTCACCGCGCCGGTGCTGGAGGTGTACGAGGACTTCCAGTGCCCCGCGTGCAGGCACCTGGAGGACACCCTGGGCGCCACGATCAAGGAGCTGGCCGCGCAGGGCAAGGCCAAGGTCGTCTACCGGCCGTTCCAGCTCTTCCGGCAGGAGCCGCTGAAGTCCAACTCCCGGCGCGCCGCCAACGCCGCCGAGTGCGCGCCCGCCGACCGGTGGGTCCAGTACCACGACAGGATCTACGGCCACCAGCCGCCCGAGGGCGACAAGGGCTTCTCCAACGCCGACCTGATCGAGTGGGCGGGGAAGGCCGGGATCGCCGGCGACCCGTTCGCCCGGTGCGTGAACGGCGGCCAGAGGCTCGCGGCGGTCGACCGGGCCGGGGCGCACGCCCAGCAGGCCGGCGTGACCGGCACCCCCCACCTCGCGCTGAACGGCGCGAAGATCGCCGACGAGGCGCTGGCCTCGCCGGACGCGCTCCGCAAGGCCGTCCAGGACGCCGGGAGGAACGCTCCCGCGCCCGGCGGGTCGGCGTCGCCGTCGCGGTGACGGGCGCGCCCCGGGGCGACCGCCGGGAGACGATCGCGCGTCCTGATCGCGGACGTGCGGCCCTCGCCCGCCGGAGGCGGTAACGTCAACGCTCATGCAGCCGCTCGCCTTCATCCCGAGTCCCTCACAGGGCGTCTGGCATCTCGGGCCGATCCCGGTCCGCGCCTACGCCATCATGATCATCATCGGCATCGTCGTCGCCGTCTGGCTGGGCGAGCGGCGCTGGGCGGCCAAGGGCGGCGCGCCCGGTGTGATCATCGACGTCGCCGTCTGGGCGGTGCCGTTCGGCCTGGTCGGCGGGCGCCTGTACCACGTGGTCACCGACTACCAGCTCTACTTCGGCGACGGCGGCGAGCCGGTGAAGGCGCTGAAGATCTGGGAGGGCGGCCTCGGCATCTGGGGGGCGGTCGTCCTCGGCGCGCTCGGCGCCTGGATCGGCTGCCGCAGGCACGGCGTCTCGGTCGCCGCGCTCGGCGACGCGATCGCCCCCGGCATCGCCCTCGCGCAGGCCATCGGCCGCTGGGGCAACTACTGGAACCAGGAGCTGTACGGGCGCCCGCTCGACACGTTCTGGGCCCTCAAGATCGACTACGCGCACCGTCCGACGCTGCCGGGCGGCGCCCGCGACCCCGAGTACGCCGACGTCGCGACCTACCACCCGACGTTCCTGTACGAGTCGCTGTGGTGCGTCGGCGTCGCGATCCTCGTCATCTGGGCGGGACGGCGCTACAAGCTCACGCACGGCCGCACGTTCGCGCTGTACGTGGCCGCCTACACCCTCGGGCGGTTCTGGATCGAGTCGCTGCGCATCGACGAGGCCCACCACGTCCTCGGCATGCGCCTGAACGACTGGACGGCCGTCCTCGTCTTCGTGGGCGCCATCGCGTACCTCTTCTGGGCGCGCAGGCTCACCGGCCCCGAGGACCTCGGCCACGTCCCCGCGGTCCCCGACGACGGCGCGTCGGCGCCGGCCGCCGGAGCCGGGACCGGCACCGACTCGGAGCCGGAGGCCGGGCCCAAGGCCGAGGGCGCGGAGAAGGTGGACCTCCGGAAGAAGGCCGAGCCGAAGCCGAAGCCGGAACCGGCACCGGAGACGGAGCCGGAGACGGACGAGAAGCCTGAGGCCGAGGCCGATCCCAAGGACGACGAGCCCGAGCCCGAGCCGGAAGCGGAAGCGGAAGCGGAGAGCGCCGCGGCGGCGGATGAGCCCGAGCCCGAGGACAAGGCCCAGGACGAGCCCGAGGCCGCCGAGGACGGTCCGGAGCCGGAGCCGGTGAAGGAGAAGGAGACCGCCGGGGCCGACGGCAAAGGGGAGCCCGTCAGGGATTCCCAGTGACCGAGGGAACGGGGCGTCCGCCGAACACCACCACCAGCACCGCGACGTCACGGGCGGGTGGCTGCGGCCCGCGGTGTTCGGCGCGATGGACGGGCTGGTCTCCAACTTCGCGCTGATCGCCGGGATCGCGGGCGGGCAGGCGAGCCAGAAGGTCGTGCTGCTGGCCGGGCTCGCGGGCCTCGCGGCGGGCGCGTTCTCGATGGCGGCGGGGAGTACATCTCCGTCGCGTCGCAGTCGGAGCTGGCCGAGGCCGAGATCGAGGTGGAGCGCCTGGAGCTGGCGCGCCATCCCCGCGCCGAGGAGCGCGAGCTCGCGGAGGTGTACGAGGCGCGCGGCGTGGACCCCGAGACGGCCGCCGAGGTCGCCCGGCAGCTCTCGCGCAACCCCGAGGGCGCGCTGGAGATCCACGCGCGCGAGGAGCTCGGGGTGGCGCCGGGCGAGCTGCCGTCGCCGCTGCTCGCGGCCGGGTCGTCGTTCCTGTCGTTCGCGATCGGGGCCGTCCTGCCCGTCCTGCCGTACCTGCTGGGGGCCACGAGCCTGTGGCCGGCGGCGGTGATCGCGGGGGCGGGGCTGTTCGCGGCCGGGGCGCTGGTGTCGCGGGTCACGACCCGGGCGTGGTGGTTCGGCGGGCTGCGGCAGTTCGCGTTCGGGGCGGCCGCGGCGGCGATCACGTACGGCGTCGGCGCGCTCATCGGCACCAACGGGGCGTGACCGCATTGAATCCGGATGAAACGGCCTTTTGGCCCCGCCGGGGGCGGCCGGGGCGCTAGGCTCCGGGACTGTGATCGGAGCGCGTGACACTGGTTCCCAGCAGGCGGACCGCCCGGAGGGCGGCCGGGACTTCTGGCCCGAGGACGAGTCCGGCGGCGGGAAGAAGAAGGGGCCCAACCCGAAGCTGCTGTACGGCGCGGCGGCGGCCGTGGTCGTGGTCGTCGCGGCCGTGGTCGGCGCGGTGGTGCTGACCGGCGGCGGGGACGACTCCAAGTCCGCCGACGGCGGCAACGGCAAGCAGGTGCTGCCGACCGCCTACACCCCCGACTTCGACGGCGACGGCATGGCGAAGGTGGCCCGCCGGGCCGCCGACAAGCGGCCGTTCACCGAGGGCGAGGTCTTCGGCGGCGACGCCAAGAGCGTCAAGTCCGGCAGGTTCTCGTTCACGCTCGCCGGGTCGCAGGTCTCCGCCGACTGCAAGGCGGTCACGTGGGGCCCGCGGCTCCAGGCCGACCTCGCCAAACACGGCTGCACGCAGATCGCCCGCGGCGCGTACCTCAGCTCCGACAAGCAGTTCGCCGGGCAGTTCATGATGATCAACCTGGAGAGCCAGGAGGGCGTCCAGCAGATCCTGCGCGACCTCGACCGCGCCACCGGGGCCGGGTTCGTGCTGCCGCTGAAGGCTCCGGGCGCGCCCTCGTTCGGCTCCGGGTTCAGCGCCGCGTACGCCAAGACCTACGGGCACTACGCGGTGGTCTCCTGGGTGCAGCGGGCGGGCGGCGCGCAGCCCCGGTCGCTGAACGACCTGATCGAGGCCAGCCTCGCGATCGAGCGGCCCGCCGACTTCGTGTACGGGCGGTTCGGGTGACCGGCGGGCGCGCCGTCCCGGCGTCCGGGGCGCGGCGCGGCGCCGCGCGCACGGCCGGCAGGCAGTAGTCTGCGCGGTCGTGGAGCACGATGAGCCCGGCCGCCGAGGCGGCCCCAGGCGCGGACCGGTGACCCGCGGGGGAGGGCGGCAGCCCGCCCCGCGCAGGGGAGCGCCGCGCCGCGCCGGAGGCCCCCGCCGCACGCCGCCGTCCGCGCCCCGTCCGGGCCGCGGCGACGCCGCCGGGCGTCCGCCCGCGCGTGACGAGGACGCCGCCCGGCCGCAGCCGCCCTACCCGGACGAGTCCCCGGCCCAGCCCCCGCCCTCGCGCGGCGGTCGCGGTGGGCGCGGCGGCAAGGGCCGTGCCCCGAAGGAACGGGCCCCGAAGGACCGTGCCAAACGGCCCAAGGGCCGTGCCCCGAGAACCGCCGCCGCCCGAGCCGGGACGTCCCGTACGAGGCCCCTCAGGAGCCCGCCTACGAGGACCCGGCCTACCCGGCGTACGCCGAGGATCCGGCCTACCAGCAGTACCAGCAGGCCCAGGAGTATCCGTACGACCCGGGGTATCAGCAGGAGCCTGAGTACCAGCACGACCTCGGCTACCAGCAGGATCAGGGGTACCAGGGAGAGGCTGACTACGGGGAATCCTCGGCGCAGGCCGGGCCGCCGTCACCGTCGCCGCCGCCGGCCAGGACCGCTCGGCGGGGTGCGAAGCGCGGGGGGCCGTCGGGCGGCTTGCTCGGCGGGCTGGGGCCGCGGGTGTACTTCGGCGCGGCCGGGGCGCTCGGCGTCGTTCTGGTCGGGGTGCTCGTCCTGGTGCTGGTCACCGGGTCCGGTGGGGGCGGCGGGGCCGCGCACGCGCCGAGGGCGGCGCTGCCGCCGATGGGGCGCGCCGCGGCGACCGGCCCGTCGCCCGACTCGTACTCCAGTTCCCCGTCCACGCAGGCGTACCGGACGATCGCGGCGCGGACGAGCGACGGGGCCCCGCTGACCGAGCACGAGCTGTTCCCCGCCGAGGCCAGGACGATCACGACGCCGGACGGCCGGGCGCGCCCGGCGCTGCGGGCCAAGCGGCTCGACCGCGACTGCGCCGCCGCCGTCTGGGGCGCGGCGACCGCGGGCGCGCTGCGGCAGGGCCGCTGCACGCAGGCCGGACGCGCCACGTACGCCGACACCCGGCGGGGCTACGCGGTGTCGGTGACGGTGTTCAACCTGGCGTCCGCGCCCGACTCCGACCGGGTCGTCCAGGCCATCGGGGACGGCCGCGGCGCGGGCTTCGTCCTGCCGCTGCCCGCCGGGTCCGCGCAGGTGGACCGGTTCGGGCAGGGGTACGGGATGGCGCGGGGCCTCGCGATGGGCCACTACGCGGTCGTCGCGTGGGCGCAGCGCCTGGACGGCAAGGGCGACGAGCGCGACGAGACGCTGCTGTCCCTGCTGATCGAGGGCGGCAAGGCCCCCTCGGTGCTCGGCCGCGCGGCCCGTACGTCCGGCGGCTCCTGAACGGCCGGCCGTGATCCACCGCCGCTGACCGGTCCGCGGGGAGGCGGTGGCCCGGATCTTGACCGGGGGGACGGGCCGTCCTGACGGGCGGCGCCGACTGGAGACGGCCGGTTCCAGCCGCCGAGGGTTGCCTCGCGTATCGCTCTTGTTTCCGGTTTCACACCGTAAACATCCCTTCCCGGTGACGATGATCACCGAGGTCAGCGCGTTTTCGCCCGGATGAAGCCAGCTATCCTGGTCTAAACCACTCAGCGGTGACCTACGGCGGATCGGCGGTCGGAAGTTTCGCGATCCGGTCCAGTCGGGCATGATCCCGGCAGTGATGTAATGTCATCACACCGCAGCAGGGCCAACGTCGTCCCGGACTGCACTGACATCGAAGCAGTGACACGAAGACGACGGGAGGGTTGATGGCTGCTGCTGCCCTCACACCGGGCCGCCCCGTTTCCCAGGGGCTCTACGACCCGGCTGACGAGCACGACGCGTGCGGCGTCGGCATGGTCGCTGACCTGCACGGACGCAAGAGCCACGACATCGTCCAGAACGCCCTGACCGTCCTGCGGAACCTGGACCACCGCGGGGCCGTCGGCGCGGAGCCCGACGACGGGGACGGCGTCGGCATCCTCGTCCAGATCCCCGACGCGTTCTTCCGCGAGGTGTGCGGCTTCGCGCTGCCCGAGGCGGGCGGCTACGCGGCGGGCATCGCGTTCCTGCCCGCCGAGGCCGAGGAGCGCGCCGCCGCGGTCGAGCACGTCGAGACGCTGTGCGTCGAGGAGGGCCTGACCGTCCTCGGCTGGCGCGAGCTGCCGTACGACGCGGCGTTCGCCGGCCCGGCCGCCCGCCGGGTCATGCCGCACTTCGCCCAGCTCTTCCTGGCCCCCGCCGCGCGCGGGCCGCACGCGGGCAAGACGGGCCTGGAGCTCGACCGCGCCGTGTTCTGCATGCGCGAGCGGGCCGAGCAGGACGTCCGGGTCTACTTCCCGAGCCTGTCGAGCCGGACGCTGGTCTACAAGGGGATGCTGACCACCCCGCAGCTGGAGCCGTTCTTCCCCGACCTGTCGGACCGCCGGTTCGCCAGCGCGATCGCGCTCGTGCACTCGCGGTTCTCGACCAACACCTTCCCGGCGTGGGAGCTGGCGCACCCCTACCGGTTCATCGCGCACAACGGCGAGATCAACACGGTCAAGGGCAACCGGAACTGGATGCGCGCCCGCGAGGCGCTGCTGAAGTCCGACCTGATCCCGGGCGAGCTGTCCCGGATCTACCCGGTGATCGACATCGAGGCGAGCGACACCGCCTCGTTCGACGAGTGCCTGGAGCTGCTGCACCTCGGCGGCCGGTCGCTGCCGCACGCGGTGCTGATGATGATCCCCGAGGCGTGGGAGAACCACGCCGAGATGGACGCCGAGCGCCGCGCGTTCTACGAGTTCCACTCCACCCTGATGGAGGCGTGGGACGGCCCGGCGAGCGTCAGCTTCACCGACGGCACGGTCGTCGGCGCGGTCCTGGACCGCAACGGGCTGCGCCCCGGCCGCTACTGGGTGACCGACGAGGGCCTGGTCGTGCTCGCCAGCGAGGCGGGCGTGCTCGACATCCCCGCCGACAAGGTGGTGCGCAAGGGCCGCCTCCAGCCCGGCAAGATCTTCCTGGTCGACACCGAGGCCGGGCGGATCGTCGAGGACGACGAGGTCAAGGCCGAGCTGGCGGCCGAGCACCCCTACGGGGAGTGGCTGCACGAGGGGCTCGTACGGTTCGAGGAGCTGCCCCGCCGCGAGCGGGAGATCCCGACGCACGAGACGCTGGTCAAGCGGCAGCAGACGTTCGGCTACACGCTCGAAGAGCAGCGGGTCATCCTGACGCCGATGGCGCGGACCGGCGCCGAGCCGATCGGGTCGATGGGCACCGACACCCCCATCGCGGTGCTGTCGAAGCGCCCGCGGCTGCTGTTCGACTACTTCAAGCAGCTGTTCGCGCAGGTCACCAACCCGCCGCTGGACGCGATCCGCGAGGAGCTGGTCACCTCGCTCCAGTCCACGCTCGGCCCGGAGGGCAACCTCCTGGAGCCCGGCCCGGACTCGTGCCGCCGGCTGGTGCTGCCCACCCCGATCCTCGACAACGACGAGCTCTCCAAGATCATCCACATCGACGACGAGGGGTCGCTGCCGCATCTGGCCGCCCACGTCGTCCACGGCCTGTACGACGTGGCCGGGGGAGGCGAGGCCCTGGAGGCGCGCCTGGAGGAGATCTGCTCGGAGGTGTCGCGGGCGATCGCGGGCGGCTCGCGGATCATCGTGCTGTCGGACCGCGGGTCGGACTCGGCGCGGGCAGCGATCCCGTCGCTGATGCTGACCGGTGCCGTCCACCACCACCTGATCAGGGAGAAGACCCGCACCCGGGTCGGCCTGGTGGTCGAGACGGCCGAGGCCCGCGAGTGCCACCACATGGCGCTGCTCATCGGGTACGGCGCGTCGGCGATCAACCCGTACCTGGCGATCGAGACGGTCGAGGACCTGATCCGCACCGGCGCGATCGAGGGCCTGGACCAGGAGAAGGCCGTCCGGAACCTGGTCAAGGCGTACGGCAAGGGCGTCCTGAAGGTCATGTCCAAGATGGGCGTGTCCACGGTCGCGTCCTACACCGGCGCGCAGATCTTCGAGGCGATCGGCCTCGGCGCGGGCGTCGTCGCCCGCTGCTTCACCGGCACCACGTCCCGGCTCGGCGGCGTCGGCTTCGACGTGCTCGCCCGCGAGGTCGCCGAGCGGCACCGCCGCGCGTACCCGCCGGGCGGGAACGAGGCGGCGCACCGCACCCTGGAGGTCGGCGGCGAGTACCAGTGGCGCCGCGAGGGCGAGCCGCACCTGTTCGACCCGGACACGGTGTTCAAGCTCCAGCACGCCACCCGCACCCGCCGCTACGAGATCTTCAAGGAGTACACCGCCGGCGTGGACGCGCAGGCCGAGCGGCTGATGACGCTGCGCGGGCTGTTCCGGCTCAAGGAGGGCGAGCGGCCCGCCGTGCCGATCGAGGAGGTCGAGCCGGTCGCGGAGATCGTCAAGCGGTTCTCCACCGGCGCGATGTCGTACGGGTCGATCTCGGCGGAGGCGCACGAGACCCTCGCGATCGCGATGAACCGGCTCGGCGGCAAGTCCAACACCGGCGAGGGCGGCGAGGACGCGCGGCGGTTCACCCCCGACGAGAACGGCGACCTGCGCCGCAGCGCGATCAAGCAGGTGGCGTCCGGCCGGTTCGGCGTGACGTCGGAGTACCTGACCAACGCCGACGACATCCAGATCAAGATGGCGCAGGGCGCCAAGCCCGGCGAGGGCGGCCAGCTCCCCGGCCACAAGGTGTACCCGTGGATCGCCAAGACGCGGCACTCCACGCCCGGCGTCGGCCTCATCTCGCCGCCGCCGCACCACGACATCTACTCGATCGAGGACCTCGCCCAGCTCATCCACGACCTGAAGAACGCCAACCCGGCCGCGCGCGTGCACGTCAAGCTCGTCGCGGAGGTCGGGGTCGGCACGGTCGCGGCGGGCGTGTCCAAGGCGCACGCCGACGTGGTGCTGATCTCCGGGCACGACGGCGGCACCGGCGCGTCCCCGCTCACCTCGCTCAAGCACGCGGGCGCGCCCTGGGAGCTCGGCCTCGCCGAGACCCAGCAGACGCTGCTGCTGAACGGGCTGCGCGACCGGATCGTCGTGCAGGCCGACGGGCAGCTCAAGACCGGCCGCGACGTGGTGGTCGCCGCGCTGCTCGGCGCGGAGGAGTTCGGCTTCGCGACCGCGCCGCTGGTGGTGTCGGGCTGCGTGATGATGCGGGTCTGCCACCTGGACACGTGCCCGGTCGGCGTCGCGACGCAGAACCCGGTGCTGCGCGAGCGGTTCGGCGGCAAGCCGGAGTTCGTGGTCAACTTCTTCGAGTTCATCGCCGAGGAGGTCCGCGAGTACCTGGCGGCCCTCGGGTTCCGTTCGCTGGACGAGGCGATCGGGCACGTCGAGATGATCGACGCGCACCGGGCCGTGGACCACTGGAAGGCGTCCGGCCTGGACCTCTCCCCGGTCCTGCACGCGCCCGAGCGCCCCTACGGCGACTCGATGCGGCAGGTCGCGGCGCAGGACCACGGGCTGGAGAAGGCGCTGGACAACACGTTGATCCAGCTCGCCGAGGGCGCGCTGGCGTTCGGCGACAAGGTCCGCCTCGACCTGCCGATCCGCAACGTCAACCGCACCGTCGGCACGATGCTCGGCCACGAGGTCACCAAGAAGTGGGGCGGCGCGGGCCTGCCCGACGACACGGTGGACGTCACGTTCACCGGTTCGGCGGGCAACTCGTTCGGCGCTTTCGTGCCGAGCGGCGTCACGCTGCGGCTCGTCGGCGACGCCAACGACTACGTCGGCAAGGGCCTGTCGGGCGGGCGCCTGACGCTGCGGCCCCCGGAGGACGCCGCGTTCGCCGCCGAGGAGCAGATCATCGGCGGCAACGTGATCCTGTACGGCGCGACGTCGGGCGAGCTGTTCGCGCGCGGCGTCGTCGGCGAGCGGTTCTGCGTCCGCAACTCCGGCGCCGTCGCGGTCGTCGAGGGCGTCGGCGACCACGCCTGCGAGTACATGACCGGCGGCCGGGCGGTGATCCTCGGCCGGACGGGCCGCAACCTCGCGGCCGGCATGTCCGGCGGGGTCGCCTACGTGCTGGACCTCGCGCCCGAACGGGTCAACCCCGAGATGGTCGACCTGGAACCGCTGGACGCCGCCGACGAGGCGTTCGTCCGCGAGCTGGTCGCGCGGCACCGCGCCGAGACCGGCTCGGCGGTCGCCGAGCGGCTGCTGGCGGACTGGGACGCCGCCGCGGCCCGCTTCACCAAGATCATGCCGCGGGACTACCGCAGGGTCCTGGAGGCCAAGGCGAAGGCCGAGGCCGAGGGACGCGACGTCGACGAGGCCATCATGGCCGCCGCGCAGAGCTGAGAGGGGGACTCCACATGGCCGACCCGAAGGGATTCCTGACCACGGCGCGGGAGCTCCCGAAGCGCCGCCCGGTGGACGTGCGGATCCGGAGCTGGTCCGAGGTCTACGAGGACTTCGGCCGGGACCGCCTGGAACGGCAGGCGAGCCGCTGCATGGACTGCGGCGTGCCGTTCTGCCACCAGGGCTGCCCGCTCGGCAACCTCATCCCCGAGTGGAACGACCTGGTCTACCGGCACGACTGGCACGAGGCGATCGAGCGGCTCCACGCCACCAACAACTTCCCGGAGTTCACCGGGAGGCTGTGCCCCGCCCCGTGCGAGAGCGCCTGCGTCCTCGGCATCAACCAGGACCCGGTGACGATCAAGCGGGTCGAGGTCGAGATCATCGACCGGGCCTGGGCCGAGGGCTGGGTGCGCCCGCAGCCGCCCGCGGTCAAGACCGGGAAGCGGGTCGCGGTCGTCGGGTCCGGCCCCGCCGGGCTCGCCGCCGCCCAGCAGCTCACCCGCGCCGGGCACGACGTGCGGGTGTACGAGCGGGCCGACCGCGTCGGCGGGCTGCTGCGCTACGGCATCCCCGAGTTCAAGATGGAGAAGCGGCACGTCGACCGCCGCGTCGCCCAGATGCGCGCGGAGGGCACCGACTTCAAGACCGGCGTGAACGCCGGCGTCGACGTCACCGGCGACGAGCTGCGCTCGCGGTACGACGCGGTCGTGCTCGCCGGCGGCGCCACCGCCTGGCGCGACCTGCCCGTCCCCGGCCGGGACCTGAACGGCGTGTACCAGGCGATGGAGTACCTCCCGCCCGCCAACCGGGTGCAGGAGGGCGACCTGGAGGTCTCGCCGATCTCGGCGGAGGGCAAGGACGTCGTGGTCATCGGCGGCGGCGACACCGGCGCCGACTGCATCGGCACGGCGATCCGGCAGGGCGCCCGCTCGGTCACCCAGCTGGAGATCATGCCGCGGCCGCCGAAGACCCGCCCGGACGCGCAGCCCTGGCCGACGTACCCGATGCTGTTCAAGATGGAGAGCGCCCACGAGGAGCTCGCCGACACCGGCGGCGAACGGGTCTACGCGATCTCCACGACCGAGTTCCTCGGCGACGCGAACGGCGACCTGCGGGCGCTGAGGATCGTCGAGGTGGGCGGCCCGGAGACCGGCTTCGCGCCGGTCGAGGGGACCGAGCGGGAGATCCCGGCGCAGCTCGTCACGCTCGCCATGGGCTTCCTCGGCCCGCAGCGGGAGGGCCTGCTGGAGCAGCTCGGCGTCGAGCTGGACCAGCGGGGCAACGTCGTCCGCGACAAGGACTACCGGACCTCGGTGGACGGCGTGTTCGTCGCCGGCGACATGGGCCGCGGGCAGTCCCTGATCGTGTGGGCGATCTCCGAGGGGCGCTCCGCCGCCCACGGCGTCGACCGGTTCCTGACCGGCCACAGCGCCCTGCCCTACCCGATCCCTCCGACGGCACGTCCGATAGCCTGACCGCCGTTCAACGACACCTCGCCCCGCCGCGCCGTGGCGGCGCCCCGTCCAGGGGCCGCCCGGCGCGGCGGGTTTCGTCTGCCATAGGGGGAACATGCCGACCCGGCGTCTGGATGTCACGACCTGGTACCTGGAGCAGCGCGACCCGTCCGACCTGAAGCCCGCGCGGGTCCCGTCGGTCCCGGTCGCGATCGCCCGCGCCGAGGTGCCGAGCCCCGAGCTGAGCCGGTTCCTCTACACCGCGGTCGGCGGCGACTGGTACTGGACCGACCGGCTCGGCTGGACGTACGAGCAGTGGCGCAACTGGCTGTCGCGCCCCGGCGTCGAGACCTGGGTCGCGTACCGGCTCGGCACCCCGGCCGGGTTCGTCGAGCTGGACCCGCAGCCGGACGGGGAGGTGGAGATCCCCTGCTTCGGCCTGCTCCCCGCGTTCACCGGCATGGGCCTCGGCGGGCACCTCCTCGACGTCGGCGCCCGCCGCGCCTGGGACCTCGCCTCCCGCTGGCCGGACCGCGCGCCCACCCGCCGCGTCTGGCTGCACACCTGCTCCAAGGACGGCCCGCACGCCCTGCCGAACTACCAGGCCAGGGGGTTCCGCGTGTACGACGTCCAGACCGGCCCGGAGACCGTCTCCCACACCCCGCCCGGCCCCTGGCCGGGCGCCCGCCGCTGACGCCCTGAGCGGCGCGCGGAGGGCGCGCCGCGGGACGCTGTGCCAGCATGTGGGGATGGGAACGGGGACGGGTGCGAGGGCGGTCGACGTGGCGACGCTGGCCCGCGTCCGGGCGGGCAGGGACGCCATGGACCGCGACTGGGCCGAGCCCCTCGACGTCGCCTCCGTCGCCGCGAGCGCCGGGTACTCGCGCTACCACTTCGTCCGGCTGTTCCGCGAGGTGTACGGCGAGACGCCCGGCCGCTACCTGAGCCGCCGCCGCGTCGAACGGGCCCGCGAGCTGCTGCGTTCGGCCAACCTGACCGTCACCGAGATCTGCGTGCTGGTCGGGTTCAGCAGCCTCGGCACGTTCTGCACGCGCTTCAAGGAGGAGACGGGCATGACGCCGACCGAGTTCCGCGCGCGGGCGCGGACCCCGGGCGCGGCGGCGATCCCGGGCTGCTTCGTGCTGTTCTGGGCCGGCGGTTTCCGGGGCCGCTGAACGGCCCGCCCGGCCCACCCGGCCCCTCCGTCCACGATGCCCCGCAACTTTCGAGAAGCCCGGCCGCGCGGCGCCGCCCTAGCGTGATCGCCACGGGGAGGCCCTCCCCGCACCGAACGGAGGGAGCGACGACATGATCACCGGACTCGGCCTCGCGACGATCTGGGTGCTCGACCAGGACTCGGCCAAGGCGTTCTTCGTCGACAAGCTCGGCCTGGAGGAACGCGCCGACATGACCCTCGGCGACGGCGGCATGCGCTGGGTCGCCGTCGGCGCCAAGGACCAGCCGAGCCTCCAGCTCGCGCTGATGGTCCCGGGGCCGCCCTCGCTGGACCCCGAGTCGGCCGGGCACCTGCGCGGGCTGATCGCCAAGGGCGTCCTCGGCGCGGGCGCGTTCAACACCGACGACTGCCGGGCGGAGTACGAGACGCTGTCGGCCCGGGGCGTCACGTTCATCCAGAAGCCCGAGCGGCGCCCGTACGGCATCGAGGCGATCTTCCGCGACGACTCGGGGAACTGGTACAGCCTCACCGAGCCGTTCGACAGCCTCGACGAGTCCGCGGACTGGTGCCCGCCGAAGGACGCCGGCTGATCACCTCACCTTGGGGGCCAGCTCGCGCAGGACGTCCAGCAGCAGCTCCACGTCGGCGGGCGTCGTGCGCCAGTTGAGCGGCGCGGGACGGAACACCGTCATGCCGCGGTAGGTGGTCGTCCCGGCGTACACGCGGCCGTCCGCGAGGAGGGCCTCGCCGAGGCGGGCGTTCAGCCCGTCCAGGTCCTCCTCGGGGACGTCCGGCGGACGGTAGCGGAAGCACACGACGCAGAGCTGTACGGGCGCGAGCAGCTCCAGGTCGGGGGCCTCCTCCACGAGCCCGCCGAGATGCCGCGCCACGTCCAGGTGGCGTTCCACCATGCGGCGGTGGCCGTCCCTCCCGTACGCGCGCAGCGTCGCCCAGATCGGCAGCGCCCGCGCCCGCCGCGACGACTCGGGGCCCAGCATGTTGTAGTTGACCCGCTCGTCGTCGGGGTCCGGCAGGTACGCCGCGCCCCACCCGCCGAACGCCGCGCCGAGCAGCGCGGGGTCCCGCACGAACGAGAAGCCGCTCTCGTACGGCACGTTCAGCCACTTGTGGCCGTCCGCGGTGACCGAGTCGGCGCGCTCGACCCCGCGCGCCAGGTGCGCGGTGCGCGGCGACAGCGCGGCGAACATCCCGAACGCGCCGTCCACGTGCAGCCACGCGCCGTACCGCCCGGCGAGGTCGGCGAGGTCCGCGATCGGGTCGGAGTCGCCGGTGTTGACGTCCCCGAGGTTCGCGACGATCACCGCGGGGGCGCCGTCCAGCGCGGCGAGCGCCGCCTCCATCGCGGGCAGGTCCACCCGGCCCGCGTCGTCCCGGGCGAACGTGCGCAGGGTGTCCCGGCCGCAGCCGAGGATCTGGAGGGCCTTGCGCGTGCTCACGTGCACCAGCCCGCTGCTGAGCACCGGCATCGCCGGCAGCCCCGCCAGGCCCTGCGACGTCACGTCCACGCCGTGCCGTCCCGCCCACCAGCACCGCGCCGCCGCGAGCCCCGTGACGTTGGCGAACGTCGCGCTCGGCGTCAGCACCCCGCCGTACGACGCGGGCAGCCCGAACAGCTCCCGCAGCCACCGCAGCACGACCGTCTCCACGCGCGCCGCGAGCGGCGAGGTCAGCCACAGTCCCGCCGCCTGGTCCAGCAGGGACGCCGTCCAGTCGCCCGCCATCGCCGCCGGGGTCGAGCCGCCGACCACGAAGTGGAAGAACCGCGGGCCGGACGAGTGCGTGGCGGCCGCCGTGCCGACCCGCAGCAGCCGTTCCACGCTCTCCACCGAGCCGTGCCCCTCCTCGGGCAGCGGGCCGTCCAGCTCGTCGATCAGCGCGTCGCGCGCCCGGTCGTGCACGGGCCGGTCCGCGAGCCCGTCCAGGTAGGGGCCCGCGGCCCGCGCCACCAGCCCGAGCGCGTCCGCCGCGATGTCCCGTTCGTCCAAAGGATCACCCATGCGGTCAGTGAAGCAGCGGCGCCGCCCGACCGCCAGACCTCGCCCCGCCCGCGAGACCTCGCCCCCGCGCGCCGGACCCCGCCCCGCGCGGCCGGGTCCCTCCCGTCGGCGGAATCTGGGCCGATCGTGGCCGCACCTTGTCACCGGGTGCCGTAATACGCGGCGTCCCTTGTGCCGCACCGAGCATTCGGCTACTTTTCGCGCCAGAGTCACGCACGTGGTACGCGGGACCGAGGGCCCCGGTCACCCACCGCTGGGGTGACCGGGCCCGCCCGCGACGACGGTGCCGTGTCCGTTCCCGACAAGACCCGCGCGAGGCCGGCTCCTAGCGTGGCCGCATGAACGTTCTGAACGCCGAGGACCTGGCACTCGCCGAACGGTTCGTCCGGCTCAACGCGCGGCTCATCGACCGCCACCGGTTCGCCCTGCACTTCCGCGGCGGGTCCGCCGCGCCCGTCCTCGCGGCCCTGCGGCCCTACGAGAACCCCGACGGCGGCTACGGCCACGGCCTCGAACCCGACCTGCGCGGCGAGCACAGCCAGCCCGTCCCCGCCCAGCACGCGCTGGAGTTCCTGCACGAGGCGGGCGCGGACGACGACCCCGCCGTGGGCCGCGTCTGCGACTACCTCTCCACGATCACGACAGGCGACGGGGGAGTGCCGTTCGTCCTGCCGTCCGTGCGGGAGGCCCCGCACGCGCCCTGGTGGCGGACGCCCGACGACCCGCCCGGCGGCATCAATCCGACCGCGACGCTCGCCGGCCTCCTCCACCGCGCGGGCGCGGACCACCCGTGGCTCGGCCCCGCCACCGGCTTCTGCTGGCGCCACCTGGAGGCCGCCGGAGCCGACCCCGGCCCGTACGACGCGCTGGCGATCCTGACGTTCCTCGACCACGTCCCCGACCGCGACCGCGCCGAGGCCGCGTTCGCCCGGCACCGCGGCGCGCTCGCCGCGCCCGTCGCCCTCGACCCCGCCGCGCCCGGCGCGCAGCACTTCCCGCTCGACTTCGCGCCCGCGCCCGGCGGGTTCGGCCGCCGCCTGTTCACCGACGAGGTGATCGACGCGCACCTCGACGCCCTCGTGGCCTCCCGTCCGGACGACGGCGGCTGGACGGTCCCGTTCCTCATCTGGACCCCGGCCACCGGGCCCGAATGGCGCGGCCACGTCACGGTCGAACGGCTCAGGGCCCTCCGCGCGTACGGAAGGCTCAAGCCCTAGGGGCACGGTCCGGATTCGGGCAGCTCAGGGGCCTTGCGCGGGCCGTGGCGGGAATCCGTTGGAGACTGTCGATAATGCCACTGGGAGCCGGGACGGCCGCCCAATAGCGTCGGTCGCGACAACCGCCATCCGGAAAGAGCGACCCACTCATGATCTACTTCACCGCGGTCCTGGTCGGCCTCCTGTACGCGCTGCTGATGTCGCTGGTCCGCGAGCCGCACCGGCGCCGCCTCAACGCGCTCATGGTGGCCGGCGCGGGCGCCGCCTATCTGAGCGGGGGCGGCTTCGGGGGCTGGGAGTTCCTCTACGCCGCCGTCGCCACGTACGTCGCGTACCGCGGGCTGGAGTCGTGGACGTTCATCGGGATCGCCTGGCTGATGCACACCGCCTGGGACGTGTTCCACCACGTCAAGGGCAACCCGATCATGCCCTTCTACCACGACTCGTCCCTCGGCTGCGCCATCTGCGACCCCGTCATCGCCCTGTGGTGCCTGCGGGGCGGCCCGTCGCTGATCGCCCTCGTCCGCCGCGGGTCCGTACGCTCCGGGTCGGCCGACGCCACCGGCGCGTGACCGGGTCCGGCGGGCTCAGAGAAGCGTTCTGATGGAGGTGTCGGCCAGGGCGCGGACGTCGTGGGACAGGTGCGGCTGGTCGGCGTACCCGGCGGCGTGGGCGACGTCGGCCAACGGCATCCCGCCACGGGCGAGGCGCAGGGCCCGCTGGAAGCGCAGGACGCGCTGGACGGTCTTCGGGCCGTACCCGAACGCGGCGATCGTCCTGCGGCGGAGCTGGCGCTCGCCGAGGCCGAGCTCGGCGGCGACCGTACGGACCGGAGCCCGCCCCAGCCCCGCGATCAGCGGCGCGACCAGGGGGTCCACCGGCTCCCCGGCGCGGGCGCGTCGGGCGGCGGCCTCGGCCAGCGCCTTGGCGGGCGCGCCGGACGCCGCCACGGCCTCGCCCAGCCTGTCGGCGTCGTCGCCCCACAGGTCCCGCAGCGGAATCCGCCCGTCCCGTACGGCGTCGGCGGGGACGCCCAGCGCGGACGGCGCGGTGCCCGGCGCGAACCGTACGCCCACCAGCGCGTCGCCGGGCCTCATCAGCGCCGGGGCGGGACGGGTGTCAGGCCCCGCCACCTGCACACTCCCGTCGCGGCGGGACCAGATCAGGTCCACGCAGCCGTCGGGAACGACGCGCTGGACGAAGGGCTCCGCCGCGTCCAGCGGCAGCTCCGAGCGCCACACGCACGCCAGGCCCGGCCACTGCGGCGCGGGGGCCTCCTGGTAGCCCGTCGGGTTCACCCCTTCTGCATACCACCCGCCGAACCGGGCACGCCAAAAGGAGGAAACCACCGAAACGGGAGGTCAGACACCATGGCGACCGATCTACAGGGCAAGACCATCGCGTTCCTGTGCGCCCCCGAGGGCACCGAGCAGGTGGAGCTCACCGAGCCCTGGAAGGCCGTGGAGCAGGCCGGGGGACGCCGAGGCTCGTCTCCACCCAATCGGGGCGCGCCCAGGCGTTCAACCATCTCGACAAGGCCGACACGTTCCAGGTCGACACGACCGTGGACGTCTCGGGGCACGAGGAGTTCGACGGGCTCGTGCTCCCCGGCGGCGTCGCGAACCCGGACTACCTGCGCACGGTGCCGGAGGCGGTGGCGTTCGCCAAGGCGTTCTTCGACGCGGGCAAGCCCGTCGCGGCGATCTGCCACGCGCCGTGGACGCTGATCGAGGCGGACGTGGTGAGCGGCCGTACGGTCACGTCCTGGCCGAGCCTCCAGACCGACCTGCGCAACGCGGGGGCGACCTGGGTCGACCGGGAGGTGGTCACCTGCGAGGGCGGCCCGAACGTGCTCGTCACCAGCCGCAAGCCGGACGACCTCAAGGCGTTCGGGCAGGCGGCCGTGGAGATCTTCAAGCGGTGACCCTCCGCATGGTCTAGACCTCTGAGCTAGACCATTTCGTGAACCTTGGGCGACCGTACGCTGCACGAATATCCGTACCGGCAGGTAACTAAGTACCGTTGTGCGGGTGACCCGTCGAGCGAAGATTGTCAGCACCATCGGTCCCGCCTGCTCCAGCGCCGAGCAGATCCACGCCCTCGTCGAAGCCGGGGTCGACGTCGCCCGCCTCAACATGAGCCATGGCGACCACCCCGGCCACGAGGAGGTCTACCACCGCCTCCGGAAGGCCGCCGAGGCCACCGGGCGCGGGGTCGGCATCCTCGCCGACCTCCAGGGACCCAAGATCCGCATCGGCCGGTTCCCCGACGGGCCCGTACGGCTCACCCTCGGCGACGGGTTCACCGTCACCACCGAGGACGTCCCGGGCAACCGCAAGGAGGTCTCCACGACCTACAAGGGGCTGCCCGGCGACGTGAGCCCCGGCGACACCGTCCTGATCGACGACGGCCGCGTCGCGCTGCGCGTGACGGAGGTCGACGGCCCGCGCGTGCGCACCACCGTCACCGTCGGCGGCATGGTCTCCGACAACAAGGGCCTCAACCTGCCGGGCGTCCCCGTCAGCGTCCCCGCCCTCACCGACAAGGACGAGGCCGACCTGCGCTGGGCGCTGCGGCTCGGCGTGGACATGGTCGCGCTGTCGTTCGTGCGCAGCCCCGCCGACGCCGAGATCTGCTACCGGATCATGGAGGAGGAGGGCGTCCGCGTCCCGCTGATCGGCAAGATCGAGAAGCCGCAGGCGGTCGACAACCTCCAGGAGATCGTCGCCGCGTTCGACGGCATCATGGTCGCCCGCGGCGACCTCGGCGTGGAGCTGCCGCTCGAACAGGTCCCGATCGTCCAGAAGCGGGCCATCGAGCTGTGCCGCGAGAAGGCCCGCCCGGTCATCGTCGCGACCCAGATGCTCGAATCCATGATCTCCGCGCCCCGGCCCACCCGCGCCGAGACCTCCGACGTCGCCAACGCCGTCTTCGAGGGCGCCGACGCCGTCATGCTCTCCGGCGAGACCAGCGTCGGCCAGTACCCGATCGAGTCGGTGCAGACGATGAGCCGCATCGTCGAGACCGCCGAGGCCGCCGCGCTGCACGCCACCCACACCCTCGACCGGATGCCCGAGACCGTCGGCGGCGCCATCGCCCGCGCCGCCGCCGAGGTCGGCGCGATCGTCGGCGCCGAGGCGCTCGTCGCGTTCACCATGTCGGGCGAGACGGCCCGCCGCCTGTCGCGCTACCGCTCGCCGATCCCGCTGCTGGCGTTCACCTCGGTGCCCGCCACCCGGGGCAGGCTCGCGCACGTCTGGGGCGTCGAGACGTTCATCGTGCCGCAGGTCGACCACACCGACGACATGGTGCGCCAGGTCGAGCAGGGCCTCCTCGAACTCGGCCGCTGCCAGAAGGGCGACCGCGTCGTGGTCGTCGCCGGCTCGCCCCCCGGCACCCCGGCTCCACCAACGCCCTGCGCGTGCACCGCATCGGCGACGCCATCAACGTGGACCCCCGCTGACCGCCTTCCGGGCGAGGCCCCGCCGGGAGAGGCACGGTCGCCGGTGGGACCGTGCCTCCCGCGGGAACGGGCGGTCGCGCGCCCCGTCCGGGCTCAGCAGCCCCTGAGATCGACGGTGGCGGTGCCGCCCCGGGCCACCGAGACCCGCACGCGCTTGCGGGGCTTGCCCCAGAGCGAGCAGGTCAGGGTGTACGACTCGGGCAGCAGCCGGGTCGCGTACTGGTCCTGCCGGGGCGAGGGGTTGACGTCCCAGGTGAACGAGCCGCCGAGCCGGGTGCTCATCGTGGACGTGAGGGCCGTCGGCACGTGCCGGGCGGCGCCCGTCGTGCCGTCCGGGTTGCGGACGGCCGAGGTGTGCAGGTCGATGTCCTTGGTGAGGGTGAGCGTGCGGCCCATGGGGGCGCGGCCCTTGATGACCGAGTGCAGGCCGCGGTCGGCGGCGGCCTCGAACGCCTCCAGGAACGCGCGGCGGACGTTGGACCGGGCGTACATGCCGCGGCCGAGGTACTGATCGATCACGTACTTGTACTCGGGGTGGAAGCTGTAGCTCCCGTCGTGGCCGGGGGTGTTCTCGAACGTGAACGCGAACGCGCCGGTGGCGTAGAACGCCATCTCCTCCGTCGTGCCGCTCGCGTCGTAGTAGACGTCGGGCCAGGGGCCGGTCTCCCAGCCGGTGTGCCCGGCGAGGCGGCGGCCGAGGGCGTCGTACGCCGCCTCCTCGGCGGGCTTCGGCTCGTTCGGCGCGGACGGGACGCGCAGCACCTTCGCGTCGGGCGTGTGGTTGCTGATCGCGACCGTGATCTGGTGCGTGGTGATCAGGTCGCGCATGTTCTGGATCTCGGGCTCGGAGAACGGGGCGGCGCCGCGGTAGTTGCTGTCGGTGACGCCCGTTCCGGCGCCGGGACCGCCCCAGAACGCGCCGTAGTTGCGGTTGAGGTCGACGCCCTTGTCGGGGTTGGCGGCGCACTCGGCGCGGGTGGGGATCCGGCCGTCCACGACGCGGCAGTTGCGCCGCTTCTGCTCCTGGACGAGGCTGCGCGACATGTCGTAGCCGTCCGGGTTGACGATGGGGACGACGATGAGCTTCGCGCGGTCGAGCAGCGGATTGCGGTTCTTCAGGACGTCCCAGGCGAACTCCATCGTCAGGTCCACCGTCGGCCATTCCCGGGAATGGTGCAGCCCGGTCAGCAGGAACGCCGGCTTTCGGTCCGACACGGCGACGCGGTTGCTGATTTCCAGGCCGTAGACGTCCTGGCCGAGCAGCGATTTGTGCGGCAGCCTGAACCGTTTGACGCGGGTCGGATAACGGCGGGCGAGTTCCTTGAGTTCGTCGTTGGTCTCGCGGAGCGTCCGGTAGGTGACGCGGCCGGTGGGCAGGTCGGAGCGCTCGCCGCGGCGGGCGGCGGCCTCCTCGGCGGCGCGCGCCTCGCGGTTCTTCGCCGCCACGTCGGTGACGAGCGTGGTGGCGCGCAGTCCGGCGCGGCGGAGCTTCGACGCGTCGTCCGGGCCGTACAGCAGGACCTGCGCCTTGCCGGGACGGATCGTCATGATGTCGAGGTCGGACGCGGCGAGTTTCCGCGCCGCGGTCTTGTCGGGGACGTCCACCCGGACGATGGAGATCTTCCCGGTTTCGGCGCGGGCGGGCGCCGCGGCCAGGCCGAGGGCGGACAGGGCGGCGCAGGCGAGCGCTGCGGTCTTTCTGAAGGGCACGGCGAATTCCCTGCGTGAAAGGGACGGGGGTCAAGATCACTATGCGTAGCGCCATTCGCGGGTGTCAACGCCGGATAAACAGAGTTAAAGAGAGTTGGCGTCCGGGCGCATAGTCGGCGGCGCACCGGGCATGTGCCGCTCCGGGGAGACGGGAGAGGTGAAAAGGTGACGACGGCGGGACGGCGGTACGTGACGGCGCTGTGGCAGCCGGCGGCGGACGGCGAGCGGGCGCCCTGGTACATGGTGCTGCTGCGCGCGGCGGCGGTGGTGGTGGCGCTCGTCGCGCTCGGCGTGTTCTGGTACTACGCCTTTCGGCTGACGCTGACGCCCGTGCGCGACAACGGGCAGGCGGGCGGCAACACCGACCCGGGCCGGTCGCTGCGCTTCTACCTGGACGAGCCGATCGGGGCCGCGCTGAGGCAGCTCGGCGGGAACCTCGTGCTCCTCGCGCCGCTCGGCGTCCTGCTGCCGGTGGTGTCGGTCGCGCTGCGCGGCCCGCTGCGGCTGCTGCTGGTCGGCGCGCTCTGCTCGCTGGCGATCGAGGGCGTGCAGGGCGCGTTCGTCATCGGGCGCGCGTTCGACGTGGACGACGTCATCCTGAACGCGGCGGGCGTCGTCCTGGCCTACCTGCTCGTCGGCAGGCGCGTGTCGCTCGCCCTGCGCGGACGCCCTAGCGGTCCACGGGCGTGAGGCGGAAGACGCGGAGCCGCCGGTCGACCCGTTCCTCGTAGCGGTCGTAGACGGGCCACACCTTGAGCAGCCGCGGCCACACCTCGGCGCGCTCGTCCTCGTCGAGCAGGCGCGCGGTGACCCGCGTCGTACGGCCGCGGAAGCTGACCTCCGCGCCGGGGTTCTTGAGCAGGTTCCCGGTCCAGGCGGGGTGCTTCTCGCGGCCGAAGTTGGAGCCGACCACGACCCACGTGCCGTCCGGCTCGGGCAGGCAGGCGAGCGGCGCCTGCCGGGGCTGCCCGCTGACCGCGCCCGTCGTCGTCAGCACCAGGCTCGGGACGAGCGCCTGCCCGACGAGGAACCGGCCGCCCGTCAGCTTGTGCAGGGCGCGGTCCAGCGGCGGGACGACCTTCGGCCCGACCTTGGAGAACCAGGCCGCGCCGGACACGCGCTGGAAGGTCGGCTTGAGGGCCCTCTGCACGAACGTCATGCGTCGCTCCTTACCGGCGGGCGCGAGCCGCCCGGCCTTGCGGGGGTCGAGGTGGCCCGCCTCCGCCAGCCAGCGCAGGCTGTCCGCGAGGGTCTCCTCCGGCGGGCGCAGGGTGAGGCCGAGGGCGTCCAGCAGGGGCCGGTCGTCGGTCGGGACCAGCGTGACCATGAACTCGGCGGCGTCGCGGGTCAGCGGGTAGTCGAAGTCGCGGATCCGCTTGGCGGCGTCCAGCGCGGTCCCGGCGCCGAGCATCACCGCGCTCGGCACGCGGACGCGCCGGCACCGCACGCCGGTCACCGCGTCGCACAGGTCGGCGTACTCGGGCCAGGTGCGGTAGTGCCGCCGAGCAGCCAGCGCTCCCCGCCCCGGCCGGACGACACGGTGCGCGCGAGCGCCTCCGCGAGGTCGCGCACGTCCACCGCGGTCACGCCGCCGCCGGGCAGCGGCCACAGCTTCCCGAGCCCCGCCGCGAGCCCCTCCATCAGCGCGTCCAGGACGGGCTGGTGCGGGCCGCAGACGCCGCCCGGATAGACGATGGTGACGGGCGCGCCGCCGTCCTGGAGCTCCCGGACGTACCGTTCGGCCGCGAGCTTCGAGCGCCCGTACGCGGTGCGCGGCGAGGCGAGCGGCGCGTCGGCGGTGATGACGGGCGCGGACGGCGGGACGAACACCGCCATGGTGGACACGTGGACCACGGGGGCGAGGCCGAGCTCGACCGCGCCGCCGACGACGTTGCGGGTGCCCGCGACGTTCACCTTCACCAGGTCGCCCGCCGCGCCGGTCACGCCGATCGCGGCGGCGGCGTGGACCGCGGCGTCGCAGCCGGCGAGGGCCGCCCGCACCGCCTCCGCGTCGAGCATGTCGCCCGCGACCAGCTCGACGTCGCCCGCGTCCACCCCGATCGCGGCGAGCACGCGCGCCGCCTTGGCGGGGTCGCGGACCAGGGCGCGCGGCCGGTGCCCGGCGGCCAGCAGGGCGCGGACGGTGTACGACCCGACGAAGCCGGAGGCGCCGGTGAGGAAGACCCGCATGGGAACAAACTAGCGCTTGGTGAAGACCGGCGGAACGCCGCCCCGGCCCTCGCGCGCGCCGCCGCCCGCCCGTACGGCCGGACGTGGACAGCGACCGCGCCGGGACCTCGGCTTCCGCGCCCGCCCGATCGTATGCGAACCGCGCCGGTGGGGCGGGCGCGGCGGGTGGTGCGGGAGGCGGAGGAGGGCCCGGATCCGCCCGGTTTCGGTCCGCGCCGTATCCCGGATGGTGCGGGGCCGGGCGTTGACGCAGGTGGAACGCTCCAGCACATTGGGGGCCCACCCAACCGCCGACCGGGAGGGGACCCATGAGAATCGGACTCGCCGGCGCCGGACGGATCGGCGCGCGCCATGCCGCCGCGCTGAGCCGGCTGCCCGGGATCCAGACCCTCGTCATCGCCGACGCGGACGCCGCGCGGGCCCGCGAGCTCGCCGCCCGGCTGGACGCGGCCGGGCCGCGCGCGGCGGACGGCGCGCCCGCGGGCCCGTCCGCTCCGTCCGCCCGTCCGCGGGCGTGTCCGCCGCGCGCCGCGAGCGCCCCGGCGGGGCCGCGCCGCCCGGCGCGGCGGCCAACGCCCGCGCCGCCTCCGGCGACCACGGCGAGCGGGCCGCGGGGGAGGGCGGCGCCAGGGTGCTCGCCGACTCGGTGGACGGGATGTTCGCGGGCGGCCTGGACGGGCTGGTCGTGGCCGCCGCGACCGACGCGCACGCGTGCCTGGTGGAACGGGGCGTGGCGGGCGAGGTCCCGGTCTTCTGCGAGAAGCCGCTCGCCCCGGACCTGTCTGGAACGTTCCAGATCATGGCCGCGGCGCGGTCCGCCGGGGTGCCGGTGCAGGTCGGCTTCCAGCGCCGCTTCGACGCGGGCAACGCCGCCGCCCGGGAGGCGCTGCGGTCGGGACGGCTCGGCTGGGTGCACACGGTGCGGTCGTGCAGCTTCGACCCCGCGCCCCCGCCGCCCGAGTACGTCCCGGCGTCGGGCGGGCTGTTCCGCGACTGCGTGATCCACGACCTGGACCTCATCCGGTTCGTCACCGGCCGGGACGTCGTGCGCGTCATGGCGGCCGGGGCCAACCGGGGCGAAAAGTTCTTCCGCGAGTGCGGCGACGTCGACAGCGGCGCGGCGCTGCTCGTCCTGGACGACGGGACGATCGGCCTGGTCGCGGCGACCCGCTACAACGCCGCCGGGTACGACGCGCGGCTGGAGCTGTTCGGCTCCAAGGACAGCGTCGCGGCGGGGCTGGACGAGCGCACCCCCGTCACCGGCCTGCCCGGCCGGCGGCGCGGCGAGGCGCCCTACGGCGGGTTCCTCGAACGCTTCGCCGACGCGTACGACACCGAGTTGCGGGCGTTCGTCGACGTCGTCGCCGGGCGGCGCCCGAACCCGTGCCCGCCGGAGGAGGCGCTTGAGGCGTTCTACCTCGCGGAGGCGTGCGAGCTGTCCCGCAGGGAGGGCCGCGTCGTCGAGGTCGGGGAGGTGCGGCGATGAGGATCGCGGGCGCGCCGATCTCGTGGGGGGTGTGCGAGGTGCCGGGCTGGGGCCACCAGCTCGCGCCCGAGCGGGTGCTCGGCGAGATGCGCGAGGCCGGGCTGACCGCGACCGAGCTGGGGCCCGCCGGGTTCCTGCCGGACGACCCGGAGGAGCGGGGGAGGCTCTTGCGGGCGTACGGGCTGGAGCTGATGGGCGCGTTCGTCCCCGTCGTGCTGCACGACCCGGACGCCGACCCGGTGCCCGAGGTCGAGCGGGCGCTGGACCGGCTCGGCGGCGACGCGGTGCTGGTCCTCGCGGCGGCGACCGGGCTGCACGGGTACGACGCGCGGCCCGCGCTCGACACGCGCGCGTGGGCGGCGCTGCTGTCCAACCTCGACGCGATCGCGGCGCGCGCGGCCGCGCGGGGCCGCGTGGTCGCCCTGCACCCGCACGTCGGCACGGTCGTCGAACGCCGCGACGAGGTCGAACGCGTCCTCGGCGACTCGAACGTCCCGCTGTGCCTGGACACCGGGCACCTGCTCGTCGGCGGGTGCGACCCGGCGTGGCTGACCCGGTTCGCCGCCCGCCGGATCGCGCACGTCCACCTGAAGGACGTGGACGCCGCGCTCGCCGCGCGGGTGCGGTCCGGCGAGGTCGCCTACGCGCGCGGGGTGCGGGACGGCTTGTACCGGCCGCTCGGCGAGGGGGACGTTGACATCTCCGGGATCGTCCGCACCCTGGAGGGCGCCGGGTACGAAGGCTGGTACGTCATGGAACAGGACACCGTCCTCGCCGCCGAGCCCGCCCCGGGGAGCGGGCCCGGCGAGCACGTCCGCGCGGCCCTGGAGTACCTCGCCCGGGTGGCCCCGTGACGCCCCCGGCGCCCGCCGCGAGGTCCGAAGCCGCGCCCGCCGGGCCGTTCGGTGGCGGGCCGTTCGACCTGATCACGATGGGGCGGGTCAGCGTGGACGTGTACCCGCGCGAGGTCGGCGTGCCGCTGGAGGACGTGGAGACGTTCGGCAAGTACCTCGGGGGCAGCCCGACGAACGTCGCGGTGGCGGCGGCCCGGCACGGCCGCCGCGCCGCGGTGGTCACGCGGACGGGCGACGACCCGTTCGGCCGGTTCGTGCGCCGCGCGATCGCCGCGCACGGGGTGGACCCGCGGTACGTCACGGCGGTGCCGGGGCTGCCGACGCCGCTGGCGTTCTGCGAGATCTTCCCGCCGGACGACTTCCCGCTGTACTTCTACCGCTACCCGAAGGCGCCGGACCTGGAGATCCACGAGCACGAGCTGGACATGGACGCGATCCGTTCGGCGCGGATCGTGTGGGCCACGGTGACGGGGCTGTCGCAGGAGCCCAGCCGGACGGCGACGCTCGCGGCGATGGCGGCGCACCCCGGGCGGACCGTGCTCGACCTCGACCACCGCCCGATGCTGTGGGCCGACCCCGGCGAGGCCGGGCACTGGGCGCGGCGCGCGCTCGGGCACGCCCGGGTCGCGGTCGGCAACCTGGACGAGTGCGCGATGGCCGTGGGGGAGCGGACGCCGCGCGAGGCGGCCCGCGCCTTGCTGGACCGCGGCCCGGACCTCGCCATCGTGAAGCTGGGCCCGGACGGCGTGCTCGCCGCGACCGCCCGGGAGACGGTCGAGGTGCCGCCCGTCCGGGTGGAGGTCGTGAACGGGCTCGGCGCGGGCGACGCGTTCGGCGGCGCGGTCTGCCACGGCCTGCTGGCCGGGTGGGGCCTCGAACGGGTCGTCGCGTTCGCGGGCGCGGCGGGCGCGCTCGTCGCGTCCCGGCTGGCCTGCGCCGACGCGATGCCCGCGACGGACGAGGTGGACGAGCTGCTGCGAGCGGAGGCCCGATGACCGTGCACCATCAGCGGAACCACCTGCCCGCCGGAAGCACCGCGGACGGCCCGTACGACCTGGTCGTCACGCCCGAGTCCGCCGGATGGACGCACACGTCCCTGCGCACGCTCGACCTCGACGGAACGCACGTGTTCAGCACGAGCGCGTTCGAGACGATCGTGCTGCCGCTGGCGGGCTCGGGGCGGGTGGTGTGCGACGGCGAGACGTTCGAGCTGCGGGGGCGGCGGAGCGTGTTCAGCCGGGTCACCGATTTCGCGTACGTGCCGCGCGACGCGAGCGTCACCCTCTCCGGGCGGGGGCGGTTCGCGCTGGCGGGCGCGCGCTGCTCGCAGCGGCGCGTCCCCCGGTACGGCCCGGCGGAGGACGTGCCGGTCGAGCTGCGCGGCGCGGGCCAGGCCAGCCGCCAGGTCAACAACTTCGGCACGCCGGAGGGCTTCCCGTTCGCGGAGAAGCTGATCGCGTGCGAGGTGCTGACGCCCGGCGGCTGCTGGTCGTCGTACCCGCCGCACAAGCACGACGAGGAACGGCCCGGCGAGAGCGTGCTGGAGGAGATCTACTACTTCGAGCTCGCGCACCCCGACGGCATCGCCTACCAGCGCGTCTACGGGACGACCGACGTCCTCGCGGAGGTCCGCTCGGGCGACGCGGTGCTGATCCCGGACGGCTGGCACGGGCCGTCGATGGCGCCGCCGGGCTACGACCTGTACTACCTGAACGTGATGGCCGGGCCGTCGCCCGAGCGGGCGTGGCGGATCAGCGACGACCCCGCGCACGCGTGGGTGCGCGGCGCCTGGCCGGGCCTCCCGGCCGACCCCCGGCTGCCGCTGACGTCTCCGGAGGAACGATGACCAGGCTCACCGTCGGGCAGGCGATCGCGCGGTTCCTCGCGCGCCAGTACTCCGAGCGGGACGGCGAGCGGCGCCGCCTGATCGAGGGCTGCTTCGGCATCTTCGGGCACGGCAACGTCGCGGGGCTCGGCCAGGGGCTGCTGGAGGAGCGCTTCCCGTACCTGATGGCGCGCAACGAGCAGGCGATGGTGCACGCGGCGGCCGGGTTCGCGCGGATGACCGACCGGCTCGCCACGTACGCCTGCACGACCTCGATCGGGCCCGGCGCGACGAACCTGGTGACCGGGGCGGCGCTGGCGACCGTCAACCGGCTGCCCGTGCTGCTGCTGCCCGGCGACGTCTTCGCGACCCGTCCGGCCAACCCGGTGCTCCAGGAGCTGGAGGACCCGCGCTCGTACGACGTGTCGGTGAACGACTGCCTGCGGCCGGTGTCGCGGTACTGGGACCGGATCAACCGGCCCGAGCAGCTCGCCCCCGCGCTGCTGGCGGCGATGCGGGTGCTGACCGACCCGGCCGAGACGGGCGCGGTGACGCTGGCGCTGCCGCAGGACGTGCAGGCCGAGGCGTACGACTGGCCCGAGGAGCTGTTCGCCGAGCGCGTCTGGCGGGTGCCGCGCCCGGAGCCCGAACCGGCGGCGCTGGAGGAGGCCGCCGCGGTGCTGCGGTCGGCGCGGCGCCCGCTGGTCGTGGCGGGCGGCGGGGTGATCTACGCGCGGGCCGCCGGGGAGCTGGAGGCGTTCGCGCGCGAGACGGGTATCCCGGTGGCCGAGACCCAGGCGGGCAAGGGCTCGCTGCCGTGGGACCACGAGCGCGCCGCCGGCGCGATCGGCGCGACCGGCGGCACCGCCGCCAACGCGCTCGCCCGCGACGCGGACGTGGTGCTCGGCGTCGGGACCCGCTACAGCGACTTCACCACCGCGTCCCGGTCGCTGTTCGCGCGGCCGGGCGTCCGGTTCGTCAACCTCAACGTCGCGCGGTTCGACGCGGCCAAGCACGCGGGCGTCCCTCTCGTCGCGGACGCCCGCACGGGCCTCGCGGGTCTGCGCGCGTCCCTCGCGGGGTACACCGTCCCGGACGACTACCGGGAGGAAGCGCGCGTGCTGACGGCCCGCTGGAACGCCGCCGTCGATCACGCGTGCGCGCTCGGGCACGGCCCGCTCCCGTCGCAGCCCGAGGTCATCGGCGCGGTGAACGACGCGGCGGGCGAACGCGACGTCGTCGTGTGCGCGGCCGGGTCGATGCCGGGCGACCTGCACAAGCTGTGGCGGACCCGGGACCCGAAGGGCTACCACGTCGAGTACGGCTACTCCTGCATGGGCTACGAGATCGCGGGCGGCCTCGGCGTGAAGCTCGCCGACCCGTCCCGCGAGGTGTTCGTGCTCGTCGGCGACGGCTCGTACCTGATGATGGCGCAGGAGATCGCGACCGCCGTCGCCGAGGGCGTCAAGCTCGTCGTCGTCCTCGTCCAGAACCACGGGTACGCCTCCATCGGCGGCCTGTCGGAGAGCGTCGGCGCGCAGCGGTTCGGCACCGCGTTCCGCGCGCGCACCCCGACCGGGCTGGACGGGCCGACGCTGCCGGTGGACCTCGCCGTCAACGCCGCCAGCCTCGGGGCCGACGCGGTCCGCGCCGCGAACGTCGAGGAGCTGCGGGCCGCGCTCCGCCGGGCCCGTTCCGCCGAGCGGACGACGGTCGTGCACGTGGAGACCGACCCGTCCGTTCAGGCCCCGACAGCGAGACCTGGTGGGACGTCCCGGTCGCCGAGGTGTCGGCGCTGGAGTCCACCCGCGAGGCCCGCGCCCGCTACGAGAAGCGGCGGGAGGCGAGGCGCGGGCACCTGTAGCCACCTCCTCCATCCACCTCGGGGAGAACGGGAGTTGCGTTCATGACGTCCACGAAAGGCAGATCCGGGCGCGGGCGGGCGCGCGGCGCGGCGGCGGTCCTGGCGGCGGGGGTGCTCGTCCTCGGGGCGTGCAGCGGCTCCGGGGGCAAGAAGGCCGAGGAGCGGGAGTCGAAGGCGGCGGGCGGCGCGAGCGGGCCCCGGCTGAAGATCGCGATGGTCACGCACTCCGGGCCGGGCGACACGTTCTGGGACATCGTGCAGAAAGGCGCGCGGGCCGCGGCCGCCAAGGACAACGTCGAGTTCCTCTACTCGGCCGACCCCGACGGCGGCAAGCAGGCGCAGCTCGTGCAGGCCGCCGTCGACAAGAAGGTGGACGGCATCGTCGTCACGTTCGCCAAGCCCGACGCGCTGAAGGACGTCGTCGCGCGCGCGACCGCCGCGAGGATCCCGGTCGTGTCGATCAACTCCGGCGCCGACGTGTCCGCCCGGTACGGCGCGGTCGCGCACTTCGGGCAGGACGAGGCGATCGCGGGCGAGGCCGCCGGGCGGGAGATGGCGCGGATCGGCGCGAAGAAGGCGCTGTGCGTCATCCACGAGCAGGGCAACGTCGGCCTGGAGGACCGCTGCGCCGGGGCGCGCAAGACGTTCGGCGGGCAGATGCAGAACCTGTTCGTGCAGGGCACCAACATGCCGCAGGTCAAGTCGTCCATCACCGCCAAGCTCCAGGCCGACAAGGGCGTCGACGGGGTGCTCACGCTCGGCGCCCCGTTCGCCGCGACCGCCGTCGACTCGGCGAAGGAGGCGTCGAGCGACGCCAAGGTCGGCACGTTCGACATGAACAAGGACCTGATTGACGCCGTCAAGGACGGGCGCATCTGGTTCGCCGTGGACCAGCAGCCCTACCTCCAGGGGTACGAGGCCGTCGACGGGCTGTGGCTGCTGAAGCACAACGGCAACGTCCTCGGCGGCGGCCGTCCCGTGCTGACCGGCCCGGCGATCGTCACCAAGGCCAACGCGGCGGCGCTCGAAGGGTTCGCGAGCCGGGGGACCCGCTGATGGGGCACGCCGTCGCGCAACCACCACGACCCCCGGAGCCCGCGCCGTCGCCCGCGGACGACGAGCGCCTGGCCAGGCGGTCGCCCGTGCGGCGGCTGCTCGGCCGACCCGAGCTCGGCGCGCTGCTCGGCGCGGTCGCGGTGTTCGCGTTCTTCTCCGTCGCCGCCGACGCGTTCCTCCAGGCGTCCTCGTTCTCCACCGTCCTGTACGCGAGCTCCACGTTCGGGATCATGGCGGTCGGGGTGTCGCTGCTGATGATCGGCGGCGAGTTCGACCTGTCCGCCGGGGTGCTGGTGACGACGTCCGCGCTGATCGCCGCGCTCGTCAGCTACCAGCTCACGCTGAACGTGTGGGCGGGCGTGGTCGTCTCCCTGGTCCTCACCCTGCTGCTCGGCATGGTGAACGGCCTGCTGTACGTCAACACCGGGCTGCCGAGCTTCGTCGTCACGCTCGCCACGTTCTTCATGCTGGCGGGCGCGAACCTCGGCGTCACCAAGGCCGTCACCGGCAACGTCGCGACCGACTCCGTACGCGACATGGACGGGTTCGACTCCGCCCGCGCCGTGTTCGCCTCGGACGTGGACCTGGCCGGCGTGAACGTCAACGTCACCGTGTTCTGGTGGCTGCTGCTCGTCGCCGCCGCCACCTGGCTCCTGCTGCGCACCCGGACCGGCAACTGGATCTTCGCGGTGGGCGGCGCGGCGGCCAGCGCCCGCGCGGTCGGCGTCCCCGTCGCCCGGACGAGGATCGGGCTGTTCATGGGCGTCGCGTTCTGCGCCTGGCTGTCGGGGATGCACCTGGTGTTCGCGTTCGCGACCGTCCAGTCGGGGGAGGGCGTCGGCAACGAGTTCTTCTTCATCATCTGCGCGGTGATCGGCGGGTGCCTGCTGACCGGCGGGTACGGGTCGGCGATCGGCGCGGCGATCGGCGCGTTCATCTTCGGCATGACCAACAAGGGCATCGTCTACGCCGAGTGGAACCCCGACTGGTTCAAGTTCTTCCTCGGCGCGATGCTGCTCATCGCCACCGTCGTCAACCTGATCGTCCGCCGCAGAGTGGAGCGAGCGCCATGACCGCCGCACCGGGCCCGAACCCGTCCCCCGAGCCGCCCACCGGCGCGTCTCCCGAGCCGTCCTCGGGGGCGTCCGCGCGGGGGGACGGGCCGCCGCTCGTCCGCCTCACCGGCGTCGGCAAGAACTACGGCAGCGTCATCGCGCTGCGCGGGGTGTCGCTGGAGGCGCGCGCCGGCGAGGTGACCTGCGTCCTCGGCGACAACGGCGCGGGCAAGTCCACCCTCATCAAGATCGTCGCCGGGCTGCACCGGCACGACTCCGGGACGTACGAGGTGGCGGGGGAGCCGGTCTCGTTCGCCTCGCCGCGCGACGCGCTCGACCGGGGCATCGCGACCGTCTACCAGGACCTCGCCGTCGTGCCGCTGATGCCGATCTGGCGCAACTTCTTCCTGGGGTCGGAGAAGCGCCGGAGCCTCGGCCGCCTCGACGTCGGCCACATGCGCCGTACGACCAGGCGCGAGCTGGCCGAGATGGGCATCGACCTGCGCGACGTGGACCAGCCGATCGGCACCCTGTCCGGCGGCGAGCGCCAGTGCGTCGCGATCGCCCGCGCCGTCCACTTCGGCGCGCGGGCCCTCGTGCTGGACGAGCCGACCGCCGCGCTCGGCGTCAAGCAGGCCGGCGTCGTCCTGCGCTACATCGTGCAGGCCAGGGAACGCGGGCTCGCCGTCGTGTTCATCACCCACAACCCGCACCACGCCTACCCCGTCGGCGACCGCTTCCTCATCCTCAAGCGCGGGCGCGGCATCGGCCACCACTCCAAGTCCGACATCACCCGCGACGAGC
The DNA here is from genome assembly GCF_009793335.1 of Actinomadura sp. J1-007. Taxonomy (GTDB): domain Bacteria; phylum Actinomycetota; class Actinomycetes; order Streptosporangiales; family Streptosporangiaceae; genus Spirillospora; species Spirillospora yumaensis. Next base: position 89,612 of record NZ_WING01000001.1, on the reverse strand, counting down.
TGACGGCGCTGATGGCGGGCGGCGCCGAGCTGGAGGAGCTGGCCCACGAGCTCAAGGCCGCGTCGGCGGGCGGCGCCGGGGCCGCGGCGGCGCGGGAGCTGACCAGGCAGGCGAAGGACCTCGGCATCACCGGCAAACCTTGACCCGGACCGGCCCCCGGGCCCCTGAGCCACGGCGGCCCGGGGACCGGGGGCGCGGAGGGGTCAGGTCCAGGTGGCGCGCTCCAGGATGCCGCCGAGGCCCGGGGCGTTCCACTCGTCCACGATGAGGATCCTCGACTGCGGGAAGAACCACGTCCGCTGGACGAACCTCACGTTCGAGGGCGTGCCGATGCCGGTGACGCAGCGCAGCCGCCACTCGTGGTACTCCGCCCTGCGGTTCCCGACCCGCGCGAGGCCCTTGGTGAGGAGCTTGTCCGGGACCGCGCCGATGTACTTCTTCGGGGACGGCGGGCAGACGTGGCCGATGTCGTTCGACGGGTGGAACGGCCTGCCGCGCACGTACGTGCCGTCGTACGCGTCCGGTCCCTTCCAGCCGAGCGCCCACTCGTCCAGCACGGCGAAGCTCGGGCACCAGTTGTTGTAGGCGTCGATGTAGTTCGCGGGCTCATGGTCCGTGGGCGGGCAGCGTCCCGGGAAGTTGACCCTGAAGTTGACGCCGTCGCCCCTGAGGCGCCGCATCTTCCATCCCGGCGGGACGGAGATGCGCAGCCGCCCGAGCGTCATCGGCGTTCCGGGCGGACGGGTCGAGGCGACGGCGGCGGGACGCTTCGGCGGGTCGTCCGGACGGGTCGCCTCGTACACGCCGACGCCTCCGACCGACGTGCCGACGAGCGCGGTCCCGGCGACCGCGACGCCCGCCTTCGTGCCCACCGCGGCGATCAGCCCGGACGGCCCCGCCGCCGCCGTACCGCCCGCCGCCGTACCGCCCGCCGCCGCCGTACCGCCCGCCGCCGCGGTGCCGCCCGCCGCCGCACCGGCCGCGCCCGCCGTGCCGAGCCCCGCGGCGGCCAGCGGGAACAGCGCGGCGAGAGCCACGGCCGCCCCGGCCAGCACGCGCACGCCCCGCGCCTCCCAGTCCGCGCCGTACGCGCCGCGCGCCACCGACTCCAGGTCGCCCACGAACGCCGCCGCGCTCGCGGGCCGTTCGCCCGGGTCCTTCGCCATGCCGCGCGCGATCAGCGGCCGGAGCGGCTCGGGCGCCGCGTCCACCGGAACGGGACCGCCGAGGTGGCCGTCGCGGAGCGCGGCCCGGTCGCCCGGCGGGTACGGCCTGCGCCCCGTCACGCACTCGAAGAACACGCACGTCGCCGCGTACACGTCCGCCGCGGGCCCGGCGGGCTCGCCGCGCCACTGCTCGGGCGCCATGTAGAGCGGCGTCCCGGCCGCCGCGGCCTCCCCGGCGGGCGTCGCGATGCCGAAGTCGATGAGCTTGCTGCGGCCGTCCGCCGGGACCATCACGTTCGCCGGCTTGTAGTCGCGGTGCACGACGCCGGCCGCGTGCGCGGCGGCGAGGCCGAGCAGCGACCCCTTGAGGACGGCGAGCGCCGCCTCCGGCTCCAGCGTCCCGTACCGGGCGAGGATCTCCTTGAACGGGACGCCGTCGACCGCCTCCATCACGATCGCCACGCCGTGCTCGCTCTCCACCAGCCGGTACAGCCGCGCGACGTGCGGGTCGTCGACCTGCCCGAGCATCCGCGCCTCGTACCGGAACCGCTCCATCGCCTCCGCGCCGGCGCCCGCGGGCAGGTACTTGATCGCCACCGCGGTCCCGGCGGTCGCGTGCCGCGCCAGCACCACCCGGCCCTGCCCGCCGCGCCCGAGCTCGCGCACCTCGTCGAACCCCGAGACCCGCCACCGCGTCACACCGAACTCCTAGCGCCGTCCTCAGCCGTCCGGTCCGTCCGTCTTTGTGACGCCGCCCACGCGCGAAAGGTTGAGCGCGATGCCTCCCGCGCCACCGGGTCACTCGGGGCGGTGCGGATCCGGTGTGCCGCGTATGACACGTCCGGGTGGTCGTGGGCGCGGAGCCGTCGCAGCAGCGTCCGCCACTCCTCCGGCCAGCCCGCGCGCTCGGCGTGCCTGCCCCCGAGCGCGCAGGCGAACAGGCCGCCGCTGAGGTCGCCGCGGGCAGCGAGCCGTTCGGCGTGCGGGAGGACGGTGCCGGGGTCCGGTTCCGTCCGGGGCGGGCTCCAGACCGCTCGCGGGTCGTCCGGTCCCTGGGCGAGCGCGGCGGCGACGTCCAGGACGGCCAGGACGCCGGTGCCCGCGCATCGGTCGGCCAGTCCGTCGATGACCTCGGCGGTACCGGGGTGCGCGGCCGTGGCGGCCGGCGGGTCCCAGCGGAGGGTCGCGGCGACCAGTTCGGACGCGAGCGGCTCCGGCAGGCGGCCGTCCAGCGCGCGGATCGCGGGCTCGGCGGCGGTCCGGTCGGCGATGGCCGCGTCGCGGACGGACGCGACGAGGGCTTCGAGGCGTTGGACGGCGGGCAGGTCGCGTTCGGCACCGGCGTCGTCCCGCTCGGACGCGGTGGGCGCGGTGGGCGCGGCGCAGGCGGCGGGCGCGGCGGAGGCGGCGGCGAGTCGGGTGGCCGTGGTGCCCAGTTCGGACGTGCCGGTTCCGCCGGTGGCGCAGCGGACCAGGGAGGCGAGCGCGGCGCTCCAGTGCCGCGTCTCGCCCAGGTCGGTGATCAGGTCGGCGAGCATGGCGGGGGCGTCCGGCGACCACGGCGCCCACTGCGGGACGGCGTGCAGCGCGGCGTCGCGGGCCTCCGGGTCGCCGCCCCCGGCGACGCGGAGGACGAGCGCCGCGTACCGCTCCCGGAAGCGTTCCTCGATCAGCAGCGGGGACGTGCCGAGCACCTGCCGGGCGAGGTCGCGGGGGCCGTTCGCGGCCTCGGCGAGGATCCGCTCGGCGGCGGGCTCGGCGAGGCGCGCGCGGACGGCCGACACGATCGCGGCCTTCACGTCGCGGTGCTGCTCCGGGTCGTCCCACGCGGCGGTGACCAGGGCCGCCGCCTCGGGGGCGCGATGGTGGAGCAGGATGCGCGCCGCCTCCTTGCGCGCCGTGATCCTCCCTCCGGACAGCACCGGCCCGAGCACCGCCGCCAGCTCGGACGGCGGGACGAACCGCGCCGCGCGGCTCGCCGCGTACACCGCCACGTGCGCGTCGTCCGACGGCGCGAGGGCGAGCAGGTCGGCCAGCATGTCCTGCGGTCTCGCGACCCACGGCGCGGCGGTGAGGGCGGCGCGGCGCTGCGCGGCGTCGCCGGTGCGCAGGTACGGCCGGAGCCGTTCCGCGCCGGCTCCCGCCACGGTCGCGATCGCGGCGACCGCGCGGTTCCGCGCCGTCTCCAGGAGGCCGGGGTCGGTGGCGAGTTCGTCGAGCAGGTCGAGGAACGACTCGCGCTGCCGTGCCGTCCACCGGCGCGTCCACGACGGCTCGACGTCCGGCACCGGACTCGCCGCGGGCGGCTTGAACCGCCCGCGCGGGCCGGCGATGACGAGGCTCAGCAGGTCGGTGCGCTCGCGCGCCACCGCGGCGAGCACGGACGGCAGCCACACGGCGGACGGCTCGCGTCCGAGGACGGCCCCGGCGCGCGCGGCGCGCGTGCGGGGCGGCTCCAGCCAGTACGCGATCGCCCGCGCGGCCACCTCGTTCCGCGACGAACGGGTCGCGGCCTCCAGGGCGTCCTGGAGTTCGGGCACGCCGTGCCCGCGGCGGCCGAGCGCGCGCGCCAGCGCGAGCGCGGCGCGGTGGTCGCCGCGCCGCGCCGACGCCTCCACCTGCCCCGCCAGCGCGCGGACGAGGTCGTGCTCCTGTCCGCGCCGCAGCACGCGGTCGATCCCCGCCATGGACGGCGGCGCGGTGTACGCGGCGAGCCGTTCCAACAGGTCGAACCCCGCCGCCACCAGGCCGGTGTCGCCCGCGGCAGCGCCGTCGCGGCACAGCCGCACCGCGATCCGCTCCAGCGCGGACCGGGTGCCCGGCGAGCAGTCGCGGGCGTTCAGCGCGTCGGCCGCGAACCGTTCGACCGCGGGAACGTGCCGCCGCCCGAACGCGTACCCCGGAAGGCTCACGAGCGCGTTGAGCGCCGCCTGCCGCACCGGGTCCTGCTCGTTGCGGAGCCGCCCGAGCGCGTCCATCAGGCGGTCCGTCACCTCCGGCGAACGGGCCCGCCCGGCGCAGCGGACCAGCAGCGCGTAGCCCCGGGCGCGCTCGTCGGCGTCCGGCCTGCGCGTCAGCTCGCGCAGCCGGGGCAGCGCCTCGCCGTACGGGAGGAACGAGGCGACCTCGCAGGCGCGCCACGGCGACTCGGCCACCCACCGCAGCCGCAGCATCCGCGCGGCCTCGCGCGCCCGCCGCGCGTGCGGGAGGACGTCGAGGAGGTCCCCGCCCGGCTCCGCCGTCGCGAGGTCCTTCCCGGCCATGGCCTCCTCGAAGATCCGTTCACGCGCGGCGGGCGGGAACGCGGCGAGCAGCAGCCGCAGGGCGCGCTCGTCGTCCCGGACGGCGCGCGCCACCGCCGCCACGTCGCCGGCGTCGAGGCGGAGGAGCCGGTCGCGGAACGAGCGGCGCGCCATGAGGCGGCACAGCACCCCGCGCCGTTCGGGGACGAGGAGGAGGCGCAGCATCCGCGCGGGCTCTGCCGCCAGCAGGTATCCGACGCGGGGCTCCAGCGGCCGCGGCGGCGTCGGCGCCGTCCAGTGGCGTTCGAGCAGGCCCACGACCCGTCCGGGATCGTGCTCCACCGCCGCGGCGACGCCGGGCGCGTGCCGCCGCCACCAGTCGTCGCGGACGCCCTCCCGCAGCCCGGCGAGGCTCCGTTCGGCGTGGTCGAGCATCGGGCCGGGATGCGCGCGCCCGACCGACGCCCAGTTGGCGACCGCGTACGCGAGCCGGTCGAGCCGCGAGCGGACGGCCTCCGCGCCGCACGCGGGCAGCAGCCGCGCCGCCTCCGCGTCGCCCCACCGTTCGCCCACGGCGTCGATCAGCGCCTCGGCGAGGTCGGCGCGCCCCGCCCCGCGGACCGCGGCGTACGTCGCCGCCCGCACCGCCGCCGGGGCGTCGCCCAGCCGCGCGGCGAACGCCTCCGCCCCAGCCCGAACCGCGCGGCCAGCGCGATCGCCTCGGCGGCCAGCCGCGCGTCCGGGTCCCGCATGGCCCGCGCGACGTGCGCGCGCGACGCCTCGTCCCGCACGGCCGCCGCGACGAACAGCGCCAGCGACCGCTCGTAGTGGCCGCGCGCCGCCAGCTCGTCCAGCAGCCCGGCGAGCGCCGGATCACCCGCCGAGCGGCGCAGCCCGGCGAGCCGCCCGCACCGTTCGCGGTACGCCAGCGGTTCGATCTCGGTCAGCAGTTCGTCGGCGCGCATGCCGCGCAATCCTGCCGCACCCCCACACCACCGTCACCCCATATTTCCCGGCATCCGCCCGTTCCTCCCCGGGTGTGCCGAAGCCGCCCCATCCGCCGGCGGCGGGATCTCGGGCGGGCGCCGATCCGTCGGCGGGGACGGGGCGGGCGGTGGTCAGTCCGCGGCGGAGGCGGCGGGGACGGGGCGGGCGGCGGTGATCTGGGCGGCGAGCTTGCGGACGCGCGGTTCGTGCTCGTCGTAGCCGATCACGACGGGCGGCTCGTTGTAGGGCATGGTGTCGGACGAGCGGCGCAGCTTGACGTACTGACCGCAGGCGTCGATCGCGTACGGCTCCATGTCGTCCTGGAGCGCGCCGATCACCGTGATCCCGTGCGTCTCGCCGATCTTGCGGAACAGCGCGACGGCCTCCTTGCGGTGCTCCTTGCCGAGGTTGCGGCCCAGCTCGTCCAGGACCAGGCAGAGCCGTCCGCCGCCGGAGCTCGCGAGCGCCGCCGCGCACACGAGCTTCACGGCCTTCTCGTCCATGAGCGCGGTGTTGGCGCGCCGGTTGTACGGCACGTAGCGCTGGCCGTCCGAGCGCCGCCACTTCGGAGTGACCCGCCACCGCCACTCCTGCTCCGGGTCGCCGGGCGGCTCGGGCGTCGGGAAGTCGAGCGTCGCGCCGTACCCGCCGTACGACACGTCCAGCTTCTCGAACTCCTCCGACACCCGCTGGAGCCGCGCCCGGATCGCGGCGGTCAGCGCGGTGCGGTGCGCCTCGGCCGCGCCCGCCGACTCCTCCGCGCCCTTGCGGGCCTTCTCCAGGTCGGCGCGGCGCGCGGTGAGCTGCACCTCGATCTGGCGGCGCTGGTGCCGCTCGTAGTCCTCCTGCTGCCGCAGGTACGCCTCCATCGCCTTCACCAGGCGCGGGAACGTCGCCTGCTCGCGGTCGGTGCGGCGGCCCTCGCCGTCGGCGCGTTCACGCAGCAGGAAGCGCATCTCCTCCGGCATGTCCTCGTCGGCCGCGCCGTCCGGGAACACCCGCCGCAGCGCCTCGGACAGGTGCTTCTCGGCGGTGTGCCACCATTCGGCGGGCGTCCAGGTGCGCTCGTCGTCGTCGAGGGCGGCGAGCCATTCGGCGGCGGCCTCGCGCGAGCCGCCCCAGTCGCGCTCCAGCTCGTCCAGGCCGAGCGCGGCGCGCCGGTCGGCCAGCTCGGCGGTCTGCGCGCGGATCCGGTCGCGGTCGCGCTCGTGCGCCTCGCGCCGTCCGCGCAGCCGGTCCACCTCCAGCGCGCGGGTGTCGGCCTTCGCCTGGAGCCGCCGCACCGCCTGCTCCGCCGCGCCGAGCCTCGGCCCGAGCCTGGCCTCGCTGCCCGCCAGCTCCTCCAGGCCCTCGCGCAGCTCCGCGACCCGTTCCCGTACGGCCTCCAGCTCCGCCGCCGCGCGCGCCCCGGCCAGCCGCCGCTGCGCGAGCCCGACGTCGCCCGCGCTCGCGGTCGTCCGCTCCCGGGCCTCCTCCAGCGCCTCCCGCGCGGCCTCCAGAGCGGCCCGCGCCGCCCGTACCCGCGCGACCTTCCCGGTGACCGGCTCGGGGAACCCGCTCACGATCACCACACCGGTGCCGTCCCCGCCGTCCAGCGCCTCGAAGAACCGGCCGAGCCGCGGCCCGCACCGCACCCCGTCCGGCAACGCGCGCCCCCCACCCGAGCCCGCCCCCGGACCGCCCCCGGCCCGTTCGCCTCCGTCGGCCGGTGCGGCGGAGGGGCGTTCGCCGTCTTGGGACGGGTCGGGGTCGCCGGTCAGGTCGCCGTCCGCGGGGACGACCATCGAGCCGGGGAGGGCGGCGAGGGCCTTCGCCGCGCCGTCCAGGTCGCCGGCCGAGACGACGACGGCCTCCCGGTACGGCCAGAGGGCGGCCTCCCAGCGTTCGCGGACGTCCTCGGCCAGTTCCACGGCGTCCAGCAGCCCGACCGCGGCGATCCCGGCGCCCGCGAGCGCGCGGATCTGCGCGGGCGCGCTGCTCTGCCCGGCCTCCGCCTCGGCCAGGTCGCGTTCGGCCCGCGCCACCGCGCCCCGCGCGATGCCGAACTCCTGCTGCGCCTCGTCCCGCCGCGCCTCCGCCTCGGCCAGCTCCCGCCGCGCCGTGTCCTCGTCGCGGCCGTCGGACTCGCGGCGCCGGTCCTCCAGCGCCGAGATCCGCCGCCGCAGCTCCTCCAGGCGGTTGCGGGCGACGGCCTTGTCGGCGCCGAGCTGGTCGGCCTGCCCCTTCAGCTCGGCCAGCGCGGCGCCCGCCTCGCCCAGCCTCGCGTCCAGGGCGCCGCCGGTGAGCTGCTCGACCTCCCGGTCCGCCGCCTTGATCGCCGCGTTGACCTCGCCGGTCTCGGCGTGCAGCCGGTCCTGCTCGGCCGCGCACGCCGCGTCGGACTCCGCCGCGTCCACGAGCCGCCTCGCCTGCCGCGTCCGCCAGTGCCGCAGCGCCGCCGCGACCTCGTCGCGGGCCCGGTCGCGCCGGTCGAACGTCGCGAGCAGCGACGCCGCCTCCCGCTCCCACTCCGCGAGCCGCTCGACCGCCTCCGCCGCCTTGCTCCGCTCCCGGTGCTCCTCCGCGCGGGACGTGCGCTCGGCCTCCAGCTCCCGGTCGAGCCCGGTCAGCGCCGCGATCGCGCTGAAGATCCGTTCGGGGGTGATCTCGTTGAGCGGCTGCGACAGCAGGTTGGTGGCGACCTTGCTCCGCACCGACGTCGACAGGAACGACACGCAGCGCACCTGCCCCCCGTACAGCACCCGGGACAGGTCCTTCGCCACCAGGTCGCGGCGGCCCGCGCTGCGCGGGAGCTGCGCCCACATCCGGTCGGCCAACGCGACCCGGTCGGCCTCGGACGGCGCCGCCGCCAGATACACGCCCTCCCGCCAACGGATCTCCAGGTGCGGCGCGTCCACGTTCACCCGCAGCCACACGGTCACCGCGGTCTCGCCGCCCTCTCCGCCGTCGCCGTCCGCGTCCGCGCTCGCGCCTGCGCCGCCGCCCGCGTCCGCCTCCGCGCCGCCGTTCTCGCTCTGGGCCTCGTCGGCGTAGTCGAAGACGCCGACGATGTACCCGTGCGCGGCGCTCGCCCAGTGGTTCTCGCCCTGCGCCGCCAGCTCCGCGTTGAACAGCAGCTCCGCCACCGCCCGCGCGCCCGACGCGAACCGCCACTGCTCGTCCCCCAGCAGCGCCGTGATCGCCGCGATGAACGACGACTTGCCCGCGCCGTTGGAGTCCTTCGGCCCCTGCCCGGCCACCACGATCAGCGTCCCGGGGACGGTCGGCACCGGATGCGTCGAGAGCCGCGAGATGTTGACCGCCTGCACGGCGACCAGCGTCCGCGCCCCGACGACGTTCTCGCTGTCCGCGCCCCCGCGCGCGGGTATCAACGGTTCCAGGACTGCGGTCATGCCTGCTCCCCACGTTCTCCATCGCCCCCGGCACCGGACACCCCGTCCAGCCCGGCCCCCTCCACGCCCCCGCGCGCGTCCCCGCGCCCGTTCTCCCGCGCGCGGCCTGACGGCCCGCCTCCCTGCGCCGCGCCGGACGGCCCGCCTCCCTGCGCCGCGCTGGACGGCCCGCCTCCCTGCGCCGCGCCGGACGGCCCGCCTCCCTGCGCCGCGCCGGACGGCCCGCCGCCGCGCGCTGCGTCTCGTTCGGGGCTTCGCGCGTCTTCGCGTTCCTGACCGCGTCTGCGGGCTCGGATGGCGGCGGCCAGAGGGGAATCGGGACCGGCGGCGAGGATCAGTTCCTCCTGGAGGCGGCGGCGGGCCGCGTCCGTCAGCCGGTGGAACTGCGGGCCCGGAACGAACCCCCCGGCCTCGTCGCCGCCCGCCTTCATCTGCGCCACGAGCCCTGCCATGCGCAGCCGCCGCAGCGCGCTCTCCAACTCGCCGATGGGGAGCTGCGTGCGCCGCCTCAGCTCGTCCACCGGCGTCGGGTACGGCGACAGCCACGAGTCGTTCGAGAGGAGTCCGGCCGCCCTCGGGATCGCCACCGAGTGGATCAGTACGAGCACCAGCACGGCGCGGTCTTCCACGGGAGGGACGCACTGCGGGTCCGCGGCGAGCTCGGCCGCGACGTCGTCCCGGTAGCCGGAGATCCACGCCTGATCCGACCGCACGAGCGTCCGCCCCGAGAGTCCGAGCATCTTCTCCACGGTCCGCCGCAGCGCCGGTTCGCGCAGCGCCGGGAACCGCACCTCCGGCACCGGTTCCGCCGCGTACTCGACAGCCATGTAGGCCGCGACCAGCTCCGCGCGCCGCTTCTCGTCGTACGACCGGAGCAGCGGCTCGAACACCTCACTCACCGGCACCCGCCACTTCGCCAGCATCCTCGGCCTCAACACCGTCGTGTCGTTCAGCGGCACCGCCCGCTTCTTCAACAGCGCCGTCCAGCGGCTCGGCGGGGGCCGTTTCGTCAGCGGGCTGGAGGGTGAGGGCGTCGTCGGGCGGGGGTTGGGGGAGGCGGCGCAGGAGGTCGCGCAGTGAACCCAGGGTGCCGTCCGGCCAGAGCGCCACGCGGGGGCCGGGGCGGACGGTTCCGGACTGCTCGTCCAGGAGGAGCCAGCCGGTGTCGGCGAGGCGGCGCAGTTCGCCGGTCGCCCACCTGCGGGCGAGTTCGGCGTCGCCGCGCGACATCCCCGCGTACACCTCCAGGACGGCCGCGACCGCCGCTGGACGGCCGGGCCAGGGGTCGTCGTCCAGGCGCGTCCAGCAGCAGCGCAGCGCCGCCGCCAGGACGCGCCGCGCCTGGCCTGGACGGTCCAGGGGCATGGGCGCGGTCTGGTACTCCTCCAGCAGCGCGGGCGTCGCCCCGTCCGGCCAGGCGGGGAGCGGCCAGACGCGTTCCCCGTCGGACGCCGAGGACATTCCCGCGGGCACCGGCTCGGACACCGGGATCGACGGGGTTCCGAGCACGCGGGCCCTCGCCCGAGCGACCTCCTCGTTCACGGGCCGGTCCTCTCGAACACCCCCGGCGAGACCCACGTGGGCGAGCCGTCCAGCCGCGCCGTGAGGCCGTCCGACCAGACCAGCCGGTACGGGAGCTCAGGGTGCAGGTGCGCCGACGACAGGTCCGCCAGGACGCGCCGCGCCGTCACCCAGTCGCGGTCGAGCAGGTCCTCCACCGCGATCGCGTCGCGGCCCCTGAGCACCTCCTCGGCCACCGTACGGAGCCGTTCGGCCTCGACGCCGTCGCTTCCCGCGTCCTCCGAAAGACCGTTGTCGGGCAGCGACGCCCGGGGCGGCGCGGGACGCGGGGGCGTGCTCCGGGGCCCGTCCTCCACGGCCGTCACGATCGCCGCCGGCTCGTGCCAGGGGGCCGCCGCGTCGAACACGAACCCGTCCAGAACGGCCGCCAGGTCGTCCCGGGAGGCCGTCCGGGAGAACGTGCGCCACGTCTCCGGCGGCAGCAGCGTCAGGTTGCGGGTCGTCCCCGCGGAGTCGGAGAGCCTCGCCGCCGCCCGCCGCGACGCGTCGCCGTACGCGTAGATCGCGGCCCGCAGGTCGGTGCACGTCCGGTCGAGCTGCGGCCACCTGCGCAGGATCGCGCCGTGCAGCCGTTCCGCCCTCAGCAGGATCTCCTCGGTGCCCCACAGCTTGGGCGCCTGCTCGCGCAGCTCCTCGATCGTCCCGTTCGTCAACGTCACCAGCTCGACGCTCCACAGCCGGAACGCCCGCGCGAGCCCTTCCGCGCCGTCCCGCGCCTGCTCCGGCGTCATCCGGGGGTCGGCCACGTTGAGCTGCTCCAGCGCGAGCAGCCGGTGCATCTCGCTCTGCCCGCCGTCCAGCATCATCCGCCGGACGAACATCAGCCCCACGACGCTCGTGAACGACGCCCGGTAACGGAGCTGGTTGGGCTTCGGGAACACCTCCCGGATCGCGCCGAGCCCCTTCAGGACCCGCAGCCGGTTCTCGAACACCTCCGCCGGATAGCCGCGGCACACGTACCGCATCTGCTCCCGGCTCAGCCCGTCCTCGCCCGCGTCGGCGAACGCCGCGAGCAGCGTCTCCGCCACGTCCACGAGCTCCGGATCGTCCACCACCGCCCCGCTGTCCCGCGCCAGCGCCGCGAACATCTGCCGGTAGACGCCCAGCACCGCCTCGCCGACGAGCACGTCATCGAGACTCGTCGCGCCGGGAGCGTTCTCGGAGGTGGGGGACACGGCGACCTACCGTACGGCCCCGAAGCCCCCAAGGTGGAATCGGACACGAGACTCCCTCCACCATCGAGCAGACCGCGGACGCCCGCCGTCCCTCCCCGGCCCCGCCTGCAAAGCCATCCGCCCGCGGCTCAGATCCGTCCGGACCGTGGCTCAGCGCCGCCCGAGACCGGGCAGCGCCCGCAGCCGGAGCCGTTCAACGTTGACGATGAACGCGTGCACGGGCGCGGAGAACGTCAGCACCACCGTGAAGATCGCCGGGATCGAGGATCCGCCGTGGTCCGGATCGACGTTCGGGGTCGCGAGGATGAGCGTCAGCTCCGCGATCGTGAGCCCGAGATAGACGAGAGCCGTGACAAGCCACGCGCGGTGCCGATGCCGCAGCGCGATGTAGAGGAACGCCGCCCAGGGGAACAGCCCCATCGTGAACGTCGGCAGGACCCAAAGGCTATGCAGAACCGTCCACGCGACCCCCCGCCCCCGGACGGCCGCCCCGCCCCCACCAAACCCCCAGCCCCCGCAACCTGCACTCCGACCGACCCGCCAACGCCGGAACGCTGCGCTTCCGCCGAGGCGGCAGCGCCGTAAGGCTGTCCCTGCGCCGAGCCTCCAGCGCCGGGTCGCTGCCCTTGTGCCGGGATGCCAGCGCCGGATTGCTGTCCTTGCGCCGGGACGCCAGCGTCGGATACCTGCGCGCCCAGCGGGATGCCAGCGCCGGATACCTGCGCGGCCACCGGGCCGCCAGCCCCGGAAACCGGCGCGCCACCGGCGGAAGGCGGAAACCCGCTCCCGCCGAACGTCCCGTACGGCGCCTCGGACGGAGAACCCGTCCCGAGTCCGCTCCGCCCCCCTTCGCCGCCCGCACCAAACCACACCCCGTCCTCGCTCCCAACGCGGTCAGCGCGCGGCCCGATGCGGTCAGTGTCCGATCGTCCTCCCGATGCGCCGTTCCGCGGTGGGCTTTCCCCGTGCCCTGCGGCGTTGCCCTGCCACGCCGCGTCGTTCGGTTCCGCTGCGCCGTACTCCTCCGCTGGGGCGTTCGGCCTTGCTGCGGGGGTGTGGGGGAGTGGGAGGTCGGCTGGAGGCATGGGCGGGGTGCTGAACGGTTGGAGGAGGGTCAGGACCTCGTTGGCGTCGGCGGGGCGTTGGCCGGGGTCCTTGGCGAGGAGGCGCTGGACGAGGTGTTCGAGAGCGCGCGGGACGTCCGGGCGGCCGATGGGGTCCGGACGGCGTTCGAGGTGCTGGTATCCGACGGCGTGCGGGGACGGGGCCTCGAAGACGCGCCGTCCGGTGAGCATCTCGTACAGCACGCAGCCCAGTGCGTACAGGTCCGTGCGCGGTACGACGCGTTCGCCGCGTAGTTGCTCGGGCGCCATGTAGGCGAGCGTTCCGATCGGCGTGCCCGTCTGGGTGATGCGGGCGGCCCCGGGGCTCTCCAGAACGGCCGCGACACCGAAATCGAGCACTTTCACAGCGCCGTCGTCGGCGAGCATCAGGTTCTGCGGCTTGATGTCGCGGTGGACGAGCCCGCGTTCGTGCGCGACGGCCAGAACGGAGCAGACCTGCGCCGCGATCGTCGCGGCCTCGGCGTACGGCAGCGCGCCCCGTTCGGCGATCAGCTCGTCGATCGTGCAGCCCTCCACCAGGTCCATGACCAGGTAGAGGCCCTCCTCGTAGATGCCGGTGTCGTGAACGGCCGGGACCCCGGGATGCCCGAGCCCCGCCGTCACCGACACCTCGCGGGAGAACCGCCGGATCAGCTCGGCGGGGTCGCTGCGGTCGGCGATGACCTCGTGCGTGACCAGCTTGACCGCGACCCGGCGGCCGGAGGCGCGCTCGACGGCCTCCCAGACCTGGCCCATGCCGCCCCGACCGAGCGGCATGGTCAGCTCGTAGCGACCCCCGAGTACAACGTGCGCCATCCCGCCCCCAACCCGTCCACGCAGGGCACATCGTGGCCGGGCCGCTGACCGCCGGTCAAGATCCCTCCTGCCGGAGGCGGCCGAGCGCGACGCCGTCCGCGAGGAGCTGGACGAGTTCGCCGCTCAGGTCGGCGGCCGTACGGAGCGCGGCCTCCAACTCCTGGCCGCGCCTGAGCATCTGCCCGAGCGCGCGCTGCTCGTCCAGCGGCAACCTCGGGATCTGCACGCGGTTCAGGTCCGCGCGCCCGCCCGTCGTGGCGGACGCCGCCGCGCGCGCGTTGCCCGAACTGCGCAGTACGCCCGCGAAGAAGTACGGGTCCACGTCACGCATGCTGACCAGCACCAGATGCGGGCCGAGAACGGTCCCGTCCCGTTCGATCACCCGTGCGGCGAGCCGGGGACCCGTCACCACCGCGACGTCCCCGGACTGGCCGACCACCGACCGCGCACCGGCGGTCCCGCGCCCGGTCGGCCCCCGCCCGGCCAGCACGTCCTCCACGGTGAGCACCGGCGAGTCACCCGTCCCGTCCCGCCCGGTCACCGGCCGCAGGTGCAGCGACCCGAGCCGTTCCAACTCGGCCACCGAGACCATCGGCACGTCCCGCCGCGCCGGCTCCGCCCGGGGGGCCAGCTCGCCGAACCCGTCGATGAGCCGCGACAGCCTGCCCCACGTCTCGGCGAACCGTTCAGCCGTCTCCTCCACACCGGACGGCGACAGGTGCCGTCCCGGCCTCAGGTCCACGTCGTCGTCCAGGAGCTCGATCACGGGTACGCCGCGCCCGACGCCCGGCCGGTCGATGTCCGGCCGCCGCTGGAACTCCCGCCACAGCCCGACCAGCTCCTCCGCGCCGTCGGCCTCGCCCATCAGCACGCTGGAAGGAGCGCCCCCCTCCGGATGCCGCAGCAGCCACAGGTGATGCCCGTCCACCGAGAGGACGGCCCGCAACGCGCCCCGCCGCAGCAACTGAGCCCGCACCCGCCGTCCCGAACGCCGTGCCGCCGCGACGGCCGGCATCAGCACGATCGCGAGCCCGCCCGGCTTCACGCACCACAGCGCGTGCTGCACCCAGGCCAGCTCGGACTCCGCCCGGGACGGCAGCCCGTACTCCCAACGAGGATCGGCCGCCACCGCATCCGGATCCCACCCGACGCCCGCGAACGGCGGATCGCACACCACAACGTCCGCGACCCCACCCCCGAACGCCGCCCCCCGCAACGAATCCCCAGCCCGAACCTCAACCTTCCCAACCTCTCCAGCCCCAGCCCCGGCAGCCCCATACCCGGCCTCGGCAGACTGAGGCCCGGTCTCGGCAGCCCCAGAGCCAGCCTCGCCAGCCCGAGGCCCAGTCTCGGCAGCCCGAAGCCCGGCCTCTCCGGCCCTAGGCTCGGCCTCTCCATCCCCGGCCTCGCTCTCCGACCGAACCTCCTCCCCCGCCCGAGCCTCATGCTCAGGCTCCCGCTGCTGCTCCGCCGCCAGCCCCGACCCTTGCTCTGGTCCCGGCCCCACCTCCGGCGCTGGCCCTTGCTCTGGCCCCAGCCCTAGCTCCGGCCTTAGCGCTGGCCCTTGCTCTGGCGCTTCCTCTGGCCCCGGCCCCGACCCTGGCGCTGGCGCTGGCTCCGTTCCTAGCTCCGGCTTTGGCACTGGCCCGTGCGTTGGCCCTGACCCTCGCCCCGGCGCTGGCCCCGGCGCTGGCCCCGGCCCTTGCTCTGGCCCCAGCCCCGGCCCCAGCCCCGGCCCCAGCCTTGGCGTGGGCCTCGCCCCTGGTGCTGGCGCTGGCTCCGGTCCTAGGTCCGGCCTTGGCGCTGGCCCGTGCTCTGGTCCCGGCCTGTGCTCTGGCCCATGCGCTGGCGCTGGCGCGGTGGGCGGGCGTTGGGTGGTGCGGAGGCGGAGGCGGGCGGCGGCGATGCGGGTCGAGGACGGGTCCAGGTCTTGCCCGAGCAAAGTCGTCGGGGCGTCGCTCATCTCGTTCGCCGCCAGGAGCAACGTGCCCGTCCCGCAGGCGGGATCGAGGATGACGCGGGCTTCGGGCGGGATGAAGGCCGCTATGAGCGCGGCGGTCTCGGACGCGGTGGCAGGTGCGCGGCGTCCCTGCGTCTCGTGCAGGCGCGCCACCAGAAACTCCAGCGTCTCGCTCGGCCCGGTCGTTTCGACGAGTCGTACGAGTTCAGGGGCTACGGACGCGAGATGGGCGGTGTCTCCGCGGGACGCTCGCACGAGCGCGTCGCCGGCGTCGCCGATCACCGTCGCGAGCTGGGCGTCATGCGTCGCCGCGCGGAAGCGCTGCCAGGTGCCTTCCTCAAGGGGTACGTCTGCCAGCTTCCCCTGGTGCCGCAGCCATCGGGTGACCTCGCTCAACGAGAAGACCGGGCTGGCGGCCGTGCCCCCGCGAGGCTGGGGGAAGTCGGGATGCCGACGTCGCCAGTTGCTCACCGCGGCCCGCCCGACGCCCGCGAGACGCGCGATGTCGGCCGCCGTCACGTCCACGTTGCCAGGATCCCGTTCCACCCGAGGACCGTACCGGATACACGAGTCACAGGACAGGTAGGCGAAAATCGAGTTCACAGGATGAGCTTGTGAACTCGATTCACATCGTGATCTACTTTCCCCCGACAGCGCCGTTGGGGCGCGGCCCAGGGGGAGCCATCAATGCTTGAGACCTTGAAGACCGTGTCCATGTGGGTCGGCGCCGTCGTGCTCGTCCTGATGGCCGTCACCACGGCCAGCGTCCTCGTGACCGTCATCCGCGATGAGCTCCGGGACTGCGGCATCCGCCGCTCCTGTTCCCGACGCCCGTAGAGACGAAGTCCCCTGCTGACCCCGGCCGCTACTCGGTCCGTCCTCGCGCAGGGGTGACCCCTGGTGCGGGACGACCGTTCGCGCTCCGCCGACAACCATCAAGGACCGTCGAGATCCTCCGAGATCCGCCGAGCACGGTCGAGAACGGTCAAAAACTGCCGACTGTGAACGTGCACCGGCGGACGTCGGGGGCGGGGCTCGGCGGCGCCGCAAGTTCCGGCGAAGGGACGGTGCGCCCCAGGGGTCACCGCGAGGGCCGCGCTGCGAGGGGCGGTGCGAGGGCCGCGGTGCGAGGGCGGTGCGAGGGCCGCGGTGCGGGGGCCGCTGCGAGCTGCCGTGTCGGGGCGGTGTGAGGGCCACTGCGAGGGCCGCGCCGCGAGGGCCGCGCCGCGAGGGCCGCGCCGCGAGGGCCGCGCCGCGAGGAGCGGTGCGAGGGCCGCGCTGCGCGGGCCGGTGCGAGGGCCATTGCGAGGGCCACGCTGCGAGGTGCGGTGGGAGGGCGGTGCGACTGCTGTGTCAGGTGCGGTGCGTGGGGTGCTGTGAGGGCCACTGTGAGGGCGCGCTGCGAGGTGCGGTGTGAGGGGTGCTGCGGGGGCCGCTGCGAGCTGCGGTGTCAGGGGCGGTGCGAGGGCGGTGGGAGTCCAGCACATCGACGGCGCGCTCGATGTGCTGGGTGGGGGTGAGGTCGTCATCGCCCTGTGGCAGGGCTCTGCTCGGAGTTGGTGGGGCAACCTGCCGGGGCGCGTGCGGGAAGGGGTGTCCATCGAGGTGTCGAGATTGCCTTCCGGGGCGTCAGGTCGCCGCTGACTCCCGTGAAAGATGAATCCGCCGCGAAACCATCACAGGTCAGGGCTGTATTCGGTTGGAATTGTGTCGGTGACGCTAAGGTCGCCGAGCCCGACAGAGCTGCGTATCCGACGCTCTTTCCGGACGTTATTGCACCAGGAAAGGTGAAGGGCGAACGAAACTGGCCGGGACGGTTTTCGGGGCGCATTGGGATTCGTGTGCGCCGTCCTCCAGACGCGGCGGGGACGGGACGGGGTTGTCGTTGGCGGCTGCCATGATCTGCGGGCCAGGTCACCGAACGTCCCGGAGGGATCATGCTTGAGGTGTCGCGCGACGGCGTTGAGTGGATGGACGACGACGAGCCGCTTGGGGAGATCTGCTGTCTCACCTTCGTCAAGGGGGTCGACGAGAACGAGGTGCTGTCGCGTCTGGGCGCCCTCCCGGACACGCTGCGCCCTCGCACCTTGGCGGAGGCGGACGGCTCGTACGAGGCGGGCTATCCGCAGTTCGCGTTCGCGCTGGACCTCGGCGGCTGGACGGTGCTGATCGAGCCCAACGGCTTCCAAGGAACGCTCATCGAGCGGCTGACGGCGCTGTCCCAGGGTACGGAGGCCGTTTCGGTGCAGCGGCACGATTACGCCGACCATGGTTTCCGGTACGCCGTTGACGGCACGCTGGTCACCGGATTCGAGCCGACCTGGCCCGGTCGTCGCTGGGGAGCGAGCCCGATCGCCTGCTCGGGCAGATGCGCGCCGTGGGCCTGGCCCCGGCGCCCGCCGACGACGCGGACGGAGACGAAGACGAGGATGAGGACGACTCCCTGCTGAGCGCCTACGTCCCGGCGCTCCTGCTCGCGGGGCTCATCACCGGGGCCGTTCCGCACGCGGACGCCCTGGCCGGGGAGTTGTCGTCCGCCGAGATCGAGCCCTGGTTCAGTGCCGCGCCGCCCTCGTTCTCCCACGGCCCCACAGACCCGGCCATGCTCGCGGCGCTCGAAGCCGCCCCGCCGCATCTGCTCCGCGCGGTCGCCGCGGACGAGGCGATGCGGCTGGCCGGCGTTCTCGGACTCGACGGCACTCCCGGGCTGGCCGAGGCGGTCGCCGCGGCCGAGCGCGGTGAGGCGGTCACCGTCTCGCCCGGTTCCGAACTCGGTGCGCACGTCCGCTCGTGGCTGAGGCGTTCACGCCAGGCGGGGTGGTCGCTCAACGACTCCGCAGGCTCCAGGATGAGCGACGACGAACGGACCGCCGCGTTCATGCGGGGCTGGTTCGCCGACGCGTTGAACGCCGCGCTGTGGCCCGAGCCGCACGCGGCTGCCCGCGCCGCCCTCCGTCCGCTCACGGAAGGCCCGCCGCAACTCCGCGATCCCGACCGGGAAGCCGTCGTTCTGCGCACTCTGCGCGGTGGCTCAGGTTCGAGATGATCGTCCAGGTCGCCTTGGCTCGCCGTTCGGACCCCGTGGAGTGAGGTACGGAAAATGGTGAGAAATGTAGATTTAAGGGATTGGTCAGCGAGGGACGGGGAGTGGTCGGCTGTTCGGCCGTGACCGCCGTCTGGAAAGGGGACCAAGGGGCCCGGGGGCCCGCGTGGCTGGCGGAGGAAGATAGTCAACCCCGGGAAACGAAAGACGGCGCATGCACGGCGATGTCACACTCCAGGTACACAGGCATGCACTGCCGGACGACATTTTGCTGGGCGCATGACACCGTTGAACTCTGCTGCGAAGACCAATCTGCCCGCCGAGACGAACGCGTTCGTCGGACGCGAGCGGGATGTGGCCGACATCCGCCGCCTGCTGGAGACGATGCGGGCGGTGACGCTGTGCGGGGCGGGCGGGATCGGCAAGACGCGCCTCGCGCTGCGGGTGGCGCGCTCGCTGGTGGACGGCTACCCGGAGGGCGTGTGGTTCGTCGAGCTGGCCGACACGCCCGCCGACGGCCCGCCCGAGCAGGTGGCCCGGCGGGTCGCGGCGGTGCTCGGCGTCGCCGAGGAGGCCGGGCCCGGCGGGACGGCCGAGACGCTGGCGGGGGCGCTCAGCGCGAGGACGGCGCTGCTCGTCCTCGACAACTGCGAGCACGTCGTGCAGGAGTGCGCCGAGCTGACCGGGCTGCTGCTCGCCCGGTGCCCCCGGCTGCGGGTGCTCTCGACCAGCCGCGAGCCGCTGCGGATGGCGGGGGAGAACGTGTGGCGGGTGCCGCCGCTCGACCCCGCCGAGGCCGTCGCCCTCTTCGTCGAACGGGCCCGCGCCGTCCGGCCCGACTTCGACGGCGCCGGCGCGGTCGAGGAGGTCGGCCGCGCGCTGGACGGCGTTCCGCTGGCGCTGGAGCTCGCGGCGGCCCGCGTGCGCGTGCTGTCGGTCGAGCAGATCGCGCGGCGGCTGGCCGACAGGTTCCGGCTGCTCAGCGCGGGCGACCGCACCGCGCCGCCGCGGCAGCGGACGCTGCGGGCCGCGATCGACTGGAGCCACGACCTGCTGGCCGAGCCCGAACGCGTCCTGCTGCGTCGCCTGTCGGTCTTCGCCGGGTGGACGCTGGAGCAGGCCGAGCAGGTCTGCGTGGACGGCGCCCTGCCGGTGGAGGACGTCCTCGACCTGCTGACGGCGCTCGTCGACAAGTCCCTGGTCGTGGTGGGCGGCGAGGTCGCGGGACGGGTGCGGTTCCGGCAGCTCGACAGCATCCGCGGGTACGCGGCCGAACGGCTCGAAGCGGCCGGCGAGACCGCGGAGCTGCGCGAACGGCACCGCGACGCCGTCCTGGAGGCGGCCGAACGGCACGGCGAGTTCGCCATCGCCGAGAGCCCGGGCACGTGGGAGGGGCGCGTCGGGCTGTTCCACTGGTACGACGCGGAGATCGCCAACGTGCGGGCCGCGCTCGGCTGGTGCCTCGACCGGGGCGAGCACGAGGCGGGCCTGCGGATCTGCACGGCGCTGCGCACGTTCTGGATCGTCCGGGGGCGCGTCGCGGAGTGGGCCGGGTGGACCGACCGGTTCCTCGGCCGGGCCGTGGACGTCCCGCCGTACGTGCTCGGGCCCGCGCTCGCCGGACGCGCCCAGCTCGCCGTCGGCGGGCGCGACTTCGCGCGGGCGGGCGCGTTCGCCGAGGACGCGCTCGGGCCGTGCCGCGAGGCCGGCGACGACTTCATGACGGCGACCGCGCTGATCAGCTCGGCGGAGTCGCTGACCCGGGCGGGACGGTTCGCCGACGCCGCCGGACGGCTGGACGAGGCAGCCGCGCTGGCCGCCGAGCCCGGCCAGGAGTGGAACCGCGGCTACGCCTCGATCGCCCGCGGCTACCTGCTGATCCGGCGGGCGCGGCTCCGGGAGGCGCGCGAGCACCTGGAGGACGGCCTGCGGACGATGCGCGACATCGAGCAGCTCTGGGGCGCCTCGCACGCGCTGATCGGCCTCGGCCGGCTCGCCGAGCTGCGCGGCGACCCCGGCGCGGCGGGCGGCCACTACGCCGAGGCGCTGCCGATCCTGGAGGAGATCGAGGCCCTGCCCGAACGGGCCCGCGCCCTCGCCGGCATCGGCCGCGTCGCCCTCCGCCAGGACGACCTGCCCGCCGCCCGCCGAGCGCTGTCCGAAAGCCTCGCCCTCAGCAGCTCGGCCGGGATCCGGCTGGACGTCGCCCGCGCCCTCGAACCGTTCGCCGAACTCCTCGCCCGCGAAGGCGACCAGCACGGCGCGGTGACCCTCGCGGGCGCCGCCGAGGCCCTGCGCGAATCCGCCGGGAAGCAGCCCGCCACCGGCGCCCGCGTCGAACGCACCCTCGGCCCCATCCGCAGACGCCTCGGCGAGCCGCTCATCGCCCAACTCTGGGCGAGGGCCGCGCCATGGACCCCGACGAAGCCGTCACCTACGCCCTACATCCCCCCGCCCCCACCACCGCCGCCCCTGCGCCCGAGCCCCCACCCGTACCCGTGCCCGCCGCCGACCCCGCGCCCGTACCCCCCGCCGCCTCCGCGCCCGTACTTCCCGCACCTGTACCCGCCGCCGAGCCTGCGGCCGTACCCGCGCCCCGCGCCGCTCCCGCACTCGCTCCCACCGCCTCCGCCACGTCCTCCGCCCAGTCGGCCCCGGCAGCGTCCTCTGCCCCGTCCACACCGTCGACCCCCGCCGCACCGCCGACATCGTCCGCACCCGCCGCCCCCTCCGCTCCGGCTGCCCCGTCCGCCCCGATCACGCCCTCCGCATCGCCCGCGCCTGCTGCTCCCGTGTCCGCCGCGTCGGCCGCCCCCGGCGCGCCGTCCGCGGCCTCCGCCCGGCCTGCACTCCCCGTGTCGTCCGCGCCTGCCGCGCCCCCTGTACGGTCCGCGCCTCCTGCGTCCGCCGCGTCCTCCGAGCCACCCTCGCCATCGGCGTCGTCCGCGCCCGCCGCGTCGTCTGCATCGGCCGCGTCCTTCGCCCCGGCTGCGCCGTCCGCCCCGAATGCGCCGTCCGCGTCGTCCGAGTCCTCCGGGCCTTCCGCGTCCTCCGGGCCTTCCGCGTCCTCCGGGCCTTCCGCGTCCTCCGGGCCTTCCGCGTCCTCCGGGCCTTCCGCGTCCTCCGGGCCTTCCGCGTCCTCCGGGCCTTCCGCGTCCTGCGCGTCCTGCGCGTCGCCCGCGTCGCCCGCGCCCTCTGACCCCGCTGCGTCGTCCGCTTCCGCTGCGTCCTCCGCCCCGGCCCCGCCGTCCGCGCCCCCGCGCCGTCCGCGCCCTCCACGTCCCCCGCGTCATCCGCAGCCGGTCGGGCGCATGAGCGCTCGGCGTTGGGTGCGCCTCCCACCCCGGGCTCGCCGGCCGTGCCGGGCTCGGCGTCCGGGCGTCTGCGGCGTTCAAGGGTGGGGTGGGGCCGCGGGCTGTTGCGCATCGGCGGCCTGTTGTGCCTGTTACGCCGCCCAGCACCCTGACCCCTCGTGAACGGGAGGTGGCACGGCTCATCGCGCGGGGGCTCAGCAACCGCGGTATCGCCGAGGAGTTGTTCATCAGCCCCGCGACGGCGGCTCGGCATGTCACCAACATCCTCACCAAGCTCGGGTTCACTTCCCGGGCGCAGGTCGCGGCCTGGGCGGTCGACCACGTTCGCGGTGACGACCCTGCCTGACCCGCCGCGCCTCGGGGACGCCCGGGAGATGTGTACACACTCCCGGGATCCGCTCCGCGCCGCGGAATACGACCCGGGTTGCGCATTCCGGCGCATGTGGGGGCGGACGTCCGGTCCTACCGTCGCAGCATGATCTCCATCGGTGTGGACGCCTGGGCCGCCCGGCCCGCCATCTCGGTCTCCCGAGCGGTCTTCGGCCGGGCGGACGCCGGGACGGCCGGGACGCCCGGGGCGTTCGGCGGGCCAGGCGAGCGCGGCGGGCGAGACGGTCCAGGCGGGCCCGCGGCGGCAGGCGGGGGCAGCGCGGGCGCCCGTCCGGCCCTGCTGGACGCCGCGTCGGGGCGGACGCTGTCGTACGCCGGGCTCGCCACCGCCGTCGGGTCCGCCGCCGCGGGGCTCGCCCGCGAGGGGATCGGGCCCGGAACGGTCGTCGGCCTGCACCTGCCCGACAGCCCCGAGTTCGCCGTCGCGTTGCACGCGGTGACCGCGGCGGGCGCCGTGCCGTTCCCGCTCCGCGCGTCCCTGTCCGCGCCGGAGCTGTCCCGGCTGCTCGCGGAGGCGGGCGCCCGGACGCTGGTCACCTGGCCCGTCCTGCTCGGCACCGCCCAGCGGGCCGCCGCCGAGACCCTCTACTGCTTCGGCGACGAACCCGGCGCCCAGCCGTTCTCGGGGCTGATGAAAGGCGGCGCCGCGCCCGACGTGCCGATCGAGCCCGCCCGCGACGCCGCGCTGCTCGCCTGCACGCGCGGCACGGCGGGACCGGCGAGGCCGGTGCGGCTCACCCACGCGGAGGTCGTCGCCGGGCTCACCCGCGTCGCGGCGGCGGGCATGCTCGGCACGAGCGACATCGTGCTGTCCGCGCTGCCGTTCTCCGACGTGCTCGGGCTGAACGGCGCGCTCAACCCGGCGCTGCGGCTCGGCGCCACCGTCGTCACGCTCGCCGGGACCGGACGCCACGACCTGCTGCGTGCGCTCCAGGAGCACGCCGTGACGGTCGCGCTGCTCCCGCCCCGCCTCGTCGAGGTCCTCGCCTACGACCGGGCCGTGCCGCGCTATCGGCTCGGGGCGCTGCGCGCGGTCGTGTCGGCGGGCGGGCCGCTCGGCGCGGACGCCGCGCGGGCGTGCGCGGCGCGGCTCGGCTGCCCGGTCAGGCAGGCGTACGGGTTCGCGGAGGCGGCCGGGTTCACCCACCTCAACCTGCGCGCGCTGGAGGAGGGCACCCTCGACTCCGTCGGGCGCGGCCTGCCGGACGTGACGTGGCGGGTGGTGTCGGCGCGCACCGGCTGCGAGCAGCCCGCCTACCAGCCGGGCGAGCTGTGCGTGCGGCTGCCCGTCACGCCCGACGCGGCGGTGCCTGCGCGGTGGCTGGCGACCGGTGACGCGGCGTTCGCCGACGAGCACGGCCGGGCGTTCGTGCTCGGCCGCCTCGGCGACGGCCGGCCCGAGCCGCCCGCCGAGCCCGAGGCCGTCCTCGCCGCGCACCCCGCGGTCCGCGACGCCGCCGTCGCGCCCGCCCCCGACCTCGACCTCGGGCTGGCCCCGCACGCGTTCGTCGTGCTGGACGAGCCCGTGCCCGCCGAGGACCTGCTCGGCTACGTCAACGGCCACGTCCCGCCGTACCGCCGCGTCCTCGCCGTCCACGTCGTGGACTTGATCCCCCGTACGCCCGGCGGGTGCGTCCAGCGGCGCGGCCTCCTCGAACGCGCCGGGCTGGCCACGTGACCCGTCCGCTCCGGCGCGCCTACACACCCGTCTACACAGTTCGGCGGATGTGGCGGTCGGCGCGCGCGGCGTACCGTCGCCGCATGCTGGACCGATACCCAGGACCGCCGGCCGTGTCCGAGACGTCGGTGACCGGGGCCGTGCTCGCGGCCGCCAGGGACCACGCCGCGCGCCGCGGCGACCGCCCGGCCCTCGCGTGCCCCGGCGAGGAGGTCGGCTACGCGCGGTTCGCGGCCACGGTCCCCGCGGCGGCGGACGGGATGCGGCGGCTCGGCGTGCGGCCCGGCGACGTCGCGGCGGTCCACCTCGCCGGCGCGTGCGACCTCGCGCTCGCCGTGCACGCCGTCACCGCCGCCGGCGCCGTGCCCGCGCCGCTGCCCCTCGACGGCGGGGTCGGCGACCTCGCGGCGGCGCTGACGGAGACGGGCGCACGGTTCCTGTTCACCGCGCGCGGCACGTCCGCGCGGTCCCTCGCCGCCGCCGAACGCTCGTTCGTCCGGCAGGTCTTCGCGTTCGGGGACGTGCCGGGAACGACGCCGTTCGCGCGCCTCGTGCGGACCGGCGCGCACGCCGCCCCGGCCGAGCCGCTCCCCGGGCCCGCCGCCGACCCGCTGCGCGACCTCGCGCTGCTGCTGAACGGCCCGGCCGGGGAGGTCAGCCACGCCGACCGGCTCGCCGACCTCTACCGCCTCGGCGGCACGGTCGGCCTGTCGGACGGCGACGTGCTGGTCTGCTGCGGGCGCGACTGCACCCCCTCGACGTGGATCGGCCTGATCGACCTGTGCCTCACCCACGGCGCCACGTTCGCCGGCGTCCGCGACCCGGACGTGGCGGCGCTGCTCGCCGCCGTCCGCGACCGCGCCGCGACCGCCGCCGTGGTGACGCCCGCGAAGCTGCGCGCCCTGACGTTCGACCACGATCCCGTGCCCGTCCCCGGCGTGCGGCTGCTGGTGACCGGCGCGGCGCCTCCCGAGGTCGTCCAGGCGTGCCGCGTCCGCCACGGCTGGACCGTCACGCCCCTCGGCTGACCGGGCCGCCCGCCCCGGCGGCTAGCCGCCGGGGCGCAGCAGGCCGCGGTCGAACGCGGCCGCGACGGCGGCGGCGCGGTCGTTCACGCCGAGCTTGCCGTAGATGTGCAGCAGGTGCGTCTTCACGGTCGCCTGGCTGATGAACAGCCGCGCGGCGACCTCGCGGTTCGTCCCGCCGCGGGCGATCAGGCCGAGCACCTCCAGTTCCCGGGGGCTGAGCGGCTCGCCGCCGGACGCGCCGCCCCAGGACGCCGCGGAGGGCGGCGGCGCGGAGGACGCCGCGGCGCGCATCTGGTCGAGGAGCCGGGTCGCGACCGGCGGCGACAGCACGGCCTCGCCGCGCGCCGCGGCCCGCACCGCGCGGAACAGCTCGTCCTGCCGCGCGTCCTTCAGCAGGTAGCCGGTGGCACCCGCCTCGATCGCCGGCAGCACGTCGGTGTCGGTGTCGTAGGTGGTGAGGACGAGCACGCGGGACGGCACGCCCCGTTCGGCCAGCCGGGTGATCGCGGTGACGCCGTCGCCGCCGGGCATCCGCAGGTCCATCAGCACCACGCGGGGCCGCAGCTCCTCGGCGAGCCGCACCGCCTCCTCGCCGTCGGCGGCCTCCCCGACCACCTCGAACCCGGGCTCGCCGGCGAACATGCCGCGCAGCCCGTCCCGGACGACCGGGTGGTCGTCCACGATCAGCAGCGTGATCGTCCCGCCGGCGGGGCCGTCCGCGGTCACGCGGCGTCCCCGGCGGGCACCGCGGGGACGCTCGCGCAGATCGCGGTGCCGGCGCCCGGCTCGGACTCGATGTCGAGGGTCCCGGCGACGCGGGCGACGCGGCGGCGCATCGCGGTCAGCCCGTACCCGCCGGTCTCGGTCGGCCGCACCCGGCCGGGCGCGAAGCCCGCGCCGTCGTCGCGGACGTCGAGGGTGACCAGGTCGCCCATGTACGACAGGGTCAGCGCGACCCGGGACGCCCGCGCGTGCTTGGCGACGTTGGCGAGCGCCTCCTGCGCGGTGCGCAGCAGCGTCCCCTCCACCTCGGGGTGCATGGGCCGTACGGTACCGGTCGTGCTGACCTCCACCGGGACGCGGTGCAGCGCGGTCCAGCGCTCGGCGACGCCGGCGAGCGCCTCGGCGAGCCCGGCCTCCTCCAGCGGCCGGGGCCGCAGCGCCTGCACCGAACGGCGCGCCTCGGCCAGGCTCTCGCGCGCCATCTCCTGAGCGAGGTCGAGGTGCCGCTCCCAGTCGCGGTCGCGGTCGCGGGCGTTGCGGGCGGCCTGGAGCTGGGTGATGACCCCGGCCAGGCCCTGCGCGATCGTGTCGTGGATCTCGCCGGCCATCCGCTGCCGCTCGTCGTGCACCCCGCCCTCGCGGGCCCGCGCGAGGAGCCGGGCGTGCAGGCCCGCGTTCTCCTCCAGCGTGGCCTGGAGCCGCGCGTTGGTCTCCGCCAGCTCGGCGATCATGGCCTTGCGCTGGCGCCGCTCCTCGTCGTTGCGGCGGCCGAAGAACGTGAAACCGCCCGCCAGCAGCGCGTTGACCGTGAGGACCAGCAGGAAGACCGGCACCATCCGCCCGGTGATCATGCCGTACCCGCCGAGCTGGGACGCGGAGGCGAGCCCCGCCGCGGCGATCACGCCGGGGAACCGCCAGCCCCGCGGCAGCCGGAACGCGTGCACGTAGCCGGTGATCATCGCGAACCCGAACAGCGGGTTCAGCGCGATCAGCCCGCCCAGCAGCGCGAGCAGCCCGGCGAAGTAGGCGACGCCGGGCGCCGTCCGGTGCGCCAGGCCCGGCCGCCGCGTCACCAGGCACCAGACCCACAGCGCCGTCGCGGCGGAGAGCCCGGCGACGGCGGCGGTGCGGGGCGCCGAGCGGTGGTCGACCAGCAGCGCGAGGACGGTGGCGAACGCGAGGGACACGTACGGCACGTAGCCGAGGGCGGCCTCCTCGCGGCGCTCCCACCTCTCCAGCGCCCGTTCCCGGTCGCGCATCGCCCCCACTTCCGCTCCTCCCGCTCCCGCCTACTCCCAGCGGAACGTGCGCGCGGCGACCGCGCCCGCGACCACCGCGTACAGCCCCAGCACCGCCAGCTGCGACGCCTCCGGCGCGTGGCCCGTCCACGCGTCACCGATGGTCTTGACACCGGCGCCCAACGGAGTGTAGTCGCCGATCCGCGCCACGGCCTCCGGGAGCTGCGAGCGCGGCACGTAGTAGCCCGCGAAGAACATGCTCGGGAAGAACAGCACCATCCCGATCGCGTTGCCCGCCCGGCCGCTCGGCGCGAGCGCGGCGATGAGCAGCCCGACCGCGAACAGCGCGAGCAGGCTCAGCGCCACCGCCGCCAGGAACCAGCCGAACGCGCGCGGCAGCGCCGTGCCGAGGGCGAGCCGTCCGACGACGACCATCGTCGCGGCCGACACCGCAGCCGCGCCGAGGTTGACGGCGAGCTGCGCGGCGAGGAGCGCCGAGGGCCGCACGGGGGTGGCGCGCATCCGCCGCAGCACGCCCTTCTCGCGGTAGTCGGACAGGACGCTCGGCAGCATGACGACGGCGAGGATGACGAACGCGACGCCCATCCCGAGCACGGCGATGTACTCGGCGAGGCTCTGCCCGCCGAGGTCGGCGTTCGGCCTGCCCGCGTGCGGCAGCAGCCCGAACCCGAACAGCATGGCGAGCGGCAGCGCGAGCGCGAACGCGGGCGTCAGCATCTCCCGCATCCGCATCCGGAACTCGACGATCGTGATCTTGATCAGCATGGGACCCCTTCCTGGGCGGCTCTTCCCGGACGGCTCGGACGCCGGGCGCGCCGCCGGGCGGCGGGCGGCGGGCAGCGAGCGGCGGGCAGCGGACGGCGGGCTCAGACGCCCGCGGTCTCGTCGCCGACGGAGGCGCTGCCGGTGAGGGCCGCGTACGCGTCGTCCAGGGTGTGCCGGTCCATGCGCAGGTCGGCGACCAGGATGCGGTGCCGCGCGAGGGCGGAGGCGACGGCGGTGGCGAAGTCGCCGGCGCCCGAGACCACGACGTGCCGTCCGGACCGTTCGACCCGGGTGACGCCGGGCACCTCGGCGAGCAGGGCGAGGTCCGGCTCGCCGACGGGCCGAAAGCGCATCCGGTGCGTCCCGCCGGCCCGGTCGACCAGCTCGCCCGGCGTGCCCGAGGCGACGATCCGGCCGCCGTCGAACAGCGCGACCCGGTCGCAGAGCTCCTCGACCTCGTCCATGAAATGGCTGATCAGCACGACCGTCACGCCCGACGCGCGGACCTCCTCGACCAGCCCCCAGGCGGCCCGGCGCGCCGACGGGTCCAGGCCCGTGCTCAGCTCGTCCAGGAACGCCACCTCGGGCGACCCGACGAGGGCGAGCGCGATCAGCAGCCGCTGCTTCTGCCCGCCGGACAGCCGTCCGAAGCGGTCGTCGCGCCGTTCCTCCAGGCCCCAGCGCGCGAGCAGCCCGCGCGGGTCGGCGGGCCGTCGGTAGAACGAGGCGTAGAGCTCCAGCGCCTCGCCCACCTTGATCGCGCCCGGCAGGGCGCTCTCCTGGAGCTGCACGCCGATCCGCTGGCGCAGCTCGGGGCCGTCGCGCCACGGGTCGAGCCCGAGCACCCGCACGGCGCCCTCGTCGGGGCGGCGCAGCCCCTCCACGCATTCGACCGCGGTGGTCTTTCCCGCGCCGTTCGGACCGAGGATCCCGAAGATCTCGCCCTGCCCGACGCTGAACGAGACGCCGTCCAGCGCGAGCCGCGCCCCGTACCGCTTGGTGAGGCCCGTCGCCTCGATGACCGCCATCGCCGTCCCTCCCCGGCCCGCTCCCGGGCCCGGGTCAAGGCTCTCCGGGCGGGCTCCCGCGCCGCATCGACCGGCCGGCCACGCCGCGGCTGATCCGCCGCATCGACCGATCGGCTGATGCGGTCGACGCGGCGGGCCGGGGGGACGGAGGCGCGGTCAGGCGGGGCGGGGGATGGACTTGTGCTCGACGTACGCGGCCAGGCCCTCGGGGCCGAGCTCGCGGCCGAGGCCGCTGTCCTTGTAGCCGCCGAACGGGGTGTTGGGGTCGAGGCTGTAGAGGTTCACGCCGCAGCTCCCGGTGCGGATCCGGCGCGCGACGTCGCGGCCGTGCTCGACGTCGGACGTCCAGACCGAGCCGCCGAGGCCGTAGTCGCTGTCGTTGGCGATGCTGACCGCGTCGTCCTCGTCCTCGTACGGGATGAGCGCGAGCACCGGGCCGAAGATCTCCTCGCGGGCGATCCGCATCTGGTTGGTGACGTTGCCGAACACGGTCGGGGCGACGTACCAGCCGCGGTCGTGCGGGCGGTCCAGCCCGCCGGTGATGATCTTGGCGCCCTCGTCCTGGCCGATCCGGATGTAGTCCTCCACCCGGTCCTGCTGGCGCTTGGCGACGAGCGGCCCGATCTCGGTGCCGTAGTCGGCCGGGTCGCCGACCGCCATCGCGCCGACCATCGCGCCGAGCGCGTCGGCGACCTCGTCGTAGCGGCTGCGCGGGGCGAGGATGCGGGTCTGCGCGGCGCACGCCTCGCCGTTGTTCATCAGCGAGGCCATCTTGAAGCCCTCGACGGTCGAGGCGAGGTCGGCGTCCTCCAGGATGATCGCGGCGGACTTGCCGCCGAGCTCCAGGGTGACGCGCTTGAGCTGCTCGCCGCAGACCGCGCCGATCTTGCGCCCGGCGGCGGTGGAGCCGGTGAACGACACCTTGTCCACGTCCGGGTGCGCGACCAGGTACGCGCCGGCCTCGCGGCCCCCGGGGACGATGTTGACCACGCCGTCCGGGATGCCCGCCTCCTTGATCCACTCGGCCAGCAGATAGGTGTCCAGGGGGGTCTCGGGCGACGGCTTGGCCACCACGGTGCAGCCCGCGATCAGGGCGGGGGCGAGCTTCAGCATGAGCGTGAACTGCGGGACGTTCCACGGGACGATCGCGGCGACGACGCCCACCGGCTCCTGGGTCACGGTGACCGGGCCGAGCATCCCCTGCCGCTCCTCCTCCCAGGTGTGGGACGCGGCGAGGTCCACGTAGTACTGGAGCACCATCTGGGGGATCGCGGCCTGCCCGAACACCGAGAACAGGATCGGCGAGCCCATCTCGGCGGTGACGAGGTCGGCCATCTCCTGCTGGCGCTCGGCGTAGATCGCGGAGAGGCGGCCGACGGTCTCGGCGCGCTCGGCCGGGGTCATCCGCGGCCAGGGGCCGTGGTCGAACGCCCGGCGGGCGGCGGCGACGGCGGCGTCCATGTCGGCGGGGGTGCCGTCGGGGACGCGGCCGATGACCTCTTCGGTGTGCGGGGAGATGACGTCGATCGTGCCGGTGCCGGCCGGTGCGGCCCATTCGCCGCCGATGAACAGCCGATCGTGCTCGCGCATGCTGCTGTGCCTCCTGCCCCTCGCCCGAGGGCCCCGGAAAAGTGCGGGTGGGATGTGGGTGGGGATCGTTGACCGAATGCTTGCTTGGTCCTGCTGGGACCCAGCATCGCACGGTGCCCCGGGGGATTGGCAAGGGTCCGGGCGCGGTGATGAGACGCGGGTCTCACCCGCGGGGGGCCGTCCGGCGAAGGGCCGACGGCGTTCGGGCGGCGTTCAGGTGGCGGTCCGGTTCCGCCAGGTATGGCCGTACGCGCATATCGGACGCGACAAACGGCATTTGTGGTGCATATCTCAGGCAGGCGAGCATGGCCGCACCAGTACGTGAGGCACGGCCCCCGTGCGGTCCACCGTGGCCCGACGCGGTCCGCGCCTCTGAAAGGCAGGGCGGTGACCATGGCGACCACAGGGCATGCCGAGATCGTCGGAGCGGGCCTCGGCGGCCTGACCGCGGCGGTGGCGCTCGCGCAGCGCGGCTGGAGCGTCCGGGTGCACGAGCGCGACGACGAGATCCGCGCGATCGGGGCGGGCATCTGGATCTGGAGCAACGGCCTGAAGGTCTTCCAGTCCCTCGGCATCCACGACGAGGCGGTGGAGGGCGCCCACATCGGCACCGTCACCGAGACCCGCGACGCCCGCAACCGCACCGTCGAGGCCATCCCGATCAACGGCGGCGACGGCCCGCGCCTGTGCACCATCGTCCGCGAACGGCTCATCGGCGCCCTCGTCGGCGCCGCCGAGAAGGCCGGGGCCGAGATCGTCACCGGCTCCACCGCCGTCTCCGCGCGGCCCGACGGGACCGTGACGTTCCAGGACGGCTCGTCCGCGCGCGGCGACCTCGTCGTCGCCGCCGACGGCGTCAACTCCCGGCTGCGCGACGGCCTCGGCCTCGTCAAGCGCCGCGTCCGGATGAAGCAGGGCGCGACCCGCGTGCTCATCCCGCGCCAGGCGGGCTTCGTCGCCCCGGAGGACGAGCCCAAGTACATCGAGTACTTCTCCGGCTCGCGCCGCGTCCTCTACACCCCGAGCAGCGCGGGCGAGCTCTACATCGCGCTCGTCTGCGACCTCGCCGACGACCGGGGCCGCGCGATCCCGATCGACAAGGCCACCTGGCGGGAGTCGTTCCCGCACCTGCGCGAGCTGATCGACGCGCTGGACGGAGAGGCCCGCTGGGACGCGTTCGAGTTCATGGAGCTGACGAGCTGGTCGGCCGGGCGCGTCGCGGTGCTCGGCGACGCCGCGCACGCCCAGCCCCCGTACCTCGGGCAGGGCGGCGGCTGCGCCATGATGAACGCCCTCGGGCTGGCCCACGCCGTCACCCGGCGCGGCGGCTCGCCCGCCGACCGGCTGCGCGCCTGGGAGGCCGTCGAACGGCCCGTCATCCAGCACACCCAGCGGTTCTCCCGGCGGCTCGGCACGCTCAACGCGCTGCCCGAGGCGCCGCGCACCGCCGTGATGTCCCTCATGGGCCGTTCCCGCGGCCTCGCCCGCAGCCGCCTGCGCGCGGCCATGACCTCCCCCACCGGCTACGCGGCGACCGCCGCCTCGGGCTCCTGAAGGAGACCCCCATGACCAGTCGACCCCGCGACCCGTCCCCGGCAGGCCCGGACGGCGGCGACCTCGCCGACGACCCCCGCAAGTGGGTCATGCTCGCCATCGTCTCCGCCGGGTTCCTGGTGATGACGATGAACTGGTTCAACATCGCGCCGGGCTTCGGGCAGATCAGCGACGCGTTCGGCCTGGAGATCCCCGAGGTCGCGACGCTGATCTCCGTGTTCGTCGTCGGGTACGGGGTGTTCCACATCCCCGGCGGGTTCCTCGCCACCCGGTGGGGGATGCGGAGCGTCCTCGCGATCGGCCTCGCCGTCGAGGGCGGCGCGGCGGTGCTGTCGGCGATCGCGCCCAACTACGCGACGCTGATGGCCACCCGCGTGGTGTGCGGCGTCGGCGCCTCGGTGTTCGCCGCGATCGGCGTGGCGGCGGTCAGCGTCTGGTTCCAGCGCCGCCACCACGCGCTCGCGCTCGGCGTCACCTCCGCGTGCTTCGCGCTCGGCTCCGCCCTCGGCCTGTACGTGTGGGACCCCGTCACCGACGGCCTCGGCTGGCGCGGGGCGCTCGCACTCGGCGGCGCGATCTGCGTCGGCGTCGCGGTCGTCAGCGCGCTGTTCTTCCGCGTCCCGGCGGGGAGCGAGCGCCTGCACGGCATCCGGCTGTCGCGCGAGGCCGTCCGCGAGACGCTCGGCAACCGCGACATGTGGCTGTACGGGCTCGCGTTCCTCGGCGCGTACGGCGCGTTCCTCGGCGGCTCGCAGCTCCTCGGCGACTACGGCCACGACCAGCGGCACTTCGGCTCGACCGAGGTCGGCCTCGCCGCGCTGCTGATCGGCGTGGCCGGGGTGCCGGGCAGCGTGCTCGGCGGGTGGATCAGCGACCGGTTCGCCAGCGTGCGGACGGTCTTCACCGTCGCGGCCGTCGTCGAGGGGCTGTTCTTCTTCCTCGTGCCGATGGTGGGGACGGGCTGGTTCTGGCTGCCCGCGTTCGGCATCGGCTTCATGTTCAACTTCGGCTTCGCCGTCTGGCAGACCGTGCCGGGCACGGCGCGCGGCGTCTCCGAGGAGAACATCGGCACCGCCGTCGGGCTCATGCTGACCGTGTCGGCCGTGGGCGGGTTCCTGCTGCCGTTCCTGTTCGGCCGCATCGCCCCGTCGGGCGGGTACGGGATGGCCTGGGGGTTCTTCGGCGTCGTCGCCATCGTGTGCGCGTTCGCCGCGCTGCTCGTACGGCGCCCGGCCCCCGCGGCGGCGGAGGCCGACGAGGTCGGCCTGGCCCCCGCCGAAGCCTGACGCCCACCCGCCGGGCGCGCGCCCGGCGGCGCGCGTACCTCCTGGCTAGGGTGGGCGGAATGACCCGGATCTGCGAGTTCTGGTTTGACTCGTCCTGCCCGTACACGTGGATCACCTCCCGCTGGCTGCTGGAGGCCGCGGCGGTCCGGCCGATCGAGGTGCGGTGGCGCGTGCTCAGCCTCGCCGCGCTGAACGAGGGCCGCGACGACGATCCGGAAGGGGACCCGGAGGGCTACCTCTGGCTCCCCGCCCGGATCTGCGTCGCGGTCGCCGACCGTTACGGGCACGAGGCGCTCGGCCGCTACTACACGGCCCTCGGGGCGCGCGTCCACCGGCCCGGCGAGCCGGAGTGGAACCCCGAGACCTGGCCCGACGCGCTGGCCGATGCCGGGCTGCCGCGCGAGTTGGCGGACGCCGCGTCCGACACCGGCCTGGACGGCGCGGTCCGCGCCGCCACCGCCGAGGGGATCGGCAAGGTCGGGCCGCACATCGGCACCCCTGTGATCGCCGTCGAGGGCGGCCCGGCGTTCTTCGGCCCCGTGCTCTCGCGCGTCCCGACAGGCGAGGACGCCGGACGGCTTTGGGACGGCACCCTGCTCGTCGCAGGCGCCCCCGGCTTCCACGAACTGAAGGCCGCCCCACCCGCAAAGCCCGCCTACACGTGACCGGCCCGGCTACGCGTGACCGGCCTCGTCTGCGTGTTGCCGGGCCGTCTATGCGTGGCCGAGGAGGTGGGCGTTGGCCTCGCGGGCGCGTGCGGCCAGGGCCGGCAGCTCGACGACCTCGACGCCCGCGGCGATGAGCCGTTCGGCGCCCGTTCCCTCGACGAAGAGCGTCGGCTCCCGCCACGCGAACACGACGCGGGACGCGCCCGAGGCGAGGATCAGCTCCGCGCACGGCGTGCGGTGCGACTTGCGGAGGCCGCACGGTTCGAGCGAGCTGTAGACGGTCGCCCCGGCCAGGCCGGCGCGCGCCTTGGCGAGGGCCGCCTCCTCGGCGTGGCCGGACGGGTCGTCCTCGCGGGAGTGGCCTCGGGCGATCTCGCGGCCGTCCGCGCCCACGACCACCGCGCCCACGGAGAACGCGGTGAGCGACGGCGGGCAGAGCAGCGCGAGGTCGCACGCGAGCGACAGCCAGCGGTCGTCGTCCGCCCGCGCCGGGCCCCGCGCCGCGCCGCGCCGCCCCCGCCGTCCGGACGGGGCGCGTCATCCACGGGCGGCGCCGATCAGGTAGCGGAGCAGCGCCAGGTCGCCGATCCGCGTGACCTCGTCCAGGCGCATGGCCCGCCCCGGCGCCTGCGGGAACACGCCGGGATGCACGAAGCGGGGCGCGGACGGGTCGCCGACGAAGAACGGCGCGACGACGAGCTGGAGCTCGTCCACCAGGCCGGACGTCAGGAACCAGGTGTGGATCCCGCCGCCGCCCTCGACCATCAGCCGCCGCACGCCCCGCGCGGCGAGGTCGCCGAGAACGGTCTCCAGCGCGACCGCGTCGCCCGTGTCGACCACCTCGGCGAGCCCCTCCAGCCGTCCGGCCAGCGCGGGCGCGGTGCCGGACGGGGCGTAGACGAGCTTCGGCGACTCGCCCGTGGTGAAGAACCGCGCCGCGGGGTCGATGTCGCCGCTCCACGTGACCGTCACCTTGGTCAGGTCCGGCGGCTGCCCGCGCGCGACGCGCTTGTCGCGCCGCGCCTGCGAGCGCAGCAGCAGCTTCGGGTCGTCGCCGCGGACCGTTCCGGCTCCGACGAGGATCGCGTCGCACGCGGCCCGCACCCCGTCCACCCGGTCGAAGTCGGCGGGGCTCGACAGCCTCAGCCGTTCGGGGGTCGCGTCGTCGATGTAGCCGTCCACCGACATCGCGCAGCTCAGCAGGACGTACGGGCGCTCGCTCACGCCGCAACCCTAAGGGAGCCGGGCCGGTGGAGCGGTTCGTGGCGGACGCGTCACCCACCGTCCGCGCCCCCCGGCGGGGCCCGGACCGTGCCCGCGCGGGGCCGGAGATCCTTTGGGGTGACTCGGCGTTTCTGCGCCGGATGTGTCGGAGGGGGTGCCTATGGTGTCTGCGACATGCGAATCCTCCACACCTCCGACTGGCATCTCGGCAGATCCTTCCACCGCGAGGACCTCCTGCGGGCGCAGGCCGAGTTCGTCGACCACCTGGTCGAGACCGTCCGGAAGGAACGGGTCGGCTGCGTGCTCGTCTCCGGCGACGTCTACGACCGCGCGCTGCCCGCCGTCGACGCCGTCAAGCTGTGCGACGAGGCGCTGGCGCGGCTCGCCGAGCACGCCCGGGTGGTGCTGATCGCGGGCAACCACGACTCGGTGCACCGGCTGGGGTTCGGGTCGGCGCTGATGGACGAGGCGGGCGTGCACGTCCGGACGTCGTTCGCCGCGGTCGGCGAGCCCGTCGTCGTGGACGGCGCCGCGATCTACGGCATCCCCTACCTGGAGCCCGAGCTCGTCCGCGAGGGCTGGAGGCTGGACGAGCGCAGCCACGCCGCGGTGCTGACGGAGGCCATGCGCCGCGTCCGCGCCGACCTCGGCGCGCGGCGCGGCTCCGGGCTCCGCTCCGTCGTGCTCGCGCACGCCTTCGTCACCGGGGGAGAGGCGAGCGACAGCGAGCGCGACATCTCGGTGGGCGGCGCGTCGTACGTCCCGGCCGGCGTGTTCGAGGGCGTCGACTACGTCGCGCTCGGCCACCTGCACGGCCGCCAGCGGATGACCGACCGGGTGCGCTACTCCGGCTCGCCGCTCGCCTACTCGTTCTCGGAGGAACGGCACGTCAAGGGGTCGTGGCTCATCGACCTGCGCGACGACGGCGCGCTCGGCGCCGAGTTCGTCGAGGCGCCCGTGCCGCGCCGCGTCGCCCGCATCGAGGGCGACATCGAACGGCTCCTCACCGATTCCGCGTTCGACGCCTACGAGGACCACTGGCTCCAGATCACGCTGACCGACGCGCGCCGCCCGGCCGGCGCGATGGAACGGCTCCGCGCCCGGTTCCCGCACGCGCTCGTGCTCGGCTTCGACCCCCGCGGCGGCGAGCGCGACGGCGGCGGCCGGAGCTGGTCCGAGCGCGTGCGCGGCCGGTCGGAGCTCGACGTCGCCGGCGACTTCGTCGCCGAGGTCACCGACGGGCCCGCGTCCGAGGCCGAGCGCGGGCTGCTCCACGAGGCGTTCGAGGCGTGCCGGCGCAAGGAGGCGATGGCGTGAGGCTGCATCGGCTGGAGATCACCGCGTTCGGGCCGTTCTCCGGCACCGAGGTGATCGACTTCGACACGCTGTCCGACGCCGGGCTCTTCCTCATCCAGGGCCGTACGGGCGCGGGCAAGACCAGCGTGCTCGACGCCGTCTGCTTCGCCCTCTACGGCCAGGTCCCCGGCGCGCGCAACGCGGTGAAGGGCCTGCGCAGCGACCACGCCCCGGCGGGCCTCGCGCCGCGCGTGGTGCTGGAGACCACCATCCGGGGGCGGCGGCTGCGCGTGACCCGTTCGCCCGCGTGGGAACGGCCCAAGCTGCGCGGC
Organism: Actinomadura sp. J1-007; assembly: GCF_009793335.1. Classification (GTDB taxonomy): domain Bacteria; phylum Actinomycetota; class Actinomycetes; order Streptosporangiales; family Streptosporangiaceae; genus Spirillospora; species Spirillospora yumaensis. The sequence continues at coordinate 53,012 of NZ_WING01000001.1, read as the reverse complement.
AGCGGAACGACGGGCGAGCACGCCAAGGTGCTGCTGGAGGAGTACGCGGACGGCGAGTGGACCGGGCTGTCGGCGCGGCTCGACGAGGCCGGCGACCTGATCTCGCGGCTGCTCGGCATGAACGCCACGCAGTTCTGCCAGGTCGCGCTGCTGCCGCAGGGCGAGTTCGCGGGCTTCCTGCGGGCGGGCGCCGAGGAGCGCCGCAAGGTCCTCGAACGGCTCTTCGCCACCGAGGTGTTCACCCAGGTGGAGAAGTGGCTGGCCGAACGGCGCGCCGCCACCCGCCGCGAGGCCGCCGAGCTGAGCGCCGCCGCGTCCTCGATCGCCGACCGCATCGCCGAGACCACGGGCGCCGACGCGCCCCGCGAAGCGGTCCCGCTCGTTCCCGAGCCGCGCCAGGGGGGCGCCCAGGGCCGTCCGGCGGAGACGCCGCTGGAGGCCGTTGACGAGCTGCCCGCCTGGGCCGCGGAACTCGCGGGCGAGCACGACGCGATCCTGGCCGTCACCGAAGGGCTCCGCGCCGACGCCGAGGCGGCGGTCGAGACCGCGCGGGCCGACGCCGAACGCGGCCGCGACCTCGCCGAACGGCAGCGCAGGCACGCCGACGCCGTGGCCCGCCGCGAGGCCCTGCTCGAACGCGCCGAGGAGCGCTCCCGGCTCACCTCGCGGCTCGACACCGCCGCGCGCGCCGACCGCGTCGTGGCGCTGATCCGCCAGTCCGGCGAACGCGAGGACTGGGCCCGGCAGACCCGCCGCCGCGCCGACCACGCCCGTTCCGAGGTCGGCTCGCTCGTCCCGCCCGGCGCCGCCGAGGACGTCCTCGCCAAGGCCGAGCAGGACCGCCGCAGGGAGATCGCGGTGCTGGAGGCGCAGCGCGGCAAGGTCGAACGGGTCCGCCGCATCGACGCCGAACGGGCCGGTCTCGCGCGCGAGGCCGAACGGGCCGCCGCCGAGGAGGCGCAGCTCGCCGACGCGCTGAGCGAGCTGCCCGCGCTGGTCGAGGCCGACCGGCGGGCGCTGGAGGACGCCCGGCTCGCCGCGGCGGGGCGCGCCGGAGCGGCGGCGGCCGTGGCCGACGCCGAGCGCCGCGCCGACGCCGCGCAGCGCCGCGACCACGTCGAACGGCTCCTCGCCGGGGCCGAGGAGGCGCAGCGCGACGCCGTCGACGCCGCGCAGGCCGCGCGCGACAGCGCCCAGGAGCTGCGCCAGGCCCGGCTGGACGGGATGGCCGCCGTCCTCGCCGAGGAACTCGTCGCGGGCGAGCCGTGCCGCGTGTGCGGGTCGCGCGAGCACCCGGAGCCCGTGACGTCCCTCGCCGTCATCCCGACCGAGGAGCAGCTCGAACGGGCGCAGGCGGAGTACGAGCGCGCGCAGGCCGTGCGGGAGGCCGCCACCGGCGAGGTCGAGTCGCGCCGCACCGAGCGCGACGGCCTGCTGGAGACCGCCGGAGACACCGCCGTCGAGGCCCTGGTGGACGAGCTGGAGCAGGCGCGCGACGCGCTGGCGGCGGCCGAGGCGCGGGCCGCCGAGGCCGAACGGCTCGAAGCCGCCCTCACCCGTACCGAACGGGAGCTGGAGCAGAAGCGCGACCGCCGCGACGAGGTCGCGCAGTCCCTCACCGAGGTGCGGACCAGGGACGCGGAGCTGGACGGCGAGCGTACGCGGCTGCGCGCCGAGCTGGACGAGGCGCGCGGCGGCGATCCGACGCTGGAGGCGCGGGTCGAGCGGCTGGACCGGGAGGCCGCGGCGCTCGCCGAGGCGGTCGAGGCGCTCCGGCTCGCCGAACGCGCCGCCGCCGAGCACGCCGAGGCCCGCGACCGCGCCGCGAAGGCCGGCGAGGCGGAGGGCTTCCGCTCCGCCGACGACGTCCTGGCCGCCGCCATGGCCGACGAGGACCAGGCGCGGCTGCGCGACCGGGCCCGCCGCTTCGACGACGAGGAGGCCGCGATCCGCGACCTGCTCGGCGACGCCGCCCTCGCGGCCGCGTCCCGGGAGCCCGCGCCCGACCTCGCCGCGCTGGAGGCCGCGCTCGCCGCGGCCGAGGCGACCCACCGGGGCGTCGCCGGGGCCGCCGACCGCGCCCGCCAGAGGCGGCGGCGCCTGGCCGAGCTGCGCGAGCGGCTGGCCGCCGCCGTGCGCGACTGGCGTCCGGCCGCCGAACGCCACGAGGTGGCCGAACGGCTCGCCGGGCTGACGTCCGGCAAGTCCCCCGCCAACCGGCGCAACATGTCGCTGTCGGCGTACGTGCTGGCGGCGCGGCTCGAACAGGTCGTCGCCGCCGCCAACGAACGGCTCGACCGCATGTCGGCCAAGCGCTACTCGCTCGTCCACACCATCGACAAGGCGGCCGGCGACCGGACGAAGGGCAGCGGCGGCCTCGGCCTGCGCGTCGCCGACGCCTGGACCGGCCTGGAGCGCGACCCGGTGACGCTGTCGGGCGGCGAGTCGTTCATCACCTCGCTGGCGCTCGCGCTCGGCCTCGCCGACGTCGTCACCGCCGAGGCGGGCGGCGCCGAGATCAACACCCTGTTCGTGGACGAGGGCTTCGGGACGCTCGACGAGGAGACCCTCGACGAGGTCATGGACGTCCTCGACGCCCTGCGGGACGGCGGCCGGGCCGTGGGCATCGTCAGCCACGTCGCCGAGCTGCGCGCCCGCATCCCCGCCCAGCTCCGCATCACCAAGCAGCGCGCGGGCTCGACCGCCGCCGTCTCGGTCTGACACGCCCGTTCCGCGCGGGCCCGCGCTCGCGCGCGTACGGCGCCGCCCCGGAAACGGCGGATCGCTCGCTTCCGGGGCGGGACGTCCGGACCGCCCCGACGATCGGGTGGATCGTCCGACGGTCCGGTTCGGTCAGGGGACGGGCGCGGGTTCCTCCTCCTTCTCGTTGGCGCGCCGCCGTTCGGCGCGGGACAGGGCGAGCGGCAGGGTGACGCACGCGGCGGCGACGAGGATGCCGAACGCGACGGCGAGCGCGGTGGTGTAGCCGTGCACGGCCGCGGCGGTGGGCGTGCCGTGCTCGGACGCCAGGTACGACGCGGCGGCGCTCGCGGCCACGGTGTTGAGCAGCGCGGTGCCGAGCGCGGCCCCGAGCTGCTGCGCCGCGTTGTACGCGGCCGACGCCGCCCCGATCTCGTGCCACTGCATGCCCGCGGTGGCGAGGCTCGCGGTCGGCGGCATGACGCAGCCGAGGCCGAGCCCGGTGAGCACCAGCGCGGGCGTCAGGTACAGCGGCAGAACGTGCTCGCTGCCCGCCGTCAGCCGGGTCAGCAGGAGCATGCCGAGGGCCGCGGCGATGAGGCCCGGCAGGATGAGCGCCATCGGCGCGACGCGCCCGTGCAGCTTCCCGGCGATGAGCGTGGAGCCGACGAGCGCGGCGGCGGCGTTGATGATGAGCGTCAGGCCCGCCTCGACGGGGGAGTACCCGAGGACCGTCTGCGTGTAGTAGCTCATGAACAGGTAGAAGCCGAACATCGCGACGAACATCAGAGTGATCGACACGAACGCCCCGGCCCGTCCCCGGTGCAGCAGGATGCGCATCGGCAGCAGCGGGCGGGACGCGCGCAGCTCGACGGCGACGAACGCGGCCAGCAGGACGATCCCGCCCGCGAGGAGCCCCAGCACCTTCGGCGAGTCCCAGCCGTGCGGCTCGGCCTGGTTGAACGCGTAGACCACCGCCGCGAACCCGCCCGCGCTGAGCAGGGCGCCAGGGACGTCGAGCGCGCCGCCGCTCTCGCGGATGGGCTCGTCGCGGGGGACGAGCGCCGTCCCGGCCACGGCGAGCAGGGCGATGGGGACGTTGATGTAGAGGCACCAGCGCCAGCTCGCGTACTCCGTCAGCAGCCCGCCCGCGACCAGGCCGACCGCCGAGCCCGCGGCGCCGACGGCGGCGAACACCCCGAACGCGCGCCCGCGTTCGCGGGTCTCGGTGAACGTGGTCGTGAGCAGCGACAGCCCGGCGGGCGCGAGCGCGGCGGCGAACACCCCCTGGAGGGCGCGCGCGCCGAACAGCATCTCCGCGTTCACCGCGGCGCCGCCGATCGCGGACGCGGCGGCGAAGCCGGTGAGGCCGATGACGAACGTGCGCCGGTGGCCGAGCGCGCCGCTGACCCGGCCGCCGATCAGCAGCAGCCCGCCGAACGCCAGCGCGTACGCGGTGATCGCCCACTGCCGGCTGCCGTCCGACATGTCCAGGGCGCGCTGCGCCGAGGGCAGCGCGATGTTCACGATCGTCCCGTCCAGGACCACCAGGAGCTGGGCCGCGCTGACCGCGATCAGCGTCCACCACCGGCGCCGACCGGAGGCCGCGGCCCCTTGGCTGGCTTCCATCATCCACCACCTGCCTAACAACGTTTGGGTTTCCCTAACAGTGTTCGAGACAGCGAACACGGTACTACACTGGGCCGACCGGGCCGGTCGCCCGGACGGCTGGACGGGGTGCGATGGAGAACGTGAAAGATGGCCGCGACCAGCGGAAAGACGGAATACGAAGTGTCTGGCTGCGCCCGCGGCGCACCGCCAAGGGGGAGCCGCCGCTGACGCTCGCGCGCATCGTCGAGGCCGCCGTCGCCCTGCTCGACGAGGAGGGCATCGAACGGCTCACCATGCGGCGGCTCGCCGAGCGGCTGGCCGTCGTCGCCCCGTCGCTGTACTGGCACGTCGACACCAAGGACGACGTGATCGACCTCGCCGTGGACGCGGTCTTCGGGGAGCCGCCGCCCCGGGCCGGGCGCGCGGGCCGCTGGCGCGACGACGTCACCGCGGTGCTCACCGCCTGGCGGGCCGCGCTGCTGCGCCACCCGTGGGCCGCCGGGGTGCCCGCCCGGCGGCGCCCGACCATCGGCCCGAACTTCCTCGCCTGGATGGAGTTCCTCCAGGCGACGCTCGTCCGCGCCGGGTTCTCCGGCAAGAGCCTGTCGGCGGCGACGTGGGCGCTCTACAACCACGTCATGGGGTCCGCGTCGGGCGAGGTCGCCCTGGACATCACCGACGAGGAGCGCCGCACGGGCCAGGAGCAGCTGCGCGCCGACCGCGACCGCTACCCGACCCTCGCCGCGAACGGCTACCTCTACGACGACGACTGGGACGGCAGCTTCACCACCGGCCTGGAGTACCTGCTCGACGGCTTGGAGGCGCGCCTCGAACGACCCGCCTGACCCGTTCGGTCAGCCCTTCCGGCCGACCCCGCGAGGAGCCAGCCGGTGGCGGGCTCGTGGGGCCGGTCGGGACGCCAGTCGGGGGCGTTGACCACGCCGGGCTCCACGAGGTCGAGGCCGTCGAAGAAGCCCGCGATCCGTTCGGGCGAGCGGAACGACACGACCACGCCGTTCTCCTTGATGAGCGCGTCGCTGACGGCGCGCTCCTCCGGGGTGAGCGCCGCGTCGGTGAAGTCGCAGACCACCAGGAAGCCGCCCGGCGCCAGCGCGTCGCGGAAAGCCCGCACGACCGCCTCCGGGTCGTCCTCGTCGAGGATCAGGTCGAGCACCGCCGTCATCAGCACGCCGACCGGACGCGAGAAGTCGATCAGCCCGGTGACCTCGTCGTCGCCGAGGACGCTCTCGGGGCGGCGGGCGTCGGCGCGGATCGCGGTGACGCCGGGGAGCGCGTGCACGAGGGACTGGAAGTGCACGACCGCGACCGGGTCGTGGTCGACGTACACCACGCGCGCCGAGGGGTCGGCCTGGTGCGCCACCTCGTGCACGTTGCCCTTGCCGGGCAGTCCGCAGCCGATGTCGAGGAACTGGCGGACGCCCTCGTCGAGCAGGTACCGCACGGCCCGGCGCATGAACTTGCGGTTCTCCCGGGGCAGCAGCCGGGCGGCGGGGAACGTCCCGAACGCCTGGAGCGCCGCCTCCCGGTCGGCGGAGTAGTTGTCCTTGCCGCCCAGCGAGAAGTCGTAGATCCGGGAGGCGGCGGGGCCGCCGAAACCGAGGTCGTGCTCGTTCATGATCGTCCCCTCGACATGGGAGCAGGGGGTGGGTCGAGGAAGGCTCATCCTAGTAGACCGACGATCACGGAGTGCGGTTCCCGGATCATCTCCCCGTGATCACCGTCACCGCGCCGCGGTCAGTGCGAGATGTACTGGAGGATCACGTTGTGCACGTGGTGGGCCTTCTGCTCGCCCCGGAACTCCACGACGTAGGTCTGCGTGCCGACGTGCACGGCGATCGATCCGGACGAGAAGTACGACCCGGCCCACGACTTGTTGCTCAGCACGCTGACCGAGGAGATCTTCGAGTACGGGATGCTGGTCAGCGCGACCTTCTTCCCGACGAAGCTGTTGTCCTGGACGATCACGCGCCGGTCGGTGAGCCCGATGAACCCGGTCCCGGTGCCGACCGCGTCGTACACGGCGATGATCTGCTCGCCCGGCAGCAGCCCGCTCTCGATCTGCTTGAGCTGCCCGGACCTGTCGTGCGGAACGGAGTTCCTGCCCATGCGGCGCGCCTCCCGACGGCTTGAAACCTTCCCAAAGTCCGACGCACCACCCCAACGGAACGTTCCGCCCGCCCCCCGCCCAGAAACACCCAAACACCTGCCCACGACGCTACGGACCGCCGCGTCCCAGCCTGATCCTGCGCACGTCCACGTCCCGCGCGGCCGACTGGGGGATCGACGTTTGTGCGCCTTCACGGGCCGTGGGGCTGACTGGGGGGCGGTGTCTGCCCGTCCGGAGTGCGCGCGGCTGACTTGGGGAGCGGCGCTTGTGTGCGTTCACGGGCCGCGCGGGTGACTGGGGGAGCGGCGCCCGCGGTCTGCGCGACTGACTCACGGAGCGACGCCGGCGCGGGCCCAGCGTCCGCGCGGCTGACTCAGGGAGCGGCGCCTGTGCGTGTCCGGGGTCCGCGCGGCTGACTCGGGGAGCGGTGCTTGCGTGCGTCCGCGGCCCGCCCGGCTGATTGGAAAGGACGGTGCCTGTGCGCGCCACGGGCCGTGGGGCTGACTGGGGGAGGGGTGGGGGTTGACCGGTTGGCTGACCGGGGTGGTCGGGGACGGGGCTGTTCAGGGTGGGGGCGGGGGTGGGGGGAAGGGGCGGAGGTGGTTTCGGTGGGCCGGATTGTCAAGATCGCTGCGCGCCGAAAGGGGCCCGGTTTGGAATTCCCGGGCCGGAGGCGCGCCTAGGGGTTCTGTGGCGTCCCGAACTACTGCAAGCTGCTTGCAGTAGCGACCGAAGGGCACGTGTCCGGCTCCCAAGGAGGATCATGTCCGTCCAGCAGACCCTGGCCCCGTCCTACCTCGACACCGTCCGGGACCTCGCCGCCACCGTCCACGAGCACCCGGCGCTCGACAACGAGTTCTACCGGCTCTGGATGTCGGGCACGCTGCCGTACCCGCAGGTCGAGACGTTCGCGCGCGAGTTCTACGCGCGGACGGTCAACACCTCGGTGATGGTGGCGCTGTCCGTTCTGCACACCGAGGACCTCGCGGCGCGCGTCGAGTGCGTCAAGAACCTCTACTCCGAGTACGGCAACGGCGACCCCGAGAAGGCGCACCTGCTCCTGCTGGAGCGGTTCCTCACCGACCTGCTCACCCGGCTCCGGGGCGCCCCGTTCACGGTGGACGAGCTGCGCGCGAGCGAGCCGCTGTCCACGACCAAGGCGTTCGGGCAGGGGCAGCGCGCGCTGTTCACCGACCCGGACCAGCGCGTCGTGCAGGGCGCGCTGCTCGGCCAGGAGCACCTGGCGTACTCGATGCTCGTCCGCCTGTACGAGGGGGTGCGCAACTACAAGCACCTCTACGGCGAGGACGAGTTCCACGAGGAGTGCGAGTACTTCTACGTGCACATCGGCGAGGCCGAGAAGGAGCACAAGGCCGAGGCGATCGTCTCCGCCGCCGCGGTCTGCCGTTCCGACGACGACCTGGCGCACGTCCGGCAGGGCTTCGACGGGTTCCTGACCCTGACGGCCGGCTACTGGAAGGGCGTCCACGAGGCGATGCTCTCCGCGTCGTGACGCGTCCCGCGGCGCCGGGCCCCGTACCGGGTCCGGCGCCCGGACCGGCGGCGGCCCGTCCGTGACCGTCGCCGACCGGCGCGAGGCGTTCGCGCCCGCCCTGGTCGCGTTCCAGATCACCAGCCTCCAGGTGGGCGCCGCCGCCGCGACGCACCTGTTCGACCGGATCGGCACGTGGGGGACGGTGTCGCTGCGCGTCATCCTCGCGGCGGCCGTCCTCGCCGCGCTCCCCGGGCGGCGGCTCGGCACGGTCGGGCGGCGGCACCTGCCGGGCATCTGCGCCTACGCGGCCGTCATCTCCGGCATGAACTTCGCGTTCTTCGCCGCCATCGACCGGCTGCCGCTCAGCGTCGCCACGACCATCGAACTGCTCGGCCCGCTCGTGGTCGCGCTGGCGTCCGCGCGTGGACCGCTCGACGCGGGTTGGGCGCTGCTGGCGATGGCCGGGCTCGGGCTGCTGACCGTGCCCGGCGAACTCCCGGCCGCCGGGCTCGCGTTCGCCGCGGCGGCGGCCGTGCTGCGCGGCGCGTACGTGCTGCTGACGCGCCGCCTCGGCCGCGACTTCCCCGACCGCACCGGCCTGGTCGCCGCGATGATCCTGAGCGCCGCGCTCTGGGCGCCCGTCGCGGCGGGCCAGGTCGGCGGACGGCTGCTGGACGGACGGGTGCTGCTGCTCGCCCTCGCCGTCGGACTGTTCTCCTCGGCGCTCCCGTACAGCCTCGACCTGCTGTGCCTGCGGTACGTCACCGCGCACACGTTCGGGATCCTGCTCAGCCTCAGCCCCGTCATCAGCCTCGCGGTCGGCTACGCGGCGCTCGGCCAGGAGCCCGGCCCCGCCAGGCTCGCGGGCATCGCCCTGGTCGTCGCCGCGTCCGCCGGCGCGGTCCACGCCAACCTGACCCGCCGCGCGACCGACCCCCCGCGCCGACCGGAGCGGCCGGAGCAGCCGCGCTAGCTGCCTTGGTCGGGCTGGACGGGTTGGTCGGGCCGGGGTTGTGTGCGGGTGGTGGTTCGGGTCAGGCGAACGCGGGGTGGCCGGTGAGGGTGCGGCCCAGGACCAGGGTGTGGATCTCCGAGGTGCCCTCGTAGGTCAGCACCGACTCCAGGTTGACCGCGTGCCTGATCACCGGGTACTCCAGCGTCACGCCGTTCGCGCCGAGGATCGTCCGGCACGTCCGGGCGACCTCCAGGGCCTCGCGGACGTTGTTGAGCTTGCCCGCGCTGATCTGCTCGGGCGTCACCTCGCCCGCCTCCTTCAGGCGGCCGAGGTGCACGGCGAGCAGCATCCCCTTGCCGACCTCCAGCGCCATGTCGGCCAGCTTCTCCTGGGTGAGCTGGAACGAGGCGAGCGGGCGGCCGAACACCTCCCGGTCGCCCGCGTACGCGATGGCGGTCTCCAGGCAGTCCAGCGCGGCGCCGAGCGCCCCGAACACGATCCCGAAGCGCGCCTCGTTCAGGCAGCCGAGCGGGCCGCGCAGCCCGCGCACCTCCGGCAGCATCGCGTCGGCGGGCAGCCGTACGTCCTCCAGGACCAGTTCGCTCGTCACGCTCGCCCGCAGGGAGAGCTTGCGCCCGATGTCGTTCGCGGAGAACCCGGGCGTCCCGGCGGGGACGAGGAACCCGCGCACGCCGTCGTCCGTGCGGGCCCAGACCACGGCGACGTCGGCGACCGACCCGTTGGTGATCCACATCTTGGTGCCGTTCAGGACCCAGTCGGCCCCGTCGCGGCGGGCCGAGGTGCGCATTCCGGCCGGGTCGGAGCCGTGGTCGGGCTCGGTCAGGCCGAAGCAGCCGATGTGCTCGCCGGTCGCCATGCCGGGCAGCCAGCGCTGCTTCTGCTCCTCGCTCCCGTACTTCCAGATCGCGAACATCGCGAGCGACCCCTGCACCGACACCAGACTCCGCAACCCCGAGTCGGCGCCCTCCAGCTCCAGGCAGGCCAGCCCGTACGCGACGGCGCCGAGCCCGGCGCAGCCGTACCCCTCCAGGTGCATCCCGAGCAGGCCGAGCGACCCGAACGAACGGGCGAGGTCGCGCGCGGGGATGCGTCCCTCCTCGAACCAGCCGGGCAGGTTGGGACGGAGCTCCTCGTCGCAGAGCCGGCGCACGGTGCCGCGGATCTCGCGCTCCTCGTCGGTGAGCAGTCCGTCCACGGCGAACAGCGTGGACGGGTGCACGGGGGTCGGGTTCGTCATGGTGGGCCACCTCATTGGAGGACGTATTTTGGATCCAGTATTGATTATCCGAGATCTCGCGTCTAGTGTCCGATCCCGGGACCGGCACCCGAGGGAGCGGAGATCAGCGTGGACCTGCCGAACGCGGCGGACGGCCCTCGGGCCGCGGGGGGACGGGACGCGGCGAGCGGATCGGGTGCCTCGGGTGCGCCGGGCGGAACGGGCGCCTGGAGCGCCCCGGGTGCCTCGGGCGGTGCCGGTGGGGCGCTGGCCGGGGTGTTGGTCGCCGACTTCAGTCGCGTTCTCGCCGGGCCGTACGCCACGATGCTGCTGGCCGACCTCGGCGCCGACGTCGTCAAGGTCGAACGGCCCGGGGCCGGGGACGACACCCGCGCCTGGGGCCCGCCGTACGCGGACGGCGAGAGCACCTACTTCCTCGGCCTCAACCGCAACAAGCGCTCCATCGCGCTCGACCTCGGCGACCCCGCAGACCTGGAGGTGGCCCGCGCCCTCGTCGCGCGCGCCGACGTCCTCATGGAGAACTTCCGGCCCGGCACCATGGAGCGCCTCGGCCTCGGCCCCGACAGCGCCCGCGAGCTGAACCCCGGCCTGGTGTACTGCTCGATCACCGGGTTCGGCGCGGGCAAGGGCGCGGACCTGCCCGGGTACGACCTGATCGCGCAGGCCGTCGGCGGGCTGATGAGCGTCACCGGCGAGCCGGGGAGCCCGACCAAGGCCGGGGTCGCCCTGGTCGACGTGGTCACGGGCCTGCACGCCGCGCTCGGCGTCCAGGCCGCGCTGCGGCACCGCGACCGCACCGGCGAGGGCCAGCGGGTCGAGGTGTCGCTGCTGTCCTCGCTGCTCTCGGCGCTGACGAACCAGGCGTCCGCGCACGTCGCGGCGGGCGCGGTCCCCGAGGCGATGGGCAACCGGCACCCGAGCGTCGTCCCGTACGAGGTGTTCGAGACCGCCGACCGGCCGATCGTCATCGCGGTCGGCAACGACCGGCAGTTCCGCGCCCTGTGCGCCGTCCTCGAACGGCACGACCTCGCCGACGACCCCCGTTACGCCAGCAACGCGGGACGGGTCGCGGACCGCGAGACCCTCGTCCCCGCACTCCGCGAGGCCCTCGCGTCGCGCGGCGCGGACGCCTGGTTCGAGCTGCTCACCGCGGCCGGAGTCCCGTGCGGCCCGATCAACGACCTCGCCGCCGCGTTCGAGCTCGGCGAGTCCCTCGGCCTGGACCCCGCCGTGCCGCTGCGCGACCCGCGCCGGGACGCGCCGGTCGGCCAGGTCGCGAACCCCGTGCGGCTGAGCGCGACCCCCGCCGCCTACCGGCTCGCGCCCCCTCGGCTCGGCGAGGACGACGCGTGGGTCCGTGAGATATTGGCCCAATGACCTCGCCCGGGAGACGCAGGCCGCCCACGGCGCAGCAGTTCGTCCTCGGCGAGCTGCGGCGCGCGATCACCACGGGCAGGCTGCGTCCGGGCGCGCCGATCCGGCAGGACGCCCTCGCCGAGGAGCTCGGCGTCAGCCGCGTCCCGCTGCGCGAGGCGCTGAAGACCCTCCAGGGCGAGGGCCTGGTCACCTACCAGGCGCACCACGGCTACTCCGTCGAGGAGCTGTCGCTGGACGACCTGCGCGAGGTCTACCGCATCCGGCAGCTCCTGGAGGAGGAGGCCGCGCGCCAGGCCCTCGTCCGCCTCACCGGCGACGACCTGGCCGCTCTCGGCAAGGCGCAGCGGGAGGTCGAACGGGCCGACGCCGCCGGGGACGTGCTGGAGATGGCCGAGGCCAACCGGCGCTTCCACACGATCCTGTTCGAGTGCGCCGGGATGCCGCGGCTGACGCGGCTGATCGGCACGCTCTGGGACTCCACCGACGCGTACCGGTCCATCTACTACGGCGAGGCGCTCAACCGCGCCCGCGTCATCGCCGAGCACCGCGCCCTGCTCGAACTGCTGCGCCGCCGCGACGCCGACGCGACCGTACGGCTCCTGGACGAGCACCGCGCGCACGCGGTGACCGCCCTCGAACAGCTCATGGACGCCCCCGAACGCTGATCCCGGCCGGTCACGGCAGCGAGCCGGGCAGCCCGAACAGCGTGAAGTGCTCGGCGCCGACGAACGAGGTGACCCCCGCGATCCGTTCGCCGCGCAGCTCCAGCACGTTGATCGACCAGGGCAGGTACGGCCCGGCGGCGTCCCTGCGGAGGTAGGCGGCCACCGCGGCCTGGCCGTTCGCGGCGACCTCCAGGTGCCGCCACGAGCCGCAGCTCGTCAGCGGGACCCGGACGGCGAAGTCGGTGACGGCCTCCAGCCCGCGGTACCAGTGCGGCAGCGGCGGCATCGACCACGTGACGTCCTCGGTCAGCAGCGCGACCAGGGCGTCCGCGTCGCCGCGCTCCAGCGCCCCGGCGTAGTCCCCGACGATCTCCCGGACGCGCGCGTCGCCGACCTCCCGCAGCGTCCGCTGCTGGCCCGCGGGCGGGACCCTCTCGGCGACGAGCCTGCGGGCCCGCGCCAGCGCGGAGTTCACCGACGTCGTGGACGTCTTCATCATCTCGGCGATCTCGGCGGCGGAGAAGCCGAGCACCTCGAACAGCAGCAGCGCCGCCCGCTGGTTGCCCGGCAGGTGCTGGAGCGCGGCGACGAACGCGATCTCGACGGACTCGCGCTGCTCGTACCGCGCGTCCGGGGCGGCGGCCCCGCCGAGGCCCGCGTCCGGGTAGGGCCCGAGCCAGGCGACGTCGGCGGGCGCGGCGTCGCCGACCACCGCGCGTTCGCTGGACGGTCCGAGGTCGACGGGCAGCGCCCGCCGCCCGCGCGACTTCACCAGGTCCAGGCAGGTGCGGGTGGCCACGGTGTAGAGCCAGGACCGCAGCGAGCTGCGCCCCTCGAACCCCGCCATGCCCCGCCACGCCCGTACGAGCGCGTCCTGGAGCGCGTCGTCCGCGTCATGCGACGAGCCCAGCATCCTGTAGCAGTGCGCGTGCAACTCCCGGCGCAACGGCTCGACGAGCCGGGTGAACGCGGCGTCGTCCCCCTCGCGCGCCCGGACCAGGTCCTGGGAAGAAACGTCACTCACACCACCCGATTCTGCCCCATACGTGTCAGCGGGCGGCGGTGAGCACGGCGGCGGCCACGGCGCCGTAGGCGGCGTGGGGGATCAGGTCGGACGCCCAGTCCGAGGCCGTCCATCGGCGCGGGTCGGTCAGGCCGAGCACCGTCATGGGCGCGCTCGAACCGGCCATCGCGAGTGCCGTCAGGGCCAGGGCCGCGGCGGGCCACGGGAGGCGGCGCGGGGCCAGCAGGCCGTAGGCCAGTCCGGCGCCGACGCCGGTTCCGTAGCCGAGCAGCGGGCCGAGGCCCGCCTTGCGGTTCTCGGCCGCGTCGCCCTCGCCGAGGTCCACTCCCGCGGCCGAGGCGAGGCGTTCGACGCTCTGCTCCGGCGTGCTGCTGGCCGGGCGGGCGCGTACGGCCATGTCCAGGTACGTCACGGCGTTCAGCGCGCTGGTGCCCGCGGCACCGGCGGCCAGTCCCCATAGCAGTCTGCTCATATGGCGGCGTTACCCGTTCCGGCGGCGATCACCCGCGGCGCGGGCGTCAGCCGCCTCCGGCGGGCGGGTCGGCGAGGACGCCTTGGAGGAGGCCGGTGGACTGGCCGACCTCGATGAGGTAGCCGTCCGGGTCGCGCATGTAGCAGCGCAGCTCCGCCTTGCGGTCGATCGGCGGGGTGAGGAACTCGGCGCCCTTGGCGCTCCACTCCCGGTAGCAGGCCTGGATGTCGGCCACGCGGATGTTGAGGAAGCTCGACGTGGTGGACGGGTCGTCCGGGGTCCGCAGGGTGACGTCCGGCTTGTCGGGCGTGGGGCCGCCGCCGGGGTTCATGATGAGCCAGCCGTTGGCCAGCTTGATCATGCAGGGGTTCTCCTCCAGCACGACCTCGCCGCCGAGGACGTCCCGGTAGAACGCCCGCGAGCGGGCCACGTCCGCCACCGTGAGGAAGTGCGTGAGCAGTATTCCGGTCTCGGGAGCCGGCAGGTCTTCGCGCCGCATGGCTTCCCCCTTCTCGCTTGTCCGTCCGAGCGCGGGCCGGGGGGAACGCCGGGAAGCGCCGCCCGAACGAGGCGCGGACCCGGCTGTCACCAGGGACGTTCCCCACAGGTGCGGAGCGGAACCACCGGCGCGGTCATCGCGGGCGGTGCGACGTGATGGACGCCGCATCGCCGGAAGGGGTCCGATTCCTCCCTTCCACGCGGCAGGATGGCGGGATGAGCGATCTCGTGGATTTCCTCAAGGCGCGGCTGGCCAAGGACGAGCAGATCGCTCGGGCCTGCTCGGGGACGTCCTGGACGGTGTCGGCGCCCGGAACGGTCAGCGCCGACGACGCGCGAGCCGAGGACGGCCGGGCGTTCGTGGCCTCCGTGGAGAACGAGGCGTACGCCGAGCACATCGCCCGGCAGGACCCGGCACGCGTGCTCCGGCAGGTCGCGGCCGTCCGCCTGGTCGTCGAGGAGCACGAGAAGCAGGCGTGGGTGATGGAGCACGGGTCGCGGCGGGAGACGGCCCAGGCCGCGCACGCGGCGCGCGAGACCGTCCTCAGGCTGTTGGCGTCGGCCTACGCCGACCATCCCGCCTACCGCGAGGAATGGCGGCCCTGAACGACGGGTCCGTTCAGGGGTGGTCGTCGGGCGTGTGGAGCGCGGACGGGTGGCCCTCGCCGGTCTCCGGGTCCCGTTCGGCGGCCGGGTCCGGTTGGGCGGCGGGGTTCTGCGGCCCTGGTTCGCCGAACCAGGCGACGGCGACGGCGCCCGCCACCGCGAGGAGGAACCCGACGACCGCCAGCCAGGCGAGGCCGGGACGGGAGGCGTCCCCGAGCCACAGCACGCCGATGATGCCGGGGACGACCGTCTCGCCCACGACCAGCGCCGCGGTGGCCCCGTTCACCGACCCGATCTGGAGCGCGACGGTGTGCAGGTACATGCCGCCGATCCCGGCGACGACCAGCGCGTACAGGGCGGGGTCGGCGAGCAGGCGCGGCAGGTCGACCGGGTCCGCGCCGTGCAGGATGCGGACGGCGACGCCGACCACGCCGAAGCCGACGCCCGACAGCAGGCCGGCCAGGACGGCGGCGCGCGCCCCGATCCGGCGGACGAGCAGGGTCCCGCCGACGATGAGCAGGACCGAGAGGCCGAGCAGCCACCAGTGGGACGCGATCGGGGTGTCCGGGTGGCCCTCCTCCCCGGCCGCGCCGGCGAGCAGCACCAGCGCCGAGCAGACCACGCCGATGGACGTCCACTCCCGGCCGCTGAGGCGCAGGCCCAGCATCCTGATGCTCAGGATCGCGGTGATCACGAGGTTGGCGCTGATCACGGTCTGCGACAGGAACAGCGGCAGCAGCCTGGCGGCGAGGGCGCCGAGCGCGAACCCGACGAAGTCCAGCACGCTGCCGACCATGAACTCCCAGGTGACGACCGCGCGGGCGGTCGAGGAGAGGCTCGGCCCGCCGTGCCCGGTGGTGCTGCGCGCGTCCGCCGCGTGCCGCCGCGCCGACTTGCGCGAGCCGACCGCCTGGAGCACCGAGCCGGTGCCGTAGCAGACCGAGGCCGCGACGGCCGCCCCCAGACCGATGATCACCGGTCGCCCCCTTCCGCGCGTGATCGTCCGCGATCAGCCGAGCCTACGCGCCCCCCGACGTGGGACGTCCCGCCGCGGGTCCCGGTTCGTCCCCGCCGCGGGACCGCCGGGGCCCGGCGGCCTCCGGCGCCCGTGCCGCGAGAACGAGGTCGATCAGGGCCTGGGCGGCGCCGGTGGGCGGACGGCCCGCGGCGACGACGGCGTACAGGTCGCGCCGCAGCGGCGGGTCGATCGGCACCGCGCGCACCCGGTCGGCGGCGGCGCGGACGGCCATCGGGGGCAGCACGGCGACGCCGAGGCCGTGCCGGACGCATTCGAGCAGGTACTGCATGTTCTCGGTCTCGCAGCTCACGCGGCGGGCGAGCCCGGCGGCGGCGCACGCGGCGTCGATCTGGGCGCGCAGCGCGGAGCCGCGCCGGTACTCGACGAACTCGCGGTCGCGGAGCCCCGGGTCGTCCAGCCCGATCGCCGTCCGCCCCGCGAGGGGGTCGTCGTGCCGCACCGCCAGCCCCAGCCGGTCCCGCCCGAGGTGGACGGGGCGCAGCCGGGCGCGGTCCACGGGGCCGTCCACGAAGGCGATGTCGAGCTCGGCGCCGGCGACCGCCCGTCCGAGGGCCGGGGCGGTGTCGTGGGTCAGCCGGAGCGTGACGTCCGGATGCGCGCGGTGGAAGGCGGCGAGCGAGGCCGCCAGGTCGACGCCGCCGAGGGTCTGGATCGCGCCGACGTGCAGGTGGCCGTGCAGGACGCCCCGGACGCCGGCGACGGCGTCCCGGCCCTCCTCGGCCGCGGCCAGCGCCCGCCGCGCGGACGGCAGCAGGGCCCGCCCGGCCGGGGTCAGCGCGACGCGCCGGTTGTCGCGCACGAACAGGGCGTCGCCCAGCTCCCTCTCCAGCGCGCCGATGGACGCGCTCAGGCTCGACTGGACGACGTGGACCCGCGCCGCGGCGCGGGTGAAGTGCAGTTCCTCGGCGACCGCGACGAAATGCGCGAGCTGGCGCAGCTCCATGGATCGACCCTACCGATGATGATCATTGTGAGGATCCGTTGGACCGATCGTGGGCCGCCGTACGAGGCTGGGACCAGGAGACCGACGAACGAAGAGGAGCATCCGCGATGTCCATCCCTCCGGCCGCCTCCGGGACCGTGGTGGTCCGTTCGGACGAGGCCGAGCGCCTGCCCTCGATCGGGCACGTGCTGCTCGCGGACGCCGGAGCCACCGGCGGCGCGCTGAGCACCCACCGGGTCGAGCTGGGACGGGGCGCCGCGGGCGCGGTGCCGCACCGGCACGCCCTGTCGCACGAGCTGTTCTTCGTCTTCGACGGCGCGCTCGACGTGCTCGCCGACAACGAGGTCGTCACCGCCCGCGCCGGGGACCTGCTGGTCGTCCCGCCGGGCGTGCCCCACGCGTTCGGCGCGCACCGCGACTCCGCGGCCCAGGCGCTGATCGTCATCACGCCCGGCGTCGAGCGCTTCGACTACTTCCGGCAGGTCGTGCGGGTGCGCGACGGCAGCGCGCCCCGGGACGCGCTGCTCGCCGCGCAGGACCGCTTCGACACCTACTTCCTGGACAGCGCCGTCTGGGACGCCGCCCGTTCCGCCGAGTAGCCGTGCTTCCGGCGTCGCGGCGGGGTCACGCGTTGGTGAGCAGCCCGTCGTAGGCGGTGGACCGGTGGCGTCCGGACATGAAGTTGATGAACTCGCTGGTGAAGGCGCTGCGCGAGAGCCCCTCGCCGGTCGCGGCGAGCTTCTGGTCGAACCCGGTGCTGAACAGGGTGCGGAACTCCTCCGCGCTGATCGTTCCGTCGCCGTCGGCGTCGGCGGTCCGGAACAGGATCTCGGCGGCCCTGACCAGGGCGGGCCCGGTGACCGCGGACGCGCCCGCGGCGTACTCGTGGCGGGTGACCACCCCGTCGCCGTCGGTGTCGAGGGCCGCGAGCAGCTCGCGCCACCAGTCGCCGAACGCCGCGAACAGCAGCCGTTCCGGCTCCTCGTCCAGGTCGAGCCGGGTGGCGATCTCGCGGGCCATGGCGGCCAGGTCGGGCCACGACAGCAGGCCGTTGCCGGTCTGGTCGAGGACCTCGGAGAAGAACCGCTCGGCCGACCGCACGGCCGCGGCGTCGCCGCCGTGCCCGGACGGGTCGTGCTGGAGCGTCCTGGACATGGCCTGGAGGAGCGCCGAGCCGGTCCGCTGCGCCTGGCTCTGGAGCGCGCCGCTCTTGGCGAGGTGGTGGAGCAGGGGCCGGGCGTTGCCCGCGTGGTGGAGCACGGCGCCGAACGGCCTGGAGGCGGAGCCGTGGCGGTCGGCGGAGTCCGCCCGGCGGGGGTCGAGGAAACCGGTGATCAGGTCGCCGCGCGTCCACGCGTCGGGAAGCACGCGCGTCGCGATCCCGGCCACCAGGTAGGCGCCGTGCATCACCAGCCCGGCGCCAGGGGGAGGGGCGAGGCCGGCCTGCCGCCGGTAGCTCTCGGGGAGCGACGCGACGGTGATCGCGGTCGCCGTCGGCCCCACGACCGCCCGGATCGCCGCCCACAGGGCGGGGTGGTCGCGGAGGAACGGAGGCGCGGGCACCTCCGCGAACAGGCGGTAGAGGATGGCGTGCACCGACTCGTTGCTCTCCAGGCCCTGGGCGAGCATCGTGTCGTAGTAGCTCCAGAACTCCTGGAGGGACGCCGGCAGGCGCGCCTCCTGGCCTCCGGGTCCGCCCTGCCCGTTCTGCCCGTCCGGCTTCTCCAGGAACGCCAGGAACGAGCGGAACTCGGCGTAGAGACGCTCCTCCTCGCCGGCGCTCATCGCGTGGCCGTTCAGCTTGCGCATGGTGACGGTCGACTCGAACAGCGTCGCCACCACCCACGCGCGCGCCTCGGGATCGGTCCCGCTGTAGGCGCGGCCCTGCGGGTCCGTTCCCGCGATGCGGGCGTGCAGCCGGGAGAGCCGGGCCGCCTCGCGGTCGCGGACCGGCGCGTCGCCCTCGACGAGGCGGTGCACGCTGCCCAGCGTGTTGCTCAGCCTGCGCCAGGGATGGGCCAGGAACGTCGAGTGCTCGGCCAGTGCCGCGCCGACCTGCGGGTGCGCGGCCTCCAGCACGGTCGCCCGGACGACCGCGAGCCCCCAGCGCATCTCGCCGACGTGCCGGCGCAGCAGCGACCCGAGTCCGACCGCCTCGGCGTAGTCCATCTCATCGTTCATTTCAGATCCTTTCCATCCGGACGGGAACCTGGACATCGCCGAAACGGCGCCGACGGCTCCGGTAGATGCGCAGGCACTCCCAGAACTGCGCCGCGTCGAAATCCGGCCACAGAACGGGCGGGAAAACCCACTCGGCATAGGCGACCTGCCAGAGCATGAAATTCGAGATGCGCTGCTCGCCGGACGTGCGGATCACCAGGTCCACCTCGGGCGTGTCAGGGCAGGGCAGGTGGGCCGCGAACGTCTCCTCGGTGACCTCGTCGGCCGGCACCGCGTTGAGAATGAGCGAACGGGCCGCCTGCACGATGTCGCGCCGTCCCCCGTGGTCGAACGCGATGGTCAGCGTCATCCCCGTGTTCCGGCGCGTCAGGTCGGCCAGCTCGTCGATGTCGCGCACCAGCGACGGCGGGATCCGCGCGTCGGAATGGCCGAGGAAACGGCACCGGATTCCCCGCGCGTACAGCATGACGGAGTGCTTGCGGATCGTTCTCTGGACGAGCCGCATCAGGAAGTCGACCTCGGTGTCGGGGCGGCGCCAGTTCTCGGTCGAGAAGGCGAACAGGCTGAGCCATTCGATGCCCGCGCGGTGCGCCGCCTCGATGACGTCGATCACCGCCGCCTCGCCCGCCGCGTGCCCCGACGAGCGCGGCAGCGACCGCTGCGCGGCCCATCGCCCGTTGCCGTCCATCACACACGCCACATGCCGCGGCAAACCCGAGATCATTCCGGCCTCCGTGAGCTGAATTCCACCTCCGTCATTCTTTTGCGGCGAGACCGTCCGCAGTAACTCCCGACCGCCCAGACAAACGGGCCGCCGGGCCAACATGAACTCACCCGCGCAACGGTCGCAGGCCCGCGTGGTCATGTGAGAAGCGGGCATCGGCGGACCGGTGGACCGGTGGGCGAGTGGCCGGGTGGGGCGCGGTGCGGGCGAACACCCGATTCGGAGTTTCTTTTCGCCTGAAGTGTTTATATGTCGGTCTATTGCAGGTGATTAGCGGGTGCGCGCGGCGTTCAGGAGCCGATCGTGGTGAGCGAGCCGCTGGGGTCGAGGCTGAACCGCTGCCCGTCCGAGGGGAACCGGATGTTCGGCCGGCTGGAGACGGGGACGTCGTCGCTCAGGTGGGTGGGCAGCAGCCGCAGGTCGGGCCACTGGTCGGCCAGCGCCTCGACCTCCTCCAGCCCCATGTGCCCCAGCCTGCCCTGCCCGGGGAAGGTGGTGTCGATCGCCAGGACGGCGCTGTCGGCGGCGAGCCGGTCCACCGCGGGGCAGTGCGCGGTGTCCCCGGTGTAGCCGAGCCGGGCGCCGGGCTCGTCGGTGACGTGGTAGCCCAGCGCCGGAACGGTGTGCTGGACGGGGAGGGCGCGCACGGAGTACCCGCGGCCCGACCACTCGCCGCCCTCCTCGCCGAACTCCACGAACTTCGGCGGCACCTTGTCCTTGATGCCGGGCCAGGTGCCCGGATAGGCCAGGTCGAAGAGGCGTCCCAGGCGTTCGGCCAGGCCGGACGGGCCGAGCAGGACGAGTTCGCTGTCGCGGGGGTGCGCCAGGCCCTGTTCGAGGAACAGGAAGACGATGTCGAAGAAGTGGTCGGCGTGGAAGTGCGTGACCAGGCAGACGTCGATGGCCGAGATGTCCAGCCCCGCCCGCCGCATGGCCTTCATCGACCCGTTCGGCGTGTCGATGAGCAGCTTGCCGTCGACCAGGGCGGACGCGCTCAGGCGGTCGCTGAGGATCGAGCCGGTCCCGATGAACTGGAGCTTCACGGGTTCTGTGCCTCTCTGGAAAGTTGACGGTCGAACGCGGATCCGTTGCCCATCGGCTCTTTCCATTGATTCCGATTTCCTACACCGGCCGCCGAAGAGATCTAGCCGTTATCTCCTCCGCGTTGGCTTCGGATCTACCGCCGGTGCGCCGATAAATATCCGTCAAGCCGAACATCGGCGCATATTGGTTCGCTCCGGTGCCGGTGCCGGTGCCGGTCCCGGTGACGCGTCCCGCCGTGCCGGTCGAACGGGACGTGCGCGCCGTCGGCGTCCCGACCGGCCGCCGGGGTGGGTGGGGGTTGTGTGGAGGTGCTTGTTTGTGGATGATTGCTGGAGTTTTCGAGCAGGAACACGCAGACCGGGAGCGCGCGACGCCGGGGCCTGCGCGCGGCCCGTGCCGGCCTCGGCCCGTGCCGGCCTGTGCGGGGCCGTCGGAGGAGGGGACTGAACGATGACCAGACTCGTGTTCGTGGAGCCGGGGCGGGTGGGCCTGTCGTGAAGCGGCTCTGGGCGGCGGTGTCGGGGCTGCTGGTCCTGTTCGCGCTGGCCGGTGCGGTACCGGCGGACGCGGCGGCCGGCAGCGTGCGGGTCCGGCCGGGGGACGACTGGACGCTGCCCGCGTGGACCCGTCCCTCGGCGAACTCGGGGTTCTTCTCCGAGAAGGCGGCGCCGGCGCAGCACGTCGATCTGCGGGGACTGGACCTGACCTGGCGGCAGCTCCAGCCGGGCGGCCCCGGGCGGGTGCGCGCCGACACCGCGGGCACCGCGCAGGACATGAAGTTCCGGCCGCTCCGCGAGCAGCTCGCGCAGAAGGGCCCGTTCTGGATGAGGGTCTTCGCCAGCGGGACGACCTGGGCGCCGAAATGGGTGGCCGACCAGTGCCGGGTGAAGAGGATCGGCCCCGACTACGACGGGCAGTACCACCTGCCGATCTGGAACGAGTGCGTCTGGGGACGGCTCCTCGGCCTCTACAAGAAGCTGTTCGTCGATTCGGGGCTGCGCGCCGATCCCCGGCTGCGTTTCGTGTACGTTCCCGGGGCGTTCACGTGGGCCGAGTTCGACTACGACATCATCAGCGCCGCCGCGAAGAAGGGACTGACGTTCGAGAAGTACCGGTCCTGGTACTCGCACGCCTGGCGCGATCTCGCGGCGCTGTTCGGGCCGTACCGCACCAAGCTGGTGTTCACCGGCGAGGACTACCCGTGGGGGCCGTGGGGGTCCAAGACCGACCTGTTCGCCAAGCGCGCGGTGGACGCGGGCCTGGGCATCCGCACGGGCATCACCGAGGAGTTCAACTTCCATCTGAACGAGGCCCCGGCGTACGGCAGCCGCGTCGAGCCCGACGGGCACATGACGGTGAACGAGAACCTGCCCGTTCACGACGGACGGCACGTCGTGGCCACCGAGAACGAGTGCTACAACGACTGCGGATACACGACCGACGACCCCTACTACGCCGTTCGCCAGTCCAATCTCAAGGCACTGCAATTGCGAACGAACTGGGTCTACGTCGTGCCTGGCCCGTCCTACATGAAGCAGTACTCAGGCCATTGGGAATGGGTGCGTGCGAGCCTGGGCAAGACCGCGCGGAACTCTCCCGACGCGTGGGCGGCGCTCCGCGACGCCGAGGACACCTCCTGGCGCGACAAGACGGGACCGTTCACCGGGAAGCGCGCGTGGGCGGCCCGGCCGTGGGTGCGCAACCTCGAACGCTGGCTCGTCCAGCGGGACGCCGGGCCCGACGGCAAGGCCCGCCGGTCCACGGCCGACGTGCACCGCAACGTCTTCTCCGAGGAGAACGGCACCGCCTACGAGGGGCTGCGCACCGACCGGGCGCACGGGCAGACGTCGCTGTACTTCGACCTGGACGACAGGTTCCGGTCCCGCCGCGACCGCGGCCCGGTGGAGATCAAGGTGACCTACCGCGACGCGGGCCGCGGCTCCTGGCGGATCGAGTACCAGGGCGGACGCGGACCGGACGTGCGGCGCACGGGCGACGGCACATGGAAGACCGCCACGGTGCGGCTGCCCCGCCCCGTGTTCGCCGACCGCATGAACGGCGGCACGGACTTCCGCATCGCCACCGGGAAGGGCGACGACCTGGACGTACGGTTCGTGCGCGTCGTCCGGCAGCACAAGCCCTGATCGCGGCCGGTGATCCGGACGGGGAGCGTGCGAGCCGGGAGCACGGCGGCCCGGGAGACCTCCGGGCCGCCGCGCCGTCCACGCCGGTGCGACCGAAGCGCGGCCGAGGTGCGGCCGGGGTGCGGCCGGGGTGCGGCCGGGGCGCGGCCGAAGCGCGGCCGAGGTGCGGCCGGGGCGCGGCCGGGGCGCGGCCGAGGCGCGGCCGGGGCGCGGGCCCTCCGTCCCGGAGGTGATCGTCCGCCTCGGGCCAGCGAGGCGCCTGCGTTCCGCCGCCCGCGCCGACGTGATCACTTCGTGAGCGGCCCGCTCGCCGCGACTACGCATTTCTGATGAGGCCAACGCCCGGACGGCCTCCGATAATCGCGGCAACGGACCCGGTGCGGGGATCCGCGATCGATTCGGGAGGACGGGAAATGGCCAAACTCTATGCTTCGTGGGCGCACGGCAACGTGGTCGTCGCGGAAAGCGCGCCGGGCCAGCCGGTGCGCCAGGGATTCGGCTCGACCTTCAGGCTCCCCAAGGGACAGGGGAGCTGGTTCCACGCCCCCATCCCGACCCCGGTCCTCGTCGAGGACCGCCGCGCGACGCTCGGGAAGGTCATGGTCCTGTTCGACGCGCGCGGGACCGCCGCCCTCACCGCGGTCCACGTCTTCGACGGGCCGAACCGGGTCAAGAAGTACGAGAACCTCAGCGTCAAGGGCGACTACGCCCACGGCATCAGCGACAAGAACCAGTGGAACGTGAGCCGCGACGGCATCGCCTGGGGCGTCGGCGTCACGATGTTCTTCACCGCCGGAGCGGTGGACAGCGAGATCTTCTTCTCGACCATCGGCGCCGATTTCTACCACAACATCTGACGGCGTCCGCGCCGGGCGGCCGGTCTCTCCCCCGCGTCTTCACGAGAGGCCGGACCGCACGATGACGGGGGCTGCGGCCCGGCCCCGCTACTCCGCAGTGTCCGCCACGTCCCGTCGCGGGGCCACCGTTCCGGGGGACCACGTCCGGCCGCCGCGCCGATCCCCGCCTGCGGTAATCCCCGGGGCCTCCCTCCGCGTCGTCCGCATCGCGCGATGCGGACGACGCGGCCGGGCGAACGGACCGTACGCGGCCGCAGGCGGCCGTCAGGGGTTCTGCGCCGGGTCCGGCCGCGGGTCGCCGGGGGCGGGCAGGACCATCAGCGTGACGGTCGTGGAGCTGTGCGTCCACGCCGTGCCCACCCGGCGACCGCCCGCCGGACGCCAGGACGGGGCGGCCCGGTACATGCCGCCGGACCCGTCGGGGTTGACCGTTCCGATCGCGTAGTCGGCCTTGAGCCCGGCGCGCCGCAGGACGGCCACGGCGCCGGCGACCGTCCGCCGGGGCAGGCCGAGCCGCGCGAGGGCCGGGTCCTTCCGGCCCCAGTGGGCGTTGGCGTACGGCTCGCCGGGGCGGGCCTCGCGGCCGAGCTCCAGCCACAGCCGGTCGCGGCCGACCTCGCCGCTGATCCGCACCCGCAGCGGGCAGGCGCCGGACCGGGCCCGGCAGCCGTCGTCGAAGCTCCACACCGTGGGGCCGCCGTGCCTGGACGCCGACTCCCCGCCCATGGCCACGATCGTCCGCTCGCTGCCCGGCGTGACCGGGACGATCGACAGGCGCACGTTCAGCCCCATCTTCCTGAACGCCTCGGTGAACCTCCTCTGCTCGGCGTACGCGTCCTTGACGCTGACCTCGTAGACGCCGTCCGTGCGCTGGATCTCCACGGCGGCGTTGGCGTACGAGCGCAGCCGCTCCGGCGCGGCGACGTTCACGCCGATCAGCGCCGCGGCGGCGAGCGCGGCGGTGGCGGCGGAGGCGAGCGCGAACCGCCGCGCGCGCCGCCGGGTCCGCCGCGGCGCGAGCAGGGGCGCGGCGGCGATGATCTCGGCCAGCAGCCCCCGCCCGCCCGGCCCGCCCGGCGCGGTGCCGACCTCCTCGTCGCGGACGCGCGCCAGCCGCGCCACCAGCTCGTCGACGGGAACGGTCATGTCAGGCTCCTCTCGTCTCGAAGCCGCGGAACGGAGGCGACGCCCGCGTCCCGCAGCGCACGGGCCATGCGCTTGCGGGCGCGGTGCAGCCGGATGCTCACCGCGTTGCGGGAGACGCCGAGGACCGTGGCGATCTCGGCGTTGCCGAGGCCCTCCCACGCGACGAGGGACAGCAGCTCGCGGTCGGCCTCCGGCAGCGAGCGGAACGCCCGCGCGACCGCCGAGCCGTCGTCGGCGGGCCGCACGACGGTCGCGGACAGCGCGGCCAGTTCGGCGCGGAGCGCGGCGGTCCTGAGCGCGCGCCGGCTGGCTCCGCGCCGCTGGTTGGCGAGGACGCGGCGCGCCGTCCCGTACAGCCACAGCCGCGCCTCGTCGCCCGGCGGCAGCTCGGACGCGCGCCGCCAGGCGGTCGCGAACGTCTCGGCGACCACGTCGGCGGCGTCGTCGGGCGAATCGCAGCGGCGCAGGGCGTAGCCGATCAGCGCCTGCTGGGTCCGCGCGTAGAGGGCGGCGAACTCGTCCTCATCCATGCCGGCACCTCAGCAAAGTACTGCCTCCTTCCGGACGGGCAGGGGAACGATGTCGCCCGTACATGTCCGGAAGGGCCGGATTCTTTCACCGGGCTCCCACGCCCGTGAGGAGCCGTCAGAGGTAGAGGCCGGTGCCGTGCTCGGGTCGTTCGTTGGCCACGGCGTGCAGGTCGCGCTCGCGCATGACCAGGTAGTTCTCACCCTGGATCTCGACCTCGAACTGGTCTGAGGGGTGGAACAGGACGCGGTCGCCGACCTTGACGGTGCGGACGTGGTGCCCGACGCCGCAGACCTCGCCCCAGACGAGGCGGTTGGACTGCTCGACCGTGGCGGGGATGACGATCCCGCCGGTGCTGCGGCGCTCCCCGCTGTCCTTCTCGACCTTGATCATGACGCGGTCGTGGAGCATCTGCACTTCGAACTTCGCCTCGGACACGCTGGGAGTTTATCCGCCTTCGGGGGTCATGGCGGACCCCGAGCCCGCGATGGTCTCCGCGGGGGGCCTACCCGGGCCGGTGCGACTCGGCGTGCTCGCGGGCCTCGTGCGCCATGTCCCCGATCAGAAGGCGCGCGTCCTCGCGGACCTCCGCCACGGAGGCGGGCAGGTAGCCGTGGGCGAGCATGAGCCGCTCCATGACCGGGTGCACCGTGTGCCAGGCCGTCCACAGGCCCCGCGCGATCGGCTCGGCGGGCGCGCCGGCCAGGGCGCGCTGCGCCCGGTCGGTCGTGATCGCGCAGACCGCGTGGCAGAGCGTCATGCGCCGTCCGCGCACGCGCCACGCCTGTTCCCATGCCGCGACGGCGACGGGGACCAGGGCCCCCGGCCGCGCGGTGCGCGCGTCGTCGTCCATCGGCCTTACCTCCTTCTCATGCCGGCGACGACGAGCCGCGCCGTCGCGATGGTCTCCCGCACCGGTGCGAGCCGCTCCGCGCCGCCGTCCGGACGCCGCGCGACGTACCACCAGGCCCCCTCCACGCGGAGGTACGCGCACCCGAGGGTCATGGACCCCCGGCCGTCCAGGCGGGCCACCGACAGCGCCGGATACCCGCCCGACGCGACGAGCACACAGGCGAGGTGCCGGGCGGCCGTCAGTTCGACTTGCAGGGCTCTGAGCGCTTCGAGGCGTTCCGAATGGACGGGAGCCAATACCCCGAGCATGGCGTCCGAGGCGTCAGCGGTTTCGTCCATCCGAACACCGGATATGTCGGACGCCGTGCGACCGGCCGGCCGGGACGGCAGAATTGCCGCCGCGCGCCGCGCGCCGTGAACTCCCATCGCGCTCACCTCACCGGGCGGATGTTTTCCGTTACCGGCTGCAATTCTGCTCCCGGTGGCGGTACCGTGGCCATGGTTCTGGGAATTCCGGTCATCAAAAGGGATCATGAAATGACGTCCGTACCGCGACCGCGCACGCTGCACCAATCCTCGTACGACCAGTACCGGGACGCGCCGAGGCAACTGGACCCGGCGCGCTCGCTATGGGACCTGATCGCCGTAGAACTGCGCAGGCAGATCTACGTGCAGAGTGCGTCGCAGGCGCGCGTGGCCGAGATTCTCGAATGCACGCGGTCCTATGTGAGCCGCCTCGTGAACGGGACACGTCACCTATCTCCGGCGCACGCGGGCAGACTGGACACAGCGTGGAAATTGCGCGGATTATTCGCTCATCTCGTGGCCCACGCACACGCTCGCCCGGACGACGACTGGCTTCCGTCTCTCGCCGCGTACGAGGCACGGGCCACCCGCATACGAACGTGGGACGTGAGCGTGATCCCCGGGCTCTGGCAGACGCCGGACTACGCCCGTGCGACGTTCGAACGCGCATACGCGGCCGGGCTCATCTCGGACGTGGACAGCGCGCTGGCCGCACGGCTGGAGCGTCAGGAGGCCGTGTGGGACCGGGCCGACCCGCCGCGCATGTCGGCCATCCTGTCGTGGGCCGTTCTGGAGACGCCCGCAGGGGGAGCGGAGGTCATGCGAGGCCAACTCGCGCACCTCCTGGCCCTCGCTGAGCGGCCCGGTGTGAGCGTTCGCGTGGTCGGCAAGCATCAGGGCTGGCACGTCGGCCTCGACGGCGCCTGCCAACTCCTCACCGTGGGAGGCGATGTGGCGTTCGCGGAAGCGCCCGGCATGGGACGGGTGGTCCTGGATTCGGAGCGTGTGGAGCGGTATGCCCGGCGCATCGAAAGCGTGGGCGACCTAGCATGGACCACAGCCGACAGCCGAACCGCGATAACGAAAGCGATGGGCACCAGCGAATGATCGTTGAATGGCGTAAGGCGTCCCGGTCCACGTCCGAGGGCGGGGCGTGTGTCGAGGTGGCGCGGTTCCCGGGCGCTGTAGGCGTACGGGACAGCAAGAATCCCGGAGGAGACCGGATCACACTCCCCGTGTCGGCGGCGCGGGAGTTGGCCGCCCGCATCAAGTCCGGCGGGCTGGACATGCACTAGCCAGGAACTCGGAAGCCCCGTTCGGAGAGGTGGAGGTGCCTCTCTGGGCGGGGCTTTGTTCATGTGGTCAGGGCGGACCAGGAGCTTTCGATGATCTCCGCGAGGTCCGAGTGTTGGGGGCGCCAGCCGAGGTCGCGGTGGACGGCGGCGGCGTCGCAGAGGAGCAGGGGCGGTTCGGGCTGCGGCGGGTTGTGGACGGTCGGGATCGGGCGGCCGGTGACGCGTTCGGCCTCCGCGACCACCTCGGCGACGGACGCGCCCCGGCCGCTGCCGACGTTGTAGACGCGGTCGGCGCCGGGTTCGGCGGGCAGGGCGAGGACGAACGCGGCGGCGAGGTCGTCCACGTGCAGGTACTCGCGGACGGCCGTGCCGGGGCCGTTGATCTCCAGGTGCGAGGCGCGGCCCGCGGCGACGAGCAGGGCCTTCGGGATGAGGCGGGTCTCGTCGGGGTCGCCGCGGCCGTCCACGGAGCCCGCGACGTTGAACGTGCGCAGCACCGTCGCGCCGATCGCGCCGGTGCGGGCGTGGAAGCGGACCGCGTGCTCGGCGGCCAGCTTGGACGCGCCGTACGGGCTGGTCGGCGCGGGCGTCTCGGTCTCGGGGATCGGCTGGCGCTCCGGCGTGCCGTACACCGCGGCGGTCGAGCCGTACACGACCGAGCAGCCGGGCGGCAGGACGGCGAGCAGGTTGACGGTGCCCTGCACGTTCGCGGCGAAGAAGCCGAGCGGGTCGGCGAACGACGCGCGGACGCGGGTCAGCGCCGCGAGGTGGCAGACGCCGTCGTACGGCTCCAGGACGGCGCCGAGCGCGACCGGGTCGAGCAGGTCGCCGATGACCGGGCGGACGCCGGGCGGCAGCGTGCGGCCCGCGTCGCGGACCAGGCCGCTCACCTCGTGCCCGGCGGCGGTCAGGCGCCGCGCGACCGCGTAGCCGACGTAGCCCGCGGCGCCGGTGACCAGGACCTTCACGGGAGGGAGGCGACGCGCGCGTACACGCCGGGATAGCCGCGGCGGGCGCAGCCGTACGCCCAGGACGTCAGCGCGGCGAGGCGGCCGTTGACGAGCAGGGGGCCGCCGCTGTCGAACTGGCAGGTGTCGGCCTTGGGCGACCCCGCGCAGAGCATGTCGGACGGGTCGAACGAGCCGCCGTAGGCGCGGGCGCAGGCGGCGTTGCCGGGGAGCGGGACGGCGGCGGCGCGCAGGCGGGTGTTGAACAGGTCCTTCTCGGAGGTCGTCCCCCAGCCGGCGACCTCGCCGGTGCGGGCCGCGCCGGGGGAGCCGAGCGGGACGGGGCGGCGCGCGACCTTCCTGGACAGCGTCAGGACCGCCAGGTCGTGGTGGCCGACCGTCTCGTCCTTGAACTTCGTCTCGCGGTAGGCGGGGTGGACGCGGACGGACCGCACCGAGACGGTCTCGCCGCCCTTCCGGCCGAGGTCGCCGCGGCCGAACGTCACGTTCAGCAGTCCCGGCACGGCCTTGAACATCGACGCGCAGTGCGCGGCGGTCAGCACCTGGTCCGGCCTGATCAGCGCGCCGCCGCAGAACTGCCCGGCGGGGCGGAGGACGAACAGCGGCGACCCGACGGCCGCGAGCCACGGGTACCGGGCCGCGTCGGCGGGCGCGCCGCCGACGACGGCGGACGCGGGCGGCGCGGCGGTGAGCGCGGCGAGGAGCGCGAGCAGGGAGAGGCCGAGCGCGCCGAGGAGCGTCCGGGGAACGGCACGGCTTGGGGGGAGGGCCATTCCGGCAATGTAGGCGATGGCGGCGCGGGGCGCACGCGCCGCGCGGACCGGGATCAGGTGGTGGGGCGGACGCCCTCCTGCCCCGGGGCGCGGCTCGGCGCCTCGGGGGCGGGGGCCTGCCGCTCGTACCGGGGGAACGTCACCAGCGCGACCAGGGCCAGCACGAACCCGCCCGCGCGCAGCATGAACGGCAGCGACTCCGACGGCCAGTCCTCCCCGAACAGAACCGAGCTGCTCACCACCAGGTAGGTGCGGCCGATCACGGTCAGCACGGTCGCGACGATCGCGATGCGGCAGCGCTGGAGCGCGACCTGGAGCTGCCCGAGCGCGATCGCGGCGAGCCCGACCGTGAGGTAGGGGTAGGGCGACTCCAGGACGGCGCGCAGGCTGCCGGTGTTCTCGTACACGATCGAGATGCCGCGGATCCCGGCCTCGGCGAGCCCCGCGCACGCGCCCGCGCCGATCCCGTACGCGACGCCGGCGAGCTTGCGGGCGTGCCGGCCGTGCGCGCGGCGGTCCCCGACGAGCCAGACGAGCCCGGCGACGACCACGGCGGGGGCGATCACGGCGAGCATCTTCCACGGCGCGGCGAGGGTGCCGGTGAGGCTCGGGTCGGCGCGCAGCCCGCGCTCGGACCCGGCGGACAGGCCGATCAGCACGGTCGCGAGGACGAACAGCGCCACGCTCGCCCACTCCCGGGGGCTCAGCCGCTCGCCGAGGAACCACACCGCGTACCCGACCAGGAACACCAGGCTGACCGCGAAGATCGGCTGGGCGACGGCGAGCGGCATCGCCGTGAACGCCACCACCTCGTACCCGAGGCCGAGGAACAGGATCAGCCCGCCGCCGAGCCAGACCGGGCTGGTGAGCATGTGCCGCGCGACGTGGAAGGGGCGGCTGCCGCGCAGCGGCGGCATCCGGGCGGCGGCCGCGCGGAAGACGAGGAACGCGGTGTAGTAGGCCGCGGTCGCGAGCAGCGCGAGGGCGGCTTGGCCCAGGTCGTGACCCATCGGGGAGGACCCTCTCGGCGGAGTGGTGATGTCACGGGTCGGTACGCCCCCGCACCGACGATCTCTGTCACCCTGCCCTGTCCGACGCCCTGTGACAAGACCGTAACGTGCGTCCCGGCCCGTCCGGTGAGCGCGGGCGGATCGGCGCCCGCCGCCCGCCGGTCACTCGTAGCGGCGGCCCGCGCGGGAGGACAGCCTGCCGAACAGCGACGGCGGGACCATCCGGGTCAGCGCCACGACGGCCTTGTACTGGACGGACGGGACGCTCACCGGGACGCCCCGGCGCAGGTCGCGCAGCGCGGCGTCCACGACCGCGTCGCGGTCGAGCCACAGGAAGTCCGGCAGGCCGGAGACGTCCATCCGGGCGCGCTCGTGGAACTCGGTGCGGACGAACCCCGGGCACAGCGCCATGACCCGCACCCCGCCCGCGCCCGGACGCCCGGCCAGGTCGTTCGCGACGCCCTGGCTGAACGAGACGACCCACGACTTGGACGCGCCGTACGTGCCGCGCGACGCGAACGCCGCGACCGACGACACGTTGACGATCCCGCCCCGGCCCCGTTCGAGCATCCCGGGCAGCGCGGCGTGGGTGAGCCGCAGCACCGCCTCGCAGTGCACCCGCAGCATCGCCAGCTCGTCGTCCACCGGGACGTTCAGGAACGTGCCCTTGTGCCCGAAGCCGGCGTTGTTGACCAGCAGGTCCACGCCCGCGCGGGCGCGCTCCTCGGCGGCGGCGAGGCCCGCCTCGGAGGCCAGGTCGGCCGTCAGGGCCTCGACGCGGACCGCGTACGTGCCGCCCAGGTCGGCGGCGGCGCGGTCGAGGCGTTCGGTGTCGCGGGCGAGCAGCACGAGGTCGAAACCGTCGGACGCGAGGCGGCGGGCGAACGCGGCGCCGATGCCCGCGGTCGCGCCGGTGATGAGAGCGGTCGGCATGCGACGACTCTAGGCGAGCGGCGCGGGCTCCGACGCTCCGCGGCGCGCGCGGAAGTGGCGCGGGTCGGGGCGGCGCGTCGCGCGGCGGTAGGCGAACGTGAAGCCGGGCCAGTTGTTGACCACCTTCCCGTCGGCGGTCATGTACCAGCTCTCGCAGCCCGTCTCCCACACCGTCGAGCGGAGCCGTTCCCGCATCTCCCGCGTGAACGCGTCCTGCACGTCGGGGCGCACGTCGATCCAGTCCAGGCGCGCGCGGCGGACGGCGTCCACGCAGCCGAGCACGTACCGGAACTGGGACTCCAGCATGTAGATGATCGAGTTGTGGCCGAGGTTGGTGTACGGCCCGTAGAGCAGGAACAGGTTGGGGAAGCCGCTGACCGTGATCCCGAGGTGCGCCTGCGCGCCGTCGCGCCACGCCTCGTTCAGCTCCCGCCCGTCCAGGCCCGTGATCCGCATCGGGGCGAGGAAGTCGGTGGACGCGAACCCGGTCGCGTAGACGATCACGTCGGCGGCGTGCGCGGCGGTCCGCCCGTCCGCGCCGCGGGTCTCGACGCCGGACGGCGTGACGCGCGCGATCGGGTCGGTGACCAGCGTGACGCCGGGCCCGGCGAGCGCGGGGTAGTAGTCGTTGGAGCGCAGGATGCGCTTGCAGCCCATCGGGTAGCCGGGGACGAGCGCCTCGCGCAGCGCCGGGTCGGCGACCTGCCCGGCGAGGCTCCGCCGGAACGACCTCTCCATGATCCCCATCAGCCCGGGGTACTTGACGAACGCGACCGCCCGCGACTCGTGCGCCGCGTAGATCTTCGCGCGGCTCAGCCCGTACACCCCGGGGACGGTCCTCAGCACGGCCTTCTCCCAGGGCCGGTAGGGCCGGTCCGGCTTGTCGATCACGTACGGCGCGGACCGCTGGAACAGCGTCAGCGACTCCGCCCGCGCCGCGATCTCCGGGACGATCTGCACGGCGCTCGCGCCGGTGCCGACGACCGCGACCCGCTTGCCGTCCAGGTCCGCGCCGTGGTCCCAGCGCGAGGAGTGGAAGCTCGGCCCCGCGAACGTCTCGCGCCCCTCGACCGGCGGCAGCACCGGCCGGTTGAGCTGCCCGCACGCCGAGACCAGCACGCGCGCCTCCAGCTCGCCGCGGGTCGTGGAGATCCGCCAGAGCGCCCGCTCGGCGTCGAAGCGCGCCCCGGTGACCTCCGTCCCGAACCGGACGAGCGGCAGCACCCCGTACTTGCGGGCGCAGTTGCGCAGGTAGTCGAGGATCTCCGGCTGCTGCGGGTACCGCCGCGACCAGTCGGTCTTGCGCTCGAACGAGAACGAGTACAGGTGCGACGGCACGTCGCACGCCGCGCCCGGATAGGTGTTGTCCCGCCAGGTCCCGCCGAGCTCCCCGGCCTTCTCCAGGATCACGACGTCGCCGATTCCGGCCTCCCGGAGCCGGATCGCCATCCCGATCCCGCCGAACCCGCTACCGACGATCACCACGCTGTGACTCATGGCCATCCCGAACCTCGTTCTGCCGCGGTCGCGTCGAGCGTAGTGACCAAGAGGTCACTTGAACACCCGTCCGCCCCTCTGCCGGTTCCCGCCGCCGCATCCGGTCATGCGGTACGACCGTCCCGCCTTCCGGGCCCGGAGGGAAGGCCCGTTCTCCCGGCAGGTGCGGGGCGGCCGTGCCCGACGGGGTCAGGCGAGGCCGAGTTCGCGGGCGCGCAGCCCCGCCTGGAACCGGGACCCGGCGTCGAGGAGGGCGAGGATCTCGGCGACGCGGCGGCGGTAGGTGCGCAGGGACAGGCCGAGCTTGCGGGCCGCGGCCTCGTCCTTGAGGCCGTCGGCCAGCAGGTGCAGGATCTCGCGGCTCTGCCCGTTCAGCGCGGGCGGGCGGCTCCGGCGGAAATCGGCGAGGTCGGTCGCGGCGTCCCAGGTCGCCCAGAACAGCGTGCGCACGCTCTCCACCACGCCGGGGGCCCGGACGACGGTGTACTCGCGGGGGCCGTCGCCCGCCGGGCCCGCCAGGATCGCGACCTTCCGGTCGATGAGGATCGTCTCCTGCCGCAGCGGCGTCGCGCAGATCCGGATCTGGACGCCGTGCCCCGCGATCTCGATCAGGCGCCGTTCGGACTCCTCGTCGGCGAGGGCCCCGGGGTTGTAGAGCTTGAACGGCCTCGCACGGCGCGCGTGGAGGCCGGCGACGAGCCGTTCACGCGCCCCCGGCAGCGCCCAGGTGCTCTGGTCCGCGGCGGCGCAGGCGAACTCCTCGCGGGCGTGGAAGAGGTGCCCGGCGCGCAGGACCAGCTCCCGCTCGCCGCGCACGACCACGTTCCGCTGCGGATCCATCGCGCCCAGTCTGCGCGGCCCGGGGCGGGAGGTCAAAAGGTGGCAGCTTGCTGCCAGCGGGCGCGGCCGGGGACGCGCGCCCCGCACAGTGGGCGGCATGACGACGAAGATCGCGGCTGCGGCCGGGCACTGGAAGCTGGGCGGCGACCTGCCGGTCGCCCGGATGGGATTCGGCGCGATGCGGCTGCCGGTGCGCGACGCGGAGGGCGCCCCGAACGAGCGCGGCGACGCGCTCGCCGTGCTGGCGCGGGCCGCCGAGCTGGGCATCGACCACATCGACACCGCCGCGTTCTACCACCAGGGCGGACTGGCGGCGAACGAGCTGATCAAAGAGGCGCTGCACCCCTACCCGGACGGCCTGGTGATCGCCACCAAGGTCGGGCCGGGCCGCCGGCCCGGCGACCGGTACCCCACCTACGAGCTGGAGGCGGGCGAGCTGCGCGGGGAGGTCGAGCGCAACCTGGCCGAGCTCGGCGTGGACCGGCTCGACCTGGTCTACCTGCGCGTCGGCGGGCGGGCCGAGCCGGACGGCGCCCCGATCGGCGAACGGTTCGCCGTGCTCGCCGCGCTCCGCGAGGAGGGCCTGATCCGGCGGCTCGGGGTGAGCCACGTCACCGCGGCGCAGCTCGCGGAGGCGCAGCGGATCGCGCCGGTCGCCGCGGTGCAGAACCGGTTCGACGTCACCCTCCCGCAGGACACCGGCCTGATGAAGACCTGCGAGCGGGACTCGGTGGCGTACGTGCCGTACTTCCCGCTCGGCGGGTTCGGGCTGCCGGACGACGAGCGGGTGGCGGCCGTCGCGGCCCGGCACGAGGCGACGGCCGCCCAGGTCCTGCTGGCGGGACTGCTCGCGCTGTCGCCCGCAATCCTGGCCATCCCGGGCACGTCCTCGCTCGCCCACCTGGAGGAGAACGCCGCGGCGGCCGGCCTCGTCCTGACCGGGGAGGACATGGCCGACCTGCGGCGGTGAGGCCGTCAGTCGCGGTCGTGGTGGCAGACCGCCTCCAGCATGAAGCCGAACGGGTCGAGCCAGAACGTCGCGTAGTAGGGCGGCGGGTACTCCGGGAACTCCCTCGGCCCGTGCAGCACCTCGGAGCCGAGCCCCCGCGCCGCGGCGTGGACGTCGCGCACCGCCGTACGGGTCCGCACCATGAACGCCAGGTGCTGGAGCCCGGCGCGTTCGCGGGAGTAGCCGCCGGCCCCTGAGTCCCGGCCGTCCGAGGCCGGATAGAAGAACACGTACGTTCCGGGCTTGCCGCCGGCGGGGCGGTAGGCGAACTGGTCCTCGGCGTCCAGGTACCGCTCGAAGCCGAGGAGGGGCATCAGGGCCCCGTAGTACTCGCGGGCCGCGCCGAGGTCCGGGACGTTCAGCCCGATGTGCCCGAGCACGTCAGCCCGCCGAGCCGTTCGGCGTCCGCCGGGGCGGAGCGGGGACCTCGATCGGCGACCGTTGCGCTGCCATGCCGAGCAGGCTAGGCGCGGCCGCGTCCCCGCGCCACCCCGGCGTGGCCCCGGCCGGGCGTTGCCTCGGCCCGGCGTCGTCCCGGCCGGGCGTCGTCCCGGCCGGGCGGTGGCCCGGCGGGGCGACGCCTTAGCCTGAACGGAGCCAGACCGGCTGGAACAGGGGGAACGATGTCGGCGACGCGGTTGCTGGTGCTCGGCGGGGTCCGGCGGTTCGGGCGCGCCCACGGCTACGAGATCCGGCGCGAGCTGCTGTCGTGGGGGTCCAACGAGTGGGCCAACGTCAACCCGGGGTCGATCTACCACGCGCTGAAGCAGCTCACCAAGGAGGGCCTGCTGCGCGCCGAGGAGGTCCCCGACAACGAGGCGGGCCCGCCGCGCACCGACTACGAGGTCACCGCCGCGGGCGAGGCCGAGTTCCTCCGGCTGCTGCGCGAGGCGATCGCGACGGTGGACGTGCGGCGGCCCGAGCAGCTCTCGGCGGCGCTCGGGTTCCTCGGCGAGCTGCGCCGCGACGAGGCGGTCGCCCTGCTCCGCGACCGGCTGAAGGGCCTCGACGACTGGCGCGACTCGGTCACCCCGCACCTGGAGGAGGACGCCGCCGACCCGCTGAACGAGCTGCTCGGCTGGTGGGCGTTCTCCGCCCGCGCCGCCGCCGAGTGGACGCGCGGCCTGATCGAGCGCCTGGAGGGCGGCGCGTACGTCATGGCGGACGAGCGCGCCACCACCGCCTGAGCGCGGTCGCCCCGGTCAGGCGAGGGCGATCAGGGCGCCGCGCAGGGACGCGTCGAGCGGGTGGCCGGGCGGCAGCCGGTCGACGGTGGCCTGCACGAAGTCGTACGCGGTCAGGTCGGCGGTCCGGTCGCCGAGCCGCACGCGGAACCCGTCCGACAGCTCCTCCACCTCGACGGGCGCGTTCCGCTCGTCCAGCGCGAACAGGCCGACGCGGGCGCGCCAGGCGGTGCGGGCCCGCGCCTCCGCGTCCGGGACCTGCACGCCCATGTCGTCGCCGTGCGTCGCGTACTCCGAGCAGTAGTGGAACGTCTGGAGGCCGACCGGGTACGGGCCCGCCATGGTGGCCAGCTCGGCGTCCGCGCCCGCCTCGCGCATCCGGCGGCGGGTGTCGCCGTTCTCCTCGCGCCACTCCTCGACCACCTCGGCGACGGGCAGCGGGCGGCGGGTCCGCACGCACCACTCGTTGAAGCCCCCGAGGTCCTTCACGCCCTCCCGCTCCAGCCGCGCGAACAGCCCGTCGAGGTCGCCGTCCAGGCAGGCGTGGTTGTAGAGCTCCTCCCCGGCGAGGTGGGCCAGCACGTCGCGGACCGACCAGCCCTCGCAGCGGGACGGCCGGTCCCAGTCCTCCGCGGAGAGGCCGGAGAAGAACGCGTCCAGCCGGTCGGCCTCGGCGTCGAAGATGTCGAACGGGTCCAGCCCGCTGAGGATCTCGGCAGTCATGGGGGTAGGCGTGCCCCGATCCGGGCGGATGTGAACCCGTCCGCCCGCCGTCCGCCCGCCGCCCGGGTCAGGGCGGCGGGGAGACCGCGTCGTCGTCGGCGGCGCCCTTCAGCTCCCAGCCGCCGCGGCGGCGCAGCACCAGCACGAAGTACGCGGCGGACAGCGCCACCACCAGGGCGGTCACGCCGAGGCTCGGACGGCCGATCTCCTCGTCCCGGGCGTTCTGGTAGATCACGTAGCCGAGCGCGGCGAGCGCCGCGACGGGCGCGGCCGGGAACCACGGCATCCGGTAGCGGGCGTGCGCGGTCGTCCCGTTGCGGCGCCCGGCGATCACGGCCAGGCACAGCGCCGCGTACACCGCGACGAGCGACGTCCCGGTGACGACCAGCAGGAACTTCTCGTCCAGGAAGCACGCGGCGGCGCTCAGCACGCCGGTGAGGACCGTCGCGACCCACGGCGTGCCGAAGCGCGGGTGGACGGAGGTCAGCGCGCGGTCCACCGGCTTGGTCCAGGTGCCGTCGCGGCCGGAGCTGAACACCAGCCGCGAGGTCAGCAGCATGATCGCGATGACGGCGTTCAGGATGGCCAGCGCGATCGCGAGGCTGATCACCGTGTTGAGGGTGTCGCCGCCGCGCGCGGTGATGAAGTAGTCGAGCATGTTGTCCGCGCCGAACAGCGCGTTCAGGTCGGGCGCGCCGAGCAGCACGGCGGTGACCGGGACCAGCTCGGCCGCGACCGTGATCCCGAGCGCCCACAGCACGGTGCGGGCGATGGCGCGGTGCGCGTCGTGGGTCTCCTCGCCGAAGTAGACCGCCGACCCGTAGCCGTTGTAGGAGAAGATCGCGACGGCGGTCGCGGCGGCGACGAGCCCGGCGGAGGCCGCCGTCAGGCCGGAGTCGCCGGCGACGACCGGATGGGCGATCAGGTCGGTCACGGGCCGTTCCACGTGCAGGAACCCGAGCGCGGCGAGCACGACGAGCGCGGCCATCTCGATCGCGAGGAAGATCCCGGTGACGACGGCGTTCACCTTGATGTCGAAGATCGCGACCACGGTGGCCGCCGCGACGGTGCCGGCCGCGACGACCGGGCCGTCCAGCCCGTCGAACAGCACGCCGAGGTAGGTGCCGACGCCGAGCGCGATCACCGCGAGGATCAGCAGCTGGGTGATCATGATGAGGCCGAGCACGACGAAGCCCGGCAGCCGGCCGAGGGTGCGGCCGACGATCGCGTACTCGCCGCCGGACAGCGGGTACGCCGAGGCCAGCTCGGCGTAGACGAACGCCATGAAGACGCCGACGACGCCCGCGGCGGCGAAGCTCCAGAACGCCCCGGTGCCCGCCTGCGCGATCACCCCCGGCGCGATGATGAACACCGACGACGCGGGCGTGGTCGCCGACAGCACGATGAGCAGCGCGCCGAGCATCCGCAGGCCCCGGTGCAGCCCGGGGGGACGGTGGGCGGCGGCCGGGGGATCGACTTCGGGAGCGGCCATGACGGGCACCTCCTCGCAGCGGTTCTTTGAACGAGTATCAAAGAACGCCCGCCGACGCGGTACAAGACCGGGCCTGGTAACAAGTCTGTCTCGGGTTTTCGATGCTCCCTCGCGCCGCGAGACCTAACTTGCATTGTCTGAAAGATCTTCAGACAATGTGGGACATGGCCCGCCCCAGCCGCGCGCACGAGCGCCGCGCCGAGCTCGTCGCCGCCGCCCGCCGCGCCGTGGTCGAGCGCGGCATGCTCGGGCTGCGCCTGCGCGACGTCGCCGACCGCGCCGCGATGTCGTCCGGATCGGTGCTGTACTACTTCCCGACGCTGGCCGACCTGCTGCGCGAGGTGCAGCGCGAGGCCGTCGACCGGTTCTGCGCCGCCCGCGAGGAGGCCGTCGCCCGCGAGCCCGGCCCGCGCGGGCGGCTCGCCGCGATGATCCGCAGCGGCCTGCCGTCCGGCCCCGGCGACGAGCTGTGCGTGCTGCTGTACGAGCTCGGCACCGTCGCCCGGCGCGACGCCGCGTACGCCGCCGAGCACATCCGGCTGTACGAGCGGCAGGCCGGGATCTACACCGCGATCCTGGAGGCGGGCGCGGCGACCGGCGCGTTCGCCCTGACCCGCGACGCGGCCTCGATCGCCCGCAACCTCGTCGCGCTGGAGGACGGCTACGGCCTGCACATCGTCAACGCGGTGCCCGCGGTGGACGCCGCCCAGGCGCGCCGCCTGCTGTTCGCCTGCGCCGCCGACGCCACCGGCCGCACCCCGGAGGAACTGGCCGCCCCGGAACGTCCGGGCGGCCCGGAGGATCGGAGAGGCAACCCATGACCCGCGCGCGCACGTTCGGCCTGCCGCTGCCCGGTACGCCCGGCCCGCACAACGCGATCACCGACGTCCCGGGCGTCGAGGTCGGCTACACGACGCTGATCGAGGGGGACGGCCCGCTGCGCGCCGGGCGCGGACCCGTCCGGACCGGCGTCACGGCGCTGCTGCCGCGCGGCCGGTCCGGCGCGGCGGCCCCGTGCGCGGCCGGGACGTACACGCTGAACGGCAACGGCGAGATGACCGGCTCGCACTGGATCGCCGAGACCGGCGCGCTGACCATGCCCGTGCTGATCACCAACACGCACGCGGTCGGGCCGTGCCACCGCGGCGCGATCGAGTGGTCGCTGCGCACCCGCCCGGAGGGCGCGCGCGAGTGGATGCTGCCCGTCGTCGCCGAGACCTGGGACGGCTACCTCAACGACATCGACGGCGACCACGTGCGGCCCGCGCACGCGGTCGCGGCCCTCGACGCGGCCCGCGGCGGCCCGGTCGCGGAGGGCTCGGTCGGCGGCGGCACCGGCATGAACTGCTACGGGTTCAAGGGCGGCAGCGGCACCGCCTCGCGGGTCGTCGGGTACGGCTCCGACTCCTACACCGTCGCCGCGTTCGTCCAGGCCAACTTCGGGTCGCGGCGCGAGCTGACCGTGTGCGGCGTGCCGGTCGGCGCGTCGATGACGGGCGACGACCCGATGGCGGAGACCGACTGGCTCGGGCTCGCCGGGGCGGGCTCGGTCATCGTCGTCGTCGCGACGGACGCGCCGCTGCTGCCCGGCCAGTGCACCGCCCTCGCGCGCCGCGTCCCGCTCGGCCTCGCCCGGACGGGCACCGTCGGGCACCACTCGTCCGGCGACATCTTCCTCGCGTTCTCCACGGCGAACGAGGGCGCGCTGACCAGCGGCTTCCCCGTGGGCGAGCCGGGCTACGAGCACCTGCGGTTCGTGCCGTGGAACCGGATCGACCCGTTCTACGAGGCGGTGGTCGAGTCGGTCGAGGAGGCCGTGCTGAACGTGCTGCTCGCCGCCGAGACCATGGTCGGCCGCGACGGGCACCGCTCCCCGGCGCTGCCGCACGACCGCCTGAAGGCCCTGCTGGCGGCGCGCGGCGTGGATCTCTAGGCGGCGCGGGCGGGGCGGGCGTTCGGCGGCGCGGGCGGGCGGGGCGGCTCAGGTGTCGACGAACGACTGCGGGACGATCACCCTCAGCGCGTTGCCGAGCAGCCGGATCGACACCGGCGTCATGCCCCTGACCTCGCCGTCCACGTCCACCGGCAGCGGCGGGTCGGTCTCGATCTCGACCGCGCCCGTGGTGAGGAACGCGTTCTCGGAGAGCGTGCGCCACGGCCCGGTCAGCACGTGCCGCGCGGTCGCGGACGCCAGCCGCAGCCGCCGCTCGTCGCCGAGCTTGTAGACCGCGAGGAGGCGGTCGTCGGGGCTGGCGTCGCGCGCGATCCGCTGCCCGCTGTGGTGCGCGCCGTTCGCCACGTTGAGCTGGTGCGTGGCCACCTCGTGCGTCTCGCCGCCGATCCGGATCCGCGCGCGGAACGCCTCGTGCCGCGGCAGCAGCCGCGCCGCCGTCAGCGCGTACGCGGGACGCCCGAGGAGCCGCTTCAGCCCGTGCGGCACGTGCTCGGCCACCCGCACCGACAGGCCGAGGCTGACCATGTTGGCGAAGATGTGCCGCACGTCCTCGCCGCCGGCGGGCGCGCCCGCGACCGCCTCGGCCGCCGTCGCCCCGTCCACCGGCGCGGCGCCGGGGCCGGGGGAGCCCGGCGGCTCCGCGTCGCCGTCGCCGTCGCCGGTCCCGGCCTTCGCCTCGGTTCCGGTCGGGGGACGGTGCTCTCGAACCAGCCCACGTCGACGTCGGCCACCTTGCCGTCCCGCAGGGTGCGGACGGCGCCCGCGAGGTCGAGGGGGAGCTCCAGGCTGCGGGCGAAGTTGTTGGTCGTGCCGAGGGGCAGGACGCCGAGCGCGACGTCGCGGTGGGCGAGGTGGGTGACGGCCTCGGCGACCGTGCCGTCGCCGCCGCCGACCACGACCAGGTCGGGCTCCAGGGCGAGCGCGTCGGCGAACAGCTCGCGCAGCCGGGACGGGTCGTTCACCGGGAAGACCTGGGCGAACTCCAGCCCGGCCTCGCGCAGCATCCGGCGCGCCGTCCCGTACAGGCGCCTGCCGCGGCGCGAGCGGACATTGACCAGCAGGACGGCTCGGCCGCCGTCCCGGATCGCGGACTGAAGTTCCGGCTTGCTGCGCATCACGACCGGCCCTCTCCCCTCCATCCGCGCCAGGCTACCCGGCCCGCCGTCCGGAACCCGGAACGGATATTTTATAAAGCGGTTACTCTGCGTTGAAACCGCGCTCGAAGTGGGGACATTACCTGAAAGAAGGCAACGAAACCCCGGGCGGAGAAATGTGGCGGCGCGGCGCGGTCGGAGTGGGATTGATAACAGGGGTCACGGCTCTTATGGCGTCCATTGCGGCGGGCGGTCCCGCGGCGGCGAGGGCGCCGAACGCCGACGACGGGGCGACGGTGGTCGGCGAGCGCCGCCGGGGGCCCCGCGTGCTCGACCTCGCGGTCCGCTCGCCCGTCCTCGCCGACGTCGCGCACGTGCGGCTGCTCGTGCCTCCGGGCTGGTCACGGGACGCCTCCCGCACCTGGCCGGCGCTGTGGCTGCTGCACGGCGGCCCCGGCCCGAACGACCACACGGCCTGGACCGCGCACACCGACCTGGAACGGCTCACCGCCGAACTCCAGATCATCGTCGTCATGCCCGACGGCGGATCCTGCGGCAATTACACCGACTGGTGGAATCGCGGCGGAGGCGGCCCGCCGAAGTGGGAGACGTTCCATCTCACCGAACTCCGGCAGATCCTGGAACGCGGCTACCGCGCGGGCACGCAGCGTGCCATCGCGGGCAACGGCGCGGGCGGCACCGGCGCGCTCGCCTATGCGGCCCGGCACCGCGGCCTGTTTCGGGCGGCGGCGTCGTTCAGCGGCGCCCCGCACACGCTGCACCGCGACCCGCGCGCCCTCGACGTCGCCGACGTCGTCGAGCTGTCGGTCGCCGTCGCCGACCCGGACGCCGACTGGACCGACGTCTGGGGCGACCCCGAGCGGCAGCGGATCGTCTGGCGCCAGCACAACCCGTACGACCTCGCCGACCGGCTCTCCGGGGTCCGGCTCTACATCGCGTCCGGCGACGGGGAGCCGGGCCCGTACGACCCGGCGCCGGGCACCGACCCCGACGTCCTGGAGTCGCTCGCCCGCACGGTGACCGCCCGGTTCACCGCCAAGCTCGACCAGCTCGGCATCCCCGCCTCGACGCACCTGTACCGGGGCACGCACACCTGGCCGTACTGGCGGCGCGAGCTGCGCGCCGCGCTCCCGCTGCTGGTGTCCGAGCTCGCCTGACCGGCCCGGGTCCCCGCCGGTCGAACACGTGAGGGTGCGGCGGGGGCCGGGCCGGTCCGGCGGCGCGCCGGGCGGGACCCGCCGGGCGGGGCCGTCAGTGGTCGCAGGGGGCCGAGCCGATGTGCCGGTGGGGCTCCTCGGCCGCGGCGACGTGGCGGGGGCCGTGCGGGTCCTCGCAGTGGAACTCGTCGTTCACGTGGTCGACCTCGATCGTCGTGTGCGTGATCCCGTACGAGGTGCGCAGCAGCTCCTGGAGGTCGCGGCGGACGGCGTGGCAGTCGCCCTTCGGCTCCACCAGCACGTGCGCCGACAGCGCCGGGTAGCCCGAGCTGACCTCCCAGACGTGCAGGTCGTGCACCTCCTGCACGCACGGCCGCTCGGCGAGGCGCCCGCCCAGCTCGGACGGGTCGATGCCG
The DNA here is from genome assembly GCF_009793335.1 of Actinomadura sp. J1-007. Taxonomy (GTDB): domain Bacteria; phylum Actinomycetota; class Actinomycetes; order Streptosporangiales; family Streptosporangiaceae; genus Spirillospora; species Spirillospora yumaensis. The sequence continues at coordinate 10,093 of NZ_WING01000001.1, read as the reverse complement.
GACGGCGCGGCCTCCATGAGCACCCGCCCGGCGTCGCGCAGCAGCCCGTAGCCCGCCTTCAGCATCAGCGCCGCGACCACCAGCGACGCGATCGCGTCGGCCCGCGCGAACCCGAGCGTCCACACCGCGAGCCCGGCGACCGCGGTGGAGATGAACGCGTACAGGTCGTTCAGGATGTGCTGGAACGCGCCCTCGACGTTCAGGCTGCTCCGGTTGGCCCTGCTGATCAGCCAGGTCGCGGCGATGTTCACGGCGACCCCGGCGAGCGAGGTCCAGAACACGAGCGGCCCGTTGACGTCGGGCGGGTCGACGAGCCGGCCGACGCCCTCGTAGACGAAGTAGGCGGCGAGCAGGAGCAGCGTCAGTCCGTTCAGCTGGGCCGAGAGGATCTCCGCGCGGCGCATCCCGTAGGTGAAGCCGCCCTTCGGCGGGCGCGCCGCGATCCGCATCGCGACCAGCGCGAGGACGATCGCGACCGCGTCGGTCAGCATGTGCGCGGCGTCGGTGACCAGCGCCAGCGACCGCGCGACGACGCCGATGACCACCTCGCCGGACATGTAGGCGAGGATCAGCGCGAGCGCGCCGGTCAGATACCGGCGATCGGCCCCCGCCGAGACCCCGTGCCCGTGGCCGTGCCCGTGCCCCTGCCCGTGGCCGTGCCCCTGCCCCGGCACGTCCTCCCGATCCCCGCTCATGTGGCTTCCTCCTGGTGGCCGACGTGGGCGAGGGCGAGATCGAGCAGCATCCGCACGTGCGAGTCGTCCAGCCGGTAGTAGGCCATGCGGCCCGCCCGGCGGACGCGGACGACGCGGTTGGCGCGCAGCAGCCGCAGCGCGTGCGAGACCGCCGACTCCGAGTGCCCGCAGGACGCCGCGATGTCGCACACGCACATCTCGCCCCCCTCCAGCAGCGCCGTGATCACCCGCAGCCGGCCGGGGTCGGACAGCAGCCCGAACACCTGCGCCAGCTCCGTGACGGTCTCCGCGTCCGGCATCGACGCGGTGACGACGGCGACCTTCTCAGGATCGACCACGCGGACGGCGCACGCCTCGGCGGGGGTGACATCTGAAGCACTGCTCATATGAGCAAATGTAGCGCAGGTGTGCTCAGAAGGGCGACCCGGGGCCCGGCCGGCCGCTCGGCGGGCCGAGCGAGGCGGGCGGCGGCCCGCCCGTCCCGGGGCCCATCGACGCAGGTGGGGGCCCTTCGCCAGCGGGCGGCGCCGGCGACGCGGGCGGCGTCTGGCCGTACCCAGGGGCGCCCGGCCCGTCCGAGGGGACGCCCGGGTCGCCCGGGTCGCCGCCGCCGGGCGTACCGCCGAGGCTCGGGGACGTGCCGGCGCCCGGCTCCGAGTCGCCGGGCAGCGGGGTGGCCGGGCCGCCGCTGCCGGGCTCGGCCGACCCCGAGTCGCCGGGGGACGGGCCGTCGGTCGGCGCCGCCTCGGTCGGCGGCAGCGTGCCCGCCGGGCCGTCGTCGGCGCCCGTCGTTGCGCGCGGGCGGCCGAATCCGATCGTCGCGTCCGGATCGACGAGAACGAAAACGGCGACCGCCCCTTCGCGTTCGTTCCTCGGCTCGATCCTCGTGACCCTCCGCCCGCCGAAACCGTCCCATGAAGCGCCGGTGTAGCTCGCGTTCCGCGTCGAGATCTTTTTCTGCGGACGGGTCAGCGGATTTCCGCAATTGCACTTCACCGCCGGCTCGCCGTATTCATTGATCAGCACGCCCATTCCCGCTTGGAGGACGGCCGGGCCGCCGGTCGCCTTCCCGTCGCGGTAGCCGTGGTTGGTCACCAGGGTGTCGGTGCGCAGCAGCACCGGCGTCAGCCGCGCCACGAACCGCGCGATGCCGCCGGGCTCGATGCCCTGCGCGCCCGCCCACGCCCGCGCCTTGTCCGGATTGGCCTGGAGGAACGCGACCAGCCGCCGCGGGTCGCAGCTCGCCGCGCGCCGCGTCCCGCCGTAGAGGCCGGGCGAGTCGCCCCGCCGCGTCCCGCCCGCCCGCCGGCCCGGCTCGATCCGGCGCTGGTCGGTGTTCGACATCAGCGTGTACGGGTCGGGCCCCGGTGTCCCCACCGTCAGCCGGGTGATCGTCGCCCCCGCGTCGCCGCATCCCGCCACCGTCGCCGCGGCGGCCAGCACGGCCGCGAACGGCACGGCTGAAACCCTCGCCCCGCCAATTCTGGAATTGATCTTAAACATGCGTCATCCCCCGTTCGGGACCGGCCGAACCTATACTCTTTGATGCCATGGCGGCGCGTTTTGTGCCCGGTCGATTCCTCGTAATTTTGTTACCGACGCCGTTCCCGGGGGAGCGCGTATGACCAGCCCGCTCACGCCCGCCGACCCGCGACGCCTCGGCGGCCACACGGTCCTCGCCCGCCTCGGCTCCGGCGGCCAGGGCGTCGTCTACCTCGGCCGCGACCCGTCCGGCGGCCGGGTCGCGATCAAGCTCCTGCACGCCCGGACGCTCGGCGACGCCCGCGCCCGCGCCCGGTTCGTCCGCGAGCTGGCGCTGCTCCAGCGGGTCGCGGGGTTCTGCACCGCCCGGATGCTGGACGCCGACATGGCGGGCGACCAGCCCTACATCGTCAGCGAGTTCGTGCCGGGCCCCTCGCTGCGCGAGCTCGTCCGCGCCGAGGGCCCCCGGACGGGCGCCGGACTCGACCGGCTCGCGGTCGGCACGGTGACCGCGCTCACCGCCATCCACCGCGCGGGCGTCGTGCACCGCGACTTCAAGCCGCAGAACGTCCTGATGGGACCGGACGGCCCCCGCGTCATCGACTTCGGCATCGCCCGCGCCCTCGACGCGGGCTCCACGGTCACCAGCCAGGTCGTCGGCACGCCCGCGTACATGGCGCCCGAGCAGGTCGCGGGGTCGGCCGTCGGCCCGTCCGCCGACCTGTTCGCGTGGGCCGCGACGCTGCTGTTCGCCGCCACGGGCCGCGACCCGTTCGCCGGGGGCCCGCTGCCCGCCGTCCTCTACCGCGTCCTGCACGAGACCCCGGACCTCACCCCGCTCCCGCCGCAGATCGCCGACATCGCCGAGTCGTGCCTGGCCAAGGACCCGCGGCGCCGCCCGACCGCCGAGGAAGCGCTCATGCGCCTCCTCGGCGGGCGCTCCCCGCGGCACCCGTCCGACCTGGCCCTCCCCAGGCCCGAACTGCCTCCCGCGCCCACCGCCGGTACGGTCCCCTTCCCCGCCGACCCGGCGGAGGCGAGCGGTGGCGGGACCGTTCTCCCTGCCGCCGTTCCCGGCCGTGCCGATGCCGTGTGGACGCCCACCGAGACCGCGCGGACCTTCCCGTCCGAGAGTGCGCCGGGCGCGGCGCCCGCACCGGCCCCCGCAGCGAACGAGGCGCGAGGCGGGAACGCTCCGGGGCCTCCCGCACCTCCGGTGCCTCCGGCGTGGCCGGAACCGGCCGGGGCGCGGCCGGACGTACGGCGGGAGCTGGGGCGGGGGCCCGCGGTGTTCGCCGGGCTCGTCCTGGCGGGGGTGCTCGCGGCGCTCGACGTCGTGGCGCTCGCGTTCCTCATCGCGCTCCCGCGGCTCAGCGAGGGGCGGCGCGGTGAGCTGCTGCCGGTCGTGGCGTCGTCGTTCGCCGTGCTGGCGGTGGTGACGCTGGTCGGCGTCGTGCTGGCGTGGCGGGGGAGCCGGGGCGCGGCGTGGACGGTGATGGCCGCGCGGACCGTCCGGGTGGCGATGTGGGGGGCCTGGAGCGTCCTGGTGCCCGTCCAGGCGTCGGCGCTGGTGATGCACGCGGCGCTGTCGGGGCTGGTCGTGGTGCTGCTCGCGGCGGGGCTGCGGGCGGCGCGGTGAGCGCGGGCCCGCCGCCGGTGGGGCGGCGGGCCCGCACGGTCACTTGACGTGCCGAGGGACGACGTGCGTGCTCGTCCTGTCCTTGCCGACCGCGTTGCGCATCACCCCGGGCCGCCGCGCGGTCGCCGTGATCCGGACCGTCGCGGTCCGGCCGGGCTTGAGCGACCCCGTCCAGGTGAGCTTCGGCGGGCGGAAGCCGTAGGCGGCGTGGCCCGTGCTCGCCGTGATCCCGTCGATGTGCGCGTGGCGCGCGATGTCGGACAGGTCGTCGGTGAACGTGGCGTCCGGCAGCGCCGTCCCCCCGGCGTTCCGCAGCCCGAGCCGCTCCCCGGTCACCGGGACGGTGGTCACGCCCTGCCGGATCGGGCGGCCCGCGACCGTGGGCGCGGTGACGGAGTTCTGCGTGATGGGCGCGTGCGGCGGCTGGCACTGCGCGAACGTGTGCATCGTCGGCACGTTCAGGACGGGCGGCCCGCCGGGGACGAGGCTCACGTTCACGTCGTTCGGGTCGCTGACGCCCCGCCACGAGCCTCCGGCCGTGTCGCCGGTGACGCTGCCGGACGGGACGGCGATCGTGACGTACCGGCCGACGCCGTCGGGGTCCTCGCCGTAATCGGCGTTCACCTGGCCGGTGTCCGCGCCGATGGACGCCTGCCCCCACGACCCGTTGAAGCCCGGCCGGCCGAGACCCGGGACCGGCGTGACGTCGAGCCGCACGCCGGTGCTGGTCGCCGAACCGCCCGCCCGCCGCTCCCCGGGCCCGGCGCTCGCCAGCACGACCGAGGTCGCGGCGACGGACGCCAGCAGGACGGAGATCGCCGCGGCCAGCAGCGGTATCCGGAACTTCCAGGTGTTCGCCAGGGACATCCGTGGTCTCCCACTCGGGATCGGTCCGCGCGGGAGGACACGGGCGTGGTCGTCGGCCGCCGGAGGCGCCGCCCCCGGCGGGCCCAGCCAACCCCGGCGCGCCGCCGTGCCGCGCGGGGACGCGCCGGAGTTTGCCCAAGCAGGATCAGCCGGTCTCGCGTTCCGCCCAGCGCCGCAGGTCGCGGCGCTCGACGGCCGCCGCCATCAGGTCGGGGAACGCGTCGGGCGTGCAGCCGAACGCCGGGACGCCGAGCTCGGCGAGCGCGGCGGCGTTCTCGTGGTCGTAGGCGGGCGCGCCCTCGTCCGACAGCGCGAGCAGCACCACCACCTGGACGCCCGCGGCGGTGAGCGCGGCCACCCGCTGGAGCATCTCGGCGCGGACGCCGCCCTCGTACAGGTCGCTGATCAGCACGAGGATCGTGTCGGCCGGGCGGGCGACCAGGCCCTGGCAGTACGCGAGGGCGCGGTTGATGTCGGTGCCGCCGCCGAGCTGCGTGCCGAACAGCAGCTCGACCGGGTCCTGGAGCTGGTCGGTGAGGTCGACCACCGCCGTGTCGAACACCACCAGCGACGTGCGCAGCGACCGCACCGACGCGAGCACCGCCCCGAACACGCTCGCGTACACCACCGACGCCGCCATCGACCCGCTCTGGTCGACGCACAGCACCACGTCGCGCTTGACGGCCCGCTGCCGCCGCCCGTAGCCGATGAGCCGCTCGGGCACGAGGGTGCGGTGCTCGGGCAGGTAGTGGCGCAGGTTGGCGCGGATCGTCCGCTCCCAGTCGACGTCGGACGGCCGCCGGGGGCGCGGCACGCGCGCCGACCGGTCCAGCGCGCCGCCGACCGCCGAACGGGTCCGCTGCGCGAGCCGCCGTTCCAGGTCGCGGACGACCCTGCGGACCACGGCGCGCGCCGACTCGCGGGCGCGGTCGGGCATGACCTTGTTGAGCGAGAGCAGCGTGCCGACCAGGTGCACGTCGGGTTCGACGGCGTCGAGCATCTCCGGCTCCAGCAGCAGCCGCGTGAGGTCGAGCCGTTCGATCGCGTCCTTCTGCATGACCTGCACGACCGTGGACGGGAAGTACTCGCGGATGTCGCCGAGCCACCGCGCGACCGACGGCGCCGAGTCGCCCAGCCCCGCGCTGCGGCGCCCCGGCCGCGAGCGGTCGCGCTCGCCGGGCCCCGAGCCGTACAGCTTCTCCAGCGCGGCGTCCATCCGCGCGTCGTCGCCGTCCAGCGCGCGGCCCGTCCCGTCGGACGCCTCGCCGCCGAGGACGAGCCGCCACCGCCTGAGCCGCTCGTCGTCGGCGGCGGCGTTGGTGGCGTCGGCGGCGTCCGGGACGGGGCGGGCGGGGTCGGTGGTCATGGCGTCTCCCAGCCGAGGATGTCGAGGACGGCCGCCGCCGCGGGCGCGGCCCGGCGCGGGTCGAGGCGCTCGCCGGGACCCGGCTCGCCGGGCCCGGCCGCCGCGGTCGCGGGACCGAGGCGGCGGGCCCGCTCGCCGATCGCGCGGCGCTCGGCGGCGGCGTACTCGCCGAACGTGCGGCGCAGCAGCGGCAGGACGTCGGTGAACGAGTCGTTCGGCAGCCCCGCGATCCAGCCGTCGACCAGGCGGAGCAGGTCGGCGTCGTGCACGAGGATCAGGCCGCCGCCGGACAGGAACCCCTCCACCCACGCGGCGGCGCGTTCGGGCGCGGCGCCGACGGACACCGCGCGAGCCATCCGGTCGGGGACGTCGCGGAGCCGTCCGGCGTCGTGGAGCAGGCGCGTCAGGCGGCCCTCGACGAGCCCGTGCAGGCCGTCCGGCCGCGACACCAGCCCCTCCAGCGCGCGCTGCCACCGCGCCGCGTGGCCCTCGTCGGCGAGCAGCGCGAGCGCGCCGTGCACCGCGTCCACGTGGCGCAGCGTCTCGCGGGCCGCGTCGTCGTCCAGCCCGGCCACCGCCGGGGGCAGGCCCACGCAGATCCGCACGACCAGGCCGTCCACGACCGTGCGCAGCGGGCCGGTCGCGGTGCCGCGCACGTCCCCGTACCGCAGCGCGCGGACGAGCGCGGGCATCGCCGCCATCAGGTGCGCCACGTCGGTGTCGACGGCGGCGCGGTCGGAGATCGCCCGCATCACCGCCGGGAGCGCGCCGCCGAGGTCGGCGAGCAGGCAGCGCTCCGCGACGGACGTCAGGTCGGACAGGGCCGCGGCCTGCTCCGCCATCGCCTCCGCGCGGGCCGACGCGGCGCCCCGCACGGTCGTGCCCCACGCGCTCGCCTCGATCAGCTCGACGTCGAACTCCGGCCGCCACGCCAGCGTCCACGTCTCCCGGAACGTCCCCTTGGAACGCCCCGGATCGCGCGGCACGCCCCAGTCGACGTCGAGCAGCGCGAGCCGGTGCAGCAGCCTGCTCCGCGCGAGGTCGATCGGCCGGCGCAGGTCGAGGTCCTGCTCCTTGTCGAGCGCGGACGGCTTCAGCCGCAGCCGCCGCTGCTCGGCCTGGAGGTCGCGCTGGAGCGGCACCATCGGGGTCCGCTCGGGGACGGCGCCGAGCCGTTCGCCGACGACCATGCGCCGCTGGATCAGCTCCACCGGCAGGTCGGCGCCCTCGCACAGCACCGCCCGGGTCGCCTCGGTGACCTCGTCCAGCCCCGCGAGCGGCCGCCCGCGCAGCGCGGCGAGCGCGTCCGCGAGCCGTACGGCCTCGATCACGTGGGCGGACGAGACGTGCAGGTCCTCCTCGCGCAGCACCCGCGCCGCCCGGGTCAGCCAGCGCTCGACCGGCCGGTCCGGCGCGGCGAACAGGTGGTGGTACCAGCCGGGCGACCGCACCCCCGCCCCATAGCCGGAACGCCCCGCGAGCCGCCCGTGCGTCCACGGCACCCACGTCATCGCGACCTTGGTCTTGGGCAGTCCGCGCAGCGTCCGGTCGTCCTGCGCGGCCGGGACCTTCGCCAGCACCGCCGGGACGTGCCACGCCCCGCACACGACCGCGACCCGCTCGTACCCGTCCTTCAGCGCGCGGCGCAGGGTGCGGCGCATGTGCGCCTCGCGCTGCTCCTCGCGGACAAGATGGCCGGGCGGCAGCCCCGCGCCAGGCCGCTCCTCGGCCGCCGCGAGCTGCTCGCGCAACTCCGTCATGGCCTCGGCGATGGCCGGGAACGGCGACGGCCCCTCGCCGCGGTGCTCCACGACGTCGTCCCACCAGCGCTCGGTGTCGTCGTACCCGGCGGCCTTCGCCAGCCAGCCGAGCGGATCGAGCCGGATCCCCTCCACGACCTCAGCGACGCCCTCGCCTTCCGCGCCCTCTGCGCCTTGCGCGCTGTCCGCGCCTTCCGCGCCTTGACCGTCGGTCCCGTCCTGCTCGGGGGCCTGGAGCGGGACGAGCTGGTGCGCGGCGGGCAGGTCGCAGAAGCGCACGGGCACGCCCGCACCCAGCGCGTACCGGATCGCCTGCCACTCCGGACTGAACTCAGCGAACGGCCAGAACGCCGCCTGCCGCTCACTACTCCCGTCACCCCTGTCACCCCCGTCGCTCCCAGCCGTCCCGCTACCTCCCCTCCCGGCCCACCCCGGCCACGCGACTATCCCCGCCGCCCGCCGCACCGTCGCCGCGTCCCGCGCCACCGCCCGCCGCACCGTCGCCCGCCGTTCTGTCGCCCGCCGCACCGTCGCCGCGTTCCGCACCGTCGCCGCGTTCCGCGCCGTCGCCGTGGCCCGTGCTGTCGCCCGCCGCACCGTCGTTCGTTGCGCCGTCGCCCGTCGCGCCGTCGCCCGCCGGGCCGCCGCCGCGTCCCGCGCCGTCGCCCGTCGCGCCGTCCCGATCGCCTGTGCTGCCGCGATCGCCTGTGCTGTCGCTCGTCGGACTGGCGGCCGCCGTGCCGTTGCCGTTCGCGGAGGGTTGGCTCTCGGGAGCGTTCCGGTGGGGCGGGGGGGTGGAGCCGTTGGGCGCGGGTTCGGGTGGCAGGGGCGGGCGGCCCGGGGCGTACGCGAGCAGCGCGACGGGCGGGACCATGCCGGGGTCGGCGGCCAGCTCCACGAGCGGGTCGGCCTCGGGCGGCCCCTCGATCAGGACGGCGTCGGGCCGGAACTCCTCCAGCGCGCCGCGCAGCGCGCGCGCCGAGCCCGGACCGTGGTGGCGGATCCCGTACACGCGTACGCGGGGATCAGCCGCCATCAGGAGACCTCGCGGCAGGCGCGGTAGAAGTCGCGCCACTCGTCGCGGTCGCGCACCACCGTCTCCAGGTACTCCTGCCAGACCACCCGGTCGGACACCGGGTCCTGCACGACGGCGCCGACGATGCCGCCCGCCACGTCGGCCGCCCGCAGCACCCCGTCGCCGAAGTGCGCGGCGAGCGCGAGACCGCTGGTGATGACCGAGATCGCCTCGGCCGTGCTGAGCGTCCCGCTCGGCGACTTCAGCTTGGTGCGGCCGTCGCCCGTCAGCCCCGAGCGCAGCTCGCGGAACACGGTGACCACGCGGCGGATCTCCTCCAGCCCGGCGGGCGTCTCGGGCAGGTCGAGGGACGCGCCGATCTGGTCGACGCGGCGCGCGACGATGTCGACCTCGTCCTCCACGCTCTCGGGCAGCGGCAGCACGACGGTGTTGAACCGCCGCCGCAGCGCGCTGGACAGCTCGTTGACGCCCCGGTCGCGGTCGTTGGCCGTGCCGATCACGGTGAAGCCTTGACCGCCTGGACCTCGGTGCCGAGCTCCGGCACCGGCAGCGTCTTCTCCGACAGGATCGTGATCAGGCTGTCCTGGACGTCGCTCGGCATCCGGGTCAGCTCCTCGATCCGCGCGACCGCGCCCGTCCGCATCGCGCGCATCAGCGGGCTCTCGACCAGCGCTTCTCCGACGGGCCCTCGGCGAGCAGCCGCGCGTAGTTCCACCCGTACCGGATGGCCTCCTCGGCGTGCCGCCGTGCCCTGGACCAGCAGCGTCGAGTCGCCCGACACGGCCGCCGCGAGATGCTCGGACACCCACGTCTTCGCGGTGCCGGGCACGCCGAGCAGCAGCAGCGCCCGGTCGGTCGCGAGGGTCGCGACCGCGACCTCCATCAGCCGGCGCGGCCCCACGTACTTCGGGGCGATCCGCGAGCCGTCCGGCAGTTCGCCGCCCAGCAGGTACGTGGTGACGGCCCACGGCGACAGCCGCCAGCCCGGGGACGGGGCCGCTCGTCGTGCTCGGCGAGCCGGGCCAGCTCGTCGGCGTACTGCTGTTCGGCGTGCGGACGGCAGAACGGCGTCACTGGTCACTGGGTGAGCTCCTTCAGCATGTCGTCGCGGAAACGCAGGGTCTCGGTCAGCTCCCCGATGGCCCGCGCGGTGGCCGAGCCGGCCACCGCCCGGCCGGACCCCCCGACCGACCCGGACGCGTCCCCGGAAGGCGAACCCGAGACGGGTCCGGCCGCGCGACCGGCCCC